>CAWCFK010000026.1:0-9414 GCA_963794685.1 uncultured Actinomycetota bacterium | reverse complement strand
GCCCGCGTCACAGGCTCCTGGACCGGAACGGTCGCTCCGGCAGCCAGCCGAGGAAGCGCCGGTACAGCACACCCGCCGGCGCTTCGGGCAGGTCGGGCCGCCTCCACCAGGCAGGCGGCGAGGTAGGCCGAGGCTGGCGAGATGCGGATTCGTCCGAGGGGTCAGACGTTCCTAGGTCCAGGCGCAGATCACCCTGAAATCATCAAGATCCGAGAAACCACCACCGTAGGGGTGGCCTGGGTAGCTGAGGTTCGAGACGCGGAAGTAGACGTCCAGCGTGTATGGCGTCCAGAACGGCGAGCTGATCTGTCGCCAGTCGCTGCTGGTGGCGAGGGTCAGTGTGCTGAGGGCGATGTACGTCCAGTCCGTCGGGTTGATGACCTCGACGTTCACCTGGAGGTCAGCTGTGGGAGGAAAAGTCCATGCATCGATCCAAATCGTTGCCTTGCATCTGGTGTTCGGGCCGAGCACGGCCGGCAGGTGAACCGACCGCCCCAGGCTCGTCCAGGAGTCGAGGCTCGTCCAACCCAAAGCCCCGCTGTGCGAGGGGGAGTGGGCATGCGCGCTGGGCACGACATAACAGCACTCGCCATGTTCCGTTGTCCACACATAGCCGGCGTCCGCCGCCTCGAAGTCGTCGGACAGTGTGCCGTTCGCCGCGTGCGCGGGCGCACCGGTGGCGACCACGAGCGCCAGCGACAGGCCGACGATGGTGGCGAACCGACGCCACCAGCGCGGTGAAGTTGTCCCGAGCGCATTGAACACCGACATGCTGACTCCCTCGTGGTGCCTCGCGATGATCTACTGATTCCCGGCCGACTGCGGCGGTCCAGCCGTGGCGGGAACAACCACTATGGACAGCGCAATGCGCGGACCGTACCCGCGGTCCGGTAGCCCGGGGAAGTGTCAGATGACCCCTGTCAATGTCCCTAGTTGGCCTGCACTCGGCAAGTGCCTTCCATGACCGGTGATCAAGCCTTCGACAAGCCAGATCATCCCAGACCAGAACGCACGTCCTTGTTCCCCACCCAGCCCGCCGGCCGGCCTTAAGGACAGGCCGAGGCTAGTGGCTTTCGAAACTTTCTCGGAAGCGGCTTGGGGAGTCCGAGACACCGAGCCGGCCGGGGTACGCCAGTGCCGCTGGTGGCGACGGGTCCGGCGGCGGGGGCGCGCGGACGGGTGGGCGGGGCACGGTGCGCGCCCAGTTCGTACCATTGAGATTTGTCGATTTTCGTTTGAGAATGCGGCACACCCCCACACCCGCAGGAGAGCCGGCCGTCAATGAGGACACCCAAGCGCGCCACCACCATCCTGATCGCGACCGCCGTGGCGGTACTGACCGGCGGCCTGGCCGTCGCCACCGGCACCGGCGGCGCGGGCGCGGCCACCGCGGGCTGCCGGGTGACCTACAAGGTCACCAGCCAGTGGTCGGGTGGGTTCGGGGGTGACGTGACCGTCACCAACCTCGGCGACCCGGTCACCTCGTGGATGCTGACCTGGAGCTTCGCCACCGGGCAGAGCGTCACCCAGGCGTGGAACGCGAACGTGACGCAGAGCGGGACCGCGGTCACCGCCACCAACGTCAGCTACAACGGCGCGGTCGCCACCAACGGCAGCGTCAACTTCGGCTTCAACGGCGCGTGGACCACCGCGAACCCGGTACCCACCGCGTTCACCTTCAACGGCACCGTCTGCGGTGGCACCACCACCCCGTCACCCACGCCGTGCGCCGGTCCTTCGTCGCCGGGCAGCACCCCGAGCAGCGCGCCACCCAGCTCAACCCGGCCCAGCAGCGCCACCCCCAGCAGCGCCACCCCGAGCAGCGCGTCGCCCAGCCCCGCCAAGGTCACCATCTGGATGGCCGGCGACTCCACGATGGCCAACGCCAGCACCTGCCCGATCGGCTGGGGCAGCAAGTTCGCCGCGTACTTCAACACCAACGCGACCGTGGTGAACAGCGCGGTCGCCGGGCGCAGCATCCAGACCTGGCTGTACGACCCCAACGTCACCACCACCATCGGGTCCAACGGCGAGTGCACCATCAGCCCGGCCACCTACTCCACCCGGTGGCAGGCGATGCTCAACGCCAGCACCGGGATGAAGGCCGGCGACTACCTGTTCATCCAGTTCGGCATCAACGACGGCGACACCGCCTGCCCCCGACACGTCGGCACCGCCAGGTACACCGAACTGCTCGGGGTGATGGCGAAGGCCGCGCAGGCCCGGGGCGCGCACCCGATCTTCCTCACCCCGACGGCCGCGATCACCTGCAGCGGCAGCACCGCCGTCGGCAACCGGGGCTTCCTCACCCAGACCACCAGCGCCGGTAACGCCAACGGGGTACCCGTCATCGACCTGCACAAGCTGAGCTACACGCTCTACAACACGCTGCACCTGTGCCCGAACAACGGCGACTACACCACCGGGGCGGTCGGCGCGTTCTTCTGCAACGACCACACGCACTTCGAGGCGGCCGGCGCGACGCAGATCGCGGGCGTCGTCGCGGGGGCGCTGCGTACCCAGAACATCCCGCTGGCCAGCTACCTCAAGTGAGTTGACCGCTGCCGCCCGGCCGGGGTGGGTACGCTTCGCGGGTGACCGTTGTCGACGAGATCAGCCGCAGCCGGTACGTCAGCCTCACCACCTACCGCAAGGACGGCACCCCGGTCGCCACCCCGGTGTGGCACGTCCGGGACGGCGCGGAGCTGGTCGTGGTGACCGAGGCCGATTCGTGGAAGGTCAAGCGGATCCGCAACAACAGCCGGGTCCAGGTCACCGTCTGCGACCTGCGTGGCCGGGTGAAGCCGGGCGCGCCGAGCGCCGAGGGTACCGCCCGACTGCTCGACGAGGCCGGCACGGCGGCGGGTCGGGAGCTGCTGGCGCGCCGGTACCTGCTGTCCCGGCTCGGCAACGGCGTGGCCCGACTGCTCCGGCTGCGCCGCCCGCCGATGATCGGCATCGCGGTCACCTTTCCGTAGGCGGTTCGCCGGGGCGGCCGGGTTGCGGCATAGCGGCGCCGGGACGCAGCCCGATGGCGCTGCGTCCGGCTCAGTTCCGGCGCGCGGTGATCAGGGCGAAGGTCAGGAACTCGCCGCCGTCGGTGTTCAGCATCTCCAGGGTGGGTCGCTTCGATGCCCGGCCGCCGGGCTGGTGCTCCGCGCGGGCCAGGGCCCACAGCCGCCAGTCCTGCCAGCCGTCCGGCTGTAGCCGGGCTGAGGTGACCGTGACCAGTTCGGTTATTTCCCACTGGAAGCGCCACCAGTCCGCCGTGTGCCAGGCGATCGCCTCCCACCCGACGACCGCCTTGATGTGCGCGGGTATCGCCCCGAGGTCACGGACCTCCTGCGTCATGGCGGGCGTGGCCATGCCCAGCTGTCCACCCGGCCGCAGGAACCGCACCAGGTACGGCAGGTAGGAGTCGGCGGTGCCGAAGTACTCGAAGGCGTCGATGCTGACGATCGCGTCGAAGCTGTCCGGCTCGAACGGCAGGGCATGCGCCTCGGCCCGTACCGGCTGCACCCGGTCACTGACACCAGCCTCGGCGAAGACCTGTGCCGCCTCGTCGGTGCTGATCCACCAGTCGGCCGCGACCACCTCCACGCCGTACTCACGGGCCAGAAACACCGACGTCGCGCCCTTGCCGGAGCCCAGGTCGAGACTCTCATGCCGGGTCGCAGTTCGAGATCGCGGGCAAGGTTCTCCAGGAGCCACAGTGGGTTCGGTCCCATGTCCAGGCTGAGGAGCCAGGCCGGGTCGTAGCCGGAGGCGCGTGGGTAGCGATCGGGGCGTACCAGATCAGCCAAGGCGGTCATGGTACCGACCAGAACAGGTCACGGCCGCTCGGACAACCGCTTTCCCGCGGCGACCCTGACCGGTACCGGGGAGACCCCTGACAGGTGCCGGCGAGCCCGGCCGCGCCAGCCTTGCGCCGGATCAACGACACGACAGGTAATCGACTGAGTACCCACGGCGATTCTGTCAGGGAGCCCCGGCCCTCCGACCCGGGGCAGCCGTCGACAGGGAGTCCGCCCATGACAGACGAACCCCAGACCACGCCCCCCGACGAGACCCAGCCCACCGAGACGATCTTCAGCAGCCCGTCACCGTTCCCGTCACCGCCGCCGTCCACTGTGGATACCGCTGAGCCGGCCGCGACCGACACCGGGGGCTCGGCTCCCGAGGACACCGGCGGGCCGGCTGTCGACGACACCACGCCGTCGGCCGACACCACCGCACCGTTGTTGATCCCGCAGCAGGGCGGCCCTCCCGATGACCTGCCCGGTGGACCGCCCAGCGCACCGCCACCGCCACCGCCAGCCGCCGGTTGGACCCACGGTGCCGTACCGGCAGCTCCCCCACGTGCAGCGCAATGCCGGGGTGTGCTGGTCGGCCTTTCAGGAGTGCCGGGTCAAGGGGCTGGAGCGGCTCGCGAAGATCCGGTCGGTACAGCCGGCGGACCGGCAACCCAGGGCCGCCCAACTGTTCACCGAGTACCTGACCGCCACGGTCGCCAACGATGACTCCCCCACCGGTTCGGCGCTGGAGAGCAAGTGGCGCGACGATCCCGGAACCGACTCCGACTACGGCTTCAAGAACACCCCGGTGCCGACCGAGGGGAAGCTCTACTCCTGGCAGAACAAGAACATCCAGGGCGAACCGCTGACCAACACCGACATCTACTTCTACCAGTACCTGTCGGCGTGGCGGTCGGTCCACCCGGACGAGCCGCTGCCGAAGCTGACCTGGCTGCAACGCCAGCAGGCCGCCAACGCGGTCACCACGAACGTGCTCGGGTACCTGTCCTGGCTGCGCGACAGCGCCGATGCCCCGGTCGGCACCTACGGGCCGAACAGTGACGAGTTCGCCGCGCTGCTCGGGACTCCGAACGGCACCGCTCCCGCCCTGCTGGCACTGCACTACGGCGACCAGCTCGGCATCAGCCGGATCCTCACGATCGAGGTCACCCCGGTGCAGAACTTTATCTTCAGCTACGAGTGAGCTCGCGCCGTCCGGCGCAATCGCCGCGCCGTCGGGTGTCCGCGCAGGCCACCCGACGGCGTCCCGGCATCCGCCCGGGCCGGCGATTGTCGGCACCCTAGGCGACTGCCGACAGCACCGCACGGAGGGTCGTCACGAACAGCTCGACGTGCTCCTGCGTCCAGGCCAGCGGCGGGCGCACCTTCAGCACGTCACCGCCCGGCCCGGTGCTGCCGGCCAGTACCCGCCGCTCGCGCAGCCCCTCCACCACGGCCCGGGTGAACTCCCGGCCGCCGCCGTGCGGAGACGGGCGCAGGTCGACGCCGGCGATCAGCCCGTACCCGCGCACCGCCGCGATCACCGGGAACTCGGTGGCCAACCCGGTCAGCTCCGCCCGCAGGTACTCCCCCACCCGGACGGCCTGCTCCGGGATACGCCGGTCGACGAGCACGTCGAGGACGGCCAGCCCGGCCGCCGCGGCCACCGGACTGGCCGCGAAGGTGCTGAAGTACTCGTAGCCCAGCGCGTCGGCGATCTCCCGACGGGTGATCACCGCACCGACCGGCAGCCCGGCCGCCATCGGCTTGCCGAGCGTCACCAGGTCCGGGGTGATGCCCGCGGCGGCGAACCGCCACAACGCCGGGCCGCTGCGCCCGAAGCCGCTCTGCACCTCGTCGGCGAGGAACAACCCACCGGCCGCGTGCACCCCGTCCACCAGGCCGTGCAGGAATTCCGGCGACGCGTCGAGAATGCCTTCGCTGGTGAACTGCGGGTCGACGGCGAGCAGCCCGGTCCGGTGCCCGCGGCCGTCCAGTTCGGCCACGGCCGCCGCGACCCGCGCCCGCGCGCCGGGCGCGCCCAGCCCACCCGCCGCACCGATCGGGTCGCCCACGGCGGGGTCCGCGTGCGGGGCGCGGAAGGTGGCCACGTCGGTCGGGCGCAGGCCGGCGGTGCGCCACTCGTTGCTGGAGAAGTCGATGGTCCGGGCGGTGATCCCGTGGTACGCCCACTGCGCCACCAGGGTTCCCGACGCGCCCGTGTACGCCCGCGCCATCCGCCAGGCCAGGTCCACCGCCTCCGATCCGGAGGTGACGAAGACGCAGGTGTCCAGCCCGGCCGGCATGGTGGCGGTGAGCCGCTCAGCCAGCTCCACCACGGCCGGATGCAGGTACCGCGAGTGCGTGTTCAGGGTGCGCAGCTGGGCCACCACGGCCTGGGTGATCGCCGGCTGGGTGTGCCCGGCCGCCGCCACGTTGTTGTACCCGTCCAGGTACGCCTCGCCCTCGTCGCCGATCAGCCAGGGTCCGGTGGCGGAGCGGATGGCCAGCGGCCGCCCGTAGAAGAGCGGCGCGAGCCGCCCACCGAGTACCCGGTCCCGCCGCTGCCCCAGCTCCGCCACCGATCCGGCCGGCGCCGGGGTGGACAGGCCGGTGAGGCGGGAGAAGCGGTAGGCGAGCGCGGCGTCGTCCAGGTCGGAGAGCTCGACCAGCAGGCGGGCGCTGCTGGCGTCGTACTGGCCGATGTAGTCGGCGTTGCCCGGGTGCTCGGGCAGCCGGGACCGGGAAATATCCAGCGTGGTCACCAGCCGGGCGAGCACCAGGTGACCGAGCAGCGCCGCCTCGGCCGGCAGCAGTGGACACACCCGCTGGTACCCGTCCAGGAAGGCGGCGGCCAGCTCCACCGTGTCGGCGCGGTCCGGGCCGGTGTTGCGCAGCACCGAGGTGAGCGCGGCGGCCAGGTCGCAGACGGCGGCGGTGTGGTGCATGTCGCCGAGGTCCACCACGCCGGTGACCTGGTCGTCGGCGTCGCAGAGCACGTTGGTGAGCGTCACGTCGGCGTGCTGCACGCCGCTGGGCAGGGCGTAGGTCGCCGCCAGGGCCGGCCCGAGGCGGGCCCGGGCGGCGGCCAGCCGCTGACCGAGCGGGTCGGCCGCAGGACCCGGTTCGCGGCGGACCCGGATATCCCAGTCGAGCTGCCGGCCGGCGGCCGGGTGGAAGTAGCCGCGCAGCCCGACCGCCACCCGGGCACAGACACTTCCGATCCGTTCCGCCAGCCGGGTGTCCACCGGCCGCCCCTCCACCGGGGTACCCGGCAGCACGGTCAGCACCCGAAGCAGGTGCCGGCGGCCGGCGCCGTCCACTATGGAGTCGACCGGGACTCCGTCGCGGGTCGGCACCAGCCGGGGTACCGGCAGGTCGGGGTCTACCGACGCGAGGTGGCGCAGCGCCCCGTTCTCCATGTCCAGGGTGGCCGGGTCCTCGGCGTGGTTGGAGATCTTCGCGACCACCGGGCCGGCGGAGGTCTGCGGGAGCAGCAGCAGCTGGTCGCGCTCACTCCCCAGCGCGGTGGCCGCGTCAGCCTGGATGCCGTACCGCTCGGCCAGCCGCGCCAGCACCGTGTCCAGCGCGAACTCGGGCATCGGGGTGTGCAGCAGACCGGCGTCCATCGCCGCACTCTAACCGCCGCTCCAGCCGGGTCCCGGTCAACGCCGGCTGGCCGGGCCCGGCCAGGCGGCCGGCCTGGCAGCGCCGGGCCGGCGTCGGGTCAGGGGCGCTGGTAGTGCAGGAGGACGACGCCGTTGCCGAAGGCGCGGGTGGCCGCGAGCCGCATCGGGGTGACGGTGAGGGTGTCGGTGACCGGGAAGAGTGACTTGCCCCGGCCGATGCGGACCGGGTGGACGTAGATGCGGTACTCGTCGACCAGGTCGTGGGCGAGGAAGGTGGCGGCCAGGTCGGCGCCGCCGAGCGTCAGGTCACCACCCGGCTGCTCCTTGAGGGCCAGGACCTCGTCGGGGACCACCTCGCGGACGATGGTGGTGTTCCAGTCGGCGTGCTGGAGGGTGCGCGAATAGACGATCTTCGGCATCTCCCGCCAGATGCCGGCGAACTCGCGCACCGCGGGCGGACTCTGCGGGTCGGCGTCGGCGGTCGGCCAGAAGTCGGCCATCAGCTCGTGCATGACGCGGCCGTCGAGGAAGCCGCCCATCGCCGCCAGCTCGGTGTTGAAGTGGCTGTGCAGCTCTTCGTCGACGTGGTGCCAGTCGATTTCCTTGTTCGGCCCCTCGATGTAGCCGTCCAGGGAGACCGACATCCACAGGATGATCCGGCGCATCAGCGGCCGGTCCAGGCAGGAGAAGTCATTTCGTGACCGTACCCCCGCCGTCCGACATTCCCGGGCAACCGGGTCGGCGGGCGGCGGGGGTACCGGATCAGGCTCAGGCGTCCCGCAGGGCCAGGGCGGCACCCCCGAGCAGCAGCGCCCCTGCCGCCCACAGGCCCAGCACGCCGAGCCCCGACCACGGTCCGATCGACAGCTCGCCCAGCCGCACGGTGGCCTGGATGGATAGGCCGGCGCTGGCCGGGCCGATCTGTTGCAGGTGCCGGTGCCACGCCGGGTCGGTGACCAGCGACGCCAGGATCGGGAACAGGTAGAGCAGCCCCAACACCAGGCCGACCGCGGTCGCCGAGTCCCGGACGGCGGTGGCCAGGCCCAGACTGAGCAGCGCCACCAGGGCCAGGTAGAGCACCGAGCCACCGGCCGCCCGCAGCGTCGGGCCGGTCGACACCGCCAGCGGCAGCTGGGACCGGCCGACCAGCAGGCCGATCCCGACCGCCACCGCGCCGGCGAGCAGTACCGGGGCGAGCAGCACGAGCGCCTTGGCGGCCAGCAGCACCAACCGTCGGGGTACCGCCGCCAGGCTGGGGCCGATCATGCCGGTGCTGTACTCCGAGCCCACCACCAGCACCGCCAGGACGGCGACCACCGCCTGACCGAGCTGCACTCCGCCGAGGCTGACCTTCGCCGCGTCCAGGCCACACGCCGAGGTGCGACACTGCGCCGAGCTGACCATCAGCACGCCCAGGGCCACCGTCGCGGCCACCGCACCGAGCAGCAGCCAGGCCGGGCCGGCCACGGTACGCAGCTTGGTCCACTCGGCGTGCACGGCGGTCTTCACGCATCCCTCCGGCGGACCACGACGGTGGCCAGCGCCAGCGCGCCGAGCGCCCAGGCACACAGCACCGCGAAGCCGGCCCACGGGCTGAGCGGGAAGTACCCGAGCGCCGGGGTGTACGGGTTGTCGACCTGCGGGTACGCCTTCAGGCTCTGCTGGATCGCGAAGCCGGCGGCCGGGGTGAGGCGCAGCAGCCAGCGGGCCGGCCCGGCGGGCACGATAGCGGCGGAGGTCAGCAGGTAGGGCAGCACGATCAGGACCAGGGTCAGCGCCACCGCACCCACACTGCGCCGCAGCAGGGTACCGACGGCCATGGCGAGCACCGCCGCCGCCGCGAGCACCGCCGCCGTGCCGACGATCAGCCGGATCTCGTCGCCGTGCTGGTCGGGAAGACCAGGTTGCCGTTGTCGACCAGGATGTGCCGACCGATCGGCAGCGCCACCGCGCTGGCGACCACGCCGACCGCGAACGCCACGGCCGCCACC
>CAWCFK010000025.1:0-108303 GCA_963794685.1 uncultured Actinomycetota bacterium | reverse complement strand
CTCCAGCGCCATCTGCTTGGGCAGACCGCACTGGTGCAGCTTGAGCTGCGGGCCGACCACGATGACCGAACGGCCCGAGTAGTCGACGCGCTTGCCCAGCAGGTTCTGCCGGAACCGGCCCTGCTTGCCCTTGAGCATGTCGGACAGCGACTTCAGCGGCCGGTTACCCGGGCCGGTGACCGGACGTCCACGGCGACCGTTGTCGAACAGCGCGTCGACGGCCTCCTGCAGCATCCGCTTCTCGTTGTTGACGATGATCTCGGGCGCGCCCAGGTCGATCAGGCGCTTGAGCCGGTTGTTCCGGTTGATGACCCGGCGGTACAGGTCGTTGAGGTCGGACGTGGCGAACCGGCCACCGTCGAGCTGCACCATCGGGCGCAGGTCCGGCGGGATCACCGGGACGGCGTCGAGCACCATGCCCAGCGGCGAGTTGCTGGTGTTCAGGAACGCCGCGACGACCTTGAGCCGCTTGAGCGCCCGGATCTTGCGCTGCCCCTTGCCGGAGCGGATGGTCTCGCGCAGGCTCTCGGCCTCGGCGACCAGGTCCATGTTCTGGATCAGCGCCTTGATCGACTCCGCGCCCATGCCGCCGGTGAAGTACTCGCCGTAGCGGTCGCGCAGCTCGCGGTAGAGCAGCTCGTCGGTGATGAGCTGCTTGGAGTCGAGCTTGCGGAAGGTGTCCAGCACCTCGTCCAGCCGGTCGATCTCGCGCTGCGCGCGGTCGCGCATCTGCCGCATCTCCCGCTCGCCGCACTCCTTGAGCTTGCGCCGGACGTCCGCCTTGGCGCCTTCCGCCTCCAGCTCGGCCAGGTCGGACTCCAGCTTGGTGGCGCGCTTCTCGATCTCCGAGTCGCGGGCGTTCTCGGCGTGCCGCTTCTCGGCGCCGATCTCGCTCTCCACCGTGGCCATGTCGCGGTGCCGGGCCTCGGTGTCCACGCTGGTGATCACGTAGGACGCGAAGTAGATGATCTTCTCAAGGTCCTTCGGGGCCAGGTCCAGCAGGTAGCCCAGGCGCGACGGGACGCCCTTGAAGTACCAGATGTGGGTCACCGGAGCGGCGAGCTCGATGTGGCCCATCCGCTCACGGCGTACCTTCGCCCGGGTCACCTCGACGCCACAGCGCTCGCAGATGATCCCCTTGAACCGCACGCGCTTGTACTTGCCGCAGTAGCACTCCCAGTCGCGGGTCGGGCCGAAGATCTTCTCGCAGAAGAGTCCGTCCTTCTCCGGCTTCAGGGTGCGGTAGTTGATGGTCTCGGGCTTCTTGACCTCACCGTGCGACCACTGCCGGATGTCCTCGGCGGCGGCCAGACCGATACGCAGTTCGTCGAAGTAATTCACGTCGAGCACGTTTTATCCCTCGTGTCGCTTGTTGCTTAAGGCTTTTCGTGGGAGCGGTGGGGAAGAGGGCGGCGGTGACCCACTTCGGCGCATGTTTCGGGCCGTCGGGCGGTGCCCCGTTCAGGGGCCCCGCCCATGGGCCGGAATGTGCGAGGTCAGGCTTGATCCCTCCGTGGGTCACCGCCGCCCCCTTCCCAGGTGGTCCGGGCCGTTGCCATGGCGCGGCCCGAACAACCTGCTCTCCTCCAGCTGTATCGGCTCTCAGATTTCGTCGACGCTGCTGACGCCCTCGTTCGGACGGCGGGACAGGTCAATACCCAACTCTTCGGCTGCCCGGAACACCTCGTCGTCGGTTTCCCGCATTTCCAGGGCCACGCCGTCGCTGGAGAGGACCTCGACGTTCAGGCAGAGGCTCTGGAGCTCCTTGAGCAGCACCTTGAAGCGACTCGGGGATGCCGGGCTCGGGGATGTTCTCGCCCTTGACGATGGCCTCGTAGACCTTGACCCGGCCGAGGACGTCGTCGGACTTGATGGTGAGCAGCTCCTGCAGCGCGTACGCGGCGCCGTAGGCCTGCATGGCCCAGCACTCCATCTCACCGAAGCGCTGGCCACCGAACTGCGCCTTACCACCCAGCGGCTGCTGCGTGATCATCGAGTACGGGCCGGTCGACCGTGCGTGGATCTTGTCGTCGACCAGGTGGTTCAGCTTCAGGATGTAGATGTAGCCGACCGCGATCCGCTCCGGCAGCGGCTCGCCCGAACGCCCGTCGAAGATCCTCGCCTTGCCGCTCGCGCCGACCAGCTGCACACCGTCACGGTTGGGCAGGGTCGAGCTGAGCAGACCGGTGATCTCCTCCTCCTTGGCACCGTCGAAGACCGGGGTGGCCACGTTGGTGTCGGGGACGGACTCGGCGGCGTCGATCGCCCGGAGTGACTTCTTCCAGGTGGCTTCGTCGCCGTCGATCTTCCAGCCGGTCTTGGCCACCCAGCCGAGGTGGGTCTCCAGGACCTGGCCGATGTTCATCCGGGAAGGCACACCGAGCGGGTTGAGCACGATGTCGACGGGGTGCCGTCCTCCAGGAACGGCATGTCCTCGACCGGCAGGATCTTGGAGATGACGCCCTTGTTGCCGTGCCGGCCGGCGAGCTTGTCGCCGTCCTGGATCTTCCGCTTCTGCGCCACGTAAACCCGGACCAGCTCGTTCACGCCGGGGGACAGCTCGTCGCCGTCCTCGCGGGCGAACGTGCGTACCCCGATGACCGTGCCGGACTCGCCGTGCGGCACCTTCAGCGAGGTGTCGCGGACCTCGCGGGCCTTCTCCCCGAAGATCGCCCGCAGCAGCCGCTCCTCCGGAGTCAGCTCGGTCTCGCCCTTGGGCGTGACCTTGCCGACCAGGATGTCGCCGGGGACGACCTCGGCGCCGATCCGGATGATGCCGCGCTCGTCGAGGTCGGCCAGCATCTCCTCGGAGACGTTCGGGATGTCCCGGGTGATCTCCTCGGGGCCCAGCTTGGTGTCGCGGGCGTCGACCTCGTGCTCCTCGATGTGGATCGAGGTGAGGACGTCGTTCTGCACCAGCTTCTGGGACAGGATGATGGCGTCTTCGTAGTTGTGGCCCTCCCAGGGCATGAACGCCACGAGCAGGTTGCGCCCGAGCGCCATCTCGCCCTCGTCGGTGCACGGCCCGTCGGCGATGACCTGGCCGGCCTCGACCCGGTCACCCTCGAAGACCACCGGCTTCTGGTTCACGCAGGAGCCGGCGTTGGAGCGGCGGAACTTGTGCAGCAGGTAGGTACGGCGGTGGCCGTCGTCCTGGTGCACGGTCACGTAGTCGGCGCACAGGTCCTCGACCACGCCGCCGATCTCGGCCACCACCACGTCACCGGCGTCCACCGCGGCGCGGTACTCCATGCCGGTACCCACCAGCGGCGACTCCGCCTTGACCAGCGGCACCGCCTGGCGCTGCATGTTGGCGCCCATCAGGGCGCGGTTGGCGTCGTCGTGCTCCAGGAACGGGATCATGGCCGTGGCCACCGACACCATCTGGCGCGGCGAGACGTCCATGTAGTCCACGCCGTCCGGGGTCACGTAGTCGACCTCGCCGCCCTTGCGGCGCACCAGCACGCGGTCGTCGGCGAACCGGCCGTCGGCCATCAGCGGGGCGTTGGCCTGCGCGATGACGTGCCGGTCCTCCTCGTCCGCGGTCAGGTAGTCGATCTGGTCGGTTACCCGGCCGGCGGTCACCTTGCGGTACGGGGTCTCGATGAAGCCGAACGGGTTGACCCGGGCGAAGGTGGACAGCGCCCCGATCAGACCGATGTTCGGGCCTTCCGGCGTCTCGATCGGGCACATCCGGCCGTAGTGCGACGGGTGCACGTCACGCACCTCGAAGCCGGCGCGCTCACGGGACAGACCACCCGGGCCCAGGGCCGACAGCCGCCGACGGTGGGTCAGGCCGGCCAGCGGGTTGGTCTGGTCCATGAACTGCGACAGCTGGGAGGTACCGAAGAACTCCTTGATCGCAGCCACCACGGGGCGGATGTTGATCAGGGTCTGCGGCGTGATCGCCTCGACGTCCTGGGTGGTCATCCGCTCGCGGACGACCCGCTCCATCCGGGACAGGCCGACCCGGACCTGGTTCTGGATCAGCTCGCCCACGGTACGCAGCCGGCGGTTGCCGAAGTGGTCGATGTCGTCCGGCTCGTACCCGGGCTCGCCGGCGTGCAGGCGGCACCAGGTACTCGACCGTCTTGGCGACGTCTTCCTCGGTCAGCGTCCCGGTGCTGATCGGCATGTCAAGTTCGAGCTTCTTGTTGAACTTGTACCGACCGACCTTGGCGACGTCGTACCGCTTCGGGTTGAAGAAGAGGTTGTCCAGCAGGGTCTGGGCGTTCTCGCGGGTCGGCGGCTCGCCCGGGCGCAGCTTGCGGTAGATGTCCAGCAGCGCCTCGTCCTGGCTGGCGATGTGGTCCTTCTCCAGGGTGGTCATCATCAGCTCGGACCAGTGGAACCGCTCGCGGATCTGCTCGTTGCTCCAGCCGATCGCCTTGAGCAGGACGGTGACGGCCTGGCGGCGCTTGCGGTCGATGCGCACGCCGACGGTGTCCCGCTTGTCGATGTCGAACTCCAGCCAGGCTCCCCGGCTCGGGATCACCTTGACGCTGGACAGGTCTCGGTCGGAGGTCTTGTCCGGCTCCTTGGCGAAGTAGACGCCCGGGGAACGGACAAGCTGACTGACAACGACACGCTCGGTGCCGTTGATGATGAAAGTGCCCTTCGGCGTCATCATCGGGAAGTCACCCATGAACACCGTCTGGCTCTTGATCTCGCCAGTGGTGTTGTTGGTGAATTCGGCAGTTACGAAGAGCGGCGCACAGTAGGTGAGATCCTTCTCCTTGCACTCCTCGATCGAGGCCTTCACCTCGTCGAAGCGGGGTGCGGAGAAGGACAGGGACATCGTCCCTGAGTAGTCCTCGATGGGACTGATCTCGTCGAGGATCTCGGCCAGCCCGGAGCGGGCGTGCGAATCACCGGTGGACCGGGCGGCCCAGGCCTCGTTACCGACCAACCAGTCGAACGACTCTGTTTGGATGGCGAGGAGGTTGGGTACCTCAAGATGTTCGGTGATCCGGCCGAAGGAGACTCGGCGGGGAGCGAAAGCACTCGACGTGCGACTGGTCTTCGCAGGGCGGGAAGATGGCAAGATGCGTCCTTCCGAGGACCTGTGGTGCAGAACGGCCGTTTCGCGTGCACCCCGATCGGCCCCATGCAAATTACCCAAAGTGGGACAACCTACACAGGGATGAGTTCGGAAGGCAGCGCAAACTAGCAGTTTAGCCGGAAGGCCAGCCGCTGTCCAGCCCCACTCGCAAGAACACTCTGACGGCGTTTCGTGGGGCACCGGAGGCAAGATCAAGAAACGCAACTCCGGCGCCGCCCCCGAGGCCGCCAGCGGCACAAAGGCCACATCCTGCGGAAGCGTTGCGCACTCAGCGTGCCTAACCACGCCGACATCGTCAAGTGCTCCGGGCGATCTATACCAGACAGTTGTACCCCCCACGATCGTGCGTCGCGTTGACACTGATGCTGCCTGAGCTGGATATTGACAGCCGTGTCAGCGTCCACCGCTACCGCTACCAAGAGCGACGACGATCCCGCCGAGTTAGCGCAGCCGGTCCAGCAGCCCGGCCGCAGCCGGCCCTGGCGCCGCGCCCTGATCGGCGGCGGCGCGGTCTGGCTCGCCACCCACCTGGGCTACCTCGTCGTGATGCTGCTGATCATCCGGATCAACAACGTCCCGGTGACCGCGCACGAGGAGTGGCTCACCTGGTACCGGTGGGACACCGAGTGGTTCGTCGGGACCACCAGGTCGGGGTACACCGGAGTCGCCCCGGACCGGGTGGATCCGTCGACCGCGTTCTTCCCACTCCTCCCGCTGCTCGCCTGGTTGATCAACCCGATCATCCCGGGCGGCGCGTTCCCCGCCGTGATGGTGGTCGGCAACCTCGCCTTCCTGGCCGCCATGGTGCTGCTCTACCGGCTGGTCGAGCAGGAGTCCGACGGCACCGACCACTCGGTGGGGCTGCGCGGGGCGTGGTACCTGGCGATCTACCCGAGCGGCTTCTTCCTGGCCGCCGGGTACAACCTGGCGCTGGGCCTGGCGCTGGCCGTGGCGGCGCTGTATGCCATCCGCCGGCACCGCTGGTGGCTGGCCGGCGTGCTGGCCGCGCTGGCCAGCGCCAACCGCTCCTCCGGCGTCCTGCTGCTGATCCCGTTCCTCTACGAGTACCTCAGCTCGCGGAACTTCTCGGTACGCCGCGTCCGGCCCGACCTGCTCTACGCCGCGCTGGTCCCGGCCGGGCTGGTCAGTTACATGATCTACACCTGGGCGGCGCTGGGCGACCCGTTGCAGTTCATGCACGCCCAGGCCAACTGGAAACGCACGCTGTCCTGGCCGTGGCAGTCGATCTGGGAGTCCACCCGGATGGCCGTCGACCACCCGCACCCGCTGGACGCGTTCCACATCCACAACCTGATCGACCTGGGCAGCGTGCTGCTGGTCGCGGCGCTGCTGGTGCTGAGCTTCGTCGGGCCGTGGAGGCTGCGCCGGGACCAGTGGGCGCTGCCGCTGTACGGGATCGCCCTGTGGATCTTCATCGTGATCTTCCCGGACTTCGTCTCCGAGCGCCCGGCCCCGCTCAAGTCGGCGGTGCGGCTGGTGCTGGAGGTGTTCCCGGCGTACCTGATCCTGGCCCGGATCGGCCGCAACGAGCTGCTCGACAAGATCTACACGTTCGTCGCCGTCACCGCCCAGGCGCTGCTGCTCTACGTCTTCCTGCACAACCAGTGGGTGGCCTGACCCGGCGGTGTCCCGCCCGCACGGCGGCAGCGCCTGCCAACGGCGACGGCGGACCCGGCACGACACGACGGCGGCCGGCCCCGAACTCGGGACCGGCCGCCGTTGCAGCGCGACTGCGCGAAATTACTTCAGGGTGACCTTGGCGCCCTCGGCCTCGAGCTTGGCCTTGGCCTTCTCCGCGGTCTCCTTGTTGACCTTCTCCAGGATGGCCTTCGGCGCGGCCTCAACCGCGTCCTTGGCCTCCTTGAGGCCCAGGCCGGTCAGCTCACGCACGACCTTGATGACCTGGATCTTCTTGCCACCGTCGCCCTCGAGCACGACGTCGAACTCGTCCTGCTCCTCGACGACCTCGGCAGCGGCGGCCGGGCCGGCCGGGCCGGCAACGGCGACCGGCGCGGCGGCCTTGACGTCGAAGGTGTCCTCGAAAGCCTTCACGAACTCGGAGAGCTCGATCAGGGTCATCTCCTTGAACGCGTCCAGGAGTTCGGTGCTGCTCAGCTTCGCCATGGTGTCGGCGTCCTCTCGTAATAGATTCCGGGCCTGAGCGCTGCTCAGCCCTCGGCCGACGCCTCGGCTGGCTCGGCTGCAGCGGGGGCCTCGGCGGCTCCGCTTTCGTTCTGGCGCTTGTCCTGCAGGGCCGCGACGGTGCGTACCGCCTGGGTCAGCGGGGCCTGGAACAGCGCCGCCGCCTTGCTCAGGTTGGCCTTCATGGCGCCGGCCAGCTTGGCCAGCAGCACCTCACGGGACTCCAGGTCAGCCATCTTGGCGACCTCAGCCGCCGAGATCGGCCTGCCCTCGAACACGCCGCCCTTGATGATCAGGGCGGGGTGGGCCTTCGCGAACTCGCGCAGACCCTTCGCCGCCTCGACCGGGTCGCCGGACACGAAGGCAACCGCGGTAGGACCGGTGAACAGCGCGTCGAGCCCGCTGATGCCGGCCTCGACGGCCGCCCGCTTCGCGAGCGTGTTCTTGGCCACCGCGTAGGTGGTCTCCCGGCCGAGCGAGCGCCGCAGGTTGGTGATCTGCGCGACCGTCAGGCCGCGGTACTCGGTGAGCACGGTCGCCGACGCGCCACGGAACTGCTCCGTCAACTCGGCGACGGCCTCGGCCTTGTCGGCCCGAACCTTGTCCGCCATGTCCCTCCTCTCGTTGCTTCGGGCTGGTCGGATACCCGGCCCGGCAACGAAAAGCGCCCCGGCGCAGGGCGCACGGGGCAGACGCGGCGAAATGACCGCCGACTCGCACCGTTCTCGCTCCTGCGCGGGCCGCCCCCAGCTGTGCGGGGCCTTCGACCGGGAAACCCCGGTGACCAGCGGTCTTCGGAATGGCCGTACGGACACGGCCACAAGAACTACGGTCGGCAACGTTACCCGACGCGCTGGTCAGCCGCCAAATCGAGCCCGCTGAGGTGGCGCCGTCGGGCCCGGTTGCGGTAGTGGCGTCAGGCCCGGTTGCGGTTGCGGTTGCGGCGTCAGGCGCGGTTGCGGCGGAGCCAGCTGTAGCCGGCGAGCAACACCGCCGACCAGGCCAGCGCCCAAGCGGTGAGCGGGATCAACGCAGGGTAGTTGACGTGCTCGGCGGTGAGGGTACGGGCGGCGGGCAGCAGCGGGGGCGCGAGCCAGGGTACCGGCGAGGACTTCAGGCCCAGCAGCATCACCGCGACCACTCCGGCGGCCAGCATGGCGATCGACCGGCCGGTATTGCCGGTGACCACCCGGCTGCACCAGGCGCCCAGCGCCACGGCCGGCAGCACCACCACCGCATGCACCCACAGCCCGAGCAGCCAGGAGGCCGCCAGGCCGGGCCCGCCGTGGCTCAGCGTCACCGCCCCGAAAAGCCACGGCAGCGCGAGCGCAGCGAGGATCACCGGCACCGTGGACAGGCTGGCGCCGATCAACCCGGCCGCCACCTCGACCTTGCGCGAGCGCAGCGCCACGAGCACCAACCGGCGCTGGATGTCCGGCTCGACGTCCAGCAGGATCTTGGTCTGCCAGGCGAACACCGGGAACAGCAGCACCGCCGACACCCCGTACGTCTCGGCCGGACGGGCCTGCCCGCCGCCGTAGAGCACGGTGAGGATCACCAGCGCGCCCAGTGCCGGGGCCAGCGAACGGCCGGTGCGCTGCATCGCGCCCATCCGCATCAGGATCAGCGCCCAGATCGAGCCCCGGGTACGGGCGGCCGCGTCGCGCTTGGCGGCCACCTGTTCGGCCGCCTCCCGGGCCGCCTTCACCGCGGCGTCGTGCTGCGGCGGATGCTCCACCCGGTCGGCAGCGGCCGGGTCGGCGGCGCTCACCGGCGGACCCGCACGATCTCGTGCCCGGCGCCCCGGATCTCGTCCATCACCTCGGGGCCGCGCTTGGCCGGTACCGCCACCTCGATCACCCAGAACTCCTCCGCGTCACCGACCGCCACGTTCGCGTCGACCACCGTCCAGGTGGCCGCCCCGGGTAGCCGGGCGGTCTCCCCCAGGTGGTCACTGACCAGCACCGCGCCGCCGGCCGCCTGTACCTCGCCGACGATCTCGGGGATCAACTCGCGGGTCTCGGAATCCAGGCCCTCCCACGGCTCGTCGAGAATCAGCAGATCCGGTGGGGCGAGCAGGGCCTGGGCCAGCCCGACCTTCTGCGCGGTGCCCTTGGACAGGGCGCCGAGCCGGGTGCTGAGGAATCCGGAGATACCGAGCCGGCCGGTCCATTTGTCGACGGCTTCCACACGCTCATCGGGATTGAGGCCGGCCAATCCGGCCATCGCCATCAGGTAGCGGTCCACGGTGTACGGCTGCTGCGCCGGAAACCGCTCCGGCACCCAGCCCACCCGGCCGGGCCGTTCCAGGATGGTGCCCCGTCCGGGTGCCTGAACCCCGGCCACAAGCTGCAACAGCGTGGACTTTCCGGCGCCGTTGCGGCCGCCGACGACGATCACCTGACCGGGATCGAGGCTCGCCGTGACACCCTGCAGCACCCAGGGGCCGCGGCGGTGGTAGCGAAACCACACATCGTCGAGTCGCACGCGCCCACCCTGCCACAGCGAGCGCCCAATGAGTAGCTATGAAAAGCGCCGGGCCCCGCTCACGCGGGGCCCGGCGACACGCTGCGGTACGCGCCTCAGGCGGTGGCCGACTCGGTGAGGTTGCGGGTGATGTTGGGATCCACCGGGATACCCGGGCCCATCGTGGTCGCCACGACGACCTTCTTGAGGTACTTGCCCTTCGCCGCGGACGGCTTGGAGCGCAGCACCTCGTCGAGGACGGCACCGTAATTTTCGATCAGCTGCTCGGCCGTGAAGCTCGCCTTGCCGATGATCAGGTGCAGGTTCGAGTGCTTGTCGACCCGGAAGGTGATCTTGCCGCCCTTGATGTCGGCGACCGCCTTCGTGACGTCCATGGTGACGGTGCCGGTCTTGGGGTTCGGCATCAGGCCGCGCGGGCCCAGGATCCGCGCGATCCGGCCGATCTTGGCCATCTGGTCCGGCGTGGCGATTGCCGCGTCGAAGTCCAGCCAGCCCTCCTGAATCCGGGCGACCAGGTCGTCGCTGCCGACCGCGTCCGCACCGGCGGCCTCGGCCTCGGCGGCCTTGGCGCCGGCGGCGAAGACGATCACGCGGGCGGTCTTGCCGGTACCGTGCGGCAGGTTGACCACGCCGCGGACCATCTGGTCCGCCTTGCGGGGGTCGACGCCGAGTCGCATGGCGACCTCGACGGTGGCGTCGAACTTGACCGTGCTGGTCTGCTTGACCAGGCCGATCGCCTCGACCGGGGTGTAGAGCTTCGCCCGGTCGACCAGTTCGGCGGCCTTGCGGTAGTTCTTGCTTTCAGGCATTGCTTGACTCTCCAGTGGTGTCTGTCGGGCACACTGCGTGCCCTCCCACGGCTGACGGCTGCGTTGAGCCGATCAGTCCTTGATGACGATGCCCATCGAACGGGCGGTGCCGGCGATGATCCGCTCGGCCATCTCCACGTCGTTGGCGTTGAGGTCGGACATCTTCTTCTCAGCGATCTCGCGCAGCTGCGACTTGCTGATCGAGCCGACCTTGTCCTTCTGCGGGACGCCGGAGCCCTTGGGCACGCCGGCAGCCTTGATCAGCAGCCGGGCGGCGGGCGGCGTCTTCAGGATGAACGTGAAGGTCCGGTCCTCGTAGACGCTGATCTGCGCGGGGACGACGTCACCGCGCTGCGACTCGGTCTGGGCGTTGTACGCCTTCACGAACTCCATGATGTTGACACCGTGCTGGCCGAGGGCCGGACCGACCGGCGGAGCCGGGGTCGCCTGGCCAGCCGGCAACTGAAGCGTGAAGGTCTTGACGAGCTTCTTCTTCGGAGGCATGGCTGTCTTCTTCTTCCTGGGCAGGTTGGGTGGTTCAGCGGTCCGCCGCGGCGCACGGTTCGCCGCGGCCGGGAGCCGACGTACAAGGTTACCGGACGCCGGGCGACCGGAATCCAGCCAGGGTCCTAGAGCTTGGCGACCTGGTTGAAGTTGAGCTCGACCGGGGTCTCCCGGCCGAAGATCGAGACCAGCACCTTGAGCTTCTGCTGATCAGCGTTGATCTCCGAGATGGTGGCCGGCAGCGACGCGAACGCCCCGTCGGTCACCGTCACCGAGTCGCCAACCTCGAAGTCGAGCACCTTGATCTCGGGCTTGGCCTTCTTGTCGGTGGGCGCGGCCGGCGACAGCCACTTGATGACCTCGTCCAGGGAGAGCGGCGCGGGCCGGTCCACCCGGTCGGTGGCGCCGACGAAGCCGGTCACCCCGGGGGTGTTGCGCACACAGGAGTACGACTCCGGCGTGAGGTCCATCCGGACCAGGATGTACCCGGGGAAGACCTTGTTCTGGACCTGGGTCCGCTTGCCGTTCTTGACCTCGACCTCCTCGCGCGTGGGGACCTCCACCTGATAGATGAAGTCCTCCATGTCGAGGCTGGTGATCCGGGTCTCCAGGTTGGTCTTGACCTTGTTCTCGTAGCCGGCGTAGGAGTGCACGACGTACCAGTCGCCGGGCGCGAAGCGCAGCGACTGACGCAGCGCGGCCGCCGGGTCGATGTCCTCCTCGTCGGCGACGGCAACCGCGGTGGCCGGCGAGGTCGCGGCGGACCCCGCGTCAGCCGGCGCAGTGGCGTCGGTCAGCTCGTCGCTGCTGGTGGACTCGTCGTACTCGGGCACGGCAGGCTGCTCTCTTCCTTCGGTCTAGTTACCGCTGAACACCCAGAGGACGGCTCGGGCGAAGGCCCAGTCGAGTGTCCCCACGATGGTCAGCATCACGGCGACGAACAGGATCACGACCGTCGCGTAGACCAGTAGATCCTTGCGGCTCGGCCAGATGACCTTACGCAGCTCCGCGACAACTTCACGGATGAACCGAATGAACCGCCCGAAAATTCCCGGACCGCGCTCATCCAGGTCAACCTTGTCGAGGTCGGTCGTCTTGCCGGCCTTCCTGGCTGCCTTCTCCTTCGCCCTGCGAGCCTTGCGGTCGTCGGCGTCTTCGTCCTCGTCGTCCTCGGCTTCCGCGTCGGCGTCCACCTCGTCGTCCAGGGCGTCCTCGTCGTCGATCTCGTCGTCATCGACGTCGTCGATGTCGAGCTCGGCGTCCTCGGCGACGTCGTCACGGGCATCCGCGTCGCCTGCGACATCGTCAGGGGCATCGGTGTCTGCGGTCGCGTCGACGCCCTTGTCCAGGGGTTCCTCGACGTCCCGGTTGCGCCGCCTACTCTGCGCCACTTCGCCCTCTTCCGTATCGCGGGGTGTTGGTGTGCGCCGTGATCGTGCTCGGGCGCACCGGCTCCGGCACCGCGGTGCCCCGTCCGGTGGCACCGGCCAACCGGCCGGCAACGCCACAGATGCGCCGGAGCCTTGCAGGGGCGACAGGACTCGAACCTGCAACCTGCGGTTTTGGAGACCGCTGCGCTACCAATTGCGCCACACCCCTAAGTGGGTTCACACCACCACTGCGGCGAGACGGGCACGCCACAGCGGGGGAGACGACCCCACGGCGGACCAGTGTACGGGTACCCCCGCCGATTTCCCAACCTGTGTCAGCGCCCGAACCTGACCTGGACCGGCTCACTGGACGCGCACCGTGGCCCGCGCCTGGGCCAGCACTTTCTCGCCGCCGCAGAGGGCGGTCAGGTCGAGTACCACCCGACCGGCGTCGGGGCCGGCCTTGACTACCGCGGAAACGGTCAACTCGGTGCCTTCGTCATCATCCGGCACCAGCACCGGACGGGTGAAACGTACACCGTAGTCGAGCACCGCGGCCGGGTCGCCGACCCAGCCGGTGACCGCGCGGGCGACCAGCGCCATGGTGAACATGCCGTGCGCGATCACCCCGGGCAGGCCGACCCCGGTGGCCACCCGGTCGCTCCAGTGGATCGGGTTGAAGTCGCCGGACGCCCCGGCGTAGCGGACCAGGTCGGCCCGGGTCACCCGGAACGTCTGCGGACCCAGTTGGGCGCCGATCTCCACGCCTACTCCCCCCGTACCACGAGCTTGGCCCACGCCGTCACCACGGGCTCGCCGGCCTCGGTGGCGATGTCGGTGCGGGTGGTCAGGAAGCCGTGCCCGCCCCGGCTGGTGATGTCCTCGATGGTGACCACGCTGACCAGCCGGTCGCCGGCGTAGACCGGGCGGGAGTAGCTGAACCGCTGGTCACCGTGGACCACCCGGGTGAAGTCCAGGCCCAGCTTCTCGTCCGCGATGAGCTGCCGGGTGCCGGCCGCGGCCAGCACGATCGGGAAGGTCGGCGGGGCGAGCACGTCGGGGTGGCCGAGCGCCCGCGCGGCCACCGGGTCGTGGAAGGACGGCTCGTCCACTCCGACGGCGGCGGCGAACTCGCGGATCTTCTCCCGGGTGACCAGATAGGGCTCGACGGGCGGGTACGAGTGCCCGACGAGGGACGGATCCAGTGCCATGCGGCGAACCTAGCAGCCGGGGCTGCGAACGCGACGACGGCGGCCCCGGAACCCCGGGACCGCCGTCGACTGAGCCTTGGGCGTGTGGCCGCCGCTGCGCGTTATCGCGTCTCGCGGTGGATGGTGTGCTTGCCGTCGCGCGGGCAGAACTTCTTCAGCTCGATGCGGTCCGGGTCGTTGCGACGGTTCTTGCGCGTGATGTAGTTGCGCTCCTTGCACTCCGTACACGCCATCGTGATCTTGGGACGTACGTCGGTCGCCTTAGCCACGGCGGAGTGCCTTCCTCGAAGAACTTATATTTCCGGCTAGCCAGACTATCTGCTGGCCAGGGCTGGATGCAAAACGAGCCTCGGTGAGCGAACCCACCCGCCCCGTAGCGGTGGCCGGACTTGAACCGGCGACACAGCGATTATGAGCCGCTTGCTCTACCATCTGAGCTACACCGCCGCGCCGGGTCCGCCGAGCTTGCCGACCCTTGGAGCCCCCTTACGGAATCGAACCGTAGACCTTCTCCTTACCATGGAGACGCTCTGCCGACTGAGCTAAGGGGGCGCCGCATTCCCTTGCGGGGACGCGCACCGGGGTAAGAGTACACGGCAGTCCCCGGCCAAGCGAACCGGGTATCCGGACTAGTTGGCGACCGCGCGGAGCCTGCGGACGACACCCAGCGGGGTCGGTTGCAGCTCGGTCTGAGCGGCGAACCAGGCCTCCAGCCGGTCGAAGGAGAGCGGCCGGCTGAACAGGAAACCCTGGCCCACGTCACAGCCCATCTCGGTGAGCAGGCCGAGCGTCATCTCGCTCTCCACGCCCTCGGCCACCACGGTCAGCCCGAAGCGCCGGGACAGGTCCACGACCGCCCGCACGATAGCCAGGTCGCCCGGGTCGGTGACCATCCCCTGCACGAAGCTACGGTCGATCTTCACCTCGTCCACCGGCAGCCGACGCAGGTACGACAGCGATGAATATCCGGTGCCGAAGTCGTCTACGGACAGCCGGACGCCCAGCTCACGCAGCCGGCGCAGGGTCGGCAGCGGTCGGTCGGTCTCGCCCACCACCGCGTCCTCGGTGATCTCCAGCGTCAACTGCCCGGCGGCCACCTCGTACTCGGCCAGCAGCGCGGCGACCAGATCCACGAAGGCCGGGTCGGTGAGGGTACGCGGGGACAGGTTCACCGCCACGTTGAGCGGACGGGCCTGGTCAGCCCACTCCCGACAGCGCCGCAGCCCCTCCCGCAGCACGATTTCGGTGAGCCGGCCGAGCAGCCCGGTGTGCTCGGCGACCGCCACGAAGTCTTCCGGGGTGACCGTGCCGTGCGCCGGATGGCTCCACCGGGCCAGACACTCGACCCCCACCAGATCCCGGGTGGGCAGCGACACCTTGGGCTGGAACACCACTTCCAGCTCGTTGTTCTCCAGCGCCCGGCGCAGGTCCCCGGCCAGGCCCAGCCGCCGCGCGGAGCGCGACTCCAGCCCCAGGTGGAACAGCTGCACCGCCGACGAGGTGGACTTGGCCGCGAAGGTCGCCACGTCGGCGCGCTGCAGCAGCACCGCCGCGGACGAGCCGTGGTCGGGGTGCACCGCGACGCCCACCGAGGTGTCCACGTCGAGGGTGAACGAGCCGATCGGCATCCGGCCCTGCAACGCCGCCCGCAGCTCGGTGGCGAGCGCCACCGCCGCCTCGGCGCTGGCGATCCGCAACTGGATCGCGAACTCGCCACCACCGACCCGCGCGGTCAGCGCCCCCGAGGGCGCCAGCGCCGCGAGCCGTTCACCCACCTCGGCGAGCAGCTTGTCGCCGGCGACGTGGCCGAGGGTCTCGTTGACATCGCGCAGCCCGGCGACGTCGAACTCGATCAGCGCGACCACCTCGCCCGGTGCGTCGATCTTGACCGCGTCATCCAGGCTGGCCAGCATCCGCTGCCGGTTGGGCAGGCCGGTGAGCTTGTCGTGGTCGGCGTCGTGGCGCAGCCGGTCGACCAGCCGCCCGTTCTCCACCGCGACGGCCGCGTGCGCCCCCACGGTCTCCAGCAGCCGCACGTCGTCGGGGCCGAAGAAGGTCACGTCGCCCAGGTGACCGGTGACCTCCAGGGTGCCGACCAGCGACCGGCTCGCCCGCAGCGGCACCACGATCGCGTCCTTGATGCCGTACTGGCGCAGCATGTGACGCAGTTCGTTGTCGCCCATCCGAGGCCCCGCGGCAATCGTGGTCCCGGTGCGCAGGGCGCGCAGCCGCAAAACCTCCGGAGTGTTGGACAGATCGAGCAGGCCACGGTCGTCGGCCCGGGCGGTGAGCAGCGTCTCGGGCCGGCCGTCCTGGGACGGCAGCCACAGGGTCGCAGCCTCGGCATGCAACAGTTCCCGGACCCGGCCGAGGAGGACATCCGCCAGCGTGCCGTCGTGCCGGGTGTCGGCGATGGTCCGGGTGAGCTCGTAGATCTCCACCAGCGACTTGTGCTGACGGCTCAGGTCCGCGTACCCGCGGTACATCCACAGCATGACCGCGAAGAGCACGCCGATCAGGATGACCGACCAGGCACTGGCCTGCACCGCGACCAGGATGACCAGGCCGACGACGGCGCCCGTCCCACCCACCACGAGGCTCGGGATAGCCGGCTCGAACGCCCTGCGGACCGTCATGCCGCCCTGGGCGAGGGTGATCACGCCGAGCACGGCCAGGATCGTGCAGACCACCGAGGTCATCACCGCGGCGAAGAGAACCAGCCAGGTGAGCGGGCTGCGGCCGTCGTGGTACTGCGGGAACAGGGCGTAGATCATTGTCGCCAGCGATGCCGCGGCGGCCGCGTTCGCGACGTTGAACCACACCTTCACCGCCTGCGCCCGGTGGCGTAGGTGCCCGATGGAGCAGACCAGCACCCGGATGGCGACCAGGGTGAGCGGCGAGAGGTAGAAGATCCCGAGCAGAACAGGGATCTCGATCAGGTTGATGCCGACCATGTGGCGGCGTAGCTCAACCCGGAGGTTGATCCAGTCAGCGGCCAGGATCAGCACAAAAAACAGAAGGGTGGCCGGCCACGCCGACAAGATGGGCCGGTTGTTCGCGACGGTGGGTACGAGCAGAACCGCCGCGATCAACCCGAGTGGAACGGTAATCAGCCACGCGAGCTCAGGCGAGTGACGTAGCGGCAGTCGAGACCTCATCGTCGGCCGCCAGGCTCTGTTACCACCAGGAGGCGTCGAGGGTGGTAACCGTGCTGACGTCGCTGGTAGTGGACACCGATGGGACCAGCTTGTGCGAGACGGACCATCCTGCGTTGGCCGTGACTGCGTTGGCCTGCACCAGGACGCCCGCCGCAAGCCCGAGTCCGAGACCGGCTACAACGACGCCCCGCTTGATGAATCTGCGAAGTTGGCTCTGGTTCATGGTTGCTCCTCTGACACACGCAGCTCAGGCTGCGAGCTAGCACGATCGTGCCACACCTGATGGGTCTTGCAAAACGGTCGACCTGCCATTCGACACGCCCCGAAGGGATTCGGTCCGCGCGACGGCATTCCCAGGTACCCGCGACGTAACGGTCCTCCTCCGAACGGACATCACAGGCATCCGCCAATCGACCCCATAAGCGCAGGTCGTTGCGTATGCGCTCGGAAACGGACGGTAGCCGGCGGCGTTGCGGCCCGTTACCGGACAGCCGATCAGGGCCCGGTCGAGCCCGACTCGGGGCCGACTGATCGCCCGAATTGAGAATGCTTGCCCCGATGAGAGACGCCGGAATTCGCCGATAGTGCAATGCGACTACTGAACGTGAATGCGAAACCGGAGCGATCCATCGCCAATTCTGGCGAACACCGACACGTCATCCTGAAACCGGCCGGGCAGCCGCGAATGGTCCCGACCCGCCCCACCGCCCCGCCGGCCGGAGCCGGATACGCGGAAGGCCCCCGACCGCCGCTGGCGATCAGGGGCCTTCCGGTGCCGGTGGCGGGTGAAGGGTTCGAACCTTCGTAGCTCTCGCGACGGTTTTACAGCCCAGCACCGTCCGAAGATCCACGATCACAACCGCCGCAGGTAGACCACTTGATCACTTCTCATCCGGCCTGCCCCCGGGTCCGTCGTGCCCGCTCCGTGCCCGATCGCCCTCCGTGCCCGATCAGCGTTCACTGACGATCGGCCGCCCGCCGATCAGCCGCGCCTCCCACTCGCGAGCCCTGCCGGCCCACGCGGAGTCAGGGTCGATGCGGGACATCCACTCGGCCACCGACTGAAGCAGCTCGGCTCGAAGCATCTGCGCGACCGCGGCCCGGTGCCCCGAGGGCACGGCGTCGACAGTGAGCCATGGACCTCTCTCCGCCAGCCGCGTGTTGTGGGGGTGCCAGCGGGCACTGAGCAGCGTGCCAGGCCAGCGACCGCCCCGTCCGGGCGAGCACGACAGGTACAACCTCACGACCCGGGCGCCGGCCGCTGTCAGCGCGGCCTCGATCTCGGTCCGACCGACGGGGTACACGAAGCCAGGCCTCAACGTCCCTCGGCTGTAGCTGCCCCACGGGTGCTCATCCACAGCCGGGAGGCTATCCGAGCAGCTGAGGGTATGTCCGTCTCTACGAGCCGGTTCGATCGCACTCATCCTCAGCCGTTCCCGCCCGGGGAGTCCGGCCGGGCGGGGCGTCGGCGCTCGTCGAGGAAGGTCGCGACCTCGGCGTCCCGCCCGTCGACCGCCCTCGCGTAGTGCCGGGTCGTCACGCTGGCGTTCGAGTGGCCCAGCCGGCGTGCCGCGACCATCACCCCGTGCGAGTCCGCGACCCAGGTGCCGTGCGTCGCGCGGAGATCATGAGGAATGACGTCAGCCAGGCCCGCCCGCTCCACCGCCCGGTCGAACCTGACCTTGACGCCGGGGCGGGTGCTGCGATCACGTAGCCCCGACCTGGTCCACCAGGAAGTGTGGGCATATCTGCTGGTCCAGTACGCGATCAGGGCCCTGATCTGCCAGGCCGCCACCGGCGCCGACATCGACCCTGACCGGATCAGCTTCGTCGAAAACCGGTTGACCGGCCGGTGGGAAGAACGCCTATCGTCCCGGACACGATGTATACCGATGAGGACAATGCTGCCCTGTACGAGATGATGGCCGGCTGGGACCGGTCCTACGATTTCTTCCTCGCCACCGTGCAGGCCGCCACCGATGTGCTGGACGTCGGCTGCGGGCCGGGCCAGATCCTGCGTCGCGCCCGCGCCGAAGGCCACCAGGGCCGGCTCACCGGCGTCGACCCGTCCGCCGCCTCGCTGGCCCGGGCGCGGTCGCTCGACCCCGCCATCGAATGGAACGACGGCCGCGCCGATCAGATGACCTTCCGCGCCGAGTTCGACCTCGCGTTCATGTCGGCTAACGCATTCATGTGCTTCGTCGAGGACCTGCCGGAGTCCCTGGCCGCCATCCGGGCCGCGCTGCGCGAGGGCGGTCGCTTTGTGTTCGACACCCGCAACCCGGACGACCGCGGCTGGGAGCGATGGGCCGACGGCACCGTGTACGAGTACGCCGACCACCACGGCCGTCCCCTGACCGGCTGGTTCCGGGTCGACTCGGTGGACAACGGCGTGGTGGTGTTCGCCGACATCATCGGCGACGCCGACCGCAACGTGCTGCGCGAGGACATGGGCCGGCTGCGGTTCCTCGACCGGGAGACGCTGACCGCCGCGCTGGACGCCGCCGGGTTCCGGGTCGATGCCATCCACGGCGACTGGCACCGAGGTCCGGTCACCGACGCGAGCCGCAGCTTCGTCGTCGAGGCGGTCGCGGTCTAGTACCAATGCCAGGGAGTTGAGCATTGCGGTAGGTCACCGGGTCTGGGACCAGGGTGATGTCGTAGGCGGCAGGGTGGGTTAAGTCGTTGCCATGCAACGGTTCCCGGTGCTCGCTGCGGGTCGGTTGCGTGGGAGAGCGCCGGTGGCGCGTCGGCGACTCTGCATGCCGGAGCCGATCACCGGAGCTACGTGGCATTGGGCTCAGACCGACGCTCACGCCGCAGCCGGTCCCGGCCGCCCACTCGCTTCGCTTGTACCTATGGACGGCCGCTCCCTCCACCTGACTGGGTCCATCACGACCAGGACCACGACACGAACCGGCCCAACTGGGGTACGACTGCCAACAACAAAGGACATACCCCCGGCGGGAACGCTCGGGCTCCGGGGTGGCCATCCCGTCCACCGCCGGCCCGGAGCAAGCCCGAGGCGGAACCTGGTCCCCGGTCAAGGCCAGGCCGCTAGGCGGTCGCCCTACGGGCGAGCCTTGACCGGGGACCAGAACCCGCCTCCACTCCGGCGCGGGCCGACGGCAGACGGGGTGGAGTAGTTGCCCGTGTGGAAGGTTGCAACCCGTCTGAGACCTTCTGAGCGGACCGCGCAAAATTTCATGATCGAACGTGCCCGATGCGACGGTCACCGAGGGGCAACGACGGCCACGCACGACCCTGGACAACCGGAAGGCCCCCGGCCTGTTGGTACAGGTCAGGGGCCTTCCGACTAGCCGGTGGCGGGTGAAGGGTTCGAACCTTCGTAGCTCTCGCGACGGTTTTACAGACCGTTCCCATTGACCACTCGGGCAACCCGCCTGGGCTCGCCACCACGCCTTGCGCGGCAGCGGAAGCAAGGATAACCACTGCCCCCCGGGACAACGCAAACGGGTACCGGCTGCGGTGGGAGCCGGAGGCGTGGGAGGCTGTCGGGCGGACAAAGCACCCGAACAGGAGGGCCCGTGGCAGACGCATCGTTTGACATCGTGAGCAAGGTCGACAAGCAGGAGTTGGACAACGCGGTCAACCAGGCCGAGAAGGAGTTGGGCACCCGGTTCGACTTCCGGGGGGTCAACGCGTCGGTCAAGCAGTCCGGTGAGGACGCGATCGCGCTGCAGGCCGACACCGAGGAGCGCGTGGTTGCGGCGCTTGAGGTTTTCAAGGAGAAGCTGATCAAGCGGGGGATCTCGCTCAAGTCGCTGGACTCCGGGGAGCCGAAGCAGTCGGGCAAGACGTACAAGATCGACTGCAAGATCATCCAGGGGATCGAGTCGGACAAGGCCAAGGTGATCAGCAAGAAGATCCGCGACGAGGGGCCGAAGGGCGTCCAGGCGCAGATCCAGGGTGACCAGCTGCGGGTGACCGGCAAGAAGCGGGACGACCTGCAGGCGGTCATCGCCCTGCTCAAGGATGGCGACTTCGGGGTGGCCCTGCAGTTCACCAACTACCGCTGAGCGCGACCACGGGGCGTGGCCCGGCACCCGGCGGGCTCAGTACCCGGCGGTGAAGCGCTGTTTGACGAAGGCGTCCTGCTCCAGGGCGTCGACCACCACGGCGGCGTAGTCGCCCACGGTGATCCGGGACTCGCCGGCCTCGTCCGTGATCGGGGTGTCCTGGGCGGCGACCCGGTACGTGCCGGTGCGGTCGCCGTCGACCAGGTTCACCGGCGGCGGGCTCAGGTACGACCAGCGCACCTCGGTGTCCGCCGCCCGCAGCGCCGCGAGCGCCTCGGCGTGTTCCAGAGCCACCTCGCGGTACTCGGGCGGGAAGAACGGGGCGTCCACGATGCGCTTTCCGGGGGCGTACTCCAGGCTGCCGCCGCCACCGGCGAAGACCAGCCGGTCGACACCGGCCGCCGGTAGGCCGGCGAGCAGTGCGGGTACCGCCCGGGAAATCACCCGGTCGGGGCCGCCGACCGCGACCACGACCGCGTCCCGGCCGGGTATCGCGGCGGCCACCGAGTCGGGGTCGGTGACGTCCACGCCGGTCCGGCTCAGCGGCGTGATCTGGTGCCCGCGCAGGGCGGCCTCGGCCGCGATTGACCTGCCCAGTCGTCCCGTCGCACCGATGACTGCGATCTTCATGGCGGCTCCCCCGGGCCCGCCCGGCGCGTGTCCGGCCGGCTACGGCGACCGTACCGAGCCGGCCGAAGGCGATCGTGGCGAAGTGGCGGAATTGCCTGGGCCGGGTCAGCGGCACCGGCCGGCGAGCCGCGCATCGTGATCGCCACCGACGCCGGGCTGAAGAATTTCTGACCCGACCCGGCGAACCTGACGGGCGAGGAGTTCGGCGGGTCGACGGCGACTGGAAGACTGGGCCGGTGCATCCCGCGGTGATCTCCCTCCTGTCGGCGGCGCTCGCGGTCGGTCCCGGCGCGGTCGGCCCCGGTTCGGTGCCGGCGGCAGCGCAGACCGCCTGCACCGTCACCGACCCCCGGCTGATCGGGCTGTCCGGGCTGGCGGTGACGGCGGACGGATACGTCGCGATCACCGACAGCAACTTCGAGAAGAGCAAGATCAAGATCTTTTTCCTGGACAGCGGGTGCAGGCTGGTCCGCTCGGTCGGGTACCCCACCTCGGCGTATGACCCGGAGGACCTGGCGGTCGGGCGGGACGGGACGCTCTACGTCGCCGACATCGGGGACAACGGGCGGAGCAGGGCCAGCATCGCCGTCTGGCGGCTCGCGCCGGGGTCCAGCCAGCCACGGATCTTCCGGTACGCGTACCCGGACGGCGCGCACGACGCCGAGGCGCTGCTGCTCGCCGCCGACGACACGCCGATCTTCGTGACCAAGGATCCGTTCCAGGCCGGGGTCTACACGCCGACCGGGCCGGCCGACCCGTCCGGTGCGCCGGTGCCGCTGGCGAGGCGGGGCAGTTTCAGCCCGCACACCACCGGCACACCCAACGGGATCGGATTGGCCGGGGAACTGGTGGTGACCGGCGGCGGCAACAGCGCCAGCCGCACCAAGGTGGCGCTGCGTACCTACTCGGACGCCTACGAGTGGGCGGCGCCGGACGGGGACGTGGTCAAGGCGATCACCACCGGTACCCCGAAGGTCACCGCGCTGCCGGACGAGCCACAGGGCGAGAGCATCGCGTACACAGTGGACGGCAGCCGACTCGTCACGGTCAGTGACCAGGAGTCGGACCCGGTCAGCTCCCGGATCCTGAGTTATCCGTCGGCGATCTCCGGTGAACCGGCGCCACCCGCCGGCGCCGGGTCCACCTCGGCCGCCGGGTCCACCTCGGCCGCCGGGTCCACCGCTTCGGGAAGCACCGGGCGGACTGCCGGCGACGCACGCTGGCTGCTGCCGCTCGCGGCGGGCGGAGTGGGCCTGGTCGGGATCGGCATAGCCGGCATCGCCTGGAACCGCCGCCGGTCGGGCGCTGTCCGCCGGTCGGGCTGACCGGGGGCCGACCACTCGGGGCGGGCCGGTCGCTCGCTCGGATGACCGTCTTGGTGGGTTATACGGAGAGTGTCTGATCAGCACCAATTGCAGGGTTTAGTCTGGATGCGACAGGCGAGTGGATCAACGCGGAAGGGACGACCTGTGCGTCGCAGAACGTTCGACCTCATTCTTACCGGCGTCGGCGTGGTGCTGACCATCGTCCTGCTCGCCGCCGGCGCCCTGCTCACCTGGGGCTACCACTTCGCCAACACCGAAGTGCACGACCAGCTCGCCGCCCAGCAGATCTTCTTCCCGGAGAAGGGCAGCCAGGCGCTCGCCTCCCCGGACATCGGTCCGTACCTCAACCAGTACGCCGGCCAGCAGCTCACCACCGGGGAACAGGCGAAGGCGTTCGCCGACCACTACATCGCGGTGCACCTCAAAGAAGTGGCCGGCGGCAAGACGTACTCGCAGGTGAGCGCGGAGGCACAGGCCGACCCGACCAACGTGGCACTGCAGAAGCAGGCGGACACCCTGTTCAAGGGCGAGACCCTGCGCGGCCTGCTGCTCAACGCGTACGCGTTCGGGAAGATCGCCGAGATCGCGCTGGTCGCGGCGATCTTCAGCTTCGTACTCGGGGCGGTGATGCTGGTGCTGACCGTCCTCGGGCTGATCCACCTGCGCCGCTCGCCAGGCGCCGAGGAGATCCTGACCGGACCGAGGCCCGCCACCGGCTGAACCCACCGCCACCCGCTCGCGGGCCGGCGGCGGGGCGCAGCCGGCCGGGCGAACGTGAGAAGGTCTGGGCATGGCGATGCCTGAACATCTGGTCCTGGTGCGGCACGGCCAGTCCGAGGCGAACATCGTGCAGCAGCGGTTCAAGCGCGACCCGGCCACCGTCGCGCCGGAAGGCTTCTTCGACCGCCACGACAGCCAGATGCGGCTCTCCCCCACCGGCCGGGAACAGGCCAGCGCCTGCGGCGACTGGCTACGCGGCAACGGACTCGGCGACTTCGACCGCTACTACGTCTCGCCACACACCCGCACCGCTGAGACCGCCGCGACGCTGGCGCTGGGCGGCCCGTGGTCACTGGACCTGCGCTGGCGGGAGCGGGACTGGGGCGAATTCGGGGTACTCGGCGGCACCGAGCGGGCCGAACGGTTCGCGCTCTCCCAGAAACTCAAGGACCAGCACAAGTGGTACTGGTGCCCGCCCGGCGGCGAGTCGCTGGCGACCGGGGTGCACGGCCGGTTCCGGGACATCCTCGACACGCTGCACCGGGAGGCCGCCGGACTACGGGTCATCGCGGTCACCCACGGCGAGATGATCGACGTGGCCCGGTTCGTGCTGGAACGGCTGACCCCGGACGAGTGGCTGGCCCAGGACCGCGACCCGGCGTACCGGGTGCACAACTGCCAGGTGCTGCACTACACCCGGCGCGACCCGGTCAGCGGCGAGCTGCACCCGAAGGTGCGCTGGATGCGCTCGGTCTGCCCGTGGGACCCGACCTGCTCCTGGCAGGACGGGGCGTGGCGGGAGATCTACCGCCGGCAGTACAGCGACGCGGAGCTGATGACCCTGGTGGAGAGCCACCGCCGGCTGCTCGACGCGGAGTGATCCAGACCCCGGCGGCGCCGATCGTGGCTCAGGCGGGGGCGGTTGCCGGTTCGGGGCGGACCGGGCTGGGGCCGGGGATGCAGCCGAGCACCAGGCCGGCGAGGGCTGCCGCGCCGTGGATGTCCTCCAGGAGCACCAGGACGACGCCGATCGCGGTCATGAACAGCAGCGCCAGTACACCGGCCGCCAGGCGCGCGCGGGGACCGCCCACGGACGCCCGGACCACCGGGAAGGCGGCGATCGCCCCGACGATGGCCAGCGGCCACCAGACATTGGCCAGCAGTACGCCGGCCCAGAGCATCACCGCGAACGGCGCGTAGGTGGGCAGTGCCGGCGCGCGGCGCACCATCGCGATCACCAGGATGCCGGCCAGTCCGCAGACGGCGACCGAGTTGCCGCCGCCGACCGGCTGCCAGGAGTAGCCGGCCAGCTCACCGACGGCCGCCGCGCCCAGGTAGGCCAGCAGCCAACGGAACCGGCCCACCACCTGCTCGGCCGCCGCGCCGAGGATCAGCAGGCAGGCCAGGTTGGCGACGGTACCGGGCAGCCCACCGTCCTGGACGAGCAGCGCGGTACCGGTCCGCCACCACTGGTCGTGCTGCCCGGCCGGCGTGCGCTCCAGGTCGGCGAGCAGGCCGCCGTGCAGCCACTGGGCCAGGTTCACCAGCCCGGTGACCACGAACACCACCAGGGTGAGTACCGGTACCCGCCGCAGCCACACCGGCTGAACCTGTCGTTGCGCGCTGCCAACCATGCCGGCAAGTCTCCCCGATGGTGGTCGATTCCGGACAGTGCTGAGCCCGTCAGGCGAAGATCCGTCACCGGAGAATCCGCCCCGCCAGAAGCCGCGGACGACGGGCCACGGCGTGGTCAACGTCCACCTGCGACGGTGAGGACCTCGCCGGTGATGCTCGCGTTCACCGCCGACGCCAGGAACACGGTGGCCGCCGCGACGTCCTCCGGGGTGGTCAGCCGGCCGGTCGGGGTCCGCCCGAGCTCGGTCGCGCGGACCTGCTCGGGCAGCATCGTCAGCACCGCGTCGGTGGCGGTCAGGCCGGGGGCGACCACGTTGACGAGCACCCCGTCGGGGCCGGCGTCGAAGGCCAGGCTGCGGGCCAGGCCGTGCAGGCCGCCCTTGGCCGCGCCGTAGAACTCCTGGCCCCGGGCGCCGTCGCGGACGTTGTGCGAGGAGATCAGGACCAGCCGGCCCCAGCCGCGGCTGCGCATCCCGGGCAGCACCAGTTGGGCCAGCGTCAGCACGCCGGTCAGGTTGCCGGTGACCAGGCTGTGCCAGTCGGCCGGCGGGATGTCCTCGAAGTGCCGGTCCGGCGGGCGGCGGGCGCCCTTGCGGTGCGCGTTGGCGACCAGCACGTCGACGTCGCCCCAGTGCGCGGTCACCGCCGCGACGCAGTCCTGCGCCGAGCCGGGTTCGTCCAGCGCGTACCGGACAGCCAGCGCACGGTCCGCGCCCAGGGCGTCCACGAGCTGCTGCGCGGAGTCCTTGTCGGAGTGGTACGTGAGCGCGACCCGGGCACCCTCGGCGGCGAACGCGGTCGCGACCGCCCGCCCGATCCCCCGGCTGCCCCCGGTCACCAGGACCACCCGGTCGGCCAGCCCGAGCTGCATGTCGCCCTCCCCACTCCGGCCGGTCGGGTCGTCAGCGCCGGCGTGTGCCCCGAGGATCGTCGGCGCCACTCGAAGCCCGCTGCACTCCCGGCACAGCCGCGGACCAGCTGCCCCGGCCGAACCACTGGTCCGCCGGTGCTCCGGTGTTCCTCGACCCGCGCCGCACACGATGACGCCGTCATAGCGGTTCCCCGGCTCGGAAGCTCCGGAGAGTGTCAATGAAGGTCCTGGTCACCGGTGGAGCGGGCTTCATCGGATCGAACTACGTACGTACCCTGCTGGCCGACGGGTACCCCGGCTACGAGGGCGCCGAGGTGACCGTCGTCGACAAGTTGACGTACGCCGGCAACCCGGCCAACCTGCCGCTGGAGCACCCCCGGCTGACGTTCGTCCGCGGCGACATCACCGATGCCGAGTTGCTGGCCGAGGTGGTGCCCGGACACGACGAGGTGGTGCACTTCGCGGCCGAGTCACACGTCGACCGGTCCATCCACGCGGCGTCGGAGTTCGTGCTCAGCAACGTGCTCGGCACCCAGGTGCTGCTCGACGCCTGCCTGGCTGCCAAGGTCACCCGGGTGGTGCACGTCTCCACCGACGAGGTCTACGGCTCCATCGAGTCCGGCGAGTGGCGCGAGGACTGGCCGCTGCAGCCCAACTCCCCCTACGCGGCATCCAAGGCGGGCAGCGACCTGCTGGCCCGCGCGTACTGGCGCACCTACGGGCTGGACGTGCGGATCACCCGGTGCAGCAACAACTACGGCCCGTACCAGTACGTGGAGAAGCTGATCCCACTGTTCGTCACCCGGCTGCTGCGCGGCGGCACCGTGCCGCTCTACGGCGACGGCGCGAACGTGCGCGAGTGGCTGCACGTCGACGACCACTGCCGGGCCATCCAACTGGTGCTCACCAAGGGCGCGGCCGGCGAGATCTACAACATCGGCGGCGGCAACGCGCTGTCCAACCGGGAGATGACCGAACGGCTGCTGTCGTTGTGCGGGGCCGACTGGAGCCGGGTCACCCCGGTCGCCGACCGGCTCGGCCACGACCTGCGCTACGCCCTGGACGACTCGAAGATCCGGCAGGAGCTGGGCTACGAGCCGCAGGTCAGCTTCGCCGACGGGCTGGCGAGCACGGTCGCCTGGTACCGGGAGAACGAACCCTGGTGGGCCGGGGCGGTGCAGTCATGACCATCACCGCGCTGCCCGGCGCCCCGGCCACCGTCAACTCCACCGCCCGGCTGGAACTGGCCGAGCGGCTCACCGAGTCCGCACACACCCTGGACAGCCCGATCACCCCGAACACCCGGTTCCGTGCCTGGTTCGCCGAACAGCGCCGGGTCAACCAGTTCGAGGTGCACCCGATGCCGTTCGCCGACCTGGTCGGCTGGCGGATCGAACCGGACACCGGCAACCTGGTGCACAACAGCGGCCGGTTCTTCTCCATCGAGGGGCTGCACCTGCGCACCGACCGGGCCGACGGCGGCGAGTGGATGCAGCCCATCATCAACCAGCCCGAGGTGGGCATCCTCGGCATCGTCGTCAAGGAGTTCGACGGCGTGCTGCACTGCCTGATGCAGGCGAAGATGGAGCCCGGCAACCTCAACACCGTGCAGCTCTCGCCCACCGTGCAGGCGACCCGCAGCAACTACACCGGGGTGCACAAGGGGCGGGCGACCGCGTACATCGACTACTTCGCCGCGCCCCGGCGCAGCGAGGTGCTCGTCGACGTGCTCCAGTCGGAGCAGGCGTCCTGGTTCCTGCGTAAGCGCAACCGGAACATGGTCGTCGAGGTCACCGAGGACGTGCCGCTGCTGCCGGACTTCTGCTGGCTGACCATCGGCCAGATCCACGCCCTGCTGGACGAGGACAACCTGGTCAACATGGACGCCCGCACGGTGCTGTCGTGCATGCCGTTCGACCCGCCTAACGGGTACCGGCGGCCGGGGCGCGCGCCGCGGTCGTGGCGGGACGCGCTGCGCCGGGGGATGCGGCCCGGCGGCGCGCTGCACAGCATCCCCGACCTGTTGAGCTGGCTCACCGAGATCCGCGCGGTCAACCGGCTCGACCAGCGCAGCGTGCCACTGAACACGGTGACCGGCTGGACCCGCGACGCCAACCAGATCTACCGGGAGGACGGCAAGCACTTCCGGGTGATCGCGGCCGACGTGCGGGCCAGCAACCGCGAGGTGACGGCCTGGACGCAGCCGCTGGTGGCCCCGGTTGAGCAGGGCATCGCGGCGTTCCTGGTGCGCGAGTTCGACGGGGTCGCACATGTGCTGCTGCAGGCCAAGATGGAGAGCGGCGTGCTGAACGTGGCGGAGTTCGCGCCGACCGTGCAGTGCCTGCCGGTCAACTACGCCGACCTGCCGGCCGAACGGCAACCTCGGTTCCTGGACGTGGTGCGGGCTGCCGCGCCCGACGCGGTGCGGGCCGACTCGGTGCAGTCCGAGGAGGGTGGCCGGTTCTTCCACGCCGACAACCGGTATCAGATCATCGAGGTCGGTGACGAGATCGGCCCGGACGCCGGGGACGAGCACCGCTGGGTCACCCCGGACCAGATGGCCCGGCTGTTGCAGCACTCCAACCACCTCAACATCCAGGCCCGCAGCCTGTACGCGGCGTTGCACACCACCTGGTGAGCGCCGATCTCTACCGGCGTCGGCAGGGCCGGCGCCGGCCCACTCTCGGGAGGACGCGTTGAAGGGCATCATCCTCGCCGGTGGCAGCGGTACCCGGCTGCACCCGATCACCCAGGCCATGTCGAAGCAGCTGCTGCCGATCTACGACAAGCCGATGATCTACTACCCGCTGTCGGTCCTGATGCTCGCCGGCATCACCGACGTCCTGATCATCTCCACCCCGACCGACCTGCCGGCCTTCCGCCGGCTGCTGGACAACGGCAACCAGTTCGGGCTGGAAATCAGCTACGCGCCGCAGTACCAGCCGAACGGGCTGGCCGAGGCGTTCATCATCGGCCGCGACTTCGTCGGCGACGACCAGGTCAGCCTGGTGCTCGGCGACAACATCTTCCACGGCCCGCGGTTCCCCACCCTGCTGGCGAACACCGCGACCCGCCTCGACGGCGCGGCGGTCTTCACCTACCAGGTCAAGGACCCGCACCGGTACGGCGTGGGCGAAGTCGACGCGGACGGCCGGCTGATCTCGCTGGAGGAGAAGCCGGCGCACCCACGCTCCGACCGGGCCATCACCGGGCTCTACATGTACGACAACTCGGTGCTGGACATCGCCGCGAACCTGCGCCCGTCGCCACGCGGCGAGCTGGAGATCACCGACGTGAACCTGGAGTACCTGCGCCAGGGCCGGATCAGCGCCATCGACCTGGGGCGCGGCTTCGCCTGGCTGGACACCGGCACACACGACTCGCTGCTGGACGCGAGCCAGTTCGTGCGGGTACTGGAGAACCGGACCGGGGTGCGGATCGCCTGCCTGGAGGAGATCGCGCTGCGGATGGGGTACATCGACGCGGCGCAGTGCTACGCGCTCGGCGCGAAGCTGGCCAAGTCGGGGTACGGCGACTACGTCATGCGCATCGCGGACACCGTGGTCGAGCCCGAGCTCGAGCTGATCCTCCGGTGAGCGGGCAGGAGATCCGGCTGGGGGTGCTCGGCTGCGCCGACATCGCCCGCCGGGTCATTCCGGCCGCCAACCGGGTACCGGGCGTGCGGGTGGTCGCGATCGGCAGTCGCGACCACCGGCGCGCCGCCGGGTACGCCGCGCGTTACGACGCCGACCCGGTCGACGGCTACCAGGCGGTCCTGGACCGCGACGACATCGACGCGGTCTACGTGCCGCTGCCCTCCGGGCTGCACGCCCAGTGGGTGGAGCGGGCGCTGCGCGCCGGCCGGCATGTGCTCGCCGAGAAGCCGCTCACCACGGCGTACTCCGACACCCTGGCGTTGACCAAGCTGGCCGCCGACCGGAGTCTGGTGCTGCGGGAGAACTTCCTGTTCGTGCACCACGACCAGCACCGCGCGGTGGCGGCGCTGGTGGCCGACGGGGCGATCGGCGAGCTGCGGATGATCCAGGCCACCTTCACCATCCCGGCCCGGCCGGCCGACGACATCCGGTACGTGCCGGAGTTGGGCGGCGGCGCGCTGCTGGACAACGGGGCGTACCCGGTGCGGGTGTCCCGGCTGTTCCTCGGCGACGACCTGACGGTGGCCGGGGCGAGCCTGTCCCACGGGCGCGGCGTCGACCTCGGCGGGACGGCGGTGCTGCACCGCGCCGACGGGGTGAGCGCGCAGCTCGCCTTCGGCCTGGACCACAGCTATCTCTGCGAGTACCAACTCATCGGCTCGACCGGGCGGATCAGGGTGGAACGGGCGTTCACTCCGCCCGCCGACTTCACCCCGAGCGTGCTGCTGCACCGGGGCACGGACGTGCGTTCGGTGCCGCTGGCGGCCCAGGACCAGTGCCAGGCTGCGGTGGCCGCGTTCGCGGCGGCGGTACGTGGCGACGCGGACCTGGCCGCCGACCGGGCCGACCTGCTGGCCCAGGCCCGGCTGGTGGACGAGATCCGGGCCAGGGCACTGACATGAGCAATGCGCTGGTCTTCGGCGGTACCGGATTCGTCGGCAGGGCCACCTGCGCGGGCTTCGCCGACGCGGGCTGGGACACCGTCGCGGTGTCCCGCCCGTCCTCACGCCCGTCCGGCCCGTCGACTGTCCGGACCGTCGGCTTCGACGTCTTCGAGCGCCCACGCACCGACCTCGTCGAGTTGTTGGAGAGCACCCGCGCGAGCGTGGTCGTCAACGCGGCCGGGGCGGTCTGGAACGTCGGCGAGGAGGAGATGCGGGAAGTCAACGCGGCCTTCCCGGCGCGGCTGGTGGACGCGGTGGCGAGCCTGCGCTGGCGACCCCGGCTGATCCATCTCGGCACCGTGCACGAGTACGGGCCGGTGCCGGCGGGCCAGCGGATCGGCCCGGACACGCCGACCCGGCCGGTGTCGGTCTACGGCCGGACGAAGGCAGCCGGCTCGGCGGCGGTGCTGGCCGCGGTCCGGGACGGCCGCATCGACGGCACGGTGCTGCGGGTCGGCAACATCCTCGGCGGCGGCACCCCGCCCAGCAGCCTGCTCGGGCAGGTCAGCCGGGAGCTGATGGCGGCGGCCGAGGGGTACCGGCCGGCGGTGGTGGACCTGTTCTCGCTCACCGCGTTGCGCGACTTCGTGGACGTCCGCGACGTGGCGGCGGCCACGCTGGCCGCTGCCCGCGCGCCGGTCGCGGCCGGGGTGGTCAACATCGGCAGTGGCCGGGCCATCGGTACCCGCGAGCTGGTCGCCAAGCTCATCGAGATCAGCGGGGTACCCGCACAGATCCGGGAGCGGTCGGCGAACACCGACGAGACCTCCAGCCGGGGAGTGGGACTGGACTGGCAGGAGATCGACATCCGGCCGGCCGCGCGGCTGCTGGGCTGGCGGCCCGGGTACAGCATCGACGAGTCGCTGCGTGCCACCTGGGCCGCTGCCCACCCAGTGCCGTTCGAGGTCAGCTCTAGCCGTTCTGTTACCGACACGTCGAAGGTGGGCGCATGAGTGAGTTGAAGGACCAGATCCTCGATCTCGTTCGCAAATACCATGTCGAGGCCGCCACGCCGGCCTTTGTTCCGGGTACCACCGCGGTCTGGCCGTCCGGCGCGACGCTGGACGAGGAGGACCGGATCGCGCTGGTCGAGGCGGCGCTGGACATGCGGATCGCGGCCGGCCCGAACGCGTCGAAGTTCGAGCGCAACTTCGCCCGGTACTTCGGCCTGCGCAAGGCGCACCTGACCAACTCGGGTTCATCGGCGAACCTGCTGGCGCTGACCGCGTTGACCGAACCGGAGATGGGTGACCGGCGGCTACGGCCGGGCGACGAGGTCATCACGGTGGCCGCCGGGTTCCCCACCACGGTCAACCCGATCATCCAGAACGGGCTGGTGCCGGTGTTCGTGGATGTCGAACTCGGCACCTACAACACCACTCCGGAACGGGTGGCGGCGGCGATCGGGCCGAAGACGAAGGCCATCATGATCGCCCATGCGCTGGGCAACCCGTACCCGGTGGCCGAAGTGGCGGCGCTGGCCAAGCAGCACGACCTGCTGCTGGTGGAGGACAACTGCGACGCCGTCGGGTCGACGTACCAGGGGCAGCTCACCGGGACGTTCGGCGACATCGCCACGGTCAGCTTCTACCCGGCGCACCACATCACCATGGGCGAGGGCGGCTGCGTGCTGACTTCGAACCTGAAGCTGGCCCGGGTGGTCGAGCAGCTGCGCGACTGGGGTCGGGACTGCTGGTGCGAACCGGCCAAGGACAACACCTGCTTCAAGCGGTTCGAGTACCAGCTCGGCACGCTGCCGCAGGGGTACGACCACAAGTACATCTTCTCCAAGGTCGGCTACAACCTGAAGGCGACCGACCTGCAGGCGTCGCTGGGGTTGACCCAGTTGGCGAAGGTGGGCGAGTTCGCGGATGCCCGGCGGCGCAACTGGCGGCGGCTGCGCGAGGGCCTGGACGGGCTGCCGCACCTGCTGCTGCCCAGCCCCACGCCGGGCTCGGAGCCGAGCTGGTTCGGCTTCGTGCTGACCGTGCTCGACGGCGCGCCGTTCACCTGCCAGCAGCTGACCGCGTTCCTGGAGTCGCGCAAGATCGGTACCCGGCGCTTCTTCGGCGGCAACCTGACCCGCCACCCGGCCTACGTGGGGCGCGAGTACCGGGTCTCCGGCTCGCTGGCCAACAGCGACACCATCACCACGTCGACGTTCTGGATCGGCGTGTACCCGGCGCTGACCGACGAGATGATCGACTACATGGTCGCCACCATCCGCGAGTTCGTGACGACCGCCTGACTGCCCCGACTCCCCCGGTCCGCCGGTGCCCTCGCGCACCGGCGGACCCTTCGCATGCCCGCAACCCGCGCGCTTGCGGCCTTCCCACAGCCGGGTCCCGGCTTTCCGCTGTAGCGTCGGGCTTTCCCGCCGTCAGGCGGGGCGTCAGCTACCGGGCGGCCGGCTCAGGAGGCGCGTAGGGCGGCGTAGTAGTCGAGGCACTCCTGGTAGGTAGCGAGCCGGCCGACGGCGCACAGCTGCGTCACGCCGGGCGCGGCGGCGTCCTTCGCGGAGACCATCGCGTCCGCGCCGATCCCCCAGTCGATGCCCAGCTCCGGGTCGAACGGGGCGACGTCGATCTGGGTACCCGGCACGTGCTCGGTGGAGCACAGGTAGCCCACCAGCGAGTCGTCGCTGAGTGAGACGAAGCCGTGGCCCAGGCCCTCGGCCACGTAGACGCTGTCCCCGGAGCCGCCCTCCAGCACATTGGTGTCCCAGACACCGAAGGTCGGTGAGCCGACCCGCAGGTCCACCACCACGTCCAGGATCACACCCCGGTGGCAGGTGACCATCTTGGCCTGGCCGGGCGGGAGCGCCACCGCGTGGATGCCGCGCAGCACGCCGCGGTGCGACAGTGACACGTTCACCTGGCCGATCGGGAAGACGTGCCCGGTCTGCTCGGTGAAGTCCTTCTGCCGCAACGATTCGGAGAAGAATCCCCGCTCGTCGGGGAGCTTGGTGGCGGTGAGCAGGAAGCTGTCCGGTACCGCCAGCGCATGCGTCTTCACACCACCGGACGCTAGTCACGGCCCCTCGAATTTCGCTCTGGGCGGTGCTCAAGTGACCCTCCACCATCCGCTGGAAGCCTCAGCCTGTGCGGATCATCGGAAACGGGTTTCTGGCACGTCATCTGGGCGCCATCGCCGGCCGGCACGACGGGGTCGTGGTGTTGGCGGCCGGCGTGTCGGCGGCGGCAACCACCGCCAACGACGGCTTCGACCGGGAAGCGGCCCTGCTCTACCGGGTGGCGCAGGAGTGCGTACACACCGGGGAGCGGCTGGTCTTCTTCTCCACCGCGGCGGCCGGCATGTACTCGGTGCCCGGCGACGCCGGCCGGGAGGACGGCCCGGTCTTCCCGGGTACCCCCTACGGCCGGCACAAGCTGGCGCTGGAGGCGGTGCTGCGGTCGGCGCCACTGGACTATCTGATCCTGCGACTGTCCCATGTGGTCGGTCGGCACCAGCCGATCCACCAACTGTTGCCGTCACTGGTCCGGCAGGTCGCCTCCGGTCGGGTCACGCTCTTTCACGGCGCGTGCCGCGACCTGATCGACGTGGACCACGTGACGGCGATCGTGGACGCGCTGCTGCGTACCGGAGCCAACCGCGAAGTGGTCAACGTGGCCACCGGACACGCGGCGCCGGTCGAGGAGATCGTCACGCACCTGGAGCACCGGCTCGGGGTGTGTACCGCCAAGGAGGTGGTCGCCGTCAACCGCAGCCAGTCGGTGTGCGTGGACAAGCTACGCGCCCTGTTGCCCGGTATCGAGGCGATGCGCTTCGACGCCGGCTACTACGGGCGGGTACTGGACCGCTACATCGACTCCTACGCTCCCCGCCCGGTCTCCGGGCTGCTACCGGCTTCGAGCGCGCGTTGACGGGCGTTCAAGAGCCACTCCATAGCTTGTATCCCAAGCAATCCTGTCTACCTTCTGCCCGAGGAGGGCCCGTGTCGCTGACTGGGGACGCCCGGCGTGTGGTCATCACCGGGATCGGTGTGATCGCCCCTGGTGGCGTCGGCACCAAGGCATTCTGGGAACTGCTGACCGAGGGGCGCACCGCGACCCGAACGATCAGCCTCTTCGACGCGTCGCCGTTCCGTTCGCGGATGGCCGGCGAGGTCGACTTCGACCCGGTGGCGCTCGGCCTGCGCCAGCGCGACATCCGGCGACTCGACCGGACCGCGCAGTTCGCGGTGGTGGCGGCGCGGGAGGCGATCGCGGACAGCGGGATCTCGGGTGAGACCGACCCGCACCGGACCGGCGTGATGATGGGCACCGCGTGCGGCATGACGCAGAGCCTGGACAACGAGTTCGCGGTGGTCAGCGACGAGGGCCGGGAGTGGCTGGTGGATCCCGCGCACGCCTCCCCCTACCTCTACGACTACTACCTGCCCTCGTCGATGGCGACCGAGGTCGCCTGGCTGGCCGAGGCGGAGGGCCCGGTGGGGATCGTCTCCACCGGTTGCACCTCCGGTCTGGACGTGGTGTCACACGCCGCCGACCTGATCGCCGACGGCCTGGCCGACGTGATGGTGGCCGGCGCGTCCGACGCGGCGATCTCGCCGATCACGGTGGCCTGCTTCGACGCCATCAAGGCGACCTCGCCGCGCAACGACGCGCCGGAGACCGCCTCCCGCCCCTTCGACCGCACCCGCAACGGTTTCGTCCTCGCCGAGGGCGCGGCCGTGATGGTGCTGGAGTCGCTTGAGCACGCCCGGCGGCGCGGCGCGCACGTCTACGCCGAGATCGTCGGGCACGCGGTGCGCTGCAACGCGCACACCATGACCGGCCTGCGCCTGGACGGCAGGGAGCTGGCCGGCTCGATCACCGCGGCCCTGGACAAGGCCCGGCTCAACCCCTCGGCGGTGGACTACGTGAACGCGCACGGCTCGGCAACCAAGCAGAACGATCTGCACGAGACGGCCGCCTTCAAGGCCGCCCTCGGCCAGGTCGCCTACCAGGTGCCGATCAGCTCGATCAAGTCGATGGTGGGGCACTCGCTCGGCGCGATCTGCGCGCTGGAGCTGGCGGCCTGCGCGCTGACCATCGAGCACTCGGTGGTCCCGCCGACCGCGAACCTCACCGAGCCCGACCCGGACCTGGACCTGGACTACGTCCCGATCACCGCCCGGGAACAGCGGGTGGACACGGTACTCAGTGTCGCCAGCGGCTTCGGCGGCTTCCAGAGCGCCTCGGTGCTGCGCCGTTTGGAGCTGGGCCGATGACCGGGGTAGTGGCGCACGCGCCGCATGCCGATACCACGGCGGGCACCAGCACCGGAACCGTGGTGATCACGGGGCTCGGCGTGATGGCACCGAACGCCGTGGGTACCGAGGAGTACTGGGCCGCCACGCTGGCCGGTACCAACGGGATCGCGCCGGTCAGCCGGTTCGACACCAGCCGGTACTCGGCGCACCTGGCCGGCGAGGTGAACCTGGACGTGCGCGGCAAGCTGCCGGGGCGGATCCTGCCGCAGACCGACCGGATGACCCGGCTGGCGTTGATCGCCGCGCAGGAGGCGTTCGCTGACGCGGGCGTCGACCCGGCCACCCTGCCGCACTTCGCGGCCGGGGTGGTCACCGCCGCCTCCGGTGGTGGCTTCGAGTTCGGCCACAAGGAGTTGGCCGCGCTGTGGAGCAAGGGGCCGGCGCACGTCAGCGCGTACCAGTCGTTCGCCTGGTTCTACCCGGTGAACACCGGGCAGGTCTCCATCCGCCACGGCCTGCACGGCCCCGGTTCGGCAATCGTCTCCGAGCAGGCCGGTGGCCTGGACGCGGTGTCGAAGGCCTGCCGGCACCTGCGTACCGGTACCTCGCTGATGGTCGGCGGGGCGGTGGACGGCTCGTTCTCGCCGTGGGCCTGGCTGTGCCTGACCCGCTCCGGCCGGCTCAGCCCGGCCACCGACCCGGCCACCGCGTTCCTGCCCTTCGACCGGCGGGCCAACGGCTCGATCCCCGGTGAGGGCGGGGCGCTGCTGATCCTGGAGAGCGCCGCCGACGCGGCCGACCGGGGCGCGACCCCGTACGCGGCCGTCGCCGGCTACGGCACCACCTTCGACCCGCGTCCCGGCAGCGGCCGGCCACCGGGGCTGCGCCGGGCAATCGAGTTGGCGCTGGCCGATGCGGGGGTCACCGCGGGCGCAGTGGACGCGGTCTTCGCGGACGCCGCCGGGGTACCAGACCTGGACGCCCAGGAGGCTGCCGCGCTGGCCGCCGTCTTCGGCCCGGGTGGGGTACCGGTCGCGGTTCCGAAGACGATGACCGGTCGGCTGCAGGCCGGTGGCGGCGCGCTCGACCTGGCCACCGCCGCACTGGCGCTACGCGACCAGCTCCTGCCCCCGGCGATCAACCTGGTCGACCCGGCTTTCACCGACACCCTCGACCTCGTCCTCGACACCCCCCGGCGGACAGCGTTGTCCACCGTCCTGGTGGTGGCCCGAGGCTACGGCGGCTTCAACTCCGCCATGATCCTGCGCCGGGCGTGAGACGCCCGGACGTGGTCCTGCACCGGGCGTAGACGCCCGGACCGTGATCCTGCGCCGGGCGTGATGCGCCCGGTCGATGATCCTGCGCCGGGCATGAGGCCCGACCCGAACAAGGAGGCACCGCAAATGTCGAAGTTCAATCTCGACGACCTCGTCCGGCTGCTGCGTGACAGCGCCGGTGAAGACGACCTGGTGGACCTGGATGGCGACATCATCGACGTCCCCTTCGACACCCTCGGCTACGACTCGCTCGCGCTGTTCAACCTGATCGGCCACGTCCAGCGGGAGTACGACGTCCGGCTGGAGGATGAGGTGGTCACCCAGGCGAAGACCCCCCGGGACATGCTCAACCTGGTCAACGAGGCCCTCACCGCGCACGTCTGACCACCCGCCCGAACGAGAAGGTTCCCCGAGGGGAGAACGCCACATGTGTGGAATAGCCGGGTGTGTCGACTTCCATGCCGACCTCACCCGTGACCGGACGCTGATCGCCGCGATGACCCAGACCATGTCGTGCCGGGGGCCGGACGCCGAGGGGATCTGGGTCGACACGCATGCGGCGCTCGGCCACCGTCGGCTGGCCATCATCGACCTGGCCGGTGGGGTACAGCCGATGGTGGCCCGCGAGGGCGGCGAAACCATCGCGGTGCTCAGCTACTCCGGCGAGGTCTACAACTTCACCGACCTGCGGGCGGAACTGGTGGCCGCCGGTCACCAGTTCCGTACCAGCAGCGACACCGAGGTCGTGCTGGAGGCGTACCGGGAGTGGGGGGTGGACTTCGCCCGTCGCCTGGAGGGCATGTTCGCCTTCGCGATCTGGGACGTCCGGCGCCGCGAGCTGGTGCTGGTCCGCGACCGGATGGGGGTCAAGCCGCTGTTCTGGAGTCGGACCCCGCACGGGGCGCTGTTCGGCTCCGAGCCCAAGGCGATCCTGGCGCACCCGGGGGTGTCCCGGCGGGTCGGCGCGGACGGGCTGTGCGAGGTCTTCGACATGGTGAAGACCCCGGGCATGTCCGTCTTCACCGACCTGCGCGAGGTACGCCCCGGCACGATCGTGCGGGTCAGCGAGCTTGGCGTGCAGGAGCTGCGGTACTGGCGGCTGGAGGCCCGCGAGCACACCGACGACCTACCCACCACCATCGCCACCGTGCGTGAACTGCTGGCCGGGGCGGTTACCCGGCAACTCGTCTCCGATGTGCCGGTCTGCACGCTGCTCTCCGGCGGGCTGGACTCCTCGGCGGTGACCGCGCTGGCGGCCCGCAGCGGGGTACCGGGGCTGCGGTCGTTCTCGGTGGACTTCGCCGACACCGGGCAGGACTTCGAACCGGACGCGGTCCGGGGCGCGGCCGACGCGCCGTTCGTGGCGGACCTGGTGCGGCACGTCGGGATCGAACACCACGACGTGCTCCTGGACAGCCGGGAGCTGACCGACCCGGCGATCCGGGCGGCGGTGCTACGCGCGGTCGACTCGCCCCCGGCCTACTGGGGCGACATGTGGCCGTCGCTGTACCTGCTGTTCCGGGCGGTACGCCGGCACGCCACGGTGGCGGTCAGCGGGGAGGCCGCCGACGAGCTGTTCGGCGGGTACCCGTGGTTCCGCAACCCGGCAGCCCTGGAAATCGACTCGTTCCCGTGGCTCACACCCGGCTCGGCCCGCTACTTCGGCGGCCTGACCTACCTGGACAAGGGTCTGCTGCAGAAGCTGGACCTGCCCGGCTACCGGGCCGAGAGGTACGCCGAGGCGAAGGCCGAGATGCCGGTGCTGGCCGGCGAATCCCCGCAGGAGCGGCAGTTCCGCCGGGTTACCTATATGAACCTGACCCGGTTCGTGCAGACCCTGCTGGACCGCAAGGACCGGATGAGCATGGCGGTCGGGCTGGAGGCCCGGGTGCCGTTCTGCGACCACCACCTGGTCGAGTACGTGTTCAACACGCCGGCCGCGATGAAGTGCTTCGACGGTCGGGAGAAGAGTCTGCTCCGGGCGGCGGTGGCGGACCTGCTGCCGCAGTCCATTGTGGAGCGCCGCAAGACGCCCTACCCCGCCGTCCAGGATCCGGGCTACGAACTGGCGTTGCGCGCCGAGCTGGCAACGGTGCTGGCCGACCGCAACTCGCCGGTGCTGGCCCTGGTCGACGTGGAGAAGTTGTCCCGGGTACCCGCCCGGCCGATCGCCGCCGTCAGCCGGTCGTACGACCGCGGCGGCCTGGAGATGGTGCTCTGGCTCAACCGCTGGCTGACCGAGTACGACGTGGTACTCGACATCTGAACCGGCACAGACGAAGGCCGGGCCGCCCCGAAAGGAGCGGCCCGGCCTTCGTCTGTGGTCAGTTCTCGGTGCTCGCCAGGTAGCGGCGGCGCAGCTCCTCCCGCAACTGGGCGCGGGCCGGCTTGCCGGTGGGTGTGCGGGCGATGTCGGTGACCAGCTCGACGTGTTCCAGGTGCTCGTAGTAGGGCAGTTGCCGGTTGACGAAGCCGGCCAGCTCGGCCGGGTCGGCTTCGGTGGTGCCGATCACCATCGCGTACGCCACCGCGCCGCTGACCGGGTGCGGGTAGTCGAGGACCACACAGTCCAGGACGGCCGGGTGGCGGCGCAGCACCCGTTCGATCTCGGTGGGCGAGACCAGCCAGTTGTCCCGCTTGAAGACGTCCTTGATCCGGTCGACGACGTAGAGGTGGCCCTGCGCGTCGGTGTAGCCGATGTCGCCGGTGGCGAACCAGCCGTCGGGCTGCAGGTGCCCGGTGTCCGGCTGGCCCAGGTAGCCGATCATCACCTGCGGGCCACGGACCTGGAGTTCGCCGCGGGCGTTGGGGGGCAGCACATCGCCGGTCGCCGGGTCGACGATCCGGCTCACGGTGCCCGGCACCGGGGTGCCGGAGGAGCCGAGCCGGGGGCCCGCCACGTCGTTGAAGTGGGTCAGCGGCGAGGTCTCCTGCAGGCCGTAGCCCTGCACAACGGGTACCTGGAACTGGCTGGTCAGCGCGGTCACCACCGGGGCCGGCAGCGCCGACCCGCCGCACATCATCGCCCGCAGCGTCGGCACCTCGGTCTCGCGGAGCCGGGGGCTGGCCGCCAGTTGGGCGAAGCGCATCGGCAGGCTGTAGAAGTGCGTCGCGCCGGCCTGTGCCGCGACCCGGACCGCGTCGGCCGGGTCGGTTTCCCGGCACAGCACGTGCGTTGCGGTCGCAGCCAGGCTCATGGTCAGGTGCATCAGGTGGTACGACGGCAGGTAGTTGAAGACCACCGAGTCGGCGTCCACCCCGTGCGTGTACGCCACCTGCGCGGCGTTGACCAGCAGGTTGCGGTGCGAGAGCCGGACTCCCTTGGCCGGCCCGGTACTGCCACTGGTGAACTGGATGCAGGCCAGCCGCCGGTCGCCGTCGGCCTGTGGGTCCGCCACCACCGGCCGGGCCGGCTGGGCCAGCAGGTCGGCCACGGTCGGCACGCCCTCGGCCTCCGCGCCACTGCGGGCGTCCCGGTGGGTGAGCAGCACCGTGTGCAGCTGCGGTACCCGGTCGCGGACCTCCGCGAGCCGGCGCAGCAGCTCCGGCGCGGCGATCAGTACCCGCGCCCCGCTGGCGTTGAGGACGTGGGCCAGGCCCTCGCCCTGCAGCAGCGGATTGACCAGTGCCGGGGTGCAGCCGGCCCGCAGCACGCCGAAGAACGCGGGCGGGAAGGCCGGGTCGAGTTCCAGGGTCACCGCGACCACCTGCCCGACGCCGCCGGCCAGCTCCTGGACGGCGCCGGCGAGCCGGTCGGCGGCCGAGTCGAGGGTGGCGTAGTCGACGTCGCCGTCCCAGGAGCGCAGCCCGATCGCGGTCGGCCGCTCCCGGGCCGCGTGTCGCAGCAGTTCGTCCACCCGGGTACCGGGGACCAGGTGGGACACCAACCCCACCGGGTCGCCGGCCTGCTCAGACATCGGCCGTACGGGGCAGGTCGTCGCGGGTGACGCTGCGGTGGCGGACCCGCAGCACGTCGCCGTCCACCTCGATGATGTCGCGCCCGGCGCAGGAGAGCTGCACGCCCGCCGCGCCGCCGACCGGAGTGCTCAGCACCACGGCGTAGTACTGCGTGTGCAGGGTGCCGTCCGGCTGGGCGTCCACCTCGATCATGTGCAGCCAGTGCCGGCGCTGGATCCCGCGCGCCGCAAGGTCTGCGGCGGCCTCGATGGCCTTTGCCAGGATGACGTCCCGACCGATCTGCGGGTGCGGGTGGGCGTTGGCCTCGAAGACGCCGTCCTCGGTGAAGGTCTGCGCCCAGGTGTGCGCGTCGCCGGAGTCCATCGCCCGCATCTGGTGCGCGTAGAACCGCAACACCTGCTGATATCGGATGGCGTCCGCGATCTGCTGGTCGGTGCCGATTGTGCTGACGGTCATGGTCTGCCTCCCCGGGCATGCTCGTGCGCGCGGGCCACCCGCGCTGCTTCCGCCCAGCATGCGACGCCCCCCTCGAACGCCGGTCGAGCCGCCGAGGCCGGCCGCATGCCGCCCGGACGCCGCATGCCGCCCGGACGCCGGCTGGTGCACGGGCTGCCCGGGGGCGCGGCCGGGACAGGGGAGGCCGGCGTCGATCGGGCTTCCGCCGATGTTCGAGCCCGCGTTGACAGGCTCGATCAGGCCGCGGTGCGGCCATCCCACCGAACCCTTGTCCACACGTCTCGGCACTAGCGGGAGCGAACATGAGCGAAACACAGCGCGCGGGCACCGCCCTGGTGACCGGTGCGAGCAGCGGCATCGGGTACGCCATCGCGGAGAAGCTGGCCCGCCGCGGCCTGTCCGTCTACATCTGCGCCCGCACCGCCGACGATGTCGACATCGCGGTGAAGCAGTTGCGGGAGAACGGCTACGAGGTGTCCGGCAGCGCTGCCGACGTCCGCGATGCCGCCTCGGTGCAGCAGCTGGTCACCGACGCGGTGGCGACCTACGGACCGCTGACCGTGCTGGTCAACAACGCCGGCCGCAGCGGCGGCGGCCCGACCGCCAAGGTCTCCGACGAGCTCTGGGAGGACGTGCTCGCCACCAACCTGACCGGCGTCTTCCTGGTGACCCGGGCGGCGCTCGGCGTCGGGCAACTCGACCGGGCCGGCGACGGCGGCCGGATCGTCAACATCGCGTCGACCGGTGGCAAGCAGGGTGTGCCGCTGGGTGCGCCGTACTCGGCCGCCAAGGGTGGCGTGATCGCGTTCGGCAAGGCGCTGGCCAAGGAGCTGGCCCCGAGCGGGATCACCGTCAACTCGGTGTGCCCGGGGTACGTGGAGACGGCGATGGCCTCCCGGGTACGCCAGGCGTACGCGAAGACCTGGGACATCTCCGAGGAGGAGGTGCTCACCCAGTTCAACGCCAAGATCCCGCTGGGTCGGTACTCCACCGCCGGGGAGGTCGCCGGGCTGGTCGACTACCTGGTCTCCGCCGACGCCGCCTCGATCACCGCGCAGGCCATGAACGTCTGCGGCGGCCTCGGCATCTACTAGCCGCCACCCGCACAAGGGAAAGGAAATCATCGCTGTGACCCCCCTGACGACCCACCGCACCACGCACCGCATCGGCATCGACGCGCCCGCGTCGGCCGTGTACGAACTGCTCGCCGACGCCACGAAATGGCCGCTCTACTTCACCCCGACCATCCACGTCGAGCGCACCGCGCTGACCGAGGACGGGACGGCCGAACGCATCCAGATCTGGGCGCTGGCCAACGGGGTACCCAAGAACTGGACGTCCCGCCGCGACCTCGACCCGCAGGCCCGCACCATCGCCTTCCGCCAGGAGGTCTCCACCGCGCCGGTGGCGGCGATGGGTGGCACCTGGACGGTGGTCCCGACCGGCGCGAACACCTGCCAGCTGACCCTGGTGCACGACTTCGCGGCGGTCGACGACGACCCGGCCGGCGTCGAGTGGATCACCAACGCCACCAACACCAACAGCGAGACCGAGCTGGCCAACATCAAGGCCACCGCCGAGAACGCCGCGTCGCTGCGGGACCGGGAGCTGGTCTTCGACGGCTCGGTGGAGATCGCCGGCAGCGCCGAGGCGGTCTACGACTTCCTCTACCAGGCGAAGTTGTGGCCGGACCGGCTGCCGCACGTGGAGAACCTGCACCTGGCCGAGGACGTGCCGGGCATCCAGGCGATGACCATGGTGACGCTGGCGAAGGACGGCAGCACGCACACCACCGAGTCGATCCGGGTCTGCTTCCCGGGCGAGCGGATCGTCTACAAGCAGACGACCCCGCCTTCGCTGATGGCGACCCACCTGGGCGCCTGGGTGATCACGCCGACCGCCGACGGGGTCAGAGTGACTTCCGAGCACACCATCATCCTGCGCGAGGACACCATCGCCGGCGTGCTCGGCCCGGACGCGACGCTGCAGGACTCGCGCACCTTCGTCACCAACGCGGCCGGCGGCAACAGCAAGATCACCCTGGGGCACGCCAAGAACTTCGTGGAGAACGGCGGGGTGGGCGGCGATGTCTGAGTACGACGTGCTGATAGCCGGGGCCGGCCCGGTCGGGCTGACGGCCGCCGTGGAGCTGAGCCGGCGCGGCATCCGGGTCCGGGTCGTCGACGGCGCTCCCGGTCCGGCGGTGACCAGCCGGGCGATGGCCACCCACGCCCGCACCATGGAGATCTGGGACCAGCTCGGCATCGCCGACGAGGTGCTGCGCCGGGGTCGCCGGGTGGTGCACTTCTCGCTGCGCCAGCGCGGCAAGCTGCTGGTCCGGTTCAACACCAACTACGACGCGCTGCCCACCCGGTTCCCGTTCAGCCTGATGATCGACCAGGTGCTGACCGAGGAGATCCTGCGCAACCGGCTGGCCGAACTCGGCGGCACGATCGAGTGGGGTACCCGGCTGACCGACCTGACCCAGGACACCGACCAGGTACGGGTGACGCTGACGCACGCCGACGGGCGCACCGAGCAGGTCGCCGTGCCGTGGCTGGTCGGCGCGGACGGCGCGCGCAGCACGGTCCGCAAGCAGTTGGGCCTGAAGTTGCTCGGGGACAACGACGAGACCTGGCTCAACGCCGACGTGGTGTTCAAGTCCAAGCTGCACCGCAACAGCAACCAGCTGCTGCTCACCGGCAAGGGCACGCTGCTGTGCGTGCCGTTCCCGGAGAAGGACAAGTGGCGGGTGGTGGACACCGCCGACGCCGACGCCACCGAGGACACCGAGGTGGTCCGGGCCCGGATCGAGGAGAAGCTGACCCGCACGTTGGGCTATCCGGTGGCGGTCGAGTCGCCGTCCTGGGTGTCGGTGTTCGCGGTGCGCCAGCGGATGGTCGAGCGGATGCGGGTCGGCCGCTGCTTCGTGGCCGGCGACGCCGCGCACGTGCACAGCCCCGCCTCCGGCCAGGGCCTGAACACCGGCGTCCAGGACGGGCACAACCTGGCCTGGAAGCTGGCCGACGTGATCCGCGGGTACGCCGACGAGGAGCTGTTGGACAGCTACAGCGCCGAGCGGGTACCGATCGGGGCCACCCTGCTCGCCACCACCAAGACGGCGACCGGCCTGATCGCGCTGCGCAACGCGCTCGCCCCGGTGGCCCTGCCGGTGGCGATGGGCCTGCTGAACCTGCTGAAGCCGGTCAAGCGCAAGATCGAGGCGAAGATGATGCGCGGCTTCTCCGGCCTGGCGCTGCAGTACGACATCCCGGGTGCGGCTCCGGCCGCCGGCATCCCCGTCGGCCAACGGATCGAGTGCAACCGGCCCACCTACCGGGAATCCGCCGGCTGGCGGGAGCTGATCACCGAGCTGAAGAGCACCCGGTGGACGCTGCTGGTGTTCGGGGCGGGCCCGACGCTGCCCGACTCCGAAGCGCTGTCAGTGCGCACGGTGCAGGCCACCGAGGGCGGCACCGCTCGCGTGCTGGTCGACGCGACCGGGCAGGTGCGGGCCGCGTTCGGGGCTGTCGACGGGGACTACGCGCTGATCCGGCCGGACGGGTACCTCGCCGCCCGGGGCCACGCCGACGACGCCGACACGCTGCTCGCGGCGCTGCGGGCGGCCCGGCTGACCGGGAGGGTACCCGTCGATGCGACTGCTTGACCTGTCCTCGCCGGTGGACGCAAACGCCGAGTGGGAGCCGAATCCGGTGGTCCACGACGTGTTGTCGCCGGCTGCCGGGGCGGTACACATGGCCGAGTCGATGGCCGCGAACTGGGGCGTCGACTTCGACATCTCGGTACTGCCGCACGGCGAGATGCTGTCCCTGGACACGCTGACCCTGACCACCCACACCGGCACCCACGTGGACGCCCCGTCGCACTACGGCACGGTGACCACGTACGGGCGGCCGCCCCGGCACATCGACGAGATGCCGCTGGAGTGGTTCCTGCGCCCCGCCGTGGTGCTGGACGCCAGCGCCGAGCCGGTCGGCGCCCTGGACGCCGCCTGGGTCCGCGACGAGTTGGACCGGATCGGCTACCAGCCGCAGCCCCTGGACATCGTGCTGCTGCGTACCGGCTCGGACGCCTACCTGGGTACCCCGAAGTACTTCACCGACTTCGTCGGGCTGACCGGGGACGCGGTGCAGCTCTTGCTGGATCTCGGGGTACGGGTGATCGGCACCGATGCGTTCAGCCTGGACGCGCCGTTCGCGCACATGATCGCCGAGTACCGCCGCACCGGCGACACCGGCGTGCTGTGGCCGGCCCACTTCGTCGGCCGGGACACCGAGTACTGCCAGATCGAGCGCCTGTACGGGCTGGACCGGCTGCCGGCGGCGACCGGGTTCCAGTTGTCCTGCTTCCCCGTGAAGATCGTCGGCGGTGGGGCCGGCTGGGCCAGGGCAGTCGCCCTGCTCGACGAGGGCTGACGGAGCCGACCCGTGCGTGTGCTGGTGATGCCGAGTCCGGTGCCGACCCATCTGGCGCCGCTGATCCCCCTGGGGTGGGCACTGGTCGCGGCCGGTCACGAGGTTCTCGTGGCCGGCCGCCCCAACGTGGTCAGCACCGCAACCGGGGCCGGCTTCGCGGTCGCCCCGGTCGGTGACCACTACGACGAGTCCGCCCAGTTCGCCTCCGTGACGGCCGCGTTCGGCGCGGAGACCGACCGGGTACGCCAGTCGCTGGGCACGGTCGCGGCCGGTTGGCGGGCCCGGGTGGAGCCGACCGTCGCGGAGTTCGTCGCGCTGGGCCGTGCCTTCGCGCCCGATCTGATCCTCGCCGACCCGTTGGAGTTCGGCGCGAACCTGCTGTCCGGGGTACTCGGCGTGCCGCTGGTCTGCCACCGCTGGGGGGTCGACGGCAGCGGCCCGCTGCTGCTGGACCTGGCCGCCACGGCGCTCGCGGACGCGGTGACCCGGGCCGGCCTGGCGACCCTGCCCCGCCCGGCGCTGACCCTGGACCCGTGCCCTGCCGGCCTGCAGTCGCCGGCTCTGCCGCCGGGCGAGCCGATCCGGTTCGTGCCCTACGGCGGCGGTGGTGTGCTGCCCGCCTGGGTGCACCGGCCGGCCGGACCGCGTCGGGTGTGCCTGTCGCTGGGGCGGATCACCCTGGACCTGTACCCGCCCGAGGTGTTCCGGCCGTTGCTGGCCGGGTTGGCCGCGCTGCCCGGTACCGAGGTGTTGGTGACGGTGGACGCCGCCCAGCGTGAGGTGCTCGGTACCCCCGGGGGTGCGATCCGGTTGATCGACCCGCTGCCGCTGAACCGGCTGCTGCCCGGCTGCGCCGCGGTGATCCACCACGGCGGGTCGGGCACCCTGCTGACCGCTGCCGCACTGGGCGTACCCCAACTGGTTCTGCCGTTCACCCACTCGCTCGCGGTCGGCGGCCAGCAGGTGCGGGCGGCCGGCGTCGGCATCGCCGTCGACGGCGGCGATCCCGTCACCGTGGCCGTGGCGACCTGCGCGGCGCTCGATCGGCTGCTCCGCGAACCCGGCTTCGCGGCAGCCGCTGGCAAGACCCGCGACGAGATGGCGGCGATGCCGTCGCCGCACACCGTCGTGGCCCGCCTGGAATCACTCGCAGATCCGGAGGTTGGTCGTGGACACCGACGTGCGTAGCAGTACCGCCGCGCCCCCCAGCAAGGCCGAGGCCGGCCCCGCGCCGGCCGCGCCGGCGTCCGAAGTGGACGGTGCCGGCCCGCCGATGTCGGAGCTGGCCAAGCTGGCCTTCCTGGTGAGCGCCTGCACGATCATGCTGATCAGCCTGGTGGACATCAGCATCGTCTCCACCGCCGCGTTGCCGATCGTGCGGGACCTCGACCCGGCCGCCGGCGTGGGTCGGGTGTCCTGGTTGATCAGCGCGTTCACGCTGACCGCCACCCTGGCCATGCCGCTGTACGGCAAGCTCAGCGACAGCTACGGACCGGGCCGGCTCTACCTGGTGGCGCTGGCGGTCTTCGGAGTGGGCACGGTGGCCTGCGGCGCGGCCGGCAACCTGGACCAGCTCATCGTCTTCCGGGCGCTCCAGGGTCTCGGCGGTGGCGGCCTGACCAGCGTGGCGCTGATCATCATCGCGCTGCTGTGGCCGCCCAAGAAGCGCGCCTCCCGCTCCGGGGTGGGCGGCGGCCTGTTCGCCATCGCGGCGGTGTTCGGCCCGATCGCCGGTGGGCCGATCAGCGAGTACCTGTCCTGGCGCTGGATCTTCCTGCTCCAGGTGCCGTTCGTGGTGCTGGCGACGGTGGTGACCCTGACGGTGCTGCGGCTGCCCCGCCAGCACCGGCCGCAGCGCCTGGACCTGCCCGGCGCGGCGCTGTTCACCGCCGCGATGACCGCGCTGCTGCTGGCCGCGGACCGGCTCACCGCCCTCGGCTGGCAGGCCGCGTCGGTGCGCTGGTACGCGCTCGCCGGGCTGGCGCTGGGGGTCGCGTTCGTGGCCCGCCAGGCGACCACCGCGCAACCGTTCCTGCCGGTGGCCGCGTTGCGTACCCGCGCCGTCCGGGCCGTCCTGGGCCTCCAGTTCGCCTCCGGGCTGGCGCTGCTGTCGCTGCCGGTGTTCCTGGTGACCTACCTGAACATCGAGCGCGGCGCGGCGCCGGGCGCGGTCGGCTGGCAGCTCGCCCCGATGGGCGCCGGGATCTTCGCGATCCTGCTGGTCTGGGGACGCTGGCTGGGCAAGCTCGGCAACTTCAAGCCGCTGCTGGTGGTGAACACCTTCGTCGGCGCGGCCGGCCTGCTGCTGTTCACCCTGCTCCCGTCGGGCGCGAACTACTGGCTGCTGGCCGGGGCGCTGTTCATCATGGGTATCGGGATGGGCGGAGTGACCCAGATGGCGCTGCTGGCCACCCAGGTCAGCGCCCCGCCGGAGCTGCTCGGCCAGGCCACCACGGCGTCACGGTTCGTCACCACGCTGGGTACCACGTTCGGCGCGGCCGGCCTCGGCACGGTCCTCACCCTGGGGTTGAGTCGCGCCGACCGGACGGCGGTGCTGGCTCGCTCGCCCGGGGTGACCGACGGCCAGTGGCACGCCCTCACCGACCGCTACCTCACCGCCTCGAACACGGTCTTCTGGGTGGCCGCCGCGGTCATGCTCGCCACCGCCCTGCTGGCGCTACGGATGCCCGACATCCGTCTCGCCGCCGACCGCCCCGCCGACCCGACCCACGCGGACTCTGCCGAGCCCGAGGACCCGGCCCCCACAGAACCCGCCCCCACAGAACCGGCCCCCACAGAACCCCCCCACAGAACCCGCCGCCTTGGACCCGGCCACCGCGGAACCCGCCATCGCCACCGCACGCTGACCCAACTGCTTCGAACAGCGCCCCGCCCCGGCCTCCGACCGGCGCGGGGCGCTCTGGCGTCTGCCGCCGGCGCTACCCGCCAACCGTGCGGTGGTGTTGTCGTGGTGACGCGGTGGTGATGGCCGCCGCTAACTTTTGCGGCAGAGCGCCAGCGTGGGGCGGGCGCTCGAGAAGCGAGGCGCCGTGAACGGTTTGTTCAAGTGCCCGGTCCATTCCCGGCATTCGACTACCCCAGGCCTTGCTGAACACCTGGAGATCCCCGATCTGAAGGGAGGTGAAGTGACATGACTTCGTCCGCCAAAGGCTGGTTCCCGAAGGGCTGGTTCCCCAAGGGCTGGTTCCCCAAGGGCTGATTGCCTAGCTAGGCAGGCATGATCCAGGAAGTTGATCTCAGTCCGTGTCGGTTGAGATCGCCGTGTCGGGTCCGGGGGGCGAATGCCTCGGCAGCCTTATCGCCCCCCGGATCCGACTCCGGCGCCCTCGGGCGTCCGCGGTGGCATTTTGACAGGGGAAAGCGAAGCTCCGCATGGCAGAACTCTCGTCCGCAACGACCGGATCCAGTGCCGCCGCGCCGGCCGCTCGCAATGAAGCACCTGTCAGAGCCGGATACGGCGCCGTTTTCGCGGTCAACGAATTCCGCGCGATCTTTACAGCCCATGTCCTTTCCGTGCTGGGGAGCGTCTTCGCGGACGTCTCGCTGGCCGTGCTCGTTTACCGACGGACCGGTTCGGCACCGCTGACGGCGCTCGTCTTCGCCCTCGGCTTCCTGCCGTACGCGCTCAGCGGGATCCTGCTCTCCGGCATCGCCGACCGGTATCCGGCCCGCCGGGTGCTGGTGGCCTGTGACCTGTTGTCGGCCGGCTGCGTGACGTTGATGGCCGTGCCGGCATCTCCACTCGCGGCGTTGTTCGTCCTCCGCTTCGCGGTTTCCCTGATGTCGCCGTTGTTCACCGGCACCCGGGCGGCGAGCCTCGCGGACATCCTGCCGGACGGCTTGTACGTCCTGGGCCGCTCCCTGGTGCGGATGGTCTCGCAGGGCTCGCAGATCATCGGCTACGGGCTCGGCGGATTGGCGCTGGTATGGCTGTCACCGCGCACCGCGCTCTACGTGACCGTCGGCACTTTTCTCAGTTCAGCGGTGCTCCTGCGGCTGGGCACCCGGGACCGCCCGGCCCGGGGATCGGCGGACGATCCGACGATCCGCGGCTCGGTCGCCGCCACCCGGCGGTTGTTCGGCGTCCCCCGGATCCGCGCGCTGCTGCTGATGTGGTGGATCCCGCCGATGTTCTTCATCGTCGCGGAAGGAACTGCCGCACCGTTCACGGACGCCGCGGGTGCGGGTTCGGCCGGGTTCGGGATCTTCATGGCCGCGATGCCCGCGGGTACCGCGTTGGGTGAGGTGCTGGCAGGAACCCTGCTCGGCGCGGCGGCCCGCGAGCGGATCACGCTGCCGCTGGCGGCGATGTCGCTGCTGCCGATGGCGGCGTTCGTCATGCATCCACCGCTGCCGCTCGCGGTCGCGCTGATGTTCCTCACCGGGCTGTGCGCTGCGTACACGCTCGGCATGGATCAGTGGTTCGTGCAGGCGGTGCCGGTGACGATGCGGGGCAGCGCGATGTCCCTGCTGGGCGCCGGGCTGATGACCCTGCAGGGACTCGGCGTGGCGGCCGGCGGGGCTGCCGCCGCGTTGGTTGCGCCGTACGCGGTGATCTGCGGAGCCGGTGCGGTCGGGACCGTCTGTACATTGGCCGTCCTGCGATCGGTGCGCGCGACCCGGCCGACAGCGCCGCAGCCGCAACCAGCTCTCGCACGCTCGACCTGACGCACCCCGGCAGCACGTCAAGGATCAGCCGGCATCGCTGTGGCCGCGACTGTCCCCGTTGGAGGGGTGTTCGCGCCGTGACTACACTGGCGGCGAGATCGGCGTTGGTTCGCTGTGCGTGTGCACGGGGGCAGTTGTTTGCAGTTCGAGATCCTGGGTCCGCTGCGGGTGGTGGCCGGCGGCACGTCGTTAGTCCTCAGTGGTCGGCGTGAGCAGACGATCCTCGGGATGCTGTTGCTGCACGCCGATCGCCTGGTCCCGATGTCGCGCCTGATCAGCGCGGTCTGGGATGACGGTCCGCCGCTGACTGCCGCGACGCAGGTCCGTAACCGGATTTCCGTGCTGCGTAAGTCGTTGGCCGCCGTGGTTGAGCAGCCGGACGACGTGCTGGTGACCGAGGGCGACGGGTACCGGTTGCGGCTACGCGGGCATGAGCTGGATCTTGCAAGTTTCGAGCAGACGGTGTCGTCGGCCCGGGCGGCCGCAAGCGCTGGTGACCGCGCGGAGGCGGTACGCCTGTTCCGGCAGGCGCTCGGCTACTGGCGTGGTGAGGCGTTGGCCGGTCTGAACGGCGCGGTGGTGGACGCCGCGCGGGCCGGTCTGGAGGAGCGCCGGCTGGCGGTGACCGAGGAGTGCCTCGGCCTCGAGTTGGCGCTGGGGCGCCATGGTGGTCTTGTCGCCGAGCTGTCGGAGCTGGTCGAGGCGTTCCCGTTTCGAGAGACCCTGGTCCAGTATCTGATGCTCGCGTTGTACCGGTCCGGTCGGCAGGCGGACGCATTGGCGTGCTATTCGGCTCATGTCCGCGGGCTGCGCGAGGAACTCGGGTTAGATCCCAGCAGTCAGCTGGGCGCTCTGCACGAGGCGATTCTGCGAAGGTCCAGCGCAGTCGAGGCCCCCGTGCCGTATGGCGTCGGTGACCGGACCCCGTTGGCTGCGGCGGCCGGGCCGGCGACCGACGGCAGCCCGGCGCCTTCGCTGCCCGCTGGGCTGCCGGCCGACCTCATCGACTTTGCCGGACGGACGGCCGAGATCGCCGAGCTCGATACCCTGATGCCCGGCGCAGCCGTGAGCGCCGCGGGTGGCGTACGGATCGTGGTGATGAGCGGAACCGGTGGGGTCGGAAAGACCACGTTGGCTGTCCACTGGGCACACAAGGCCGCCAGCCGGTTCCCCGACGGCCAGCTGTACATCAACCTGCGCGGCTTCGATCCGGCCGGGAGAGCCACCACGCCCGCCGAAGCGGTCCGGTCGTTCCTGGACGCGCTTGACGTGCCGGCGCAGCGGGTGCCGAGGGGCCTCGACGCGCAGACCGCGCTGTACCGCACCCTGCTGGCCGAGCGGCGGATGTTGGTGCTGTTGGACAACGCCCGGGATGCCGAGCAGGTCCGGCCGTTGCTGCCGGGTACGCCCGGCTGCCTTGTCCTGGTCACCAGCCGCAACCAGCTCACCGGGCTGATCGTGGACGCTGGCGCGGTGCCGCTGCCGCTTGATCTGCTCGACGCCGATGAGGCGCGTGAGCTGCTCGCCCGGCGGCTCGGGACGGACCGCATCGCGGCCGAGTCGGCCGCGGTCGAGGAGATCATCGAACGGTGTGCCCGGCTGCCGCTGGCGCTGGCGATCGCCGCCGCCCGCGCCGCCATCCAGCCAGGGCTGTCACTGGCCGTGCTGGCCGCCGAACTGGGGCACCTACGCGACCGGCTCGACGGGTTGGCCACCGGTGACACCGGCACCGACGTGCGGTCGGTGTTCTCGTGGTCCTACGAGCGCCTGTCGGGTCCGGCTGCGCGACTGTTCCGGCTGCTCGGTGTGCATCCCGGTCCGGAGCTGAGCGTGTCCGCGGCGGCCAGTCTCGCCGGGCTCGCGCCGGCCCAGGTCCGGCCGATGCTCGCCGAACTTGTCCGCGTCCACCTGGTGACCGAGCGGCTGGGCGGTCGCTACGCCGCACACGACCTGCTGCGCGCGTACGCCGGTGAACTGGCCGCGTCGGGAGATCCGGAGGCCGACCGGCAGGCGGCGCTACGCCGGCTGCTGGACCACTATCTGCGCTGCGCCCACCAGGCAGCCGTCCTGCTCAACCCGACCCGGGACCTGGTCGAGCTGATCGAGCCGATGGCCGGCGTCGCGGTGGACGATGTCGAGTCGGCGGGTGCCGCCGCAGACTGGTTCAGCACCGAGTACCAGGTGCTGATGGCCGCGGTCACCCTCGCCGTCGACGCCGGCCTGGATCGCCACGCCTGGCAACTGGTCTGGTCGATGACCACGTTCACCGAAGGACACAGCGACTTTCGGGACGCCGTTCTCCTCCACCGGGTCGCGCTGCAAGCCGCTGCGCGGATGGGCGACCTGGCCGCGCAGGCATACTCGCACCGCGTGTGCGGCCGGGCCCACGTGCTGCTCGGGGAGCACGACGAGGCCCTGCCGCACTTCAACCGCGCACTGCAGCTGTACGGGCAGCTCGGCGACGACGCCAACCAGGCGCTCGTCCGCATCGGACTGGCCGAGATGCTGGAACGGCAGGGCCGGTACCGGGAGGCGTTGCACCACGCCGAGCAGGCCCTCGCCCGGTACCAGACCAGCGGCCATCCGGTCGGGAAGGCCAACGCGCTCAACTCCGTCGGCTGGTGTCACATCCGGCTGGGCAACTACGAGACCGCCCTGAAGTACTGCGAGCAGGCGCTCGAGCTGCTGCGGGAAGTCGACTTCCGGCTCGGTGAGGCAGCCACCTGGGACAGCCTCGGGGTCGCGTACCACCATCTCGGCCGGCACACCGATGCGGTCGCGGCCTACCAGCAGGCGCTCGCGCTGTTCCGGGACCACGGCAACCGCTACAACGAGGCCGACACGCTGGTAAACCTGGGCGACACCTACCACGCCAGCGGGGACACCGTGGCGGCCCGGGACTGCTGGCGGGAGGCGCTGGCGATCCTCACCGACTTCGACAGCGCGGACGCCGAGCAGGTCCGGGCCCGGCTGCACAACAGCGGCGACGACGACCTGCCAGGGCGGTAGCACCCCCGTCCGGCACAGCCGTTGCGGCACCGGTGATGAGTTGTCGCGCCCGTACCCGTCACACCTACGACGGACACGACGCGACGGAAGGATGATGTGATGGGTGCGGACACGCGGCTGGGGGAGCTGGACGTGAGCGGGCCGGGCGGGAAAGAGCTGGCCGGGAACGGTCTGGCCGGGGTCGACGAGCCGACGTTCTCGGGGCTGGTGGAGCAGCACCGGCGGGAGCTGCACGTGCACTGCTACCGGATGCTCGGGTCGTTCGAGGACGCCGAGGACACCGTGCAGGAGACCTTCCTGCGTGCCTGGCGGCGACGGGAGACCTTCGAGGGGCGGTCGACGCTGCGGGCCTGGCTGTACCGGATCGCCACCAACGCCTGCCTGGACCTGCTCGCCAAAAGCCGACCGGCGCCCGCGACCGGCGGCGAGGTGCGGTGGCTGCAGCCCTACCCGGACCGGCTCCTCGACGAGCTGCCCGCAGGCGACGCGGACTCCCCGGAGACCGTCGCCGTCGCGCGGGAGACGATCGAGCTGGCGTACCTGGTGGCAGTCCAGCACCTCGCGCCGCGCCCACGGGCCGTGCTGATCCTGCGCGACGTGCTCGGCTGGCCGGCGAAGGACGTCGCGGAACTCCTCGGCGACTCCGTCAACTCGGTGAACAGCGCGCTGCAGCGGGCCCGCGCCGGCATGCGGGAGCACCTGCCCGCGCAGCGGCAGGACTGGACCGGCGGCGAGGAGGACGCCGGGACGCGCGAGCTGGTACGCCGCTTCACCGACGCGAGCGTGGCCACCGACGTCGACGCGCTCGCCGCCATGCTGCGCGAGGACGTCCGCTGTTCGATGCCGCCCACGCCGGGCCTGTACATCGGCCGCGACGCCGTGGTGAACGACTGGGTCCAGGACGGCTTCGAGGGCATGACGGGTCTGCGCGGCGTCCTCACCTACGCGAACCGGCAGCCCACCATCGCCTTCTACCTGTGGGACGACGGGGAAGGCGCGTACCTGCCGCTGACGATCGACGTCCTGCGCATCACCGGCGGGGCGATCACCGAGATCTTCACGTTCCACAACGACCAGTTCCCGCGGTTCGGGCTGCCGCAGCGCCTGCCGGCGGACGGCACGGCGACATCATGACCGACACCGAACGTGTCGCCGGCCCGGCAGCGGGCCAGGCCCCTCACGCCCACCGACTCCGCCGGCTCGCCGGCACCGGCCTCATCGCCACGCTCGGCGCAATGGTGGCCACCACCCTCGCCGCTGCGCTTGCCCGGGCCGCCGGCGTCGACTTCGAGGTCCCCGCTGGTGGCGAGCCGATCCCGCTGCCCGGGTTCGCCGTGATGACCGGCGTCTTCTCGATCGTGGGCATCGTCATCGCCGCCGCTCTGCTTCGTTGGAGCGCTCGCCCCGCCCGGCGATTCGTGTGGACGGCGGTGTCGCTGACCGCGATCTCGTTGGTCGCGCCCCTGCTCTCCGGAGCAGACACCGCCACCACCGCCGCCCTCATCGGGCTGCATCTCATCCCCGCGGCGGTGATGATCCCGACCCTGGCGCGGAGCCTCCGCTCCCGGACCGATTGACGATCTCGGAGTACTCGCTGTGTGGTACCGCCCGTTCCCAGACTGCTTCGAACGACGAAACGCAGAGTTCGGTGATTTCGGGGTCGTCCACAATCTCCGCCGCTACCCACCTCCCATCGCCGTCGAAGTGTGTGACGACCAAGGTTGCGGAATCGAAATACCAGAAGTCGTTGCCAGGTAAGGCCAGGCCCGTCGCCTGACGGCGGGGAAGCCAACGCACGTCCTCACCGGAAAGGATGTTCTCGAACGTCAGGTAGTGCTCGAACCGGATGTACTCGCTGAACGGCTCGCTGACGATCCGCGCCCGCCGGATGACAGCCCCACGCTCGACGGCCGCCCGAACCGAGGCGTGCCACGGCCGCCACCACACGTCCCGGTCATCAGCACTGTGCCTGACGCCGCTGCGCCACTCCTCGACGAGAGGATCATCCGTGCCGTACACGTCCCGCATCTCAAGGTGGATAGCGGATTGTTGGCATGACGCCATGAGTTCGCTAACTAGTGCTGCCATCGGTCCTCCGAGAATGGCTTGATGAAAGTCAACTTTCCAGGGCCTCGAGGGCGGAAGTAATGAGTCTTCTTGCCGGCGCACCGTACACAGCCAACGAAGACAGGTCGTTGAACACCTTCGTGTACATCTCAACTTCGTGGGGCCTCGTCACTTGGACGTAGGAGTGCACGAGCTCTGTTGCCACCAGGTCATGTCCGTACATAAAGAACAGCTCGAGGGGCCACACGAGATCTCTGGGCGCTGTCGACGGGATGATGCCCAGACTCACGTTGCTCAACGTGGCGACGGAGAGCAGGTGTCCCAACGCTCCTGCCATGACTTCGAGTCCGCCGATCCTGTGTAGAAGCGTTGATTCCTCAAGAAGGACGGCGAAGGTCTTGGTCTTGTCATCCAGCACACGCTGACGCTCCACCCGCACCTTGACCGTGGTCTCCACGTCATCGACCAGCGTTCGTCTGACCATCAACGAAGACAGCAGCGCACGGACGTAGTCACCCGTCTGAAGAGGGGAGGGGATCATCGATGGGCTATAGATGCGGAAGCTGGTGTTGTTCTCCCACAGCCCCTGTACAGACTCGTTAATGCGCCTCAGGCCACCGCGCTCCAGCCGACGCCACTCCTGGAAGCTACCTTCGACGGCCCGAAGCGAAGCGATCAGATCGACTGCCTCGTCCGGTACGCCGCACGCTGTACACCAGGCCCTGATGTCCGCCACGGACGGCATCCGGTGGCTGTACTCGATCTTCGAAATCTTGGAGCCGTGCCAGGCGTTGAGGTTGCCGAGGTCCCGCCCGGTGAGCCCGGCTTCCTTCCGGATCTCACGCAGGCGGGCACCAAGGGCACGCCAGGCTTCGTCGGTCACGTTCAGGCGGGACTGTACTCGTTGTGCCGTGTCGCCAGGGGCCACGTTGTCTCGAACGCGGAGGAACAGAGGCGCAACACGTCACGATCCTCCACCCGCTCGGTGTCAATCCAGTCGCCGTTACCGTCGAAGTGGTTGATGAGCAGCACCTCGCCGTCGAACAACCAGAAGTCGTTGCCGGGTAGAGCAATCCCTGTTGCCAAACGACGGGGAAGCCAACGTACGTCCTCGCCCACCGCGGCGTTTCCGAACGTCACGTCGTACTCGTAGCGGATGTATTCCGACACAGGTTCACTGACGATCCTCACCCGGCGCATCACTACGCCGCGTTGGATCACCTGGCTTGTCAGCTCGAACCACGGATTCCACCACGACGCACGGTCGGCGGGGTCATGCCTGAACCCCGTCCGCCACGCTCGCAGGTCAGGGTCGTCCTGCATGTACCCGTCCCGCATCTCCAAGTGAACCGCTGACATACGAGCCTGACGGAGCAGTTCGTCAACCCTGTCCGCTACCGCCACTGTGTACCTCCGGGAAGAACTGCATCATTCGGCGGGGAAACTCGATCAAAGTCTCGTGCACAGGGACATCCAACCCCTCCGCCCGCTCTGCGTCGACCTTCCAGCCTTGGAGCACGTAGGTGTCACGCTCCTCGTCCAGGTACACGGTAGGACTTCCGCCACCAGGGCTGTCCGGGTCCTTACCCAGGAATTTCAGTGCCATCGTGACCTCCAAGGCCATTGGCTCATGTTGACGACCATGAGTGTGCCAGCGCCGTGCGGGAGCCTCAACGAGTGTGCCCGAGTTTGGCGAAAGTCCGCTGGAATCCCGACGCCCGAGTGACACCCCGCCAAACACCGCCAATCGCCTTGAGATTTCCGGACGACGCTTCATAGCGTTTCTCAACGGGATGTGCCGGTCGTCGCCACCGAGGACGCGGTTGGTTCGTCTCTACCAGGTGGGCGCTGTGCCACGAAGTGAGGCAGCCGTAGGGGATGCCGAATACACGCGGCACAGCGCCCCCGCGTACTCCAGGGAGGTCGGCCTTGGTCCACTACCCCGTTCGCAAGCTCATCAAGCCAAGGTGCAGGTGCGGGTTGAAGTGGCCCTGCCCTGATTCTGCGCCGAACAACAGCGTGGTCTTGGTGGACAACCAGTGGGTCGACGAGCCCACGCAGGTACTGAATCTGTCGGCGCTCTACTTCACCCGCGGGCAGGCACATCGCGCGAAGCGCAGGTACCGATGAAGATGCCCGGCGTCTGGTCGGACTACCCCGAACATCTTGCCCGCCGTCCGACCTGGGCGTGCCGAGCCTGCGGGGAGGAATGGCCCTGCGAACAACGGCGAGCCGAACTCCTCTTCCACTGCGGAAACGACAGACCCTGGCTGATCATGTACATGGGGATCTACCTTGTGGACGCGGTGGTCGATCTCGACCCTCCCCGCGAGAAACTGAACCCACTGGTCAGGAGATTCCTCGGATGGCTCCTTGAGCCGGCCGCAGTCCCACACGGGGACGAGCAAATCAAGGCCATGTTGGTCCGGCTGCGCATCGCACCGAAAGACGTGCGCGGAGGACGAGGCAGGTTCAGCCGCTGACCTTCGCCCTGGCGCGGGCCAGCTTGCGCCGGTGCATGGAGGTACGCAGTTGCTTCCACCAGCTCTGCCGGCGCGGCACGTGGACCCGGGGGGCCCGTTCGCCCACCGTGGCGCCCGACCTGACGTAGCGGATCACCGCCCGCCCGCTCTCCAGGTCGACATCGGAGCCGTTGGCCACGTCGAGCCGCCTGCGCTTGGACTCGTCGATGTGCTCCATCTGCTTGATCCGGCTCGGCCGGAAGATTCCGTCGATTGCTACGAGCGCAGCCGAGATCGCGCCGCCGCTCATCGAGTTGTCGTCGCCACCGCGCATCCACTGCATAACGCCCATACCAGATCGTCTCCTCGCCCTGCTCACGGTAGCCGGACCGGCGAGTCGCCCAAGCGGCGTCAAGCCTGGCACCAGCCGGTACACATCCCGGTGGTCGGATGTGTCGCTATCCACCAGTGTCACAATCCAGCCCGCGCGTGCAACCCCGCCCGCTGCCCCCGTCGCCGACGACTCAGCCAAGCCTGCCGACTGTTGACCGTGTCTGCACCCGGGCACAGCGCAGACTGACAGGTTGCGGTCATGTTCCCGCGCACCCGGCCTGGCCGGCCGATACTGAGGCCATGTCCAGAGATCCCAGCAAGCCCACGACCGAGCAGCGGATAGATGGGTTGAAGGCGCGGCGCGACGCGATCATCGACCGGGTCGTCTCGGAGGGCCGGGGGCACACGCAGGAGGAGTTCGAGGAACTCAACCGCATCGACCGCGAGTTGACGCGTGCGCAGGAGACCCCGAAGGAGCAGGCCGAGCGGGAGGCCCGCGAGGAGGCGTCCGGCCTGACCGGCGAGGAGATCGACCAGCGCGCCCGGGCCGAGGACGCCGGCCTGACGCCGGAGGAGCTCGAAGCCCGGGATCAACACGATCGCGACGAGGCATCGGGGCTGACCGGCGAGGAACTGGACGCGCGGGACAAGGCAGCCCGCGACTTCGACGCCGGCCTCACCGGCGAGGACCTGGGTTCCCGCGATGGCCCGCTCTCCGGGCTCGGCGCGACAGGTGGCGGATCGGGCGGCGGTGGCGGCCCGTCCGGCGACGGCAGCGGGCCACCCGGTGACGATGGCGGATCGAGCGGCGGCGGTGGCGGCGGTGGCGGTGGCGGTGCAGGCGAGGGCGGATCGGGCGGCGGCGACGGTGGCGGCTCAGGCGGAGACGGCGAGGGCGAGGGCGGAGGCTCAGGCGGAGGCGGAGGCGGAGGCGGCGGGGAGACCGCCGAGGGCACCGATGACAACCCCCACGGCGCGCCCGGCCAGCCCGGTTTTGGCCGGTCGGCCACCGAGCACCTGCCGGCACACGGGATTTCCGCGTCAGCGGAGGCCCGGCTGGCCGCGGGGGGCGGGGTGACCGACCCCGATCCCGACGCCGAAGGCGACGACGACAATCCGCACCACACCCGGTCCGCGGTTCCGTCGGTGAGCTCGGCGGAGCTCACCCGCTCGCCGCTGCCGAAGCCGATCCAGACCGCGAAGCCCCACGTGGACCCGCGGATCACCGACCCGAATCCGGAAGGCTAGGACCTGCTCGCCGGCGGGTGGCAGCGGGCTAGTCGTAGTGCTTCAGGTGGGTCCACAGCCCGGCCCAGTCGGCGTTGGGGCCGGTGCACAGGCTCAGGTCGAGATGGTTGAAGTCGTTGTCCACCCCGTACGGCGTGACGAAGGTGCCCACCGTCCGGCACTGGGCGAAGTAGGGCTGGAGCTGGTCGGCGGCGTCCACCGCGAGCACCGTGGCGTCGGACGCCGAGCCCGGTCCCCACATGCCGTACGCGTTGTGCCCGGACAGCACCGGCGGTAGCCCGGACGGGCCGAGCACGTCCAGTGCGGCGGCTTCGGGGTAGTTGCCGGTGAAGATCGACGTCGGCGGTGTGCCGGCAGCGTTGAGCGCGGTGTTCTCGGCCGCGACGAAGCGGGCGAGTTCCGGCCAGCCGACCATGTCTGCCAGGTCCGCGCTGGTCGTGTGCGCATGCAGGTCGCGCACCGGCCAGACCGGTAGCACCGAGGGCAACGTGGCTACGGTCGCGACGAGGATGGCGCCGACGACCAGGATGCGCCGGCCCAGCGGGCGCCGACCCCGGGCGAACCAGCGCTCGGTCGCCACCGACCCAGCCGCCAGCACGACCGGCAGCAGACCCGAGGTGTAGTAGGGCTTTCCCGGCACCCACGCCAGCACGTACACCGCCACCACGGTGACCGTGATCGCGAGGTAGCGCACCTCCGACCGACGCCACAGCCGTACGACACCGGCGATCAGTACCGGAAAGGTGAGCAGTCCGCCGTAGATGAGCTGCGCCGGCAGCCCGCCCAGGTAGGCGGCTGCGGAAGTGTTCTCCCGGTGCAGCGAGGCGGCCATCGCGAACTGGGGCCAGCCGTGGGTGGCCTGCCACACCACGTTCGGTGCCCAGATCACCGCAGCGATCGCAGCGCCCAGCCACGGCCACCGGGTACCCAGGATGTCGAACCGGCGGGTGACCAGCAGGCCGATCGTGAGCGCCAGCAACAGCAGCGCGATCAGGTTGTTGGTCTGCAGGCCGAGGCCGGCGGCGAGGCCCGCGCCGAGCCACCACCGGGGCCGGTCCCGCGCGACCGCTGTGCTCACGCACAGCACGACCAGCGTCCAGGTCAGCAGCGCCGGCGGCGTGGTGTTGCCGATGTGCACGGCGCCGAGCAGCACCGGCGCGCCGGCCAGGCAGAGCGCAGCCAGGATGCGGCCGGTGCGCCCGGCGCCGAAGATGACGGCCTGTCGGGCGGCCAGCACGATGATCGCGCCGCCTTCCAGCGCCGGCAGCGTGCGTACGGCGGTCGGATTGGTGCCGCCGATGATCGTGGCGAGCCGGGTCAGCAGGGGTGCGACCGGTGGCTGGTCGACGTAGCCGAAGGCGAGGTGGCGGCCGGCCTGGATGAAGTAGAGCTCGTCCTGCTGGAAGCCGTAGCCGACGCTGAACACCAGCTCGATGACGACAAATGCGGCGGCGATGACCCAGACCAGAACCGGAAGGCGGTCGTCGGTGGCAGGCTCGGCCATACGTCCTCACATTCGTCGCTCCGGGCAACGGTAACGGTAGGCGTGGCGCGCATGATCGGCCGCCCCGGCCGAGGTGCCCAACCGGAGCGTCCGAATGCACGACCCGGCCCGGCGCCGTGGGGACGGTGCCGGGCCGGGTCGGGGCGGTCGGGGGTCAGGCGTTGCGGCCGCCGAGGCGGTAGCCGTAGGCGGCGAAGGCGCCGAAGGCCGCGCCCCAGGCGACCAGGATGCCCAGGCCCAGGCCGGAGGGCAGGTGGCCGGCGCCGGTGTCCCAGGCGAGCTGGGCGAAGCGGTAGACCGGGGTCACCTTGGCGACCGTCTGCAGCCAGTCCGGGAAGAACGTGATGGGCAGCCACAGGCCACTGATCGCGGCCAGCGCGGTGGAGCCGATCAGGCCGGCGAGCTGCGCCTTCTGCGGGGTGAACAGGTAGCCGACGCCGAGGCTGAACAGGGTCATCGGGGTGACGCCGACGACCAGCAGCAGGGCCAGCATCACCCAGTGGGCGAAGCTCAGGCTGACGCCCTTGACCAGGATGCCGATTCCGAACACGGTGACGATCGGCGGCAGGGTCAGGCAGGCGGCCGAGAGTCCCCGGGCGACGACCACGCTCATCGTGGACAGCGGGGTCAGCCGCAACTGGCGCAGCCAGCCCAGCGCCCGGTCCTCGGCGATGCCGGTACCCACCGACATCACCGCGTTGAGCGCCCCGTAGGCCGCCATCGCGACCACGTGGTAGACCTTCTCGTCCGCCGTCTGCGGGCCGCCGATGTTGCTGAACAGCAGGTACATGCCGACCGGCACCAGCAGGCTGGCGAAGAGGAAGCCGCCGTCCCGCGACAGCCGGCGCAGTTCGAGTCCCAGGTATCCGAGCATCTCAGGCCTCATTTCCGGCGGTCGCGGCGGTGTCACTGGTGAGGACGGGGTCGCTGGTGAAGGCGGCGTCACCGGCGAGGGCGACGTCACTGGTGAGGGCGACGAAGGCGTCCTCAAGGCCGGTGCTGCTCACTTCGAGGTTGCAGACCATCTCGGCGAGCGCGAGGGCCAGCACGGTGGCGTCCGAGTCGGTGCTCTGCATGATCGCCCGGTTGCCGCGCATCTGCACCGAGATCACCCCGGGCAGCAGGTCGAGCCCGGCTTCCCGGCCGTCCTGCACGTCGACGCTGACGGTACGGCCGCTGATCACGCTCTTGATCTCCGAACTGGTGCCGTCGGCGATCACCCGACCGTGCGCGATCACCACCACCCGGTCGGCGTAGTCGTCCGCCTCCTCCAGGTAGTGCGTGGAGAACAGCACGGTACGGCCCTTCGCCGCGTACTCGGTGAGGGCGGCCCACAGCTCGCGCCGGGACTCGACGTCCAGCGCAGCCGTCGGCTCGTCGAGTACCACCAGGTCAGGGCTGCCGCACAGGGCGAGCGCGACCCGGGTGCGCTGGGCCTGCCCACCGGAGAGCTTGTCCACCCGCCGGTTGAGGATCTCGCCGAGCCGGGCGATCGCCACCACCTCGTCGAACGGCAGGGGATTCTGATACGTACCCCGGGCGAAATTGATCAGTTCGCGGACGGTGAGGCGCGGCACCAGGCCGCCCTCCTGGAGCATCGCGCCGACCTGACCGGAGCGCACCGCCTTCGCCGGGGACCGGCCGAACAACTCGACCGCCCCGGTATCCGGTGGGATCAGGCCGAGCAGCATGTTGATTGTCGTCGATTTACCGGCGCCGTTCGGCCCGAGCAGGGCCACTTTCTCGCCGCGCTCGATGCGCAGGTCGATGCCGTCGACGGCGCGTACCGACCCGTAGGCCCGGGTGAGTGCGCGCAGGTGTACCGCGGGGGTGTCCATCGGAGTCTTCCTGACCTTTTCCGCTGGTTCGGCAACTGCCACTGGTGGTGTCACGGCCACGTCCTATCGGTGGGGAACTTCGTGGACAGGGTCAGCGGCCGGCGGACAGGGCATTTATACCCGTCAACCCGCGCAGGGCCGGTGGCCGCACCAGCGCGGCCAGGTCGCAGAGCGTGTCGTCCAGCGACGGACTCGCCAGGATGTCCCGGCGCACCGCCGCGGCCACCTGCCGGTAGCTGGGATCGCGCAGCAGCGCGCCCACCGCGTCCGCAACCCCGGCCGCGGTGACCTGCGGGCCGGGAATCGTCAGCCCGGCGCCGATCCGGGCGATCCGCTCGGCCGCGTGCGGCTGGTCGTCGTAGAACGGCACTGCCAGCATGGGTACCCCGGCCCGCAGGCCCTCGCGCACGCTGGAGAAGCCGGCGTGCGTGACGAACGCCGCGCACCGCTCCAGCAGCGCCGACTGCGGCAGCCAGGTGTTGACCAGGCGCAGGTGGTCCGGGAGCGGCCCGAACCCGGCCGGGTCGCGGCCGACGCCGATGGCGACCAGGGCGGCGCAGTCCACCTCGGCCAGCCCGTCGACCACGGCGCGTAGCGCCTGCTCGGAGAGTTGCAGGGAGGGCGCGAGGGTGCCGAGGGAAGCGAACGCCAGCGGCCGGCCGGCGGCGAAGCCGGCCAGCCAGTCGGGCAGCGGCTCGCCGGGCCGGTGCGGGTTGGTCTGCCGATACACCCGGAGCGTGGGTACGCAAGCGAAGTCGTCCAGCAGGTACCGGCGCGGCAGCCAGCTCGCCAGCAGGTACCGGTACGGCCCCAGCGGATGCTCCTCCGACCCGAGCCCCAGTTCGGCACGGAGCAGGTCCAGTGGCCCGCGCACCACGTCTGGCGGCATCAGGTGGGTAGAGCCGTCGATCACCCCGGCGTGCGGGATGCCCAGCGCCTCGGCGACCAGGTACCCGGCGAAGTCCTCGCCCTCCCGCACCACCACGTCCGGACGCCACTGCGCGGGCGAAGGGCAGCAGGTCACGGGCCATCGCGAGGGCCGGCCGGCCGAGCGCGCAGGTGTGCACCAGGGCTTGCTGGAAGCTGGCCTGGTCGTTACCGAACATGCCGGGGGCGAGCGCCTTGATGCACTGCCGGTCGGTTGCCCAGTCGAAGCCGGCCGGCTGGAAGTCCAGCCCGTAGCTGGCCGCCTCGGCGCGCATCGGCTCGGCGCTGGCGAGTACCACCTGGTGCCCGGCGTCCCGGGCGGCCTGGGCGAGCGCGGCCACCACACGCACGTGCGAGTACCCCGCGTGTGCGGTGAACAGCAGGCGCATGAGGTACCTCCAGCGGGCGGGGCGGCGTCCGGGGTGTCGTGCGCTCAGCGTGCCGGTGGTCGGTACACGCGGACTCAAGCAACGGTCGAGCCGGCCGGGCGGGCAGCCGCTCGGACTCGACCTGCGCTTGAGTGCCGGCAGCCAACAATGGGCGATCTGTCGGGATCGGTGAGTGGAGTGCGGCATGCGTTGGGAGAACGTCTACATCGCGGGCATCGGCGCGTACCTGCCCGGGGCGCGCAAGGTCGGCACCGCGGAGCTCGGGGACGATGTGCCGGCCTGGGTGTCCGAGCTGGGTTACGAGTCGGTGCAGGTGGCCACGACGATGTCGCCGCCGGAGATGGCGGTGGCGGCGGCCGGTACCGCGCTGCGGGTCAGCGGGATCGCGCCGGAGGACTTCACCCTGCTGCTGCACGGCAGCACCTGGTACCAGGGACTGGAGATCTGGCCGACGGCGTCCTATGTGGCCGACCGGGCGCTGGCCCGGGGCGTGCCCGCGCTGGACGTGCAGCAGCGCTGCAACATCGGGGTGAGCGCGCTGGAGCTGGCCGCCACCCACCTGCACGCGGTGCCGACCGGCGCGGTGATGGTGACCACGGCCGACCGGTTCACCGGGCCGGGCGTGGACCGCTTCACCCTGCGCCCCGGCACCGCCTACGGCGACGGGGCGAGCGCGGTGGCGCTCTCCGGCCGGACCGGCTTCGCCCGGGTGCTGTGTACCCGGACCGTGGTGGACAACTCGTTGGAGCCGCTGACCCGGGGCGGGGAGGAGTTCACCGACTCCCCGGAGGCGGCCCGTCGCCCGGTGGAGTTGGCGCAGCGGGCTCGGGAGCACACCGGCGACTTCGACGACACCGAGTCGACGGCCCGGCTGCTGCGGGTGATCCGGCGCGCGGTGGTGGGGGCGCTGGAGGAGTCCCGGTGCGGGATGGGCGACATCGCCCGGGTGGTCACCCCGGCGGTGCGCTTCCTGGACAGCCCGGTCCAGGTGCACCAGTTGCTGGGTATTCCGGAGTCCCGGACCACCTGGGACTTCTGCCGGACCACCGGGCACCTGGGGGCCGGTGACTGGGGGGTGGGCCTGGCGCACCTGCTCGACACCGGGGCCGTGCGGGCCGGTGACAAAGTCATGCTGTACGGCGGTGGAGCGGGTTATTCGTGCACCGTGGTTGTCATCGAGGTCATCGCTGCTCCTTGATCGCAATCCCGTCCATGTGGCCTTTTCGCTTGACAGCCCATTACTCAAGATCGCTGCTACTGTCATGGCGGTCAGTAAACACACTGACTAGCGATCTTTACCAGTAACTGTCATGAGTGGAGGGTTCCATGACGGAATCGAGTTCGGTCACCATGGTGACCCACTTCGAGGTTCGCGACGGAGTGGACGGCTTCGAGGCCGCCTACGCCGAACTGGCGCGGTACTTCCGCGGCCAGGCGGGCTTCGGCTGGAGCATCCTGGTCCGCTCGTTGAAGGAGCCGAACAGGTACACCGGGGTCACCCGGTGGACCGATGCCGGCGGGTACGAGGCCACCACCCAGAGCCCGATGTTCTTCCTGTACGTGGAGGACCTCTCGCAACTGGCCAAGATCGACGCCGACCGTACCGTGATCGTCGACGGCGCATCACTGGGCGAGCCCCCGGTGGACAGCGGGGCAGTGCTCGCCCAGACCACCTTCACGCTGCGACCGGGCGCCGACCCGGCGGCGTTCGAGGCGGCCTTCGCCGAGCAGGCGAAGTTCATGGGCGGCCAGCCCGGATTCCTGGCCAACTCCTTCGTCCGGTCCACCCGGCGCGAGGGCGGCTACAGCAACCTGGGTTGGTGGAACGCGCCGGACAGCTACCTCGCGGTCGTGCAGGGTCCGGCGTTCGGTCAGCACGCGCGGCAGATGGGCGGCGCGGCCGAGATCGTCGGTGGCCTGTACCGACCGGTACTGACACTGACGCCCGTGGCGGGCTAACACCATGGAACTGGGGGTTCTCGGCCCGCTGGCCGCCGGGGAGGCCGGCAGGAGTTTTGTGCCCTCGGCGGCGAAATCCCGCAAAGTGCTCGCGCTGTTGATCGTCAACGCCAACCGGTTCGTGTCGATCGCGGCTTTCCAGCGCGAGCTGTGGGGCGACGACCCGCCCCGCAGCGCCCTCACCACCCTGCAGACCTACATCCTGCAACTGCGCAAGCTGATCGGCGACGCGCTGCCGGCAGGTGGGCCCGGCGCCAAGGATGTGCTGGTCACCCAGCCGATGGGGTACATGCTCGTGGCGCCGGCCGGAGCACTGGACGCGGACGTCTTCGGCGGGCTGTGCCGGCAGGCCCGGCAGGCCCGGACGGTCGGCGACTTCGTTCAGGCATCCATCCTGCTCAACGAGGCGCTCGACCTGTGGCGTGGGGAGCCACTGGCCGGCGTCGAGATCGGACCGGTCCTCGAATGCCAGGTGCTGCGCCTGGAGGAGAGCCGGATGACCGCTCTGGAACAGCGCATCGAGGCGGACATCGCGCTCGGCGACCATCACGAGACACTCAGCGAACTGGTCGCACTGACCAGCGAGCACCCGCACAACGAGAACCTGCACGCGCTGCTGATGGAGGCGCTCTACCGGTCCGGCCGGCGGGGCCAGGCCCTTGAGGTGTACCAGGACTGCCGGCGCAAGCTGGCCGACGGTCTCGGCCTGGAGCCGTCACAGCGACTGCGCGTGCTGCAACAGCACATCCTCAGCGGCCGGCTGAGCAGCGACGCACCAGCGGCCGGTCTCCAGGCTGTCCGTTGACCGGCGACCACCCCGGACCCGGCGGGCAGCACAGCCGCCGGCTCCGGGGCTGGTCACCGCCCATCCCCCTTCTGTGAGGTGGTCCGTGAAACAGAACGCATCCCCGCCGGTACCCGAACTGGTACCGGAACTGCTGGACCGGGCGGCGCTGCGGGCACCGACCGCGCGGGCGGTCACCGACGCCACCGGCACCTGGACCTACGCCCAGCTCGCGGCGCACAGCATCGCCATCTCGGCGTGGCTGCACGGCAGCGGCGTACGCCACGGCGACCGGGTGCTGGTCCGCCTCGGCAACGTCCGCGGCTTCGTCGCCCTGCTCTACGGCGCGACCAGGATCGGCGCGATCGTGGTGCCGATCAACCCCGGCATGAAGCTGTACCAGCTCCGCCAGATCGTCGAGGACTGCACTCCGACGCTGATCGTGGTGGCCGCCGACGACCCGGTCGCCACCGAGCCCGACCTGGCCCACCTGATCCGGCCCTGGCAGCGCATCGAGGCCGAGGCGCACGGCTGGGCCACCCCGGCCACCCCGGCACTGGACGGCGGCGACCTGGGGCTGCTCATCTACACCTCGGGTACCACCGCCAAACCGAAGGCGGTGATGAGCCCGCACCGGGCGATCACCTTCGCCACCCGGGCCATCGCGCAGCGGCTGCGCTACCGGGCCGACGACGTGGTGCTGGCCGCCGTGCCGCTCTCCTTCGACTACGGCCTCTACCAGATCTTCCTGGCCACCCTGGCCGGCGCCGAACTGGTGGTGACCAACGAGGCCGCGCACGTGCGGCTGTTCACCACCATCCGCACGAACGGCGTGACCGTGGTGCCGGTGGTGCCGTCGCTGGCACACATGCTGGTCACCCTGGCGGTGCGCGACGGCGGCCCGACCGCGGTCCGGCTCTTCACCAACACCGGCGCGGCGCTGCTCCCGGCCACCATCGCCGACCTGCGCCGGGCCTTCCCGGGCGCGCAGGTCTGCCCGATGTACGGGATCACCGAGTGCAAGCGGGTCGTCGATCCTGGAGCCCGACGGTGACCTGCGCAAACCGGGCTCGGTCGGCCTCCCGCTGGCCGGTACCGACGTGCGCATCCTCGACGACGACGGCCACGAGCTGCCGGCCGGCGAGGTCGGCGAGATCGCTGTCCGCGGCCCGCACGTGATGGCCGGCTACTGGAACTCCCCCGAGCAGACCGCACTGCGCTACCGCACCGACGCCAGCGGCGTGGTCACCATGCACAGCGGCGACTACGGCTGGCTGGACAGCGACGGCCACCTCTACTTCCAGGGCCGCCGCGACGACCTGTTCAAGCGCCACGGGGTACGCGTCGGCGGCCTGGAGATCGAGGCGGTGGCCACCGACATCCCCGGAGTACGGGCGGCGGCCGCGGTACCGCCGCACGGCGACGTCGACCTGACCCTCTTCGTCGTCTCCGACCTGTCCCCCACCGACGTGCTGGCCGAACTCGGTCGCCGGCTGGAGCGCGCCAAGGTGCCGGCGCACTGCCACCTGATCGACGAACTTCCCTTGACCCCCAACGGAAAGACCAACTATCACGCGCTACGCGCCCGCCTGGAAACGGAGAGTCTGCGATGACCACCACCATCGATCCCGCACTCGTCGACCTGCTACGCCAGACCCTGCCGCCCGGTGCGGCGGGAGAACCGCTGCTGCCGGACACCAACCTGCGCGACGCCGGGCTCAGCTCGGTCGGCACCATCGACCTGCTGATGCGGGTGGAGGACCACTACCGGGTGAAGTTTCCCGACTCGGCGCTCACCGGCGCCACCTTCGCCACCCCCGGTGCACTGTGGACGGTGCTCTGCGAGCAGTTGGCGCAGCAGCCGGCCAACCCCTGAGCAGTACCCGGCCCCGCCGCCAGCACCAGGCTCCGACGCCGGCAAGCAAGCCCGACGCAAAGGAAGGCCCGCCCACACCGACCGTGGGCGGGCCTTCCTGATCTGTGGGGGTGGTCAGCCCTGGAGGATGGCGAGCTGGTCGACGCCGCGCAGCACGGCGTCCGGGTCACCGACGAAGTCCACCAGGCAGGCGATCTCGTCCACGCCGACGGCCTGCAGCCGCTGCACCACCGCGCGGCAGTCGTCCACCGAACCGATCAGGGAAGCGCCGTCGAGGTAGCGGTTGACGCCCAACTCGGCCAGCCGGGCCCGGCCCCGCTCCTCCTGGAGGAATGCGCTGCCCTCCTTGCCGCCACTCATCCGGCCGCCACCGGCAAGCGCCGTGGCCTCCAGGTCGACGGCGTGCCGGACGTAGCGGCGCAGCCACGGCACGGCCAGCTCGAGCGCCTCGTCGGTGGTCGGGGCGACGTAGGTGTGCATCATCAGGGTCACCGTCCCCCCGTCGTACCCGGCGTCGGCGCGGGCCTTGCGGTAGGTGTCAATGTTCTCCGCGAGTACCCCGATGTCCTGGTTCTCCAGGTGGGTGAGCACGTTGGTGCCGAGCGTGCCCGCTGCCCGGAAGGTCTCCGTGCTGCGCGAGGCGGTGGTCCAGATCGGCAACTCGGCGCTGACCGGCCGGGGGAACAGTTCCAGCGCCACCACCGCGCCGGCCGGGTTGCGCGCCGTCCAGGTGCCCTCCCGCCAGGCCCGGCGGATCTCGCCGATGTCGTCCACCACCCGCTGCTTGCGGCCGGCGAACTCGTCGGGGGCCAGCACGAAGTCGTTGACGTTCCAGCCGGAGCCGACCGAGATGGCGGCGCGGCCACCGGAGATGCAGTCGACCATCGCGAAGTCCTCGATCACCCGCGCGGTGGGGTGCAGCGGGGTGACCACGCTGCCGGCCCGGATCTGTACCCGGCTGGTCACCGCGGCGATCGCCGCCGAGGTCACCGCCGGATTGGGGAACGCGCCGCCGAAGCGGTGGAAGTGCCGCTCCGGGGTGGACACGAAGGCCAGCCCCAGCTCGTCGGCGCGGCGGGCGGCGTCGAGCATCAGTCGGTACGTGCGGGTGGCCTCGTCCCCGACCGCCGCGAAGAAGAACAGGCCGAGGTCCACGCCCCGGCGCCCGTCGGTTGGCATCATCTTTACCGCTCCTGTCACTGGCTTCTCGGGCTGGACCGCCACTCTCCGATCCTCACCGGCCGCCGTCGAAGCGGACTGGAGTCCGGGCGGAGCAGCATCAACGCGCTGAGCAGCGGAAGGTCCGGGCCGCCCAGGGGGAAGTGGGCGACCCGGACCCCGCTTGGACGGTCCCCGGCGATGACTCAGCCGACGACCGCCTCGATCTGCGCCGCCACGGCCGATGGCGGCGGCGCGGTCTGCATGTCCGCCTGCAGGGCCAGCGCGGCGCTGCGGTACGAGCCGTCGGTCAGCAGCGCGTCGATGTCCTCGGTGAGCACCTCCACCGCGTCGTCGCGGGCGGCCAGGTGGTTGTAGACGTGCTGCCGGCCGGCGCCCACGGCGGCCAGCCGGTCCCCGGAGAGCTGCTGCTCCGGCCGCAACGGCAGCACCAGCTGCGGTACCCCGGCGTGCGCCGTGGTCAGCATTGTCCCGCCGGAACCCTGGTGGATCACCAGATCGCAGGTGGGGAAGAGCAGGTTGAAGGGCATCGCCTCGACCACCCGGACGCCGTCCGGCACCGGGCCGAGGAGTTGGGTCTGTCCCGACCCGATGGCCAGGATGATCTCGGCGTCCACCTTGGTGGCGGCCCGCACGGTGCGGTCGAAGAAGCCGGGCAGTGCCTGCGGGGACACGTCACCGGCGGAGACTCCCCCGGTGATCGCCACCCGGGGCCGGCGCGGCTGCTCGCGCAGCCACGGCTCGTCGGTACCCGGGCCGTTGAACGGGATGAACCGGATCGGCAGCCGGGGCGCGGCGGCCGCCGACTCGGGCAGCAGCATCGACGGCGGGCACGGGTCCACCCGACCGTCCGGGGTGATCCGCTCCGGTGCCCCGACCTTGCGGAACAGGCCCAGGTACGACTCCAGCGGCGCACTGTCCAGATCGGACATCTCGATCCGCATAGCGGTGGCCCGCCCCCACGAGTGGCTGAAGACTGGCACCCCCAGCGCCGCGCCGAGCACCGCGCCCGCGTAGCAGACGGCGTCGTGGATGACCACGTCCGGCCGCCACTCCCGACCGTACGCGAGCAGGTCGTCCAGCATCGCCTCGGCGAGACCGACCTGGCGGCCGGCGAGCTTGGCCAGCAGTTGCCACTGCGCGGGCGCCAGCGACTGCGGGTGGCTCGGCCAGTCCACCGGCCAGTCCACCTGCTCGTGCCAGGTGGGGATGGCCGGGGCCGCGCCCTGCTTCGCCGGGGCGAGGTCGGCGCCGACAGACACGGCGGTCAGGCCGGTACGCGACACCGAGGGCAGTGAGCCCGGCAGGCCGGCGATCCGGACCTGGTGGCCGGCTGCCTGGAGCGCCCAGGCGAGCGGCACCATCGGGTACAGGTGCCCCGGTGCCCGGGACATGACGAACAGCGCACGCATGCGTGGTACTCCCTCCGGGGGTTCGTTCGTCCGAGCCTGCGCGGCCCCACTCGGCCGCCACTCGCGCCGGACTGGACTCCCCCGCTCCGGACGGATGAGCCAGATCGAGTCCGGCTCAAGGGATTGCCGGACGGGCGGGCGCACGGTGTGTCGTGGGCCGGTGCGGCACCGGCCGGATGGGAGCGACTCACCGTGCGTGTCCTGGTCACGGCGTCCCGCTGGGCGGGGCACTACTTTCCGATGGTTCCGTTGGGCTGGGCGTTGCAGGCCGCCGGCCACGAGGTGATCGTCGCCTGCGCCCCCGGGCTCGCCGACACGGTGGCCCGTTCCGGGCTGTCGGCGGCCCCGGTCTGCGCCGACACCGACCTGATCCCGATGAACCGGTTCGCGGTCGCGTCCGGCTGGGGTCACCCGGCGGGGGGTGGCGGCATCCCGCTGCTGCACCCGTTGACCGGCGAGGAGCTGGCCCCCGGCGAACGCCTCGACCACGAGTGGTTCCAGCGCGAATTCCTCTCCCCGTACCTGGACGGGGTGGTGGACGCCATCGGCGGCGTCCTCGACTTCGGCCGGTCCTGGCGGCCCGAGCTGGTCATCTCCGACCTGGCGACGCCCGACGGGATGGCGGTCGCGCGGGCGCTGCGGGTACCCGCGCTGTGGCACCTGTGGGGTGCCGTCGGCCCGGTGGAGACCACGCCGGGCCTGCAGTTCTTCCGTCCGCTGCTGACCCAGATCTTCGACCGGTACGACCTGGACATCGGCCCGCTGGACGCCGGGGTGATCGACCCGTGTCCGCCGGCGATGGCCCCGCGCGCCACCACCCACCGCTACGACCTGCGTTACGTGCCCTACAACGGCCCGTCCACGATGCCGCGCTGGCTGCTGGACAAGCCGACCCGGCCCCGGGTCGCGGTGGCCTGGGGCACCTCGGTCACGCACATCTTCGGCCGCAGCTCCTTCCTGGTACCGAAGGTGCTCGCGGCCCTGGCCGGCCTCGACGTCGAGGTGGTGGTGGCGGCCAGTGACAGCGACCGGGCGCTGCTCGGCGAACTGCCCGGCAATGTGGTGGCGGCCGGCGTGGTCCCGCTGCACATGCTGCTGCCCAGCTGCGACGCGGTGATCCACCACGGCGGGGCAGGCAGCCTGATGACCGCGCTGGACGCCGGGGTGCCGCAGCTCAGCCTGACCTTCGGCGGCGAGCAGGAGGTGGAGGCCGACCGGCTGGCGCAGACCGGCGCGGGCCGGCACCTGCCCGGCCGGACCGCCACCGGGGAAGAGATCACCGAGGCGGTACGGGCGCTGCTCTACGACCCGCGCACACCTGGAGGCGGCCCTGGAGTTGGCCCGCGTCAACCGTTCCCGGCCCACCCCCGCGCAGCTCGCGCGGCAGCTCACCGACGCCTTCGAAGGAGCACAACGATGAGAGTGATGTTCGCGGTGTCCAACTGGCCGTCGCACTACTACCCGATGGTGCCGCTCGGCTGGGGCCTGCAGGCCGCCGGGCACGAGGTACGGGTGCTGTGCACCGCCGACCAGGAGGCCCGGGTGAGCCAGGCCGGCCTGCTCCCGGTGCCGGTACTCGAAGACCTCGACCTGGTCTTCGCCGCCCGACTCGCCAACGTGCTGGGCGCGCTCGGTGGCGGCTGGCCGTACCCGGTGCCGCCACCGCACCCGGTCACCGGCGAGCCGGTCGACCTGGCCGCCTTCAACCTGGGCGCGTTCATGGGTCCGCACATTCCGCAGATCCGGGCGCAGAAGCAGCGCAGCGCCGACGCGGCGGTGGCCTTCGCCCGCGAGTTCCGACCGGACCTGGTGGTGCACGACCCGGCGGTGACCGAGGGCCTGCTGGCGGCCCGGGTCACCGGAGTACCCGCCGTGCTGCACCTGTGGGGGCCGGTCGGTACCCACGAGGGCGCGGAGGAGCTGGACATCACCCCGCGCGACTACAGCGACTCGTTCGACCGCTACGGCGTCGGCGCGATGTCCTTCGACCTGGTCGACCGGGTGGTCGACGTGAACCCGGCGGCACTGACCCCGGGGCTGGCCGCGCCCGCGCTGGCGGCACGCTACCTGCCCTACAACGGGCCGGCGACCAGCGGGGAGGAGTACCGGCCGGCCGGTAGCCGGCCCACGGTGTGTGTGGTGTGGGGCAACTCGGTGGCCCGCACCTTCGGTACCGACGTGTTCGCCGGTCCGCGCATCCTGGCCGCCGTTGCCGAGTTGGACGTGGATGTGGTGCTGCTGGCCAACTCGCAGGATCTCGGCTGGGTCGGCCCGTTGCCCGCCAACGTGTCGGTACTCGACGGGGTGCCGCTGCACCTGCTGCTGCCGCACTGCGACGTGGTGGTGCACTCCGGCACCGCCGGCTGCGCGATGACGGCGCTGGCTGCCGGGGTACCCCAGTTGGCTGTCCCGCACGGCTTCGACCAGCCGCTGATCAGCCGCCGGATCGCGGCCACCGGCGCGGCCCGCACCGTGCCGAACGCCGACGCCACCCCGGCCGTCCTGGCCGAAGCGCTGCACGCCCTGCTCACCGACCCGGCGTACCGGCGCGCGGCACAGGCGCTACGGGAAGCCAACGACGCCCGTCCGGCCCCCGGCGCCCTCGTCGCCGAACTCGACCAACTCGCCCGCACCGGCCTGCCGGTCCCCGCCTGAGCCACGCCGACGCCGACCTGAGTCGCGCCCAAGTGGCCGACGCAAAGGAGGCCGGGACCATTTGGTCCCGGCCTCCTTCGGTCTGCGCGTTCAGACGCCGGCCGTCCAGCCGCCGTCGAAGACGAACTCGCCGCCCGTGCAGTACGACGACTCCTCGCTGGTCAGGAAGAGCGCGAGGGCCGCCGACTCGGCCGCGGTGCCGAACCGGTGCAGCGGGATCTTCTCCTTGATGTACTCCACCAGCGGCGGCGGATAGTCCGGCAGCATTGGCGTCTGGATGACGCCGGGGCACATCGCGTTGACCCGGATGCCCGCGCCGCCCAACTCCATCGCGGCCACCTTCGTCAGCCCCACCACGGCGTACTTGGACGCGCAGTACGCGCCCACCGAACGCATCCCGGTCCGGCCGTCGATCGAGGACACGTTCACGATGGTCCCCCTGCCGGCCGCCCGCAGCGCCGGGATGGCCACCTTCATGCCGAGGAACACCCCGAGCTGGTTTACCTCCACCACCTCCATGAAGTCGGCGGCGGTGGTCTGCTCCAGGGTCGCGGTGTGCAGGATGCCGGCGTTGTTGACCAGCCCGTCGAGCTTGCCGTAGCGCTGCTGCGCGACGCGTACGGCATCGGCCCAGTGCTCCTCCAGGCGCACGTCCAGGTGCACGTAGGTGGCCTGCTCGCCGAGTTCGTCGGCGACCGCCTTGCCCTCGTCGTCGCGGATGTCGCCGAGTACGACCTGCGCCCCCTCCGCGACGAACCGGCGCGCCATCGCCTCGCCCTGGCCGCGTGCCGCGCCCGAGACGAGCACCACCCGGTCTTCGAGTACTCCCATCAGCCCTGCCCTTCTCCTGCCGGTGTTACCTGCTCCCGGCGGCGAGCGCCGCCAGGTTGTCGACGATGTCGTTGGGGGCCGGCAACTGCGCCGACTGCTCGGCCAGCGCGGCAGCGCCGTCGGCGTAGCGGCGGTCGGCCAGCATCTCGGACACCGCGGCCGTCACGTCCGCCGCGTCACAGGCGTAGTTGGGCAGGCACCGACCGGCACCCGCCGCCTCGATCCGGCCACCGATGAGGAACTGGTCGAGCCCGTGCGGGATGGCCAACTGCGGTACCCCGGCGGCCAGCGCGGTCATCGTGGAGCCCGCGCCGCCGTGGTGGATGACCAGCGCGCAGCCGGGCAGCACCAGGTGCAGCGGCACGTTCTCGCGCACCGTCACGTTCGCCGGCAGCGGACCGAGCGCGTCGACGTCGGCGCGGTTGGCGACCAGGTCCACGTCGACGCTGAGACCGGCGAGCGCGGCCAGCAGCTTGGGGCCGGCGAACACCCGCTGCCCGAAGATCTTCGCGGTGGAGTTGCCCCAGATCAGGCAGACCCGCGGTCGACGCCCCGGTGGTGGGGCGGCGGTGTGCGCGCCCGGCCCGTTGTAGGGGACGAAGCGCACCGGGATGCGGTCGGCCCGCGACTGCGGCCGGACGCCGGGCGGGCACGGGTCGAGGACGTGGCTGATCTGGTCGGCGTGCGGCGGCGGCAGCCCGTGCGCGTGGAACACCCGGGCGTGGTCCTTCGGGATCAGGTCGAGGCCGGGCTCGTGGGTACCGACCGGGCCCCACAGATGCAGCACCGCGGGTACCCCGGTGAGCCCGCCGACCAGCAGCCCCTCGGTACTGAGCAGGTCGTACACGACCAGCTCCGGTCGCCAGTCGCGGGCGAAGGCGACCACCCCGGCGGCGCTGTCCCGCTGCGCCTGCTCCATCCGGGGCAGCACCTCGCGCAGCAGCTTGGGCAGTCCCCGCTGGCCGGCGTCGTCGGTGTCCGCGCCGGTGACCGGGTCCGGTGGCGGCGTCGGGTACTGCCACAGCCGGGCGTACCCGAGCATCGCGTTGTTGAACCGGGCGTGCAGCAGCATGTCCAGCTGGTGCAGCACCGGCACCGGGACCAGCCCGGCGGCCCGCAGGTGGCCGGATTCCGAGGCGGCACAGGCGACCCGGACGTCGTGCCCGGCCGCCTGCAGCGCCCAGGCCACCGGGACCATCGGGTAGTAGTGGCCGCGCCAGGCGGAGACGGTGAACAGCACGCGCATGCGACATCCCCGGGAGCCGTCGGGACCGGACACGCAGATCCTCGGCGGGTCGGCTCGATCCGAGGTCGGGGCAGGCTCGAACCTGGCCGTCCACTGGTCCGCGAGCCCCGTTCGACGCCGGTACCGCAGTCTGCGGCTATGCGCGTTCTCTTCCTGACCACGCCCGTACCCTCACACTTCACCACGATGGTCCCGCTGGCCTGGGCGCTGCGGGGCGCCGGCCACGAGGTACTGGTGGCCGGCCAACCGGACATCACCCCGGCCGCCACGGCTGCCGGCCTGTCGATCGCGGTCGTCGGGCCGCACTACCACGTCACCGACCTGATGGCGGGCATGCCGGTCGGCGTACCGGCCGGTGCGGTCCGCGGCAGCCACGCCCGCCCGTGGGCGATGCACGCCCGCTACACCACCACCGCGTACCTGGACATCGCCCGCGACTGGGGCGCCGACGCGATCGTCGCGGACCGGCTGGAGTACAGCTCGCTGATCATCGGCGCGGTGCTCGGCATCCCGGTACTGCACCACCGCTACGGCGTGGACCTGCTCGCCGACGGCGCGTGGGAGGACGGCCGGCGGATGCTGTCGATCTACGCCCGGCACTTCGACCTGCCCGACATTCCACTCCCGACGGTGGTGGTTGACCCGTGCCCGGCCAGCCTCCAGGTACCCGGCCTGGTGCCGGCCGAGCCGCTGCGCTTCGTGCCCAGCAACGGGGTCGGCACGGTGCCGTCGTGGGTGGCCGACAAGTGGGCGGAGCGCCGGGTGGCGGTGTCGCTGGGCAGCCTGACGACTGCGGTCGGCGGCGTCGACGTGGTCCGGCAGATCATCGCGGCGGCGGCCGGCGTGCCGGACCTGGAGGTGGTGGTCACCGTGGACGCGGCGGCGCAGGCCCAACTGGGCACGGTGGGCGGACCGGTGCGGCTGGTCGACCCGGTGCCGTTGGAGCTGTTCATGGGTACCTGCGACGCGGTGGTCCACCACGGCGGCGCGGGCACCACGCTGACTTCGACGAGCTACGGCGTACCCCAGGTGGTGCTGCCGCAGTCCAACGCGGTGCTGCCGGCGGCCGACCGGATCGCCGCCTGCGGCGCGGGTCTGGCCGTCCTCGACAGCGCTTCCCAGGCCGACCGGGAGCACCGTCCGCACCGCGCTGACCCGGGTACTGGACGAGCCCGGTTTCCGGGCAGCCGCCCAGAAACTCAGCGCCGAGATAGCCGCCGCACCGAGCCCCGCCGCCTACGTGGCGCGGCTGGAGCAGCTCGCCGGGGCGGGTGAGTGAGGTGCGGGTACTCCTCGCAGTGAGCCCCATCCCCACCCACCTGACTCCGATCATCCCGCTGGCCTGGGCGCTCAAGGCGGCCGGTCACGAGGTACGGGTGGTCGGCCGACCCAACCTGGCCCCGGCCGCCGCCACCGCCGGTCTGTCGATGTTTGTGGTCGGCGCGGCGTACGACGACGTGGAGCAGCGCCGCCAGCGCCCGGCCGGCGCCCGGCCCCTGCCGAAGGCGGGCACGAAGATCGTGCCGCCGGTGGCGAAGCTCAAGCCGGTGTGGCGCGAACGCGTCGGCGAGGTACTGGCCGAAACCCTTGCGGTGGCCCGGAACTGGCGGCCGGACCTGATCGTCAGCGACCCGCTGGAGTTCACCGGGCAGATCGTCGCGGCGGCGCTCGGTGTGCCGCTGGTCCAGCACCGCTGGGGAGTGGACTCGATCAGCGACGACGTGCTCGCGCACGCCGACGAGGCGCTGGCCGACTGCTGCGCCTCGGTCGGCTGGGCCGGTGGCCTGGCCGTCCCGGACCTGATCCTCGACCCGACGCCGCCCAGCCTGCGCCAGCCCGACCTGGCCCCGGCCCGGTCCATCCGGTATGTCGCGGCCAACGGCGCGGCCCCCGTCCCGGCCTGGGTCGCGGACCGGCGGGCGGACCGGCGGGTATGCGTGACGCTGGGCAGCCGGACCGCGACCATCCTGGGTACCTCGCTGGTCGACACCATCGCCGCCGGGGTCGCCGACATCGCGGACACCGAGTTCGTGGTGACGGTGGATCCGGCGCACCGCCCACAGCTGGCCAAGCCGCCCCGGCAGGTCCGCTTCGTCGACCCGGCCCCGCTCAACCTGTTCCTGTCCACCTGCGCCGCCGCCGTGCACCACGGTGGCGCGGGCACCACGCTGACCGCCACCGCGTACGGCCTGCCCCAGCTCCTGCTGCCACAGGCGCCGTTGCAGGTCATCACGGGCGAGCGGCTGACCAGCCGGGGCGCGGGACGAGTGCCTGGACGACATCGAATCGCAGGCCGACCCGGCCGCCATCCGGGCCGCCGTCACCGACCTGCTCGACCAGCCGGGCTACCGGGTCGCAGCCGGGGAACTGGCCACCGAGCTGCACCGGCAGCCGCCCCCGTCGGCGTACGTGCCGGTGCTGACGGCGCTGGCCGAGGGCGACGACCTGCCGCTCGCCGCATAGCCACAGGCCGGGCGGCAGCTCTGCGGCAACCACCACAGTCACTGCCGCCCGGCCCGCCGCCATCCCGGGCCGGCCGCTATCCCGTCCCAGCCGGCCGCTATCCCGAGCCGGCCGCTATCCGGGGCTGCCGGGGCGCTGCCGTCCGGGCCGCCGGGCAGGCGCGGTTACCGGGCGGGCGGTTGTTACGGGGCGGGCGGGGCGTCGGCGGGCCAGCTGCCGTAGCGGCGCAGGCCGTACAGCAGCGGGGGCGGGCCGGGGCGTTCGGTGATCCGGCTGACCTCTCCGAACAGGACGGTGTGGTCGCCCACCCGCTCGGCCCGGACCAGCCGGCAGTCGGCGATCGCGTGCGCGTCCCCGACCAGGTGCGGCCCACCGTCGGCGCCGATGTACGCCCAGGACACCCGGGCGAACCGGTCGCCGGCAGCGGCGAACGTCTCCGCCGTACGGCGGGCCTGCCCGTGCAGCAGGTTCACGGTGAAGATGCCGGTACTCAGCACGGCGTCCAGGGTCGGACTGCCGTCCTTGAGGCAGACCAGCAGGGTAGGTGGCTGCAGCGTGACGGAGACGACCGACGAGCAGGTTGTCCCGCACGGAGCGCCGGACCGGTCGAAGGTGGTGACCACCGCGACGCCGGTCGGGAAGGTACACATCATCGCCCGGAACTCCTCCAGCGGGAGCGGGCGCGTCATCATCTCGGTCATCGGCGGTACTCCATGGGATATGCCTACGCCGACCGGCTCAAGCTGCGATCGACGCCGCCTCTACACGCCTGCCGACCAACCGCCCCCGAGCCGCCGCAGACGCAGGTACGGTCGGCCACCGTCCTCGGGCTTCGCCAGCGCCGATGACGTGGGCCGACCGTACCTGCGTCGAAATTCCTAACCGGATCATCCGCGTCGTGCGCGGATGTCGGAAGCCTTGCTCGGGTCACCGGTCGCGCCGCACCCCACTGCGACGACTACTGACCGGGTGTGACAGCTGCGGGTGGTGCCGGGTGGAACCGTGCGCGTGGCCCGAGGTTAGCTGGGCTTGCAACACGGCGATCCGCCGTCTTCGTGGTCGGGTCCCAGGGCCGGATCCCGCCGGCAGCCCGTTGGACCGTCCCGGCGAGCGGCCGGTGTGATACCCGTGGTGCGGCGCCGAAACCGCCTGCGACCGTGACACCGAGGAGTAACACGATGAAAAGTGAGATCCGCATCTCTCGATCCTTTCGTAGTCGTTGACCGCCGTGCTAAGGGAAGACTGACAGAGTCATGACTACCTGTCAAGTACGTGCTGAGCTGCAGTAATGCTAGAAATCTCTTAGTTCCCAGGCAGTCATGGCACAGATTTTGGCTGATGTTTACAGCGACGTGCGCGAATGGTCGGCTGGCCGGTACCTGTCAGTCCCCTACCACGGCGTTCACCCCGGCGTACGCTGTTGTTGGTGGCCGAGCTGGCCGACAGCCGCCGCGCGGCTGGCCGGAGCGGCCTTCCCGCTGCATGCGGACAGGATCCGGTCGGGCCGGACATCTATTACGAGCTTCTTGACTGAAGTCAATTCACTTGTAAAACTTGCTGTACGCGTGGTGAGGCCGGGCTTGGGACACCCTCCGCCAACCCGTCCGAGCTCGCAGGAGGCGAACGTGGATGATCTCGTGAAGTACCTCGACGACCACGGCGACCCGGCCCGGCCGTTTCTCGACCAGATCATCGATCTGACCATCTGGATGCGCGGCATCGGCCAGTCCGCCACCGAACTGGCCCGGGCGACCGGCGAGAACCTGCAGGAGCTGGAGGTACTGGCGCTGCTGGATCGACTCGGCCCACCGTTCCAGTCCGGCCCGGGTGCACTGGCAAACGCACTGAACATCACCTCCGGGGCACTCACCGGCCGACTTGACGGCCTGGCCCGCGCCGACGGCATCCGCCGGGAAACCCACCCGAGCGACCGTCGTCAGGTCCATGTATTTATGACTGCCAAAGGTCACGCCCGGTTGACCAGCGCCCGCAAAGAATTCGAGGCCCACAACAGCAGCGGCTACGGCACCGGCGACCGCCCGCCGGCCAGCCGAAACCCACCCCGGAGCAGGGCAGCTGACCGGGCCCGCCCGCAGGTACGCCGAAGCTGTCACCGATTTACGGGACGGCTACGCGGCGCGTCCGGCTGCCAGACTGGACGCAGCACACTTGTCTGGAGGTGGCATGGACCGGCCGATGAACACGCCCACCACCACCTGTTTCATTCACTGGACCAGCCCCGACGAGGTGGACGACCGGCACCGGGGCTACCTCAGCGATACGGAACGGCAGCGGCTGGTCGCGCTGCGACGCAGCGAGGATCGGGCCCGCTTCACCGTCGCCGTGGCCCTGCTGCGCCGCACCGCCGCCGACCACCTCGGCATCGCCCCGCACCAGGTGCCGGTGCAGCGCCACTGCCCGGACTGCGAGCGGCCGCACGGCAAGCCGGTCATCGTCGGCACCGACCTGCGGGTATCGGTGTCGCACTCCGGCCGGCACGTCGTGGTGGCGCTCTGCGAGGGCGCCGACGTGGGCATCGACGTGGAGCGGGTCAACCCCGTCTCCTCGCTGGTCCGGGCAGCCGACCGGGTGCTCTCGCCGGCCGAGTTGGACCGGCTGCCACCGCCCGGCCCGGACCGGCTGGCCGCCTGCTTCACCACCTGGAGTCGCAAGGAGTCGGTGCTCAAGGCGACCGGGGACGGCATGCGGGTACCGATGCCGATGCTCACCGTCTCCGCACCGGACCAGCCCGCCCGACTGCTCGACTTCGTCGGCCGGCCCGAGCTGGTGGGCCGGTCCACCATCGCCGACCTGAGTCCCGGCCCCGGCTACGTCGCGGCCGTCACCGTCCTGGCCGCCGGGCCGGTCGCGTTCGTCCAGGCGACGGCCACCGCGAATCGTCCACTCCCCATCGCGTCCTGACACCGCCGTGCCGACCGTCCCGCGCCGGCGGGCGACAGCATCGTGACTGACCCGTGCCGGCCGTAGCGTCGTGACGGGCCCGTCATGACCAGCGAGTCACGGCCGCTGGACGGTCAGCGCCGCGCGGGTCAGCTCGGCCTTGTTGCCCACGTTGAGCTTGGTGCGGACCCGTTTGACGTAGGTGTCCACGGTGTGCCGGCTGATCCCCAGCCGGCGGGCGATCTGGTCGTGCGTCAGCCCCGAGGCGATCTGGGTGAGCACCGCGTACTCGCGGGGAGACAGCCCGGGGGCCGGTTCGGCCGGGGCCGGCGGCGCCAGCACCTCGCCCGCCGCCACCCGTAGCACGGTCTCCACGAACCGCTCCACCGTGCTGCTCTTGGGCAGGAACGCCCGCGCCCCGGCGGCGAGCGCGTCACTGACGCACTCCGGCCGGGTGGACGCGGACACCGCCACCACCCTGGTACGCGCGGCCAGGTCGGCGATCAGCCGGATACATGGCAGGTCACCGTCGAGGTGCAGGTCGAGCAGGACGACGTCGATCTCCGTCGGGCGCAGTTCGTCCGCGGCCAGCGCCGCCGTCACCACCTCGATCCGCGGCGATGTCTCCAGCGCGCTCCGGATACCCCAGAGGGTCACCGGATGATCGTCAACGATCGCCACCCGTACCACGTCGGTCTCCTCCCCTTGGCCGTGCCCGGTACCGCCGACAGCGCCGCTGACTCGCTGCGTTCGGCGGCCGGGACGGGTGTGGTCGCCGGCCACTGCGGTCGGGTGTGGCACGGCACGGTGAGTGTCACCGTGGTCCCCGGCGCCGGCCGCGGTGCGTACCTCGGCTGCTCCGCCGACCTGCCGGACGGCGGCCAGCACCGATTCCCGCAGCCCGAAGCGGCCGGTCGCCGCCTGCGGATCGAAGCCCCGGCCGAAGTCCACAATGGTCACGCTCACGCCGGCAGGCACCGGCGCCACGGTCACCCGGGCCCAGCGGGTACCGGCGTGCCGTACCACGTTGCGCAGCACCTCGCCGGTGGCCGCCACCAGCGCCGTCGCCACCGGCGCGGCAAGGCGCAGCCGGTGCGGCGGCGGCACGTACTCCACTTCGAGCGGGCCGGTCCGGAACTGCTCGACCATGGCCGCCAGGGCGGGCCGCAGCGCCACCTCACCGGTGCCGGACGGCTCCTGCAGGGTGGCCCGTAGCCGGCCCGCCTCGGCCCGCAGCAACGCCCGCATCTGCGCCACGTCACCGATCGGCGCGAGGGTCAGCGCGTCGAGCACCTGGAGCAGGTTGTCGTGCACCAACCGGGCGTACCTGGCCCGCTCCCGGGCCCGGACGAAGCCGCCGAACCGCTCGATGGGGGTACCCGTGCACCAGTCGGGGGCCGGGCCGAGGCCGGCCGGCCACTGCTCGCCGCCGCCCGCCACGGCGCGTACCGCGTCGGCCAGCTCCGCCAGGGTCGCGGCGTAACCACCGGCGCCACAGCCGCGAGCCAGCCAGACGTCGGCCCGATCCGCCGCGTTCCCCGCGACGACCACCGGGCCGGTCGCCGCGATCCTTTCCAGGCTGGCGAACCAGGCCGCGTCGTCGGTCAGGCTCCGGTCGACGACCAGCACGTCGACCCGGTGGGCGCGGCCGGCCCACGGGCTGTCGGCGGTTGCCACCAGGTCAAGGTCGCCGTGTCGGCGCAGGGCGCCGGCAAGACCGGCCCGCCGCGCGCGATCAGCGGCGACCACCTGCACTCTTATCGCCCCGTCCACCCGACGCCTCCTTTGCGGCCCGACTGGACTCTGATACTAACTGACATTGATGACTAACTGTCAATACATCAGTCATGACAATGGTCAGCGCAAAGTACGGGCACAGTCCAAAAAGGAAGTTGGCGCGGTGCGCCGTCAGTTGACCCGGGCGGTGTCGCCCGTGCGCGCCGACCGGGCGGGGCGGGCCAGCGCCGGCGCGGTCGGCGTGGCGGCCAGGCTCAGGCTGTCGGCCGCCTTGCGGTACGCCACCAGCGCCTCGTCCCGGTGGCCCAGGGCGTCCAGCACATCGGCGGTGTCCCGCCACAGCTGCGCCCGGGCCCGGCGCCCCCGCAGCCCCTCAATCGCCGGATACGCCTGGCGTACCTGCTCGCGACCACCGGTGACGTCACCGGCTGCGGCGAGGGTCTGCGCGTACACCAGCCGGGCCCGGACCAGCTCCACCGGATTGTCCAGGTCGAGCCGCTCGATCACCCGGCTGGCGAACTGCGCCGCGGTGACCAGCCGGCCCTGCAGCAGGTGCACCAGCGCCAACTCGGACTCGCACTTGACGATCTCCCGCTGGATGCCCAGGTGGGTCATCAGGTCCAGGGAGCGGGTCAGGATCTCCTCGGCCCGCTGCAGGTCGGCGGTGTCCCCGCGGACCAGCATCGAGGCCAGCACGATCCGGATCTGGGCAATGGAGTAGTCGTGGCCGTCCTCGCCGAGCAACGCCAGCGCCCGCTCGGCGAACTGGATAGCCAGCGCCAACTGGCCCATGCTGTCGGCCACCATGCTCGCGTTCCAGTACGCCGAGCCGCGAGCCTGGTGCGAGCCGTGGTGTTCAGCGCGCCGGATCACGTCCTGGATCAGCAGGTGCGCCCGGGTCAGGTCACCGCGCTCCCAGAAGCAGCCCACCACGGTGGTGGCCAGCCGCATCTCATCCTCGGTGCCGCCCAGGCCCAGCTCGTGCGCCCGGGACAGGGCGGCCTGGCCCAGCGTGATCGCGTGGTCGACATCGCCGGCCTCCCGGTACAGCCAGCACAGGTTGTTCTCCAGGGCCAACCGGCCCGGCTCGGGAACCTCGTCCACCCGGGGGTCGCTCAGCAGCGACTCCACGGTGGCGATGGCGTCCTCCAGGTTGTCCAGCGACTCCTGCACCCGGGCCAGCCCCCACCACGCCGCCACCCGGATCGCCGAGACACTGTCCGAGGTGTGCTTACGGAACTGGGTGAGCGCGTCGTCCAGATTGCCACTGGCCAGCGCCAGCTCGGCGTACTGCAGGGCCAGCCGCTTCTCGCCGAGGACCGCGTGATCCACGCCGTCGGCCAGGAACTCGGGCGAAGTCTTCAGCCGGTTCGCCAACTCGACGAGGACCGCGTGATCGGGTAGCCGCTTGCCCGCCTCGATCAGCGAGACATAGCTGGCTGACACGATGTCACGGGCCAGGTCGGCCTGGCTGAGGCCACGCTCGACCCGCAGTTGGCGGAGCCGGTCTCCAATGGACCCAGTCATTTCGATCGCCCCCAGAGGGTGGTCCGGGCAGTACGAGCCATGACAAGCGAGCTGCCACGGAACGGAGGGTTTACTCGCTTGGTTTACTGTAGTTAATCCGGAAGCAAACGTCCACCGGGGCCGATGCGCCTCCAGACCCGCTCCACCAGGGCACCGGCGCCGGACTACTTCACCTCCGAGGGCCTTTTGACGGCCAGCGTCACCTTGACATTGCCGGTCACCACGTCGCCAGCCTTCGGCTGCTGGCTGACCACCACCCACTTGTTCCCGTTGAGCACCGCCCGGTGCTGGTCGGTGGCGTCGTGGGAGTCCACATGGGTCAGCCCGACCTTCAGCATGGCCGCCCCGGCATCGCTCAACCGCTGGCCGACCACGTCGGGCACGGTCACCTTCTGCCCCTTCGTCGCGGCCGGCGTGACCCCGTCCTCGGGCTCGCAGGCGGTCAGCGCAAGGGCCAGGACCATCGCCATTCCGACAGCTGCCAGTCGTCGCATCTCGACACCTCCTCGGTATGCCGAAAGCGTCGCATGATCGACGCTCCATCTCATGTCAGGCGAATTGGGCACTTGCCACCCTCGGCATCATCCCGGCGGCCCCACCACCTCGGCGACCCGCCACGCGGACCACCTACGACGCCCATGCCGGGAAGGCAACCTGGGCAGGCCGCCGAGCAAGTCCCGGCTGGCCCGCGACGCGGCTTCGAGTCGGACACCAGTGGGCGTTTCTAGCCTTTGCCGCGGACGGCCCGCTCCCGCGGGACACGACCCGCGCACCCGTACCCGAGGAGACTCCGTGACGCAGCTCGCAGACGTCGGAAGCGTCGTCGAAACCACCCGCAGCATCATCGACCTGAACACCGCGTACACCGGATCGTGCGCCCTGCACAGCGCGTTCGAACTGGGCATCTTCACCCACCTGGCGAACGGCCCGGCCACCCTGGACAGCATCGTCACCGGCTGCGCCCTGCACCCCCGGCTGGCCCGCGACTTCCTCGACTCGCTCGTCGCGCTCGGCCTGCTCGAACGCGACGGCGACGCCTACGCCAACGCCGCCGGCACCGAACACCACCTGGTCGAGGGCGAAGGCATCTTCGTCGGCGGCGGCGTACACCGGGCGGCCACCCACAACTTCGCCATGTGGGGCCAGCTCACGCAGGCGCTGCGCGACGGGCAGGCCAAGTCCAAGGTGGCCGGGAAGAACGCGTTTGCCCAGACGTACCAGAATCTCGATCTGGCCCGTCGGTTCATGGAACACATGGACGCCAACAACGCGTTCGTCGCCGACGAGATCGCCCGGGTCTACGACTGGTCGCAGTTCCGTTCGTTCATCGACCTCGGCGGCGCGCGTGGCAACGTGGCCGCCGGCCTCGTCCTGGCCCAGCCGCACCTGACCGGTGGGGTGTTCGACCTGCCCGGCGTCCGGCCGCTCTTCGACGAGCACATGGAGCGCCTCGGGATGGCCGAGAACGTGCTGTTCCACGTCGGCGACTTCTTCGCCGACGCCTACCCGGCCACCGACGTGCTGCTGCTCGGTCACGTCCTGCACGACTGGGGACCCGAACAGCGCCAGCAGTTGATCCAGCGCTGCTTCGACGCGCTCGCCCCGGGCGGCGCGCTGATGGTGTACGACCAGATGATCGACGCCGACCGGCGCGACGCCCGCAAGCTGCTGCAGAGCCTCAACGTCGGCCTGGTCCGCGAGCACGGCGGCGAGTACACCGTGGCCGACATCACCGCCTGGGCCACCGCGGCCGGCTTCACCACCACCGAGTCCTTCCCACTGCACACCATCAACCACGACGTCCTCTTCGTCGCCCGCAAGGCCGGCTGAGTCGCGACAGGCTGAGTTGCGCCGCCCCGCTGGCCGGTAGCCGGTCAGCGGGGCGGGGCCGCCCGACGTCCCCGGCCGCCGGTCACGCCGCGGCGTCGGGGAGGAAGATTGCTCCCGGCCGCCGTATCCGGGACAAGCGAGGTAGACATGCGCACCACAACACTCGGCACCGCCGGGCCGACCGTCGGCGTCACCGGCCTGGGCTGCATGGGCATGACCCACGCTTACGACCAGGGCGCCGCGCGCGACGACGCCACCTCGATCGCGGTCATCCACCAGGCACTCGACCTCGGGATGACGCTGATCGACACCGCCGACGTGTACGGCCCGTACAGCAACGAGGAACTCGTCGGCCGCGCGCTGGCCGGCGACCGGCGCGACCGGGCCGTGCTGGCCACCAAGGTCGGCCTGGTCACCGACCCGGTCGCGACCGCCGTCGCCGGCCCCGGTGGCAACGCGCCCGGCGCTCGACGTGACGGCCGACCCGAGCACATCCGCGCCTCGATCGACGCCAGCCTGCGCCGGCTGGGCACCGACCACGTCGACCTCTACCAACTGCACCGGGTCGACCCGCAGGTGCCGCTGGAGGAGTCCTGGGGTGCGCTGGCCGAGGCGGTGACCGCCGGCAAGGTCCGCCACCTCGGGCTCTCCGAGGTGAGCGTGGACGAGATCGGCCGGGCACACGCGATCCACCCGGTGACCTCGGTGCAGTCCGAGCTGTCGCTGTGGACCCGCGACCCGCTGGCCGAGGTGCTGCCGTACTGCGAGCGCCAGGGCATCGGCTTCCTGCCGTTCTCGCCGCTGGGTCGGGGCTTCCTCGCCGGCCGGTTCGCCTCCTTCGACGACCTGCCGGCCGACGACTTCCGGCGCGGGCTGCCCCGGTTCCAGCAGGACACCCTGCGCGCCAACCTGGCCATCGTCGGCCGGGTGCGGGAGGTCGCCGAGCGGATCGGAGCCACCCCGGCCCAGACCGCACTGGCCTGGGTACTCGCTCAGGGCCGGTACGTGGTGCCGATCCCCGGTACGAAGACCCCGAAGTACCTGCTCGACAACGCGGGCGCGGCAGCCGTCCAACTCAGCGCCGCCGACCTGGCCGACCTGGACGCAATCCCGGCCCCGGAAGGCACCCGCTACTGAACCGCCCGGCGCTGACCTACACGGGCCCGGCGACCTGCTCGTACTCCCGTCTGCGTTGGGTCATCGGGGCACCCCGCACGTGCAGGGCGCGGGGCAGTACCGCCGCCTCGTACTCGGAAATGGTCTTCACCGGCCGGGCCGGGACGCCGGCCGCGACCGTGCCCGGCGGGATGGAGCGGGTCACCACCGCCCCGGCCGCGACGATGCAGTTCGCGCCGATCTCCACATTCGGCAGGACCACCACGTTGAGCCCGATGAAGACGTTGTCGCGCACCACGATCCGACCTATCACCTCGATGTCGGGGTAGCGGTCGCGGAGCACCCAGACGCCACCGTCGTGGGTGACGAACCGGGTCCCCGAGGTGACCGTGACGTGATCGCCGAGGCTGACCAGGTACGGCTCGCTGCCGAAGGTGCCCTGGTCGACGCCGAGCAGCCGGCAGTCCGCGCCGACCGTCACCCCGATCCGGCGCGCGTAGCCGACCGGGTCGCGCGCGATGAGCAGCCGCGCGCGGATATTCGCTGCGATACGAGTCAGCACCGGACCGGCCTCTCCGCCACGGGTGGGCACCGGCCCGTGGATGCGGCCGACGCCATGGCCAACGCCGCAACACCCGCGCTGGTCACGCCCGACTCCCGCGCGGTCGCGCCAACAGGACGACCGGCCGGGCTAGCTGCGGGCGGCCAGGTGGGACAGGACGGCCAGGACGCGGCGGTTGACCTCCGGACCGGGTGGCAGGCCGAGCTTGGTGAAGACGCTGCGGACGTGGGCTTCGACGGTACGTTCGCCGAGTCCGAGGGTGGTGGCGATGGCGGCGTTGGACCGGCCGGTGGCCATCTGGGCGACGATCTCCCGTTCCCGGGCGGAGAGCTGGTCCAGGCCGGTGGGGTTGCGGCGGCGCAGCAGCCGCTGGGCGACGAGCGGATCGATCACGGTACCGCCGGCCGCCACCGTGCCGACGTCCGCCAGGAAGGCGTCGATGCTGGCGATCCGTTCCTTCAACAGGTAGCCGGTGCCGCGCTCGCCGTTGCCGCGCAGCACGGTGAGCACGTCGGCGGTCTCGATGTACTGGGACAGCAGCAGAATGCCGACCCGACGGTGGCTGCGCCGCAGCGCCAGCGCCGCCTGTACGCCCTCGTCGGTGTGGGTCGGCGGCATCCGGATGTCCACGATCGCCAGGTCCGGCTCGTGCTGCGCCACCAGGCGGAGCAGACCGGGCGCGTCCGGCGCCGTACCCACCACGGCGAAGCCGGCCTCGGACAGCAGATGCACGAGCCCGGTGCGGACGAGTACCGCGTCGTCGGCCACGACGATCCGGGTCGCTTCGGAACCACCCGTGGCCACCCCGGCGGGAGTCACAGCGGGAGGGTGGCGCAGACGACGGTGCCACCGCCGGTCGGACTGGTCACCTTGAGCTCGCCGCCGACGACACGGACCCGCTCGCGCAGGCCCGCGAGCCCGCCACCGAGTACCGACCGGGCACCGCCCACCCCGTCGTCGGAGATGGTGACCACCATCCGATCCGGATGTCGGGCCAGGTCGATCGCGACCGACCGGGCGCGGGCGTGCCGGGCGGCGTTGACCACCGCCTCCGCCGTGACAAAGTACGCCGCCGCCGCGACGTCACTCGGCAGTGACCCGTCGTCGATCCGGCTGTCGAAGGCGATGGGGAGCTGCTGCCCGTCGATGATGGACCCGATCGCGGACACCAGACCGTGCCGGCGCAGTACCTCGGGGTTCATCCCGTGCACCAGCTCCCGCAGTTCGCCCAGGGCCAGGTCGAGCTGGGCGATGCCGGCGCGTACCAGCTCCTCGCCCGCCGTACCGTGCCGGGCCCGTTGGAGCAGCAGGGCCGCGGCGACCAGCCGCTGCTGTACGCCGTCGTGGATGTCGCGCTCGATGCGCTGCCGTTCGGAGTCGCGGGCTGCCAGCATGGTCCGCGCGGTCCGCACCCGGGCCGCCTGCGCTCCGACAGCCAACGGCACCGCCGCCGATGCCAGGTAGAACAGCACCACCACCCAGGTCTGGCCGGCGGCAAAGCTGAAAGCCGCGGTGGCGGTGGTGTTCGCCATCATCGCCAGCCACATCGCCGAGCGCTGGCGGATCAGCCGGTACACGAAGAAGGCCACCAGCGCCGGCCCGATCACCGGGTACGCCGCGGCCCGCACGGCGAGCAGCCCGGCCAACCCCGGCCGGGCCGCCAGGCCACCGATGATGAGCAACGGCCAGCACAGGTACCCGAGCAGCGCGACGGTACGGTCCAGCCGGCCACTGAGCCGTCCGGTGGCGACCGTGAGGGCGCAGTGCAGCAGGACCGGGTCCCGCACGACGCTGAGCAGCAGCCCGTCGGGCAGGACTTCGCGCGCCAACCCGTCGAGCAGCCAGAGCAGGCCGCAGGCGAGCAGCAGCAACCGGGTCTGCCGGTGCACCAGCCGCAGCGCGATCTCGACGTGCACCAGTCCGACGGCGGCCCAGCAGGTCAGCTCCCACGGCGGCAGGTAACCCAGCCCGACCATCACGAGCACCGCAACAGCGGCGGATGCCCGCCACCACATCCTCACGGCGATCATTGTGCGAGCCGGACGGGCCGGTCGCGAGCCGAGTCGGAAGGTCGACGGTTACGTGCTGGCACGGATGGCGGCCGACCGGCCCCGCCCTACCTTTCCGGCCATGACAAACCGACTCCGGCGGACCCTGATCGCCGCCACTCTCATCGCCACCACCAGCATCGGTGCCGCCGTGCTCGACCCGGCCGCCGTCCCCGCCTTCGCGATGCGCTGCGTCGAGGAGTGCCCCGGACCGGGCGGCGGCGACACCGGCGGCGGCAGTACCGCGCCGCCCACCATCACCGTCACCGCGACGCTCAACTACCAGGACCTCTACCAGGGCCGGTCCAACCGACCGATCCGCTTCGACAAGGTCGAGGTGTGGCGGTACCTGCCGCGCTTCGCGGGGGTGTGGAGTTGGGGGAACGACCGCACCGTCTACACCGACGGACAGGGCAAGGTGAACACCAGCTTCACCAACGACTACGACGGCACCGTGTACGCGCTGCGGGTGGTGGCCGAGAACGCCGCGGTGTGGGTACGGCCCAACCCGAACACCGCGGCGGCCTGGGTACCGGCCACGCTCGGCTTCGACGGCGCGTTCTGGCGGGAGCCCGGCGACGACCACCCGGTTGAGGCCACCGCGCACACCTCCAGCCAGATCTTCGACTTCAGTTGGACCTTCACCGGCTGGTCCGCGCAGCACTACAACATCGCCGACACGCTGCTCTACGGGCACGACTACGCCGGCTCCCGCAAGGGCGACGGCGACGCCCTGCCCGAGGCCAGCGTCGCCTGGTGGGCGTTCGGCAGCAGCAACGCGCCGTTCTACAACCCGGTCGGGTCGGTGCTGACCCTGCCGTCCGGCCCCTGGTACGACGACCTGGTCCCGTGGGACGACGCCACGCTGCTGCACGAGTACGGGCACTTCCTGGAGCACCACCTGTCCGGGTTCTACGCGATGCCCTCGGTGCACAGCGGCTGCGACGGGGTGAACCAGCAGCACGCCTGGATGGAGGGGTTCGCCGACTACTACTCCGCCGTCGTGCTCGCCTCGCTGCCCGCCAATGAGCTGTACCGGATCGGCGCGTACAGCTTCACCAGCAACGTCTACATCGTCGACTTCTCGCCGGCGTGTGCCGGCTCGACCCTGGACGGGCGGGCGTTGGAGAACCGGGTGGCCGCGGTGCTCTGGGACCTGTCCGACCCGGCCGGTACCGAGTCCGCCGGGTACGACCCGGCGCCGCAGCGCGATCGTGACGTGTTCCAGCTCTTCGACGCCGCGCTGGGCTCGATCAGCGCCTGCCCGACCGTCACCGACCTGCGCCGCGCGTGGCTGGCCCGGGGCCTGAGCGTGGCCGAGATCGACGGCGTCTTCGCCCTCAACGGCGTACCCACCGGCGACTACCCGCAGGTCGTACCGCCGCTGTGCACGATGGCGCGGGGGTGACGCGATGACCACCCGGACAACCGACCATCCGCAGCGGGCGCTGCTGTGGCAGCAGCTGGCCGAGCCGCTGGGGGAGTTCAAGGCGAGGGTCGCCGAGGCTGACCGGCTCGCACTCAAGCCGGACGGCCTGCCGGCCGAGGTGGCCGCGCGGCTGAGCGGTGCCGCCCCGCGGTTGGAGGCGGTGCTGAACGACGTGATCGGTGACGGCTCGGCCGCCCCGCCCGAGGACCGCGGCGCGGTGGGTGCGCGGGTCCAGGCCGAACTGCTGCCGTACGTGCTGCTGTCGCGCAACGCCGAACGCTGGTACGCCAAGCCGCGCGGGTACGCCGGGGATTTCCTCAGTATCGCCTGGATCTATGACGACCTACCGGCCGGCGTCGGCCGGATCGGGCCGGCACTGGACCGTGGCTTCCTCGACGTGGCCGCCTGCCGCGCCGTGTACCACCGCAGGCGGCTGCTGGCGGAGGAGATCACCCGGACGGTCGCGGCGGCACCGCGGCGGCCGGCCCGGGTGACGAGCCTGGCCTGCGGCCCGGCCCAGGAGCTGATGGACGTCTTCGCCGCCCTGGACGACCCCGGTGCGCTCCGGGCCACCCTGGTCGATGTGGACGGACAGGCCCTCGACCATGTGCGGCAACGGATCGCGGCCACGCCGGCCGAGCGGCAGATCACCCTGTTCCAGGAGAATCTGGTGTACGCCGCCACCGGGCGTCGTGCGTTGCCGGTGACCGACCAGGACCTGGTGTACTCGATCGGGTTGATCGACTACTTCCCGGACCGGTTCGTGGTGGCCCTGATGAACCTCGCCCATCGCATGCTCCGGCCCGGCGGACGCCTGATCCTCGGCAACTTCCACCCGGACAACGTGTCGAAGGCGCTGATGGACCACGTGCTGCACTGGTCTCTGATCCACCGGGACGAGGCCGACCTGAACCGGCTCTACGCGGCCTCCGCGTTCGGTCGGCCGGCAACGGCGATCCGGTACGAGCCGATGCGGATCAACCTCTTCGCCGAGTGCGTCAAGCAGTGAGCTGACCGCCGTGAGTGCCCACTGCGACACCCGAGCCGTCCCCGCCCCGGCGGGGGCGGCCCGGTGCGGCGGCCCGGTGCGGCCCGGTGCGGATTGCACTGGAATCGCTTGCCCGGACCGGCCAGGATCGGGGCATGTCCGTTCCCCAGCGCCAGGTGCGCGCGTCGTTCACCCCACAGACAATCACCGTGTACCAGGCCTACGCGCCGGAGATCGCGGAAGCCGCGCTGGCAGCGGGCCGGTTCGTGGCCCCGTTCAAGCGGGATCGGATGACCTGGATCAAGCCATCGTTCCTGTGGATGATGTACCGCTGCGGCTGGGCCACCAAGCCCGGACAGGAGCGGGTACTCGCCGTCGAAATCACCCGGACCGGCTTCGAATGGGCGCTGGCGCACGCCTGCCTGAGCCACTTCGACCCGGCCGAGCACCCCGACCACGCGGCCTGGACCCGGCAACTGGCCGCCAGCCCGGTACGCGTGCAGTGGGACCCGGAGCGCTCTCTGCGAATGCAGGCGCTGCCCTACCGATCCCTCCAGATCGGCCTCTCCGGCCCGGCCGCACACCACTACGTCGACGAGTGGATCGTCTCGCTCACCGACGTGACCCCGACGGCCGCCGCCATCCGGGACCTGTTGCGCTCCGGCGACGAGCAGGCCGCAGCCGCCCTGCTCCCCGCCGAACAGGTCTACCCCCTCCCCGCCGAGACGGCCACCGCCGCCGTCTGACATCGCCGGCCGAAGCCGATTTCTACTCGTGGGCATGGTTACCGGCGGCGGCCTACGCTCCATGCCATGACATCGCAGGACGCGGGCCTACACCGTACGGTGCCCGGCCTGACAGGCCGGTCGGCCGATCACGCAGAGGTTGAACAGGCGCTGCTGTCGGCGGGCTGGACCCCTTGCGGCACCGGCGACTGGGCGATCGCGCTACGCTCGCCGGACGGTACGGCGGCCGCGCGGATCAGTCCGTTCGACCCGACCGGCCCGTACTCCGCGGCGCTGTACCGGGAAGCCGCGCACACCAGCCAGGTTCCGCAACTGTTCGCACACCGCCACCTGACCGGCGGCGGCGACCTCCAGGTGCTGGAATGGCTGCGACCCGTCCCCCAGGACGAGGCCATCGCGTTTCACCGGGCGATCGCCATGCGGGCCCCGGAAGTCAGCGAGCTCGTCGATGTCGTGCACCGTGTCCACGAACGTGCCCGGCGGGCACTGCCCTGGTGCGGACCGCTGGACAACAATCCGACCAATGTCATGCGCGCCGTGGACGGACGACTCGTCGTCACCGACCTGTTCTACGCCGGCCCGAACCTCTACGCGACCGCGGCTGCGGATCCCGACCTCGTCGCCACGCTGATCCCCGAAGCCGAGCGACGGTTCATGACCGAGATTCCGCTCGCCGCCTCCGGGCCGTGGCAGCCCGGGGAGCAGGAGGCGCTGCGTGCCCGGTTGGCTGCGGCCGATGCCCGCAGGACAGGTGCCTGACTCCGGCTTCCGCAGGCCCGCTACCGTGGCCGATCCTGTTACAGCTACTCAGGGAGTTGCCGACCCGCCTCGGGCCCACCGCCGAGCGACCGTCACAGGGTTTGCCTGGCCGCCTCGCGGATGACCTCGGTGACCTCGTCGGGATGGCTGATCATCGACAGGTGACCGGCGTCGACCCGGGTGGTCGTCGCCCCGGCCCGTTCCGCCATGAACTGTTGCCGGTCAGCCGGAATGATGTTGTCCGAGTTGCCCAGCACGTACCAGGAGCGGATGCCCTTCCACGCCGGTGCCCCGGACGGTGCGTTGCCGGCGCGCAGCGAGAGCGGGCGCTGGCCGGCGTAGAGGAGCTCGGCGGGGGCGGTGTCCACGCCGTTGGCGAACTTCGTGAGGAACACCTCCCGCTTGAGGTAGAGGTCGACATCGCCGTCGGGTGCTCCGGGGTAGGGCACGAAGTCGAACACGGTCGTCGGATCGACGGCCACAGCGGACCCGGCGCCGGCAAGGGGGAACACGCTCTCACCTTCGTCCGGTGCGAACGCGTCGACGTAGACCAGCGCCTTGACGTTGCTGTTGCCGGTGGCGGCGTTGGTGATGACAGCGCCACCGTAGGAGTGGCCGACCAGGATGATCGGCCCGCTGATGGTGGCCAGCACACTGGCGACGTTGGCCGCGTCGTTCGGCAGCAGTCGCAGCAGGTTCGGGATGGCCCGCACGCGGTAACCGTCGCGGGTCAACTGCGGTATCACGCCGTTCCACGAGGAGCCGTCGGCCCAGGCGCCGTGGACGAGCACGATGGTTGCCGAGGACGGCGTCGAATCTACAGACATGGCTCCCCTTCTCCTGTTCATCGCGGTTACGGAACCTTGGTCCGACGCTAGCCCCGGCCCCTCCGGGGCGGAGCCGAGTTGCAAATTGTGAGTGTTTGCACCCCGGCACACCAAAGCCTCCGGCATTCGTGATTCAGGTGCGCGGACGCCAACGGATCGGCTATAGCTGACATAACGGGCAGCCGCCAATTCTCTCGGGAGGAGTTCCACCATGAAGCTCGCGGTCATCGGCTCCACCGGCCTCGTCGGCAGTCAGCTTGTCGCCCTTGCCGAGTCACAGGGCCATGTCGTCACCGGCATCTCGAAGGAGTCCGGCGTCGACCTCCTCGACGGCACCGGGTTGGCGGACGCGCTGACCGGAGTCGAGGCTGTCGTCAACGTCATCCAGAGCCCGAACCTTGAGCAGGACGACTCGACAGCGTTCTTCACCACCGTCGCGACGAACGTCGGACAGGCCGCCAGCAGCGCCGGCGTCCGCCGCACCGTCGTGCTGTCGATCATCGGGGTCGACCGGGTCGCCGCCGCCGAAAGCGAAGCAGGCACCGGCTTCGACGGCTACTACAAGGCCAAGTTCGCCCAGGAGCAGGCCACCCGCGAGCACACGCCGGGGGCGCGGGTGGTCCGGTCGGCCCAGTTCCACGACATCGCCCGGCAGGCGATCGGCTGGGGCCGCTCGGGGGACACCACCACCATCACCGACCTCCTGATTCAGCCGCTCGCCGTGGCGGCCATGGTCGGGGTGCTACTCGACGTCGCTGACGGCACCCGGGACGATGGCCTCGTCGAGGTGGCCGGACCCCGGACCGAACAGCTCGCGGCCATGTCAACCGCGTTCGCCCGGCACGCGGGGGACGATGTGCAGGTGGTCGCCAGCCCCGCCGGCGGAGCCGTCCGCGACGGCATCCTCCTGCCCGGTCCGGAAGCGGTCTTCGTCGGCCCGACCTTCGACGAGTGGCTGGCGGCCCACGAACCCGCCTGAGCCGGCCGGCACGGCCCGCCGGCCCTCATGGCCAGGTTCGCGCCGAGTTGGCAAACGTCTCCGGATCGCTGTGCACGGGCACCACACAGAGCAGGTGGCCGCCTGGCGAGCGCAGGGTAAAGGCATCCTTCCAGCGGGTCACCAGCTCCGCGCCCAGCGCCGTCAGGCGGGCAACCTCCGCCGTCAGGTCGTCGGTCTCAATGTCGACGTGGTATCGCGGCACGTCATCGACCGCTTGGACGACGGTGAACAGGCCGGGTGCGGCGTCGATCAGGACGGTGAACTGCTCCTCGCCCGGCGCAGGATAGGCCTGGGCACCCAGTGCGGCAGTCCAGAAGCCCACTGCCGCGTCGACCTGTGCGGCAGGCGTGTCGATGAGGATTCCGACCAGCCGACTGCGATGCATGGCGGCCAGACTATCAACGATGCCCGATCGGTTACGCCCCGTTGCGATCGGCGGCTCATCGGCTCCACAGTGGACGAAGCGCGAGCCGACGCCATTGACATATACGCATGTGTAAACACGGCTGCGGTGGGCGGAAGGTGTGGCCATAGTGGCGCTCAGCTGTTTTCTGTCGCGTGCGCGTCGTGAGCCAGCAGGGCGATCTGGACCCGGTTGTTGAGATCCAGCTTGGTGAGGATCCGTGACACGTGTGCCTTCACCGTCGGAAGGGCCAGATGCAGTTGCCGCGCGATCTCCGCGTTGGAGCGGCCGCTCCCGACGGCTAGGGCTACCTCGCGCTCCCTCTCGCCCAGTATCGCCAGGCGTGACCGAGCGGCGGCAGCCCGGGTGTCCTGTCCCGAATCAGCTGTCACCTGCTCGATGAGCCGGCGGGTGACGGCTGGAGAAAGCACCGGGTCCCCGGCGACCGCGGTCCGGATGGCTGTGACGATGGCCTGCGGCGGAGTGTCCTTCAGGAGGAACCCGGCAGCGCCGGCCCGCAGCGCGCTCAGTACGTGCCCGTCGGTGTGGAAGGTGGTCAGGACCAGGACCTCCGGAGCGCGGGGTCGAGCCCGGAGCATCTCAGTTGCGGCCAACCCGTCGACGCCCGGCATCCGGATGTCCATGAGAACCAGATCGGGTCGGTACTCGGCGACCAGCGCGGGCACCTGCGCCCCGTCCGCGGCCTCCGCGACGATCTCGATGTCCGGGGCACCGCCCAGCATCAGACGCAGCCCGGCCCGCACGATCGCGTCGTCATCGACGAGTAGGACGCGGATCACTCGCATTCTCCTCCCTCACCGGGTGGCCGGCGCGGCCGTGGTGTTGTTTGCCGCAGGCCAGGGTAGCCAGGCGCAGACCCCGAAGCCGCCGTCGGTTGGACCGGCCGTCAATTCGCCGCCTGCCAGTCGAGCCCGTTCGGCCAGCCCGATCAGTCCCTGCCCGCCGCCTTTGCCGGGACCCGCATCCGAGGCTGGTCCGGCCGGCATGGCGTTGTGGACCTCCACGGTCAGCCTGTGCGCGGGACTCCCGGTCACCCGTACCGCGATGGCGGCACCGGGTGCGTGCCGCCGGGCGTTGGTCAGCGCTTCCTGCACAATCCGGTATGCCGTGCGCCCCACCACTGGCGGCGGTGCGGGCACGTCCGGAGGCACCGCCAGCTCTATCCGCACGCCCGTCTCCCGTGCCTGCGCCACCAGCCGGGCCAGGTCTGCCAGTTCTGGTTGCGGATGCTCGCCATCCGCGGGTGCGGCGCGAAGCACTCCGATCACGTCAGCCAGGTCGCGTAGAGCCAGGTGGGCGTTCTCCCGGATCACCCCAGCGGCCCGCGCGATCTCTGCCCGGGGCGCCTGCATGTTGAACTCCAGTGCCCCAGCGTGCACGACCAGCAGCGACAGCCGGTGCCCGAGCACATCGTGCATCTCCCGGGCGATCTCCTCCCGCGCCTGTTGCGTGGCCCGCTCGGCCCGCAACTCCGCATCGGCCTCCGCCAGTTCCACCCGCTCCCGCAACGACGCGATCAACTGATGCCGGGAGCGCCGGAAGAGGCCCCATCCGATAGCCCCCGCAATCAACGCGAAATACATCAGTGCCGAGTCAGCCCGACCCTCGGGCAACTCCGCAAGCCGCCACAGCACAGCCGGAAGCGGCACGAACGCGAGCGCCGCCACCCACGCGGTGCTTCGCCACGGCCGGGTCGCGGCCACCGTGAACACCGCCACCATCACCGGACCGGTCAGGTAGTGCGTCTGGGTGCCTCCCAACAGCAGGATCACCGCCAGTGGCACCGGCCAGCGTCGCCGTAGCAGCAATGCCGCGCATCCCAACCCGCCGATCGTCTGATCAAGCACCTGCCACGCCGGGCCGATGTCCTGCGCGGCAGGCACAGACTGCGAACTCACGGCAGCGAAGCAGGCAGCGAACACCAACAACCCGAGATCAGCGGCCCAGTCCCGGAGAGTGCGATGAACACGGCTCATATCGGCAATCTACGTACGCCTCGCCCGCGGCCGGACATCCATACCGCAACGAGATGCTTAAGTACGAGTCTCGCGCCGCCGGCGACCAACTTCGGTCACAACCTGGCAGTCCCAAGCCCGATCCGCAGTACCACAACGCCGGCCTACCGTCGCGCCATGACCATCAACAACTCAAAGTCACCCTTGGCTGCTCTGTCAGGTCTGCTCTGCTTCATCTTCATCGCCGGCGGCATAAGTGGCCTGCTGCACGAATGGTTCGGCTGGATCCGCTTCATGGGCTTCGTCCGGTTCCTCATCCCTCACGGCTACGAGACCTACGGCTATATCGTCATGATCGTCCTTGGCCTCGCCGTGGGCATCGCCGGCGACGCGATCACCCGGCGAGCCGATCGCTAGAAGCGGCGGCGCACGCCGCCCCTACCCAGCGTCGAGGCGGTCGGCTCCCGCAATCACCGGCGCTTCGACCGGGCGGATCGTCACGGCCGGCACCGACGCCGAACTCCCGCGCCAGGAGGGCCGTTACGCAGATTTCTGGGCGTTTGCCAGTCTCGTCCGGCGGGGCACACAGCGGGCGATACCGGTGGTAGAACACGTTTATGATCTCTGACTTCGCCCGCGGTGTAGCCCGCGGGGCGTTGACACTGGCGGTGACGGCCGGCGCGGTCGTCGGCGTCGCTTCTGCGGCCCAGGCCGCGGAGGCCACGGCTGGCAAGCTGTCGATCTCCGCCCACCGCTTCGGCGGCCGGGCCGGGCACGCACTCATCGCGGCATGAAGCGGATATCGCCACACGGGTAGGACGATTGGTAGGATGAACGTATGGCGAAGGAGAAGATTTCCGCGACGGTCGATTCGTTGGTGCTGGCTGTGGCCGACGCTGATGCCTCTGAACTGGGGTTGAATCGCTCGGAGTTGATCGAGCGGGCCTTGCGCAACGAACATTTCCGGCTCGCTCTGGCCGGCTACACCGCCCGGACGGTACCGGCCCTCAACATCGATGCCTACGCCGCGCAGGTGTACGCGGCCAACCGGGAGTCCGGCCTGTGATCCGACCGGGAGACGTCGCACCACGCCTGGACACCCGCACCGAGTTGATGGTGGCCGTGCTTTCCAACTCGATGCATCTGCAGGCCCAGACAGGGCGGGTGATCTGCTGCCCATTCGTGCCCGGCACTCTTACCGAGACCGCCATGCCCCTGGTCGTCGCGGTCACCGAGCCGTCCGGCACGCTCCTGCCGGAGCTGGTCCAGTGGCTTCCCGTGTCGGCTCTGGGCGAACCGTTTGGCAACGTCGGGCCAGTGGCGCTTGGCCAGACCAGCGCCATCGTCACCGCTCTGATCAGCAGCCAGTAGAGCGTCACGGCATCCGAACGTGAGCCACGGGCCCTCTCCGTGAAAGGCAGATCGGCATCTCAGATCCAGGCGATCTGGACACCCCGATGGCCAGACGACCCGCGTATCGCGGTAGAAGCGCGCTCGTCGTCATCGGTTGGCCTGATCATCGGCGCAGTATCGCAAGCACCGAGGGCCGTTGCCATCCCGTCTGCCGTCGACCCGTGTGCCGGTTGAGCGGGCCGGCCTCGGGGCCGCAACGAACCGCGCTACCCGGCCGGCGTGTCAACCCAGGCTTGCGGCCCCGGGGCCGGTCTGCTCGGCTTGTGCGGGTCGATGGCGGGCGGGATGGCGTGCGCAACCACCCACCCGCAACCCGCAGACGGTCCCGGCCATCCCGGAGCCGGAGCGCCCCGCCGGAGGCATGCCCTTGACCGGCGGCGCCTGCGCCGCGTTGACCGCGTGGCGCTGGTTAAGGGGTTGTCGCCTTGAGTAGCGGGGCACATGAACCGGGGACGACAATCCGGTGGTGGATGTGACTCAGGGCCGCCTGGACGAAGTAGGTCGGCGTTACTCCGAGTGGTTGGCTATGCCGTTCCCGGCCGGGTTGCGGGGCGTGGACCTAGCAGATGTCTCCATGGTGCTTCTGGACTCCGACGTCGCGGGCGCGGCCATTGGCCCGACGGCTTGCCCGTCCCGCCGCCGCGAAGCAGAGGCGGGACGGGTCGCGAAGCGACCGTCGAAGCCTGGCCGGCGCCACGGTGCGCCGCGTCAGCGGCGCCTTGATCCGCCGCAACCCGTGCCGGATCAAGGGGGCCAGTCAGGACAAGGCGGCAGAGCGGCCGACCGCGACCCTGGTCCAGGTCTTCGCGATCGCGGAGGCAATCCAGCCTCGGTACCGGCTGATGGTATTGCCGGCGACCTTCGCGCAACTGCGCTTCGGTGAGCTGGTGGCGCTGCGCCGGCACAGCGTCGACCTGGACGCGATGGAGCTACGGGTGCGCCGGGCCACCGCCGAGATGGAGGACGGCAGCCAGGTGGACGACGACCCCAAGTCGGATGCGGGCAAGCGGCCGATCAGCCTGCCTCGGGGCCTACGGGCAGACCTCGATCACCACCTGGAGCACTTCGCCCAGGCCGGCCATGCCGGCCGTCTGTTCATCGAGCCCCAGGGCGGGGTACCCCGACGGCGGAACTTCAACCGGATCTGGAAGGCGACGCTGCGGGCCGCCGGTCTGCCGGCAAACGCTTGATCTGCACCTGCACGACCTGCGGCATACCGGGTCCACCTGGTCAGCGCAGAGCGGTGCGACCTTGAAGGAAGTCATGGCCCGTATCGGCCACTCCAGCACCCGGGCGGCCATGATCTACCAGCACGCGACCCGGGACCGGGACCAGGCCATCGCGGCGGCTCTGGACGCGCTGATCGACGCGGCCCGGCCCAAGGTCATTTGAGTGATCTGGCACGGATCTGGCACGCGGGCCGTGATCGCGGCCGATACGACGAACGCCCTGGATCGGGAGACTGACTCCCGACCAGGGCGTTTGTTTGGGGTGGAGCTGAGGTCCCAGTATAAGAACACCCACACCACCGTCCCGGCCTGCACTTTTACTCTTCCGCTGGCTGGGGATCGCCGTCGGGCGGGTTGACGCCGAGGCCGTCCGACCAGCTCAGGGCCTGCGACGCCGTGATATCAGGATCGGTTGGGGCTGGTGGACGGTGAGAGTCATCGTGGCGGCGCCAGTAGTCCACGATCATGCCGGCCAGGGCAGTGACGGCCTGCTCGTACTGCTCCTGGGCGATCGGAACGAGTTCTGGCTACGCCAGGACGAATCTCGGAAGCCGCGGCCGACCACGACCACGACGTAACGGATCGGGTTCGGTCACGACACCGACCCAACAGGCAAGACCACACCCCATCAACGACCACGGTCACGCCAGGTTCCGAGGCCAGCCCGCCGCCTCGGCGGCCGGGCCAGGCAAACGCACTCATCGCGGCATAGAAAGACGTTTCGGGCCGAGTATCGATGCGGTGGTCACCGCCTCGGACTGGTCGCCCGGGTTCAAGATGACACGGCCATGAGGTGGTGGAGGGCCTCACGATTGGCTTGTTCGAAGGATGGCTGCTGGGATTCGCGAGCTTTGATCACGAGCCAGACGGCGGTGAGGGCGGCGTTGGCTTTGAGTAGGACCCGGTCGGAGTCGTCGAGCTCGCGGCCGTAGCCATCTAGGAAGGTGTCGCGGAGGTCGGGTCGTGTTCGCCAAAGACCAATGTGAAGTCGTGTCAGGTCGGTGACCCATGCGTCGGGCCGGGTCCATTCGAAGTCGAGGATGTAGACCTTGCCGCTGTCAGTGAGCCAGTTGCGCATGGTGTAGTCGCGATGGCAGGGCACCATGCGGGGAGCGGGCAAGTCGGCCAGTGCCCGGAGTTCCGTGCGGGCGAATTCGAGTTCACGGGGTGTGAACAGATGGGCGGCTTGACGGCTGAGGAGTTCGAGTTCCTCGAGTCTCGCTGCGGCGTACTCGGGTTGGGACTCGGAGTCGGCGTTGTGTAGCCGGCGCAGAAGTGCGCCGGCTTGGTGGTGTATCGCGGTTTCGGCGCGGAGGTGGGTGGGGTAGATGGTGGCGGTTGGCCATCGTGCCGGGTGGCCAGGGAGGGCGGAGAGGATCATTGCTCGTTGTGTGGCGTCGTGGGCGTGCAGCCTCGGTGCATGATCGCCGAGAGCTGGGACCCAGCGGAGATAGGCCCTGACCTCGGCGAGGTAGCGGTCGCGGTCGCGGTGCTGTTTGAGGAACCACTGCTGGCCTGAGCCGTCGCGCAACCGCACTACGGAAGACCATCGATGTTCCCACGAGTGGTCTTTGAGGACGTCGCAGGGGCCGAGGAGTTGCGTGGCGTATGCGAGCGCTGTGTCCTGCACGTGTCCACCTTCGTTCAGTCTGGAATTGGGGAGGGCCACCGGCAGAGGGTGTCCTCGACTCAACTCGGGGCGTGGGGATCGCGATCGAAGCGCGGGATGTGGCAAGCCGGAGTACCGACCCAGGCCGTCAGTTGTGGCCCGCAGCTACAGAGAATTATCCCGTGCTACTCGGCGAGCCGGATGAGCGCCTGGCGGCTGAAGTCGGCGAGTCTGTAGAGGTTGCGCTGGGCGCAGGAAAGCCAACTGTGGCGGAATCTTACCTCGCCTCTCATCGGCATGACGGCGCATCCGGAGCGGTCGCCGTCCGTGACACCGCGTGACCTCACCTGAAGTGCGGCCTAGACCCACTGCCTAGCGTCAGGTGGGACGGATTCGTCAAGGATCAGGCGGGACACGACAAGCCCTTGCAAGCCCTTGCAAGCCCTGTTCGACTAGGTCCGTGACCTCAGATCTGTCGACGCGGTGCGGGAACGCGACTAGCGTCGGGATAAGGGGGTGATCCTTATGACCGGCGAGGAGCAGGGGAACTACCGCAAGGTCATGACGCTCTCGGTCGAGTTCGACTTGACTAATCGCAGGCATGCCAAGTCCCGGATTATCAATGCCTACAAAGAGGCCGTACAGGCGGCTGTCGAGGCGGTCAAGAGTCAACTCCTCCAAGGGAGCATCGCCGAGTATAGGGCGAGTTGAGCATGGACTGCCGGCAGATCGAAATGTCATCAACGTCGACGACCGGCGCCTTTGCAGACGACGCGAACGACGAGCTACGACCACCGGGCAAGCGCGGCACATCCACGGGTCTGACCGATAGCTCAGCATCCGCTCATCGGCTAGAAGCGGATGGTGGAGGGCGAGACTCCGGTGCTACCGCCGCGACTTCCCTTTGGGTTGTGTCGTTGCGGCGCCGATCAGGCGCCGTCCGACGCGGCGATGATCAAGAGGCTGGTACACGCTGTGGTCAGCGGCCGTTTCGCCGCAGCGTGCTACCAGCAAACCTGAACCGCCGCACATGCCATCCATGAGTTCCGACCCACGTCGGCGCTATCAGCCGAACGGCCAGGCGACCTGAAGGGACTCGAACCCCGCCCCGCGGCGCAAATTCGCAGGCCACGCGCTTCCCGGCCGAGTTCAGGGCAGCACAAAATTCGGGCCTTATTTACATAACACCCGAAGTGGAGCTGAGGTCCCAGTACAAGAACTCTCACACCACCGTCCCGGCCTGCACTTTCACCCTTCCGCTGGCGGCTGGTCGCCGTCGAGCGAGTTGACGCCGTCGCCGTCCGGACAGCTCAAACCGTCCGCCACCGCGTTGTCATGATCGGCATGGACTGGTCGAAGGCGATGAACGTCTTCGCGGCGCCAGTAGTCCACGATCATGCCGGCCAACACTGTCACTGCCTGCTTGTACAGCTCCTGAGTGAGTGGAACAACTTCTGGCTCCGCCATGACGATCTTCGGGAGCCGGGGCCGACCACGACCACGACGCAGTCGGGTTGTGTCACGACGACAACCCGGCTGGCATGCTCACACCTCGTCAACGACCTGGCGACCGCCACGTTCCACATTTGGACGAGCACCGGAAGACCTGCTGGCGTTTTCGGTTTTCCCACACGAGATTTGGCGGCAGGTCTGGTCGAACTGCAAGAACGCTTGAACAATGAGATCCGCCGCCGCACCGACGTCGTCGGTATCTTCCCGAACCGGGCGGCGATCATCCGACCCGTCGGCGCCGTACTTGTCGAACAGACCGACGAATGGACCGAACAACGCCGCTACCTGGGCGTCGAAATCCTCGGCAAAGCCCGCCTCACCCCTCGTCGAGGACGACGCACCCGAAACAACCGACACTGTCCCAACCGCGCTGGCCGCGTAACACCAACCCGGACCTTCCGGTGATCGTCTTCTACACCATCACCGTGGACGTGGCCTCCGTGCGCCCGTCATGAGTGGCCAGCCCGTGCTGCCTGACTTTCTCGTGCCAGTCGAGTCCGCCGTGGCCCTCAACACCCGGCGATGGTGTGAGCTGGAGGGTGCCCGAGTAGGGCAGGCAGGCTGGTGAGGTCATGGATCCGATCGTCGGGAAGGTATGTGTCCGGGTCGGTACGCAGATCGTGGGCAGCCGGGTACGCCGCGTTGGTAACCAGGACCGGCCGCATACCGGCGCGACGTGCACCGTCGTGCTCGCGGCTACCGCCGTCCCCGACGAACCAGCATTCCGCTGCCGGAACACCGAGCCGTTCACTCACGGTCGCGTACAGGCGGGAATCCGGTTTGCGGTGCCCCTCCTGCCAAGAGAACACCGCGGCGTCGATCCGGGCGGCGTACGGCGTACCCGCCCATGCTTCGCAGAGCTCACTGGAGCAGTCGCTGATCAGCCCTAGCAGGTAGCCGTGACCGCGCAACTGATCCAATACCGCAAGCGCCTCCGGGCGGGGCCTGCGTACCAGCTCAGCGCCCGCGCGGTGAGTTGCGACAGCGGCCTGCAGCCGGGCATCATCGGGCTCGACGCCGCACGACCGGGCGATTGCCAGCAGGGTGTCCCGGGTCCCGCCGTACGCGCCGACCGTCCGCTGCGCGAAACTTTGCGCCATCGCCGTGCCGAACCGGTCGACCGGCGCACCGAGCACCGCCGCCGTGGCCGCGAACGTGGCGAGCCGTTCAGTCTCGGCGGCCGGGTCAGTGAGCGTACCGAAGAAGTCGAAAACGATGGCCCGCATCGCGGAAGTATCCGGTACGCCGCCGTTGGGTCATCCACCGACATGCTCACCTGTCTTCACGGCGAACGACTTGCCGCTTGGATCGCCGCCGTAAGCGGGCTGCGTTGGCTGCCATCAGCCGTTTGCCCTGGATCTGTGGCCTGTGCCGAACGAAACAGCCCGCCATCGCGGCTGGCGTACTGCGGCAGGTACCGCCTGCGGTGGCTGCGGTCGTCTTCGCCCAGTGGCCCTGAGCCTGTCAATCGTCGCCGTGGCGCACGACGACGAGCGGCATGCTGGCCCACCCGGCGCTGGTGTCGGTCGCTGCCTGGACGTCTCGATCCCCGGACCCATCTGGGTGTTGTACCTTTCCGAAGGATTGGCCCGCGGACTCGTCCTCTGGCGGCGACCGCGTGCTGTAGGAGCGGCCGTCGCCCGACTCGGCCAGCGCGGCCTGTCTGCTCGTCCGGCTGGTGATCACCGGCGCTTCGACCCGGGCGGATCGTCACGGCCGGCACCGACGCCGAACTCCCGCGCCAGGAGGGCCGTTACGCAGATTTCTGGGCGTTTGCCAGTCTCGTCCGGCGGGGCACACAGCGGGCGACCCCGGTGGTAGAACACATTTATGATCTCTGACTTCGCCCGCGGTGTAGCCCGCGGGGCGTTGACACTGGCGGTGACGGCCGGCGCGGTCGTCGGCGTCGCTTCTGCGGCCCAGGCCGCGGATGCCACGGCTGGCAAGCTGTCGATCTCCGCTCTGTCGTTCGCGCAGCCGACCGTGAACTCCACCGCCGGAGCCGTCGCCGACGACCTGACCTTCACCGTCAAGAACAAGAACCGGCACGCGACGACGGTCGCAGGGCACGTGACCATCCGCATGCACGATGTCGCACAGCATGCGTACATCGGGCACGAGCAGGTGGTCCAGTTCTCCTACGGCAACACCTGCTGCGGCCCGGTCCAGTACGTCTCCGGCACCCCGCAGGACTCCACCTACACCTACACGTTCGTGGTGCCGCAGTATGCCAGTTCGTCCGCGGTGACCTGGGACGTCACGCAGATCACGCTGGACGACGGCATCGGCGACACAGCCACGTTCGGTGCGGCCAAGCTCGAGCCCTTCGGCGCCTCGATCGCCACGACCGCCCTGCCGGACACGAGCGGCCCGTCCCTGCAGTCGGTCTCGCTCTACCAGAACAGCGCCCCGATGCGGCCCTTCGTCTACGTGGGCGCGGGCAGCGCCGACGTGGTGTACAGCTTCGACGTCCAGGACTGGCAGTCGGGCTTCTGGAAGGGCACGATCAAGCTCGCCGGGCCCGCCGGTCAGAGCGTGACCACTCAGTTCGAATACACGACAACCGACTGGAGCACGGGCGCCTCCTGCGGCATTTTCAGCGGCGGCAGCACCCCGTACGAGTTCGAATGCGGCATCGTCTCGACGCTGCCGGCCGGCGCGGCCGCGGGCAACTGGCGGGTCGCGCAGATCACCCTGTTCAGCAACTCGGGCGCACAGTCGACCTACAAGAACCCGCAGTCCCAGTCGGTCACGGTCACGTCGGACACAACGCTCAGCGCAAGCGGCTTCAGCGTCAGCCCCAACCCGGTCGACAACTGGCGCAACGACGTCACGATCAACCTGACCTTCACGGTCACCGGGGCGACGAAGGGCATCTCCGCGGTATACGTCGACACTGACAACGGGTGCGCCCAGTGGGGCAATGCCTCGGTCGCGGCCGACGGCACCGTCTCCGTGCCGCTGCGGATGTACCCCTCCAGCGACGGCTGCACCATCACTGGCATCGCCATCGTGGACGGGGCGGCGAACGCGGCGGTCTACGGCAGCCGCTACCTCAACGCGCCGGACCCGGGCATGAGCATCTCGCGGATCCCGGACACGACCCCGCCGCACGCGACCAGCGCCACGCTCAGCCAGACCTCGGTCCCGTTCAGCCAGCTGAGCTCGACCTATGTGCAGCTGACCATTCACGCCGACATCCTGACCGCCCCGATCAACGACGTCAGCTACTACATGTACGACGCGAACGGCAACGTCGTCAGCCAGGCCTTCGGCGGCACCGGTCAGCTCGCCGACGGCAGTGTCACCATCTCACTGTGGCTGCCCTACTGGCAGCTCACCCCGGGCGTGTACACCATCGGCTTCGACCTCACCGACGCCGGCGGCCTGCGCAGCTTCTACGGCCTGATCGGCGACAACCGCAGCCAGCCCGTTCCGGGCGGCCCGCTGGTGTTCACCATCACCGACGACTCCGCCGCTGCCTGACCCGACCGACGAGCCCGGCCGCGTCCCTCTGCGGGGCGCGGCCGGACGCGTTTCACGGCCGGACCGCCGGACCGCCGAGAGTAGCCGGCCGAGCCCGCGCCGCCACCGACCGCCAGGCCGAACTCGCCGCCGTCGCGACGCAGATCGCCAACGCCGAGGCAGCGCTCAACAGGCACCACGCCGCGTTCGAGCACGGCACCATGGACGACGCCACCGCGGGTCCCGCATCCGCGAACTCCGGGAACGTCTCGCCGGCCTCCGAACCCGCCACGCCGACCCCGAAGCCGAATTGCTCCACGGCACCGGCCACCCCACGCCGGGCGTCATCGCCGAGATCCGCGACTACCTCGCCACGATCATGGCCACGGGCGCACCGCTCAAACGCAGGGCCGCCATCGAAACCCTCATCGCCGAAGTCCAACTCGCCAGCGAGGGAATCAGACCGCG
>CAWCFK010000024.1:0-14692 GCA_963794685.1 uncultured Actinomycetota bacterium | reverse complement strand
AAGCCCGACGCCGTCGCCAACGCCGTCGACCCGACCCGCCACCAAGCGCCCCATTCGGTGCAGTCGGATCCGGGGCAGCCCGACGACCGCACCGCGCCGCGGCGGCAATGGGGGGCGCTCGTGGGGGCGACCCCGCCGCCCGGGGATTGTTGCGGTGTCAAGTGGGGTGTTGACGGGCTTTGAGCGGGGGTTGGGACCCCGACAACCGCCCACTTGAGTGGCGGTCCGATTGGGCGGTGGGACGGGTGGCCGGAATAACCCGCCCCGCTCGGCGGAAGGCCGAGCGGGGCGGGTGAGGTGGCGTCGAGCGGCGCAGGGTGTCAGCTGGCGCCGGTGGGGGCCGAGGCGAGGGCGTCGGACTTCAGTTGGGCGTAGTAGCGCAGTTGGGCGTCGCTGATCTGCAGCGAGCCGAATGCCCGGACGGCCTGGTAGTAGGTCCAGGCCAGGCCGTTGCAGGAGGACCGGACCAGCACGTTGTAGGTGGCGCACTTGGCGAGCAGGTCGAAGTAGAGCATGTCGTCGAGCCGGCTCTTGTTGGCGCTGAAGGCGCCGATCGCCTTGTAGTTGCGGTAGCCGAAGTCGTGCCGCCAGCAGGGGATCCGGAAGTCGAAGCCGAGCGGCTGGTCGGGCGAGTCGGAGCAGTAGTCGGTGCTCCAGTCGAAACCGTACGCGGACCAGGCCGACTGGTTGGCCCGAGCCGAGTTCCAGGCGTTGCGACTGGCGGTGCTGGGTTGGGTCCAGGACGACAGCACGGCCGGTTTGTCGGCCGGCGCGGCGGCTGCGGCCGGCGCGGCGAATGCCAGCACGCCGATGGACGCGAGCAGGACGGGGATGAGCACACGTAAGCGGGAACGCATCGGGGCACCTCACCAGGGGGGGTCGCGGGATCCCCCTGATGGTGCCCTCAATGCATTCCGCCACGCCATAGGCAAGGGCCAATATTCACTCCTACGGGAGCAAAAGGTTCACGTCCCCGAACTCGTGCCAGCGGTAGCCGCCGTCGACCGCCGCCGTGTAGCAGGCCCCGAGCAGCTGCGGGTCGGCGAACGCGGCGAGCATGTCCAGGTGCGAGGCGCGCGGCTCGTGGAACCCGGTGAGCAGCCCGTCGACCAGACGTACGCCGCGCTGCGCGGTGACGATCAGGTCGGTCCAGCCGGTCAGCGGTCCGTCCACAGTGGACTCCAGGGCGCGTACCACCGTGGTGCCGACCGCGATCACCCGGCCGCCGGCCGCCCGTGCCTGCCGGATTGTCCGCCGGGTGTGCTCCGGTACCGCGTAGTGCTCCGGGTACGGCCGCTCGTGCGCCTCGGGCGAGGCCACCCCGGTGTGCAGCAACACCGGCACGACCTGCACGCCCGCGCTGACCAGCTGGGTGACCAGCCGGTCGGTGAACGGTCGGCCGGCGCTGGGCATCTCGGCGCTGCCGGGGGTGGTGGCGAACACCGTCTGGTAGTACTCGATCCCCCAGCGCCGGGGCACGTAGGAGTACCGGATCGGCTCGCCGTAGCGCTGCAGCAGCTCCGGCACCGGTCGGCTGGCGGTGATGGCGGCCCGCCACAGCCGACCCGCCGAGTACGCCTCGCGCAGTACCGCGACGCCGCCGTCGGGCAGGGTCAGCCGCTGTCCCACCCGGCCGTCCCGCATCGGCGCGCTGGCCTTGCCGCGCTCCCCCGGACGGCGCAGTTCGACCAGCCAGTCACCGTCCGGCCGGACGGTGGAAAGGTGCAGCCACAGCGCCCCGCCGTCGACCGGCAGGGCGGCCGGCAGGGTGCCGGAGGTGTTCACCACCAGCACGTCGCCGGGGCGCAGCAGGCCGGGCAGATCGGTGAACCGGTGGTGCGACAGTGCGCCGGTACTTCGCCGCGCGACCAGCAGCCGGATCGAGTCCCGGGCCAGGCCACGCGCCTCCGGCGGGGCGTCCGCCTCCAGAACGGCGGGCAGGGTGAAGTCGATGACGCTCATCGTTCGCTCCAGATCATCAGGGGGAAGCCGGCGGGCGCGCGGACCTCGAAGCCGTAGTGGCCGCGCGGGTAGCGGCCGGGCGGACGGGTGATCTCAGCGGCCGCAAAACGCCGGTGCAGCGCGTCCACGCCGGCCCGGTCAGGCAGTTCGAAGGCTGGCGGCAGAGCCCGGTCGACCGGCCCGGTGACCAGTTCCAGCACCGGGCCACCATCCGCCGGCCCGCAACCGCCGGAGCCGGAGCCGGCACCGCTGCCACCGGGGTCGATGCCGGCCAGCACCCGGCCGGACTCGCCGGGCCGGTCCCACCAGTCGACGGTGGTCAGCCCCAGCCGGTCGGTGAGGAACTGCTCCGCGGCGGGCAGGTCGCGGACCTGGTACGGCAGCCACAGCCGGGTCACGCCAGACTCACCCGCCCGCCCGGTGGCCGTTCGGCCAGCAGCTTCAGGAACGGGGCCACCACCGTCTCGGGCAGCGGCCGGTCGGTGATGTCCTCACCCGGGTAGGCCTCCTGGTGCATCCGGGTACGCAGGTCGCCGGGGTCGACCCGCCATACGGTGACCGCCGGCTCCTCGGCCGCCAGTACCGCGCCCGCCTGCTCCAGTGCCGCCTTGGCCGATCCGTACCCGCCCCAGCCCGGGTACGGCCGCACCGCGGCGTCGGAGGTGACCAGGGCCAGGATGCCGCGCCGGGCCCGCAGGCTGGGCAGCGCCAGTTGGGCCAGGGCCAGCGGGGCGAACACGTTGACCTCGTACACCTCGCGCAGCACGTCCAGCGGGTAGCTGGCCAGGACGGGCTGCGGGCTGGGGCCGAGGATGCCGGCGTTGGCGAGGAGCAGGTCGATGCCGCCGAGTTCGGTGGCGGCGGCGACCAGCGCGGTTCGGTGCGCCGGGTCGGTGACGTCGCCGGGTAGCGCGGTGGCGGCCGGCCCGAGCTCCGCCGCCACCGCGTCCAGATCGGCGCGGCTACGCCCGTCGATCACGATCCGCCAGCCGGCGGCCACCAGTCCATGCGCCAGTGCCCGGCCCAGCCCCCGGGACGCGCCGGTGACGATCGCTGTCTTATTCATGATCTCGACGCTAGGCCGGCGCGTCCGGGTCCGGATCGGTCCGCGGCCGGCGCTGACCCGGGACCTTGGACCTAGGACCAGTCGCAAACCGCCTGATCAATGCGGGAGATATCCGGAAAAGAGCCGGTAATGCAATGTATGTTCCAGCTGGAACGAGTGGAGGAAGCGACGGATGATCACGGCCGGGCGCGATCCGACCACACCGACCGGTCAGCAGGCACCGGAGCCCTGCCCGGATCGGCGCGACAACCCCCGCCCGCTCGCGCGCACCCTGGCCCGGGTACCCGGCCTCATCTGGTTGATCGTGGCCCTCAACCTCGGGGTGGCCCTCTGCCAGACCGCGCTGTTCCCCAACCTCGCACACCCTGACGAGCGCATGCACATCGACCTCATCGCGCAGGTCGCCCAGGGTTCGGCCTGGCCGTGGCCGGCGCCCGGCACCCTGAATGCCACCCAGGGCAGTCGCGCGGCGGATGTCCGGCCGCCGGGGTTACGCGACTTGACCAGTGCACCCGCGCCGGCATGGTCGAAGCGGCCGTCCTACCTGGCCACCGGCGGGTCGGACAGCACCGGTCAGCCGCTCAATCACCTCGTCCAGCACCCACCGGCCTACTACCTGCTCAGCGCCGGGGCGCTGGTGCTGATCGCGCACTGGCAGCATGCGCCGTTCGGTCTGGTGATGCTGCTGCTGCGGTACGCCAACGGCGTGCTCTGCCTGGCTCTGCCGCTGCTGCTGTGGGCCGCCGCCCGCCGACTCGCGCTGCCGAACCCGCTGCCGGTCGTCGCCGCCCTGGTACCGCTGGCGATTCCGAACCTGAGCTCCGAGCAGACCTCCATCAACAACGACAACCTGCTGCTGGTGCTCTTCGCCGCGATCACGCTGCTGATCACCAGGGTGCTGACCGGCGACACCAGCCGGCGTACCGCGCTGCTGATCGGTGCGCTGAGCACGCTGGCGCTGCTCACCAAGGGGTTCGCGTTGGTGATCCCGGGCTGGGTCGGGGCGGCCTACCTGGTCGCGGCCCTCCAACAGCGCACCGCCCGGCGACTGTGGTCGGCGGCCGTCGGGCTGCTCATCGCGTGGTCGGCGAGCCTGCCGGGGTTGGCCTGGTGGCTGCACAACAAGCTCGCCTACGGCATCGTTCAGCCGAACGGGCTGTACCGGGATCCGGTGCCGTTGGCCGCCCAGCGGCCGTGGAGCGACGGCGGCTGGGAGTTCATGGTTCGGAATCTGATCCTGATGGGCAACAACTTCTTCGGCACCACGCACGGGCTGCTGCCGTGGCTGGCCTGGCTCGCCGGTGGGCTGACCGTGCTGGCCGTCCTCACCGCCATTGCCCTGGACCGCGGCCGCCGGCTTGCCATGCTCGTCCTGATCCTGCCCAGCTGCGCCCTCACTGTCCTGGTGCTGGCCGGCGGCTGGCAGTTCTTCGCGGCCACCGACCGGGTCGCCGGCATCCAGGGCCGGTACCTCGCCGGCGGGCTGGCCGGGCTGACCCTGGTCGCGCTCACCGGCGCGGCCCGCCTCGCCCCGAGAATCCGCTCGTGGCTGCCGCTGGCGGTGTTCGCGTTCGCGGTGGCCATGCAGGCCCTGAATGCCGGGTACATCACCGGCCTGCGGTGGGCGCCGGAGGGTTCGGGAGTCAGCTCGATCCCCGACACGCTGCGGGCCATCGTCGACTGGTACCCCGCCCCCGCTGCCGTCCTGCTGCTGGTGGTGGCGGGCACCTTCGCCGTCGGCCTGGGGACGACTGTCACGCTGGCCCGGGCAGCCGCCGCCACCCACGCACCCACCCCCGCCACCCGGAAATGAGAGACGACCGCGAACAGCGCCGACCCAGGCATCGGGCCGCAGTGGGTAGCGTGGCGGGATGGAGGATCGCGGCCAGGGGCGGGACGAGCTGCGCGAGGTGAGCGCCGCCGTCCTCGCGGTGACCGCGCACCTGTCCGTACGGGAGGTGCTGCGCACCATCCTGGAGGCGGCCCGGCGACTGCTCGACGCCGAGTACGCCGCACTGGGGGTACCCGATGATCATGGTTCGTTCGCGGAGTTTCTCGCGGTCGGGGTGAGCGACGCGCAGTGGGCGGCGATCGGCCCACTGCCCCGCCAGCACGGCCTGCTCGGGGCGATGCTGCGCAGCCCCGGACCGGTGCGGCTGGCCGATATCCGCGCCCACCCCGGGTTCGAGGGCTGGCCCGCCGCGCACCCGGAGATGACCGCGTTCCTCGGCGTGCCGATCGTGGACGGCGACGAGATCCTCGGCGAGGTTTTCCTGGCCAACAAGCGCACCCCGGGCGGCTTCACGGCCGCCGACGAGGAACTGCTGCGACTGCTCGCCGCACACGCGGCCATCGCCATCGTCAACGCCCGGCTCTACGAACAGAGCCGGGAGCTGTCCATTGTGGCCGAACGTCAGCGCATCGCCCACGACCTGCACGACGCGGTCGCGCAGAAGCTGTTCAGCCTGCGGCTGACCGCCCAGGCCGCGGCCACCCTGCTGGCCGGCGCCGACCCGGCCGGTGCGGCCACCCAGCTGGACACGGTGATCCGGTTGGCCGGCGAGTCCGCCGACGAACTGCGCGCCATCGTGGTCGGGATGCGCCCGGTCGACCTGACCGGCGACGGCCTGGAACCGGCCCTGCGCAAGCAGATCGACCTGCTGGACCGGGTGCACGCGGCGACCGTGGCGTTCGAGGGCGACCCACTGCCGCGGCTGTCCCCGGCGGTCGAGTCCGCCGTCTTCCGGGTGGTCCAGGAGGCGCTGCACAACGCGCTGCGGCACGCCGCGCCGGGCACGGTGGCGGTGCGGGCCCGGGTGACAGCCGGCTCGGTCGAGGTCACCGTCGTGGACGACGGCGCGGGCTTCGCGGTCGACGTGCCGACCCGGGCCGGGCGGCGGCTCGGCCTGGCCTCGATGCGGGAACGGGTCCGCGCCGTCGGCGGCCGGCTCAGCGTCGAGTCGAAGCCGGGCGCGGGCACCACGGTCCGCCTGGTGGTGCCCGCGTGATCCGGATCCTGGTGGTTGACGACCATCCCGTGGTACGCCAAGGCTTGCGCACGTTTCTCGACCTGCAACCCGACCTGTCGGTGGTGGGTGAGGCCGATTCGGCGGCCCGCTGTGTCGAGCAGGTCGCCGCCCTGCACCCCGACGTCGTCCTGCTCGACCTGCGGATGCCCGACGGTGACGGGGTGAGCGCGCTGCACGGGCTGCGCGAGCGCGGCCTGTCCACCCGGGTGCTGGTGGTCACCAGCTTCACCGAGCCGGCCGCCGTCCTGCCGGCGATCCGGGCCGGCGCGGCCGGTTACGTCTTCAAGGACGTCGAGCCCTCCGCGCTGGCCGCCGCCGTCCGCGCAGTGCACGCCGGGCATGTGCTGCTGCACCCGGAGGTCGCCGCGCTGCTGGCCCGCGGCGACCGGGACGTCGTCACCGTGCGGCTGACCGCCCGCGAGCGGCAGGTGCTCGCCGAACTGGCCCGCGGCCGGTCCAACCGGGAGATCGCCGGCGCTCTCGGGCTCGCCGAGAAGACGGTGAAGACACACGTCAGCGCCATCCTCACCAAACTCGGCGTACAGGACCGCACGCAGGCCGCCCTGCACGCCGTCCGCACCGGCCTGGTCTGACCCATTCCCCGCCCGCGGCGGCGCGGGCCCACAGCCGGCAGGCTGCCCACGCTCAAGCGGCCGGCCCACCCCCACGCGGGGCGCTTGCTGGCCCGCGCCCACGCGGTGGGCTATCCGCGCAGCGCCGCGCAGATCTCGGTGGCAGCCTGGTGCGCGCAGCCCCAGGAGACGGTCACCCCGGCGCCGCCGTGGCCGTAGTTGTGGAACACCCGGGGCCGCACGTCCCCGCCCCAGCCGAACCGCACGGGGGTACGGCTCGGGCGTACCCCCACCCGGTGTTCCAGCACTTCGGCGGCGGCGAGCGCCGGCTGCACCCGGATGCAGCGGCGCAGGATGCCGGCTGCGATGTGCCGGTCCGGTTGCAGCGGACCGTCGCCGGGCACCGCGCTGCCACCGAGGACGACGTGCCGGCCGTGCGGCAGGATGTAGGTCAGTTCGTCGCTCTCGTCGTGCTCCTGGAAGAACTCCTCGATGCCGGGGTTCGTCACCACCACCAGTTGCCCGCGGGTGGCCCGCAACCCCGCGTCCGGTACCAGCCGGGCCGCGCCGAAGCCGGTGCAGTTGACCAGCACCGGTGCCGAGCCGGCCAACTGCGCCAACGAGTCCACCTCGGCGCTCTCCACCCGGGTACCCGCCCGCGCCAGCCGGCGCTGCAGGTAGGCCAGGTACGCCGGCATGTCCAGCAGCGGAATCGTGTACCGCCAACCCACCCGGTACCCGGCCGGCAGCTCGGCCGGCGTGCAGAGCCGGAATCCGGTGACCTCGCGGGCCCACTGCGGCGGCTCGACGTCGACCAGTGCCGCCTCCACTCCGGCCACCAGGCGCACTCCACACGCCGGTGGCCCGTCGGCCGCGAGCGCCTCGAACACCGTCAGGGTGTCCGTGCTCCACTGCCCGATCCGTGGGTCGCTGACCAGGTACGGCCCCCAACTCGCCCCCGCCGCGGCCGAAGTGCTGGCTCGCGGAGCCCGATTGGCCAGCACCCGGACCCGCAGGTCCGCCTCGGCCAGGCAGACCGCCGTGGTCAGGCCGCTGACGCCCGCGCCGATCACCACCACATCGGACGATGGAGCTCCGGCCACCCGCACACATTAACGGTCATCGACGCCTATGCACTACTGTGTGCAGCCGAGCACCGACCGACGGTTGCCCGAGTCGCCGATACTGAGCTCCAATGGAAGTCCATCCATCCGACGACGGCTGAGGATGACCAGTTTTGGCCGAGCAACTGGCGATCATGGGCGAGATCCACACGGGGCTGCTGCACAACTCGGTGGCGGTCGCTGCGGTGGACGCCGCCCGGCTGCTGGATCACGGCCTCGGCGAACACATCCGCCGCTCGGAACGCCCGGCCGGCTACGTGGTCTCGCCCGACGAGCTGACCGGCGTGGACTGCGCGCTGCCGGTGTCCTCGGGCGCACGGGTGCGTGGCATCGGCACTGCGGCGTCCCGGTCGGTGATCGTGGGTGGTCACGTCGTGCAGGGCTCAGCCCACCTGCGGGTACTCCGCGCCGAGGCGGGTCGGCGGCTGCCCTGGTCGCACTACCTGGCGCAGCCCGGCGTGGTGGAGTGCCTGCACCCGCGCGCCTCAGCCGGCGAGCTGACCGAGGGGCTGCTGCGCGCTCCGCGCCCCGGCGAGCTGGACCTGGCGGCGATCAGCGGGCGGGCACTCGACCGGGTACAGGAGCGGGTGGAGCTGGACCACCGGGCGCCGTTCCGGACGGTGCGGACCCGGCTGCGCTGGACCGTCGACCCGCCGGGTCCCGGGCGTCGGCCGGTCGGCTTCGCGGTCCTGGACCGGACCACCCGCACCCTCCGGCTGCCGCACAGCGACGCGCCCCTGGCCGACCAGGCAGCCCTCTGTGAGGACCTGGCGCTGCACGACTGGCTGCTCACCACGCTGCTGAACCTGGTGGAGCGCAGCGGCATCGGCGCCGGCCCACGGCGCGCCGTGCTGCGCCGGCTGTTGCCGGCCCTCGACTTCCTGGCGCACCTGTGGATGCCGGGCGCGCGTGTCGCGCCCGCGCTGACGTCGGTGTGGCAGTCGTTGGAACGCCGCCCGGGGCTTTCCCGGCAATGGCAGGTCAACGTCGACCGTGTCCGTGATCTGGTGGCGCTGACCGCGATCGAAAGTTCGACCGCCCTGCCGTAGACGGGATGACATGACTGCAGAGACCACTACACCGACCAGAGGCAACCCGCTGGTCCGGATGCTGACCAAGATCGGGCTGAGCCTCCTGCTGGGCGTCCTGGCGTTCGTCCTCTCCCAGGCCCTCAACGCACCCAAGGCCGAGCTGGTGGTAGGCGTCGGGGTGTCGGTCTTCGTCTCCGGCATCGCCGTGGTGGTGCAGTTCCTGATCGAGGTCGAACGCCGCCTCGACGACCTCGCCGAATCCCAGCGCGCCGCCCGGGACAGTTTCCAGCGGCACAGCACCGAGCAGCAGCGTGAGCTCACCGCGCAGATCGCGAAGATCAATTCGAGTACCCAGCTGTTCAGCGAGTTGGAGGAGGCCGGCCTGCAGCCCCGGGTACTCGCCCAACTGGCCCGCAACGCCGTCGAGATGCACGCCGGGGAGTCGGTCGTGACCCGGTTTGCCCAGCACGAGATCGATCGGCTGGACCGGCTGCTCAAGTGCCTTGCCGACGAGGCCGACGCGGTCTACGACGGCGAGGACCGGGACTGGCTGCTGGGCCTGCCCCGGGCCGCCCGCCGGCGTCTTGACGCGATCAGCCTGACCACTGTGGACGGCGGCAAGGGCTTCGTGGACGGTGGGTTGTGGGACAGCGAGCTCGGCGAGCGCTACCTGCAGGCGCAGCACGAGGCGATCCGGCAGGGCAACCTCACCATCCGCCGGCTCTTCGTCATCGACCGGCCGGACGCCATGAACGACGAGGACGACCTGCGCAGTGTGGTTGCCCGGCACGCGGCGATCGGCGTCGACGTCCGGGTACTGCGCCCGTCGGCCCGGCGCAGCGCCAACCGGTTGGAGTACTTCACCGACTTCATCGTGGTCGACGACGAACTGTGCTACCAGGCCATTCCGTCCTCGCCCTGGCCGGACGGCACCCACCAGCCGGTGATCGTGAGCACCACGCTGGTCACCGAACCGAGCCGGGTACGGCGGCAGGCGGCGCGCTTCGCGGCGCTGTGGGAGGAAGCCGGAACGCCCGGCGACCCACGTGACCCGGGCCAGCGCAGCCAGACCGTCAGGGCGTGACGAAGGCGTACCCGATCCGGTCGACCAACTCGTCCGGCAGCGCCAGCCCGTCCCGCCCGGCGGCCTCGACCAGCCGGGCGAGTACCGCGGGGGCGGTCAGGTACTGGCCGAGGATGGTGCGCACCGCGTGCTCCACCGGCAGGAACCGGCTGTCCAACAACGACACGGTGCGGTGCGCGGCGAACGGCGCCACCCCGGGCCGGGTGGCCAGCAACGCCGGCAGGTCCGCCCAGCGCTGCGGGTACTCCTGCGGCCACGGCTGCGCCGTCCACACCGCCGACCCGTACCCGCGCAGCGCGCCCAGCCGCAGCAACTGCCACACCGACGACAGGAACGGGCAGGACCACAGCCGCTGCTCCGCCGGCCCGCTGGAGAGCTGCACGTCCACGAAGATCGAGTGCCGGTTCGCGCCGTTCTCGCTCGGCGGCTGCCACTGCGGCGTGTCCCGCATCGCCTGGTCGAGCTCGGCCACCGGACTGCGTACCCCGTTGCTCAGCCAGCCGGCGACCTGTGGCGGCGGCCGACCACCGGTACTGCCCGGCGGCGGCTCGGCCACCAGCCGGGCCAGTACCAGCTCCGCCGGGCGCACCGCGCCGATCGTCGCGCAGGCCGCCTCCCTGGCCACGTAGTCGATGGTCAGGCCGGCCTCCCCGGCAGCGGCGAGCACGGCGGGGAGCACCTGCCCGGGCGCGGTGTCCCGGGTGAAGTAGTCGTCGACGAGAAAGCAGGTACTGACCCGGGGCCGGGGCACCGGCAGGCTGGCCCGCGCTGCGGCGACCCACGGTGCGAGCCGGGCGAAGTAGGCCACCAACTCGTCCCGGCTGCGGGCGGCGAAGTCCTCCATGTAGAGGTGGCCGATCTCCACCGACAGGTGCGCCATCGGTACCGCCGCGACCCGCTCGACGGCCGTCGCCTCGGCGAACTCGGCCTCCTCGGTCCCCGCCCCGGCGTCGACCACCACCGGCCCGCCCACCGCCGCAGCCGGCCCGGTCTCGGGCGGCTCGCCGGGGCTCACCGTTCGCTCCAGGCTTCCGGGTCGTCGAGGCGGGCGGCGAGCGACTCGAAGGCGGCCACCGTGGCCCGGTTGGCGATGTGCCGGATGTTGATGTCCCAGTCGCTGATCAACTGTTCCCGCCACTGCAGCACCGGGTCGAGTGGCACCTCGCCGAGTACCCTGCTGCGCCCGACCTTGTGGCCGGCTGCGAGCTGCTGCAGGTCCCGGTGGGTGGCGCGCAGCCAGGCTCCCTGCTCGGCGCGCAGCCCGGCCAGGTCGGAGTTCGGGTCGACCACAGCGGTCCGCACGAACCGGACCGAGCGCGCCAGTTCCGCCGGGTCATGGTTGACCCGACGCCCGTGGTCGAGGATGCCGTCCGCGCCGTAGACCAGGCCACTGGCGGCCATGATGTGCTGCCGGGTCCACCGGTGGAAGACCAGCCAGCGGGTGGTGACGTGGCGCAGTTGCGGGCTGGCGGTGGCGCGCAGCACCAACTCGACGGCGTGCGACCGGCCGGCGGACAGGTCGAGCAGGCTGACCTCGAACTCCTCCTCGGCGCGGCGGAACAGCCGGATGCAGTTGGCCACCGCCGCCTCGGTGGCCGGGAACTCGCCGCCGCCCTCGTCGCCCGGGAACAGCACCAGATCACCGGCCCGGGTTGGCCGGTCGCGCAGGCTGTCCCGGTCGGAGTCCTTCCAGACGTCCAACCGGCACGGCTGCTCCACCCGCCCGGCGAGGTAGGCGTGCAGGCCGTCCCGGGCGGACGCGCCGCGCTCGAAGCCGTCGACGGAGAAGATCGTGCCGGCGGTCGGCGAGCCGAAGTCGAAGTCGAAGTAGGCGACGTCGCTGCCCTGCACGGCCCGCCGGTACGCGACGTTGGCGCCGGTCACCGAACGCCCGGTGCCACCCTTGTCGGAGATCGCGACGACCAGCACCGCTACAGCGCCCCGGCCGGGTTCTGCCGGGCCGCAGCCAACTGGTCCAGGTCCCGCAGCACCTCCAGGAGCAGCGCGGTGGCGCTGGCCGGCCGGTCCGCGACGATCTCCCGGCAGCGCCGCAGCCGGTCCCGGTTGATCTCCAACTTGATCCGCAGCGGCGCGTCGGTCTGCTCGGGTGCGCCGAGCAACTCCTGGTCGAACAGGTGCTCGGCCTCGGCCAGCAGGTCGTGGGCGAGGCTGGCGACCTGCTCGCTGCGCGGCGGGTGGGCGTCGGCCAACCTGGCCGCCAGCGCCAGGCTCTCCACCACCCGCAGGGTGTGGTGCCAACTGGGCCGGTCGAAGTGTTCGGTGAACTTCTGGAAGGCGTTGGCCGGCTGGTCCCACAGCGCCCGGCCCACGCCCGACTCGAGGCGCCGGGTGTCGATGTGCTCCCAGATGTCGTCGGCCAGGTCGATCAGGCTGCCGCGCAACCGGATGTCGCTGATCAGGCCGGCGATCAGCACCACCCGCTTGAGCAGCAGCGGGGCGAAGTCGGTGGCCACCCACTTGAGCTCCGGACCGAACGCCTCGGTGCCCTCCAGCACCATCGACACACCGGGATGGTGCAGGAAGACGGCCTGGTCGTTCTCGAAGGCGCGGCGGGTGATCCGGCCCCGGTCGGCCAACTCGTTGAGCACCCGGCCGAGCCGGGCCAGATCGGCGTCGCTGTCCCGCCGCCCGCCCAGGTCGCGGGCGGAGATCGAGGTCACCAGCAGCGAGAAGAAGTCCGACTCGGCGCGGTCCACGGTGCGCCACGGGATGTCCTCCAGCGGCCAGCGCAGCCGGCCCGGCCCGGGGCCGAAGGTCGCGATGGTGGCCCAGTACTTCTGCGTCAGGTCCCACCGGATGCGCAGCGCCGAGGCCAGCCGGGCCTGGTCGTCGTCGAGCAGACCGAGTTGCCGGGTACGTTCGGAGAACAGCTCGGCGATGCCGTCCAGGGCCACCACCGTGAAGTACAGGTACGGCTTGTCCAGCGCGTACCCGGTGCGCTGCTCACCGGCGTCCACCGCGAAGTCGATCTTCGGCGCGTCGGTGGTGATCCCCCAGGACCACCCGCACTCGAACAGCCGCCCGGTGCTGTCGATGTCCTGTACCCGCTCGCGTTCGACCCCGAAGGTGAGGTCGCGCAGGCCGGCCGAGGTGTCCCGCAGCGCCGCCCGCAGCGCCTCGGCGGCCCGGCGCGGCGGCAGCTTCGCCTGGTTGACGGTACGCAGCAGCACCCGGCCCTCGTCCGAGGCGTAGTCGAAGTGGTTGATCGCGAAGCTGCGCAGCAGCCCGACCATGGCCGCCGACAGCCGCCGGTTCGCCAGCCGTTCCAGGTGCCGGACCTGCTCCTTGAGGTCGGCGCGGACCAGTTCGACGGCGAACACCTTGGCGAAGCCGAGCGCCGCCAACGTCAGCGTCAGGGAGCTGGCGAAGCTCTCCACCACGTCCAGGTCGGACTGTTCGGCGGTGACCGTCTCGTCGTCCTGCACCGGGTAGAGGTAGCCGCCGCCGGAGAAGATGGGGGTGCCGTCCTCGCGGGAGTAGCGGGTGAAGTAGTCGATCGCCACCTCGACCAGCAGGCGCGGAATCTGGGTGGCGTCGCCGAGCAGGGCGAGGGAGGTCAACACCTCTTCGTCGGTCTCGTCCGGCCGGTCCAGCCGGAACCGCGGGATCTCGGTGGCCGGGAACATGATGCTGAGCAACTGTTCGGCGTCGGAGACCGAGTTGGCTTCCCGGCGGCCGTCCCAGACCCATTGCCGGCGTGCGTTGCCGGGCGGCGGACCGACCCGGTAGGAGTAGGCGGCGGTGGCCCGCCAGATCTCCAGGAGCTGTTGTCGCGGCTGGATCCTCATGCGCGGCCCGCCCCTCCGCCTGTCACCCCACCGTCAGCCGCGGACCCGGCCGGTCGCGAGGATCATGGCGCCGTTGTACCCCTCGCGGAGCGGCTTGCTGGTGGTGATCCGGTTGATGTCGACAGAGTACGCGAGCGGCTCCAGCGCTCTCTCCACATCGGAGGATTCGATACTCACTGCGGGAAATGCGACTCCGTCGACCTCGTACCCTTCGGACCGCTCCATGAAGGTCGCCGCGAACGGCGCGCCCGGCTTCAGACAGCCCACGAACGCCCCGACAGCACGGCCGAACTCGTCGAGATCGGTGGAGAGCGAGCAGGCCAGGAAGCACATCGTCGCCACGTCGTAGCGGCGCTCGGGCAGGTCGAACACGCTGGCCTGGCGGACCCGGGCCAGCTTGGCCAGCCGCTTGCCGGGGTCGGTGACCTCGGCATACACGGGCTGCTGCCGGTACACCGACCAGAACTGCTCCCAGCGCGGGTCCATCGCCCGGGTACTGCGCCGCAACCAGGCGACATTGCTGGTGGAGTACTCGTGCAACTCGATGCTGCGGCAGAACGGCAACATCGCCAGCGCCGGATAGAGGTTCGTTCCGGTGCCCACGTCAATGCCGCGAGCCTTCCGCAGACCGGTCGCCGCGAGGAAATCCCGAATCCTTGTCACGATCTCGTGGTCGTCGTCGCGCAGCAACGCGTAGTTCTGCGCGTAGTACCAGTCCGAGGCGAACATGTTCCAGTTCGCCTCGTCGTTCGTCACTGAGCGACGGAGCACACTATGAAGTTTTGCTCGAAAGGGGGCGTTTGCCGCCGATTCCTGCAGCGTGTCCGCCATCTCGTCGCTCCCCCGCCCTAGTTGGCACAAGTGGAGCGGCCGAAGACGAACCGCGCCCCGCAGACCGTAACGGAGCGTCACGTTGGCCAGGTTGGGCAAATCAGATAGATAATTCTAACTGTCTGACCGATGGCGTGCACGGCCAACCATCGGGCAGATGTCCGTCAGTCCGGCGGGGCCGGCT
>CAWCFK010000023.1:0-94543 GCA_963794685.1 uncultured Actinomycetota bacterium | reverse complement strand
CAACGGTCGGCGTCGGGATCGGGCTGTGCCGCAACGGACCTCGCCAGGGCCCGGCCCGTGCGGATCACCCGTCCGTTGACCGAGTCGACGTACGCCGGGGCCAGGATCTCCAGCGGACCGCCGGCGTCCGACACCAGGTCGTAGAGCAGTTCGTGCTCGGCATGGTGGGGGTCGACGACCCGACGCAGGGACGCCTGTTCCAGCCAGCCGTCGAGCAGCCGCACCATCTCGTCCGCAGTCGCGCCCTGGCGCAGGGCCACATCGAACTGGACCAGCTGCGACAGGTGCAGCAGCCGCTCCGACACGGCGTTGACGACCTGCCGACGCAGCCCCTCGTACGCCTCGGCAGCGGCAACGCTGCCCGGCTCCCGGACGAGGAGGATCGTCTCCATCTTCTCCAGCCGACGGTCGAGCTGATCCAGCGTCTTGAGCACGTCGGCAAGGGCCTGCTGGAGCTTTGCGCCTCTCACGTGAACCACGAAGTCCCTTCGATGAATGGGTGGGCGGTCAGGGTTGCGGTACCGGAACCTGCGCGGCCCGTGCGCGCAGCAGTTCCCCCGGGCCTGCCTGCGCGGCGCAGGGCCTGGAGCGAGCGGAACGCTGCGGCGGTGTCGCCGGGCCGCGGGCCCGGAGCAGCTCGGGCGGTGGCCGGAACACTCCCGCGCCGTCGGCCTCGAACGCCTGCGGATCGGCGGGGATCCGGTAGATCTCCATGGCCGCGTCCGGATGGCTGATCGCTTCGTCGATCATGTAGAAGCCCCAGGTGAGGTCGGTCAGCTGCCGCCGGTCGCCGCTGCCGCGCAGGCGCTTGGCCCGCCGGGCGAAGGCGAGGTTGGCCTCCTCACGGGAGGAGCCGAACGGAATCCCGAGAATGACGTACGGATTGCGGGTGTCCACGATCGCCTCACAAGCCCCGGCGTAGCCGGTTGATTTCGTTGGTCCACTCGGTGACCTGGTTCAGCACCTCGCGGCGCCGGTTGCTGTCCTTCTCACTGAGCGGCAAGCCGTTGACCGCCTGGAGGTACACCCGCAGGCGTGCGACGTAGCCGTCACTCGTTGAGAATCTGGGTCTTCTTTCAGCCGGATCAGGCCGATGTTCTGGTAGTCCCACTGCTGTTGGCGCAGCAGTTCGTTCCAGGTGTCGGCGCGGACGTCCCAGACCCGGGAGACGCCGGTCATGAAGAAGAACGCGCAGATCGTGGCGCACAGCGCGATCTCGGCGCCGACCGCCTCGTGCAGCTCCGGAGAGAGTTCCCGCCCCCGCTTCTCCCAGGTGCGCAGCCGAGGCGAAGAGCATCCGCTGCTCGTCCGCGGGGGAGATGACGATTCCGGCCTCCGACTGGGCAGTGGTCACGTGCGCCGCCGCCTGTACGCCCAGGGTCAGCTCGTGGACCAGCGGGAGCACCTGTCCCGGATCAGCTCGTTGATGATCTCCGCTGGGCTGACCGCCATCGTGCCGAAGTCGCTGTGGACGACGTCCTGAAGCAGGTCAGCGAACCAGGTCACCTCGCGCTCCGCCCAGGCCGGGCGCGGACTTCCGCCCAGAGCAGGATGAGGCGTCGGGCCAGGTCGACCAGGACCCGGGTACTCCTCCAGGATCGCGCGTGCCTTCAGTACGAAGTAGCCGAGCACGTCGCGCTGCCAGTCGTCGGCGGCCCGCACACTCCGCTCGGCCTCCCGCCCGGCCAGCCACTGCCGATCCTGGAAGAAGGAGAGCTGGACGAGCTGGTGGAAGAACGTGTCGTCGGTCTGTGGGGTGCGCAGCGCCTCGCGCACGATGCCGGCGAGCGCCTGCGGGTACTCGGTCACCGTCGGGTCGGCCACCCAACAGGCGATCGCCCGGGTGACCGCGCCCTGGCGTACCCGCGGATCGGTGGCCAGCCGCAGCGCCCCGGTCCAGGTAGGGGAACGCCCTCAGACAGCCCAACTGGGCGGCGACCAGCGCGGCGTTGACCAGCCAGTCCGTTGGTGAACTGGCCGGCCAGCGCCTGATCGAGGAGGCGCAGCGCCTCGTCGGGGTGGCCGAGCTGCCACTCCGCGAACGCCATCATGTTCTGCGCCTCGTCCTGCAGCGCCTCGGAGGCAGTTGAGGTGAGCAGGCTGCAGCCGAGCAGCACCACGGCATCCCAGCGGGCCTCGAAGACCAGTCGCTGGGTACGGCACCAGGTCCAGCCAGGCGGCGAAGGCCGGACAGTCCCGGCGTACATCGTCCTCAATGGACAGTTCGCCCCGGTAGGCGTAGTCGCGCAGCAGCGTCCAGGTCGACGGGTCGCCCGCGATGTCCGCCGGGACCATCCCGCCGCCCGTCCGGACCCGCCTCACGAAGCGCGTCCAGCGCGCCGACGAGCTGTCGGTCCGCCGGCCGGATCGCCGCCATCCCGGCCGTGTCGCGCTTGCGCCGGTAGGCCAGCAGGGCCCGGTAGTGGGCGACGGCCGGGTCGTTGGCGTCCAGTTCGCCGAGGAGTGTGCCGTCCCCGGCCAGGAAGGCCCGTCGCGCCAGCTCCGCGGTGAATCCGGCCAGCCGCAACTCCTCGTCGGCCACCCCGGCCGCGTCGACCCGGGTACGCACGTAGGCCAGCGTCGCCGGCCCCCACACGGTCGTAGCCGCCGGTACCGTCGTCAGCGCCCCACGTTCGATCAGATCGTCAATCAACTCCACCGGAAGCGGGCCCAGGACCGCCAGCGCGGCGTCGACCACCGCCGTCGGCAACGCTCAGGTACGCCGCCAGCGCACGGACCGCCGCCAGTCGTGGGTTACCCGGGATCGGCTGCCGGGCCGCGACGGCGGCGGCGATCCGGGCACTGTCATCAGCGGGCGCCGCAACTGTGGCGGCGTAGTGCCCGGTGAACTCGACCACCACCGGGTCGGGCGCCGGGTCCAGCGCCACGGTCAGCGCGTACGCGTCGAGCGAGTGCCGGTGAACGCCCGTACCGCCGCACGGGCTCGGGCCGCCGCGGCCGGATCGGCCAGCAGCGCCGTTGCAGTGGCGCACCAGCAGCGCGATACGCGCCCGGTACGTGTCATCGGGGAGTAGCGTCAGCGCGTCCAGTAGGCCGGTGACGTTGGCGGCTGCCGCCGCGTACCAAGCCTTGTACCACGCGGTTTCGGTTGTCGACAGGCCGGCCACAACTGCCCCAGCCGGTCATGCCGAGCGCCAGCCCGTCGAAGGCGGCGGCGCGCCGTGCGCCCAGCGACGTGGTGGCGTAGTAGCTCGCCGCCTGATCGACCTGCCCGGCTCCTGCGGCCACCTTCCCCTTGAGCTGGCCATGGATCCGTGCCTGGCTCACCGCCCACAGCCGGCCCGCCGCACCGACGACCGCCGCACCCGGTACCGGCTCCGGCCGAAGCCCGTCGAACTGGCCGATCGGCATCGTCGTGACCTCGTCGCCCTTGCCGAGCAGACTGACCGCTTCGACGCTCTCGCCGATGACGACCGCGTACTTCGGCAGGATCCGGTTGCCGACGTTGACCACGCGGCCGATCCGTGGCGGCCCCGGATCCCGCCCGAGACCAGCGGGGTCCGGCAGCGCGCACAGGCAGCCCCCGCCGGCTCACCGGCGTTGCCGCAGGCCCGACGCCCGCGGGCCGGAACATCATCCTGGCGTTGTTGTGCAGTGGCTCGGGAGTCGGCCGGAACGGCGGTCATGATCGTGGGTTCAGTCATCGGCATACAGCAATCAGGACGACCCCGCACGGGGTAAGAATGGATGACGATCACCCACGGTTTGGGTGCCACTCCATTTGATTGGGCCGGCTGACACAGCGGAAGCCACATTCCGTACCCGGTCCGCGGGAAATTCGTATCCGGGTGCTCGCCGAATACATATCTGCGCCGAATCCGTACGGGATTCAGGAGCCGGCAAGTGGACCGTTGGATAGCTTGGCGGTCCGACAGAATTTATAGGGGGTAAGCAGATGGGCTGCGCATGTACCAAGGCGGGAAAGTCGAAGTGTGCGTGGTGCAAGGAGGCTGAGGCCCACAAGCTGCCGAAGTCGCGCCACAACTGCCAGTGGGGCAGCTGCTCCTGAGCAGCCTTGTCGCCACCGGGTGGACGGTCGCGGACAACAACATCACCCGACCGTCCACCTGACGGGTCGCACCTTTCCCGAGAAGTGCGGGGTTCACGCCTCGTCGCGGGGGGAAGGGGAGCTCGATGGAGACGCGGTCGGCGGCGGCGAGGATCTTCGCGGCGTCGTCGACCGGCGGGTGGATGTGTTGGTTGATCCGCTTCTTGACGTCCGCACCGTCGGCGCCCGACGCCATCGCCCTGCGGTCCCAGCCCCGGGTGAAGACCGCACCGGCGCCGCCCAGGTCCAGGCAGGTGACGTAGGGGCCGGGGGTGAAGTCGCGGAGCGGCAGGCCGAGCAGGTCGGCCACCGCGTTGTACCCGGCGACCTTGCCCTGTGGGGTGGCGTGCTGGCAGGCCTGCATGACCGTGTGCCCGGCGTCGAACGGTGCCGCGGCCGTGTCCCCGGCGACGAACACCTCGGGCAGGGCCCGCAGCCGCCCGTCCACCGGTACCCGGCCGAGGTGGTCGAGGTCGTCGGAGATCTGCCGGGTGAGCTCGCTGGCCCTGATCCCCGCGCACCAGACCACCGCGTCCGCCCCGAGCTTCGTACCGTCGGAGAGGACGACGTATCCGTCACCGACCTCCGTCACCGTCGTCCTGAGGCGACACTCGATGCCGAGTTCGTCCAGCGCGGCTTCGATTTCCTTGCGTGGGCCCGGACCGAGCTGGTCGCCGACCACCTCCGCCCGGTCCACCAGCACCACCCTGCCCCCCGCGGCCAGTGCCGTTGCCGCCTCCAGGCCAACGAATCCGGCGCCGACGACCACGCAGGTGTGGTCCTCCCGGTCGCGCAGATGCTCGGTGAGCCGCCGGGCCCCGTCGAGGGTGTCGATATCGAAGAGCCGATGCGCGCCGGGCAGGTCCCGGGGCGCAACGAGCTTGCTGCCTGACGCCAGTACCAGGCGGTCGTAGCCGATTTCGTGGCCGTCGGCCACCACCACCCGGCGGTCGGTGTCGATCGTGCGCACCGAGGCCCGCAGGTGCTCGACGCCGATCGGCGCGAGGATTCTGCTGAGCTCCACCTTGGCCAGGTCCGGTTCCGGCTCGTACAGGCGCGGCCGCAGCACCAGGTACTCGTTCGGCGCGATCAGCGTGGTGCGCAGGTCCGCCGCTCCGCGGGCCAGCGCTGCTCCCGCCGCGCTCCACACGCCCGCAAAGCCGCCTCCGATGATCACAACGTGTGCCATCTGCTGTCTTCTCCCCGTCTCGTCCCCTCCGAGGATCGGAGGGGCTCGGCAGGAAGACAAGATGGCGGGTTCAGCTGTGACCGAGGCGGGCGAGCTTCTCGGGATTGGCCAGTCGCCGCCACTCGGTGATCCGCCCGTCGGCAATCTCCACGGTGTCGAGCCAGACCAACTCGCCGCCGCGGTAGGTGGCCAGCGCTGCTGACCCGTTGACCTCGATGATCCCGAACGTGTCCGGCTGCCTGATCTCGATCTGCCGGACCAGCAGCAGGGCGATCGTCTCGGCGCCGTGGACCGGCCGGCGCGCGGCCGTCACCTGGCCGCCGCCGTCGCCGACGTAGACGGCCGATGGATCCAGCAGTCCGATGAGCTCGGCCAGGTCACCCGCGTCGGCGGCCGCCTTGAACGCCTTGAGTACGCGCTCGGTCTCGGCCCTGGACGCCCGGGGCCGCTGGACGGCGGCGACCCGGGCCCGCGCGCGGGAGGCGAGCTTGCGGCTGGCGGCGGGCGTGCCACCGAGTACCTCGGCGATCCGGCCGAACGGAAAGTCGAAGACATCGTGCAGTACCAGCGCGACCCGTTCGGCGGGCGTGAGCGTCTCCATCACCACCAGCAGCGCGGTGCTCACCAACTCGTCCATCAGTACCTGGTCGGCGGCGTCAGGCCCGGTCAGCAGCGGTTCGGGCAGCCAGGGCCCGACGTAGGACTCGCGCCGCACGCGCGCCGACTTCAGCACGTTGTACGACGTCCGGGCAGCCACGGTGACCAGCCACGCCCGCAACTCCCGGACCTCGGACAGGTCGGCGGCGGAGGCCCGCAGCCAGACTTCCTGGGTCACGTCCTCGGCGTCGGCCACCGAGCCGAGGATCCGGTAGGCCGCCCCGAAGACGGCGGGGCGATGCGATGCCCAGTCGCCCTCCGCCAACGTGCCGGCCTGCTCCACCGTCGACCTCCCGCCCGCCCGGATCAGTGCACGATCTCCGAGTCTCAGGCAGGACGATCTGGGGTTCGGGCTGCCGGCGTAACTCGCGACGATCCTTGGCGAAGTCGTGGGGTTCTGGGAGACGCTGCTGCAGGTGCCGTCGGCCCAGTTGTGCGGTACCGACGGGTCGCACGCCCGGTCGCGGTTGAGTGCCCAGAACGACAGCCAGCCGAAGTGCCTAGCCACGGGCGTACGCCGAGCAGGGGTGGTGAAGTAGTGGCCTGGGTGAACAGCTCGGAGGGCTGGTCGGTGTGCCCGTTCATCAACTGCAGACCCAGGTGGGCGTACGCGGTCGCGTCGTCGTATAGCCGTACAACGTACTTCAGCTGGTTCTTTGCCGCCCTCGGCGACGAGTTGCACGCTGGTGGCCCATAGTCGGCGGCGTTGGTGAGGCCGCTAGTCGAACGGCCATGATGTTGATCAGGTCGAAGCAGTCGCGCCGGCCGCCTGGGCGGCCTGGATCTCCGCCTTGCCGGTGTCCGGGAAGCCGACGGTGGTCATCGGGATGGTCAGCGTGACGTGCAGTTGCCGGCCGGCGGCGCGGGCGTCTGTCCTGCAGGATTTTGATGGCGCCGAACCGGACCGCGGTGTTGGCGTTCAGGTCGTCGCCCTCGTAGTCCAGGTCGATGCGGGTGAGCGCGTAGCGGGTGATGACCCGTCTGGTACGCCGCCGCCAGGCCGGCCGGCTCCGCCGCAGGAGGCGCCCGAGCTCCGCACCGTTGTACCCGCCGAAGGAGACGGCCACGTCGCCACCGGCGGCGCGGACCGCGTTGACCACGCCGGTCACCGTGGTGTCCGCGGCGACCTTGTGGTTGGCGTCGCCACCCCACGCCGGGGTACAGCCACCCGAGTCGAGGACGAAGGCCAGGTTGTAGTTCTTCGCGCCGGACGCGGTGATCGCCGAGCCGATGTTCTGCGGCGAGTTCTCGAACGGCATGAAGTAGATCGGGTTGCGGAACGGTCCACAGGTGGGCGGCGTGACGCTGGTCGACGGCGAGGCGCTGGCGCTGCGCGACGGCGAGGCACTCGCGCTACGCGACGGTGACGCGCTCGGGCTGGCGCTGCGCGGGGCCGACGGTGAGGTCGCCGTCGGCGTGGGGGAGCTGCCGCCGGGGCCGGTGAGGGACAGGTCGTCGGCGTAGTAGCTGCCCTGGCCGTACCAGCCGTGGACGTACACGGTGACGCTGGTGGCGCTGCCACTGCTGAAGGTGAGCGAGAGCTGGGTGTACGAGCCGGTACCGGGGGTCCAGGTCGAGGCCGTGACGGCGCCGGAGACGCCCAGGTAGACGTAGGCGCCGTTGACCCAGCCGGTGAGCTGGTAGCTGTTGTTCGGCAGCACGCTGACGGTCTGGCTGCACTGCGCGGTACTGCTGTTGCCCGCCGCGCCGGTGAGCGCGTAGGTACCGGCGTGCGCGTGCCCGGTGCCGGCGCTGTCGGTGCTTTCGCAGCTCCACCCGGACAGCGAGCCGGTTTCGAAGCCGGGGTTGCTCAACAGGTTCGTGGCCGCCTGCGCGGGCAGCATGGTGATCGTGAAGGTCGCCAGCGCGGCGGCGACGCCGCCCGCGAGGATGGCCAGGCGTGATCTTCTCATGGTGGCTCCCTGGGCGGCGGGGACGGGCGGGGCCGAAAGGAAACTGTAAGGATAGTTTCCAGTAGGAGTCAAGGGTCGACCCCGGTGGATGTCCCCGGTCCACTACGGAGTGAGACCGAAGGTGATCCGGTAGTCGCAGTCGGGTACGCAGGTGAACGTGCTGGTCGCGTCATCGTCCACATAGGAGTAGGCGAACGGCTCCGCCTTCTTGAAGAGCGCCGCGTAGTTGACCGGCCAGGCCGTCGGATCGCATGCGGAGCGAGGCGCCCACTGGGCCCGGCAGCAGTACTGGTCGGTGTCGAAGCGGGCGCACGGCGAGCTGCAGCCGACCTGCCGGCCGCCTACGGTCACCGCCAGTTCGGCCGGGCAGGCCACGTTCTTCGTGCAACCCGCCTTGGTACACCCGTTGGCGCTGAAGGAATCCGCACTCCCGCCGCGGACAATGTTGATCCACATCGGCACGTTCGAGCCGTCGACCAGGCTCACGTCGTAGAAGTCGAGGTTGTGCCAGGCGTTGAAGTTGTACTCCGCCAGGGTCGCCGGGATCGCCCCGTACTGCCGGCACTGGAACCGCCCGGCACAGTCGCCGGTCTCGCAGTGCCCCTTGCCGCCGCTGTCGAAGGTGCAGCCGGTACGCCCCCCAGAACCGGCCGTTCCACTTGTCCGGCACGGTGATCGTCAGCCGCTGCCCGGCCGGCAGTACCCAGCCGGTGGTGCTCAGCGCCGGCTGCGCAGTCTGCTGCCAGCCCGCCACCCAGAGGGTCTGGGTCAGCGAGTTCACGAAGGTCACCAGCCGCTGCCCCGCCGGTGCCACCGTCGGCCCGGTGGCCGGCCGGCCACTCGTGGCGGACGCGCGTGCACTCGGGGTCGCGGTGGCGGTACCCGAGGCGGAGCCGGCGGGGGAGCCGCCGGTCGGGCCGGTGGTCGCCGGGCGGGGTGTGGACCCGGCGACCACCGGGGTCTGCGGGCCGTCGCCATGGCCGTACCACAGCGCGACAGCGGCGACCGCGAGCAGGACGGTGGCGACGCCCGCCGTGACCGCCAGGAGCACCGGGCGGCTCGGCCGACGGTGATTGGGCATGAGCGTCCTTTCCTTACCGCGCAACACGTCGGCTGCGCCAACACGGTGGCTGCACTGTCAGGGGCTGGTGCCGAAGGTGATCCGGTAGTCGCAGTTGCCGCGACACGACATGGTGGCCGAGTCGTCGTACGCGAAGGAGTAGGCGTACGGCTCGGCCCGCTTGAAGACCTGGGTGTAGTCGACCGGCCACCTGGCGGGTACGCAGTTGGCCCGGCCCGCCCAGGCGCCCCGGCAGCAGTAGTCGTCGCTGCCGAAAGCGGCGCACGCGGTGGTGCACGCCACCACCGCGCCACCCTTGCTCACCTGCATGGGCTGCGGACAGGTCACCGACTTCGTGCAGCCGGCGGGTACGCACCCGGTGGCGCTCACCGGATCCTTCGTCGTCCCGTGCACGATGTTGATCCACATCGGCAGGTTGGCGCCGTCCACCAGGCTCACATCGTAGAAGTCCAGCCCGTTCCAGGCGCCGAAGGTCCACTCCGCCAGGGTGGCCGGGGTCGCGCCGCTGCCGGTGCACTGGTACCCGCCCGCGCAGTCGCCGGTCTGGCAGTGCCCCTTGCCGCCCGCGTCGAAGACGCAGCCGGTACGGCCCCAGAACCGGCCGCTCCACTGGTTCGGTACCGCCACGTCGACCCGCGCGCCCGGAGCCAGCACCCAGCCGGTGGCGGCCAACGGGTGCCGGCTGTCCCGGGTCGCCGCCGCCCAGACGGTCTGCGACAACTGGTTGACCAGCGTGACGGTACGCGCCGTGGTGGCGTGCGCGGACCCCGACGGCGTCGGCGAAGGGCTGGCGGGTACCGGGGGCGACGACTGCTGCGGTGCGGGCTGTCCGGCCTGCAGGGCCTCGGCGGACGTACCGGCGCGGGTCGGAGTCGGGCCGGCGGATTCGGGGCGGTGCACGGCGTACCAGATGATCGACAGGATCGTCGCGACCGACACCACGGCGACGGCGACGAGCAGGTACGCCCTGCGGGTCGGCTGGTCCTCTCGCATGCTCGATGGCCTCACTGTGGCTCGCGTCGGGTTAGCCGACCACCGTCGACCACACCGGAGACCGACCCACCGCACGCGCATTACAGTTTTCCCCCGCGTCCCGGACCGCCGGCCGAAATTCGCTGTACCACAACGGGTTACGCGGCGATCATGGTGGCATGCGTACTCCTCGGCAGACTCCCCTCGAGCACGGTGCCCCCGGCACCGCGCCCGAGTCGTCGCTGCCGATCGTCGTCACCGTCGACGACAGCGACTCCCCGCGTGACGTCATCGACGCACTGGCGTTGACCGCCTTCGTCGCCGGCGACCAGCCGCACGCGGCCTCCCGGGAACTGGCCAACGTCCGCGATGACGCAACCCTGCTGCCGCCACAGGCGCTGGTACTGCGCACCACGCAGACCGAGACCGAACGGGCCTGGCTCGCGGTCGGTGAAGGCTGGACCGTCCGTTCGGTGTTCTGGCCGCGCAACAAGTCGGCCATCATCACGGTGACCGCCACCAGCGTGGCGCTCGTCGGGGAGATCCTGGCGCTCGCCGTCGACGGGATGACCGAAGAGCCGCCGCCGTCGAACGAGGCCGTCTCGATCGGCTTCTGGTACACGACGGCCAACGGTCCGCAGCGCAACCCCCGGCCGATCACCGCCGCGCCGTGGGCCGACATCCGGGGCAACTACCCGCGCAGCGCGGCCACCCACTTCGACAGCCTGGTCCAGGTCGACCGCACCGCGGTCCGGGGCCGGCTGGTACTGCTGCACGGCCCGCCCGGTACCGGCAAGACCACGGCACTGCGCGCGCTGGCTCACGAGTGGCGCGACTGGTGCCAGTTCGACTGCGTACTCGACCCGGAGGCGTTGTTCAACAGCCCGGGGTACCTGATGACGGTCGCACTCAACCGGGCGGGTGACTGCTCCTGCGCCGACCGCAGGCACGAGAAGTGGCGCCTGCTGCTGCTGGAGGATTGCGACGAGCTGATCCGCGGGGAGGCCAAGCAGCACACCGGGCAGGCGCTGTCCCGGCTGCTCAACCTGACCGACGGGCTGCTCGGCCAGGGCCGCAAGGTGTTGGTGGCGATCACCACGAACGAGGACCTCGCCAGGCTGCACCCGGCCGTGGTCCGACCCGGGCGGTGCCTGGCCCGTATCGAGGTGCCGGCACTGCCGTTCCACGAGGCCGCGACCTGGCTGGGGACCTCGGCGGGCGTCCCGGCCGACGGGGCCACCCTCGCCGAGCTGTACGCGCTGCGGGACGGCACCGGCCCGGCCGGCGAGCGCGAGCCCGTGGCCAGCGGCCAGTACCTCTGACCGGGGGAAGTTCCTCCCCATGCCCGGCATGGTGGTGCCCACTGCGGACATCCAGGCCCACTGCGGACATCCAGACGGTGACGTGGCCTACGCTCGGTGGGTGGCGGACGACAGGGACCGGCCCGCCCGGGTCGAGGACGTACACGAGCTGGCGCTGGCCATGCCGTACGTCACCGTCTGGGACGGCACCGCCGACAATCCGGTGTACCAGGTGGGCGGGAAGTCGTTCGTCTTCTTCCGCAACCCCCGGCCGGACGCTGTCGACCAGGTCACCGGCGAACGGTACCCGGACGTGATCGTCTTCTGGGTGGCGTCCGAGGCGGACAAGCAGGCGCTCGTCCAGGACGGGACGTCACCGTTCTTCACCACCGCGCACTTCGACGGGCACCCGTCCGTGCTGCTGCGGGCCAGTCGGGTCGGCGAACTGACCCGGCAGGAGCTGGCTGAGGTGGTCCAGGATGCGTGGCTGTCCCGCGCGTCCGCTCGCCGGGGCGCGGCCTGGCTCAGCGCGCACCCCCCGACCGATCACACCTGACCTCGGCCCTCAGGCGGCTTCGGCGACCGCCTCGATCTCGATCAGCAGGCCGGGCAGGAACAGCCGGGACACCTCGACGAGGGTGCTGGCCGGCGGAGTGACGGTGTTGATGAACGACGAGGGTCAGCCGGTCCGGTCGCGTAGCCAGCGGTCGAAGTCGGCGGCGACGATCCGCTCGTCGTGGACGCCGGCTGCGGCGGGGGAGGCCAGCCAGACGATGGGCGGGCCCATCACCGCCGGGTCCAGGAGCGTGCGGCCGTCGGCGGTGGCGTCCGGCGGCAGCATGCCGGTGACGGTGGCGCCGCCGGGCAGCAGCAGGTTCACGGTGACCCCGGTGTCGCGCAGGTCGGCCGCCATGATCCGGGAGAGTGCCTCGCTGCCGGCCCGGGACGGTCCGTAGGGCACGAACCCGGCCCGGTGCATCGTCGACTCGCTCACCGCGATGTTGACGATGCGGCCCCCACCCGCTGCCAGCATTCGCGGGGTGACGGCGCGGGCCACCAGGAAGTACCCGGTGAGGTTGGTCTCCAGGACGGCCCGGAAGCCGTCGACCGGCACCTTCCAGAAGCCCTGCGGTTGCGTCATGAAGGCCGGGTTGACCGTCCGCATGCCGATCCCGGCGTTGTTCACCAGCAGGTCGATGCCGCCGAGCCGGGACCACGCCTGCCCGACCGCCCGGTCCACCGAGGACTCGTCGCGCACGTCCAGTTCAAGACCGATCGCGCCCGGCAGGTCGGCGGCGACCGCCTCCGCCCGCGCGCCGGACCGGCCGGTCAGCGCGACCGCCGAGCCGGCCGCCGCCAGCGCGCGGGCCATCGCCAGCCCGAGGCCGCTCGTGCCACCCGTGATCAAAACCTTCATCGGGTACTCCGTTCCGTGAACGCCGATGCCCACCGAATACTCCGACTTCGAGTGGGCTCGAAGTCAAGCGGCGCGCGGGTAATTCGGTGGACAGTGGGGCGCCGCGCTGGCCAGGGTGGCGGGATGCGCCAGGACGAGATCTGGGACGTCGACGCCGCCCGGCGCTACGACACTCCGGGCACCGGGATGTTCGCGCCCGAGGTGCTCGAGCCCACCGTGCGACGCCTCGCCGAGCTGGCCGCCGGCGGCCGGGCCCTGGAGTTCGCCATCGGTACAGGCAGGGTCGCCATCCCGCTCGCCGCGCTCGGCGTGCCGGTCACCGGGGTCGAGCTGTCCCGCCCGATGATCGACCAGCTGCGCAGCAAGGCGGACGAGGCGAGCATCCCGGTACTCGAAGGCGACATGACCGCTACTGTCGCGCCCGGCCCGTACACCCTGGTGTATCTGGTCTTCAACACCATCTCCAACCTGCTCACCCAGGCCGAACAGGTGGCCTGTTTCCGCAACGCCGCCCGGCACCTCGGTCCGGGTGGCCGGTTCGTCATCGAACTGTGGGTTCCCGAGCTGCGCACCCTCCCGCCCGGCCAGGCAGGCCACGGTGTTCGCCGTCGAGCCGGGCTACGTCGGCCTGGACACCTACGACGTCCTGACTCAGCAGGTGGTGTCGCACCACTTCCGGTTCGACGCCAGCCGACAGGCGCAGTTGTTCCGCAGCCCGCACCGCTACATCTGGCCGGCCGAACTGGACCTGATGGCCCAGCTCGCCGGGTTCGAGCTGGAGTCCCGGCGCGCCGACTGGTCCGGCGCCGAGTTCACCGCCGAGTCCGCATCACACGTGTCGGTCTACCGCCTGCCGCACTGACCAGACAGCGGTCGCCAGCGTCGCGGGAGGGCAGACCGCCTGCCGGGACCATTGCCTCCCGGCCGGCCGCCGTCGGCTAGGCTGCCCGGGTTTCTTCGATCCGGGAGGCCGGGATGGCGCAGCCCTACCAGCTCGTCATCGATCTGGGCACCTGTCACACCGTCGCGGTCGTCCGCCGGGCCGGCCAGGCACCCCGGCCACTGCTGTTCGACGGGACACCGCTCCTGCCGTCCGGGGTGTACCGGGACGCCGACGGCACACTGTCGGTGGGTCGGGACGCCGAGCGGCTGTCGCTGCTCACCCCGAGCCGCTTCGAGCCGTACCCGAAGCGCTGCGTCGACGACGGGGCGGTACTGCTCGGCGACGCGCCGGTACCGGTGGTGGAGCTGCTCGCCGCGCTGCTGCGGCGGGTGGTGGCGGAGGCCGCACCGCAGGAGGGTACGCCCCGGGAGGTGACCCTGACCTGCCCCGCCGACTGGGGACCGCAGCGCCGCGAGGTACTCCGAGCCGCGGCCCGCGCAGCCGACCTGCCCGAGGTACGGCTCGTCGACGAGCCGATCGCCGCCGCCACCTACTGCGCGCGAGGTACTCGGCCAGCCGATCCCGCCCGGGCGCAGCATGCTGATCTTCGACTTCGGCGGCGGCACGCTGGACGTCACCGTCGTCCGCCACGACCCCGACGGCCTGCGGGTACTCGCCGTCGGCGGCCTGGACGACCTCGGCGGCGTGGACATCGACGCGGCCCTGGTCGGGCACCTCGGGCAGCTCGTCGCACTGCGCCAGCCGCAGGTGTGGCGCCGCCTCGTCGACCCGCACAGTACCGGCGAGCAGCGCGACCGCCGCACGTTCTGGAACGAGGTACGGGCCGCCAAGGAGATGCTGTCCCGGGTCCCGTCGGCACCGGTACAGCTCCCCGGCAGCGACGACGCCCTGCACCTCACCCGCGAGGAGCTGGAGCGGGTGGCCAGGCCACTGATCGACCGTGCGGTGGACGAGACCCGCCGGGTACTGGACCGGGCCGGTCTGCAGCCCGGCACGCTGGCCGGGATCCTGCTGGTCGGCGGGTCGAGCCGGATCCCGCTCGCGGCCAGCCGACTGCACGCCCGGTTCGGCGTCGCGCCGACCGTACCCGAGCAGCCCGAGCTGCCCGTCGCCTACGGCGGCCTGCTGCTCGCCGCGTCGCCGCACCCGACCACGCCTGCCCCGACCGGGCTGCCCCTGCCGCCCCCCGCCGAGCCGGTGTCGGCTCTACGTACCGCAACCAGCCGGTCAGCGGTGCGGTCTGGGCGCCGCAGGACCTCCCCCCGGCCCGTCCCCCGCCCGTGCGCCCCGGCCCTCTCCCCGGCCCGGTCCAGCCCGGCCCGTACCCGGCGCCGCTGCCGGGCCGGACGCCGCCTCCGTCCCTACCCGGCCGGCCGCCCGGCGCGGCGTTCGCCGGCGCTGGCGATCGTGGCCGGCGTCATCGTGCTCGCCGTCATCGCGGCGCTCGCCTGGGGCGGCCCCAAGCTGTACCGGGCCGCCGCCGCCAAGCTCGGCGCGACCCACCGCCACGGGCCACACCCGCGGCGGCACCGGCTCGTCCGGCACCAACTCGTCCGGCAGCGGCGGCAAACTCCAGCAGATCGGGTCGCCGATCGACCTGTCCGACGGCAACGCCACCGCGCTCACCGCCGCCACGTCGGCGTCTTCTACTCGGTGACCAGCACCGGCAAGACCACCGTGCACGCTCTGGACCCGGTCACCGGTGCGGAGAAGTGGAAGAAGGACGTGCCCGTCGAACCGTCCGACGCGAGCCTGCACGTGCTCGGCGACCTGCTGCTGCTGGACGGTAAGGAGTCCGCGACCGACGGTGGCAAGGACATCCGGGTGGTACTCCAGGTGGGCGACGGCAAGCAGCTGCAGAAGCTGGACTGGACCCGGCGCGCCGACGTCGCCTACTTCGGGTCGGACGCGATCGTCGCGACGACCTGGCAGCCGTACCGGACGCTGCGGGTGAACCTGCGTACCGGCCAGCCGGTGTGGTCCTCCACGCCGATCGCGTCGATCAACGCCTGGGACCCGGTGAAGCCGGAGCTGACCTGGGCGGGCGGGTCCACCAACGTGCCCGCGCCGGACGAGACCTTCGCCGAGTCGCTCGGCGTGAACCCGAACCGGATCGTCCAACTGGACGGCTCGGCCGGCTCCGCCCAGGTGCTCAACGGATCGGGAAAGGTCACCAGGAGCGGCAAGGTGACCATCCACGACGACATCAACGACGACGTCTGGACCGCCTTCGACGGGCTGCTGATCGGTGCGGTGAACGACACGGCTTCGGGCGGCAAGGGCGAGGTGACCGCGTACGGGTTGGACGACCTGAAGCCGGCCTGGAAAGCCCCGGTCGCGTTCAACGCCGGCGACGACGTCACCTACGTGCATCCGTGCGGCGAGCACCTGGTCTGCGTCACCTACGACAAGCAGGTCGGCGACACCAAGGCGGTCGTCGCGATCGACACCCGCACCGGGACCCGGCTGGACTGGTCGAAGATGGCGAAGGAGCAGTTCGGTGACTTCTCCACCGAACCGTTCTGGCTGGTCCTGGGCGGCTTCGTGGTGTACGGCGAGAGCAGCTTCCCACCGCAGCTCAGCTGCGACGGCACCGGCCTGGCGGTGGTCGACGCGACCAACGGCGCGACCGTCACGGCCCTGGCGGATCCGGCCTGCAAGCGGAGCTCCACGGTGATCGGCGCGGCAGGTCGGTACCTCGTGGTGCGCACGGTCGAATTGGACGGAACGAAGCCCGTGTGGCGGGTCTCGCTCCAGGACGTGGCCAGCGGCAAACAGTCGGCCACGATGGACGTCGGCGACGCGGGCGGCGACACTCTCCCCGAGTTGGCCGGCACGGCCGGCCCCCTGCTGGCGATCATCGGCGCCGACCGCAAGCTCTACCTCGCGAAAGCGCCCGGCCTCGCGCCGTAACGGCACGTCGGGAGTTGCGGGTCGTTCGTCGTCTGGCGACCCTCCCGCCCTGTCCGCAGCCCGCCGTACCCAAACCCGGCCATTGACATCCAAACCCATGAATGCTCGAATCTGTCAGACAGGTTGCCTAACAATTCTGGAGGTACCCAGCGTGCGCCCCACCACGAAATGGCTCGGCCTCACCGGCGTCGCGGTGCTGGCCGCGTTCACCGCCCTGGTGGTCACCCGGACCGCCGACGCAGCCACTCGGACCGCCGCCGAGGCCACTGAAATTCTGCTGTCCCAAGGAAAGCCGGCCACCTCCTCGTCCGTCGAGAGCGCCAGTCTGGGCCCGGCCAACGCCTTCGACGGCAACACCGGCACCCGCTGGGCCAGCGCCGAGGGCGTCGATCCACAGTGGATCCAGGTCGACCTCGGCAGCACCGCCACCATCACCCACGCGGTACTGACCTGGGAGGTCGCCTACGGCAAGGCGTACACGCTCCAGACGTCGCCGAACGGGTCGACGTGGACCACGATCTACTCCACCTCCGCCGGTAACGGCGCCACCGACGACCTGACCGGGCTCTCCGGCTCCGGCCGGTACCTGCGGCTGACCGGCACCACCCGCGGCACCCAGTACGGCTACTCGCTGTGGGAGTTCAAGGTCTACGGCGTCGCCGGCGGCACCCCGACCCCCAGCGCCACCTCGCGTACGCCGTCCGCGTCCCCGTCCAACCCCGGTGGGCACGTCGACCTGACCGACGCGCACAAGAAGGACATCGCGATGCAGCTGGTGTCCAGCGCGGAGAACTCGCTCGCTGGACTGGCGGGCCCAGTACGCCTACATCGAGGACATCGGCGACGGGCGCGGCTACACGGCCGGGATCATCGGCTTCTGCTCCGGCACCGGCGACATGCTGGAGCTGGTGCAGGCGTACACCAACACCAAGCCGGGCAACGTGCTGGCCAAGTACCTGCCGGCGCTGCGCAACGTCAACGGCACCGCCTCGCACGCGGGCCTCGACCCGAACTTCACCGCGGACTGGCGGACCGCGGCCGCGGACCCGGTGTTCCAGGCGGCCCAGGAGAGCGAGCGCGACCGGGTCTACTTCACCCCGGCCGTGCAGCAGGCCAAGGCCGACGGCCTGCGGGCGCTGGGCCAGTTCATCTACTACGACGCCATCGTCATGCACGGGCCGGGCAACGACCCGGTCAGCTTCGGCGGCATCCGCAAGACCGCGATGAGCCACGCCAAGACGCCCGCCCAGGGCGGCGACGAGACGACCTACCTCAACGCCTTCCTGGACGCCCGCAAGGCCGCGATGCTCACCGAGGCCGCACATGACGACACCAGCCGGGTCGACACCGAGCAGCGGGTCTTCCTCAACGCCGGCAACCTCGACCTGAACCCGCCGCTGTCCTGGAAGACCTACGGCGACCCCTACACGATCTCCAGCTGAGGCCCGCCGCCCCGTGCCGTGCCACCTCGGCACGGCACGGGGCGCCGGTTACAGCGTGCGGGCCAGCCGGTCGGCGAGCAGCCGGGTGAACCGGGCCGGGTCGGCCAGGTCGCCGCCCTCGGCCAGCAGCGCCATGCCGTAGACCAGTTCGGCGTCCTGGCCGAGCGCCTCCGGGTCAGCCCCCCGGCCGTGCGCCGCCCGCAGCGCGAGCACCAGCGGGTGGTCGGGGTTGAGTTCCAGAATCCGGCGGGTACGCGGCAGCTCCTGGCCCATCGCCCGGTACATCCGCTCCAGTGTCGGAGTCATGTCGTGTGCCTCGCCGACCAGGCACGCGGGGGAGGTGGTGAGCCGGGTGGACAGGCGTACCTGCTTCACGTCGTCGGTCAGCCGCTCGGTGAGCCAGCCCAGCAGCGGCCCGTACTCCTCCTCGCGGGCCACGCGACCGGAGTCGTCGGCGTCCTCGGCGTCGGCGAGGTCGACCTGTCCCTTGGCGACCGAGCGCAGCGGCTTGCCTTCGTAGGCGGTGACCCGCTCGACCCACACCTCATCCACCGGGTCGGTCAGGATCAGCACCTCGTACCCCTTGCCGCGCAAGGCTTCCAGGTGCGGCGACTGCTCGACCATGGCCCGGCTCTCGCCGGTCATGTAGTAGATGTCGCTCTGCCCCTCCTTCATCCGCTCCACGTAGCCGGCCAGCGTGCTGCCCTGCTCGCTGTCGTGGGTGGTAGCGAAGGTGCACAGCGACAGCAGCAGCTCCTGGTTGTCCGGGTCCTCCAGCAGCCCCTCCTTGACCGCCCGGCCGAACTCGGTCCAGAACGTGCGGTACTTGTCAGCGTCGGAGGTCATCAGGTCCCGGACCGTGGTCAGCACCTTGCGGACCAGCCGCCGCCGCGCCTGCTGGATCTGCCGGTCCTGCTGCAGGATCTCCCGGGAGATGTTCAGCGACAGGTCCTGGGCATCCACCACACCCTTGACGAAGCGTAGGTAGTGCGGCATCAGCGCGTCGCAGTGGTCCATGATGAACACCCGCTTCACGTAGAGCTGCACGCCGCGCTTGCTGTCGCGGGAGTACAGGTCGAAGGGGGCGTGCGCGGGCAGGAACAGCAGCGCCTCGTAGGAGAACATGCCCTCGGCGCGCATGTGCACGACCTCGAGCGGGTCGACCCAGTCGTGGCTGATGTGCCGGTAGAACTCGTGGTACTCGGCCGGTTCGACCTCGTCGCGGAGGCGGGCCCAGAGCGCCTTCATGGAGTTGACGGTCTGCACGTCGTAGGTGGTCGCGCCGGCTTCGTCGGTGTGCTCGGTGGTCATCCGGATCGGCCAGGCGATGAAGTCGGAGTACCGCTTGATCAGCTCCTGCACCTTGCTCGCGGACGCGTAGTCGTGCAGCTGGTCGTCGGCGTCGGCCGGCTTGAGGTGCAGGGTGACCGCGGTGCCCTGGGGCGCGTCCGGGGAGTCGGCGATCTCGTAGGTGCCGTCGCCGGTGGACTCCCAGTGCGTACCGCCGGTGTCGCCGGCCCGCCGGGTGCGCAGGGTGACCCGGTCGGCGACCATGAAGGTGGCGTAGAAACCCACCCCGAACTGGCCGATGAGGTCGGCGCGGCGCTGCGGATCGGCGTTCTCCTTGAGGGTACGCAGCAGCTCGGCGGTACCCGACTTGGCGATGGTGCCGATCAGCGAGACCACCTCGTCGCGGGACATGCCGATGCCGTTGTCCCGGACGGTCAGCGTCCGTTCCTGCGGTCCACCTCCACGTCGATGTGCAGCTCGCCGGTGTCCGCCACCAGCTCGGAGTCGATCAGGCTCGCCAGCCGGAGCTTGTCCAGCGCATCCGACGAGTTCGAAATCAACTCGCGGAGAAAGATGTCCTTGTTCGAGTAGATCGAATGGACCATCAGCTGGAGCAGTTGGCGCGCCTCGGCCTGAAACTCCAGGGTCTGCGTCGGGTTACTCACTGTGCTCCTTCCGTTGGGCAGAGTATCCGTGCGGAAGACTACTGACCCGGGCACACCGGGGCATCGGAGTGTTCCCACCCGGACCGATACCCGGCCCGCGTACCGGCGCCGATCACCCGGTTGACCTGGGCGGGGACGGCGGCGACACTGCTGGCATGTCGTCCTACCAGTCGGTAACCGGCCCGCCGGTCGCCCACCCGCGCCGCCTTCCCGGTGCGGGCGAACACGCCCTCCTCCGGTACGGGTACGCGCTGGCCGCCGTGCTCGACCTGGTGGCGACCGGCTGGCGGATCGAGCCGCTGGAGTGGCTGACCAAGCCGCTGCTGACCGTGCTGCTGGCGGCCCTGGTGCTGCGCGCCGCCCGGCCGGTACCCCGGCCGCTGCTCGCCGGACTCGGCTTCGCCTGCCTGGGCGACGTACTGCTGATGGCGTCGGGTACCGCCGCGTTCCTGGCCGGGATGGCCGCCTTCCTCGGCATGCAGGTGTGCTACCTGGTCGCCTTCCGCCGCGCCGGAGCCCGACCCGGGTGGCCGGCACTCGCCGGCTACGCGCTGTTCTGGGCGGCGGTGAACGCGCTGCTCTGGCCGCAACTGGGCGGACTGGCCCTGCCGATCCTCGGCTACAGCCTGGCGCTGACCGCGATGGCCGCGACCGCCACCGCCCTCGGCCGCCGGGTCGGCGGCGGCGCACTGCTGTTCCTCGTCTCCGACCTGATGATCGGTGCCGGTGCCGCCGACATCCACCTGCCCGGCGGCGATGTCCTGGTGATGGCGAGCTACGCCGCCGCCCAGTACCTGATCGTCACGGGTTACCTGCGACGCACGACAGACCCGACCGACAGCCGCCGACCGCCGCAGTCCGGAGCCTCCACCGCGACCGGGAGATGATCGGCGACAGCCCGGCGCCGTAGAGGTCGTCGCGGGTCCGGCCGTCGGCCCGTGCCTGCGCGAGTGCGCGGGCGATCGTCGGGAAATCGTCGCCGGCCGAACCCGGCGGCGGTCTTCGGGTCCTGTTCCGGCGACGTCCGGGGCGAACCGGGCGGCGCGTGTTTCCGGCGGTCGCTACGATCCGCGCCATGGGTGCAATCAAGCCGTGGATGTGTTGACGCTGGGCTGCTGCGCGGTGGTCGTGGTCGCCGTCGTTGTCACCGTGATCCTGCTGGTCACCCGCGCCCGCCGATAGCCGGTAGCGGCGACGCCGCCGGTCTGCGGCGTCAGTGGCCGACGGGCGCCGGCTCCGGCGACGGGTGGGTCGAGCGCCCCCGGGTCTCCGCGACGATCCGGGCGATCCCCACGGCACCGATCCACAGTACGGAGAGCAGGTACGGCAGCGGGTTGTACCCGTCGGGGTCGGTGAACCCGAGGATCGGGGTGAGTACCCCGAGAACGCCCAGTACCAGGCCGATCCAGGCCAGCGTGCGGGGGAGTGCCCGGGTACCCAGCGCGCTGGCGCAGCTCGCGAGCACGAAGGTGGCCATGGTGAGCCCGGTGACGACGAACGCGCCGTTGTTGAGGTCGACCAGGGTACGAGCCAGCTCGGCGGTCAGCAGGGCCGGGTGGCTGTTCGCCGCCACCAGCGCCGCCCCCGATCCGAGCTTGACGCCCAGGTCCGCACCGGCGGCGACCAGCGCGACGCCGGCGAGCCAACCGTCGCTGCCCTCGCCGCGCCGCAGGACCCGGTAGAGGTAGCCGGCGAAGAACGCGAACGCCAGGAATCCCAACACTTCCAGGGCTAGTCCGGTGTGGTTGAGCGCGGTGTGGGTGCGGCGCAGGTTGTCCAGCGCCGTCGTCGCGCTGTCGCCCGCGGCGTCGCCACGGTTGTAGAGGTCGTTGCCGAGCACGGTGCCGGCGGTGAACAGGACGCCGGTCGCGGCGCCCACCCGGGTAAGTGTCATCAGAGTCGCTCCTTGTCAGGAATGGATGCCCGACCAGCCTCGGCGCGACGCCGTCCCGCCGTCATGGTGCGGCCGTCCCGGACAGCCGGGCAGCGCGCCCGAGCGCCGCAATCCCGGCCGCCCGGGACATCGGGACCATGACGGCGGGACGGTGCCGGGCGCAGTGTCGGTGGCGTTGATCCCATCGAAGTGAGGAGCCCACCGATGTCCACCGACACCGCAGTACCGCCGGTCCGGCAGCCGGCACCGATCCGTACCCGCACCGCGGCAGTGATTGCCGTCCTGCTCGCCGTCGCCGTCGCGGTCTACGGCGCGTTCGGCGACCCGAACCCCAGTACGTCCCAGGAGCACGGCGTGCCGTTCGTCGCCGGCGCCGACATCGTCCTGGCCGGCCTGCTGTTCGGGCTGCTCGTCCCCTGGGCGGCGAAGCGGACGGGCCGGGCCGCCGGCTGGGGTCTCGCACTCGGCGTCGTCGCACTCCTCGCCGTCCCGATGGCGTTCTGGAGCGGTGCCACCGTCATCCTGGCCGGAGCCGGCGTACTGCTGGGGACGCGCGCCCGGCCCGGCCGCCTGGGCGGGGCGGCCGTCATCGTCGGCACGATCGCGGCGGTCGGCTCTCTCCTGCTGGTCATCCTCGGTAATACAGTGCTCGCCTGACCTGAGCGGGAAAGGCAACCGATGGTACGAGCAGTGGCGACCCGGCGGAGTCTCGTTCCCTCCGCCGCGGTCGCGCTCGCCGTGGCGCTGGGCGTCGTGGCGCTGGTGATCGGCGCCCTGGACGACCGGGTCACCGCTGTCCTCCCCGGCCTGGTACCGGTGGCCTTCGCCGTGGTCGGCGCGGTGATCCTGGCACAGCGGCCGGGCAACCGGATCGGCCGGCTGCTCCTGGCCGGCTCAGCGCCACTGGCCGTACTCAACGCCGGCACCGCCTACGCCTACCACGGTCACGGGTCGCTGCCGGCGGCCACCGCCTTCGCCGCACTCGTGAACGCCCTGCCGCTGCTCGCCCTGGGCACGCTGGTGGCCGTTCTCCCGCAACTGTTCCCGACCGGAGCGCCGGTATCCCCGCGCTGGCGCCCGTTCGTGTGGGCCGGCTGGATCTTCACCGGTATCGGGGCGCTGTCCAACCTGTTTGCCGTGGAGCAGATCCAGGGCCTGCCGGGGGTGGCGAACCCGGCCGCGATCCCCGCCGTCGCCCCACTCGTCGACATACTGCAGCTGCTCGCGGTGGTGTGCCTGCTGGTCGCCGTCGGCGCCGGGGTCGCCGGACTGGTGGTGCGGTGGCGGCGCTCACGCGGGGACGAGCGTCAGCAACTGAAGTGGTTCGTCGCCGGGTTCGTCCCGGTACTGGTCCCGATGGCACTGCACGATGCCTACCCCGAGGCGGCCGGAGTCCTGATCGCGCTGCTGATCACCCTCGTCCCGGTCACCATCGGCATCGCGGTACTCCGCTACCACCTCTACGACCTCGACCTCGTCGTCAACCGGGTACTCGTCTACGCGGGCGTCTCGGCCGTCACCGCAACCGTCTACCTGGCCGTCGTGGTACTGGCCGAGCTGGTCGCCGGGTGGGGGCGCGGCATCGGCGTACAGGTCGCGGCCACTGTCGTTGCGGCAGCCCTGTTCCAGCCGGTACGGCTGCACGTCCAGCGCGGCGTCGACCGGCTCTTCTACGGCGACCGGGCCCGACCCTACGACGCGCTGACCCGGCTTGGGCCGCACCCTGGAACACGCACCGGGAGCCGCAGGCAACCCTCACCGGCATCGTCGACACCGTCGCCGACGCGCTGCGCATCCCGTACGCCGCAATCGAATTCGTCCTGACCGACGGCGTGGTGACCGCGGCGCCAGCACGGTCGGCCCCACCGACCGGACCGCCCGTTTCCCGATGACCTACCAGGACGAGACCACCGGGTACCTCGTGGTGTCCCACCGCGGCCCGGGGGAGGAGTTCGGCGTGGCCGACCGGCGACTCCTCGGCGACCTGGCCCGCCAGGCCGGCGTCGCCGCACATGCGTCCCGGGTCACCACCGCACTCCAGCAGGCCCGGCTGGCACTGGTCACCGCACGCGAGGAGGAGCGCCGACGGCTGCGTCGCGACCTGCACGACGGACTCGGCCCGGCGCTCGCCGGGGTGACGCTGGGTCTGCACGCCGCCCAGGCCACCATCCCACTCGACGCCGCCCGCGCCGTCACCCTGCTGGCCGCCATCGAGGGGCAGGTCGAGGACGCCGTCCGCGACATCCGCCGACTCGTCTACGGACTCCGGCCGCCCGCCCTGGACGAGTACGGGCTGTGTCGGGCGTTGCAGCACTACGCGTCCCGGATGGTCGTCGCCGTGACCGTCCACGCGCCCGCTACCGGCCTGGGCGAACTGCCGGCCGCCGTCGAGGTGGCCGCGTACCGCATCGCCACCGAGGCGATGACGAACGTGTCCCGGCACGCCCAGGCGAGCTCCTGCGAGGTCACCCTGCGCCGCGACGGCGCACTGCTGCTGGAGATCCGCGACGACGGTGCGGGCATGCCGCCGGACGCGCCCGCCGGGGTCGGGCTCGCCGGAATGCGCGAGCGCGCCGCCGAACTCGGCGGGTACCTGCGGATAACCTCAACATCCGCCGGTACCACCGTGTCGGCGCAGCTGCCCATCCCGGAGGCGCCATGACCCTGCGCGTCGTCATCGCCGACGACCACCCCGTGTTCCGCAGCGGACTCCAGGCGCTGCTCGGTGTCGAACCGGGTGTCGAGGTGGTGGGTGAGGCGCAGACCGGTGTCGAGGCGGTACGGCTGGCCCGGGAACTCGATCCGGACGTGGTCCTGATGGATCTGCACATGCCCGACCTCGACGGTGTCGCGGCAACCAAGCAGATCGCCCACGATTGCCCGAACGTGGCGGTCCTGGTGTTCACCATGTTCGACGATGACGACTCGGTGTTCGCCGCGATGCGCGCCGGCGCCCGTGGCTACCTCCTCAAGGGCACCAACCAGGCCGAGGTCGTCCGGTCCGTCCACCTCGTCGGCTCCGGCGGGGCGATGTTCGGGCCGGCCGTCGCGCAGCGGGTCATCGAGTTCTTCGCCCGACCACGGCCGGCCAGTGTCGCCGTCGCCTTCCCGCAGTTGACCGACCGGGAGCACGAGATCCTCGACCTGGTCGCCCGGGGCCAGCCCAACACCGCGATCGCCAACCGGCTGCGGATCAGCGACAAGACCGTCCGCAACCACGTGTCGAACATCTTCACCAAGCTCGCCGTCGCCGACCGGGCGCAGGCCATCGCCCGCGCCCGCGACGCCGGCCTCGGCAACCCGCGCTAGCCCGCCATCGGGCGCCGCAACCGGCGGGCAGCCCGCCGGGGCCGGCCACCGTGGCGGCCGGACCCGACGGGGCTGGGTGCTACGACTTGAGGAAGGTGAGCAGGTCGGCGTGGAACTCGTCCTTGCGGGTGCTGGTCAGCCCGTGCGGCGCGCCGGGGTAGACCTTCAACTGCGCACCCTTGACGATCTTGGACGACTTCTCGCGCCGACGCGACGATCGGCACGATCTGGTCGTCGTCGCCGTGGATGATCAGCGTCGGCACGTCGATGGCCTCGAGGTCCATGGTCAGGTCGGTCTCGGAGAACGCCTTGATGCAGTCGTACGCACCCTTGAGGCCGACACGTCATCGACTGCTGCCAGAACTGGTCGCGCAGGCCCTGGGACACCGTCGACGCCAGAGCGGTTCGCCCCGTAGAACGGGGCGCTCGAGTCCTTGTAGAACTGGGACCGGTCGGCCGACAGCTGGTCGCGCAGGCCGTCGAACACCTCGATCGGCAGGCCTTCCGGGTTCTTGTCGGTCTTGAGCATGAGCGGCGGGATCGCGCCGACGAGCACCATCTTGGCGACCCGGAGGTGCCGTGCCGGCCGACGTAACGGGTGATCTCGCCGCCGCCGGTCGAGTGCCCGACGAGCACGATGTCGTCAGGTCCAGCGCTTCGATCACGGCGGCGAGGTCGTCCGCGTAGTGTCGAGGTCGTTGCCCTCCCACGGCTGGCTCGACCGGCCGCCGCCGCGACGATCGGTGTGCGATGCCGCGGTAGCCGTGGTCGGCGACGAACATCATCGCGTCGTCCCAGGCGTCGGCGGTCAGCGGCCAGCCGTGGCTGAACACGACCGGCTGGCCGGAGCCCCAGTCCTTGAAGAAGATCTCGACGTTGTCCTTGGTGGAAACGTGCCCGGTGGTCATCGGACTCTCCTCTCGCTCACGGGTTCGGTCGAGATTGCGTTCGGCAGCAGCTGCTCCGACCGAGGCTAGCCACCCTGGGCCGCAGCGTCTCGGTTCCGGCCGGACCTACACGAGCAATTTGCACGGGGCCCACCCGGGCGGCTGCCTGGGCCTACTCCCACCAGGCGGCACCGACGGTCGTGGCACGGGGTGGCCGACCGGTGCGAGGTGCGCGATGATCCACACATGGGGACCGGACCGGGGCAGGAGATGCTGGACTGGGTGGTGCGCCATGCTGGCGAGGGCGCCGAGGTGGTGGCGGTGACCGGCCTACGCGACGGCGCCAACCCGTGGCTGGTGCGGCTGCGCCGGGCCGGGGGCGAGTACGGCGTGGTGCTGCGCGTCGGTGCCCAGCTGGGACTGGAAGGGTTGCGTACCGAAGTGGCCGCGCTGCGGCTGGCGGCCGAGCACGGGGTGCCCGCGCCGCCACTGCTCGCCGTCGACCTGGACAGCGACACCGCCCCGGGTACTCGTCCGAGCCAGGTCGCCGGGAGCCAGCGCGATCCCCGTCGACCGGCCGCAGCCCCGCGACTCCGAGCGCTCGGCGCGGCGGCGGCCGCCCTGCACGCCGTACCCGTGACATAGCCAGCGACGACGCTGCCCCTACCGGAGAGCACCCGATCGCCGGGCTTCGACTTCGCCGAGCTGCGCCGACAGTCCCCGGCCGTGCCGCTGCTCGTCGCCGCTGAGGAGCGCATCGCCGGGTACCGGCCGCACTACCGACGGCTCGGTGTTCGTCCACGGCGACCTGTGGCAGGGCAATGCGATGTTCGCCGGGGACGAGTTGGTCGGGCTGATCGACTGGGACTGTGCGGGGGCCGGTGCCCCCCGGGGTGGACCTCGGCTCGCTGCGCTGCGATGCCGCGATGTGCTTCGGGGTGGCCGCCGCCGACGGACGTGAGGCCGGCTGGAGGCCGCCACCGGCCACCCGGCCGCCGACCTCGCGTACTGGGACGTGGTGGCGGCCCTCTGTCCACGCCCGCCCGACATGGGCTGGTTCACCCAGCGCCATCCTCCGGCCAGGGCCGACCCGACCTCGACCAGCCGACGTTGCTGCGCCGCCGCAACGAGTTCCTGACCGCGGCGCTGAACCGACTGGACGCCACGCCCCCCTGACCGGCGCCGGCAGCTACCGCACCTGGAAGTAGTGACCCAGCTCAAGGTCTTCGATCAGGCGCGGGTGGGTCGGCTCCCAGCCCAACAGCTCGCGCGTGATCGTGCTGGACGCATGGCTGTCGATGCCGAGGAACCGGCCGAGCCAGCCGAAGTGTTCGACGGCGTCGTCCGGCGCGACGCCCACCAACGGTACGTCGAGGTGACGGCCGATGACCTCGGCGATGTCGCGCATCGGCACGCCCTCGTCGTCGATCGCGTGCAGCACCGAGCCCGCCGGCGCCTTCTCCAGCGCCAGGCAGAACAGGTGCGCGGCGTCGAACCGGTGCACGGCCGGCCACGTGTTGGTGCCGTCGCCGATGTAGCCGGCGCTGCCCTTCTGCCGGTCGATGCCGATCAGGGCCGCGATGAACCCGTGATCGCCGTCGCCGTGCACGGTGGGGGCGAGCCGCACGGCCGACGAGCGGATGCCGCGGTCGGCGAACCCGAGCAGCGCCTGCTTCGGTGCGCAAGCGCGTGGCGACCACGAGGTCGCCGGGTCGGGCCGATCGGTTTCGACCGACACCGCGCCGAGGATGCCGGACGCGATCACGAGCGGCCGGTCGGAGCCCTCCAGCAGGTCGCCGAAGAGTTGCACGGCCGCGAAATCGACGGCGGCCGCGTCGGCATGTGCGTTGAAGTCGTGGATGAAGGCGGTGTGGATGACGCCGTCGACGCCTTCCGCGCCCGCGCGCAGGCTGTCGAGGTCGGTGATGTCGCCGCGCTGTACCTCGGCGCCGGCGGCGGCGACGGCCTGCGGCCGAGGCGTCGGATCGGGCCAGCCCGACGACCTTGTGGCCGGCGGCGATGAGTTCGGCGGTGACGGCCGAGCCGATCCAGCCCGACGCACCGGTGACGAAGACGCGCATGAGAGGACCTCCGGATGCTGATCGTGCCGTCGACACAGGCTGGGTGACGACAGTTCCTGTCATCAACGCTACACCCTGATGTCAGCCGCTGTCATCATGTACGCATCGTGGCCATGAGCAGATGGGAGCCCGACGCCCGCGGCCGGCTCCGGCGGCCGCGATGGAGCTCTATCGTCGAGCGCGGCTTCGAACAGACGACCGTCGCCGAGATCGCCGAGCGCGCCGGACTCACCGAGCGAACGTTCTTCCGCCACTTCGCCGACAAGCGCGAGGTGCTCTTCCCCGGCCAGGAACAACTTCTCGAGCTGTTCGTCTCGACGGTCACCGGCGCCCCGGCCGACGCGTCGCCGCTGGACGCCGTCGCGGTCGCCCTGCAGGCCATCGCCACCGAGTTCGAGCCTCGGCGCGCAGTGGTCGCAGGAGCGCGGTCGGGTCATCCCCGCCAACCCGGGCCTGCAGGAGCGCGAACTGATCAAGCTCGCCGCGGATGTCCGCAGCCGTCGCGGCAGCGCTGCGCGAGCGCGGCGTCGGCGAACCGGCCGCCAGTCTCGCCGCGCAGTCCGGGCATCGCGGTGTTCCACATCGGCTTCGCCCAGTGGATCGACGCCGGCAACACGCGCACGTTCTCGCAGATCATCACGGAGGCGCTCGCCGCCCTGAAGACCGTCGCCAACGGTTGACCGCGGCTGCCTGTCGAGCCGGGGACCTTCACTGCCCCGGTTATGCTGCCGGCGGTAGCGAAGAGTGATCATCGAGGAGCCGTGGACAGTGTTGACCGATGAACTTGTCGAGCGCTTCCGCGCCGTCGACACCACGGCGATGTGCGACGCCGACAAGGCCCTACGGGTACTGGACAGCGCCATCCGACTGCGGTCCGCACAGCCCCGGATCCTCGGACCGGCGTTCACGGTCCGTTGCCGGGGCGACTTCCTCGGCGTACTCCGTGCCGTGGAGTCGGCGTCGCCGGGTGACGTGATTGTCGTGGACGGCGGCGGCAGTGAACTCGCCCTCGCCGGGGAGTTGTTCGCGCGCGGAGCCCTGGTACGCGGGCTCGGCGGCATCATCGTGGACGGCGGCTACCGGGACATGGCCTACGTCTCCCGGTGCGACCTGCCCGTCTACAGCCGGTACGTGACACCGATGGCGGGTACCGTCACGAAGCCCGGCCAGTTGCAGACGCCGGTCACCTGCGGCGGGGTCTGCGTGAACCCGGGGGACATCGTGTTCGCCGACGAGGAGGGCATCGTCGTTGTCGACCCCGACCGGGCCTCCGCCCTGCTCGACGGGGCAACCGCGGTGAAGGATGCCGAAGCGGGGCTGACGGCCAAACTGGACGCGGGTCGGACGCTGACCGACGGACTGAACCTCGACGAACACGTGGCTGCCCTGCTCCGCGGCGAGCCCTCGACCCTGAAGTTCCTCGCCTGACTGCGGCGTCGATCCGCCGTAGGACCGACGCACCTCCGAGGCTGCCGCAATGATCACTGCGATGCGCGACAGAACGCTGCGGTAGCCCCGGAGGTGTTGCCGGTTACTGGTTCCAGACCTGGAACTCGGTGAGCTGGGCAGCGGGCCAGCCGGTGTTGCCGTGACGTTCACCCGCCAGTACCGCTGAGTGGTCGCCGGGAAGGTGAGGGTGACGGTGTTGTTGGCCGACGGGTCGAACGTGTAGGCGGTCGAGCCGACGACCGTGGCGAACGTCGAGCCGTCGCTGGAGCCGAGCAGCGTCAGGGTCTGGTTGCGGGCGCCCCAGCCGGCCGGCAGCTGCAGTACCACCCGGCGAGCCGACTGCGCGGAGCCCAGGTCCACCTGGACCCACTGCGGGAACGCGTTGTTGGCGCTCTCCCAGTAGCTGCCCTGGTTGCCGTCGGTGACGTTGCCCGACGCCGTACACGTCTGGTTGTGGCTGGACTCGCGTGGTGGGCCGGCCGGCGGCCAGGTTCGTCGGGGTGGGGTTGGTCGGGGTCGGGCTGGTCGTGGGGTTGGTGCCGCCCCCGGTCGCGAAGGCAGACTGTTGAGGTTCCAGCCGCCGTTGTCCTGGGCGAGGGTGAGTACCTGCCGTCCGGCTGGCAGGGTGGCTGTGGTGGTGACGGTGGTCCAGGTCTGCCAGCCGCCGGTGGCGGGGATGTTGACGGCGCCGGTGAGGTTGGTGCCGGCGGCGTTGGCCAGGTGCAGCGCGCCGGTGACCGCGGCGGGCGCGGCGATCCGCAGGCTGATCGTGTAGGTGCCGGCGGTGGCGACGTTGACGGTGTACCGCAGCCACTGCCCGCCGGCGGTCCAGCCGACGTTGTACCCGCCGCCGGTGTCCGAGGTGGACTCCAGGTTCGACGCCGTCGGCCCGGTAGCTGTTGCCGGTCCCGTTGACCGAGCTGACGTTGTACGCCGACGCCTTGGCCGCCGGTGTCGTAGTTCTCCGCCTGCACGGTGCCCGGGATCGCGGCCGGGGTGCCGCCGTACGGCGCCTCGGTGGACGGTGGTGTGCTGGTCGCCGCCCTGCCAGCTGTTGCCGCTCAAGGTGGCGGTGAACCCGGCGGAGTTGTTGACGTATGGCCGACATCCCCGACGTCAGCCCGGTGACCGTGTTGCTGGTGATGGTGGCCGAGCCGCTGGGGGCCGGGTAGAACGGCGGCGCGATGACGATGCCGTTGCGCCCGGGGGTGGTGACGGTGTTGTTCTGCAGCAGGGTGTTGGTGGAGGTGGAGAAGCCGATGCCGTCGTAGAGCGAGCCGGTGACGGTGTTGTTGGTGACGGTCACCCGGTCGACGACGCCGACGTTCTGCCCGTCGCCGCCGTTGCCGACTTGCAGGGCGGGCTGGCCCTGGCTGTAGCCGTTGCCGCCGGAGCGCAGGCCACGACGTTGTCGTTGACGGTGGCGCCGAGCAGGTCGCTGCCGTTGACGCCGAACCGGCCGGCGCCGAGGCCGATGTAGCGGGCGGTGTCGGTGATGAGGTTGTGCTTCGACGTCCTGGTCGGTGCCGCCGTAGATGCCGATGCCTTTGCCGCCCCACGGGGCGATGACGGTGTTGTGGGTCATGGTGATGTGGGACATGGCGGTGTAGTAGGTGCGGTTGCCGTTGGAGTCGGTGTTGTAGTTGACCGAGTTGATGGCCATCCCGTCGTCGCCGGTGCCGCGGACGAAGTTGTTCGTGGCGGTCAGGTTGTTCCCGACCGAGCTGTTGAGCGAGACGTTGTTGAGGTTGATGCCGTCGGCCCAGATGGTGGTGAGTCGGCTGTTGCGGACGGTACCGCCGGTGCCGGAGGCCCAGAACCCGGACAGGGTGTGCTGGGTCCAGATGTTGTCGGCGACCCAGTTGGTGCCGGTGGTGTCCATCGCGCCGCCGGCGCCGTCGACGGTGGCCCGGCTGGTGGCGTTGGAGTCGAGGTGGAAGTCCCGCACGGTGCACGAGGTCAGGTCGAAGATCGCACCCAGACCTGGGCTGTTGGGCAGCGGTACCGCCCGGTAGACGGTGCTGTACCAGGGTCCCGCGCCGGCGATGGTGATGCCCTGGGCGTGCAGTCCGGCGGTGCCCTTGAGGTAGAAGGTGCCGGCCGGGATCCACAGCACCTTGCCCTGGGACTGCGCCTGGTTGATGCAGTTCTGGATGGCGGCGGTGGAGTCGGTGGCCTGCGGGTCGGCGGCGCCGTTGGTGGCGGCGGTGGAGGCGACCGCGCCGCAGCTGGTGATGGAGATCGAGTTGGCCGGTTGGGCGATCGGGGCCGGGTTCTCCACGTCGACGACGTCGATGTCGTAGAAGGCGGCGGTGTTGGCGGCGTCGCGCTGCAACGCGAACGTGCGCTCCGGCGCGCGATCGGAGCGCCGGTGATGAAGGTGCGCGACCTCGTCGAAGAAGACGCGGGGGTTGCCGTCGGCCGGGTTCTGGTCGCTGGAGTCGTTGTAGTGGTTGTTGCCCTCGTACACCCACGACTGCCGGGAGTTGAGGTTCAGCGTCTGGCGGAACGCGCCGGCCACGTACAAATTGAGGGTGGCGGTGATCCCACCACCGCCCGGCGCGTCGGGGATGCTGACCCGCACCGTGATCGCGCTGACCGGCTGGCCGGTGGTGTTGGTCCACTGCACCCGCTGGCCGACCCCGGTCGAGCTGGGCGTAGGCGTGGCCGGACGCCTCCAGCGCCGGGCTGGAGTACTGCGTGGTCGGCGCCGCCGGTCAGCGACACCACGGTGGCGCCGCCGGACAGCGCGCCGGCCTCGGCCTCGTAGCTGGTGAACGGGGTGCTGGCACCGGCGCCGTCGGTGGTGGCGGCGTTGCCGGTACCGACGTGCGCCGCCACCCAGATGACAGCGGGCGCGGCCAGCAGCGCGACCGCGCCGGTGGCCACCCGGCGCAGCGTGGTCTTCGGTTTGCTTGTCATGGCTCTCCTCGTGCGCGGGGGACGGGTCCGGCCCGGAGCGCGACCGCGCCTGAGGCGGCCGCGGGAGGTGATCCTGCTCTGCTGAACTGAAATCTGTCAATGCCTTGCGCGCAGATTCATCCGACGTTTCGGCGACGCGAGGCATAGCCGTTGCGGCCGGACAAGAAGGTTAGCGTTAACATGAGCCAATTCTGGCGACGGCCGAGCCACGCCGACCTAGCCAGGTAAGCGCAGACATCGGATCTGCTGTTGACAGCCGGCGCGACCGAGACTTACCTTAAGTCTTAATTTTGACGCCTGCGAATCTCTGCCCATGCACCGCGCCCGCCCCGTCCAGCACTGGGAACGTCGCATGAGAAAGCACCGCACACCCGTACCGTCCCCGGCCGCCGCCACGCTCGCCCACATCGCCGCGCCCGAACCGCCGTAGCGCAGGGCTCAGGTGCGGGTCACAGCGCGCTGCGCAGCCACTCCTCCACGCCGGCGATGTGCACGGTCGCCCAGGCCTGGGCCACCTCCGGACGGTGGGCCGCGATCGCGTCGAGGATGTGCTGGTGCTGTTCGTGGGTGCTGGCCGACCGCGCCCTCCTGGGTGAGCCCGCGCCAGACCCGGGCCCGGGTGGTCGGCCCGGACAGGCCGTCGATCAGCCGATCCAGCACCGGGTTGCCGGCGCCCCGCGCGATCAGCCGGTGGAACTCCAGGTCGTTGGCGACCAGCGCCTCCACCGAGGGTCGGTCGCCCGGCTGCCGCCGACCACCGCGCGCAGCTGCTCGATCTGCGCGTCGGTCATCCGCTGCGCGGCCAGGGCGGTGGCGGCCGGTTCGAGAATGCGGCGTACCTCCAGCAGTTGCAGCACCGTGTCGTCGCGGTGGAAGTCGACCACGAAGCTCAGCGCGTCCAGCAGCAGCGCCGGTTCCAGGCTGGTGACGTAGGTGCCGTCGCCCTGCCGCACGTCGAGCACCCGGATCAGGGACAGCGCCCTGACCGCCTCGCGCAGCGAGTTGCGGGACAGGCCGAGCCGCTGCGCCAGGTCCGCCTCCGGGGCAGGCGGTCACCGGGGCTGCAGCTCACCGGCGACGATCATTGCCTTGATCTTGTCGATCGCCTCATCGGTCAGGGCCATCCAGCTGCCTCCGCGGTCTGTGCTGGTCGAGAGGCCGGCGATGCCCGGCGACAGCTAGATCCTATGACGCCCCACGTGCGCCACCGTCCCCCCACGCGCGCCGCTCACCCCGCCGTCTCGGGGTCGTGACGTGGGACCCCGTCCCCTTCCGAAAGGAGCCTGGTCCCGATGCCACCCAGAGCTGAGCAGAGCACGCGCGTACCCCGGCGCGGCCCACTGACCCGCCACCGTCACCGTCGCCGTGCACTGACCATCGGCGCAGCCGTCCTGTTGGCCGCCGGTTCGGCGGTCGGCCTCAACCTGGGCCAGCCGGCCGAGGCGTCCACCACCGACGCCGCGTTCAACTCCGGCACCGGCGCGCTGAACGTCGACTACGCCGGCTACCTGTCCAAGCACGACGTCGTCTACAACTCGCCCAACACCAACCCGCTGTACGGCCTGACCGTCGGCAACGGCCGCACCGGCGCGATGGTGTGGAGCCAGAACGGCCTCACCATGCAGGTGTCCGGCGTGGACCTGTCGGAGCAGTCCGCGTTCGCGGCCGGGCAACGTCAACCTGCAGCACCACCCCGGCCATGGACACCGGCTACAGCACGTTACCAGCAGCGGCTGTCGCTGTACGACGGCACGCTGACCACGAAGTACGACACCAACCGCACGCGTCACCGTCATGGGCGTCGCCCGAACTCCGAGGTCATGGGCATCCACGTCGACGACACCCGCACCGGCGTCTCCAGCGTCACGCTCGACCTGAGCCTGTGGGACCTCGAGCACGGTCACCAACTCCGGCGACGTGCCCGACCTGAACACCTGGAAGACCGTGTCCACCTACGCCGACGCGACCGGCGCCGGGTTCAGCCGCGGCCAGACCGACGCCGAACAACTTCGGCTACACGCTCGCGGCGACGGTCGAGGGCGCCGCGTACACCACGCCAGGTCGTCAACGGCACCCAGGTCCGGCTGACCATCACGCCGACGTCCAGCTACACGATCTGGTTCACCGCGGCGCAGCCGGATCAACGCCGCCGAACCACGACTCGGTCGCCGCAGGCGCGCAACCAGCTCGCCGCCGGTCAAGTCGCACCGGCTACGCGCACCACGCTCGACCAACTACAAGAACTGGTGGCACGCTTCTGGGCCAAGTCGTTCGTGCAGTACTCCAACGCGGCCGGCGACGCCGACTACCTGGAGAACGTCTACTACCTGGCCACGTACATGATCGCCGCCGGCGGGTACGGCAACTACCCGTTCCACTTCATCAACGGCGTCTTCCGGGCCACCCAGGACACCACCAAGTGGAGCAACGCCTACTGGTACTGGAACCAGCGCGACGTCTACAACTCGTTCCTGGCCTCGCAACCACGCCGACCTGCTGGCCACCTTCAACAAGCTGTACAGCCGCAACTACAACGCGCTGAAGGCGTACACGCAGACCCGGTACGGCATCGACGGCGCTGTGGGTGCCGGAGACGATGGGCTGGGACGGCAACGCCCGCGGCACGGTCGGCAGCGACTACACCAAGGACATCCTGCTCCACCGGCACCGAAGCCGCCTACAACATGTACCTGCAGTACCGCTACACCAACGACACCGCTACCTGCAGCAACACCGCCTACCCGTTCATGCGCGAGGTCGTGAAGTTCTACGCGGCCAAGCTGTCCAACGGACGGCAACGGCAAGTACTACATGGCCGTCTCCAACGCGCACGAGACCTACTGGGACGTCAAGGACGCGATCACCGACCTGGCCGCCGTCCGGCTGCTGTTCCCGCTGGCCATCCAGGTCAGCACCCAGCTCGGCCTGGACGCCGGGTCCGCGGGCGCAGTGGCAGAACATCCTGGACAACCTCGTGCCCTACCAGGTGTCCGACGGGGCATACCTGCCGCACGGATCCGCCGGTCGCGGCGACCCGCAACGACGAGAACGTCGCCAGCGAACTGATCTGGCCCTACGACCGCACCGGCATCGGCGCCGCCGACTACCAGACCGCGGTCAACACCTGGAACGCCCGGCCGTTCCCGTACGGCAACGTCTGGGCCAACGACGCCATCCAGGCCGCCCGGCTGGGCCTCGGCGACCAGGCGTTCGACGGCATGAAGACGATGCTGCAGAAGTACCAGAACTACCCCAACGGGATGACCAACAACACCAACGGCGTCTTCGAGTACCTCGGCGTGCACCTGGCCGCGATGAACGAATCGCTGCTGCAGAGCTACAACGACAAGATCCGGGTGTTCCCGGCGGTGCCCAGCGACTCCAGCTTCGTCGGCAAGTTCACGCTGCTGGCCAAGGACGGCTTCCTGGTCAGCTCCGAGCGGGAGGCCGGCGAGATCAAGTACGTCGGCCTCAAGAGCCTGTACGGCAAGCAGGCCACGCGTCGTCAACCCGTGGGGCGGCCAGTCGGTCCAGGTCCGCCGGACGTCCGACAACGCCATCGTCACCACCTCGTCGGCCGGCGGAGATCACCTTCAGCCACCGCGGCCAACACGGTGTACGTGGTGGAGCGCACCGCCAAGCCGCTGTCGGCCTACTCGTCGACCACGCTCACCGGCACCGCCAACCAGGGCCAGAAGTCGCTGCGCAACACCGCCTCCACGCTCGGCACCGGTGCCCCGACGTGGCGGCGGCGCGGCCACCACGGTCAACGACACCGCGCTGACCTACGACACCGGCTGGTACCACACCAGCGCCCGCGGGTACGGCGACTACAACGACGACACCCACCACACCAACACGGTCGGGGCCGCCGCGCAGTACACGTTCACCGGCACCGGCGTGGACTACCTGTCCGAACGCAACGGCGACATGGGCAACGTCGACGTGTACCTCGACAACGTCCTGCAGGCCAACGTCAACCTCTACGTCGCCGGCGCCCGGCAGGCGCAGCAGACGGTGTGGAGCAAGACCGGCCTGGCCAACGGCTCGCACACCATCCGGATCGTCAACAAGTCCACCGCCGTCGGCATGGTCGACGCGCTGCGGATCTACACCGGCACGCGCCACCGGCGGCGGCACGGCGCTGCGGGCGCACGCCAACAGCCGGTACGTCACCGCCGGCAGTTCGGCGCTGATCGCCAACGCGACCAGCATCGGCACCGCCCGAGCAGTTCACCATCACCGATCTGGGCAACGGCAACGTGTCGCTGCGGGCGCCGGGCCAACGGCATGTACGTGTGCGCCGAGAACGCCGGGGCCGCCGCCCTGATCGCCAACCGCACCGCGGTCGGCGGGTGGGAGACGTTCCAGCTCGTCCGCAACGCGGACGGCTCGTCAGCTTCAAGGCCCACGGTCAACGGCAACTACGTGACCGCGGAGAACGGCGGCGCGGCGGCCCTGATCGCCAACCGCGACCGCCATCGGCCCGTGGGAGGAGTTCGACCTGGTCACCAGCTGACCCGACGGCTCGGCCTGCCGGTCCCCCCTCGGATGTGGACCGGCAGGCCGAATCGCGGCCCCGTGCGGGCGGCCGGCGCAGACCGGCACCGACGGGGCGTCACCCGGCCCCGTCCACCGTCGTTCCGGTCGGGGCCGGGTCGCTGGACAGGCACAGGTACCAGCGGCCGTCCCGCTGGAACGCCCGGAACTGTCCGGCCGTGTAGTCCACGAACCACAGGGCGGTCAGGAGGTCCATCGGGCCGCTGACCGGCTGCCGGAGCGCGGCGCCGGTCGTCCCGGGTCGGGCGTTCACCCCGCCCGGGTGGCCGGCTCGGTCCGGCGGTTGCTGGCCGCGTCGGCGTAGCCGCCACCACCCGGCACGTCCGGACAGCCCGATCACCTCCATCACGGAACCCGCCGAATTCGGGTGCGCACACCGACCTCCGATCACCTCGATCCACCGGTACCCGCCGCGGGATAGTTGGCGCTTTCCTGGTCTGGATCCGGGCATTACCGGCACTCTATGCTTGCCAAATACGTCGATAGAGATCTATTGCATCGCAAACCTTCCGCCGCAACGGACGAGGGTGCCCATGGCTGCCGAGATCGGCGTCCAGCGCATGCTGGGCTGGCTGTTGCGGTCCAACCGATTACTCACCGATGTCGATCCCCGGCTGCGATCCGGACAAGGCTTCGCCCGGCTGTTCCGCCGGAGGGGCGAGTGCGACCTGGCCCTGTCCCAGGTCACCCGCTGGGAACGCGGCGACACCGCGGTGAGCCGGTGCGTCGTTCGACGCTACGAGTCCATGCTCGGCCTCGCGCCCGACTCGTTGGTGACCGTCGGCGATGCGCTCCACCGGGCCGACCGGCCGCACAACCGCGCACGCAGCCGGAGCTGGACGCGCCCGACCGGGACCGGCCGGATCCGGCCGCGGGCGACCACGCCGAACTGTACGAGCTGCTGGAGCTGGCCAGCACCGGGCAGCCGATGGACGGCCTGCGCTGGTCGACCCTCGGTGAGCTGCTGCGGGGCGCCCCCGCCCTGCTGCTCTTCCCCGCCACGATCTGGGACGCGATGTCCGGCCGGCTGCTGGCCGAACTGGTCGTCGCCGATCATCGCGAGTGGCTGCTGCGCCAGGAGGCGATGAGCAAGCTCATCGAACACCCGGTCGGCGCCCGGTACGCGATCAACCAGTGCATCGATCTCATCCGGGACCCGTGCTCGCCGGCCGTACTCGAACCGATGTCGCTGCTCGACGTGACCCGACACCCGGCGGCCAACGGCTACCTGCTCGCCCAGCTCGCCGAGCCGGACGACGAGCGGGCCCTGCACGCCGCGGCGCTGACGATCAGGCAGAAGGCGCTGCGCGGCCACTTCGATCCCACCCAGCTGACCACCATCACGACGGCGGCCGGTCGGCTGGCCGGCGACGGGGTGGTGCCCCGGTTGCCGCGAGCCTGTCGCAGCTGCGAATGACGCGGTGCCGGTGCCGGGTCGCCGAGCCGTCCGCCGGTGGGCGGGCACTGGGCACCCATCCGGTGGCCGGCCGGGTGGCGGCGGGTGCGCTGGGCGGCTTTCCCGATGCGCGCGAGGACGAGCTGCTGCCGTACGTGATCAACGAGGCGGTGTTCGATCCTGATCAGGAACGGCGGATGCTCGCCGCCATGTGCCGGCTGCCACCCCGTACCAGGCTCCGGTGGCCAGTGCCCTCGTCGCGGAGGTCTGCGGGGACCTCGTCCGCCGGAGCCGGCAGTTGCCGTTGACCGTGCTGCGTACCCTGACCACCCTCAGCACCGACCTGCACCGGCCGCTGATCCGGCACATCCTGACCGCGCCCGCCTTCCCACCCGCGCTGCGGGAGGCCGCCGCCTGGGCGCTGCCCCACTGTGCCGGTCGCTACCCCGCTTCGACCTGGCGGGAGCTGGTCGAGCAGTACGGGTCCGCCTGGCGGCGGTCGCGCTCGGCGCACCTGGCCCGGGTCCTGCAGGGCATTGCCTACGGCATCGGAACTGACGACCACCGCCGGCTGACCGGGCAGCTCAAGCAGGATGAGCGGCTGCCGGCAGAGGTCCGCCGGACAGCAGCGTGGCTGCACCGCACGCGCACCCGGATCCACCCGGGCGACGCCTGAAGCCGTTCGTCCCCGGCGCTGATCCGCGCGGCAGTCAGTCGACGGTCGCGGGGCGGTGAGTCGACGGTCGCGGGGCGGTGAGTCGAAGGCCGCGGGGCGGTGAGTCGAAGGCCGCGCGGCGGTGAGTCGAGGGCCGCGCGGCGGTCAGTCGAAGGCTGCCAGGTGGCGCAGGCGGGCGGCGGACAGGTGGGCGCGCATCGCGGTCTCGGCGCCGTCCGGGTCGGCGGTCCGGATCGCGTCGGCGATCAGCCGGTGCTCGTCACTGGTCGTTCCGGTTTGTGTGTAAGGGAAGTAGAGCCGGTGGATGTGCAGGTGCGCGTGCAGCCGCTGGATCGAGTCGCGTAACAGCGGGTTGCCGGCGGCGTCCGCGATCAGGTCGTGGAAGCGCGCGTCGAGCGCGGTGAAGGCGGCGTGCGAGCGTCGACCGTCCTGGTCGGGCAGGTCGAGCGTGGGTACCGCGGTGGACTCGGTGCTGATCGCCGTCCGTACGGACTCCTCGGCACGCTCGGCAGCCCAGCGGGCGGCCGCTCCTTCGAGTACCAGCCGCATGTCGAACATATCGGCGAACTCCTGGCGGGTCAGGAGCGGGCTGACCGTGTACCCGGCCAGCGGCCGCTTGCGGACCAGTCCGTCGGACTCCAGGCGGGCCAGTGCCTCGCGGACCGGGGTGGGGGAGACCTCCAGTTCGCGGGCGAGTGCGTCGATGTTCATCCGGTCGCCGGGGGCCAGCGAGTGCTCCATGACCAGCGTCTTTGACGGCTTCGTAGACGTCCTCAACCAGGGTGGAACGGCGGATCGGGGGGAGCTGGGTGGGGCTTGACATCCGACGTGCCTTCCGTCGCAGTTTTAACGGCTCGGTGTCACATGCTCGTTGCCCGAGGTTAAGCCTTGACGTCGCTGACGTGACCGGGTACACATCTAGGCAACATCCTATAGGATCCCGATCTGAAGGAAAGGATGCGGTCATGAGACCGTTGGTTCGACTCGGCTCGGTCGTCGCCATTCTCGTCCTGGCGGCCGGCGGGACAACTGCGTGCACGAAGAAGAGCGACGACGCCTCGTCCAGTCGAGCAAGACGCTGACCCCCGCACAGGTGAAGCTCGCGCTCGTGCCGGGCGGCGCACACCCCTACTTCCAGCCGTGGAAGACCGCGGGCGCGCAGGCGAAGACCGACTTCGCTCGGCGACGTCACCTTCAACGAGACCGCCGGCTGGGACCAGACCAAGCAGAACGACGTCATCAACTCGCTGGCCGCCCAGGGCTACAACGCGTTCGGCATCTTCGGCGTCTCGCCGACCAACATCAACTCCACCTTCGACAACCTCAAGCAGCAGGGCTTCCACGTCGCCTCCCTCGCCTCCTGCCCGGCCGGGGACACCAACAAGGCCGACTTCTGCCTCTCCACCGACGTACAGGAGGCGCGCCTACAAGGCGGCCAAGGCCGCCATCGAGGCGATGGGCGGCCAGGGCAATCTGGTGCACCTGACCGGCAACAAGGTCGACTCCAACACGCAGCGCCGCATCGCGGGCGTGCAGAAGGCGGTCGACGAGACCGGCGGCAAGGTCAAGCTGCTCGACACCGTCACCGACATCGACACCGACCTGCAGACCGCGCAGAAGGCCGTCGCCGACCTGCTCGCCGCGAAGGGCACGCCAGATCAACGGCATCGTCAACACCGCCTACAACCCGGCGGTCGCCTCGGCGGAGGGCGTGAAGCAGTCGGGCCTGCCGATCAAGGTCGTCGCCATCGACGACGACCCGACCATCCTCGCCGGACATCAAGGACGGCTCGGTCTCCGCCACCGTCCTGCAGAACCCGGTCGGTCAGGCCTACGTCGGCTGGTACGCGCTGATGAAGCTCGCCGAGGGCTGCACCATGACCACGCCGGGCGTCATCATCGACTCGGGCTCGTTCGTGGTCACCAAGGACAACGTCGACACCTACGACAAGGAGCGGGCGGCGAAGACCACCGCTCAAGTCGGACTTCGACACCAAGTACCTGACCTGCCAAGTCCTGACCGCCCCGCACCTGCGTCACCGGAAGCGGGAGACGCCGATGCCCGAATCACCCACGCCGAGGCGTACCTCGTCGACCTCGCGGTCGAGACCGTGCGCACCGACGCCGTGCAGGCGTTCCTCAAGCAGGAGACGGTCTTCGTCGACATCACCGCGACGACGGCGGACACGGCACCGGCTACTCCTACACGATCGGCACCGGCGGGCCGGGCTGTCCTCGCGTTGCTGCGCGACTACCTGCTGCCGCGGCTGGTCGGCGCGGACCCCGCGCGGATCGAGGCGATCTGGCAGGACCTGTTCGCCGCCACCCGGGCCACCACGGTCGGCGCGATCACCTCGCTCGCGCTCGCCGCGGTCGACACCGCGCTGTGGGACTGGCGCTGCCGGCGCGCCGGCCTGCCGCTGTGGCTGCTCGCCGGCGGTGCCAAGACCGCATCCCGCTTTACGACACCGAGGGCGGCTGGCTGCACCTGACACCGAGGAGCTGGTCGCCGGGCGCCAAGGCCAGCCAGGCGGCGGGCTGGCCGGGCGTGAAGCTCAAGGTCGGCAGGTCCCCGGTCGCCGACGCGGAGCGCCTCGCCGCCGTGCGGGCCGCCGTCGGCCCGGAGATTCGACCTCATGGTCGACGCGAACCAGTCGATGACGGCCCCCGAGGCGATCCGCCGGGCCCGGTTGCTGGAGCCGTCCGACCCGTACTGGTTCGAGGAGCCGTTGCCGGCCGACGACGTCGCCGGGCACGCCGCGCTGGCCGCCGCGACCAGCATCCCGGTCGCGGTCGGCGAGTCGCTGTACTCGATCGCCCAGTTCGCCGACTACCTGCACCGGCGGGCGGCCGGCATCGTCCAGGTCGACGTCGCCCGCGTCGGCGGCATCACGCCGTGGCTGAAGGTCGCGCACCTGGCCGAGGCCTTCAACGTGGTGGTCTGCCCGCACTTCCTGATGGAGCTGCATGTCAGCCTCTGCTGCGCCGTGCCCAACGGCCGCTACCTCGAGCACATCCCGCAGCTGCGCGCGATCACCCAGAGCGAGATCGAGATCGCGACGGGCAGGCGCTCGCCCCCGCCGCTCCCGGCCTCGGCATCGACTGGGACCGCGACGCGATCGACGACCGGAGCGTGGCAGTGATCAGACCCGCGACGCGTCGACCCGGTGGTCCGCGCCGGTCGTGCCGCCGCCCGCCGCGGCGCCACAGGCCGTCGCAACCGCGTTCCCGCTGGCTGGGCCAACCCGCGCTTCGGCCTGCTCGTCCTGCTCGTCGGCGCTCGTCGTGCTGTTCGCCGCGCTCCGGCCGACGTTTCTCGACACCCATCTCACGCTCGCGCCGCTGCAGGCCGACATCAGCGTGTTCGCCGTCGTCGGGCTGGCCCAGCTGATGGTGCTGTCGCTCGGGCACATGAACATGGCCGTCGGCCGGATGGCCGCGATGAGCGCGTTCGCGATGGGCCTGGCCTACGACCGGCTCGGCACGCCGCTGCTGGTCGACCTCTCATCGGTCTCGCCGTCGGCGCGGGCCTGGGCGCGCTGGCCGGCCTGGTCATCGCCCGCACCGGGGTCAACTCCTTCGTCGTGACGCTCGCGCTGGACTTCGCGCTGGTCGGCCTGGTCACGTTGCTCTACACCACTGTCACCGACGGCGTCGCGTTCGCGGCGCAGCCGGCGGGCATGGACGACGCTGCGCATCGACACCTTCGCCGACTACTGCGCCGGCAACGTCTGCGGCCCGCCGGTACCGCTGATCGTGCCGATCGCGGTCGTCGCCGCGCTCGGTCGTCGGGCTGCTCTTCCGCTGCTCCCGCGTCGGCCGCGAGATCCTGATGACCGGCTCCAACGCGAACGCCGCCGAGCTCTCCGGCATCCCGACCCAGCCGCGGATCGTGCAGGCGCACGCGCTCTCCGGGCTGCTCGCCGGGCTGGCCGGGTTCCTGCTCGCCGCCAACAACGGCGCCTTCTCCGCCAGCATCGGCGAGCCAGTTCCTGCTGCCGTCGTTCCTCGGCCCCGGTGCTCGGCGGCACGCTGCTGGCCGGCGGCGCGGTCAGCGTGCTCGGCACGGTGCTCGGCGCCACCCTCACCCAGGTCATCTACAAGGGACTGAACCTGCTGCAGTTCCAGCTCGACCAGCTCAAGCTCTACATCGGACTCGTGCTGCTGGTCGCGCTGTCGCTGGACCGGGTGCGGCACGTGCTCGCCGAGCGGCGGGGAGTGCGGGCATGACCGCATCCTCACGCCGACGCCCCGGCACGCGAACGTCCGGCAGCCCGGAGCGTACTGCGGCCACCGAGTTCACCCTGGCGCTGCGTCGCGGTCGCTCGGCTTCGTCGGCGCTCGCCATCGCCACCGACGGCAACCTGCTCACCGCCGGCACCCTGGACGCGTTCTTCCGCTTCCTCGCCGTGCCGATCGTGATCGGCCTGTCCCAGATGGTCGTGCTCGGCGATCGGCCAGATGAACCTGTCGGTCGGCGTCCTCACCGGGTTCTGCGCGATGGCGGCCGCCTGGCTGATGGTCGAGGCCGGCGCTGCCCGCCCCGATCGCGGTCCTCGCCGCGCTCGCCCTCGGCGCGGTCGTCGGGCTGGTCAACGGCCTGCTCGTGGTGTTCACCCGGATCAACGGGTTCATCGTCACGCTGGCGACGATGACGATCATCGACGGCCTGCGGTACGGGGTGCACGGCCCGGACACCTACCAGGACTACTCGCCGGCGCTGGTCCGGCTCGGCCGCGCGTCGATCCTCGGGCTGCCGGTGGTGTTCCTGCGTCGCCGTCGTGGTCGCCTCGCTGGTCGGGCTCTTCTTCGCCCGCACCGTCGCCGGCCGGCACCTGCTCGCCAGCGGCGGCAGCCCGTTCGCCGCCCGGCTCTCCGGCGTCTCCAACGACCGGGCGATCTGCTGGCGCACACGCTCTCCGGCCTGCTCGCCGGGGTCGCGGCGGTGCTCACCGTGGCGCTGTCCGGCTCGGTCAACGCCAGCATCGGCGACGACCTGCTGCTGCCCAGCTTCGCCGCGCCGATCATCGGCGGCGTCGCCCTGGCCGGCGGCGTGGTCAGCGTGCTCGGCACCTGCCTGGCCGCCTTCCTGGTCCGCCTGGTCGACGTGGCCCAGGCCCAGTTCGGCATCAACCAGCGTGGGTCGACCTCATCGTCGGCGCGGTCGTGCTCGGCGTCGTGCTGCTCGGTGCGGTGCGCGCGACAAGCTCTCCGGAGGACCGCGATGACTCGTGCTCGTCCGCGCCGAGAACCTGGTCAAGACCTTCCCCGGCGTACGCGCCCTGGACGGCGCCACCCTGCGCCTGCCGCCGGCAGCGTGCACGCGCTGCTCGGCGAGAACGGCGCCGGCAAGAGCACCCTGATCAAGATCCTGACCGGGGTGTACCGCCCGGACGGCGGGCCGGATCACCGCTGGACGGCGAGCCGACGGTGCACTTCGGCGGCCCGCTGGACGCCCAGCGCGCCGGCATCGGCGTGGTGCACCAGGAACGCAACCTGGTCCCGGAGTTCTCCGTCGCCGAGAACATCGTGCTGCACCACCTGCCCCGCCGGTTCGGCTGGTCGGCCGTCGGCGATGCGCGCCGAGGCGCGGCGCTGCCTGGCCCTGCTCGACCTCGACCTCGACCCCGACACCCCGGTCGCGCAGCTGTCGGTGGCGCAGACGCAGCTCGTCGAGATCGCCAAGGCGCTGTCGGTCGACAGCCAGGTGCTGCTGCTCGACGAGCCGACCGCCTCGCTCACCGGCGACGAGGCCGACCGGCTCTACGCCATCGTGCGCCGGCTGCGCGACGCGGGCACGCCGTCGTCCTGGTCAGCCACAAGCTCGAAGAGGTGTTCGCGGTCGCCGACACCGTGACCGTGCTGCGCGACGGGCGCAGCGTCGCCGAGGCCGCAGCCGCTGGCCGACTACACCCGCGACCAGGTCGTCGACCTGATGGTCGGCCGGGCGCACGCAGCGGTGGACGCTCGCCGAGCGCACCGTCGACCGCGGCCGCCGCCCGGCGCTGGAGCTGCGCGACGTCGCCACCGCCGCCGGCCACCGCGACGTCTCGCTGACGTGCGCCCCGGCGAGATCCTCGGCCTGTACGGTCTGGTCGGCGCCGGCCGCAGCGAGCTCGCCAAGGCGCTGCTCGGCCTCGACCGGATCACCGCCGGCGAGGTGCGGGTGCGCGGCAAGCCGGCGCGCATCGGCAGCGTGGGCGAGGCCCTGCGCCGCTACCGGATCGGCTACGTCACCGAGAACCGCAAGGAGGAGGGCCTCTTCCTCGACCAGCCGGTCGCCCGCAACATCGGCGGTGACGGTGTGGCGGCGGCTCGCCCGGGCCGGCCTGGTCCGCGGACCGCGCCGGAACGGTCCGCTGGTCGACGAGTACGCCGAGCGGCTGGGCATCCGGCTCGCCTCGCCCGGCCAGCTCGCCGGCCAGCTCTCCGGCGGCAACCAGCAGAAGGTCAGCCTGGCCAAGTGGCTGGCCGCCGACTGCGACATCCTGGTCATCGACGAGCCGACCGTCGGCATCGACGTGCGCACCAAGGCCGCCTTCCACGAGCTGATCGCCGACTGGCCGGCGACGGCATGGCGATCCTGCTGATCTCCTCCGACCTGCCGGAGATGGTGACGCTGGCCGACCGGATCGCGGTGATGGGCGACTTCGCCGATCGCCGGCGAGCTCGCCAACGACCACGACTACGACCGGATGAGCCAGGCGGATCATCCGGCTCATCCACGCACCGGCGCTGGCCAGCAGCGGCCGGCGGACCGTGACGGCCGAGGCGGGCGTCGGATGAACCCCAGTTCGAACGGGTGCGCCTGGGCCGGACCGAGGTCAGCGTGACCCGGCTCGGCCTCGGCCTGGCCCCGACTCGGCGGCCTGTACAGCGCGGTCGGCGACGAGCGGCGCGCACGCCACCGTCGAGCGCGCCTGGGACGCTCGGGCTGCGGCTACTTCGACACCGCCCCGCTCTACGGCAACGGGCTGCTCCGAGCGCCGGGCCGGGCGCGCGCTGCGCGGCCAAGCCGCGCGACGAGTTCGCGCTGTCCACAAAGGTCGGACGGCTGCTGGTGCCCGGCGGCGGCGACGGGCAGGAGATCTGGGCCGAGCCGGCCGGCGTGGCGCCGGTCTGCGACTTCAGCGCCGACGGGGTACGCCGCTCGCTATCGAGGACAGCCTGGCCCGGCTCGGCCTGGACCGGGTCGACGTCGCTGCACCTCCACGACCCGGACGAGCACTACGCGCAGGCGGTCGGCGCAGGCCCGCCCGGCGCTGGTCGAGCTGCGCGGCGCAGGGCCGCATCGGCGCCGTGTCCGCCGGGCATGAACCAGGCCGCGATGCTGACCGAGTTCGCCCGCACCGGCGACTTCGACTGCTTCCTGCTGGCCGGCCGGTACACCCTGCTCGACCAGTCGGGCCTGGCCGACCTGCTGCCGCTGTGCGCCGCACGGGGCATCTCGGTGATCGCCGGCGGCGTCTACAACTCCGGCCTGCTCGCCGACCCGCGCCCGGGCGCCACCTACGACTACGCGCCCGCCGCCGGCGCGACTGCTCGCCCGGGCGCTGGCGATGCGGGACGGTGTGCGACGGCACGGCGTGCCGCTGCGCGCCGCCGCGCTGCAGTTCCCGCTCGGCCACCCGGCGGTGGCCAGCGTGCTGGTCGGCATGCGCTCGACCCGCCGAGGTCGCCGACGCGGTGGACGATGTTCTCCGTGGACGATCCCCGGCGCGGCTGTGGCGCGACCTGAAGCGCCGCGGGCCTGCTGCCGGCGGAGGTGCCGACACCGTGATCGTCGACGCCCACCACCACCTGTGGACCGCCGACTACGCCTGGCTGGCCGACCCGCGCGCTGGACCGGATCCGCCGCGACTACACCATCGCCGACCTGCGCGCCGCATCTACGCGCGCGCCGGCGTCGACCGCACCGTCCTGGTCGAGGCCGGCCGCTGCGACGCCGCCGAGACCACCGAGTTCCTCGCCCTGGCCGCGGCCACCCCGGAGATCGCCGGCGTGGTCGGCTGGGCGTCGCTCACCGACCCGGCGCTGGCCGGACACCCTCGCCGGGCACCGCGCCGGCCCCGGCGGCCGAGCTGCTGGTCGGCATCCGCGACCAGGTGCAGGCGCGAGGCCGACGACTTCCTCGACCGGCCGGACGTGCGGGCCGGGCTGGCACGGTCGCCGCCGCCGGACTGGTCAACGAACTCGTGGTACGGGTCGACCAGCTGCCCGTCGGTGGCCCGGGCGGCCGCGCGCTGCCGGACAGCCGCTTCGTCCTCGACCATCTCGGCAAGCCGCGGATCGCGGCGGCGCGACGGCTGCGCCGGTGGCGGCGGCCGATCGCCCCGGTGGCCGCCGCGCCCAACGTGGTGGCGAAGCTGTCCGGGCTGGTCACCGAGGCCGACTGGGCCCGGTGGACGTCGGCCGACCTGCGGCCGTTCGTCGAGACCGGCCGTCGAGCTGTTCGGCACCGACCGGCTGATGTTCGGCTCGGACTGGCCGGTGTGCGAGGTCGCCGCCTCCTACGCGGAGGTCAAGGACGCGCTCGTGGACGATCCTCGGCGGTCCCCCGGCGGACGTGTTCGGCCGGCACCGCGACCCGCACCTACAACTTGGAGATCCGATGAGGTACATGCGGGTGGGGCCCGCCGGGGCGGAACGGCCGGTGGTCGCACGTGGACGGCCGGTACTTCGACCTGTCCGGGGTCACCGCCGACATCGACGCGCGCGTTCCTCGCCGGCGGCGGCGTCACGCGGACGGTGCACCGGCCTGCCGCGACGATCGACGTCGACCGGCCAGCGCGTCGGCGCCGCCGATCGCCCGGCCCGGGCGTGGTGCTCTGCATCGGCCAGAACTACGCCGCGCACGCCGCCGAGTCCGGCGCCGACGCCGCCGACCGAGCCCGATCATCTTCTACAAGGCGCCCAACACCGTCGTCGGCCCGCACGACGACGTCCTGCATCCCGCGCGGCTCGACGAAGACCGACTGGGAGGTCGAGCTGGCGCGTCGTGATCGGCCGCACCGGCCCGCTACCTCGACTCGCCGGCCGACGCGCTCGCCCACGTCGCCGGCTACGCGCTGTCCAACGACGTCTCCGAGCGCGACTTCCAGCTCGACCGTCTCCGGCGGCCAGTGGTCCAAGGGCAAGTCCTGCGAGACGTTCAACCCGCTCGGCCCGTGGCTGGTCACCGCCGACGAGATCGGCGACCCGCAGGCGCTGCGGCTGCGCTCCTGGGTCAACGGCGAGCCCCGCCAGGACTCCAGCACCGCGGACATGATCTTCGACGTGGCGTACCTGATCTGGCACCTGTCCCAGTACACCGTGCTGGACCCGGGCGACGTCATCAACACCGGCACGCCCGCAGGGGGTCGCGCTCTCCGGCCGGTTCCCGTACCTGGCCGCCGGCGACGTGATGGAGGTCGAGATCGACGGCCTCGGCCGGCAGCGCAGCGCGCTCGGGACGCGCCGATGACGGATCGCCGCCGTCGACACGTACGACGTCCGGTTCCCGACCTCGCGCGAGCTGGACGGCTCCGACGCGATGAACCCCGACCCCGACTACTCGGCCGCGTACGTGGTCCTGCGCACCGACGACGGCGCCGGAGGGGCACGGCTTCACCTTCACCATCGGGCGGGGCAACGAGGTGTGCCGCGCCGCGATCGACGCGCTGGCGCCGCTACGTGGTCGGCTCGACCCGGACCCCGACGACCTCGGCGAGTTCGCCCGGCGGCTCACCCACGACTCGCAGCTGCGCTGGCTCGGCCCGGAGAAGGGCGTCGATGCACCTGGCCGCCGCCGCGGTCGATCAACGCGCCGTGGGACCTGGCCGCCAAGGCGGCGGGCAAGCCGGTCTGGCGGCTGCCTGGCCGACCTCAGCCCCGAGCAGCTCGTCGACCTGGTCGACTGGCGCTACCTCACCGACGCGCTCACCCCCGACGAGGCGCTGCGACATCCTGCGGGCGGCCGAGCCGGGCCGGGCCGAGCGGATCAGCACGCCTGACGAGCGGGGCTACCCCGCGTACACGACCTCACCCGGCTGGCTCGGCTACGCCGACGACAAGCTCATCCGGCTGGCCCGGCAGGCCGTGGCCGACGGGTTCACCCAGATCAAGCTGAAGGTCGGCGCGGACCCCGCCGACGACGTGCGCCGCCTCGCGCTCGCCCGCGAGGCGGTCGGGCCGGACATCCGGATCGCGGTCGACGCCAACCAGCGCTGGGACGTCGCCGAGGCGATCGCCTGGATGCGGGCGCTGGCGCCGTACGACCCGTGGTGGATCGAGGAGCCGACCAGCCCCGACGACGTGCTCGGCCACGCCGCGATCCGCCGCCCTGGCCACGCGCACCCGACGGCGGGCCGATCCGGGTCGCCACCGGCGAGCACGTGGCGAACCGGGTGGTGTTCAAGCAGCTGCTGCAGGCCGGCGCCATCGACGTCGTGCAGATCGACGCGTGCCGGGTCGGCGGCGTCAACGAGAACGTCGCGATCCTGTTGCTGGCGGCGAAGTACGGGGTGCCGGTCTGCCCGCACGCCGGGGGCGTCGGCCTGTGCGAGCTGGTCCAGCACCTGTCCATGTTCGACTTCGTGGCCGTGTCCGGCTCGCTGCGCGACCGGGTCATCGAGTACGTCGACCACCTGCACGAGCACTTCCTCGACCCGGTGGTGATCCAGCGACGGTGCCTACGTGGTGCCCCGCACGCCCGGATTCTCCGCCCAGATGCGACCGGAGGCCTTGGCGCGTACGCGTACCCCGACGGCGACGCATGGCGCTGACGCATGTCGCGCTCTCCGGTGGGCGTCCCCGGCGTGCGATCAACGCCCGCCCGGGCATCGGCCTGGACCGCGACACGCTGCCGACCGGTTCTTCACCGAACCGCATCGGGAACTCGGCGTCACGCAGCAGCAGTAGCGCAGGGAGAGACAGATGGCTGGATTTGAGGCGGTCGCGGTGGTCACCGGCGGCGGCTCGGGCATCGGCGCCGCCTGCGTGGCGGACGTTCGCCGCGGGCGGCGCCCGGGTCGGCGTGCTGGACCTCGATCCGGGCCGGAGCACCGTCGGCCGGCGTGTTACGGTGGCCGGGCCGACGTGGCCGACGGGGCGTCGCTGGACGCGGCCGTCGGCGCGGTCGCCGAGGCGTTCGGCGGCATCGACATCCTCGTCAACAGCGCCGGCATCAGCGCCGTCGGCGACCGTCGAGGACAACGACGACGAGGAGTGGGCGCGGGTACTCGACGTCAACGTGACCGGCGTGGCCCGCGCAGTCCCGGGCGGCCCTGCCGTACCTGCGCCGCAGCCGGCATCGCCGCGATCGTCAACCTGTCCTCGATCGCGGCCGACCGCCGGCCTGGTCCAGACGCGCGCTGTACTCGGCGTCCAAGGGAGCCGTGCACGCGCTCACCCTCGCCATGGCCGCCGACCTGGTCACGGAGGGCATCCGGGTCAGCTGCGTCGCCCCCGGCACCGTCGACACGCCCTGGGTCGGCCCGCCTGCTCGCCGGCGCCGCCGACCCGGCGGCGGAGAAGCGCGCACTCGCCGCCCGCCAGCCGACCGGCCGACTGGTCACCGCCGACGGAGGTCGCCGCCGCCGTCGCCTACCTCGCCAGCCCGCGCCGCCGGTGCCACCACCGGAACGTCCCTGGCGGTCGACGGCGGCATGTCCGGCCTGCGCCTGCCCCGCTCCTGAGCACCGCGCGCCGTCGAGGTGTCGCACCCCGACACCGTCGCCTGTGCCGGCGCCGGCCACCGGAAGGCGTGGCGTCAACCGGCTCAGCGCAGGCTGCGTAGGAACTCCGCGTTGCTCGCGGTACGGCGCAGCCGCTCGAGTAGCGCCTCGGTGCCCTGCTGCGGGTTCAGCGCCCGGCGTAGCAGGTGGACCAGGGCGAGTTCGTCGGGGGCGAGCAGCAACTCGTCGTGGCGGGTACCGGTGGCTTCGACGTCGACGGCGGGGAAGATCCGCCGGTCGGCCACTGCCCGCTTCAGCCGCAGTTCGGCGTTGCCGGTGCTCTTGAACTCCTCGAAGATCAGGCCGTCGCCGGTCGATCCGGTGTCCACCAGCGCCGTGGCGATGATGGTCAGCGAGCCGCCGTCTTCGAGGTTGCGGGCCGCGCCCAGCAGGCGTTTGGGGGCGTGCAGGGCGCCGGAGTCGATGCCGCCGGACAGCGTCCGCCCGCCCGACGGTGCGGCCAGGTTGTACGCGCGTCCCAGCCGGGTGATGGAGTCCAGCAGGATCACCACGTCCCGGCCGGACTCGGCGAGGCGCTTGGCGCGCTCGACCGCGAGTTCGGCGACCGCCGTGTGCTCGGCGGGTGGCCGGTCGAAGGTGGACGCGACAACTTCGCCGTGAATGGTGCGGCGCATGTCGGTGACCTCTTCGGGCCGCTCGTCGATGAGCAGCGCCATCAGGTGACACTCCGGGTGGTTGACGCTGATGGCGTGCGCGATCGCTTGGAGGATCATCGTTTTGCCGGCCTTGGGCGGTGACGCGATGAGGGCCCGCTGCCCCTTGCCGATCGGCATCAGCAGGTCGATGACCCGGGTGGTGAGCAGGTGCGGCTCGGTCTCCAGCCGTAGCCGCTGCTGTGGGTAGAGCGCGGTCTGGTCGTAGAAGTCGGGGCGGCGGATGGTGGTACCGGCCGGCTGGTCGGCGATGGTGTCGAGGCGTACCAGCGTCGCGCGCCGGTCCCGCTGACCCCTCGCGGCGTTGTCCGGTCGGGCCGCGCCGGTGATGCTGTCTCCGCGGCGCAGCCCCCAGCGGCGCAGATCGCCGGTGGTGATGGTGATGTCGTCCGGGTCCGGTGCGTAGCCCGCGGTGCGGACGACGCCACGCTGGTCACGGATGTCGACGATCCCGGACACCGGGACCAGGCCGCTCCTCGTCGGGTGGCGGCGGAGCCGGGCGGGAGGTTGTGTTCCTTGGTGTGCTGGTCCGGCGGACGGCCTTGGTGTCCAGGTCGGACCGGAAGAGGGTTGCGGTCATGGAAGCTCCTTGAGCGGGTGGGAATGGGGGCGTCACGGGGTACGGGTACCCGACGCGGTGGGGCATGGTGCCCGGTGTACGTGTGTGGCAGCGACTGCCGTTCCCCGTTCAGATGGCTGGTGTGGCGCACCACCGTCGAAGCAGTGGGTACGCGCCGGACCGGATCAGCCGAATACGCCGGCTGGAACGGGAAGTCGGAGGTCTGGAGTGGGATTGGTCACCTGCATCCAGATTTGATCCGACACCGCTACGGTAGCTCACGATCGGCCGATCGCAAAATGGCTGCCCGCGCGGGACGGTGCCCGGTCACCTCGGGACCATCCGACAATCCACTTAGGACAGAGCTGAAACCGTGTCACCGGCGCGGTGCTGGCGCTGATTGTTCGACGGATCCGTTCCAAGCTGGCGGGATGGTGGCATTGGCGGTGGGTTCGGCGACCGGTAGCTGCCCGGCTCCCCGCTCGAAGATACGCCCCGTCCGGCGGATCCGGTTGACCTACCTGGACGGGCGGGGCGGTGTACGGCAGGCCTTGGCGGAGAATGCAGGTGTACTGACCGTCGCCGGCGACGATGGGAACAGCCCGTCGGCATAACCGCCCGTGGCAGGGAACTCGTCTCCGAGGCCGCCCGCCGTCCCAGCGGGGGCGACCACGCTAGCGTGGATACGCAGCGTGAACGGCATCCCCGAGGGGCGGATCATGGCAAGGAAGTCGCTCGTCGACACGGTGGTCCGGCGATGTGCACCAGTACTGACCGGCGACGGCTACCGGCGGTTGGGAACCCGGTTCGTCAGACAGTCGCCACAGGGCGACTTCGCTGTCGTCGACTTCCAGAAGTCGCGGCTGGCGCTCGGTGACGAGCAGCGGTTCTTCGTCAACACGAATGTCGTCCCCGGACCGTGGTGGGACTGGCTCTGCTTCAACTCGCCCGGCAGGTTCGACCGCAACCAGGGCTACCCCTCCACCGGTGACGGGGCTCGAACACCCCGGTGTCAATCCACCGGCCGGCGACGTGAGCCGGACCTGGGTGATCACCGACGAGGAGTCGGCCGCCAGCACCGCAGATCAGCTCATTGAGCTGCTGCAGGGGCAGGTTCTCCGGCAGCTGGCCGACCTGCTCAATCGGGGTCGGTTGCTGGAGTACCTCCAAGGCGACGGGGGTCTGATATTCGGGCCGCGATCCTCGCCGAGTACGGCCCCGCAGCCGAACTGGATTCCCTGATCGAAGAGCTTTCCGGTACGGCGAGGACATGAACAATTTCCTCCACTGGATCACTTCATATGCCGCAAAACACGCAGCCGAGCCGATGTCGTGAGGCGACCGGGGCAGCGCCGGCCCGTACCCGATCCTGCCGGTGTCGTCGTTACCTGTCGTTGATGGCCGCTGCCGTTCGTCGTGGGTGGTAGACCCCGGTCCCGCGGCGTAGCCGCACTGGCCCGCCACCGTAGAAGGAGATCAGATATGGATCAGCCCCAGGCCACCACCACCGCCCCCGGGTGGGCGACGAAGATCGGCGCGATCACCCTGTTCGTCGAGGACCTGGCCGCCGCGAAGCAGCTTCTATCGGGAGGTCTTCGGGCTGCCCGTCGAGATACGAGGACGACAACTCGGCCGTGTTCAATTTCGGGAACACGATGATCAACCTGCTGAAAGTATCGGCCGCACCCGAGCTCATCGCGCCTGCCGCGGTGGCCAGACCGCGACGCCGGCGACCGGATGCTTCACGATCGACGTGGACGATGTGGATGCGGTGTGCGCCGTACTGGCTGAGCAAGCGGCGTGGCGCTGCTGAACGGCCCGATGGACCGGCCCTGGGGCATCCGTACCGCCAGCTTCCGCGACCCCGGCGGCCACATCTGGGAGATCGCGAAGTAGCCGGACGTGCGGGTCGTCCGGGACGTGCGGTCCCGGCCGACCCGCACGCCGGGTCGGTCACGGGCGCTCAGCGCGCAGCAGCGCGTTGAGCCGGGCGGCCTGTCGGGTGAGGTGGTCGCGTTCGGGGAGGTTGGCCGCTGATCGGGCGGCCTCGGCGTAGAGCCGTGCCGCGGTGACCGGGTCGCCGTCACGCTCGTGCAGGTACGCCGCGACGGCGGTGTAGCGGGGCAGGGCGGGGTCGAGCTCCGGCCAGGGCGGCGAGGCCGGCCCGCGGGCCGTCGGCCTCGCCGACCGCGACCGCCCGGTTGAGGCGGGCCACCGGGCTGTCGGTGAGGCGCACCAGTTCGTCGTACCACTCGACGATCTGCACCCAGTCGGTCTCCTCGGCCGTCCGGGCGTCGGCGTGCAGCGCGGCGATGGCGGCCTGGGCCTGGAACTCGCCCAGCCGGTCGCGGGCGAGGGCGGCCTGGAGCACGTCGACGCCCTCGGCGATCAGGCGGGTGTCCCACCGGCCGCGGTCCTGCTCGGCGAGGGGTACGAGCCGGCCGTCGGGGCCGGTCCGGGCCGGGCGCCGCGCGTGGTGCAGCAGCATCGAGCGCGAGCAGGCCCGCGACCTCCTCATGGCTGATCCTGGCCGCCAGCTGGCGGGTGAGCCGGATCGCCTCGGCGGCGAGGTCGACGTCGCCGGAGTAGCCCTCGTTGAAGACCAGGTAGAGCACGCGCAGCACGGTGGCGACGTCACCGGGCTGGTTGAACCGGACGCCCGAGACGGTCCGCTTGGCCCGGCTGATCCGCTGGGCCATGGTCGCCTCCGGCACGAGGTAGGCCTGCGCGATCTGCCGCGTGGTCAGGCCGCCGACCGCACGCAGCGTCAGCGCGACCGCCGAAGCCGGCGTCAGCGACGGGTGCGCGCACAGGAAGTACAGCTGGAGCGTGTCGTCCACCGCCTCGCCCGGGCCGGGCACGGGCTCGACCTCGACGCGTCCTCGCGCTGCCGTCGAGAGGTGTCGGCGCGGGTGGCGTCGAGGAACTTGCGCCAGGCCACGGTGACCAGCCACCCCTTGGGGTCCCGCGGCGGATCGTCCGGCCACACCCGCACCGCCTCGACCAGGGCGTCCTGTACGGCGTCCTCGGCCGCCGCGAAGTCGGCTCCGCGACGGACGAGGATCCCGATCACCGTGGGGGTGAGGTCCCGCAGCAGCGCCTCGTCCACGTGCGTCACTCCGTGATGGTCGGGGGCTCGGCCAGGAACGGGCGCACCTCGAGCCACTCGTGGATCGGCTTCCCGCCCGCACCCGGAGCAGCGGACAGCTCGCCGGCCAGCTCCAGCGCCCGCTCGTAGGTCTCGACGTCGATCACCATCCAGCCGGCGATCAGGTCCTTCGTCTCCGCGAACGGCCCGTCGGTCACCGGCGGCCGCCCCTCGCCGTCGTACCGGACGAACGTGCCCTCCGGGGAGAGCGCCTGACCGTCGACGAACTCGCCGGTGCCCTCGAGCCGAGCGGCGAAGTCCCGCATGTACTGCATGTGCGCGGAGACCTCCTCGGGCGTCCACTGGTCCATCGGCGCATCATGTACCTCGCGGTGTTTCTTCGTCGAAGGGCTGTCATGGAAATCGCCTACTGGGTCGTCGCGGCACTGCTTGCGCTCTTCTACCTCTACGCCGGCGGCAAGAAGGTCGCGCAGAGCCAGGAGCAGCTCCAGCCCATGATGGGCTGGGTCGACCGGGTACCCATGCCGCTGGTCCGGACGATCGGCGTACTGGAGATCCTCGGCGCGGTCGGCCTGATCCTGCCGCCGCTGACCGGAATCGCGCCGTGGCTCGCCATCGCCGCGGCAATCGGCCTCTTCCTGATCCAGGTCGGCGGCATCGTGGTCCACCTGTCCCGTGGCGAGGCAGGCAGATCGGCCTCAACATCGTCCTTCTCGTACCGCCGCCGTGGTCGCCTGGCTGGCCACCACCTGGCTCTGAACGCCTGAATCCGACCGGCTGCCCGTAGATCCGCGCTCAACGTCGGGACAGTGCGGTACCCGCCACGCCTGGAGGCGCCCGATGCCCGATCTCGTCAGACCGACGACGGTGGCACGCCTGCCGGTCGGCCAGCTCGAGTACCGGCTGGATCGACGTGGTGGGTCCGTGGTGCTGGTGTTCCACGGCGGGCATGTGCGAGCCGGCCTGGCACTGGGCGAGGGTGTCTTCGCCGCGGCCGATTGCACGCTACTGGCGCCCTCACGCCCCGGCTACGGCCGTACTCCGCTGGCGACCGGCGGTTCCGTGGCGGGGTACACGGACGCGGTGCGTGCGTTCTGTACCGAGCTCGGTATCACCCGGGTCACCGCCGTTGTCGGCATCTCGGGTGGTGGGCCGACCGCCGCGACCATGGCCGCGCGCCATGCTGACCTCGTTGAGCGGCTGATCCTGGTCAGCGCCGTGGGTCGGCTGCCGTTTCCGGATCGCCGGACCCGGCTGGGTGCACACGTCCTGTTCGCTGCCCGGACCGAGGCCGTGACCTGGGCAGGGATACACGCGCTTGCCCGGATGGCACCCGGGGTGTGTCTGCGACTGATGATGGGCAGCCTCTCGACCCGACCTGTCGGCGAGGTCCTGGCCGCACTGCGTGCCGAGGACCGGGACCTGCTGCTGGCGTTGTTCGCCCAGATGCGCTCCGGTCGCGGGTTCCTCAACGATCTGCGCCCGACACCGGACGTCACCGCCCGGATCGGCCAACCCACCCTGGTGATCGCCACACGTACCGACGGTGGCGTCCCGTTCGCCCACGCCCAGTCGCTCGCCGGCGCCATCCGCAGCGCCCAACTCGTCGAAAGCCGCGCGCACACCCACTTCGTCTGGCTCGGACCCGACTGGCCGGCAATCGCCGAGCGGATCCGACTCTTCCTCGATACCGACCCCGCCGCCATCGTCGGGCCCACACCCTCCGGCACCTGAACCGACCGGTGCGGCCTCCCTCGGCCCTGCGGTTATCGGGATGAACGGCCTTGCCGGTTGACAGTCCAAAGTCAACAATGGCGGCCGTGGTCATGCCTGAGTACACGTCGGCGGCTGAGCCGTCGCAGCCCGGCAATGCGGTGCCGTCTCAACCAATGGCGGGTACCCAGCCGTTTCCGCCGCTCAGCGCGGAGGCGATGTGGCCGCTCACCGGTCCTACAGATCCCGGAGCCGGACCGACGAGCGGGATGCCGGCGTACCCGGGCGGAAGCCGGTTCCCCGCACCGCCGTTGGCTCCCGGCACCGCGCTACCGGGCCGGCGCAGTGCGCTTCCGGCAATCCTGGGCATCGTCGCAGCCGCAGTTGTCCTGCTCGGCGGCATAACCGTCGTCGCCGTGACCGCCGACGGAAAACACCCGTCGCAATCAGCGGCCGCGCCGGTCACGGGCGTCACCAGTGTCACCAGCCGACCACCGGTGACGAGCGCCGCCAGTCCGACCGTCAGCACTGCGAGCCCCGCCGGTGCGACATCCGCAGCCGGAAGCAACCACTCCGGCGACCTCGCGAAGCTTCTCATCCCGATGCCGGCCGGCGCGCGACCCTGGCCCAACAGGCCGGCTCAGGAGACCCTCGACCTGACCGGAGCCTCCGCGTACGGGACGGACGCGAACCAGTGGCGGGAACTTCTCGATACCGCAGGATTCAGCCGGGGCATCGTCCGCCGCTGGGTGACCAGGGACGGCCGGAGCGTCAAGGTGACCCTCTTCCAGTTCGAGACACCGGCGGGCGCCCTGAACTTCTGCAATGAGGAGATTTCCGGAACCGGCACGAGCCCGGACTGGAGTACGGTGCCGGGGACGCCGGTAAGGAACGCCGGGCTGTTCATCACGCCAACTGCCGACGCGAACGGCTACGTGGTGGAGATCGGTTTGGCCTGGGTGGCGGACCTCTTCGTTCACGTCGCGGTGGCGATGAAGGAGCCGCCGGACGAGCGCGCCGTCGACCCGTTACTCACGGCCGAGGTGGCCCTGCTCTCGTAGGGGCACGGCAGCCCGGGATACCGCGAAAGCCGCCCGCCGGGGGCAGCAACGGTCAGGAGATCGCGGCCTTCACCAGCTCGACGACCTTCTTCTCCACCGCGGGGCTCCACTTCTGCAGCGCGTACGCCACCGGCCACAGGTCACCGTCGTCGAGGTTGGCCGCGTCCTGGAAGCCCAGGGTCGAGTACCGGTAATTGAACTTGCCCGAGTCCTGGAAGAAGACGACGACCTTGCCGTCCGCGTTGGCGTAGGCGGGCATCCCGTACCAGGTCTTCGGCGACAGCTCCGGGGCGGTAGCGGTCACCGTCACGTGCACGCGCTCGGCGAGCGCGCGATCCTCCGGCGCCATCTGCGCGATCCGGTCGAGGACCGCCTGCAGCCCGTCGGCTTTCTTGGCGCCCTTCTTGCCCTCGGCGCGCAGTTCGGCGGCGCGCTCCTTCATCGCGGCGCGCTCCTCGGCGCTGAAGCCGTCGGACTGGTCCTTGGAAGTCTTCGCGGGCATTCTCGGGCTTCCTTTCGATGCTCACGGCCCGGCGTGCTGCCGGCCATCTGCAGAAAGGCTAGGCCCGGGCAAACCCCGGTGCTTCTCGATTCCTGATCGATCGCCGGCCAGCCGGACCGTGCCCGGGAGGCGGTGCCGAAGCTCCGGCGGGAAGGGCGGGCCGTGCCACGGTGAGCCGGCCGGAGTGACCCTCGGGATCTCCGCCGGGACCTGTAACCTCCAGCCTCCGGGCGACACAAGCATGAGTGTGAGGGACGTGAACGAGCACCCGGCCGGCCGGTTCCGTGAGGTCTACGCACGGCACTATCCCGACGTGGTGCGCTACGGCCTACGCCGCCTCGATGACCTGACGGCGGCCGAGGAGCTGGCCCAGGAGGTGTTCCTGGTCGCCTGGCGGCGTCGGGCGGAGTTACCGGCGCGGACACTGCCCTGGTTGTACGGGGTGGCTCGTCGCCTGTTGGCCAATCACTGGCGGGCGCGGCGGGCAGCGCCCACGTTCGTGGAGCTGACCGAGACGGCCGCGCTGGACCGGCACGACGGTGTCGTGCGCCTTGTTGACGTGCGCTCGGCGCTGTTCCGCCTCTCCGAGGACGATCAGGAAATCTTGCGGCTGGTCGGCTGGGAGCAGTTGTCGCTCGCGGAGGCCGCGTTGGTGCTGGGGTGCGGTCTGGCTACGGCCAAGGTGCGGTTGCACCGGGCGCGGCGTCGGCTGGCGGAGCTGCTCGCAGAGCGGCGCGTGCCGGTCCCCGTGGTCGCTGATGGGTGGGAGGAGCACGATGAGCAGGCAGGTACGTGAGCTGCTGGAGGATGCCGACCCGGCACGGGGGTACCCGGTCGGGGTGGGCGATGTCGAGGCGCTGATACGGCTCGGCGACAGCGACATCACCGACTACGACAACGTGACGCCCCGGTACCGGCGGTCGTCGTGGCCGGTTGCCGCTGTCGTGGCCTTCGCCGCGGTGGCGGTCGTGGCGGTGTCAGTCGTGGCGCTGCGCCCCGCCCCTGTGGCGTCGGGTTCGCTGGCGCCGTCCCTGATCCCCGGTACCGAAGACAGCTCTGCTCCTCAGTGCCTGACGCAGCTCGTGGCCGGACTGCGCCCCGCAGCCCACGACGGGCAGACCGGACGCTACGAGTACCTGCACCTGACGGAGGGCAGCGGCGGGTCGACGGAGATTCCCGGCAAGCACGGTGTCTTCGCGACAGCGCTGTACCAGGTGGACAGGTCGCAGTGGCTCGCCGCGGACGGATCCGGCCGGGTGCGGTCCACTCCAGGCACGCCGAGCTTCCCGGACGCGACGTCGCGCGACTACTACGCCGCGCACCCCGACATGCTGCCGAAGGCGGGCACCACCGAGACGAACGATCTCCGCCCGGGAGAGCTCCCGTTCACTGCGATGCCGGCAGCCGATCCAGCCGCGATGGGTGCGGCGCTGTACCAGCCCCGGGAGAACGGACCGTCGCAGGCCCTTGTCGGTGTCGCTGATCTCAACCGCGCCCGGGTCCTCGACGCCGCGCACCGAGCCGCGGAGTTGCTGTTCCTCGCCGGACTCGACGGGGTGACCTGCGGCGGTAACCAGACTGATCCGGCCGGACGCACCGGTGTCCTGGTCTCCGCTGACCGGGGCCGTGGCCCACGACCGAGCCCCGGTGATCAGGGCCGGGAGTACCTGCTTGTCGACCCGCAGACCGGCGACATCCTGGCCAGCGGCGGCGGCAACGCCACCGGCCCCATCACCTGGTCCACCGTCTATCTGGAGCGGGGCTACAGCGACCTGCTCGGGTGACGCGCCGCGGGCCGCCACCAGACCGACCTATTCCCGTCGCCGCCCCGACCGTGGAGTCCAGCCAATCAACCCTGGATCGGGTAGGTGGCTGGACAGTCCACGGTCGGATCGGCGATCACCTGCCGTAGCCGCGCCCCCGTGACGCCGCTGCCGGACAGCCGTGCACGCTTCGGCATTCGGCCGTGGTGGAGCATCGGCGGCCGGGCGGCGGCCATCACCCGCCTCCCCCGCCGCGAACTCAGCCCAGCTTGACGGCGCCGCCCCCGTTGTAATCGGCGTAGAGGTGGCCCGCGTACGTACCTGTCGGGCACACGGCGCTCGAGATCCCCACATCGACGTAGGAGCCGAAGTGCGATGCGGTGAACGCGCCGGTGGACACCTTGTAGCAGTCAACCCTGGCTCGTGCACGCCAACTGCCGATCACGCACTGGATCTGCCCCCGCGCGTCCGTCCAGGTGTACTTCGCGCAGTTCTTCAGCCCGAAGGTGTCGCCCGCGTGGGCCGGTGCCGGCAGCACCAGAACGCCCATCGCCGAGAGTGCCACCACCGCGGTTGCCAGTGGACCAGCCTTGCGTCTCATTGAGTATTTCCTTCCCCGTTCGGTAACCCGTGCAAGAAAGGTAGCCAGGCGCGATGGCCCGGGGCTTTGGCCACAACGCAACAGACTGCCGGTCGAGCTCCGGCGCCGAATAGCGCCGCATTATGGTGAATTCTCCGTATTGACAGCGCGGGCTTCCCCGTCAAGGCTGGCTGCGTGGAGCGATGACAGCGCTTTCCACCGGCAGTTGTGCGGCAGGATGGTGGACAGCGGGGCATGGCCGGGCACGTCACAAACGGTGGCCTCGGCGACCTGATAGCGGAGTTCCGTAGTCGGGCCGGGCTTACCCAGGCCGAACTCGCGGCGAAGGCGTCGCTCAGCGTACGGGCGTTGCGGGACATGGAACGGGGCCGGGTCGCCGTGCCGCGCCCGGAGTCCGTGCACCGGCTGGCCGATGCCCTGCAACTCTCTCCCGCCGAGCGCGGCCTGATCACCTCGTTGGTCAGCGGCGCCCAGGAGCCCGCGGCCGGGCTGGCGATCGGGGTACTCGGCCCGTTGACCGTGTCCCGCAAGGGCGTACCGGTGCCCGTGTCTTCCCAGTCGCTGCGGCTGCTGCTGGGGGCGCTGGCGCTGGAGAGCGACCGGGCTGTCCCCGCCGAATTGCTTGCCGAGCTGCTGTGGGGGGCGACGCCACCGCACAGTTGGCGAAACCGTATCCACGTGCACATCGGTGCGTTGCGCAACCTCCTCGAGCCGGGGCGCGCACCGGCCGGCAGAAGCCGGCTCCTGGTCCGTGAAGCCGGCGGGTACCGGCTGCAGCTGCGGGGTACCGCGCTGGACGTCACCAGATTCCAGACGCTGGCGCAAGCGGCCGAAGCGACTCACCGGCACGGCGACGCCGCGCCCGCGCGCCGCCTGTACGAGCAGGCTGTCGCCTGTTGGCGCGGCCCGATTCTCGACGGCCTGGACGGCGAACTGTCGGCCCTGCCGTCGTTCCGCGCACTCCAACGCGCACGGATCTCCGCCACCCTCGCGCTCGCCGACCTGGCCCTGCCCGCTGGCGAGGCCTCCCGTGCGGTGCTCTGGCTGGCCGAACTCGCCCGGCAGGAGCCACTCAACGAAGCGGTGCACGCGCGCTACCTGGCGGCGTTGGCCGCCTGTGGCCAGCGGGACCGCGCCGTCGCGGTGTACCACGATCTCCGTACCCGACTGTCGGTGGAGCTCGGGATCCACCCGGGCCAGGAACTGCAGCAGCGATACCGTGCCGTCCTGGACACCCGCGTGGACGTCGAGCGGCCCGCGACGTCGCGGGTGCCCGCGCAGCTCCCCGTGCCGCCGCTGGTCTTCGCCGGCCGCGACGACACCGCAGAGCTCCTGGTCGGCCACCTGCGGCGGGCGCCCGCACCGACGGAGATCGCCGCCCCGAAGATCGTCCTGATCCACGGCCTGCCGGGCGTCGGCAAGACCGCACTCGCGCTGCGGGTGGCGCACGCGCTGCGGGCCACCTACCCGGACGGCCAGCTCTACGCGGACCTGCGCGGAGAGTCCGATCGGCCGGCCGACCCCGCCACCGTCCTGGCCCATTTCCTGCGCGCGCTCGGCGTCGCGCCGACGGAGCTGCCGCCGTCGGCGCAGGAGCGGGCAGCCATGGTGCGGACCTGCCTGTCCCACCGGCAGGTCCTGGTGCTCCTTGACGACGCCAGCACCGCCCGCCAGGTGCTGCCGCTGCTCCCGGCGACCCCCGGCAACGACGTCATCATCACCAGCCGCAGCACCCTGATCGAGCTTCCGATCACCCGGGTTCCGCTGGCACCACTGACCCTGGACGGCTCGCTGGCCGTGTTGAGCACCTACCTGTCCGAGGGAGTACCGGCCGATCCCGAGGCTGCCGTCCGCATCGCGGCGAGCTGCGGTGGACTCCCCCTCGCGCTCCAGATCGCGGCGGGGCGCACGGCGCACGGTGAGTCGCTGTCCAACGTTGCCGAGTCGCTGCACGTGTCGTCCGAGCGCCTCGACGGCCTCCAGGTCGGGCAGCTCGGCCTCTCCGCCACCCTGTCCTCGGCCTACGACAACCTCAGTGCCCGGGGCCGGACAATCCTGCGACGACTGGCCCTGCTGCCGACCCGTACCATCCCCGGCTGGGCCGCGCACATCGCCACCGGCGCCACACCCGCCGAGGGAGAGCGGATGCTGGCGGAACTCACCGACGCACACCTGGTCACCCCCACCGGAACAGGCGTCCCCCGGTCCCACTACCGCATGCACGACCTCATCCGCCTGCACAGCGCTTCCCTCGCCACCGGTGACGACGGGGCGGCCCGGGACGATGTCCTGGGGTACCTGCTGCACCTCGCGGAGACCGCCGCCGCCCGGCAGGTGAGCCGCCGCCTGACTCTGCAGGGGCTCGGCGTGTCGACGCCGGCACAGCCACCCGTCGAGATCGTCGACGCCGACACCTGGATCACCACCGAACGGGACAACATCCTGGACGCCCTCGCCTACTGCGCGGAGAACGGCAGTACCCGAATGGCCGCCGGCTTCCTCAACGCCATCTCGTACTCGTTGCGCAGCCGGCACCTGCTCGACGAGGCCCACCACTTCGTGGAGCTCGTCCTGCGGGTAACCGCGGACGGAGCCGACCCGCTCGGCCACGCCTACGCCTCGGAGGCACTGGTCTGGCTGCACATCATGGCGAACACGGAGGCCGACGCCGTACCCGTCGCCGAGCTCGCGCTGGAAACCTTCACCGCCCTCGGTGACCACCGGGGCCGCGCCATGACGCAGTACCACCTGCAGTACCTCACCCGGCGTCGAGACCTCACCAGCGATCGATCCATCACCATGCTGGACGCCATCATCGCCGACTATCCGCTCCACCAGAGTCGGAGCCTGGTCGCCGGTGCCCACTACGCGCTGGGTGTCATCTACCGCGAGGACAAGCTCGACCTCGACGCCTCGATCCACCACATCGAGCAGGCGCTGCGGTTCAACCCCGACCCGACCACACGCGAACGCCGCCAGTTTCTGTACAGCCTGGCCAGGGCGTACGTCCAGCAGGAGCGGCACCGCGAAGCCGAGCCGCTGCTGGTCGAAGCCCTGCAGCTGGCCAGGGCCGCCAACGACCTCAGCGGCACGATTGCGATCCTCACCAAACTGAGCGACGTCTGGGATCCGCACCGGGCGGCACGGGCCCTGGACGAGGCACACGAAATCGCGCAGCAGACCGACCGGCCGACGTACCGGGGAGATGTGGTGCGCGCGCGGTCACGGCTGGCCGAACGCACGGGTGACATTCCGGGCAGTATCGCGGCCCTGGAGGAGGCGGCCCACCTCTACCACCTGTCCCAGTCAGCCCAGGCCATGGAGATCACGCGCGGCGAACTGGCCCGCCTCCAGGCCAAGCTGCGCGACCTGACGGCCGGCCGGCCGTCGTGCTGACCGACGACGTCCGACGGTCCGCCGCAGGCACGCGGACCGGCCGGCGTGGCCTGGATCGAATCGCTCCCCGGCATCGTGGCGCACCTTCGGGACGCCTGGTCGCTGACGATCGGCGAGTCCCTACCCGGCGGCAAGGCCGCGCTGGTACTGCGGGTCGGTCTGCGGGCAGGTCCAGCCGGTGCGGATGCCGTCCTCAAGATCGCGCCGCCGGACAGCGGGTTCGCCGCCGAGGTCGCGGCGATCGGAGCCGCCGACGGCCACGGCTACGTCCGGCTGCTCGCCGCCGACCTCGACCGCAGTGCGGCGCTACTGGAGGCGCTCGGACCCGCCGCTCGCGCTACGCCACCGACTCGCCCGAGGAGCAGCTCGACCTGCTCGCCGCCACGCTGATCGAGGCGTGGCGGGCACCGCAGCCGCCGCCGACCGGCCGCGCACAGAGCCACCGCACTGGCCGAGTACTGCGAGCAGTGCTGGCCGGTCCTCGGCCGGCCCTGCCCACGCACGCTGCTCGACCGGGTACTCGACTACGCGCGCCGCCGGCTCGCCAGCGAAGCGCCGACGGTGCTCTGCCACGGCGACCCGCACGTCGGCAACGCACTGGCCGTCCGGATGCCACGGCCGGGCGCGGCCTCCGGCTACGTGTTCGTCGATCCGGACGGCTTCGGCTGCGAACCCGCCTACGACCTCGGCGTCACGATCCGCTCGTACCCGCAGCGGGTGCTCGCCGCCGATGACCCGGTCGCGCTCGTCCGCGGATGGTGCGACCGCCTCGCGGCGGCGACCGGCGTGGACCGGCAGGCGATCTGGGAGTGGGGCTTCTTCGAGCGCGTCTCGACCGGCCTCCACATGATCCGCTACGGCCACCCCGAGGAGGGCCGGGCGCACCTGGCCTCAGCCGAACGCCTACTGCCCGGCTAGGACCCGTCCAGCGGGACCGGAGCCCGGTCGGCGTTCCCCGGTCCGGGTCACGGCGATCACGCCGCCCACTCCCAGGACGAACGTTTCCGCAGCTCAGGTATGGTTACGTCCTCGTCCGAGCGCAACCACGGAGTTGACATCATCAAGCGCATCCTCGGCCTCGCGGCAGTCACCGCCGCTGCCGCAGCCGCCCTGCTGCTGCCCGCCACCCAGGCATCCGCAGCCACCCCGGCCATCATGATCACCAAGGTGTACGTCAACGCGCCGGGCACCGACACCAGCTCCAACACCAGCGTCAACGGCGAGTACGTCGTGGTGAAGAACACCACGAAGGGCACCCTCAACCTGAAGAGCTGGACGCTGCGCGACCAGTCGGCGCACGTCTACACCTTCCCCAACGTCAACCTCGGCGCGGGCCGGACGTTCACCATCCACAGCGGCAAGGGCACGAACAACTCCACGACGCTGTACTGGGGTACCGGCTGGCACATCTGGAACAACACCGGCGGTGACGGCGCCTACCTGCGCAACACCCGCAACACCACGATCGACACCTGCATCTGGCCAGGTTCGGTAGCCAGCTACGTCAACTGCTGACGCGCAATTTGCCGCGACTGGCCGATCATGGGCGCCGATCGGCCGGTTGCTGCCTCTGGTGACGTCGCGGCCACTCCGTAACCGGACTCGTTCATGGTCGTACGCCTCGGACTCGAATCGGTGGTGCGAATGCGCTCCTCATGGCGGTCCTGGTTCTGGAACCTGTTCTCGCTGCTGATCTTCCTGATGATGACCTTCCTAGTCGTGGCCACGCTGGTCAGCACAGTGCAGAGCGGGGAGTGGTGGCTCGCGACGGTCGGGGTCGGCCTCGTCGCGGCCTGGGTGGCGGTCGCCGCGGCCCGCTCGCTGTTCGTCGGAGTCTTCGCACGCCCGCGCGGCATCGTGATGCGCGGCCTGTGGCTGACGACAACCATCCCGTGGAGCGAGGTCATCCAGATTACGAGCGGCCCGCTGACCTCCGGTGCAGCCGGGGCGTTCGGCGCCACCACGGTGATCGTGCTGCGCAATCGACCAGGAGCGGCCGAACCGAAGAGTGTTGACTTGAAAGTCCTCGGCGGCTACGGGCTCAGCCCGGCGCGTCCGACACCGGCGGACCGCGCGATAGCCGACCTCAACGGACACCTGGCGAACTGGCGCGATCATCGTTCCGTTCGGAGTTGATCGGCAGCTCGATCAGGCACCGGACCTCCCCGGCGCGTCAATCGAACCTAGTCGCCGGACATGCCCCAGAACGCGATCTCAACCGGACTACCTGTCTCGGAGCAGAGCACCACCGCTAACCCGGACCAACGCTCCTCCGGCAACAGCGGGTCGCCCGCCTGGGCCTGCTCGAACACGGCCCGCGTGAGATAAGGAATCCCGCTGCCCGCCAGGAACTCATCCGGATCCAACACCCGCACGGTGCCGAACCCCTCAGCTTCGTCAGCGGCAACGACCCGATCGACATCCAGAATCGAGTGGGTACCCGACTCCTGAACGGCCTCGTCCTCCCAGAGCTGTTCCAGCGTCGCCGGCCTGGCGCTCTGCTCCCCCGGCCAGTAGTAGTCACCCTCATCGAATACGCGGGCTTGAAGCTCACGCATCGCCGCTGCCACATCGTCCTGATACGCGACGACGTAGTCCCAGCCCGACGCCCCCATGCGTACCCTCCCTAGGCAGTGAAACCAGTGGAGTATGCCAGGCCGATCATGGCCACCCTGCCCCAGCTGCTACGCAGACCTGCCAGGGCGGATCGTGGCCTCCCAATGATCACCGTTGGCCCGACTCCTCACGCCCCGCGATTACGCGGCACCGAAGATCAAAGGATGCTTCCGGCCAGCTTGCGAAGGTGCCCCCGGCAGGAGGAGCACTGCAAGGGAAACTTACTCTGTGGGTCAGTCAGGCGCGGCCGAACCGTGCGGCGAATCGTGCGGTAAACAGGTCGGCGCCCTTGCGCTGGTTGACCGTTTCCGGCGTGGCCGCGGCCACGCCGTGAGGTGTTGGGAGCTGGCCAACCCCTGCGTGCGTTCCCAGCGGAAGCAGGATCCTCCGCTCAGGCGTCGGGGTGTGGACTGCGGCCGGCCGGTCGCCGGCAAGCTGTGCCTTGATGTTATTCGCCACGACGTCGGCATGCGTCATCGCATAGGACGCCATCTTGGGGTCGGCGAGGGCGGCGATGTCGCCGATCGCATACACGTGTTCGTAGCCCTGGACGTTCAGGCGCTCGGTGACCGGAACCGTTGCCTGCGCGGTCAGCGGTGAGAGGTGTCCGTCGGCCAGGTAGTCGGTGTTGATCCGGACCCCGAATGCGCGGAACCAGATGTCGGCCACGATCTGCTCGCCCTTGTCGGTGGTGACCGTGAAGCGCCCGGCCAAGCCGGGGGCGACCGGCGGCTCCGCGGTCAGGCCGGTACCCAGCCGTACTTCGATACGGAGCTCGTCGAGCTGGCGGCGCAGGTCGTCGCGCACCTCGGGAAGAAATCCGGGGAGCACCTGGTCGGCCCTCTCGACGATAACCACGTACTTGTCCGGCCAGACCTCTTTGATCTCCCCGGCCAGCTCCAGGCCGACCGGGCCCGCACCGAGGATCAGCACACGGTCGGCGCCGGCCAGCTCCTTGTGGGTCTGGCGAAGATCGTCGAGCTGCTTGGCGATGCTGGTCGACGCGGGGTTCGGCTTGGCCGGATAGGGGTAGCTGGAACCCGTGGCCAGGATGAGGTAGTCGGCCTCGACCCGGTCACCCGAATCGAGCGTCACGCCCCTCGGGTCTACCGAGACCGCCCTGCCGCGAATCACCCGCCCCCGTTCGAGCAGGGTCTCGAACGGGAAGAAGGCGTTGGGCGCCCAGTCCGGCTGAGTCAGCGCCCGCAGCGACGCAGCCGCATTGACGAACCCCTCGCGAGGGTCGATGAGAGTGACGTCCGCCTCGGCGTCCAGCTCCTTGGCGACCAGAGTTCCGCCGTACCCTCCGCCGACGACCACGACCTTGCGATTCATGTGAACCCTCCCCGGGCAGAAGTTGACGCGACAACTCTATGACCCATGAGTTGTCGCGTCAACTCCAGTCGCCGTATGCTTCCGCCATGGCGACGCCGCGCACACTGAAGCCCGAGGAGTGGGAGCGCTGGAACACCTGGATGCAGGCGCAGCGGCTACTCGCCCGCGAGCTGGACCGCGATCTGCAGCGCGACTACGGCATCTCCAAGGCCGAGTTCAGCGTGCTCGTGACGCTGCACCGTGCGCCCGGCGGCCGGATGCGCGTCGGCGAGCTCGCCGAATCGCTCGACTGGCACAAGAGCCGCGTCGCACACCAACTGACCCGGATGGAAAACCGCCAACTCGTGGACCGGACCGACAACGAGTCCAACGGCCGCCGGATCGGGATCGGACTGACGGCCAAGGGCCGCAACACCGCGCAGAACGCCATCCTCGGACACGCGGACAACATCCGCCGATACTTCTTCGAAGCGCTCACGCCCGAACAGGCCACGGCCATCGACGCCTGGAGCCGGCAGATGGTCGACCGCGCCGAAGCGCGCTTCGGTGCAACCGCCGATGGCGTCAACTCACAATGAACCGCCCCGGTTGGGCATCGGCCAGATCGTCACCCGGGCCGGGGCTCCGGGCCAGTCCCAATCGCTGATCCGGACCCGCAGGCTGCCAACCAACCGCCCTGCACGATGATGAACCGCAGATCCGCCGAACCAAGCACCGCGGCCTGCCACCCGATCCCGGGGGCCGACCAGGAGGACCAGCACCAGCCAACCAACGCCGAGCAGTCCACCCTGGAACAGTCCCGGCGTCCCGCCACTGGTCGACGAGGTGACCGAGATGTCTGTCCCGATCCTGCCCGACCCTCCGCCGGCCCAGGTACTGAGCGGCCACGGCGGCCCGGTTCTCTCGGTGGTCCTGGCCGTGCTACCCGACGGGAAGCCCCTGCTCGCCACCGGCAGCAAGGACAGCGCCCGGATCTGGATCCCGACTACCGGCCAGGAGGTTCACGTCCTGACCACGCGGGCCGAGTCCCTGGCACTGGCCGTCCTTTCCAACGGCAAGCCTGTGCTCGCCATCGGCGGGGGGGACGGCACTGTCCAACTGTGGGATGCCGCGACGCGTCAGCATGTGCACACCCTCACTGCGGACCCCGGGCTGGTCCGGTCCGTGGCACTGGCCGCCCTACCCGACGATGCACTGCTACTGGCCATCGGCAACTTCGACGGCAAGGTCCGCGTCATGAAGTTCGGCGGCGAGGGCTATGGGCACATTCTCACCGGACACGCCGCCCGGGTCGTCTCGGTGGCGCTGACGGTCCTGCCCGACGGCACATTGCTGCTCGCCTCAGCCAGCCATGACTGCACCGTACGCGTCTGGAACCCCGCCACCGGCGAACACCTGCACACTCTCACCGGACACACCGGCGTGGTCCGGTCCGTGGCACTGACCCTGCTACCCGACGGCACACCGCTGCTCGCCTCCGGCGGCTCGTACGGCACCGTAGACCTCTGGAACCCCGCCACCGGCGAACACCTGGACACCCTCGACCACACCGGCCCGGTCGAATCGGTGGCACTGACCGTGCTTCCCGACGGCACACCGCTGCTCGTCTCCGGCGACATCAACGCAGCGCGGCTGTGGAATGTGGCGAGCAGGACGCAGCTGGTCGCCATGCCGCACGCCACTCAGGTGACCTCAACCGCGTTCCATGGACTGATGAACGGGTCGTCGTGGTCACCGGCTGCGAGGACCACTACGCCCGCATCTGGCATCTCGACCTCCACGAACCCGACGCACCCCCCTCCGGTCGTACGGCCCTCGCCGGCCTCTTCGGCCCCGTCGCACACGAGTTGACCGGCCATCAGGAGGCTGTCCGATCCCTCGCCATGGCCGCCCTACCCGACGGCACAGCCCTGCTCGCCTCCGGTAGCGACGACAGCACTGTGCGCATCTGGAATCCCGTCGCCGGCGAGCACCTGCACACCCTGACCGGACACACGGCCGTGGTCCGGTCGGTGGCGCTGACGGTCCTGCCCGACGACACACCCCTGCTCGTCTCCGGCAGCGACGACACAACGGTCCGCGTCTGGAATCCTGTCACCGGCGAGCACCTGCACACCCTCACCGCACATACCGGATCGGTCGAGTCGGTGGCAGTGACGGTCCTACCCGACGGCACACCCCTGCTCGTCTCCGGTAGCAGGGACACCACGATCGGCGTCTGGAATCCAGTCACCGGCCAGCAGCTTGACGCCCTGCCCGGACTCAGCGACCCCATCCTGGCCATGGCATTGGTCGTCCCGCCCGACGGCACACCCCTGCTGGCCGCCGGCAGCTACAACGGGACCGTCTCCATCTGGAATCCCACGACCGGTGAACACCTACACACCATCACCGGACACACCGATCCGGCCGAATCGGTGACCTTGACCGTCCTTCCCGACGGCACACCCCTGCTCGCCACATGCTCCGGGGACCCCGGCGTCGCCATCTGGAACGCCAGGACCGGCGAACACCTCCGCACCATCGCCGGGCACACCAGCCAAACCTGGTCGCTGGCCCCGGCCGTCCTTTCCGACGGCACACCGCTGCTCGTGACCGGCGCCGACGACGTGCGCATCTGGAACGTCGTCACAGGCCACCTGCTGGAGACGCATGCCGACAACCGTGAATCGGTCGAAGCCATCGCCCTGTGCCGCCTTCCCGGCGGAGAAACACTGCTCGCCACCGCGGGCGAGGACGGTCCCGTCATGGTTCGGCAGAGCCTCCCATTCATCCCGTACCTGCCCGAGACGCGGCACCTCGTCGAAGCATCGCCGCCCCGTAGTGTCGGCTCCGACACGGCTCAGTCCCCGGCACTGACCGTCCTGCCCGACCGCACACGGCTGCTTGCCATCGGCAACGAGGATGGCACCGTCGTGCTCCTGGACCCCGGCACCGGCCAGCACCTACGGACCCTGACCATACGTCGAACCTTCGCAGACTATGCGCGCACCGTTGTGCGTAAGCGCCGCGACCAGTCGGTTGAGGCGGCCGCGTTTGCCGTCCTGCCCGACGGGACACCGCTGCTCGCGACCAATGGGCGGGACAGCACCGTGCGCGTATGGAATCCTGTCACCGGCCAACACCTGCACACCCTCACCGGACACACGAATCGGATTTCATCCCTGGCGCTGACCGTCATGCCCGACGGAACACCGTTGCTCGCCTCAGCCAGTCACCTCAGCGTTCGCATCTGGGAGCCCGCCACCGGCCAGCACCTGAACACCCTCACCGGACGCTACGGCGTGTTCGGGTCGGTGGCACTGACCGTCCTGCCCGATGGCACACCGCTGCTCGCCTCCACCGGCTGGAACAACAGCGTTCGCGTCTGGGACCCCGTCACCGGCCGTAACCTACACACCCTCACCCGACACACTGGCATGGTCGAGGCGGTGGCACTGACCGTCCTGCCCGACGGCACACCGCTGCTCGCGACCGGTGGGCAGGACGCCACCGTGCGCGTATGGAATCCCGTCACCGGCCAACACCTGCACAGACTCACCGGACACACCCTATGGGTGCACTCGGTGGCCCTGACCGTCCTGCCGGACGGCACACCGCTGCTCGCGACCGGCGGCCACGACACCGTGCGCTTCTGGAATCCTGCCACCGGAGAACACCTGGGCGACCTGAGCGAACCTGCCCCGGACGTGGAGCGGTTGACGTTCATGGTCCGCGACGACGGATTGGTAGAGCTCGCATACCGCAAGTCCGGTGGCGGCGTAGGGCTGGTGGCGCTACGGATGGACGCCTAGTTGATGAGGTCGGCGGCGAGGGTGTTCGAAGCCGCCGCCGTGGCGGGGTCCGGGGTCGACGGTGCCGCCCGGGACGGCGACCCGTTCACGGATGCCGCGTAGCCCGTTGCCTTCGGCCGGTGTCGGCGCCCGGTGGCCGGTGTTCGAGTACTGGATCAGTCTCGGTTCACCCCAAGACATGGACGACGACAAAGACGGGTTTCCGTGCGCAATCGTTTACGGCAACCAGAACCGATAGGTCACCTGCCACAACACGGTGGATACCGGCTTCAGATGCGTGGATGTAACCATCTCCCTCGGTAGTTCCTGCCGCCAGTTGCGGCCGATCACTCCCTACCCGAAGGACGGCGAGCGACTCCGGGGCGCATCGCGCTCGTCGGCTACGGTTACGTGAGCTCAAGATCAAGGAATTGCGAACCAATGGCGCGGTGATCGTGTGCCTGGGGCGGGACGGCTATGCGCCGCAGTACGCGCAGGCGCAGTCGTCAGCGGGTGCTGCGGCGTGACGGCGTGCGCCCGGGTTTGCAGGTGGTCGCTTGGCTGGGGACGGGCGACCTGATCTGGCTCGACGCCGAGTCTCCGAGCAGCGCAGGCGCGGCTGGGGGGATTCGAACCCGCGACGCCGATCGGGCTCGTGACCTGCAGGGATGGCGGGAGCCCGGCGCGATGATCGAGAACGGGAAACCGAGGTGACCAGCCAAAAGGCAGTTTTCTGATGGTGCCCCCGGCAGGAATCGAACCTGCGACACACGGTTTAGGAAACCGATGCTCTATCCCCTGAGCTACGAGGGCGCGACGCTCAGGGTACCTGCCGACCGCGCTCCGGGTCGCATGACGGTGCGACCATCGCGGAAATGACTGTCCGGCAGGCCGCTGCTACCGGCTCGTCCGGCACGCTCCGGCGCCTGCCTGCGCAACACCCGCAACACCACGATCGACTCCTGCACCTGGAGTAGATCGATCAACAGCTACGTCAACTGCTGACCAGGTAGCGCCCGGCCACCCATACCGCCAACTCCGGCCGGTCAGTCGGCATCGTAAGCACGGTGCCCGGCGGGTTGGCGGCAAGCGCCCGTTGCGTCCAGCGTTGCGGCAGATCGCCGGTCGGGGTGAGGGGGCCGCCGATGGTGATCCTCAGGTGGCTCGCGCCGTGGACGTCCACGGCTGCGATCGAGGTCCATGGCGCGTGGACGCCCAACAGTGGCAGCCGGATCCCGGACTCGTCGAGGTACGCGGAGCTGATGTTGAGCGCCGACGGGCCGATCCAGGCGAAGGCGACCAGCGTCAGTATCCCGATGATGGCCGAAGGTACCCACGTCCAGGGCCACGGTTGGATCACCACCAGGGCGACAAGCCCGACAACGAGAAGCGCCACCAGCACGCGGATCTGCCGTATCGGCCGGGCGGTGCCGATCTGCAGGTGGTCGGGGACGTCGTCACCGGGGCTCGCGGCCACCGACCACAGCTGGTTGCGGACGATGCGCTGGCCCAGCTGAACCAGGACGACGGCCGCCACGAAGCCGACAGCAGGTACCGCCATCACAAAGGGGAGCGGACCGGCGTCGTCGTCCGCCAACCAGCCGATCGCAACGGCGCCGAGGCAGCCGAGCACCCCGACGACGAACCAGACGCCGCAGACGCCGAGGATGGCGGTACCGGCGCGGCGCAACCGTCGTCCACGGGCGAGCGCCGCGTACGCCTCCCGTACCCCCGTGTCTGTCATGGCGTCAGGCTCGACTACCGGCACGGCCCGCGCAACCCCGTGGTCTGCGTGGGCCGTGCCGGTGCCCGGGTTCACGAGGTACGGGTGAACTTCTCCCAGTCACCGATGGCAGTGCGGTTGGCGATCAGGGACTTGGCTCCGGCGCTCTCCGCGGTGACGTACCGGCCGTTGGCGTGCGCGCGGAGGCTGATCGTGCCGTCGGCGTTCTGGATCAGGGTGAACTTCTCCCAGTCACCGATGGCCGTGCGGTTGGCGATCAGCGGCTTGGCCCCGCCGCTCTCGGCGGTGACAAACTTGCTGTCCGCCTGGGAGTAGAGCGCCACGTACCCGTCGCCGGTGTCGATAATGTCGAGCGTCTCCCACTGCCCGACCGCCGTACGGTTGGCGATCAGCGGCTTGGTTCCGGCGCTCTCGGCGGTGACCAGCATGTCGTTGGCGCGGGCGCGCAGCGCGGTGTCCAGGTTGGTGGGGGCCACCTGGTAGAACTCCTCCCACGGGCCGATCGCGGTGCGGTCGGCGGCCAGCGGAGAGGTGCCGTTGTTGCCACTCACGTACCTGTTCGTCGCCACCGACCGCAGGCTGATCGTGCCGTCCGCGTTGTGGATGAGCTGGAACACGGTCGCGGCGGTGGAGTCAGCGGTAGCCGACAGCAGGCCGGCTGTGTCGGCGACCAGGTACCAGCCGATGTGTGATTGCAGCACTATCCCGGATCCGGTGTCGATGATGTCGAGCATCGCCCAGCCCGACGCGGTGGTGGCGTTCGCGGTCAGTGACGTTCCGGTGGCCGAGTCGACGTTGACGTAGCGCAGGTTGCTGCGGGCCAGCAGCGCGACGGTCCCACTCGTGATCCAGACGGTGTTGGCGGCCGATGCCGTGCTGGCAGCCCCCAGGACGTCGGTGACGGTGACGGAGACGGTGTAGGCGCCTGGGCGTGCGTAGTCGTGGTATGCGGCAGGTGTGGCCGAGAGGGTGTGGGTGCCGTCGCCGAAGTCGAAGTCGTACGAGACGATCGAGCTCCAGCCCCGGGTGGAACCGGACGCGTCCGCCTGAACCGAGCCGCCGTTGGCGGTGGCAGTGACGGACAGCCGGGCGATCGGCTCAACCGGCCCCGGCGTCACGGTGCCCACGCTGAGCGAGGTCGGGGCTGCACCAGCCGGCCATCTGTGCGCTACTGCGAGGTTCGCGACGTCGATGAGGGAGATCGTTGCGGTGCTGGTGGCGTAGAGGTGGCTGGCGTCGGCGAAGGCCAGTCCGTTCGCGCCCATCCCTGTCATCGTGCCGACGATGGTGCCGGTCGCCGGATCGAGGATGGCTAGCAACTTGTCGGTATTGTCGGCGACGGCGACCCGGTGGCCGTCCGGGCTGACCGCGATGACGCCGGCCGACCGTCCGATGCTCAGCGAGGCGGTCACCGAGTTGGTTGCGGTGTCGATGATCGAGACACCGCCGGTGGTACTGGTCACAAAGACCTGGGTACCGTCCGGGCTCATCTTGAGCCGGATGGGGTGCGTGCCGGTGCCGATGGCCACAGTGGCGTTCACGGTGCTGGTGGCGGTGTCGGACACGGTGACGGTGCCGACGGCCGGGTTTGCGACGTAGACGTGGCCGCCGTCCGGGGTAACCGCGATGTCGTAATTGGCCGTTACGGGCTGCGGGATGCTGCCGACCAGCGTGGCGCTGCCGGTGTCGATGATCGACACTGGACCGCTGCTGGGCACGACATAGGCCCGGGTGCCGTCCGGGCTCAGGGTGAGCCCCATCGGTTGCCCGGTGGTCGTCAGCGGGATTTCCCGGGTCAGCGTGTTCGCAGTTGCGTCGACGACTGCGAGTTTGCCGGATGTCTCGGTCGCGTAGACGTGTGCGCCATCTGGCGCGAGGGCCACGAAATTGACGCCCCAGAGCGGAAATTCAGTGACGACTCCGCTGGCGAGGTCGAGCGTGCCCAGCTTGCCGTTGTCAGCGAAGTAGGCGACCTGGCGAGCGGTCGGGGTGGTCGCGGCCAGCGCCTGGCCGGTGCCGGCAGCGGTCAGGGCGACCGTCGACAGCACGGTACCGGCGGCGAGTGCCGCGGTGAGGCCGACGGTGAGGGGAAGCCTGCGCATGTTGGTCCCGTGGGTTGTGCGGCCGCCGCCCGGCCCGGCGCATAGCGGATCTTCAGCTACGCCCGAGCATTCTGACCACGGCCGCCTCGCTGGGCAACCCCTTAGCTCGCCACAAGCAACAAAATATTGCCTGCTCAGAACGCATGAATCAGGCAGCCCAGCCGCATGATCCACAATTCGGGCCAAGGTCAGGTAAAGAATATTTGACTTGATGTCTGCGCCGCTTTACATTGGCGATGTCAGGTTTTCTTTACATGGGGAGTGGACGTGGCCTTCGCGGAGATGCGGGCGTGGGTACTGGCGGTCGTCGCGGTCGCCAGCTACACCGCTTATGCGGCAATCATTCTCGGCCGGGCGGGGAGTAACCCGATCACCGAGGTGCACTACGTGTCCACGCTGTTGTGGACCATCGGCGCGGCGATCGTGGCCTCGATCGTGCTCAGCATCGTGCTGTCCATCGTCACGCCGGTCGACACCGGCAAGGGCGACGAGCGGGACCGGCAGATCAACCGCTTCGGCGAGTACACCGGGCAGTCGCTCGTCATCGTCGGCGGGGTCGCGGCCCTGCTGATGGCGTTGGTCGAGGTGGACTACTTCTGGATCTCCAACGTCATCTACCTGGCGTTCACCCTGTCGGCGGTACTCGGCTCGACCGCGAAGATCGTCGTCTACCGGCGAGGGTTCCCGACCCTGTGAAACCCACCAGAGTCACCAATACGATACGTGCACTGCGGTTCACGCACGGCGAGATGACCCAGGCCGACCTGGCCAACCGGGTCGGCGTGACCCGGCAGACCATCATCGCCGTCGAGCAGGGTCGCTACTCGCCCTCGCTGGAGATGGCCTTCCAGATCGCGCACGTGTTCGGCGTCCGGATCGACGACGTGTTCCAGTACCCCGCAAGGGAAAGCGAGCAATCATGAAGGCCGCCATCGCACCCACCTACGGACCCCCGGACGTGCTCCAACTCGGCGAAGTCGAGCAACCGGTGCCCGGCCCCGGCCAGGTGCTCGTCCGGGTCCGGGCGGCGGCGGTCGACCCGGGGGTGTGGCACATGGTCACCGGGCGCCCGCACCTCATCCGGTTGATGGGGTTCGGGCTACGGACACCGAAGCATCCGGTACCGGGCACCAACTTCGCGGGCGAGGTGGCGGCACTCGGCCCGGACGTGACCGGGTACGCCCCCGGCGACGCCGTGTTCGGCACCGGCAGCGCGGCGTTCGCCGAGTACGCGCTCGCCAGGCCGGAACACATCGCGCACCAGCCCGAGCGGCTCACCGTCGAGCAGGCCGCCGCGCTGCCCACCGCCGGGTACACCGCCTGGCAGGGGCTGCACACCGCCGGGAAGTTGCAGGCCGGCCAGCGGGCGCTGGTGATCGGCGCGGGCGGCGGCGTGGGTACCGTCGCCGTGCAGTTGGCCAAGGCGCTGGGCGCGCACGTCACCGGCGTCTGCGGCAGCGACAAGGTGGACCTGGTGCGTTCGCTCGGCGCCGACGACGTCATCGACTACACCAGCGGGGAGATCACCGACCGGGGCACGCACGACCTGATCCTGGACTGCGCAGGAATGCGCCCGGTCAGCGTGCTGCGCCGGGCACTGACCCCGAAGGGCACCATCTCGTTCATCGGCGGCGAGGGCGGCAGCCGGCTGCTCGGCGGGATGACCCGCACGCTGCGGGCGACCGTCCTGGCCCCGGTCTACGGACAGCGGATGCAGTGGGTGTACGCCAAGCCGGTCGAGGAGGACCTGCGCATCCTCACCGGGTACGCGGCGGACGGCAGCCTCACCCCGGTGGTCGGCGCGACGTTCCCGCTGGAGCGCGCCGCCGACGCGGTACGCCTGCTGGAGCAGGGCCACGCCCGTGGCCGCATCGTGCTGACCGTCTGAACCGACGGCGGGGGTATCGCCCGAAACATCTCTATGCTTCGATGACTGCGGCCCAAGGTCGGGTAGCCGCGATCGGATGGAGATGCGATGGACACCGCGCAGCGGGCGGCGCAGCCGCACACCCCGGTGGTCCGTGGACTGCCGCTGGTCGGCAGTGCGTGGGAGATGTCGCAGGATCCGGCCCGGTTCTTCGTGCGCTGCTACCGCGAGCACGGCCCGGTCTTCCGGGTACGGATCCTCGGCCGCACCACCACCGTCATCGCGGGCTCCGAGGCGGCCGACTTCATGGGTACCGCCGAAGGCCGGGAATGCCTGCGCTCCAAGGAGTTCTGGCAGGGCCTGGTCGACGAGTACGGGGCCACCCGGAACATCTCCGGCGAGGACGGCGCGGGCCACAAGGAGCTGCGCGAGGTACTACGGCGCAGCTACGGGCGGGAGGCGGTGAAGGGCCGGTTCGACGAACTCGTCGCGATCACCGACCGGTCCATCGAGCGCGACTGGCAGCCCGGCAGCCGGGTACCGGTGGTGCGGGCGATGCAGTACATGGTCACCGACCAGCTCGGCTCGATCATGACGGGCGCGTCCCCGATGGAGTACGTGCAGGACATCCGCACAATGACGCTCTACATCCTCAATGTGCTGGTCACCAGGCAGCGGCCGGGATTCCTGCTGAAGCACCCGCGCTACCGGCGGGCCCGCGCCCGGGTCTTCGAGCTGGGTCGCAAGATGGTCGACAACTACCACGCCACCGCAGCGACCCGGGCCCCCGAGGACCGCAACCTGGTCGACGACATCATGACCGCGCACCTGCGCCAACCCCGACCTGATGCCGGCCAACGACCTGACCATGAACCTGATCAGCCCGTACGTGGCCGGCCTGGACACGGTGGCGAACACCACGGCGGCGTTCGTCTACGCCGTACTCAAGCACCCCGACGTGCTGGCCCGCATCCAGCGCGAGGTGGACGAGGTGTTCGCCACCGGCAGTATCGACGAACCCGACCTGCGGCGGCTGCCCACAGTGCAGGGCGCACTGCTGGAAACCATGCGGCTGTACCCGATCGCGGTGGCCCAGATGCGTACCGCCACCCGTGACTTCACCTTCGCCGGGCACCCGATCCGGGCCGGCGAGATGCTCTACATCGGTACCAGCGTGCCGCACTTCCTGGAGGAGTACTACCCGGACCCGGAGCGCTTCGACGTCGACCGGTACCGCAAGCCGCGCGCCGAGCACCTGCAGTCCGGCGCGTTCTCCCCGTACGGCCGGGGCCCGCACACGTGCCTGGGCAAGAGCCTCGCGGATGTCCAGATGGCCGTCTCGATGGCCCGCCTGCTGCACCGCCTCGACCTCGAACTCGACTCGCCCGACTACACCCTGGCCACCAAGACCGCCCCCACCCCGGGCCCCTCCATGCGCTTCCGCGTCCGGGTCCGCGGCCTACGCCACTGACCCGCACCGGGCCGCTGCCGGCCAGAGCAGAGGACTGCTGCCGAACCTTGACGATCTTGCGGTTCGGCGGGTCCAGGCGGGATGAACGCAGCCCCGGCGGTGTGACGCAGGTCGCCGGGTGGCCCGTCGGTTGACCTGTCGGGTAGCCTGGGTGGTGATCCGGTCGCCGAGTGGCGGCCGATGCTCGTTCGACCGCTCCGCGGTCGCGGCCCGTACCTGTGACTCTCAGCTGTTCTGAGCTTCCTTGACGCGGCGCCGAATCTCCCGCCCCGGAAGGCTCTTCGTGACTTCACCCAGCCCTGCCCCGCGCCGTCGTCGTCCCGCAGCCGCGCACAGCGCGTCCGCCGGCACCACGGCCCGCAGCGGCACCAGCTACACCACCACCACCCGCGACACCAACCACCCGACCGGCGCCCGCCCGGCGCAGCACGACACCGCCCGCGCCGCGCACCGCGACGCCGGTCGCCCCGCCCTGCGCGACGGCCGCCCGACCCGTGAGGGCCGGCCGGCCCAGCGGGACACCGGCCGCCCGGCAGCGCACGACGGCGGCCGCGCGACCAACCGCGACGGCGGCCGTTCGGCCCAGCGCAGCACCGGGCGCCAGGGACAACAGCCCCGCACCGGCTCCAACGAGAGCGCGCTGCCCGCACCGACCGTGCGGGACGCCGCCAGCCTGCCGGCGACCTTCGCCGAACTCGACCTGCCCGCCGTGGTGGTGGACGCGCTGCGCCAGCGCGACCTGGTCGACCTGTTCCCGATCCAGGCGACCACGATCCCGGACGGCCTGGCCGGTCGGGACGTACTCGGCCGGGGTCGGACCGGCTCCGGTAAGACGCTCGCCTTCGGGCTGGCCATGCTCACCCGGCTCGCCGCCGGTGGACGGGCCGCGCCCGGCCGCCCCGGCGGCCTGGTACTCGTGCCGACCCGGGAACTTGCCCAGCAGGTCGAGGACGCGCTCGCCCCGTACGCGGCGGCGCTGCGGCTGCGGCTGTCCACTGTGGTCGGTGGACTCTCCATCGAGCGGCAGATCTCGGGGTTGCGGCAGGGGGTGGACGTGCTGATCGCCACCCCGGGGCGGTTGGAGGACCTGATCGCCCGGCGTGCCTGCGCGCTCGGCGACGTCCGGGTGGTCGTCCTCGACGAGGCCGACCAGATGTCCGACATGGGCTTCCTGCCGGTGGTCACCCGGATCATGGAGCAGGTCGCGCCGGACGGGCAGCGGCTGCTCTTCTCCGCCACCCTCGACGGTGACGTCGGCAAACTGGTGCGCCGCTTCATGTCCGACCCGGTACTGCACTCGGTCGACCCGGGGACAGCCACCGTCGAGACGATGACCCACCACGTGCTGCACCTGGACACCGACGACAAGACCACGATCGCCGCCGAGATCGCCGCGGGTGACTCGAAGGTCATCATGTTCGTGCGTACCAAGCACGGCGCGGACCGGCTGGCCAAGCAGTTCGCCCGGGTCGGGGTACGGGCCGCGGCGCTGCACGGTGGCAAGAGCCAGAACGCGCGTACCCGCGCCCTGGACTGGCTCAAGGACGGCGAACTGGACGTCCTGATCGCCACCAACGTGGCCGCCCGGGGCATCCACATCGACGGCATCGACCTGGTCGTCAACGTCGACCCGCCCACCGAGGCCAAGGACTACCTGCACCGTGGCGGTCGTACCGCCCGCGCCGGCAACTCCGGCTCGGTGGTCACCCTGGTCCTGCCCGAGCAGCGCGCGGAGGTGGCCAAGATGATGTCGTCGGTGGGCATCTCCCCCAGCGTCGGCCGGGTACGCCCCGGGGACGCGCACCTGGTCGAGGTGACCGGCGCGCGCCAGCCGTCCGGCGAGATGGTCGCCCTGCCCGCCAAGGCAGCCGCCGACCAGGCCCAGGCCACCCAGCGGGCAGCCCGACCCAGCAGGGCAGCAACAACCGTGCCCGCAGTGGCCGCAGCGGTCGGCAGCGCCGGTACTGAGATCCTTTTCGCCGGGGCGGCCCCACGGTCGCCCCGGCTTTCCACGCCGCGCTCAGGCGGCGCGGTGCTCCTTCGGGGTGCTGCCGCGTACCCGCTTGAAGGCGACGCTGAGGGCGAACGCGCTGCCGTACCCGACCCTGGCCGCCACCGTGCCGATCTTCGCGCCCGGTTCGCGGAGCAGGTCGGCGGCGAGCGCGAGCCGCCAGCCGGTCAGGTACGCCATCGGCGGCTCGCCGACCAGTTCAGTAAAGCGCCTCGCCAGCGCGGCCCGGGACACCCCGGTCGCGGTGGCCAGGCGCGCCACCGTCCACGGGTGGGCCGGATCGTCGTGCAGCCGGCGCAGTGCGTCGCCGACCACCGGATCGTGCTGGGCCCGGTACCAGGCCGGGCCGGCCGTACCTGCCTGATCGAACCAGCCGCGCAGGGCCTGCACGAGCAGCAGGTCGAGTAGCCGGTCCAGGACCACCTCCTGACCGGGGCGGTCGCGGACGATTTCGTTGTCCAGTAACGAGATCAGCGGCGGATCGGCGGCTGCGGCGGGCAGTAGGAGTACCGGCGGCAGTGCGGAGAGCAGCCGGTGGCTGGCTGATCCGGTCACCGGGTAGGTGCCGATGAGCAGTACGGTGCTGCCGTCCCGGCTGTTGCCCCAGGTGCGTACCCCGAGGTCCATGGCGTCGTGCAGGTCCACTCCGTCCGGGGTGGTGCAGCGCTGACCCGGGTGGATCACCGCCTGTACCGGGGTGCCCGGGTCACCGGCGAAGACGTACGGGTCGGGTCCGCGCATTACCGCGACGTCACCCGGGGCGAGGGTCCCGGCGCTGCCGGAATCGGTGCCGACCCAGGCCGAGCCGGCGACCACGGCGACCACGGAGAGTGGGGCACGGTCCTGTACGCGGACCGACCACGGCGGGGCGAACAGTGCGCGCAGCAGGAAGGCACCGTGCGCCCGGGGGCCGTCGAGCAGAGTGGCCAGGGCGTCCATAGAGCGCAACTCTAGACGTACACACATGAAAATTGGACTTTGAACCATGGACCGTCTCGCCACGGCGGCCTGTACTGGACCCATGGTTACCTGGCTTCGCGGCACCGCACTGATCCTGGCCGTGCTCTCCACCGGCGTGATGGCCGGCATCTACCAGCTCTACTCGCACACCGTGATGCCCGGACTGGGCCGGACCGACGACCGCACCTTCGTCGGCGCGTTCCAGGCCATGGACCGGGCCATCCTCAACCCACCGTTCCTCGCGGTGTTCCTCGGCGGACTGGTCTGCACCGCCCTGGCAGCCGCACTGAGCCTCGGCGGCGACCGGCGACTGCTGCCCTGGCTGATCGCCGCCCTGGTACTGCACCTGGTCGCGTTCGTCGTCACGGTCGCGGTCAACGTGCCCCTCAACGACGCCCTCAAGGCCGCGGGCAATCCGGCCGACGGCATCGACGTGTCCGCCGCCCGCGCCGCCTTCGACGAGGCCCGCTGGGTCCGGTGGAACCTGGTCCGCACCGTCACCTGTACCGCGGCGTTCGGGTGCCTGGTCTGGACGGTGTTCCTCTTCGGCCGGCTGCACCCGAGCTCGGGGAAGTGACCGGCGAGTCAGCCGGTCAGCCGCCAGATGGTGGTGGGGCGGACGGGCACGCCCTCCAACGGCGGGTCGGTGGGCACGTCGTACCGGGAAAGTTTCTCGAACAGCCGCGCGGGCAGGAAGCCGCGGTCGGGGTCGGACACCACGACGGTCGCGCCCGCCCCGGCCGCGCGGCGGACGAACCGCAGCAGACGCGCGGACATCGCCGCACTGTAGAAGGCGTCGCCCGCGAGCAGCACGTCGACGTCCAGCTCGCCGGCCGGGTGATCGAGCAGGTCAACGGCTTGCGCCCGGACGGTTACCTGGTTGGCGGCCGCGTTCACGGCGGTCGCGGCCACCGCCGCGGGGTCGGTGTCCACCGCCCACACGTCCACCGCGCCGGCCCGCGCCGCGGCCACCGCGACCACGCCACCACCGCACGCCAGGTCGAGGACGCGCCGACCGGCCACCAGGTCGGGATGGTCCAGGACATGCCGGGCGAGCGCCCGACCACCGGCCCAGGCGAACGCCCAGAACGGCGGCGGAGCATCGCTGTGGTACCCGCCGTCGAACAGGCCAGCGGCCGGATCTGCCTGGTAGAGCTGGATTTCCGGGACCATCGGCACCGGCCGCAGGTGGACCGGCGGGGTCGGCGACGCGTCCGGATGCACGCCCCCATCGTGCCGTACCCGCGACCCGACCCCACGAACCGGGCGCTCGGCGCGCGTCGCGGCCGAGTTGCTGGCAGGGTATGCCTAGCGCCGCAGGCTGCGCGCGAGCATGACGAAGTGGGGTGCAAGGTGGTCGAAAGCGTGACGTCGACACTCGACGTCGACGACAAGACGGCGACCGTACGGTTCGGCGGCGAGCTGGACCTCGACGCGGCACCGCAGATGCGGGCCCGGCTGGACGAGGCGTTCACCTCCGACGGCGTCGCCGAGATCCTGGTGGACCTGGCCGCCACCGAGTTCGTGGACTCGACGGCGCTGGGTGCGCTGATGGCGGCGCACAACCGGGCCGTCGAGTCGAACATCGGCTTCCGGGTGGTCAACGTGCCGCCCCGGGTGGAGCGGCTGTTCGCCATCACCGGCACCCTCACCCTGCTCACCGGCGGCGAGCCGACCGGGGAGTGAGCACCCCGGGCCGCCGACCGGTGGGGGACGGCGGCCCGGGTCCCTAGGTACGCGTACTCAAGCGCGATCCGGTACCGCGACGGATGCCCCGACCAGGGCACCGGCTACACGCTGGTGCCATGACACCGCCGATGACCGGCTACCCCTGCCCGTACTGCGACACCCTCGCCGCAGTGCCCGGCACCTGCCCTGGCTGCGGCCGGGGTACGGACCCGACGGTGGCCCGGCTCGCCGCCGTGGACACCGACCTGCACCACCTCGAACTGGGCGTCCACCAGGCCCGGCAGGCGCTGGAATCGTTGCTGTCCCAGTGGTCGGCGCGGCAGCGGGAGCGGCCGATCTGATCGGCGCGCTCAACGCCCGGGTCACGGCGCGCCGGTCGCTCGCGCCGGCGTCCCCGATCCCGGCGGCACAGACCGGGCCGGTGCCCTGGGGGCGGCCGGGCGGACGCGCCGACGCCGACCCGCGCACGGTACAGAACCTGCTGTTCGGCCTGGGTGGGCTGCTGGTGGCGGTCGGCGCGATCGTCTTCGTACTGTTCGCGGTCGCCCGGTACGGGCTGGCCGGCGCGGAGGCGGCACTGGTCGGAGTCACCGTACTGGCGTTCGCGGTGCCGGTACCGGCACGGCTGCGGGGACTGCGGGCGACCGCCGAGACGGTGGCGCTGCTCGCGCTGCTGCTCCTGATGCTGGACGGCTGCCTGGGCCTGGCGCTGCGGGACGGGCCGGTCACGGTGGCCGGGCTCACCGGGTACCTGGCCGGGCTCGCGGCGCTGGTCGCGGGGGTGGCGGCCGGGTACGGGACGGTGCTCCGGCTGACCGGGGCCCGGGTGGTCGCGCTGCTGGCCGCGCAGCCGGTGGTACCGCTGCTGCTGGTGTCCGCGCAGGTGGACGGCTTGTCCAGCTGGGTGGTCGGGACCACGGCGATCGGCGTGGGAAACCTGGCGGTCGCCGCACTGCTGCGGCCCGGCCGGTTCCTCGCGGCGCGGCCGGTGGCGACCGGTGGCGATCAGGTGCGGTCCGGACTGGGCATCGGAGCGCTCGGCGTCGGGCTGGCGTGGCTGGGGGTGGCCACGATGCTGGGGTTGGGCGGACTCGGGTACCCGGGCGGGTCGCCGGGCGCGGAGTTGGCCGCGATGTGCGTGGTGGCCGGCGCGACTGCGGCGTTCGCCGCATGGACCAGGCGCGGGTTGGCCCGACAGGGCGTCCTGGCGCTGGCAATCGTGGAGCTCGGGCTGGTCGGGCTGCGCGCCGGGGTGACCTGGGTGGCCGCGCCGGCCCTGGTCACCGGAGCTGCGATCACCGTGCTGCTGGCCGGGGTATCAGCCGGGCTGCGCCGGGCCGCCGACCGGCTGGCCCCTGACCACCCGGCCTCGGGTCGCTTGGCCGACCTGCGTGGTGGGTTCCTCGGGGCGGCGGCGGTGGCGCTCGGCGTCCTCGCGGTCGGCACACTGCCGCAGCTCGTGGGGGGTTCGCTGATCCGGCTGGGCCGTTCCTTCCCGGCCTGGCACGCCGATCTCGCCACCCTGGCCGGGCCGGCGCTGCCGGTTGCCGGCCAGCTCGTCGCGGTGGTCGCCGTGGTTGGCTCGGCAACGCTGCTGTGCCCGCGCGGGTGGCGGACGACGGCACTGGTCGCCGGGGCGCCGCCGGTCGTGATCGCTCTCCAGAACCTGCCGGACCTGGCCTGGTGGACGCCGGTCGCGCTGGCCGGCGCCGCGGCGTTGGCGCTGACCGGCTTCGTCGCCCGGTCGCTGACAGCGGTGGCCGGGCGCACCGGCACTGCCGGTCGGCAGGCGCTCGCCGTGGCGACGGTCGGCGCCGCCAGCCTGGCCGTCGACGCGGTGCTCGGCGGCCTGGCCCGCCCGGTGAGCACCGCCGCCATCCTCGCCGGCCTCACCCTGAGCGGGGCCGCCGCGCTGTACGCCGGGCGCTGGCTGCCGGCCGGGCCGACCCGCCGCACCTGGAGTGGGGTGGGCCTGGTGGTCGCGCTGCTCGCCGCCCCGGGCGCCGTCGCCGCCACCGCCGCCACGGCCGCCGTGGGCAGCACGACGCTGCTGCGGCTCACCCTCGCCACCGTCGTGGCCGGGCTGATCGTGCTGCCCACGCTGCGCACCATTCGTGGGTACGCCGTGCCGGCGCTCGCCTTGGCGGCCACCGTGGTCGGCCTGCTGCCGGTCGTGGTACCCGGGTCCGAGCACACCACGCTGTACGCGCTGACCGGGCTCCTGGTCATCGCCGTGGCCGCCCGGTTCGCCGCCCGGCAGGCACTCGGCTACGGCGCGGTACTGGCGATCCCGGCCGCCGTCGGAGTTCTCCCCCTCGTCGGCGAGGCGCTGGTACTGCCGTACGGGTGGCTGGCCCGGATCTGGTCGGGCACACCGACCGGGGTCGGACTCTCCCCCGAACCCTGGCACCTGGGCGGTCTCGACACGCTCGCCATGGTCCTGCTGCTCGCGGTCGCCGTTCTCGCCGGCACTCGGCTGCTCGGCGGATGGCGGGGCGCGGTGGCGGGCGGCGGGCCGGTGGGGATCGTCGCGGTACTGGTGGCGCTGGCCGCTGCCGGGGTGCCGTGGCCGCTCGTACCCCTGGTGTCGGTGCTGGCAGGCGCGGTGGCCGTGCCGGCCGCTGCGCTGGTGTGGCGCGGATCGTGGATGGTGCCCACGGCGGCGACCGGGCTCGCGGCGCTCGCGGCTGGCGTGGCCGGGTTGACTCCGACGGTGGCCGGCACGCTCGGCGGACTCGGCGCGGTACTGGTGGTGGCGAGCGTCGTCGGGGTGGCCGGGCGGACGGTGCCGGAGCGGCTGGCCGGCTGGCTGGTGGCGGCCGGTGCGGGGCAGGCGTTGGCGTACGCCGGTGACCGGGCCGCGCCCGGAGTGTTCGGGCCGGCCTGCTACCCGGTGACGGTGACGGCGGCGCTGGCGTTGCTCGTCGGAGCGGCGCTGATCCACCGGGGGCGGCAGCGGGAGGGTCGGGTGTTGGTCGCCGCCGCACACGCGGGGGCGTTGGTCGCACTGTTCACGGCCGGCACACTGAGTCGGGCCGGGGTGGTCGCGGCCGGCTGGGGCGTGGTCATCGGCGGACGGGCGCTGTGGCCGGGACTGTCGGCACCGACCCGGCGGGTACTGGTCAGTGTCGCGGCAGCGGCCGAGGTACTGGCCTGGTGGCTGCTTCTCGGCCCGCGGCGTGTCCACTGTGGACTACTACACACTTCCGTTGGCGGCGGCCGCACTGCTGGCCGGCTGGCTGGCGACCCGGAGCCGGCCGGGGCTGGGCAGCTGGGTGGCGTTCGGGCCGGCACTGGCGGCCGGGCTGCTCCCGAGCCTCGCACCGGTACTCGCCGGAGACGACCCACTACTGCGACGGGCACTGCTCGCCCTCGCCGCCCTCGCGGTCGTACTCATCGGCGCACACCTGCGGCTCCAGGCCCCGGTACTGGTCGGCGGCGGCGTACTGCTGGTACTGGCGACCCACGAACTCGCCCCGGTGGTACTCGCGCTGCCGACCTGGCTCCCGCTCACCCTCGCCGGCCTGCTGGTTCTCGGCTTCGCGATCACCTACGAGCGCCGCCGCCGCGACCTGCACCGCCTCCGCTCCGCCCTGTCCCGCCTGCACTGACCCGCATACCCCGGCCGGCCAGCCCCGGACTGACCGGCCGCAGGGCTCGACCCGCCAATCGTGAGTCTCCCTGCGTTGACCGTGGGGCCGAGCCCGGCCGGCCCGGGTGTTCGCCCCGGGCCGGCCGAGATGGTTGGTGGTCAGGTGATGACGCAGGTGGTGCCGTTGAGGCGGAATGCCGTGGGGGCGGTGTTGGTAGTTGTCCACGAGGCGAGGAAGCCGAAGGTGGCGGTACCGCCGGTGGGGACGGCGGCGTTCCAGGCCACGTTGCTGGCGCTGGCCGCCGATCCGCTCGCGGTGTAGGTGGCGTTCCAGGCCTGGCTGACCACCTGGCCGTTGGGGAACGTCCAGGTCAACGCCCAGCCGTTGAGCGCACCCGACCCGGTGTTGGTGATCGTCACCTCGCCCTGGAAGCCGCCCTGCCACTGGCCGGTGACGGCGTAGTGCACGCCGCACCCGGTGCCGGTACCCGCCGTCGGTGTCGCACTCGCGGTCCGGCTCGGGCTGGCGCTCGCCGTGGGGGTGGCGCTCGCCGTGCGGCTCGGACTGGCGCTGGCGGACGGGCTGGCGGTGGCGGACGGGCTGGCGGTCCGGCTCGGGGTGGCGCTGGCGGACGGGCTGGCGGTGGCGAAGTGCGCGGCGACGATCGGGGCGAGTCGGGTGGTGATCGCCCGGTGGCCGGCGTCGTTGGGGTGCACGCTGTCGGAGAAGCCGTCGGCGGGTACCCAGCCGGTGGTGTCCACGAAGAAGACGTTGCGGTCCCCGGCGTTGGCGGCCTGGGTGACGGCGGCCTGGGTGGCCGCGGCGAACCGGCCGGAGAAGGTACGCAGCGCCAGGATCGCGGCGGCCGGGTACTTGGTGCGCACGGTGCTCATCAACCGGACGTAGCCGGCCTGGAAAGTGGCGTCGGAGATGCCCTTGCCGACGTCGTTGGTACCCAGGTTGATCACCACCACGTCCGCCCGGTACCGGCCGAAGTCCCACTCCGCCGCCCCGTCCACCGCGCTGACCTTGGTGAACCGGTCGGCGAGCGCCACGCAGCCGCTCACGTTCAGCAGGCAGGCGCCGCCCTGGGCGACCTGGGTGTGCTCGGCTCCGAGCTGCTCCCCGGTCAACCACCCGTACGCGGTGAGCGCGTTCTTGGAGGTCGTCGTCCCCACCGTGATGGAGTCGCCGACGAACTCGACGAGCCGGCTGGAGAGCGTCGGCGCGAAGGTGTGCGCGCCGCTGTCCAGGGTGAGCCCCTGGAAGATCGCGTCTCCGGTGTACGAGCCGGCAATGACCCGGTAGGACACCCGCAGCGTGTGGTTGCCGGCGGCGAGTGCGGTGGGTGTCAGGTTGACGGTGCCGCTGACGTTGGTCAGGTACGTGTCGGCCTTCCCGTCGATGCTGTAGTACAGGTCGATGCTGTTGCGCTGCTTGAGTTTCACGGTGGTACCGGTGAAGCCGACCTTGAAGTAGGCGCCGGCCCAGCCGGGTACGGCCGCACCGGTGCCGGTGTTCCACCGGCCGACGAGCTGGACGTTGGCGTCGACGGGGGACGGTGACCCGGTGGCGGCCCCGGCGGACGGCAGGGTCAACGCCACGACGGCCAGTGCGGCGGCTGCCGCGGCGGCGAGGACAGCGGGGCGTGGTACGCGCATGGTCGTACTCCTGACGGGGTGTGCCGCCGGACCACCGTGGGGAGACGGTGGTCCGGCGGCCGGGGTGTGTTACGGGGTGTAGATCTTCGGGGTGGGCGGGGTGGGCATGCCGTTACCGATCGCGAAGCTCGGGTGCGGCGGCTGGTTGTACGCGGTGTTCTGCCAGGCGATGGCGACCCGGTACATCGGGTCGTGCATCAGCGTGTAGATCCGCGTGGTGGTGACCGCGGTGGTGGTGTAGATCCGCAGCGCGGTGTTGTTCGTGGTCGGCCAGATGACCTCCTCGCGCCAGTCACCCAGGATGTCGCCGGAGAGCGACGGGGTGGACTTGGTGCTGTTGTTGGAGTGCACATCCGAGCCGGTGAGCAGCCGGGTGTCGCCGGAGGTGCCGTACTTGTCGATGTGCGTACCGTCCAGCAGTTCCCGGGTGGTGTCCGCGTCCCACCAGGACAGGAAGTTGGCCGAGCCGGGCTTGCGGCCGATGTTCGCGCCGCTGGTGTTGAGCAGTCCGTCGATCGATGAGGACCAGGACTCCGCGCCGGGGGAGCCGGCGTAGATGTCGTCGGAGACGCCGCGGCCGTTGTCGCAGCCGCAGGAGGCGGTCTGCCAGATGATCGCGCCGGTCTTCGCGTCGGCCATCCAGGCGGCCACCTGGTCGGTGTGCTCGTCGACCTTGTAGACCTCCAGGCCCGGCCGGGACGGGATCAGGTCGCCCATGTGCAGCGCGTCCCCGTGCCCCTTCCCGGTGTTCCACAGGCCGGCCCCGTTGTCGTCGATGGCCATCGCGCCGTACTCGATCTCGTCCTTGCCGTCGCCGTCCATGTCACCGACGGAGAGCTGGTGGTCTCCCTGCCCGGTCCAGGCCGAACCGTTGCTGGTGCTACTTGGAGTCGAACGTCCAGCGGCGGGTCAGCGCGCCGTTGCGGAAGTCCCAGGCCACGATCACGCTGCGGGTGTAGTAGCCGCGCGCCATGATCAGGCACGGGCGTACCCCGTCGAGGTACGCGGTACCGGCGAGGAACCGGTCCACCCGGTTGCCGTACGAGTCGCCCCAGGACGAGACCGTGCCCCGGGCCGGCACGTAGTCCACTGTGGACATCGCCTTGCCGGTGAGGCCGTTGAACATCGTCAGGTACTCCGGTCCGGTCAGGATGTAGCCGGAGGAGTTGCGGTAGTCGGCGCTGGCGGAGCCGATCACCACGCCGGTACCGTCCTTGGAGCCGTCGGCGGTCTTCATGGCCACTTCGGCCTTGCCGTCGCCGTCGTAGTCGTAGACCTGGAACTGGGTGTAGTGCGCGCCGGCCCGGATGTTGCGGCCGAGGTCGATGCGCCACAGCCGGGTGCCGTTTAGCCGGATGCAGTCGATGAAGACGTCCCCGGTGTACCCGGACTGCGAGTTGTCCTTGGAGTTCGTCGGGTCCCACTTGAGGATGATCTCGTACTGGCCGTCGCCGTCCACGTCGCCGACGCTCGCGTCGTTGGCGGCGTAGGTGTAGGCCACCCCGTCCGGTGTGGTACCGCCGGCCGGTGGCGAGATCGGCACGTCCAGGTACCCGGACGAGTTGAACTGCAGGGCGCTCTCGGTGGACGCGTACTCCACCCCGTTCAGCACCGGCTTCACCGTGTACGCGACACCGGACGCGGCGCCCGAGTCGAAGTAGTTGGTGGAGTTGGTGATCGGCGACGAGTTCACCTTGGTACCGGCCCGGTACAGGTTGAAGCCGACGCCGGACGGGTCGGTGCCGAGCAGCCGCCAGGAGACGAAGTTCCCGCTACCCGAGCGCACCGAGACCAGGCCCCGGTTGAGCTTCTCCAGCTGCTTCGCCCCGCTGGCCGGGGAGGTCGGTGGCAGGGTGCCGCCGGAGCCCGGGGTGGAGGTGGTGGGCGTCGGGTCGAGTCGGCGTCGGCGAGTTGGTCGGCGTGGGGGTGGGGCTGGCCGAGGTGGGGCCGGTGGTGACGCCGCCGGTGCAGGTGACCCCGTTCATGGTGAAGCTGCTCGGGACCGGGTTGCTGCTGGTCCAGCTGCCGTTGAAGCCGAAGGTGGCGTTGGCTCCGGTGGCCAGACTGCCGTTGTACGAGACGTTGGTGGCGGTCACCGTCGCCCCGGACTGGGTGACGTTGGCGTTCCACGCCTGGGTGACGGTCTGCCCGGCCGAGTAGGTCCACCCGAGGGTCCACGAGGTGACCGGGTCGCCGAGGTTGGTGACGGTGACGTTGGCGCCGAAGCCGCCCGCCCACTGGCTGGCGATGCTGTAGGTGACGCCACATCCGGTGGCGGCCTGGGCGGCGACGGCATTGACGACGGTGCAGGTGATCGCCGCACCGGTGGCGACGGACAGCGCGAGAGCTATCCGCCGGTGTTTGACGCGCATGACTGAACTCCAGAGAGGTTGAGGAGGGCCGTCGCCCCGGGGCGGCCGCGTGCGGTGGGGACGGTGACGGCGTGCGCAGTCCAGACCACGTGAGTTGCCGCGCCTGCCCTGGGCGCGTGCGGTGGTCGGGGTCGGCTCGCCGGCCGGGCCTGCTCCCGCTCGGGAGCGTAACCACGGCCGGGCCGACCGGACAACCAATCAATCAATTTCGATCGGTATTTCGACGACCGTCTCCCGGGTGCGGGCATCGTTAGAGTGGGCGGGTGACCGGTCCGGTAGCTCAGCGGCCCGCAGCTGCCCGGCGTGGTGGTATGCGGGATGTGGCCCGGGTCGCCGGGGTGTCGGTGGCGACGGTGGGCAACGTGCTGCACCGGCCGGAGGTGGTCGCCACGGCCACCCGGGAGCGGGTACGGGCGGCGATGTCCGAGGTCGGCTTCGTCCCCAGTGGACCCGCCCGGCACCTGCGCGGGGTACCCAGTCCGCTGGTCGGGGTGGTGTTGCTGGACGTCGGCAACCCGTTCTACGCCGAGTTGAGTCGGGGTATCGAGGACCGGCTCGCCGACGCGGGCTGTGTGGTACTCGCCTGCAGCACCGACGTCCAGGTGGGCCGGGAGACCCGGGCGCTGCGGCTGCTGGAGGAGCAGTCCGTACGCGGGATCATCCTCACCCCCGTCGACCAGCGGCTGCGCCTGGTCGGACCGATCGCCGCGCGGGGTACCCCGATCGTGCTGCTCGACCACCCGACCGACGCGGCCGCCCACTGCGGCGTCAGTGTCGACCACCACCTGGGCGGCCAGCTCGCCGGCCGGCACCTGATCGGGCTGGGCCACCGCCGGATCGCCTTCCTGTCCGGCACCGCGCGGGTCCGTCCGGTCCTGGACCGGCTGGCCGGGGTGGCAACGGCGCTGGCCGAGGCCGGGGTGGACCCGACCGGTCTGGTGGAGTTCGTGTTGCCGCCTCCGTCGGAGGCGACCGCCGCGGACGCCGCGATGGATCGGCTGATGGTCGGTTCGCGCCCGCCGACCGCGATCATCTGCCTGAACGACAGCACCGCGCTGGGCGTGCTGCGCGGCCTGGCCCGGCTCGGCCTGGCGGTACCCGCCGACGTCTCCGTGGTCGGCTATGACGATCTGCCGTTCGCGGCCCAGCTCGCGCCGGCGTTGACCACGGTGCGGCAGCCGACCCGGCCGCTCGGTGCGGTCGCCGCCGAACTGCTGCTGGCCGAGGGCCGAGCCGGGCCACCAGCACCGGCAGGTACTCCTGCCGCCTACCCTGATCGCCCGCGCCTCAACGGCCGCAGTCGCCGTACCCTCGCTGACCTCCCGTCGCTGGGCCCAGAAATGGCACGCCAAACCCGAAAGTTTCGCGATCCGAGCCGGCCCGGCCGTTCGGCGCAGTCGATGCTCCCGGGGCGGACCCCCGCATGCGGGCGCGGCCACTGGAAGGCGTCCGTGATTGGGGCTGGCCCAATCCGCGTTTATGAATTAGAACGTTACAAGTCTGCTTCAGCCCCGTGGACCAGCAGTACACACCGGGCACCGCGTACCGGCGGCGGGAGCGCTCACCGCCAGTACGCACTCTCGTCCCTGAGTGGAGGACACCCATGCCCCAAAAACCAATCCGCCCGCCCCACCAAATAGTCGGCGCCGGTGGCTGGTCGCCGGCACCGCACTGTCGGCGGCCATCCTTGTCGCACTGGCCGGCTGGCTGGCCGCGCCGGCCGCGTCGGCGGCGACCAACGCCCCGTTCGTCAGTGCCGCCTCCGGCCGCTGCCTCGACGTCACCGGCGCCAGCCAGACCGCCGGCGCGCTGGTGCAGATCTGGGACTGCAACGGCGCCGCGAACCAGTCCTGGACCACCACGGGCGCGAACGAACTGCGCGTCTACAACGGCGCGCTGTGCCTGGACGCCTACAACAACCAGACCGGCACGGGTACCCCCGTGACGACCTGGAACTGCAACGGGCAGACCAACCAGCAGTGGCGGGTCAACAGCAACGGCAGCATCACCGGCGTGCAGTCCGGGCTGTGCCTCGACGTCACCGGCGCGGCCACCGCGGCCGGTACCAAGGTGCAGTTGTGGACCTGCAACGGACAGGCCAACCAGCGCTGGACCCAGAGCGCAGGAGGCAGCACGCCCACCCCGACCCCGACAGCCACCGGCGGCGGCAGCACCTGCGGTGCCAGCCCGGTCGACCCGCAGGCCACCGCCCAGGCCCGCAAGCTGCTGTGCTACCTCTACAGCCAGTACGGCAACCACATCATCTCCGGGCAGCAGGAGTCCACCTGGGTCAGCGGCCCCGACTACGAGATGAACTACATCCACAACATCACCGGCAAGTACCCGGCCGATCCGCGGCCAGGACATGGGCGACTCCCCGGACTTCGGCGCCCGCGGCCTGGCCTGGTGGAACTCCGGCGGCATCCCGATGGTCAGCTACCACATGGGCGCCCCGAACCAGAGCATCGACGGCTACGCCGGCTCGCAGCTGACCGCGAACATCAACGCCGCGCTGACAGCGGGCACGTCCGACAACAACCCGCTCAACCAGCGCCTGACCAACTGGGCCAACCAGCTGAAGACCATCCAGAACGGCGGCGGCGCGGTCATCTTCCGGCCCTGGCACGAGGCCAGCGGCACCTGGTTCTGGTGGAGCAAGGAGGGCGCCAGCCAGTACAACCGGCTGTGGGTCTACACCTACAACTACATGCGGGCGCAGGGCGTGCACAACCTGGTCTACCTGCACCCGTTCAACGGCTCACCCAGCGCCGCCTGGTACCCGGGCAAGCAGTACGTCGACATCGGCGGCGCCGACACCTACGCCGGCGACCACGGCCCGCTGACGTCGATGTTCAACGCCGCCAAGAGCGTCTACGGCAGCACCATCCCGATCGCGCTGCACGAGAACGGCCCGATCCCGGACCCGGCCCAGCTGCAGTCGACGGCGACCCGCTGGGTGCTGTTCAACACCTGGCACACCACCTGGATCACCGACACCAGCATCAACCCGACGTCGACCATCAACACCGTCTACAACAGCTCCTACGTCGTCACCCGCGACGAGGTGCCCAGCCTCCGCTAGGCGCCAGAGGGGTGGTCTGGAACAAGTCGTCCCGGACCACCCCATGGCCAATCGCAGCCGAGCCCGCTGTCACGGCCTCGGCCGCGCCGGGGTGTCCTGCGTTCTCGATCTCCTGTTGGCAGCGGGCGATGACGTCGTGGGCGATGCATTCGACCGGGATTCGGACTCTGGTTCCGGTTGGTTCGTCA
>CAWCFK010000022.1:0-11564 GCA_963794685.1 uncultured Actinomycetota bacterium | reverse complement strand
TCGGAGTCGTTGCTTTTCGTTCCTGGCAAAACGCGCTTCTCGGAAACCCACCACCGTCGGGATACCGCACCGTATCCAGATACAACACCCATCGACCCCTGCCCTGCCGACACGCCCCAGAGATCTAAACCAGACGATTCATCCTCTGTAGCTGCCGCTTTCAGCGTCGACCACGTCGGCTCGGGACCGCGTCCGGTCCGGTGTGGTGGTCCGGTGCGGTTCGTAACGGAGGCCACCGAGAATGATCTCGACGTAGGTTTCGGCGATCTCGTCCGCCCGCTCGGCGTCGATGCCTGCGGTGTAGCCAACGCCGCAGAGGATGTTGCGCAGGTCGGTCGCGGTGATGGCGGTGTTGAGGATGCCTGCGGCCCGGGCGCGGGCGATGAGATCGTCGACCAGTGCGGCCATGTCGAGCTTGGTCGCTTCGGTGTCGCGCCGGGCCGCTGCGCTGGCCAGCAGTTCGCGCATCCCCACGTGCATGACTTCCATCCGCACCTGGGCGCGAATGACACGCTCCAGGCCGGCCCACGCGTCCGCCTCGCCGGATGCCTCGCGGACCTGGGTGTGCAGCTCCTCAAGCGCCTCCGAGGCAACCGCCTCCAGTAGGTCCTGGCTCGTGGGGAAGTGCCGGTACACGGTGCCAACCCCGACGCCTGCGCGGCGGGCGAGTGCGTTGAGTGCGACCGGGTGGCCGCCGGACTGCAGCATCTTCCGGGCCTCGGTCAGCAGCACGGCTCGGATGCGCAGCGAGTCGGACCTGGTCGGAGCGGTGGTCACGGCTCGATCATACCGGAACGGATGGACCATCCGAACGGATAGAGCATCCGATCATGCTATCGTTCCGAGCGGATAACTCATCCGCTCTTCTCTGGAGGTCACCATGGACGTTTTTCTCACCGGCGCGAGTGGCTACGTCGGCGGCGTCATCGCCGAGCACCTGGTGTCAGTCGGGCACAGAGTCCTCGCACTCTCCCGCAGCGACCGCGCGGCCGAGCGGATCACCGCCCTCGGCGCCACCCCGGTCCACGGCGATCTGCACGCCGTGGACGTCCTGCACGACGCAGCCAGCCACGCCGACGCCATCATCCACGCGGCCGTCGACTACACCAACCCGGCCATCGCCGACATCGAAGCAGCCGGCCTGCGGGCAATGCTCACCGCCGCCAGCGGAAAACCCTTCGTGTACACCAGCAGTGGTCTCGTCTACCCCACCAGCTCCGGCTCCACCCCGGATTCCCTCACGGAAGACCATCCGGTCAGCGAAGCCACAGCGGCCCAACCACACAAGGTGACCGGCGAACGTACGGTGCTCGCGGCGGCCGGTGTCGACGCCGTGGTACTCCGTGCCGCCCTGGTACACGGGCGTGGCGGCTCCGGCCTGCTCCAAGGGCTACTGACCATGGCCCGCACCCGGGGCGTCGTGCCCTACATCGGCGACGGCTCCCAGACCTGGTCGGCGGTACACGTCGACGACCTTGCCGAACTGTTCGTCCTCGCCATCGACAAGCCGCAGGCCCACGAGGTATTCAATGCGACATCCGCGGACCTGTTCAGCATCCGCGACCTTGCCGAGACGATCGCCATGCTCACCGATGCCAAGCCCGTCCCGCTGTCATTGCACGAGGTGGCGTCGAAGGCACCGCAGTTGGCAGTACTGGCCCGATCGATGCCGATGGACGGCAGCCGCGCCCGGGCCGCGTTCAGCTGGTCGCCTGAGCGACCCCTGCTGCTCGAAGACCTGCGCAGTCCGCACTACGCAAACGCCTGACCGGCGCGCCGTTCCGAATCTCCACCTGACGATTCAACCTCGGTAGCCACAGGCCGTGTACGACTTCCCCGATCGCCCGGCGGGGTTGATCTACGAGCAGTTTTCTGGGGTGCCTCGGCCCAGCGCTTTCGGAGGCCGCTCGGCTGGGCGTCCCCAATCGACGAAGACCGCCGCAGGAATACGCGCCTGCGTGTATTCGTTTCACGGGCGCGGCTCGGCTCGCTCCGTCACGAAACCAGACTGTCTTACGTGCCGGGTAGGATTGCGCCCAGGGAGGAAGGCAACACGTGAACGATCTGGTCGACACCACTGAGATGTACCTCCGCACCATCCTCGAGCTGGAGGAGGAGGGGGTTCCGCCGCTGCGCGCCCGGATCGCCGAGCGGCTGCACCAGAGCGGCCCGACGGTGAGCCAGACGGTCAACCGGATGGAGCGCGACGGCCTGCTCACCGTGGAGGGCGACCGCCAACTGCACCTGACCGACCTCGGCCGCAGCCACGCCGTCGCCGTGATGCGCAAGCACCGTCTCGCCGAACTGCTGCTGGTCAACGTCATCGGGATGCCCTATGAGGAGGCCCACGAGGAGGCCTGCCGCTGGGAGCACGTGATGAGCGAGGCGGTGGAGCGCCGGGTCTACGACCTGCTCGACCGGCCCACCCGCTCGCCCTACGGCAACCCGATCCCCGGCCTGGCCGAGTTCGACAGCCGCACCGACCGCCCGCTGGCCAGCAGCGAAGGCGAGCGCAACCTCGCCTTCCCGGGCCTGACCGGCTCGGTCGTGGTCAAGCGGATCTGCGAGAGCGTGCAGACCCACCCCGAGGTGCTCCGCCAGCTGCACGCGGCCGGCGTCGACCCGGGCGCCACCGTCAAGGTCGACCAGGAGCGCGACGCGGTCATCGTGCACCAGGCCGGCGAGCAGATCCGGCTCCCCCGCGAAGTCGCCTCCCGGGTCTTCGTGGTCGCCCACTGACCCAAGCGGCCCCAGCCGCCACACGGACATCCTCGATGCCGCATCCCCCAGGGGACGCGGCATCGTCGTTGCCGGGCTCAGATGCTGGTGAGGTCGACGCGGTGGGCCAGGGCGAGCAGCTTCGCGGGGAGAGCGTCGGCGTCCGCCGCGGAGGCGTCCGGGGTCAGCCGGCAGCGCAGCATGATCAACCGCTGGTTGCCGGCCAGCCAGGCGATCTCCACGCCGGCCCCGGCGCCGGCCGCCGCCGCGATCTTCCGGGTGTACCCGATCTTCCCCAGATCGCTCAGGACCGTCGCGCCGGAAGGCACCAGCTTCGACCTGAAGGTGGCGATGTCCAGGCTCTCCACCAGCGTCACATTGAGCATCAGGTCGGGCAGCGGCGCGCCTTCGCGCTCCACCACACAGGTGTAGGTCTTGTCGACCTGGCTGGACGCGGCGACGTCGAAGTCCAACCCGAGTCCTTGCTGATCTCCGCGTAGTCGAGCAGTTGGCAGGAGCCACCCGCGACAGCCGCCGGCTGCTCCTGGCGGGTAGGCGCCGGGGCGGGGCGGGCCGGCGAGTCGCAGCCGGCGAGCAGCGCCAGCGCTACGACCGCGAGGAGTGCCCGCCGTGCCTGTGCCACTGCGCCCCCTTTGCCCGTCGACCGCAGCCACCCTAGTTGGCCCGCTCGGACGCCGGAAGGGCGCGGGGTTGTCCGTCACCCTGCGCAACTGACTGAATGCGTTGGTACGCCTACGATTCCCGGCGCGACGCGACGGTGAGCGGCCAGCGGGCGACCAGGTGCCGGGCGATCTCCAGGCTGCCGGTGGCCGCCGGGGACGGGGCGTTGAGCACGTGTACCTGGCCGGGGACGTGCTGGATGACGAAGTCGTCGAGGAGTTGGCCGTCCCGGCCGACCGCCTGCGCGCGTACCCCGGCGGGGGCCGGCGCCAGGTCGGCGGCGGTGATGCCGGGGACCAGCTCGGCGAGGCTGGCGGCGAACCGGCGTCGGGACAACGACCGGCGAACCTCGGCCAGGCCGGTACCCAGGTGGGCACGGGCCAACCGCCAGGCGCCCGGGTACCCGGCCAGCGCTGCCAGCTGCGCCGGGTTGACCCTGCCCCACGAGTACCCCTCCCGGGCCAGGGCGAGCACCGCGTTCGGGCCGGCGTGCAGCGAGCCGTCCACCATCGGGGTCAGGTGCACGCCGAGGAATGGCAGCTCCGGGTCGGGTACCGGGTAGACGAGGCCGCGTACCACCCGGCGGCGCAGGGTGAAGTACTCGCCCCGGAACGGCAGGATGTGCGCGGCCGGCCGCAGCCCCGCCAGCCGGGCGATCCGGTCGCTGTGCAGGCCCGCGCAGTTGACCAGCAGCCCGACCGTGAACTCTCCGGCGTCGGTGCTGACCCGGGCCCGGCGATGCCGCGTACCCGGGCGCCGGTCAGCACCTCGCCGCCGGCAGCTCGCACCTGCCCGGCCAGTGACTGCGCGACCGCCCGGTATTCGGTGATCCCGGCGCCGGGCACGTGCAGCGCGGCTACGCACGCCACGGCCGGCTCGATCTCGCGGGCCGCCTGCGCCGCCAGCCAGCGCACCGGTACCCCGTTGGCGACCGCCCGCTCCTCGATCGCCCGCAGCCGGGGTACCTGCTCGGCCCGGGTCGCCACGATCAGCTTGCCGGGCAGTTGGACCGGTACCCCGTGGGCTCGGCAGTACTCGACCATCGAGCGCGCGCCGGCCACGCACAGCCGGGCGCGCAGGGTACCGGGCCGGTAGTACACGCCGGAGTGGATCACGCCGGAGTTGTGTCCGGTCTGGTGCTCGCCGACGCTGGACTCCTTCTCCACCACCACAATCCGCGCACCGGGATGCCGCAGGCCGTACTCCCGCGCCACCGCCAGCCCGACGATGCCGCCGCCCACCACCAACACATCCACCCGACTCACGCCGCCACGCTACCGGCGCACCCGCCGCCCGCGCCCACCGCTGGCCGGCCCGGCCCGGGACGCGCCGCCGCACGGGTCAGACCTCAGCGACGCGCAGGCGTGGCCGGGGGCGACCCAGGGCGCTGGGTACCCACAGCGAGAGCAGGGCGGCCACTAGGCAGAGTCCGCCGGAGATGTAGAAGGCCAGCGTGTAGGTGTTGAAGCTGTCCCGGATCAGGCCGGCGCCGGAGGCGGCTGCGGCCGCGCCGAGCTGGTGTGCGGCGAATACCCAGCCGAACACCACCGGCCCGGCGTCGCCGAAGCGCTGCCGGCACAGGGCGATGGTGGGTGGCACGGTGGCGACCCAGTCGAGCCCGTAGAAGATCACGAACACCAGCATGCTGGGGTGCAGCGTCTGCGCCAACAGCGCCGGCAGCACCAGCAGGGACAGGCCGCGCAGCAGGTAGTAGCCGCCGAGCAGGACGCGGGCGTCGTAGCGGTCGGTGAGCCAGCCGGAGGCCACCGTGCCGACGATGTCGAAGATGCCGACCAGGGCCAGCAGACTCGCGGCGGTGGTGGTGGGCAGGCCGTGGTCGTGCGCGGCCGGGATGAAGTGGGTACCGATCAGGCCGTTGGTGGACGCGCCGCAGATGGCGAAGCCGCCGGTGAGGAACCAGAAGGTGCGCTCGCGGGAGGCGGTACGCAGCACGGTCAGGGCGCGCCGGGCGGCCCCGGTGTTGGCGCGGTTGGGAGCGGGGATGTCGTCGGGGCCGGCCCCGTACGCGGTCAGCCCCACGTCGGCCGGGTGGTCGCGCAGCAGCAACAGGATCAGCGGGACGACGGCGAGCGCGCAGCCGGCGACGGTGAGCGCGGCGGTACGCCAGCCGTGTGCCGCCACCAGACTCGCCAGCAGCGGCAGGAAGATCAGTTGGCCGGTCGCGCCGCCGGCGGTGAGGATGCCGGTGACGATGCCCCGGTGCCGGACGAACCACCGGGTGGTGATGGTGGCGACGAAGACCAGCGCCATCGACCCGGTGCCGAGCCCGACCAGCACCCCCCAGCACAGCACCAGTTGCCAGCTGGTTCGCATGAAGACGGTCAGCCCACTGCCGGCGGCGACCAGCAGCAGCGCGACGGAAGCCACCCGGCGGATGCCGAAGCGCTCCATCAGCGCGGCGGCGAACGGCGCGGTGAGGCCGAAGAGCAGCAGGTTGACCGAGACAGCCGCCGAGATCACCCCGGTCGACCAGCCGAACTCGTCGTGCAGCGGGGCGATGAACACGCCGGGGGTGGCCCGGAAGCCGGCCGCGCCGAGGGTGGCCACGAACGCCACGGCCGCCACCAGCCAGGCCCGGTGCAGCGCTCGCGCGGGTCGACCGGGGACCGGAACGGATTTCGTGCGCAGTGAGGTCACCCTTCCATCCTGGGGCCAGCGGGGCTGCCGGGGCAGTGGCCCGAACGCCACTCTGTGAAAGAATCCGGCCATGCACCCAGAGATCGCGGTACTCGCCCTGCCCGGCGTGGTCACCCTCGACCTGGGGGTACCCGGCCAGATCTTCCACGCCGCCCGCAACCTCGACGACAGCGCCAACTACCGGGTCCGGGTCGCCACGCCCGACGGCGGGCCGGTCGCCACCTCCGGCGACTTCACGGTCCTGCCCGAGCACGACCTCGCCCTGCTCGCTGGCGCGGACTCGGTGATCGTCCCGGGGAGCGCCGAGCCGGACCGGCAGCCGCCGACGCCCGAGCCGGTGCTCGCGGCGCTGCGCGATGCCGCCGCCCGGGGCGCGCGGATCATGTCCATCTGCACGGGCGCGTTCGTGCTCGCCGAGGCGGGCCTGCTCGACGGCCGCCCGGCCACCACCCACTGGGCGTACGCGGACGCCTTCCGCCGCCGGTACCCCCGCGTCGACCTCGACGCCGACGTGCTGTTCGTGGACGACGGCCCGGTGCTCACCTCGGCCGGGGTGGCTGCCGGCCTCGACCTGTGCCTGCACGTGGTGCGGCTGGACCACGGCAGTGAGGTGGCCAACCGGGCGGCCCGCCGCGCGGTGGTCCCGGCCTGGCGAGACGGCGGGCAGTCCCAGTTCATCGAGCGGCCGGTGCCCCCGGTCGGCGAGGCCAGCACGGCCGGGGCGCGCGCCTGGGCGCTGGACCACCTCGATCAGCCGGTCGACCTGGCCGACCTGGCGGCCCGGGCGAGGATGAGCGTGCGCACCTTCACCCGCCGTTTCCGCGAGGAGACCGGCCTGTCCCCCGGCCGCTGGCTGATCCGGCAACGCATCGAGCACGCCCGCCGGCTGCTGGAGAGCACCGACCTGACGGTCGACACGGTGGCCACCCGGTCCGGCTTCGGCACGGCGGTGTCGCTGCGCCAGCACCTGCACGCCGTGGTGGGCGTCCCGCCGGCCAGCTACCGGCGCGCCTTCCGGCTGCGCGCCACGCAGGCCGCTGCCGGGTCGGCCGGTCAGTCCCGTTCGGCGAGGTAGGGGCAGTGCCGGCAGCCGCTGCCGCAGCAGGTGCCCCGGGCGGCCAGGTAGCCGGCGGTGAGTACCGACAGGCCGGTGGCCGGGTCGCGGTAGAGGGCGTCGCCGGCTGCCATCGCGGCGGCGTGCGCGGCCAGGATCTCGGCGTAACGGGGATGGTCGGGAGCGAGCCGGTCCGGATGCGGCCGGTCCCGCCACTGCTCCCGCACCCGCCCACCGTAGCCGGCCGGGCACCGTGCGCCGGTAACGCCACCGGTGATCGGAGACCGGCCGTTGTGCGTAGAGCGTCGCGGGGGCCCTGTGCGAAAGTAGGAACATGACTCACGCGCGGGTTTTCGCCGTCAGTAGCAACGGGGAGTACAGCTTCAGCAAGCCGAACCGGGACGCCGTCACGCTGCTCGCCGGGCTCGGCGTCGAGGACGACGTGCACGCCGGAGTGACCGTCAAACACCGCAGCCGGGTCGCCCGCGACCCCGACCAGCCCAATCTGCGCCAGGTCCACCTGATGCACGCCGAGCTGCACGAGGAGCTGCGCGCCCTGGGTTTCGCCGTCGAAGCCGGTCAGCTCGGCGAGAACATCACCACCACCGGGCTGGACGTGCTCGGGCTGCCCACCGGCACGCTGCTGCGGGTGGGCGACGAGGCGGTGGTCGAGGTCACCGGGCTGCGTAATCCCTGCCTGCAGATCGAGAACTTCTCCACCGGCATGCTGGGCCAGGTCGTCGGTCGCGACGACGCCGGCGAGGTGATCCGCAAGGCCGGAATCATGAGCGTGGTACTGGTCGGTGGCGTGGTCCGCCCCGGTGACCCGATCGCCGTGGAGCTGCCCGCGCAGCCACACCGGCGGTTGCAGCCGGTCTGAGCTTGCTGCGACGCAGCACGCTGGAGCGGCCGGCTGGGTGCGTTGGCTTCTGGTCGTTGTGGCTCCCGCGGTGGTTGCGCGGCTCGTGATCTACCCGTTCGACCGGCCGGGGGTCGGGTTACCCGCGCCTGACCGATCACGCTGACCAACTACGCCCGCCTGCTCAGCACCGACCCCGCCGGGAACACGGCCAACGTGATCCACGGCAATGCCGCTACGCCAGCGGTCGCCCCTGCCGCAGCCACTGACGGCAACCATCGACGCCGGAAGGCAAGTCGTGTCGGCACGCCGCATGCGTGTCGGGTCGGAACATGGCGCCTTGGCGACCTGCCTGAGCTGTCACGCCACCCCTCCGGGTGAATCTGGCAGACCCGTCGACAGCGGTGTGCGTAGACAGACGCGAATAGTTCTCTATTCCGATGATTCTGTGCTTTAGATGCCTAAAAGTCACATAATCACCCAAGGGTCTGTTGATCGCTCGCCCGACAGGCGTGGCCACGCCCGCCCTACTGCCAGGCACGGTGTCGCCCCAGCGGCGGGACAGGAGAAGCAACGAATGACACGCGACGTTCGGATGGCCGCCGGCCTGGGCCGTTGGTGCGCACTGGTGGCACTCATCTTCCTCGGCGTACCCCTGATCGTGGTGCAGCGGCCCACCGTCGCGGCGGCGGCGACCCCGACGACGGCGACGCTGACCGTGGTCCAGGGCGGCGACCGCGACTCACCCGACACGGTGAACGACCTTGCCGGTGCGGTATTCGACTTCTATGCCGGGGTGAGCGGTACCCGCCCCGGCACCGGCGCCGCGCCGGTGGCGTCCTGCACCACCGGCGTCCTGGGCATCTGCAGCGTGGACGTCCCCGGGCGCTTCCTGGCCAACGAGGGGTACTGGATTGTGGAGCGGACCGCCCCGTCCGGCTGGGCCCTCATCGAGACCATGGACACCGGCGGCGACTCCACCACGCCGACGGTCTACAACGGCGTGTTCACCGGCGCCGTCTTCAACGACCGTAGCTACACGTTCCCGCAGGTCAGCTCGGGCAACACCAACCGGACCGCCCGTGGCTCGCAGTGGGCCGACCGGCGGAACAACCCGCCGTACCCGACCACGTGCGGGCTGAACATCGCGCTGCTCATCGACCTGTCGGGCTCGATCTCCGCCTCGCTTCCCCAGGTCAAGGCCGCGGCCAACGGGTTCGTCGATGCGCTGACCGGCACTCCGTCGACCATCGCGCTGTACTCCTTCAGCAGCAACGCCCGCACCATACTCGACCCGACCTCGGTCTCCGAGGTGTCCGGGGCGGCCAAGGCCCAGGCTGCGATCAACTCGCTGGCGGCCGGGGGCGCGACCAACTGGGACGCCGGCCTGTTCGCGGTCGCGTCAGCCCCCAGCCCCTTCGACGCGGTGATCATGCTGACCGATGGCAACCCGACCGTTTACGGGCCGCCGCCGGGGTTGGGGCCGGGCAACTTCACCCGGTTCACGGAGGTGGAGCACGGCGTGTTCTCCGCGAACGCGGTCAAGGCCGAAGGCACCAAAGTCGTCGCGGTCGGGGTCGGTGCCGGCGTGACCGGATCGGCCGAGAACCTCCAGGCCATTTCGGGTCCGGTCCGTGGTGAGGACTTCGTCCAGACCGACTACGCCCAACTCGCCGCGGTGTTCCGGGCGTTGGCGTTGAAGACGTGCGCCGGAACGATCAGCGTGGTCAAGAAGATCATCCCGCCGGGTGGCACCCCTGCGGATGCCGTACCGGCGAGTGGCTGGACGATCTCCACGAGCACCGTCGATGTCACGCCGGCCAGCGGCGAGACCCAAGACGGTACCGGGGCGATAAACTTCGACGCCAACCTCGAGGGAGCGCCCAGCCGGTCGGTCACGCTCGCCGAGACGCTCCAGTCCGGGTACACCCTGGTCCAGCAGGGCGGTGCCAACGCGGCGTGTACCGCAGACGGAACCAGCATCCCGGTCACCGACAGCGGTGCGCTCGGCTTCACCGTCGAAGCAACCGCCACCACCGTGGTGAGCTGCGTGATCCTCAACCAGGCACCTGACCCGCTTGCTTCCGTGCTCGTCACCAAGAGCTGGGTGATCAACGGCGACACCTTCGACGATCCGAGCCAGCCGGTCCAGTTCCAGTCCACGCTGGCACTGACCGACCAGGATGACGCGTCCTGGGGGGTGACCTACGAGGGGTACACCGCCGGCCAGACCGTGACCGTGGGGGAGACCATCAACCAGGAGTTGCTGCCACCCAACTGCGTCAACGTCGCCAGCGGCGACGGGCCCGGCAGCCACACCCTGGCGGCTGGTCTGAACACCTTCGCGGTCATCAACACGGTCACCTGTACCACCATTCTGGAGCTGGTCAAAGCGGTCCAGAACCCTTACGGCGAACCGGAACCGCCGACCTCGTGGACCCTGTCCGCGTTCGCCGAGGGCAGCCCCACCCCGGCGTTCAGTGGCGTGACGGGAGTCAGGAGCGAAGTCACTCCGGACGCCATCTACTCGATGGCCGAGACCAGCGTGCCGGGGTACACCCAGGACATCGACGAGGGTGCCACCATCGCGCCGCTGGCCACCGGCAGTTGGAGCTGCGCGAACACGCTCCCCGACCCCGCCCCCGGCCGAATCAGCAGGACCGTCTTCGACGGCACCAGCGGTCAGGTCGCCGTGGGCATCGGCCAGACCGCCCAGTGCACCGCCACCAACACCGCCCAGGCCGCGGCGATCACCCTGCGCAAGACCGTCGACAACCAGTTCGGTGGTACCGCGACGAGCCGGGACTGGATGCTACGGGCCGCACCGCAGGTATCGGACAACGAGCCGTCGCCGATCGGTGGACGCGACGGCGACCCAGGTGTGACCGGGGCGGTCGCGTTCCCCGGGGTGGGGTACGCCCTCAGCGAGGAGAGCGGACCGAGTGGATACCTGGAGAATGCCCAGGTCCGCTGCGTGCTCACCGGTACCGACACCGAGCTACCCACGCCCGGCGCAGTGCTGACACCGGACCTGGGTCAGGAAATCACCTGTACGTTCAGCAACACCGACATCGGTCCCCGGCTCACCCTGCTCAAGGAGGTCACCGGCGGGCCGGCCCCGGCCACCGACTGGATCCTGCAGGCGTTCCCGGCCCCGGGCAGCGGGCGGCCCGACATCACCGGCAGGTCCGGCGCTGCGGCGGTCACCAACGCGCCGGCATGGTCGAACGTCGGCTACGCGCTGACCGAGTCGGCCGGACCCCGTGGGTACGTCGAGGAATCCGGCCCGACATGCGCACTGACAGGTACGACGGCGGCGGTACCGGTCACCGACGCGGTGGTCACGCTGCGCCCGGGCCAGAGCGTCACCTGTACCTTCCACAACCGATTCGTTCCGCCGCTGCCCGCCACCGGCACCCCGCTGATCGGGCTGATCGAGACCGGCGGCGCGAGCGTCCTGCTGGGTACCGGCCTGCTCCTTGGCACCTGGCTGATCCGTCGGCGATCCGTCATCGCCTGATCGACGCCGGGCGCTCGGCTACCCGCGCCCGTCAGAATCGTCAAGATCAGGCTTTGGTCGGCTAGCTGCCGGCC
>CAWCFK010000021.1:0-20641 GCA_963794685.1 uncultured Actinomycetota bacterium | reverse complement strand
CACGAGCACCTCGTCCATCGGGACCAGGCGTCGCCGTACCGGCGGATGCCGCGCTTGTCGCCGAGCGCTTCGGCCAGCGCGGCGCCCAGCGCCAGGGTGGTGTCCTCGATGGTGTGGTGCGCGTCGATCTCCAGGTCGCCCTCGGTGGCCACCCGCAGGTCGATGCCGCCGTGCCGGGCGATCTGGTTGAGCATGTGGTCGAAGAAGCCGACGCCGGTGGCGATGTCGCCCACCCCGGTGCCGTCCAGGTCCAACTCGACCAGGACCTTCGTCTCGGCGGTGGTGCGCTCCACCCGGGCGGTGCGGGCCATCAGCTGATCTCCTTGCAAGCGGTCAGGAAGGCGTCGGTCTCCTCGGCGGTACCGGCGGTGACGCGCAGCCAGCCGGCCAGACCCACGTCGCGTACCAGCACATCACGGTCCAGCAGCGCCTGCCAGACCGCCTGCGGTCGCGTACGGCGGCGTCGCGGCACCTGGAAGAGGACGAAGTTGGCGTCACTGTCGGCGACCGCCCAACCGTTGCCGCGCAACGACTCCACGATCCGGTCGCGCTGCGCCTTGATGGCGTCCACAGTGGACAGCAGCAGGTCGGCGTGGGCGAGCGCGGCACGGGCGGCGGCCTGGGTGAGCGCCGAGAGGTGGTACGGCAGCCGGACCAGTTGCACGGCGTCCACCACGGCCGGGTCGGCGGCGAGGTAGCCGAGCCGGCCACCGGCGAAGGCGAACGCCTTGCTCATCGTCCGGGTCACCACCAGGCGGGGGTATCCGGGCAGCAGCTCGATCGCGGTGCGGGTGCCCGGCCGGCGGAACTCGGCGTACGCCTCGTCCACCACCACCATGCCGGGCGCGGCGGCCACACCGCCTCGATCACCTCGAACGGCAGCGCCGTCCCGGTCGGGTTGTTCGGCGAGCAGAGGAACACCAGGTCCGGCTGGTGCTCGGTGACCTGCGCGAGCGCCGAGTCCACGGTCAGCGCGAAGTCCTCCCCGCGCAGCCCGTCCACCCAGGTCGAGCCGGTCCCCTTGGCCAGCAACGGGTGCATCGAGTACGCCGGGGTGAAGCCGAGCACGGTGCGCCCCGGCCCGGCGAAGACCTGCAGCAGCTGCTGCTGTACCTCGTTGGAGCCGTTCGCCGCCCACACCTGCGGGTGGGTCAGCCCGTGACCCGAGGTAGTTCGCGAGATCCGTACGCAGCGCGACCGCGTCCCGGTCGGGGTAGCGGTTCAGGTCGCGCAGGGTCGGCGTCCAGCGCGGCGCTGATCGCGTCCACCACCGGCTGCGGCACGGGGTAGGAGTTCTCGTTGGTGTTCAGCCGGACGGCCACGTCCAGTTGCGGCGCGCCGTAGGGCGACAGGCCACGCAGCTCGTCACGGATCGGCAGATCGGCGGGCGACGTCATGCCGGGAACCGGACGGTGACGGCCTGCCCGTGGGCCGGCAGGTCCTCGGCGCCGGCCAGGGCGACGACGTGCCCGGCCACGTCCGCGAGCGCCTGCTCGGAGTACTCGATGAGCTGCACGCCGCGCAGGAAGGTCTGCACCGACAGCCCGGACGAGTGCCGGGCACAGCCGCCGGTGGGCAGCACGTGGTTCGACCCGGCGCAGTAGTCGCCCAGCGACACCGGCGAGTAGGCGCCCACGAAGATCGCCCCGGCGCTGCGTACCCGCTCGGCGACCGCCCGCGCGTCCCGGGTCTGGATCTCCAGGTGCTCCGCGCCGTACGCGTCCACGACCGCAAGTCCTTCGTCGACGCGAGGAGACCAGCACCACGGCGCTCTGCGGCCCGGTCAGCGCCGCGGTGATCCGCTCGCTGTGCTTGGTGGCCGCCACCTGCTCGACCAGCTCCGCCTCGACCGCCACCAGCAGCGACTCCGAGTCGGTGACCAGCACGCTGGCCGCGAGCGGATCGTGCTCGGCCTGGCTGATCAGGTCGGCGGCGACGTGCCGGGGGTCGGCGGTGTCGTCGGCGAGCACCGCGATCTCGGTGGGGCCGGCTTCGGCGTCGATCCCGACCACCCCGCGTACCAGCCGCTTCGCGGCGGTCACCCAGACGTTCCCGGGCCCGGTGATCATGTCGACCGGCGGGCACCTGTCGCCCTCGGGGGTGTCGTCCCGGTCGGTGCCGTAGGCCAGCATCGCCACCGCCTGGGCGCCGCCGACGGCGTACACCTCGTCGACGCCGAGCAGCGCGCAGGCCGCCAGGACGTGCTCGTGCGGCAGGCCGGTCTCCTTCTGCGGCGGGCTGGTCACCGCGATCGAGGCGACCCCGGCCACCTGCGCCGGCACCACGTTCATCACCACACTGGACGGGTAGACGGCCAGGCCGCCGGGGACGTAGAGGCCGACCCGGGCCACCGGCCGCCAGCGTTGGGTCACCGAGCCGCCGGGCACCACCTGGATTGTCTCGTCGGTGCGTCGCTGCCCCTCGTGCACCAGCCGGGCCCGGCGGATCGCCTCCAGCAGGGCGTCCCGGACCACCGGGTCGAGCTGCTCGCGGGCCTGCGCCAGCGCGTGCGCGGGTACCCGCAGGGTGGCGGGGGCGACGCCGTCGAAGCGCTGGCCGGCGTCGCGGACGGCGGCCGCGCCGTGGTCGCGGATCGCTTCGACGGTCGGGCGGACCTGGTCGGTGGCGGTGGAGACGTCCAGGCCGGCCCGGGGCAGCACCAGCCGCCGGGCGGCGTCGGGGTTGCCGGGGCTGGTCGATGGTCTGCGCAGGTCGATCCGGGTGAGCACGGCTGCAATTCTAGGCCGGCCGGTTCTGCGGGCTCGCCGGGCTTACCACTGGCCGGGATGTGCGTCTCAGTTCTGCTGGTCGTGCTGCTGGTTCGGCCCGGGCCGGGCGGTGTGGCCGGTGATGGGTGGGCGCGGTGTGGCCGGCGGTGCGGCGGGCTACGCTTCGCGGGTGGGTACGCGGCTGGCGCTCTTCCCGCTCGGGACGGTGCTCTTCCCCGGGCTGGTCCTGCCGCTGCACGTCTTCGAGGAGCGGTACCAGACGCTGGTCCGCGATCTGCGGGAGCTGGACGAGGAGGAGCGCGAGTTCGGGGTGGTCGCGATCGCCCGGGGCTGGGAGGTCGAGGCCGGGCAGTCCCCGGGGAACCTCCGGTGCTGCACCAGATCGGCTGTACCGCGCAGTTGCAGAAGGTGACCGAGTTGCCGGACGGCGGGTACGACATCGTCTCGGTGGGTCGGCGGCGATTCAGCATCCTCAGCGTCGACGACTCGTCCGCGCCGTACCTGATGGCCGAGGTGGAGTGGCTCACCGAGGAGGAGAGCCCGGCCGGTGAGTTGGACCGGGTGGTTCCCGGGGTCCTCGACCGGTTCCAGCGCTACCTGCGGATGCTGCGCCCGGACACCGCCGGCGAACAGCTCCCGGACGACCCGACTGTGCTGTCGCACCTGATCGCCGCGACGATGGTGCTCGACATGGCGGACCGGCAGTCGCTGCTCGCCGCGCCCGGCACCGTCGCCCGGCTCCGTGCCGAACGGCAGCTGCTCAGCCGCGAACTGGTGCTCCTGGACGAGTTGCGGGCGGTACCGGTCACGCCGGCCGAGTTCTCCGTCACCACCAGCCCCAACTGACGAGGTCCGCGCCCGCGCCCAGGCTCAGCCCGGCTGACCCGTACCCGGATCCGGACCGTAGCCCGGTTGAGCCGGATCCGGAGCAGAACCGTAGCCCGGCTGACCGGTGCCCGGACCGTAGCCGGGCTGACCAGGACCCGGGCCGTAGCCGGGCTGACCAGAGCCCGGGTCGTAGCCGGGCTGCGCGGAGTTCGGCGGGTAGCCGGGCTGGCCGGCGGGCGACCACGGGGCGTAGCCGACGGGGACGGCCGGATCCGGCGCGGAGAGTGGGTCCTGGTGGGTGGCGCGCAGCGCCGGGTACGGGGAGAAGCCGGCAGCCAGCAGGCAGACCAGCAGCACGGTGATCGGCATGGCCAGCACGTCACCCCGGGCGAACGGCAGCCAGCCCCGCCACAGCCCGACCTTGGCGGCCCGCAGGTCGACCGGGAGGACGAAGTTCGTGCTGCCGGTCCAGGAGGGCGCGTCGATCAGGGTGCGGGCGTGGTGGTACCCGAAATTGTGTCCGAATTTCCAGGTGATGATGCCGCAGGCGAGGGCGCCCAGGGTGAGGCCCACGGTCAGCAGCGGGCCGCGGAAGCGGCGCAGGAAGATCCACAGCAGGACGGCAACCAGCAGGCCGGCGCCGACGGTCAGGATGACGTACCAGCCCTCGTCGGCGATGCGGTGCTCGGCCTCCGGCGCGGTCAGGTACGCGCCGTCCGGCTCGCGGACGGCCGGGGTGTGCGGGGCGACCCGCTGCCACAGCCAGCCCAGCGGGAAGCCGAGCAGCCCGACCAGGACCAGTACTGCGACCATCACCGCAAGCTCGGCCGGCCGGGAAACCCGGGGCGGCGGCGGCCCGGCCGGGTCGACGGGCAGCGGCGGGTACCCGAAATCGGCGGGGACGGCCTCAGTCATGGCACGATCCTTGCACGGCGCGCTGTGCGACCCGAACCGGCCGCGTCACAGCTGCCGGCGTCGCAGCCGGCCGGGTCACAGCCGTTTGTCGGTCAACTCGACGTCGGCGTCCACCTTGTCGTCGGGCTCCGCGTAGTACTCCAGGTCACCCATCATCTCGGCGGCCACCTCGTCGATGTCCAGGCCGGCGACCATCTCGGCCGGCTGGCGACGCACATCGGCGTGCGGGAAGACGAAGCGCCGGAACGCCCACCACCGGAAGATCATGGCGCACAGGGTGCCGATGATCTGCGCGCTGACGAAGTCGGCGATCTCCTGGGTGAGCTTGCTGACGTGCGGGGTCTGCAGGTTCAGCACGTAGTGCGACAGCCACAGCGGGGCCAGTGTCACCACCACGCCGAGGCCGCTGATCACGAAGAACAGTACCGCTTCGTGGTGGTTTGCCCGACCGCCCCGGGTCCGGAAGGACCACTCCCGGTTCAGCACATAGGACACGATGGTGGCGACCAGGGTGCTGATCACCTTGGCGGTGATCACCTTGTCTTCCAGCACGCTGTTCTTGAGACCCAGGAAGATCGCCGTGTCGACGACGAAGGCCGTACCCCCGACCAGCAGGAACTTCACCAGCTCCTTGTGCTTGCGCAGGTAGGCGCCGAGCGGGCTGGGCAGGTTGTCGAGGATGAAGTCGTCAATCGGCACCCGTGCAGTCTAGGCATGCCGAAGCCATTCCACCGCTGAAGGCCGGTGAACGACAGGCAGCGCTACCGGCCGAAACCGTCCGCGATGGTGACGGCCGCCTGCAACCAGGCGCGCTTGGTTGCCGGGGCCAGGACCGGGTACTCGATCGATGAACCCGGCTCCAACGCCGGGTCGTAGGGCACCACCGCGACGGCCCGGGTCCGGGAGGCAAAGTGCCTGGTCAGATCGGCAAGCATGGATGACGGGTTGGGCGTGGGGCAGGAGAGCAGGGTGACGGCGTTCTCCACCAGGTGCCCGAGGCCCTGCTCGTGCAGCAGGTCGAGCATCCAGTCGGCGGTGAAGGCGGCGTCCTCGCGGGGCACCGAGGTGACCACCAGCTGGTCGGCGCCCTCCAGCACGGTCTGCCAGTTGGCGCTCTCCACGTTGTTGCCGGTGTCCACACAGATCACGTCGTGGGTACGGCGCAGCAGGTCAAGGACCCGACGCACGGTGTACGGGTCGAGCTTCTCGGCGAACCGCGGGCTCTCCTCGCCGGCCAGCACGTCGTAACTTCCATCGGAGGCGTGCCGCAGGTAGTCGTCCAGCGCGTCGGCCAGCTGATCGTCCTGCAGCACCTCCAGCGGCACCAGGTTGCTGAGCAGGTGCCGGATGGTGCGGGCGTGCCGGGCCGAGCCGGCGCGCAGCCCGAGCGTGCCGCGCAGTTCGTTGTCGTCCCAGGCGATCACGCCCCGGCCGCGGACCGCGCCGATGGTGGCCGCGCAGAGCACGGTGGCGGTGGTCTTGTGCACGCCGCCCTTGGGGTTGGCGAAGGCCACCACCCGAGGCTTGCCGAAGTCTCGTCGCAACGCGCTGACGAGTGGATCGGTGGCGCCCGGTCGGACCTGTTGCCACTCGATGCGGCCGGGCAGCCCGGGACGGGCCGGGCGGGTGGCCGCGGCCTGCTCGGCGGCCTGCTGCTGGGCCAGCCGGGCGCCCAGGCCGGTGTATTCGGTGGGTTCGGGCTCACGCTGGGCCGGGACGTCGGTGCGGGACCGGCCGAGCAGGGATCGCCAGCGGGCGGGCTGCTCCGTGCGGTCGAAGCCCGCCTCGGTGCGCTCCACGCTCGCTCCTCCCCACCAAGCCATGTGCAACAGCCCATGTGCAACAGCCGACACTGCCCCGTCGACTGCCACGATGGCCACGGAGGACCACCCGCACCAGCCTACGGCCAGTCGCCCGATGCGGCACTACTGTCCCATGGGCCACCAACCCTCGGGCACCCCCGTTCGGCTCACCCGAGGGTGCATCCGGCGGGGGCTGAACGGAGAGAGGCTGGTCAGGCCGCGGCGCGCAGCACGCTCAGCGCGTGTTCGAGATCATCGGGGTACGGGCTGGTGAAGCTCACCTCGGCGCCGGTGCCCGGGTGCTCGAAGGTCAACTGGCGGGCGTGCAGCCACTGCCGGGCCAGGCCCAGCCGGGCGGCCAGGGTCGGGTCCGCGCCGTAGGTGAGATCGCCGACACACGGGTGCCGCAGCGCCGAGAAGTGCACCCGGATCTGGTGGGTACGCCCGGTCTCCAGGCGTACGTCGACCAGGCTGGCGGACGGGAACGCCTCCAGCGTGTCGTAGTGGGTGATGCTCGGCTTGCCGCCGGACATCACCGCCCACCGCCAGTCGTGGTTGGGGTGCCGGTCGATCGGCGCGTCCACGGTGCCCCGGAACGGGTCCAGATGCCCCTGCACCACGGCGTGGTACCGCTTCTGGACGGTGCGCTCCTTGAACGCCCGCTTGAGCAGGGTGTACGCCCGCTCGCTCTTGGCCACCACCATCACCCCGGTGGTACCCACGTCGAGCCGGTGCACGATGCCCTGCCGCTCGGCCGCGCCGCTGGTGGACACCCGGTGCCCGAGCGCCGCCAGACCCGAGGTGACGGTGGGCCCGGTCCAGCCGGGGCTCGAATGGGAGGCCACCCCGACCGGCTTGTCGACCACCGCGATGTCGTCGTCGGCGTACACCACGGTCATCCCCTCGACCGCGACGGCCGGCTCGGGGGCCGCGATCCCGGGCGGCGGTGGCAGCGTCACTTCCAGCCAGGCGCCGGCGGCAACCTTGGCGGACTTGCCGCCCGGATACCCGTCCACCCGCGCGTCACCGGCCTCGACCAGCGTCGCCGCCGCCGTCCGGGACAGCCCGAACAGCCGGGAAACCACCTGGTCCAGCCGCATCCCGGCGAGCCCGTCGGGCACCGGCAGCGACCGCTGCTCGCCGCTCACCGGGCGGCCGGCTGACGGGACGCACGCGTGCCGTCCCGGCGTCGGCCGGTCAGTTCCAGCAGCACGGCCAGTCCGACACCGCAGCACAGCATCGAGTCGGCCAGGTTGAAGATGGCGAAGTGCTCGCCGTTAGGGCCGAACAGGCTGATGTAGTCGACGACGTGACCCACCAGGAAGCCCGGCTCGCGGAAGATCCGGTCGGCCAGGTTGCCGAGCGCGCCGCCGAGGACCAGGCCCAGCGCCACGGCCCAGGCACGCGAGCGCAGTCGGGCCGCCAGGAAGGCGATCCAGCCGACCGCCAGGCTGGCCACCAGGGTGAAGATCCAGGTCTGGCCGGACAGCATGCTGAACGCCGCCCCGCTGTTGCGGGTCAGGTCCAGGTAGACCAGACCGCCGAGGGTACGCACCGGCGGGTGACCGGTCAGGTCGCGGACCACGAAGTACTTGGCGACCGCGTCACCGGTCAACACCAACAGCGCCACCAGCAGCAGCAGCCCCACCGCGGCGCCACTGGCCCGGACACCCGACCCGGCCCGCTCCGACTCGGACTGGTCCGACTCGGACTGATCCGGCTCCGACCGGCCCGGCTGGACTGGGACTGATCCGGCTCCGACCGGCCCGACTCCGGCTTCCCCGGGCCCGGCTTTCGGGACTGCGACTGACCCGGCTTCGGGTCAGTCGGCTGCCCGGCTGCCACTACGGACGACCCGGGTTCGTCCGGCGCTCCGGTGGGCTCGGTGTGCCCCACCGGATCGCGGGGCCCGAGGTCGCCCTCGGTGGTGCCGATACGTGCCACGGTCAGCGCCGCTCCTCCAGTTGCTTGCAGGTCACGCAGAGCGTAGCCGACGGGAACGCGGCCAGCCGCTCCACCGGGATCGGGTTGCCACACCGCTCACACCAGCCGTAACTGCCCTCGTCCAGCCGCTCCAGCGCCCGCTCGACCTGGGTGATCCGCTCCAGGATGTTGTTCGCCAGGGAGATCTCCTGCTCCCGCTCGAACGTCTTGGTACCGGTGTCCGCCTGGTCGTCGCCGGCCGAGTCGGTGAGCCGGTCCCGCTGCATCTCGTTGATTTCGGTGATGGTGGCGTCGTACTCGTGGCGTAGTTCGTCACGCCGGTCGGCCAGCGCGGCCCGGATCTTCTCGGTCTCCGCAGCGCTGCGGGTGGTCTTCGGTGCTGCCTTGGCCTTGGAGTCGGCTCCGGTGCCGATCTTGGTAGCCGTCGTCCTGGGCTCGGCTGCTCGTGCCATCGTCGCTCCCTGTGCCGCTTCAGCGGCGCTCGGCGGTACCCGGTCGGTGTTGTGTGCTCCGGTGTCCGGGCTGGTGGCTCGGGTACCGGTGGTACCTGACTGGCCCCTGGTGTGGGACCGGCCGTCAGTGGCCGCGGTGGGCGGCGCGGTGCCGGCGTCGGACCGGGCGACCGTAGTGGTCGCCGCCCGCTTCGCCGCTGTGGAGGTGGTCTTGGCAGCCGCGGCCGCCTTCACGGGAGCGGCCGGCCTTCTTCGCGGGAGCGGCGGCCTTCTTCGCGGGAGCGGCGGCCTTCTTCGCGGGAGCGGCGGCCTTCGCGGGAGCGGCGGCCTTCGCGGGAGCGGCGGCCTTCGCGGGAGCGGCGGCCTTCGCGGGAGCGGCGGCCTTCTTCGCGGGAGCAGCCTTCGCGGGAGCAGCCTTCCTACTCGCCGTGGCGGCCTTCACGGGCGGAGCTGCCTTCGCGGGGGCCTGCTTTGCGGCACGGGCGGCACCGGACGCCGGGCTGCTCGGAGGCACGGCGGAGGAGGCCGCGGTCACGGCGGCCTTCCGGGTGGCTGGTGCCCGCTCGGCCATCACATCCCCCACACGCAAAACGGGCGCGCGGCGGGCGCCGCGCACTCCAGAGGTTCGCAAGAATACGGAACGTACCCGTCGCCGACAAACATGCCACACCTATCCGACACTTGTTTGACGGACGCTGACACCCACGATTCCCCCGTCCGGGTACACCCGGCGCTAGTTGTCAGAACCGCTCCTTACCCGGTTTCGCCGGGACGAAACCCACCGACGAACCGAAAACCAGGAATCCGACCGCCGGCGCTGCTGCCCGGGCGCGGGGGTCAGCCAACGGGCCAGCCGACCGTGCCGGCTGACCTCGCGGATCCGGATCTCGGCCAGCTCGCGGGCATCCACGGTGGCCACGATCAGCAGCTCGTCGTCGCCGCGCAGCCGGGTGTACCGGTCCGGGACGAAGCCGCGACCTTCCCGCAGCACCAGGGTGACCACGGCGCCGGGCGGCAACCGCAGCTCGTCCACGAAGACGCCGGCCAACCGGGAGCCGCCCGGTACCCGCACCTGCAGCAGGTCGGCCCGCATCCGGTCCAGTGGCGCGGTCTCCACCTGGAGTTCGGTGGTCTGCACTCCGGTGGTGACGCCGAGTCGACGGGCCAGCGGGGCCAGCGTGCCGCCCTGCACCAGGGTGAAGACCACCACCAGCACGAACACCACGTTGAACAGCGTCTGCGCGCCGACAACGTGCTCGGAGAGCGGGATGGTGGCCAGCACGATGGGTACCGCGCCGCGCAGCCCGGCGGCCGACAGGAACACCTGCTCCCGCCACGGCACCCCGAACGGGGTGGCGCTGAGCAGTACCGAGAGCGGTCGGGCCAGCAGGATGAGGGCGAGTCCCACGGTCAGCGCCGGGAGTACCGCCTCGGCCAGCTTGCCGGGCCAGGCAAGGAGTCCGAGCAGGACGAACAGCCCGATCTGGGCGAGCCAGGCGACCCCGTCGGCGAAGCCGAGGATGGCGTGCCGGTGCGGCAGGCGGGCGTTGCCGAGCACCACCCCGGTCACGTAGACGGCGAGGAAGCCGGAGGCGTGCAGCACCGCCCCGGTGGCGTAGCCGAGCACGGTCAGCCCCACGGCGGCGAGCGGGTACAGGCCGGCGGCCGGCAATGCGGCGCGGCGCAACAGCCAGCCGCCGGCCGCCCCGAGGACCAGTCCGATCACCGCCCCGCCGGCCAGCTCGTAGGCCATCAGCCCGACCGTGTGCCACCACGGGTGCGCCCCGAACGCCTCGGTGGACAGCAGGGTGACCACGAGCACCACCGGGGCGTCGTTGAGCCCGGACTCGGCTTCCAGGGTGGTCACCGGCCGGTGCCGCAGCGGCAGCCGCCGTACGGTGGCGAAGATGGCGGCCGCGTCGGTCGAGGACAGCACCGCCCCGTACAGGAAGGCCAGTTGCCAGCCGACCCCGAGCAGCAGGTGGACCACCAGGCCGACCACCGCGATGCTGACGAACACCCCGAGGGTGGCTAGCGTCGTGGCCAGCCCGAGCACCGGACGCAGGGTGCTCCACCGGGCGGTCAGCCCGCCCTCCGCGATGATCAGCGCGAGCGCGCAGGTGCCGAGCGCGCGGGTGAGGTCGGCGTCGTTGAACTCGATGCCCAGCCCGGCCTCCCCGATGGCCAGGCCGAGGGCCAGGTAGACGAGCAGACTGGGCAGCCCGATCCGGGTGGACAGCCGCACCGCGGCGACCGCGATCAGCAGGACCGCCGCGCCGAGCAGCAGCGCCAGGTTGAGATTGGCCGTCACGGCGGCCGGCCGTCAGGCGGACAGCAGCGTGCGGACCGGCGCGCAGGCGCTGCACGGGGTGAAGCCCAGCTCCTCGGCTTCGCTCACCGGCAGGGCCTCCGGCTCCTCCTCGCGGGCCACCAACTGGACGCAGTCGGCGAGGTGGTAGCGCGGGTAACCGTCCAGGACGTACACATCGGAGCTGAGCCGGGCGACCCGGGCCCGCTGCTCTGCGGTGGCCGGCTCGACGGCCGGCTCACCAACCGGGTCGGGGCGCTGTCCGTCCGGGCCCTGTCCTTCGGGGCGCTGGGTGGCGCCGGCCGAGGCGTCGTCGTGCCTGCCGTCGACGGGACCGGGCTGGGTCGGGACCGGCGGGGCGGTGGCCGTGGCCGGATCGTCGTCCAGCGGGCCGGCCGGGTCGTGCCTGACGCCCACCGGCTGTGGCTCGCCGACCGGCGCGGCACCGGTCGGCGTGGTGGTTGGCGGCATCGCGCCAGCAGGCGCGGGCGACGTCGGTTCGCTGAGCGGCGTGGTCAGCCGACCGGCCCGCTCCTGATCGGCGGCTGCGGAACTGGCTGCGGCTGCCGCAGCGGCCGAAGTCGCAGCGGCGGACGGCGCCGTGCCGGCCGGTGCCCCACCGGCGGCCGCGTTGGCCGGGGTGCCCAGCCGCGCGCCGGCCGGAATCCAGCCGTCCTCACCGGTCAACGGCACACCGGAGACCGGCACCGGGGCTCCTTGGCGCGCCCCCACCACCAGCGCCGTCGCGGCCAGCAGGCTGGCCGCGATGGAGCCGATGAGCAGCGCGTTGGAGTCCTCCACGACGCCGAGCACGGAGAGCGCGATCGCGGCGAAGATGAGCAGCAGGCTTCCGAAGATCACCACTCACCTCCGCCACACACCGCCGGCCGCCGTGGCCTCAGCGGGCGCTGTCCGAGCCGTTACGGGAACCGTTGAACGACCCGGCCGCCGCCGAGGCGAGGCTGCCACCGGTTGCGCCGTTGCGGGTCGCCTCGGTGCGGGTCAGCTCGGCGTCGAGTCCTTTGCCCTGGCCGTCCAGGTCGCGCAGCTGGCTCTCCAGATAGGCCTTGAGCCGGGTCCGGTACTCGCGCTCGAACTGCTTGAGCTCCTCGATGTGCTTCTGCAGCGCGGTGCGCTTGGCGTCCAGGCCACCCATCGCCTCGGCGTGCCGCTGGCGGGCGTCGCGCTCCAGGGCGTCGGCCTTCGACCGGGACTCCCGGGTGACCTCTTCCGACTTGGCACGGGCGTCGCCGAGCAGCTTGTCGGCTTCCCGACGGGCGTCGTTGACGTGGTCGTCGGCGGTGCGCTGGGCCATCATCAGCACCCGCAGCGCCTGCTGCTCGCCGTCGCCGGTGACCGCGCCACCCTGGCCGCGCAACTGCTCCAGCTCGGCCTGCATGGACCGGGCCGCCTGCTCGGCCGCCGCCTTGTCCCGGTTGAGCCGGTCCAGCTGCGCCTTGAGTTCGACGTTCTCCTGGGCGGCCCGGGGGTCGCCGCCGGCCGCGGCGGGCCGTGGTCCACCGGCGCGGTCGGACTGGGCCCGCAGGTCGCTGTTTTCCTCGATCAGTCGAGCCAGTTCACGCTCGACCTCGTCCAGGAACGCGTCGACCTCTTCTTCGTCATAGCCGCGTTTGCCGATCGGCGGCTTCTTAAAGGCGACGTTGTGCACGTCGGCCGGGGTAAGCGGCATCGAAACTCCTCGGGTCGTTGCGGCTGCGGTCCACACTCGGGCTGGTCGGCAGGGGGTGCCGCTCAGCGGAACAGTCTGACCACCACAAACGTCATCAGCACGTACAGGATAAGCAGCAGCACAATGGCCGACAGGTCGACGCTCACCGTACCAACCCGTAGCGGTGGGATCACCCGCCTCAACGCTTTAAGGGGCGGGTCAGTGACGCTCCACACCACTTCGAGAGAGGCAGCGGCCACGCGGCCGGGCGACCAGCGACGGCCGACCGACAGGATGAAGCTCATCACGAACCGGGCGAACAACGACAGCACGTAGATATAGAGCACCAGATAGACGGTCTGCCCGACGGTCGACACCACGCCCAACGGTGTTCCTACCCCCTGCCGTGCCTCAGCTTGAGAAGAATCCGCCTTCGGCGATCTTCATCTTGTCTTCCGGCGTGACCTGCACATTCGCAGGCGACAGCAGGAAGACCCGGTTGGTGACGCGCTCCATGCTACCGCGAAGACCGAAGGCGAGCCCCGCGGCGAAGTCGACGAGTCGCCGGGCGTCGGACTCGGCCATCTCGGTCAGATTCATGATCACCGGTACCCCGCCACGGAAGTGCTCACCAACGGTCCGTGCCTCGTGAAACGTGGTGGGGTGCAGGGTGGTGATCTGGTACCGGCGGTCTTCCGGCTCAGGCGCGGGCGGCGGCGGGGCGACCCGCTCACGTACCTGCGGAGTCAGCGCCAGCCCGTCCCGGGTCGGGTAGCTGGTCTCGGAGGTGCTGCTCGGCCGGGGCACCGAACGGACCGGCTGCCGGGGCGAGTCGCTGCGCAGCGACTCGCGCAGGCTCTCGGCCCGGGTGTTCTCGGCGCGGACCGCCTCGGCGAGTCGGCTGTGCGGGTGGCCGGTGTCGGCGTGCTCGGTACGAGCGGCGGAGGACCGGGAGGATTCACCGCCACGGCGGACAACCGGGGCGACCTCTTCCTCGTCCTCGTAGTCGTCGTCGTACCCGCGGTGGTCGTACCCGCGCTCGGCGTAGCCGTCCTCGTCATCCTCGATGAGGCCGAGCCATACGCCCGCCTTGCGCAATGCGCCCATCGCCCCGCCCCTCCCTGCCGTGGTGCCGACCACCCCCGCGCGGCCGCGCCGTCCTTGCCCGCATCCCCGTTACACCCGCGCCACACCAGCGCTGAACGGGGAAAAGACAATCGTGTAGTTTGCTTGCCTCGCCGTCAGGTTACCGCAGCGGAGGCCGCGAACCGAGCAACGCGGCACCAATGCGTAGATGTGTCGCACCGTGCGCGACTGCCTCCTCAAGGTCACCACTCATCCCTGCGGAGACGATCGTCGCGTCCGGGTACGACTCACGCAGCCGGGCGGCAACCACCGCCAACCGGGCAAAGGCGTACCCCGCGGACCAGTCCAGTGGCGCCACCGCCATCACCCCGGCCAGCCGCAGGCCGGGCTGTGCGGCCACCGCCGCGGCCACCCGGAACAGGTCGTGCTCGGGGTCGGTGGCGTCCACCGCCGCACCGCCCCGGGTCACGTCGCCGTCGAGGCTGCACTGCACAAGTACCGGCAGCGGCTGCCCACGCTGGTCCAACGCCAGCGGGCCGAGGGTCTGGGCCAGCCGGATCCGGTCCACCGAGTGCACCAGGTCGGCGTACCCGACCACCGAGCGGCACTTGTTGCGCTGGAGTTGGCCGATGAAGTGCCAGCGGGGCCGGCCTCCGGCGGCGCGTACGGCAGCGGCCTTCGGCGCGGCCTCCTGGTCGCGGTTCTCCCCCACGTCGAGCATGCCGAGGGCCACCAGGTGCAGCACGTCCTGCGCCGGGAAGGTCTTGCTGACGGCGACCAGGGTCAGCTGCGCCGGATCTCGGCCGACCGCCCGGCATGCGGCGGCCACCCGGTCGCGCACCTCCGCGAGGTTCGCGGCGATCTCCTGGCGCCGGGCGGCGTCGGGGGGTGTCGACCCGCCGGGACCCGGCTCGGGTACCGCGCTCACGCGCCGTTCTTGAGGAAGTCCGGCACGTCCACGTCGTCGAAGAGCACGCCCCGGTTGCGGCCGGACTGGCCACCGGGCTGCTGGCGGGGAGTGGCGCTGCCGCCGGCCGTGGGCTGCTCGGTCGGGTGCGTCGGGATCGGCACCTTGCGCTCGGAGGGCTTGTAGGCGGGCGCGCCGCCGTCGAAGCCGGCCGCGATCACGGTGACCCGGACCTCGTCGCCCAGCGCGTCGTCGATGACCGCACCGAAGATGATGTTGGCGTCGGCGTGCGCCGCGTCGGTGACCAGCTGGGCCGCGTCGTTGATTTCGAACAGGCCGAGGTCGGAGCCGCCGGCGATGGACAGCAGCACGCCGCGCGCACCGTCCATGCTCTGCTCCAGCAGCGGGCTGGAGATCGCCTTCTCAGCGGCCTCGACAGCCCGGTTGTCCCCGCGCGACGAACCGATCCCCATCAGCGCCGAGCCGGCCCCGCTCATCACCGACTTGACGTCGGCGAAGTCGAGGTTGATCAGGCCGGGTGTGGTGATCAGGTCGGTGATCCCCTGGACGCCGGAGAGCAGCACCTGGTCGGCCTGGCGGAAGGCGTCCATCATCGAGATCCCGCGGTCGCCCAGGGCGAGCAGCCGGTCGTTGGGGATGACGATGAGCGTGTCGCACTGGTTGCGCAGCTCCTCGATGCCCGTCTCGGCCTGCACCTGGCGGCGCTTGCCCTCGAACGAGAACGGCCGGGTCACCACGCCGATGGTGAGCGCGCCCAGCTTGCGGGAGATGTTGCCGACCACGGGCGCGCCGCCGGTACCGGTGCCGCCGCCCTCACCGCAGGTCACGAAGACCATGTCGGCGCCCTTGAGCACCTCTTCGATCTCGTCGCGGTGGTCCTCTGCGGCGTTCTTGCCGACGTCCGGGTTGGCGCCCGCGCCCAGCCCCCGGGTCAGCTCGCGGCCGACGTCCAGCTTGACGTCGGCGTCGCTCATCAGTAGCGCCTGCGCGTCGGTGTTGATGGCGATGAACTCGACGCCCTTGAGGCCGACCTCGATCATCCGGTTGACGGCGTTCACGCCGCCACCACCGATACCGACGACCTTGATGACCGCGAGGTAGTTGTGCGGAGGAGTCATCAGCTTCCCTCTCGATCCGTCCGTGACAGGTCACTACTGTCAGACGAGGGGAAACCCTCATCCTTTACTAGAGGCTTACAGTTATGTCAACTATCGGCCTGCCGGTTACGTTAAGCGGCAGCACACCACGATCCCGGGAAATAATCCGGCGTGTCGCCCGATGATCACCAACGACTGTCCACAGAGACCGGTCTCGGTAGCCGATCGGCTCAGTTCAGTGCCACCGCGTCCGGGGCACTGACGTCGATCACCGAGCCCTTGTAGCCGAGCAGGCCGGTGGCGACCCGGGCCTTGACGCTGTTCTTGGTCGCGTCGCCCCAGACCACGCTGCGGCCACCGGTCAGCTTCAAGGCGATCCGGGTCGGGCGCCGGGGCCTCGATCCGGACCAGCCGCTCGCGCAGTTGCGGGGTGAGCGCCGCGAGCACCGAAAGCGCCGCCACGGTACTGGCGTCGGCCGGCCCGGGATTGGCCAGCACCAGGACGGCCAGACTGGCCGGTGGGGTACCGACCCGCAGGAAACCCACGGCGGTCGCGTCCAGCAGCAGCCACTGCTTGTCCGGCAGAGCCACCACCGCCACGCCGACCCGTTCGGTGACGGTGATCACCACCGAACCCGGCCAGTTCCGGTCCACCTTCGCCACCCGGACGGGGAGCAGCCCGGCGACCACCCGGCGGCCGATCCCCGCGGTGTCCAGCCCGGCCAACGGCGTACCCGGCCGGATCGCTGCCGCCGCACGGACGTCGTCGGCGCTGACCAGGGAATTGCCGGCGACCCGGACGGTCTGCACGCCGAGGACCGGCGAGCCGTAGACGATCCAGCCGACCACCGCGAGCAGCGCCAGCACCGCACCGGCGGCCAGCCACGGGCGCAGGTGGGTGATCCGCCGCTCCCGGGCCCGCTGCCGGAACCGGCGCACCGAACTGGGTTCGTCCTCGGCGGGCCGGCGCACCAGGCGCTGCCACGGTCGCGGCGGGGAGGTCATCCGGCCCGGTGCTCGACGGTGGCCGCGATCGTCGGGTCCGCGGGGTCGGTGTCGTCGGCCGGGCTGGCATGCCGGCCCCGGTAGCGCACCGGCGCCACCCGGGCGACCAGCGCGTCCAGCAACTCGTCACCCAGCAGCGAGATCGGCGGCGCGCCCATGGTGACCACCACGTCGCCCTCCTCGGCCCGCGCCGCCACCTGGCCGGGTACCTGATCCCACTCCGCCAGGAACGCCTTGTCCTGCGCCGGCAGGTCGATCGCGGCGGTCAACGCCACCCCGCCCTCGCCCGGCTCGCGCAGCTCACCGGGGCCGAAGACCTCCAGCACCAGCGCCTGGTCGGCGAGCGCCAACGCGGCCGCGATCTCGGTCTGGAAGTCCCGGGTCCGGTAGACCCGGTAGGGCTGGAACACCACGATCAGCCGACCGGGCCGGCCACCTCGCGGAGCGTCTCGATGGCCGCCTTCATCGACGTCGGGTGGTAGGCGTACTCGTCGTAGACGCGTACCCCGTCGGCCGAGCCCTTGAGTTCGAACCGGCGGCGTACCCCCGGGAAGGTGGCCAGCGCCTCCACCACCGTTTCGATGGACAGCCCCAGCCGCAGCGCGGTGAGCACCGCGGCGGCCGAGTTGAGTCCCAGGTGCCGGCCGGGAGCGGCACCGAGATCTCGCCGAGCGGCGCGCCGTCCAGGGTGGCGAAGTAGCGCACCCCGCGGGCCGACGAGGAGATCTCGGTCAGCCGCAGGTCGGCGTCGTCGGCCTCGCCGTAGGTGTAGACGGTGAAGCCGGCGGCCCGCAGCCGCTGCGCCAGCTCGCCGGGTACCGGCGTCGTCGGCGCAGGTGACCACGAAGCCGCCGGGCTCGGCTGCGCTCGGCGAACTCGACGAACGCGTCCGACAGCCCGGCCAGGTCGCCGTAGGTGTTCAGGTGGTCGGCGTCGATGTTGGTGACGATCGCCACGTACGGGTCGGTAGAGCAGGAACGAGCGGTCGCGCTCGTCGGCCTCGGCCACGAAGTACTCGCCGGTGCCGTGGTGGCCGTTGGAGCCGACCTCGGAGATCTCGCCGCCGATGACGAACGACGGGTCCAGCCCGGCGTGCTGGAGGATCGAGGTGATCATCGAGGTGGTGGTGGTCTTGCCGTGGGTACCGGCGACGGCGATCGCGCGCCGGCCGGTCATCGCCGCGGCCAGCGCCTCGGAGCGGTGCAGGACCCGCAGGCCGCGCGCCCGCGCCTCGACCAGCTCGAGGTGGTCGGCCGGGATCGCGGTGGAGTACACGACGGTGTCGACGCCGTCCAGATTGGACGGCTCGTGGCGCATGTGGATGGTGCCGCCGAGCGCGCGCAGGCCGGCCAGCAGCGGCCACTCCCGCAGCTCGCTGCCGGAGACCGGGATGCCCCGGGTCAGCAGCAGCCGGGCCAGCCCGCTCATGCCGACCCCGCCGATGCCGATCAGGTGCACCCTGCCCGAGTTCCTCGGCCGTCAGAGCGTCCGATGTCGTCGCGCCAGCCACCTGCCATACGAGCACGAAAGTGCGCAGCGCCTCGTCGCCGTCGCGGCGGCCGAAGCCGGCCGCGGCCTGCGCTCATCGCCGCCAGCCGGCGCCGGATCGAGCAGCCAACGGGACCACCGTCCTCTCGATCCACTCCGGGGTCAGCTCGGCGTCGTCGACGAGCAGTCCGCCGCCGGCCTCGACCACGGGCAGCGCGTTGCGCCGCTGCTCGCCGTTACCGTACGGCAGCGGCACATAGATGGCCGGCAGACCCGACCGCGGCGGTCTCCGCGCAGGTCATCGCGCCGCCGCGGCACAGCACCAGGTCGGCCGGCGGCGTAGCCGAGCTCCATGTCGGCGAGGTACGGCACCGTCACGTACGGCGCGGGCAGGTCCGGCGGGATCTCCACCGGCTCGTTGCGGGCGCCGATGATGTGCAGCACCTGGATGCCGGCCGCGGTGATCGCCTTGGCCGCGCCGGCCATCGCCAGGTTGATCGAGCGGGCGCCCTGGGAGGCGCCGAACACGAACAGCGTCGGCCGGTCCGGGTCCAGCCCGAAGTGCGCCGCGGGCCTCGGCCGGCCGGGCCGCCCGGTCCAGCGTGGCGATCGCCGGCCGCAGCGGTACCCCGACCACCCGGGCGTCTGCGCAGCGCCGGCACCTGCTCGGTCTGGTACGGGAAGCCGACCGCGACGTTGCTTGGTGAAGCGCATGCCGAGCCGGTTCGCCACCCCGGGCGGCACGTTCAGCTCGTGGATCACGATCGGGGTGTGCCGCCGCCAGGCGGCCAGGTAGGCCGGCACCGACACGTACCCGCCGAAGCCGACCACCACGTCGGCGTCGACCTCGTCGAGCACCTCCCGGCCGGCCCGCATCGAGCGCAGCATCCGGGTCGGGGTCTTGGCCAGGTCGATGTTGACCGAGCGGGGCAGCTGGAACGCCGGCACGTGCCGCAGCTCGTAGCCGCGGGCCGGGATCAGTTCCTTCTCCATCCCCTTGGCGCTGCCGACGCAGGTGATCCGCACGTCGGGTTCGTGCCGGCGCAGGCAGTCGGCGAAGGCCAGCAGCGGGTAGATGTGCCCGCCCGACCCGCCGCCGGCGAGCACCACGGACCGCAGTTCAGCCATCGTCGCCATCCCTTCTCCTCCCGCGCGCTGCCGTCCGCTCGGCAGCCCGGCCGGCGCCCGTCGGCACCGCGACCGCGACGCGGCATGCGGCGGCAGCGGAGCCCAGAGTAGCCGGGCCACCCGACCGGGCGGACGGGCGTGCAGGGCCCGGGCCGCGTCCGGCTCGGCCCGGGCGAACGAGGCCAGTACGCCGACCATGGCCAGCGTCACCACCAGGGCGCTGCCGCCGTCGGAGATCAGCGGCAGCGGCAGCCCGGTGACCGGCATCAGGCCGACCACGCCGCCGATGTTGATGGTGGCCTGGCCGACGAGAGCGTGGTGATGCCGGCCGCGACCAGCCGCCGGAACGGGTGCGTGACCCGGCGGGCGATCCGCAGGCCGGTGTAGGCGAGCACCCCGAACAGGGCCAGCACCACGCGCAGCCGACGACGCCCAGCTCCTCGGCGATGACCGCGAAGATGAAGTCGTTGTGCGCCGTTGGGCAGCCAGCCCCACTTGAGCCGGCCCTCGCCCAGCCCGACGCCGAACCAGCCGCCGTTGGCGATCGCGAACAGCCCCTCCGGACCTGGTACGCCGTCGCCGAGCTGGCTGAGCTCGGGGTGCAGGAACCCGGTCGATGCCGGGCCATGCCGGTACTGGTTGCCGGGCAGGTAGATCAGCGCGACGATGCCGGCGAGCGCGGCAGCGCCGACAGCCGCGAACACCCGCATCCGGACCCCGGCCGCCCACAGCATGCCGACGAACAGCACCAGCAGGCAGAGCATGGTGCCGAGGTCGTTGTAGCCGACCAGCACCAGCAGCAGCCCGGCCACCGGGAACAGCGGCCGGGACAGTTCGCGCCAGGCCCCGGCCTGCTCGCCCTTGCGGACCAGCACGTCGGCCGCCCACAGGGCCAGCGCCAGCTTGGCGAACTCGGACGGCTGCACCTGCACCGGCCCCAGGTACAGCCACAGCTCGTCGGCGCGCAGACGGCCCGAGGCTGGGGCGTCCGCGCGCGCCAGCGCGCCAGCAGGGCGAGCACGTCGAGCACATCACCAGGACGAACGCGGTGATCAGGGGCGGCCGGCCAGCGCCCGGTAGGTGCGCACCGGCAGCCGCTGGCAGAGCCAGAACGCGACCAGGCCGACCCCGGCGAGCAGGCCCTGCTTCTGGATCTGGGTGAACGCGTTGCCGTCGGCCGCGTAGCCTCGACGCTGGTGGCCGAGAAGACCATGGTCAGGCCGATCACCAGCAGCAGCCCGGCGCTGGACACCAGCAGGTAG
>CAWCFK010000020.1:0-401812 GCA_963794685.1 uncultured Actinomycetota bacterium | reverse complement strand
GGGCACCATCGACGCGCCGATCGACCGGCACCCGAACCATGACTGGAGATGGGCAGTGGTGTCGGACGGTAAGCCGAGTATCACCCATTACGACACGCTTGAGGCTTTTCCGGCGGCCAGCCTGGTTGATGTGCGGCTGGAGACCGGCCGTACCCACCAGATCCGGGTGCACTTCTCCGCGCTGCGGCACCCGTGCGTCGGCGACCTGGTCTACGGCGCGGACCCGACCCTGTCCGCCCGGCTCGGCCTGGCCCGGCAGTGGCTGCACGCCCAGTCGCTCTCCTTCGAGCACCCCTCGACCGGCCAGTGGTCACCTTTACCAGCGCGTACCCGGACGATCTTGCCCACGCCCTGGCCCTGCTGCAGGCGGCGGGCTGACCCGCGGCTCGCCGGAGCCGGCGCCCTGACCGGGGACTCAGCTCGAAACGGCTGCCCGGCTGAGCCGGATGGCTGCCCGACGGGGGCGCACATTTGGTGTGCCACATGGGACAGTAGGTGCCGCGCCGGGCCTGGCACCGTAGGCTGGTGCAGGTGGCTCGGGCCCGCGGCAGTTCGACTGGCAGTTCGGCTGTTGCACATGGCTGTTGCACACTGGGGAGGGGGCGAGAGTGGAGCGAACCGAGGAGGGCTGGCGCGCCGAGCCGCCCCCGCGCTGGCGGGCCATCCTCGACCGCGGCCTGCCGCCCCGCCCCGCCGTCGACGAGCGCCCGAGGCGGCCGCTCCGACCGGGCTGGGCCGCCCGGCCGGCACGGCGCGAGGCGCCGCCTGTCGAGGAGCCCGCGCGCCACCCGCCCGCCCGCCCGGCCTGCTCGGCCGGATCGAGTGGCAGCCGGCCCAGGCCGAGGCGGAGGCGCTGCTCACCACGCTGCGCCAGGACCTCGGCAAGCCCCGGGTGATCGCCTTCGCGAACCCGAAGGGCGGGGTGCACAAGACCACCGCCACGGTGCTCTGCGCCGCCACCATCGGCAGTGTCCGGGGCCGTGGCGTGATCGCCTGGGACGACAACGAGCTGCGCGGCACGCTGGGGCTGCGGGCCGGCTCCGCCCGGCACGCCCGCACCATCCGGCACCTGCTGCAGGACCTGGTCACCCTGGAGATCCAGGAGGGGCCGCGCTGGTGGACGCGCTCGACGACTACCTGCGGCACGCCTCCGATGGAAGTTACGACGTACTGGCCGGCGAGGAGAACCCCCGGTTCGCCGAGAAGCTCGACCCGTACACCGTGCGGCGGGTTCTTGACCTGCTCCGCCGCACCCACGACGTGATCTGTGTGGACACCGGCAACAACGTGGAGAGCGCCAACTGGCAGACCGTCCTGCAGGCCGCCGACCAGCTGGTGATCACCTCGGTACCCCGGGAGGACGCCGCCTTCACCGCCGACTGGATGCTCGACCTGCTGCAGGAGTCAGGGCTGGGCACGCTGGTGGACAACGCCGTGACGCTGCTCTCCTGCCCGACGCCCAACCCGTCCTCGATGCTGGACGACCTGGCCAAGCACTTCGCCACCCGGACCCGGGCCGTGGCGGTGGTCCCCTACGACCCGGCCCTGGAGCCGGGTTCGTCGATCGAGTACCCGGTCCTGGCCGCCGCCACCAAGCGTGCCTGGCTGCAGGCGGCCGTCACCATCGGGACGGTTTCAGCCGGTAACGCTGCCTGTCGTTCACCGCCTTCAGCGGTGGAATGGCTTCGGCGTGCCTAGACTGCACGGGTGCCGATTGACGACTTCATCCTCGACAACCTGCCCAGCCCGCTCGGCGCCTACCTGCGCAGGCACAAGGAGCTGGTGAAGTTCCTGCTGGTCGGGGGTACGGCCTTCGTCGTCGACACGGCGATCTTCCTGGGTCTCAAGAACAGCGTGCTGGAAGCAAGCTGATCACCGCCAAGGTGATCAGCACCCTGGTCGCCACCGTCGTCTCCTATGTGCTGAACCGGGAGTGGTCGTTCCGGACCCGGGGCGGTCGGGCAAACCACCACGAGGCAGTGCTGTTCTTCCTGATCAGCGGCCTCGGCGTGGTGGTCACCCTGGTCCCGCTGGGGCTGTCGCACTACGTGCTGAACCTGGAGACCCCGCACGTCAGCAAGCTCACCCAGGAGATCGCCGACTTCGTCAGCGCCCAGATCATCGGCACCCTGTGCGCCATGGTCTTCCGCTGGTGGGCGTTCCGGCGCTTCGTCTTCCCGCACGCCGATGTGCGTCGCCAGCCGGCCGAGGTCGCCGGCCTGGACATCGACGAGGTGGCCGCCGAGATGCTCGGTGACCTCGAGTACTACGCCGAGCCCGACGACAAGGTGGACGCGGACGTCGAGTTGACCGACAAACGGCTGTGACCCGGCCGGCCGCGACGCCGGCGCCGTGACGCGGCCGGTTCGGGTCGCACAGCGCGCCGTGCAAGGATCGGGCCATGACTGAGGCAGTCCCCGCCGATTTCGGGTACCCGCCGCTGCCCGTCGACCCGGCCGGGCCGCCGCCGCCCCGGGTTTCCCGGCCGGCCGAGCTTGCGGTGATGGTCGCAGTCTGGTCCTGGTCGGGCTGCTCGGCTTCCCGCTGGGCTGGCTGTGGCGGCGATCGCCCCGCACACCCCGGCCGTCCGGAGCCGGACGGCGCGTACCTCACCGCGCCGGAGGCCGAGCACCGCATCGCTGACGAGGGCTGGTACGTCATCCTGACCGTCGGCGCCGGCCTCCTGGTTGCCGTGCTGGTCTGGATCCTCCTGCGCAGCTTCCGCGGTCCCGCTGCTGACCGGGGCCTCGCCCTGGGCGCGCTGCCTGCGGCATCCTCACCTGGAAGTTCGGACACCATTTCGGGTTCCCCCACGCCCGCACCCTGATCGACGCGCCCTCCTGGACCGGCAGCACGAACTTCGTCCTGCCGGTCAACCTGCGGGCCGCCAAGGTCGGGCTGTGGCGGGGCTGGCTGCCGTTCGCCCGGGGTGACGTGCTGGCCATGGCGATCACCGCGCTGCTGGTCTGCCTGCTGGCTGCCGGCTTCTCCCCGTACCCGGCGCTGCGCGCCACCCGCCAGGCCCCACTCTCCGCGCCGGATCCGGCCGTCCCCGTCGGCTACGCCCCGTGGTCGCCCGCCGGCCAGCCCGGCTACCCGCCGAACTCCGCGCAGCCCGGCTACGCCCCGGGCTCTGGTCAGCCCGGCTACGGCCCGGGTCCTGGTCAGCCCGGCTACGGTCCGGGCACCGGTCAGCCGGGCTACGGTTCTGCTCCGGATCCGGCTCAACCGGGCTACGGTCCGGATCCGGGTACGGGTCAGCCGGGCTGAGCCTGGGCGCGGGCGCGGACCTCGTCAGTTGGGGCTGGTGGCGACGGAGAACTCGGCCGGCGTGACCGGTACCGCCCGCAACTCGTCCAGGAGCACCAGTTCGCGGCTGAGCAGCTGCCGTTCGGCACGGAGCCGGGCGACGGTGCCGGGCGCGGCGAGCAGCGACTGCCGGTCCGCCATGTCGAGCACCATCGTCGCGGCGATCAGGTGCGACAGCACAGTCGGGTCGTCCGGGAGCTGTTCGCCGGCGGTGTCCGGGCGCAGCATCCGCAGGTAGCGCTGGAACCGGTCGAGGACCCCGGGAACCACCCGGTCCAACTCACCGGCCGCGCTCTCCTCCTCGGTGAGCCACTCCACCTCGGCCATCAGGTACGGCGCGGACGAGTCGTCGACGCTGAGGATGCTGAATCGCCGCCGACCCACCGAGACGATGTCGTACCCGCCGTCCGGCAACTCGGTCACCTTCTGCAACTGCGCGGTACAGCCGATCTGGTGCAGCACCGGAGGTTCCCCGGGGACTGCCCGGCCTCGACCTCCCAGCCCCGGGCGATCGCGACCACCCCGAACTCGCGCTCCTCCTCGTCCAGCTCCCGCAGATCGCGGACCAGCGTCTGGTACCGCTCCTCGAAGACGTGCAGCGGCAGGACCAGCCCGGGGAAGAGCACCGTCCCGAGCGGGAAGAGCGCCAGCCGCGTACCCACCCGCGAAGCGTAGCCCGCCGCACCGCCGGCCACACCGCGCCCACCCATCACCGGCCACACCGCCCGGCCCGGGCCAAACCAGCAGCACGACCAGCAGAACTGAGACGCACATCCCGGCCAGTGGTAAGCCCGGCGAGCCCGCAGAACCGGCCGGCCTAGAATTGCAGCCGTGCTCACCCGGATCGACCTGCGCAGACCATCGACCAGCCCCGGCAACCCCGACGCCGCCCGGCGGCTGGTGCTGCCCCGGGCCGGCCTGGACGTCTCCACCGCCACCGACCAGGTCCGCCCGACCGTCGAAGCGATCCGCGACCACGGCGCGGCCGCCGTCCGCGACGCCGGCCAGCGCTTCGACGGCGTCGCCCCCGCCACCCTGCGGGTACCCGCGCACGCGCTGGCGCAGGCCCGCGAGCAGCTCGACCCGGTGGTCCGGGACGCCCTGCTGGAGGCGATCCGCCGGGCCCGGCTGGTGCACGAGGGGCAGCGACGCACCGACGAGACAATCCAGGTGGTGCCCGGCGGCTCGGTGACCCAACGCTGGCGGCCGGTGGCCCGGGTCGGCCTCTACGTCCCCGGCGGCCTGGCCGTCTACCCGTCCAGTGTGGTGATGAACGTGGTGCCCGCGCAGGTGGCCGGGGTCGCCTCGATCGCGGTGACCAGCCCGCCGCAGAAGGAGACCGGCCTGCCGCACGAGCACGTCCTGGCGGCCTGCGCGCTGCTCGGCGTCGACGAGGTGTACGCCGTCGGCGGCGCCCAGGCGGTGGCGATGCTGGCCTACGGCACCGACCGGGACGACACCCCCGAGGGCGACCGGTGCCCGCCGGTCGACATGATCACCGGGCCCGGGAACGTCTGGGTGACCGCCGCGAAGCGGCTGGTACGCGGGGTGGTCGGGATCGACGCCGAAGCCGGCCCCACCGAGATCGCGGTGCTCGCCGACGACACCGCCGACCCCCGGCACGTCGCCGCCGACCTGATCAGCCAGGCCGAGCACGATCCGCTCGCGGCCAGCGTGCTGGTCACCGACTCGGAGTCGCTGCTGGTGGCGGTCGAGGCGGAGCTGGTCGAGCAGGTGGCGGCCACCAAGCACAGCGAACGGATCACCGCGGCGCTGACCGGGCCGCAGAGCGCCGTGGTGCTGGTCTCCTCGGTCGACGAAGGACTTGCCGTCGTGGACGCCTACGGCGCGGAGCACCTGGAGATCCAGACCCGGGACGCGCGGGCGGTTGCCGAACGGGTACGCAGCGCCGGGGCGATCTTCGTGGGGGCGTACTCGCCGGTGTCGTTGGGCGACTACTGCGCCGGGTCGAATCACGTGCTGCCCACCGGCGGCTGTGCCCGGCACTCGTCCGGGCTGTCGGTGCAGACCTTCCTGCGCGGCGTGCAGCTCATCGAGTACTCGGAGCAGGCGCTCGCGGACGTGGCCGGGCACGTCGTCGCCCTGGCCGGCGCCGAGGACCTGCCGGCCCACGGGCAGGCCGTCACCGTCCGGTTCCCGGCATGACGTCGCCCGCCGATCTGCCGATCCGTGACGAGCTGCGTGGCCTGTCGCCCTACGGCGCGCCGCAACTGGACGTGGCCGTCCGGCTGAACACCAACGAGAACTCCTATCCCGTGCCGCAGCCGGTGGTGGACGCGATCAGCGCCGCGCTGGACGCCGCCCTGCGCGACCTGAACCGCTACCCCGACCGGGACGCGGTCGCGCTGCGTACGGACCTCGCGAACTACCTCGGCTCCGGGCTGACCCACCCGCAGGTCTGGGCGGCGAACGGCTCCAACGAGGTACAGCAGCAGCTGCTGCAGGTCTTCGCCGGGCCGGGGCGCACCGTGCTCGGCTTCACCCCGGCGTACTCGATGCACCCGTTGCTGGCCAAGGGGACCGGCTCGACCTGGGTGGACGGGCTGCGCGGGGAGGACTTCGCGCTGACCGTGGACTCGGCGCTCGCGCAGGTCACCGAGCACCAACCGGACCTGGTGTTCCTCTGCTCGCCGAACAACCCGACCGGGACGGCGCTGCCGTTCGAGGTGATCGAGGCGGTGTTGGCTGCCGCGCCCGGCATGGTGGTGGTGGACGAGGCGTACGCCGAGTTCCGCCGGCCGGGCACCCGCACCGCGATCGAGCTGCTGCCCGGATACCCCCGCCTGGTGGTGACCCGGACGATGAGCAAGGCGTTCGCCTTCGCCGGTGGCCGGCTCGGCTACCTCGCCGCCGACCCGGCCGTGGTGGACGCCGTGCAACTGGTCCGGCTGCCGTACCACCTCTCGGCGCTCACCCAGGCGGCCGCCCGTGCCGCGCTCGCCCACGCCGACCTGCTGCTGTCCACTGTGGACGCCATCAAGGCGCAGCGCGACCGGATCGTGGAGTCGTTGCGCGGCAACGGTTGGGCGGTCGCCGACAGTGACGCCAACTTCGTCCTCTTCCAGGTGCCGGCGGACGCCGCCGGGGTACGCGACCAGCGGGCGGTCTGGCAGGCGCTGCTGGACCGTGATGTGCTGGTACGCGACGTGGGTCTGGCCGGCTGGCTGCGCGTCACCGCCGGTACCCCCGAGGAGACCGACGCCTTCCTGACCGCTTGCAAGGAGATCAGCTGATGGCCCGCACCGCCCGGGTGGAGCGCACCACCGCCGAGACGAAGGTCCTGGTCGAGTTGGACCTGGACGGCACCGGGGTGGGCGACATCGCCACCGGCGTCGGCTTCTTCGACCACATGCTCAACCAGATCGCCCGGCACGGCGGCATCGACCTGCGGGTGGCCACCGAGGGCGACCTGGAGATCGACGCGCACCACACCATCGAGGACACCACCCTGGCGCTGGGCGCCGCGCTGGCCGAAGCGCTCGGCGACAAGCGCGGCATCCGCCGGTACGGCGACGCCGTGGTCCCGATGGACGAGGTGCTCGTGCAGGCCGCCATCGACCTGTCCGGCCGGCCGTACGTGGTGCACGACGAGCCGCCGCTGGCGCCCTACATCGGCCCGGTGTACCCGACCTCGATGACCCGGCACGTGTGGGAGTCGCTGGGCCAGGCGGCCAAGATGACGCTGCACGTCACGGTGCTGCGGGCGGCCCGGCCGGGCGGCCACCCGGACGCCCACCACGTGGTGGAGGGGCAGTTCAAGGCGTTCGCCCGGGCGTTGCGCGAGGCAGTCTCGCTGGACCCGCGCGGCGGCGGCATCCCGAGCACCAAGGGCGTGCTGTAGTGCTGCGCCGTCGTGCTCTGCGCGGCCGGCGGCATCCTGCTCGGCGGCGCTTGGTCACTGCGCTCGCAGGGCGCCAAGCGGGCGGCCGTGGTGGTCGCCGTCTTCGGCGTGCTGGCGCTGCTGACCGGACTCGCCTACCTGCTGCCCAAGGGGACCTTCTCGTGAGCGCGCGGGTGGTGATCCTGGACTACGGCTCGGGCAACCTGCGCTCGGCGCAGCGCGCGGTGGCCCGTGCCGGCGCCGACGTCACCGTCACCGCCGACCTGGCCGCCGCTGCCGACGCGGACGGCCTGGTGGTGCCCGGCGTCGGCGCGTACGCCGCCTGCATGGCCGGGATCGAGGCGCTCGAAGCCGGCCCGGTGATCGCCGACCGGGTCGCCGCCGGCCGGCCGGTGCTCGGCATCTGCGTGGGCATGCAGGTGCTGTTCGAGGCCGGCGAGGAGCACGGCGTGGTGACCAAGGGCCTGGGCCTTATCCCCGGCACGGTGACCCGGCTGCACGCTGCCCGGGTACCCCACATGGGGTGGAACACCCTCACCCCACCGGCCGCCAGCGCGCTCTTCGCCGGACTGCCGACCGGCTCGCGGTTCTACTTCGTGCACTCCTACGCGGCCACCCCGGTCCCCGGCCAGGGGCTGGTCACCACCGCCGAGCACGACCAGCCGTTCGTGGCCGCAGTGGAGCTGAACTCGTTGTGGGCCACCCAGTTCCACCCGGAGAAGTCCGGCGACGACGGCGCGGCGCTGCTGCGCAACTGGGTGGCGACGCTGTGACCCGCAGGCCCCGGTGAGCCGGGAACGGGCCCAGCGGCGGGCCGTGCGGGAAGCCGAGCAGCAGCGGCTGCGGGCGCAACGGGAACGCCGCGACGCCCGCCGGACCACCCGCCGCCGGCTCGCCCGGCGACTCACCCCGCGCCTGCCGGACCGGCGTACCGGCAAGATCTTCGCCCGGCGCAGCCGCTCCGAGCGGATCACCATCGGCCTGCTCGCCGCCATCGTGGTGGCCGGCATCTGGTGGTACTTCGACGACCTGGGCGTGCAGATCGCCCTCACCGCGCTCGTCGTGCTGGCGCTGCCCGCACTGATCGTGCTCACCCTGGACCGGAGGACCTGATGCTCACCCTGCTACCCGCCGTGGACGTGGCCGATGGCCAGGCGGTCCGCCTGGTCCAGGGCGCGGCCGGCTCGGAGACCGGCTACGGCGATCCGCTGGAGGCGGCGCTGGCCTGGCAGCACGACGGCGCGGACTGGGTACACCTGGTGGACCTGGACGCCGCCTTCGGGCGCGGCTCGAACGCCGCCCTGCTCGCCGACGTGGTGGCCAAGCTGGACGTGCAGGTGGAGCTGTCCGGCGGTATCCGCGACGACGCGTCGCTGCGGGCGGCGCTGGCCACCGGCGCGGCCCGGGTGAACATCGGCACCGCCGCGCTGGAGGACCCGCAGTGGTGTGACCGGGTGGTCGGCGAGTACGGCGACCGGGTGGCCATCGGGCTGGACGTGCGCGGGCACACGCTGGCCGCTCGCGGCTGGACCCGCGACGGCGGCGACCTCTTCGAGGTGCTGGCCCGCCTCGACAAGGCCGGCTGCGCCCGCTACGTGGTCACCGACATCCGCCGCGACGGTACCCTCACCGGCCCCAACCTCGACCTGCTGCGCGACGTCTGCGCGGCCACCACCGCCCCGGTCATCGCCAGCGGGGGAGTCTCCAACCTGGACGACCTGCGGGCGCTGGCCACCCTGGAGTCGGTCGGCGTGGAGGGCGTGATCGCCGGGAAGGCGCTCTACGCGGGCGCGTTCACGGTGGCCCAGGCGCTCGCGGTGCTGGCGCAATGAGCTACCGCTCGGTGCTGGTGCTGCGGCTGGGCTCGGGCGGACCGTGGGAGGACGCCTTCGGCTACAGCCGGGTGGTCCGCGCCGGCGACCTGGTGCTGACCGCCGGCTGCACGTCCACTGTGGACGGAGTGGTCACCCACGTCGGTGATCCGGGCGGCCAGGCGAGGACCGCCATCGGCATCGCGCTGGCCGCGCTGGCGCAGCTCGGGGTGGGCGCGGAGTCCGTGGTACGGACCCGGATGTACGTCACCGACCGGGCGCACGCGGACGCCGTGGGTCGGGCGCACGGCGCCGCCTTCGGCGCACACCGGCCGGCCGCCACCATGGTCGTGGTCGCCGCCCTGCTGCACCCTGACCACCTGTTCGAGATCGAAGTCGAGGCGTACTCGCCGGCGGAGGTGGACTCAATGAGCCAGCGCTCGCGCGAGCGTCCAACTGACAACTCAGACCGGCTCTCCGCGAGCCGTGCGAGCGGGGAGCCGCTATGAGCGTGGCTGTGCGGGTGATCCCGTGCCTGGACGTCGACGCCGGCCGGGTGGTGAAGGGGATCAACTTCGTCGACCTGCGCGACGCCGGTGACCCGGTGGAGCTGGCCGCCGCCTACGACGCGGCCGGTGCCGACGAGCTGACGTTCCTCGACGTCACCGCCTCCTCGGACAACCGGGGCACGATGCTGGACGTGGTGCGCCGTACCGCCGAGTCGGTGTTCATCCCGCTGACCGTGGGCGGCGGTGTGCGCAGCGTGGCCGACGTGGACACCCTGCTGCGTGCCGGCGCGGACAAGGTGGGCGTGAACACGGCCGCCATCGCCCGGCCCGAGTTGGTCGCCGAGATCGCCCAACGCTTCGGCAACCAGGTGCTGGTGCTCTCCCTCGACGTCCGCCGGGCAGCCGGGCAGCGCAGTGGCTTCGAGGTCACCACGCACGGCGGCCGGCGCAGCGCCGGCCTGGACGCGGTCGCCTGGGCCGCCCGGGTGGCCGACCTCGGGGCGGGCGAGATCCTGCTCAACTCGATGGACGCCGACGGCACCAAGGACGGCTTCGACCTGGAGCTGATCCGCGCGGTCCGCGCGGTGGTGGACATCCCGGTGATCGCCTCCGGTGGCGCGGGCGCGGCCGGGGACTTCCCGCCCGCAGTGGCAGCCGGCGCCGACGCGGTGCTCGCGGCCACCATCTTCCACTTCGGCGAGGTCACCATCGGCGAGGTCAAGCAGGCCCTACGCGGCGACGGCGTAGCCGTTCGCTAGCTCGGCATCCGCGCGGCGACGAGGTAACCGTCGGCCCGTGCAACCCGCCAGGCCCTCCGCTCCGTTCAGTTGCCGGAGACTACGGAGGGAGCGCGGGTGGGCGAGGACGGGGACATCGCATGCCGCGACTACGTGACGCACCGGCTGGAGCAGCTGCGCCGGGTGGCGTACCTGCTCTGCGGGGACTGGTACGCCGCTGACGACCTGGTGTCGACGGTACTGGTCAAGCTGTTCGTATCGTGGCGACGGATCAGCCGGGTCGAGCACCTGGATGCCTACGTGCGCGGCATGCTCGCCAATGCCTGGCTGGACGAGCATCGCCGGCCCTGGCGTCGCGAGCGCACCGGCCTGCCCGTTCTTGAGCAGCCCGTCTGGGATGACGACCCGGCTGACCGGCCGGATCTCGGTGCGCTGCTGCGTACGCTCGGTCCCCGGCAACGGGCGGTACTGGTGCTGCGCTTCTACTGCGACCAGTCGGTGGAGCAGACGGCACAGGCGCTGGGGGTCTCCACGGGAACGGTGAAGAGTCAATCGGCCCGGGCGCTGGCGGCGCTGCGGGGGCTGGCCATCGAGGGCGGGGTGCGACCGTGAGGACCGAATTCGACGAGTACATCGACGAATACATCGGACGGGCGCCGGTCAGCCGGATCGACCTGGACGAGCTGGTCCGGCAGGCGCACGGGGTGCGGCGTCGGCGGCGCGCCACCCGGGTCGGGATCGTGGCGGTGGCCGTGGTCGCGGCGGTCGCGGCGGGCGGCCTGGCAGCAGCCGGTTTCAACGGCGCGGCACGGGTACCCGCCGGCACGCCGGTCAGTGTCACGCCCGCTGCCACCCCGTCGCCCACGACGCCGCCCGACGTGGCCACGGCGGCCCGGCTGCTCGCGGCATTCCAGGCGGCAGTCCGCGCTCAGGCGCCCGATGTCGGCGGCCTGGACACCCTGACCCGGCAGTACCTGAGCTGCTCCGACGGGGGGGAAGGGGTATCCGCCACCGTGCGCCCGACGGCACCGGCGACCTGCATGCACGCCAACCAGACCGACTTCAACACCGACCGCTACCAGTGGTCGGGCCAGCTCACCTCGCCCGCGGGCACCTTCAGCATCCGGTTCTACGTCTCCAGATCGGTCTACTACGACCCGTCGGCGCCGCCGATCAATGCCGAGGACGCGGCCGAGCGGGCGGCCGCGGTCGCCAACGGGGATGCGCCGGTGCGCGGGCCGGACGGCGAATCCATACTCGTCGCCAGGGGGCTGCTCAACCTGACCAAGCCGGATGCCACCAACGTGGTCATCTCCTGTTTCGACTCGGCTGGAGTCGTCGGCTGCCCACTGACCCGGGACCAGCTCATTGCCGTCGGCCTGAGCCCGGGGCTGCACCTGTAGGCATTCTCGGCAGCAATTCGGCGTTTCAGAACCGGCTGGGTTGCGGCTCGACCGGTGTTGTTCCCGAGTCGCGTTGTGAGGTGAGGTCGCCGACGGCGTCGGCGTAGAAGGTGCTGTCGAGGTGGAGAGCGACCTCGCGCAACGTCCAGGCGTCTGCGTCGACCCGGTCGAGGCGTTCGTCGTCGAGCGTCTGCAGGCGCAGCGACCAGAGCTGCGCCAACCGGGTCAGGCGACTGCGGGCCTCGTCCAGGTCCTCGGGCGTGAAGGGGGCGAGGTCGGCCGGAGTGGTGATCGCGGAGCCGTGCCAGTGGTCTGCCAGGGGAGACCGCCCTGCCAGCCGCGCCTCAAGTTCGGCGAAGTGGTCGAGGAGGTGATCGGCGAGACGCCGGATTGCCTTGTGCGGGGTGTAGAGCCGATCCTCGGCGGCGCGGGGCTCTCCGTCCCACGCCGGCCAGGTTTCGGCCAGCCGCAGGGCATGCGCGACAGCGTGCTCGATGACCTGTGCCGGGTCGCGGTCGTCACTGGTGGAGGCGTCGTCGCTCATCCGTGTGTTCCTCTCTCGGCAGCCCGTATGGGTCCCCGAGATCGTAGGGCTGGGACGATTCGGCTGGGACCGAACTGTCCAGAGCCCATGCACACCCCATTGAGGACGGCTGAATCCAGGGCTCGAACGTCAGGCTCCTGCCCGGAGTCGGTCGAGGCCGTCGAGGAGCAGGTCGAGGCCGAACTCGAACTCCGCCTGGTCGTCGCACCAACCGAGGGTGGAGTCCGGGTCGTCGTGGACGATCTCCTTCAGCATTCCGGTGAGGTTGGGCAGGCTGGCGGCCATGCTCTCCAGCGTCGCGGCGTCCGGGGCGGTGGCGCCGGTGCCGGTGGGGCTGAACAGTTCCTGGCTGAAGCCGAGCGCCCGGCTGCCCAGCGCGTGCATGGCGTGGTGGGCCTGGTCGAACGAGAAGCCACCGTCGCGCATGAGGCCGAGCAGGGCGTCGTAGTAGCGCAGGACCTCCATGCTGGTGGTGGTCCGCGACTCGAAGAGGCCGGTCGCCCACGGGTGCCGGAGCAGGACTTCACGAGCCGACAGAACCCGCTGGCGGACGGCCTTCTTCCAGTCGGCTCCCGCGGAGGGTAGGTCGATCGCGTCGACCACCTCGTTGATCTCCCTGACGATGACGTCCACGACGCCGTCCAGGACTTCTTCCTTCTTGGCCACGTGGTAGTAGAGCGACATCGCCTCCGCGCCGACCTCTTCGGCCAGCCGGCGCATCGTGATCGCGGCGAGGCCGCTCTCGTCGGCGACCCGGACGGCAGCATGCAGGACGCGCTCCCGGCTCAACGGGGCGCGCGGCTCCTGCCCTCGGGCATCGGTGGCCACCTGGATCAACCCTCCCTGCGAGCCCCGATCGTACGACGTAAGTCGGGGGTTGACCGCCTTACGCCGTACGGCTACCTTACGACGTACGACTTACAACGTAAGGGGAGCTGGATCATGAAGGCGTACGTCCTGCGTTCGTACGGCCCACCCGATGCCCTGAACCTCGTGGAGGTGGACCAGCCGGTACCCGGTGACGACGAGGTTCTGGTGCGGGTGTGCGCCACCTCCGTCAACCCCTACGACTGGCACCACCTGCGGGGCGAGCCGCGCATCGCCCGGCTGATGCCCGGCACCCTGGGACTGCGCGGCCCGAAGTTCGACATCCTCGGCTGCGACATGGCCGGCCGGGTCGAGTCGGTCGGCGCGGGCGTGACGCAGTTCCGTCCGGGGGACGACGTGTTCGCGTTGCTCCGCGGCGGCGGGTTCGCGCAGTACGTGAGCGTCCGGCAGGACCTGCTGGTACCCATGCCGGAGCGGTTGTCCTACGAGCAGGCGGCGGCCCTGCCGATGGCCGCGCTCACCGCCCTGCTGAGCCTGCGCGTCGAGGGCCGGATCCAGTCGGGCCAGACGGTCCTCGTCAACGGGGCCGCGGGTGGCATCGGCACCTTCGCGGTGCAGCTCGCCCGGGCGAGCGGCGCGCAGGTCACCGGGGTCTGTAGCACGCGCAACGTCGACCTGGTCCGATCGCTGGGCGCCGACGATGTCATCGACTACACCCGAGCGGACTTCACCCGTACCGGCAAGCGCTACGACCTGCTCCTGGACATCGCGGGGAGCCGCACAGTGCGGGCCTGCCGGCGGGTGCTCGAGCCGCGGGGGACCTTCGTCGCGGTCGGTGGGCCGGCGGGCCGGTGGCTGCAGCCGGCCGGCCAGATGTTCGCCGCAGCCGCGACGGGGCCGTTCGTGTCGCAACGGGTCGTGGTGGCCAACTCGGTCGGCACCAGCGACCGACGGCAGAGCCTGCGGGCGTTGGTGGAGTTCATCGAGGCCGGCCAGGTCACCCCGGTCATCGACCGCAGCTACCCGTTCGAGGACCTGCGCGCGGCCATCACGTACCAGGAGCAGGGGCACTGCGCAGGCAAAGTAGTCGTCACGGTCTAGCGGACGAGCTGGCCAGCGGGACGCGAGCTGGCCACCGGGACGCGAGCGTCCCGGTCGGCCGAGGGCCGTCGCCCGACCGGTGGACACCTCCGGGCCCGGCCGATACAGGTCGGGCCCGGAGGATGGTGTCCGCGTGTGTCAGCGGCCCTGTCCGGACGGCGGTTGACCCGTCCCGGGCGGCATCCCGCCGGGCATGCCGCCGCCGGGCTGCTGGCCACCCGCCGGCATGCCGGCGTGTGCGTGCTCGGACGGTGCGCCCGCCGCGTGCCGGGCGCCGGCCGGGTCGTTCATGTCGCTCATCCGGCCGGCTGCTTCCGGGTCGGCCGGGCCGTAGCCCGCCGCCGCGTTCGTGGACCAGCGCTGACCGGCCTGCTGATCGGCGTACGCCATCCGGTCGGACCCCATCAGGTCGTCGACCCCGGCCGAGGCGGTGTGCAGCGAGTACGCCAGCGCCCAGATGACGAAGACGTCCAACGCGACCAGCAGCATCGACCAGATCGGGTAGTACGGCAGGAACAGGAAGTTGTCCACCGCGGACAGCACGGCGAGCACGATACCGGCGACCTTGGCCCAGGTGGCGCCGGAGAAGATGCCCAGCCCGGTGAGCACGATGAGCACGCCCAGGCCGAGATGTATCCAGCCCCACCCGGTCACGTCGACGTTGTACGTGTAGCTGCCACGGATCACGAGGAAGCTGTCGCTGGCGATCGCCGAGATGCCCATCAGGATCTGGAAAACGCCGATCATGATCATGACGGTGGCGGCGAAGACCGTACCGCCGGCCGCCCACGAGCCTTTCGCGGCCGAACGGCCAGCGTTCTTGACGTTGCTCATATCCATCCCCCCGGATCGTGAAGCAATGCCTATACCGTGAAGGATAGTCATCTTCCAGGACGGACAGTGAAAATCGGACCAAGTGCCGCCCTCAACCGGCCGTGACGGCAGCTTCGCCCCGCACCACCGGCGCGCCACCGGAAGGCCGGGTCGCCGCGGGGGCCGGCGCCGCGGCCGGGGCGCGGACGGCGAAGAACGGGATTAAGACGTGCGCCAGCGGTCCGATGGCCACCGCGTACAGCACCGTGCCCACGCCCACCGTGCCGCCCAGCAGCCAGCCGATCGCCAGCACGGTGAGTTCGATGACGGTACGCACCACCCGGATGCTGGCCGAGCGGCGACCCGCGAACCCGGTCATCAGCCCGTCCCGGGGTCCGGGTCCGAGCCGCGCGCCGATGTAGAGCCCGCTCGCCACCCCGTTGGCGAGCACCCCGCCCACCAGCAGCGCGATCCGCACGGGCAGCGGCTGCGGCGGGTCGAGCAGCCACAGTGTGGCGTCCAGGGCCAGCCCGATGACCACGACGTTGGCGACGGTGCCCACGCCGGGGCGCTGGCGCAGCGGGATCCACAGCAGCAGCACCGCCGCGCCGACCCCGATCACCACCCAGCCCATGTCCAGCCCGGTGCGCTGCGAGACCCCCTGGTGGAAGACGTCCCACGGGTCGAGGCCGAGACCGGCGCGCACCATCATCGCCATGCTCGCGCCGTAGAGGTAGAGCCCGACGAGCAGTTGCAGCAGCCGGCGGACCGGGCGGTGGCGCAGCGGAAGGTTGCCAATCTCGGACATGAGTGCCACTCTGAAGGCCAATTCGACGTTCGGATAGAGCCAATTTTGGAGTCCTGGATATGACCACCGTCGTACAGGGGTCACAACTGGCCCGCCTCCTCGGCAAGTGGCAGGTCGACCCGGGCCACCGGTCCGCCCCCGACTACGCCGCGCTCGCCGGAGCGCTGCGCGGCCTGCTGGTCGACGGGCGGCTGCCGCTCGGCGTCCGACTGCCCGCCGAACGCGAACTGGCCCTGGCGCTGGCGATCTCCCGGACCACCGTCACCGCCGCGTACGGGCAACTGCGCGACTCCGGCCACCTGGTCAGCCGGCGCGGCGCGGGCTCCTGGACGGCGATGCCGCGCGGCGCCACGGTGGCCAGTTCCGGCCTGTGGTCCCCGGTCGGCACCGAGCCGGACCTGCTGGACCTCGGCGTGGCCGCGCTCCCCGCCCCCGAGCAGACCCTGGCGGCGGCCGCCGAAGCCGTCACCGACCTGCCCCGGTACCTCGGCGGTATCGGCTACCACCCGGCCGGCCTGCCCGAACTGCGCGCCGTGGTGGCCGACGCGTACGGCGCCCGGGGGCTGCCCACCCGGGTCGAACAGATCATGATCACCAGCGGCGTCCAGCACGCCCTCGACCTCGCCGTCCGGCTGCTCGCCCCGCCCGCCCAGCCGGTGCTGGTGGAGTCACCCACCTACCCCAACGCGCTGGCGGCGCTCGGCGCCCGGCGCGCCCGGGTACTCACCGTCGGCTTCGCCGATGACGGCTGGGACACCGACCTGCTCCTCGACGGGCTGCGCCAGCACCGGCCCCGGATGGCCTACCTGGTCCCCGAGTTCCAGAACCCGACCGGCCACCTGATGCCGGTGGCGCTGCGCGAGGCGTTGCCGGCCGCCGCCCACGCCAGCGGCACCGACCTGGTCGTCGACGAGTCCTTCGTGGATCTCAACCTGGACACCCCGACCATGCCGCCGCCGGTGGCCAGCTTCGACCGGCACGCCCGGGTGCTGTCCATCGGCGGGATGAGCAAACCGTTCTGGGGCGGGCTGCGGATCGGCTGGATCCGGGCGTCCGCCCCGCTGGTGCAGCGACTGGTCGCGGCCCGGGTGGGCGTGGACATGTCCGGGCCGGTGCTCGACCAGTTGGTCGGCGCGCGGCTGCTGGCCCGGCACGCCGAGGTGGTGGCGCAGCGCCGGACCCTGCTCCGGGCCCGGCGCGACGCGCTCGTCGCGGCGCTGCGTGACGAGCTGCCCGAGTGGCGCATCCGGGTACCCGGCGGCGGGGTCAGCCTCTGGGTGGAGCTGGACGCGCCGATCTCCAGCGTGCTGTCCCGGGCCGCCGAGCACTACGGCGTACGCCTGGCGCCCGGCCCCCGGTTCGGCGTCGACGGCACCCTGGAACGCTTCCTGCGCCTGCCGTTCACGCTGCCCGAGGCGGATCTCGCGGACGCCGTGAAGCGGATCGCCGCCGCCCGTCGGGACCTGGAACGCGGTGCCCGCCGCTCGTGGGAGGTACCCCCGCTGGTGGCCTGAGTCGCGGCCAGCCGCCGCCGGGCCAGCCGCCGGTAGCGCAGCACCTGGATCAGGCCGACCGTCCACAGTAGATACTGCACGGCGAACGCGATCCGGAACGCGGACAGCCCCGGGGCGTCCGCGCCGGCCGGGGTGAGCACGTCCAGCAGCACCCCGACCACGATGATCAGCAGTACCGACGCGCCGAAGCCGCCGACGTTGACGATGCCGGCGGCGCTGCCCAGCCGGTGGTCGGGGTTGAACGAGCGGGCGTAGTCGAAGCCCATCACCGAGCCCGGCCCGTTCGTGCCGAGCACCACGATCAGCACGATCAGCAGCCACAGCGGCGCCCGACCGGGCCAGGCCAGCACCACCGTCCAGACCGTCGCCGAGGACACCACGATGGCGATGACCAGGTTCGAGCGGTGGTACGGCAGCCGGCCGCAGAACTGCCCGACCAGCGGCCCGACCACCATCGACACCAGCGTCAGCAGGGTGACCAGCAGCGCCGCCCGCTCCGGCGCGAGCCCCTCACCCTGCACCAGGAACGGGTACCCCCAGAGCATGCCGAACACGCACGCGGAGAACTGGGTGACGAAGTGCGTCCACAGCCCCAGCCGGGTACCGGGTTCGGCCCACGCCTCGCGCAGCGTCGCCCGGGACTCGCCGGCCACCGGCCGTGGGCGTACCGGCGCGTCCGCCGGGGCGTCGCGCAGCCCGAACGCCACCGCGAGCACCGCCACCGCGCCCAGTCCGGCCGCGCCGAGGAACGTCGTCGTCCAGCCGAAGTGATGCAGCACCACCAGCAGCGGTACCGCCGAGGCGATCGAGCCCAGCTGCCCGAGCGTGCCGGTGAGCTGCACGATCAGCGCGTTGCGCCGGGCCGGGAACCAGCTCGCGATCACCCGCAGCACGCTGACGAAGGTGAGCGCGTCACCGACACCCAGCAGCGCCCGCGCGCCGGCCGCCAGCCCGACCGAGGTGGCCAGCGCGAACAGCAGCTGCCCGCCGGCCATCAGCAGCGCCCCGGTCAGCAGCAGCCGACGCGCCCCGAACCGGTCCAGCAGCACCCCCGCCGGCACCTGCATGCCCGCGTACACCACCAGCTGCGCCACCGACAGCACCGCCAGCAGCGACGCACCGATGCCCAGCCGGTCGGCGGCCTGCACCCCGGCCACTCCCAGCGACGCCCGGTGGAACACCGCGATCACGTACGCGACGATCGCCACCAGCCACATCGCCAGCGCGATCCGGCCGCCGGGCGGTACCCAGCCGCCCGGTTGCGGGGTCTGCTCCGCGTCCCGGTCGGACTGCGCGACCTCGACGGCCGCGGCCACCACATCGGCGGCCGGGCTCGCCGCGCCCGCCACATCCGCAGCCACGCTGTCCAGCCGCCGGGTCCCACCCGCAGCCGCGCTTTCCGTTGCCGTGGTCCCGCCTGGAGCCGCGCTTTCCGTTGCCGTGGTCCCGCCTGGAACCGGGCTTTCGGTTGCGGCGGTCCCGCGTGGAGGCGGGTTTTCGGTTGCCGTGGTCCCGCCTGGAACCGGGCTTTCGGTTGCGGCGGTTTCGCTGCGTGCCGCGGTTTCGCTGCGTGCTGCGGTTTCGGTTGGTGCCTGGGTTTCGGTTGGAGCGACGCCGCTCACCTGGTCACCCCGGCACCGGCTGTCGTGGTCGGGTCGGGGTCGTGGCGGTGTGGGCGCAGGTGGCCGGCGGCGATGCCGACGTGCTCGCCGATCAGCGCGTGCCAGGCCGCCTCGTCGTCGCCGGACAGGCTGTGCAGCAGCGCGTCGTGGTCGGCCAGCGCGCGGTCCATCCGCTGTGGGGCCAGCCGCATGGAGGCGATGCCGATGCGCATCTGCCGGTCGCGCAGCCGCTGGTAGAGCTCGGTGAGGATGCGGTTGCCGGCGGCGTCCACGGTGGCCTGGTGGAAGGCGCGGTCGGCGAGCATGAAGGCGGCCGCGTCGCCGTCGCGGTGTGCGGTGCGCATCGCCTCCAGCAGGGGTACGAGGGAGTCCGCGAGCGCCGCGCGGCGCTGCCAGGCCCGGCCGGCGGTGTGCGTCTCCACCAGCCGGCGGGCTTCGATGACGTCCTCCACCTCCTGGGCGGAGACCGGCAGCACCAGCGCGCCGCGCTTGGGGTAGAGGGCGACCAGCCCTTCGGATTCGAGTCGTTGCAGCGCGCTGCGCACGGGGGTCCGGGAGACCCCGACCTCGGCCGCGATGTCGCACTCGGTGAGCAGTGCCCCGTCGGCGTGGATCTGCTCCAGGATGGCCCGCTTGAGGTGCTGGTACACCCGCTCGGCTGCGGAGATCCCCAGGCCCGGCGGCAGCGTCGGTGCGGCGGCGAGCGGAGGGGCGGCGGGCAGCGCGGGGGCGGCAGCTGGGTGCTGGACAACGGAGGTGGGGGAGTCCGTATGCATGATGTATACAAGCTATGCCAGCGTGCCCGGAGTTGACCATCGGCCATCCGGTCCCCGCCCGGTCCCCGGAACGTCCCACCCCCTCGCGTGCTGCTCACCGCTCCCGGCCGAGACGGCCACCGCCCCGGCCGACCGGGGTCGACGCGGGGCGGAAGTGGTGCTGTGCTGCGGATTCAGCTGGCCAGGGTGCCGGCGTACATGTCGTCGATCTGGGTGGCGAAGTTCTTCTCCACCACCTTGCGCTTCACCTTCATGGACGGGGTGAGGTCGCCGTCCTCCACCGACAGGTCGCGGGGGAGCACCGCGAACTTCTTGACCGTCTCCCACCGGTTCAGCTTGGCGTTGAGAGTGTCGATGTGGCCCTGGATCATGGCGTGCACCGCGTCGCTGGCGACCACGGTGGGGTAGTCGGCGTCGGCCAGCGGCCCATCGGCGGTGAAGCCCCTGATCGCGTCCGGGTCGAGGGTGACCAGCAGCGTGCAGAAGTTGCGGGACTGGCCGATCAGCAGCACCTGCGAGGTGTACGGGCAGAGCGCCTTGAACATTCCCTCGATGTGCGAGGGGGCCACGTACTTGCCGCCGGAGGTCTTGATCAGATCCTTCTTCCGGTCGGTGATCTTGAGGAAGCCGTCGGCGTCGAGTTCGCCGATGTCGCCGGTACGCAGGTACCCGTCCTCGGTCAGGGTGGCCGCCGTCTCGTCCGGCAGGTTGTGGTACCCGCGCATCACCGGCGCGCCGCGCAGCAGGATCTCGCCGTCCGTGTCGATCTTGATCTCCAGGTCACCGAGTGGCTGGCCGACGGTACCGATCTTGACGCGCTCCGGGCGGTTCACGAAGTTGGCGGCGCTGCTCTCGGTCATCCCGTACCCCTCGCTGATCGGCAGGCCGACCGCGGCGAAGAACTCGGCGATCTCCGGCGCCAGCGGCGCGGCACCGGAGACCAGGATCCGGATGTTGCCGCCGAGGCGCTGGTGCAGCTTGCTGTAGACCAGCTTGTGGGCGAGCTTGCGCTGTGCCGTCAGGGTCGCCGGCACCGGCTTGCCCGCCTGCTCCAACCGCACCGCCTTACGACCGGTGGCGATCGCCCAGCGGAAGATCTTCGCCTTCAGCCCGCCCTCGGCGGTGCCGCTGGTGATGACCGCGTTGTAGACCTTCTCGTAGACCCGCGGGGCCGCGCAGAGCAGGCTCGGCTTGACCTTGCCCAGGTTCTCCATCAGCTTGTCCACCCGGCCGTCCACGTAGGTCGGCAGGCCGATGTGGGTGAGCCCGCAGATCAGCGTCTTGCCGAACGAGTGCGACAGCGGCAGCCACAGCAGCTGGGTGTCGGCGGCGGTCTTCAGGCCCATGTTGTCCTGCGCCACGCCCTGCCAGCACCAGCCGCCGTGCAGCAACTCGACGCCCTTGGGCCGGCCGGTGGTGCCGGACGTGTAGATCAGCGTGGCCAGGTGCTCCGGACCGAGCTGGGCGCTCGCCCGCTCGACCAACTCCGGGTCGGCCGCGAGCGCCGCCCGACCCCGCTCGGCCAACTCGGCCAGGGTGATCGCGCCCTGCGGCGCCGGCCCGTCGATCACCACGACGTGCGCCAGGTTCAGCCCGGCGACCTTGGCGGCCTGCGCGGCGTTCTCCGCGATCAGCACCTTCGACTCCGAGTCACCCACGATGAAGCTGGCCTCTTCGGCCTCGGTGGTCGGATACACGGTGGTGGTCGCGCCGCCCGCGCACATCACCGCGAAGTCCGCGATGATCCACTCGACCCGGGTGTTGCACAGGATCGCGACCCGGTCCTCCAACTCGACACCCAGGCCGAGCAGCCCGGCGGCGATCGCGGTGGTCTGCGTGTCGATCTCGGCCCAGGTGTACCAGCCGATCCCGCCGTCCGGCGTCGGGTACCCCAGCGCCCGCTCGTCCGGGGTGCTGTTCACCCGGGTGCGGAACATCTCGGGGATGGAGCGGTAAGGGACCTGCAACGTCATCGTCGGCCTCGCTCAAAGGGTGCGGATTGCCCGGGGGTTACCCGACAGTAGGGCGTAACCGGCCGGTAATCCAGGGGCGGCGCGCTGTCCGGGCGCGCAACTGGCGGCGGGCGCGGATCCGGTCGGGTCCGCGCCCGCGTGCCGGCGCTCCTCAGGCCCAGATCGGCTGGTCGGGCAGCTCGTGGAAGCGGCGCAGACTGGCGACGCCGCTCAGGAAGCCGCCCCAGCCCGCGTACGGCGGCTGACTGTCGTCGAAGCCGCTCTGCACCAGCGTCAGCCGGGTGTTCCCGGCCGAGCCGTCCAGCTCCCAGGTGGAGACCCCGGCGCCGCCCCAGTCGATCGAGATGCCGCTTCTCGGGTACCAGGTCGAGGATGCGCGCCGGGTCCGGGTTGTCGGCCAGGCCGCCCATCGCGTACCGGCCGCCGACCTCCGGCTCGATCTCGATCGGGAAGCCGAACCAGGCGGTCACCTGCTCCGAGTCCAGCAGCGAGGTCCACACCGGCCCGACCTCCCGGTCGATGGTGAACTCGGCGCGCAGATCGGAGCCGGTGTAGTCGACCTTCGAGGTCAGCTCCCGGCCCTCCAGGTAGTCGACCAGGTTGGCCAGCGCCAGTCCCCAGAAGGTCTCCAGCGCCCCGGTGATCTTCCCGGTCAACATGTCCTGGAAGTCGTAGTGGGTCTGGGTCAGGTGACGACGGTGCCCCCGTCGGCCTCCTCCGCCAGGGTGATCTCGGTGGTGGTGTGCTCGCCGCCGAGATCCCAGGCGAACCGCAGGGTCTGCTCGTCGCAGTGCAGCAGTTGCTGGTGGCGGCGCGTCACCGTCGGGTGTGTCGCGCCTCCGTAGGGGATGATGGTCCGGTCCCGGTCTGCTCCACCTCGGCCCGCTCGGAGCGGTGCGCAGTGCTCCACCCGTCGGGAAGCGGTCGGGCGGTGGTCCCGGTGCACCCCCTTGGCTCCGGCGGCGCGGGTACGGGCGTCCGTGATGGTCATGGCGACCTCCCTGCCTGTCGATACCCGATCTACTCAGCGTAGTCGCGAGTGCTACCCACTGTTCGCACCGTGTCGCCGAGGCGAAGGAGTCGACCCGTCGGGCGCGCGGATTCCGTAGCGGGTCCGAGCAGGTGGACCCATGGCATGGTGTTCGGCATGCGTACGACGACTTCCCTGGACGGCGTGTTCGGCGCGGCCCCGGACGACCTCGTCCGCGGGCCCCGATCGCCGATGCATGACGCCAGCTTCGGCTGCGCCCGGTGCGGTGGCTCTCGACGGGCTGGGCGATGGCGGCCCAGCGCGCACTGGACCCCTTCGGTTCGACTCACGGCGTCGAGCCGGTAGCCCGGCTCTCGACCTGGCCACCGCCCGGACCGCGGGCGCCCTTCCTGCCGACAGGCCCGAGGAATGCCGGCCGCCGCTCCTGGTCGACCTGGTGTGGTGCCGCGACGTGCTGATCCACCTGCCGACCTGGCCGCCGCGTACGCCGAGTCGCACCGGGTACTAGGCCGGCGGCGGGGTCTGGTGTACCAGATGTTCGCCACCGAACTCCTGGAGCCGCGCGAGCGCCAGTTCCTCGTCGACAGCATGGGCATCGCCCGGGGCGCGGCGGAGATCGCTGTGACCGACTCGGCCTGCCCGATCCGCCTCCAGGTACTGGACATCTTCAGAACGAAAACAAGTGGGTGAGTACGTGCAAGAGCGCACCGGCAAGCCCGGACGCAACCTGCTGCGCGCGGCCCGCCTGCGTCGCCGGGCCGACGAGTACGTCGCCCGCTACGGCCGGCGCAACTACGACACCATGCTCGGCGACTGCCTGTGGCACGTGTACGCCATGATCGGCAAGCTGACCCGGCGGGCACTCGTGCTGACCGCGAGCTGAGCTTCTCCGGCCCTGTCACTCGGGTTCGACATGGCGAAGCCCGGCCCGCCGGGGAGGGTCGCGGGCCGGGCTGGTCTCGGGAACGGGGACCGCGGCCTCAGCCGCTGACGTCCTTGCTGGTGAAGCGGGCCCACGCGGCGGCCGAGAAGATCGCCGTGTACGCCAACGCGCAGAGCAGCCCCGGCAGCATCGTCCGGTAGTCCGCCGGATCACGCAGCAGACCGTCGAACCGCATCCAGTAGTGCGTCGGCAGGTACCGGTGGATCGACGACAACTGCGGGATCTGGTCCAGGATCTGGCTGGTGATGGTGAGCAGCAGCAGCGCGATGGTGGCCCCGATCGGCTGCTCGGTCAGCGTCGAGATGAACAGCCCGATCGCGCCCAGCGAGATCAGGAACACCGTCAGGTACCCGCAGACCAACAGCAGCCGCAACACCGCCGACCCGAACGGGATACTCGTCCCCGAGAGCGTGACCAGGTCACCGCCGCCGAACAGCGGCAGCCCGACCAGAATCCCGACGGCCGCCACCAACAGCGTCGCGGTGGCCGTGAAGACCGCCATCGCGCCGAACTTCACCGCCAGCAGCCGGGTCCGGTTCACCGGCACCGTCAACAGGTAGCGCAGCGTACCCAGGTTCGCCTCGCCGGCCACCGAGTCGCCCGCGATCGCCGCCACCGCGACCGGCAGGAACAGTGGCGCCTCCAGGAACAGCGCGGCCAGCGCCACGAACAGCCCGTTCTGCAGGATGCTGTTGATCAGCCCGCCACCGCGCTCGTAGTCGTCGGCGGTCGCCTTCACCGAGATCGCCAGGATCAGCGGCGGCAGCGCCAGCACGGTGAGCCCGATCCAGTTGCGCCGCCGCCCGAAGATCAGCTTCAACTCGGACCGGAAGAACCGGGTACCCACCAGCGGCGGCCGTACCACCCCGCCGTTCACCAGCGGCGTGCCGGCCGCCGACGCCGCAGCCGCCGGGCGCTGTGCCGCGGATGCTTCAGCCACTGACATCGAAACCCTCCCCAGTCAGCCGCACGAACAACTCCTCCAGGTCAGCGCCGCGCACGTCGAAGCCGCGCACCGGCACCCCGGCCCGTACCAACTCGACCACCACCTGCTCAGCCGCGACCGAACCCAGCACCGCCGACGCCTCCGTAGCGGCGACCTCGACCTCGGCCAACCCGAGCCGGCCCAGCACCTCGGCCGCCGCGGCCGGCTCGCCGGTACGCACCACCGCCCGGGGCTCGGCCTGCTGCCGCAGCTGCGCCAGCTCGCCCTGGGCCACCAGCCGGCCCAGGTGCATCACGCCGACGTGCGTGCAGACCTGCTCCACCTCGGCGAGCAGGTGGGTGGAGATCAGCACGGTGGTGCCGTCGGCCGCCAGGCTGGTCAACAGGTGCCGTACCTCGCGGGTGCCCTGCGGGTCCAGCCCGTTCGTCGGCTCGTCCAGGATCAGCAGGTCACGCGGGCGCAGCAGGGCGGCCGAGATGGCCAGCCGCTGGCGCATGCCCAGCGAGAAGTGCCGGTACCGCTTGCCGGCGGCGGCGAGCAGCCCCACCCGGTCCAGCGCGGCGTCCACCCGGTGCCGCTCGGAGCGCGGATCGGTGCTCCGGTCGGCCGCGTCCAGCCGGCGCAGGTTGTCCCGGCCGGACAGGTACGGGTGGAACGCCGGCCCCTCCACCAGGGCGCCTACCCGCGGCAGCACGTCCGCCGCGTACTGCGGCAGGCTCCGGCCGAGGATGCTGTGACTGCCCCCGGTCGGCCGGACCAGCCCCAGCAGCAGCCGGATGGTGGTGGTCTTGCCGGAGCCGTTGGGGCCGAGGAAGCCGTAGATCGCGCCCACCGGTACCGCCAGGTCGATGGCGTTCACCGCGACCTGACCGGAGCGGAACCGCTTGGTCAGTCCCCGACTGGCGATCGCGGTCGCACCGGCCGTGGCCGGGCCGCCGGCCGGGGCTTGCACCCCGGTCGGCGACCCGGCCACGGCCGTGGCGCTCACTTGAGCCTCGCAGCCGGGTCGGCGGCGACCGTGGTCAACCGCTGTCCGGGCACCGCCCCCACCAGCAGCCGACCGTCGTCGGTGAGCAGCGCCGAGAAGATCGTGCCGGTCAGCAGCCGGCCACTGCCCCAGGCCCCGCTGACCTTCGGCAACTGGTTGAGGAACCCCTCGAGGGCGCCGTTCGTGTTGGCCGTCGGCGCGTTCGGAGTCTTGAGGACCAGCACCGCATCCCAGCCCGTGCCGATCACCGTCTGGCCGGCTCCGGCCGAGCCGGCGTCCGGCTTCGTGCCCGCGCCCGGCCGGTCGCCGGTGCTCTTGCCGAGGCCCTCGCTCACCTTCACGCCCGGCGGCGGGGTGAACGCGAACAGGGTGTCGTCCGGCCGGTCGAAGCTGACCTGGGTGAAGCCGATCTCGAAGGCCGGGTTCTTCGCGCCCTTGGCGTACACCTGCACGCGCAGCGGGACGTGCTCCTTGCCGTCGATCGCGATCCGCACCGAGCCGATCAGCGTGCCGGCGCTGTCCCGCGGCTTCAGGACCAGGTCATATGCGGGTCGGCGAGCCACCGTCACGGTGTCGGCGGTGCTCACCACGGTGGTCGGGTCGAGCGCCGCGAGCAGCGCTTGCGCGGCCTGCTGCGGGTTGGTCGGCGGCTGGCTGGGCAGCGCCTTTGCGGCCGGCTGTGCCGGCACCGTGCCGTGCTGGGCGGCATTCTCCGAACTCGACCAGATCCACACGTCGGCGCCGTTGCGGATCACGTCGGACTCGCCGAGCGCGCCGAGCAGCGCGACCCGGGACTTGTCCGGGCCGGCGTACCAGACACGCAGCGTGTGCGAGCCGGTCAACAGGGTGGTCAGGTCGGCGTTGCCGGAGTTGCCGGCGACCGCGGCCGGCAGCTGCGGCAGGCCCAGGTCGGCCTTCTCCACCACGGTGCCGGAACCGGCGTCGAGGGTGGCGGCGCGGATGTCGGCCAGCAACTGCGCGGGGGTACGGGTGGGCAGCGTGGTGTCCGCCGACGCGGCCAGCGCGTTGAAACCCGCGCCGGCGCCGAGGGCGACGACCAGCACGGCGCCGGGCACCACCCAGCGCAGAGCCGGGCGGCTGGTGATGAGGGACATGGCACTCTCCTTGCGGATTGTGTCCCGGACTATGGGGACACTGCGAGCATCGCCCGGTCACACTGTGTCGCGGCTGAGAGCACGCAGCACCTCGCACAGTACTTCGGCATAGTTGCCGGAGCAGCCCGGTGTGCGGGTGGTGTGGGCGGCAGAGGGAGGACCCGTGCGGATTCTGGTGGTGGAGGACGAGCCCCGGCTCGCCCGCGCCCTGCAACGCGGGCTGACCGCCGAGGGGTACGCCGTGGAGGTGTGCGGCGACGGGATGACCGCGCTGGAGACGCTGCGCTTCGAGGCGTACGACGCGGTGATCCTGGACATCATGCTGCCCCGGCTGTCCGGGTACCGGGTGGTGCGGGCGCTGCGCGCCGAGGGCGTGTGGGTACCGGTGCTGATGCTCTCCGCCAAGGACGGCGAGTACGACCAGGCCGACGGGCTCGACTCGGGCGCCGACGACTACCTGACCAAGCCGTTCTCGTTCGTGGTGCTGCTGGCCAAGCTGCGCGCGCTGCTGCGGCGGGGCGCGCCCGAGCGGCCGGCCGTGCTCGAGGCGGGCACCCTGCGACTGGACCCCGCCGCCCGTCGGGTGTCCCGGGGCGACACCGAGATCACTCTGACCGCCCGGGAGTACTCGCTGCTGGAGTACCTGATCCGGCGCACCGGCCAGGTGGTCACCAAGACCGAGCTGCTCGACCATGTCTGGGACGCCGCCGCCGACACCGATCCGAACATCGTCGAGGTCTACGTCGGGTACCTGCGCCGCAAGATCGACCAGCCGTTCGGCGAGCGGTCCCTGCAGACGGTGCGCGGCGCCGGCTACCGGCTGGCGCACTGAGGTGGCCCGACGCCGCCGGCTGAGCCTGCGCACCCGGCTCACCGTGATCGCCACCGCCGGACTCGCCGTCGGGCTGGGAGTCGGCGGGCTGCTGCTGGTCGCCGTGCTCGGTTCGGTGCTGGTGCACGGTGTGGACGACGGCTCCCGCAAGACCGCGAACGACCTCGCGCAGATCATCAACGAGGGGGGTGTCCCGCCCGTCCCGATACCCACCGGGGGCACCCAGACCGTGCAGGTGATCGACGCCAACGGGCGGATCCGGGCCGCCTCGGCCGACGCCGACCGGCTGGTCCCGATGCTGCACCGCGACGAGTTGCAGCAGGCCCGACTCGGCAAGGTGGTGACCGTGCCGGGCGCGCGGATCGGCCAGGACGGCTACGCCCGGGTGGTGGCCCGGACCGCGGGGCAGGGCGACGCGGCCCGGACCGTGCTGGTCGCCGGCTCGATCCGGGACACCAACCGCAGCCTGGCCGTGGTGCGCTTCCTGTTCCTGGTCGCCTACCCGCTGCTGCTGGGCACCATCGCGGTGCTCACCTGGCGGGTGGTCGGGGCCACCCTGCGCCCGGTCGAGGCGCTGCGCCGGGGCGCCGAGGAGATCAGCGCCAGCACTGTCGGCCGGCTGCCGGTGCCGGCCGGCTCGGACGAACTGCACCGGCTGGGTACCACCCTGAACCGGATGCTGGACCGGCTGGAGTCCGCCCGTGCCCGGCAACGCGCGTTCGTCGCCGACGCCGCGCACGAGCTGCGCAGCCCGCTCGCCTCGCTGCGGGTGCAACTGGACGTGGCCGAGCACCTGGGCGAGGCGCCGCCGGTGGCCGACCTGAGCCCCGAAGTGGACCGGCTCACCCGACTGGTGAACGACCTGCTGCTGCTGGCCCGAGCCGACGACGCCGCGCCGGGCCTGCGTCGCCGTGAGCCGGTGCCGGTCGGCCCGCTGCTCGCGGCGGTGGCCCAGGGCTGCGCCGGGGCCCGGGTACCGGTCACCGTCGAGGGTGACAGTCCACAGTGGATAGTCGGCGACCCGGCGAGCCTGCGGCGGATCCTGGACAATCTGGTGGCCAACGCGGTGCGGCACGCGGCCGGTTCGGTGCGGCTCCAAGCCACGGCAACCGACGCGGGGGTACGGGTGGAGGTGGTCGACGACGGCGCGGGCATCTCCGCCGCGGACCGGGAGCGGGTCTTCGACAGATTCACCCGACTGGACGACGCCCGGGCCCGCGACGACGGCGGCGCCGGCCTGGGCCTGGCCATCGTCCGGGAGCTGGTGCTCGCGCACGGCGGCACCGTCCGCCTGGAGGACGCCGATCCGGGGGTACGCGCCGTCGTGATCCTGCCCGCCGCCCCGACCCCCACGGACGACTGACCCGCCGCCCCGCCCGCCCGAATGTCCTGCCGCCCCGATCGCGCTGCGGACCGGCCGCGACAAGCAGCCGGCGGGTGCGTCAGCGGCCGAAGTGCGGCTCGCGGATCTTGCGCGCGAGCGCCTCGTCGCCGGTCGCTTCGACCTTCGCCGCCGTCGACCGGCCGCTGGCGAGCAGGATCAGCTCGCCCGGGTCGCCGGTCACCCGGACCGCCGGCCCACCGGCGCCGGCGACCAGCTCGCCGTGCCCCGGCGCGGCCAGGGTGACGGTGCCGGGGAACCGGCGCAGCCCCAACTTCGCGGTCATCCGTAGTTGGCTCCACAGCTCGCGGGCCAGGCCGGCGTCGAGTGGCCGCGGCTGCCAGTCCGGCCGGGCACGGCGGACGTCCTCGTGGTGGATGAAGAACTCGGTGGTGTTGGTGGCCCGGTCCAGCGGGGCGATCGCGGCCGGGCTCCACCACGGCGGCCGGCGTACCCGGGCCACCAGGTCGGCGAACGGCTGGCCGGCGAGCCGCCGCTGGACCCGTTCGGTGTGCCCGGCCAGCGGGGCGACCATGATGCCCAGCGCGGCGTCCGGCCGGCGTTCCCGCAGGATCAGATGGGCGGCCAGGTCACGGGTGAGCCAGCCGGCGCACAGCGTCGGTTGCTCGGGGCCGAGGCGGTCGAGCAGTTCGCACAGGGCAGCCCGCTCGGCGCGCGGGTAGTTCGTCGGTGCGCTCACCCCGTTGAGGGTAGGCGCTGGGTGGGGTGTCTGCCGGTGCTCGGCGGGTGCCCAGTGGCCGGGTGCTCAGTGGCCGGGTGCCCAGTGGCCGGGTGCCCAGTGGTCGATGCTCAGCGGCGGGTGCGGTCCGGCGGCATGCGCAGCACCTTCATGGACTTCTCGTCCGGCGGGGTCAGTCCGGCCGCGTGCCAGGACAGGTCGACGATCTCGCGACGCAGATCGGCGTAGCGCAGTGCTTCCGCGCGCTGGCTGTAGTAGCGGACGCCCAGTTGCACCGTGACCAGACTGAAACAGATCCCGGCGCCGGTCGCCACCAGGTGCCAGCCGGTGACTTCGTCACCCCGGGCGACAAGGACTAACAACCAGACCCAGGCCGCAGCCGCGAACAGCCCCGCCTTGACGACGAAGAAGAAGCTGATGACACCCGGCGTCCCGGGTGCCGGCCGCGGGGCCGTGCCGTTGGTCATTATTACCCTCCGTGACTCATCTGTGACGGTTGCCCCGGCAGCCTAGCGATGCCACAACGCCGGACAGAAGACCCGAGGTTCGTGATTGGCACGTTGCATCCTGGCGCGAGCCGATCAGGTGGTACCTACTGGCTGCCTGGTGGAGTTCGCGCCATTGAGTACGGTGGGCAGCATGACCGTTTCCCCCGGGGCAGCTCGGGTAAGTTTCGCCCGGTTCGTACGTCGCGCGGTCGACGAGGCGAAGAACACCCGCGGCTGGAGCGTGACCCGGCTGGCTGCGGAGACGGGGGTGGGACGCTCCACCCTGTTCCGTTGGCTGGCCGGCGACTGGCACGACTTTCCGGAGGTCGCCACGGTCCGGGGCTTCTGCCAGGCGCTGGACATCCCGGTCGGAGCCGCCTTCGGGGCGCTCGGGCTGCGTGACGACACCCCGGTCACGGAGGACCCGGTCGTTGCCGAAGACTTGCGGATCATCGTGGACCGGTTGGCCGACCCGACCACCCCGGCGGGGGAGAAGCGCGCCATCCGCGACACCCTGCACCGGCTCGCCGCGCACGCCACCCGACACCCGCTCAGCGCCTGACCCGCCAGCGGCTTCTGCTACCTGACCCCGCGCTGTGCGCTCAGCCGCTGGGCGCGCACCGTGCTGTCAGCCCGTGGCGCGCGCCGTGCGGTCAGCGGTTGGCGCGCACGGGTTTCGCCGGGTCGACCGGCTCGGTCTGGCCGATCGTCGGATCGGTGAGGTAGCGGTCCACGGTCGGTCCGACGGTGGCCGCCACCACCCCGGCCGGGGCGCTGGCCAGCGGCTCGATCCGCAGCAGGTAACGCACCCCGATCAGGCCGAACATCTGGCTGGCCACCAGCGACGTGCGCAACGGAGCCTGATCCACCGCGAGCTGGCTGACCACCCGGCGCAGCACCTGGGTGGTCAGGAACTCGCGCAGCATCCGCGCCGACCACTCGTGCTGCAGCGCGCTGCGCACCAGCGCCAACGCGGCCGGCCCGGTGGCCGGGTTGTCCCAGACGCCCAGCAGGGTACGCACCAGCCGGTCCCCGGCCCCGTCCAGCCCACCGGCGATCACCTGCGGTACCAGGTCACCCGGGTCGATCGGCGCCTGCACGGTGGCCAGGAAGAGCTTGTCCTTGCTGCCGAAGTAGTGGTGCACCAGCGCCGGGTCGCAGCCGGCGAGCGTGGCGATGGCCCGGATCGAGGCGTTGTCGAAGCCCTTCTCGGCGAACACTTCCCGGGCGGCGGCCAGGATCGCCTCCCGGGTGTCCGGGCTGCCTGGCCGTCGTCCGGTCCGAACCATCGCCACTCTCCTTGCGTGCCAATCGATCCAGCGGCTCAGTCGGTGCGGCTGTTGCTCAGTCGGTACGGCGACGCAGCGTGGCCGCGCCGAGGACCAGTGCGAGCACCGCACAAGCCACGATGATGCCGAAGTCCCGCCACATCAGCGCGGTCGGCTCCGAGTGTGCGCCGACCTCGGTGAGCCCCTGCACCGCGTAGGTCAACGGCAGCACGTCGCTGACCGCCTGCAGCCAGCCGACCATCTGGTCGCGGGCGACGAAGAGCCCGCACAGCAGCGCCTGCGGCAGCACGATCAGCGGCATGAACTGCACCGCCTGGAACTCGGTCCGGGCGAACGCGCTGATCAGCAACCCGAGTGCCATGCCGAGGACGGCGTTGGCGATGGCGATCATGCCGACCAGCCACGGGCTGCCGGCCGAGTCCAGCCCCAGCAGGCCGTACGACACCGCCGAGGCCACCCCTGCCTGGACCGCCCCGGCCAGCGCGAACGCCAGCCCGTACCCGAGCAGCAGGTCCAGCTTGGCCATCGGTGTGGTGAGCAGCCGCTCCAGCGTGCCGGAGGTGCGCTCGCGCAGCATCGCCACGCTGGTCACCAGGAACATGATGACGAACGGGAAGACGCCGAGCATGATCAGCCCGATCCGGTCGAAGGTCTGCGGCCGGGCGTCGAACAGGTATCGCAGCAGGGTCAGCAGCACGATCGGGGCGATCAGCAGCAGCCCGATGGTGCGCTTGTCGTGGCTGAGCTGGCGCAGGATCCGGCCGGCGGTGCGCAGGGTGATCCGTGCGGACATCACGACTCCTGTCCGGCCAGCACGGGCTGGTCCTTGATGAGGCGGAGGAAGGCCTGGTCGAGGTCATCGGTGTCGGTCGCGGCGCGGACGCCGGCCGGGCTGTCGTCGGCGATCAGAGCGCCGTCGCGGATCAGCAGCAGGCGGTCGCACCGGTTCGCCTCATCCATCACGTGGCTGGAGACGAGCAGGGTGGTGCCGGCGTCGGCCAGTTCCCGGAACCGCTGCCACAGCTCCTCGCGCAGCACCGGGTCCTGGCCAACCGTCGGCTCGTCGAGGACGAGCAGCTTCGGCGCGCCGAGCAGGGCGCAGGCGAGTGAGGCGCGGCTGCGCTGGCCGCCGGAGAGGGTACCGACGAGTTGGGTGCGGGCGTCGTGCAGCCCGACGTCGGTGATCGCCTTGTCCGCCGCGGCCGCGCCGAGCCCGTAGAGCGAGGCGAAGTACCGCACGTTCTCGGCGACGGTGAGGTCGGTGTAGACGCTGGGCGCCTGGGTCAGGTACCCGATCTCGTGGCGCAGGCTGGCCGTGCCCGCCGGCCGGCCGAGCACGGTGACCGTCCCCGACCTGATCTTCTGTACGCCCACGACGCAGCGCATCAGGGTGGTCTTGCCGCTGCCGCTGGGGCCGAGCAGGCCGGTGATGCTGCCGGCGTGGATGGTGGCGCTGAAGTCATGCAGCACGTCGCGGCTGCCCCGGGTGACGACCAGGTGGTCGAAGGTGAGCGAGCTGTCCATGGGGTGCCCCCAATAATTCAACGGGTGGGGAAATCAACGCTAGATGAAATACCGCTGGCTGGCAATCGGGTTGACTTCGAGTGCACTCGAAGGGGGAACCTGGACGCCATGACGGACATCGACGCCGGACTCACCGTGGGCGAGGCCGCCGCCCGCTGCGGCTTCAGCGTGCACACCCTGCGCTGGTACGAGCAGGAGGGCCTGCTGCCGACGGTCGACCGCGACAGCGCCGGCCGCCGCCGCTACCACGAGAACGACCTCGGCTGGCTGGAACTGCTCACCAAACTGCGCGCCACCGGCATGCCGGTCAGCGACATGCGCCGCTACGCCGAACTCGCCCAGCAGGGCGACGTGACCCTGGCCGCCCGCGCCGACCTGTTCGAGGTGCACCGCGACCGGGTCCGCGCCCGCATCGCCGACCTGGAACGCGACCTGGCGGTCGTCGAATACAAGATCGACGCGTATCGGGCCGCCGCCGCCGCGCTGACCCCCGCCGAGGTCCGCTAGCCACCCGCGCCGCCGGCACGGGGGTCCGGCGGAGCGGGCGCTCCACAATGTGACGGGGCGGGTGACGCCGATCGCGCCACCCGCCCCCTTGCCCTGGTACCCCTACAGCGAGAGCACCCGCTCCAGGAAGTCCCGGTACCGGCGCAGCGCCACCCGCAACGCCTCGGTGTCCGGGTTGTCGGTGTACTGCCGGGGGTCGAGGTCCACCTGCTCAGCCAGCAGCGCGTCGGCGAGCGCCCGGACGGCCGTCTCCACCAGCGCACGAGCCTCGTCGACCGCCCCGGTCGGGTCGTCGACGAAGCGGGCCTGGACGTCCTTGAGGTGCGCCCGGAACGAATCCGCCGTGTCCGGCGTCCAGACCGCGATACTCGTCTCCGGTACGTCCCCGGGCCGCAACGGCATCGCCCCGGCCACCAGTACCGTGCCCTCCTCGGCCGCCGAGTCGGCTCCGCCCAGCACCGCGCTGATGTCGACCACCAGCGCCTCGGCCCCGACCACGTCCGCGTCGACCAGGTCGGCGCCGGCCGGCTCGGCTTCCGCGTCAGCGGACTCCGCAGCAGGCTCCTCGGAGTCCTCAGCCAGGGCGACCTGCTCGGCCAGCTCTTCGATGGCCTCCTCGATCTCCTCCAGTTCGGCGGCGAACTCGTCGACCTCGGCCTCAATCGCCTCAGCCTCGTCCTCCAGCGCCGCGCTGTCGGCTGCGAGCTCGTCCGCCGCAGCCACCGCCTCGTCCGGGCTGAGCTCGGTCGCGTACTCGTCGGCCACCTCAGCCTCGTAGGCCACCGCAGCCTCGGCTCCCGGGTCCGCCTCGGCCTCGAACTCGCCTTCCGCAGCCGGTTCGACGTCCGCGACCGCCTCGAACTCGGCGTCTACCTCGGCTTCCGCTTCCGCTTCCGCGTCGGCGTCGCTCTCGGCTTCCGGCGCTGCCTCTGCCACTACCTCGGCTGCCGAGTCCGTCTCAGCGTCGGCGTCGGCGTCGGCGTCGGCGTCGGCATACGCTGCCTCGCCGGTCGTGTCGTCCTCAGCCGCGAGCTCGTCGACTTCCGCTTCGATCGCAGCTTCGGCCTCGGGCTCTACGTCCCCGTCAGATTCGGCCGCGGGCTCGTCCTGCCCCACTGCTGCCGTGTCGACTTCCGCGTCGGTCTCCGCCACCGCGAACGGTTCGTCGGCCTCGACGGCGTCAACGCCTTCGACGACCCAGGCTTCCGGGACTTCTACGGCTACCGGCAACGCGGAACCCGCGTCCTCGGCGTAGTCCGCGTCGGCCGGCTCCGCGGGGCCTTCGGCCGCTGGTGAGTCCGCCTCGTCATCCGGCGCGCTCTCGGCCTCGGCGTCAAACTCGGCTTCGGTCTCGAGCTCGGTCTCGGCGTCGGCCGCCGCGTCCGGTTCGCCATCGGCCGGTGGCTCGGCGTCGCCGTAGGCCTCCGCGTCGGCCTCTGCGTCGGCTTCTGCGTCGGCTTCTGTGGCCAGGAAGTCGGCTTCCGTCGCCGGGTCAGCGGGAACCTCGACTGCCAGGGATCCGTCTGGTTCGGCCTCGAACTCGGCCTCCGGTTCGGCATCGCCTTCGGCTGCTGCTTCGAACTCGGCCTCCGGTTCGGCATCGCCTTCGGCTGCTGCTTCGACGTAGGACTCTGCGTCCACGGCTTCGGCGTCGTCATCCAACTCGGCGTCTGCGTCTGCTGCGAGATCCGCGTCCGCGTCCGCCTCGGCAAGGGACTCCGGCTCGGCGTCGGTGTCGGTGTCGGTGTCCAGTTCCGCCCCGAACACGCCCTCGGATTCCGCTTCCGGCTCGCTTCCGGCCTCAGCGTCGGCCGCTGCCTCCGCTTCGGCCTCCGCCGCCCAACTCTCGCCGTCGGCGTCCGCCGCGCCCTCCGCCGAGGCGTCCTCCGTCAGTTCACCTTCGGCCTCAGCTTCGCCGTCTGCATCTGCGGCGTCGGTCTCGGCTTCCGCGTCGGCCTCCGGCTCGACTACTGCGTCCGCTTCTGCCTCAGGCTCGCCATCCGTGTCGGCTTCTGCGTCGGCCTCCGGCTCGACTACTGCGTCCGCTTCCGCCTCAGGCTCGCCATCCGCGTCGGCGTCGAGTTCGCCTTCTGCAGCTGCGTCCGCGTCAGGCTCCGTCTCCGCGCCGGCCTCGGGCTGTGCCTCCGCGTCAGCCTCCGCGTCAGCCTCCGCGTCGGCTTCCGCGTCGGCTTCGGCTTCCGGGTCGGTCTCGGTGTCGGGCTCGTCGCTGTCGGACGCCGGGGCGTCGGCGGCCTCGACGGTGTCGGACGGGGCGAGCGCGGCGGCCGGGTCGACCGTCGGGTACTCGTCGGTCACTTCGTCGGGCACCCGGGGTTCGGGTACCACGGCGAACTCGGGTGCTGTGGCTGGTGTTGGCGGATTATCGCTGGTTGATTCGGTGTTCGCCTGCACTGCGGCCCTCCTCCGATTGGTCCGGCGGGCAGCCGCCGGCCCTAGTGGTCCGCGCGCAGCCGGACCGGGGCCTGCCCCACCCGGTTCCGAGGACGCAAAAGGCACCGCTTTCGGCGGCGGGGGTGCGGGGAGACACCACCGGCCCATGCGGAGACGGATGCCCGATGACGTGCGGAAAGAGGGAAGTGAGCGAAGACCCGGATGTGGCGGCGTCGCAAGGAAATACGGTACGCCTCAGGTGACATCCAGCACACCCCCCGACCGGCGGTATGGTCAGCTGAATGACGGAACTGGGACGGCTTGGCGACAGCCGCAACCGGTAGGGAAGAATCGGGCAACATGAGCAACGTCCTTGACCCCCGGATCGTGGCTCGGCTCCGTCGTGACCAAGCCGGCCTGATCGCCGCCGTCGTCCAGCAGCACGACACCGGCGAGGTGCTGATGCTCGCCTGGATGGACGAGGAGGCGCTGCGCCGCACGCTCGACAGTGGGCTGGCCACGTACTGGTCCCGCAGCCGGCGCAGCTACTGGGTCAAGGGCGAGACGTCCGGCCACTACCAGCACGTCAAGTCGCTGGCGCTGGACTGCGACGGCGACGCGGTGCTGGTCCGGGTCGACCAGGTCGGGGTGGCCTGCCACACCGGTACCCGGACCTGCTTCACCGACGCCATCAACGCGCCCGGGGCGCTGGTCGAGGCGCCCGCCGGACCGGGCGGCGCCACGCGATGAGCGCCGGCCGCAAGTGGCTCACCAGGACCGTCGCCGCCTCTGCGGTCGGCTCCGCCGTGGCGATCTTCGCGGTGACCCGGACCTGGGCGGTCCAGGTGCAGGCGCAACCGGCCCCGCAGGCGCCGCTGACGCTGACCCGGACCGGCGTGCACTTCGTTCCGTGGCTGTCGGCGCTCGGCCTGGTCGGGCTGGCCGGTACCGGCGCGCTGCTGGCCACCCGGGGCCGTTGGCGGTCGCTGGTCGGCGCGCTGATCGCGCTGTGTGGCGTCGGGGTGGCGGCCGGCGGGGTGTACGGGCTGGTGAGCGTGGACCGGGTGCGCGCCGGTTGGCCGCTGCTGTGCGTACCCGCTGGTCTGTTGCTGGCGGCGGGCGGTGCGCTGGCCGCGGCCCGGGGCGCCGACTGGCCGGCCCTGGGTGAACGCTACGAGCGGACGGCCGTGCCCCGCCCCGCCGGCGCCCCCGTCGCCCGGCGGCGCGACGTGGCCATGCAAGACGCCACCCGGCACCACGACGAGGGCCGCTATGACGACGGCCGCTATGACGACGGCCGCTATGACGACGGCCGGTATGACGACGGCCGCTATGACGAGGGCCGCTATGACGAGGGCGACGATTCGGAGGAGGCGCCCGTGCAGGTGGAGCGCTCCGGTCCGTCGCCGTCCGAGATCGCCATGTGGGATGCCCTCGACCGGGGTGAGGACCCGAGCCAATGAAGCAGGTCAGGCAGGGTCGCAGCATTGTCCACCGGGGCGTCACGTGGGCGTGGGGATACCCCGCAACGCCCGGCCCGGCAGCGGACGCCTAGAGTCGGCCGCATGACACCCGGAGAGGCGAGTCCGATGTCAACCGCAGGGGCGAGCGTGCTTGACGAGATCCTGGCCGGCGTCCGCGAGGACGTGGCCATCCGACAGGCGGCGGTGCCGCTGGAGCAGATCCGTGAGCTGGCCGCCGCAGCGCCCAAGCCACGGGACGCCTACAACCAACTGCGGACGTCGGGCGTGCACGTCATCGCCGAGGTGAAGCGCTCGTCGCCGTCCAGGGGGCGGCTGGCCGACATCCCCGACCCGGCCGAGCTGGCCAAGGCGTACGCGGCCGGCGGGGCCCGGTGCATCTCGGTGCTCACCGAGCAGCGTTGGTTCGGCGGCAGCCTGGATGACCTCGACGCGGTCCGCGCCGTGGTCGACGTTCCGGTGCTGCGTAAGGACTTCGTGGTCTCCACGTACCAGGTGCACGAGGCCCGCGCGCACGGCGCCGACATGGTGCTGCTGATCGTCGCGGCGCTCGACCAGAACACCCTGGCCGGCCTGCTGGAGCGGGTCGAGTCGCTGGGCATGACCGCGCTGGTCGAGGTGCACACCGAGGAAGAGGCAGACCGGGCGCTGAGCGCCGGGGCCCGGGTCATCGGGGTCAATGCCCGCGACCTGCGCACCCTGGAGGTCGACCGGTCGGTGTTCGAGCGGATCGCGCCGGGCCTGCCGAACAACGTGGTCAAGATCGCTGAATCCGGGGTACGGGGCCCGCACGACCTGATCCGCTACGCCGCCTCGGGCGCCGACGCGGTACTGGTGGGGGAGGGCCTGGTGACCCAGAAGAGCCCCCGCGACGCGGTCGCCGAACTCGTCACCGCCGGCTCGCACCCGGCCACCCCGAGGCCGGCCCGGTGACCGGCGCCGTCCTGCTGCCCGACGCTGCCGGCCACTACGGCAAGTTCGGTGGCCGGTTCGTCCCGGAGGCGCTGATCGCGGCGCTGGAACAGCTCGACCGGGAGTACCGCAACGCCCTGGTGGACCCGGTCTTCCAGGCCGAGTTCGACCGGTTGCTGCGCGAGTACGCGGGTACCCCGTCACTGCTCTACGACGCCACCCGGCTGTCCAGGATCGCCGGGGCGCGCATCCTGCTCAAGCGCGAGGACCTCAACCACACCGGCGCGCACAAGGTCCGCAACGTCCTCGGCCAGGCGTTGATCACCCAGCGGATGGGCAAGACCCGGATCATCGCGGAGACCGGCGCGGGTCAGCACGGCGTGGCCAGTGCCACCGCCGCCGCTCTGTTCGGCTTCGAGTGCGTCGTCTACATGGGCGAGGAAGACACCCGCCGGCAGGCCCTCAACGTGGCCCGGATGCGGATGCTCGGAGCGACCGTGGTCCCGGTGACCACCGGCTCGCGCACCCTCAAGGACGCCCTCAACGAGGCGCTGCGGGACTGGGTCGCCAACGTCGACGACACCCACTACCTGATCGGTACCTGCTCCGGCCCGCACCCGTTCCCGGCGATGGTGCGCGACTTCGCCCGGGGCATCGGCGTCGAGGCCCGGCAGCAGTGCCTGGATCTGACCGGTGAGCTGCCGGACGCGGTCTGCGCCTGCGTGGGCGGCGGCTCCAACGCCATCGGCATCTTCCACGCCTTCATCCCCGACGAGGGGGTACGCCTGTACGGCTTCGAGGCCGGCGGCGACGGGGTGGCCACCGGCCGGCACGCGGCCAGCATCACCGGCGGCGGCGTGGGCGTGCTGCACGGTACCCGCACCTTCGTGTTGCAGGACGAGGACGGCCAGACGATCGAGTCGCACTCGATCTCGGCCGGCCTGGACTACCCGGGCGTCGGACCCGAGCACGCCTGGCTGGCCGAGACCGGTCGGGCGCTGTACCGGCCGGTCACCGACGCCGAGGCGATGGCCGCGTTCGAGCTGCTGTGCCGGACCGAGGGGATCATCCCGGCGATCGAGAGCGCGCACGCCGCTGGCCGGCGCCCTGCAGGTGGCCAAGGAGCTGGGGCCGGACGCGACCATCGTGGTCAACCTGTCCGGTCGCGGCGACAAGGACGTGGCGACCGCCGGCCGCTGGTTCGGCATCCTGGACGGCAGCGAATGAGCGGGGTCAAGTAGTGAGCGTCGCACCGGCGTTCGAGAAGGCCCGCGCGGACGGGCGGGGCGTGCTGGTCGGGTACCTGCCGGCCGGGTTCCCGAGCGTGGACGGGGCGATCGCGGCGATCAAGGCGATGGTCTCGGCCGGCGTGGACCTGGTCGAGGTGGGGATGCCCTACTCCGACCCGGTGATGGACGGCCCGGTGATCCAGCGGGCCAGCGACGCGGCACTGCGCGGCGGGGTGAAGCTGCGCGACCTGATGCGCACCGTCGAGGCGGTCGCCGCCACCGGCGTACCCACCGTGGTGATGACCTACTGGAACCCGGTCGAGCAGTACGGCGTCGATCGCTTCGCCCGTGACCTGGCCGCCGCCGGTGGCTCCGGGCTGATCACGCCCGACCTGATCCCGGAGGAGGCGCAGCCCTGGCTGGCCGCCTCCGACAGCTACGACCTGGACCGGATCTTCCTGGTCGCGCCGTCCTCCACCGAGGCCCGGATCGGCTCCACGGTGGCGGCCTGTCGCGGCTTCGTCTACGCGACCGCCGTGATGGGGGTGACCGGCGCCCGGGAGAAGACCTCCGACACCGCGCCGTCCCTGGTCGCCCGGACCCGGGCGGCGACCACCCTGCCGGTCGGGGTGGGCCTGGGCGTCAGCAACGGCCGCCAGGCCGCCGCGGTGGCCGGCTACGCCGACGCGGTGATCGTGGGCAGCGCGCTGGTGCGCTGCCTGCTGGACGCCCCGGACGAGGCGGCCGGTCTGGCCGCGCTGCGCACCCTCACCGAAGACCTCGCAGCCGGCGTCCGCCAGCCCTCCTGAAGCGCCGCGCAGCACCGGCCGGCACCGCCGGAGCCGAGTCACGTCCGCCGTCAGCCAGGGCAGGCCAAACGACCGTCAGCAACAGTCCGTCCCCGGGGCCCGGCAGGCGGGGCGGGTTCGCCGAGAGTCAGGCGGGGGCGGGTTCGGGTTCGGCGACCAACGCCTCGGCCTCGACGGCCGGCTCCGGGTCGCGGACCACCCGGCGCAGCACGCCGGAGCGGCCGGCCAGGGCGTCCACCACAGCCCAGCGCGCCGTCGCGGTCACCGGCTGCGGCAGCGACGCGGCGTCGTACCAGCTCAGCCGGCAGATCTTACCGGGGGCGTTGAGCGTCGCCTCGCCGGTGAACCGGACCCGGAAGACGTGCACCATGACGTCCGGCAGGCCGGCGTCCTCAGCGCTCGGTCCGGCAGCGCTCGGTCCGGCAGCGCTCGGTCCGGCGTCGGTGAGGGTGTAGAGGCCGACAAGATCGACCAGTTCGACGTCGGTGCCGGTTTCTTCCCGGATGTCCCGGATGGCCGCGTGGACCGGGCTCTCGCCGGGCCGGATCCGCCCACCGGGCAGGCCCCACAGTCGATGTCCGTGACTCTGCTGGCACAGCAGCACGCGGCCGGCGGCGTCCTCGATGACCGCCGCGACCACGGAAGTGACAGAGTTCATAGTGACCTAGAGTAGGCCCTCCGGTACAGGAAAACAGCCGGCCTGACCAGGGGGCGCAGAGCGGCCCGGCAGCGGTAGCGTGTGCAACCGTGAACAGCCTCGCGGCGCTGCCGAGCCCCACCACGGCGATTTGGCCGATCGGTCCGTTTCCGCTCCGGGCCTACGCCCTCTGCATCATCGTCGGGATGGTGGTCGCCTGCGTGACCACCGACCGCCGGATGCGGGCTCGTGGCACGGCCCCGTGGGTGGTGCTCGACCTGGCGATCTGGGCGATCCCGTTCGGCATCATCGGCTCCCGGGTCTACAGCCTGATCACCTCCCCGGAGATGTACTTCGGCGACGGTCACGGCGCCTGGGAGTGGCTGCAGATCTGGCACGGCGGCCTGGGCATCTGGGGCGGGGTGCTGGGCGGCGCGCTGGGGGCGTGGATCGGGGCCCGCCAGCGGGGCCTGGCGCTGAGCTTCGTGGCCGACGCGCTCGCCATCGGGCTGCCGCTCGCGCAGGCCATCGGCCGGCTCGGCAACTGGTTCAACAACGAGCTCTACGGCCGTCCGACCAGCCTGCCGTGGGGCCTCAAGGTCTACAGCATGACCGACGGCAAAGCCGACCTCGGCCCGGACAACAAGCCGCTGCCCGTCGACACGTTGCACCCCGATCGGCTCTACCACCCCACGTTCCTCTACGAGGCGCTGTGGTGTGTCGGCATCGCCGTGCTGATCTACTACCTGGACCGGCGGTACAAGTTCGGTCGGGGCCGGGCGTTTGCGATCTACGTGATGGCGTACACGGTGGGTCGGTTCTGGATCGAGGCGCTGCGCGTCGACCCGGCCAACCACTTCCTCGGCCTGCGGGTCAACGACTGGATCAGCATCCTGGTCTTCCTCGGCGCGCTGGCCTACTTCCTCCGCTTCCGGGGCGCGGTGCAGCAACGTGCGGTGCTGGTCACCGCACCGGCCGGTGACGGCGGCGCGGCTCCCCGGTCCCCGGCCGGCGAGTACCGGATGGTCGACGCCCCCGAGGGCGCCGAGCTGGCCACCGCGCGGGCCCGCGCCGACGGCGAACCCGGCACCGCTGAGGCTGAGACCGCCGAAGCCGAAGCCAGCGACCCGGAAGCCAGCGACCCGGACGCCGGCAGCCGGAGCAGCGACCGGAGTCCAGTGACCGGAGCCAGCGAGCCGAGTCCAGCGGGGCTGCGGCCAGCGAATCCGCGGGCAGCAGGCCCGAGACCGGCAAGGCCGAGGGCAGCGAGCAGCAGCGCGGCAGGGCCGGGGTCAGTGAACCCGGGGTCGACGCCTCCACCGGCCGGAAGTAGGGCACCCGCGATGCGCACGGCGGTGGTGGTCGGAGCCGGTATCGGTGGGCTCGCGGTGGCCGGTGCGCTGACCCGTTCGGGGTGGCAGGTGACCCTGCTGGAGCGCGGCGAGCGGATCCGGGGCGACAGCGCCGCCCTGCTGCTGTGGCCGTCCGGGATGACTGCCCTGCGCCGGCTGGGGCTGGCCGACGGGCTGGCCGCGATCACCAGCCCCGCGCCGATCCGGGGCGTCCGCCGACCCAACGGGCAGTGGCTCGTCCAGCCGGACGCGGCCACTGACGAAGACCTCGCGCAGGCCCTGGTCGTACACCGGGAAGATCTGCACGACGCGCTGGTGGCCGGGCTGGGCGAGAAGATCGATATCCGGACCGGGGTGGGCATCCGCACGGTACGGATGCCCGGCGCGGACCGGCCCGCGGTCGGTGACGGGTCGCAGACCTGGGAGGCCGACCTGGTGGTCGCCGCCGACGGCCTGGACAGCGTGGTACGCCGCCGGCTCGCGCCCGAGTCCACCGCCGTCGCCGCCGGCAGCGCCGCATGGCGGGCAGTGATCCCCTGGTACCGGGCCCCGAAACTGGCCGCCCAGATCGGCAACGGCGGCGAGACGTTCGGCGCCGGACACCGCTTCCGGTACGCGCTGCTGGGCGAGCGAGGCTCCGCCGGCGGCTCCAGCCGGGGCGGCATCTACTGGGTGGCCACCGTGCCCGGCGCCTGCCGGCCCGAGCCGCCCGCCACCCAGCTCAGCCTGCTGCGCCGCTGGTTCGCCGACTGGCACGCGCCGATCGGCGACCTGCTGGCCGCCACCGAACCCGGCGACCTGATCCAGCACCAGGTGGGGGAGTTGCGACCGCTGCCGCGGACGTTCGCGTTCCCCTCCGGCACTGGCGGGTACGCGCTGCTCGGCGATGCCGCGCACGCTATGGGACACCAGCTCAGCCAGGGCGCGTGCCTCGCGCTTGAGGACGCGGCGATGCTGCGGGACCTGGTCCGGGAGGCCATCCCGGGGCGCTCGCTCGGCGCCGCGCTGGACACCTACACCCGCGACCGGCGACCCCGGGTGGCCCGGATCGTGCGGCAGACCCGGCGGGTGGGCGCCGCGCTCGGCGGCGGCGGGCTTGCCCGCGCCCGGGAGGCCGCCTTCGGGCGCTCACCCGGACTTCTCAGCCGTGTCTCCGGAATGGTCCGCCAGCTGAAGCCGCCAGCCGGCCCGTAACACGCCCATAACACACCGCCACCTGCCTCCTGGTTCCCAGGGGGCCAGCTGTGATCCGGTCGGTACTGCTGCCTGCACCGACGATTAACGTAGACTCAACAAAACACGCCGGGCCGACGTCGTCCCACCGCACCAATCTCCGGAAGAACATCCCCGGAAGCAGACGTCAGGAGGTCCGATGGCACAGCCGTACCCCGCGGGGCTGTACGACCCTGCCAACGAGCATGACGCGTGTGGCGTCGCGTTCGTCGCTGACATCGAGGGGCGTCGTTCGCACTCGGTTGTCGTGCGTGGGTTGTCCGCACTGTGTCGCCTCGACCACCGGGGTGCCCGGGGCGCCGAGGAGAACACCGGGGACGGCGCCGGCATCCTGATCCAGGTGCCGGACGCGTTCTACCGCGCCGAAGTGGACTTCGAGCTGCCGCCCGCCGGCCAGTATGTGACCGGCCTGGTGATGCTGCCGACCGTACCGGCTGACGAGGCCCGCGCGGTCACCGTGATCGAGAAGTACGCACTGGTCGAGGGCGCCGACGTGCTCGGCTGGCGCGACCTCCCGGTGAACCCCGACGGGCTGGGCGCGACCGCACTCGCCGCCCGCCCGCGGATCCGCCAGCTGTTCCTCGCCGCACACCGGCTGACCTCCACCGACGCCGGCCCCGCCGGGACCCCGCTGACCGGCATGGAGCTGGAGCGGGTGGCGTTCTGCGTGCGCAAGCAGGCCGAGCGGGAGACCCGGGAGCGGGGCATCGGCGTGCACTTCCCGTCGCTGTCCGGGCGCACCGTGGTCTACAAGGGCATGCTCACCCCGGACCAGCTCGTCACGTTCTTCCCGGACCTCACCGACGAGCGGGTGGACAGCGCGATCGCGCTGGTACACAGCCGGTTCTCCACGAACACCTTCCCGTCCTGGCCGCTGTCGCACCCGTACCGGCTGATCGCGCACAACGGCGAGATCAACACGATCCGGGGCAACCGCAACTGGATGGCCGCCCGTGAGGCTCTCCTAGCGACACCATTGATTCCAGGCAACATCCGAAGGATGTTTCCCATATGCACGCCGGAGGCCTCCGACTCGGCGAACTTCGACGAGGTGCTGGAGTTGCTGCACCTGGCCGGGCGCAGCCTGCCGCACGCGGTGCTGATGATGATCCCGGAGGCGTGGGAGAACGACCCGGCCATGGAGCCGGGCCGGCGCGCCTTCTACCAGTTCCACGCCAGCCTGGTCGAGCCGTGGGACGGGCCGGCCGCGGTCGGCTTCACCGACGGCACGGTCATCGGCGCGGTACTCGACCGCAACGGCCTGCGCCCCGGCCGCTGGTGGCACACCAGCGACGGACTTGTGGTGCTCGGCAGCGAGGCCGGCGTCCTCGACCTCGACCCGGCCACGGTGGTCGCCAAGGGTCGGCTCCAGCCGGGCAAGATGTTCCTGGTCGACACGGCCGCCGGCCGGATCATCGAAGACCAGGAGATCAAGGCTGACCTGGCCGCCGCCGCGCCGTACCAGGACTGGCTGCACGCCGGCCTGATGAAGCTGGACGACCTGCCCGAGCGCGAGCACGTCGTCTACACCCACGACTCGGTGCAGCGCCGGCAGCAGACCTTCGGGTACACCGAGGAAGAGCTGAAGATCCTGCTCGCGCCGATGGCGCGGACCGGGGCCGAGCCGCTCGGCTCGATGGGCACCGACACCCCGATCGCCGTGCTGTCGCAGCGTCCCCGGCTGCTCTACGACTACTTCTCCCAGCTGTTCGCGCAGGTGACGAACCCGCCGCTGGACGCCATCCGGGAGGAGCTGGTGACCAGCCTGGCGCACACCATCGGGCCGGAGGGCAACCTGCTCGACCCGGCAGCCGGCGTCCTGCCGGCAGATCGTGCTGCCCGGCCCGGTGATCGACAACGACGAACTCGCCAAGATCCTGTCGGTGGACGAGGACGGCGACCTGCCCGGCTTCCAGGCCGTCCGGGTCTCCGGGCTCTACCGGGTCCGCGACGGCGGCAAGGGCATGCGGGACCGGCTGGTCGACATCTGCCGGCACGTCTCCGAGGCGATCGAGGACGGCGTACGCATCCTGGTCCTCTCCGACCGCGACTCCACAGCCGACCTCGCGCCGATCCCGTCGCTGCTGCTGACCGCCGTGGTGCACCAGCACCTGATCCGCGAGCAGACCCGTACCCAGGTGGCGCTGGTGGTCGAGTCCGGGGACTGCCGGGAGGTGCACCACGTCGCCACCCTGATCGGGTACGGCGCGGCCGCGGTCAACCCGTACCTGGCCTTCGAGGGCGTCGAGGACCTGATCCTGACCGGCGCGCTGCCCGGCATCGACCCGCACAAGGCGGTCCGCAACTACGTCAAGGCGCTCGCCAAGGGCGTCCTGAAGATCATGTCGAAGATGGGCATCTCCACCGTCTCCTCGTACTGCGGGGCGCAGGTGTTCGAGGCGGTCGGCCTCGACCGGGCCATGGTGGACCGGTACTTCACCGGGACCACCAGCCAGATCGGCGGCATCGGGCTGAACGAGATCGCCGACGAGGTGGCGCAGCGGCACTCGCGGGCGTACCCGGCGAACGAGGCCGAGCGGGCGCACCGGCGGCTGGAGGTCGGCGGGGAGTACCAGTACCGCCGCGAGGGCGAGGTGCACCTGTTCAACCCGGAGACGGTGTTCCTGCTCCAGCACGCCACCCGGACCAAGCAGTACGACGTCTTCAAGCAGTACACGTCCACTGTGGACGGACTGGCCCGGGACGCCGGCTCGCTGCGTGGCCTGTTCGACTTCGACCTGACCGAGCGCGAGCCGGTGGACATCAGCGAGGTCGAGCCGGCCAGCGAGATCGTCAAGCGGTTCGCCACCGGCGCGATGAGCTACGGCTCGATCTCCGCCGAGGCGCACGAGACGCTGGCGATCGCGATGAACCGGCTGGGCGCCAAGTCCAACACCGGCGAGGGCGGCGAGGACGTCGAGCGGCTCTACGACCCGGCCCGGCGCAGCGCCGTCAAGCAGGTCGCCTCCGGCCGGTTCGGGGTCACCAGCGAATACCTGGTCAACGCCGACGACCTGCAGATCAAGATGGCCCAGGGCGCGAAGCCCGGCGAGGGCGGCCAGCTGCCCGGCAACAAGGTGTGGCCGTGGATCGCCAAGACCCGGCACGCCACCCCGGGCGTCGGGCTGATCTCGCCGCCGCCGCACCACGACATCTACTCGATCGAGGACCTGGCCCAGCTCGTCTACGACCTGAAGAACGTCAACCCGGCCGCCCGGGTCCACGTGAAGCTGGTCGCCGAGGTGGGCGTCGGCACGGTCGCGGCCGGGGTCGCCAAGACCAAGGCCGACGTCATCCTGATCTCCGGCCACGACGGCGGTACCGGCGCCTCGCCGCTCAACTCGCTCAAGCACGCCGGCTCGCCGTGGGAGCTGGGGCTGGCCGAGACCCAGCAGACGCTGCTCGCCAACGGGCTGCGGGACCGGGTCACCGTGCAGGTCGACGGTCAGCTCAAGACCGGCCGGGACGTCATCATCGCGGCGCTGCTCGGCGCCGAGGAGTTCGGCTTCGCCACCGCGCCGCTGATCGTCGAGGGCTGCGTGATGATGCGGGTCTGCCACCTGGACACCTGTCCGGTCGGCATCGCCACCCAGAACCCGACGCTGCGGGCCCGGTTCACCGGCCAGCCGGAGTTCGTCGAGAACTTCTTCCTCTTCCTCGCCGAGGAGGTCCGCGAGCTCCTGGCCCAGCTCGGCTTCCGCACCATGGACGAGGCGGTCGGCCACGTCGAGCTGCTCGACACCGTACCGGCGATCGAGCACTGGAAGGCCCGCGGCCTCGACCTCGCCCCGGTGCTCGCGCTGCCCGACGTGGCCCCCGACGGCGCCCTGCACAAGGTCCGCGACCAGGACCACGGGCTGGCCAAGGCGCTGGACAACGAGCTGCTCCGGGCGGCCGCACCGGCGCTGGTCGACGGCTCCCCGGTGCGTTACGCCACCAGCGTGCGCAACGAGCACCGCAGTGTCGGCGCGATGCTCGGCGGCGAGGTGACCCGCCGGTTCGGTGGCGGCCGGGCTGCCCGACGACACCATCGAGATCACCCTGCACGGCACCGCCGGGCAGTCGTTCGGGGCGTTCCTGCCGCGCGGGGTGACGCTGCGCCTGTACGGCGACGCCAACGACTACGTCGGCAAGGGGCTGTCCGGTGGCCGGCTCGTGGTCCGGCCGGACGAGACCGCGCCGTTCGTGGCCGAGGAGCAGATCATCGCCGGCAACACCATCCTCTATGGAGCGACCGGCGGCGAGCTGTACCTGCGCGGCCGGGTCGGCGAGCGGTTCGCGGTGCGCAACTCCGGCGCCGTCGCGGTCGTCGAGGGCGTCGGCGACCACGGCTGCGAGTACATGACCGGCGGCACTGTGGTGGTGCTCGGCCCGACCGGGCGCAACTTCGCGGCCGGCATGTCCGGCGGCACCGCCTACGTCTGGCGGCTGCGCCCGGAGCTGGTCAACCGGGAACTGGTCGACCTGGAGCCGGTGGCCCCCGCCGACGCGGCGGAGCTGCACGCCCTGGTCGAGCAAGCACTTCGCGGAGACCGGCTCGGCGGTCGCCGAACGGCTGCTGGCCGACTGGGAGCGGCCGTCGAGGAGTTCACCGCCGTGGTGCCGCGCGACTACCGGCGGGTCGTGCAGGCCATCCGGGCCGCCGAGGCCGCCGGTCGCGACATCGACGACGCCGTGATGGCGGAGCTGTTCGCAGCCCCTGCGCCGCGGCCCTCCCATTGGAGGCCGTCAATGCCTGACCCGCAGGGCTTCCTGCGCTACGAGCGCAAGCTGCCCGCCCGGCGGCCGGTGCCGGTGCGCATCCTGGACTGGCACGAGGTGTACCCGGCCGCGTCCGACTCGCTGATCCGCGAGCAGGCCACCCGCTGCATGGACTGCGGCATCCCGTTCTGCCACCACGGCTGCCCGCTGGGCAACCGGATCCCGGACTGGAACGACCTGGTCCGTACCGGGCAGTGGGAGTACGCCAGCGAGCAGCTGCACGCGACGAACAACTTCCCGGAGTTCACCGGCCGGCTCTGCCCGGCACCGTGCGAGGCGGCCTGCGTGCTGGGCATCGGCGGCGGCAACGCGGTCACCATCAAGCAGGTCGAGGTCGAGATCACCAACCGCTCGTTCGAGCTGGGTCTGGTCACCCCGCAGCCGGCGCCGGAGCGCTCCGGCAAGACGTGTGGCCGTGGTCGGCTCCGGCCCGGCCGGGCTGGCCGCCGCGCAGCAGCTGGCCCGGGCCGGGCACGCGGTCACCGTGTACGAGCGCGACGACGCCCTCGGCGGCCTGATGCGCTACGGCATCCCCGACTTCAAGCTGGAGAAGCAGCACATCGACGCGCGGCTTGAGCAGTTGACGGCCGAGGGCGTCCAGTTCGTCACCGGCTGCGCGATCGGCACCGACGTCACCGTCGCCGAGCTGCGCGAGCGGCACGACGCGGTGCTGCTGGCCGCCGGGGCGCTGGCCGGCCGGGACATGCCGGACACCGCCGGCCGCGCGCTGCCCGGCGTACACCTGGCGATGGAGCACCTGGTCGCCTCGAACCGGGTGGTGGCCGGCCGCTCGCCGGGCGCCGAGATCGACGCCGCCGGCAAGCACGTGATCATCATCGGTGGTGGCGACACCGCCGCCGACTGCCTGGGGGTGGCCCACCGGCAGGGCGCGGCCAGCGTCACCCAGCTCGACATCTACCCGCTGCCGCCGCAGGCCCGGGACGAGGGGCGCGACCCGTGGCCGACCTGGCCGTGGATCCTGCGCCAGTACCCGGCGCACGAGGAGGGCGGCGAGCGCACCTTCGCGGTGGCGGTGCAGGAGTTCGTGGGTACGTCTCGGCTGGAGCAGATCCGGCTGGCCGAAGTGGTGGTGGAGAAGGTCGACGGCCGGCGGATCGGTGACCGTGGTGCCGGGTACCGAGCGGCTGATCCCGGCCGACCTGGTGCTGCTGGCGATCGGCTTCGAGGGTACCGAGGACGGTCCGCTGCTGGAGCAGTCCGGCCTGGCCCGCAACCGGCGCGGCGGCATCGACACCGACGCCAACTGGCAGACCGGGCGCCGAGGCGTCTTCGTGGCCGGCGACATGCACCGGGGCGCGTCGCTGATCGTCTGGGCGATCGCCGAGGGCCGCGCCGCGGCCGCCGCGATCCACACCTACCTCGGTGGCGCCGGCAGCCTCCCGGCGCCGGTCCACCCCGCCGCCGCCCCCCTGGCCGCCAGCACCCGCTGACGCCTGTTGACCGTGGGGTCGTTGGGGGTCGTCCGAGCTGGGACGACCCCCAACGACTGCGAACTGACGGCGTCCGGGGTCGGGCGGGGTCTGTCGGCTCGGGTACCTGCCGGTCGGGGGTGGGGGCGGGTAGGCATACGATCGCCTCTGACTGCCACCGACGTTGCTGGCGGGTCGTCCGGAGGAGGGAATCCTTAACCGGACGTTTCCCCCGCAACGCCCGGGCGGCTGACCGCCCGAACACCGGAAGGCCTAGCCTCATGTCCGTGAAGCGCCGCGCCAAGATCGTTTGTACCATGGGCCCCGCCGTCGCCAGTCCCGAGCGCATCCGGGGCCTGATTGACGCCGGCATGGATGTCGCCCGACTCAACTTCAGCCACGGCTCGCACGCCGACCACGAGCAGATCTACCGCCGGGTCCGGGAAGCCGCCGAGGCGGCCGGCAAGCCGGTCGGCATCCTCGCCGACCTGCAGGGCCCCAAGATCCGCCTGGGCAAGTTCGCGGACGGCCCGCACGAGTGGCGCACCGGCGACAGCGTGGTGATCACCAGCGAGGTCATCCTCGGTACCCCGACCGGGTCTCCTGCACCTACCGCAAGCTGCCGGCCGAGGTGAAGGCGGGCGACCGGCTGCTGATCGACGACGGCCGGGTGGCTGTGGAGGTCAAGGCGGTCAGCGGCGGCACCGAGATCGAGTGCCTGGTGGTCGAGGGCGGCCCGGTCTCCAACAACAAGGGCGTCTCGCTGCCCAACGTGGCCGTCAGCGTGCCGGCGATGTCCGACAAGGACGCCGAGGACCTGCGCTTCGCGCTCTCCCTCGGAGTCGACCTGGTCGCCCTGTCGTTCGTCCGTTCGCCGGACGACATCAAGCTGGTCCACGACATCATGGACGAGGTCGGGGTACGCCGGCCGGTCATCGCCAAGATCGAGAAGCCGGAGGCGGTGGCCAACCTCGAGGCCATCGTCGACGCCTTCGACGCGATCATGGTGGCCCGTGGCGACCTCGGCGTGGAGATGCCGCTCGACCAGGTACCCCTGGTGCAGAAGCGGTGCGTGCAGCTCGGCCGGGAGTCGGCGAAGCCGGTGATCGTGGCCACCCAGATGCTCGACTCGATGATCGAGAACTCGCGGCCGACCCGGGCCGAGGCCTCCGACGTCGCCAACGCGGTGCTCGACGGCGCGGACGCGGTGATGCTCTCCGGCGAGACCAGCGTGGGCAAGTACCCGGTGCTCACCGTCGCCACCATGGCCCGGATCGTGGAGACCACCGAGGCCGGCTCCTTCGCGGTACCCCGCCTGCTGCACGACCCGCGTACCCGCGGCGGCGCGCTGACCAGCGCGGCCGTCAACATCGCCAACTCGATCGGGGCGAAGGCGCTGGTCGCCTTCTCGCAGACCGGTGACACCGTGCGCCGGCTGGCCCGACTGCACTCCAACCTGCCGCTGTTCGCGCTCACCCCGGAGCCCTCGGCCCGCGGCCAGCTCCAGCTCTCCTGGGGCGTGGAGAGCTACCTGGTGCCCTACGTGCACCACACCGACGACATGTTCCGCCAGGTCGACCGGACCCTGCTGCAACTGGGCCTGGCGAACGCCGGCGACTACGTCGTGGTGGTGGCCGGTAGCCCGCCCGGAACCCCGGGCTCGACCAACACGCTGCGGGTACACCAGCTCGGTTCGTTGGTGGACACGCGTTGACCGAGCCGGTCACCGGGCAGGTCACGGGGCAGAGCGCCGTCGACGAGCTGCTGGCCCTGCTCGACCTGGAACAGACCGACGACGCGCTGTTCCAGGGCGTCAGCCCGAAGGTCGGCCTGCAGCGGGTCTTCGGCGGCCAGGTGGCCGCCCAGGCGCTGGTCGCGGCCGGCCGGACGGTGCCGGGCGACCGGTGGGTGCACTCGCTGCACGGGTACTTCGTCCGTCCCGGTGACCCGCACGAGCCGATCCGGTACGCGGTGGAGAACATCCGGGACGGGCGTACCTTCTCGGTCCGCCGCTCGGTCGCCTCCCAGCACGGCAAGGTCATCTTCTTCATGTCGGCCTCGTTCCACGTCCCCGAGTCCGGCATCGACCACCAGGAGCCGAGCCGGCCGGGCTGCCGAGCCCGGACGAGGCGCCGACGATGGCGCAGTGGCTGGCGCCGTACCCGGATCGGTTGATGATCTTCCAGACCATCCCGCGCCCGATCGACGCCCGCTACCTCGACGAACCCGGCTGGGTACCGGCCGGCGAACGGCCGGCCAACCGCCGCCAGCGGGTCTGGATGCGGATCGACGGCAAGCTGCCCGACGACCCGCTGCTGCACGCGTGCGCGCTGACCTACGCCTCCGACCTGACCCTGCTCGACTCGGTGCTCGCCGTGCACGGCGAAGTCTGGGGACCGGGCGGGGTGATGGGCGCCAGCCTGGACCACGCGCTGTGGTTCCACCGCCCGTTCCGGGCCGACGACTGGTTCCTCTACGACTGCTGGAGCCCGTCCGCCTCGGACGCCCGGGGCCTGGCCACCGGCCGGATGTTCACCGCAGACGGCCGGCACATCGCCAGCGCCGTACAGGAAGGCCTGCTCCGCCGCGTCGGCGGCTGACCCGCCCGCTGCCGATCCGTCCCGTGCCGACCGCCCGCGCTCCGGGGTGGCGGCGCAGCCGGGCCGCTGAGTGCCTGGGGCCCGGTGTGCCCGGTGCGTGGGGTGTTGCGTGATAATCAAGGAATGCGACTCTCTGCCCGGGTGGACTACGCGCTGCGCGCCGCCGTCGAGTTGGCCGCCGCGCACCAGGCTGCCGACGGCGTGCCCGGCCCGGTCACCGCGGAGCAGTTGGCCGAGCGGCAGGGCATCCCGCCGAAGTTCCTGGAGAGCATCCTGCTGCAACTGCGCCGGGGCGGCGTGGTCACCGCGCAGCGCGGCCCGGAGGGCGGGTACCGGCTGGCCCGCCCGGCCACCGAGATCACCCTCGCCGACATCATCCGGGTGATCGACGGTCCACTCGCGAACGTGCGCGGCCAGCGCCCGGAGAAGGTCGGCTACTCCGGCTCGGCCGAGGCCCTGCAGGAGGTCTGGATCGCCCTGCGGGCCAGCGAGCGGGAGATCCTCGAGCTGGTCACCATCGCCGAGGTCGCCGCCAAGCAACTCCCCGACCGGGTCCGCGCGCTCGCGCTCGACCCCACCGCCTGGTCCTGACCGGGGACTGGGGCTTCAAGATCACGGTCTGATCCCCGGATGTGTTGTCCCGCTTCATGTTCGGGGAGCGGATCGCGATCTCCACGCCGCTGCCCCACCCGTTGGCGAACCGGCCGCGGTGGCTGATCGAGGTGGGTGCCGGGCCGTTCGGCGGGGGTGCCGGCCGGTCGGGTGAGCCGGCCGTCGGCTGAGTGCTGCCATCAATTCATATGAACGGTTGATGATCGGAGCTTGACCCATCGTTCCCATCAAGCCTATATTTCCTACTACTCAAGTCGACAAACTAGGGATGGGCATAGTGGGGCCGAAGATCAGGGCAATCGCCGCAGTCGCTGCACTCACCGTTGCCGCCGCGTCACTGACCGCCTGCGGTGGGGACTCCAAGAGCGACAAGCCGACCGTGACCCTGTCGCTGGTGGCGTACTCCACGCCGCAGGCGGCGTACGAGGCGCTCATCAAGGCGTACCAGAAGACCGACGGCGGCAAGAACATCAAGTTCACCCAGTCCTACGGCGCCTCCGGCGACCAGAGCCGGGCGGTCGCCGCCGGACTCAAGGCCGACCTCGTGGCCTTCTCGCTGGAGCCGGACATCACCCGCCTGGTCACCGCCAAGCTGGTCGACGCGTCGCTGGAACAGCGACCAGTACAAGGGCATGATCACCGACTCGGTGGCGGTGATCGGCACCCGCAAGGGCAACCCGAAGAAGCATCAACGGACTGGGACGACCTGACCAAGCCGGGCGTCCAGGTGCTCACCCCGAACCCGTTCACCTCGGGCGGCGCCAAGTGGAACATCCTCGCCGGCTACGGCGCCAAGTCCAACAAGGGCGCGGACAAGGCGACCGGCGCGGCGTACCTGCAGGCGCTGTTCAACAACGTGCCGGTGCAGGACAGCAGCGGCCGGGCGTCGCTGCAGACCTTCACCTCCGGCAAGGGTGACGCGATCATCTCGTACGAGAACGAGGCGATCTTCGCGCAGAAGAACGAGCAGGACGATCGACTACACGGTGCCGGACGCCACCATCCTGATCGAGAACCCGATCGCGGTCACCACCAACAGCGCGCACCCGACCGAGGCCAAGGCGTTCCTGGACTTGCTGCACACCGCCGGCCGCGCAGAAGATCTACGCCGAGAACGGGTACCGGCCGGTCGTCAAGGGCGCCGGCGGCCCGAGCTTCCCGACCCCGGCGCAGCTGTTCACCATCAAGGACCTGGGTGGCTGGTCCAAGGTGAACAAGGACCTGTTCGACCCGAGCAAGAGCGTGATGGCCACGCATCGAGCAGAAGCTGGGCATCGCCACCTCGGCCGCACCGAGCCCGACGGCCTCCAAGTAGCCGTGGCCACCACTGAACGCGAACTCGCGACCGGGTCCGGCACTCACGCCGGGCCCGGTCGCGGCGCCTCCGCCGCCGCGCCGGACAAGCCGCCGCGGGTCCGCCCGCGCCGCCGCCGGGCACCGGGCTGCGGGCTGGGCTCCGCGGTGCTGCTACCTCAGCCTGATCGTGCTGATCCCGCTCGCCGCGGTGGTCTGGCACGGCGACCAAGGGCGGCTGGTCGGCGTTCTGGGCCGCGATCACCACCCCGGACGCCTGGGCCGCGCTCAAGCTCACCATCGTCGCCTCGGCGCTGGTCGCGCTGATCAACGTGGTGATGGGCACCCTCATCGCCTGGGTGCTGGTCCGCGACTCGTTCCCCGGCAAGGCCGTCGTCGACGCGCTGATCGACCTGCCGTTCGCGCTGCCGACCATCGTCGCCGGCCTGGTGCTGCTGGCGCTCGTACGGCGCGAACAGCCCGCTGCACATCAACCTCGCGTACACCCGGGTCGGTGTGGTGGTGGCCCTGCTGTTCGTCACGCTGCCGTTCGTGGTGCGCACCGTGCAGCCGGTGCTGCTGGAGCTCGACCGGGACATGGAGCAGGCGGCGCACTCGCTGGGCGCCGGCGCCGTGGACCACCTTCCGCCGGATCGTCCTGCCCAACCTGGTACCCGCGATGATCTCCGGCGCCGGCCTGGCCTTCACCCGGGCGATCGCCGAGTTCGGCTCGACCGATCCTGATCACCGGCAACATCCCGCTGCACACCCAGGTCGCCGCGGTGAACATCTACGGCCGCATCGAGAGCGACCAGCACCAACGGCGCCGCGGCCATCTCGACGGCGCTGCTGGTGGTCGCGTTCGTGGTGCTGCTCGCTGCTCGACCTCGTCCAGCGTTGGGGGTCCCGCCGTGGCTAAGTACGCGCTGCGCGGCGTCGCCCTGGTCTACCTGCTGTTCCTGCTGGTCCTCCCGGTCGGCCTGATCGGCTGGCGCACCTTCGAGCGACGGCCTCGGCCCGGTCTTCGACGCGCTGACCACCGACGACGCGGTGCACGCCTTCAAGGTGACGCTCCAGGTCGCGCATCTGGGCGGTGGTGCTCAACACCGTCTTCGGCGTCGGTCACCGCGCTGCTGCTGGCCCGCCGCAACTTCCCCGGCAAGCGGCATCCTCAGCGCGCTGATCGACCTGCCGCTGGCGGTCTCGCCGGTGGTCGTCGGGCTCGCGCTGATCCTGGTGTACGGCAAGTACGCGCCGGCCGGCGGCTGGCTGGAGCGGCACGGCATCCAGGTCATCTTCTCGCACGCCCGGGCATGGTGCTGGCCACCGTCTTCGTGTCGCTGCCGCTGGTGGTCCGGGCGATCGTGCCGGTGCTGCGAGGAGATGGGCGAGGAGCAGGAGCAGGCCGCGCACACGCTGGGCGCCGGCCGGTGGCAGACGTTCCGCCGGATCACCATCCCCGGCATCCGCTGGGCGCTCGCCTACGGCGTGGTGCTCTGCCTGGCCCGGGCGCTCGGCGAGTACGGCGCGGTGGCGGTGGTCTCCGGCCGGCTGGTCGGCGCAGACCCAGACCCTGACGCTGTTCGTCGAGGAGCGGTACCAGAACTACGACCAGACGGCCGCGTTCGCCGCGGCCACCGTGCTCGCGCTGATCGCGATCGTCACCCTGCTGCTGACCAAGCTCCTGCGCCCCAAGGGAAGCCGCTGATGGCAATCGAAGTGCGCGACGTCAACAAGTCCTTCGGCGAAGACCCCGGTGCTGCAAGGACGTCTCGGTGGACATCGCGGACGGTTCGCTGACCGCGCTGCTCGGCCCGAGCGGCGGCGGCAAGTCGACCCTGCTGCGGGTGATCGCCGGGCTGGAGCAGCCGGACACCGGCACAGGTGGTGATCTCCGGCGTGGACGCCACCCGGCTCTCCCCGCAGCGGCGCAACGTCGGCTTCGTCTTCCAGCACTACGCGGCGTTCAAGCACCTGACGCGTGTTCCGCAACGTCGCCTTCGGGCTGGAGATCCGCAAGCGGCCCAAGGCGGAGATCCGCAAGCGGGTCAACGAACTGCTCGAACTCGTGCACCTGGAGCAGTTGGCCGACCGGTACCCGGCGCAGCTCTCCGGCGGCCAGCGGCAGCGGATGGCGCTGGCCCGGGCGCTCGCCGTCGAGCCCGAGGTGCTGCTGCTCGACGAGCCGTTCGGCGCGCTGGACGCCCAGGTCCGCAAGGAGTTGCGCACCTGGCTGCGCCGGCTGCACGACGAGGTGCACGTGACCACCGTCTTCGTCACCCACGACCAGGAGGAGGCGATGGACGTCGCCGACTCCATCGTGGTGCTCGCCGGCGGCGTGGTCGAGCAGGTCGGCAGCCCCGACGAGATCTACGAGAACCCGGCCAACCCGTTCGTGATGAGCTTCCTCGGCGCGGTCACCACCCTCGGCGGCCAGCTGGTCCGGCCGCACGACATCGAACTGCTCGGCACCCCCGAGCCGGGCAGCATCCCGGCCACCGTGGACCGGGTGGTCCGGCTCGGCTTCGAGGTCCGGGTGGAGACCACCATCGCCGCCGGCGCAGTCGAGGCGACAACGGTCAGCGCCGCGACGCTGGCCGGCGCGGGCGAGGACGTCGAAGGCCTGGTACCGGCGAGTCGCGAAGTCGTCGCGCAGCTCACCCGGGGCGAGGCAGCCAGCCTGAATCTCGCCGTCGGCAGCGTCGTCCACCTGCGGCCCAACGCCCGGGCACGCACGCTGGCAGTCGCCGGCGGATGACCACCACCGGACGGGGGACGACGCGGATCCCGGCCCGGCTGGAGTACGCGGTCCGGGCGCTGCTCGCCCTGGCCGTTGCCGAGCCGGACACGGTCAGCGCCCACACACTCGCACAACAACAGCGCATCCCACTCGGGTACCTCTACGACGTGCTCGCCGAACTGCGCCGCGCCGACCTGGTCTACGCCCGGCGCGGCGCGGTCGGCGGGTACGCGCTGGCCCTGCCTGCCGGGCAGATCCGGCTCGGCGATGTGGTCCGGATCCTCGACGCGGGCGCTGCGCCGGCCGGTGCGCCGAGCCCGACGTCGGGCGCCGGCGACGAGCTGACCGCCCGACTGGGCGCCATCTGGCTCGCCGCCGAGCAGGCCACCCGGCGGGTCTTCGACGAGGTGACCATCGCCGACCTGATGGCCCCGACCGACTGACTGCGGCCGACTCGACCGGGCCTGTCCGCCGGATCGGGCCGGGATGCGCGCCGGTGCCTGGGGGACTACCGTTCGGGCACAGCTACGAAGCGGACAGGGAGCGGCCATGAGCGAGTACATCGCCACCGGCAAGGTGGACGTGGACGGCGACGGCACACCGGACGTGGTGGACGTCTACGCCGACGGAGCGGACCTGGTCTACGTCGCCGACACCGACGGCGACGGGATAGCCGATGTCGAGCTGCTCGACGCGGGCAGCGACGGCACCGTCGACGGCGTCTACCTGGTCGACGACGGCGAAGAGGAGTAGGGGCGCAGCCCGGGCTCAGCCGGTCGGGTGCGGGCGGCGGCTCGGAGCGTAGCGGCCGTGGCCGGTGACGTTGGGTACCGGTGCGTCGCGCTGGGCGTCCGGCCGGCCGGGGGCGGTCAGCCAGCCCGGCAGCAGGTACGCGCCGGGGCCGCGGACGCCACCGGGGCCGGTACGGGCCGACACGTTCTCGGGTACCAGCGGGCGCTTGCACGCGGCGCACACCAGTAGTGCCGTGGTGGCCTGGCCACATTCCCGGTGCACGATGGTGACCGGCGCGCCGTGCCCGTCGTCGGTCCACCGGTCGCCCCAGCGCAGCAGCGCCAGCAGCACCGGCAGCAGGTCGGCGCCGGCCTCGGTGAGTTCGTAGCGGTGCCGCAGCGGTCGGGTCTGGTACGGCTCCCGGGTCACCAGACCGCCCGCGACCAGGGTGTTCAGCCGGTCGGTCAGCACGTTGGTGGCCACCCCGAGGTCGCGCTGCAACTCGTCGAAGCGGGTCAGCCCGAAGGTGATGTCGCGCAGGATCAACGGTGTCCACGCCTCGCCGATGACGGCCAGGGTTCGGGCGATCGAGCACGGCATCGCGGTGAAGTCGGTCCGCTGCATCCGCGCAGACTAATGCGCTTGCCTCGGGCAAGTCACCAGGTCAACGGCCATCATTCGGTGCCAGCCGGGGCGGCGGCAGCGGCCCGGCAGCGGCCCGGCTCACCGGTCGGTGGCGCTGTCCGGGACGAACAGGTTGAGCAGCCAACTCACCACGCCGATGATGATGGCCCCCCAGAACGCCGACCAGAAGCCGTCCACGTGGAACGGCACGTTGAGCTGATCGGTGATCCAACTCGTCAGCTCCAGCAACAGGGCGTTCACCACCAGCGCGAACAGCCCGAGGGTGAGCACGTAGAGCGGGCAGCCGAGCACCTTGATGATCGGCTTGAGGAAGGCGTTGATCACCCCGATCACCAGCGCGACGATGAGCAGCACGCCGATGTTGCGGGCGGTGGTGCTGGCGTCCACGGTGATCCCGCTGACCAGCGCGGTGGCGACCCAGAGCGCGACCGCCGTCACGATGGTCCGGATGATGAAGCCCATCCGTCGATGGTCGCAGTTCAGTGCCCCGATCGGGGATGGATAGCCTGAACAGGTGACCGACGGCGCCCAGTTCCGGCGTACCCGCGAGGACTTCGTCTGCGGGCACTGTGCCGCGCCGGTCCGCGGCAACGGGTACACCAACCACTGCCCGAAGTGCCTGTGGTCCCGGCACGTCGATGTCGCGCCGGGGGACCGGGCGGCCGACTGTGGCGGGCTGATGCGCCCGGTCGGGGTGCTCTTCGAGGGCGGTCAGCACGTCCTGGTGCAACGCTGTGAGCAGTGCGGGCACCAGCGCCGCAACCGGGCCGCCCGCAACGACAACCCGGCCGCGCTGGCCGCGCTGTTCGGCACCGCCGTCCCGGACCCGACGGCCCCGACTCCGCCGCGTCGCCCGGGTCGCCGTGCACGCTGACCAACTGCCCGGCTGACGGCTGCTGCGATCGGCCGCACCGCGGCCGATCGGGCGCGCCCGGCACAGGTGGGTGGGTCAGGCGGCCGGTCCGGGTCGGCGGATCCCGGCGTGGACCGCGCCGGCCACCAGCGCGCCGAGCGGGACGGCGATCAGCACCGGGCCCCAGGACGGCAGTCGGGGCAGCGCCCAGACGGCCAGCCAGCCCAGTCCACACAGCAGCGCCACGGCGCCGGCCCGGCGTGGGCCGTCCGGGCTGCGCACGATCCGCAGCCCGGCGCTGACGGCCAGCGCGAACGGGACGGCCACCAGGGTCAGCGCCAGCGGCGGATGGTCGGCGCTGGGCGCGGCGAGGCGCCAGTCCGCGTCGTACACCGTGATGGCGCTGGCGGCTGCGGCGGTGAGCAGGGCGACGGGGACCGGGTACCCCCGAGCCACCCGGTCGTCGCCCGGCCGCACCGCCGCAGCGGCCAGCGCCACCGCGGCGAGCAGCGTCGACGCCGCGAGCACCGGCCACCCGCCGGGCGCGCCGACGCCGGTCGGACCGCCGGTGCCGGGCAGCCGCCAGCCGGAGACCCCGGCGAGCGTGACCAGTGCCGTGCCGGCCAGCCCGAGCAGGCCCGCGCCGAGCCGGCCGGCTCGTTCACGCCGGGTGTGCAGCAGCGCGGCGACCAGCCAGCACCCGGCCAGCAGCCGGCCCGTCGCACTGGCCGTTCCCGGCAGCACGGCGAGCGGCGCCGGCCAACCCGGCAGCCACCCCGACGGCGACGCCACCGGCCAGCCGTAGTCGCCGGGCCGGCGCACCGGGCGCGGCCGGGGTCGGTGTCAGCGCGGCCATCGCGGCGAGCACCGCGACCGAACCGGCGAGCACCTGGGCCAGCCTCCCGAAGCCGGGCGCGGTGGCCTGACTGAGCTGGCCGAGGAACGGCGCCGTCGACCACCGCGTCCCCAGCGGCGCCGGGCCGAGCCAGCTACCCGGCAGCGCGATCAGCAGCGCCGCCCACAGCCACGGCCGGGCCGGTTCCCGGCGTCGGGCGGCGGCCAGCGCGGCTGCGCCGAGACCGAGCACCACCGCGCCGAAGACCAGGCCGATCAGGTACAGGCCGGGTTGGAAGTAGCTGATCTCGTTGCCCGGTGGCCGCCAGGCGGTCAGCGCAACCCGGGTCAGCGCGGCGGCCACCAACGCGCCCGCGCTGACCAGCAGCCGCTCGGTCGGCTCGGGCGGCGCGGTCGCGTCCGCCGTGCCGGCCAGGTGCGCCGCGCCGAGCAGCAGCAGCGCGCTGAGTACCCACAGCGGCGGGCGCTGGATGCCGGGCAGTACTGCGAGGACGACCGGCGCGACGGTCAGCGCCATCGCCCCGGCGGTCACCCGGCGTAGCGCCCGACGTGCGCCGAGAGCGTGTGTGAGCAGGGCGGCCAGCCAGCCCGCGTAGGCCACCGGGGCGGCCGTGCGGTGCCCGGGTTCGATCACCAGCAGGGCGAAGAGGGCCAGTGTGCCGGCGAGCCCGAGCGCGTACGGGGCGGCCAGCCGCAGCCCCTCGTGTGCCCCGGCGGCCAGTGGCCGACGCAGCCGCTCGCGTGCTCCCCAGTGCGCCAGGTCGACAACGTCGGCAACGGACGGCCAGGTCCGGCCGGGCGGCGCGGCGTCCAGCAGGGTACCCACCAGTTCGTCGCCGCGCCGGGCCCGGTAGCCGGCCGGGTAGGCCCGCAGCAACAGCCGATAGCGCCGGGCCAGAGTGGTGGCGGGTCCTCGGTTGCCGGGGGTGGGGGTCACAGCTGTCAGGCGGGACGGGCGCGGAGTCGGGTGCGGGCGTGCGCGGCGTTGCTCGCCAGCCGGGCGGCCTCGGACTCCAGCAGGGTCACGCCGGTCTCGGTGAGCCGGTAGTAGCGGCGCAGCCGGCCGTCCACCACCTCTTCGCCGTCCTGCCGGACGATGCCCTGGTCGACCAGCCGGTCGATGGCCCCGTAGAGGGTGCCGGGGCGCAGCACCACCCGGCCGGCGGAGAGGTTGGTGACCTCCTGGATCACGCCGTAGCCGTGCAGTGGCCCGCTGGCCAGTGCGGTGAGGATGAGGAACGTCGGTTCCTGGAGCGGCCCGGTCATGCCGGCGATGCTACGCCGGCGGATATATACCGTCAATAAAAGCGCGGGCCGTCCGGAGCGCTCCGGACGGCCCGCGCTGCACGCACCGTGGTAGACAACATCGGCTACCGCGGCGCGGCCAGGGGAATCGGTTACCAGCGGCGCAGCCAGGTGAAGTTCTCGTTGAGCCAGTTGTGCAGCTGGTTGACCTCGTCGGTGTTGCTGTTCAGCCAGGACAGCTCGCCCTGGATGGCCAGCACTCCGAGGACCATCGCGGCCACCGCGGCGACCAGGCCGACGAAGGCCGCGCCGTGCCCGGTGACCCCGCGCCGGCTGGCCCGGAACAGGCCGAGCAGCGCGATCAGTGCGCCGACCACGCCGAGTGCCACGCCGATCGGGGCGAGCAGGCCGGTCATGGTGGTGCCGAGGGCGACCACGCCGACCACCAGGCCGGTGACGGCGGTGAGGCTGTTGTGCGCCCAGCGCGGGCGCTCCGCGACCGGCTCCGTGACCGGTTCGGTGACCGGCTCCGTGACCCGTTCGGTGACCGGCGTCGAGGGCCGTTCCGCGAGCGGGGCGCGGGTGGTCTCGACGGTGTCCACCGTCCCCGCGCGGCGGGCGGTTCCGGTGCGCTCGTCCTGATCTTCGACGATCCGATCCTCGACGACCCGGTCGTCGACGACCCGGCCGGTGGCGTCCCGGTCGGTCACCCGCTCGGCAACCACGTTGCCGTCGGCGTCACGCTCGGTGGTGACGCTCTCGGCGGCGACGCTCTCATCCCCAGCCGGCTTGCGGTGCAGTACGTTGTTGAACATCGCACACCTCCGAATGTTTTCTGCGGAGTTGCATACCCACTTCCGGTGATCGATACACGGAAGCGTTTCAGCCCACGTACATCCAGGCGGCGTCGAGGTACCCGTGGAACTGGTCGTTGTTGGCCGACACGCCCTTGCCGCCCAGGCACAGCGGCAGGCTGTTGGTGATCGACAGGCCGGCCGGGACGGTCACCGAGCCACGGGCCACCGCGTCCACCACGATCCTCAGCACCGAGCCGGCGCGCCGGCACTCGACCGTGTGCCAACCGCCGTCGGCGACGCTGACCGGCGCGGTCACCTGGTAGATGACGTGCGGCGAACCGCCCGCCAGCACGCAACTGGGTTTGCCGGCGACCCCGTCGACCTGGAGCTTCCACTGGGTGCCGCTGGCCGCGTACCCCTTCTGCATGATGTTCTCGCCGTCGCCGGTCTGCGTGGCGGCCAGCGCGATCACCGCGCCGAACCGCATCGGCCGGGTACCCGGATTGTGTGCCGGGTTCGACGCGGCCTGCAGGATCGCCCGGGGGCAGTACTCGGCCGCCACGCCCGCCGCGCAGCGGGTCGGGAAGCTGGCGGCGAGCCGGCCGGCGACCGCGACGATGCCCACCGTGCCGCCGCTGCGGGTGAGCAGTGTGAGCGGGTCGGCGGTGGCGGAGGAGTCGGCCAGCGCGTCGGGCATGATCACCGGGTAGTTCGCGGTCAACACCTCGGGGCTGGCCGCGAAGCCGGCACGGGCCGGCGCGGTCAACAGCGCGACGAGGACGGCGAGAGCGGCGAACACGGGGGAAAGGGTTCGACGTAAGGCAATATTCATGAAGTTATACCTATCACGGGATTGCCGCCTAAATCAGACAGTACACGCCGGACAGGATGGATCTGGGCGTTGACAGGTACCGGTCGGGTGCCCGAATCTGTTGCGTAGCTTCCTTCATGTTTTGCGATACGCAACGCCAGAGAGGCCGGCATGACCGTCGAAGTCCCCCTCGCCGCGCTCCCGCCGGGCACCGCCCACCGGCTGCCCACCGACCCTCCGGTGACCGTCTTCCACACCGAAGACGGCGAGTTCTACGCACTCGACGACACCTGCACCCATCAGGACGCCTCGCTGGCCGACGGCTGGCTGGAGGGCTGCCTGGTGGAGTGCCCGCTGCACAGCTCCCGCTTCGACCTGCGCACCGGCACGGTGGACGGACCACCGGCCCGGCTCCCGGTGCGTACCCACGCCGTCGAGGTCCGCGACGGCACGGTGCACGTGCTGATCGGCACCCCGGCCGGCACCCCCGCGCCATGACCGGGCGCACGCGAGTTGACGCTGTGCCAAACCGCAGGCGCGAGGTGACGCTGTGATCGAGCCACCGCGCACGGTGGCCGTGGTCGGTGCCGGGCTGGCCGGGCTGTCCGCCGCCCGTGCCCTGCGGGCGCAGGGCTTCGCCGGGCAGTTGACCGTCATCGGCGCTGAGCAGCACCACCCGTACGACCGGCCGCCGCTGTCCAAGGAGTTCCTGGCCGGGCGGTGCTCGCAGGAGTCCCTGGCGCTCGTCGCGCCGGACGAGGATCTCGGCGTGCGCTGGCTGCTCGGTCGGCGGGCAGTCGGCCTCGACCCCACCGAGCAGGCGGTGCTGCTGGACGACGGTCGGGCCGTCCGCGCGCACGGCGTCGTGCTGGCCACCGGCGCTGCCGCCCGTACCCTGGCTGGCGCACCACTGCCCGGGGTACACACCCTGCGCACCCTGGACGATGCCTGGGCACTGCGCGCCGACCTCGTGCCGGCCCAGCGGGTCGCGGTCATCGGGGCCGGCTTCATCGGCCTGGAGGTGGCCGCCAGCCTGCGCGGCCTGGGCCTGCCGGTGACCGTGCTGGAAGCCGCGCCCACGCCGCTGGCCACGGTGCTCGGCACCCGGCTCGGCGCCGCGCTCGCCCGGCTGCACACCGCGCGCGGCGTCGACCTGCGCTGCGGGGTGGGCGTGGCCGGCTTCGGCGTGACCGCGACCGGCCGGGTCGGCAGCGTGGAGCTGACCGACGGCGCGAGCGTCCCGGCCGACGTGGTGGTGGTCGGTGTCGGCTCCCGGCCGGAACTGGACTGGCTGGCCGGCTCGGGACTCTTCCCGACCGGCGTCGACCCGGCGCACGGCATCCCCTGCGACGCGGGCGGCGCCACCGCGCTGCCCGGCGTTGTCGCGGTCGGTGACTGTGCGGCCTGGTACGACCCCCGGCTGGGCCGTACCCACCGGGTCGAGCACTGGACCGCGGCCCTGGAGCGGCCCGCCATCGCCGTCGCCACCCTGCTCGGCAGCGCCGTGCCGGCGCCGGCGCGGCTGCCGTACTTCTGGTCCGACCAGTACGACGTGCGGATCCAGTTCGCCGGGCAGGTCAGGGCGGCCGATGAGGTGGCGGTCGAGGACGGCGATCCGACGACGGACGGCGGGTTCCTCGCCGTCTACCACCGGGCCGGGGTGCCGGTCGCGGTGCTCGGGGTGGACCGGCCCCGGCTGTTCACCCAGTGGCGCCGGCGGCTGGACAGCGCGCCGATGGCCGTACCCGGAAACTGAGGAGATCGCGATGACCATGCCGGACAGCCTGCGCGCGACCTTCCCCGGCGCGCGCTACACGGACCCGGCGCACTTCGCCCGGGAGCAGCAGCAGATCTTCGAACGGTTGTGGTTCAACGTCTGCCGCGCCGCCGACCTGCCCACCGCCGGCTCGTTCCGGACCGCCCGGGTGGGCCGGGAGAGTGTGCTGCTGACCCGCGGCCGGGACGGCGCGGCGCACGCGTTCCTCAACGTCTGCCGGCACCGTGGCGCGCAACTGTGCACTGTGGAGGGTGGCGAGCTGCACCGGGCGATCCGCTGCGGGTACCACGCCTGGACCTACGACTTCGACGGCCGGTTGATCGCGGCGCCGAACATGGCCGACATGCCCGACCTGGAGAAGGCCGCCTTCGGCCTGCACCGGGTCCACCTGCGCGAGTGGCTCGGCTACCTGTGGGTCTGCCTGGCCGACGAGCCGCCGTCGTTCGAGACGCAGGTGCAGGGCGCGGTGGTCACCCGGCTCGGCGACCTGGACTCCATCGACCACTACGACGTGGCCAACCTGGCCCTGGGTAAGCGGATCCGCTACGACGTGCGGGCCAACTGGAAGCTGATCGTCGAGAACTTCATGGAGTGCTACCACTGCGCCACCATCCACCCGGAGCTGGTGACCGTGCTGCCGGAGTTCGCCAAGGGCTACGCCGCCCAGTACTACGTGGGGCACGGGGCCGAGTTCGGCGCGGACATCGCCGGCTTCACCGTGGACGGCGCCGCCGGCGCGACGACGATCCCCACCCTCGCCCCCGAACAGGACCGGCGCTACTACGCGGTGACCATCCGGCCGCAGGTCTTCATCAACCTGGTCCCCGACCACGTGGTCATCCACCGGATGTTCCCGCTCGCCGCCGACCACACGGTGGTCGAGTGCGACTGGCTGTTCCTGCCCTCCGTGGTGGCCGACGGCACCGACATCGCCGGCCAGGTCGAGCTCTTCGACCGGGTCAACCGGCAGGACTTCGCGGCCTGCGAGGCGACCCAGCCGGGGATGAGCTCCCGGGCCTACGCCCACGGCGGCGTGCTGGTCCCCAGCGAGCACCACCTCACCGATTTCCACGCCTGGGTCGACCGCGAACTCGCCGCCCCGGTCGGTGCGGCGGCGCCTGCCCCGGTCGGTGCAACGGTGCCCGACGCGGTCGGCGCAGCAGTGCCGGACGCAGCCGGTGCGGCGGTCAGCCCAGGAAACCCAACTGGTGGCTGATCTCGTCGGCCCCGGCAACCAGGTGCGGCGCGCACTGCGCGAGCCGGTCGACGGTGAACCGGTACGCGGGACCGGAGGCGCTGACCGCCGCCACCACGGCGCCGCCCGCGCCCCGGATCGGCGCGGCCACCGCGTTCAACCCCAGCTCGTACTCCTGGACGGTGGTGGCGTAGCCGGCCGCGACGACCCGTTGCAACTCGGCGTCCAGAGTGGCCCGTCGGGTGATGGTGGCCTCGGTGTAGCGGGGCAGGCCGGCGGCCTTCAACAACCGGGTCCGCTCGGCGGCGTCCAGGTGGGCCAGCAGCACCTTGCCGCTGGAGGTGGCGTGCAGCGGGGTGAGCTGGCCGACCCAGTTCTGCGCGGCCACCGCCGAGCCACCCTGCACCTGCTCGATGTTGACGGCGTAGTGCTCGCGGGCCACCGCGATGTTCACCGTCTCGCCGATGTCGCGGGCCAGCCGCTCGCAGACCGGCCGGCCGGCCCGGTTGACGTCCATCCGGGCGGTCACCGCGCCGGCCAGCCGGACGATGCCGAAGCCCAGCCGGTACCGGCCCCGGTCGGTGTCCTGCTCCACCAGGCCGCGCTCCTCCAACGCGCCGAGCAGCCGGAACGCGGTCGACTTGTGCACCCCGAGCTCGGCGGCCACCTCGGTCACCCGGGCCTCGCCGCGGCGGGCCAGCACCTCCAGTACGGTCACCGCACGGTCCACCGACTGCACCCCGGCCTGGCTGCTCCCACCCGGTTCGCTGCTGTCCGGCGCGCTGCTGCCCGACCGACTGTTGCTCATGACGGAACAATAAGGGAGGTACGCCGATGGGCACCCAGTATGACGTGGTGATCGTGGGTGGCGGTTCGGCTGGATCAGTGCTGGCCAACCGGCTGTCCGCCGACCCCGGTACCCGGGTGCTGGTGCTGGAGGCCGGCCGCCCGGACTACCCGTGGGACGTGTTCATCCACATGCCGGCCGCGCTCACCTTCCCGATCGGCAGCCGGTTCTACGACTGGCGCTACACCTCCGAGCCCGAGCCGCACCTGAACAACCGGCGCATCTACCACGCCCGCGGCAAGGTGCTCGGCGGCTCCAGCTCCATCAACGGGATGATCTTCCAGCGCGGCAACCCGCTGGACTACCAGCGTTGGGCCGCCGACCCGGGGATGGCGTCCTGGGACTACGCGCACTGCCTGCCGTACTTCAAGCGGATGGAGAACTGCCTGGCGGCCGCACCGGACGACCCCTACCGGGGGCACGACGGGCCGCTGGTGCTGGAGCGCGGGCCGGTCCGCAACCCGCTGTTCGAAGCCTTCTTCGCCGCCGCCGAGCAGGCCGGCTACGCCCGTACGCCGGACGTCAACGGGTACCGGCAGGAGGGCTTCGGCCCCTTCGACCGCAACCTGCACCGTGGCCGGCGGCTCTCCGCCGCCGGTGCCTACCTGCACCCGGTCGCCGGTCGGCGCAACCTTTCCGTGCAGACCCGGGCCCGGGTCACCAAGGTCCGCTTCGCCGGTACCCGCGCCGTCGGCGTCGACTACCTGCTGCCCGGTGGCCGGCGGCGCAGTGTCGACGCCGGTGAGGTGATCCTCTGTGGTGGCGCGTTCAACTCGCCGCATCTGTTGCTGCTCTCCGGCGTCGGGCCGGCCGACGAGTTGCGCGCGCTCGGCATCGACGTGGTGGCCGACCTGCCCGGGGTGGGCCGCAACCTGCAGGACCACCTGGAGGTCTACATCCAGCACAGCGCGAAACTTCCGGTGTCGGTGGCCCCGTACCTGAAGTGGTGGCGACGGCCGGAGGTGGGGGCGCGCTGGCTGTTCACCCGCTCCGGGCCGGGCGCCACCAACCACTTCGAGGGCGGCGGGTTCGCGCGCTCCAACGACGAGGTGGCGTACCCGAATCTGATGTTCCACTTCCTGCCGATCGCGGTGCGCTACGACGGTTCCGCGCCGGCCGGCGGGCACGGGTACCAGGTGCATGTCGGACCGATGTACTCCGACGCCCGCGGCAACGTGACCTTGCGCACCAACGACCCGACCGTCGCCCCGGTGCTGCGCTTCAACTACCTCTCCACCGAACAGGACCGTCGTGAATGGATCGAGGCGGTTCGGGTGGCTCGGCGCATTCTCGGCCAGCAGGCCATGGCGCAGTTCAACGGTGGGGAAATCTCGCCCGGCGCAGCGGTGTCCACCGATGCGGAGATCCTGGACTGGGTGTCCCGGGACGCGGAGACCGCGCTGCACCCGTCCGGCACCTGCGCGCTGGGCACCGGTGGATCAGCAGTAATTCACCCGGAGTCGATGGTTCCACACGGCCTCGATGGGGTTAGGGTGGTGGACGCCTCAGCGATGCCGTACGTGACCAACGGCAACATCTATGCCCCCACCATGATGCTTGCCGAGAAAGCTGCCGATCTGATCCGCGGAGACACCCCGCTGGCTCCGTCCACAGTGGACTTTTATCGGCACCGGACAGCGACAACGGAGTCGCGAGGCGAATAGCGCAGAATATCCGTACTTGCACACATGGAAATCTACGCTTAATAATCTTGCAACGTACCGGTCCAATGCTGTGTCACATTGCCCAGCCACCCTTCCCCTCCGGAGGATCCGTGTCCGTGATCAGTTCGGCCAGGCCGATCCAGGCTGCGGCGACCGGGCGTGAACGTGAGAGAGGTGGCCGTCGATGAGTACCCGCGGGCACCGCCGGGCCGCACCGCGATCCTCGACTGAGTCGGGCTTCGTCACTGCCAACCACGGCACCATCCGCGGTCGGCTGCTGCGCATCCTCGCGGTACCGCTGGTGATCGTGGTGGTCCTGCTGGGCGTCGTGGTCAGCCGGGACCTCACCGACTACCGCACCGCCCAGCAGACAACCACCGCCGTCCGGCAGGTGCTCGCCGTGCAGAACCTGGTCGAGGTGCTGCAGACCGAGCGTGGCCTGACCGCCGGCTTCCTCGGCGGTGACGTCGGCTTCCAGAAGGAGCTGGTTGCCTCCCGCGGCGCCGTCGACCGGGAGCGTGGCGCGCTGGCCAGCCTGCTCGCCACCGCGACCGGCCCGGCCGTGGCCGGCCGGACCGCGCTGGCCGAGCTGGACAGCACCATCGCCACCACCCGGGACGGCATCGACTCCAAGAAGCTGGACCGCACCGTCGCCTTCGACTACTTCACCAGCCACATCGGCTCGCTGACCGCGGTCAACTTCGGTCTCGACGCGTCCAGTAACCGCGCGCTGACCCGCGGTGTCGCCGCGTTCACGGCGCTGAGCACCGTCAAGGAGCAGTACGCCCAGGAGCGCGCGCTGCTCAACGGCGTCTTCTCGGCCGGCGGCTACGTGGCCGGCGAGTACAACCGGTACGCCCTGATCGTGGCCCGCAAGCAACAGGCGCTGGAGACCTTCGACACCCAGGCCACCCCCGGCCAGAAGCAGCGCAAGGACTGGGCGCTGGACAGCGGCGCGGCCCGCGAGGCGATCTTCTTCGAGAACCGGGCGCTGGGCGACCCGAGCGGCCGGTTCAAGGAACAGACCAACCCGCAGTCGTGGTGGTCGGCGTTCACCACCGTGCTGGCCGACCTGCGCGACGCCGAGGAGACCGTCGGCTCCGACATCTCGGCCATCGCCCATGGCCTTCGGGCCGACGCCACCCAGCGGCTCGGCGTCCTCGCCGGGCTGGTGCTGATCGGGGTGATCGGCGCCGCGGTGGTGCTGATCCTGTCCGCCCGGGCGATCACCCGACCGCTCAGCTCGCTCGTCCTCGAAGCCGGCGACCTGGCCGAGTACCGGCTGCCGCAGGCGGTCGCGCGGGCCCAGTCGGCGCAGGAGGAGTCGATATCGCCGCCAGCGCCGGTGGCCCTGCCACCCGGGGCGACCAACGAGGTGGTGTTGCTGGCCAGCGCCCTGGACCGGGTCCAGTCGACCGCGTACCTGCTCGCCACCGAGCAGGCGACCCTACGCCGCAGCACTGCCGAGTCACTGGCGAACCTGGGTCGGCGAAACCAGAACCTGCTCCGCCGGCAGCTGTCCTTCATCACCCGGCTGGAGCAGGAGGAGAGCGACCCGCAGGGGCTGGCGAACCTGTTCGAGCTGGACCACCTGGCCACCCGTATGCGACGCAACGCCGAGAGCCTGCTGGTGCTCGTCGGCGAGGCGACCCCGCGCCGGTGGGCGGCGCCGCTGCCGATCGCGGACGTGGTGCGGGCGGCCATCTCCGAGGTGGAGGAGTACCGCCGGGTCTCTCTCAAGCGGGTCGACGACGGCTGGGTCGGTGGCGCGTACGTCGCCGGCATCGCCCACATGATCGCCGAACTGGTGGAGAACGGGCTGTCCTTCTCGCCACCCGACCTGGACGTCGAGATCCAGGGCCGCAACCTGGGCGGCCGGTACCTCATCGCGATCACCGACCAGGGCGTCGGAATGGACCAGGTGGAGATGGACCGGGCCAACGCCCGGCTGCGCGGCGAGGAGAGCTACCTCGCCGTACCCACCCGGTTCCTCGGTCACTACGTGGTCGGTCACCTGGCCGGGCAGATGGGGGTGGGCGTGGAGATCAGCCCGTCCCCGGTCACCGGCGTCACCGCCCGGGTCACCCTGCCCACGCCGGTGCTCGCCCAGCCGCCCGCGCTGGCCCAGGGCGGCGCCGGCTTCAACACCGGCACCGGCTTCAACGGCGGCGGCGGGCCGGCCAACGGCGGTGCGCCGCCCCGGCCGGCGCAGCCCGCCCCGCCGGCCCGACCCGAACCGCCGGCCCGTGCGCGCGTCGAGACCGCCCGCCTGGCGCAGGCGCAGATCGTGACGGAGAGCACCGACGATCCGTGGGTCGCGCCGTCCCGGGCGCTGGGCACCACCCGGCCGGTGGTCGAGTACGTGCCGATGAACAGCGTGCACACCGGACTGCGGGACGAGCCCCGGCCCGGTCCGCGCCGGCCGCGGCGGCGGGCTTCGAGCCGACCGCCGGGTATCCGGTCCGGCCACGCACCTTCGAGCGCGCGCAGCAGGAGTACCCGGCCACCCCGGCATCGCAGCCGACCCCGGCCCGCTACGACGGATCCACGCAGTACGACGGATCCACCCAGTACGACGGATCCACCCAGTACGACGGATCCACCCAGTACGAGGCGCCGGCGCGCTACGAGGTGCCGCCGGTCTACGACACCCGCCCGCCCGGCTCGGCGAACCCGAGCCACGGCGGCGGGAGCGGTTATGACCCGAACCGGGGCTACGGGGCGGCCCCGAACTACGGCGAGCCGGCCGGCCAGGGTGCGGCGGCGATGCCGCGGCCAGCCGGCCCGACCGCCGACCGTACGCCCAACGGCCTGGTGAAGCGGGTTCCCCGCAGCCGTACGGCAGACGTGCCCGTCGCGTACAACACGCCCGAGCCGTACCTGCCGATGGACTCCTCACCCGCGTCCGTCCGGTCCCGGCTCACTTCCCTACGCGAGGGCATGGCCCGTGGCGAGGGCGAGCGAGCCGGCAACCGTACCCACCCCGACCAGCACCGGTAAGGAGCACGCGAACCATGGGCGTACCGCTGCAGAGCGCCGACGTCGACAACTTCAACTGGCTGCTGGCCAACTTCGTCCGCAACACCGATGGGGTGCGGGATGCGGTCGCGGTGTCCAGTCGACGGTCTGCTGATCGCGACCTCCGCCGGACTGGACCGCACCGGCGCGGACCACCTGTCCGCCATCGTGTCGAGCATGGCCAGCCTGGCGCGCAGCGCCTCGCGCCGGTACGACTTCGACTCGCTCAAGCTCATCATGATCGAAATGGGTCGAGGGTTCCTGCTGGTCTCCGCGATCGCCGGGGGCAGCTGCCTCGGCGTGATCGCCGGCAGTGACTGCGACCTCGGCCTGGTCGGCTACGAGATCGCGGTGCTGGCCGACCGGTTCGGGGCGCTGCTCACCCCGAGCCTGATCGCCGAATCGCGCCGGACGCTCCCGCAGTGACCGACATCCCCCGGCTTCCAGACCCCCGGATGATCCCGCCGTGGCACGCCGAGCCACCGCGGCCGGGGCGGCACTCGCAGGACGACCGGGGGGTGCCCCGCGATCCCGCGGACGAGCTGGTTATCCGGCCGTTCATGGTGACCGGGGGGCGGACCCAGCCGTTGACCGACGGACTGCGGATCGAGTCGATGATCTCGGCGCTGCCGGCGGCGCTGTCGGCGCCGCTGCGCTTCGAGTTACGCCGCATCGTCGAGCTGTGTCAGCGGCCGTGCTCGGTCGCTGAGGTCGCTGTGGGGCTGGGGGTACCCCTCGGCGTGGCCCGGGTGCTCATCGCCGACCTGCTGACCGGCGGGTTGGTCTACACCGACGAACAGTCGGAGCTGTCTATCGACATCATCGAGAGGATCAGGGACCGTGTTCGGGCGCTCTAGCCAGCCGTCCCCCCGACGGCAGTAAAGATTGTGATCAGCGGCGGCTTCGGGGTGGGCAAGACCACCTTCGTGTCCGCCATTTCTGAGATCGAGCCGTTGGTCACCGAGGCGCAGATGACCGAGGTATCGGTCGGTGTCGACGACACCAGCGCAGTCTCCGGGAAGACCACCACCACCGTGGCGCTGGACTTCGGCCGGATCACGCTGGACGAATCCCTGGTGCTGTACCTGTTCGGCACGCCCGGTCAGGACCGGTTCGCCTTCCTCTGGGACGACCTGGTGGAGGGTGCGTTGGGCGCGATCGTGCTGGTGGACACCCGGCGGATCGAGGACAGCTTCCCCTCGGTGGACTACTTCGAGGAGATGGGCACCCCGATGCTGTTGGCGGTGAACACCTTCGACGGCGCGCCGCGCTTCCACCTGGAAGAGGTGCGCGAGGCGCTCGGCGTCGGACCGGAAGTGCCCATTCTGGAGGCTGACGCGCGGGCCCGGGGCTCGGTCAAGCACATCCTGGTGGCGCTGATCGAGCAGGTGCTGGCGAAACGGCTGGGGCGCGCGGCAGCCACCGCGCGCTCTTGACGCCGTCCCCGCGCGCCGGAATGCTGTTGATGATCGTGAAGCGTTGTGCGCCATCCGCAACCAGATGCGCAGCCCGCCGGGCCGCCGACGCAGCAGCGGGCCGGCGGCCGGTACCCACCGGGGAGACGGAATCCATCGGGGAGGACGTGTGAGCACACTGCGCGACGCCGGCCCGGCGCCCACGCCGGTTCCCGCGCCCCGTTCCGCGTCGACCCCGCTGCTCGAGGTCGAGGGCCTGTGGAAGGTCTTCGGCCCGCACGGCGAGCGGGTGGTCGGCTCCGACCTGGCCGCGCTCTCCCGAGCCGACCTGCGCCGTCGTACCGGCAACACGGTCGCCGTCCGGGACATGGCCTTCCGGGTCGCGGCCGGTGAGGTGTTCGTGGTGATGGGCCTGTCCGGTTCGGGCAAGTCCACTCTGGTGCGTTGCCTGTCCCGGCTGATCGAGCCGACGGCCGGGTCGGTCCGCCTCGACGGAGTGAACATCCTCGACTGTGACGCCGCTGCCCTGCGCGACCTGCGCCGGCACCGGATGGCCATGGTGTTCCAGCACTTCGGGCTGTTGCCGCATCGCCGTGTGATCGACAACGTCGGGTACGGCCTGGAGATCCGGGGCCAGCGCCGGGCCCAGCGGCAGGCCCGCGTCCAGGAGATGATCGACCTGGTCGGCCTCAACGGTTTCGAGGAGTGTCTGCCCGAGGAGCTGTCCGGCGGTATGCAGCAGCGGGTCGGGCTGGCCCGGGCGCTCGCCGTCGACCCCGAGATCATGTTCTTCGACGAGCCGTTCTCCGCCCTCGACCCGCTGATCCGCCGGGACATGCAGGACGAGGTGATGCGGCTGCACCGCGAGGTCGGCAAGACGATGGTGTTCATCACCCACGACCTGTCCGAGGCGCTGCGGCTGGGCGACCGCATCCTGATCATGCGGGACGGCGCGACCGTCCAGATCGGAGCGCCGGACGAGGTGGTCGGCGCGCCCGCCGACGACTACGTCCGCGAGTTCGTCCGCGACGTACCCCGCTCGCACGTGTTGACGCTGCGCTGGCTGGCCCGCCCGGCCACCGCCGACGACCCGCTGGACGGTCCGGAGCTGGGGCCGGACGTGATCGCCCGGGACGCCGCCCGGACGGTGCTGTCGGCCAGCGCGCCGGTCCGGGTGGTCCGGGACGGGACGCTGCTCGGAGTGGTCGACGCCGACGCGATGCTGCGGGTGATCGTCGCCGAGGACGAGCGTCGGCCGATACCCGCGTCGCCCGCGCCCGGGTCCGGCTGATGGCCACCGTCACGGCCACCGCCACCACCGATCCGGGGGTACGCCCCGCAGCTTCCGGCTACGCCGGCGTTGGCTGGTACCCGCCGTGCTGGCCGGCTGGCTGCTGCTGTGGCTCCCGCTGCGCGGCCGGCACACCCTGACCCTGGCCACCCCCGACCTCGACCCCGCTGATGACCCAGGTCAACCACTTCCGTAACTGGGTCGACCTGCACCGCTACAGCAACCCGTTCTTCACCGACTTCGTCGGCGTCTTCCGGGACGGCATCGACTGGTTCGCCACCTTCCTGCAGAGCCTGATCGCCAGCCCGTCGGCGACCCGGCCGGCGCCGCTGATCGGCTGGCTCGGTGTGGTGGTACTGGCCGGTTTCCTGGCCTACGCGGTCGGCAACTGGCGGGTGGCCCTGCTCGCGGTGGCCGGCTTCACCACGCTCGGCCTGCTCGGGCTGTGGCGGGAGAGCATGGACACCCTGGCCCTGCTGATCGCCGCGGTGCTGATCTCGCTGGTGATCGGTCTGCCGCTGGGGATCTGGGTGGGGCTCTCGCCCCGGCTGCGCCGCGTCGCCACCCCGGTGCTGGACTTCATGCAGACCATGCCGACGTTCGTCTACCTGGCCCCGCTGGCGCTGTTCTTCCGCATCGGTCCGGCCTCCGGCGTGATCGCCACGCTGATCTACGCGCTGCCCCCGGTGATGCGGATCAGCGCGCTTCGGCATCGCCGAGGTGCCACCGACCACCGTGGAGGCCGGCCGGTCGCTGGGCGCCACCCGGTGGCAGCTGCTGCGCCAGGTACGGCTGCCGCTGGCCCGCCGGATGATCCTGGTCGGCATCAACCAGACCACCATGTGCGCGCTGTCGATGGTCACCATCGCCGCCCTGATCAACGCCCCCGGCCTGGGCGCCGCCACCATCGTGGCACTGCGCCACAACGACGTGGGGGAGAGCTTCCGGGCCGGGCTGGCCATCGTCGTGCTGGCCATCGTGCTGGACCGGGTGACCACCGCGGCCGGCGTACGCGCGGATGCCCGGCCCGATCCGGCGACCCGCCGGGTACGCCGCTGGACGCTCGCGGTCGGGGCCGGGGTCACTGCCGTGGCGATCTACCTCGCGTACACGTTCACCTGGGCCGCGTTCGCCCCGCTCGCCGACGACGACGGATTGTTCGGCGCGCCGGTGGTGGACGCCGTGAACGCCGCCGACCGGTTCATCCGTGACCACTTCTCGACGCTCACCACGGCCGTGAAGGACGGCTTCACCAACGGCGTGTTCAACCCGTTCGAGACCCTGTTCACCCAGTCGCCCTGGTACCTGACGGTGGTCGTGGTGCTGGCCCTGGCCGGCCTGCTCGGTGGAGCCAGGGTGGTGCCGGTGACGGCGGTCTGCCTGGGGCTGCTGGTCGCCACCGGGCTGTGGACGGATGCGATGGCCACCCTGGCCGCCGTGCTGGTGGCGACCGCGGCGACGATTCTGCTCGGCGTGCTGGTCGGCGTCTGGCTGGGCCGCTCCCGCGCCGCCGACCGGATCCTCCGCCCGGTGCTGGACGCCGCGCAGGTGATGCCGGCCTTCGTCTACCTGGTCCCGTCGGTCGGGCTGTTCGGCCCGAGCCGGTTCACCGCGATCGTCGGCGGCCGTGGTCTTCGCCGCCCCGGTCGCCATCAAGCTCGTCGCCGAGGGCGATCCGCGCGGTCCCCGGCGACAGTGGTCGAGGCGGCCCCGCGGCCGGTTCCAGCCGTTGGCAGATCATCACCAAGGTGCAGCTGCCGCTGGCCCGCCGGGCCCTCGCGCTGGCCACCAACCAGGGCCTGATCTACGTGCTCTCGATGGTGGTGGTCGGCGGCCTGGTCGGCGGCGGCGCGCTGGGCTACCTGGTGGTCGCCGGTCTCGCAGGGTCGCGCTGCTTCGGCAAGGGCCTGGCGGCCGGCGTCGCCATCGTGCTGCTCGGCATCCTGCTCGACCGGATCACCCAGGCGGCCGCCCGCCGGGCTGATCCGTTAGGTAGCCGGTCCGGCCCGTGACGCTCGCGAGCGTCTGTCCGTGCCGATCGGCGCGGGGACGGACGCCTGTGTGCGGAAACCACCGCCTCCCCCGGCGGAGCTACCCCGAAGAGGAGTTGTTTGTGAACAACGGCAGAACAGTGCGCGCGATCGCACTGCTGGTCGTCGGCGCAGTCGCGCTGACGGCCTGCGGCGACAAGGTGAAGACCACCCCGGAGAGCAAGGCCAGCCTGGCCGCGTGCGGCACGGTCAACCTGGCGGTCAACCCCTGGGTCGGCTACGAGGCCGACGCGGCCGTGGTCAGCTACGTGCTCAAGAACAAGCTGGCTGCGACGTCAAGCCGAGAAGCGATCGACGAGAAGCGTCCTGGCAGGGCTTCGGCGACGGGTCGGTGGACGTGATCCTGGAGAACTGGGGCCACGACGACCTGAAGAAGAAGTACATCGACGAGCAGAAGGTGGCCGTCGAGTACGGCGAGACCGGCAACAAGGGCGTCATCGGCTGGTACGTGCCGCCGTGGCTGGCCAAGGAGCACCCCGACATCACGACTGGAAGAACCTCAACAAGTACGCCGACCTGTTCAAGACCTCGCGAGTCCGGCGGCAAGGGCCAGTTCCTCGACGGCGACCCGTCCTACGTCACCAACGACGAGGCGCTGGTGAAGAACCTGAAGCTCGAACTTCAAGGTGGTGTACGCGGGCAGCGAGGACGCGCTCATCGCGGCGTTCCGCAAGGCCGAGCAGCAACAAGAACTGGCTGATCGGCTACTTCTACGAGCCGCAGTGGTTCCTGTCCGAGGTCCGCTGGTGCAGGTGAACGCTGCCGGCGTACACGCCGGGCTGCGACGCCGACGCCGCGAAGGTCGCCTGCGACTACCGCCGTACGACCTGGACAAGGTCGTCAGCAAGAAGTTCGCCGACTCCGGCAGCCCGGCGGCCGACCTGGTCAAGAACTTCAACTGGACCAACGACGACCAGAACGTCGTGGCCAAGTACATCGCCGTGACAAGATGACCCCCGACGACGCGGCGAAGAAGTGGGTCGACGCCAACACGCGCCAAGGTCGACGCCTGGCTCAAGCCGGCTACCGTCCTGATTTCCGGACGGCCGGCACCCGCAGTGGCCGTGCGCACCGCCCGCCGGGGTCGCGGCCGGCTGCGCCGGCTGCGGCCGGCCGTTCGGCGCACGGCCACTTGACAGCGGCCCGCCCGGTCGCGAGGCTTGTTGCGACATCTGCAGCCGTGTTGCGCATGGCGCACCTGAACCGGCTGAGCACGGTGCGGACTCGGGAGGCGGCTGGCGATGGCGGGACCCCGGGTGGTCATCATCGGCGCCGGCGTCGTCGGCGCGGCGCTCGCCGACGAGCTCTCCGCGCGCGGCTGGACCGACGTCACCGTGGTCGACCAGGGCCCGCTGCCCGCCACCGGCGGCTCCTCGCTCGCACGCGCCCGGGCCTGGTGTTCCAGACCAACTCCGCCAAGACGATGACCGAGCTGGCCCGCTACACGGTCGAGAAGCTCGTCTGACCGACGGGGCTGCTTCGCTCCAGGTCGGCGGCCTGGAGGTGGCCACCACGCCGAGCGGCTCGCCGAGCTGCACCGCCGGCACGGCTGGGCCACCGCCTGGGGGATCGAGGCGCAGCTGCTCGACCGCCGACGAGTCGCGTCGCCCGGCACGACCTGCTCGACCCGCAGGCCGGGTCCTGGGCGGCCTGCACGTCCCCACCGACGGCCTCGCCAAGGCCGTCCGCGCGGTCGAGGCGCAGCTCGCCCGGGCCACTGCCCGGGGAGCGGTGTCCTGCGACCGCACCGAGGTGCTCGACGTCCGGGTGGTCGACGGCACGGTGACCGGGCGGTCGTCACCGACCAGGGCGAGCTCCCCGCCGACATCGTGGTGTGCTGCGCCGGCATCTGGGGCCCGAAGGTCGCGCGCATGGTCGGCATGACCCTCCCGCTCACCCCGCTGGCCCACCAGCTCGCCTGGACCGACCCCGTGCCCGGCTGGCCGGCGCAGACCGCGGAGGCCGTCCGGCCGATCCTGCGCCACCAGGACGCCGACCTCTACTACCGGGAGCGCGTTCGACCGCCTCGGCATCGGCTACTACGGCCACCGGCCGCATGCCGATCGCGCGCCGACGACATCGTCCCGCGTCGGCCGACGCCGAGGTGATGCCCTCGGTGCTGCCGTTCACCGCCGGACGACTTCGCGCCCGCCTGGGCGGAGACGCCGGCGCTGCTGCCGGCGCCGCCGGACGCCAAGGTCGACGAGGGCATCAACGGGCTGTTCTCCTTCACCACCGACAACTTCCCGCTGCTCGGCGAGTCCGCCGACGGTGCGCGGGCTTCTGGGTGGCCGAGGCGGTCTGGGTCACCCACTCGGCGGGCGTCGGCCGGGCCATGGCCGAGTGGCTCGTCGACGGCCGCTGCGCGTCCTTCGACCTGCACGAGTGCGACGTCAACCGCTTCGAGCCGCACCAGCTCGCCCCCGAGTACGTGCTGGCCCGCGACTGCCAGAACTTCGTCGAGGTCTACGACATCCTGCACCCGCTCCAGCCGATGGAGCAGCCCGCGCCCGCTGCGCACCAGCCCGTTCCACGCCCGCCAGCACGAGCTCGGCGCGGTCTTCCTGGAGGCCGGCGGCTGGGAGCGCCCGCAGTGGTACGAGGCCAACGCCGCCCTCGCTCGACCGGCCGTGCCGTCGCCCGCCCGAACGACTGGGCGGCCCGGTACTGGTCGCCCGATCGTCGGCGCCGAGGCGCAGGCCACCCGCGAGACCGTCGCGCTGTACGACATGACCGCCGCTCAAGCGGCTCGAGGTCACCGGCCCCGGCGCCGCCGCCTTCCTGCAGCGGCTGACCACCGGCAACGTCGACCAAGTCCGTCGGCTCGGTGACCTACTGCCTGCTGCTCGACCACGACGGCCGGCATCCGCAGCGACGTCACCGTCGCCCGGCTGGCCGCGCGACGAGTTCCAGGTCGGCGCCAACGGCAACCTCGACCTCGACTGGCTCGACCCGATCGCCTCCCGGTCGACGGCTCGGTCCGGTCCGCGACATCACCGCCGGCACCTGCTGCATCGGCGTGTGGGGCCCGCGCGCCCGCGACGTGCTGCGCCCCGATCGCCGACGACTTCCCGACCGCGGCCTGAGCTACTTCCGCGGCCAGCACGGCTACGTCGGCACGGTGCCCGGTCACCGCGCTGCGGCTGTCCTACGTCGGCGAACTGGGCTGGGAGCTCTACACCACCGCCGACCACGGGGCCGGCGCTGTGGGACACGCTGTGGCGGCCGGCGCCAGACGCTCGGGGTGATCGCCGCCGGCCGGGGCGCGTTCACCAGCCTGCGGCTGGAGAAGGGGTACCGCTCCTTCGGCACCGACATGACCTACGAGCACGACCCGTACGAGGCCGGCCTCGGCTTCGCCGTCAAGCTGGACAAGGGCGACTTCCTCGGCCGCGCCGCCCTGCAACAGCGCCGGGACGGCCGGCGTCCCGGCCGGCAACTGACCTGCCTCACCATCGACGGACCCGGCGGCCGACGTCGTGATGGGCAAGGAGCCGGTCTACGCACGGCGACGCGCTGCGTCGGCTACGTCACCAGCGCGGCCTACGGCTACACGATCGGCACGGGCATCGCCTACGCCTGGCTGCCGGCCGCGCTCGCCGAGCCCGGGCACCACCGTGCACATCGGCTACTTCGACCGGCGCATCCGACGACGGTCGGCGCCGGCCCGCTGTTCGACCCGGAGATGACGCGGCTGCGCGGATGACCGCCGCCGCAGCCACCGGCCGCCACCCAGCCACCGGGCGCGCACCTGCCCGAGCACCCCGACTTCCTGTGGCGCGACCCGGAGCCCAAGCGGCACTACCACGTGGTCATCGTCGGCGGCGGCGGGCACGGCCTGGCCACCGCCTACTACCTGGCCCGCAACCACGGCATCACCGACGTGGCGGTGCTGGAGAAGGGCTGGCTGGCCGGCGGCAACATGGCCCGCAACACCACGATCATCCGCTCCAACTACCTGTGGGACGCGAGCGCCGGCATCTACGAGCACGCGCTGAAGCTGTGGGAGGGGCTGGAGGACGACCTCGGCTACCCGCATCCTGTTCAGCCAGCGCGGCGTGCTCAACCTCGCCCACAGCCTGCAGGACGTCCGCGACAGCGTGCGCCGGGTGCACGCCAACCGGCTCGCCGGCGTCGACGCGCGAATGGCTCGACGCCGGCCGAGGTGGCGCGAGGTCTGCCCGATCGTCAACGTCTCGCCCGACGTGCGCTACCCGGTGCTCGGCGCGCACCTACCAGCCCCGGGCCGGCATCGCCAAACACGACCACGTGGCCTGGGGCTTCGCCCGCGCCGCGCGACGCCCGCGGGCGTCGACCTGATCCAGAACTGCGAGGTCACCGGACTGTCGACGTCGTCGGACGGCCGGGTACGCGGCGTCCGGACGACCCGCGGGCGACATCGCGGCCGGCACGGTGGCGCTGTGCGCCGCCGGGCACACCTCGGTGCTCGCCGCGCATGGCCGGCCTGCGGCTGCCGCTGCAGAGCCACCCGCTGCAGGCGCTGGTGTCCGAACTGCTGGAGCCGGTGCACCCGACGGTGGTGATGTCCAACGCCGTGCACGTCTACGTCAGCCAGGCGCACAAGGGCGAGCTGGTGATGGGCGCGGGCATCGACTCGTACAACTCCTACACCCAGCGCGGCGCGCTGCACGTCATCGAGCGGCAGATGGCGGCCGCCCTCGAGCTGTTCCCGGTCTTCGCGCGCGCGCACGTGCTGCGCACCTGGGGCGGCATCGTCGACGTCATCCCGGACGCCTCGCCCGATCGTCGGGCCCACCGCGGTCCACGGCCTGTACGTCAACTGCGGCTGGGGCACCGGCGGCTTCAAGGCCACCCCCGGCGTCGGCTGGGTCTACGCCGCACACCATCGCCCACGGCGAGCCGCACCCGCTCAACGCAGCCGTTCGCGCTCGACCGGTTCACCACCGGCGCGCTGGTCGACGAGCACGGCGCCGCCGCCGTGGCCCACTGAAGGAGGCGACGTGCTGCTCATCCCGTGCCCGTGGTGCGGGCCCGCGCAACGAGGCCGAGTTCCACTACGGCGGCCAGGCCGGCGTCGCCTACCCGGAGGACCCGGCGGCGCTGACCGACGAGGAGTGGGCGCAGCTACCTGTTCTTCCGGGCCAACCCCAAGGGCGCGTTCGCCGAGCGCTGGTGCCACGCGGCCGGCTGCCGCCGCTGGTTCAACCTCGTCCGCGACACCGCGACCAACGCCGTGCTACCCGACGCCCACCGCCGCGACGGCATCCGGCCGGTTCAGCCGGGCGGTCGACCGGCCGGCGGGCGAACCGGCCACCGGCCCGCGGGCCGGTGCCGCCGTGGGAGAGTCGCGGTGAGCCTGGCCACCGGGGGTGCGCTGATCGACCGGGGCCGGCCGCTGCGGTTCCGCTTCGACGGGACCGAATTCACCGGGCTACGCGGGGCGACACCCTCGCCTCCGCGCTGCTCGCCGACGGCGTGCGCCAGGTCGGCACGCAGCGTCACGCTCGGCCGCCCCCGGGGCATCTTGTCGGCCGGCGTGAGGAGCCCAACGCGCTCGTCCAGGTCGAGGCCCCGTTCCCCGAGCCGATGCTGCACCGCCACCACTGTGGAGCTGTACGACGGCCTGGTCGCGGTCGGCCTGCCCGGCCGGGGCCGGCTGGCCGACCGGCCGGACCCCGCCCGCTACGACGCCGTGCTGGGCCACTGCGACCTGCTGGTCGTCGGCGGCGGCCCGGCCGGCCTGCTGGCCGCCGGACGCCGCCCGCGACGGCCAGCGGGTGATCCTGGCCGACGAGCGCCCCCGCCTCGGCGGCTCGCTGCTCGACACCGGGCGCGCTCGGCCGATCCTCGGCTCGGGTCCGGCGCGATCCGGCTCGACCTGGCGTCGGGACGATGGCGGTCCGGTGCGACTGGCTCGCTGGCGGCGGCCGACGCGGGTGCGGCCGCGGCACGGTGCTCGCCGCGACCACGGCGCTCGGCTACTACGACGGCAACTACGTGCTGGCCGTGCAGCGGCTGCCGGCGAGGACGGCCCCGGTACCCGGGAACGGCTGTGGCGCATCCGGGCCGGCCGGGTCGTGCTCGCCACCGGCGCGCACGAGCGGCCGCTGGCGTTCGCCGACAACGACCGCCCGGGTGTGATGCTGGCCGGCGCCGCCCGCGCCTACCTGCACCGCTACGGCGTGCTGGTCGGCCGCCGGGCGGTCGTGTTCACCACCAACGACTCCGCCTACGCCGCCGCCCGCGACCTGGCCGCGGCCGGCCTGGACATCGCGGCGATCGTCGACACCCGCCCGGCGCCCGCCGTCGCCGGACTGGTGCGCTGCGGCCCGGGTCGCCGGTCTTCGCCGGCTACGCCGTGCACGGCGTCACCGGCGCCGACCGGGTGACCTGGGCCACCTCGGCCCGCTCGCCGCTACGTACCGCAGGCGCCGGCTGGCGCTCGCGGTGCCGGCAGCGGCCGGCAGGCCGGCGAGCCGGTGGCTCGAAGCGGTGGACACGCGTGCTGGTCTCCGGCGGCTGGACGCCCGGCGCCCAGCTGTACGCGCAGGCCGGTGGCCGGCTGGTGGCGCCGCGGCGGCAGCGTTCGTCCCGGACGGCACGCTGTCCACAGTGGAGTTCGTGTCTCCGCTGCCGGACAGCGCCTTCGACCTGCCCGACGTGCCGGCGCAGCGGCTGGACGAGCACTTCGTGGACCTGCAACGCGACGTCACCGTCGCCGACATCCAGCGGGCCACCGGCGCCGGGCTGCGCTCGGTCGAGCACGTCAAGCGCTACACCACCGCCGGCACGGCGCACGACCAGGGCAAGACCTCCGGCCTGCTGACCAGCGCGGTGGTCGCCGCCGCCGCTCGGCGTCGACCTGGCCGCGCTCGGGGCACACCACGTTCCGCCCGCCGTACATGCCGGTCGCTTCGCCACGCTGGCCGGCCGCGACCGGGGCGCGCTGTTCGACCCGGTCCGGACCACGCCGATGCACGACTGGCACGTCGCGCACGGCGCGCCGATTCGAGAACGTCGGCCAGTGGCACCGGCCCTGGTACTACCCGCGCGACGGCGAGGAGCATGGCGCAGGCGGTGCCCGCGAGTGCGTGGCCGCCCGGACCGGCGTGGCGATGATGGACGCCTCCACCCTCGGCAAGATCGACGTGCAGGGTCCCGACGCCGCCGAGTTCCTGGATCGCCTGTACACCAACCTGATCAGCACGCTGGAGGTCGGCTCGGTCCGGTACGGCGTGATGTGCCGGCCGGACGGCATGGTCTTCGACGACGGCACCGTGGCCCGGCTGGCCCAGGACCGGTTCCTGGTCACCACCACCACCGGCAACGCGGCCGCGGTGCTGGACTGGATGGAGGAGTGGCGCCAGACCGAGTGGCCGCGACCTGCGCGTGCTGGTGCACCTCGGTCACCGAGCAGTGGGCCACCGTCGCCCTGGTCGGCCCCCGCTCCCGCGACGTCCTGCGCGGCCTCGCCCCCGACCTGGCCGTCGACAACGCCGACTTCCCGTTCATGACCTGGCGGGACGCGACGGTCGCCGGGCTGGCCGCCCGGGTCTGCCGGATCAGCTTCTCCGGCGAGCTGGCCTACGAGATCAACGTGCCCGGCTGCGCTCGGCGCCGGCGCTGTGGGACGCGCTCGCCGCGCACCGGCGTCACCCCGTACGGCACCGAGACCATGCACGTGCTGCGCGCCGAGAAGGGCTACCCGATCGTCGGCCAGGACACCGACGGCACCGTCACGCCGCAGGACCTCGGCCTGGGCTGGGCGGTGTCGAAGAAGAAGCGCGACTTCGTCGGCAAGCGCTCGTTCGCCCGCGCCGACACCGCCCGCCCCGACCGCAAGCACCTGGTCGGCCTGCTCCCCGAGGACCCGCACGCTGCTCGCTGGAGGAGGGCGTCCACCTGCTCGACGGCACGGCCGGTACTCGGCCACGTCACCTCCGCGTACCACAGCGCCGCGCTCGGCCGCACGTTCGCGCTCGCCCTGGTCGCCGCCGGCCGCCAACGCATCGGCACCGTGGTCTCGGCGCACACCGAGGCGGGCGCGGTGCCGGTCCGGGTGGTCGCCCCCGTGCTGGTCGACCCCGAGGGAGCCCGCCGTGACGGCTGACCTGCGCTCGCGCGTGCAGTTGGAGTGGACACCGCCGCGGGTACTCACCAATGTCCGCCACCGCGACCCCGCGGCCGCCGGCCTGCCGGCGCAGCCGAACACCACCACGCCGGTGCCCGACGGCCTCGCCGCCTGGCTCGGCCCGGACGAGTAGTCTGGTCCTCGGCGGCCCCTGGTCGCCGGCCGCGGCCCTCGCGGCTGAGCAGCACTGGCGGTCGGTCGCGGCGGCCGCCACCGACGTCTCCGCCGGCTGGACCGGCCTGCGGGTGGTCGGCCCCGGCGCCGCCGACCTGCTCTCCTTCGCCTGCGCCCTGGACCTGGCAACCATCCGGACCGGCGACTGCGCCCAGACGTTGATCGCCCGTCTCCCGGCCGTCCTGCTGTTGCCCATCCAGCATGTGTACGAGCTCCTCATGCGCCCGTCGCAAGCCTCCTACCTGCACGCCTTCCTCAGCGACGCACTCGACGGCTGAAGTTATCCACAGGCGGCAAACTCAGGATTGTCGCTGCGTCGATGCCTTCGCTACTCTCAGGTGCGCAACGCCTGGGGAGGACGGGGATGAGCATTCTGCCACCGGGCCACGAGGCCGCCACTGTGCACGTCGACGTAGCCGGCCTGGCCGATCTGGCCGCCAAACTACGCCTCGACGTCGACCAGCAACTCCGCCCCTACATCGGCGAGTTGATCAGGACCTACAACTACGGCGTCGGCTTCGCCCACGGGGTACCCGGCCCCAACGCACAGGTCGCCCGAGCCCACTACAACGACGTCCTGGCCCAGATCGTCAACCAGTTGCAACTACTCGCCTGGGGCGGCGCGGTACTCGCCGACGCCGCCCGGCGGGTGGCCGACCGCTACGGCGACGCCGACGGTCTGGCCGCGGCCAAGGTCGAGGACGTGAAGGCTATCCTCGCGCTCGCCTCGAGATCGATCCCGCAGGCACAACCGTTGCCGTCCAACGCGACCGATTCGCACGTCGCCAACAAGGGCTTGGAGGCGCTGTAGTGGCAGACCGGCCGCCGGTGTTCATCCTGCAGCACTGGGAGCGTTACGACGTTCCGACGATGTGGTCCTGGCTGAGCCGGGAAAACGACTACAGCTCCCGCGAACAGGAACGTGCCTGGCAACGCACCCACGACCTCCTCGACGGGCACCGAGCCACCCTCGAAGGCGTCTTCAACGCCCTCCTGGAGGTGTGGCCAGACCGACCCGGAACCGCCTCAGAGACCTTCGCGGCGGAGCTTCGTCAGTTGATCAGCAGTGTCGCCGAGACCAGCCAGGCAGCCCGTGGCAACGCGATCGCACTGTCCCGGCTGTCGGACTCGTTGATGTCCGCGCGGTCCCGGATGGAGGACCTGAACCGGCAATGGACGCAGACATCGTCGCGCAGTCCGAACGTGCCTGAGATGGTGGGGCTCAAAGATCAGGCGATCACCGTGATGGCCGAAGCCGATGCCGCCACCCATGACTACGCGGCCCAGTTGAGCGGCGCCGTGTGTCTATGCACTCCGCGCGCGGGACGACGAGACCGATGGCACCGATTCCGGGGCCGCCGACAGACGGAGATGCCGGTAGCGGCAGGTGCGGTGCAGTCCGGCTTGGACAGTCAGCACAACGACGGACGATGCATTGCCTCCGGCACAGCCACGGGCGCACGGTCGGTCCGACCGGCCGTGGCGGTACCTGACGGGCCTGGATCCTGCAGCTAGCCGGCCGAGCCCCTCCGGGGAGCAGGTCGGATCATCTTCCGGGACCACCTATTCCAAACGCTCTGACGCCGGTGGCGGGACTCGGGGAGAATCCCCTTGCGCGCCGGCCTAGCCGGGGCAGGCTCGTTGATCGATCCGTGCCCGCGACGCGGATCTGCCGGACAGACTACGGCGCTAGTCCGGCCTGGTGGACCCGGGGGCCAGGGGTGGGAGATTCCGAAGGGCACCTACCCACCTACGGCGCTGGACGACGAACAGCGGCCGATTCGCAGTTTCGCACCGATGCTGGCCATGCCGGACCGCCGGGTCCACAGGTTCTGGCGGGCCGAGGGCAGTGCAGGTGCGCGCAATCACGCAGGCCATCAGGCGATCCATACGCCCAGTGGGCACTGCCGAGAGGCGTGCCCCCCGTGCTGGAGGCACCAGCGGAGCCTGAAGAGCACGACCCGGGACCGATATTTGGGCCCACTCGGTGAATTGCGTGCATACCCGGCGTGTGTCGGTGGCGGTTCGTCGCGGCAACCCTTGCTGCCACTGTGCCTCCCGGCTCCCGCTCGGCGGACGTCGTGCAGGGACAGGTCCTGGCACCTGTCGTATCTGCACGTCGTCGAGGCGCATGCGGCCAGCACCGGCAAGGGCGTCAATGTGGCGGTTGTGGATTCCGGGGTGAATGCCTACCAGCCGGAACTGTCAGGTTCCGTCCTGTCTGGAATCGACCCGGGCCGAGGGATGACGGGGAACGGCCAACAGGATGGTGATGGCCACGGCACTGCGATGGCAACGTTGATCGCTGGTCATGGTCGAGGCCCGGACAGTCGCGATGGAATTCTCGGTATTGCACCCGAAGCAAAAATCCTGCCCGATCAATGATGCCGGAATCAAGACCAACGTGCCCGAGCAGTCGCGAGGGGGTTTCCTGGGCAATAGATCAGGGGCCCAGGTGGTCTCGATGTCCTTCTCACACGGCCTACTCCGACGCCTGGGAGCCCGTGCTGGAGAAGGCAGCCGCCGCGGCGTTGTACTTGTGGCCGCCGACGGGCAACCGCACCGAGCGGCGAGGATCCGTGATATCCAGCGTTCTTCGCGGGCGTGGTCACCGTCACCGCCGCTGTCAAAATGGCAGCGTGCCGGACTGGGCGATCACTGGTCCCAAGACAGCAATTGCGGCGCCAGGCATCGACATTCCAGTCCCACGCCTTGATGGCAGCTACGCGACAGGCTGGGGAACCAGCTCGCCACGGCGATCGTTGCCGGGGTGGCGGCGTTGATTCGGGCGAGGTATCCCGAGTTGTCGGCGGCTGAGGTTGTGCACCGGATGGAGGCGACCGCGGACGACGCGGGCGATCCGGGCCGCGATGACGTGTACGGGTACGGGATCGTCAACCCGGTCGAGGCGTTGACGGCGGACGTACCCCCGTTGTCGTCCTCGGCCACCCCGACCGCGTCGGACGACGGGTCCGGTGACCTGCTGGGCGTGGCGCGGCCAGTGCTTGTCGTCGGTGGTCTGGTCATCATCGTGCTGCTCGCGGCGGCCGGCGTCGGCCTCGCCCTGTCCCTGCGGCGACGCTAGCTGGACCCGTGACGGTTACGGACGGTTGCGTGTGAGGGCAGTTTGGCCGCAAAGATGGCTGACCGGCCGGTAAACGGGACCGTTGGACCGCTGCCAGTGGGCGGGTTCCGTCGCTACCCTGTGCACAGGCCAGCGTCGATGGGCGAGCCGGCGAGTTTCGCACCGCCCGCGTCGCTGGTGAACAGCACCAGGCGGGGGCGGCGTCGAGTGCCGCGTGTAAGGAGCAACAGACGTGCCGGACCAGGCCAGCCAGGCGTGCGCGTACCTGCGCATGCTGCTGTTGCGCTCGGGTGACTACCGGGCCCGCTGGGAGAAGCAGGCACCGACGACCCAACCTGGGGAGTTGAGCTACCCGGCGATCGCCGCCGTGTTGACCGAGGTCAGCCCGGTGTCGGATGCGGAACGGCAGGTCGCGGCCGTACTCGACGGGCAGGGTGTGACCAGCGCGCAGATCGAGCTGTTCGTGGACGCGTTCGGGATCCGTACCCGGCACGCGCACCGGCTGCGCGAACTGCTGCGCGGCTCACCCGCCGTCCGGGTGCTCTCCGGCGGAGCGCCCGCCGAGGACCTCGACGTCACCGGCAGTACGCCCGGTCACGAGACACTCTCCCTGCATGAGCTGCACACCGTCGGGGCAGACGGGCGGCCGGCCGAACACGAGACGATCCAGGTCATCAAGGCCGCCACCGACGGGCTCAGCTCGTACCCGTACCGCTTCGACACCGACGAGCTCGTGGTCGACGTGGTGCGTGGCGGCCGGGTCGGCGACCGGCTCTACCGGATCAACAACTACCTGCACGGCATCGACATCCTGCTCGACCAGCCGCTGGCCGCCGGGCACACAGCCCTGCTGCACTTCCACACCACCTTCGCCTACCGCTCGGATCCGCCGCCCGAGCTGCGGCGCGGAGTGCTGCGGTCGGTCAACGACCTGACGATCTGGGTCCGCTTCCACCCCGACCGGGTACCGGCCCGGGTGTGGCAGGCCCGTTGGGACCGACTCGACCAGGCCCGGGTGGTGGAGCAGCAGGAAGCCGAACTCGACCACGAGCTGTCGGTACACGCCCGGTTCGGGCCGGTGGAGAGCGCGATCGTCGGCTTCTGGTGGGAGTGGGAGTAGTACGCCAGCCCCTCGGGGTCTGCCATTTCCACAGTGTTATCGGGTTGATGTTTTCGTCACGTCATCTCCGTGGGTAAGAATGTGCCCAGGCGAGTACTCGCTGTCATGTCCCCCGACCAGCCCAACCCGTCGCGGCCGCCGTGCTGCCCGGGAATCCCCTTGTCACAGTGTGGTGGCGACCATGTCCCAGGTTTCGGCTGTCGCGGTGCGTCCCGGCAGTGTCCGCTACGAACTCCAGGTCAGCACGTTCACCGCGGAGGGCAGCCTGACGGCCGCCGCCGAGCACCTCGACCACCTGGTACGTCTGGGGGTGGACGTGGTCGAGTTGGTGCCCGAGCAGGCAGAGGCGGGTACCGGCCTGGCCGGCTTCGTCGCCGCCTGCCACGCCAGGAGCCTCGCCGTCCTACTGGGACTCTCACAGCCGGTGACCTTCCCCGAAGCACACCGGCTGTTCGTCCGGTACGGGCTGGACGGGGTACGCGCTCCCGAGGTCACCGCCGATCTGGTGGCCAAAGTGGAGTCGCTCGGGCTCGACCTCGGCCGGCCGTTGGCGCTGCTGTGCGCCGACTTCGACGACAGCGTCGAGCACGGATTGCACTCGCTCTTCGCGGGCGACTCCGCCAAGGTCCCCGACGGTTCCCCGGAGACACTGGCTGATGTGCTGCACGAGGCGCTGGTACACGCCGGTTCGCGGTCGCCGGGTGGGCACCGGGCGCTGACCGCGCACCACTTCATCGGTACCCGGGAGCGGGCGGACACCGATCCGGCGCTCGTCCGGGTCGGCGCGACGCTCCTGCTCACCGGCCCCTTCACGCCCCTGGTGCAGATGGGCGAGGAGTGGGGCGCGTCGGTACCCAGGCCTCGTGACCTGGCACTGGTCGGCGCGGCGACCCGACCGGCGCCCGGTCCGGCCCCGCGGACCCTGGCCCCGCACCGCAGCGGCGCCCGGGAGCAGACCGGGCTGGACTGGTCCGAGCCGGCCAGCCCCGGCCACGCCGAGCTGCTCGACTTCTACCGGCGGCTGATCGCGCTGCGTCGGGCCACCGCCGACCTGGCCGACCCGAGCCCCGACCGGGTCGGCGTGCGCTACGGCGACCAGTTCATCGAGATGCGCCGCGGCGACTGCGGGGTGGTGGCGAACCTCGCCGCGACGCACCGCCGGATCGCCCTGGACCGCCTTCCGCGCAGCGTGCTGCTGGCCAGCGAGCCCGGCGCCCGCCTCACCCGCGACTCTGTCGACCTGCCCGCCCATTGCGCCGCGATCGTCAGCTTCGCCTGACCCGCAGCCCCGAACCAGCGATCGGTCGGACGCCGACCACCGTCCCGGAACGCCGCCCTCCGCGCGTACGCCCGCCGACCGCCCGGCGGGCGCGAGTCAGGTGGACGCGAGTCAGGTGGACGCGAGTCAGGTGGACGCGAGTCAGGTGGACGCGAGTCAGGTGGACACGAGTCAGGTGGACACGATTCAGCGGGCGTAACCCAGGCGGGGGTAACCCACGCGGGCGTAGCCCAGGTGGGCGTGACCACGGCGGGCGTAACCCACGCAGGCGTAACCGGGGCGGGCGCCAATCAGGCGGCTGGCGGGGTGGTGCGGCGACGGCGGAGCACAATCACCGTGGCCACCGCGGCGGCGACCACGACCAGCACGATCAGCCAGGTGGCCCAGGCCGGCCAGCCGCTGTCGCTGTCCGGTTCGGTCGGTCCCGGTGTGGTGAGGACTTCCGCCGGCGGCGTGGTCGCGCTCGGAGTCGGGCTGGCCGTGGGGCTGGCGCTGGCGCTGGTCACCGCGCCTGGGGCGAGGCTGACGGTGGGCGCCGGGTTGTCCGCGCCGGGCGCGCCGATCCAGGAGTCGGCGTCACCGTTGGCGTAGGTGACGACCGTCTTGAAGGTGAGGACCCCGGGGGTATCCGGCAGCTTGGCAACCCTGACCTTGTACGCCGCGTCCACACCGGTCTTCAGCGACGCCCCGGCCACCTGGTACCCGTCCGCGGTCGTCGTCAGCGCCCAGCCGCTCGGCCCGGAGACCAGGCTGACCTGGTCGGGGGTGATCCCGGCCGGCAGCTGCACGGCGACACTGGCGATGCCGGCCTTGCTCGACTCGGCCTCGGCCGTGACGGACATGGTGACGTTGGTGGCGCCCGCCGTGGCGTGGTCGAGTTCGATCTCGGTGTGCGCGGCTGCCGGGCTGGCCAGCAGCAACACCCCGACAAGGCCGGTCGCGGCGATGGTCAGCGCCCGGCGCAGCGTGCGACGGGCGGTACCGGTGTGGTTCATGATCCCCCTCGGGTGATCCGGTCGGTGCGCTCGTGTGCAGTCTGGCGGGGTAGTCGTCGGCCCGACGGGAAAAGTTCCCGGCACCCTCGGTCGGCGTACACTCTCCACTCATGCGAAAAATCGCATGTGTCGGGGAGGGGGCCAGGATGAGCGACGCACACGACCACCGCATCTCCCGGCCTGAGCAGGCCGGACCTGACCACGACAGCCACGGGCAGGACAGCCACGGGCATGTCGGCTACGGGCACAGCGGGCAGGGGCACGCCGGACCCGGACACAGTCACAGCCACGGCGTCAGCCGGGATGCCGATCGGCGCTGGTTGACCGTGGCGCTCGCGTTGATCAGCGGTTTCATGCTGGTTGAAGTGGTGGTCGGGGTTGCCGCCCGGTCGCTGGCGCTGATCTCCGACGCCGGGCACATGCTCACCGACGCGGGCGCGATCCTGCTCGCACTGCTCGCCATGCGGCTGGCCGCGCGACCGCCGCGCGGCGGGTACACCTTCGGCCTGAACCGCGCGGAGATCCTCTCCGCACAAGCCAACGGCCTGACGTTGCTGCTGCTCGGGGCCTGGTTGGGGTACGCGGCGATCCGCCGGCTGATCGACCCGCACCCGGTGGCCGGCGGTGCCGTGCTGGTCACCGCCCTGGTCGGGATCGCGGTCAACGCGCTGGCCGCGTGGGCACTGAGCCGGGCCAACCGGGCCAGCCTCAACGTGGCGGGCGCGTTCGCGCACATCGTCACCGACCTGTTCGCGTTCATCGCCACCGCGATCGCCGGCGCGGTCATCCTGTTGACCGGCTGGGACCGCGCGGACCCGATCGCCACGCTGCTGGTGGTGGCCCTGATGCTGTACGCGGGGGTGCGCCTGGTGGGCCAGTCGGGGCGGATCTTCCTGGAGGCCGCCCCGGTGGGTACGGACATGCCCGCGCTCGGCGCCGAACTGGCCGGCCTGCCCGGCGTCTGGGAGGTACACGACCTGCACGTCTGGCAGATCACCTCCGGGCAGCCGGCGCTCTCCGCACACGTCCTGGTGCGCTCCGGCGAGGACTGCCACGCCGTCCGCGAGGACATCGAGGCGCTCTTGAGCACCCGGTACCGGATCACCCACACCACGCTCCAGGTGGACCACGCCGCCGAAGTAGATCATGCCGCCGAGGATCCGGCCGCCGAGCTGGAGCCGGCCACCGAACCGACCCCGACCGGCGACGGGCACTGCGCAGATCCGCACGGAGCGGTGTACCGATCTGCCCCGTCGTCATCCGCCGGACACGCGAAGATGATTAGCTGATCAGCATGAGCGTTCTGTCGCCCGGCTTCCACGGCCGATCGCGATCGTCGGGCCCGAAACTGCCGCCCGGCCAGTACCTGACCGAAGACTTCCCGGTGCTCTCCGCCGGCCCCACGCCACGCGTGCCGCAGGACTCCTGGGAGTTCTTCATCGCCACCGAAACCGGGCAGCGGCACACCTGGAGCTGGGCACAGCTGCTGGCGCTGCCGCAGGTCGAGCAGACCGTCGACCTGCACTGCGTGACCAAGTGGTCGAAGCTGGGGACGGCCTGGCGCGGCGTCAGCCTGGACACCCTGCTCGCGGACGTGGAGACGGCCGCCGATTACGTGATGGCGCACTCGTACGGCGGGTACACCACGAACCTGCCGTTGGAGGATCTGCTCGACGGCCAGGCGATGATCGCGCACAGCTACGACGGCGAGCCGCTGTCGCCGCCGCACGGTGGCCCGGCCCGGCTGCTCGTGCCGCACCTGTACCTGTGGAAGTCCGCGAAGTGGGTACGCGGCCTGGAGATGATGCTGGAGGACACCCCCGGCTTCTGGGAGACCGCCGGCTACCACGACTACGGCGACCCCTGGCGCGAACAGCGCTACCAGGGCGACTGAGGGACCGTGCGGAACCGATGAGACCGGGCGAACTGATGGAACCGGGCGCGTTCATGTCGCTGGCCACGCTCACGGGGCCGGGCCGCTGATGACGGCGGTACCTCCCGTGACCGCGGGGCCGGCTGTCGTGACCAGGCGACCGGGCCGGCTGGTGTGGCGGCGGGCGACCCTGGTCCAGCGCCGGGTCGAGACCGCTACCGCGATCACATTGGTCTTCGACGTGCCGGGCTGGCCCGGCCACCTCGCCGGTCAGCACGTCGACGTGCGGCTCACCGCCGACGACGGGTACACCGCGCAACGCAGCTACTCGGTGGCCGCGCCGGCTGCCGGTGAACGGGTTGAGTTGACCGTGCAGCGGGTGGTCGACGGGGAGGTGTCGCCGTACCTCACCGAGGCGCTGGCCGAGGGCGCCGCCGTGGAGTTGCGTGGGCCGGTCGGCGGCTGGTTCGTCTGGCGGCCCGCCGCTACCGAGCCGATCCTGCTGGTCGGCGGTGGCTCCGGGGTGGTCCCGCTGATGGCCATGGTGCGCGCCCGCCGGCTGGCCGCCAGCCGGGCACTGTTCCGGCTGCTCTACTCGGTACGTACCCCCGACGACCTGCTCTACGCCGATGAGCTGCGCGAACGTGCGCGTAGCGATCCCGGCCTGGACGTGCTGTACCAGTACACCCGGCAGGCCCCGCAGCTGTGGCCGGGGCAGCTCGGCCGGCTCGGGGTGGCCCAGGTCAACACGGCCGCCTGGCCAGCGGCCCTGGAGCCCACCTGCTACGTGTGCGGTCCGACCGGCTTTGTCGAGGCGGTGGCCGACATCCTGGTCGCGCTGGGGCACCAGCCCGGCCGGGTACGCACCGAACGTTTCGGTCCGAGCGGACCATGACCCGGGACCGACGACCCGCCCGCCTGACGAGGAGCCGTGGATGACTGACGAATACGTGGACGGCAACGAGCTGGCCGGACCGTTCAGCGAGATCTTCGCGACCGACGTGACGGTGGCCGAGGGGCGGTGCGTGCACTGTGGACGTAGTGGCCCGGTCGCCGAACTGCGGGTGTACGCGCACGCGCCCGGCTGGGTCGGCCGCTGCCCCGGCTGCGACGAGGTGGTGCTGCGCCTGGTTCGCGGCCCCGACGCCGCCTGGCTGGACCTGCGCGGCACCGTCAGCCTGCGCATCCCGCTCACCACCACCCCCGCCTGACCGCCGCCGCGGCGCGTGGAAGCCCGCCCGTGCCGTGCGGGTTGTTCAAGCAAGTGGGCGGTTGTCGGGCTCAGGCCGGTGCTCTGGAGCCCGACAACCGCCCACTTGCCTTCCACCGCTACCCCCGACCTCCCCCCCAGACGGGTGAATCACGTGCCGCATCCCGCGGCGCACCGAACGGCTGAGCCCAGAGGTACGTAAGTGGCATTGAGGGCGATTTGTCGCCACCAACCACTGAGAGGTACCCATGGCCAGCAAAGTCCGGTATCTGGCGGTTCCCGCCGCCGCCGCGACACTCCTGTTCACGATCGCCAACCCCGCCCACGCGGCCGCCCCGACGCCGCACTTCACCGTCGTCAACCAGGTGGCCGACCAGGCGGGCGGCGCCCCACTGATCGACCCCGATCTCGTCAACGCCTGGGGCCTGGCGTTCTCCCCGACCGGCCCGATCTGGGTGGCGAACAACGGCACCAACACCGCCACCATCTACCCGGGCGGGGTCAACGGCGCGCCGGTCACCAAGGCCGGGTTGACAGTCTCGATCCCCGGCGGGGCGGTGACCGGCCAGGCATTCAACGACACCACCGACTTCGTGGTGAACGCGGCCGGCGGATCGGCCCCGGCCACCTTCCTGTTCGTCAGCGAGGGTGGTGACGTGCAGGCGTGGAGCGGCCCGGTCTCGGGTACCACCGCGTCGGTGGTTCAGCACGTCCCGGGCGCGATCTACAAGGGACTCGCCGTGCTGCACCTGGCCGGCGCGAACTTCATCCTGGCCGCCGACTTCCACCGCGGCCACATCGACGCGTTCGACGCCACCTTCACCCGGGTACACCTGCCCGGTCTCAACTTCCGTGATCCGAATCTGCCGGCCGGGTACGCGCCGTTCAACGTGCTCGCCGTCGGGAACAAGGTTTACGTCGCCTACGCCAAACAGGACGCCGACCGGGAGGACGAGCAGGCCGGTCCGGGACGTGGGTTCGTCGACGTCTACACCGTGCCGACGGCGTACACCACGACGCATCCGACCCGGCAGCGGGTCGCCAGCAGGGGCACCCTCGACGCGCCGTGGGGGTTGGCGATCGCCCCGGCCAGCTACGGCCGGTTCGCCGGTGCGCTGCTGGTCGGCAACTTCGGTGACGGCCGGATCGGGGCCTTCAGGGACGGCGCGTTCCTCGGCGCGCTGCGCGACCCGACCGGGCGCCGGGTCCAGATCCCGGGGCTGTGGGGGCTGCTGCCGGGTACCGCCACCTCTGGCGGGGTGGACACCCTGTGGTTCAGCGCCGGTCCCGGTGACGAGGAGCACGGCCTCGTCGGCGAGCTGCTGTTGAACTGAGCACCGGCTGAATCGAGTCACCGGCTGAACGAGCCACCGCTGAATCGAGCCATGTCATAACCCGGCCACCGTTACCCCTGGTCACCGGCCGGGGCGGGTGCGGTCACCAACTGCGCCCGCCCCGGCCGTCGGTGTCCTCCCGCGACTCGCCGGGCTGAACTGGCTGTCCGGGCTGCGCCCGGCGTGTTGGTTCTCCGGATTCGCACTCACGTTGCTAGCTTGCTCGCTAGCAAAGCGCTAGCGCGGGCCGCGGAGGCCGGTGCTACCGGGCCGGCGGGGGCTGGCCGGGGCAGCGAGGGGGGTCGATGTGTCCAGTCCAGCCGGACCGGGTTACCTGGCGATGCCGGTACGCCGCGAGCGGCGGCCCCGGGTGCAACTCAACACCCGGGTACCGGTCGACCTCGAACGACTGTTGCAGCGCTTCGTGACCGAGCACGAGACGACCGTGCAGAGCTCCGTCGACCTGGCGTTGGTGGAGTTCCTGGCGGCCCGTGGATACATCCTGACCAACCAGGAGGACCAGCGGTGAGCCACCCCGACGGCAGAAATTCGACGCAACCGGCCCCCGGGGCGCTGCCCCCGGTCGGCCAGTTGGACGCCGACCTGCAACGCACGGTCCGCCGGACGGCGTACATGCGGCAGGGCTTCTATGTCGTGGTGCTCCTGGTGGCGCTGGCCGGCCAGGTCTCCGGCGCGGTGGAGACGCTGCACATCCCGTTGGCCGCAGCGATCCCGGCGGTCGGCGCGCTGGAGCTCGGCGGCATCGTGGTGCTCGCCAACGCCGACGTGCGCCGCCGGCTCGGCGAGCGCGCGGTCGCCTCCCGCATCCTGTCCGTCGCGATCGCGGCCGGCGCGGTGGCCTTCAACTGGCTGGCGCACGCCGACCACCTGCTCGGCGGCTTCTTCGCCGGGATGTCCGCGCTCGGCTACCTGGTCTGGCTGATGCACACCGAGAACCAGCGCCGCGACCGGCTGCGCTCCACCGGCGACCTGGCCTGGACCACCCCCGCGTACGAGGCGGTCGGGCACTGGCTGGTGCACCCGTGGCTCACCCGGCGGGCCCGTTCGCTGGCCAAGGCCGACGCCAACCTCGGCCTGTACGACTCACTAGCGGCCGCCCGCGCGGCGGTGCGCCGGGAGCGCCGGCAGGCCGCCATCGCCAAGGTGCTGCATCGCAAGATCCGCGCAGCCGTCGACCCGACCACCGCCGACATCGCCGTGCACGTCTACGACCTGGATGAGATCGCCACCCGGCTGGCGGACGGCGCCGACTACGACGGCCTGACCGCGCTGATCGCCGCCGACCTCGCGCCGGCCCGGCTGGCGGCCGGCCACCCGGGCCGCCGTCGGCTGGTGGCAGCCACCGTCGACCCTGCCTCCGCCCTGCCCTCCACCACCACCGGCTCGACCCGCGCGGCCCTCCCCGCCGGCGAGCCCGACAGCCCTGGCTCCGACCGCAACGTCTCGGACCGCAATGTCTCGGACCGCAATGTCTCGGACCGCAATGTCTCGACCGCAATGTCTCGGACGGCAATGTCTCGGGCCGCAACGGCTCGGACCGGCTGGGCTCGGACGGGAGGGGTTCAGGTCACGAATCCGATGGGCGGGTGCTTGCCAGCCCAGTCGACGGTGCGGCGCAGTTGGCTGCCGGCACCGGACGGCACGCGGACCCGGTCGACGACCTGCCGGCCACCGGCCCGCTCGCCGACGTCCCCGGACCGTTCACCGTCGACCCGATCCGACCGGCCCGTCGGCGTCCCGCGGCCCGGACCGAGACGCCCCAGGTGCTCAGCGACGCGTTGCGGCAGGCGTCGGACATCCTCACGCCCCGCCCCCGCGCCGCGGCGATCCGCAGCGCGACAGCCGAGCTGGCGACCGTCCAGCCCGCCGAGATCCCGGCCCGGCCGGCGAACCAGCTGCCCGGCCCCGCCCGGGAGGCGTCGCTACGCACTCTCGTGCACGCCACCCTCGACGAGCGGGTACCGGCCGGCGACGCCCGGGACGACGCCGTCCTGGTCGACCTGGTCACCGACGTCCTGGACCTGACCGAGTTGGAGCGGCTGAGCGCGTTGAACTACGTACACACCTGGCGCACGGACCGCGACTCCGGCCGCCGCCGCGTCAACGCCTCCTGACAGCCCGTCGGCCCCCACGGCCGGCCAGCCCGCCTGGCTCAAGCCGACACAGCGGACCGATCAAGACAGCGGCCGGGTCACGCCGATTCAGGGCTGACCCGGCCGATCCGCTGCCGCCCGAGCCAGCCCCCGCAACCCGGATCCGTTCCGGCAACCGAATCTTCATCCCGCCGTGGCGTGAGTGAAGATCGCGATTAGATCCGCAGAGTGGACCTGTGGGGGCTGCTGGGTGCAGCTAATCGCGACCTTGGTGGTTGACCCCCACCCGGTGAGGGCGTGCGGTTGGGGCGGGGTCAGCAGGTGGTGCCGGGGCTGGCGGTGCTCGGCGCGCCGCTGGCTGAGGCGTCCACCGGGATGTCGGCGACCACGGTCGCGCCGTTGTCGAAGTGGAACGTCAGCTTGAAGGTCGAGCCCGGGGCGAGCGCCGCGGGCAGGCAGCGCACCTCGATGTACCGGCCGATCTTCGGCTGCAACGGGATGAAGCCGCTCGGCGGCAGCGACACCGAGAAGGTGGCCGCCGGCCCGGCCGGACCGTCCACAAACACCGCAGTCGTCTTGCCGGTGGCGCTGACGCTGGTCAGCGCCACCGGGTTGGCGGTGTTGTTCCAGGCGTCGAAGCTCAACTTGGCGGCCGCGCCGGCCGGGTAGGCGGCGCCCGCCGGCTTCTCGATGAACAGGTTCTGCAGCGCCACGCTGTGATCGGCGGAGTTGGCGGTGATCCCGGTGAGCACCAGCGGCGGGCCGGTCGGCGCGGTCGGCGCGGGCGCGGGCTTGTCGGCGCTGGAACCACACCCCGCCAGCAGGGTCGCCGCCAGCACGGCCACGACCGGCATCAACAGCCGGGGGTACCTGGTCCTGCGCATCGTGTGCTCCTCTGCCAGCCCTGGACACCGCAGGGTCGGCCGGTGCTGGCGGTCCGGTCGGCCAGCGGCAGCCTAGGCCGGGACCGGGTACCGGTCGAGGCGACGGACCCGGTACAGCAGTGATCCGCAGTTGACCGCGCTGTGGGGTACCGAAAAGAGGTGTAACTGACCGGGCATACCGACCTGTGGCGCAGGAGTCAGGCGGCCGGCGTCTCGGCGATCGGCAGCCGGACCACGAAGTGCGTGTCGCCGGGCTGGGAGGTCACCGAGAGGTCGCCGTGGTGGCGGTTCACGATGATCCGGTACGAGATATCAAGCCCCAGCCCGGTGCCCTGACCGACCGGCTTGGTGGTGAAGAACGGCTCGAAGATCCGTCGCCGGGTCTCCTCACTCATCCCCGGTCCGGTGTCCGCGAAGTCGATCAGCACCGAGCCGTCCAGCCGGGTGGTCCGTACGGTGAGTCGGCCCCGCCCGTCCATCGCCTGTACCGCGTTGTCGATGATGTTGGTCCACACCTGGTTCAACTCGGCCGGGTACGCGGGGATCTTCGGCAGCGTGTGGTCGAAGTCCTTGACCACCTCGATGTCGTGGCCGATCTTGTGGTGCAGCATGATCAGCGTGCTCTTCAGCCCCTCGTGGATGTCGATCCACTGGTGCGCGGCCCGGTCCATCTGCGAGTACTGCTTGGCCGCCCCGACCAGGGTGGAGATCCGGGCGCTGGCGTCCTCGATCTCGGCCATCAGCATCTCGGTCTCCAGCGTGTACGTCAGCCACCGGATCGCCTGCTCCAGCAGCGATTCGTCGACCTTGGCGGCGATGTCGTCCAGGCACTCCACGTCCATCCCGGCGCCGACCAGGATCGGGGCCAGGTCCCAGCCGCCGGACACCCGGTGGGAGTCGAGCCAGTCGGTCAGCTCGTCCTCCCGGTCGGAGGTCTGCATCGGGCTCAGCTTGGGCGCCTTCGCCAGCCGGGCGATCACCGACTCCTGCAACTCGACCAGGTGCTGCAACTGCGTCCGGTCGATGTTTCCGCTGGCCAGGCCGGCCAGCTTGTTGCGCATGTGGACCAGGCGCTCGCGCAGCGCGGCGGTGGCCCGCACGGTGGCGGCGGCCGGGTTGTTCAGCTCGTGCATCAGCCCGGCCGACAGCGAACCCAGCGCCACCAGCCGCTCCCGTTGGGAGACCAACTCGGTGCTGGTGCGGATCCCGAGGTAGAGACCTTCCAGCAGGTGGATGGCCATCGGGAACCACTCCCGCAGGGCCGCCCCGAACTCGCTACCGGGCAGCGCGAGCAGCCGGACGTCGGTGATCGCGCGCAGCGAGTTCTTGTACCCCTCTTCGCTGCCGTCGCGCACGTAGGCCTGGGTGGCCCCGGCGTAGACGCCGCGCTGGTCGGTCCGGACGACCTCCAGTTCGTCGCCGCGTACCTGCCGGAACAACGAGACCGCGCCGCCGAGCAGCACGTAGAAGCAGGTGGCCGGGGTGCCCTCGGCGAATACCAGGGTCCCGGCCGGATGCTCCTCGACCCGGGCGTGCCGGGAGATCCAGCCGAGCTGGTCGTCGGAGAGCGACTCGAAGAGGAAGAGGGTACGCAGCTGCTCGGGGCTGATCTCGGGGGATGTCATCGTGCCTCCAGATACCTGTGGATCATGGTGACCGCCATCGCGCCCTCACCGACGGCCGAGGCCACCCGTTTCACCGACGTGCTCCGCGCGTCGCCGGCCGCGAACACCCCCGGGACGCTGGTCTCCAGGTAGTACGGATCGCGGTCGAGCGTCCAGTGCTTCGGCCGCTCGCCGTCCACCAGCAGGTCCGGGCCGGTACACAGGAAGCCCTGTTCGTCGCAGAAGATCCGGCTGCCCAGCCAGTCGGTGCACGGCTGGGCGCCGATGAAGACGAACAGGTGCCCGGTGTCCATCATCTCGCCTTGCCGGAGTCGTTGTCCCGCAACGAAACCGACTCCAGATGGTCGTCGCCGTGGGCCTCGGTGACCTCGCAGTTGGCGCGTACCGCCACGTTCGGGATCTGCTGCAACTGCTGGATCAGGTAGGACGACATCGACCGTTCCAGCCCGTCGCCGCGGACCACCAGGGTCACCGACCGGGCGTGCCGGGAGAAGAACACCGCCGCCTGGCCGGCCGAGTTGGCGCCGCCGACGATGTAGACGTCCTCGCCGGCGCAGGACGGCCCCTCGGTGGACGCCGAGCCGTAGTAGACGCCGCGCCCGGTCAGCTCCGCGATGCCGGGGGCGATCAGCGGCCGGTAGCTGACCCCGGTGGCGAGCAGCACCGCGTGCGCGGAGATCTGCGCCGCCGTCGGCGAACCGGATCACCCGCGCCGAGCCGCTCTCCTCCAGCGCGCACACGTTGCGCGCGGAGAGGATCTCGGCGCCGAACTTGCTGGCCTGCCGGCGGGCCCGCTCGGTGAGCTGGTCGCCGGAGACCCCGTCCGGGAAGCCCAGGTAGTTCTCGATCCGCGAGGACTGGCCGGCCTGCCCGCCGGTGGCCAGCCGCTCCACCAGCACCGTGCGCAGCCCCTCGGAGGCCCCGTAGACGGCCGCGCCCAGCCCGGCCGGGCCGCCGCCCACGATGATCAGGTCGTAGAAGTCGGCGACCGGGGTGGTGGACAGGCCCACGGCGGCGGCCACCTCGCCGGTGTCCGGGGCGGCCAGCGCCTGCCCCTCCGGCGTGACCACCAGCGGTACCGCGCCGGCGTCCACTCCCGCGGCGTCCAGCAGCCGCTGCCCCTCCGGCTCGTCCGCGCTGTACCAGCGGTAGGGCACCGAGTTGCGGGCGAGGAAGTCGCGCACCTCGTACGACGGCGCGCTCCACCGGTGCCCGACCAGCTTGACCTCGGGGACCTCCTGCTCGCCGGTGGCCTGCCAGGCCTCGATCAGCGCGTCCACCACCGGGTACAGCTTCTCCTCCGGCGGGTCCCACGGCTTGAGCAGGTAGTGGTCGACGTCCACCACGTTGATCGCCTGGATCGCCGCGTCGGTGTCGGCGTACGCGGTCAGCAGCGCCCGCCGGGCCCGCGGGAACAGGTCCATCGCCTGCTCCAGGAACTCGATGCCGCTCATCTCCGGCATCCGGTAGTCGGCCAGCAGCGCCGCCACCAGGCCACCGCGGAGTTTGAGTTCCCGCAGCGCGTCCAGCGCCTCGGGGCCGGAGGACGCCCGGATCACCTGGTACTCCTCGCCGTAACGGCGGCGCAGGTCCCGCGCCACCGCCCGGGACACCGCCGGGTCATCGTCCACTGTGACCAGTACCGGCCTACCCACGCCGCCGCCCTTCGTCCGTGTCGCACCCCGGATCACCCCGACCACCTGCCCGGGGCCGGGGCCCGGGATCAAGTCTTGCACCGTCAGTGTGTCCGCTGCCGACATCGGCCGCACATTCCCGCGCTGCACAACTTCCGCACTGCACACTCCCGCACCGCGCATTCCCGCACCCGCAATGCCGCAGGCCCGCCCCGGGATGCCGGGACGGGCCTGCCTGCGGTGCTGCGGTGGGTCAGGCTGCGGTGGGTCAGGCTGTGGCGAGGATGTCCACCACGAAGCGCAGCGCGCCGGCCGGCTAGCCGCCCGTCGGGTTCTCGCCGTAGGCCAGGTCGGCCGGGATGTCGAGCTGGACCCGGCTGCCGACGGTCTTGACCGACCAGGCCCTGGTCCCAGCCGGGGATGACGCTGGCCGACACCGATCTGGAAGCTGGCTGGCGCGCCGTTCTTCCAGGACGAGTCGAACTCGGTGCCGTCGGCGTAGGTGACGCCGACGTAGTTGACCGTGATCGTCTGGCCGCAGACGCGACCTTCGGCGCCGTTGCCGGTGACCAGCGGCGGTGACCTTGAGCTCAGTCACCGTGCCATCGCCCTTGCTGACAGCCGGCTTCTGGGCTCAGCTCGGCCGGGGGCGTGACGCTCGCGGCCGGGCTCGCGGTCGAGGCCGGCGCAGGCTGGAGGTGGACGCTGACGCGAGTTGCCCCGGTCGAGGCGTTGGACTTGTCGTCGTCTCCGCCGCCGAGCAGGATCCAGCCGCCGATCAACAGCACCACCACGACCGCAGCTACCGTCGCGTAGCTGATCGCCTGCCGGCGACGCTTCAACCGGCGACGCGCCTCGGCAGCCCGCCGCGCGTGCCTCCTTCTTGGCCTGCCGCCGCATGTTGGCCGGCGACGGCTTGCGCACGACCGGCACCGCCCTGGCGGGCTCGACCTTCGCGGGGTCGGCCGTGGCGGGCTCGCCCTCGGCGGCTCGGTCGCCTCGGCCTTGGCCGGCTCAACCTTGGTGGACTCCGGCCTTGGCCGCTCGGCCGTGGCGGGCTTGGCCGCTCCGGCGCTGCGCCGGGTCGGTTCCGGGCCGGTCTCGGGGAAGTCGGGGCCGTCCTCGGTGGTCCGGTCCTGCACGTCGTCGGTCACGGGAGTGTTCTCCTCGGGTGCGGAGCGTCGGGCCCTGACGCTCCGGGGGGCTTGCGTTGACCCTGGAACGGTACCCTGCCCGGCTGGGCGGATGGCGTCCCGGGCAGGGTCGTTTTCACCCGGCGTGTACCCCGCTGAGCACGGTGTCCAGTGCGGCGGCGAATTCGGTGGGCTTGGTGACATAGCCGATGTGGTCGCCGGGCAGATCGAGGACCGGCACCTCGAGCCGTCGGGCCAGGATCAGATTCGGTTGGTACGGCAGCAGCGCACCCGACTCCGCCCCGCCGGCCAGTACCAGCCGGTCGCGGTGGCGCTGCAGGGCCGCGAAGTCCGGCACCACGGCGGTGTACTGGCGCAGCTCGTACTCCACGAAGTGGGCACCGTTGCCGGCGAGCCGGCGCAGCATCGCCGCGACCGGCGGGGGCAGCTGGTCCGCCGGGGGTAGTTGTGGCTCGGGGATACCGACGTGCCGGTTGAAGTGCCGCATCGCGGCCGGTACCCCGTCCCGCGCCGCGTTGGCGTGCACCGTGTCGAGGAAGGCGCGCTGCGCGTCGGCGTCGGGCAGCAGGCCCAGCAGCGGCGGCTCGTGCGCGACCAGCAGGCGTACCCGCTCCGGGTGCCGGGACAGCAGCTCCAGCCCGATGATCGCCCCGGAACTGGAGCCGAACACCAGCGCCGGTTCGCCGGGGGAGTACCGGTCCAGCAGGGCCAGTGCGTCGGCGACGTCCTCGGTGAGCAGGCCGGTGTCCGGGGCGGGCTGGTCGGCGGGGCTGCGTGAGTACCCGCGCCGGTCGTAGCTGAGCACCGTGTACCGCCGGGCGAGTAGCGGGGCGAGTTGGCCGAAGGTGGCCGCGTCGCCGCTGCCGCCCGGGATGAGCAGCAGTACCGGGCCGGTGCCGAGGAGCTCGTGGTGGATCCGCGCTCCCGGGCACGGTCAGCAGGTCGCCGGTCATGCCGCCGACCGCCGGGACTCAACGGCGGCACGGAGCTGCTCCACCGGTACCCCCAGGGTTGTCATGATCTTGTTTGTCAGCTCGTCGCCGCGCACCAGACCGAGCAGCAGGTGTCCGTCGTCGATGTGCCGGTCGCCCAGCCGGATCGCCTCGCGCAGCGCGATCCCCATGACCTTGCGGCCGGCCGGGCTGAACCGGGCGGTGGAGCCGCCGGTGCGGCGACGCCAGCGGCCGCGCGCCGTGGGTGCGGCGGTGAGTGCGTCCGGGCCGAAGGTCTCGGTGATCCGGGCGAGCACCGCGTCCAGGTCGATGCCGACGCTGCGCAGCGCGTCGGCGTCCGCGTCGGTGAGCAGGCCGGGCGCCGGGCTGACCAGCCGGGTGAGTTCGGCGCGGACCGCGTCGGCGCTCACCCCGGCGGCGGTGAGCGCCGGGTACGCCACGCTGGCGCGCTCGTCGAGCAGCGCGAGCAGCAGGTGCTCGGTGCCGATCTGGGGTGCGTGCGCGGCGCGTGCCTCGTCCCGGGCGCGGATGACGGCCTCGCGGGCCGGCACGGTGAACCTCTCGAACATCTAGTCCTCCCTGCGGTCGGTCGGCTTCTTCGGGTCGGTGCGGCTGGCGTACTTCTTGTGCACGGCCTGCTTGCTGACGTCGAGCGCCTCGGCGATGTCCTGCCAGGACCAGCCCTGGTGGCGGGCGTTGCCGACCTGGAGCGCCTCCAGCGTCTCGGCCAGCCGGCGCAGCGCCAGCGCCGCGCGCAGCCCCTGTCGGGCGTCCGCGCCGGCCGCCGCGCTGGCCAGTTCGGTCGGATCGGTCATGCGTCAACCTTAGTTGACGCTTCGATCGTCAACCCTGGTTGACGTCCGACGGTCGTGACGCGGGTGGCCGGCTCGGCGGCTGGCTGGGCGGCTGGTCGGCGGCTGGCGCGGCGCCCCCGGTTGCGCGGGTCATCGCGGACGTTGCGGGGGTACGGCATGATGGCGGCGTGACGGTTTGGGAGTACGCCCGCCTGGAGTACCAGTCGACCGGGTCTTTCGGCACCGACAAGAACCTCGACTGGGCAGCCACCTTCCACCACCCCGGTGGTGTCGAGCGCTGGGGCACCGACGAGAAGTTCGGCGACCTGCGCCACCTCAACCGGGCCGGCGCCCAGGGCTGGCAGGCCTACCACCGGGCGGCCATGATGATCGGCCAGCCGCAGCGGCTGCTACTCGGTCACCTACTCATTCCGCCGCGCCGTCAAGCCTGGCCCGACCCGGCGTCAGCCGTGGTCGCGCAGCTGCGGTCAGGCGCGCGGTCAGATCATCCGGTGGGTACGCCACCGCGAGCACCTTGTCGCGGCTGGTCGCGCCCCGGTGCAGGGTGATGTCCGCCCGGCGTAGTCCGAGCGCGTCGGCCACCGCCCCGATCGCCGCCGCCGTGGCCCGCCCGTCCACGGCCGGCGCACCCACCCGGACCACCAGCGCCGGCCCGTACCGTCCGGGATACCCGCCGCCCACCCGGGTACGCGACGCGCCCGGCTGGACCCGGATCGCGATCAGTGTCGGCTGCACCTTCCGTATCTGGCCGCCGCCCTGGAGGCCTGGCACTTCTGTTGGCGCAGTCTGTGGCATCGCTGTCCGAGGGGGCGGCCGGGCGGCCGGGTAGGGTGGCGCGGTGCCCGAGGGTCATACCATTCACCGGCTCGCCCGCCGACACCGCGAACTCTTCGCCGGCCAGCGGCTACGGGTGGACAGCCCGCAGGGCCGGTTCGCCGCCGGGGCGAAGCTGCTGGACCGCACCGAACTGGTCGACACCGAGGCGTACGGCAAGCACCTGCTGCACCACTTCGCCGGTGACCGCAGCCTGCACGTGCACCTGGGCCTGTACGGCAAGTTCGCCGACGGCCCGGGTCGGCCGCCGGCCCCGGTCGGCCAGCTGCGACTGCGGCAGCGCGGCGGCGGACACTGGCTGGAACTGCGCGGCCCCACCGCCTGCGAGGTGCTCTCCCCGGTCGAGGTACAGGCGCTGCGCGCCCGCCTCGGTGAGGATCCACTGCGCCCGGACGCCGACCCGGCACGGGCGTACCCCCGGATCGCCCGCAGCCCGACGCCGCTGGCCGCGCTGCTGCTCAACCAGTCGATCGTGGCCGGCGCCGGGTTGATCTTCGTGACCGAGGCGCTGTTCCGCGCCGGCCTCGCCCCCACCACGCCCGGTCGGGCGCTGACCCCGGCCGGCTGGACCGCGCTCTGGGCCGACCTTTCCGCGTTGATGACGGCCGCCGTCGCGACCGGCCGGATCGACACCGTCCACAGTGCACACACGCCGGAGGCGATGGGCCGACCACCCCGGGTGGACCGGCACGGCGGCGAGGTCTACGTCTACCGCCGCCCCGGCCAGCCGTGCCTGGTCTGCGCCACCCCGGTACGCCACGCCGCGCTCGCCGGCCGGCACAGCTACTGGTGCGCCCACTGCCAGCCTGTGCACTGACGGCCCTTCGGGCCCGGGTCAGGACCGTATGTCGGCTGTCTCGCCGGGTCAGGACGAGCGGCGGCTCTCCCAACCAGGGCCAGTACCGGTCTCCAGCCGGGCCAGGACCTGACTCCCGACCGCCGAGCAGTCTCCCGTCCGGATCAGGAGCGGGCAGCGGCCCACCCACCACGGCGCGCAGGACGCGTTGGCTCCCGCCGGTCAGAGCTGGGCGTCGGCGCGGGCGCGGGTCATGCCCTCGTTGGCCAGGGCGTCGGCGCGTTCGTTGCCCGGGTCGCCGCTGTGGCCCTTGACCCACAGCCACTCCACCCGGTGCCGGGCCACCGCGGCCGCCAGCCGCTGCCACAGGTCCACGTTCTTCACCGGCTGCTTGGCCGCGGTCCGCCAGCCGTTGCGTTGCCAGGCCGGCAGCCAGGTCATGATGCCGCTGCGCAGGTAGCTGCTGTCGGTGTGCAGGACCACCACGCTCGGTCGGGTCAGGCTCTCCAGCGCCTGGATGGCGGCCATCAGCTCCATCCGGTTGTTGGTGGTCGACGGGTTCTCGCCGCCACACAACTCCTTGCACGTGCCGGCCGTAACTCAGTACCGCGCCCCAGCCGCCCGGCCCGGGATTGCCGCTGCACGCGCCGTCGGTATAGATCTCCACCGCACCGGCGGCACCCTGCTCGACCACGGTCGCCACCGTACCGGCCCGGCCCACCGTGCGGTCCGGACAGACGTGTGCCGGGCATCGTGCTCGGCCTGGCTGACAGCGTGCCCGGACCTGGCAGGCAGCGTGCCCGCGCGTCGGCACCGGTGCCGCGGCATCGGCATGAGCCGGCCTCCACCGGTGCCAGGGGCGGGGTCCGGGTAGTCTGCATTCGTGACGACGCTCGTTGTGGACCTGGAGCCGACCCGCACGGACGGGACCGCCGGCCTCGCGGCCCGGGAGAGCTGGACATGGACACGGCGGAGACGCTGGAGCATGCGGTCGTCACCCTGTTGGACCAGGCGCCAACGGTGCTGGCCATCGACTTCTCCGGCGTGTCGTTCTGCGACTCCAGCGGCATCGGCGCGCTGATCCGGGCGCACAAGGTGGCGGCGACCCGGGGCTGCCGGCTGGAACTGCACCGGGTCGACCCGGATGTACGCCGGGTCTTCGACCTCGTCGGCCTCAGCGACCGGCTGATCGCGCCCGCCTGACGTCCTCCGCGCGCCCCGATCTTGTCGACCCGCTCCCGGACGCGGCGTCTCGGCCACGCCGTCCGTTTCGGGGCATTCATCCGAGCCGCGCCGGCGTCCCCGCCGACACAGCGCTGTTCCTTGTCCCGGCCGCACCGCGTTTGCGGGCACGGTGTCCGCATCACAAAGCCTCTACAGAGCCGAATCTGTCTCACCTTGAAGTCTTTCCGACCTGTGACGTTTACTCATAGGAGGTAAGTCGAAGCCAATGTGTCACTCTCGCTCCACTGTGGACGCATACGGAGTGGTGCTCAGTTGGCCGGAATCACGTATAAATACCAAGGTAACGGTCACGACGTCCACCGAAGGGATCGACAAAAAAGCGCCCTTGGAGGATTGTGCAACGAGCAATCTTGTGAATGACTATGCGCTCCCGTAGGTCGAGCTCGGAGGCGTCGGTAACCCGCTGTAGCGCTGTCCACGGTCGACCACCATCCACGAGGTCGACCCGCGGACCCAGAAATGTCCATTGGCTCGTCTTGGGAGGATGTTGTGCCACAGGTCGCCGAGATCACCCGCCGACAGCCTTCGCCGGTCGCAGCGCAGCACGAACAGTGCGTCGAAGCGATGGCGTAGGTGACCCATCTCACCGAAACGATCCGCTCCGGCGGGCCGCCCGCGACCGGGTGATCTGCGAATACATGTCCTTCGCCCGCGGCCTGGCGCTGCGCTTCGCCGGCCGGGGCGAGCCGGTCGACGACCTGATTCAGGTGGCGACGATCGGGCTGATCAAGGCGGTCGACCGGTTCGACCCGGAGCGCGGCGCCTCGTTCGCCGGCTTTGCGACCCCGACCATCCTCGGCGAGCTGCGCCGGCACTTCCGCGACACCGCCTGGGACATGCACGTCTCCGTCGGCTTCAGGAACTCCACCTGGAGATCAACAAGCTGACCGCCGACCTGACCCAGCAGTTCGGCGCTCGGTGACCGCCGAGGACATCGCCGAGCGGCTCGGTATCACCGTCGCGGACGTTCGCAGGGCCCAGGCCTGCGGCACCGCATACAACGTGCGGTCGCTGAACACCTCGGTGCTCGGCGACGGGGACACCGAAACCGAGCTGGGTGACCTGATGGGCCCACCGACAACGATCTGGACAGCTTCGCCGACCGGCACAGCGTTCTGCAGTTGCTGGGTGCGCTGCCCGAGCGCGACCAGCGGGTGTTGTCGCTGCGCTTCTACGACAACATGACCCAGACCCAGATCGCCGAGCAGCTGGGCGTGTCCCAGATGCAGGTCTCCCGACTTCTCAGTGCGGCGCTGCGCAAACTGCGCGACGCCCTGCTGGCCGACGACGCGGAGTAGCGGCCCCCCACCCCCCGCTCCGCTCGGCTGGCGCACGCCACGGCACCTCCACGCAGGTTCGGGTCAGCGTGGAGGTGCCGTTGGCGTCTGTCAGTACCGCCTTGCGCGGCTTCGCCGCTGGACGGTGACTCGCCGCACGGCGGGTCCGGACGCTGGCCAACCGTGCCGAAATCATCAGAAACCGCAGCTTGAGCAGCCGAGATGTCGGCCGCGCGATTGACTGGCACGATATCGGGTAGATGTTGTGTGGAAGCGTCGGAGCATCCGCCCGCGCTACCCGCGACAGACGGCCCGGCGGAGGCCGTGGATCCACCCGATCGGTGGCCGTGTGGCCCTGGCCGCCACAGCACGAGTAAGCGGGAAAGGTTGGTCAGCTGATGGACCTCCGGCAACCACACCCCACGGTGCGTTGAGCATGGCTGCCTTCGCCGCCACCGTCGCCGAGCGCCTGCCGGTCGCCGTGGTCGGGCTCTCCGGCCCCCTCGACCAGGGGGCACTGCCCTTCTGCCTGGTCACCCTGCGCGACTGCCTGGCCGACCAGCCGCAGGCCGTGGTCCTCGACATGACCCGGCTGACCCAGGTCAGCGAGCGGGCCGTACACGCCTTCTCCGACTTCGCCGAGGAATCCTCCCGCTGGCCGGGCGCGGATCTGATGCTCTGCGGCGGCTCCACCGACGTGCTGCGCTCGGTGGCCACGGTCGTCGCCCGCCCCAGCGTCGAGGTGTTCGGGTCGGTGGCCGAGGCCCGCCGGGCGCACGGCTGGGAACTCGACCGGTGCCGGGACACGGTGGTAGCTGATCCCCGACCGGACCGCCCCGGAGATCGCCCGCGCGCTGGTCAAGGAGGCGTGCACGGAGTGGGGTGTCCGCCGACTGTCCCGGATCGGCCAACTGATCGTCTCTGAGCTGGTCACCAATGGCGTGGTGCATGCCCGTACCGAGCTGCAGGTGACCGTACGGCTGTCCGGGCACACGCTGTCCCTGGCGGTCCGCGACGGCGACCCCCGGCTGCTCCACCCGGCCGGCGCAGGTGCCGAGGGCGACGGCCAGGGGTACGGGCGCGGCCTGCTGATCGTCGACTCGATGGCCGACTCGTGGGGCTGCACGCCGACCGCTGACGGCAAGGTCACCTGGGCCACCGTCGACCTCCCGGAACCCTCCCCGTCCGCCAACTGAGCTGTCCACCAACTGAGCTGTCCACCAGACTGGTACGAGGTCGGGCCGGGCGCCGGTGCGTCCGGCCGGGCGTGGAATGCTGGTCGGGTGACCCCCGAGGACCTCGCCCACCTGCGCCGCGCCCGCGACCTGATGGACCGCGAGTACGCCCGGCCGCTGGACGTGCCGGCGATGGCACGGGCCGCGCTGATGTCGCCCGCACACTTCTCCCGCCGGTTCCGGGCTGCCTTCGGCGAGGCGCCGTACACGTACCTGATGACCCGCCGGGTCGAGCGCGCCAAGGAGCTGCTGCGCCGGGGTACCCGGTGACGCAGGTGTGCCTGCTGGTCGGCGGTACCTCGTTGGGGTCGTTCAGCGCCCGGTTCACCGAGATCGTGGGGGAGTCGCCGAGCGCGTACCGGGCCCGCGACCACCGGGCCTTCGCCGCCGTGCCAGCCTGCTACGCGAAGTCCGTCGGCCGCCCGGCGCGCGGCCCGGCCCGCTGATCCGCCGGACCCGCCGACAGGCGCCCGCGAGTCGAGCAGGATCGGAGAAGCTCCTGGTCGGGTGGTGTCGGTAGCGTCGCGGGTATGAGTATCCGGTTGTCACACGCGTTCATTGCCGTCCACGACCAGGACGAAGCCCTGAAGTTCTACCGGGACGCGCTCGGCCTGGAGGTCACCAACGACGTCGACTTCGACGGGTTCCGGTGGCTGACCGTGCGCTCGCCCGACCAGCCCGACGTCGAACTGATGCTCGAACGGGTCGGGATGGGCAAACTGGCCGACGAGGAGGAGCTGAAAGCGCTGCTCGCCAAGGGTTCGCTGACCGGCGTGATCTTCCATGTCGACGACGTGGACGCGACCTTCGAACGGGTCCACGCGGCCGGGTTCGATGTCCTGCAGGAGCCGATCGACCAGCCGTACGGTGTACGCGACTGCGCGTTCCGGGACCCGTCGGGCAACATGGTCCGGTTCTCCGCCGCCCTCAAGAAGTAGCGGCCGGAGCGGGAGTGCGGGGCGTCAAACCGCCCCGCACCGGCACGGTCAGCCGACCGCGAGTTCGGCGGCGGTGATCGCGTTGCGGAAGAGCATCGCCACCGTGGTCGGGCCGACACCGCCGACCCGGGGGGTGATCGCCCCGGCCACGCTCGCGCACGCCTCGTCCACGTCGGGCAGCAGCCGCCGGCCGGAGTAGCGCACCCCGCCGCCGATCACCGTCGCCCCCGGCCGCACGTGCTCCGGCTGGATGATGCCGGGTACCCCGGCTGCGGCCACCAGGATCTCGGCCCGCCGGGTGTACCGGCCCCAGTCGGGTACGCCGGTGTGCACCACGGTCACCGCCGCGTTGGCGGTCGGCCGCTTCTGCGCCAGCAGCAGCGCCAGCGGCCGGCCCAGTGTCGGCGCCCCGGCCCAGGATGACCACCTCCCGCCCGGCCACCGGGATCTCGTGGAAGGCAAGCAGCGCCTCGATCCCGGCCGGCGTGCACGGCAGCGGGCCGGGCATGCCGAGCGCCAGCCGGCCCATGTTCACCGGGTGCATGCCGTCGACGTCCATGGCGGGGTCCATCACCGCCAGCGCGGCGTCGTAGTCCAGGTGCCCCGGGATCGGGTACTGGATGAGCAGGCCGTGTACGTCCTTGTCGTCGTTGAACTCGGTGATCGCCCGGTGCAGGTCGGCCTGGCCGGCGTCGGCCGGCAGGTGTACGTGCGGCGAGGCGAAGCCCAGCTCGGCGGCCTGCTTCTGCTTGATCCGGATGTACCCGGCGCTGGCGTCGTCGTCGCCGACCAGGATGGTGGCGAGGCTGGGCTGCACCCCGCGCTCGCGCAGTCGCCCCGCCCGGTCCCGCACGTCGGCCAGCACCGCCTCGGCCACCGGGCCGCCCGGCAGCAGTCGCGCGGTGTGTTCGCCGCTCGATGTGGTTGGGCTGGATTCGGACATTCGCGCTCCCACCAGCGCCGGAGCCCAGGCGGTCGGCTCCGGCAGACGCTCCCCGATGGTCGATCCCATCCCCGATGCCGCCAGTCGCGTGTCGCCCCCGAGCATGCCGCAAACCCGGCACAGTGCCAAATCCGCAACCCTGACCCGGTGGGCCCTATCTCGACCCCTGCTTCGCCATCCGCGTCAACGAAAGTCGACTTGAGCGCGCAGTTCAGGTCGAAAAAGGCTCGCTGTCAGGACTAGGCAGGAACGCGAAGATTTGGTGTGCTGGCAGCGGCTGCGCCGGCGTCGGGACAGCCGATCCACCGGGGGGAACCATGCCAGAACTTGCCGAATACGCCGTCCACTCCGCGTACACCGATCCGGGCCTGCTCGCCCGCTGCTCGCCGGCGCTCCCGGTCGACCTGCCGGCGCTGACCTCGGTGGTCCGCAACGTGCTGGTGCACTACCGGGGCGGCGGGTTCACCTTCGAGGGCGAGCGGCTGGCCGATATCGACAACCGCTGGGTGGACCGGATTCTCGCCAGCGATCAGCGCCGGTTCCCGCAACCGCTGGCCCGGCCCCGGCCGGCGGAGCACCGGGTGGCCGGCTGCTGCCGCGACTTCACCCTGCTCACCGTAGCCGCGCTGCGCGAGCACGGGGTACCGGCGCGCAGCCGGGTCGGCTTCGTCAACTACTTCTCCGACGAGTCGGAGGCCTCCGCCGGCTTCTGGTGTGACCACGTCATCGTCGAGGCGTGGGACGGGCAGCGGTGGATCTTCGCGGATGCCCAGCTCGATCCGGCCGGCGAGTGGGGCTTCGACCCGCTGGACCTGCCCCGCCTCGTGGGCGCGACACCGTCCGCGCCGCCGCTGTTCGCCACCGCCGCCCAGGTCTGGACGGCGTACCGGCGCGGCGACATCGACCCGTCCCGGTACGGTGTCGACCCGGAGATCCCACTCGGCGGCCCCTGGTTCATCCGCAACTACGTGCTCGCCGAACTGGCCCACCGCCAGCGCGACGAACTGCTGCTCTGGGACATCTGGGGCGACATGAGCATCACCCTCGACGGGGCCGACGTCGCGCTCGCCGACGAGGTCGCGGCGCTGCTGCTGGCCGCCGACGACGGTGACCCGGCAGCCGAGGCGACCTTGGACCGCCGCTACGCCGCCGACCCGCGCCTGCACCCCCAGGGCACCGTGCGCTGCCTGTCACCAACCGGCCTGACCATCAACGTGGACCTGACCAGCCGCGACGCGACCCCGGTACCGCCGGAGGAAGACTTCCGCCCGGCCGAACTCGACACCCTCGCTGCCACCCCGGCCAGTTGACGGCCCCGGCCGTTGAGGTCCCCCGGCCGTTGACGTCCCCGGCTCAGTCGAGACCGGTCAGTTCGACGACGGTGACGCTCAGCGGGGACCGGAACGGGGCCGGCAGGCCGACCTGGGCCAACGCCGCGCCGGTGAGCACCAGCCCTTCGCCCCGCCACACCGTGCCGGGTATCGGCAGCACCTGCCGGGCCTGGTACCGGCGGGTGGCGTCCAGGCCCGGGATGATCGCCGGCTCGGGCTCGGGCACCTGGTCGTCGAGCTGCGCATAGGCCACTACGGCGGCGCTGCCGTCGTGCGCGGTGACGCCGTAGGCGTACACCCCGGGGTGGATGGTGTCGCAGCGGAACGACCGGCCGCCGTGCAGCAGGCCGCGCAGCCGGCGGTGTTCGGCGATCCACTCACCCAGCCGGGTCAGCTCGGCCGCGCCCGCCCGGGTGATGTCCCACTCGATGCCCATGCTGCCGAAGAACGCGGTAGCGGCCCGGAAGTCCAGGCTGAACTGGCGGCCGGTCTGGTGGTTGGCCGGCGCGCTGACGTGGCAGCCGAGGTACTCCGGCGGCACCAGCTGCCCGGTCCAGCGCTGGATCAGCTGGCGGGACAGCGCGTCGGTCATGTCCGAGGTCCAGAGCCGCTCGACCCGTTCGATCACGCCGAGGTCGATCCGGCCCCCACCGGACGCGCAGCTCTCCCACTCCACGCCCGGGTGGGCCGCCCGTAGCCGGTCGAGCAGCTCGTAGAAGCCCAGCGTGGCGGCGTGCACGCCGGGCGCCCAGCCGCGCGGGGCCGAGCCGGCGTCAGCGAGCGCGCGGTTGTGGTCCCACTTCACATAACTGACGGGGTACGCGCTGAGCACGGCACTGATCTTGGTGAACAGGTACTCGCGTACCTCCGCCCGGCCCAGGTCCAGCACCCACTGGTTGCGTGACTCCAGCGCCGGCCGGTCGCCGATGGCCAGTACCCAGTCCGGGTGCGCCCGGTAGAGGTCGGAGTCGCGGTTGACCATCTCCGGCTCGAACCACAGCCCGAACTGCATGCCCCGATCGAGCACCCGCTTGACCAGCGGGCCCAGCCCGTCCGGCCAGACGGCCGTGGAGACGTCCCAGTCGCCCAGCCCACTGGTGTCGTCGCGGCGGCTGCCGAACCAGCCGTCGTCCAGCACGAACCGCTCCACGCCCACCGCGGCGGCCCGGTCGGCGAGTTCGGTGAGCCGGTCCAGGTTGTGGTCGAAGTACACGGCCTCCCAGACGTTGCACACCACCGGCCGGGGCGTGTCCGGGTGGGCGGGCAGCGAGCGGGTGTAGGCGTGCAGTTGGGCGGCGAGGGCGTCCAGGCCGTCGGCCGCGGCGGTCAGGTACACCCACGGGGTCTGGTAGCTCTCGCCCTGCTCGAGCACCAGCTCGCCGGGCAGCAGCAGCTCGCCGCCGCGCAGCAGCCGGATGCCGGACGGCAGCGCCTCGACGGCGTGCACGCTGTTGCCGCTCCAGCCCACGTGCAGGCCGTAGACCAGGCCGGTGCCGAAGCCGAAGCCGGCGGTGCCGGCGACCAGCACGGTGGCGCTGTCGAAGTTCGGCCGGCCGGTACGCGCCTCGCGCAGCCAGAGCCCGTCGGTGATGGTGTGCCGCTGCGGGCTGCGTTCCCGGGCCCACCGGCCGGTCAGGTCGAGCACCTCGGTCACCCGGTCGGCGACCGGGTACACCACGTCCAGGTGCTCCACCACGTACCCGCCGGGCGCGGTGTTGGTCAGCGTGTGCCGGGTCCGCAGCGCGCCACCCGGACAGGTCTCGATCTCGGTACGCAGGTGCAGGCCGGCCCGGCTGTCCACGGCCTCAACCGTCAGCGCGTCGGGCTGCGCGGACCACAGCGTGGTCGCGAAGGCGGTGGCCCAGTCCCGCCCGGCCACCGGAGTGCCCGTGGCGCCATCATCCGAGGCCGCGCTGTCCGAGGCCGCACTGTCCGAGGCCGCGCACTGTGCCGGGGCCGGACTGGCCGCTGCGCTGCGCAGCCGGTGTCCGGCCAGGCCGGGGCGGCCGAACCAGAGCTGGGACACCTCGGGCAGCAGCGGCACGGTGAGCCGTTCGCCGCCCTGGTTGCCGGGGGCCGTCGTGCCGTGCTCGCGGGCCGCGACGAGCTGGGCAGCATCCAATCCGGGCCCGGCCGGTCCGGTCCAGGCCAGCCGGGGCAGCCCGATGCTGTCCGGGGTGATCGCGACGGCGGTGCCGGGGGCGGCGCCGAGGAGCACGGGCGCCGGTGGGTGTTGCGGTGTCGTGGGCGGTGGTGTCGTCCGCTGCGCCTGTCCGGCGATGGTGGTGAGGACGGGGGTGACGGGATTCGCGGTGCCCACGAGCGGGTCTCCTTCGGCGGCACGGCCCGGGTGGCCGCGCCAAACTGCGGCTGACTGGTACATCCTGTCGGACTGTTGCATCCTGTCGGATCTTGTTGCCTACTGCTGGAATGTGACCCTAGCGTCCGGTGGTGTGCTCCGCCAACCACCGGTGGGCCGGATCCCGACCGCTGGACGGCCCATCTGTGACGTTGATCCTCACACCTACCCCGTGGGTTCGGCGATAATCCCGTCACTGCACGGCAGTGGTAATCCCAGGGTAATTGTCACTGCACGGCAGTGGCGGCACGCACAACAGATGTCGGAATCCGGTCAGCGGGTGCACTCGGGGGGACCACAGGTGGAGGAGGCAACAGTGCTGGAGCCAGCGGCAGCGCTGCACGAACTGCTGGCCGGCAATGACAGGTTCGTCACCGGCGACCGCCAGCACCCACACCAGGACGCCGACCACCGGGCCGCGGTGGCCCCCGAACAGAAGCCCTTCGCGCTGCTCTTCGGCTGCTCCGACTCCCGGCTGGCCGCTGAGATCATCTTCGACCGGGGCTTGGGTGACCTGTTCGTCGTCCGTACCGCCGGTCACGTCGTCGGCCCCGAGGTACTGGGCAGCATCGAGTACGCGGTGGCCACCCTGGACGTTGCGTTGATCGCGGTCCTCGGGCACGACAGTTGCGGGGCGATCGGGGCGGCGCTGGAGACCCTTGCCGGTGGCCCGGCCCCGACCGGCTCCATCCGGGACGTGGTGGAACGGGTGACGCTCGGCGTCTACCCGGTCCTCGACCGCGCGTTGGAGGACCCGGAGATCGCCGTCGAGGAGCACATCCGCTACACCACCGAGTTGCTGGTGGAGCGCTCGCCGCTGATCGCCGGCCGGCTCGCCGAAGGCCGCCTAGGCCTGGTCGGCCTGGCCTACCGGCTGGTCGAGGGCAGCGTCCGCCGCGTCGCCGGCCTCGGCGTCTGACCCGCCAGCTCCGCAGGCCCGGGCTCAGCGCGTCGCCGGCCTCGGCGCCCTACCGGCCGGGCACAGTGATCGCTGGCCGGGCTCAGGTCCAGCGGATGTCCAGTGGGGTGCCGAGGAACGTGCCGTAGGGCTCGAAGGCGGTCTCCGCACGCTTGCGGTCGGTGGCTGACAGTGGCACCAACTGGTTGACGTCGACGATGGTCGCCTTGCTGGTGATGCGCCGCTTCCACAATCCGACCACCCGACCGGCACGGACCAGGGTGGACTGGAAGACGCCGTTGCCGCCCGGGATGACGGCCTGCTTGTGCTCGGCGTCCAGCATCAGCGCACGGTCCTTGAAACCCAGCAGGTACTCGTCGAAGCCGGGCAGCGCCCACAGCCGGGCAGCGGTCGGCGCGGCTCCCTGATACCCGGCGAGCAGGTCGGCGTCGAGGTACATCTCCACGCCGTCCACCCGGACCCGGGCCAGTGCCGCACCGGCACCGGCGATCCCGGCCCTCGCGTCGGTGGCCGGCAGACCGGTCCAGCCGGCGAAGTCCTGCCGGGTGGTCGGCCCGTGGCTGCGGAAGTAGCGCAGCGCGATGGTGGCCAGCGCCTCCTCCCGGGACAGCCGGTTCGGTGCGGTGGCCCACTCGTCCAGCAGCACGAAGGTCTGCTCCTTGCCGATGTTGGGGGCGACGCAGGTGACCCCGGACTGGCTGGCGTACCAGAGCAGGTGGTAGCCGAGTTGGCCGGCGCTGTCGATGCCGGCCGCGGTCAGCGTGGCCACGCACTGTGCCCGGGTCAACCGGCCACCGCCGGCCAGCGCAGCACCGAGCACGTCGACGGCCTTGTTGGCGACCGACTCGTCGAGCCCGAGGATCGCCCGCCGACCGGCCGCGCCGGCCAGCGCCCTGCTCCCCATCACTTCGAGCATCCAGTGCGCGTCGTTCGGCGGTACCCAGTGCACGGTGCCGCGCATCGGCCAGGTGCGGATCGCCTCCCGACGCTCCAGTGCGGCGTTGACGTCGGCCACCGTGCTGCCCGGCAGCCGGACGCCCAGCGACCACAGCCCGCTCGCCAAATCCTGCGCCTGCATCGCGCCGAACCAGGTCACCACGCCGGCCACGTCGGTCGGCAGGGTCCGGGCATCGTCCCCGGCCGGGGGAGTCAGCAGCAGGCTGCTCATCCGCAGCGCCAACGCGTCCGCGCCGGTCAACTCCACGCTGCCGTCTGCTACCGCGCCCCCCGCCGGCTTCGCGGGGCTGGCGGGCTTCGCGGTGCCGCCCGGCTTCGCGGTGCCGCCCTGCTTCGCGGTGCCGGTCGGCTTCGCGGGGCTGGCGGGCTTTGCGGGGCTGGCCGCCTTCGCGGCGCCGGTTGACCTGGGCATGGCAGCCTCCCCTCGGGATCGCCCACCGGATCGGGGCGCGCTGACACCGTACCCATCAGGTGTGACAGCCCACATGGACGCCCTGGCCGCACCGGGCCGCCCGATTGCCGCCCCGGACATGGGCCTGGCCGGCCCGTCGAGGTGACGGACCGGCCAGCGGTGGGGGTGATTAGTGGATGAGGTTGCCGTTGCTGTCGAGCACCCGGCCGCGGCCGGGGTTGGCCTCGTCGTAGCCGTAGGCGTTGCACTGCAGGCCACCGTTGATGCACTGGGTGACCATGCCCTGCTGGGTGGCCGGGTCCCACGCGTTGAAGAAGTCGTAGTGGAACGAGTAGCCGTGCCCGCTGGAGAAGTGCAGCTGCGACGTGTCGCCGTTGGCCGGAACCGGCCAGGCCATCTTGAACTCGATCATCGGCAGGGCGACCGGGTGGTCACCCGGGCAGACACCGTTGATCGGGTATGCCATGTGGTCGCGGTGGTTGGGAGTGTCCAGGTACCTGCCGTCCCAGCAGCTCGGCGCCTGGTACCGGACGTTGATCGCGGTGCCGATCGGGCAGGCGATCGTGACGTCGGCGTTGTGGTAGCTGTTGCCGCACTCGAAGCCCTCGTACGACCCGGCCAGGAACTCGGCCGCCGTGGCGTTCATGTTGCCCACCAGGAAACGCAGCCCGGCCGGGAACGGTCGGACACTGGTGTAGTCGTTCACGCCGGTCTTGTAGTAGATGACCTGCTCGCCGACCGGGTTCACCACAGTGGTGCCGTTGAGCAGGGTGGGCATCCAGTAGCCGGTCTTGTCGCCCTTGGCCGTGCAGGTGGTGCCGCCGGCATTGAGTGAGGCCAGGGTGGAGGCCGCGTTGGTGGTGGTGTTGCCCAGGAAGGTGTGGTTGTGCGAGGCGCCGGCCACCCCCGGGTAGACGATCGGGTCGTCGTTGAGGGCGTGGTTGGCCGAGCAGTTCGCCTGGAACTCGTGGAAGTAGGCGTGCGGCGGGTTGTAGGTGGACGGCACCACGCCGGTGACGACCGGGTTGGCCACGATGTAGCCGGGGCCGCCGGTGACCGGGTTGCTGGCGCCGGCCGAGCCGTACACCTCGAACTCCCACAACGAGTAGCCGTAGCCGGTTGCCCGCGCGGTGCCGTACATCCGCACGTACCGGCCGGAGCCGGTGACCGTGTGCGTCTGGGTACCGCCTGAGGCGGCGTTGGTGACCGTCTTCAGCGTGGTCCACGCCATCTCGTCATTGGAGACCTGGAGTTGGAAGTTCTTGGCGTAGGCCGACTCCCAGGTCAACTTGATGGAGGTGATGGTCGAGACGCCGCCCAGATCCACCTCGATCCACTGTGGGTCGCTGGACTGGCTGGCCCAGCGGGTGTTGGGGTCGCCGTCGAAGGCGTAGAGCGGGACGTAGCCCTGGCCCTCGATCGACGACGACTTGGCGAGCTTGCCACGGGACAGCAGCGTGTCGGCGGCGTTGGCGTTGCCGCCGGAGACGATCAGGAACGTGGCGGCGGCGAGCGCCAGGACCCCGACGGGGATCGACAAGCGTCCCAGCCGGAGCCCGCGTCGCGGCTGTTGCCGGTCCCGCGGTCGGGCAGTTGACATGGGGTTCTCCTAGCTCGGTCGCGGATGGTCGGGATCGTGGGGGCGTACCGACCGCCCTACGGACGGATTGGAGAGCGCTCTCCGAAGCGTGCGCTCAGTGTTCTCGCCGCAGCCAACCGAGTCAAGCCCTGTCGATATCTCCCGGGCATCCCCGGTTCCGCTGCCCAGCCCGCTCCGCGTGCCCGCAGGCCACGCCGGTTCCGGGAAAACGTGCCACTCGTAGCGGCATTGGCGCAGCGTGTGAACGGTTGGCAAGGTATTGACATCCACGAAAACCGCGCGTAACACTGCGCATTGGAGAGCGCTCTCCGAAGCGGCGCTCGCTATACAACAGTCCACCGTGGACCCCCAGCCACGGCGTACCCACCGATTGAACATGCCCGCAACCGCGCGACCGTCATCCGGCGCGGCGGGCAGCCCGACCCGTGTCCCACGCAGATCCCACCGTGTCCCACGCAGTTCCCACCGTGTCCCACGCAGATCCCACCGTGTCCCAAGGCAGGAGTTTCCCCGATGACCTCTGGCTGGTCGCTCGCCTGGCTGCGTGCCGGCACGCGCAGTCGCCGCCGGCGCGTCCTCGCCCCGCTCGTCGTGCTCGCGCTCGTCGCGACCGTGACGACGCTGACGATGCGCGCCGCACAGGCCGACGAAACCCTTCTCTCCCAAGGTAAGCCGGCCACCGCGTCGAGCACCGAGAACGCGCAGGCCAACGCCGCGTCGGCGGCGGTCGACGGCGACACCACCACGACCCGGTGGGCGAGCGCCTTCGCCGACCCGCAGTGGCTGCAGGTCGACCTGGGCGCCACCGCCACCGTCACCACCATCAAGCTCTACTGGGAAGCCGCCTACGCCAAGGACTTCCAGCTGCAGTCCTCCCCCGACGGCAGCAACTGGACCACGCTGAAGACGGTCACCGGCTCGACCAGCGGCGGCGCGCAGTCCTACGCCGTCACCGGCTCCGGTCGGTACGTGCGGATGTACGGCACCGCACGGGCCACCGGCTACGGCTACTCGCTCTGGGAGTTCCAGGTCTACGGCGCGTTCGGCAGCACCCCGCCGGCCGGCTGTGGCACCGCCAACGTCGCCCAGGGCAGGCCGGCCACCGCGTCCAGCACCGAGAACGCCGCCAACAACCCGGCCTCGGCCGCCGTCGACGGCAACGCCGGCACCCGCTGGTCCAGTCAGGCCGCCGACCCGCAGTGGCTGCAGGTGGACCTCGGCTCGGTGCAGAGCATCTGCAAGCTCACGCTGAGCTGGGAAGCCGCCTACGGCAAGGACTTCCAGCTCCAGTCCTCCACCGACGCCGCCTCCTGGAGCACGCTGAAGGCGGTCACCGGTGGCACCGGCGGCAACCAGTCCTTCGACGTCACCGGCTCCGGCCGGTACGTACGGATGTACGGCACCGCCCGGGGGACCGGCTACGGCTACTCGCTCTGGGAGTTCGGCGTCTTCACCGGCTCCGGCCCCACCGGCACGCCGTCGAAAACGCCTTCGTCCACCCCGTCGCAGACCCCGAGTCAGCCGACCGACAACTACAACTGGCAGACCGTCTGGACCGACAACTTCACCGGCGCCAACGGCAGCACCCCCGCGGGGACCAACTGGCTGCTGCGTACCGGCACCTCATACCCGGGCGGCGCAGCCAACTGGGGCACCGGCGAGGTGGAGACGATGAGCTCGTCCACTGCCAACGTGTACCTGCAGGACGGCAAGCTGAACATCAAGGCCCTCAGGGACGGCGCCGGCAACTGGACGTCCGGCCGGGCCGAGACGCAGCGCACCGACTTCACCCCCGCCGCCGGTGAAGTCACCAAGTTCACCGCCGTGCTGCAACAGCCCAACGTCGCCAACCCACTCGGCTACTGGCCCGGCTTCCGGGCCACCGGGGCGGCGTACCGGGGCAACTACAACAACTGGCCGGGCGTCGGCGAGACCGACATCATGACCGACGTCAACGGACGCAGCCAGCTCTCCAACACGCTGCACTGCGGTACCGCGCCGCTTGGGGTGTGCAACGAGTACACCGGGCGCTCCAGCGGCCTGGCCAGCTGCGTGGGCTGCCAGACCGGCTACCACGAGTACAGCCAGATCATCGACCGGACGAAGACCGACGAGGAGATCCGCTTCTACCTCGACGGCAGGCAGACCTTCTCGGTAAGTGAGTCCCAGGTCGGCGTCAACGCGTGGAACGCGGCCGTGCACCACGGCTTCTACCTGCGCTTCGACCTGGCCATCGGTGGCTCGCTGGGCGAACGCGGTCGCCAACGGCCAGTCGACGCCGACCGCCGACACCACCTCCGGCGGCGTGCTCAGCGTCGACTCGGTGACCGTCGCCCACGCCACCGGCGCCAGCGCCCCGGCGATGACCGACCCGGCCGTCCCGGGCGGCCCGAGCGTGGTCAAGGTGACCGGCAGCCAGGGCAACTGGCAACTGCAGGTCGGCGGCGCGAACTACCTGGTCAAGGGGCTCACCTACGGGCCGCCGCAGGACGCCGGTGACGGGTACCTGCGCGACCTCAAGGCGGCCGGCGTCAACACCATCCGCACCTGGGGGGTGGACGACGCCAACACCCCGAAGCTGCTCAACACCGCCGCCCAGCAGGGCATCAAGGTGATCGTCGGGCACTGGCTCAACCAGGGCGCCGACTACGTCAACGACACCGCCTACAAGACGGCCACCAAGACCGAGATCGTCAACCGGGTCAACGCGCTCAAGAACAACCCGGGCGTGCTGATGTGGGACGTCGGCAACGAGGTGATCCTGACCATGCAGGACCACGGGCTGTCGGCGGCCGACGTGGAGGCGCGCCGGGTGGCGTACGCCAAGTTCGTCAACGAGATCGCGGTCGCCATCCACGCCGCCGACCCGAACCACCCGGTCACCTCGACGGACGCCTGGACCGGCGCGTGGCCGTACTACAAGCAGTACTCGCCGGCCCTGGATCTGTTGGCGGTCAACTCCTACGGCGCGATCGGCAACGTGAAGCAGGACTGGATCAACGGCGGGTACAGCAAGCCGTACATCATCACCGAGGGCGGCCCGGCCGGCGAGTGGGAGGTGCCCAACGACGTCAACGGGGTACCGAACGAGCCGACCGACCTGCAGAAGCAGGCCGGGTACACCGCCTCCTGGAACGCCATCCTGGCGCACCCGGGCGTGGCCCTGGGCGCCACCGAGTTCCACTACGGCACCGAGAACGACTTCGGCGGCGTGTGGCTGAACACCTACGGCGGCGGCTGGCACCGGCTCGGCTTCTACTCGCTGCAGAAGGCCTACACCGGCAGCCACGGCGGCCAACACCCCGCCGCGGATCACCGGGATGACGGTCTCCAACCAGACCGCGGTGCCGGCCGGCGGCAGCTTCACCGTGAACGTCGCGGTGAGCGACCCGCAGGGCGACACCATCCGGTACAACCTGATGGCCAACGACAAGTACATCTCCGGCGGGACGGGCTTCAGTAACCTGAAGTTCACCGACAACGGGACGGGCAACTTCACCGTCACCGCGCCGGAGACGCTCGGCGTCTGGAAGATCTACGTGTACGCCTTCGACGGCCACGGCAACGTCGGCATCGAGAAGCGCACCATCAAGGTGGTGCCGCCGACCATCCCGGGTACCAACCTGGCGCTGAACCGGCCGGCCACCGCCTCGACCTACCAGCCGACCGGCACCAACGGGCCGCAGCTGCCGTCCTATGTGGACGACAACAACTACGGCACCCGGTGGGCGTCGGAGTGGGTGGACACCGCCTGGGTCCAGGTCGACCTGGGCTCGGTGCAGCTCCTTCACCACCGTGCACTGGCCTGGGAGGCGGCCTACGCGAAGACGTACGCCATCCAGATCTCCAACGACGGCGCGAACTGGACCACGATCTACTCGACGACCACCGGCAACGGCGGCTTCGACACGTTGTCCCTGAACAACTCCGCGCGCTACGTGCGGATGAACGGGACGGCACGGGCCACCGCGTACGGCTACTCGTTGTATGAGTTCGGGGTCTACGCCTGAGGCATTACCGACACACCCCATCCGGCGCTGCCGGCGGACGCTTTGGGGAGCATCCGCCGGCAGCGCCTTGCGCGCTGCGAGCCAGCCTGAGCTGCGCGCTGCGAGCCAGCCTGAGCTGTCCGAACGGGTCTCGGAGAGCGCTCTCCGACGTGGTATACATGAGCCCATGAGCGCGGACCGGGAGTCGATGGCGGCGACGCGCCTGCCCACCCTCGACGACGTGGCCGTGGTGGCCGGGCTGTCCCGGGCCACCGTGTCGCGGGTCATCAACAACACCCGCAACGTCGACCCGGCACTGCACGACGCGGTGTGGCGGGCAGTCGACGAGACCGGCTACGTCCCCAACCGCGCGGCCCGCTCTCTGGTCACCCGCCGAACCGGCACGATCGCCCTGGTGATCTCCGACTCGGACAGCCACGACGACGACCCGTTCATGTCCCGGCTGCTCGGCGACCCGTTCTTCGGCCGGGTCGTCGGCGGCCTGATGAGCGTGCTGCGCGTCACCGGAGTGCAGCTCGCGCTGCAACTCGTCGGCTCCCAGGAAGCCCGCAAGCGGCTCATCGGCGACCTGCGCCAGGGCCAGGCCGACGGCGCCGTGGTGATCTCCATGCACCCGGCCGACACGCTGCCCGCGCTGATCGTGGAGGCCGGCCTGGCCGGAGTGCTGATCGGCCGGCCGACCCGCTCGCAGCCGATCAGCTACGTCGACGTGGCCAACGACGCGGGCGCGGGCCTCGCCGCCGAGCACCTGGTCAACCGGGGCTGCCAGCGGATCGCCATGATCACCGGGCCGGACAGCGTGCCGTCCAGCCAGGACCGGCTGACCGGCTTCCGGCAGGCGATGGCCCGCCTCGGTCGGGCCTACTTCCCGTCCGCCGTCGGCAACTTCACCCACGACAGCGGCGAGCGCGCCATGCGCGACCTGCTCGCCAGCCACCCCGACCTGGACGGCGTGTTCGCCGCCAACGACCTGATGGCCCAGGGCGCAGTCCGGGCGCTGCACGAGGCCGGCCGGGCTATCCCGTCCGACGTGGCAGTGGTCGGCTTCGACGACAGCAGCGCGGCGGCGGCCACCCGCCCCGGCCTGACCACGGTGCGCCAACCGCTGGAGGACATGTCCGCCGAGGCCGCCCGGATGCTGCTGGCCCGCGTCGACGACCCGGGCCTGGGCGCCGCCTCGGTCATCTTCGACCCCACCCTGATCCGCCGCCAGTCCGCCTGAGTCCCACCCGGCTGCTACCCGGTCGCGCTGTCGCCGCCGTACGGGTTGCGCAACACAGGACGCTCCGCGGCCACCTCGGCGCGTGCCCGCCGCAGTTCAGCAGTCGCGCCGTAGTGCCGGCCCCGGGTCGCTCCGTGTGCGACGAGCAGCTCAGCGGTCACCATCATGCGGAGGTCACGGTTGGCAGTACTCAGCTCGATCTCGGCATCCCGCTGGTAGACGCCACGGTGTACGCGCAGCCCCTGAGCGGCCGGGTAGAGGGCGTAGACGGTGCGTTCGGGAAGCCGGCGGGCTGCCGCCAACTGTTCCAGCGCGCGCCAGGTCCGGTTGGCGTCGTCGATGCGGCGCAGCACGGTCTGAGCCTGCATGTGGTGGGCGACCAGATTGAACCGGACCCACGGCCGGGTGTCCCGATGCGGGTTCCAGGCGCCGGCCCCGACCTCGGCCAGGACCGCGTAGTACGCGGAGGTGTTGCGCCCCAGCCACTCTTCGATGCTGCTGAACTCCGGAGTGAGGATGCGCTCGCGGGCCAGCACCAGCGTCTGCAGGGCGCGGGCCATCCGCCCGTTGCCGTCCCGGAACGGATGGATCATCACGAGGTTGAGGTGTGCCATGGCCGCGCGGACGAAGACGGGGCAGTTGTCTGGGCCGGGCAGGCTGTCGGTGAGGGTCGCCATGAGCGCCGGTACGGCCTTCGACTCGGGGGCCTCGTAGACGCGCTTGTCGGACTCCTCGTCGTGGACGTAGACCGGTCCACGACGGTACCGGCCCGGGCTCTTGGTCAGGTCGTGCCCGAGCATCATGAAGTGCAAGCTGCGTACCAGTGACTCGTCCAGGCTGACGTCGGTGTCGTCGGCGAGTTGCTGGATGTAGGTCAGCGCATTGCGGTACCCGACGATCTCCAGGGTGGTCAGCCGATCGGCGTCCAGTGGCTGCTCGTCCTCCACCAGCGCCAAGGCGTCGTCCAGCGAGACGTCATATCCCTCGATGCTGTTTGAGCCCCGGATGGCGCGGGCCTTGAGGTTGCGGCGTAGTTGCCCGTTCCACCGCCGAGGCTCGTGCAGGTAGAGCCGGAGGTCACGACGAAGTTGCTCGATCTCCCGGATCGCCCGGCGGTCGTCGTCGTCCAGCTCCGGTACCTGGAAGAGGGATGGTGGCACGGTGAATAGATTAACAAATCATCTGTTCAAGTTCACAGATGATTTGTGAATCTATTCATTTGCTGTCGCCTGGGGTGGCAGTGGAAGGAGGCGCCAGTCGTCGCCGACCTCGCGGGCGCGGGCGGCGGTGTCCAGGGCGTCGGCCTCGTGGGCGGCGGGCAGCCAGCGGACGAAGCCGGTCACCCCGCCCTCGCGCATCTCGACCACCCAGTCGGTGCCGCCGACCTGGTAGACGATCACGTCGAGCCGGGTGGAGTCGGTGAGTCGACCGTTCCACCACCAGTACCGGCGGTCGGTGGGGGAGAGCTGTTCGTAGGGTTCCATGGCGTCGTTCATCAGGCCCACCTCCCTGCCTGACAGCCTGGCTGACCTGCCTTGATAGTACAGGTGTTCGAACAGGCCGCGCCAGCGGGTCGGCACTTGCGCGGGCGGCGCAACGGCCCGGCCGGTGGGACGATTTATCGATGAGGGTGACTCTGATCGGCGGCAGCGGTTACGTGGGTACCCTCGTGCTGCCACTGCTGCACCGCCAGCACGAGGTGTCGGTGCTGGACCGGCGGCCACCGGCGCTGGACGACGTGCCGTACCTGCCGGGCGACGTGACGGCCTACCCCGATCTGCTGCGGGCGCTGGCCGGGCGGGACGCGGTGGTGCACTGCGCGATGGGCCGGCACGACTGGCACGATCCTGCCGGCGCGGCCGACACCTTCGACGTGAACGTGAAGTCGGTGCACCTGACCCTGCTCGCGGCACACGAGCTCGGGGTGCCGCACGTGGTCCACGTCAGCAGCATGTCGGTCTTCGCCGACCTGGAGTGCCGGGCGGTGGACGAGGACATCCCGGCGGACGCCACCGACCCGTACGGGCTGACCAAACGGCTGGGCGAGCAGGTCTGCGCGGCGGCCGTGCAGGAGTGGGGGTTGACCGTCACGGTGCTCCGGCTGGCCTGGCCGACCGCGGACTCGGTGTGGCCGGCGTGGGGGCTGCCCGACCCGCCGCAGCGCTGGCACACGCGCTCGGGTACCCCGATCGACGCCACCGCTGCCACCGACGTGGCGCTCGCGATCCACGCTGCGCTCTCGTACCGGAAAGGGTGTTCGATCTTCACGATCAGCGGTGACCGGACCGCCGGGCTGTGGAGCACGGCCCGCGCCACCGCCCTGCTCGGCTGGCGGCCGAGCTACCCGCGGGAGTGACGCGGCGCCGCGGGTGTCGCCCGTAGTGTCCGCATGAACGCGGCGACCAGTGTTGGCATGTCGATCTCGGTGGGGGCGAGCAGCCACTGCAACTGCAAGCCGTCCATCACCGCGATCAGCAGCGTGGCGGCATCGGTGTCGGAGAGCCCGGCCGGCAGCGACTCGGCGTCGCCCAACTCCAGCCGGATCTCGGCGGCCAGGTGGGTACGCAGGTGTGCGTAACGCTGGGTGAAGTACTCCTTGGCCGGGTGACCGTCAGTGACGCTCTCCGCCGACAGCACCGTGAACGACTGCACCAGACCGGGTTGGGTGGTGTTGTGCTCGACCAGCCGGGCGACGTCGACCTGCCGGTCGGCCGTCCCGGTCGCCGGCACGTCGAGCCGGTCGCGTAGCCGCAGCACCTCGATCAGCAGGGCGTCCTTGGTGGGGAAGTAGTGCAGCAGGCCCTGCTGAGTCAGGCCGACCCGGTCGGCGACGGCGGCCAGCGACGCGCCCCGGTAGCCGCGCTCGGCGAAGACCTCCAGCGCGGCCCCGAGGATCTCCGCGCGCCGCTGGTCGGGGTCGGCCCGCCGCCGTCGCTGCCGAGGTTGGGTCACCTGGCCGAGCGTAGCGGTCGGCTGTGCGCGGGCCGCGATCTTTGATTACGGGAAGGTAACAGTACCTACCGAGTACTCGGTAAGTGAATGACACTGGGACCGGCGGGCACCCCCCTTCGGCCCGCATACCCGGGAGGCATCATGTCCGCGCTGCGCTCCGAGCACGAGGCCGCGGTCGAGGCGGCGCTGGCGAAACTCGACCTGCCCGGCAAGGTGGCGATCCTTTCCGGACAGGACTTCTGGACCCTGCCGGCGGCACCCGAGATCGGGCTCGCGTCCCTGGTCATGTCGGACGGCCCGATCGGCGTGCGGGGAACCCGGTGGAGCGCCGAGGATCCGTCCATCGCGCTGCCCAGCCCCACCGCGCTCGCCGCCAGCTGGGACCCGGAACTGGCCCGCCGGGCCGGCCGGCTGCTCGGCCAGGAGGCCCGCCGCAAAGGCGTACACCTGCTGCTGGCGCCCACCGTGAACCTGCACCGCAGCCCGCTCGGCGGCCGGCACTTCGAGTGCTACTCGGAGGACCCGCTGCTCACCGCCGCGATCGGCGTCGGCTACGTGAGCGGGGTGCAGGACCAGGGCGTCGGCGCCACCGTCAAACACTTCGTCGCCAACGACTCGGAGACCGACCGGTTCACCGTCGACGCCCGCGTCGACGAGCGCACCCTGCGCGAGATCTACCTCGCCCCGTTCGAGACCATCGTCCGCGACGGCGGCGCGTGGGCGGTGATGGCCGCGTACAACTCCGTCAACGGCACCACCATGACCGGACACGACGCGCTGCAGAACGGGGTACTCAAAGGGGAGTGGGGTTTCGACGGCGCGATCGTCTCCGACTGGTTCGCGGCCCGGGACACCGTCGCCACCGCGCGCGGCGGCCTGGACATCGCGATGCCCGCGCCCGGCAGCCCGTGGGGGCAGCGGCTGGTCGACGCGGTACGCGCCGGCACCGTCGCCGAAGAGCTGGTCGACGAGCAGGTCCGCCGGGTACTGCGGCTCGCCGCCCGGGTGGGGGTGCTGGCCGGGGTGGCCCCGGCGGTGGCCGAGGCGGACCGGCCCGCGCCGATCGACGGCCGGGCGCTGGCCCGCGAGATCGCCTCCCGATCCTTCGTGCTCGCCGCCAACCCCGACAACGCGCTGCCGCTGGACCCGGCGTCGCTGACCAGCGTCGCGCTGATCGGCGCGGCAGCCCGGCAGGCGCGGGTACTGGGCGGCGGCAGCGCCATGGTCTTCCCCGAGCAGGTCATCTCCCCGCTGGACGGGCTGCGCGCCGCGCTCCCCGACCACGTCCGCCTCGACTACGCGATCGGCGCCGACCCGCGAACCAAACTCGGCCCCGCCGAGGCCCCGGCCTGGTCCGGGCTGACCGCCACCTTCCGCGACGCCGACGGCGAGGTGCTGCACCGGACCGCGCTGGGCAACGGCATCGGCCTCTGGATGGACCTGCCGACCGAAGCACCCGCCGAGCGGTTGTCCACAGTGGACATCACCGGCACCCTCACCGCCGAATCGGCCGGCGACCACCTGCTCGGCATCCGCGGTATCGGCCGGTTCACCCTCACCGTCGACGGCAACGAGGTCTACGACGACGCGCTCTGGCCGGAAGGCACCGACCTCGCCGTCATCTTCCTGCACCCGCCGGAGACGCGGGTCGCGGTGGAGCTGGCCGCCGGGCAGCGCGTCGAGGTCGCCCTGCGCCACCACGTCATGCTGCCCGAGGGCATGTCGGTGGTCTCCTTCGCGCTCGGCCACCTGCCACCCACCGCCGGCGCCGACGAACTGCTCGACCAGGCCGTCGCCGTGGCGGCCGGCTGCGACGTGGCGGTGGTCGTGGTCGGTACCACCGATGAGGTCGAGTCGGAGGGCTTCGACCGGATCGACCTGACCCTGCCGGGTCGGCAGGACGAGCTGGTCCGGCGGGTACTGGCCGCCAACCCGCGCACCATCGTGGTGGTCAACGCCGGCTCGCCGGTTGAGCTGCCGTGGGCCGACGGGGCGGCGGCCGTGCTGCTCACCTGGTTCCCCGGTCAGGAGGCCGGGCGGCGCTGGCCGAGGTGTTGCTCGGGGCCGTCGAGCCGGGTGGTCGGCTGCCCACCACCTGGCCGGTTGCCGGTGCGGACAGTCCGGTGCTGTCCACCACGCCGGTGGACGGGGTGGTGGAGTACGCCGAAGGCGGGTTCATCGGGTACCGGGGGTACGAGCGCGCCGGTACCGTGCCGCGGTATCCGTTCGGGCACGGGCTCGGGTACACCACCTGGTCGTACCAGGCGGTGGCGGTTTCCGGGCGGCTGGTGACGGTGACCGTCCGCAACACCGGTGAGCGGTCCGGGCGGGAAGTGGTGCAGGTGTACGTCGCCCCGGCGGCCGTGACCCCGGACCGGCCGGCCCGCTGGCTGGCCGGGTTCGCCAGTGTCGCCGCCGGACCGGGCGAGGCCGTGGTGACCACCGTCGAGCTGCCCGAGCGGGCGTTCGCGAGCTGGGACGGCGGCTGGCAGACGGTCGCCGGTGAGTACCACGTCCAGGTCGGCCACAGCCTCACCGACCAGCGGCTGACCGCCACCGTCCAGATCGAGTGACGCCATCGCCGCACCCACGTGCATGTGACGGAGGTCGCCTTCAGTCAGATCACCCAGCTCGCGTCGGGACCAATAGATTCGCGGCTGTGCCCGATACTGACGCAGTCGTCCAGAGATACCGACGGTTCGCGGCGATGGAAGCACGCGGAGTCTCTCCCCGCTATGAACGCCTCGTACTTGGTGTGGCCGATGATCCTGACCTGATCGCATTACTGGACGGCCTTCCCGCCGTGAAACAGCAGCCGAACCTTCTCCTCGCCGCCGTGCGGTACATCGCAGGAGAACCGTTGGAGTTCCCGGAGTTCCGCCGGCTGATACTTGAACGCCGCGACGAACTGATCACCACGATGATGTCGCGGCTGACCCAGACCAACGAGCCCGCTCGCTGCGCTGCCCTGTATCCGGTGCTCGCCGCCCTGCCACAACCGCTCGCACTGCTGGAGGTGGGCGCTTCCGCGGGTCTCTGCCTGCTTCCCGACCGATACCGATACGACTACGACGGCACGTTTGCCGGCGATTCCGCCAGTCCACTGGTACTGCACTGCCAAGTCGACGGTGGCCCTCGAATCAGTCCCGGCCGGATCAGCGTCGCCTGGCGCGCCGGCATCGACCTCAACCCGCTCGATGTCACCAACGCCGACGACGTCCGCTGGCTGGAAGCGCTCATCTGGCCGGAACAACACGAACGGCAACGACGTCTACACGCGGCGATCGCGATCGCCAGAGATGGCCCACCCCGTATCGTCCAGGGTGATCTCGTGGACCGACTCGCCGGTGTAGCAGCACAAGCACCCCCGCACGCAACACTCGTCGTCTTCCACACCGCAACGCTCAACTACCTGCCCGCCCAGCGCCGCGAACTGTTCGCTGAACAGCTCCGCGACCTTGGTGGACACTGGCTCTCCCAGGAAGCCCCCGCCGTGCTGCCAGCCGTCCAGGCCAATCTGGCCGAACTCCCGCCGCCGGACACCGCAACGTTCGCGCTCGCTCTCGACGGGTACCCAGTCGCCTTCACCGCCCCGCACGGCGGGGCAATGCGATGGTTGATCGACCCAACCACGTTGGGTCACAACTGACGCCTTCCGGCAGACATCGAACAGCCCACACCGAACTCGGGTGTCGAGCCCGGCTGCCCGGACCGGTGTTGTAGTTGGATGGCAGCTGCCGGACGTACTCGTCGTCGGTCGACCGTCCAGCCGTGGCCGCAGCCGGAGCTGCGGAGGCCAGGTCCGGATGATTTGTCGGTATATCCAATATCTGACTTCTCGTACGTCTGTGCTAATTCTTGTCAGCCTCTGCCGATAGCGTGCGGGTCATGGACGAGGCGTTGGGTTGCGCGGAGCAGGCGGTCAAGGACTGCCTGTCCACCTCGGCACATGCGCTGTCGCCGCAGGTTCTGGTCGAGTCCCTGGATCGGGTGCAGGCGCTGTCTCATTGGGTGTTGGCGCTGCAGTTGGCGCTGGTTCGGGAGGCCGATGCCCGGTCGCTCGCGGTGGAACACGGCGCCTCAGGCACGGCGGCGTGGCTGCGGGACCGGTGGCGGATCAGCGGGCCGGCGGCTTCCCGACTCGTGAAGTTGGCCTCGGTGCTCTCGACGCGGCCGGGGCTCGCCGCCGCGCTGGCTGACGGTGTCGTCAACGCCGAGCAGGCTGGCGTGGTGTCGGCCGGAGTAGCCCGGCTGCCCGTCGCGCAACAGGACGACGGCGAGCGGTTCCTGCTGGAGCAGGCGGATGTGTTGGGGCCGCGGGAGTTGGGCCGGCTCGGCGAGCGGCTGTTCGAGGTGCTGGATCCGGGCCGGGCAGACCGGCTGGCCGGGCAGTCGCTGGAGCGGGAGGAGCGGCGCGCCTAAGGCGAACGCTGTTTCAGCGTCCACCGAGGTGACCGGGTGCCCCCCCGGGGCCCGGCTGTCGGGTTGGCCGGATCGGGAAGCTGCCGCCGTAGTCCGGGCGGCGCCGGATCCGCTGTGCGCGCCGCGACCCGACCACGGTGAACGCGATCCACCCAGCCCCGCGCAGCGGCGTGCCGACGCTCTGACCGAGGTGTGCCGGCTCGCGATGGCCTGCGGCCGGCTCCCGATAACGGCGGCGACCGCCCTCAGCTCGTGGTCACCATCCCGTACCCCGCGCTGCTCCGCGAAGTTGATCACTGGGTGTATCACCGCCGAGGCGGCGCGCCGGATCGCCTGTGACGCGGCGGTTCTGCCGGCGGTGCTCGGTGGCCGCGGTCAGGTTCTCGATCTGGGCCCTAGCCGCCGTCTGTTCGGGGGGCCGCTTCGGCGTGCGCTGGTGTTGCGCGACGGCGGGTGCGCGTTCCCCGGCTGGATCGGCCGGCGCGGTCGTGCGACGGGCACCACATCGTGCACCGGACCGACGGTGGAGCCACAGATCTCGGCAAGCCCAGTCACCGCTGTTGGTGCCGCGGAATCTTTGAGCACCAGGCTGGACAGTTGCATCGAGGACCAGCCGGACCACGACCTTCCAGAAGATCTGGACCCACCGCTGCGCGCGGACAGCGGCACCATCCGAGTCCCTTCGATCTCCGCTCTTCGGCGAGCAGACGCCGGTTGGTCTTGGTCGTGGCGGCGTTCGTAGCGCTCGTGTCGCGGCTGTTAACCTGCCAGCGTGGCCGCCAACCCAGCACAGACACTGACTGTTTCCGCCCGCGACGTGGCAGACCGGAAGTTCGACCCGTCTTCCTACCCTCACCAACATCTCGCGGTGGTGCAGGTAGCCAAGATCGGCACACCGGATAGCCAGATCCCGCTGGTCATGAGCGCAGTGGAGATGCTCAGTCCCGCGGGCTGGGAGCTTGTCAGCTTCACCATGGCAAACCGTACAGTCGTTGCCGTGCTACGCCGCCGGTAGCCTGGCGTGTGGCGATACTGCACGCCATGGTGCGAGTCGCGAGCATGGCCGTCGGCAGCCTGGGCGATGTCGCCCCGTACACCGGGCTCGGCGCACGGCCGCAGGAGGCCGGGCGCTCGGTCACCATTGCCACCCACGCCGTCTTCGAGCTCCTCGTCCGCGGGGCCGGCCTCGGCATCCACCTGCTGTTGATGGACACCCAGGAGCAGCCGAGGACCGCTTCGCCGACCGCGGCCTGGTGCGCACGAGCATCGCCGTGAACAAGGTCGTCGCCGAGCACGCGCGGCCCCTCGCCGCGGCGATGCTCGACGACGACCGCGCGGCCGACGTGCTGTTGGTGACGCCGCCCACACACCTGCAAGCACGACCTCCACGGGGTCGTGAGGTGATCACGCCGGCGCGCGGGACGCGGCAGACGCCCGCGGACGCGCAGACGCCGTTCAGACAGGGACGAGCCGTGCAACCCAGTGGTGGCGCTGACGTGCCACCATTGTCAGATGGATGATGAACCCGCGGACATCGACAGTGTGCGTAACCGCGATACGCGCTTCCGTGAGCTGCCAGCGCGTATCCGTCCGGAGGACATGGTTGAGACGGTCGGTACCACGTCGCCCCAAGGTCGACCGGACGCGGCGGTCACTGAGGAGCAGCGTCAGGCCTTTCTCGCCGGGGGCTGAGCGGCCCGGCATCCGCTTCTCGACAAAGTCGAGCGTTGATCAACGAGCCGTCTGCGGCTACTTGTTAACTGGACCCAGCGATTGGAGTGTGCGGATCAGACCGGCCGACGGGCTGCCGGAGTTCGTGCCGCCGGCGGTGCCGGATCCGGCGCACCGGCCCCGCCGAAGGTGGCGCGGCGCTCGGGTGGTTAGGGGCCACTTGGGACGGTTGGACGTCGTAGGGTGCGCTATGGCTACCTGGGACGACGTGAGCCGGCTGGCGTTGACGCTGCCGGAGGCGGAGGAGACGACCGGCCGGGACGGGCAACTCGGCTGGAATGTCCGCGGCAAGGGTTTCGTGTGGGAGCGGCCGCTGCGTGCCAGGGATCTGGCGGCGCTCGGTGACGACGCGCCGGATGGTCCGATCCTGTGTGCGCGTACCCCGGACGTGGGGGCAAAGGAGGCGCTGCTCGCCGATGATCCGGCCGTGTACTTCACCACGCCGCACTTCAACGGGTACCCGGCGGTGCTGGTGCGGCTGGACGCGATCGGGCTGGCAGACCTGGAGGAGTTGATCGTCGAGGCGTGGTTGACCCAGGCTTCGAAACCCCTCGGCTCCAGTTACCTGGCTGAGCGTACCCGCTGAAAGTTCTAGAACTCTTACTGAAGTTGTGGCAGACTTCAGACGAGACAGTTCTAGAACAGTAGGGGGTGAACGCGGGTGGATCTCCAGCTTGCGCCAATCGGGAGTGCGTCGTCGGGCAGCACCGCGGTCGCGGGCAGTGGTCGGCCTGCGGCCGGGTCGGTGATGCGCGAACCGGTGGGACTCGGTCGGTTCGGGGAGTACGGCGGGCGGTACGTGCCGGAGGCGCTGGTGCCGGCGTGCGAGGACGTGGCAACGGAGTTCCGCCAGGCCTGGGTCGATCCGCGCTTCCGCGGGCAACTCGACGAGTTGCTGCGGCTCTACGCCGGGCGGCCGACCGCGCTCACCCCGGCCTGGCGGCTGAGCGCCGAACTCGGCATCACCCTGCTGCTCAAGCGGGAGGACCTCGCGCACACCGGCTCTCACAAGATCAATAATGTGCTGGGTCAGGCGCTGCTGGCTCGGCGGATGGGGAAGTCCCGGCTGCTCGCGGAGACGGGGGCGGGCCAGCACGGGGTGGCCACCGCCACCGCTGCCGCGCTGCTCGGCATGCGGGCCACCGTGTTCATGGGCGAGAAGGACATCGAGCGCCAGGAACTCAACGTGCACCGGATGCGGATCCTCGGCGCTGAGGTGGTGCCGGTCGGTACCGGCAGCCGGACCCTCAAGGACGCCTGTAGCGAGGCGCTGCGGCACTGGGTCACGGTGGTCGACGAGGCGTACTACTGCGTGGGCTCGGTGATCGGCCCGCACCCGTACCCGTGGATGGTTCGGGAACTTCAGCGGGTGATCGGCGACGAGGCGCGTGCCCAGTGCGCTGCGCAACTGCCCGCCGCCGTCCCGGACCTGGTGGTGGCGTGCGTGGGCGGCGGCTCCAACGCGGCCGGCACCTTCGCCGGGTTCGTGGACACCCCGGCCCGGCTGGTCGGCGTGGAGGCGGCCGGTGGAGCGGCGCTCACCGACGGTCGGCCGGGCGTCCTGCACGGCTTCGCCTCCCAGTTGCTGCAGGACGAGCACGGCCAGGTCGTCGAGGCGCACTCGATCTCGGCCGGGCTGGACTACCCGGGCGTCGGGCCGGAACACGCGTACCTGCGCGACGCCGGCCGGGTCCGCTACGTCACGGTCACCGACGACGAGGTGCTCGACGCGGTACACCGGCTGGCCCGGGCCGAGGGCATTCTGTGTGCGCTGGAGTCGGCGCACGCGGTCGCCTGGGTGCTGCGCTGCGCGGGTACCCCCGAGATTCCGACCGGATCCAGCGTCCTGCTGACGCTCTCCGGCCGCGGCGACAAGGACCTGCCCACCCTGATCGAGGCCGCGCGGATCGAGGCGGCGCGATGAACCTGCAACGGACCGCCTTCCCGGCAGCGAACGTCGGGCACAAGCTGCTGGCGCCCTACGTGACCGGCGGGATCACCCCCGACTGGACCGACTACCTGCTCGCCTACCAGGCGGCCGGGGCCGACGCCGTCGAGATCGGCCTGCCGTTCTCCGACCCGATGCTCGACGGGACCGTCATCCAGCAGGCCAGCGACCGCGCGCTGGCCCGCGGCGTCACCGTCGAAACGATCCTCGCGGACGTGTCGGCGGTGCGGGCCGCGGTGCACCTTCCGCTGGTCGCGATGACCTACACAAATCTGTTGGTACGACGTGGCTATGCCCCGGCCTGTGCGGCGCTGGTGGCTGCCGGGTTCAGCGGTCTGATCGTGCCCGACCTGCCGGTGGACGAGTGCGACGAACTGGCCGAGGCAGCCGAGGCGGCGGGCCTGGACCTGACCCTGTTGGCCGCCCCGGCCACCCGTCCGGACCGGCTGGCCCGCATCTGCGAACGCAGCCGGGGCTTCATCTACGCGGTCAGCGTGATGGCCACCACCGGCGAGCGCGCCGAACTCGCCGCATCCGCGCGGGTGCTGGTGGGGCGGCTGAAAGGGATGACCGAACTGCCGGTGTTGCTAGGCTTCGGGATCGCGGGTCGGGAACAGGCGGTGGAGGCTGCCGAGTTCGCCGACGGGGTGATCGTGGGGGCCGCGCTGATGCGGAAGATCCTCGACGGCGCGTCCCCGGCCCAGCTCGGTGCCCTCGTCGGGGAGGTGCGTGCCGGGCTCGACCAGTGACTTCGCTCGACCAGTGACGTCGGGCGGTGGGGGTGCCGTGATGGCCAAGTACCAGACGATCGCGGCCGACCTGCGCGAGCGGATCCGGGCCGGGGACTACCCGGCCGGCGCGGCGCTGCCCGCCCAGCGGGAGCTGAGTACCCGCTACGGCGTCACGCTGGCCACCCTGCGCCAGGCCCTCGACGTGCTGGAGGGCGAAGGGCTGCTCAGTCAGCAGGCCGGTCGGGGCACCTTCGTGGCCGAGCCGCGCGCCGCGTACCAGCTCTCCACCCTGCGCAGCCTCGCCGACGACCTGCGCGAACAGGGCCACCCGGTGACCACCCAGGTACTCGGCTGCGTCCTGCGCAAACCGCCGGCAGCGGTGGCCGCCCAGTTGGGCGCGCCCGCTGCCGGTGGCGCGCTGCGCCTGGAGCGGCTGCGCCGCCTCGGCCACCGCCCCGCCATCCACCAGGTCTCCTGGCTGCGCGAACCGTACGCGAGCGCGGTGCAGGACACCGATTTCACCGTCGACTCGCTCTACGGGGCGCTCGCCGAACATGGCGTCGCCGTGCACCGGGCCAGCGAACGACTGCTCCCGGCAGCCCTGGACTCGACCACCGCCCAGGTGCTCGGCCAACCCGAGGGCGCCGCCGTCTTCGTCAGCGAACGCCTCACCTACGCGCTGGACGGCACCCCCGTGCTGCTGGACCGGGCCACCATCGTCGGCACCCTGGTCGAGGTCCGCACCGAACGCGCCGCCACCGGCCTCTCCGTCCGCTGGACCGGCCGCCACTGAGTTTCCCCGCCGGCACGCGCCGCCGACCAGAGTGGTGATCGGCGGCGGGTGGACAGGTGAGCGCAGCCGGGATGCCGGAAGAATGAAGCATCGAAATCAGTGAATGAACTGTCAGGAGCCTGTGGACCTTGCGGGTCAGGGCAGCAGGCGGGTCAGGGTGTCCCGGAGGATGGGTACGCAGTTGGTGGTGAGCACCGACTCGACGTGGAACTGGAAGCTGGCGTAGTGCGGGCCGCGCAGCGCGATCACCCGGCCCTGCGGCGTCGAGGCGATCTCGACTCCGGTCGGCGGCTGCGACGGGGTGAGCGCGAAGAAGGTGTTGTAGAAGCCCACCGGCTCGCGGCGGCCGAACAGGTCGACCACCTCCTGGACGCCCTGCAACGGCGGGTCCACCGGGACCACCGTCATGCCCAGCGTGCGGCTGAGGATCTGGTGACCGAGGCAGACCGCCACGAACGGGGCCTGCCGGGCCAACAGGTCGGCGATGATCGCGTGACTACGGGCCATCTTCGGGTGTGTCAGGTCGTTCGGGTCGCCGGGACCGGGGCCGATCAGCACCAGGTCGTGACCCTCGAAGTCAATCTTGGGATCGCGGTAGTCGGAGAGCGTGGTCTTCAACCCGAGATGCTCGAGTACGTGCTTGAGCATCTCGGTGAACTGGTCCTCGTTGTCGATGATCAGCACCGAGCGGCCGGCGAGCTGTGGCGCGAGCACCGTGTCGCTCTGCTGGTCGAGCCAGAACCGGGACAGGTAGGCGTTGCGCCCGTTGAGTACCTCGGTGACCTTCTCGTCCACGTACTGCGACAGGTACCGCTGCGTCGATTCCGGCGAGGTGATGGCCCGTAGCAGCCCGGCCGCCTTGGCCCGCACCTCCAGGCACTCCTTGGCCGGCACCGAGTCGCGCACGATGCTCGCGCCGCTACGGATGGTGGCGCGGCCGGTCGCGTCGACCTCCATCGTGCGGATGGTGATGGCGCTGTCCAGGTACTCGTCGCCGTGCTCGTCCAGGCCCATCACGACCAGCGCCGAGGAGTAGTACCGGCGGGACTCCTTCTCGTGCCGGTGGATCACCCGGGCGGCGTTCTCCAGCGGGCTGCCGATCATCGTGGCCGCGTACATCGAGTCCCGGAACGCCTGCACCGGGTCCATCGTGGCGACGCCCTCCAGCTGGTACTCGGTGTGTACCAGCGAGCTCATCTCCTTGAGGAAAGGCCCGCGCACCACCCCGCCCTTGCCGCAGATCCGGGCCATCATCTTCAGTTCCTCGTCGACCACCTGGAACAGCTCGTGGATCTCCTTGGGGTCGGTCAGGAAGGCCAGCAGATCCGCCTGCTTCTGCAGATCCCTGCGGGGCAGCGTGCCGGAGATCGGGTCCATCAGCACCTTGCCGCCGCGGTAGGTGAGGTGCCGCTCGGGGGAGGAGCCGATGAAGTACTTCTCGCCGTCGAAGAAGCAGAACGTCATGTACGCGCCCAGCTCGTTGCGGGCCAGCCGGCCGAAGATCACATGCGCGACCTCGGGACTGAAGTCGGCGATCGCCACGTTGCAGCGGCGGGAGATGAGGAAGTTGGAGCCCTCGCCGCGCCGGATCTCCTCGTTGATCACCCGCTCCAGGACGGTGGTCAACTCCTCGTCGGTGGGGCTGAAGGTGGGCTCGCTGACGGCCCCCACCGGGGTGTCGAAGTCGACCACGTCGGCCAGGTCGACCTCGCGGTAGACGTCCGGCACCAGGGACAGGATCGGCTCGTTGCCGTCGTGCGTGACGTACCCACGCTCGCGCAGCTGGCTGTAGGGAACCATCGAGATCACCGGGTGGTGCTGTGCGGTCGCGCTCGCCGGTCGGGGCAGCTCGTCCAGCAGCCAGCCGGTCCGCAGGTCCCCCGCCGCGTAGACGACCTTCCCATCCTGGTGGATGAGGCAGTACGGCCTGGTGCTGTCGATCTTCATCGCTCGCCACCCTCCGGCGTAACCCGTGTCCCTGTTCGCGGCCGACCTCGCCGCGAGATCCCGCAGCGGCGGACGCTGTCGCAGCGAACCTAACTGTAGGCCGATCGACCGGTCAGCGAATTTCCACCCGGTCCCGGATGCCGGACGCCTCCCACGATCGTCAGGTCAATTCCGGTCAGGTCAATTCCGGTCAGGACAGCGGGTCAGGACAGCGGGGGTCAGGACGGCGGTGCGGGCAGCGGGGCGAAGAGGTCGACGCCGTTGCCGTCGGGGTCGAGGACGGTCGCGTAGCGCTGGCCCCAGAAGGCGTCCCAGGGCTCGTGGTGCCCGGTGTAGCCGGCGGCGGTCAGGTCGGCGTAGACCCGGTCCACCTCGGCCGGGCTGTCGGCGCGGAACGCCAGGCTGGCGCGTGGGCTGCCGGCCGGAGTTGACCACTGCGGGTCGAAGCTGCGGATCGTTTTCATGTCGTCCCAGGCCAGCCGGGTGCCGCCGGGCAGGGTGACCTCGACGTGCGGCTCGGCGTCGGCGGTGGCCGGGATGTCCAGCCCGAGCCGCCGGTAGAAGGCGAGCGTCGCGGCCATGTCGTTGACGACCAGGCCGAGCAGATCGAAGGTGACAGTCATGCCGACGAGCCTAGAGCGACCCACCGACATCGAACCGCGAAACCGGGACCGGCGCGGATGCCCCCGGTGGGAACCGGCCGGCCGGCCGGTGCGTCCCATCGGCATGCGACGATTCGTGGTAATCGCGGTGGTACTCGCGGCGGCGGTGCTGGTGGCGATGACCGGCTGTGCCGGGACGAGCGGGCAGCCGACCGGGGGAGTGACCCTGGCGCCCACCCCGCCGCCGGAGTTCGCGGCCGGCTGCGGGCACCCCGGCACGCTGGTGACCGTGCTGGCCGTGCCGGTGGTGGTGCACAGGGCAGCCTGCGACCTGACCGGGGTGCAGTTGCGGTACGGGCTGGCCGAGGTGACCGTACCCGCGTCGGGGCGGGCCGAGCGGCAGGTGGAGACGTTCGCACCGACCACCGCGCCGATCCACATTCTGGTGGTGGTGGCGGACGGCACCGGCGACGTGACGATCACCGGCTGAGTCAGCCACCGCACAAGCGGCGTCCACTGTGGAGCGCTGTCCGTGGGGACAGGGGAGACGGGGGACAGGGGAGACGGGGCCGGGTTGGCTGCGCGCGCCGACCCGGCCCCGTCCTGTGCAGCAGGTGATCGTCAGCTGAGGGTGACCGCGGTGTCGTCGATGACGAACGAGGTCTGCAACGAGGAGTCCTCGGTGCCGGTGAACTTCAGCGTCACGGTCTGCCCGGCGAACGACGAGAGGTCGTAGCTGCGCAGCACGTACCCGGTGGCCTTGTTGAGGTTCGACAGGGTGGCCAGCGTGGTGCTGCCGGCCGTCACGGTCAACTTGTCGTACGCCGTGCTGGTGGTCGTCTCGGCGGAGTCGATGTGCAGATAGAAGGTGAGTGTCGCGTGGCAGCCGGCGCCGATGGTCACCGACTGGGAGAGGGTGTCGGTGTGCGTCGAGCCGTACCCGTTGAGCCAGGCGTTCCAGGTCCCGCCGTGGGTGGGCTGGCTGGAACCGTTCTGGCCGATCACGCCGGAGGAGGCGGTCCACGACGTCGCGCCGGATTCGAAGCCGGGGTTCAACAGCTTCTGGCCGGAGCAGCCGCCGGTGGGCGGCGAGGTGGTCGAGGACGGGGTCGGGCTGGCGGTCGCGGTCGGGGTGCTGCCGGTGCAGGTGGGCTCACCGGACTGCGCCGGCACACTCACCGCGGTCCACGCCGCCTTGACTGCGTTGAACTGGGTGCAGCTGGTCGGGAACAGGTTCTTGGCGGCCTGCAGCGTCCAGACCCGGTACTTGAGGTAGGAGGAGCTGCTGGTCTTCAGCAACATGGCGTTGTACATGATCTTGATGGCGGTCTGGATGCCCAGGCCGGTCAGCGTGGTGCTGTTGCAGGTGGGGCTGGTCGGCTGGCCGTCGGTCGGGTTGGTGCCCTCGGCGAGCAGATAGAACCAGTGGTTTCCGGGGCCGGCGGCGGCGTGCACCTCGGCCGACGGGGTGCTGCTGGTGTAGCAGTTGGAGTGACCGGCCAGGGAGGGGTTGTACATGTACCGGATGGGCCCGTTGCCGACCAGGTTGATCTCCTCGCCGACCTGGTAGTCGGGCGGGTCGTTGGCGGAGGACTCGTTGGCGTACCACTCGGTCGCCGCGCCGAAGGTGTCCGCGACGAACTCCTGGGTACCGCTGCCGGAGATGCCGCCCGGCGTGTTGTCGTCGATGCCGTGGCCCATCTCGTGGCCGACCACGTCCAGCGTGCCGATCCACTGGCCGGCGGTGTTCTTGCCGATGGCGACCTGGGTGCCGTCGTAGTAGGCGTTCTGGTCGTTCAGGCCGACCCGCAGCGGCCAGGCGCCGCCGCTACCGTTCATTCCGTTGCGGCCCAACCAGCTCGACAACATCTTGTACTCGGTCTGGGCGGAGAACAGGGCGTCCGCGCACCCGGTCTCCTTGCTGGTGGCGTTGCCGTTGCCCCACGAGTCGTCGGTGCCGGTGAGCGTCGCCTTGGTGCTGAAGTCCTGGCAGCTCAGGTTGGTGATGGTGGGGTCCTTCAGGGAGTACGTGCTGCCGCTGAGCGTGGTGTTCAGGGTCACCGTGCCGTTGTAGCCGGTGATGCCGGTGCCCTCGGCGACGTGCTCCTGGGTGCCCAGCACCGCGCCGGTGGCCGCGTCCACGTCGACGGTGAGCCGGCTGTACCCTTCGGCGCCGGTTCCGGTGAGGGTGCTCTCCCAGGCGAGTTTGGGCTCGTTCAGGGCGTACACGACGAGTTTGGTGCTCTCCACGGCGGTGACCGTGGTGAGTTGCCTGCGGGCGGTCGCCTCGGCGGCCGTGCTGGTCAGCTTCGGCGTGGTGGCGAGGGTTCCGATGGCCCTCGACTGCGCCACCGACGTGTACCTGATCTGGCCGGCTCCGTCGACGACCACGACGAAGTCGCCACCCACCACCGGCAGACCCTTGTAGGTCCGCTCGTAGGGGACGTAGTTGAGGCCGGCCGAGGTGACGGCGGTGCGCTGGACGAAGGCGTCGTCCGCGGTGGCGTGCAGTGCGGCCGGTCGCCCGGACACAAAAGAGGCCGCCTTACCGGCGGCCTCTGCCCGGACGGCGTCCGGGGAAGGAGGGGTGGGCGATGCGTGCGCCGCGGCGGTGGCGCCGGCCACCACCAGGCCTGCGGCGAGCGCCGAGGCCAGGGCTACGCGTTGGGAGTTCTTCAAGGGGGATCGCTCCTTAACAAGGGCGCGTTCGTCCCGCGGTGGCGGTAACGCCGCACCAGAGTGGGGGATACGACGGTGATCGATGCCGCTACCCCTCGACCCGCGCGCGCAGCGGACCAACCGGATTGACGATTATCGAACGCTGCCGTTGCCGAAACGGTCACACAGGCAACATTCAGAATCAAGAGAGGGCCTACCCGCTGGCCCACCCTCGCGACCACCCCATTGGTCCGTAACGATTCGCGCGGTACCGGCCGGTAGCAGCTATTGTTCCGGCCCGCGGAAGATCCGGTCGGCGATGTCGTAGGCGATGTCGTCGCCGGTGGCCTCGGCTGGGGCGTCGGCTGTGGTGCCGGCTGTGGTGCCGGCGGCGCCGTCGTCGGACGTGTCGGCTGCGGCATCGGCGACCGCGAGCACGTCGTCCCCGGCGGCCAGCACGGTGTCCGGTCGTACCGGCAGCACGTCCCCGTCCCGGTTCACCAGGTTCACCCAGATGCCCTCGGTGGCGCCGAGTTCGGCCACGCTGGCCCCGTCGGCGCGCGCCCCGGCGCCCACCCGGAACCGGCGTAGCCCCGTGGGTTGGGCCCGGAACCGCATGCCCAGCGCCCACGGCTCCAACTCGACCAGTCGCATGGGTACCCCGAACCACCGCGCCAGCAGCGGCACCAGGCTGCCCTGGACCACCACCGAGAAGGTGACCACCACAAAAATGATCTCGTAGATGCGCCGGGCGCCGGCAATCGCCTCGATCAGCACGAAGGTGCCCAGCAGTACCGGCACCGCGCCCTTGAGTCCGGCCGCCAGCACGAAGGCGCGCTCGCCCCGGCGCAGCCGTACCGGCCAGAGCACCAGCCCCACCAGCACCGGCCGGATCACCACCGCCAGCACCACGCCGATCACCAGCCCCGGCAGCACCACCGAGGTCAGGTCCAGTCCGCCGACGTGGATGGTCAAACCGAGCACCACGAACGCGACGATTTCGGCGAGGCTGGCCAGCGCCGCGTGGAACCGCTTGATCTCCTGCTTGTACGGGGCGCTCACGTCACCGAGCAGGATCCCGGCGATGAACACGGCGAGGAAACCGGAGCCGTCGGCCACCGTGGCGAAGCCGTAGAGCACGCCGGCGCCGGCCAGCGTACGCAGCGGGTAGAGGCCTTCGCTGGGCAGCGGGATCCGCAGCATCAGGGCGCGCAACCCGAGCCCGCCGAGGATGCCGACCGCCGCGCCGACACCCATCTGCAGCGCGAAGTGCCACAGCCCTTCGCCGGTCCGGCTGAGCATGCTGCCGTGCGTGCTGGCCAGCAGGACCACCATCAGGGCGATGCCGACCGGATCGTTGGCGCCCGATTCGCCCTGCAGGATCAGGCCGGACCGGCCGACGATCTCGCGCCGGCCCAGCACCGAGAAGACCACCGCCGGGTCGGTCGGCGACAGCGCGGTGCCCAGCAGCAGCGCCAACTGCCAGTCCAGGCCGAAGGCCAGGTGCGCGAGCGCGGCGATGGCGGCCGCGGTGACCAGGGTGCCCGCCACCCCCACCCAGACGATCGCGCCGGCCGCCGAGCGGAAGCGCCGCCAGCCGATGTGCATGCCGCCGTCGAAGAGGATCAGGCCGAGCGCCACGGTGACCGCGTCCTGCACCGTGTCCAGCCTGATCTTGCCGAGGCTGGGGATCAGGTCGGAGACGAGCGCCGCGCCGATCAGGAACAGTCCGGGGGCGGGGATGCGGACCTTGTCGCTGAGCCGGTTGGAGTAGATCGCGGCGAACGCCGCCAGCGAGATGGCCAGAGTCAGCCAGGCGAACGGCTCGACATGCGTCACCGTCCGGCTCCCTCCCAGTCACCGCCCGCGTCCGCGGGGTCGCATCCGGTACGAGGGGGTGGTGCCCCCGGTGGGATTTGAACCCACACTGGCGGAGGTTTGAGCTCCGTGCCTCTGCCGATTGGGCTACGGGGACGTTGGCCGGTTCAGCCTACCCATTAGGCTGTTGCCTGCGACACCCGACTCCCGGGTGTCGCAGGGGACTCCGGCCGGTGCCGGAAGACCACGGGGTATCCGGTTCGTCATGTAGTGGGGGTTTGGGTCAGGTGGCCGAGGATCAGGTTGGCGCTCCGCGCCGTCGCGTGCTGATTGCCGAGGACGAGGCGCTGATCCGGCTTGACCTGGCCGAAATGCTGGTCGAAGAGGGCTACGAGGTGGCCGGCGAGGCGGGCGACGGGGAGACCGCGGTCAAGCTGGCCGAGGAGGTCCGCCCGGACCTGGTGATCATGGACATCAAGATGCCGATCATGGACGGGCTGGCCGCCGCCGAGCGGATCGCCGGGGCCCGGATCGCGCCGGTGGTCATCCTGACCGCCTTCAGCCAGCGCGACCTGGTCGAGCGGGCCCGGCAGGCCGGCGCGATGGCATACCTGGTCAAACCCTTCCAGAAGTCCGACCTGGTACCCGCCATCGAGATCGCGCTGTCCCGGTTCGCCGAGGTCACGGCGCTGGAGTCCGAGGTCGCCACGCTCACCGAGCGGCTGGAGACCCGCAAGTCGGTGGAGCGCGCCAAGGGCTCGCTGATGACCCAGTACGCGATGACCGAGCCGCAGGCGTTCAAGTGGATCCAGCGCACCGCGATGGACCATCGGATGACCATGCGGGAGGTTGCCGACCGCATCATCGCCGAAGCGGCGAGTAACGCGGGTATTTCGGACGAGTCTCAATCCTGACTCGGTCCGTTACTTTCCGATGAACTCGGGCGGGGCTATATCGGCCCGCCTAAATGGTTCTCCCCTGAACCATTTACGTCAGCCCCCGTCGGCTCGCCGAAGGCTGCCGTTGATCCGTGATCATGTGCCCCTTTTGTAATGCTATTGCCCGGTAATCGGAGCAGGCGGGTGCCTCGCCGCACCCACTCCGACCTGCTAAGTAACAAAGACGACCGGCTTCGGTTGCGAATGTGGTGCGTCCCTTGACAGGGACAGGGGGGCGTCATAATTTCGGCGCCACAGCGCGGAATTTACGGCACCACCGGACCCTTGTTGGGATTTCTTTGCCTGCCCTGCCCCCTAGCATGAGCGGATCCCGAAAACCCCGGGTACGCCCGTCGACCGACTGCTCCGCCTGCTCTGCCGAGCCCAGGGACCGGGCCCGGTGGAGGTTTCGTGTTGATGGTCCGGATTGCCATGATCACTTGAGAGGACAGGAATGACGAGACGCCTTACCGCCGTCGCCCTCACCGCTGCGATGGTGCTGGCCGCCAGCGCCGCCTGCGCGAAGGACAAGAACGGCGGATCCAGCGACCAGACCCTGATCGTCGGTGTTGACCTGCCGTTCCAGGGCTCTTCCGCGGACACCTCGACGTCCACCTTCAACGCCATGAAGCTCTACCTGGAGCAGCAGGGCAACAAGGCGGGCAAGTACAAGGTCGAGCTCAAGCAGTACGACGACTCGACCGCCGCGGCCGGCAAGTGGGATGACGCCACCTGCAAGGCCAACGCCAACGCGCACGTCGACCAACGTCAACGAGGTCGCCGTCATGGGCACCTACAACTCCGGCTGCGCCAAGCTGGAGGCCCCGGTGCTGAACCAGGCGCCGAACGGCCCGCTGCTGATGATCTCGCACGCCAACACCAACCCCGGCCTCACCAAGAAGTGGGACGCCAACGAGCCGGAGAAGTACTTCCCGAGCGGGCAGCGCAACTACGCCCGGGTGATCACCACGGACGACTACCAGGGTGCGGCCGCGGCGCAGTTCGCCGCCAAGGACCTGAAGGTCACCAAGTGCTTCGTGCTCAACGACAACGAGACCTACGGTCAGGGTGTCGCGAAGGCGTTCAAGGACGAGGCGGCCAAGCAGGGCATCACGATCGTCGGTGAGTCGGCGTGGGACGCCAAGGCGTCGGACTACATCGCCCTGTTCAACTCGGTCAAGGCGCTGAACGCCGACTGTGTCTACCTCGGCGGCATCTACGACAACAACGGCGGCAAGCTGGTCTCCGACAAGGTCAAGGTGCTCGGCGCGAACACCGGCGCGGTCAAGCTGATCGGTCCGGACGGGTTCACCGGCTACGAGGACTTCCAGAAGCTGGGCGACGCCGAGGGCACCTACCTCACCTTCGCCGGTCTGGACTCGTCGCAGCTGAAGTCCGCCGGTGGCGCCGGCTCCAAGCTGCTCAACGACTTCAAGGCCAAGTACGGCAAGGACGCCGGCCAGCTCGTACGTGCTCTACGGCGTGCAGGCGCTGCAGGTCATCCTGGCCGCGATCGAGAAGTCGGACGGTACCCGCAAGAGCGTTCGTGACCAGGTCTTCACCGGCTCCGGCATCAGCATCCCGGCGGACAGCTCGGTGCTCGGCAAGGCGATCGCGATCGACCCCGCCAGTGGCGACGTCAACGTCCGGGACCTGTCGGTCCTGCAGATGACCAGCGGTGCTGAGAAGTTCCTCAAGCCGTGGCCGCTGGCCTGATCTGAGTAACCACACCCACGTGGGCGCGTCGATCGCTCGGCGCGCCCACGTCGGGCGTCCACCGGTACCTACCCGACCCGGTCATCCTGGCTAGGAGCACCATGACCTCAACCACGGCCCCGGCCGTCCGCTCGCAGCGGCTGGGCCTGCTGGCCAAGAGCCTCGGCGGTCGGATCGCGGCCTACCTGATCCTGCTGGGGGTCGCCATCTGGCTGGCCTTCAAGCTCATCGACAACCCCTCCCTCTTCTTCTCCTCGGCCATCGCGGGCCTCAACAACGGCGCGCTGTACGCCCTGGTGGCACTCGGCTACACGCTGGTCTACGGCATCATCGAGCTGATCAACTTCGCGCACGGCGACCTGTTCATGCTGGGCACCCTGTTCAGCGCCTGGCTGATCACCACCGTCCTGAACCTGACCGGCGGTACCCCCGGCGGGTGGTTCGGCTTCGCGCTGACCCTGGTCGCGGCGATGCTCTTCTGCGGCCTCATCAACGTGGTGATCGAGTTCTCCGCCTACCGGCGGCTGCGCCGCGCGCCCAAGCTCGCGCCGCTGATCACCGCTGTCGGCGTCAGCTTCATCCTGCAGTTCTTCGGGCAGAAGTGGAACGGCTCGCAGCAGCGCAGCGGCTGGCCGAGCATGCTGCCCAAGGGCGGCTTCTCGATCGGCGGGGTGCACGTCGACTACAGCCTGCTGGTGGTGCTCGGCGTGACCGCGCTGCTGCTGTCAGTGATGAACTACCTGGTCACCTTCACCCGTACCGGCAAGGCGATGCGGGCCACCGCGCAGGACCAGGACGCCGCCCGGCTGATGGGCATCAACGTCAACCGGATCATCTCCGCCACCTTCGCTGATCGGTGGCGCGCTGGCCGGCGCGGCCGCGGTGATGTACCAGCAGACCGACCACCCCACCCGTTGGGACGCCGGTTTCCAGATGGGCCTCTTCGCGTTCACCGCGGCGGTGCTCGGCGGCATCGGCAACCTCACCGGCGCGGTGCTCGGCGGCGTGCTGATCGGCTTGGTGCAGGGCCTCAACGACGGTGTCGGGCTCGGTCAGGAGTGGGGCAACACGGTGGTCTTCACGATCCTGATCCTGGTGATGGTCTTCAAACCCACCGGCCTGCTCGGCCAGACCGTCGGAGAGAAGGTCTAGCGCGATGGCGACCGAGACAGTTTCCGCGCGCGCCGGCCTGCCCGGCTTCCTGCGCCGCCATGCCTGGCCGCTGGGCTACCTGGCCGCTGCGATCGTGGTGTTCGTCTTCTACTACCTGATCGTCCTGGGCTGGTTCGAGCAGTCGTTCGTCTCCGGCGTCAACGACTGGCTGCCGATGACCACGATCAACGAGGCGCTGGTCTGGGTGATGTGCGCGCTCGGGTTGAACGTCGTGGTCGGCTACGCCGGCCTGCTCGACCTGGGCTTCGTGGCCTTCTGGGCGATCGGCGGGTACGTCGCCGGCTGGTTCATGTCGTCCTTCTTCGACAAGGCGAACGTGAACTTCTTCGGCAACGCGCCGACCTACACCAAGGGCGGCATCCACTTCAATTTCTGGCTGGTGCTCGGCCTCGGCGCGGTCATCTGCGCGCTCTTCGGCGTGATCATCGGCGCGCCGACGCTACGGCTGCGCAGTGACTACCTGGCGCTGGTGACGCTGGGCTTCGGCGAGATCATCCCGCAGGTGCTGCACAACGGCGACGACATCGGCGGGCTCAACGTCTCCAACGGCACCAAGGGCATCCAGCCGGTGGACCAGGCGCGCAGCCTGTCGTTCACCGCCGACGGCGTCGGCTGGCGCTCCATCGGCACCTTCGACAACCTGTCGATGTACCTGATCCTGCTGGTGCTCACCGTGGTCATCCTCTTCATCTCGCTGCGGCTGCGGGAGGGCCGGCTGGGCCGGGCCTGGCTGGCCATCCGCGAGGACGAGCTGGCCGCCAGCGCGATGGGCGTGCCGTTGATGCGGACCAAGCTGGCCGCGTACGCGGTCGGCGCGGTGGCCGGCGGCATCGCGGGCGTGGCCTTCGCGGTCAACCTGAGCAGCGTGCTGCCCGACCGGTTCGACTTCAGCATCTCCATCACGCTGCTGGCGATGGTGGTGCTCGGCGGGATGGGCAACGTCTGGGGCGTCATGCTCGGCGCGCTGGTGCTCGCCTGGTTCAACACCACCGGCCTGAAGCAGACCGGCAACGCGGTCAACTCGGCTTTCGGTACGCACGTCGACTTCACCTCGTTCAACTACCTGATCTTCGGTGGCGTGCTGGTGCTGATGATGCTGTTCCGTCGCGAGGGCCTGCTACCCGAGTCGCGGACCCGGCTGGTGCTGCGCGAACCCGGCCGGACCGAGGCAGAGGCGCTGGGCGCCGACATGGAGGCCCCGGCGCCGGAGCTCGATGCGGCGGTGGAAGCGGTGGAGGCGCAGGACAGCGTCGCCGTCGATGACAGTGCTGCCGCCGACAGCGCTGCCGCCGACAGCGGGCTCGGAGAATTCGGGGCTGGCGGGGACATCCCGACCCAGCCGTCCGCCGCTGAGCGCACTGCCGAGGAGAACCGATGAGCGCCCCAGTCGTCACCGACTCGCTGCTGGCCGAGGGGGTGAAGGTGCAGTTCGGCGGCCTGGTGGCGGTCAACGACGTGACCTTCAACGTGCCCGACGGCGCCATCGTCAGCCTGATCGGCCCGAACGGCGCCGGCAAGACCACCTTCTTCAACGCGCTGACCGGCCTCTACAAGCTGGCGGCGGGTCGGGTGCTGCTCGGTGGCCGGGACGTCACCGGAATGGCGCCGCACCGGATCGCCGACCTGGGGATCGCCCGCACCTTCCAGAACATCCGGCTGTTCGGCCTGATGACGGCGGAGGAGAACGTGAAGGTGGCGATGCACAGCCACCTCAAGTCCGGGGCGTTCCGGACCGTGCTGCGGACTCCCCGGCAGCGCCGGGAGGAGCGGCAGGCGCACGAGGAGGCGCTGGAGCTGCTCGACTTCGTCGGCATCGGCAAGACCGCCGGGGAGTACGCGCGCAACCTCTCCTACGGCGACCAGCGCCGGCTGGAGGTGGCCCGGGCGCTCGCGCTGCGGCCCAAGGTGCTGCTGCTGGACGAGCCGACGGCCGGGATGAACCCGCGCGAGTCGGCCCAGTTCACCGACTTCGTGCACCGGGTACGGGACGAGAAGAAGCTCTCCGTGCTGCTCATCGAGCACGACATGAGCGTGGTCATGCGGGTCTCCGAACGGATCACCGTGCTCGACCGCGGCGAGAAGATCGCCGAGGGCGGCCCCCGAGGAGATCAAGTCCAACCCCCGGGTCATCGAGGCCTACCTGGGCACGGCAGCCGAGGAGGTCACGTCGATGAGCCAGGGCGGCCCGATGCTCGAGCTCAACGACATCCACGTCTACTACGGCAACATCGCCGCGGTGAAGGGGATCTCGCTGCACGTGGACGAGGGTGAGATCGTCACCCTGATCGGCTCCAACGGGGCGGGCAAGTCGACCACCCTGCGGACCATCTCGGGGCTGCTGCGGCCGCGCCGGGGCTCGCTGAGCTTCCTGGGTACCCGGCTGGAGCGGGAGCAGGCCGCCGACATCGTCCGGCTGGGTATCGCCCAGTCGCCGGAGGGTCGGCGGATCTTCCCGCGGATGTCGGTCTCGGAGAACCTGGACCTGGGCGCGTTCCTGCGCAAGGACAAGGCGGCGGTGATCGCCGGGACCGGGCGCTGCGTGCTGGAGCTGTTCCCCCGGCTGCGCGAGCGCATCGACCAGAAGGCGGGCACCATGTCCGGCGGCGAGCAGCAGATGCTCGCGGTCGCCCGGGCGCTGATGGCCCAGCCGAAGCTGCTGCTGCTGGACGAGCCGTCGATGGGGCTGGCCCCGGTGCTGGTGGATCTGATCTTCCAGACCATCGCCCGGATCCGCGAGCAGGGCACCACGGTGCTGCTGGTGGAGCAGAACGCGCTGGCCGCGTTGAAGATCGCCGACCGGGCGTACGTGCTGGAGTCGGGGCTGCTCAAGCTCTCCGGCCCGGCCCGGGAGCTGGCCAAGGATCCGGAGATCGTGCGGGCGTACCTGGGCGGCTGATACGCCAGACAGCAAGGGCGGGGTGGCGTGAGCTGCCCCGCCCTTTTGCCTGCTTTCAGGGTAATCAGTCCGGACGGACCCTATCTGGGGTCGATGTCGGATTCCATGATCACTTCTGCACGCCCGGGTGTAATGCCTGACCAGCGCGTTCGCCGAGGAAGGCGGGGCTTTAGGGTGAACGTGACCATTCCTGAAAGAGGTTCATGTATGTTCACCAATCCCGTCCGCCGCCGCGCGCTCGTCGGGCTCGTCGGCGCTGCCGCGCTCGTGCTCACCCTGGCCGCCTGCGGCGAGGAGAAGTCCGGCTCGGGCGGGAGCGCGGCCCCGTCCGCCAGCGCCTCGGTCGACGCCGCGCTTGCCGCCAAGGTGCCCGACGCGATCAAGAGCAAGGGCACCATCGTCGTGGGTACCGACGCCAGCTACGCGCCCAACGAGTTCCTGGACACCGACGGCAAGACGATCATCGGGTTCGACGTGGACCTGTTCAACGCGGTCGCCGCCAGGCTCGGGCTGAAGACCGACTTCCAGTCGTCCAAGTTCGACGCCATCATCCCGGGCGTCACCTCCGGCAAGTACGACATCGGGGTCTCGTCGTTCACCATCAACAACGAGCGGCTCCAGCAGGCCACCATGGTCTCCTACTTCTCCGCCGGTACCCAGTGGGCGCAGCCCACCGGCGGCTCGGTCGAACCGTCCAACGCGTGTGGCAGGAAGATCGCCGTGCAGACCGGCACCGTGCAGGTGGACGACATCACCGCCCGGTCGAAGGCGTGCACCACCGCCGGCAAGCCGGCCATCACCATCGAGCAGTACCAGGCGCAGAGCGACGCCACCGCCGCCGTGGTCTCCGGCAAGGACGACGCCATGCTGGCCGACTCGCCGATCGTCGCGTACGCCGTGAAGCAGACCAACGGCAAGCTCGCCACGCTCGGTGACATCTACGACTCGGCGCCGTACGGGTACGTGCTGCCCAAGGCGCAGACCTCGTTCGCCGACGCGCTCGCCCAGACGCTCAAGGCGCTCATCACCGACGGCACCTACCAGACGATCCTGGACCGGTGGGGCGTCGGCGCCGGCGCGATCGTCACGCCCGAAGTCAACCCGACCGACTGAGCATGTCCGAGCAGTCCCCACCCGAGCCGGCGCAGCCAGCACCGACCGGCCCCGGGTCCACCACCTCGCCACGGGCGCGGCCGGAGCCGATCCGCGCCGTGCCCGTGCGCCACCCCGGTCGCTGGATCGGGGTGGCGGTGCTCGCTGTCCTGGTGGCGATGTTCGTGCACCTGCTGGTCACCAACGACCAGTTCCAGTGGTACTCGATCTTCGTCAGCTACGGCGACGGCCTGCGCGGCATCATGTTCACCGGGCCGGTACTGACCGGTCTGCGCGGCTCGATCCTGCTTACCGTGCTCGCCATGCTCCTCGGCGTCAGCCTGGGCGTGGTGATCGCGGTGATGCGGCTGTCGCCCAACCCGATCCTGCGCGCCGTGGCGTTCGGGTACACCTGGTTCTTCCGGGCCATCCCCCGGCTGGTGCTGTGCGTGCTGTTCGGCAACGTCGGCATCCTGTGGGGCCGGGTCGGGCTGGGGGTGCCGTTCGACCGACAGCTCGGTGAGCTCTTCGGCTTCCACGACTTCTCCGCCCGGATCTGGGAGGTCAACTCCCGGGACCTGCTCTCCGGCTTCCTCGCCGGGCTGCTGGCGCTGTCGCTGTCCGAGGCGGCCTACATGGCCGAGATCGTCCGGGCCGGCATCTCCTCGGTCGACCCGGGTCAGCGGGAGGCGGCCGAGGCGCTGGGCCTCAACAACGGCCAGGTGTTGCGCCGGGTGGTGCTGCCGCAGGCGATGCGGGTGATCGTGCCGCCGACCGGCAACGAGACGATCGCCATGCTCAAGGACACCTCGCTGGTCGCCTACGTGCCGGTGGCCACCGAGTTGTTCTTCCAGTTGCAGGCGATCGGCAGCCGCACCTTCAAGGTGTTCCCGGCGCTGGTCGCGGCCTGCCTGTGGTACCTGATCCTGTCCAGCATCCTGATGGTGGTGCAGTACTACGTGGAGCGCTACTTCTCCCGCGGCTACGGCGGGCGCGCCGCGCGGCGGGGCAGGTCCCCGCAGCCGGTCGGCGGCCCTGGGACTCCGGGTGCCGGCGGCCCGGCGGCCCAGCTGACCGGCGGCGCTGGGACGCTACCGGCCGCAGGCCCGCAGGTGATCGACGTGATGGGTACCGGCCATGGACACTGACCTGGACCTGGACTCCGTCGGGGCGTCCGCGGGCGACGTGATGGTCCGGGTGGACAACGTGCACAAGTCCTTCGGCTCGCTGCCGGTGCTCAACGGGATCGACCTGGTCGTGCGCTCGGGCGAGGTGAGCGTGGTGATCGGGCCGTCCGGCTCCGGCAAGTCCACGCTGCTGCGCTGCGTGAACCACCTGGAGCGGATCGACGCCGGCCGGATCTGGGTGGACGACGAGCTGATGGGGTACCGCCAGCGCGGCGACAAGCTGCACGAGCTGCGGGACCGGGAGATCTCCCGGCAGCGCCGCTCGATCGGCATGGTCTTCCAGCGGTTCAACCTGTTCCCGCACATGACCGTGCTGGACAACGTGGTCGAGGCGCCGTGCCGGGTGCTGCGCGAGTCGAAGCCGGCCGCCCGCGAGCGGGCCGCCGCCCTGCTGAACCGGGTGGGCCTGGCCGACAAGGTGGGCGCCTACCCCGGCCAGCTCTCCGGCGGCCAGCAGCAGCGGGTGGCGATCGCCCGGGCGCTGGCCATGCGCCCGAAGCTGATGCTCTTCGACGAGCCGACCAGCGCGCTCGACCCGGAGCTGGTGGGCGAGGTGCTGGACGTGATGAAGGACCTGGCCGCCGAGGGGATGACGATGATCGTGGTGACCCACGAGATCGGCTTCGCCCGCGAGGTCGGCGACAGCCTGGTCTTCATGGACGAGGGCGTGGTGGTCGAGTCGGGACCGCCGCGTCAGGTGCTCGCCGACCCGCAGCACACGCGTACCCGCACGTTCCTGGCCAAGGTGCTCTGACCCGCCGGACCGGCCGTCCGCGCCACACCTGGGCGGCCGGCCGGCGGGTTTGGCCGCTTGTCGGGGGGTACGGCTAGGCTCGCGGCGTGAGCACCGACAAGCCCAAACTGCTGCTGCTGGACGGCCACTCACTGGCCTACCGGGCGTTCTTCGCCCTGCCGGCGGAGAACTTCTCCACCAGCACGGGCCAGGTGACCAACGCCGTCTTCGGCTTCACCTCGATGTTGATCAACATGCTCCGCGACGAGCAGCCGACGCACATCGTGGTCGCCTTCGACGTTTCCCGCGCCTCGTTCCGGCGCGACGCCTACGCCGAATACAAGGCAAAGCGCAGTGAGTCGCCGTCCGCCTTCGCCGGCCAGGTCGACCTGATCAAGGAAGTGCTGGCCACCCTCGGCATCCCGTGGGTCGACAAGGTGCACTACGAGGCCGACGACGTGATCGCCACGCTGGCGACCCAGGGCCGGGCGGCCGGCATGCAGGTCGGCGTGATCACCGGCGACCGGGACGCCTTCCAGCTCATCGACGACGAGGCCGTCACCGTGCTCTACCTCAAGCGCGGCGTCTCCGAGATGGACCGGATGACCCCGGCGGCGGTCACCGCCCGCTACGGCGTCGGCCCCGACCGCTACCGCGACCTGGCCGCCCTGGTCGGCGAGGACAGCGACAACCTGCCCGGGCGTGCCCGGCGTCGGGCCGAAGACCGCGGCGAAATGGATCGTGCAGTACGGCTCGCTGGACGAGCTGGTCGCGCACGTCGACGAGATCAAGGGCAAGGCCGGCGAGTCGCTGCGCGAGCACCTCGCCGGCGTGCTGCGCAACTACCAGCTCAACAAGCTCGTCGACGACCTGGAACTGCCGATCGGCCCGGAAGACGTGAAGTGGCACGGCTGGAACCGGGAGGCGGTGCACCAGCTCTTCGACGCGCTCGAGTTCCGGGTCCTGCGCGACCGGCTCTACCAGTACCTCGAAGCCGTCGAACCGGAGGCGGAGGCCGGCTTCGACCTGACCGGCGAGCTGCTCGGCGCGGGCGAGGTCGCCGGTTGGCTGGCCGCGCACGCCACCGACGCCGCTGTCGGGGTGGCCGTCTCCGGCAGCTTCGGCCGGGGTACCGGCTCGCTCAACGGGGTCGCCGTGGCCACCGCCGACGGCGCGGCCGGCTGGTTCGATCCGGCCGCCCTGGAGCCCGACGACGACACGGCGGTCGCCGACTGGCTGGCCGACCCAGCCCGGCCCAAGGTGCTGCACGACACCAAGCCGGCCCGGCTGGCCTTCGCGGCCCGGGGCTGGACCCTGCACGGGGTCGCCACCGACACCGCGCTCGCCGCCTACCTGGCCCGTCCCGACCAGCGCTCCTACGACCTGACCGACCTGGCGCTGCGCTACCTGCAACGGGAGCTGCGGGTGGAGGCGCGCGACGACGGCCAGCTCAGCTTCGAGGGGCTGGGCAACGCCGAGGTGGAGCAGTCGCTGATGCTGCGGGCCAGGGCAACCCTCGACCTGGCCGACGCGATCGGCGCGGAGCTGTCCCGCGACGGCGACAGCGCCACCCGGCTGCTGCGCGAGGTCGAGCTGCCGCTGGTCGACGTGCTGGCCGCGATGGAGCAGGCCGGCATCGCCGCCGACACGCACTATCTGTCGGAGTTGGAGGCGCAGTTCGCGGCCGAGGTGAAGGCGGCGGCCCAGGCCGCGTACGCGGTCATCGGGCGCGAGTTCAACCTCGGCTCGCCCAAGCAGCTCCAGGAGATTCTCTTCACCGAGCTTGCGCTACCCAAGACCAAGAAGATCAAGACCGGGTACACCACCGACGCGGACGCGCTGGCCTGGCTGTTCGCGCAGACCGAGCACCCGCTGCTTGAGCACCTGCTGCGGCACCGGGACGTGGCCAGGCTGAAGTCCACCGTGGACGGTCTGCTCAAGTCGATCAGCGACGACGGACGCATCCACACCACCTACAACCAGACAGTGGCGGCCACCGGGCGGCTGTCCAGTACCGACCCCAACCTGCAGAACATCCCGATCCGCACAGCCGAGGGGCGGCGCATCCGGCGCGCCTTCGTGGTGGGGGCCGGCTGCGAGAGCCTGCTGACTGCCGACTACAGCCAGATCGAGATGCGGCTGATGGCGCACCTGTCCCGGGACGAGGCGCTGATCGAGGCGTTCAACTCCGGCTTCGACTTCCACGCCTCCACCGCCTCCTCGGTGTTCGCCGTCGACCCGACCGAGGTCAGCCACGCCCAGCGCAGCAAGATCAAGGCGATGAACTACGGCCTGGCGTACGGGCTGAGCGCCTTCGGCCTGGCCCAGCAGCTCGGCATCAGCCCGGCCGAGGCGACCGGCCTGATGGAGGAGTACTTCACCCGGTTCGGCGGGGTACGCGACTACCTGCGGGTCATCGTGGACGCGGCGCGCCGGGACGGGTACACCGAGACGGTGCTCGGCCGGCGGCGGTACCTGCCGGACCTCAACAGCGACAACCGCCAGCGCCGGGAGATGGCCGAGCGGATGGCCCTCAACGCGCCGATCCAGGGCTCCGCGGCCGACCTGATCAAGGTGGCGATGCTGCGCGTCGACGTCGCGATGCGGGCGGCGAAGCTGCGCTCCCGGATGCTGCTGCAGGTGCACGACGAACTCGTCTTCGAGGTGGCCGACGGTGAGCGCGACGAGTTGGAGGCGCTGGTCCGCGCGCAGATGGGCGGCGCGTACCCATTGGACGTGCCGCTGGAGGTCTCCGTCGGCTCCGGCGCCAACTGGGACGCCGCCGACCACTGAGAGCTGCCTGGTGGGCCTCAACTCAGCTGGGTCGGCTCAGCGGGCTTCCATCAGGGAGCGGGTCAGGTAGACCAGGGTGAGGAAGGTGCGGAACAGTCGCAGCGGGTCGTCGTCGGTGAAGGTGACCGTCACCGGACCTGTCTGCGTGACGCCGCGTACCCAGCTCGCCTGCTCGGCCATGTCCGGGCTGACGAAGTCCACCTCGATCGTTGCGGGTAGCGCGATCTGCGGCGCCCGCAACTGCTCCAGACCGGCCAGTGCCTGCTGCACGCCCTCGGCGACCAGCTCGCACGCCCGTGCCGGGTGCAGGTTCTCCGCCGCGTACCGGCTCGCCGAGGTCTTCACCTGCACGGCCAGGATGCCCGGACAGAACGGCTCCGCCTCCGGCCCGACGTACTGGTCCCCGGTGATCACCGCGACCGGCACCTCGAAGTGCTGGGCCGCGAGCGCGTTCAGCCCGGCCTCGCCGGTTACCGTCCCGTTGAGGCGGACCTCCGCGATCGCCCGCGGGTTGTAGGTGTGCCCGAGGATGCCCGGCGTCGCCATCGCCGCGTGGTACCCGAGGAAGACCACCGCCGCGAAGGTGTCGTCCAGGCCCTGCATCATGTACCAGGGCTTGAAGCTGCCGGACAGGTACGACGCCCGCCCGGCGAGCTGGGCGGGCGGCAGGTTGCGCATCACCGAGTGCGCGTCGTTCACCAGAACCTCGGTGGCCCCCGCGGCCACCGCGCCCTCGATCGCCGCGTTCACCTCACCGAGCACCAGGTCCCGGCCGAGCGCGTAGTCCTCGCCGGTGCGCACGCACTGGGCCCAGTCGACGATGCCGGCGACGCCCTCCATGTCCACCGAGATGTAGACCTTCACGCCCCGACCGTACGCGCCGGGGCCGGGGGTCCGGGTGTGGATCAGGCCGGCCGGTGGCTGACGAAGTCAGTTGGGCCGGTGGCTGACGAAGTCAGTTGGGCCTATGGCTGACGAAGATGGCGGTGCCCGGGAACAGCCGGCCGCGTAGCGGGCTCCACTGGCCCCACACCTGGTCGTTGTCGGCCGGCCAGTCGGGCTCTACCAGGTCGTCCAGCACGAAGCCGGCGGCGACCAGCTCGCGGATCCGGTCGCCGAGGGTACGGTGCTGCTCCACGTAGCTGGCCGCGCCGGTCTCGTCCTGCTCGACGTAGGGTCGCCGGTCGAAGTAGGAGTGCACGGCGACCAGCCCGCCCTCGCCCGGGTCGTCCAGGAAGATCCAGCGCATCGGGTGGGTGATCGAGAACACCCAGCGCCCGCCCGGCCGCAGTACCCGGAAGACTTCCCGCATCGCGGCGGCCGAGTCCTCGACGAACGGGATCGCGCCGAAGGCGGTACCCACGATGTCGAAGGCCCCGTCGGCGAACGGCAGAGCCAGGGCGTCCGCCTGGACCAGCGGTACCGCGTACCCCCGTTGTCTCGCCGGTGGCGCGGGCGTGCCGCAGCATGCCGGCGGACAGGTCCAGCCCGACCACCGTGGCGCCCTGGGTGGCCAGCCAGCGCGCGCCCGCGGCCGCGCCGCAGCCCAGTTCCAGCACCCGCGCCCCGACCAGCGGGCCGAGCAGCCCGGCCTGCGACTCCAGCAGCCCCTCCGGGCACCAGCGCAGCGCCACGTCGCCCAGGAACGCGCCGTGCTCGGCCTGGTAGGCGTCGGCGTCAGCGTCCCACCAGGCGCGCGAGGCGCGGCGGGTCTCCGCCCGGCTCACTGAGCGGCGGGTCACTGCGGACCCAGCGTCCCCGATTGTCACGCCGCACCCCTCGATGTTGGGCAAGAGCCCCGCTCACCCTGGGGGAGCCCTTGCATGGTGTGGTAATGCGCACGGTAAGCTAGTCGATGCACTCGTGGGTCGCGCATCTCGGTAGGGAGCAGGTCCGCGGCCGCCGGACAGAATCCCATGATCATGCGGTGATTGATGGGGCGTGTCCAGCGGCGAACCCGCGGGGCGTGTCTTGACCAACGACATCATCCGACCGGAGCAACAGCCCACATGACGAGCAGCATCGAGGCCACCTCGAGCGTCAACACGATCGCCATCAACGACATCGGCTCTGAGGAAGACTTCCTCGCCGCGATCGATGAGACGATCAAGTACTTCAACGATGGCGACATTGTCGAAGGCACCATCGTCAAGGTCGACCGGGACGAGGTCCTGCTCGACATCGGCTACAAGACCGAGGGTGTCATCCCCTCGCGCGAGTTGTCGATCAAGCACGACGTCGACCCGGCCGATGTCGTCTCCGTGGGAGACCACGTCGAGGCCCTGGTCCTCCAGAAGGAGGACAAGGAAGGTCGGCTGATCCTCTCGAAGAAGCGCGCGCAGTACGAGCGGGCGTGGGGCACGATCGAGAAGATCAAGGAAGACGACGGTGTGGTCCGTGGCTCGGTCATCGAGGTCGTCAAGGGTGGTCTGATCATCGACATCGGCCTGCGCGGCTTCCTGCCCGCGTCGCTGGTCGAGATGCGTCGGGTCCGCGACCTGCAGCCGTACGTCGGGCGTGAGCTTGAGGCCAAGATCATCGAGCTGGACAAGAACCGCAACAACGTGGTGCTGTCCCGCCGGGCCTACCTCGAGCAGACGCAGTCCGAGGTGCGCACCGAGTTCCTGAACAAGCTGGCCAAGGGCCAGGTCCGCAAGGGTGTCGTGTCGAGCATCGTCAACTTCGGTGCCTTCGTCGACCTCGGCGGCGTCGACGGTCTGGTGCACGTCTCCGAGCTGTCCTGGAAGCACATCGACCACCCGTCCGAGGTGGTCGAGGTCGGCCAGGAGGTTGAGGTCGAGGTGCTCGACGTCGACCTGGACCGCGAGCGCGTCTCGCTGTCGCTCAAGGCGACCCAGGAAGACCCGTGGCGCCAGTTCGCCCGTACCCACGCGATCCAGCAGATCGTGCCGGGCAAGGTCACCAAGCTGGTGCCGTTCGGTGCGTTCGTCCGCGTCGACGACGGCATCGAGGGCCTGGTGCACATCTCCGAGCTGGCCGAGCGCCACGTGGAGATCCCGGAGCAGGTCGTCCAGGTCGGCTCCGACGTCATGGTCAAGGTCATCGACATCGACCTCGAGCGTCGCCGCATCTCGCTGTCGCTGAAGCAGGCCAACGAGGGCTTCGTCGAGGGCGAGGAGCACTTCGACCCGACCCTCTACGGCATGTCTGCGACCTACGACAACGAGGGCAACTACATCTACCCCGACGGCTTCGACCCGGAGACGGGCGAGTGGCTCGAGGGCTTCGACAAGCAGCGCGAGCTGTGGGAGAAGCAGTACGCCGAGGCCCGGGTGCGCTGGGAGGCGCACAAGAAGCAGGTGGTGACCTCCCGGGCCGCCGCTGCCGCCGAGGCGGCCGCGCCGACCCCCAGCGGTCCGATCACCAGCTCCACCCCGACGGCCGCCAAGGCCCCCGAGGAGCCGGCCGGCACGCTGGCCACCGACGAGGCCCTCGCGGCCCTGCGGGAGAAGCTGGCTGGCGGCAAGAGCTGACGCTCAGTCGCCGCTGACACAGGCGTGGCCCCGACCCTGCGGTCGGGGCCACGCCCTTTTTGTGTGCCGGGAGTGAGGTCTCTGTGCGCGTTTCTGTGCGCCGCCGTCAGCGGATCATGGCTGCCATCGCCACCGCGCCGGAGGCTGCGAACCAGCCGCTGACGACGGTGACCCCGGCAAGCACGCCGACGGCGAGCACGCTGAGCCGCCGGGGACGGCGGGCGGTGCTGCGCCGGTGCCGGCCGGGTGTCGGTCCGAGCACCGTGACCCGCCGGGGGTGCCGGCCGTGGCTGCGGTGCCGGGCCGGACGGCCGGTGGACTGCGGGGCTCGACGCAGACCGACGGTGAGATACGTCCGGTGCTGGGCCACTCCGCGTACTCCCTTACCTAGAGTGTTGTTACGACTACTTTAAGCACAATTGTTTCCGGCGCGCGACTGCCACGCCGAATCCGGCCCGATCCCCGTGCCGCCCGTGGTCGGGGCGGGCCGGGCCGGGCCGGTGGGCGGCACGATCACGGATGCGGTTCACTGATCACATGTTGATGGTGGGGCTGACCGGCGGGATCGGGGCCGGCAAGAGCGCGGTGGCCAGCCGGCTGGCGGAGTTGGGTGCGGTGGTCATCGACGCCGACCAACTTGCCCGCGCGGTCGTCGCGCCCGGCACCGACGGGCTCGCCGAGGTGGTGGCCGCCTTCGGCGCACGGGTCCTGGACGAGCACGGCGCGCTGGACCGGGCGGCACTCGGCCAGCTCGTCTTCCGTGACGACGACGCCCGCGCCCGGCTGGAACAGATCATCCATCCCCGGGTCCGCGCCCGTACTGCCGAGCTCGCCACCGCCGCGCCGCCCGACGCGGTGGTCGTCAACGACATCCCGCTGCTGGTGGAGACCGGCATCGCCGCCGGGTACGACCTGGTGATCGTGGTGCTGGCGGATGAGCAGGTGCGTCTCGACCGGCTGGTCCGGGACCGGGCGATGACCCCCGAGCAGGCGCATGCCAGGATCGCCGCGCAGGCCACCGACGAGCAGCGCCGGGCGGTCGCGGACATCGTGTTGGTCAACAACGGTTCGGTGGACGAGTTGCGGACCCAGGTCGACGCCGTCTGGCGGGACCGGCTCCAGCCAATGGCCGCCCGCTGACCCACCCCGCTGCCGTCCTCCGGTGGGCGCCCGACGCTCTGGCGACGAGGGGGGAGCCGGTTACTGGCTGGTGGAGGGGTCCGGGAGGGCAGGGACGGGAGCCGGGGTGATGTCCAGCCAGCCGAACGCGCCGATCCGGGTACGGACCTCGATCCGGCGGAGCAGGCCGGTGTGGTCCAACCAGTAGCGCAGCCGGCCGGCGCCCGGCGCGCTACCCGTCTCGCTGGCCTGGCGCACCTCGACCACCAGCACCGGTACCCCGAAAATCGCGTCGACACGCAGGAAGCTGGCGTTGCCCCGGAGTTCGTCCAGGGCCTGCGGACGGGTACTGGTCGCGGTCGCCGCCCAGGACAGCAGGATGTCCAGGTCGGCCATGCCGGCGGCGTCACCCCGGTCATTCCAGACACTGAAGTGCCAGTCGCCGACCGGGGCCCGCAGCGGTGGATCGCCGGCCGCCGCTCCCTTGTGGGTGGTCAGTCCGACCCGCTCGATGCGGGCCAGCTGATCCTGGCCGGGATCGTCCAGGTTGTGCAGGGCCAGGTAGCCGACCGCGGTCCGCCAGTCCAACCAGCCGGTTGCGGTGGTCAGCCCGGCCGGGCCGACCGGCAGGGTCAGCGTCACCCGGCCGCCGCCGGACTCCCGGTCCCGCTGGTACATCCGGGAGACCAGTCGCAGTTGGTCCTCGGTCAGCGCGCGGGGCGTGACCGGTGCGCCGCCGAGCATCGCCACCCGGCCGAACGGCTGTGCCGGGCCACGGCTGAAGTCCACCTGTACCGGCAGGTTGACGCCCAGGTCGGCGATCACCCGACGGAGCCGGCCGGTGCGGTCCAGCCAGTACTGCACGGTGCCGGTCACCGGGGGCATGGTGGTGGCCGGTGGACTACCGGCCGCCGACGCGGCGCCGGTCCGGCCCGGCGAGGGTAGGCCCAGGGGCGGTCCGGCGTAGATGGACACCGGCTCGCCGTCGAGTTGCCCGCTGCGTACCGTGGTCCGGCCGGTGATGGTGGCCGGGTTGTCGGCTGCCGGGGCGGTCAGCGAGAACAGCAGCGCGGCCAGACTGTCGAAGGCCGATGCGCCGGCCGCCGGGTTCATCGGGCGTACCCGCCAACCGTCGAGCGGGGCGGTCAGCGGCGGGGTCAGTGGCGCGGGGGCAGCGCTGGCACTGGCAGCGGCCGCCGGCGGGTACCGGCCGGCGCGCACGGCGACCAACCCGGGCACGGCCTGCAGCAGGCCGTCCGCCGGACCGGGGCGCTCGGCCGCGCTGTTCAGGTAGATCAGCGTCCGGGCCCAGTCCACCCAGCCGGACATCTGGACCTGGCCGCCGCCCTCGGCCTGGATCACCGCGCGCAGGCCGAGTTGACCGTCCCGGGCGTTGGCCAGCCTGGCGTGCGCGAGTTGGTCGGCCTCGGCCGCGGTGACCGGGCGGTCACCGGTGTCCTGCCCGGTCGCGTCGGCGGAGGAGACCAGGCCACCGGCGAGACCGGCGGCCGCCAACGCGGCCAGGCAGAGCAGTCCCACCAGGGCGAGAATTCGGCGCCGGCTCAGCGGCGGCGCGTGCGGAACAGCGGGGGGCGACACACTGGATGAACGCCACAATGTCGGCCAAGGTGACGGTCAGCTCCGGCGCGACGGCAGCCGGTGACGGCGCATTGCCGGGGACGCGCCACGCCTGCAACGCCGAGGATGCGTCACCGCACGGTGATGGGAACGTCGAGACCGCTCGTGGCGGCCGGTCAGCGCCTTCGCGCGACCGCGACGGGTGCGCTCCACAGCGACCGAAGCCGCCGGGGCTGCTACCCCGCGCCGGTCCGACAGCCGGTGTGGTGGCTGATCGGTGCCCGGTCGGCCGCCACGAGCGGCCCACGGGGAGACGGTAGCGCGGGTGACGCGAGACACACAATCGCAATCTTTGTGACTCATTGATTGTCCTGGTTACGGGTGGGACGACGGTGGGAAATTTCGCCGACGGGCACAGTGTCGGACCCCCGGCGTACGTTGGTTGCATGCCGCTCGACATCCCGCGCCTGGACAACAGGTTCGAAGTGATCAGTGAGTTCCAGCCGTCCGGCGACCAACCGGCCGCCATCGACGAGCTGGCCCGCCGGGTCCGCCGGGGCGACCGGCACACGGTGCTGCTCGGGGCCACCGGCACCGGCAAGAGCGCGACGACGGCGTGGCTGGTGGAGCGCCTGCAACGGCCCACCCTGGTGATGGCGCCGAACAAGACGCTCGCCGCGCAGCTGGCCAAGGAGTTCAGCGAGCTGATGCCGCGCAACGCTGTCGAATACTTCGTCAGCTACTACGACTACTACCAGCCCGAGGCCTACATCCCGCAGACCGACACCTACATCGAGAAGGACTCCTCGATCAACGAGGAGGTCGAGCGGCTGCGGCACTCCGCGACGATGTCGCTGCTCACCCGCCGGGACGTGATCGTGGTGGCCACCGTCTCGGCGATCTACGGCCTGGGCACCCCGGAGGAGTATCTGGACCGGTCGGTGCGGTTGGCCGTCGGGCAGGAGTTCGAGCGGGACAAGCTGCTGCGGCGGCTGGTCGACATCCAGTACAGCCGCAATGACATGGCCTTCCAGCGGGGTACCTTCCGGGTCCGCGGGGACACTCTGGAAATCATTCCGGCGTACGAGGAGCTGGCCGTGCGGGTCGAGTTCTTCGGCGACGAGGTGGAGAAGCTCTACTACCTGCACCCGCTCACCGGCGACGTGGTCCGCGAGGTCGACGGCCTGATGATCTTCCCTGCCTCGCACTACGCGGCCGGCCCGGCGCGGATGGAGCGGGCCATCGGGGACATCGAGGTGGAGCTGGCGGAGCGGCTGGCCGAGTTGGAGCGGCAGAACAAGTTGCTGGAGGCGCAGCGGCTGCGGATGCGCACCACCTACGACATCGAGATGATGCGCCAGGTCGGGTTCTGCAACGGCATCGAGAACTACTCGATGCACATCGACGGCCGCAGCTACGGCAGCCCGCCGCACTGCCTGCTCGACTACTTCCCGGACGATTTCCTCACCGTGCTCGACGAGTCACACGTGACCGTCCCGCAGATCGGTGGCATGTACGAGGGCGACGCCTCCCGTAAGCGGATGCTCATCGAGCACGGCTTCCGGCTGCCCAGCGCCGCCGACAACCGGCCGCTGCGCTTCGACGAGTTCGAGGAGCGGATCGGCCAGACGGTCTACCTCTCCGCCACCCCCGGCAAGTGGGAGCTGGAGCAGGGCGCCGGCGAGTTCGTCGAGCAGGTGATCCGGCCGACCGGGCTGGTCGACCCGGAGGTGGTCATCAAGCCGACCAAGGGGCAGATCGACGACCTGATGCACGAGATCACCGTGCGGACCGAGCGCAACGAGCGGGTGCTGGTCACCACGCTCACCAAGAAGATGGCCGAGGACCTCTCCGACTACCTGCTGGAGCACGGCATCCGGGTGCGCTACCTGCACTCCGAAGTGGACACCCTGCGCCGCGTCGAGCTGCTGCGCGAGCTGCGCAAGGGCGACTACGACGTGCTGGTCGGGATCAACCTGCTGCGCGAGGGCCTGGACCTGCCCGAGGTGTCGCTGGTCGCCATCCTCGACGCCGACAAGGAGGGCTTCCTGCGCTCGGGCACCTCGCTGATCCAGACCATCGGCCGGGCGGCCCGTAACGTCTCCGGCCAGGTGCACATGTACGCCGACAAGATCACGCCGTCGATGGCGCACGCGATCGACGAGACCAACCGCCGGCGCGCCAAGCAGGTCGCCTACAACGAGGCCCACGGCGTCGACCCGCAGCCGCTGCGCAAGAAGATCCACGACATCCTGGAGGACATCTACCGGGAGGCCGAGGAGAACGAAGGCACCCGGGTCGGTGGCGGCGTCCGGGGGATGTCGCGCGGAAAGCAACCGGAGACCCGGACGCGCTCGCCGAAGCCGGCCGCGTCGACGTCCCGGGAAGGGATGGCCCGGTCCGACCTGGCCCAGCTCATCCAGGACCTCAATGACCAGATGCTGGGCGCGGCCCGGGAGTTGCAGTTCGAGTTGGCTGCCCGGATCCGCGACGAGATCCACGAGTTGAAGAAGGAACTGCGGGGGATGGACGTAGCGGGAGTCCGGTAGCCGCCGGCGGACCGATCCGAAGGTCACCGGGCGCAGCCGGGCCCGCCGACCGGGGATAGGTCGGCAGGCCCGGCGCGTGAGCGGGTCGCTAGAGACCGGCGGTGAAGGTGGGCAGGTAGCCGAGCTGGTGGCCGGCGGTGTTGGGGTGGTAGGAGTCGTCGACCGGCCAGGTCAGGCTGTTCAGCCACCAGGCGCTGGAGCAGATGCCGTGGCCGGTGAAGGCGCCACGCGGGTCGGCGAAGGTGAAGCCGGCGTCGGCCGCTGCCTTGGCGATCACGCCGTCGAGCACATCCGCGCCGCCGTTGATGGCGTTGCGCTTGGTCTCGCTCATGCCGAGCACGCAGGAGCCGCCGAGCTGGTAGAAGCGCGGGTAGCCCAGCACCACCACGTGCGCGTTCGGCGAGCGCGAGTGGATGCTGGCGTAGAGCGTGCCGAGCAGGCCGGGCAGGGTGTTCTGGGCCTTGGCCTTGGCGGTGGCGATCGCCGACAGGCAGCCGGAGTCGGTGGCCAGCACACAGGTGGAGAGCACCGAGACGAAGCCGACGTCGTTGCCGCCGACCGAGATGGAGACCAGGTCGGTACTGGTCGACAGGGCGCTGAGCTGGCCGCTGGTGACGCTGCCGGTGGTCGCGCCGGAGCAGGCGACGAAGCTGAACGACGCGAGCGAGTGGGTGGCGGCGTACAGCGACGGGTACGCGCGGGGGCTGCGCCTGCAGCTTCCGCTGGCGCTGTCGTACGAGCCGGTGCCGACGCCGGAGGCGTACGAGTCGCCGAGCGCGACGTAGCGGGTGTAGGTGGGGGCGGCTGAGGCGGGCGACGCGAGCGCGAAGACACCGGCGACGACGATGCCAACGGGCAGGACGAGGCTGAGCAGACGACGCATGGGGGGCTTCCTCGGGGGGCAGGGGTGTACGGGTGAGTAACACCTCTACCGGAGCCGACGGACGTAGTGACAGACGTCGAACTCGCTTGTTACTGTGTCGTTAACTTGCCCTCACGGGTCTCCCTGTGCTGCCCGGATAGTCGACTGGATCCGTTGTGCCCCAACGGTTCTCGCTGTCGACTCTGGTCGTTCTTGATGTCTGAGATGGTGCCGACGGGCGCCATGACGGGCGACGCTTGTCAGGATGCGTCTGACAAGTTAGGGTCGATCCGTCAGGATATCCCTGACAATGTCCGTGGAGGCTCTGATGACAACAGCATTGGCCAGGACAGCCCTGAAGGTGCACTGCTCGTTCTGCGGCAAGCCCGACGTCGAGGTGCGCAAGGTGATCTCCGGCCCGGGCGTGTTCATCTGCGACGAGTGCGTGCAGCGGTGCGACACGATCCTGGCGACGGACGACGGCTCCTCGCGATCCCAGATCGCTGGCCTGGAGTCCCTTTCAGCTGAGCAACTGCTCGAACAGCTTCCCCGGATCGCATCCGTGGCGGCCCAGGTCGAGGCTGGTCTGCAGGAACGGGTGAGACTGCTTCGCGGCCGGAAGGTCACCTGGGCCCGCATTGGTACGGCGCTGGGCATGACCCGGCAGTCAGCGTGGGAACGGTTCTCCGGCGAAGAGTGAGCCGCAGCGCGGATTACCCGTGGCGGCTAGTCGATGTCGACGAAGTGTTCGACCCGGGGCGGGTTGGCGAAGTACGGGCCGATGTGGCCGCGCCACGCGGTGAAGCGCTCGGTCGCCCGGAAGTTCTCCTCGTGCGCGGCCACCGAGTCCCACTCGACCAGCAGCACGAACCGGGTCGGCGTCTCGATGCCGTGGGTCATCCGCACCGAGCGGCAGCCGGGCGGCGCCGACCAGGATTTCGCGGGCCTTCGCGTAGGCGGCGGCGAACGCGTCCGCCTCGCCGTCGCGCACGTCGATCAGAGCAACTTCCAAAACCATGATCGGCAGCGTACCGGTGCGCGGCCCGGCTACTTCTCCGAGGTCAGCCGGTAGAGGATCTCGCCCGCGTTCGGGATCAGCAGGGTGTCCGGGTCGCTACCCAGCGCCGCCGGGTCGACGGTTGCCGGATCGAGGTAGTCGAGCCCGACGGCTCGTACGGTGGCCTCGTCGATGCCGGTGGCCAGGGTGACCGTGGTGCGGCACTGCTCGCCGGCTGCCGCGCTGTAGGTGCCCGCGCCGCGGACGTGGGTGGAGTGCGCGAGTACCCCCCACGGCTCGTCGGCGAAGCGGGACCACTGGGCGGTGAAGTAGTCGCGGCAGTGGTAGCCGACCCGGGCGATCTCCGCGCCGTGGGTCTGCGAGAACTCGTGCACGTGCGGCGCGTACAGGATGATCTGGCCGCCGTCGGCGACCACCGGCTCGGCCTTGTAGACGCCCTTGGCCGCGGTCCAGATGTCGGCGTAGCGGGCGGCCACCACCGAGACCACCCGGCGGACCGGCTGCTCCAGGTAGCGCACGTGCAGCCGGGCGGAGACCTGCGCCGCCGCCCGCCAGGCCGGCTCCGGCGCGCCGAAGGTGACCGCGTGCACGTCGTGGGTACCCGAACCGACCACCACGTTCAGGGCCAGTCGCCGGGCCGGGACCAGGGCGGCGGCCCGGTCGATCAGCTCCCGTACCGGGGTCTGGCCGAGCGTGCCGATGATCTCCCGACTGGTGATCAGCGCGCCCAGCCAGTGCGACAGGTCGATCACCTCGGCCGCCGCGATGCCGGGCACCAGGTACTTGTTGCCGCCCGAGAAGCCGACCACCTCGTGCGGGAAGACCGGCCCGAGCACCAGGACGACGTCGTGCTCCACCACCGCCCGGTTCAGCCGCACCGGGACCGGCAGGCGCAGCAGGCCGCCGGAGATCTCCGCGACCTGGTCGGCGTCGATGGCGCCGACCGTGGTGAGCGCCGACGGCAGCCACCACTCGTGGTTGCGCACCGTCATCCCCGGATACCGGCCGGCCAGGTCGCCCACCGGGTAGCCGAGGTGCGTTGCCAGCGCGGCGTCGTCCATCGGCGCGTGGGTGCCCAGCGCCACCAGGACGGTCAGCCGGCTGACCCGGCCGACCAGCGCGCGGTGGACAGCGTCCAGCAGCAGCGGCATGGGGGCGCTGCGGGTGGCGTCGGGGACCAGCACGCAGACGCTGCGTCCGGCCAGGTCGGCGGTCGCCAACTGGTCGAGGACGAAGCCCTGCACCGCCGCCGGGGACACCGCCTGTCCGGGGTCGGCTGCCGACAGTACCGCCGCATCGGTCATTCGATCATCCTCGCACCCGCCGCCGATCCGATCACGCCGAGCCGCCTCCGAAGGACGTGGTTGGCGGCGTTGACCGGGGCACGTAGCCTCACGGCCGTGTTCGACTGGTTGAACTACACGGCGATCACCTTGCTGGGGGAGCCGGCGAGCGTGTCCGAGCTGCTCGGCTTCGCGACCGGGCTGCTCTGCGTGTGGCTGGTGGTGCGGCAGCACATCGCGAACTGGCCGGTCGGCATCGTCAACGTGGCGCTGTTGATGGTCACCTTCTGGACGGCCGGGCTGTACGCCGACGCCGGCCTGCAGGTGGTCTACGTGCTGCTCGGGATCTACGGCTGGTGGCAGTGGCACACCGGAGCCGGCCGTGATCCGTTGCCGGTGCGGCGGACCACCCGCACCGAATGGCTGGCGCTCGCCCTCGCCGGCGTGCTGCTCTCCGCCGGCCTGTATCTGCTGCTGGACCGAGTGTTGGACTCCACGGTGCCGGCCGCCGACGCGGTCACCACCATGCTGTCGCTGCTGGCCACCTACGGGCAGAGTCGCAAGCTGCTGGAGAGTTGGTGGCTGTGGATCGCCGCCGACGTGATCTACGTGCCGCTCTACGCCAGCAAGCACCTCTACCTGACCACCGTGCTCTACCTGGTGTTCCTGGCGCTGTGCGGGGCAGGCCTGCGATCCTGGCTGGCCGACCTGCGCCGGGACACCCGACCCGCCACGGTCGCGGCCGGATGAGCGCCGACGTGACAGGCCCCGCCGGGGCGGGCGCCGATCGGGTGAGTGCCGACCGGTTCGGGCACGGGCTGGTGGTGGGGAAGTTCTACCCGCCGCACGCCGGGCACCACCACCTGATCGACACCGCGGCGGCGCGCTGTGACCGGCTGACCGTGCTGGTCGCGCCGTCCTCGCGCGAGTCGATCCCGGTGGAGTTGCGCTGCGACTGGCTGCGCGAGCGGCATCCGGGCGTGGAGTTCGTCGGGTTCTACGACGACTACCCGATCGACTACGACAGCGCGGCCATCTGGGACCTGCACCACGAGGCGTTCCGGGCGGCGGCCGGGGTGGACCGGGTGGACGCGGTCTTCAGCAGCGAGGGGTACGGGGCGGAGTTGGCCCGCCGGTTCGGGGCGGTCGCGGTCTTCGTGGACCCCGCCCGGGCGGCGGTGCCGGTCTCCGGGACGGCGGTACGGGCCGATCCGGCGGGGCACTGGGGGTACCTGTCCGCGCCGGTCCGGGCGTACCTGACCCGGCGGGTGATCGTGGTCGGCGCCGAGTCGACCGGTACCACCACGGTGGCCCGTGCCCTGGCGGAGCACTACCGCACCCGCTGGGTGCCGGAGTACGGGCGGGAGTTGACCGAGGTGAAGCTGGCCGACCTGCGCCGCGCCGACCCGGCCGCCACGGTCTTCGACGTGACCTGGCAGCGGGCCGACTTCGTGGCGGTGGCCCGGGCGCAGAATGCGGCCGAGGACGCCGCCGCCCGGCACGCCGGCCCGGTGCTCATCGGTGACACCGACGCCCGGGCGACCGCGGTGTGGGAGGAGCGGTACCTGGGCAGCGCCTCGGATGCGGTCCGGCAGCTGGCCCGGCTTCCCGCGCTGTACCTGCTCACCGATCACGTCGGGGTGCCGTTCGCCGACGACGGGCTGCGCGACGGCGAGCACCTGCGAGCCTGGATGACCGGGCGATTCCGCGAGGTCCTGGCGGGGCTGGACACGCCGGTGGTCGAACTGACCGGCCCGCCGCAGGCCCGGTTGGCCCGAGCGGTGGCGGCCGTGGACGCCCTCCTCGCCACCGGCTGGCACTTCCCCGACCCGCTCAGCCCAGCCGACCCGCTCAGCCCAGCCGACCCGCTCAGTCGCTGAGCGCAGGCGATCCAGGCCCAGCCGGCGACCCAGCCTCCTAGGATGCCTTGCGGGGTGTGAGATCTCACTCGAAGGGGTACTGCCAGGGGCGTAGCACGCTGGGCATTGGGCGATCTTCATGGTGATGGGGCAGAATGGCCGCCGAGAAGGGGAGTACTCCCTCGCAGCGGTTCCCGTCAGCACGGTGCGCACAGCGGCACCCGGGGCCGCCGGTCACCACGTAGCTGTGGTGGTGGAGGAGACCTTCGGAGTCACACCGTGTCTTCCGGAGGTAACCGTGCATGTGTCGTCGCTAGTTTGGATCATCTCGCTGATCGCAGTGGGGGTGATTCTCGCGGTCGATCTCGTCGTGATCGGCCGGCGACCACACGTGCCGTCCACCAAGGAGTGCGCGCTCTGGGTCGCCTTCTACGTCGGGCTGGCGATCGCCTTCGGGATCGCAGTGTCGGCCATCTGGGGCACCGGCTCCGGCGGTGAGTTCTTCGCCGGCTGGCTCACCGAGTACAGCCTCTCGGTGGACAACCTCTTCGTCTTCGTGATCATCATGGCCCGGTTCAAGGTGCCCAAGCCGTTCCAGCAGAAGGCGCTGCTGATCGGCATCGTGCTGGCGCTGGCGATGCGCGGCATCTTCATCGCGCTGGGCGCGGCGGCGCTGAACCGGTTCGAGTGGATCTTCTACATCTTCGGCGCGTTCCTCGTCTACACCGCCGTCAACCTGGTGCGGCACGGCGAGACCGACGACTCCGACTACAAGGACAACCTGCTGACCCGGCTCAGCCGCCGGATCCTGCCGATCTCCCGGGACTTCAACCACGGGCACCTGACCACCCACCGCGACGGCAAGCGGATGTTCACCCCGATCATCCTGGTGGTGGTGGCCCTGGGCACCACCGACCTGATCTTCGCGCTGGACTCGATCCCGGCGATCTTCGGCCTGACCAAGGTGGCGTACCTGGTCTTCGCGGCGAACGTCTTCGCGCTGATGGGCCTGCGGCAGCTCTACTTCCTCCTCGGTGACCTGCTCGACCGGCTGCGGTACCTGTCCCTCGGCCTGGCCGCGGTGCTCGCCTTCATCGGCGTCAAGCTGATCCTGGAAGCCCTGCACGGCAACAACCTGCCGTTCATCAACGGCGGCGAGCCGATCGGCTGGGCCCCGCACATCCCGATCTGGCTCTCCCTCACCGTGATCATCGTCACCCTCGGCGTCGCCACCGTGGCCAGCCTGATCTCCGCGAAGCGGCGCGGCGAGCCGCTCACCCTGCACCCCGACAAGCAGTCCTCCGCGGCCGACGTCGGCCGGTAGCCTGCGCAGGTGCGTACCGAACCTGCCGCGAACTGGTTGGTGGGCGCCCCGGGCGCCCGCGACCTCGGCGGCCTGCCCACCACCGACAACCGGCGGGTACGCCGGGGCGTGCTGTTCCGGGCCCCGGCACTGGGCCGGCTCACCGACGACGACATCGACGCGCTGCGCGCGCTGCGCCTGGCCGAAGTGCTCGACCTGCGGTTCGGCCAGGAGATCCTGGAAGCACCGCCGGACCGGCTGCCGGCCGGGCCGCACCTGGCGCACATCCCGATCCACGACCCCGACCAGCCGGTCTTCGGCTTCCTCGCCGGTGTCCTGGCGGAGGTGGCCACCCCACAGGCCGAACACCTGCGCCGGGAGGGCACCGCGGTCGCGATGCTGGCGGTGTACCGGGCGTTCGTCAGCTCGCCGGTGGTGCGCGAGGGCTTCGCCACCGCCGCCCGCCGGGTGGTCGACCTGGCCGGGGCTCCGGTGCTCTACCACTGCACGGTGGGCAAGGACAGGACCGGCTGGCTGAGCGCGATCCTGCTCGGCGCGCTGGGCGTGGACCGGGCCACAGTCACCGCCGACTACCTGCGTACCAACACCGACCGGGCGGAGTTGACCGAGAAACTGGTGGCGCTGGCGCAGCAGCGCCGGGGGATCGAGCCGGACCTGCTGCGGCCGGTGCTCGCCGCCGATCCGGCCTACCTCGACGCGGCGTACGAGCGGGCGGACACGGAGTACGGGTCGTTCAGCGGGTACCTGACCGAGGGGCTCGGCCTCACCGCCAACGACCTCGCCGACCTGCGGGCCAACCTGCTGGAATAGCAGCCGGCCACCCGGGAGCGCGGGCGTCGTCGGACACGGGACAGCGGGGGTCGGTGGGCCGGCCATAGGATGCAGCGGCTTCTTCTCTTGACTGCTGCTAAGGATCGTCATGAGCTATCCGCAGTACCCGCCCGCCCCCTCCGCGTCGCGGCCGGCCCCAGCCCCCGGGTTTCCCGCCCCCGGGTATCCCGTGCCCGCCCAGTCGGGCAACGTCGCCTACCCGGCCGGGCCACCCGCCTACCCGGGCTCCACCCAGCTGTCCTGCCGGCTCTGCGGCTGCGTGCCGGCCGTCGACGTCACTTTCCGGCAGCACCGCGGGATGATCGTGCTGATGCAGTTCATGCGCTCGGAAGGCCCGTTCTGCCGGGACTGCGGGCTGGCGGTGTTCCGCGAGACCACCGCGAAGACGCTGATCCAGGGCTGGTGGGGGTTTGCCTCGACGGTGATCACGCCGGTCACCGTGCTGATCAACGCGGCGCGTCGCGGCAAGGTCGCGAACCTTGAGCAGCCCCGCCCGCCGGCCGGTGGCCGACCCTACCGGCGGCCCGTGGACCCGTCGCCGGCCCTGTTCGCCCGGCCCAGCGCCATCATCGGCGTGTGCATCCCGGCCCTGGTGGTGGTCGCCATCTTCGCGATCATCGTGGTCGGCGCGCTCGGCTCGTCGGGCTGACGGTGCAGCCGCAGATGCCGCTGATCGATCCGCTCGCGGCGGTGGCCCGCGCCAGCGAGCTGACGGCAGCCGGGGACTGGACCGCCGCCCGCACCGCGTGGCGCGCGGTCGTCGAGGACAACCCGGTGCACGGTACCCACTGGTGCCTGCTCGGCTACGTGTGCGCCGAGGGCGGCCGGTACGCCGAGGCGCTGCCCGCGTACCAGCAGGCGCTGCGGCTCGGGGCGGTGGGCTTCGAACCGGTACCCACCGACGCCGGCGAACTGCACCTGCGCATCGCCACCTGCCATGCCGCCCTCGCCCAGCCGGGTCCGGCGCTGGCCGTGCTGCGCGAGGCGCTCGCCGCCGGCCTGCGCGACCCGGGCCGGCTCGCCACCGACCCCACCTTCGCCCTGCTGCGCGACGATCCCGAGTTCACCGAACTGCTCCGCCCGTGGCATCCGGCTGACCAACCCGGCGACGGCACCGCCCGCGACGGGGCTGCCGGCGACGGGGCCGGGGGACGACGCGATCAGGGGCGGCGGGACGAGGGGTGGCGGGGTGACCTGGCGTTGCTGCTTCTTGAGATCCGGCGGCGCAGCCCCAACGCGCTGCGGGTCGCCGGCCGGCTGGACGAGCTGGGGGAGGCGCTGCACCGGGACATCCCGACGCTGGCCGACGAGCAGATCGTGCTGGGCTTCTGGCGGCTGCTGCGGCTGCTCGACGACGGGCACGCCCGGCTGCGCGCCGAGCGGGCGTACCCGGCCTGGCACGTCAGCCTGCCGCTGTGGTTCCACCAGTTCACCGAGGGCATGTTCGTCACCGAGGCGGACGCCCACTACGGGCACCTGCTCGGCGGCGAGCTGCTGACCGTCGACGACCGGCCGATCGAGACGGTGCTCGCGGCCCTGGACCCGGTGCTGACCCGGGACAACGACCAGTGGGCGGTCACCTGCCAGCCGTTCTGGCTGCGGCGTACCCACTACCTGCACGCGCTCGGGGTGCTCGACCGTCCGGACCGGGCCCGGCTGCGGGTGCGCACGCTGGACGCGGCGGAGGTCGAGGTGACGGTGCCGGCGCAGGAGGTACCGCTGGAGGCGTTGCCGCACACTCCGGCGCCACCGGACGCGCTGCGGCTGCCGGCCGCCGTCACCGCCGTGCACCTGAGTCGGCGGGAGCGCCCTTACTGGTTTGTCGAGTACCCGGCCGATGCGCTGGTCTACCTGCAGTACAACAGCATCCAGGACGACCCGGAGCAGCCCTGGGAGGCGTTCCTGGCGCAGTTGTTCGAGCGGGTGGACGCGGGCGACGGGCAGCGGCTGGTGGTGGACCTGCGCTACAACGGCGGCGGGAACACGTTCCTGGCCGTCTCACTGCTGCACGCGATCGCCCGCCGGCCGGCGATCAACCGGCGCGGTGGTCTCTTCGTGCTGATCGGGCGGGTCACCTTCTCCGCCGCGCAGAACCTGGCGACCATGCTGCAGTTGTACACCGAGGCGATCTTCGTGGGCGAGCCGACCGGGTCGAGCCCGAACTTCGTGGGCGAGACGGTGCCGTTCACCCTGCCGTACAGCCGGATCTCGGCGAACATCTCCGACCTGGTCTGGCAGACCTCGTGGCCGATGGACCGCCGGGTGGCGATCGCCCCGGACCTGTACGCGCCGCCCACCTTCGCCGACCACCTGGCCGGCCGGGACGCCGCCCTGGACCGGATCCGCGCGCTGCCGCGCTGAGGCGCTCAGGCCCGCCACGACCCCGGCCCGCCACGACCCGGCCCGCCACGACCCAGGCCCGCCACGACCCCGGCCCGCCACGACCCAGGCCCGCCCGCGTGGTGCGGACGGGCCCGGGTCGGCTCAGTGGTGCGGGAATCAGCTGCGCTGGGCGCGGCGGAACATCCGGTACCGCTCGGTCTGGTCGAGGACCACCTTGCGGATGCGCACCACAGCGGCGGTGACCTCCACGCACTCGTCCTCGCGGCAGAACTCCAGCGCCTGCTCCAGGGACAGCTTGCGCGGCGGGATCACCTTCTCGGTCTCGTCGGCCGAGGCGGCGCGCATGTTGGTGAGCTTCTTCTCCTTGGTGATGTTGACGTCCATGTCGTCGGCGCGGGAGTTCTCGCCGACGATCATGCCCTCGTACACCTCGGTGGTCGGCTCCACGAACAGCGAGCCGCGCTCCTGCAGGTTGAGCATCGCGAACGGGGTCACCACGCCGGCCCGGTCGGCCACCAGCGAGCCGCTGGCGCGGGTACGCAACTCGCCGAACCAGGGCTCGTAGGACTCGAAGACGTGGTGCAGGATGCCGGTGCCCCGGGTCTCGGTGAGGAACTCGGTGCGGAAGCCGATCAGCGCGCGGGCCGGTACCAGCCACTCCATCCGGATCCAGCCGGTGCCGTGGTTGACCAGCTGCTCCATCCGACCCTTGCGGGTGGCCAGCAGTTGGGTGATCGCGCCCAGGTAGTCGTCGGGGGCGTCGATGGTCAGCCGCTCCACCGGCTCGCAGATCTTGCCGTCGATCTCCTGGGTGACCACCTGCGGCTTGCCGACGGTCAGCTCGTAGGACTCCCGGCGCATCTGCTCGACCAGGATGGCCAGCGCCAACTCGCCGCGGCCCTGTACCTCCCAGGTGTCCGGCCGCTCCGTCGGCAGGATCTTCAGGGAAACGTTGCCGACCAGCTCCTTGTCGAGCCGGTCCTTGACCATCCGGGCGGTGATCTTCGAGCCCTTGACCCGGCCGGCGAGCGGCGAGCTGTTGGTGCCGATGGTCATCGAGATGGCCGGCTCGTCCACGGTGATCAGCGGCAGCGGGATCGGGTTCTCGGCGTCGGCCAGGGTGTCCCCGATCATGATCTGCGGGATGCCGGCGACCGCGATGATGTCGCCCTGCGCCGCCGACTCGGCCGGCTTGCGCTCCAGCCCGTCGGTCATCAGCAGTTCGGAGATGCGGACCTTCTCGGTGCTGCCGTCGTGCTTGCACCAGGCCACCGTCTGGCCCTTGCGGATGGTGCCCTCGTGCACCCGGCACAGCGCCAGCCGGCCCAGGAACGGTGAGGCGTCCAGGTTGGTGACGTGTGCCTGCAGCGGCGCGCCCTCGGTGTAGGTGGGCGCCGGGATGGTGTCCAGCAGCGTCTGGAACAGCGGCTGGAGAGTGGGCGCGTCGGGCAGCCCGCCGTCGGCCGGCTGGGTCAGCGAGGCCATCCCGTCGCGGGCACAGGCGTAGACGATCGGGAACTCGATCTGGTGTTCGTCGGCGTCCAGGTCGAGGAAGAGTTCGTAGGTGTCGTCCACGACCTCCTTGATCCGGGCATCCGGGCGGTCCACCTTGTTGATCACCAGGATGATCGGCAGCCGCGCCTTGAGCGCCTTGCGGAGCACGAAGCGGGTCTGCGGCAGCGGCCCCTCGGAGGCGTCGACCAGCAGCAGCACCCCGTCGACCATGGTCAGGCCGCGCTCGACCTCGCCGCCGAAGTCGGCGTGACCGGGGGTGTCGATGATGTTGATGACGACCGACTCGCCGTCCGCCCCCCGGTAGTGCACGGCGGTGTTCTTGGCGAGGATGGTGATGCCCTTCTCGCGCTCCAGGTCCATCGAGTCCATCACCCGGTCAGCGGCGGCAGCGTGGGCGGAGAAGGCGCCCGCCTGCGTGAGCATGGCGTCGACCAGGGTGGTCTTGCCGTGGTCGACGTGGGCGATGATGGCGACGTTGCGGAGATCCGCGCGGATTGGCATGACTCCATTGTCGCTGAGCCCCGTTCCCCCCGCCCCGGTGGGGCGGCGCGGGGCATCAGGGATCACCCTGAGGTTTACCGGGTACCCGGGCAGCACCGGCCGGCATATCCGAATTGCCCGATGGGCGGGTGGCAGACTTTCGGTGTGAACCCCATTGGTACGCCGTGAGCACCGTACTGACCGCGCTCGGGGACCTGCCGCCCGTGCTGGTGTACCTGCTCGCCGCGTTTCTGGTGGCCGGCGAGACCGGGCTGATGTTCGGCCTGGTGCTGCCCGGTGAGGCGACCCTGCTGTTGGTCGGGTTCCTGGCCTACCGGGGCAAGTTGGAACTGGTACCCGCGATGCTGTTGATGATGGCGGCCGGCATCCTGGGCGACGCGGCGGCCTTCCGCAGCGGTCGGCGCAACGGTCCCCGGCTGCGGGCCAGCCGGCTCGGCCGGTGGGTCGGCGAGCACCGCTGGACCCGCGCCGACGACATGGTCAACCGGCTCGGCGGCCGGGCGTTCCTCGGCGGCCGGTGGATCGCCTTCGTCCGCACCCTCGCCCCGCGGCTGGCCGGCAACGCCGGGATGCGGTACCGGACCTTCGCCCCCTGGGCCGCGCTCGGGGTGGTGACCTGGGCCGGCACCTCGGTGCTCGTCGGCTACCTGGCCGGCGACTCCTACCAGCGGGTGTCCCGGCTGCTCGGGCACGCGACCGGGGCGGTCTTCGGGCTGCTCGGCCTGCTCGTGGTGATCGCCCTGGTGGGCCGGTGGCTGGGGCGCAACCCGGACCCGGTGAAGTCGCTCGTCGCGCGGATCGGCCAGGTGCCGGCCGTGGGTCGGCTGGTGCGCTGGCTGGACCGGGCGTTCCAGGCGCTGCTGGCCCGGGCCGGCCTGGGCTGGACGCTGCTGGTCAACCTGGCGGCCGGCGTGGCCCTGCTGTTCGGTCTCGGCTTCGGGCTGGCGGCGCTGAGCGGTCTACTGGTGCGCTACAGCGGCCTGTCGGGGGTGGACGGGGCGGTCGCCCGCTGGATCGACGGTCACTCCAGCCCCGGGGTCACCGACGTGACTCTCACCGGCCTGTCGTTGACCCGGGGCCCGGTGCTGATCGCGCTGGTCGCGGTGACCGCGATCATCCGGGGCTTCCGGACCCGCCGCTGGCACCGGGGCCTGGTCACCATCGTCGGTACGGCGGGCGCGTTCCTGCCGCTGGTGGTGCTCACCGTGATCGCCCGCGAGGCCGCCCCGGACGCGGGTACCACCGCCTCGTTCCTGACCACCCAGACGGCGGTGGGTACCGCCAGCATCTGCACGTTGACCTGGCTGCTCACCCGGACCGCGCGGTGGGGCTGGGCGGTGACCGGCTGGACCCTGGCGGCCGGGCTGATCGCGCTGCTCGGCGCCGCGCGACTCTACGTCGGTTTCGACACCGCCAGTTCGCTGGCGAGCGCCATGCTGCTGGGCGGCCTGTGGGCGGCGCTGTTCATGCTGGCCTGGACCGGCGCCGGGGCGTCCGGTCGACCCCGGCCGGTGCGTACGCTGATCGGCCCGCCGGACCTGTCCGGAGCGGGCGACCCCGAGCCCGGCGACCGGTTGGCGGAGTGGGCCGCCGACCGACCGCAGGAGCCCGGTCCCGACTCGGCAGCCGACCCTCGGCGGCCGGCTGGGCGGGACCGGCCGGCTGGGCGGGAGCGGCGGGCTGGGCGCGAGCGGGAGGCTGGGCCGGACCGGAAGGACGACGCCGACTCGTCGGTCGGGCCGGAGGTTGGCCGGGGTCCGACCGGGTCGGCTGGCAAGAACGGTCCGACCGTGGTCTTGTGATCACGATCGATATTGGGCACGGTACTTAGGTACTGAACGCATCGTGAATTAATCCATACCCTTTGATATCTGTGCTGGTGACACCGGCTTCCCGGCTTCCCGCACTGCCGCTCGTTCGGTGGTGCCCAGGTCGCGGCGATCTCCGATTTGGGAGATCCTGAGATCGGCCGGGTCTCCGGTTCGCGTACCGACCGGGGCGACCGACCCCGGGTAAGCCGAGAGAAAGGTGCCGGCGTCGATGCCTGCCCCGGCGAGTCCCGTACGCGGGACCGGACGCGGTACCCACCGGCGAGCGTCCACCGCCAGTCCGCGCGCCCTGCTCGGCCCGCTCGGCTCCCGCGGCGACTGGCTGCGCCCCGACGACCCCCTGCAACTCGGCGAGCGCCAGCCCGCCAACATCGGCCCCACCCTGCCCGACGCGCCGGTCGAGCCGGCAACCGAAGCCGGCCCGGTCGCACCGCCCCGACGAATGCCAGCCGTACGCGCGCTGGTGGGCCTGGTCGACGTGGCCGCCCTCGGCGTCGCCGCAACCGCCCTGCTGGCCGGCGCGCGGGCCGTCCCGCTGTCGGCGGCCGAGGCGGTCCGCGCAGTCCGGGTGGTCGCCGCCGCCCGGCCGGACGTCGGCACGCTGACCGGCGGCTGGCCACAGCGCGCCTTCGAAGCGGTGGCGGCCGCCTGGGTGTCGGGCACCGACGCGCTGCACCGCGAGCCGGGGGCCGCCGAGGTGGTCCGCGAGCCGACCGTGCTCGCCGCCGCCGTCCTACTTGTCCTGGCCTGGGTACTGGCCAGCCGGCTACGGCTGGCGCTGCCGACCCGGGTGGCCGTGCTGCTCGGCTGCGCCGCGACGCCGCTGGGTGCCGCGCTGTTCGCGGTCGCCCGGCCGGGTGTGCTGGCCGCCGTGCCGGTACTGCTGGCCGCGGTGTTGGTCACCGGCGAGCGGGCGCCCTGGGGCCGGCGGATCGGCGTGCTGCTCGCCCTCGCGGCAGCGGTGACCTGGGTACCGGCGCTCGCCGTCGGGCTGGCCGCCAGCTTCGCGGTGCTGATCGGGCAGGGCGACGTGGCACGCCGGCTGCCCCGACCGGCCCGCCGCGCGCTGGTGGCGCTGCTCGTCCTGGTCGCCGTCGCGCTGCTGGCCGGGGCCCGCTGGCTGCCGGGGGTGCTGTCCGGGGCGCTGAGCACCGGGCCGGCGGTGCCCGCGCCGCGCCCGGCTGCGCTGGAGTGGGTGGGCGGCGGGCTGTTGCTGGTGATGGCGGCGGTCGCGGTGCGGCGGCGGTGGCTGCGCGCGCCGGCCGTCGCGGTCGCCGCGCTGCTGGCCACCGCCATCCTCATCCCGGTTGCCCGGGGCGACCTGCTCTGCGTCGCACTGCCCCTGCTGCTGCTTGTCGGCCTGGCCCAGGGCGAGGAGTTGCTGGTTGACGCGGTCCGGCGGGTACGGGCCCGGCGGGTACGCACCTTCGGTCCACGGCGGCGCACCCGCCGCTCGCCGGTCGGGGGGAGTGTCTTCGGGCCGGAGGGCTGGGCGGCGGTGGCGGTGGCGGTGGTCGGGGTGTTGGTGGTGGCCGGGGTGCAGGTGCGCCGTCCCGTTGAGCGGCTGTCGACGCCGCCTACGGCGGCCGTGGCGGCCTGGTTCGGCGCGGAGGTGGCCGGGTCGCCGGTGATCGCCGCCGACGACGCGCTGTGGCCGGGACTGCTTGCGGCCGGGCTGCCGGCCGGTCGGCTGCGCAGCCCCGGCAGCGCGCCGGACGACTTCCCGGGCGCCGCGGGCTGGCTGGTGACCAGCGCGCCGGCCGGACCGCAGTGGGTGCCGTACGCGGCCTTCGCCGACGTACGGGTGCTGCGACGGGGGAGCGCAGCCGGGCAGGGTGCGCCGGCCGACCGTACCCGCGACGGGGTTGCCCTGGCCGCGAACCCCGGCCTGCGGCCGGCGGCGCCGGCCCGCGACGCGCTGGTCGCCGGCCGGGTCGATGCCCGGCTGCTGGCGGTGCTCACCACCCTGGCCGGCGGACACACCCTGGACCTGGCCGACTTCCCGGCCGCGACCGGCTCGGCCGCCTCGGCCGACGAGAGCACAGAGTCCGGTGTGGACCCGGCGCCGCTGCGCGCCGTGCGGGTCACCGCGGTCGACGGCAACCCGGTGACCGAGCCGGCCGAGTACGACCTCGTCGCGCACTGGTTCGACCAGCAACTCGGCGACTACCACCCCTGCGCCATCCAACCCGACCGCGATGCCCTCCTGATCCGCTACTGCCTCCCCGCCTGACCCGCTGCCCGCCTGATCCGCTGACCCGCTGACCCTGATCCGCTGACCCTCTGACCCTGATCCGCTGACCCTCTGACCCTTCCCCTGATTCCGAAGAGATGTGGAGCCGCTGATGAGCGCCGCCCGCGTAAACCGCTTCTTTGCCACCGTGGTGGCCGTGTTACTGCTGTCCGGAGTGCTGGCGGGCGTCGCGCCGACGCCCGCCGTGGCGGCCGGGGTCGGGTACGTGCGGCTGGCGCACCTGTCGCCGGACACCCCGGCCGTGGACGTCTACCTCAGCTCGCTGTCCGGGGCGATCAGCCAGCAGGTGTTCAAGGCGGTCGGGTACGGGGTGGTGTCGCCGTATCTGGCGCTGCCGGCGGGCGGGTACACGGTCGCGATGCGCAAGCAGGGCAGCCCGCCGGCGAGCGCGCCGGTGCTCAGTACCCGGGTGGACGTGGTGGCCGGGGACGCGTACACGGTGGCCGGGGTGGGGCGCTTCGTCGACCTGGGACTCACGGTGATCCCCGACGACCTCGGCGCGCCCGCGTCCGGGAAGGCGAAGGTGCGAGTGATCCAGGCGTCGGTGAAGGCGCCGGTGCTGGACATCACCACCAACGACGGCACGGTCGTCGCCCAGCACGCCAACTTCGCCAGCGCCACCGGGTACGCACAGGTGGCGGCCGGGAGCTGGACGCTGACGCTGCGCCCGCCGGCCGGCACCGCCACCAGCACCAGCGCCGATCTCGACGCGGGCGCGGTGTACTCGCTGATCGTGCTGGACGGTAGCGGCGGGCTGACCAGCGTGCTGCGCCCGGACGCGGTCAGTGGCGCGATCACACCGGCCGGCGGGGTACCCACCGGGGCCGGTGGCAGCGCGCCGGCCGCCTTCCCGTGGCTGCTGGTCCTGCTGGCGGTAGCCGGCGCGCTGGTCGCCGGCTGCGGAGTGCTGCTGCTGCGCCGAACCACCCGTACCCGGGCACCGGATGCGACCCACTGATCAGCGTCCGCCGGCCCGCCCACCCGACTGGCCGACCACCTCGCGGTACCCGCCGGCCCCCGCGCTGCCGGACACCGGGGCGGGGCGGCGGGTGCTCGCGGTGCTGCTGCTGGTCTGCGGGCTGGCGGCGGTCGCAGCGGCCGGCGGCGGGCTGGCCGGCAGGTGGCTGCCGAGCCGCGAACCGGTCGCGGTGGCGCACTGGACCGCGCCCGGGTCGTTGACCGAGGCGATGACCGGCGCTGCGGCGCTGGCCGCGCCGACCCGGCTGCGGATACCGGCGATCGGCGTCGACACCACCCTGGAACGGCTGGCGCTGGGCCCGGCCGGTGAGCTTGCCGCGCCGGTGGACTTCGCGCATGCCGGTTGGTACGCGGGCGGTCCGGCGCCGGGCGACCCCGGGCCGGCCGTGCTCGCCGGGCACGTCGACTCCACCAGGGGACCGGCCGTCTTCGCCAGGCTGCGAACCCTCACCGCCGGTACCGCGATCCTGGTCGACCGGTCCGGCCAGTGGTTGACGTTCCACGTTGTGGAGGTGGGCCGCTACGCCAAGGACGAGTTCCCCACCGCCCGGGTGTACGGCCCCACCCCCGGCCCGGAGCTGCGCCTGATCACCTGTGGCGGCGCCTTCGACCGGCGCGCGCACTCCTATCTGGACAATGTCGTGGTGTACGCGGTGGCCGGCTGATCAGGCCGGCTCGACCGGGCTGTGGAAGTCGCGCAGCAGCGCCTCGAAGCGCTCGGCGGCCATCGGCGCGCCGAACACCGGGCCGGCGACCAGCCGGCAGCCGGCCGCCCGGACCCGGGCCAGTTCGTCGGTGTCACCCACGCCGTCCACCACCAGTTCCACCCCGTAGCGCCGGGCGATCTGGCTGACCAGGGTCAGCGCCCGGGTGGTCGGGATCACCGACGGCTCCAGTGATGCGCCGATCTTGAGCATGTCCACCGGCAGCCGCCGCAGCTGCGCCATCGGCAGACCGCTGTTGCCGGTGGCGACCAGGCCGGTGCGGGCGCCGAGTTGGCGCAGCCGGTTCAACTGCGCGACGGCGGCGGGCTGGTCGTCGGCGACGGTGTCCTCGCTCGTCTCCAGCACCAGCCGACCACTGGGGACCGCGTTGCGGCGCAACTGGGAGCCGATCCCGTCGACCAGCTTGGGATGGAACAGGTACGGGCCGACGATCCGCAGCATCATCCACAGGTCGAGCTCGTCGCCGAGCCAGCGGCTGAGTTGGTGGCAGGTGCTGGACAGGATCCAGGTGCCCAGGCTGGCCAGTTCCGGGCTGTGCCCGGCGGCCGGCAGGAACTCGGTTGCCGGCACGGTGCCCAGCGCCGGGCTGCGCCAGCGCACCGTCGGCTGCGCGCCGACCGGGCGGTCGGTGGCCAGGTCCACCACCGGGCGGTACAGCAGGGTGAACTCGTCGCGGGCCAGCGCGCCCGGGAGTTCCCGGCAGATCACCTGGTGCCGGGCTTCGGCGGCGGCGATGTCGGCGTCGAACCACTCGATGCCGGTACCCAGCCGGGCGGCCCGGCGTTGGGCGATCCTGGCCCGTTCGAGGACCCCGTCCGGGCTCGCTCCGTCGACGAGTTCGGCCAGCCCGATGCTGACCGCCGGGGCACCGTTGCGGGTGGCCTCGGGGAACCGCTCGGAGAGTGCGCCGACCAGGGTGGCGGCGACCACCCCGGCGCGCATCGGCCCGCCGTCCACCAGGACCAGGAAGCTGTGGTCGTCGACACGGGCCGCGAGCCCGCCGGTGCCCACCGCGACCTGCAGGTCGGAGACGCTGGCGAGGCGTCGCCGGTCCAGGCCGGCGGGGAACCCGACGAGCAGCAGCGCACCGGACCGGCCGTGCCCGGTGAGCCGCTCCTTGAGCAGTCCGATCAGGCGGCGGCGGGTGGCCGGGCCGGGGAGCAGGGTGAACCCGGTCGGGTCGGCGGCCGGCCGGTCCGCGACGTTCCACGAGGCGTCGGTGCCGGGCCGCCGGCGGCGCAGCCGTTCGATGGCGACGTGCAGGTGGGCCAGCTCCTCCCGGCCGGAGTGCTGGCCGAGGTGGCCGAGCCATTCGCGGACCGCCATCAGGGCGAGCAGCACCGGGCCGAGCAGCACGGTGATCCCCTCCGGTCGGGCGTGGTGCCAGCAGGCCCAACCGGCTGCCACGGCGACCACCAGCACCGGGGTGAGGTGCAGTCCGGCCCGCCACAGCAGCCCGCCGGGCCGGCCCGGCTTCGCCGGTTTGGCCGGTTGTGCGCGGGTGACGTCGCGGGCGCCGTACCAGAGCAGCACGGGGCCGAAGATCATCAGTGCGGCCGCGACCGGGACGACGGCGAGGACGTTCTCGGCGGCCAGCGCGAAGTCGCCGAGTCCGAGCACGCACAGTGCGGCGCCCAGGTGGCAGGAGACGCCGCCGGGCCGGTTGCCGGCGGTCAGCGCGCCGAACAGCAGCACCGGACTGGCCAGCCCGGTCATCAGCAGCACGCCGACGATCTGCGGCGAGTGCCGGGCACTGTCCGGCAGCCAGAGCAGGCACACCGCGAACAGCGCGGCGGAGCCGAGGATGAGGCCGTTAACCGTGCGGTTGACCCAGTTGCGGCCGCGGTGCCCGCCGGGCAGCATCGGCAGCCCGACCAGGAACAGCGCGGTACAGACGAACAACCCGGCCCGGGTGACCAGGTTCTGTTCGTCGCTGCCGGCCATCGAGAGGGCGGCGGTGGCGGCCAAGCCGAGCACGGCGGCGCCGAGGATGCCGACGGCCACCCGGGTCAGTGGTGGGTTGATCGGCTGCCGACCGGCGATCCACACCAGGTTGGCGCCGGACACGGTGGCGCTGACCGCAACGGCGATCGTGGTGGCCAACAGTTGGGGGAGCAGTCCGAAGACTCCGGCCGCCAGCACCGCACAGCAGAACGCGGGGATCGCGGGCGAGGGGAGCGGGTCAGCGGGCCGGCTTGGTGCGGAGGAGTGAACCATCTGCCGTCGGTTTCTCTCGCATAGGGGAGGGGGCGCTAGAACACTGGCACACCCTTCAACGACCCTCGGCGGTACCCGGTGACGGGTATCACTGGACCCATCGACGGGACCCGTAACCGTCCACTGTGGTTGATCGTGCTATGGCCACATGACCAGGTAAAGCGCGGCAGTCTCGGGTCGCGCCCGGGTGTGCAGGTGGGTCTCGCTCAGGTCACAGAGCCGGTTCGCGGCGAGTACGCCGTGGCCGAACGGGCTGTCGGCCTCGGTCGGCCGGAGCCCGGCGATCGGGTCGTAGCCGGTGCCCGGGGTGCGGATCTCGCAGAGCAGCCGATCGGGGTCGTCGGTGACGCGCAGCCGGCCGGTGTGCGGGTACTGCCGCAGCGTCGGTTCGGCCACCTCGTCGAGTGCCCGCAACAGGTCCGCGACCCGTTCGTCGGCCAGTCCGAGCCGGCCGCCGTAGCCGGCGATCAGGTCCCGGACCTCGGTCACCTGGTACCGGGCGAGGGCCACGTCGACGCTGGCCGGGGAGGTGTCCGGCACCGGGTCGTTGAGGTTGTCCAGCACCCGTTCGGCCGGCGCGTACAGCTCGCACCGGTGGCGCTCGCCGCCCTCGACCACGAACGGGTGGGTGCGGCCGGCCAGGCCCAGCAGGTTCGCGTCGAGTTGGTCGGCGTCGTAGAGGCAGAGCAGGGTGGTCGGGCGGTCGGCGAGCAGCCAGTTGGTGACCGCCTCACAGCGGATCACCTGGGTCGCCTCGGCCGGGAACCGGCCCGGCCACACCTGTTCGGCGACGATCCGGGTCGGCTGGTTCGGGTAGCGGTCCAGGAACGGGCGCAGCACGGTGGGCAGGATCAGGTTGGGGTTGCGGGAAACCCGGCCCAGCTCGACGAACTCGACCTGGCGGTGCGCTTCGCCGAGGGCGTCGGCGATCAGCTTGTACCGGCATTCCGGTACCGCGATCAGCACCGGCTCGCGTCGGGCCAGTCCGTCCTGGACGAACGGGATCACCGTGTCCAGCAACGCCTCGGTGGTCGGGTAGAGCAGCGCCTCGTGTCGCAGCGTGGCCGCCGTCGCGTCGGTCGACACCTGCCGCACACCTCCTGTTGGGTGGGTCGCCGCGGCTGGCCGGCTCGGCCCTGCCCCGGTGACGCCCGGCGACGACGCCCGCCCGCGTGTCGCAGTACTTTGTGCTGTGCGCGCCAAGCCTAGCGCCTGCCGGCGAATTGTGACCCGTGGGTAATGCGATAGTTCTAAATGTATCAATGGATGTGGTCGGTCTGCCTGGCCTACCTGCGCAAACGCTGCCCCCCGCAGCACTATCCGGTCACGCGGATTCGATGCGCCGCCCGGTCACGCGGATTCGATGCGCAGCGCGTGTGCCGGGTAGTCGCCGAGCATGATGGCAGCCCGCCGGTCGCGTGGCTGCAACGCGGCCAGGGCAGCCACCGGGATGAGGCTCACGCCCGGCACGAAGGACAACTGGCGCAGCCCCACGTCCACCTGGCCCCTGGAGAAGCCGGGCAGCTCGTCGCGCAGGTCGGCCAGGCCCACCCAGGCTCCCGGAGCCCGCGCCAGCCGCGCGTACGCCGCCCGGATCCCGTCCGCGATCGGATCACGCGCCCCGCCCCGCTGCCGGGGCACGACAGCCACGCCGCCCTCCTCCATTCCGGCTTCCGGGCCGGCTGCCGGGGCCTGCTCGGGTGGGCTGTCGGGTCGGCTGTCGGGTCGGGCCGGATCGGTTGTGGGGCCGAAGAAGTCGGCGTGGCTGAGCCGGCGGGTGGTCAGCGCCTGCTGCACGCCGTCGAGGAGGGCGAACAGTGCGCCACCGGCCGAACCGGCACGGCCGGGACGGCCGGTGGCGAAGATCTGCGGGCAGCGTCGCCAGCCGTCCTCGGTGAGCCGGTGGGCGTACGCCCGGCCGACCTTGCGGCTGTCGATCAGCCCGAGGTCGACCAGCCGGTGCCGGGCCGCCCCGGTCAGCGGGAAGCCGGCGAGCGCGACGAACTCCGGATTGCCCAGCTCCCGCCCGTGCGCGGCGAGCACCACGAGGGCGGCGAACTCGCGAACGCTGAACTTCTCCACCGGCGGATCGGCTGCCATGCCGCGACGGTAGCGCCCGGGTCCGTCATTTAACCCGGCCGCCGACTGTGCCGGGAGTGCCGGCCCGGACAGTTAGCCCCAGCCGCGAGCTGCGGCGGGGATGCCGGCCCGGACAGTTAGCCCCAGCCGCGAGCTGCGGCGGGAATGCCGGCCCGGTCCGGGAGCTTGACCTGCACGTGAGCGCGATCGGGGACCGCGATGAGCTGAGTGATGTGCTGGAACGGCTGCGCTGGTCGGTCGGCGGCTACCGCAGACAGCTGTTGGCCAGCGGGGAACAGCACAGCGAGCGGGGCCGCGTCGCCCGGTTCCACTTCGTCGCCCGGGGCAGTGTGCGGGTACGTGGTGGCGACGTGTCCGTGCGGCTCGCCGCGAGCGACTTCCTGCTGTTGCCCAGGGGCGGTGAGCACACCGTGCTGGCCGACGACGAAACTGTGCTGCACACCGGTGACCTGGAGATCACCTCGCCGGCTGCGGAGCGGATCGTTGCCGCGATGCCGAGCGCGGTCGTCGCGTGCTGCCTGATCAGCCGGGAGCCGGTGGTGGCCGCGCTGATCGAGAGCATGGCCAGCGAGGCGGCGCAGGCCCGGCCCGGCTCCCGGTCGGTGGTGGCTCAGTTGGCCGGGGTGGTCGCCGCCGCGGCGATCCGGGCCTGGGTGGAGGGCGGCTGCGGCAGTACCGATCTGCTGTGGATGCCGTTGCGGGACACCGATATCGGCCGGGCGCTGACGGCCATCCACGACACCCCCGGCGCGCCGTGGACGGTGGATCAACTGGCCCGGATCGCGCTCACCTCACGGTCGGCGTTCGCCAAGCGGTTCCGGCTGCTGGTCGGTGACTCGCCGGCAAACTACCTGACCCGGGTACGGATGGAGCAGGCGAAGCAGTTGCTGGCCGAACAGCGGACGGTCACCGAGGTGGCGCTACGCCTGGGCTACGGGTCGCAGGCTGCGTTCAGCCGGGCGTTCCGCCGGCACGCCGGTGCGCCACCTGCCCGTTGGCGGCACACCGGCGACGCTGCGGTCACTTCCGGCGTGCGTTAGCCAGTAGGCGTGCGTTGGCAGTAGCACGCCGCCGGTCGTCGCGGCGATCCCCGCCACCAGGAAGGCGACCTGGACGCTGAACACGTCGACGAGAACGCCGCCGACCGCCGCCCCCAACGCGATCGCGACCTGGAACATGCCGGTGGTCAGGCTGCCGGCGGCCTCCAGCCGATCCGGCTCCGCCCGGGCGATCCAGGTCATCGCCACGGTCGGGACCGCGCCGAAGCCGAACCCCCAGATCGCCACGGCAACGGCCACCAGCGGGTACGAGTTGGCCAGCAGCGCGAACCCGACGGTCGCCACCCCGATCAGCGTCGGGGTGAGCAGCACGGTCAGCCTTAGCCGCCGGTCCGCCAGCGGGCCGAGCACCAGGTTGCCGGCGAACGCCGCGATCCCGAAGATCGTCAGCAGGGCTGCGAGCGACCCCGGTGTGATCGACGGAACCCGCTCGGTAGCCGGCCGCACGTAGGTGAACGCCATGAAGTGACCACCGGCGATGAGCCCGATGGCGGCCAGCCCGATGATCATGATTGGGGAGCGGGCCACCTGCGCCAGTGAGCGCAGCGGCGGCGCCCCGGCTGCCGGTACCGGCGGCAGCCAGGCCAGCAGCAGTCCCAGGGCCGCCAACGCGACGGCAGCGGCGAGCCAGAACACCGGCCGCCACCCCCACGCCTCGCCCAGGTAGGTGCCGACCGGGACCGCTAGCACGGTCGCCAGCGACACCCCCAGGTTGACCACCGTCATCGCCCGGCCGAGCCGGTCGGCGGGGACGAGTTGCCCGACCACCGCGAGCGCCATCGCCCAGAATCCGGCGATCGCCACCCCGAGGACCAGCCGGGCGGCCAGCAGCACCCAGAACGACGGGGCCAGCGCCACCAGCACGTTGGACACCGCCGCGAGCAGCGTCAGCAGGGCCAGCAGCCGTCGACGGTCCAACTTGGGCACCACAACGGCGATCGTCGGCGCGGTGATCGCCCCCATGATCGCCGTCGCGGTCACCGCCTGGCCGGCGGTGCCTTCGCTGGTACCCATGTCCGCGGCGATCCGTGGCAGCAGGCTGGCGGGCAGGAACTCGGTCGTCACGAGCGCGAAGATGCCGATCCGATCGCGGCCACCGACCACCACGGCGACCGGCGCGCGCCATTGCGCGCCTCGACGCTCGCCAGGTCGGGCACGGGGGTCTCAGAGGAAGTAACAGTCACCGTCCCAGCCTCGCTCCGGACCCGCTGCCACCGTTTGATCGTTCGTCGCCGATCCATGACCCATCGTCCACGCCACATCGACACGTCGCCGAATGGGTCGCCCGCACCGCGCTAGCCGGAAGTCCGGTGCGGCCGGGGTCCGGGGCGGACGGCGGTGGCGGGGCGGGTGCACAATCTGGATCGCACGATGTCACGACCCGCGCCCTTCGCGCGGAGTGGACGATGGCGGGGGCAGCGGTGCGGGGTCAGGCACTGGTCGGCAGAGTCGGCGTGGTGGTCACCGCGGTACCCGGCGGCGAGCGGGCCGGCGAGATCCGGGTCGTGGTCGCGGGCATCCCGCACCACTATCTGGCCTACGCCACCGAGCCGATCGCGGTCGGTACCCACGTGCTCGTCATCCACTTCCGCGGCGACCGCCAGGTCGACGTCGAACCGTGGTCACCGATGCCTCGGGACCACTACGTCTGGCGGATGAGAGGCACAGAAATGTTCGGCTACCGGGTACCCGCGCCCAACGAGGCGCTCCTGATCAGTGGTCGCAAGCAGCGCGGCGCCGACGCGCTGCCCTTCAAGATCGTGACCGGCCACGGCGCGTTCGTCTTCCCGGTCTTCTCCAAGGCTTCCCACCTCACGTTGGCGATGCAGGAGGCCGAGGTCGAGGAGGACTGTTACACCAAACAGGGGCTGACCCTCGCGGTGGAGGCGGTGATCGCCTTCAAGGTCGGTGACGACCACGAGTCCATCGCTGCCGCGGCGCGCCGCTTCCAGGGCGACCAGTCGCAGATGTCGATCCTGGTCGGCCGGATTTTCAGCGGCCACCTGCGCAGCATCATCGGCAGCATGACGGTCGAGGCGATCATCCGCGAGCAGCAGACTCTCGCCGACGCCATTGTGGGCGCGAGCAAGACCGAGATGGCCCGGATCGGCCTGGAGATCGACTCGCTGCAGATCAGCCGGATCGACGACAAGGGCGTCGGCTACATCAAGGCGCTCTCCGCGCCGTACCAGGCAAAGGTCAACCAGGACGCCAATGTCGCGCAGGCCGCCGCCGACCAGGCGAGCGCGATGGCGCAGCAGGAGAGCATGCGCAACCAGGCCGAGTACGCCCGCCAGACGGCGATCGCCCAGGCGCAGTACCAGGCCGAGATCGACCGGGCCCAGCAGACCGCGGCGCAGGCCGGCCCGCTGGCCGCCGCGCAGGCCCAGCAGAGCGTCCTGGTCGAGCGTTCGCTGGTCGCCCAGAAGAACGCCGAACTGCGCCAGGCTGAGCTGATCGCCGAGGTGGTCCGCCCCGCCCAGGCCGAGGCCGAGCGGATCACGACCCTGGCCCGCGCCCAGGCCGACGCCACCAAGCTCTCCGCCGAGGCTGCCGCCGCGGAAGGTCGCATCGCGCTGGACCAGCTCGTCATCCAGCAGCTGCCGGAGCTGCTCAAGGCGGCGGCCGAGGGGCTGCGGGGCGCCAACCTGACCGTGCTGGACGGTGCCGAGGGCCTCAACAGCGTGGTCGCTTCGCTGGCGGCACAGGGCATGACGGTGCTGGACGCGATCCGCAAAGGGATGGGCCAACTGCCCACCGCCGACCCGACCCCGACGGTCGTTGCCCAACGCGATCCGGCCTGACCCAGCGCTCTGGCAGGCAAGATCAATGGTCACCTGGACGGTGCAGTAACGGTCAGCTTGACGGTATGTCTGTGGTCAGTTGGCCGGTCCCATTGCCGGCTGCTGCCCGGTCGCGTGCCTCGCGCTGCCCCGCCAGGTACCATCTAGTCAGTCTAGACAGATTTGGCGGGGTTGCCATGCGCTGGCAGGTGCAGGAAGCGAAGCAGCGCTTCAGCGAGGTGCTTCGCGCGGCCGAGTCCGGTGAGCCGCAGATCGTCACGAAACACGGCGAGGAGGTGGCGGTGGTGATCGGTATTGCGGAGTACCGGCGACTGCGCGGCGCGGCCGTGAGTTTCATGGACTACCTGCGGGTGGCCCCCACCGCCGACGACGATCTTGAGTTCGAGCGCCGGCGCGATCTTCCCCGCGACACCGACCTGGCCGGGTGACGTGGCCGCCTTCCTGCTGGACACGAATGTCGTGTCGGAGCTGCGCAAGAAGTCGCCCAACCGGGACGTACTCGCGTGGTACGACGGAAAGGCCGGTGCCGACGTCTTCATCAGCGCGCTTGTTGTGGGCGAAGTCAGGCAGGGCATCGAGCGACTCCGCCCGCGCGATCCGCACCAGGCCGATGCTCTGGATCAGTGGCTGACCGGGCTGGTGGACGCCTACCAGGATCGGATTCTGCCGGTGACCGTTGACATCGCCCAGGAATGGGGACGACTGAACGTGCCGCCGCAACCGCCACCCGTCATGGACGGGTTGATGGTGGCGACGGCGAACGTCCACCGGCTGACGCTGGTGACCCGGAACGTGGCCGATGTCGCCAGCACCGGCGTGGCGCACCTCAATCCGTTCGAGCCGGCATAGCGGATCCGTTCGAGCCGGCATAGCGCCCGTTACGCAGCGCGGGTGATCAGGTCGTGCATGCGGCGGCGGGCGAGTTCCATCCGGATGCGCCGGTCGCTGCGCGGGTCGGTCATCGTCGGGACGATCGGCTCGCCGATGACGAGGACCATCGTCGGCTTGCGGCGGAACAGCCGCCCGACCCCGGTCGGTGGGGCGAACCGGATCGACAGCGGCACCACGGGTACCCGGGCCTGGGCGGCGAGGTGGAACGCGCCCAGCTTGAAGTCGCGCAGGCTGGTGTCGTAGGGATTGAGTTCGCCCTCGGGGAAGAAGTGCACGATCCTGCCCTTGGCGAGGAAGAGTTCCATCTCGGAGAAGAAGAGCGGCAGCCCGGCCGCGGTGGACGGCACCGCGACGCCGCCCAGCAGTCTCACCAGGCCGCCGTACAGGCGGTTCTCGAGGTTGACCGGCGCCGACGTGAAGACGGGCTTGCGGGGAAACAGGGCGGTCGCGACGACTGCGCTGTCGAGGAAGTGCACGTGATTGCAGACCGTGAGCGCGCCGCCGCGGGGGAACCGGCTCTTGCCCTCGACGCGGACACCCAGGAGCACCCGGGTCCAGAGGAAGAGCAGTGGAATCGCCACCGCGTAGTAGAAGGCGGTCGACAGCAGCCGGTACGCCCGACCGGTGTACCCGGCCGGTGCTTCAGCGGTGTGGCCGGTACCGGCGTAGACCCGCTCGATCGCCTTGACGCTGCGGTCGACGGTGTAGAGCTCGGCGTACCGGGCGTAGGTTTGCGACGCGGCAGCCAGCGCCGCCGGATCGTCGATCCAGCCGTCGATCCGTTCGGCGAGCGACGCCGGGTCACCCGCACGGAACAGGTTGGCGGGTTCGAGCGCGAACTGGCCGGTCGCGCTCTGCCGGCTGTCGGAGATCACCGGCACGAGTCCGCAGGAGAACGCCTCCATGCAGGACAGTCCCTCGATTTCGACATCCGAGGCGTGCACGTAGAGGTCGCAGCTGCGGATGAGTTCGATGAGCTCGTCCTGCGGGTAGTAGCCGAACCGGGCCGGGTTCGGGAGTTTCGAGGCCATCCGGCGCAGCCGGTTCTCCCGCGGGCCGTGCCCGGCGAAGTGCAGCTCGATGCGGGCGGCGTGCCGTGATCGGCGGACGGCCCGGATCAGCACGTCCTGCCGTTTCTCGGGGGAGAAGCGGCCCACCATGAGGATCCGGAACGGCTCGTCGGCGCCGCGGACCCGGGCCGGTCCGGGCCGGAACTGGCCACCGACACCGTTGGAGATCACGTGCAGCCGGGCCCGGTACCCGTGGTGGCGTAGCTGCGCCGCGATGAACTTCGACGGGCAGTGGATGTCGGTGAACCGGCGGTAGAAGGCGAGCCGCAGCAGGAAGTAGACCAGGTGCGCGGCCGGCGGGAACCAGCCCAGACCGATGTTGTACGTGATGTTCTCGGGCTGGATGTGGAACGCGGCGATGGCCGGCACGCCGAGTTGGCGGGCGATGCGTTCCGCGGCCCTTCCCAGCGGCCACGGCTGGTAGATGTGGACGACATCGGCGCCGGTGATCGCGGCGGTCAGTGTCTCCCGGACGGGCTTGGCGAACATGGTGTTCTGCCGGTGTGCCAGTCGGCTCGCGATCGGCACCACCAGCTCCGGTACCCAGAAGATCTCCGGCCCCGGACGCCCCGGGGTGGCCGCGTCGTCCGGTTTGCCGCAGGCGACCACGCGCACCGTGTGCCCTCGGGACATGAGGCTGGCGGCGAAACCCATCGCCGAAATGGTGGTTCCGTTGTTGCCGACGTTGAACGTGTCGATGACCAGCGTGATGATCATGCCGTCCTGGCGCTCCCCGGGTTCCAAGGTGCCGGCTCAACTCGGCTGGCCGACTCGGTCAAGCCCTTCGACTGGTGGATGCGTGGAGGGCGGCTGCGGATCATGGTGGCCGGGGTCATGCCCGCGGGATCGGCGTACCGAAGAGCCTGGGAGTGGCGACGAACATGCGGACATCCCTGACCGAAGCTAATGATCGTTACGCTATCCAACACGTATTGACGGGTCAATCCTCTGGTAGATCGTAAAGCCCACGCCGGCCTCCTGCACCGGATTGGTTGTCTTGACCGGCCAAGCTGCCCGAGCGCACCCGGCCACCGCCGGGTAGCCGCCGGCACGGCGCGAATAGGCTCGTCGGCATGGCATGGTCGGATACGGCGCTCGCCCGGCGGCTGGGACTGCGTTTCCCGATCGTCGGGGCGCCGATGGCCGGTGGCCCGACGACACCGGCGTTGGTCGCGGCGGTCTCCGCTGCCGGTGGGCTGGGCAGTATCGCCGGCGCGATGAGCACCCCGGAGCAGCTCCGCACGGCGATCGCCGACGTCCGTAGCCGTACCGACGCCCCGTTCGCGGTGAACATCTTCGCGCCGTTGCCGACTCCGGCGACCGACCGGGTGGCCCGGTGGTCGGAGCTGACCGGTGTGCCGTTTGCCGGGCCGCCGGTCATCCCGGACATCGGCGAGCAGCTTGCCGTCATCGCCGCCGCGGGTGTCCCGGTGTTGAGCTTCACCTTCGGCATCCCGCCGTTGACGGGCGTGGACGCGATCCGGATCGGCACGGCGACAACCGTTGCCGAGGCGGTCGCGCTGGAGCAGGCCGGGGTCGACGCGGTGGTGGCTCAGGGGTACGAGGCCGGCGGGCACCGCGGGACGTTCCTCGACGCGGTGGACCGGTCGTTGATCGGGACGCTCGCCCTGGTCCCGCAGATCGTCGACGCGGTGTCGGTACCCGTGATCGCGTCCGGCGGCATCATGGACGGCCGGGGCATCGCGGCCGCGCTCGCCCTGGGCGCCCAGGCCGTGCAACTGGGCACCGCGTTCCTGCGCTGTCCCGAGGCGGGCACCACGGAGCGGCACCGGGCCGCCCTCGGCTCCGACACCGTGATCACCCGGGTACTCACCGGCCGTTCCGCCCGCGCCGTGCGAACCCCGCTGGTCGACCGGCTGGAAGCCGCCGACCAGGAGCCACCCGACTATCCGCTACCCCGGGCGCTGTCTCCGGAGCCGCCGATGCTGGCCGGCCAGGCGGGCGCCCTGGCCCGGTCGATGCCGGCCGGCGACCTGGTCCGCGCCCTCGTCGCCGAGACGGACCAGGCCATCCGGCAGCTGTCCGGCTGACCCACCGGCAGCGAAACTACAGGGTGGGGATCAGGCCGCCGTCGATGGCGAAGTCGGCGCCGGTGACGTTGCCGCCGCGCTCGCTCGCGAGCAGGAGCACCAGGTCGGCGACTTCCTGCGGGCGGGTGAACCGGCCGGTCACGGAGTCGCCGGCGGCGCCCTTCGCGACCGCGTCCGGGTCGGCGCCGGTGGCGCGGGCGACGGTGGCCGCGACGCCGTCGTCACCGAGCCACAGGCCGGTGCTCACCGGTCCGGGGCTGATGGTGTTGACCCGGATCCCGTGCGGGCCGAGCTCCTTGGACAGCGACTTCGAGAAGCTGGCGAGGGCGGCCTTGGCGGCGCTGTAGTCGATGACCAGCGGATCGGGCAGCGCCGCGTTCACCGAGTTGACGGTGACGATGTGGCCGGCGCCCCGGTCCAGCAGGTGTGGCAGCGCGGCGCGGGTGGTGCGGACCGCGGCCAGGAAGTTGACGGTCAGGGTGGCGAGCCACTCGTCGTCGGTGACCGACAGGAAGCCACCGGTACGCGGCTTCACCGCCCCGACGTTGTTGACCAGGATGTCCAGCTGGCCGAACGCGGCGATAGCGGCAGCCACCAGCTGGGCGGGGCCGTCCGGCGTGGTGAGGTCCACTTCGACCGGCCGTACTGCCGCGCGGCCGGCGAGTTCGGAGAGTTCAGGGGTCAGCGTGCGGGAGCCGGCCACGACGCTGACCCCCTCGTCGACCAGTGCCTGGGTGACGGCGAGTCCGATGCCTTTGCTCGCGCCGGTGACGATCGCGACCTTGCCGGACAGGTGCAGCTCCATGATGTTTCCTCCGTGATCGGCGGCCCGTGGCCGCGTCAGGTGTGCTGCGGCCCGTGGCCGCGTCAGGTGTGCTGCGGCCCGTGGCCGCGTCAGGTGTGCTGCGGCCCGTGGCCGCGTCAGGTGTGCGCGGCCGGTGGCCGCGACAGGTGCGTCGCGGGCCCGCCGGTGCGGCTGGGCTCAGTAGCTCGAACGTGCGGCGGCGACGATGACGTTCTCGACCGCGCCGGGTTGGGACAGCATGGACAGGTGCGACGCCGGCACCCTGGTGATGCGGCTGTGTGCGCGCTGCGCCATTGTCAGCTGCAACGCGGGCGGCAGGATGCCGTCCCTGGTGCCGAGCACGTACCAGCTCGGCAGTGTCTTCCAGGCCGGTACGCCGGAGGGCTCCAGCAGGGCACTCAACGTGATCGCCCGCTGGCTGGCGGCCAGTTGTGCCGCGGTGGCGGCGGGCAGGTCGGCGGCGAAGGCCTGCGGGAAGACCGCGGTCTTGATGTAGAGGTCGACGTCGCCGGCCGGGGCGCCCGGGTACGCCACGCTGTCGAAGAGGGCGTTCGGGTCACCGCCGCCGCCTTGCAGGCCGAGTACCGACTCGCCCTGGTCGGGTACGAACGCGTCGACGTAGACCAGCGCCTTGACGTCCGGGTCGGAGAGAGCGGCGTTGGTGATGACCGCACCGCCGTAGGAGTGCCCGACCAGGACCACCGGGCCGGTGGTGCGCTGTTGGATGAACGCGGCGAGGTAGGCCGCGTCGCTGCTGAGCCCGCGCAGCGGGTTCGGCGGGGCGAGCACGGTGTAGCCGTCGTGTTGCAGGCGGCTGGTGACCTTCGCCCAGCTGGACGCGTCCGCCCAGGCGCCGTGGACCAGGACGATCGTCGGCTTCGGGGCGTGGCTCGAGGCCGGGCTGGCCGAGGCGAGTGTTGTGGGTAGGGCCAGGGCGACGCCAACGAACAGCGCGGCGGTGAGGATGAGCCGGCCGAGTTTTCTGCGGGCGGGTCGTGACGGGTGCGGCATGCGGACTCCCAAGGTGTGGCGTGGCTGCGGAACTCCGGGACCAGCGGCTGGCTGCCGGCTACAGGTTGTGCTCCTTCAGCCAGGACAACGACTTCGCCGCGACGTCCCGCCAACCGCTGTCGATGGTCAACGAGTGAGCCCGGTCGGGGAACTCGTGGATCTCGGTGATCGCGTCGGAGTGCCGGTACTGCTTGAGGGTGGCCTTGGTGACCGCCTCCGGCACGGTGTGGTCCCGACCGCCCATGATCAGCAGCAGCGGCCCGCGCAGCTCGTTGGCGGTGTCCACCTTCGCGGGAGAGTGCGGGTCGAAGTTGGCCGCGGCCGCCTCGAACAGCGGCTTGCCCGGCGCCGGGATCGTCCAGCGCTCGAACAGCTCGCGGGACTCCTCGACGGAGACCGCGTTGCCGAACGCGTACCGGAACTGCTCCTCGGTCAGCGAGACGGCGCGGTGCTTGTTGCCGGGGTTCTTGAACACCGGCAGGGTGGCCCGCAACGCGGAGAGCGGGAGCGGCAGTACCCCCTTGATCTGGGCGGCGTCGATGGCCACCGCCGCGGCGGCGAGGTCCTGGCCGAGCAGCTTCTGGGCGATCATGCCGCCGAACGAGTGGCCGATCAGGATCGGCTTGGCGTCGAGCCCGTCAATGATCTTCGCGAAGTGCGCGACGACGTCGTCGATGCCGTGGTCGGCGATGCTGTCCGGGTTGGCCCGCGCCTCCTCGACGGTGTCCGGGTCGCCCGGCCAGCCCGGCGCCTGCGGCGCGTAGCCGGCCTCCCGGAACAGGTCGATCCACGGGTTCCACGAGGTGGCGTGCAGCCACAGCCCGTGAATGAAGAGGACCGGGGTAGGAGTGGTCATGTTGTTCCTCCAGGTGGGATCTGCGGGGTAATGGCGTTGGTCTGGGGTGGCGGGGTGTGGCGCGCGCGGGCAGCGGTCCGGATGTGTCCGGCCACTTCGGTCGGGTGCGACAGGGCGACCGCGTGCGAGGCGTCGACCTCGATCGTCTCGGCGCCGATGCGGCGCGCCATGAAGCGCTGGGCTTCGGGGTGGAGGTGCTGGTCGGCGGTGGCGATGACGAACCACGACGGCAGCGTCCGCCACGCCGCGGCTGTGGGGCGCTGCTGGAACGCGACGGCCGCGATCGGGCGCTGCGCGACGGCCGCCACCGAGGTGACGCGTTCGGGCAGGTCGGCGGCGAACACTGCCCGGTAGCGGTCGGTCGCCAGGGACAACTCGACCGCGGGTTCGTCGGCGGCGGTGCGGAAGGTGGTCGGACGCAGGGCCGGCCCCAACTGCGTTTCGGGGTACCGGGCGGTGAGGTCCAGGACGCTTTCGCCCTCGGCGGGGGCGAAGGCAGCCACGTAGACCAGCCCGACGACGTTGTCGGTCCGGGCGCCGGCTTCGGTGACGACCACGCCACCGTAGGCGTGCCCGACCAGGAGCACCGGTCCGTCGATGGCGCTGACGATGCTCGCCAGGTAGGCGGCGTCGGTGGCGATTCCACGCAGCGGGTTTGCCACCGCCAGCACACCGATCTCGGCGGCCAGAAGTTCGGCGGTGACACCGGACCAGATCGAGGAGTCGGTGAACGCCCCGTGCACGAGCAGCACCGTCGGGGTGCTCCCGTTGACGAATGACCGGCGTGCGTTCATGAGCCGACCGTACGGAGCGGCGGCGCGGCTTCGCTTGCGTCACATGACGGTGTTGTCCAGTGCGGCGCCCAGCGCGGACCGGGTGGTGACCGCGAGTTTGGGGAAGATCCGGTGCAGGTGCGAGCTGACGGTGCGGTGCGACAGGTACAGCCGCTGGCCGATCTCCCGGTTGGTGAGGCCCTCGGCGGCCAGCTGGGCGATCTGCAGCTCCTGCGGCGTGAGCTGGTCGCGGGCGTCGGGGGTGCGGCGGCGGCTGGTCTCACCGGCGGCCCGCAGTTCCTGGCGCGCGCGCTCGCTCCACGGGATGGTGCCCAACGCGTCGAAGGTGTCCCGGGCCGCGCGCAGGTGCGCCCGGGACTCGGTGGCCCGGCGCTGCCGGCGCAGCCACCCGCCGTAGGCCAGTTGGGCGCGGGCCCGGGTGAACGGCCAGCCGCTCATCTCCGCCCGCAGCGCGGCCTCGAAGAGCTGTTCGGCATCGGCGTCGTCGGCCAGCACGGCCCGGGCGTGCCGCAGACCGGCGTGCAGTGCCGGTGACGACGTGGTGCGCGCCAGCGTCTCCAGCTCCGCGATGACTGCCGCGATGGCCTGCTGCCGGCCGCCGTGTGCCGCGGCTTCCGCCAGGTCGCCGACGGCGTAGCAGCGCAGTGCCAGGTGGTAGGCCACATCGGCGGGATCGTGCATGCGCCGCAGGTGTTCGTAGGCGTCGGTGTAGCGGCCGCCGCCGAGCGCCGCGAGTCCGCGCGCGTGCTGCACGGAGGCGAGCACCGGGCGTACCCCGGCGGACATGGTGGCCTGCTCGGCTTCCGCGGCGATGGACTCCGCGCGGTCCTGGTCACCACGCAGCGCGGCCAACATGGCCTCGGTGACCCGCGCGGTCGCGTACATGATCGGTTGCATTGTCTCGGCGGCCAGTCTGCTGGCCTCCTCGGCCGCGGGGATCGCGGAGCTCAGGTCGCCCAGGTGGACCGAGCTCCACGACTGCGCGGCCAGCGCCCGGGCGAGCAGCCCGAGCCGCCCGTGCGAGCGCAGGTCCGGCAGTGACGCGCCGCAGAAGCGGGCCGCCAGGTCGAAGGCGCCCACCAGGGTCGCCGCGTCACCCAGCAGCCGGGCCACCTGCGCCTCGGCGACCGGACGCTGGGCCCAGCGCCGCAGCCGCTCCACGACCACCGCGCCCCGGTCGATCGGCGCCACGAACGCCAGGATCGCCAACAGTTGCGCGTTGAGTTCGTCGACCGGCACCCGCTCGGCGGCGGCCACCACGGCGGCCCGCGCCGCGGGTCCGGGTTCGGCCCAGAAACACCGCAGCGCCGCACCCCACAGCAGCTTCAGCGCGAGCGCGGTATCCCCCTCGGCCGTCACCTGCTCGGCGAGCTCGGCCAGCGAATGCGCACCGGCGGCGGGGTCGCGGATGCCGTCGTCGAAGCTCTCCCGGATCCACGCCATCCGGGTACGTTGCTGCGCCGACTCCTCCTGCGTCGCGGCCTCGCGGAGCAGCCGGACCACCAGGTCGCGCCGCCCCAACTCGACGGCCGATTCGGCCGCCTGCAGCAGGCGTCGACCCCGGCCGACCGGGTCCCCGCTCAGTATCGCGGCCCGTTCCAGCGCGGTGACGGCGGCGTCGATCCCGCCCCGGGCACGCATCCGGGCCGCAGCCGCCTCCAGGTCGGCCGCCACGTCCTCGGCCGGCCCGACGCACGCGGCCGCCCGGTGCCAGACCTGACGGTCGGCGTCGGCGGCGAGGACCTGCGCCAGCGCGGCGTGTACCGCGTGTCGCTGCCCGATGCTGGCGCGCTGGTAGATCGCCGAGCGCAGCAGCGGATGCCGGAACCGCAGCCGCTCGCCGGCCACCTCGACGAGCCGGACGTCCGATCGCGGGGGTGAGATCCTCCACCGCGAGCGGCTCGCCGGCGACGACCGCGGCCGCGTCCAACGTCTCCGACACGACGTCACCGTCGTTGAGCGCGGCCACCAGCAGCAGCGTCCGGGTGGCCGTCGGCAGGTTCGACACGCGGGCCGCGAACGCCTGCTCCAGGCGCGTGGTCAACGGCAGCCAGGACGCGGTGGCGATCGCGGCATCACCACCCATGCCCAGGGCGATCGGCAACTCGACCAGGGCGAGCGGGTTGCCGGCCGCCTCGTTGAGCACCCGCTCCCGTGCCGCGGGGGGCAGGTCAGCGGCGCGGGCGTCGAGCAGGGCGGCGGCAGCGGCGGGGTCCAGCCGGCCCAGGCTCAGCTCGGTCAGCCCGACGTCGTGGAAGCTGCCGGGGAACCCGTCGCGTACCGCCGCGAGCAGCACGACCGGCTCGAACTCCACCCGCCGGGCGACGAAGACGAGCACGTCGGCACTGGCCCGGTCGAGCCAGTGGGCATCCTCGACGATCAGCACGACCGGCGCGCGGGTGGCGGCCTCGCCCAGCAGGTTCAGCGTCGCCAGCGCGATCAGGAAGAGGTCCGGGGCAGCGGCGTCGGCCATGCCGAACGCCGCCGACAGCGCCGCACGCTGCGGTCCCGGTAGCTGGTCGAGGTGGCCCCAGACCGGCCGCAGGAGTTGGTACAGCCCGGCGAAGGCAACCTGCGCCTCCGACTGCACGCCGGCCGTCGTCAGTACCCACAATCCGGCGGCGGTCGCCGACCGGCCCGCCTCCGTCAGCAACGCCGACTTGCCGATGCCGGCCTCGCCCCGCACGACAATTGCCCCACCGCCGTCGCGGATGCGCTCGACGAGCTCGCCCAGAACCCGCAGCTCGTGCTCGCGGCCCAGCAGTGTCGCGACGGGTGGGGCTCCAGACATGGTCAACATCATCCCTGGTGGACACCGGATTCTGGAATCTGTTCAGCCAGCGGACAGCTACACCCCGGCAGAGCGTGGGGAAGGGCAGATCTCGCCCGTGTCCTCAGAGTTTGTCGGCGCGCCGTACCCGGATCGGGGCGACCCGCGCGATCGTGTCGAAGTCGGCGTCGACGTGCAGCACCGTCAGGCCCTACTGGGTCTGCACCTCCGGCCGATCACTTCGCCCACCGGGGGCTGCGCCCAGTGGGTACGGTCACACCTCGTGGCGTCTGAGCCTGCGCGAAATGAGGCGGTCATCGAGGCTGTTTGTGATCTAGCATGGCTCGCCGTGCTCTCAAACGAACAGATAATCGGACAGGCCCTGGATCGGATCGAGGCAGGGTACGTCTTTCCTGCGAAGGCCGGAGACATCGACGCCGCGATCCGGCGCCGGCTCGCGGCAGGCGAGTACGACGACCTGGACGGGCCGGCGCTCTGCGAGACGGTGACCGCTCACCTACAGCAGGCATGCCCGGACAAGCATTTGCGGCTGCTGTGGTCGGAGGCGCCGCAGTCGCTGGAGCCGGCGGACGCAGACGGCGGGCGGGCCGCGTTCCTGGCGCTGCTGCGGGCGGAGAACCAGGGGATCCGCCGGGTCGAGCAGTTGGACGGGAACGTCGGGCTCATCGACGTGCGGCGCATCGCGTACGCCGACGAAGGCGCCGGCGCGATCGGCGCGGCTATGCAACTGGTCGCCAACAGCGGCGCGCTCATCCTGGATCTGCGCGCATGCACCGGCGGGGCGCCGGAGGGAGCCGCGATGTGGTGCAGCTACTTCTTCCGCGACGATCAGATGCACCTCAACGATTTCTACGAGCGGTCCACCGGCGCCACCCGCCAGTTCTGGACGACGGCGTACCTTCCCGCGCCGCGCTACGTCGACCACCCGGTCTATGTGCTCACCAGTGCGATTACCTTCTCCGGGGGCGAGGACGTGGCGTACACCCTGCAGGCGCACGGCCGAGCCGTCGTCGTGGGTGAGACGACACGTGGCGGCGCCCATCCGACGGCCCGCCACGCGGTCACCGAACACATCCTCGTGACCGTGCCGACCGCCCGGACCATCAACAGCGTCACCGGCACCAACTGGGAAGGCGTCGGAGTGGTCCCCGACGTACCCGTCCCGGCTGACCAGGCACTCGACACCGCGCTCAAGGCCATCGGGGGCACCTCCGGCGCATAGGGTCTGGTTACATGTCACGACATGGACGCAAAGCAGGTCACCCTGCGCACGATGACCGCGGCGGAGTACCGGGCGGCCACCGACCACCGCGAGGCCGAGTCCGTTCGGGTCCTGTCCCGGCTTATCCCCGAGGATCTGGCCCGCGAACGTGTCCGGCGCGGCACGGCCCGGTTCCTGCCAGATGGTCTGGACACCGCCAGCCACCAGCTGCTGACCGCGGAGAACGAATCGGGTGAGCCCGTCGGGAACGCGTGGGTCGGCCCGGACCCGGGCGGCAGCGCCGATTCCGCGTGGCTGTACGACATCAACGTCTTCGCGCCGTTTCGGGGTCGCGGTTACGGATCGGCCATCTTGGCCGCGGTCGAGGCCGTCGTGGCCGGTGAGGGACTCAAGGCGCTCGGCCTGAACGTGGTCGGCGACAACGAGGTGGCCATAGCGCTGTACCGCCGCCACGGCTACGAGGTCACGTCGATGTCGATGCGCAAATCGACGGGCTAGGACGGCACCGGCACTTCTGATTTAGCTGCTGGTTGGCGTGACTGTGCCACCCCGCCAAGGAAGTGCCGCTGCCGTACCACCTCACCCCGGGTGAGGCCAGCCGTTCAGCTAGCCGAGCATCGATCAGCCATCGCTAAAGGCGTTGCGGAGCTTGGATTCCGAGCAGGTTGAGGCCGGTGGCGAGGGTGGTGCCGGTCAGGCGGCACAGCGCGATGCGGTTGCGTCGCTCGGCGGCTGTGGCGGCGCGGATCACCGGGCAGGTTTCGTGGAAGTCGCTGTATGCCTTGGCGAGGGTGAAGAGGTAGCCGCAGAGGCGGTGCGGTTCGAGGGTGGTCGCGACTTCGCTGAGCACGGTGGTGAAGTCGTCGAGGGCCAGTGCCAGTTGGCGTTCGGCCGGGTGCAGCGCCAACGTGGTGTCGATCGGTTCGATGCCGGCGGCCTCGGGGAGCTTGCGGAGGATGGACCGGACCCGGGCGTGGGCGTACTGGAGGTAGACGCTGGTGTTGCCGTTGAGGGAGACCATCCGGTCGAGGTCGAAGGCGTAGTCCTTGGCGCGGGAGGTGGACAGGTCGGCGTACTTGACCGCCCCGATGCCGGCGGCCTGGACGACCTGCTCCAGCTCCTGCGGGCCGAGGTCGTGGCTGCGTTCGCATGATTTCGTTGCGGGCGCGCTCGACGGCCGAGTCGAGCAGCTCGCTGAGGCGGATGGTGCCACCGGCCCGGGTCTTGAACGGTCGGCCGTCGGCGGCGAGGACGGTGCCGAACTGGACGTGGTGCGCGTGGACCTGGTCGGTGAGCCAGCCGGCCCGGCGAGCGGTCTCGAAGATCATCCGGAAGTGCAGTGCCTGGCGGGCGTCGACGACGTACAGCAGCCGGGTGGCTTTGAGTTCGCGGATGCGGTACCGGATGGTGGCCAGGTCGGTGGCGGCGTAGCCGTAACCACCGTCGCTCTTGCGGACGATCAGCGGGACCGGGTCGCCGTCCGGTCCGGTGATGTCGTCGAAGAACACGCACAGCGCACCGTTGCTGTCCACTGCGATGCCGGCGTCGACGAGTTCGGCGACGACGTCGTCGAGGAGCTGGTTGTAGGTGGATTCGCCGGCCGAGTCCGTCGGGGGTGAGGAGCACGCCGAGGCGGTCGTAGAGGGCCTGGAAGGCGCGCTGGGATTCGTCGACGAGCTCGCGCCACGCGGCCAGGGTGGCCGGGTCGCCGGATTGCAGCGCGACGACCCGGGCCCGGGACCGGTCGGCGAAGGCCGGATCGGCGTCGAACTGGGCCCGGGCGGTGCGGTAGAGCGCGTCGAGAGCCGACACGGATTCACCGGCGGTTGGCCGGGTTGGCGGGGTCGGAGCGCCACGGCCGCTCGGGGTGCTCGTCGATGTACTGGATGAGCATGCCGAACTGGGTACCCCAGTCGCCGAGGTGGTTCTGCCGGACCACGTCCGCGCCGAGGTGGCCGAGGATGCGGGCCAGCGCGTCACCGATGATCGTGGTCCGCAAGTGGCCGACGTGCATTTCCTTGGCGATGTTCGGGCCGGAGTAGTCGATCACGACCCGCTCGCCGGCCAACGGCAGACCGATCCCCGACCGGGGCTCGCTGTCGCGGTCGGCGACGGCCTGCCACAGGGCGGTGTCGGTGACGGTGAGGTTGAGGAATCCGGGTCCGGAGACGGTGGCGGTGACCACGCCGGCCGGCAGCGCGCGGGCGAGCCGTTCCGGCCAGCTCACGCGGTGGGATGCCGGCCGCCTTGGCGCTGGCGAGCGCGACGTTGGACTGGAAGTCGGCGTGGTCGGACCGTCGCACCATCGGGTCCCCGGCCGCGAGGGCGGGCGGCAGAACGGCGGCCATGGCGGCCGATACGGCGTTCTGCGTCAGGACGGTGAGTGCGGCGACGTCGGCCACTGCCGTGATCTCCTGTTCCGGCTGGAGTGAATGCCCGGCGGGCAATGCCGATGATTGTCGATCCCTAATAATCAGGCAATCCAGTATTGAGCAGACTGCATGCTTTGGCCGTGAGTAGCGGAATCGTCAAATAGCGACAGATCGAGACATGTCAGTGCATACCATGCGACGCGCGTCCACTGGTATCGGCCGAACGGCGAACTTGGAAGCGGCACGGATGATGCGTTGATCGATCGGCTGCGTCACTCTTGATAACGAGAGAGGAGCGACATGTCGCGGATCATGCAGATGCTGGGAATCGCCGCCGTCGCTGCTGGGTGCGGGGCCTTCTCGATCTGGCTCAGTCCTTCGGAGACCCGCCTTATCGTATCCCTCAGTCTGGCCGTTGGGTTGGCGGTCGTGCTTGGGATCGAGTTAGCCACTCGAATCAGACGCGGCCGTAGGTCGGTCGGCCGGGCAAGAGCCGTTTCCGCCAAGGATGCCGTGATACCTCCCGCCAGCCTGCCGCCCACGGGTCTGTTGATCGGCCGGGAACGTGAACGTGAGCGGCTGCTCAGCTACCTTGTGATGCCGGGATCCGAGGGCCCGCGCATCGTTGAGATTTCCGGACCGCCCGGTGTCGGTAAGAGCGCACTCGCTTTGCACGCGGCGCGGGTGGCCTCTGGCAGGTACGGCCATGGTGTGCTGTATGCCTCGCTGGGCGCTTACCCAAGCGTCGATCCAGCGGAGATCCTGGGCACCTTCATTCGGTCGCTACAGGCCGCCAATGTCCCCGTACCGTCATCCGCCGCTGCCCGTGGCGCCCGATACGCGCAGCTCACCGGCGGTGAACGGCGAGTCCTCGTGGTGCTGGACGATGTGCGCGGCACGGCATCGGTCGAGATGCTCGCTCCGGTGGGACGCTTCTCGGCGCTCATCGTGACGACCCGGGAGCCGCTGATCCAGCGGCCAGATCTTCTCAAGATCGAGCTGGCCCCGCTCAGTTCCGCGTCGTCCAAGGAAGTACTGCTGGCGGTCGCCGGTCGGCACATCGGTGAGGACGAGACGCCCGCGCTCGAAGAGATCGCCAAACTGTCATCCGGATACCCGTTGGCGCTGCAGGTCGCCGCGACGTCAATAGCGGGTCGGCCAGACTGGACATTGAACACAGTTGTCGACCTCCTGAATCGGCAGCTCGGAGCTCAGCCCGGCCGGAGCGAATTCGAGGGCGGCCTGGATCTGACCTATGCGCTGCTGCCTGAGCAGGAACAATTGGCCGTCAGGTGCCTTGGCGTTATGGAGTCACGCGAGCTGTTGCCGTGGCAGCTAGCCGCGCTCATGGGTGTCGGCGAACCTGTCGCCTGGCAAATATGTGATTCTCTCGTCCACAGCCGGCTACTCGAAAGAGTCACGGACGACTCGACCGGAGTCGCCGCGTTTGTCGTGCTCGATCGCGTATTTGAGTATGCGGGGACTCGTCGACGCATGGACGCCGATGAAGCAAGCCGCAGATTCGCCCAGCTCAGCCGCGCCCAAGAACAACGAGCCTCCCAGTCGCCGGTCCAATTGCGGACGACCGTGTATCGGTCATTGGAGCGCGGCGACCCCGGGCGCGCGCTGAATCACGCTCGTGGTGCCTTGGCCCACAGCCGAGAGCTGGTCGCCACGCTGGAACGTGCGGAAAGCCGCGATCAGGACGAACTGGTGCAAGCACAGACCGACGAGGGTCTTGCGCTCTCCGCGCTGGCCGAGGTCACCGCGGAGTTGGGTGGGTTTGACGACGTGCGCGAGCTCGTCACCAGAGCGATCCGCACCGGCAGTAAGCCGGCGAAACCTCGCGCTCTGCGCAGCCTCGCAAAGATTCAGCGCAGGCAGCGTCGATTCGCGGAAGCGCTGAGAACGATGGCCGACGCCGAAGCCGCCGCGCGGGAAATTGGCGACAACTCCGAGCTCATTCGCGTCCATCGAGAGACCGCCGTGGTCCGCGCGGCCAGCGGAGCGGGCAAGCGGGGGCTCGAGGAGATAGCCAGGGCGTGGGAACTCTGCGGTCGTCGATCGGATGGCGGAGATCGGCTGCGCGCAAGCCTGCTCTGGGCCGAAGGGATCGCCCTACTTGCCAACGGGGACGATCTACCCAGGGCGGAGCGGGTGTTGATGGACGCTGCGAGTCACTCGTATGCCCGTGGACAATTTCTCTGGTGGTCGTGGATCACCTTTGAGCGCGCGCGCGTCGCTCTGTCGATGAAGCGACCGGACGCCGGGCGGAGACTCGTGCTCGACTCGATGAAGAGGTTCTCCCTCATGCGGCACCGATATGGCGGCGCACGCTGCCGACTCGTCCTCGGTCGGTCGTATCTTGATGACAACAGTTTCGAGGAATCTAGCTGGATGCTTCAGGAGGCGCTCGACACGTTCGCGACGTGTGGGGACAGATGGAGTGAAGCCTCAGCCGCCATGGCGTTGGCCCAAGCCCGCATAGGCGTTGGAAACTCAGATGATGCGGCGTGGCAACTACGTCGGGCCCAGGCGATATTTGTGGCTCTGAACGATCAAGCCTCGGCGGATGACGCGCTAGGCCTCCTTCGCGGCGCGACGGGAAATCGGCGTCCTTCTTTGAGCATTGCTCATCAGGGTGGCCTGTCTGGCGTGCTACTGCCGGCCGTCGAACGATAGTGGTCTAGTCCTCTCCGTATTCAAACTCCTCGGGCGATGGTGATTTGAGTGGTGCGGAAATTCTTCGACTTTGTCCGTCGGAATCGTGTTGTCATCGCGGCGGTCTTGACCGGCGGTGTGGCGACGGTGAGCACCATCCTCGGTCTCAACGGAGTCAATTTTAAGTCGATTCTTACGGCTTCCGGGATTGGGCTATGTCAAGGAGTGGCTATTTGGTTGGTCGACGGAAGGATTCGGGAGGTGATGGCCGCTCGGCGGGCCGAAGAAGGCACCGATCGGCACGCCTCCGCAGCCCAGCCAGGCGGCCAGTCGACGGCCCGGCCCGGTGGCAGGAAGAATCCCAGGAATGAGGCAGGAAGCGGTGCGGCGCGGCTCGGCCGAGCAACAATATTCGAGGGCCGAAAGACTGAGCTTGAGAGCCTGTTGTCGCTGCACCGGCAGGGTCGTGGCAGACGCCAGAAGTACGCGTCGAGCTCGGAGCCAGACGAGCGACTTGCTTTGGGATCACTGCTTGTCCTGGTCCACGGCAAGCCGGGTGTGGGTAAGACCGCGCTCGCTCGTGAGCTGAGCAGACGCCTGGCGGAGCAGTACCCGGATGGCGTGATCGAAGTGAATTTCGGCACCGCGGGAGGCCCAAGGCCACCCAGTGAAATTGTGGGTGTCTTTCTTGACAAGTTGGGCCGCGGCGAGGGTATCGATATGCTCGATGCCAGCACTCGCGTGAGCTTGTTCCGCGCTTTGACGGCGGAAAGTAGGTATCTATTCATCTTTGACGGGGCTCGGCACCATGACCAGGTCCTTCAAGTTTTGCCGACCGCGCCGGGTTGCACGGTGATTGTGACTTCTCGACGGGACCTTGGACCCGCTTTGAACCAGCCTTCCTTCCTGTTGGAAGAGCCAACTCCGGACGAGGCGCTGGATATCCTGCAAAGCGTTGCGAGAGTCGATCTCACCACCAACGCGGAAGCGGCTGCCGAGGTGGTGCAGTTGTGTGGTCGCTTGCCCCTGGCCATCATGTCGGCCGCCGAGCGGGTTGCCACTGATCGGACAGATCTGCGTCATGTCGCTGATCTGCTACGCCCCGAGCAGACCCGTCTTGAACGACTGGACCACGCTGGTCGAAGCGTTCGTGAACGAATCGGCTCGGAGTACCTCCGGCTGGTTCCGCAGGTTCGACGGGCGTTCTGCATGCTGACGCTGGTCCCGTCGGACACGGTGTTCGCCTGGGCGCTACGTCCCCTCCTGAGGGTGGAGCAGGCCGAGAGTAAGAACCTTGTTGCCGCACTTGCCGAGGCTCAATTGCTTGACAGCGCTGGTCGCGACCGCAGTACTGGGCTGGCCAGGTATCGGTTCAATCCGCTGATGCGTCTCTACGCCGAACAGGAACTCCGAAAGTTGCCACGCAAGGAGGTCGACGCAGCGCGTCGCCGGCTCCGCGTCGCGTATCTTGAAGTGATCAAGGCTGTCATGCCCACCATCGACCCGTCCTATAAGGCACCGGCTGGGAGCCGGCAGTGGGTGCCGGATGACAGTTCGATACCCCAGCGGATAGCTGATTCGCGCGAGGCGATGGTGAGAGCTGAGTACAAGAACCTTGTCGAAGCCATCCGAACGGCGCCGCGACGGGTCGGGTCACTGTCCTGGCGTATCGCGGCGCAGCTTGACGGCTCCATACCCGAGTCGTGCAACCTCCGGGAGAATCTGAAGATTTTTACCCTCGCGATGACGGCCGCCCGTCGCGACAATGACGCCATCGGTCAACTCGATATCCAACTCGCGAAGGCGTCCTTTCTGATCGCCGCCGAGCGCTACAGCTATGGCTTCCGATGTTTGGCGGCCGTGGAGCGCGCCGCGACCGACCTGATGCGCTCGACGGTGGATGACCGCCGACGCGCGCTGATCCGGCAGGTTCGTGTTCGCCGCAAGGTCAGTGAGGCCTATCTGCAAATGGGCACCTATACCGAGGCGCACTCAGCATTGAATGAGGTCGAATCTCTGGCTGTCAAGCTTGACGATAAGACCGAACATGACGACAAGACCAAACTTGATGACAAGACCGAACTTTCCCTGCTCGGGCTTCTCCAAGCCGAGCATCACCGGATGGTCAGTTCAGAAGTGACCCACGGGACACTGCTCTATTCGAATCTACCTGATTCCGTGCAATATCGTGCGCTGCTGAGTTTTGCCGACTCTGCGCGCCGGATGCACAACTGGAACCTCGCTCGTGAGCACCTCGAGCAGATCTTGATGTTGAACAGGGGGGACTCCCGGCGGATCGCCACTGTGAACTACCGTCTTGGCCGGCTCCATCACGAGCAGTGGCTGCACTCGATCAAGTTTCTGGGCCCGCATGTGCTGAAGGACTCCGGTGAGCCGCGTCCTGGTATGGCCGAACTGGCTGTTCGGCGCTCGGCAGACGCCACCCTCGGCTTCCGTCAAATGTGGAACCCGATTGGTGTGGCACGGTCCCAGGCCCTGCTGTCGCAAGCCCTCGCGGCCTGCGACCGCCTCGTCGAGGCCGAGGAGGTCTGGCAGGCAAACGTTCGACGGATTGAGACCATGCGCCACTTCGCCGGTCCGGCATGGCTGCCGCTCGTCGCGCGAAACCTCCGGGCGAGGGCGGAGCTGTCGCTCATTCGTGGTGAGTACAAAGCGGGTTGGCCGTTGATGATCGAGGCCGCGGCCATCTTCAGCGAACTCGGCGACTGGACTTCGCACTTCGCCGTGTTGGAAGTCCTGCGTCGCATCCCGGCGGAGGCGGGCGACCTGGCCTCCGCCAGTGTCGGTTCGAACTTCTCGGCGAGTGCGACGTCGCCGGCAGGTATGCCGAAACACCGCTTCGTGGCCCCGATGGCCGGGTCCCACCCGGCTGAGGCCGCACGTGGGGCCGTCCGCTAGCGGCTGGCGCCCCGCATGCGGGTCAGGATGTCGCCGATCTCCTAGGTGGCCTCGTCCTGGTCGCCGTTGACGATGAGCAGGTCGTCGTGGAGCGGCCCGAGCACGGCCAGCGCTTCGTCGGTGCGGCCTCGGAGAGCAGCAGCAGGCGGTACTGCGCCGGACGTCCAGGGCCCATCGGGTCGGCGTCCCCTGGCGGCCCTGCTCAGGACTCCTGGAACTGTCGAGCGCGACGTGGACTCGCTGAGTTCGGCGCAGCAGTTGGCGGCCTGCCGGGCGCACTCCATCGCCTTCGCTCCGATCGGTCCCTGGGTGCTTAGGTAGGCGCGGGCGAGGGTGTCGAATTCCGGCCGCACCGATGACGGCGAGCAGCGCCTCGGCCGCCTGGCTGTAGCGTTCCTGCTCGGCCAGGTCGGCCGATTCCGCGAAGGCCGCTCTGATCGCGTCGTCGAGCTGCCGGGCAGCGCTCCGGGCAGGTCGATGAACTCCTGGCTCAGCGGCTGGGGTGCGTCGGCGCAGGCTGGGCCGGCCGGGGCAGGGCGTTGGGTCGGCGGTAGAGAGCAGGGTGGATCGAGCGTTACCGGCGCCAGGCGGAGGAGCGCTACCGCCGCCTCGACACGGTGCTGGCGCAGATGAACGACGAGACGTCGAACGACGCCGACGAGCAGAAGGGGAGTGCGGCATGAATACTGTCGCCGAAACCACGATTGAGGCCGACCCGAAGGTGCCGGTCATCCGGATCAGCCGCGAATTCAACGGGACGCCCGGGCAACTGTTCCGGGCACACACCGATCCTGCGCTGTTCGCGCAGTGGATCGGACCGGGCTCCCTGCAGACGCGGGTGGTCGAGTGGGAGGCGCGCTCCGGTGGCAGCTGGCGGTTCGTGTCCAGCCGCGACGGCGAGGAGTACGGATTCCACGGCTGCTTCCACGAGGTGCGGCCCGACCGGATCGTGCAGACCTTCACGTTCGAAGGGCAGCCGGACGGCGTGGCGTTGGAGACACTGTGGTTCGAAGACCTCGGCAACGGGCGTGCCCGGCTGCGCACCCAGTCCCTTGTGGACAGTTTCGCCAGCCGTGACGCGTGGCTTGCCAGCGGCATGGAGGTCGGGGTCAACGAGGGTTACGCCAAGCTTGAGGAGATGCTCACCGATGGCACTGTCTGACCAGCCCGCGCAACGGCACCGCGAGATCGGTGCGGTGTTCACCGACCGGGTCCGGGGCACCCGCTCGTGGGACGCGCCCGCTCCGGTCGCCGGCTGGACCGCCCGCGACGTCGTACGTCACCTGGTCGAGTGGTTGCCGCCGTTCCTTGCCGGCGGCTCCAGCGTGCGGCTGCCGGCCGGCCCGTCCGTCGATGACGATCCGGTCGGTGCCTGGCAGGCGCACGTCGACGCCGTACAGGCGCTGCTCGACGACCCGGCGACCGCCGCACTGACCCTGGCCAACCCGCACCTCGGCGAACTGCCGGTGGACCGCGCGATCGACCAGTTCTACACCTCGGACGTGTTCATGCACACCTGGGACCTGGCCCGGGCGACCGGCCAGGACGACCGCCTCGACCCGGATTTCTGCGCCGCGCTGCTGGCCGGGATGGAGCCGATGGAGGCCGTCATCCGATCGTCGGGACAGTACGGCCCGCGGGTGCCGGTGAAGGACGATGCCGACTCCCAGACCAAGATGCTCGCCTTCATCGGCCGCGATCCACAGTGGACACCGGCAAGCTGACCACGGCCCGTTCTCCGCAAACCTGACGGACTACGGCCGCTCCGCAGCGGGCGGCGGCTGCGGCGGCAGCCCCCGCCGCAGCTCCTCGGAGATCACCCGGTGCACGTCACTGGTGTATTCGAGTAGCTGCGTACCAAGGTCTCCGACGAGGTCAGGGTTGAGGTCGGCGGCAAGGTGCAGGACGGCGGCGCCCACGGTGACGAGCGCCCGGGCCTGCCGAGCCTGCAGCAGCCGCTGCCGGATGCGCTCCTGCGGGGTGGTGAACCCGATCGGCGGCCAGTTCTGCCGGGAGTTCAGTGCCCGGCCGGCAAGCACCCGTGCCCAACGGTCCGGGCTGACCGGCGCGGTCGGGGCGTCGGGTAGGCGTTGATGGAGCCGGCCGCCGCGGGCCCGGGTGGTGGCCGCCGCGATCTCGGCGAGCCCCAGGGCCGCGCGGGCGATGACCCGGGCGGGTGATCCCGGGCCGTCGAGGTTGGGCAGCGGGGCCAGCAGGATCGGCTCGACGGGGTGCATCACCAGGTGTACCCGGTCAGCCCGGTCCCCGGTCAGCGACTCGTAGCTCTCGTCCACGGCGGTCCAGGTGAGCACGAGCAGGTCGGCGGGGTCGTCTTCGACAAGCAGCGCCAGCCGGGTCGGGATGACGCGGTCGTCGAGGAGGACGTACCGCGGGGTGGTGGGTGTGAGGAGTTGGGCGAGTACGTGCATGCGCCGCTCGTGCGGGGTGAGCCCGGCGGGTGGCGGCGGGATGGGGTCGGCCGGTGGGCCGTAGATGTCGGTGACGGTCGCGGGCAGGGTCGGGTAGTGGCGGACGTGTCCGGCGCGGTGGGCCGGGGTGATGTCGACGATCCGATCGGCGGGGATGCTCGGTGACTGGCCGTCGCGGTGCGAGTGGGGTACGACGAACAGCACGCCGCTCACCCGCTCGACTGGTGGCTGAGGTTGCCGACCGCCTGCCGGATCGCTGCGGCGGCGCTGGCGATCTCGGCGGTCTGCCGGGCAGCGGAGGCGTTGACGCGCTCGGTGTGGGTGGCCAGCAGCTCGGCGAGCCACTCCGCGAGGGACACCAGGTGCTCGCGGTCGAGGTCCGAGGTCGGCGCGTCGGCGGTGTCGGCCTGGCGTTGTTGGCGGGCGGTGGCGAGCAGTTCGGCGGCGGCCGCGGTGGCCTGCGCCCAGTGGCTGTCGAGCTGTTCCTGGGTGCGGCGGGTGCGGTCGACGGCTTCGATGTCGATGATCGGATGCGTCGTGGGCAGGGTGCCGTGCCGGCGGGCGTGGGCGAGGTCGGCGAAGTAGTCGCGCTCGCGCTTGAGGCGGTCGCGTTCGGCGGTGAGGCGGCCGAGTTCCCGCTCCGCGTTGTCGGTGAGGAGCTGGACGACGTCCTGGCGGTACCAGAGGGTGCCGCGGGCGCGTCGGGTGGCGGCGCGGGGCGCGGTCAGGCTGAGCGGGTCCGACTTGCTGGCGGGGAGCAGGTTCACCGCAGTGCTCCTTCGGCGATGACGGCGGAGGCGAGCCAGATCGCAGCGGCCTCAGGCGGATCCATCGGGGTCGGACGGTCGGTGTGCAGCTGCTCCGGGTACGCCCCGGCGGCGAGGAGCGCGCGGGTGGTGGCTGCGGTCATGGCGGGTGAGCCGCAGACGAGGATGTCGGCGTGACGCCAGGGGGTGTGCCGGATGGCGGTGTCGGCGACGGTGCCGTGGTGGCCGCGCCAGTGCCGGCCGAGTTGGACGGTCGGCAGGTAGCTGAGCCAGGACTGGGCGGCGGCGAATCGGCTGAGGGTGGCGTGTTCGTACAGGTCGGTGGGGGTCGGTGCGCCGTAGACCAGGGTGGTGGGGTTGCGGGTACTGCCGGCCAGTCCTTCCAGGATGGCGCGTAGGGAGGCGATTCCGGTACCACCTGCCAACATGACGACGGGTTGGTTGCCAATCGGGACATCGGCGAGGCCGTGGCTCGCGGGCGTACCGAGCTTGATCCGGTCGCCGGGCTGGAGCCGGCGGACCAGGTTGAGGCTGAACGGCCCACCGACCGCACGGACGTGGAACTCGATGGTGGTGCTGTCCGGGCGGGGCGCGTTCGCCGGTGACAGCGGCCGCCAGCCGTCCCGCGTCGGCCCCTGGACGGGGATGGCCTGGCCAGGCAGGTAGTCCACGCGCTGCTCGGGTTGGACGGTGAACACCCGCACGTCGGGGGTGCGCAGTTCAGTGTGGACGACATGGGCAAGCCGCCACGGTGGTTGAGCGGTCGCGGCCTGGGCCGCGCCGTCGATCATGAGATGGGCGATCGTCTGGTACGCGGTGGTCCACTCCTTGCGCAGGGCCGGCGTGAACGCCGGCCCGAGGAAGTGCTCCAGGGTCGCCAGCAGTGCCTGCCCGACCAGTGGGTAGTGGTGCCGCTCGACGGCGAAGCGGCGGTGGTCCGCGCCGAGCCGGCCCGCGTAGGCGCCGAGGACGTCGGGGTTGTCGACGTGGGTCAGCAGGTGGCCGAGGGCGGTCAGCAGTTTGTCGTTCTGGGCGGTCATCGACGCCGGGAACATCGGCCGGACCTCGGGCGCCAGGACGAACAGGGTGGCGTAGAAGTGCCGGACCGCCAGCGGCCCGGCCGCCGTCAGCTCGGCCCAGCTGTCACGCAGCGACCGGCTCACCGTGGACACCCCGGCTGTGCTGCCAACGGCTGTGCGGCCAGCGGCGGGGTGGACAGCCGGTCGGGGTCCGGCCAGTAGTTGGTGGCCGGCTCGTCGGGGGAGTAGTTGCGGTGGAACGCCGGGCCGAGCGAGTGCCCGAAGTGCCCGTTGATCCACGGCCAGTCGGCCGGCACCGGCCGGCCCGCGGCCTCCTCCCGGTCGACGAACCGGCGGAACATCAACGATTCCCCGTACGCGTCGGAGATGGTCACCCCGGCGGCGATGAAGCTGTGCAGGACAGCCTGGTTGAGGACCAGGGCGGCCTGCTCCCGCCACAGCACCGCCCGGTCTTCGGTGTCCAGGCCCAGGTGGGCGGCGATGGTCGGGAGCAGGTCGTAGCGGCCGGTGTCACCGAAGTTGCGGGTGGCGATCTCGTCGCCGACGTACCAGCCGGAGAACGGGGCGCAGCTGTAGTCGACGCCGCCGATGCGCAGCCGCATGTTGGACACCACCGGCAGTACGTGCCACCGCAGGCCGAGCTGCGCCAGCCACGGGTACCGGGGATGGGACAGCGACACCTCGCGTACCAGCTGGCGGGGTACCGGGAAAAGCTGTGGCCGTTCGTGTTCGGTCTCGATGGCCCACGGCAGGATGTCGAACCTGCCCGGCGGCGTCGGCGGCTGCCAACCGAGATCAGCCAACCGCCGGGTCAGGTCGGCCTGCGCCGGGTCACCGATCGGCGCACCGTCGCCGGGGTGGCCGGCGTAGCGGATCAACTGGTCGTTCCAGATCCGGGCACGCGGCCCGACTCCCGGCCGGTCCGGCGCGAAAACGGTGACCACCGGCCGGATCCGCCCGCCGTTCGTGCCCGCCGACAGGTGCCCGGCCAACTCGGCGGCGATCCCGGCAGCGGTGGACACGTCGCGGCGGTCCCGGACGACGAGGTTGCGCCAGCGCGCCCGACCGATACAGCGAATCGAGTTCCGCCACGCCAAACGGCAGCCGAACCGCAGCTCAGCGGTGGTGTGGCGGTAGGTACCGGTGCGGTCGATCTCGGCTTGGACCTCGTGGATGCGCGGCGTCAGGTGGCGGTCGCTGGTGCGGTGGTCGGCGGCGAACTCGCGCAGGAACTCCAACGCCTCGCCGGCCAGGTCGGTGGCCGTGGTCGGCGGGTCGGGTGGCGCCGTGTGTCGGGTCCGGTGGCCGTGGCGGCAGGGCGACGTGGTGCCGGCAGCCGGTCGCGTGGTCGTGCTGGCGCGTTCGTCGGTGGCGGAGCGGTTCACGCCGTGTCCTTTCCTGGGCAGGGTGAGCCGGCGCATCGACATCCTGGATGCGCTGTGGCTAACGATGTTGAAGCCGGCGGGTTGTCGCTATCCGGCGACGAAGATCAGAACGCCGGCCGCCAGCTCCCGTAGGGAGTCCGCCGACGACTCGTACATGGCTCGTCGGCATCGAAGCGTGTATCTGCCATGTCGGTAGTGTTGGCGATACACTCAGTGGCCGCCATAAGTGCGCAGTGCGCGCACGACGTCAGCACACGCGGACAGACGGGGATGACGTGGAGACATTCGGCGAGGGGCTACGTCGAATGCGCAGGACGCGCAGTCTGTCTCTGCGCAACCTGGCCAACCGGCTGCACTTCTCCTACACCTACGTCGGACAGGTCGAACGCGGCGAGCGGGACGGTTCACCTGCGTTCGCGTCGAGTTGTGACCGCGTCCTCGAAGCTGGTGGCGCACTCATCGACCTGTTCGCGCGAGACGAACAGCGGCGGCAGTGGCCACCGCAACTCGTGCTGTCCGGCTTATCCGGAACCCCGGGCACCCCATCGCCGGCACCATCCATGGCGCTGACAGCGCACAACTCGCAGCGCACAGCGCACGGCCCGGAAATCGCGATCGGGCGCACACCTGCGCACGAATCTGATGTCCTCGGACTGGTCTGGGCGTCCTCATTGGCCGGTACCGTGGCGACAGCGATCAGCATGTGGAGGGCGGACGTGGACCGGCGCGGTTTCTTGATCAACTCCGTCTTCGTCGCAGGCGGCTTTACTCCAGCCGTCCGTGATTGGTTGACCTCTTGGGGCGATCGGGACGCGAGCCATGACGGCGGTCGCCATGTCGGCCCTACCGACGTAGCGGTCCTCTGGGACGCCTGCCAGTCCTTCCAGGAGATCGATCGACGCCTTGGTGGCCAGGTCGCCCGGAAGAGTCTCGTTCACTTCCTCGACTCGGTCGTGGCTCCACTACTGGGCGGCACCTATGACGACGCCACCGGACGGAGCCTGCTCGCCGTTGCCGGTCGCCTCACCGACATCGCCGCATACTCCGCCTACGACGCTCATGAGCAGGGCATGGCCCAGCGCTACTACGTTCAGGCGCTGCGGATGGCCCGGTCGGCCGAGAACGAGTCCCTAGGCGCTCACGTTCTGGGTGACATGACCCGGCAGGCTTACTACATCGGTGACTTCAATGAGGCTGTCGCCCTGGCCCGGGCGGGCCAGCAGGCCGCCGCGCGAGCCGAGTCGAACTGCGGGATGGCCAGGTGCGCCTCGCTGGAGGCCCGTGCGCTCGCCCTACGCGGCGACTACAGCGACGCCGACGCGGCAATGACCAGGGCCGAGAAGGCGATGAACCGATCGAACGCCGACAAAGAACAACCGTGGATACGGTACTTCTCCTACGACCAGCTCCAGGCCGAGTTCGCTCACGCCGCCGAGGCAATGCGCCGCCCCAACCAGGTGCTCGACTTCGCTCAGCCGGCCCTGACTGCGGGCCGGCCGCTGGAACGGCGCAACCTGCTGGTCGCTGCCACCGCCGCGCGAGCGCATGTCGCCAAGGACGACGTCGAGTCAGCCGTTGTTCTCGGGACTCAGGCGCTGGACCTCCTCGGCACAGTGACCTCCCAGCGCAGCATCGAGGCTGTTCAGAGCGTCCGGGCCTCGCTGAGGCGCTACTCCATGGTGCCCGTGGCTCGGGACTTCGAGGCAAAGGCCGCCGTCGTCCTGGATGCCGTCTCCGCCTAGCTGGCGATGGAGCTCGGTTCGGACGCGTGCCCGGACCACTCCAGCACAGCGGCGACCAACCGTTCTCCGCCCGCCACAGTCATCTGCAGCCCGGTGGACAGGGCCACCGTGACGCTGACGCCGCCCGCCACCTCCACCATCCGCTGACCTGCGGCGATGTCCCATGCCGATTGGCCGAAACCGATGAAACCATCGAGCCGGCCCAAGGTCACGGCAGCAAGATCACAGACAGTGGAGCCTGAGTTGCGGAGATCGCCGACCTGCGGGGCGATTCTCGCGAGGTGTCGATAGGCATCTGTACGTCCCCGCTGGTCATACGGGACGGCGAAGGAGACGACGGCTCGCCGCGGATCAGTGTCAACGGCAACGGCGACGGTGCCTCGGTTCGATGCACACCGCTCGCCGTCCACGGACAGGGAGAGGGCTCCCTTCGGCTGGCAAATCGCTCCAGCGACGATCAGGCCGTCGCACTCCGCCGCAACGCTCACGGCAAATTGATCGAGGCCCCGGGCGAAATTGACGGTGCCGTCGAGTGGATCAACTATCCAGCGAACTCCGGTGGAGCCTTGGCGGTGGCCGGACTCCTCGGCGAGGATGCCGTCCTCCGGGCGGTACCTGTGGATGACTCCGATGATGGCTGCTTCGCTGGCCAGGTCAGCGTCGGTCACAAACTCTCCGGCAGTGCCCTTCTCGGTCCTGCCAGCGGATGGGAGGTTGATCTTGTTGATGGCCTCCGCGCCGGCCGCCGCCGCGATCACGGCCACTTCGGCCACGCTCTTCATGGCCCCTACCATGCCAGACCGAAGAACTTGAGATCGCACACTACGCGACGTGACGGTGGCGGCCCGACGGCATGCGGGCATGTTGGCCAGGGTAGCGCCGACGCTTGATTGCTTTCCGTGGATCGCGCTCCCGCACTGCTGAGTGCTCATCTCCTAGAGTCGGGAGTCGCAGGAGGGTCCGGCATCGGACTACGCCAACTGACCGGGAGGTCGCGTGTACGTAGTAGGTGGGCACGGGTATGTCGGCTCCCGCGTCGTGACCCTCGCCGTGGAGGCCGGCGTCGCCGTCACCGTGGTCAACCGCACCAGCGACGGACACGGCGGATCCCCTGCGCTCGCCTGGTCCGAACTCGAACACGAACTCAAGGTCAATCCCGAGGTTGGCGTCGTCTGGCTCCTGGACGGTGCGAAGCACGCTGAGGCTGACCGACTGGCCGAGCTGCTGCGCTGGATCAGTCCCCGCACCCATCTCGCGTTCGTGTCCAGCTGCACCGTGTACGGAGACCGGCACGGAGCTGTCTGCCCGGAGTCGACTCCGATTCAGCTCCTCACCGCAAACGCCCGCCTCAAAGCGGCGTGTGAACAGATGATTGCTGACTCTGCCAGCAATTTCTGTGTGCTCCGCTTCGGCGCACTGTACGGCGTGGACGACCGGGGTCTGCGACGAGACCGGATCGAAAAGTGGGTCACCCAGGCTGCCGACAGTGCGAAGGTGACTGTTCCCGATCCGGGCCACTGGCGTGGTTGGCTGCACCGGGACCAGGCAGCCCGCGCGCTGCTACGTGCCAGCCAGCAACAGGTCACGGGTGTATTCAACGTTGCGAGCGCCAATTTGACCTTCGGCGACGCTGCCGCAGCCGCTGCCGACCTGTTCGGCGCGACAGTGGAGCCGGAGGGCGATCCCGATCCCCTTGACTACCAGGTCGACGCCACGCTGTCGCGCGAGGCCGGGTTGCTCGACGAGCACCCACAGGAAGGCATATTCGCCTGCACGCGTGCCTTCGCAGCGTCTCGCCAGCGCGGTGCCGAATAGTCCGCGGCCTCCGCCGAAACTCGTCGGCAAATACCTACTTCGACGGACCGGATCTGGACAGACTCCACCGACTACCAAGCCTGACTCGACTCGCGCCAAACCTGCCCGACACAACGCTTGCCTACGCTGACCGTCATGACCGACGGGTTCGAGGTACGCCGACTGCCGATCGTGGAAGCCCCCATCCCCGAAGGAGGCGGCCGAATCCTGTCGACGAATGGCGAACTGGCCCAGATCCTCAACGGCGAAGAGTTCCGGTTTCTGGTCTTCCTGGAGTTCCTCCCCGACTCCCCACGGCTGCGCGGCAACCACTACCACAGCCAACGCACCGAAACCATGTACGTGCTGACCGGCCGACTCCTGGCCCGCTTCCGCGACCTGGACACCGGCGAGACCCGCGACTTTGAACTGACCCGAGGCGACCTCGTCCGCATCCCCCCGCGGTGGGCACACGCCTACCGACCGCTGGAGCCGTCGTCGACTGTGGAAATGTCCTCCAACGTCTACGACCCGGGCGACACGACGCCCTACGACCTCGCGCTCACCGATCCGCCCGCCGCCCCCTAGATCCATCTCGGGCTGTCCGCCCTCGTAGCCTGACGATCATGGATGAGCCGGCGAGCCGGACGGCGTTGGTCACCGGCGCGAACCGTGGACTCGGACTCGCGGTCGTGCGGGCACTGGTCGCCACAGGTGTGCGGGTGGCGCTGACAGCACGGTCCGAGGGCGCCGCCGAGGCGCAGCGGAGCAGCTCGCCGCCGAGGGCATCTCGGTGTTCCCGCACCAGCTCGACGTGACAGATCCCCGCAGCGTCGACCGAGCTGTTCGGGACACCGTCCACCACTTCGGCCGACTCGACATCCTCGTCAACAACGCGGCCGTCGCCATCGACGGCGGGCAGCCGGCCGCCAGCCCCGACTTCGAGAAGGTCTCCGCGACGATCGAGACGAACCTCGTCGGCGCATGGCGGTGCGCCTCGGCAGCCATCCCGGAAATGCGAAAGAACGGCTACGGCCGCATCGTCAACGTCAGCAGTGGCATGGCCTCCCTAGCGACCATGTCCGGCACCAACGTCTCGTACCGGGTATCGAAGGCAGGGCTCAACGCAGTGACCCGGGTACTCGCCGCTGAGCTTGCCGGGACGGGCGTGCTGGTGAACTCCTGTTCCCCAGGGCGGATGAACACGCGCATGGCGTACCGGGCAACGGAGCGGCCTGCCGAGGCGGGAGCCGCCGTCGTCGTCTGGCTCGCGACCCTGCCGGTCGACGGTCCGACCGGCGGCTTCTTCGGAGAGGACCGCGCCCAGATCGGCTGGTGATCCCAACAGGCAGATCTCCGCGAACGAATGCTGTAGCTGGAGAGTTATGGGACTACAAGGAGGTCGAATGAAGCTGCTGGCGGTCAAACCCGGCGAGGAAGTCATCGAAACCCTCACCCGCCGGGCTGCGGAGGAAGGCATCACCAACGGTGCCATCGTCTCGCTGATCGGCGCCATCGACGCATGTGCGATCAGCAACATGCCCGCAGATGACGCGAAGTCCGACACCATCACCGAGTACAGGCAGCCCTTCGAGCTGAGCGGCACGGGCGAGATCGTCAACGGCAAGGTACACATCCATGTCGTTCTTGGGCGCGAAGGCGACCAAGCGCTGGCCGGCCATCTTCACCGCGCCACAGTGGAGACCTTCTTCGTCCACGCCTACACGATTCCGCTTGAGACGTAGTCGCCAGCCATCCGACGCCGACGGGAGTCCCGAATGGCCGATGCCTCGACCCGATCCGTCCTGGTGCTCTGGGACATCGACCACACGCTGTTGGAGACGCGAGGACTGGGCTCGGAGTTCTACCGCCGCGCGTTCGAGTGGGCGACCGGGCAAGCGATGGAACAGGCCGCCGAGGTCACCGGCCAGACCGAGACCTCCATCCTGATCGCCACCCTGCGGCTGCACGGCATTACCGAGGACGAGCCGTACCTCTCCCGGTATGTGGAGGCACTCGCCCAGGAGTACGAACAACACCAGGACGAGTTGCGCACTCGTGGACGGGTGCTGCCTGGCGCACGGGAGGTTCTCGCCGCGCTGGCTACCGACCCGGGAGTCGTGCAGAGCGTGCTCAGCGGCAATCTCCGTGCGGTCTCCGCCACCAAGCTGAAGACGTTCGGCCTGGACAGGTATCTCGACCTCGAAGTCGGTGCGTACGGGGACGACGACCAGGACCGACCGGCCCTGGTCGCGATCGCTCAGTCGCGGGCGAAGCAGAGGTACGGCACCACCTTCGCTCGTGACAACACGGTGATCATCGGCGACAGCACCCACGACATCAACGCCGGTCGGCAGGGCGGCGCTCGCAGTATCGGCGTCGCATCCGGCTCCGACTCTGCCGAAGCGCTCCGCGATGCCGGCGCCGAAGCAGTGTGGCCCGATCTGACAGACATCGAACGGACTCGGGCAGCGCTCAGCCCCGGTCGTTCTGCTGCGGATCCAGCTGTCTTGTGACGCCGACCGTTACACCAAGCGGCTGGTGAACCCTGCGTCAACCAGGCGGTCGTACGCTGCAGCGACGTCCGGCGGGATCTCCTGCGGTACCGCGAAGCCGCGCCGGGCGTACTCCTCGATTCGTTGCGTGTCACCCACCAGCATGTCGATGACCCGCTTCACGTCCCCGATGCTGACGACGTAGTCATCCAGCGACAGCGGCCGGGACGCACACACCACCTCTACCTCCGGCCACACCATCCTGCATGTCGCGAACGCGCGTCGTTGCTGGTACGGACGCGACATCAGGAGCACTGAGCCTGGCTGGACGCCCTGGTCGGCGAGGAGTTGCCGGGTAAGGGTGAGGTTCTCGGCGGTGTTGGTGGCCTTGGTTTCGGCGAGCACGCGCTCGGCTGGTACGCCCTGTTCCAGCGCGTACTCGCGGTAGTGGACGGCCTCGCCGCGCGGAAAGGCCTCGATGGTCGTCGGCGCGTTCGCGCCGCTGAACACGATCAGCGGAAACATCCCCCGCTTGAACAGGTCAACAGCAACGACGGCGACGCCGGGGTCATGGCTGCCCAGTCCGATTCCCACATCACAGCGGCGCGGCTCGTGACCCATGTCGTGGTAGTCCCACAGCCGTTCCACATCCGAGCGGAACTGGTCAGGAATCATCGTCTCCACCATGTCGGCCCCACAGCGTGTCCGGTCTGGTCCAACGATGAGCGGATGACGCGGTGTGGCTCCAGGCCTGCTGGCGACCTCCGGCCAGCATCGGCCGTGCGCCGGCCGGAATGCCCAGAAACACGCGGTTCAGTGGTCGCATCGCGGCTCGCTTCGGTATGCCTATGCTTACCGGCTATGCGCGCGCGAACGTTTCGAGCAAGCTGGAGACCAAGACGCCTATCCTGGCGGACTTGATCAAAGATGTCCGCGACGGTGCCATCAAGGTGCCTCAATTTCAACGCCCGTTCGTCTGGAAGGCCGCCCAGGCGCTCGAATTGCTGGATAGCATCGCAAGCAATTATCCGGTTGGTAGCCTTCTGCTTTGGAAGACCTCGGAGAAGCTCGCTGTCGAGCGGAATATCGGCGACTTTCGCCTGCCCGAGACTGAGGAGCTCAGCCCGACCGACGTCACCGACGGCCAACAACGACTTACTGTCGTGTACGCGGCCTTGGGGGCCGAGCCAGCCGACAGCGGATTTGCTGCGAGCTACAACCTTGAAACTGAGTCATTCGAAACCCCAGACGACGGTACTGCGTTCTCGGTAGTCAGCTTTCCACTCCGTTGGATCTTTCGAACCACGGAGCTACTCAACTTTCGGACGGCGCTTCGGATCACATCCCCGAAGCGCCTGAACTCCAGGATCGACTCGATAACCTCGTCCACGTCTTCACGAATTATCGAATTCCCGTCGTCATTCTCAAGGGACTTACGGTCGAGGAAGTATGCCCAATCTTCGAGCGCATTAACAATTCTGCGACGAAACTGTCGATTTTTGATCTAAATGGTGGCGGCGACGTGGTCGAAGACCTTTGATCTCAATGATAAAGCTGAAGAGATCGCACTTAGTCTGGCGACGAAGAGCTACGGCGATATTCCGCGAACGACAATCCTCAAGTGCCTATCTGCGATTACCAATCGTTCCATAGCCAAGGAACGCATTATGACACTTCGCAAGAAGACGCCAGCGCAGATGGATGAGCTCGCCGTACAGGCGAAGAAGGCGCTGCAAAGGACTGTCGACCAGCTAATCACGGACTTTCGCATTCACTCCATGGACTTCTTGCCTTATGAAGCTCACATGGTCATTCTTTGCTACATCCTCTCGCACAATCCGACCTTGACGGCCGACCAACTCAGGCGTGTCCGCCAATGGTTCGACAACCGCCTTCTCGGAGCGCTACCGAGGCGCGTCCGAAAATTTCATCTCGAAGGACTTGGAAGGGATTCAAGACTTCGTCATCAGTGGCGGCGAGTTGGAAGCCTACGGGCAGCCGCCAAGCGACCTCGTCTTGCGTAGACTCGTATTCCGAAAAAATAACTCCCGCTCTGCCGCATTCGTACTTGCCCTCGCCGAAACGGCACCCAAAGAACCTTACGAACGGGGCGCCGATCGACACCAGTGATGCGCTATCCGTCTACAACAAGAGGCAATTCCACCACATTTACCCCGAGGCCTTCCTGCGGAGAGAGAGGCCAGAAGTCGAGAGGAATCTTCTCCTCAATTTCTGTATGCTGTCCGCATCGGAGAATACCAAGGTCAGCGACTCCGATCCGCACGAATACCTTCCGCGATTGATTGACGAGCACGGATTTTACGCACCGGACGTGTTTCGCTCGAATTTGCTCCCGGATCCCAACGATTTCGACTACTCTAGTGGATCTCTGGAGGATTTTGTCGCCGCACGCGCACCTGTTGTTATGGCAACCATCAAGGAGCTTTGCACCGGGGTGGGATAGCGCCATGCATAGCACTTGCGGAGACCCGGCTCGCGCCCCGCCGTGGCCAGGATCGTTGCTCCCGCCGCAGCCGGTCCCGGCCACCCACTCGCTTCGCTTGTACCCGCGGGCCGCCGCTCCCTCCACCTGCCACTTTCATCGCGACCAGGACCACGACCACGAAACGGCCCGGCACCGGGTCATCCGTCACGAGCTAAGTAGTGCCTTGGGCGGGAGCGCTCGGCTCCGGGGACCAGGTTCCGCCTCCACCTCGGTGCGGCCGATGGCAGACGGGATGGGATGGTTGCCCCCCCGATGCGTGCCCGATGCGACGGCTACCGAGGGGCAGCCGAAGCCACTCACGACCGTGGACAGCAGAAGGCCCCGGCCCGTTGGTACAGGTCAGGGGCCCTTTCGACTAGCCGGTGGCGGGTGAAGGTTCGAACCTTCGTAGCTCTCGCGACGGCTTTACAGAGCGTCCTCGTCACAGGCGTTGAGCAGCGGAAACCTTTCCCCAGGGGCCGCCGCTGCCATGTATGTGCCGCCGACCGGCCGGACTGGGGTACCAGGTTTTGCCGCAGGCCCACTACGGCGGTGGGTGCGATGGCGCTGGCCGGTTCGTCGGCCTTGTGGTCGATGGAGCCCGTCTGGACGGCGGTGTCCCGCGGCCGTGATTCGGTGGTGGGATGGTCAGCGTGGACCGCGAGCGACAACGACGACACCCAGCGTCGTCGGTTGGCAGGTCATTTAGTAGGTGGGCAGGTTGAGTGGTGGATGGCGATCCGGCCTGGGCGCCGCACTCTCTGCTCTGTTCGGGATCGGGGGGGGGTTTTGGACCAATCTGCTATCTAGTGGTTGGTCCTGGCCAACCTGTGCCGGCTTCGTGACTGCGGTGATGGCCTACGTGAGCTGGGAATTTGTGCGTGGTCGCATCGGTCGACGCGTGGTTGACGTTCCTGATGCCGCCGAGGGGGCTGATGCCTGGATCATGGAGCCGGCGATATCGGCCATCAGGGATCGGTCGTGGCGCAACACGTGTATGGCGATGTATCCGTGACCAACATCCAGCAGACCCAGGCGGTGCCCGCCGCAGCCGAGGTTGAGCCCTACTCGCCTGTCCACAATCTGCCCGGGTGGCGACGGATCTGTTCGTGGGTCGGGTTGACGAGTTGGCCACGGTGGAGGCTGCGCTCGCGGAAACCGGGGGGTAATCGGTCAGGCGCTGCACGGGTTGGGCGGGGTAGGCAAGACAGAGCTGGCGCTTCAGTATGCGCACCGACATCTGGTTGACCATCGGGTGGTGTGGTGGGTCAGCGCTGAGACGAAGAACCTGCTGGCCGACGGTGTTGCGTCGTTGGCGGACCGGCTTGCGTCCGTGTCGGGGGCCGAGGGCTTCGACTGGGCGGTGAGCTGGTTGCAGTCTCACGATGGTTGGTTGTTGGTATTGGACAACGTCGAGGATCCAGGTGCCATACGGCCGCTGTTGGGGGCAGTGCAGGGCCATGGCCGGGTGCTGGTGACGACGCGTCGGGACATAGCCGAACCGATTTGGGGGCGGTTGGGTTTGAAGCCCTTGAGCCACGCGGCACAGCCTGGCCTACGCCTACCAGGAGGCGGGCCGGCTGGGCGAGGCGATCACCCTCTTCGAACAGGTCGCCGCCGATACCCTACGGCTCCTCGGCGCCGACCACCCCGACACCCTGACCGCGCGGAACAACCTGGCCGGCGCCTACGGGTCGGCGGGCCGCCTGGGCGAGGCGATCCCGCTGTTCGAGCAGACCCTCGCCGACCGGCAGCGGGTGCTCGGCGCCGACCACCCCGACACCCTGACCTCGCGGAACAACCTGGCCGGCGCCTACCAGGCGGCGGGCGGCTGGGCCAGGCGATCCCGCTGTTCGAGCAGACCCTGGCCGACCGGCGAGCGGGTGCTCGGCGCCGACCACCCCGACACCCTGACCTCGCGGAACAACCTGGCCGCCGCCTACCAGGCGGCGGGTGGGCTGGGCCAGGCGATCCCGCTGTACGAGCAGGCCGCTGGCCGACCGGCTAGCGGGTGCTCGGCGCCGACCACCCCGACACCCTGACCTCGCGGAACAACCTGGCCGGCGCCTACCAGGCGGCGGGCCGGCTGGGCGAGGCGATCCCGCTGTTCGAGCAGACCCTGGCCGACCGCGAGCGGGTGCTGGGCGCCGACCACCCCGACACCCTGACCTCGCGGAACAACCTGGCCGGCGCCTACCAGGCGGCGGGCCGGCTGGGCGGGCGATCCCGCTGTACGAGCAGACCCTGGCCGACCGCGAACGGGTGCTGGGCGCCGACCACCCCGACACCCTGGCCTCGCGGAACAACCTGGCCGGCGCCTACCAGGCGGCGGGCGGCTGGGCGAGGCGATCCCGCTGTACGAGCAGACCCTGGCCGACCGCGAGCGGGTGCTGGGCGCCGACCACCCCGACACCCTGACCTCGCGGAACAACCTGGCCGGCGCCTACCAGGCGGCGGGCAGCTGGGCGAGGCGATCCCGCTGTACGAGCAGACCCTGGCCGACCGCGAGCGGGTGCTGGGCGCCGACCACCCCGACACCCTGACCTCGCGGAACAACCTGGCCGACGCCTACCAGGTCGGCGGGTCGGCTGGGCGGGCGATCCCGCTGTACGAGCAGACCCTGGCCGACCGCGAGCGGGTGCTGGGCGCCGACCACCCCCAGACACCCTGACCTCGCGGAACAACCTGGCCTACGCCTACCAGGCGGCGGGCGGCTGGGCGGGCGATCCCGCTGTACGAGCAGACGCTGGCCGACCGCGCACGGGTGCTCGGCGCCGACCACCCGAACACCCTGGCCTCGCGGAACAACCTGGCCGGCGCCTACCAGGCGGCGAGCCGGCTGGACGAGGCAGTCGCGGCCGTGAAGGGATAATCGTCGAGCATCCCAAAACCACAGTCATCGGCGGCGAGGGCCAATAGTGGCCGTAAGAGAGGTCGGCAAGCCTGACAACCAATGTTTGCGTGGTCGCCACTTTGCTGGCTTCCGCTAGCCATCCGAAGCGGTCCGCCAGAGAACTGCGCATGTTCGCCTCTAGCTGCGCAAAGCTAGACCCATGGGATAACGGCTCCGCCGATTTGCCACAGACGCGATACCCGGCAGAACGCGTCGGTGAGCTAGGCTATGTCCCCCAATCTGGAGACCGCGGACTCGGGACGGCTCGGGCAGAGTTGATCAACGAGCCGGCCAGCGACGGCGGTGCAGCTGACATCGTCTGCGGCTCCCGAGGCCGATCCGGGAGCCGCCGGTGGGATCACCAGCCGCGTGCTCGCCACTCTGGAATGGCCGGGCGTTGCGCGCCGAGGGTGCTGTCGGCGCCGTGGCCTGGGTAGAACCAGGTGTCGTCGGGGAGGCGGTCGAAGAGCTTGTGTTCGACGTCGTCGATCAGTGAGCGGAAGTTGTCGGCGTCGCCCCAGGTGTTGCCGACGCCGCCGGGAAACAGGCTGTCGCCGGTGAACAGGTGCGGCGGCCCGGCCGGGTCGCGGTAGAGCAGCGCGATCGACCCGGGCGTGTGCCCGGCGATGTGGATGACCTCCAGCGCGCAGCTACCGACCGCAACACTGTCCCCCTCACCCACCAACTCAACAGGCACCGGCAACGCCGAAGCGTCCAGCGGATGCGCATAGGCGAGCGCCCCGGTAGCGGCGAGCACCGGCTCCAACGCAGACCAGTGGTCCCCATGCTGGTGCGTGGTAACCACCGAGGTCAGCCCCGCGTCCCCAACCAGACGCAAGCAGCCGCTCCGGTTCGTTGGCCGCGTCGATCAGTACCTGGTCGCCGGTTTCGGTGCAGCGCAACAGGTACGCGTTGTTGTCCATCGGGCCGACGGAGAGCTTGGTGATGGTCAGCGCGCCGAGGTCACGGGTCTGCGGCGGGCCGCCGGGGGATACCTGTCCGGTGTAGGTCACGCCTACATCCAAGCAGGCAACTCAGGCAGCGCGCCGCCCGCCGCCACCCTGAGGTCGTACCCGTCGGATCGCCCGGTCAGCCAAGCAGCGAGCTGGGCAGCGCTACCGGCCACCTCCGGCCCACCGGACCCGACCACAACGGGGTGTCCGATGCCGGTCACCGTCAGAGCTCAGGTCAACGCCCCGCAGGTCGGCCGTCACCTCATGCAGCAGCCGATGCGAGAACGCCTCCGGCCAGTTGTCCGGCTCGTACTCGGTGAGCAGGTCGACGTGGTGCACCTCAACCTCGCGCAGCCGCCGCCACGGCAACCGCGCCGCCACCTGCGGCCCGTCCGGCAGCTCGATGCTGCGGGTCCACTCCTCCGCCGTCATCTCCCGACAGGTCGCCATCAGCCGATCGGAAGCCGCCCGCAGGTCGGCCACCTGCTCGGCGAGCGGCCGCCCGGCCCCGGCCGCGATAGCCGAGGCGCGCGCTTCGGGGCTGGCGTAGGCGGGGGTGACCACGCCGGTGCGTACCCAGGTGAACAGGTTGACCAGGGCATCGGCCTGCCGGGCCAGGTGGGTCAGGACATGACCCCGGGTCCAGTGCGGCAGCAGTGACGGCTGGGCCACGGCGAGGTCGTCGGGGAGCCTCGCCACCGAGGCGAACAGGCGCTCGTTGGCCCGATCCAGCTCGTCGACCAGGTCCAGTGGGTCCATGCTCACCAGGGTCACTCTAGGTGCGCTCCGACCAGTACCCAGGGAAATGCCCTTTTCACGTTCGCTCCCGCCGCCTAACGTCGAGGGCGACGCGTCGCAGACCTGACGAGGGGAGGTGGGCTGCGTGTCGCGATGTTCCCGGCGGCGCAGCCGGCCGACCGATTAAGAGTGCACCCTGCGACGACAAGGGTTTGATGTGACCTTCGATCTGGCGTCCCTGGGCTGGGACGCGGTTTTCGCATCCGGGTACGCCCGGTACGACCGATCCGACCACCAGCCCGCCCGGGTATCCCGGGTGGACCGGGGGATCTGCACTGTCCTCACCACCACCGGGGCCGAACGGGCCAGCCTGGCCGGCGCGATGCTGGCGCGGGCCGCCCGTGACCCGGTGGAGCTGCCGTGTGCCGGCGACTGGGTGGCGCTGCGGATCTGGCCCGACGACCGGGCCACCATCGAGGCGGTGCTGCCGCGCCGGTCCTGTGTGATCCGGGCCACCGCGGGGGAGCAGTCCCACGGCCAGGTGCTCGCCGCGAATCTGGACACCGCGGCCGTGGTGGAGCCGATGGACCCGTCGCCGGAACCGGCCCGGGTGGAGCGGCTGCTCGCGCTGGCCTGGGCGTCCGGGGCGCAACCGCTGGTCATCCTGACCAAGGCCGACCTGGTCGCGGACCCGGTGACGGTGGCCGAGCAGCTGGCCGAGGCCGCGCCGGGGGTGCGGGTGCTGCCGGTGTCGGCGCAGACCGGCGCGGGCATGGCCGCGCTGCGCCCGCTGGTCACCCGCGGCAAAACCCTGGGCCTGCTCGGCCCGTCCGGCGCCGGCAAGTCGTCACTGATCAATTCATTGGTGGGTACCCGCGTGATGCCGACCCAGTCGATCCGCCGCAGCGACGGCCGGGGCCGGCACACCACCACCTACCGTGCGCTGGTGCCGGTCCCGGGGGGTGGGGCGGTGTTGGACACCCCGGGGGTACGAGCGGTCGGGCTGCACGACCTCGCCGACGGGCTCGACCAGGTCTTCACCGACGTGGACGACCTGGCCGCCGCCTGCCGGTTCGCGGACTGCTCGCACCACCTGGAGCCGGGCTGCGCGGTCCGCTCCGCGTTGGAGTCCGGCATGCTGCCGATGCGCCGGTACGAGAGCTGGCTCAAACTGCACCGGGAACTCGCCTATCAGGCCCGGCGCTCCGGCGTCCGGGTGGCCGCGCAGGCGCGTAACGAGTGGTGGCGGCAGCGCCAGGCCGACATGCGCAGCTCGCCCCGCCACTGACGATTTCCACGGCCGGCGGCCGGCTTGCCCGTATTGTTGGGGTATGCAGGAATTAGGGCCGTTGGAAGTGGTTGTGCTGACCCTCCCCGGGGTGGACCAGCAGGACGAGATGCTGGCGATCCTGGAGCGGATCGAGGGCAAGTCGGACGTCCGGGTGGTCGACGTGGCGATGGTGCGCCGGTTCGCCGGACGGCACCGTCGACGCGATCGAGCTGGCCGAGCTGCCGATCGAGGCGCAGACCCCGCAGCGCCAGGCGTACGCCGCCAACCACCTGCTCAACGAGGCGGACATCGAGGAGCTGGCCGGGCTGGTCCAGGAGCCGGGTACCTCGGCGATGGCGCTGATCGTGGAGCGCAGCTGGGAGCGGGACCTGGCCGAGGTGGTGCAGGCCGCCGGCGGCGTGCTGACCGCGGCAGGGCGCATCCCGGCCGACCAGGTCGAGGAGATCGCCTCGGTGACCGTGGTGGAGTCGTAGCCGGGGCCGGCAGTAGCAGGGCCAGCAGTAGCAGGTCGGCAGTAGCAGGAGCGAGCAGTAACCAGGAGGAGGAGCCGTGCCGTTCATCCGTCCGGGAGGGGCGTTGCTGCGGGGGGCGGCGGTAGCCGGGACCTCCGCGCTGCTCACCCGCAACAGCATGCGTAACCGCTCTGCCGACCAGGACCAGCAGGCCCAGATGGCGCAGATGCAACAGCAGCTCGCCGAGCAGCAGCAGCACAACCAGCAACAGCAGTTCGCGGCGCAGCAGGAGCAGCAGCGCCAGCAGCAGGAGGCGGCGTACCAGGCGGGAATGGCCGCCGCCCAGCAGCAGGCGGGCGGCGCGGCACCGGCTGCCGAGGGTACCCCCGCAGCGCCGGCCACCAACGGCGGCCCGGCGATGATGGCGCAGCTCAACCAGCTCGCTCAGCTCAAGTCTCAGGGCCTGCTCAACGACGAGGAGTTCTCGGCGGCCAAGGCCCAACTACTGCGCCGCTGACCCGCACCGCCACCCGCCCGCGTCCGGTCGGCGCGGGCGGCGTTGGTCTCTGCGCGGGGGGCGCATCGGGAGGCTCTGCGCGGGGGCGCATCGGGAGGCTCTGCGCGGGGCGGGTCGGGAGGGTTGGCCCACTCCCACCGGGGGCGGGCGACGGAAACTGTCATACCGCGTGGCTAGCATTGCCCGGGCAGTCTGTGTCGGTCCTGGATCGGCGACAGACGGGGACGATCCGGGCATTCAACCCGGGTGTTTGGGCTTCTCGGGGAAGTGGGCGGGCAGTGGCCGACCGGCTGATCATTCGTGGTGCACGTGAGCACAACCTGCGCGACGTCAATCTGGACCTGCCGCGCGACGCGATGATCGTGTTCACCGGGCTGTCCGGGTCGGGCAAGTCGAGTCTCGCCTTCGACACGATCTTCGCCGAGGGGCAGCGGCGCTACGTCGAGTCGCTGTCGTCCTACGCGCGGCAGTTCCTCGGCCAGATGGACAAGCCCGACGTCGACTTCATCGAGGGGCTCTCCCCGGCCGTCTCGATCGACCAGAAGTCCACCTCCCGCAACCCGCGCTCCACCGTCGGCACCATCACCGAGGTCTACGACTACCTCCGCCTGCTCTACGCCCGGATCGGCCAGCCGCACTGCCCGATCTGCGGCGAGCTGATCTCCCGGCAGACCCCGCAGCAGATCGTCGACCGGGTACTCGCCATGGAGGAGGGCATCCGCTTCCAGGTGCTCGCCCCGGTGATCCGCGGCCGCAAGGGCGAATACCTCGACCTCTTCTCCGAGCTGCAGTCCAAGGGCTACGCCCGGGCCCGGGTCGACGGCGTCGTGCACCCGCTCACCGACTTCCTCGGCGACAACCCGACCAAGTTGAAGAAGCAGGAGAAGCACACCATCGAGGTGGTGGTGGACCGGCTGGCCGTGAAGTCGACGGCCAAGCAGCGGCTCACCGACTCCATCGAGTCCGCGCTCGTCGCTGGCCGGCGGCATCGTGATGCTCGACTTCGTCGACCTGCCCGAGGACCGACCCGGGCCGGGAACGCCGCTACTCCGAGCACCTGGCCTGCCCCAACGACCACCCGCTGGCGATCGAGGACCTGGAGCCCCGGTCGTTCTCCTTCAACGCCCCCTACGGCGCCTGCCCGGAGTGCACCGGCCTGGGCACCAAGAAGGAGGTCGACCCGGAGCTGGTCATCCCGGACCCGGAGAAGTCGCTGCGCGAGGGCGCCATCCAGCCGTGGGCCACCGGACACACCCTCGACTACTTCCTGCGGCTGCTGGAGGCGCTCGGCAAGGAGGAGGGCTTCACCCTCGACACCCCGTGGCGGGCGCTGTCCAACCGGGCCCAGAAGGCCGTCCTCTACGGCGCCGACGACCAGGTGCACGTCCGCTACCGCAACAAGTACGGGCGGGAGCGCTCGTACTACGCCGGGTTCGAGGGCGTGATGCAGTGGCTGGAGCGCCGGCACGCCGACACCGAGTCGGAGTGGTCGCGCGACAAGTACGAGGGGTACATGCGGGACATCCCGTGCCCCACCTGCGGCGGGACCAGGCTCAAGCCGGAGATCCTGGCGGTCACCATCGACGGGCGCAACATCGCCGAGGTCTGCAACCTGTCCATCGGCGAGTGCTCCGAGATGCTCGACGCGCTGGAGCTCACCGACCGGCAGAAGATGATCGCCGAGCGGGTACTCAAGGAGATCAACGCCCGGCTGCACTTCATGCTCGACGTCGGCCTCGACTACCTGTCCCTCGACCGGGGCGCCGGCACCCTCTCCGGCGGCGAGGCGCAGCGCATCCGGCTCGCCACCCAGATCGGCTCCGGCCTGGTCGGCGTCCTCTACGTGCTCGACGAGCCGTCCATCGGGCTGCACCAGCGCGACAACCACCGGCTGATCGAGACCCTGCTGCGGCTGCGCGGGCTCGGCAACACGCTGATCGTGGTGGAGCACGACGAGGACACCATCCGCACCGCCGACTGGGTCGTCGACATCGGGCCGGGCGCGGGCGAGCACGGCGGCCACATCGTGCACAGCGGCAGCTTCGAGGACCTGCTCACCAACGAGCGCTCGATCACCGGCGCCTACCTCTCCGGCCGCCGGCAGATCCCCACCCCGGACGTGCGCCGGCCGCAGACCCCGGGCCGGGAACTCGTGGTGCTCGGGGCCCGCGAGCACAACCTGAAGAACCTCACCGTGCCGTTCCCGCTCGGCCAGTTCATCGCGGTCACCGGGGTCTCCGGCTCCGGCAAGTCCACCCTGGTCAACGACATCCTCTACGCGGTGCTCGCGAACCAGGTCAACGGCGCGCGGATGGTCCCCGGCCGGCACACCAAGGTCACCGGGCTGGACCAGGTCGACAAGGTGGTCGGCGTCGACCAGTCGCCGATCGGGCGCACGCCGCGCTCCAACCCGGCCACCTACACCGGCGTCTTCGACAACATCCGCAAGCTGTTCGCGGAGACCACCGAGGCGAAGGTGCGCGGGTACGGGCCGGGGCGGTTCTCCTTCAACGTCAAGGGCGGCCGCTGCGAGGAGTGCGCCGGCGACGGCACCAAGAAGATCGAGATGAACTTCCTGCCCGACGTGTACGTGCCGTGCGACGAGTGCAAGGGGGCCCGGTACAACCGGGAGACCCTGGAGGTGCACTACAAGGGCCGCACCATCGCCGAGGTGCTGGACATGCCGATCGAGGAGGCGTCCGGCTTCTTCGAGGCGATCCCGGCCATCCACCGGCACCTCAAGACGCTGGTCGAGGTCGGCCTCGGGTACGTGCGGATGGGTCAGCCCGCACCCACCCTCTCCGGCGGCGAGGCGCAGCGCGTGAAGCTCGCCAGTCCGAGCTGCAGAAGCGCTCCACCGGCCGCACCGTCTACGTCCTCGACGAGCCCACCACCGGCCTGCACTTCGAAGACATCCGCAAGCTGCTCATGGTGCTGGAATCCCTGGTGGACAAGGGAAACACGGTCATCGTCATCGAGCACAACCTCGATGTCATCAAGACCGCCGACCACCTGATCGACATGGGGCCGGAGGGCGGCCACCGGGGCGGCGTGGTGCTCGCGACCGGCAGCCCCGGAGGAGTTGGCCGAGGTGCCGGAGAGCCACACCGGCGCGTTCCTGCGGCACGTCCTCGGCCTGACCGGGGAGCCGATCGGCTCGCCGGAGGCGCTCACCCGGGCCGCCAAGGCCAACGGCCAGACCGAACCCCGGGCCACCCGGCGACCCCGCGGTGAAGGCAGCGGCAAAGCCGGCCGCAACCGTGGCCGCCACGCCGGAAGGCGTCCGCGCCAAGGCGGCGGCCAAGGCACCCCGAGACCGCCGTCAAGGCGCCCGTGAAGGCCGCCGCGAAGTCGGCTCCGGCCAGGGCGGCGGCAGCGAGGCAGTGGCCGGGCAGCCCGTGGCCGGGCAGTCTGTGGGCAAGCAGCCGACAAGGGTCGGGGCCAAGGCGCCTGCGAAAGCCGCGGTGAAGGCGGCCGCCAAGGCGCCGGCGCGCGCGGGCTGCCGCGGGTGGCCGCGGCTGAGGTCGGAGTATCCGCCCGGACTGCGCCCTTCCATCGATGAACATCGACTGATACCGTCCGTCGGGGTGCGGCTCTGCCTGGTGGCAGCCGTTTCCCACCGGGCATACAGCCGGCACACAGGAGAGTCCCATGTGGTACCCAGGTGGGCTGCGTAGGACTGCTACTGAACCGGGCTGCTCCCGGCGCGTACCCCAGGGCATCGTGATTTCCCAGCAATGGAGGAGATATGTCAGACGGCACGGACGACAGCGGCCTGACCAACCGGCGGGTGGTGCTCGGTCGGAGCCGGGGCACTCGGCCTGCTCGGTGTGACCGGGGCACTCGCCGCCTGTGGCTCCGACGACAAGAACGACGCCCAGGGGAGTACCCCCTCCAGCCCGGCCGCCGCGCCGAGCACCGCGGCCTCGTCCGACGACTCCGGGCGGCGACGACGAGGTCGATCGCCAAGACCAGCCGACATCCCGGTCGGCGGCGGCATGATCTTCAGCGCCGACAACGTGGTGGTCACCCAGCCGAAGGCCGGTCAGTTCAAGGCTTTCAGCGCCACCTGCACCCACCAGAACTGCCGGTCGGCTCGGTCAAGGACGGCACGATCAACTGCACCTGTCACGGCAGCCAGTTCTCCATCACCGACGGCTCGGTGGTCACCGCCGCCCGTGGCGCTAACAAGAACGACCAGCAGCCGCTGCCGGAGAAGACGGTCACCGTCGCCGACGGCCAGATCTCGGTCGGCTGACGGCCGGCACAGCGACCCGCGTTCCCGCGCGGTCCCGGGGCCGGTCGAGGACCGTGCCCCGGGACGCCGCGTTTTCGGGCTGTGGTTCCCGGGCTGTGGCGTTCCCGGGCCGTGGTTGAGCTGGTGATGGCCGCGGCGGCCAACGGGCCGGCGGCCGGGTCGATCAGCCGGCTTCCTCGTCGACGTAGCACCAGCGCCAGGTCTCGCCCGGCTGGGCCGAGCGGATCACCGGGTGCGCGTCGGCCCGGTAGTGCGCGGTGGCGTGCTTGCGCGGCGACGAGTCACAGCAGCGGATGGCGCGACAGTTCAGGCACTCCCGCAGGTGTACCCAGTCCGAGCGGCCCTCGGCCAGGCAGTCCTCGCAGCCCTTGATGTCGGTAGGCCGCTCCGGCTGGCCGACGGCGATCAGGTGCTCACACATGGTCCGGCTCCTCATTCCCCGATACGTTCCAACATCGACTCTTCCAGGTCCAGTTCCCGCTGGGCGCGGCGGAGCACCTGCTCGGCGATCTCCCCGCGGTCCCGGGCGGATGCGGAAAACCTCCCGCTCCACGTCGAGCATCTCCTGCCGCAGCCGCTTGTACGCCTGGGTCGGGGTCTCCCGGCCGTCCTGGCCCAGCCGCTCCCAGGCGAGGTTACTGCGGTGCAGGGCCAGCGTGCGCAGCCGCTCGACCACCTGTTCCGGAGCGCTGTCCGAGAACTCGCTCGATCTTGCGCTTGGCCGCCCGGCTGGCCTGGTTCTGCACGCTCGCCTCGGCGAGCAGGTCGGTGGTCGGATCGTCGGGCGGAATGCGCAGCCAGCGGGCGAGCAGCGGCAGGGTGGTCGACTGCAGCAGCAGGCTGCCGATGATCACCGCGAACGCCAGCCAGACAAACAGGTCACGCGGGTAGCTCGCGTCGCCCGCCAGGGTGGCCGGCAGCGCCAGCGCGGTGGCCAGCGTGACCACCCCGCGCATCCCGGCCCAGGCGAGCAGCGTCGGCACCTTGATGTGCGGGTACGGGTCGGCGCGGCGGATCGCCGGGATCAGGAACCGGGGCAGGTAGGTGGCCGGGTACATCCAGACGAACCGGGCCGCGATCACCGTGCCGAGCACCGCCGCGGTGATCCCGACGACCCGGCTCGGCCGGGCCGTCCAGGTCGGTCAGGATGCTGCGCAGCTGCAGGCCGGTGACCAGGAAGACGGAGCCCTCCAGCAGGAAGTTGACCACCTTCCAGAACGCCTCCATCTGCAGCCGGGAGGCGGCCGACATCAGCGTCGGCCAGCGGTGCCCCAGCGCCAGCCCGACCACCACCACCGCGACCACCCCGGAGGCGTGCACCGCCTCCGCGCGGGATCACCACGATGAACGGGGTGAGCAGGGAGAGCGTGTTGTCCAGCAACGGATCCTTGATCCGCTTGTGCAGCAGGCCGATCAGCCAGGCGGCCAGCGCGCCGATCACCAGCCCGCCGCCGGCCGCCAGCAGGAAGTCCAGTGCCGACCCCGCCGGCGCTGACCGCCGAACCGACTGCCGCGGCCACCGCCACCCGGAACAGCACCAGCGCGCTGGCGTCGTTGACCAGGCTCTCGCCCTCCAGGATGGTGACCAGCCGGCGGGGCAGCCCGATCCGCCGGCCGATCGCGGTGGCGGAGATCGCGTCGGTGGGCGCCACCACCGCGCCGAAGGCAAAACAGATGGACAGGGGTACGTCCGGCAGCAGCGCGTGCACCACCAGCCCGACGGCCACGGTGGTGAAGATCACCAGGCCGACGGCGAGCAGCAGGATCGGGCGCAGGTTCACCCGGAACGCGGGTACCGAGGTCTCCAGCGCGGCCACGTAGAGCAGCGGCGGCAGGATGCCGATCGAGTACCAGGTCGGGGTCGAGCGCCACTTCCGGGAAGCCGGGCACCAGTGACAGCGCCAGCCCGGCGATCACCAACAGGATCGGCGCGAGCAGCCCGAACCGGCGGGCCACCGCGGCGATCACGAACACCACGGCGACCAGTACGACAGCCTGCTCCAGTCCCTCCACGGACGCGAGCCTAGTGGGCTTTCCCGCGCAGCGTCCGGTTGCTGTCGGTGCCCCGGACTACGCTTGCGCCCGTGGCCGACCCGTCCTCGTACCGCCCCGCTTCCGGCACCATCCCCGACGCCCCCGGGGTCTACCGGTTCCGTGACGCGACGCGCCGGGTGATCTACGTCGGCAAGGCCAAGAGCCTGCGCCAACGGCTCAACTCCTACTTCGCCGACCCGTGGGCGATGCACCCGCGCACCCAGCAGATGGTCACCACCGCCGCGTCGGTCGACTGGGTCACGGTGGGCACCGAGGTCGAGGCGCTGCAGCTGGAGTACGCCTGGATCAAGGAGTACGACCCGCGGTTCAACGTCCGCTACCGCGACGACAAGTCCTACCCGTACCTCGCCGTCACCCTCGACGAGGAGTATCCCCGGCTGCAGGTGATGCGCGGCGCCAAGCGCAAGGGCGTGCGCTACTTCGGCCCGTACGCGCACGCCTGGGCCATCCGCGAGACGCTCGACCTGCTGCTGCGGGTCTTCCCGGCGCGCACCTGCTCGGCCGGGGTGTTCAAGCGCGCCGGCCAGATCGGCCGGCCCTGCCTGCTCGGCTACATCGGCAAGTGCTCGGCGCCCGTGCGTCGGCCGGGTCGAGCGCCGCCGAGCACCGGCACATCGTCGAGGACTTCTGCGACTTCATGGCCGGCTAGACCGACAAGATGATGCGCCGGCTCGAGAAGGAGATGCAGGCGGCCTCGGCCGACCTGGAGTTCGAGCGGGCCGCCCGGCTGCGCGACGACCTGGCGCGCGCTGCGCCGGGCGATGGAGAAGCAGGCCGTGGTGCTCGGCGACGGCACCGACGCCGACGTGGTGGCCTTCGCCGAAGACCCGCTGGAGGCCGCCGTGCAGGTCTTCCACGTGCGCGGCGGCCGGGTCCGCGGCCAGCGCGGCTGGGTGGTGGAGAAGACCGAGGAGCTGACCACCGGCGACCTGGTGCACCACTTCTGCATCCCAGGTCTACGGCGCCCGAGCACGGCGAGACCGACGTGCCCCGCGAGCTGCTGGTGCCGGAGCTGCCGCCGGACGCCGAGGCGCTGACCGACTGGCTGTCGCGAGCACCGGGGCAGCCGGGTGACGCCTGCGGGTGCCGCAGCGCGGCGACAAGAAGGCGCTGATGGAGACGGTCGCCCGCAACGCCGGCCAGGCGCTCGCCCAGCACAAGCTGCGCCGGGCCGGCGACCTGACCACCCGCAGCAAGGCGCTGGAGGAGATCGCCGAGGCGCTGGGCATGGAGACCGCGCCGCTGCGCATCGAGTGCTACGACGTGTCCCAGATCCAGGGCACCGACGTGGTCGCCAGCATGGTGGTGTTCGAGGACGGGCTGGCCCGCAAGAGCGAGTACCGGCGCTTCGCGGTCAAGCGGGGCGACCGACGACCTGTCGGCGATCTCCGAGGTGCTGCGCCGCCGGTTCGCCCGCTACCTGGAGGCCGCCGCCGCGCATCGTCGAGGACGACCCCGACCGGCCGGGCATCGATCCGACCACCGGGCGGCCGCGCAAGTTCGCCTACCCGCCGCAGCTGGTCGTGGTCGACGGCGGCGAGCCGCAGGTCAACGCCGCCGCCCAGGTGCTCGCCGAGCTGGGCATCGCCGACATCACGCTGTGCGGGCTGGCCAAGCGGCTGGAGGAGGTGTGGCTGCCCGACGACGCGTTCCCGCTCATCCTGCCGCGCACCTCCGAGGGCGCTCTACCTGCTGCAGCGGGTCCGCGACGAGGCGCACCGGTTCGCCATCACGTTCCACCGGGAGCGGCGCTCCAAGCGGATGACGGCCTCCACGCTCGACGCCGTTCCCGGGCCTGGGCGAGATCCGGCGCAAGGCGCTGCTGACCCAGTTCGGCTCGCTCAAGCGGCTCGCGGACGGCGACCGTCGAGGAGATCGCCGAGGTCCCCGGCATCGGCGCCCGCACCGCCGAGGCGATCGTCGCCGCCCTCAACCCCGACGCCACCGCCACCGCCGAGCTGCCGGCCCAGCGGACGCATGCCGTCCCGGCGGGCGGCCAGACGGCCCAGCCGGATGCAGCCGTTCCGGCGACGCCGCCGGCCCGACGTGACGCAGGCCGTCGCCGGTGGAAGTGGCCGGCCATGCCGACGGAGCGGCCGCGCAGGCCGACCGAGCGGCAGTCCGGTGGAGACGTGCGGAGACGCGGGCCGGTGACGCCGGCCGGGTGACGGCGCGGCGCGCGGCAGCGATGGTGGTGGCCGGGCGGCCGCTTAGGATGTCAGTCGCGGACGGGGCGACCGGGGGCGAAGTGGTCGGCGAGCGACGAGCCGCTCGCGGTGACACCGACCTGGTGATCGTGACCGGGGTGTCCGGTGGCGGGCGCAGCACGGTCGCGCGGGCGCTGGAGAACGTCGGCTACTACGTGGTGGACAACCTGCCGCAGGCGCTGATGCTGGACATGGCGGAGCTGGCCTACGCGGCCGGCGGGGCGGCCCGGCACACCGCGATGGTGCTCGACGTGCGCAGCCGGGCGTTCTCCACCGACCTGGCCGGCGCGGTCGCAGGCGCTGCGGGACCGCGGCTTCACGCCCAGGGTGGTGTTCGTCGACGCCGACGACGACGTGCTGATCCGCCGGTTCGAGAGCGTCCGCCGGTCGCACCCGCTGCAGGGCGACGGCCGGCTGGCCGAGGGCATCGCGGCCGAACGGGAGCTGCTCGGGCCAGGCGCGCGAGCAGGCCGACGTGCTCATCGACACCAGCCACCTCAACGTCAACCAGCTGCGCGGCCGGGTCGAGGAGATGTTCGGCGGCGAGGACACCCGGCGGCTGCGGGTGACCGTGCTGTCCTTCGGCTTCAAGTACGGGCTGCCGCCCGACGCCGACTTCGTGCTCGACGCGCGCTTCCTGCCCAACCCGTACTGGGTGCCGGAGCTGCGCGAGCACACCGGCAGGGACGAGGCCGTCAGCCGGTACGTGCTGGACCAGCGCGGCGCGGGCACGTTCGTGGAGACGTACGCCCGGCTGATCAACGCGACCGCGCCCGGCTTCGAGCGGGAGGGCAAGCGCTACCTGACCGTCGCGGTCGGCTGTACCGGCGGCAAGCACCGCAGCGTCGCGATCGCCGAGGAGCTCGCCCGCCGCCTGCGTGAGCTGCGCGTGCTGGCCAACGCCCAGCACCGCGACCTGGGCCGCGAATGATGGGCCGCGAGTGAGCGGAACAGGCGCGGCGGCGACGCCGCAAAAGTGAAGGTCGTCGCGTTCGGCGGCGGGCACGGGCTGTCCGCGCCGCTGCGCGCGCTGCGCCGGCTGCCCGGCGCTGGACATCACCGCGGTGGTGACGGTCGGCGACGACGGCGGCTCCAGCGGCCGGCTGCGGGCCGAACGCGGCAGCCTGCCCCCGGGTGACCTGCGCCAGGCGCTGGCCGCGCTGGCCGGCCGCCGACCCGGTGGCCGCAGTCGACCGCGCGGCTGTTCCAGCACCGGTTCGCCGGCGGCCGACCCGCTGGCCGGGCACGCGGTCGGCAACCTGGTGCTGTGCGGGCTGATGGAGATGTACGGCGACCCGGTCGTCGCGCTCGCCCACGCGGCCACCCTGGTCCAGGCCCGGGGCCGGGTGTTGCCGATGTCGCCGGAGCCGGTCGGCATCGAGGCGACGGTGAGCCGGCCGGACGGCGTCCACCGCGACCGTCCGCGGCCAGCACCAGGTGGCGATCACCGCCGAGCCACGTCGAGCAGGTACGGTTGCTGCCGCCCGCCCCGCCGGCCTGCGCCGAGGCGGTCCAGGCGGTGGCCGAGGCCGACTGGCTGATCTTCGGCCCGGGCTCCTGGTACACCGCGGTGATCCCGCATCTGCTGGTGCCAGATCTGGCCGAGGCGATCACCGCGAGCCAGGCCCGCGGGCTGGTCACCCTGAACCTGGCGGCCGAGAAGGAGACGGCCGGTCTGTCGCTGCCGGACCATCTGCGGGCGCTTGCCCGTTACCTTCCGGGCCTGCGGGTCGATGTAGTTCTTGCCGACGGGAAAGCCGTGGGCGACCCTGAACAGGTCCGCGTGCGGCAGAATCGCTGGGTGCCCGGCTCGTGCTGGCGCCGGTCGCGGTGGACGACGGGGGCCCCGGCATGACCCGGCCGCGCTGGCGGCGGCGCTGGCACCGGTGCTGGGCGTCGCATGATGAAATGCACCGGACCCTGGGCGCGCGAGGTGACGACACGATGGCGATGACCGCTTCGGTCAAGGACGAGCTGAGCCGGGTCGACGTGCCCAAACCATGCTGCCGGCGATCGGAGATGGCGGCTCTGCTGCGCTTCGCCGGCGGCCTGCACATCGTCTCCGGCCGGGTGGTGGTGGAGGCCGAGCTGGACACCGGCGCGGTGGCCCGCCGGCTGCGCCGCGAGGTCGCCGAGGTGTACGGGTACTCCGAGCGAGATCCACGTGCTCGCCTCCGGCGGGCTGCGCAAGGGCAGCCACTACATCGTCCGGGTGGTCAAGGACGGCGAGGCGCTGGCCCGCCAGACCGGCCTGCTCGACGTGCGTGGCCGGCCGGTACGCGGACTGCCCCCGCACGTGGTGTCGGCCAACATGTGCTGCGCGGTGGCGGCCTGGCGGGGCGCGTTCCTGGCGCACGGCTCGCTGACCGAGCCGGGCCGCTCCTGCGCGCTGGAGATCACCTGCCCCGGCCCGGAGTCGGCGCTCGCGCTGGTCGGCGCGGCCCGCCGGATCGGCGTCAGCGCCAAGGCCCGCGAGGTGCGCGGGGTCGACCGGGTCGTGGTCAAGGACGGCGACGCGATCGCCGCGCTGCTCACCCGGATCGGCGCGCACGCCAGCGTGCTGGCCTGGGAGGAGCGCCGGGTACGCCGCGAGGTCCGGGCCACCGCCAACCGGCTGGCCAACTTCGACGACGCCAACCTGCGCCGCTCGGCCCGCGCCGCGGTGGCCGCCGCGGCCCGGGTCACCCGGGCGCTGGAGATCCTCGACGGCACCGCGCCCCGGCACCTGACCAGCGCCGGCACGTTGCGGCTGGAGCACCGGCAGGCGTCGCTGGAGGAGTTGGGCGCGCTGGCCGACCCGCCGCTGACCAAGGACGCGATCGCCGGCCGGATCCGCCGACTGCTGGCACTGGCCGACAAGCGCGCCCGTGACCTGGGCATTCCGGACACCGAGGCAGCGGTCACCCCGGAGATGATGGCCAGCTGACCGCGGTCGGGGACGCCGCCCGGGACGTCGCCGGCTTGTTACCGGCGGGTGTCCGAGCCCACCTGACGGTCGATCCGAACTCTTCGGTAAGGTCGTAACCGTTCGGCGACGAGGCCGCTGCGCCGTTCAGCAGTTGTCATGACCACGCGGCGTCTTGCCTGAGCGGAGGCGGGCGCTCGAACTGCCCGAGGAGAACTCTTCCGTGACCATCCGGGTTGGTATCAACGGCTTCGGCCGCATCGGCCGTAACTTCTTCCGCGCGGCCCAGGCGCAGGGCGCCGACATCCAGATCGTGGGTGTCAACGACCTCACCGACAACGCGACCCTGGCCCACCTGCTCAAGTACGACACGATCCTGGGCCGGCTCGGCCAGGAGGTGAAGGCCACCGCAGACGAGATCACCGTCGGCGGGCACACCTTCAAGGCGTTCGCCGAGCGCGACCCGGCCAAGCTGCCCTGGGGCGACCTGGGCGCCGACGTCGTGATCGAGTCGACCGGCCTGTTCACCGACGCCAACAAGGCCAAGGTGCACGCCGACGACGGCGCCAAGAAGGTCATCATCTCGGCGCCCGCCAAGAACGAAGACATCACCATCGTGATGGGCGTCAACCACGACAAGTACGACCCCGCCGCGCACACCATCATCTCCAACGCCTCCTGCACCACCAACTGCCTGGCGCCGATGGCCAAGGTGCTCAACGACGAGTTCGGCATCGTCAAGGGCCTGATGACCACGATCCACGCCTACACCCAGGACCAGAACCTGCAGGACGGCCCGCACAAGGACCTGCGTCGGGCCCGCGCCGCCGCGCTGAACATCGTGCCCACCTCGACCGGCGCCGCCAAGGCGATCGGCCTGGTGCTGCCGGAGCTCAAGGGCAAGCTGGACGGCTTCGCGCTGCGGGTGCCGGTGCCCACCGGCTCGGCCACCGACCTGACCTTCACGGCCGGCCGGGAGACCTCGGTCGAGGAGATCAACGCCGCGATCAAGGCCGCCGCCGAGGGCTCCCTCAAGGGCTTCCTGGTCTACACCGAGGACGAGATCGTCTCCTCCGACATCGTCACCGACCCGGCGTCGTGCATCTTCGACTCGGGCCTGACCAAGGTGATCGGTGACCAGGTCAAGGTCGTCGGCTGGTACGACAACGAGTGGGGCTACTCCAACCGCCTGGTCGACCTCGTCGGTCTGGTGGGCGGCTCGCTGTGACCAAAACGCTCGACGACCTGTTGAGCGAGGGTGTTGCCGGTCGGCGCGTACTCGTACGCGCCGACCTCAACGTTCCGCTCGACGGATCCACCATCACCGACGACGGCCGGATCCGCGCCGTCCTGCCGACCATCACGGCGCTGCGCGACGCGGGCGCGAAGGTGGTCGTCTTCTCGCACCTCGGCCGCCCCAAGGGCGCGCCGGACCCCAAGTACACGCTGGCCCCGGTCGCGGCCCGGCTCGGTGAGCTGCTCGGCGCGCCGGTCGCCTTCGCCGCCGACACGGTGGGCGAATCCGCCCAGGGCATCGTCGCCGGCCTCGCCGACGGTCAGGTCGCGCTGCTGGAGAACCTGCGCTTCAACGCGGGGGAGACCAGCAAGGACGAGGCCGAGCGGGGCGCCTTCGCGGCGCAGCTCGCCGCGTTCGGGGACGCCTACGTCGACGACGCGTTCGGCGCCGTGCACCGCAAGCACGCCAGCGTGTACGACGTCGCCGGGCTGCTCCCGCACTACGCGGGCGGGCTGGTGCTCAAGGAGCTCGAGGTGCTCGGCAAGCTGACCGGCGACCCCGAGCGGCCCTACGTGGTCGTCCTCGGCGGCTCCAAGGTCTCCGACAAGCTGGCCGTGATCCAGTCGCTGCTGCCCAAGGTCGACACCCTGCTGATCGGTGGCGGGATGTGCTTCACCTTCCTGGCCGCGCTCGACTACGAGGTCGGTGACTCGCTGCTGGAGGCCGACCAGGTCGCCACCTGCCGGGACCTGCTCGACTCCGGCAAGATCAAGGTGCCGACCGACATCGTGGTGGCCGACGCGTTCTCGGCCGACGCCAACGTGCGTACCGTCGCGGCGGACGAGATCCCGGCCGGCTGGAAGGGCCTGGACATCGGCCCGGACACGGTGGCCGCCTTCGCCGGGCAGCTCGCCGACGCGAAGACCGTCTTCTGGAACGGGCCGATGGGCGTGTTCGAGCTGGCCCCGTTCGCCGCCGGTACCCGGGGCGTCGCCGAGGCGATCACCAAGGTCGACGGGTTCACCGTGGTCGGCGGCGGCGACTCGGCCGCGGCCGTGCGTACCCTCGGCATCGACGAGGCCGCGTTCGGGCACATCTCCACCGGCGGCGGCGCCTCCCTGGAGTACCTGGAGGGCAAGACCCTCCCCGGCGTCGCAGCTCTGGAGTCCTGACATGGCCGAGAAGCCGAAGGCGAAGGCCCCCGAGGGTCGTCGCCCGCTGATGGCCGGCAACTGGAAGATGAACCTCAACCACCTCGAGGCCATCGCGCTGACCCAGAAGCTGGCGTTCAGCCTGACCGAGAAGCAGCTCACCGACGTCGAGGTGGTGGTGCTGCCGCCGTTCGTCGACATCCGCAGCGTGCAGACCCTGATCGACGGGGACAAGCTGCTGCTCGGGTACGGCGCGCAGGACCTCTCCGCGCACGCCAACGGCGCGTACACCGGGGAGATCTCCGGCGCGATGCTGGCCAAGCTGGGCTGCGAGTACGTGGTGGTCGGGCACTCCGAGCGCCGGCAGTACCACAACGAGGACGACGCGCTGGTCAACGCCAAGATCAAGGCGGCGCTGACGCACGAGCTCACGCCGATCCTGTGCGTCGGCGAGGGCCTTGAGATCCGCGAGGCGGGTACCCACGTGGCGCACACCCTCGCCCAGCTCGACGCCGCCCTCGACGGCTTCAAGGCCGAACAGGTCGAGAAGTTCGTGGTGGCGTACGAGCCGGTCTGGGCCATCGGCACCGGCAAGACCGCCACCCCGGAGGACGCCCAGGAGGTGATCGGGGCCATCCGCGCCCGGATCGCCGAGATCCACCCGGGGCCGACGGCCGAACGGGTCCGGATCCTCTACGGCGGCTCGGTGAAAGCCAACAACATCGCATCGATCATGGCCAAGCCGGACATCGACGGCGCTCTCATCGGCGGCGCCAGCCTGGACGCCGAAGAGTTCACCACCATCTGCCGGTTCCGCGACCACATCACCAGGTAGCAGGCCCGGACAGCTGAGGACCCGGGCCGGGGTGGCGCCCCGGCCCGGGGCCGCTATTCTTGGTGAGCTTGCCCGGTCCGGATGTCCGGTTCAGCGCGCATCGCGGCCTCCGCTCCCGTTCCAGCGGCCGGCCGGCTCCAGGCAGTATTCGAGAGGACACGCGTCAACATGAAGTGGTTCGCCTACACGCTGGTCGTGGTGCTGGTCATCACGAGCGTGCTGCTGACCCTGCTGATTCTGCTGCACCGCGGCAAGGGTGGTGGCCTGTCCAGCATGTTCGGCGGCGGCGCTGCCTCCACCCTGGCCGGCTCCTCGGTGGCGGAGAAGAACCTCGACCGTTACACGGTCCTGGTGGGCATCATCTGGATCGCCTCGATCGTCGGTCTCGGGCTCTGGCTACGGATCGCCTCCGGCGGCGGAGCCTGACGGCTCTGCCGTCCAACCGCTCTGCCGCACAACCGCTCTGCCGCACAACCGCTCTGCCGCACAGCCGTCGGCCGCACAAGCCGTCGGGCCGAGCAGCGGTCGGCCTGAGCAGGCACCGTCGTCTATACTCATGCGCGCGGTCGGGGTCACCCCGGCCGCGCGCAGGTGCACGTCCACCCCTGCGGCCCCGCACCACCTGTAACACGTCGTCCCCCGACGCCGACAGGAGAGCGATCACGCCGTGGCAAGTGGCAATGCCATCCGGGGGGTGCGCATCGGTTCCGGGCCGATCCGCCCCGACGAGCGCTGTGAACCCGTAGCCCGCCGCACCGTCACCTACTGGTGCGCCAACCAGCACTGCATCGAGCCGCAGTTCGCCGCCGATGTGGTGCCCCCGCCGACCTGGGAGTGCCCGCGCTGTGGGTTGGCCGCCGGGCAGAACTCCACCCAGCCGCCCGGCCCCGCCCGCCCCGAGCCGTACAAGACGCACCTGGCGTACGTGAAGGAGCGGCGTACGGACGAGGAGGGCGCGGCACTCCTGGACGAGGCGCTGCAGAAGCTACGGCGCCGGCGCGGCGAAGTCTGACCCGACGGCACGGGGCTCAGCGCAGGGCGTCGACGATCTCGGGTACCGCCTGCTGGATGTCGTCGCGGATCACCGCTGAGGCGATGCCGTCGTACGGGGTCTCGTCCCGGTTGACGATCACCAGTCGGGCGCCGTGCTCCACCGCCACCCGGCACAGTCCCGCCGCCGGCTCGACCAGCAGCGAACTGCCGACCGCCAGGAACAGTGGCGTCGCGGTGGCCAGGGCGACCGCCTTGCCGATGACCGTCGGATCGAGGCGCTCCCCGAACAGCACGGTGTCCAGCTTGAGGATGCCGCCGCAGTCGGTGCAGCGCGGATCGGCCTCGCCGGCCGCGACCCGGTCGCGGACCTCGGTGGTGGCCGACCCGCGCCGGCAGCCGGTGCAGGTGGTGGTGTGCATGGTGCCGTGCAGTTCGAGCACCTTGCGGGCGGGCAGCCCAGCCCGCTGGTGAAGCCCGTCGATGTTCTGGGTCAGCACCCGCACGGCGACGCCGGCCTGGTCGAGTTCGGTGAGTGCGGTGTGCGCCGCGTTGGGCTGCGCCGCCCACGCCGGGTGGTTGAGGTAGGTCGCCCAGAACCGGGTCCGGGTGGACGGGTTGGCCAGGAAGTTGTCGTAGGTGAACGCGTCCGCGGCTGACGGGTCGCGGGTCCAGACTCCCTGCGGCCCCCGGTAGTCCGGGATGCCCGAGGCGGTGGAGATGCCCGCCCCGGAGAGCACCACGACCCGGGTGACGCCCTCGGCCCAGGCCGGCTTGCCGTTGGTCATGGCCGTGGACGCTAGCCGCCGCACCGCACCGTCCGCGACGGGATTCCGCCTGGCTGGTCAGGAGCGCAGGCTGCGGGCGGTGCGGGGGAGTTGGGCGGCGGCGGCCTCGTCGAGCAGCCAGAGGGTACGGGCGACGCCCTGCGCGCCGGCGGCAGGGATCTGGGTCGGACCGGCGCCGGCCAGGGCCAGGCTGATCGCGTCGGCCTTGCCGGCGCCGGAGGCGATCAGCCAGACCTCCTCGGCGGTGTTGATCGCTTCCCGGGTCAGGCTGATCCGGGTGGGCGGCGGCTTCGGCGAGTTGTGCACCGGGATCACCGTGCCGGTGGCGTAGAGGCCGGGGTGTTCCGGGAAGAGTGAGGCGATGTGGCCGTCCTCGCCGATGCCGAGCATCAGCACGTCGAAGTGCGGCAGTTCCTCGCTGCCCGGCTGGGCCGAGCGGGCCAGGTCGGCGGCGTAGCGGGCGGCGGCGGCTGCCGCGTCGGTACCGTCCGGACCGTCGCTGGCAGCCATCGCGTGTACCCGCGCCGGCGCCACCCCCACCACGTCCAGCAACGCCGCCCGTGCCTGGGTCTCGTTACGCTCCGGGTCGCCGGCCGGCAGGAACCGCTCGTCGCCCCACCACACGTCCACCCGGGACCAGTCGATGCTGTCCCGGGCGGTGCTGCCGGCCAGCGACCGGTGTACCGCGTCGGCGATCCGTCCGCCGGTCAGCACCACATCCGCGTACCCCCGGGCCGCCTGGGCCTCCAGCAGCCGTACTGCCAGCCGGGCGGCTACCGCATCGGCCAGCGCGGTGGCGTCGGCGTGCACGATCACACTGGTCTCGCTCACGTCGGGATTCCTTCCATGGCAACGGTTCCGGCTCGGGACGACGGCCGGCCCGAAGTGTCTCGGCGGCGGCCGGCCCGAAGTTCGGTACCCGGCGTCGGGTGGGGGAGTGGAACCGCCCGCCCCGGACGCCGGACGGCAGCGGGGCGGGCGGGCTGGTTCAGGCAGCGGCAGCCTGCATGGCCGGGTCCTGCCAGACGTGCACCCGGGTGGGGAGCCGGCTGTCCAGGCCGGTGACGCCGCCCAGTTCGCCCAGCGCCTCGGCGAACATCTGGTCGGGGTCGAGCCGGCGCAGCTCCTCGGCGAGTTCCTCACCGAGCGGCCGGCGCACCAGCGGCAGGATCCGATCCCGTTGGCCGGTGCGCGTGTAGTGGGCGATGTCGTTGTCCCGGGTCAGTGCGATGGTAATGCCGTCGGTGCAGGTCAGCGTCACGTTGTGCATGCGCAGCTGGTCGGTCGTGTCGACGGTGCGCACCGGTACCTTCAGCCGGGCGCCCAGCCAGCCGCGCATCAGCGCCGCCGTCGGGTCGCTCGCCGGGGCCGCCACGCTGACCTCGGTCACCGGGTTCTCCAGGGTGTCCAGGATGCCGGCGAGCAGGGTGCGCCACATGGTGATCCGGGTCCAGGCGAGGTCGGTGTCCCCGGGGGCGTAGTCGGTGGCCCGCTGCTTGAGGGTGAGCACCGGGTCGGCGCTCTGCGCCGCGTCGGTGATCCGCCGGTCCGCGACGGTGCCGAGGAAGTCGTACGCGATGCGTACCGGGGGCTCGCCGTGCCACCAGGTGACCACCGGCACGTCCGGGGCCAGTAGCGGCATCACCACCGATTCGGCGTGCAGCGCGAGCCGCCCGTACATCCGCATGACGACGGCCTCGCACGGGCCGAGTCGGCCGCCTACGACGATCTCCGCGTCCAGCCGGCTGCTGTCGCGCAGCACGTCGGAGCGGACCACCATCAGGATCCGGCACGGGTGCGCCGCGGCGGCGATGGTCGCCGCCGCCTCGGCCTCCCGGGCGTGCTTCTCGTCCACCACGGCGACCAGGGTCAGCGCCAGCCCACTGGCCACCCCGCCGGCGCTGCGCCGCTCCGCGGCCAGCGCCTTCACCACGTCATTGCCGGTGGTGTCCCACAACCCGATCATGCCGCCTCCTCGCTCGCACGGCTCGCGAGGAACCGGCCTGATCCGTTGGCTGGGCGCTCGCGCAAGCGCTCGCTCATGCCGCCTCCTCGCTCGCACGGCTCGCGAGGAACCGGCCTGATCCGTTGGCTGGGCGCTCGCGCAAGCGCTCGCTCATGTCTGCTCCCTAGCGGCCGAACGGTTGTGTGGGCTCATGCCCGCCTCCAGTGCCGGCCGGTGCGGGCGAGCATCTCGTCGGCGGAGTGCGGGCCCCACTCGCCGGACCGGTAGTTGTCCGGGGTGGTGCCGGCCCAGGCCGCCTCCAGCGGGTCGACCACCCGCCAGCTCGCCTCGACCTCCTCGGCGTCCGGGAACAGCGTCCGGTCACCGATCAGCACGTCCAGGATGAGCCGCTCGTAGGCCTCCGGGGAGGAGTCGGTGAACGCCTCGCCGTACTGGAAGTCCATGGTGATGTCGCGGACCTCCATGGCGGTGCCGGGCACCTTGGAGCCGAACTTCAGGGTGACCCCCTCGTCCGGCTGGACCCGGACGACGAGCTGGTTGTTGCCCAGCATCTCCACGTCGGCCGGGTGGAAGGGCAGGTGCGGGGCCACCTTGAAGAGCACTGCGATCTCGGTGACCCGGCGCGGCAGCCGCTTGCCGGCGCGCACGTAGAACGGCACGCCCGCCCAGCGCCGGTTCTGGATGCCGAGGGTGACGGCCACGTAGGTCTCGGTTTTCGAGTCCGCCGGGACGTTCTCCTCCTCCAGGTAGCCGACCGACCGCTCGCCGGCCACCCAGCCCTGGGTGTACTGGCCGCGCACGGTGTCGGCGGCGATGTCCTTGGGCAGCGTGACGGCCCGCAGCACCTTGAGCTTCTCGGTACGGATCTCGGCGGCGTCGAAGCTGGTCGGCTCCTCCATCGCCACCATCGCCAGTAGCTGCATCAGGTGGTTCTGCAGCACGTCGCGGGCGGTGCCGGTGGCGTCGTAGAAGGCGGCCCGGCTGCCGATGCCGACGTCCTCGGCCATGGTGATCTGCACCGAGTCGACGTACTTGCCGTTCCACACCGGCTCGAACAGGGCGTTGGCGAAGCGCAGCGCGAGGATGTTCTGCACCGTCTCCTTGCCCAGGTAGTGGTCGATGCGGAAGACGTCCTGCGCGGTGAACACGTCGTCAACCAGGCCGTTGAGCTGCTTGGCGCTGGTCAGGTCCTCACCGAACGGCTTCTCCACCACCACCCGACGCCAGCCGCCGGACTTGGCGTTGTCGGCCATTCCGGTGCGCCCCATCTGCTTGAGCACGGTGGGGAAGGCGGCCGGCGGGATGGAGAGGTAGAAGGCGGCGTTGCCCTGGATGCCGTGTGACTCGCACAGCTCGTCGAGGGTCCGGGCGAGCAGGTCGAAGGCGGCGTCGTCGTCGAACGAGCCGGGGATGAACTTGACGCTGCCCTGCAGCCGCGCCCACACCTCCTCCCGCCAGGGGGTACGGGCGTGCTGCTGGGCGGCCTCCTTGGCGAGCGCCTCGAAGTCGCCGTGCGACCAGTCGCGCCGGGCGAAGCCGAGCACCACGAAGTCGGACGGCAGCATGCCCCGGTTGGCCAGGTCGTAGATGGCCGGGATGAGTTTCTTGCGGGCCAGGTCGCCGGTCACCCCGAAGATCACCAGAGCGCACGGCTCCGGGATCCGGGGCAACCGGCGATCCTGCGGTTGTCGCAGGGGGTTGTTCACGAGGCGTTTCCCAACTGCTCGCGGACCGAGCCGAGCAGGTCGCTCCAGCTCGCGACGAACTTCTCCACGCCCTCGCGCTCGATGGTGTCGACCACGTCGGCGAAGTCGACGCCGACCGCTTCCAGGTCGCTGAACACCTTGCGGGCCGCGTCGTAGGAGGTGGTGATGGTGTCCGGCTTGACCTCGCCGTGCTCGGCGAAGGCGTGGATGGTCGCCTCCGGCATGGTGTTCACCACGCCCGGGGCGATCAGCTGCTCGACGTACATGACGTCGCGGTAGTCGGGGTTCTTGGTGGAGGTGGAGGCCCACAGCGGCCGCTGCGGGCGGGCGCCCGCGTCGGCCAGCGCCTGCCAGCGCGGTCCGGAGAAGACCTTCTCGTACCGCTCGTAGGCGAGCTGGGCATTGGCGATGGCGGCCTTGCCGGCGAGTGCCTTGGCCTCCGGGGTACCCAGCTTCTCCAGCCGCTTGTCGACCTCGGTGTCCACCCGGGACACGAAGAAGCTGGCCACCGAGCCGATCTTGGCGAGGTTGTGGCCGTTCGCCTTGGCCTGCTCCAGGCCGGTGAGGAAGGCGTCCATCACCGCGTCGTAGCGGTCCAGCGAGAAGATCAGCGTGACGTTGACGCTGATCCCGAGGGCCAGGGTGGCGGTGATCGCCGGCAGGCCGGCCTCGGTCGCCGGGATCTTGATGTAGAGGTTCTCCCGGTCCACCAGCCACCACAGCTGCTTGGCCTCGGCCGCCGTCTTGTCGGTGTCGTTGGCCAGCCGCGGGTCCACCTCGATGGAGACCCGGCCGTCGACGCCCTGCGAGGCGTCGTAGGCCGGCCGCATCACGTCGCACGCCCAACGCACGTCGTAGGTGGTGATCATGCGGGTGGACTCCTCCACCGACACGCCGCGCAGCTTCAGGTCGCCGAGCTGCTCGCCGTAGGCGTCCAGGTCCTCCAGCGCCTTGGCGAAGATGGTCGGGTTGCTGGTCACCCCGACCACGTGCTGCTGGCGGCGCAGGGAGTCCAGGCCACCGGAGGCGAGGCGCTGCCGGGAGATGTCGTCGAGCCAGACCGCCACGCCAGCGGCGGAGAGATCGCCCAGTTTGTCAGTCATGTCTATTACTCCTTCAGCGAATGCCTGGATCAGTTGCCGGTGGTGCTGCCCTGGACGCCGCCCGCGCGGGACAGCGAGGCGTGTGCCGCGGCCACGACATGGTCGGCGGTGAAACCGAACTGCTCAAAGACGATCTGGTACGGCGCACTCGCTCCATAGTGCTCCAGGCTGACGCACTCGCCCGCCTCGCCCACCAGGTCCCGCCAGGACATCGAGATGCCGGCCTCCACGCTGACCCGGGCGCGCACGTCCGAGGGCAGCACCGACTGCCGGTAGGCGGCGTCCTGCGCGTCGAACCACTCCCGGCACGGCATCGACACCACCCGGGTGGGGGTGCCCTCGGCCTCCAGCCGCTCCCGCGCGGTGACCGCGAGCTGCACCTCGGAGCCGGTCGCCATGATGATCACCTTGGGCTGCCCGCCGGTCGCGTCGGCCAGCACGTAGCCGCCCTTGGCGGTGCCCTCGGCGCTGGCGAACACGCTGCGGTCGAAGGTCGGCAGGTTCTGCCGGCTCAGCGCCAGCGCGGTCGGCCGGTCGGTGTGCTCAAGCGCCGTCCGCCAGGCCCAGGCCGTCTCGTTGGCGTCGGCCGGCCGGACCACGTCCAGACCCATGATCGCGCGCAGCGCGGTCAGGTGCTCGACCGGCTGGTGGGTCGGGCCGTCCTCGCCGAGGCCGACGGAGTCGTGCGTCCACACGTAGACCACCGGCAGCTTCATCAGCGCGGCGAGCCGGACGGCCGGTCGCATGTAGTCGGAGAAGACCAGGAAGGTGCCGCCGTACGGGCGGGTGCCGCCGTGCAGCGCGATCCCGTTGAGGATCGAGCCCATCCCGTGCTCGCGGATGCCGAAGTGCAGGGTACGGCCGAACTCGTCGCCCGGGAACTCCTTGGTGGCGTGCTCGGCCGGGATGAACGAGGGCTGCCCCTTCATCGTGGTGTTGTTGCTCTCGGCCAGGTCGGCGGAGCCACCCCACAGCTCCGGCAGCACGTCGGCGAGTGCCTCCAGCACCTTGCCGGACGCGGCCCGGGTGGCCACGCCCTTGGCGTCGGCCGGGAACTCCGGCAGCGCGGCGGTCCACCCCTCGGGCAGCGAGCGGGTCTTCAGCCGGGCGTGGAACGCGGCGGCGTCCGGGTTGGCGGCCGCCCACTCGTCGTAGCGCTGCTGCCAGGCGGCGTGCGCGGCCTGTCCCCGCTCCACCACCTTGCGGACGTGCGCGAGCACGTCCTCGTCGACCTGGAAGGACCGCTCCGGGTCGAAGCCGAGGATCTGCTTGGTGGCGGCCACCTCGTCCTTGCCCAGCGCGGAGCCGTGCGCCTTGCCGGTGTTCTGCTTGTTCGGCGCCGGCCAGCCGATGATGGTCTTCAGGTTGATGAAGGACGGCTTGTCGGTGACCGCCTTGGCGGCCTGGATGGCGTCCCAGAGCGCGTGCACGTCCTCGTGGTACCCGTCGGCGGTACGCCAGTCGACGTGCTGCACGTGCCAGCCGTACGCGGCGTAACGGGCGGCCACGTCCTCGCTCTTGGCGATCGCGGTGTCGTCCTCGATGGAGATCTCGTTGTCGTCGTAGATCAGCGTGAGGTTGCCCAGCTTCTGGTGCGCGGCCAGCGAGCTGACCTCGTGGCTGATGCCCTCCTCGATGTCGCCGTCGGAGGCGAAGACGTAGATGTCGTGGCCGAACAGGTCACCGTCGGGGTCGAGCAGGCCCTGCTCGCGGCGGGCGGCGAAGCCGAACCCGACCGCGTTGCCGATGCCCTGGCCGAGCGGCCCGGTGGTGGTCTCCACGCCCCGGGTGTGGCCGTGCTCGGGGTGGCCCGGAGTGAGCGAGCCCCACTGCCGCAACTGCTTGAGGTCCTCCAGGGAGAGCCCGTAGCCGGCGAGGTAGAGCTGGATGTAGAGGGTGAGGCTGGAGTGTCCGCAGGAGAGCACGAACCGGTCCCGGCCGGCCCAGTCCGGGTCGCTGGGGTCGTGCTTCATCACCTTCTGGAACAGCAGGTAGGCCGCGGGAGCCAGGCTCATCGCGGTGCCGGGGTGGCCGTTGCCGGCCTTCTCCACGGCATCCATCGCCAGTACCCGGACCGTGTCGACGGCTCGCGCGTCAAGTTCGGACCACTCCAGTTTGCTATCCGTCACGGGTCACACCGCTTCCTGATTCAAGGCGTACAACTGGCCCATTCTTCCGCACCGCGGGTAACGGAAGGCTCCCGCGCGTCGTCGCGCTGATGTCGATTCTGACCCTACCCAGCGTCGTCCTCACGCAAGCGCTGGCATCCGGTTCGGGGCAGCGGCGAGCGGTGGGCCGCCGCTAGCCTGAGCCGGAGTGGGAGCGCTTCCATTCACACCCCGGAGGGATTCGATGATCGTTACCAGGGCGCGGACCACCGCCGTCCTCGGCACACTCGTGCTGCTGCTCAGCGTGGCCGGCGCCGCCGGTTGCACCGCCAAGTCGGCCGAGCCGGGCCCGGCTGTAGCCGTGCACCACTCCGGCGAGGACTGCGAGAACCTGCTGGAGGGCACCAAGCAGGTGACCTTCACCGACGAGAAGGCCACCAAGCTCTCCGGCGTCCTGGTGGGCTCCGGAAAGACCGGCTTCGTGCTGGCTCACCAGGACCCGGGCGACGTCTGCGACTGGCTGCCGTTCGCCCGCGAACTGTCGAGCGCCCACCCCGGCTACCAGCTGCTCTGCCTGGACTTCGCCGGCTACGGCAACTCCGACTCGCCGACCGACGGCGACCAGCGGGACGTGAACATCGCCGCCGGCGTGAAGTACCTGCGTGAGCACGGCGCCGGCGTCGTGCTGCTGATGGGCGCGTCGATGGGGGGCAACTCCTCGGTGGTGGCAGCCGCGGCGATCCAGCCGGCGGTGGCCGGTGTGATCTCGCTCTCCGCTCCGGCGTTCTACAAGGGCCTGGACGCTCAGGCCGCCGCCGCCAAGCTGACCGTCCCGGTGCTCTACCTCGCCGGTACCGGCGACAACGGTGGCAGCTTCGCCGAGTCCGCGCAGAAGCTTTACGACGCGACGCCGGGGGACAACCGGCAGCTGGTGATCTCCTTCACCACATCGCACGGGGTGAACATGCTCAGCCCGGTGGACGCCGACGCCACGCATACCCGCGAGGCCGTCAACGCCTTCCTGGCCAAGTACGCCCAGGGCGGCTGACCGCAGCTTCCGACCCGCCGCCGCCGGGTCGGGCGGCGGGTCGGGTGAGCATGGGGCGCCCGACCCGCCGTGACCGGTGCGGTGGCGACGGTGGCCCGGTCGCGCCGGGCGCTGTTGTGACTGTGCGCACCCGGGACGGTGTCCGCGCGGGTAGCCGGCGCAGGTCGGCGTAGCTGGCCGCGTAGTCTGTCTGCACGGACGGTGCCCGCCGGGTGGCCGGCCAGTCTGACGGCCGAAGAATCTTGGGGTGGCAGTGAGCACGATCGCCGACCGTGAGGCACCGGTGGTGCTCGCTCCGGCGCCGGCGCCGATCCCGGTGGATCAGCTGAAGGCCCGACCCGGCACCCTCGCCCGGACCCGGGCGCGTACTCGCCGCCTACCTCTCCCTCACCAAGCCACGCATCGTCGAGTTGCTGCTGGTCACCACGGTTCCGGCGATGTTCCTGGCGGAGCAGAAGCCTTCAGCGCTGTGGCTGACCCTGCTGGTGCTGTTCGCCGGGGCGCTCGCGGCCGGCGCGGCGAACGCCATCAACTGCTTCATCGACCGCGACATCGACCAGGTGATGAAGCGCACCGCCCGGCGTCCGCTGCCCCGGCACACCGTCTCCGCCCGGTCCGCGCTGACCTTCGGGCTCACCCTGGCCGTGCTGTCGGTGGCGCTGATGGCGGTGTACACCAACTGGTTGGCGACCGCGCTGACGGCCGCCGCGATCGCCTACTACGACCTCGTCTACACCCTCTGGCTCAAGCGCCGCACCTCGCAGAACACCTTCTGGGGTGGCATCTGCGGGGCGCTGCCGGTGCTGATCGGCTGGTCGGCGGTGACCGGCTCGCTGCCGGCGCAGGCCTGGCTGCTGTTCGGCGTGGTGTTCTTCTGGCAGCTGCCGCACTTCTACGCGCTGGCCATCAAGTTCAAGGACGACTACGCCAGGGCCGGTATCCCGATGCTGCCGGTGGTCGCCTCGCTGCGCCGGGTGGGCACCGAGACGGTGATCTTCGCCTGGCTCACCCTGGCCGCCTCACTCGCGCTCTGGCCGTTGGGAATGACCCCGTTGTACGGCGTCGCGGCGCTGCTGCTCGGCGGGGCGTTCGTGGTCGAGGCGCACCGGCTGGACCTGCGTGCCCGGCGTGGTCAGCCACTGCGCCCGATGCGGCTGTTCCACTGGTCGACCACGTACCTGACGCTGCTGTTCGCGGTCGTCGCAGTGGACGCCCTGATCCAGTAGCCGCCCGCGGCTCCAGTAGCCGCCCCCGGCCGGCCGCCGTTCCTGGCCTGTCCGCACCCGCCACCGGTGCCTGATCCCGTCGTTACCCGTACTGAACTACGCAGGGCCATTGTGGTCCCGTGGATCATTTACTAATCTGCCCGGATTAGGTCAGGAAACGCCGGATAGTTTTCATGACCGATTGAACGAATCTAGTGGACTGCGATACGCCCGAATCACCCGAGAAATCCCGGCCACCCTGTCCGGCTTTCCGGAAAAAATATGAATGAGTGTCGGCATTCCGCCGGGTAACTCGTGTCACATCTGGTACCCGCTTCCCGCGCGGGCGGGACACCTACTGCCTAATGTGGAGCCCATGGCAGAAGGTTCCAGCACGACCCTGACCGAAGCGACCGAGCCCGCCGGCGATCTGGTGGCGGTTCTCAAGTCCTTCGCGGCAGGGCACGGAGGCGCCACGGCGGTCATTGAGTACGTCGGCCGACGCGGTGCGCGCATCGTCCTCGTGGGGGAGGACGGAATATGGGCCGACCAGGTTGCGCAGAGCACGGATGTCGCGCGACAGGCCTGTGAGGCTGCGGGTGTACCGATCCAGAATCAGTGGGAGCGTGAGCTCCTGGAGCTGATGCGGCCGAGCAACGACCTGTGGCGTTCCATGGGTCGACGCAGCCTCACCCGCTAGACGGATCGCGGCGATACCCCTCCGCCCGTTCGCGGGTGACCCGACCACCATCCATCAAGGCCCGGAGCCGACTCGGCTCCGGGCCTTCGGCATTCCACTGCCCGCCCGCCGCATTGCCCGCCCGCCGCATTGCCGGCCCGGTATTGCCGGCAAGCCGCATTTGCCGGGCTCGCCGCATCTGCCGGCCCGCGTATCGCCGGCCACCGGCATTGCCGGTCCGCGCCGTTGCCGGTCGTCAGTCATTCATGAATTTCGCTCGCCTATGCTCGCCGGGTGCCTCGAATTGCCTTGGTGACCTGCGCGGACCTGCCCGATCTCGACGACGACGACCGGCTGCTGATCGAGCCATTGGCGGCGCGCGGAATCGAGGCGGTACCCGCCGTCTGGGACGACCCGACCGTCGACTGGGCCGGCTACGACCTGGTGGTGCTGCGCAACCCGTGGGACTACGCCCCCCGCCGGGCCGAGTTCGTGGCCTGGGCCGGTCGGGTACCCCGGCTGGCCAACCGCGCGGACGTGGTCGCCTGGAACACCGACAAGCGCTACCTCGCCGAGTTGGACCGCGCCGGGGTGCCGGTGGTGCCGACCCGGTGGCTGGAGCCGGGCAACGCCGACCCGGCCGGCGCGCTGGCCGTCGACGGCGAGTGGGTGCTGAAGCCGGCGGTGAGCGCGGGCAGCCTGGACACCGGCCGGTACGACCTGACCGACGCCGGGCACCGGGAACTGGCCCGTGCGCACGCAGACCGGCTGCTGGCCGCCGGCCGCACGGTGATGGTGCAGCCCTACCTGTCGGCGGTGGACGGGTACGGGGAGACCGCGCTGCTGTACTTCGCCGGCCGGTTCAGTCACGCCATCCGCAAGGGCCCGATGCTGGCCGGCCCCGACCACGGTGAGACCGGGCTCTACAAGGCCGAGGACATCTCGTCCCGGGTACCCACCGAGGCGGAGTTGGCGGTGGGCCGGCAGGTGCTCGCCGTCGCGCCGGCCGACCCGCTCTATGCCCGGGTGGACCTGATCCCCGGCCCGGACGGCGCTCCGGTGCTGGTGGAGTTGGAACTTACAGAGCCGTCCGTCTTTCTCGGCTACGACGACGGTGCTGCTCAGCGCTTTGCGGAGGCGATCGCCGCGCGGGTGTGACCGGCCGCTCGCGGGCCTGGGGGTTGACCCGGAGCCGACCGTCGATAACGTTATCGATCTGTCCGGGCATCGCCGCCGCGGTCGTTGAGCGCGCGACCCGGCGACACGAGCTTCGACGGCGCGCTCCGGTTGGGACGCTCATCTTCGCCCTCGGCAACGGCCAGACGATCACCCAGGGTTGGTCGGCGAGCTGGTCGCGGTCCGGGAGTCCGGTTGAGCGCGGGCAGTCTGAGCTGGAACGCCAAACCTCCCGGCGGCGGTTCATTGAGCATCGGTTCCAAGGGGGCGTGCTCGGGCAGTAATCCGTCCCGACTGCCTTCGCGCTCAGCGGTACCGCCTGCCCGGTGGGGGAGCCGTCGACCCGGTGGCGCCGTCTGACGGTGTCGCCGGGGCTACGCGGTGGCGTCCGCCAGTTCGCTGGTGGGCGCCACCGTCGGGGAGCCCGGCGCGGGCTCACGGACCCGGGTCGCGGTGAGCGCGGCGAGGACAGCCACCCAGACCGCGGTGGCCCCGGCCATGTGCACGCCGACGAGTAGGGCCGGCAGGTGGGTGAAGTACTGCACGAAGCCGATCACGCCCTGGGCCAGCTCCACGCCGATCAGCACCAGCGCGGCCCGCTGCGCGCGCTGCGGCGCCCTGGTGGCGCGCAATGCGAACCACAGCGCCACCGACAGTCCCAGCAGCAGCATCACCAGGTCGGTGTGCAGTTGGGCGACCGTCTGCGGGTCCAGGCCGGTGCGCTTGGCCTGCGCGTCCCCGGCGTGCGGGCCGCTGCCGGTGACGATCGTGCCGACGGCCAGCACGGCCGCCGTCACCCCGACCGCCAGCTGGGTGAGCAGCCGCAGCGGCGGACGGACCACGACGTGCGCCGCGGTGCTCGGCTCACCGGCCGCCACCCAGAGTTGGTACCCCGACGCGATCACTGCCATCGAGATCAGGAAGTGGCAGGCCACCGCCCACGGGTTGAGGTGGGTGTGCACGGTGATGCCACCCATCACGATCTGGGCGGGGATGCCGGCGAGCGTGAGCACCGCCAGCCCGACCCGTCGACGGATGCGCGGCAACGCCAGCAGGGCCAGCGCCACACAGGCCACGGCCAGCACGCTGACCACGCCGGTGAGCGTGCGGTTGCCGAACTCGACCACGCCGTGCCAGCCGTTCTCGGGGGTGGTCACGTAGGAGTCGTCGGTGCACCGGGGCCAGGTGGGACAGCCGAGGCCCGAATCGGTGAGCCGGACCGCGCCGCCGGTCACCACGATCACCATGTTCGCGACCAGCTGGGCGAGCGCGACCGGGCGCAACAGCCGACCACTGCTCAGCAGCGGAGTGCGCAGCAGCTCACGGAGGGTACTCACGCCGGCTATGGTACGGGCCTGGTTGATCTCGATTTCGGCCGGCTCGACAGGGTGGTCCGGATCACCGGCGGGCCGGTTTGCGGCTGCCAGGGTATATACGCAACACTGGTGTAGTGAAAAACGCGGTGCTCCCTGCCGACGCTACCCACCGTGGCGACAGCCACGTCGGCGGCGCGGACCACCGTACCCGCGACCGGGTGGCCGACCTGCTGCTGGAGCGCGGCAGCGCCACCGCCGCCGAGTTGAGCGAGGCGCTGGGGATCAGCCCGGCCGCCATCCGCCGGCACCTGGACGCCATGCTGACCAGCGGTGATGTGCTGGCCCGCCACCAGCGGGTGAGCGGCCAGCGTGGGCGCGGCCGGCCCGCCAAGATCTTCCTGCTCACCGAGCGCGGTCGCGGCCGGCGTGGCCCGCACACCTACGACGACCTGGCCGCCGAGGCCCTGCGCTGGATCGCCGCGCAGGGCGGCGAGGCCGCGGTCGCCGCGTTCGCCGCCGACCGGGTCGCCGGGCTGTCCGCCCGGTGCGCGTCGGCGCTCGCCGACGCCGGTGACGATCCACTCACTCGTGCGGAGGCCCTGGCCGAGGCGTTGACCGCCGAGGGTTACGCTGCCTCCTCGACAGCCATCGCCTCCGGCGGGCAGCTGTGTCAGCACCACTGCCCGGTGGCGCACGTGGCCGCCGAGTTTCCCCAGCTCTGCGAGGCGGAGACCCGGGTCATCTCGACCCTGGTCGGCACCCACGTGCAGCGGCTGGCGACCATCGCCCACGGCGACGGGGTGTGCACCACGTACATTCCGGCCGCCGTACCGGGCCAGTCCCGGGCAACGATCCAGACGACCGGCACGACCGGACAACCGGCACGACCGGACAACCGGCACGAACGTTTCAGCGCCGAGAGGATGACCAACTCATGACTGATCTGTCCACCCAGGACCAGCTCGCCGCACTCGGTGGTTACGAGTACGGCTGGGCTGACGCCGACGTGGCCGGGGCCGCCGCACAGCGGGGCCTGTCCGAGGCGGTGGTCCGGGACATCTCGGGCAAGAAGAGCGAGCCGCAGTGGATGCTCGACCTCCGGCTGAAGGGCCTGCGGCTGTTCGACCGCAAGCCGATGCCGGCGTGGGGCGCGGACCTGTCCGGCATCGACTTCGACAACATCAAGTACTTCGTGCGCTCCACCGAGAAGCAGGCGACCAGCTGGGACGACCTGCCCGCGGACATCAAGAACACCTACGACCGGCTGGGCATCCCGGAGGCGGAGAAGCAGCGCCTGGTCGCGGGGGTCGCCGCGCAGTACGAGTCCGAGGTGGTCTACCACAAGATCAACGAGGAGCTGGAGAGCCAGGGCGTGCTGTTCCTGGACACCGACACCGCGCTCAAGGAGCACCCGGAGATCTTCCAGGAGTACTTCGGCACGGTGATCCCGGTGGGCGACAACAAGTTCGCCTCGCTGAACACCTCGGTCTGGTCCGGCGGCTCGTTCATCTACGTCCCCAAGGGCGTGAACGTGTCGATCCCGTTGCAGGCCTACTTCCGGATCAACACCGAGAACATGGGCCAGTTCGAGCGGACGCTGATCATCGTCGACGAGGGCGCCTACGTGCACTACGTCGAGGGCTGCACCGCGCCGGTCTACTCCTCCGACTCGCTGCACAGCGCGGTCGTCGAGATCGTCGTCAAGAAGAACGCGCGCTGCCGGTACACCACCATCCAGAACTGGTCGAACAACGTCTACAACCTGGTCACCAAGCGGGCTGTCTGCCACGAGGGCGCGACCATGGAGTGGATCGACGGCAACATCGGCTCCAAGGTCACCATGAAGTACCCGGCGGTCTACATGACCGGCGAGCACGCCAAGGGCGAGGTGCTCTCGGTGGCGATGGCCGGCGAGGGTCAGCACCAGGACGCCGGGGCGAAGATGGTGCACGCCGCGCCGCACACCTCCTCGACGATCATCTCCAAGTCGATCGCCCGGGGCGGCGGCCGCACCTCCTACCGCGGCCTCGTGCAGGTGCTGGAGGGCTCGCACCACTCGAAGTCGACGGTCAAGTGCGACGCGCTGCTGGTGGACACCATCTCCCGGTCGGACACCTACCCCTACGTCGACATCCGCGAGGACGACGTGTCGATGGGGCACGAGGCGACCGTCTCCAAGGTCAGCGAGGACCAGCTCTTCTACCTGATGAGCCGGGGCATGTCCGAGGACGAGGCGATGGCGATGATCGTGCGCGGCTTCATCGAGCCGATCGCCAAGGAACTCCCGATGGAGTACGCCCTGGAGCTCAACCGCCTGATCGAACTCCAGATGGAAGGCGCTGTCGGGTAGCGCCTTCGGCCATCCCCACGGGTTTGTCGCGGTCCAGGTCAGAGTCAGAGGAAAAAGGAAGCCTGCCAGTATGAGTGCGCCCACCGCCGCGCGGAACGAGTCGCTGAGCCCGCCCAAGACGCGTGCCCAGACGCTGCGCTCCTTCGACGTCGCCGACTTCCCGGCACTGACCGGCCGGGAGGAGGAGTGGCGGTTCACCCCGCTCAAGCGGCTACGCGGACTCGCCACCGCCGACGGCGCCGAGCCGGCCGGCCCGGCCGCCAAGATCGAGCACGGTGAGCTGCCGGCCGGCGTGACGGTCGAGACCGTCGCGCGCGACGACGCCCGGCTCGGCCGGGTACTCACCCCGTTCGACCGGATCAGCGCGCTGGCCTGGGGACGCGCCGAGCAGACCACGCTGATCAGCGTGGCGCGCGGCGAGCCGGTCACCGAGCCGGTCACCGTGCGGTTGGTCGGCGGCGGGTCCGAGACGACCAGCTTCGGGCACACCGTGGTGGCGGTCGGCGAAGCGGCCGAGGCGACCCTGGTGCTGGAGTACTCGGGCAGCGCCACGCTGGCCGACAACGTCGAGGTCACCGTCGGCCAGAGCGCCCGGCTGACCCTGGTCACCGTCTCCGACTGGGCTCCCGACGGGGTCCAGGCGCAGCACCTGAAGTTCCGGCTCGGTCGCGACGCCAAGCTCACCCACGTGCAGGTCTCCCTCGGCGGCGACCTGGTACGCCAGTACGTCAGCGTGGACTACACCGACCGGGGCGGCGAGGCCGAGCTGTACGGGCTCTACTTCGCCACCGGCGCCGGCGAGGTCAGCCCCAACGGCCAGCACTTCGAGCACCGGCTGCTGGTCGACCACTCGGTACCGGACTGCCGCTCCTACGTCGGCTACCGGGGCGCGTTGCAGGGCCAGCACGCGCACACCGTCTGGGTCGGCGACGTGCTCATCCGGGCCGAGGCCACCGGCACCGACACCTACGAGGTGAACCGCAACCTGGTGCTCTCCGACGGGGCGCGCGCCGACTCGGTACCCAACCTGGAGATCGAGACCGGCGAGGTGGCCGGCGCCGGCCACGCCAGCGCCACCGGCCGCTTCGACGACGAGCAGCTCTTCTACCTGATGGCCCGGGGCATCCCCGAGCAGGCCGCCCGTCGCCTGGTGGTCCGCGGCTTCTTCGCCGAACTGCTGAACAAGGTGCCGGTTCCCGAACTGCACGACCGGCTGGCCGAGACGATCGAAGCCCGGCTGCGGGTGACCGAGGGGGTCACCCCGTGAACTTCGTGAAGGTCTGCGCGGTCGACGAGCTCGCCACCGGCACAGCGGTCAGCGCCGACGTCGACGGCGTGGAGGTGGCCCTGGTGCACGCGCAGGACGGCAACGTCTACGCCATCCGGGACGAGTGCTCGCACGCCGCGGTGGCGCTGTCCGAGGGCGAGGTCGACGGCTGCACCCTGGAGTGCTGGCTGCACGGCTCGCGCTTCGACCTGCGTACCGGCGAACCCACCGGACTGCCGGCCACCGAGCCGGTCGCCGTCTACCCCGTCGAGATCCGCGACGGCTTCGTCTTCGTATCCACAGTTGCCAGCAGCAATGGAGTTTCCCAGTGAGTGTCCTTGAGATCCGTGACCTGCACGTGTCGGTGAAGCTGCCGGAAGGCGAGAGCAAGCCGATCCTGGCCGGGGTGAACCTGACCGTGCGCTCCGGTGAGACGCACGCCATCATGGGCCCCAACGGCTCCGGCAAGTCCACCCTGGCGTACTCCATCGCCGGCCACCCCAAGTACCAGATCACCAGCGGTTCGGTGACCCTGGACGGGGCCGACATCCTGGCGATGAAGGTGGACGAGCGGGCCCGTGCCGGGCTGTTCCTGGCCATGCAGTACCCGGTCGAGGTGCCCGGCGTCTCGGTCGCCAACTTCCTGCGCACTGCCAAGACCGCCGTCGACGGCGAGGCCCCCAAGCTGCGTACCTGGAGCAAGGACCTCAAGGTGGCGATGGAGCGGCTCGGCATGGACCCGGCGTTCGCCCAGCGCAACGTCAACGAGGGCTTCTCCGGCGGCGAGAAGAAGCGGCACGAGATCGTCCAGCTCGAGCTGCTCAAGCCGAAGATCGCCATCCTCGACGAGACCGACTCGGGGCTGGACATCGACGCCCTGCGGGTGGTCAGCGAGGGCGTCAACCGGGTCCGCGACAACGGCGACACCGGAATGCTGCTGATCACCCACTACACCCGCATCCTGCGCTACGTGAAGCCGGACTTCGTGCACGTCTTCGTCGCCGGCCGGATCGTCGAGGAGGGCGGCTCGGAGCTGGCCGAGCTGCTCGAAGCGGAAGGCTACGAGCGGTTCCTGGACAGCGCGGCCGTCTGAGCCGCACCGAGTCTGAGCCGCACCGAGTCTGAACCGCACCGAGTCTGAACCGGCCGACCACAAGCGCGTAGAGACGAACGGGGACAGGAGCGCGATGACACACACGGTGACCATCCCGCCGGGCATGCCGCAGTACGCCGACGTGCCACGCTTCGACGTGGACGCGGTCCGTGCGGACTTCCCGATCCTGGCCCGTACCCTCGGCGGACACCCGCTGGTCTACCTGGACAGCGCGAACACCTCGCAGAAGCCACAGCAGGTGATCGAGGCGATCGCCGGCCACTACGCGCTGCACAACGCCAACGTGGCCCGCTCCGTGCACCAGCTCGGCACCGAGGCGACCGCCGCGTACGAGGGGGCACGGGCCAAGGTCGCCGCCTTCATCGGCGCGCCGACCCCCGACGAGATCGTCTTCACCAAGAACTCCACCGAGGCGATCAACCTGGTGGCGTACTCGTACGGGCAGCGGCTGCGCCCCGGTGACGAGATCGTCATCACCGAGATGGAGCACCACTCGAACATCGTGCCGTGGCAGCTGCTCGCCGAGCGGACCGGCGCGAAGCTGCGCTGGTTCTCCGTCACCGAGCAGGGCCGGCTCGACCTGTCCGACCTGGACACGCTGATCAACGAACGCACGAAGATCGTCGCGTACGCGCACATGTCCAACACCCTGGGCACCGTGAACCCGACCGCGGCGATCACCGCGCGGGCGCACGCGGTCGGCGCGGTGGTCCTGCTGGACGCCTCGCAGTCGGTCCCGCACCTGCCGGTCGACGTCACCGACCTCGGCGCCGACTTCATCGCCTTCACCGGCCACAAGATGCTCGGCCCCACCGGCATCGGGGTGCTCTGGGGGCGCGGCGAGCTGCTCGCCGACATGCCGCCGTTCCTCGGTGGCGGCTCGATGATCGAGACGGTCACGCTGGAGAAGACCACCTACGCCGCGCCGCCCGCGCGGTTCGAGGCGGGCACCCCGCCGATCGCCGAGGCGATCGGGCTCGGTGCGGCCGTCGACTACCTGACCGGCGTCGGCATGGCGGCGATCCAGTGGCACGAGAAGGAGATCACCGCGTACGCGCTGGACGCGCTGACCAGCGTGCCGGGGCTGCGGATCTTCGGGCCGAGCGTGCCCGTCGGTCGGGGCGGGACGGTCTCCTTCGAGCTGGCCGGCATCCACCCGCACGACGTGGGCCAGGTACTCGACTCGCTCGGGGTGCAGGTCAGGGTGGGTCACCACTGTGCCCGGCCGGTCTGCACGCGCTACGGCGTCGCCGCAATGACGCGAGCATCGTTCTACCTGTACACCACCATCGCGGAAATCGATGCCCTGGTGGCCGGGTTGGAGCGGGTACGGAAGGTGTTCGGGTGAGCATGGACGCGCTGTACCAGGAGATCATTCTTGACCACTACAAGCACCCGCACGGGCGCGGGCTGCGGGAGCCGTACCAGGCCCAGGCCCACCACGTGAACCCGACCTGCGGTGACGAGGTCACCCTGCGGGTGCTGGTGAAGGACGACACGGTGGCCGACGTGTCGTACGAGGGCGAGGGCTGCTCGATCAGCCAGGCCGCCGCGAGCGTGCTGCACGACCTGCTGGTCGGCCGCACCGTCGAGCAGGCACTGGCCCGGCACGCCGCGTTCGTCGAGTTGATGAGCGGCCGGGGCCAGGTCGCGCCGGACGAAGAGCTGCTGGAGGACGCGGTGGCCTTCGCCGGAGTGGCCCGCTACCCGGCCCGGGTCAAGTGCGCCCTGCTGCCCTGGATGGCCTTCAAGGACGCCACCGCCCGAGCGCTGACCGGCGGACCGGCGCAGCCACTGATCGGCGGCCCCGCCGAGAATGTCAGCAACAACGGAGGAGACCAGGCATGACCGCGGTGATCGCTGACATCGAAGAGGCGCTGAAAGACGTCGTCGACCCCGAACTCGGGATCAACGTGGTCGATCTGGGCCTGATCTACGGCATCCACGTCGACGACGAGAACGTCGCGACCGTGGACATGACGCTGACCTCGGCGGCCTGCCCGCTCACCGACGTGATCGAGGACCAGGCCCGGCAGGCGCTGTGCAGCGGCCCCGGCGGCGGGCTCTGCTCGGACATCCGGATCAACTGGGTGTGGCTGCCGCCGTGGGGCCCCGACAAGATCAGCGACGACGGCCGCGACCAACTGCGCGCCCTCGGCTTCAACGTCTGACCCGGGCATCCGCGGCCGGTCCGCGCAGCCGTCGTGGCCAGCGCCGTCATCGCCACGCCGGCGCTGAAACTGGTGCTGTGAAAAGCTATCGCGTCGTGATCTCGTCGGGTTAGCGTCTGCCCCATGCCGATCACCCCTAAGGCATTGCTGCTGGACTTCGGCGGTGTCATCGCGGACACCGGCGGCCGTCCCGACTGGGCAGCCGTGCTGGCGCCCACCGTGCACAACCTGCTGCTGTCCCGCAAGGTCAGCCGGCTGGCCGTCGAGGTCATCGAGGCCGATCTGGAGGCTGGCGCGCTGGCGTACGCCCGCTGGGGTGAGGCGATGTGCCGGCCGTACGCGCCCGCCGAACTCAGCCACGAGGAGTTCTGGTCGGACTACGTGGCCGCCGACTGGCCGGCGTCGGCCCGCGAGGCGGTACTCGCCCACGCCGACACGCTGTGCCTGCGGATGGGGGAGGTGCGGCACTCGTTCGCCGTCCGGGCCGGCATTGTCGGGCTGCTCGCCGAGGCCAGCGCCCGCGGCCTGCTGGTCGCGGTGGTCAGCAACACGTTGTACGGCAGCGTGCACCGAGACTTCGTGGAGCGCGCCGGGCTCGCCGACCGGTTCGCGCTGCAGCTCTACAGCGACGAGGCGGGGGTACGGAAGCCGAATCCGGAGCTGATCCTGCGGGCCACCCGGTCGCTGGGCGTCTCGCCCGAGCACTGCTGGTTCGTCGGGGACACCTGGTCACGCGACATCCGGGCGGCCCGCCGGGCCCGGGTCGGGGCGGCGGTGCTGATGCGCTCGGCGCGTACCGAGCCGGCCCCACCGGACCTGGCCGCCGACCACCTGGTCGCCGACGGGCACGCGCTGCGCGCTCTGCTGGAGACAGCGGACTGAGCCGACGCTCAGTCGTGCGGTGGAGTCCCGGCGACCGGGCCGCGGGAGCGGGTACCGTGCAGATCATGGCGGGTCGGCCGGCTGCGGGAGGCGGGCGCTGGGTGGATATCGACCCGGCGCGGTTGCCGCGTTGGCTGGTGAACTTCGTCGAGCGGCACGGCGAGTACGCGGTCGATCCACAGCAGTTCGGGCTACGGGTACGCGCCTTCGACGACACCGTCGCCGAACTGCACACCCCACCGGGCGCCCCGATCTGCGCCGACGTGGCGAGTTTTGTGACGGCGGCCGACCAGCCGCGCCGGATCGGGCTGCTGCTGGTCCGTCGGGGCGGGGTGGCCGTCGGTGTCGCGGACGGGCCGAAGCTGGTCTCCTCGAAGGTGGACAGCAACTACGTGCAGGGGCGCACGGCGGCCGGTGGCTGGTCCCAGCAACGCTTCGCGCGGCGGCGGGAGAACCAGGCGCGGGCGGCCTGGCAGGGTGCCGCCGAGTTGGTGGCGAAGCTGCTGCTGCCGGAGTTGGCCGGACTGGCCAGCGTGGTGGCGGGCGGCGACCGGCGGGCGGTGGAGGCGGTACTCGACGACTCCCGGCTGGGGCCGGTGGAGCTGCGGCTGTCGCAGCGCTTCCTGGAGGTGCCCGACCCGCGGCTGGCGGTGCTGGAGGCGGCGGTCGCGCAAGCCCGCGCGGTCCGCATCAAGATCCTCGACGCTTCGTCCGGATAGGGAACCGGCCGGACCCCCGCACGGGTCCGGCCGGAAGTACTGCTGAGAGGGTCAGTTGCCGAAGGTGTTGCACGCCTTCGGGTCGCCCGAGGTGTACCCGGTGGTGGTCCACTGGCCACGCTGCTCGGCGCTGCCGTGGGTGAACTCCTTGGGGTCGATCTGCTGGCCGGCCTGCTTCTGGATGGCGTCGTCGCCGACCGAGCGGGCCGCGTTCACCGCGTCCTTGACGTCCTGGTCGCTGACGTTGGTGAAGATCGGCTTGCCGCTGGAGTCCTTGGTCTGCGCGGCGTACTTCATCCACACCCCGGCGTAGCAGTCGGCCTGCAACTCCAGCGGCACGGTGATGTTCGGGTTGTTCGGGTCACGCTGCTGCTGGCGGTCCACGTCAGCCAGCGTGCCGAGCATGTCCTGCACGTGGTGCCCGTACTCGTGGGCCAGCACGTACGCCTGCGCGAACTGGCCGGTGGCGCCGAACCGGCTGGCCAGCTCGTTGAAGAAGGTCAGGTCGATGTAGACCTTCTTGTCGTTCGGGCAGTAGAACGGCCCCACCCCGGCGTCGGCGGCCCCGCAGCCGGTCTGCACCTGGCCGCTGAACAGGTGGGTGTCCACCGGCGTGTACGGCTTGCCGGTGACCTTGGGCTGCTCGGCCTGCCAGAACGACTGGATCGAGTTGACGTACAGGGTGATCTGGCAGTCCTGCTGCTTGGTGCGGTCGGCCTGGCTGTCCGCGCACTCCTGACTGATCGTGGTGTTGTCCCCGGCGCCGCTGTCGCCGCCCCCGTCACCGCCGAGGACCGCGTTCGCGCCGAAGCCGCCGCCGACCAGCAGCACGAGCAGCCCGATCACCAGCCCGACGATGCCGCCCTTGCCGCCACCGCCACCGCCGCCCATCGGGATCGACAGACCGCCCATTCCGCCGCCGCCACCGCCGCGGCCATCCTCGACCTGCGAGGTATCGACGTGTGCATCCGGATTCAGCTCCATGGAGGGGTCATTACCCCGCGTGCGGGCCGGCTAATCGCTAGTCGAACGTGCCGCAGTTGACCTTGGCGTAGTTATCCGGTGGCGGCCCGTCGCCCGGGACTGGCTACACTGGTCGGGTGCTGCTCTGCGAAGACTGATCGTCCCGCATGCCGCCCGTCGCCGAAGACGGTCGGCGTTTTAGCGCGCCCCGATCCGTCCTCATAACCCGAAAGGCAGCCTCGATGATCACCGCCACCGGCCTGGAACTGCGTGTCGGCTCCCGGATCCTGCTCTCCGACACCACCTTGCGGGTGCAGCCCGGCGACCGGATCGGCCTGGTCGGCCGCAACGGCGCCGGCAAGACCACCACGCTCAAGGTGCTCGCCGGCGAGGGCCAGCCCTACACCGGCGCCATCGACACCCGGGGCCCGGTCGGCTACCTGCCGCAGGACCCGCGTACCGGCGACCTCGACACCACCGCCCGCGACCGGGTGCTCTCCGCCCGTGGCCTGGACTCGCTGCTGCGCGACATGGCCAAGCTGGAAGTCGAGATGGCCGACGGGAACGAGCGGGCGATCCGCCGCTACGGCGCGCTGGAGGACCAGTTCGCCGGGCTCGGCGGGTACGCGGCCGAGGCCGAGGCCGCCCGGATCTGCGCCAACCTCGGACTGCCCGACCGGGTACTCGCGCAGACCCTGGGTACCCTCTCCGGTGGCCAGCGCCGGCGCATCGAACTGGCCCGGATCCTGTTCCGCGACGCCAGCGAGACCGGTGGCGGCACGCTGCTGCTGGACGAGCCGACCAACCACCTGGACGCCGACTCGATCACCTGGCTGCGCGGCTTCCTCGCCGGCCACAAGGGCGGCCTGGTGGTCATCTCGCACGACGTGAACCTGCTCGACGCCGTGGTCAACCGGGTCTGGTACCTGGACGCCAACCGCGCCGAAGTGGACACCTACAACGTCGGCTGGAAGACCTACCTGCAGCAGCGGGAGACCGACGAGCGCCGCCGGCACCGCGAGCGCGCCAACGCCGAGAAGAAGGCCGGCGCGCTGATGGCGCAGGCCGACAAGATGCGCGCCAAGGCCACCAAGACCGTCGCCGCGCAGAACATGGCGCGCCGGGCCGGGAAGCTGCTCGCCGGCCTGGAGGACGTGCGCGTCCACGACAAGGTGGCGAAGGTACGCTTCCCCACCCCCGCGCCGTGCGGCAGGACCCCGCTGACCGCCGAGGGGCTGTCCAAGTCGTACGGGTCGCTGGAGATCTTCGTCGACGTGAACGTGGCCGTGGACAAGGGTTCCCGGGTGGCCATCCTCGGGCTCAACGGCGCGGGCAAGACCACCCTGCTGCGGATGCTCGGCGGGATTCTGGAGCCGGACACCGGCTCGGTCAACGCCGGGCACGGGCTGCGGCTGGGCTACTACGCCCAGGAGCACGAGACGCTCGACGTGGACCGCACCATCCTGGAGCACATGCGCTCGGCCGCGCCCGACCAGAACCCCACCGACCTGCGCAAGATCCTCGGTGCGTTCCTGTTCTCCGGTGACGACGTGGACAAGCCGGCCGGGGTGCTCTCCGGCGGCGAGAAGACCCGGCTGGCGCTGGCCACCCTGGTCTGCTCGGGCGCGAACGTGCTGCTGCTGGACGAGCCGACGAACAACCTCGACCCGATCAGCCGGGAACAGGTGCTCGACGCCATTGCCCGGTACCCCGGCGCGATCGTGCTGGTCACCCACGACCCGGGCGCGGTGCAGGCGCTCAAGCCCGACCGGGCCATCCTGCTCCCCGACGGCGTCGAGGACGCCTGGTCCGACGACCTGCTGGAACTCGTCGAACTCGCCTGACCCTGGTCTGTTCTAGGTCACCAGGAGGGCCTGGATCACTATGGCCGTCAGGGCGCCGGCCGAGGTGAGCAGTAGCGGGGTGGGTGGCGGGTCGCCGCCCTGGCGTTCGGGGGCGACCGCGGCCACCGTCAGCCACGGGAAGTAGGCCAGCCAGGCGTGCTCGACGCCGCCTCGGGCCAGGCCGGCCGCGAGCGAGAAGACCACCGCGCAGCCGGCCCCGACCAGGAACGACCAACCGTCGGTACGGCGGAACTTGCGGGCGCTGGCGACCAGCGGTGGACCGGCCGCCAGCAGCAGCGCCACCACGCTGATCGCCGCCCACCACAGCACCGCCCCGTGCGGCTCGGCCCGGTCGGCGAAGTTCGCCCGAGCCAGCCGCAGCCCGGACAGCCACGGAAAGCCCAGCGCGTCGAGGGCCAGTACCGGCAGCAGCGCGCCGAGCCCGGTGACCAGGTTGAGGAACGGGCGGCGGCGGGCGAAGTAGAGGCACACGGCCGACAGGCCCAGCCATGCGGCCGAGTACGAGAACAGGGCGGCCAGGCCGATGAGTGCGCCGGCCGCCACCGCCCAGCCGCTCGCCGGCCAGCCACGGCGGCCCGGCGCGCTGGCCCGTACCCCGCAGGCGATCGAGGCCGCGCCGAGCACCGCCGCGAAGACGTCCGCGCTGACCGCGATCCACACGGCGTACGGGGCGAGGATGAGCACCGGGGCGTACCGGCGGGCGGTGCGGGCGCCGGAGATGCCGCGCACCGCGGAGAGCACCAGCGGCACCGTGGCCGCGCCGAGCGCGGTGATCACCACGGCCAGCCCCAGCCCGGTCAGGCCCAGCTTCTGCAGCGCCCACAACGCCAGTACCGGGCCGGGCGGGTGGCCCTGTGCCGCGCCACTGTGCGCCGCCCCGTCGGCCACGTAGTCGCGCAGGTAGTCGGCTGGCCGGGAGCCGACCCGGGCCACGTCGGCCGGGTAGTTGTCGGGGTCGGCGAGCGGCCGGGTCAGCCCGGCGAAGCCGTCCACCACGGCCAGGCAGAGCGCCCAGCCCAGTGCGGCGCCGTAGGACAGCAGTTGCACCCGCCACCACGTGGCCCGGTCGAACCAGTGTCGGACACCGAGTGCGACAACGCCGACGGCGAGCGCCGGGGCGAGAACAGACATCGGTGAAAGTCGAAACTGGAACCGGCCAAGAAATGGTGCTCCGGAGTTGCCCGCGATGACGTCGGAGCGCACCGCCCACCAGGTCAGGATCAGCCCGACCAGCGCCGCGAGGCACCAGACCATCAGGTCAGGCAATTCGCGTGCGCCAATGTGGCGGGTAGTTGCGGCGGCGTCGTCTGTCACGGCCCATCACGGTATCGGGTAGCTGACACAGGTAGGCGTGTCGGTCTAGCTTCGTGATGATATCTAGCGCATGATCCATGAAGGCGGTCTAATAGGTGAGACCGCCAACTCCGCTCAATAGGGACGTGAGGAATCAACATGGCAGCCACCGGCACCACCACCAGTACCGAAAAGGGTCGCCGGATCGTCGGAACAGAGCGTCAGACTCTCGCCAAGGACCTGGTCAAGCGCTACACCTCGGGCGAGAGCATCCGTGCTCTCGCCTCCTCGACCGGCCGGTCGTACGGGTTCGTACACCGTGTTCTCACCGAGTCGGGTGTGGTGCTCCGCCAGCGTGGCGGCGCCCGTCGTCGCAAGAAGGCCTGACCCTCCGCCAGGCACCGCGACCCCGCCAGGTCGTCCGCCGACTTCCGGCGCCCACGGTTACCCGTGGGTTACATCCGCGCCACCCGCCGCCGCCATCCCGGCCGCGCGGGCGCTACCATCCGCAGCGATGAACACTTCAGCACAGCACGGCATTCGCGTGGAGCGGAACGGGCCGGTCGCAACCCTCACGTTGGACCGGCCCGAAGTGCTCAATGCCCAGACCCCCCAGATGTGGGCGCAGCTCGCCCAGATCGGCGCCGACCTGCCCGGTGACGTCCGGGTGGTGGTGCTGCGGGGCGCCGGTCGCGCCTTCTCCGCGGGCATCGACCTGGCCGTGGCACAGGGCGAGTTCGCCCAGATCGGCGCGCTCGCGCCGGCGGCGGCCGCCGACCGGATCGCCGGGTACCAGGCCGCCTTCTCCTGGCTGCGCCGCCCGGACGTGATCACGGTGGCCGCCGTGCAGGGCCACGCGATCGGCGCCGGCTTCCAGCTCGCGCTCGCCTGCGACCTGCGGGTGGTCGCCGAGAACGCGCAGTTCACGATGGCCGAGGTGGGGCTCGGCCTGGTCCCCGACCTGACCGGCACGAAGCGGCTGGTGGAGCTGGTCGGGTACGGCCGGGCGCTGGAGATCTGCGCCACCGGCCGGCGGGTGGCCGCTGCCGAGGCGCAGGCCATCGGCCTGACCAATCTGGTTGTGCCGCTGGATGAGCTGGACAGCGCCGTCACCGACCTGACCGCCGCGCTACTGGCCCGCCGCCCGCAACGCCGTAGTCGAGATCAAGGCCCTCCTCGCTCGGCGCCGCCGGCCGCAGCGCCGAAGAGCAGGCCCGAGCCGAGCGCGAAGCCCAGGTCCGCCGGCTGCGCGACCTCGCCGGCCTCGACGACTGAACCCGCTCCGTCCGTCCCATCGGCGGGCCGGTTGCGCTGTAAGCGATCACGGCGCTGGAGGGCACGGGCGGGGGAACATCTGTCGGACCCTTCGGTTTAGCTGATGGGCGACGAGGGGGAGTGCTGATGGGGCATCCGATGGGCGGCGGCGGGTGGAGCATGCTCCGCTCGATCCGGCGCGAGGACGAGCTGAAGAACCACAAGATCGGGCGCGAGGTGGCCCGGCGGGTGCTCGCCTTCGCCGGCCCGTACCGGCGGGACATCGGGATCTTCCTGGTCGCCGTGGTCTTCGACGCGGTGATCGGGGTGGCCACGCCGGTACTCGCCGGTCGGGTGGTCAACGCCATCACCTCGGGGCGGTCCACCGCCGACACCACGGTGATCAAGCTGGCCGTGCTGATCGCCGCGCTGGCCGTCGTGGACGCGGGACTCTCGCTGGTCAACCGGTGGTACTCGGCGCGTATCGGCGAGGGCATCATCCTCGACCTGCGCACCAAGGTCTACGACCACGTGCAGCGGATGCCGGTGCAGTTCTTCACCCGGACCCAGACCGGCGCCCTGGTCAGCCGGCTCAACAACGACGTGCTCGGCGCGCAGCAGGCGTTCACCTCCACGCTCTCCGGGGTGGTCAGCAACATCATCCAACTGGTCCTCACGGCGGCCGTGATGTTCACGCTGTCCTGGCAGGTCACCGCGTTGTCGCTGGTGCTGCTGCCGCTCTTCATCCTGCCGGCGCGGCGGGTGGGGCGGCGGCTGGCCGAGATCACCCGGGAGTCGTACCAGCTCGACGCCAAGATGAACGCCACCATGACCGAGCGGTTCGGGGTGGCCGGGGCGCTGCTGGTCAAGCTGTTCGGGGAGCCGGAAGCGGAGGCCCGCCGGTTCGGTGACCGGGCCCGTCGGGTCAAGGACATCGGCATCACCAGCGCCATGTACAGCCGGACGTTCTTCGTGGCGATGCTGCTGGTCGCCTCGTTGGCGCAGGCGCTCACCTACGGGCTCGGCGGCTGGTACGCGGTGCACGGCCGGATCAGCGCGGGCACCGTGGTCACCCTGGCGCTGCTGCTCACCCGGCTGTACGGGCCGCTGACCTCGCTGTCCAACGTGCGGGTCGACGTGATGAGCGCGCTGGTCTCCTTCGAGCGGGTGTTCGAGGTGCTCGACCTGGCCCCGGCCATCGGCGAGCGGCCGGGGGCGCAGCCGCTGCCGAAGGGCTCCGCGAAGATCGAGTTCCGGGACGTGGTGTTCCGGTACCCGAGCGCCGCCGAGGTGTCGCTGGCCTCCCTGGAGGACGTGGCGGTGCTGGACCGGGTGGCCGGCGAGCCGGTCCTGCGGGGCGTCTCGTTCACTGTCGAGCCGGGGCAGATGGTGGCCCTGGTCGGGCCGTCCGGGGCCGGCAAGTCCACCACCGCGCTGCTGGTCCCCCGGGTGTACGACGTCACCGACGGCGCGGTGCTGGTCGGTGACGTGGATGTCCGGGACGCGGGGCTGCAGTCGCTGCGCGACACCATCGGGGTGGTGACCCAGGACGCGCACCTGTTCCACGAGACGATCGCGGAGAACCTGCGCTACGCCGCGCCGGAGGCCACCGATGACGAGCTCTGGGCGGCGCTGGACGCGGCGCAGGTGGGCGAGTTGGTGCGGCGGCTCCCGGAGGGGCTCCAGACGGTGGTGGGGGAGCGCGGGTACCGGTTCTCCGGGGGCGAGAAGCAGCGCATCGCGATCGCCCGGGTGCTGATCAAGGCGCCGTCCATCGTGATCCTCGACGAGGCCACCGCGCACCTGGACTCCGAGTCGGAGGCGGCCGTGCAGCGGGCGCTGTCGGTGGCGTTGACCGGGCGTACCGCGCTGGTCATCGCGCACCGGCTGTCCACCGTGCGGGAGGCCGACCAGATCCTGGTGCTGGACGACGGCCGGGTCGTGGAGCGCGGCCGGCACGAGGAGTTGGTAGCGGTCGGTGGGCTCTACGCCGAGCTGTACCGCACCCAGTTCGCGGTGGCCGACTCGCCGACTCCGCTGCTGGCCGCCGAGCCCGAGCCGGTGCTGCTGCGCGGACGGGACGAGCCGCCGATCGGGTAGCCGGCCGGGGTCGTAGCCCCGGCCGCAGGTCAGCGAGTGCGGCGGACGGCTGCCTCGACCAGGTCGAGGACCGCGCCGAAGTCGTCGGCGGGGCGGCCCATGGCCAGGTGCAGCACCAGGCCGTCGTAGGCGAGTTCGAGGAACTGGGCGAGGGTGGCCACCGGGACGTCGTCGCGCAGGTTGCCGGCTTCCCGCTGGCGGCCCAGCCGCTCCCGGGTGGCGTGCGTGATGGCGTCCGAGCGGGCGGCCCAGCGCTTGGCGAAGTCGGGGTCGGTACGCAGCCGGCGGGACACCTCCAACTGGGTACCCAGCCAGCCCGGGATGTCCTCGGTCTCGGCGCGGCTGAGCAGGTCCCGCATCACCTGGACCAGGCCGTGTTCGGCGACGGTGGCCACCATCGCCGCCGCGTCGTCCTCGGCGACCGCGAGGAACAGCGAGTCCTTGTCCCGGAAGTGGTGGAAGATGGCTCCCCGGGACAGCCCGATCTCCTGCTCGAGGACCCGCACGGTGGCGCCCTCGTAGCCGTACCGGGCGAAGCAGGCGCGGGCGCCGGCGAGGATCTCGCGGCGCCGTGACTCCAACTGGTCCTGGCTGAGCCGGGGCATGGGTTGATCGTGACACCCCCGACTACTCCGTGGCAATCCGTACGTACGGCTTGTGACGTGCGGGGTAGCTGGAAATGGCGGGTGGGGGCCGCAGTGCGACCCCCACCCCGGTGATGTGCCGACGTCAGCCGCGACCGGCGCCAGCCCGGCTGCGCGGCTTGAGAGCCGTCGCCGGGAACAGCACCGACGAGCGTTCGATCATCGAGCGGTAGGCGAGCCGGGAATCCTCGTCGGTCTCGTCAACGACGGGTGCGCCGACGAAGGTGAAGATCCCGCCGAGCGCCTGGGCGATGGCCACGTCGGTGAACCGGTCCCGGTTCGGCCGGCCGGCGAGGCGGTCCAGCCACTCCAGCGTGTTGGCCAGCCCCGGCCCGAAGTCCGAGGCCGCTGTCACCGCCTCGCTCTCCAGTACCGCGACCGCCTCGTCGAGCTGGCAGGACAGCTCGGTGGCCAGCTGCGTCTCGTACTCGCCGATGGTGCGGCCGAGAATGCCGTGCAGCCGCTCGGCCGCCAGCACCACGCCGGCCACCGGCGCGCTGCCGCACCAGCCGTCGCCGTCGCAGCAGGTACGCAGGCACTCCCGGATGGCCAGCAGCAGCAGCCGCCAGGCCTGCTCGAAGTCGCCGCTGTGTACCCGGCCGAACAGTTCGGCGCGCTCGGTGGTGGCCAGCCGTTCACCGCGGCGGACCGCCGTGTAGAGCACGTCGACCGCGGCCAGGTCGCCGATCATGGCGTCCTCGAAGCGGATCTGGCCGGCCTTCCACAACTGGCCGACCTCGGCCACCGCGTCGAACACGCCGACCCGCTCGGCGAAGCGTTCGAACTGCAGCACCGCGCAGGCCACGTCGACCTGTACGCCGTAGTCCAGGGTGGTCACCCAGCGCGAGGAGATGGTCTCCACGTCGATGTCCATCCCCCGCAGCGCCACGAAATCGGGGCGCACGCAGGTCATCCCGGCGCTCGTCACGCCGGCTGCCTCGTCATCTTCACTGTTGGGCATCACGAAACCTCGTATCGGTTGTCAACGATGCCGTCCGCGGTCGCGGACGGCGACTTCACCGACGCGATGCCTCCGGGTAGGCGGGCTCGTCCGGTCCGTCCTGTCGGGACGGCACCTCGCGTCCGCCGGCCCCGTCGGGCCGCGTGACGCCGGGGATCTCCCACCCCCGGTTCAACACAAACCGTTGTACTCCGATAACGCTACGTAATCAACTGGACATCACTAATGTCAGCCCCGGGACGTGCGAGGGGGGTACCCGATGGGAGCGATCCGTGCCTGGATCCGGGGCCTGACCCGGGAGTGTGCCGCGCTCGCCGCGGACGTGCGGGCCGCGCTCGCCGCCGTCGACGTGGAGATGCTGGACGACTCCGACGCCGCCCCGCTGGCCCCCGGCGTCCTCGCCGTCAGCCACGCCGCCGAGGAGGCCGGCCCGGCCATCCGGGAGCTCTCCGCCGACGGGCGGCGTCGGCTGCTCGCGGTCACCGGCGGCGCGGGCACCCTCAGCGCGGGCGAGGTGTGGCGGCTGCTCGACCACGGGGCCGCCGAGGTGATGGTCTGGGACGGTCCGGCCTGCGCGCGGGCCGCCGCCGCCCGGCTCACCCGGTGGTCACAGGTCGAGGAGCTGCTGGAGGCTCCGGCGGTCCGCGAGCTGGTGATCGGGCAGGCCCCGGCCTGGCGGGCCGCGCTGCGCCAGGTGGTCGAGGTGGCCCGGTTCTCCACCGCCGGGGTACTCGTCACCGGCGAGAGCGGCACCGGCAAGGAGCTGGTCGCCCGGCTCATCCACCAACTCGACCCGCGCGCCGGGCGCGGCGAACTGGTGGTGATGGACGGCTCGTCGATCGTCCCGTCGCTGTCCGGCTCGGAGTTCTTCGGCCACGAACGTGGCGCGTTCACCGGCGCGGTCGGTACCCGCGACGGCGCGTTCGCCCGCGCCGACCACGGCACGCTCTTCCTCGACGAGGTCGGCGAGCTGCCGCTGCCGATGCAGGCCGAGTTGCTGCGGGTGGTGCAGGAGGGGATGTACAAGCGGGTCGGCGGGAACCTGTGGCAGCGGGCCGACTTCCGGCTCGTCTGCGCCACCAACCGGGACCTCGCCCGGGCCCGGGAGACCGGCGAGTTCCGCGCCGACCTGTACTACCGCATCGCCGCCAGCGTGGTCCGGCTACCCACCCTGGCCCAGCGCCGCGACGACATCCTGGACCTGTTCCGGCACTTCTTCGCCGCCGCGTCGGCGCTGGACGGCCGGCCCGGCAGCGCGCCGACCGGCCCGGTGGCGCTCACCCCCGAGGTGGCCACCGCCCTGGTCAACCGGGAGTACCCGGGCAACGTCCGGGACCTGCGCCAACTCGCCGTCCGCATCCGCGCCCGGCACGTCGGGGTGGGGCCGGTGACCCCCGGCGACCTGCCCGAGGAGGAGCGCCCCGGCGTCCGCGCCCGACCCACCTCCGCCGGTGAGCTGCTGGAGCAGGCGGTACGCGGCTCGCTGGCCGGCGGCGCGTCACTGCGCCAGGTCCGTGACGACGCCACCGACGCGGCCATCCGGGTGGCGCTGGCCGACTCCGGTGGCCGGGTCGCGGCCGCCGCCCGGCTGCTCGGCGTCACCGACCGCGCCCTGCAGCTGCGCCGCGCCCGCCGCCCGCTCGTCGCCCACCCGCGCGCCGAGGAGCCCGACTCCGACGACTGACCGCCAGCCCCGGGTACAGGGCGGCGCCGGTCGAGAAGCCGGCGTACGGGTCGCGGGGCGGCGGGGTCCGGCCGGAGCCGAGCAGCCGCAACAGGTTCCCGGACAGGATCAGGCGCAGTTGTTCCCTGGGCAGCCCGAGTGCCCGGATCTTCGCGAGTTCCAGGCCGGGGTGCAGCCACGGGCCGTCGGTGCCGAACAGCACCTTGTGCGCGCCGGCCCGGCGGAGGGCCTCCACGATCAGGTCGAAGCGGCGTACCCCGGAGGTGTCGGTGTGCACGTTGCGGTGCCGGACCAGGATGTCGATCAGGCGGCGCTGGGCGGTCCAGTCGTCGGCGAACGAACCCAGGTGCGGGATGATGAACGGCACGTCCGGGTACTCCGGGGCGACCAGGTCCACCAGGCCCACCTCGCCCTGCGGGTCGTAGAGGATAGGCAGCCGGTACTCGCGGGCCGCCTCGCACACCTCCCGGGACAGTGGAGCGTCGTGCCGGTGCACTTTGATGCCACGGAAGCCGAACTCGCGTACCGCCGTGCCGACCAGTGCCCGGATCCGGCCGGCGTCCCGGGCCGGGTTGACGAAGGCGTACCCCCAGAATCGTTGTGGCGCGGCCCGGACGATCGCGGCGACCTGGCGGTTGGCCCGGCCGTAGTCGCTGTGGAACGGCGCGAAGATCACCGTGCGGGTGATGCCGGCCGCGGCCGCCCGCCGCAGGTACGCGGCGAGCGGCGCGGACGTGTCCCAGGGGCCGGTGAACCCGTCCCCCTGACCGGCGTGGCAGTGACTGTCGACGATCAGCACGACTGGCCCCGGACTGAGCTGTCCACTGTGGACTATCCGGCCCGGCGGGCCGGCATCCGCTTCTGCAGCAGCAGGCCGGGCAGTGAGGCGTCCACCTTGTCGGTGAGGTCCACTCCGGTGGCGGCCCGGTACGCGTGCGTGTACCGCTGGATCTCCGGTCGCCAGTACCGGCACCAGTTCGCCGCCTCCTGCGGATCGTTGAGCACCGACCAGTTGCCGTAGCGCACCGACAGCAGGATCTGCTCACCGAAGACGCCCAGGTCCCGGAAGTGCGTGATGGTCGTCGGGCTCCACCCCAGCATCTGCTTGAGGGTGTCCACCCGGTCCATCCACTCCTCCTCGTACGGCACCATGATCTTGCCGCCGATGAACTCGCGCATCTCCGGACGGGCCAGCAGCCACTCCATGATCAGCATTTCGCTGCGGGCCGTGGACGGCAGGTCGCCGAACTGGTTGTGGGCCCCCTCGGAGAGCACCAGGTGCGTCTCGCGCAGGGCGTTGAGCACCGGGAACCCGTCGGCGATCACCGTGGTGTCGTCGTCCTCCTTGAAGAAGATGTGGGCCAGGTGCAGCAGGTTGTGGAAGGACTCCAGGAACTTCATCCGGCTGTCGGCCGTCGGTCCGTCCGGGATCGCCCTGCCCAGCAACTTCAGTCCGTACTCATGGTCGTACTCGAAGGATCGGCGCCGCACGGTCAGACGTCTGTACTCGTCCTGGATCCACCCCCACAGGATGTTCCCGAGTGGGCGCAGCGGGTCGATGTCGAAGCGCACCAACGGATCCACCCGGGTACGCGGGTCGGTGCGCCGGTTCTCGAAGCGGGCCACCACCGCGTTGAGCCCCTGCGCGAGCATCCCCTCCTCGTGCCAGTACGACCAGATCAACTCGATCGCCAGCGGCCCGGAGATGTGCGACTTGAGGATGCCGTAGCAGTTGGAGTTGTTCGGCAGGTCGGTCGGGTCCTTCAACGGGATGTCGCGCAGCTTGTCCCGGATGATGCGCAGGTAGGGCAGCACCGAGGTGTCGTCGGAGAGCTTCTCGTAGTACATCTCCCGGAACCGGGCCACGTCGTCGACCACCGCCGAGCTGCCGGCCATCCGGCGGGTCTCCTCGATGCGCAGCTTGAGCGCGGTGGCCGGGTCGGCGAGTTGCCGGTTGAAGTCCTCCAGCGCGACGTCGGGGTCGATCACCCCGATCTCCTGCATCAGGAACGCGTCGGTGGCCTGGCGCAGCAGGTCGTAGGCGTCCGAGCCGCGGAACTGCAGCTTGACCCCGACGCCCAGCCCGGTGGCCGGGTCGCCGCCACCGCACATCACCGAGTCGGTGAACTGGCGGTAGCGGTGGAAGCCCACCGCGTTGGTGCGGTTGCGGATGATCATCCACAGCACCTGGCTGGTGGTCGGCTCGATCTGGGTGCGCTGCAGGCTGACCGGCACGATCCCGTCGGCGTTGTTCGCCGAGCCCACGTCCACCAGCAGATCCCAGGCCTCGGCCGCCTCCCAGCCGTCGCCCTTGGCGGCGGCGCCGTTCTTGGCCACCAGCTTCCCGGCGGCCGGCCCGAAAACGTCGATCGGCTCGTCGTCATCCGGCTCGGCGGCGAAGGCCTCGGCCGCCTCGTTCGCCGGTTCCCACTGCGGGCCACCGCCGGCTGGTCCACCGCCGGCCGCCGGCCGGGCCTGCGGTCCGGCGCCGGACGCGGGCCGGCGCAGCGCGATGATCCGGTAGTGCCCGGCGCGTGCCCCGGCGGTGTCCCAGTCGAACCGGTCGTCGGCGTCGAACTCCGCGACGGAGTCCTTGAACGGGCCCTCGACGCGCCACTTGTAGTCGTAGTCCGCCAGCTTGGCCGGCGGGGTCATCTGCACCTCGAAGGCCACCACGGTGCCGGCCTTGACCGGCTTGGTGTGCGTGGAGTGGACCACGAAACTGCCGTTACTCATAGCGTTGTCCTCCTGTGGTTGACGGTTGCGGCGGCGATACGGTCGCGGCCGCGCGCCGGTCGGGTCGCGCGAACACCGGCCGGGCGGCGCGCAGCCGTCCCGCGGTGAGCAGCGACAGGTCGAGGCTGCTGCGCAGCGCCCGGTAGGTGAGCAGCCGGGAAAGCAGCCGGGTCTCCCGCTCCGGGCTGATCAGGTCGGCGGCGCGGGCCTGGCCGACCACGGCGAAGGCCAACGTCGGCGGTATCCGCAGCAGCGCGTTCGGATCGGCGCGCTCCCGTTGCCAGAGGGCGACCAGGTTGGCCGGCTGCCGGTCCGGGTGGTAGAGCGCCTCGCCGAGGCTGCGGCCGGCCAGCGCGGCCGGTCGGTAGGCCAGCAGTACCCGGACGAACTCCGGCAGGCTGGCCACCTGGCGACGTAGCAGGTCGGTGTAGGCCGGGGCGAGCCCGGTCGGCGGGTACAGGCCGAGCCAGAGCCGGTGCAGCCGGTCCCACTGTGGATGCGGGTAGAGCGCCGCCCCGATCGCCCCGGACAGCTGCACCCGTAGCCACGGCACCGGGTGCGGATCGTCGCCACTGGGCCGGAACACCGCCCACCGGGGCAGGCTGACCACGCCCATCAGCCCCAGCGTCGAGCCCACCCCGAGCTTTGCCACCGACCACAGGTCGGCCACGATCTCCGAGATCCACAGTTGCCAGTACCGCCACACCTGCGGATCGGCGCGGCTGGCCGGGTGCCCGGCCAGGTACGTGCGTACCCCCTCGACCAGGCACATCAGTGCCGCCGCCTGGTGCCCGCACTCGTGGACCAGGGACGAGCCGATGCCGTGGCCGACCATCCGTTCCCGGGGCACCTTGATGATCGCGGCCGGGTTGCGGGCGCCGCCGGGCAGCGGGGTACGCGCCCGGCGGATGGCCGCTCCCGAGCCCCGGCTCAGGTAGACCACCGCGGGTGGCGCGTCCAGGTCGTACCCGGGCAGCGTGAGCGCGTCCTTGGCCAGCTCGTCCAGGCCGGACAACCAGACCCCGGTCTGGTGCTCGCTGCGCTGGGTGACCACCTCGGTGAACAGGTCGAAGTGGGTGAGCGCGTTGCCGAAGCGCAGCCGCAGTCGGGTGAAACGCCGCTGCGCCTGCTCCACCGGTGCGCTCCGGCCCGGCCCGGCCAGCCAGTGCAGGAACTCCAGGATCGCGGCGCGCAGCTCCCGCCGGCCGCCGATGAGTACCCGCTCGATCGCCACCTGGGCGACCGGGGACAGGGTGGCCGCCGGCACCATGGTCTCGTGCACCGCGAACGGGCGCACCAGGGCCAGCCGGGTCAGCATGGCCCGAGCCTCCTGGTTGAGGTACCAGTGCGCGGTGCCGGCGGCGTCCACTCAGGCCCCCAACAGGATGATCTTGCCGTGGCGACGGATCCACCGACCCTCACTGCCGCCACCGCCACCGCCACCGCCGCCGTACCCGCCGCCATAGCCGCCGCCGTAGCCGTAGCCGCCACCCGAGGCGGGCATCGCCGACGCGGGTGACGCCGAGGTCGGCTCGGCCGCACCGGCGCTGTACCCGGCCGACCCGCCGCCGTAGCGGGGGCCGTAGGGACGCCGCCGCCGGTAGCCGTAGGGGTAGCGGCGACGCGGGTAGCCGCCACCGCCGTAGATCGAGCGCACCGGGCGACGCAGCCCGTACCCGGTCCGCCGCCCGGCCGGTCCCCGGGACGCGGCGGCCAGCTGCCGCCGCACCGCGGTGGCCAGCGCGCGCTGGGCCACGGCGCGGGGCGGGGCACCCTGGGGCGCGCGGGCCGCCGCACGGGCCGCTGTGCCGGCCACCCGGACGAACCGGCGGGCCTGCTCCAGCTCCATCTCCTGCTCGCCCATGCCTTCGTACTCCAGCTCGAACAGCTTCGAGGCCATCGAGCCCAGCTTCGAGCCGATCGCGGTCCCGACGCCCGGCGCGACGAACGAGCCGATCGCCCCGCCGACGTACGGCAACGCCTTGCGGGCCAATCCTTTGAGCGCGCCGCCGAGGGCCCGGCCGGCACTGGACCGGGCGAACTTCTTGGCTCCGCGCCAGGCCCGACCGAGCAGGCCGCCGATGAACTGCTCCAACTCCTGCTCGCTGCTGATCTCCAGCAGTTCGTGGGCCAGCTCCAGCTCCATCACCTCGCTGAACGGCGACTCGAATTCGTTTTCGAACTCGCCGCTCTCGAACTCCAGCTCGCCGCCTTCGTACTCGAACTCCAGCTCGCCGCCCTCGTACTCGTTTTCGAGCTCGCCGCCCTCATACTCCAGTTCGCCGCCCTCGTACTCGAACTCGTACATCTGCTGTCCTCTCTTGGTTTCCCTCCGGCCGATCCGGAGGGGTCAGGCATCGAAGATCACTAGTTTTCGGCCGCGCCGGACCCACCGCCCCGATCGCCGGTTCCGGGAGCCGTACCGGTCGTCGGTGAGCCCGGCCACCCTGCTCGGGCGCACCCCGGCCAGCAGCCCCGGCGCGTGCTCGGCGGCGGCCGTGACGACCGCCCGGCGCACCGCCACCGGCGTCGGCACCCCGCGCGGGGTCACCGCCGCCTGCCGGGCCGCCGCGTCGGCGAACCGGATCAGCGCGCGGGCCACCTCGAACTCCTGGCTCTCCCCGGACAGCCCCTCCAGCTCCAGCCCGAAGGCCACCCCGACGGCCTTGCCGATCCGGTCGCCGACGTCGCCACCCCGGTTGGGGGAGACCCACTGGCCGACCGCCCGACCGACGATCGGCAGGGCCTGCCGGGTGGCGTCCTTGAGCACGCCACCCAGCGCCCGGCCGGTGTCCGAGCGCACGAACGCGCCGGCCGCCCGGGCCGCGCCGCGGACCAGGTCGGTGAAGAACTGCTCCAGTTCCTGTTCGCTGGAGACCTCCAGCAGTTCGGCGGCGAGTTCGGTCTCCTGCTGTTCGGAGAGCGGCCGGCCCGGCCCGCTGGCCATTTCGGTGCTTTCGCCGAGCAGCGAGCCGAGCAGGCCGAGGAACCCCTCGTCCTCCAGCTCCGCGCCGCCGCCCTCGAACTCGCCGGACTCGAACTCGCCCGCCTCGAACTCCCCGGACTCGTACTCGCCGGACTCCTGCTCCCCGGTCTCGAACCCACCCGCCTCGAACTCGCCAGCCTCGAACTCGCCGGGCTCCCCGGGTCCGTCCGGACCGTTGGGGCCGAACGCACCCCGGTCCAGGTTGTGCATGTCGCCCTCCTTCTCTCGCGCCACGCCTCCACCCGTTCCTTCCTGCACATTCCGTGCCAGGGCCGGGCGAAGGTCGCGCACGCCGGGCGGGCGGCGGCCAGGCGAACGGCGGTTCGGCCGCGGTGGTCCCGGTCGCGAAGCCCGCTTCGCAAAGACGAAGATCTTTTTTGGTACGCGCTCGGCGCACTCGAACACGGAGCGGCCCGACCAACTCCGGGGCGATCCCGGCCGCTCTGGGACGGCTTCATGGAGCCGGACGGCCGGGCCACGCCTGGCCCGGGCCGCCGGCCGGTGGCTCAGTGGTGTCGGTGGCCCAGTGGTGTCGTGGCTCAGTGGTGTCGTCGGCTCAGCGGGCGTCGGCGGCCGGGATGCCCAACTGGGCGCGGTACTTGGCGACCGTGCGCCGGGCGACCCGGTGCCCGTAGCCACGCAGGGCAGCCGCGAGTTGGCCGTCCGAGCACGCGCCGGACTCGGCGGCGACCAGTTCGGCGAGGCGCTCGCGGACACCGGTGGCGGTACCGAAGAAGGTGTCGAAGCCGACCAGCCGGCGATCCGGGAGCAGTACCGTCTTGCCGCTGGCGGCCCGGCTGACCGTGCTCGGGTGCACGCCGACCTGGCGGGCCAGCGCGGTCCGGGTCAACGACGTGTGCGCCAGCGCCCCACCGCGCAGGAAGTCGACCTGGTGGGCGACGGCGGCCTCGGCGATCCGTCGCAGCGCGCCGTCCCGGCGGGCCAGCCGGTCCAGGAACTCCCGGGCCCGGGTCAGTTCGGCGCGTACCCGGGCCAGTTCGTCAGCGGTGCGGCCGGTCGCGGTGGCGGCCAGCCGCGCGTACCCGGGGTCGACCACGAGCCGCGGACCGTGCCGGGGCAGCGAGACCTCGGCGGTACCGTCGGCGGCCCAGCGCAGCACGATGTCGGGGACCACCGGCGGACCCACCGGCTCGGCCCGGTCCACCCCGGTCGGCGGCCGCAGCAGCGCGCGCAACTGCGCCACCGCCGCCCGGATCTGCCCGACCGGCAGGTCGAGGTGGGTAGCGACGGTGTCGATCCGGTCGGCCGCGATCTCCGCCAGGTGTCCGGCGACCAGCCGGCGCAGCAGGCCGGTGGCGTCGGCGGGTAGGTCGAGGGCGGCGAGTTGGAGCAGCAGCGCGTCGCACAGGTCGGCGGCGGCCAGGTCCGGCCGACTCGCCGCGCGCAGCAGCGCCAGCACCCGACGTACCCGCTGCGGGGTGACGCCCAGCCACCTGGCTGCCCCCACCGGGTCCCGGCCGAGCAGCCCGCGTTCGTCCAGGTCGGCCAGGATGCCGGCGGCGATCCACCGGTCCGCGCTCGCGACCTCACTGAGCAGATCCGCGCCCGGATCGCCTGGTGCGGCCGGGCCGGGGTGGGTGGGGTGGTCGGCAGAGTCGGCGTTCACGCCGGGGTGGCTGGGGTGGCTTGTCGGGCGGGCGCAGCCGTAGGCCTGGTGCAGGCCGTCCAGGTCGGCGCCGCAGCGCGGGCAGCGTGCCGGCGGCGGCGCGTCCAGGGCCGGATTGCCGGCGAGCTCGCGTTGGATGCGCAGGTCGAGGGCGGCTGCCGGGAGCACGAGCAGCTCAGCGAGGGCGGCATGGGCGACCGTCGCGGCAGGCCGGGCCTGCAACTGGTGGGCCGGTACGGCCGGGTACACGCTGTCCATCGTCCGTACTGCGGCCGCTGCGGGTGGGCGAATCCGGCCGGTACCTCCGCTCGGAATTTCCTCGCTGGCCTGTTGAAAGCCACTCCGCTTCACGTATGGTGCCGGCGTGCGGCTGTTGCTCCTGGACCTCGACAACACACTGCTCGATCGCGAGCAGGCGTTCATGTCGTGGGCCCGGAACTTCCTGGCCGACCTCGGCGCGCCCCCGGCCGACCTGGAGTGGCTGCTCGACATCGACGGCGACGGCTTCGTCCCCCGGCACGATCTGGCCGCCGCGCTGTGCGACCGGTACGGGCTACGGGTCAGCGTCGACGTGGTGGTGGAGCGGATCTATGCCGGCGTGCTCCGGCACACCCGCCTCGAACCGCTGGTCGCCTGCGCGCTGAGCATCGCCCGGCAGGCCGGCTGGGTGCCGGTGGTGGTCAGCAACGGCGTCACCTTCCAACAGGAAGCCAAGATCCGGATGTCCGGGCTGGACCGCTACCTTGCCGACTGGGTGATCTCCGAGGAGGTCGGCGTCCGCAAGCCCGACCCGGCGATCTTCGAGATCGCCGCCGACCGGGCCCGGATGCGGCTGGACGGCGCGTGGATGGTGGGCGACAGCCCGCAGGCCGACATCTTCGGGGCGAGCAACATCGGGCTGCCCAGCGTCTGGCTGCACCGGGGCCGCCGCTGGACCGAACGGGATTTCGGCCCGACCCGGACCGCCGACGGCCCGCTCGCCGCGCTCGCCGCGGTGATGGAGGCCCGCCCGGTCCGCCGCTGATCGACCAGCTCAAAAACAGCTTGCGCAGCCGGCGGGGGAGCCTGCAGGGTGGGCAGGCGCGCGGAACGTCACCGCGTGCGGAACAACCGCCGGCAGTACGCCGGCCGGAGTCACCGCCGGCAGTACGCCGGCCGAGTCGAGGAAGGGGTGAACGACGATGACTGCTGCCGTCGCGGAGTTTTCCAGCCCTGCCCTGACCATGACTCTGCCAAAGGACTTCCTGCGTTGCGTGACAACGACTTCGCCGACTCTGCTCGGCACCCCGCCGGCACGGCTTCCCGCCGGCACCGGTTCGACGACGACGAACCGCGCTTCCTGAAGCGCGGCCGGCGCGACGAGCCGGCCGAAACCCCTCCCGCCGACGATCCGGACGCGCCGGAAACCGGCGACCGCTGGTCGACCTGGGACGCCTCCACCGCCGGTCAGCGCGGACCACAGCCCTACCCCGACTGGCTGGTGACCGAGCTGGCCGCAGTCGACACCGAGTTGGGCATCCTGAAGACCGGCAAGGAAGCCGACGTCTTCCTGCTCTCCCGGGGGGTCCCCGGCACCGACCGGGAGTGCATCCTCGCCGCCAAGCGGTACCGGGCGCCCGAGCACCGGATGTTCCACCGGGACGCCGGTTACCTTGAGGGCCGGCGGACCCGCGAGTCCCGGGTCACCCGGGCGGTCACCTCGCGCAGCGACTTCGGCCGTAAGGCGATCGCCGGCCTCTGGGCGGGCGCCGAATTCAGCGCGTTGGTCCAGCTCTGGACGGTGGCCGGGCAGCTCGGGGTGCGGCCGATGGTGCCGTACCCGGTGCAGATCCTCGGCACCGAGCTGCTGCTGGAGTTTGTCGGCGACCCGCTGACCCGCGAGGCGGCGCCCCGGCTTGCCGCGCTCCGCCCGACCGGAACGGAGCTGGCCGACCTGTGGCGGCAGCTCTACGACGCGATGGTGGTACTGGCCCGCAGCGGGTACGCGCACGGCGACCTGTCCCCGTACAACCTGCTGGTCCACGACGGCCGGCTGGTCGTCATCGACCTGCCGCAGGTGGTGGACGTGGTCGCCAACCCGCAAGGTGCGAGTTTCCTGGCCCGCGACGTGCACAACGTGGTGACCTGGTTCCTCGCCCGCGGCCTCGACCTGGACGAGGGCGAACTCACCGCCGACCTGCTACGCGAGTCCGGCATGCACTGACGCCAGTCCGGGGATGCGCTGACCCAGGTACGGCCGGTCGACGGTGGCCCACTCTCCACCGCCGACCGGCCGGTACCCGGATCGGGCGTCACCCGGCGGCACGGATACCCGCGCGGCCGGGTCGGTAAACCCGTCCCCGCGCCCGGCCCAGGACCCCCACGGCGTGGACCGGGCGCAAAGGAGTTGGGCGGCCAGCCCCGGTACCTCGGCTCAGCCCAGCGCCCTGGCCACGAACGAGGACACCTGGCTCGACGGGATGGCGAAGGCCACTCCCAGATTGCCGGTGCTGGTCCCGTCGGTGGCGATGGCGCTGGTGATGCCGACCAGTTGACCACTGGTGTTGATCAGCGCGCCGCCGGAGTTGCCCTCGTTGACGGCCGCGTCGGTCTGGATCGCGCCGGAGTAGTTGACAGTGGCCGCGCTGCTGCTGCCGCGCTGCTGCCTGAAACCCGGGTCGGACGAGTTCGACCCGTCGATGGTGACCTGCCGGTTCAACGCGCTGACGATGCCCTCACTGACGCTGATACCGAGGCCGAGCGGGTTGCCGATGGCCACAACGCAGTCGCCCACGGCCAGTCGCGAGGAGTCCCCGACGCTGATCGCGGTCAGTCCGCTGACCCCGGCGACCTTCAGCAGTGCCAGGTCGCCGGTGGTGTCGGCGGCGACCACGGTGGCGGTGCCGGTGGTGCCGTCGCTGAAGGCGACTGTGATCGTCCCGGTGGCCCCGGACACCACGTGGTTGTTGGTGACGATCATGCCGTCGGAGCGCACCACCACCCCGGAGCCCTCGGCCGTGCCGTTCCCGCTGGTCGCGGTGATGGTGACCACGCTGGGCCGGACGGCGGACACCAGGTCGGCAAGGGTCACCGTGCCGTTGCTCGCCTTCGCCGCCACCGCCGTCGCGGTGGTCCCGCTGGCCGCGCTGGTACCCCCGCTCAGCGCGTGCGCGGCCACCCCGCCGGCCACCCCGGCCCCGGCGACCAGCGCCAGTCCGGCGGCGCCGGCCGCCAGCCAGCGGGTCAGTCGACCGGGCCGGCGGGCGACCGGGGCGTCGATGACGGTCGCGGCGTGCGGGGCGGTGGGGTCGGCGGTGTGCCAGACCGGCACCGCCGACGCGGTCGCCGCCCACGGGCCGGCCGGCACCGGCCCGGGGGTCCACGGCTGGGTCGGCGTGGGACCGGGCTCGGTCGGGCGCTGCCAGACCGGCTGGCCGTCGGGTGGTGCGGGTGTCGTCGGCGGGGTCGGGTCGGATGCCGCCGGGGTGGGCTGCCCTCCGCCACTGTGCCCTGGGTTCTCGATCTCCATGTACCAACCGTGCTGCGGGTACCGACGGCCTAGCTGTAAGTAGCCTAGGTGTCTGCTGAGAACGCCTCAGGGTTGCCTCAACGCCGGCTGACCGTCCGCTGACTGCCTACCGGCCGAGCACCACGCCGCCGTTGGGGGAGAGCACCTGGCCGGTAACCCAGCCCCCGTCGGGTCCCAGCAGCCAGCAGATGAGCGCGGCCACCTCGGAGGGCGTGCCGGGCCGACCGACCAGGGTCTGGGCCGCCCGACGTTCCCGGGACTGGTCGGTGAGCCGACCCTCCCAGAACCCGGTATCCGGCACGAAACCCGGGGCGACCACATTCGCGGTACCGCCGTGGGGCCCGAGTTCAGCGGCGAGATCGAACATCCAGCCGTGCAGGGCAGCCTTCACCGCGCCGTACGGGCCGCCACCCGAGCCGCGCAGCGCGGCGACCGAGGACAGCAGCACCACTCTGCCGGCCACCTGGGTCAGCGCCGGGCGCAGCGCCTCGACCAGCAGCACCGCGGTCAACACATTGGAGTCGAAGGACTCCTGCCAGTTCTGCCGGACATCCGCCAGGTCCGGCTCGGCCGCGCCGGGGAACAGTCCGCCGGCCGCGGCGACGACGCCGGTGCACCGGCGTTGCCCCGCTGCCACCCGCTCGGCGACAGCGCCCGCTCCGGCGGGCGTGGCGACATCGGCCACGACGACGTCAACCAGGTCCGGCAACTCGTCCGCGAGGTGTCGCAGCGGCTCCGGACGGCGACCCACCGCGGTGACGTGACCGCCCGCTGCTGCCAGGCGGACGGCGACCGCCCGGCCGATTCCGGTGCCCGCGCCACTGACCACGACCGTCGATTCCGTCACGTGTCGATCATGGCACAGCCGGCCGTGGCCGGCTGTCCGGGCTGGCTGCGAGCGCTGATATATCGACCAACCTTGGTCGTCGGGCCGCCACCTGGGTCCGTCAGGCGGTGTGCCAGTTGCCGCCGTTGTGCCAGCCGTCGATGCCGCTCGGGCTGGGGAAGGGCTGCGCTCCATGCGCGGAGCTGCCCAGGTCGGGGGCGTTGTCCTGGGTGGCGGCACTGAGATCCAGGGTCACCTGGGCCTCCTCGTTCGCCGCCTTCCAGGAAGCCAGCATGACGTCGGCGACCGCGTTCAACACGGCGGCCAGCTCCTGCAACGGATTCTCCGGAGAGCCGAACAGGCTGTTCACCGCGTCCTTGTACGCCTGCAGCTTGTCGATGATGATGCTGATCTTCTGGTACCCCGCGCGGGCGTACTCGAGCATCAGCTTGTCGATGCCCTTGCCGGCCTTGACGCCCTCCTCGCCCAACCAGGTCGCCTGGTCGGCGATGGTGCTGAAGTAGGTGGCGAGGCTGCCGGCATAGAGGTTGTAGGCGCTCGAGCCGTTCGGGCTGTCCCAAAACCCTGTCAGATAAGAGGTTTCGGTCTCCATCTCGCCGCGCATCTCGTTGTACATCCGGGCGACCACGTGCATCAGGTCAGCCCGGTCCATGATGACCTGGGGCCACGCCTTGAGCGCCTTGTCGATGAAGTCGGCGGACGGCTGGTGCGACAGGTTCTCACCCTCGCCCATGACGATGTTCTCCGCCTGGGTCAGCGTTTCGTAGTGCTCGTTGGCGAACTTCCACAGCTCGGCGTGGCCGGGGCTGTTGAAGTGTTCGCGGGCCTTCATGGTCGGCGTCACGGTGCCGGGGCTGGTGAACTCGGCCTGGTTGAGCGCGTGGTCGTACTGCGCCCAGATCATCTTCTGCTGGTCGGCGCTGAGCCCGGCCGGGTTCGAGTCCGCGTTGCCGAACGACGGAATCCCGGGCACCGCGCCGCTGTAGTAGGTCGGCGGGGCGCTCTTGCCGCCGGGGTGCGCGACCAGTCCGTTGCTCTTGCGTACCGAGTCCAGGTAGGGCTGGAGTACCGAGTTCTCCTGGGAGATGTCGAAGTTCAGGGCCACATCCAGGTCGGTGTGCGCGTAGTCGGAGGCCACCTGCACCAGGGCGGCGCCGGTCTCGCCGAGCCGGTCGCGCATGGTGGTGGCCTCGGTGACCCGGGCGTCCCGGGCGGTCGTCCAGTCCTGCCGCCACTTGGGGGTCCACTCCATCTGGCCCCAGGCGTCGGCAGGGATGTCGCCGACGCTCAGGATGAAGTTGCGGACCGCATCGCAGGTGATGCCGTCCTCATAGCGTTCCCGGGCATTGTCGACGATGGCCTGGAGGGACGCATCGAGCTTAGTCACGGTGGCTCCTCGAGGGGTCTGCTGCGGATGGGTCGGACGGCTGATCGAGGTATCCGACGGTGGTGGGCAGGTACTGGCGGATCAGTTCGCGGCGGATCCGGGCGTACTCGGCCAGCCCGGCGCTCAGCGCGCCCGCGATCTCGTCGGTCAGTTCCCGGTGGGACAGCCGGGCCAGGGCGCCGCGCTCCAGCCGGACCGTCGCCGCACCCTTGTCGTCCAGGTGCAGCCGGACGTGCCCGTGCGGGGATTCGATGCTGAAAGACGTCTGGTTCATCGCCTTTCGGAACTGCTCAACCCGGGTCAGCATGAGCCGTCCTCCTTGGGGTTCGGGCATCCGCCGGCGGTCAACCACCCGGCGATCTTCTCGGCGGTCTGCTCGGCCGCGTTCAGCAACTGCGTCTGGTCGCGGTCAGGGTTGCTCAGCGTCACCGTGACCAGCACGGTGGCGTCCGGCGCGATGCCGGCGACCAGGCCCTGCCACTGCGATGCGGACACTCGCCGGTGGCAGCGCAGCCCGTGGTTGATGCCGTACACGTTGATGTCGTACATGGAGTCCGGGCAGGCCTGCTTCATCAGCTGCGCCGGCCGTTCGGTGCGGTCGGTGGCGACCGGCACGCCCTGCACCGGGTCGCGGACCGGCCGCTCCAGCAGCACCTTCACCTGCACCTCGGAGGTACCGCCGGGCAGGCCGCCGGACACCTCGCAGGTCACCGACTCGCGCCAGCCGTCGTTCGCGCGCTGCCCGGTCGGTGTCGTGGTGGCCGTGAACGCGCTGGACGGGATCCGGCTCAGCGCGGTGGGGCAGTCCGGCAGCGCCTGCGGGTAGCTCACCAGCGGGCCGCTGGGCGCCGGGCCGGAGGGTGACGGTGACGACGACGGCGACCCGGTGGCGGTCGGCGCCGCGTCCCGGCAGCCGGTCAGCGCCACCATGGCGGCCAGGGCCAGCGCGCAGGCCAACGTGCCCCGGCCGCTCACGAGGACTCCCCGCTGGCGGCGGACACCTTCTCATACGCCTGGCGGAGCGCCTGCTGGAACGCCGCCACGGCCACCCGCAGCGCCGCGTTGACCTGGCGCTCCAGGGACTCCTCGGTATGCCGTTCGCGAACGTCGTCGGCCAGCTCCACGCTCAGCCCACCCCGGCCCGTCAGGGTGAGCGTCACGCTACGGTCGGGTGAGCGCGCGGTCACCACGATCCGGTCGTACATGTCCGCCAGCGCGCCCACCGTGCACCACCCCGTCCCGTCAGATCATGTCGCCGCTTGTCGATACCGTACGCCCCGCCCGCTACCCCGCCAGACCGCGCAACAGGCCGTACAGGTGGAAAACCTGTGCCGCGATCGGCACCACCGCGATCGCCAGCAGCACCTCGCACAGCTCGGCGAGGCGGCCCAGCCGGGGGCCGGCCCGGCGCCGGGTGTAGCGCAGGCCGGCGAACACGGCCAGCGCGGCCACCGGCAGCAGCCCGTACCACAGCAGCAGCGGCCGGTCCGTGGTGACCAGGTGCGACTCGACCGCGAACGCCACCATGGCCAGGCTGAGCCCGCCACCGACCAGTCCCGACAGCCGGTGCCGGATCCGGGGCAGGGAGCGGGAACGCAGCAGCAGCAGGGTGGCCACCACGCCGGCGAGCAGCACCCCGGCGAACCAGCCCCGCGCGCACAGCAGCGCCGATGCCCCGGTCACCGACAGCCCCACCCCGAACAGCAGGCCGCTGAGCAGGTGGTCGGCCCGGCGCACGGCGTCGAAGACCTGCTCCGGCGGCGGTACCGGCCGATCGGTGAGCAGATCCCGTGGCGTCTGCGGCAACTGCGGCAGCGGTACCCGGCCCAGTTGCAGGGACAGCGTGGTGGCGAACGGCATCAGCTGGATCGCGGCGATGAGCACCAGGGCGGCCGCCTGCGGCCCGGACGCGCCGACCAGAGTGCAGGCCGCGCCCAGCGCGGTCAGCCCGGCGAACACGCCGGTGCCCAGGAAGACGGAGACCAGTTCCGCGGTACCGAGGTAGCCGGCGACGCTGGCCAGCAACAGCGCGACGGCGCCGACCAGCAGATGCGCCCCGCCCAGGTCACCGAGCGGACTGTGCCCGGCGAGCAGCAGCAGCCCTCCCACGAGGGCGTAGGGCAGCGCGGCAGTCGCGATCACCGCGCCGGTCTGCGAATCCCCGAGGGTACGGGCCAGCAGCAGCCCGGTCGCGGCGGCGACCACGGCCACTCCCAGCGCCGTCAGACCCATCGGCAGCCAGTCCCGGCCGCTGGTCAGCAGCGCGATCAGCCCGACCAGCAGGGTCGCCCCGGCGACGGCCAGCCCGGCGACGCGGGTGTGCGCCGGCCGCCACCGGCCACCCAGCCGGTTGGTGGCCTCGGCGATGCTGAGCACCATGTCGTCGTAGCGCGGCTCCGGCCAGTCGAGGTCCCGCGGCCGCAGGTGCAGCACCTCGCCGTCGCGGACCTGCAGCGCGGCCAGGCTGCGCCCGGTGGCCAACCGGCTGCCGTCCGGCCGGCACAGGCTCCAGCCGCCGGTGGCCTCCGGGGCGCTGGCGCGCAGCCCGTCGTCGATCTCGTCGAGCAACAACGGCAGCAGCCCGGCGAGCGGCGCGTTGTCGGGTAGCGCGACATCGATGAGTTGGCCGCCCGCCGCTATTGTGAGTCGGGTCAGGCCTGGGCTGGTGGGGACCGTCACGAGGAGTACTCCCGAGCACAGTTGGTCGATCGCTCGGCCCAACCTAGCAGTGTCGCAACACCCCCGCAGGCCGCTGCGATCCGCTGCGTGCCCGGCCCGGAAAGGAGCACTGGACTGCCGGTGAGTACCTTCCTCGTGCGGCGCGTGCCGCGTCGCCCCGGTCCGCCGCTGCCCGAGGGCGACGTGGTTCTCGACCCGCCGCCGGTGCTGTCCACCGGATCTGGAGCGGCCTGGACGCAGGTCGCGATGATGGTGCCGATGCTGGCCGGTTCGGTGGCGATGGCGATGATGTTCACCAACGGCCGGGGCGGAAGCCTCTCCTACCTGACCGGTGGCCTGTTCGGGGTCTCCATGCTGGGCATGGTCGGGGTGTCCTTCTTCAGCCAGAGTGGCCGGCCGAACAAGCGGGAGTCGCTGGCCCTGCGCCGGGAGTACCTGCGCCGGCTGGGCCAGTTGCGCCGGCAGGTCCGGCGGACCATCGGCGACCAGCGCCGGGCGATGTTCTACCGGCATCCCGACCCGGACACGCTGTGGTCGGTGGCGCACAGCCCGCGGCTGTGGGAGCGGCGGCCGGGCGACGGCGACTTCGGGGTGGTCCGGATGGCGGTGGGGCCGCTGCGGCTGGCCACCCCGCTGCGTCCGGCCGCCACCGCGCCGGTGGAGGATCTGGAGCTGCTCAGCGCCTCGGCGTTGCGGGCGTTCGTGACCAGTTACGCCATTGTGGACAGTCTGCCGGTGGCGGTGGCGCTGCGCGGCTTCGCCCGCATCTACCTACGCGGCAACCCCGACCGGGTACGCGCCTGCGTGCGCGCGGTCATCGCCCAGGCGACCGCCTTCCACGCCCCGGACGACCTGATGGTCGCGGTCTGCTGCGAGCACAGCGCCGTGCCGCAGTGGGACTACCTCAAGTGGCTGCCGCACGCGCTGCACCCGACCAGAACCGACCGCCTCGGCCAGGTCCGGCTGATCAGCCGGTCCGTGCCCACCATCGAGTCGTATCTGGAGGAGTGGCTGGCCAACCGGCCCCGGTTCGACCCGACCCGGGCCTTCGACGGACCGCACCTGGTGGTCATCCTGGACGGCGCGGACACCACCGGCGCCGAGCACCTGCTGACCGACGTCGGCCCGGCCGGGGTCACCCTGCTCGACCTGACCGGCCAGCCGCCGCGCAACCTGGACGACAGCGTGCTGGTGCTGGACATCGACGACAGCGGCGAACTGCGTACCACGACCGCCGAGACGAGCACCACGGTCGGCCGGGCGGACACGGTGACCGTGGCCGAGGCCGAGGCGTTCGCCCGTACCCTGGCGCCGCTGCGGTTGTCCGCCCGATCCGCGGCGAGCAACCGCTGGCCGCCGTCACCGACCTGGCCGACCTGCTGGACATCGACGACCCGTTCGAGTTTGACGCGGCGGCCGCCTGGCAGCCCCGGCCGCACCGCAACCGGCTGCGGGTACCGATCGGGACCGGCCCCGACGGCGCGCCGGTGGAGCTGGACCTCAAGGAGTCGGCACAGGACGGCATCGGTCCGCACGGGCTGCTGGTCGGCGCGACCGGCTCGGGCAAGTCGGAGCTGCTGCGCACCCTGGTGCTCGGGCTGGCCGCCACCCACTCGCCGGAGCTGCTCAACTTCGTCCTGGTGGACTTCAAGGGCGGCGCCACCTTCACCCGGATGGACCAGTTGCCGCACACCTCGGCCGTCATCACCAACCTGGCCAAGGAGATCGCCCTGGTCGACCGGATGGAGGCGGCCATCCGGGGCGAGCTGGTCCGCCGGCAGGAGCTGCTGCGCGCCGCCGGCAACTTCGCCTCCCAGCGCGACTACGAACGGGCCCGGCAGACCAATCCGGCGCTGGCCCCGCTGCCCAGCCTGTTCATCATCTGCGACGAGTTCAGCGAGCTGCTCACCGCCAAGCCCGAGTTCATCGACATCTTCGTCCAGATCGGCCGGGTCGGCCGGTCACTCGGGGTGCACCTGCTGCTGGCCTCGCAGCGGTTGGAGGAGGGACGGCTACGCGGGCTGGACACCCACCTGTCGTACCGGATCGGGCTGCGTACCTTCTCGCCCACCGAGTCCCGGGCGGTGCTCGGCGCACCGGACGCCTTCGAATTGCCCCGCTCGCCCGGCCACGGGTACCTGCGCTCCGGTACCGAGCCGCTGATCCGGTTCAAGGCCGGGTACGCCTCCGGGGTGCTGGACCGCTCCGGCCGGCAGGCCGTCACGGTGTCCGGGGAGGCGGGCGCCGCCCGGGTGCTGCGCTACACCCCCGACTTCGTCGAGCCGCCCGCACCGGACGAGATGACCGCGCAGACCATCCGCATCGACCCGGATGCCGTCGGGGACAGCCTGCTGGACGTGCTGGTGGCCCGGATGCGCGGCCGGGGTACCCCGGCGCACCAGGTGTGGCTGCCGCCGCTGGACACCTCGGAAACTCTCGGCGGCGCCCTGGAGCCGCTGGTGGCCACCGAGCGGTCCGGGCTGCTGTCCGGAAAGCAGGAGTTCGTCGGTCAGCTACGGGTGCCGGTCGCAGTGGTGGACCGACCCTTCGAGCAGCGGCACGACCTGCTGGTGCTGTCGCTGGGCGGGGCGGCCGGGCACGCGGCGGTGGTGGGTGCGCCGCAGTCCGGCAAGAGCACCCTGCTGCGTACCCTGGTCTGCGCGCTGGCGCTCACCCACACCCCCGCCGAGGTGCAGTTCCACCTGCTCGACTTCAGCGGTGGCGGCCTGCTCGGGCTGCGCGGCCTGCCGCACACCAGCGCCGCCTTCGGCCGGCTCGACGTCGACCAGGTGCGGCGCACCGTGGCGGAGGTACACACCCTGCTGCGGGAGCGCGAGGAGCGGTTCGCCGCCGACAGCATCGAGTCGATGGCCCAGTACCGGGCGCTGCGCCGGCAGTCGGGGTCCAGCAGCGACCCGTTCGGCGACGTGTTCCTGGTCATCGACGGCTGGTCGTCGTTGCGCGCGGACTTCGAGGAGCTGGAGGCCACGGTGATCGACCTGGCCAACCGGGGGCTGTCCTTCGGCATTCACGTGGTGATCGCGACCACCCGCTGGATGGATCTGCGACCGTCCATCCGCGACCTGCTCGGCACCCGGCTGGAGCTGCGCCTCGGTGACCCGGTGGACTCCGAACACGGGCGCCGGGCGGCCGTCAACGTACCGGCCGACCAGCCCGGCCGTGGACTCACCGGGGACAGCATGCACATGCTGACCCTGCTGCCGCGGCCGTCGTACGAGCACGACGGGGACACCGAGGAGCTGGTGGCCGCGATCCGGGCGGCGTGGCAGGGGCCGACCGCCCCGGCGGTCCGGATGCTGCCGGCCGAGGTGCCCTACGCCGAGTTGCCGCAGCCGGACCCGCAGGCGCAGCCCTGGCGGGTCCCGCTGGGCATCGCCGAGAGCGACCTGGGCCCGGTGTACCTGGACTTCGCGGCGGAACCGCACTTCCTGGCCTTCGGCGATGTCGAGTGCGGCAAGTCGGGCCTGCTGCGGATGCTCGCCCGCAGCCTCACCGACCGGTACTCCCCGGACCAGCTCGCCATCATCGCCGTGGACTACCGGCGCAGCCTGCTCGGCGCCATCAGCCCCGACCACCTGGTCGAGTACGCCAGCGACCCGGCCGCCACCGAGGCGGCGGTGGCCCAGATCGCCGCCGCCCTGGCGGAGCGGCTGCCCGGCCGCGACGTGACCGCCGACCAGCTGCGGACCCGGAGCTGGTGGCACGGCCCGGAGCTGTTCCTGCTGGTCGACGACTACGACCTGGTGGCCGGCGCGCCGAGCAATCCGCTGCTGCCGCTGCTGCCCTACGCCGCGCAGGCCCGCGACGTCGGGCTGCACATCGTGCTGACCCGGCGCAGCGGCGGCGCCGGCCGGGCCATGTACGAGACGTTCGTCGCCCGGATGAAGGAGTACGGCTCGCCGGGCCTGGTGATGTCCGGCACCCGGGACGAGGGTCAGCTACTCGGTACGGTCAGCCCGTCCCGCCAGCCGCCCGGCCGGGGCTCGCTGGTCACCCGCCGGGACGGTGCCCGCCTGATCCAGCTCGGCTGGCTTCCCCCGCAGGACTGAGCCACCCCGCCGCCGGCCGGTACGCTGGCCGTGGGCCGCGCCGGTAGGCCCGTGGGTCAGCTCCGGCCGGGGCGGCGCCAGGCGGTGTCCTCGTCGGTGGCATGGGGGGTGGGCGGCGGGTCGCCGGGTTCCGGGCCGGGCGCCTCGAGCCTGGCCCGGCCACGCCGCCGCGCCCGGCGCACGAGCCAGCGCACGACCAGCACGAGCACGGCGATGACGAGCAGCCAGCCGCCGATGAGCAGGACGCTGAGCAGGAGCTTGGTGCCGGTGCTGCGGCCGCCGGCCAGATCGGGAGTGGCGGCCGGGCCGGTGGGCGGCGGCTGGGCGACGGCCGACGCGGTACCGGGCTGGCGGCTCACCGCGCCCAGCGGGTCGATCGCGCCGTAGCCGTACTGGTCGTCATAGCCGGGCTGGCCGCCGTCCACGGCGGTCGCCTTGAGCTGTTGGTACACCCCGGCTCCGGTGAGCTGCGGCCAGCGCGCCCGGACCAGCGCGGCGGCGCCGGCAACCAGGGCCGTCGCGTAACTGGTGCCGCTGTCCGTGGCGTACCCGCCGCCCGGGGCGGCGCTCACCATCTCGACACCCGGGGCGGACAGCAGCACCCCCCAGGCCGCCACGGACACGTCGGCCGCGAACTCGCCGGAGCGGCCGGTGGCGGAGACCGCGATCACGCCGGGGTACGCGGCGGGGAAGGTCAGCGAGTGGTCGCGTGGCCGGTTGCCGGCCGCGGCCACCAGGGTGACCCCGTGGTCCAGTGCGTAGCTGACACTGTCCGCGATCGCCGGGTCGGAACCTCCGCCGATCGCCATGCAGATCACGTCGGCGCCGTGGTCGACCGCCCACCGGATGCCGGTGGCCAGGTCGGCCGGGAGAAACGTGTCGTACCCCCGGGGGACTGCGCCGACCGGCAGGATCTTCGCTTCGGGGGCGATGCCGAGCACCCCGTCCCGACCACCGCTACCGTGGCCGTGCCCGGCGATCAGGGCGGCCACCCCGGTGCCGTGCCGGGCGGCGTCGGTGCGCCCGTCGTGCTGCGCGCTCCACCCGTCCAACCCGGGGAGCACGTTGTCCACCAGGTCCGGGTGGCTGGCGTCCACCCCGGTGTCGATCACCGCCACGGTGACCCCGGCGCCTTTGCTGACGGCGTGCAACTGCTCGTAGCGCAGCGTCCGGGCATACCACTGCCCGTCCCGGGTGGCGTCCGCGAACGCCGGGGCGGCGGCCAGCAGCGGGCAGCACAGCACCACCAGCGTGGCGGCCAGCAAGCGGCCGGCAACCCCCGCCCACCGGGCAGGTGGGCGGGGACGACGGCTCCAGTGCGGCTGGCTGGCGCGGCTCAGCGGTCGCGTGACGCACCTCCGCGCCGGACACCCCCGACGTGCGGGGCCGGCCGGTGAGTCTCGGCGCCGGCCTGCGGGGCCGGTTCGATGACGTCCGGCACGGCGCCGTCCACATCGAACAGTCCGGAGTCGTCCAGCAGGTCGGTGATCTCCGGTGTCTCGTCCCGGTCCCGGCGTCGCCGCCAGCGCGACGGCCGCACCGCGGACTTGCCGTCCGCTCGCCGGCCGACGCCGCCCGGCCGCTCGCCGTCGGCCATCCGGGCGTCGCGGGCCGCGCCTCGGCCGGCCCTGCCCTCGTCGGGTGCGCCACCGGCGCGTCCCCGGCCGCCTGGCGTGCCGTGGCCGTCCTCGACCGGACCGCCGGCGCGTCCCCGGCTACCCGGTGCGCCGCGGCCCTCGTCGACCGGACCGCCGGCGCGTCCCCGGCCGCCTGGTGTGCCCTGGCCTTCCCGGATCGGGGTGGTGCCCCGGCCCGAACCGCCGGGACGCTCCGACTCGGGGACCGACCGGCCGGAACGCACCACTCCGTCGCCGGGGCCGCCACGGGTGGGCGGCTGGCTGCCGGAGCGCGGCGTGCCGCGGACCACCGGCTCCGAAGTGCGCGGGGCCGGTCGGCCGCCGATCACCTCTTCGTTGACCGGGGTCCGGCCGCCGGGTGCGGTACGCCCGCCGGGGAGCGTCTGCGACGCCGTGGGTGGCCGGCGACCGCCGATCACCGGCTCCGGCTCGCCACCCGGTAGGCGGGGGGTACGGCCGCCGGGCGCGGGTCGCCCGATGACCGGCGAGGTTTCCGGGATCTCCGGTACCAACGGCGGCCGGTTGCCGCCGGGTACCCGGGGCGTCGGCAGCGCCGGCGGCCGGCCTCCCGGCAGCGGCCCGGTCACCACCGGCGGCGGAACCGGCACAGGGGTGCCGGGCGGCACGGTGCCCGGTGGCACCGGAGTCGCGCCCGGTGGCACCGGCGTCGGTGCCGGCTGGCCGGTCGGTGGCTGCCAGACCACGATTCCGTCCGGCGGGCTGCCCGGCGGCAGCGTGCTCCCGGGCGGGATCGGCGTGGGCTGCGGGTTGCCGGGCGGCGTCGGCTGCGGCGACGGGTTGCCGGGCGGTGTGGACTGCGGCGGCCGGTTGCCGGGCGGCGTCGTCGGCCGCGGGGGCTGGTGGCCGGAGGGCGGCGTCGTACCGGTCGGCAACCCGCCACCGCCGCCCCCGGCACCCGGACCGCTTCCCTTGGTGACCAGCGCGTCGGTGGGACCCTGGTAGTCCGGCGGCCACCACAGGTTCTGGTAGTACTGCTCGGTGTAGACGGTGTCCGCGCTCTGCATGGCGGTGCGGGCACGCTGGTCGTACGGGGCGCGGACGGCGTTCTGGTTGGGCGGGGTCGGGTCGTCCCACAGGTCGCCGAGGCCGCCCCAGGCGAAGTTGGTGTTGTCCGCGTCCTTCTTCTTGGCTGCCGTGTAATCGGTCTGCGCCTTGCCCCACGCGGCGTGGTACTCGCCGAGGATGGTGGTGATCTGGGTGCGGGCGGTCTCCGCGCGGCTGGCGATGGCGCTCCAGGCCTGGTGGTTGCTGGCGGCCTTCTGCTTGGCCAGGTCCAGGGTCTTGCGTACCTTGTCGACCTCGTTGAGGAAGACAGTCGCGGCCGGGCTGGTCCAGCCGGCCCGGAGCCCGGCGACGGACTTCTCCAGCCGGTCCAGCTGGCTCTCGAACAACGAGGCCATCCCCTGCCACGCCTCCGCCTGGGTCTTCATCGTGCCCAGCTTGTCGGCGTTGACGATCTCGTGCAGGTCCTCCACGGTGAAGTTGTCGAAGTCGCCCATGACTTCCCCCTCTCAGACCGGCGTGTTGCCGCCGCCGGTCGGCTGCGGGCCGCTGGCGGGGTCGACGGTGGTCGGGTCGATGCCCAACTGCTCGGCGAGCGACTTGGTGCGGTCCTTCGGGTTGAAATACCCGCCGATCTTCTTGACGTCCATGCTGTTCAACGAGTCGGCGCTGCGGTAGTCGGCGGCGATGCTGTGCGCCGCCGCGGCGATCGCGGCCATCCCGAGCTGGAAGTCATTGAGTAGCTGGCGGGCGCGGGTCTCGCACTCGCTGTGGTAGTTGCCGATGATCACCCCCTGGTGGTACCGGCTGTCGACGCCGAAGGTGCGCTGCGCCTGGGCGTCCGGACCACCGGTCAGGTGGGTGAGGATGCTGCCCGTCCCCGGTGCCACGTTGTGGTCGAGTTCAGCCTGCACCGCGGATGCGAATGTGGACAGCGAGTCGACGTCAACGTCGACCGGCGTGTCAGACAGCCACCCTGGTCTCTCTGTCATCTGTGCCACCCCCGTCAATGTCTACCGCGGCCACAGCCTATCGGCAGTTGGCAACGTCTGCTCCACCACGGCGTGCGGATCTGTCCGAATCCGTTATCCGGGCGGCTGTTCGAACAGGCCCACCGGTACCGGGTCGGTGTCGTCCTGCGCCGGTGGGATCTCCTGTGCCCGCGCGGCCTGCCAGCGGGTACGCCGGCCGCGTCGGCGCGCTCCGGCGGCCACCAGGGCCACCACGGCGAGCGCGCCACCGAGCGCCGCGACCGCGAGTGCGCGCCGGCGGACCACCCGGGCGTGCGCGGCCGCGGCCTGGGCGGCGGCGTCGAACCGGTCGACCGGGGCGACCGGGGCGTCCACCTGCTGGCCGGCGTCGAGCCGGTCGGTGACGGCCCGGTACGGGTCGACCAGGCCGCGCCCGTAGTAGTCGGGGGCAGCGCCGCCGGCGGCCGGGTCGGCGGTGGCGGCCAGCCGTTGCGCCACCTGCTGCACGGTCAGCGCCGGCCAGTACTGGCGGACCAGCGCGACGGTGCCGGAGACGAAGCCGGTGGCCAGGCTGGTGCCGGCGTACTGGGCGTGGCCGTGGTTCGGGGTGGCGGCGACCACCTCGTCACCGGGGGCCACCAGGTCGACGTAGCCGCCGTGTCCGGAGAACCGGGTCGCGGCGCCGGTGCGGTCCACCGCCCCGACCCCGATCACCCCCGGGTACGCGGCCGGGTACGGCGTGGGGTTGCGGTCGGTGTCGGCGCCCAGGTTGCCCACGGCGGCCACCACGACCACGTCGTTGGCCAGCGCGTACTCGATGGCGGAGCGGATCTCCGGGTGGTCGGTGTAGTACACCACGGACAGGTTGAGCACCCGGGCGTGATGCTGGACCGCCCACCGCACGGCCGCGCCGAACTGAGCGGGGGTGGCGGCGTCACCGGTGCTGTTGTCGCCGGCGGCCTCCTTCTCGCTGACCGTGACCGGCAGGATCCGGGCGCCCGGGGCCACTCCGAGCAGCCCACTGTCCGATCTGGACTGGGCCACGATCACGCTGGACACGGCGGTGCCGTGGCCGACGCAGTCGGTGGTCCCGCCGGGCCCACCGTTGCCGTGCAGGAAGTCGGCTCCGGTGGCGACTTTGCCGGTGAGCTGCGGGTGGCCGGCGTCCACGCCGGAGTCGAGCACGGCCACCAGCACGCCCGACCCGGTGGCTACCGGCCAGGCCCGTTGGAAGGCGAGATTGGTCTGCGGCCACGGAACGGCCGCCGACACGCTGCCCGGGTCGGCGCAGGTCGGGGTGGCGAGCGCCGGCGCCGGCGCGGCGAGCGCCCCGACCGCCAGGGCCAGGGCGAGTGCGGCGAGCGCGCGGACACAGCGCTGGCGGGACATGGTTCAGCGCACCGGGACGGGCTGTCGGGCGGCGGTCGGGTCGAGGGCCGGCCCGGCCGGGATGAGCGCGGCCAGGTTGGCCGGCAGGATGGCCGCCGCGTCCGGCCGGTAGCCCAGGTAGCTGGCGACCTCGGGCTGCGCGAGGGGGTAGCGCACGCCGAGGTCGGTGATGACGCTCAGCGCGTTGCCGGGCTCGGTGCGGGCCAGCACGCCAGTGCCGGGCGTCAGCAGCACCCGGTACGCCAGCAGCGGGCCGTCGGCGGCGGCGGTGAGGCTGGTGGCCGGGCCGAGCACCGGCAGCGCCGCGCCGACCAGCACGGTGGGTGCGGTGCTGCCCGGCGGGTACACCAGGCACAGGTCGCCGTCCGGTCGCGCGCCCGGCGCGATGCCCGGTACCAGCGTCGGCGGCGCGACCCCGTCACCGGCCGGCAGCAGGTGGGTACCGGACTGGCGTACCGTGCCCAGGTCGGTACGGACCAGCGGCTGCGGGCTCTGCCCCGGGTAGGCGGCCGCGGTGGCCGGGTCGTGCAGCAGCACGTCGGCCTGGAGTGCCGTGATGGCGGCTACCCCGTCGGCGAGCACCGCGTAGAACTCCTCCTCGCCGGTCACCCGCCGGGTGGCGACCACCTGGCCGGTGAGGGCGCCCGGAACGGCGGACGGCCGGCCCCGGTCGGGGATGGCGATCGGGGCGATGTCCGGCCCCTGCGGGATGGCGTTGATCCAGGCGGCGGCGGCCGGCAGGATCGGGGACTGGCCCAGTGCCAGCGCGTCGAGCAGCCGGTCCGGGGACCGGATCAGGAAGCGGCTGTTGTGCCAGACGAGGAAGACGCTGCCGTCCGGGTGGCGGGCCAGAACGGCCTGGTCGCCGAGTTGGCTGCCGGACTGGGCCGGGGTGGGCCCGAGGAACAGCACGGTGCGCTGCACCGTCCGCCCGGCGCTGGTATCCACATCGGACTGTGAGCACAGCCGCCAGTCGTGGCTGACCAGCTTGCCGGCAACGGGCAGGGTGTCCGGGGCGCCCGGGATGCCCAGCGGGGCGCCACGGCGGACACCGGCGATGGACGCGGCGGACACGTACACCACCGCCGGGTTCTGCTGCTTGAGGATCAGCCGGGCGGAGGCGTAGTTGAGTACCGGGTGCAGTTGGCCGTCCAGGTAGACGTATCGCGCGCCGCTCTGTTTCTCCACCACCACCGTGGTCGAGTCGCGCCACCGCGAGTTGCCGCCCTTGACGACGACGCCGTAGATGGCGACGGCGCCGAGAAGCGCCGCCGCCACCACCGCGCTCAGCAGCATCGTGGTGGTACCACGGGGAAACGGAACCCGGGCCAGCTCGGCATCGCGGTAGACGAATGCCGAGACGACCCGGCGCATCATGAACTGGCTGCTGAAAAGTTGATCCCGCCGACTGGCCATCTACCGCGCCGGGTACGACGGTCGGGGGGCCGGGGTTGCGCCGAGGTGCCCGGTCATGTCAGACCGGGAAGTAACCCGCGGCGCGCTTGTCGGTCGCCTGCATCCGGTGTGCCGAGTTCTCCAGCGCGCCCTTGACCTGGGTGAGGATCACCGTGATGTGGTTGGACGCCGCCGTCCACCGGTCCTTGCGGATCTTGTAGGCGGCCTGCGCCTCCGAGGTCCACGCCTCGGACTCCAGCGGCCGCAGGTCGCCCTCCAGCTGCGAGAGCAGGTGCCGCATGGTGCTGGTGGCGTAGTCGATGGCGCTCACCGCGCCGGAGATGGTGCTGAAGTTGTAGACGATCTGTCCGTCGGTTGCCGCAGCCATGTCTGTGTCCTCGCTCCGGATCAGGCGGCGGAGCCGCGTAGACGATTGACGATGTTGCCCGCGTCGGCCGCGGCCTTGGTGACTTCCTGCCGGGCCTCGTCATCGGAGACGTCGAAGTCGCGGCCGGCGGTACGGATGCCCTCGGCCACCTCGTTCAGTGCGTCGGTGATGGTCACCAGGTCGGCGTTCACGCTGGACTTGACCTGCTGGAAGCTCATCCCCGCGGCGCCGACGAAACCACCCTCCATCGGTGCCAGGTTGTCCAGCAAACCGCTGATCATCTTGGCCAGCTGGCCGCCCGCGTCGTCGGCCTTGGTGGCCGCCTTCTGCAGTTCCGGAGTTACCGCGTTGAATGTCACTGTTCCACCCCCGAGTGTGGACTGTGGGGGCTCTCTGCGGCCCCTTCTCTGTGGGCACCCTATCGCCGCATGTCAACGTCTGCGACCCGGCAACCGGTCGGCGGGGCTGGATGGCTGGTCGGACGGAACTCAGATGGCCGGGTCAAAAGGAGATCGTGACGCTCGACCCGTCGTCGGTGTCGTAGGAGATCTGCTCGTCAGCGGGGGTGTCCCCGGGGGCGTCGGTGGAGATCTCGCCGTCGGTCTCGTAGTGCAGGGATGCGCGCCCGATCACCGGCGGCACCGCGCGGTCGTCGGCGGCCCACACCTCGCCGGGGTCGACCGCGGAGCCGGTCGGGTACTCGTCGTCGGGCACGGGTCCACGGTATCGGGGGTGGGCACGCCGCAACGCACCGCGGGCCGGTCCGAGGTTGGACCGGCCCGCGGTGCGTGTTGTTACGGTCAGCTCTCCAGCATCTTGCGCAGGACGTACTGCAGGATGCCGCCGTGCCGGTAGTAGTCCGCCTCGCCGGGGGTGTCGATGCGGACCACCGCGTCGAACTCGACGCCGTCGGCGCTGACGTGCACCGTGCGCGGCGTGGTGCCGTCGTTGAGCGCCGTCGACGCCGGTGATCGCGAACGTCTCGGTGCCGGTCAGCCCCAGCGACTGCGCCGTCTCGCCGGCCGGGTACTGCAGCGGCAGCACGCCCATGCCGATCAGGTTGGAGCGGTGGATGCGCTCGTAGGACTCGGCGATGACCGCCCGGACGCCCAGCAGCATGGTGCCCTTGGCCGCCCAGTCCCGCGACGAGCCCGAGCCGTACTCCTTGCCGGCCAGGATCACCAGCGGCACGCCGGCGCTCTGCGTAGGCCTGCGACGGCGTCGTAGATGGTGGTCTGCTCGCCGGTCAGGTGGTTGACGGTGAAGCCGCCCTCGACGCCGGGCACGCAGCTGGTTGCGCAGCCGGATGTTGGCGAACGTGCCCCGGATCATCACCTCGTGGTTGCCGCGCCGCGACCCGTACGAGTTGAAGTCCTTGCGGTCGACGCCGTGCTCGGCCAGGTACTGCCCGGCGGGGGAGTCGGCCTTGATGGAGCCGGCCGGCGAGATGTGGTCGGTGGTCACCGAGTCGCCGAGCTTGGCCAGCACCCGGGCGCCGGCGATGTCGGTCGACCGGGGCCGGCGCGGCCGCCATGCCCTCGAAGTACGGGGGCTTGCGCACGTAGGTCGACGTCGCCGTCCCAGTCGAAGGTGTCGCCGGTCGGCGTCGGCAGCGACTGCCAGCGCTCGTCGCCGGCGAACACGTCGGCGTAGTCCTTGGTGAACATCTCCGCCGACACGGCCGACGTCGATGACGTCCTGCACCTCGCGCGGCGAGGGCCAGATGTCGTGCAGGTAGACCGGCTTGCCCGTCGGTGTCGATGCCCAGCGGCTCGGTGACCAGGTCGAGGTCCATCGTGCCGGCGATCGCGTACGCGACCACCAGCGGCGGCGAGGCCAGGTAGTTCATCTTGACGTCCGGGTTGATCCGGCCCTCGAAGTTGCGGTTGCCGGACAGCACGCTGACCACGGCGAGGTCCTCGGCGTTGACCGCCGCGGAGATCTCCTCGGGCAGCGGGCCGGAGTTGCCGATGCAGGTGGTGCAGCCGTAGCCGACCAGGTTGAAGCCGAGCTTGTCCAGGTAGGGGACCAGGCCGGCCTTCTCGTAGTAGTCCATGACCACCTTGGAGCCCGGGGCCAGCGTGGTCTTCACCCACGGCTTGCGTGGACAGCCCCGTCTCCACGGCGTTCCGGGCCAGCAGCGCCGCACCGATCATGACCTGCGGGTTGGACGTGTTGGTGCACGAGGTGATCGACGGCGATCACCACCGCGCCGTGGTCGAGCTCGAAGGTGGTGCCGTCGGCACGGTCACCGGCGTCGGCTTGTGCGCCCGGGCGCCGTCGGCGCTGCTGTTGGAGGACGGCGGGTCGGAGGCCGGGAAGCTCTCCTCGCTCTCCTCGTCGACGCCGTCGTCGCCGACGTAGTCGGGCAGCGCGGTGCGGAACGCCGTCTTGGCGTCGCGTCAGCGCGACCCGGTCCTGCGGGCGCTTCGGCCCGGCGATGGACGGCACCACGGTGGACAGATCCAGTTCGAGGTACTCGGAGTAGGCCGGCTCGGCGTCCGGGTCGTGCCACAGGCCCTGCGCCTTCGCGTACGCCTCGACCAGCGCGACCTGCTCGGCGGAGCGGCCGGTCAGCTCGAGGTAGCGGATGGTCTCGTCGTCGATCGGGAAGATCGCGCAGGTGGAGCCGAACTCGGGGCTCATGTTGCCGATGGTGGCCCGGTTGGCCAGCGGGACGGCGGCCGACGCCGGTGCCGTAGAACTCGACGAACTTGCCGACCACGCCGTGCTTGCGCAGCAGCTGGGTGATGGTGAGCACCAGGTCGGTGGCGGTGGCGCCGTCGGGCAGCTTGCCGTAGAGCTTGAAGCCGACCACCCGGGGGATCAGCATGGACACCGGCTGGCCGAGCATGGCCGCCTCGGCCTCGATGCCGCCGACGCCCCAGCCGAGCACGCCGAGGCCGTTGACCATCGTGGTGTGCGAGTCGGTGCCGACCACCGTGTCGGGGTAGGCGACGCCGTCGCGGTCGAATGACCACCCGGGCCAGGTGCTCGATGTTGACCTGGTGCACGATGCCGGTGCCCGGCGGGACGACCTTGAACTCGTTGAACGCGGTCTGGCCCCAGCGCAGGAACTGGTAGCGCTCCCTGTTGCGGCCGTACTCGAACTCGACGTTGCGCTCGAACGCGTCCGGCCGGCCGAAGACGTCGGCGATGACCGAGTGGTCGATGACCAGCTCGGCCGGGGCCAGCGGGTTGACCTTGGTGGCGTCGCCGCCGAGGTCGCGGACCGCCTCGCGCATGGTGGCCAGGTCGACCACGCAGGGCACGCCGGTGAAGTCCTGCATCAGCACCCGCGCCGGGGTGAACTGGATCTCCACGCTCGGCTCGGCCGTCGGGTCCCAGCCGCCCAGCGCGCGGATGTGGTCGGCGGTGATGTTCGCGCCGTCCTCGGTGCGCAGCAGGTTCTCCAGCAGGATCTTCAGGCTGTACGGGAGCCGCTCGTGCCCCGTCACCCGGTCGATCCGGTAGATCTCGTAGCTCGCGTCACCGACGCTCGAGCTGGCTCTTCGCGCCGAAGGTGTCGAGGCTCGCCACGGTCTTACTCCTTTACCGGAACGTCTTCGCATGCAGTCTCGCGCACCCGCTCGGGCAGTCCGCCCGGAGGGGGTGCGGCCGTCATGCAAACCGTACGTCCGTCTTGCTATAACGCGCAACCCCGGGCGGCCCCCACCGCCAGCCGGGTACCCCGGCCGGCGGTGTTGCTCAGTGATGGGTGTCCATGGTTCGATATCGATGTCGGCATGCCGGTGCCTCGCGTGTGATCCTCCCGTGTCACCCTCCGACGTTCACGCTGTCCGTGTTCTGTCGGCAGTCGTCGGCGCGGAGTCCCCGCTCGGACCACGCGAACAGAACGGAATCAGTACATGACGCTCAGACCTCGAACGACGCTGCGCTCGCGGATCATCGCCTGCGCGGCCGCGGCCGTGGTGGCCGCCGGCGCGGCCGCCTTCGCGCTGTCCCAGCCGGCGCAGGCGCACGGCACCCCGCTCGTCCCCGGCAGCCGCACCTGGCTGTGCTACCAGGACGCGCACCGGCCCCAGGGCGACCTGCAGGCCTACAACCCGGCGTGTGCCGCGGCGCTCGCCAAGAGTGGCACCACCTCGCTGTACAACTGGTTCGCGGTGCTCCGCTCGGACGGCAACGGCCGTGGTCGCGGCTTCATCCCGGACGGGTCGCTGTGCAGCGGCGGCGCGGTGGTCTACGACTTCTCCGGCTACGACCTGCCCCGCAGCGACTGGCCGGTGACCCACCTGACCGCCGGCGCCAACATCGACTTCCACTACAACAAGTGGGCCGCCCACCCGGGCTGGTTCTACGTCTACGTCACCAAGGACGGCTGGGAGCAGAACTCCCCGCTGCGCTGGGACGAACTGGAGGAGACGCCGTTCTCCTCGGCCGACCACCCGCCGTCGGTCGGTGACCCCGGCACCGAGACGTCCTACTACTACTGGTCGTCGAAGCTGCCGGCGAACAAGACCGGACACCACATCATCTACACCATCTGGCAGCGCTCGGACAGCCAGGAGACCTTCTACAGCTGCTCCGACGTGGTCTTCGACGGCGGCTCCGGTCAGGTGACCGGGGTCGGTCCGAACCAGAGCACCGGACCGACGGCTTCCGCTTCCGCCTCGGCCTCACGGTCGGCGTCGGCCAGCGCCAGCGCGTCCCGGTCGGCCTCGGCCAGCGCCTCCGCGTCGCGTAGTAGCGCCGGCACCAGCCCGTCGGCGTCGACCGGCGGTGGCTCCGGCTGCACCGCCACCTACTCGGTGGCCTCCAGCTGGGCCGGTAACTTCCAGGGCGGTGTCACGGTCACCAACCGTGGTAGTACCGCCACCACCGGCTGGACGGTGACCTGGACGTTCTCCAACGGCGAGAAGGTAACCCAACTCTGGAACGGCACAGCGACCTCCACCGGGGCCGCGGTCAGTGTCGCGAACGTGTCCTACAACGGCTCGATACCCGGCGGCGGATCAACCACCTTCGGGTTCCTCGCCAGCGGCACGCCGGCCAGCTCGGTCACCGGGCTGACCTGTACCGCCCGATGAACTGAACTGTCCGACAACGACACTGCCGGCGCCCGATCGGGCGCCGGCAGCGTCGTGTCCAGTGGTGCGGTGGTGCGGTGGTGCGGTGGTCCGGTGGTCCAGTGGTGCGGTGGTCGGGCGGCGCCGACCGCCCCGACCGCGACCGGCGCCGCGTCCCACCCCGCGCCGGGCGGCCGGTGCTCAGGCCGGGGCCGGCGCGGACAGTCGGGCGACAGCGGTCTGCAGCAGCCAGAACAGATTCCCCGGGGGTACCTGCCGACCGTCGCCGTGGGTGAGCAGCATGATCACCGTATCTCCCCGGCGACCCAGTGCCCATCCGTCGCCCGTGTAGGCTTCGTCGCCGATTCCGGGGAGCGGCTGGGCCTGCCGACGGGAGCGCATCATCATCGACCCGGCGATCCCGGACACCGTGCCCACCATCAGCAGCGGCTGGTTGCGGTCGTTGACGAAGGTGGCCATCTGGCCGCCGGCCATCCCGGTGCTGCCTGCCGAGCGCACCGTTGTGGCCAGCGCCTGACTCACCTCGGCGTCGCTCACCAGGGCGGTGGCCGGCTGCGCCGTACCGGCCAGCGCGCCGAACAGACCCGCGCCGGCCAGCCCGCCGGTGCGCTGGGTGGGCAGCCCCATCGCCGAGGCGATCAGGTTCTCGGTCTGGTCGGTGGTGGTCTGCACCGCGTCGGTACCGCGCAGCGTGCCGTGCTCCAGCACCTCGATCTCGCCGATCCGTCGGCTCCACGGCCGTACCGTGATCTTCACGGTGTCGCCGTCGTGGCAGCGGTTGGCGAACTCCGAGGGCACCCCCCAGGCCCGGGTGGCGTCCGCGCTGCCGTCGTCCAGCGCCAGATAGTGCAGCCACGGCCGGGCCGGCGAGTTCTCACTGCCCGACGTGGAGCGCCACACCTCCCGCCAGAGCACCTGGCCGGTGAGGGTTCGCGGGGCCGCCAGGTCGATGACGGTGCGCACGATCAGGTACGCCGCGTACAGGCAGAGCAGCACGGCCACGGCCAGCCCGACCAGCCGTACCGGGTCGGCCACCGCGTCCACCTTGCCCTCGGTGATCGACTGCTTCGCCGCCCCCGCGATCAGCTTCGCCCAGAAGTTCAGCAGCAGCGCCCCGATCGCCCCGGCGATCACCGCCCGGCCGATCAGCGACGGCGCGGTCTTGCCGTACCGCCAGAACAGCCGCGGGTAGCGCACCCGGACCCGGTGCCACCCACCACCGAAGCTGGACCAGACCAGCTTGCGGTTGCCCATCCCCAGGTCGATGACGGCACTGGAGATCCGGGTCGCGCCGACCGCCGCGCCGTAGGACAGGTAGCGGTCCCACACCTCGACCGCCGAGGGCGGCAGCTCGCGGAACGACTCGGTGTTCTGCAGCCAGGTCTTCACCCCGAGCCAGCGGGCCGCCACCTCGCGGCCGGCCGGCGTGTCCCGCTCACCGACACTGCGCCCGGCCACTGCCAGCAGCGCGCCGAACACCAGTATCCCGATGCCGATGACGGACCGGGGGTCGTTGTCGCTGTCGTTCGCCGAGCGCCAGTCGATCAGCAGGGCAGCGCCGAGGGTCACGCCGGCCGCCGCCACCGCCGCCAGGCCGGTCAACCCGGCCACCACCGACTTGGAGAACCGGCGGCGGGACAGCCCGCGGGCCCGCGCGTCGGCGATCACCTCGGCGGAGATCCGCTTGGCGAAGCCGGCCGCCTGGCCCGAGTCGCGGAAGGTCAGCGCCGTCAGCGGCACCACCTTGCCGACAGCGATTCCGCGTACCCGGTCGAAGACCCGGCGCTCGTAGCTGTTCAGGTTCGGCGGGTCGGGTACCTGGACGTGCACGGTGGTCTGGTACGGGTCGTTGGCCGGCTGGCGGAACTCCAGGTACTTACGCGCGCCGAGGTCCAGCAGAGTGGACTCGGCGGCGTCCTCGGTGATCTCCCAGTTGTTCACCAGCAGGCTCACCACGGCCGGTGGCTCCGGGTTGGCGCCCAGGTCCTGGGTGGCCGGCAGCGGTTGGGGCCGGACCGGCCGGGTGGCCAGCAGGCACAGCCCGTACCCCGCGAAGAAGACCGCCAAGCTGCCGACAATGAGCGCGACGCCGCTCAGGTGCAGCGCACTCATGCTCAGAACCGGACCTGCACCGGGCCGCGCTCGTCGCCGGCCGCCTGGAACAGGTCCCGCTGCTTGAATCCGCCCACCCCGGCGATGATGTTGGTCGGGATCGACTGGGTGCTGGTGTTGTAGGTCTGCACGGAGCTGTTGTAGAACTGCCGCGAGTAGGCGATCTTGTCCTCGGTGTTGGCCAGTTCGCCCTGCAACGCGTTGAAGTTCTCGTTGGCCTTGAGGTTCGGATACGCCTCGGCCAGCGCGAACAGCCGGCCCAGGGTCTGGGTCAGCACGTTCTCCGACTCCGCCCGGGTGGACGGGGCGGAACCGGCGTTGCCGACCGCGGAGTTGCGGGCCTGGATGACCGCCTCCAACGTGCCCCGCTCGTGCGAGGCGTACCCCTTCACCGTCTCCACCAGGTTCGGGATCAGGTCGTAGCGGCGCTTGAGCTGCACATCGATCTGTGCCCAGGCGGCGTCCACCTGGTTACGCTGGCGGACCAGCTTGTTGTAGGTGACGACGCCCCAGACCAGCAGCAGGATGATGAGGAGGCAGACACAACCACCACCGAGGGCGGCGATCAGCGATCCGGTCACGGCATGACCTTTCCATCGGGGAAGCTCGGCACCGCCGATGATCGCGGCGCGGCTCAGCGAAAACAGCTAACTGTCGCTGATAAGACCGACGCGATCAAGCAGCCGGACGGCGCGTCTGCGCCCGGAACCACAGATGTTCACCGCAGCGGAGTGCAGATTTCGATCCCGCCGAGGCTGCCCCGCCGCCCGGGGCAGCCGCCGGCACCGTCGTCGGGCAAGGTATGTCCAGCGTCGCCGCCAACGTCGATCCGCCGCCCCGCACCCGCTCTCAACCCGCGCGGGGCCGGACGCGACTGAACAGGTAGCGACGCCACCCGGCTGGCGCCATGCACACGAGGGGAATCCGTGGTTGACGAGGACTTTCAGGCGTTCGTGCAGGAGCGGTACGGCACGCTTCTGCGGACCGCGTACCTGCTCACCGGCGACCGTGACCGGGCCGAGGACGTGCTGCAGTCCGCCCTGCTCGCGGTGCTGTCGAACTGGCGCCGGATCACCGTGCCGGAGGCGTACCTGCGTCGGGTGATGATGAACCAGCTGGTCAGCGGCTGGCGACGGAACCGGGTGGTGGAGGTGCTCACCGCCGTGCTGCCCGAGCGCGCCACCCCCGAGCAGCCGGCCGACCGGCGCGACGAACTGTGGTCGGCGCTGCGCCGGCTGCCGGTACGGATGCGCGCCGTGCTGGTCCTGCGCTACTGGGAGGACCTCTCCGAACAACAGACGGCCGAGGCGCTGGGCTGCTCGGTCGGCACGGTGAAGAGCCAGGCGTCGCGCGGGCTGGCCCGGCTTCGTGAGCTGGTCGACGGCCCGATCCGCGACTCCGTACCCGTACCCGGGGAGGCATCATGATCGACGATCTGCGCAGTACCCTCGCCCGTCACGCCGACGAGGTGGTTCCGTTGGCCGACCCGGTCGGACGGCTGCTGGTCCGGCGCCGCCGGCACCGCCGCACGGTGACCATCGGGATGGCCGTCGCGGCGGTCGGCGCGCTGGTCCCGGTCGGCGTCCTGGCGGCCGACGGCTGGCGGGTCCACAACCGGCACCTGCCGCTGCTGGTGCAGGCCCTGTTGAACTCGCCGATCCGCGGCTCGCTGGGCAACGACACCCCATTCCTGACCGCGCTGCGCCAGCGGGTCGCCAGCGCCGGCCCGGTGCACCGGACGCCGGCCGCGGGCGCGTCCTCCCCGACCGGCCCGGTCGAGCCGACCGGGCAGAGTGGTCAGGACGGCCCGATCGATCCGGCAACGGTGGTGGTGCTCTTCGCCGGGGAGATCACCAGTAACCAGCGGATCGCCGTGGTCGCCTTCCCGAAGCGCCGCAAGGCGCAGCTCTGGGTCGGCCCGGCCGGTTCCCCCGCCCGGAATCTCAACTACCGCAACGAATGCGACCTGGATCCGGTACTGCATCTGGATGTCGCCGAGTACCCGGTCAACGACGGTCCGGCCGGGTGGGTCGGCGCGACCCTGGTACTCGCACCCGCCCGCACGCAGTTGTCCTACTCCGGTAACCCCCGGTACCTCGCCGACGGCACGGTGACCCGCGAGTGGAGCCGGACCCCGCTGGACTACCTGGTCCGCAACCTCACCGAGATCCGTCGCCGGGACCGGGTCCGGGTCGAGAAGGACGGCGTCGTCCTCTACGAGGCCAGGATGAGCAACGACGGCGTGTCGGAGGAGTCGGTACGCGGCACGGTCAACCCCACGCCGCGGGTCGGCAGGCCGCAGCCGGAGATGACCCGCAACGCGGCCGTGATGCTGGCCGGGCAGGCCGACCTGGACGGTGCGACCACCGTCTACCAGGTGCTGTGGACCTCGACGATTCCCGGTGCCGGATCGGGGAACTCGGACGTGCTGTTCATGGCGATCTTCGGGCGGACCCCGGACGGCGGCGGCGTCTACGGCGTCTACCTGCACAGTCTGTCGACCGACCACGCTGACCTACCGGGCGGCCCGGGTCACCAGTTCGTCATCGGGTTCGGCCAGGACGCCCTCGGCGTGCTCGGCGATCCGGCCCGATCGCTGATCGCGGTGCGGTTGCCGGTCTCCCAACCCAACTGGCCCTCCGACCGGCTGTACGTCATCGCCCCGCCGGCTGCCGTACGAGCCGAGATCGTGTCGGTGGGTGGGTCGGTTGCCAGCGGCCCGCTGCAGGACGGCGTGGGCTACTTCAGCGTTCCGGTGGGTCTCCAGGTGACGATCAGGGCGTACGACGCGGCCGGCCAACAGGTTGCCACCCGGGAGTTCGCGGATTCCGAAGCCGGTGACGAGGACCGGCTCCAACCGACCTTCCGTGGCTGGTGAGGGTCGGTCCGGTCAGAAGGCGGAGACGGCGGAGGAGTGGCTGACCGCGACCGTGTGCGTGACGCAGGTGTCGCCGGTGAGCAGGTGCAGCAGGAAGCCGGTCGGCTCGTCCAGGTAGCCGGGTGGGGTGGCGTCGTGCAGGTGCAGGGCGGTCTGCCGGTACGTGCTCGGCGCCACCGTCACCAGGGTGCCCGCGAACGGCACGCTGATCGGCCGGTGGACGTGGCCGGCGAGGATCCGTACCACGTGCGGGTGCCGGGCCACCACCTCGGCCAGCCGGGCGCCGTCGGCCAGCCGCATCCCGTCCAGGTACGGGATGCCGACCGGGACCGGCGGGTGGTGCAGGCAGATGAAGCTGGGTACGCCGGGCCGGCCGGCAGAGTACCCGGTCCAGCCAGTCGAGCTGGTCGTGGCCGAGCCGGCCGGCCGGGCTGCCCTGGACGTGCGAGTCGGCCACGATCACCGTGGCGTCCGGGTACTCCACCACGTACGAGGTGGTGGCGCCGCCGCCGAGGAACCGGGTGTTGCCGAAGGACTTGCGCAGCACGCTCGGGTTGTCGTGGTTGCCGGTGGTCAGGTGCACCGGGATCGGGCAGCGCGCCAGGATGTCGTGCAGCGCCGAGTACTCGTCCAGGCGGCCGCCGTCGGCCAGGTCACCGGTGATGACCACGCAGTCGGGCAGCGGATCGATGCGCAGCAGCCGCCCGATCGCCGCGGCCAGACCGGCTGCCGGCCCGGCCGCCAGTGGCCCGGTGGTCAGGTGGAGATCGCTGAGGTGGGCGATGCGCATGGCGGACAACATATCGACATACACCGGTCGTTGTCCGCCCGGAGCGGATTGTTGTCGGATCGACGTCTGTCACCCCCGCGACCGCCAGGGAGCTGTCCCCGGCGGTCGCGGTGCGGCGGGTCAGCCGGGCAGTCGGGGGCCGGCCTCGCGCTGGGCGGCCAGCCAGGTCTCCACCGCGTCGGCGGTACGCGGCAGCCCGTCCGAGAGCACCACCGGGCCGGCGTCGGTGACCAGTACGTCGTCCTCGATGCGTACTCCGATGCCGCGCAGCTCGGCGGGGACCAGGTCGTCCTCGGGCTGGAAGTACAGGCCCGGCTCGACGGTGAGCACGTAGCCCGCCTCCGAGTACGCCGTGCTTGTACTTCTCCGGGCGGGCGGTCGCGCAGTCGTGCACGTCCAGGCCGAGCATGTGGCCCGAGCCGTGCAGCGTCCAGCGCCGGTACACGGTGGACTCCGGGTCCATCGCCTCGTCCACGCTCACCGGCAGCAGGCCGAGGTCGGCCAGGCCCGCGGCGAGTACCCGCATGCACGCGGTGTGGATGTCGCCGAACTGCACGCCCGGCTTGATGGTGTCGATGCCGGCCTGCTGGGAGGCGTAGACCAGGTCGTAGACCTGGCGCTGCAGCGGGGTGAACCGGCCGGACACCGGGATCGTCCGGGTCACGTCGGCGGTGTAGAGCGCCCGGTTCTCCACGCCCAGGTCCATCAGCAGCAGCTCGCCCGGGGTGGTCCGGCCGTCGTTGCGGATCCAGTGCAGGATGGTGGCGTTGGAGCCGGCGCCGACGATCGAGGAGTACCCGACCGCGTTGCCGTCGTGCCGGGCGCGCAGCCCGAAGACGCCGTCCAGCAGGCGCTCGTTGACCGGCCGGTCGGCCGGCAGTACCCGGGCCACGTCCTCGAAGCCGCGCACCGTGGCGTCGATCGCGTCGCGGAGCTGGTCGATCTCCCAGGCGTCCTTGACCAGCCGCAGCTCGCCGAGGAAGGTGGCCAGCTCCTGCTCGCGGCCACCGTCGCCGACCTGGCGGACGAGCCGCGTCGACGCCCGGGTCGACGCCGCGCAGGATCCGGGTCCAGCCGGGTGCGGAGTTGTCCAGCGACTCCGCAAGATCGTCCAGGTGCTGCGGTGCGCATGCCCAGCTCCTCGGACTTCTCGGCGAGCGTGTGCCGGCGGCCGATCCACAGCTCGCCGTAGGCGCGGTCGCGGAAGAACTCGTCGGTGTCGCGGGGCGAGCGGGGGCGGACGTAGAGGATGGCCTCGCCGGCCCCGGTCGATCACGCAGGACCGCGTCGGGGTCGTGCTCACCGGTCAGGTAGACGAAGTCCGAGTCCGGGCGGAACGGGTAGTTGGTGTCGTTCGCCCGTACCCGCTCGGTTCCGGTGGGGATGACCACCGTCTCGCCGGGGAAGGCCGCGGCCACCGCCGCCCGCCGCGCGGCGTAATTGGCCGCCTGCGGAAGGGTCGTTACCGGTAGGGTGCGGTCCCGCCAACCCTCACGCATGAAGGCCAGCAGCGCGGGCGGGTACTCAGGGTCGTGGGACTGGCTCGGGGTGGGCTCGTGGCGCATGTTGCCAAACCTACAACTTCGCTGGCCGCCCGGCGTGAAAGGATGTCGGCCATGTGCGGACTGCTCACCTTCGTCAGTGCCCACCGCAACGCTGCGGCGTTCCGCGATCCGATCGCCGGCGGCGCTGGAGAGCATGCACCACCGCGGCCCGGACGACACCGGCGTCGAGGTGGTCGGCACCGACGTGGTCTTCGCCCACAAGCGGCTCTCCATCATCGACGTGGCCGGCTCGCCACCAGCCGCTGCCCTACCTCGACGGGCGCTACCTGCTCACCTTCAACGGCGAGATCTACAACTACCTGGAGCTGCGCGAGCAGTTGACCGCCGAGTACGGGGCGAAGTTCGAGACGATGGGCGACGGCGAGGCGATCGTCGCCGGCTTCCACTACTGGGGCGAGGCGGTGGTGGACCGGCTGCGCGGCATGTTCGCCTTCGCGATCGTGGACACCCAGCAGCGGCTGGTCTTCGGCGCCCGCGACCCGTTCGGCATCAAGCCGCTTTCCACCTGGTCACCCCGGACGGGCTCTACCTGGCCAGCGAGAAGAAGGCGCTGCTGCCGTTCGCGCCGGCCTTCAACGCCGGTGACGCCGGGGTCGACACCGCCAACCTCTCGCACTACCTGACCCTGCAGTACGTGCCGGAGCCGGGCACCCTGCACCAGGGGATCGGCCGGGTCGGCTCCGGGGAGTGCTTCACCTACCGGGCCGGCGGCACCTTCGCCACCCGCCGCTACTACCAGCCGCGCTTCCGCCCCACCCCGGCCCCGTCACCGGAGGCGCTCTACGCCCGGATCCGGGAGACCCTGCGCGAGTCGGTCCGCATCCACATGCGCGCGGACGTGCCGGTCGGCGCGTTCCTGTCCAGCGGCATCGACTCGACCGCCGTGGTGGCGCTGGCCCGCGAGTTCAACCCGAACATCCTGACCTTCACGGTCGGCTACGACGTGCCCGGGTACTCCGAGATCGAGGTGGCCCAGGACTCGGCCAAGCACCTGGGCGTGAACGCTGATCCCCACCAAGATCGGTCCGCAGGACATGATGGACGCGCTACCCAAGATCGTCTGGCACCTGGACGACCCGGTGGCCGACCCGGCGCTGGTCCCGCTCTACTTCGTGGCGAAGAAGGCGGCCGAGCACGTCACCGTGGTGCTCTCCGGCGAGGGCGCGGACGAGTTCTTCGGCGGCTACACCATCTACCGCGAGCCGCTGTCCCTGCACGGCATCAACTCGCTGCCCGACCCGGTGCAGCGCGGGCTGCGCAAGGTGGCCCAGGTGATCCCGCAGGGGGTCAAGGGCAAGAGCTTCCTGGAGCGCGGTACCACCCCGATCGAGGAGCGCTACTACGGCAACGCCCGGATGTTCACCGAGGCGGAGAAGCGCCAGCTGCTGCGCACCTACGACGAGCGGGTCCGCTACACCGACGTGACCGCCGCCGGTCTACGCCGAGGCCGAGGCGATGGGCCTGGACGACGTCACCACCATGCAGTACATCGACCTCTACACCTGGCTGCGCGGCGACATCCTGGTCAAGGCCGACCGGATGTCGATGGCGCACTCGCTGGAGCTGCGGGTGCCGTTCCTGGACCAGGAGGTCTTCGACGTGGCGGCCACCGTCCCGGTCGACCTCAAGCTGCCGCCGCACGCCAGCGACACCAAGTACGCGATGCGCCAGGCGCTGCGCACGGTGGTGCCGCCGGCCATCGTGAACCGCAAGAAGCTGGGCTTCCCGACCCCGACCCGGGTCTGGCTGCGCAACGAGATGTACGAGTGGGCGCACCACATCCTGTCCACCTCGGGCGCCGGCGACCTGCTCAACCTCGAGTACGCGCGGGGCCTGCTGGAGGCGCACAAGCGCGGCGAGGCCGACCACTCCCGCAAGGTCTGGACGGTGCTGGTGTTCTGCATCTGGCACGCGATCTTCGTGGAGCGCTCGCTCGACCCGGGCATCACCCGCGCCCAGTCGGCCCTGCTGACCAAGCCGGTCGTCGGCTCGATGGTGGCCTGAGCCGATGACCGACCAGGTGATCGGCCTGCAGATCGTCATCGACTGCCCGGACCCGGCCGCGCTCGCCCCGTTCTGGGCGGCGGCACTGGGCTACCAGCTCCAGCAGCCGCCGGCCGGCTTCGACACCTGGCCGGATTACCTGGCCAGCATCGGCGTACCCGAGCAGGACTGGAACTCGGCCAGCGCGGTGGTCGACCCGGCCGGCGATCCGTCCCCGGATGTACCTGCAGCAGGTGCCCGAGGCCAAGTGGTGAAGAACCGGGTGCACCTGGACCTGAAGGTGACCGACCGGACGCTGGGCGAGGAGGACCGCGACCGGCGCCTGGTCGCCGAGACCGACCGGCTCACCGCGCTCGGCGCACAGGTCCTCAACGAGGTACGCCAGCACGGCGAGCACTGGATCGTGCTGGCGGACCCGGTCGGCAACGAGTTCTGCATCTCCTGAGCCCGCTGTCGGCGGCCCGACCGCTAGCGGCCGATAGTGCGCGCTATCGTGGAGCGGTGACGACGAACGTACCCGAGCCCGCGCAGCGGCTGGTGGAGCTGTTGGAGACCCTCCCGGTCGAGCAGCGGCAGCAGATCATGGCCTGGCTGCTCGGCCACGGCCACGCCGACCCGGTGACCGCGACGCGCGCTGGGCTGGCCCGCCCGTACCGCCGAGGCGCAGTTGCACCGCCTCACCGCGGCCCTCCCGGCCGGCGAGGGCAGCCAGCTGGTGACCATCCGGCTGCCCGCCGAGCGCCACGCCGAGCTGCGGGACTGGTGCTCCGAGCACGGCTTCACCATGGCCGCCGTGGTCCGCGGCCTGGTCGAGCGCTTCCTCGAACAGCAGCTCCCCGGCCCAGTCGCCACCGGCTGACCGGCGGTGTCGACCGCCGGCCGCCCGCGCGGCGGTCGGCGGCCGACTGGTGCGCCGCCGCCAAGCCGACGGAGGCTGCGGCGCCAGGCCGAGGCGGCGTTACGCCGGGCCGGGGACGGTGTGGGCGTAGAGATCGCGCAGGAACATCATCTCCGCGCAGTGGTGGATGATCTCGCGGTTCTGCCAGTAGAGGATGTCGCGCAGCGGCAGGCCGGGATCCAGGCCGCCGGGGTACTGCGAGCGGCCGACCTGCGCGTACTCCTCGGGGGCCAGTTCGTCGAAGACCGACCGCCAGGCGGTGAACGCGGACCGCAGCTGGTCCAGGCCCGCCTCGGCGGTGGCCGGCACCGGCAGGTCGTCGGGGCGGCCTGCGAGTGGCTGCCGTTGGTCCAGTCGGCCCGGTGCGCGCAGCCCTCGGCTGAGGTGCCACATCAGCCAGCCGATGCTGCGCAGCGGTGCCGGCTGCGGGTCACGGGGCTCGAACTCGAACACCCAGTCACCGCGCCCCCGGACGTGGCGGGTGCGCTGCTCGCCGCGCGGGCGCAGGCTCCACGCCCCGGGGCCGGGCTCCCACAGGTACTCCGCCGTGGTCAGCCCGGCCATCCGGGGCCAGAAGAACTCCTGGGTCACGTCGAACTGGGCGGCCAGCAGCGCCACCTCGGTCGGTCTTTCGGTCCTCTCCGGCATGCCGGACAGTCTGCCGCCCCGGTCCGACATCCACCGGCCCACCCCGGCCCGTCAGTCACGGCCGACGGCGTCGGACTGCGCGTCAGCGGGAGTAGAACTCCACCACGAGCTGTTCGTCGCAGCTCACCGGCACCTGGCGGCGCTGGGGCGTGACGGCCAACGTGACCGCCAGGCCGGGGCGGTCGACGAGCAGGTACGCGGGCGGCTCGCCGTCGCTGTGCGCGCCCGCTGCCGCGAGCAGGAACGGCGGCAGGGCCCGGCTGCGCTCGCGCACGGCGACCCGCTGGCCGGGGCGCAGCCGGTACGCCGGCCGGTCGGTCTTCTGGCCGTCGACGCTGAAGTGCCCGTGTACCACCAGTTGCCGGGCCTGGTAGATGGTCCGGGCCAGGCCGGCGCGCAGCACCACCGCGTCCAGCCGGCACTCCAGCAGGGCGATCAGCCCACCAGTAGTCCGCGGGCAGGAGACGAGCAGGCCCAGTAGCCCCGGCGGGCGGGGACCAGCGGGTCAGACCCGGCCGGCCAGCTCCGCGTACCCGCGCTGAACGGCAACCAGCGCGGCCTCCGGTCCGAACGCGGACCGGGCGGCCACCTTCACCGGGTCGCTGCCGTCGGCGTGTCCGTCCCGGATCAACCAGTCGAGCTGGGCCAGGTCGGCGTGCTGGGCGACGACGAAGTCACGGTCCACGGGCGCCCCGTGGCCGGGGACCACCACCGTCCCGGCGTCGATCACCGGCAGCACCGCGGCCAACGAGTCCGGCCACTCCAGCGGGTAGGAGTCATCGAAGTCCGGGGCCGCGCCCTGCTCCACCAGGTCACCGGCGACCAGTACCCCGGCGTCCGGGATCAGCACCACCAGGTCGCCGTCGGTGTGGCCACGACCCGGGTGGCCCAGCCGTACCGCGCGGCCACCCACGTCCAGCGTCGCGTCCCGGTGCACCACCTGGTCCGGCGCGCAGGATCGGGGTCTGCGCCAGGCCCTGCGCCAACTCCGGGTTGCGGGTCTGCCACTGCGCGTACCACTGGGCCCGCCACTGCTCGCCGCGCTCGGTCAGGGCGGCGGCGACGCTGTCGTGCGCCCACACCGGCCGGCCGCCGTCGGCCAGTACCGCGTTGCCGAAGCAGTGGTCGAAGTGCAGGTGGGTGTTGACGATGGTGAGCGGCGCCGGGGTGACCGCGCGGATCGCCGCGAGCAGTTCGTGGGCCTGGGCGGTGGTCGACAGGGTGTCCACCACCAGTGCCGCGCCGTCGCCGACCACGAGCGTCACGTTGACGTCGAGTACCGGGTAGCGCAGCACGTACACCCGGTCCGCGATCTCTTCGAAGCCGCTCAGAGCCCTCATCCGGTGACCCGCTTCAGGAACCGCTCGCGCTCCACCACCACGCGCTCGACCTGGCCGTCGGCGACCACCCGGTCACCCTCGTGCACCGCAACCGAGAAGAACAGCCGGCCGCCGACGGTCTCGGTGAGGGTGGCGTGCGCCACAACGCTCGCGCCGACCGCGGTGGCCGCCAGGTGCCGCAGCGTCACGCTGGTGCCGACGCTGGTCGACCCGGTATCGAGCGCCTCGGCCAGCGCGGCCACGGTGGCCGCCTCGGCCAGCGCGAGCACCTTGGGGGTACCCAGTACCGGGACGTCCCCCGAGCCCAGCGCGGTGGCGGTGTCCGCCGCCGTCACGGTCCACACCACCGAGCCGGTCAGGCCGGGCCGCAACTCCATGCGCAGAGCCTACGACCCGCCGCAGCGCGGCGGGCGAGGACGAGGGCCGGGGGAGTCGGTTGCCGGGATTTCGGACCTGGGTAGCCTGGACGGGTCATGACCACGACCGCACCCGCGCCGGCCGCGCCGTCGCCCCCCGCGCCGCAGCCCGAGCGGCCGTCCGGGCGGGCGTCGGCGGCTGGTGGCGATGATCATCTGGTCGGCCGGCTTCGCGGTCTGCATGAAGCTGATCGGCCTGCCAACCGATCCGGTGTACGCCTTCGGCTGCCTGTGGGCCGCCACCATCGCCTGGAACAGCCACCGCCCGTGGCGTACCCACCTGCGCTTCCTGCGCGACTGGGTGGCGGTGGTGGCTGCTGCTGGTGGCGTACAACTTCTCCCGTGGCTTCGCCGACAACGGCGTCACCCCGCACGCGCTGGAGATGATCGCCTTCGACCGGGCGGTCTTCGGCAGGTACCGACCCTGTGGCTGCAGCACCACCTCTACAACCCGGCGCACGTGCAGTGGTACGACATCCTCGCCAGCCTGGTCTACTTCTCCCACTTCGTCACCGCGCTGATCGTCGCGGTGGTGCTCTGGCTGCGCAACCGCGCCCGCTGGGCGGCCTTCGTACGCCGCTGGTTCTTCCTCTGCGCGATCGGCCTGGCCACCTACTTCGCGTACCCGGCCGCGCCGCCGTGGTGGGCGGCCAAGTACGGCCTGCTCGACCCGGTGGCCCGGATCTCCACCCGGGGCTGGACGGCGCTCGGCCAGCACAGCGCCGGCAACATGCTCAACGTGCTCCAGCAGGGGGCGGCCAACCCGGTGGCCGCGATGCCCTCGCTGCACAGCGCGTTCGCGCTGCTGGTGGTGGTGTTCTTCCTGCCCGTGACGCGCCGGCGCTGGTGGCCGCTGCTGCTGGCGTATCCGCTGGCGATGACGTTCACCCTGGTCTACTCCGGCGAGCACTACATGATCGACGTCTTCGTCGGCTGGACCTACGTGGGGATCGCTTTCGTCGTGGTCGGGCTGGCCGAGCGGCTGTGGCGCCGCTACCGGCCATCGCGGCCGCGACCGCCGAGCGGCCGTCGACGGCGCCGCCCGCCGGCTGAGCCAGCTCGCCGGAAGCCGGCCGTGGAGCCGGGGAGCCGGCAGCCGGCGGCGGAGCGCTGATGCCGCCGGAGCGGCGGCAGCGGCCGACGCCGGCGGACCGCTCAGTCGACCGGGTCGACCTCGCGGAGGAACCCGCGGATCTGGAGAAACTCGGACAGTGAGGCGAGGTGCTCGGGGCAGGCCAACCAGGTCTTGCGGCGCGCCGGCTCGTGCAGCTTCGGATTGTTCCAGCGCAGCGCCCAGGCGGCCGGTTGCCGGCAGCCCTTGGCCGAGCAGATGGTCATCGGTCCGGCCGCTGGCTCGTCGCTCATGCCGGAGTCTGCCACCCGTCCGGTCGCCGGCCGCGCACCCCTCAAACCTGCGCTGACCTGGCGGAGACGGGGCAGTAAAAAACCACCGCCCTGAGGGTGGTGGTTTGTGGATCGCCGGGCGACCACGGGGGAAGTCGCCCGGCGATGTGGATATCGTAGCGCCTCGACCCCTCCTGGTGTCTACTGCCGCGCCATGCCGTTTCGGTCGGTTTCCCCCGAGCCTGTTCGGGGGACTTGCCAACTGGTCGACGGCGCCGGTCGGCCACCCGCACAGCCGCGGCTGGCCCGTCCGGCGGGGGACGCTGGCCGGTCCGTCCCGCACCGCTGGAGTGGACGTGACAAGCTAGTCACGTTCATTCGTACTTCGCCCTGTGACGCAGTGGAGGTCTGGTGTCCCAGCCGACGACGCCCTCGAGCGCGACCGACGAACTCGGGGCCAACCCGGTCACCACCCCCGCCCAGGACGCGACGCTGTTGGAGCGGGCGCTGTTCGAGGTCAAGCGGGTCATCGTGGGCCAGGACCGGATGATCGAGCGGATGTTCGTCGCCCTGCTGGCGCGCGGGCACTGCCTGCTCGAAGGCGTGCCCGGGGTGGCCAAGACGCTGGCCGTGGAGACCCTCGCCCAGGTGGTCGGCGGCTCCTTCGCGCGCATCCAGTTCACCCCCGACCTGGTCCCCGCCGACGTGGTGGGTACCCGCATCTACCGGCCGGGCGCGGAGAAGTTCGACGTCGAGCTCGGTCCGGTGTTCGTGAACTTCCTGCTCGCCGACGAGATCAACCGGGCGCCCGCGAAGGTGCAGTCCGCGCTGCTCGAGGTGATGAGCGAGCAGCAGGTCTCCATCGGCGGGACGACGTACCAGGTACCCCGGCCGTTCCTGGTGATGGCCACCCAGAACCCGATCGAGCAGGAGGGCGTGTACCCGCTCCCCGAAGCCCAGCGCGACCGGTTCCTCATGAAGATCCACGTCGGGTATCCGACCGACGCCGAGGAACGGGAGATCGTCTACCGGATGGGCGTCTCGCCGCCCGAGCCGAAGCAGGTCTTCAACGCCACCGACCTGATCAGCCTGCAGGCCAAGTCCGACGGCGTGTTCGTGCACAACGCGCTGGTCGACTACGCGGTCCGGCTGGTGCTGGCCACCCGCTCGCCGGCCGAGGCCGGGATGCCGGACGTCGCCACCCTGATCCAGTACGGCGCCAGCCCGCGCGCCTCGCTCGGCATCGTGCGGGCCGCCCGTGCGCTGGCCCTGCTGCGCGGCCGGGACTACGCGCTGCCGCAGGACATCCAGGAGATCGCCCCGGACATCCTGCACCACCGGCTGGTGCTCAGCTACGACGCGCTCGCCGACGACATCCCGGCCGAGCGGATCGTGGAACGCATCCTGGCAACCGTGCCACCCCCCACCGTCACCCCCCGGCAGAGCGCCACTCCGGTGAACGCCGCCTCCGGCGGCGGCAACCACCGCCCCGGTCCGAACGCCCCGGCCTGGCCGGGTGCCGGGCGGCCGCTGTGAGGGGTGGAGTCGAAGATCGCGATCTGCTACCCGGAACTGCCCTGGGAGGGACGTTCGGTGCAGCCAATCGCGATCTTGGACCCGCCGGCAGCCCACGTCTTGGCCCCGGCAGTCCACGGTGAGCCGGGAACGGGTCTCCGGGATCAGCCGGCTGCGGCGGCGGGGGAAGGCGCCCGCCGGAGAATCGGCGGTGCTCGCCGACGCCTCCCGGGCCGAGCCGGTGCTGGGCAAGATGCAGCTGCAGGTCACCCGGAAACTGGACGGCCTGCTGCAGGGCGACTACCTCGGGCTGCTGCCCGGCCCGGGGACCGAGGCGGGGGAGTCGCGCGAGTACCGGCCCGGCGACGACGTGCGCCGGATGGACTGGCCGGTGACCGCCCGTACCACGGTGGCGCATGTCCGGCAGACCACCGCGGACCGCGAGTTGGAGACCTGGCTCGCCGTCGACCTGTCCGCCAGTCTCGACTTCGGCACCGCGCTGTCGTTCAAGCGGGACCTGGCGTTGGCCGCGGCCACCGCCATCGCGCACCTGACGGTGCGTGGCGGCAACCGGATCGGCGCGGTGGTCGGCACCGGCGACTCGGTCACCCGGATGCCCGCGCGGCCGGGGCGCAAGGACGCCCAGGGCCTGCTGCGCGCGCTGGCGAAGGTGCGCACCCAGCCGGGCCGGGCCGATCTGGGCGCGCTCATCGACTCGCTCAACCGGCCGCCCCGCCGCCGCGGCATGGCCGTGGTCATCTCCGATTTCCTGGTACCGCCGCAGACCTGGGCGCGCCCGCTGCGGCTGCTCGGCGTCCGCCATGAGCTGCTGTGCGTGGAAGTGGTCGACCCCCGGGAACTGGAACTGCCCGACTCCGGCGTGATGGAGTTCGTCGACCCGGAGACGGGCAGGCTGCACGAGGTGCAGACCGCCGACGCGTCGCTGCGGGAACGCTACGCGGCCGGGGCCGCCGCGCAGCGGGCCGCGATCGCCGGCGCCATCCGTGGCGCCGGCGCCAGCCACCTGCGGCTGCGTACCGACCGTGACTGGCTGCTGGACATGGTGCGGTTCGTCGCCGCCCAACGGCACGCCCGTACCCGAGGCACCACCAGATGACGATGCGCCACAGCGCCTTTCCCGGGGGCTCCACATGATCCGATTCCTCGAACCGTGGTGGCTGCTGGCCATCCTGCCGGTACTCGCGCTGGCCGGCGTGTACGTGTGGCGGCAGTACCGGCGCCGGGCGTACGCCGTGCGGTTCACCAATGTGGACCTGCTGCGTACCCTCGCGCCCAAGGGCCTGGGCTACCGCCGGCACCTGGCCGCCGGGGCGTTCCTGGCCACCCTGCTGATCCTGGCCTGCGCGCTGGCCCGGCCGGCCACCGACGCCCGCGAGCCGCTGGAGCGGGCCACCGTGATGCTCGCCATCGACGTGTCGCTGTCGATGCAGTCGGCCGACGTCGAGCCGACCCGGATCGCCGCCGCGCAGACCGCCGCCAAGGAGTTCGTCAAGCAGTTGCCAGCCTCCTACAACGTGGGCCTGGTGTCGTTCTCCAAGTCGGCCAACGTGCTGGTGTCGCCGGTGAAGGACCGGGCCGCCGTGACCCAGGCGATCGACGGGCTGCAACTGGCCGAGGCGACCGCCACCGGCGAGGCGGTCTTCACCAGCCTGGCGGCCATCCAGTCGGTGCCCTCCGACGGGGCGCAGGGCGCGCCGCCGGCCCGGATCGTGCTGCTTTCGGACGGCTACCGCACCGCCGGCCGGCCGATCGAGGACGCCGTCGGCGGCCGCCGCGCAGGCCAACATCCCGGTCTCCACCATCGCCTTCGGCACCGACGACGGGGTGGTGCAGATCCAGGGCCAGACCCAGCGGGTGCCGGTGGACCGGGCGTCCCTGCAGAAGCTCGCGGAGACCACCAAGGGGCACTACTACGAGGCCACCAGCCTGACCGAACTCAAGCAGGTGTACCAGGACATGGGCTCGTCCATCGGGTACAAGACGGTGCCCCGCGAAGTGACCCAGTGGTACGTGGGGGTGGCGCTGCTGTTCGCCTTCGCGGCCGCCGGGATGAGCCTGCTGTGGACGTCCCGGCTGCCCTAGCCGGGTGTTGATGCGCTGCCGTCCCCGCCCGGGAGTGGGCGGGGACGAATGGCGTTTGCGTCAGTGGCCGACGAGCACGAAGAGAACGGCGACCCAGATGGCGGCGAGCGTGAAGCCCAGGGGCGCGGCGAATCGACTCATGGGGTACTCCCAGGTGGTCTGGTTCCGGGTGGGTGACCTGGGGCGAGTCGTGGGCGGGTGTCCCCGTGCCGGCGGCCGTGACGATCTCAATTCGTCACGGGGGGCGGGCACTGCGGGAGTCGGCGGGCGTCAGAGTGACGCGAAGACCCGGCCACGACTCGGAGGATCGCTATCTCGCACAGCGATCACCTCCTGCGGCTCGGGTCGGACTTCTGCCGTACGGGATCATAGCGCGGCCGGGCGCCACATTGATCAGCCGGACGGTCAAGCCGGATTCCGCCACCCGGTTACCGCCGGGTCGAGATCGCCGTCCGGTCCGGGCCGGCCGGGTTGTTAGTCTCCACTGGTCACTTCGTCGAGGAGGCTGCAACCGTGCCACGAACAGTGCTGGTGACCGGCGGTAACCGGGGGATCGGCCTGGCCATCGCGCAGGCGTTCGCGAAGCAGGGCGACCGGGTCGCGGTCACCCACCGCGGCTCCGGCGCGCCGGCCGGGCTGTTCGGGGTGTCCTGCGACATCACCGATCCGACCGCCGTGGACGCCGCGTTCACCGCCGTCGAGGCCGAACTCGGGCCGGTGGAGGTGCTGGTCGCCAACGCCGGCCGGACCGACGACACGCTGCTGCTGCGGATGTCGGAGGAGCAGTGGTCGAACGTGATCGACACCAACCTGACCGGCTCCTGGCGGTGCGCGAAGCGGGCCTCGTCGAAGATGCTGCGGGCCCGCTGGGGGCGCATGATCTTCATCTCCTCGGTCGTCGGCCACCTGGGCGCGGCCGGCCAGGTCAACTACGCGGCCAGCAAGGCCGGTCTGCTCGGCATCGCCCGGTCGATCACCCGCGAGCTGGGTAGCCGCAACATCACCGCGAACGTGGTGGCCCCCGGCTTCGTGCAGACCGATATGACCGACGCGTTGCCCGAGGCGGTGCGCGAGCAGTACCTCAAGCAGATCCCGGCCGGCCGGTTCGCCACCGCCGAGGAGATCACCGGCGCGGTCACGTTCCTGGCCAGTGACGCGGCCAGTTATGTCACCGGCGCGTTGATCCCGGTGGACGGCGGCGTCGGCATGGGCCACTGAGCCCGCTGCGCTGCCCCGTTCCAAGCCCTGTCCCGTCGTACCCCTCCTCGTACCGAGGAGAACCATCCGTGTCAGGACTGCTCGCCGGCAAGCGTCTGCTGATCACCGGCATCATCACCGACGCCTCGATCGCGTTCTCGGTGGCCCGGCTCGCCCAGGAGCAGGGCGCGACCGTCGTGCTCACCGGGTACGGGCGGATGTCGCTCGTCGAGCGGATCGCCCGGCGGCTGCCCCAGCCCGCGCCGCTGATCGAGTTGGACGTGACCAACGCCGAGCACCTGGCCGGCCTGGCCGACAACGTCCGCGAGCACGTCGACGGGTTGGACGGGGTGGTGCACTCGATCGGGTACGCGCCGCCGAGCTGCCTGGGCGGCGGGTACCTGGACGCGCCCTGGGAGGACGTGGCGACCGCGCTGCACATCTCCACCTACTCGTACAAGTCGCTGGCCACCGCGTGCCTGCCGTTGCTGGGGTCCGGCAGCTCGATCGTCGGGCTCACCTTCGACGCCACCCAGGCGTGGCCGGTCTACGACTGGATGGGCGTGGCCAAGGCGGGGCTGGAGTCGGCCAGCCGGTACCTCGCGCTGCACCTGGGCAAGCAGGGCATCCGCTCGAACCTGGTGTCGGCCGGTCCGCTGCGTACCATGGCCGCCCGGTCCATCCCCGGCTTCGAGCAGTTCGAGGACGCCTGGGGCGAGCGCGCGCCACTCGGCTGGAACCTCTCCGACCAGGAGCCGGCCGCCAAGGCGGTAGTGGCCCTGCTCTCCGACTGGTTCCCGGCCACCACCGGCGAGGTCGTCCACGTCGACGGCGGGTACCACGCGGTCGGCGCCTACTCCGCGCGGGCCCAGCGCCGCCGTGGGGCCCAGCGCCTCGCGCCCGATGAGATGTGAGCGCCAGCGCACACCGGCACGGGTCAGGCCCACACCGGGAGCCCAGCCGGAGGATGATGCGGCTATGGAGTACGACGCGCTGCTGCTGGTCTCCTTCGGTGGCCCGGAGGGCCCCGACGACGTGCTGCCCTTCCTGCGCAACGTGACCCGGGGCCGGGGGGTGCCCGACGAGCGGCTGGTCGAGGTCGCCGGGCACTACCGGCACTTCGGCGGCGTCTCGCCGATCAACGAACAGAACCGGGCGCTGCTCGACGCGATCGGCAAAGAGTTCGCCGGCCGGGGCCTGGACCTGCCGGTGTACTGGGGCAACCGGAACTGGCAGCCCTACCTCACCGACACCGTGCGGACCATGCGCGACGCCGGGGTACGCCGCGCGCTGGCCTTCGTGACCAGCGGATACGCCTCCTGGTCGAGTTGCGGGCAGTACCTGGACGACCTGGGCCGGGCGTGCGCCGAGGCCGGCCCGGACGCCCCGGAGATCCACAAGATCCGGCACTACTTCGACCATCCCGGCTTCATCGAGCCGATCGTGGACTCGGTTCGGGAGGCGCTCGCCGGCCTGGCGGAGCCGCAGGCCCGGCTGGTCTTCACGGCGCACTCCATCCCGCTGGCGATGGCCGAGGTCGCCGGCAAGGTGACCAACGCGGTCGGCTTCCGCTACCAGGCACAGCTGCGCGAGGCGGCCCGGCTGGTGGTGCAGCGGGTCGATCCGGAGCTGGAGTGGGATCTGGTCTGGCAGAGCCGGTCCGGCCCGCCCCAGGTGCCCTGGCTGGACCCGGACATCAACGACCACCTGCGGGCACTGCGCCAGCACGGTGTACCCGCGGTGGTGGTGTCGCCCATCGGCTTCATCTCCGACCACCTGGAGGTGCGCTGGGACCTCGATGTCGAGGCCGCGGCGACGGCCGCCGAGATCGGTCTGGGCTACGCCCGGGCGGCCACCCCGGCCACTGACCCGCGCTTCGTGGCGATGATCTACGAGCTGGTGGCCGAGCGGCTCGACCCCGCCGTGCAGCGCCGGCACCTCGGCGACCTGCCGACCTGGGACCACTGCCGGCCGGGCTGCTGCGCGGTGGCCCGGCACCGCGCCCCGGAGTGATCTTCGGCGCCTCCGTCGGCCCAGCGGGCCAGCCGTAACAGGGCGCTGACACAATCGGCGGATGACCGACCGCAAGCCTGTCGAGACCTGGCTGACCGACATGGACGGGGTACTCGTCCACGAAGGGCAGCCGGTGCCCGGCGCACCGGAGTTCATCAACCGGCTGCGCTCGTCCGGCAAGCCGTTCCTGATCCTCACCAACAACTCGATCTACACGGCCCGCGACCTGCAGGCCCGGCTGTTGCGGATGGGCTTCGACGTACCCGAGCGGGCGATCTACACCTCGGCGCTGGCCACCGCGAACTTCCTGGACAGCCAGCGGCCGGGCAGCACCGCGTACGTGATCGGCGAGGCCGGACTGACCACCGCACTACACAACGTCGGCTACATCCTCACCGACCACAACCCGGTCTACGTGGTCCTCGGCGAGACCCGCACCTACAGCTTCGAGGCGATCACCACGGCCATCCGCCTGATCGCCGGGGGCGCCCGGTTCATCTGCACCAACCCGGACGCCACCGGCCCCTCCAACGAGGGCGCGCTGCCGGCGGCCGGTTCGGTGGCGGCGCTGATCTCCAAGGCCACCGGCGTGGATCCGTACTTCGTCGGCAAGCCGAATCCGATGATGATGCGCTCGGCGCTGAACACCATCGACGGCCACTCGGAGACCACCGCGATGATCGGCGACCGGATGGACACCGACATCCTCTGCGGCCTGGAAGCCGGCCTGGAGACGATCCTGGTGCTGACCGGCATCAGCACCCGCGAGGACGTGGAGCGCTATCCGTTCCGGCCGTCCCGCATCATCAACTCGGTCGCCGACCTGATGGACGAGGTCTGAGCCGGGCTGAGCCGTCGGCGTAGCCGCCGCGCTCAGACGACGTCCGGGTGCGCAGTTCAGCGGTAGTTCGTCCGGCGGTGAGTCTCCGGCGGTGAGTCTCAGGTGGCGCGGTCTACGCGGCCAGCGGCGTGTTGCAGGCGGCGACCAGGGCGCGGCGGCAGGCGGTGAACAGCGGGCGCAGCGCGGCGTCGCGGTGCTGGGCCTCGAACGCGTTCACCGCTGCGCCCGGGGCGTCAGCGCTGGCCAGCGCGAGCACCCGGTCGAGCATGCTGGCCCGGGCGAACAGTCGCCGCGCCCGCGCGTCGTAGCCGGGCGGCAGGTCACCGGCGAAGTCGGGGCGGCGCAGGGCGGCCAGCGCCCCGGCCAGTTCCGGCCGCCAGCGGGCCACGTCGAGCCGGGCCAGCGCGCTGGTCGCCTCCAGCACCGCGGTGGAGAGTTCGGACTCGGCCTCCGCCGGGCCGACCTCGCCGGCCTGCGCGACCGGGGCGGCCGACGGCACCGGGTAGACCCGCCACAGCACCGTTTCGAACTCGTCGCCGGAGCCGGAGGTGTGCCGGCGTACCTCGGGGACCAGGCCCAGTGCCCCGGCTACGACGCCCTCCTCGGCCACCAGCGCGGCGCCGCTGAACGGGCCGGGGCCGGGCAGCCCGCGCGGGTCGCCGGGGGCGGGCAGCACCAGCCGGATCTCGCTGGGGTGCAGCTTGGAGAAGACCCGCAGCGCTTCGGCTACGGGTACGTCGGTCCAGGTTCCGGGGCAGTCGGCGACGAGTTGCTCCTCGTCTCCGGAGATCTCCGGGGCCACCTCGTCGTAGGGCACCAACCCCGCGCGCCAGGCTCTTACCCAGGTCACCATCCGGGTCGAGCGCCTGGGCGCGAGGGTCGCCGCACGTGCTGCGGGGGACATGACCACGAGGGTACGTGGCGGCGCGCCCGATGTCTCGTGGTGTGCGCTACCTTGCCCGAATGAGCGGACGCTACGACCGTGATGTGCTGCGCCAGCCCGCTTCGCGACGGCGCGCCGTACCCGAGGTGCCGGCCGAGCCCGAGCTGGTGGTGGAGGACGCCGAGAGCGGCTTCTGCGGTGCGGTGGTTGGCTTTGAGCTCGGCGCGGTGGTGTTGGAGGACCGCTTCGGCAAGCGCCGCAACTTCCCGCTGGGCCCGGCCGGCTTCCTGCTGGACGGTCAGCTCGTGACCCTGATCCGGCCGGTGGCCGCCGCGCCCGTGCCGCACCGCCGGTTCACCGCCAGTGGCTCGGTGGCGCTGTCCGGCCAGCCCGCCCGGGTGGCCCGCGCCGGCCGGATCTGGGTGGAGGGCATCCACGACGCCGCGTTGGTGGAGCGGGTCTGGGGCGACGACCTGCGGATCGAGGGCGTGGTGGTGGAGCCGCTGTCCGGGGTGGACGAACTGGTGGCCGCGGTCGCCGAGTTCGGGCCGGGGCCGGGGCGACGCCTCGGGGTACTCGTCGACCACCTGGTCGCCGGCTCCAAGGAGAGCCGCATCGTGGCCGGGGTGCGCTCGCCGTACGTGCTGGTGACCGGGCACCCCTATGTGGACGTCTGGCAGGCGGTGAAGCCGGCCCGGCTGGGGATCCGGGCCTGGCCGACGGTCCCGCCCGGGCAACCGTGGAAGGAGGGCGTCTGCGCCGCGCTCGGGCTGTCCTCGCCGGCCGAGGGCTGGCGGCGCATCCTGGCTTCGGTCCGCGACTTCCGCGACCTGGAGACGCCGCTGGTGAACGCCGTCGAACGCATGATCGACTTCGTCACCGAGCCGGCGGAGTAGCCCGCCTCAGGGAATGATGCGGTCCGGGTCGCGGGTGAAGACGAAGGTGGCGATGTCCAGGCCGACCACCGTGCCGGTGCGGTCGCGCAACACCCGCAGCAGTTCGCCGTCGTTCTCGCCGGTGTACCCGCGCCACTCGTCGGCTGTCTGCGGCCGGAACCGCCAGGCCGGCGCGTCCGGGTTGGCCAGCGGCCGGATCACCAGGTCGGTACCGGCCGCGCCGAGTTCGGCCTGGAACTCCCGGCCCATCCACCACCACCGGCCGGCCAGCGCCAGCAGCCGCTGTGGCGCGGTGTCGAGGGCCGGCGTCCACGGCTGCACCGGCGGCGGCCGGCTCGTGCGCGAGCACCGCCTCCAGCAGGCGCGCGCCCAGTTCCAGGATGGAGCCACCGCGCAGGCTGTAGCTGTTGGCGAAGGCCACCACCGCGAGCCGGCTGGGCCGGTGCACCAGCAGCACCGCGAGGTAGCCGGGCATCGAGCCGGTGTGCCCGCGGAACACCCGTTCGCCGCGCCGCCACAGCCGCAGCCCGTGTCCGTGTCCGGTGGTCCAGGTGTCCGGATCGGCGATGATCACCGGGTCACCGAGCTGGGCGACGGTGGACGCGCGGCAGCAGCGCCGGCTGCGGGTCGGTCAGCAGCGCGGCCCAGCGCAGCAGGTCCACGGGGGTGGACCAGAGCTGCCCGGCCGGGGCCATCGCGCCCGCGTCCGGGCGCGGCTCCTCGCGCAGCGTGTCGTGCCAGGGGTGCACGACGTAGCCGGGCGCGTACGGCGACTGCGGGTGGTAGGAGGTGCGTTCCATGCCCAGCGGGCGCAGCAGCCGGTCGCGGACCACGTCGTACCAGTGCCGGCCGGTGTGCTTCTCGATGACCGCGCCGAGGAGCCCGTACGCCAGGTTCGAGTAGTGGTAGGTGCGGTGCGCCGGGTGGATCGGCTGGGCCGCTGCGCTGCCGGCCACCAGGTCGGCCACCGTCCCGCCGTCGGTGCGCTCCCACCACTCGCCGTCCGGCTCGCGCTGCGCGCCGCTGGCGTGCCCGAGCAGTTGCCGCAGGGTACGCCCGCCCAGGGCGGTACCCGGCAGGTGCGCGTCCAGCGGCTCGTCCAGCCCGAGGACACCCTGGTCGCGCAGGTCGAGCAGGAGCGCGGCGGTCATCGTCTTGGTGATCGACCCGATCCGGTACTGCAGGTCCGGGTGGGGGACAGGGGTGCTGCCGGCCGCGCTCACCTGCACCGGACCGGCCCCCTGCCGTACCGCCGCGACCAGGCTGGGGACCCGTCCACGGGACTGGGTCGTCGGCCACGATCCGGTCCACCGCGGCCACCGCTGCCGCGGACAGCCCGCCCCGGCTGTCCAGGGGCCGACCCCGCCTGCCCCGGGCTCCACGGGCGCGTCCACCGCCGGCCCGGCCGGGGTGTGGTGCGGCTGGGTCATATCGCCGACCCTACCGATCGAGGGGCCGGCGGGCTGCCGATACTGGCGTGCGCGTGCCACGATCGACGTGTGGCTTTCGTCTGGCTCTTGCTGGCAGTGGTTCTCGCCGTGGTCGAGGGCTTGACCACGACCCTGGTACTGCTGATGTTCGCCGCCGGGGCGCTGGTGGCAGCCGGCGGGGCAGCGCTGGGCGCGCCGCTGTGGGCGCAGATCCTGCTCTTTGGGGGCGTGTCAGCGGCCACCGTGGTGGGCGTGCGGCCCGCCCTGCGCCGGCGCTTCCAAACCGATCATGAACAGCCGATGGGGTTGGCGGCGATCGAGGGCGCCGAGGCGCTGGTGATCGCCGACATCGATATTGACCACGGGCAGATCAAGATTGACGGGGAGATCTGGAGCGCCCGCCCGTACGACGCACAGCAGAGCTTCGCCAAGGGAACCCGCGTCCGGGTGATCGAGGTCAAGGGCGCCACCGCTATGGTCTGGAGGGACTAGTTTGGAACCATTCGACGTAATCCTCATCATTATCGCGGTTGCCTTCGCGCTGTTTGTGATCGTCGCGTTGACCCGTGCGTTCCGGGTCGTCCCGCAGCAGCGCGAATATCTGGTACAGCGGCTCGGCCGGTACAACCGCACCCTCGGGCCCGGACTCAACCTGATGATGCCGTTCGTGGACAAGGTGCACGCCAAAGTGGACCGTCGCGAGCAGGTGGTCAACTTTCCGCCGCAGCCCGTGATCACCTCGGACAACCTGGTCGTCTCGATCGACACGGTGCTCTACTTCCGGGTCAGCGACTCGGTCCGGGCCACCTACGAGATCGCCAACTTCCTGCAGGGCATCGAGCAGTTGACCGTCACCACGCTGCGTAACGTGATCGGCTCGATGGACCTGGAGAAGGCGCTGACCAGCCGTGACGTGATCAACCAGCACCTGTCCGACAAGCTCGACGAGACCACCGGCAAGTGGGGCATCAAGGTGACCCGGGTGGAGATCAAGGCGATCGAGCCGCCGGCCAGCATCCGTGACTCGATGGAGAAGCAGATGCGCGCCGAGCGGGACCGGCGCGCCGCCATCCTGCACGCCGAGGGCATCAAGCAGTCGCAGATCCTCACCGCCGACGGTGACCGGCAGGCCGCCGTGCTGCGTGCCCAGGGTGACCGGGAGGCCCGCATCCTGCAGGCCGAGGGCCAGGCGAAGGCGATCCACACGGTCTTCAACGCGGTACACGCCGCCGACCCGGACCCGAAGGTGCTGGCGTACCAGTACCTGCAGGCGCTGCCGCAGATCGCCGCCGGCCAGGCCAACAAGATCTGGATCATCCCGGCCGAGATGACCCGGGCGCTTGAGGGGCTCAGCGGCGCGCTGACCGGCATCCTGCCCGGCTCCGGCCCGACCGAGGCGCCCGACACCGACCTGCCGCAGGAGTCCAAGGAGGCGCTCGACCAGGCGCTCGCCGAGGCGCAGAAGGCGGCTCAGGAGACCGAGAAGGAGGCGCTGCTCGGGCTGCCGGTGGGGGAGAAGGTGACCGCCACCGACCTGCTCGGTGACCGGGCCGTCCAGCGGCGCGAACAGGCGTAGCAAACCGAGTGTCCCGCCCCCGCCGACCCAGATCGGCGGGGGCGGCTTCGTGTTCCCGGCCGGATCGGTGCCGCCCCGGTAATCGCCCCGCGGTGATTCCCCGCGGTGAATCGCCGGCCGGGTGAATCGCCGCCGAAGCATCAACATCGTTCACCTTCCGCTGCCACGCTCGGTACATCGACAGATCGGAGCATCGACAGGTCGGTGCACCGGGTGGGAGGTACCGCGATGACGCAGGCGACCGGTGACGCCCGGATGGACAGCGCGGTGCAGGCGCCGAACCGGGTGGCCGCGCGCCGACCGGTCCCGGTCGCCGCGACCGCGCGGTGGGCCCGGTCGGTACGCCACTTCGGCCGGTACGCCATCTGGGCGGTCCCCGGCTACGCGGCGCTCGTCGGCCTCGGCGCCCTGCACCGTGACCTGGCGTTCAGTACCGACGCCGGCCGGCTGGCCCGCTACCACCCCCTCGACGCCGCCGCGCTGCCCTGGCTGGCGTACTGCGTCCTCGCGACGCTCGTCGGACTGCTGGCCCTGGTCGGCGCTCACCGCGCTGCTCGCCGGGGTACGCGGTCGCGGCGCCGCCGTCACCGGCCTGGTACTCGGCCTGGCCGGGGCAGCCGTGCTGCTGGTCGAGGTGGGCACCCTGGTCGTCCGGCAGACCGCCGCCCGCGCCGCCCTGCTGCACGGCGACTGGGGCCGGGCGACGATCAACGCCGAGCTGCGCGGCGGTACCGGTGCGGTCCTGGTGATCTCCGGCGGGTGCGCGCTCACGCTGGCCTGGATGCTGCTCGGCATGGCGGTCTGGCGCTCGCAGGTGCTCTCCCGGGTCGACGGCGTCCTGGTGATCCTCGCCGCCCCGCTGATCTTCCTGCGGCGGCTTCGTCCTCGACCTGCTCCCGGTGCTGGGCAGCCTGCTGCTGCTGGCCGGCGGCATCGGCCTCTCCTGGACCGCCGCCCGCCTGCTCCCGGCCCGCGCCCGCTGACCCGGCCCGCCCGCCTGCTGCCCACCCGCGCCCGTTGACCCGCCCCCACCCGACCGGGCGCCGGCACGCTGCCGGCACCGGGGCAGCCGACGGGCGCGGGCAGAATACGGGGTGTGCCGACCGCCGACCTGATCACCGACCCCGCCGACGAGCGGATCGCCGACTACCGCGCGCTCACCGACGTGGAGCTGCGGACCCGCTGGGAGCCGCCGCACGGGCTGTTCATCGCCGAAGGGGAGCTGGTGCTCACCCGGGCGCTGCGGGCCGGGTACCGGCTGCGCTCGGTGCTCGTCGACGCCAAGCGCACCGACCAGGTCCCGGACACCACCGCGCCGGTCTACGCGGCCAGCCAGGACTGTGCTGGAGGCGACCACCGGCTTCCACGTGCACCGCGGAGTACTCGCCTCGTTCCACCGCCAGCCGCTGCGCGACGCCGCCCAGGTGCTGCGCACCGCCACCCGGGTGGCGATCCTGGAGGACGTCAACAACCACACCAATCTCGGCGCAATCTTCAGAGGCGCAGCCGCACTGGGCATGGACGCGGTACTGCTCTCCCCGTCCTGCGCCGATCCGCTTTACCGCCGCAGTGTCCGGGTCAGCATGGGTGAGGTGTTCGCCATCCCGTACGCCCGGCTGGAACCCTGGCCGGATGCGCTGGATGCCGTGCGGGACAACGGTTTCAGCCTGCTCGCGTTGACTCCGGCGGCGGACGCGGTGCCGATCCAGCAGCTCACCGACGCGCAGCGGCGGCGGCCGGCGCTGTTGCTCGGTGCGGAAGGGCCGGGGCTGTCCCGGCACGCGCTGGCCGCCAGCGACGCCCGGGTCGCGATCCCGATGCGGCACGGCGTGGACTCGCTCAACGTGGCGGCGGCCGCCGCCGTGGCCTTCTGGGAAGTCTGCCGGTGACCGCCGGCCGCAGGCGCGTGGTCGCGGTCGGCCCGAGGCGCGTGATGACCGCGTGACGAGCCTCTTCCCCTCGGTACGGCAGGTGCTTTCGCTGGCGCCGGTGCGGTCCGGCGAGCCGCGGGTGGTGGCCGGCGCGGAGCACCTCGACAAGCTGGTGCGCTGGGTGCACTCCTCCGAGGTACCCGACATCGCCTCGCTGCTGCGCGGCGGTGAACTGGTGCTGACCACCGGCATCGGCCTGCCCACCGACGACGCGGGGCTGCGCGCGTTCATCGCCGAACTGGCCGAGGTGCAGGTCGTCGGGGTCTTCGTGGAGCTGGGCCGGCGGTTCACCGAGGCGCTGCCCAAGACGATCGTGGCGGCCGCCCGCAAACACGGGCTGATCCTGGTGGAGCTGCGCCGGGTCACCCGGTTCGTGCAGATCACCGAGGCGGTGCACGCGCTGATCGTGGACGCCCAACTGGCCGAGTTGCGGGCCACCGAGGAGATCCACCAGCGGTTCACCGAGCTGAGCGTGGAGGGCGCGGAGCCGGCCGAGGTGGTCGCCCAGGCGGCCGGGCTGGCCGGTGGGCCGGTGGTGTTGGAGAACCTGTCCCGGCAGGTGCTCGCCTACGACAGCGCGGGCGAGCGGGCCGATGTGCTGCTGCAGGACTGGGAGGGGTACTCGCGGCGGATCGCGCCGGCGGGGCGGACCGGGTACGACCCGGAGTCCGGCTGGCTGGCGACCACCGTGGGGGCCCGGGGCCAGGACTGGGGCCGGCTGCTGCTGCGCTGGCCGGGGCCGGGCGAGCCGCCGCAGGAGCCGCCGACCCGGCTGACCATCCTGCTGGAGCGGGCCGCCTCCACCCTGGCGCTGGGCCGGCTGATCCGCCGGGACGCGGAGAGCCTGGAGCGGCAGAGCCACCGCACGCTGCTGTCCGCCCTGCTCGACCACAGCCGCCCGGTGGACGAGGTGGTGGTCCGGGCCCGCGCGCTCGGGGTGCCGCTGGAGCGCCGGCACCTGCTCGGCGTGGTGGTCCGGCACCGGACCGTCGAGGACGGCGACCTGCTCGGCCCACGAGCCGACTTCCGCGGCGGGGAGGCCGCCGAGTTCCGTAACGGCGAAGCCGAATTCCGGGAAGCAGCTGAGTTCCGGGGCGGCGCGGCCGCGCAGGCCCGGCTGCGGGACCTGGCCGAGGCGGTGGTCCTGGCGCTGCGCGAGGCTCGGCTGACCGGCCTGGCCAGCGGTGTCGACGAGCAGTCGGTGGGGGCGCTGCTGGCGCTGCGGCCGGATGCCGACGAGGACGCGGCGCTGGCCGCGCTGGCCGCCGCGCTGCGCCGGACCCGGCCGGGGGTGCTGATCGCCGCCGGTTCGTCGGTGCGTAGCCCGCGGGAGGCGCGCCGGTCGCTGGTGGAGGCCCGGCAGGTCGCCGACGCCGCCCGGCACGACCGCCGCGACCTGTCGGTCTACCGGCTGCCGCACGTCGGCCTGGTCGGCCTGCTGCATCTGCTGCGCGACGAGCCCCGGGTGCAGACGTTCGTGGAGCGCCAACTCGGCGCGCTGCTCGCCTACGATGCCCGGCACCCGCGGGAGCAGCTGCTCGGCTCGCTGCGGGCGTACCTTGCGGCGGGCCGGAACAAGTCGGCGGCGGCCACCCTCGCGCACCTGTCCCGGCCGGCGTTCTACGAGCGGCTGGCCCGCATCGGCCGGATCCTCGACGCCGACCTGGACTCGGTGGAGGCGTGCCTGTCGCTGCACGTCGCGCTGCTCGCCCTGGACGCGATCCGGGACACCTGAGCGCCGCCCGCTGGATGCCATCCGGGACACCTGAGCGCCGACCCGGTAGCTCCGCCTGACGCAGTGTCAGGCGAAGTGCCTGCCGCCCGGCAGTGTGTCACTTGAGCCGCCGGGTGGAGGATGGCAGCGTCAGAGCAGATTTCTGCCGGTACCAGCAAGGGGTGTGCAGCGTGACCACCGATGACCTGTTGGCCCGCCACAAGGCGGTCATGCCGTCCTGGATGCCGATCTACTACGCCGAGCCGATGGAGATCGTCTCCGGCTCCGGTCGCCGGGTCACCGACTCGACCGGCCGCAGCTACCTGGACTTCTTCGGCGGCGTGCTGACCAACATGATCGGGTACGACATCCCGGAGATCCGCGCGGCGGTGGAGCGGCAGCTGGCCACCGGCATCGTGCACACCTCGACGCTGTACCTGATCCGCAGCCAGGTGGAGCTGGCCGAGAAGATCGCCCGGGTGTCCGGCATCCCCGACGCCCGGGTGTTCTTCACCAACTCCGGCACCGAGGCCAACGAGGCGGCGCTGCTGATCGCCACCAACTACCGGCGCAGCAACCAGATCCTCGCGGTCCGCAACAGCTACCACGGCCGCACCGTACGCCACCATGGGCGTCACCGGCAACCGCGGCTGGTCGGCCTCCTCGCTGAACCCGCTCAACGTCAGCTACCTGCACTCCGGCGACCGGCTGCGGGGCCTGCTCGCCGGTCTGACCGACGAGCAGCACATCGAGGCGGCCGTGGCCGACCTGCGCGAGATCCTCGCGACCACCACGACGGGCGACGTGGCGGCGCTGATCGCCGAGCCGATCCAGGGCGTCGGCGGCTTCGTGCCCGGCCCGGACGGGCTGTTCGGCGCGTACCGCAAGGTGCTCGACGAGAACGGCGTCCTGCTACATCTCCGACGAGGTGCAGACCGGCTGGGGGCGCACCGGCGAGCACTTCTGGGGCTACCAGGCGCACGGCGTCACCCCGGACCTGCTCACCTTCGCCAAGGGCATCGGCAACGGGCTGCGCGCTGGCCGGCGTGGTCGGCCGGGCCGAGGTGATGGACTCGGTACCGGGCGATCTCGTTCTCCACCTTCGGCGGCAACCCGGTCTCCACGGCCGCCGGCATCGCCGTCCTGGACTACCTGCTCGACCACGACCTGCAGGCCAACGCGGCGCGTACCGGCGCGATCCTGCCCGACGGCTGCGCCCGGCGATCGGCCGGCACGGCGATCGTCGGCGACGTCCGCGGCAAGGGCCTGATGCTCGGCGTCGAGCTGGTCGAGCCCGGCACCACGCAACCCGAACACCTACGCCACCGTGCGGGTCTTCGAGGAGTGCCGGCGCGGCGGGCTGCTGGTCGGCAAGGGCGGCCTGTACGGCAACGTGCTGCGGATGGGGCCGCCGCTGACGCTGACCGAGGACGAGGCCCGCGAGGGCGCGGAAATTCTTCTCACCGCGATCGCCACGGTGGACGCGGAGTCGACATCGCCGGGGGAGTCGTGATGAGCGAGCGCCTGCGCGAGCGTCCGGGAGGCAACTCACGGCGGCTGCACGCGGGCCGTGCGGGCGGGGAGTCGTCATGAGCGAGCTGCGCAGCGTCACGCACTTCGTGGACGGCAAGCCGTGGACGGCCGGAGCGCGCCGGCACGGTGACGTCTTCGACCCGGCCACCGGGTCGGTGGCGGCCCGGGTCGACCTCGCGGACGCCGATGACGTGGCGACCGCGGTGGCCGCCGCGCGGGCGGCCTGGCCCGCCTGGCGGGCGGCGTCGCTGGCCCGGCGCACGCGCCGTGCTGTTCGCGCTGCGGGAGATCGTCAACGCCCGGCGCGGCGAGTTGGCGGCGGCGATCACCGCCGAGCACGGCAAGGTGCTCGACGACGCGGCCGGCGAGGTGCAGCGCGGCCTGGAGGTCATCGAGTACGCCTGCGGCATCCCCACCCTGCTGCGCTCGGGCTTCTCGGAGAACGTGTCCACCGGCGTCGACTCGTACTCGATCCGGCAGCCGCTGGGCGTGGTGGCGGTGATCTCGCCGTTCAACTTCCCGGCGATGGTGCCGCTGTGGTTCGTCCCGATCGCGCTGGCCTGCGGCAATGCGGTGGTGCTCAAGCCGAGCGAGAAGGACCCGTCGGCGGCGGTGCTGCTGGCCCGGTGGGCGGTCGAGGCCGGCCTGCCGGACGGCGTGTTCAACGTGGTGCACGGCGACAAGGAGGCGGTCGACGCGTTGCTCGACCACCCGGATATCGCCGCCGTCTCGTTCGTCGGCTCCACCCCGGTCGCCCGGTACGTCTACCAGCGCGGCACCACCGCCGGTAAGCGGGTCCAGGCGCTCGGCGGCGCCAAGAACCACATGGTGGTACTTCCCGACGCGGATCTGGACCTGGCTGCCGACGCGGCGGTCTCGGCCGGCTTCGGCTCGGCCGGTGAACGGTGCATGGCGATCTCCGTGGTGGTGGCCGTGGACCCGGTGGGTGACGAGCTGGTATCCAAGATCGCCGAGCGGATGGCGGAGATCCGTACCGGCGACGGCCGTGACCCGTCCTGCGGGATGGGTCCGCTGATCACGGCGGCGCACCGGGACCGGGTGGCCGGCTACCTGGACGCCGGGGTGGCGGCCGGCGCGAAGCTGGTGGTGGACGGGCGCTCGGTGACGCCGGTCGGCGCACCGGCTGGCTTCTGGCTCGGCCCGACCCTGTTCGACCAGGTAGGCACCGAAATGTCGGTGTACACCGACGAGATCTTCGGCCCGGTGCTGAGCGTGCTGCGGGTCGACTCCTACGACGCGGCGCTGGCTCTGGTGAACGCCAGCCGGTACGGCAACGGCACCGCGATCTTCACCAACGACGGTGGCGCCGCCCGCCGGTACGCCAACGAGGTGACCGTCGGCATGGTCGGGGTGAACGTGCCGATTCCGGTGCCGATGGCGTACTTCTCGTTCGGTGGCTGGAAGGCGTCGCTCTTCGGTGACACCCACGCGCACGGCGCGGAGGGCGTGCACTTCTTCACCCGCGGCAAGGTGGTCACCAGCCGTTGGCTGGACCCCTCGCACGGCGGCGTGACCCTGGGCTTCCCGACCCAGACCTGACCCATCCACCCGGACCTGACCGACCGACAGCCCAACCGACGGCCCCGCCCGGCACGACACCGGGTGGGGCCGTCGGCGCGCAACGGCTGAACGGCCGAGTGGATCGAGGCGATCGGCCGGCTTCCGGCCCTGAACAGGGAAAGTTTTTACCAAGCTGAAACGACTGTGCTGGGCCGGCGCTCGCTACGGCGCACACCGGCCCCGAGCGCCGTGACGGCTGTCCGAAGCGCCCACCGGATACCTTTTTTCGACCCCTCAGCGCCTCGGTCGCAGCGCCCGTCCGAGCCCGTTCTGAAGTCCCTGTTTTCCCTGCTCGCAGCCGTTTTTCCGAGGTGAGGTGGCGTCCGTCGGGCGGTAGTCTTCGCGGCGGCGGGACAGCCGGGGCGTGGGCGCGCTCCCACGCCCGGCCGTTGGTAACGACTGTGAAAACTTCTGACAAGGTTGTTGACAGTTAGGGGGTCGCAGTAAGAAGTTTTACCGGCGGGACAGTTAAGAACCTTGCCGGAAGGAGGCCGACGGAATGACCGACGTAGACACGCCGCGCGCCGCGGGCAGCCTTCTGGTCCGGCTGCGGGCCCAGCTCCCCGAGTTCACCGGCGCCCTGCAGCGGGTGGCCGAGCAGGTCCTCGCCGACCCCGCCGCCGCCGCCCGGGCGACCATCGTCGAGCTGGCCGAGCGCAGCGGCACCTCGCCCGCCACGGTCACCCGGTTCTGCCGGGCGCTGGGCTTCGAGGGCTACGCCGACCTGCGGCTGAGCATCGCCGGGGAGACCGGCCGGGCCGCCCGCGCAGCGCGGCTGGACGGTCGACATCGGCCGCGAGATCCAGCCCAGCGACCCGCTGGAGCGGGTACTCAGCCAGATCATGGCGGCCGACACCCGGGCGCTGGCCGAGACCGCCGCCCTGCTCGACCTGGGCGCGGTGGAGCGGGCCGCGGACGCGGTCGCGGCCGCGCACCGGGTCGACATCTACGGCATCTCCGGCAGTTCCCTGGTGGGCGCGGAGCTGCAGCTCTGCCTGCACCGCATCGGCCTGGCCTCCTGGTCGTGGACCGATGTCCACAACGGACTCGCCAGCGCCGCGCTGCTGCGCGGCGGGGACGTGGCGCTGGGCATCTCGCACAGCGGCCAGACCCGGGAGACCATCGAGATGCTCGCCGAGGCGAGCAGCAGCGGCGCCACCACGATCGCGCTGACCTGCTCGCCGCGCTCGCCGCTGGCCGAGGTGGCCGACATCGTGCTGGTACACGCCATGCAGGCGACCACCTTCCGGCCGGACGCGCTGTCCGGGCGGCACCCGCAACTGGTCGTCCTCGACCTGCTCTACATCGCGGTCGCCCAGCGCACCCACGACCGTTCGCACGCCGCCTTCCAGGCCACCGCGCAGGCGGTCGCCGGGCACTGGGCGACCGAAGGAGGCGGCCGCATGACGCATCAGTGCGCAGGCCTACGCGGTCGCCGTCCGGGACTCTGGTGCGACCAGGTGACCGAGCGACGCGCGACCCAGTTGGCGGCCGCCGCCGAACTTGTGGTCGCCGCGCTGCGCGCCGGCGGCGTGGTGCAGTCCTTCGGCACCGGCCACTCCGAGGCGCTGGCGATGGAGCTCGTCCGGCCGGGCCGGCGGCCTGGTCGCCACCAACAAGCTGGCCCTGCGCGACCTCGTCGTCTACGGCGGCGCCGCACCGGAGATCCTGCGCGACGGCAAGCTGGAGCGCCGGACCGGCGATCGCCGAGCAGGTGTACGAGCTGGCCGCCCCGGCACCGCAGGACATCTTCGTGGTGGCCTCGCAGTCCGGCATCAACGCCTCGATCGTGGAGTTCGCGCTGCTGGTCAAGGAGCGCGGGCACCATCTGATCGCCATTACTTCGGCAGCGCACACCGCGCGGGTGACGCCACGACACCCGAGCGGGCAGCGGTTGGCCGAGATCGCCGACGTCGTGCTGGACAACGGCGCGCCGTACGGCGACGCACTGCTACCGCTGTCCGGCGGTGGCACGGTCGGCGCGGTCTCCTCGATCACGGCAGCCCTGTTGGGGCAGTCGCTGGTCATCGAGGTCGTCCGGCAGCTAGAGGCTGCGGGTGAGGTACCCCCGATCTACCTCTCCGCAAACGTCCCCGGCGGGGACGAGCACAACCGAACCCTCGAGTCCCGCTACGCCGGTCGTATCCGGCGTAGTGCCTGACCCGAAACCGAGGAGAAGAGATGACCCTTTCCCCCGAATCCCCCGCCATGGGCGAGTCCGGCAAGTCGGACCTGACCCGGCGGACTGTCCTGCGGCGTGCCGCGGCCGTCAGCGTGCTGGCGATCCCGGCCGTTGGCTTCCTGGACGCCTGCGCCACCGGTGGCGACGACGACAAGAACCAGAGCAAGGGTGGCGACAAGAGCGACGCCAACCCGCTGGGCTTCGACACCAAGGCCCCCGTCGAGGTGGTCATCTTCAACGGTGGCTACGGCGACAAGTACGCCACCGACGTGCACGTCCCGCTGTACTCCAAGGCGTGGCCGGACTCGAAGGTGACCGAGTCGAAGGCGGAGGAGATCTCCACCACCCTGCAGCCCCGGTTCGCCGGTGGCACCCCGCCGGACGTCATCGACAACTCCGGCTCGAAGCTGATGGACACCGGCGCGCTGGTGTCGGCCGGTCAGCTGCAGGACCTGACGGACCTGTTCGCCGCCAAGTCGGTCGACGACCCGGCCAAGACGGTCAAGGACACCCTGGTCGACGGCACCATCGACTCGGGCCTGTTCTCCGGCAAGCCGTACATGCTCAACTACGTCTACACGGTCTACGGCGTGTGGTACAACGCGAAGCTGTTCGCCAGCAAGGGCTGGAAGGCTCCGACCAGCTGGGCCGACTTCACCGCGCTGCTGGACACCATCAAGGCCGCCGGCATCACGCCGTACGGCTACGCCGGCGCCAACGCGTCGTACTACCAGTACCTCGTGATCCTGTCCTCGGCCGCCAAGCTCGGCGGTGCCGATATCCTCAAGAACATCGACAACCTTGAGGACGGCGCGTGGACCGTTGACGCGGTCAAGCAGGCCGCGGCGGCGTGGGCCGAGATCGGTGCCAAGTACACCGACAAGGCCTTCCTCGGCCTGAAGCACACCGAGGTGCAGCTCAAGCAGAACCAGGACCAGGTCGCCTTCTACCCGTCCGGCAACTGGCTGGAGAACGAGCAGAAGGCGAACACCCCGGCCAGCTTCGAGTACGCGATGATCCCGGTGCCGTCGCTCACCAGCTCCGACAAGCTGGACGCCTCGGCGCTGTTCGCCACCGCCGGTGAGGGCTTCATCGTCGCCGCGCACGGCAAGAACCCCAAGGGTGGCATGGAGTACCTGCGCCAGATGCTCTCCAAGGCTGGCGCCAAGGGCTTCACCGAGCAGACCGGTTCGCTGACCTCGGTCCAGGGCGCCTCTGAGGGGCTCACCCTGCCGCCGGGTCTGAAGAGCTCCAGCACCGCGCTGGCTGCTGCCAAGTCGTCCTTCAACTACCGGTTCGACGGCTGGTACGGCGAGCTCGACAAGGAGCTGCGCGCGGCCACCAACGAGCTGTTCTACCAGGGTGGCACCGCCGACAAGTTCGTCACCCGCATGCAGGCGAAGGCGGACGCCATCAAGAAGGACTCGTCGATCACCAAGTTCAAGCGCTGAGCGGAGCGTAGTGACCATGCGGCATGGCAAATACCCCTTCATCATCGGGTTCCTGGTGCTGCCTGTGGTGCTTTACGCGGTCTACGTCATTGGACCGTTTGCCCAGGCATTCCAGCTCTCGCTGACACAGTGGAGCGGCTTCGGCGCCCCGAAGAACGTCGGGTTCGACAACTTCACAAAGTTGCTGTCCGACGACGCCTTCTGGAACGCCGTGACGCACAACCTGTGGGCACTGATTGTCATGCCCGTGGTCACTATCGCCATCGCACTGTTCCTGGCGTTCATGCTGAACGTCGGGGGCCGGACCAGAAGCGGCGTCGCGACCGGGGTCTGGGGGTCGAAGTTCTACCGGGTGGTGTTCTTCCTCCCCCAGGTCCTGGCCGTGCCGATCATCGGCGTGCTGTTCCAGAAGGTCTACGAGCCGGACAAGTCCGGCCTGATCGGCGGTACCCTGTCGATCTTCGGGATGGAGCCGATCGGCTTCCTCACCGAGAAGAACCTGGCCTTCTGGTCCATCCTCGCGGTGGGCGTGTGGCAGGCCGTCGGCTTCTACGTGGTGCTGTTCTCGGCGGCGATGAGTTCGCTGCCGGGCGAGCTGTTCGAGGCCGCGGCGCTGGACGGGGCCACCCGGATGACGGTGTTCTTCCGGCTGACCATCCCGCTGCTGCGCGACACCGTCCAGGTGGCCTGGGTGTACCTGGGAGTCGCCGCCTTTGACCTGTTCGCGCTGATCAACGTGCTCTCCATCGACCAGGGCGGCCCGGACGGCGCGACCACGGTGCTCTCCGAGCAGATCTACCTCAACGCCTTCAAGTACTCGAAGGCCGGGTACGCCTCGGCGATGGGTGTCGCGCTGTTCCTGATGACACTCACCTTCGCGGCGCTCATCATGCGGACCACCCGCCGCGAGCAGATCGAGTTCTGAGGATCCGACGATGACCACAGATACCTACGAAGTGCCGGCCCACCGGTCGGCGACCCGGTCGAAGAGCACCGGCCGGGTGGCGCCCAAGCCCAGGTCCGAGGGGAGCCCGATCCTCGGCGCGCTCGGTCAGGTCGTGCTGATGCTGTGGGCGTTGTTCATCATCGTCCCGCTGCTCTGGGTGATGCTGGCCGCTTTCAAGACCAACAACGAGATCTTCGGCAACGCCTGGTCGTTGCCGCACCACTTCAGCTTCGGCGCGTTCAGTCGGGCCTGGACCAAGGCGCACATCGGCCGGTACATGCTCAACAGCGCGGTGGTGGTGGCCTTCGGCACCTTCTTCACCATGCTGCTCGGCGCGATGGCCGCCTACGTGCTCGCCCGGTACAAGTTCTTCGGCAACCGGGTGCTCTACTACTTCTTCGTGGCGGGCCTGGCCTTCCCGGTCTTTCTGGCGATCGTCCCGCTGTTCTTCGTGGTGAAGAACGCCGGCGCGCTGCCGCTGATCGGCCCGTACGTCGGGCTCAACTCGCGCGGCGGCCTGGTGCTCGTCTACGTCGCCTACTCGCTGCCGTTCACGGTGTTCTTCCTGACCGCCTTCTTCCGCACCCTGCCGACCTCGGTCGCCGAGGCCGCCACGATGGACGGCGCGTCGCACACCCGGCTGTTCTTCCAGGTGATGCTGCCGATGGCCCGGCCCGGCATCATCAGCATCGGCATCTTCAACATCCTCGGCCAGTGGAACCAGTACCTGCTGCCGATCGTGCTGCTGCAGGGCCAGGGCGCGGACAAGAAATGGGTGCTCACCCAGGGCATCGCGGGAATCAGCGTGGCCGCCGGGTACGAGGCCGACTGGCCCGCCCTGTTCGCCGCCCTGACCTTGGCGATCATCCCGATGGTGGTGGTCTACGTGATCTTCCAGCGGCAGATCCAGAACGGCCTCACCGCCGGCTCGGTGAAGTAGCAATCTCCCGGCACTGCCCCGCCCCGACCTCGCGACCACCGGCAATGCCGCCGGATCGGCCGGGAGTGTCGGGGCGGTGCGGTTGAATGCGGGCATGATGATCGCCGTCGCGCCGCAGCCGGGGGGTGCTGCCCGGGTCTGCGAGCTGACCGAGGGGGGTCAGCCGGCCGGGCCGGTGCGGACGGTCCCCGACCTGGTCGCGCTCGCCCGCGAGCAGGGCGGCGGGCCGCGCTGGCTGTGGCCGGCGACCAGCGAGCTCTACCCGGCCCTGGTACGCGCCGGGGTCCGGGTGCAGCGCTGCCACGACGTCGAGCTGACCGAGGCGCTGCTGCTCGGGTACGAGGGTCGGTGGGGGCAGCCGAAGTCGCTCGCGGCGGCGTACGCCCGCCGGCACGGGTTGTCCGTGCCGGCCGACCCGCCACCGGCCGTGCCCACGCCACCGGGGGAGATGCAGGAGACCCTGTTCGAGACCGCCGCCCCGACGCCGGTGGTGGAGCCGGGCGTGGACCCGCTCACCGCGCTCGTCGAGGTCTACCGCGACCAGCTCGACCGGATCGCCGCCGTGGAACAGCCCGGCCGGTTCCGGCTGCTGGTCGCCACCGAGAGCGCGGGCGCGCTGGTGGCCGCCGAGATGGGCCAGGTGGGGCTGCCCTGGCGGGCCGACGTGCACGACCGGATCCTGGGCGACCTGCTCGGCCGGGCGTCCCGGGTGGGCGGCCCGCCGACCCGGCTGGTGGAGCTGACCGAGCAGATCACCCGGGCGCTGGACGGCCAGCGCATCCACCCCGAGTCGCCGGCCGAGGTGGTCCGGGCGCTGGCGAAGGTGGGCGTCCAGGTACCTAACGCCCGGGCCTGGGTACTGCGCCAGATCGACCACCCGGCGATCCCGCTGCTGCTGGAGCACAAGGAGCTGTACCGGATCTGGGTCGCGCACAGCTGGGCGTGGCGGGCCCAGTGGGTCCGCGACGGCCGGTTCCGGGCCGAGTACCTGCCCGGTGGGGTGGTCAGCGGGCGGTGGGCCACCCGCGGCGGCGGCGCGCTGCAGATCCCCAGGGCGATCCGCCGCGCGGTCTGCGCCGACGACGGCTGGAAGCTGGTGGTGGCTGACGCCGGCCAGTTGGAGCCGCGCATCCTGGCTGCCGTCTCCGGCGACCCGGGGATGGTCCGGGCGGCCGGCGCCGGGGACATGTACGAGGTACTGGCCCGGGAGGCGTTCGGCGGCGACCGGGCCAAAGCCAAGGTCGCCCTGCTCGGTGCGATGTACGGGCAGACCGGTGGGGCCGCCGCGCCGGCGCTGGCGACGCTGCGCCGCTCGTACCCCCAGGCACTGTCCTTTGTGGAGGCAGCGGCCCGGACCGGCGAGATAGGCGGGCTGGTCCGCTCCTGGCTTGGCCGCACCTGCCCACCGGCCGGCGCGGGCTACGGCGAGGACCCCGAGGAGGTCCGGACCACCGGGGCCAGCCAGCGCGCCCGCGGCCGGTTCACCCGCAACTTCGTCATCCAGGCCACCGCCGCCGAGTGGGCGGTGGCCCTGCTCGCGCTGCTCCGGCAACGCCTGCAACCCCCGGCCGAACTGGTCTTCTTCCAGCACGACGAGGTGGTCGTGCACTGCCCGGCGGAGCTTGCCGAGGAGGTCGCCGCCCTGGTCGGGCAGGTCGCCGACGAGGCCCGCCGGCTGCTGTTCGGCGACACCGAGGTGCGCCTCCCGGTCGGCGCGCACATCGTGGACAGCTACGCCGACGCGAAGTGACCGCCGTTTTCGGCTGACCGCCGGGCCGCAGTCAGGAGCGGGCGAAGTAGTCGCGGACGACCGTGGTGTGGGTGGGGAAGGCCAGCCGCTGCGGCGCGGTGATGACCAGCCACTCGGTCGCCTCGTCGGTGGGGGCGGACGCCGGCAGGTCGGCGGCGTCGCGGGCCGGCAACAGACCGAAGATCAGAATGGACAATCCCGGTGTACTGGCCACGTCCACCAGGCTGACGTCAGCTGGGTCGCCGTCCAGGCCGGTCTCCTCGCGCAGTTCCCGGATGGTCGCCTGCTGCCAGGTCTCGCCGGTCTCGATGAAGCCACCGGGCAGCGCCAGCTCGCCCCGTGCCGGCTCGATGTCCCGGCGCACCACGACCAGCCCCCTCGCGCCGTCGGCCAGCCGTACCGGCAGCAACGCCACGGCCACCGGGATCGGATTGCTCCAGGTGATCTCCTCGCAGTTGACGCAGGTACGCGGCCAGGCCAGCTCCGGCGGGTACGCCGTGCCGCAGTACGAGCAGTGCGAGTGCTGGATGAGAGTGGTCTTCTGCCAACTCGCCGGGGTAGTCATGCCGGCAGCCTAGCCAGGCTCGCCTGACGCGGCGCGCCTGAGTGGCGCGCTTGACGTGGCTCGCGTCACGTGGCGCGCTTGACGTGACACAGGGCAGCGGGAAGCATTGGCGGACCAGCCAGGTACGCAGGGGATCGCGGTCGCAGGACCGCCTTCGGGAGGGGTCGCACGAGGCGTGGTTGCGGCAATCGTGCTCGCTGCAGGAGGTGGCGAGCGCTTCGGTGGAGCCAGGGCGCTGGTCCGGGTGGACGGCGAACTCCTCGTCGACCGTGCGGTCGCCGCCGCTCGGGCGGCCGGCTGTGCCCCCGTGGTGGTGGTGCTCGGCATGGCCGACGCGGACGTGTGCGCCCAGGCCGCCCTCGACGACGTCCAGGTCGTCCGCAACCCGGCCTGGCGGACGGGATCCGGCTCGTCGCTGCGGCTGGGGCTGGCGGCGGTCACCGAGTGGGCCGGTCCGGATGGCGAGTGCGCCGCCGCCGCGGTGCTCGTCGTGGAGACTCCCGGAGTCACCGGGGCGGCGGTCAGCCGACTGGTGGAGCAGGCCGACGCGAAGTCACTGCGGGCGGCGAGTTACGGCGGCCGACGCGGGTACCCGGTGCTGCTCGGCCGCGACCACTGGGCCGGCCTCGCGGTACTCGCCAGCGGCGACGTCGCGGAGCGCGCGTACCTCGCCGCGCACGCCGACGCGCTGACCACGATCGCCTGCGAGGACATCGCCGACGGCAGCGAGTACGGGCCGCCGACCGGTTAGTGCCACCTCAGCCCGGTAGCTCGATGTTGTAGCGGTCGAGCAGGTGCGGGGCGACCTGGGCCACCCCGGCCAGCGCGGAGACCACGATGAACAGCGTGCGCAGCGCGAACACCTCGACCCGGCCGCCGACCTGCACCGAAATCGGGTCGGGCAGGCCGATGTTGCGCCACATCCGTCGTCCCGTCGGGATCGGCCACAGCACCGGGCAGCCGTGTGGGGTGAGCATGTCGCCGAGCAGGTGCACGATGCCGCCGACGCCCAGCGCGATGCCGAGCACCGGGTAGCCACGCCCGGCGGGCAGCCGCTCGAAGGCCCAGAACGCGGCGGCCAGCGCGCTGATCGTCACGATCACGAAGCCGGCCCGCTTCGACCACTGCGCGAACAGCCCGCGCAACGCCATCGCGAAGGTCACGAAGAGCAGTGAGAGAACTGCGGGCTTGCCGAGTTGCAGGCACAGCTGGAACGAGCCGAACCCGACCAGCACGTTGAACGGCACGGTATGGGTGAACGTGCGGTGCCCGTTGTGCAGGTGCGGATCGCGCCGGGTCCGGGTCAGGTTGTAGATGCCCAGCGACAGCTTCTCCAGGCACTCGGCCACGAAGAGGGACACCACCCCGAAGGTGTGCGCCACGGTCGCGCCGCCCTGGTTGCGGGTCACCCGGCCGGACATGTCCAGGTCGGGCAGGAGCGCCCCGCCCGCGCACATCGCGGTGCCCACCGCGAGCTGCACCGGGTGCTGGTGGTAGTCGAGCAGCAGGTCGGCGGCGAACGAACCGCTGAGCCAGACGGCCGCGCCGGAGAGCGCGTGCGACGGTCCCATCATGGTGCGGTGACACATCCCCGGGGAGGAGGGGGCCGGCGGCGCCGGCCGTGATCGTCTCCACTGTCGCAGGATCGCGCCAGCGCCGCCAGCAGGTCCGAATTGGACGTGTCGTGCAGTCCGTGATCTGACCGGCCCCGATCTGACCGGCTCTCAGCGGACCGGCATTCCACCGGCGACGTCGAGGGTGACCCCGGTGATCCAGGACGCGGCCGGCGAGAGCAGGAATCCGGCTGCCTCGGCCACGTCCATCAGCTCGCCGCCGCGTCCCGGCGCGGTGGGCTGCCACCCTTCAGGCCCGCCCCCCGGGCCCGCCGGTGACTCGACCCCGGCTGCGTCGCCGGACTTGCCGAGCGCGGCGGCGGCGACGCAGTTGATCCGCACGCCACTGCCGGCCACCCGGGCGCCGATCAGCCGGGTGAGCGCGGCCACGCCGGCGCCGGCCACCGCCGACGCCAGCTCGTCGAGGCCATCGAGGTCGGCCGGGTTGTCGGGGTCGTGGCCGGCGGAGACCGGGGGTCGGTCGGTGGCCGGGGCGAGCATCACGATCGCTCCGCTGCCGCGGGCCACCATGCCGGGCAGGAATTCCCGGATCGTGCGGTACGTGGCGGTCAGCTCGCGGTCGAGCACGGCCGACCACGGCGACGGCTTTTCGTCCACTGTGGAGGGCGGGTCCGGGAAGGCGGCGAGCAGGTCGACCGGGCCGAGTCGGGACTCGATCCGGTGCCGGACGGCGGCGAGCGCGGTCGGGTCGGCGCAGTCGGCCAGCATCGTGATGGACTCGCCGCCATAGTTCCACAGGTGTTCGCGGACCGCCGCCAGCGCGCGCGGATCGTGGCCGACGACAGCCAGCCGTACCCGGTTCGCCGCCAGCAGTTGGCAGGTCGCCGCGCCGACCCCGGTGGTACCGGCGGTGACCACGGCGACCTTGCCGGCCAACTCCGGGTACCGGCTCACCACCGGCCACGTCCCCGGGGCGGTCCGCCACGCCAGTCGCCACCGTCCCAGCCGCGCTCCGAGCCCCGGCTACGGTCCCAGCCACGGCCCCGGTCGGCCGACCCGGCGCACGCCGGTCCACCGGTGCCCGGCCAGCCGCCGAACGGGCCGCCCCGCCAGCCGCCGCGCGCCCACGGGCTGTGCGCGAACCGCCAGTGCCGGGCGAACCCGAAGGCCAGGAAGAGCAGCGGCAGCAGCGGCCAGAAGAAGTGCGCTCCGGTCAGCGCCCAGATGGCGACGAGTCCGCCGGCCACCAGGACGGTGAAGGTCCCGTGCCGGCGGAGCCGGCGGCGGACGTGGGCCGCGAAATCCGGCTCCGACTGCTGCCCGGTCGGCCCGTCGACGGGCAGGTCGGTGGTGAGCGGGGCGAGTTCGTCGCGGTAGGTGGCGGCGTACGCCTTTGCCAGCCGCTCGTCGCCCTCGGCCAGGCTGAGCCGCCCGTCAGCGACCGCCGCGCGCAGGAACTCGGCGAACTCCTCACGCTCGGCATCGGAGGCCCGCATTCGCGTGGGCCCGTTCCCCTCAGTCATCTCGTCTGCCTCCCTGAGACTGCGACAGCCGGCGTTCGCGTCCGGCGTCAGCCACCACGAGCGTCGTGGTGTACCACCAGCGTGGGCCGGACCCCGGCCCGCCGTCGTCGGCCGGCCGCGGGCATCTGTGCGCCGCCCGTGGCGGTAGCCGTGGCCCGCCTGTACGCCCACGGGCGTACCCGCGGGTCGTCACCGGGCCGACGCGGTGCCGCGCCGGGCTGACTACCGTGGGTGTCGTGCCGATGCCCACCGCCGACAGCCCGCCGCCGCCCGACGGCCCGCCATTCACCGATCCGCCACGGCGGGGACGGGCGGGGCGGTCGTGGCGGCATGGTGGGGGCTGGGGGCCCGGTGGGGGCTGGGATCGGGCGCCCTGGGACGACGAGCGCTGGCGACAGGGGCGGTGGGGACCGGGTCGGCGGCGGCCCGCGCCGGGGATCCGGCTGGCGCTCGCCGTCGGCCTCGTCCAGGTGCTCGGTACCACCCTGGTGGCCGGGCACGACTCCACTGCCGGTCGGCCGTTGAACCTGGCCGGCTACGCCCTGCTGGCCGGCAGCGCGTTGACGCTGGCCGCCCGCCGCCGCGCCCGGGTGACCGGGATGCTGCTGGCAGTCGCCCTGACCCTCGGCTACTTCGCGCTGAACTACCCGGCCGGCCCGTACTTTCTCGCGGCGTTCATCGCGGTGGCCGGCTCGGTGATCTTCGGGTACCGGCGGGTCGCCTGGCTGGTGGCCGCGTTCGGGTACGCCGTGGTGGTCGGGTTGTCCACGGTCGTGCCGTCGATCGGCGGAGTTGCGGTGCCCGGGCGCAGCCTCGGCGAATCCATCGCCATCGCGGCCTGGTTCCTGGTCACCCTGGCCGTCTCCGAGGCGGTCCGCAACAGGTCCAGCGCGATGGCGCAGATCGTGCGTACCCGGGTCGAGCAGGACCGGGCGCACGCCGAGCAGCAGCGGCGGCAGGCCAGCGAGGAGCGGTTGCGCATCGCCCAGGAGTTGCACGACGTGGTCGGCCACCATCTGTCCCTGATCAACGTGCAGGCCGGCGTCGGGCTGCACCTGATGGACGAACGGCCCGAGCAGGCCCGGGAGGCGTTGCGTAACGTCAAGGCGGCCAGCGCCGAGGCGCTCGCCGAGGTCCGCGCGGTACTCGGGCTGCTGCGCGCCGACGAGCAGGACGCCCCGCGCGCGCCAACGCCGAGCCTGGCGAACCTGGTCGGACTGGTGGACGGAGCCGGGGCCCGGTTGGTCTGTGCCGGCACCCCGGTGGAGTTGCCGCCGGAGGTGGACCGGGCGGCGTACCGGATCGTCCAGGAGGCGCTCACCAACGTGCGCCGGCATGCGGGGGAGCGGGCCACCGCAACCGTCACCATCGGGTACGAGCCGGCTGCGCTCACCGTGCTGACCACCGACGACGGCGCGGGTGTGGCCGGTGTGCCGGTGGACGGCAACGGGCTGGCCGGGATGCGGGCCAGAGCCCGCGCGCTCGGCGGCTCCTTCGCCGCCGGTGCACGCCCCGGCGGCGGCTTCCAGGTGACCGCCCGGCTGCCGTTACCCCACCCGCCCGACCCGCCCGATTCGACAAATTCGCCCGATTCGGCCGACCCGGCTGCGGAGGACGGGTGCCGGTTCAGCCGGCGAGCTGACGGGCAACCGCAGACGCCTGGGGAGGCGACGTGATCAAGGTACTGATCGCTGACGACCAGGCGCTGGTCCGTGCCGGTTTCCGGGCGCTGCTGGATGCTCAGGACGACATCGAGGTGGTCGGCGAGGCCTCGGACGGTGCGCAGGCCGTGCGGATTGCGGCCGGTACCCGCCCGGATGTGGTGCTGATGGACATCCGGATGCCCGGTGTGGACGGGCTGGAGGCGACCCGGCGACTGGTCACCGACCCCGCGCTGGCCAACCTCAAGGTCATCATTCTGACCACGTTCGACCTGGACGAGTACGTGTTCGAGGCGTTGCGGGTAGGGGCCAGCGGCTTCCTGGTCAAGGACACCGAGCCGGTGGACCTGCTGCGGGGGCTGCGGGCGGTGGCGGCCGGCGACGCGCTGTTGTCGCCGGGGGTGACCCGTCGGCTGATCGCCGAGTTCGCGTCCCGGGGCCGGGCGCCCCGTGCGCCGCGCGAGCTGGCCGGTCTGACCGAGCGGGAGCGGGAGGTGATGGGCCTGGTGGCGGAGGGACTGTCCAACGAGGAGATCGGCGAACGGCTGGTGGTCAGCCCGGCCACCGCGAAGACCCACGTCAGCCGGGCGATGGTGAAGCTGGGCGCGCGGGACCGGGCACAGTTGGTGGTGTTCGCGTACGAAGCCGGCCTGGTCCGCCCCGGCTGGCTGGGCTGACGCTGCGGCGCGGGCTCAGCTGACGCTGCGGCGCGGGCTCAGCTGAGCGGCCCCCGACTACGTGTAGCACTTCCAGGGCAGGTCGCTGAGGTCGGCGGCGGTGATGTACGCGCTGTTGTCCTTGAACTTCCACTGGCACACGGTGTTCGGGACGATGGTCTGGTCCCGGCGGCCGAGGTAGCACTCCCACTTCGTGGTGCCGGCGGCGGTCTGCGAGCGGTACCTGGCCCGCTCGTCGGCCAGCAGCAGGTTGCAGTAGTCGGTGAGGATCGCCGCGTTGACCGAGCCGAGCACGGTGGGGCCGGCTGCCGACGGATGCGAGGTCGGCTTCAGTGAGCCGGTGACGGTGGGTGCCGGGTCGGGCTGCGCCACCGGCGCGCTGGTCGGCTGAGTTGGCGCAGTCGTTCCGGCCGACGCGGCCACCGATGCCGCACCACCCTTCTTGGGGTTGGTCTTCGGGTCGCCGAGGCCCATCCCCATCATGATGACGACCGCGATGGTGCCCACGCCCAGCAGCGCGGCCACGAAGATCAGCATGCCGCGCTCGGTGGCCGGAAGTTTCGCGGCCGGGTCGGGTCGGGTCGGTCCGCTGGGGGCCGGCGGAGCGGGCTTCTGCACCTGTCCGGTCAGGAAGGCCGGCAGCACCATGGTCTCGTCGTGCAGGCCCGGCCGGCTCGGCGTGACCACCTCGACCGTCGCGGCGGGCGTGGCACCGGGCGTCGACTCGCGAACGGCCGACGGACCGGAACCGGGCGTGGTCGGCATCCCGCCGCCAGCCGACATCCCGGCCCTACTCGGCGTCCCGACTCCGGTCGGCGTCCCGACTCCGGTCGACGTCCCATAGCCCGGTTCGCTGTCGCGACTGGCTCGGGCGGTCGGGAAGTCCCGGTACTCGACGGTGGCCGGATCCGGTGCCGCGTGCCGGGGGCGACTCACCGGCTGCGTAGGCCCGGGAGCCTGCGCGGGCCCCGGAGTCTGCGCGGGCCCCGGATGTTGCGCGGGCCCCGGAGTCTGCGCGGGCCCCGGATGTTGGGCGGGCCCCGGACGTTGGGCGGGTACGTGCGGGGTGGACCGAAGCTGATCGGCGGCCCCCTCCGGCTGCACCAACACCGCTCCCCTTCCAGCCTCGCGACCACGATTGTCAGGACCACGGTCCCGGGTCGCTCGTTCCGCCCCGTCCGACTCTAGCCAACAGCGTCCGGGTCGTGCTCAGCCGGCCGGCCGAGATCGAACCGGGCAAGACGGCAACCGGCACGAGAGTACGACGTGGTCCGGCACCGTGCAAAGGCCGGCGAGTCCGGCAGTCCGGGCGAACCGCTACGGGTTGCCGCCGCTGAGCTGATTGATCAGAGTGATCAACTGCATTCCACGACTCTCCGTGATCGCGGCCTCGTTTATCCGTAGCGCGATTTTGGTCCGGAGTCCGCTGGCGGTGGTCGGGTAGTCGATGCGCTCGCCCTGGATGATCCGGGTACGCAGCTGGTGCAGCACGTTCTCCAGGTCCAGGGCCACGTCCGCGCGGATCTCGCCGGCGTCCGCCCCGGCCTGCACGTTGCTGATCAGCTGGTCGACGACGCTGAGCGGATTCACGGTGGGGCGGGCGGCGGTGGTGCCGCCGTGGGTGGTGGACGGTGACGGTGAGGCCGGTCTCGAGGGCGTGGCACTGGCCGCCGCGCTGCCTGTCGGTCCGGGCTGGACCGCGGGCAGTGACGGGGCCACCGCGCCGGGGGTGCCGTGCTCCGTCCGGATGACCAGTTGACCGATGACGAAGAGGATGGCGGCCAGCAGCAGGATGACTGCCGCCCCGGCGATGAGCAGCGCCGGCCGGCGGGACAGCGGCGGTGGGGGCATCTGCTCGACGACCGGCAGGTGCCGGGTGGCGGTGAGCATGCCGGCGGGCCGGCCCACGGCGGCGGGTGGGTCGATCTCGTTCAGGGCGGCCAGCAGGGCCCGCGCCAGCTCGGCGGTGCCCGGCCGCTCGGCCGGGTCGGGGTCCAGGCAGCGCAGGATCAGCGTGGGTACCTGCGGGGGCAGCCCGGGGACGGTCAGCGGCGGGATCGCGAACCCGTCCCGGTACGCGTCCACCAGCGCCGGCCAGGTCTTCGCGGCGATCGGGGTGGCGCCGGCGAGCAGCTCGTAGAGGAGCGCGCCGAGGGCGTACACGTCGGCGGCCGGGGCGGCGGGTGCGTCGTCGAGCCGCTCCGGGGCGACGTACGCGGGAGTGCCGAGCAGACCGCCGCCGTCCGGGTCGCCCCGGCCGCCGGCCAGTGCGGCGATGCCGAAGTCGACCACCTTCACCCCGCCGGCGGTGAGCATCACGTTGGCCGGGGCGATGTCGCGGTGCACGATGCCGCGCCGGTGCGCGGCGGCCAGCGCGCCGGCGACCTGGGCGGCGATGTCGAGCGCCTCCCGCCAGGGCAGCGCGCCGTCGACCAGCCGCTGACCCAGGGTCTGCCCGCTGAGCAGCTCCATCACCACGTACGACACGGTCGGGCCGCCGGGAAGGGTGGTCTCGCCGTAGTCGTACACCTGGGTGATGTTGGGGTGCGACAACCGGGCGGCGGCCCGCGCCTCCTTGCGGATCGCGGCCCGGAAGGCCGGGTCGGCGGCGGTGGGCGGGGAGAGCACCTTGACCGCGACAGGCCGGCCGAGGACATCGTCGAAGCCGCGCCAGACCACCGACATGCCGCCCGTCCCGAGCTGCTCGATGAGCAGGTACCGCTCGTCGAGCGGCAGTCCGGTGGACAGCGGCGTCATGTCTGCGAGTCTGCCCCACACCCGGCCGGCGCCGCTATCGGTACGGGTGCGCTCCGCGCTCATCGGCACGCTTGGTCGGCTGAACGGCTGCCGCTGACCGGGCCGGCTGTCGTGGCTGCCCGGCCGGGACGCTGACCGGTGGCCGGCCGGCCACCGATGAGTTTGATCACTGTCAATGCCCTTCGGGGGATGCAGTGCAGACGCCGCGACGGTGGCACCGGGCGTGGCGACCCGGCCCACCGTCGCGGCGGCCTGCGGAGATCGTCAGTTACTCGTGCAGACGACCCCGTTGAGGGTGAAGCTGGCCGGCCGCGCGTTGCTGCCGGAGTAGCTGGCCTGGAAGCCGATCGGAGTGCTCGCACCCGGGGCCAGGGTTCCGTTCCAGGACAGGCTTTGTGCGGTGAGGTTCTTCCCGCTCTGCGCCCAGGTCGCCGACCAGCCCTGGGTCATCGTCTGGTTGCCGGTGTAGCCGAACGCCAGCGACCAGCCGTTGATCGTGCCGGTCCCGGTGTTCTTGATGGTGATCGCGGCGGTGAAGCCGTTACCCCAGTCGTTCACCGCGTACGTCACCTGGCAGCCGCCGGCCACCGCGCTGCCGCTCGGGCTGACACTCGCACTCGGGCTGCGGCTGGCCGACGGGCTGACGCTCGGGCTGGCCGACCGGCTCGGGGACACCGACGGGCTGGCACTTGCCGACCGGCTCGGCGAGACGGACGGGCTGGCGCTCGCCGACGGACTCGCCGACCCTGTCGGGTTGGTGTCGCCCGGCTCGGTGCCCCACACCTTGGTGGCGCCGTCGTAGACGGCGATGAAGGTGTCCGTCACCGGCGTGGTGCCGGCCGCCCCGACACCCGCGTACGACCAGTCCTTGGTGTAGTCGTGGGCGGCCGGGAAGGTGATCCGGAACTGGTTCTCCCGGTGCCACGCCGACTGCCCGGCCGGGGCGATGTGCTGCCCGGTGCAGTCAATGTCGGCGTAGTACGTGGAGCCGGCGAGCTGTTTGATCGAGACGCTGCCGCACTCGTGGTAGACCAGCGTGGCAGTGACCGCGCTGGCGGCCGTGCCGGCGTCCAGGGTGAAGTAGTAGCGCAGGTGCCCGTTGGTCAGGTCGCGGGCCGGCCAGGCCGACTTGTTGTAGACCTGCGACTTGATCTCGATGAAGTTCGTCCCGGCCTGGTTCACCGAGGCGGCCGCGTACATCTCCGGCCCGTCGGGGGTCTCCTTGCCGGGGAAGCCGGCGCGGGGCGTGCCGCCGAACTCGTCGACCAGGCCGGCGACGACGCCGGAGAAGAGCGAGTTGTAGTCCAGCGCGCCTTCGGTCTGCTGGTACTGCTGGCGGTCGTCGGTGAAGTTGTCGGTGCCACTGGTCGGGCCGCCGACCAGCATCCCGTACGCGACGTGCCGGGTGTTCGCCGGCTCGGTCATGCTCTGGCTCCAGGAGCCGTGCGCGGTGCGGTGGTGCGGCTGCTGCGGCCACTTGGTGCTCTTGCCGGAGTTGGTGAAGCCGACCACGTAGCTCATCGAGTTCGGGTTGTCGCCGAGGATGTAGTTGACCTGCTGGACGGCGAAGTCGTGGTAAGTCTTCTGCCGGGTGGCGTCCAGTCCCTTGGACTTGAGCCAGCGGCTGAACTCCAGCGCGGTGAACGCGGCGTTGGCCGCGTACCGGGCCGGGCCCCAGGTGTCCACCTGGACCTCACCGCCCGGCGTGTAGGTGGGCTTGGTGCCGCCGTACCCGGAGGTCAGCCAGTCCAGGTTGCGCTGGGCGTCGTCGATGTAGCTCTGCTGGCCGGTGATCTCGGCGAGCATGATGTAGCAGCCGAACGTGTTGTCGTCCCAGCTCATCGTGTAGTTGTACTTCGGCGTGGTGGACTGGTTCATCTTGCCGAGGTTGGCGTAGTACGTGGTCGCCTTGGTCAGGTACGTCTGGTCGCCGGTGGCCTGGTAGAGCCAGATCGCGCCCCACACCAGCTCGTCCCAGTACCCCGACCAGGACTTGTAGTACGCGGTCACGTCCGGGATGCAGGCGTCGTAGGTGCCCCGGTAGCTGTCCGCGAACTCGTACAGCGACTTGGCGTGCGAGAGCAGGGTGGCCGCGTAGCTGGCGTCGGAGGACTTGAAGAGGATCGAGGAGGCGGCCAGCGCGGCAGCCGACTGGCCCACCACGTCCGAGCCGGGGCAGGCCTCGGTCACCTTGAAGGAGGGGCGCGCGGTCGGGGCGACCTCGGCCGGCCCCCAGAAGGTGTGGTCGGCGGCGCCGGTGCCCACCTGGGCGTAGAAGACGTGCGGGGACGGGTGCGCCTTGATGATGAAGTCGTCGCCCCAGCGCAGGTTGCGCAGCAGGTAGGTCATCTGACCGGACTTGGTGTACCCGGCGGCGTTGCTGATGCCGCCCCAGGCCAGCGTGGTCATCGAGTACGCGGCCGGCAGCCCGAACTTCACCTCGTCACCGGCGTCGTGGTACCCGCCGGTGAGGTCCAGGCCGACGTCGGCGCCGTCGGTGAGGTCGGAGTCGCCGCGCCAGGAGACCCGGTTGTCGGCGGGCAGCTTGCCCGAGCGCTGGATCTCGTAGAACAGCATCGAGTCCTGCAGCGCCTCGGCGTAGTTGAACTCGCCGGTCGCCTGCGGGGCGGCGGATGCGGTGGTGATGCTGACGGCGGCGACCACCGCGCCTGCGGCGACGGTGATGGTCGAGGCCAGGACGATACTGGCCAGCCGGCCGATGCGGTGGGGCCGGGGCGATCTCATACGCTCTGCTCCTGGGTTGGGACGGTATCGGATCGGATCGGGACGGTTGCGGTGTGGATCGGCTCGGTCGGCCCGACCCGGGAGACCGGCCCGGTGCGAGCTGCGGGCCGGGACGGTTTCGGGGACGCGCGGATAGCCGCCGGACGCACGAGTTCGGGCGTGGCGGTTGCGGAGTTGAGTGGTTTTGACCGGTTATCGGCTGGTGGCGACTACAGAATTCGGCCGGTTTCAATTGTCCGGTCGATTGATCGCCCCACCTGCGGTTGGGGCGTACCGTGTGGGCGGGGAGGGCAATCCCCGCCCACACGGGCTGAAACAGGTGGCGCCCGACGTCATGTCGTAATGACGGGCGCCGTTGCGGGAGCCGGCGCATCGCTTGCGGTGGTGGCGACCACCCCCTGTCTGTGATGTGTCGCCTCGGTGCGTTGGTGGCGGTGTCCGGGCGGGCCCGCCACCGACGTGGATCCGGCGGCAAACTGTTTAGATGTACCTCGATGGGAGCGCTTCCATCGATGATGGTTGCCGACTGTAGTCCGCGTTTCGCCTTTGTAAAAGACCCAATTCTGCGAACGCGCCGTCGAGTTGGCCGCGTCCCCGAAGCATCGGTCATGACCTGCGGCTTTGTCACCGAGCCCGGGCAGAGTTGGCGCGCCGAATGTCACGGGACGGTATCGGCCACGTCAAACACCGATCGCGGACAGTCGTTTGGGAGCGACGCAGCGCAGCGGTTGGAGCGGTCTCCGCGCTTGCCATGGGAGCGTTTCCATGTGACGATGACGCGCAGTTTCGCGAGTGAGCCGACGCGAGTTCCAGACGCCCAGGGCAACGGTCGATCAAGGCCGGTGGCGCGTCACCGCAGTGGCCGTACCCACGTGCCCTGACCCACCAGGTAGGCGGTATCCGCCACCGGTGCGCGGGCATCCGTCGAACACGGATGCCGAGCAGGGTGCCCCGTCAAGGAGTCCGCTCGCATGACACCGCACGTTCGGCTCGTAGCGCCCGCGCCCGGCACACCCCCGGCGGGGTTGCCCAGCGTCGTCCGCCGCTCGGCCGGCGTGCCGCCGACTCCACTGCTCCACCCGTACCGACTTCAGCTTCTCGATCACCACCAGTGCTTGGCGCAGTCGGCGGCTGACCCCGGCTGCGCATCGCTGTTCCCGAACGGCTGAGGCGCCCACACCTCGGCCGCGCGGGAGCGCGCGGGGATCCGGTAGCCGCTTGACCTACCGGATCCCCGATTCAGCCGGGGTGGGCGGAGCAGGCCACCGCCCACCCCGGCGCCCCGCCCGTGCGGGTCGGCGCGGCCTTACCGTTCGCTGACGGCCGATCGGATCACAGCCGCGCCGGCCCGGCCGTGTGTGATGCTGGCGGGCATGGCTGACATCACCGTGTACGGCGCCCCGTGGTGCCCCGACTGCCGGCGGGCCAAGAAGTTCCTCGCCGAGCACCGGGTCGCCTACGACTGGATCGACATCGACCACGACGCCGACGGCCTGTCCTATGTGGAGCGGGTGCAGAACGGCGGCCGGACCATCCCGACGATCCGCTTCGCCGACGGCAGCCACCTGATCGAACCGGGCAACGACGAGATCGCCGCCAAGCTCGGGCTGCAGCTGACCGCCGGGCAGCAGCTCGTACGACCTGGTGATCGTCGGCGGCGGCCCGGCCGGACTGGCGGCCGCCATCTACGCCGCCCGGGAGGGCATCGAGGCGATCGTGGTGGACAAGGCCGGCCTCGGCGGCCAGGCCGGCGTCACCGAGCGGATCGACAACTACCCCGGCTTCCCGGACGGCATCGGCGGCGGCGAGCTGGCCGACCGGTTCGTCGAGCAGGCCCGCCGGTACGGCGTGGAGCTGCTCTCCGCGGTCGAGGTCACCGGGCTGGCGCCCGACGAGTGCGGAGTGGACGTGCAGTTCGCCACCGGTCAGCAGGTCACCGGCAGCGCGGTGCTGATCGCGACCGGCTCGCAGTACAGGCGGCTGGGGGTACCGGGCGAGGACGACCTGATCGGCGCGGGCGTGCACTTCTGCGCCACCTGCGACGGTCCGTTCTACCGGGGCGCCGACGAGCTGCTGGTGATCGGCGGCGGCAACTCGGCGCTGGAGGAGGCGCTGTTCCTGGCCCAGTTCGCCGACCGGATCCGGGTGGTGGCCCACCACGAGCTGAGCGCCTCCCGGCTGGTGCGGGAGAAGGTGCTGCACCACCCGAAGTTCACCGTGGACACCGAACACCGACGTGGTCTCCTTCGCCGCCCGCGACGGCCGGCTCGCCGCGGTGGAGCTGCGCCACCGCGCGGACGGGCGGCACCGAGCAGATCACCCCGGCCGGGGCGTTCGTGTTCATCGGACTCACCCCGAACTCCGGCTGGCTCGGTGACACGCGTGGAGCTGGACGAGTGGGGCTTCGTGCGCGACCGACGACACCTTCGCCACCTCGGTGCCGGGGATCTTCTGCGCCGGCGATCTCCGCGCGGGCGCGACCAAGCAGCTCGGCTCGGCGGTCGGCGACGGCATCGCGGCGCTGCTGGCCATCCGCGGCTACCTGCAGCGCCGCGAGGACCTCCCGCGCATCGACGTGAACGCCTGACCCGGGTGCGGCGAGCGGGGTCAGACCAGGCCGGTGCGGACGGCGTGCAGGGCGGCCTGGGTACGGTCCTGGACGCCGAGTTTGGTCAGGATGGCGCTGACGTGGGTCTTCACCGTCTTCTCGGCGAGTCCCAGAGCGGCGGCGATCTCCCGGTTGGAGCGGCCGCGGGCCAGTTCGGTGAGCACCTGGCGCTCCCGGGCGGTCAGTCGGACGGTGGCCGGCGTCCGGTTCGCCGCGCGGCCAGTAGGCGCGGCCACCTCCGGGTGCAGCAGCACGTGCCCGGCGTGCACCGCGCGGACGGCGGCGGCCAGCGCGGACGGCTCCACGTCCTTGAAGACGTAGCCGGCCGCGCCGGCCCGCATCGCCGGCAGGACGGCGGCCGGCTCGGTGAAGCTGGTGACCACCAGTACCCGGGTGGACAGGCCGCGCTCGCGCAGGGCGTGCAGGGCGCTGACCCCGTCGCCGTCGGGCATCCGCAGGTCGAGCAGGACGACGTCGGGGTGCAGGGCGTCGACCGCTCGACGCAGCCGGCGCCGAGTCGGCCTCGCCCACCACCGACATGTCGGGCTGCAGGTCGAGAAAGGTGCGCAGGCCTTGGCGTACCACGGGATGGTCGTCAACCACCAGCACCCGGATCGGCCAGTCACGCGGGCACCACCAGGCGGACCGTGGTGCCGGCGCCCGGCCGCGACTCGACGCTGAGCCGGCCGCCGACGGCGCGGGCCCGCTCCCGCATCGAGGCCAGGCCGAGCCGGCGGCCGGGCCGGGTCGGCACGTCCACCGTCGAAGCCTGCGCCGTCGTCGGTGACCTCCACCTCGACGGCGCCGGCCGTCACCCGGGCCGCACCGCCACCGTGCCCGGCGCGGCGTGCCGCAAGGCGTTGTGCAGCGCCTCCTGGACGACCCGGAAGATGGCGGACTCGACCGGCGGGGGCAGCCGTGGCAGCGGGTCGCCGCTCGAACGCGACGGTCGCCGCGTGTACCCGGTCCAGCAGGTCGATCTGCTTGCGCAGAGCGGGTTCCAGCCCGTCGCCGGCCAGGTCGACCGGGCGCATCCCGACCACGATGGCGCGCAGTTCGTCGGCGGCCTCGCCGGCCAGCCGGTCACCGTGTCGAGTTGGGTGGCGGCACCGGCCGGGTCGGCGCCGGCCAGCAGGGTGGCCGCGGCCTGGGCGGTCAGTCGCAGGCTGAACAGCTTCTGCGCCACCGCGTCGTGCAGGTCGTGGGCGATGCGCTGACGTTCGGCCACAATGGACAGTTCCCGGCTTTGTTCGTAGAGCCGGGCGTTGACGATGGCGATGGCCGCATGCGCGGCGAGCAGCTGCAGCAGCTCCTCGTCGGCGGCGGTGAAGCCACCGGGAGTGCGCTTGTTGGCCAGGAACACCTCGCCGAGGATCTCGTCGCCGTCCACGATCGGCATGCCGAGGAACGCGGTCATCTCCGGGTGCGCGGCCGGCCAGCCCTCGAACCGGGGGTGGGCGCGGATGTCGGCCAGCCGCACCGGCCCGGGTGCGCAGCATCGCCCCGAGCAGGCCGTGCTGGCGGGGGAGCGGGCCGATCGCCGCCCACTGCGCGTCGCTCACCCCGACCGCGAGAAACTCCGCGAACGAACCATGGTCATCGGGTACCCCGAGAGCGGCGTACTCGGCGTCGAGCAGTCGCCGCGCCGCCTCCAGGATGGTGCGCAGCACCTCCCGGACGGACAGGTGCGTGGTCACCGCGAGGACGGCGGCGCTCACCTCGCGCAGCTCGTCCCGGCCCTGGCCGCGATGCTCCATCCCGCCACGCTACCCAGTGCGGCCCGGTGGTGGCCGGGTCACCCGTCGGGTACCGGGTGGCCGATCGTCGTCGGTCGACCCGGCCGGGCGAGACGTAGCACGGCTATCGCGACGGCCACCGTGCCGGCGAGCCCGCCGGCCACGATCGGCAGGAGTACCGCCGGGCCGAACGCGTACCAGTAGCCGACCGCCTGGAACGAGCGCGCGAGGGCGTCCCAGCCGGCCGCGTCCGCCGGTACCCAGAACAGTCGCAGCGCCCCGACCAGCGAGACGCCCTGCATCACGGCCGCGAACCCCAGCACCACCAACGGTGCCAGTCGACGTAGCCGCGCCGGTAGCCGGGCGGCCGCGGCGAGCGCGACCACGATCAGCCCGACCGTGCCCGCGTACAGGTACCGGCCCTGCATCGCGGCGTAGACGTGCAGCGAGACGAACGACTCCCAGGTGCCCTTCGCCACGATCGCGAAGAGCCCGACGACCGGCAGCAGCAGGAGTGCGGTGGTGGCCCGGGGGAGACCACGGTTGGCCAGCGTGACGAGGATGGCGGCAAGCAGCAGCAGCCCGGCGACCGTCGCCGTCCACCAGACCGAGGTGTGCAGTCGGGCGGCGCTCTGATCCTGCGTGAAGAAGGTGGTGTTCAGTCGTTCGATGAGCCGGCGCAGCCAGTCCGTGCCGTCGTCGGACCAGGCGGTGGCGGCGGGCATGTCCGGCGCCTGGTAGCTGCCGTGCGGCTGCACCGTGCCGTACTGCACGCGGTTCTGAATCCACCAGCTCAGGCCCGGAACGCTCGCCGCCCAGGCGACCAGCAGCGCACCGATCGTGCCGCGCCGGCGTTGCCGTACCGCGGCGACCAGGTACACCAGGCCGATCCAGGCCGGGTACATCAGCGCCAGCCCCTTGCACAGCAGAGCCACGGTGGTGACCAGGCCGATCCCGACGGCGGTACGCCGGCTGGTGTCCCCGGTGAGTACCCGGGCGGCCAGCAGGGTCAGCGCCGCACCGGCGATCAGCAGCAGGGTGTCGTTGTTGACCGCCGACTCGATGTGCGTCAGCTCGGGGATCGCCAGCGGCGCGAGCGCCGCGGCGATCGGCAGCGGGTCGGGCAGGCCCAGGCGACGGGCGGTGGCCCAGGCCAGGATCGGCAGCGCGGCGGTCAGTACCGCCCCGAAGTAGCGCAGCAGCAGGAAGATCCGGTCGAAGGGCACGTCCTGCCAGCCGGGGACCACGGCCAGCACGGTGGCGGCGAGCAGGTAGTAAAGGGGCGGGTGCTGGATCAGGTAGTTGGCCGGCATGCCGGTGGTGTCGGTGCCACCGGCGTCGCGGTAGGAGGGCCGGTCGGCACGCGGCGGCGGTGGGTGGTCGGCCAGGTGTAGCCGGCCGGGGGTGTGTTTGCTCGTCGCGAAGCCGCCCGCCGCGTTGCCGCGAGAAACTCCGATGTCGTCACGCCAGTGCCACAGCTTGCCGTACGCCACGGCGACGACGAGGTCGGCGTGCAGGCGTTCGTCCGGCGACCGGAAGTTGGGGAAGATCGCGGTCTGGCCGAGCGTCACGCACAGGTGCAGGCCCACGATGAGCCAGACCAGGCCGGGTACCCGACCGAGGAGTCGGCGTACCGACCGGGGCTGCCGTGCGGGCGCGTCGGCCGTCCGGTCGGGCCGGTGTTGGCGGGGCGGCGCCGCGGTGGTCCCGACGTCGGTGGCGTGGCCGGCGGTGACCGTGGTCCGGGGCGCCGGGGTCGGCTGGCCGGCGCCGTCCGGCACGGTACCTGCCGGGTCTCCGGCTGGGCGGCTCAAGATCGATCCCGGTCGGCACCGGGGGTGCTGGCTGGGTCGGCACAGTTCACGGTCATCCGTCATTCCCGGGTTCCGGGGGGTGGCTGCATAGTGTCAAAGCAACACTAATAGGACGATAGGGATGATGATCGGTAAACGGTTGGTTTGTCGCCTCAGTCGGTAGCGATGGCTCGGCGGGCCAGCACGATCGTCGTCCCCAGGCCGGCGGCGAGGGTGCCCGCCGCCAGGAGCAGCAGGACGGCCGGTGGGGCCGGGTACCAGTCGACGATGGCCCGGAGCGTGTCGGTGAACGAGGTGAGCCCGGCGCCGTCCGGTGCCCACCGCACGCTGACCACGTACCCGGCGTTGACGGCCTGGATGACCACCGCGAACGCCAGCACCGCCAGCGGAACGTACCGGCAGATCCGGCGGCCGAGGCGGGCCACGCCGGCGAGTGCGACCAGGGTGACCCCGACCAGCCCGCCGGCGAGGTACCGGCCCTGGACGCCGGCGACCCGGTCGGTGGCCGCGTAGAACTGCCAGTCGCCGGCGAGTACCAGGACGGCGAGGGCGCAGCCGGGCAGGATCAGGACCAGCGCGGCCGGCCGGCGGGCGCGGTCCAGGGCAAGAGCGGTGAGCACGGCCAGTACGGTCAGCCCACAGGCCAACCAGGCCAGCCACGGCAGCAGCCCGTGCGTCGTGCCGAAGAAGTTGGTGCCCATCCGGGCCAGATTGCGGGTCACGAACTCCCAGCCGCCGTCGCTCCACGAGCGCTTCGCGGCCAGCGGCACCGGATCGCGGTACAGCCCGTTGGGCTGCACCGTGCCGTAGACCAACTTGTTCCGCAGCCACCAGGCCAACCCCGGCAGGCTCGCCGACCACGCGATGAGCAGCCCGACAGCCGCCGACCACAGGCGCCGGCCGCCCCGCTGCCGGAGCGCCGCGACCAGGTAGGCCGCCCCGACCCAGCCCGGGATCACCAACGCGAACCCCTTGGTGAGCAGCGCCAGCGTGCTCAGCGCGCCGATCAGCAGCGCGGTACGCCGACTGGTGTCGCCGGTGAGCACCCTGACGATCAGCAGCGTGATCGCGGCGAAGAGCACCAGCAGCAGGTTGTCGTTGTTGATGGAGCTCTCCCCGGAGCTCAGGTTCGGGATCGCCAGCGGTACCAGGGCGGCGGCGACCGGTAGCGGATCCGGCAGGGCGAGCCGGCGGGCGGCAGCCCACAGCAGCAGCGGCAGCGCCAGGCAGAGCACGCCGTTGGCGTAGCGCAGCAGCAGCATCACCAGGCCGAACGGCGCGTGCTGCCAGTCGTCAAGCAGTACCAGCACCCCGGCGCTGAGCAGGTAGTAGGCGGGTGGGTGCTGGATCAGGTGATTGAGCGGCTCGCCGGCGGTGTTCGACCCGCCGGCGGACAGGTAGGAGGGCCGCTTCGACCGGGCCGGCGCCGGTACCTCGGTCAGGTCGCGGGTCCCGGGCGGGCGGACGTCCGCCGCGCGCGTGCCCTGGGTGGCGTGCAGCGTGCCGGGCGCCGGCCACGGCCAGGCCGAACCCTGGGCGACCTGCGCGATGAGGTCGATGTGCATGCGCTCGTCGGGGTGGGTGAAGTTGGGGAACAGCGCGGTCTGGCACAGGGCCGTGCCGAGGTTCAGGGCCACGATCAACCAGATGAGTCCGGGTACCCGGCCCAGCGTGCGACCGAGTAGGTGGGGGTGCTCGCGTCGGTCCTCGGCAGTGCTCCGGTACCGGCTGACCGGTGGGTGTGGTCGGTTCGCGTCCGGCCGTGATCATCCGTCGCTTTCCTCCACTCCGCCCAGGTGCAACCTACCGCGGATACCGGGCAATTCCTCCCGATATCTTCGCATTGATCAGGTCGGTCGCTGTCGGGCCTAGGTCCAAGGTCCCGGGTCTACAGCGGCCGCGGGCCGATTCGGTGGCAGGCGCACCGGCCTAGCGTCGAGATCATGAACAAGACAGCGATCGTCACGGGCGCATCCCGCGGGCTCGGCCGGGCGCTGGCCCACGGACTGGTGTCCGCCGGCTGGCAGCTCGTGATCGACGGGCGTACCCACGCCGACCTGGCAGCCGTGGCGGCGGAGCTCGGACCGGCCGCCACCGCGCTGCCCGGCGACGTCACCGACCCGGCGCACCGGGCCGCACTGGTCGCCGCGGCCACCGAACTCGGCGGGGTCGACCTGCTCGTCGCCAACGCCGGCATCCTCGGCCCCAGCCCGCAGCCCACCCTGGCGAGCTACCCGCTGGGCGTACTGCGCGAGGTGTACGAGGTCAACGTGTTCGCCCCGGTGGCCCTGGCCCAACTGGCGTTGCCGAGCCTGCGGGCCCGGCGCGGCATCCTGGCCCTGGTCACCTCCGACGCTGCGGTGCAGCCGTACCCGGGCTGGGGCGGGTACGGCTCCGCCAAGGCGGCACTGGAGCAGGCGGGCGCGGTACTGGCGGCCGAGGAGCCGGCGGTCACCGTGTGGCGGCTCGACCCCGGCGACCTGCGTACCCGGATGCACCAGGAGGCGTACCCGGGCGAGGACATCACCGACCGGCCGCTGCCGGAGACGGTGGTACCCGCGTTCCTGAAGCTGCTCGCGCAGCGGCCACCGGGCGGGCGGGTGAGCCTGGCGTGACCCGACTGTGGCTGCCGTACCAGGTCCGCGACCTGCCCGCCGCGGAGAAGTTCCTCACCGACCGGCTCGGTCTGACCACGGTGGACTGGTGGGACCGGCCCGAGGAGTCCGGCCGGGTACTGGCCTGCACCGACCCCGGCTGGAACGGCCCCGGCTCCGGGCCGGCTGACGGCGGCGCCGTACTGGAGCTGGTCACCGGGCCGGTCGACCGGGCCCTACCGCCCGCCTTCGAACTGCCCGACCGGGCCAGCGTGGACGCGCTGCACCGCCGCTTCGCGGCCACCGAGATCACCCGTCCGACCGGCCCGTACCCGCGCGGCCACTACGGCTTCGAGGTCCGCACACCCGGCGGCTTCCCCCTGATGATCTGGAGCGAACGATGAGCGTCATCGACTTCACCCTGCCCACCGCACTGGAGGCGGACGCCCCGCCGGAGGCCCGTGGCCTGGCCCGGGACGCGATCCGACTGCTGGTCGCGCGGCGAAGTACCGGCGCCCTGTCGCACCACCGGTTCACCGACCTGCCCGGCCTGCTGCGCCCCGGCGACGTACTGGTGGTCAACACGTCCGGCACCCTGCCGGCCGCCGTGCCGGTCGACGGCGGTGCGCTGTGGCTGCACCTGTCCACCGTCCGGCCGGACGGTGACTGGCTGGTCGAACTGCGCCTGCCGGGCGCACAGGGCAAGGCCAGCGCGCCGATGCGGGACGGCCGGGTGGGCCAGCGGCTGACGCTGCCCGACGGCGGTAGCGCGGTACTGCGCGAGGGGTACTCGGCGGGGCGGCTGTGGCGGGCCACCATCACCGCCAGCCGGCCGGTACCCGAACTGCTGCAGCGCTACGGCGAGCCGATCCGGTACTCGTACGTGCCCCGGCGCTGGGGGCTGGAGTACTACCAGACGGTGTTCGCCACCACCCCCGGCAGCGCCGAGATGCCCAGCGCCGGGCGGCCGTTCACCGACCGGCTGGTCACCCGGCTGGTCAGCGCGGGCGTGCAGGTCCTGCCGGTACTGCTGCACACCGGGGTGGCCTCACCCGAGGCGCACGAGCGGCCGTACCCGGAGTACTACTCGGTACCCGAACACACCCTGCGGACCCTCCGGCAGGCGCGGGCGGCCGGCGGTCGGGTGATCGCGGTCGGTACCACGGTGGTACGCGCTCTGGAGTCCACTGTGGACGGACCGTTGACCGGCTGGACCGACCTGATCGTCACCGCCGAGCGCGGCGTACGGCTGGTCGACGGGCTGCTCACCGGGTTCCACGAGCCACGCGCCTCGCACCTGGACATGCTCGCCGCGTTCGCCGACCCGCAGCTGCTCGGCGCGTGCTACACCGCGGCGGTCGAGGGCGGCTACCGCTGGCACGAGTTCGGCGACGTGAACCTTTTGCTCCCGTAGGAGTGAATATTGGTCCCTACCTATGGCGTAGCGGTCCGCATCGAGAGCACCATCAGGGGCACCTGCGACCCCCTGGTGAGGTGCTTCGATGCGTTCCCGCTTACGTGTACTCGTCCCCCTCCTGCTCGCGTCCATCGGCGTGCTGGCATTTGCCGCACCGGCTGCAGCCGCACCGGCCGACAAACCGGCCGTGCTGTACTCCTGGACCCAGCCCAACACCGCCAGTCGCAACTCCTGGAACTCGGCCCGGGCCAACCAGTCCGCCTGGTCCGCGTACGGCTTCGACTGGAGTACCGACTACTGCTCCGACTCACCCGACCAGCCGCTCGGCTTCGACTTCCGGATCCCGTGCTGGCGCCACGACTTCGGCTACCGCAACTACAAGGCGATCGGTACTTTCAGCGCCAACAAGAGCCGCCTCGACGACATGCTCTACTTCGACCTGCTCGCCAAGTGCGCCACCTACAACGTGCTGGTCCGGTCCTCCTGCAACGGCCTGGCCTGGACCTACTACCAGGCAGTCCGCGCCTTCGGCTCGCTGCGGGTCACCGACGCCCAACTGCGCTACTACGCCCAAATGAAGTCCGACGCCCTCGCCTCGTCCCCCACCGGCGCCAGCTGACCTTCCCCGCTCGACTCCGCCTCCCCGCCCCGCCCGGCCCCTCGCCGGGCGGGGCGGTTGTTCCGGCCGCCCGTCCCACCGCCCAATCGGACCGCCACTCAAGTGGGCGGTTGTCGGGGTCAACCCCCGCTCAAAGCCCGTCAACACCCCACTTGACACCGCAACAATCCCCGGGCGGCGGGGTCGCCCCCCGGGCGCCCCCCATTGCCGCCGCGGCGCGGTGCGGTCGTCGGGCTGCGCCGGGGCCGTCTGCGCCGTGCGGCGCTTGGTGGCGGGTCGGGTCGACGGCTTGGGCGGTGCGGGCTGTGGTCGGTGGTCTGGTGCGGCGCCGCGGCGTGGGTTTCGCGGGGTTAGTGGGCAAGGAACGTCGGGGAGTCGGTTCCCCAGAGGGTGGGCGGGATCGGCCAGGTGCGGGGGGCCCCGGGCCAGGGTGCCGGGGGGAGTGCGTGGTGCAGGTCGCCCAGTTCGGTGGTCCACTGCTCGTCCGGGTCGGCCACGCCGTCGGCGTCGGCGTCATCGGCGGTATGGTTGCGTGGCGGGGGTGGGTGGCTGGGTGAGCAGCCAGTGGGCGGTGTTGGCGAGGCTGAGGCGGGCGAGCCGGCCGCCGCCGGAGCGGGCCCGGTCGGTGAGGGCACGCAGGACGGCGGCGGCGAGCAGGTACCCGGTCGCGTGGTCGAGGGCCTGGGCAGGCAGGGCGCCGGGGGTGCCCGTTGTGGGATCGGCGTACCGGGCGGCGATGCCGGTGGCCGCCTGGACCAGGCTGTCGAAGCCGCGCCGCTCGACCCACGGGCCGTCCGGTCCCCACGCCGACAACTGCGCCACCACCAGGTCGGGGTGCGCTTCGGCCAGTTCGGCGGCGGTCAGGCCGTAGCGGTCCAGGGCACCCGGTCGGTAGCCGGTGACCAGGACGTCGGCGGCGGCGAGCAGTTCGGTGAAGGCACGCCCGGTCGGTGCGGTCGGCCAGGTCGAGGAGAGTGCTGCGTTTGCCCAGGCCGCCGTCCAGGTACGAGCCCTCGGACTCGGGTAGGTGCGGGCTGTCCACCCGGAGCACGTCCGCGCCGAGCAGGGCGAGCGTGCGGGTACCCACCGGGCCGGCGATCACCCGGGTCAGGTCCAGCACCCGAGGTCGGCGTGCCGGTACAGGTGCGGTGTCACGCTGGCGGTCCAGCGTCAGCAGGGGCCGGCCGGCCACCGCGACGCCCTGCGGGTGGGCCCGCCATTCGTCGGCGGCACGTACCGCATAGATCAGTGCGCCGGCGCCGGCCGCCGCGTTCTCCAACTCGACCGCGCTGCGGGCGGCGATGGCGGGACCGACCGCGTCGTCGGTGTCGACGCCGAGCAGGGCCAGCAGCCGGGCCCGATGGTGGGGGTAGTTGCCGTGGCTGCGTACCCAGCCGTCGGCGGCCGGCCAGAACCGGGAGAGTGGCGCGAAGGAAGGGAACGGACGGCCGGCCCGACGCAGTACCCGCTCACTGACGAACGCGGTCGCCACCGCGCCGGACTCCACCGGCACCACTGCGGGGGTGGGCTGACCGGCGACGGCCTGCCAGCCGGCGGCGGCGAGCGCGCACGCCCCCACCGCGGCCCGTGCCAGGGTGCCCACCGGCAGCGGGCCGGGGAGCATGCCGGCCGGACCGGTCCAGGTCAGCCGGGTCGGCGGTGGGCCACCGCCCAGCGCCTGCCACACCCCGGCGACTGCGTCGTCCACCTGCACATCTCGACCCTACCGGCGTGCGACGGCCCCCCACCCGCGATGGGTGGAGGGCCGTCGGACGGGCGCGGCGGTCAGTCCGCGAGGCTCGCGATCGCCTGCGCGGTCTTGAAGAACTTGTTGGTACCCATGTCCTTGATGGTCTTGATGTTGAACGCCTTGAGCAGCAGCTCGGCGTCGCCCTCGGAGACACCCTTGATCGCCGAGACCGGCGCGTCCGCGAGCTCCTGCGCGCTCTTGCCGTGGAATGCCTTGTCCAGCTTGGATTCGATGCCCTGCATGTTGGATTCCCTCTGGTCAATGGTCTGGAACGGTGCACCGCGCCCCGGCGGATGACACCTGCCGGGACACGATAAAGCCTGCGCTGGCGACCCTACCCGCCTGCTGCTGTCGGGCAACCGACTGTGCGAAGGTGGGCTGGTGAACTCACACCCCGACCTGGTCGCCGCCGCGCGCAAGGAGCTGGACGGGATACTGCACTCCACCGCGAACCGGCTGCTCGTGGGCATTGCGGGCGCACCGGCCGCGGGTAAGTCGACGCTGGCCACCTCGCTGATCCGGACGCTGAACCGGGAGTTCGGCGCGGGCTACGCGGCCGCCGTCGGGATGGACGGCTTCCACCTGTCCAACTCGCAGCTCGCCCGGCTCGGCATGACCAACCGCAAGGGCGCGCCGGACACCTTCGACGCGGCCGGCTTCGTCCACCTGCTGCGCCGGCTGCGCTCCGGCGAGGAGCTGGTCTACGCCCCCGAGTACAGCCGTACCCTGCACGAGTCGATCGGTTCCGCGATCGGCGTGCCGGCCAGCGTGCGGGTGGTCATCGTGGAGGGGAACTACCTGCTCATCCCCGGTGGCCCGTGGGCGGCTGTGCGTCCGCTGCTGGACCGTGCGCTGTTCATCGAGACCTCCGACCGGGTCCGGGTGAACGCGCTGCTGCGCCGCCAGCAGAACCGTGGCCTGAGCAAGGAAGCCGCCCGGACCTGGGTGTTCGGCAGTGACGAGGTGAACGCCGCGCTGATCGGCACCACCCGGCAGTACGCCGACGCGGTCCTGGTCCGTCCTTGACCGGCCGTTCGGCCCGCAGTCCGCCCTTGACCGGCCGTTCGGCCCGCAGTCCGCCCTTGACCGGCCGTTCGGCCCGCAGTCCGCCCTTGACCGGCCGTTCGGCCCGCAGTCCGTCTCTGACCGGCACCGCAACTTACTGCGCAGTCTCTGCCTGACCGGCAACTCGCTGGGCAGGAGGTCGCGTCCGTCGGGGGCAAACTGGTTGACTGTGTGCACCAACGGATCGGCCCGCGGAGAGGAGTCGTCATGACCGCGCCGAACCCGGAGTCCGGTGCGCTTCGTCGGCTCTTCGCCGAAGGCGAGCGACTCGGCTGGGTGTTCCGGGACCGCAACCTGTTCCGGCACCGGTTCCTCGATCCGTACCCGACGCCCGACCCGATCCCGGCGTCAGTGGTCACCACCGCCGCCACGGCGCAGCGGAAAATGGTCGGTCGGATGGTGTTGGCCGGCGCCGTCGGGGTCGGCCTCGCGCTGTTCTTCGGCTGCTGCGCGGGGGTGCTCGGCAGCACCTCCGACGGCCGGGCCGGCAGCTTCGTGGTACTCGCCGTGGTGGCGCTCGTCGGTGGGATCGCCGGCATCATCGGCGTGTGGGCGTACGCCGCCCACGCCCGGACCGCGCTGTCCGAGGCTCAGGAGACCCAGCTCTACAACCATCAGAACGCCTGCGCCGACTGGGAGCAGCGCCGGACGGAGCACGAGCTGGCTGAACGGGCCCGGGTGGACCCGATCCCGGAGTGGGGCTCGGCCGGCGTGCCCGGCGGCGCCCGCCGGGTCGACGTGATCGGCGGCAGCATCTGGGGCTGGGAGGCGCTGCTCACCATCTTCGGTGGCTCGCTGCTGACCAGCCGGGGCGCGGTCACCCTGGTCGACTTCACCGGCGAGGCCGCCTGCCGGGAACTGATCCGGCTGGCCGAGCAGACTCAGACCAGCTACGACGTGAAGCTGCTGCCCTCCCAGCTGGCCGACACCGACCTGCTCGCCGGCCTGGACGCCCGGCAGCTCGTCGACACCCTGATCGAGTCGATGTACGGCGACTCGCCCACCGGTACCCGGGCCGACCGGGCCCAGGACGACCGCATCCTCACCGCCATCTGCGAAGCCCTCGGCGAGAACCTCACGCTGGCCCGGATCGCCGCCGCCCTCACCGTGCTGATGGCCGAGCCGGGGCCGTTCCCCGAGTTGACCGACGCGGAACAGCAACAGATCGCCGACCGGCTGTTCGCCGACGAGTTCAAGCGGCAGGTGCACGCCAACCTGCGCCGTATCGAGTCCTACATCCATCCGCTGGTCGAGCTGGGCAGCCGGCCGGTGACGCCGAGCGGGGCGCAGCTCACCTGCCTGGTTGACGAGAGCGACGGCCGCAGCGCCCGCCGCGAACTGCTCAAGGACCTGATCGTGCAGTGGCTGATCCGGCGGGTCAGCTCGCACACCCTGGCCACCCGGTCACTGGTCCTGGTCGGCGCCGACGAGATCAGCCACCTGCACATCGAGCGCCTCACCGACCTGTGCGAGCGGCGCGGCATCCGGCTGGTGCTGATGTTCAGGCACCTGCGCGATGCCACGGTGCAGGCGATCGGCGGTGGGGCGGTGGCGTTCATGCGGCTGGCCAACCACGAAGAGGCCCGGCAGGCGTCGGAGTTCATCGGGCGGCACCACAAGTTCGCAATCAGCCAGCTCACCCGGACCCTCGGCGGCAACGACACGCACTCGGTGGCCGACACCGAGGGTTCCGCGCAGGAGCGCGGCGGCGGGCACGGCAGCCACGGCTGGCACCGCAACTGGAGCGTCACCCGCAACTGGAGCCAGACCGTCACCAAGGCCGAGGGCACCAACTGGAGCGAGGCCGCCGCCGCACAGCGCGTGTACGAGTACGCCGTGGAGCCGCGTACCCTGCAGGACCTGCCCGACTACGCGCTGCTGCTGGTCACCGGGCAGGGCCGGAGTTCGGTGCTGCAGTCGGTGGAGTGCAACCCCGACATCGTGCCTGTTGCCGCGCGACGAGCATGGCCCCGCTGCCCGAGGTGGCGCTACCGCACCCGTCGGTGGCGGCCGTCCCGCTGGCCGGCTCGGCTGCCCGACCGAGTGGCTCGCAGTTCCCGGAGGTTGGTTCGTCCGGTGCGCTGCCCGGCGGTCTGGCCCCGGGGACGCTGCCCGGCTGGGGGCAGGCCGGCCAGCAGGTTCCGTCGCCCGGCCAGTACCGGCAGCCCTGAGCGGGGTCCGGCACAGTAACTCGCTGATCGACCAGAGAGAGGAACGTTGAGATGTTCGCTTCGTCGGCGACGGTGAACCTGTCCGGAACAATCGACCAGGCCCGCCTGGACGCGCTGCGCTCGGCGCTGGGGCTGCGACCCGAGGGTCGGCTGACTGACGGTTGGGACGAGATCCTGGGCCGGCGGGTCGACGACGTCCTGGGCGGCCGGGTCCAGGTGGTGCTGTACCGCGAGGACTACGACGGCCCGTGGTCCTTCCACCTCAACGTCGAGGGCGAGCCGTCCGCGGAGGCGTTGAGCGCGGTGACCGACGAGGTCACAGCGGCTGCGGTCGCCGCCGGGATGACCGTTGTCGGGGTGTCGCGGCGCGCCTGACCGGCGGATCGGCCAAGTCAGCCGGCACGGATGGATAGTCGGTCGGCCTACCGGCGGGGGGTGCGGCGGGCCCAGCGCAGTGGCCGCGGGTCCACCGACCACAGCAGGCGACGCCACCACGGCCGGTTGGCGCGCAACCGGTCGACGTAGGCGCGGGCCCGCTTACCGGCGGTGTGCGCCTGGTCCTCGGTGGTCATCCGGTCACCCGCGAAGGTCAGTACGTTGACCAGTTCGGCCAGGTCGGCCAGGTCCGGGGCGGCCGGGCGGACCTTCGCGCCGACCGGCACCGCGGCGACCCGGGCGGCGTGCGCGGACACTTCAGTCGCCGCGAGGTGCCCACCGGCCGGCCGGCCGGCGAGCCGTAGCCCGTCGAGGATCTCCTGCCAGGCGCCGGTGACCCGCTGGCCGGGCGTACCCCGGTCGAGGCGGCGTCGGCGCACTCCGGCGCGGGCCAGCAGCAGCGCCACCGGTACCCCGAAGAGCAGCACGACCAGCGCGGCGCCGGCACCGGTGGTGATGCCCCGACCGAGCCCCCGGCCGGCGCCCGCGACGGCCTGGCTGGCCGACTTGGACGCGCCCAGGGTGCCCGGCGCGACCGAGATGGTGGGCTGCTGGGACGGCGGCGGCGTGGACGACGACGGCGGCGGCCGGAAGTCGCTCTCCAGCGGGCGCGGTGGGGTGTCGGGGGTGGGCAGCGGGTTCAGCGCCACCCAGCCCAGGCCGGTGAAGAGCACCTCCGGCCAGGCCATCGCGTCGCGGCCGTGGATGGCGCTGCTGCCCGGGTGGGTCTGGAAGCCGACCACCACCCGGCTGGGCAGGCCGAGCATCCGGGCGAGCACCGCGAAGGCGGCGGCGAACTGCTCGGTGGTGCCGCGCTGGCCGCCCTGGCTGCGCGGGGAGAACAGGAAGAACGACAGGTTGGCCAGCGAGTGACCGCTGGGCGCCTTGTTGGACAGCTCATAGTGCTGGCTGAGGAAGTCGGCGATGGCCAGCGCGCGCTGGTACGGCGCGCCGGCGTCCCGGCCGAGCTCCTCGGCCAACTTGGCCAGCTGGTCGGAGGGCTGCGCGCCGAGGGCGAGGAAGCGAGCCGCGCCCGAACCGGAAGGCACGTCGGCCAACGGGAGCAGGTTCACGTCCGGCGTGCTGGCCTGTGAGTACACGGTGTAGCGCAGGTTCGGGGTGAGCCCGTCGGACTGGATCACCGTGCCGGTGGCCTGGTCGTAGCCGACCCGGACGCCCTCCACCTGGCGCGGGGTCGCCAGCGCCGGCAGCAGCCGGCCGGCCAGCTCGTCGACGGTGATGTCCTGTTTGAGCTGCGGCCCGCTGGCCGGCGCCGGGCTGGTGAACGGCTCGACGGCGGCCGGCAGTACCCGCCCGGCCTCCCGGTACGCGCCACCGACCCGCCAGTTGATCCCGTCGTAGTCGCTGAGCACCGCCAGCCGCAGTCGCAGTGGCGCGTCGGCCGCCAGGCCGGGCGCGTCGATGTTGACCCGCAGCAGCGGCTGGTCCGGGTTGACAGCCCAGCCGGAGAGCCGGATCAGCGGGTTCTCGTCGTCGGCCGGCAGGCTGGGCGGCACGACGTACCGGCGCGGGTCGGTGGGCGCGGCGGTGATCCGGTCGGCCAGCGCCGGCCCGATCGCGACGGTCAGCCCGAGCATCACCACCAGCGCGCCCGCGGCGCCGGCGGCGAGCCGGGCACGCAGCCGGAACCGGTCGCCGCGGGTCAGGTCGGTGAGGGTGACGGTGCCGGGTCGGCCGGTGGCGGCGAGCCCGAGCGCAGCCAGCGCGGCGTAGCTGAACGGCTGCCACAGCGGGGCCGGCGCGTTCGGCCCGACGAAGACCAGACTCGCGGCATACAGCGCGGTCGGCGGGGCGTAGCCGAGCAGCACCCGCCGCCCGCGCAGCGCGATCTCGGTGCCGAGCATCGCGACCACCCAGGTCGCCACGATCGGCACGAGCACCGTGTCCGGTTGCGGTTCCACCGGAATCAGCGCGGTGAGCAGCCGGGGAATGCCGTTGCGTAGGGCGTCCACCCACAGCGTCGGCAGCGGCCCGTCGACCCCGGCCGGCCCGGCGGTGATCCGCACGGCCAGCAGCGTGTAGCCGGCCAGCGCCAGCACCGACACCGGCGCCAGCGGGTAGGCCGGCACCCGGCGCAGCGCCACGCTGATCAGCATCGGTGCCACCGCCGCCCCGACCAGCAGTTTCAGCAGCAGGTCACCGTGGTAGACGCGGGTCACCGGGAGCGCGGCCAGCAGGGTCATGCCGGCCAGCACCAGCGGCACCAGGGCCGCGCGTAGTCGGTTCACCACCGACCCACCCCGTCCCAGGCCGCGGCGAACTCGGGCGCGTCGGGGACGGCGAACAGGTGCAGGCCCGGCACGGCCTTCGGGGCCTGCTGCGGGTCACCGAACACGCCGGCCACGATCGAGGGGTACGAGCGGCTCAGCCCGCCGATGCTGGCCAGGTCACCGACCCGACCGTCGCCGGTGAGGTACACCAGGGTGTCCCCGAGCCGGTACTGGCGCAGCCGGTTCACCGCATCCGCCAACGCCGCCGCGTCCGGATCGTTGCCGCTGGTGCTGTCAGCGTTCCTGCGGGCGAGGGTGGCTTCGGCGAGGCGGTCCAGCAGCGGGCCGGCGTGGCTGGTCCGGCGGCCGCCGATGAACCCGGTGGTGGCCTGGGCACCGTCATTGCCGGGCCGGTCGCCGTGCACCAGGAGCAGTTCGATGGGCAGGTCGTCGCGGGTGGCGGCGGCGATCACCGAGGCTGCCGCCTCGCACGCCGACTCGAAGCATTCCGGGTCGCCGTAACTGGCCGCCCGGTCGTCGAGCAGCACCACCAGCCGGGGCAGGCTGGTGTCCACGTGCTCGCGCACCATCAGCTCGCCGACCCGGGCGGTGGTCCGCCAGTGCACGTGCCGCAACTCGTCGCCGAGCACGTACTGGCGCAGTTTGTCGAAGGTGATGCTGCCGTGCGGCACCCGGTCCACCCGGCCGTCCAGGCTGCGGGTCACCCCGGTCGGGGTGGCCGCGATCGGGTACCAGCGCGGATGCACCCACACCCTGGCCGTGCCGCCGTGCGAGCGGGACAGCCGGACCAGGCCGAGCGGGTCACGCCGTTGCACGGTGAGCGGGCCGACATCCACCACGCCCCGCCGGGCGGTCGGTACCGGGTAGCGCACCTGCGAGTCCTGTGCCGGGCGCAGCCGGACCAGTGGCACCGGGATCCGGCCCTCTCCGCAGCGGTCCTGGGCGACCAGGGTGGCCGCCCGCCACCGGCTCGCGTTGCCGATGGTGAGCGTCTGCAGGCACGGTTCGCCACGGGTCACCCGGTCCGGGTCGACGCTGCGGCGGACCGACAGGCGGGGGCGCAGCGCCGCGTAGAGCAGCGCGCACAGCACGGCGATGACGGCGGTGACGCCGATGACGACGAGATCCGGGTAGCCGAAGGTGAAGCCGGCCGCGACCAGTACGGCACCGGCGGCGACGGTACCGATTCCCCGGATGGTGGGGCGCATCGGTTCAGACGGCGGCCGGTACCGGCACGGGCACCGACCCGACCACGGAGTCGAGTACCTGGGCGGGAGTCGCGCCGTGCAGTTGGGCGTCCGGGTGCAGCAGCAGCCGGTGCGCGAAGACCGGCTCCACCAGCGCCTTGATGTCCTCGGGCAGCACGAAGTGCCGTCCGTCGATGAGCGCGTACGCGGCGGCGGCCCGGGTCAGCGCGATCACGCCACGCGGGCTCACTCCGACCCTGACCTGGGGATGGCTGCGGGTGGCGACGGCCAGCCGGACGGCGTAGGCGTAGAGCGGGTCGGCGACGAAGACCCGGCGGGCCAGGTCGATGGCGACCGCGATGGTGGCGGTGTCGGTGACCGGGGTCAGCGACTCGGGGGAGCGGCCGGCGACGCCACCACGGACCACGGCGATCTCGTCGTCCTCGCTCGGGTAGCCGACGGAGACCTTCATCAGGAACCGGTCGAGCTGTGCCTCCGGCAGCCGGTAGGTGCCGTCCATCTCGATCGGGTTCTGGGTGGCCACCACCAGGAACGGCCGGGGCACCGGGTGACGTACCCCGTCCACGGTCACGTACCGCTCCTCCAACACTTCCAGCAGCGCCGACTGGGTTTTCGGGGAGGCCCGGTTGATCTCGTCGGCGATGACGAGGTTGGCGAAGACCGGCCCCGGGTGGAATTCGAAGGACCGGTTGCCCTGGTTGAAGATGGTCACCCCGGTGACGTCGGAGGGCAGCAGGTCGGGGGTGAACTGGATGCGCCGCCATGCGCCCTGGACCACGGCTGCCAGCGCGCGGGCCAGCGTGGTCTTACCGACGCCGGGGACGTCCTCGATCAGCAGGTGCCCTTCGGCCAGCAGCGCGGTGAGGCTGAGTCGGATCAGCTCCGGCTTGCCGAGCACGATGGTGCCGATGGCCTGGGTAAGGCGGCCGGCGAAGTCGGCGAAGCCGGCGATCTCATCCGGGGTCGGGGGTGCGTCGGGGGCGGGGGCCGGGGGGGTGCTCACGGGTGGTGCTCCTCGTGCGTGGCGCATGCTCATCAACAGGCGGGCAGGTTGCTGAGGCTATCGCCACCGTCGAGGGTGAACCAAGCGAACGGAATGTAGTTCTCGCCCTTGAAATTGATCTTCACCCACACGTTGCTCTGCTTGCCGCCCCAGGGCTTGGCGTTGATGGTCGCCGAACCGGTCGTCTTGCAGATCGCCTTGTACCGGTCGCCGTTGAAGGCGTCGCCCACCGAGGTCCCGTTCTGGTTGGGCGTCTTGTAGATCCAGATGCCGCCGTTGGACGCGTTCGGCCCGCAGTAGCTCGGGTCGCCGCAGATCACCGAGCCGTTCAGGGTGGGTGTGGTCTGGCTGCCGGAGAACGTGTCCGCGCCGGCCTTGTTGGTGGCGGTGACCGTGTAGGCGTACGCGGTCGCCGGCCACAGGCCACTGACGGTCCCTCCGGTGCAGCCGATGGCCGACGCGCCGCCGCCGTTCACGGAGATGCTGCAGGTGGTCGCGCCGCCGTTGGTGTTCACCGTGAACGGCACGCTGATGGTGGTGTAGCTGGCGGCGCCGGGACTGCCCGCGGTGAGCGCCGGCTTGTCGATGGTGCGGGCCGTGTCGGTGGTGGCCGGTCCGGCGCCGGCGGCGTTGACGGCGGCCACGCTGACGGTCACGTTCGCGCCGTCACCGAAGCCGTTGAGGGTGACCGAGGTGCCGGTGACGGTCTGCGCGGTGCCGCCGTTGGCGGTGACCGTGTATCCGCTGATCGCCCGGCCGTTGGCGGCTGCCGCGCCCCAGGTCACCGAGATGGCGCCCTTGGCGTCGACGGTGGTCGCCGCCAGCGACTTCACCGCGCCCGGCTTGGTGTAGGGCACCACGCTGTTGCTCAGGTCGGAGGCCTTGGAGCTGGCCCCCTTGTCGTTGACGGCGGTGACGGTGAACGCGTACTGGGTGCCGTAGTCCAGGGTGCCGGTGGCGATCTTCAGGGTGGTGCCGGTGGCGGTGCCGACCGGGGCCTGGCTACCGGACGAGACGGAGACCACCTCGTACTGCTTGATGGGGTGGCCCTGGCCGTTCGCGGCGGGCCAGGTCACGGTGACCGAGCCGTCCGCCGCTGCGGTGGCGGTGACGCTGACCGGAGCGTCGGGCACGTCCCGGGTCGGCACCACCGGGTTGGCCGCCCGCTTGGGCCCGTTGCCCTTGGCGTTCACGGCGTACACGGTGAACGTGTAGGTCTGGCCGTTGGTCAGGTTGGCCGCGTCGAACGCCCGCTGGTTCGCGCCCACCTCGTGTGGTGTGCCGTCGCCCTCCACCACGTACTTCAGGATCGCCGCGCCGTTGTTCGCGGCGGTGCCCCAGGTGATGTGCGCGGCCTGGTTGCCGGCGGTGGCCTTCACGTTGGTCGGTGCGGCCGGTGCGGACGGCTTCGGCTTCTCGGCCGGCTTGCTCGGCTGCGGGTGCTCCACCGGCTGGTCGCCGCCGAGGACATCGGTGGCGTACTTGTCGACGATCTTCACCTTGTTGTTGGTGTCGACCACCCGGGCGGTGTCCGCGTCCGGGGTGTTGATGAACAGGTGGCCGCCGCGCACCGAGAACTCGATGCCGTTCTCGGTCTTGGGGATCCCGATGGTGTTGATCAGTTGGCCGTGGTTGTCGAGCACGTAGACGGTGCCGGTGGCCCGGTCGGCGATGTAGAGCCGGTTGGCGAAGGCGACCGCGGGCTGCAACTTCGGCCCGTCCCCGGGTACTACGAAGTCGGTGACCTGGCCGTTGTTCACCACGTAGACGTGCCGGTCGTCGACCACCGTCACCGGTACCTGCGGCTCGGTGTTGTGCGCGGGCATCGCGCCCGGCCCGGTCAGGGTGAGGCCGATCGTCTGCGACTTGCCGGCGCGCAGCGTGGTCAGCTTCTGCGCGGTCTCGTCGAGCACCGCGACGCCGTTGGTCAGAGTGGACAGTGCCAGGTCGTGCCCGGGTTCGGCGATCGCCCGGGTGGTGGCGATGGCCGGGCTGGTGGCCGCGCCGGCGCTGGAGTTGGCCCGACCGGGGCGGACCTCGATCAGCGTGCCCTCGCTGGGGATCGCCAGCCACAGCGCGTTGTTCTCGTCGAACGCCCCGCCGATCAGGCCGGGCGGGAAGCGCAGCGGCTCGCCCACCGAGGTCAGCGTGACCGGGTTGAGTTGCCGGACGATGCCCTGCACCGAGTCGACCACGAACGCCGAGTCCTTGCCGAGCGCGACCGAGATGCCCAGGCCGGGAGTGGTCGGCGTGGTCGCGGCGACCTGCAGGCTGGCCAGGTTGAGCGAGCTGATCTGGCCGGTGGTGATGTCGCGCAGCACCAGGTACTGGTCGGTCTGGCTGACGATGATCTGGTGGCCCTGGGCGTTGGTCACCTTGACCCGGGTGTCGACCCGGCCGGTCTCGGCGTTGGCCCGGCCCACTTCGCCCTTGCCCGAGGAGAACAGCCAGGCACTGGCGTTGCTGCTGGCCACCGCGTGGTTGCGGGCGCCGAGCCCGAAAAGGGTCGCGGCGAGGCCCACCACGACCACCGCGACGGTGATGATGGTGACCAGCCAGCCGCGCGAGCGCGCAATCTTGGGCACGTCGTCGTCCATTCCCCGGGTCGCCGAACCGGGGCCCATCATAGGGGCCGGCGGACCCGCCGGGCCACCCGCAAAGTCACCGCTGTGGATACACGGCGTTACTTGTCATCAATTCGTGTCCTACGGACACACCGGTCAGCCACCCCGCACCGTCGCGACGGCCCGTCAGCGCTCGGTGATGATGTTGCTCCGGTCCGTGCCCAAGCCCGGTGTGACACGCCCGTCACCGGCTCGGCGTCGAGGGAACAGTGCCGGTCAGCGGTTCGGGTTCGGGGTGACGTGCCGGTCAGCGGCTCGGGGTCGGGGTGACGTGCCGGTGGGTGCAGACCAGGTCGGAGGTGACCAGGTCGGTCGCGGTGTAGACGGCGACGATGACGAAGCAGTAGTCGTAGTTGACGTTCAGTCCGCTGACCGGGTAGTTCGTGGTGCCCGCCGGCAGCGTGCCGTAGCTGTGCAGCTGCTGGCCCGAGCGGCCGCCGTTGACGATGAACGGGACTGTGCCGCCGGACGGATCGGTCCAGGTCAGGGTGGCGTGGTCGCCGTTGTCCCGCAGCTTCACGTCACCCGGCGCGCCGTACCCGGTCAACGTGGGTCCACCGCTGGCGGCGCTGCCGGACGGGCTCGCGGACGCGGTGGCTGTCGCGGTGGCCGAAGGTGCGGCGGCCGGCTTGCCGCGGTCCCGGGTCAGCAGCACGACCACCGTGACAGCCGCGCCCAGCAACAGCACGACGACCAGCGCCAGCACCAGCCCCCGACCGGTGCCGGAGCGGCGTCGTGGCGGTGCGCCTGGCGGCAGCTCAGCCGGGAACGGCGCGCCCCCGACCCGCCAGACACCCTGCTCGACCGGCTGGTTGCCGAACGGCTGCGGCGGGCTCGGCTGGTGTGGCAGTGGGGTCAGGTGCCCGCCGTGCCCGACCGGCGCCGGGGTGACCGGCGGCAGCTGCGGGTACGCCTCGTCCGGCGGCGGGTCGAACGGTCGGATCGGCTGCGGCCCCGGGGGGAGTTCCGGGGGAGCGTAGGTGCCCAGTACCGGGCGGGCCGGCGGGACGTAGACCGGGCCGGCCGGGTCGTCGTTGAGATAGGCCTGCGCGGCGCGTACCTGCGCGTGCTCGGTACCCAGCTTCGCCGGGCCGTAGCGGGCGACTTTGCTCCAGTTGCGCCGGGCCTCGTGGCGGTTGCCCAGCTCTTCGGCGACCGCGCCGAGCTCGCCGGCGATCATCAACATCAGCGGGTCGTCGTCGCCGAGCCGGCGCTCGCCACCGGCCTGCGCCTCGTCCAGTACCCGGCGGGCGGCGGCCAGGTCGCCGCTGAGGCGGTGCAGCACGGCGAGGCGGTGCAGCGTCATCAGGGTCGCGGCGGAGTCGGCGCCGTAGGCCATCGAGGCCACCTCGGCCGCCGGCTCCAGCGCCGTGATGGCGGCCGGGACATCCCCGTGGGCGCGCAGTTCGTCGGCTTGACGCCAGACGGCGGCCAGGTGCGGCGGGATGTCGGGAGCGGGTACGACCACGCAGACATGCTGCCGGTACGGGGTGCACTCGCGCCAGTCCGGCCCGGCGGCGGACGTCGCCGGGCCGGAAGTCGGCGACTACTTCACCGGTACGTCCAGCCAGGACGAGCCGGCAACACTCAGTGCTGTGGCGACGGTGTTGAGGTCCAGGAACAGTGGATCCTCGGTGTCCAGTACCAGGCCGAGGCGGTGACCGGCCGGCAGGTCGTAGGCCACCACCGGGAAGTTGCACTCCACCGTGGTGGCGGTGGACAGCCAGGTCACCGGGTTGAGGGCGATCAGCTTGCCGGTGTCGGTGGCGTCCACGTCGTAGAGGTAGGCGACCAGGGTGCCCCGGGCCGGGGCGGAGCGCAGGGTCAGGTGCAGGGTGGGGATGCCCCGGATGGACAGCGTGCTGCCGGCCGTCGCGGACTCCCAGACCGCCCCGTTGACCCGGCTGACGCTGGGCAGCCAGTCGGTCGGGGGTTCGCCGGTGAGCACCTCCAGGCCGTTGGTGATCAGTGCGATGCCGCCGCCCGCAGTGGTGTCCAGGCCGGTCCAGATGGGGTGCGACCAGCCGGTACCGGCGCTGCCGCCGAGTGCGCCCGTCGCCGCGTACCAGGGAATGTCCTGGAGACCGAAGCGGGTGACGTGGCCGGTGACCGTGCCCCAGGCGGCATAGCCCTCGGTCGCGCCGGAGGTGCGGACCTTGAGCTGGATCGGCTTTTCGGCGGTGATGCCGGTGTCGACGCCGCGCAGGTAGCTGTCGAACCAGCGGTGCACGCTGGTCCAGACGTGGTTGTCCAGGCCGAGCAGGCCGGTCAGTTCGACGACGGCGTGGTCCCCGGCGGCCAACTCCAGTCGCTTGGGGGTGCTCAGTGCCTGGTAGAAGCTGACGAGTTGGTCGGGGCCGAAGAGGCTGTCGCCGTAGGCGTTGGCCAGCAGGATGGCGGGGGCGTTGGTGTTGAGCCGGTCGACGTAGGTGGCGGCGCTGCGCACCCGGCCGAACGCCTTGACGGTGTCGATGTCGCGGTTGCCGAAGTAGCTGTCCAGGTTGGCGGTCAGTTCGGCGCTGGGCCGGCCGAGCAGTTGGGCGGCCACCTGCAGCAGCCGGGCGGCCTGCTGGCGGCGGGTGTTGTCGCCGTAGAGCGAGTACACCAGGTCGGACCAGCCGGACAGGGCGGCCACCGCGCGTACCCGGGGATCGAAGGCGGCGGCGATCAGGCTGATGCCGGCGCCGTAGGAGACTCCGGCCATGCCGATGTGCGCGGGGTCGGCCGTGGTGTTCGCGGTCAGCCAGCTCACGACGGTGGACGCGTCGGCGATGTCCTTCGGCCCGGCGGTGTCGATCTGGCCGCCGGAGGACCACCAACCGCGCGCACAGTAGGACAGCACGGTGTACCCGGCGTCGGCGAGGCTGCCGGCCTGGGCCAGGTACTCCAGATCGCCCAGGCCCCAACTGTTGACGAAGACGATGGCCGGGTGCCGGCCGGCCGAGGTGGGTTCGATGACATTGGCCTTGAGCACCACACCGTCCGGCGTGGCGATGTCGACGAACCGGAAGCCGGTGGTCGTCGCTGCCGCTGCCGATGCGTTCGCTGCCGGGCGACGGTGGCCGGGGCGTTCGCGGCGGCGGCTGCGGTGGTCAGCGTGGCGGTGGCCAGCACCGCGGCGAGGACGAGCGACAGGCCGGACGAGGCCCGTCTGACAGGTGACATTGAGCCGCCCTTTCGGTTACGTTACCGACGGGTAATCGGGTGTTACTGGACGGTAGCTTGGTGCGTCCTGGGGCACAAGATGCGAGAGTCATCAATGTCCTGCCGCACCGTGCGGGTGGTGTTCCGAGCCGCCTGACCGCTCCCGTCTGGCTTGCCCGCTTGGTATCCAGTCGGCTCGGACCACTGCGGCACGGGCCCGTCAGAGAGGCTTTGGTGGATGTCTGAACTGTTCTCCGTCGCGGGGAAGAACGTCCTCGTCACCGGCGGTTCGCGGGGCATCGGCCGGATGATCGCCACCGGCTTCGTCCAGGCCGGCGCGCACGTCTGGATCTCCGCCCGCAAGGCCGACGCCTGCGCCGCCACCGCCGCCGTGCTGACCGAACTCGGCGCCGCCAGCGGCGGCACCTGCGCCGCCATCCCCGCCGACCTGGCCGACCCGGCCGGCCTCGCCAACCTGGTCGACACCCTCAACGGCCAACTCGACTCACTCGACGTGCTGATCAACAACGCCGGCGCGGTCTGGGGCGCACCGCTGGCCGAGTATCCCGACTCCGCCTTCGACAAGCTCTGGGCGGTCAACGTGAAGGCCGTCTTCCGGCTCACCGTCTCGCTGCTCCCGTTGCTGCGCAAGGCAGCCAGCGCCGACGACCCGGCCCGGGTCATCAACATCGGCTCGGTCGACGGCATCGCGGTCCCGGCCATGCCGGTCTTCGCCTACGCCCCCACCAAAGCCGCCGTGCACATGCTCACCCGGCAACTCGCCCACGAACTGGTCAGCGAGCACATCACCGTGAACGCCATCGCGCCCGGCCCGTTCGAGTCGAAGATGCTCGCCTTCGCCTTGGAAAATCCGGACACCCTGGCCCAGATCGAGTCGTCCGTGCCGCTCGGGCGGATCGGCCGCCCCGACGACATGGCGGGCGCCGCGATCTTCCTCGCCTCCAGGGCCGGGTCGTACCTGACCGGCGCGGTGATCCCTGTCGACGGGGGCCTGACCACCCACGGCTGAGCCGTTCGGGTACCCCGTCAGGGGTCGTGTACAGTGTGGGCTCGTGCGAGTCACCCGCCGCTGGCCGGCGCGGTGAGGCACGTGCAGGTCCGAGTGGCGGAATGGCAGACGCGCTAGCTTGAGGTGCTAGTGCCCGCAAGGGCATGGGGGTTCAAGTCCCCCCTCGGACACAGGCTTGACCAGCGCAAATGAAGATCGAATGTGGCACCGTTTCCGATCGTTACCACAGGCCGCCCAAAATGCGGCCCGTTTGGCATCCCCCGCGAACGGAAACGATCATGCAAGCATTCGACACCGCATCCTCCCCGGCCCCGTCGACGACGCGGACCGCTGGGACGTCGCTGGCGCGAAGCCGGCAAGCAGCAGAAGGTCGCCCTCGCTGACGAGCAGCAGGCCCGGACGCTTCAACGGCTGGTTGACGCAGCCGGACAGCAACGCCCCGACGACGCGACGCTGCGAGCCACGGGCTCGCGGTACTGGCCCGGGAGCCGCCACCGTCACGGCTGACCGGGTGATGTTCGTGGACTACCTCGCCGCGTACATCGACGGACTAGAGCCAATGCCGGGTAGTTAAGGTTCTGGGCCGGTTGTCGAGCCGTTCAGCGTGGTTGACGCGGCTATTCCTGGCGCGGTCGGTGCCGAGGCGGTTGTTTGGTAGCGGAGTCTTCGAAGTGTCGAAAGGACAGTTCCCGCTCCGCGTGTTGCAGCTCCCGGCGCACGATGATGAACTTGGCCTGGAAGGGCGTTCTCCGATTCGGTGCCTCGGATCGTGCCGTGCTGGTCGATCAGCATCATGCCGTGACTTGGCCAGGTCTGCACCGGACGGCCATCATGAAACCGTTGAAATGCCGGGTCCCACCCTGCCCTGAAGACCATGATCGGCCAGCGGCTGAGGGCGAGATCAGATGCGGCAGCCCGACCGACTCTGTCAGGTCGATGCGGCGCCGCCGTCTCTCCGCTTCCCGGTCCGTCGGGTCAGACGCGCTCACGGGCCGGCTGGCCGAGCTGGAGGCCGTGCGGGGCGGAGCGCCCGCTGATTGGGCTTCTCGAATCCGTCGAGCGTCCGTGCCAAGGCGCTGGGTCGGTGCACACTTGTCAGTCGGTCCCCTGCAGTCGTGAGGCACCGCCATGACCCTTTGCGGGTGGCCTGTAACCAGTGCCTGGCGGCGACGGGTCTCGTCGTTGAAACTGAAAGGCCGCATAACCTGCGTTACTAGGGCGCAACGGCCCGTGACCGGTAGAGATCCCGGTCGCGGGCCGTGCGGCGTAGGGCGGTCAGGATTGGATGAACGCCAGTAGGTCTGGGTTGAGGACGTCGGCGTGTGTGGTGAGCATGCCGTGGGGGTAGCCGGGGTAGGTCTTGAGCGTTCCGTTCTTGAGATGCTCGACCGCACGGGGTACCGAACTGCCGAAGGGGACGATTTGGTCGTCGTCACCGTGCATCACCAGGACTGGCACCGTGATCTTTTCGAGGTCGGCGGTGTAGTCCTCCTTCCACGTGAGTACCGTTTCGTAGTGGGCGTGGATGCTGCCGGCCATGGCCTGTCGCCACCAGTTCGCGATGACCGCCTCGGACCGCTGGGCTCCGGGTCGGTTGTAGCCGTAGAACGGGCCTTCCGGCACCGTCCCGGAAGAATTCCGAGCGGTTGCTCGACGACCCCGGCCTGCACCGCGTCGAACCACTCCGGCGGCTGACCGGCGGGGTTGTCCTTGGTCTGCACCATGTTCGGCGTCAACGAGGCGACCAGTACCGCCTTCGCGATCCGCTCCTGGTACCGGGCCACGTAGCGGGCGACCTCGCCACCGCCGGTGGAGTGTCCGATGTGGATGGCGTCGCGCAGGTCGAGGTGTTCGGTCAGCGCTAGCCAGGTCCGCGACCCAGTGGTCCATGTCGTTGCCGGTGCCGATCTGCGACGACCGGCCGTGACCGCGCCGGTCGTGCGCGATCACCCGGTAGCCGTGCTGCAGGAAGTAGATCATTTGGGCGTCCCAGTCGTCGGCCGACAGCGGCCAGCCGTGGCTGAAGACGATCGGCTGACCAGTGCCCCAGTCTTTGTAGAAGATCTCTACTCCGTCGGAGGTAGTGATTGTGGGCATCGCGTCGTTCCTCTCTTCTGTGTGGTTGACACACATTCAAGGAGACGCCACGAGATTCCTGGTGAGTCGGAACCGTGTGCGATCAAGTGGTAAGGAACTACCTGTCAACTCGCCGCCGCTACGGGACAAGCGATCGGCATAGAGCGACGCTCCGTCCGAGACGGTCACGGATTCGTTCGGTTCAAGCCTGCCCCGGCCGTCTGGGTGCGGGGCGAACGGGCTCACCCCCGTCCCTGATGCGCCGCGGATTGCGGCACCAACGCAGCACAGCGGCTTTCCCGTCTACCGAGACCCGTCCGGCCGGGGACTTGGCCGGCGATCAGGCTGACCCAGTCAGCAACGCGCCCAACGCCACGACGTTCGCCAGCGCTGCGGCCGCACAGTCGCCCGAAACGAACAACATCAATCCGTCTATTTCGGTCCCGCCGCAAGGGTCAAAAGTCAAGATTGAGAGTTGTCGAGTCCGGGCCGGCTTCCGAAGACAGGGCCTCGGCCAGGGCGGCCAGTCGGGCACGCATGACGTCGGTGCCGCCGCCCTGAATCTCCTGGAGTGCCGCCGAAGCCCGGTCGAAGGCCCGGCGGGCACCGGTCGTGTCCCCGGTGGCGTTCAGCAGTTCGGCTATTTGCCGCAACGAGGAGAATTGGTACGGTCGATGACCGACCCGTCCGAACGTGTCCGCCGCTGTTTCGAGCTGCTGTACTGCCTCGTCAACGTGGCCGATCTGGGCGAGGTTGTAGGCGATGCCGAGGCGGATCTCTCCTTCTTCGTGTCCGCGTCCGATCGGTTGATTGGTCTCCAGCGCTCGACGAAGAACCTCCAGCGCGTGAGTGAACTGCCCGAGGCCGGATAGGGCTCTCCCCTGGGAGATGAGGCTCAGGATCTCGCCTCGCCGGTTGCCGAGCTCCCGGTACAACGCCAATGCCTGTTCACTGTGGTCCAGGGCTAAGTCGAACTGCCCCAGCTCGCTGTAGACCAGATGAAAGTTGTGGTGCGCCAGGGCCTGCTCAAGACGCATGCCCTGGTCCTCGTAGATGCGTAGCGCCGCAGACAGTGAGCTGAGCGCTTCCTGATTGTCCCCGAACCAGTACCGCGCCCCGGCCAGGCTCCGCAGTGCATGGGCCTGGCCAACGACGTCGTTGTGCTGCCGGGCGGCGTTCAGGGCGATCCTCATGACATCTTCCCAGTCCTGGAAGTAGCCGCCCCACTGCAGGTACTGCTGGATGGTCAAGGCCAGTTGCCAGGGCGCGATCGCGTAACCCAGATCTGCGGCGAGCCGGACCGCCTCCTTCAAGACCTCCCTGCGATCGGCGAACCACTGGATTGCCTCGTCGTAGCTGGCCGGCCGTTCCGGCACGACGCCGGGCATCGGCGGCGCAGGAGGGATCGGCGGACGGCTGGGCTGCAGAACAACCTGGGCGTGGAAACTGCTGTGCAGGTAGTGCTGGAGCAGGCGGGTGATCGCCGCCTGTTCCTCCGCCTTGGGCTCCGTGGCCTGCAACAGCTCGCCCGCGTACGCCTTCACCAGGACGTGCGAGGTGAACCGGCCGTCGGCATGCTCGGTCACGAGCGCGGCCTCGGTGAGTTCGGCGAGCGCGGCCCGCGTCTCCTGCGGATCCCGGCCGGACAAGCTGACGCAGTCCTCGCTCGCCACACCCGAACTCAGGGTCACCGACAACAGCCGGAACATCCGGGCGGCCGCTGGCGTGAGTTGACGGTAGGACCACGAGAAGGCCGTCCGCGGATCGCTGATGTCACGTCCACCCGCGAACGCCTGCAGCCGGCGGGCGCCGTCACGGAGTTCAGCCGTCACCGTGGAGAACGACAGGTGCGGACGCACGGTCAACCGCGCGGCAAGGATCGCCAGCGCGAGGGGCAGCCTCCCACACAACTCGATGATCTCATCAACAACCGCCCTGGCCGCGCCTCGCGAAGACCCGGACAGCCGGCGCTGCAGCAGCTCCCGGGCCGTAGGCAGGTCCGGAAGATCAACGCCGAGCAGGTGAGCGCCGTCGGACACGGCCAGACCGCCCAGCGGCTGCCGGCTGGTGACCAGCATCAGGCTCTGTGCCGAGTTCGGCAACAGCTGGCGGACCTGCGCCGAATCCCGGGCGTTGTCTAACAACACCAGGATCCGCTTACCCGCGCTCAAGCTCCGATATGCACCAACGCGGGCGTCGAACGTGTCCGGGACGTCCGACGCAGACACGCCCAACGCGTACAGCAGTGACCGCAAGGCATCGCCGGCCGCAACGGCCTCATCCGCGCTGAGGTGGCCCTGCAGATCGAGGTAGAGCTGCCCGTCGGTGAAGGCGCCGGCGGCGCTGTGCGCGAAGTGAACGGCGAGCGTCGACTTCCCCACCCCGCCCATACCGTTCATAGCTACCAGCAGAGGGCTTGTCCGCCCAGCCGCGCCCATCCCAGCAACCATGCTGCGGAGGCTCTCCAGTTCGCTTTCGCGGCCGACGAACAGCGGCAGATCGGGCGGTAGTTGAGCCGGGCTGACCTTCGCGACCGCCGGGGACTGCTGGGGCACGGCCATCTCAGCCGGCGGCGCCGCGGTCTGGGTCGGCGCCGCGGTCTGGGTCAAGGCCTGCCGCTGGGCGTTACGCAGATCAGGGCCTGGGTCGATGCCGAGATCGTCGGAGAGACGGGTCTGGATGGCCCGGTAGACCGCGAGAGCCTCCGCCTGATGACCCGCAGCCGCAAGCGTCGTCACCAGGCTGGCGTGAACGGGCTCGTTGAGCTGCCCGATGGCCGCCGCCATGCGGAGCGAGGCCAGCACACGGCCCGGCCGGCGCTGCCGGACCGCCACCTCCGACGCGTCGACCACGGCATCGAAGAATTCGGAATCGATACCGGCGAAGGTCGCGGTCGCAGCGACACTCTCCGCGAGACCGTTGCCCGCCGACCCCCGGACGAGTCTCAACGCCGCGACATAGTGATTCAGCGCATCCTCGGCACGGTCCTGCCCCCAGCTTAATTTCGCCGCGACGACCAGTCCCCGGAAAGCCACGAGATCGAGCGTGTCCGGACCGGCGAGGAACAGGTATCCGTCACCGTGCCGCGGCAGGTATGACCCGGAGGCCCGCAGCGGCAGACCCGGCTCGAGCAGACGGCGCAACGCACTGACGTACTTGTGGATGAGGTTCACCGCGCTGGCTGGCGAGTCCGGGCCCCACACCAGATCGATCAGATCGCTCATAGCGACCGGACGCCCGACTCGGGCCAACACAACCGCCAGCAGACAACGCTGCTGACGCGGGCCCGCATCCAGCTCGACCCCACCGCGCCACACCCGCAACGCACCCATGATCTGCAGGCGTACACCGTCCGCAGTGGACGGCTCAGGAGTCACCGCAACCACGATACCGGACAAGGTCAGAAGGATCCCCGCCGCACGACACCAGGCACCCGAACATACCCCTAGTCGTTGTCAGGGCGGTTCCGCAGGTAGCGAGGCCGGGTGCGGTTCGTGCCGGTGTGGGCATTCCAGATGGCGAGGGCGTCCATGGGGTCGTCGACGATGATGGGCGGTACCGGCCGCGATTGGACGGTGCCTGGGTCGCAAGCGACTGGCCTGCGCGATAAGGCCATGCCGCTGGTGGAACAACGCAAAAGTTCATCGTGGTCGACCACATTGACCATGCTGACCAGCAAACGTTCAACGTCATCCAACTGCCGGCAACATGATGATCTCTGGCTCGCGCCGCGGCCCCTGCGAGGTTACGGTATCGATCACCCCTCGGACACGAGCCTTCGTACATGATCGCCGATGGCTTTGCCTCGACGATCACTGTGTTTGTGGCCTATTGGTAGGTCAGGGTGAGGCCGAGGTTGGCGTAGGTGGTCGCTTTGTCGGTTGGGTCTGCCTCTCCGGGCACATTGATGATCGATCCGAGACTGTTGATCAAAGTTCGGAGAACGGATCCACCGGAGCCAACGCCACAAACCGCCATGGACTGACGAGCAGCCGTAGGTGACCTGCCGACCCGCCAAGACACGCCACGTATCTCAATCCGTCCGCCGATGGTGAGGCTATTGATTCACCATCAGCCCGGTACCTGTAATGCCAGTTGACGATCGCCGGAGTCTTCGTCGGCTGCGTCTACGCCAGGGCGGCCGGGGAGTGGGGCTGGCACTCCCACACCTGGCAGCTTGCGTGCGTGTTGCAGCCGTTCCTGAAGCGGCTGAACTATGGCGACGACTCGTACCAGCTGTTCATGAGAGCGCGGGAGGCAGCCCGAGCGCTCGGCGATCGACGGGCGGAATCGCTGGCGCTTCACGGCATGGGACTGGTGTGCCGGCATCGTGGCCCGAACGATCTCGCGAAGGTGCTCTGCGCCGAGGCCCTTCAGCTCAGCAGCGAGGACGGCTCGACGCAATATCAGGCGTACCAGCGAAACGATCTCGCCATCATGTACCTCAATGACGGCGACATCGAGGCAGCGCACGGGCATTTCACTGCGGCGCATCTCGCCGCGATCTCCGACGGCGACCAGGAGCTCACCAGCTTTGTCAAGATCAACCTCGGTTTCGTCAGCGCTGAGCTCGGTCGGTTCGAGGAGGCGTTCGGCTACCTGCGGCCGGACGGAAAGCTACTCCAGGTGAGCAGCTCCCAGGCCAATGTCTATCTCATCAGCAACCTGGGACTGTTGCTTCACCGCAGTGGCGACAGTCGTTCGGCGATCGAGCAGTTCCAGCATTCGCTGCAGATCAGTCGGCGGCTGCAGCTGTGGGAAGGCCAGACTGAGGGACTGATCGGGCTGTGCAGGGCGTACCGGTCGGTGGGGCGGCTCGGCGATGCGCTGAAATTCGGACGCGAGGCGCTGGAGCTGGCCCGCAGGTACGGCTCGGACCAGGCTGAGGTCGACGCGCTCAACTGTCTAGGCGACGCGTTCATCGCCCTCCGGGATCACGATGCCGCCGTCCGCCTGTACGCGGACGCGCGGCGGGTCAGCGCCGACCGCGGCATGCGGTGTCACCAGGCCCGGAGCCTCAGCGGGCTGGGCCATGCCTACCTCGCCCGCGGCATGACCGCCGAAGCCCGGTCCCACTGGCGCGCCGCCCTTGAGACCTATCCTGCTGGACATGTGGAGGCACTCGGCGTGCGCCAGCATCTCGACAGCATGGACGGCGGTGGCACGACCTGCAGCCGGTGCGTCACGGATCCAGCCGCTCGGCCAACGCTGCCGTCTCCAGCTCGAAGCTAACCATGACGCGTCGCACGGCATACCCCAGTCGCTGGTTGATACTGACCATGTAGGCGTTGTCGTCGGCATTCGACGCCATGGCCTCCACGACCAGCGGCCGATCGCTGCGCAGCCAGCGCATCATCTGCGCCTTGACGAGCAGACCGAGCCCATGGCCCCGGTGCGCGGGAAGCACCGCGGTGTGTCCCTGGATCGCCCGATCCGGCCGGTGCGGGTACAGCATGATCTCGGTTGCCCCGACCACCGAGTCCGTCGTCTCGTGGACTGCGGCCACGACCAGCATCTCGATGCCCTGATCCCGCAGGTCCTGCTCCTCCTGTCGGATCCGTTCAGACGTCCATGTCGCCGCCTGCACACTCGACTCGTGCTGCGGCTGATCGCCATGGGCTGTCCGTGCCGCGGCGTAGGAATCGACCAGCCGGTCCGGCGCGCTGCCGATCCAGCGTTGCGTCCGGTAACCCTCGGCGGGTTTTGCATCCCAACGGCTTGGATCCATCGAGACCAGGTCCAATCGCTGCAGCAGGTCCCGGCGTACGGTCTTGAAGCCCAACGCCTGCGCCCAGCTCTGACCGACTGAGGCCTCCCGGACACCGGGGAACGACACGATGCGACGGTCGCGCTGTCGAATCGTGGGAAGCGCGGCCCGGAGGAGGGCAGTCCCGATTCCTCGCCGGCGGAGGGCGGGAAGCACTTTGATGTCGCAGACAGTAAGGTGGCTGTTTTCCTTCTCCGGGAAACCCGCAGTCATCAAGCCGATGATCCGACCATCGACGCGGGCGGCCCAGTACTGACAGGGGCCGAAGTAGGGCAGCGGTGTGAATAGCCAGCCGATGTTGGCTTCGAAGCTGGGCACCGGGTCTGACGGACTGTCGACCTGCATGACCGCCGTCCGAAGTTCGTGATACTCCGCGAGGGCCGCCTCATCGGATTTGTTGGGAGAGAACGGCAGAATCTCCATCTGGCTCCTGTCAGGTCAGATAGTTACGGCCGCGGCGCCCGGGCCGTGTTCCGGACCGGCGACCGGCTGGGGCACCGGGGTTCGCTGCCGGGCTGCGTGTCGTGGGCGGCGGTCGGATTGGACCAGCACAAGGGCGCCGATCATGATCAGTGCAAAGCTGAACATTCCCATGAGTGCGGCGATGAGACCATGCAGGGCCACTCCGAGGATCAACGCACCGGCTCGCCACCGGCCCGCCCCGCAGCTGGCCCGCCGGTTCGGGCTGATCGCCCATGGTCGGCACCATGATGATCTCTGGCTCGCACCGCGGGCCCTGCGGGTTACGGTATCGATCACCTCGGACACGTTAACCCCCATCAAAACTCACGTTGCGCGTTCGCCGGAGTGTTCCAAGTCATCCTGTGGGTGGCAGGTGATGATCGTGTGGTCGCTCGGAGTGTGGCGACGATCTCTCGGTACCTCCTCGCGTACCAAGCGTCCCGCAGCGAGCGCCCAAAGGGATTCACGTTTGCGCGTTTCGCCGGAGTGTTCCAAGGTCATTCCTGTGGGTGTGCAGGTGATGATCGTGTTGGTCGCTCGGAGTGTGGCGACGATCTTCTCGGGTACCTCCTCGGCGTCACCGAGCTGGTCGGCCGCGAATGCGAGCGCCATGTCTTGTCGGACGTAGATGTTCTTGGGCCGATCGGTGCTGGCGCGGCGGGTGCTGGTGTGTCCGTGTCGGCAGCGACCTCACTCGCTTATGACTTGATCAAAACAACCGAATTGCGTCCTAAGATCACTTAACGGGATGGGGCCGAATGATCGAGTGGACTCGCATTGGCCAGATCCGCGCACGGCCGGTAGGCCGCACCGAATACAAATACCTACCCAATACTTGTTGAGATCACGTCAATGACACCAAAGCCTCAAGATCACTGGGCGGAATGCTTCTGTTCGCTGACGGCCGGAGGTCGTAGCCGCGCAAAGCGAGAGGTTGGTTTGTGCCGGAAGTCGGTGGAGTTCCGCTTCAACGTGTGACTGACCCCGCAAGCGCGCCGGCGACGCGTTTGGCATCAGTCAACGCTCTGCACGACCTGCACCAGGTGCCCATCGGGGTCCTCGGCCCAGGCGATGACCAGGCGGTGACCGGGGCTCGGCGGTGCAGAACGACAGGTCGTGCCAAGCCCGCTTGCCGATGGGCCGATCGACCGACCGCAAGTCCCACCACCGCCGAGCACGGAGAGCCGAACTTCGCCCGAGGAAGTCGCGGATGTCGGCGCGGTTGTCCGTCACCTCCACGATTAGAGCGACCACCGGCAGTTTGGGGGGCCTGTACGTGCGGCGACCTGGTGGAGTTCCGGCACTCAGAGGACATTTCGCAGGAGCAGGTCGCCTCAGGGGGATGTCGCCTCAGGGTGCTCGAGCAGACCGTGCATCCTCATCCAGCTCACGAAGGAGTCGAACCAGTCGGTGCTGGTCGTCTCCTTCGGGTACATGCCGAATCCGTGCCCGCCCTGCTCGTAGAAGTGGAGCTCCACGGCCCGCCCGGCAGCGCGCCAGCTCTCCACTAGGGGGAACCCGCTCGGGTCCATCAGGCCATCGTCTGCGGCAAGTGCGATGAACAGCGGCGGCGCGTCGTCGGGTACCTCGAACGCCGTGAGCGGACCGTAGATATCGCCGATGAAGGCCGGCTTCGCATCCTCACCGACAAGGGCAGTGGCGACGGTGAGCATGGCACCGGCGGAGAAGCCGACCATGCCGACGCGCTCGGGATCGATTGTCCACTCGGACGCTCGGCTGCGCACGAGCGCGAACGCTGCGCGGGCGTCGGCGATCTGCGGGTCCAGGGCGCGGAGCGCGGTGGCCGGGTCATGCCGGTCCGATGGACGTGGTCCGGCCAGCATCGCCCTGATCGCTGCGGCGAAGTCGTCAAGGTCCTCCGGGGTCGGCTTGAGCCGGTACTTCAGCACGAAGGCAGCTATGCCGCGGTTCGCGAGCGCGCGCGCAACGTCCCAGCCCTCGTTCTCCATGGACAGGGACATGAATCCTCCGCCCGGAGCCACGATCACGGCGGTGCCCGTGGCCTTGGCCGGATCCGGCAGGAACGGCGTGAGCGTGGCGATGCCGACGTTGCGGGCGAACATGCTGCCGTACTCGCTGTGCCAGGCCTCTGGTGCCGAGGCGTCCGGCGGCTGCCCGGTTCCGAGCTCGATGGCGTCGGGCTGTGCGGGGATGGCGATCGGCGTCATCCCGTGCTTCTCGGGCACCGCAGGTGCGTAGCTGGTGGACGAGGCCGTGGTCATGAGCTCTCCATTCGGGCGATGCGCCAAGAGAACGCGATGTCCGCGCTCGGCGCTCAACATCCGTTCCAGGGCGCCTTTCCGGCGGCCGGCGCGCTACTGGCGGGTTATGCGACGTTGAGGTGGATGTTGCCGATGCGGGCGACGATGTCGAGGTGTCCCCCGAGTCCGGCGACGTAGGCGCGTAGTGATTCGAGGCTGGTGGCGGTGCCGCTTTCGATCTGGCTGATGCGGGCTTGGGACAGGCCGGCCGCTGCGGCGAGTTGGACTTGGGTGAGGCCGAGTTGCTTGCGGATGTCGGCGAGTTGGGCGCCGCTGACGGAGGCGAGCATGTCCTCGCGCATGCGGGCGCGGCGGGCGATGCGTTCGTCGGTGTCCCAGGTCGGGTCGGCAGCGCGGGCCTTGGCCTTGACGTCGCGCCAGTTGGATGGGGCGCTCACGGCTGTTCCTCCTTCAGGTTCGCCAAGTGTTGCTCGTAGCGTTCGTCGGCGATCGGGATCGCGGTTTGGTACCACTTCCTCCATTGCCCGGACTTGTCTCCGGCGATCAGGAAGATCGCTTCCCTGCGCGGGTCGAACGCGAACAGCAGGCGAACCTCTGTGGTGCCGGATGATCCGGGGCGCAACTCCTTCATGTGGTGGAAGCGGCTGGCCTGGATCCGGTCGACCAGCGGCCGGCCGAGCGCCGGACCTTGCTCAGCGAGCAGGTCGATCGCTTCGGCGACGAGGTCGGCGCTGACCGGGTCGGTGCGGCAGAGTTCGAGAAACCATGCCTCAACCTCGGGATGAAGACTGATCTCCCACACATCGCAAGTATAAGTGATGCTTATATCCGCTGGCAAACTTCCAGGGCTGCTGCGCGACCGAATCTCATGACCGCTGGGCTGGGGCTGATTGATA
>CAWCFK010000019.1:2500-139101 GCA_963794685.1 uncultured Actinomycetota bacterium | reverse complement strand
TGAGGCCAGCCGCCGCCCGAGCCGGCCAGGAAGGCGGGCGGGTCAGGCGCCGTCGGGCAGGCCCGCGCCCGCGGTGGTCAGCAGGCCGGTCAGTGTTCGGGACAGGGCTTCGACGGAGGCCGACTCGGTCAGGCCCAGTTGGTCGCGCAGCACCGTCCACAGGCCGAAGGAGGCGCAGGCCACCAGGGCATCGGTGAGAGTCTGGCCGGCCGGGCCGGCCGCCGCGATCTCCGCGGCGAAGATCTCGACGACCTCGGTCCGCAGCCGGGCGAGCTGGTTGCCGCGGTTGCGGCGTAGCTGGGCGGAGAACGGTTCGCGCAGTACTGCGGCGCGGGCGGCCGGGGCGCAGGATCTCCAGTTCGCGGGCGCGTTGCCGGGTGAACCGGGCGATCCGCTCGGCGCGCGGCCGGTCGGCCGGGATGTCCTCGTGGTCGCGCTCATCAGTGCCAGGATCCGGTCGCCGCTGGCGGCGAACAGGGTCTCCATGTCCTTGAAGCTGGTCCACAGGGTGCGCAGGGATACCCCGGCCTCCTCGGCGATCCGCTCGCCGGTAGGGCGCAGGTCGCCGCGCGATGATCAGCTCGCAGGTGCGCGTCGACGATGGCGACCCGGGTGCGCTGGGCCCGCGCGGTGCGCCCGTCGACCCGCTCAACCTCGGCCATGCCAGCATCCTCCCGGACTTGCGCCGCCGCGTGCCCGGCGCCGGGCCGGCGACCGGGTGGACGGGCCCGCGCGGGGTGCGCCGGGACCGCCCACCGTCGTACCCGCTGACCGTCAGGCCGTCGGGATGCCGTTGGCCGGCGGGTGCGGTGGCCGCGCCGCGTGTACTCGGTGACCGGGCCGGAGCCGCTGTCCGTGGTGAAGATCGGCCCGAAACCGGCCGCCTTACCGCCGCTCACCTTGGCCAACTGCACCCCGGTGTACCCGGAGTGGTTGGTCTTGGAGAACGCGAACGGGGTCAGCCCCGGTCCGGTGAAGCCGCCCTTGGCCACCGCGTCCAGCAGCGACTGGCGGGTCAGCTTCTTACCGGCGCCGAGCAGCGCCTGGGTGAACAGGTACCCCAGCGGCGTACCCGTAGATGACGTTGCCGTCGATCGGGGCGTCGCTGTTGTGGTCCTTGTTGATCTTCGTGAACAACTGGATCCACGGGTTCGTGGCGTCCGCGGCGTTCGGCAGGTAGTTGTCGCTGATCACGCCCTCCAGCAGCGGCGCACCCTTGGCGGTGAGCAGGCCGGCGACGGTCGGCGTAGTCGGCGCCCACATTGGACACCACCCACTGCGGCCGGAACTTCAGCGTGTTCGCGGTGAGCAGGGCGAGGGTGGTGAAGCCCGGTACCGTCGCGGCGACGACGACCTGGCACTGGGCCTGCGCCAGCGCGCCGATCTGCGGGGCGACGTTCTGGTTGGTGACCGTGTACTTCTGCTTCTCGGCCACCCCGGTGTCACCGAGGATCTGGGTGAGGCCGGCCAGCATGTCGGTGCCGAAGTCGTCGTCCTGGCCGAAGAAGCAGACCTTCCTGTCGGCGAAGTTGGCCTTCAGGTGGGTACCGAGGATCTTGCCTTCGACCGTGTAGTCGGGCTGGTAGCCGAAGGTGCCCGGGTACTTGTCGGGCTGGTTCCAGCTGCGGCTGCCGGAGGCGACGAACAGGTCCGGTACCCCGTTGGTCTTGAGGAAGTCCAGCACGCCGGTGTGGGTGGGGGTACCCAGGCCGCCGACGATCGCGAACACCTTGTCCTCCAGCACCAACTGGCGCACGACGGTCTGGGTGTTCGCCGGGTTGTACCCGTCGTCCATGACCTTGTAGTCGATGGTCCGCCCGTTGATCCCGCCGTTGGCGTTGACGTAGGCGAAGTACGCCTTGGTGGCCGCCGAGATCTTCGAGTACCCGGGCGCCGCCGGCCCGGTGAGGGGCTGGTGGGTACCAATGGTGATGGTGGTGTCGGTGACGCCCGGGACACTCTCCCCGGTACCGCCGCCGGATTTGCTCTTCGTGCACGCGCCGACGGCGAGGATGAGCGCCGCCGCGGTGAGCAGCGCGACGGTCCGCGCGGCCCTGCTGGTGTTGCGATTCACTGGTACACCGACCCTTCCATTCGGGGCGACCTCGACCGGGAACGCGCCGGTCCGAGGTCAGCCGGTGACTTGCGGATTTTCCGGCGGCGCAGCCGTCGGGGGTACCTCCCGTGCCGGCAGGCCAGCCACGGGTTGATCGGAAGCCGGTCCGGCGGCGACCGGGCGCGGCCGGCGGCGCAGCAGGGCACGCAGCCGGCGCAGCAGGCCCTGGATGCCACCGGGCGCGCTGATCGCGATGACCACCAGCGCGGTTCCGAAGATGGCCAGCGGCAGGTTGTCCTTGAGCCGCACGGCCAGCGCCGGGTCGAGGTCGAGTTGCCGGGTCAGCTTGATCGTCAGGTACGGCAGGATGACGATGGTCGCCGCGCCCCACACCGCGCCGAACAGGCTGCCCAGCCCACCGAGCACGATGGCGAGCAGCAGGTAGAGCGAGAGGGTCAGCGAGAAGGTGTCCGGCGAGACGGCCTGGTTGACGGCCGCGAACACGCCACCGCCGAGGCCCGCGCTGGCGGCGGCGACCACGAATGCGGCGACCTGGGTGCGGGCCACCGAAATGCCGGCCAGTTTGGCCGCCACCTCGTCGTCACGGACCGCCCGCAGCGTCCGACCGAACCGGCCACGGACCAGATTCGCCAGGAAGAACAGCGTGACGGCGGCGGCGATGGTGGCGAAGTACGCCTGCCACTGCTCGTTCGGGAAGCCTTCGCCGAGCGCGGTCGGCGGCGGGCTCACCGGCACCGGCAGGCCCTGCTCGCCGCCGAGGAAACCCCGCCAGCGGCTGGCGATCGCCGGCACCGCGACCACGATGGCCAGCGTGAGCCCGGCCAGGTACGGCCCGCGCAGCCGGGCCGCGGCCAGCCCGATCACCAGGCCGACCAGGCTGGTCACCACGACCGCGATGGCCAGCGACGCCAGCAGCGTCCACTGCCCGTCCAGGTCGTGCCCGGCGAACGCGGCCTGCGTCTTCGCGGTCGTGTACGCGCCGACGGCCAGCAGCGCGCTGTGCCCGAGGGAGACCTGTCCACTGAGGCCGGTGAGCACGGTCAGCCCGGCGACCGCGCACAGGTAGGCCGCGATCACCGCGAGCTGGTAATCCTGGAAGGTGGTCAGGAACCCGGTCGCCTGCATCACCACCAGCACCCCGACCACGGCGAAGACCCGCGTGCCACAACAGCGTCGGGCCACGCCGCCGTCGCTCGGGGTCCGGCAGCGGCAGCGCTACGCCGCAGCCGCGTCGGGAGCAGTGTCGTCATGCCTGCCGCCCCTCGTTCGCCGCGAAGAGTCCGCCCGGTCGGGCCAGCAGCACGATCACCAGGACCGCGAGCACCGCTATCGAGGTGACGTTGCTGCCGAGGTAGCCGCTGGCGTAGCTGAGGACCAGGCCGAGGCCGAGGCCGCCGAGGACCGCGCCGATCGGGCTGTCCAGGCCACCGATCACGGCGGCCGTGAAGGCCGAGACGAAGACCAGGTCCATCGCCGTGGGGTTGAGGAAGCCGGTCGGGATGATCAGGATGCTGGCCAGCGCACCCACCGCCGAGGCGAGCGCCCAGCCGAAGGTGAGCACCCGCCCCACGTTCACCCCCAGCAGCCGGGCCGTGGCCGGGGCGAACGCGGCAGCCCGCATCCGCAGCCCGATCGGGGTACGGGTGAACAGCAGCCCCATTCCGACCAGCACCACCGCGACCACCCCGAAGACGAAGAGGTCGTACGGGCTGAACAGGTGGTACCCGCCGACCGTGTACGGGGTGCGCGCGAACGGCACCGGGAACGGCCGGTTGTCGATGCCGTAGATCATGCCGAGGACGGCGGCGATCACCAGGGCCAGCCCGAGCGCCACCACGATCGGGGTGAGCGGGGTGTGGTGCCGGACGAACCGCATCACCCCGCGCTCCACCACCGCGCCGAGCACCAGCCCGGCCGCGATCGCGGCGACCAGCCCCAGCCAGTACGAGCCGGTGCCGGTGGCCACGCTGTACGCCACGTACGCGGCGGCCACCCCCATCGCGCCCTGGGCGAAGTTGACCACCCTGGTCCCCCGCCAGATCAGCACCAGGGCCAGTGCGAAGGTGGCGAAGACCGCGCCGTGCGACAACCCGTCGACGGTCAGGAAGACGAACCTGTTCACCGCCTGCCTCCTTCAGAATCCCAGGTACGCGTGGCGCAACTCGGCGTCGCCGAGCAGGTCCGCACTGTCGGTGTCGGCGGCCACCCGGCCCAGCGCCAGCACCACGCCCCGGTCGGCCACCGACAGCGCGGCGCGGACGTTCTGCTCGACCAGCAGCACGGTCAGCCCCCACTGCGCGCACAGCCGGCGCAGCAGCTCCATCAACTGGGTGGTGACCCGGGGCGCCAGGCCCAGCGACGGCTCGTCGAGCATCAGCAGCCGGGGCCGGGCGACCAGCGCCCGACCGATGGCGAGCATCTGCCGCTCGCCGCCGGACAGCTGCGCGCCGGGCGCGTCCCGGCGCTGCGCGAGCGGCGGGAACAGCTCGTAGACCTCGGCGATCGCGCGGGCGGTGGCCGCCCGGTCGGGTCGCCACAGGCCGCCCAGGCGCAGGTTCTCCAGCACGGTCAGTTCGGTGATGACGCCGCCGCCGGCCGGGACGTGGGCCAGACCGAGCCGGGCGGCCCGCTCCACCGGCAGCCGGGTGATCTCGGTGCCGGCGAACCGGACGCTGCCGGCCCACGGCCGGATCAAACCGGAGATGGTACGCAGCAGCGTCGTCTTGCCCGCGCCGTTGGCCCCGAGCACGGCGAGGATGCCCTGCTCGGGTACGCCCAGGGTGATCTCGTGCAGCACCGGCGCTCCGGCGTACCCACTGGTCAGCCCGGTGATCTCGAGCAGCGGCCCGCCGGTCATGCCGGACCACCGGCGGCGTCGGCGGTGCCGAGGTAGGCGGCGGTGACCGCGCCCGAGGACTGGATCTGCGCGGGGCTGCCGTGCGCGATCACCCGACCGAAGTCCAGCACCAGGATCTCCTCGCAGACCGCCATCACCAGGTCCATGTGGTGCTCGACCAGCATCACCGCGCACGGCGCCTCGGCGTCGGCGGGCAGTGCCCGGATGAGCGCCGCCAGGTCGTCGATCTCGTCGGCGGAGAGCCCGGCGGCCGGCTCGTCGAGCAGCAGCAGCCGGGGCCGGGCGACCAGCGCGCGGGCCAGCGCCACCCGCTTCTGCGCGGCGTACGGCACGGCGACCGGAAGAAGGTGTGCGTACCCGGCGACGCCGAGGCGCTCCAGTTGGGCCAGTGCCGCCGCGCGCAGCGCCCGCTCGTCGCGGTCGGCGCGGGGCAGCCCGAACAGGTTGGCCGTGAATCCGGCACCGGCCCGGGAGGCCGCGCCGACCAGCACGTTCTCCAGCACGGTCAGGCCTTCGAAGAGTCGGACGGCCTGCAGCGTGCGGCCGATGCCCTGGGCCGCCAGCCGGTGCGGTTGCCGACCCAGCGGCGCGCCGTCCCAGCTCAGGCTGCCGGCGCTCGGGCGGACGAGACCGCACACGACGTTGAACAGGGTGGTCTTGCCGGCGCCGTTGGGGCCGATCACGCCGAGCACCCGTTGCGGGGCGACGGTCAGGCTCACGTCATCGAGGGCGCACAACCCGCCGAAGTGGACACTGACGCCGGCCAGGCGCAGTCCACTGTGGGAGGAGTCGTTCGTCTGCACCGCACCTCCTCACCGTTGAGTGGCCGCTGTTCGGGCACCGCAGTCAAGTGGCACTGCCGGGGCCGCAAACTATTTACACTGTGAGTGTACGAACCGGCCCCGGTGAATCAATGGGCTGTGACCGCTCCGTTACGGCCGTGACCATCCCGTAGTGCGGGACTGATCCTTCCGCACGGACTGCACACCCCCCGTAGGTAAGGTGCGACTGTCGGAGGGGGTAGCTACGATCGACCGCTATGACGCCTCCCTCCCCCCGGACCGCGTCCGCAGCCGAGCGCAGCACCGTCGAGACCGACCTGTTCGCCCCGGACCAGGCGGAACACCGCACCCGCGAGGCCGGCTCCGGCCGGCGGGTCGCCCCCGGGCACACCGCCGACCCTGACCACGCCGTTGACCCCGAGCTCAGATCGGAATGTCGGCGGTGACGTCGATGACGAGCGCGACACTGATGTCCCCCAACCGGGGACGGACCGGATCGCCCGGCCACGGCGACCCGACGCGCCCGCCGCTGGCAGCCGCGCCGACCACCGATATCACCGGGCTGACCGAGCGGGAGCAGCGCATCCTCGCCTTCGAACGGCAGTGGTGGAAGCACGCGGGCGCCAAGGAGCAGGCCATCCGCGACCAGTTCGAGATCTCCTCCACCCGCTACTACCAGGCCGTCAACTCGCTCCTGGACAACCCGGCCGCACTCGCCCACGACCCGGTACTGGTCCGCCGGCTGCGCCGCCTGCGCGCCACCCGTACCCGCGCCCGCCGCTCCACCAGCTGAGCTGGTCACTGCCTCCGGCCCGTCGGTCCGTTGTGGACCCGAATCCTCGCGGGTCGGCCGGTCAGCCGATGGCGTGGGCAAGATCATCGATCGGATAATGCCGACGGCTGCCCGTCCGCGCGCTCTGCACCGCCACGGATCCGTCGGCGCAGCCGAGCCATCCGCGTGATACCGAAACTTGCGAATGCAGGAAAGGACACAGCGTGCGCAGATCACTCACGGGGGGAATTGCGATGGGAGCCCTGGCCGCATTGGCGGCCACCGGCCTCGTCGCGGTCAGTGCCAGTCCCGCCGCTGCCGCCACCGCACCCCGCCAGGTCGCCTACCTCGCCGCCTCTTCCGGCCTCTACCTGTACGACTTCGCCTCGAAGACCAGTGCCCTCATCGACGCGTCCAGTGCCGGCGAGGTCGTTGTCGCCCCGGGCGGGCAGAAGGCGTACTGCGCTGTCTGGGGCGGAGTCGCGGTGGTCGACACGGCCACCAACTCCGTCACCAGGACGATCTCGACCAGCTACGTCCTCGGCCTCGCGCTGACCCCCGACGGCACCCGGTTGTACGCCGCGCAGGACGGCGCCTCGACGGTCGCGGTCATCGACACCGCCACCGATGCCGTCATCGCCACCGTCCCGGTCGGCACCTCCCCCGAACTGGTGAGCGTCGCTCCGGACGGCCGGCACGCCTATGTCGCCAACTACGTCGGCGACTCGGTCTCGGTGATCGACACCGCCACCAACACGGTCTCGGCGACCGTCACCGGATTCTCCGATCCACTCGGGATCTCCTTCAGCCCCGACGGCCACACCGCGTACGTGGTCAACAGCACCGGCCCGTCGGGTACCGGGAACGGCTCGCTCGCGTTCCTGAACACGGCCACCAACACCGTCACGGCCACCGTGCCGGTGGGGCTGGGGCCGGAGATCGTCGCGACCAGCCCGGACGGCGCCCGACTGTACGTCGCCAACACCAACGGCGACTCGGTGTCGGTACTCGACGCCGCGAGCCGGGCCGTCCTCGCCACCGTCGCCACCGGCTCGCAGCCGCAGGACCTGGACCTCAGCTCCGACGGCAGCCGGCTCTACGTCAGCACCATCAACGGCGCCGGCCTGTCCGTGCTCGACACCGCGACCAACGCGCTGCTCGCCCCGGTCGCCACCGACGTTCACGGTGCCGGGTTCGCCGCGTTGGCCACGGTCACTCCCGGCGCCACGACGCCGACCGCGAAGCTGGTGATCCCGGCGTCGGACGACGGGCTCCAGGCCACCCTGAACGCGGCCGGCTCGGTCCGCGGCTGGGGGGCGATCACGTCGTACCGCTTCGACTTCGGGGACGGGACCGCGCCGGTTACCCAGTCGACGCCGACGATCCAGCACTCCTACCCGGCCCCGGGCAGCTACCCCGCCAAGGTGACCGTCACCGACGTCCTCGGCCGTACCAGCTCCGCCACCGCGACGGTCGTCGTGCACGTGCCGGTCGCCACCCTCAGCCTGCTCGCCAGCAACCGGCGTTACGTGTCGGTCGGCCCCGGCTGGGAGGTGTCGGCAACGGCGACACAGGTCACCACCGCCGAGCAGTTCATCGTCGTCGACTTCGGCGACGGCACGGTGGCGCTGCGCAACGGCGCCTACTACGCGGATGTCTACCCCCAGCGCGGCAACGCCCTGCTCGTCACCGCGCCGGTCGACGCCGCCGGACGGTTCCAGTTGATCCACAACGCGGACGGCACCGTCAGTCTCCGGGCCATCGCCACCAACACCTACGTGAGCGGCAACGACGGGACGGGCCTGCTCACTGCCGACCGCACGACCATCGGCCCCTGGGAGAAGTTCTCCGCCGTGTCACGGGACAACGCCAACCGGTCGTTCAGCGCCAACGCCAACAACCGGTACGTGAGCGCCGACAGTGCCGGGGCCAAGCCGCTGATCGCCAACCGCACCACCGTCGGTCAGTGGGAGACCTTCGACCTGGTGAAGGTGGGCGGCGGTTTCGTGGCGCTCTACTCGCGGGCCAACGGCAAGTTCGTCACCGCCGAGAGCGCCGGTGCCAGTGCCCTCGTCGCCCGCGGTACGACCGTCGGTGACTGGGAGAAGTTCACTCTGGTGAGCAACCCCGACGGCAGCACCAGCCTCCGGGCGTACGCCAACAACCGGTACGTGACCGCCGAGAACGGTGGGAACAGTGCGCTGATCGCCCGAGCCACCACGGTCGGCGCCTGGGAGGAGTTCTGGGGGCTCACTCTGGCGCCGTGATCCAGCCGGGTCCGGCATGCTGGAGTGCATGGCGGGCGACGACTCTCCGGTGCGGCGCACGGCAGGTGCGCCGCACCGGGTGGCGATCTCGGCGCACCGGGGCGGCGCCGGGCACCAGCCGGGCGGTACCTGGGCGGCGTACCGGGCGGCGGCGGACAGCGGGGCCGAGTATGTGGAGTTCGACGTGCGGCGTACCCGCGACGGCGTGCTGGTCGTCTACCACGATCCGCACGCCGAGCGGGCCGGCGTCACCCCGCACGCGCTGACCCACGCGGAGCTGGTCGACCGGGTGGGGCGCGAGGTACCCACGCTGGACGATGTACTCGGCCTGGTGGCCGGGAGGGCCCGGGGCCACGTCGACATCAAGGAGCCCGGGTACGAGGCGGAGGTACTCGCCGCCGCCACCGCAGCACTGGGCCGGGACGGCTACCTGGTCACCGGCGAGGACCCGGTGGTACGGGCGGTGAAGCGGCTCGACCCCGGCGTCCGGGCGATGCTGTCCCTGGGGCGGGGCCCGGCCGAGATCCCGCTGCTGCGCACGGTGCAGGTACGGACGAGCGAGCGCTGGCCACTGCGCCGGGTACGCGCCTGCGGGGCGGACGGGGTGGCGATGCACCACCGGCTGGCCCGGGCCGGCGCGCTGGCCACGGTGGCCCGCGCGGGCGTACCCGCGATGGTGTGGACGGTGAACAACCCGGCGCTGATCCGCCGCCTGGTGCACGACCCGCGCATCGAAATCCTGATCACCGACCACCCGGACATCGCCCTGGCCGCCCGAGGGTGACAGTTCCGTCCGGCAGTACCGATCACGGATCGGGCTCCGCATAGGTGATTGCGCCGGGTGAACGACTGCGCGGACAATCGCGCTCGGGTCGCGGACGTCGACCCCTCAACTATCCCGATCCCTCTCACAGCAAGGAATCCTGTGCGCCGTTCACTCACCGGGGGCGTCACGATGGGAGCGGTGACCGCACTCGCGGCTACCGCGCTGATCGTGACGGGTAGCAGCCCGGCCGCCGCAGCAGCCCCACCTCGACAGGTCGCCTACGTCACCAGTGACTGGGACGGCACCCTCGCGATGTACGACTTCACCAGCGCGACACTCACTCCGATCGGCGGCCTCAGCGCGGCGAGGGGGGTGGCCGTCAGCCCGGACGGCCGGCACGCCTATGTCGCCAACGGGAACGCCGTCTCCGTGATCGACACCGGAGCCAGTGCGGTGACCGCCAGGGTGCCGGTGGGCGTCGAGCCGGTCGGTGTCGCCGTGGCGCCCGACGGCGCACACGTGTACGTGGCCAACTACAGCTCAGCCAGTGTCTCCGTGCTCGATACGGCCACCGCCACGGTCACGGCGACGATCAGCGTCGCGACCTACCCCGAAGGTGTGGCAGTCAGTCCGGACGGTCACCGGGTCTACGTGGCCGCGGAGGCGGGTGGCGCGCGCGGCTCCGGCTCTCTCACCGCGATCGACACCGCGACGAACACCGTGGCGGCCACCGTCCAGACCGGCCCGGGCCCGGGCGCAGGCGCGGTGGCGCTCACCCCGGACGGCCGGTACGCCTACGTCGCCAACCGGGACGGCACGGTGGCCGTGGTCGATACCGCGACCACGACGGTCACCACGACGCTCAACCTCGGCGCCCGCACCGGCCCCGTCGCCATCGCGATGGCACCGGACGGTCGGCACGCCTACGTGGCCAACGCCGACGGACACTCGGTCTCCGTCATCGACACGGTCAGTGTTCAGGTGACCGCGACCGTCGCCCTCGTCGGCACGGCACGCTCACTCGCGGTCACCGCCGACAGCCGCCAGGTCTACCTGCCGAACTACGACTCCGGCGGGGTGTGGGTGCTGGACGCGGCCAGCAACACGGTGACCGACTCGGGCCTCCCGCGGAGCAACCTGCCGGACGGGATCGCCCTGGGCAGCGTCGTCCCGACCACCGGGCCGACCGCCCGGTTGAGCATCTCGGTGCTCCCGGACGCGACCTGGGTGACCGCGGACGCCACCGCGAGCAGTCACGGGTTCAGCAACATCGTCTCGTACACCTTCGACTTCGGTGACGGCACCACGCTGACCCAGGCGGACCCGACCGCCACGCACACCTACTCCACCGCTGGCGCGCACACGGTGAAGGTGACCGCGACCGACCTGCTCGGGTTGACCGCGACGGCCAGCGCGGGCACGGCCACCCACCCGGTGGTACGGACAGTCGGCCTGCTCGCCAGCGACCTGCGCTACGTCAACGCCGGCGACACCGCGACCACGGTGCTCACCGACAGCGGGCTGTCCGTCGGTGCGGGGGAACAGTTCGACCTGGTCGCGGTCGGCGACGGCAGCGTCGCGCTACGGGTCAACGCGACCAGCCGGTACGTCAGCGTGGACAGCACCGTCAGCCACCGGCTGACGACCACCGCGACCACCGTGGACACGGCCGCCCACTTCGAGCTGGTCCCCAACGGCGACAGCACGGTCAGCCTGCGATCGGTCAGCCTGAACACCTACGTCAGCGGCAACAACGGCGGCACGCTGACGGCGGACCGGACGTCCGTCGGGCCGTGGGAGAAGTTCAACCAGGTGCCCTGGAACTTCACCTGGCAGGCCGGCCTGTACGCGCTGGCGAACGGCCGATACGTCACCGCCGAGGCGGCCGGTGCCCAGCCGTTGATCGCCAACCGGACGTCGCTGGGCGACTGGGAGACCTTCGACCTGGTGGACACCGGGGACGGGTTCGTCGCGCTGTTCTCGCACGCCGACCGCAGGTTCGTCACCGCCGAGAACGGCGGTGCCAAGCCGCTGATCGCCAACCGGACGACCATCGGTGACTGGGAGAAGTTCACCCTGGTACGCAACACGGACGGCACGGTCAGCCTGCTCGCGCACGCGAACCGCAGGCATGTGACGGCCGATTCGGGTGGCGCGAAGCCGCTGATCGCCAACCGCACCACCATCGGGGACTGGGAGAAGTTCCAGCTCTCGTAGCTGTGCCGGTTCGACCCGGCGGCATCCGCCGTGGCGTCCGCGAGTACTGCTCGCGGGCCACGACGGGCGGGGCTCAGGCAGAGACGCGCCGGACGAGTTCGGTGGGCAGGATGACGGTGGCCGGGGACTCGCCGGCGATGATGCCCAGCAGCAGGCGCACCATCTCGGCGCTGATCCGGTCGTACGGCTGGCGCATCGTGGTCAGCGGCGGCCGGGTGCGTCTGCGCGATCGCCGAGTCGTCGAAGCCGCCGACCGCCACGTCCTCCGGGCACCCGCCGGCCGGCCCGGCGCAGCGCGGCGAGCGCCCCGGCCGCCATCAGGTCGGAGGCGACGAACACCGCGTCGAGGTCGGGGTCGCGGGCCAGCAGGGCGGTCATCGCCGCCTCGCCGCTGGCCCGGCTGTAGTCGCCGCTGGCCACCAGCGCTGCGTCGGCGGGTCAGGCCGAGCTCGGTGAGCACCTCCCGGTAGCCGGCAGCGTTCGAGCCGCCGGGGGTGTCCAGCGGGCCGGTGATGGTGGCGATCCGCCGGCGGCCGGTGCGGACAGGTACTGACCATCTCGCCGGGCGCCCTCCCGGTCGTCGGCGGCCACGTACGCCACGCGCCGCTCGTAGCCGAGCGGCTCGCCGCAGGCCACGATCGGCACCTCGCCGCCCGCGAGCAGCGTCCACCAGCGGGTCGCCGCTGTGGGTGGAGACCAGCAGGACCCCGTCGACGTGGCCGGAGGTCATGTACCGGGCGATCCGGCGGCGCTCGGCGTCGGTGCCGGCGATCATCAGCACCAGCGCGATGTCGTGCTCGGCCAGCGCCGCGTGCAGCCGCGCAGCAGCACGCTGAAGTTGGGGTCCTCGAAGAGCCGCTCCTGCGGCTCGGTGAGCAGGAAGGCGACCGAGTCGGAGCGCTGGGTGACCAGGCTGCGGGCGTGCTGGTTGACCACGTACCCGGTGCTGCCGGATGGCCTGCGTCGACCGCCGTCCAGCGGCGGTCGGGCTGACGTCGTGGCCACCGTTGAGGACGCGGGAGACGGTGCCCCGGGAGACCCCGGCCTCCGCGCGCCACGTCGTGGATGGTCGGGCGGTCGCCGGCGTCCTCGGATCGGTCATCGCGGGATCTGTCCTTGCACGGTCGTCGCCGCTGGCTCACGCCTTGACCGCGCCGGAGAGCAGGTCGATCCGCCAGTAGCGCTGCAGGCACGAGGAAGAGCGCGATCAGCGGGACGATCGACAGCAGCGCGCCGGTGATCACCAGGGTGTACAGCGCCGGCTGGTGCGCGCCCTGGTTGAGCAGGCGTGTACAGGCCCGACGCGTCAGCGGGAACTTGCGGTCGTCGCCGAGCATGATGAACGGCAGCAGGAAGTTGTTCCAGATCGCGACGAACTGGAACAGGAACACCGTCACCAGCCCGGGCACCATCATCGGCAGCGCGATCGAGCGGAAGATGCCGGCAACTCGCCGGCGCCGTCGATCCGGGCCGCCTCGAGCAGCTCGTCCGGGACCGCCGCCGCCGCGTAGATGCGGGCCAGATAGATGCCGTACGGGCTGACGATGCTGGGCAGCAGCACCGACCAGTAGGTGTCGGCCATGCCCGCCTTGGCCAGCAGCAGGTACTGCGGGATCGCCAGGATGATCGCCGGGCACCAGCACGCCCGGCCAGCAGCATGTTGAACATCGCGCTCCGGCCGGGGAAAGCGGTACTTGGCCAGCGCGTAGCCGGCCAGCGCCGGAGACGACGGCCGAGAGCAGCGCGCCGACGCCCGCGTACAGCGCCTGTTGAGCATCCAGCGCCAGAACATGCCGTCGTGGTAGGCGGACAGGTCGCGCGATGTTGCCGACGAAGCCGCGTGCTCGGGCGCGAAGGTGAAGGTGGAGAACAGCTCGCCGCCGGCTCTTGGTCGCGGCGATCGACCACCCACGCCACGGGCAGCAGGCAGTACAGCGCGCCGAGCGAGCAGGACGACGGTCGGCAGCACGGCGCCGCGGCGGCGGGTCCGAGCGGCGCGCGGGGTGCCGGCCGGGCGGCGGAGGCGGTGGCGGCCGGCAGCGTCTGCTCACTGGTCCTCCTGGTCCGAAGGCTCGCGACTGCGACGAGCGCAGGAAGCCGAAGCGAGAGCACGCAGCGTGGCCAGCGGCGATGACCACCGAGGTGGCGGCGGCCGAGTAGATGTCGTTGCCGACGAACGCGTCCCGGTAGATCTTCATCAGCGGCATCCAGGTCGAGGAGATCGACGTTGGTCAGCGGCGCGAGGGTCGTCGGCTCGGTGAAGACCTGCAGCGTGGCGATGAGCGAGAAGACGAACGGTCATGATCAGCGCCGGCACACCAGCGGCATCTTGATGCGCAGGGCGATCTGCAGCTCGGAGCAGCCGTCGATCCGGGCGGCCTCGTAGACGCTCGGCGCGGCATCGCCCGCAGCGCGGTGTAGAGCACGATCATGTTGAAGCCGATGCCGCCCCAGACCGCGATGTTGGCCACCGAGCGATGACCGCGTGCGGCCGAGCAAGTCCGGCGCGGGCAGGCCGAGCTGGTCGCAGGCGTAGCGATCGGGCTGACCGCCGGGCAGGTAGAGGAAGCCCCAGAGCAGCGAGGCGATGACGCCCGGGACCGCGTACGGCAGGAAGATCGCGAGCCGGCGAAGCGTGCGAGCCGGGTGCCCGGGGCGTCCAGCAGCAGCGCGAACAGCAGGGCCAGGCCGAGCATGATCGGCACGACGATCGCGCCGTAGCCGCAGGACCCGAGCGCCGCTGGGCACGAGCTCGGGGTCGGTAGCGCGTCGGCGTAGTTGCTCCAGCCCGACGCAGATCTCGTGCCGTGCGCCCGGCGAGCCCGAGGCCGCTGACCTTGACCTTGCGCAGGCTCAGGTCGACGGCGTAGCCGATGGGCAGCGGCGAGGAACGGCGGCGAACAGCACCGTGCCGGGGCAGGAAGGCATACGGCGCGCCGCGTGGCCCCGGACGCCGTGCATACGCGACTCGTGTCGGCGATGCCGGCGTCCCGGTCAGGCACGGGACCTGCGTGCCGGCAGGGTGCCGTCGGCGTCAGCCGGCCGACGTTGAAGCCGTGCTTCTTCATGTCGTCCACGGTCGCCGTCTGCATGGTGGCCAGGGCGGCGATGAACGTCGGACTTGTCCTCGGCCGCCTTGCCGAACGCGTCGCTTGTAGGCGCTGTAGGTGACGTTGACGTTCGGGCCCGCAGGTGAAGCCCGGCCGCCTGTCCGCGATCTCCGCGGCGATCGGTGTAGAAGTCGGCCTGGTTGGGGAAGAACGCCGGCGGCGTGGCGTCAGCGCGGTGCCGGTCTGCGCGTCGGTCGACGCCGGGTAGACGGCGCCCTCGGTGACCAGCGCCGCAGCGGCGTCGGGTCGGTGTTCAGCCAGCTGGCGAACTGCGCGGCCTGCGTGGTGCTTGCGATCCGCCGTGACGGCGGTGGACGAGCCGCCCCAGTTGCCGGTGGCGCTCTCGCCGGCGTTCCACTGCGGCAGCGGCGCCATCGCCCACTTGCCCTGGTGTCGGGCGGCGTTGCCGGCGAGGACGCCCGGGCCCCACACGCGCCGACCCAGCCGAGCAGCGTGCCGTCGTTGAGCGCCTTGTTCCACTCCGGGGTGTACATCGGCTTGTTGCGACGATGCCCTCCTCGACCAGGCCGCCCCAGTAGTCGGCGACCTTCTGGGTGGCCGCGTCGTTGATGGCGACCGTCCACGTGTCGCCCTTGGTCGCCCACCACGAGGCGCCGGCCTGCTGGGCGAGGCCGGCGAACCAGCCGGGTCGGCGGCCGAGAACGTGGTCAGGTAGCTTGGTCGGGGCCTTCTGGTCGAGCGCTCGCGCGGTCGGCCGCGTACTCGTCCCAGGTGGTCGGGACCTTCAGGCCGTACTTTGAAGACGTCCGCGCGGTAGTAGAACATCATCGGGCCGAAGTCCTGCGGGACGCGTAGACGCGCGTCCCCGCCGAGCGTACCGTGCTGCCAGCGCCCGCCGGGAACTTGCCCTTGAGCGGGCCGACGTCCTTGGGATGTCGGCCAGCGCGTCGTGGGGACCAGGGTCGGGAGCGCCTGGTACTCGGCCTGGATCAGGTCCGGCGGCCGCTGCCGGCCTTGGCCGCGGTGAGCAGCTTGGTGACCACCGCGTCGCCCCCGCCTGCTTGTTGACGGTCACCTGGATGTCCGGGTGGGCGGAGTTCCAGCCCGTCGACGACCTTGTCCATGTTGGGCGCCCAGCTCCAGTAGGTCAGCGTTGCCGCGGTCGCGGCGGTCGTGGTGGCGGCGGCGCTGCTGGAGGCGGGCACTGCTCGAGCCGGGCTGCTCGAGCCGGCGCGGTCGCGGAGGACGACGGCGACGTCGCGGCCGACGAGCCGGTCGACCGCCTGTGTTGGCGGACGTGGTGGAGCCCGAGCCGGACGAGCAAGGGAGCAGCAGACCGGCGGCGACGGCCACGAGTGGCCTGCCGTCGGGGCGAGATCGAGCGAAGCGCATGGAGATCCTCCGGGCGGGCGCGAGTCAGGGTGTGTGAGACTGGGAGGGTCACAGCCTGAGCCGGGGACCTCCACTGTCAGACCGGCGAAGGTCGGTCACGACGACCTCGCTGTGCGTTCACTGTCGTGTTTATCTAGTGGCACGAGCAGCCTCGGTAACAAGTTACGCTCTCGAGACCGCGGACCCGTACTACCGTGACCTGTCACTTCCGATCCCGGGTGTGCCGCCATGAGTCGAGCCGATGTCCCCCACCCGCACGGCGCCTGCCGCTGCCCGTCAGTCGGCTGGCCGGGCCGGCTGACCGGCCTCGCCTTCGGCGGCGACTACAACCCGGAGCAGTGGCCCGAGCAGGTCTGGGCGGACGACGTCGCCCTCATGCGCGAGGCCGGGGTGACCTGGTCACCATCGGCGTGTTCTCCTGGTCGTGCTCGAGCCGACGAGGGCGCGTTCGACTTCGGCTGGCTCGACCGGGTGATCGACCTGCTGCACGGCGCCGGCATCCCCGGTGACCTGGCCACCCCGACCGCCGTCGCCGCCGGCCTGGTTCTCGCACCGTACCCCGACTCGTTGCCCGTGACCCCCGAGGGCGTGCGGCTGGGCATCGGCTCGCGCGGGGCGTTCTGCCCCAGCTCGCCGGACTACCGCGCCGCCGCCTGCGCATCACGACAGCGCTCGCCGACGCTACGGCGACCATCCGGCGCTGGCCCTCTGGCACGTCAACAACGAGTACGGCGCGCATGTCAGGCCTGCTACTGCGAGACTCCAGCGCCGCCTTCCGGACTGGCTGCAGGCCCGCTACGGCAGACCTGGCCGCGCTCAACGACGCCTGGGGCACGGCCTTCTGGAGCCAGCGCTACGGCGACTGGGCCGAGATCACGCGCCGCGCGCTGGCCCCGACGCCGTGAACCCGGCGCAGCAGCTGGACTTCGCGCGCTTCTCCGCCGACGCGCACCTCGCCAGCTTCCGTGCCGAACGCGACATCCTGCACCGGCTCACGCCCCGGCGTCCCGGTGACCACCAACTTCATGGCCTCGCCAACTGCAACATCGACTACTGGCGCTGGGCGGACGAGGTCGACGTCGTCTCCAACGACCACTACCTGAGGCCGAGCGGGCCGACAACCACATCGAGCTGGCCATGGCCGCCGACCTGACCCGCTCGCTGGCCGGCGGCGGCCCTGGCTGCTGCATGGAGCACTCGACCGCGCGGTCAACTGGCAGCCGCGCAACATCGCCAAGCGGCCCGGCGAGATGCGCCGCAACAGCCTCGGCGCACGTGGCCCGCGGCGCCGACGGCGTGATGTTCTTCCAGTGGCGGGCGTCCCGGTCGGGCGCCGAGAAGTTCCACTCGGCGATGCTGCCGCACGGCGGACCGACACCGGGTGTGGCGCGAGGTCGGTCGCGCTCGGCGGCGACCTGGCCGGCCTGGCCGAGTGCGCGGCAGCCGGTCGTCGCCGACGTCGCGGTGGTCTGGGACTGGGAGTCATGGTGGGCGCTGGACTCGAGTGGCGCCCCACCGTCGACCTGGACGCCCGGAGCGGCAGAGGCGTACTACGAGCCGCTCTGGCGCCGGCACCTGACCGTCGACTTCGTCCACCCGACGGCCGACCTGACGCGCGTACCCCCGGTCGTGGTGCCCGCCTGTACCTGTCACCGCCGGCCGCCGCGGCGAACCTGCGCGGCTACGTGGAGGGCGGCGGCACGCTGCTGGTGTCGTTCTTCTCCGGCATCGTCGACGGAACGACGCGGTGCACCCGGGCGGCACCCGGGTGCGCTGCGGGACCTGCTCGGCCTCACCGTCGAGGAGTTCCTGCCGCTGCGGGCCGCGAGCGGCGACCGCGGCGGGGACCGGACGACGCCGGCAGCTGACCGGTGACGTCTGGGCGGAGGAGATCCTGCTGCGGGGCGCGCGACCGCGCGTCGCTACACCGACGGTCCCGCCCCGGGCGGCCCGGCGGTCACCCGCCACGCTTACGGCAGCGGCACGCCTGGTACGTCTCCACCCGGCTGCCCGGCCGACCTGGACCGGTGCTGCCCGGGCCTGCGACGACGCGGGGCTGCCGCCCCGCGCGGCTGCCCCGCGACGTCGAGGTGGTGCGCCGCCACGGCGCCGGCGGTCGGCTACCTGATCGCCATCAACCACCGCGACGCCGGACGCCACGGTGCCGGTGACCGGGGTCGAGGCGAGCTCCGGTCGGCCGGTGCCGGGGGCTCCGGGCGGCGGGCGAGGTCGGCGGGCGTCGGGGTGCCGGCGGGGCGGACCAGGCGGACAGGCTCCGGCGGTGGGCGCGGCTCACAGAGCAACGCCGATGCTCGGATCCGAGGGCCCGGAAAGACCAGCTCCACCCCCCTCAGATCCACTGGGAGCGCTCACAGATCCGGCGTCCGACACGGGGGCCACCCGGGAGGCTCAGATGCACCACCACCGTCGCTGCCGCGGCCTCCGCCACCGCCCTGACTGCTGGCCACCCTGCTGAGCACGGCGACACGGTGGCAGCGGCCACCACCCTGACCAACACCGGCTTCGAGGCCGACTCCGGCACCCAGAGCCCCAGCGGCTGGTCGGAGTACGGCCCCGCCGCCGCCAGCTACACCGAGGCCGGCGGGCGATCCGGCTCCTACCGGTTGAGCCACTACTCGTCGGCGTCGTACGCGGTGGAGACTACCAGTCCCTCTCCGGGATCGCCAACGGAGCTACACGCTGCGCGGCTGGGTCCGCTCCGGCGGCGGCCAGACGCGGCCTACCTCGGCGTTGCGCAACTGCGGCGGCCGGGGCGCGCACCCGCTGCCGGCCAGCCACGGCGCCTGGGAGCAGATCGTGACCGGTACAGGTCTCCGGCAACCAGTGCACGATCAACCTGTACTCCGACGCGCACGCCGGGGATCTGGGCCAACTTCGACGACGTCAGCTTCACCGCCGGCTCCCACCGGCCTAGCCGATCAGCGGCGGCGACGTCTCCACCCTGAAGAGGAGCGAGGACCTCGGCGGGTGTACCACGACGGCTCCGGCACGGCACGCGACGCGCTGAACATCCTGCGGAGCGGCGGCATGAACTACGCCCGGCTGAAGGTCTGGGTCAACCCGGCCGACGGCTACAACAACGAGGCCCAGCTGCTGGCGATGGCCAGGCGGATCCAGCGCGCACGGCATGCGGCTGCTCGTCGACTTCCACTACTCCGACACCTGGGCCGACCCCGGCCACCAGACCATGCCGGCCGCCTGGGCGCAGCTCAACCTCGCGCAGCTCAAGACCCACGTCTACCACGCACACCTACGAAGTGATCTCGGCGCTGGCAGCGCAGGGCACCCCGGCCGACATGGTCCAGGTCGGCAACGAGATCAACGGCGGCCTGCTCTGGCCGGACGGGCTGCTCGAGCAACTGGCGCCAACTGCCGCGCTGCTCAAGGCGGGCGCGACGCGCCGTCAAGGCGGCCGACCGTCACGCAAGGTGGTGCTGCACCTGGCCGAGCGCCGGCGACAACGCGCGGCGTGCGCTGGTGGTTCGACAACGCGATCACCGACGGCGTGTCGTTCGACGTGATCGGCATCTCCTACTACCACGTACTGGCACGGCAGGCTCGGCGACCTGCAGTCCAACCTGAACGACCTGGCCGCCCGGTACGGCAAGCCGGTGATGGTGGCCGAGACCGCGTACCCGTTCACGATGGCCAAACGACGCCGAGACCAACATCATCGACCTGGACTCGGAGCTGGCACCGGCTATGCGGCCACCCCGGCCGGGCAGGCGGCGAACCTGCGCGACGTGCTGAACGTGGTCGAAGCGGTCCCGAACGGCCTGGGCCTGGGCGTCTTCTACTGGGAGCCGACCTGGACCGCGGTCACCGGCAACGGCTGGGACCCGACCAACCCGTCCTCCGGCGACGGCTGGGAGAACCAGGCGCTGTTCGACTACTCCGGTCGGGCACTACCCGCGATGCAGTGGTTCGACCACCGCTGACCGTTCCCTGCCGGCCCGGCCCCCGCCCGGGGTCGGGCCGGAACCCCACTCTCCGTTAGGGAAGGCGATGAAGAGGACGTCGACGCGGCTCGCGGACGGCCGCGAGCTGATCTACTACGACAGCGGTGACGACACCGCCCGCGGTACCCCGATCGACGTCCGTCCACTTCAGACAGTGGTAACCAACTCGCAGCTACGCCGCGACCCGCTGCTGGACGAGGTGGTGACGATCGCCGCGCACCGGCAGGGCCGCACCTACCACCCGCCGCGCGGCGAGTGCCCGCTGTGCCCGTCCCGCAACGGCCGGCACACCGAGATTCCGGCCGACGACTACGAGGTCGCCGTCTTCGAGAACCGGTTCCCGTCCCTGGGCGGACCTGCCGGCGGTCGGTGCGAGGTGGTCTGCTTCACCGCCGATCACGAGGCGTCCTTCGCCGACCTCGACGTCGACCGGGTGGCGCTGGTGATCGAGGCGTGGACGGATCGCACCGCCGAGCTGGCCTCGATGCCCGGCGTCGCCCAGGTGTACCCGTTCGAGAACCGGGGTGCGGAGATCGGCGTGACCCTCGGCCACCCGCACGGACAGCTCTACGCCTTCCCGTACCTGACCCCGCGTACCGACCGGCTGGCCCAGGTGGCCGCCCAGCACCGGGCCGCCACCGGCGGCAACCTGCTCGACGACGTACTCGCCGCCGAGCGCGTCGACTCCCGGGTGGTACTCGCGGGCGAGCACTGGACGGCGTACGTGCCGGCCGCCGCGCGCTGGCCGTACCAGGTACGGATGCAGCCGCACCAGCGGGTACCGGACTTCCCGGCGCTCGGTGACGCCGCCCGTGCCGAGCTGCCGGCCCTCTACCTGGAGCTGGTACGCCGCTTCGACGCACTCTTCGACGCCCCGGATACCCCCTACATCGCCGCCTGGCACCAGGCCCCGACCGCCGCCACGGGCGTACGCGCGGAGCTGGGACTGCTGCTGGAGCTGTTCACCATCCGGCGCAGCGCCGACAAGCTGAAGTACCTGGCGGGTACCGAGTCGGGAATGGGCGCCTTCATGAACGACATCTCCCCCGAGTGGGCCGCCCAACGCCTCCGCGAAGTAGCCGTCAGGAGCTCCCTGCGGTGACTTCGGTACGGGCGGGCCCTGGATGTAGCTAACGCAAGGGGTTTCGATTCTTGCGAATAGGAGGACGCCATGAGCCAGGCAGCCCTGACGCAGGAGACCTACCTACCTGAGTCCGATCGCCGCGACGTCGACCGGATCCACGACTTCCTGGAGACCCAGGACGCGACCAACCACGGCCGGTACTTCCTGGTCGGCGCCACGTCCCCCGAGGGGCAGGTGGAGTTGCCGGCCGAGATCTACCGGGTGGTCCGGCAGGTGGTCGATGCGCTCCGGCAGGGACTGGCGGTGACCGTCGCTCCGCTCACCCAGACCCTCACGACACAGCAGGCGGCAGATCTCCTGGCCGTCAGCCGACCGACCGTGATCAAGCTCCTGGACGACGGCCGCATCCCGTTCGAACGAGTCGGCAGCCGGCGCCGGATCCTGCTCCGCGACCTGCTCAGCTACCGCGAACACCGGCGGGCACAGCAGTACGCGGCGCTGGAAGCAACCTCCGTCAGCCTGGACGATGAGGAGGATCTCGCGGGCGCCCTGGTTCGGATGCGGGCGGCGCGACGTGCGGTTGCGGGACGTCGCAACGGGACCGACCCTGACACGATGTAGGCGTGCTTTGCCGCACTCCTGGATACCTGCGTTCTCTGGCCCAGTTTGCAGCGGGATTTCCTGCTCTCCCTGGCCATCGAGGGTCTCTACCGTCCACTGTGGAGCTCGGCGATCCTGGACGAGCTCCACTACGAGGAGATTGCGAAGCTCGTCGCGCGCGGCGAGGAGGCCACGAAGGCCCGACAGCGTGCCGACCATCTGGTCCGACAGATGCGCACGGCGTTCGACGATGCCGAGGTCTCCGGTTGGGAGCCTTGGACGCGACATTCGGACTCCCCGACCCCGACGACGAGCACCTGGTCGCCGCTGCGGTGGTGGGAGGGGCGGGCGCGATCGTCACCCACAATGCCGCCGACCTCCCGGCGGATCGCCTTCCGGCCGGGATCAAGGTTGTCGCGCCCGCCGAGTTGGCCGCGGACACAGTCGGCCTCGACCCGCTCCGGGCGTTGGTGGCGGTGCAGGCGATCGCGGCGAGGTCCGGGAGGTTGGCTCCCCGGTTGTCGGTCGACGACATTCTCAAGACCCTGGATTCCCGGTACGCCATGGGTGAAGCGGTCTTGATGATCGTCAACTCGATGCGCTGATCAGTTCTCGGACGGTCCCGCACCACTGATCTGAGCAACTCTCCGCGACACCGGACTCACCTGAAGTGGTGGGCGTCGACGCCGATCAAGGGACGACGGGAGGCCATCGGGTCGGGCGGCCCGCCCAATCATCGATCGAGACTGTTCGGGTTCCCCGGGTTCCTGGCTGGCTGGGCGATGACCGCAGGGATCGGCTGAGAACAATGAAACCGTGACCAATTTGCCGACCAGCAACACCCGAAACTCCCGTCCGAACCCGCCACCGGGCGTCCCTCCTTATGGACGCCTCCCTATGGCCCGCCGGTTCCGAGCTACGCGTCCTGGCCCCAGCCTGTCCCGCAGTCGCAGGGCGGCGCGGTCCGTCGCTGGTGGAAGCGCATTCCGGACACGGGCAAGGGTTTCGTGGTCTTCGCGGCCCTCCTGGTGATGTGCTGTGGGGGTGCGGCGGTTGTCGGTGCGGTGAACAGCGCGAACAACCCGGACAGTGGATCGGCGCAGACCGCCGCCGACCATCCGCTGGCCACCGGACTCTCGCCGGCCTCACCTCCGGCCCCACCGGATCGCAGCCGACTGCCACCCCGAGCGCCTCCCCGACACCGAGCCTCGGCAAGCAGACGGTTACTGAAACGCAGACGATTCCGTTCAGCAGTAAGCGGGTGAACGACTCGTCCCTGGCGCAGGGCACGACGAAGGTGCGCACCAAGGGTGTCAACGGGACCAAGACCGTCACCTTCGAAGTGACGTTCACGAACGGTGTGCAGACCAGCAAGACATTGGTCTCCGAGAAGGTGACCAAGCAGCCGGTCACCGAGGTGATCGCAGTCGGCACCAAGCAGACCAAGAAGTGCGACCCGAACTACACCGGCGCCTGCGTACCCATCGCCAGCGACGTCGACTGTGCCGGCGGAAGCGGAAACGGACCCGCCTACGTCCAGGGCCCGGTCACCGTCGTCGGCAGCGACATCTACGACCTCGACAGCGACGGCGACGGAATCGGGTGCGAAAACTGATCAGTCGCCGGGTGGTGGTCAGCCCTGGTATGGCGGGGCGACGCCCCAGCCCCAGTGGGGGACCGGCGCCTGGCGGACCGGGTCGGCGCCGGGCTGGGAGTTGAGTACCGCGAGCCGGGTACCCCATTCGAGGTAGCTGACGAACGCCGCCCGGAACTCGGGATCGGCGGGCAGGCCCACCTCGTCGGCGGCGTCCAGCATCAGGTTGACCCAGCGGCGGCGTTGCGGCTCGCTGATCGCCTTGCCGAGGTGGTGGGCCAGCATGTTCGGGTACCCGCCGTGCCCGGTGGTGTAGCTGGCCGGGCCGCCGAAGACCTCGGCGAGCCAGGTCGCCACGTGCCGGGCGTGGTCGGGGTGCATGTGGGCGAACATCGGTGCCAGCAGGTCGTCGGCGAGGACCAGGCGGTAGAAGGCCTCGCACAGCCGCGACGAAGGCGTCGCTGCCGCCGGCCCACTCGTACAGGCTGGGTGGCGCGCCGTCACCCGGGCCGGCCGCCCCCGTCACCGCGCACTCCGGATGTTGTGACGCAGCGCGCCAGCCGCCCGGTACCTGATGTACTCGACAATCACCTACCCAGCCGATCACAGCCGGCGAAGCGGATCAAGAACGCACCAATCGGTAAGTACCCGGGGGAGAACGTGGCGGACAAGGTGTACCACTGTCCGGTGGAGTTGGCTGTCGACCTCATCGGCGGCAAATGGCGCTCGGTGATCCTCGCCCACCTGAAGGAGGGCGTGCACCGCTACGGGGAACTCCGCCGCCGGATGCCGCAGATCAGCGAGAAGATGCTGATCCAGCGGCTGCGGGAACTACAGGACGACGGCCTGGTCAGCCGGCGCGAGTACCCGACGGTGCCCGCCTCGGTCGACTACCAGCTCACCGACGAGGGCCGCAGCCTGGCCCCGGTCCTGCAGGCGTTGTACGACTGGGGCGCGGCGCGGGCCGACCGCAGCGGCGTCACCATCGACGAGATCACCGGCGACGGGTCCTGACGAGGGCGAAGCCGCCAGGGTCAGGCCGCGAGCAGGGCTTCGATGGCGGCGATGGCCTGGGCGTTGTCCTGGAACAGGATCGCGTGGATGCCGAGGTCGCGGGCCGCGTCCACGCAGACCGGGACATCGTCCAGGTAGACCAGTTCGTCGGGGCGGACGCCGAGTCGCGCGCAGGTCAGCTCGTACACCTTCGGGTCGGGCTTGGCGATGCCGACCTCGTGCGAGTAGATCAGTTCGTCGACCAGGTCGGGGAAGCCGTAGGCGGCGGCCTCGCGCTCGCGGGCGCCGACGAAGCTGTGGCTGAGGATGCCGGTGCGGTAGCGGGGGCGTAGTGCGGCGAACCAGTCGCGCAGCTCGGTGTTGAGCGTGCCGAGGTACTCGACCCAGACGTCGGCCATCATCGCGTCCACCGTCTCCGGGTCGATGGCCAGCGCCTCGGCGAGCTCACTGTGTACCTCGTCGAGGGTGAATTCCCCGAGGCAGCCGCCCCGCCAGATGGGCCGGGTCCTTGTCCGGTACTCCTCCTCGGACAGGCCCAGCCGGGTTTGCCATTTGGCGTCGACACCCAGGTCCGGGGTGATCTCCAGGACGCCACCGATATCGAAAACCACCGCGCGTACCGTCATGATCTCCAGCTTGCCGGCTGCCGCCCGCAGCCTGCCATCAGCATTCCTGCCTAGGCAGGAATGCGTCAGCTACCGGGCATCACATCGTTGTTCAGAATCCTGTTGACATAGATCAACAGGTATCACCATCACCGTGCCCAGAGCCGCAAATGTGGCAAACCCGCACTGTGCCGTAGCGGGCGTGCGATGCCGCGGTCCGGAAAGCCCAGTACTGGTCGCCGTACGACCAATGCCACCAGCGAGCTGGATGGTTGACGCTATCCATGGTCTTCAGAGCGGTGGTCAGCATGTCCCGGTGTTCCCCCTGCGGCTCCTCCGGCGGGTCGCTAGCGACGCCGGTGGGCATGCTGGCGCAGGTGAGGCAGTCAGGAGTCCAGTCGTCGGTCGAGGCGCAGTGGAGTGCTGGTTGATCCGCACAGCGTCAGGTCCACGGCTCCGCCGGTGGGGTGCGCGGCCGGCAGGAGACCGGCGTCCGCCGCCGTTGCGCTGTCGGGTGCCAGAGTCGCTGGCCAGTAACCGGCCACCACCAGGAGGAGGAGGTCACGGGGGAGCAGGCTCTGGCTACTACCAGCCGATCGACCACTCCGGTGCGCAGATACGTGGGGCCGGGGTACCTGCCGGACGCACGGTGGCTGTCGGCGACCAGCCACGGTGAGCTGGCCGCCACGTTGATGAGCATCTCGCCACGGTCACGGACGGGTACCGCCGCGAGGCCTGGCTCGCCGGCCGGCATGGTCATCGCGCGCTCTCCTGAGGTCGGCGGGTACGACCGCGAGGCAGCCGGCCGTCTCCACAGTGTCCCGGCTGCGCTGCAGAGCCGCTGACAATGCGCTGTAGCCCCGACCGTCCGTCCGGTCAGCTGGTCAGCTCGCCGTATTCGCGGGCGCGTGGCGGCGGAATGCCTCGACGGCGTCCGCGCGGGCCAGTCGCGCCTGCGCGTCCTCGCCCGCGCCTGCCGGAGGGTGGCGATGTCCCGCAGGGTACGGGCGGCGAACAGGGTGGCGCCCTGTTCCTGGAAGATCGCCAGTGCTTCGGCGAGCCAGCGGTCGCAGGGTGCCAGCCGTCCGTTGGCCAGTTCCAGCTCGCCGAGGGTACGCAGGGCCATCGCCTCGCTCCACCGGTCATGTCGTGCCCGGTGTACCTGCAGAGCGGCGTCCAGCGATGTCTGGGCCTCGGCGACACGTCCCATCCGCAGTTGCGTCTTGGCCAGTGCCCGCAGGCTCAACGCCTCCACCGTCAGGTCGCCGAGGTCGCGGAAGATGGCCAGCGCCTGGCTCAACGCCTGTTCGGACTCGACCAGCCGCCCGCGCGCCCGATGTGCCAGGCCGATCGTGCGCAGGGTGAGGGCTGTCCCGCGCCGTTGCCGACTCTGCGGCAGGCCGCCAGAGCCTCCTCCAACGCGGCGTCGGCCTCCACGAAGTGACCCTGTTCGAGGTGTACCGAGCCGAGGATGCGTTGCCAGTGGGCGAGCGCCTGATCGTCGTCGAGCGCCCGGACCTGTCCGCCGCATTTCGGAGAAAGTGTTGTGCCTCAGGCAGGTAGCCCTGGTCACGGCACGCCAACCCGAGCGCGACCAGGCTGGCCGCTTCCCCCCGCTGATCCCCAGATCCCGGAACAGGGTCACTGCCTCCGAGAGGTGCCGGCGTGCCTCGGCGAACTGGTCCTGCTCGTACCGGCGCTGCCCGAGGGCAGCCACCAGGACCGCTTCCCCGTGTGTGTCCGCGGATCTCCGGGCGGCTTGGAGGCCCACCTTGTGGACCCGGTTCCAGAGATCGTCGACGTGGTTGAGTGGGTAACCGGAGGCGCACAGCATCGTGGCGAGCTCGACGGCGATCCCGTCGAGCCCAAACTCGGCAGCAAGCTCCACCGCCAGTACCAGCGAGGTCTGCTCCGCGTCCAGCCAGCCTCGGGGGTCGGCGAGGGCGGCGGCGGCCAGCTCCGGGGCGACCGGCCGGACCGGCGCCGCTGGTGAGACGCGGATCGCGCCGGAGGTGGCGCGGCCGACGATGTGCTCGATCAGGCGGCCCAGCACGGCCGACCACCCGGTCAAGGCCCTGGTGGTCGCGGCCAGCAGGGCATTCTCCGGTTCGTCGCGTTCGGCCTGTTCCCGGCGTAGATCCGGATGAGGTCGTGCAGCCGATAACGGGCGCTGCCGGTCTCGTCGACGAACGTGTAGTCCACCAGATGGGCATCTACCAGCTGTTCGATGACGGTCTCGGCGGTCGCCGGGTCGGCGTCGAGTAGCGCGGTGACCACCCAGCCCGGGAAGTCCGGCAGGCCGAGCCGGCCGAGCCGGCGCAGGGCGGTCCGGGCCGCGCTGTCCAGGCCGCGGTAGCTCATTTCGATGGTGGCACGAATTTGCTGGTCGCCGACGCGCAGTTCGTCGAGACGGCGGCGCTCGTCGGCGAGCCGTCGGCGAGCAGGCCGAGGGACCACTGCCGGCGGGTGGCGAGGCGGGCGCCGGCGATGCGTCCGCCAGGGGCAGGCGCCCACAGGAACGGACAATCCGGCTCGCCGCGTCGGGCGAACCCTGGATGCGGTCGGCGCCAGCGACCCGGGCAAGCAGCGTGGTCGCCTCGTCGATGGTCAACATGTCGAGTTCGACGAGCTGCGCGCCGGCCAGGCCGGGCAGCCGGTTGCGCGCGCTGATCAGTACCCCGCAGCCGCTGCTGCCCGGCAGGAGCGGGCGCACCTGCTGCTCGCTGGCGGCATCGTCCAGTACGACGAGCATCCGACGGCCGGCCAGGCAGCTGCGGTACGCGTCCATCCGCTCATCCTCGCTGGTCGGTATCGCGTTCGGGTCGACCTGCAGCGCCCGGAGGAACCGGCCCAGCACCTCGGCCGGCGAGGCTGGCACCGGCCCGGTGCCACGCAGGTCCACGTGGAGCTGGCCGTCGGGGTACACCGACCGCAGCTGGTGGCCGACGTGGATGGTCAGCGCCGACTTGCCGACGCCGCCGGGGCCGGCCACGACCGCAATTGCGGTGGCCCGATGGGAACCGTCGAATTGCCCGATGAGCTGCTGGACGAGCAGGTCACGACCGGTGAAGTCGGTCGGGTCCGGGGGCAGTTGCGCCGGCTGGTGCGCAACCGGGCCCGCGACCTTCTCCGGGTAATCCGCGTCGCGCGGCGGCTGTTCAGCGGTGGCTGCGGCACGTGCGGCTGCGTCATCGTGATCTGGGCCGGGCCAGACTCGCCGGGTTGGCCGGGCATCAGCGCTGGATCGCTGCGCAGGATCGCATCGTGCAAGCCGCTCAGTTCGGCTCCGGGATCGATCCCCAGCTCGTCGATGAGCGCTTGGCGGCCCTGCCGGTAGACGGCGAGCGCGTCCGGGGTTCGGCCACTGCGGTGTAGGGCGAGCATCAGCTGGCCACGTAGCGGCTCCCGGGTCCGGAACCGCTCCACCAGCATCGACAACTCACCCACCAGGTCGCCGCCGCCGCCGAGGGCAAGTTCCGCCGCGACCCGTCCCTCGACCACGGCGATGCGCTGTTCGTCGAGGCGCACCGCCTCGGGGAGGAGACGGGCGGTCCGGGCTCCATCCAGCGCCGGTCCGCGCCAGAGCTCCTCAGCCGCGCGGTATGCGTCCAGCGCGGCTGGAAACCGGCCGGCCGCGATCGCGGCCCGGCCCTCGGCGGCGTGTCTGTCGAACAGCTGCCGATCCAGTACGCCGTCGCTGATGTTTACCAGGTAACCGGTCGGATGGGTACGGATCACCTGAGTGCCGTCGGCTCCGATGGCCCGGCGCAGCCGGGAGACGTACGTCTGCAGAATCGCTGGAGCGGTGGCTGGCGGATCCTCGTCCCAGATGGCCTCGATCAGCCGGTCCGTGGAGACGACCCGGCCGGGGGCGAGTAGCAGAGCGGCCAACAGCGTCCGGACCTTCGCGCCACCGAGCGCCAGAGGGCCTGCCCCGTCTCTTACCTCAACGGGTCCGAGCAGCCGAAACTCCATCTGCTCCCTCTTTCGGGACGTGCCTCGCTTGCCACGCTGAGAGTACGCGCGCGGTGACGGTCGTGGGTACCCGTCGCGGTGGCTGCGGTACAGCGATCGTGAAGGCGCGCTACCGCCCTACTACAGCGCGTGACGCAAATCTGTTCTCGTCCGATCGGCAGCACCGCCGGTCGACCCCCGATGAGAACTGGGAGCATCGATGAAACACCTCGAACTGTCCGGCCACGGCCGCTCGGCGGCGCGCCGGCGAATCCTCGGCCTGGCCGTCCTGGCGGCGGCGTCCCTGTGCCTGGTCGGCTGTGCCGGCAGCAGCCACCCACGGGCGGCCACGGGCGCCGCGTCGGCGACCCCGCAGACCGGGACTGCCGCATCCGTCACCGGAACTCCCGCGCAGCCTCCCGGCGCGCTGCCTTCCGGGACTGCCGCCGCGACGACATCGGCCACTACAAAACCGGCGGGGACCGCGTCCAGTGACGGGCAATCCTCCGTCTCATCCGGCAGTCCATGCGATCAACAGGTGCTGTTGTCCTACATCCGGACGCAGGCCACCAACCTGCCCACCGGGGTCGAGCAGGTCAAGATTTACAACTGCGTCAAGGGATTCGCCCGGCTCTATGCCGTGCCCAACCTCAACGCCAGTGGCGCCCGGCCGGACGGCAACGAGTTCTTCCTCCAATACACGGCCGGTCAGTGGCGCGTGCTAGCCAGCGGCAACAGCCTCGACTGCGGCGACAACAACCCGAGTGTCACCGAGGCCTGCGCGGCTTTCGCCTGACGGGTCGCCCCAACCAGTTCCCACCAACGTCCTCCACGAAAGGGATCCGCCATGTCCAAGCACAGCAGCAATCGCATCACCCGAACCGCGCTCGCCGTCGCCATCGCCGGTGGCCTGGGAGCCGCCATCGGTCTCACGGGCACGGTCTTGGCACACCCCACACCGGCGCACGCAGCTTCCACGGCGGGCGGCGCCATCGCCCGGTCCGAGGCGCTCTCCCGTGCCCAGTACTGGGTCAACCAAGGCTTCACGTACACCCAGACGGGCCCGTGGGCCAGCGACGGCGGTGGAATGACCTACCGTAGGGACTGCTCAGGCCTGGTATCCATGGCGTGGCACCTGCCGAACCTCGGCTTGCCTGACGGCACGGGTGACAGTCCGGTCACGGACGACTTCCGACACTCACACGACGCGAGTCACCCCTGGTCGTCGGTGTCTGGGGGAATCGACGGCCTCCTTCCGGGTGACGCCGTCGTCCGGGACGGGCACATCGAACTGTTCGCCAAGTAGGTCGATCCAACCAACACCCACCAGGGCGCCTACGTCTACTCGTTCAACAGGGACGACGAGACAGTCAGAACCCCTTCGCGCAGAGCAACTTCGGTTACCTGGGCAAGGACCTCTATTCCGACCTGCTCACCTACAGTCCCATCCGGTACGACCACATCGTCGACGATGGCGGCTCCACTGCCTCGTCGGCGAGGACGCGGTGGCTCCGCTGAGCGGGAACTTCAACGGCGACGGGCGCGCTGACGAGGTGATGGCGTACCACGCCGCTGACAACTCGATCGGGTTCTACACGGCTCTGGCCGACAGCAGTGGTCACCTCGGTTCGTTCACTGTCGGTTACACGGTGCCGGCTTCGGCGGGTTGGGACTGGAACGCGCTGCGGTTCGTTCCTGGTGATTTCAATGGTGATGGCCGCGCTGATCTGGCTATGGCCTATCACGCGACGGACAACTCGATCGGGTTCTACACCTCGACCGCCGATAGCAGTGGCCACCTCGGTTCGTTCACTGTGGGCTACACGGTGCCGGCTTCGGCGGGCTGGGACTGGAACGCGCTGCGGTTCGTTCCTGGTGATTTCAATGGTGATGGCCGCGCTGATCTGGCTATGGCCTATCACGCGACGGACAACTCGATCGGCTTCTATACGGCTCTCGCCGACAGCAGTGGCCACCTCGGTTCGTTCACTGTGGGCTACACGGTGCCGGCTTCGGCGGGCTGGGACTGGAGCGCACTGCGGTTCGCTCCTGGCGATTTCAACGGTGACGGCCGCGCCGATCTGGCTATGGCGTACCACCGCAGCGACAACTCGATCGGCTTCTACACCTCGACCGCCGACAGCAGCGGCCACCTCGGCTCGTTCACTGTGGGCTACACGGCGCCGGCTTCGGCGGGCTGGAACTGGAACTCGATCCGGTTCGTTCCCGGTGATTTCAATGGTGATGGCCGCGCTGATCTGGCTATGGCCTACCACGCGACGGACAACTCGGTCGGTTTCTACACCTCGACCGCCGACAGCAGCGGCCACCTCGGCTCCTTCACCATCGGCTACACGGCGCCGGGCTCAGCGGACTGGGACTGGAACGCGATCCGGCTGGTGGGTGGGGACTTCAACGGTGACGGCCGTGACGACACGGTGATGGCCTACCACGCCGCCGACAACTCGATCGGCTTCTACACCTCGACCGCCGACACCAGCGGCCACCTCGGCTCCTTCAGCGTCGGCTACAGCGCCCCCGCCAGCGCCGGCTGGAACTGGAACGCACTGCGCCTGTTCTGACCGGCAAACACATCCAACAAGCACCCGGGGCACGGCCGAAAGGGCCGTGCCCCGGCGCACCAACCGACGGCGCGCTACGCGGTCACGCTCGACACCCCCGCATCTCCCACGACTGAAGAGGACCCCTGCCATGAAACTGACAACGACCCGCAACCTCCTGACCGCCGGCCTTGTGCTGATCATCGCCACCGGTACCAGCGTCTTCGCTGGAGCCGGCGCGGCACACGCGTCCGCATCGTCAAGCCCTGTAGACGATGGCGGCGGATGGCTCGGAAGAGGGACCAGCCTGCACAGATCGACCACATCGGCCGACCGGGCCGGGCCGGCGGTCGCCACCGCGACCACACCCACGGGCTACCCCATCGGCATTGACGTCTCCGGTCACGACTGGGAAAACGGCAAGACGATCAACTGGAGCACCGAGGCCGCCAACGGTGTGAAGTTCACCTACATCAAGGCGACGGAGGTTGTCTCCGCCGGCCTGTACGTCAACCCGCACTTCGGCAGCGACTACAACACCGCCAAGAGTGTCGGCATCTTTGCTGGCGCCTATGCGTTCGGCCGCCCCGATCTCGGCAACCCGGTCGGTCAGGCCGACCAGTTCCTCAGCAACATGCAGTGGGCTAACGACGGGAGGACCCTGCCGCCGATGCTGGACATGGAGTGGCCCTATCTCTCCGGTACACCGACCTGCTACGGACTGAGCCAGAGCGGGATGGTGAGCTGGATCAGCTCGTTCGTCGGTGAGGTGCAGGCCCATATTGGGCGAGCGCCGACGATCTACACCAACGTCAACTGGTGGAACCCGTGCACCGGGAACTCCGCTGCCTTCGCGGGAAAGGTGCTGGACATCAGCTCCTGCAACTCAACGCCGCCCTCGGTACCCGGATGGGGAACCAACTGGACCTTCTGGCAGTACGACATCCCGGACTGCCAGACCGGAGCGACGAGAGACTGGGATGTGTTCAACGGCACGCTGGACGGTCTTGCGCGACTTGCCGGCTCCTCTGCGGCACCGGGCGAGGACGCGGTGGCTCCGCTGAGCGGGGACTTCAACGGCGACGGGCGCGCTGACGAGGTGATGGCGTACCACGCCGCTGACAACTCGATCGGGTTCTACACCTCGACCGCCGACAGCAGCGGTCACCTCGGTTCGTTCACTGTCGGTTACACGGTGCCGGCTTCGGCGGGTTGGGACTGGAACGCGCTGCGGTTCGTTCCTGGTGATTTCAATGGTGATGGCCGTGCCGATCTGGCTATGGCCTATCACGCGACGGACAACTCGATCGGCTTCTATACGGCTCTCGCCGACAGCAGTGGCCACCTCGGTTCGTTCACTGTGGGCTACACGGTGCCGCCTTCGGCGGGTTGGGACTGGAGCGCACTGCGGTTCGTTCCTGGTGATTTCAATGGTGATGGCCGTGCCGATCTGGCTATGGCGTATCACCGCAGCGACAACTCGATCGGGTTCTACACCTCGACCGCCGACAGTAGTGGCCACCTCGGTTCGTTCGCTGTCGGTTACACGGTGCCGGCTTCGGCGGGTTGGGACTGGAACGCGCTGCGGTTCGTTCCTGGTGATTTCAATGGTGATGGCCGCGCTGATCTGGCTATGGCCTATCACGCGACGGACAACTCGATCGGCTTCTACACCTCGACCGCCGACAGCAGTGGCCACCTCGGCTCGTTCACTGTGGGCTACACGGTGCCGGCTTCGGCGGGCTGGGACTGGAACGCGCTGCGGTTCGTTCCTGGTGATTTCAATGGTGATGGCCGTGCCGATCTGGCTATGGCCTATCACGCGACGGACAACTCGATCGGCTTCTACACCTCTACCGCCGACAGCAGTGGCCACCTCGGCTCGTTCACTGTGGGCTACACCGTGCCGGCTTCGGCGGGCTGGGACTGGAACTCGATCCGGCTGGTGGGTGGGGACTTCAACGGTGACGGCCGTGACGACGCGGTGATGGCCTACCACGCCGCCGACAACTCGATCGGCTTCTACACCTCGACCGCCGACACCAGCGGCCACCTCGGCTCCTTCAGCGTCGGCTACAGCGCCCCCGCCAGCGTCGGCTGGAACTGGAACGCACTGCGCCTGTTCTGACGGGCCAACACATCCAACAAAGCACCCGGGGCACGGCCGAAAGGGCCGTGCCCCGGCGCACCAACTCGAGTGTTCTGTATCGAATCATCGCTGATACCGGCTATTCAGAGAGTCGCAGCACCGAATCGAAGCAAGTCAAAAGTTACGGGTATTGAGCCTCGGCGCGAGGGTGTCAGCTGCCGGGTGCGCGGGTGACCAGGTCGCCGTAGAAGCCGTGGATCTCGGTGATCACCCGCTGGAAGGCTTCCAGGTCGATCGGTTTGGTGACGTACGCGTTGGCGTGCGAGCTGTAGCTGGCCACCACGTCGGTGGGGACGGCGGAGGTGGAGAAGACCACCACCGGAATGGTCCGGAGGAGCTCATCTGCCTTGACCTGGGCGAGCACGTCCCGGCCGTTCATCCGGGGCATGTTCAGGTCGAGAAGGACCAGGTCCGGCCGGGGCGCTTCGTTGTAGCGGCCCTCGCGGCGCAGGAAGGCCAGCGCCTCCAGGCCGTCGGGTACGTGGTGCAGGTTGCCGGTGAGCCGGTGGGTGGTGAAGGCGTCCTCGACCAGTGCGACATCGGCCGGGTCGTCCTCGGCGAGCAGGATCTGCAGGGCGGCGGTACCGCGCGTGGGTGTCATGGGTCCTCCCGTACACAAGCATCTTCCGGACCGTTGCCGGGCCGCTGGGGAACTGCGCGATTGCCGTGTCGACGACACGGCGAGGGGCGGCACCGCGCAGGTGCCGCCCCTCGTATGGGGTGCTTCGGTCACTCGTGCCCGGTGACTGCGTCCTTGGCGTCGTGGGCAGCGTCCTTGAGGTGCTCACCGGCCTGCTTGGCGTTGGCGCCGGCCTGGTCCTCAATACCTTCGGCCTGCAGGCTCTCGTTGTCGGTCTTGTCGCCGACGAACTCCTTCACCTTGCCCTTGGCCTCGTCCCACTCGTTGCTGGCCTTATCTGTGGCTGACATCGGGTACCTCCTTGTACCGGGGGCGTCGCCTGGCTGCGGTGACGCCTGAAATGAATGTTCCCCGAGCGGGGGCGGGCCAAACGAACTGCAAGTCCTCTCACATTTTGCACGGAGTTGCATGCCGTCGTCCGCCGTAACCGCCTCTTTACGCAGGGCCAGAGACGCCGTTAGCATCAGGACGCTCTTGCAAGACCTTGCGAAATCGGAAATTTCTGTCGGTACTCCGGCCGTCCCGGAGCCGATCTCGGCCCGCTTCCCGCCCGATGGGCTCCGCTTCGTCTGTCCACAGTGGAGGAACAATCCCTCCCCACCCCAGGAGCATCCCCCGTGAAACGTCCCCTCGCTGTGGCGCTCGCGCTGAGCCTGGCCACCGTCACCCTCACCGCGCTGCCCGCCAGCGCCTCCGCCCACCCGCCGTCGACCGCCGCCAGCGCACCGGCCGCCCACGACGTGACCGCCCACCTGTTCCAGTGGCCGTGGCCGGACGTGGCCCGCGAGTGCGCCACCGTCCTCGGCCCCGCCGGGTACGGCGCCGTCCAGGTTTCCCCGCCCCAGGAGCACGTCGAACTGCCCGACCAGGGCTACCCGTGGTGGCAGGCGTACCAGCCGGTCAGCTACAAGCTGGACAGCCGCTACGGTGACGCCCGCGAGTTCGCCCGCATGGTCGACACCTGCCACCGTGCGGGCGTCCGGGTCTACGTCGACGCCGTCGTCAACCACATGACCGGCCAGCCAGACGGCGGCGTCGGCAGCGCCGGCACGAAGTACGGCAAGTACGCCTACCCGCACCTCTACGACAGCACCGACTTCCACCACTGCGGCCGCAACGGCGACGACACCATCCACGACTGGAACGACGCCTGGGAGATCCAGAACTGCGAGTTGCTCGGCCTCTCCGACCTGGCCACCGAGCAGGACGACGTGCGCGCCGACATCGCCGGGTACCTCAACAGCCTGCTCCGCCTGGGCGTCGACGGCTTCCGCATCGACGCCGCCAAGCACATCCCCGCCACCGACCTGGCCGCCATCAAGACCAGGCTGATCCGCCCCGCCTACCTCTACCAGGAAGTCCTCGGCACCGCCCCGATCAGTAAGAACGACTACCTGCCGGTCGGCAACGTCATCGAGGACGCCTACGGCCAGCAGCTCTCCCGGGTCTTCAAGAGCGGCAAACTCGACTGGCTCAACCTCTTCGGCGAGGCCTGGGGCTTCACCGGCGGCGCGAACGCCGTCGTCTACGTCGACAGCCACGACACCGAACGCGACACCAGCGGCGGCACCCTGACCTACTACGACGGCCCGCTCTACGACCTCGGCGTCACCTTCGAACTCGCCTGGCCCTACGGCCACCCGCTGCTGCTCTCCGGGTACGGCTTCACCAGCACCGACGCCGGCCCGCCGAACACCGCCGCGAACGGCGACGTGAAGACCGTTCCGGTGCGGCGGCGTCACCTCCGGCCCCGGCGGCTGGCTGTGCGCGGACCGCACGGCGAGCACTCTGGGCATGGTCGGCTTCCGCAACGCGGTCGGCAGCGCCCCGGTCACCCGCTGGTGGAGCAACGGCAGCAACGCCGTCGCCTTCGCCCGTGACGGCCGCGGCTACGTCGTGGTCAACCGGGAGAACACCGCCGTCACCCGGGCCTTCGACACCGGCCTGCCGGCCGGCACCTACTGCGACATCGCGCACGGCACGGTCCGCGGCAACAACTGCACCGGCCCGACCGTCACGGTGGCCGCCGACGGCAGCCTGCAGACCACGGTGCCCGGCCTCACCGCCCTCGCGATCGACGTGACCCACCGGGTGCGCAAGGCCAGCCCGGCCGCGTCGGCCAAAGTCACCTTCAGCGCGTACGCCGTGGTGGCACCCGGCGAGCGGCTGGCTGTCGTGGGCGGCACGCCGGCCCTGGGCAACTGGGACCCGGCGCACGCCGTCGTCCTCTCCTCCGCCACCTACCCGACGTGGTCCACGCAGGTGGCGATCCCGGCCGGTACGGCGTTCGAGTACAAGTACGTCAAGTTGGCCGCTGACGGCACGGTGATCTGGGAGAACCGGCCCAACCGCAGCGCCGCTGTGCCCGCTGACGGCTGGCTGTCCGAAGTGGACGGCTGGGAGGCCGGGGCCATGGTGCAGGCCAACATCACCCTGCACGTGACCGCGGATCCGGGGCAGAGCCTGTTCATCGTGGGCGGGGTGCCGACGCTGGGGTCCTGGGATCCCGGGGCTGCGGTGGCGCTGACAAAGGAGGACGCTGGCACCTGGACCGGCACGGCGACGCTGCCGGGCTCGGCGACCGTGGAGTTCAAGTACCTCCGCAAGAACGCCGACGGCACCGTGGTCTGGGAGAGCGACCCGAACCGCAGTGTCGCCACCCCGTCCGGTGGCACGGTGACCTTCGACGACACCTGGCGGTAGACCGCTGGTGCGGCGGGGCGGGGCCCTGACGAGGGGTGCCGCCCCGCCCCGCCGCCCCAGCCCCCAGCGGTCATTCGGTTTCGACTGGATCGAACGTACGGGGCAGCTTGGCGGCCGCCACCAGGCCGGCGATGGCGACCACCGCGACGACGACGATGGCGAGCGCGTACGAGCGCTCCGGTGTCTTGGTGATGCCGGCGACGATGACCGTGCCGGCGATCGCGGCACCGAGGCACGAGCCGAGGTTGGAGACGCTGCGGGACAGCCCCGAGATCTCGCCCTGAAGGCTGTCGGGGAAGCTCGACTGCACGATGTTGACCGACGGCGTGAGCATGAGGCCGAGCCCCAGCCCGATGAACAACAGCCCCGGCGCGAACGCCCAGGCGCTCTTCGAGACGGTCACCATCGCCAGCAGCACCCCGGTCCCCGCGATGGTGACCACGAAGCCGCCGACGATCAGGGTCCGCTGGCTGCGGCGCTTCGCGAACCGTTCCGCCGCCAGCGACGAGACGAGCAGGCCGGCGGTGGTGGCCGTGAAGATCACCCCGGTCTGGATCGCGTCGTAGCCCCGGACGACCTGCAGGAAGGCTGACACCACGAAGGACACGCCCATCAGCACCAGCCACTGGGCGTTCTGGGTGATCAGGCCGAGATTCGAGGTCCGGTTGTTGAACAGCTTCATGGACAGCAGGGTGGGCCGGCCGCTGCGCTCCTTGGCCCGTGACGTCCGGACGAACACCGCCAGCACGCCCGCGCCGGCCAGAAGCAGGATCAGCATGAGCCAGCCGTTGTTGTCGGCCGCCAGGATGCCGGTGACCACCAGTACCAGGCCGACGGCCGAGAGGACGGCGCCGCCGACGTCGAAGGTGCGGGTCGGGTCCGCTGGCAACGGGTCGTGGATGTTCCGGCTGAGCACGAGGATCGTGACGATGATCAACGCCTGGAAGATGAACGCCGCTCGCCAGCTGATAGCCGACGTGATGAGTCCGCCGACCAGTGGACCGGCCGCCGCACCGATGCCGCCCAGGGCGCTGATCATGCCGAAGGCGCGTGCTCGGGACGGGACATCGGTGAACAGCAGGGTCGTCAGGATGTACACCGGCGGGATCAGCAGTGCCGTACCGACACCCTCGAAGATCGAGTTGCCCAGGATGAGTACGCCCAGTCCGGGTGATGCGGCGCTGATCAGTGCACCGATGCCGTACAGCACCAGGCCCACGGTGAAGCACCGCTTCCGGCCGTACTTGTCGGTCAGCTTCCCGCCGGGGATCATCAGAGCGGCCATCACCAGCAGGAAGATCGTGATCGCCACCTGTACGCCCTGAACCGTGGTGTCCAGGTCCCGGCTGATGTCGTTGATCATGACGTTCATGTTGGAACCGGCGAAGCTGCAGATGAACTGAGCCAGCGCCAACGGAACCAGTACCCGCCGCAGGCCGCCCTGCGGCGCCGTACCACCGCGCTCAGCCACGGCGCAACCGCACCGCAGGCAACATCACGGCACACCTGCCCGGCAGGAACCTTCCCGTCACGCTGTCCAGCATTCCTGCCCGCACGGCTGGCGGGGGACGATTCCCCGAAGGTGTGCCGCCGACCAGCAGACCCGTCGGGAGTAGCGGTGTCGAACGCGGTGATCTCGTTGCTTTCCCGTCCGCCGCTACCTGCGCCAGGACCGCCCCGGTGGCATGATCACGGGCGGCGTGGAGGTGCACCTGGGTGCCTGGCGGGGCCGCTATCTCGGCGAGCACGAAGCCTGCAGTCGCTATAACGGCGGCAGACGTCAACGATCGGCGGACAACTCATTATCCGGTTGATAACCGTATGCAGCCTCACGTACCGCTTCGTCGCTTTCCAACCCGGCTCCCAGCGCCCCGCCGAGTGTGCCGAGAGAGCTGGCCAACCATGCCAGCTGCACCTGGTCACCGATACCGACTGGATGACCGAGGGTAGCGGCGATCAGACCGGCCGGAACCATGACGAGCACCCCCACCGCAGTCAGCATCACCAGCGCGCCATACAGCGCTACCGCGCCGATGACCACGGTAAGAATCGTGACGATGTTGAACAGAGCCACCTGTTGGCGAATCCCGGGCCCGGCAACCCGGGGCGGCACCCGCTCCCACAGACCGGCGCCAAACACCAGGCTTAGTGCCACGGCGAGTACCGAACCGACGGTAAGGATGCTCAGCCGCACTGCCCCCAACGCGTTCGCGAGCCGCCAGATGTCGCTGGTCACCAGTGCGAGGATGTCGACGGCCAGGGCCGCGACCAGAGCCCGGGACAGCCGCGAAACCAGTCGCCAGGGCCGGTTGGCTCGCAGCATGCCCAGCAGCAGCCGCAGATTTCCCGTCAGTACGCCGGTGACCAGACTGACGGCTCGACCTTCCGGTGTGGGCAACTCGTTCAGCTCGCGCATCCGGCGGTAGAGCGCAGCCCGACGCCGCCGGGTGGCGCGATCATCGAGGGCCGCGTTGTCCCGGTCGACCTCGCCCAACAGCGCCCCAACGAGGCGCACGATCGCATTGCGGCCCGGCGGCTCACACCCACCGCGCCCAGCGCGGGCAGGGACAGCACGGCGACAGCGTGCGTCGCACTCGCGTGGGCGACCACCGGTCGGCGCTCGGTTGCCAACGGTAGATCGGTGATGCAGATGACCATCTGCCAGGCTTCGTCCAGCAGCCTGCGCCGGGCGGCGGCGACCAGCCGGCTTAGGTCTGCCGGGGCGTCGACCAGCCGGTCTTCGGCCAGCCGTATCTGCCAGCCGCCGTCCGGCAGCCGAACGGAGATCAGGTCGGTGAGATCCGGCAGGAGATCCTGTGCCAGGTCGGCAGCCGGCCCCGGTGACGCGACCAGTCCGATCACGGTCATCTCAAGTCACGGGCCGAAGCGGTCGTCGTCGCCCCAGTCGGGTCGTTAACGGTTGCCGTCGTCATCGTGCATCTCCCCGACAGAGGCGTCGCCACCGCTACGGTGCGCGATCACGCACCTGATGCAACTGCCCCGATCTGATGAGCGACCGTCACCCGGTGGTGGTGAAACATGCTACGGGCTATCCCGTCCGGCGGGGGACGGCTCGGATCATCCCAGCAAGGTGAGGGTCTCATCCCCCTATCCGGTGGGGCGCCGGCACCGGCTGGATCGCATTCCCCCTTCGCCATGGCGGCGCTGGCCCCGATCTCCGAAGAGCCGGCAACCCGGCCTGGCCTACTGTTTTGCTGGTCGGAGCGGAGGGCCAGGGATTCGAACCCTGGAGGAACATCACTGCCCCTAGCAGTTTTCAAGACTGCCGCCATCGGCCACTAGGCGAGCCCTCCCGATCCACGACCACCACTGCCGGCCCGGGACGGCCGCAGCAGTGGTCGCAGTGACTCCGAACAACCCGGGGGCGGCGCGGAGCCGGCTACAGTCTGCCAGATCTCCGCCGGCCGCGATCCGCGCCGCGACCCCGCCCCGACGCCACCCACCCCGTCCGTCGCGCGCCGACCCACCGAGCGCCGGACAATAGCCGCTATGTATGCCGTTGTGATCACGGAGCCGGGCGGCCCGGAGGTACTCCAGTGGCAGGAGGTGCCCGACCCGGTGCCCGCTGCCGGGGAGGTACTGGTGCGGGTGGCCGCCGCCGGCGTGAACCGGGCGGACCTGCTGCAACGCCAGGGCCGCTACGACCCGCCGCCGGGACGCGCCGCCCTATCCGGGGATGGAGTGCGCCGGCACGATCGTCGCGCTCGGCCAGGATGCGGACGGCGGGTGGGCGGTCGGCGACGAGGTGTGTGCGCTGCTCGCCGGGGGTGGGTACGCGGAGCTGGTGGCCGTCCCGGTGGGCCAGCTGCTGCCGGTACCCCCGGGGGTGTCGTTGGTTGACGCGGCCGCGCTGCCGGAGGTGGCCTGCACGGTCTGGTCGAACCTGGGCGGCCTGCGGGCGGGGCAGACGCTGCTGGTGCACGGCGGCGGCAGCGGCATCGGCACCTTCGCGCTGCAGTTCGCGGCGGCGCTCGGGGTGACGGCGTTGACCACCGCGCGGGCCGCCAAGCATGCGGCGCTGCGTGAGCTGGGCGCGGCCCGCACCATCGACTACGCCACCGAGGATTTCACCGACGCGGTGCGGGACTTCACCGGTGGCCGCGGCGTGGACGCGATCCTCGACATCCAGGGCGCGGCCTACCTGGGCCGCAACCTCCGGGCGCTGGCCACTGACGGGCGGCTGGTGGTGATCGGTCTGCAGGGCGGGGTGAAGGGGGAGGTCAACCTCGGGGCGGTGATGGCGAAGCGGGCGGTGATCACCGGGTCGACGCTGCGGTCCCGGTCGCTGTCCGAAAAGGCGGAGATCGTTTCAGGGGTACGGGAGCAGGTGTGGCCGTTGGTCGCCGCGGGGCGGATCCGTCCGGTGGTGGATCGGCGGGTGCCGCTGGCCGATGCGGGGCTGGGTCACCAGGTGGTGGAGCGGTCCGAGCACATCGGGAAGGTTCTGTTGGTTGCTTAGTTGCCGGTGATTCGGCAAGGTTGTTCAACCGCGGACAACCTTCCGGAAGGGCGCGTCGTTGAGTCGGTGGGTGTCGTTGGGACACGAGTGCACAACGTCGGTCGGTATCGGCCGGCGAAGTCCGCGCTGTCCGCTGAAGTTCGCCCGATTGGCCCAAATTGGCCGGTCTGCTGGACCTATAGTCAGTCAGTATCGCCACGGGCCATCGGGGAGGACGGCGCTTGCAGCCCCCTCGACGGGCCGGTGAACCCCTACGACGGAGGACCTGGATGGGCGAGATCACTGGGGACCAGCGGGTACAGGCCGAGGTCCTGGAGGGCCTGGCCACCGCGGTGAACCACCGACGCTGGTTCGTGGAACTGGCGATCCCGCACCTGGGTGACAACCCGATCGAGGTCGGTAGCGGCCTCGGTGACTACGCACTGGAGTGGGCGCCGCACTTCCAGCACTTCACCGCCACCGAAGCCGACCCGGAACGGCTGGTACTGCTCAAGGAGCGGCTGGCCGGCGTCGCGTCGGTGAGCGTGCGCGAGATGCTGCTGCCCTGCGAGGACGGCGGTGACTTCACCGGGGCCGTCTCCTACAACGTGCTGGAGCACATCGTCGACCACGTCGGCGCGCTGCGCAGCATGGGCCAACTGGTCCGGCCGGGTGGCGCGGTGGTGATCATCGTGCCGGCGTTCATGTTCGCCATGAGCCCGGTCGACATCGCCACCGGGCACGTCCGCCGGTACACCAAGAAGACCCTCGCCAAGGCGATGATCGAGGCCGGGCTGGAAGTCGAGCGGATCCACTACGCGAACGCGCTGGGGCTGCTGGGCTACTACACCGCCACCAGCATCTTCCGGATGGCGCCCAAGGAAGGGCCGATGGTCAAGGTGTACGACAAGGTGGTCCTGCCGCTGACCAAGGCCGTGGAGCAGAGGGTCCGGCCGCCGTTCGGTCAGTCTGTCTTCGCGGTGGCACGCCGACCGGTGTAGCCATGTCGCGGACCGACGTACTTGTCGGTCCCCCCGCCGACGCTCCTCTGTTGGCCCCCACGCAGCCATTGCGGCACACCCTTCGCCGGCTCCTGCCGGACCTCTTCGGTTACCTCTGCTATCTGCTCGGCGGGTTGTTGGTGACCGCCCGGCTGTGGGTTTCGCCGGCCACCCGGGTGGTGGACGCCAACCCCACCGATCAGTCCCTGTTCAACTGGTACCTGGCGCACGGCGCGTGGTTCGTCACGCACGGCGGCAATCCGTTCTTCTCGACCCGGCTGAACGTGCCGGACGGGGTGAACCTGATGGCCAACACCGCCGTGCTCGGGCTGACCGTGCCGCTCGCGCCGGTGACGTTGGCCTTCGGCCCGGACATCGCGTACGCGGTGCTGGTGACGCTCTGCCTGGCCGGCACGGCAGCGACCTGGTACTGGCTGCTCTCCCGCACGCTGATCCGCAACCGGCTGGCGGCGTTCGTGGCCGGGGCGCTGTGCGGCTTCGCCCCGGGGATGATCTCGCACGCCAACGGGCAGCCGAACTTCCTCGCCAACTTCGTGTTGCCGCTCATCATCTACCGGACCGTCAAGCTCACCGAGCCCGGCAGGTGGCTACGTAACGGGCTGATCCTCGGTGCCCTGCTGGTCTGGCAGGTGCTCATCAACGAGGAACTGCTGCTGTTCACGGCGCTCGCCTCGGTGGTGTTCCTGGTGGTGCTGGCCGCTTTCCGGCCGGCCGCGGTGCGCCGGTTCGCGCCGCCGGTGGCCCGGGGCCTGGCGGTGGCCGGTGCGGTGGCCCTGCTGGCGTTGGCGTACCCGCTGTGGTTGCAGTTTTTCGGCCCCGGCCACTACCAGGGCCTGCCGTTCGACCCGTCGCTGTACGCCACCGACCCGGCCACCTACTTCACCTTCGCCAGCGAATCCGTCGCCGGTTCCGGCGGTGTCGCGCCGCGCTTCGTCAACAGCGCCGCCGAGCAGAACGGCTTCTACGGCTTCCCGCTGGTGCTGCTCGTCGGGATCTTCGTGGCCTGGCTGTGGCGGGAGCACCTGGTGGTCCGGGCCGCCACGGTGACCGGGCTGGTCTTCGCCGCGCTGGCCACCGGGGCCCGGCTCACCGTGCACGGCATCAGCACCGGGCTGCCGGGGCCGTTCCGGCTGGTACAGCACGTTCCGGTGCTCGACCTGATCACGCCGACCCGGTTCACCCTGGTCACCATCCCGCTGGTGGCGCTGGTGCTGGGGTTGGGGCTGCAACGGGCCGGCCGGTTGACGCCGGAGACCGGGTCGACCCGGATCACCTGGCTGGCGCTGTGGACGGCGACCACCCTGGCGGCGCTCATCCCGATCGTGCCCACCCCGCTCTCGGCCCGCGACCGTGGGCCGGTGCCGACCTTCTTCACCTCCGGGCAGTGGCGCTCCTACCTGCGCTCCGGTCAGACCGTGGTGGCCGCGCCGCTGGCCAGCCAGTCGTACCCGGATCCGATGTGGTGGTCGGCGCACACCCGGCTGCGGGCGCCGATACCCGCCGGGTACTTCCTCGGCCCCACCGGCCCGGACGATCCGCAGGCCCGGTTCGGCGCCAGCCCCCGACCGACCGCGCAGCTGCTCGCCAGCGTGGCCCGTACCGGCCAGACCGTCACCGTGGACGCGCGGCAGCGCGCCGCCGCCCGCGCGGACCTGGCCTACTGGCGGGCCGGCGTGGTGGTGCTCGCGCCGAGGGTGCACACCTTCGAGCGGCGTGGGGCCGCCGACGCGATGATGCCGCCCGGCGGTGACCCGGAGGAGGCGCTGTGGCGTACGGTGACCGCGCTGCTCGGCGAGCGTCCGGTATTCGTCGGCGGCGTGTGGGTGTGGACGGTGACGCCGTCATGACCGCCACCGAGGAGCCCTCCGCCGACCCGGACGCCGTGGCCGTCGACCGGCCGTGGCGGCTGCGCCGCACCAACCTGGTCCGGTTGCCGCACCGGGCGCCCATCCTGACCGGGATACCGCGCTCCCCGGCGCCGGCCGGAGCGTCCGCCACCCGGGTACCCCGACCGCGCTGGCTGCGCCGGCACCTGGTGGACCTGGCCGTGGTGGCCGGGTACCTGCTGGCCGCGCTGTATCTGATGGGGCACCTGCTGACCGACCCGGTGCACCGCATCCTCCGGGACAACCCGAACGATCAGGCGTTCTTCGAGTTCGTGCTGGCACACGGGGCGCGGCTGCTCACCGACGGCGGGAATCCGTTCTTCACCCGGCAGATGAACATGCCGGCCGGGGTGAACCTGATGGCCAACACCTCCCTGCTCGGGCTGTCGCTGCCGCTCGCCCCGGTGACCCTGATCTTCGGGGCGGCCACCGCGTTCGCGGTGCTCTCGGTGCTGGTGCTGGCCGCCACCGCGACGTCCTGGTACGTCCTGCTGCGCCGGCACCTGGTGCGGCACCGGCTGGCGGCGGTGATCGGTGGCTGGTTCTGCGCGTTCGCCCCCGGGGTGGTCGCCCAGTCCAACGGGCACCCGAACCTGGTGGCCCAGTTCCTGGTGCCGTGGATCGTCTGGCGGGCGATCCGGCTGCGCGAGCCGACGCACCGGGTACGCAACGCGGTCGCACTGGCCGCCCTGGTGGTCTGGCAGTTCTTCATCAACGAGGAGGTGCTGTTCCTGACCGGGGTGGCGTGCGCCATCCTGGCCGCGGCCTATGTGCTGTTCCACCGTCGTGCGGTGCGCGCCCTGGTCCGCCCGCTGGCGACCGGGCTGGCGCTGGCCGGCGGGATGGTGGTGGTGGTGCTGGCGTACCCGATGTGGTTCCAGTTCTTCGGGCCGCAGCGCTACCGCGGGCTGCCGCCGCTGATCCAGGTGTTCAGCATCGACCTGTGGTCGTTTCCCGCGTACGCCAGTGAGTCGCTGACCGGCAACGCGAACACCGCGTACCTGTTCGCCCCGAATCCGGCCGAGCAGAACGCGTTCTTCGGCTGGGGCCTGCTGATCGTGGCCGGCCTGGCGGTGCTGACGCTGCGCCGGTACTGGCTGGCGGTCGGTCTCGGGTTGGCCGCCGGCGCGTTCGCGGTGCTCTCCCTCGGCGCGCACGTGGTGATCCGCAACCACCACACCGGCATCCCGGCGCCCTGGCTGCTGGTGTCCAAGCTGCCGCTGTTCGACACGGTGGTCGCGCCCCGGCTCGCGCTGGCCGTGGTGCCGCTGCTCGGGGTGCTGCTGGCGATCTCCGTGGACCGGTACCTGGCCTGGTCGGGCGCGCCGGCCCAGCGGGAGACCCGGCGCGGCTGGCGGCTGGCCGGCGCGGCGCTGCTCGCGGTGGCGCTCGTGCCGATCGGCCCGACCCCGCTGCCGGCGGTGGGGCGCACCCCGACGCCGAGCTTCTTCACCGACGGAACTTTCCGGCAGTATGTGCCGGCTGGGCGGTCGGTGGTGACGGTGCCGCTGCCGCGCCCGCCATTCAACAGCGCGATGCTCTTCTCGGCCCAGGTGGGCTTGGATTTCGCCTTCCCGCGGGGGTACTTCCTCGGTCCGGGGGTGGATCCGAAGCACCCGGGCCGGCTCGCGGCGATGTACGGGGCGCCGTTCCGGCCCACCTCGACCCTGTTGGAGGAGGTGGCGTTCAGTGGAAAGAAGCCCAGCGTGGGGGCCCGGGAGCGGCGCGATGCCCTTGACGACCTGACCTACTGGCGGGCCGCCGTGCTGATTCTGCCATTCGACACCACCAATGCCTTCGAGCTGTACCAGGTGGTCAACGAGCTGGTCGGGTTCCGGCCGGTGGTGGTGGGCGGGGCGTGGCTGTGGGACGTGCGCGCCCTGGTACCCGCGCCGAAGTGAGCCGGCCGCCGCGCCCGCGTGGCAGTGGCCGGCCGGGCTACGGACGACTAGGCTCGCCCGCGATGTCCGCTGCCGCCACTGCTGGCCCGATCGTCGGCGATGAACCAGATCCCGCCGATCCCGTCACCGACCCCGACAACGCCGCCGACCCCGCACAGTCGTGGTCGGCCCGGCGGTGGCCGACGTGGCGTCCCGATCTGGCCGTCTACGCCGGTTTCCTGGTCCTGGCGACCTGGCTGTTGTGGCCGCTGTGGCGTGATCCGGCCGGTTTGTCGCCGGCCGACAACGGCAGTGACCCGCGGTTCTTCCAGTGGGCGCTGATCCACGCCACCCGGATCTTCACGCACGGCGAGAACCCGCTGTTCACCCCGCAGCTCAACGCGCCGCTCGGGGTGAACCTGATGGCCAACACCGGGCTGCTCGGGATGACCGTGCCGCTCACCCCGGTCACCCTGGTCTTCGGCGCGCCGGCCGCCTTCGTGCTGCTGCTCACCCTGGGCATCGCCGCCACCGCGGGCACCTGGTACTTCGTGCTGAGCCGGCACGTGGTGCCGGGCAGCCGGACGGCCGCGGTCCTCGGCGGCGCGTTCTGCGGCTTCGCCCCGGGCATGGTCAACCACCTCAACGCGCACCCCAACCTGGTCGCCCAGTTCCTCATCCCGCTCATCCTGTGGCGGGCGTTGGAGCTGCGCCGGCCCGGCCCGGTGCTGCGCCGGGGCGTCGTGCTCGGCCTGCTCGTCACCTGGCAGGCGTTCCTCAACGAGGAGCTGCTCTTCCTCTACGCGCTGGCCGCGCTGATCTTCGTGGTCGGGTACGCGGCGCTGCGCCCGCAGGTCGCCCGGGACGGGGCGTGGCCGCTGCTGCGCGGGTTCGCGGTCGCCGGTGGCACGGCAGCGGTGGCACTGGCGTACCCGCTGTACTTCCAGTTCTTCGGCCCGCAGCACTACCGCGGCCTGCCCGACTGGCTGCTGGCGTACGGCACCGACCTGGGCGAGTACCCGGCGTTCGCGAAGCTGTCGCTGGTCAGCGCCGAGCCGACGCTGGGCCACCTGCCCGAGCAGAACACCTTCTACGGTTGGCCGCTGCTGCTCCTGCTGCTCGCCGTGGTGATCTACCTGCGTCGCCGGGTGGAGGCGATCGCGCTGGCCATCGTGCTGGTCGTCTTCGCGGTGCTGTCGCTGGGGCACACCGCCTACTGGCACGGCAAGGAGCTGGCAACGCACACCCCGTGGGGGGTGCTCAACGGCCTGCCGCTGTTCGACACGGTGCTGCCGACCCGGCTGGGACTGATCACCATTCCGGTCATCGGAGTGCTGCTCGCGCTCGGCCTGGCCGCCGCGCTGGCCCGGCCGGCGCCGGTCAGTCACGTCTGGGTGGCGGCGTTCGCGGTGGCGCTCGTGACGATCTTCCCGCAGCAGCTCGGGGTCAGCCCGAGCCCGGCCGTGCCGCACTTCGTCAGCTCCGGTGCCTGGAAGCCGTACGTGTCCGGGGACGCCAGCGTGCTCAGCGCCGACACGTCGGTGTGGAACGGCGGCATCGACGCGATGGCCTGGGGGGTGGCGGCCAACCAGGGGTACCGGGTGGTCGGCGGGTACTTCCTCGGCCCGGGTCCGGCACCGGAGGAGATCGGCCAGTACGGCGCGGTGGGCCGGCCGACCGCGGGGCTGCTCGGCGACGTCGGGTACAACGGCGGCGTCCCGCAGGTCACCGACGAGCAGCGCACCCAGGCAGTCGCGGACGTGCGCTACTGGCGTACCGCGATTGTCATCCTGGCCCCGGGTACCGGCCACCACGATGAACTGGCCGCCGTCCTCACCCAGCTCTTCGGCCCCGCTCAGCAGGTCGACGACGTGCTGCTGTGGGACGTCCGGGCGCTGTCCGGCGCCGGCTGAGCCGATCCGCGCCGACCCGGCGGGCTAGCGGATGCAGCAGCCGCTGCACACCTTCGGCTGCGGCAGGGTGAACGCCAGGCAGCAGGTGCGTCGCTGGACGTGCAGGTCGGGTCCGATTTCGACGAGGTCGTCCAGGCCGAGCGCGGTGAGGATGCCGGTCGCGGTGGCGGTGACCCCGCCGGGCAGCGCGTCCGCCGAGCGGACCAGCGCGTAGGCGATGCCGGAGGCGACCGAGCCGAGCAGCGTGCGTTCGCCGACCCGGGCCAGGGTGTGCAGGTGCTCCAGGATCGGCGTGAGGTGCTCGTCGAGCAGGGTCACCCGCAGGTGCTCCAGCAGCGCCGCGTCGTCGGCCAGCTCGGGGACCGGGGTGCGGCGCGAGCACCGTGACCGGGTCGCCGGCGAGCGCGGCGACGATCGGGCGGGCCAGCCCGAGCTGGATGAACGGGTCACCGACGGTGGGCCGGAACAGCACGTTCTCCGGAGAGATCAGGGGTACCCGGCGGGCGGACGCGTAGCCGACCACCGCCGGTAGGACCAGCCAGTAGGCGTACGACTTGAAGGCCAGCGCGGCGGCGACGTGCGGCGCGGTGTGCCAGTGTCGCTGCGCCCAGCGCACCAGGTCGGCCACGGCTGCTCCGCTGACCAGGTCGGTGGCGGGCAACCAGCCCCGACCGGCCGCGTCGGCGGGGGCGAGCAGGCCGGTGACTACTCCGTGTACCGGGTTGTCGCCGCGCTGGGCGCGTACCAGGGCCAGCGTGTCGATCACCGGGGCAAGCGGGTCGAGCGGGGGCGAGTGCAGGACGGTGCTCACCTACGCGCCCCCCTTTCGCAGTCCGACCCCGCCACTCTAGCGGTCTAAGGCTAGCCTAACCAGACCGTATGCGCTCGTTACTCTGGGTAGGTGTCGCTTTTCGTCAAGTGATCTGTCAGTAAGTCGGCACTGTCGTACCCGCGACCCGACCGCCCGCAACACTGAACGCCTATGCCCTCTACGGCGCGTCGAGGGGATCGGACCATGACCGTTGGAGTACCCGGCGGTGACCCGCCGCTAACCTCGGCGGTGGCCGCGTTCGCCGACGAACTCGCCCACTGGCGTCAACAGCGCGGCCTGAGCAAGAAGCAGCTCGCCGCCCAGATGGGTTTCGACCCGTCCTACGTCAGCCACATCGAGGGACGCCGGCACCGGCCCACCGAGGATTTCGCCAAGCGCGCCGAGGCCGTCCTGCTCACCGGCGGCGCGCTCGTCGCCCGGTACGCCCGCTACGACGAGCTCCGCCAGGCCCGCCGCGCCGGCCTGGCCGGCGCCACCGCTCCCGAGCACTGGCTGCCACCCGGCGCCGGCCTGGTGGTGGAGCGGGAGGTCGCCAGCCTCACCTACGCCGACAACGTCTACACCTGCGCCATCCGGCGTGAGCTCGTCAACGCCGGCCCGGAACCGGTCACCCGGTTCCCGATCAAGATCTCCGTGGACCGGTACCCGCGCGACGCACAGCGCTCCAACGAGCTCTACCGCCGACACCCGGTCACCCTGGACGAGCTGGGGCTGCGCGCGCTGTGGTGCGACACCGAACCGATGAGCGTCTCCACCCTGCACGACCGGGACGCCAGCAAGGAGCTGTGGCTGCACTTCGAGAACCCGCAGACCCGCTTCCCGCTCTACCGCGGCCAGCGCGCCGTCATCGAGTACCGCTACGAGCTCGGCGAGGACAAGTGGGGGCCGTGGTTCGCCCGGGCGATCCGGCTGCCCACCTGGCACCTGGCGATCCGGCTGGACTTCCCGGCCCGGCTGCGTCCGACCGTCTCCGGCATGATGACCTCGCTCACCGGCGACCAGCCGCTCTCCACCCCGATCGCGCAGCACCCGACCGACGACGGCCAGCGGCTGATCTTCGAGTGGTCCACCGCCAACCCGCCACTCAACGCCCGGTACCGCCTCGACTGGCGTTTCCCGGCCGCCGCCGGTCGAACCGTCCCCGCGCTGGCAGGCCCGGCTGACGGTTCGCCGGCAGGTCAGCCTGGGCCGGCGCAGCGGATGGCGGGCGCCGGCATCCGGCAGGACGACGATCCGCTGCTGCACCAGCGGGCGCGGCCGTTCGTGCTACCGGCCGAGCAGGCCGCCGCCCGGGACGTGGTGCAGCGCCTGCGCACCGCCCTGGACACGGTGACCACCCTGCACGACTTCGGCAAGGGCGTCGGCCTGGCCGCGCCACAGCTCGGCCTGCCGCGACGCCGCCACCGTACTGCGCCCGCCCGGTAGCGCGGAGATCGTGCTGCTCAATCCCCGGGTGGTCGGCGAGTCCACCGTCGTCGACGAACAGTACGAGGGCTGCCTGTCCTTCTTCGACGTGCGCGGCCTGGTACCCCGGTCCCGGCACCTGGAGGTCGAGCACTCCACTATGGACGGTGGGCGGGTGGTCACCGCGTTCACCGACGGGCTGGCCCGGCTGGTCGCCCACGAGATCGACCACCTGGACGGCTGGCTCTACCGCGACCGGATGCGCCCGGACGCCCCGCTCGTCCCGGTCGCCGAGTACGACCGCGCCGGCCAGGCCTGGCAGTACCCGCCGGCCAGCGTCCGGTCGCCGGCTACCCGGGCTCCCCGCCCGAAACGACTGGCGACTCGTCGTACGCCGCGTAGCGCAGCCGGGCCGGAGCCACCCCCAACTCGTGCAGCATCCGTACGGTCGGCCCGACAGCCGCCGCCGGCCCGGCCAGGAAGCAGTCGTGGTCGGCCCAGGGCCCGTAGCCCCGGACGACCTCGGTGATCGGCCCGTGCTCGGCATAGAACTCGGGGTCGTCGCTGACCGCGGTCACCAACGACAGCCACGGCGCGCGGGCCACCAGCCGCCGCAGTTCGGTGAGGTCGGGCAGGTCGTGCCTGCTCGGTACCGGCCGCGAAGAGGTGTACCCAGCGGGTCCGGTTGTACCGGGTCAGCTCGTCCAGCAGCGCCCGGATCTGGGCCATCCCGGTGTCCACCGCCACGCACACGATGTCCCGGGTGGAGTCGCGGTCCAGGGTCATCGTGCCGGCCGGTTCGGCCAGCCGCAGCCGGTCACCGACCTCGGTACGGCGGACCAGGGCGCCGGAGACCAGCCCACCGCCGACCGCCCGGATCTGCAGGTCCAGCGTGTTGTCCGGGCGCGGGGCGTTGGCGATGCCGAAGTCCCGCCACAGCCCCGGATGGTGCGGGCTCTCCACCGGGATGTGCTGGCCGGGCGGTACGCCAGCGGACTGAACGGGGCCACGGTCAGCTCCGCCCGGTCGGTACCCAGCCGCCGGTGGGCCAGTACCTCGGCGCCCCGGCTCGCCGGGCTGTCCGGCTCCGGGTCGCCGGCCGCGGCCACGGTGCGCACCTGCTGGTAGGCGGCGCTCCAGGCGCGGTCGTACTCGGTTCCCCAGCCGGGGCCGGCGAACTCGCGTACGCCGGCCAGTACCGCCGAGCCGAGGATCTCCAGTTGCCGCCCGGTGAGCCGGTACCGGCGGTGCTGGCGGCGCAGCGTTTGTAGGTGGTCCTCCAGCGCGTCGGCGTCGTCGTACTGGGTGATGGTGCCGACCACGGCGCTGAGTAGCTGGGTGTACTGGACTTCGAGGGCGATCGGGAACCGGTCCCGGGCCGCCGGGTCGAGGAGGAACAGCCGCGCGAAGACGTACCGCGCGAACTCGGACCGGTGCCCCTCGACCAGGGACCAGCCCGTCTTCAACAGGTGCGACACGCTGTTCACCCGGCCAGCGTCGTCGCCCCGCCGCCGGTCACGTCGGACAGCGAGTGTGCCGACGGTACGAAATTCCGGCGGCGGGCGAGACTGTCAGCCGGCGGGGCGCAGGCAGTAGATCGTGTTGCGCGGCTTGTGATCCACCTCGATGTACGGCTGGCCCGCTTCGCACCGGGTCGGATCGTCCACTTTGGAGACCACCCGGAACGCGCCGGCCGAGTCGCACGCGACCCGCTGTGGCTTGCCGTCCGACGGGACCACGCAGGAGCCGACCGAGTAGCTCGTCGCCCGCGAGCGTGACCAGCAGCCCGCCACCCACGCAGGCGACGATCGACCAGGAGCAGTACCGCGGCCCCGGTGATGATCGGCGGCCCGGTTGGAGAACCGCCGCTGCCGGGCGGGCTGCAGCGGCGCACCCGGGTAGCCCGGCGCACCGGGGTATCCCGGGCCGCCCGGGTAGCCCGGCGGCGGGTAGCCCGCGCCCGCAGTTCCCGGGCCGTGCGGCGGGTAGCCGGCCGGCGGGTAGCCCGGCCCGGCCGCTCCGACTGGCGGGTAGCCCGCGGTGCCTGATCCGACCTGGCGGGTAGCCCGCCGTGCCTGATCCGGCTGGCGGGTAGCCCGCCCCAGGCCTGCCGGCCGGCGGATAGCCCGGACCGGAGGCGCCGCTGGTGGGTAGCCCGGACCGGGCGTTGCGGGGGTGGGTAGGCAGGCCGGGCCTGATCCGGCTGGCGGGTAGCCCGGACTCGGCGTTCCTGCTGGCGGGTAGCCGGGCGCGGCTGGCCCGGCTGGTGGATACGGTCCGGATGGCGGGCCTGGTGGCCGGAGTCGGGTGCGGAGAAGCCTGCCGGCGGCGGATAGCCGGTGGGCGGCGGGTAGGCAGGGCCGCCGGCCGCCGCTGGTGGTGGCGGTGGCCCGGACGGACCGGGTTGCGGATGACCGCCGGGCGGCGGAGACCCCGGGCTTCCAGGGTCGGACGCGGACGGGGCGAACTGCGGCAGCGTCGTCCCGGCGCCTGCGTCGGGCGCGGCCCACGGGCTGCGCTCTCCGGTCGACGCGGGAGTGGTGGCCCACGGTGCGCGCGGCGACGTGGGCGGCGACTCGCTGTCCGCCGCGTCGTCGCCGGCCGACGTGGCCGGTTCCGACGAGGCTGCTACGTGCGTGGCCGGTTCCTGCGTGTCCGGTTCGCGCCCAGCCGGTACCGGCTGGGTCTGGTCGGGGCGCGGCCCAACGCCGGCCGGGGCCGGTTCGCCGTCGGCTGCCGGGACGCCGGCTACTGCCGGGTCGCCGGGGACGACGTCGGCCGGTCGGCCGGGATCGGCCGGCGGCGGTGTCCCTCCCGGCGGCGGGGCCGGTTGTGGGGAGTCGGGCTGCGCATCGGGCACCGGCCGAGCCTACGGTGCCGGCCGGGGCAAGGCCATCACCGCGCCCGCAGCGGATAGCTTTTCCTCGGGTCCTTCAGTGGGCCACCAGCGAGGGCACCGGCGGAGGGAACCCGAATGGCAGACGCAGCACCGGTGGCGGCACCGGGCCGGCGCACCCTGATCCAGGAAGTCTGGCTGGTGCTCGGGGTGTCCCTGGGCGCCAGCGCGGGCTGGGCCGTGTTGGAGATCGTGAACCGGGAGACGGCCGGTCGGCCGCTCGCCGACCAGCAGGCCGGCCTCAATATCGCGGTCACCCCCGGCCGGCCGTGGCTGGACCTGGCGTACCAACTCTTCGGCATCCTGGTGTCGCTGGTACCGGCGCTGCTCGCCGTACACCTGATGGCCCGGGACCGGACCCTGCCCGCGCTGGGTCTGCGGCCGGCCCGGCCCGGCTTCGACCTCGGCTCCGGTCTCGGCCTGGCCGCGTTGATCGGTCTGCCCGGGTTGGGTCTCTACCTGGCTGCCCGGCACCTGCACCTGGCCGTCCAGGTGGTCCCGGCCGGGTTGGGGCACGTCTGGTGGGCGACCCCGGTGCTGGTGCTCTCGGCGATCCAGAACGCCGTGCTGGAAGAGGTGGTGGTGGTCGGCTATCTGGTCACCCGGCTGCGCCAGCTCGACTGGGCGCTACCGGCCGTGGTGGCCACCAGCGCGCTGCTGCGCGGCTCGTACCACCTCTATCAGGGCTACGGCGGGCTGGCCGGCAACGCGGTGATGGGGGTGATCTTCGCGCTGTTCTTCCTGCGGTTCCGCCGGGTCGGTCCGCTGGTGGTGGCGCACGCCTTCATCGATACAGTGGCCTTCGTCGGATATGCCCTGCTTGGCTCCCGACTGTCCTTCCTCCACTAGGGACACTCGCACCCTCGTCTTTACCCTTGCATGCCTCACCTGCGGAAACCCGAGGGGAATCGAGCTCCGTCAGATCTTTTCCGGGTAACCGGCGGCACCTAGGCTCCCTCCCAAATGGCGGACATACCCCTGTCCGCTGCGAGGCGCGGAGGTCCTCACCAGTGTCGATACATCGATCGATTCGGGTTCAAACGCCCGGCAGCGCTACTGCTGTCTGCCGTGACGCTGACCGCGTTCACGCTGACTGCCAGCACCGGGGCACAGGCCGCAGCCACCGGCCCCACTGCCATGTACATCGTCCAGCTCAACGGTGAACCGCTGACCACCTACGCGGGCACCGAATCCGGGTTCACCGCAACCAAGCCCGCCAAGGGCGCCAAGCTCAACGCCCATACCCCGGCCGCCGACAACTACGGCAAGCACCTCAAGGCCAAGCAGAGGGACGCACTGGCGAAGGTCGGGGCGGACACCAAGAAGATCGCCTACCAGTACGACACCGCGTTCAACGGTGTCGCGGTGGCCCTCACCGTCGCCCAGGCGGCCAAGCTCAAGAGCGTCGACGGAGTCAAACAGGTCTGGAAGGACCGCGAGTACACCGTGCGGACCCCGGCCACCCCCGACTACCTGGGCCTCACCGGCGCCGGCGGGGTGTGGAAGAAGCAGTTCGGCAGCGACAAGCTGGCGGGTCAGGGCGTCATCATCGGCATCCTGGACACCGGCTTCTGGCCGGAGAGCCCCAGCTTCGCGGCGCTGCACCAGCCCCGGGCCGACGACGCGACGATCGCCGCCAAGTGGCACGGTAGCTGTGACGCGGGCGCCGACCCGGCACACCCGGTCACCTGCAACAGCAAGGTGATCGGCGCGCAGTGGTTCAACTACCAGTACCAGGTGCAGCACCAGCCGTTGGCCAACGTCAACGAGTTCGCCTCGCCGCGCGACTACGACGGCCACGGCTCGCACACCGCGAGCACCGCCGCCGGTGTGCACGTCGACCACGCCGTCATCAACGGCGAGGACTTCGGTGACGTCGAGGGTGTGGCCCCCGGCGCCCGGCTCGCGGTCTACAAGGTGCTCTTCGAGCGCGCCCCGGCCTCGCCGGGCGCTTCCACCACGGCCGGTGGCACCGGCACCGACATCGTTGCGGCCATCGACAAGGCCACGAAGGACGGCGTCGACGTCCTCAACTACTCGATCGGTGACGACGAGGACTCGGTGTCCCCGGTCGAGATTTCGTTCTTCAACGCCGCCGCGGCCAACGTCTTCGTCGCCGCGGCCGCCGGCAACGCCGGACCGGGCGCTTCGACGGTGGACAACGCGATGCCGTTCGAGACCACCGTCGCGGCCGGAACGTACAACCGCGCCTTCACCAAGTCGGTGACCCTCGGCAACGGCGCGACCTACACCGGCATCGGCCTGGGTGACGCGGTACCGAGCTCGCCGCTGGTGGACTCGGCGAACGTCGCCATCGCCGGAGCCACCGTGTCCGACGCGACGCTGTGCCACCTCGGCTCGCTTGATCCGGCCAAGGTGACCGGCAAGATCGTGCTCTGTCAACGCGGCGTCTACGACCGGGTCGAGAAGAGCGCCGCGGTCAAGGCCGCCGGCGGTGTCGGCATGGTGCTGTGGAACGCGTCCACCAACACCCAGAACGCCGACTTCCACTCGGTACCCACCGTCCACCTGGACACCACCGAGGGCGCGCTGGTCAAGGCGTACATCGCCAACACCGCCAACCCGACCGCGAGTCTGTCGGCGTTCTCCACCCCGCTGGTGGAGGCACCGTCGGTGGCCGGCTTCTCCAGCCGGGGACCGTCGCTGTCCAGTGGTGGCGGCCTGCTCAAGCCGGACGTGATGGCGCCCGGCGTGGACGTGGTCGCGGCTGTCTCGCCGGCGATGGCCGGAAACAACTACAACATCGAATCCGGTACCTCGATGGCCAGCCCGCACATCGCCGGGGTGGCCGCACTCATCATCAGCAAGCACCAGGACTGGTCGCCGATGGCGGTCAAGTCGGCGATCATGACCACCGCGTCGGCGCTGACCAACAAGGGCAACCCGATCAAGAACGGATCGGTCAACGCCACTCCGTTCGACATGGGTTCCGGCGAGGTCAACCCGGCCGGGGCGTTCACCCCGGGCCTGGTGTACGACTCCGGCCCGGTGGACTGGATCCGCTACCTCTGCAACATCTCGCCGGACGACCCCAGCGTCGCCCCGTACTGCCCGACCTACGGGTCGATCAAGCCGAGCCAGCTGAACCAGCCCAACATCGCCGTCGGTGACGTCACCGGCGCGGTCACCGTCACCCGTACGGTGACCAACGTCGATCCTTACCGCAGCTACTACAACGCCGACGTCAAGGCCCCGGCCGGGTTCAAGGTCAAGGTGGTCCCCAACCACCTGGAGCTCAACCCCGGCGAGTCCAAGACCTTCTCGGTGACCATCACCCGGACCAACGCGGCGCCGCTGGAGCAGTACGCCTTCGGCTCGCTCACCTGGGTCAACCCATACGCGCCGCGCACGGTGCGCAGCGTGATCGCGGTCAACCCGGTGGCCCTGGCGGCACCGGTCGAGGTCACCGGTACCGGCGTGAGCGGTGCCAAGGCGATCGCTGTGACCAGCGGGTACGCCGGCACGCTGACCGCCACGGCGGCAGGCCTCGTCGCCGGTACACCGCACAGCGCCTCGCTGGTGGTCGGCACGTTCACGTCGACAGCTCCGGTTGCCGACGGGGACACCCTGTCCTTCGAGGTGACGGTGCCGGACACCGCGGTCGTGGGCCGGTTCGCCACCTTCGACAGCGACTACGCGGCCGGTACCGACATCGACCTGTTCGCCTACCCGAAGCTGGCCAACGGTTCGCTCGACGTGGCGAACGTGGTGCTCAGCGCAGGTGGGACGGCGGAGGAGTCGGTGGACGTCGGGCCGGGCACCTACGTGGTGTTCGTCAACCTGTACGCCAATCCGGCCGGCGCCACCTCACCGCTGACCGTGAAGGGCTACGACTTCCAGGTCGGTAGCTCGGCGGTCGGCAACCTGACGGTCACCCCGGCCAGCCAGTCGGTCACCTCGGCGGGTACCGCCACGGTGACCGCCAGCTGGTCCGGTCTGACCGCCGGCTCGCACTACCTGGGTGCGGTGCTCTTCGGCAACGGAACCGCCGTCATCGGTGGAACGCTGATCTCGGTCAACGCGTAACACCTCAGCGCAGCGCCCCGGTCGCCGTCCGGCACCGGGGCGCTGTGCTGTCCGCGGCTCAACCCAGTCCCACGGGCGGTTGTCCGCGGCCAGGCCGGGGCCGCCGATGCTCGTGGCGGGACGGCGTCAGGCGATGGCGCGGTAGAACGTGTCCGCGCGCCGCGCGGTGCGCTCCAGGCTCGCGGTGTCCACCGACACCGCCGCCAGCAACCGCGCCGCACCCGTCAGCCGGCGTCCGCTCAGCAGTCGCAGCGCCGCCGCGCCGCCCAGCCGGTCGCCGCCCAGCCGTACCGTCCCCGCCAGCCGGGCTACCCGCCAACCGGCGCGCCACCGGTCCGTGCTTCCGCCGTCGCCGGACGTCTGGTCCGCCGGCGCGTCGGCCGCCGCTATCGCCGAGCGGGCCTGCTCAACACTCGGCCGTACGGCCAGAATGGTCAGCAGCTCAGCGGCCCGGTCCGGGTCAGTGGGGTCGAGCCCGAAGGCGGCGGCGGTACCCAGGATGAGCTGCCCCTGGCAGTACAGCACCGCAGCCAGTCGGGCGGCCGGGGCGACGAGACCGGCCGCGGTACCCAGCAGCGCGGCGTACCCGGCCCGGCGTACCTGCCGGCGCTGGACGTAGCGGGCCAGCGCGGCAGCACCCGCGTGCGGGTACGTGGCGCGCAGCCACTCGGCCTCCCGGGCGATCGGCGGCCCCAGTCGCCGTACCGCCGCCAACGCCAGCACCTCGGCGGCGTATTCCGGCCGCGCCAGTACCCGCTGCCACAACGTGCCGTCCGTACCCGACCCGGTCGCCACCCGGTCCTGCGGTGGCTGCGGGCCTGCGGTTGTGTCGGCGACCCGCGCGACCGGCTCCGGATCGTGTCCGGGCTCGGGCTCGGGCTGTACCTGCGCGGGGACGGCCCGTTTCCGGGCCGCCTTCTTCGCCGGGGCACTCGCTGAGCGGGCAACGGCCGCCGGCGCCGCGGCTTCGTCCGCCGGCGCTCGGCTGGCCGGCGCCGCAGTACCCGTCGGCGTGGCGGACCTGCGCGCAGCTGCCTTCTTCGCCGGCTTCGCCGTCCGAACGCGCCCATTGCTGGTGGTCCTGCCGGCGATTTCGGCGCTCGCCACCGTCGTGGTGCTCCCAGCGGTCGTGCTGCTCTCGGCGGTGGAGCCGGCGGCTGGGGGGTGGTCGGCTGCGGTCTCGGGCTCGTCGGGCGGGCTCGTGACCGGCGCCGGTCCGGCTGCCTCGATCGATGCCGACCCGGTGGCCTTGACCGGCCGGGTGGCCGTGCCGGGCCTGGTGGCTTTGACGGACCTGGTGGCCGTGTCGGGCCGGGAGGCCGTGACGGGCCTGGTGACCTTGGTCGTCGGGGGATCGTTGGCGGGGGTGATCGGCTGCTCGGGCGGGTCGACGGTGTGCCGGTTGCCGATGGTCGAGGATGTGGCTGCCGTCGCGGACGTCTGGAGCGCGGCGTCAGCGGGGTCGGCGGGCGGCGGGAGCTGTGGCTCGATGAAGATCGCGGCGGGCGGCTTCGCGGCGGGTTGCGTCGGGCGCCGGTGCGCCGGCGCCCGCCCGGCCGGTTGGCTGTCCTTGTCCATGTGCGGAGCCTAGCCACTGGCGGCGCACTCCGCCCGGCACCGGATTCGGGCCCGCCGACCCTCGCGCGGGACGTCTACAAACCAGGCAAAAGGGATGCGAAGGCGTACCCGATGATTCCGCTTTGCTGCTCCCGCCGCCGTACCTGTATCCTCGACCGGCGATGGCTCCTCGGGGCTGTCATGGGAGGCTTCGCCTAGTTCGGTCTATGGCGCCGCACTGCTAATGCGGTTGGGGTCTTAAAGCCCCTCCCGGGTTCGAATCCCGGAGCCTCCGCGCTTCACCCAGTGTGTACACTGGCCAAGCACTGCGCCCGTAGCTCAACGGATAGAGCATCTGACTACGGATCAGAAGGTTAGGGGTTCGAATCCCTTCGGGCGCACCAGGCAGAAGCCCTGACCAGCGGCAACGCTGATCAGGGCTTCATCTCTGTCTATGCGGTTTTGAACTGCCCCCCGAAAACCCCCCGGTAACGCCCGCGGGCGGTCAGATTCGGACGCCGGCCGTCGGACCGCTGGCCGTGGGTGGCTGGAGCGGTCTTACGCAGTCCATGATCACGGCGATTCAGGTTGGGCTGCCGGTTAGTGCTCGATGAGGTCTGCCAGCACCGGCTGCGCGGCCAGATGCAGATCACCGTCGGCGTGGACCGGGCCGGCGAACTGTGGGAAGACGATCGTCGGTGGTGTCTGTTTGCCCGAGGCCACCTGCGGGGCGGCGCAGGTAGCGGCGGGCGATGGCGGCGAGTGTCCGGCCGTCTGTTTTGGCGTCGGTCACGAGGGCGGCCAGAAGTTGGGCGCGGCTGATCTGGATGGCATACGGGGACTCGATGTCCGACGCCCCGCTGTTTCGATCCCTGGAGGCGACCGTCGCGGTGAACGCCGATCAGCACCTGGCCGGTCTCGCGGCCAGCGAGTAACGGGGCGATGATCTTTTCGAGGCATACCGGCTCGGGCGCGCCCACCTCGACCGGGCGTCGTCGCCGACAACCTAGACCGACCGAAACGACACGGTCCGAAACGGTGCTGCCCACTTCGGGATGAACGCCGGAGCCTTGGCAGTCCCGGCCGAGCCGGGACCTCTGGCAGCCGCTGGGCCGGCCGGAGTATCTGCGCCAGCAGGCCGAGTTGAGCCTGCGCCGGTTGCCGCTGGAATGCCTCGACCTGTTCCAGCTGCACCGGATCGACCCGAAGGTGCCGGCTGAGGACCGGTTCGGCGCTGAAGCAGCTGAGGGATGACGGCAAGGTGGGTCACGTCGGTCTGTCCGAGGTCACCGTTGAGCAGCTCACCGCGGCGCGCCGGATCGTCGAGGTGGCCTGCGTGCAGAATCTCTACAACCTCACCGACCGGCGGCACGAGGCGGTCGTGGGCTACTGCGTGCGGGAGAACATCGCGTTCATCCCGTGGCTGCCGCTGGCCGCCGGCCGGCACGCGCGCCCCGGCGGTTCGGTCGACACCGTCGCCGCCCAGTTGGGCGCCACCCGGCGCAGGTCTCGCTGGCCTGGCTGCTGCGCTGCACAGGTGATCACCCCGATCCCGGGCACCAGTTCGGCGGCGCACCTGGAGGAGAACCTCGCCGCCGCCGACCTCGAACTGCCGGATGCGGCGTTCGCGACGCTCTCCCGGCTCGTCTGAGGACGGCCGGCGCATCCCACGAAGGAGGCCGGACGTGTCCACGCAGGCGCCCGATCTGACCATCTCGACCACCGCCGGGCCACCCACCCGGGCCCGGTCAATCCTGTCCGAACAGGGCTTTCGCAACCTCTTCCTGGCCGCGGCGGTCAGCACGACCGGGACGCAGATCAGCTTCCTGGCCGTACCGCTGCTGGCGGTGACCGTGCTAAGCGCGACGCCGCTGCAAGTCGGCGTGCTGGGCGGGCTCAAGACGATCGCGTTCCTGCTGGTCGGGCTGCCGGCCGGGGCGTGGCTGGACCGGGTCCGGCGGCGCGGCGTGATGGTGGCCGCCGACCTGGCCCGGGCGGTGCTGTTCGGCTCGGTGGCCGCGGCGTGGGCGCTGAATCTGCTGACCATCTGGCAGCTCTACGTGGTGGTGTTGGCGGCCGGTCTTGCGACGCTGTTCTTCGACATCGCGGTGCAGAGCTACCTGCCGGCGCTGGTCGGCCGGGACCGGCTGGCCGACGCCAACGGCAAGCTGCAGAGCTGGGACGCGGCCGCGCAGGTGGCCGGCCCGAGCGCGGCCGGTTACCTGGTGCAGGTGTTCTCCGCGCCGTTCGCGATCCTGATCGACGCGCTGACGTTCCTGTGGTCCGGGCTGTTCGTGGCCCGAATCCGTAAGCGCGAGTCGGAGCCGGAACGTCGGATGAAGGCGCCGCTGTTCAGCGAGATCCGGGAGGGAGTGGGTTTCGTCTTCGGGCATCCGCTGTTGCGGCCGATCGCGATGGTCGGTGCCGGGACGAACCTGTTCATCCAGATCGCGATCATCACGATGCCGCTGATGTACAAGCGCGAGCTGAACCTCTCGGACGGCGAGCTGGGCCTGTTCTTCACGTTCGGCGGGTTCGGTGTGCTGCTCGGGTCGGTCACCGCGAAGCGGCTGTCCGACCGGTTCGGCTACGGCCGGGTGCTGTGGATCGCCGGGCTGGTGGTGATGCCGTTCGGGCTGCTGGTGCCGTTCATCGACGGCGGGGCGTTGAAGTGGGTCGCGATGTGCGGCTGGCTGGCGCTGACCTACCGGATCGGGATGAACAACGTGCTGCTGGTCAGCATCCGGCAGCGGGTCACCCCGGACCGGCTGCTGAGCCGGATGAACGCGACGACGCGTTTTCTGATGACCGGGGCGCTGGCGGTGGGCGCGGCGGTGGCCGGCTTCATCGGGCAGTACGCGGGCATCCGGCCGGCGCTCTGGGTGGCCGCGATCGGGCTCTCGGCGGCCTGGCTGCCAATGTTCTTCTCCCCGCTGCGGGCGATGCGAGGGCTCCCACCCGCCGCCGAGTGAAGGTCTTGCGTCTTCGGTGCCGGGCGGCACGATACCGCCCGGCGCCGCAGGAACCGTCGTCGTGGATCTTCTCCGGCAGGGTGGTGATCATCAGATCATGATCGAGCGACCCGAGGCGGCCGGCGATGTCTCCCCTGCTTGACATCTGTTACTCGTTCGAGTAAAAAATTACTCATGCGAGTAAACGATACCGTGACGGCCAGCGCTCGACGGGCACAGATCATCACCGCCGCGATCGACACCATCGCGGAGCTGGGCTACGGCAACGCCTCGTTTGCCCGGATCGCCAAGCGGGCCGGCATCAGCAGCACTCGGCTTATTTCCTACCATTTCGACGACAAGGCCGAGCTGGTCCGAGCCGTCGTCGACGCCGTGCTCACCGAGGCGGCCGACTACATGGGCAAGCGGCTGCGCGTCGTCGAAGGGCACCAGCAGCTGCTGGCCGTCTACATCGAGTCCAATCTGGGGTTCATCGCCGAACACCCCACCGCCATCCGTGCGGTGATCGAAATCGCGGCGAACGCCCGAGCCGAGGACGGCACCCCGCTGGTGCGGCCCGCCGACGCCGACGATCCGATCACCCGGCTCGTCGCCATGTTCCGCGAGGGTCAGGCGGCCGGCGACTTCCGCGCCTTCGAACCCACCGTGATGGCGGTAACGATCCGTGCCGCCATCGACGCCGCCGCCTCGATCCCCGACCTTGACCCCTACGCCTACGCCACCGAGTTGATCGCCCTGTTCAGCCTTGCCACCCGGAAGGACCATTCGTCATGAGTATCGACGCCGGAACTCCCACCCGCGCCGCGGCGCCTACCCGCGCCGGCCTGTTCATGCAAATGTTCGTCGACTTCGCGCTTCCCCTCATCGTGTACTACGGGCTGCGGGCCGCCGGCGTCGATCAATGGTGGTCGCTGCTGCTCTCCGGCGTTGTGCCGGTGATCGCCGTGATCGTCAAGTTCGTCCGCACCCGCACCCTCGACCTGCTCGCCGTTTTCGTCATCTCCATCGTCGCGCTCAGCCTCGCCATCTCCGTCATGACCGGCGACGCCCGAACCATGCTGATCCGCGACGCCTGGCTCGGCCTGATCTTTGGCCTCGTCGCGATCTGGCTCCTCGCCTCGGTCTGGATCGGCAAACCCGCACCGATGTACATCTACCGCGCGTTCGTCCTGGCCAAGGTCGGCCCCGAGGGCCTGCGGGAATGGGAGTCCAAATGGGACAACGACCGGGACTTCCGCCATGGCATGCGGGTCCTCACCTTCGTCTGGGGCTGCGCCGGCCTGCTCAACGTCCTCGTCACCCTGATCGGCGCCTACCTGCTGCCGCTGGACCTCGCGCCCGCCGTGCTCAACGCCAGCTGGCCGGTGATCGTCGTCCCGACCGGCATCTTCCACCTCTGGTACACCAAAAAGGCGAACCTGCGGGCCTAACCCCACCGACCGAGAGGAACAGGTGCACGATGAACATCGACGTCATCGTCGCGGGCGCTGGACCCACCGGGCTCATGCTCGCCGCCGAGTTGGCTCTCGGCGACGCCCAGGTCATGGTCCTGGAAGGCCTCGCCGCACGCACCAGCCAGTCCAAAGCCCTCAACCTGCAACCCCGCTCGGCCGAGGTGCTCGCCTCGCGCGGACTGCTCGACGACCTGCTGGCCGTCGCGCCGGCGCTGCTACCCGGCGGTCACTTCGCCGGTATCCCGCTCGACTACTCGACGCTGGACACGCCGTACCCGTACCAAATCGGCATTCCCCAAGCCAGGGTGGAGGAACGCCTCGCGGACTGGGCCCGCTCGCTGGGCGTGGACATCCGTTACGGCGAGCCGGTCGCCTCCTTCAGCCAGCATAAGTGCGGGGTCACCGTCAACGGCCACCGAGCCGGCTATCTCGCCGGGTGCGACGGGGCGCACAGCTTCGTACGCAAGCAATCCGGCATCACCTTCGCCGGCCGCGACGGGCGGATGTGTGCCCTGGTCGCCGACGTCACCCTCGCCGGTGGCGGCCCGTCCACCTGGGAACTGCCCGCGCCGCAAGGCAATGGCATGCTCACCGTCCTACCCCTCGGCGACGGTGTCTACCGCGTCCTCGCCGCCGGCCCCGCCCAGATGGCCGCCGACCGGAACACACCCGTCCCCGACACGGAAATCGCCGAAGCGCTCAAGCGCGACGGGCTGCAACTCGGCGAAGTCCGGTGGGCCAGCCGCTTCACCGACGCCACCCGCCAGGCCGTCCGATACCGTACCGGCCGCGTCTTCCTCGCCGGCGACGCCGCCCACATCCACTCACCCACCGGCGGTCAAGGCCTCAACCTCGGCCTGCAAGACGCCTTCAACCTCGGCTGGAAACTCGCCGAGGTCATCCGCGGCGAAGCCGGCGACGACCTGCTCGACACCTACCACACCGAACGCCACCCGGTCGCCGCTCGCGTCCTGCAATCCACCCGCGCCCAGGGCATCCTGTTCGTCCCAGACGAAGACGTGCACGCCCTGCGAGACGTCTTCGCCGAACTCGTCGACACCCAAGCCCTCGCCGCACGAGTCGCCGGCCTCGACCACGGCCACCGAATCCCCGGCCTCGACCTCACCCTGCTCCACGACGGCCGCCGGCACACCATCGATACCCCCGCCGGCCCCGTGAACGTCCGTCCCGACGGCTTCAGCGCAGCCACCCGACCGGACTGTAAAACGAACGTTTGACAGACCCGCGACTTCGCCACCGTCGTCGACCCCGCCGGCAACACCTGGACCTACACCTACGACCAGCGCGGAATGCTGACCGGTACCACCGACCCCGACAAGGGCGCCGTCACCAACACCTACGACAACGCCGGAGAACTCCTCACCACCACCGACGCCTGAGGCACCCGCCTACGCCTACGCCTACGACGGCATCGGCCGCAAGACCGGCGAATACCTCACCACCACCAGCGGAACCCAACTCGCCGCCTGGACCTACAACACCCTTACCAACGGAATCGGCCGCCTCACCCAATCCACGCGCTACCGGGCTTCCTCGGCAGCGTTTGCCACGGCCCCATCTTCGCGGAGGCCTTGACCACTCGCACCCGGTTCCCGCGGGCGGGGCTGCGTCCGGCTGGGCGTCGGGCAGGCGACGTCCCTGGATGTGTTCGATCGCGGCCCGGTCGGCTGTATCCGCGGGTTCGCTACTAGATCCGGCACGCAGCCGTCATGATCCCGGGCCTGGGCCACCCGGCAGCGACGTTCCGTTCTGCAGCGCCGTTTGACAGGGATAGGTGCTACGACGTGTCGCTGGGCCCGAGGGGCCGTGCATGATCCTGTGGCGGTGGGTGATGTCGACCTGGGTCATGGCGGGCGCCTTTCGAGGATCGCGCTACGTGACGGTGCTCCGATGGTGCTCGGATGTCGAGCGCGTGACGGCTTGAGGCGTCTCAGTCGATCAGCAGAACGAGCCTTCCCCGCCCGTTGCCATGCTCGCTGACGCGGTGGGCTTCGGCGATCTCGGCCAGTGGGAAGGTCCGCACCGCCTGGGGCTCGAAGCGCCCGGACTCGATCAGCTCGCCGATCTCGGCGAGCGCGTGGAGCGCGCGGCCAGAGTCGCCCCGGCTGAATCTCACTCCGTACTTCTGCGCGCCGGCGAAGTCGGCGACCGTCAGAACCTGTTCCGCGCCGCCGGCGAGTTCGATGAGTTCGGGCAGGATGCCGCTGCCGGCGACGTCGAGCGCGAGGTCGACGCCCTTGGGGGCCAGCGCCCGTACCCGCCCGGTGAGGCCCTCGCCGTAGGGGACGGGCTCGGCTCCCAGCGAGCGCAAGTAGTCGTGATTGGCCGCGCCTGCGGTGCCGATCACGCGGGCACCACGCGTCACGGCGAACTGAACCGCCGCGCTGCCGACGCTTCCGGACGCACCGTTGATCAGCAGCGTGCTGCCGGGGACGACACCGAGCTGGTCGAGCGCACGCATGGCCGTCTCAATGGTGGCCGGCAGCGCAGCGGCGGCCGGGAAGTCGAGCGACGGCGGGATCGGCGCGTAGGCCGACAGCACCGCCAGCTCGGCCTGAGCCGCCGCCTCGGTGCAGACGCCGAACACAGGATCGCCGACGGTCACGTCGGTAACGCCGTCCCCAAGCTCGTCGACGACCCCGGCGGCCTCATAACCCAGGGTCTGCGGAAGTTCCTGATCCATCAGGCCCTTGCGCTTCTTCCAGTCACTCGGGCTGACCCCGGCGGCGCGCACCGCGATCCGGACCTGCCCCGCCCCCGGATGCGGCTCAGGAAGATCCACGATCTCCAGAACCTCCGGACCGCCGAACCGGCTGAAACGGGCTGCCCTCATCATGTGCTCCGCTCTCGACCCCGCGGTCGCTGCTTGGCTGAATCGGAAGGGAGATCAGCTCGATCTCTGGATCGCCTCCGTGAATTTATGTCCTGCTGATTCGCGTCGGCTTGTTGCGGGCGGTGAGGTCGTCATGGATGGTCTCCTACGTTGGTTGGAGAATGGTCCGCATTCCGTTGACCTTCGGTGGCTCGATTCCGGCAGGCTCGCGGATCGTCGGATCTGAAACTGTCCGCCGTGTTCGTACTACGGCCGTCAGGACGTGCCTCGGGTCCGTCGGAGGATCCCGATCGCGAGCGCCGCGAGCGTGGCGGCGCCCGTGGCGGCGACCAGGCGCTCGAACAGGCCGGCGTAGCCCGCCTCCTGCGTCAGCACGCTGGCCACCGCGAAAGCGGTGATCAGGACTGCCGTCCAGCGCGTCGGGCGCGCCCAGCTCTCCCAGCCGTGTGTGCGGCGCATCGCGGCGGCCAGGAAGAATGCGGCGATCAGGAGTAGCAGGACGCCGATCGAACTGATGGCGTTGTCAAGCTGTCCGCCCGTGTTGGACAGCTGTTGCGTGGCGGTGCATCCCGGGTCGGCCATCCGGCAGGCCAGCCTCTCGGCGGGAGAGAGCAGGTCGCCGAGCCCGACGATGGACAGGGCGAGCAGGACGGAACCCGTGGCTGCCCGCCAGCCACCGGTACGCAGCGCCGACCACACCGAACGCAATGCGAAGCCGATCGTGGCGGCACCGCACAACGTCAGGACCACCACCAGTAGCGCTCCATGCGGCGCAGTGACCGCAGACATGTCGCTGATGGTGTGGGCGACCACGCTGTAGCGCGGTCCCTGCCAGGACGCCGCGACGAGCCAGCTCGCGACGAAGACCGCTTGGGCGACCAGGCCGAGCCACGCCCATCGCCGGACAGCGGCGCGCCTCCGGGGCGAGACGGCCGTCAGCTCGACGTCTGCGCTATCGAGGTCTCGCGCAGAGGAGGTCATCGCGATGCTCCTTCGAGGTTGTTGATGCCGAGGGAGAAGTCGAAGTTCCCCACGCCGTAGCGGGCCAAGCCCATCGTCAACACGCCCGCTCCCTCGACCCAGTGGGCCATGCTCAGGTCGCCGGTGTCCCGCGGGCGCAGCCCGAGGCTCTCGATGAATGCTGACACCCTCGCCTTGACCTGCGCATCGTCGCCGGCCAAGAACACGTCCACCGGTCCGCCCTGGGCCAGGACATGGCGAAAAAGGGTGTTGAACGCCTTCACGACATGCGCACTCCCGGGCGCGGCCTCGGCCACCCTTTGCGCGATGGATGTGTCGTGAGGGACGGCCAGCCCGGTGCCTGTGGCGTTGAAGGGATTGGTGATGTCGACGATGATCTTACCGGCCAGCGCGTCCCCGAACTCGCGGACGGCCGGCACGGCGCTGTCGAACAGCACCGCGAGGATGACGATCTCGCCGGCCGGGGCGGCACCGAATGTCCCGGCCGTGGCGCCACCGCCCAGAGCCTTGGCCAGGTGATCGGCCTTGGACTGATCGCGGCCCATGACCTCGACGGTGTTGCCGCCGGCCAGCGCGAGCGTGCCGATGGTACGGGCCATGTTTCCCGTACCGATGAGGGTGATGCTGCTCATGAGGTGTGCTCTCTTCCCGTTCTCGAGGTGTGGCTCTGTCTCGTTCGTGCCGGCTCAAGCGCAGGGCGCCGGGCCGCGACGTTTCTGGGCCAACTGCTGCGCATTTCCCGGCACCTCCGACGCGTCTTCCGCCGGTAGCTTCGGATGCGCCATTTCAAAAAGAGGCGGTCATGCCATCAGGGACATGGGACGAGGGCATCCCGTGATCGTTCAGATGGCGGTGGTACCGCCGTCGGTGACCAGTTCCAGACCGTTGACGTAGCTGGAGTCGTCGGAGGCGAGGAACAGGGCGACAGTGGCGATTTCTTCCGGGCGGCCATCTTTCCGCGGGGAATGAGGGACTCGAACGCGGCCTTGGTCGCCTCGTCGAACAGCTCTTCCTGTTTGGCGGTGGCGACCTGGCCAGGGGTCAGGACGTTGACCCGGATCTTGCGGTCGCGCAGTTCGTTGAGCCAGACGCGGGCCCAGGCCATCGAGCTTTCCCATGATCACTCCGTCGAATTGATCGGTATCCGAAACGGTTCCGTTCATCTGCCGGACTCACTACGATTCGAGTTCCCGCCGTCAGCTGGCGGAGAAGTAATGGCCGTTGTCCAAATCGGTGAGCAGGCTGGGCTGAGCCGGTTCCCAGCCGAGGGTCCGGCGGGTAATGAGGTTGGACGCCGGGTAGCTCTTCGTGACGATGTTCGCGAGGAGCCCAAAGTATCCCGGGACCATTAGTTCGTCCGCGGGAATGCTCACCGCGGGCAGACCCAGACGGCTGCCGATTGCCTCGGCGATTTCGCGGAACGGGATGCCCCCGTCCCCGATCGCGTGCCAGTATTTGCCGGCCGCGCCCTTCTCCAGCGCCAGGCGGAACAAGGAGGCGGCATCGCGGATGTGCACGGCGTTCCACAGGTTCGCGCCGTCTCCGGGGTAACCGGCGAAGCCCCTCTCCTTCGCGAGCGCGATCAACATGAAAAGGAAGCCGGCACGATCGGTCGTGCTGTGTGCGATGGTGGGAAGCCGCACGACCGAAGACCGCACTCCCCGCTCGGCAAGGCCGATTACGGCGGTTTCCACGACGTTACGAGCCCGCAGGGTGCCCTTGTGCTCATCGCCGCCGGGAAGGGCCGGGTCTTCTTCGGTGACCGGTCGGCCCAGCTTCCCGGGCGAGCCAATGCTCCCCGCCACCACCAGCGGCTTTCCGGTTCCCGCGAGTGCCTCGCCGTACGCGAGCATGATCGGGATCTCCGCGGCGGCCACGGCGTCGATCCCGCCCGACGGAAGCAGATCTTGTCGGTGCGCGACGTGGATGACGCCGTCGGAGCCCGCAGCCGCCTCCTTGAGCCCGTCGAGATCCTCGAGGTCACCGCGACGCACCTTCGCGCCGAGCGCGGACAGCGCCGCCGCGGCCGTGTCTGACCGGGCCAGACCGCTGACCTCGTGCCCGGCGGCGATGAGCTCGGGGACGATGTACGAACCGGAATGGCCGGTCCCACCAGTGACAAACACGCGCATGCGATTGTCCTTGTCAGATTGGGTGGAAGGGGTGCCCTTCTCATGCCGTAGATCGACCGGCGTGATATGGCGCGAGAAGTGGGCTGCGGGTGGGCTCAGTTGAGAATGCTGACGCCGAGGAAGAAATTGGTGTGCTTGACGGAGTGATGCCCACCCTGTGGTTGTTGACGGCGGTCTCGTCGATGCCGTTGAATGACGCGACCGGCCTGACTCAATTCATGATGTGCCCATTCTGGTTCTAGGTCCTGCATCAAGTCCCGATGCCGAATTCTTATATCGAATTCGCTCCGGCCCCATCAGCTACCCATTAAGCGTGCCATCGGCCCGAATGGGTGTCCAAGACTTCTTTCAACCGTTGCGATACCCTGAAGGCATCGCCGGACCAGGAGGCTCGATGGATCTGGACCTACGCAAGTTGCGCTACTTCGTTGCCGTGGCCGACAAGCTGCACTTCGGCCGCGCCGCCGATGAGCTACACATCGCGCAGCCGGCGCTCAGCCGGCAGATCCGCGCCCTGGAACAGGATCTCGGCACCTCCCTGCTGACGAGGGACAGTCACGGCGTGATGCTGACCGACGCCGGCAGGCAGTTACTGACCGACGCCGGCCCGCTGCTGGCCTCCACTCACGCGGTGCGCCGCCGGGTGACGGCGGCGGCGGCGAGCGGCAGCCAGCGGCTGACGGTCGGCTTCCGGGCGGGCATCGCGGTCACCCCAGCAGTACGGCGATTCGCCACCCAGCACCCCAACGTGATCGTGGACATGCAGCGGATCGAATGGGACGACCAGGCCACGATGCTGCTCGACGGCCGCATCGACGTCGGTTATGTACGGCTGCCCATCGACGAGACCGGGCTGCGCGTCACGCCGCTGTACACCGAACCTTGTGTGGCCGTGCTGCCCGCCGGCCACCGATTCGCCGGCAAGGAGCAGATCACCGAGGCGGACCTGGCCGGCGAGCCGCTGGTCTGGCATATGGACACGAGCACGCAGCCCACCAGGCGCCCGCACCCCAACGCCGGATACCTGGTACGCGGGGTAGACGAGACACTCGAACATGTCGCAGCCGGCCGGGGCATCTCGTTCCTGGCCCGTTCGGCAACGGTGTTCTACTCACATCCGGAAGTCAGCTATGTCCCCATCCCGGATCTGGCGCCCGACCAGGTGTGCCTCGCGGTGGCGGCATCGCGCACCTCGCCGGTGGTCGACGACTTCTTCGCCGCGGCTCAGGCGACGGCAGGGGTCACGGCAGAATGTGGGAACCATGAAATGTGGCAGGTCGGAAGCGGTGCCGTTTCAAAGCACGGTTGATCCCTCCGACCGCCAACAGCTTTGCTTGCCGGCAATGCCGCCTATGCAGGCCAAGCGGCTTGCTGATATTCGTGTATGACGCCGCCGGCTCGGTCGTGTGCGGGTGCGGAGGCATCGAGGCCGACGATTTCGGCTGGCCGCCGAGCGTGGCCGGCCTGGCAGCTGACGGGGACAGCCGGCTGGGCCTGCTGTGCTCCAGCGCTCCATCGCCGGCCAGCACGCGGATGTGCTGCGGGAACAGGGTGGCGTAGGTGTTGCCGATCGCGGTGCCGTAGGAGAAGCCGAGCCAGTTCAGCGACGGCTCGCCGATCGCCTGCCTGACCGCCTCCAAGTCGCGGGCGACGCTCACGGTGTCCACATGCGACAGGAGTGCTCTCGAGCGCCGCCGGCAACTGTCGGCGAAAGCCCGCGTGTGGGCGACCAGCGCGGTGAACGCGGCGGGGCCGCGTGGGTCGAGGTCGTCGGCGGTCGGCTTCAAAGCCCGGTCGCAGGACAGCGGCGTACTCTCCCCAACCCCGCGGGTCGAGCCCGATGATGTCGAAGCGCCGCCGGAACTCGGCCGGGGAGAGCTGGACCGCGCCGTCGACCAGTTGGGTCGCGCTGCGGCCCGGGCCGCCGGGATTGATGAAGAGCGCGGCCACCGTCCCGCGGGGTCGGTTGCCGGGTCGAGGTGCAGCGACAGGGTGATGGCGGTGCCGGCGGCGATCTCCGCTCAGGTGTCGGCTCAGTTTCAGTCCTGCCTCGGTGAGGTGGTCCTGGTGGCTGTGTCCTGGGCGGCTGCCGCTGATCGGCGCAGCGCACGGAGGCTGTCAGCCAGCTGTCCGAGGTCTGCGCCGGAGAGCGGCGCGCTCAGCAAGCGGTCCAGTTCCTCGTCGAACACCGGGGCCGCGCGGCCCAGGAGCGCCCTGCCCGGGTGGGTCAATTCGACGATCGATGAGCGGCGGTCGGTGGGGTGCGCTCGGCGAACGCACCATCCGGCCTTCTCGAGGCGATCCACGGCCTGGCTGGTGCCCCCGACCGTGATCGCCAGCGCCCGCGCGATGTCGAAGACCCGGCAGTTGGGTGTCGCGTCGATGATCAACAGCATGTTCAAGCTGGCCAGGGTCGTGCCGCTGGTCTCCTGCAGGCGCGCATCGACCGCGGTCCAGAGGATGGTCTCGAACCTCACCAGGTCGTCGAAGACCTGCCGTAGATCAGTCATGTCGTCTCCCGTCGCGTCGGATCACACTCCTAACTTACCTTAGCTACAAGTAGCTTGACATTAACTAGCTTAGTGCTAATCTAATCGCCTACGGCATGCCGAACAAATCCGCGCAACGACAGGACCCCACATGACCGCCCAGCAACGCGACATGGTCCACCAGATTCTCCGCAACGCCCCGTTCGACCTCGGCGGGGACGTCAGCGTCCACCGTCCCCTCCTCGAGAAGCTGCTGACCGTGCAGCCCCTTCCTGAGGACGTCCGGATGACCCCGGGCGAACTCGGCGGCGTACCCGTCATCGACATCGACATCGACGGTGTCGAGCCTCGCGGCACGATCTTCCACACCCACGGTGGCGGTTTTGCTGTCGGTTCCGCGCGAGGCTCAGTCGGCTTGGCGGCCAACCTGGCACGCAAGACCGGGATGCGCGCGGTCTCGGTCGACTACCGCCTGGCGCCGGAACATCCCTATCCGGCTGCTCTGCAGGACGTCACCGCCGCCTACCGGGCCCTGGTCGAGCAGGCCGGCGACGCCGAGCATGTCGTCGTCTCGGGGGAGTCGGCCGGCGGCAACCTCGCCATCGAGCTCATGATCGCGGGTCGGCTCCGAGGCCTGACCATGCCGGCGGCCGCGGTGCTGTTCTCCCCCATCACCGACCTGACCGTGAGCGGCAACAGTTACGCCACCAAGGCCGAACTCGACCCGAGCATCAGTGCCCAGGCGATCCGTACACGGGTCCGCGACTACCTTGACGCAACCAGCACCGCCCCGACCGACCCGCTGGTGAGCCCGATCTTCGCCGACCTCAACGGGCTTCCGCCGCTGCTCATCCAAGCCGGATCCCACGAGGTGCTTCTCGATGACGCCACAAGCCTCGCGGTAAGGGCGGCAGCCGACGGCGTTGCCGTGATCCTCGACATCACCCCCGGGGTACCGCACGTGTTCCAGGCCTTCGCCGCCGTCCTCGACGAGGGAAACACAGCCCTCGACCGAGCCGCCCGCTTCATCGCCGACAACCTCGCGTGACCTGTCCGATCGCACCGACAACAGCCCAGGAGATCCGTATGTCGCGCCGCCCCGTCATCCCTCATCACCGGCTCAGTCGCTCGTAACGCCGCTCCGGCGGCCTTCACTTGACGGCCTCGCCGGTGAATGTGGCGTGGCGGTGCCGCCGAAGGGGTAGGCCAGGATCAGTTGGTCGTTGTGCCAGGCGGCGACGCGCCCGTCGGGCAGGGCGACAATGGCCGGTGGTGATTGGGACGCCGTTGCACCCGCGGCGTGCCTATCACCGGTGGTGACAGACAGGGTCGCCGCAGCCGCCGTCGCCGTGATCTGGTCACCGTCAAAGAGCAGTCGGGCCGGTGGGCCGACCGCGGGTGTCGACGCGGTGGGCAGGAGCCACTGCTGGCCGATGCGTACGCCGGGGAGGCCGCCGGTCTGATTGTGGCTGAGCTGAATTTCGGTGTGCGAGTCGGTGATGACTTCGACCGACAGCGGGCCGGTCTGCTCGACCGTCGTGGTCACGAGGGGCTGCGAAGGCGCACCAGCCTGATGGCTGGACACGACAATTCTGGTACCGGCGAGGGCATCGGCGACATCGATGGTCCAGTGCCGCACCGGTTCGTACCCGTAGTCGAATGCCGGTGGATCCACCAGCCAAAGCACATCGTCGCGCTGGTGGACAAGCTTCATGCAGTCCACGCGCAGCTGCGCCAGCGCGGCGAGGCTGGGGGCTTGCGGTGGTGGTGGGATCCGGGCAATCAGGTACTCACGCAGGCCGGCGTCCGTGTGCAGGAACAGGCGACCGTCGGTGGCATAGATCGGGTTGTTGTCCACTATGGTCTGATCGTCCGGCGGGGTTGGCGCGTCGTCGGCGTGCGTGTAGACGCCGACGTCGGCGGTCACCGTCACGTACTGGTCGATCTTTGTGGCTGGTTTCTCGATCGACCAGTGCTGGGCGGGTCTGGTCCAACTCGTGCCGAAGACCGCGACCGGCTGGTCAAGGACAAGCTGACCGGAGCCTTTGATGACCACCTTGTTGCGGATGTGGATCTTCTGGAGTTCGAACGCGGCGCGCCAACCGGTGCCGCACTTGTATCCGGCGGCCCAGGTGCCGAACAGCAGTCCGTTCTCGGGTTCGAAGACCGGCGCGTGCTCGGTGCCGATCGCCGCAGGGATGGCGTTGAGATCTCCAGCCAGCACGACCCCGTCCCCCCGCGAGACGCCATAGCCCATGGTCGCACCGAGCGCTTCGAGGTCGCCGAGGTCGAGCTTGGTCTCCAGCTTGTAGATGGCGAAGTTGGTGCCGCCGGCGACGAACTGGAATCCGCTGGGACTCTCCTGCTCGAACACACCCTTGTGGGTCTCGTCGGTGAGCTCGCCGCCCGCGATGGCGTAGGTGATGAGGCCGAATGCCAACGCGGTGAACGGGACGACGAACAGCCCGGCCAGGGTCAGCGGACCCAGGCTGTCCCACCAGCAGGCGAAGGTTGTGCCATCGTCCGGGTTGGCGCTGATCTCGAGGTAGACCAGCAGCCGCTTGTTCTCGATGTCGGGCACCGGGATCAGCTTGGTGAACACGTTGACGGACACATCCTCGTCGCCGCAGGCGCGGCGCTTCTTGAAGCGGTAGGTGCCCTCGGCGCCCCAGCTGCCTTCCTTGGCCGCGAACAGCCCGGGGATGACAGCTGACTCAACCAGACCCGGCAACGCGGCGGCGGGCACGGCAGGGGCCGACACCTGGCTCTGCGTCCACCGCACCGACGGCGCCTCGAGCACCTCGATGCCGTCCTTGGGCTTCGTCAATGACTTCGCCAGAGCGAGGGCGAGCTTGTCGGTGAACACGTCCGGGGACAGCCGGATCAGCCACTTGTTCTCATCGAGGTCCGACGCGGTGAGTCGGTCGTCGAGAGGTCCGTGGATGTTCTGACCGGCGGTACCAAGCCTGATGGTGACCGTCGTGCCGGACTGGAACACGCCGGATACCACCAGCGGCGCCTTACTGTCGCGCAATGCGTCCGGGATCGGCACCGGTACCATGCCCAGCGGCCTGCCATGCCAGATCGACTTCGGGTAGCCCTCGTAGAACGACAACGGGCGATCCAACCGCTCGGTCAACGGCCGGCCCGGGACGTCGATCCTGATCACCAGCACTGCTATGGAGATCTTGTCCGGGAAATCGACCTCGCCCTTGGCGGTGATCTGCGACGGCACCGACACGATGGGAATGCTGACGTGCAGCCACGTCACGGCCTGCGTGGAATGTCGCACCGCACCGGCCTCGATCTCGGCCCGGGTCGCGTACTCAATCGTGAGGTCCGCTCGTGCGGACAGGACACCGGGCGGCGGTTCCAATCCGGACGGGGCGTCCGCCAGTTGCACGTTCGCGCATTGGAAGCCTGTGATGAGCTGATCGTCGCCGAGTACCTCGAGCGTAGGCTCGGGGATCGTCACCAACCGCACCACGGCCGAGAGAAGAGTCTGGAACTGTAGCCGCTCGATCTCGATCTCGATGATGCTCATGACCGCCACCCTCTCCGGCCCGGCGGCCGTGTAATACCGGATCAAACCACGGGCGTCGATGGCGCCCGCGTCGGTAGTCAGCGAAGTGACAGGGCAATCCCGACGTCGCCTCGTCCGGGCCTTCCGCTGTCCGCCGACCCGTCACGACGACGACAGAATCGATCATGCAATTCCTGCCTCGCGCCACAAGCATGGCAGTGAGCGCTGAGGTTGATTGTGAAGTTCCCCGGACGCCACCGCCGCAGCGTTCGCGACGGTGCCGGCACGTCACTACCGAGAGGGGGACCGTGGAATACCGCACGCATTTCGCCGCTGTCCGGCAACGGCCCGGCCTGTATGGGCTGAGCGGTTCGTTTGGCCAGTTCGCGGCGTATCTGAATGGCGTGGACGACGGTAGCGACGGTCGGGCACTGGCCGGGTTCCGGGAGTGGCTGGCGGTACGCCTCGGACGTGGTAACAACCTGGCCTGGTCGGGTCTGGTGCTGCATCTGGCGTTTCCCGGCGGCTGGCCCGGCCTGCGCGAGCGGCTGGCCGACCCTGAGCAGAACGCGGTGGCCGTCGTGACCCTGTTTGAGCTGTTGGACGAGTTCCTTGCCGAGCGAGCACAGCCGGATGGTCCCGCGACCCTCATGCGGACGTAGCAGGACTGGCTTGGTGCCCGGGATCGGCGGCGGAACGGCGAAATCACGGGATGAAACGTCGGAGGTTGGTGGAGTCCTCAGCCTGTGACCACAGCTTGCCCTTGGGGCTGGTGGCGTGGAACACCCGACACGAACCGCGGAGTAGAGGGCTGGCCTGAGGCAATCTCGCTAACGCCGGATCTCGTGCCGAATCGCAACTCCGACCCCGGTCGGAGCCACCCGTCGCGGCGTGACCGCGCCATACCAAACACGCGGCTCCGCTGCTACGCCGGCCGGCGTAGCAGCGGAGCCGGCATCAGCGCCCCGTGGCGACCCCGGAGCTATTTCGGCGCCGCGCCCGCACCGTCGTCGGCCCGCTGATCGGCGACCGACGGCCAGGCGCGGACGGCTGTCTCGGCGATGTGCGCCAGGTCGCTCCTTGGGGCGCCGTCGCGAGCTTGGGCGGACATGCCTTGGAGGGTGGCCGAGTAGAAGGTTGCGAGTGCGTGAGCGTCGGTGTGGGCGCTGATCTGTCCCTTGCGCGCGGCGTCGGCGATCTTGTCTTCGAGTGCGCGTGTGCCCATAACGCGGATTTCGCGCAGATGGGCCGCGAGGTCGGCGGACTGTGGGGAGCAGTTGGTTGCCGCGGTGATCAGGAGGCAGCCGTGCGGGCGGTCAGGTCTGGTGTAAGCGGCCGCCGCCTCGTGCAGCAGTCGTTCGATGGCGTCGCGGGCGTTCGGTTCTTCGGTCAGTGCGCGTGTTGTGAAGGCTCCGTAGGTGCGGAGGTAACGGTCGAGCGCCTCAAGGAAGAGGGTGCGCTTGTCGCCGAAGGCCGCGTAGAGGCTGGGCGCGCCGACGCCGAGCGCCCCGGTGAGTAGGGCGATCGAGGTCGCGTCATAGCCGTACTCCCAGAATACGGCGATGGCCCGCTCAAGGGCCTCGTCGCGGTCGAATGACCGGGGCCGTCCCGTCCTCATTCCCCGATTCTATAGCGGTCGCTAGAGATATGGCTTAATGTACTTGTGGAACGATCGCTACAGAAATGAGGGTGCAGATGATCACCGTAGGCCTTCTCGTTCGCATCGAGGCCAAACCGGACAAGGTGCCGGAGGTCGAGGCCATGCTCAAATCGGCCGTCGACCACGTTCGAAAGGAAGGGCTGGCCATCGTCTGGTTCGCCCTGCGCCTCGGGCCCACCACGTTCGCCATCTTCGACGCATTCGTCAACGAGGCCGATCGTCAGGCCCACCTGGAGGCCAATGGTGGAACGCTGCGCGGCTCGGTAGCCGCGGAAATGTTCGCCGGGTCAGCCTCCATCGAGCACATCGACGTCGTCGCCGCCAAGCTCCCCGGCGAGTGACCCAGACGCAACGATCGAGGACCGCCCGCCGTGCCGACATCATCGGTTCCGCCCGTGGCAGGGCAGGTCAGCCCGGTGTTGACGGCGTGGCGGGCGGTCATCGAGGCCGCGGGTGAAGGCGTTCATGCGGGTGGTGGAGTAGGAGACGGTGCGGTGGGCGACGGTGCGGCCGATGGCGCCGGGGCACCAGGCCGGCGCCGGGCGGCCCTACTCGTGATGGCTGCTGCTGTTCGCCGTGGCGCCATCATGGCGGCGCTCGCTCGGTGTTGCTGAGCGGACGGCGACTGTAACGCCGGGACCTGCTGATACTTGCGGCCCACCCAGCCGGGAATTGAAGTACGTGTGGGGTCAGGACACTGCGGCTGTGCCTCGTAGACGGTCGCGACGGAGGTGGAGGCAGCCGGATCGGGTTTGGCGTATCCGGCCGGATCGGCACTGTCGAGTGCGTCGATGCTGCGGCCGGTTCAGCCGCGACAGTTGACGGTGGGGACGGCGGTCCGGAGACCAACTGCAGATACGCTGGACCGCGTGAGAGCGTCTGAACTGGCGGACCAGATGCGACACGCGGCCACAGCGCTGCTCCGAAGCCTGACCGGCGCCCGCCATGATCAGGCGACTCGTCGGTTCGACGACGAGTCTGCCCGACGGTGGATCGAGTACCGGCCGAGACCTCGGCCGGGATTGTGCCTCGGCGACCTGGACTCGGCCGCTCGCAAGGCCGCTTTCCGGCTGTTGGCCACAGGTCTGAGCCCGCATGCCTACGCGCAGGCGATGGCGGTGATCGCGCTGGAGGAGGTTCTCGACCGCCGTGAGGACTGGGTGCGCGGACGCCACAGCAACGACTACTGGGTGGTGATCTTCGGCGACCCGGCTGGCGACGCGTCGTGGGGATGGAGATTCGAGGGCCACCACCTGTCCCTCACCATGACCATCGTGGAAGACGACGTCTCCCCGGCACCGCTGTTTCTCGGGGCGAACCCGGCCCGGATCACCGTCGGTGGTCGAACAATCCTTGCGCCCTTGGCGCCCGAGCAGGACATCGCCCTGCAACTGTTGGACTCGATGAGCCCCGCCGTACGGTCCGCCGCGATCGTCGGACCGGTTGCGCCGCCTGACATCCGCAGCCTGCGCAGCGCCTGCGTGGCGGCGCCGATCGAGCCGGTCGGGACCTCGGCTGGCCGCCTTTCCGACAAGTCGCGTGGCCTGCTCGACGAACTCGTGCACCTGTACATCGGCCGGCTGCCCGCCGTGCTGGCCGCTGACCTGACAGCCGGGTTGACGGCCGCGGATCTCCACTTCGCCTGGGAGGGAGCCGCCACCGCGGCCGGCGGGCACTACTACCGGATCCAGGCCCACAACCTGTTGATCGAGTACGACAACACCGACAACGACGCCAACCACTGCCACACCGTGTTGCGGCGTCCGCTGGCAGACTTCGGGCACGACATACTCCGCGCCCACCGCCAGGATTCCCACGGAGACAAGGCATTCCAGTAGTCGGTCCTACGGTCGCCACGATACGGCGACGGTTTACTTCCCTGTCACGTTGCCGGCCGGGATCACCGTGGCCAGTTCGCCCCAAGGGTCCGCGCCGCCGCGCTCGCCGGTGACGTGGCGTCTGGTTCGCCTGGATGCGCTGGCCCCATTTGCATGGGTCGATGTCACCAATTCCTGGGGCGTGACCCTTCCGACGCCCATCTTGGCAGGGCCGATTCCGAACGTGGCCGGGCCTTGCCCCCTGATCTTGGACGCCGGCTGTTTTGGCGTCGGTCACCAGGGGCGGCCAGAAGTTGGGCGGCTGATCTGGATACCTTCGGCGGCCACCAGTTGCTGAAGCAGGTTCAGTCCGTCGGTTCGTAGACCGCCTCCAGCCCCGTCGACCACGGTCCGCTGCGACACGAGGGCAATCAACAGGTGCCGCACCCGTGGTCCTACGGATACCCGCACGTCGGCTGCCTCCTAGCGTCGATGAGGTGAGCAGCTACGTCATCCAGCGCACCGGCGGAATCACCGATCTTGTCGACCTCGGCTGCGAGGCGGCCGCGATCCGGGCCGCCGCCGCGGCGATGTCCGCGTCGGGGCAACCGGTGCGCGTGCTGCACTGCGCCTACATCCCCGCCGACCGGAGCTGGTTCTGCCTGATCGAGGGCGACGAGCCAGCCACCGCCATCGAGTTGTTGCGCCGCGCCGGTGTCAGCACCGCCCGGGTGCTGCCGGCCAGTGTCCTGTGAGAACCCGAACCGGCCACAGACATAGGTGCGGGAAGTCCGAAACCCTGAACAGGAGACCGATCGTGAACCGCAGCACCGCCAGGACCCCCGTCTGCGCACTGCTACTCGCCGCGGCTGCCAGCGCGCTGCTGACCGGCTGCGGTCACGCGGCGGCGAGCACGTCGAACGCAAAACCCTCCAGCAGCACCGTGTCCACCACGACAGCCAGCCCATCGACCAGCATGTCCGCCGGCCCGCCGGCGGACCTTGCCGGCACCACCATGCTGTCCGTCACGCAGGCCGGCGGCTCGGCCCAGCTCACCTTCGCCGCCAGCAAGGGCCAGGTCGTCTTCATCGATGTACCCGCGACCACGCTGCCCAACGGCTGCGGAACCCTCACGCTGCTCGACCCGACCGGCACCAGCATCAACAGTGGCTGCCTCGTCGAGGGCAACGGCTTCGTGGACGCGACCGTCCTGCCCGCCGCCGGCCAGTACACGTTCACGATCACGCCCGGCGGTACGGCGACAGGTCAGGCCAGCGTCAAGGTCGTCACGGTGACGAACCAGATTGCTGCGATCAGTCTCGGCGGCCCCACGGTGGCCGCCACGATCGCGCAGCCCGGTGCGGTCAGCCGGTTGCAGTTCGTGGGCGTCGCCGGTGAGAAGGTACGCGTCAAGGTGGACTCCGCGACCTTGCCCGGCCAGTGCGGTGTACTGATCCTCGAGGGCCCGGACGGCGCGAACATCACCAGTGGCTGCATCGTCGACGGCGCCGCTGAGCTGGAGTCCGTGTCGCTTGCGGTGGACGGCCAGTACGCGATTGTGGTCGATCCTCAGTCCCGCACCACCGGCACCGCCCAGGTCTCACTGTTGGCCGGGTGATTCCACGATGCCTTCCGCTGCGGGTGGACCGTGGCGGCGACGGCCAGCGCAACCTCAATCCTCTGCCTGTAAAGGAACCGTCTTGATGCAGTCACCGCGCCACGCCACCGCCGCCGTCATTCTCACAGTGGGCCTGCTGCTTGCCGGCTGCCATAACTCATCGCCATCGGCCGCGTCAGCGAACGGAAGTCCACCGGCTGGAGAGGTCGACGCGGGCAGTGTGGCGCCGTCGGCGGTCGATCCGACCGGACACGCCGCCGACGCGTGTTCACTGGTCACCGAACAGGACGCCGCGACGGTACTTGGCGCGGACCCCGGCGCAGGCAGCTCCCACCAGTCCGGCGCAGCAAGTTCCTGCGAGTATGGCCAGTCACCGAGTGTCCTCACCGTCAACCTCGTACCCGCCGGTGGCAAGGCCGCCTGGGAGCACACCCGCAGCCTGATGGCCGCAAACGGTGTCGCCGACCTGTCCGGGGTCGGCGACGGCGCCTTCGGCTTGTTCAAAGGACCTGAGGCGGCCGTCGAGTTCTATCAGGGCGACGTCATGGTGGCCATCGTCCTGATCTTCGGCAGGACCGGAACACCCCATAAGGATCAGATGATCGCGTTGGCGAAGGCGGCCGCCGGCCGGGTGTGAGCGGACAGATGGGCTGAGCTACCCCCGAAGTCCCGCAACCGCAGAGCACTCCCGCACCGCGGCGGTGCCGAGGTCAACGACCTCGGCACCGGCACCGCGGCGTTGGATCGATGCAGCCCGCCGGCGCCGACGGTGCGCACCGTGCAGCGACGGGAATCCGTCACAGCGCACTTGCAGTACCCACGAATTGACGAACGTGCGACACACTGACAGCGCGGCCCCGCTGTCCGGGCCGCGTGGTGGTGAGGTCGTTGAGCCAGGAACCTGCTGCGGTGTACGTGGGCCGGTCAGCCGAACTGGCGATCCTCAACGACTTCGTGAGCACCGGCCCGGGTCCACGTGCACTGGTGCTCGAGGGCGCCGCCGGAATCGGCAAGTCGACCCTGTGGGGCATCGCGCTGGCCACCGCGAGCGCCCGGGGTCGCCTGGTGCTTTCCGTGCGTCCGGCGCAGTCGGAGGCGCGAATGTCCTTCGCGGGCCTGTCCGACCTCCTCGAACCGGTCGCTGACATGTTGCTCCCGACACTGGGGGCACCGCAGCGCGAGGTGCTTGAGGTTGCCCTGCTGCGTCGCCTCCCCCCGCCGGTACCACCGAATGAACGAGAAATCGGCGCCGCGACGCTGGCCGCTCTGCGCAAGCTCGCTGACGACAACACCGTCGTGGTCGCGATCGACGACCTCCAATGGCTCGACGATGCCAGCGCCGAGGTGCTCGCGTTCGCCCTGCGGCGCCTACGCGACCAGGACATCCGTCTACTCGTCGCGGTACGCACCAGCGAATTCAGCACCCGGCAACGTGAGCAGCCCGGCGGCGCCGTCCAGAACCTGCTCTCGGCCATCGGCGAGCTGAGCCCGATCAAAGTGTCACTGGGGCCGCTCCCCGACCAGGAAGTGGTCGCACTGGTCTACGCGCGATTTGGCCCGCTGGCCGCCAGCGCGCAGCGCCAGCTGCTCGCGGCGGCCGGCGGAAATCCATACTGGGCGATGGAGATCGGCGCCGCGATCGCCGCGGCGCGCGGGACGCCCACCCGAACGGTGCCGATTCCCGAGTCGCTGTCCGGCCTGCTCGATCGGAAGTTGGCCCGCCAACCGGCACAGGCCCGCTCCGTACTCGTGATCGTCGCCGCGCTGTCGCGGGCAACCTGGGCGGCGACCAGCCGGGCACTGGCCGGCACCGTGCCCGACCCCGACGTCGCGATCGACGCGGCGGTGGCGGCCGGTGTGGTCACCGAGACCGCTGGCCGGCTACGCCCTGCGCATCCGCTGCTCGGGCTGGCCGCCCTCGACGCCCTACCGCCAGGGCAACGGCACCGTCTGCACCGCCGGCTCGCCGAGATCACCGCCGATCCCGAACAGCGGGCCCGGCACCTGGCCCTGGCCACCGACGGCGAGCCCGACTCCGAGGTGGCCAGCTCACTCGACCTTGGTGCCCGGTCGGCCCGGGCACGCGGCGCCACCCACACCGCCGCCGAGCTGGCGGACCTGGCGATCATCCTGACCCCGGCCCAGGACACGGCCGCGCTCGCCGACCGGCGGCTGACCGCCGCCGAGCTGTGGTTCGCCGTCGGGAACCTCGCGCGGGCCTGCGAACTCGCGGAAGAGTTGGCCCGTACGGATCCTGGCCCGCAACGGTGGCCCGACATTCTGCCGTTGCTCGTTGAGACGACATATTGGGCCCACGGTCAAGCCGCCGCGCAGGCCGTCGTGCGCCGGGTACTTGATGGCCACGACACCGATCTGCGCTGCCGCGCGGTCGCCCTGGCCTGTGCGGCCGACGTCGGTGACGGGCTGGGCACCGGCCGGGCGCAGTTGGCCGGCGAGTCGATCGCGCTGTTCGACCGACTCGGCGACACCGATCCGGGCTCGCTGTCCACCGCGCTGGTGTACCTGGCCGAAGACCACCTCGACTCCGGAACGGGCATGGCGCAGGCGCTGTTCGCCCAGGCACAGCAGGCGGAGACGCGCCAACAGCAGATCCGGCCGCAGTTCATCCCGCTGCTCAACCGGGTCCGCAGCGTCCGGGCCTACCAGCTCAAGCTCGTCGACGACCTGGACGGCGCCCGCTCGGAACTGCTTGAGCTGCTGGCCTGCGCACGTCAGGAAGGCGACGAAGGGTCAGTCCCGGCACTGCTGGGCCACCTGGCCCTGACCGAGTGCTGGGCCGGCAACTACCCCACCGGGCTACGGGCCGCCGACGAAGGGCTGGCAGGTGTGGTGCAGACCGGCGCTGTGGCTCCCGCATCGCTGTACGCCGCCCGGGGACTGCTCGCCGTCCTGACCGGCGACCCGGGTCACGCGCGTGCGCTCATCGCCCACCGACTCGACGTCGACGTGAACAGCCCACCGACAAAGAAGACCATGGTGTACCACCATGTTCTGGGCCTGGCAGATCTGCTGGCCGGCGACAACCGTTCGGCCCTGGACCATCTCGACCTGGCCTGGCGCGCGGTCACCGTGCTCGAGGTGCGCGAGCCCGGCCGCCGCCAACGCCTGGAGGCAGACCTCGGCCAGGCGCTCATCAACGCCGGGCACATCGACCGAGCCCGCGACCTGGCCGCCGAGCAGTGTGAAATCGGCGAACGGTTGAACCGGCCGACCCTCATCGGGGTAGGGCAGCGCCTCGCCGGCCTGGTACACGCCGCCAGCGGCGACCTCGAAGCCGCCGCCGAGTCGTTGATCGCGGCCGTCGCCTCGCACCGGCCCTCCCCACTGGCCCTGGAGTTGCCTCGTTCACAACTGGCCCTCGGCCAGGTACACCGCCGCCGGCGCGACAAGCAGTCTGCCCGGCTCAGCCTGCGGGCCGCGGTCGACGGGTTCACCAGGATCGGCGCCACGCCCTGGGCGACACTCGCGATCAGCGAGCTGACCCGGCTCGACGGCGCACGGACCGATACCGCCTTGACCGCCGCCGAGCAGTCCGTGGCTGCGCTCGCCTCGGTCGGCCGGAACAACCGGGAGATCGCCGCCGAACTGTTCATCAGCGCCCGCACCGTCGAGGGCCACCTCGCGGTGGTCTATCGCAAGTTGGGCATTTCCGGCCGCGGCAACCTCCCCCGCCAGTAGGCCCAGCGCGGCCGCAGCACCGGATTTCCACGTACCCCCACCCGTACTTCGACGGATACCCGCCCAACCCGTGGCTGCCTACCGTCGTAGCTGGGCGCATCCGTGAATGGATCGCAGGCCGGGATCGGTCTGCGTCACGCCGGGCACAACCACGTAGTCTCCAGCAGCTCGGGATCGGACGGTCCATGACTCACCCCACCGCCGGTGCGCGCCGACCGTTGCCCAGCGCCGCGCCTCAGTCTCGCGCCAACAGGCCCACCCGAAGCCGACGCGCCTGGTCGGCACTCATGCTGCTGCCCGTTGTCGCGGTCGCGGCACTCACGAGTTGTACGAAGGATTCACCGCCCACCATCGGGCATCCCGCGACCGTGCACCTGGCACCCGTCGGCGCCACCGCCCCGGTTGATCCGGCCACCTGGGCGTTGGCGGATCGGCTCTCCACCGCGGCATACACCCGGGACACCACCGCGGCCCTGGTTGCCGTGCTGGCGCGCTCCGGAATCGCCACCCTCGCCGATCCGGACAGCACCAAACCCGATGTGCCGGTGACCAGCCCGGCCAGCCCGCTGCAGCTGCTCGACTTCCAGGCCCACGCGTTGGCAGTGGGGACCTGGGCGCGGGCCGGCTACCGCGGCGCCGAGCTCGACTCCATGGTGTACCCGACACCGGTCCTTGCTGGCGTGCCGACCACCTCCCAACTGCTCGCCGGGTACGTGGCCGCTGCGCATACCCCCGGCGCCGCCGCAGCGCGGGCGCTGATGTCCGGCCAGAACCTGCTCAACCCGCCGGCGCTGCGTTTCCCAGCCGTGGTGCTGCTGCTGTACGTGGCTGACCTCGCGGACAACGCGGACCCCGGTGCCAGTGCTACGCCGGGACCGAGCCCCAGCCCGAGCCAGGGTAGTGCTGCGGGGCCGATCCACGTCGGCGTCCTCTCCGCGGTCGGGATCAAGGTTGAAGAGCAGACCGGCGGAGTCTGCTCGGGTGCCGCGGCCTTCATCAGCCGGACGGTCGACAACCTGTTCGGGTACCTCAAGGTCGCCGACCCGAGCTACCTGGGACTCATCTGGAACGGGATAGTCGAGTACGGCCCGAAGCTCGTCTTCAAAGGCATCGGAGTAGTCACCGACGGACTGCTCGCCACGGTACGCAGCATCGCAGGCACCGTCGCCACGATCGCTGAACAGATCGCGACCCTGGTGCCCTACGCCATCAAAGTCACCGCCAGCGGCGACAGCGCGGGCGCCACCTTCAACCTCGGCCCCGACCCGCTGCCTGGCAGGTTCACCGCCACAATCAGCGCAGGCGACCTGCCCGCCTGGCCGACGGTACTGGCGGACTGTGCCAAGACCTTCGACATCGCGCTGCCTGACTTCCGTCCCAACGGGATACCGCTCACCTGGGGTCCGCTCGACCCGGCGACCGACCCCCTGCTCGGGCCGGTCGGGTCTGCCCAGAACAGCACCACGACCGACGCCGTCGGGCGATCGTCCTGGGAATTCCGTACCAGTCCGGACCCTGGCGACCCGACCGGCGAACAACGCAACCAGATCGACGCGATGATCGTCGTCGCGCACCGGGCCAACATCCAGCAGGCCCAGGACCGCCTCGCCAAGGCGCTGCTCACTCCCGTTCCGGGCTGGCTACGAGCGTTTGTGGCCAAGCAGTTCGAACCCTCGGCGGACGCCCTGCGGGCCAGAATCGACCAACTCCTCGACACCCGCGGCAGTGGCAACGCCGACCTCGTCTACCACGCGCGCGCCACGCCTACCCCTGCGCGCTCCGGGAGCTGCAACCCCGGTCCCGTCCCGGCAGGCACCTACACCGGAACCGCCGTCAACACCTTCGCCGACAACATCCCGACCCTCGGCGGCGCACTCGTTGACCACAACAACTTCACCGGGCCGGTGACCCTCTCGGTAGCGACCGACGGCACACTGAGCGGCTCGTGGAGCTACCGATCGCAGGAGTCCTTCCAGGAGGATGTCACCGCCAACGGCGTCGGGCTCCACGCGCACCGCGACTCGACCTGGGAGATGACCGGTGGCACGTTCACCGGTACCGCCTGCAACCTCGGCGTCGTCGCCGGGACGCTGCACAGACTGACCTGCGCCACGAACCTCAGCAAACTCTGCGACGCCGACGACCCCTCGCAATCCCAGGCGGTCCTGCCGGGCCTGGGCGCCCCACTCTCGGCAACGCCGGGGCACGTGACCTGGCAGTGGCTGAGCAACGAGCCGGGTGGCACCTACACGGACACCTTCACCATCACCGTGGCAGGGCCGGGCAGATAGGCGCCCGTCGACGGCCCAAGACTCAGATGAGTTCCCGGACCCTCCGCCTCGGCCGGTGCAGCGGTGTCTGGGCGGATCCGGGGAGAGAGGTGGTATGTGGGTGAGGCGTAGGGTGACGATGTCGCTCCGGTCCTCGGCGGCCGTACGAGCCAAGCGCCATCTCCGATGCGGACTCGGTGCCCCGACTACCTACCTCCAGATACTCCAGCCGACCCGTCGGCTGGGGTTCCGTATGGGATCAGCAGCGCCCGTGTCCGCGCGCCGCGGTGGCGTATCAGTCACGCTCACGGTCCTGGCACGCCGTGGTCCCATGTTCTGCTCGTGCGCTCCCGTCGACCGAGCCGACCCCCATTTCTGCCCGTCAGCGTTCGTGCTGCGGAACACGATCCACGAGCAAGGCGAAGGAATGTGAGCGCGATGGTTGACATCGCCAATATCCACAGCGCCAAGCTGCCGCTGGTGTGCCGCGCCCGCTGGCTGCGGTAGCCGCGTCCGGTGCACAGGCCGTGCGCTCGGGAGCCTCAAATCTGGTCGGGTTCGGCCACTTCGGCGGCCGGGTCCGATGGGGCGGATCCACCGATTTCCAGAAGGGCGCGATGAATGGCACTCGGCGCCGACATGCTGGTGCTCGGCAGCCATCGCCACCGTGCGTTCGCCGGGATGCAGCTCGGCTCTGCGAGTCAACACCGCGCCAACACGCACCGTGCCGCGTCCTCGTCGTACCCCAGCACTCCGACTCGTCCGAATTAACCCGACCGTGCCGGTCCGTAGCAGCGAGACCGTTGCGGCGAGACCAGTCCGCCACTTCCACGAGGAGCAGTACATGGTTTCATCCGCCGATCTCGTGGACACCGCACCAGCGGTCGGCACTAACCACGCCGACGCCGACGCCGACGTGGGGGAACGGGTCGACGAACGTCGCCCGCTGGTGGACCTGTTCCGGGACCTGCGCACTGCGCGGTCAGGGCTGTCGGCGCGGGAGGCGGCACGCCGTCAGGTGGTCTACGGCCCGAACACGCTGGCCCGTCGTACCGGTCGGCGCTGGCCCCGGGAGCTGCTCGGCCAGTTCACCCAACCGCTGGCGATCCTGCTTGCCTTGGCGGCGGTTCTGGCCTGGTTTGGCGGGACCCCGGCGCTGGCGGTCGCCGTCGTGGCAGTGATCCTGCTCAACGCGGGTTTCGCGTTCGTGCAGGAGATGCAGGCCGAACGCGCGGTAGAGGCCCTCGCCGCGTTTCTCCCGGCCACGACCCGCGTCCTGCGTGACGGCGTCCGGGTCGAGATCGCCGCCCGGGACCTGGTCCCCGGTGACGTGCTCGTCATCGCCGAGGGCGACCGGGTCTGCGCCGACGCCCGTGTCATCGACGGCACCCTGACGCTGGACCTGTCCGCGTTGACCGGCGAGTCGCTGCCGGTGACCAGGTCGGCCGACCCGCCCGACGCGGCCGTCTCGCTGCTGGCGGCCACGGATCTGGTCTTCAGCGGCACCACCTGCACCGGTGGTGAGGCGAGCACCGTGGTTACCCGTACGGGCATGCACACCGAACTCGGGCGGATCGCCGCGCTGTCTCAACGGGGCAGCACCGAACGCAGCCCTCTGGAACGGCAGGTCCGCCGCGCCACCTGGATCGTTGCCCTGGTCGCGGTCGCCGTAGGTGTGCTGTTCCTACCCGTCGGGGTGTTGGCCGGACTGGGTTGGACCGCGGCGATCAGCTTCTCCATCGGCTTGATCGTGGCCAACGTCCCCGAAGGCCTGCTACCGACCATCACCCTCGCACTCGCCGCCGGAGTGCGGGAACTCGCCCGCAGGGGCGCGGTGGTGAAACGGCTCTCAGCGGTGGAAACTCTCGGCTCGACCACCGTGATCTGTACCGACAAGACCGGCACCCTCACCGAGAACAGGATGCGGGTCACCCAGCTGTGGCTGACCGGCGCCGAGTACGACACGACCACCACCGTCGACGACCCCCGCGCCCGGGGGCTCGCCGCCGCGGCGGCGGCCTGCACCACCGCGCAGGCGCCCGGCGACGCGCAACCAGCCGGGTCGGGTGATCCCACCGAACTCGCGTTGCTGCGCCTCGCCGACGAGCTCAAGGTCGCCGTCGCCCCGAACGACCGCGACGCGGCTCGCCGCGCCATCTTCCACTTCGACGCGCACCTCAAGCGCATGTCGACCGTGGACGAGGCGTCCGGGCGGCTGCTCATCCGGACGAAAGGGGCACTGGAGACGGTTCTGCCCTGCTGCGAACACGTCCTGGACCAGCAGGGGCAGCCACGAGGACTGGACCACGCCACCCGCCTGGAACTCCAGCACACCCTGGACCGATACGCGGCACGCGGACTGCGGGTCCTCGCGGTCGCCACCCGTACCCTCGAGCACGGTCAACCGGTGCCCACCGACCGGCAGCAGGTGGAGTCCGGGCTGACGCTGTCGGGGCTGGTCGCGATGGTCGACCCGCCCCGCGAGGGGGTTGCCGCCGCCGTCACCGCCGCACACCGGGCAGGGATCCGCATCCACGTCATCACCGGCGACTACGGGCCGACCGCCGCGGAGATCGCCAGGCAGGTCGGCATCGGCCACGCCGGCCGGCGGATCCTCGCCGGTGACCAACTCGACCGGACAAGCGACACCGACCTCGACACGATCCTCGCCAGCGACGAGGAGATCGTCTTCGCCCGCGTCTCACCCGAGGCGAAGCTACGCATCTGCGAAGCCCTCCGCGCCCAGGGGCACACGGTGGCGATGACCGGCGACGGTGTCAACGACGCCCCGGCCCTGCGCCACGCCGACATCGGCGTGGCCATGGGCCGCTCCGGCACCGACGTCGCCCGCGAAGCCGCCACCATGGTCCTCACCGACGACAACTTCGCCACCATCGTCACCGCCGTCGACGCCGGCCGCCGGGTCTTCGACAATGTCCGCAAATTCGTGCTCTACATCTTCGCCCACGCCATACCCGAGATCGTTCCGTTCCTGATCTTCGCCTTGTCCGGCGGGACGATCCCGTTGCCCCTGACCGTCCTGCAGATCCTCGCCATCGACCTGGGCACCGAAACCCTGCCGGCCCTGGCCCTCGGCCGCGAACCCGCCGAACCTGGACTCATGGACCGCCCACCGCGGCCCCGAACCGCCGGGGTCATCGACCGAACCCTGCTCATCCGGGCCTGGCTGCTGCTCGGCGCAGTGTCCGCCGTACTCGTCATGGGCGGTTACCTCTACACCCTGTGGCAGGCCGGCTGGCACCCCGGCGACCCCACCGGCGTAGGCACCCCGCTCCACCACGCCTACCTGCAGGCCACCACGATCACCTTCGCCGGGATCGTCGCCTGCCAGATCGGCACCGCGTTGGCCGCCCGCACCGACCGCGCCTCACTGTTCACCGTCGGGCTGTTCACCAACCGGTTCCTGCTGTGGGGCATCGCCTTCGAACTTGTCTTCACCGCCGCCGTCATCTACACCCCGCCGATGCAGGCCATCTTCGGCACCGCCGCCCTCACCCCCACCCAACTCGGGATCATCGCACCATTCCCGGTCATCGTGTGGGGCGCCGACGAACTCGTCCGCTGGTTGCGGCGTTACCGCGACCGCGCCCACATCGGGCAGGATTGACCCTTGCCGCTCGTCGCCGGCACACCAGCATCGTCAGATTCCTCGCCGGAGACCGAATCTACGGCCGGGAACCACGGTCAGTTCGAGCCCGGTTGGGTTCTCATTGTCCCGACGGGCCTGGTGTTCGCCCGTGAGAAGCACCAGACCACTCGCACAATGCGAAGCACGAGCACCACGACGACGGCGGGACGCTGCACACCACCGGTCTCACCGACTACCTCAACGCGAACGAAACACCGTAGCGCGCACCGTCGACGCTGCCTGCGGCCGGCCGTTGTGCCGCCTCCATGCCCGCGTCAACGCCGACGGGCGGGACGGCGACCGAGTCGTATTCGTGTGGGTCGGGGAGTGCCCGAACCCGGCGGGGCCGACACGCCCTACAAAATCTGTGCTCGCGAGACTAGACATGCTGGGCAGCTTCGGTTAGTCTTTCTGAAGTCAAGAGGGAAGAACAAAGACGCCGACGAACCGCCCTCCAAGGGCGAAGGAGCAGGGCCGAGACCATGCGGCCGGCTCGGGAATGCGAACAGGTCAGATGCCTAGGTAGGAACGCAGAGGAAAGGGAGGGCCGTACACCGTTGGATCGCCCGTCACCGACCTGTAGTTGAGGTCGGGCGGACACCGCAGTTTCCATCGAACGAGAGGTGGTCTCCGGTCACGATTACGCGATCCTCGCACCCGATGCCGTTGTTGACGGCGGGTTCGGAAACGACAAGCCGACGTTGTTGTCGGTAGATGGTGTTGCAGACCCGATAACCCTGGGCCCCGGCGCACGTGCGCCGGGGCCCTCAACGTGGAGGTGACATGGCCCAACCCGACGACAGACTGGATGACGAGGACTACCCCGCCTACACCATGGGCCGCGCCGCGGAGATCATCGGTGTATCCCAGGACTTCCTGCGCCGTATCGGCGAGTTGAAGCTGATCACCCCGCTGCGCTCGGCCGGCGGGCACCGTCGCTACTCCCGGTACCAGCTACGTCTGGCCACCCGGGCCCGGGAACTGTGTGACCAGGGCACTGCGCTGGAGGCGGCCTGCCGCATCATCATCCTCGAAGACCAACTCGCAGAAGCACTGCGCCGCAACGAACAGCACCGATGATCCGGCGGTGGTCGCTGCTGCGTCGCATGCGGCGCTGGGCGTGCCGCCGCAATCCTCCGAGAGACCCGCCCGGCTGGCACGGGCACTTCGAGAGCGACCGGCGGTTCCCGTCCGAACGGTGACCGTTCGAACGGGAACAGGTGTGCGAGGCGTCAGTTGGTGCGACTGAGTACGACCTTGAGGGCGCCGGTGTCGGCGGCGCCCGCGAATACGTCGTAGGCGTGGATGAACTCGTCGAAACCGAACCTGTGAGTGATGAACCTGGCCGCGTCGATCTGCTTGCTGACCAGCAACTTCAGCAGGGTCGGGGTGGAGTAGGTGTCGACCAGGCCGGTGGTGATGCTGACGTTGCGGCTCCACAGCCGTTCCAGGCGCAAGGTGACGGGTTTGCCGTGGACTCCGATGTTGGCGATCCGTCCGACCGGGCGTACCAGGTCGGCGGCGAGTTCGAAGGTGGCCGGTACGCCGACGGCTTCGATGGCGACGTCGGCGCCGAGGCCGCCGGTGAGTTCCATGACCGCGGCGACGGGGTCCTGTTCGCTGTTGTTGATGACGACGTCGGCGCCGAAGTTCTTGGCCGCCTCCAGCCGGCTGGCGGCCATGTCGATGGCGATGACGAGGCTCGGGCTGAACAGCTTCGCGCCGCTGATCGCGGACAGTCCGATCGGGCCGGCGCCGACCACCGCGACGATGTCACCCGGTTGAATCTGGCCGTTGAGGACGCCGACTTCGTAGCCGGTGGGCAGGATGTCGGCGAGCATCAGCAGCTCCTCGTCGCTGACACCGGCCGGCACCGGGTAGGTGGAGTTGTCCGCGAATGGGACGCGCACGAATTCGGCCTGGGTGCCGTCGATGGTGTTGCCGAGGATCCAGCCGCCACCGCCGACACATTGCCCGTAGTGGGCTTCGCGGCAGAACCGGCACCGTCCGCAGGCGCTGATGCAGGACACCAGTACCCGGTCGCCGATCTTGACATTTTTGACGCCGGCACCGACCTCGGCGACGGTGCCGACGGCTTCGTGGCCGATGATCCGGCCGTCGACCATCGCGGGCACGTCGCCCTTGAGGATGTGCAGGTCGGTGCCGCAGATCGTGGTCGTGTCGACCTGGATGACCGCGTCGGTGTCCGCCGCGAGGGTGGGCCGGGGGACGTCCTCCCAGGCTTTGTTGCCGGGACCGTGGTAGACGAGTGCCTTCATGGTGACCGCCGCGACGGTGGCCGCGGCCAGGTGGGCCTGGGTCGTAGCCGATGTCGGCGCCGTCCTGGAGTCCTGGGATCCGTCGACTGCGCCGATGCGGGCAGTGGTGTCGGTCATGTCGACTCCTACTTCAGCCAGGTGGCGCGCTGGACCAGCGGGAGCCGGGCCCACAGCCGGCCGAGACCGAGGGTGTTGCCGGCGGCGAGCAGAGCGAGGGCGACCAGGACACCGGCGTAGACGAGGTGGTCGTCCATGAACGGGTTGCTCGCCGGGGGCAGTACGGCAGACCACATCATGACGGTCAGGACGACACCCGCGGTGGCGGCGATGCGCATTCCGATGCCGAGGATGAGCGCGACGCCGATACCGAGCAGGGAGACCATGAACAGGGCGTCGATGAAGCCGTTACCGGCGATCGAGTGGTAGAAGCCGCTGAACGGGCCTTTCGACGCGGAGCCGAGGAAGCCCTTGGTCGGGCTGCCACCGTTGATCCAGGACTTCGCCGCGACGGTCTCGTGGCCGAGCCCGAAGGTCTTGTCGAGGAACGCCCACAGGAACACCCAGCCCAGGGCCAGACGTACGCCGGCGAGCACGTAGCGCACCGCGGTGTCGGAGCGGCCGGGCGGGGTGACGGTGCCCGTCGCCACCTGTTGGCGGTTGGATCGCGCGAGCGCCGGGAGAGAGATCGCGGCCGTGGTGGCGGCGTTGCGCCTCGGCTCGGTGGTGGTGTCGGTGGCGGCGGTGGCGTGGGGGTTCCGGGCGATGTCAACCATCGCACTCACGTTCCTTCAGGTGTTCGTGGATCAGGGTCTTGCGGGCGTGTGCCCGCGAGAGGTGTGGGGCCGGTCTACGGCAGGATCTCGATGTTCGCTGCGGCGGGCAGCCGCGGGGTGCGGGGCACGCCGGGCAGGTGGGGGTCGGTGATCCCGAGCCGCAGTACCAGGTAGGGGTAGCCGATGCCGGCCAGGATGCGGTGCAGCACCTGCCGGGTGGCGGGTGATTCGATGGCGGCTGACATCGGCAGCAGCGCGATCTCCTGTGCGGTCGCGGCCAGCCAGATCGCCGAGAGTGCCTCGCCGGCGCGCAGCCAGCTGCGGGGCTGCTCGGCGAGCCCGTAGAGGATGACGTAGCTGGCCGCGTTGTCATGGCCGGCCGGTACCGCGAGGGTGCCGACGTGGCCGAAGTCGCGCATCGGCACGGTGGTCGCCACCGCGTGGTCGGGGATGTTCGCGTCCGGGACGCCCGCGTCACTGGGGCGGTGCGCGCTCCACGCGTCGAGTTCGGCGTGTGCGGCCGGATCGGCGACTTCGCTGTCCTGTGCGTGTGCTGTCGCCGAGGCGAGTTCGATGACCTGCCCGCGGGTGAGGGGGTGCAGGCCGATGCCGAAGCTGGTGGTGGTCGCGCGAAGCGCAGCGGCCCTCCGGTCGGAGATCGGCTCGTCGAGCAGCGGCCGGCGGTCGGAGCGGCGGATCTCGGCCGCCTGGCTCATGCGCACCGCGGCCTCGGTCACCGGCGTGCGGCCGGTCACCGTGATGCTCGCGAAGTGGTCTACGTCCGCGGTCACGGCGGCGGGCCGGCGCTCGTCGTTCGGGTTCGCCAGGCGTACGACGTCGACGGCGATACCGGCCGCGGCGAGTGCCACGCACGCCTGGTGCAGGGCCGCGCCGCAGCTGAGGGTGAGCAGCCGCCGGTCGGGATCGGTGACGCGCAACTCGCGGCGGGTGTCGGCGTACAGGTCGGCGGTCGCGCCCTGGATCTGCCACCGCCACGGCTGGGTGTTGTGGATCGACGGCGCCCGTGCGGCGTCGGTGGCGGCGGCTACGAGCGCCGCGGTGGCGGCGGCCCGCTCGATCGTGGTGGTGGTGGTGGTGTCCATGTCAACCTCCTGGTTCGCCCTCAGCCTGCGCCGGCGGGGTCCGCGCCGACAGGGCCGCAAGACCCCTCACGCAACACTCGACCGGGGCTGTGGGTCCCGGGTTATCAGGGCCGTTAGACCCTGCGCAACCGGGCCGCACGGGAGTACAAACGAAAGATGATCCGTGTCTTCCTGCTCGATGATCACGAGGTGGTCCGCCGCGGCATCCGCGAGTTGCTCACCGCCGACGGCGACATTGAGATCGTCGGGGAGTCCGGATCGGCGGTCGAGGCCACTCACCGGATCCCGGCGTTGCGTGCGGACGTGGCGATCCTGGATGCCCGGCTGCCCGACGGAAACGGCATCGACGTGTGCCGCGACGTGCGTGCTGTCGACTCGACGATCCAGGCGCTGATCCTCACCTCGTACGACGATGACACGGCGCTGTTCGCGGCGATCATGGCCGGGGCTGCGGGCTATGTGCTCAAGCAGATCCGGGGCACCGACCTGCTTGATGCGGTACGGCGGGTCGCGGCCGGGCAGTCGCTGCTCGATCCCGCGGTCACGGCCCGGGTGTTGGCCCGCATCCGCGACGGCGCGACTCTGCCTGACGAGCTGAAGTCGCTGACCGGCCAGGAGCGGCGGATCCTGCAGTACGTGACGCAGGGGATGACCAACCACGAGATCGCGCAGGAGATGGTCCTGGCCGACAAGACGGTCAAGAATTACGTCTCGAGCGTGCTGTCGAAACTGGGCCTCGAGCGGCGTACCCAGGCGGCGGTCTTCGCCACCAACCTGTCACACGACGCCACCGGCTGACTTGGCGTGCTCGGCACGGGCGTCGGCCCGTCGGATCTGCAGCCGCAGCGCCCATCGAAGTCCACGCCGCGGGCGCGTCACGTCGGGTCTGCCGATGTGCGGGTGATGGCGACCAGACGGCACGCATAGCGCACGAGCCCGTCGCTGACCGAGCCCAGGGCAAGGGTGTGAAAGCCGCCGCTACCGCGGGCGCCGACGACCATCAGGTCGGCGTCACCGGTGGCGTCGTTGAGTGCGCGCACCGCATTGTCGCCGTGGACCAACTGGTGTGTCACCGGAGTGTCCGGATACTTTTCCTGCCAGCAGGCGGTGGCGTCGTGCAGCATCCGGTCGTCCGCGCGGAGGCGATCGTGGTCGTCGCGACGTGCGGGTGGCGCGGGAAGGCCCGGCCCGGCCCGCGGCTGCGACACGTACATCGCGTGCAGCGCAACGCCGCGTGCCCGGGCCTCGTCGAAGGCGAACGCGACAGCGTCGGCGGAGCCCGGTGAGCCGTCGACGCCGACCACGACGCGACCGGCCCCAGCCGGGCGTACCCGGGCATCAGGGGTGGGCACGACAATCACGGGTGTGTGGGCGTGCGCGGCGACCTGGATGCTGGTCAGCCCGGCGAGCAGGCCGCCGTAGTGGACGCGGGAGTCGGCCCCGAGGATGACCAGACTTGCCGTGCGGGATGCGGCGACCAGGGCACCGGCCAAGCTGGACCCGTCGGCGGTGCCGGTGACGGTGAGGCCGGGATGGGCGGCTGCGGTCTGCGCGACGACCCGGTCGAGCACCCGGCGGGCGTGGGTCGCAGTCCAGTCGATGCCCGATGTCGGTTGCCAGGCCGGCTGCGTCTGGTACCCGTACACCAGGTGCAGGCCGGTGTCGCGGCGTTCGGCCCGCCGCGCGCCGAGTGCGATGGCGGCGCTGGCCGCGCTGGGTGCGGCGTGGTCGACGCCGACCACGACCGGGCTGTCGGTGCGTGTCATCGGGTGCCTCCTGCGGCCAGCATGGCCGTAGGCGATGACAGCCGACCAGGGCCGGCCGGCCCGACCGCGGCAGGACCAGTTGCCCGCCGCGCGGCGTACCGCCGGTGCGGTGGGGGTCGACACCCTGCCCCGGCCCGGCAGCCGGCTCGGTTGCCGGCCGACGGCCGGTGGCTCCTGTCGGGCGGCGGGGTATGCCGTCGGCCGCGTCGGGCTCATCCGTCCAGGGGGACCGTCCAGGTCAGCAAGGTGCCGTGCGGCACGGCTGCGGTGACGGTGAACCGGCCGCCTCGGTCCTCGGCCCGGCCGCGCAGGTTGATCATGCCGTTGCCGTCCGGTCCGTGGACTCCGACACCGTCGTCGCTGACCCGCAGCGTGACGCGGCCCGATCCGACGGAGACGTCGACCCCGACCACGGCGGCGTCCGCATGTCTGACCACATTGGACAGTGACTCGCCGACGACGGCGAGAAGATCGGCGCGCAGCGCATCGGTGACAGCGAGATCGACGGGACCGGCCACGGTCAGCCGCGGCCGGAAGCCCAACGACTTCGCCGCCTCGTCAACGGCGATGGCCAACGCCGTGCGGACCGACTCGGCGGCCGGCTTGTGCAACGCGAAGATCGCGGTACGGATGTCGAGAATCGTGGCGTCCAGGTCATCGATGGCCAGGTCCAGACGTACCCGTACGTCGTCGCGGGTGGTTCGTCGGGTCAGCGCCTGCAGCCCGAGCCCGGTGGCGAACAGACGTTGGATCACCACGTCGTGCAGATCCCGGGCAATGCGTTCCCGGTCGGCCAGGACGATCGAGCAGCTCGCGTTCGGCCTGGGCGTCGGCGCGCTGCACGGCCAGGGCGGCCTGCGCCGCGAACGTGGTGATCAAATTGATGTCGGTGTCGCCGTCGAACCCGATGCTGTCGGCCGGCAGGCCGACGACCAGGACGCCCTGTACCGCTCCGGTCATCGCCAGCGGCGCCAGCAGGGCCGGGCCGGACGGCACCGGCGCCGGCCAGCGGGCCGCAGTGTCGAGGTTGGCCACCAGGACGTGGCCACGAGTGGCGATGACCTCGGCGAAGGCGGTTCCGTCGAGGGGCACGGCCATCCCTTCCAGGTCGGCGGTGTGCGGCGCGGTGGCCTCGATGTGCAGGTCCCCGGTCGTCTGCTCGTAGAGCAGGATCGCGACCAGCGCGGCGCCTGCGACGTCGCGGGCGTGCTCGGCGACCAGGCGCAGCACGTCGGCCCGGTCGACCTGTTCGAGGAGGCTGCCGGTGATCTCTGCGGTCGCCTCCAACCAGCGCTGGCGACGGCCGGCCGCGGCGTAGAGGCGGGCGTTGTCGATGGCGATCCCGGCGGCGGCGGCCAGCGCAACCACGATCTCCTCATCGTCATCGCTGAACCGCGCGGCGTCACGTTTCTCGGCGAGGTACAGGTTGCCGTAGACCTGGTCGCGGATCCGGACCGGGACGCCGAGGAAGCTACGCATCACCGGGTGCCCCGGCGGGAAGCCGAGGGACCTCGGGTGTGCGCCGATGTCGTCGAGGCGCACCGGGCGCGGCTCGTCGATGAGCAGCCCGAGCACTCCACGGCCGGTAGGCAGGTCACCGATGATGTGGTGCTCGGTGGCGGTCACTCCGTCGGTGATGAACTCGGTAAGGGTGCGGTCGGGGCCGATGATGCCCAGGGCGCCGTAGCGGGCGTCGGCCACCTGGCATGCGGAGATCACGATCTGCGACAACGTCGTGCGTAGGTCCAGCTCGCTCCCGATGCCGACCACCGCCCGAAGCAGCGGCGACAGTCTCTCCCGCCCCGCCATCAGCGTGCCGGGTCGGGTGCGCGGACCTCGGCAGGGTGCGCCACCGGCACCGGGATCTGCTCGCTTCCGTCGACGATGGCCTGGGCGACCTCGGACAGCTGCCGGTTGTTGCGGCGTGCGCCGCCGCGCAGCAGAGCGAACGCCGCGTCCACGTCGATGTGCAGGCGTTCGGAGATCATGCCTTTGGCCTGCTCAATCAAGATGCGGCTGTTGAGCGCGGTCTGCAGCTGCTCGGTGACGACCTCACGTTGGCGGATGGCGCGCTGCTGGAGCAGCCCGATGGTGGCCACGTCGGCGAGCGCCTGGCCGATGCGCAACTTGCCCCGGTCGACCGGGCCGGCGGTGATGTCGAAGAGGTTCAGTGCGCCGATGACGTCGCTGCGCAGTCGCATCGGCAGCGCATGCACGGCGCCGAACCCGACCTCGGCGGCGGCCGCGGCGAATCGCGGCCACAGGTCGGTGGCGGACCGCAGGTCGGCCACCGACACCGGCCTGCCGGTGCGGAAGCAGTCCAGGCACGGGCCCTGGTCGGTCTGCAACTGGAACAGCTCCAGCAGCCGGGTCTGCTCCGACGAGGCGGCCACCACCTGCAAGGCGCCCTGTCCGTCGGTGAGCAGAATACCCGCGGCAGACACTCCGAGCAGTTGCACGCAGCGCTCCGTCAGGACGTGCAGGAAGTCGATCATGTCGAAGTCGTCGACGAGCGTGTCGGCCATCTCCACAAACACGTCGGCCAGCTCAGTATCGGCCATTTCATTCACCCTCGTCACACGGTAGTCGCATCCACCAGGTGTCGGTGGCGGCGGTAATGCCTGTTCGGTGTCTCATCGGTGGTCGCCGTCGTCGGGGTCGAACCGCAGGCGGCGGGCCACGACGTCGGCGGCCACGTCACGTAGTCGTCGGTCGTTGGCGTAGGCGTGGGCGCGCAGTCGGATGAGGGCGACCGCCGCCGTTACGCCCAGCTGCACGGTGACCATGCCGGTGGCCTGATGGACCTCCGGATGGTGTGGACCAGCTCGCTCCAACTGATACCCGGGCCCCGCCGGCCGGCCACAGTCGAGCAGCAGGGCACATGCCGTGTCGGCCAGTATCAGGGCGTCAGCGAGCCGCCCCTGGCCAAGTTCACGGGAATACCGCCGATAGAGATCCAGCACGCCGATGCGTGCGCCGCCGACGCGTAGCGGGAGCGCGAACATGGCGCCGAGTCCAGCCGCTACCGCCGCCGGCGCGAAGGCCGGCCAGCGACTCATCGCGGCGACCGCAGACAGGTCGGCCACCAGCGCAGGACCGTCGGTGAGCGCGTCGATGCCAGGCCCCTCGCCAAGGGTCAGGGCCAACTCCTCCAGCTCCGCGGCGAACTGGTCACTGGCGTACAGCGTCTCGCGCGGCGAAGCCGCCAGGGTCACCGCCACCGCGACGCTGTCCACCCCGACCGCGCTGATCGCCACAGCACAGACGTCATCGACCTTGACTGCGCCGCCGTGCGCACTCTCGACAACCTGCTGCCACAGCCGCACGCGGCGTTGCATGTTCATTGCGGGACGCGCCGAGCGAGGAGAATCTGACAGGCACAGCGCGGCAAATCCGTCCCCGGCGCACAGCTTGGTGCACCGGCGCCCGGCCGACTGATCGAGGGCTGTGGCGCACCCGACGGCCGCGGCCGGACCGCCGGTGCGCGGCTACCGCTGCCGCGTCCGGGGCAGCTGTATGGGCGTGCGCCTACCCGTTCAGGGTACGCGCCAGGCCCGAGACCACCGCCACGCTCAGCACGCCCAGGACCGACCATTCGCCCTACAAGTCGCTGCTGTCAAAGAAACCACCGTACGCGGAACCCCGATACGGCCGAACAGCCCGGATGCCGGTGACACGATCGACCCGACCTACGTCCGGCACCGGTCTCTGAGCCGTCACGCGGCGATCCTTCTGCCAACCATCGCCCGCGCCATACGGGCGAACCGGCTTCGGAACGGCCACAACGGGACGGGATCACCCGATTCGGGTTCGTGATCGGGCGGCCGCACCGGCGCGGTGAACAAACCCAACAACCCGACCATGGCCAGGACCATCTCAGGCGTCGGCTGCGGATGGCTGATCCACACCCGACACCCGCTCTGCTCGCCGGCATTACGCACGGCAACCAGCGTTCCGATACCCGAGCAGTCCAGGAAGGTGACGTCGGCGAGGTCAACCTCAATGTCCACCGGCCGATGATCCGTCAGCACGGTCAACAGCCGTGTAGCCAACATCGGTGCGGTAGCCACGTCAATCTCCCCGGCCACGGCCAGCCGAGCGGTACCCGGCGACGGGAAGCTCACCTCGATACCCCACGGCGCCGGCACGGCTGCCCATCGCAACGTAGCGGCCATGCAGTCCTCCAGCCAACGACACGCGAACACGACACGTGGCGGGCGGGGACCGGGCCCGGGGCCGGCAGGCAACATCCGATACCGCGGAAGGTGCATGCCCGGCATGCCACGCGGGCATGTGCGGCGCGGCTGCCGCGAACGATACGCGCCTTCGCACCAGGATGGGCCAGTCGTGTGCCATGAACTCCTGGCCATCGGTGCGTGCTCACCGACCGAACGGGTGTCGATGTCGACCTGCCGACGTGTTCATATAGGCGGTCCTGACGTCCAAGGCCCTCGCCGACGCGCCAGCGTAGCCGGGGAGCACCGTCGCGCGGGGTCGGAGTGCCTGGGGCTTCCTTGCCCCGTCGGCGCCGCAGGATCCGAACGGGAGTTGCTGCCGACCGGCGTGGCTCAGAAGCGCGATGCGCAGGCGGTGTCTCCTGCCCCAGCCTGTTGTTGACGGGCCTGTCACCAGTGATCTGGCTACCGGCCGAGCGGCACCACCTGGCGAGAGCTGATCCTGGTGGCCGGGTGCCGTGTTGGGAACCGGCGGTGTCGCTGAGCGACAATGATTCGTGCGGGCGCGGCCGGATGATCCGGCCGCGCCCTTGCCGATTCGGACGGGGTCCAAACACGGGTCAGTCCCAAACAAGAGTCAGGCCACCTGGCGGCGATCAACAATCTCACAGTCCCGGCAGCGGTCCGTGCCTCCGACCGACAGACGCACGCCGTGTTCCTCGGCCAGGCACCGTGCTGGACGCTGGTGTATCGGATCCCGGTCCGAGTGAAAGATCACCCCGCGGGGTGGGCGGCGGCGGGCCACCGCCTGGGACAGGGCCTGGTCACCGTTGGTATCGCAACCAATTCCCGGCTATCCGCCCGAGCGTCGGGCCCTGCTACCCGGCCTGCTCTGACCCGGACCCGTCCAGAGCGACGGGTCCGGCCAGAGACGGGAAGCGGGTCCGGTCATTCTTCGGGGATCGGCCGGTTGAAGTTCGCCAGCGTTATGCCGCTGGGCTCCGGCCCCCCGCGCCTGCCGGTGTCGAGTTCGTCGATCGCGGCCAGTTCCTTGTCGCTGAGCGCGAAGTCGAAGATGTCGATGTTCTCGGCGATGCGCTGCGGTCGGGTCGACTTCGGGATCGCCGAGCGGCCCTGCTGGAGGTGCCAACGCAGCATCACCTGCGCAGGCGTCTTGCCGTGCGTCTCCGCGATCTGGCCGATCACCGGGTCTTCCAGGATGCTGTCGTGGCCGCTGTCGCGGTAGAAGGTGATGCCACCGATGGGCGACCATGCCTGGCTGTGGATCGCGTGCTCCGCGCCGAAGGCTTGCACGCCGCGTTGGGTGAAGTACGGATGTACCTCGATCTGGTTGACCGCGGGGACGACATCGGCCTGTTCGAGTAGCGCGGTGAGGTGGTCGACCATGAAGTTGCTGACCCCGATCGCCCGGACCTTCCCGTCGGCCAGCAGGGTCTCCAGTGCGCGGTAGGCGGCCAGGGTCTTGCCGAAGTCCGACGGTAGGGGCTGGTGGAGGATGAGCAGGTCGATCTGGTCGACGCCGAGTTTGCGGGCGCTCTTGTCGAAGCCGTGCAGGGTCTGCTGGTAGCCGTAGTCGTTGATCCAGATCTTGGTCTCCAGGAAGATGTCGGAGCGGTCGACGCCGGACTGGTGGACCGCCTCGCCGACCTGGCGTTCGTTGCCGTACGCGGCGGCGGTGTCGATGTGCCGGTAGCCGGTCGCGAGCGCGGCCTGGACGGCTTCCCTGGTTTGGTCGGGCGGGGTCTGGAAGACGCCGAAACCGAGAGCGGGAAGCTCGACGCCGTTGTTCAGGGTGAAGTGTGTGCTGGACATCTGGGTGCGGCTTCCTCTGCGCTGGTGGCCGATGCGGATCAGTGACTGCGGGCACGGCCGGTGGTGCCCGATATCGGGCAGGGCCGTGGTGTCGAGATCCAGCACACCGCAACTCGAGCACGGGTGGGAGTTCGGGTTGTTAGGGGTAACCGCAGTACCTCCCGGCCCGATCCGGCGCGGATTACCGTCGAGGACATGGACAACCGCGCCGAGGTCCGTGACTTCCTGACCAGCCGCCGCGCCGGGCTCACTCCCGGGCAGGCGGGCCTGCCCGTCCACGGTGGCAGCCGGCGGGTCGCAGGACTGCGCCGCACCGAGGTCGCAACCCTGGCCGGAGTCAGCGTCGAGTACTACACCCGGATGGAACGCGGCAACCTCGCCGGAGTCTCCGAAGCGGTCCTCGACGCGCTGGCCCGTGCGCTGCAACTCGACGAAGCCGAGCGCGGGCACCTGTTCGACCTCGCCCGGACGGCCAGCGGTCCTACCCGGGCCGCGGCCCGGCGTACCCCGAAGGCCAGCCTCCGGCCCAGTATCGTCCGCATCCTCGACGCGATGACCGGTGCGCCGAGCTACGTCCGCAACTCCCGGATGGACATCGTCGCCGCGAATTCCCTGTGCATGGCGCTGTACACCGGCATCCTCACCCCGCAGGCCCTCCCGCTGAACCTCGCCCGGTTCGTCTTCCTCGACGACCGGGCCGCCAGCTTCTTCCTTGACTGGCCCACCATCGCCGATGACCTCGCCGCCGCCCTACGCACCGAATCCGGCCGCAGCCCTCTCGATCGCAAACTCTCCGACCTGGTCGGTGAACTGGCCACCCGCAGCGACGACTTCCGCACCCGCTGGGCCCGCCACCACGTCCGCCTCCACCACACCGCCGTCAAGCGCCTGCACAACCCCGTCGTCGGCGACATCGAACTCACCGGCGACGCCCTCGACCTGCCTGCCGACGGACTCTCCATGATCACCTATACGGCGGCGGCGGCAAGCCCGGCGCAGGAGCAACTCGACTTCCTCGCCAGCTGGACCGCCGGCCATCCGGTACCCGACCGGAGCACAACGAAGCGGCCGTAGACCACGATCGGGCCGGCCTTTTTCGGCAGCACCGTCGGATTACCGGCCGGGGCCACACCTGCGCACAAATGCTGTCGGTCCACGACTGCGAGCAGCTGTCGTGCGCCAGGAGGAACCGGTCGCGCCGCCCGGTCACGTGCTGCGCGCGTGCAACGCCAGCGGCGTTCCATCGCTCGAACCGGGCGGGCAGGGGCGGACCGGGCGCGTCGGTGACGTGATCCTCAAACCGGGTGACACCCGGCGGAGGCCGGCTGGACGGCAAGGGTACTCGCCACGCTGGCATCCTCGCGGCGGTTTCGGGTGGCGCGGCCCGTCGCGCTCCGCACCGCTGTCAGGATCGGGCGGGTCGTGACGACCGGCTGATGCCGCTGCGGTGGCGGATGACGTCAAAACGGGCATGGTGGAGGGATGGGATCTTATGACGGACCGGCAATGGTGACGCTGCCCGACGGCACTCAGTTCGAGTCGGAGGTGAGCCTGCATGACCTCGCCTGGGACGACGACCGGGTGGCGAGCGTGGCCTGGCTCGGCACTCTGATGACCGGTACCGGCCAGGAGTTGGCCGCGCACGTTGGTGAGACGGTCGGGCTCTGGCTCGGTTCGGGCGAGAAGGCGCGTGCCGTCGTTGGCACGGTGTCCGTCCTGGATCAGGGCGGCGAGGCAGTGGAACTGCTGGGTGTCGGAATGTCGCCGTTCGCCACCCTGATTTGAGACCGGCTGCGGTGGTCAGGTGTATCCGTCGCCGCCGACGGGCATACCCCTGTACATGCCGGTTATGAGTTCCGACGCTCGTCAGGTTGCCCGTTGGCGGCTTTTTCGGCTGATCGCGGTCGCCGGGTCGGCGCTGCTCTTCGCTGTCCTGCTGGTCCTGGTACGTAGCCAGTGGAGTCCCCTCGAGTCGGTCGACCACTCGCTGGCGGCTGATCTCAACAACCTGGTTGCCGACCGACCGATGGCGCTGAGCGTGGTACGGGCGATCACCTGGCTGGGCAGCAGCGCCGCCCTGTGGACGCTGATCGTGGCCGGGCTGATCGTGCTGGCCGTGCGGCGCCGGTTCCGGCTGGCGCTGTTCCTGGCCATCGCCGGCGCCGGGGCACTCGCCCTCGCCCCGATCCTCAAGCCCCTGGTCGGCCGGCTGCGCCCGGTGGTCGAGCATCCCGTCGCGCACGCGCTCGGCAACAGCTTCCCCAGCGGCCACTCGCTGGGCTCGATCATCTGCTACGGCGCCCTGATAATGGTGTTCCTGCCGGCGACCCCGCGTCGGGCCCGCAGACCAGTGACCATCGCCGTCGGAGCACTCGTGCTCGCGATCGGGGTCAGCCGGATGATGCTCGGCGTGCACTACCTCTCCGACGTCGTCGGCGCCTGGGCGCTGGGCGTGGCCTGGTTGGGCCTCACGGCGTACGCGTTCGAGATCCTGCGCTACGAATCCGGGCAGTCGGTCACGACACCGTTGACCGAAGGACTCGAACCCGAGGCCGCGCCCGACCTCAAGACCGTGCCTGACCGGCGCACGGGACCGGCGCACCCCGGACGGGTCGCCGCCGGCATCGTCGTGGCCTGGACGCTGATACTCGGCACCGTCATCGGCTTCGGCGAACTCCTCGCCCGGTACGGCGGCGACAACATCGCCGGCGACCACACGATTCCGCACTGGCTCGCCGCGCATCGGACTCCGACGTTGACCAGATTGAGCGCCGCGTTCAGCACGATCGGCGCCACCGAGGTGATCCTCGCCGTCACCGTGCTGGCCGCCGTGCTCGCCTTCGCGATCACCCGCCGCTGGCGGCCGGTCATCTTCGTCGTGCTGGTCATGCTCGGCGAGGGCAGCCTGTTCATCACGACCCAGGCGGTCGTGGAGCGACAACGCCCGGACGTCGTGCGCCTGGAAAACCACATCCCCACGACGAGCTACCCGTCCGGGCACGTCGCGGCCACCATCTGCATCTACGCCGCGATCGCGATCCTCGTCTGCGGTCACACCCGCCGCTGGTGGCGGTGGCTGTTCGTCGCGCTCGCGGTGCTCATGCCGGTGCTCGTCGCCACCGGCCGGATGTACCGCGGCATGCACCACCCCACCGATGTGCTGGGCAGCATGATCCTCGCCGCCCTCCTACTCACCGCCATCTACCGGGCGATCCGGCCCAACGCGGCCGTCGCCGCACCCCCGGACTCCTCCCCGGCGCCCACCCAGCGATCCGCCAGCTCTGTCGACGTGCCACCGTCGGTCGCGGCAGCGGACGGTGCGGACCGGCCACCTGTTCAGGTGGCGGACGCCAGTTCACCGGGTTCGGCTCACGACGGATAGCCGGCGGCGTGCCTGGGTACAACCGGCAGGTGACGACAACCTCGCAACAACAGGACCATTCGGCAACCGCCCCCGCGCAACGCCGTGGGCAGCGCAGCGCCGGTCGGGTCGCGGTCATCGCCCACACCGGCAAGACGTTGGGCGGCGGTCTCGACGAACTTCGCGCGTTGATCTCCGCGGAAGGCGTCGACGAACTGCTCTGGTACGAGGTACCCAAGAGCCGTAGAGCGCCGGCGAAGGTCCGCAAGGCACTCAGGCGCGGCGCGGAGCTGGTGTTCGTCTGGGGTGGCGACGGCATGGTCCAGCAGTGCGCGGACGCACTCGTCGGGGCCGACGCGACCATCGCGATCATTCCGGCCGGCACCGCCAACCTGTTCGCCCACAACCTCGGCATCCCGCAGGACCTCGCCGAGGCGGTACACCTCGGCTTCCACGGCCGGCGCCGGCAGCTGGATCTCGGTCGGATCAACGGCGAACACTTCGCCGTCCTCGCCGGGGTCGGCTTCGACGCTGACATGATCGGCGACGCCGACCGCGGACTGAAGACCCGCCTCGGTCGCGCTGCCTACCTGTGGACCGCCGTGCGCAACGTCGGCATGAAGCCGACCCAGGTGAAGATCAAAGTTGATGGAACGCGGTGGTTCAAGGGCGACGCGACGTGCGTGCTGCTCGGCAACGTCGGCACCATTCTCGGCGGCGCCCACGTCTTCACTGACGCCAGCCCCGACGACGGCTGGCTCGACGTCGGCGTCACCACGGCCGAAGGCCCCGTCCAGTGGGCGCGCGTATTCGGCCGGGTCAGCACCGGCCACGCCGACGAGTCGCCGTTCGTCCAGACGACCCGGGCGAAGCGGATCTCGATCAAAGTCGGTGAGCCGCTGGCTTACGAAGTGGACGGTGGCGCCCGGCCGGAAACCAGGCGGATCAAAGCACGCGTCGTCTCCGACGCGATCACGGTCTGCGTACCGGACGCCTGAACGGCAACCAGTAACAGCACCAAGCCGACTCGACGCCGGCTACTCCTCGGCGTCCGCCGACGCGTCCTCGATCTGACGTGGCCGGCACCAAGGGCATGGGTCTTCAAGGCCACACGCGCTCGTGCGGCGAGGCGGCGCCGGTCGGGGGCTCGACTTGCCGACAATCATGGGTGCCGGCCGCCCGAGACATCACGATTGAACCGATCCACCGGGACGACGCGCTTCGGCGATCCGGCCGGCACAAGCTCGGAGGGTGAGAAGTGAGCAGACGCTTCCAGGAACTCGCCTGGCAGGCCACCCCGATGGGGGAGATCAGCCTGCGTCGCCGCCACGATCCGGGGCTGGGATCCGACGTCTACGAAGTCAAGCTCGATGACGACTACCTCATGTCGAGCATGTTCACCACGGCCGAGATCGAGATCGCCCGGCTCGCCCTGGCCGAGCTGCCCGGGGACGACCTCGCGATCGTCGTCGGCGGACTCGGACTCGGCTACACCGCGCTCACCGTGCTCGAGTCGGCCGCGGTCGGCTCGCTCGTGGTGGTTGAGGCGCTCGCCCCCGTCATCGAGTGGCACGAGCGTGGCCTCGTACCCGCTGCGGACGCCATCACGGCCGACGCTCGATGCCGGCTCGTACACGGCGACTTCTTCGCCATGACGGCCGCCGCATCCGGGCTCGACCCGGATACCCCGGGCCGGCGTTTCGACGCCGTCATCGTCGACATCGACCATTCGCCACAGCACCTGCTGCACCCGAGCCACGCCGAGTTCTACCTGCCGGCAGGTACCCGCCGGCTGGCTGAGCACCTGCGCCCCGGTGGAGTCTTCGCGCTGTGGTCCAACGACCCACCCGACCCTGCCTACCGCGCCGTCCTCGCCGAGGTCTTCGACGATGTCGAAGCGCACGTCGTCGATTTCCACAACCCGTTGCAGGGGCGCACGGCAAGCAACACCGTCTACCTGGCCCGGCACCCGATCCGGGCCAGGTAGCCGGCCGGTGGCGGGAGCACCGGCGGCCGGGTCGGCGGGGTGACTACCCCGACAGCTGGGCGGAGGCCGTCAGTACCAGCAGACCGGGCAGCCGGGGTGGTGCTCGCCGGGGTCGATGTCCGCGAGGCGGACGAGCACCCGGCTGTCGTCGATCGGGAGGTGGCCGGTGACCACCAGTTCCGTGTCGGTCGGCCAGTCCAGCGCGGAGCAGTCGAGCCGGGTGTATGGGCCGCTGACCACGCAGAGTGCGACGTCCTGCGGGGTGACGGTGATCGTGGTCCGGTAGCTGCCGGTCGCGGTGGTAGCCGAGTAGGCCAGGAACTGGGCCGTCGCCGACGCTGGCGCGGAGTCGATCGCGGGGTGGTACTTCGCCACGGCGAAGACAGTGCCTGGGCCGGCCGACTGGCACGGCGTGATCTGGCCGACGACCGTGAGCTGTGCCGTTCCACTGACCCACGAGTCCAGTGACACGGAGGTGATGGACCCGGTGGTCGCTCCGCTGGAGCACGGCAGCCAGGGGGTGACGGCGAGACCGGGGGGTACCGGCACGGCCTGGGCCGGCGTGGCCAGGGCGGTGCCGGCGGCCAACCCGGCCACCAGCGCCACGACCAGTGACTTGTACTTCATGCCTGCTCCTCGGTGGTGTCATTGGTGGTGTCGTCGTCGGTCGGTGGGGCCGCACCCTGGGCACCGAGCACCAGGCCGAGTTGAAAGCGGTTCTGCACGCCGAGCCGGTTCATCAGGTCGCTGAGGGTGTACGCGATGGTGCGGACGCTGATGCCGAGCTGTGCCGAGACGTCGCTGTCGGTGTGCCCGTTGGCGAGCAGGGCGATGATCGCGCGTTCCCGGGGCGTCAGCGTCATCGGGGGTTGCCATCCTCGTCGGGGCGGCCGTGCCTGGCCGAAACGGTGCAGGAAGAGGTCGACCAGGCGGGCAACTGCTGCGGGTGCGCGAACCTCCAGGCCGCCCCGGCTCGGCATGGACGGATCGATCGGCATGACGGCGGTGCCGCGATCGAAAATCATCATCTTGATCGGCAGCTCCGGGAGTTCCCGGTACCGCATGCCGGCGGCTTCCAGATCGCGGGTGTGCATCTCGGTGGCGTCGCCCACTCCGGCCGGCACCCCCAGGCTCAGCACCGCCATGCCCCGGGCGAGCAGTTCGTGGTTGAGTGGCGCGGCGGCGCGTACCGTCGCCGTGTCGAACACCGGCTCGGGGTTCATCGACAGGTGCTCGGTGCGTCCGGAGTAGACCAGCTCGCCGAGCCGGGCGCGTACCTGCGCGCCGCCGGGCAGGGTGCGTACCGCGTCCGGGTTCGCCAGGTCCCGATGGTCCACCAGGTCGGCCGGGCCGCCCAGCCGCTCCAGGTGCCGGCGGAGGTGGTAGTGCGCCCGGGCCCGAGCCCGGTGCCGGCGGCGGAGCGCCTCGAGCACGGTGGTCGGCGCGGCGGCCTGCCAGGCCCGCCCGGCGGCGCCGTCCGCGGCGAGGGGGGTGCAACGGACCGCGTCCAGTGCGGACAGTTCGTCGAGCGCGGCACGCACCGCCGGCGTCGACAGCCCGAGACTGCGCGCGAGCTGGGTTTCCGGATTGGCGCCGAACTCGGTCAGCATCCGGAACACCAGATCGGCGGTGGGGCTGACCCCCCACGGCGTCAGCGCCGGTACCACTGTTCGCGCTGCAACCAGCTGGTCCTGCTCAGGCACGATTCACCCCCGTGATCGAGAGCCTGCCACGTGTGCGCCACTGCGTACTGCCGGTACCTGCCCGGAAGCCCCCGTAGCAGTGGCGTTCCGTCAGGCAAACACATGCCTGGGAGCCACGCCAGGGTGCCGGCGCTGGCGGGGCCGGCCTTGCAGAAACATGCAACGAGCGGCGGCCTACCCGGCTGACGGACATCGGCGGCGCCGCGGGCGTACCACCGCAATGATGGACGGCGATATCTGGCGGCGTAACGACCCGACGGACACGTGCGCACAGAAGGCGGGCAGACATGACCGACGGACCTGCAGGAGTTGACGAACTGCTGGCCGCCGGTGTCGTCGGGGCCGCCGCAGCCGGCCAGCGCACCGGCGGTGAGCAGAGCGGCGACGGCCAGCGCGCCGGCGGTGAGCAGAGCGGCGACGGCCAGCGCGCCGGTCGGTCCCATATCCGGTGCTGTCGCGCGTACGCCGGGAGTGGCACAGTGATCGGTCTGTGGTCCACACGGCGGCTGGAGGAGCCCGATGGGCGAGCGGATACCCCTGCGACAGCGCCGGTACGACCTGATCTTCGTGGCGTTCTTCGTGGTGAACCTGGGCTTCATCACGTACTTCGTCGACATTGAACAGCTCACCGTCGCCGACCCCGGCCACTTCAGCTACCCGGCCTGGCCGCCGCACTGGACCGTGGACCTGGTGCACTGGTACGGCAACCGCTACGACCCGCTGCTGATGGCCCGGCCGCAGTGGTGGCAGATGACGATCTGGATCGACGTGCTGTACTTCGGCCCGTTCTACCTCGCCGCGATCGTCTCGTTCCTGCGCGGCGTCGACCGCATCCGGGTGCCGGCGCTGGTCTGGTCCGGGATGATGCTGGCCAACGTGACGATCATCCTGGGCGAGGAGTGGGCCGGCGAGTTCGCGACCCCGCACCGCGCGATGGTCTTCGGCGCCAACGCCCCCTGGCTGCTGCTCCCGCTGGCGGTGAGCTGGCGGCTACGCCGCGACCACCCCTTCACCCGCCCCGCCCCCGTCGAATCGGACCGCACCCCTGTCGACGGAGCAGCGTGAACTTCGCGGACAGGTACGGACCGTGGGCGCTGGTCGCCGGGGCGTCCGAGGGCATCGGGGCGGCCTTCGCACACGCTCTGCGCGACCGGGGACTGAACGTGGTGCTCGCCGCCCGCCGCCCCGACCCGCTGACCGCGCTCGCCGCTGCCCTCGGCGGCGACACCCGTACCGTGGCCGCCGATCTGTCCACTGTGGAGGGGCTGGACGCGGTCGCCGCCGCGACGCAGGGACTGGAGATCGGGCTGGTGGTGTGCAACGCCGCGTACGCGCCGGGCGGGCCGCTGCTTGAACAGGCCGAATCGACGCTGCGCAGCGCCGTCGACACCAACGTGCGTGCCCCGCTGCTGCTGGCCCGCCGGTACCTGCCGGCGATGGTCGACCGGGGTCGCGGCGGCCTGATCGTGATGTCCTCGCTCGCCGGCCAGCAGGGCACTCCCAACCTGGCCACCTACGCGGCGAGCAAGGCGTTCGGCACGGCACTCGCCGAAGGACTGTGGGCGGAGTTGCGCCCGCACGGCGTACACGTCGTCGCCTGCCTGGCCGGCGCGGTGAGCACCCCCGGGTATGGCGCCGCGATGAACCGCCCGGCCCCGGGCACGGTGACCCCGCAGGTGGTGGCGGCAGCGACCCTGCGCGCGCTCGGGCACGGACCACGGGTGGTGCCGGGAGCGCTGATGCGGGCGGCCGCCCCGGTGATGTCGCGGCTGCTCCCCCGTCGCGTGGCGATCAACGTGATGGGCCGTGGCTACCGCTCCGCAGGTGGATGACGGCCCACCCGGCCGCCCGCCGGCCCACCCGGCCGCCCGCCGGCCACCGGGCCGCCGGGCAGGCCGGCCCTGAGCAGGCCGCGGGACGGGACGTGGGCCCCGGTCGAGGTGCACCGGAGCCCACGCTTAGCTGAGCAGGATCAGCCCAGGTACTTGTGCCACGGGCCGGTGATGGCCAGCGTGATCCCCGGTACCTGGATGTTGACGAAGAGGATCTTGCCGTCCGGCGAGAACGTCGGCCCGGTGAACTCGGAGTACGTCGGCTCTCCGGTCGCGGCGGTGCCGTTGCTCAGCATGCCGCGGGCGATCGCGTAGGTCGGGCCGCCCGGAACCGCGCTGAGCACGTGCGAGGCGCGTACCCCGTCCTCGGCCAGGACGAGCGAGCCCCACGGCGTGACGGTGACGTTGTCCGGGCCGTCGAAGGTCAGGTCGGCGTACTTCGGGAAGGCGCCTTCCGTCTCGGCGGCCGGGTTGTGCGGGAAGTAGGTGACCAGCGTGATGGTCTCGTCGGCGTAGTCGTAGTACCAGACCATGCCGTCGTGCTTCGTGGCGTCGGCCGGCAGGTCGGCGGCGCCGAAGGCGAAGCTGTTGACGATGTAGACGCCCTTGCCGTTGCTCCAGACGCCCTCGAACTTCTTGCCCCGGGTGACGGTACCGTCGGCGAACTGCTTGCGGATCGGGTTGCTCACCGCGTCCCGGTCGGGGACCTCGATCCAGGTCACCTTGAACGGGCGGCCCAGCTGCGCCGAGGTGATGTAGGCGACGTCCGGCACGATGCTGCCGTCGTCGAGCCGGATCTGCATCGCCTCGAGCGTGCCGGCGGTGTCGCCGAGCTGCTTGGCGATCCCGGCCTCGAGTCGCACGCCGGCCGGCGCGGTCCACCGGTAGAACAGGCCGGTCGGGCCGCTCGCGTCCTCGGAGAGGTAGACGTGCCGCAGGCTCGGCTCCACCGCGAGCGCCTCGTGCTCGAAGCGGCCGAACGCCTTGATCGGCAGCGGCGCTGGTGGCTGGAGTCGCCCTGGAAGACCTCGAAGACGTACCCGTGGTTCTTCTCGTAGGTGCCGGTCTGGCCGCCGGCCGTCCAGGTGGTACCGGCGTTGATGAAGGTTTCCTCGCAGGTGAGCCAGGTCCCCCACGGGGTCACGCCACCGGCGCAGTTGCGTACGGTGCCGGAGATGCCGACCCACTCGCCGGTGGCGCCGGCCGCTGCCGTCGGTGGTGATCACCGTGCAGCCGCCGGCGTTGAGCGCGCCCGGGTCGTAGACGGTCCCGGCGATGTGCGGACACCGCCGAACGCCGACATGTACGGCGTCAGCTCGTGGTTCTGGATGAGCGTCAGCCGGTTGTGGCCGGCGGCCACCACGCCCGGTGCCGTCGTGGTAGCCGGGCGTCTTGCCCTGGCCGAACGACAGGTCGGTGACGCCCTCGCGGGTGACGATCGTGTAGGAGAAGCCGGCGGGAAGGGCGAGGATGCCGTTCGGGTCGTCCTGCAACGGCGGGAACGGACGCCCGGCCGACGGGCCGCCGGACGGGCAGGTGCGCGGGCGCGGCGGCCGCGGGTTCGGCGAGGCTGGGCAGCACCCCCGCGACGGCCAGGCCGACGCCTGCGCGTGCCGCCGGTGAGTACTTGACGTCGAGAAATGGACATACTGGGTACGCTCCTGTCAAGCAGCTGGACGCTGGCACAGCGCCCTGAGCAGCCTTCAGGTAGCCCATGAAATGTCGGGAAACTTCGGGTGTCCGGCAGGCGTGGACCGGACCACGTTCGCGCCACCGCGGCGTCCGGGCCGACCCCGTGCGGAGCCGGCCCGGACGCCTGACGATCAGACCAGGTCGTACCGGTCGAGGTTCATCACCTTGACCCACGCGGCGACGAAGTCCCGGACGAACTTCGCACCGGCGTCGTCGCTGGCGTACACCTCGGCGACGGCGCGCAGTTCGGAGTTCGAGCCGAAGACCAGGTCGGCGCGGCTACCGGTCCACTTCACCGCGCCGGTGGCCAGGTCGCGACCCTCGAAGGTCTCCGCGTCCGCGGACGTCGCCGTCCAGCCGGTACCCAGGTCGAGCAGGTTCACGAAGAAGTCGTTCGTCAACGACCCGGGCCGCTCGGTGAGCACGCCGAGCGACGACCCCTTGGCGTTCGCGCCGAGCACCCGCAGGCCCCCGACGAGGACCGTCAACTCCGGAGCGCTCAGCGTCAGCAGGTTCGCCCGGTCGAGCAGCAGGTACTCGGCCGGCAGCCGGTTGCCCTTGCCGAGGTAGTTGCGGAAGCCGTCCGAGGTCGGCTCCAGCGCGGCGAAGGACTCCACGTCGGTCAGCTCCTGCGACGCGTCCGTACGCCCCGGCGCGAACGGCACCTCGACGGGGTGACCGGCGTTGCCGGCCGCCTGCTCGACGGCTGCCGACCCGGCCAGCACGATCAGGTCGGCGAGCGAGACCTGCTTGCCGCCGGTCTGGGCGGCGTTGAAGGACTGCTGGATGCCCTCCAGGGTGCGCAGCACGATCGCCAACTCGTCGGGGTTGTTGACCTCCCAGTCCTTCTGCGGCTCCAGCCGGATCCGGGCGCCGTTGGCGCCGCCGCGCTTGTCGCCGCCACGGAACGTCGACGCCGACGCCCACGCGGTGGAGACCAACTGCGCCACCGTCAGCCCCGAGGAGAGGAGCTGGCTCTTCAGGGTGGCGATGTCCGCCGCGTCGACCAGCTCGTGGTCCACCGCGGGCACCGGGTCCTGCCAGATCAGCGTCTCGGTCGGGACCTCCGGGCCGAGGTAGCGCTGGATCGGCCCCATGTCGCGGTGGGTCAGCTTGAACCAGGCGCGGGCGAAGGCGTCCGCGAAGGCTTCCGGGTTCGCCAGGAAGCGCCGCGAGATCGGCTCATAGATCGGGTCGAACCGCAGGGCCAGGTCGGTGGTGAGCATCGTCGGGGCGTGGCGGCGCGACGGGTCGTGGGCGTCCGGCACGGTACCCGCTCCGGCGCCGTCCTTCGGCTTCCACTGGTTCGCGCCGGCCGGGCTCTTGGACAACTCCCACTCGTACCCGAAAAGGATCTCGAAGAAGCTGTTGTCCCACGTCGTCGGGGTGTTCGTCCAGGCGCCCTCGAGCCCGCTGGTGATCGTGTCGCCGCCCTTGCCGGTGCCGAACGTGTTCGACCAGCCGAGGCCCTGCTGCTCGATGGCGGCGGCCTCGGGCTCGGCGCCGACGTTGTCGGCGGGGCCCGCGCCGTGGGTCTTGCCGAAGGTGTGGCCGCCGGCGATCAACGCGACGGTCTCCTCGTCGTTCATCGCCATCCGACCGAACGTCTCGCGGATGTCGCGGGCCGAGGCGAGCGGGTCCGGGTTGCCGTTCGGGCCCTCGGGGTTGACGTAGATCAGGCCCATCTGGACTGCGGCCAGCGGGTTCTCCAGGTCGCGGTCGCCGGTGTAGCGCTCGTCGCCGAGCCAGGTGGTCTCCGGGCCCCAGTAGACGTCCTGGTCGGGCTCCCAGACGTCGGGGCGGCCACCGGCGAAGCCGAAGGTCTTGAAGCCCATCGTCTCCAGGGCCACGTTGCCGGCGAGGATCATCAGGTCGGCCCAGGAGAGCTGCTGGCCGTACTTCTTCTTGACCGGCCACAGCAGCCGGCGGGCCTTGTCCAGGTTGGCGTTGTCCGGCCAGCTGTTCAGCGGCGCGAACCGCTGCATGCCGGCCCCGGCGCCGCCGCGACCGTCGCTGACGCGGTAGGTGCCCGCGCTGTGCCACGCCATCCGGATGATGAACGGGCCGTAGTGCCCGTAGTCGGCCGGCCACCAGTCCTGCGACGTGGTCAGCACCTGCGCGATGTCGGCCTTCGCGGCCGGCAGGTCGAGGCCCTTGAACGCCTCGGCATAGTCGAATCCCTCGTCGAGAGGGTCGGCCACCGCCGGATTCTTCGCGAGAATCCGCAGGTTGAGGCTGTTCGGCCACCAGGCCCGGTTGCCGCCACCCTCGGTCGGGTGCGGGGCGCGACCGTGCGCGACCGGGCACTTGGACTCGGCGCCCACCTCGGCGTCGTGGATGATCGGCTCATGGTTCTCGGAGGGCGGCGAAACGCTCCCCTCGGTGGCGTCATGAATGATCGCGTCGTGCTTCTCGGACATCGGATTCCTTCCGTGTTCTGGCGGACGTAGTTGGCTGACGTAGTTGGCGGACGTCGCTGACGGCGACGAAGTTCAGGTGCAGGCGGGGCACAGGCCCCAGAAGACGACCTCGGCCTCGTCGACGGTGAAGCCACCGTCGTCGGAGGCGGTCAGGCACGGTGCCGCGCCGACCGCGCAGTCGACGTCGGCGATGGCGCCGCACGACCGGCAGACGACGTGGTGGTGGTTGTCGCCGGTCCGCGACTCGTAGCGGGCCACCGACCCGGACGGCTGGATGCGCCGCACCAGACCGGCCCCGGTCAGCGTGTGCAGCGAGTCGTACACGGCCTGGCGGGACACGTCAGGCAGACCCAGCCGGACGGCGCCGATGATCGAGTCGGTGTCCGCGTGCGGATGCGCGTGGACCGCGCTCAGCACTGCCACCCGGGGACGGGTTACCCGCAGCGCGACCGTGCGCAGCAATTGCTGGAAGTCCAGGGTCGCGGTCACACCCCGTAGTCTTGCGCAGTTTTCTGGAATGAGTCAAGAATATCGGCAAGACTCACAGCGAGCCGAGCAGGGTGCTGTGCCGCCGTTGCCCTGATGCTGCTGCTGGACGGGCCCCCCGGCCAGCTGTCGCCGTAGGCAGGTCACCGCGACGAGCGGTAGACGACCCCCTGGAGTGCGTCGTCGTCGTACGCGGCGGCGTTGGTGAGGTGGCCGTCGTACGGGCCGACCTTGGTCACCGTGTGGCCGTCCCGGAAGACGAGCTGCAGGCCGTGCTCGGGCTCCCAGTCGCACTCGCACTCCAGCGACACGTAGACCTGCCCGTCGCCGTCCACGTCCCGGATGACGGTCGGCTCGCGCCCGAGCCGGACGTGGTCGAGCACCTCGGACGGGCCGGCGATGCGCACGTAGGAGTCGTGGTCGCCGGCCTCGACGAGGTCGTTCATCACGTCGCGGTAGTAGGCGAAGATCTCCGGGGTGGCGGCGGTCAGCGCTGACCGGTCCAGTGCCAGGAACGCGTCGATCGCGGCGTGGAAGTCCGCTGCCGCGGGGTCGTCGCGGTAGCCGCGGACGATGACGCGGCACGGTGCGCCGCCCAGGAGCGGCACCGCGACCGGCCCGCCTTCGTACCAGCCGAGGTCGGCTTCCCAGTCGACCGGCCCGAGACCCGGGATCTGCATGCCGACACGGTACGCGGACACGGCCGTCCGGCACCGCCCTGTTTGTCCGTCACGCGATCCGGGCGGCGCGCAGTGCGTAGGTGGAGTTGACGGCGGGCTGGCCGGTGTAGTTCGGGCCGGCCCGGTCGTCGGCACCGAGGTAGTCGTAGGGCAGGTCGAGGTCGCGGCGGTCCGGTGCAGGTGATCCGGCGACGGCGCGGGTCGTAGCTGAAGCCGGCCCGGCGCAGCGCGTCGGCCAGCCGTCGCCCGGCCGGTCGGCCGTCCGGCAGCCGGATGCCGGCCAGGTCGAGGTCGGCGACGAACACGCCGGTACCGGTCAGCCAGGAGGCGGCGCGGGCGAGCAGGCCCAGCTTGTCGCCGACGTAGTGCAGCCCGTGTACGCAGGTGATCAGGTCGAACTGCCGGGCCGGCTGCCACTGCGCGACGGAGGCGCACACCAACTGCGGTGCCGGACCGGACCGGGCGACCGGGTCGAACTGGTCGACAAGATCGACACCGACGAGGGTCACCCGGTCGGCAAGTCCGGTGTCCGCGAGCCGGGCGGCGGCCTGGATCAGCGGCCGGCCGGTGCCGCAGCACAGATCCAACCAGCCGACGCCGGACCCGGTGGGATCCAGTCCGGCCTGCGCCGCTGAGCTGGTCCAGCGGATGGAACCCCAGTTCGCGGGCGTAGCTGTTGACGCCGTCGAGTTGGCGTTCCCGGTTCATCGCACAGTTGGCGACCACCGCGGAGGAGTGCAACCCGTCGTCGTCGAGCAGTCGGCCGGCCACGGCCCCAGCCTGCCAAATGGAGTGGCCCGGCCGGTAGGCGCTACAGCCCGAGGAGGAAGAGTGTCCCGGCCAGGATCAGCCCTGCCTCGACCAGCAGCACGAAGACCCGGTCGCTGAGTCGGCCGACGATCCGCTTCCCCACCCAGGCGCCGGCCAGGGTCGCCGGAGTCAGGGCGATCCCGTACCGCAGTACCTGCCCGGTGAGCAGGTCGCCGGCGCCGTACGCGCCGATCTTGGCAAGGTGCATGACCAGGGCGCTGGCCGCCTCGGTGCCGATGTACGCGGCCCTGGCCAGCCCGTACGCCAGAAAGAACGGTGCGGTCAGCGGGCCGACGGAGCCGAGCAGGGCCGATCCGAGCCCGGAGGCGGCGCCGACGGCGGCGAAGGCCGGATCGGCCGGCCGCCGGGGCCGGGGATTCACCCGGCGCCAGATCACCACGGCGATCAGGAACACTCCGAGTACCCGCTTGAGTGGCCCGAGTGGAGCGTGCGCCAGCAGCAGCCCACCGGCGATCGCGAGTGGCACGGCGCCGAGTGCGAACCAGCCGATCAGTGGCCAGCGCAGGTCGTGCCGGTTGAGCCAGGCCCGTGCCCCGTTGCTGGACAACTGTGTCAACGTCAACATGGGCACCGCCACCCGCAGCCCGAACAGTGCCGTGAACACCGGCAACAGCAGCACGCCGCCGCCGAACCCGGCCACCGCCGACAGCAGCGCGAGCCCGAAAGCCGCCGCCGACGCGGCCGCGACGAGTGCGACCTGATCCCCGTGCACGGCGGTCACAGTGCCACACCCCGCCCGAGCGCGGGTGCCCTGTTTCGGGGCGGTCCCGGCGGGGCCCCGCCGGGTCTGGTGACGAGCGCGACACCCCGTAGCGGTCGCCCAACCGATGGCGATCGGTCCTGTTGTGCTAGGTTTGCCGCGTCGCAGTTTTGAGTTTGACGAAGTCTCAGCGTCTCGGGGCTTTTGCCCGGGGCGCTTTTTCCATTACCGGTGCCCTCCGGGATGAGGCAGATCAATGCTGGCGATAAGGCGCCCACACAGTGTGGGTGTCCGAATCCTTCCAAGGAGAGAAAATGGCTATCGGTACTGTCAAGTGGTTCAACGCTGACAAGGGTTTCGGCTTCATCACCCCCGACGGTGGCGGCGCTGACGTGTTCGCGCACTTCTCGGCGATCGCGTCGGACGGCTTCCGCAGCCTCGACGAGAACCAGCGCGTCGAGTTCGAGACCACGCAGGGCCAGAAGGGCCCGCAGGCCTCGAACATCCGCGTCATCTGAGCTAAACCTCACGGCAACTGGCCGCGTCCCTTCGGGGGCGCGGCCAGTCGCCGTTTCCGGGCCGGATTCCCGCCAGGTGCGGGCAATTACTCCCGGGCCGGCGGTCGTCGGCCGGCGTGTTGAGCGCTGTGATCAGCGCAGCCGGCGCAACGGTGGTCGGCCGGTCGCTGACCTGACCGTCACCCAGCTCCACCACCCGCCACACCCCGTCCGCGCGCTGCGCCAGGTCCACGGTCACGAACGGCAGCTTGAGCGCGGCCACCACGGTGGCGAGCGGCCCGAGGTCCGGCCCCTGCGGCGGCAGCTCGTCCGGGGTGTCCGGGTGTGCGCCGACAAGTCGGCAGACGCCATCGACCCACCAGGTACGCACCTCCGCGCCGACGAAGTGTTCGAAGCGGCGCAGCACGTACCCGCCGACGAACTCGTCGTCGCGTAGCTGCCGGAGCCGGTCCGCGACCGCCCAGGCGGCGTCGGCGTCGGCGAGTTCCGGGACGAACGCGGCCTCGTGCCAGTAGTGCTTCATCGACTTGACGTGGTCGCGCAGGACGGCCGGCCCGGCGCCGAGAACCGCGCGGGCCTGCTCGAAGCCGGCCCGCCCGGCATCGAGGGTCCACACCGACTCGGGGGTGTACGCGGCCAGCGGCGGGTACCACCCGGGCAGCTCGTGGGCCTGCCGGTACTGCCCGGCCGAGGTGCGCAGGGTCACTCCCCGGGCAGCCAGCGCCGCGGCGAACGCGGCGTACCGATCGCTGCCCAGCATCCAGCCCCGGTACACCGCGTCGTCGGACGCGGATACCCGGGCGACGCCGCGCTGCGCCCCGTCCGGGCGGGTCAACGCGTCATGGTCGACCAGGCAGACCGTGCACCCCGCGTCGCGGGCGGCAGCAGCCTCGGCCGCGAAGTGTTCATCGGGCCGGCGCGGGTGCAGGACGTCGGCGGGGACCAGCAGCATCACCCGCCTATCGTGATCGACGCCGGTGGTCGCGGGCGACCCGAAATCCGGCCACCGGACCTCCCGGCCGCGCGCTACGGCCCGGCGGGTACGTCCAAGTGCTCGGCGCGGACCCAGAGCAGCCACTCCTGCGCCGGACCCTCGTCCGGGTACTCGGGCAGCGGCGAGCGCGCCACGTCGAAGGCTGCCGCGTACCGGGCCAGCAACTCGCGGGCCGCACCAACGTCGCCGCCGGCGACCCGGTCGCCGAAGTCCAGGTACGTCTGCGGGTCGGCGAGCCGGATCTCCACCTCGCCGGTGCGGTAGAGCTGGAGTCCCTGGTGGCACAGGCGCATCAGGTGCCGGGCGTGTTTGCCGGCCCGTCGCCCGGGATCGCCCGCGTCGCTGCGCGCCGCCAGCTTGCGGAACTGCTGGTCGGCGTAGCCCAGGTAGGCGTCCCGAATGCGGTGCGTGCCGAGCAGGGTGTGCCGGATCTCGATCAGCCGGTCGCCGTAGCGGGTACGGGTCTCGTAGAGCTCGTCGGGGAGCCAGGCGAGTTCGGTGGCGGTCGGGTTGGCGCTCAACGCCAGCCGGATCCACTTGGCCGCCTCGTGCAGGGTGCGGTCAGGGTCGGTGCTGACGTAGGACTCCCGCGGCGGGTACAGGCCGTGGAACGCCACGGTGGGCGCGGCGAACATCCCGAGCCGGTCGATGTCGGAGTCGGGCCCGGCCAGGCCGTACGCGGTGGAGCCGACGATGCCGGCGAGCAGGATGTGCACCGGTCCATGGTCGTCGGTCCGCCGGCGCATTTCGACCGGGTTCGCCGGCCCGGCCGCCGCGTTCACCGGCGGTCGGCGTCGGGGTGCGGCTTGCTGCCGGTCTCCGCCCGGAAGGCGGCCACCAGCTCGATCGTCCGCTCCAGGCCGGGCAGTAGCCACTCGGCCTGGCGCTTGCCGAGGCCGCCGCCGCGGACAGCGCAGACCACTCCGTCGCCGGCGTAGGTGATGACGACGGGCCGCTTGTGGAAGCGCCGGTTGCGGCCGGCCGCGAACCACTCGGCGAGCGGACCGGATTCCTGGTACGGGACGCGCACCGCCCACACCGTGGTGACCTCCTGCCGCTGCCAGGTTGTGCTGAAGCAGGAGTAGTCGAAGATCTCGAAGGGGTACCCGTTGTGCTCGCCGCGGATCACCTCGCCGATCCGTCGACCCGGCTCGTCGCTGTCGAAGGTGCCGAACCGCCAGCCGGCGATGAGGGCGAGATCCGGCTCGGCGGCCCGAAAGTTCCACCCGTGCTCGGCGGCGAGCGCTGCCCTGGCAGGTCCCGGGTCGGCTGCCGCGGCAGTCGCCGGGGACGGGCCCTTCCGGCGGCGGGTGTGCCGGTAGATCGAAATTCCGGTACCGAGCAGGACCAGACCGCCGATGCCGGCCACCAGATATCCGCCGACCCGGTTGGACGCCCGCTGCTCTTCCTGGCTGAATTCCGAGCTCTCGCCCGTTTTCAGGTCGGTCGACACGCACACGTCGTCAGCGCCCTGCACCTGATTGCCGCAGCGGACCTTGTCGTCGGCCGCCATGCCCAGGCCGTACAGGACGGCCGCGATCCCGGCGAGTATCCCGAGCACCCAACCCAGCTTGCGCCGCTCCTCGCTCATTGCATCCCCCCGTGGATCACCGTGACAGCGGACGGGAATGTATCACCGCAGGTGGGCGAGTCCTTGGGCCCGGAAGGGCGGCGGATGGTGGGCCGCCGGTGGTCGCTACCGGGTCACGGGGATTGGCGGACAGCGTCGCAAACTTTACGTAATTTTCGAACTCCGACGCTCCTCGGATCGGGCCGGAGGCGCCCTGGCGGGACCTGGGGCCAGGCGGAATCAACTGACGGCAGTGCTGCTGGTAGAACGCAGGCGGCGGGCATTGAGGTGGCTGACTTTCGTGGCTAGCATCGTGGGGCCAGCTCGGTTCCGGCGTTGGTCGAAAGCTTTCGCTCGGTGGCCCGCGCCTATGGGAGTGGGACCGAGCTGGCGCTGTCCCGCCCGGTGCCGGGCGATCCGTCCCTCGCCCGGCACCGCGGTGCTCCCAGGTCACGCGTAGATGACCGGGCGGCCCGGCTGGGCCGGTGGCCAGCGGAACGGCGTGGATCAATGCCCCGGCGTCGTACGCCGGTCGCCAATTGTTCACCAGCTGCACTCCGTGACGAGGGGTTGCCGTACGTCCGCAGCCGACAGGGTGAGTCTGACGAGCCGGTACGCGTGCCGCTGTGCCGGTACCCCTCAGTACCTCGGAGTCGGTCGCGAATGGACAGCCAGACGGCGAAGCAACCGCAGGTCAGCGTGGTGATCCCTACCCGGTCACGGCCCGAGCTGGTACCCCGTGCGGTACGCAGCGCGCTCGCCCAGACGCTGACCGACCTCGAAGTCATCGTGGTGGTCGACGGCCCCGACGAGGTGACCCGGCCGGCGCTGGCCGACCTGCTCGCCGACGAGCGGCTGCGGCTGGTCCAGTTGCCGGCCTCCGGTGGCGCGCCGGCCGCCCGTAACGCCGGGGTCGGCCACGCCCGGGGCACCTGGGTCGCGCTGCTCGACGACGACGACGAGTGGCTGCCGACCAAGCTCGCGACCCAGCTCAGGCTGGCCGCGACGCGGGCCGGTCTGGCGCTGCCGATCGTCGCCAGCCGGCTGAAGGCGCACCCCGCGCGGCGAGTTCGAGCTGCCCCGGCGGCTGCCCGGCGACGCCGAGCCGACGAGCGAGTACCTCTCCGTCCGGCACGGGCTGTTCCACGGCGACGGGTTCATCCAGACCTCGACCATCCTGGCTCCGACCGACCTGCTGCGCCGGGTGCCGTTCACCGTGGGGCTGCGCCGGTACCAGGAGCTGGACTGGGCGCTGCGCTGCCTGGAACTCGACGGGGTCGGCCTGGTCTACGCCGCGCAGCCGCTGACCATCTGGCACGCCGACGAGAACCGCCAGCGGGTGAGCTTCGAGTGCCGTGGCGGCAGACCGTGCAGTGGCTGCACGACATCCGTCCCCGGGTCACCCGCCGGGCGTACGGGGCGTTCACCCTGAGCCTGGTCAGCTCGGTGGCGGTCAGCAGCGGCAGCCCCGGGTCTTCGTGAGCCTGCTGTGGGACGCCCGCCGCCACGGCCGCCCCGGCGCCCTCGACTACCTCACCCACCTGCAGATCTGGCTGATTCCGCCGGGCCTGCGCCGCACCATCCGCGACAAGTTCCTGACCCGCCGCCCCACGGTGGCCACACCGCCACCCCCAACTCCCCCAACGCCCAACTCCCCGGCAACGCCCGCCACCCGGGCCGAGCGCCCGCCACCCCTGCCGAAGCGACCGCCACCACGGCCGAAGCGACCGCCACCCGGCCGCGCGCCGCTCCGGCGGGCGCGGCGCCGGCCCTCGCGCGCGACCACCGCGCGACCACGGCACGGATACCAGCGCAGGTGAGAGTGTCTAACGCGGCCGACTCGCGGGCCGCGGCCCAGCAGTCGAGCGTCGCACTGTGAGGCTGGATCGCGCGCTGCCCCGCTTCCGTCGGCCGGCCGCCATCGGGCTCGGCGCCGCGCTGGTGGTCCTGGCCGGTGTCGCCGCGTACGCCAGGACCGACAGTGTTCCCGAGACGCTCCGGGCACTGCCCGCGGCGCTGCTCGCGGTAGGGGTGGCCGCACTGGCGGTCAGCCTGCCGGGCGTACGGCTGCGCGGCACCGTGCTCGGCGGCTGCTTCGTCGCGGCCGGCATCTTCACCTGGACGTTCACCAGCCGTCCGCTGGTGATCTGGGCGGTCCTCGCCGGCCAGGGCGTCCTCGCGCTGGTCTGGTCCCGGCCCTGGCTGACCGGCGTACGGGCGCTGCCCCGACTGGGTACCGCCTGGGTCGGCCTGGCGTACTGGCTGTTCGGCGCGTTGGGGGCACTGCTCGTCGGCCACGTCGGGGTGGCCGCGCAGCGGATCGCCTACGGCGGCGTCTTCGGCCTCTGCGCCCTCGCCGTCATCGGCACCCTCCGCCGACCGGAGGAAGACACCGGCGCCACCCAGTAGACACCGCCCGACCGGAGGAGGACGCCGACAGAGTGCAGGATCCGAGTGTCGGCATTGCCGCCGCGATGCTGCTCGGGCTTGCCGCGCTGCTGCTGGTCGGCTCGGCGAGCGTCTTCGCCGCCGTGCACGACGTGCCCGGCTTCGCCGCGTCGAACGTGATGCGCGGTCGCTTCTGGGGCGGCCCCGGCCTGTACTTCCACCCGAACTCGATGGCCGGCCTGGCGGTGATCGCCGCCGCCCGGATCGGGCCGGACCGGGTATTCGCCGGCTGGCAGCGGCTTGCGGGCACGGTGCTCGCCGGCTTTCTGCTGTTCCTCACCAACTCGCGGATCGCGTTCGTCTTCGCGGTCGCGGTGGCCGTGGTGCACGCGGTCCTGCTGGTGCGTCGCCGCCACGCCGACCTGCCGACCTACCGGCGGCCGTGGCTGGCAGCGCTGCTGCCGTTTCTGGTGCTCGTCGGCGTGCTGGCCGCTTCCGGGGGGCCAGAAGTTCCTGGTGCAGAGCCGGTTCGAGGCGAGCAGCGGCGCCGACGTGACCAGCGGCCGGCTGGACACCTGGGGTCAGGTCGGTCGGGACTGGCTGCACGACGGCTGGGCCGCGAAGTTGCTGGGCAACACCGACACTTCGCGGGCCGTGGTGGTCCGCGACGACGATCCTCCCGGCGCGAACGGCAAGCGCCCCGGCTTGAACACCGACAACGCGGCCGTCGGGGCGTTCCGGCGCGGTGGGGTGCTCGGTGCGCTGGCATTCGCTGGCGGCCTGCTGCTGCTGGCCTACAACCTGGTGTTGCGCCGGCTGCTCGCGCGGCGAATCAGCCGGAGCAGCGGGAGCCGGTGGAGCCGCAATGACGCGACAGCCGGTCGCCCGGCGCCGGCCTGGTTGCTGGTTGCCGCGATCGGCGCGCTGCCGACCATCGCCACCGAGGACTGGTGGCTGGGCGGTACCAACGGTGGAATCTGGTTCCTGCTGCTGGCCGGCGAGGCCTACCTGCTCTGGGCAGCGGCACCGTCCCCGCGACTGGCTCGACCCCACGGCTGCGTCAGTGCCGCCGTTCAGCCGCGCCGGCCGCGCCCGTTGTTCCGCCGGTCGATCGCGGTGGCCGGCGGCGAGCAGACCGCGGTGGTGGAGGACGCCGGGACAGGGACGCCGGTGCCCGCCGAGTCCGCGCTGAGCCAGCCGGTACAAGATGATCATTGCGGCCAGGCCGATGGCTGAGCCGCAGGTCAGGCCCCAGGCCGCGCCGGGCAGCCGGTCCGCGGTCGCGCCCACCACCAGGCCGGTCAGGCTGGCGGTGGTGAAGATGGCGTACTGCACGAACAGCAGGCTGGCCCGGTGCATGCCGCGGATGGCCGCGGCGAACGGCAACTGCACCAGGTAGAGCGCCGGTTGCAGGGCGATCGGCAGGGCCAACGGGGCGATGTCGGCGAACTTCGGCAGCCGCACCAGGACGGTCCGGGCCACCGGCACCACCACGGCCACCAGCAGCACGCCGAGCCCGGCAAAGACCAGCGCGAGGGTACGCGTCTGCCGGCGCAGCCGGTCGGCGGCGTCGCCCGCGCCCGCGCCACCCGCGCCGGCCTGCGCGGCCAGCCGGGAGGTACGCGGCACGAGCAGTCCCATCACCGCCGTGATGAAGTTCTGCACCGGTTGCAGCAGCGCCGTCTGCGCGCCGCGCAGGCCGGAGAGCTCCCGCGCGGAGAGCTGGTTGGTGACCAGGAAGCCGACCGCCTGCCCCTGGAGTTGGCCGATCAGCGGCGGTCGCGGTGAACCAGCCGGAGAGCTTGCGGGTCTGCGCGAACCACTCGCGCGGGCTGCCCCGGTCCGGCCGTACCCCGCTGCGCAGTAGGAAAGCGACCGCCCCGGCGGTTGCGCCGAGACCCCAGCTGACGAACAGCCCGGCCGCGCCGGTCAGTCCGGCTGCGATCATCACCAGCACCCCGAGCAGTTGGGTACCCACCCAGATCGCGTCGATCACCAGTGCCCGTTGGGGTTGGCGGGCCGACAGGTAGGTGTACCGGCCGGTGTCGTGCAGCAGCAGCGACGGCAGGAACGGCGCGACGAAGACCAGGTCGCCCAGGTTCACCCTGCCGCCGTCGAAGAGCAGGCCGATACCCAGGCACAGCACGGCGGCCACGCAGCCGACCGTGAGCGCGGCCGCCGATCCGTTGCGCACCAGGCGTTCGCGCCGTTCGTCGTCGTACCGGGAGGCGAGCGTGAGCAGCACCTCGCCGACGAACGCCCGGTTCACCCCGATCACCAGGTACGACAGGCCCAACGAGAGCAGCATGACGCCGGCCCGGCTACGGTCCAGCAGGGCGAGTGCCAGCAGCGTGTTCCCGGCGTTGGCGAGCGCGATCACCATCTGGTCGACCAACCCCAGGCTGACGAAGCGCGCGGCCCCTCCCCGCCCGGCCGTCCGCCCGCGGCAGCAGTGGTTGGGCTCCTCGCCGTTGCGCTGTGCCGGAATCCGCCCGCTCATCCGGCTGCCACCGCGCCCGGTTGTGCTGGGTCCGGTTGTGCTGGGTCCGGTTGTGCTGGGTCCGGTTGTGCTGCGCCCGCCGGTCGGGTCGTGGGTGGAAGGCCCGGGGAGGATCGGCTCGTGGCGGCGACCAGCAGCGTGAGGGCTGCCGCTCCCGCGCCGACCGCGAGCATCGGGAGCCAGCCGTCCAGCGGCGGGTGCCAGGCGCCGCCCAGCGGGTTCAGGGCGGCGTCGATGCCGTGCGTGAATCGGGTGACCACCCGGGCCAGGATGTAGCCGTGTAGCAGCCCGGCCAGCGCGCCGGCCCCGACCGCTGCCCAGCGCAGCGGCCGCCACCGGTCCAGCCAGCCGTCCAGGGCCGCCGTCCCGGCCGGGATCAGCACCACGCCGACGAGTGCGGCCAGGCCGTACCGACCCTGGGCGAACCAGCCGATCCGGGGCAGGAACCAGAAGTCGAGTCCACCGAGGAAGGCCAGCCCGGCCAGGAGTAGCCAGAGTTGGGGCAGCAGCACCCGCCGGCCGCCGAGCACCGCGCCGGGCACCGCGACGGCGGCTGCCAGCAGGTACCACAGCGGCCGGCCCAGCCACGGCGTGTCCACCTCGCCGTACCCGAACAGCCCGACGAACTGGTCGACGTAGAACGGCACCCGGTCGGTGAGGACGTGAGTGAATGTCCAGCCGGTGCCGAGTTGCGGCCGGGCGTCGCGGGTACCGGTGCGGATGTCGGTGATCTGTGACGCGAACAGCCAGCCCACTGCCGCTGCGGTACCGGCGAGCCAGGCCCCGCCGAGCCCGACCAGCACAGGGCGGCGACGCGCCAGCCAACGCAGCCGGCCCGGCGCGGTGGCCAGCACGCAGCCGGCCACGATCAACGCGAGCAGCACCGGCCCGAGTTGCCGCACGGTGAGCAGGAGTACCGAGCCGACCCCGGCGCTGACCAGCAGCCGGCGCACGGTGGCCGGGTCCAGCCGGTCAAGCGGCGCGCGGACGAGACCGAGCAGCGCGCACCAGGTCAGGATGCCGGCGCAGATCTCCAGGCCGTTGGGGTTCACCGCGCCGGCCAGGTTCAGCGTGATCGGAGTGGCTGCCAGCACCACGCCGAGGACCAGCAGCCGGCTCCGCACCCGGACGGCGGCGGCGACCGCGCCGGCCAGCAGCAGCGCGCAGAGCAGCGCGGAGACTTCCCGGGCCGCGACCACGCCGTGCCGGTTCGGCCAGATCGCCAGCGGCACGCCGACCGGCAGGTAGTAGACCGGGCTGTACCGGGCCGCCCCGCTGGGCGCCAGGATCGTGCCGGCGGCGGGGTCGTAGCGCTGGCAGTCGGCGGTCTTCGGCGGCCGGGGGGACCAGGCGCAGTCGACGGTGCGTCCGGTGGGTAGCAGCGCGGCGGGGGCGGTGAAGCCCAGTGCCGGGTCGCCGCGCCGGTCCAGCGTGGTCCGGGCGGTGGTGAGCTGCCCGGTCGCCACCGCGTACGCCCGGATGATGTGGTCCTTCTCGTCGTAGCTGCCGTTGACCGGCAACCCGACCGCCCAGGCCGAGCCGATCAGCAGGAAGGCAGTGAACGCCAACCAGAACGCCAGCCGGGTATGGTGCCGTGCGCCCACGCCTGTTCGTCCTCTCCGCCGTGCCGCCGACTCCGCCGTGCCGCCGACGAGGCGCCGCCGCCGCTTCGGCGGCCGGACCGCCAGCCCGACCACCCTGCCACGACGCACTCCCACCGCAGGGTGCGCCGGATGAACGCGGCATGGCCTGGAAGCGATGGGACGGCAAAGAATCCGGCCGTGGGCGGCCGGCGGATGACCATTGCGCGAACAGCGCGGTGGGATCACCCCAGAACCCACCATTTGGTACGCCGTCAGGCGTGGTTCCAGGGCCGGATCTTCGTAGCATGGCGGGGCCAGTCGGGACCGGAACAGGAGCTGTCGCGTTGCCCCTCACCACCCCACTGATCGGCGTGCTACCGGTCGGCGCGTTCGTGGCACTCGGGTACGCGCTCCGACCGGCCGGCCCGGTGACCGCGCCGCTCCGACTCGCGGCGGTCCGCGCCGCTGTGGTCCTGTGCGGCGGCTCGGTCCTCGCCGTCGAGGCGCTGTCCGCCGCCCACCTGCTCACCCGACCGGCTGTGCTGATCCTGTGGTCGGCCGTGCTGCTGGCCACCCTCGCCGCCGCCGCGCTCCGCCACCGCCGAGACCGCCCCCTGTCCGACCCCTCAAGCACCGGCTGCGCGGTCCCGCCCGTGGGTGGGGGTGGCGAAACGGTGGGCGGCGCTGTCCCGGCTGGAGCGCGCGATGGTGGCGGTGATCGGCGCGCTGTACGTCGGCGAGTTGGTGATCGCCGTGCTGTCCCCGCCCAACAACTACGACTCGCAGACCTACCACCTGCCGCGCGTCGAGCACTGGGCCGCCACCGGCAGCGTCGCGGTGTACCCGACCGCGATCGTCCGCCAGGTCGCCATGCCGCCGGGCGCGGAGTACCTGCTCCTGCACCTGCGCCTGCTGACCGGCGGCTCAGCCTGCGACAACCTGCTGCAACTGGCGGCCGGCATCGGTTGTGCGCTGCTCGCCGCCCGGATCGCCGCCCAACTCGGCGGCGGCACCCGGGCTCAGTTGCTCGCCGCCTTCCTGGTCGCCACTGCCCCGATCGTGGCCCTGGAGTCCACCAGCACGCAGACCGATCTGGTGCTGGCGTTCTGGGTGGCCGCGGTCGCCACCCTGGTCCTCGACGACCTGCTCCGGTCGGAGCCCGACCAGCGCAGCGGCGACCGGCCGGGGATGGGTCGCGGCGGCGTTGCTGCTGGGTACCGCTGCCGGGCTGGTCGCGGTCAGCAAGCAGAACGGCCTCGGCGCGGTGGCCGCGCTGCTGCTGCTCTGGCTGGTGGTGCGCGTCCGCCGGGCCGGAGTGGCCCGTGCCGTGCTGGGCGCGGCGCTGATCGGGGTGGTCGCCGCCGCGCTGACCGGCCCGTACCTGCTGCGGGTGCAGACCGAGTACGGCAATCCGCTGGGCCCGTCGTTCCTCACCGAGCCGATCGCCATGCAGCGCCACGATCCGGCGGCGGTGCTGGTGAACGCGCTGCGGGTGGGGCAGGGAGCGGCGCAGATTCCGGTGGGGCCGGTCAACGACGCGGTCGCCGCTGCGGTGACCGGGTTCGGCCGGCTGATCGGCGTGCCCCCTGATGACCCCGGCATCACCTACCCGGCGACCGTCTTCCCCACGCCGACCTGGGCGCCGGACGAGGACCGGGCGTCGTTCCCGGTGAGCGCGCTGCTGGCCCTGCTCGGTACCGGCTTCCTGCTGCTGCGCCCGGCCCGTCGGGTACCGCCGGAGCATGCCGGCCCGGCCCGCGCGTACGCCGCTGTCTGTGCCCTCGCCGCGCTGATCTACGTCGCCACCGTCAAGTGGCAGCCCTGGGGCAACCGGCTGATCATCTTTCTACTGGTGCTCGCCGCCGCCCCGGCCGCCCTCTGGCTGGACGCCGCCCTGGCCCGTCCCCGCCGGCCGGTCGACGCCGCCGGTCGCCGGTGGGTCGCCGGGCTGACCGCGCTGGCACTGCTCGCCGGGGCCACCGCCGGCCTGCTCTCGGTCGGCTACGGCTGGCCGCGCCGGCTGGTCGGCTCCGGTTCGGTGTTCACCGGCGACGACGCGACCCGACTGTTCCAACGCCGCCCCGAGTGGCAGCCCGCCTACGAGCAGGCCGCCGCCGCGGTACGCGCTGCCGGAGCGCGCCGGGTCGGCCTCGTCGAGGGCTACGACAGCTGGGAGTACCCGTGGTGGGTACTCCTCCCGGACGCCGAGATCGTGTCGCTGCGCTCGCTGCAGCCGAAGACCCCGGCGGCCAGCCCGACCAGCGTCGACGCGGTGCTCTGTGTCAGCTCGGAGCAGCTGTGCCGCCGGTTCCTGCCACCCGGCTGGACCCTGCGCCGGACCGGCCCCGACATCGGCTACGCCCTACCGCCCTGACCGACGGGCCGGGTGGGCCCGGTGGGCCGGGTGGGACGGGCGAGCCGGACGGGCCGGGTGGGGTCACTCGGGGCGGGACGCGCGCCGGGCCCGCACCCGGCCGCCGAGTTCGGCGAGTCCCCGGGCGTGCGCGCCGCCCTCGGCCAGCGTGGTCTTGCGGCGCAGCAGCCGGGTGAGGAACCACAGCGCGCCGCCGAGCACCGTGACGTCGTCCAGGTAGATCGGGTCCGGCAGGATGTCGATCGGGAAGATCGTGTAGATGATCGCGCCCCAGAACACGAACTGCCCCTTGGCCCCCATCGCGCCCAGCGCCCGTTTCACGGTGACCAGGCGCAACGCCAGCCGGATCGCCCAGACCAGGGTGACCACGGCCACCACGGCGACGACCACCCCGAGAATGATCCACGTCGTTCGGGACATCGTCGCTCCTCAGCTCGGTCCGCACCCGCTGTGCCCCGTGTACCCATTCCGGCCCGATCGAATCCACCCTGCCGGACCTCGAATTCCGACGCTAGCCGCCGGTCGGAGAATTCCGACGCTAGCCGCCGGTCGCCTGCGGTGCCAGACCGTCCACTCTGGACAAGCCCACTTCGCCGACCGATCCCACCGGGTCAACGCCGGAGCCGTGTCAAGGTCAACGTCAACCTTCGCGGCGGGCGCCGGGTCCGGCGTGACCGGCGGTGTGCCGTGCCGGGCCGCCGCGCCCACCGCGAGTGCGTTGACGGTGATCACGATGGCGATGCCGGCCCACTCGTGCGCGTGCAGGCCCTGGCCGAGCAGGACCAGCCCGGCCAGCGCGGCCAGCACCGGCTGCACGCTGACGAACATGCCGAACAGCCGGGGCGGGATGCGGCGCAGCGCGATCAGGTCGGCCGCGTACGGCACCACCGAGCTGAGCAGGCCGGCGGTGAGCGCGTAGAGCAGCGCGCTGCCGTGCAGCCGGCCCTGGACGAGCAGGACCACCGCGACCGGCAGGTAGAACAGCGCCGACATCGAGGTGGCCACGGCCGGCGCCTGCAGCCCGGGCAGCCGGCCGCCGAGCAGCCGGTTGAGCAGGATGTACGCCGCCCAGCAGGCGGCCGCGAGCAGTCCGCAGCCGATCCCCGACGTAGTCGGTGGACGGCCCCGGGCAGGACCAGCACGTAGACGCCGACGCCGGCCGCGAGCGCGCCGAGCAGGTCGAGCCGGGTACGCGAGCCGCCGAGCGCCACCCCGAGCGGCCCGAGGACCTCCAGGGTGACCGCGAGCCCGAGGCCGACCCGGTCCACGGCGGTGTACAGGCTGAGGTTCATCACCGCGAACACCACGGCCGAGCGCGATCGTCGGCCACCACTGGGCCCGGGTGAACCGCCGGATGTTCGGCCGGGCCACCGGGAGCAGCACGGCGGCGGCGACGAACTGGCGGATCGCGACCACGCCGGCCGGCCCGATGGCCGGGAAGGCGTGGGCGCCGACCGCCGCCCCGACCTGGTTGCTGGTGGCCGCGCCGAGCATGGTGGCGGTCGCGCCGAGCAGTGACTGACGGGAGTCGACGCGGGCGGTCATGGGCACCAGCGTGGCCGGCCGGGCCGCTGCTGGGAAATGACCGGCCCGGTTTATCTATACGCTGGGCGTATGGATCTGCAGCTACGGCATCTCGCGGTACTGGTCGCGGTGGTCGACGCCGGGACCTTCACCGACGCCGCCGCCCGGCTCGGGGTGTCCCAGGCGGCGGTGTCCCGGTCGGTCGCCGGGCTGGAGGCCGCGCTGGGTGTCCGGCTGCTGGATCGCACCACCCGGCAGGTGACGCCCACCGAGACGGGCTGCGGGTGGCCGCGCAGGCGCAACACGTGCTCGACGAGGTGGCGCACCTGCGCCGGCTGGTCGAGCCGCCGCCGCACTGAGCTGCGCATCGGGTACGCCTGGGCGGCGCTGGGCCGGCACACCCGGCCGCTGCAGAAGCGCTGGGCGCGCGAGCACATGCAGACCCCGCTGGTGTTCGTCCAGGTCAACGAGGCGGCGGCCGGGTTGGCTGACGGCAGTGCCGATGTCTCGGTGATCCGCCGGCCGGTACGCGACGCCCGCTTCGCCACCGCCGAGATCGGCCTGGAGTCCCGGTACGCGGCGGTCTCCACCGGTACCGCGCTGGCCCGGCGCCGCCCGCTGCGGCTGGCCGACCTGATCCGGTACACGGTCGCCATCGACGCCCGCACCGGTACCACCACGCTGGACCTGTGGCCGCCGGACGCCCAGCCCACGTCGGTGCGGACCACGCACGGCGTCGACGAGTGGCTGACCCTGATCGCGGCCGGCCAGGCGGTCGGGGTGACCTCGGAGGCGACCGCCAACCAGAACCCGCGCCCCGGCGTCGCCTACCGGCAACTGGTCGACGCCCCGCCGATCCGGGTGCAGCTCGCCTGGTGGCGCGACAATCCACCGCGCCAACTCGGCGACCTGCTGACCCTGGCCCGCCAGACCTACGCCTGACTGTCGCGGCGTCGGTTCGCGGCCGGGCCCGGGTGGTGACAGTCAGTCGCCCGGATCGGTGTCGGCGGCCGGGCGGTCCCGGTTGTCCGAGGTGCGGTCGGCTGATCCGGGCTGGTCGCGGTGCTGCTCCCGGGCCAGGCGACCTTCGGGCCCGGAGTTCGGACCGATCACCATACGTCGGCGGTTGATGGCCGGGAGCAGGTACCAGAGCACCGCGTAGAGGGCGGCGACGCAGGCCACGATGATTGCGGCCGGTCGGCCGACCACCACCCCGACCGCGATGTAGAGCGCGCCCACGACGGCCACCACCATGGCGGCGAGGCCGAACTCGGCGAGCCGGGAGGCGACCGCGATCACTTCGGCCTTGCGGCCCTCCCGGAAGACCTGCCGGTGGTAGGCGACCGGGGCGATCAGCAGCGCGGTGGCTGTCGCGGCCGCGACGATGGTGACCACGTACAGGTCCCGGCTGAACTCGCCGAGCTGCCCGAACCGGCTGCTGAACGGCAGCGTCAGCAGGAAGGCGAAGAGGATCTGCACGCCCGTCTGCGCCACCCGCAGCTCCTGGAGCAGCTCGTTGAAGTTGCGGTTGCGGCGCTCGAATTCGCTCTCCGCCTGACGGCGTTCCTCGTCGTCCTCCTGCTCCGGCATGTCCACCATTCTGCGGGCAGTGCCTGCCGTCGGCCCGCCGGCGACTGCCCGGTTCACGATGGATGGGGCAGGACAGCGCAATCGACGCGTAGGGATCGGCGCAAGAACCCGACTGAGTTACGAAAATAGTACGCAGAGCCTTGTGGAGGATGAGGCTGGGAATCTAAGTTCACCTCATCCTCCAGGCGACCGCTCCGCCCCGTGGATCCCGTGCTCTTCACCCCGAGAGAAACGAGCCATCCGATGTCACGGAGCAGCAGTACAGCGACCGTCGGGAGACGGCCGCGCCGGGCCACGCTGGCGGTGTCGGTAGCCGCCGCCGCGATCGGACTCAGCGTGATCGCCGGCGCCGGCACGGCGCTGGCAGGTACCGCCACCGCCACCGCCCCGCCGGTCACCCGGGCCGCCCTGGACCCGGCGCTGGTCGCCGGCCGCGGCGCGAGCGTCGACTTCGTCGAGCAGGAGGCCGAGCACGCGGCCACCAACGGCGCCGTGATCGGGCCGGACCGCAGCCGCGTACACGCTGCCCGCCGAGGCGTCCGGCCGGTCCGCCGTCAAGCTCACCGCGGGCCAGTACGTCGAGTTCACGCTGCCGAAGGCGGCCAACGCGATCACCGTGCGGTACAGCATCCCGGACGCCGCGAACGGTGGCGGGATCACCGCGCCGCTGGCCGTCACGGTGAACGGCGGCCGGTCCACCACGATGACCCTGACCTCGCAGTACGCCTGGCTCTACAACCAGTACCCGTTCTCCAACGACCCGAACGCCGGCCTGCTGCACCCGGACTGGTGGATCACCGAGTGCGGCTGCGTCCCCGCCGCCACCACTCCCACCCCGACGGTCAGCACCCCGTTCCGACCCAACCACTTCTACGACGAGCAGCGGCTGCTGCTGGGCCGGGTCTACAAGGCCGGCGACAAGGTCCGGCTGAGCGTGCCGGCCGGCAGCCCGGCTGCCTGGACGATCGTCGACCTGCTCGACTCGCAGCTGGTCGGCCTGCCCTACGTGAACCTGATCGCGGCCAACGTGCTCGCCTTCGGCGCGGACCCGACCGGCCGTCGGGACGCCGCCGGCGCCTTCGACGCGGCGATCGCCTTCGCCCAGCGCTACCACCTCAAGGTCTACGTGCCGCCGGGCAGCTACCAGGTGAACCGGCACATCGTCGTGGACAACGTGACGATCGAGGGCGCCGGCAACTGGTACACGATCATCAAGGGCAAGCAGGTGACGCTGGCGCAACCGGCCCCGGACGGCTCGGTGCACACCGGCGTCGGCTTCTACGGCAAGGATGCGGCCGCGGGTGGCAGCAGCAACGTGCACCTGTCCGGCTTCGCCATCGAGGGTGACGTCCGCGAGCGGATCGACACCGACCAGGTCAACGGCGTCGGTGGCGCGCTGAGCAACTCCACGATTGCCGGCCTGTACGTGCACCACACCAAGGTCGGCCTGTGGTTCGACGGTCCGATGACCAACCTGAAGGTCACCGACAACGTGATCGTCGACCAGATCGCCGACGGCCTGAACTTCCACATCGGCGTCACGAACTCGGTGGTGTCGAACAACTTCGTCCGCAACACCGGCGACGACGCGCTGGCGATGTGGTCGGAGGCCGGCGACCCCGCGCACCCGAACAAGGCCAACGCGAACAACACCTTCGCCCACAACACGGTCCAGACCCCGGTGCTGGCCAACGGCATCGCCATCTACGGCGGCGCCGACAACACGGTCGCCGGCAACCTGATCGCCGACCCGATCCGGGAAGGCAGCGGCATCCAGGTCGGCTCCCGGTTCGGCGCGACCGCGTTCACCGGGCACCTGTGGATCACCGACAACACCACGGTCCGGGCCGGCACCTTCGAGCTGAACTGGAACATCGGCCTCGGCGCGATCTGGTTCTACGCCCTGGAGCGCAACATCGACGCCGACATCCAGGTGGTCGGCGACCACTTCCTGGACAGCACCTACAACGCGATCATGCTGGTCACCGACTGGCCGGTGAAGGACCTGTACTCGATCACGAACGTGCACTTCAAGAACGTCCGGGTGGACGGGACGGGCACCTCGGTGCTCAGCGCCCGGGCCGCCGGTTCGGCGTCGTTCGAGAACGTGGACGCCCGCAACGTCGGGGCGGTCGGCATCAACAACTGCGGTTCGTTCAACTTCCCCCCGACGGGCTCGGAGTTCTCGGTGACCGACCTGGCCGGCAACGACGGCGGCGGCACCACCGGCCCGTGGCTGGCCTCGTGGGAGCTGCCGAACACCATCACCTGCGACGACCGACCCACGGTGGTCCCCCCGCCGGCTCCGGCTCCCTGGTAACCAACCCGGCCGATCCCGGCCGGCACTGATCCAACACCGCCTTCGGCGGGCGCCCGCACCTCGGGCGTCCGCCGATCGGCGTGCGTCGCCGTCTGCAAGGTTGCCGTTGCCGGTCGTGGCCTGGTGTGCCAGCCTGCCCCGCTGCTGTTGCGGAACTTCTCTTACGCCTTGACGTCGACGGATCGAGCGTCGTTAAATCGATGCGGATAATGTTAGGAAACCTTCCTAACCCAATCAGGCACTCCTTGCCTACCCACGCACCGGCAAGTCCCCCAGTCCTGATGAGGAGGACCCCCCAATGCCTCGACCCCGTACCAAGGGGCTACTGGCCGCCGCCGCAGCTGTTCCGGTCGTCGCCGCCGCACTCCTGTACGCGATGAGCGGCTCGGCCTCTGCCGCAGCCAACCCCGGCCCCGGCTTCCCGGCCCACTACGCCGCGCCGTACGCGGAGATGTGGAACAACCCGTCCACCCTGATGACCGCCTACAACGCGACCGGCAACAAGTACTACACGCTGGCGTTCATCGTCAGCCAGGGCACCTGCAACGCCACCATCGACGGCGACACCCCGGTCACCGACGCCGGCTGGAACAGCGCAATCAACAGCCTGCGCGCGGTCGGCGGCGACGTGATCGCCTCCTTCGGTGGCGCGTCCGGCACCGAGCTGACCTCGTGCAGCACGGTCGCGTCGATGCAGGCGCAGTACAAGAAGGTCATCGACCAGTTCAATCTGACCCGGATCGACCTGGACATCGAAGGCAGCATCCTGAACGACACCGCTGCCAACGACCGCCGCAACACCGCGCTGGCCAACCTGCAGGCGCAGTACGCGGCGGCGGGCAAGACGCTGGCCGTCGACTACACGCTGCCGGTCAACCCGACCGGACTGGAGTCCAACAGCATCTCGCTGCTGCAGAACGCCAAGAGCCACAACCTGAACGTCAACCTCGTCAACATCATGACGATGGACTACGGGCCGGCGATGGACATGGGCCAGGCCGCGATCAGCGCCGCCAACGCGCTGCACACCCAGCTCGGCCAGATCTGGACCACCAAGACCTCCGCGCAGCTCTGGGCGATGGAGGGCAACTGCCCGATGATCGGCGTGAACGACACCGCGGCCGAGGTGTTCACCATCCAGGACGCCCAGGAGCTGGAGAGCTTCGCCGCCAGCAACGGCATCCAGGAGCTCACCTTCTGGTCGCTGGGCCGGGACAACTCCGGTTCCAGCGGCACCTCGCAGAGCAACTACCAGTTCACCAACATCTTCAAGGCGATCACCGGGGGTACCACCACCCCGCCGACCTCGCCGCCGCCGACCGGCGGCACCGGCACCACCCCGATTCACGGGTACGGCGGCAAGTGCGTCGACGTGGCTGCCGCCAGTTCGGCGAACGGCGCCGCGATCCAGCTCTACACCTGCAACGGCACCGCCGCGCAGTCCTGGACCCGTAGCGGCAACACCCTGCGGGCGCTGGGCAAGTGCATGGACGTGGCCGCCGCCGGCACCGCCAACGGCA
>CAWCFK010000018.1:820000-919981 GCA_963794685.1 uncultured Actinomycetota bacterium | reverse complement strand
ACCCGATCGGTCCAGGTCGTCCGGTAGCCCTCGGACACAAGAAGCCCAGCCAATGTACGGCGCAGAGTCGAGCTGCCCGAACGCCTCAGGTGGTTGCGCAGAATCCGGCCCCGCAGGCTGGTGGCCCGTCCCAGGTACAGCAGCCGTAGCGACGCAACGCTCGCATTCGGCGGCCCGATGAGGTCGGGAAAGATCGAAGGATCAGCCCACCAGGCGTAGACACCGCTGCCCCGACTGAGTCCCTTGACGGCGACATCGAGTCCGACCGGCACGCCGGAGAGCAGCCGCAGGGCCTCCTCGACCCGGGCTCGGTCGGCTGGGACATGGTCGAGTCGCATTCCGGGAGTCGTCATCGAGACCATGCTAGGCGTCCCGGAGCCGGCCGATCGTGGCCGGGCCCGAGCATATTCGTGTCCCACCGCGATCGGATCGCGGCCGACTCGGGCGCACAAACCGTGCCCCCGAGTCGGCGCGACAATCGGCAGCCCGTTTACCGGCGGCCGGGCTTGACACTCACCTCTGCTCTCTGTCAGGCGGGTACGAACTGCCACTGCTGGTTGGTCCCGCCGTTGGCGGTCCACTGCACGACCTGCGCCCCGTCGCTGGTCGATGCGCCGGAGACGTCGGCCAGCAGTCCGCTGCTGCGGCTGACGATGGTGTAGTAGCCGTCACCGGTGGGCCGCAGGTACCACATCTGGTTGGTGCCGCCGTTGGCCGACCACTGCTGCAGTTGCAGGCCGGTCGTGCTGCTGCCGGCGTTGACGTCGAGCACCTTTCCGGAGGCGGTGTAGCGCAGGGTGTAGGCGTCCTGCGTGGTGCTGATCGTCCAGGTGGGGGTGCCGCTCTGCTGGACCGCCTTGGCGCCGTCGGCGGTGGAGTTGCCGGCGATGGCGAGGGGCTTGCCGCTGTTGCGGTTGACGATGCGGTAGGTGCCCGGTGCGGGCCCGGTTCCGCCGCCTCCGCCGAGGTTGAAGTATTCGACCGCGTCGGTGAAGACGGTGCTGCCGGACTTCGTGGTCGACAGTTGCAGGTACACGCGGCTGCCGGTGGCGGGGGTGGTGAAGGACACCGGCTGGGTGACCCGTGAGCCGAGCGGGACGGTCAGGGTGGTGCTGCCGGACGCGACGACCGTGCCGGTCGGGCTGTCGAGCCGGGCGGTCCAGGTGAAGCCCACCGAGGTGTTGGTGAAGTCGTCGTTGAACACGGTGATGTTGCGGGTGACCGTGGCGTTGCGGGCGTAGCTGGGGACCGCCTGCGGCAGCGGGAAGGTGCCGTTGGAGTCCGAGGCGCCGGAGGCCGACCAGAACGGCAGGTCGACCGCGGCCACCGGGTTGAACGCCGCCTGCACGCGCTGGATCTGCGGGTTGCTCCACGGGTCGGGCAGGTTGTCCGCGCCGTAGATGGGGTGACCGCCCTCCTCCGGGGTGAAGTCGGTGGACCGCACGCCGGGCACGACGCTGGCCCAGGCGGACAGCAGCGTGTACGGACGCAGGTCGGTGGCGTTCTTGCCGCGCTTGGCCAGGGTTGCCGTGGCGAACCACTCGAAGCCCTGCTTGTTGTTGCATGCCGGCCAGATGTACTCGCCCTCGCCGTCGGGCCGCCCATTCGCGGTGACCACGCCCTCCCCGTACTTGCCGAAGCCGTCGATGTAGTGCGAGATCACCGCGAAGTTGGCGTACGTCATCCCGGGATAGCTGTTGACATTCGCGCCGACGCCCAGCTCGGCAATGATCGGCCGGGTGCCGTCGGCGCCGTTCATCGCCGCGTACAGGTCCTTCTCGAACTGTTCGGAATCCTGGCCGCTCTGGTTCGGCTCGTTGTTCTGACTCCAGCGGATGACCGCGGGGTGGTTGCGGTCGCGCAGGACCAGCGCACGGGCGTGGTTGACCATGTTGTCGTGCCCGGCGATCCAATCCTGCCCGGACTGGGAGCCGCGAATCGCGACCTCGTCGATGATCATCAGGCCCATCTCGTCGGCGACATCCAACATGTACGGGCTCGCGGGCTCCTGGTGGACGCGTACCACGTTGTAGTTGAGCCGCTGGTAGTTGTCCACCGCCTGCGGCCAGCCGCCGTTGCCGGACGACGGGGGCAGGAAGCCGGGCAGGGTGTCGTAGGCGTCGCCCTTGCCGCCGTTGTTGATCCGGTCATAGTCGGCACCCTGGAGGTTGTCGCCGCGGAAGTTCACGCGCACGCCGTTGAGGTAGTAGTAGTCACCGTTCTGGGTGGCCTCCCGGAACCCGAACCGGTACGTGGCGTCGCTGGTGTGCCCGTCATCGGCGACGGCATGCACCGCCAGCCCGTGCAGCTGCGCCCGGTACCCCGACCGGTACGGCACGTTGGGCCACCAGTACGAGGTGCTGTCGAGGTTCCACGCGACCGGCCCGACGGTCACGGTCGCGGTCGAGTGGGCCGCCACGGTGACCGTACGGCTGGGCAGGTCCGGGTAGCTGAAAGCCGTTCCGTTGGTGGACGACAGCGACCCGGTCAACGTCACCGACCGGGAACTGCCCGACGTGTTACGCACCGACACGTCGTAGCTCAACGTCTTGTTCGCCACCGACGTACGCACGAATGTGTCGCTGACGTACACCGCCGGGTACACCCGCAGGAACGCCGAACGGTAGATCCCCTGGGGGACCGCCTCGGACCACTCGGCGGCGTCGGGCACCAGGTACCGGCCGTTGGATGCCTTCAACGCGCCGCGGCCCTTCACGTCCACCGTGATCGTGTGGGTGGTGCCGGGCGCCGCGTATGCGCTGATGTCGAAGTTCGACGGGGTGAACGCCGTCGTCTGGGTGGCGACCACGCGGCCGTCGACCGACAGCGTCGCCTGGTGGTTGACGGCGCCGAACTCGATCCAGGTCGACTGCGGCTGCCCCGAGTCCGGCACGGTGATGCTGCGCGAGTACACCGCCTCGTTCACGTCGGTGAAGCCCTGCTTGTACCAGCCGCCACCGGGTACCGCGATCGTGGTCGCCCCCCGGCCCGCGGGCGTGAAGGTCCACGTCCCGCTCAGGTCGACCGAGGCGATCGCGGCGTTCCCGGCCGCCACACCGTCAACACCGGCGGCCGCCACGGCCCCCATCGCGCCCGGCGCGGCCAGGGCCGACCCGTGGATCGCCAGGGCCAGGCCGCCGGCGGCCACGGCTGCGGCCAGCCCTCCGGCCGCAGCCCGCAACCAGCCGCGCCGGCGGGCGTTCGAACGATGCATGCCAACCTCCTGTGACTCATCCGCCAGCTCCGCAACACCGGTTCAGGGCACAGCCTCAAGGCCGATACTCGAACCGTTTCGACAAATCTGCCGGCGTCGCCGACCACCCGGAAGGGTGGTTACGGCCCGGATACATAGGTATGAATTAACGGGCGTATCGAGCGTGAAGTCAAGGTTTCAAGACGGTTACTTCCTACTCCTGACGCCTCGCAGGCGCCGAGTGGCCGCCGATGAGTACGACCCTTCCGGAGTGCCAGGCATCGCGCTCAGGCATTCCGTGTCGCCGGCCCACCGACGCGGCGCCGATCGAGCAGCGAACCGATTCGCCTCTGCGGCGCCCGGCCGCGTGACACGTCGCTGGACGCGTCGAGTCGGCGCGGGCGGGTTACGGGCTCTTGACAGGCGAGCGCTCTGATTGCGTAGACATGACAGCGCAGTCATACAGAGCTGTGGCCGGCGATGGGAGGTGCCATGACGCGACTGGCGAGGCCGGGTGGAAGCCCTCCGACGCCGCGCAGCGTGGACGTCGCGCGGCTGGCCGGCGTCTCCCAGAAGACGGTGTCCAGGGTCCTCAACGACGAGCCGTATGTCTCGGCCGACGTGCGCCGGCGGGTCCTGGACGCCGCCGAGGAGCTCGGCTACCGGCGCAACCAGGCGGCCCGGGCGCTGGCCTCCGGGCGGACCCGGTCGATCGGCGTGGTGACGCTCGGCACCGCCTTGTACGGGCCGGCGTCGCTGCGCATGGGCATCGAGCGGGCGGTCCGGGAGGTGGGCTACACGCTGCGGGTGGCCGACACGATCGAGGGCGACCCGGGCGGCATCGCGGGCGCCCTGGCGTCGCTGCTGGACCAGGGCGTGGACGGCGTCGTCATCTCCGAGCCGATCGACGAGGGCGTCGGCCTCATCAGCGTCGACGTGCCGGTCCTGGTCCTCGGCGCGCCGAGGACCAGCTTCGCCGCGCCGCAGGTGGTGACCGCCAGGGTCGGCGCGGGCCTGCTCGCGCGGGCCGCGACCGAGCACCTGCTGGAGTTGGGGCACGCGACCGTCCATCACCTGGCCGGCCCGCAGCGGTGGTATTCGGCACGGGACCGTCTCGCCGGCTGGCGCGAGGCGCTGCGAGCCCACGGCGCGGACGAGCCGCCGGTCGTCGAGGGCGACTGGTCGGCCGCGTCCGGCTACGCGGCGGGCCGGGAACTGGCCGGCGACGGCACCGTGACCGCGGTGTTCGCCGCGAACGACGACATGGCGATCGGTCTCATCCGCGCGCAGCTCGAGGCCGGGCGCCGGGTGCCCGAGGACATCAGTGTCGTCGGGTTCGACGACATCCCGGTCGCCGCCTACGTCACTCCCCCGCTCACCACCGTGCGGCAGCCGTTCGACGAGGTCGCGCGGCAGGGCCTCGCGCTGCTGGTACACGTCATCGAGAAGCCGGACGTCGAGCTTCCACCGGCGGCCGACCAACCGGTCGAGCTCGTCGTCCGCGCCTCGACGGCGCCACCACCGCCCCGGCCGATCCCGGGACGTGGCCGCCGAGCGATCCACCATGCCCACGGTGGCCCGCACCGTCAGCCCGCCGGCAGCGAAGTCCCATCCACCCAGCCCTGATCAGCATCGATCTGTCCACCTACGGCGGCACGTCACCGAGGCCCGCACCGGCCGTCGCTGACGAGCGGCGATAGCACCCGCGCGGACGCGCACCTCTCTCGATACCCCCTGTCCCCAGCACGCCGTTGCCCGGCGCGCCGGTCCCCCCTGCCCCTTTGACGGGAGTTCACCATGGCCACATCGTCCCCACAGTTCCCGATAAGCCGCCGAACCTTGCTCGCCTCGGCCGGAGCGGCGTCGCTGAGTGCCGCGCTGGCCGCGTGCGGCGGCGGCAAGGGCGGCGGTACCTCCGCCACCGCGGCGGTGAGCCAGGCCGACATCGACAAGGCGATGTCGACCGCGACCGAGCTGACGTTCTGGACCTGGGTCCCGAACATCGCGCAAGAGGTGGCGCTGTTCCAGCAGAAGTACCCGGCCGTCAAGGTCAACGTGGTCAACGCCGGTCAGGGCGGCCCGGAGTACACCAAGCTGCGCACGGTGTTGCAGGCCGGCACCGGTGCTCCCGACGTGGCGCAGATCGAGTTCCAGTACATCCCGACCTTCACCATCACCGACAGCCTGCTGGACCTGCGCCCGTACGGCGCGGCGGCGCTGAAGGACAAGTTCGTGGACTGGACGTGGGCGCAGGTCAGCGGGCCGGGCGGCGAGGTCTGGGCGATCCCGCAGGACACCGGTCCGCTGGGCATGCTGTACCGCAAGGACATCTTCGACCAGTACGGCATCCAGGTCCCGACGACCTGGGACGAGTTCGCTGCCGCGGCCCGCAAGCTCCACACCGCCAATCCGAACGTCTACCTGACCAACTTCGCGCCGAGTCAGCCCGCCGCGTGGCACGGGCTGGTGTGGCAGGCGGGCGGCAAGCCCTACGTGAAGTCCGGCAAGAGCACCATCGCCATCCACGTCAACGACGCGACGTCCCAGAAGCTCGCCGCGTACTGGGGCGGGCTGGCCAAGGAGGGCGTGGTCGGGACCGAGCCGGACTTCACCGATCCGTGGTTTGCCGCGCTCAACAGCGGCAAGTACGCCACCTGGCTCACCGCGGCCTGGGGACCGGCCTTCCTCTCCGGCTCGGCGAAGTCCACCTCGGGCAAGTGGCGCGCCGCCCCGCTGCCGCAGTGGGACCCGTCCACGCCGCAGTCGGGCAACTGGGGCGGTTCGACGAGCGCGGTCATCAAGTCGACCAAGAACCCGATCGCGGCGGCGGTGTTCGCCCAGTTCCTCAACAGCGACCCGGACAGCGCCAGGCTGTTCGCCACCAAGCAGTTCTTCTTCCCGGCGACGAAGGCGCTGCTCACCGACCCAACCTACGTCGGTGACACCCCCGCCTTCTACGGCGGCCAGAAGGTCAACGAGGTCTTCGCCGGGATCAGCAGCACCGTCAACACCACGTTCCAGTGGCCGCCGTTCCTCGACCGGGTGGAGACGGACTTCACCGAGACCGTCGGCAAGGCCATCACCGACAAGACCGACGCCGTCGCCGCGCTCGAGGTGTGGCAGACCCGGCTCACCACCTTCGCCAAGAGCCAGGGCTTCACCGTCCAGTAGCAGCCGGCGGGTTCCGCGGCCGGCGCCGGCCGCGGAACCCGGCACCCTCGACCGAAAGGTCCGACGATGAGTCTCAGCACCGCACGGTCTTCCCGGCGCACGGCCGGGCCGCTGTTCGTCGCCCCGTTCCTGCTGCTGTTCGTGCTGCTCTTCCTCGCCCCGCTCGGCTACGCCGGCTACCTGAGTCTCTTCGAGCACAAGCTCATCGGGGGCACGACGTTCGTCGGGCTGGACAACTACGTCACCGCCGTCAAGGACCCGCTGCTGATCCACGGCGTGCTGCGGGTCGCGACCTTCTTCCTGATCCAGGTGCCGGTGATGCTGGTCCTGGCGCTGCTCTTCGCGCTCGCGCTGGACAGTGGCCTGGTGCGGCTGGCGCGCGTGGTCCGGCTGGGCATCTTCGTGCCCTACGCCGTACCGAGTGTGGTCGCCTCGCTCATGTGGGGCTACCTCTACGGGCCGGACTACGGCCCGTTCGCCCAACTGGGCAAGGGGTTGCACGTGCCGGTCCCGCACTTCCTCAGCAGCGACTGGATGCTCGGCAGCCTGGGGAACATCGTGACGTGGGAGTTCGTCGGGTACAACATGATCATTCTCTACGCCGCACTGCGTGCCATACCGGACGAGCTCTACGAGGCGGCGGCGGTCGACGGCGCCGGCGCGTGGCGGATCGCCTGGTCCATCAAGCTTCCCGCGCTGCGTCCGGCGCTCATGCTCACCCTGGTGTTCTCGGTCATCGGCAGCTTCCAGCTGTTCAACGAGCCGAACCTGCTGCGGCGCCTCGCCCCCGGGGTCATCGACAGTGCCTACACCGCCAACCTGTACGCCTACTCCCTCGCCTTCATCAACCAGCAGCTCAACTACGCGGCCGCGGTCTCCTTCCTCCTCGGGCTGGTCATCGTGATCGTCTCCTACGCCGTCCTGCTCACCGCGAACCGCAGGAGGACCTCATGACCACCACCGCTCCGGCCGCTGCGACCGTCGCGGCGACCGGCCGGGCACGCACCGCCACCCGGCGCCGGTCGCCGTCCAGGCGGCGCAGCACCCCGCTGACCATCGCCATGCTCGCCGCCCTGGCGTACTTCCTGCTGCCGCTGTTCTGGTTGGCGGTGGCCTCGACGAAGAGCACGCAGGACCTGTTCGGCACGTTCGGACTGTGGTTCTCCCGGTCACCGCAACTGCTGTCGAACATCCGGGGGACGCTGACCCACGACCACGGGATCTTCCTGCACTGGATGCTCAACACCATGCTGTACGCGGTCGTCAGCGCGGTCGGGGCCGCGCTGCTGGCGGCCGCCGCCGGGTACGGGTTCGCCAAGTTCCGGTTCCGTGGCGACCGCGCCGGATTCAACCTGGTGCTCGGCGCCATCATGGTGCCGACCACCGCCCTGGCGATACCGACATACCTGCTGTTCGCGAAGGTCGGCCTGGTCAACACGCCCTGGGCCGTGATCCTGCCCTCGCTGGTCAGCCCCTTCGGCCTCTACCTCATGCGCATCTATGCGCAGGATGCCGTCCCGGACAGTCTCATCGAGGCCGCCCGCATCGACGGCGCCGGCGAGGCGCAGATCTTCTTCCGGATCGCCCTGCGGCTGCTGGCTCCCGGGCTGGTGACCGTGGTGCTCTTCACCCTCGTCACGACCTGGAACAACTACTTCCTCCCGCTCATCATGCTCAGCAACCCCAACCTGTACCCGATCACCGTCGGGCTCGCCTCCTGGGCCGCCCAGACCGCAGGGGGCGGATCCGGCGCGAGCAGCGACACGGTCGTGCTCGTGGTGACCGGGTCCACGCTCTCGATCCTCCCGCTCGTCGTGGCCTTCCTGCTGCTGCAGCGGTACTGGCAGAGCGGGCTGGCCGCCGGCAGCGTCAAGCAATGACCGATCGCTCCACCTCGGAGGTTCCCCCCATGGCGGTGCTCCCCGCCCGCGTCCTCTTCGGCGCCGCGTACTACGTCGAGTACCAGCCCTACGACCGGCTCAAGACCGACCTCGACCTGATGGTCGACGCCCGCTTCACCGTCATCCGGGTCGGTGAGTCGGTCTGGTCGACCTGGGAACCGGAGAACGGACAGTTCAACCTCGAGTGGCTCCAGCCGGTGCTCGACGGCGCACACGAACGCGGCATCTCCGTCATCCTCGGCACGCCCACCTACGCCGTGCCGCCGTGGCTCGCCCGGCAGTACCCGGAGATTGCCGGCGAGCGGGCTACCGGGCAGCGCATCGGATGGGGCGCGCGGCAGGAGGTCGACTTCACCCACCCGGGCTTCCGGTTCCACGCCGAGCGGGTCATCCGGCAGATCGTCGGCCGGTACGCCGGCCACCCCGCGGTCATCGGGTTCCAGGTGGACAACGAGCCCGGCAACGAACTGCTGCACAACCACGGCGTCTTCCAGCGATTCGTGGACCACCTGCGCACCACCTACGGCGACGTCGAGACCCTCAACCGCGAATGGGGCCTGGTCTACTGGTCGCACCGCCTCTCCACCTGGGCGGACCTGTGGACCCCGGACGGCAACGTCCAGCCCCAGTACGACGTCGCCTGGCGGGCGTTCCAGGCCCGCCAGACGACCGAGTTCATCGGCTGGCAGACCGGCATCGTCCGGGAGTACGCGCGCGGCGATCAGTTCGTCACCACGTGCATCTCCTACGGCCGGCCCGCGGTGCACGACGACGAGCTGACCGAACGCCTCGACGTCGCCGCCGGCAACCCGTACTACGTCATGCAGGACGCCCTGGCGCTGCCGGACCGCGACCACGACGTCGAACAGCACTGGAAGACCACCGGGGTGTGGGCGCTGTACCAGACCGCGGACCGGATGTTCTCGTCGCGTCAGGCGCCGTTCCTGGTCACCGAGACCAACGCCATGTCCATCGGCACGCCGTGGGACAACCGGCCGGCGTACGACGGCCAGTGGCGGCAGGCGGCCTGGGCGCTCGTCGCGCGCGGGGCGCAGATGATCGAGTACTGGCACTGGCACACGCTGCACTTCGGCACGGAGACCTACTGGGGCGGGATCCTTCCGCACAGCGGCCGGCCGGGCCGCACGTACGCGGAGCTGTCCCGCCTCGGCGCGGAACTGGACGCCGCCGGCCCGCTCGTCGCCGCCCTCGAACCCGACGCCGACATCACGATGATCTACTCGATGCCGAGCAAGTGGCTCATGCAGAAGTACCCGCCGCTGTCGGCCGCGGACGGTGGACCGGACGCCGCGGCGTACCACGGCATCTTCGATCCCTTCTATCGCGGCGCATTCGACGCCGGCCGGCAGGTGCGCATCGTCCACGCCGGACAGTTGCACGACCCGAGCGGCGAGCGGGCCGGCCCGACGCCGGAGTCGGCCGCGCGACGGCATCCGGTCCTGGTCGTCGCGGCGCTGTACGTCGCCGACGACGCGACGCTCGACTGGCTCGCCGACTACGCGGCCGCCGGCGGCCACCTCGTGCTCGGCCCGCGGACCGGCTACGCCGACCACGAGGCCCGCGCGCGACACGAGCCGGCGCCCGGACGGCTCGTCGAGGCCGCCGGAGTCCACTACGAGGAGTTCAGCAACCTGGTGCGCGACGTCCCGGTCCGTGCCGCCCCGGGCGGGCCGCTCGAACTGCCGGAGCGGGCGGTGGCCACGCGCTGGGTCGACGGCCTCACCGTCGTGGCCGCCGATGTGCTCGTCGAGTACCACCATCCGCACTTCGGCCGCTGGCCGGCGGTCACCACCCACCGCCACGGCGCGGGCCGGGTCACCTGCGTCGGCACGGTACCCGGACGCGACCTCGCCCGGGCCCTCGCCGCATGGCTCGCGCCGGTGCCGACCGGCGGATGGCGCTGCCTCCCGGCCTCGGTCACGGCCACCACCGCCACCTCCCCGGACGGGCGCCGGGTCCACGTCGTGCACAACTGGAGCTGGAAACCCGTCGCGGTCGAGGCGCCGGTGCCGCTGACCGACGCCCTGACCGGTGCCGCGGTCGCGCCGGGCACGGCGGTGCACCTCGGCGCGTGGGACGTGCGGGTCTTCGCGTCGGCCGCAACCGAAGCTTCTGGTTGGAACGCAGAATCGCCGTCTTGAGCACGTCGATCAGCGGCACGGTGCCCCACCGCCCGACGATGACCTTCTTCAACCGGCCCAGATTCTGCGGCTCGGGCAACGCTTCCAGCGGGCTGAGCTTGACCGCGCCCTGGTTGCCCGACCGCGGCCGGCGTCAACGCGGACGCCATCCTGGACGCGGTCATCGGCCCGGCCATCCGCCGGCTGTCGATGAACTTCGCGACCGCACCGGAGTACCTCGACTGCTTCCGCGCTGGTCGCCGTCGCTAACCGCGCCCGGGCTCCAGTGCCGCCGCCAGCGCGGCCGGATCGTCCAGCCACGGGAAGTGCCCACCGCCCGCGATGGTCACCACGGTCGCCGACGGGAACAGCTTCGCGACCTCGACGGCAGCGGCCGGGGTCGGGGACGCGTCGAGTTCGCCCGCGATCACCAGTACCGGCGCGGCCAACACAGCCAGCTTGGCCGTGATCGCGTCCCGATCGGGAAGGTAACCCGCGAAGAACCCGTCGCGGGCGGCGGGCGCGAACTCGGTCAGCCCGGCAGCGGCATGCGCAGCGGCCACCGCGTCCCACCGGCCGTACCCGAACGGTGCCCACGCCAGCATGAACGGGTGCGCGTCCGACTCGCTCGCGTCCTCGGGCAGCGCGTCCCACGCGTCCCAGGCGGCGACCGCGTCGGCGTACCAGGGCTCGCCGGAGCGGGCCGCGTAGGCCTCGTCCATCCCGATCGGCGTGAGGCCGGCGGCGCGGACGAGACCGGTGAGCAGGATCAGACGCTCGACCCGGGCCGGATAGGCGGCGGCATAGAGCGTCACCACGTTGGCGCCGGCCGAGTGGCCGAGCAGCGTCATCGTCTCCAGCCCGAGGTGTACCCGCAGCGCCTCCAGGTCCTGCACCAGCGCGTCGAGCCGGTAGGTGGCCGGATCCGAGGGCACCTCGGAGTCGCCGGTGCCCCGGCTGTCCAGCCGGATCACCGTGTAGGAACGGCTCAGGCCGCCGAGGTCACCGAGGTAGGCGCTGGCACGGCCCGGGCCACCGGGCTGGCAGACGAGTACCGGGCCGGAGCCCTCGACGTGGTAGGCGATCCTCGTTCCGTCGTACGAGCTGAAGGTCGACACCGCGAAATGGTGCCACGATCAGCCGCACTGTGTCGCCGGCAGACCTCGGCCCAGCCGGCACGGGTGTACCGGCTCGACGACGGTGACCGGGGCGATCGCCGGGAGCTGCGCGCCTCACGCCGCGACCGGCTCCAGCGCCGGTGCCGGCTCCAGCGCCGGGACATACTCCGTCGCCAGGGCGGGTTCCGGCGCAGGGGCGGGTTGCGTCGGCAGGACCGGTTGCGTCGGCGGGGCGGGTTGCGTCGGCGGGGCGGCCGCGAGGCGGTGGGTCAGGACCAGCACCGCGGCGCCCAGCAGACTCAGGCCGAGCGAGGCGGCGTAGGCCAGCCGGTAGCCGTGCACTTCGGCGAGGCCGAACAGCAGGCCGGCGAGGATGCCGCTGACCCGGCCGGCATTGGTGAACAGCGTGGTGGCCCGGCCCAGCGCCGAGGGCAGCAGCTGTTGGAAGTAGGAGATGCCCAGCCCGCCGATGGCGCAGACGAAGCAGGCGTGCAGCACCTGGGCGGCGGCAACCTCCCAGACCCGCTCGGCGAGGCTCACCGCCAGGCAGTACGCGGCACCGAAGGCGCAGCCGAGCACCAGTAGCCGGTACAGCGGCCAGCGGCTGGCGAAGGCTCCGAACACCAGCATCAGCGGGAGTTCCAGGGCTGCGCACAGGCCCAGTACCGCACCGGCGCCGCGGACACTGCCGTGCAGGTCGACGCTGACGAACAACGGCATCGTGGTGACCGTCAGCGAGGTGACGCACTGGAGCATGACGAACGCGACAGCACTGCCGAGCAGCATGCCCCGCCCCGGCCCCGCCGCCGTCGGCGCCCGGCCGGCCGGCTGGCGGGTACCCGGATCGGCCGTGCCCGGCGGCTCCTCCCCGCCACCCGGCCGCGACCGGTCCGCTGGTTGCCTGCGGTCCCGCGGGTCCTTCAGGGTGAGCATCAGGCCGAGGATCACCAGGTGGGCCGCGGCGGTGGCGAGGAACAGCCCCGAGTAGCCGATCACGCCGAGCAGCAGCGCGCCGACCGGAGCGCCTGCCGCCCAGGCCAGTGACAGCATCATCCGAAGGGCGTTCACCCCCATCGCGGCCTGGGCCGGGTGGTCCCGGTCGAGGATCTCCCGACCGAGCGCGAAGATCTGCGGCAGTACCGCCCCGGCCGCCGCGATCAGCGTCAACGCGACAACCAGCAGCGTCCAGTAGTTGTGGACCAGCGCGTAGCTGGCGAACCCGGCCACGCCGGAGACGGCCGCGACGATGAGGGTCACCCGCCTGGCACCGGGCCGGTCCGAGACCCGCCCGGCCGTGTTGCCCACGGCAACCGCCGCCAACGCGGACAGCACCAGGAAAACCGAGGTCCGCACGGGACTGCTGCGGATCACCTGGGTGAGGTACAGGGTCATGAACGGAGCGATGAACGCGCTGGTCAGGCCGACGATCGTGCTGGCCAGGCCGAGAGGTATGAGGGCACGTACCCACCCGGTCGCCGACGCGTCAGCCTGCGCCGGTGCAGGTGTGGTCACAAGCGCAGCAGCGTACCCGCCACCATGATCGCCGGGTACCGTCCGAACCGCTGAGGTGATGACCGCCACCCGTTTCGGCCCTTACTTCGACCGGCCCCGCCCAGGGTCACGAGATGACGAGCCGAGGCGGTCATCGGTGAGGTCGCCGCCATCGAACAGGGCGAGGCGGTCGGGCGGCCGGGTGTCGGCCCGTCGCCGTTCACGAACCTGCCTGACGCCGTCCGGGGCCCCGGCCGGGACCCCGGACGGGAATGAGGTGGAGCAGATCGACCGGAGGTAGCAACTGCCGGTGCTGCCGCATTGGTCTCGGCGCTGCCCGGATCCACCGGGGCATTGCGACCTGGAGCAAGGAGCTTGGCGGTCGCCGCCATGCAGGCGCGCCGTGCGGCGCCGACCTCGTTGTAACGTTCAGGGCCGCCGTGCAGGCCTGCGGCGACTGTGACGACGGCGCAGGCACGTCGCCATCGCGGAGGCATGCCGTCTGCCCAGCACACGTACGACGGCCGGCAAGGTCACGACTTTTGACACCGCCCGGATACCGACGCCCTCGGTGGCAGGCGACTTGACTCGCGAGGAGCATCCAACGAAGCTCATCAATTGATGTCAGCGGATCGATCGATTGGGGATGTCGGTGATGGGCGCTCAACGGCGAAGGAAGCTGCGGTCAGCGACGACCCTGGGTGTGACGGTCTCGCTGGTAGCGGTGGCGTTGACCGCCCAGGCCGCCGCAGCCGCGACCGGGCTCACGTTGTCCGTCAACGTGTCCGCGGCCCGGCACCCGATCAGTGCGGACATCTACGGTCTGAACGGAGCGGACGCGGCGTTCGCGGCCGAGATCGGCATGCCCGTGGCCCGCTGGGGCGGCAACGCGAGCAGCCGGTACAACTTCAAGAACCACACCTACAACACCGGTAGCGACTGGTACTTCGAGAACATCGTGGCCGGACCCGACAACACGCTCGAGTCGTTCGTCAAGACCAACCGGGACCGCGGCACCAAGCAGATCGTCACCGTGCCGATGAGCGGATGGGTGGCCAAGGACTCCCCCGACCTGCACCCGTTCGCCTGCGGATTCCCCGCCACCCGGTTCCCCACCCAGGACGGGTTCGACCAGTGGGACCCCAACTGCGGCAACGGCAAGCTCGACGGCGCGAACCTCACCGGCGCGCTACCCACGGACACGTCGATCCCGGTGGATGCCTCGTTCGACGGCGAGATGGTGTCGCATCTGGTGGGCCAGTTCGGCACCGCGGCGCACGGCGGGGTAGCGATCTACGAACTCGACAACGAACCGGTGCTGTGGAACGCCACGCACCGCGACGTGCACCCCGACGCGGTGTCCTACGACGAACTGGGCGGCAAGGCCACCGCGACCGCGGCGGCCATCAAGACCGCCGATCCGAGCGCGGCGGTGCTCGGCCCGTCGGGCTGGGGCTACTGCGAATGGGTCGCGTCCGGGTTGGACGGCTGCGCGCCGGGCGCCGACGCGGCCGCGCACGGCGGGCTCAACCTCTCCCAGTGGTACCTGAAGAACATGAAGGACTTCAGCGACGCGCACGGCCACAAACGCTTCCTCAACTACTTCGACCAGCACTACTACCCGCAGATCAGCGGCGGCACCGACCCTGACGCCGCCGCGCTGCGGCTGCGGTCCACGCGCTCGCTGTGGGACCCGACCTATGTCGAGGAGTCCTGGATCGGCCCCAGCGGCGTGAACGCGCCGCCACTGCAGTTCATCCGCACGATGAAGGCGTGGGTCGCGCAGTACTACCCCGGCACGAAGGTCGCCATCACCGAGTACAACTGGGGCGCCCTGGGCGACATCAACGGCGCGCTGACGCAGGCCGACGTCCTGGGAATCTTCGGGCGCGAAGGCCTCGACCTCGCCACCATCTGGGGCGACCCCCAACCGACCCAACCCGGCGCCTACGCGTTCCGGATGTACCGCAACTACGACGGCGCGGGCAGCCGGTTCGGCGACGTGAGCGTGTCGGCGATCAGCAGCGACCAGGGGCAACTGGCGGTCTACGGCGCGCAGCGCTCGTGCGACAACGCGCTGACCGTCATGATCGTCAACAAGACGGGCAGCGACCAGGCAGCACCGCTGTCGATCGCCGGGTTCAACGGCAACGGCACCGCGCAGCGTTTCACCTACAGCCCGACCGATCTCAACACCATCGTGCACGGCAACGATCTCGCGGTGCACCGGGGCAAGATCGATGCGACGTACCCGGCGAACTCCATCACCCTGCTGGTCCTGCCGGCACATCGCCGCTGACGATCGGCCGGCGAGCACCGTTTCACTCCACACGGTCGTTACCGCTCTCGGCCGCGACTTCCGCAGGGCTCGCGTTGCATGGGCGCCGCGTGGTTGGTCCGGTGTTGGTTCAGTCGTCGTCGGGCAACTCCAGGTCTCCTACACACACGTTCAGATCTGCAAGCTGGCCAGGATCCGGGACGCCTCGGCGACGAGTTCACGGGCGAGCAAGCCGGCCCTGCCCAGGCTCGCGGCGAGGCGCTGCCCGGCGGTGGCATGGACGCGGGACGCCCAGCACACCGCCTGCTCCGCCTCGGCTCCGCGGGCGAGCAGCCCAGCGAACACGTCGCCGCTGCCGGCGGTACCGAGGCCGAAGTCTCTCTCCCCCCGTAACCCTCAGGCTGCGCGGCGGTCCGCCACCGTGCGGCGTCGCAGCGCCGCCGTCGTGACGGCCGGCGGCTGGTAGGCCATGTCGAGCGTCCCGACGTCGGTGCCCGCAGGCACGATCGCGTCGATCTGGTCGAGCACGTCGTCGCTCAGCTTGGTGTCGATGCCGGCGAGCAGGTCGTCGAGTTGCGCCATCGTGCGCGGGCCGATCAGCGCCGACGTCACGCCCGGGTGCGCGATGGCGAAGGCGATGGCCAGGTGTCGCAGCTCGATCCCGGCAGCGTCAGCCACGCTGAGGAGCTCTTCGGCGGCGTCGATGCGCGTCTCGTCGGCAAGGTGCTTGAAGCCGAACCGGGCGCGGTGCGTGGCGGCCGCACGCCCCTTGCGGTAGCTGCCGGTGAGGAGCCCGCCGGCGAGCGGGGACCACACGAGTGTGCCCATCCCGAACTCCTGGGCGAGCGGGAGGACCTCGCGCTCGATGCCCCGGTTGAGGATGCTGTACGGCGGCTGCTCGGTGCGCGGGCGCGCCAGCCCGCGGCGCTCGGCGATCCAGTGCGCGCGGACGATGTCGGAAGCGGGCATCGACGAGGTGCCGAACGTGCGGATCTTGCCCTCGCGCTGGAGGTCGGTGAGCACCGACAGCGTCTCCTCGAGGTCCGTGCGCGGATCGGGCTGGTGCACCTGGAAGACGTCCACGTAGTCGGTCTGCAACCTGCGCAGCGAGGCATCCAGTGCCCGGGTGAGGTAGCGGCGGGACGCGCCGGAGGTGTTGGGGCGCGGGACGGCGTGCATGTCGTGTGGGTTGTAGTCGACCTGGAAGCGGGCCTTGGTGGCCAGGATGACGTCGTCGCGGCGCCCCTGTAGCGCCTTGCCCACGATCACCTCGGACTCGCCGCCCGAGTACATGTCGGCCGTGTCGATGAGGTTGATCCCGGCGTCGAGCGCCTTGTGGATGATCCGGATCGAGTCGTCGTGGTCGGGGTTGCCCATTGCGCCGAACATCATCGCGCCGAGCGCGTACGGGCTGACCTGGATGCCGGTGCGGCCGAGGGTGCGGTACTGCATGTGCTGCTCCTGGAGATCACGGTGTGGTTCGGATGGCTCCAGCCTTCGCGCAATACCGTGTACGCTGAATAGTTCAAAGCCCACGTTTTTTGAGCGAGAGTACGGATCATGGCTGTTGATCGCCTGACCGAGCTGTGCGACCTCACCGAGGTCCACAACCTCGTCACCGGCGGCATCGTCGCGCGGGGAGGCTGGTGGTCGCACGGCCCGATCACCGATCCGATCAAGTTCTTCGCCCTGATCGACGGCCGGGCAATGCTGCGGACCGACGGCGTCGCCGCGCCGATCGAGATGACCGCGGGCGACGTCGCGATCCTGGTCGGCCGGGCTTGGATCGGGTTCGAGGCGGGCGAAGGGCCACGTGTCGAGGTCGACCCCGAGTCCGACCTCACCTCGCCGCCATTCACGACGCGTGGCCCCGGCGATGACGTGGTCCTCGGTGGCTGCGTCAGCCTCAACGAGGCCGGCAGCGCCCTACTCGAAGGCTCGTTTCCCCCGGTCGCGCTGATCCGCGCGAGCGAGGTCGACGCGCACGGTCTCCGCGAGACGCTGCTGCGTCTGCTCGACGAGGCGACCGCCGCGCTGCCGGGCGCCCAGTTCGCGATCCGCCAGCACGCGCAACTCCTACTCCTCGGGCTGCTCCGCGCCTACGCCGGGCAGACGGACCTACCGGCCGGGATCCTGCGCCTACACGCCGACCACCGACTCCGCCCAGCCCTCGATCTCATGCACCAACACCCCGCACGCAGCTGGGGTCTCGACGAGCTGTCCCGAGCGGCCGCGATGTCGCGGACGTCGTTCGCCGAGCGGTTCCGCGCGGCATCGGGGATGCCGCCCCTCACCTATCTGACGCAGTGGCGGATGCTTCTCGCCCAGCGAACCCTCCGAGAGCGTGACGCCCGGATCGCAGAGCTGGCCGAGACACTGGGATACGGCTCAGAGAGCGCGTTCAGCACCGCGTTCAAACGCGTCGTCGGCGAGTCGCCGCTGCGATATCGCGCACGCTGCCGCGACGCGCTGGCCAGGTCAGCCTGACCGATCCCCGGAACGCGTGGGCGCCGCCGGGCGGCGCACGATCCCCGGCTGCCGGGCGCTCGAATTGCTGCTGGCTGCCGATCGCGGCCGGGGCCGACTCCGCACGGGCTGCGCCATACCCACCGGACCGTGATGGAGGAAGTCGGCACACCGGCCCAGACCTCGGTCAGGCCGTCCACTGGTGGCAGCAGCCGTGGCTCGGCGCCCGGAATCGGTACACCGCCGCGGCTTGCCCCACCGCGGCACGGATGACGGCCAGTGGCAGGGCGAGCAGGTCGGCCAGGCTCGACACAGCCAGCGGACGAACTGTTCGATCATCGCCGGTGATCCCGATCGCGGTCCGGTCAGCGCTGTCGGCGTAGCGGATGAGGTGTGTCTTGTCGCTCCTGTGGCCGTGACGGTCGGCCGGCGTCGGCGCCGTGTCGCCCGAGAATGACGGGTCGATCCGCCTGGCCGCCAGAGCGTGGTCAGTTTCCGCTCGCGCTCCCCACGGATAGGCTGCCTGGATGAGCAAGGTCGACGCCTTGAAGGCCCTACGGGAAGCCCGCTACGCGGCGCTGGACGCCCAGGCGTCGGCCCAGCGGCAGAGTGCCGCGGGGCACGCAGCCACGTCCGAGATCACGCCCTTGTCTGAGGCCGCGCTTGCCTCGACGACGTCAGTTACGACCGAGGCCCTGGTGGCCACGACGGCTGCGCCCGCCGCTGCTGCGAAGCCCGCAGCCAGGAAGCGGGCACCGAGTGCGCAACCGGCCGCCGTGGACACCGCGCCCGCGGCCACCGACGAGGTCGAGTCGACCAAGCTTTGCGGACACCGCAACATGGGGAACAAGAGCTGCGCCCGACCGGCCGGGCACGCCGAGAAGAGCCACCGCTACAAGTAGCCGACCGCCGGGCACGCCACACTGGTTGGTGGAGGCGTTGTAGCGCTGTCTGGCGTTCCCCGGCGGTAAACAGGTCGTGACGCTTGGGCTCGAGCACAAGAGCCTCGACCGTCAGATCCAGCCGTCGGCGTTCCCAAAGCGCCCGGAACCCGTCCGACACGGCCGGACTGTGCAGCAGCCGCCGGGCCGCCTCCAATCCGCCCTGTTCGGCCGCCATGCGCAGGAAAAGGTGGCTTTGTGGCCCGCCTCGTCGTGTGCTCGGGCGTATACGTTGACCATGGCGGTGTGGAAGTCGATCTGCAGCCTGGCGACATCGACGACGGCGGGCGCGGTTCGCGGGACCGTCGGCTGCGTGGCGCTCGCGGCCGTGGCGGCTGCCGGCGCTGGCCGCGCGGGCTGGTAGCGCCGTCCGGGGGGCGAACTCTCACCGGCCGACCCTCGCCGGGATCTCAGCGGCATTCCGACCGCCGGACTCCACGGGGCCGCGATAGCCACGTCAGACGAACGGACGCGTCGCCCGCGCCGCCGGACGGCAGCCCTGGCTGGAAAGGTCTGACGATCGGCGCTGCAGCGCTACCGGCCGGTGGAGCTACCCCTCGACCATGGGATCCGGGGGCCGGCCAACACTGGCACCTCTGCGCCGCCCCGCTGCCGGGTGCCGGCACGGTGCTCGCCGCACCCGGTGCGGCGTTCCGCGCAGTACCCGATATGGAAATTTCGGGACCCGTTCATCGCCCATTGAACCCGCCAGGGCCGTCTGGCACTCTCATACCATCCACGGCCACCACGGGTGTGGGCGCCGGACCACCCCCAGCAATCGTCGGACGCCCGGCGCCAACATCTGATGTTAACGTTCACATTTGATAACGTCTCACGTCACATGTTAGGCGCGGTCGTGGCAGCGACTCGGACCGGGCATCGACACCAGCGTGGTTGATGACCCGATGAAGGGGAGGGCAGCTCAGCAGCAGCACCACGAGGCATCAACAGCGCTGCGGCGGTGCCTCGACGTCAGGGCGAGCAGTGCCACCAGCGGAACCGTCATCCGCTGAGCCCCGCCGCCGGCCGGCGACGGTCCGATCCACCGGGCCCGGTCAGCGTCACACCCCGGCACCGGCGCGCCCGTGACAGGCAACCGTCGTGGCGGTCTCGTCCCTCAGCGACTTCCGGCGACACCTGAACAGCAGGAAGTGAAGGAGCAGTACATGAACTTGGCCGCTTCCGCGGTTGGAAGATCGCTGTTGGCACTGGCGGTGCTCGTCTCCGCCGCCGTGACGGTCGCGCTCTTCATTCCACGGTCAGCCTCGGGTGCCACCCAGGCAACCTATTACGTCGCATCCAACGGCAACGACGCAAACCCCGGAACGGCCGCCGTCGCCGTTCCGAAGCCTGCAACATGCCCGGGACGTCGTCCGCACGGTCAACGGGAACATGACCGGCGACATCTACGTGTACCTCCGTGGCGGAACCTATCCGGTGAGCAGCACCATCGACTTCGGCGCCGCCGACTCCGGCACCAACGGCTTCCGGGTCGTCTACGCCGCGTACCCGAACGAGACGCCGGTCCTCGAAGGCGGCGTTCAGGTGACCGGATGGACCCAGCAGAGCGGCAACATCTGGAAGGCCCCGCTCGACCGCAGCAACAAGCTGCGCACGCTCTATGTCAACGACAAGCGGGCGTACATGGCCTCGAAGACGATGAACTCGGCGCGGCTGCTACGGGACGTACACCATCACCGCCGGACAGGCCCCCTGGGCCTGGGAGTCCGGGTCGCAGTGCGACGGCGCCAAGTACAGCCTGTCCGACTTCCCGGCGATCGCCCGCAACCAGGACGACATCGAGATCGAGACGGCGACGACCTGGACCACGGCCATCGTGGGCGTCCGCCAGGTCACCAGTGACGGGACGAACCGCATCGCGCTGTTCCAGCAGCCGGGCGCGGCCATCGCCCAGGGTGCGCTACAACGGCAACGCCCAGGTGGGCGGCTCGCACAAGCTCATGAACGCCTACGAGTTCCTGGACACGCCGGGCGAGTTCTTCTTCGACAAGACCAGCCCAGACGCTGTACTACTACAAGGCCAGCTCCGAGGACATGTCGACCGCGTCGGTCTTCGCGCCGAACAACGTCACCACCCTGCTGCGGGTCGCCGGCACCTCGACCACCAGCCACGCGCGCAACATCACCTTCTCCGGTCTCACCGTGCAGCACTCGGACTGGAACCTGTTCAACGTGGCCGGCTCCTCCTTCAAGCAGGCGCAGCAGGGCAACCTGGGCGCCATCGCGTATGCCAAGGGCAACTTCCACGTCTACTACTACCGCAACGTCGACGTCACGCCCGGCATCATCCAGGTGGAGAACGCCGACGGGATCCTCCTCCAGCGCAACCGGATCCAGCACACCGGCGCCGACGGGATCAGCTTGATCAACGACGTGCAGAACACGCAGTTGATCGGCAACTACACCAACGACATCGCCGGCTCCGCTGTCTCGGTGGGCCATCCGCAGCACGTCTACATCGGCGACTACACGTCGACCAACCACGAGAAGTACTCGACCCAGGTCGAAGGACTCGTCAAGAACATCGACATCAAGAACAACTACATCTACGACAGTGCCGTGCTGTTCAACGGGCACAGCCCCATCTCGGCCTACTTCACCGACACGTTGACGGTGCAGCACAACCGGATCGAGAAGGCCCCGTGGTCCGGCATCACGCTCGGCTGGGGCTGGTGGAACTTCGACGGCTCGTCGGGCTCGATCGCGCCCAACCGGCCGACCACGCACGGCGCGGAACAACAACATCAGCTACAACCACATCATCGACACGGTGCAGCGCCTCGGTGACACCGCGCCGATCTACACGCTCGGCAACCAGCCGGGAACCATGATCACCAACAACTATCTGCAAGGCGTGCCGTCCGGCCACAAGTACGGGCTGCACCCGGACGAGGGCTCGGCGTACATCACCTTCCGCGACAACGTCCTGAGCGTCGACCAGAACGTCACGTGGCTGATCAACTCGGACGACTTCGGCCGTAAGCACGATCTGAGCATCACGCAACACCTACGGTCCGATCAACAAGGTCTCCAACAAGAGCCTGCCGAACAGCACCATCCAAGACATTCTCGTCTACTCCGACTATGTCTGGCCGGCGGCGGCGTACGGCATCGCCGTCACTCCGGGCTTGAGGACGCATACCGGGACATCGTCCCGGCCAGCAACTCCTCCCAGGCCGAATTACGCCCTGCCGGCGAGCACGTTCGTCGGCAGCGCAACGGCATCGATTCCGATCCGGAGCATCGGCGACGCCACCCGGTCGATCTGGTTGGCCCCCGCCGGAACGACCACGTTCACGGCCGGCCCGACGATGACCCGGGCCGACGGCACCGCCACCTCCATCGCTGTTCCCACGACGGCAGGTGACTACCGGCTCTACGTCGTCGACGCCCAGGGCAACCGCTCGGCGCAGTCCAAGTCGCTCGTCAGGCAGGCAGGGCGGCGGCACCGGTACCCAGCAGAACGTGCAGGTCGTGGGTGGCCAGTCCGGTCGTTGTATCGACGTGCCGAACTCCACGACCACCAACGGCACCCAGGTGCAGTTGTGGGACTGCTCCGGCGGCTACGAACCAGCGCTGGACGTACACCACGGCCAAGCGCTGACCGTGTACGGCAACAAGTGCCTGGACGCGTCCGGGGCGGGTACCACCAACGGCACCCAGGTCATCATCTGGGACTGCCACGGCGGACTCAACCAGCAGTGGAACCTCAACGCCAACGGCAGCATCACGAATGTCCAGTCCGGACTGTGCCTCGATGCCAATGGCGCCGCCACGGCCAACGGCACCAAGCTCATCCTCTGGTCCTGCAATGGCGGCACCAACCAGCAATGGACCCTACGCAGCTGAACACCAACCCGGAGGTCGGGCACACCCTGCCCGGCCTCCGGGCCATTGCCTATCTCAAGCCCCTCAGTACTACTCGCTCCTCGGGCTGCCATGGCGAGTGTGGGCCGGGCCGCGGGCGGCTTGCCCTGCGCGGCAACAGATCCCGATGATCGAACGGCCTGCGCACTGTGGAGATCGCCGTTGGGTCGGGCGCCGTACCCCGACCGGGTTGTTGTCGTCGCCTGCTGAGGCATCCCGACCGGCGTGCTGTCGCCCAGCCGATTCTTCCAGGCCCGGGCGCCGGCTTCGGGGTTGGCATCCGGGTAAACCCCATGGGCGTACCGGGTGGGTTGTCGGGGGCATCACCGGTTCTCGATGGTCGTCGATGAGGCCAAGCTGATGGCATGTTGCTCGCCATGCCACCGGCACCCGTGTTGACCGCCACCACCCGCCCGAAGACGACGTATCGGCGCTGGCCCGCGCTGCTCGCCGCCGGCTACGTCGGCGCATTCTGCCTCATCGCCGGCGGTGCGGTGCTGTGGGATCTGTTGCGCGGCACCTCGTTGGCGCAGGACGGCGTGGTCATCCTGGCCATCTGTTTGCGGATGGTCACCGTCGCGATGGCGCTCGCATCCGTGCGGCGCTGGGGTGAACGGGTTCCGTCCTGGATGGTGTTGGCCGGCCTGTGGGGTGCCGCGGCCGTGCAACTGATGTACCCGGTGGCCGAGACCGCGGTGAAGGCGCTGATCCTGACCGGGGCGATGGCGCCAATCGACAAGGGGATCAGCAACATGAGCCCGGAGGGCTGGTTCAATTTCGGTGCCGCGTGGGCGGTGTGGGGTGTTCCCGGTGTGCTGTTCCTGCTCGCCGCGCTCTCCTACGGTACGCGGGCGGCTGCGCGTGGCCGGTGGGTGTTGCTCGGCATCCTCGGCGGGGCAGTCCTGCTGGTCGGCCTCGGTGTGCTGATCGGCTGAGCCGACCCCGCCACTATGCACGACCCGACCGGACCGCGCGGATCGCGACTTTTCACGATTCTTTCATCAAGTCTAGGGCAACCTGGAAACGCCAGTCAGGGGCGTTGACCTCGACTGATGCGCTCGCCGGTGTGAGTTCGCAGTGGGTGCGCCGTCCGGCGCGGCGTTGGCGTCCCGGTGTGACGCTGGGAGTCTCGTGACAGCCCAGCGCGACCGCGTGCACCTCCGGGGCGGGGTGCCGTGCGCTGGGTGCGGCGGGCGTCCCCCCGCTGCCGTCCATGCGAAGGATTTCTCCATGCCACTGAAAGATCTGCGTCATGCACTGTCCCGGCCCCGCCGGGTCCGCGCGCTGCTGGCTGTCGGTGCGGCCGGACTGCTGGCCACCGGCGGACTTGTGGTGTTGTCCGCGGGCGAGGCTCTGGCGGCCACCGGCTGCGCCGTCACGTACGCGCCCAACTCGTGGGCGGGTGGCGTCTCGGCGAACATCACTGTGAAGAATCTGGGTGACCCGGTGACCTCCTGGACGCTCGGTTTCACGTTCCCGGACGCCACCCAGAAGGTCACCCAGGGCTGGTCGGCCACCTGGAGCCAGAGCGGTACCTCGGTCACCGCCAGCAGCCTGAGCTGGAATGGCGCCCTGGCAACCGGCGCGTCCACCAGCATCGGCTTCAACGGCACCTGGTCGAGCAGCAACCCGACGCCGACCTCGTTCACCCTCAACGGCGTTACCTGCAACGGCGCAACCACCGGCCCGTCGGCCAGCCCCACCCGCTCGTCGGCGTCACCGTCGACTTCGGTGTCGCCGTCCCGGTCGTCGTCGCCGTCGACCAGCCCGAGCAACCCCGGCGGTGGCACCCCGGTGAGCATCAACGGGCAACTGCACGTGTGCGGTGCCAACCTGTGCAACCAGTACAACAAGGCGATCCAGCTGCGCGGGATGAGCACCCACGGCCTGCAGTGGTTCTCCAACTGCTACACCAGCACCTCGATCGGCGCACTGGCCAACGACTGGCACGCCGACGTGCTGCGCATCGCGATGTACGTCGACGAGAAGGGCTACGTCACCGACCCGGCCGGCTTCACCGCCAAGGTGAACAGCATCGTCGACCTGGCCGAGGCGCGCGGCATCTACGCCATCATCGACTTCCACATCCTCAACCCCGGTGACCCGACCGTGCACCTGGGCGACGCCAAGACGTTCTTCCAGGCGGTCTCCTCCCGCAACGCAGGCAAGAAGAACGTGATCTACGAGATCGCCAACGAGCCGAACGGGGTCAGTTGGGCCACCATCAAGTCCTACGCCGAGCAGGTCATCCCGGTCATCCGCGGCAACGCGCCGAACAGCGTGGTCATCGTGGGTACCCGCGCCTGGTCGTCGCTGGGGCTCTCCGAAGGCGGCAACGCCAACGAGGTCATCAACAACCCGGTCAACGCCTCGAACGTGATGTACACCTTCCACTTCTACGCCGCGTCGCACGGTGACAGCTACCGCAACGAACTCGCCCGCGCAGCAGCGCTCATCCCGATGTTCGTCACCGAGTTCGGTACCGTCACCTACACCGGCGGCGGCAACTTCGACCAGGCCAGCAGCACCGCGTGGCTGGATCTGCTGGACCAGAAGAAGATCAGCTACGCCGACTGGACGTACTCCGACGCCGACGAGAGCAGCGCGGCGTTCAAGCCCGGTACCTGCGCCGCCGGCTCAGATTTCAGCAGCAGCAACGTACTCACCCAGTCCGGCGCGTTCCTGAAGAGCCGGATCAACACCCCGGACAACTTCCCGACCAGCTGATCACCTCCGGACCGGCACCGGTCCGCAAGCCGTGGGATCTCGCCCGAGTCCGGGCGGGATCCCACGCTGGTTTTCTGACCCAAACGGGCCTGTCGCGGTCGTCTACCAGGGGTCCGCGTCCACTATGGAAGATCAACACGCCGCAGCTCGGTCAACCCGCCCTGACCTGTACCAACGAGGATGAAAACTCCTCAGTGTTCATGGGCGTTCGGCTCACCAGACACCGCCCGGGTGCGGACGGGAACGACACTGATCTTGAGCCAGGCTCTCAACCGACCACGCCCGAGTTCGAACCGACGGCACCCGAGCCCTCGGCGCGCCGGCCGATGACGACCGCGCGTCTGCCGGGTCGGGCTGCCGGTCGAGGTAGGCATCGAGCCCGCCTCTCACGCGTCCCTGGTGAACGCCAGGCACCGAGTCCGAGCGCCACCGCCAGGTACAGCGCCAGATCCAGGTACGCCAGTCCCAGCGACGGCAGCCGTGGTTTGGCAGCTACCGCGTGCACCTGGCCACCACGTCACCGGCGTTGCACAGCAGCAGCTTCGACGGCAGGTAGGACCAGCTCTCCACGGCCTTGGCCGCGCCGTAGGCCAGGAAGACCACCGCGAACAGCGCGGCGATGGCGCCCGCGGTATGGCGCAGCAGCGCGCCCAGTCCGTAGCCGACCAGCGCGACGACGGCAGGTACAGACCGGCGCTGGTCACGGCCCGCAGTACGCCGGGATCGCCGAGCCCGATGTCGAGGTGCTTGCCGTGCAGCACCGCCTGCCCGAGCAGGAAACTGCCGAATGCCAACGCCTGCCCGACGAGCAGCGCAACGCCGAAGACCGACCCACCTTGGCCGCGAAGCGGCGGCCCGGCGGGGTGCGCGGTCAGCGTGGCGAGATCATGCCGGTGCTGTACTCCGCTGTGACGGCGAGCACGCCGAGGACGCCGAAGGCCAGCTGGGCGAAGACCAGCCCGGTGAACGAGCCACCGACGGGTCGAACGCGGCCCGGTCCGGAGCCGTCATGGTGGCCCAGCGTGACGGTGCTGACCGTGTCGGCCAGGCCGAGCCCGAGCCGGACGCGAGCGCACAACCGAGCGCGAGCCAGGTCGAGCGCACCGACCACAGCTTGATCCACTCGGCGTGCGGCGGCCCTCATCGGCACCGCCGCTGCGGTACGCACCGCGCCGGGTGCAGGCGCAGTACGCCTCCTCCAACGTGGCGCGGCCGCGGCCGAACTCTCGACCGTGTCGTCGGCCAGGAGCCGGCCCCCGCCGATGACCAGCAGGTGGTCGGCGGTCAGTGCCATCTCGCTGATCAGGTGGCTGGAGACCAGGACCGTACGGCCCTCGGCGGCCAGGCTCCGCATGAGCCCGCGGATCCAGCGCGATGCCCTCCGGATCGAGGCCGTTGACCGGCTCGTCGAAGATCAGCATCGGCGGATCGCCGAGCAGCGCGGCGGCGATGCCGAGCCGCTGGCGCATGCCGAGCGAGAAGCCGCGGACCCGCTTGTCGGCGACGCCGGTCAGGCCGGTCCGGTCGAGGACGTCGGCGACCCGGCGGCGGCAGCCCGTTGCTGGCGGCCAGCCAGCGCAGGTGCGGTCGCGGTACGCCCGCCGTGCAGCCGCCCGCGTCAACCAGCGCGCCCGACCTCGCGCAGCGGCTCCCGCAGGTCGCGGTACGGCCGGCCGTTGACCAGTGCGCGGCCCGAGTCGGGGTGTCCAGCCCGAGGAGCATCCGGATGGTGGTGGACTTGCCGGCGCCGTTCGGGCCGAGGAATCCGGTGACCCGGCCCGGGCGGACCTAGAAGGACAGTCCGTCGACGGCGGCCGTGGCCCGTACCGCTTTGTGAGGTGCTGTGCCTCGATCATGTGCAATACTGTGCGGCAGGCCGCCCCGCGGCCCGGGCATCGGTCACGGGCATATGCCGCAGGCAGATGTCATACGCCGGGCCGCTCGTAGGCTGGGCGCATGCACCAACCCCGTCCGCCGCTGTCGCAGCGGCTGCGCCCGGCCACTGCTGCTGTCGATGGGCTCGGCGCTGGTGGCTTCGGTCTCTTCGCGTTCGGCATAATCGTTGCCCGTGAGAGCAAGGCGTTGGCTGTCGCTGCTACCGCGCTGGTTACCGCGCTGCCGGTCGCGCGTCGTCGGCCGTTGGTCGCGGCCGCCGGCGCATTGGTGGTGTTCTGGCTGTCTCTGTTGGCGCCGCGGTACCCTGGATCGGCGTGGTTCCCTTGGGGTACGCGCTCTACCGGGTCGCCGAGCGGTACCGGCACGGACCGCTGCCGGGCGGTCGGCGCGGGTCTACCGGGCCGGCGGCCACCGCGCTGACCTCCTTCGCCACCCGGGCGGCGTGCTGCCGTTCGGGCTCGCGCTGTGCTGTGGCCTGGACGGTGGGTACGCCGGGGGAGCACCGCCGCTACGGCGAAGCGCTGGTGCGGCAGGAGGCGCAACGGGCGCGAGGAGCGGGGCCGCGCAGGAGCGCGCCCGCATCGCCCGGGAGTTGCACGACGTCGTCGCGCACAGCATGAGCGTGATCACCGTGCAGGCCGGGTACGGGCGGCTGATCGTGCGCGACCGAGCCGGCGAGGCGAGCGACGCCCTGGCCGCCATCGAGACCACCGGCCGGCAGTCCCTGGCCGAGATGCGCCGGCTGCTGACGGTGCTCCGCGCCGGCGACGCCCGGCGCCGCCGATGACGAACCGCACCCGGATTGGCCGACCTGCCGCGGCTGGTCGAGCGCACGGCGCGCGCCGGCGTACGGGTCGACCTGTCCGTCACCGGCCAGCCCGGCAGCGCCCGGCCCGGGGCTCGAACTGTCGGCGTACCGCATCGTGCAGGAGGCGCTGACCAACGTCGTCAAGCACGCCGGCGCGACCACGCCAGCGTCACTGTCGACTACCGGCCGGACGCGATCGTCATGGACATCGTCGACCAGGCCGCGGCGGTGAGGTCGCAGCGAGGGGCTCGGGCTCACCGGCATGCGCGAACGGGTCGCGCTCTACGGCGGCACCTTGCTGGCCGCACCCTTACCCGACGGCGGCTTCCGGGTCAGCGCGAGCTGCCGCGCCCGCGCGGACGGCGGCGTCGTGACCATCCGGGTCCTGATCGCCGACGACCAGGCGCTCATCCGTACCGGCCTTCGCGGCATCGTGGAGACCGCCGCCGACCTCGCCGTCGTCGGCGAGGCGGCACCGGCCGGGCAGGCCGTCGACCAGGCGCAGCGGCTCCGAGCCCGACGTCGTGCTGATGGACATCCGGATGCCCGAGATCGACGGCATCCCCGCCACCCGGCTGACTCACCACAGCGGCTGCGCGACACGGGTGCTGGTGCTGACCACCTTCGACCTCGACGAGTACGTCTACGGAGCGCTGCGCGCCGGGGCAAGCGGCTTCCTGCTCAAGGACGCTCCGCCGGCCGACCTGCACGCCGCGATCCGCGTCGTGGCCGCCGGCGACGCGCTGCTCGCCCCGAGGGTCACCGCGCCGCTTCATCGCCGCATTCGTCGGCGGTGCCGCCACGCCGATGACGTCGTCCCTTGACGTACTCACCGACCGGGAACGGCAGGTACTCGGCCTGGTCGCCGAAGGGCTCACCAACGCCGAGATCGGCCAACGCCTGTCCATCTCCCCCGGTACCGCCAAGGCGCACGTCGCCCGGCTGCTGTACAAACTTGGTGCCCGCGACCGAGTTCAGCTTGTCATCATCGCGCACCGGGCAGGACTCATGCCCAAGTCCTGACGATACGCAGGCAACGTTAGCTGCGTTCATCTCCGCCACGACGATTCTCCTAGCCGTACAGGTGCCGACCCGATTTGGGCCTCGATCCACGCCAATAACGTGCCTGCGGGTGATAGTCAGCTGCCCATGGCTGCCAGGAGCGCGACCGCGGTTTTGCGGTCTCCTTCGGTCTGGATGCCGTTGTTCCGAGGTTGTTTGAGGTGGCTGCGAGACCGTACAGGAACGGCCGCAGGTGGCCTGGGCTGGCGATGATCCGGGCGTCGGGGTGGCCGCTGGTCGCTCCGGTGACCTGCAGCCGGCCGTCCTGCGGGAAGGCGTGGAAGACCTCACTGTCGAGCTGCAGTTCGACCAGACCTGTCAGGTTCTTGACCCTGGCCGGATTGGCGAAACCCTTGAGTGCGAGCGCCATGCTCGCGGGGGTGACCGGCGCCTTGCAGTCGAACTGCGGAGATTGGATCCCCACTGGCCAGCGCCATGATGATCGGCTCCAGCTTGTAGCCCCAGTCGGTCAGCTCGTACACCCACGAGCCTGCCGGTGGGGGTAGCTTGCGGCGAGCGAGGACTCCGGCTCGGGCGAGCTCCAGCAGTCGCTGGGACAGCACGCTCGTGCTGACGCCGGCGAGCCGGCCGTCCAGATCTGTGAATCGCTTAGGCCCGAACAACAGCTCGCGGACCACCAGCAGGGCCCAACGCTCACCAACCAGGTCGAGGGCGTGCGCCGCGGCGCAGCCCTCGTCGTAAGCTCGTCGCGCACCCATGCCCCGAAGTGTAGCCTGCGATTATCGAATTCATTGCTTGTAAATTCGAAGTACTGACTGCTAGTTTCGCAGCATGACTGCTCAACCTCGGAAGCTCGTCGTCTCGGCGCTCACCACCGTGGACGGCGCGCACCACAACCCCATGTCCTTTGCCGGGCCGTACTTCGACGACGAGGCCGCAGCCCGATCCATGGCCGACCTCGAAGCATGCGACGCGATGCTGATGGGCCGCAACACCTACGATTACTTCGCGCACGGGTGGTCGAACGCCACCGACCCCTACTCCCAGCGCATCAACGACATCGTCAAGTACGTGTTCTCATCGACGCTGACCGCCGCGGCATGGAACAACACCAAAGTGCTGACGGGCGACGTCGCCACCGAGGTCGCCGAACTGAAGCAGCAAGGCGGCGGCAACCTGATGATCTACGGATACGGCCGGCTCTCCCAGACCCTGCTCGAATACGGCCTCGTGGACGAGCTGAAGATCGCGGTCCTGCCGGTCATCGCCGGCGCAGCAGCGCCGCTGTCACGGCCGGGACCGACCGTACCCCTGCGGTTGGCGTCCACGAGCACCTGGACCAACGGGACCGTACAGCTGACCTACACCCCGGACGGAGGAACACCACGATGACTCCACTGATCGCCGGCGCGGCCGGGCGCCACGGCGTGACCGGCAACCACGCCGCGCGGCAGCTGCTCGCGCGAGGACTGCCCGTTCGCGCGTTCGTCCGGTTACGACGATGACCGGGTCGCCGAACTCAAGGCGCTGGGTGCCGACATCGTCATCGGCGACCTTCGCGACTTCGACGCTGTACGCCGCGCCCTCGCCGGAGTGACCGGCGCGTACTTCACGTATCGATGAAAAGAAGGTTCCCACAGGTCTGTGACCTGCGGGAACCTTCCCACTGTCGGGACGACAGAGTTTGAACCCGCGACCCCATGACCCCCAGTAGTCAGGTGGCCCAGGGGCATGCTCCCGCACGTTTGCCCTGATCGCTCGAAGCATAAGCCTGGTAGTAGAGGAGTCGCTGCCGTCGCGAGCCGGGCGTACCCACACAGTCTGTCGCCATCGCCGGCCGCGACTGACACCGACCGCGGCCGCTACCGGCCGATCCAGCTCGTGTCGGGTATGGGTCCGATGGCCAGCTCGCTCCGCGATCCGCCGCAGTGTGTCCCCGCCCAGCGGCGGTCCGAGAGTGTCCATCCGCAGCGCCGGGCCCTCTTCCAACAGCACCACGATCGACGTGGCGGAAAGGGACACGACGGGCCGGCCCCGCACCGTCGCGGGACTGCTGGAGCCGGGCGCAGGAGTGTGGCGCAGCCTGGCCGGCCAGAGGTCGTCGACGGAACCGATCTGGGCGGCCACCGTAACTCCGGGTCGGGTTGCCGCCGGACTGGCTGCCGTCGCTCGCGGAGATCTGCGCCATCCACCCGTGCTGCTCCAGAGTGATCACCGCCAGGGTGCCCCTCTCGATGCCGGCCGGCAGCCACCTGAAGGCCAGCGGGACCTTCAGTACCGCCCGTCGTCGGCGACGACCGACGCTGCGACGTTCCGGGCCACTGCGAGGATTTCTGCCCCGCGGCCCCGTTCACGTCGACCTTGAGCAGTATTCCGGCTCCGCCTGCGACACGAGGAGCGTCGCGTCGTCCCGCACGCTCCCAGCCGGGCAGCCCGTTCATGGTGCGTCGGATGGAACGTGCCGACGTCGATGGTCCGGCGGTACCCATCCGTAGCCTGACAGCCAGCGGGTGGGATGCGCTCGCATCCGCCAGCGCCGGAGCCGCTCGACATCCCCGCCGAACTCCGCGCCCGCGAACCGCTCCACCTCGACTATGCCGGCCGGAAGCCACCCCGGCCGGGACCTCATCGGGATCCGCCGTCTCGGTGGTACCGGCGACGGGCCGGGAAGGGCGGGCTCGGGTGCCCGGTGTCCACGGTCGCGCGACAGCAGTACCGAAGGCGCGGCCACCGCCGCGACACCCACCGCCGCTACGGCCGCCGTCAGCAGGGCCCGCCGCTGCCGGTACTGCCGCGCCCGCCGCTTCAGACCGTCGCAGATCCGACGGGATCCGGTGCCAGGTCGGGAACCTGGAGCAGCGTATCGCGGATCGTGCTCCATCGGTGGTCATGTCAACTCCTCCGTCGTCCGCAAGGCGGGAAGGTCCCGGTGGGTCGGGTGGTCGTGCGGGTGGGCATCGTGGCGCGGAGCGTCGCTGACGCTCGCGAGCAGTGGGCGTGGACGGTTGCCCTCCGCGGCAGCGAGCAGGGCGGTGATCTCTGCGTCCGAACAGCTGAAGAACTGAAGCAACCACAATCATCTCGTTCCGGCGGGGCAGCATCGCGATCCGGCGCAACGATCGTGCTCCTGCTCCCCCATCAGCTGGGCAACCGGATCCTCGTAATCCTTCTGCCGCGCCCTCCAGGGTTGGCGCGGCGGCGGGGATCGAGCGCTGTCGCGGCGCTGACGACAGGCACCCGTTGAGCACTATCTCGTTCGACGTACGCCTCGGTTGGGTCGAGTTGGCTATGCGTGACGATCTGCGCCTGCGCCCGCACCAGGACCTCTGGACCACGTCCTGGGCCAGGCGGGCGTCATCGGTCTCATCGCTTCGCGTACCGTGAGAGCGCCGGTCAGCGAAGCTTGCCACGAACCGCTCGAAGGTCATCATGCTTTTTCTCCTCAGCTGGCCTGGTGGTGACGATGTAGAATGCTGGGGCAGCAGGCTCGATCGTCGAGCCGCTGATCGGCGGAGCGCGAGTCGGCGAACTGGTTGCTGGAGCGGCAACGTCCACCAGCCGGTGGGGCAGGCGGCCACGGCAGACCTGAGGACGTCTTCGAGTACTCTCGCGTACGCGCGAGTCGGGGATGGTCAGCGAGGAAGCCAATAGTTCCTCTAGGCGCCGCCACGCCGCCGTGGGGCTGAGTCCGCCGACACGTTTATTATCTTCTTGTTGCAGCTGGGCAGCGCCCTGAGAAGCGCGCGATCAAACTGACTTATCGGCCGGGCGGCTGAGCTGGGCTTCGATCGCCGTTCTGCGGCGGGGAAGGACGCGCCGTAGTGGTGGGCTGTCGTGGAACTGTGAACCTTGCCGGTGGGGAGGGACTGGTCAACTGAAGTTGGGCCGGGTGCAGAGGGTGGTCAGCTTGAGCGAGGAACTGGTTGCTGCCGCCGTTGCAGGTCCACAGCTCGACGCGCGGTGCCGTTGGCGGTGCCCGCGCCGGTCACGTCCAGGCACAGGCCGGACTGGACGCCGGTGATGGTGCCGTCGGCGTTGACCCGCCACTGCTGGTTGGCGCCGCCGGTGCAGGACCAGATCCGCGACCCGGGCGCCGGCGGCGGCGCTCGGGCCGTCGAGGCACTTGTTGCCGTACACGGTGCAGCTGGTTGCTGAGCTGGCCGTCCACTGCTGGTTGGCGCCGCCGTTGCAGTCCCAGATCTGCACGACCGCCCCGTCGGCCTGGCTCTGCGCCGTTGACGTCCAGGCACCGGTTGGAGCCGGCGCCGCGGATCTCGCCGGTGGGCCGCCGGTGCCGGTCGCCGAGCGGGGTGACGGTGAGGTTGTCGAACTGGGCCGTCACGCCCTGGCCGGTGGCGTAGCCGATCTGGCCGGCGACCCAGGTGGTGTCGGTCACGCGTGCCGACGGTGGCGCCGTCGATGGCCGCGGTCAGGGTGCTGCCGTTGAGGGTCAGCGACAGCGTTGTGCCAGCGGCCGGTGCCCAGCGCCGCGGTGGTGCCGCTGGCCAGGGTCCGCTGGTTGCCGCTGGTGTTGTTGCTGCGGATCGACCACGAGCCGTTGTCGGCGACCCGCAGGTAGTAGGCGTTGAGGCTCTGCGGGCCTGCGTGGTTGTAGTTGGTGGCCCGGCCGATGAGCTGGGCGTAGCCGGTCTTCTCCAGCATCACGTCGGAGGAGACGGTGTAGTTGCGCCAGCTGAGGTCACCGAGCAGCGTGAACGGCTCGGCGTGACCGGTGGTCCAGAAGATCGGCGCCTGCTCCGACATCTGGCGCACGCACTGACCGGTGCGGCCGCCGCCGCAGGCGGCGACCTCGAACGAGCCCTGCTGGTCCGACAGGTACTTCGCCTCGCGCCCGGTCGGCGTAGCTGTCGAAGTCGTCGCTGTAGGGCAGCGCGAGGGTGCCCTGCGCCGGGCTGGTCGCCGTGCCCTTGCCCTGCCCGGTGGTGGTGGTGAGCTGTAGACGTAGCCGGGCTGGACGGTCAGCGAGAACGAGCCGTTCGACGGGGTGATGTCGGTGCGCGTGACGAAGTAGTCGGCCGGGTTGTTCGACCGGACGTTGGTCGACCACACGTGCACGGTGCCGGTCGACAGCCCGCCGGTGACGGTGAAGTTGAGGTCTGGGCCGCGGCGGCGTCCATCGTCTCGATGATGGTGCTGTAGTCGCTGTTGCTCGGGCGACCTGCAGCGAGACGTAGCTGCCGTTGTTGCGGTTGCCGCCGAGGTAGCCGGTGGAGCTGTCGAGGTAGCGCCAGCCGGGCGCGGTGAACTGGGTCGTCTGCGCCATCACCCAGGCGTTCTTGCCGATCGAGTAGTAGCCCGGACCAGGGCTGCGGCGCCACCGCGACGCCCGTGGTCGCCCACGGGATGTTCGGGGTGATCGCGGCGATGACCGGCCAGTTGAGGTAGCGCGGTCATCTTGCCGTCGATGTAGTCGCGGTTGATGCCGCGGGCCAGCGCGGTCGCGCCGGCGTTGTAGTCGTCGGAGCCGTTCTCGCTGGCCCACAGCGTCTTGCCGGAGTTCACGGCGTTGGCCGAGCTCGGGCAGTTGGTCTGCGCGCTGCGGTAGCCGCAGACGTAGTGGCTGCCGAACACCTGCGACGGCGGTGCCGAACGCGGGGTCGCGCAGCGCGTCGTCGGCGGCGCCCCAGCCGAAGTCGTCCGACGCCACGATCTTCACGTTGCGCGTAGCCGCGCGAGTTCAGCGCCGAGCGCAGGTTCTTGTACCAGGTGGTGTCGCGCCGCGTCTCGTTCCAGCCGCCGAGGTAGTCGATGGTCAGGCCGTGCGAGGTGGCGCAGCCGAGCCAGGCGACCAGGTAGTCGATCGAGTCGTTGGACCAGAAGTTGCCGTTGCCGATCCAGCCGGGCGCGCCCCAGGCCAACCCGACCAGCTTGATGTTCGGGTTGCGGGCCTTCGCCTGGCCCATCAGCCACCACTCGTACCCGCGGTCGCAGTTCACCGCGCCGCGGGTGTGCTCGTGGCTCGGCTCGGCGCCGGAGGTCGAGTTGGTGTCGCCGCCGATCTCCACCTTCATGATCTGCATCGCCGCGCCGTAGCCCGGCTTGAACAGGTAGTCGAGGATGTCGCTGCGCTGCGGCTCCGGGTAGTCGATCAGCAGGCGGCTGTTGCCGCCGCCGCCGCTGATCGCGCCGACGCCGTCGAACCCGGCCGCCGGACGTGCCGTTGATGGTGATCGACGTGGCCGCCTGCGCCGCGGAGGTCAGCACGACGGCCGTCCCCGCCGTCACCAGGGTCAGCGCGACCAGCGCGGCGACGCTGTCGGCGCTGCGATCCCCGGCCACCACCAGCGGTGCGGCACGCGTCCTTCGCCGGGCATCCATCTGCGGGTCGATTCGCGAAACATCTGATTTCTCCTCGTCAACAGGGCCACGGAGGGGGCCGTGCCGGCCGACTCCCCCAACCCTCCTGGCCAGGAGCGGCGTGCCCCGGTAAGGAGGTTCAGGGGGCCACGAGTGTCGACCGTTGTCTATATCAGACGTCATACGTAAGATCTGGTGCCGGCCACCGTCAACGACGGCACCGGCCGCCGGCGACAGCCGCAGCGGCCTCGGCGCGGCGGGGGGCAGGTCACCCCGCGTCCAGTGCGGCCCGGCGGCACCACGGGACGCGGATGGAGGTGCGTCCGGACTCGGCCGCCTCGGCGGGATCGCGCATTTCGCGCCGCGTCAGACCTCCGACCAGCCCGACCGTCAAACAGGCCCGCACCATCAGCGCGCTCAGGACGCTCGGGAACCGCGACGTCGACACCCCGATCGGCCTGCTCGGCTCTCGGGGGCGCGCCGTCGGCTCTCCGGGACAATCTTCCCGGTACCCGGTCGCCGGTACCTGCGGCGAACGGCGATACGTGGCGAGCACCTTGACATTCATCGATACGAATAGTTAACTGCGCCTGGTCCAGACGTCGAGATCTCTGCCCGTCGATCTCGGACCTGTCGCATCCCGGCGCGCGGGCGACCGCGCGGGCGAGGATCCGTGGGACCAACGCGGCCGCCACCGTCCCGGCCGCGACGCAGCCCTCCAGGGAGGATTCGTGTTGGCTCGCTCGAGGTTCACGCCGCTGGCCTTTGCAGCGGCCGTGCTCCTGCTCGCCTCTGGCGGCAGTGCTGCTCGGTCCCGCCCGCCGGCGCGCGGCGCCACCGGACGACCGCTGGCAGAACGGCTCCTTCTCGGAGAACGTGGGCGGGGTCGTCTCGCGCTCGAACGTCGTGATCGGCAAGGCGAACACCGCGGCGACGCAGTTCCTGCCGCTGGGCAACGGCTCGCTCGGCGTGGCCGCGTGGGCCGCGAACGGCTTCACCGCGCAGCTCAACCGCAGCGACACCATGCCGAACCGGCTCTCGCCCGGCCAGGTCAACATCCCCGGCCTGTCGGCGATGACCTCGGCGTCGAACTTCGTCGGGCACCTCGACCTGTACAACGGCGTGCTCCTCGAGTCCGGCGGCGGGATGACCCTGACGGCCTGGGTGCCCGCGGGCAAGGACGAACTGGTCGTCGACGTGACCGGGGCGAACCCGGGCACGCGGCAGACCGCGACGCGTGAGCCTGTGGAGCGGCCGCTCGCCCGACCGCCTCGGCGTCCGGGGCGGTCGGCAGCCTGGCGCAGACCTGGTCGGACAATTCCCAGACCGGCCACTCGGACCAGACCTTCGGCGCGATGGCCGCGATCACCGCGGGCGGCCAGAACGTGACCGCCTCCGTGGCCAGCTCCACCCAGGTGCAGGTCGCGTTCAACCCGAACAGCGACGGCTCCTACCGCGTGATCGTCGCCGCGCCGAAGTGGACCGGCGGCAACGCGAACACCACCGCCTCCACCCTGATCGGCGGCGACGCCACCGCGAGCCAGCGCCTCGCTGCTGGCGACGCAGTCCGCGTGGTGGAACACCTACTGGGCCAACAGCGGCCTGATCGAGGCGAACTCCTCGGACGGCACCGCGCAGTACATGGAGAACCTGCACACCCTCTACCTGTACTTCGAGGCCGGCCTCATGCACGCGGGCCAGTACCCGGGCAGCCAGGCGGGCCTGGCGGACCTGTACAACTTCAACCAGGACCACCAGGACTGGTATCCGGCCGGGTACTGGCTGTGGAACCTGCGCGGGCAGATCCAGGCGAACCTCTACTCCGGCGACTTCGCGCAGAACATGCCGATCTTCGACATGTACCTCAATGACCTGCCGGCGATCGAGTCGTGGACCAGCGCGCAGATGAACGGCAAGCCGGGCGCGTGCGTGCCGGAGACGATGCGGTTCAACGGCAACGGCTACTACAACGGCGGCGGCATCACCAACGACGCCTCGTGCGCGACCGCCTCCAGCCCCGGCTTCAACGCCGAGACGATCACCAGCGGCGCGGAGATCGCGCTGTGGATCTGGCAGCAGTACCAGGACACCGGCGACATCAGCTTCCTGCAGAAGTACTACCCGCTGCTGCAGCAGACCGCGACGTTCCTGCTCGCGCTGGCAGTCGGTCGGCTCGGACGGCTACCTGCACGCGGTCGCCAACGCGCACGAGACGCAGTGGGCGGTGCAGGACCCGACCACCGACATCGCCGCCGACCAGGCGCTGTTCACCGCCACGGTCGAGCGCCGCGACGCTGCTCGGCACCGACTCCTCGCTGGTCGCCCAGCTGCGCACCGCGCTGGCGCAGATCGAGCCGTACGCGCGCACCGACCAGGCCACGCACAGCCAGCTGCTCGGCCCGTCCGCGGACTCCTCGGGCACCGACGTGATCGGCAACTCCTACCAGCCGACCGCGGCGACCCACAACGTGGAGAACCTCGGCCTGGAGCCGGTCTGGCCGTACGGCGTGATCGGCGACAACACCGTGGTCAACGGCGACAACCTGACCGCGCTGGCGGACCGCACCTACAGCACCGGCAGTACGTCAACAACCCGGACTGGACCTACGACTCGATCCAGGCCGCGCGCCTGGACATGGCCTCCGAGGTCGCCGCCGACCTGGTGGCCGAGCACCGAGAGCTACCAGGTCTACCCCTCCGGCCTGGCCGCGTGGAACCCGGGCACGCTGGACGAGCCCTACATCGAGCAGGTCTCGAACGTCGCCGCCACGCTGGACGAGGCGCTCGCCACCGACTACGACGGCACCGTGCGCTTCGCCCCGGCCTGGCCGTCGGGCTGGGACGGTGTCGGGCACGCGTGTACATCCAGGGCGGCTCGAAGGTCGACGTGCAGGTCGAGGGCGGCACCCTGGCCACCGCCGCGATCGAGGCCGGCACCAGCGGCACCATGAGCGTGCGCAACCCCTGGTCCGGCCAGCAGGCGCGAGGTCGTCAACGGCTCGACCGGCGCCGTCGTCGTCGCCGCCACCACCGCCGCGACGCTGAGCGTCCCGGTCACCGCCGGCCAGTCGCTACCTGGTCGAGCAGCCGGCCAACCCGACCACCTCGCTGCCCTTCGCCCAGGTCACCGGAAGCCGCGGCCCGCAGACCGGCACCTGGGCAGCGTCACGATCGGCCTGGGCGGCAACAGCCTGCCGGCGGGCAACACGGTGACCGTCACCAGCCCCGGCAACCAGTCCGGCACCGTCGGCACGGCGATCAGCGGCCTGCAGATCCACGCCACCGACTCGGCCTCCGGCCAGACCCTGACCTACACCGCCGCCGGTCTGCCGCCCGGACTGTCGATCAGCTCCTCGGGCCTGATCACCGGCACGCCGACCGCGGCCGGAACCTCCACCGTCACCGTCACCGCGACCGACTCCACCGGCGCCTCCGGATCGGCGACCTTCACCTGGACGGTCAGCGGCAGCGGCAGCGGCAACACCGTGACGGTCACCAACCCCGGCAGCCAGTCCGGGACGGTCGGCACGCGCGGTCACCGGTCCTGCAAATTCAGGCCACCGACTCGGCAGCGGGCCAGACGCTGACCTACACGGCCACCGGTCTTCCGGCCGGACTGTCGATCTCCTCGTCCGGCTGATCACCGGCACACCGACCACGGCCGGAACGTTCACGTGACGGTCACCGCCACCGACTCCACCGGCGCGTCCGGGTCGGCGTCGTTCACCTGGACGATCAGCGGTCCGTCGCCACAGGGTAAGCAGATCGTCGGCGAGCCAGTCCAAGCCGGTGTGTCACCGCACCCCCAGCCAGAGTGCCGGTACCCCGATGCAGTTGCAGGACTGCTGCCGGCCAACCCGCCCAGACTCTGGACATACACCTCAAGCAAGCAGCTGCAGTTGGTCCGGGGAACATGTGCCTGGACGCCAACGGGCGGCGGCACCACCGCCGGCACCGCAGGTGATCATCTGGAGCTGCAACGGCCAGGCTAACCAGCAGTGGAACGTCAACGCGAACGGCACCATCACCGGGGTGCAGTCCGGGCTGTGCCTGGACGCCAACGCCGCCGGCACCGCCAACGGTACGAAGATCATCCTCTGGTCCTGCAACGGCCAGGACGAACCAGCAGTGGAGTCTGCGCAGCTGAGCCGCGCGCCGGCGGAGCAACAGCGTGAGCGGCCAGGGTGGGTTCTTCGAGGGCGCGATCACCGCCGGCTTCCCGAGCAACGCCACCGGGAACGCCGTCCAGGCCACCATCGTCGCGGCCGGCTACCGCTGACCGTCCATAAAGGAGGTATGCATGAAGTTCAGAAGGAGAACAGCTCGCTGGTGCGGTCGCGCTGGCCGCGGCCGGCATAGCGGTGGCGGTCACGGTCGCCACGGTAGCGCCCGCACAGGCGGCGACGGCGTTGCCGAGCCTGGCGGAAGCCAAGGCCCGCTACTTCGGTGCGGAGATGACCGGCGGCGATTTGAACATCGGCAGCATCATCAACATCGCCGGTTCCCAGTTCGACATGGTGACGCCGGGCAACGAGATGAAATGGGACACGACTGAGCCGTCGCACGGCGTCGTCAACTTCGGCCCCGGCGACCAGATCGTCTCCTTCGCACAGGCACACGGCATGCGGGTACGCGGCCACAATCTGGTATGGCACTCGCAACTCCCGTCCTGGGTGAGCAACCTGCCGTTGAACCAGGTGCAGGGCGCAATGCAGAACCACATCACCAACGAGGCCGACCATTACAGGGGCAAGATCTACGCTTGGGATGTCATCAACGAGCCGTTCAACGAGGACGGCTCCCTGCGTCAGGACATCTTCTAGCGGGCGATGGGCAACGGCTACCTGGCCGCCGCGCTGCGCACCGCCCACGCCGCCGACCCGGGCGCCAAGCTGTACATCAACGACTACAACATCGAGGGCGTCAACGCCAAGAGCAACGCCCTGTTCGCTATCGCGCAGTCGTTGCTCGCGCAGGGCGCGCCGTTGGACGGGATCGGCCTGGAGAGCCACTTCATCGTCGGCCAGGTACCGTCGTCGCTGCTGACGAACATGCAGCGGTTCGCCAATCTGGGGCTGGACGTGGCCGTCACCGAGTTGGACGACCGCATCCCGTTGCCCGCCAGCAATGGCAATATCCAGCAGCAGGCGACGGACTACGGCACCGTCGTGAATGACTGTCTTGCGGTCTCCCGCTGCGTGGGCGTCTCCCAGTGGGGCATCGACGACGGCCACTCCTGGATCCACGGCACCTTCCCGGGGTTCGGCGCCGCCACCATGTACGACCGCAACTACCAGCCGAAGCCCGCGTACAACGCCGCGGTCGCGCCCTCGGCGGCCCACGCATCGACGGCGGGCCCCACGGCGGCCACCACCGGCGGCGCCGGCGCCGACTTCGGTCGTGCACGCGGTGGCCGGCAAGTGCCTGGACGTCCCGGACCAGTCGACCACGACGGAACCCAGCTGCAGATCTGGGACTGCGCGGCCGCCAACCAGACTGGACCCGCACCTCGTCGGACCAGTTGACCGTGTACAGCGGGGGAACCGCTGTGCCTGGACGCCTACAGCAAGCAGACCAGCTCCGGTACCAAGGTCGAATCTGGTCGTGCAACGGCAGAGCCAACCAGCAGTGGCAGCGTGAACGGCGACGGCACCGTCACCAGCGTGCAGTCCGGACTGTGCCTCGACGTGACCGGCGCCGCCACCGCCAACGGTACGCTGGTCGAGCTGTGGACCTGCAACGGCGGATCCAACCACGGTGGACCCTCGGCTGACCCCCAGGCCGCGGTCGCTGAGCTGTGATCACCGATCGACCCGGAACCTCTCCAGCCCCAGGCCTGGTGCGATCCGGCGACCCCGCCGCTCCAGGCCGGAGGCACCGACCATCCGTCCCGACTGTGTGCGGGACCCCGACCAGGCCCGTCACCAGCCCCGGCCCGGCGGCGGCGGTTGCGGAGCACGGGACCCTGGTGGCCGAGGCAGCGGCGTCAGCGCGGGAACAACAACCAGCCGCAGCGACGAGTACGCCGAGCCCCAGCGATGACCAGCGCGACCCAGAGACTCAGAGACAGCCCCATTTATCGCGGCATCCGGTTACTGCAGCCGCGCCGAGGAGCCCGGACGTTGGCCCCGGCGGCGGAGTTCGACGGTTCCGGTACGACGCACCTATGCTCAGCGACGGCGTGGCCGACGCCGAGGTTCTTGAGGATTGCGTACGACGAGGCACTGCCACTGCGTGCCGCTCAACCCAGTGGCCGAACGGCTTCAAATTTTTTACCAGACCCGTCCCGAGTTCGGACGGCACGGCGTCGGACGCAGCTTGATGGCGCCGGTTTGCGACATGGAGCAGCGGGCTCTCCAAAGAGCACCAGCAGTCACTGTCCCCGGTACCCCCACACCGTTTGCCGACGCACCAGGGCACTGGTTCGCGCGCACCTACGCCCCGTAACCGTCTCGCAACATCTACGGCCTCCGTGATGTCCGGCTCGGTCAGCTGCACATCCAGCCCGAGGACGGCGAAAGTTGGCCAGCGTTGCCGGAACATCGACGGCGGACCCCACGTTAAGAAGATGAAACTCGAAGCCCCACACAGTCGATCGATTGCGCCACGGACGCCCGAAGTACTTCACCATCGCGTACACGCCTTGCGTTCTGACGGCCCCTCCAGATCCTCGATATTAGAGTCGTTGTAGCAGAGCTTTTCGCACCAGGTACAAGCAGACCTGGCGGTACAGGAACGCCTACCGGATGAAGCCGTTGCCCAGACATTCTGGAACACCGCGGGAGCGGTGCTGGGTCAAAGTTCATCAAGCAAATGCCTCGTTCCAGCCACGTACCAGGCGTCAAATCTTGCCCCTTGAAGTGGACCGATCTCAGTGGCGATGTCGTTGTTGACCACGGGATTGACAAGATGGTCGCATCGCTGATCAAGAGACACCCAGGAGGGCAGACTACGGCGTACCCACGGTCGTCTGGCCGCACATCCGCTGGGGTTCGCCGAGGCATGCGGCAACAATCTCGTCGCCGGGCCCGAAGTTAAGGTCGCACGGAACAGTTCGGTTACAGTCCACTTCATCTTCGTTCTCCCGGGTGTCATCCAGACTTCAGCGGATGCGAGGACATCGACGTGCGCCGAGACCGCCGACCTTGCCACCCGCCCCGGCGATTACAAATTACCGTTCCGTCGCCGCCGCCTGGGGACGGCCGACGTGGTCACCGGCCTCGGCAGAGCCAGGTCACGCGGATTCCGAACCCCACAACCGCAACCCGCGGATTGCAAATTAAACAGCCACCATGGCCGACCCATTCTGTTCAACCACAGAGTTTCTCCCGTCGCGGGGCTCACGCCGCTCCCGGTTCCGGCTTCTCCCTGTTCCCCGGCGCGGATTCAGCCGCGGCGCGCGGACGACGGCCCGCGCGGCGACGGTCGCGACCGCTGCGATACCCGCAGAGCCAACCAAGGCGCGCCCCGCCAGCGATAGCAGCCACCCGTACCAGCAGGGCACCAGCCGGACTCGACGCTGGCCGCGACGTAGACGGATCCGGCGGCGCTCGGCATCGCCGCGGGGGCGCTCAGGCGAGCGCTCAGCCACGGTTTCGGCGTGCGCTCCGCCGCGCCCCGAGGGCGCACACAGCAGATCTACAATCAGCACCACACTCGTCACTGGACGGGGCCTGGGTTCCCCCGTTGCGGTTGCGGGTTGTTCCGCCGCCGCCGGCGTCATCGTGTCGTTCGGTCCACCGTTGGCCGCGCGCGCCGCGGCCGCGGTTTCGGCAAGGCCAAGCCACCAGACGCGCGCAGGGTTCCGACCTGTCCCAGCCGCAGGGACCCCACTGCATGGCGTGCCGAACCGGTTCCCGTCGAGCTCCACGGCGTCGCCTGGCCCAGCGGGTTCTTCGCCCACTCGCCGTCGGAGTCGGTCTTCTCGTCGGCGCGAACTTTCTCTCGAACAGCGCCGCCGCCATCGCCGGCGCCGCTGTCTTCTTCGCGAAGGTCCGCGTTCGTCTCGTCGTCGCTGTCGCCGAAGATGGCGCCGCCGTTGGCTGGGAGCTGTTGACGGCGAGCGTCGTCTTGGTGATCAGCGCAGCACGCGGGCGGACGAGGGTCGAAGCCGCGCCCGTTGAAGCCGCTCGTGTTCGACTGGGTACTTGAGGACGCATGACGGGTATCGACCCGAGCCCTGCCGGACTCCGGCCCGACGCTGATCCTGGCGCCGGCAACTCTGCCGCTGTTGTTGCGCCCGTTGGAGGTGCCGCTGTGTTTGTCCACGAAGGTGCTCCCGGTCGATGATGAATTGTGTCTCGGGTCCGTACGTCCAGAGGATCGCCTCTCCGCCGCCGTTGCCGTGTCCGGGGTTGTGCCGGACCAGTTGAACCAAAGATCCGGTAGACGCCACCGGTGTGCCGGGGGTCACAGCTGCACATCGTCCCTGGGGATGGCGCCGCCGTAGCCCAGCCCTCCGCTCGTCGTCGTGCTGCTCTCGGTGAAGATCGCAATCACCATCGTCAGTCGAGCGAGCAGTCTCGGGATGGCGCCGCCGTACCACGCAATGTCCGCAGTGAGACGTGGTGTGGACAACAGTATCAGAGATCTTTGGCCCGCCGCCGACCGCTCCTCCGCCCAGCCCCGCGCTGCTGTTTCCCGGAACATACTTCCCGATGACTTCGAGTGTCACGGAACATGCCGGCCCACTGCCCCGCCCCGCCCCGACAGCCCGGTCCTGGAGCAGACAACCACACCCTGCCGCGTCGTCAGACTACGTACCGAGACGGCTGGTTTCCGTTCTTCGCCACCAGGATCCGATGCACCCGACCCGCCCGTGAGGGTCACCTTCCCCACGCCGTCGATCACGGTCGTTTGCCTTCAAAGCATCCGCAGGTGCGTGGACCGCAATCATCACAGCCGGCGCCGCAGATCGAACGTCGCCAGGCCACCGGCGCCGCCGCGGCGGAACGAAGCAGGGCGCCGCGGGTCCAGCCGGCTGCGGTTGCCAGTACCAACGACGATGCCCGTGGACGGCACCTTCATCGGCGCCCAGCAGATCGGGCACCTAGGCCGCCGCCGAGTGCAGCCGGTCCCCGACAGGACGGGGCACCCGTCGACGGCGGGGGCGGTCTCTACTTGAGCGGCACCGGCTTCATGAGCTCCTCCAGCACGAAGTAGGCGATTGATGCCGGGTGACCAGGGTCGGCGCAGTTGGCCCCCAGCGTGCCGGCGTCCGAACGGTCAGCACCGTGCTGAACAGGGCCTGCGGATGGATCCCGTCGGCCAACAGGGGTGTGCCGCGCGGGAAAGCTTTGTCACAGCCGGTGCCGATGTGCGTCGGAACCATCCTGAGATGGCCCCTTACCAGCCCCACGTCGACCCGCCAGCACCTCACCCAGAACGGGCGCGCAGGGCGTCATACACAGCACTCCACCGCGGCTCCCCGAGCCGGACCCCGAACCCGGACGACCCCATCCACTCCAACTTCCGTATCACCCCCGACCGGCATCGCATCCGCCCGCGAAGGCGTCCGCTCGAACTCCACCCGAACCGCCTCGACCCCGCCCGAGGCCTCGCCCCGGCCCCGCGGCCGGCCCCAACCCGACAGACCTGGACACCGTGCTGAAGGTGTCCCGGAAGAAGCCCGTCTGGACCGTGTACGCGACGTCTCCACCTCTCGTCAGCTGTCGTCGGGCGTCGCCCGGTCGTCGATGTACCGAACCAGCCCCCGCCGGGGTCCGCTCCGGGCTCCGTTCCCGCGAACGGTGACGTCAGCAGTGAGCATGTGCTCTCGGCCGCCGGCCCACCAGCTCGCGATCATCATCGTCAGGCGGCTAGCGCTGCAGCGTCAGCAGACCCGGACGCCACGGCAGTGGTCGTAGGCGCCGCTGGCGCTGGGGGACTTGCCCTGGTAGAGGAACTGGAGGTTGCAGGGATCGATGGTCATGGTCTGGTCGGGGTTGTTGCGGACCAGGTCACCGTGGCTGATGTCGTTGGTCCAGGTGGCCCCGCTGTTGGCCTTGCCCGCGAACGGGTTGCTCTCGCTGGCGGCCTGCGGAGTCCACGAACCGCTCAGGCTGGAGGCCGTGAACGAGCGGAAGTACCGCCCGTTCGCGCCCATCGCCTCGACGATCATCAGGTACTGGTTCTGACCCTGGACCTTGTAGACCTGGACCGCCTCGAACAGGTTGGCCGTCGAGTCGCTCATCACCGTCGTGTACGACGAGCCGAAGCTGCCCGGGAAGTTCCCGATCGGCATGCTCGCCCGGTAGATCTTGCCGTTGTCACCGGCGAAGAACAGGTACATGTTCGAACCGTCACCGATCAGCGTCTGGTCGATCGGGCCGGTACCGGAGCCCGAGATGCTCCCGGTGAACAGCGCCTGCGGCGAGGACCAGCCGTTGGGGTTGGTCGGGTCGCTCGACGTCCGGTAGATGAAGGGCCACGCACCCCACTGGTACGCCAGCACCCAGATGTTCTTGGGCGCGAAGTAGAACAGCGTGGGCGCCACCGCGGCCTGGCTCATCCCGGTCTGGCCGGCCGAGGCCATGTCGGACCAGTTCGTGAAGGGACTGAAGGCCATCGAGCCGTACGACCGATCCCGACACGTTCGACGCGTAGACCAGGTGCTTGCCGTTGTAGACGACGTTGGTGAAGTCCTTGAGCGAGACCCACCCGTTCTTCGGCGTCGCCAGCACACCCGTCGACGTCCAGCGGTACGTCGACGGAAGAGAGCACGCGCATCGTCGCGAGCTGGTCGGCGGTCGGCCGCCGGGTCGCGCCCGACAGGCCGGTCCACTGCTGGTTGGTACCGCCGTTGCAACGTCCACGAGGTGCCACCGCGGTGCCGTTGGCCGTACCGGCGCCGGTGGCCTCCAAGCACAGCCCCGACTCCACGCCGACGACCGTGCCGTCGGAGTTCACGCGCCACTGCTGGTTGGTACCACCGTTGCAGGTCCAGATCTCCACCCGGGTGCCGGCGGCGGTCGCGTGGTTCGGCACATCCAGGCACTTGCTGCCGTACACGGTCAGCTGGCCATTGGCTGGTCGAGGTCCACTGCTGGTTCGCGCCGCCCCGGCAGTCATAGAGCTGCAGGTAGGTGCCGTCGGTCTGGCTCTGACCCGAGCACATCCAGACACCGGCTGGAACCGACGCCGCGCAGGGCACCGGTGACGTCGGCCCGAGCCGGGGTGGCCATCAGGGTCACCGCGAGGACGACCACGGCCGTGGCCACCATGACCAGCGCCGACGTCAGCGCGCGGCGCCCCTTCCTGATACGTGCTCTGTACATGGGGACCTCTTCCCGGGTCAACTGCGGGACCACTTCTGGTTGCTGCCGCCCGAGCAGGAGTACAGCTGGATCTGGGTGCCGTTGCCGGTGCCCGGCCGACGGCGTCCAGGCACAGTCCGGACTGGACGCCGACGATGGTTCCGTCGGAGTTGACGCGCCATTTCTGGTTGTCACCGCCGTGGCAGGAGTAGATCTGCACCTTGACGCCGTTGCCGGTGCCGGCGGCGTCCAGACACTTGTTGCCGTAGACCTTGAGCTCGCTGGCGGAGGTGTAGGCCCACTGCTGGTTGCTGTTGCCGTTGCAGTCCCACAGCTGCACCTGGTGCCGTCGGTCGTGCTCGCGTTGGGCACGTCCAGGCAACGGCCGGAGGCGACGCCCTTGATCGGTCCCGTGCCCTCGGACGGCGTCGGGGTCGGGGTCGGAGTGGAGGATGACCCGCCAGCGTTGAGGGCGTTGAGGACAGAGGTGTAGGCGGCTTCTTGTTGCCGTTGCCGTCGAAGAGGAGCGGGGTGTCGCCGGACCGCCAGGAGTCGCTGTCCCGTACGCCCCACACCGTGATGCCGACGCAGCGCGAGACGGCCAGGCAGTCGTTGATCACGTTGGCGTAGGTCGTGGCCGAGGCGCCCTGGATGTCCAGCTCGGTGATGGCCACGTCGACGCCCAGGGCGGCGAAGCTCTGCAGCGTGGTGCGGAAGTTGCTGGTGTACGGGCTGCCGCTGTTGAAGTGGGACTGGAAGCCGACGCAGTCGATCGGCACGCCGCGGGACTTGAAGTCCTTGACCATGTTGTAGACGCCCTGGGTCTTGGCGGCGCTCCAGTTCTCGATGTTGTAGTCGTTGTAGCAGAGCTTGCGGCTCGGGTCGGCCGCCCGCGCGGTGCGGAACGCGACCTCGATCCAGTCGTTGCCGGTCCGCTGCAGGTTCGAGTCGCGCCGGCCTTCCGGAGCCGCCGTCGGCGAAGGCCTCGTTCACCACGTCCCAGTGCGAGTCTTGCCCTTGTAGTGGGCCATCACGCCGTTGATGTGGTTGATCATCGCCTGCGCAGCGCGCTCGCCGCGTGAGGTCTGCATCCAGCCGGGCTGCTGGGAGTGCCAGGCCAGGGTGTGGCCGCGGACCCGCTTTCCGTGCTGCACCGCCCAGTTGTAGACCTGGTCGCCGCCGGCTGAAGTTGAACTGGCCCTGCTGGGCTCGGTGGCGTCGATCTTCATCTCGTTCTCGGGCGTCACCATGTTGAACTCGCGGTCCGCGATCGTGGTGTACGCCGAGTCGCCGAGCCTGCCGGCGGCGATGGCGGTGCCCGAAGTACCGGCCGGAGGTCACGGCCTGCACGCCCCAACATCATGCCAGCCGCTTCAGCACTCATGGCACAGCAGTATCGCGCCGTTCACGGCCCGAGCGGGCGCCAGTTGACGACGGTGGAGCCCGACGGTCAGAAGTCTTCCACAGGCCCGCTCCAATCTCTCCGTGCGCGTTCCTTCAGGGGGGACGGTCTCGACGGATCGGCGAGGCACCACGGCACGAACCACTCTCGCAGGACGGATGCTGACGGACCAGAGGCAGGGGACCGCGCCCCACCTCTCGTGGAGTAACCGCTGACAGCAGCCGCCGGCCTACGTCAACGGGGACAGTTCGCAATCTTCGCCCTGGTTCCGCCAGAGTCCCTTCTGGGAGTTTCGACCGTTCCAGGCACCTCCCGCCCGCCGCCGCAGGACGATCAGGTCCAGCAGTCACAGCTCAGAAATGTGCAGGCAAGTGCTCCAGTCTCCGCTCCAGCAGGTCGACTGGGGACAGAGGATTCGAGCGAGCTACCCGGCGGCCGGCGGCTGAGAGGGGTGCGGGAACATATAGGCGCGCCGCCATCCCAGCACGGCACGGTCGCTTCCCAGCGAGGACCAGGGAGTGGTCAGGGGTGGAGGGGACGCGTCGAAGCTTCCCATGAACAAGACTCGACCAGCCCCGGGCTGGACACCAATCGTCATGACGACGACGGGTGGCCCACCGCTTCCACGACAAAGCCACACAACACCTCTTCAAGCCGGCACAGGTCACCAGAGGATCTGGCTTCGATCCACCCCCTTGACAACAATCGCTAGAAGGGTGAGACTAAACCATTTTTCCTGTTAACAGTAACACCGGTACCTCTCCGTCCCGAAAGATTCGAACATTCGTTCCGAAAGTTCCGAACGGCGCTGCTGACCGCCGCCGTCCTTGCGGCGTTGACGGCCGCCGGCGTCGCCGCCACCGTCCGCGCATGCCGATACCCAGATCTGCACCCAGTACGGCTCGACCACCATCCAGGGCGGCAAGTACGTCGTCCAGAACAACGTCTGGGGCGACTCCACGACGCAGTGCATCAATGTGACCACCAGCGGTTTCGCGGTCACCTCGGCGGTGCACAACCTGCCGCAGAACGGCGCGCCGGCCGCGTACCCGTCGGTGTACGCGGGATGCCACTACGCCAACTGCAGCTCCGGCAGCGGGCTGCCGCTGCCGGTCAGCGACAGCCGGTTCGGGACCGTCTCGACGAGCGTGAACATGTCGTACCCGAACAACGGCAGCGTGTACGACGCCTCGTACGACATCTGGTTCGATCCGACCGCCCGCACGGACGGCCAGAACACCGGCGCCGAGCTGATGGTGTGGCTCAACCACACCGGCTCCGTGCACGCCGCCGGTTCCCAGGTCGGCACGGTCACCATCGGGGGCGCGACCTGGGACGTCTGGTACGGCAACTACGGCTGGAACGTCGTCTCTTACGTCCGGCAGGGCGCGGTCTCGTCGATCAACTTCAACGTCGCGTCGTTCTACCAGGACATGGTCAACCGCGGGTACGCCCAGAACTCCTGGTACGTCACCAGCGTCCAGGCCGGCTTCGAGCCCTGGGTCAACGGCACCGGCCTCGCCGTGAACAACTTCTCGTACAGCATCGGCGGCACCGCGAGCAGCCCGCCGCCGAGCAGCGTGGTCAGCTGATTGTGGGCGCCGCCTCCGGCCGCTGTCTCGACGTGCCGAGCAGCTCGGCCAACGGCACCCAGGTCCAGCTGTGGGACTGCAACGGCAGCAGCAACCAGCGCTTGACCTACACCTCGGGCAAGCAACTCCAGGTGTACGGAACAAGTGCCTGGACGCCTCGGGCAAGGGTACCACCAACGGCACCGCGGTCATCATCTGGAACTGCAACGGCCAGCCCAACCAGCAGTGGAATCTCAACTCCAACGGCACCATCAGCGGAGTGCAGTCGGGGCTGTGCCTCGACGCCGCGAACGCCATACCGCCAACGGCACGAAGATCCGCTGTACGCTGCTGGGGCGGGTCGAACCAGCAGTGGAGTCGGCGCAACTGACCCAGGTCGGGGGCCGGCTGTGCCGCCTCCGACCTGATCCATCCGTCCCGTTCCCGGTTCGCCGGTTCCTGCGGCAACCGGTCTACCCCCGCGCATTACGGCGCCGATCCACGTTGACTGTCTACCTCGACCCGCGCCCGGCGGCCTGCGCAGTGCCAGCCTTCCCAAGGCGGAAGCAGGCGCATGAACGACGCCACCGTCCGCCGGAAGAGCCGCAGACGTGGCCATAAATGGCTGCTCGGCGGCGCCATCGCGGCGGCGCTGCTCACCGGCGCCTGCCGTGGTGGTCCCGGCATCGCCAACGCCGACGCCGACCAGACGATCACGTCGAACCAGACGGGCACCCACAACGGGTTCTTCTACTCGTACTGGAAAGACAACGGCAACGTCACCATGACGCTGGGCGCCGGCGGCAACTACAGCGTCCAGTGGAGCAACATGAACAACATGGTGGTCGGCAAGGGCTGGAAGCCCGGCTCCGCCACCCGGGTCGTGAACTACTCAGGCTCGTTCAGCCCCAACGGCAACGGATACCTGTCGCTGTACGGCTGGACCACCAACCCACTCATCGAGTACTACATCGTGGAGAACTTCGGCTCGTACAACCCGAGTTCCGGAGCCCAGCGACTCGGCCGGTCAACACCGACGGCAGCACCTACGACATCTACCGCACCCAGCGGGTCAACCAGCCGTCAATCATCGGCACCGCGACGTTCTACCAGTACTGGAGCGTCCGCCAGCAGCACCGCAGCAGCGGCACCATCACTGTCGCCAACCACTTCAACGCGTGGCGCAGCCTGGGCCTGACGCTCGGCAGCATGGACTACCAGATCATGGCGACCGAGGGGTACCAGAGCAGCGGTAGCTCCAACATCACCGTCAGCGAAGGCACCATCACGCCCACCACCGGCAGCGGGACCACCGGCAGCACGGGCGGCGGCCAGATGATCGTCGGCAACGCGTCCGGGCGCTGCATCGACGTGCCGAACTCCAGCACCAGCAACAGTACCCAGGTGCAGCTCTACGACTGCCGGGGCGGTACCAACCAGCGCTTCACCTACACCTCCAGCAGCAGCTATGGTGTACGGCAACAAGGCCTGGACGCCTCCGGCCGGGGTACCACCAACGGCACCGCGGTCATCATCTATGACTGCAACGGCCAGCCCAACCAGCAGTGGAATCTCAACTCCAACGGCTCCATCAGTGGAGTGCAGTCCGGCCTGTGCCTCGACGCGGTGAACGCGAGTACCGCCAACGGCACGAAGGTTCAGCTCTACAGCTGCTACGGCGGCTCCAACCAGCTGTGGAGCCGGCGCAGCTGACCCGGGGCCACTGACCGGCAGCCACGCCGAAACCGTGCCGGCCGCCCAGGGTATGACACCTGGGCGGCCGGCGTCGTCCGCGGACCGTCAGTCGGCGTCGAGGGCGACGTCGACGCCATCCCCGGGCAGCCCGCCCATCCCCGGGACCAGGGCCGGCGATATCGTCAGGTGCTAGAAAGGGGCATGACGGTACCCACGCCACCGCCCCGCAGATCGCAGCGCATCGACGACTTCGACGCCACGTACACCGGTACGCCGCCGTGGGATATCGGCCGGCCGCAGCCGGCCCTGGTCGGCATGGTCCCGGCCGGCCTGATCCGCGGCCGGGTCCTCGACATCGGCTGCGGTACCGGCGAACATGCGCTGCTGGCCGCCGGCCTCGGCCTGGACGCCACCGGGGTGGACGCCGCCCCCCGGGCGGTGGCCATCGCCCAGCGCAAGGCCCGGGAGCGTGACCTGCCGGCGCGCTTCCTGGTGGCCGACGCGCTCGACCTCGAACCGCTCGGCGAGCGGTTCGACACGGTGCTGGACTGCGGGCTGTTCCACGTCTTCGATGACGACGAGCGGCCCCGGTTCGCGGCGAGCCTGGGCGCCGTGGTGGAGCCCGGTGGTCACTACTTCATGCTCTGCTTCAGCGACCGCGAACCCGGCGACTGGGGGCCGCGGCGGGTACGCCAGGAGGAGATCCGGGCCGTCTTCACCGGCGACTGGCAGGTGGTATCCATCGAGCCCGCCGAGATCGACATTACCGGGCCGGCGCGCACCGCGCAGAGTTGGCTGGCCACCATCGTCCGCGGCTGAGTACGCCGGCCGGCCAGTCGGAGGCAGGCAGGTCGGCCACGATCTCGGAGATCCACAGTTGCCGACGCCTACCCAGTTGTGAGCCCAGGCCCGCCTCGCGGGCGCGCAGCATGGCCTGGCGTCGGTCGGCCACCTGCAGGAGATCCAGACCCGGACCCGAGCACAACAACAGACTCCCGAGTGGAAACGGCGCTACGCGTTGCGGGCCGGATGCGAGGCCACCGTCTCAGAAACGGTCCACGCCCACGGCCTGCGCCACTGCCGGTACCGCGGACTCGCAAAGACCCACGTTCAACACGTACTCACCGCCGCCGGCACCAACATCGTCCGACTCGCCCAACATCGACCGACCAACCCCAACGACCACGAAGCCAGCTACAGAAACTCTTCCACGCACGCTTCGACACCTGACCTCCAAGCGTTGTCCCACAACCGGATGATCGCCGGATACTTCGTTGCCCAGGCTGTGGTGAACTCGGCGAACCGTTCCCGGGCGGCGGCTTCGGTCGCCGCCGTGTAGACCGGCTTCAAAGCTTTGGCGATGCCGTCCCAGTGTTGGCGGCCGGCGTAGCGGAACGAGGCCCGCAGCAGGTGGATCACGCAAGTCTGCACCACCGCCAGGGGCCAGGTCGTCCCGATCGCGTCGGGGAGTCCTTTCAGCCCGTCGCAGACCACCATGCACACGTCCTCGACACCGCGGTTGCGTCGTTCTGTCAACACTTGCAGCCAGAACTTGGCGCCCTCGCCACCGTCACCGGCCCACAGGCCGAGGATGTCGCGAGTGCCTTCCACGGTGACGGCCAACGCCATGTAGATGGGCCGGTTGGCGACTTTCCCGCCGCGGATCTTCACGTGCACCGCGTCCAGGAAGATCACCGGGTAGACCCGGTCCAGGGGCCGGTTCTGCCACTCGGTCATCCCGTCGATGACCTTGTCGGTGATCGTGAAGATCGTCCAGTCAACAAGTAGCCGGTGAGAGGGCACCGACGACCGCCGGGTGCGCTACGGGTTGGTGGTCGTCTGGATGAACGACACGACCTGCGGCAGGACGGTACAGAACTCGCCGCCGCCCCATGAGCCCACGAGGCCACCGGCTCGCTCCATCGCGTCCCAAAGCGGCTCAGCCGATCGAATGATGTCTTCGGCAATGGCCGGATCGACGTCAATGGCGGCGCAGACAGCCGCCGTCAGTTCCGTGCGGGACTCGGTGGGCATGTCCTCCGACGGATCACGATGCATTCGCAAAAGCTACCTCTGCAGACGTGCGAGCTCATACCGCCGACCGGGCGGATCATCCGCAGTCATCGGGTTGCTTGGAGGAACGTCCGATCATCGTCCCGGCCGTTTGCGGCCCTCCGGCGATGTCAGAAGTGTCCGGCGGCCGTTCTGACAACACCGGATATGCCCAGTTGGCAGGGCTTCTGACAGATCGCGCCGCGACTCGGACAGTGTCCGATCTTCCCCGGGCGGCCCAATTCATTCACAGTAATGACTGTCTTGACGTCGGAACCACGCCGCCTGCCCACGAAAGGTCATCCTATGAACAAGCGCGGAATCGGCGCGGCCGTCGCGGCGATTGCCCTGTCCGCCGCGTCACTCGCCGTCACTGCCGACCCCGCCTACGCCGAGTCCCCACCCGGCTGTTCGAGCACGGTCCAAATCGGCTCGACCGCCTATCTGACGGTGGGCGGTCAGACATTCGCGTCGATCAAGCAGTTCAAGGGCTGCGGAAAGAACTGGGGGTACGTCTACATCTGGGCGGGCTTCCGCAGTAGCCACACGAAATGGTCGGACTGCGCGGCGGTGTCCGTGACCAACTCCTCCGGTACCGGCCGGCACGACCTCACCGGTGTCGTCTGCAGTAGCAACAAGGTCGAGACGTGGTCGACCGGGACGAACACGCTCACCAAATGCACCGAAGCATCCGGCATGTACGGCAGCGACCCGCTGTTCCCGACCGTTGGCTGGCTTTCGACCAGCGTCCGCTGCTAACCGACAGACCAGCGTGCGCTGCTAACCGACATCGGAGGACTGAATGACACGCAGGAAATCTCTACTCACCGCCGCGCTGACGGCGGTACTGGGAACGGCAATCGCCTCTGGTTCGCTGATCTCACCAGCGGCGGCCAGCATGCCCGGGCCGACGGTGGTCAACGCAGTGACCCTTCCAGACGTGAACATGGAGGCCACTGTCAAGGCGGCGCAGATCGATCCGCGCCGAGCCGACGACACGCTCACCCCGGGCGCCAAGAGCAGCGTGCTGCTCGTCGAGCAGGCCCTGGCGGCCAGGCACCTGCTGGATGCGCAGTGGGTCGACGGCTACTTCGGCACGAAGACGGTCGAGGCGTACGCGGCGTTCCAGGCGTCGCTGGGCTACACCGGTCTCGACGCCAACGGGCTACCTGGCAAGACCTCGCTCACCCGGCTCGGCCAGGGCCGCTTCACGGTCACGCACGTCATCAGTCCGGGCAGCCGGATCGACACCGGCGGCGGTATCGTCATCAACTCCCGTACGCAGGCCATGCTCGCCGAGGCCGATCGCCTGCTCAACCGCACCCTCACGCTGAGCCAGGGCTCCTACAACCCGGGCGGTGACCCCACGTCGGCCGGCACTCATGACGGTGGCGGAGTCGTCGACGTCTCGGTGGACGGCATGAGCGCGGCCACCCGCACCCAGGTCTGCAAGGTGTTGCGGCAGGTCGGCTTTGCCGCCTGGATCCGCAACCCCAGCCAGGGCGACTGGCCGTGGCACATTCACGCGGCCGCGATCAGCGACACCGACCTGTCCGCCCAGGCCCAGAACCAGGTGGGCGACTACTACCTCGGCCTGAACGGGCTGGCCAACCGGGGCCCCGACGACGGGCCGAAGGTCACCATCCGCACGTGGGAGGAGTACCAACGCGCGTGAGCACAGCACGGAAATCCACTCGACAACCAAAGGAGCACAGGAAATGACGGTACTCAAGCGCACCATCACCGCGACGGCGACCGCCCTCGCGCTCGTCGCGGCCGCGCTGACGTTCGCCCAGCCGGCCAATGCGGCGGCGCGTGACGGCGTCTGCGAGAGCGGCGAGTTCTGCTACTACTACAACAGCGACGAGGCCGGCGCGATCTCCGACTTCACCACCTCGGTCAGCGACTACGGCACCACCGAACCGTCCTGCTACGACTTCAAGGGCACCGCCGCCGGCCACGGAACCTGCATCAAGAACAACGCGGCGTCGGTGTGGAACCGCAGCAGCAAGACCGTGCGGGTCTACTACAACACCGGCTACGCAGGATCGTCCCAGGACTTCGCAGCCGGGGCCAAAGGCAACCTCAACGCCACCCTCAAGAACAACAACGCCTCCCATCAGTTCCTCACACCGACCGGCGGGGCCCAGACGCCGGTCAACGACTACGACCACAACGCGCGTGGCTTCGCCCAGAACAACTGCACCGCGTTCGCCGCGTACCGGATCGCTAGTCGGTTGGGGCATCCCGGTTTCAAGGACGACTGGGATGGCCAGCACTGGGGCGATGCGGGGCACTGGGATGACGCGGCCCGCGCGGCCGGCTTCACGGTCAACAAGACGCCGACGGTCGGCTCGATCGCGGTCAACGACGTGCACAAGGTCGGCCACGTCGCCTACGTCAACCGGGTGTACAGCGACGGGTCGTTCGATGTCGAGGAATACAACTGGAACAACCCCCTCGCCTACGGCACCCGGACGCACGTGCACGTCAGTAACGCCCAGGCTGACTTCCAGTACATGATCCACTTCTAGGAGCCGGGGTTGTCATCGATGACGATGCGGGCAAGAACGGCGTTCATCTCACTGTTCGCGATGTTGACCCTGCTCCTGAGTGGTGTCATTGGGGTCGAGCCGGCCAGCGCGGCTTCGCGTGACGGAGCATGTAACAGTGGCGAGTTCTGCTACTACTACAACAGCGACGAAGCCGGCGCGATCTCCGACTTCACCACCTCGGTCAGCGACTACGGCACCACCGAACCGTCCTGCTACGACTTCAAGGGCACCGCCGCCGGCCACGGAACCTGCATCAAGAACAACGCGGCGTCGGTGTGGAACCGCAGCAGCAAGACCGTGCGGGTCTACTACAACACCGGCTACGCAGGATCGTTCCAGGACTTCGCAGCCGGGGCCAAAGGCAACCTCAACGCCACCCTCAAGAACAACAACGCCTCCCACCAGTTCCTGGCCTCCTCGCCGCCGACCGGATGCTCGACCGACGGCACGAATACCAAGCTGCCCACGACCATCCTGGTCTACCGGGTCTCGCTGGACACGGTCGTCCGCGTCGATTTCAAGACCTACGTGGAGAACGTCCTGCCGAACGAGTGGATCTCGAGTTGGCCGGCGGAGTCGCTCAAGGCCGGTGCGATGGCGGTGAAGAGCTACGGGTGGTACTGGGCGCTGCATTCGACCCGCAAGACCTCAGGTGGCGCATGCTTCGACGTCTACGACAACACCTCGAGTCAGGTCTACCGGCCCGGTTCGGCCACGGCCGCCACCAACGCCGCGGCAAACGCGACCTGGGGCACCCGGATGACCCGTGGCGGCGACATTCTGCAGGCGCAATACTGCTCGACCAGCACCGCTTGCGGCGGCTGGACCACCGGCAACTGGATGTCCCAATACGGCTCGCGTGATCTCGCCAATGACGGCGACAGTTACGCGACTATCCTGCACCACTACTACGCCAACATCGTCCTGACGGGATGATCTGAAGCGGTCAGTGTCGGGGCTGCCGATCCGGTAGCCCTGACGCTGCTGCACAGTCGCGCCCGGCAATCAATCTCTACCTTGCTCATCGGATGCACGGTAACCTCTCCCTCGGGCTGTCCCACTGCACACGAGGGCAGGAGCAGGGTGTGGTCGACAGTGTGGCGACGCCGCGCGCGGACGTGATTGAGCATTTCGCTGCTACGCTCCGTGCGTTGCGCGCCTCGGCCGGCTCGCCGTCCTTCCGGACGATGTCCGGTCGGTCGCAGGCCATCTCGCACACCACGCTCCACGACGCCGTACGAGGCCACCGCCTGCCGAGCTGGGCGACCACCGCGGAGTTCGTCAAGGCCTGCGACGGTAATCCCGCCGACTTCCGTGCGCAGTGGGAGCAGTCGAATCAGGCGACCCGGTCGGCCGCCCTGCCGCCGAACATCGTCGGGACCAACGAACGCTCGGACGAGACGGCCGAGACGAACAGCGGCAAGGGCCCGCCGCGACCCGCACGCAGGCGCCGAAACGTCACTCTCAGTACGGCACTCGTCGGCGCCCTCGTGGCGGCCGGCGTGGGCATCGCCATATCCAGAGCAGACACGCCGCCGAACCGCCCCGGACCTACGGCGACAGCGCCCGCCTTGACCGCCGCCGACTGCCCGGTAAAGCAGGTCAACCCGCCGCTGGCGGACCCCCCGAATCCAGGCGACGCCGGTGCCTTCGTCGCCGACCGTACGCTGCCGGACTGCTCGCACGTCGCCCGTGGCAGCACGGTCGTCAAGATCTGGCGACTCCGGAACATCGGGACTGTGCCGTGGCATGGGTACGCACTGCATCGCATCGACATGCCCGAGCAGCTCGACCAGTGCCAGACCATCACGGACGCGCCGATCCCCGATACCCAACCGGGCCAGGTCGTCGACATCAGCGTGACGGTCATGGCCCCGAACGGCCCGGGCTTCTGCTTCGTGCGGTTCAAGGTGGAAGACGGGTTCGGGCGCATCGCGTTCCCGAGCAGCAGACCGGTAAATTTCCAACTGATCGTCGACTGAGCTTGCTGGCCAGCCTGGTGCCGTGCTCCTCGACCCCGGTCGACCGTGGAGGCTGCCCTTAGTGGTCCTCGGCGTTAATTCGTCGCGGGTTGCAGCCAGGCGGTGGGGTCGTTGAGGTAGAGGCCGCAGGCGCAGTCGAGGGCTTCTTCTGGGCTGCCGGCGGGTAGTCCGCTGGGCAGGATGTTGTCTTCGTGTCCGTCGCGGCTGGCCAGGTAGATCGCGAAGCCCCAGGTGCTGGCCGAGCCGTTGTACCGCAGTCGGCACAGCGGCATGGTCGTACCGTCGGCCAGGTGTGCGTCGACACAGGCGAACACGCCGCGGTAGCGCACGCTGAGGGAGGAAATCTGAGCAGCGCGCTGGCGTCACCTCCGGCTCGTGGCCCAGCTTGACGGCGGCGTTGGCCGTGCCGAAGGCGTTCGTGGCGTTCATCGCGGACGAGGGCGCGGACGGCCGGCCGCTGCGAGCCGGCCACGGCCGGCCTGCGCGGCGATCACGTCTTCGACTGGCTGGACGAGCGGGTACCCGCCTGATCCGGCACCCCGGACGGTGTCGTGATTCGGCAGCTCTTTCGTGCTGTCCTGAGGTGAGGCAATCCGCTAGCGTGCATCCATGGTTTCGGCAGGCACCGTGCTGGGTGTCGACTTCGGCACGTCCCACACGGTCGCCGTGCTGTCCACTGTCGACGGACGCCGTGACCCACTGCTGTTCGAGTCCTCGCCGCTGCTGCCCTCGGGCGTCTATGCGCACGACGGCGTGCTGCTCGTGGGGCGCGACGCCGAGCGCAGCGCTCGGGTCGACCCGGCCCGCTACGAGCCGAACCCCAAGCGGCGCATCGCCGAGGGGGAGCTGCGTCTCGGACCGGTACAGGTCACGGTCGTCGACGCGATCGCCACCGTCCTCGGCCGGGTACGCGACGAGGCGGTCCGGGTGCTCGGCGGCGCCCCCGACCGGGTCGTTCTGAGCCACCCCGCAACGTGGACGCAGATCCGGCGCGACGTGCTGCTCGCGGCTGCCGGGCAGGCCCACCTGGACCCGGTGGCGCTGGTCGCCGAGCCGGTCGCCGCGGCGACGTACCTGGCCACCACGTCGGGTACGCCGGTGCGCGCCGGGCAGTCCGTGGTGGTTTACGACTTCGGCGGCGGCACCTTCGACATCAGCGTCGTACGCCGGGGCGACGACGGCGGCTGGACTGTCACCGCCGCCGCGGGCCTCGACGACGTCGGCGGCGTCGATCTGGACGCGGCCATCGTCCGCCGGGCACTGCGGCATCTGCGGCCCGAGAACGCGGCCCGGGTCAGCGATCCCGGCTCGGTGGCCGAGCACCGTGCCCGCCGCCACCTGTGGGAGGACGCCCGGGCGGTCAAGGAACAGCTGACCCGGACCAGCGTGGCCGACCTCCCGCTGCCGTTCGGCGAGGACGACATGCAGCTGACCCGGGACGAGTTCAACGACGCGGTACGACCGCTGCTGGAGCGTACCGCCGCGCTCACCACGTCCACCCTGTTCACCAGCGGCGTCACCGCGACGCAGCTCGCCGGGGTGTTCCTGGTCGGCGGCTCCAGCCGGGTACCCCTCGTGGCCACGCTCCTGCACCGTGGCCTCGGGGTACCCCCGGTTGTCCTGGAGCACCCCGAACTTGTCGTGGCCTACGGCAGTCTGGTGCAGCTCGCCGGCCCAGGCGCGGCCGAGCCGCAGCAGCCCATGCCCGGGCAGCCGTGGCCGCCCGACGCACTGTCGGCGCCGTGGCCGGGGCCGGCACCGACACTGCTGACCCCATCGGCACCATGGGCGCCGGACACGCTGGGCGCCGGGCCGGACACACCGCTCGTGACCGAGCCCGCGTCCGCCCCACCGTTCGTCCCCGCCGCCGAGGACGCGCCCAATCCGGAACCGGCCGGCACGGAACCGGCTGAGGCGGAACCGGCTGGCACGGAACTGGCCGGCGCAGGACTGGCTGGCACGGAACTGGCCGAGACGGAATTGGCCGGCGCAGGCGCCGCACGGGCAGTGCCGGAGACTGGTGCCGGGAATGCGGGCGCGGCACAGCGCACCACGGCCTTCGACGCGGCGCCGGGGCCAGCCACCGTGACCCTTCCGGTCGAGATGCCGACCACGGTTGCCGCGACGGTGGCTCACCAGACCGGCTCGGCCGTGGGCGGCGCCAGCGGTGGCGCGGAGGCGCGGGGTGAGGGCGCCGGCCTGGCACCCGCGGACACGACTGGTGACGGGGCGACGGAATTCGCGCCAGGTGCGCCCGGCGCGGATCACCACACAGAGACCGGGAACGACGCCGCCGCGCCGCCGCCGGCCGCAGCCACCGGGCCTGCCGGTCGGCGGGTCAGCCGGCGTGGGCTGCTCATCGGCGGCGGGCTGGTGGGCGCAGCCGCAGTCGGCGTCGGAGCATGGCAGTTCGTCGAGCGCACGGGGCCGGATCCCCGACTGGTACGCGCGCTGGTCGAGCATGGCGAACCGGTGTCGTCACTGGCCTACTGGGCCGGCGGCAACCAGGTGCTGTCCGCCGGCAAGGACGGCAAGGTACGCATCTGGAACCCGGACTCCGGGGCCGTCGAGACCACGCTCAGCGGCGGCAGCGGCGCGGTGGTGGCGATGTCCTGCGCGCCGGACGGCAGCCAGGCCGCCGCCGGCTACGACGACAACACGATGTACCTGTGGGACCGCGAATCCGAAGGAGACGCCTACAAGATTCCACAGAACTTCCGTACCGCCGTGCACGGGCTGGCGTACACGCCGGACAGCCGCCTGCTCGTCAGCCTCGCCGACTCGGTGCAGGTGTGGCATCCGAACGACGCGGGGCAGGCGCTACGGGAGGTAACCAGCTTCACCGGCTTCCTCGGCTCACTCGCCATCGCCCCGGACGGCGAGTGGATCGCCGCCGCCAACGCGGACGGCAAAGTATTCATCTGGCGGACCGAGACAGGTGAGCCCCAGGCTCAATACTCCGGCGCCAGCGGATACGTCTACGGGTTGGCGGGCAGTCCGGATGGCAACTTCCTGGCGGCCACCAGCAACGACGGGCGGGTACGCATCTGGAGCACCGACGACGGTAAGCAGGTCCGTGAACTGAACAGCTCCGGCCGCCCGCTGCGTACGGTGGCGTACGCGCCGAACAGCCAGGCGCTGGGGGCCGCGGGTGACGATCACGTCATCCGGCTGTGGCAGCCGCAGACCGGCACCCGGCTCTTCGAACTCCACGGCCACACCGGCACTGTCACCGCGCTCGTCTTCAACCACGACGGCAGCCGGCTCTTCAGCGCAGGCGAGGACGGCTCGATCCGAATCTGGCGTACCGCCTGACCGCGCATGTGGGTCTGCCCTGCTGACCGCCGCACTGGCCGATCCGGGCGCCGACTCGACACGGCGGAGTCGACGTCGAGACGCCGGCTGGTACGTCAGGTGGGGCGACCACGTGCGGCCGATGCCGTCGAGGCGGGTACCGCTGCCGCGTCACAGGCGCGGTGTCCGAGCTGGCCGATGGGGCCGGTCGTCCAACCTCGGCGGGTCCTCCTCGGCGTAGCGGGCCAGCCAGGCGTGCACGCTCTGCCGGGACACCCCCAGCCGCCAGGAACGCGGATGGGGCGGGTTCAAGCGGCCAGCGCAAAGAAACTCGGCGAGCCGGACCTGATAAAGCCGACGCCTACGGGAGGGGCGCTACGTTCTCGAAGATCGTCAGATCGGACTCTTTCGTTCCATCCTCGACCGTCCACACAGCGCCCAGCGGCATGAGGCCTTGATCCGGACACTCCTGACGCCCTCGGCCGTGGGGAGAATGACGCGGATGTTGGGGTGGTAGTCGAAGAGCACCTGGCGGTCACGCCCACACGGGCCGACTGGCCCCCGTCCGTAATTCCCTACCGCGACGATGGTGGCGAGTTCCCTTGCACCGGACGCACGTGCGTGGCCGAGGGCAACGAGCTCGGCACAAGGACCGCCGGGTGAAATGGTAGAGGTTGATGCCGCCGTACATCTTGCCGTCGATTCCGCGAACGGCACCACCCATAGCGTGGACACCACCATTACTGTCGGTATTTGCCTCGACAATTCGCCGGGCGAACTCCACGAGCTCAAGGTCGTCGGGCGTCAGTTCTCGACTCGGAATCAGCACTAGATCAACTCACGGGGTCCCGTCAATGCCTTTGGGGGTCAAGGGTGCCGTCCCGCGGTCGGCCAGCCACAGGTTCGGCAACTGCGCGCCCTTGTGTTTGTCCCGCGCCCGCAGATACCGGGACAAGGCTCGAGCCGTCTTCGGCCCGAACCGGACCCGCCGGGCCCTGGCGCCCTTGCCGTGAAAGTGCACCGACTCAGTGGCCATATCCACATCGGAGACCAGCAGGTTGCCCAGCTCCGAGAGGCCTGCGCCAGTATTGGCGTAGAGCCGGATCAGCGCCTCATCGCGCAGGTTGGCGAAGCCTCTCCCCCGACATGCCTCCAACAGCTTCGCGGTGTCGGCCTCCCGCATCACCGGGATCAGCTTGATCGGCGTCTTGAGTTGGCGGACCCGGTCATCGGGCTGCGTCAATGGCCTGCTCGTCGACGAGCAGCCACTTGAAGAACTGCTGCAGTCCCTTGTGCTTGTTCAGCGCGGTGGAGGCCGACCTGGTCTCGATCATCCAGGCCTGAAACGCCTCCACATGGCCCCGCGCCACGACCACGGGGTCCTCGGCGGCCGCGGCCGCGTCCGGATCGGGCGAGTACTCCCCCAGATGCCGGCCCAGCTGCGCGGCGGCCAGAAGGTAGTTGTAGCGGGTGGTCTCCGGATAGTTGCCCGATCGCAGGGACCGGTCCCAGTCGCGGAGGTAGCCGGCCCAGGTACGGGACAGCCCGATAGTGAGCTTTTGAAGATCCAGTAGCGGCATGTCAACCTGCCCAAGTCAAGGAGTCCAACAGCGGCGTGCTAGACCGGACATCCATGCCGAGCGATGAAAAGAAGGTTCCCGCAGGTCTGTGACCTGCGGGAACCTTCCCACTGTCGGGACGACAGGATTTGAACCTGCGACCCCTTGACCCCCAGTCAAGTGCGCTACCAAGCTGCGCCACGTCCCGATGTCGTACGGGGTTTGCCCGTGCGACAGCCGGTACAGCGTAGCGCACAGGCGAGCAGGGCTGCGCGGCACTCCCCTGCCCGCCGGTACGCGACTGTCTCACCAGTCACACCCGCTAAAGCGTCCTAGGGTGGTTGCTGGCAGGAACCAGTCGGGGCCGGCAGTCGGGCTCGTTGTGCACTGCCGCTGCGCATGCCTGGCAGTGACACCTGTGCCCCTGCCAGCGCTGGGCGCTCGATCCTGGTGCCCGTGTCTATTGACCCGTCCTGAAGCGTCGTCGGAGTCTCCGCTGGTGCCGAAGCCGGTTGAGACGCTCACCAGCTGCCGATATGGTTCGCCCGTGTTGTTCACACCCGTACGCCGGGAACTGTCTTTCCACCACGACGGCGATCGGCTCGTCGGTGACCTGCACCTGCCACCCACGGCGTCCGCCGAATCGACCGTTCCCGCGGTGATCATTCTTGCCGGGTCGGGTCCGTCGTCCGGCAGGATCGCCCGCAACTGGGAGGACCTCGGGGCTCGACTCGCGGCCGTAGGACTGGCGACCTTCGGGTACGACAAGCCCGGCTGCGGCGCGTCCACCGGCGACTGGACCAGACTCACCCTGCACGACCGCGCGCAGGAGGCCCTGGCCGCCGTGGCAGCTCGTCGCTGCCCAGCCTGAGATCGACCCCGACCGCATCGCACTGTTCGGCGGCAGCCAGGGCGGCTGGGTAGCACCACTTGCGGCGGTCGCATCCGATGCCGTCAAGGCGATCGTCAGCCTCTCCGGACCGGGCGTCACCGTCGCCGAGGCCGAGGAGTATCAGGTCGAGGCCGAGGGGGCACAGGAGGGCTACACACCCGCGGAGATCGCCCAGGCGCTCGCCCTGTACCGCCGGGTACTCGCCCGAATGCGGGCCGGCGACGACCCGGCTGACATTCTCACCGGCGAGATTCACCTGCTCGGCACCAGAGCAGCCGAACTGGCCGAGATAACCAGCGTCAAGGAACTCGAGTTCTTCGCCAGGATCGCCGACTACGACCCGGTACCCGCTCTGGAAGCGCTGCGCTGCCCGATCCTGGCCATCTTCGGCTCCGACGACGTCCTCGTCCCGACCGAGCCAAGCGTCGCGGCCTACGAGGCAGCGTTCGCCAAGTCGGGACACACCGAACACCACATCGTCGTGTTCCCGGGTGCCGACCACCGGATCCTCGTCCCGGACCCGGTCACCGGCCAGCAACGACGCGCTCCCGGCCTGTTCGAGCTCATCGCCACCTGGTTGGCACGGACACTGGACGGCTGACCGCACGGCACCGGGGTACGTGCCCGAAAACGCCGGTGGGCGGTCGAAAAGTCAGCGGCGGCGCCGACCAGCCGAACGCCGATGGGTACGGCTCACCAGCTTCCGCCGCCGCCTCCGCCACCACCGCCGCCGGAGAAGCCGCCGCCGAAGCCGGAGCCGCCGAACACTCCGGAACCGCTGGACGACGTCGGCATGGTGGAGGCGATGGTCCCGGTGGTGGTCGTGGTGAAGGCGCCGATGGACTGGGCGAAGTAGAGCATGCTCCAGTTCGGTGCGCCGGCGTACCAGTAGAGCCCGGACGAGCCTGGTGCGGCCAGGTCCTTGAAGACGCCGGCCCAGCGGTCCACCAGGCCGAAGACCATCGCGTACGGCAGGTACCGGGAGAAGATCTGCTCCCGCTCCTGGAAGGCGATCTGGTCGGTCTCGGCGGTGGCCACGTAGAGCCGGAAGCCCTGCACCCGGGCGAGCGCCGCGCTGCCCCGGCCGGTCCGGGCCGGGAACTTGCCGGCCACCGCGAGCAGCACGATCGCCCCGACGATCAGGCCGAGCCCGAGCAGGGCGAGATGCGTGAAGGCGGCCAGCAGACCGGTGATCCCGACGGCCACCACCAGCGCGACGATGGCCAGGGCGTACGACGCCTGGCGGGTGCGCTGCGGGCTCTGCCGGTACCAGCCCTGGGCGACCATGTCGGCGTAGAGGGCGCGCTGCGCGACAGCCAGTTCGGTGGCGAAGTGGAACTTCAGGTCGGAGAGCAGCACCTCCTGCTTCCCGCCCTCGAACAGGGCGTCGAAGAGGCGGCGCTCGTAGGGCAGGAACTTGGGATCGCCGGCGGTGAGCTTGACCAGTTTCCAGTCCCGGTCACGCGGGCGGGCGCCGGGCACCTCCTCGATGCGCAGGTGCCGACGCACTGCGAAGTCCACGATGGTGGCGGTCACGTCGACGGTGTTGGCCTGCTCGTCGATGAGCGTGCCGACCTGGCCGGGGCGCAGGTCGCCGGGCGGGGTGAACTCCACCGAGACCGGTGGGCCGCCGACCAACGGCTTGCGCTCCTGCACGTTCGGGTCGTCGGCTTCCGGAGTGAGACCGGGCAGGATGCCCACGTAACGGCGGTCCCGGCCGACCAGGTACCCGATCAGCAGCGCCCCGCCCACGCCGAGCAGCAACAGCGCGATCGGCCCCGCCGATGGTCCACGGAGTGGGCGCGAACGAGGTCGCCAGCGTGCGCCGCTCCACCAACTTGGGGCCGGGCTGGGCGACGGTGCCGGCCGGGATCGCGACCACGACAGTGAGTCCGTCGTGGGCGCTGAGCGGGAACTCGTCGAAGCTGGCGGTGTCGCCGGACGCGGTGTGCGTGTTGCAGTTCAGCCGGCTGTTCTCCGGGCCGGCGTAGCAGGTGGTGTCGGTGATCGCGGCGGGGGTGTTGACGGTGGCGCTGGCGGTGAGGATCGGTACCGCCCACTCCACGCCGACCGCGTTCCAGTACAGCTCGTCGTGGTCGGGGAAGGCGTTGATGGCGGCGTCGACGTGGTACGAGATGACGTAGGTGTGCTTGCCGCTGATGGTCCTCTTCGGATCGCCGATCTTGATGACGTAGTAGTTGCCGGAGCGTGGTGTCCACCTTGGCGGCGCCGCCGTCCTGGGTGACGTGCACGTCGCTGATCGGGTACAGCCGGTCGTGTTTGTCGTCGTAGTGGAACCGGGCCGGGATCTTGCGGACGATGCCGTGCCGGCTGTTGCCGCCGAAGTCGTAGGCGATGGTCTCGGTGATCGCGAGCTGCCCGGACGCCGCCACCGTGATCGCGGTGTCGTAGCTGGTGATCTGCTCCGGTCCGGCGGCGGCGGCCGGTGCGGCGGTGCCCAGCACCAGAGCGAGAAGAGCGAGGACGGCGCCGGTACGGGCCAGCCGGGCGACCGAAGTTGATCCCATGGTCGACAGGCTAGGGGGTGGGAGCCAGAAGCGGGTACCGATGTTGCGGTCCGCCGGCCGGCGGTCGGCAACCGGACGGTGAGCCTCCGCGCGGCACGCGCAAGCGCCCGGCCGCGTGCGGGTGCTGTCAGGTCAGCGGGTGGTGCCGTCGCGGCGCTTGCGGGGGCGTACCGAGATGTGTACCGGAGTGCCCTCGAAGTCGAACTCCTCGCGCAGCTTGCGCTCCACGAACCGGACGTAGCCCGCGTCGAGCGTGGCCGTGGTGAACAGCACGAACCGGGGCGGCGAGATGCCGGCCTGGGTGGCGAACAGGATGCGCGGTGCGCGCCCGCCGCGGACCGGGTGCGGGGTGGCCTGGGTCAGCGCGGTCAGCCACTGGTTGAGCTGACCGGTGGGTACCCGCCGCTCCCAGTTGCCCAGCGCGGTACGCAGCGCCGGGGCGAGCTTCTCCACCGACCGGCCGGTCAACGCGGACACGTTGATCTTGATCGCCCACGGGATCCGCTTGAGTTCCCGGTCGATCTCCTTGTCCAGGTACCAGCGGCGGTCCTCGTCGACCAGGTCCCACTTGTTGAAGGCGAGCACCAGCGCCCGGCCGGCCTCGGTGACCATGGACAGGATCCGCTGGTCCTGCTCGCTGATCACCTCGGCGGCGTCCAGCAGCACGATCGCCACCTCGGCCGCCTCGATGGCGGCGCTGGTACGCAGCGAGGCAAAATATTCGGTGCCGCTGGCGGTGGCGACCTTGCGGCGCAGCCCGGCCGTGTCGACCAGGTGCCAGGTCTGCCCGCCGATCTCCACCAGCGAGTCGACCGGGTCGACGGTGGTGCCGGCGACCGAGTCGACCACGGCCCGATTTTCCCGCGACAGCTTGTTCAGCAGGCTGGACTTGCCGACGTTGGGCCGACCGATCAGGGCCACCCGGCGCGGGCCCCGGCTCGGGTTCTCAATGATCTTCGGGGCCGGCGCGGGCAGCCGGGCCAGCACCTCGTCGAGCAGGTCGCCGGAGCCGCGCCCGTGCAGCGCCGAGACCGGCCACGGCTGGCCGAGCCCGAGCTGCCACAGCACGTTGGCTTCCAGCTCGATGTTGTTGTTGTCGGCCTTGTTGGCGACCAGGATCACCGGCTTGGCGCTGCGCCGCAGCATCTTCACCGCGGCCTCGTCCTCGTCGGTGGAGCCGACCACGGTGTCCACCACGAACAGCACCACGTCGGCGGTGTTCACGGCCAGTTCGGCCTGGGCGGCGATGGCCGCGGCGCGCTCCTTGGCGTCCGGCATCCAGCCACCGGTGTCCACCACCGAGAAGCGCCGGCCGTTCCAGTTGGCGTCGTAGGCGACCCGGTCCCGGGTCACGCCGGGCTTGTCCTCGACCACCGCCTGGCGACGGCCGATGATCCGGTTCACCAGGGTCGACTTGCCGACGTTGGGGCGGCCCACCACGGCCACCACCGGGACCGGCCCGGAGGTGAACTGGTGCGCGGGGCCGCCGTCGGCCTCCTGCTCAGGTTCGAAGTCCGAGTCGTCGAAACCCTCGATATCGAAGTCTTCGAAGTCAGCCGGATCGAACGCGGTCTGGTCGCTCACGCCGGCACCCGCGCGCCGGCCTGAGCCAGCAGATCCAACAGCCGGTGTACGACCTCGTCGATGCCCAACTCGGTGGAGTCCAGCACCACCGCGTCGGCGGCCTGGGCCAGCGGGCTGGCTGTCCGGGTCGAGTCCAGGTGGTCCCGACGGGCCAGCGCCTGTGCGGTGGCGTGCACGTCGGCGGCCTGCTCGGCGCTGCGCCGCTGGGCGCGGGCAGCAGCCGAGGCGGTGAGGAAGACCTTGAGGTCGGCGTCCGGCGCGACCACGCTGCCGATGTCGCGGCCCTCGACCACGATGCTGCCGGCCGCCGCGATGATCTCCCGCTGCCGGTGCACCATCAGCTCCCGCACGGCGGGGACGGCGCTGACGGCGGAGACCGCCGCGGTCACCTCGGCGCCGCGGATCTCGGCGTCCACGCCGGACCCGTCCACCGAGATCGTCGGCGCGGTCGGGTCGACCCCACTGACCAGTTCCGCCTCGTACGCCACCTTGGCCACGGTGGCCGCATCGGCCGGGTCGACACCGGCACGCAGCACAGCCCAGGTCACCGCCCGGTACATCGCGCCGGTGTCCAGGTAGCTTGCGCCCAGCGCCTGCGCGAGCCGCCGCGACACAGTCGACTTGCCCGAACCGGACGGCCCGTCAACGGCCACCACCCAATGCTTCACTGCGCACTCCTGCCACACCCGACGCCCGTACCCGGGCTTGTCATCCACAATCATGCCTGGTCGGTCGGGCCGGCCGCGCGGCGGAGCACCGGGGTGCGGCCAAGCACACCCCGCCGGTCAGTCCTCGACGGCCTTGAACAGCGCAGCGATCTCCCCGCGGTTCAACCGACGGGTCCGCCCGGACTTCAGGTCGCCAAGTTTCACCGGCCCGATCGCGGTGCGCACCAGCCGGGACACCGGGTGCCCGACCCGCTCCAGCATCCGCCGCACGATGTGGGTACGCCCCTCGTGCACGACGATCTCCACGAGCACCCGCCCGGGTACCGAGTCGACCAGCTTGAACGCGTCCGCGCGGGCCGGCCCGTCGTCCAGTTCGACACCGCCCATCAGGGTGCGCCCGAGGTTCTTGCGCACCGGACCCGGCACCTCCGCGAGGTAGGTCTTGGCGACCCCGTACGAGGGGTGCAGCAGCTTGTGTGCGAGCGCCCCGTCGTTGGTCAACAGCAGCAACCCCTCCGAGTCGGCGTCCAGCCGGCCCACGTGGAAGACCCGCTGCGGCAGGCTGCCCAGGAAGTCCGCGATGGCCGCCCGGCCCTTGTCGTCGGCCATCGTGGAGACCACTCCGCGCGGCTTGTTCATGGCCAGGTAGACCAGATCCTGGTCGACCACCACCCGCTCGCCGTCCACGTGGATCTCGGCGACCTGCGGATCGACCTTGTCGCCGAGTTCGGCGACCCGACCGTCGATCCGGACCCGACCGGCCGCGATCAGCTCCTCGCTGGCCCGCCGGGACGCGATACCGGCGGCGGCCATCACCTTCTGCAGCCGTTCGCGGGTGTCGGTACTGCGTTCACCGCTGGACATCGCCGGCGATCTCCTCAACGTTGTCGGGCAGGAACGGGGCCAGCGGCGGCAGCTGGTCCACCGAGTCCAGGCCCAGCTTCTCCAGGAACAGGCTGCTGGTGCGGTACAGGTGGGCGCCGGTCTCCGGCTCGATCCCGGCCTCGTCGATCAGCCCCCGGGTGACCAGGGTGCGGACCACGCCGTCACAGTTCACCCCGCGGATCGCGGAGATCCTGCCCCGGGTGACCGGCTGCTTGTAGGCGACCACGGCGAGCGTCTCCAGGGCGGCCTGGGTGAGCCGGACCGACTGCCCGTCCAACACAAACCGCTCAACGTACGCGGCGTACTCCGGCCGGGTGTAGAGCCGCCAGCCGCCGGCCGCCCGGCGCAGCTCGAAGCCCCTCCCGTGTGCGGCGTACTCGGTGGCCAGCGCCGCCAGTTCGGCCGCCACCGCGTCCACCGGCTGCTCCAGGACCTGCGCCAACAGCTGCTCGCCGACCGGCTCGTCCACCACCAGCAGGATCGCCTCCAACGCCGGCCGCAGGTCCGCCATCGGCACCGGCGGGGTGTCGTCCGCGACCAGCCCGACCGCTCCGACCCGCTCCTCGACCGCCTCGGCAACCGGCATCGCTTCGGCAACCAGCTCCGCGCCACCGACCAACTCCGCCTCGTCGGCGAGCTGCGTGCCGGCCCACGCTGCATCGGCGTCCGGCTCGTCGGCCTCCAGACCGTCGGACTCCAAACCGTCGGCGTCCAGGTCGACGGCGTCCAGGTCGACGGCGTCCAGGTCCACGGCGTCCAGGTCGACGGCGTCCGACTCGGATTCCGCGCCCGCCGCATCGGACAACTCGGCGTCGGCCGCCCAGCCAGCTACACGTTCAGCCTGCTCGGCGAACTCGTCCTGATCGGCAGGCACGATCTCACCATCAGGCTCGACCTCGTCGGCCAGTTCGATCCGGTCAACAGACTCGACCTCGTCCGCCAGCTCGACCTCGTCCGCCAGCTCGATCTGGTCGACGGGCCCGACTGCTGCCACCGGCTCAGTCTCGTCGCCAGGCTCGATTTCGCCGGCGGGCTCGGCTTCAACCACCGGCTCGAGCTGGTCGGCAGGCTCGACCTCAGCCACCGGCTCGACCTGGGCGGCCGGCTCGATCTCGTAGACAGGTTCGGTCTCCTGAGCGGATTCCGCGGGGTTGACCGGGTGGGCGTCGCCAACCGGGTGAGTGACGGAGTCGCTCGGCTCGGCCGGGAGGTCGGCCGCGCTGGCGGGGTCGTCGGTGGACGGCTCGGTGGGCTGTTCTGCGGGGCGGGCCCACGGCGGTACCCACGCCGCTGCCTGGGCGGCCAGCGTGTCCGCTGGCGGCCGGGGCGCGCCGTCGTGGTCGGGTCCGTCGTTCACGTGCTCTCCCCTGATTCCGTAATGCCCACCGGATCTTCTCCCGGCGCGTGCTCCCCCGCGACCGATTCCGCCACGTCATCTTCCGGCGCGTGCTCCCCCGCGACCGATTCCGCCACGTCATCTTCCGGCGCTGTGCTCCGGCGGGAGCGTTTCCGCCGCGTCGACCGCCGGTGAAGTCTGGTCGGCGCTGTCGGCCGGGTTCCCGGCGTACTCGTCGATGTCCAGGTCGGCGGCGGGATCCTGGCCGGTCCACCGCACCGTGAGCTCGCCGAGCGCCTCCATCTGGTCGAAGGTGACCATGCCCTCACGGTAGAGCTCCAGCAGGGCGAGGAAGCGGGCAACCACCTCCAACGTCGACTGGCAGTCGTTGCACAGCGTACGGAAGGTGGCGGTACCCAGCCGCGCCAGCTTCTCCCGCAGCGCGGCGGCGTGCTCGCGGACGCTGACCCGGACCAGGTGCACGTGGTCGATGGAGACCACCCGGGTCTGCTTGGGCGTCATCGCCCGGGCGGCCAGCGCCGCCAGCCGGGCCGGGCCGATGCCCAGGATCAGGTCGGGCAGCGCCTCGGCGAACCGCAGTTCCAGACCGACCGCGCGCGGCCAGCGCCGGTTGCCGGTCTCGGACAGCTGCGCGATGTACGCGGCCGCCTCCTTGAAAGCCTTGTACTGCAACAGTCGCGCGAAGAGCAGGTCCCGGGCCTCCAGCAGGGCCAGATCCTCCTCGTCCTCGACCGCCGCGGTCGGCAGCAGCCGGGCCGCCTTGAGGTCCAGCAGGGTGGCCGCGATGACCAGGAACTCGCTGGCCTCGTCCAGGTCCCAGTCCTCGCCCATGGCCTTGATGTAGGCGATGAACTCGTTGGTGACCCTGGAGAGCGCGACCTCGGTGACGTCCAGCTTGTGCTTGCCGATGAGCTGGAGCAGCAGGTCGAAGGGGCCTTCGAAGTTGACCAGCGACACCCGGAACCCGGTGATCGGCTCCACCACGGCGACCGCCACGGCCGCGACCGCATCCGACGTATCGCGGGGGCCGACAGCGTCCGACGGGTCGGCGGGGCCGACAGCGTCCGACGGGTCGGCGGGGCCGACAGCGTCCGACGGGTCGCCGGGGCCGGCCGGATCGTTCAGGTGGACCGACTCGACGGGTTCAACGGTGGTGGTGGCGGCAGGGTCCGCGGCGTCGACAGGGTGGCTGTCGTCGAGCGCGTCGGGAGCGGTGTCCGGCGGGCGGGCGGGGCCGGCCGGGGCCGCCTGGGTGGGTACCAGCGGGCCGGGTACGGGCGCGTCGGCGGGCACGGTCACCCGCAGACCGTAGCTCATGGCTGTGCCGGCAGCGCTATGCCCGGTCGGCGGCCTGCGCGATGAGCTCGCGTGCCAACTGCCGGTAGTTGCGCGCCCCCGAGGAGGCCGGATCGAGGGAGGTGATCGGGGTACCGGCCACCGTCGACTCGGGGAACTTCACGGTCTTGGTGATGACCGTCTGGTACACCTTGTCGCCGAACGCCTCGACCACCCGCTGCAGCACCTGGCGGCAGTGCGTGGTGCGCGAGTCGTACATGGTCGCCAGGATGCCTTCGAGTTCCAGGTCGAAGTTGAGCCGCTCGCGCACCTTGTCGATGGTGTCCAGCAACAGGGCCACGCCGCGCAGCGAGAAGAACTCGCACTCCAGCGGGATGAGCACGCCGTGCGCGCAGGTCAGCGCGTTGATCGCGAGCAGGCCGAGGGACGGCTGGCAGTCGATCAGGATGAAGTCGTACTCCTTGAGCACCGGGCGCAGGATCCGGGCCAGCGCCATCTCCCGGGCGACCTCGGTGACCAGCTGGATCTCGGCGGCCGACAGGTCGATGTTGGCCGGCAGCAGGTGCAGGCCGTCGATGTCGGTCTTGATCCGGATGTCCTCGATGGTGCAGTCGTCGTGCAGCAGCAGGTTGTAGATGGTCAGCTCGAGGTTGTGCGGGTTGACGCCGAGACCCACCGACAACGCGCCCTGCGGGTCGAAGTCGACCAGCAGCACCCGGCGGCCGTACTCGGCCAGCGCGGCGCCGAGGTTGATGGTGGTGGTGGTCTTGCCGACGCCGCCCTTCTGGTTGGCCATCGCGATGATGCGGGCCGGGCCGTGCCGGTCGAGCGGGATCGGTTGCGGGATGGGGCGACGCGCGGTGAACGCGGTCGGATCGGCCGGCCCCAGCTCAGCACCGAGGTCGAGTGCGGACTGTTCGGCGCGTAGCTGAGTTGTCCACGTCTCGGCTTGCCGCCCGATGCCTGTCATCTCCCTCTCACGCCTCATCTCCGACGAGCTGTCGGCCACGCCGCTGCCGCCTGCCGCGGACCATCGCGTGAAAGTGCGCCGGAACCTGCGGATCGTTGGCGACCACACTCCCGCAGAGTGCGAGCCGTGCGCCCGACTGTACGCCACCGGCAGCCCGGTCGTCGTAGCCGCGCTCGGCGTGTTGCGTGCCGGGAATCTCGGTACGAGACGGACACCGGGTCCGTCGCCCCTTGTGCGGACCCGCCCACGGTGCGCTAGTTTCAGCGCCGTGCGCCCGATGAGCCCAACTCCCCCGGTCAGCCTGCGTGAGCTGGTCGCCGGCAACCTTCGCCGGCTACGGCTGGCCGCCGGGCGCGCGCCCGAGGATCTGGTACCCACCGCCCGGGCCAACGGTCTGGACTGGACAGTGGCCTGGCTGACCTCGGTGGAGCGGGGCACCCGGTCGCTGACCGCCGAGCAGCTGCTGGCCCTGCCGGTGGTGCTCTCCGCCGCGCTCGGGCACCGGGTCAGCCTCTCCGACCTGCTGGTCGGGGACGCACCGGTGGCTCTCGGCCCGGTCGGCGAGAGCGCCGTGGCCACCGTGCCCGGCGCGTACCTGCTGGATGTGGTCACCGGGCATCCGGTGCGGCGCAGCTTCACCCCGGCCCGGCCGGTGCCCAGTCAGGCCGACACTGCCGGGGCGAGCGCCCGCGCGGCCCAGCGGATGCGCGACATCCGCGAGGCGGGTCTGGGCGACGTGGACATCCGGGCGCTCGCGGTGGCCGAGGCCGGCGCCGGCCCGGTGGAGGCCAAGCTGGCCAAGAAGCTGGCGGTGCCGGTGATCGCCGTGGTGGCCGCGGCGGCCAGCCTGTGGGGCCGCTCGGCAACCGAGGAGCAGGCCGCCCTGGTGGCCGACGGCGTCTCGGCCACCGTGGCGGGCCGGCGGGTGGGCGGGCAGCTCCAGGATCGGCTGCAGGACGCCGCGGTGAGCGTGGCCGAGGCCCGCCTGGCGGCCCGCGCCGTCGAGGACTCCACGCCGGCCGGCAGCGAACCGGAGCCGGTCACCACCGACCGGGTCTGACCGTCTCCACCGGGCGGCCCTCGCCAGCTCGCCCCGGGCGCGCAGCGTCGCGCCGAGGTGGCCGAGGATCTCCGTCTCCGCCGCAGGGCTCGGTCCGACAGGCAGCGACCGTCGAACACCGGTCCGGCAGGCTTGCTGGTCCAGCAGGCGCGGCCGGCGGGCGGATCAGCGGGCGCGGGGGTGGCTGGTGGCGTAGACCTCGCGTAGCCGGTCGACGGTGACCAGGGTGTAGATCTGGGTGGTCGTCACCGAAGCGTGGCCGAGCAACTCCTGCACCACCCGCACGTCGGCGCCGCCGTCGAGCAGGTGGGTGGCGTAGGAGTGGCGCAGCGTGTGCGGGGAGATGTTGGCCTCGTCCAGGCCGGCCCGTGCGGCGGCGCCGCGCAGGATGGCCCACGCGCTCTGCCGGGACAGCGGGCCGCCACGGGAGTTGAGGAACACCGCGTGGCTGCGGCCGGTGGTCAGGGCCGGGCGGCCCCGGCTGAGGTACCCGGTCACCGTGGCGACCGCCAGCCGGCCCACCGGGACCAGCCGGGTCTTGCCGCCCTTGCCGTGCAAGGTGACTGAGCCGTCGGCCAGGTCCAGGTCGTCCACGGCGGTGCCGACCGCTTCGGAGATGCGCGCCCCGGTGCCGTACAGGAACTCCAGCAGCGCGCGGTCGCGCAACGCCAGCGGGCCGTCGTCGCCCGGGGCGGCCAGCAGCGCCTCGATCTGGTGCACGTCCAGCGCCTTCGGCAGCCGGCGCGGCGGTACCGGCGGGGCGACGTCCCGGGACGGGTCGTGCTCGGCGAGCCCCTCGGCCACCGCGAACCGGTGCAGGCCGCGTACGGCGCTGACCGCGCGGGCGGCGGACGCGGCGGCCAGCGGCGGGTGCTCCTCGTCGCCGGCCCGCAGCAGCGCCAGGTACCCGGTCAGGTCCGTCGGCCGGACCGCCGCGAGCGAGTCGATCCCCAGCACCGCAAGGGTTTGGGTGTACCGGGTCAGGTCCCGCCGGTACGAGGAGAGGGTGTTGCCGGCGAGCGCCCGCTCCACGGTCAGGTGGTCGAGGTACCCGCGCACGGCACGGGCCAGCGCGGCGGGTACCTCGACCTCCGGGGCGGAACGGGCCGCGGTGCTCAGGCCAGAACCTCGGCCAGGTCGACCGGGCGCAGTCCGTGCGCCTGGGCCACCTCGGCGTAGACGACCTCGCCGTCATGGGTGTTCAGGCCGGCGGCCAGCGCCGGGTCGGCGCGCAGGGCGTCCCGCCAGCCGCGGTTGGCCAGCTCCACGGCGTACGGGAGGGTGACGTTGGTGAGCGCGTAGGTGCTGGTGTGCGGGACCGCGCCGGGCATGTTGGCGACGCAGTAGAACAGCGAGTCGTGGACCCGGTAGACCGGGTCGGCGTGCGTGGTCGGGTGCGAGTCCTCGAAGCAGCCGCCCTGGTCGATGGCGATGTCCACCAGCACGCTGCCCGGCTTCATCCGGCTGACCAGCTCGTTGCTCACCAGGGTCGGGGCCTTCGCGCCGGGTACCAGCACCGCGCCGATGACCAGGTCGGCGTCGAGCACCGCGCGCTCGATCTCGTAGGAGTTGGAGGCCACCGTGGTGAGCTGGCCGCGGTAGAGCGCGTCGGCCTGGCGCAGCCGGTTCAGGTTCTTGTCCAGCAGCAGCACCTGGGCCTGCATGCCGACCGCGATGGCGGCCGCGTTGGTGCCGGAGACGCCCGCGCCGATAACGACCACCTTGGCCGGGTACACGCCGGAGACCCCGCCGAGCAGGGTGCCGCGACCGCCGCCGGAGGCCATCAGGTGGTACGCGCCGACCAGCGGAGCGAGCCGACCGGCCACTTCGGACATCGGCGCGAGCAGCGGCAGCGAGCCGTCGGCGTCCTCCACCGTCTCGTAGGCGATGCCGGTGACCTTGTGCTCCAGCAGCGCCTCGGTGACGTCCTTGGCGGCGGCCAGGTGCAGGTAGGTGAAGAGCACCTGACCGGGACGCATCCGGTGGTGCTCCTCGGTGACCGGCTCCTTGACCTTGAGGACCAGCTCGCCGGCGGCCCAGGTCTGGTCGGCGTCCGGCAGGATGGTGGCGCCCGCCGCGACGTACTCGGCGTCGGTGATGGCGCTGCCGGTGCCGGCGCCCGTCTCGATGTAGACCTGGTGACCGTTGCGGATGAACTCGTGTACGCCAGCGGGGGTGATCGCCACCCGGTACTCGTGGTTCTTGACCTCACGTGGAATGGCGACCTTCACGGTGGACCCCTTCTGTTCCGCCCCCGGCGCCGTTGCCGGGTGGCACTTTCGGCGGACGCGATCGGCGCCCACCCGGCGGAGTCTAGGTCCGGGGGCGGCCCCGCAACGCGAACAACCTGTCAACCAGTCTGCGCTCCGGTTGACGCTGTGTCGCGTGGAGGGCCGCGACGCGCCGCCGCCCGCCGGGCCTGCCGTCGCCTGCCCGCCCGTCTGCCCGCCCGCCTGTCGTCGACGTCGGACAACCGTCAACCGCCCTGCGCACCAATCCACGCAGCGTCGCGTAGCGGGCCACGGAGCGCGCCGCCGACCGCCGGTCCTGCCGTCGCCTGCCCGCCCGTCTGCCCGCCCGGCCTGTCCGCCCGGCGGTCCCGAGCGGTCAGGCCGGCTGCGTGAGGGAGAGCAGGTTGCCGTCGGGGTCGCGGAACCAGGCCACCCGGGCGCCGTCGGGAGTCGTCCAGATGCCCGCGTCGTCCTGCGGCAGGCCGTCGAAGAACTCGGTGGTCACGCCCCGGCCGGCGAGTTGCGCGACGCTGGCCGGCAGGTCCGCGACCGTCCAACCCAACACGGTGTACGCGGCCGGGGTCACCCGGTCGGTCAGGGTCACCCGCAGCGTGGTCGGCCCGGCCTGGAACACCGCCGCGTACCCGGTGGTCTCCCGGTGGTCCAGGCCGAGCACGCCGCCGAAGAAGTCCTCGGCCCGGCGCAGGTCGGTGGCGGCCAGGAAGGCGACCAGCTCCGCTCCCGCGAGCACGGCGCTACTCCCCCACGACCGGGGCGAGCGGGCGGCGGGGCAGCGGGGCGTCCGCAGCCCGTACCCCCGTGGGCCAACCCTGATCCCGCAGCCGCGCCGCGGTCAGCACGCCGATCACGCAGGCCGCGTTGGTGATCTCGCCGGCCAGCACCATCGCCACGGCCCGGTCCAGGTCGACCCGCTCGGTGGTGATCCCGGCCTCCTCGTCGTGGCGCTGGTGCCGGTCGGCGGCCGGGACCGACGTCAGGCCGCGGGCCAGGAACAGCCGGATGACCTCGTTGGTGCTGCCCGGCGAGGGGTGCACGTCGACCAGCAGTTGCCAGTGCGCCGCGATCAGGTCGGCCTCCTCGGCCAGCTCCCGGGCGGCGGCCACCACCAGGTCCTCGCCGGCCACGTCCATCAGCCCGGCCGGCAGCTCCCACAGGGTGTCGCCGACCGGGTGCCGGTACTGGCGCACCAGCACGATCCGGTCCTCGTCGTCCACCGCGACGGCGCCCACCGCGCCCAGGTGCACCAGGTAGTCGCGCTGGGCGTACCGGCCGCCGGGCATCCCGACCTCGTCGCTGACCACGTCGAACATCGTGCCGTGGAACCGCTGGTGGCGGGCCCGCACCGGGTACTGAGCGGAGACGGTCATGCTCATGCGGTGGCCGCCGACTCGGCCAGCTCCACCGGGAGCCGGTCGGCGTCGTTGTACGCGATCGCCGCGCCGACGAACGCGGCGAACAGCGGGTGCGGCCGGGTCGGCCGGCTCTTCAGCTCCGGGTGCGCCTGGGTGGCCACGAAGAACGGGTGCAGCGCCGGATCCAGCTCGACGAACTCGACCAGCTTGCCGTCCGGCGAGGTACCGGAGATGTGCAGCCCGGCCTTGTCGAGAGCGTCCCGGTAGGCGTTGTTCACCTCGTAGCGGTGCCGGTGCCGTTCGGTGACCTCGGTGCCGCCGTACGCCTGCGCGGCCAGCGAGTCGGTCACCAGCTTCGCCGGGTACGAGCCGAGCCGCATGGTGCCACCCATGTCGCCCCTGCCGGCCACGATGTGCTCCTGCTCGGCCATGGTGGCGATCACCGGGTGGGCCGCGTCGGCGTCGAACTCGGTGGAGTTCGCCCCGTCCAGGTCGGCCAGGTGCCGGGCCACCTCGATGGTCATGCACTGCAGGCCCAGGCACAGGCCGAGGGTGGGTACGCCGTGCTCGCGGGCGTACCGGACGGCACCGATCTTGCCTTCGATGCCGCGTACCCCGAAGCCGCCCGGGATCAGCACACCGTCCGCGCCGGCCAGCGCGGCGGCCGCCCCGGAGGCGCTGACGCACTCGTCGGCGGGTACCCAGCGCAGGGTGACCTTGGCCCGGTGGCCGAAGCCGGCCGCCCGGATCGCCTCGGACACCGACAGGTACGCGTCCGGCAGGTCCACGTACTTGCCCACGATCGCCACGGTGACCTCGTGCTTGGGGTGGTGTACCCGCTCCAGCAGGTCGTCCCAGCGGCCCCAGTCGACGTCCCGGAAGGAGAGTCCGAGCCGGCGGACCACGTAGGCGTCCAGACCTTCGCGGTGCAGCACCTTGGGGATGTCGTAGATGCTCGGCGCGTCCGGGGCGGAGACCACGGCGTCGCGGTCCACGTCGCAGTAGAGCGCGAGCTTCTCCTTCAGTTTGGTCGGGATCTCCCGGTCGGAGCGGCAGACCAGCGCGTCGGGCTGGATACCGATGTTGCGCAGCGCGGCCACCGAGTGCTGGGTCGGCTTGGTCTTCAGCTCACCCGACGGGGCCAGGTAGGGCACCAGGGACACGTGCAGGTAGAAGCAGTTGTCCCGGCCGATGTCGTGGCGCACCTGGCGGATCGCCTCCAGGAACGGCAGCGACTCGATGTCGCCCACCGTGCCGCCGACCTCGGTGATCACCACATCGGGGGTACGGCCGTCCTCGTCGGGCAGCGCCATCGCCCGGATCCGGGACTTGATTTCGTTGGTGATGTGCGGGATCACCTGCACCGTGTCGCCGAGGTACTCGCCGCGCCGCTCCTTGGCGATCACCTCGGAGTACACCTGGCCGGTGGTGACATTCGCGCTGCCGGACAGGTCCCGGTCGAGGAACCGCTCGTAGTGCCCGACGTCCAGGTCGGTCTCGGCGCCGTCCTCGGTGACGAACACCTCACCGTGCTGGAACGGGTTCATCGTCCCCGGATCGACATTGAGGTACGGATCCAGCTTCTGCATGACCACGCGGAGACCGCGGGCGCTGAGCAGGTTTCCGAGGCTGGAGGCGGTGAGCCCCTTGCCTAGTGAGGAGGCGACGCCCCCGGTGACGAAGATGTGCCTGGTCGTCCGTGCTGAAGGGGCCACCGTTTGCTCCCGTGGTTGTTTTCGTATCGCGTGAAGATCACACGATCCACGGGACTTCACGGTAACACCTCTCCGGGCCCACCTGCCCGTCCGGGCCCCCGACCCGCCCGGCGGGTCGCACCGGTGCTCCCGCAAGTTCTCGATCAACGGCCGGAAAGTGCAGGGCCGCTTCACATTCAGGCCGTACATCGAGATCTTTCTAACTTCCGCGCAACCTCAGGCCACGCTGGGCAGGGCGGTTGTCCCCCGGTCGGGGTCCCGGGAGGGTCGGAGTCGGAGGTGTCGTCCGGCTCGTCGGACGGCACCGACGGCAGTCGGGCTCGTCCGACGACACCGACGCCGACGGCGCCGGGCGGCGGGGTCGGGCGGAGTTGCCGCAGTGGTCTGGGTGACCGAAGAGACGGCCAGGGCCACGGTGCGGTCGTCGGCGTGGTCGAGCACCCGCAGGGTGGCCAGGGCCGCGACCGGTACCGCGGTGGCCGCCGCCGCGCCGGCGACCAGTAGCCCGACGCCGTCCACCAGGCCGCCGATCACACCGGCCACGGTGATCCCGACCAGCGCCGCCCGCATCGAGGGGTACAGGCCGAAGACCCGCTTCAGGCCACCCCAGGGAGCCAGCATGCCGATCATCCCGAGCATCACCGCGACCGAGCGCGATCAGGGTGAGCGGGCTCGACGTGAAGCCGAAAATGCTCGTGGCCGAACGTGGTCCGCCCCGGCACCACCGTGTGGTGGTCAACTGACCGAGCCGGCCCCGTTCGGCCGGCGGTCGGCGCAGGTCCAGCAGCGCGAAGCCGGCCGTACCAGCATGCCGGCCAGCGTGGCCCAGGCCAGCCGGGCGAAGGTGAGCCAGCCGCCGGTACAGATCGCCGCGGCCAGACACACCCCGGCAGTCAGCGCCACCGCTCCACCCGCGTCAGCGCCCAGGTACGGGCTGCCGACCAGGACGATGGCCAACGCTCCGGCGGCCGCCACGAAAGCGGGCCGCCAGCGTCGGCCGACCCGCTGGGCGAGCGCCCCGGTGAGCAGCAGCACCCCGGCCGTGAACAGGCCGAGGCCGACGGTACCCAGGCCGGCGTACCGGCCACCCTCCAGCGCCGAGTACCCGGCGACGCCGTTGAGCTGCAACCGCGCCCCGGTCACCACGTCCAGGGCGATGATCGCCGCGCTGACGCCGCCGACCGCACCGGCCGGGCCGAGCGCGCCACGCCACCACGGACCGGCCGCCACCGCCGCGGTCAGCGCCAGGCTCAGCGCCACCGTGACCGCTCCGAACAGCAGACCCGAGTCGTCGGCACGCCACCAGGGCACGGCGTCGGCGACCAGCGCGGCCGGAATCGCCAGCGCCGCCGCCACCAGGGCCAGCTCCACCGTCCGGACCAGCGCGTGCGGGACCGGGCGCAGGTGTGGTGTGGTGCAGGCCGACATGGCGGCGGGCCCGGCGCAGCAGCGGCACCACGGCGAGGAACAGGGTCAGCTCGGCGATCGCCAGCCACAGGAAGAAGCCACCGGCCACGCTGCGCTGGGCACTGGCCTGGCGGTCGGCGTCGGCGAGCTCCCGGACCGCGCCGGTCAGGTTGCCGGGGCGGCCGGACTGGCTGGCCGCCGGCTGCCCGGCGAAGAGCTGCGGCGGGTACCGGCTTGTCCAGCGCGGCGAGCACGGTCGGGGCCAGGTCGGCGAGCTGCACGTACCCGGTCCGGGCGGTACTCGACGAGGTCAGCCAGCCGCCCGAGTACCCGGGGCCGTCCGCGATCGCCACGTGCAGCCGGGTACCGGCCTGGGTGTCGGCCAGCCCGGCGACCAGCAGCAGCGACCGGGCCGGCCGGTTGGCCAGCACCGTGGCGAGCTGGTTGTCCACGGCGGTGGCCTGCTGCTGGCGCACCGCCGGGTCAACGGCGGTCAGCGTGCCCAGGTCGACCATCGAGAGCACGCAACTGGCCAGGTAGCCGCGCAGGTCGGTAGGGAACTCCTCGGCGTACTTGTCCACCCGCCCGTACGGCCGCGCGGCGGCCACGGCCGCGCCGGTACCCACCGCCGCGGTACAGCGCACCGCCTCCGCCAGCGCCCCGGGCTGCGCGCCGTACGGCAGCTCCTTGTTCAACTGGACGACCTTGGCCTGGTCGGTGAGGGACGCGCCGATGCTGTCCGGTCGGGCCAGCGGTACCGACATGGCCGGACACTGCCCGGTCGCGTCCACCTGCGGATCACTGCCGCGCCGCGCCAGGTTGCCGGCGCCGAGCGTGAGCCAGCCGTCGGCGGGGCAGGTCAGGGCAGCGGCCGAACGTACCGACAGGGCACCGATCGAGCCCTGCTGGGCCAGCTTCCACAGCGTCGGGGTGTCGGTGGCGTTGATGTCGTCCCAGCGCAGCCCGGCCGCGCCGGCCACCACGACGTAGTCGGCCCGACCGGTGGGCGAGGCGGTGGCCGGGCGGGAGAGCAGCCCGAACACGCCGGTCGCCGCGATCAGGACGGCGGCGATGGCGGGCAGCAGCCGGTTCATCGTCAGTCGACTCCGCCTGGGAGCACCGGGGCGCAGTTCCGGCGGTAGCACGTCGAGGACCCGGTCGATGCTCTGCGGCTCGGTCGGCCAGCTCAGCGCCTGCGCGCCGGGCACGGTCGGCCAGTTCGGCCCGCTCGGCCGGGTGGTCGAGCAGCCGGGTGACGGCCGCGTCGACCGCGTCCACGTCACCGGCGGGTACCAGCACCGCGCCGTCGCCGACCAGCTCCGGCTGGCCACCCACCGCGGTGGCGACCAGCGGAACGCCGGCCCGCAGCGCCTCCTGGGCGAACAGCTGGCTACCCTCCCAGACGCTGGTGACCACCGCGACGTCGGCGGCGGCCAGCAGGTTCGCGATGTCGGCGCGGAAGCCGAGCAGCTCCACCGGGGCGCGTTCGGCGGAGACCTGGGCGCCGAGCGGCGATGAAGCTGGGGCCGGTGCCGGCGATGAACACGGTCGGCCGGGGTTGCCGCAGCCGCCACCGGGCCGCCGCCGAGATCAGGATGTGGTGCGCCTTCTGCGGGTGCAGCCGGCCGACCGCGAGCACCATCGGCGCGTCGTCGGGCCAGCTCCAGCTCGGCGCGCACGGCGGCGCGGTCGGCGGTGGGCGGCGCCAGCGGCGGGGCGGACACCGGGGACAGCCGCACGTCCGGCCCGCCGAGCAGCGTGGGCCCGGTCCACCAGGTCGCTGGAGACGCACAGGCTGACCTGGGCGCTACGGGCCACCCGGCGCTCCAGCAGGGCCAGCGCGCGGCCCTTCACGCCCACCGGCGCAGGATCGCGTTGTGCCAGGTCACCACCAGCGGGACGAGCTCCGGTCGGGCCAGCGCGGCGACCAGGCCGGCGCGCAGGCCGTGCGCGTGGATCACGTCGGGCGGCGTCTCCCGCCAGGCCCGGCGCAGGGTGGCGACGGCGGCGGCGTCGCGGGGACGGGGGCTGGCCGGGATCTCCACCGGCGACGAAGGCGGCCCCGGTGGCGGCGAAGCCGAACCGCTCGTCGGTCTCGGCCGGCCCGTACACGGTGACCGGCTGGCCGGCGGCGATCAACGCCTGGGCCAACCGGGCGACGTGGGTACCCACTCCGCCCGTGCTCGACCCGAGCACCAGCGCGACCCGCGGGCTCATTCGTCCTCCCTCTGCTGCCGGCCGTCGACCGGCGCCTGTTCCTGCCCACCCGGTGCCCGGCGGGCGCGCCGCCGCGCCGGGCCAGCCGCAGCCCCGCGGGCCGCCGCAGCCCCGGGACCAGCCGTAGCGCCCGGCGCAGCAGCGGCGCCACCTGCTCGCGGGCCAGCCACCCGGCGACCAGCAGGAAGCCGAGAGTGGCCACCACCCCGGACAGCATGCCCGCCAGCAGTTGACCGGCCAGGCCCGGGGCGGACGGCAGCGAGCAACCGGACGGACACTCCCGCCACCGCCGCCACGGTACCCGCGAGCACCGACACCGCGCCTGCCCGCCAGACTCCGGCCACCGCGCGGGGCGCCCGCCCGGGCCCGGACCAGCCGGATCAGCACCACGCCGAGCAGCAGCATGCCGACCGAGTTGCCGACGGCCACCGCCGGCACCCGCTGCCCGGCCGGCGCCAGCGCGGCGAGCAGCACCGACAGCGCGGTGGCGACGCCCCAGCCGAGCAGGGTGGCGCGGGCGGCGGCGCGGTTCTCGCCGCGTGCGTAGAGCGCCCGGGAGTACAGCGCGAACAGCCCGTAACCGAACAGTCCGGGCGCGAAGGCGATAATCGTCGCGGTGAGCGTGGTGTACCCCGGGGCCGGCACGTTCCGGGCGATCACTCCGAGCGCTCCGGCGGCCGGCCCGGCGACCGCCACCAGACCGCCCGCGCCGAGCCCACAGAGCACCACCACGCTGCGTCCGGAGCCGGCCAGGGTACGACCGAAGGCCGGCTCGTCACGCTCCGCGTAGGCGCGGGCCAGCACCGGGTACGCCGAGGTGGCCAGCGGCACCGCGAGCACCGCCCAGGGCAGCAGGTAGACCGTCTGCGCCTGGCTGAACAGCACCAGGGACCCCGGGGCGGTGTGCCACTGCACGACCACGATCGCGGCCAGCGTGGCGGCCTGCTGGGCGACGACGGTGAGCACCCCCACGGCGGCCAGGCCGCGTACCCGGGCCGCCGCGCCCGGCTCGAACCGCAGCGTGGGCCGTACCCGCAGGCCCAGCCGGCGCACCGGCGGCGCCAGGCACAGGGTGAGCACGGCCACCGCCGAGCGTGGTGCCGACCGAGAGGATCAACTCGCCGCCCAGGCTGACTCCGGGGATGTCCACTCCCGCCGGCTGGTCCAGGGCGAACAGCGTGTACGCGGCCATCACGGTGATGCTGGACAGCAGCGGCGCGAGCACCGGCCAGGCGAACCGGCGGTGTGCCTGGAGCACGCCGGTGAGCACGATTCCGATGCCGTAGAGCGGCAACTGCGGTGCGAAGATCCGCAGCATCCGGGTACCGGCGGCCAGCTCGTCGGCGCTGGCGTTGTGCCGTAGCAGCCACATCACCGGGTACGCGGCGACGGCCAGCGCGACGGCGAGCGGCACCAGGATCAGCAGTACCCAGCCGAGCAGCGCCGAGGTGGTCCGCCCGACGGCCGCCCGGTCGCCACGGGCGATGTGCCCGGCGAGCAGCGGCACCACCAGGGCGGCCAGCGCCCCGCCGGCCACCACCTCGAAGATGACGTTGGGGATGGTGTTCGCGGCCAGGTACACGTCGCTGAGGTTGGTCACCCCTGCGGCGCGCGCGAAGACGAAGGTACGGGCCAGACCGGCGATCCGGCTGGCAATGGTGAGCACCGCGATCAGCGCCGCCGCCCCGGCGATCCCCCCGCTGACCGCCCGGCCACCGCGAACCCGGCCGCCCCCGGAAACCGCACCGCCACCGGAAGCCGCACCGCCACCAAGAGCCGCATCCGCCACCAGAAGCCGTGCCACCACCAGAAGCCGTGCCACCAACCGGAAGCCGGGCCGCCAACGGAAGTGCCCGCACCGGCACCGGCGACAACCGGTCGGTGACCGCGTTGGACGGGCGGTGTCACCGCCCGGGGCCGGCTCGAGTTCGGCCGCGATCGGCTCGGGCTCAGTCGGGGTCGGCTCGGGCTCAGTCGGGGTCGGCTCGGATTCGGCCGGGGTCGGGTCGGCAACGGCCGGCAGTGCGGCCAGTTCGACGTCCTCGGCGACCCGCAGGGCGTCCGACGACGGATCGTCCACGGTCACCGCTCAGCCGGGATGCCGGCCGAGCGCGTCCAGCTCGCGCAGGCCGGGCGTGCGCTCGATGACCGCGGTGAAGCTGACCCGCTCGCTGGCGGCGGTCAGGCCTGCCACGCCGGCCAGCAGCGCCGCCCGCAGCACCGGCCCGGTTCTGGCCGCCAGCGCGACCCCGAGGACCGCGCCGAGCGCGTTGGCGCCGGCGTCGCCGAGCATGATCTCCTCGCCCAGGTCGGCGGGGAGCAGCGCGCCGGCCGCGCCCAGCGGACCGGCCACCAGGGTGCCGCGTCGGCCGGCGGCCAGCGGAGCGCCGATCAGCAGACCGGCCTTGAGCGCCCGGCCGGGACGCAGGTCGAGCAGGTTGACCAGGTTTGCGGTACCGGCGATCAGCCCCGCGCCGAGCGCCACGTCCACCAGCCGGGCCGCGCCCCGGCGGTCCCGTTCGGCGGAGAGCAGCGCCGATGCGGCCAACCCGGCCGCACCTACTCCGACGATCTTGACAAGTCCGGCGGTGACCCGGCCGTGCCGTAGCGCCCCGAGGTGGCCCCGGAAGCCCTTCGCCGAACGCTGCTCGGGCCGGGCGCCCACTACGTCGTCGTAGAGCCCGACCGCGCCCGAGCCGAGGCCGGCGACGAGTACCGCGCCGGCGGCCGGCACGCTGCCCGCGCCGAGCGCACCGGTACCGGCGGCGGCCACCGCGAGCGCCGGCCCACCGGCCAGCGTGACGGTACGACCCCGGAAGTTCGTCCGATCCAGCGCGGCGGCCCGCGGCTGCGCGGCGATGGCACGCAGCGCGGCCCGGGCCGCGTACCCGCCGATCCCGGCCAGGGCGAGCGCGCCCAGACTCCCCCGGCGGCTCACGGGGTCAGCTTCGGCAGCCACGACGTTGGCACCGCCGCTGGTGCCGTAGTGGCCGGTCTTGGCGAACTGCACCTGCTCGACCGTGGCCAGGGTGGTGGCGATCCGGCCGGCCGGGGTGGCCACGTTGTCCACCGTGGAGATGGTCTTGGACAGCGTCGGGTCGCCACGCACCTCGGAGATGATGTTGCCGTCGCCCGCCACCCCGTTGGCCGCGACCACCATCGGACCGACCTTGTCGAACTGGTCGGTCACGGTGAGCACGGCGGCGTTCTTGCCCGACGCCGAGCTGTCCACGTAGGGCTGGGCCGCGACGAAGATGATCCCTCTGGCGGCCCCCGCGAAGTCGTCGGAGACGCTGAGGTAGCCGGCTTCGCTGAACACCTTGAGCACGTACCGCATGACGTCGGCGGGGATCGCCGGTGTCTGGTTGACCAGGATGGCGGCCAGCAGGTAGCCGGCAGTCTCGGCCCCGTTGCTGTTCAGTGGGCCTGGGTGAGCGAGGGCGGCAGCGACGCTGTGCGCCAGTTCGAGCAGCACGCTGTTGTTCTTGGGGTCGAAGAACTTGTCCTTGACGACGATCCTGCCGGTGATCTTCGCGCCGGACAGCGCGACCGTTTCGGCCAGGTCGCCGACGTAGGTGTTGCTCTCCTCCATCGACACCAGCACCACGCTCTGGTCCTTCAGCCGGCCCTGCAGCAGCAGCGGCGCGGCCTCGCTGGCGAACTCCTCGGACTTCTTCGACTCGGTGATGAGCTGGGACACCTGGCTGCGGTACTGGGTGTTCTGGTCCGACAGCGCGTTCACCTGACGCTTGAGGTTGTCCGACAGCGGGCCGTTGAGCGCGGCCGTGCCGACCACCAGGCCGATGGCCAGGGCCAGGAAGACCGCGGTGAGGGAAACCACGTGGTACCGAAAATTGATCACAACCGTGTCGCCTTCACAAACGTCGCTCGGCCGGGGGAATGCACGCGTCCGGGGTCGGACGGCGGCACTCGGGCAGCTAGAACAGCCGCCCGATGGAGAAGATCAGGTTGTCCCACCACTCGGCGGCCAGCCCGAGGTACGCCTTGCCCACCGTCGACACGGCCACCGCCGAGGTCATCGCGGCGATCGCGGCCAGCACCAACAGCAGCAGCGACGACCCGGAGATGTTCTGCCGGTAGAGGCGGCTGACCCCCTTGGCGTCGACCAGCTTACCGCCGACCTTGAGCCGGGTGAGGAACGTGGAGGCCATCCCGCCGCGCCCCTTGTCCAGGAACTCGGTGAGGGTGGCGTGGGTACCGACCGCCACGATCATCGTGGCGCCCTTCTCGTCGGCCAGCAGCATGGCGATGTCCTCGCTGGTCGCCGCGGCCGGGAAGGTGATCGCCGGCACGCCGAGCTGGTGGACCCGGGCCAGGCCGGGCGCCCGCCCGTCCGGGTAGGCGTGCACGATCACCTCGGCGCCGCAGCGCAGCACGTCGTCGGTGACCGAGTCCATGTCGCCGATGATCAGATCCGGCGTGTACCCGGCCTCCACCAGCGCGTCCGCGCCGCCGTCCACGCCGATGAGGACCGGCTTGAACTCGCGGATGTAGGGGCGCAGCACGTCCAGGTCGGCCTTGTAGTCGTAGCCGCGGACCACCAGCAGCACGTGCCGGCCGGCGATCCGGGTCTCGATGTCGGGTACGCCCACGCCGTCCAGCAGCAGGTCGCGTTCCTGCTTGAGGTACTCCATGGTGTTGGCGGCGAACGCCTCCAACTGCACGGAGAGCCCCTCGCGGGCATCGGCCATGGCCTTGCCGACGCTCTCGGTGTCCTGCCGGACGCCGGTGGCCACCACCTCGTCGCCGATCAGCACGCTGTCGCCGTCGATGCGGACGGTGTCGCCCTCGCGCAGCCGTTCGAACAGCTCCTCGCCGAGCCCGTCGATGAGCGGGATGCCCGCCTCGATCAGCACCTCCGGCCCCAGGTTCGGATACCGGCCGGAGATCGACGGCTTGGCGTTGACGACCGCGGCGACGCCCGACGGCCACCAGCGAGTCGGCGGCCACCCGGTCGAGGTCGACGTGGTCGATGGCGGCGATGTCACCGGGGCGCAGGCGCCCCACCAGGCGCTTGGTACGCCGGTCGAGCCGAACGGTGCCGGAGATCACACCCGGGTCGGCAGTGCGGGTGCGGCGCAAGGTTGGAAGACGCATCGCGCACCATCCTGGCATGCCCGCCGGTCTACTGTCCCGCCGACATGCTGCGATCTGCGACCGATGCCCGACTGATCCGCATTCTGGCACACCCCGATCCGGCCGTGCTTCGGTCGAGTCCGGGCCGGTGCTAGCGGCGCTTCTCGCTCTCGGCCACCGCGAGCAACTCCTCGGCATGCGCGATGCCCAGGTCGGAGTCGGGCAGCCCGGCGAGCATCCGGGCCAGTTCGCGGGCCCGGTCGGTGTGCTCCACCACCCGGACGCCGCTGGTGGTGACCGCGCCGCCGGTGTCCTTCGCCACCACCAGGTGCCGGTCGGCGAAGGCGGCCACCTGGGGCAGGTGGGTGACCACGAGCACCTGGTGGGAGCGGGCCAGCCGGGCCAGCCGGCGGCCGATCTCCACGGCCGCCTGCCCGCCGACGCCCGAGTCGACCTCGTCGAAGACCAGGGTGGGCGGGCCGCCGGCGCCCGCGAAGACCACTTCGATGGCGAGCATCACCCGGGACAGCTCGCCGCCGGAGGCGCCCTTCTGCAGCGGCAGCGCGGGCGCGCCGGGGTGGGCCAGCAGCCGCATCTCGATCTCGTCGGCGCCGTCCGGGCCGACGCCACACTCGACGCCCGCGACGGTCAGCGTCGGCTCGCTGCGGCCACCCGGGCGGGGCGCGACCACCACGTCGATCCGGGCGTGCGGCATGGCCAGGCCGGCCAGCTCCACGGTCACCGCGGCGGAGAACCGCTGCGACGCCTCCTTGCGGGCCGCGGAGACGGTGGCGGCCAGTTCGGCCACCTCGCCGGCCAGCCGCAGCCGCTCCCGGTCCAGCTCCTCCAGCAGCTCGTCGGAGGTGTCCAGCTCGGCCAGCCGCTGCCGGGCGTGGTCCGCCCAGGCGATCACGGCGTCCACGTCCTCGGCGTACTTGCGGGTCAGCCCGCGCAGGTCGGCACGGCGCTCGTAGATGGTCTGCAGCCGGGCCGGGTCGGCGTCCAGTGACTCAAGGTACGAGCTGAGTTCGGCTGACACGTCACCGAGCACGGAGGCCGCCTCGGCCAGCCGGGCGGCCAGGTCGCCGAGTTTGGCGTCCACTGTCGACTGCGACTCCAGGGTGCGCCGGGCGGTGCTGACCAGGCCGGTCGCGTCCGGGGCGTCATCGTCCGCGCCGCCGGCAATCGACTGGTACGCCTGTGCGGCAGCGATCCGCAGCCCCTCGGCGTGCTCCAGCCGCTGTGCCTCGGCGCGCAGGTCCTCGTCCTCGCCGGGCTGCGGGTCGACCCGGGTGATCTCGTCGAGCCCGAGCCGCAGCAGGTCGGCCTCCTGGTTGCGCTGGCGGGCGTTGCGCCGCCGGTCGGCCAGGTCCTCCTCGACCGCGCGCCACTGGGTGAACCGCTCCCGCAGCTCGGCCAGCAGCTTCTCGTGCTCGATGCCGGCGAACCGGTCCAGCGAGGCTCGCTGCTCCCCCGGCCGCAGCAGGCGCAGCTGGTCGGACTGCCCGTGCACCGCCAGCACCTCCTCGCCCACCTCGCCGAGCACCGCGACCGGCACGGTGCGCCCGCCGACGTGCGCCGCGCGAGCGCCCCTCCACGCTGAGCGTGCGGGTCAGCAGCAGGCTGCCGTCGTCGTCGGGTTCGGCGCCGGCGTCGGCGATCCGGGCGGCCACCGAGGTGGCCAGGTCACCGCGCAGGCGCAGCCGCCCCTCGACCATCGCCCGGCCGGGATCGGCACGCACCCGGGCGGTGTCGGCCCGGCCGCCGAAGAGCAGCCCGAGTCCGGTGACCACCATCGTCTTGCCGGCGCCGGTCTCCCCGGTAATGACGTTCATACCGTCAGTGAGCAGCAGCGTGGTGTCCTCGATGACGCCGAGTCCGGTGATGCGAAGCTCCTCCAGCACGGCCCTGACAGTAGCCGTCCGGTGTGACAGGACGCCACCGCAGCACCATGCCACTGCCCGGAAACGGCCGGCGGAACCGGGGAATCAGCGCCGGCCGCCGCCGCGCCAGCCGTCCACCGGCAGCCCGAACTTGGCCACCAGCCGGTCGGTGAACGGCCGCGGGCGCAGCCGGGCCACCCGGACCGGCAGCTCGCCCCGGCGCACCGTGACCACCGCGCCGTTGGGCACGTCGAAGACCCGGCGGCCGTCGCAGCACAGCACCGCGGCCGTGGTGTACGGGTCGACGGTGATGGTGATGCTGCACGTGGGGCGCGGTCACCACCGGGCCGGCTGAACAGCGCGTGCGCGCTGATCGGCACCAGCAGCAGCGCCTCCACCTCGGGCCAGACCACCGGCCCGCCGGCCGAGAAGGCGTACGCGGTGGAGCCGGTCGGGGTGGCGCAGACCACGCCGTCGCAGCCGTACCGCGACAGCGGCCGGCCGTCGACGTCGACCAGCAGCTCCAGCATCCGTTCCCGCTCGGCCTTCTCCACGCTGACCTCGTTGAGCGCCCACGACCGGGCCAGCACCTCGCTCGTCATGGCTGACCGTGACGTCGAGGGTGAGCCGCTCGTCCACCGTGTACGTGCGCTGCACCACCTGGGTCACCACCAGTGTCCAGGTCGTCCGACTCTCGGCCTCGGCCAGGAAGCCGACCTTGCCGAGGTTGATGCCGAGCAGCGGGGCCTGCGCCGGGCGGGCCAGTTCGGCGGCGCGCAGCAGGGTGCCGTCGCCGCCCAGCGCGACCACGATCTCCACGCCGTCGGCCGCCTGCGGCCCGCTACCGGCACCACGCCGGGCAGGTCGAGGTCGGCGGCCTCCTCGGCGACCACCCGGACCGCGAAGCCGGCCGCGATCAGGTCGGCGGCCACGGTCCGGGCGTGCTCGGTGTTGCCGCGCCGGCCGGTGTGCGCGACCAGCAGCGCCTCCCGGCTCATCCGGCGGCCACCACCACATCGGTGACCCGCTGCCGGGTCGGCCGGCCCGGCATCGCGGCGCAGCCACAGGAAGAACTCCACGTTGCCGGCCGGGCCGGGCAGCGGGCTCGGGGCCACCCCGGCCACCCCGAGGCCCAGACCCGGCGGCGGTGGCCGCGACGGCGAGCACGGCATCGGCGCGCACCAACGGATCGCGCACCACGCCGCCGGCGCCCACCCGCTCGCGGCCCACCTCGAACTGCGGCTTGACCATCGGTGCCAGATCTCCGTCCGGTGCGGTACAGGCGGCCAGCGCCGGCAGCACCAGCCGCAGCGAGATGAACGACAGGTCGGCGACGGTGAGCTGCACCGGTCCGCCGATCTGCTCCGGGGTGAGGCTACGCACGTTGGTCCGCTCGTGCACTCGCACCCGCGCGTCGCCGCGTAGTGACCAGGCCAGCTGCCCGTACCCGACGTCCACGGCGACCACCTCGGCCGCCCCGGCGCGCAGCAGCACGTCGGTGAAGCCGCCGGTGGACGCGCCCGCGTCCAGGCAGCGCCGGCCGGTCACGCGTCAGCCCGTCCGGGGCGAACGCGGCCAGCGCGCCGGCCAGCTTGTGCCCGCCCCGGGAGACGTACTCCGTCGGCCGGGTCGTCGCCGAGCACCCGGACCGGGTCGGCCGGGTCGACCATCGCCGCCGGCTTGGCCGGCCGACGTTGCCGCGTACCTGCGACCCGCCCGGCGGCGACCAGCTCGGCCGCCTGCTCCCGGGACCGGGCCAGCCCTCGACGGACGAGCTCGGCGTCGAGTCGGGTACGCCGGGCCATCAGCTGGAGTCGATGGCCGAGAGCGTGCCGGTGAGCGTGCGGTGGGCGGCCTCGAACGCGGCCACCTGTTCGGCGGGCGGCTGCCCGGCGACCTCGTCGAGCTGCTCCAGCGCCGCGTCGACGGCCGGGTGCGCGGTAGGCCCGGTCGCCGGGGTCGGCTCACCGCCGGGTACCCCCGGGTCGGTCTGTTCGACCGGCTGGCGTCGGTCACCGGGTGGTCCCGGCGGTCTTGCGGGCCGGCGTCGCCTTGGCGGAGACCGCCTGCTTGGCGGCGGCCCTGGCCGGCACGGCCTGCTTCGCGGCGGTCTTGGCGGGCGCCTTGGCCACGGCCCTCTTCGCCACGGCCTTCTTCGCCACGGCCTTCTTCGCGACCGCTGTCGGGACCGGAGCTGCCGGCGCGGGAGTGGCCTTCTTCACGGCCTTCTTGGCGACCGCCTTCTTGGCGATCGGGCTGGGGCTGGTCGCATTTTCCGTGGGTACGAGCTGCGGCGCACCTGCCGTCGCGGTCGCCCCGGCCGGCTTGTGGGTCGCGGGCCCCGTAGTTGGCGCGGGCGCTGCCGCCGGCGCGGGCGCACCGACATCGGCGAGCTGTGCCTGGGCCGTGGTCAGCTGCTGCTCCAGGTCACGGACCCGGCCGGTCAGCTCGGCCACCTCCTCGGCGGTGGCCAGCCCGACCCGCCCGAGGGTGCGGTCCAGCTCGAAGCGGATCAGCCGGACCATCGCCTCGCGGTTGGCCAGCCCGGTGTTGACCAGGTCCTCGGCCATCGTCTGGAGCTGGTTGGAGGTGGCGTTGCCCTTGCCCACCAGCTGCTTGACCACCTTGGTCGCCCGCTTGCGCGAAGTCTCGGTGACGCCCAGGGCCAGGTCGATGTACGCCTGCCAGGCGTCGGTCATGCCACGCAGATCGCTACGCCCCACCATGCAGAGTGTCTCCTTCGTGGTTGCCCCGGCGGGTACCGGTGCTGCTCCTCATACGCTACAAGGCAGGTGATCCCCGCCGTGCGATACCGTCGGCTGCGGCGGCACGTCGCCGACCCCCCGCCGTCCACCGAGTTTGTCAGGAGATCAGATGGCCACCGTCGACGAGTGCCGTACCGCGCTGCACGACCTCGCCGCCCGCCTCGACGCCAACGCCGCGAACGCCAAGCAGCGGCTGGATATGGACCGTACGCTGGCCTGCACCATCAAGGACCTGGGCGTGGCGTTCCGGGCCCGGCTGCTGGACGGCCGGCTGGTGGACATCGTGGACGGCGACGACCCGAAGGCCAAGATCCGGCTGACCGTCGGCAGCGACGACCTGGTGGCGCTGGTCGCCGGAAAACTGGACTTCGCCGGCGCCTGGGCGTCCGGCCGGGCCAAGGTCAGCGCCAACCCGTTCGACCTGCTCAAACTCCGCAAGCTGCTCTAGCTCGCGGGGTCTCGGACAGTCACAGCTCAGCTGAGTTCGGCTGCGCCGAAGGAGACCGAGAAGCGCACGCACCAGATACTCACGCTGCGGTAGTGCGCCACGTCCACCTCGGCGGGCAGGTCGTAGACCTGGGTGCCGTGGGTGCCCTTGAGTCGGCCCAACTCGACGTAGCGGCCGTCGTCGAAGACCCGCCAGCCGGCGTTGCCCTCGCGTACCGGCTGGTCGGTCAGCCACACCCGCAGGTCCGGCCCGTCGGAGGTGGACAGGTCGCGCAGCACCAGCTGGTGTCGCCCGTCGGCCAGCCGGATCACCTGGACCGTGCCGGAGGTGGCGTGCTCGTGCGAGATCAGCGTGCCGGTGGCGACCAGGGTCGCGGCTGTCGCGCCGGTGGCTCTGCCGGTCGGGGTGCCGGTCCTGGTGCCGCAGGGGGCCCGGGGTGCCGGTCGCCGTGCTGGTCACGATCTCCGGGACGGCATCGTGCACCGTGGTCGACGTGAACAGCCGCCACGGCTCGAACCAGTACAGGCCGGCGGCGAGTACCAGCACGATCCCGGCCGCCGCCCCGGCCGGCAGAGCGCGGGTACGCATGCGCACACGGTAGCCGGCACACGCACCTTCGACCCGGAACCCGATCCCCCGGGCCCGATTCGTAGGTTCGCCGGCGCGTCGGCCGGTTGGCCCGGTCGCCTGCGCGCGCGTGCGGTCAGTCGAGGTTGAGGGCGCGCAGGGCAGCCGCGGCGGCCGGACTGCCTGCGGTGATGGCGGCCGGATCCAGTGCGGTGCCCGGCGAGGCCGTACCGGCCGGGGTGGGGCTCTCCCAGGCGGCGGCGCAGAGGGCGGCGAGCGCGGCCAGCGGGGTGCCGTCGCCGGTCAACTCCGCGCCCCGCTCGTGCCGGTGTACCGACCAACTGGACCCGGCGCCGGCACCGGGCACCGCGACCCAGCCGTCCGCCGTGAAGAGTCCGCGCAAGTCGACGGCTACGTGGCTGGGGCGTTGCCGGGCAGGCGCGGCGAGCAGGTCGGCCGCGGTGCTCACGCCGGTCAGGACCAGCAGGCTGTCCATCCCGGCGCGGACCGCGCCCTCGATGTCGGTGTCCAGCCGGTCCCCGATGACCAGCGGCCGGGTTGCCCCGAACCGGTGCGCCGCCTGGACGAAGAGTCCCGGGGGCCGGCTTGCCGACGATCTCGTCGGGCTGCCGGTCCAGGGCGGTGGCCAGGGCGGCGACCAGCGAGCCGTTGCCGGGCAACGGGCCACGCGGGGACGGCAGGGTGCGGTCGGCGTTGGTCGCCACCCACAGCGCCCCGCCCCGTACCGCCACGCACGCCTCGGCGAGCACGGCCCAGCCGACCTCAGGCCCGTACCCCTGCACCACGGCGACCGGCTGGTCGTCCGCGCCGGCCACCGGAGTGAGGCCGACCGAGCGCACCTGTTCGGCGAGCGCGTCGGTACCCACCACGAGCACCCGGGAGCCGGCCGGCAACCGCTCGGCGAGCAGCGCGGCGGCGGCCTGCGGTGAGGTGACGAACTCGGTCGCGTCGACCGTGATGCCGAGCCCGGAGAGCAGGTCAGCGACCTGCTCGGGAGTACGGGAGGCGTTGTTGGTGGCGTAAGCGACCGGGTGTTCCTCGTCGTGCAACCGGTTGATCGCCTCGACGGCGTGCGGTACTGGCTGAGCGCCCAGTACCACCACGCCGTCGAGATCGAAGATCATCAGGTCGTACCCGTCCACCAGGGACGGGTTCGGCGCTGCGGTCACGCCCCGTCGGCCGGACGACCGCCCGGCCGCTCGTCCCCGGACACGCCCGGCCCGTACTCGTCGGTCAGGTCCTTGGGGTCTTCGACATCGGCGTCGACTACGCCCTCGTCATCGAGGTCTTCGCCCTCGTCCTCGGCGTCCTCTTCGTCGTCCTCGTCGTAGTCGTCCTCGCCGTCGTCCACGAGGTCCCCGGCGGCCCGCTCGGATTCGACTGCGGCCGGCGGCGGAGCGGCTACGTCGGCCTGCACGTCATGAGCTGCGCGAGCCTCGCCACCGAGCACGTGGCCCGACTGGTCTTCGTCGTCCTCGTCTTCGTCTTCGTCGAGGTCTTCGTCCTTGTCGAGGTCTTCGTCGTCGTCTTCGTCGTCCTCGTCGGCGTCGTCCTCGTCGTCCTCGTCGTCCTCGTCGCTCGTCCTCGTCGTCGTCGTCCTCGGCACCCGACTCGTCGCCGGAGAGTTCGATTTCGTCAGCGTCCCCGTCGGTGAGCTCCGGCTCGTCCTCGGCCTCCTCGTCGCCCTCCAGGGTGATCCCGTCGAGTTCGAGCAGCCGCTCGGCGGCGTCGGTGGCGCCGTCCTCGTCGGCGTCCACGGCCCGGGAGAACCACTCGCGGGCCTCTTCGCGCCGTTCGAGGGCGAGCAGCCCGTCCGCATAGGCATACCGCAGCCGGGCCGCGAACGGAGCCTCCACGCCCAGCTCACGGACCTGCAGCATGGACACGGCGGCCTCGGCCTGGCCCAGGTCGCGGCGCGCCCCGGCGGCCACGATCAGCAACTCGACGGCGTCAGCCGGGTCGAGCGCGGCACGGTCGGCGGTGCGGTAGATGTCCACCGCCTTCTCCGGCCGGCCCAGCGCGCGCTCGCAGTCGGCGAGTACCGCCAGGTGTGACTGCTTGCCGGTCATCCGGTGGTACGTGCGCAGCTCCGACAGCGCGGTCGCCCACTCGCCGGCGTGGTACGCGGCGATGCCGACGGCTTCGCGCACCACAGCCAGCCGGGACGCGAGTCGCCGGGCGGCCAGCGCGTGCGCCAGTGCCGCCTCCGGGTCCTCGTCGACCAGCTTGCCGGCGGCGACCAGTCGCTGCGCCACCCGCTCGGCGACCGGACGGGCCAGGCTCACCAGCTCGTCGCGTACCCCACGGTCGAGGTCGTTGGCGTCGATGCCCTCGGGCAGGTCCGGCTCGTTCTCCCGGGCCGCCCGATCGGAAGCCTCGTACCGGTCGGAACCCGACCAGCTCGGCTGATCCCTCCGCTCGAACGTGCGACCCGGCCGGTCATCGGATCCCCGGTCCCGGTCACCGCGGTAGCCGCCTCCTTCGCGGGACGACGAACCACCCTGGTACCCGCCTCGATCGTCGTCGCGGCGCGGGCCGGCCGGACCACTGTCGCGGTCCCGGCCACCCTGATAACCACCACCACCCTGGGAGCCGCCCTGATAGCCGCCGCCACCCTGGTAACCACTGCTGTCCCGGCGCGGCGCACCGCCCTCGCGGTTGCCCTGGTAGCCGCCCTCACGACGCGGCCCGGAACCGGAGTCCCGACCGCCCTGGTAGCCACCCTCACGGCGCGGACCCGAGAAACCACCCTCACGACGCGGACCGGACGAACCGCTGTCCCGGTCCCGGCCACCCTGGTAGCCACCGCTGCCCTGGTACCCGCCCTCACGACGCGGACCAGAGGAGCCACCCTCACGGTTGCCCTGGTAGCCGCCCTCACGACGGGGCCCGGAACCCGAGTCCCGACCACCCTGATAGCCGCCCTCACGACGAGGCGCACCACCGTCGCGGTCCCGACTGCCCTGGTAGCCACCGCCACCCTGATAGCCGCCCTCACGGCGCGGACCGGACCCACCACTGTCACGGTTGCCCTGGTAGCCACCCTCACGACGCGGACCGGAACCGGAGTCCCGACCACCCTGATAGCCACCCTCACGGCGCGGACCGGACGCCACCACTGTCACGGTTGCCCTGGTAGCCACCCTCACGACGCGGCCCGGAACCGGAGTCCCGACCACCCTGATAGCCACCCTCACGGCGCGGACCGGACGCACCACTGTCACGGTTGCCCTGGTAGCCACCCTCACGGCGCGGACCGGAACCGGAGTCCCGACCGCCCTGGTAGCCACCCTCACGGCGCGGACCGGAGAAACCACCCTCACGGCGCGGACCAGACGGCCCGCTGTCGCGGTCCCGGCCACCCTGGTAGCCACCGCCACCCTGGTAGCCACCCTCACGGCGCGGCCCGCTGAAGCCACCCTCACGACGCGGCCCGGAACCCGAGTCCCGACCCTGATAGCCACCCTCACGACGCGGACCGGACGCACCACTGTCGCGGTCCCGGCCACCCTGGTAGCCACCGCCACCCTGGTAGCCACCGCCACCCTGGTAGCCACCGCCACCCTGGTAGCCACCCTCACGACGCGGACCGGAGAAACCACCCTCACGGCGCGGACCAGACGGCCCGCTGTCGCGGTCCCGGCCACCCTGGTAGCCACCGCCACCCTGGTAGCCACCCTCACGACGCGGCCCGCTGAAGCCACCCTCACGACGCGGCCCGGAACCCGAGTCCCGACCCTGATAGCCACCCTCACGCCGCGGACCGGACGCACCACGGTCACGGTCGCCCTGGTAGCCGCCTTCACGGCGGGGCCCGGAACCAGAGTCCCGAGTACCACCCTGATAGCCGCTCGGCCGGCCACCGCTGTCACCCGAGCGGTTGAACCCGCCGGCGCCACGGTCGAAGCCGCGCTGGCCACTGGAGCCACCGCGGCTGTCGAAGTCACGGCGCGGTCCGTCAAAGTCACGACGCGGCCGGTCCTGGCCGCCGCCGGTCACATCACGGCTGCGGAACTCACGACCTCGGCCGGCCCCGCCGGCATCCCGATTGCCGAAGTCCCGTCGCGGACCACCGAAACCGCCTTCGCGACGGGGACCGGCGCCGGAGTCCCGGCCACCCTGATAGCCGCCCGCACGACCGGCACCACCTTCACGACCGGCACCACCCTCGCGACCGGCACCACCCTCGCGACCGGCACCACCCTCACGACCGGCACCGAAGTCGCGGCGCGGCGCGGCATCGCGGCTGAAGCCACCGCTGTCACGGCCGGTACGTCCACCGGCGCCACCGCGCGGATACCCGCCGCGGCCACTGTCGCGGCCAGTCCCCCGGGCGTCACCGCCCGCACGCGAGTCGCGGAATCCGCCGCCCCGTGAGTTCTCTTGTCCGCCACGATCTCCGTCGCGCTGGCCGTCATCCGGCGCTGCAGCGTTCACGGATACATCCTTCCTGATCGGGTACGCGTTCGCAGCCGCAAACGCAGTTGAGGGCCGCCCGGACGGGCGGCCCTCAACTGAGAAGTTTGTCCGGCGGCGTCCTACTCTCCCACACTCTCTCGGGTGCAGTACCATCGGCGCTGGAGGGCTTAGCTTCCGGGTTCGGAATGTGGCCGGGCGTTTCCCCTCCGCTATGGCCGCCGTAACTCTATCGAACTGTCAACCACACACCACGACCCACACAAACGCGTGTGGTTGGGTGGGGGTTTGGTTGTTGTTCGGGAATCGCACAGTGGACGCGAAGCATGTTTGTTGGTCAAGTCCTCGGCCTATTAGTACCAGTCAGCTGAACCTATTACCAGGCTTACACTTCTGGCCTATCAACCCAGTCGTCTAGCTGGGGGCCTTAACCCTCTAGGGGTGGGATACCTCATCTTGAAGCAAGCTTCCCGCTTAGATGCTTTCAGCGGTTATCCCTTCCGAACGTAGCTAACCAGCCGTGCCCCTGGCGGAACAACTGGCACACCAGAGGTTCGTCCGTCCCGGTCCTCTCGTACTAGGGACAGCCCTTCTCAAGTATCCTACGCGCACGGCGGATAGGGACCGAACTGTCTCACGACGTTCTAAACCCAGCTCGCGTACCGCTTTAATGGGCGAACAGCCCAACCCTTGGGACCTACTCCAGCCCCAGGATGCGACGAGCCGACATCGAGGTGCCAAACCATCCCGTCGATATGGACTCTTGGGGAAGATCAGCCTGTTATCCCCGGGGTACCTTTTATCCGTTGAGCGACACCGCTTCCACCTGCCAGTGCCGGATCACTAGTCCCGACTTTCGTCCCTGCTCGACCTGTCAGTCTCACAGTCAAGCTCCCTTGTGCACTTGCACTCAACACCTGATTGCCAACCAGGCTGAGGGAACCTTTGGGCGCCTCCGTTACATTTTAGGAGGCAACCGCCCCAGTTAAACTACCCACCAGACACTGTCCCTGAACCGGATCACGGTCCAAGGTTAGATACCCAAATCCAACAGAGTGGTATTTCAAGGTTGCCTCCACCCATACTGGCGTATGGACTTCACCGGCTCCCACCTATCCTACACAATCTAATTCGGATACCAATGTCAAGCTATAGTAAAGGTCCCGGGGTCTTTCCGTCCTGCCGCGCGTAACGAGCATCTTTACTCGTAATGCAATTTCGCCGGGCCTGTGGTTGAGACAGTAGGGAAGTCGTTACGCCATTCGTGCAGGTCGGAACTTACCCGACAAGGAATTTCGCTACCTTAGGATGGTTATAGTTACCACCGCCGTTTACTGGCGCTTAAGTTCTCAGCCTCGCCTTGCAGGCTAACCGGTCCCCTTAACGTTCCAGCACCGGGCAGGCGTCAGTCCATATACGTCGTCTTACGACTTTGCATGGACCTGTGTTTTTAGTAAACAGTCGCTTCCCCCTGGTCTCTGCGGCCACCTTCCGCTGCTCCAGCGTGTGGTCTCACGTACTGTGGCCCCCCTTCTCCCGAAGTTACGGGGGTAATTTGCCGAGTTCCTTAACCACAGTTCGCCCGATCGCCTCGGTATTCTCTACCTGACCACCTGTGTCGGTTTGGGGTACGGGCCGCTCGAAGCTCGCTAGAGGCTTTTCTCGGCAGCATAGGATCACTGACTTCACCTGAATACGGCTCGGCATCACGTCTCACCCTTCATGCACCACGGATTTGCCTATGGTACGGGCTACACGCTTACCCCGGCACAACCACCGGCCGGGATCAGCTACCTTCCTGCGTCACCCCATCGCTCAACTACTACCCACCAAGATCCCAGCCACACCCAGCCTCAACCCGAAGGTCTCCACCAGG
>CAWCFK010000018.1:0-815000 GCA_963794685.1 uncultured Actinomycetota bacterium | reverse complement strand
TTCAGCTCGTAGTAGTCGTGGGACTGCAGGATCTGGTACGCGAACTCGGTGAAGCTGATGCCGGCCTCCAGCCGCGACTTGACCACCTCGCGGCTGAGCATCTGGTTGACCGGGAAGTGTTTGCCCACGTCGCGGAGGAACTCGACGGCGGACAACGGCCCGGTCCAGTCCAGGTTGTTCACCATCTGCGCGGCGTTGGGGCCGGTGAAGTCGAAGAACGGCTCGACCTGGCGGCGGATCTTCTGCACCCAGCCGGCCACCACCGACGAGTCGTTGAGCAGCCGCTCCCCCTCGGCTTTCGGGTCGCCGATCAGGCCGGTCGCGCCGCCGACGAGCAGCAGCGGCCGGTGCCCGGCCTGCTGCAGCCGGCGCGCGGTGAGGATCTGCACCAGGTTGCCGACCTGCAGGCTGGGCGCGGTCGGGTCGAATCCGGCGTAGTAGGTCACCGGCCCGGCGGCCAGGTGTTCGCGCAACTGCGGCAGGTCGGTGGAGCTGTGCAGCAGGCCGCGCCACTGCAGTTCGTCGATTACGTCGGTCACAGCGGTCATTCTTCCGCATCCGGCGAATTGATTTCGGTGGCCCACCGCCGGCCGCTCCGGCGATCCGACAGACGGGGGTACGAGCTGGCTCGTGCCGTGGTTGCGGGCGGCCCGACGCCTCGCCCGGTCAGGCGGCCGGACACCTCGGCCGCTCAGGCGGCGGCGGCCACCACGAAGGGCTGGGGCACCCGGCCGCCGAGCGCGTCGAGGAAGCCGGTGAGCACGGCGTTCAGCGCCGTCTCGGCGGCCGGGTCCAGGGTGACCGGCCCGTCGGCCGGCGCGGTGATCAGCCGGTCGAGCAGGAAGTATCCGGGCACCACATGGCCGGCGCCCATGGCGGTGAGCACCGGACGTAGCGCGTAGTCGATGGCCAGCACGTGCGCCGGGCTGCCCCCGGTGACCAGCGGGAGCACCACCTTGCCGGCGAGCGCGTACTGCGGCAGCAGGTCGAGCAGGGCCTTGAGGGCACCGCTGTAGGCGGCCTTGTAGATCGGGCTGGCGACCACCACACCCTCGGCGCCCCCCACCTGCTCGATCACCGAGATGATGGCCGGGTGGGTCAGGTCGGCGCGCAGCAGCGGCTCCGCCGGCAGATCGCGCACGGCGATGGTGACCACGTCGTGCCCGGCGTCGGCGGCCAACTGGAGCGCAATGTGGTCGAGTACCCGCGCGGTGCGCGAGGTCCGCGACGGTGATCCGGAAATCGCGACGATCCGCGCCATGGTGTACCTCCAGGGGTGTTGGAATCCCTAGTTAGCCTACCTGGTCACTAGGATTTAGTTAACCCCCCGGGCGAATATCGCGCCCATCCGGCAGCGGCGGCGCCCTGCTGGCCGGCTATTCCAGGACGGCGCGGAGCAGGCGTCGACAGCGCTGAGGATCCTCAGTGAGTCCGACGCCCAGGCCCCACAGCCAGTAGTCGACGGTGCGGAACAGCACCCAGTCCCGGGCCCGGTCGCGGTCCAGGCCGGCCTCCCGGACCGCGATCTCGAAGTGTTGCGGGATCCCGGCGTCGGGCATGTCGTCGATCCGGGTCCACAGCACCCGGGCCAGGTCGTAGTCGATGTCGCCGCGTAGCAGTACCGGGTCGACGGCCAGCCACGGCTCCCGGACACCCCGCAGTACCTGGTCGCCGTGCAGGTCGGCGTTGACCGCGAGCTGGCTACGGGTGACCGACAGGCGCTGCGCCACGTTGACCGCTTCGGTCAGGAAGGCCGCGTCGAACGGTTCGTTCAGCCGGTGCCAGGCCGGCTCCAACTCCGCCGCGCGTACCCGGACCCGATCCGCCGTGGACGGCGCGTCCGGTGGGGCCGGGACGGCGAGGCGGCGCATCATCCGGCCGAGCGTGGCGACCGCCTCGTCCACCGGGACGGCGCTCAGTGGCTGATCCATGGCCAGCCGCTCGAGCAGCATCGCGCCGCTGTCCACGTCGGCGTCGTGGAGCAGGACCGTGCCCCGGCCGGCCCAGAACCGCAGGGCGGCGACCTGGGCGACCAGGTCCGGTTCCGGCTGGGCCATCCGCAGCACGAAATCCTCACCGCCGCGCACCACCGGCACCGCGACGGCATGCGAGCCGTGCGACAACTCCCCCGCCACCGTCAACTCCCAGCGCCGGCACTGGGCTGCGACAGCCTGCGGCAACGCGGCCAGCCACTGCGCGCCACCGCTCCACCAGCGGGGCATGTCGAGGTAGGTCTGCGGCAGCCTGATCTCGTCCATCGCGCGGGGTCAGCCGGCCGGACGGCGGCGGGGGGTGTGTGCCCGGTACACGCTCACCGACGCCTCGTCGGCCAGCCAGAACCGCCACGGCAGGTCCCGGGCGCCGGCCACGCCGACCCGGGGGCCGCTGCGGATCAGGGCCGGGTCCACCGGCTTGTCCGGCGCCGCCAGCCGCAGCGGGCCGTCGTCCAGCAGGAAGGTGCCGGTGAACGAGCCGTCCACGGCCAGCGCCTGACACAACCGGGCCGGGCCTCGGGCCAGCTCGACATCCCGGCGCGCGGTCGGCCGGCGGGACCGGGCCAACTCCACCCCGGCCTCCACCGCGCCGGCCCGAAGCAACACCGCCGAGGCCTCGCCGACGACGCCGGTCACCACGTTCAGGCACCAGTGCATGCCGTAGCTGAAGTAGACGTAGGCGTGGCCGGCCGGCCCGAACATCACCGCGTTGCGGGGGGTACGACCCCGGTGCGCGTGCGAGGCCGCGTCCATCCCGGTACCCGCGTACGCCTCCACCTCGGTCACCCGCACGCTCACCGGACCGGCGTGCAGGTACGCCCCGAGCAGGGCACGGGCCGCGACATCCGGATCGACGGCCAGGTTCAGCGGGGTACCACCGAGGTGGCCGCCCATTCTCGCCACCCCTCCAGCTTGTCCAGCACGGCCGCGTGCTGATCGGCCACCGGCCCGGGGCCGGTCGAGCCGGGGGTGATCCGGGCCGCCAGCGCGCCGGAGACGGAGAGCACCTGTCGCACGTCAGGGGTGAGCTGCGCGGAGACGATGGCGAGATCCTCGTCGGACACCTCGTCCAGGCCGCACTCGCGGGCCGCGCACAGCGCCACCAGCTGCCCGGTGATCTCGTGCGCGTCACGGAACGGCACCCCGCGCCGGACCAGCCAGTCAGCCACCTCGGTGGCGAGCGTGAAGCCGACCGGGGCGGCGGCCACCAGCCGGTCCACCCGGACGGTCAGCGTGGAGATCATCCCAGCCAGCGCCGGCAGCACCAGCTCCAGGGTGTCCACCGCGTCGAAGACCGGCTCCTTGTCCTCCTGCATGTCCCGGTCATAGGTCAGCGGCAGGCCCTTGAGCATGGTCAGCACGGTGACCAGCCCGCCGATCAGCCGGCCCGCCTTGCCCCGGGCCAGCTCGGCGATGTCCGCGTTCTTCTTCTGCGGCATGATCGACGAGCCGGTGGCGAAGGCGTCGTCCAGCTCCACCCAGCCGAACTCCTGCGAGCACCACAGCACCACCTCCTCGCCCAGCCGGGACAGGTGCACCCCGGCGAGCGCGGTGATGAACAGGAACTCGGCCACGAAGTCACGGTCGCCCACGGCGTCCATCGAGTTCGCGGCGGCCACGTCGAAGCCGAGCTCCTTGGCGGTCAGCACCGGGTCCAGCGGCAGCGAGGAGCCGGCCAGCGCGCCCGAACCCAACGGCGACACGGCTGCCCGTTTGTCCCAGTCGCGCAGCCGGTCCAGGTCGCGCAGCAGCGGCTGGACGTGCGCCAGCAACCAGTGCCCGAAACTCACCGGCTGGGCGTGCTGCACATGCGTCATTCCGGGCGCCGGGGTCTCGATGTGCCGACCGGCCTGCTCGGCGAGCGCGTCGGCCAGCTCGACCAGCCGGCCGGCCACCCCCCGGGCGTGGTCGCGAAGGTAGAGCCGCAGGTCGGTGGCGACCTGATCGTTACGGGACCGGCCGGCGCGCAGCTTGCCGCCGAGCGAGCCGAGCCGCTCCAGCAGCCCCCGCTCCAGCGCGGTGTGCACGTCCTCGTCCTCGACGGTCGGCCGGAACTCGCCGCTGGCGCAGGCCGCCTCCAGGTCGTCCAGGGCGGCCAGGGTGCGGCCCAGTTCGTCGGAGTCCAGCAGGCCGGCGCGGGCCAGTACCCGGGCGTGCGCGCGGGAGGCGGCCAGGTCGTAGGGGGCGAGCCGCCAGTCGAACTGGACGCTCACCGAGAGGCGGGCCAGCGCCTCCGCCGGGCCTCCCGCAAACCGTCCGCCCCACAGTCGGGTGCTGCTCTGACTCGCCGTCACTGTGCTGTTCCTTCCCATGGCTGCCGCCCGGAACACCGTAACCTACGGCGTTCCGGGCGGTCGCGGTTCATGATCTTTTGGTGCGGTGGTGCCCGGGCTCTAGGACAGCCGGGTGTCCCGGGCCTCTGCCAGCCGGCTGGGCAGGCCCCACAGCTGTACGAAGCCCTTGGCCAGCGACTGGTCGAACATGTCGCCGGTGTCGTAGGTGGCCAGGCTGAAGTCGTAGAGCGAGGCGGCCGAGCGCCGGCCGGTCACCACGGCACGGCCGCGCGTGCAGGGTCAGCCGCACCTCGCCGGTGACGAACTTCTGGGTGTCGTCGATGAACGCGTCCAGCGCCCGCTTCAGCGGCGAGAACCACAGCCCGTCGTAGACCAGCTCGCCCCAGCGCTGGTCGACGCCCTTCTTGAACCGGGCCACGTCCCGCTCCACGGTCACGTTCTCCAGCTCCTGGTGCGCGGTGATCAGCGCGATCGCGCCGGGGGCCTCGTACACCTCCCGGCTCTTGATCCCGACCAGCCGGTCCTCGACCATGTCGAGGCGGCCCACGCCCTGGGCGCCGGCCCGCCGGTTCATCTCGATGACCGCCTCGAACGGGGTCACCGGCTTGCCGTCGATGGCGACCGGCAGCCCCTGCTCGAAGGCGATGATCGCCTCGTCCGGCTCGCGCGGCACGGCTCGGGTCGGCGGTGTAGCTGTAGATGTCCTCGATGGGGCCGTTCCAGATGTCCTCCAGGAACCCGGTCTCCACCGCCCGACCCCACACGTTCTGGTCCACCGAGTACGGCGACTTGTGCGTCACGTCGATCGGCAGGTGCTTCTCCTCGGCGTACGCGATGGCCTTGTCCCGGGTCCAGGCGAAGTCCCGGGCCGGCGCGATCACCTTCAGCTCCGGCGCGAGCGCGCCGATACCCACCTCGAAGCGCACCTGGTCGTTGCCCTTGCCGGTGCAGCCGTGCGAGACGATGGTGCCGCCGTGCTTGGCCGCCGCCGCCACCAGGTGCTTGACGATCAGCGGCCGGGACAGCGCCGACACCAGCGGGTACCGGTCCATGTAGAGCGCGTTGGCACGCAGCGCGGGCAGGCAGAAGTCGGCGGCGAACTCCTCCCGGGCGTCCACCACCTCCGCCTCGACCGCGCCGCAGGCCAGCGCCCGCTCGCGGATCATGTTCATGTCCTCGCCGCCCTGGCCGACGTCGACCGCCACCGCGATCACCTCGGCCCCGGTCTGCTCGGCCAGGTACGGAATCGCCACCGAGGTGTCCAGCCCACCCGAGTAGGCCAGCACAACGCGCTCAGTCATCGATCTTTCTCCTTCGGATATCTGTGCTGAAAAGGTCAGGGATGGTGGTCAGTCCTCGCGCCCGGCCCAGTGCGCCAGCTTGGCCGCCAGCAGCTCGCCGGTGGTGCCGTTCACGCCGTGCTGCCGGGCCACCACCAGGATCGTGTCGTCGCCGGCGATGGTGCCGACGATCTCCGGCAGGCCGGACCGGTCCAGCGCGCTGGCCAGGAACTGCGCCGCGCCCGGCGGGGTCCGCAGCACCACCAGGTTGCCGCTGGAGTCGGTACCGGTGAGCAGCTCGCGCAGCAGCCGCTGCAGCCGCGCGGGGGCCTGCTCGGGCCGGCGCAGCGTCGGGTTGCCGTCCTCCGGGATGAAGTACCCGCCGGCCCCGCCGTCCGCGCCGCGCAACTTCACCGCGCCCAGCTCCTCCAGGTCCCGGGACAGGGTGGCCTGGGTGACCTGGATGCCCTCGCCGGCCAGCAGCTCCACCAGCTCGGTCTGCGAGCGGATCGACTTGTCCCGGATCAGCGTGGTGATCCGGGCCTGCCGGGCGGTCTTGGTCACCGGCGCGGTCATCGGGCCGCCCCACCGCCCGGGGAGTCCAACCGGGCCCCGGCCGCCAGCCAGGCCAGCAGCGCCTTCTGCGCGTGCAGCCGGTTCTCCGCCTGGTCGAACACGGCGCTCGCCGGTCCGTCCATCACCTCGTCGGTGACCTCCTCGCCGCGGTGCGCGGGCAGGCAGTGCAGCACCACCGCACCCGGCGCGGCGGCGCCGAGCAGCTTGGCGTTGATCTGGTAAGGCAGGAACGGGGTGACCCGGTCCAGCCCGTCGTGTTCCTGCCCCATCGAGGTCCAGGTGTCGGTGGCCACCACGTCGGCGTTGTCCACCGCCTCGTACGGGTCGCGCACGGTCTCCACCGAGCCACCCGTCCACGACGCGATCTCGGCGGCCCGGGACACCACGGCCGGATCCGGGTCGTACCCGCTCGGGCCGGCCACCCGTACCCGCATCCCGGCAGCCGCCCCGGCGAGCAGGTACGAGTGCGACATGTTGTTGGCCGCGTCGCCCACGTACGCCAGTGTCGCGCCCTGGGTGCCGCCCACCCGCTCGCGGATGGTGAGCAGGTCGGCGAGGAGCTGGCAGGGGTGGAAGCCGTCGGTGAGCGCGTTCACCACGGGCACCGTGCTGCCGTGCGCGAGCGAGCGGATCCGGTCGTCGGCGAAGGTACGGATGACGATCGCGGAGACGTACCGGGACAGCACGGCTGCGGCGTCTTCGATGGTCTCGCCGCGGGCGAAGTGGGTGGTCTGCGCGTCGATGATCAGCGGGGTACCGCCGAGTTCGGCGATGCCGGCCTCGAAGGAGACCCGGGTCCGCAGCGACGGCTTCTCGAAGATCACCGCGACCGGTTCGGGGCCGGCGAACGGCTTGTGCGTGTAGCGCTGCGACTTGTACAGCGCCGCCAGGTCCAGCACTTCGGCCAGCTCGGCGGGTGACAGGTCGTCGTCGCGGAGGAAGTGTCTGGTCATTGCGTACTCCCCGGGGTCGCGAGGGCGGCCGGCAGCGCTGCGAGGAATGCGTCGACCTGGTCGGTGGTGAGGATCAGGGGTGGGGCCAGCCGCAGCACGTCCGGCTGCACCGGGTTGACCAGGAAGCCGGCGTCGCGCAGGGCGCTCGCAGTGGCTACCGAAACGGACTCGGTGAGCACGATGCCGAGGAGTAGGCCGGCTGCCTCGTACCTCGCGGATGGCGGGGTGGGCCAGGGCTTCGATGCCGCGGCGAAGGCGTTCGCCGACCCGCTTGACGTGGTCCAGGAGGCCTTCGTTGGCGATGGTGCCGAGCACCGCGAGTGCGGCCGCGCAGCTGACCGGGTTGCCGCCGAAGGTGCTGCCGTGCTGGCCGGGGTGGAACAGCTTGGCGGCCGGGCCGAAGGCCAGGCAGGCGCCGATCGGCAGGCCGCCGCCGAGGCCCTTGGCGAGTAGCACCAGGTCGGGGGCTACGCCGTCGGCCTGGTGGGCGAACCAGTGGCCGGTACGGCCGATGCCGGTCTGGATTTCGTCGAGGGTCAGCAGGGCGCCGGCTGCGGTGGTGATCTCCCGGGCTGCCGCGAGGTAGCCGGAGGGTGGGACCACGACGCCGTTCTCGCCCTGGATCGGCTCCAGGATCACCATTGCGGTGTCGGTGGTGACCGCGGCGCGGAGCGCGTCCACGTCGCCGTACGGCACGTGCGTGACCTCGGGGGGCAGCGGGCGGAACGGGTCGGCCTTGGTCGGCTGGCCGGTCAGCGCCAGCGCGCCCATCGTCCGGCCGTGGAAGCCGCCGTGGGTCGACACCAGGTGGGTACGGCCGGTGAGCCGGGACAGCTTGAACGCCGCCTCGACCGCCTCCGCGCCGGAGTTGCCGAAGTACACCCGGCCCGGGCGGCCGGACAGCGCCAGCAGCAGCTCGGCCAGGGCCACCGGGGGCTCGGCCACGAACAGGTTGGAGACGTGGCCCAGGGTGGCGATCTGCTTCGAGACGGCGGCCACGATGGCGGGGTGGGCGTGGCCCAGGGCGTTGACTGCGATCCCGCCGAGCAGGTCCAGATAGGACCGGCCGGCCTCGTCCCAGACCACCGCGCCCTCGCCGCGCACCAGGGCGAGCGGCGGGGTGCCGTAGTTGTCCATCAGCGAAGCAGACCAGCGTTGGGTGAGTGTCACGGCGTCACCATCGTTCCGAATCCCTCGGTAGTGAAGACTTCGAGCAGGGTGGAGTGGGCGACCCGACCGTCCACGACGTGCGCGGCGGGTACCCCGCCCTGCACTGCGCGCAGGCAGGCCTCCATCTTGGGGGCCATCCCGGACTCCAGCCGGGGCAGCAGTTTCGCCAGGTCTTCGGCGTTGATCGCCGAGACCAGGCTGGTCTCGTCGGGCCAGTCGGTGTAGAGGCCGGTGACGTCGGTGAGCACCACCAGCTTGCGGGCCTGCAGCGCGATGGCCAGCGCGGCGGCGGCGGTGTCGGCGTTGAGGTTGTGCAGCACGCCGTGCGCGTCGGGGGCGACCGTGGAGATCACCGGGATCCGGCCGGCGGCGATCAGGTCGGCCACCGCGCCCAGGTTCACCTCGGCCACGTCGCCGACCTGGCCGACGTCGACCGGCTGGCCGTCCACGTAGGCGCTGCGCCGCTGCGCGGTGAACAGCCGGGCGTCCTCGCCGGAGAGCCCCACGGCGTACGGGCCGTGCTCGTTGATCAGGTCGACCAGTTCCCGGCCGACCTGGCCGACCAGCACCATCCGGACCACGTCCATCGCCTCCGGGGTGGTGACCCGCAGGCCGCCCCGGAACTCGCTGGCGATGCCGAGCTTGTGCAGCATGCCGGAGATCTGCGGGCCGCCGCCGTGCACGACGACCGGCTTGAGGCCGGCGTAGCGCAGGAACACCATGTCGGCGGCGAACGCCTGGCGCAGCTCGCGGCGAAGTCATCGCGTTGCCGCCGTACTTGACCACGACGGTGGAGCCGTGGAAGCGGGCCAGCCACGGCAGCGCCTCGATCAGCGTGCCGGCCTTGGCCTGCGCGGCGGCCATGTCCCGGGTCAGCGGCGCGCCTGCGGGCCGAGAGTTCTCAGTGGCGCTCATGTCGAGTACGCCGAGTTCTCGTGGACGTACGCGTGCGACAGGTCGTTGGTCCAGATCGTCGCGGTGGCGTCACCGGCGTGCAGGTCGACGGTGATGGTGACCGCCCGCCCGGACAGGTCCACAGTGGACCGGTCGGCGGCGGCCGCACCGGCGCGGCACACCCACACCCCGTTGACCGCCACGTCGAGCGCGTCGGCGTCGAAGACGGCGCTGGTGGTCCCGACGGCGGCGAGGATCCGGCCCCAGTTCGGGTCGTTGCCGAACAGCGCGGTCTTCACCAGGTTGTTGCGGGCCACCGACCGGCCGACCTGCACCGCGTCGGCGGTGCCGGCCGCGCCGACGACCTCGATGGCGATGTCCTTGGTGGCGCCCTCGGCGTCGGCGAGCAGTTGCTGGGCCAGGTCGTGACAGGCGGCGGTGACCGCCCCGGTCAACTCGTCGACCGTCGGGGCCAGCCCGCTCGCGCCGCTGGCCAGCAGCAGCACGGTGTCGTTGGTGGACATGCAGCCGTCGGAGTCGAGCCGGTCGAAGGTGACCGACGGTCGCGGCGCGCAGCGCGCTGTCCAGTGCCCCGGCGTCGGCTACCGCGTCGGTGGTCAGCACCACCAGCATGGTGGCCAGGCCGGGGGCGAGCATGCCGGCGCCCTTGGCCATCCCGCCGATCCGCCAGCCGTCGCCGGTCACCACGGTGGTCTTGGGCCGGGTGTCGGTGGTCATGATGGCCTGGGCGGCGGCCGGGCCACCGTCGCGGGCCAGCGCCTTCGCGGCCGCGGTCGACGCCGCGCAGCAGCTTGTCCATCGGCAGCCGCTCGCCGATCAGGCCGGTGGAGCAGACCGCCACGTCGCCGGCGGCCAGCAGCAGCCGGGAGACCGCGGGGGTACCCACCACGGCAGCGGTGTGCTCGGCGGTGGCGTGGGTGTCCTGGAACCCGGCCGGGCCGGTACAGGCGTTGGCCCCACCGGAGTTGAGGACGACCGCCTTGACCACGCCGGCCTTGAGCACCTGCTGGCTCCACAGCACCGGCGCGGCCTTGACCCGGTTGCCGGTGAAGACGGCGGCGGCGGTGGCGTCCGGCCCGTCGTTGACGACCAGCGCGACATCGGGTTTGCCGGAGGCCTTCAGCCCGGCGGTGACCCCGGAAGCCCGGAATCCCTTGGGCGCAGTGACGCTCACGACGCCACCCCGGAGAGTGCGGTCATGGGGCGACTCCGTTCGCGGAGAGGCCGGCCGTCTCCGGCAGGCCGAGCATCAGGTTGGCGTTCTGCACGGCCTGGCCGGCCGCGCCCTTGCCGAGGTTGTCGATGGCGCTGAGCACGATGATCCGGCCGGAGTCGATGTCGACGCCTGGCCTGCAGCTGGGCGGCGTTGCTGCCGAAGGTGGCAGCCGTGTGCGGCCAGCGCCCCTCCGGCAGCAGGTGCACGAACGGCTCGTCGGCGTACGCCTTGGCCAGCACCGCACGCACGTCCGCCGGGGTGATCCGCGGGTCGACCGGGCGCAGTGTGCAGGTGGCCAGGATGCCCCGGGGCATCGGCGCGAGGATCGGCGTGAAGGACAGCGTGCTCGCGCCGGTCGCCTGCTTGATCTCGGGTACGTGCTGGTGCGCGCCGACCTTGTACGGCGACAGGTCGCCCATCACCTCGCTGCCGAGCAGGTGCGCCTTGGCGTTGCGGCCGGCGCCCGAGGTGCCGGAGGCGGCGACGACGACCACGTCGTCGGGCGCGGCGATGCCGGCGGCGATCAGTGGGGCCAGGGCGAGGGTGGTGGCGACGGCGTAGCAGCCGGTGTTGGCGACCCGGTCGGCGGCGGCGATCGCAGTCCGCGCGCCGGGCAGCTCGGGCAGCCCGTAGGTCCAGGTGCCGGCGTGCGGTGCCGCCGTAGTAGCGCTGCCAGGCCGCTGCGTCCCGGAGCCGGAAGTCGGCGCCGAGGTCGACGATCCGTACCGACGTCGGCAGCAGCGCGGCGAGCGCCGCTGACTCGCCGTGCGGTAGCGCCAGGAACACCAGGTCGGCGTCGGCCAGCACGTCGGCGTTGGTAGGGGCGAGTTCCAGGTCGGCGATGCTGACCAGTTGCGGGTGTACCGCGCCGAGCGGAGTGCCGGCCTTGGAGTGCGCGGTGGCCGCGACGATCTCCACACCCGGGTGCCCGGCGAGCAGGCGGAGCAGTTCGCCACCCGCGTACCCACTGGCGCCGGCGACTGCGACCCGGACCCGCCGGCCGTCGGCCGGGGTTGACCCACCCGGCGCTGTGCTTCCCGCTGCGACCATCACTCCCCCTGCATGGCGGTACCGCCCCGCATTCCTATGCGAAGGAGCGTATCACCATGCAGTTCCGGGTGTCGACGTGGTTAACCGCCGTTCTCCACCGTACGCGCGAGCTGATCGCGGTTGCGCACCCCGTACCGGCGGTACAGCCTGGTCAGATTGGCTTCCACTGCCTTGATCGACAGGAACGTGGTGCGGGCGATGTCCCGGTTCGTGGCGCCCTGCCGGACGAGTTCGACGATGCGCTGCTCGGTCGGCGAGAGCATGCCGCCCCGACCGCCGTCCAGCCGGGCCAGGTCGGCGGCGACCGCCTCACGCCACGGGTGCGCGCCGATCGCGGCGTAGCGCCCCTGCGCCTCGGTGAACGCCTCCCGGGCCGCCGCCCGCCGGTGTGCCCGCCGCTCCACCGCGCCCAGCACATGCCAGGCGCGGGCCACCTCGAACGGGTACGGGTGGCTGGCCCACCGTTGCAGCGCGATCTCCAGGGTCTCGCCGGCCGCCCGGGGGTCGCCGGAGGCCGCCGTGATCAGCGCCTGGGCGCGGTCGAGCCCGAGGGTCACCACGTCCCGGTTGAGCCGGCAGTTCTGTGCCCTGATCTCCGACAGCACCGCGCCGGCTTCGTCTCGCGCGCCCGCGCCGACCAGCGACTCCACGAAGTCGGCGTGCCAGATGAAGATGGCCGGGTCGACCGGGCCACGCTGCTGCTCCAGTTGCCAGGCGCGGCGACCGTGCTCGGCGGCGGCCACCTGGTCACCGCGCAGCAGCAGCACCTGGCCGAGCGTCGCGTACCCGGCCTTGAGCCACTCGTCGTCGCCGGCGTCCGCGCTGGCCGCGATCGCCTGACGGGCGTAGTCCTCGGCCGCGTCCAGCGTGCCGCCGCCCAACTCGACCAGCGCGCCGACCAGCAGGCCGGGGCCGGAAGTGGCCAGCGCCAGGTCGCTGAAGAGCCGCAGGCAGTACCGGCCGGCAGCGAGCGCGTCGGCCGCCCGGCCTGCCCGGCTGTAGACCGAGGCGACCACGTGCAGCACCCCGGCCAGATCGTGCACGGTGCCGGAGCGCTCCACCGCGACCCGCAGCGCCTCCACCCGACGGACCGCCTCGGGCACGTCGCCGCGGCGCAGGCAGGCGCTGGTGGCCAGGCTGCGGGCGGTGACCACGCTGGAGGAGAGCGGCAGGCCGCGGGACAGGGTGGCGGCCCGTTCCAGCACCTCCTCGCTGCTGGCCACGTTCAGCGGCGACTCGATCACCCCGCGCAGGGCGAGCACCTCGACCAGCACTTCGGTCGCGCTGGCCTGCTCGGCGACCGGTTCGGCGAGCTTCAACTCGGTGAGCGCGGCCTCGATGTCGCCGTCGTAGTCGGCTTTCCAGGCCCGGTAGAGGCGGACCCGGGCAGCAAGCTCGGGAACCTCTTCGGCGTCGAAGAAGGCGGCGTCGAGCAGCGGCCCGACCTTGGACCAGTCCTGGCCGACCATGTCGATGAGCACGAGTCGTGCGCCGACCCGGATGCGCCGGGACTCCTCGTCGGTGCCGTCCGCGCCGCGCAGCGCGGCGCCGGCCTGTTCCTGGGCGTCCCGGATCAGCCCGGCGGCCCACGCGTGCCGGGCCGCCTCCAGTCGACGGCGGGCCGCGCGGTGCGCGTCGGGGGTCCGCTCGGCGGCTTCCCGGGCCAGGTCCGCGGCGATGTGCGGGGCACCGCGGCGGCGGGCCACGGCGGCAGCGTCGGCGAGGGTGTCGGCCAGCCCCTCGTCCGGGTGCGGTCGGGCCAGCGCCAGGTGCCGGGCCCGCTCCACCGGGTCGTCGACCACGGTGGCGAGCTTGGCGTGCGCGGCCAGCCGGGCTGCCGGCGCCGCGTCGGCGTAGACCATTTCGCGCAGCAGCGGGTGGCTGAAGCCGATGCTCTCCGGCGCGATCTTCAGTACCCCGGCGGCGAGCGGGGCGGCCAGGTCGTCCTCGATGCTGATCCCGGCGCGATCCAGCAGCGCCCGGCTTGGTCGGGCGGCAGCGGCCACCAGCAGCAGCGCCGGCGTCGTCTCGGCGGGTAGTGCGGCGAGCCGGGCGGAGAGCAGTCGGCGCAGCCGGTCGGGGACCGGCAGCGGCTCCACCGGAGCGCTCGGCTCGCCGTGTTCGATGGCGGCCCGGCCCAGTTCGACGGCGAAGAGCGGGTTGCCGTCGCAGGCTGCCCCGATGCGGGCCAGCGTCGCCCGGCTCAGCCCGCTGCCGAAGCGTTGCCGCAGCAGGCCTTCCAGCTCGTCGGTGCGCAGCGGCAGCACCGGCAGCTCGACAGCGGGCGGCGGGAGCAGGTCGGCGCGGGCCGGGAGTTGCCCGCTGCCGGTCATCCGTTCGGCGGCCACCACCCGGACCGGCAGCTCGGTCACCCGGCGGGCGACGAAGCGCAGCACGGCGGCGCTCGGCTCGTCGACCCACTGGACGTCGTCGATCACGACCAGCAGCGGGGAGACGGCGGCCATGGTGCGGACCAGTTCCAGGACGGCGAGCCGGACGGCGAGCTCGTCCTGGGCGCTGGCCGGCGGGGAGGTGCGCAGCAGCGCGGCGTCGAGCGCGGCGCGCAGGTGGCCGGGGAGCAGCGAGCCGTGTTCGGCCAGGCCGGAGCCGAACAGGTCGACCAGGGTCAGGTAGGGCAGGCCCGGACTCCACTTCGGCGGCGGCTGCCCGTAGGACGCGTGGGGCTGGCGTGACGGGGTGCCCGGCGGCCGGAGCCGCTGATCCCGGGGCCGCGGTGCGCTGCACCGAACGGACCAAGGTATCGAGTACTGTCGACTTCCCGATGCCGGCTGGGCCGTACACCAGGACGCTGTGCCCCACTCCCAACTGGGCTCGCGCGGATTCGAGCAGATCGGCTCGGCCGAGAGGGGAGGGTGACCGCGACTGTCCCACCCTGGCGAGTCTGCCCTGTTCCCGACTCATTGGCACCTGCCGAAAACTCCTTGTAGCAAAAGAGCAACCATCACGTTGCGGTCCGCTATCAGCCCTTGACGCGGCGGCCTCCGCGGCCAAACAGGGCCAATGCAGCCAATTTAGCCCGTCATCCCTTCACTCGGACACCGGCCTTCCACACCCCCGTAACCATCTCGGGGCGTGTCAAGAGTCTGATATCCGTCACTGGATTACCGGCCACGATCAGCACATCCGCGTCGAAGCCGGCGGCCAGCTGGCCGGAGCGCGGGGCCTGCGGTCCGAGCGTGTCCGGCCCGGTCGCGGTGGCCGCCTCGATGGCTTCCAGCGGGGTGTACCCGCCGCGCACGAGCAGCTCGACCTCGCGGCCGTTGCGGCCCCAGCGAGGCCGGCCGGTGCACGCCGCTGACCGCCAGATCGCTACCGGCCGCCACCCGTACCCCCGCCTGGCGGGCGATGGCCATCGCCTCGGCGTGCCGGTCGGCCAGCGCCTCCAGTTTGGCCTGCGCGAACGGCGGGGCGGCCCGGCTGTCCAGGATCTCCTCGATGATGGTGCGGGTGGGCACCAGGATGGCGCCGCACTCGCGCATCGCCGCCGCGCACTCCTCGTCCAGGTAGCTGCCGTGCTCGATGGTCCGGCAGCCGGCTTCCAGGGCCGCCAGGATGCCCGGCTTGCCGTGGCAGTGCGCGGCCACCACCCGGTCGGCCAGCCCGGCCACCTCGACGATGGCCCGCAGCTCAGCGCTGGTGAACTGCTGGTGCACCGGATGGTCCACTTCGGACAGCACCCCGCCGGAGGCGCACACCTTGATCACCCGGGCGTTCCGGCGCAGCTGCTCGCGGGCGGCCCGGGCGCACTCCGCCGGCCCGTCGCAGAGCCGGATCTCAGCTGCCCGCGTGGCCGTAGTCGACGATCCAGGGCAGTGGGTACGAGTGCAGGTCGCCGTGGCCGCCGGTGGTGGAGAGCACCGCGCCGGCCGCGTAGATGCTCGGGCCCGGCAGGCTGCCCTCGTCCACGGCGCGGGCCAGCTCCACGCCGATGCCGCCGACCTCGCGCACCGAGGTGACCCCGGCGTCCAGCGCGGCGCGCAGGTCGGCGCTGGCCCGGGCGGCCCGCAGCGCCACCGGCTCCTGTGGCAGCCGGGAGAGGTCCAGGGAGTGGGTACCCATGAAGTGCGCGTGGCAGTCCCACAGGCCGGGCATGACGGTCGGCGCGCTGATGACGGTGGCGTCCGGGGTGGCCGGGGCGTCGGCGGCCGGGCCGGCGTAGCTGATGGCGCCGCCGTCCATGATCAGTACCGCGTCGGCGATCGGCGCGCCACGACCGGGAACGAGCAGGTCGGCGTTGATCCGCTGGGGCATGCAGGCAGCTAACACGATCATGACCGTTTGCAACAGCATCTCAGGATTTTTCAAATAAGCGTTAAGTCTTTGCAAACTGTCGGACGTGTTTCCTACGATGCCCCCGTGGCTGACGATCTTTCGCCGATACTCGTCGAGGCGCGCGGGCTCACCAAGACCTTCCCGCCCCGGGACAGACACGGCACCGCGTTCACCGCCGTCAACGGCATCGACTTCGACCTGCGCCGCGGCGAGTCCTTCGGGATCCTCGGCCCCAACGGCGCGGGCAAGTCCTCGACCATGCGCATGATCGCCTGCGTCTCCCCGGTCACCGGCGGCACGCTGCGGGTGCTCGGGATGGATCCGGCCGGCAACGGTCGCGCCATCCGGGCCCGGATCGGTGTGGTGCCACAGGACGACGCGCTGGACACCGAGCTGACTGTGGAGGAGAACATCCTCATCTACGGCCGGTACTTCGGCCTGGCCAAGCCGGTGATCGCCCGGCGCACCCGGGAGCTGCTGGAGTTCGCCCAGCTCACCGAGAAGGCGGGCGCGAAGGTCGAGCACCTCTCCGGGGGCATGCGCCGCCGGCTGACCATCGCCCGGTCACTGGTCAACGAACCGGAGATCCTGCTGCTCGACGAGCCGACCACCGGGCTCGACCCGCAGGCCCGGCACGTGCTGTGGGACCGGCTGTTCCGGCTCAAGCAGCAGGGCGTCACGCTGATCCTCACGACGCACTACATGGACGAGGCCGAGCAGCTCTGCGACCGGCTGGTGGTGATGGACGCCGGGAAGATCGTCGCGGAAGGCTCGCCCCGCCAGCTCATCGACGCCCACGCCACCCGCGAGGTACTGGAGCTGCGGTTCGGCATCGGGGAGCAGGAGAAGGCCGCCGACAAGATCCGCGAGTCGGCCGACGCCGGCCGACTGGAGCCGCTACCCGACCGGCTGCTCTGGTACGCCGACGACGGCGAGAGCGCGCTGGCCCGGGTACACGCGCTCGGTCTGACCCCGCTCACCGCGCTGGTCCGCCGCGCGTCCCTGGAGGACGTCTTCCTCGCGCTCACCGGCCGGACGTTGGTGGACTGATGACGACCGCCACCCCCGACGCCGCCCTACGCTCGGGCGCACTCTCCCCACGCCTGGCGCTGCGCGCGTTCAGCTACTGGATGCTGCGGTACAAGCGCACCTGGCGCGGCACCATCGTGATCAGCGTGGCCAACCCATTGCTGTTCCTGATCGCCATCGGCGTCGGGCTGGGCACCATCATCAGCCCCGCCGACACCCCGGGCGGCGTGCCCTACCTGGACTTCTTCGCCCCCGGCATGCTCGCCGCGGCGGCCATGCAGAACGGCGTGGTGGAGTCCGCGTTCCCGGTCAGCCGGTCCAAGACCAGTAGCGGCAGCTACCCGGTGGCCGCCGCCACGCCGCTGGAGCCGACCGACATCATGGTCGGCCACCTGCTTTTCATGGCGCTGCGCATCGCGATGAGCGCGGTCGCCTTCGCGGCGGTGATGGTCGCCTTCGGCGCAGCCCGCTCGCCGCTGGTGGCGCTGACCCCGTTGGCCGCGCTGCTCACCGGCCTGGCCTTCGCCGCGCCGCTGACGGCCTGGGCGGTCACCCTGCCGAACATGCGGCTGGTCGCTCTGGCGTTCAAGTGGGTGGTGATGCCGCTGTACCTGTTCTCCGGCACCTTCTTCGCGGTCGGGCAGCTGCCGGTGTGGCTGCGCGCCGCTGGCGTACGCCAGCCCGCTGTGGCACGGCGTGGAGCTGTGCCGGCGGCTGAGCCTGGGCACCGTGCGGTGGCCGGCCGCCGCGCTGCACGTCGGGTACCTGTCCGCGCTGGTGGTGGCCGGGGTGCTGGCCGCCCGCCGCACCTACCAACGCCACCTGCACGTCTGAGTCCGGGGGACACCGTGAACGCCTACCTGCTGGTACTGCGCCACTTCTGGGTACTGAAGAAGAACCGCCCGTGGGGGCTGCTGGTCAACGGCATCTTCGAGCCGTTCCTCTACCTGATGAGCATCGGCGTGGGCATCGGGCAGCTCGTCGGCGGCTTCACCGACCACGGCGAGCAGGTCACCCGGTACGCCGCCTTCGTCGCCCCGGCGCTGCTGGCCACCTCCGCGATGAACAGCGCGATCAACGAGACCACCAGCGAGGTGTGGTTCCGGCTGCGCTTCGAGAAGGTGTACGACGCGATCGTCACCACCCCGATGACCGCCACCGACATCGCGCTCGGTGAGATCGCCTCGGCGCTGCTGCGCGGGGCACTGGCAGCCACCTGCTTCCTCGGGGTGATCGCGGCGCTCGGCCTGGTACACACCTTCTGGGCGCTGCTGGCCATCCCGGGCGCGCTGCTGGTGGCGTTCGCCTTCGCGGCCGCCGGGCTGGCCGTGGCCACCATGCTCAGGGACTTCCACCACCACCAGTACCTGCAGCTGGTGATGCTGCCGATGTTCCTGTTCGCCACCACCTTCTACCCCCTGTCGGTGTACCCACTGCCGCTGCAGGCCGTGGTCGCCTGCCTGCCGCTCTACCACGCCACCGAGCTGCTGCGGGCACTGTGCCTGGGCAACCTCGGCCCGCACCTGCTGATCTCCATCGGCTACCTGACCGCACTCGGCTTCCTCGGCATCTGGCTGTCCATCCGCCGGCTGGGCCGGATGCTGGTGCACTAGCCGTCCCGGCCCGGCACCGGCCGCCGGCGTGCCGGGGATCAGGCCCCGGCGCGGGCCGCAGGCAGGGGTCGGCCGAGGGTGAATGGGGTGGCCGGGGCGAACCGGGGCGTCGTAGTTTTCGGAGCGACAGCACGCCCGTCGAGCCCGTGGAGCTGGTATGAGCACAGTGGACAGTTACGCCGACGAGATGCTGGAGGCGCTGCTGGATGCCTACCCGACGTACGCGACCCTGCTCGGCCTGCCCGGTCCCCGCAACCGGCTGCTCACCGACTACCGGGAGGAGGCGACGCAGGCGCTGCTGGAGCGGGTCACCGACATCGCGGCGCGGGCAACCGCCATGGACCCGGCCACCCTGGACACCCAGCAGCGGGTCACCCGGGCGGTGATCCAGCACCAGGCCGAGGACCTGGCCACCGTGGTACGCAACCGGATGGTCGACTTCACCATCAGCGACAGGTTCACCTCGGCCTACGCCGACCTGCTCTTCACCTTCCCGATCCTGCAACTGGACACCGCCGAGCGGGCCGACGCCTACCTGGCCCGGCTTGCTGCCGTCCCGGCAGTGCTCGAGGCGCTGGCCGACCGGCACCGGGCCGGGGTGGCCGACGGGCTGCTGCCGGTGCGGCACCTGGTCGAGGCTGCCGTCGAGCACCTCGACCGGTACCTGGCCAACCCGCAGGACACGCTGGCCCACAACACCCCGACCGAGGACGCCGGCCTGGACGTGGCGGCCTGGGTCCGGCAGCGCGACGAACTGCTCGCCGGCACGGTACGACCGGCCTTCGCGGCGTACCGGGACGTGCTGCGCACCGAGATCGCGCCACACGGCCGCGACGCCGAACACCCGGGCCTGTGCTGGTTGCCCGACGGCCCGGCCGCCTACGCCCGGCTGATCGCCATCCACACCACCACCGACCGCACCGCCGACGAACTGCACGAGACCGGACTGGCCGTGGTCGAGTCGCTGGCCCGGGAGTACCGGGAGCTCGGCGACCGGGTCTTCGGCAGCACCGACCTCGCCGAGATCTTCGACCGGCTGCGCACCGACCCCGCCCTGCGCTGGGGCAGCGCCGAGGAGTTGCTGGATGCCGCCCGATCGGCCATCGCCCGCGCCGAGCAGGCGGCACCCGACTGGTTCGGCCGGCTGCCCAGCCAGAGCTGCGAGGTCCGGGCGGTACCCGACGACGAGGCCCCCGGCGCACCCGGCGCGTACTACATGCCGGCGGCGCTGGACGGCAGCCGGCCGGGCGTGTACTACGCCAACACCCACCAGGTCACCGAGCGGGACCGCCCGCAGGCTGAGCCGACCGCCTTCCACGAGGCGGTACCCGGGCACCACTTCCAGCTCACCATCTCCCAGGAGCTGACCGACCTGCCGCTGCTGCGGCGGATCGCCCCGTTCATGGCCTACGCCGAGGGCTGGGGGCTCTACTCCGAGCGGCTGGCCGCCGAGATGGGCCTGTACTCCGGCGACCTGGCCCTGCTGGGGATGCTGGCCTGTGACTCGCTGCGGGCCACCCGGCTGGTGGTGGACACCGGCCTGCACGCCAAGGGCTGGAGCCGCGAGCAGGCGGTGCGGTACATGACGGAGAACTCGCCGGTGATGCCCGTGGAGATCGAGAGCGAGGTGGACCGCTACATCGCCGATCCGGGGCAGGCGCTGGCGTACATGGTGGGGCGACTGGAGATCCAGCGCATCCGGGCCGCCGCCGAGCAGCAGCTCGGGGCGGCGTTCGACATCCGCGCCTTCCACGACACCGTGCTGGGCAACGGTTCGCTGCCGCTGGGCACCCTGGACGAACTGGTCCAGGACTGGGCGGCAGCGCAGGGCCACGGTCGCCGCGGCTGACCCGGGCGCGCTCCCGGGGCCGTCGACCGGCCCCGGGAGTCGTGTTCAGTCGTGGACTCAGGCGCCGCGCAGGGTCGCGCCGAAGCGGTCGGCGGCCACGGCGACGGCCGCGTCCCGGGCGGCCACCGCCTCCTCGCCGGTCAGCGTCCGGTCCGGCGCGCGGAACGTCAGCTTGTACGCCAGCGACTTGCGCCCCTCGCCCAACTGCTCGGCGGTGTAGACGTCGAACAGCCGGACCGTCTCCAGCAGCGGACCGGCCCCGTCGACCAGCGCCCGCTGCACCTCGCCGGCCGGGGCGTTCGCCGGCACGACCAGCGCCACGTCGATCAGCGCGGGCGGGTAGGTGGAGAAGGCCGGGGCCGGGGTGACGCCGGGCAGCGGCAGCGCGTCCAGGTTCAGCTCCATCGCGCAGGTGCGCCGGGGCAGCTCCAGCGCGGCGCAGACGGCCGGGTGCAGTTCGCCCGCGTAGCCCACCACCGTGCCGTCCACTGACAGCGCGGCGCAGCGGCCCGGGTGCCACGGCGTCCGGCTGGCGGCGCTGACCTCGATGGTGACGCCGGCCGTGGCGGCCACGATCCGGCCGGCCTGCACCGCGTCCGCCCAGGAGGCCGGGCGGCCCGCGCCCCACCAGCCGGCCGGCTCGGCGTCGCCGGCCAGCACCGCGGCGACGTGCCACGGCTGCGCCGGGATGACCGCCTCGGTGGCGGCCAGCTCCGCCTCGGTCGGCGGACCCGTCACGCCCATCACCGGCGCCGGGGTGCTCACGCCGGTGGGGGCGAAGACCAGCCCCATCTCGTACAGGGCCACGTCGCGCTGGCCCCGGCCGAGGTTGCGGCGCAGCAGGCCGAGCAGCGGCGGCAGCAGCGTGGTGCGCAGCAACGGCTCCTCGTCGGAGAGCGGGTTGGCCACCCGGACAGCGTTACGGCGCTCGTCGTCGGCGGCGTAGCCGAGTGCGTCGAAGACGGTCGGGGAGACGAACGGGTACGACAGCACTTCGACGTACCCGGCCTCGGCCAGCGCCCGCGACACCGAGCGGCGCCGGCGCTGGGCCGGGCTGAGCCCGTTGCCGGGCGGGGCGACCGGCAGCACGCTGGGCACGTTGTCGTACCCGTCCAGCCGGATCACCTCCTCGACGAGGTCGGCCGGCTCCACCAGGTCCGGCCGCCAGGTCGGCGGGGTCACGGTCAGCGTCCCGCCGTTCGCCACCACCGCGCAGCCGATCTCGCCCAGCAGCTCGACCACCCGGTCGGCCGGGTAGTCCACCCCGGACAGCCGGGACGGCAGGTCGACGGGCAGCTGCACCGGCGTCGGCGGCTGGACGTGGTCGATGTCGAGCACGCCGGGGTGCACGGTGCCGCCGGCGTGCTCGGTGAGCAGCGTCGACCGCGCGGGCCAGCGCGACCAGTGGCAGCGCCGGGTCGACGCCGCGCTCCCAGCGCTTGGCCGCCTCGGAGAGCAGCCTGTGCCGGCGGGCGGTGCGGGACACCATCACCGGGTCCCAGTGCGCCGCCTCGAACAGCACGTTCACCGAGTCCGGCTGCATCTCGGTGGTCTCGCCACCCATCACGGCGGCCAGCGAGACCGGTACCCCGTGCCCGCTCCCCCGGTCAGCCCGAGGTCGCAGATGACCATGTCCTCGCCGTCCAGCGCCCGGTCCACCCCGTCCAGGGTGGTCAGCTTCTCCCCCGGCAGTGCCCGGCGGACCAGCAGTTCGCCGGCCAGCCGGTCGGGGTCGAAGGCGTGCATCGGCTGGCCGAGTTCGAGCATCACGTAGTTGGTGATGTCGACGGCCAGCCTGATCGAGCGGATGCCGGCCACCGTGAGCCGCTGGCGCAGCCAGGCCGGCGCCCCGCGGTCGGGTCGATGCCGGTGACCAGCCGGGCGGCGAACCGGTCGCAGCCCTGCGGTGTCGGCCACGGTCACCGGGTACGGCGGCTGCGCGGTCGCGCCGGGCGCGTCGACCCGGCCGCCGGGTCGCGGAACGGCACACCGAGCGCGTGCGACAGCTCCCGGGCCAGGCCGCGGACCGAGAAGCAGTACCCGCGGTCCGGGGTGATCTCGAGTTCGACCACGATGTCGTCGAGCCCGACCACCGGCCGGCGCCGGCATCGCCGGGCTTCGCCGGCGCCCTCGCGGCAGCACGATGATGCCGGCGTGGTCGTCGCAGATGCCCAGCTCCCGACCGGAGCAGATCATGCCGTCGGAGATGTGCCCGTAGGTCTTGCGGGCGGCGATGGCGAAGCCGCCGGGCAGCACCGCGCCGGGCAGCGCCACCACCACGAGGTCGCCGTCGGCGAAGTTGCGCGCGCCGCAGATGATCGCCGCGCGGCTGCTGCCTCGCCGACGTCGACCGGCAGTACCGGATCGGCTTCTTGAACTCGGTCAGCTCCTCGATCGGCGAGACCCGACCGACGACCAGCGGACCGGTGACGTGGCGCGCAGGTCGACGATCTCCTCGACCTCGAGCCCGACCCGACCAGGGCCTGCTCCAGCACGCGCCGGATCGGCCGGCGCGTCGACGTACTCGCGCAGCCAGGAAACCGGTACGCGCATCGCTCACTCACCCATCCCGAACGCCCGGGTGAAGCGCACGTCGCCCTCGACCATGTCCCGCATGTCGCTGACCCCGTTGCGGAACATCAGGGTCCGCTCGATGCCCATGCCGAACGCGAACCCGCGAGTAGACCTCCGGGTCGATGCCGCAGGCCCGCAGCACCCGCGGGTTGACCATGCCGCAGCCACCCCACTCGACCCAGCGCGGGCCGTCGCGGTGCTCGGCGAACCACACGTCGAACTCGGCGGACGGCTCGGTGAACGGGAAGTAGTGCGGCCGCCAGCGGGTCCGCGCGTCCGGCGCCGAACATCGCCTGGGCGAAGTGGTCGAGGGTGCCGCGCAGGTGCGCCATCGTGATGCCCTTGTCCACCACCAGCCCCTCGACCTGGTGGAAGACCGGGGTGTGGGTGGCGTCCAGCTCGTCGGTGCGGTACGTCCGCCCGGGCACACCACGTAGATCGGCGGCTGCCGGGTGAGCATCGTGCGCGCCTGCACCGGGGAGGTGTGGGTGCGCAGCACCAGGCCGGGGATCGTCGCACGAAGAAGGTGTCCATCAGCCCGCGCGCCGGGTGGTCGGGGTGGATGTTGAGGGCGTCGAAGTTGTACCACTCCGCCTCGACCTCGGGCCCCTCGGCGATCTCGTAGCCCATCCCGACGAACAGGTCGCCGATCCGCTCCATCAGCGTGGTCAGCGGGTGCCGGGCGCCGCGCGGATGCCGGTCGGAGGGCAGCGTGACGTCGACGCGTCTCCTCGGCCAGCACCCGCTGGGCCGCCTCGGCGGCGAGCGTCGGCGGCGCGGGCGTCGTAGCGCGCCTGGATCGCGGCGCGGGCGGCGTTGACCCGCTGGCCGGCGTCGGACTTCGCGGCCGGCGGCAGCGCGCCGATCTCGCGGCGGGCCAGCGACACCGGCGAACGGTCGCCCAGGTGGGCCGGCTTCAGCGCGGTCAGCGCGTCGAGGTCGGTCGCGTCGGCGAACGCCTTCTCGGCGGCCGCGACGGCGTCGTCCAGCGCGGCCGGGTCGAGCAGCGCGACCTGCTTCGGGTCGTACGGATCATTGCGGTAGGTCATGGTTTGGGTCTCCCACCGGGGCCGAGAACCTGGCACAGTCTACGGAGGCGCGGCTGTGCCGCTGCCCGCCGGTGTGGGAGTGGCGGAGCGGTCGGAGCTCAGCGCCCGTCGTCGCCCACCGCCACCGGCGGGCTGGCTAAACGACCAGGTCTCGCGGTCACGGCTCGACGCTCCTGACGCGGGCTGCCGGGCGACGACGTCAGCGCGCTGTGCTCTCGCCGAAGAGTACAGGCAGACGGCCGCGGCCGCAGCCAGGTTCAGGCTCTCGGCCCGCCCGTGCAGCGGCACCCGGACCCGGGCGTCGGCGGCGGCGGCCAGGTCGTCGGGCAGCCCGTGCGCCTCGGAGCCGAACAGCCACGCGGTCGGGGCGGCCAGCGCCCCGTCGTCGGCGAGGTCGTCCAGGTCGCTGCTCGCCGTAGCCGTCGGCGGCCAGCACCGGCAGCCCGGCAGCGCGCAGCGCGTCGACCACGGCGACGGGTCGCCGGTCGCGGACCACGTCGAGGTGGAACAGGCTGCCGGCGGAGGCGCGTACGCACTTGCCGTTGTACGGGTCGACGGCGTCGCCGGCGAACACCACCGCCCCGGCGCCGGCGGCGTCGGCGGTGCGCAGCACGGTGCCGGCGTTGCCCGGATCGCGGATCTCCACGAGCACGGCGACCAGAGTGCGGTCGGCGGGCCAGCGCGTCCGCGAGGGTGATGTCCAGGTGCCGGCAGACGGCGACCAGGCCCTGCGGGGTGACGGTCTCGGCCAGGGCGGCCAGCGCGTCGTCGGTCACCACGGACACCACGGCGTGGGCGCGGGCCGCGCAGGTCCGGGTACCGGTCGAGCGCGTCGGCGGTGCCGAAGAGTTCGACGACGCGTGCGCGACCAGGCCTCGCGGACCGCCTGGGGTCCTTCGGCGAGGAAGCGGCCGGCCGCGTCGCGGTCCCGGCGGCGGTGCAGTCGCCGGGCAGCAACAACCCGGGGGGTCCGTCGCGTGAACGGAGCCACCCCGGGCTGGATGCATGCTGTCGCGCAAGCCGGTCAGGCGGCCTGAGCCGCCGGCGCCGCCGGTGCCCTCGGCCACCACCGCGGCGCGGGCCAGCTCGACGATCGCGGCGAACGCGGCCGCGTCGTTGACGGCCAGGTCGGCGAGGATCTTGCGGTCGACCTCGACGCCGGCCAGCCGCAGGCCCTGGATCAGCCGGTTGTAGGTCATGCCGTTGGCGCGGGCGGCGGCGTTGATCCGGGTGATCCACAGCTGCCGGAAGTCGCCCTTGCGGTCACGACGGTCCCGGTAGGCGTACTGCATCGAGTGCAGCATCTGCTCCTTGGCCTTGCGGTACAGGCGGGAGCGCTGGCCGCGGTAGCCGCTGGCGGACTCCAGGACGGTACGGCGCTTCTTCTGGGCGTTGACTGCCCGCTTGACGCGTGCCACGTCAGTACTCCTTTATCGGGTCGGTGGCGCGCGTCAGCGGCCGAGCAGCTTCTTGACGCGCTTGGTGTCGACCTTGGCTCAGCTCGACAGTGCCGGACAGCCGGCGCGTCCTCGCGGAGGACTTCAGCTCCAGCTGGTGGCGCTGGCCGGACTGCTGGGCAAGGATCTTCCCGGTGCCGGTCACCTTGACCCGCTTGCCCATGCCGGTGTGGCGCTTCATCTTCGGCATGTGTGCTCTTCTCTCCTACTGCTCGCCCGCGCCGGGCTCGGTGCCGGGGTATCCGGCTCGTCGGTCACCACACCGGCGTCCTCGCGCAGCCGGGTGGCGGTCGGCCCCCGGCAGGGCGCGCAGCGCCGCCGCCTTGGTGGCCGGACGCGGTGCGATCACCATGATCATGTTTCGGCCGTCCTGCTTCGGCAGCGGCCTCGACGAAGCCCAGCTCCGCGATCTCTTCCTCCAGCTTGCGCAGGAGCCGGAAACCCAGCTCCGGGCGGCTCTGCTCGCGACCGCGGAACATGATCGTCACCTTGACCTTGTCGCCCGCCTTCAGGAACCGCAGGACGTGACCCTTTTTGGTCTCGTAGTCGTGCGAGTCGATCTTCGGCCGGAGCTTCATTTCCTTGATGACGGTCTGCTGCTGGTTGCGCCGCGCCTCGCGCGCCTTGAGTGCGCTCTCGTACTTGAACTTGCCGAAGTCCATGAGCTTGCACACCGGCGGGCGCGCCATGGGCGCAACCTCGACCAGATCCAGGTCGACGTCCGCGGCCAGCTGCAGGGCGCGCTCCAGTGGGACGATGCCCACCTGCTCACCCTCCGGACCGACCAGCCGGACCTCACGCGACCGGATCTGTTCGTTCACGCGTGGTTCGACGCTGATGGGGCCTCCTCGGTAAATGGTCCAGTTTTGCCGACAGCTCGGCTGTGACCAGCCCAGGGGCTTCCCAAACAGAAGGCCCCGGCGTATGCCAGGGCCCGCTCGACCGGTCTACGTTCACAACGAACGCACCGCACCCGGAAAGGATTCCCCATCCTGGGCGGTTGACCGGACCCGACAGCCGTGGTGCCTTGCCGTACGGGTGGGAGCGGGAGCTCCGCTTGGATCACCGCGCTCTGCTCAGACTCTCTGAAGCAGGGATTCTGATGTCAGGATGGCCGTGTGGCTTCCGGACAGAACAGGGCGCGATGGGTCGACCCGGAAACTATATCACCCATCCGGGACGCCCCGGATTCAGTGGGGTGTCGATCCGGGCGGGTGGCGTTCGTTTAGCGGTCGGCAGCCGGCGACAGCCGGCTCGAAAGTCGCAGCCGGTGACCGCCGGGCCACCAGCCCGAGGAGGGGTCATGAAGCAGTACCTGCTCAGTGTCTACCAGCCGGACGGACCGCTGCCCGATCCGGAGTTCCTGGCGCAGGTCGGCCGGGACCTGACAGCGCTCAACCGGGAGCTCGTCGAGGCCGGCGCCTGGGTGTTCGCGGGCGGCCTGCACGCTCCGGACACCGCCACCGTGCTACGCGCCCGTGACGGCGCGGTGGTCACCACCGACGGTCCGTACACCGAGGGCAAGGAGCACCTCGGCGGCTTCACCGTGATCACCGCTCCCGACCTGGACGCGGCGCTGGCCTGGGGCGCCCGGATGGCGCAGGCCACCACCCTGCCGATCGAGGTCCGGCCGTTGCGCCGGGACGCCGACTGATGTCGCCGGCCAGCGAGATCGACCGGGTGTACCGGGCCGAGTACGGCCGTGCGGTGGCCGTGCTGACCGGCGCGTTCGGCGACCTCGACCTGGCCGAGGAGGCGGTGCAGGAGGCGTTCGCCACGGCGCTGCGGCGGTGGCCCGAGACCGGGCTGCCGCCCAGCCCGGCCGGCTGGATCATCACCACCGCCCGGAACCAGGCCATCGACCGTCTCCGCCGGGAGGCCACCCGGCCACAGCGCCACGTTCAGGCCGCCACGCTCTACCCGCCGGCCGCCGATCCGGACGCCGCCGGTGACGGTCCGGTGCCCGACGACCGGCTGCGGCTGATCTTCACCTGCTGCCACCCGGCGCTCGCCCCGGACGTGCAGGTGGCGCTGACCCTGCGGCTGCTCGGCGGGTTGTCCACGGTCGAGATCGCCCGCGCCTTCCTGGTACCCGAGACGACCATGGCGCAGCGACTGGTCCGCGGCAAGGCCAAGATCCGCGACGCCGGCATCCCGTACCGCGTCCCCTCCTCGGCGGAGTTGGCGCAGCGCCTCGGCGCGGTGCTCGCGGTGGTCTACCTGATCTTCAATGAGGGATACGCGGCCAGCTCCGGCGAGCAGCTCGTCCGGGCCGAGCTGTGCGCCGAAGCGGTCCGGCTCGCCGGCCTGCTGCGGGACCTGCTGCCGGACGAGCCCGAAGTGGCCGGACTGCTGGCGTTGCTGCTGCTGATCGAGGCGCGCCGGCCGGCGCGTACCGGACCCGACGGCGAGCTGGTCCGGCTGGCCGAGCAGGACCGCTCCCGGTGGGACGCCGAACTCGTGACGCGGGGGCAGGCGCTGGTCCGCGAGTGCCTGCGGCGCGGCCGACCGGGCCCGTACCAGCTGCAGGCGGCGATCAACGCGGTGCACAGCGCCGCGCCGCGGGCTGCGGACACCGACTGGCGGCAGATCGTCGCCCTCTACGACCAGTTGCTGGCGCAGACCCCGAACCCGGTGGTGGCCCTGCACCGGGCGGTCGCGGTGGCCGAGGTGGCCGGCCCCGGGCCGGCGTTGGACCTGGTGTCGCAGCTGCCGCTGGACGGATACCACCTGTATCACGCGATCCGCGCGGACCTGCTGGCGCGGCTGGGGCGACGGGCCGAGGCGGTGACCGCGTTCGACGCGGCGCTGCCACTGGCCGGGAACGCCGCCGAGCGACGCCTGCTCACCGACCGCCGTGACGCGCTGAGCCAGCCGGGGCCCGTGGGGAGCTGACCCGGGGCGGGTCAGGGGCTGTCGCGAGGGGCGGGGACCGTGCTCGCCTGGTGGGTGGCGAGCAGGGCGCGCAGCGCCTTCACCGACTCGACCGCGTAAAGTTTGTCGGCGGCCTGGATGGCCATCACCGCCACCACGTCGTCGTCGTGCAGCTCCAGGCTGGCCCAGGGCGCGCCGCGGGTGAAGGTGACCGCGCGGACCACCTCCCAGGGCAGGTCGTAGCCGCCGATCACGTTACGGATCTTGATATGCCGCTCGTCCGCCTCCACCCGGGGACGGGTGAACATCAGGATGCCGGCGCCGGCCAGCAGGCCCAGCACGATCATGGCGATCTGGTCGGAGGTGCGGAACACGCCCTTACCGCCGTCGGTGCTGCCGTGCAGCAGGACGGCGACCACCACGAAGATCACCACGACCAGCACGGCCAATACCCAGGCCACCCGGGTGGCCTTGCGCGGACGGGCGGTCATCAGCGGTGCGGGACTCACCCGGACGAGTCTGCCACGTGCGCGTGCCACTGCTCGGCGAGGGTGTCGACGTGTGCCTTGGTCGTCTCCTCGCGCTTGGAGGCCAGCGCCATCGCGGCGACCCGGCCGCCGCCCCGGCGGGTCTCATCGGTGTGCACCCGCAGCTCGGGCACCGTGACCTTGAACCGGCGGTCGGTACGCAGCCGCACGTCCACCACGTCGCGCCAGGGCACCCGGCGGGTCCGGGACAGCTCCCGGATGACCACCTCGTCGTCGTCCCAGCGCACCCCGACCAGGCCACCGCGTACCGCCCAGGCCAGCAGGCCGACGGCGATCAGGCCGGCCACCAGCCGGACCGGCCAGGCGCCGGTGAGCACCGCGACCGCCGCCGCGATCACCGCGCCGCCGGCCATGCCGATCACGTTGAACACCCGGTTGTGCACCGAGTACAGCCGGTCCACGGCGGGCTGTGTCTTCCACGCGGGCCATCCTAGGGCTGCGCTCGGGGCCGGCCTCCCGGGGCGGGGCCGACCCACGGCGGGCGCCGGCGCGTCCTACAGCCGGCAGGCGTGGATGTCGGTCACCAGGATGGCCCGCGCGCCGACCTCGTACAGCTCGTCCATGATCCGGTGTACCTCGGTGCGCGCCACCATCGCCTGTACCGCCAGCCAGCCCTCGCGGTGCAGCGGCGACACGGTCGGCGACTCGATGCCGGGAGTGAGCTGCACCGCGGCGTCCAGCTGGTCGACCCGCACGTCGTAGGCGAGCATCACGTACCGGCGGGCCACCAGTACCCCCTGCAGGCGGCGCAGGAGCTGATTGACCGGGCCGTCGGTGCCGCTGCCCCGGCGGCGGATCAGCACCGCAGAGGACTCCAGGATCGGCTTGCCGAGGATCTCCAGGCCGGCCTGGCGCAGCGTGGCGCCGGTCTCCACCACGTCGGCCACCACGTCGGCCACGCCGAGGCGGACGGCGTTCTCCACCGCGCCGTCCAGCCGCACCACGGTCGCCGCGACGCCGTGCTCGGTCAGGTAGCGGTTCACCACCCCCGGGTACGAGGTGGCGATCCGCCGGCCGGCCAACTGCGCGGTGTCCCGCAGCTCCTCCGGTCGGGCAGCGAACCGGAAGGTGGCGCTGGCGAACCGCAGGTCGAGCAGCTCCTCGGCGTCGCTGCCGGAGTCCAGCAGCAGATCCCGGCCGGTGACGCCGACGTCCAGGTCGCCCGAGCCGACGTAGGTGGCGATGTCGCGCGGGCGCAGGTAGAAGAACTCGACGTCGTTGCCGGTGTCCCGGCAGATCAGGTCACGGTCGCCGATGCGCTGGGCGTAGCCGGCTTCGCGCAGCATCTGCGCGGCAGGGGCGGACAGGGTGCCCTTGTTGGGCACGGCAATGCGGAGCATGGTTCCTCAGTCTTCTCGGCGATGGTCCCGGGAGACGTCCTCGGACAACAGGGTCGACACGGGCTGCCAACAGGGCGGCGGGCCTCACAGATGTCGGTACACGTCCGCCAGGTCCAGCTCCAGGGCGAGCATCAGCACCTGGGTCTGGTAGAGCAACTGGGAGATCTCCTCGGCGGCGCGCTCCCGGCCCTCGTGCTCGGCGGCCATCCAGGACTCCGCCGCCTCCTCCACGACCTTCTTGCCGATCGAGTGCACGCCCCGGCGCAACGCGGCCACCGTCCCGGAGTCCTCGGCACCCCGTTGCGCCTTCTCCTGCAACTCGGCAAACAGCTCGTCGAACGTCTTCACGCGGATCATTGTGGCAAACCCGTGACCCCTGCGGTCCAGCCGGTCGACCGCCCCGGCATATGGTGGGACGGTCGCCGGCCCGGTGCGGGCGTCGACGCCCGGTGGGGGCCGGTGAGGAGGGGACGATGCGAAGCATCGAGGAGTTCCTGCTGCGCTCGCGCGCGGCCGGGGCGGACGATCTCGGTGCGCTGGCGCGGGCGGGAGCGCCGATGCTGGGCGCCACCGACGCCGTCATCTACCTGATCGACTACAGCCGGACCCGACTGGTCCCGCTGGCCGGCCCGTCCGGCGCGGAGTACGCCGAACTGGGCATCTCCGGCACGGTGGCCGGCCACTGCTTCCGCACCGGCACCGCGGTACGCGGCCCCGGCGACCACCGCTGCTGGCTGCCGCTGACCGACGGCGGTCGCCGACTCGGGGTGCTCAGCGTCATCGGCGGCTCACCCGACCTGATCATGGGTCGGCGCCTCGCCGACGTGCTGGCGCTCCTGCTGACCAGCCGGCAGAGCTACAGCGACCTGGTCGAGCGGGCCCGTCGCCGCCAGCCGATGCAGCTGGCTGCCGAGGTGGTGTGGAATCTGCTGCCGCCGGTCATCGTGCACACCCCGGCACTGACCGTCAGCGGGGTCCTGGAGCCGTGCTACGCGGTCGGCGGGGACGCCTTCGACTACTCGGTCAACAACGAACTCGCGCACTGGGCGATCTTCGACGCGATGGGGCACGGGCTGCCGGCCAGCCTGCAGGCCACGGTGGCGGTGAACGGGTACCGCAACGCGCGCCGGGGCGGGCTGCCGCTGCTGGAGACGTACCGGCACGTCGACGCCGCCGTACGGACCACCCACCCGAACGCCTTCGTCACTGCGCTGCTGGCCGAGCTCGACGTACGTACCGGCCAGCTGTCCTACATCGCCGCCGGGCACCCGCCGGCGATGGTGCTGCGCGAGGCCAAGCTGCAGCGGACCCTGGCCAGCCCGACCGCCATGCCACTCGGCCTGGGTGACACCCCGCCGCCGCAGGCTGACCGCCGACCTGGTGCGCGTCGAGACGCTGCTCCCCGGCGACCAGGTGCTCAGCTACACCGACGGAGTGGTGGAGGCGCGCGATCGCACCGGCGCGTTCTTCGGCTCGGACCGGCTGGTCGACTTCGTCGGCCGGGCGCTGCTGGACGACTCGTCAGCAGCGGAGACGCTGCGGCAGCTCATCCACGCGATCCTCGCCTACCAGCACGACATGCTCCAGGACGACGCGGGCGCGCTGCTGGTGCACTGGCACCCGACCGCGTGAAGACCGCCGGCGCCGGGCCGGAGGTCTTCACGTTCGGCAGCCGCTACTTGACCGTGAACTTGTGGTCGTCCAACTGCTGGACGCTGCTGTCCTTGGCGGAGTAGACCAGACCCTCCACGGTGTACGTGCCCGGGTCCAGGGTGAACTGGACGCTCGCAGTGGCCCGGTTGGGGACGGAGAGCGACCCGACGTGGATGGACTGCTCGCGGATGACCGTGCCGGCCGAGTTCCTGACCCGGACCACGGCGGTCGCCTCGAACGCCGACCCCTCGATCTTGGCGGTGAAGGTCCGCCCGACCGTGGCGTTCTGCTGTGGGTCGATCACCTGGATGAACGCCTGCACGTCCAGCCAGCTGCCGCGGTGCAGGTCGCCACTGACCGGCAGCAGGTTCCACAGCTTGGCCACCGCCCGGCCGTCCAGCAGCAGCCGCATCGTCGAGTCCGGCACCACCGCGGTGGCGGTCCAGATCAACTGTTGCAGCGCGGCCTGCTCGGTCGGCGGGTCGTAGCCGTTCACCGCGGCGCCGGAGAGGTCCACGGTGATCGACTTCCCGGAGACGGTCACGTTGCGCACCGCGGTGCTCGCCGGCCAGCTGCTGTGGTAGTCAGGGTCGTAGGCGGTCCGGCCGTCGAGCATCTCGGTGACGGCCGACTTCACCTGCGCCGCCGGACTGCCGTCGCCGGCGCCGAGCTGGTGGAATTCCCGGTACAGCCGGTTGTTCGAGCCGAGGTAGTAGATCGCCAGGTTGTTGTTGGGCGTTCCGGCTGCCGTGCTGGACCCGATGGTCGGGCCGACGGTGGTGGCGGTGCCGGTCGCGCCCGGGATCGGGGTGGCCGGCTCCGGGGCGCACTGGCTGGTACCCACGGAGACCGCAAGCACCACGACGGTTGCTGCGGCGGCGGTGACCGCGCTCACATTGAACATGGTTCCTCCTGAAAGTCTGCGGGGAACGGGCAGCCAGCGCCGGGACCGACGCCCGGCGATGGCCTGACGGATGCGCGGCAACGCGTCCGGAGTGATCTCGACGGCGTCAGCTCGGGTGCTCAACGCTGCGCGCAGCAGTTCCTCGTTCCTCGACTGCTCGTTCATGACGCACGCTCCAGCTGCAGACGCAGTGCCGCCAGGCCGCGGGCGGCATGACTCTTCACGGCACCCCGACTGACGCCCATCACCTCGGCGATCTCCGCTTCGGAAAGGTCGGCGTAGTAACGCAGCACCAGCGCCTCCCGCTGCCGGGTGGGCAGCCGACGCAGCGCGGCCAGCACGGCCTGCTGCTCCAGCACGTCGATCGCGCCGGACTCGGCGCTCGGCGCGGTGCTGTCAGTGGGCTGCCTGGCCAGGTAGCGTTCCGCGACGCCGCGCCGGCGCAGTGCCGAGCGGGCCCCGTTGACCACCGTGGTACGCAGCCAGGCCAGTGCCCGGTCCGGCTCGCGCAGCCGCCACCAGTGCTGGTGCAGCCGCACGTAGGCGTCCTGCACCACCTCCTCGGCGACGCCCGAGTCGGCGAGGAGCAGCACCGCTATCCGGACCAACGGCCGGTAGTGCGCACCGAACAGGCGGGTGACCGCCTCGTCGGCGCTCCACCGCTCGCCGCGGGCGACCGCCACGGTGCCTCCGTCCCACGTAGGGGACATCAGTCTGGGTGTCACGCCGGGTTGACGCGCAAGTACGCCAACCGGTTTACCGCTGTCGGAAAGCCGCAGCGCCGCGCCCTGATCCGGAAGAAGCACGCCGGGGCGCGGGGTCAGTTCGGGAGGGGCTGCACGGCCGAGTCGGCGAGGCGGGCGCCGTCGGCAGCGAGCGCGGTGACCGCCACGTAGGCTGCCGACGTGGGTACCGGCAGCCGGGTCTCGAAGCCGGTGCGGGGCAAGGGTTCCTGGCCCGCCAGGGTGTCCGGGCCGGCGCCGGCGCGGAGCTGCCAACGCGCCACCCGGGTGGCGCCGTTCCAGCTCACGTACGCCACCGGCGCGCCCGACTCGATCCGCAACACCAGCGCCGGGACATCCGCCGGGGCACCCGTCCAGGCCACCCGCATGGCCCGGTAGGAGGAGTTGTCGGCGGGCAGGTGGCCGGCGAATCGGACTGCGCCGTCCGCGCCGAACTCGGTGAACCACGGGCGCGCGCCCCAGCCGATGAAGTTCCCGCCGTCCGGCAACTCCCGCAGGCTGCCCTGGCTGGCGGCGGAGAACCCCTGCGGCTGGGGCAGTTCGCGGATCACAGTGGCGGTCCGGGCCTGCTCGTCCACCCGCAGGATCAGGCCGCGGGAGCGCGGCTCCTGCGTGGTCACCCCGGCGCCGTTGTCGAAGACGCTCAGCGTGCCGTCGGAGCGGCGGCGGGCGTCGTGTTGGAACCAGAACCGGGCGCCCGCGCCGAGGGTGAAGTCGGAGCGCCTGCCGCCCAACCGCCACGCCACCTGCCCGGTGGCCCGGTCCAGCCGGTACACGGTTGCGGTGTGCCGGGCGGAGACGAGCAGGTGGCCGGCGCCATCCTCGGCCACCGAGTTGAGGTGGACGTAGTCGAACGGGAGCGGGCCGGACGGCGCACTGTCCACATTGGTCGGTGCGCCGATCGCGGCCGGTGACGCCACGGTGGAGGCGATCGGCTGGTACGACTCGTCCACCGCGATGTGTTCGCTGGCCCGCCAGGTGAACAGGGTACGGCCGGTGCCCACGTCCACCTCGTGCACCAGCCCGTCGTACATCGGTGCGGCCGGAGCGCCGCCGATCCCGGTCAGGTCGGCGGTGATTTCCTGGTAGGTCAGGCAGAGCGCGGTGCCCGCCGCGGTGAGCACGAACTCGTGCAGGTCGACCGGGCCGCCGTCCACCCGCAGCCGGGCGACCTCGTGGTACGCGCTGTCGGCGATGACCAGTTCACCCTCGCCCACGCCGCGTGCGTCGACCGTCCCCTCCCACCAGGTCAGCACCGGCCGCCCCTGGTAGCTCTGCACCTGGGCGTCGGCGGCGACCAGGTCGGCCGGGCCACTCAGCGCGCGTACCCAGACCAGCGCGCCGGTCGGGTCGACCAGCATCGGGCCGCGCAGCCCCTGCCCCGCGGCCGGGGTGAGCAGCACCTGCCCTCCGGCGCCGGCCGGGGCCGGGTCGACCACGGTCACCACCGGCATGTTCAGGTCCGGTCGGCTGACGAAGGTACGGGTGACCGGGGCGGACGGCTCCGGCTGGGTCGTGGGTGGCGGGTCGTCAGTTGCCCGGTTGACCGCCACACCACCGACGGCGGCCGCGACCACGACACCCGCGCTGCCGGTCAGCACCGCCCGGCGGGTCAGCCGGGCCCGACGGTCGTCCGGGTCACTGGTCACCCTTCGTTCCTACCCGCAACCGACCGGTGCCACTGCCGAACCCGGCTGGCAGTTGGCTGGGAGTCCCGCCGTCACTCGACTCAGCCCGGCCCGCCCCTTGGTCACAGCCGGATTGGCCGGGCCGCAGTCACAGCCCGACAGGTCGGCCGCAGTCACAGCCCGACAGGTCCGGCCACAGTCACAGCCAGACGGGTCGGACCGGGCTCACAGCCGGACGGGGACGCTGGCGCCGGTGTCGCGGGCCTGCTCGGCGGCGGCCAGGATGGCTGTCACCTGGTGTCCGAAGTGCACGTCACAGCGCCGGTCGGTGCCGCCGATCAGGGCGCTGAGCGCGTTGCGGCAGGCGGTCACCGAGTCGGCGGCCTGCGGCGGTACGGCCATCCAGCCGGCCGAGCCGTAGAACGCGGTTTCGTACCGGGCGGCGGCCGGTGCCGCGTCCAGGGTGAGCACCATGCTGCTGACCGCGCCGCCCGCGTGGGTGAGCAGCACGTGGGTCGTCTCCCGAGGGGCCGGGACGGCGCTCACCCGCTCGACCGGGCCGAGCACCGGCAGCAGCAGCGAGAGCCCGTGCGGCCCGACGTCCCACAGCCCGCCCATCTTCTGCCGCCACGGCGAGTTCCCGAACTCGTTGCCGGGCTGGAAGATCGAGGAGAACAGGGTGTGCCGGCCGCCGTCCCAGCCGCCGGCAGCCGCCGCCTGGTCGAGGAAGCCCTCGATGGCCGGGCAGAACCGGCGGGTGAAGAAGACCGTCGAACGCACTCCGGCCGCGTCGACCGCGTCCACCACGGCGCGGCTGTCCGCCACGGTGAGCGCGACCGGCTTGTCCAGCAGCAGGTGCCGGCCGGCAGCCGCGGCCTGGACGGCGCGGACCGCCTGCACGTCCGGGGGCAGCGCCACGGCCACCGCCTCGACCTCGGCGAGCAGGTCGGCAACCGAGTCGAAGGCGGCCACGCCGTGCTGCCCGGCGAGGTCGCGGGCCTTGTCGGCGTTGCGGCCCCAGACGCCGACAAACTCGACGTCGGGGTGGCCCGCGAGGGCCGGAGCCTGGGTACGTACCGCCCACGGGCCGGTACCGAGCAGTCCGAATCGCACGCCACTACTCTAGGTCCGCCCCCTGCGCCGCCCGGAGCGGGTACCGGTTCTCCCGAGCGGCAGTGTCTGCCCAGGTCGCAGGGTGGGACGGGTCAGAAGTCGACGACCGAGGCGAGCCCGCTGACCGGGTACACCGTGTAGTTGTCGATCACACCGTCGCCGGTCGGCCCGCCGGTGAGTCCGCTGGCGCTGGTGGCGACCACCGCGATCCCGGCGAAGCCGGTCTGGCCGCCGCCGATCTCCACCCGGGGCAGGATCAGCCGGAGCTGGGTGGCGGTGCGTTCGGGCTGGCCGGGCAGCGCGGCGGTGACCTCCTGCCCGAACGAGGTGGCGCTCAGCGTGGCGTCGGTGACTTCGACGCCCTCGAAGGTCAACGCGATCACCGGGTGGCCGGTGAAGCTGGTGGTGTCCAGTTCGCCGGCGACGACGCCGTCGAGCACGTAGCGGTTGGCCAGGGTCATGGAAATTTCTCCTCGTGGACGGTTCCCCGCAGATGCTAGGCGAAACCCAACATGTCCCCACCGTGGCTGGCCGCGCGCTCGGCGCTGGGCGTTCGACAGGCATCGACAATGATTGACACGACTCGTGGGCCGAGATTACGGTGCATAGCGGAAAGCGCTTTCCTCCTGTCCCCACCACCCACCGCATGGAGGCCTGGCACGTGAACGCGCACCATCCCCCACCCCAGACCAGCACCACCCCCACCCCAACCCGACGCCCACGCCGCCGTACCTTGCGCTGGGTTCTCGCCGCTACCACCGCACTGGTAGCCGGCATCGCCGCAACGGTCGGTGTCAGCCAGTTCGCCTACGCCGACACGCTGTACTCCGCCAACTTCGAGGGCGGCTCGATCAGTGACTGGTCGAAGTCCGGTGGCACCTGGGCGGTCGTCACCGACGGCTCCAAGGTGGCCCAGCAGTCCAACAGCGGCAGCGAGAACGCCCGGCTCTTCGCCGGCTCGACCAGCTGGACGGCGTACACCGTCAGCGCCCGGGTCAAGCCGACCTCGCTGGGCTCCGGCGGCCTCGCCGGTCTGCTCGCCCGCGTCTCCGGCAGCACCAAGTTCTACCGGCTCGCGCTGATCCCGGGGAACCTGGTGCAGTTGCAGGCGGTCAGCGGCAGCAGTGTGACCGTCCTCGGACAGGTCAGCCGCACGGTCTCCACCGGCACCTGGTACACGCTGAGCATCTCCGTCTCCGGCAGCACCATCTCCGGCTCGGTGGACGGCGCCTCGGTCGGCTCGGCGAGCAACAGCTCGATCAGCGCCGGCCGGATCGGCCTGCAGACGCTGTACGCGGCGGCCAACTTCGACGACGTCACCGTCGCCACCGGCACCACCACCCCGACCACCGGCGGCAGCACACCGACGGCGACGGCCACCCGTACCGCCTCCCCGACGCCCTCCAGGACGACGGGCGGCCCGACTCCGACCGGCGGCTCGGGCACGCCGACCGGCGCCTGGCCAAGCTCCACCGGCTCGGTCTCGGTCAGCGGCACCATCTCCGTCTCGGGCACTCTCGACGGCGGGATGAAGCGCTACTGCTGCATCGGTGACGGCGGCCAGAGCGAGAGCCAGGACCCGATGTTCGAGCTGGCCGACGGGGCCACCCTGAAGAACGTCATCATCGGCTCACCGGCCGGCGACGGCGTGCACTGCCTGGGCCGCTGCACCATCCAGAACGTCTGGTGGGAGGACGTCGGCGAGGACGCCGCGACCTTCCTCGGCACCAACGGTGACTCCTACGTCATCGGCGGTGGCGCCAGGTCCGCCTCCGACAAGGTGTTCCAGCACAACGGCTCGGGCACGGTACACATCTCCGGGTTCTACGCGCAGAACATCGGCAAGCTCTACCGCGGCTGCGGCAACTGCACCACCTCGCACGAGCGCCACGTCACCGTGGACAACGTGCTGCTGGACAAGGCCAGCTACGTGGTGGGCATCAACACCAACTGGGGTGACACCGCCACCCTGTCCCGGATCGTGCTGGTCAACGGTTCGAGCACGCACATCTGCGCCGAGTACAAGGGCGTGGCGAAGGGCAGCGAGCCGACCTACCTCGGTGACGGGCAGGGCGACGGGCACTGCAACTTCTCCTCCTCCGACATCACCTACAAGTAGTCCGCGCCAGAAGAACTGGCCGGAGCCCCGCGCGGGGCTCCGGCCAGTTCCCTTTCCAGATCCGGTCGGCGTGCGGTGCGGAAGCGCGCCGGGACGGACCCGAGGATTCAGCGGATCAGTTCGGCGACCACGGTGTCGTAGCCGGCCAGCGTGTCGGCGAGGATGTCCTCGCCGGGGCGGGCCCACAGCTCGTCGTTGAAGACCTCCACCTCGACCGGGCCGGTGTAGCCGGCGGCCCCCACCGCCCGCCACAGCCGGGCCAGCTCGACGCAGCCGGCCGCCGGCAGCGCCCGGCCGGTGAGTACCCCGGCCGGCAGCGGGGTGATCCAGTCGGCCAGTTGGAAGGTCGCGATCCGGGCGCCGGCCCGGGCGATCTGGGCGTACACCTGGTCGTCCCACCAGATGTGGTACGTGTCCACGGCCACCCCGACCACTCCGACCGGGTGCGCTTCGGCGATGTCCAGTGCCTGACCCAGGGTGCTGACAACGCATCGGTCGGCGGCGAACATCGGGTGCAGCGGCTCGATCGCCAGGCACACGCCTGCCGCCTGGGCGTGCGGTGCCAGTTCGCCGATGGCGTCGGCCACCTGGCGGCGGGCGCCGTCGATGTCCCGGCTGCCGGCCGGCAGTCCCCCGCTCACCAGTACCAGCACCGGTGCGCCCAGGGCGGCTGCCTCGTCGATGGCGCGACGGTTGTCGTCGAACCAGCCCGGTCGGGTGAAGAACCCGCCCCGGCACAGCGTGCTCACGCTGATGCCGGCGGCGCGCACCGTGCGGACAGTGTTCTCGAGGCCGAAGTCGGCGGTCTGCTCCCGCCACAGGCCGACCTGGGTGACCCCGGCGGCCAGGCAGCCGGCGATCAGGTCCGGGGTGCGCCAGTGGGTCGCGGTGGCCTGGTTGAAGGAGAACACCGCGCGTCCGGCGTTGCCGGCCCCCACCGCCGTCGCCAGCGCGAGTGCGGCCGGGGCGGAGGACAGCGGCGGCACCGGGGGCGGCGGCGTGGCCGGCGCGGGGACCAGTGGCGACTGCGTCACTGCGCCACCCCCGCCACGGTCAGGAAGGTGCGCGCCCGGAAGGCGGCCAGCTCGGCGTCCGGCAGCAGCCCGGCCGCGTCGGCGAGGACCAGCGCGGTGGCCAGGTGCGCCGCCGACCGGTACGACTGCACGCCGCCGACCATGGTGAAGTGCTCCTGGTGCCCGGCCAACCAGGCGAGGAACACGATGCCGGTCTTGTACGCCGACGTCGGCGCGCCGAAGATGTGCCGGGACAGCGGCACGGTGGGGGCCAGCACGGCGTGATAGCTCGGCAGGTCGCCGGCGTCCAGAGCGTGCAGCGCGTGTGCCGCGGCCGGCGCGATGGCAGCGAAGATGCCCAGCAGCGCGTCGGAGTAGCCGACCTCGTCACCCTCGATCAGGTTCGGGTAGTTGAAGTCGTCGCCGGTGTAGAGGCGTACCCCGGCCGGCAGCGCCCGGCGTAGCCGGACCTCACGCGCCTCGTCCAGCAGCGACACCTTGATCCCGTCGACCTTGCCCGGGTACGCCCGGATCAGCTCCAGCACGGTGTCGGCCGCCACGTCCAGGTCGGTGCTGCCCCAGTAGCCGACCAGCGCCGGATCGAACATGTCGCCCAGCCAGTGCAGGATCACCGGCCGGTCGCTCGCGGCGATCAACTCGCCGTAGGTGGCCAGGTACTCCTGTGCGTCCCGGGCCGCGCTGACCAGGTGCCGGCTGCACATCAGCACCGGGATGGCCCCGGCGTCCTGCACGTCGGCGAGCTGCTCGGCGTAGGCCTTGGCCACGGTGGCGAGGTCGGTCGGGCCGGGCGGCAACTGGTCGGTGCCCACGCCCGCGGCGATCACGCCGGCAGACTCGCGGGCCAGTGCTGCTGAGCGGCGGATCAGTTCCCGGGTGGCCGGGTAGTCCAGGCCCATCCCGCGCTGGGCGGTGTCCATCGCCTCGGCCACCCCGAAGCCGTAGCTCCACAGGTGGCTGCGGAAGGCCAGGGTGGTGTCCCAGTCCAGGACGGCCGGCGTGCCGGGGGTGTTCTCGGCGCGCGGATCGGCCACCACGTGCGCGGCCGCGAAGGCGACCCGGCCGGTGAACGGGCGCTGCGGCACGGCGAAGCCGGCCCCGCCGCGCAGGGTGTAGTCGGTGCCGTCGGGCAGCCGTACCCGGGCGCTCATGCTGCCGCCCCGATCGCCCGGACCGAGGTGAAACCCGCAAGCACGCTCATGCCGCCAACTCCGGGATCTCGACGCGACAGCCCTCCCGGGCGGAGCGCAGTCCCAGCTCGGCCAGTTGCACGCCACGGGCGGCGGCGAAGAAGTCCCACGGGAACGGGGCGTCCTCGACCACATGCCGTAGGAACAGCCCCCACTGCTCCAGGAAGCCGTTGGCGTACTCCTCGTTGTCCGGCACCACCTGCCACTGCGACCGGAAGTCCTCGGTGGCCGGCAGGTCCGGGTTCCACACCGGCTTGGGGGTGGAGCCACGGTGCTGGATACGGCAGTTGCGCAGGCCGGCGATGGCCGAGCCGTGGGTGCCGTCGACCTGGAACTCGACCAGCTCGTCGCGGTAGACCCGGACCGCCCAGGAGGAGTTGATCTGGGCGACGACGCCGCCGTCGAGCTCGAAAATGCCGTACGCAGCGTCGTCGGCGGTGGCCTGGTAGCGCTCGCCGTTCTCGTCCACCCGGTACGGGATGTGCGTGGCGGTGTGCGCGCTCACCGCGTTGACCTTGCCGAAGAGCTGCTCCAGCAGGTAATGCCAGTGCGGGAACATGTCCAGCACGATGCCGCCGCCGTCGGCCGCCCGGTAGTTCCAGGACGGCCGCTGGGCCTCCTGCCAGTCACCCTCGAAGACCCAGTAGCCGAACTCGCCGCGGACCGAGAGGATCCGGCCGAAGAAGCCGCCGTCGATCAGCCGCTTGAGCTTGCGCAGGCCGGGAAGGAACAGCTTGTCCTGCACCACACCGTGCTTGACGCCGGCCTCGCTGGCGGCGCGGGCCAGGGCCAGCGCGGTGTCGGTGCTCTCGGACAGCGGCTTCTCGGTGTAGACGTGCTTGCCGGCGGCGATGGCGGCCCGGACCGCCTTCTCCCGGGCGTGGGTGAGCTGGGCGTCGAAGTAGATCCGGACGTCGTCGCGGGCCAGCACGGCGTCCAGGTCGGTGCTCCAGTCGGTCAGGCCGTGCCGTTGCGCGATCTCGGCGAGCCGGGCCGGATTGCGTCCGACGAGCACCAACTCCGGCCAGATCCGGCTGCCGTTGGCCGCCGGCAGGCCGCCCTGCTCGCGGATCGCCAGCAGCGACCGGACCAGATGTTGCCGGTAACCCATCCGGCCGGTGACGCCATTCACGGCGATGGTGACGGGGTGGCGCGTCACAGATGCTCCTTGTGAGTGTTTCGGTCGCGGAAAGCGCTTTCCTGCGACCTTAGGGCACCACCGCCAGTCGTGGCAAGGCATCCGGGCCTGATCGGGGCCGACCGGGGCCCATTTCGCCGCTGACCGCGGTGCGCACCGTGGCTACCGCCGACCGCTAAGGTGGGTGGCCATGTGGACAGCCCGGGGGCCGCGATGAGCCAGTCGACCAGCACCGTGACGCTCGCGGACGTCGCGCGGCGGGCGAAGGTGTCGCCGGCGACCGCCTCCCGGGTGATCAACGGCAGCAGCAAGCCGGTCGCCGAGGAGCTGCGCGAGCGGGTGCTGAAGGCCGTTGAGGAGCTGCGCTACGTGCCGAACGCGGCGGCCCGGATGCTGGCCCGGGCCGAGCGCGGGGCGATCGGCGTGATCGTGCACGACGTTTCCGACCCGTACTTCGCGGAGATCACCCGGGGACTCCAGCGGGTCGCCACCGACCGCGGCACCCTGCTGGTGATCTGCAACAGCTACCGGGACCCGGCCCGCGAGCGTGACTACGTGGAGTTGCTCGGGGCGCAGCGGGTGGCCGCCATCGTGCTGGCCGGCTCCGGGTACCACGACGCCCGCGCGACCCGGGACCTGAACTCCTCGCTCAAGGCGTACCAGAACGGTGGTGGACGGGTCGCGGTGATCGGCCGGCACCAGTTGATCGGGGACGCGATCACGCCGGCCAACGCCGACGGCGCGCGGCTGGCCGGCGAGTACATCTTCGGGCTCGGCCACACCGCGGTCGGCGTGATCGCCGGCCCGCGCGAGCTCACCACCACCACCGACCGGCTCGGCGGCCTGCGCGCCGCCGCGGCGGCGGCCGGCCGCTCGGTGCCGGCCCGCCGGGTGGTCTACACCGATTTCACCCGCGACGGCGGGGCCCGCGCCGCGGCCGCCCTGCTGGACGCCGAGCCCACTCTGACCGCGCTGGTGGCGCAGAACGACGCGATGGCCATCGGCGCGATGAGCATCGCCCGGGACCGGGGCATCCTGGTACCCGAACAGCTCAGCGTCATCGGCTTCGACGACATGCCGATCGCCCAGGACGTCACCCCGGCGCTGACCACGGTGCGACTGCCGCTGGTGGAGATGGGCGTGCGCGCCCTCACCCTGGCCCTGGGCACACACCCGACCGGCGAACCGTTGATCGAAACCGCCCCCGCCAGCATCGTGGTCCGCGCCAGCGCCGCCCCACCCCGCGCTCGCTGACGCGGGGGAATCCGCCGCCAGCGTCGCAGCCGCACGCCACCCGTCCGCTCCGCGGCCGCCCCTGATCCCTCGCCTCCCCTCGCCCCTTCTCCCTCGCCCCTTCTCCCTCGCCTCTCCTCCCCTCGCCTCTCCCCCGCTGGTCGCCCCGCCGTCGCCGCCCCGCGTGATCTTGGGGTTGTTGCGGTGTCGTTGCGCGCGGAGGGGACCACAACCCCAAGATCACTGGCGTTCATTGAGGGGGCGAGGGGTGCGCTGAGCGGCGGATCAGCGCTGGACATCGATACGGGTCGTTGCGACTGCAACAAAGCTGCACACGCGCCGCATTGACGGCAGGCTACGTCGCTGACACGGTGTGCTGAGGAATGCGCTTTCCACAGGCCAAGGAGGCGTCATGCGCAAATCCGTCGTGGCTGGCGGGGTACTCACCATCGGTACCCTCGTCGCTGCCACCACCGTCTACTTCAGTACCGCCCAAGCGGCCGGCACTCCGTCCGCCGCCGCGCTCGCGATCGCCCGGCAGACCCTTCCGGCCGGCGACGGCTGGGCGGCCGAGGGCGCCGGAACCACCGGCGGCTCGATCGCCGACGCCGCCCACGTCTTCGTGGCCCACAACCGCGCCGAGCTCGTCGCCGCGCTCGGCGGCGACAACACCACCAACGCCAAGAACACGACCCCGAAGATCATCTTCGTGAGCGGCGGCATCGAGGGCAACGTCGACGCCAGCGACACCCCGCTGACCTGCGCCGACTACGCCGACCCGAGCTACACCCTCGACGCCTTCCTGGCCGCCTACGACCCGGCGGTCTGGGGTCGGGCGACCAAACCGACCGGACCGCTGGAGGACGCACGGGCCCGGTCGGGCAAGAACCAGGGCGCCCACATCAACATCAACATCGGCTCCAACACCACCATCGTCGGGCTGGGCGGCTCCAAGATCACCGGGGCCAACCTGATCGTCGGCGCCGGGGTCAACAACGTCATCCTGCGCAACCTGCGGGTCGAGGACGCGCACGACTGCTTCCCGTCCTGGGACCCGACCGACGGCTCGGGCGGCAACTGGAACTCCGCCTACGACCTGATCTCGGTCACCGGCGGCACCCACGTCTGGGTCGACCACGTCAACTTCAGCGACAGCAACAACACCGACGACACCCAACCGATCTACCTCGGCCGGCCGTACCAGGTGCATGACGGCGCGCTGGACATCACCAAGTCGGCCGACTTCGTCACCGCGTCGTGGAACAACTTCTTCGACCACGACAAGACGATGCTGATCGGCTCCACCAACACCGTCGGCGCCGACGTCGGCAAGCTGCGCACCACCCTGCACCACAACCGGTTCGCCAACACCGGGCAGCGGGTACCCCGGGTGCGCTTCGGCCAGGTGGACGTCTACAACAACTACTACTACGCCACCGACGAGGACACCTACACCTACTCGGTGGGCGTCGGCGTCTACTCCTCGGTCTACCTGGAGAACAACTTCTTCCTACGTAGCGCCGACATCGCCCTCGACGACGTGGTCTACGACTGGCGCGGCACCGCGCCCGGCGGGATCACCGAGCTCGGCACGCTGACCCGGATCGGCACCGGGCCGGTGAGTGCGGTCAACCTGGTGGCCGAGTACAACGCCACGCACGATCCGGACCTGCCGGCGACCGACTGGGTACCCACCCTGCGGGCCGCCGCGCCGGACCCGGCCGCAGCGGTACCGGGCCTCGTCAGCGCCGGGGCAGGCGCCGGCAAGCTCGGCATCTGAGCACCTGCGCCATGACCGACCTGTTGTGACGGCAAGACGCAGGCCCTACCCGGATCCGGCGGGCAGGGTCTGCGTCCCGTCCGGGGCACCCACCGCCTGGCAGGCGCCCCGGCGCTACCAGGTCAGCGACAGCGTTGCCAGATAGCTGTTGAGCAGGCCGGAGATGATCTGATCGTCGTGCACCGAGGGGTGCCAGTCGCAGCCGAGGCGGTCCAGGCCCGGATCGTCGTAGTACCAATATCCGACCCGGCTGTCGCCGGCGTTGGTGCGGTCCTGGACGATCTGCTGCGCCGTCTGGGCGAACAGCGTGGTGTTGGAGAGCAGGGTGGCGCTGACCACGATCATGGTTTTCGCGCCGTACCGGGACCGCAGCTTCGCGATGAAGTCGAGGTACGCGGTGCGGTACGCGGCCACCAGGCTGTCGGTCGTCGGCCACTGCTCGTTGGAGTTGAGTGCCGTGGAGAAGTCGTTGATACCCAGGCCGATCACCACGACCTGGGGCTTCCAGGCGCCCGGGTTCTGCCAGACGTCGCCCGCGACGCTCTGTAGCCCCCGGTCGTAGTACGTGCGGAAGTTGAGCTCCGGGCTGCCGCCGGCGTAGTTGCGCACCATGCCGAGCCCGGACTGGGCGTTGAGCTGGTAGTCGGCGCCCAGGCTGCGGGCGGTGAGCGCGGCGAAGCTGAGATCGGCGTTGCTGTTGCGGGTGATCCCGCCGTTGCTGGAGCAGTCGCGGGTGCCGGAGACGTTGCCGTACCCCGCGGTGAACGAGTCACCGATGAACTCGATCTGCCGGCTGCGCGCGGCCGGTTTGGCCAGGATGGCGCCACCCGAGGCGGCGACGAATCCGCCGAACTCGCCGGTCGCCCACGGGCTCTCGGTCCGCTTGACCAGCCGCACGCTGTGGTCGGCGTTGCTCAGACCGGTGACCCAGTAGGTGGTCTGGCCCGGCGTCACCAGAGTGGCGAACGGCGCGCCGTCGACCTGCACGTCGTAGTCGTTGGTGGAGTCGTTGAGCACGATCCCGACCGAGGCGCCGTGGAAGCGACCCTCGAAGTACACCCCGGGCCAGGTGTACTGCACCGCAGCGCCGACCGTCGCCACCCGTCCCGCGGTGTTGACCTGCGCCAGCACTCCCGACGTGGGCGAGCTGGCGCTGACTGACGCGGTGGGGCGGACCGATGCGGTCGGGCTGGTCGACGGCGACCGGCTGCCGGCGGTCGCGCTCGGCGTGCCGGAGGTCACGCTGCCGGTGCACGCGGTGCCGTTGAGGGCGAACGCGGTCGGCACCGGGTTCGAGGCGTTCCACGAGCCGTTGAAGCCGAATGCCGTACCCGCGCCGGTGCCGATGGCGCCGTTCCAGGCGGCGTTGCTGACGGTGACCTGGGCGCCGGACTGGGTCGCGGTCCCGTTCCAGAGTTGCGTGATCGTCTGACCGGCCGCGAACGACCAGCTGACCCGCCAACTGGTGAGCGGATCTCCGAGGTTGGTGACGGTCACGTTCGCGCCGAAGCCACTCGGCCACTGGCTGGTCACCGAGTAGGCGACCCGACAGCCGGCTGCCGCCGTCGCTGCCGGGGCGGTGGCGAGTGCGGTGACGACGGTGGCCGGCAGTGCGACGGCGACGACGGCAGCCAGTGTGAGCCGGGAGCGGTAGCGAATGCGACGCATCTCTGATCCTCCACAGGGGGTTCCGGGGGCGATCCCGAGCGCGGAGCTGGGCCCGGGGACGAACTGGAGCCGGAGCGGGGCTGGGGTTCGGGGCGCTCCGGAGCGGGGCGAGACCAAGGGGTGGGATCCGGGGCGCTGGAGCGGGTGGGCGGAGCGGCGGCTGCGCCGGTCGCTACGCCGTGGCGCAGGTGACGTTGTTCAGCGTGAAGCTGGTCGGCTTGGCGTTGGCGCTGTTGTTCCAGGACGCCAGGAAACCGACCTCCGCGCTGCCGCCGCCGGCCGCGAGCACTCCGTTGTAGCCGGCGTTCACCACGCGTACGGTGGCGGCGCTCTGGCTGACCGAGCCGTTCCACAACTGGCTGACCACCTGGCCGTTGCCGAAGGTCCAGGTGAGCGTCCAGCCGCTGACAGCCGTCGCGCCGGTATTGGTGATCTTTACGGTGCCCTGGAACGAGCCCGGCCACTGGCTGGCCACCGAGTACGCAACGGAGCATCCGCCCGGTTGCGGGCTGGCGGACACCGACGCAGACGCGGACCGGGACGGTGACGCAGACGCAGACGCAGACCGGGACGGTGACGCAGACGCAGACCGGGACGGTGACGCAGACGCAGACGCAGACCGGGACGGTGACGCCGACGCCGACGCGGACCGGGACGCTGACGCCGAAGCAGACGGCGACCTGGACGAAGTCGCCGCGGTCGGTGACGCCGAGCCGGTGGCTCCGGTCAGCAGCGGGGCCAGGGCCGGATACCAGCGGTTGGCCATCTTCTGGTCGCCCGAGGCGTTGGGGTGTACGCCGTCGCCGGTGTCGGTGGCGGTGTCGAAGCCCGTCCACTGGTCGACCACGACGATCGGGGACTGGGCGGTGGACCGGGCGGCTGCCCAGGCCGGAATCGCGGCGTCGAGGGCCACCACCTCCTGCGCGCACTCGGGGCAGCTGCTGGGGTTCATCGGGATGATCTGCGCCACGATGATTTTCATGGCCGGGTTGTTCGCCCGCAGCTGGTCGACCAGAGTGCCGTAGGCGGTGAGGATGTCGGCGGTCGGGATGTAGTTGCCCCACATGTCGTTGGTGCCCAGGTGCATCAGCACGATGTTCGGGTTGGTGGCCGACAGCCAACCGGGCAGCAGGTTCTGGCTGGCGATGCCGGTGGCCGACATGCCGGCGTGGCCCTCGTGGTCGGGGTCGAGCGGCACCGAACAGCCGCCGCCCGACTGGGTGCCGACGAAGTCGATGTTGGTGTAGCCGGCCTTCTGCAGTCGGTCCCAGAGCAGCGCGCGCCAGCAGCCGGGGCCGGCGGTGATCGAGTCACCGAGCGGCATGATCCGCACGGCGGCGGTCGCGGACAACGCGGGCCGGGTGAGGGCGACCATCGCCGCCGCCACGAGCACGGCGACAGCGGCGTACACCAGGGATCTGCGTGGCATGATCGCTCCTTCGCGGACTGACCGAGCCCTCAGGCAATCGACAACCGTGCATGGGACGGGACTGCGGCCAGTATGTGTACGCGCGAAAGCGATCGCAACGGCGAAAGCAACTTTCTCGGATCGGAGCCCGTTGCGCGACCGCGTCGGGTGCTCGGAGATCCGCAACTACCTGCGGCTACGGCAGAATCCGGGCCTGGATCGGGGTTTCGTTCATCGACGTATGGCGGAGATCATTTACACACCGATGCCCGGATGATGGCAATGGTTTCGTGAATGGGGGCCGACAGCACCCATCCGCGCGGTACCGGCCCGCCAGCCGGTACCGCGCGGATGGGGCCGACCGGACGGGCCTGCGCCCGGTCGGGGATACGTCTGCTCAGCGCTGCACGCGCGCGCCCGCTCCGGCGACCAGCCGGCGTACCTCGGCCAGGGTGACCATCGAGGTGTCCCCCGGCGTGGTCATCGCCAACGCCCCGTGGGCCGCGCCGTACTCCACGGCCTCCGCCAGGTCCAGGCCGCTGAGCAGCCCGTACACCAGGCCGGAGGCGAACGAGTCGCCGCCGCCCACCCGGTCGAAGATCTCCAGGCCGGGACGGTGGGTGGCGGTGACGAAGCCGGACTTCGCCGACCAGGCGATCGCGCCCCAGTCGTTGACCGTCGCCGAGCGCACCGAGCGCAGCGTGGTGGCGACCACCGAGAAGTTCGGGTACGCCGCGGTGACCTCCTCGATCATCGCCTGGAAGTTGGCGGTGTCCAGGTCGTCCAGCTGCTCGGAGGTGTTCGGCACGGCGAAACCGAGGCAGGCGGTGAAGTCCTCCTCGTTGCCGAGCATCACGTCGACCAGCGGGGCGAGCCGCCGGTTGACCTCCCGGGCGCGGTCCTGGCCGCCGATCGAACGCCACAGGCTCGGCCGGTAGTTCAGGTCGTAGGAGACCATCGTGCCGTGCTTCTTGGCGACGGTGAGCGCCTCGGCCACCACCTCGGGGGCGCTGTCCGAGAGCGCCGCGAAGATGCCGCCGGTGTGCAGCCAACGCACGCCCAGCTCACCGAAGAGATGCTCCCAGTCCACGTCACCGGGGCGGAGCTGGCTGGCGGCGGTGTGCCCACGGTCGGAGACGCCGACAGCGCCGCGTACCCCGAAGCCCCGCTCGGTGAAGTTCAGCCCGTTGCGGACCGTGCGGCCCACCCCGTCGTCGGGTACCCAGCGGATGAAGCGTGGGTCGACGCCGCCCTGCAGGATCAGGTCCTCGACCAGCCGGCCGACCTCGTTGTCCACCAGCGCGGTGACCACGGCGGTGGTCAGCCCGAAGCAGCGACGCAGGCCACGGGCCACGTTGTACTCGCCGCCGCCCTCCCAGACCCGGAACTCGCGGGCGGTACGTACCCGCCCGTCGCCCGGGTCCAGCCGCAGCATCACCTCGCCGAGGGACAGCGCGTCGTAGCGGCAGGTCGCCGGATCACGCAGCTCCACGACCACCACCTCCGATCTGCGCAGCCACCGCGACGGCCGCTGCCGCACGCGCCGTGACCTGGTCGAAGTCGCCGGCCGCGAGCAGCGCCGGGGCGACCATCCAGGTACCGCCGACGGCCGCCACCGACTTCTCCGCCAGGTACCCGCCGAGCAGGTCGGCGGTGATCCCGCCGGTCGGCACGAACCGGACGGCCGGGAACGGCGCGGCCAGCGCCTTGAGCGCCGGCAGCCCGCCGAGGGTCTGTGCCGGGAAGAACTTGACCACGCTCACGCCCGCGTCCAGCGCGGCCATCAGCTCGGTGGCGGTGGCCACCCCGGGCAGCACCGGCACGCCGAGCTGCTGGCAGTGCGCCACCACGGCGGCACTGAACCCGGGCGACACCACGAACCGGGCGCCGGCCTGCACCGCCTGGTCGACCTGGGCCACCGTGGTGACCGTCCCCGCGCCGACCAGCAGCCGCGGGTCGGTAGCCAGTTCGGCGAGCGCCGCCTGAGCGGCCGGGGTACGGAAGGTGACCTCGGCGCACGGCAGCCCCCCGGCCAGCAACGCGGCGCCCAACTTGCCGGCCTGCGCCGGATCCTCTATCACGACAACCGGCACGATCCGGTTGCCGGCCAGGAACTCTGTACTCACACGGTCCTCCCGTTGGTGCCACGGGTGGACGAAGTCCTCCCGGCGGTGCCATGGACGGACGACGCCCACGGCAGGTTCAGTTCGGAGAACAACGCTAGATCACGCACCGCGGCGTCCGTCGCCCCGTTGGCACCGGTCAGCACCAGCCGGGGATGCGGCAGGTCGTGCCCGGTCCTCAGGTGCTCCGGCCCGATGGCGGTCACCGGGGCGGCGCTGACCGCCTCGACCACCGTGGTGAACGACGCGGTCCGGGCCAGTGGCACGAGCAGCGGGGTGCGCTGCGGGTCGGCCCGGTGGGCGATCAGGTTGGCCAGCAGGTTCGGCCGGTCAGCGTGCTCGACGAAGTCGTCGTCGCCGGGCAGCCGCAGCCGGTCGGTCGGATATTCGAGCACCGCCGTGCCGGCCGACCCGGTCACGGCGATCTCCCCGGCCACGTACTCCTCGGCACAGAGCGTGACGGCCAGCAGCGCGCGTACCCCGCCCCGGAAGGTCAGCCGGAGGGTGGCCGTGTCGTCGACCTGGATGTCGCGGGTGCGGTAGCGCTCCACCTCGATCCGGGTCGGCGGCTGCCGGGCGATGGCCAGCACGTCCATCAGCGCATGCGCGAACGGATTGACCAGCGCGCCGTCGAGCACCGGCCGGCCACCGAGGCTGGCCTTGCCGACCCAGGCGGCGCGGGTGAAGTAGGACTCGTCGCGGAACCAGCAGCCCCGCACGGTGATCGCCTGCAGCTCGCCGAGGGCGCCCGCGTCGAGCGCGGCGAGCAGGGTTGTCAGCGCCGGCGAACCGAGCGCCTGGAAGCCGACCTGGACGATCCGGCCGGTGTCGGCCAGCACCTTGGTGAGCTGCTCGTGCTCGTCCCGGTCGCGTACCGGCGGCTTCTCCAGCAGCACGTCCGCGCCGCTGGTGAGCGCGTCCACCGCGATCGGCAGATGGGTGTGCGGCGGGGTGGAGATCACCACCAGCTCCGGTCGTACCGCGTCGAGCATGGCCCGGTGGTCGGTGAAGACCGCCGTCCCCGGCGGCGCGTCCGGGACGTCCCGCACGTCCGCGAGCGCGACCAACTCCACCCGGCCGGCCTCCTGCAGCGCCGCGATCACCCGCCGGTGCGACGCCCCGTATCCGGTGGCGCCGACCAGGGCGACCCGGACGGCCGGCCCGGCCAGCCACTCCGGCACGGCGACCACCCCCGGCGACGACGTCCGCACCTGAGCAGGCTGGCCCGCAGCCGAGCCGTCCCGCGCCGCCGGCACCTGTTCTTCTGCGGCGAGCCGGGGATTGCGGCCAGCCGTTGCGGTCGTCGCCGGGGCAGCGGTGGCGCTGTCGCCCGGTGGGGGCACCGGGGCGCTCACCGGCCGACCGCCGCGACGGTGGCGGCCGCGCCGTCCCGGATCAGCTGCCGCAGCCGGTCGGCGACCAGGCCGGGCAACACCGGGTCGGCAGCCACTTCGGCCGGCACGATGGTGTCGAGGGCGAACACCGCGTCCACCACGGCCGCCGGCGCGCTGCCGGCAACCGCCAGCGCGGCCCGTAGCTGCGCCGCCATCGGGTCGTCCAACGGCAACTCCCGGCCGTCGTCGGCACGTCCCTGGAGGAACCGCAGCCAGCCGGCCAGGGCCAACCCCAGCAACGCCGGCTCCGCCCCGGCCGCCCGCCGCTCGGCCACCGTCGCGAAGATGCGCTGCGGCAGCTTCTGCGAGCCGTCCATGGCGATCTGCAGGGTGCGGTGCTCGATCGCCGGGTTGCCGAACCTGTGCCGCACGGCGGCCGCGTAGTCGCTGATCGACACCCCGGCCGGCGCGGTCAGCGTCGGCGCCACGTCACACGCGATCATTTCCCGCAGGTACCCGGTCATCCCGGGCAGCGCCATCGCCTCGGCGATCGTCGCCCGGCCGGCCAGCGCCCCGAGGTAGGCGAGGGTGGAGTGCACGCCGTTGAGCACCCGCAGTTTGAGTCGCTCGTAGGAGGTGACCTCGGTGCTGAAGACCGCGCCGGCCGACTCCCACTGCGGCCGGCCGCCGGGGAAGTCGTCCTGGAGCACCCACTGTCGGTACGGCTCGGTGGCCACCGCCGCCAGGTCGGCCACGCCCAGTGCGCGGGCCGCCCGGTCCAGGGTGGCGTCCGTGCTGGCCGGCACGATCCGGTCCACCATCGTGCTCGGGAAGCTGACCCACGCCGGGGGCTCCTCCCCCAGCGCCTGGGTCACCGCCTGCCGCAGCCGCTCCCCGTTGCTGGGCAGGTTGTCGCAGCTGACGATCGCCAGCGGTGGACCACCGGCGGCGGCGCGGGCGCGCAGCGCGCGGACCAGCAGCCCCGGCACGGTCACCGGGGTCTCGTTGCCGGTCAGGTCGGCGTGCAGCGCCGGATCGTCACGCAGCCTGCCGGTCGCCGGGTCGAGCAGGTACGCCTTCTCGGTGACGGTCAGCGTCACCACCCGGATCGACGGGTGCGCCAACACCTTCAGCAGTTGGGCCCCGTGGCTCGGCAGGTGCCGGACGCCGGCCAGCGAGCCGACCACCCGGGTGTGCGCGCTGTCCCCGTCCAGGGTGGTGACACTGAACAGGCCGTCCTGGGCGGTGAGCGTGTCGACCATGCCGGTGGAGCGCGGGGCGACCGCGACTATGCCCCAGTCGCCGCCGGCGGCGGCCATCGCCTCCTCGGTGTAGACCGCCTGGTGCGCCCGGTGGAACGCGCCCAGCCCGAGGTGCACGATGCCGGCCTTGGCGTCGTGCACCAGCGGCCGGCTGCCCACCGGCAGGTCGGCCAGGGAGCGGCGGTCCAGCGGCGCCAGGCTCACCGCCATGCGGCACCGTCCGGGAACGTGTACTCGGCCACCGAAGCGCCGTGCATGGCCACGCTGTACCCGGGCGCGGTGGGCAACTGGTAGCGGCCGTCGCGGATGCGTACCGGGTCGACGAAGTGCTCGTGCAGGTGGTCGACGTACTCCACCATCCGGCCGTCCAGGCTGCCGCCGATGCGCAGGTAGTCGAAGATCGACAAGTGCTGCACATATTCGCACAGGCCGACGCCACCGGCGTGCGGGCACACCGGCACCCCGAACTTGGCGGCCATCAGCAGGGTGGCCAGCACCTCGCCGATGCCGGCCACCCGGCACGCGTCCACCTGGCAGGTACCGATCGCGCGGGCCTGCAGCAGCTGCTTGAAGATGACCCGGTTGGCGGCCACCTCGCCGGTCGCCACCCGGCACCGGCCGCCGGTCTGCTCGGCCACCGCGCGGGCGATGGCGGCGTGCCCGAGCACGTCGTCGGCGTGCGTCGGCTCCTCGATCCAGTACGGGTCGACCTCGGCCAACTGTGCCATGTTGGCGATTGCCTCGGACACGTCCCAGACCTGGTTGGCGTCCATCATCAGCAGCGCGTCCGGGCCGATCTCGGCGCGGATCAGCCGGGCCCGCCGCACGTCGTCGGCGATGTCCCCGCCGACCTTCATCTTCACCGCGGTCCAGCCCTCGGCGACGGCGGCCCGGGTCAGCGCGACCACCTTCTCGTCGGGGTAGCCGAGCCAGCCGACAGACGTGGTGTACGCCGGGAAACCCTGCTGCTGCAAGGTGTGCAGCCGCTCGTCGTAGCCGATGGCGGCCTTCTCCAACAGGTCCAGCGCCTCGGTCGGGGTGATCGCGTCGCTGATGTGCTTGAAGTCGACGGCGGCGACCAGGTCGGCGGCCGGCAACTCGGCCAGGAACTGCCACATCGGCTTGCCGGCGAGCCGGGCCCGCAGGTCCCAGGCGGCGTTGATGAGCGCGCCGGCCGCCATGTGGATGACGCCCTTCTCCGGCCCGAGCCAGCGCAGCTGGACGTCGGCGGTGATGGACCGGCTGAACGCCACCGGATTGGCGAACAGCTCCTCGACGGTACGACCCTCGACGTGGTGGGCCAGCGCCCGTACGGCGGCGCAGGTGATCTCGTTGCCCCGGCCGTTGGTGAAGGTCAGGCCGGCGCCGGTGACGCCGGCATCGGTACGCAGCTCGACGTAGGTGGCCGAGTAGTCACCCTTGTTGATGGCGTCGGAGCCGTCGCCGGCCGCGGCGGTGGGGAACCGGACGTCGTGGACCTCGACGGCGGTGATGATGGTGGTGGTGGCGAAGATGTTGGCGGACAAGGTGGTCAGCTCTCCAGTCGGAAGACCCGCTTGGGCAGGTGGTAGGCGAGTTCAGCGATGGTGTCGGCGGCCTCGTCCGCCGGCAGCCGACCCTCGGCCACCAGCCGGGCGAGGAAGCCGGCGTCGATCCGGCGGGCCACCTGGTGGCGGACCGGGATGGAGCAGAAGGCGCGGGTGTCGTCGACGAAACCGCTGGTGTTGAAGAATCCGGCGGACTCGGTGGTGGTCTCCCGGAACCGGCGCAGCCCCTCCGGCGAGTCCAGGAACCACCACGGCGCACCGAGGTAGACGGCCGGGTAGCCGCCGGCGAGCGGGGCGAGCTCCCGGCTGAACGCGGTCTCGTCCAGGGTGTAGAGCACCAGCCGCAGCCGCGGGTCGTTGCCGAACCGGTCGAGCACCGGGCGCAGCGCGTGGGTGTACTCGGTGCGCTGCGGGATGTCGCCGCCGACGTCCTTGCCGTGCGCGGCGAACAGGGTGTGGTTGTGGTCGCGCACCGAGCCCGGGTGCAGCTGCATCACCATGCCGTCCTCGACCGACATCCGGGCCGACTCGAAGAGCATGTGCGCCCGGAAGTCGTCGGCGTCGGCCGCGGTGGCCACCCCGGCCAGGCCGCGGGCGTAGAGCGCGGCGGCTTCGCCGGAAGTCAGTTCGAGGGTACGGGCGGTGATCGGCCCGTGGTCGGTGCTGCGCGCGCCGGCCGCCCGGAACGCCGCCCGGCGCGACTCGATACCGGCCAGGTAGCCGGCGTACTGCGTGGTGTCCTCGCCGGTCAGCTCGCCGAGCGCGGCGACCCGGGCCACCCACTCCGGGTGGTGCAGGTCGAACAGGTCGTCGGGGCGGAACGTGGTGATCACCCGGCCGCCCGGACCGCCCCAGCCGTCGGCGGCCAGCTTGGCATGCGCGGCCAGCTCGTCGAGTGGGAACTCGGTGGTGGCCAGCACCTCGATATTGAACCGCGTAAACAGGGCACGGGGCCGGAATTCGGGCTGGCTGAGCTTGGCTGCCAGCGTGTCGTAGACCGCGTCGGCGCTGCTCGGGCTCAGCGGGGTGTCGATCCCGAACACGTCGGTGAGCACCAACTCCAGCCACAGCCGGGACGGCGTGCCCCGGAACAGGTGCCAGTGCCGGGCCAGCAGCCGCCAGATCTCCCGCCCGTCGGTGGCCACCGGCCCGCCGTCGCGCCGGGGCACACCCAGCCGGTCCGGCGAGACGCCCTGGCTGTGCAGCATCCGGGTGACGTAGTGGTCGGGCACGACGATCAGCCGGGCCGGATCGGGGAACTCCCGGTCGTCGGCGAGCAGCCACGGGTCGACGTGCCCGTGCGGCGAGATCAGCGGCAGGGTACTGGCGTGGGCGTACAGCTCCCGGGCGATGTCGCGGGTTCGCGGGTCGGCAGGGAACAGCAGGTCGGGATCGGACACGGTACTCCTCGCGGACGTGCGTCGGACGGTCGGTGAGCCGGCCCGGAGGCCGTGGGCCGGGGTGATCGTGGTCGGGGTTCAGCGCAGCACGTCGGGGTTCAGCGCAGCAGGGCGGGGTCGAGCAGGTCGTCGACCTGGACGGGCGCGCCGCTGGCCATCGAGGCGTTCCCGGCCAGGCCGGTGAGCAGGGCCAGTGCCCCGTCCCGGGCGGTCGCGCTGCGCCCCAACGGATCGACCACCTCGGCGTGGCCACCGAACAGGTCCGCGGTCATCCGCGCATCCGCGCCGCCGTGGCCCTCGCGTACCAGGTTCGGCAGCTCGACGGTCCGCGACGGCGCCCAGTAGGGGTGGATGCTCAGCCGGGTTCCGCCGCCCTCATGCGCCGCGTTCACCCCGTGCAGCGCCGAGGTCTGCTGCACCGGGCCGCCCTTCACCCCGCGCGCGGTCGCCGGGTCGACGTACTCGCTCTCCACCACCTGCAGCTCCAGCCGGCCACGGGAGCCGTTGACCATCAGCCGGTACCCCTCCCACGGCGCGTACGCGGTCAGGTGGTAGGTCATGGTGGCCCCGGTGTTGTAGCGCACCAGCACCGCCATGTCGTCTTCGATGCTCACGCCGGCGGCGAAGACGCTTCTGTCGCGCACGTACCCGTCCTCGCCTTCGGCGTCCAGGTACAGCTCGCGCAGGCGGGGGTTGGCGGTCAGGTCGAGGGCAAGCGGGTCGTCGGCTGCCTCGGCGGAGCCGTGGGCGCGCGGGTAGCCCCGGTCGTAGCCGTGTCGGGCGCCGCCCTCGGGGCCGTAGAAGAACAGCCGGCCCTGCGCGTACACCTGTTGCGGCACCGCGCCGAGCCACCAGTTGACCAGATCGAAGTGGTGGCTGGCCTTGTGCACCAGCAGCCCACCGGAGTTGGCCTTGTCCCGGTGCCAGCGGCGGAAGTAGTCGGCGCCGTGCCGCACGTCGAGCAGCCACTCGAAGTGCACCGAGCCGATCTCACCGATCTCGCCGCCGGCCAGCAACTGGCGAACCTTCTCGTGCACCGGGTTGTACCGGTAGTTGAAGGTCACCGCGACGCCACCGGCGCCGCGGGCCTTCGCCTCCCGGTCGGCGGTGAGGATCCGGGCGGCCCGCGGCGCGTCGACGGTCATCGGCTTCTCCGTGATGACCTGCCGGCCGGCCTGCAACGCGGCCACGATGTACTCGTCGTGGGTGACGTCGACCGAGGTCACCAGCACCACGTCGACCCGCTCCTTGTCGAGCATCGCGGCGAAATCCGTGGCAGCGTAGCCGGGCACGGCCGGGTGGCCGAGTTCGATGAGCCAGCGGTTGTGCGCGCGGATGCGGGCCGGGTTGGGATCGGCGAGGGCGACGAGTTCGGACGTGTCCGCGTGGGCCGTGACGAGAGCCCGGACGAACATCTCCGCGCGGGAGCCGGTACCGATCACCGCGTAGCGCCGCCGGGGCGAGGACATGGCGATCTCCTTCTACAAACGATTGCAGCGAGCCTAGTACCCGCCGCCGCGGTCCCGTCAAGGAGCGACTGGCCATCGGCCCAGTTGTATCAGGAAAGCGCTTGCTCGGCCAAAGATTGAGACCTGATCGCGACAGTTCACCCGCCGCAAACCGTTGACAGCGACACAACCGTTTGCATTAATGAGCCATCCGTCACTGCGGACGGGCTCCGACCCCATCGGCCGGCGCCGATCCCACGGAGTCGGAGTCCCGGTCGAAGCACACCCCGACCGGTCGTTCACACAACAGTTCCGCGACCCGGGGAGGAGCAACGTGCCCAGCACCATCCGTGACGTGGCCCGCGCCTCGGGTGTGCACGTATCGACGGTGTCCCGCACCTTCTCCGCACCGCACCTGGTCAACCCGGAGACCCGCAGCCGGGTGCTGGCCACCGCGGAGAGCATGGGATACCGGCCCAACCGGGCCGCCCGGGCGCTCATCACCGGCCGTACCGGCAACATCGGACTGATCGTCGCCGATATTGCCAACCCGTACTTTCCACCAATGATCAAAGCGGCCGAGAGCCAGGCCCGGCAACGCGACTACCACGTCTTCGTCGCTGACACCGACGAGGATCCGCTGGTGGAAGAGGAGCTGGTGATGGCGATGGCCAAGCAGGTGGACGGCATCGCGCTGTGCAGCCCGCGGATGGCCAACAGTGCCATCGAGCGGCTGTCCCGGGAGGTGGCGCTGGTGGTGGTCAACCGCCAGGTGCCCGACCTGCCGGCGGTGGTGATGGACGTGGCGGGCGGCGCCCGGCAGGCCATCGAGCACCTGGTCGACCTGGGCCACCAGACACTGCTGTACCTGGCCGGACCTCGCGGCTCCTGGACCAACCGGGAGGTGCGCCGCTCGGCCCAGAGCACCGCTCGGGCGCTCGGGGCGACGTTGGACGTCATCGGCCCGAATCCACCCAACGAGTCGGCCGGCATGGCACTGGCCGACAAGGTCCGGCTCAGCGGCGCGACCGCCGTGCTGGCCTACAACGACCTGCTCGCCGTCGGACTCCTCGCCGGCCTGCAGGAACTCGGTGTCGCCGTACCCGACGAGATCAGTGTCGTCGGGATCGACGACACCGTGCTGTCCACCCTGGTCCGACCCAAGCTCACCACCGTCGCGACACCGACGGTGGGCGCCGGCCGGGCCGCCGTGGACATGCTGCTGCAACAGGACATCGGCTCGCGCAACGGGCGGGCCGGGGACTCCCGGACCGGACGCGGTGGCAACGCCGCCGGCAACCGGAACGGGGCCCAGGTGATCCTGCAAACGACGCTCATCCCTCGCGATTCGACCGGCCCCGCACCGCACCGCACCGCGGTCCGGGCGCCGCGCCAGTCCGGCATCGCCGGCCCGGGCGCGACGACGACACGCGCCGGTCAACTCGCATCCCCGATCAAGGAGTGAAGAGAATGAGTTCCGACGCACCCCTTACCCGCGGCACCGGCCCCACCCGCCGGACGCTGCTCACCGCGCTGGGCATCGGCGTGCCGCTGGCCCTGGCGGGCTGCGCCACCAGCGCCAAGGCGCCGGGCGCGGCGCTGCCCTCGGTCGAGCCGATCGAGACCGGCCCGGTGGAGCTGTCGGTGTTCTGGTGGGGCGGCGACGCCCGGGCCCAGCTGACCGACCAGGTGCTCAAGCTCTACACGAGCAAGCACCCCAACGTCACGTTCAAGCAGACCTGGCAGGCCAACTCCGGCTACATCGACAAGCTGAACACCAACCTGGCGGCCGGCTCGGCGGCGGACATCTTCCAGCTCGACGACAACATGCTGGGCGGTGTCGCGGCCCGCAACCAGACGCTGGTGCTGGACAACTACGTCGGGGCCAAGCGGATCGACACCGCCCGGCTCAGCGCCAGCCTGGTCGACTACGGCAAGGTGAACGGCTCGCTGGCGGCGCTGGCGCTGGCCGAGAACACCCCGGGCATGGTCTACAGCAAGACCGTGGTGCAGAAGTACGGCGTGGAGGAGCCGGCGATCGGCTGGAGCTGGGAGAAGCTGATCACCTGGGCGACCGACCTGAGCGCCAAGTCCAACTACACCGTGTTCGGCACGATGGACCCGTCCGCCGACTACAAGGCGCTCTGGGTCTGGCTGCGCCAGCAGGGCAAGGACTTCTACGCCGGCACCAAGATCGGCTTCACCGAGGACGACCTGACCAAGTGGTTCGACCTCTGGAAGGCCGCCCGCGAGGCCAAGGCGACCCCGCCGGCCGACGTCATCCACGTCGCCAACGCCGGTGACGTCACCAAGCAGCTGGTGGTGACGGGCAAGGCGGCCACCTCCTTCATGTGGTCCAACCAGATGCCGGAGCTGGCCAAGGGCACCAAGGACACCCTCGGCGTGGTCTCCTACCCCGGTGACCCGAAGGGCCAGTGGGCGCGCGCCGCTCTCTACTTCGCCGGGTACGCCAAGACCAAGCACCCGGGCGTCGTCGTCGACGTGCTCAACTTCTTCGTCAACGACCCCGCGGCCGGGAAGATCCTCGGTACCGAGCGGGGCCTGCCGGCCAACACCGACATCCGGGGCACCGTCGCGGCCGCGCTGACCGACCCGAACATGAAGGCCACCGTGGAGTTCGAGAACACCATGACCAGCAAGTTCGGTCCGGCGCCGGTGGTGCCGCCGAACGGCCAGTCCGCGGTCCGCACGCTGCTCACCCAGGAGGCCGAGAAGGTGCAGTTCGGCCAGCTCTCCTCGCGGGACGCGGCCAAGGAGTTCCTGCAGCAGGCCGCGCTCAAGCTGACCGCCTGAGCCTGTGCCGGTAAGCCCCATCCCCTTCGAGAGGAGCGCTGGCGTGGCCACCACCCACGCGCCGGCCGCACCGCTCCGTGATCGCCCCTCGTCTCGGACCCCCGCCCACAAGCGGGGGTCCGAGACCCGGCGTCGACGCGAGAGCACAGCCGGATTCGTATTCATGAGCCCGTGGTTGATCGGCTTCATTGTCATCACGGCCGTCCCGATGCTCTACTCGCTCTACCTGAGCTTCACCAACTGGGACCTGATCTCCAACACGGGCCAGTACGTGGGTTTCCGCAACTACCAGCGGATGTTCACCATCGACCCGACCTTCTGGCACTCCGTGAAGATCACCGTGACGTATGCGCTGATCGCCACCCCGCTCAAGCTGGGTGGAGCACTCGCGATCGCGTTGCTGCTGGCCAAGAACCGGCGGGGCAGCGGGACCGCTCGGGCACTGTTCTACCTGCCGTCGCTGTTGGGCAGCAGCGTCGCGCTGGCACTGGTGTGGCAGTCGCTGTTCAGCCGGGACGGCGTCGTGAACGCCTTCCTGGGCTGGTTCGGTATCACCGGCAAGGCCTGGGTCAACGACCCGAAGTACGTGCTCGGGACGATCGTGCTGCTGGGTGCCTGGCAGTTCGGCGCACCGATGGTCATCTTCATCGCCGGCCTCAAACAGGTGCCGATCGAGCAGTACGAGGCCGCATCGGTGGACGGGGCGGGTCCCTGGCGCCGGTTCATCAGCATCACCCTGCCGGCACTCTCTCCGGTGATCTTCTTCAACCTGGTGCTGGAAACCATCCACAGTTTCCAGATCTTCACCTCGGCGTACATCATCGGCGGCGGCCAGGGCGGCCCGGTGGACGCCACCAAGGTCTACACCCTGAACCTGTACCTGGAAGGCTTCGGCGAGTCGCACATCGGCTACGCATCCGCGTTGGCCTGGGTCTTCCTGCTCGCCGTCGGCGTACTCACGCTGATCTTCTTCACCACCGGCCGGTTCTGGGTCCACTACGGGGACGGAGAAGATCGCTGATGGTGACCATTGCGCACCGGGTCGAGGCGGTCAACCGGCGGCGCCAGCGCCGCGAATTCGGCCGCTCGGCGGTCCGGATCATCTTCCTGCTGGCTCTGCTGGCCGTGGTGCTGTACCCGCTGATCTGGCTGCTCGGCTCCTCACTGAAGCCGAACGACGAGGTCGCCTCGAACCTGTCGGTCATCCCGCACGCCCCCACCCTGCACAACTACGTGCGTGGCTGGACCGGCATGCAGACCGTCAGCTTCGCCCGGTTCTTCGTCAACAGCACCCTGATCGCCGTCGCGGTGGTCCTCGCGAACTGCGCATCCTGCCTGGTCACCGCCTATGCGTTCGCGCGGCTGCGGTTCCCGGGTAGGGGGCTGTTGTTCTCTGTCATGATCGGCACGCTGCTGCTCCCGCACCACGTGCTGATCGTGCCGCAGTTCGTGCTCTTCAAGTTCCTCGGCTGGATCGACACCCCGCTCCCGCTGATCGTGCCGAAGCTGCTGGCCACCGAGGCGTTCTTCATCTTCCTGATGATCCAGTTCATGCGGGGCATCCCGCGCGAGCTGGACGAAGCAGCGAAGGTGGACGGCTGCTCACCGTACGGCATCTTCTGGCATGTGATTCTGCCGCTGGCCAGGCCCGCCCTGGTCACCACGGCGATCTTCTCGTTCATCTGGACCTGGAACGACTTCTTCAGCCAGTTGATCTACCTCAACACGCCGGACCACTACACGGTGCCGATCGGTTTGCGGTTGTTCCTCGGCGGCGAAGGCCAGACCGAGCTGGGTCCGATGTTCGCCATGTCGGTACTGTCCCTGCTACCAGTGTTCCTGTTCTTCCTGGCCTTCCAGCGCCTGCTGGTGGAAGGCATCAACACCGCCGGCCTCAAGGGCTGAGCCGGCCGGACGAACATCAGAGCACGACGTGACGATGAAGGGGTACGAGGAAATGAGTGTGGAGCCGCTACCCCGGCCGAGCTGGCGCGAGTCGATGGTGCTCGCCGCCGACCTCGCCCTGCTCGGCATCGTCGTGGTACTCGCCTGTGTGCCGGTGGTCAGCGCGGGAGCCGCGCTGACCACCGCGTCGGTGGCCGTCAACCAGGTGTGCGACCACCGCAGCTTCCCGGCCCTGCCGGAGTTGTTCGCGGTGTTCCGGCGGACCCTGCTGCGTGGCCTGGTCGCCGTGCTCGCGGTGCTGGTGGTTACCGCCCTGCTCCTGATCGACGTGGCGACGCTGCGTTCCGGCGCGGTCCCCGGCGGCCCCGCGCTGCTGGTGGTCACCGCGCTGCTCGGCGCAGCCGGTCTCGCCCTGGTGCTCACCGCGCTGGTCCGCCTCGGCCAGACCGGCGGACATGGGTACCGGGCGGCGCTGCGCTGGGCCGGCCGGTTGCTGACCGACCGACCCTGGGCGGTCCTCGCGATCGCCGCCACCGTCGCGGTACCGACCCTGCTGGCCGGGGTCGCGCCGGTCATCACGCTGTTCCTGCCGGGCTTTGTCCTCTTTGGACTGCACGCGGTGGTACGTCGCATTTCTCGGTGACAGTGGCCCGATCCGGCGACGGCTGTCGTGTGCGGACAGTAGGCTGACACATCCTGAGGGTGCCGAATCGGGTGTGATCGATGCTAGTTTTCCCAGCGTGGAACGCCTTCCCCTGGACGACGATCCGGGTCCGTACGGTCGACCCGCCGCGCTTGAGGCCCCCGAGGCTTCCGACGAGGCCGTCGACGCCGATCTCGTCGCAGCCCGGGGCGGCCGGCACCGACTGGTCGGGCGCAGCTGGCTCTCCTACGCGATGCTGCTGCTCACGCCACTGGGACTGGCGATAGCCATCACGGTGCTCAGCTCACTCCCGTCACGCCCGAACGCTCGCCCATGGGCCAACGACGCCCCCGGTACCGCCCCGCTGCCACTGGTACCCACGCCGATCCCGGCGCCCACCAGCGCTCAGCCGTCCGCCCAGCCCAGCCCGAGCGGTACCGGGCCGAGGCAAGTCTGCGCAGCCCACCAGCGAAGCCTCGACATCTATCACCCTGCTCGGGCCCGACACCGCCCCGTCCAGCGCTGCCCCGTCGTCGGCCACCGGCCCGACGACGCTGGATTCGCTGACATTGGAGGCAGAGGACGCTCAACTCGGCAAGATGCTGGCGAGTTCCCAGGCAGCCGACGCGTCGGGCGGATTCGTGGTGGTCGGCGTCGGGAAGAACAAGCACCGGTCGGTCACCTTCACCAACGTGAACTCCCCGACGGCCAGGTCACCGCACCTAATCGTCTACTACAGCGCGTCCAAGGCGGCCAGGCTGACGGTGCACACGTCAGCCGGCAGCAACACCGCCGTCTCCTGCCCGGAAACCCGGTCCGGCGAAATCCTCGCCATGACCGTCACCATGCAACTCGACGCCGGCAGCAACAGCATCACCGTGGAGGCGTCCGGCGGCAGCCTCGAACTGGACCGGATCACCCTGTCCTGACCGGCCGACCCGGCTTTGCCCTGACTGCCGCAGGAAACACCGGCCAGCTCCCGGCGGCGGGGGGTAGCGGGAGGCGACACAGAGCAGCGCCCGGCGGCCAGGTCGGCAGTCAGGCGCGGGTGGCAGGTCAGGCGCGGGTGGCAAGGTCAGGCGCGGGTGGCAGGTCAGGTGGGGGTGGCAGGTCAGGCCGGGGTGCTTGCGGCGGCGTCGCGGGCCGCCTCCTCCGCCTCAGTCGCCAGCGCCTGGGCTGCGACCTCGGCGATCTGGGCGCGTTCCTCGGCCAGCCGGGCATCCGCGGACGCTCGCTCGTAGGTCTGCCGCGCTGCCCGGGACAGCGCCATCCGCTGCCGACGACGGCTCTCCCGGGCCGCCGCCTGGGGATCGCGGTCCTCGGCCCGGCCCCACACCCGGCGCAGCTCGTCCACGGTGATGTCGCCGCGGCGGAACGCAGCGAAGGCCGCCTGCGTCACCGCCGGGTCCACGGCCGCCGCGGCCGGCTCCGGTTCCACCGGCTCCGGTCGGCTGTCCACCGCCTCCAGCGCCCGCCACGCCTCGTCCCGGGCGACCTCGGCTTGCGCCGCCTGCGCACGCGCTGCTTCGGCGTCGGCCCGGGCCTGCGCGGCGCGCTGCGCGGCAGCCACCGCGTAGGCGCCCAGCCGCATCCGCTGGCTGACCCGGGCCTGCGCACCGGCCGCCCGAGCCGCGCGCCGCTGCCGGGGCACCCGTCCATTGCCCCCCTTCACCGGACCGGCCAGTGCACCCGGGCCGGCGACTCGCGGACCGGAACCCCAAGCCGATCCGCCGACGCCGAGCTGACCAGGAACGCCGGCCAGGCCAGAACTGCCAACCTGACCAGAACCGCCCATCAGATCAGAACCGTCGGCCAGACCAGGAGCGCCGGCCAGGCCGGCGCTACCAGCTGGACCAGGAAGGCTGAGCGGAGTCGGAAGGCTGGCCGGACCGGGAAGGCCGAGCGGACCGGGGGTGCCGTTGACTCGGAGTACGCCGTTGATCGTCGGCAACGTAGGTCGACGCAGCGACCGGTCCGGGCGGGACACGGGCACCGGGTGCGGATCGACCCGCTGCAACCGGCGCCGGGCGGCGGGGGTGAGCCGGCTCGCCGGCCGTTCGGGCTGCTCGGCGTAGGGCTCGGGTGAGTCGTCCTGCCACTGCAGTCCGGCCACGGCCAGGCCGAAAATCATCGCGAGCGCTCCGCCTCCCACCATCACGGCAGCGATCATCATGGCCGGGCTGTCCACGCACGCCTCCCTGGTCCGCGCCTCGAGGGCAGGTCAACGTATCCATCCGGATCGTACTTCTGCCCATCGATAGGGTCGAGCCGGACAGAGCGCCACCCGGGCTATCCGGGCGAACCTCCCGTATTTCGGGATCGGGGGGCGTACCGGACCACGGTGCCGAAGACCCGGTCGTGCCAGGCCCGTCGCCGACCATCGGCCAGCACCCCGAGCAGGCCGACCAGCCACAGCGGCGCGAACATCAGCCCGAACAGCGCGCGCAGGGCGGACCGGAGCAGCGACACCCGGGCACCGGAGGACCGGCGCAACTGGGTGCCGAACAGCAGGCCGCCGACGGTCTGCCCGGCCAGCCACCAGCAGCCGGTGAAGTACAGCACCGGGAGCACGGCACCGGCCACCGAGCAGAGCGTGGACAGCCAGGAAGGACTGAAGCCGCGCACGGCATTGGACGCGGCGGGAGGCAGCCCGCTGACGATCAACACGGCGCCGGTGAGCAGCAGCAGGTCGGTCACGATCGCGGCCACCCGGGACACCAGGCCCGCGTACCGGTGCGGATCGTCGGGGGCCAGGACTGCTGAGTCAGCCACCCGGGCACGGCTGTTCGGGGCCGCCCCGGTCATCCACCGGCCGGTCGTCCTCGCCGACCGGAGCCGGCGAGACCGGCACCAGCGGCTCAGCCGGCTCGGCCGGGCTCGGAGCCGGCGAGCGCTCGGGGCCGGCGAGATCGGCGCGGGCGAGACCGGGATCGGCGCGGCCGGGATCGGCGAGGTGGGTATCGGCGCGCCGGGGCCCGGCCGGGCGGGCACGGTAGCCGGTGCTGCCCGGGCCGGTTCCGCCGTGACGGTGGGCGCGGTCGACACGACCCCCGGGGTACGCGGTGGACGGCGCAGCAGCCGCAGGAACGCCGACTCGACCCGGTCGTCCGCGTTCGCGGCGCTCTCCCGCAGTTCGTGCGCTGCGTCGCCGACCAGTCCACGCCCCTGCTCGGCGACCAGGTCACGGATCTTCGGGTCGGTGGTGAGGTCGCTCGACGACCACCGGCAGCACCCGCAGCCGGATCTCCGGCAGCGCGCCGTCGATGAGCCGGGCAGAGTCTTGGCGACCAGGTGCGGCACCAACCCGTCCACGATCGGCGGTACCACCTCGCGCTGTGCCCAGTCCATCCCGTCCGCGACCGACCGGCGCAGGAAGGCCAGCGCCTCCACCCGACCGCAGACCGACGGTTGCCACGCCGCGCTGGCGGGCGTCGTCGGGGGCCAGGGCGAGCCGGTCGCGTACCCGGGCCAGCGGCGAGCCGACCAGGCCGGCGCCGGGCAGCGCGGCCACCACGCGGCCGGCCCGTTGGGCGGCGCGGGTACCGGGGGCGGTCACCGCGCCGGCGAAGCGACGGGCCGCCGCGGCCGACTGCTGCGCCATGCCGACGCCGAGGTCGAGCCCGTCCCGGCCGGCCCGCACCGGGTTCACCCGGTCGGCGGCCAGCACCGCCAGGCCCAGCACCAGTCGGGGCACGCTGCGCTCGCTCACTCTCGACAGTAGGAACCCGGACCACCGGCGAGACGGCGTTTGCCCGGATTTCCGTCCGAGCCGTTAACGCCTCGCAGCCGGCGGCGACGCACCGCTACCCTGCCCGGCCATGGGTCGGCATGGTGACGCTGGTACTGGTCGACGAGGACGGGACGGTGCTGGGTGCGCTGCCCCCGTTCGCGGTACCCAGCCCGTGGCCCCAGGAGGCGGCCGAGGTGGTGGCCGGGCGCCCGCCGAGCACGGGCTGCGCGGTCACCGTGCTGCGGCTGCTGCGCGCCAACGGCCCCGAGGTCACCTACCTGGCCAGACCACAGCTCTGGACGCGCACCCCTCGCCCGCCCGGACCGGCGCTGGCCCGGCCGGATCGCCCGCGCGGCCACGCTCCGCGGCCGTACGCGTTGCCGGCGGTCCGGAGGCCAGCCTCGCTGGGCCCGGTCGGTAGCTGCCGCCCGCTGACACCGGCGACCCAGCTGCGCACCTGGAACCTGTCGAGCATCTGGCGGCTGACCCAGCGCCGGCGGGGTCGGGTGTGGCTCAAGGAGGTACCGGCGTTCTTCGCCCACGAGGGCGCGCTGCTGCGCTGGCTCGCGCGGCGGCTTCCCGGGCTTCGCGCCGCGCCACTGGCGGTGGACGGCGGCCGGGTGCTGCTCGCCGACATCCCCGGGCCGGGACCGCTACGACGCCCCGGCCGCCGAGCGCTTGATCATGCTGGCGCGCCGTCCACCGGATGCAGCTTGCCTGCGTGGACGCGATCGGCGAGCTGCCCGCACTGGGCGTACCCGACCGGCGGGCGCAGCCGCTGGCCGACCAGATCCGCGACACCGTCGCGTCGGCACGGCGACCCGGCACTCCTCGACGGCCTGGACGAGCGGCTCGCCGGGTTGGCCGACTGCGGTATCCCGGACACCCTGCTGCACGGCGACCTGCACCCGGGCAATGTCCGATCGGCGACGGCGGGTACACGGTGCTGGACTGGGGCGACGCGGTGCTCGCCCACCCCGGCTTCGACCTGCTCCGGATGGTCGAGGGGCTGCCCCCGGACGTGCCGCCGAGCTGGCCGCGCAGTGGTGCGGCTGGTGGCGCTCGGCGCGCCCGGACAGTACCCCCGGAGCGGCGCTGCGACTGCTGGAGCCGATCGCGGCGCTGCGCAACGCGGCCGCGTACTCCTTCTTCCTGGACCACATCGAGCCGGCCGAGCACAGCTACCACCGCGACGACGTGCCGCACTGGCTCGCTATCGCCGCCGCCAGCCACTCCACCGCGACCATCGCCACCGCCACCGACTGAGCCCGGCGAGCACGCGGCCGAACCAACGACGCGGCCGAACTGCAGCGCAGTTGCGATGCTGATATCCGCTGTTGAGCCGCATCCGCGAGGAATATCTGCGTGGACCGGCCGCAACTGCGATGGCTAGGGTGGACCGGTGCACAACTACCGGATCGGTGAGGCAGCGGACCTGCTGGGCGTCAGCGTCGACACCGTGCGCCGTTGGGCGGACGCCGGCCGGCTGCCGGCCGAACGGGACGAACACGGACACCGCACGGTCGCGGCACCGACCTGGCCGCCTTCGCGACCAGCCAGCGGGCGGAGTTGAGCGCGCCGTCCTCGGCCCGCAACCGGTTCCGGGGCATCGTCACCGCGATCACCAAGGACACCGTGATGGCCCAGGTGGAGATCCAGGCCGGCCCGCACCGGGTGGTCTCGCTGCTCAGCCGCGAGGCGGTTGACGAGCTCGGGCTCACCGTGGGCGCGCTCGCGGTGGCCGTCATCAAGAGCACCAACGTGGTCGTGGAGCTACCCACCTGAACCCGTGCGCGTCCCGACCCCCTGACCCCGAACCCTGACCCGACGACCGGAACACCTGCCGGCCGCTGCCGCACAAGGGCCACCCAGAGACAGGCCACCCAGAGACAGGCCACCCAGACATAGGCCACCCCAGCCAGAGGGAGACCCGATGAACCGTCGACTCACCAGCCTGCTCGCCGCTGCCGCCCTGGCCGCCGTCGCGCTGACCGGCTGCTCCGCCAACGACAAGCCGGGCTCGGAGGCCACCGGGCCGGCCAGCACCGACCCGATCGCCGGCACGGTCACGGTGCTCGCGGCCGCGTCGCTGACCGAAGTCTTCAAGATCATCGGGGCCGACTTCGAGAAGGCGCACCCGAATGCGAAGGTGACCTTCTCCTTCGGCGGCTCCTCGACGCTGGCCCAGCAGATCAACGCGGGCGCGCCGGCCGACGTGTTCGCCTCGGCCAGTCCGACCAACATGGCCCAGGTGAAGATCTCCGGCGAGGCCGCCACCTTCGCCCGCAACCAGCTGGTGATCGCCGTGCCGGCCGGCAACCCCAAGGCCATCGCCACCCTCGCCGACCTGGCCAAGCCCGGCGTGAAGGTGGCGCTGTGCGCGGTGGCGGTGCCGTGCGGGGCGGCTGCCAAGAAGGCGTTGGCGGCCGGTGGGGTCGCCGTCACGCCGGTCACCCAGGAACAGGACGTCAAGGCCGCGCTCGCCAAGGTCACCCTGGGTGAGGTGGACGCTGCGCTGGTCTACCGCACCGACGCCAAGGCGGCCGGCGACAAGGTCCAGGGCATCGAGTTCCCCGAGTCGGCGCAGGCGATCAACGACTACCCGATCGCGGTGCTGGCCAACGCTCCCAACCGGGCCGGCGCCCAGGCGTTCGTCGCGTTCGTGCTCACCGCCCCCGAGTTGGCGGTGCTCACCAAGGCGGGCTTCCAGCAGCCGTGAGTCGACGGGTACCGCTGGCGCTGCTGATCCCGGCGCTGCTCGGGCTGGCGTTCCTGACCCTGCCCCTACTCGGCCTGCTGGTCCGGGCGCCGTGGCGGACGCTGCCCGAGCGGCTGACCGAGCCGGGGGTGCTCGACGCGCTGCTGCTCTCGCTGCGCACGGCCACCGTCGCCACGGTGGGGTGCCTGCTGGTCGGGGTACCGCTGGCCTGGCTGCTGGCCCGGGTGGAGTTCCCCGGCCGGCGGCTGGTGCGGGCCCTGGTCACCGTGCCGCTGGTGCTGCCGCCGGTGGTCGGCGGGGTGGCGCTGCTGCTGCTGTTGGGGCGCAACGGTCTGCTCGGCCGGTACCTGGATGCCTGGTTCGGGCTGACGCTGCCGTTCACCACCACCGGCGTGGTGATCGCGGAGGCGTTCGTCGCGCTGCCGTTCCTGGTGATCTCGGTGGAGGGGGCACTACGCGGCGCGGACGCCCGGTACGAGGAGGCCGCCGCCACCCTGGGCGCGAGTAGCTGGACCATCTTCCGCCGGGTCACCGTGCCACTGGTGGCGCCCGGAATCGTGGCGGGCGCGGTGCTGTGCTGGGCCCGCGCCCTCGGCGAGTTCGGCGCCACCATCACCTTCGCCGGCAACTTCCCCGGGCGCACCCAGACCATGCCGCTCGCCGTCTACCTGGCCCTGGAGACCGACTCCGGCTCCGCCATCGTGCTCAGCCTGCTGCTGCTCGTGGTCTGCGTGGGCGTCCTGGTCGGGCTACGGGACCGCTGGTTGACCGCGCCATGACCGGGACTCGGCAGAACCGAACCGACCAGGCCGGTAACGAACCGGCCGAGAATGGCGGGCCGGGGCCCGGCCTGCGCGCGCGGGTGGTGGTCCGGCGGGCGGCCTTCAGCCTGGACATCACGCTGACCGCCGCACCCGGCGAAGTGGTGGCGCTGCTCGGCCCCAACGGTTCCGGCAAGACCACCGCCCTGCGGGCGCTCGCCGGTCTGCTGCCCGGCGCGGTCGCCAGCATCGACGGGCAGCCGCTGACCGGGCCGCCCCAGCACCGGCCGATCGGCGTGGTGTTCCAGGACTACCTGCTCTTCCCGCACCTGAGCGCCATGGAGAACGTCGCGTTCGGGCCGCGCAGTCGCGGGCTGCGGCGAGGTCCGGCCCGGGTGCTCGCCGCCGGACTCCTCGACGACCTGGGACTGGCCGCACAGGCGGCAGTCAAACCCCGAGCAACTCTCCGGCGGGCAGGCGCAGCGGGTGGCGCTGGCCCGTGCCCTCGCCGTCGACCCGCGACTGCTGCTGCTCGACGAGCCGCTCGCGGCGCTGGACGCGGGTACCCGGCCGGTGGTGCGCGCCCAACTCGCCCGGCACCTGGCCGCCCCGCAGCGGGTCACCGTGCTCGTCACGCACGACCCGCTGGACGCGATGGTGCTGGCCGACCGGATCGTGGTGATCGAGGACGGCCGGATCGTGCAGCAGGGCACCCCCGCCGAGATCACCGCCCACCCGCGCAGCGAGTACGTGGCCCGACTGGTCGGGCTGAACCTCTACCGGGGCGTCGGCGACGGCACCATGGTCCAGCTCGACTCCGGCGCCCGGCTCACCGTCGCGCACCCGGTCAGCGGCCCGGTGCTGGTCGCCTTCCGGCCGGCCGCCGTCGCCCTCTACCGGCAGCCGCCACTGGGCAGCCCGCGCAACACCTGGCGGGCCAGCATCGACGGGGTCGAGTCGTACGGCGACAGCATCCGGGTACACCTGGCGGGTGAACTGCCGGCCGCCGCAGACGTGACCCCGGCCGCCGCGGCGGCAGCTGCGACTCACTCCGGGGCAGGAGATCTGGGCGGTACTGAAGGCGAGCGAGACAACCGCCTACCCGGCGCAGGTCGAACCGGAATAATCCCCCTCAGATCCGACCTCCGGGGCCGGCGCATCCGCGCGCCACCGAGGGGCCACGGGAGAGGAGCGGCGTGAGCACCGTCGAAGAGCAGCGGGCACGCCTGCCCGTCCCAGCGGCGATCCTGGCCGGCAGTCCGCTGGGCAGGCTGGTCGAGCAGGCGCACGCCGGCAGCGACGACCCGGTCGAGCTGGGCGAGCGGCTGTGGCAACAGGCGGTGCGCACCGGCGGCGACGACCGGCCGCTGTACTGGGCCCGGCTGGCGATCAGCGCCGGGATGCGGGAACGGGGCGTCGACCCGACCGGCTTCGAACTCGCCGCCCGCGGCATGACCGGCGACGACCCGGCCGACGTGCTGGTCACCGGCTTCGACCCGTACCGGTTGGACGAGGACGTGCGACGCGGCAACCCGTCGGGGGCGATCGCGCTGGCGTACTCCGGTCGACTGGTGGCCGGCCGGCGGATCCGTACGATGATCTTCCCGGTGCGCTACGCCGACTTCGACGCCGGACTCGTGGAGCGGGTACTGGAGCCGTACGTCGACCGGGTCGACCTGGATCGTCACCGTCAGCCAGGGCCGGCCCGACCAGTTCGACCTGGAGGTGTGGAACGGGCGACGGCGCAGCGCCGGCCGACCCGACAACGCCGAGCAGTTCGGCGGCGGCAGCGACAGCGATCCGGTGGTGCCGCCCGGGTTGCCCGACGGTCCCGAGTTCGTCGCCGCCACCCTGCCCTTCAGTACCCTGGCGAGGGCCACCGACGGGGCGTACCCGGTGCGCGTCAACCAGACGCTCACCCAGCTCGTACCCGGTGGGCTGCCGCACGACGACAGCCAGCCGCACCCGGACGCGGTGGCGGTGGCCGGCGGTGGCGGCGGCTTCCTCTCCAACGAGATCGCCTACCGCAATACCCGGCTGCTCGCCGCCCGGTCGGCCGGCACCCTGGGCGGCCACGTACACACCCCGCTGCTGCCGATCCCGTCGGACGAGGAGCTGACCGGCACCGAGATGACCCAGGCCCGAGCCGACATCGTCACCCAGTTCGGCGAACTGCTCCGGGCCGGCCTCAACCCCGCCGACGACTGACGTCGCGGCCGTCCCGGGCAGCCGGGACCGCCCCGGCGGCCGGCGGGTGCGCTGCCACTGGAGCCGCCCCGGCCACGGGCGGGTCGCTCGTGGCCGCCGCGCCGGCCACCGGAGGTGGATCACCCGTGACAATCGTGCCGGTCCGGGCCGCGGCAGGCTGCGCCGGCCGTGGCGGTCGCAACACCGTCGCGCTGGCCGCGACGAAGATCGCGAGCAGCGCCGGGATGGTCAACGCGCCGGGTAGGCCGACAATGCTGCTGGCTGCCCCGATCAGGATCGGGCCGAGCAGGAAGCCGACGTAGCCGATGCTCACCACCAGGGACAGCGCCCGGCCGGCACGGGCCGGATCGCGGTTGCCGGCCGCCGAGAAGACCTGCGGCGCGATGCCGGACAGCCCGGCCCCGAGCAGTCCGAAGCCGACCACACCGGCCCACGGCGCGTCGATCAGCAGGGCGGCGCCGAGCCCGGCGGCGGCCACCGTCGCGCCGCCCCGGACCAGCCACACCGGACCGAAGCGCGCGGTCAACCGGTCACCGAACAGCCGGCCGACCGTCATCGCCCCGGCAAACGCGGCGTACCCCCAGGCCGCGAACCCGTCCCCGGAGCCCAGGCTGTCGCGCAGGTAGACCGCGCTCCAGTCGGCTGCCGCCCCCTCGCCCACGAGCGCGCACAACGCCAGCGCGCCGAGCAACAGCAACGCCACCGACTCCGACCGCGACCGCGTCGAGTCCCCCAGTTCCGCGTGGCTCGTCGCCGACCGCGATCCCGGCGACGAGCCGGGCGCCCCGGCCCGCGCCGACCTCGCGGGCTCCGCTTCCGCTGCCTCGTCGTCCGCTGCCACCGCGTCCGCGGTCTCCGTCGAGGCGGCGGCCTCCACCAGCTCCGGACCGGCCGGCGCGGCGGTGGCGGATGTCGTGGTTCCGGGTGGGAGCAGCCAACAGACCGCCCAGCCGGCCAGCGCCACCGCTGCCGCGCCGACGGCCACAAAGGTCACCCCGGCGCTGCGCCCCGCGCCGGCGAACAGGCCGCCCAGCAGCGCCCCGAGGAACCCGCCGATGCTGTAGACCGCGTGGAAGGACGAGAGCAGCGGCGTGCCCCAGGCGCGCTGCACCTCGATGGCGTTCGCGTTCATCGCGATGTTCAGCGTGCCGTGGCCAAGCCCGAACGCGAACAGCGCGACCGCCAGGCCGGCCAGCCCCGGCACGTACCCGGGCGGGATCAGCAGCAGACCCTCGGCGAGCGCCACCGGCACCAGTACCCGGGTGCTGCCGTACCGGTCGACGAGCCGGCCGAGCACCAGCATGCCGAGGATGCAGCCGACCGCGAAGGCGAGCAGGGCCAGGCTCAGCCGGGCATCGGTGAGCCCGAGTCGCGCCTTGACCGCCGGCACCCGGGCGGTCCACGCGCCCAGCGCCATGCCAAAGAGCAGGAACAGTAGTGCGGTGGCCAGCCGACCCCGCCACAGCCGACGCCTGTCCACCCGCCACCCCGTCCTGTCCCGCTTGATCTACCGGTCCAGTAAACCCCGCGGATCGGTGTGGTCAGTTGCCGGCCGGGCCCAGCCGGTCGGTGATCCGGCTGGCAATCAGCGCCGCGTACGCGTGCGCGCCGGCCGGCTGCAGGTGCGTGTGGTCGGGGGCGAACCAGGCGGCTTGAGCGGCGGACCAGCCGTACCAGTCGGCCAGCGCCACGTTGCGGTGCCGGCGCGCCACCGTGGCGAAGGCGTCGTTGTTGTGCCGCAGCCAACCCACCGGCGCCCGGTCGTTGACGATCACCACGAGCCGGGCCGTCGACAACTCGGTGAGCAGCGCATCCAGGTCGGCCTGGTCGATCACGCCGTTGTTGCCGGTGTGGATCAGCACGATCGGGCCGAGCGCGTGCCGGTGGGCAGCTGCCCGTACCCGGCCGAACACCACTCCGGACTGCACTCCGACGGTCGCGTTGATCCGCACCCGGGGCATCACCTCGGCCAGCGCCGGCCCGGCACCGAGCAGCACCGAGTCCCCGAACCCGCTGACCACCACCCCGATGGTGACCGCCGCCGGTGGCGCGGCAGCCACCGGACCACCGCGACCCGCCACCGCACCGGACGCCACGGAACCGGGCGAGACGCCACCGGCGGCTGACGGCGCCGGCAGCTGGGGGCCGGGGGAAGCGAGCGCGGCAGCCGACGACACCGGCCGCCGACCCGCACCGGCCGGCGCCCCGAGCACCGCCACGCCCGTCACGGCGGTGAGCACCGCGGCGGCCAACGCGGCCGGGCGTACCCAGCGGCGCTGTCGGGGCGCACGGGTCCAGCCGCGCCAGATCGGGACGGTGAGGTGCCGGTAGGTCAGCTCGGCGAGCACCCCGGTGACCAGCAGCCGTAGCGGCAACTGGGCAGCCGCCACCAGCGGGCCCCGGTCTTCGGTGGTGCCCACCAGCAGGAACACCGGCCAGTGCCACAGGTACAGCTCGTAGCTGCGCTGGCCGATGAAGCGCAGTGGCCGGGCGTCCAGCAGCGGCCCGACGAGTGCGCCCCGGTGCCCGGCGGCCAGCACGAGTACTCCGGCGACCAGGCTGACGGCCAGGAACTCGCCCCGGTACAGCGCCGGGTGGAACTCGTCCAGGCAGGTCACCGCGCCGGCCAGGGCGAGCAGGGCGGCCACCCCGACCGCCTCGACCAGCCACGGGCGGACCCGGCGCAGCAGGTGCCCGTACCGCAGCGTCAGCGCGCCGAGCGCCGCCCCGATCAGCAGCCCGCTGGCGTGCGTGTCGGTACCGAAGTACAGCCGCGACCCGTCCGCGCCGTACGGCACGTCCCCGGCAATCGCGCGCCCCGCCATCAGCCCGGCGCTGGCCAGCGCCCCGACGCCGGCCAGCACCGCCACGCGTACCGGCACCGACCCGCCGCCGGGTACCCCCAACCGGCGGCCCACCCAGCGCCCGGCCGGCCCTGCCACGGCGATCAGCAGCACCGGCCAGAGCAGGTAGAACTGTTCCTCGACGGCGAGTGACCACAGGTGCCGCACCGGCGACGGCGGCCCGCTCGCCAGGAAGTACGAGCGGTGCTCCGCGACGAACCACCAGTTGCCCACGTACCCGACGCTGGCCAGCAGGTCGGCGCCGAGCGCGCCGGCCCGGTCCGGCCAGACCAGCAGCCCGGCCAGCGACACCGCGACCAATACCGCGCCGAGCGCGGGCAGCAGTCGCCGGGCCCGCCGGGCGTAGAAGGCGGCCAGGCCGATCCGGCCGGACGCGGCGTACCCGAGTAGCAGTTGCCGGGTGATCAGGTAGCCGCTGACCACGAAGAACACGTCCACCCCGAAGAACCCGCCGGGCAGCGCGGGCGGGTAGGCGTGGTACAGCAGCACGGCGGCGACGGCCAGCGCCCGTACCCCGTCCAGTCCGGACAGCCGGGCCGGCGGACCGTTCGGGGTGCGCGGCGGCGATTGCGCGGCGGTCGGGGCGGCGGTCGGGGTGGTCGGCACCAGTCGAGCCTGCGGGACCGGGCGACGCCGGCCGCCCGGGTCGGCGCAGATTCGCCCGGACAGGTGGCGGCCGCCGGATCGTCACACCGGGCGGTGTCGACTCGTTGGTCAGACGTGGCCGGCGGCACAACCTCCGGTCACCCACCCGGCCGAGGTCGGTGAGGAGGTGTCCGAATGGCCCAACACCGGTCCAGCTTCGACGTCACGCAGCCGCCACCGCAGCCGCCCGTGCCGACCGATCCCGTGCCCGGCGCAGCGGGCGACGGGGGCGACGACCGGCCGGACGACCAGTCGGTACGCGCCGCGCTGGCCGGGGACAGCCCGACCGCCCGTACCCAGGTCATCCCGGTCCAGCAGCGCACCCGGCCGCGGCCGGTGCCGCCGCCCGGCCTGCCGACCCGGGCCCGACTCGCGGTCACCGCCGGCCGGGCCACCTCCCGGGCCTGCCGGATGCTGCGACGCGGCTGGGCGGCCCGGGTCGGTGGCCGGGTGGCGCTGCGGGTGGATCCGCGACTCACCGGCCGGCTGGCGACCGGACGCAGCATCGCGCTGGTCACCGGTACCAACGGAAAATCGACCACCACCCGGCTGCTCGCCGACGCGCTGGCGTTCCTCGGCCCGGTGGCGGCCACCCGCACCGCAGTGGCCTCCGAACACGGCGTGGTGGCCGCGCTGACCCGCACCGACGACGCCGGCCGGGCCGTCCTGGAGGTCGACGAGGTGGCCCTGCCGGAGTTGGCCAGGGCGATCCGCCCGGCCGTGCTGGTGCTACTCAACCTGAGCCGGGAGTACGCCCCCGGTCGCGGGCTGGGAGTGGTGTTGGCCCGCTGGCGGGAACTCTTCGACACGCTGGACTGGCCGTGCACGGTGCTGGCGAACCTGGACGACCCGCTGGTGGCCTGGGCAGCGGCGAACGCGCCGCGGCTGGCCGGGGTGGCCGGCGGGCTGCTGTGGCCCTCCGACGCGCTGCTCTGCCCGGACTGCGGCGTGCGCCTGCTGTGGCACGGGCCGCGCTGGTGGTGCGAGCTGTGTGGGGCAGCCAGGCCGGAGCCGGCCTGGCGGATCACCGAGGACGACCTGGTGGTCGGCCCGGAGGTGACCGCCTCGCTTCGGGTCGGGGTGCCCGGCCGGGCCGGTTGGTCGGACGCGCTGTTCGCGGTCGCCGCCGCGCACACCATGGGTACCCCCGTGCGGGACGCCACCCGCGCAGTCGCGGCAGTGTCCGATGTGGACGGACGGTACCGCCGGTACCCGGTCGGCGACCATCTGGTGCACCTGTACCTGGCCGACAATCCGGCCGGCTGGCGGGAAATCATCGAAATCGCCGGGCACGCCGAGGCCCCGGTGCTCTTCGCCATGGAGCCCGGCGGCGTGGCCGACAGCACGGTGCTCTGGGACGCCCCCGGCGAACTGCTGCACGGCATCGCCGTGATCTGCGCCGGGAAGCGTCGCTACGACCTGGCCGGTTGGCTGGAAGCGTGCGGGGTCGAGGTGGCCGGGGTCGCCGCCGACCCACTCCGGGCGCTCGCCACGCTGCCCGCCGGCCCGGTGGTGCTGGCCGCCAACCGACCGGCATTCGAAGCTCTGCGGGCCCGGCTGCGGAGCCGGGAGTGACCAGCCTCGGCCTGCTCATCGTCACCGTGCACCCGCTGTTCACCGGAGCGCAGGGCGACGAGGGCAACGCCCGGGTACTGCGGCACCGGGCGGTCGCCCGGGGCATCGCGGCCACCGTGCTCACCGTGCACGGCGACGACCGGCTGCCCGCCGCCGACATCTACCTGCTCGGCGGCGTCGACCAGTACGGCCAGGTGGAGCTGGCGCAGCGGCTGCGCACCGAGGGCGGGCTGCGCCGGGCGGTCGGCCGGGGCGCGGTCGCCTTCGGAGTGGGCGCCGGCTACCAGGTGCTCGGCGAGTGGTTCACCACTCCGGACGGTGCCCGGCACCCCGGCGCGGAGCTGCTCGACGTGCGCTGTACCCGCGCCACCCCGGCGTACGGCGCGGTGGTCACGCTGCCCGGTGGTGCGCTCGGCCTGCCGGCGATGAGCGGGTACGAGTCGCACACCGCCCGCGCCGAACTCGGCCCGGATGCCGCCGCCCTGGCCCGGCTGGAACTCGGGGTGGGCAACGGCGACGGCACCGACGGCGCGGTCACCGGCCGGGTAGCCGGAACCTGGCTGCACGGCCCGGTACTGGCCCGCAACCCGGAACTCGCCGACGCCCTGCTGGCCTGGGCGGTCGACGCCCCGCTCCCGCCACTGGCCCCCGGCTTCGCCGCCGCCGTCCGCGCCCAACGCCTCTCCGAAGACCGCACCAAAACCACACCCTGATCGGGCTCCGGATGGGGAAGATCACGATCCGCTCCCCGGATGTGCAGTCCCACTTCACATCCGGGGAGCGGATTCTGATCTTGCCTGCTACCAACCGTCGTGGTCAGGTGGCGTGGTGGAAGGTTCGGACCAGGTCCTCGACGCGGGCGCGTAGAGCGAGGAAGGCCGGGTCACGTTTGAGGGTGAGGTCCCGGTCAGCCGGCAGGTCCACCGGCAGGTCGGCGGCCACCCGACCGGGGTGGCTGGCCAGCACGATCACCCGTTCGCCGAGGAAGACCGCCTCCTCGACGTCGTGGGTGACCAGCAGCACGGTGGTGCCGGTGTCCGCCCAGATCTGCCGGATGAACACCTGCATGTCCTCCTTGGTCTGCACGTCCAGTGCCCCGAACGGCTCGTCCAGCAGCAGGATCTCCGGCTCGCAGGCGAGCGCGCGGGCGATCGCCACCCGTTGCCGCTGCCCACCGGAGAGCTGCCTGGGCAGGGCCAGGCGCAGGCTGGTGAGCCCGGTTTCGGCCAGGTACCAGGCGACCCGACGGTCCCGCTCGGCCCGCGACAGCGGCAGCAACTCCAAGCCGAACGCGACATTGCGCTCCACGGTCCGCCACGGGAAGACCGCGCCGCCCTGGGTGACGCAGCCCCGATCGGGGCCGGGGCCGGTGACCGGGTTGCCGTCCAGCAGCACCTGGCCGGTGCTCGGGGCGGCCAGGCCGGCGATCAGGGACAGCAGGGTGGACTTGCCGGAGCCGCTGGCCCCGACGACGCAGACAAACTGTCCACTTGCGACGGTCAGGTCGACGGCGTCCAGCGCCCGCACCGGGCCGGAGCGGGTGGTGAAGTCCTTGCCCACGGCGGCCAGCCGCAGCGAGCCGCTCACGGTACCCACCGCCCGACCCAGTCCCGCAGCCGGCGCAGTGAAACGTCGGTGAGCACGCCGATGAGGCCGATCACGATGAGTACCGCGAAAATCTGGTCGACGTGCACGAACCGGGCCGACCGGGCGATCCGGAAGCCCAGGCCGGCGTCGGCGGCGAGCAACTCGGCGACCACCACCAAGTTCCAGGCGGCCGCGAAGTTGACCCGGATCGTGTCGATCATGCCCGGCAGCGAGTGCGGGATGATCACCTTGCGGAGCACCTCACCGCGCCGGGCGCCCAGCGTGTACGACACGTCGATCAGCGCCCTGGGTACCTGGCGGACCACGTCAGCGGTCATCAGCGTGTTGAAGAAGACCGTGCCGACGGCGATCAGCGCCAGCTTCGGCGCCTCCTCCAGGCCCAGCCAGAGCAGCAGCAGCGGGGTGAACGCGGCCGCCGGCAGGTAGCGCACCAGCCCCAGGAACGGCTCCAGCGCGGCATTCCCGGCCACGAAGCTGCCCATCAGAATGCCCAGCGGCACCGAGATCGCCACCGCGATGCCGAAGCCTTCGAGTACCCGCTGCACGCTCGCCCAGGTGTCCGTCCACAACTGGCCGGTGCGGGCCATTTCCCAACCGGCCTGCACTGCCTGGGCCGGCGAGGGCAGGTAGTCGGGGCTGCCCTCGACCACCCGGCTGAGGAGCTGCCAGACCAGCAGCGGCACCACGATGGACAGCGTGCCGAGCACCAGACCGGCCCGCCGGGAGATCGGGGTACGGATGGCCAGCAGCCGGGCCGGCCGGGCCGGCGGGCGGCGCCGGGGCAACGCTGCCCAGGTCGCGCGCTCGTCGTCCACGGTGGGAGTGGCGGTGGCTGTCACGGCGAAACCGCCTGTACGAACTTCGGCTCCAGCAACCCTTCCAGCGTCGGCTTGCTGGTGGCCAGGCCGGTGTCCACCAGGAACTGGGCGATCAGACCACCCTCGTAGTCCAGGTGGGTCGAGTCACCGCCGGATGCGAACGCGGCCAGGTTCTGCTCGCGGGTGAAGATGGTGGTACCCGCGTCGTAGCTGGCGTAGTCGGCGACGCTGACGCCGGCCTTCTCCGCCATGATCTTCACGGCGTCGTCGTGGTGGGCAGCGATCCAGGCCAGCGTGTCGAACCAGGTCTGCACCACCTCCTGCACCTCCTTGGGGTGCTTGGCGACGAAGTCGGCGGTGAAGACCAGGTGGTCCGGGATGGCCCCGGGGAACTCCTTGGAACTGGCGATCACCGTGCTCCCCGAGCGCTCCAGCGCGGTGGTGGTGAACGGGGCGAACGCGCCGACCGCGTCCACCTGGCCGGTCTTGAACGCCGCCGCCGCGTCCGCCGTGGGCAGCGCCTTGATGGTGACGTCCTTCCCGGTCAGGCCGGCCTTCTGCAGCGCCAGCAGGAGCAGGAAGTGGTCGACGGTACCGGCCTCGACCGCGATCGTCTTGCCCTTGAGCTGTGCCACCGAGGTGATCCCGGGGGCGGCGATGATCTGGTCGTTGCCGGTGGAGTTGTCGTTGACCAGCACGATGGTCTGCTTCGCTCCACCGGAGACGGAGATCAGCGTGTCGTTGAGGGTCTGGCTGTTGGCCGACAGGTTGCCGGTGCTCAGCGCGGTCAGGCTGTCCAGGTAGTTGTCGAAGTACTTCAGCTCGACGTCCACCCCGTTCTTGGCGAACAGGCCCTGTTCCTTGGCAACCTGCCAGGGGAACCAGCCGGGCCAGGCGCTGAACCCGATGGTCACCTTGGTGCCGCCGGCACTGCCGCCGCCCTCGTCCTTGCCGCAGGCGACAGCGCCCACGGCGGTCAGCGCCAGGATGGTGGCGGCGGCCACGAGCCGGCCGCGAAACGTTCGGTTCATGGTTATCTCCCGCTGATCGATGGCTACTTGGGGGTACGGGGCAGGTGGCCGGCGCGCACCAGGCAGCCCAGGGTGTCGCAGATGACCCGGGTGGCGATCAGCGCGGTGATCTCGGCGTTGTCGTACGGCGGGGAGCACTCGACCACTTCGATGCCGGCCAGCGGCCGCTCGGCGATCAACTGGATGAACTTGAGCACCTCGCGGGGGAGGAACCCGCCCGGCTCGGGCCAGCCGGTGCCGGGCACGAACGCGGCGTCCAGGCAGTCCACGTCGAAGGAGAGCCAGACCGCTTCGGCGCCGTCCCAGGCCACTTCGAGGGCCTTCGCGGCGGCCGCCTCGATGCCCATCTCCACGCAGTCGGTGACGGTCATGATGGTGGTACCGCGCTCGCGGCCCACCTTCACCCCGGGCCGGGGCGCCTGCCAGCCGCCGATGCCGATCTGCACCAGGTTCTTCGCCGGCACGTTCGGGATGTCGGTGGCGTGGAACCAGGGCGTGGTGTGCATCCGCTCGTCCAGGTCGGTCTCCTGGGTGTCCACGTGCCGGTCGAAGTGGATGATGCCGAGGTTGCCGTTCAGGTGTTCGGCGACCCCGCGCACGGTGGGGTACCCGATCGAGTGGTCGCCGCCGAGCACCACCGGGAACGCGCCCGAGGCGTAGACGTGGCCGACCGCCTTGGAGATCTGGTCGAAGGTCTTCTCGATGTTCGCCGGGATGGTGAACACGTCACCGAGGTCGGCGATCGTGATCGACTCGCGCAGGTCCACGCCCAGCTCGAAGGAGTACGGCCCGTACAGGGCGGAGATCTTGCGGATGCCCTGTGGCCCGAACCGGGTACCGGAACGGTAGGTGGTCCCCCCGTCGAACGGCGCGCCGAGCACCGCCACGTCGTACTCGCCGCAGCGGCGCACGTCCTCGACGTACGGGGCCTTGAGGAAGGTGTTGATGCCGGCGAAGTGCGGCAGCTCGCCCCGGGAGAAGGTGGGGATGCGCTTGTCCACAATGGAGTCCGCGCCGGGCAGTCCGTACTCCAGGCCGCGCGCGATCTCCTCGTCCCACCTGGTGGTGGGCAGGGCAGCCTCGGCGGCGACGGCGTAGCGCGCCTCCGGGCCGTAGTTCTCGTGCAGTTCGGCTTCGCCTGGGTGCTGGTGGCGATGGTGGTGGTGATGGCCGGTCACGGGAGCCTCCGGGGAAACGGCCCGGCCGCACGGAGCAGCCAGGCAATTTGGCTGTCTCCCGGGCTTTTGTCCCGCCGTGGAACTTCCCGGTCCACCGGTGGGCCGGGTCGCCTGCACCTCTCGGACCAGCCCGGCACCCGGAGGTGGCCGGCGGAACCCTAGGCGCGCCTCGCCGCGTGTGGCGAGTCGCCAGTAGTAGACCGCCGGGTGGTTTCGACCGGATTACTGCGCTGTTGCCGCTCCATGTTGACTCTGCCGCCTGGACAACCCGCCGCCGGCGCCAACCTTTCCCGTCCAGGATCGCGTCTGGGAGGGTGCGGCAGCGGGCGCGGGCCGCCCGGACGGCGCTCGACAGGGGGGTGGCAGTGACAGATTCGCCGGAAGATCAGGCGACCGAGTTCGCCGACTTCGTCCGCGGCCGTAGCTTCGCCCTGCTCCGTGCCGCCTACCTGCTCACGGGCGACCAACACCTGGCCGAGGACCTGGTCCAGGAGGCCCTGGCCCGTACCCACCGGGCGTGGGGTCGGCTGCGGCAGACCGGCCACGCCGAGGCGTACGCCCGGCGGGTGCTCTACCACCAGCGGGTCACGGCATGGCGACGACGACGGGTGCCCGAGGTGCTCGTCGACCAGCTACCCGAACTGGCACAGGAAACCGACGACACGCTGGCCCTGCGCCTGGCGCTGCGCACGGCGCTGCAGACACTCACCGCGAAACAGCGGGCGGTGGTGGTGCTGCGGTACTTCGAGGACCGCAGCGAGGCAGAGACCGCGGAACTGCTCGGCGTCTCGGTCGGCACGGTCAAGAGCCAGTGCCACCACGCCCTGCGGTACCTGCGCGAACGGGTACCGGGGCTGGACGACTTTCACCCGACCCGGGGAGGACAGCGATGAACGACGCACCGGCCCAACTGCGCCACGAACTCGACCAGCTTGCCGACGACGTACGCCCGGTGGACCTCCTCGGCGGCGTACTGGGCCGGTCGCAGCAGATCGGTCGGCGGCGGGCGGCGACCGCCAGCGCCGTCGCCGCCGGCGTGGTCGCGGTCGTGCTGCTGGCCACCTGGCAGGCCGTCGGCGGCTGGCGGGCCGCCCCGGCGATCCCGGCCGGCCCGTCGGGCTCCGCGGCGTCGCCGGGCACACCGGCCACCCCGACCTCGGGTACCGCCGCGCCGACCAGCCCGCCGGCCACCGCAGCACCGGTCTGGCTGTCTCTGCCGGGCCTGTCCGGCCTGCTGTTCTACCAGGTCCAGCGGACCGGCGGCTACGTGGTGATCGGTCAGGGCCGGGCATACGGGATCGGACCACGGGGCGACCAGGTGACCGTCTCGCCGGACGGCACCCAGATCGCCTACATCGACGACACGCGTACCCTCTGCACGGTCGGCACCGACGGCCGCGACCCCCACCCGATCACCGGCAACCTGGCCGGCGCGGGTTTCGAACCGGCCTGGTCACCCGACTCCACCCGGGTCATCGTCGCCGCGCACTCCGACACCTCGGTCGGGACACCCGAGATCGTGGACGTGCGTACCAAGCGGGTGACCGCGCTGCCGAAGGCACCGAAGGGAGTCCACTTCCATTGGAGCGGCGACGGTAGGCACCTGGTCTACTCCAACGGCGCGGGCCGGATCGGCATTGCCGACGCCGACGGCGGCAACCCGCGCCTGGTACCGATCCTGGGCGACTTCGGCTCGCCCGCGAATCACAACCGCGAGCGGGCAGCCGGCCTCTACAGCGTCTCCCCCGACGCCAGCCTGATCGCCGTCAACCGGCACACCGGCGACGAACCCGACGGCGACATCGGCCGGTACCTGTTCGCCAACGCGGTGGTGGACGCCCGCACCGGAACAGTAGTCCCGGCCCCGGTCCTCGGCGAACTCTCGGCCGTGGTCTTCGCCGCGGACGGCTCGGTGCTCTACCGCGCCACGGTGGCCGGAACGACGACGCTCACCGAGGTCAACGCGGCCGGTCAGGTTGTCGGCAGCGCCGCCGAGCCGGTCAGCTTCGCCGACTACAACCTGCTGGCCTACCATCCGTGACGGCATCCGGCCGGCCGGCCGGCAATCTAGGCTGGTCCACTATGGACACTACGGCTGAGGACACCGCGGCGCTCGCCGCCCGCTACTTCACGATGTGGGACACCGGCGATACCGCCGACATCGAAGCGCTGATCGCCCCGCACTGGGTGGACCACGCCCATCCCGAGGTGAGCGGGCCGGCCGCGGTGGCGGCGACGGTCCAGGCCGTCCGGGCCGCCCGGCCGAGCCTGCGGTTCCGGGTCGACGCGGTACTGCGCGGCACCGACCCGACCGACCCGGTCGCCGTCGTCGGCGCGGCCACGACGGTCGACAACCCCACCGGGGGTACCCCGCTGGTGTGGCTCTTCACCGCCCGCGACGGTCGGCTGACCACCCTGCGCACCTTCCGCGACAACACGACCTGACCCTGCCGGCCGCCGCTCACCCGATCAGGTGCCCGGACGCGAGCGCCCGGAGCGCCTACCGGTGCCGGTTTAGGCTCCTGGAAACAGGCGAACCCCGGTGTCACCCGGGCCGGGGAGGCGACATGGGCGGATACGGTCGGCTGGCGACGGCTCGGTGCTGGTGAACCCGGGCGGGCTGGCGTTCTACCGGCCGGAGATCCTGCGCGAGCACGAGGCCGGGTACCTCGGCGAAACCTTCGCCGGCCGGCCGGTCCCGTTCAGCGACGACAGCCTGCTCACGCTGTACTCGCTGGCCCGGGGTCGGGCGGTGGCCCCCGCGCCGGCCAGCCGGTAGCCACACAGCCGGCACACAGCCGGCACCTACGAAGCTCCACACTGCCGGCCACACAATGGTCTGGTGACCCTGACCGCGAACCGCCCCCGGACGGCCGGCCCGACGCGCGCTGCCGCGCCCCGGCGCTCCTGGTGGCCCGATGCGATCTTCACGGCCACCGCCGGCAGCGTGCTCGTGGTGCTGGCGCTCTGGGTGCACGGCCGGGGCGTGCAGGACCTGGTCGGCGGCTCGACCGGCACCGTGCTGACCAGCCTGGGCCGGCTCACCGGCCTGGTCAGCGCCGACCTGCTGCTGATCCAGGTGCTCCTGCTGGCCCGCATCCCGGCAGTCGAGCGGTCGTACGGCCGCGACGCGCTGACCCGCTGGCACCGCCTCGTCGGCTTCACCTCCTTCGACCTGATGCTCGGCCACCTGATGCTGATCACCCTCGGCTACGCGGCGAGCGCGCACACCGGCGTGCTGCGCGAGCTCTGGGAGCTGGTCACCATCTACCCCGGCATGCTGCTGGCGACGGCCGCCACGGTGGCCCTGGTGCTGGTGGCCGGCACCTCGGTCCGGGTGGCCCGCCGCAAGCTGCGTTACGAGTCCTGGCACCTGCTGCACCTCTACGCCTACCTGGGCGTCGGCCTGGCCATCCCGCACGAGCTGTGGACGGGCTCGGATTTCCTCGACTCCGGCTGGGCCACCGTCTACTGGTGGACGCTGAGCGCCGCGGCGGCCGCCGCGATCGTCGGGTACCGGCTGGTCCTGCCGCTGTTCCGGACGCTGCGGCACCGGCTGCGGGTGGAGCGGGTGGTGCCGGAAGGCCCCGGGGTCTGGTCGGTGTGGCTGACCGGCCGCAGACTGGACCGGCTGCCGGTCCGCGCCGGGCAGTTCTTCCACTGGCGCTTCCTGACCGGCCCCGCGTGGAGCAGGGCGCATCCGTACTCGCTGTCCGCCGCGCCGCGCCCGGACCGGCTACGGATCACCGTGAAGGAGCTCGGCGACGACTCGGCGCTGGTACGCCGGCTGCGGCCGGGTACCCGGGTGCACATCGAGGGCCCCTATGGCGCGTTGACCGGCGAACGGCGTACCCGCAACCAACTCACGATGATCGCCAGTGGCGTCGGTATCACCCCACTGCGTGCCCTGCTCGAGGAGCTACCGTACCGGCACGGCAGCGCCACCCTCATCTACCGGGCCCGCACCGACAACGACTTCACCTTCCGCGCCGAGCTGGCCGACCTCGCCCGGCGCCGGGGCATCCGCCTCTTCCTGCTTCCCGGACCCCGGGCAGCAGTCGACTCCTGGGCCCCGGCCGGCCACCCCGACGACGTGCGGCTGCTCGCCGAGCTCGTCCCCGACCTGGCCCGCACGGACGTCTACATCTGCGGGCCGGACGCCTGGATGGCCGCCGTCCGGCGCGCGGCACTGTCCCTCGGGGTGCCCGCCGGGCACCTGCACACCGAACAGTTCACCTGGTAGGGCGATGCGACGGATCACGCTCTGGCTTGTCGGCACGGTCACCGTGCTGGTCCTGGTGTTCAGTTACCGCACCTCGACCAGCGGCCCCGACAAGGGCAACGCGGTCGCCACCACCTCCGGCGACGGCGCGGGCATCGTCTCCGGCACCGTCCCCACCCCGGCAACCTCCGGCGCCGCCGCACCCACCGCCGCCGCGTCCACCGGATCCGGCTCGGGTCAGGGCGGGCTGGTGGTCAACGGGTCGGTCGCGCAGACCCGCTGGGGGCCGGTGCAGGTTCAGGTCACCATCGCCGGGGGGAAGATCACCGAGATCGCCGTGCTGCAGCAGCCGGATGGCAACCGGGAGGACCGGGAAATCAACGGGTACGCCCTGCCGCAGCTGCGGGAGCAGGTGCTCGCCGCCCAGTCCGGCCAGATCGACGGGGTGAGCGGCGCCACCGTCACCAGCGACGGGTACCGCGAGTCACTCCAGGCGGCGCTGGACGCCGCGCACTTCACCGGATGAGTGCCACAGCTTCCGGCTATCACCGGGTGGAGCAGGTGATGGGCCTACCCGTCTCGCTGCACCTCGCCGACTCCGGACCGCCCGCCGACCGGCACGCCGAGTTGGCCGACGACGTGTTCGCCTGGCTGCGCCACGTCGACGCCGTCTTCTCCACCTGGCGACCGGAGAGCGCCATCTCCCGACTGGCTCGCAGCGCCGCCGGACTGTCCGATGTGGACCCCGAGGTCGCCCCGATCCTGGCCCGCTGCGCCGACCTGTGGCGGGACACCGACGGCTACTTCGACGCCTACGCCACCGGAGCACTGGACCCCTCCGGGTACGTGAAGGGCTGGGCCGTCCAGGTGGCCTCCGACCGGCTGGCGGCGGCCGGCGCCGGCAACCACCAGCTCAACGCCGGCGGCGATCTGGTGGCCCGGGGCCGCCCGGAGCCCGGCCGGGGCTGGCGCATCGGCATCCAGCACCCCTTCGACCCCGGTGCCGTGGCCTGGATCCTGGAGGGTACCGACCTGGTGGTCGCCACCTCCGGCGACTACGCCCGCGGTACCCACGTCACCGATCCGCACACCGGCCGCCCCGCCACCGGCCTGCGCTCGGTGACCGTCGTCGCCTCTGCCGGAGGAGGATCCGGTGGACAGCTCGATCTCGGCACCGCCGACGCCTACGCCACGGCCGCCTTCGCGATGGGTACTGCCGGCCTGGACTGGCTGGCCCGGCACACCTACCCGCGCGGCACACTGACCGACGACGCCGGTCGGCCGGTCACGGCGCACTGTGCGGTGGTCACCGCCGACGGCCACGCCTTCACCTCCCCCGGCCTCCCGCTGGCCGCCGACGCGGAATCGAACGTCGGGGAAACCCGATGGGAGCACCCCCACCGCCGCCTCTAGGCTGCCGGCATGCAGATCATCGAGGGTGCCGGGGAGTGGGCCGCGCCGCCCGCAGGCACCGCCAACGACTGGGTCGAGCACCTTGCGGTACCACGGCTGTCCGTGGGTACCTACTGCATACCGGCGGGCGGGGTGGACAGCCAGAGCCCGCACACCGAGGACGAGATCTACGTCGTCACCGCGGGCCGGGCCACGATCACCACTCCGGGCGCAACCGCCGACGTCGGCCCGGGTTCGGTGATCTTCGTACCGGCCGGCGAGGAGCACCGGTTCGTCGACATCACCGAGGATCTGGCGCTGCTGGTCGTCTTCGGCCCGGCTTACGGCACCGCGGGGCTCTGATCGCGCCCGGCCGAAGCCGGTATGTGGCCCGCACCGGTTAGGGCGTGTCCTGCCGCTCTTGGTGGGCGGGGTTGGTGTCGACTGTCCACTGTGGCCGGTCGGGCCAGTTGACAGGTCAGGCATGGGCCGCAATCGAGGATCTGCTGCCCACGCCGGGTGCTTCTCGTGGTCGGTGGCGTGATCACCGCCAGGTCATCAATGTGGCTGCCATCATCTGGCTCCGATGATGGCAGCCAGGCCGAGAGTGGACGCCGGTTCGAGCCCGGTCGAGGACCTCCACCGGTGCCCGGCCGATCACTGCGGGAGTTCCACCAGACTCCGGGCCCAGCGGGTCGCCATGCTGTCCGGCCTGCCCTCGCAGTACCGGCGGAACAGGTCCCGGCTCTGCGCGCGTCGGATCCCGCCCACCATGCGCGGCGCCACGAAGAACGGTGCGTCCGGGCTGTTCCGCCAGGATGCGGCGATCCCTGCTCCGCCGTCGCCAGGTGACTCGAGCGCGTAATAGACGTCGCCGATACCCAGCACCATGGCGGTACCCAGGCACATCACGCACGGCTCAAGATTGACGGCCAGCCGCAGCGGCTGTGGTCGCTTGGCGAACCCGAGCGTCACGTCCGCCTGAACCATGGCGAGCAGGTCGGCATGCACGAGGTGGCGCCGCAGCGCGTATTCCGAGGCGTGTGCGCTACCGAGGATCTCGTCACCCATCACCACGATCGCGCCGATCGGCATTTCACCTGCGGCCATCCCGGCCTCCGCGACCTCGATCGCTGCAGCCACCATCTCGTCCGGAGTCACTCTGTCACCCTAGGAGGCATCCGCCTTGGGGGCCGACCTGGTCCATACCCAGTGCCGATCAGCAGGCTGCGGCCGTCGTCGAGCAGGTCGCCCCAGTCCCCCATGATCGGCAGGACACGCCTTGGTCCGTGCCTGCCGGAACTTGCGCGACGAGTTGCATTGTGCGGTCCGGCTGCCGTCTGGCTGTGTCAGCCCACTGCCGAGGCGATGTCGTCCACTGTGGACACCTCGGTGATCGAGTCGCCGCAGAGTGGCTCGAAGTCGGCGTCGGAGTAGCAGCCGGTGCCGTGCACCACGATCGGCTGGCCGGGCGGCAGCAGGCCCCGGTCGACGGCGTTGGTGACGCCGGTCAGCGCCATCACCGTCGACCACTCGCGCAGGGTACGCAGGTCGGCGGGGAGTCTCGGCAGCGCTTCGCCGAGCCAGGCCCGCAGGTAGGGGTACCGGGCGATGCACTCGGCCAGCGAGACCACGATGCCGTCGCCGCCGTACCGGGCGATGAGCTGGTTCATCGCCGGTCCGGTGACCGGGCGGTGGGTGTAGAAGGTGGGGTCGAGTACCTCGTCGAGCGCGTAGCTGACGGCCGGGAAGTGCGGGTCGTCGCCGACCTGGCGGAGCAGTCCGGTGGCCGGGTCGAGGGCGTAGTCCGGCAGCCGCCACCGTTGCGGGTCGCCCTGGCGCAGGCCGAGCACCATGTCCGGGGTGGCCAGGTGCTGTACCAGCAGGGACGCCGGTCGGCTGGCGGGTGTCACGGCGCCGCGCCGCTCCAGCAGTTCCCGGCCGGCGTGGTAGCCGAGCAGGCCGAACGCCGAGGAGACCGCATGCGCGTGCAGCCGCTGCTCGCCCGGCCGGACCGGGGCGACCCGCTGCTCGAACAGCGCGCGGGCGGCGTCGGCGATCAGGTAGTTGGCCAGGTCGAGAGAGAACCAGGTGTCCACGCTGTGCTCGGCGGCGTGCAGCTTCCCGGCGTACTCGGTGACGAACTCGCGGGCCAGCGCCTTCACCGCCTCCGGCGGCCCGGCCGGGCAGAGCAGCATCGGGTTGAGCCGGCGCAGCTGGGGGTCGCTGGAGAGCCGGCTGGCCCGCAGTTTGGCCCGGCCGCTGGCCGGGGCGACGATCACCACCCGCAGCTGTTCCGGGGCGACCAGGCCGGCGTCCAGCGCGCGCAGTACCGCGTCGCGTAGCGCCACCCCCTTGTTCGCCGAGGTGGGCGAGACGATCAGTACCGACCGGCCGGTGTCGCGGATGTGCCGCACGGCGCGGGCCACGATCAGCAGCGAGGCGTACGTCTTGGTGGTATGGGTGCCCGGGTTGACGGTGAGGTCCAGCAGGCTCACCGGGTGTCCGGCGTACTCGCCGACCGGCCGCCAGGCCACCCCGGCGGCGGCGAAGAAGCGGACCAGGTCGTCGTCCAGTTCGGGCAGGGCGTAGCCGGGGTGGAACGCGCCGGGCTCGGCCACCGGGCGCGGGTCGGGGACGGTCTGGGCGATCACGGCCGGCAGCTCGTCGTAGTGGTCGACGAGCAGATTCCCGCGCACCGGCGATCCGATCATGGTCATCCCCCACCCTCTCCGGCCCGTAGCCGGTCCCGCAACTCCCCCAGTACCCGGGTGGCCCGGGCCAGCTCACCGACCGCGAAGCCGTCCGCCAGCGCCGGCGCGAGCTGCGCCAACTCGGCGGCGGCCAGCGGGCCGAACTCCACCCGACCGGCGTGCACCACCACCCCGTCCGCGGCCGACCAGTCCTGCTGGACCCGCTGCGCCAGCGCCTGCGGGTACCCCTCGGGCAGGCGTAGGCGCAGAGCGCCGTCATGTACCCGCACCGGGTACCCGCCGGGCAGCCCGAAGACACCGGGCAGGTGGGTGTCCCGGGTACCCCCGGTGGCCAGGTCGAGCAGCAACTGCGCAGCGAGCGCCCCGGTGACCACATGGCTACCCGGGCGCGCTGCCGCCCGTACCCCCGAAAGTAGCGCGCCGACCCGCGGCAGGGGGCGGTCGTCGAACCAGGCCAGCGCCTCGTCGGCCGGGTTGTCCGGGGCGTGCAGGTGCAGGTGGTGCGCGAGCAGCCGCAGCCGGCGCTGGTCGGGCAGGCCCAGCGCGGCCTGGGCAGCCGTGGCCAGCAGGGCCACATTGCCCACCCCGGCCAGCACCGGTACGCCCAGCTGGGCGAGCAGCGGATTCACCGCGTCCGGGAAGCACGCGTTCACCACCGGCGTACCCGCCGCCGCGCGGGCCACCGCCAGCGTGATCTCCGCCTGGAACGGCAGGCTGAGCCCGAAACCGACCCGGTCGAGCAGCCTCGTCCACGCCGACGGCGCGGTCAGCTTCTCCCACGGCGACTGGGTGGCCGCGCAGACCAGGATCGACGTGGGCCGCAGCCGGCCGAGAACGCCGGCCAACTCGGCTTCGTCGGCCACCGCCACCGGGCGGGCGACGAAGCGGACCGGCGTGCCCGCCGCTGCCGCCCGCAGGCCGGCCACCGTGCACAGGTCGGCCAGTGCCAGCGGGTCCCGGCCGAGCACCTCGACCGTGATGGTCGGCAGCTTCTCGGCGGCGGTCAGGTCGGCGGCGGGCGCGGCCAGCGCCAGGCAGACCGCTCGGGCCAGGTACCCACTGCCGACCACGGCGAAGCGCAGATTCACGCGGCGCTGCCCCGAATCGACGGCACGGCCGGGATCGACGGCACGACCCGAATCGGCGCCACGGCAAGAATCGGCCGTAGGAAACGGATCGGCGGCACGGACGGGACCGGCGGCACGCCGCGGTGAGCTGGCATGGTGACGGTGGAGGTGGGCTGGTCAGGCTGCCAGCGGGCGCAGGCCGACGAATGCGTGTGCGTGCGCGTCGTACTTCTCCAGAAAAGCGGCGTCCAGAGCTCCGTGCAGCTCCGGATCCTGACCGTCCACGATAACCAGTTCGTGCAACCGGCCGGCGTCGCCGCGCAGGTAGGCGTGCAGCCGCTCGGGCCGGCGGGCCATCGCGGCCAGCGCCTCGGTGTGCACCACGTAGTGCAGCTCCTCGTGCACCACGAACCGGCTGCGGAAACTGCGGGCGGTGTGCTCGTCCTCCACCAGGGTCACCGCGACCTGGAGGAACTCGTCCATGGTCAGTGTGCCGACGCCGTTCCACAGGTCGAGGAAGCGCTGCTCCAGGAACTCGCCCAGCGGCGAGCGGGTGGTCACCTCCAACTGCGCGCCGAACTCGGAGAACCGGCCGATCGGCAGGAACGACACCAGCGCCCGGTCGTCCCAGCGGTACAGGGTGATCGAGGCGGCGGCGTCGTAGAGGCGGACCTCGAAGTGCTGCCGCTGCTTCTCCGGCAGCTCGGCGGCGAAGTTGGACAGCCGGCGCAGGTTACGCATGATCTCGCGCTGCACGTTGAGCCGCACACTCGCCCCGGACAGCTCCTGCTGGCGTACGTCGACGGCGAGCGAACCGGGATTGAGCAGCAGGATCTCCACCCGCGCCTGGCGGGACAGCGCACCGCGCAGCATCCGCAGGAACCGGTCGGTGACCGAGTTGTCCAGCAGGTTGGAGAAGGTGGTGAGGATCTGCACCTGCTGGGTGACGTCGCCGAGTTGGCTGGTGAACCAGGCGTAGTCGAGCCGATCGTGCTCGCGGACGGTGCCCTCCTGCACGTACCGCAGCACCGGGCCGATGATCGCCACTGTCAGGATCGCGCCGAGCCCGCCGGTACCCAGGTTCAGCGCCGCGTTGGCCAGCCCGTCCGAGCTGTGCAGCGCACCCCAGACGACCAGGGCGGACGAGCCGAGCATGCCGATCAGCAGGACGACCACCCAGCCGGGGCGGCGGGCCAGGGCACGCAGCGCGCCGAACACCCGCGCCAGCGTCAACCGCCGCATCCTGCCTCCCCGTCGCCCAGGGTGGTACCCACGCACCGCCCTGTGATCGAGGCGACCGTACCGACGCGGCGACCGTCCACACAAGAGCGCCGGTGATCATGCCTCGTCGTCGGGTCGGGTCTGCGCGCTCAGCCAGCTCAGGTAGTCGGGGTTGCCGGTGCTGACCGGGCTGCACAGGATCTCCGGCACCTCGTAGCGGTGCCGGGCACGGATGTGCTGCTCCAACGCCGGGTAGCGGCGCACCGTGGTCTTGAAGGTGACCCCCCACTCGTCGGCCGTCTCGAGCTGCCCGTCCCACCAGTAGGTGCTGGTGATCGGGCCGGCGACCTGACCGCAGGCGGCGAGCCGGGCCGCGACCGCGCTGCGGGACAGCGCCTCGGCCGCGTCCCGGGACTCGGTGGTGGTCACCACCTGGCAGTACTCGTCGTCGGTCACCCGCTCCTCCTTCGCGCCACGCTGCCGCTGTGCAGCCACGCCAGCCTAGTGGCCGGGCGGATACTGGCCCCCGGGGACGCGGGTTGAGTCAGGTCAGTGGGTGGTCTTCGCGGACCACCACCACGGTGCTGTGCGGCGGACTCAGCTCGGTGACGCAGCGGGCGCACAGGTGGCCGACCGCCCGGCCACACCGGCTGCACCAGCGGGACACCGTGCCGCGCAGGCACCAGCCGGCGGGCACCCCGGCGAGCAGGCCAGCAACCAGGCCCATCACCATCAGTACCGGGCGCATGGCACCCCCAGCCGACCTTGAGTGATCCCCCTCGATGGACAGTAACCAGGTATTCGCCCACACTTGGTGCCAAGTGGCACCGCCGGAATCGCAGGCCGGTCCGGGCGGCGCCCGCCGGGCCGGCAGGCGGCCCGCCGCAGGTCGCCCCCCGGGGCAGCAGCGGAGGTGGGGCATGCGGTCCGCACAGCTGGGCAGCGAACCGATCGGCGAACGGCTGCGCTTCCTGCGGCTGCAGCGCAACTGGTCGGTCCGGCGGGCCGCCGCACTCGCCGGGATCAGCCACACTCAGTGGTCCCGGATCGAACGCGGCGAGCGCAGCGCCGACAACCGGTTCATGCTGGCGGCCATCGCCAACGCGCTGAACGTGCCGCTCGCCGAGCTGACCGGGTCGGCGGCGATCGGTACCGACCGCGGCCAGGCCGAGGTGCGGATGGCCCTGCACCGGGCGATGCGGGCGGTCATCGAGTCCGATCTGGACGATCCGCCACCGGTCGAGCCCGGCCCGCTGACCCCGCTGACCCGGCAACTTGACCTGCTCATCGACCTGCGGCTGCGGTGCGACTACAGCGGCGCGGCCGGGCTGATCCCGCCGCTGTTGCACGGATTGCACGCGGCCGCGTTCGGGCCGGAGCGCCGGGCCGCGCTGCGCGCCCTGGTGCTGGCCCAGGACACCGCCTCGTTCGTGGTCCGCTACCTCGGTGACCCGGCGTCCGCGGTGCTGGTGGCGGACCGCGGCCGGCAGGCCGCCAGCGCCCTGGAGGACCCGGTCATGATCGGGCTGGCCGCCTGGTCCCAGTCGCACGCCGCGGCCGGCTGCGGTCTGTACCCGCGGTCGCTGCGGCTGGCCGAGCGGGCTGCCCGCGAACTGGAGCCGCATGTCGCCCTGCCGGACGCCCAGGAGATGCTCGGGCAGCTCTACATGCTGGTCGGCTTCGGCCGCTTCGCGATCGGTGACTCGGCAAACGCCCAGGCAGCGATCACCACCGCAGAGGAGCTGGCCGGTCGCACCGGACAGTCCGCCGCGCTCGGCCTGAACTTCGGCCCCACCGCCATCGACCTGTGGCGGATCAGCATGCACACCGACGGCGGCGACCCGGGCGACGCGGTCGAGGTTGCCCGGGGCGTCGACCCCACCGGGTTGGCCGCGCTCTCCCGCTCCCGGCAGGTCGCCTTCTACATCGACACCGCGCGGGCGCTGAGCAACATCGGCCGGGACACCGAGGCGTTGCGCATGCTGCTGCTGGCCGAACGCACCGCGCCACAACGGGTCCGGCTCTCCCCGCTGGTCGCGGAGACCGCGCGGGGGCTGCTGGAGAAGGCCCGCCGTGGCAGCGGTACCCGGGAGTTGCGGGCGCTGTGCGAACGAGTCGGGGTGAAGCAGTGACCGAGCCCGCGAGGTCCAGTGGAGATGTCAGGCCGGCGCTCGCGAGCCCGCGAGCGAGGTGGCGGGATGACCGAGCCCGCGAGGTCCAGTGGAGATGTCAGGCCGGCGCCTCGCGAGCCCGCGAGCGAGGTGGCGGGATGACCGAGCGCGCGAGGTCCAGTGGAGATGTCAGGCCGGCGCCTCGCGAGCCCGCGAGCGAGGTGGCGGGATGACCGCCACCCTGGGCAGTGCCACTGTCGTCCACGCGGGCGGGCAGCCGCCGCCGGCCTGGGCTGCCTCGGTGTTCCTGGCCGGCCCGGTCCCGCGTACCAACGAGCTGCCGTCCTGGCGACCGGCCGCCGTGGCCGCCGTCACGGCCGCCTGGACCGGCCCCGGCGACCTGGTCGTCTTCGTCCCCGAGGGCCCCGGCTACCTCCCCGCACGCTACGACCACCACCCCTGGGAGGACCGCTGGCTGTCGGTGGTCGACGTGGTGCTCTTCTGGGTGCCCAGGGACCTGCGGACCATGCCCGGACTGACCACCAACGTCGAGTTCGGTCGGTGGGAGGGCAGCGGCCGGCTGGTGCTCGGCGCGCCACCGGACGCGCAGCACGTCGGGTACCTGCGCGAGTGCGCGCACCGGGTCGGCGCGCCGGTCGCGGCGAGCCTGTCGGCGGCGGCTGGCGCGGTGGCCGGGCTGCTGGGCGGTGGGGCGGCGCGGCGCGGGGCGGAGTGCGACATTCCGCTGCTGCTGTGGCGTACCCCCGCCTTCACCGACTGGCTGGCCGGGCTGCGGGCGGCCGGTGGTGACCTGCTCGCGGCCCGGGTGCGCTGGCTGGACCGGGACGACGACGGCACGGTCGTCCGCTGGGTACTCGACGCCACGATCCGGGACCCCGCCACCGGAGCCCGGTCGCAGCGTAGTGTCGCGGGCGGCGTCTGGCACTGACTCCATCGGCGCTGTGTCTGCCTGCACGGCCAGCTCAGCCAACCTCCGGCGGCCACCCGATAGCAACCAATGGTTGCGCGATCACGAGTAGCCGGCTAGCGTGATGTGCAACCGAAGGTTGCATATGGAGGACGCGTGCAGGGCATGGAGTACGGCAGCATCGAACGGGAGATCCACGTCGACGCCTCGCCGGAGGTGGTCTTCGAAGTGGTCAGCAGCCCGCAGCACATCTCGCAGTGGTGGACCGACGACGCCGACCTCGAAGCGACCCCCGGCGCCGTCGGTGAGCTGATCTGGGGAGACAGGGTGGACGTCGTCCCGATCGCCGTGGTGGACGCCCAGCCACCCCGACTCTTCTCGTTCCGCTGGTGCTACCCCGACGGCAAGGTCGACGACTCCGTCAACTCGCTGCTGGTCACCTTCGAGCTGACCCCGTCCGGCACCGGCACCCGGATCCGGCTCACCGAGACCGGCCTGCGGGAGATGGGCTGGCAGGAGGCGAAGCTGGCCGCGGAGTACCGCGAGCACAGCATGGGTTGGGACACCTTCATTCCCCGACTCGGGGAGTACCTCGCGCGGCTGGGGTCAACCCCGTGAGCACCGCCGTCGACGACGACCTGTGGTCCGCGATCGGCGACCCGACCCGTCGGCGGCTGCTCGACCTGCTGCTGGCGGACGGCGACGGCACGGCCACCAGCCTCAGCGAGCGGCTGCCGGTGACCCGGCAGGCAATCGCGAAACATCTCGGCGTACTCGACCGCGTCGGCCTGGTGCACGGCACCCCCGCCGGACGGGAGCGCAGGTACCGGGTGGACGAGGCACAACTTGCCCGCGCGGTCGCCCAGCTCTCCTCGGTGGGGGCGGCGTGGGACGCGCGGCTCCGCCGGATCAAGCGGATCGCCGAGGCCATCCAGCTCCGCAAGGACGAGCGCGGCAGCCGGCAATGAAGCACCCGAAGTCAACACGGAAAGAAGGATCGACAATGGTGGACATTCTGCACAGAGTCGCGATCCGGTCGTCGGTGGCCGCGGTCTACCCGGCCCTGACCACCACCGACGGCCTCGCCGGCTGGTGGACGACCAACACCCATGGCACCGGCGACAACCCCGGTGGCGTACTCAAGTTCACGTTCGGCGCCGGCGGGTTCGAGATGAAGGTGCTCGAACTCCACCCGGACACGCGCGTGCTGTGGGAGGTGGTCGACGGACCCGAGGAATGGATCGGCACGCACGTGGAGTGGGAACTCGAGCAGGTCGACGACTACGCCGTCGTGCTCTTCCGGCACCTGGGCTGGCGGGAACCGGTGGAGTTCATGCACCACTGCAGCACCAAGTGGGCGGTCTTCCTGCTCAGTCTGAAGTCGCTGATCGAAACCGGCAAGGGCGCGCCCGATCCGGACGACATCAAGATTGACAACTGGAACTGAGGCACCACCGAGTCCTGGGGAGATCGACGTCGTGGGAGATCGACGTCACCACGGGTTGGGCGTCGGCGTACCGGTACCGGCTGCGAAGCTGGTGCGATGGGACGTGTGGTGCTGTTCGACTCGTACGGTGGACCCGAAGTGCTGCGCCTGGCGCAGGCGCCGCAGCCCGAACCGGGGCCCGGTCAGGTACTGGTCAAGGTCGAGGTCGCCGGTGTGCAGCCGTACGACGTGAAGCTGCGCCGGGGCGATCTGGCCGCCTGGCAACCGGTGGAGTTCCCGGCCGGGCTCGGCAACGAGTACGCCGGGGTGGTCGCCGCCGTCGGCCCGGAGGTGACCGGCTTCGCAGTCGGTGACGAGGTGCTCGGCTCAACCGTGCGCAGCGGCTACGCCGACTACCTGCTGGCCCCGGCCGACCAGGTGGTGGCCAAGCCTGCCGGGCTGTCGCTGGTCGCAGCCGGGGCGCTGGTGGCCGCCGCGCAGACCGCCTCCGGGGCGCTCGCGGAGTTGTCCGTTGTCGCCGGCGACACCCTGCTGGTACACGCCGCAGCCGGCTCGGTCGGGACGGTTGCCGTGCAGCTCGCCCGGGCTGCCGGCGCCACCGTGATCGGCACTGCGAGCGCGGCCAACCACGAGTACCTGCGCAGCCTCGGCGCGATCCCGGTCGCCTACGGCCCCGGCCTGGTCGACCGGGTACGCGAGCTGGCCCCGCAGGGCGTCACCGTGGCACTGGACGCGATCGGCGGGGACGCCCTGGCGGCCTCCGCCGAACTGGTGGCCGACCCGAACCGGATCGGGACGACCGCCGACCCGGTGGGGGCCAAGAAGTACGGCGCGCGCACCGCGATGGCGCCGCGCTCGCCACAGCGGCTGGCGGCCGTGGTGGCTCTGGCTGCGGCCGGCAAACTGACCATGGCGGTGCGCAGGTACCCGCTCGAGTCCGTGGTGGACGCGCAGCGGGCCGTGGAATCCGGCCACGGCCGGGGCAAAGTTGTCCTGCTGACCGGGCCCGAACCCACCAACAACTGACCCCGGCCGCCGGCCCCGCTCGCCACGATGGACGAGCGGGGCCGGCACGGTCAGGGCCGGTTCAGGGTCAGGTCGCGGGCCTGCGCGTAGCGCTCCCGCACGGCGGGCACCGGGTCGGCTTCGTAGCTCTCCACAGTGGACAGTTCCCAGGCGGGAGGCGTTTCGCCGCCCGCGAGCACCCAGGCCGCCTGCCGGGCCGCGCCGTCGGCCACGTACTCCCCCGGCTGCGGCACCAGCACCGGTACCCCGAAGATGGTCGGCGCGATCGCGCGTACCGCGGCCGACTGCGCCCCGCCACCGATCAGGATCACCCGGCGCGGCTGAACCCCTTGCGCGACAACGGCATCGAGTCCGTCGGCGAGCGCGCAGAGCATCCCCTCGACGGCGGCCCGGGCCAGGTGCGCCGGGGTGGCCGTGGCCAGTCGCAGCCCGTGCACGGCCCCGGTCGAGTCGGGCCTGTTCGGGGTGCGCTCGCCCTCCAGGTAGGGCACCAGGGTCAGCCCGTCCGCGCCGGCCGGCGCGCTCAACGCCAACTCCGACAACGTGTCCAGGGACACGCCGAGCATCCTGGCCGCCGCGTCGAGTACCCGGGCGGCGTTCAGGGTGGCGATCAGCGGCAGGTACCCGCCGGTCGCGTCGGCGAAGCCGGCCACCGTGCCGGTCGGGTCCACGGCGGGGGTGTCCGTCGGGCTGAACACCGTGCCGGAGGTGCCCACCGAGACGATCACGTCACCCGGCTGTGCCCCGACACCGAGCGCCGCCGCCGCGTTGTCCCCGGTTCCCGGGCCGAGCACGGTCTCCCCCGCACGCCCGCCGACCTCTGCCGGCCCGAGGACCCGGGGTAGTGCCGGGCTCCGGCCGAAGGCGTGCTTGAGCAGGTCCGTGCGGTAGGTGTTGGTGGTGGCCGCGAAGTAGCCGGTGCCACTGGCGTCGCCCCGGTCGGTCCACAGCGTGTCCAGGTCGGCCGAGCCGGTCAGCCGCCAACTGAGCCAGTCGTGCGGCAGGCAGACGGCGGCTGTGGCGTCGGCGTGTGCCGGCTCGTGCTGCGCCAGCCAGCGCAGCTTGGTGATGGTGAACGAGGCCACCGGCACGACGTTGACCGCCTCGGCCCAGGTCTGCGCGCCGAGCTCGCGGACCAGGTCGGCGGCGGCCCCCGCCGAGCGGGTGTCGTTCCACAGCAACGCCGGGCGGACCACCGCGCCGCGCCCGTCCAGGCACACCATGCCGTGCTGCTGCGCGCCGATCGACGCGGCAGCCACGTCGGCCAGCCCGCCGGCCTGCTCGATGGCCGTGGTCAGCGCCGTCCACCAGGCGTCCGGATGCACCTCGGTGCCGTCCGGGTGGGCGGCGCGACCGGAGCGCACCAGCGCTCCGGTCGCGGCGTCCCGGACGACGACCTTGCAGGACTGGGTGGACGAGTCGACCCCGGCGACCAGGGTCGGCCGGCTCACCGCGCGCCGAGCAGGTGCTCGATCGCCAACTGGGTCAGGTGCACCGCGCCGAGCCCGCGCTCCGCGGCGGCGTCCACGTCGAAGTCCTCGAACGCCGAGCGGTCGGCGAGCAGGTCGGCCACGCTCTCGCCGGCGCCCAAAGTGGGCTGGGACAGTTCGGCGACCCGGGTGGCGGCCAGCGCGGCCTGCACCTCGGGGTCGGCCCGGAACGCCGCGGCCCGCTCCTTGAGCAGCAGGTAGGTGCGCATGTTGGCGGCGGCCGAGGCCCACACGCCGGTGATGTCCTCGGTCCGGGCCGGCTTGTAGTCGAAGTGCCGCGGGCCCGCGTACCCGGCGGTCTCCAGCAGGTCCACCAGGAAGAACGAGTTGAGCAGGTCGCCGTGGCCGAAGACCAGGTCCTGGTCGAACTTGATGCCGCGCTGGCCGTTGAGGTCGATGTGGAAGAGCTTGTCCTGCCACAGCGCCTGGGCGATGCCGGCCGCGAAGTTCAGCCCGGCCATCTGCTCGTGCCCGACCTCGGGGTTGAGCCCGACCATTTCGTGGTGCTGCAACGACGAGATGAAGCCGAGCGCGTGGCCGACGGTCGGCAGCAGGATGTCGCCGCGCGGCTCGTTGGGCTTGGGCTCGATCGCGAACCGGATCCCGTAGCCCTGGTCGATCACGTACTGGGCGAGGAAGTCGATGCCCTCCCGGTAGCGGTCCAGCGCGGCCCGGATGTCCTTGGCGGCGTCGGACTCGGCGCCCTCCCGGCCGCCCCAGAACACGTAGGTCTTCGCGCCGAGTTCGGCGGCCAGGTCGATGTTGCGGATCACCTTGCGCAGCGCGTACCGGCGGATGTCGCGGTCGTTGCTGGTGAAGGCGCCGTCCTTGAAGACCGGGTGGGTGAACAGGTTGGTGGTGGCCATCGGCACGATCAGGCCGGTCTCGGCGAGCGCGTCCTTGAACCGGGAGATCGACTTCTCCCGGGTGGAGTCGTCCGCGCCGAACGGGATCAGGTCGTCGTCGTGGAAGGTGACGCCGGCCGCGCCGAGTTCGGCGAGCCGGTGCACGGTCTCGACCGGGTCCAGGGCCGGCCGGGTGGCGTCGCCGAACGGGTCGCGGGCCTGCCAGCCGACGGTCCAGAGGCCGAAGGTGAAAAAGTCTTCCTTGGTGGGCTGCGCTGCGGTGTTCTGGGCTGCCACGGTGTGCTCCCTTGGGGTGTGGATTTGTTTGTCCGTTGAACATATAGCCCGGGTGTGAGAGGGTCAAGCTCGTGTCCGAGCCCGCACCGACCGTCACAGCCGTCCCCGGCAGCCGGGGCGCGCCGGTCCGCCCGGACACCGCCATCCGCCAGGGCAGCCTGCGCGAACACAACCTGGCGCTGGCGCTCCGGCACATCGCCGTCAGCCCGACCCCGGTCTCCCGGGCCGACCTGTCCACCCTCACCGGGCTCACCCGGGCCACCACCTCCAGCCTGGCCGACGAACTGCTCGCCGGGGGCCTGGTCCGGGAAGTCGGTCCGACCCGGCGTACCGGCGCAGGCCGTCCGGCCGCCGGCCTGATGCTCGCCGTCGACGGCGCGGCCGGCCTCGGCCTGGAGATCAACGTCGACTACCTGGCCGCCTGCCTGGTCGATCTCACCGGCGCGGTGCGCCACCACCTGCAGCGCGACACCGACCTGCGCGGCCGACCACCGGCCGAGGTGGCCGGACAGCTCGCGGAACTGGCCCGGCAGGCGCTGGCCGAAGCGGCGGCGGACGGTCTCACCGCGGCCGCCGGCTGCGTGGCCGTTCCAGGTCTGGTTCACGGGGGTACGGTCCTGCTCGCCCCCAACCTGGAGTGGCGCGACGTCCCCTTGGCCGACCTGCTGGCGCACGCCCCGCTCGACGACCTCCCGGTGGCCGTGGACAACGAGGCCAACCTGGCCGCCCAGGGCGAGGCGGCCCAGCTGATCCCCGGCGAGTCGACCAGCTTCCTTTACGTCTCCGGCGAGATCGGCATCGGCGCCGGCGTGATTCTCGACGGCGCGCTGTTCCGGGGAGTCCAGGGCTGGGCCGGCGAACTCGGCCACCTCACCGTGGAGGCCGAGGGGCCACCGTGCCACTGCGGCTCGCGTGGCTGCCTGGAGCAGTACGCGGGCCAGGAGGCGATCCTCGCGGCAGCCGGTGCGCCGGCCGCCACCGGGCAGTCCGCGCTGCGACTGATGGCCTCCCGCGCCGAAGCCGGTGACGAGGCGATGCTCGCCGCCCTGCGCCGCGCCGGGACAGCCCTGGGCGTCAGCGTGGCCGGCGCGGTGAACCTGCTGGACGTCCAGACGGTGGTCCTCGGCGGCGGGTACGCCCGGCTCGAACCGTGGCTGCGCCCCTGGCTGGAGTCGGAGGTGGCGGCCCGCGCGGTGACCGCCGCCTGGGCTCCGGTCACCGTCCGCCCGTCGGCGCTCGGCACCCATGCCACCGTGGTCGGCGCGGCCCGTACCGCCCTGCGCGGCGTCCTCGATCACCCGGCCCAGTGGCTTGCCAGCCGCCCGGTACCCGCCTCCGGGTGACGAGTTGGCGGCGCAATGCCGACAATCCGACCTGACAGCTTGCCGAGATCGTCGCGGTGACGTCAGTATCTCTGCGTGACGCAGGGGGAAACCGGAACCGGGCCAGCAGCAGGCGACCACGACAACGCCACCACCACGACCCCACCCCCGGCAGCCGGATCACCCGCCGCGACTGCCCGGCAACCCGCCGCAACCCCAGCCGCCCAGGCCTCAACCCCGGCCCCGGCACGCCCGAGCAGGGCGGTCGCCGGCGCGGGCCCGGCTGAATCAGCGCCGGCCCGGATCGGCGGCATCGCGGTGCCGGGCACGGGTCCAGCCGCGACGAACGGCGCACCTGTCACCGGCACCCCGGCCACCGGCACCCCGGTCCCGCCCGACTCTTCCCCCGCCGCCAACACTTCACCCACCGCCCGCGCGCCGCACGCCGCCAGCGCGCCGAGCCCGGCCAGGCCGGCGAGCCCGCCGGTCATTCCGACGCAGCGGCGCGGCAGCGTGCTCGGGTACCTGGCCGAGGTGGAGCCGCTGATGGAGCCGACCGGCGGGTACCCGATCATCGTGACCCGGGCGGCCACCACGGCCCCCGCGCCGGCGCCCGTAGCGGCGACAGCCCCGGCACGGGCCGCGCGCCGGGCCGAACCGACCGACCAGCCGGCACTGCGACCGGATGGCCCGACCGGCGCCGAACCGCCCGCACCGCGTCGCCGGCGCTGGTGGCTGCTGCTGGTCATCCTGCTGGCGATCGCCGTGGTGGTCCTGACCGGCTTGCTGATCACCGTGCGGAACCGGCCGGTCGCCGGCCCGCTTCCGCTGCCGTTGCCGGCCGAGGTCGGTACCCGACCGACGCCGGCGCCGACCGCACCGGCCAGCCCGCTCGACGCCTCCGCAACCGGTCCGGCCGCCGCCGGGTCCGCCCCGAGCGCACCGACCGGCAGTGCCACGTCAGTGCCGACCTCACCGTCCGGGAGCGTGGATCCGTCCGCCGCTGACGTGCCGCTCCTCACCCCGGCGGCGCTACGGGCGACCTACGCGACACTGGGCACCACCGGCCCGCTCGGGCTGACCGGGTACCAGGGTCAGGTGACCGTCACCAACACCGGCCAGCAGGATGCGATCACCTGGACCGTGCTGCTCACGCTGCCGGCCGGGGAGAAGGTCGACACGGTGACCGGGGCGCTGGCAGTTCAGGAGGGGCGCACGGTGACCTTCCTGCCCACCGGCGAAACCGGAACGGTCCCGCCCGGTGACTTCGTCACCTTCACCTTCTCCGTTGGCGGCCTGCTCGGGGGCCCACCCACCGGCTGCGCCATCAACGCCCAGCCCTGCGGCTGAGCAGGCAGGACAGCCCTGCGGCTGAGCAGGCAGGACAGCCCTGCGGCTGAGCAGGCAGGACAGCCCTGCGGCTGAGCAGTCAGGACTGCGAGTGGTCAGGGCTGCGGGCGTAGACCGTCCATCAGCACCGTGACGAACGCCTCAGCGAGGTCCGGGGACGCCTCGGCGGATCGGGCGATGGCGAAGCCGGACTGGCTGATCAGTTCGGTGAGGGTGGCCGCGTCGATGTCGGCGCGCACGGTGCCCTGCTCCCGAGCCCCGGCGATCATCTCCTCGAAGCACCGGACCAGGTCCGCCCGCAGCGACGAGGTGGCCGGCAGGTCCAGGCCACGCAGCTGAGCGGTGACCGGGTGATACGCGGACTGGAAGGCGATCAGCTCGCCGAGAAACGTGCGCAACGCCCGATCCGGGTCGTGCTGCGCGTGCAATTGCCGGCCCCGCTGGACGAGCGGCCGGAGCAGACCGGCAACCGCCGCGTCGAGCAGCGCGTCCTTGCCGCCGAAGGCGCGTACCACGGTGGCGGCGCCCAGGCCGGACCGCTTGGCGATGGCCTCCACGGTGAGGCTGGCGCCGCGCTCGGCGAGCAGTTGGGTGGCCCCGTCCAGCGCGAGCTGCCGGTTGCGGACAGCGTCCGCCCGGAGCCCCTGTGCACCCGCGTTTGACATCTGGAACGTCCATTCCACATCATTATCTGGAACGCGTATTTCAGTTATCGTACCGCGAGGGAGACCCACGATGAACCAACGGATCCTGATCTCGGGCGCCAGCATCGCCGGCCTGACGGTGGCGCACTGGCTGGCCCGGCACGGCTTCCATCCGACAATCGTGGAGCGCGCCGGGCAGCCCCGGCCCGGCGGCAACGGCGTGGACGTACGCGGCCAGGCCAGCGAGGTCCTCGACCGGATGGGGCTGCTGCACCGGGTCCGGGCAGCCGCCGCCGACGTGCACGGCATGAAGTTCGTCGACGCCGACGACCGCACGATCGGCCGGATCGACACCCGCGACCCGGCCTCGGTCGAGATCATGCGAGGCGATCTGGTTGCCCTGCTGGGCGAGGCGACCCCGGCAGTCGAGTACCTGTTCGACGACTCCATCCGGGACCTGGCCCAGGACGACGACGGGGTCACCGTCCGGCTCGACCGTGCCGGTACCCGCCGCTACGACCTGGTCATCGGCGCCGACGGCCTGCACTCCAACGTCCGCCGGCTGGCCTTCGGCCCGGAAGCGAACTACATCCGACACCGCGACCACTACTTCGCGTTTGCCGACGCCGACGCCGCCCTGGCCGAGAACCGCTGGGTGACCATGCACAACACCCCCGGCAGGATGGCCGGGGTCTACCGCTCCGGCAACCACCCGCAGGCCAAGGCGTACTTCATTTACCGCTCCGCGCCGATCACCTACGACCACCGCGACGTCGGGCAGCACAAGCGGCTGGTCAGCGCGGCGTTCGCGGACCGTGCGTCGTGGCGGATCGGCCAACTGCTGGACACCGCGCTCGCCGACCCGGACTTCTACTTCGACGCACTCAGCCAGGTACGGATGGACTCCTGGTCAACCGGCCGGGTGGCACTCGTCGGGGACGCGGCCTGGTGCGCCTCGCCGGCCTCCGGGGCGGGCGCGGAGTTGGCACTGGTCGGCGCGTACCGGCTGGCCGGCGAGCTCGCAGCCGCCAACGGCGACCACCGCATCGCGTTCGCCCGCTACCACCACAGCCACCGGGCCCTGGTCGATCGCAAGCACCGGATCGACACCAACGTCCGGCTCATGGCCCCCCGGACAGCGGCCGGCATGCGGGTCCGCAACGCACTCACCCGGCTGCCGGTGCTCAGCGCCATGGGCGCCCTGGCCCGCCTGGTACCGGCCCGGATCCCCGGCCGCCTGCCGCAGTACCTCCCGGCCGGCTGACGCCGGTCCACTCCGGCCCGATTCGCAGAAGCTGACAGCACCCGACTCCGTCGGGAGCCGGGAGCCGGGTAACGCAAGTGGGCGGTTGTCGGGGTGCGAGGGTGCCCGGGCGGCCCGCCAACCGCCCACTTGGCGCGGCAACCATCTCCACAGCGGCGCTGGCCTGGTCGGGGGTCGCCCGTTCGGAACGCGCTTTGTGGTGGTGGGATGCCGCAGCGCCCGGCCTCACCGGGGGGTGGGAGGTCGGGCGCTGCGTGCGGGGGACGCGGGGTGCGCGTCTGGGTGGTGTGGGGTCAGCTGTGGTTGAGGGTGGTGACGACGGTGGTGGCCAGGGGCTCCCACTGGGCGTAGGCGTCGGGGAAGGCGGAGACCTGGACGCGCTGGGCGGCGCAGGTGAGGCAGTTGTAGTCGCTGGTGTCCTGGGTGAGGACCTGCAGGAATGCCTTCGCCGCGTAGGCCGGGTCGTTCAGCTCAGCCGGGGTGCCCCAGCCGGAGGAGGGGCGCTGCTGGAACAGGCCGAGGGAGTCGTGGTCGACGGCGATGTCGAGGTTGTAGAGCTTCGATTCCTGCATGGCGGTGGCGATGGCGATTTCTTCGGCGCGTTGTCCGACGCCCATGTCGTTGCCGACCTTGACGATGGTGGCGGCGTTGGTGATCTGGTCGGCGTCGAGTCCGTTGATCGCGGGCAGCGCGGCCGGCGCGGCGGGGGCTGCCGGGGCGGCGGGGGCGGCCGGGGCGGCGGGCGCGGCGGGGGCTGCGGGGGCGGCGGTCTTGTTCTTGTGGTGCTTTTTGGTGGTCTTCTTCTTCAGGCTCTTGGTGGTGTTGTTGTCGTCGTGCTTGTCGGCGACGGTGGTGATGTTGGTGTGGGTGGTGGTGCCGGTCGCGCGGGTGGTGTCTGCGGCGTTGGCGGCGAGGGCGGGTCCCCCGAGGGTGGCCGTGGCGATGGCTCCGGTGAACAGGAGGGTGGTCAGGGCGCGGGTACGAGGGGAGCGGGTGTTTCGACGGGTGGTCGGCATCTTTGCTTCCGTTCGTTAGGGGGACGCTGTTTGGCGTTTGCCGTATTGGCGTTGTGCGTCCAACTATGGCTGGGCATTTCGGATATGCCAAGCTACGGACGGTGATTGTGGCCCGGGTCATGGCAGCCACGGACGACCCCACAGGCACTCGGGGCGCTGTCCGGTTTTCGGCTGCTTCCGTTGCGGCACAACAGCTTTCAGGCACCTTCGACAGTCGGCCGAAGGCTGCTTCCACGCTCAGCAGATCATCGCATCTTGACTACTCTACGTAGTTGCTCGGCTGCACAGCGTTGATGGATCCAGCGACCTGCGCCAATGCCACCCGGCCCCCGGACGCCCTATCGAGGAACGGATCTCGCGTTTAGTAGTTGCTCAACTACTCCATGTATTCACATCCCGTTGGACAGGCGTGGGCGGGTAGTTGCCAAAGAGGCCTTTGACATCTTGAAGTACCAAAGTTATCTTTGGCTTATGCGGATCACCGACCCTCAGGCGCTGCGGGCGCTGGCCCACCCGATCCGGTTGGACCTCATCGAGGTGCTGACCGCGCTCGGGCCGGCGACCGCCGCGCGGTGCGCCCGGCAGCTCGGCACCAGTCAGGCAAGCTGCTCCTTCCACCTGCGCCAGCTCGCCCGGTACGGCCTCGTCGAGCAGGCCCCCGACACCGGTGACCGGCGCGAGCGGCCGTGGCGGCTGGTGGCGGTCGAGCAGTCCTGGAGCGCCGACGCAGGCCCCGCCGGCGAGCAGCTGGAGCAGGTCTTCGTCCAGCGCGAGGCCGACCGCATCCGGCACGGCCTGCGCGGCCGCGCGGACCAGCCACCCGCCTGGCGGGATGCCGGCTTCCTCGGCGGCGCGACGCTGCCCCTCACGCCGGCCGAGCTGCGGGAGGTCGCCGGCCAGCTGCGCGCGGTTCTGGCCCGCTACGAGTCCCGGCTCACCGATCCGGCCGAACGTCCCGAGGACGCCCGGTTCGTCCGGATCTTTCTCGCCGGCACCCCACTCGACCTCACCGAGACCGACCAGTCAGGAGCAGACCGATGAGCGCCACCCTGCGTACCCACACTGTTGTTCCGGCCCCCGACGGCGACCTGCGCGCCGGCATCTGGGGCGGCCCGACCCCCGGCCCCCGACCGGGGCTGGTGATGGTGGACGGCTCCGGCGAGGGGTCGTTCGACGACTGGGGCGAGTGGCCCGACCGGCTGGTCAACTCCGGCGCGGTGGTACTCACCCACGACAAGCCCGGCTGCGGCTCCCCCGGCGACTGGCTGGCCCAGAACTTCACCGACCGGGCCCACGAGGCGCTCGCGGCGCTGCGGGTACTGCGCGCCCACCCGGACACCGCCGGCCAACCCGTCGGCCTGTACGGGGTGAGCCAGGGCGGTTGGGTGGCGCTGCTCGCCGCCACGCTGGCCACTCCCGACAGCCCGGTCGACTTCGTGGTCACGGTCAGCGGCCCGGGGGTGAGCGTGGCCGCCCAGGACCGTACCCGCATCGAGCGCGACCTGCACGCCGCCGACCTGGCCCCCGCGCAGATCAGCGCCGCCCTGGCCTGGCTGGACGAGCGCACCGCCCGGATACTGGCCGGCGAGCCGGTGGCGGGCATTCTCGCCGCCCAGGCGCGGTACGCCGACGCGCCCTGGTACCCGCTGGCCACCCGGTACTTCGACAATCCGGTGGCGCTCGGGTTCCTCGCCCGCAACCTGGACTTCGACCCGGTACCGGTGCTGCGCCAGGTGACCTGTCCGGTGCTCGCCCTCTTCGGCGCGGCCGACACCCTTGTCCCGGTACCGGAGAGCGTGGCCGCCTTCGCCACCGAACTCCCCCCGCTGCCCGGTGACCCGCACGGCCTCGCCGTCTTCCCGGGCGCTGACCACGGCCTCTTCACCGCCGACCCCGACCCGGCCGTCCCGCGCACCGAGCAGCTCGCCCCCGGTTTCCTCCCGATCCTCGCCGCCTTCCTCCAAGCCCGCCACCGTAGCGAATGACCGTGCGGTCATGGGCCGGCCGGCCACCGTCCGATGTGGACGATGGCCGGCCGGGGTGGGACAGGGGTCAGGACCAGCCCTGCAGGCCGGCGCCGTAGGGGTAGAGCGGGTTGCCGTAGGTGGTCGGCACGGGCTGGCCGGCGTCGATCTTCGCCCGGATGTCGGCCCGTTCGGCGGCGGTGGCGCCCAGGTCGTACGGCAGGTCCCAGTCCTCGTTGGCGTCGGCGAGGGTGTCGGTGCCGCCCGGCTTGAGGACCTGGTCGAGGCTGCGGGGCAGCTGCCAGGGCAGTTTGCCGCGCGGGGTGTAGTCGCCGAAGAGCAGGCTGGCGGTGGCCGGACCGACCTCCTCACCGCCGCGGTAGGTCATCACGATGGCGTCGGCCAGCCCGTTCCACTCGGTGATCACGTTCGGCCGGGGCAGGGTCAGCACGCACCACCACCGGGATCCCCTGGTTCTTGAAGCTCTGGATCAGGGCGAGTTGGTCGGCGGGCAGGTACGGCTGCTCCTTCACCCAGCGGTGGCGTGGGTGTAGGACGGTTCGCCGACGGCCACGACGGCCAGCTTGGGTGTCGGGCCGGTGTCCGGGTAGACGTTGACCCCGGCGGTCGCCGCTCTCGCCTTGATCGCGTCGAGGATGTCCAGCGACCCGTAGTCCGGGTGGAAGTAGCTGGTCCAGATGCAGCAGGACGGCGCCGTCGGTGGCCCGCGGACCGGCCACCACGATGTTGTCGCCCGCGTTCAGCTTCAGCGGCAGCAGCGCCGCCGTTCTTCAGCAGCGTGATCGACTCGCGCGCGGCCTGGTTGGCCAGCCCCGCGTAGGCCGGCTGGTGGAACCGGTACGGGCCGTTGACCGGGTCGCCGTACGGGTGGTCGAAGACGCCCGAGCTCGAACTTGAGCCGCAGGACCCGGCGGCACCGCGTCGTTGATCCGGGCGGCCGGCACGGCTGGCGAGGAAGCCGGCGATGGTGAAGCCGGCCGCGCCCGGGTCGGCGCCGCCCATCACGTCGGAGCCGGCGTTCGCCGCGTTGATCCACGGCGCCGGACGGCAGCCAGTCGGTGGTGATCAGGCCGGTGTAGCCCGAGGTTCTGCCGCAGGTAGGCCAGGATCGGCGCGCTGTCGCCCGCCCCGGGACCGCCCGGGTCGAGGAACGAGCTGCCCGCGTAGCCCGGGCATGATGTTGACCGCCCCGGCGTCCATCGCGGCCCGGAACGGGATCATGTGGTACTTGATCGTGACCGCGTCGTAGACGATGCCGGCCTCGCCGCCGGCCCCCTCGCCCGGCCAGTGCTTGACGGTCGCCAGGACCGAGCCCGGGTTCAGCTCCGGCCCGCCCTGCAGCCCGGAGACCAGGGCGCGCACCTGGGCCGCCGCCACGTCGGCGTTCTCGCCGTTGCCCTCCTGGATGCGCGGGTAGAGCACCTTGGTGCCGACCTCGGCGAGCGGCCCGAGCACGCCGCGGGTACCGACCTCCAGCTCCTCCTGCCGCTGCATGTCGCCGAGCTTGTAGTCGAGCGGGTAGTCCTTGCCGGCGGCCAGCGTGCTCTGCAGCGGGTACGTCGTCTTGTACCCGGCGATGGTGTCGCCCGCCGAGACGGCCGGGATGCCGAGCCGGGTCGCGGCCGTGGCGAGCAGGACGTTGTTCAGGTCGCCGGCCTGCGCCGGGCCGAAGTGCCAGCCGGACATGCGGGTACGACCTGGGCGTTGTAGAACATCTGGTACGCCTTCTCCTCCGGCGTCATCCGGCCCGAGCAGGTCGTTCACCCGGGTCTCGACCGGCAGCCGCCAGTCCTCGTACGGCTCGATGGTGCCGTTCTTGTTCAGGTCGCGCGCGCCGTTGATGATCGTTGCACGCCGTCCCCGGCCGGCTCGACGTCGGGCAGGTAGACGCTGAAGGTGCGGATGTTCGGAGGTGGTCCTCGCCCCCGGAGCGCGCTGAACCGCGACGACGTACCACTTGTACGTCCACCGGTCGGTGATGTCCCAGGTCGGCGTGTAGCTGGTGCCGGTCGGCTCGGCCACCTTGGTGTAGAGGTCGAGCAGGCTGCCGGAGGCGGTGAAGTCGTAGTCGGTGCGGCTGATGTTGATCCACACCTCGTAGTGCGCCGCGCCGCGGACCGCGGCCCAGGACAGCGCCGGCCGGCGGGTGCTGGTGACCATGGCCGTGTCGGCCGGGGCGGCAGCTGGAACTGCCCGGTGGTCGCCGGCGGCCTTGGTCGGTCCGGACAGCATCGGCGGGGTGCTGACCGAGGTGTCCACCGTGCCGAAGACCTGGAACTCCCACAGGCTAGTAGCCGTACCCGGTGGCCCTGGCCGTGCCGTAGAGGCGCACGTACCGGCCGGTGCCGGTGACCGGCACGGTTCTCCACGCCGCCCTTGCCGGTCGTCGTGGTGTAGATCGTGGTCCAGGTGGTCGCCGTTGGCGGAGACGTCGATGTGGTACGCCGGTGCGCGTAGGCGGCCTCCCAGTTGAGCACGACGCCGGTGATCGTGGCCGGCCCGCCGAGGTCGACCTGGAGCCACTGGTCGTCGGTGGACTGGCTGCGCCAGCGGGTGTTGGTCCGCCCGTCCAGCGCCGCCGCCGGGCGCGTTGCCGCCCTCGTAGGAGGACGCGGTCACCGGCTGGTACTGCGAGATCAGCGTGCCCGGCCCGGTCGACGTGCTGGAACTGGGGCTGGTGTTCGGGGTGGTCGGCGTGACGGACGGCCCGGAGCCGGTGTGCACCACCGGAATTCCCAGAGCGAGTAGCCGTATGCGGTGGCGCGTGCGGTGCCGTACACGCGGACGTAGCGGCCGGTGCCGGTGACATTGAGGGTCGGCGTTCCGCCGGTGCCGGTGGTGGTGGAGTAGATCGTCGTCCAGGTGCTCGCGTTGGCGGAGACCTGGACCTGGAAGGCGGTGGCGTAGGCGGCTTCCCAGCTGAGCACCACCTGGCAGATGGCGACGGCTGCTGCCGAGGTCGACCTGGAGCCACTGCGGGTCGGCGGCGGCCTAGGACCAGCGGGTGCCGGCGTTGCCGTCGACCGCTGCGGAGGCCGGGGTGCCGGCGTTCTCCACCGAGGAGGCGGTGGCGGTCCTGCCCTGGGCGGCGTTGGCGGTACCGCAGCCGCCGCCGGCGAAGCTGCCGTAGACCTGGAACTCCCAGAGGCTGTACCCGTAGCCGGTGGCCCGCGCGGTGCCGTAGAGCCGCACGTACCGGCCGGCGCCGGTGACGTTCAGGGTCTGCGTGCCGCCGGTTCCGTTGGTGGTGGTGGAGATGGTGGTCCAGGTGCCGGCGTTGTCGGAGACCTGGATCTGGAAGGCGGTGGCGTACGCGGCCTCCCACTGCACCACCACCTGGGTGATGCCGGCGCTCGCGCCGAGGTCGACGTAGAGCCACTGCGGGTCGCTGGCGGCGCTGGACCAGCGGGTACCGGCATTGCCGTCGACGGCTGCGGCGGCCGGCGTGCCGGCGTTCTCCACCGACGAAGCGACGGCCGGCCGGCCCTGGGACAGCAGGGTGCTGGCGGCCCCGGCCGGCCCGGCGAGCGCCGTGTAGCCGGCCAGTACGAGGAGGACCACGGCGGCGCCGATCGCTGCGGCGGCGGGTCTGCGGCGCACACGGCGCACGCGGGCAAGAATGGACATCACGGAGTGCTCCCTGGGGTGCGGGCGGTGGGGTCCGCCTGTGCTCGCCTCGCCAAATGCCGGCTCCGGCTGCGCTCAGGCAGTGGGGTGCCCAGCATCCGACACCGTCCACTGTGGACTCCAGGACTGGCGGAGCCCGGTCCGTGGACGGTGTCGGATCTGGCGAGAGCGCTCTCCGTAAAGAGTTATTTAAAGGTTTGAATTAGTCAAGTGCCGCAGCTACAAGCCACGCCGGCCCGGCAGCGTCTCGATCACCAGCGACGCCGGTCCGACGATCAGCGGGTCGGCCTGGCCGACCACCTCGTCGTCCCGGCCGGTGTAGGCGAACCGGCTGAGCACGTACCGCATCGCCTCGATCCGGGCCCGCTTCTTGTCGTTGCTCTTCACCACCGTCCACGGCGCGTCGGCGGTGTCGGTGTAGAAGAACATCGCCTCCTTGGCGTCGGTGTAGTCGTCCCACTTGTCCAGCGAGGCCAGGTCCATCGGGGACAGCTTCCACTGCCGCACCGGATCCACCTGCCGGATGATGAACCGGGTGCGCTGCTCGTCCTGGGACACCGAGAACCAGAACTTGACCAGGTGGACACCTGAGCGCACCAGCATCCGCTCCAACTCCGGCGCCTGCCGCATGAACTCCAGATACTCCGGGCGCTCGCAGAAGCCCATCACCCGCTCCACGCCGGCCCGGTTGTACCAGGACCGGTCGAACAGCACCATCTCGCCGGCCGAGGGCAGGTGGTGCACGTAGCGCTGGAAGTACCACTGGGTGCTCTCCCGCTCGCTGGGCTTCTCCAACGCCACCACCCGGGCGCCGCGCGGGTTCAGGTGCTCCATGAACCGCTTGATGGTGCCGCCCTTGCCGGCAGCGTCGCGCCCCTCGAACAGGATCACCACCCGCTCGCCCTGGTCCTTCACCCAGTTCTGCAACTTCAACAACTCGATCTGCAGCAGCCGCTTGGTCCGGTCGTACTCGTCTCGGGAGAGCCGCTCGTCGTAGGGGTAGTCCTCGCGCCAGGTGTCCACCGGCTGCCCGTCGCGGTTGAGCAGGGTCGGATCGTCGTCGTCATCGTCGCGGACGGTGTACCCGTCCAGCAGGTTCTCGCTCATCCGGCTCTCCCCAGGTCAGGCCACCGACCGGCAGCGCTGCCGGTGTCACGTGCGCGCCAGGGTAGGTACCCCCGGAAAACCCCACATTGCCAGCGGGTGAACGTGGCCGCCACCGCCCGGCCCGCGCCGGCCGGGGTTTGCCGGGACCTCGGAGCGGGTAGTTGCGCTGCGGTTCCGGTACGGACGCCGGCCGCGAGGGCAGGAGACCCGCCATGGCGATTTCGGAACAGGTCGACACGGACACCGTGCTGGCCAGCCCCGACGAGGATGTCGAGGCGCGCGCCCAGGAGCTGGTCGCGGCGGCCGAGGCGGAGGCCGAGGAGATCGCCGCGAGCGAACCGATCCTGGGTACCCCCGGGCCACCGGTGAGCCGGCGGTCGCCGTTCATGGTCGGCCTGCTCGGCGCGGCCGGGGTGGCGGTCACCTACGCCATCTGCCACCTGCTGGTACTGGCCGGCAGCGTGCTGGCGCTGATCGGGCTGTCGCTGTTCCTGGCGATCGGCCTGGAGCCCGCCGTGCAGCGGTTGATCGGCTGGCGGCTGCCGCGCCGGCTGGCGGTCGCCGTGGTCGCCCTGGGCATGGTCGGCATCGTCGGCGGCTTCCTGGCCGCGGCGATCCCGCCGCTGGCGAGCCAGGCCGTCACCCTCGGCAAAGACGCCCCCGGGTACCTGCGCGGCGTGCTCGACCGCAGCCCCACCCTGACCCGCCTGGACGGACAGTTCCACCTGCAGGACAAGCTGGCCGACCTGCTGAAGACGAAGGCCTCCTTCAGCGGTGTGCTCGGCGCCGGCAGCGTGGTGCTGTCGGCCACCGCGGCGGTGCTGACCGTGCTGGTGCTCACCGTGTACCTGCTCGCCGACCTGCCGCGCATCCGCCGACTGATCTACCGGCTGATCCCGGCCGGCCGCCGGCCCCGGGCGATCCTGCTCGGTGACGAAATGTTCACCAAGGTCGGCGCGTACGTGCTGGGCAACGTCATCACTTCGCTGATCGCGGGCGCCGGTACCTTCGTCTGGCTGCTGGTCTTCCACGTCCCGTACCCCGTGCTGCTCTCCATCATGGTGGCGCTGTTCGACCTGGTCCCGATCGTCGGCTCGACCACCGCCGGGGCGGTGGTCACCCTGGTGGCGCTGACCGTCTCGCTCCCGGTCGCCGTCGCCACCCTGATCTTCTACACGGTGTACCGGCTGGCCGAGGATTACCTGCTGGTACCCCGGATCATGGGCCGAGCCGTCGATGTGCCGCCCACGGTGACCGTGGTCGCGGTCCTCATCGGCGGCGCGGTGCTCGGCCTCATCGGCGCCCTGATCGCCATCCCGGCGGCGGCCGCCATCAACGTCCTGCTCCGCGAAAACGTCTTCCCCCGCCTCGACGAAACCGCCTGACCCGCTGCCGGCAGGCCCGCCTCGCACGGGGCGATCCCGGGTCCAGGCAGCGCGTGGCTCACGCGCTGCCTGGGCTCAGGTACCTACCGGACTCATTCGCTGACCAACCCCGGGCGGTCGCTGACCAACCCGGGCGCTGGCGACGCTCAGGCAAGGGCCGGCGAGACCGGGACCACGTCGGTGTCGAAGACGTCGTGAACCACGGCGACCTGGGCCGGGTGCAGGCAGGACCGGGAGCGGAAGCCGAGCCGGCGCAGGCCGAGCGTGCGTTCGCGCAGCGCGGCGAGGTCGGCCACCTCGCCACAGACCGGGCCGACCGGGGCGGCGATACCGGCAGCCGCGCTCGCCGTCACCACCCGGGAACGGACCCAGAGCAGTTCGCGCTCGTCCGGACCGGGCTCCACGCCCAGGTCGGCACAGAGCTGCGTCTCGTCCAGGCCCAGCCAGGCAACCCGCGGCGCCTGCGCGAGTTGCGGTGCGGCCAGCACGGCCGTTGCGCTGCCGATTTCCGGAGCGATCTTGACGGTACCGATCGGCAGGTCCACCCGCTCCTCAGCCTCGGCGAGGTCGACGGCGAGCGCGGCCAGCTCAGTCGCGGACTGCGCGCCGACCACACACACGCCGGCCAGTTCGGCGCGGACCACCGACCGGGCATCGGCGACCCCGGTCGCACCCTCGTTGATCCGGACCCAGACCGGCACGGCCGGCCGGCCACCGAGCCATGCGGCGATGCCCGCCCGCGCTGCGGGCAACCCGGCCGGGTCCGGCACCGCGACCAGGTCGACAACGACGACATCCGGCCCGCAGGCCGTTGCCCGGTCAAGCTCGTCCGGCGCACCCGCCGGAACGTGCAGCAGGGATCTCACCCGAACCTCCAGGTCGACGGTGACGGAACACCCGCCGGTTCGGTGCTACCCGGATCCGGTCGGCGCTACTCGGGCGGCAGGCCGAGTTTGTTCCGAAGTCCCCGTTCCCGGGTCTCCAACGCCTCCACCAGCGCCTGCTGCTCCAGCGCGGCGGTCAGATCGGCGGCGCCCTCGGCGGAGTCGGTCGGACCCGCCCCGGATCCGCCCAGCCCCCGCCGCACGTTGTCCAGGGTTGCCCTGGCCTGTGCGGCCTCCTCCTGCACCGCCTGCAACTCGGCCCGTAGGTGCTCCTGCTCGGCTTGCCCGGTGGTCATCGCCGCCACCCCTCTCCGCATCCGGAAGACATGCGCTCCATGGTCGCGCAGACCGACCGCCTCCGCACGGTTCTGGCCGTACCCGCCGCCGGCGAGCGGGGTGCTGCGTCGGCGGTAGGTGGGCGACTCAGCCCGCGAGGAGGGTGGCGACCTCATCGGCGATGCCGCGCTCCTCGTCGGTAGGGACCACGCAGACGGCCACCGGGGCGCCGGCCGGGGAGATCACCGGGGCGTTGCCGGCGTTGCGGTCGGGGTCGATGGTGATGCCCAGGCCGGTCAGGCCGGCCAGTGAGCGCTCCCGGACCACGGCGCTGTGCTCGCCCACTCCGGCGGTGAACACGATCGCGTCGAGCCGGCCCAGTACCGCCAGGTAGGCGCCCACATACTTGCGGATGCGATGGCAGTACACGGCGAGTGCCAGTTCGGCGACCGGGTCACCGGCGTCCGCGCGGGCGGTCACGGTACGCAGGTCGTTCTCGCCGGCCAGCCCGGCCAGCCCGCCGTGCCGTTGCAGCAGGTTCTCCACCTCCGTCACCGCCAGCCCGGCCCGGACCAGGTGGAAGACGACGGCGGGGTCGAGGTCGCCGCTACGGGTCCCCATCACCAGCCCCTCCAGGGGCGTCATCCCCATCGAGGTCTCCACGCTGCGCCCACCGGACACCGCCGTCGCACTGGCCCCGTTGCCCAGGTGCAGTACGACCAGGTCCAGTTCGTCGACCGGCCGGCCCAGCAGCCGCGCGGTGGCCGCGACCACGTACCGCACCGAGATGCCGTGGAACCCGTACCGGCGGATCCCGTGCCGGTCGGCGACCGCCCGGTCCAGCGCGTAGGTGTAGGCGGCCGGCGGCAGATCGGCATGGAAGGCGGTGTCGAAGACGGCCACCTGGGGCAGGCCGGGCAGCCGGTCCCGGGCTCCCCGGATACCCGCCAGGCAGGCCGGGTTGTGCAGTGGGGCGAGTGGGGTCAGGGTGTCCAGTTGCGCGAGTACCGCGTCGTCCACCAGCACCGGGGCCCGGAACCGGGTACCACCGTGCACCATCCGGTGCCCCACGGCGGTCAGTTCGACACCGGACAGGTCGGCCGAGTCCAGTACCCGGGCCAGGGCTGCAGCGTGATCCGCGATGCCCGAACCGGCCTCCCCGATCCGGTCCACCACGCCGCCGGACCCGGCCACCAGTCCGTCGGCGGGATCCGCCCGGAACAGGCGGTACTTGAGCGACGAGGACCCGGCGTTGAGCACGAGGGTGGAGGTGGTCACGGGGTTGACGTTAGCGGCCGGGGTTTGCCGGTATCCGCGCGGGCACTGGACACGGCCGGTAGGAATTAGGGCATGAAGGTCGTCACCGGGACACCACTGGACACCGCCGAACTGGCCCGCCTGGACGCACACTGGCGGGCCGCCAACTACCTCTCCGTCGGCCAGATCTACCTGCTCGCCGATCCGCTGCTGCGCGACGGCATCCGGCCCGAACACGTCAAACCGCGGCTGCTCGGGCACTGGGGTACCACGCCCGGCCTCAACCTGCTCTACGGCCACCTGTCCCGGGTGATCGCCGCCCGCGACCAGGAGATGATCTTCGTGACCGGACCCGGCCACGGCGGCCCCGGCCTCGTCGCCTGCTCCTGGCTGGAGGGCACCTACACGCAGACGTACCCGCGGATCACCCGGGACGCGGCCGGGATGGCCCGGCTGGTCAAACAGTTCTCCTTCCCCGGCGGGATCCCCTCGCACGTCGCCCCGGAGACGCCCGGCTCGATCCACGAGGGCGGCGAACTGGGGTACTCGCTGTCGCACGCGTACGGGGCGGCGCTGGACAACCCGCAGCTGGTGGTGGCCTGCGTGATCGGGGACGGCGAGGCGGAGACCGGGCCGCTGGCCACCTCGTGGCACTCGAACAAGTTCCTCGACCCGGTACAGGACGGCGCGGTACTGCCGATCCTGCACCTGAACGGGTACAAGATCGCGAACCCGGCGGTACTGGCCCGGATCGGCGACGACGAACTCGACGCGCTGCTACGCGGCTACGGGCACACCCCGTACCTGGTCGAGGGGGACGACCCGGAGCAGGTGCACCAGCAGCTCGCGGCCACCCTGGACGAGGTGTTCGACGCCATCGCCGCCATCCAGCAGGCCGCCAGGGTGGACGGGGTCACCACCCGGCCCCGCTGGCCGATGATCGTGCTGCGTACCCCCAAGGGCTGGACCGGGCCGAAGGAGGTCGACGGGCTGCCGGTGGAAGGCACCTGGCGGGCCCACCAGGTCCCGCTCTCCGCCGCCCGCAACGATCCGGCACACCTGGCACTGCTCGAGCAGTGGCTGCGCTCGTACCGCCCGCAGGAGCTGTTCGACGCCGACGGCGCGCCGCAGCCCGCCGTGGTCGACTGGCTGCCCACCGGCGACCGGCGGATGTCCGGCAACCCACGCACCAACGGCGGCGCGGTACTACTCGACCTGGAGCTGCCCGACTTCCGCGACTACGGCGTGAAGGCCGGCGAGACCGCCGAGGCGACCCGGGTACTCGGCGGCTTCCTGCGGGACGTCTTCACCGCCAACCTCGCGCACCGCAACTTCCGGTTGGTCGGCCCCGACGAGACCGAGTCCAACCGGCTCGGCGCCGTCTACGCCGTCACCGGGAAGGCCTGGCAGGCCGAGACGCTCACCACCGACGAGCACCTGGACCGGCACGGCCGGGTAATGGAGATGCTCTCCGAGCACACCTGCCAGGGCTGGCTGGAGGGGTACCTGCTGACCGGCCGGCACGGCCTGTTCTCCTGCTACGAGGCGTTCGTGCACATCGTCGACTCGATGGTCAACCAGCACGCCAAGTGGCTCAAGGTGACCCGGCAGCTGTCCTGGCGACGCCCCATCGCGTCGCTGAACTACCTGCTCACCTCGCACGTCTGGCGACAGGACCACAACGGCTTCTCCCACCAGGACCCCGGCTTCATCGACCACGTGGTGAACAAGAAGGCCGAGGTGGTCCGGGTGTACCTGCCGCCGGACGCCAACACCCTGCTCTCGGTGGCCGACCACTGCCTGCGCAGCCGGGACTACATCAACGTGATCGTGGCCGGCAAGCAGCCCGCGCCGACCTGGCTGGGGATCGAGGAGGCGGCCCTGCACTGCGCCCGCGGCCTGGGCGTGTGGGACTGGGCGGCCGACGACGGCGGTGACCCGGAGGTGGTACTGGCCTGCGCGGGCGACGTACCCACCCTGGAGGTACTGGCCGCCGCCGCGCTGCTGCGCGAGTACCTGCCGCAGCTACGGGTGCGGGTGGTCAACGTGGTGGACCTGATGCGGCTGCAGTCGGAGTCGGAGCACCCGCACGGGCTGCCGGAGGCCGAGTTCGACGCCATCTTCACCCCCGACCGGCCGGTCATCTTCGCCTACCACGGCTACCCGACGCTGATCCACCGGCTCACCTACAAGCGCGCCAACCACGCCAACCTGCACGTGCGCGGGTACCAGGAGGAGGGCACCACCACCACGCCCTTCGACATGCTGGTACGCAACAACATGGACCGGTTCCACCTGGTCACCGATGTGATCGACCGGACGCCTGGGCTGGGCCTGCGGGCTGCCACGGTGCGGCAGCACATGGTCGACAGGCGGTTCGAGCACCGCCGGTACATCGAGCGCACCGGCGAGGACCTACCGGAGGTACGCGACTGGACCCCGCCGAGTCGGGCCTGACCAGCAGCCGGGTGCGCCCGCTCGCGCCGGTCCCGGGCGCAGTGCGCCCGGGGCCGGCGTCAACGGGCGTCCTGGAGCTCCGAGTCCTGCAGTTCGGAGTCCGGCGCTTCCGCGTCCTGGTGGCCGCGCGGACGCGGCTGGGTGTTCAGCATCCGGGACCGCGCGGCTGCCAGAGTACCGGTCGGCGCCGGGCTGACCGGGGCGCTCGCGTGCACCGGGATCGACTTGGCGGCGGCCCGCCAGCGCGGGACCAGGCCGCAGGCGGCCACCGCCAGCAGCACGATCAGCGTGCCGATGACGCCGTCCAGGATGTAGTGGTTGCCGGTGACCACCACGACCGACCAGGTGGCCGCCGGGTAGAGCAGCGCGGCCCAGCGCCAGCGTGACTTGTAGACCCGGATCACCGCCACCGCCATCAGCACCGCCCAGCCCACGTGCAGCGACGGCATCGCCGCGAACTGGTTGGCGAACCCGCTGGTGGTGCTCTGCGGGTAGGCCGACGGGCCGACCGTGACCATGGTGTCCACGATGCCGAAAGCCGACACCAGCCGGGGCGGGGCCAGCGGGTAGTTGATGTGGATGACCAGCGCGACCGCGGTCGCCAGGATCATCTCGGTGCGCACCCGCAGGTACTGCCCCCGGTGCCGGACGAACAGCCAGATCAGCACGGCGAAGGTGGCCGGGAAGTGCACGCCCACGTAGTACAGGTTGCACAGTTTCGCCACGTCCGCGTGGTCCAGTATCCAGCTCTGCACCACCGTCTCGGACGGCAGCCGCAGCCAGCGCTCCAGGTCCCACACCTGCCGCGCGTGCGCGGTGGCGATACCGGCCTCGGCATCGACGAGGTGCCGCCCCAGTTCGTACACCGCGAACATGATCCCGAGCAGGAATACCTCGATGATCACCGCCCGGACCACGGCCAGCCGCGATCGGACGTCGGGGGTGGACGGGGACGGGGATGCTGTGGTGATTGCCTCCTGCGTCACCGGACGAGCCTCCGATTCTCCAAGGGGAGTGGCTCGGGGGGGCGGCGCCACGCACACACCGCGGGCCCCCGAGTTACCCAGGATGTCAGCTCACCGCAACTTGTGCGGGGAGGGGGTGTTCATCTCCTTGCGTGTCTACCGGATCGGCCGGGCTACGCCCAGCCCTTTTAACCCCGCCTTTTCGGGCGGCGCGTCGCTCCCGCCGGCCCTCGACCATGGTGTACAGCGTCGGCACCAGGACCAGGGTGAGCAGGGTCGATGAGATTAGCCCGCCGATCACGACGATGGCCAGCGGCTGGGAAATGAACCCGCCGCTGCCGGTCAGCCCAGCGCCATCGGCACCAGGGCGAAGATGGTGGCGATCGCGGTCATCAGGATCGGCCGCAGGCGTCGCCGGCCACCCTCGATGACCGCATCACGCACCGACATGCCCTGCGCGCGGTACTGGTTGATCAGGTCGAGCAGCACGATGGCGTTGGTCACCACAATGCCGATCAACATCAGCATGCCGATCAGGGCGGGTACCCCGAGCGGAGTTCCGGTGATCAGCAGCAACCCGATCGCCCCGGTGGCCGCGAACGGCACCGAGATCAACAGGATCAACGGCTGCACCAGGCTGCGGAAGGTCGCCGCCATGATGATGAAGACGATCGCGATGGCGGCCAGCAGGGCCAGTCCCAGGCTGCTGAACGCGTCGCCCTGGTCGGAGCTGACCCCGCCGAGGGTGTAGCTGGCACCCTGGCGGCAGGTGCAGCTTCTTCAGTCGCGAGGTCAGATCCTGGCTGGTCTTGCCGGTGTTGTCGCCGGTGGCGGTGCCGCTCACGGTGACGCTGCGGTTGCCGTCGATCCGGGTGATCTGCACCGGGCCGTCCACCTGGGCGACGTCGGCGACCTGGCCGAGGGTGACCACGCCGGCCGGGGTGGCCAGCGGGTACGCCCGCAGCGCGTCGAGGCTGGCCGGCGCCTTGCCGACGGTGAGCAGCACGGTCTGCGGCGTCCCGTCGATGGTGTACTGGCCCAGCCGGCTGCCCTGGAAGGCGGCGGCCACCAGTTGACCCACGGCGGCGTCGGAGAGCCCGTACCGGGCGGCCGCGTCGCGCTTGAGGGACACCTGGATGCGGGGCACGCTGCTGGCCAGGTCGGTGGTCACGTCGGCGACGTCGGGGGTACCCGCCATCGCCGCCCGCACCTGCTCGGCCGCGGTCGCCAGGGTGGCCTCGTCGTTGGCCTTCACGATCACCTGGAGCTCGCTGGCGTTGAAGCCGCCGCCGCCCTGGTCGACCTTGATCTCGCCGGCTCCGGAGAGCTGCTCGATCTTGGCGCGCAGCCGGTCCTGGACGGCCGCCGCGTCGGCGCTCTCATCCAGGGTCACCGAGTAGTTGGCGGTGTTCGCGCCGCCGCTGCCGATCGCCGCGAAGCCACTGCCGTTGCCCAGGGTGACCTGGTACGTGGTGATCTCCGGGGTGCCGGCGAGGATCGCCTCGACCTGCTTGGCCGCCGCGTCGGTGGTCGCCAGGCTGGTACCCACCGGCAGCTTCTGGCTGATCGACAGGGTGTTCTGGCCGGACTGGTCGAAGAAGTTGGTCTTCAGCAGCCCGCCCATGCACATGGTCACCACGAAGATCACCGCGGCCACGCCGAGGGTCGTCCAGCGCCGGCGGGTGGCGAAGCTGATCACCGGCAGGTACGCCCGCTGCAACGGGCTGCGCAGCTCGTTCTCCTCGGCGGCCCGGCGCACGGCGCACCGGGTCGGTACCCTTCGGCGGCTTGAGGAACCAGTACGCCAGCACCGGGACCACGCGTGAGCGCGACCAGCAGCGAGGCCAGCAGGGCCACCGTGACGGTGATCGCGAACGACGAGAACAGCTCGCCGATCAGGCCACCGACCAGGGCGATCGGCGAGAACACGGCGACCGTGGTGAGGGTGGACGCGGTGACCGCGCCGGCCACCTCGCGGACCGCGGTGAGGATCGCCTCCCGCTTGTCCTCGCCGTAGGCGAGGTGCCGTTTGATGTTCTCCAGCACCACAATCGAGTCGTCCACCACCCGGCCGATCGCGATCGTCAGCGCGCCCAGGGTGAGGATGTTCAGCGAGTAGTCGCCGGCCCACAGCGCGAGCAGCGCGATGATCACCGACAGCGGGATGGAGACCGCGGTGACCAGCGTGGAGCGCACCGACACCAGGAACACCAGGATGATCAGGACGGCCATCACCAGGCCCAGCAGACCCTCGGTGGTCAGCCCGTGGATCGACTTCTCGACGAACGGCGCCTGGTCGAAGACGACCGTCAGCTTGGCGTTGTCGCCGAGCGTCCGCTCCAGCTCGGCCAGCTTGTCCTTGACCGCGTGCGAGACGCCGACCGCGTTGCCGTCCGGGGTGACGGTGACCGCGATGCCCAGGCTGGCCTTGCCGTCGGTACGGGTGATCGAGGTGGCCGGGGCGAGCTGCGAGGTGACCGTGGCGACGTCGCCCAGGCGTACCCCGGCGCCGCCCCGGGACGGGGTCAGGTAGAGGTTCTGCACGTCCGCGAGGGTGGCCAGCGGGGTACCCACCTGCACGGTGAGGGACTTGTCGCCGTCCGGCAGCGCGCCGGCGGGTACCGCGATGCCGTTGGCGCGCAGCGCGGTCGCCACGGCGCCCGGGTCGACCCCGGCGGCGGCGAACTTGGCCAGGTCCGGTGCGATCACCAGTTGCTGGTCCCGGTCGCCGGTGACCTCCGCCTGGCGTACCCCGTCAATGCCCTGCAGCGCCGGCACCACCAGCCGGGTCAGCTTGTCCGCGAGCACCCGCTCGTCGGAGTCCGAGCTGACCGCCAGCACCACGGCCGGGAAGTCGTCGGTGGAGCCGGCGAAGACCTGCGAGGTCACCCCGGTGGGCAACTGCGTCTGCACCCGGCTGAGCGAGGACTGCATCCGGTTGACCGCGCTGTCCAGGTCGGTGCCGAACTCGAACTCCACCTGCAGGGTGGCCGCGCCCTCGCGGGAGGTGGCGGTCACCGACTTCAGCCCGGGGATGCCCTGCAGCGAGTCCGCCATCGGCGTGGTGACCTGCTGGTCCACCACGTCCGGCCCGGCGCCCGGGTAGCTCGCGGTGACGAACGCGGCCGGGAAGTCCAGCGAGGGGAAGAGTTGCTGCTTGAGTGACGGGATGGTGAACAGTCCGAACGCGGTCACGATCAACGCGATCAGCGCCGTCAGTCCCCGGTTGGCGAGGCTGGCCTTGGCCAGGAACGACATGAACTCTCCTGCGGTTGCTGCTGGACAGAAGCGAGTAAGCTCTGGGTAGCACAGATAGTTTGCCCTACCCGAATAGTTCATTGTTCGGCGGGTACCTGATACGTTGCTGAGAGACCGCGCACAGCGGGGGTACAGGGCAGCCGAACACGCTTGCTGTTTGCACTGCCGGGCACAGGGGGCAAGGCCTGGTCACCAGCCATACAGCCGCGCGGGACACCGCGCGGCGACCGACCGGGAGGAGTGCGATGACCGACAAACAAGCCGTCATCGCCGAGATCATCGACACCCAGCGGGTCCTGCAGCGCAGCCTCGCCCAGGACCGCACCAACCCACTCTTCGACCTGCCGCTGACGATGACCCAGCTCAAGCTGCTGCTGACGCTGCACCAGAGCGGCGGCTCCGGCGGCCAGGAGCTGGCCCGCGCGATGGGTGTGGGCCTGGCCACGCTCACCGGCATCATCGACCGGCATGGTCAGCCAGGACCTGGTCACCCGCCGCGAAGACCCGCAGGACCGGCGGGTACGCCGGATCGAGCTGACCGGGCACGGCACCCGGCTCGTCGACGCCATCATCACCAGCGGTACCCAGCGGCTGCGCGAGGTCCTCGACCGGGTCGACCCGGCCGGCCTCGCCGTCGTCCAGCAGGCGCTGCTGCTGCTCTGCCAGGCGGTCCGGGACGCGCAGGACGACGCGACCGATTCCGCCTGCGCCGCCCCGACCGGCTGCGCTCCCGCCGGTCGGTCCATTGCGACCACGTCAGCCACTGCCAGTTCTTCCAGCACACCGACCTCTCCCGGCACACCGACCTCTCCCGGCACGCCGGCCTCCCCGACTGCTCCGGCATCGCCGGTTGCGGCCGGTGGATCGGCCCATCCCAGGCGTAGCGCCGTGCGGGCGGCACGGGCGAGGTGACGACGCGGCGGGGTGGCGACCCCGATGAGCACCGGACCGACTTCGGGACCGCCGTCCTCGTCCCCGACCGGGACCATCCGGTCAGCTTCACGCTGCTCTTCGACGGGGTGGCCCAGTCGCACGTCGACCTGGACGACCCGACCCGGCTGGAGTTCGAGTACATGCGCCGGCTGGCCAGCATCGCCGACACCCTCGGCCCGGCCGGCACGCCACTGGACGTACTGCACCTGGGCGGCGGCGCGCTGAGCATGGCCCGGTACATCGCGGTCACCCGGCCCGGCTCCCGACAGCGGGTGGTGGAACGGGACGAGAAACTCACCGCGCTGGTCCGCCGTGAGCTGCCGCTGCCGCGCGGCGCCGACATCCGGGTACGCACCGGCGACGCCCGCACCGTGGTCGACGCCACCCACCCCGACCGGTACGACCTGGTGATCGCGGACGTCTACAGCGGCGCGCAGATGCCGCGCTCGGTGGCGAGTACCGAGTTCGCCGCCTCGGTGGCCCGCATCCTGCGCCCGCACGGTCGGTTCGCGGCGAACGTGGCGGACCTGCCGCCGCTCTCCTTCACCCGGACCCAGGTGGCCACCCTCGGCACCGCCTTCAGCCACGTGTACCTGCTCGGCGATCCGGGCATGCTGCGCGGCCGCCGGTACGGCAACGTGGTGCTGGCCGGCGCCCAGTCGCCGCTCCCGGTGGCGGCGTTGACCCGGGCCGCCGCCCGCGACGTCTTCCCCGGCCGGGTGATGTACGACGAGGACCTGGACCGGTTCGTGGCCGGCGCCAAGCCGGTCGGCGACGCCGAGGCCACCGACTCACCCCAGCCGCCCGCCCCGGCCCTGGTCCCCCGCAACCGCTGACCCGCCCGCCGTCGGGACCGCCCCGCCATGGTTGGGTCAGCCCGTGTCACGGCCCGGCGCCGGGCCAGTCCCGGCCGGGACGGATCAGGCCGGTCTCGTAGGCGAAGACGACCACCTGTACCCGGTCGCGGAGGTCGAGCTTGGTGAGGATCCGGCCGACGTGTGTCTTCACAGTGCCTTCCGCCACGCCCAGCCGCTCAGCGATCTCGGCGTTGGAGCGGCCGCGGGCCACCTCGGTCAGGACCTCGCGTTCGCGGTCGGTGAGCTGGTGCATCCGTTCGTGGACCGGTGAGCGGCCGGTAGCGGGGTCGGGCAGGTGGCCGGCGAACGCGTCGATGAGGCGGCCGGTGACGTTCGGGGCGACCACGGCGTCACCGGCCGCGACCGCCCGGACGCCGCTGAACAGCTCGGCCGGCGGGACGTTCTTGAGGAGGAACCCGCTGGCCCCGGCACGCAGCGCGGCGTACACGTACTCGTCGAGGTTGAACGTGGTCAGCACCAGGATCCGCGCCGCGAGCCCGGCGGCGACGATCTGCCGGGTGGCCTCAAGGCCGTCCATGACCGGCATCCGCACGTCCATCAGCACCACATCGGGGTGCAGCGCCCGGGTCATCGCCACCGCCTGCACGCCGTCGCCGGCCTCGCCGACCACCTCGATGTCCGGCTGGGTCTCCATGGCCATCCGGAACCCGAGCCGCAGCAGCGACTGGTCGTCCACGAGCAGCAGCCGGATCGTCACGTGTCCCCCTCGCCGTCGTCGAAGTGCAACCGCACGCGGACCCGCCACCCGACGCCGGGCAACGGGCCGGCTTCGACCTCGCCGCCGTAGGCCGCCGCCCGTTCGATCATCCCGGCCAGTCCGTGCCCGCTGACGGGGTGGCGGTGTCGTGGATGGCCGGGCTGGTGGGCGCCGTTGTCGGTGACCTCCAGGTCCGCGCCGACGGCGGTGTAGCACAGCCGCACCTGCGCGGTGGCCCGCGGACCGGCGTATTTGAGGGTGTTGGTCAGCGCCTCCTGCACGATCCGGTAGATGGCCAGGCCGGCGCCGAGGTCCCAGCCGCCTGGCGCGCCCTGCCGGACCAGCGTGACCCGCAGGCCTGCGGCACGGACCTGCTCCACCAGTTGGTCGAGATCGTCGAGACCGGGTTGCGGCGCGAGCCCGAGCGGGCCGGCCGGCGCCTGATCGCCGTCGCGGAGCACGCCGAGGAGTCGTTGCATCTCGCCGAGAGCCTGCCGCCCGGTGGCCGCGACTGTTGCGAGCGTGTCGGCGGCGCGCTGCGGTGCCGCGGTCGCGGTGAGCGCCGCGCCGTCTGCAAGGGCGACCATGACCGCCAGGTTGTGCGCGACGATGTCGTGCATCTCCCGGGCGATGCGGGCGCGCTCGGCGGCGGCGGTGAGCTTCGCCTGCTGGTCGTGGTCGCGTTCCAGACGGCGGGTACGTTCCTCCAACTCCGCGAGGTAGGCCCGCCGCGTCCGGACGGTCATCCCGAGCAGCACCGTGACGGCCAGGATGGCGGTGAGGGTCAGCAGGTCGGTCCGCGGCAGTTCCCCCTGCCACCACGCCGCCGCGAGGGTGAATTCGACCGCGGCGGCGGCCGGGGTGAGCTGCCGCCCCGGCCGGTACCGGGCGACCGCGTAGACCGCAACCAGAATGATGATCATCGGGTACGCCCCGTCGAGCCGAGCAACGGCCCACGAGATCAGCGCCGCGGCGAAGACCGTCCAGAAGACAGCGACCGGGGTCCGCCGCCGCCAGGCCAGCGGAGCGTGGACCAGGGCGAACCACAACCAGCCGACCACCCCGGTCCCGGCCGTCGCCGTTGCCGGCACATTGACTACCGCCACCAGCACGGCCAGCGCAACGTCCACGGCCACCGGGTGACGCCCGGCGACGGCCCGCACCCTATTCATGGTCGGCAGGATTCATGGTCGGCAGGATACGGCGCGCGTCACCTGGCCCGACCGTCCGGGATCGCCATGGGTTTCCGCTTGATACGCCTCAGCGCGCCAACGAAGACGGCCGTGAAGATCGCCCCCGACACTGCCCACAGGATGTTGCCGGTGAGCGCGCCGAATACCACCGCGAGAACAGCCTGCGCCGTGCCGCTGCCGAGCAGGAACACCACCACCTGCCCCCGGGTCGCTGCCCGCCGGCGGGCAACCGCCCACCCAGCCACCACCGCGAGCACGGCCAGGTAAGCAATGAAGGCGAGCGGAGGAATTCTGTTCTGGGCCATCACCTCGGGTATGACGGACGCGCACAGGTAGAGACCTGCCCGGCGAGGAAGACCGTCCAGCCGAAGTCGTCATCCCCACCGTTCGCAATGATGCGAGGGGTACGCGGAAGTCGGCCCGCGACGAACCACAGCACCACCCCCGCGACGACCAGGAAGGTGAAGTGGACGATCAACGTGCGGGCGTCCTCGGTGTTGCTCGCGTCGCCGACAAACAAGAAGTACGGGACTGCCGTTGCGACACTGAGGATCGCCAACGACCACGTCGCTTTGAGCGGCAGCCACGGCTCGTCGGCCACTGCGGGGAACAGGTACCCGACAACGAGTACCGGCGTCGCCACCGAGAAAAGGCCGTGCCAGAAGCTGATCCAGACAGTGAAGGGGAGGCGTATGTCGGCCACCAGGCCGTAGCTGGAGAATGTGTCGACCGGGGAGTCGAGCGGGGAGAAGAGCGTTTCGGCACGTAGCCCCTCGTTGTACAACGCATAGATCAGTCCCAGGCACCAAAGGCCGAGCACGCCGAGCTTCCCGCGGACAGCCACCTCCCTGAGGACCAGAACCGGAAATCCGTACAGGAGAGTCACGTAGGGGAAGAAGATCCCCGGCAGGAAGAACAGCGTCATCGGGGTGGCGCCGCTGATGACCTCAGCCAGCAGCGGCGAAAGCACCATCAGCAGCAGGGCCGGTTTCCAGTACCGCCTTGTCGCCATCTCAATCATGGGATCGACGCTAGGAGCGGCGCGGCGCCGCCACGACTGTCGCAAGGCTGGTGGCGGCGGCCATTCGCCTATGCCTCAAGCCGTACCTTGTCCGCCTGAGGGCATACGCCCCGGCAACAGGTGGACGGGGCCGCTCAGGAGTAGCGGGTCACGAAGCCGCGGGTGCGGAAGATGCGCAGCATCCAGCCCAGGTAGACCAGCGCGATCGCGAGCACCGCGACGGTGCCGACGGTGGCCAGCGCCAGCTCGTGCCACGGGCGTCGGCTGCCCTGTCGCGAACGCCCGACCGGCCGCGAAGGCGTGCGTGGTGGGCAGCACCTGGCCGATCGGGCGCAGCACCGCGGGCAGCGAACTGACCGGGTAGAACACTCCGGACAGCGGCATCACCACGAACAGCACGCCCCAGGCGAACGCCTCCGCGCCGTTGCCGAAGCGCAGCACCATGCCGACCACGAACAGTGCGATGGCCCAGCCGATGACCAGTAGCAGCGCGGTGATCGGCACCAGCCCGACGCCCACCGTGGTGATGTCGAAGGCGTACGCGCCCCAGGCGATCAGCGCCACGGTACCCACCCCGGCCACCAGCTTCACCAGGCCGAACAGCGCCACCCCGGCCACGTACTCCCACTCCTTCATGGGGGTGACCAGCAGGTTCAGCACACTGCGCGACCAGGTCTCCTCCAGCACGCCGGTGGCCAGCGAGATCTGTGCCTGGTACACCACGTGCCAGAGCACCACGCCGACCAGCAGGTACGAGCGCCACCTGGCTGGCCGCCGTGCCGGCCCGACCGGCCGCGAACAGCCCGATGGAGCCGAACAGCACCACGTCCACTGCCGGCCAGACCACCACGTCGAAGAGCCGGTGCGGGCTGCGCGCCAGCACGTACGCGTGCCGCTTGCTGATCGCCATGATCCGCCAGAACGACGCGGCCACCGGGCTGCTGTAGGTCTCGTACATCCCGGTGTCCCGGGTGGCCGCGGTCATCGGGTCGCCTCCTGCATCGCATCCTTCTCGTCGGCCGGCTCGTCGGCCGGAACCTCCCGCGGGGCGTCCCCGCGCCGGGCATCACCGCGCATGGCGTCGCCGCGCTGGGCGTCGTCGCGCAACTGGGCGAGGTGCAGGAAGACCTCTTCGAGATCGGCCCGGCCGAACCGCTCGGCGATCTGCGCGGCGGTTCCGTCGGCGACCACCTTGCCGAAGGAGAGGAAGACGATCCGCTCGCACAGCCGCTCCACCTCCACCATGTTGTGGCTGGTCACCAGCAGCGCTGTCCCCCGCTCGGCGCTGATCTCGCGCAGCGCGGTACGCACCCGCAGCGCCACGTCGGGGTCGAGGGAGGCGGTCGGCTCGTCGAGGACCAGCAGGTCGGGTGCGTTGAGTACCGACTTCGCGATGCCGACCAGGGTCTTCTGCCCGCTGGACATCTCGGTACCCAGCGCCTTGGCCAGGTGCGCGATGCCGAAGCGCTCCAGGGTGTCCCGGGCGGCCGGCTCCGGTCGGCGCAGCCCGGCCAGCCGGGCGTACATCTTCAGGTACTCGATCACCCGCATCTTGTCCGGCAGCGGCAGGTAGCCGGCGCCGAAGCCGACCCGGTTCAATGCGGCGGTGCGCTCGCGCGGCAGCTGGTGCCCGAGGATCGTCACGGTGCCGGCATCCGGGCGTACCACGCCCATGCACATCAGCAGCGTTGTGGTCTTGCCGGCGCCGTTGGGGCCGAGCAGGGCGACCCGCTCGCCGGGCCCGACGGACAGGTCGACGCCGTCGACGGCCCGGCCACGCCGGTACTGTTTGACCAGGCCAGTGGCTTGAAGTGCGAGTTGCGCGGACACGACTGGTGATCCTGACACGGGGCGTGGGCCTGGGGAAACAGGTTTACCGTGGCGTCAGTGCGACGGGGCCGCGCCGTCGACCACGGCGGCCGGTGCGTCGGCGAAGCCGAACCGTTGGCGCAGCCGGGTATAGAAGTCGATCGGGCGTAGCCGCACCATTCTCACCGGGTCCGGGGCGGCGTGCACGCTGACCCAGTCGCCGGGGTCGAGTACCCCGCGCATCTGGCCGTCCACGCTCACCGCCACCTGGCCGGAGCGGCGCAGGACGCGGACCCGCACCGACTCCTCGGGCGAGACGACCACGCTGCGGTTGAAGACCATGTGCGGGGCGACCGGGGTGAACACCAGCGCCCGGGTACGCGGGGAGATCACCGGCCCGCCGGCCGCGAAGTTGTACGCCGTCGAGCCGGTCGGACTGGCCACGATCAGCGCGTCGGCCGAGTACGCGGCGAACGGGGTGCCGTCCACCTCGACCTCGATGCTGGCCTGCCGGTCGCGGGCCAGCTTCTCGAAGACGATGTCGTTGACGGCGTTGATGTCCAGGTCGACGCCCTCGTCACCGCCGTGCTCACGGAACGGCGGCGGCGGCAGCAGCGGCCCCCGCCCGTAGCAGAGCAGCGCCTGCATCTGCTCGGGTACCTCCAGCGACCGGGCCGACCGCATGGTCAGCACCAGCCGCTCCTCGATCAGCGCCCGGCCGGTCTGGAACGCCTCCAGCGCGGAGCACACCTCGGCGGGCTCCACCTCGGTCAGGAAGCCCACCCGGCCGACGTTGACGCCGAGTACCGGTACCCCGTCGGCCATCGCCACCCGCGCGCCGCGCAGGAAGGTGCCGTCGCCGCCGATGGTGAGGATCAGGTCGGGGTGGCCGGTGGCCGCCGCCTCCTCGCGGGCATTGCGCCGCCGCCCGCCGCTGGCCCAGTCCGGGTCCCAGACGTCCACGTCGGTGATCTCGACGCCCTGGACCTGCGCCCACTCGCGGACCTGCTGCGCGGCGGCGACCGCCGTCGCGCGCCCTTCGTGGACCACAAGCCCGATCCGGTGACAGCGCACCCGCCCAGGCTAGTGCACGGCCGGTCCCCTTCCGTGATCACGAAGTGTCGGTGTCTCCAGGGATCTTTCCGGCGGGTGCCGGCGCTCAGCGGGTCAGGGCGATCCAGGTGGCACGGGCGCGGGCCAGTTCGCTGCCGTCCGGGCCGTAGAGGGTGGTGTACGCCAGCGCGCGGCGGCCTTCGATGCCGGCCAGCGTGCCGACCACGACGCACTCGTCGCCGGGCTCCGGTTCGCGGTGCACCTCGACGGCGATGCGGCCGAGCACGTAGGGCCGGCCGACGGTGAGGACGGCCCAGCCACCCGGGCAGTCCAGCGCGGCCCAGACCGTCGCGGTGGAGACGTCGGCGGGGACCAGCCACGGCGCGGCGGTACCGGCGTCGCCGGTGCGACCGGGGAAGATGCGCAACCCGTCGGCGCGCTGCGGTCCGCAGACGTAGCAGGTGGGGAACGGATGGTCGACGAAGCCGGCGTACCCGGTCGAGAGCCCGACCGCCTCGGCGTACCCGACCGGCGCCACGACGGTGTCCACCGGATCGGCCGGCCCGACCTCGGCCACCACCGCGCCGTCGGGGTCGAGTACCCGGCCGTCGACCAGGAGCAGGTCGGTGTCGAGTGGTGGCGGCAGGCGCAGGGTGACCTCGCCGTGTGGGCCGCCCGCGAACACCCCGGCGCAGTACCCACCGTTGCCTGAGCCCGGCGGGCCGTTGAACCGCGCGGGAATCCGGATCCGCTCCCCCGCGTCCGGCCGGTCGTCGCTCATCCGGTGATCCTGTCAGAGTGCGCCCACGGGGCCAGCGCGGTGTCGGTGGCCCGACGCAGCGCTGCCCGAAGCGCAACCGGGTCGTCGGCACGGTCGGGATCGTCGAGCAGCACCTGCAGCGCGCCGCTGATCGCCCCGATGAAGGCCCCGGTCAGCGCCGCCGCCCCGACCTCGTCCAGCCGGTCGGGGAAGGCCGCCGCCAACCGCCGGGCGATCTCCCGCTGGGCGTCCTGCTGGATCTGCAGCGCCCGGCCGCGGACCGCCGGGACGGTCAGGATCAGCCGGGTCCGCAGCCGGGCGGTCGCGCTCACCATCTCGTCGCTGTCCTCGCCGACCTGGTACAGGGCGCGGGCGAGCACCTCGGCCGGCCCGTCCGCCGGGCCGCGGGCGTCGATCGCGGACATCGCGGCCTGGACCCGGGCGTCGCTCTCCGGGAACAGCAGCGCCTCCTTGCTGGCGAAGTAGCTGAAGAAGGTGCGGGTACCGATGTCGGCGGCGGCGGCGATGTCGGCGACCGTGGTGGCTTCGTAGCCGTCCCGCTCGAACAGTTCGACGGCCGCGTCGACCAGCGCCTGCCGGGTGCGTTCCCGCTTGCGATCCCGCAGTGACATGCCGACAGCGTACGGCATCGCATGCCGATCTGCACTCGTTGCATATTTGCACTCGATGCAGTTATCGTCGACGTCATGAACCCGCCACGCGTACTGATCTCGGGCGCCGGCGTCGCCGGCCCCACCCTCGCCTACTGGCTGGCCCGCAACGGCTGGCAGCCGACCGTCGTGGAGCGCGCCGTCGGGCAGCGTTCCAGCGGCAACCCGGTCGACGTCCGCGGCCCCGCGCTGCCCGGTCGCCGAGCAGATGGGCGTGCTGCCCCGGCTGCGCGAGGTCGCCACCCGGGCCACCGCGATGCGGCTGATCGACCGGCACGGCCGGCCCGGCCGCCGGCTCGGCGATGCCGGCCACCCGCAGCCCCGCCGGCACCCCGGAGGTCGAGGTCCCCCGCGCCGACCTGGCCGGCGTGCTCTACGAGGCCGCCCGCGACGACGCCGAGTTCCTCTTCGACGACACCATCGTCGAACTGCGCCGCCGACGCGGACGGCGTGGACGTCGCGCTTCGACCGGGCCGCCCCGCGCCGCTTCGACCTGGTCGTCGGGGCCGACGGGCTGCACTCCACGGTGCGCCGGCTGGCCTTCGGCCCCGAGCAGCGGTTCGTCCGGCACATGGGGCTGTACGTGGCCACCACGCCGCTGCCCGGCCCGGTCGCCGACCCGCACGACATCCTGATGTTCACGAACCCCGGGCCGGCTGGTCTCCGTCCACCCGTCCCGGGACACACGCGCTGGTCGCCTTCATCTTCCGCGGCGCCGCCGATCCCCGACTTCGACCACCGCGACACCGCGCACGCACCGCCCGCTCGTCGAGGACGCGTACGCCGGCCTCGGCTGGCGGGTACCGGAACTGCTCGATCGCGTCCGCGCCACCGACGACCTGTACTTCGACTCGGTCAGCCAGGTCCGCCTGGACACCTGGTCACGCGGCCGGATCACGCTGCTCGGCGACGCCGCGTCCTGTGTCTCGCTGCTCGGCGACGGCTCCAGCCTGGCCATCGCGGGCGCGTACACGCTGGCCACCGCGCTCGCCGCCGACCCGACGAACCCCGGGGACGCGCTGCGCCGGTACGAGGCCACGCACCGCCGGCTGGTCACCCCCAAGCAGCGCGCCATCGGCGTCGCGCGGGCGATGCTGGTCCCCCGGACCCGCCCCGGCCTCGCCGTCCGCAACCTGGTCGCCGGCCGCTGGCTGGGTCGGGGCGGGAAGTAGCGGTGATCCCCCTGTGCGAGCATCGAGGCCATGTTGGCGGAGCGACGTGTCCGGACCCGGACACCCGAGTGGCGAACTCTCTACGATCGCATCCAGATCGCGATGGACCTGACCTCGCGGCTGAACGTGCTGCCGTTCAGCGAAACTGAATCGCGCAACGCGCTGCTCAGCGAACTGCTGGGCAGGCCGCTCCCCGACAGAGCGCTCATCCACCCGCCGTTCTACTGCACGTACGGCCTCGGCATCGAACTGGGCGAACGGGCTTCCGTAGGCCAGGCCTGTTCGTTCCTCGACCTCGGCGGCATCTCGATCGGTGACCGGACGATGATCTCTCCGAAGGTCACCCTCATCACCGAGGGCCACCCCATCGAGCCCGCTGAGCGCTACGACTACATCACCATGGCGCCGATCGTCATCGAGGCGGACGTCTGGATTGGCGCAGCAGCCACCATCCTGCCCGGGGTGACGATCGGCCATGACTCGGTCGTCGGAGCGGGCGCTGTCGTGGCCAGGGACGTACCGCCACTGACCGTCGTGACGGGCGCCGGTTACGTTCACCGCAAGCAGCTGAGGCCGCGCCAGGACTCAGCGGCCGGGCCACTGACACCCTGACGTGACACCCACTCGACTCAGCCGGGTGGCTGGGCGAACCAGCCGACGGATGGGCGGGCTCCCGGCCGCGGTTGCGCGGGCTCGGCGGCCGGTTGCGGCGGCCAGAGCAGGCGACTGCCGGCAGCTGCGGCGTGGATGGCGCTGCCGTCGAGGATCGTCCGGGACTCCGGCATCCCGAAGCCCGGCCAGGCGAGCACCACCGCGACCGGCCCATCGGGCGGCAGTGGCGCGACCCAGTAGGTCTGGTCCACGGCCCGTTCGCCGCCACCACCACCCTGCTGGACGAACACCAGGTCGTTGCTGTCGGCCGCCCCCACGCCCGGCCCCGCCATCCGCAGATCCTGCAGGTTCGAGGCCCGCCGGCCGTCGGGGTACTCGATGCCGAGCAGCAGGCGGTCTTGCAAGGGGATCTCGGCGCCGGGCCGGGCGGGCGAGCCGATGAGCATGAACAGCCCGCCGTGGGCGAGTTCCGGTGGTGCTTCCCGCAGCCGGACAGCCAGCGTGAACCGGAAGCCCGTCGAGAACACCTCGACGTGGGTGATTGCGACCGCCGCATGGTCAGTCTGGCCGAGCATGACCACCTGTCCGGTGCTGGCCGGGAACTCGTTCTCCGGTGGGGACATCCGCCGGCGCCACTGTTCCAACTGCTCGGGCGTCGGCGGCTGTCCCTGCGCTGTGACCTGACGGCTGACCCACATGGCCCGATTCTTCGCGCGCAACGGCTCGATCACCAGTCTGAGCGGTGCGACGACAGGATCCACAAGACTCTTTGGCCGAGCCCCGCGGCTACCGTCGCCCGGGTGGTAGCACCGGAACTTGCCTGCGCACTTGATCCCCGACCAGTCGCGAACCGGGTCAGCGCGGCGGCTGTCCGCGCCGACTCGATCCGCAGCCGACCTCGACGCCGGCCGTACCCGTCAGATTTGGCCGTTGCCCGCGCGCCGGGCCCGTTGCCTGACCCTCACCCGTTGGTCTCCGGGACCTCGTCACCCTCGGGCACCCGCCGGATCTCGATCTTGGACCCGGGGGCGGCCGGGACCCGCTTGGCCCACTCGACCGCGTCCTGCTTCGAGCCGACCTCGACCATGAAGAAGCCGCCGAACAATTCCCTGGTCTCCCCGTACGGCCCGTCCGTGACCACCGGGGCCTCGCCGTCGAAGTGCACCACGACGCCCTTGCCCGGATCGTCCAGCCCTTCGGCCGCGACGAAAACGCCGGCCTTGACCAGATCGTCGATGAACTGGCGGGTGGTGACCATCATCTCCTCGATGTTGGCCATCATGGCCGCGTTCGACTCATCGGTGCCCCGCATGATCAGGATGTACTTCGACAACGCATTCTCCTCGTCCGACGGGGCCGCCGCTCGGCCCTCGCAACCACAGGTCGAACAAGCGGCCCGCGGATCGACACCGTCCCGGAGAAATCTCTCGCCGCCTTGCGGCAGATCCCGCCGACCCGCGTTTCACCTGTCAGAGCTGGTTCGACGAGTCTGTCAGCCGGGCTGCTTGAGCAGAACGGCCGTCCCGGTCATCACGCAGTTTGCCGACTCGCCGCCCATTACGGTCCTGATGTCGATGATGCCGTTCGCACCGAGGCGTTGAGCCTGCTCGACGAGGGATGCGACCATCTTCTGGGTGTTGCCGCCGCCGATGGCATTCAAGGTGGCCTGCGCGAAGACCAGCCCCCTCACCTCGTACGTGAGGCCCGGTACTTCGGCCAGGGTGGATAGCAGCACGCGATCTCCTTCCCGTTCGACCCGCTCATTTTCGAGCCGCCTGTCAAGGCTGTCACGCATGAACGCGCGCGGACCTCGGCCCGGACGGGCGTCACCGGGGTACGGCGCGGAACCACACCTCCCGGTCGCCCGGGTCGGGCCCGCGCCGGGGCAGCACCGGCAGGTCCGCGCCGTTGATCGGTGCGTAGTGGTCGAAGTGGGTGGTCAGGACCGCCTCGCCGCCGGTGAGGTCGGGCAGGGCGGCGGACACCTGCGGGACCCGCGCCGACGGCAGGGTGCCGCTCACGTCGAGGTACCCGCCGGCGGTGGCGCTGTCATGGATCACCGCCCCGAGCCGGCCGAGCAGGGCAAGCACCGGGTCGACGGCGGGGTGCGGGAGGTTGACGTCGAACTGCTCGATCGGCTGGCACACCCGGGTACCGGCCCGACACAGCGCCGCGGTCACCACCACCTGGGCGAGGTTGCGGAAATCGGCCGCCACGGTCGAGATCGACTTGTCGAACTTCTGGTGCGGCCGGCTCTGCCGCGGCCAGTACTGCGAGGACGTCATGGTGACCGTGCAGTCGGTGACCGGCCAGCCGTGCCGGCCCTGCCGCAGCGCGGCCCGGACGCCCTCCTCGGTGGCTGCGACGAACGCCGGCGGCAGCCGGCCGGGCTCGATCCCCGGGCGGAACTCGATCCCGTGCCCGACCGCGGCGGCCTCGATGCGTAGGCCGAGTCCGGCGAGGTACGGGTTGCCGCGCTCGTGTATCCGCTCCTGCGCCACTCCGGTGCCGGTGACCCGTTCGATGCAGGCCGTCAGCGTGCCGGAGAACAGCACCCGGACGCCGTACCGGTCCGCCAGCAGGGCGGCGAGCACCTCCTTCTGAACGTCGCCGTGCAGGCGGATCACCGCCTGCTGCTGGTACTGGTCGAGCCGCAGGTCGACCAGCGGGTCCTCGTCGGCCAACTCGGCCAGGCCGGCGAACATGGCCAGCCGCTGGGCCGGATCCACGGGTTCGACCAGCGCCTGTCGGGTGGGCGGCGGGAACTGGTAGGCGCTGCGCCGGGGCGGGTCACCGACGTGCTGGCCGATCCGGGCCGACAGGCCGCGTACCGCCGCGATCTGACCGGCCGACACCGACTGGCGCACCAGGACACCGGCCGGCTCCATCACAGCGATCTCGGTGACCGTTTGCGGGCGGGCTCCGTCGATCTGCACCCGGTCGCGGACCCGCAGCTCCCCGCACCACAGGCGCAGCCAGGCCCGCCGGCCGTGGCCGTCCCGGTCGACGGCGAAGACGGTACCCGCCAGCGCGCCTGCCGGCTGCGGCTCGCGGGGCAGCAGGTCGGCCAGGATCCGGCGCAGCTGCGGCAGCCCGGCTCCGGTGATCGCCGAGCCGTATGCCACCGGGGTGAGCGCGGCCCGACGGACCGCGTGCCGGATCGCCCGCCGCACGTCGCGCTCGCGTACCGGCTCGCCGGTCAGCCACCGCGCCGCCACCGCGTCGTCGACCTCCGCCACCGCCGCCACCACCGGTTCGGCGGCCAGGCCGACGGCCCGCACCCGGGCGTCGCGACCGCCCTGACCGGTGACGGTGGTGAGCACGACCGGCTGCGCCGCGAGCCGCCGGTGCAGCTGGGTCACCACCCGGTCGACGTCGGCGTCACGGCGGTCCACCTTGTTGAGGAAGAACACCGTCGGTACACCGATCCGGCGCAGCGCCCGCCAGATCGCGACGGTCTGCGGCTGCACACCCTCCACACTGGACACCACCAGCACGGCGGCATCCAGCACGGCCAGCGAACGCTCGACCTCCGCGATGAAGTCGGGGTGGCCCGGCGTGTCCAGCAGGTTGACGGTCAGGTCGCCGAGGGTGACCGACGTGACGGCCGCCCGGATGGTGATGCCGCGCTGCCGCTCCAACTCCATCGAGTCGGTCCGGGTGGTGCCGGCGTCCACGCTGCCGAGCTGGGCCACGGCGCCGGCCTCGTACAGCAGGCGTTCGGTCAGGCTGGTCTTCCCAGCGTCAACATGGGCGACGATTCCGAGATTGAGCAAGGCCAAGGTGCAACTCCACGGTAGGACGGTTCAGGGTCCGGGGCGTGGAAGCCGCTCGCATGGTCACTCCTCGTCGTCGTGGTTGTCGCCTGCCAGGTCTACCCCGCCACCGCAGACCGCCGCCACCGAATTACGTGGAAACACGCCGGCGGAACACCGAGCGGTGAATCAACCTTCAGTTGAGGGGGCGTCACGGCGACGCAGCCGATCCGCGAAGGAGCCTGGAAATGACCGGCACACCAAGCCCACTGCCCGAAACAGCGCTCGACGAGCTGGCGGACACGATCGCCACCGGCGCGACGATCGTCGGGCTCGGCGAGTCCACCCGGTTCGCCCACGAGACCTTCGACGTGCGCGACCAGGTCTTCCGCCGGCTGGCACGGCGGCATGGCTTCCGCGCGCTGGCCCTGCAGGACAGCGCATCCGTCGGCACGACGCTGGACGCCTACGTCACCGGCGGCGCGGGTACGGCCGCCTCAGCACTGGAAGGCGCCTGGCGTCCCTGGCGCACCGCCGAAATGGCCGCCGCGCTGGAGTGGATCCGCGCCTACAACCAGGACCACCCGGGCGACCTCATCCGGATCTTCGGCGTCAAGCCCGCGCAGGCGGTACCCGCCGACTACGACGCAGTACTCGGCCACGTCCGCCGCACCGCTGCGGACCGGCTGGCCGAGCTGGCCCCCCACCTGGAACCGATCCGCAGCGCGCACGAAATCGACGAGCACGTGCAGCGCGCGCGAGGCCTGCACCCGGGCCGGCCCTTCGCCGAACACGCCCACGAGGCGCTCGCCATCGTCGAGCAACTGCCCGACGACACCGTCCTGGCCAAAATCCGCTCGATCGTGGACTTCCACGAACACAGCGTCGCCGGACGACACACCTACGCCGGCGACGCCCAGGTATGGGCCGGGACGATCATCGGCAACCAGCGCCGAACGGGCTACCGGGTGGCCTACTGGGACGGCATCGCGCACACCTCGGCCGCCCCGGCCACGCTCGGCCTGACTCCCGAACGCGGCCCCCAACCCACGGTCGGCAGCGTGCTCCGCCAGCAGCACGGGCCGCAGTACGTATCCGTGGCGATCGGCTTCCACCACGGCGACCTCGGCGTCGCCACTGTCCCGGAGCCGGCGCCCGACTGGCTCGACGCCCGGCTCGCCGTCGCGGACCCCTCCGCCCACTGGCTGGATCTGCGCAGCGGCGACCTGCGTAGGCGGGTGGGACGGCCCCGCCAAGGCGCGCGTCATCGCGGCGTCTACGACCCGTCCCGTGACGCCGCCGAATACCTCGCCGTCAGCTCCCTACCCCAGGCGTTCGATGTGCTCGTCCACCTGCGCACCGTGTCACCGGTGCGGTGGCTGCCCAGGTAGCTCAGGCACGTGACGGAGCTGGTTGTTCGCTCTCGACACCTCCGGTATCGGTGCCGGTAGAGTTCCGTCGTGGCTGCGCCCCGTCTGACGCATGTTCGCGTCAATGTGAGCAATCTTGATGCGTCGATCCAGTGGTACGAACGGTTGTTCGGCGTCCGGGCCGAAGGGCACTGGCCGCCCGGGGATCCGACGTACGTGCACTTCTCTCTCGGCGCAGCTCAGTTCGCGCTCGGCCGCTATGACCCCGCGCCGGCGGTGGGCGCGCGGTTCAACTTCGAGGTCGACGAGGTTGACGAGTGGTGGAACCGCATCGGCCCGGCCGCCGACATCGTGGAACCCCTGTTCGACACGGCGTACGGCACCCGCAAATTCACCATCAGGGATCCCGACGGGAACGAACTGGGCTTCGTCCAGTCCTGACCAACCGGCTCGGCGCTCAGCCGACGGAACCGGCCGGGGCGGCGGGGAAGCGGGCCGGCTGGTCGGATCGCGACGACGCCGGGACCGACAGGTCGAGGGTGTGCGCGCCGCGTCGGGCCTTGGTCGCCAGGTAACCGGCGTTCGACGCGGACAGGTGCACCCCGGTGGGTACCCGACGGGTCACCGTCACGCCGAGCCGGCGCAGTTGGGCGGCCTTGTCCGGGTTGTTGCTCAGCAGCGCCACCCGGTTTAGCCCGAGCGCCCGGACCATCTGCGCGGCCACCGTGTAGTCGCGCTCGTCCTCGGCGTGGCCCAGCGCCAGGTTCGCCTCGTAGGTGTCCAACCCGGCATCCTGCAGCGCGTAGGCGTCCAGCTTCGGGTACAGGCCGATGCCGCGCCCCTCCTGCCGCAGGTAGAGCAGGTAGCCGCCGACCTGCGCGATCCGTTCGACCGCCTCCCGCAACTGCGGTCCGCAGTCACAGCGCTGGCTGCCGAACACGTCCCCGGTCAGGCACTCGCTGTGCGGGCGCACCAGCGGTACCCGCCGACTCGCGGTGGTCGCCGTGGTCGTCGCCCGTGCCAGGTCGCCCAGGCCGAGGGCGAGGTGCTCGCGCCCGTCGACCAGCCCGTCGAAGGTGACCACCCGGGCCGTGGTGGCGTACCCGTCGGCGAACCGCAGCGGCACGCCCACCTGGGTACGGATCGTCGCCTCGGATAGCGGCATCCAACCTCTCCTGTCAGCCGTCGGGGTGTCACCGGCGGGTCGCGACCCGACCCCCGGTCAGTCGACCGGGCAGCGGTCCGACAGGGCGTACCGCAGCAGCACCACGTCACCGATCTGGCGGACCTCGGCCAGCGTGGCGCGGCGGTCCGGGTTCCACGGGAACTCGCCGTCCCGGACGAACCGGCGCGCCCGCGAGTCGCCCACGAAGAACGGCGCGACGACCAGATGCAGCTCGTCGGCCAGGTCGGCGGTGAGGAACTGGGTGTGCATCAGGCCACCGCCCTCGACCATCAGCCGGCTTACCCCGCGCGCGTACAGGTCGGCGCTGATCCGCCGCACATCGACCGGCTGACCGCCGTCGACCACGGTCGCCACCGGCCCGAGCCGGTCCCGGGCGGCCGGCAGCGCGGTACTCGTGCAGTACACCAGCTTCTCGGTGTCGCCGAGCACGAAGAAGTCGGCGCACGGGTCGAGCCGGCCGGACCCGGTCACCGTCACCTTGAGCGGCGACGGCGGCAGCCCCCGGGCGACCCGCTGCGCCCGCCGCTGCGGCGAACGGACCAGCAGCCGGGGGTTGTCGTTGCGCACGGTGGCGGCCCCGACCAGGATCGCGTCGCAGTCGGCGCGCACCGCGTCGACCCGGTCGAAGTCGGCGTCGTTGGACAGCGCCAACCGGGCCCGGGTCGCGCAGTCCAGGTAGCCGTCGATCGACATGCCGCAACTGAGCAGCGTGTAGGGGCGGTCAGGCACCGGCGGCCCCCTCGGCCCGCGCCCGCCACCCGGTCCCCCGGCCCGTCCCCGCCGCAACCGGCTCCGCCACCGGGCCGGCGATCGCGCCAACCGCGACCGGGCCGACCTGGGTCGGGCTGGCTGGGACCGCGCCAGCCGAGACCGGACCAGCGGAGTTCAGGCCAGCGGAGTTCAGGCCAGCGGAGTTCAGGCCAGCGGGAATCGGGCCAGCGGAGTTCAGGTCGGCGGGAATCGGGTCGGTCGGTGTAGGTACCCGGCGGTTGGCGGCCGTGGCCACCAGGATCACCGCGCCGGGCAGGCTGGCAATGAAGACCAGCACGCCGTACGCGACGGCGACGGCCACTCCCGCGCCGGCGCCCAGCCCGGCCGCGCCGAACGCCCACGCGGCCACCCCCTCCCGGGGCCCCCAACCGCCGATGTTCGCCGGCACCGCCATGGCCACCAGGACCAGCAGCGCCAAGGGGAGCAGCCGGGCCGGCGGCGCCGCGACGCCGACCGCCCGCGCGGCCACCAGGAACGTCGCCGCATGTCCGGCGACGACGAGGACCGAGGCCAGCACAATCCGGGGGTACGCGTTGCGCGCCAGCACACCGGCCCGCAGGTCAGCACGAGCGGCCCGCCACGCGCGGGCCGGTCGGGACTCCCCGACCGGGCCCGGCGCCCGGGTCAACAGCAGCATCGCGAGCCCGACCAGCAGCACCGCGCCGGCGATCACCGGCGCGGCCAGCCGGGCCGGGGACGGCAGCAGGCACAGCACCAGCAGGGTCAGTACCACCTGCACGAACTGCCCGACCCCGCGCTCCCAGGCCACCGCCCGCAGCCCGCGCCCGACATCGCCGGCGTCCCGGCCGTGCCGGACGCCGCGGTGCAGGTCGCCGAGCACACCACCGGGCAGCGTGGTGTTCAGGAACTGCGACCGGTAGTAGGCGGCCACCGCACTGCGCACCGGCAGCCCGACCCCGAGCCCGCGCGCCACCAGGCTCCACCGCCAGGCGGCGCAGACCGTGGTCACCACCGTGATCCCGGTGGCCGCCAACAGCGACCAGCCGTTGACCGTGCGCAGGCCGGTCAGGAACGGGCCGGTACCCACCCGCCACAGCAGCACCCCGAGGATCACCGCGCCGCCAGCCAGCCGCACTGCCCCCCACCACCGCGGACCCATCACACCTCCCCCGGACGGACGTCCCGTGAATACCCCCAGTCACCGTTCCTACGCGCATCGACGCGAACAGGTTCAGCGAGTCGCCCTCACATCGCCCGATCCAGCCCGATCGGGGCCCGCCGACACGGCGGCGAGCACGCCGGCGACCCGGGCGGCGGTCCCGGCCCACCCGGTCAGCGTGGCGCGTCGCCGCAGGGCCGCCTGCCGCAGCCGCTGCCGCAACTCGGCGTCGCCCAGCCAGGCGTCCAGCGCACCGGCCAACGCCGCCGGGTCCCCCGGCGGCACCAGCAGCCCCGGCACCTCGACTCCGGACCGCCCGCCAAGCCCGGACCTCCCGCTGATCCGGGACCGCTCCTCTGGCGACCAGCCGGGGGTGACGGCGTCCGGGAGACCGCCGGTCCCGGGCTGGCCGCTGGCTGACCAGCCGGGGGCGAGGGCGTCGGGGAGGCCGCCGACGGCGGTCGCGATCACCGGCAGGCCGTGCGCGAGCGCTTCGGTAGCCACCATCCCGTAGGTCTCCCCGTGCGAGGCGACGACCAGCACGTCGGCGGCGGCGTAGGCGCGCTGCAGCTCCGGCCCGACGAGCACCCCCGGCAGGTGCAGCCGCCCGCGGCGCAGCAGTCCGCGGTGGTCCCGGCGCAGCCGGGCGACGAAGGCCGGCTCGCGGGTCAGTGAGCCGACACAGGTGCAGCGCCAGGGCCGGTCAGCCAGCCGGGCGAGCGCCGCGAGCAGCACATCGTGCCCCTTGTGCGCGGTCACCGCCGCGACGCACAGCAACCGGCCGCCGTCGGCGGTGCCGGGCGTGGGGGCGGCCAGGTCCACGCCGGGCTCGGCCACCACCACCCGGTCGGGCGGCAGCGGGTACCGGGCCAGTAGCCGGTCACGGGACCAACCGCTGGTGGTGAGTACCGCGGCGGCGGCGGTGAGCACGGCGCGCTCGCGCTCCGCCGCGTCCGGTACCCGGTGACCGGGCGGTCCGTCGCCGAGCGGCAGGTGCACCAGGATCACCGGGCGCAGCCGGGGCACCTGGGGCAGCAGCAGCTCGGGCACGGTGTTGGCGATCAGCCCGTCCAGCAGCACCAGCGCGCCGTCGGGCAGCCCCGCGAGCAGCCGGGCCAGCGCCGTGCGGGCCGCCGCGTCCGGGCGGGGCCAGGCACCGGCGAGCGGGTGCTCGTGCACCGACCAGCCCAGGGCCGTCAGCCCATGACACACCCGCCGGTCGTAGCTGTTGCCGCCGCTGGGCCGGGCCGGGTCGTCGATGTCGGCCGGGACGACGACGTGCACGGCGCCTGGCACGCCAGCGCTCACAGCGTCCGCTCGTAGCTGGCCCAGGCGATGTGCGACTCGTGCAGGGTCACCACGATCCCGGTCAGGCCGGCCGCGCCGGGACCGAGGTCGCCGGTCTCGATCCGGGCCGCCAACTGGTCCGCGATGAACCGGGCCAGCGCCTCCGTCGTGCTGTTGCGACCTGCGAAGGCCGGTTTCTCGTCCAGGTTGCGGTAGGTCAGCTCGCCGAGCACGGCGCGCAACTGCTCGGCCGCCCGACCGATGTCCACCACGATGTCGTCGGCGTCCAACTCGGGCCGCCGGAAGGTGGCGTCGACGACGAAGGTCGCCCCGTGCAGCCGTTGCGCGGGACCGAACACCTCGCCGCGCAGACTGTGGGCGATCATGATGTGGTCACGGACGGTCACACTGAACACGGACCCTCACCTCTCGTCAGCAGTGTCGATGTGGTCGGGGACGTCGTCGTAGCTGACCGTGTGGCACAGCGCGGGCAGCGTGCCGTCGGCCAGTTGGGGCAGCACCGTGGGCAGGTCCACGAACCGGGACTCGCCGGTGAGCAGAGCGTCGAAGGCCGGATCGGTCAGCAGGTCGAGGGCCAGCGCCAGCCGGTCGGCCGGACTGCGCCGGCTGCGCCGGGCCGGGGCGACGGTGCCGACCTGGCTGGCGTGGATCCGTAGTCGACCGGAGTGGAACCTGCCTCCCAGGGACAGCGTGACCGGGGTGTCGCCGTACCAGCTCAGCTCGATCACGGTGCCCTCGCCGGCCAGCAGGTCCAGCGAACACTGCAGGCCGGCTGCTGTGGCGCTGGCGTGGAACACCAGGTCACAGCCGGTCGGCGCGGCCTGCGGTGCGGCGAAGTCGACGCCCAGCGCCGCCGCGAGAGAGGCCCGGCGGGGGTCGGTGTCGACGAGCGTCACGTGCACGCCGGGGATGCCCGCGAGCAGCCGGGCGACGCAGCCGCCGACCATTCCCGCGCCGACCACCGCCACCCGGTCACCGAGCAGCGGGGCGGCGTCCCAGAGCGCGTTGACAGCGGTCTCCACGGTGCCGGCGAGCACTGCCCGGGACGCCGGCACGCCGTCGGGTACCGGCAGCACGGCGCGGGCCGGGACGACGTAGCGGGTCTGGTGCGGGTACAGGCAGAACACCGTACGACCGAGCAGGCCGGCCGGCCCCGCCTCGACCACGCCGACGTTGAGGTACCCGTACTTCACCGGTCCGGGGAAGTCGCCGTCCTGGAACGGCGCGCGCATCGCGGCGTACTGGCCGGGCGGCACCAGGCCACGGAACACCAGCGTCTCGGTGCCCCGGCTGATGCCCGAGCGCACCGTGCGGACCAGCACCTCGTCCGGCCCCGGTACCGGCAGCCGGACCGGCCGCAGTTCTGCCACGCCCGGCTCACGAAGCCAGAGCGCGTACGCCGTACCTGTCACGCCGTACCCTCCCGGGATCTGAGCTGAACCGTACCGTCGCGCCGCGCGTGCCACCTGTTGTACGCCCACAAACACGGAGGCGTTGTGCGAACGGTTCACCGCTGGCCGGCGATCGGGGCCCTGCTCCACCTGGTCCTGCTCGCCGGGCTCGCCGCGACGATCGGCCTGGGCCGGGCCGGCTGGCTGGTCGGGCTGGGCTGTGCGCTGGTCACCACGGTGCTGGTGGCCCGGGGCCTGGCCGCCGCGGGCACCCCCGCGGCCGGGCCGGCGGACCGGGTCACCACGGTCCGGGCCGCCCTGGTGGGCGCGGTGGCGGCGCTGGTCGCCGACTCCTACCACCGGCCCACCCCGGTCGCCGTCCTGGTCATCCTGAGCGCCGTCGCGCTGGTGCTGGACACCGTGGACGGCCGGGTAGCCCGGGGCACCGGCACCGCCTCGCCGTTCGGCGCCCGGTTCGACATGGAGGTCGACGCCTTCCTGATCCTGGTGTTGAGCGTGCACTGCGCCCGCTCCGTCGGGGTCTGGGTGCTGGCGATCGGAGCGGCCCGGTACCTGTTCGTCGCCGCCGGCTGGCTGCTGCCCTGGCTACGGGCGTCCGCGCCGCCGCGCTACTGGGGCAAGGTGGTCGCCGCGGTGCAGGGCATCGTGCTGACCGTGGTCGCCGCCGAGGTGCTGCCGACCCCGGTCGCGGCGGTGGTGCTCGCGCTGGCCCTGGCGCTGCTGGCCGAATCCTTCGGCCGGGAGATCCGCTGGCTGTGGCAGCACCGCGCGGCCACCGCCAGCGCCACCGCCCACGCCCCCGCGCTGCCCGCGACAACGGGCGGCCAGGCGGCGGGGGACGACGCAGCCGGGGACCGGGATACCGGTTACGACGGAGCCGGGGACGGAGCCGGAGCACGCCGCCGGGTGCGACCGGGGCGGGTGAAGCCACGGCGGCGCCAGCCGGCGCGGGTGCGGCAGGGGGTGCGCGCGGGGTTGGCGGGAACGGCGACGGTACTGGCCGGGGCGCTGGTGTGGCTGGCGCTGGTTTCGCCCGACCGGTGGACCCACGCCACCGCACGGGACCTGGTGCAGCTCCCGGTGGAGGGGCTCGCCGTGGTGCTGCTCGGCGTGCTGGCGCCGGTCCGGATCCGGCGGGCGTTGGCGATCGCGGCAGGGGTGCTGCTCGGGTTGCTGACGCTGGTGAAGGCGCTGGACACCGGCTTCTTCGAGGGCCTGGACCGACCGTTCCGGCCGACCAGCGACTGGGGCTACCTGGGTCCCGGCATCGGCGTGCTGCGCGACTCGATCGGTGGTACCGGCGCGACGCTGGTGGTGATCGGGGTGGCGGTGCTCGCTGTCGCGGTACCGGTCCTGCTGGTCTTCGCCCTGCTCCGGCTGACCCGGCTGGCGGCGCGGCACCGGCGGGGCTCGCTGCGGGCGCTGACCGCGCTGGGCGCGGTGTGGATCCTCTGCGCGGTGGCCGGGGTGCAGGTCGCGGCGGACGCGCCCGTCGCCGCCGACGCTGCCGGCTCGCTGGCCTGGCAGCGCGCCCGGGAAGCCCGCGCCGACCTGCGCGACCAGCAGGTCTTCGCGAACGCGTTGGGCGCCGACCCGATGGCCGGGGTGCCCGCCGACACGCTGCTGACCGGGCTGCGCGGCCACGACGTGATCCTGGCTTTCGTGGAGAGCTACGGCCGGGTGGCGGTGCAGGACTCGGTGTCCGCGGCCGGGGTGGACGCGGTGCTGGACGCGGGTACCGGGCAGTTGCGGGCGGCCGGCTTCGCCTCGCAGAGCGCGTTCCTCACCTCGCCGACGTTCGGCGGGATCAGTTGGCTGGCGCACTCGACTCTGCAGTCCGGCACCTGGGTGGACAGCCAGCGCCGCTACGACCAACTGGTGCGCTCCGACCGGTTCACCCTCAGCGACGCCTTCCACGAGGCCGGCTGGCGCACCGTGGCCGACGTGCCGTCGAACCTGAAGGACTGGCCGCAGGGGCGCACGTTCTACCACTACGACATGCTCTACAACGCGCACAACGTCGGGTACCAGGGGCCGTCGTTCAGCTACGCGAACATGCCCGACCAGTACGTGCTGGCCGCGTACCAGCGACTGGAGTTGTCCGGGCCGCACCCGCCGGTGATGGCCGAGATCGACCTGGTCTCCAGCCACACCCCGTGGGCGCCGCTGCCCAGCATGGTCGACTGGGACCGGGTCGGCGACGGGTCGGTCTTCGCCGGGATGCCGGCTGCCGGGCGTTCGGCGCAGGAGTTGTGGCGCGACGCCGACCAGGTCCGGGTGGCCTACGGCCAGTCGGTCGAGTACAGCCTGACCGCCCTGATCTCGTTCATCCGCACCCGGGCCGACCCGAACCTGGTGCTGATCGTGCTGGGCGACCACCAGCCGGCCGCGATCGTCAGCGGCCAGCACGCGAGCCACGACGTACCCATCTCGATCATCGGTCCTGATCCGGTGGTCGACCGGGTCGCCGGCTGGGGCTGGCAGCCCGGCCTGAACCCGGCCCCGGACGCCCCGGTGTGGCCGATGAGCGCCTTCCGCGACCGCTTCCTCACCGCCTACGGCGCCGCCCCGCCCGCCCGGCGCTGACCCGTCCGGCCTGGTCCGGCCGCCGCGGGCGCCGGCCGACGGGTGGTCCCGGCCGCCGCGGCGGGCCGCGTAGCATGCCGCGGATGGTGCTACGACTGGCGATGTGGTCCGGGCCGCGCAATGTCTCGACCGCGCTGATGCGCAGCTTCTCCTCGCGCGCCGACACGCTGGTGGTGGACGAGCCGCTGTACGCCTACTACCTCGCGGCGACCGGGCTGGCCCACCCTGGTCGGGAGGAGATCCTGGCCAGCCAGCCGACCGACTGGCGTGCGGTGGCCGACCAGCTCACCGGCGAGCTGCCGGCCGGCGTCAGCCTGCACTACCAGAAGCAGATGGCCCACCACCTGCTGCCCGAGGTCGGCCGGGAGTGGCTGGCCGGGCTCACCCACGCCTACCTGATCCGCGACCCGGCGCACGTGGTCGCCTCGTACGCCAAGGTGCGCGGCGAGCCGACGCTGGAGGACCTGGGGTACCCGCAGCAGGTGGAGATCTTCCGGGCGCACGGCGGCCCGGTGATCGACGCCGCTGACCTGCTCCGCGACCCGGCCGGGGTGCTCGCCGGCCTGTGCGCGGCCGTCGGTGTGCCCGCCGACCCGGCGATGCTGACCTGGCCCACCGGCCGCCAGTCCACCGACGGCGTCTGGGCCCCCTGGTGGTACGCGGGCGTCGAGTCCTCGACCGGCTTCAGCACCCCCGACCCCACCCCCGCCGCCGTCCCCGACCACCTCGTCCCGCTGGTCCAAGCCGCCCAGCCCTACTACGACGAGTTGGTCCCACACCGGGTGCGGGGATAGGCCGAGATCACGCCACGACCGTGCCATGCGAGCGGGCGTACTCCTGATAGAGGGTGGCGAAGCGGGCGGTGACCGGGCCGGCCTCGCCACCGGCGATGGGGCGGCCGTCGATCCGGGTTACCGGGACGATCTCGCCCATCGTGCCGGTGCAGAAGACCTCGTCGGCTGCGTACAACTCGGCCAGCGAGATGTCCCGGACGTCCACGTCGATGCCGTGCTCGGCGGCGAGCGCGAGCACGGTCGCCCGGGTGATCCCCTCGGGGCAGGCCACTGACCGGGGGGTGGACAGCCGGCCGGCGATGACCGCGAACAGGTTGGTGGCGTTGGTCTCCGCCACGAAGCCGCGCCCGTCGAGCATCAGCGCGTCGTCGGCGCCGGCCACGTTCGCCTCCATCTTCGCCAGGATGGAGTTGATCAGGTTGTTGTGGTGGATCTTCGGGTCCAGCACGTCCGCGCCGGGGCGGCGCACGCTCGCGGTCACCAGGGTCAGCCCGCCGGTGTCGTAGACCGGCGGCTTGAACTCGGGCAGCACGATCAGCGTGCCACCGGCCTGGTTCAGCCGGGGATCCATCCCGCTGGTCACCTTCACGCCCCGGGTCAACGTCAGCCGGACGTGCACGCCGTCGGTCATCCCGTTGGCGCGCAAAGTTTCCACCACGGCGGCGGTGATCTCGGCGGCGGACGGGATGGCGGTGAAGCCGAGCGCCAGCGCCGAGCGGCGCAGCCGGTCCAGGTGGGCGTCCAGGCCGTAGATGCGCCCGTCGTAGAGGCGTAGCCCCTCCCAGACGGCATCGCCGCCCTGCACCACCGAGTCGAACGGGGAGATCCCCGGCTCGTCGCGGTGCCGCAGCACCCCGTTCACCCAGTACTTCAGGTCGGCGTTGCGTTCGTCGTAGCGCTGCAGCATCGGCCCAGCGTAGGAGTCAGCCGCGGACCAACTCGACCAGGGTGACCTCGGCCGGCGCGCCGATACGGACCGGCGGCCCCCAGAAGCCCACCCCGTTGGTGACGAAGAGTTGAGTGCCGTCGATCCGCGCGTACCCCGACACCACCGGCTGCACCGCCCGGACCACCGCGTTGAACGGCACCATCTGCCCGCCATGGGTGTGCCCCGACAGTTGCAGGTCCACGCCGTGCTTCGCCGCCTCGTGCACCTGCACGGGTTGGTGCGCCAGCAGCACCACCGGCACGCCGGTGTCCCGGCCGTCCAACGCCTTCGCGTAGTCGGGCGGGTCGCCGTAGCCGCCGCCGGTGGCGTCGTTGACCCCGGCGATGACCAGGCCGCCCAGGTCGGTGCGGGCGTTGTGCAGCGGCTGGATGCCCAGCCGGGTCACCTCGTCCAGCCACGGCCGGTAGCCGGAGAAGTAGTCGTGGTTGCCGGTGACGAAGAAGCTGCCCTGCCTGGCGCGCAGCCCGGCCAGCGGTGCGGCGGCGGCGCCGAGTTCGTCCACGCTGCCGTCGACCAGGTCGCCGCAGATCGCCACCGCGTCGGCATCCAGGCCGTTGACCAGCTCCACCACCATCCGGGTACGCCCGGCGCCGCTCAGCGGACCCAGGTGCAGATCGGAGATCAGGGCGATCCGGTACCCGTCCCGCACGGCCGGTAGCTTGCCGAGTGCCACCCGGACCCGCCGGATTCTCGGCGTACCCAGCGCGTTGTGAACGCCGACGCCCACCGTGCCGGCCACCGCCAACCCGGCCACGATCGCCGCCGTCCGCGCCACCAGCAGCCGCCGCCCGGGATCCGCCACGGTCTCCGGCCCCGCCGCGACCCCGGCCACCGCAGCCGCAGTCGGATCGGCTGAGTCGACGGGATCGGCTGAGTCAGCGGATGGGGCTGGATCGGTTGAGTCGGCGAGCGGGGTCCGGTCAGCCGGGTCGGCGGGCGCGGGTGGGTTCGTGGGGTTGGGGCGGGTGGCGCGGCGGCGGAGGATCGCGCGGGCCAGCGGCTTGCCGATCTCGGTGAGCGCGAGGGCCAGCAGCAGGTAGAACAACGCCGCCAGCCAGACGTACCCGATCAGGGCGATGGCCGGGAACCGGGGCGTGGTGGCCACCGCCGTCGGGAAGGACAACGCCAGCAGGGCGAGTGCGCCGGCCGCCAGCCAGCGGGTCAGGCGCGAACCGGTGGTGTCCCGGACCAGCCGCCGCCACACGTACCAGTGGGTCAGGAACAGCAGGCAGACCAGGACGGCCAGGAAGATCAGGCCCTGCACGCCGCGCACGTACGCCTCCGCTCCACCGCGCCGCGCGCGCCCGGGTGCGGGGTGGCGGCCGTGACCGCGCACGCTACCCGACCGCGCACCCGGACGCGGGCGGCTGCCAGCCGACTCTCAGCTGGCAGGCGCCCGAACCCCGGCCAGCGCAGCTGGATCGCCGACCGGGCCGGTCGGCTACGGAACGATGAGTTGGCGGACCACCTGGCCGTCGGCGAGCGCGTCGAAGGCCTCGTTGACGGAGTCCAGCGGCAGCGTGCCGGTGTGCAGCAGCTCCACCGGGAGCCGACCGGCGCGCCAGTTCGCGATCAGCTCCGGGATGTCCCGGGCCGGGACCGCCCCGCCCAGGTACGAGCCGATCAGCGACTTCCCCTCAGCCACCAGGGGCAGCGCCGGCATCCGCAGCTCGGCGGCCGGATGCGGGAGCCCGACCGCGACCGTGCGCCCGCCCCGGCCGGTACCGGCGAACGCGGCCGCGAGTACCGCAACGGAGCCGACGGCCTCCACGGCCACCCGGGCCCCGCCGCCGGTCACATCGCTGATCAGGGCGGTGTCATCGGGGTGCACAGCGTGTGTGGCGCCCATCCGCAGGGCCAGTTCCCGCTTCGCCGGCACCGGGTCAACCGCCACGATCGGGGCGGCGCCGGCGAGCACCGCGCCGAGGACGGCGGACAGGCCCACCCCGCCCAGCCCGTACACGGCGACCGACTCGCCGGGCTCGGACCGCGCCACTGTGCCGCACCGCGCCCACCCCGGTCAGCAGCGCGCAGCCGAACAGCGCGGCCACCGGCCACGGCACGTCGGCGGGGACCACGACCGCGGAGGCCTGGTCGACCACCGCGTACTCGGCGAACGCGGAGACGCCCAGGTGGTGGTGCAGGTCGCCACCGTCGTGGTGCAGTCGGCGGGCGCCGCGCAGCAGGGTACCCGCGCCGTTGGCGGCCGCCGCCGGGGTGCACAGCGCGGGTGTGCCGGCCCGGCAGTGCACACAGTCGCCGCAGGCCGGGACGAAGATCAGCACCACGTGGTCGCCGACCGACACCCCGGACACCCCGGAGCCGACCTCGACCACCTCGCCGGCCGCCTCGTGCCCGAGCGCCATCGGCAGCGGGCGGACCCGGTTGCCGTCCACCACCGACAGGTCGGAGTGGCAGACCCCGGCGGCGGCGATCCGCACCAGCAACTCGCCCTCGCCCGGCGGGTCGAGCTCGACCTCGGTGACCGACAGCGGCGCCGAACCGGCGTACGGCCGGTTTGCGCCGGCCCGGGTCAGCACGGCGGCACGTATCCTCACGACGGCACTCCTCAGCGAGCTGGACGGGGCAGGAAAGGCGGACGGCAGATGGGGCACGAGGGGGTACCCGGACTGGCGGACTTCCCGGTACACCGGCCGATCCCGACCCGATGGTCGGACAACGACCACTACGGACACGTCAACAACGTCATGTACTACTCGTACTTCGACACCGCGGTCAACGGCTGGCTGATCGAGGCGACCGGGGTGGACATCCGGGAACTGCCGGCTATCGGTCTGGTGGTGGCCACCGACTGCCAGTTCCTCGCCCCGCTGAGCTTCCCGGACCTGGTGGTCGCCGGACTCCGGCTGGCCCGCCTCGGCACCACCAGCGTCGGGTACGAGATCGGCCTGTTCCAGGCCGGGCACTCCGAGGCGGCCGGCTACGGCCACTTCACCCACGTCTACGTCGACCGCGAAACCCGCCGCCCGGTCCCGATTCCCGAACAGATCGTCGCGGCCCTCGCCGCCCTGCAACCCTGACCGCCCGCCCCGCCGCTGACGACCGGCAGAACCCGGGTGCGGGCAGCGCAGGAGTCGGCAACGCCGAACTCGGACAGCGCTGAGTCCGCTCAGGTCGGCTGGGCTACGGCGGTCGGGCGGCCCGCGGTGACGGCGATGGCCGCCAGGTAGCTGGCGGTGGCGACGGCCAGGATGCTGAAGCTCGGCGGCAACCGGGGAAACAGGTAGCTCAGGGTGAGGCCGAGCCAGACGCTGCCGACCGCGATCGCCGCGGACAGCCCGAGCGCCAGCATCGGCCGGGTGGTCAGCCGGGTCGCCGCGCCGGCCGGGGCGGCGAGCAGCCCGAGGATCAGCAGCGCGCCGACGACCTGGCTGGACTCGGCCGCCGCGCCACCGACCAGGACCAGGAAACCGAGGCCGAGCAGCCGGACCGGTACCCCGCGGGCGGCGGCCACGTCCTCGTCCAGGCTGGCGAAGAGCAGTGGCCGGGCGATCAGCAGCAGCAGTGCGCAGATCACCAGGCAGATCACCGCGGTGACCACGGCCCGTGCCACCGGAGAGTCCGAGGATCGAGCCGAACAGCACGGCCGGGCCCCCACCGCCGTGGCCGCCGCCGCTGCGCCCGTTGGTGTAGAGGGCCAGGAACAGCACGCCGAGACCGAGCAGCCAGGCGAACACGCCGCCGATGACCACGTCGTCCGGGCGGGCGCGCCGGCCGAGGGCGCCCATGCCCAGCGCCACCGCCACGGTCACCACGAACACCCCGAGCCGGGGGTCGACGCCGAGCGCCAGCGCGGCGAGCGCGCCGGTGAACGCCACGTGCGACAGCGCGTCGGCGGTGAACACCTGGGCCCGCAGCACCAGGAAGTACCCGACCAGGCCGCAGGCGAGCGCGACGGCCGTGCCGGCCAGGAAGGCGTGCTGGAGGTAGCCGCTCACCGGTGCGCTCCGACGGTGGCCGGGCGGCGGTCCCACAACTGCCGGCCGCCGGCCGCGAGCAGGTACCCGGCGAAGGCGATGCTGGTCAGCCAGAACCCGATCGGGTACGCCGAGTAGTACCCGACGAACAGCGCGGCCCACACCGTGACCAGCGCGAACGCCACCGGCCAGTAGCGAGAGAGCTGGGCGGGCGGTCAACGCGCGGGCGGTGGCGCTCGGCAGCACCAGCAGCGCGAAGACCAGCAGCGCGCCGGTGATCTGGCTGACCGCGGCGGTGGTGGCGCCGAGCAGCAGCAGGAACAGCACGCCGAGCGCCCGGGTCGGCAGCCCGTGGGCGCGGGCGGTGTCGGTGTCCACCGAGGCGAACAGCAGCGGCCGGCCGATCACCGCGAGCACCGCGAGCACCACGACGGCGACGACGGCGAGCAGCCGGACCTGGCGCCGTGCCGATGCCGAGGAAGCTGCCGAACAGCAGCGCGCTGGTACCGGTGAGGAAGCCCTGGTACAGCGAGACGAACAGCAGACCCAGCGCGAGCGCGAAGGCCTGCACCGTGCCGACGACGGCGGACTCCTCGCTGTACCCGCGCGCGCCCCGCTGCGGCAGCAGGGCGATCACCAGCGCGGCGGCCAGGCCGAAGACGAAGTACCCGGCGGCGGCGCTGAGTCCGACCAGGACCGCGCCGGCCGCGCCCGGGAAGCCGACCAGGGCCAGCGCGTGCCCGGCGAAGCTCTGCCGCCGCAGCACCATGAACCAGCCGACCAGCGCGCCGAGCACGGCCACGATGGTGCCGGCCCGGAACCCGTTGAGCATGAACGGGTACGACCACATCTCGCGCAGGTCGGCGACGAGATTCCAACAGAAGCTCGGGTCCATCAGCGCAGCCGGCCCGTCAGCGCAGCCCGCCCCGGCATCCCGGCCCGGCGCATCAGTGCGGGTGTCCGGGGTGCGGGTGCCGGTCGGTGTGGTGCGCCGGGGCCTCCGGCTGGCCGACCACCACCAGCCGACCGTCCGATGTGGACAGCACCTCGATCGGGATGCCGTAGAGCCGGGTCAGCGTCGGCGCGGTGATGACTTCCGGCCGGGGTGCCGCTGGCCGCGCCGCCGTGACCCAGGTAGATCACCCGGTCGAGGTAGGGCAGGATCGGGTTCACGTCGTGCGCGACGATCATCACGGCGATCTCCTCGGACCGGCAGACGTCCCCGATCAGCGCCGCGACGGCGGCCTGGTTGGGCAGGTCGAGGCTGTCCAGTGGCTCGTCGAGGAGCAGCAGCCGGGGTCGCCGGGCCAGCGCCTGGGCGATCAGCAGCCGCTGCTGCTCGCCGCCGGAGAGCTGCCCGATCGGCCGGTGCGCGTACTCCTGCGCGCCGACCAGCCGGACCAGTTCGTCGACCCGCTGCCGGGCCGCCCGCGAGCGCCGTCCGGGCAGCGGTACGCCCCAGCGGTGCCCGTCCAGGCCGAGCCGCACCACGTCCACGCCGCGTACCCGCAGCGCCGGGTCGAAGCTGCGCCGCTGCGGCAGGTACCCGATCTCCTGGTTGGCCTGTCCGGGTGGTCGGCCGAGCAGCGACACCGTGCCGGTCGCCACCGGCACCAGCCCGAGGATCGCCTTGAGCAGGGTGGACTTGCCGACCCCGTTGGGTCCGAGGATGGCCACGAACTCGCCGGCGCGGCACCGTGGCGTCCACGCCCGACCAGATGGTGCGGCCGCCGATCACCACGGCGGCCCCGCGCAGCTGCGCCACCACCGCCCGACCGTCCGTCACGGCTTGATTGTCGGCGTCTGCCGGCTGCGTTGTCCGCATCACCCGCCTACTTCCCCGTCGCGGTGGCCAGCGCCTGCTCGAGCGCGGTGAGCTGGGCGACCTGCCAGTCCTGGAACGCCGCGCCGGCCGGAGTGAGCGTCTCGGTGATGGTGGTGACCGGGATGCCGTGGGCGCGGGCGGCGGCTCACCTGCGCCCGGACGTCCGGAGTGTCGTTCTGCGCGTTGTAGACGTAGACGGCCACCTGCCGGTCGCGCAGCTGCGCGTCGGCGGTGGACTTGTCGGCGACGGTGGGCTCGTTGCCCTCGCTGACCGCGGTCAGGTACCCGGCCGGGGTGATCAGGTCCAGGCCGAGCGCCGGAGCGAGCAGCGCGAAGATCGATTCGCTGGCGCCCACCGGGGTACCCGCGTAGCGGTCCCGGATCGCCGCTATCGCCGCGAAGTAGCCGCGCAGGTTGACGGTCAGCACGGTGTCCCGCTGCCTGGCGAAGTAACCGGCATGCGCCGGGTCGAGCCGCTGGTAGCGCGGTGGTCAGCGCGTCGATGACGGTGCGCACGTCGGCCGGGTCGTACCAGCGGTGCGGGTTGTCGCCGGGCCGGGCGCCGACGAGGTCGCCGACGCACCAGGTCGACGCGGTCGCGGTCCGGGCTGGAGGCGGTGAGCCGGCTGGCCCAGGTGTCGTAGCCGACCCCGTTGACGACGGTGAGCCGGGCGCTGACCAGGGCCCGGCCGTCGGCGGTGGCGGCTTCGTAGTCGTGCGGGTCGGCGTCGGGGTTGTCGATGATGCTGCGTACCCGGGCGTGCTCGCCGCCCAGCTGCGCGGCGAGGCTGCCCCAGAACCCCTCGGCGGCCACCACGCTGAGCACGCCCGGCTCGGCGCCGGTGCGGTTCGCGGGCGAGGTGGCGCAGCCGGCCAGCACGACGCCGAGGAGCGTGAGGGCCACCACGGCAAACACCCTGAACGAGGACGAACGGGCGGTAACCCGTGAAGTCGACGTCCCCCGAACATGGCGGCAACGCTAACGGGAACCATTTCCGTTAACAAATGCAGCAACCGCCATGTGTCCCGATCCGCCGCCGGTCGCCGGCACGGACGGGCAGGTCAGCGGGGGTCGCGCAGGCCGCGCAGCAGCCGAAGATCTCGAAGGTGTGGTCGACGTCGGTGAAGCCGTGCTCGGCAGCCTGCTGCTCAGCCCAGCGCTCGACGTCCGGACCCTCCAGCTCGACGGTCCGCACCGCAGGCCCGACAGACCAGGTGGTGATGGTGTCGGCCGCGACCGCAGCGCCGGTAGAGCTGCTCCCCGGCGGGCATCCGCATCTGGTCCACCTCGCCCGCGTCGGCGAGCAGTTGCAGCGTGCGGTACACCGTGGTCAGGCCGACCTTCGCGCCCTGCGCGCGCAGGTCGGCGTGCAGCTGCTGGGCGCTGCGGAACTCCTCGGTGCCGGCCAGCAGGGCGAGCACCTCGGCGCGCTGCCGGGTGTTGCGGGCCGCCCCGGGCACCGACTGGGTCACGCCGCACCCCCTGTCCGATCGGCCTTTCCCGACCGGATAGCGAGTGTACGACGGCGGCCCACGCGAGCCCGGCTGAGCGCCGGGTCACAACCGGCACCCGGGGCGGCGTGCCGGCCGTAGCATCCGGTCATGACGGCCGCCGACCCGATCCTGCCGCCCGATCCGGACCTCGCCGAGATCGGCCCACTGCCGCTCGCCGCCGACTTCCCGGCCACCACCGACGCCGGGTGGGAACAACTCGCCGCGGCCGTGTTGCGCAAGTCGGGGGCGGAAACCCCCGAGGGGGTACGGGCAGCGCTCTCCACGACCACGCCGGAGGGCCTGCGGCTGGCGCCGCTCTACACGCCGGGAACCCCCGGTGGGTCACACTCCCGTGCCGACCGGCGTGCCCGGCCTGCCCCCGTACACCCGCGGCGGCCAGCCAACCCGAGCCGCCGCCCCCACCGGAACCCCCAAATCCACCACCCAGCCCACCGACACCGCCGCCGAGCCCACCGGCGCCACCCGGCCCGCCGGCACCGACCGCCGAGCGCAGCCGGCACCGCAGCTCAGCCCGCCGGCTCCGCCCAGGCGGCCGGTGCGCCGGCCGGGGTTCCGCAGGGCGGCTGGGACATCCGGCAGCGGCACGCCGACCCCGATCCGGCGGCCACCCGGGAAGCGGTGCTGGCCGATCTGGAGGGTGGGGTGACCTCACTGTGGCTGGTCGTCGGCCCAGCCGCGCTGGCGGTCGACGGGCTGGCCACCGCGCTGGACGGGGTGTACCTGGACCTCGCGGGCATCACCCTGGACGCCGGCGCCGATCCGCTGCCGGCCGCTACCGAGCTGTTCGCCCTGGCCGCCAAGCAGGGCGTGGACCCGACCCAACTGCGCGGCAGCCTGGGCGTGGACCCGCTGGGCTGGCAGGGCCGGACCGGCGCGCCGGCCGACTTCGCGGCGCTGCGTACCCTCGCGCTGCGCTGCGCCAACGACTCTGCGGGGCTGCGGGCAGCCACCGTGGACGCCACCGTCTTCCACGACGCGGGCGGGACCGACGCCCAGGAGTTGGCGCTCTCTCTCGCCGTCGGTGTCGCGTACCTGCGCGAACTCACCGACGCGGGGCTGGCTGTGCCGGCTGCGCTGGGGCAGTTGGAGTTCCGCTACGCGGCCACCGTCGACCAGTTCGCCACGGTGGCCAAACTGCGCGCGGCCCGGCGGCTGTGGGCCCGGGTGGCGCAGGTGTGCGGGGCCACCGACGCGGGCGCGCAGCGCCAGCACGCGGTCACCTCGTCGGCGATGATGACCGGCCGCGATCCGTGGGTGAACATGCTGCGGGTGACCGTCGCCGCGGTGGCCGCCGCGATCGGTGGCGCGGACGCGATCACCGTGCAGCCGTTTGACGCACGGTTGGGCCTACCGGACGGCTTCGCCCGGCGGATCGCCCGCAACACCCAGACCGTGTTGCAGGACGAGTCGAACATCGGCCGGGTCCTCGACCCCGCTGGCGGCTCCTGGTACGTCGAAGCCCGCACCGAAGCCCTCGCGCAGGCCGCCTGGGCGCTCTTCACCGAAGTGGAGCGGGCCGGCGGGATGGCCACGGCGCTGCGCAGCGGCCTGGTCGCCGACTGGCTGGCGACCAGCTGGTCCGAGCGGGCGGACTCCGTCGCGCACCGCCGCGAGCCGATCACCGGCGTCAGCGAGTACCCGAACCTCACCGAAACCCTGCCCATCCGCGCTCAGCCCGCCAGCGCTGCCGCGCCGCCCGACGGTGGCGAAGGCTTGCCGGCGCACCGTTACGCCGAGCAGTTCGAGGCGCTGCGGGACCGGGCCGACGCGGCAACGGCGGCGCACGGCGCCCGGCCGACGGTGTTCCTTGCGACGCTCGGCCCGCTGGCCGCGCACGCCGCGCGCGCCACCTTCGCCGGCAACCTGCTGGCTGCCGGTGGAATCGCCACCCTCAGCAGCGGCCCGAGCGTCGACCCCGAGGAGTTGGCGGCCCGGTTCGCGGCCAGTGGCGCGCGGCTGGCGTGCCTGTGCGGCAATGATGCGAGCTACGCCGAGCTGGCCGAGCCGACGGCCGCCGCACTCGCCGCCCGTGGCGGCACAACCTGGCTCGCCGGTCGACCGAACGAGTACCCGGGCATCACCGGTTTCCTGTATTCCGGCATGGACGTGGTCGCCGCGCTCACCGACTGCCTGAGCCTGCTCGACGCCTGACTCCCTTGCCATACAAGGATTTCAGCTCACCGATAGCGCATCGAGATACTTGATCGTCTGCACTGTCGGGAATTCGAGCTTTGCCGATCGGTGCGGTGCTGCTACTGTCCTTCACCAGCAACGGGTTCTGCTACTCGATGAGCCCGGGTGGCCGAGAAGTCGGCCTCAGCCAAGCCAACCGCTCGACCGAGGGAGGACCCATGGCGAAGAAGTCGAAGAAGGACAAGAAGAAGGACAAGAAGAGCAAGAAGAAGTAGCTCTTCGTAGCCTCCGGGCGGGGCTGGCCTGACGGGACACCGTCACGCCGGCCCCGTTTCGTATCCGCGTCCGGCGGATAAATCGTTTGAAGGAATAGCCGAGCTGGACTCAGGCTGGAACTCCCCCGCACAACCCTGCCTGAGGACTGAGATGCTGCTGCTCCGCGACCTGTGGACCACGTCACCGCGGCGAACCGCGCTCGTGGCCCTGCTGATCGTGCTCGGCGCGGGCGGGCAGGCGGCCGCGGCCGCGTTGGCCGGCGCGGTGCTGATCCATCGCTCGATACCCGAGTTCGTGGCGCTGGCCGTCGCGCTCGGGTTGGCCGCCGTCGCCGATCTGATCGTCGGGCTGATCACCGCGCGGCTGACCGCGGACTGGTCGGCCGACCTGCGCCGACGGGTCTGCCGCAAGGCCTTCGGCCAGGACCTGCCGACGCTGGAGACCACGCCGGTCGGCGAGCTGCTCGACCGCATCGACGGCGACGTCAACCAGGTCGCCAACGAGCTGCGCGGGGGCGGTGTCCGGATCGCCCAGTCGATCGCTCTCGGTGTGCTGTCGGTGGTCACCGCGGTTGTCGTCTGGTGGCCGGCCGGCGTCGGCATGCTGCTGCTCGCCGCGCTGCTGCTGGTCAGCCTGCGCCGCCGGATCGCCGCCATCGGGCCGGCCCGGCTGGTCGAGGAGGAGGCCTGGTCGGACCTGGCGGCGGTGATGGAGGAGAGCATCCACGGCCAGGACGACGTGCGTACCAGCCTGGCCCGGCCGTACGTGCTGCGGCTGTTTGCGCGGCGGGCCAGCGAGGTGCTGAGTCGGGGTCGTCGGGTGTGGCGGATGTCTTCGCTGGTGGGCGCCGTTGTCTCCGGTACCCTGCGGACCGGCATCGCGGCGGTGGTGATCGGCGGGACCTGGGCGCTGGCCACCGGCCGGATGGACGGCGCCCGGCTGACCACGGTGTGGATGCTGGTGGTGGCTTTCAGCTTCACCATCGACGCGATCAGCCGGATGATCCCCGAGTTGCAGACCGCGCTCGGCGCGTGGGGCCGGGTCCAGCTGCTGCGCGGCGCGGCCCAGGAACCGGTCGGCGGCGCCACCCCGACCGACGCCGACCTCGCCATCCGGGACCTGACCTTCCAGTACGTCAGCAGCGAAGGTCCCCGGCCACCGGCGCTGCTCGGGGTGAGCCTGGCCCTGCGGCGCGGCCGGTCCTACGCCGTCGTCGGGCGTACCGGCTCCGGCAAGTCCACCCTCGCCAAGGTGCTCACCCGGGCCGTGGACGTGCCGGCCGGCACCGTCTTCCTGGGCGGTACCGACCTGGTCGCACTGGACCTGGAGCAGCTGCGGCGCTGGGTGGCGATCGTGCCGCAGCGCACCGAGATCCTGGCCGGCACGCTGGCCGAGAACGTCGCGCTGTTCGACCCCGACCTGCTGCCCGCTGCCGGTCAGGCCCTGCACGAGCTGGGCCTGGACAGCTGGCTGGCGGAGCTGCCGGACGGCCTGGACACCCGGCTGGGCGACGGCGGGTACGTGCTCTCCGCCGGCCAGGAGCAGTTGGTGGCGTTCGCCCGGATCCTGGTCCGCGATCCGCGGGTGGTGATCCTCGACGAGGCCACCGCCCGGATGGACCCGGTCACCGAGCGGCAGGTGCAGCGGGCCACCGAGCGGCTGCTGCGCGAGCGGATCGGCGTGGTCATCGCGCACCGGCTCTCCTCGGTGCAGCGCTGTGACGAGGTGATCGTGCTGGCCGACGGGGTGGTGCTGGAGGCCGGCCCGCTGGCCGACTCGCAACGCTTCGCCGACCTGCTCGCCACCAGCGAGGCCGCCGCCCCACCCGCCCCGTCGAGGTCCGCCGACCTGGTAAGCGTCGGCGCAGGCGTCGCCGTCGCCACGGGCACAGCGGGCCCGGTTCCGGCGGGCCCGGTTCCGGCGGGCCCGACTCCGGCAGGCCCGGTTCCGGCGGGCCCGACTCCGGCAGGCCCGGGTGCGGCCGGTCTGTCGATGCCCGTCGTCGGGACCGCTGTTGACGCCGGGCAGTCCGTACCCGGGAAGACCGATCCGCCCCCGCTGCCGCCAGCCGGCAAGGTCCGCACCTTCCGGGAGATCCTCCGGCTGACCGTCAACGATGCGCGCTTCGGGCAGGGGGCGGTGGCGCTGTTCGCCGGCATGATGCTGCTCGGCCTGGACGGGCCGCTGCTGCCGTGGCTGTGGGCGGACCTGGTGGACGGCGTCGGCGGACTCTTCTGGCCGGCCGCCGGGATCGTCGCCGGCCTGCTGGTGACCACCGTGCTGCCGTACTACACCGGCGTCTGGTTCCCGGAGTGGTGGGTCCGCCAGATGCTGCGGATCAGCGCCCGGCTGGTGCACGGCCAGACCGGGCCGCGCCGGGTCAGTTCGCACACGCCGGCCGAGGTGGTCGCCCAGGGCGGCAACACCGAGCGGGTGGTGGAGCTGGCCGACAACGTGATCGACCAGTCCATCGCGGCGGTGCTGCTGATCGCCATGACGGTGATCTCCGGCACGGTCATCCCGGCGCTGTTCTTCGCCGGCACGATGCTGGTCTCCGGCCTGGTGGCCGCGCTGTTCGGGCCGCCGCTGTTCCGGGCCGCGCAGCGGTCGGTGGCCGCCCGCGCGACGTACGCCACCGCGCTGGTCTCGGCGCTGTCGGCGGCGCGCACGGTGAAGCTGGCCGCCGCCACCCGGCCGGTGCTGTCCCACCTGGCCCGGCTGGACCAGGTACGCAGCGTCGCGCAGCGCCGGGAGATCGGCCTGCAGGTGCTGGCCCGGTCCACGCCCGCGGTCCTCACCGGCCTGCTCCCGATCGCGGTCTGGGCGCTCTACCTGGGCGACTCGCTGTCCGCCGGGGCCACGCTGGTGGCCGTGGCGACGCTCGGCGCGGCCCGCTGGTTCGCCTGGACGTCGGCGTCGCTGGTCGGTCAGCTCCCGTCGGCGCGGGTGTGGACCCGGCGCACGGTGGAGATGTCCGGGCGGTCCGACTACTCGGCCGCCATCCCGGGCGTCGACCTGTCCACCGGCGCCGCGCCCGCGCCCCCGGTCGCGCCGCGCAACCCGTTGCGCCGGCTGGAGTTGGCCGGCTTCAGCGCCGTGCACGAGGACGGCACGGTGGCCGTGCGCGACGTCGACCTGACCGTCGAACGGGGCGAGCTGGTGCTGGTGGTGGGGCAGGTCGGCTCCGGCAAGTCCTCGCTGCTGCGGGCGCTGGCCGGGATCGTGCACCACACCGGGGCACTGCGCTGGAACGGCGAGCCGGTCACCGAGCCGGAGCTGTTCCTGCGCCCCAACCAGGTCGGGTACGTCGGGCAGCTGCCCCGGGTGCTGTCCGGCACCATCGCCGACAACATCCGGCTGGGCCACGATGTCGACGCCGACAGCGCGATCTCGGCCGCCCAGTTGGAGCACGACCTGGCGGCCAGTGGCGGCGGGCTCGGGCTGCTCGTCGGGCACAAGGGCATCCGGCTGTCGGGCGGCCAGTTGCAGCGGGTGGCGCTGGCCCGGGCGCTCGCGCCGCGGACCGAGCTGCTGATCGCCGACGACGTCTCCTCGGCCCTGGACGTGACGACGGAACTGGAGCTGTGGCGGGTACTGCGCGAGCACGGGCTGACCGTGGTCGGCTCGACCGCCAAGCGGGCCGCGCTCAGCCGGGCCGACAAGGTGGTGGTGCTGCAGGCTGGTCGCGCGGTCGCACAGGGCACCTGGGCGCAGCTCTCCCCACGCTGGGGCCATCTCGCCGGCTGACCGCCGCCGGCTGCCGTCGCCAGCCGCGGCCCGCCACCAACCTGCACGCCAACAGCCGCCGGCCACCACCGGCCGTTGGCCGCGTCACAAGGCCGGTGCCCGGGCGACCGGGGTGGCCGCCTGATCGGGATACTGCTCCCGATCGGGCGGCCGGCACCGATCCGAGGACTGGGAGGGGCCGCGGTGCGCATCGAGGTGGACGACCCGACCAGGGCGGACGTGCTGGCGCTGCTGGAGGAGCACCTGGCGGACATGTACGCCACCTCGCCACCGGAGAGCGTGCACGCGCTCGACCCGACGGCGCTGACCGTCCCGTCGATCACGTTCTGGACCGTCCGGGAGGACGGCGCGCTGCTCGGCTGCGGCGCGCTCAAGGAACTGGACGCCGGGCACGGCGAGATCAAGTCGATGCGTACCGCCACCGCCGCGCGTGGGCGGGGGGTGGCCGGCCTGCTGCTGACCCACATCCTGGCCACGGCACAGCAGCGCGGGTACGCCCGGATCAGCCTGGAGACCGGCTCGCAGGAGTTCTTCGCGCCGGCCCGTCGGCTGTACCAGCGGGCCGGCTTCGTGGTGTGCGGCCCGTTCGGCGACTACCGGCCGGACCCGAACAGCGTCTTCATGACCCGCCCGACGGCTGGTGCGCCGGACGGGGCGTGACGGGGCGAGGTGAGGGGTACGTCACGAGTACCGGACACCTGCAGGTGACCGGGCCTTAGGATCCGTTCATGACGCAGGCGTACCCCCGGATTCCGGACTTCGGTGGGGTTGAGCTGGGCCCGCCGCCGACCGGACCGGCCGGCGAGCCCGGTGCCGCCGCCTGGGCCGCCGCGCTCGCCGGGACCGGCGTGGACGCCGCGGAGCTGACCTGGCACACCCCCGAGGGCATCGCGGTCAAGCCGCTCTACACCGCCGCCGACCTGGCCGAGGTGGACTTCCTGGACACCCGGCCGGGGATCGCGCCCTACCTGCGCGGCCCGTACCCGACGATGTACACCACCCAACCGTGGACGATCCGGCAGTACGCGGGCTTCTCCACGGCCGCCGAGTCCAACGCCTTCTACCGGCGCAACCTGGCGGCCGGCCAGAAGGGCCTGTCGGTCGCCTTCGACCTGCCCACCCACCGCGGCTACGACTCCGACCATCCGCGGGTCGGCGGCGACGTCGGGATGGCCGGGGTGGCGATCGACTCGATCCTGGACATGCGGCAGCTCTTCGACGGCATCCCGTTGGAGAAGATGAGCGTGTCGATGACCATGAACGGCGCGGTGCTGCCGATCCTGGCGCTGTTCATCGTGGCCGGCGAGGAGCAGGGGGTGGCGCCGGAACAGCTGTCCGGGACCATCCAGAACGACATCCTCAAGGAGTTCATGGTCCGCAACACCTACATCTACCCGCCGCGGCCGTCGATGCGGATCATCTCCGACATCTTCGGCTACACCTCCACCCGGATGCCCCGGTTCAACTCCATCTCGATCTCCGGGTACCACATCCAGGAGGCCGGGGCGACCGCCGACCTGGAGCTGGCGTACACGCTCGCGGACGGCGTGGAGTACGTGCGCGCCGGGCTGGCTGCCGGGCTCGATATCGACGCGTTCGCGCCCCGGCTGTCGTTCTTCTGGGCGATCGGGATGAACTACTTCATGGAGATCGCCAAGCTGCGGGCGGCCCGGCTGCTCTGGGCGAAGCTGCTGAAACCCTTCTCCCCCAATGATCCGCGCTCGCTGAGCCTGCGTACCCACTGCCAGACCTCGGGCTGGTCGCTGACCGCGCAGGACGTCTTCACCAACGTGGCCCGGACCTGTGTCGAGGCGATGGCCGCCACCCAGGGGCACACCCAGTCGCTGCACACCAACGCGCTGGACGAGGCGCTGGCGCTGCCGACCGACTTCTCCGCCCGGATCGCCCGCAACACCCAACTGCTGCTGCAACAGGAGTCCGGCACCACGAAGGTGATCGATCCGTGGGGCGGATCGTCCTATCTGGAGCGACTGACCTACGACCTGGCCCGCCGGGCGTGGAGCCACATCGAGGAGGTCGAGGCGGCCGGTGGGATGGCCGCCGCGATCGACGCGGGTATCCCGAAGCTGCGGGTGGAGGAGGCGGCGGCCCGTACCCAGGCACGGATCGACTCGGGACGGCAGCCGGTGATCGGGGTGAACCGGTACCGGGTCGAGGTGGACGAGCAGATCGACGTCCTCAAGGTGGACAACAGCGCGGTCCGCGCCGAGCAGGTGGCGAAGCTGGTGCGGCTGCGTGCCGAGCGGGACGAGCCGGCCTGCGCCGCCGCCCTTGCGGCGCTGACCCGGGCGGCCGCCGCCGATCCGGGACCGGACACCAACCTGCTGGAGCTGGCCGTCTCGGCGGCCCGGGCGCGGGCCACCGTCGGCGAGATCTCCACCGCCCTGGAGCGCGTGTACGGGCGGCACCGCGCGCAGATCCGTACCATCGCCGGGGTGTACCGCGACGAGGCCGGCGAGGCCGGGAACATCGGCCGGGTGCGCGCGGCCGCCGAGGCGTTCGCCGCCGCCGAGGGCCGCCGCCCGCGCATCCTGGTGGCGAAGATGGGCCAGGACGGCCACGACCGGGGCCAGAAGGTGATCGCCACGGCCTTCGCCGACCTCGGCTTCGACGTGGACGTGGGCCCGCTGTTCCAGACTCCCGGGGAGGTGGCCCGGCAGGCGGTGGAGGCCGACGTGCACCTGGTCGGCGTCTCCACGTTGGCGGCCGGGCACCTGACGCTGGTACCCGCGCTGATCACCGAACTCGCCACCCTCGGCCGCCCGGACATCCTGGTGATCGCCGGTGGGGTGATCCCCACGCAGGACCACCCGGCGCTGCGCGAAGCGGGCGTGGCCGCCATCTTCGGCCCCGGCACGGTGATCGCCGACGCCGCGCTCGAGCTGCTCGACGAACTGCACACCCGCCTCGGCCACGGTCCCACGGAGTGAGCCGGCCGGAGCTGGGGCAGCTCATCGCCGGGGTGCGGGCCGGCGACCGGGCTGTGGTGGCGCGGGCCATCACGCTGGTCGAGTCGACCCGTCCGGATCACCGGTCCGAGGCCCAGGAGCTGCTGAGTCGAGCTCGGCCCGACGCCGGACACCCGTCGGGTGGGTATCACCGGGGTACCGGGGGTCGGCAAGTCGACCTTCGTGGACGAGCTGGGCACCCGGCTCACCGGACTCGGCCACCGCGTCGCCGTGCTGGCGGTGGACCCGTCGTCCACCCGGACCGGCGGCAGCATTCTCGGTGACAAGACCCGGATGGCCCGGCTGGCCGCCGATCCGGCCGCGTTCATCCGCCCGTCGCCGACCGCCGGCACGCTGGGCGGGGTGGCCCGGGCGACCCGCGAGGCGATGGTGGTGGTGGAGGCGGCCGGGTACGACGTGGTGCTGGTGGAGACCGTCGGGGTGGGCCAGTCGGAGACCACGGTGGCCGACATGGTGGACAGCTTCCTGCTGCTCAGCCTGGCCCGGACCGGCGACCAGCTGCAGGGCATCAAGAAGGGTGTGCTGGAGCTGGCCGACGTGATCGCGGTGAACAAGGCCGACGGTCCACATCGGACGGAGGCGCTGGCCGCGGCCCGCGAGCTGGCCGGTGCGCTGCGGTTGCTGCGCGGCGCCGAGCCGGGCTGGCAGCCGCCGGTGCTGACCTGCAGCGCCATCGAGGGCGTCGGCGTCGCCGAGGTCTGGCAGGCGTTGACCCGCCACCAGGACACGCTGGCCGCCGCCGGCCGGTTGGCCGCCCGACGCGCCGAACAACAGATCCGGTGGGTACGCGCGTTGGTGCGCGCCGCCCTGCTCGACGATTACCGCGAGCACCCGGGAGTACGGGCGCTGACGCCCGAACTTGAACGCTCGGTAGCGGAGGGTACATTACCGCCCGCGCTCGCCGCGCAGCGCCTGCTGGACGTTTACCGCGCAAATATTGACGCGTAGTGATATCGCCATCCCGTACTGTTATCAATCCCACAGCAGCCACGCATAGTCACTGGTCACCGTGGGTGCACACGATTAGCCCCGATCATGAAGGGTTGCTCGCGTACGTTCACGTTTGCCACACTGCCCCGGTGTCACCTGACCCCGTACGCGCTGAGCCCGGTACGCCTCCTCCTCTGACCATGCCCGACGATTTCACCGGCGCCGACGCCGACAGTCTCGCCCGGATCCTCAAGGCGCTCGCCGATCCGATCCGGCTCCGCCTGGTCTCCCTGATCGCCAGCCACCCGGACGGCACGGTGAGCGTCCTGCAACTGGCCAAGGCCTTCGAGGTGACCGGCCCGACGCTCTCCCACCACCTACGCATCCTGCGGGAAGCCGGCCTGGTCAACGCCGACCGGCGGGGGACCTGGATCTACTACGGGCTGCGCCCCGAGAACCTGGCCGAGATCTCCACCATCCTCGACCGCGCCTACCTCCGCGAACCTGCCCCCGCCAGCCCCTGACGAACCCGCTCCGCCGGATCGCCTTGATCCACTCGCCGGATGCCACCAGCCCGGCCGGGTGAGACACTACGGCCGGTGAACCGCCGGACCAGTTGGCCGCAGCCGCGGCGGATCTCCCGGTCCCGCGCAGGAACGACGTTGGTGGAGTGATGACGCAGGACCAGCCCCCGGATCCCGGTGCGCGAGCCGATCCCGTTGGTGGCCGGCACCGCCGGTGGTCGCCACTGCTGGATCGGTGGTACCTGGTGCTCGCCGTCGCCGTGCTGATCGCCAGTTTCCCGGTGTTGACGGCGGTGCTCAGCGACGCCGGCCGCGACACGGTCACGCCGCCCGTGCCACCGGCGCCGGTGACGGTCGCAGCCCCCGTCGCCAGCGGCTCCCCGTCTTCCGGCGCACGCCCCTCAGTCGACCCCTACGCAAAGCGCTCCACCGGATCCAGCGCCCCCGGCAGCGGTACCCCCGGGCAGCCCGCCACGACCACACCGCGCGCCACGACGTTCACCGCGACCCGACCGGCCAGCCTCACCATCACCGCGACAAGGCCGCTGTTCCGCGGTGACACGGCCGGCACCGACCGCACCACACTGCGGATGGGCACCGACGGGGATCTGGTCATCACCGACGCGGCCGGTACCCGGCTGTGGCACGCGAACACCGCCCCGGGCGGCTACCAGGCCACCTTCCAGGACGACGGCAACTTCGCCGTCTACACCCAGGATCAGCGTCCACTGTGGACCAGCGGCACCGCCGGCCACCCCGGCGCGGTACTCGTCCTGCGCAGCAACGGCGACGTCTGCATCCTGGCCGGCACAACGGCATTGTGGTGCGCAGGCACCGCGCGTTGATCCCCGCCGCGACGAGTTGGCGGATCGCTGGCCAAGTGACGCCATCGTGACAAAGAGATCGACTGGCAGCAGGCACCGCCTACGGTCAGGCCGGTGACGAAACGAAACGCCTTGCTGACGATTGCCGCGGTTCTGGCCCTCTCCTCGCTGGTCGCGTGCGGAAGCGAGATCTGCAATGCCGCCGCCAAGGTCGCGTATCAGGGCGACATCAACTCGATCCGGGTCACCGGTCAGTCCGGCAAGGAACTGGCCCAGGGCATCGCCGGGGCCGGCTGCAGCTGACATTCACAACGCCCGATCTGCATCCGGCCGGGGGCCCATGCTTCGCCCTTCCCGGGAGTCAATCACCGGCGTCGCCGCGGACCGGCGGACATAACTGGATGCGCCCCCGCCGGTGACGTGTTGAGATCTCGGGCATGGCGCCTGACCTTGTCCATCCTCCGAAAGCTCGCCCCGGAGATCGCATTGCGGTGCTCTCGCCGTCGTTTGCGGCGGCTGGCGCGTTTCCCGAGTTGCATGAGCAGGCGATGCGTCGCCTCATAGCGGTGACAGGCCTCATTCCCGTGGAGTACCCGACTACGCGGGAGGTCGCAGCGACCCCTGAGGCGCGCGCCGCAGACATCAACGCCGCCTTCGCGGACCCGCAGATCCGCGGAATCCTCGCCGTCATCGGCGGCGAGGACCAGATCACGGTGATCCCGCACCTGGACGCCGAACTTGCCCGGACGGACCCCAAGCCGTTCCTGGGTACCAGTGACAACACCAACCTGCACCACTGGCTGTGGGCAATCGGCATCGCGAGCTTCTACGGCGGCTCGTCCCAGGTCCACCTCGGCCCGGGACCTGCCGTGGACGACATCCACGCACGGTCGCTGCGGGCAGCCCTACTGACCGGCGAGTCACTCGAAATCACCGATCCCGGCGAGTCCGAGGACGTCGGCATCGACTGGGCCGACCCGCGTGCGCTGGATTCCTTCGGTGAACGCGAGCCAACCGAGCCGTGGAGCTGGCACGGGCCGGCCAGGTCGGTGACTGGTCAGGCCTGGGGCGGCTGCCTCGAGGTGATCGAGTGGATCCTGACCGCGGGGCGATTCCCGTACCCCACGCAAACCCTTCAAGGGGGCGTGCTCATCATCGAAACCTCCGAGGAGCTCCTCCCGGCGCGCAACGTCGGCTGGATCGTCCGCTCACTCGGCGAACGCGGAATCCTCGGCGCGGTCGACGCGGTCCTGGTGGCCCGGCCGCCGGTCTCCGACTTCACCCGCCGCCCGCCGGCCCCGGAACGGGCACGACTGCGCACCGACCAACGTGACGCGATCGTCGAGGTGGTGAGTCGCTACAACCCGGAGGCAGTCGTCTGTGTCGGCATCCCCTTCGGCCACACCAGGCCGCAGTGGATCCTCCCGCACGGCGGCGCGATCACCGTCGACGGCACCACCCGCCGGGTCTTCGCCGACTACAGGTAGGGGATGGGCCACCCGGCCGGCAGGGGTCCATGATCGGCGAGGGAGCGTGGTTGAATATCCGCCATGTCGCAGCCCCCTGCCGGATCTCTACCATCGCCGCTAGCTCTGCCTTCGCCGCGCCGGCGGTGGCTTCCGCTCGTCATCGTCGCGGTAGTCGCGGTGCTGCTCGGGGTGTCCGCGACGACCGCGGTGTTCCTTGTTGCCAATCGGGCTGACCAGCCCATGTACAACGTCGCCGTGGTCCTGAAGCATGACGTGACGGCGGAGCAGAAGGCGGCGATCGAGTCCGCGGCGCACGCCCTGCATCCGGTGGACGGCATCCGGTTCGAGACCCGCGAGCAGGCGTGGCAGAACTACAAGGAGATCTTCAAGGATCAGCCGGACATGGTCGCGCAAGTGTCGCCGGACGCGCTGCCCGAGTCGTTCCGGCTCACCACGCAGGCGAAGGAGTTCGACTGCGCACCGGTCGGGGCGATCCGCGAACTACCCGGAGTCGAGCAGGTCACGGTGGTCCAGCAGTCGACCAATGGCCACGCCGGGGCGCCGGTGCGCTGCCCGTAGCAGCGTGGCCGAGGGCCGGTCGATCAGGATGGTTTGCCGAGGTCGTGCCAGGAGGACTCGGCGAGTTCGACGCCGTAGTGCTCGGCGGCTTTGCGGATGTTGGCGAAAGCCTGGTCCCGTTCGGCGTCGGTGACGTCCTCCACCTGATCGAATCGGGATACCGCGTTGCGGACATGGCTGGCGTCGGTGAGCGGCTCCTTGCGCTTGCCGGGGAACGCGTACACGGAGTCCGGCAGTTCGTTGCGGTCGGCGGTGTCGAGTTCGCCGTGCTTCTCGTGCGGCCGCCAGGTTGTCTTGGTCATGACTCCATGCTTCCCACTCCGTCGCCGGTTAACCGCCGATCGCCGGCCAAATCAGCCCTGCGATTTGGCCGGCGAATCAGCACGGAAACTACTGCCTTGCATCGCGCAAGTAAGTTGAAATGCCCGGGTCAGCTGAGACTGCCGACCCCCTTGGCGATCACGACGACAGAGGTGACCAGGGCGGCGGTCGCCTCGGTACCCATCAGCAGCTTGGCCCGGCCCGACAGCGGCATGGTGTCGGTCGGACTGAAGGCGGACGAGTTGGTCAGCGAAATGTACAGGTAGTCCAGGTAGGTGGGCATCCAGCCGCTGACCTCGCTGGCGCTCTTGTGCACCTCGATCACCGTGTCCCGGTCCTCGTCCTGGGGGAAGCGGAAGTCCGCGGCCGGCAGGTCCACCCGGCGGGACAGGTGGCGGGCCACCGGGCCGCCCCGGTCCAGCTCCCAGTAGGCCAGCCCGAACACGATCACATTGGTGGCCCACACCTGCAGCGCGGCGAGCAGCAACTGCCCGCCGTCGCCGGTATCCGAGGTGACCAGGGTGTGCAGCAGGATCCCCAGTGACGCCAAGTTGGTCAGCGCGATCAGCAGGATCATGGTGATCGCCAGCGCCCGGCTCAGCCGGTTCTGGCGGCTCATCCGCAGAGGGTTCACCAGCACCAGAGTGACCAGTAGCAGCAGCTCCAGGGCCGGGATCACGTACCGGGGGCCGACCGTCACCTGCTGCGGCAGCAGCGCGTACAGGGCGATGGCGGCCAGCGTGGCCAGCGCCGCCGGTACCCGCGCCTCGCCACCCTGCCTGCGGTGTGGGGAGACCGGCAGCGGTCTGTCTGTCATTCCTTCATCCCTCCGGCCGATTACCCGGCCACCTTGGTAATCCGGTCAACTCTGCGAACCGGCGGCGATCGGAGCCGACGGGGAAGTGTCGTGCCGGGCGGTCAGCGGGGTGGCCACGTCCTCGAGGCCGCGCCGTTCGGCACGGACGCCGAGGAAGGCCGCGACCACGCCGCCGGCCATCATCAGCGCCGCGCCGATGCTGAACGCCAGCACCGTGTCGTCCACCTTGCCGCTGCCGACCAGCTTGGCGAAGAGCAGCGGGCCGATGATGCCACCCAGGCCGGTGCCGATGGCGTAGAAGACCGCGATGGCCAGCGCCCGGGTCTCCATCGGGAAGACCTCGCTGACCGTCAGGTACGCCGAACTCGCGCCGGCCGAGGCGAAGAACAGCACCACGCACCAGCAGGCTGTCATCGTGGTCGCGGTCAGTGATCCGTTGTGGAACAGCCAGGCTGTCCCGAACAGCAGCGCACCGGAGAGCAGGTAGGTGCCGGCGATCATCGGACGTCGGCCGACCGAGTCGAACAGCGGCGCGAGCAGCAGCGGCCCCAGCAGGTTGCCGATCGCGATGGCCACGTAGTAGTACCCGGTGTGGCCGGACTCGACCTTGAAGAACGTCTCCAGGATCTGCGCGAAGCCGAAAGTCACCGCGTTGTAGAGGAACGCCTGCCCGATGAAGAGCGCCAGGCCCAGCACCGAGCGGCTCGGGTAGCGGGCGAACAGCGTCTTGGCGACCTCGAAGATGCCCACCGAGCGGCGCTGGTGGATGGTCAGCTCCTGCTCGGCCGGTGGCAGGTCGCCGCCGATCTGCCGTTCCACCTCGTCGACCAGGCGTTCCGCCTCCTCGCCACGGCCGTGGATGAACAGCCAGCGTGGGCTCTCCGGGACGGCCCGGCGGACCAGCAGGATCACCACGCCGAGCACCACGCCCAGGCCGAAGGCGAGCCGCCAGCCGATGTTGACCGGGAACTGGTTGATCAGCGGGATGGTGATGAGCGCCCCGAGCGCCGCACCGGCCCAGAACGTGCCGTTGATGACGATGTCGATGCGGCCACGGTGCCGGGCCGGGATCAGTTCGTCGATGGCCGAGTTGATCGCCGCGTACTCGCCGCCGATGCCCAGGCCGGTGACGAACCGGAACAGGAAGAACCACCAGGAGCTGAAGGACAGCGCGGTGAGCGCGGTGCCGCCGAGGTAGACCGCGAGAGTGATCAGGAAGAGCTTCTTGCGGCCGAACCGGTCGGTGAGCCAGCCGAAGAACAGCGCGCCGATGCAGGCGCCGAGCACGTACGCCGCAGCGCCGAAGCCGGTCACCTGACTCTGGGTGATGTCCACCCCGGAGCCGTCCTTGGCCAGCTGCCCGGAGAGGTTGCCGACGATGGTGACTTCGAGACCATCGAGGATCCAGACAGTGCCCAGCCCGATCACGATGATCCAGTGCCAGCGGGACCACGGTAGCCGGTCCAGGCGGGCCGGCACCCTGGTCTTGACGGCGCCGGTGGCGGGATCGGCGGCAGGCTGTCGGTCGGTGGTCATCTGCCCTCCCGGGTAATGAGCAGCGAGCTGCGGCGGATCGAGCGCGAAGCCGTCGGACAGGGGGTGGAGCCGGCGGATCCCCGACGCGGATACCCCCGGACCGGTGGCGGCAAACCGGGCCCGTGAGCCGACCGACTTGCCTGCTTTCTCCTGGTTCTACGTTAATCTGGACATATGACCCACAGGGCGCGACCTGGCCGGGCCGGATGAGCACGACCGGCGACCCTGGCGAGTTGCTGCACACCCGGCAGTACCGGGGGCTGCTGGTTTTCGCCGCGCTGCTCGGCGCCCCCATCGCGGTGATCGCCTACTTCATCCTGGTACTGCTCCAGAAGCTCGACCACTGGATCTACGACTCCATCCCGCACGCGCTCGGGCTGGGCACCACACCCCGCTGGTGGCCGCTGATCCCGATGGTGATCGCCGGCGTGCTGGTGGGCCTGATCGCCAAGTACGCGCCCGGTCGCGGCGGCCCGCTGCCGATCGACGGGCTGCACGCCGGAAAGCTGATCACCGGGCCGGAGCTGCTCGGCATCACGGCGGCAGCCATCCTCAGCGTCGGGTTCGGGCCGGTGATCGGACCGGAAGGGCCGCTCATCGCGATCGGCGGCGGGCTCGCCCTGGTCCTGCTGCGGCTGGTGAAGCACGGCGTGCCGGACCGGGCCGGGATGCTGATCAGCACGACCGGCAGCTTCGCGGCCATCAGCACACTGCTCGGTTCGCCGTTGATCGGCGCAATCTTCCTGCTGGAGGCCTCCGGCCTGGGCGGCACCACAGCAATGGTGGTCCTCCTCCCCGGCCTGCTCGCCTCCGGCGTCGGCGCGCTGGTCTTCACCGGCCTGGGCAAGCTGACCGGGCTCACCCCGCTCACGCTGAGCGCCGGCCACCCCACCGCTGCCCCCACCCCGACCGTGGGCCAGCTCTGCTGGGCGATCGTCATCGGGCTGCTCGCCCCACTGACGATCTTCGCGATACGGCGGGGCGCGCGGCTGCTGGTGCCCTGGGTCACCCGGTACCCGCTGGGCGCCACCACCGCCGTGGGCCTGGGCATCGCCATCCTCGCCAGCCTGTACGCCACCGTCACCGGGTACGACGTGCTCGATGTGCTGTTCTCCGGCGAGGCTGCGCTGCCCGGGCTGCTGACCACCGGCCCGAGTTTCCCGGCCGGCGTGCTCCTGCTGCTGTTCCTCACCAAGGCGATCGCCTACGCCGGCTCGCTGGCGGCGTTCCGCGGTGGCCCGGTCTTCCCGGCGGTGTTCCTCGGCGCGGCTGGCGGCATCCTGCTGTCGCACCTGCCCGGGCTGCCGCCCACCACCGGGGCGGCGGTCGGCGCGGCCGCCACCGTCGCCGCCATGCTCCGGCTGCCGATCAGCGCGATCATGTTGATCGTCCTGCTGCTGGGCAGCGCCGGCGCGAAGGCGATGCCGCTGGTCATCATCGCCACCGTGATCTCCTACCTGGTCATCACCCGCCTCGACCCGACCACCCCGCACCTCACCACCGGCAGCCCACCGCCCGCCCACCCGCCCGGCACGACCGGCGACCCGGCCTCCTCTGCCACCCCGGCCACCCCGGCCACCCCGGCCACCTCCTGACGGTCCGCCGATCGGCCGCCACCGGTGGGCCAGCTCCACCGACCACCACCAGCGGCCGTTCCCACCGTCGACGCCGGCAGCCGCTCCACTGTGGAGGGTTCGCGAATGGTGAGGCGACCGGGGCGGTCGCGGCCCGCCGTCGGGCACACTCGTAGGCGGCGGCCACCGTCCGGGCCGTCGGGGAGGGTGCACGATGTCGGGTCCGGTGGCGTTGGTTGGGTCCGGGGAGTACACGGCGGCGATGTTCGACGTCGAGGCGGGGCTGCTCGCCGGGCGCTCGGCGCGGTACGTGCAGCTCCCCACGGCGGCCGGGCGGGAGGGGGCGGCGCGGCTGGCGTACTGGACGCAGTTGGGTCAGGCGCAGGCGGCACGGCTGGGCGTCGAGGCGGTGCCGCTGGTGGTGACCAGTCGGGAGGAGGCCGCTGATCCGGCGATCGTGGCCCAGGTGGCCGGTGCCGGGTTGATCTACCTGTCCGGTGGCGATCCCGGCTTCCTCGCCGACACGCTGCGCGACACGCCGTTGTGGACGGCGATTGTGGCGGCCTGGCAGGCCGGCGCGGCACTGGCCGGATGCAGCGCCGGGGCGATGGCGTTCGCGACCCGGGTGCCGTCGCTGCGGATGCCCGGCAGCGAGCCGAAGGCCGGCCTCGACCTGCTCCCCCACGTGCAGGTGCTGCCGCACTTCGACCGGATGCTCGGCCGGCTGCCCGACCTGCTGACCAGGCCGTTCCTGCGGCCCCGGGCCGGGGTGCACCTGGTCGGTGTGGACGAGGACACCGCGCTGGTGGGCGGGCCGGAGAAGTTCACCGTCCAGGGCCGGCAGTCGGTCTGGCTGCTCGGCGACGGCCGGCGTGAAGAGTGTCCGGCGGGCAGCACCGTCACTCACCGCCTGAATCGGCAGCTCCGGCCACCCGCGGCCGGGGTCGCGGATGGCCGGTCGCCGCCACTTCGGGTGCTCCCGAGGGTCAGCCGGTCTCGACCGACTCCTTGAGGCCGGCCAGCATCGTCTGCCAGTTGGCGCGGGAGTGTTCGCCTCCTCGGCGCTGGCGTTGTTGTCCTGGTCGAGGACCACCCGGGTACGGTCGCCGTCACCGGTCAACCGGTAGGTCAGCGTGTGGTAGTTCGCCGGCGTGTCCGGTTGGCCGGAGAGCGGGCTGTAGTGGGTGAGGACCAGCCGGCGCAGCGGCTCGACCGCCACGATGGTGCCCTTGTCCTGGTAGGTGCGGCCCTGGAACTCGCCCGACCAGGTGATCGGGCTGCCGACCTGCCAGTCGGTCTCCACCTGCGCACCGAACATGTACTTCTCGATCCTGGCCGGGTCGGTCAACGCCGCCCAGACCTGCCCGGGCTCGGCATCGATCTCGACCTCTGCGCTTGCCACCTGCCCTGCCATCCGATTCTCCCTTCGGGCGTGCGCAAACCCCCTTCCCAACCATCCTGCCGCGCCGACCCGCGCCCCGCCCGGCGAAGCAGCCGCAGCGCAGGCTGAACTGTCAGTGGCGGTGCTTCGCCGGCCGGCCGCTGTGGTGGTTGACTCGGCGGATGACCGGAGACTCGCCGCACGCCACCGATCGGGAATCGCCGACGGCCGATGACTTCCGGCCGCCCCGAGGGTCAGTACCAGCGACAGCCGACCAGGGGGAAAGGGACGCGATGCTCGATTCCGGGACGATAGCGACGGCAGACCCCCGGCCCGGGGCGGCGCCGGCCGGCGAGGACCGGGCCGGTGGGCGGGTGGCGGCCGAGGAGTTCCCGCGGATCGCCGAGGGGTACCGGCGGGAGCTGCTGGCGCACTGCTACCGGATGCTCGGCTCGGTACACGACGCCGAGGACCTGGTACAGGAGACGTACCTGCGGGCCTGGCGGGCGTACGACCGGTTCGAAGGGCGGGCGTCGCTGCGGACCTGGCTGCACCAGATCGCCACCCGGGCCTGCCTCACCGCGCTGCACGACCGGGCCCGTCGACCGCTGCCGACCGGCCTCGGCACTGCCGACTCTGCTGTCACCGACACCCTGGAGCAGGCCGAGCTGCCGTGGCTGGAGCCGGTACCCGACGCCCTGGTCACGGATGCGCAGGTCGGCACCCTCGGCAGCGACCCGGCCGAGGTGGTCGCCGCGCGGGAGAGCATCCGGCTGGCCGCTGATCGCCGCGCTGCAGTACCTGCCGCCCCGGCAGCGGGCCGTGCTGGTGTTACGGGAGGTACTGCGCTGGCGGGCGGCCGAAGTGGCGCAGGCGCTGGGCATCACTACGGTCGCTGTCAACAGCACCCTGCAACGGGCGCGGGCGCAGTTGGCCACAGTCAACCCGTCCCCGGACGACCTCGTCGAGCCGTCGGCGGCCCGGCAGCGGGAACTGCTCGACCGCTACCTGGCCGCGTTCGAGGCCAAGGACATCCCGGCGATCGTGGCGCTGTTCACCCGGGACGCGGTCTGGGAGATGCCACCGTTCCTGAGCTGGTTCCGGGGGCCGGAGCGGATCGGCGCGCTGATCGACACGCACTGTCCGGCTGACGGGCCGGGCGCGATGCGGCTGTTGCCCGTCCGGGCGAACGGGCAACCCGCCTTCGGCCTCTACATCCGGGCGCCGGACGGCAGCTACCGCGCCTTCAACCTGCCGGTGCTCACCCTCACCGAGGGCGGAGTCAGCCGGGTGACGTGCTTCTTCGACCTGTCCCTGTTCCCCCTCTTCGGTCTCCCGCCGACCCTGCCGGCCGCTGCGGCCCAGCCCCAGCCGACCACCGCGGCCCGCCCCAGCCCCAGCCCCAGCCCGGCGCGGGGTCCTAGTGGCCGCGCCGGCGGCCGGGGCGGCGGGCTGGCCGGGCGTCGGTCTGCTGGAGCGCGCGATCGGGTACACGCTGGGCTGCCTGTCCCTGGTCAGGCCGGCAATGCTGGGCAATCCGACGCCGTGCGCCGGGTGGGACCTGCGGATGTTGCTGACCCATCTGGATGACGGGCTGCTCGCGCTCACCGAGGCGGCCGCCGGTTCCCGGGTACGGCTCACGCCGGTGCTGGCCTGCACGGCCGCGGCCGACCCGGCGGAGGAGGTACGCCGCGATGCGCACGCGCTGCTGACCGCCTGGCTGCACCGGCCCGGCGTGGTCGGCGCACCGGTCGCGGTCGCCGACGCCCGGCTGGCGGCCGACCTGCTCGCCGGGGCCGGTGCGATCGAGGTGTGCGTGCACGGCTGGGACGTCGCCACCGCGTGCGGCGTGGACCGGCCGATCCCGACGGCCCTCGCGGCCGACCTGCTCGACCTGGTGCCACTGACGGTATGCGCGGACGACCGGCCGGTCCGGTTCGCCGCCGCGCTCCCCGTCCCGGACACCGCGCCGCCCGGCGACCGACTGCTCGCCGCCCTCGGCCGGCCCGCCCCACGCGGCAACCTGCTACCGGGCTGACAGGCAGGCGCGACGACGCGCAGGCGGGCACGCGCAGACGGGGTGACGGGTGAGCGGGTCAACCGGGCCGCCGATGTCACCGGGGTGTCGTAGGGTTTCGGGCATGGCCAGCCCCAAGGAGGTCCTGGAGGTCGCCGGCCGGGAGGTCACCGTCACCAACCCGGGCAAGGTCTACTTCCCCGCGCTCGGCACCACCAAAGTGGACCTGGTGCGCTACTACCTGACCGTGGCGGAGCCGGTGCTGCGGGCGGTCGGCGGCCGGCCGATGGCCCTCAAGCGCTACGTCAACGGCATCGACGAGCAGCCGTTCTACCAGAAGCGCGCGCCGCAGGGCCGACCCGAGTGGCTGGCCACGGTGACCCTGCGGTACCCGTCCGGGCGCAGCGCCGCCGAGATCGTGCTCACCGACGCGGCCGGCCTGGCCTGGGTGGTCAACCTGGGCTGCATCGACCTGCACCCGCACGCGGTGCTCGCCGACGACCTGACCCACCCGGACGAGCTGCGCATCGACCTGGACCCGCTGCCCGGAGTGCCCTGGTCGCAGGTGCGCGAGGTGGCCCTGGTGGTCCGCGACGTGCTCACCGACTACGGGCTGACCGGCTGGCCGAAGACCTCCGGCTCGCGCGGCTTCCACATCTACAGCCGGCTGCGGACGGCGTGGACGTTCGCGCAGGTCCGCACGGCCGGCCTGGCGGTCGCCCGGGAGGTGGCGGAGCGGATACCGGAGCTGGCCACCAGCCGCTGGTGGAAGGAGGAGCGGCACGGGGTGTTCCTCGACTACAACCAGAACGCCAAGGACCGCACCACGGTCGGCGCCTGGTCGGTGCGGCCCACCGCGGACGGCCGGGTGAGCACCCCGCTGTTCTGGGACGAAGTGGCCGGCTGCGACCCGGCCGGGTACACGATGGCCACGGTGCCCGGCCGGCTGGCCGAGCGCGGTGACCCGTGGGCCGGCATCGAGACGGTCGCGGAGGAGCTGACCGGCCTGCTCACCCTGGCCGAGGAGCAGAACGACTCCGGCCGGTACGCCGCGGAACCGCGCCCGGACACCCCGACCGGCGCGAAGTCACGGGCCTCCTCCGTCCGCCGGGGCGAAGTCCGCGGGTGGCGCCGACGCCCCGGCCGGCGGGCGTCGCCAGTCGACCATGCCGCTGATCGAGATTGCCCGCAGCGCCACGGTGGCCGAGGCGATGGCCGGGCTGGAGCGCTGGAAATCGCGGCATCCGGGCATCTTCGAACAGTTCGACACGGCTGACCTGCTGGTCGACTCGATGCGCGGGCGCAGCAGCACCTGGACCCGGATCCGGCTGAACCTGCGCAACGTGCCCGAAGCGCAGCGCCCCGGCCAGGAGCCGCTGGAGGTCGACTTCGACCCGTGGGAGGGCTTCGACCCGAGCCGGCTGCGTGGCGGCTCTGTCCCGCCGGAGCTGCTCCGGGACGCCCGCCGCGCCGCCAAAACCAACGACACCCCTACCGACGACACCCCGACCGACGACGCCGACGGCGGAACCTGACCCACTGCACCGCCACCGCCGGCTGTGGCCGGGCCCACAGTGCTGCCCGGAATTGAGTCGACCCGACTCAAGTTATCTCGGATGTCGGCTCACGAGAGCCTGGAACAACGGGACATTCGAGGAGACACATCATGAGTGCTGTATCCGTCTGGACGCGACGTGACCCGGTCTTCGACACCCTGGTCCGGCGCGCCTTCGGTACCCCGTTCACCGCCACCCTGCCGGCGGCACGCGGCTTCACGCCGGCCGCCGAGGTGGACCGGGACGGCGAGGACGCGGTGGTCCGCGTCGAGTTGCCCGGCGTGGACGTCGAGCGGGACGTGACCGTCGAGGTCGACCGTTCCCGCCTGGTCATCCGCGGCGAGCGCCGGGACGAGCGCGGCGAGAACGCCAATGGCCGCACCGTCCGGGAGGTCCGCTACGGCACCTTCCAGCGGGCGTTCACCCTGCCCGGTCACGTCGGCGCGGACGCGGTCAGCGCGTCCTACGACGCGGGCGTGCTCACCGTCCGGGTGGCCGGCGTCTACGCCGGTAGCCAGTCGCAGCGCATCGCGGTGACCACGGGCGGCCCGACCCGGGTCGCGAACGAATCCGGCCCGGCTGAAGGCGACACCGTCCAGCCGACCGAGTAGCACCGCACCCCCGGGTCACCCGGGGTGGCGCGATGAACAGCCCAGTGGTTGTCCCCCGACCGCTGGGCTGTTCGTCATTCCGGTACGGATTGCGGGTGCACCGCGAGCCGGCCGGCCCGCGCGATCAGGTAGTCGCGCTCGGGGACGCTGGTGGTGCGGCGGGCCGCGAGCCGGTACCCGGCGACCGCGGCAGCGCGGTCACCGGCGCGCTCCAGCAGATGCGCGCGGACGGCGACGAGCCGGTGGTGGTCGGCCAGCCGATCGTCGGATTCCAGCGACGCCAACAACTCCAGCCCGGCAGCCGGGCCGCGCACCATCGCCACCGCGACCGCCCGGTTCAGCGTCACCACCGGCGACGGGGCCACCCGCTCCAGCAGTTCGTAGAGCGCCAGGATCTGCGGCCAGTCGGTGTCGGCGGGCTTCCCGGCCTCGTCGTGCAGCGCCGCGATCGCCGCCTGCAGCTGGTACGGGCCGGTGGCGCCGACGGGCAGCGCGGCACTGAGGACGGCGACACCCTCGGTGATCAACTCGTGGTCCCAGGACGAGCGGTCCTGTTCGTCGAGGGGTACCGGCACGCCGGCCGGATCGGTCCTGGCTGCCCGCCGGGCGTGCGTCAACAGCAGCAGCGCCAGCAGTCCGGCTCCCTCCGGCTCGGCTGGCAGCAGCCGGTGCACCAGTCGGGTCAGTCGGATCGCCTCGTCGGCCAGTTCAACTCGTTGCAGGGTGGGGCCGGAGCTGGCCGTGTACCCCTCATTGAAGATCAGGTAGAGCACCTGCAGCACCGCCCGCAACCTGCCGGGCCACTCCCCCGGGCCTGGTCTCCTGGCCACCGGCACGCCGCAGGCCCGCAGCCGCTGCTTGGCCCGGCTGATCCGCTGCGCCATGGTGGACTCCGGCACCAGGAAGGCGGCGGCGATCTCCGCCGTGCTCAACCCGCCGACGGCGCGCAGCGTCAACGCGATCTGCGATGCCGGGGTGAGCGCCGGGTGGCAGCACATGAACACCAGCAGCAGAGTGTCGTCGCTGGTCGGACGGCCCGGCATCCGACGCGGGCGCCAACTGCCGGGCGGGATCCCGCGCGGCAGCCAGCTCCTCGCGCCGCCGCCGGGCCACCTCGGCCCGGACCTGGTCGGTCATCCGCCGCCCGGCGACGTGCAGCAGCCACGCCCGGGGATTATCGGGTACCCCCTCGCGTGGCCACTGCGTCGCGGCGGCCAGCAGGGCCTCCTGCACGGCGTCCTCGGCCGCGTCGAAGTCACCGAACCAGCGGGCCGCCGCACCCAGTACCGGCGGCATCAGCTCGCGCAGCAACTCGGTCAGCTGCGCCGCGTCCGGCCCGGCCGGCCGGATCGGATCGGCTGGGCCGGTCAATACGCGTCCACCGGGGTCGACAGCCCCATCACCTGGCGGACCTCCACGGGGACCGGGAGCGGCTTGTTGCCGGGGCCGGGCGCGGCGGAAATGGCGCCGGCGATCTCGAGCGCGCGTTCCCGGCTGTCCACCTCGACGATCCAGTACCCGATCAGGAACTCCTTGGCCTCGGCGAACGGCCCGTCGGTGACCACCGGCGCGCTGTCGGCGTCCACCGTGACGATCACCGCCTGGTCCGGCATGGCCAGCCCCTGCGCGTCGACCAGCTCGCCGTTGGCGGTCAGCTCGGCGTTGAGGTCCTTCATGAACTGGATGTGCCGGGCGAAATCGTCGGGTGACCAGTCGGCCACGCTCATCACATCGTCGGCGCGGCCGTTCATCATCAACATGTACTTCACGGCGGTTTTCCTCCTGCCCGTCCGTTGGCATTCTCCCCGAAGTCGTAGCCACCGCCAGCTTCTCGACACGCGGGCCGCAACTCGCCTCTCGCGGGTTCCCGGTTCGGGCTATCCGCCGACCTCGGCCAGGCGGCGGGCCAGGTAGCGCCGCTCGGGGGCGGTGCCGGCCAGCGCCAGCGCGTCCCGGTAGGCGGCGGCCGCCTCGGGATGCCGGCCCGCGCGCCGCAACAGGTCTGCGCGGGTCGCCGGGAGCAGGTGGTACCCGGCCAGCAGCGCGCCATCGTCGGCCAACCGCTCCAGCAGCGCCAGGCCGGCGTCCGGACCGTCGGCCATGCCGACCGCGACAGCCCGGTTCAACTCCACCACCGGGCTCGGCGCGAGTCGGGCGAGTTCCCGGTAGAGCAGCGCGATCTGGGCCCAGTCGGTCTCCCGGGCCTGCGCGGCGGTGGCGTGACAGGCGGCGATGGCGGCCTGGATCTGGTAGAAGCCGGGCGGCGTCGGGCCAGCACGGTGTCCAGAATGGACAGACCCTCGCGATCTCGTCGGCGTCCCAGGCGGTCCGGTCCTGGTCCGGCAGGGACACCAGGTCGCCCGCGGCGTCCAGCCGGGCGGCCGAGCGGCTGTCCTGCAACAGCAGCAGGGCGAGCAGCCCGTGCGCCTCGGGCTCGTCCGGCATCAGCGCGACGAGCACCCGGGTCAGCCGGATCGCCTCGCCGGTCAAGCCGCGGCGGACGATGTCGTCCCCGGCACTTGCCGAGTACCCCTCGTTGAACAGCAGGTACAGCACGGCGAGGACGGCCGTGGTGCGCTCGGGCAGCAGATGGTCCGGCGGCACCCGGAACGGGATACCGGCGTTACGCACCTTGTTCTTCGCCCGCACCAGCCGCTGCGCCATGGTCTTCTCGCTGACCAGGAAGGCGCGGGCGATCTCGGCGGTGGTCAATCCGGCGAGGCGTGCGCAGGGTGAGGGCGACCTGGGACTCCACTGCCAGCGCCGGGTGGCAGCAGGTGAACATCAGCAGCAGCCGGTCGTCCGGGATGGCGCTGCCGTCCGGGGGCGGCGGCGGACCGGCTGGCACCATGCCCGCCACCTCCTTCAGCTTGGTCGTCTCCACGGCGCCGCGGCGCAGCCGGTCCACCGCGCGGTTGCGGGCGGCCGTGGTGAGCCAGGCGCCCGGGTTGTCCGGTACGCCGTCGGTCGGCCAGCGCTCCAGCGCGCGGGCGAAGGCATCCTGGGCGCACTCCTCGGCCAGATCCCAGTCGCCGGTGAGCCGGATCAGGCTGGCCACGATCCGGCCCCACTGGTCGGCGTGCACAGCCGCCAGCAGCGCGCCGACCCGGTCGGTCGCGGTCATCGGCGGGCCATCGTCATCGGGGTCCCCTCGTCGGTCATTGGGTCCAGAACGGGCGGATCTCGATCATGCCGAACCGGGCGATCGGGTGCTTCGAGACGATCTCGATGGCCTCGTCGAGGTCGGCGCAGTCGATCACGTCGAAGCCGCCCATCTGCTCCTTGGTCTCCGCGTACGGGCCGTCCGAGACGAGCGTTTCGCCGTCGCGTACCCGCACGGTGGTGGCGGACTCGGCGAGTTGCAGCCGGTCACCGATCAGCCGGACGCCACGCGCGTTCAGCTCGTCCACCCACGGCTGCACGTCCAGGTCGCCGGGCGGCGCGACGATCGGCTCCTCGGTGCAGATCAGCAGCAGGTACTTCAAGGCGCCTCCTCGGTCGGGACTGACGATTCGGTAGCACGACGAACGGCACCCCGCCCTGTCTACCCTGCCCGACGCAGATTCTCCGCCCGCTCGGCCCGGCCGGTCGGGCGCGGCGTCGCGGGACTACCGTGACCAGAAGGATCATGACGGACGGAGGCACGGATGGCTGCGGCGGGCACATTCGGGATTGTGGGTACCGGCTGGCGGGCCGAGTTCTTCCTGCGGCTGGCGCGGTTGCTGCCGGACCGGCTGCGCGCGGTCGGCGTGGTCTCCCGCAGCACCGAACGCGGCGGGCAGGTCACCGGGCGCTGGGGGGTACCGGCCTTCCAGAGTGTTGACGACCTGCTGGCCCACGAGCGGCCGGAGTACGTGATCGTCTCGGTACCGTGGCCGGTCACCCCGGTCGCCACCCGTGAACTGGTCGCCCTGGGCGTGCGGGTGCTTGCCGAGACGCCACCCGCGCCGGACCTGGCCGGGCTACGGGCGCTCTGGGCCGACGTGGGCGGTAGCGGGCTGGTCCAGGTGGCCGAGCAGTACCTGCTGATGCCGGGGCACGCGGCCCGGCTCGCGGTGCTGGGTAGCGGGGTGATCGGCGCGCCGACCTCGGTGCAGCTCTCGTCCACCCACCTGTACCACGCGGTCTCGTTGATCCGTGGGCTGCTCGGCGTCGACTTCGACGCGGCCCGGGTGGACGCCCGCACGTTTGTGGCGCCGCTGGTGGACCCGCTCACGCCGGCCGGCTGGACCGACGACGCCACCCCGAAGCCGGCCACCACCACGCTGGGCACGCTGGACTTCGACGGCCGGATGGGACTCTACGACTTCACTGACAACCAGTGGTGGAATCCGCTGCGGGGCCGGCGGATCGTGGTCCGCGGCAGCCACGGGGAGCTGGTCGACGACACGGTGGTCCGGCTCGCGGACGCGCGTACCCCGGTGGCTTCGACAATCAGCCGGCGGCAGACCGGCCACGACCTCAACCTGGAGGGCCTGGATCTCAAGCACCTCAGCTTCGACGGTCGGGTGGTGTACCGCAATCCGTTCGCCGGCACCGGTTTGAGCGACGACGACATCGCGGTGGCGGCGCTCGCGGAGGCGACCGGGGTGTGGGCGCGTGGCGATGGACCGCCGCCGTACCCGCTGGCACAGGGTTGCCAGGACCACGCGCTCGCGCTGGCCTTCGAAGAATCGGCCCGCACCGGCGCGACGGTGACTGTCGCGGACGAGCCGTGGAGCCGGTGACGGTGGCCCCGGATCCGGTGGGGCAGGTGCGGTTGCGGCTGGCGGAGCCGGCGGACGTGCCGGCGATACTGGCCGTCTACGACACGCGGGTGGCCTGGCTGGCGGCGCAGGGGCGGCTCGCGCAGTGGGGGGACAAGCCGTTCTCCACGTCCGAACTCTGGACCGAACGGGTTCGGTCGCATGTGGACAGTCGCTGGTTGTGGCTGGCTGTCGACGGTGACCCGCGCCCCGCAGCCGGCACGGTGCTGGGCACGATGGCGGTGACCGACGGGCCGCCGCCGTATGTGGCGCCGGTCGACGAGCCGGAGGTCTACATCAAGGCGTTCGTCACCGCGCTGGAGCCGGCCGCCCGGGGCGCGGCGGCGGCGCTGTGGCGCAACGCCGAGCGGCTGGCCGTCCACGCCGGGGCGAGTCTGCTGCGGCTGGACTGCTACGCCGGTGGCGACGGCAAGCTGGTGCGCTACTACCGCAGCGTCGGCTTCCAGCCGGTGCGGCAGCTCACCGTCGAGTTCCCCGACTCACCCGAGCCCTACCACGGCTGCCTGCTGGCCCGCCGGCTGACGGCCCCCGCGTGACGAGCCCGCCGCCGGGCGAGGCCGCCGCCGGGCGGCACTCACCGCCGGGCGACATCACCGGCTGACCGGACGGACAGCACTGCGCCCTGGGGCGGTGCTGTCCGTCCGGGTGCCGGTCACGGCTGGTCGCGCCAGCCGCGCAGCAGGTCGTTGTGCCAGCCACGCTTGACGTCGCCGGCATCGCGGGCGGTACCCACCCGCAGCACATCCCAGAGTCGGGTCGGGTCGGCGTGGTCCTTCAGCGTGATCCGGTCGCCGACCCGGACGGGCGGCTTGACCCAACAGGTAAGCCGCTGGTTGTCGGCGCGCAGATCGACCTGTACCAGCGTTGTCATGCGGGAAAGTTAGCAGCCACCGGCCCGCCCGGTCGCCCGAATTCCAGCTCAGCGCGGCCAGCAGTCCGAACAGGAGCGCCGAGATCACCAGACCGGTGACGAAGTTGGCGATCGGTTGCTACCAGGCGCGGATGCCGGTGTCGGGGTCGCGGTGGGTGAGGCAGTACGCGACGCCGGACGGGTCGGCCAGCACCGTCCAGTGTGGACGATCTGCCAGCAGGGTGGCGCCGAGGCTCTCGTGCAGCGCCCGGGTCGCGGCCGCGTCGGAGCAGGCCAGGTCCAGGTGGGCGCCGGCCGCCCGGTCGCTGTCCAGGCGTTGCAGCAGTAGCCGCAGGGGCAGTCCGGCCGGCTGGGTGAGGACGTGGAACTCGGGCAGCGCGCCCGGCCGGGACTCCCAGCCGGTGAGCTGTTCCCAGAACCGCACCTCGGCGTCGAAGACGTCCGCCGGGATGTCCAGGCAGACCTGGTCGACCCGGCTGCGCGAGCCGTCCGGGGCGGCGATCACTGGCGGTCGCTCGGCCTCGCCGCGTCGGGACACCGCGCAGAAGGTGATGCCGGCCGGCGAGCGCTGGACCACGAAGTCGCCGTGGTCGTCGACTGTGGTCGCGCCCAACGCTTTCGCCCGGTCCACCAGGGCGGGTACCTCGTCGACGCAGAGATCCAGGTGGGTGCCGCCGGGGCCGCCGACGACCTGCGTCTTCAGCGCCGGGTCGCCGGCCGCCGGCAGCAGGGTGGCGAACTCGCCGGCATCGCCGCGCGGCGCGGACAGCGTGCTGCCGGTCACCGCCGCCCAGAACTCGCAGGCGGGGTCGTAGTCGGCACGGGGACGGTCGATGAAGGCGTAACACCAGCGGATCATGACCGGACCTTAACCTGCCGGGCCGGGCAGTGCCTCGGTGGCGGCGGCTGGATTCTCGGCCACCAGGTGGACGGCGTGCAGGCCGAGTACGCCCGGCTGCCGTTCGCCGAGCTGGCCACCCATCTGCTGCCGGCCGAGGTGCCCGACGACGCGGCGGTGCTGCTCGCCGACATCCTGCCCACCTCGTACGAGGTGGGCGTGCTCAACGGCCGGGTCCGCCCCGGTGACACGGTGGTGATCGTCGGGGCCGGCCCGATCGGGCTGGCCGCGGTGCTGACCGCCCGGCTGTACTCGCCGGCCCGGATCGTGGTGCTGGACCGGGCTCCGGCCCGGCTGGCCGCCGCCCGCGTATCCGGCGCCACCCACACCGTCGCCGTGGACTGCGGCGACCCGGCCGAGCTCGTCCGCGACCTCACCGACGGGCTGGGGGCGGACGTGGTGATGGAGGCGGTGGGCATCCCGGCCACCTTCGAGCTGTGTACCGCGCTGGTCCGGGCCGGCGGGCACGTCGCCAACATCGGCGTGCACGGCAAGCCGGCCACCCTGCGCCTGGAAGACCTGTGGATCCGCAACGTCACCATCACCACCGGCCTGGTGGACACCTACTCGACGCCCACCCTGCTGGCGATGCTGGCGGCCGGCAGGCTCGACGTCAGCACCATGATCACCCACCGGTACGCCTTCGCGAGATGATGCGGGCCTACGACGAGTTCAGCGACCCGACCGCCACCGGCGCGCTCAAGGTGCTCGTCTCCCGCTGACCGCCTCCCTCCCTGCCGCAGCCTGCGATCGGGCCTCGGGCTTCGGATCGCGAGCCGGGTGTCAGGGGTCGATGACGTCGGTGATCGGGCGGCGGGGGGTGGCGAAGGTGGCGCTGCCGTAGCCGATGCGCAGCAGGATCTGCGGCACACCGGTCCGGAGCAGCACGGCGTTCAGCTTCTGGCGCGCGGCAGGCACTTCGATGGGCTGCGACATCAGCGATGCGGCCAGGCCGGCGACGGTGGCGGTGAGGAGCGCGTGCTGCAACGCGACGCCGGCCGCCACCTCGTCGTGGCGGGTGTCGCTGTCGGTGCCGAGTACGGCGATCAACGGCTCAGGCTCGAAGGTCTCGAACCGGGTTCGCGGGGTGCCGCCGAAGTCGCGTAGGGACAGCTCGTCGGACTGCTCGGGAGCCACCCCGGCCGCGTGCTCCGGGATGCCGGTGCCAGCCGCCCCGGGGTTGATCCACTCGGCCAGTTCGGCGGCGTACGCGGGATCCTCGCGCAGGGACCGCTCGGCAACCGCGAGAATCGCCTCCACCTGCTCCCGCTGCGCCACCTCGGTGATCAGCGTCAGCCACCCGCCATGCGCCGCCGCCGTGGCGACCAGCGCCGCCCGGGCGTCGGCGGGTACCGGGGTAGCTGCGAACGGGCGACGGTGCGAGTGCCGTTTCGGGATCGCCGCGACGAGTTGCTGCTCCACCGGGGTGGCCGGGCCGGTGCCGACCGGTACCAGCCGGGCCAGCAGGCTTTCGTCCCCATCGGTGGGACAGCAGGTGAGCCGGGTCCGGATACCGGCATCGGCGAGGGTGAGCTGGGCGTTGGCAGCGGCAGCGCCGCAGCCGATCCGCATGCCCCAGCCGGCCCGGTCGGCGAGTGGCGGCACCCGGGCCGGGTCACCGTGCACCTCCAGCGCCCCGGCTGCCAGCCGGAACCGCCAGGGCTGCGCGTTGTGCTGGGACGGTGCCAGCACGGCGGCCCGGACCGCCTGTTCGAAGAGTTCCGCGGAGATCGGCTCCACGGTCACGGTGTCGCCTCCGCGCCCGGCAGGATCTCCACCGTCTCGGTGTTCGGCAGCCGGGGCGTCGGGTCAGGCGCGGGCAGTTGCGGGTCGGCGTGGCCGAGGCGGACGACCATGTGCGGGTGGTCGCCGGCGGTGAGCATGGCGCGCAGCCGTTCCCGGGTGGACACCACCTCCACGACTGCCGACAGCGGCAGCACGCACAGGCCCAGTTCGGTGGCGGCGAGCCAGCAGGAGCCGAGTGCCTGGCCGGCGGTCAGCCAGGCAGCCAGGTCGTCGCGCTCGCCGTAGAGCAGGGCGTAGCTGGCCGCCCGGTCGTGTCCGCCGCTGATCTGCAGACTGCCCTGTCGCTGGAAGTCCCGGCCGGGGACAGTGGTCTGTGGCGGCTCGGCGGGAATGTTGGCGGCTGGGATGCCGGTCCCGTCGGCGGCCTGCCCGCCGGCCCAGTAGCCGAGTTCGCCGCGCAGCACCTCGTCGGCTGCCTCGGTGCGCTGCGCGTACGACGCCGCGGCGGCCAGCTCGATGATTTGATCGTGGCTCAGCACGTGCAGGTGCTCGCCGTCGGCCTCGGCGACGGCGCGCAGCCGGCTCAGCGCGTCCGGGGCGACCGGCTCGTCGATGACCGGACGCCGGTCGGTGCGCCGCAGCGTGATCGTCTGGAAGTGCCGCATCGCCTCGTCCGGCGCGGGCTGCCAGTCGCCCAGCACGGTGCGGGCCAGCAGTTGCGGCTGGTCGGGGTCGGGCGTCAGGGTCACCGTGTGCCGGTAGCCGAGCGCGGTCAGGGTGGCCCGGGCGTGTTGCAGGCTCGCCCCACAACTGATCGCGGCCATCCGCCCGTCGGCGTCGGTGGCCGGCAACTGGCGTTCGGGTACCGCCCACAACTCCAGGAAGTCGGAGCCGACCCGCCAGTGCCAGGGCTGGGTGTTGTGGATCGACGGCGCGAAGCCGGCAGCGGTGGCCGCCTCGGTCAACGCCTCAGCGGGCGAGCGGGGCGGCGTCTCGGTGGCCGTGGACACTCTGGGGGCCTCCTTCCACGCGGCCGATAATGCGGTCTTTTTCCTTTTCAGGGTACTTGTACCGGCCCGGTCCCACGGGCGAACGTCGCCGGCCGGGCTACCTGGCTGACGGCGCTAGGGTGGCCGGGTGCGGGTACTGATCGTGCGGGGCGGGTGGGACGGGCACCAACCGGTCGAGTGCACCGAGATCTTCGCGGCCGGCCTGCGTGCCGACGGCGCGCGGGTGCAGGTCAGCGAGGAACTCGCGGTGTACGCCGACCCGGACGCGCTGGCCGGCGTCGACCTGATCGTGCAGTGCTGGACCGGCGGCTCGCTCACCGGGCCAGCAGGAGACCGGGCTGCTCGCCGCGGTACAGGCAGGTACCGGCTTCGCCGGCTGGCACGGCGGCGCGGTGGCCACCTGCTACGACTCCCCCGGCTACCAGTTCCTGGTGGGCGGTCGGTTCCTGTGCCACCCGGGCGACTTCGTCGACTACCGGGTGCAGATCACCGCGCAGCACCCGATCGTCGCCGGCATCGCCGACTACGACGTGCACACCGAGCAGTACTTCTGCCACCTCGACCCGACGCTCACCGTGCTCGCCAGCACCACCTTCACCGGTGACCACGGGGTCGCGGAGACGGCCGGCGCGGTGATGCCGGTGGTGTGGCTGCGCCGGTACGGGGCCGGCCGGGTCTTCGTCAGCACCCTCGGCCACGCGCCCGCCGACCTGCTCGTGCCGGCCACCCGGACGATCACCGAACGCGGCCTGCGTTGGGCCGCCCGGTACTGACCGGCAGCCCCCGCCGCGCGCGACGGCCACATTGCTGGCACGCTGTGGGTACCCGAACGAGGCGAGGTGGGTAGGGTGGTCAGCCCAGAGGTGACGACTGAGTTGACGGTGGACCGTGGCGTCGTCACCGTTCACCTCGGCGGTGACCTCGACGTCGACGCGATCGACCCGGTTCGCAAGGCGCTCGCCAGCGCCTTCGACACCGCCGACGCAACCGCCCTGGTGATCGACCTGGCGCAGACCGAGTTCCTCGACTCGACGGCGCTCGGCACCCTCGTCGGGGCGTACCGCACGGCCGGCGCGCGGGGCTGGACTTTCCGGGTGGTCAACCTGCAGGGCCAGGTGGAGCGGTTGCTGGCGATGACCGGCACGCTGGACCTGCTCACCGGCGCGGACCCGGACGCCAGCTAACTCCCCCGGTCAGTCGGACTTCTCGGGAACGCGGCGGGCGGGTTGGCGACCGCGGGGCTGGCGTGGTGCCGGGCCGGGCGGCTGCAGCGGCGGAATGTCCAGGGTCACCGGGCCCTGCGAGGTCACCGTGACAGCCTGGCCGTGGTGGCGCAGCTCCACCGAAGCGCCCTCGATGCCGTCGCGTAGCGAGTAGCTGACCTGCTCGGCGGTGACCTCGACGCGCAGCCGCAGGCCCCGCCAGAGCAGCGAGAAGACCAGCCGGGTCAGCCGGCCGGGCAGCCGGGGCGTGAAGGACAGCTCGCCACCGTGGTCACGCAGCCCGCCGAAGCCGGCGACCAACGCCAGCCAGGCGCCGGCCAACGAGGCGACGTGCACGCCGTCGCGGGTGTTGTGGTTGAGGTCGTGCAGGTCCATCAGCGCCGCTTCGCCCAGGTAGTCGTGGGCCAGGTCGAGGTGGCCCACCTCGGCGGCGAGGATCGCCTGGGTACAGGCCGACAGCGAGGAATCCCGCACGGTACGGGCCTCGTAGTAGGCGAAGTTGCGGGCCTTCTCCTCGGCGCTGAACTCGTCGCCGCACCAGTGCATCGCCAGGATCAGGTCGGCCTGCTTGACCACCTGCTTGCGGTACAGGTCGAAGTAGGGGTAGTTGAGCAGCAGCGGGTAGGTCTCCGCCGGGGTGTTGTTGAAGTCCCACTCCTGCAACCGGGTGAAGCCCTCGGACTGCTGGTGGACCCGCAACTCCTCGTCGTACGGGATGGCCATCGCGGCCGCCGCGTCCCGCCAGGCGGCGGTCTCCTCGTCGGTGACCTCCAGGGTGTGCCTCACGTCCGGGTACCGGTTCACCGCGTCGGCGGCGGCCACCAGGTTCCGGCGGGCCATCAGGTTGGTGTAGATGTTGTCCCGGACCACGGCCGTGTACTCGTCCGGCCCGGTCACCCCGTCCAGGTGGAACGCGCCGTGCCGGTCGTGGTGGCCGAGCGAACGCCACAGCCGGGCGGTCTGCACCAGCAGCTCCACGCCCACGGTGCGCTCGAACTCGGTGTCGCCGGTGGCGTTGACGTAGCGGACCACGGCGGCAGCGATGTCCGCGCCGATGTGGAACGCCGCGGTGCCGGCCGGCCAGTAGGCGGAGCACTCCTGCCCGTGGATGGTGCGCCACGGGAACGCGGCCCCGGCCAGCCCGAGCAGGGTGGCCCGCTCCTTGGCCAGCGGCAGAGTGGAGTGCCGCCAGGTGAGCACCTGGCGGACGGCGTCCGGCTGGGTGTAGGTGAGCACCGGCAGCACGTAGGTTTCGGTGTCCCAGAAGATGTGCCCGTCGTACCCCGGTCCGGTCAGCCCCTTCGCCCCGATCGGCCGCCGTTCCGCCCGCGCGCCCGCCTGCAGCACGTGGAACAGGCCGAACCTGACCGCCTGCTGGACTTCCTGGTCGCCCTCCACCTGTACGTCGGCGGCGTCCCAGAAGGTGTCCAGGTATTCGCGCTGTTCCCGGAGCAGTCCGTGCCAGCCCACATAGCGCGCGCCGGTGACGGCGGCCACCACCTGGTCGCGTAGCGCGGGCAGCGACCGCTTCGCCGACCAGCCGTACGCGACGTACTTCACCAGTCGCAGCTTCTCGCCGGGGTGCAGCAGGCAGGCCACCGTGGTGCGGGCCCAGTCGTCGACCGCCTCGCTGGCCACTTCGATGTGCTGCGGCCCGGAGACCTCGTGGTCGGCGTTCACGGCCATCCGCAGGCCGCTGTGCCGGGTGGCGTGCACCAGCAGCCCACGGGTGCCGGTGCCCATCTGCTCCTCGCCGACCAGCGGCTTGTCCAGGACGGCGGCGACCCGGGGATCGGACCGGGTGGGCGGCAGCTGCTCGTTGGCGACGATCTCGGATTGCAGGATCAGCCGGAGCGGCGCGCCGTCGGTGACCTCCACCTCGTAGCAGATGGCGACCACGGCCCGCTGGGTGAAGGAGACCAGCCGGGTGCTGTGTACCCGGACCGCCCGGCCGGCCGGCGAGGCCCACTCCATCGTGCGCTCGAGCGTGCCCGCCCGCAGGTCGAGCACCCGCTGGTGGGAGCGCAGGTCGCCGTAGCGCACGTCGAGCGGCTCGTCGTCGACGAGCAGCCGGATCAGCTTGGCGTCGGTCACGTTCACGATCGTCTGCCCGGACTCCGGGAAGCCGTAGCCGGCCTCGGCGTAGGGCAGCGGTCGCAGCTCGTAGAAGGAGTTGAGGTAGCTGCCGGGCATCCCGTGCGGCTCCCCCTCGTCCAGATTGCCGCGCAATCCGATGTGCCCGTTCGCGAGCGCGAACACCGACTCGGACTGGGCCAGCAGGTCGTGGTTGAGGGAAGTCTCCCGGACGGTCCACGGCTCGACCGGGTACTCAGGCTGCGGGATCACTTGTGCTCCAGGAGTTCGGCAAGGTCGGAGACGACCACGTCCGCGCCGTGTTCGCGCAGGTCGTCGGCGTGGTGCACGCGGTCCACCCCGACCACGTACCCGAACCCGCCGGCCCGACCGGCGGCCACCCCGGCCAGCGCGTCCTCGAAGACGACGGCCGCCTTCGGGTCCACCCCGAGCAGCTTCGCGCCGGCCAGGAAGGTGTCCGGGGCCGGTTTGCCGCGTAGCTGCTGTTCCCGGGCGACCAGCCCGTCCACCACCGCCTCGAACAGCGCGGCGATCCCGGTGGTGGTCAGCACGTCGTGGGTGTTGGCGCTGGCCGACACCACCGCCCGGCGCAGTCCGGCGGCCTGGGCGGCGCGCACGTAGGCGACCGAGCCGTCGTAGACCTGGACGCCGTCGGTGCGGATGCGGCGCAGCAGGTTCTCGTTCTTGCGGTTGCCCAGGCCGTTGACGGTGGCCGCGGAGGGCGGGTCGGCCGGGTCGCCCTCGGGCAGGGTGATGCCCCGGGAGGCGAGGAAGGTGCGCACCCCGTCGGCACGCGGCCGGCCGTCCACATAGTTGTTGTAGTCGCCGCCCGGGTCGAACGGCACGAACGCCTCGCCGGTCTGCGTGGCGCGCTCCCGCAGGAACGCGTCGAAGGTCTCTTTCCAGGCCGCGTTGTGTACCTTCGCGGTCTGCGTCAGCACCCCGTCGAGATCGAACAGGCAGGCGGTGACGTGATCCGGGAGTCCCAGCACCTGACCAACCTAGCCCGCCGCGCGCAACGCGGCGCGGCTGATGTCCGTACCGCGACGATTCCCCGGCTGGCCGGACGGTGCCCCGCGACCGGCAAGGCGGCTCGCGGGCGAGCGGCGCAAGGGCACGCGCTCAGCGCAGGCCGTTCAGGGGACGATGCGTTCGATGGCGGCCGCGCCGTCGCGTTCCAGTTCGCGCCGGGCCCGCTCGACGTTTGCCGGGGTCGGGTCGCGGCCCTCGGCCACGGCCAGGTCCTCGGGGTCCCAGGGCTGCTCCGAGCCGGTGCGGTAGACCGGTGGCCGACCGGGCGTGCCGGGGTCGGCGAGCATCGGGTCCAGCGGCTCGTCGGTCATGTCGCGTCCTCCACCGTGGCCTGCGCCGTTTCCCGCTTCAGCGTTTCGATGGTGTCCAGGGCCGATTGCTTACGGGTGTACAGCTGGCTGGTCGCCACGATCTCCCCGTTGGTCGCCACCACGTTGAACATGAACTGAGCGTTGCTGCTGTTCTTCACCACGAAGCGCATGGACTGCCTCCCGTCACAGTCGGGTCCGCGAGCACGCCGCAGGTGCTTGCGAGCACCGTTCAACGCTAGTCATCCGGCCTGTGACCAGGGCGCAAACGCGCAACCCCGGGTCGCGGCGGTCGCCGGTCCCGGGGTCGCGTAGGCGCGAGAGTCAGTTGCCGACTGCCCGCTCCAGCTGCGCCTTGGTCATCGACGAGCGGCCCTTGATGTTGCGGCGCTTCGCCTCGGCGTAGAGCTGGTCGCGGGTACGGCCGGCCGCGCCGGTGTGTGAGCGCTTGCCGCCCCGGTGCCCCGCCGACACGTCGCGCAGCGTGGCGGGGCTGGCCGTCCGCGACTCGCCGTGCTGCGCGCGCTCCTTGTTGACGGTGGCGGCGGCGATCCGCTCGGCGGTGCCGGTGGACTCGCCGCGGTCCTTCGCGCTGTCTTTGATGTGCTCGTACTGGCGTTCCCGTTTGGCGTTCCATGCCTGCTGCGGCATCGTCGGCTCCTTCCCGCACGAACTACCTACCCTCCCCGGTTACCCGGGAGGGAGTGCGGTAAACCGGGGAGTCAGCTCAGCAGCGCGTCGAGGGCGGTGAGGACCGGGTCGCGGTAGTTGTGCCGCTGTACCAGGTGCAGTTCACCGGCGGCGGCCAGCGCCGCGAGCACCGGCGTCTCCAGGTGCTCGACTTCGCGGTCCACGGCGGCAGCCGCCTCGACGGCCAACTGCGCGGCGGCGGCCGGGGTCAGCGCCCGCCACTGGGCGGCCAACGCCCCGTTGACGGCCTCGTCGTACCAGTCCGGCACCGACGGGGCGGGCATTTGACCGGAGCGCCAGCGGCGCAGCAGTTGCAACGCCCACTGGTCCCAGAAGGCCAACTGCGCCAGCCACGGGGTGGCGTCGGTCTGTCGTTGCTGCGGCACCGCGGCGAGCGCGGCGGTGGCGGCCACCAGCCGTTCCCGGGAGCGCTCGTTCTCGGTGATCGGGGCAGCCTGCATAGCAAGAGGGTACCGAGGAAGGTGGATGTCCGCGCGGCGGCGACGTGGTCGCCGAGCCACGCGAGGGTGGCGGCCTGGTGGTGACGGTGCGGTTGCCGGGTGCGCCGACGCCGCCTCCCGACGAGGAGACGGCGTCGTGGTGACGCATCAGCTCACCGGGTGGCACGGGACGAGTCGGCTCCGGCCCGGATCAGTTCGGCTGCCGCGCGCAGGCTGTCGACCAGCGGACGGGCGTGCAGTCCGAAGGTCTGCTCGGTCTCGCTGGCGTCGATCACGAACGGCTTGGTGAACTGGTACCGGGTGGTGCGCAGCTCCTTCATGAAGGGCATGAACAACCCGGTGGACCAGAGCAGCGGGTACGGGATCGCAGTGATCTTCGCCTTGGGTGCTCCGGTGGCGGCCACGAAGGCGTCGGCGAGTTCCCGGACGGTGAGTGGTGCGACGCTGGGGACCATCCAGGCCCGCCCGTGGGCGCGCTCGTCGGTGGCCGCGGTGACCAGGGTGGCGGCGACGTCCTGGATCGAAGTCCACGAGTGCGGGACGTGCAACGGTCCGGGTGAGTACGCCCGGGAGCCGGCCAGCAGCGGCGCGCCGATGAACGAGAGCAGTCCGTTGGCTTCGAGGTAGTCGCTGGCCCGCACCTCGGTGGTGCGGATCCGACCGGCGTCCTGGCGGCGCACCGCCTCCCGGTACATGTCGGCGCGCAGTCGCAGCTTCGGGTGGGTGGCGGCGAGCGGGGTCTGCGCGGTCATCGGGGCGGTGACCGGGCCGTACCCGTAGAGCGGGGCGGCGACGGCGAGCACCGCGCCGGTGCGCTCGGCGGCGTCGAGCAGTGCGGCGGCCAACGGCGGCCAGTCGGTGAACCACTGGTGGTACTGCGGGTTGGCGCAGTTGTAGAGCACTGCCGCGCCGGTGGTCAGCTCGGTGAGCCGGTCGGTGTCGGTGGCGTCGGCGGCAACCCGGTTGATGCCTGGCAGGTCGGGGCCCTTGCCGCTGCGGGTGACCAGGGTGACCTGCTCGCCGCGGCCGGCCAGCAGGGTGGCGGTGGCCGAACCGACCGGGCCGGCTCCGACGATGACGTGCGCTGCCATGGGACGCTCCTTCGTTTTCGAGAGCACCGCTCTCTGTTACGAACAATGCTCGCACGGGACTTCGACGCAGTCAAGAGCAGTGCTCTCGGATGTGTGCAACAATCTGAATCATGCCCGCTGCCTCCATCCGTGCCCGCGTCCGCGCCGAGATGATCGACGAGATCAAGGCCGTCGCCCGCCGGCACCTCGCCACCGAGGGGGCCAACCTGTCGCTGCGCGCGGTCGCCCGGGACATGGGCATGGTCTCCTCGGCGCTGTACCGCTACTTCCCGAGCCGCGACGAGCTGCTGACCGCGCTGATCGTGGACGGCTACAACGCCCTCGGCGCGGCAGCCGAGGACGGCGACGCCAGCGTTACGGACCGGGCCGACGGACGGGCCCGCTGGTACGCCACCGGTCGCGCGATCCGCGCCTGGGCACTGGCTCAACCCGCCGGGTACGCGCTGCTCTTCGGCAGTCCGGTGCCCGGGTACCAGGCACCGCAGGACACCGTACTCGCCGCCCGCCGTACACCGGTGGTGTTGCTGGCGATCGCGGCACTGGCGACAAAGCCGGCGCACCGGGTCGACCCGCCGGCCGCGCTGACCGGGGACCTGACCGGGGTGATCGGGGCTCTCGCCGACGCGCTGCCCGGCGTCGACCTCACCCCGGATCAACTCGCGGTCGGCTCGATCGCCTGGATCCACCTGTTCGGGGCACTCAGCTTCGAACTGTTCGGCCAGCTCAACAACGTGATCGCCGCCCGCGACGAGTACTTCGACATGCAGTTGGGCCTGCTAGCCGACCTGCTCGGGCTGTAGCGGGACTTCCAAACCAGAACTACTTATGTAGAATAAGCTCCCATGGAGCCTCTCCCCCGACTCGGTCGGGCCACCGTCGACGTGCTGCGGGTCCTGCTGGAATCGCCGCAACCGCGCTGGGGCCTGGAACTCATCAAGGCCACCGGCCGCCCGTCCGGCACCGTCTACCCGCTCCTCGACCGGCTGGAGCGGGCCGGCTGGGTCACCTCCCGCTGGGACGACGACGCCGAACGCACCGGCCCCCGCCGCCGGCTCTACGAACTCACCCCCGACGGCGCGCAGGCGGCCAGGACCACCCTCGACGCCGCCCGGCCCGCACCCCGCGCCACGCGCAGCCGGGCACCCCGGACCGGAACGGCGCCCGCGTGAGCGCCCGCCTGCCCGGCGAGCGCCGGAGCACCCGGCTGGCACAGCGGGTGGTCGACACGGCGGCCGGCCTGATCCGCGATCCGGCCACCCGGACGCGCTACCGCGAACAGTGGCAGGCCGACGTCGCCGGTGCCGCCGAACTCGGCCTGCGCCCCGGCCGGATCGCCCTCGGCGCGGCCACCAGCGCCGTGCGGCTGTCGGTGGCCGGGACACACCCGCTGGCCGGCGTGCGGGCGACCCGGATCGGGCCCCGGGCGCGAACCGCGGTCGGCGTCCTGCAGGTGGTCACGATCGCGCCGTACCTCGCCGCGCTCGCCCTCTACGGGTACGCCCGGCTGCGGCTCGGGGTTTCCCGAGCGGACCTGTTCGGCTCCGGGGACGACCCGAAAGACCTGATCGGCGGGTACCTCCCGGGCTACCTCGGGTACGGGTTGATGGCGGTCTGGCTCGCGCTGTTCGGCGCGCTCGGCGCGGCCATCCTCGCCCCGGTCAGCCTGCTGCTCAGTCTCCGGGCCCGGCGCGGCACGCGCTGGCTGCTGGCGGGTAGTGGACTGGTGGCGGTCGCGGCGGCCGACTTCGCCTTCAGCGACTTCGGTCTGTCCCTGCGCGACTGGTTGCTGGACTGACAGTGCCCGGCGCGGGCGGGCCCCGGCATCGCGGAGCGCGGATCAAAGCCCGCCGCGGCCGCGGCGATCCGGCAGGCCACCCGAGCGCACCTGCCAGACGAGCAGGAGCACGATCCCCAGAACAAACGGGTAGGGAGTGGCGGCGATCGGAAACAGCCACAGCCGTGGTCCTTTGGAGACCCGGATGGCTCTACTACAGGTGAGCCGGGCCGCACCGGATCCGCCGGGATGCACCCGGGGTCGGCGTCGGAGTGCCGGGCGCGGGATCCGTGCCACCGGAAGGCGTCCCGGTATCGGAGCCGGGGCGTGTCCACGATGGCCACGCACAGGAAAACTATCTCGATGATGTCCTTGATGAGGCTGTACGCCTTGCGGGCCCCGAAGGCCGCCGCGGCACCGGAGAACACCGTCCCGATCACCGTCGGGGCACTGGCCTCCGCCAGCGCCGCCTCGGCGATGAACACAATGACAGCATCGATGAGCTGGTTGAGGATGTCGGCCAGCACCTCGAACAGCTCATGGGCGCCGTCGGCCGCGTCCTCGTACGACTCGGCCAGTGCGCCCCGGTGAGCTTGTTCAGCAGCCCGCCGTAGCGCAGCTCGCTGTAGTCCCGGACGTACCCCTGCGCTTTCATCGCATCGGCGTCGACCCGGTCCAACTGGTCGGGCAGCCCACCTAACGCGACCACCTGCACCGAAAAGCCCACCGCGTTCCCCCCGCGCCGGCCGGCCCCGAATCACGACCCAGCGGAGGCTAGCATCCGATTCATTCTCGTGAATGCCCGGACGGCTTTCACCGCTGGGCCCGCCGCCGCCTCAAAACGGGCAGGATGGGGTGATGACCGAGTTCGTCCGCGACCCCCGGGTCGATGCCTACATCGACGCGCTGCCGCCGTGGCAGCAGACGATCTGCGCCGAGGTACGCCGGCTCGCCCACGCCGCCGACCCCGAACTGACCGAGACCGTCAAACGCACCGTGCAGCCCTACTTCGTGTTGCAGGGCAACGTCTGCGCGCTGCTGGCCGCCCGCGACCACGTCAACGTGTTCCTCTACGACGGCGGCATCGTCCCGGATCCGGACGGCATCATCACCGGTGGTCACCAGAACTCCACCGGCCGTACCGTCGCGATCCGGGCCGGCCAGACGATCAACGCGGCGGCGCTCAGCACGATGTTCCGGCAGATCATCGCGAACAACCGGGCCGGCGGCTGGCGGGCGCTGAAGAAGCGGTAGCCTCGTCCGCCCGCGGCGAAGTTCGTTGACCGGCTGATAGCCGGACGCTAGCGTCGCGGGCGGGGAGCCGGTTTTGTCGGTTGGCCCCGTCCGACCACCAGCCGGGAAGGTAGTTCATGAGCGCCCCAACCACCGTGTCCGATCCGAGCAGCGACAAACTCGACGCCGGAGTCCTGAAGGTGGCCGGGGTGGTGGTCATCGGCGCGATCATGGCGATCCTCGACGTCACCGTAGTCAGCGTCGCGCTACCCACCTTCCAGCGCGAGTTCCACGCCAGTTACGCGACGGTCGCGTGGACGATGACGGCATACACCCTGGCGTTGGCCACGGTGATCCCGGTGACCGGCTGGGCGGCCGACCGGTTCGGCACCAAGCGGCTCTACCTGACCTCGATCGCACTCTTCGTCGCCGGATCCGTGCTGTGCAGCATGGCCTGGGACATCGGCCCGCTGATCGCCTTCCGGGTACTGCAGGGTCTCGGCGGCGGCATGCTGATGCCGCTCGGCATGACCATCATGACCCGGGCCGCCGGCCCCGAGCGGGTCGGCCGGGTGATGGCGGTGCTGGGCGTACCAATGCTGCTCGGCCCGATCGGCGGCCCGATTCTCGGCGGCTGGCTGATCGACGCGGCGAGCTGGAACTGGATCTTCCTCATCAACCTGCCGATCGGCGTGATCGCGTTCACCGCGGCCTTCCGGGTACTGCCGAAGGACCAGCCCAAGCCCAGCGAGTCCTTCGACTTCCTCGGCATGGCGCTGCTCTCCCCCGGCCTCGCCCTGTTCCTCTACGGCGTGTCGTCGATCCCGTCGGCCGGCACGGTGGCCGCGGCCAAGGTGCTCATCCCGGCCATCATCGGGCTGGCGCTGGTGATCGGCTTCGTGCTGCACGCGCTGCGCAAGGACCACCCGCTGATCGACCTCGGCCTGTTCGGCAACCGCAACCTGCGGATCGCGGTCATCACGATGACCCTGTTCACGGTGGCGTTCATGGGCAGCATGCTGCTGTTCCCCAGCTACTTCCTGCAGGTGCGCGGCGAGGGCACGCTGAAGACCGGGCTGCTGCTCGCTCCGCAGGGCCTCGGCGCGATGCTCACCATGCCGATCGGCGGCAAGCTCACCGACAAGATCGGCCCCGGCAAGCTGGTACTGACCGGGATCGCCATCATCGCCGCCGCCCTCACCGTCTTCACCCAGGTCAGTGCCCACTCGTCGTACGTGCTGCTGCTCGGCGCGCTGTTCGTGCTGGGCATGGGGATGGGCATGACCATGATGCCGATCATGTCGGCCGCCCTGGCCAGCCTGAAGGACGCGCAGATCGCCCGGGGCTCGACGATGATGAACATCATTCAGCAGACGGCGGGCTCCATCGGTACCGCCGTGATGTCGGTGATCCTGACCAATCAGGTGCTGCACAGCCCGGCCGCCACCGCGTACAGCGCGGTCACCCAGGGCGCGGTGCCCGCCGACTCGGTCCCCCCGGAGGTGCTCGCCGCCGGCCGTTCGGCGCTCGCCGACGCGTTCGGCAACACCTATGTGGTCGCCGTGGTGCTGATCCTCTGCTGCATCGTCCCGGCGCTGTTCCTGCCGCGCCGCAAGGTGCAGGCCGACCCGCAGCGCCAGGAGGAGCTGGCCGCCGCCGCCCTGCACGGCTGACCCCCACGTGACGCTCTACGCGCTGGAAGTGGAGCTCGCCGGACGTGAGCCCGGCCTTATCGGGGAACTGACCAGCGCTGTCGTGTCCGGGTACGGCGAGTGGGTCCGAAGTTCGGTGGATGTCAGGCTCATCGGCATTCCTCCCGGCCGGTGGGCTCGCGGCGGAGCGACGGTCACCACGGCCGCGCCCACGATCACCTTTGGCATGCGCGAGGAAGTGTTCGCACGTGCGGACGCAGCCAGAGTCACCGCACAACTCGTCGCCGCGTTCACCGAGGCCGTCACTGCCGTGTTCGGCGACGATTGTCGCGACGAAGTTCTCGTCGAACTGGTCGGCCAGCCCACGTCTCGGTCCGGGCTCGGCGGGATGGTCATCAGCGACCGCAGCGCTGGCGACTAGGAGACCTGGACGGTCAGGGTGGTGAAGGCGCCGACGTGGACCTGGTCGCCGTTGGCCAGTGGGACCGGGGTGTGCGGGGCGATCGGGTCGGTGCCGGTCGTTGAGGTAGGTGCCGTTCGCCGAGTCCAGGTCGACGACGCTCCACCCGCCGTCGGGGCCGGCGACCAGCAGCGCGTGCGTGTGCGAGACGCCGGCGTCCTCGGGCGGGCCGGTCAGGTCCACCTCCGGCGCGATGCCCCGCGACCGGCTGCGCCGACCGATGAGCAGCTGCTGGCCGGTCAGCTCGAAGCGGCGCTGCGGGCAGAACGCGGGGAAACCCACCGCTGCGGCGTCCGGCCCGTTGGCGGCCTGCATCCGGTCGAAGTAGGCACGGTCGGCGGCGACCAGCACCTGCCAGCCGGTACCCGGTGAAGTGGCTGAACCGGCACTGCCGCCGTCGCCGGCCGGGGCACCGACCCCGGCGGGGGCCGGGTCGGACCCACCGGCCGCACCGCTGGCGCTCGCGCCGGCACCGACGGGAACGCTGACGCCACCCGCAGCGCCGCCATTGCCGCTGACACCAATGCCCGCCGGGGCAATGCCCGCCGCGCCACTACCCGCCGGGGCATCGCCTGCGCCATTGCCGGCCACGCCACCACCGGCCGGAGAGCTGGCGGTGACGGAGCCGGCGGCGGGTGCGGCGAGGAAGTCGTAGCCGCAGACCTCGCAGAACCGGCCGGCCCGCGGGGTGTCGCAGTCGGGGCACGGCTCGCCGCTCCCGGCGACGCCGGCGCCGCCACCTGGTCGGCGCGGCCGGACTCGGCGTGGCAGGCGACGGGGCGGCCGGCGACGGGGCGGCGCCGCCGATCGGGGCGCCGCACTCGTCGCAGTAGTCGGTCGCGGCCGAGTTGTGCCCGCGCGGGCAGGTGGCCATCTCTTCCTCCGTTCGGTACTGAGCGGACGCTCAGCCCTGCTGCTTCACCCGGATCGTCTTCACCGAGCGGACGTTGGCCAGCTCGGCGTCGACGCCCTCGACCTTCTGCTTCAGCCGGACGGTACCGGTCGGCGCGTCCACCACGTCGACCACCTTGGCCAGCAGCTTGGCGGTGTCCGTGTGACCGGACTCCTCGGCCAGCTGCACCGCCCGGCCGAGTTTCGCGGTCGCCGTCTCGACGTCCCCGGCGTCCCGGGCGGCCAGGCCCTCCTGGATCGCGGCGGCCAGTTCGGCCTGGCCGGTGTAGTGCGCCACCCGCGGGTTGATCTTCGTGGAGAGCGCGGTGTCGTCGGTCCAGTTCGCCAGCACCAGCGACTGTGGCCAGCGTCGTCGCCGCCGGTGACCAGGCTGACCCGGGCGGCCAGCATCTCCTCGCCGACCGCCCCGGCCGGCACGTCGACGCAGACGTGGTAGTCGCGGCTCTCCGCACCCCAGGCGCCCAGCGGGTAGTCGCCGATCCGGGGGCTGACCTCGTGCCGCCGGCGCGGTCAGGTCCTCGACGTGCGGGAACGCCTGCTTGACGAACCGGATGGTGGAGCCGGCCGGGGTCCACAGCCGCAGCGCCACCTCGGCCACCGCCTTGCCCATCGCGGTCTCGGTCATCTGCCGGAAGTCCTCGGCCAGCAGCGCCGGGTCGGCCAGCCCGTCGGCGGTGCCGAGCAGCGCCGAGGCGATCTGGCGCAGCTCGGTGCCGCTCCAGTCGGCGCCCGACGCCCCGGCTGTCGCAGACGAACCGGCCCTGGCAGGCGCGCAGCACCGCCGGCAGCTGATCCGGCGTCTCGTGCTGGTTGCGCCCGTCGGTGAGCAGGATGGCGTGCTTGACCTCGGCCGCGCACGGCGCGAAGAGCTGGTTGGCCAGGTGCAGCCAATGCCCATGGCGGTGCCGCCGTAGGCGCGCAGCCGGGCCACCACGGCCTTCGCCTCGGCCCGGGTGGCCGGGTTCGCGACCACCAGGTCCGGCTGTGCCGGGTACACCATGGTCGGCCGTAGCCGGCCCGGCGACCACCGCGAACGGCACCCCGTCGCGCAGCGCGTCGATCGCGGTGGCGTGGCCCGCTTCGCCTCGTTGAATCTTCGTGGCCGGGTCGGCCATCGAGCCGGAGCAGTCCACCATGATGACCACTGCGCTGGACGGCGCGGCGCCGCCGACCGGCCGGCCGCCGACCGGTCGCGGTCACCGTCACCACGGCATCCACGGTCGTCCCGCCGGCCGGCAGGTACTGGTTCTGGAACACCTCGGCGGTGAAAGCGGGCTGCTCACGCATTGTTGCTCCCGGGGGGATAGGTGAGGACGGCGACCGTCACGTTGTCCGCGCCGCCCGCGTCCAGGGCCAAGTTGGACCAGGGCCTGGGCGCTGGCCAGTGGCGCGCCGGCCGGCGCGGCCTCGGCCGAGCCGGGCGTCGGCGGGGAGTAGCGGAACAGCCCGTCGCTGCACACGAGCACCCGGCCCGGGCCGGTCGGAGTGAGGGTGCGCAGGTGCGGCTCGGTGTCCGGGGCGTCGGCGCCGAGCCAGCGCAGCAGCGCCCCGGCGTTCTCCGGCAGCTCGGCGAGCGGCGCCACAACAGCCGTGGCTGCGGGCGCCGCGGCCTTCGCGCCGTCCACGTCACCGGCAGCAGACGCGGCAGCGTCCACAGTGGACGCGGGGTCGACGGCGGGGTCGACGGCGGCGTCGGCTGGCGCGGCGGCCGGGGGCGGCTCGGCGGCGAACCGGCCGGGTACGGCGTCGTCGGTGGTCAGGCACTCGGCCGGGCCGTCGGCGGGCAGCCAGTACGCGCGGCTGTCGCCGACCCAGCCGACCGTCACCCGTCCGCTTGGGCGACCGCGCAGACGAACGTCGAGCTCGGCGGGTTGTTCCCCGGCTGTGGCCCGGCGACCAGCGCGGCCGCGGCCTGGGCGGCGCGGGTGCCGGCGCCGATCGCCTCGGCCACCGACGCCGTCCCGGTCCAGCACGGCCAGCAGGGCGGGCAGGGCGGCGTCCACGGCGGCGTGCGAGGCGGCGTCCGGCCGGGTGGACGAGCCGACCCCGTCGCAGACCACCGCCACCGTGCAGTCGGGGCGGACGGCCAGGCCCAGGGCGTCCTCGTTGCGGTGCACCCGGCGACCCCGGTCGGTCACCCCGGCGACCTCGCCGAGGTCGAGTTCGCTGTGGTCCTCGCCGGCCGGGCGGCGCTGGCCGCAGGTCTCGCAGTACCCCTCGGCGCCGAAGTCGGCGCCGTCGCAGCCGGGGCAGCGCTCCGGCACGCCGGCCGAGGAGAGCCACGGGGCCGGCTGGTCGGGTCGCGGCCGGGGCGGCGGCCGGCGCCGGCTCGCTCAGGTCGTGGCCGCACGCCTCGCAGAACAGGTAGCCGTCCTCGACCGGGGCGGCGCACGCCGGGCACTGGTGACGACCACCTAGACCACCGTCCGGGGGCGTACCGCGTTGGCCTGGTCGACCAGCGCCCACCGGGCCGGCGCGTCCGGCTCCAGGCTGGCCAGCAGCCGGTACGCCCGCTCCAGGCCCAGGCGCACCTCGCGCTCGCGCAGCGCCTGGCCGAGGAAGACGCCCGGACCGGTCGGCGTGACCGGCCGGGCCACCTGCGCCGGGGTGCCGCGGCCCAGCCACTCCAGTGCGGTGTGCAGCATCTCGGTGGCGAGTTCGGCGCGCCGCTGCTGGTCCAGGCGCAGCCGTTCCAGCCGGCCGGACGCCGCCACCAGGTCGGTCTCGGTCGGCGTGCCGGGGGCCCGGTCGATGCCCGCGCGCACGGCCGCCACCTGGGCGGCCAGGTGCTGGCTGGACGAGTCGGGCACCTCGTCGAGGATGGCGATGGCGGCGGCCCGGTCGCCGGCCCCGAGCAGCATCCGGGCCAGCCCGAAGGCGGCGCTGACGTAGCCGTGGTCGACCCGCCAGACGCGCAGGTAGCGCCGGCCCGCGCCGTCCGAGTCGCCGAGCAACTCGCAGCTCGCGGCCAGCGCCAGCTGGGCGGCCGGCTCGCCGGGCAGCGCGTTGTAGACCCACTCGAAGGCCAGCTTGGCCTGGTCGGGGCGGCCGGCCGCGAGTGCGGTGAGCCCGGCGTACCAGTGCTGGCGCCACTCCCCGTCGGTGTCCGGCACCGCGCCGAGTTCGGCCAGCGCCCCGGTGCTGTCGCCGACCTCGATCAGCGCGCGGACCAGCCGCAGGGTCACCTCGATGGTGCGCTGCGGCGCGGCCCGCAGGGCGGCGATGGTGGCGTGCTGGTCGGCGCCGCCGAGGGTGGCCAGGAAGCCGGCGGCCGGGTCGGTCGGGTCGACCAGCGGCAGCGGCAGCGCGGCGGCCACGGCCGGTCCGGTCAGCGCCGCCTCCGCGGTCGGCGCGACCCGCACCGGCGCGGCCGCAGTGGCGGTGCCCGGGGCCGGGACGGCCGGGGCCGGCGCCACCGGCCGGGTGGCGTTCGGGTTGGGCCGGGTTGATGACCGTGCCGAAGGTGCGCCGCTCCGGGGTGAACTGGGTGGAGATGCCGGGCCGGGGCACCCCGTCGGTCACCGCGAGGATCTCCCGCAGCACGCCGAGGGCCTGGTCGGCCATTTCGGTGGCCGAGCCGAACCGGCGCTCCGGCTGCGGGTGGGTGGCCCGGAGCAGGAACCGGTGGTACGACTCCTGCGCGGCCAGCAGCGGCACCTCGCCGACCGGCGGCAGCGAACCGGCGTACTTCGTGGAGAAGCCGGTGAAGTCGAAGCTGAGCACGGCCAGGGTACGCCCGACGGTGTAGATGTCGGAGGCCGACCGACGCGCCCAGGGTGGCCAGCTCCGGAGCCTGGTAGCCGGGGGTGCCCCAGAGCGGCGAGGTCTGGTCGTCGATCCGGCGGACCGCGCCGAGGTCGATGACCTTGAGCTGCTCCTCGGCGTGGATCACGTTGTCCGGCTTGAAGTCGCAGAACAGCAGGCCCCGGTCGTGCAGGTAGCCCAGCGCCGGCAGTACCTCGATGCCGTAGGCGAGCACCTGCTCCAGCGGCAGCGGGGCGCGCCGGCCGTCCGGGCCGACGTGCTTGAGGGCCAGGTCCTTCAGCGAGCGGCCGCCGACGTACTCCATCACGATGTAGCCGACCAGCTCGCCGGTGTCCGGGTCGGGGTGCTCGGCGAAGTCGTGGATCTTCACGATGTTCGGGTGGTCGACCTCGACCAGGAACCGGCGCTCGGCCACCGCCGCCGCCAGCGCGTCCGGGTCACCGGCGTTGATCAGGCCCTTGAGCACCACCCAGCGGTCCGCGCCGGACTGGCTGATGTTGCGGTCCCGGGCCAGGTAGATCCAGCCGAGCCCGCCGTGCGCGAGCGCGCCGAGGATCTCGTACCGGTCGTCGACCAGCTCGCCCGGGTTGAGCTTGGGGCGGAAGGAGAACTTGGTGCGGTCACGCGGGCAGAAGCCCTCGACCCGGCCCGGCTTGCCGTCCCGGCCCCGGCCGACCGGCTCACCGCACTTGCCGCAGAACCGGTGCGACTCGGGTACCTGCGGGTTCTTCATCACCGCGCTGGCCGGGTCACGCAGCGGCACCGGCGGCACCGCGACCAGGTTCGCGCCGAGCCGACCCCGGCCCGCGGTACGGCTGCGTGAGCTGCGCCCGGTGCTGCCCGTGCCGCCGAGCCCGGCCCCGGTGACCGCGCCGGTGGCCAACCCGGGGCGCCCGGCGGTGGCCACGCCGAAGGTACCCGCGCCGAACCGGGCCGAGTTCGGGTTGACCGCGCCGGCACCGGCGCCGGAGGTCGGCGGGCGCTGACCCGGCAGCTTGTGCCCGCACTCGTCGCAGTAGCCGTCGGCGGCGTAGTGGCCGGCGCAGCCGGGGCGCTGACAGGCGATGGTGCTGGACGTCACGGGGTACCTCCCGGTGGGGTGGCGGGCGCGTCGGACTGCAGCGCGGCCAGCACGGTGGCGAGGGTCTGCTGGAAGGCGTAGACCGCCCGGGTGGCGGCCCGCAGGTCACAGGGGGCGGTGAAGAGAAGCTGCTGGGCCCGCTCGTGCAACTCGCCCAGCTCCTCGTGCTCGGCCAGGCCCTGCTGCCCGGCCTTGGCCCGGTACGCGCTGAGCCGGCCGCGCAGCTCGTCCCGGCGGGCGATCAGCCCTTCGGCGTTGTCCCGCTGGGTGGCCGCGAACGCCAGCGCCTGCCGGGCCGCGGACTCCACTGTGGACAGGTCGTCGGCGAGTTGGCCCCAGCGCCGCTCGTGGCGCAGCCGGTCGATGTCGGCGAGCCGGGCGCGCAGTACCCGCGGTGGCGTCGGGGACTTCACCGAGTCCCGGGTCGACGATCTTCTCGCGTACCCGCTGCTGGCTCTGCGCCACCGCGGCCTCGGCGGCGGCGAGCTGGTCGAGCAGGGTACCCAGGGCGGCGACCCGCTGCGGGTACCCGTCCCGCAGCAGGGTCAGCTCACGCAGCCGGGCCTGGGCGGTGTCCACGGCGGCGGCGAGCGCGGCGAGCCGGGTGGCGGCGGCCCCGGCCAGCCGGCCACCGGGCGCGGCGGCCAGCGGGTCGCCCAGGTCCTGCCGGTTGGCCTCGGTGACCTCGGCGCGCAGCTGGTCGGCGAGTGCCGTCTCGCCGAGGTCGGTGGCGAGGGTGGCGGCGGCGTCCACCCGCTCGATCAGCGGCACGATCCGGGCCCCGACCGCCGACCAGGCGGCGTCCACCTCGGCCAGCTGCCCGGCGAGCGCGGCGACCCGCTGCTCCAGTTGCCGGGTCAGCTCGCCGACCGAGAGCGCGCTGGCGGTCGGCGCGCCACCGCCGGTCGGCATGCCGGCTGCGTCCAGGTGCAGCAGCCGTTCCCGGAGCAGCTGCTCGGCCTCGATCAGCGCGGCGTCCGTGGGCCGGCGCGGCGCGATCAGCGACCGGATCTGGTCGAGCACCTCACCGAACAGGGTGAACTGCGCCCACAGCCGGTCCACCTCGGGCAGCAGGGTGGCCGCCCGCTCCCGGGTCAGCCCGGTGATCGTGCTGCCGCGCAGCAGACCCAGCGCCGGGTGGGTGTCGATGGCGTACATCCCGGTGGCGATCCGGTCGTGTGCTGCGGTCAGGCCGACGACTTCGCGTTCCGCCGCGTCCCGACCGATCATGACTTGTACTTGGCGGGCGGCGGCTGCGGGGCCGGGCCACCCAGCCACTTGGTGTAGATGCGGGCCCAGGTGCCGTCGGAGCGCATCCGGTCGAGCACGCCGTTGACGAAGGCGACGAACTCCGGCGACTTCGGCGAGATCGCCATGCCGTACGGCTCGCTGGTGAACCGGTCGCCGACCAGGTGCAGGTTCGGGTCCTGGGCGGCCAGGCCGGCGAGGATGGTGTCGTCGGTGGAGACGGCGTCGACCTGGTTCTGCTGGAGCAGGACCAGGCAGTCGGTCCAGTCGGCGACGGAGACCGGGATCGGCTTGGACGGGGCGTTGGCGATGTTGGTGATCGAGGTGCTGCCGGCGGCGGCGCAGACCTTCTTGCCGCCGAGGTCGTTGATGCTCTTCACCGGCGAGGTCTTGGCGACCAGGACCCGCTGGCCGGCGTCGTAGTACTCGGTGGAGAAGGCGACCTGCTTCCACCGGTCACAGTTGATGGTCATGGTGTCGCGCCACCAGGTCCACGGTGCCGTCGGTGACGAACGGGATGCGCTGCGCCGAGGTGATCGCGGTGAGCTGGACCTTGCCGGGGTCACCGAAGATGGCCCGGGCCACCTCGCGGGCGATGTCGACGTCGAAGCCGACGATCTGCCCGCTGGCCGCGTCCCGGTACCCGAAGAGGAAGGTGTTCTGGTCGACCCCGACGGTCAGCAGGCCCTTGTCGTGGATCTTCGCCATCGCGGAGCCGGCCGGCATCGCGTTCGGCGCGGGCAGTGACCCGGTCGGGCGGATGCTGGCCAGCGGGTCGCAGGAGTTGTCCGCCGGGGCGGCGCTGGGGATGTCGGCGGGGTCCTGCACGCCCTTGGGCTGGACCGCCTGGTAGCTCGGACCGGCCGCCGGCTTGGCCGGGCCGCCGCCGCAACCGGCGAGAACGAGCAGCGCGGCGACGGCGAGGGCGGCGGGCAGACGACGCTTCATCGGTACTCCGCAATCCGCTGCACCAGGCCGGCGCTCACGCCGACGAGCAGCACCAGGGTGAACACGCCGAGCCCGAGCCCGGCACCGGACAGCGACCCGGCCGCCTGCCTGGCCTGCGAGTCGAAGGCCGTGCTGGCGACGTCGATGGCGGTGGCCAGCTTCTGGTCGATGGCGTTGAACAGGGTGGCGGTACCGGCCGGGTCGGCGCCGATGGCCAGCTTCACCGCCTCCGGCGTCTGCCCGCTGTTGTCCAGGTCGCGCACCTTCTGGTGGCTCTCCCGCCACTGTTGCACCAGGTTGTCCACCTCGCTGAGGGCACCGGACACCCGGCTGTCGTTGGCCTGCGCCCGGGCCCGGCCGATCAGGCCGGACTTCCCGCCACCACCGAGGGTCGTCATGCTGGTGGCGAAGTCATCCTCGAACTCGCCGCCGCTGCCGTGCGCGACCAGCGTGAGCGCTTCGTCGGCACGCGCCTGCAGCGCGGCGATCCGGATCTGCGAGAGCAGGTCGACCTGGCTGGCCCCGTTGCGGTTGGCGGCGTGCAGGTGGCTGGCCGAGCCGATCCAGGACAGCCCGAGCCAGAGCAGCAGGACCAGGCCGGCAGCGGTGGCCGACACCAGCCCGACGTTGAACGTGCGGCGGGTCCGCCGGGACAGGTACCGCTGCCCCCAGAACAGCCCGACCAGGGTGAGGATGATCAGGCCCAGCGCCAGCCAGGGCAGCCCGCCGGCGGCCGACCGCTCGTCCGCGAGCCGGCCGGTCGAGGCCTTGTAGAAGTCGCGGGCGGCGCGCAGGATCTGCTCGCGCATCAGCGTCGACGCCTCCCGCAGGTAGGCCGAGCCGACCGGGAGGTTCTGCCGGTTGTACCCGCGCGCCGTCTCCACCAGGCCGGTGTAGATCGGCAGGTCCCGGGAGATCTGTGCCAGCGAGGCGGTCTGCTCCTCGGCGATCCGGCCGGCCACCGCGAGCGCCTGACCGGCCGCCACGATGTCGCGCAGGTAGCGGTCGCGCAGGTCGGCGGGCTCGGCGCCGATGGAGAGGAACGCGGCGGCCGCGGTGGCGTCGGCGTCCGACAGCGACCGGTAGAGGTCCTGGGCGGCGACGGTCAGCGGGCCGCTACGGGCCCGCACCCCGTCCAGGTCACCTCCCCGCTGGACGACACCGACCACGGCGGCGAGCCCGGCCAGCAGGCCCAGCGTCAGCAGCACCGCCATCAGCACTGACAGCCGCCCCGGCGAGCTGGCCAACCGGCCGGCAAGACGGCGACGCAGGCCGCCCGAGCCATCCCGCTTCGCTACCGCCCGGGGCACCACCGACACCGGCGACTGCCTGGGTGGACGCACGGTCACCGACATCTGCGCTCCATCGCCCCTCCACGCTCCGATCCGCAAGCACACGGTAGCGAGCGAGGTCAACAGCCCTGCCGCACTCCGCGTCTGCGTTGCGCAACAGTAGCCGGCGACGACCAGCGCGACGCCGCCCGCGCCTCAGCCGGCGGGGCGGACGGCGGGGGTCCGGGCGGTGGGGAGGGCGCGCATGTGTCGCCAGACGGCCCGGTCCAGCGCTCGGCGGGCGCAGCCGAGCCGGTCGGCGGCGGCCTCGTACGCGCTGCGCAGGGGGGTGTAGCCCAGGTCGTTGACGCCGGCCAGGACGGCGAAGCCGATCAGGTGGACGTCCACCGCGATCCGGTCCAGGCCGACCAGGATGCCCAGGTAGTCGTAGGTTTTCGGGCCGATGCCGGGGATGTCGAGCAGGTCGGCCCGGTGGTCCGGGACGGTGAGGAACTCGGCGAGCTGCTGCCAGGTCTGCACGGACGGCTGCCGGGAGTCGAGGTACCGGGCGACCGCCAGCACCCGGGCCGGCTTGCGGCCGGTGAAGTTCAAGATCGCGCCGAGCGCCGGGGCGCCGCCGAGAGCGAGCAGGCCACGGGTGGTGCCGGCCTGCGGGTACGCGTCGCGGAAGGCCAGTGCCCGGCCGCGCACGGTGCGGTAGTTGAAGCCGGCCTGCAGCACGCCGTCGACCAGGATCGCGCCGACGTGCTCGTAGCAGGGGTCGGCATCGGACGTGATCACCAGACCGACCTGCCGGGCGTAGCGGACCAGGCGGTCGGCGTCGTCGGTACCGGACTCGGCGGCGCTCACCGCAGCATCGTCGCGGGCTGCCTCGGGCGGCGGCGAGCCGCCTGAACAGGCCCCTTGACACCGGGTAGTGGCGTGAATTCAGCTGCCCCAGGCGACCAGCAGCACCGGGAGCACCAGCGCGACGGCGACCGCCCCACCCTGCCACCGGCCGTCCCGCCAGCGTCCGTCCGGACCGCGCCCGTCCAGCGCCCGGCGCAGCCGGCTCAGTGCCGCGGCCCGACGTGACAGCCGGGGCGGCGGCCCGGTCAACGCCAAGGTCGGCGCACCGCGACCCGCCCGGCCGGTCCCCGCCAGCACCGCAGCGACCAGCGACCCGCCGGCCGGGACGCGGGCCGGACCCGCAGTGCCGGGCGCGGCTGCCGTGGAGCCGGGTGTCGTGGCGGCTGATGCCGCGGAGTCGGGCACTGCGCAGCCGGCCGCCGCGGAGTCGGGCACTGCGCAGCCGGCCGCCGTGGCGCTGGGCTCGACTGCCGTGGCGACGCAGTGGCGGAGCAGGAGGGCGACATCGGGGGCGCTCGGGCGGCCGGCCGGCTCCTTGGCGAGGCTGGCCATCACCAGGTCGGCGAGCGCGGCGGGGACCTGCAGGGCGGCCGGCAACGGGTCGGGCTCGCGGAACAGGTGGGCGAGCAGCAGGCCGTCGGTGGAGTCGCCGGGCCAGGGCAGCCGGCCGGCGAGCATCCGGTACAGCAGCAGGCCGAGGGCGTACACGTCGGCGGCCGGGCCGACCGGGGCGTCGGCGAGCCGCTCCGGCGCCACATACGCCGGCGTACCCAGCAGCAGGCCGTCGTCCACGTCGGGAGCACCGGCCTCGGCGCAGATCCCGAAGTCGACCAGGATCGGGCCACGCCCGGTGAGGATGATGTTGGCCGGCTTCACGTCGCGGTGCACCAGCCCGGCGGCGTGCACGGCGGTCAGCGCGTCGGCCACCCGGGCCACGATCTCGGCCGCCTGGTCCCACGGCAGGCTCGCCCCGTCGTCGAGCAGCGTGTCCAGTGGCTCGCCGTCGACGAGCGCCATCACCAGGTACGGCAGCGGCGTCCCCGGCCCGAGGCGGGCCTCACCGAAGTCGTAGACGGAGGCGATGGCCGGGTGGCTGAGCCGGGCGGCGGCCCGTGCCTCGGCGCGCAGCAGCGGCCGGCGCTCCGCCTCGATGTGCTCGCTGAGCAGCTTCACCGCGACCGGCCGGTCGAGGACCTGGTCGTGTGCCCGCCACACCACCGACATGCCGCCGAAGCCGAGCGGTTCGACGAGGCGGTAGCGGCCGGCGAGCACACGGTCGGTCGTCACCGGCTGGCGGTACCCGCGCGGGCCCCGGACAAACGTGGCCGACGCCACCCCGACGGTCACGAATCGGTGACGCGGGCGCAACCACTGAAGCGCGGGGTGGCACGGGTCAGCAGGTGAGCAGACCGGCGCGGGCCTTGGCGGCGAGCACGTGGCCGGCGGCGTCGGCGAGCCGGGCGGCGAACTGCGGGTCCTTGCCGGCGGCGGTGACCAGCGCGGCGGACATCGGGGCGGCGTCGGCGGTCCTGACCGTCAGCACCACGTCGCCACCGGCGGTGAGGAACCGCACGGCCCGGTCCCCCACCGGCAGCGACTTCGCGGCCACCGCGGCACCCAGGTCGTCGGAGAGCACCAGGCCGGTGAAGCCGAGCTTCTGCCGGAGCAGGCCGGTGATGATGGCCGGCGAGTACGCGGCGATGTTCGCGCTGTCCAGCTTCGGGTACTTCGCCGAGGAGATCATCACGGCCGTGGTGTCCGCGCCGATGGCCGCCTGGAAGGGTTGCAGGTAGGCGTCCTCGGCGGTGGTGGTGGAGTCGACCGCGTTGGTGGAGGTGTCGGTGTTGGCCCGCACCCGGCCCAGCCCCGGGAAGTGCTTGACGGTGGCCAGGATGCCGGCCTCCTGCACTGCGCCGACCACCGTGGTGACCGAGCCGGCCACCTTCGCCGGGTCGGAGCCGAACTGGCGGTCGAACGCGCCGATCGGCGGGTTGGCGTCGCCGGTGCCGGCCGGCACGGTGTCCGCGACCGGCGCGAGATCCATGGTCAGCCCGGCGGCCCGCAGCCGCTTGGCCCACTCCACCGTGCGGTCATGGAGCTGACTCGTGCTCCAGGTGCCCTGCACCAGCGCGCTCGGGATGGTCGGGAAGTCCGGGCCGGACAGCGTCTGTACCTGTCCACCCTCCTGGTCCACCGCGATCTGGAGCGGGATGCCACTGCTGTCGGCGGCGGCCTGTTGGAGAGTTTTCGTAGCGGCGAGCAGGGTGGCGGCGGGCTGCTTGCTGCGGCCGGCGAGGAACACCGCGCCGAGCTGGTACTGGCGCACGGTGGCGGCGATGCTGGTCGGGTCGCCGACCGGGGTACCGATCATCAGCACCTGGCCGGCGCGCTGCGCGACGGTCAGCTTCGCCAGCGTGGCCGTCGCACAGGCGACCGGCAGGCTGGGCGTGGGCGAGGCGCTGTCGCCCGGCGTCGGGCTCCCCGAGCCGCCGGCCGTGGGAGTGGAGTCGTCGCCCAGCCGAAGTGCGGCGACGGCGACGGTGCCCGCGCCGGCCAGCACCGCGAGCACGGCGATCAGCACCATGATCCGGCGGTTGCGGGCCCGGCGTACGCCCCGCCCGGAGCGGGCCGGCCCAGGTTGATTCACCACGCTCGTCGTGCCCGCTGGCTTGCGATCATCCGCCGAGCCTCTCACACCCCGGTGTTGTCACACCGTCGACCTACGGTACGGACATGGTTACCGTCGACGACGTCCGGGCCCTGGCGCTGACCCTGCCGCGCACCACCGAGCACCTGATCCGGGACCGGGTGAAGTTCCGGGTCGGGGCGCTGGTCTACGTGGCGTTCTCCCGGGACGAGACCACCATGGGCTTCGGCTTCCCCAAGGAGGAACGTGACGCGCTGGTGGCCGGCGATCCGCAGACGTTCTTCCTGCCCGGCCGGGGCGACCTGCGCTACCACTGGGTCGAGTGCCACCTCGAGCGGCTCGACGTCGAGCAGATGCGGGAGCTGGTCACCGACGCCTGGCGGATGTGTGTGCCCAAGCGGGTGGCCGCCGCCCACCTTGACGGCTGACGGCGGCCACCCGGGCTGCGGGCCTAGAGCCCGTACCTGCTCTTCAGATGCCGCCACCAGTCGCGCAGCATCCACTTGTCGAACTCGGTGATCTGGGTCGCGCTGCCGGCCATCATGATGAAGCCGCCGACGCCCGGGTCCCAGTCGTAGAAGTCGTCCAGGCCGAAGGTATGGCCCATCTCGTGCAGCAGGATGTGGATGTTCTCCTGGCCGAGCGCGCCGAGGTAGTACTCGCTGCCGATGCGCTGGCCCCAGTCACCGCCCGCGCCGCCGCTGAAGCCGGCGGTCAGCCACAGTGACATGTCGTAGTGGTGCGACGCGCCGCCGGGGCAGCCGGAGTAGTTGCCGTCGACGTGGAAGAACCGGCCACACGGCTCGGAGCACTGCGGGGCGTTCTCCCGGATGTTATTGACGTAGATGTCGACGGAGCTGTCGGTCCACTGCAACTGGGCCCGGTCGCGGACCGCCCAGCCGACCACCTTGACGTTGACCGTGGGGTACGGCCAGCGGTTCCAGCCGGCGCCGTTCTCGGTCATCGCAGCCATCCACTTGTTGAAGCTGCGGGACAGGTTGGCGGCGATGGCGTCCCGTTGGGCGGCGGTGACGGAGGCGCTGGAGTCCCAGCGCACGCAGTAGTTGATGGTGCCGGCGCCGGCCATCACCTGGTCCCACCCGTAGTTACGGAAGCCGTAGAGGTCGGAGTAGGTGGTCTCCTCGTGGGTCCAGACGGCGGCCAGCGCGGAGGTCAGGTTGGCCGGCGGGTTCCACGGGACACTGCTGGAGGACGGGGTGACGCTGCGCGACGGGGAGACGCTCGGCGACGCGGACGGGGAGGTGGTCCGCGACGGGGAGACGCTCGGCGAAGCGCCGGCCGTACGGCTGGCCGACGCCGATGCGGTGGCACCGGTGCAGGCCACCCCGTTCACCGCAAAGGTGGTGGGGACCGGGTTGGTGGAGTTGTTCCAGCTGCCGTTGAAGCCGAAGCTGACGCTCGCGCCGGTGGCCAGGCTGCCGTTCCAGCTCGTGTTGCGGGCGGTGACGGCCGATCCGCTCTGGCTCACGTCGGCGTTCCAGGCCTGCACGACGGTCTGGCCGGCGCCGAAGGACCAGGTGGTCGTCCAGCTGGTGAGCGGGTCACCGAGGTTGGTGACGTTCACGCTGGCGGTGAACCCGCCGGGCCACTGGGAGCCGACGGTGTAGGAGACTCGGCAGCCGGCCGTGGCGGCCTGGGCGACGGTCATCCCGACGCCGACCACGGCACTGCCCAGCAGCATCGCTCCGGCGATCAGCAGGGCGTACCCGCGTCTACGCTCGGTCATGGGTGTGATCCTCTCTGCGTTCATTCATGTTTCGCAGCAACGGAATTGCCCACACCAGGCCATAATGTTGGGCGTCCAAACTATATAGATGTCGACCCGTCGATGTCAGTCAACGGATACGGCCGCCCCGGCACCGCCCCGCGACCTGCGGTGCCGGGACGACCCGCCCACTACGTGCGGCGTCCTGTCCGGGGGGCGCTCAACAAGCGAGCGGCCATCAGGACAGGAAGCTGGCGTAGGGGCCGCTCAGGATGGCGTTCTTCTGAGCCTGGCTGAAGTGGGTGTTCGGGTAGCCGTAGAAGGACGCGGACATCGGCGTGCCGTCGGTGGAGGACGCGTCCGGCAGGCCGAAGGCGTGGCCGAGTTCGTGCACCATCCCGCCGTACCAGCGGCTCATCGGCTCACTGCGGACACCGGCCGCACCGTCCGCGTCGTGCTGGCAGAGAATCACCCAGCCGGGGCTGCCGCCGCCGCCCGCACCGTCACCTTCCGCGCTGACCTCGCCCACGATGAGCCAGCGGCTGTCCGGATCGCTCAACCCGTACCGGCGGCGCAGTTCGGCCTGCATGTTGGCGACCGACCACCAGTACTTGTCACCTCCGTTGGGAGTGGTCTCGTACCAGACCTTCGGGTGCTCGCCGGTGACCACCTCGACGACCTGGTTGTTGAGAGTGAAGGTGCGGCCCAGCTCCTGTTGGTAGTAGCGCTGCGCCTCGCGCATCACCGCGGCGATGCCGTCCGGCCAGCGCTGGTCGTAGGCCACGTCGGAGGGGCGCAGCCAGAACACCCGCACGGTGCGCGACGGCGGTGGCCCACCGGGGCTCACCGTCGGGCTCGCGGTCGGGCTCGCGGTCGGGCTCGCTGTCGGGCCCGCGGAACTCGCCGACGGCGTCGGCGAACCGGTGCTCAGCGGGCTCGCGTACGCGCGGATCTCCAGGATGCCGACCGACGCTGAGCCGCTGGTCAGCAGGACCCGAAGCCGGGTGGTGCTGACCGCCGTGAAGGTGACGCCGTTGTAACGGTTGACGGCGATCGGGTACCCGGACGCGCCGGCCACGTCCACATAGGACGCACCGTTCCAGGTCTGTAGCCGCCAGGCGGCCGGAACCCGGACGCCGCCGTTGTCGTCGAAGAAGTACACGTCCGCCGAGCGCAGCGTCTGGGCACTGCCCCAGGTGATCTGCGCCCACTGCTGGCCGGTGTTGGGCCAGGTGCCCCAGCGACGGTTCACCGTGTCGTTGGAGCGCGGCGGGTCGATGCCGTCGTTGAGCGCCGCGACGCTCTCCCACGGCGAGGTGTACGACGCGCTCGGGGTACCCGTCCGGGCCAGATTGTCGGCCTGGCCCGGGGCGGCGAGCGCGTCCGGGGTGTACGACAGCACGACCGCGGTGGCGGCGATCAGCAGTGCGCCGAGGACCGCCGGCAGCGCCAGCCGCCGCCGCCGCCGGCCGCGCGGTGCGGGGACCGGGCCCGGGGTCGGGAATGCGGCCGTCATGACGCCGGCTCCCCGGACGGCACCGGCAGCGCGGTGGAAAGCGACACCGGGGTACCGAAGTTCGGGGTGCCGTCGGCGTTCCAGGTGAACTTCTGTGCCCGGGTGGTCCGGTTCATGTCGCAGCCTCCGGAGGCGGAGTTGTTGGCGTGGTAGACCATCCAGCTCTCGGTGCCGTCCGGCGAGGAGAAGAAGCCGCCGTGGCCCGGGGCGTAGACCCCGTTCGCGTCACTGCGCTGGAAGACCGGGGTGGACTTCTTCACCCAGGACGACGAGGCGAGCGGGTCACCACCGTTGTAGGTGAGCAGACCCATCTTGTAGTCCGGCGTGGAGCAGTGGCTGGCCGAGAAGACGATGAAGGTCTGCCCGTTGTGCTGCAACACTTCCGGCCCCTCGTTGACTGCTCCGCCGACGGTCTCCCAGGAGTATGTGGGGGTGGACAGCAGGCGGCGGGTGCCGCTGAGGGTCCACGGGTTGCTCATCGGCTTGATGAACATCGGCTGGTTGCCGGCGTAGTAGGTGCCCAGCAGGTAGAGCTGGCCGTTCAGTTGCAGGATGCTGCCGTCCAGCTCCCAGGTGTTGTCGGCGGTCGGGTCCAACAGGTCGGCCTTGAAGGTGTACGGGCCCATCGGGTCGGTACTGCTGCTTTCGAGCACGTGGATGCGCTGGGTACCCAGGTAGTCGGACTGGTTGCGACCGGCCGTGTAGTAGAGGTACCAGCGGGTGCCGTTGGGGCCGGTGAGCAGGTGGAACTCCGGCGCCCACATGTTGCAGCAGCCGTTGGCCCGGGAACTCAGGTCCATGATCAGCGTGTCGGCCGCGGTGGCCAGCCCGCCCAGGGTGCGCGAGCGGCGCATCGTGATGGACATGTTCCAGGTGGTGGTGGCCAGGTAGTAGTAGCCGTTGTAGTACTGCAGCCACGGGTCCGGGCCGTGCAGGTTGAGCGGGTTGCGGAAGGTGCGCGCCGCCGACGAGCTGGCGCTCGGGGTGGGGCTGGCGGTGGTGGCGCTCGGAGTCGGGCTGGCGGGAGCACCCGCGCCGGGCAGCCGCCAGACCCGGGTGGCCCCGCCGGTGCACGGCAACTGCACCAGGCCGACGTTGTTGGCGGTGCCGTCCCCGGCCGGCGCGATGCACTTGCCGGAGGCCACCGACACCACGTTGTAGAGCGCGGACGCGCCGGAACCGCTCACCAGCTGGGTACGGAACTGCTGGTTTGTGCCGCTGTGGCAGGCGTACTGGATGACGGTGGCGTTGTCGGCGGTGGACGCGCCGTTGATGTCAAGGCAGGAGCCCGCCGTCACCGTGCCGATGGTGTAGACGCCGGTCTGGCCGCTGACGGTGTTGAAGGTGAAGTTCTGGTTGTTGCCGGCGTTGCAGGTCCACTGGATCAGTTGCAGCGCCGAGGTGTTCGCGCCGTTGGGGACGTCGGCGCAGCGGCCGGATGCCGAGTTGACCAGGGTGCTGGTGAACGCGACGGCGGCCTGTGCGGTGCCGGCCCGCAGGAGCGGCAGCACCGCGGCGGTGAGCACCGCGGCCAGGCCGGCGGCGAGCGCCAGCCGGCGTCTTGACAGTCGGATTGTTCGGAGCATGGGGATGCGTCCTTTCGAGGTGGCCCCGCGCAGGGGCAGGTGGGCTACTGGCCGGAACTGGCGAGGGTGGCGACCTCGCTGGCGGTCAGGGCCCGGCTGTAGACGCGGAAGCTGTCGACCGCGCCGTCCAGGTAGGGATCGGCGTACTGGGAACGGCCGATCCAGTTCTGCGTGGTGGAGCCCAGGCTCGCCGGGGTGAGGGTGACCGCGGCGTTGCGGGCGACTTCCGCGCCGCCCACGTAGAGCACGGCGAGCCCGCCGCCGAGGGTGACGGCGACGTGCGTCCACGCTCCGGTGGGCAGCGCGGCGGGGGCGTTGATCCGCTGCTCGCCGCCGGAACCGCTGGTGGTGATGGCGAACCGTGCGGTGCCGGTGCTGCTGCGTGGGGTGAGGAACATGCTGACGGCGCTGCTGGAGCCGAAGTCGAACAGCCGCTGCCAGTTCGTCAGGGAGTCCAGCCGGACCCAGGTGGCGACCGAGAAGGCGGTGGCCCCGGCGAGGATGCCGGTCGGCAGCGCCACGTACTGCGAGGAGCCGGACAGGTCGACGGCGTTGCCGGCACGCCCGGCAACCCGCACCGCTCCCCCGACGACGCTGGCGGTCCGACCGTTGCCGGTGGCGTCGGCGGCCGTGGTCCCGGATGCCTCGTCGAACGGGTAGTGCGCGACGAACGCGGGCAACGGGGTGGTCGTCGTGACGTTCCAGTAGACCGTGTAGCGCTGCCCGTGCATCTGGTAGAAGGGCAGCAGCGTCACGGTTCCGGTGCTCGCCGTCGCGGTGTAGCGCAGCGGCGTGCCGGTGGCCGTGAGGCTGCTCGGGGTGAGCGTCGGCAGGCTGGTCAGATTCGTGGTGCCGTACGCCCCGGCGAGGACGATCGGGCCGATGGTGACGGCCTGGGTGGTGGCGCTGTCCGGGGTGGCCGGCCGGGCCAGCGCCATCGGCAGGCTCAGGTCCACCACGTCGCCGCTGGCCCAGGTCCGGGTGACGGTGGCGTAGCTGCCGGGGACGAGGGTGCCGCCGGCCGCCGCGCCGTTCACGGTAAGCGTCGCGCCGGCCGCCCAGGCCGGGACGCGCAGCTTCAGGGTGAAGGCGCCCGAGCCGGTGACGGTGAGCCGGGTGGACGACGCCTCCGGGAAGCTGGTGTCCTGCCGGACGGTGATGCCGCGCGCCGACCAGGTGAGCACCGAGGCGATGAACAGGTTCACGTACAGGGTGTCCCCGGCGTAGGCGTAGATGGCCTGGCCGTACTTGGTGTTGGACTCCATTCCGGTGCCGTGGCAGCAGGTGAAGTTGTCGTAGTCGTTGCTGTAGGTCTTGATGCCACCGGCCCGCAGCGGCACGTAGTAGCAGTGGAAACCATGCGTGGAGCTGGGGTTCTGCGCGCCGAGGATGTGGTTGTAGAGCGCCTTCTCGTAGTAGTCGAACAGGTCGGCGCGGGCCGGGTTGGTGAACCACAACTGCCGGGTCAGCTTGAGCATGTTGTAGGAGTTGCAGCACTCGCAGGTGCTGTCGGACAGCTCGCTGGCGATCCGGTCGGGGGCCTTGAAGTACTCGCCGTTGGAGTTGCCGCCGATGACGTAGCTGTGGTGTCCGGTGACGATCGCGTGGAAGTTGGTGGCGATGTCGCGGTACCGGGTGGCGCCGGTGGCGTGGTACTCCCGGATTGCCCCGGTGATCTTCGGGATCTGGGTGTTGGCGTGGTAGTTGTTCAGCGCGTCGGTGTTGGCCGCCAACGGGTCGAAGATCTCCGCGTGGTCGAAGTACTGCGCCGCCGCCAGATGGTTGGCGTCGCCGGTCACCTGGTAGAGGTTGGTCAGCACCTCGTTCATGCCACCGAACTCGGTGTCCAGCATGTTCTGCCGCTGAGTGAGCGTGAGCGCGTCGTTGCGCGCCTTCGACCAGGCGGCCATCCCGGTGAGCACGGTCAGCGCCTGGGCGTTGCCGGCGAGCTGGTACATGTCCAGCAGCCCCGCCATGATCTTGTGCAGGGTGTAGTACGGGGCCCACACCGACTGCCGCGCCTCGACCCGGTCGATGAAGCTCTCCGGGAAGGCCGACAGGTACCCCTGGTGGTACCCGGAGGCGGTCGCCCGCGACTGGCAGGTGGCCAACGTCGAGACGAGGTAGTCGCCCTTGGACTTGAAGGCCGCCGTGCCGGTGCTCGCATACGCCTGGGCGAGCGCGGAGAGCACGTGCCCGGTGCTGTGCCCGCGCAGTTCGGTGCTCGGCGACTCCCAGCCGCCGCAGGCGGTGGCCGTGGAGGACAGCCCGACGTTGAGCCGGAAGGTGTGCAGCAACCGGTCGGCGTCGAGGAAGTTCAGGTACGCCTGGGTCCGCCCGGCATTGGCCAGGAACGGACCGGAGAGCAGTTGCACCGCGCTCAGCGGAAACGCGAAGGCGGACGTGCCGATGTCGGTACGGGGTGCGGCGTGCGCGGGGCTGGCGAGCGTGAGCCCGGCAGCCGAGCCGGCGACAGCGGCCGCGCCGACGGCTCCGGCGCGCAGGACGACCCGGCGGGACAGCCGGGATGGTCTGGTCATGACAACTCCCAAAGGGGTGATGGGGGTGGACTCCCCGGTGGCGGCGGCGACCGGGGAGTCCACCGGGATCGCTAGGAGGCGAACGCCTTCACCTCAAGCAGGCCGACGGAGAAGTTGGGGGCGCTCTGGATGAGCACCCGCAGCCGGGTGGTGCTGACGCCCGTGAAGGTCACCGTGTTGTACTGGTTGGCCGCCACCGGATAGCCGGACGAGCCGGGCACGTCCACGTAGGCGGTGCCGTTCCAGTACTGCAACTTCCAGGACGCGGGCAGGTCGATGCCCTGGTTGTCGTCGAAGAGGTAGACCTGTGCGCGGCTGAGCGTGACCGCGCTCGGCCAGGTCAACAGCGCCCACTGTTCGCCCTGGTTGGGCCAGGTGCCCCAGCGCGGGTTCACGGTGTCGTTGGACGACGGCGGATCGATGCCGTCATTCAGCGCGGCGACGCTCTCCCAGGCGGAGGTGTAGGACGCGCTCGGGGTGGCCGTCAACGCCAGGTTGGTGTCGGTCGGCGGCGGTGGCTCGGTGGTGCCACCGCGGTTGTACATCTTGATTTCGGTGAGTCCGGTCTTCGCCCCGGAGGCGTTGGTGACCAGCACCCGGACCCGTTGCGCGCTGACGGCGGTGAACCGCACGTCGTTGTAGTTGCCGGTCGGGGTCGCCGGGGTCTTCACCTGGCTTGCCACGTTCGTCCAGGTGCTGCCGTTGAGGTACTGGATCTGGTACGACGACGGCGCCCGGTAGGTGCCGCTGGCCGGTCGACTGTCCTTGAAGTAGAGCCGGACGTCGTCGACCGTCTTGGCGCTACCGAAGTTCACCTCGTACCAGTCCTGGGCATTGGGTGAACCGCCCGCGCCCCAGTAGGGCTCGTTGGTCGGGTAGCCGTCCACGGCGGCGGCGGTGTTGGTGCCGGAGCCGGTGTAGGACGCCGACACGGTTGCCCCGGCAGCCAGGTTGGTGAGGTTGGCGGTGATGTCGACGCCGGCCTTGGCGAGGATGTCCACCATCCGGGCGCTGGACTGCACCACCTGGTTGGGGGCCTGCATGCCGGCCGCCGCCGCGCTGTAGTTGACGGTGGCGGTGGTGCCCGGGAAGGTGACCCCGCCGGTGGCCGGATCGTAGGTGAACGGAACCAGCGCGCTCACCGTGGCGACCCGGTTGCCGTTGACGAAGATGGAGTACCCCTGCGGCACGCCCGGGTACCTGGTCACGCCGTCGGCCGGGTCGTCCCAGACGATCGACAGGTCGGAGTTGCGGTAGCGGATGTTGTTGACCGCGAAGTTCGGCCAGCCGATGTTGATCGGCGACAGTTCCACCTTGGCGTCGTTGCGCGGGCGCAGCCCGGCCACGTCCTCGATCAGCGTCCAGTTGCTGCTGCCCAGGATGTTGTGGTGGATCCAGGACCGGTAGGTGACCGAGGAGCCGTTCCAGTTGGCCCAGAACTCGTTGGCGTCCGGCCAGTTGGTGTTGCCGCCGACGTACTGTGCCCAGGCGTTCCAGTAGAGCAGCTTCTTGTAGTCGTCGGAGCTGACGTAGCTGCTCGGGTAGTTGCGCAGGACCGAGGAGAACAGCCGGAACTGCACGGTGGAGTTGATGGTGGAGAAGTTGTTGCTCCCCGGGAAGCCGGCCGCCGCGGCAGCGGCCTTGTCCTTCTGGTTGGCGGTGTAGAACGGGAAGATGGGGTACTCGGCCGGGTCGGCGAGCAGCCGCAGGGCCGCCTTGTAGGTCGCGGTGTTGGGCATCAGCCCCACCGAGAACGGGTAGTAGTTGTTGATTTCCTTCCACGGGTCCAGGGTGTTGCTGGCGACGTGGCGGTGCTCCAGCATCTGCGCGCTGGGGCTCCACAGGATGTTCACCACGGCGTTCTGGATCCGGGTGGCGATGGCCCGCATCTCGGCGGCCTTGGTGGTGTTGCCGACCGCGTCGTAGGCCTGCGCGGCGGCAAGCGCGCCACTGTAGACGTATGCCGACTCGGTGCGGTCCAGGTTGCCGGACTTCCAGTCGAAGGAGACCGCGTCGGCGTCGTTGCCGGTGAGCGCGGCCCAGTCGTACTCGATGAGCCCGTTGCCGTCGTGGTCGTAGTAACTGAGCTGACCCTTGACGTCACCTTCGGCGTAGTGCGCGAGGCTGTCCGCGATCGCCGGCTGGCCGCCGTGGATCTGGTAGCTGCGCCAGGCCGCCTCGGCGATGTACTGGGTGTAGCTGTTCGACCAGTTCGCCGGGTCGCCGGGGTTGTCCAGGAACCTGGCGCCCTTGGAGACCTGCCCGACGGAGAGCCAGTCGCCGTAGGAGTACATCGGGTTGCGCAGGTACTTCAGGTCGTCGATGTGCATCGGCTGGGTGAGCACGATGGCGTTGTTGTAGCCGAGCGCGCCTTCGACCGAGGTGGGGAACTGGAAGGTCTGCCCGGGGATGTTGGCGTCGAGGTTGTTGAACCGCATCAACCACCAGCGGTAGTAGTAGTTCTTCTCGATGGCCGGCTCGGGTGAGTCGAAGTACGGGATGTTCTGCGCCCACCACAGGTTGTAGGCCCGCACGTGGGTGGCGAACGCGGTGGCGTTGGAGTACCCCTTGTAGGCGTTGTACTCGGTCAGCGAGTCCGGGATCTCGTTGGTGATGAAGCCCATCTGCAGTTTCGCGGTGACGGTGGCCCCGGCGGCCACGGTGATGGACCGGTTGAGCCCGCCGGACGTGACCGTGAACGAGTCGCCGGACAGCCGCGGGTACAGCGTGGTCAGGTTGTTGAAGGAGTTGACCTGCCCGGTCAGTTCGTTGCCGCGTGCCCGAGGTGGCGTAGGGCGAGGTGGCGCGCAGCGTGCAGCGTGGTCGACGCGCTGCCGTTGTTGGTGATGGACAGGTTGGCCACCGCGACGTTGTTCTGGGTGATGAACTTGGTCTGGTTCACCACGATCGAGCCGCTGGTGTGCACGCTGCGGAAGTAGCTCGGGGCCTGCCAGCGCGAGCCGGTCTGCTCGGTGAAGGTGCCGGGCGAGATGGCGACGGTGTAGGCGTTGGCGTCGCTGATCTCTCGTATGTAGGCGACCCGTGCCCGCGAAGCCGAGGGTGCCCGGGGTGTGCACCTTCATGAACAGGGCACGGCCGCGGGTCATCAGGATGCCGCCGTCGGCGTCGGACGGGGTCGCTGCCGCCGGATCGGGCCAGCAGCCGGTCGACGTAGAAGTCGGTGCCGCCGCTCTCGGCGTCGTAGATGGCCTGCATCATGTTGCCGGTGTTGTAGGCGGCGGACGGCTGGGGGATGGCCGAGGAGTTGGTGAAGGTCGGATAGCCGATGGTCTGGGCGGCCGAGGCCGAGGGCATGGTGACGGCCGTGAGCACGCCGGCGGCGAGTACCGCGCCGGATGCCAGGGCCACCAACCGCCATCTGCGGCGCAACGCGCTGAGCATGGCGTTACCTCCGAGAGGTGGGGTGTGGGGAGTTACGTTCGGTGATGATCATGTATGTTAACGTTAACAATCTTGGACAGACGGAGACGACGTCGTCCAGCGCCGGACCCCTCCCCCCGACGGCGGCCCGCGACCGGAATGCCTGACGTCACAGCACATCGGACTCAGCCCTTCACCGCGCCGGACATGAAGCCGCGCACGTAGCTGCGCTGCATCACCAGGAACAGCACCAGGCACGGGACGGCCATGAAGACCACCCCGGCCTCCAGCGCCGAGTAGTCGATCGACCCGAAACTGGCCGTGCGCATGTTCACCATGGCCAGCGTCAGGGTGAACTTGTCGGTGGAGTTCAACAGGATCAGCGGGGCGAAGAACTCGCTCCACGCCGCCAGGAAGGCGAACAGGGTCACCGTCACCACCGCCGGACGGACCGCCGGCAGCATGATCCGGACCAGTGCGGTGGCGCTGTTGCAGCCGTCCACCAACGCCGACTCCTCCAACTCGCGGGGCACCGCCTCGAACGAGTTGCGCATCATGAACAGCGAGAAGGGCAGCTGGAAGACCGTCAGCACCAGACTCAGCCCGATCAGTGAATCCTGCAGCCCCAACCAACCCAGCAGCACGTAGAGGGCGATCAGGATGGTCGCGTAGGGCACCATCAGGATCGCCAGCGTGACCAGGAACAGCACGTCCCGGCCAGGGAAGGTGAACCGGCCGAAGGCATACCCGCCCAGCGTCGACACCACCAGCGTCAGGCCCACCGTGAGCGCGCAGACCACCAGGCTGTTGACCACGTGGTGCGGCCGGATGCCGTTGTCGGCGGTGAACAGCCGGCCGTAGTTCTCCAGCCCGAAGCCGCTCCTGGTGCGCACCGACGCCCACCCGCTCCACAGCAACGGGAACAGGAACAGGATCGCCAACGCCGACACCGTGAAGTAGTAGCCGGCCCGGCCCGCCTTTGCCTTGGTGTCCATGACCCTCCTCACCGCGACCGCCTCCGTAGCAGGCTCAACTGGATGACGTTGAAGACCACCAGCAGCCCCATCAGGGCCACCGAGATGGCCGCCGCCCGCCCCAGATCCAGCCGGATGAACGCCTCCCGGTAGATCACCATCACCAGCGAGGTGGTGCTGTTGTCCGGCCCGCCCCGGGTGAGGATCCAGAACTGGTCGAAGGCGAGCAGCGACCCGGTGATCATCAAAGTGAGCACCAGGGCGATGGTCGGGCGCAGCAGCGGCACGGTGACCCGCCGGAAGGTCTGCCAGCGCCCCGCACCGTCCAGCTGGGCCGCCTCGTACAGCTCGGTGGGGATCGCCTGCAGGCCGGTCAGCAGGATCAGCATGTTGAACCCGGCGAACCGCCAGAGCACCAGCGTCACCGCCGAACCGAGCGCCGTGGTCGAACTGCCGCTGGTCCACGAGGTGTACCCGTGGATCAGCCCGACCGCCGACAACGCCCGGTTCACCGGCCCGATCTCGTCGCTGAGCAGCCCCAGGAAGAGCAGCGAGGCGCTGGCGAAGCCGACCGCCATCGGCAGGAAGAACGCGGTGCGGAAGAGCCCGACGCCGCGGCGGCGGTGCTGCACCAGCAGCGCCATCCCCATCGCCAGCGCGAAAAGCAGAACCGTGATGATGACCGTGTACTTGAAGGTGGCCCAGGCGGCCGTGCGGACCAGCGCGTTGTCGGTCAGGCCGGTGTAGTTGTCCGGCGCGTTCACCGTCGGGGCTACCCAGCAGCGGCCACCGGTTCAGCGACATCCAGCAGACCAGCACCAGCGGGATGATGAAGAACACCGCCACCAGGATCGCCGTCGGCGCCGCGTAGACCCAACCGAGCAGCGCGTTGCGGCGGCGCAGCCCGAGCCGGCGGCGGCGCGGCGGGGGCGACTGCTCCCGCACCTCTACCGTCGGCGCTGCCACGGTCGTCGTCATCGCACTACTCCTGCCCTGCCTCGCGGGCCGACCGGCCCGATGCCCGATGTGCCGGTCGGGTCCGGTCGGGGATCGCCCGGACCGGACCCGATCCGGCGCTCAACCCTGATTGCAGCGACTTGGTGATCGCCGTGTTGCCGTCCGACAACGCCTTCCCCGCGTCGCCGAAGAGTGCCCCCCGACACGTGGCCAGCCAGGGGCTCTGCGGGTCGTTGAAGGAAGCGTTGAAGTTGCGGGCGTACGGCGTCTTGCCCTTGGCCACGATGCCGTTGATGGTGACGATGCGCGGATCCGCCGAGGAGTACTTGTTCGAGGCCAGGTCGGTACGCACCGGTACCCCCTTGCCCTTGGCGATCACCTCGATCTGCGCGTCGTCGGACATCGTCCAGGACAGGAAGTCCCACGCCTGCGCGGCCTTGCTACTGGTCACGCCGATGCCGATGGCGTCGCCGCCGACGAAGGTGGACGCGCCACCGGTCAGCCCGGGAATCGGCGCGACGCCCATGTGCAGGCCCTTCTCCTCGAGCAGGCCCGAGCCAGACCGACGGACCCGGAGCGATTCCGATCTTCCCGCTCTGCAGCGCGCCGAGCCAGGTCGGACCGGCCTCGTCCTTGGACGCCGGCGCCGCCACGCCCTCCTCGTAGAGCTTGCGGTAGAGCGCGAAGACGTCACTCATCTGGCTGGAGTTGAGGGTCGCGTTGGTGCCCTTGGCGTCCAGCACGTCGCCGCCGCTGGCCCAGACCGAGGGCCAGAAGGTGAACTCGATGCAGCCGCCGCAGTTGCCGCCGAAGTAGGTGCCGTGCACGTCACCGCCGAGCTTGTTGACGGCGCGCGCCTGGTCGGCGAACTCCTGCAGGGTGGTCGGCGGCTTCTCCGGGTCGAGCCCGGCCTGCTTGTAGAGGTCCTTGTTGTAGAGCAGCACCGACATGTCGATGGTGTGCGGGATGGCGTAGTTGCGGCCCTCCCAGGTACCGGCGCGCACGTGCGCGGGGGCCACCTTGTCCTTCACCGACAGGCCGTTGAACCGGTCGGTGATGTCCAGCCACAGCCCCTGCGATGCGTACTGCGGGGCGAACACCACGTCGGAGGCGAACATGTCGGGCAGCGCCTTGGCGCCGGCCGCGGAGGCCAACTTCGCCGGGTACTCCTCGTTCGGGTACGCGGTGACCTCGACCTTGTTCTTGTGGGTGGCGTTGTAGGCGGTCGGCGTAGGCCTTGGAGACCTGCTCGGTGGCGGCCCGGGTCCACAGCGTCAGGCTCGCGCCGTCGTCCACGCTCGGAGCGCTGGACTGGTTGGTCTTGTCGCTGTCGCAGGCCGCCAGGGCCAGGCCGGCGAGCAGCGCGGCCGCCGCGGCAGCCGCCCGCCAACGGGGGGAACGGATATTCATTCGGAACTCCTCTCAGCGGTGCGTGGTGCGGGTATGTCGTACTGCTGTGGGATGCGGTGTTCCTTCGGGGTGCGGGTCAGTCGAGGTGGTCCAGGCGGGGCAGCCAGACCCGCATCGTGGACGGGCCACGGCGGGCCCAACGGTGGTACGGCACCAGTCGCACCTGGGTGCGGGTGCCCTCCCCCGCCGCCCGCCCGTCAGCGGCGGCGGGGAGGTTCTGGCCGGCCCGGCTCTCCTGGCCGTCTTGGCCTTCCCGGCTTTCCTGGCCGTCCTGGCCGTCCTGGCCTTCCCTGCTTTGCTGGCCTTCGTGGCCGGCCGGCGGGCGGGTGGCGTTCGGGGCCGGGTCGGGCAGGCGGCGGTGGACGGCGGGGACGGTCGCCCCGTCGGGGGTGTCGGTCGGTTCGCCGGCCGGGTCGACCCAGAGTTCGTCGAGGGACGCGCCGGCCTGGTCGGTGGACTCGGCGCAGAGCACCACCGGGCCACGCTCCACGGCCACGCAGCCGCGTACCGCGTCCACCCGGGGATCGGGAAACACCCAGCGGGTACCCACCGGCAGCTGCAGGGTGACCGTCTCGCCCACGGCGAAGTCCCGGCGCAGCACCAGTTCCCCGGGCGGCGCCGGCCGGGTGCCGTCCCGGTCGGTCACGCTCGCCCCGATCGCCCAGCCGGGTACCCGCAGAGTCAACGGCCAGGTGCCGCCGTCGGTACCGGCCACCGTGACGCTCACCGCGCCGTCGTCGGGGTAGCGGGTACGCACCTGCAGCGACACCCGCCGTCCGTCGGCCAGCCGGGTGTCCACCCGCGAATCGGCGTACTGGTGCAACCGCAGGCCCTCGTCGTCGGCGCTGACCAGGTAGGTGGCGAGGCTGGCCAGCAGCCGGGCCAGGTTGGGCAGGCAGCAGGACACCTCGTACCACGGCGCGCGGGTGCCGCCGCCGAAATCCAGCCGTTCGGTGTCGTCGTCGGCCGGCTGCGGCAGCGCCCGCTGGTGCAGGGTGTTGGCGTAGAAGAAGGAGCGGCCGTCGTCGGCGATGCTGGTGGCCACCACGTTGTAGAGCACCCGCTCGATCTGGTCGGCGTAGCGGGGCTCCCCGGTGGCCAACAGCAGCCGCCAGGCCACCATCACGGTCGCCACCCCCGCGCAGGTCTCCGCGTAGGCCCGGTCGGCGGGCAACTCGAAGTCCTCACCGAACGCCTCGTCGGCGTGGTGCGACCCCATCCCGCCGGTCAGATACGCGCGCCGCGCCACGGCCCGGTCGAACTGCGCGGCCACCGCGGCCAACAACTCGTCATCGCCCGCCTCCACGGCCGCGTCGACCGCGCCACAGGCCAGGTAGAGCGAGCGGACGGCATGCCCGCGCAGCACCGTGGCGTGCCGCAGCGGGGTGTCGTCGCTGGAGTACCGGGCGCCGAACTCCTGCGGCGGCAGCTGCCGGTACCCGCGCCGGTCGAGGAAGACCATCGCCTGCCGCAGGTAGCGCTCCTCGCCGGTGAGCCGGGCCAGCTCCACCAGGCCGGTCTCGATCTGCGGGTGGCCGCACAGCCCCGGATTCGCGCCGGGGGCGAAGGTCTCGCAGATGTGGTCGGCGAGCCGCCGGGCGATGTCGAGCAACTCGTCCCCGCCGCCGGTACGGGCGCGGGCGACGGCGGCCTGGATCAGGTGCCCCGCGCAGTAGAGCTCGTGCCCGGTGGCCAGGTCGCTGTAGCGGGCCCGCTGTCCCGGGCCACCGAACGCGGTGCTCAGGTAGCCGTCCGCCGCCTGTGCGCCGGCGATCCGGCCGACCAGGTCACGGATCTCGCGCTCCAGCGACGGATCGCCGGTCCGGCCGTGCTCCCAGGACATCGCCTCGATGAGCTTGTAGACCTCGGAGTCGGAGAAGGCCCGGCCACGCCGTTCCCGGGAACCCCGGCCGAGACCCACCGTGGCGAAGTTGTCGATCCAACCGAGCCGCAGCATCCAGGACCGCGCGTGGTCCAGGGTGGCGCTGGCGTTGACCCGCTGCCGCTGCGCCCAGAAGCCGTCCACGATGCTCACCTCGGCGAGGCCGAGGGGGCGCAACAGGCCACGGCCGGGAACGACGGGACGACCGCCGGTCAGCTCGGAGTCCGGTCGCACCACGGTCATCGCCAGTCCTCATTTCCCGGTTCGGGTCGGGCGCTCCGGTAGGTGCCGGGGCGGCGGTATGGGTAGACGGTTGCTTATGAAAGCGCTTTCGGCAACGTAAAGTTTCGGTAACGCGATAGGCCACAATGGACCACTGTTGCTGACTGCCCGGCCGGGCTACGCTCGCCTTTCCTAACGTGCCTGCCCTCCTCCACCGAGCTGGGCAGCCTTGAAAGGGTTTCAATGGGCAGGCGTAGATCGCAGGCGGTGACGCTCGAGGACGTGGCCAAACGGGCCGGCGTCTCGATCGCTACGGCATCGAAGGCACTCAATGACAGACCGGAGGTGGCGGAGGCGACCCGGTGGCGGGTGCAGCGCGCCGCCGCCGAGCTGTCGTTCCAGCCCAATGTGGTGGCCCGCAGCCTGGTCTCCGGGCGTACCCGCACCATCGGCCTGCTCACCGACGAGTTGAGCGGCCGGTTCTGCGTGCCGGTGCTGCTCGGCGTGGAGAACGCGGTCGGCAACCAGGGCATGTCGGTGGTGCTCTGCGACGCCCGGGGCGACGCCATCCGCCGGCAGCACTACATCCGTACCCTGCTCGCCCGGCAGGTGGACGGCTTCATGATCCTCGGCGAGAGCAACGACATCCGCCCGTCACTCGGCCGCGACCTGCCTGTCCCGGTGGTCTACGTGTACGGCGACTCCCCGCACCCCGACGACCTCTCGGTACTCGCCGACGACGCGGGTGGCGCGCGGCTGGCCGCCGATCACCTGGTTGCCCTGGGCCGCCGGCACATCGGCCACATCACCGGCCCGCACTACTACCGGGCCGCCCGCGACCGGGCCGCTGCGCTGGGTACCGTGCTGGCCGAGGCCGGCCTGCGGATCGCCAGCGGGGAGCCGCTCTACGGCGAGTGGTCGCGCCGTTGGGGCCGGTACGCCACCCAGATGCTGCTCGCCGCCGACCCCGCCGTCGACGCGATCTGTTGCGGCAACGACCAGATCGCCACCGGCGCCTGCGACGCCCTGCACGAACTCGGTCGGCGCATCCCCGACGACGTGGCCGTCACCGGCTACGACAACTGGGACGTCTACGCCGCCGACTGCCGCCCGCCGCTGACCACCGTCGACCTCAACCTCGAACAACTCGGCGCGACCGCCGCCGCCCACCTGATCGCGGCCCTGGACGGCGAGCGCCGCTCCGGCGTGATCCGCCAACCCGGCCGCCTGGTGATCCGCGAGTCCACCAGCGCCCGCGCCCGCGACGACATCGAGGCGGCCACGCCCACCCCGTGACCCACCGGCCGTCCGGCCTACCGCGCCAGACCCGTTGCCGCAACGATCCGACTCCTGCGAGTGGGCGGTTGTCGGGGTCCGACGGCACTCCGGAGGCCCGCCAATCGCCGACTTGACGCCGTGATCATCGGCGCAGCGCCGCCGGGGCGGGGTCGCTGGTCGGCGTGGTGGTTGGGGTGCGGCAGCGCCCGGCCTCACCGGGGGGAGGTCGGGCGCTGCGTGCGGGGGTTGCGGGGTGCGCGTCTGGGTTGGGGTGCGGCAGCGCCCGGCCTCACCGGGGGGTGGGAGGTCGGGCGCTGCGTGCGGGGGACGCGGGGTGCGCGTCTGGGTGGTGTGGGGTCAGCTGTTGTTGAGGGTGGTGACGACGGTGGTGGCCAGGGGCTCCCACTGGGCGTAGGCGTCGGGGAAGGCGGAGACCTGGACGCGCTGGGCGGCGCAGGTGAGGCAGTTGTAGTCGCTGGTGTCCTGGGTGAGGACCTGCAGGAACGCCTTCGCCGCGTAGGCCGGGTCGTTCAGCTCAGCCGGGGTGCCCCAGCCGGAGGAGGGGCGCTGCTGGAACAGGCCGAGGGAGTCGTGGTCGACGGCGATGTCGAGGTTGTAGAGCTTCGATTCCTGCATGGCGGTGGCGATGGCGATTTCTTCGGCGCGTTGTCCGACGCCCATGTCGTTGCCGACCTTGACGATGGTGGCGGCGTTGGTGATCTGGTCGGCGTCGAGTCCGTTGATCGCGGGCAGCGCGGCCGGCGCGGCGGGGGCGGCGGGGCGGCGGGGGCGGCGGGCGCGGCGGGGCGGTCTTGTTCTTGTGGTGCTTTTTGGTGGTCTTCTTCTTCAGGCTCTTGGTGGTGTTGTTGTCGTCGTGCTTGTCGGCGACGGTGGTGATGTTGGTGTGGGTGGTGGTGCCGGTCGCGCGGGTGGTGTCTGCGGCGTTGGCGGCGAGGGCGGGTCCCCCGAGGGTGGCCGTGGCGATGGCTCCGGTGAACAGGAGGGTGGTCAGGGCGCGGGTACGAGGGGAGCGGGTGTTTCGACGGGTGGTCGGCATCTTTGCTTCCGTTCGTTAGGGGGACGCTGTTTGGCGTTTGCCGTATTGGCGTTGTGCGTCCAACTATGGCTGGGCATTTCGGATATGCCAAGCTACGGACGGTGATTGTGGCCCGGGTCATGGCAGCGGTCGGAGCCCTTGTCGGGGCTCTGTGACCTGTCCGGTTTCTAGCTGCTTCCGTTGCGGGACAACGGGTTTCGCGGGTCGTCAGAGACGGCGCGGGGGCGGCGTCCACGCTCAGTGGATCATCGTCAGCCGACTACTCTGTGTAGTTTCACCGCTGCATGGCGTAGCGGTGCATTGGCTGGCACCGATGAGTGATGGCTATCCGAGGGCGAACTTGCACACTGCGTATTGGCCTGATTACGAAGAGTTTTGATTCGCTCTCTCAAGGGCGGCGGAGGAGCCGGCTGCGACGGCTGGGGCGGCGGACGGGCTGCCTCGATTCGGAGCGTCCGGCCACGTCTGGTGGTGAATCGTCCAGTACGTCACCCGCGAGCGCGAGGAGCTCGGCCGACAGGCCCGGGGTGATCCCGGCCAGCCGGGCCAGCGAGCCGAGGATGGTCACCGGGCGCTCCCGGGCGGCCTCGACGGCGGTCAGGAAGCGGGCCCCGACGACGTCCCGGACCTCGGCGCGGCAATCCGGGTCCACCCAGGCCGCGACCACGAGGGCGAACAGCGCCGCCTCGGTGGTCCAGTCCTCGATCCCGAAGGCGATTGCGGCCAGCAACTCCCGCCGTGGCCCGGTATCGGCACTGCTGCCCAGTTCCCAGCAGTGCAGCAGCCCCAGGCAGGCGAACACTTGCGCGGCCCGGTCCCACCTCGGGTAGCCCGCATCGTTCGCACGACAACGCGGCAGCGGCGGTGTACCCGGGCGGCGGGGGGTACGGCGGGGTCGGCCGCGCGGGCGGGTGGACCAGCAGCGCCAGCAGTTCGCGGACCGGGAGGTCGCCCAGTGGCAGCGCCCGGTCGTACGCGGCCACCGGGTCGGACCATTCGACGGTGGTGGTGTCGGTGAGCAGCCGGAGGCTGGTGGGCAGCGGCGGATCGACGGCCGGGTGCGCGGTCGAGCCGTCGTAGCGCCACAGCACCGGGCCGGGGCGTAGCGGTACGAGCATGTCGGGTGGCGGCGGGGCGTCGATGATGACGGCCACTCCCGGGTACAGGCGGCCCGCCAGGGCCGGTGCGCTCGGTACCTCCAGCGCGGACAGCCGGATCCCGGTCGGGCCGGGCCCACCGGGGAGCAGCTTGGTCAGCAGGTCCGTGATCGCCTGGGCTGCACCGGGCACTACGCCGAGCCAGGACTCGTCCTCACACAGGTCGGCCAGGTCGGTGTGCGTGTGGCCCAGCGGTGGGTGGAACCGGGCGTAGTCGGCCAGCGCCGACCGGCGGCGAGCTGGCTGGGCAGTTGGTGGGTGGCCGGCAGCGTCGGGGCGTGCGCGAGCGCGAAGGCCAGGTCACCTCGGCAGGCTAGATCATCTTCGGGCGCCCGGGAAGAGGCCGCTGATCCCGGACGCGCTGCGGGCCGGCCGGGGCGACCGGCCGGCCCGCTGTCCCGCGCCGGCTCAGGTGCAGGAGACGGTGGGAACCGGGTTCGACCCGGTCCAACTGCCCAGGAAGCCGAAGGAGGTGGAGGCGCCTGCCGCCAGCGCGCCGTTCCAACTCAGGTTGGTGGCGGTGACCCCGGTACCCGACTGGGTGACCGTGGCGCTCCAGTACTGCGAGATGGTCTGTCCGCCGGGGTAGCTGAACCGGACCGTCCAGGCGGACCGGGCGGTGTTGCCGTTGGTGACCGTGACCTGGCCCTGGAACCCGCCCGGCCAACTGCCGACCACGCTGTAGGTCGCCGTGCAACCACCGGTCGACGCCGACGAACTGGTACTGCGACTGGGACTCGTGCTGGCGCTCGGCGACACGCTCCGACTCGGTGACGTGCTCGGCGAAACGCTCCGGCTCGGTGACACGCTGGGCGACGCGCTCGCGCTGCGGCTGGCCGACGCGCTCGCAGAAGCAGTACGGGTGGCGGACGCGCTCGGGCTCGCCGTGGCGCCGGAGAGGTAGCGGATCAGCGCCGGGTACCAGCGGTCGGAGATCTTGACGTTGCCCGAATCGCTGGGGTGTACGCCGTCGTAGGTGTCCACCGCGGTGTCGAAGCCGGTCCACTGGTCGACCACCACGATCGGCGACGCGGTCGTGGACAGGCCGGCCGCCCAGGCCGGGATCGCGGCGTTGAACGCCACCACCCGGGCGCCGCATTCGGCGCAGGTGCTCGGGTTCATCGGCAGGATCTGGGCCACCAGGATCCTCATGTTCGGGTTGCTGGCCCGCATCTGACCGACCAGGGTGGTAAACGAGGCCAGGATGGTCGCCGGGGCGATGTTGCTCCACACGTCATTGGTGCCCAGGTGCATCATCACCACGTCCGGCAGGGTCGCCGACAGCCAGCCGGGCAGCATGTTCTGGCTGGCGATGTTGGTGGCGAGGTAGCCGCCGTGACCCTCGTTGTCGCCGTCGTAGGTCACGCCGCAGCCTTGCGGCGGGAGCGTGCCGACGAAGTCGACGTTGGTGTAGCCGCTCGTTTGCAGCCGGTTCCAGAGCAGCGCCCGCCAGCAACCGGGTGAGCCGGTGATCGAGTCACCGAGCGGCATGACGCGCACCGGCGCGATGGCAGCGCCCGCCGGTGCGGTGCCGTGGACGGCGATGAAGATGCCCGCGGCCGCGACGAGAGCGGCGGCGAGCAGTGTAGGCAGAGAGCGCAGTGCGGGCAGAGAGCGCCTCACAACAGGGTTTCCTTCCGGGCAGCCATGGCGGTCGCGTGAACGCGACGCCGGCCCGGACCCGCCGAGGCTACCGTGCCCGATTGATCCCCGTCAACGGCCGCCGTGCCCGCAAAAGCAGCGGCAGCAGGGGCTTTGCATAGATTCATTTAGGTGTATCGTTCGCATCTGTGTCTATCGGGGGCCGGTCGACCGGCGAGCGGGAACCCAGCCCGACAACGCAGCAGGACCTGACGCCAGCGACCGGCACGCCGACGGCGACCGATCAGCCCGGCCCGACAACGCAGCCGCAAGCACCCAGCGACGCTGGGGCACGGTCCGGTAGGACGGGTCGGCGGTGGCGGATCAGCACCCCCCGCCGAGCTGCCGCACCCGATCAGGCCACCAATCCCGGAGTGACCCCACCGAGCGCCCGGGTGGCCCCGGATGTCACCGCCCCCGGCACGGCGATCCCGGACACCATCGAGGAGTTGACCGCGCCGCCCGTCGGCCCGGCCGGCGCTGCGGTGGCCGTCGCGGACGCCGATGCGCCGATCACCGTGTCCGCCGCGGTGGCCGCGATGAACGCGCCGGAACAGCGCGAGCTGGCTGCCGAGTTCGAGGAGGAGAAGCCGGCCCGGACGCTGACCGGCTGGGTTTCGGTGGTGCTGCGCGGCTGGGCGGTGCTGATCGCGTTCTTCGTGCTCCGGCAGTTGTTCTTCCCGCTGGCGCTGGGCAGCCAGTATTACCTGATTCTCTTCCTCGGCGGCACACTGCCACTGGTCTTCCTGCTCTACCGCTCCGGCGTGCGCCTGCCCAGCCGGCGGACCCGACCGACGGACGAGGCGGCGACGGACAAGGCCGCGACGCCGGCCGCGCGGCGGGACCGGCCGACACCCGCCGACTGGGTACTGGCCGGGGCGGCAATGTTGGTCTGCCTGTACCCGGTGCTGCCGATCCGGGTGGGTGGCGGCGGGGGCGGGTACGACGCGTTCCTCGACCGGCAGGGTCTGCTCAGCGGCACCGACGTGGTGATGGGCGCGGTGCTGCTGATCCTGATCGTGGAGGCCTGCCGGCGCACCACCGGCTGGGTGCTGCCGGTGGTCTGCCTGGCATTCCTGGGATACGCCTACTACGGCGGATACTTTCCCCAGTCCTGGGCGGTGGCGCACTCGGGGCTCGACTTCGACCAGATCATCGACGCGCTCTACAACTCCGGCAGTGGCTTCTACGGCACCCCGCTGGACGTGGCCGCCACCTACATCGTGCTGTTCACCATCTACGGCGCGGTGCTCGACGGCTCCGGGGCGAGCGCCTTCTTCGTGGACCTGTCGGTACGGACGTTCCGCCGCTCCCGCACCGCAGCCGGGCGCACGGCGGTGGCGTCCGGCTTCCTGCTGGGTACCGTGTCCGGCTCGGGGGCGGCGACGACGGTCAGCATCGGCTCGGTGACCTGGCCGATCCTGCGCAAGGCCGGGTACCCCGCGGAGCGGGCCGGCGGGATGCTCGCGGCGGCTGGGGTCGGGGCCATCCTGTCGCCGCCGACCCTGGGCGCGGCGGCGTTCATCATCGCCGAGTACCTGGACGTGTCGTACCTGTCCGTGCTCGGCTGGGCGACCATCCCGACGATCCTCTACTACCTGGGCATCCTGCTGGCCGTCGAGATCGACGCGCGCCGGTTCGGGGCCCGGCCGGTGGAGGTGGCGGCCGGCTCGCCGTGGCGGCTGCTGGCCCGCTTCGGGTACCACTTCGGCTCGCTGCTGGTGATCGTGCTGTTCCTGGCGCTGGGCATGTCGGCCACCCGGTCCGTGGTGTACGCCACCGCCCTCGCCTTCCTGGCGTCCTTTCTCGACAGTCGCCACCGGCTGACCCCCAAGCGGCTGGCGGCAGCCCTGTCCACCGGCATCCTCGGGGTACTCCCGGTGGCCGCGGTGTGCGCGGCGGCCGGCATCATCACGGCCGTCACCACCAAGACCGGCCTCGGCCCGCAGGCAGCCGAACTGCTGGTCAGCGGCGCGACTGCGGTATCCAGCAACCCGGCCGTGGTGCCGCTGGTCACCGCGGTGCTGGCGGCGGTCGCGCTGACCCTGCTCGGGTTGGCCGTCCCGGTCACCGCCTCGTTCATCATCGGCTGGGTGATCATCGGCCCGGCGCTGATCAACGTCTCGATCGGCGCACCGGCCGCCGCGATGTTCGTCTTCTACTTCGCCGTGCTGTCCGAGGCGACCCCGCCGACCGCGCTGGCCTCAGTGGCCGCCGCGGCGATCACCGGCGGCCGGATCATGCCGACCATGTGGCAGACCCTGCGCTACGCGCTGCCGGCGTACCTGGTGCCGCTGGCCTTCGTGGTCACCCCGGGCGGCTCCGCCCTGCTCGGCATCGGCGGCCCGGGCCGGATCACCTTCGGGGTACTCGCCTGCTCGCTCGCCGTCGTCGCGCTGGCCGTCGCGGCGGGCGGCTGGCTACCCGGCGTCGGACCGGCAAGCGGACCGGTACGCGCCGTGGCAACAGGGGGCGGCCTGCTGCTGCTCTGGCTCGAACCGTGGGCGGCGGTGACCGGCACCCTCGTGGTCGCGGCGGCCGTCACGCTCGCCGTCCTGGACCGACGCCGCCAGTCGGCGCGGTCAACACAGTCAGCGGAGTCGGACCGGCCTCCGGGCCCGGTCGCTCCGCACCGAGGAGACAGCGACATAACAGGGAGGACTGCACTGTGAGAGTCAGGATCACGGGAGCGCTCGCGCTGGCCGTGCTGGTAACGGTCGGCCTGGTCGGCTGCGGGGGCAACCGCAGCAACTCGTCCAGCCCCGGCAACACGGCCTCGGCCGGCGCCTGTGCGGTCACCAGTGACCTACGCATCAGCATCGCCACCGGCAACGCCACCGGCGTCTACTACGCGATCGGCAACGCGCTCGCGGTGCAACTCTCCACCGCCAGCGACGGCAAGTTGAAGGCCACTGCGGCGGAGACCGGCGCGTCGGTCCAGAACATCCAGCAGCTCGTCAAGGGCGACTACCAGGTCGCGTTCTCGCTGTTCGACACGGCCACCGACGCGGTGGCCGGCAAGGGCGCGTTCGCCGGATCGCCGCAGAGTGTGGTGGCCCTGGCCCGCATCTACGACAACTACACGCACGTGGTCGTCCGCGCCGACGCCGGCATCAACTCGGTGGCGGACATGAAGGGCAAGCGCATCTCCACCGGCTCGCCCAAGTCCGGCACCGAGGTCATCGCCAACCGGATCCTCCAGGCGGCGGGCCTGAACCCGGAGACCGACATCAAGCCGCAGCGGCTGGACCTGACCAAGACCACCGACGGCATGAAGGACGGCACGATCGACGGCTTCTTCTGGTCCGGCGGACTGCCCACGCCGGGCGTCACCGACCTGTTCACCACGACCGGCGACAAGGTGAAGTTCCTCGACGTCACCCCGCTGCTGCCGAAGATGACCGAGATCAACGCGGCGTACCAGGCCAGCACCATCCCGGCCGGCAGCTACCCGAAGGCGGACGCGGTGCCCACCATCGTGGTCCCCAACGTGCTGCTGGTCCGCCCGGACATGGCGGCCTCGGTGGCCTGTGCGGTCACCAAGACCCTGTTCGACCGCAAGGGCGAGCTGGTGAAGGCGAACAAGGCGGCCGACGGCATCAGCCTGGACACCGCCCGCAAGACCGACCCGGTGCAACTGCACCCGGGCGCCAAGCAGGCGCTGGACTCCCTCGGCGCGAAGTAGCGGCGCAGTAACGCAGACAGGCCCGGCCGGACAGCTCCGGCCGGGCCTGTCGTGTCTGCGCCCGGGCGACGCCCCGACCCCGCCGAGTTCAGCCCGCCGGGCGGGACGGCTCGGTCAGTGGGCGCGGCGGCCGCGGCGGGCGCGCAGGTAGTCGGAGACGACGTAGCGGCCCAGGTCGTCGGCGTCCGGCGTGAACACCCGGCCACCGTTGCGGCGGGCCACCGCGTCCACGAACCGGCGCAGCCCGGGATCCTCGCCCAGCATGAACACGTTCAGCATGGCCCCGAACCGGGTCAGGTTGTCGACCTCGGCGATGGTGGCCCAGACCGTCTCCTGCGTGGACGGCCAGTGGAAGACCGCCTCGCCCGCGCCCACCAGATGCGCGGTCGGCTCGCCGTCGGTGACCACCAGGACCACCGGCTCCGCCTCCGGATGCCGGCGCAGGTGCCGGCCGGCGAGCTGCAGCGCGTGCTGCAGGTTGGTGCCCTGCACCATGTCCGGATCGACGGCGGCCAACTCCTGCTGGGACAGCGTCATCGCGTACCGGCCGAAGCCGACGATCTGCAGCGCGTCCTGCGGGAACCGGGTGGCCACCAGGTGCGACAGCGCCAGCGCGGTCTGCTTCATCGGGCCCCAGCGACCGTCGGCCAGCATCGAGAAGGACAGGTCCACGCAGAGCGCCACCGCCGCGCTGGTGCGCCGCTCGGTCTCCACCACCTCGAAGTCCTGCGGCCTGCAACGCCACCGCCGTCGCGCCGGCGGTGCGGGTACCGGCGCTGCGGCGGACCGCGTTGCCGATGGTGCGGATCACGTCAAGTGGCTGCTCGTCACCGAACTCCCAGGGGCGGGAGGCGCCGGTGATCTCGCCGGCCGCGCCGGCGGAGTCGAGGTCGTGCTGGCCGCGCCGGCCGCTCTCCAGGTGCGCGAAGACCTGGCGCAGTGCGGTGCCGCCGAGCCGGCGCAGCGCCTTCGGGGAGAGGGTGAGGTGCTCCCCCGCCCCGGTCAGCCAGCCCTGCCGGCGCAGTTCGCGCTCCAGCTCGCGCAGCCGGCGCACGTCGTCGGCGGCGTCCCGGCCCAGGTTGCGCTCGCACCGTCTCGACGTCGATGTCGTCCAGGGTGGCGCCCGGGTGCTCCTGGCCCAGCTGGTCGAGCAGGTCGTCCAGGTCGGCGATCTCGCCGAGCGCGCCGGTCGCCTCGCCGTAGGCCAGTGGCTGCTCGCCGCGTACCTGTTCGCGTCGGTTCCAGGCCAGGTCGGGGCGCAGCGCCCGCAGGTTGTCGTTGAGCGCGGCCATCTCGCCGGCCAGCCCGGAGTCGCCGAGCGCGCGGGCCATCAGCCGGGACAGCTCCTCGCTGCTGCTGCGGGGAGAGCGAGCGCAGCAGCCGTTCGGCGGCGGCCGCCCGACGGGCCATCTGGTCCACCAGTTCGTCCACAGTGGACGGCTGCTCCGGGAAGAACTCGCCGTGCCGGCGCATGAACTCGGCGAACTGGTCGGCGGTGTCCTCGCCCCGGGCGTGCGCGGCGAGCAGCGCGTTGAGGTCGGTGAGCATCTCCCGCAGCCGGGCGTTGGCGGCCGGGTCGACGGCCGGGTCCGCGCCACGCAGGGCGTCCCGTAGCCCGGCGAAGCGCTGGTCGAGCACCTCACCGCGCAGCCCGTCGAGGATCTCCTGGTAGCGCTGCGCGGCTTCGGGGCTCTGCCAGTCGTAGGCGGACAGCTCGTCCACCGCGCGGGCGGTGGAGCGCGGCAGATTGTCCAGCATCGTCTCGCGGAACCGGGCGTCGTCGTCGTCGTGCGCCCGGCCAGCTCCTCGCGTTCGGCGGCGAGCGCCTGGTCGAGTAGGGCGCGGGCCCGGGTCACCGCGCCGTCCAGGTTGCCCCGGCGCAGCGCGTCCCGGCGCAGCCGGCGGGCCCGGGCGGCCAGGCTCGTCCAGGCCCCGGCCGCCGTCGGGGCCCCGGCGCAGCAGGTCGCGCAGCGCCTCGCGCAGGCTGCCGCCGGCCAGTACCTGCTCGCCGACCTCGTCGACGGCGGCGCGTACGTCGAAGGGCGGCGCGAGCGGGTCGGGGCCGCCGCGCCAGGCCCCGTAGCGGTACCGGTTGCCGGGCACCGGGCTCAGCCCCGCCCCGCCGTAGCGGGTACGGCCGTCCTCGGTCAGGTCCTTGGCGAGCCGCCGGGTCAGGTGCAGCCCTTCCAGCACGAACTCGATCGCCGGCGGCCGCCTCCCCGGGGCTCGGCGCGTCGCCCAGCCCGAGCCGCTCCAGCACCTTGGCCAGCCCCGGCACGGTCGCCCACCTGGCGCAGGATGTCGGCGGAGCCGACCAGCTCGCCGGTCTCCACCACCTCGTCCTCGCCCACCAGGTTCACGAAGCCGGACAGGTCCAGGCCCGGCCAGCCGGGCGCCGGAAGGTCTCGGCGGTGGCGGTACGCAGCAGGTGGGCGAGGATCTCCACCTCGCGCCCCTCCTCGCCGCCCTCGAACTCCACCTTGCCGCGCAGCGTGCTGGTCACCGAGACGGTGTCGCCGATCCGGGCCACCGTGTGCGCCGGGGCCTCGCCGAGCAGGCCGCCCCGGCGCAGCGCCGAGGCGGCGACCGTCTCGGCGGCGGCGATGGCGAACCGGGCGGAGACCCCGGAGCGGCTGGTCCACCGACGGCGACTCGCGGACCTGCGCGGGTGAACCGGGCCAGCACCTCCAGCAGGTGCCCGGGGACTTCGGCGCACCAGCCGCGCCTCCTGGGTCAGCAGCTCCAGCTCCAGGTCCAGGTCGAGCGGGTAGTGGGTGCGGATCTCGGCGCCGAAGCGGTCCTTGAGCGGGGTGATGATCCGGCCCCGGTTGGTGTAGTCCTCCGGGTTGGCGCTGGCCACCAGGAGCAGGTCCAGCGGCAGCCGCAGCTGGTACCCGCGGATCTGGATGTCCCGCTCCTCCAGCACGTTGAGCAGCGACACCTGGATCCGCTCGGCCAGGTCGGGCAGCTCGTTGACGGCGAAGATGCCCCGGTTGGTGCGGGGTACCAGCCCGAAGTGGATGGTCTCCGGGTCGCCGAGCACCCGGCCCTGCGCCACCCGGATCGGGTCCACGTCGCCGATCAGGTCACCGACGCTGGTGTCCGGGGTGGCCAGCTTCTCGCCGTACCGGCGCGACCGGTGCAGCCACTCCACCGGCAGCTCGTCACCGAGTTCGGCCGCCCGAGCGCTGCGACGCCGGGGTGAGCGGGTGGTACGGGTGCTCGTTGAGCTCCGAGCCGGCGATCACCGGCGTCCACTCGTCGAGCAGCGCCGACCAGCGTACGGATCACCCGGGTCTTGCCCTGCCCGCGCTCGCCCAGCAGGACCAGTCGTGCCCGGCGAGCAGGGCCCGCTCCAGCTCCGGCAGCACGGTCTCGTCGTAGCCGACGACGCCCGGGAACCGGGGCGCGCCGGAGCGCATCCGGGCCAGCAGGTTCTCCCGCAGCTCCTGCTTGACGGCTGCGTGCGACGTGCCCGCTGGCGCGCAGCTCGCCGAGGGTGGCCGGCCGCGTCGGACTGGCTTGATTCACTCACCCGTCGACGTTAGCGCGCTCGCCGTCCAGCTCGGCAAGCGTTGCCCGGGACGGTTCCCGCTGCGCCTGCGCGGCGCGGGCCGCGGACTCGGACTCGCGGAGCACCCGCAGCGCGTTGTGCCAGGTCAGCTGGGCCAGATCGGCGTCCGACCAGCCCCGGTCGGCCAATTCAGCTAAGAGCGAAGGGTAGGCGTCGACGCCGCTGACCCCGTGCGGCAGCGCGACGACGCCGTCGAAGTCGCCGCCCAGCCCGACGTGGTCGTACGCCGGCCACGGCGCGGATGTGCTCGATGTGGTCGGCGAGGTCGGCCACCCCGCACGGCGGGCATCGGGTTGGCTCGCGATCCACTCCCGCGCCAGCCGCGTCCCGTTCGGCGTCGGTCTGCCCGTTGGCGTTGTGTACCCGATCAGCTCGGTGAACCAGGCGGCGCACTCGGCGGTGAGGAAGACCGGGCACGAAGGTGGTCATCACCACCCCGTCGCTGTCCCGGACCCGGGTCAGCACGTCGTCGGGGACGTTGCGCGGGTGGGCGCAGAGCGCGCGGGCGTTGGAGTGCGAGAAGAACGCCGGCGCGGTACTGGTGTCCAGCGTCGCGTGCATGGTGGTGGCGGCGACGTGCGACAGGTCGACCAGCATGCCCAGCCGGTTGCACTCGCGGACCACCTCGTGCCCGAAGGCGGTCAGCCCGCCGGCCCGCGGCGCGTCGGTGGCCGCGTCGGCCCACGGGGTGTTCTGGTTGTGGGTGAGCGTCAGGTAGCGCACGCCGAGGGCGTACAGCTCGCGCAGCGCGCCGAGCGAGGAGTCGATGGAGTGCCCGCCCTCCGCGCCGAGCAGCGAGGCGATCCGGCCGGCCGCGCGGGCCCGCTCGATGTCGTCGGCCGTCAGCGCCAGCGCCAGGTCGTCGGGGTAGCGGTCGAGCAGCCGGTACACGCAGTCGATCTGCTCCAGGGTGGCGGTGACGGCGGTACCGCCGGTCAGCGTGCCGGGCACGTACACCGACCAGAACTGGGCGCCGAGTCCGCCGGCCCGCGCCCGGGGCAGGTCGGTGTGCAGGCCGGCGGCCGCCTGGTCCACGGTGCAGGTCGTAGCCGGTCCAGGTCGTAGTCCGCGGATGCGCAGCGCCCACGGCAGGTCGTTGTGCCCGTCGATGATCGGGGTACGGGCGAGCAGTTGCGGCGATCCGGTCGGCTGTCATGGCTGGTCAGGGTACCCGTGCCGGAACGCGCCGCGGCGCCGGGCGGGTGGCATGATGCGCTGCGTGTCCGACGCGCTGCCGATCCGGCCCGGCCTGGCCATCCCCCGCGCCGAGCTGGCCTGGAAGTTCTCCCGGTCCAGTGGGCCGGGCGGCCAGGGGGTGAACACCGCCGACTCGCGCGTCGGAGCTGCGCTGGAACCTGGCGACCACCACCGCGCTGCCCCGAGGTGCTGCACGAGCGGGCGATGGAGCGGCTGGAGTCGACCCTGGTGGACGGCGCGGTGGTGATCGTGGCCAGCGAGTACCGCGCGCAGTTGGCCAACCGCCGGGCGGCCGAGGCCCGGCTGGTCGCCCTGCTCACCCAGGCGATCGCGGCGCCGCCCGCGCCCCGCCGGCCGACCCGGCCGAGCCTGGCGCGGTGCGTCGCCGGTTGGAGGGCAAGAAGCACCGCGCCCAGCTCAAGCAGAACCGCCGCCGCCCCGACGACTGAGGCCGCCGGGGTGGCGGCGGCAGGGACCGTCAGTCGGGCAGGTCCGGCAGGATCTCGGTGCGGAACAGCTCGATCAGCTCGCGGTAGTGCGGGCCGACTGCCGAGATGTGCAGGGTGTCGAAGCCGCCCTGCCGGTAGGCGTCGATGACTTCCAGGTAAGGCTTGGCGTCCGGCCCGTGCGGCATCTTCATCTGCTCCGGCGTGACCAGTGAGCTGGCCTGCTCGAAGTGCTCCGGGGTGGGCAGCACCTGGGCCAGTTCGCCGGGCAGGCCCTCGTTGGGCCACAGCCGGTGGGCGATGCCCAGCGCCTCGTCGGCGCTGGCCGCCCAGCAGCCCTTGGTACCGGCGACCGCCGGCTTGCCGGCGCCCGCCAACTCCCGGAACTTCGCGACCGGCTCGGGGTCGGGCTTGGTGGTCACGTAGCCGTCGCCGATCCGGCCGGCCAACTCCACCGACTTGGGCCCGAAGCCGGACACGAAGACCGGGATCGGCTGCTCGGGCACCGTGAAGAGCTGGGCGTGGTCGACGGTGTAGTACCGGCCCCGGTGGTCGACCACCTCGCCGGTCCAGAGCGCCCGCATCACCTCCACCGCCTCTTCCAGCATCTCCAGCCGGACATCGGCGTTGGGCCAGGGCGCGCCGGTGACGTGCTCGTTGAGCGCCTCGCCGCTGCCCACGCCGAGGGTGAACCGGCCGCCGGTGAGCACCGCGCTGGTGGCCGCCGCCTGGGCGATCACCGCCGGATGGGTACGCACCGTCGGGCAGGTCACGGCCGTGGTCACCGGCAGGTCACAGACCTGACTCAGGGCGCCGATCATCGACCAGACGAACGGCGACTGGCCCTGCTCGTGGTTCCACGGGTGGAAGTGGTCGGAGATCCACAGCGAGGTGAAGCCGGCCCGCTGGGCGAGCTGGGCCTGCTCGATCAGCTCCGCCGGCCGGTACTCCTCGCTGGACAGGAAGTAACCCAGTCGCATGCGTTCTCCTCCCCGTCAGGCCGTCAGGTTCTCGGCGCTGACCATCCAGGCGTACTGCTCCAGCGATTCCAGGATCGCGTGCAGCAGGTCGGCACTGGTCGGGTCCTCGTCGTCGACCTCGTCGTGGACGTCGCGCAGGGTGGCCGCGGCGCCGTGCAGCCGCCGGGTGACCAGGTCGACCACCTTGGCGGTTTCCTGTTCGCCGGCCGGGAACGCGGGCAGGCTGGTGGTCGCGGCCACCGTGTCGGTGCGCCCGTCCGGGGTGGCGTGCAGGGCCCGCATCCGTTCGGCAATGGTGTCGCTGGCTGCCCGCGCCGCGTCGATGATCTCGTCGAGCTGCAGGTGCAGGTCGCGGAAGTTCTTCCCGACCACGTTCCAGTGCGCCTGCTTGCCCTGCAGGTGCAGTTCGATCAGGTCGACCAGGACGCGCTGCAGGTTGCCGGCCAGTTTCGGCGACGCGGTGAAGCCGCCGGTGTCCCGCTCGGTCTTGCGGGCGTTGGCGGTCTCCGTCCGGGTCTTGACAGTCATCTGTGGTACCTCCGTAGTTACGGGTGTGTCTCCCCTGCTCCTACCCGGTTCGGGCAGCCCCAATCGGGCTTTTCAGGTCCCACCGGCCCCGCCTGCCACGGTGGTCGCACCGTCCCCGCTGGTACCGCTGGGGACCGGCCGGATGCCCGGTTTGACCCGGTCGGTCGTGGGTACGGTGCGGGGATGATCGTGGTCGGCACGTCCGGCTGGCAGTACCGGGACTGGCGCGGTGATTTCTACCCGGCCGGTCTGCCGCAGCGTGGGTGGCTGGCGCACTACGCGGCCCGGTTCGCCACCGTGGAGGTGAACAACGCCTTCTACCGGCTGCCCGAGCGGGACACCTTCGTCCGCTGGCGGGAGCAGACCGCCGCCGAGCCGTTCTGCTTCGCGGTGAAGATGAGCCGCTATCTCACCCACGTCAAGCGGCTGGTGGAGCCGGCCGAGCCGGTGGCCAGGTTCCTCGACCGGGCGGCCGGCCTCGGCGACCGGCTCGGCCCGGTGCTCCTGCAACTGCCGCCCACCCTGCGCGCCGACGCCGACCTGCTGGGCACGGCGCTGGCACAGTTCCCGACCGAGGTCCGGGTGGCCGTGGAGCCCCGGCACGACTCCTGGTGGCAGCCCGAGATCGAGGCGGTGCTGCGGCAGTACCGGGCGGCACTGGTCTGGGCCGATCGACGCGGCCGGCCGACCGGCCCACTCTGGCGCACCGCGGAATGGGGGTACCTGCGCCTGCACGAGGGAACCGCCACCCCCCGCCCCGGCTACGGCCGCGCCGCGCTCGCCTCGTGGCTACGCCGCATCGAGGACACCTACGGCCACGACCCGGAGGTCTACGTCTACTTCAACAACGACCCCGGCGGCGCAGCCATCCGCGACGCGACCACCCTGGCCCGCGCCGCCACCCGCCGCCACCTCCCGGTCACCCGGCATCCGGCGGCAAGATCGGCATCTGATCCCCGGATGTGAAGTCCCACTACACGTCCGGGTCGCAGATCGTGATCTCCGCCCCGCGCCCGACGACGTAGACTGCGACAAATGGCTGAGGTGACGCCGTTTCGGATCGCGATTCCTGACGAGACTCTGGCCGACCTGCGCGAGCGGCTGGCCCGGACCCGGTGGCCGGAGCCGGCCACGGTGCCCGACTGGTCGCAGGGCGTGCCAGTGGATTACCTGCGGGACCTGTGCGGGCACTGGGCGAACGGCTACGACTGGCGGGCGACGGAAGCGCGGCTCAACGGCTGGCCACAGTTCCGGACCATCATCGACGGGCTCGGCATCCACTTCCTGCACGTGCGTTCGCCGCATGAGGATGCGCAGCCGCTGGTGCTCACCCACGGCTGGCCGGGGTCGGTGGTGGAGTTCGGCAAGGTGATCGGGCCGTTGACCGATCCGACCCGGTACGGCGGCGACCCGGCCGACGCCTGCCACCTGGTGTGCCCGTCACTGCCCGGGTACGCCTTCAGCGACAAGCCGACCGCGACCGGCTGGGGCGTCGACCGGATCGCCCGCGCGTGGGCGACCCTGATGGGCCGGCTGGGCTACCGGCGGTACGCGGCCTCCGGCGGCGACTGGGGTACCAGTGTCAGCGCCAGCCTCGGCCGGCAGTACCCGCAGCGCCTGGTGGGCATCCACCTCACTCCGCCGCTGGCCCCGCCGGATCCGGCGACCTTCGACGACCTCACCGACACCGAGCGCGCGGCGCTGGCCGCCCTGGCGGACGCGACGCAGTCGGGAGACGGGTACTCGATGCAGCAGTCCACCCGGCCGCAGACCGTCGGGTACGGGCTGGTCGACTCGCCGGTCGCGCTGTGCGCCTGGATCGTGGAGAAATTCTGGGCGTGGTGCGACCACGACGGCGACCTGCACCGGGTACTGAGCCGGGACGAGGTGCTGGACAACGTGATGCTCTACTGGCTGACCGGCTCCGGCGCATCGTCGGCCCGGCTGTACTGGGAGAGCTTCCGCGACGTTCAGCGGCTGTTCCAGACGGGCCCGGACGGCGGGGTGGCAGCGGCCAACCAGGTGCCGGTGCCCACCGGATGTTCGGTCTTCCCGAAGGACAACCCGCGGCCGAGCCGGCGCTGGGCCGCGCGCCGGTTCACCGACATCCGCTACTGGCACGAACTCGACCGGGGTGGGCACTTCGCCGCGTTCGAGCAGCCGGAGCTGTTCGTCGACGAGGTCCGCGCCTGCCTGCGCGCCCTGCGCTGAGCGCGCGCCGGGCGGCGTCCACAGTGGACACCACCCGGCGCGGACGCCCGCTAGCGCAGGATCTCCGGGGTCTGCCACTCGCCGCCGAGCACGGTCGACTCCAGGAACGCGAAGACCGTCTCGTACCAGACCCGGGCGTGCTGCGGGCTAAGGATCCAGTGGTTCTCGTCCGGGAAGTACAGGAACTTGTGCGGGTTGACGCCGTCCGCGTCCTGGTAGCGCTCGGCGAGCTCGGCCCACAGCCGCAGCGCCTCGCCGATCGGCACCCGGTAGTCCCGGTCACCGTGGATGACCAGCATCGGGGTAGTGATGTCGTCGACGAACCGGCTCGGCGAGTTGGCCAGGCAGCGCTCCGGCGTCAACTCGCGCCGCCAGTAGTGGTAGGCGTCGGTGGTCGGGCCGAACTGGTCCAGCGCCCACAGGCCCGCGTGGCTGACGATGCCCCGGAATCTGTCGGTGTGTCCGGCGATCCAGTTCGCCATGTACCCGCCGTACGAACCGCCCATCGCCCCGGTCCGGGACGCGTCCAGGTCGGGGCGCTGCAGTGCCGCGTCGGTCAGCGCCATCAGGTCGGTGTAGGAGTTGCCGCCCCACTCCCCCCAACTGCGCTGCACGAACTCCCAGCCGTACCCGGTGGACAGCGCCGGGTCGGGCAGCAGCACCGCGTACCCGCGCGCCGCGGCCAGCCACGGGTTCCACCGCCAGGTCCAGGCGTTCCACGAGCCGAGCGGGCCGCCGTGCACCCACAGCAGCAGTGGCGCGGGGCTGTCCTGACTTGCCGTGGCCGGCAGCACCAGCCAGGAGCGCAGCGGCGTACCGTCGGCCGCCACCGTGCTCACCTCGGTCAGCGTGCCCGGCAGGGTGGGTGCCGAAGCCGGGCTGCGCAGGTATTCGGGCTGCTGGTCGGTGGTGTCGGCGGCCAGCCGGACGGGCGCGGCCGGCGCGTCCACGGCGGCCCGCAGCGCGTAGACGTGCCGGCCGTCCGGGGAGACCTGCGGGTCGCTGTACGCGCCGCGGTCGCCGGTCAGCCGGGACACCACGCCGGTGGCCACGTCCACCCGGAACAGCGGCGCGGACCCACCGTCGTCGGCCGGGAAGATCAGCGCGCTGCCGTCCGGTGTCCACACTGGACGCCCCGGCCAACGGTCCCAGTCGGCGGTCAGCTCGCGCAGTTCGCCGCTGGCCAGGTCGATCAGGACCAGGTAGACGCGCGGCGCGGTCTCGGTGGTCTCCCGGATGCTGCCGACCGCCGCGACGGTGCGGCCGTCCGGGGAGAGCCGCGGCGAGGTGTACTCGTGGTCGGCGTCGCCGGCCAGTACCCGCCGTCGGGTGGTGGCGACGTCGACGGCGACCAGTGAGCTGCGGAACCCGCCGGGCTCGGACTGCGCCCAGTCCGTGACGACTGTGCTGCCGTCCGGGCTGAGGTCGTAGTCGAAGTCGCCCTGCAGCCGGCGGCCGGCGTCCGGGGTGACATCGGTGAGGGCGGCCCGGTCGTCGGTGTCGGCGGCGGGCAGCGCGCCCACCAGGAGGCGCGGGAAGTCGGGCCCGAGGTCGTGGTCCCAGAACCGGACCGGGTAGCTCTCGTGCAGGATCGCGTTGACCTTGCGATCCTTGCGCTCCTTGCGGCGCTTCTCGTCGTCGTCGGCGGTGGCCGCGCCGGGCAGGGTGTCCGAGGCCACCAGCACCGCGCCGGAGGCCCCCGCCACCACGGCGCCGGACACGCCGCCGGGACGGGTGGCGACCACCCGGGCCTCGCCGCCGGGCGGCAGCAGCCAGAGGGCGGCGGGAGTGTCGTCGGCGTCGGCATCGGACTGCGGGTCGGGCCGGCCGCTGACGAAGACCAGCGAGCCGTCGGGCAGGAAGGCAGCCCCGGACTCACCCTTGGCGCTGCGGGTCAGCCGGCGGGCCGGCTGCGCGCCGGTGGGGTCGACCTCCCACAGCGCGGTGACGTACCGGGTCTTCTTGGGGTCGAGGGTGGCCATCGAGGTGACCAGGCGGGTGCCGTCGGGACTGAGTGACAGGCCGGATACGCGGGGTAGCGCGATGAAGTCGGCGAGATCGCTGAACTGGTGGGGCTCCGGGGTGGCCGATTGCGTCATCCGTCCTCCTTACCACACGGGCGGACCGGTGATTAGCTCGTTGACCGGCCCTGGGCTGCGCGGATGCCCAGGGCCGGGTCGGCTGCCCTCGCCCGAACACGGTGCGGCGGCCCAGCGCAACGATCGGTTACAGCGGGTTCCAGCCGTCCGAGCCGGCCAGGTACTTCTGCGGGGTGTAGTTGGCGGCCATCGAGTCACTCAGCTGCCTGCGGTTGCTGTTCACGGTCGCCCCCGCGCCGGTGTTCCTGTACTCGTAGAACCGGGCGTTCTGCCAGGTGGCGTCCGACATGTCGATCCACGGCTGGGCGGTGGCGATGGTCGCGGACAGGTTCGACTCCCGGTAGAGCACCTGGGCGTCCTGCCGCCACGGCCGACCGAGTTGGGTGGTGTTGTTGGTCGCCCCGGTCACCGTGGAGCGGTAGATGAGGAAGCCGTAGGTGTTGGCGGCGGGGGTGCTGGCGGCCGTGATCGGGCCGCCGGTGGTGCGCTTCTCGTAGATCTGGCAGGCGTTGAAGACGCCGATCCCGCCGCCGTAGATGAAGTCGACGGTGCCCTCGATGTAGGAGTTCACGAAGTAGACCCGGGCGGCGTTGTTCACCAGCAGGGTGTCCTGGTTGCTGAGCAGCCGGACGTCTGAGAAGACGCCCCGGTCGACGTTGAGGTTGAGCGCCAGGGTCTGGATGCCCACGCCGTAGTCGTTGGAGATGGTCAGGTTGGTGGCGATGAAGTCGTGTCCGAAGACGGTGACGGTCGAGCCGTTGTTGGTCGTGTCGGCCGCCGTGTGGTTGTTCACGATGACCGTGTTGCTCGCGGCCGAACCGAGGCCCTGCAGGGTGACGTAGGGCTTGTTGGTCGGGATGGCCACGATCTCCCGGTAGGTGCCGGCCTTGATGGTGATGACCCGTCGGGTGGTGTTGTTCGCCGGGACCGCGTCGATCGCCGCCTGCACTGTCTTGTAGCTGCCGGTGCCGTCGGCGGCCACCGTCGGCTTCGTCGTCGAGCCGGTGGTGGTGCCGCCGGTGGGGGCGGCGCCGACCAGGTTGAAGGCGAACTGCATCCGGGCGATGTCCGAGCAGGTCTCCTGGACGATCGGGTTGTTCCCGGCGGTCGAGCCGTCCTTGTCGGAGATGCACAGGCCGGTGGCGACACTGGTGATCCGGTACTTGCCGGGCGTCGCCGCCGATGCGGAGAAGGTCCACTGCCGGTTCGCCTGCGGGGCGCCACAGCTGTACTGCTGCAGTTGCACGCCCGAGGTGGTCGACGCCGACGGCACGTCGATGCACTTGCCGCTGTTGAGGTTCACCAACTGGTACCCGGTGGTGCTCGCCTCCACCCGCCACTGCTGCCGGGTCGAACCAGACCCGCAGGCGGCCTGGGTCAGCAGGGTGTTGTTCGCGGTCGAGCCGGACGGCACCTCCAGGCACTTGCCGCTGGCCCCGGGGACCAGCGTGTAGATCCCACCGGCCGCCGGGGTGGTGGCCGCCTGGGACGGGAACATGGTCAGCGCCACCAGGACGGCGGCGCACGCCGTCGCGAGGGCGGCGAGCAGCGCGGCCACCCGGATCGGATGGGCCCGCAATGCCTGTGCGGACATGGCAGTCACTCCCTCTCCGGTCAGCTGCCGATGTTGGACTGGGGGCCTGCGTACGTCGAGACGATCGACGGCACGCTGGCGGCCGGGTCCAGGGTGTAGGAGTAGAAGCTGCTCGGGGTGAAGGCCGAGCCGTTGGTCACCTGGTGGCCGGTGCAGCTCACGCAGATGCTGCCGCTCTGCCGCAGCTGGGCAGCCGTCGAGGTGATGTCCCACGGGTTGTTGACGTGGTCGAAGTAGCTGTTCTCCAGCACCATCTTGGTGCTGCCCCGGGACAGGTTCCCGTACGAGGTCACGTTCTGCAGGTAGTTGTTGTAGAGGTGGGCGTAGGCCAGGTTGTCGGCGCTGGGGTTGCGCTGGTTGGTGTTCTTGATCCAGTTGTGGTGGATGGTCATCCGGGCAGTCACGTTGGTCGTCCAGCCGATGCCGAACGCCTTGTTGTGGTCGGCCAGGACGTTCCAGGACACCGTCACGTAGCTGGTGTCCTTGCGGCTGTCGATCAGGCCGTCGTTGATCTTCGTGAACAGGTTGTGGTCGATCCAGACGTGGTCGGCGGTGTCCATCTGGATGCCGTCGTAGTCGAAGTCCTTGTCGTCCGGGTCGTCCGAGGCCACCTCGGTGTCGCCGATGGTGAGGTTACGGATGATCACGTTGTGCACGCCGGCGCCGAGGAAGATGCCGCCGTGCACGATCTTGCCGGCCTTACCCACCCCGATCAGCGTCTTGTTGGAGGTCACCGGGATCTCGTAGCCGAAGGTCGGCACGGTGATCGCGGTGCTGAGCCGGATCACGTACGCGGCGCTCGCGGTGGCGTACTTCAGCAGGTCGGCGTAGGTGCTGACGGTGACCGTGCGTGCCGCCGGTCCCGCCGGTGGTGCCGGCCGCGAAGCCGTCGGCCGTGTTCGACCAGGTACGCCCGCCCGCGCCGGTGGTGGCCCCGCCGGTCGGCGCGGCCCCGACCAGGTTGAAGGCGAACTGCATCCGGGCGATGTCCGAGCAGGTCTCCTGCACGATCGGGTTGTTCCCGGCTGTCGAACCGTCCTTGTCGGACACGCACAGGCCGCTGGCCACACTGGTGATCCGGTACTTGCCCGACGCTGCCGAGGAGGCGGTGAACGTCCACTGCCGGTTCGCCTGCGGGGTACCACAGCTGTACTGCTGCAGCTGCACCCCCGAGGTCGTCGACGAGGACGGCAGGTCGATGCACTTGCCGCTGTTGACGTTCACCAACTGGTACCCGGTGGTGCTCGCCTCCACCCGCCACTGCTGCCGGGTCGCCCCGGCCACACACGCGGCCTGGGTCAACAGGGTGTTGTTGGCGGTCGAGTCGGACGGCACCTCGACACACTTGCCACTGGCGCCGGGGACGAGGGTGTAGACGCCGCCGGCTGCCGGCGCGGAGGCCGCATCGGACGGGAAGACCGACACCGCCAGCACGGCGGCGGGGACGGCGGCCAGTGCCGCGACGATGCCGGCCAGCCGCCACCGGCCCAGCCGGCGGATCCGAACTGATTGAAGCATGGGGATACCTCTCTGGATTGTCCTGCCCACTTGGCCCGGAACGTGGGCGTGCTGACCAGGCCCGGCACCCTGCCGCGCCGCTGGACGAGCGGTCGCGGCACGGGCGGGCCTGCGATACGGGGTGGCCTGCGGGGTGCAGGGCCCGAGACTGTCGACTCCCGCGCCACTGCGGGTACCGCGCGCCGGTATCCGATTTGGTCGCGGCTGGTAGACGGGGGCGGATGGCGGCCGATAACAGCAACCGGGGTAACTTTTGCCGGCGATCCGCCGGGCAGCGCCGGTACCAGCGACTTTGTCTTTACATCCAATTAATTCGTGTGACACGATGGCGCCGCGTCCGCCGCCCGCGCGCCGCGCCGGACCACTCGTCCGCCGTTCCCGGGCATCGAAAGGGCGCCACCCATGGACTCCACCCCAGATCCGGCGCTGGTGCGCGCCGCCCAGGCCGGCGACCGGCCGGCCCTGGAGCAGTTGCTCGCCGACCACCTGACGCTGGTCTACAACGTGGTCGGCCGGGCCCTCAACGGCCACCCCGACGTCGACGACGTGGTCCAGGAGACGATGCTGCGGGCCGTGCAGGCGCTGGCCCAACTGCGCGAGCCGGACCGGTTCCGGTCCTGGCTGATCGCCATCGCGATCCGCCAGGTGCACGAGCGGGGGCGCTCCCGCGGCTCCGAGACGGCCCGCCAGCGGCCGCTGGCCGACTGGCCGGACCTGCCCGACCCGGACACCGACGTGGCCGGCGCGACCATCAGGGAGCTCGGCCTGTCCGCGCAGCGGCGGGAGGTGGCCGCGGCCACCGGCTGGCTCGCCGCCGACGACCGGCGGCTGCTGGCGCTGTGGTGGCAGGAGGTCGCCGGCACGCTGACCCGGGCCGAGTTGGCCGCCGCCCTCGGCGTGAGCCAGCCACACGCGGCGGTCCGGGTACAGCGGATGAAGGCCCAACTCGACCTCGCCCGCACGGTGGCCCGGGCCTGGCGCACGCTGCCGCGCTGCGCCGGGCTCGGCTCGGTCAGCCGGGACTGGGACGGTCGGATCGGCCCGGACGCGCTGCGCCGGCTGGGCCGACACGTCCGCGGCTGCCCGCGCTGCCAGCGCGCCGCCGGTTCACTGGTACCCGCCGAGTTCCTGCTCGCCGGGGCGGCTCTGCTGCCGGTGCCGGCGCTGCTCGCCGGCAAGTTCGCCGGGCTGCTCGGCACGGGTGGAGCGGCGGCCGGTGGCGCTGCGGCCGGCAGCGCGGCGGCCGGTAGCGCGGCGGCCGGTAGCGCGGCGGCCGGTAGCGCTGCCGCGGCCACCACCCACGCAGCCGCGGCGGCGGTCGGCGGGGCGCACGCCCGTGCGGTCACCGGGCACGCCGGGCTGGTGGCGGCGCCGGCCCTGACCGGCCTGCGGCGGCTGTTCGCGGCGATGAACCTCAAGACGGCGGTACTGGGCGGCTCAGCGCTGGCCGGGGCTGGTGTCGCCGTGGTCTTCGCCGTCTACTACCTGCCCCTGGCGAGCCCGGACGACCCGGCCGGGGCCGCCCCCAGCGCCGTGGCGTCCGCGGTGGTCAGCGCGAGCCCCAGCCGGGCCGGCGCCGCCTCGGCCGCGCCGTCGGCGCCGGCCGCACCGGTCGCGCCACCGTTGACCGGTGTCGCGGTGGCCGACCTCTACGTCGCGCCGGACGGCAACGACGCCAACCCCGGCACCCTGCAGTCGCCGCTGGCCAGCCTGAACCGGGCGGTAACCGTGGTCGTGCCGGGCCAGGTCATCGCGGTACGCGGCGGCGCCTACCGACCCACCAGCCCGGTCACCATCACCACCAGCGGCACCGCCGACAAGCGGATCACGCTGAGCAACTACCGCGACGAGCAGCCGGTGATCGACGCCTCGGCGATCCGCAGCAACCAGTGGTACGTGACCCAGCGCGCCTCGTACTGGACGGTGCAGGGGCTGACCGTGCACTCCAGCCCCACCTTCCCGTTCGTCTGCGTGAGCTGCCAGCACAACGTGTACCAACGGCTTTCCCTCTACGGCAACGGCGACACCGCACTGGTGCTGCGCGGCGCGGGCACCGTCGGCAACACGGTGCTGGACAGCGACTTCCACGACAACCACGACGACGCCAAGCACGGCGCGAACGCCGACGGGGTGGCGTTCAAGGACGGTTCCGGCGCCGGCAACGTAATCCGGGGCTGCCGGGCATTCCGCAACTCCGACGACGGGGTGGACCTCAGCGGCTTTGCCGACCCGGTGACCGTCGAGCACAACTGGGCCTACGGCAACGGGGTCAACAGGTGGGGGCTGACCGGGTACGCGGGTGGCGGCGTCGGCTTCCGACTCGGCGGCGGCGACCCGACCCCCAACGTCAACCACCTGGTCACCGACAATGCCGCCTGGGACAACACCGGCTACGGCTTCACCGAGCAGAACAACAAGGGCGTCATCGCGGTGACCGGCAACACCGCGTACCGCAACGGCAAGGACGGCTTCGCATTCTGGTACTCACCGTCACATTTGAGCGGAAACCTGGCACTGGCCAACGGGCGGGACGACAACCGGGGCGAGGTCACGCAGGAGTCCGGCAACTCCTGGAACGAGCCCGGCTGGAGCGTGGCCGTGCTGCGCGGCACCGACCCGACCAGCGCCGAGGGTCCACGGCGCCCGGACGGCAGCCTGCCGGCGACCACCTTTCTCACCACCACCCGCCCGGGCGCCGGAGCGACCATGACGCCGTGACGGACCGATTCGCGGCTTGCGGGCGGGCGCTACCGTGACGGCATGCTCACCGCCCGCAAAGCCGGCTTCTGGCAGATCAGCTACGACATCAGCAGCGACGGTCGAGCCGCTCACCCGGTGGGAGAAGTCGGCCTGGCGGTCCCGCGGCGCCTTCGACCTGGCCGGCCAGCACTACCTGGTCCGGTCCAACTGGACCGGCGGCCGCTACGACCTCCTGGACGCAGCGGAGCGTCCGGTGGCACAGGCCGACGGGCTGGGCCGCCGGCGCTGGACGGTCACCGCGAGCGGCGTCGTCCACCAGTTCCAGCGCGCATCGGTGTGGCGCAGCGACCAGCTCCTGCTCGCCGGGGAGCAGCCCGTCGGGGTGGTCCGCCGGACCAGCAGCTGGTTCGGCCGGGCCGAGGCCGACCTGCCCGGGCTACCGGTGCCGGTGCAGGTGTTCGTCCTCGTGGTGTTACTGACCCGGTGGGACAACACCGAAGCCGCGGCGTCCGGAGCGGGCGCGACCTGACCGTGTCTCGCGGCTAATCGACCGGCCGGTCGCAGTGACTAGGATGCCGTGGTGACCTCCGACCGGGATACCCTGCACGGCGTGCACGCGGTGACCGACACCGCGCTGGCACACCTGGACGTGGCGAGCCTCGTCGCCGAGTTGCTGGTCCGGGTGCGTGACCAACTGCGTGCGGACACCGCCACCGTGCTGCTGCTCGACCCGTACGGCGAGGAGCTGGTGGCGACCGCTTCGGTGGGGCTGGAGGCAGAGGTCGCCCAGGGGGTACGGATCCCGGTCGGGCCGGGATTCGCCGGCCGGGTGGCCGCCAGCCGGGCCGCCGTCCAACTGCAGGAGGTCGGGCCGGCCAGCGTGCTGAACCCGATCCTGATCGAGCGCGGCGTGCGGTCGATCATCGGGGTACCCATGATCGCGGCGGGTCAGCTGGTGGGCGTGGTGCACGTCGGGTCGTTGCACCCCAGGCTGTTCACCGACGACGAGGTGAACGTGCTGCAGGTGGCGGCCGACCGGATGGCGCTGGCCACCCAGGCCCAGCAGACCGCGGTGGACCGGGCGGCCACCGTGGCGTTGCAGCGCTCGCTGCTGCCGGCCCGGCACATCGAGCTGCCCGGCCTGCAGGTGGCCGCCCGGTACGTGCCCGGTGCCCAGTCCGCCGTCGGCGGCGACTGGTACGACGTGTTCGCACTGCCGTCCGGGCACGTCGGGGTGGCGATCGGCGACGTGGCCGGGCACGGGCTGCGGGCGGCCGTGGTGATGGGCCGCATCCGCAGTGCGCTGCGCGCGTACGCGCTGGAGTCCGACGACCCGGCCGACGTGCTCACCCGGCTGGACCGGAAGATCACCATCTTCGAGCCGGGCGCGTTGGCCACCGCCGTCTACGCGGTGATCTCCCCCGACCTGACCCGGATCCGGCTGTCGCTGGCCGGGCCACCCGCCGCCGGTGCTGGCCTCGCCCGACCGGCCCGGCCGCCTGGTGCAGGTCGCGCCGGATCTGCCGCTCGGGGTGCAGCCCAGCGCCCACCGCCGGGCGACCGAACTGCCGCTGCTGCCCGGCGCGGTGCTGCTGCTCTACACCGACGGCCTGGTCGAGCGGCGCGGCGAGGCGCTGTTCAGCGGCCTGGAGCGGCTGCGTGGCACGGTCTGGGCCGGCCCGGCCGAGCAGGTCTGCGTGCGGGTAATGTCGGCGATGGTCGGCGTGGACACGGTCGCCGATGACATCGCGGTGCTGGCGATCGCCCGCGACGCGGAGTTGACCGCCGCCGCCGGCTGACGGCCGCGCCGTCGTCGGCCGCCACGGGCTGACGGCGGGTCAGACCTGGGGTGTGCCGCGGAGTCAGGTTTGTCGGCCGCAACCGATATGCTCGTCCGGTTGCCGGCGTCACAACCACGGGAGGGGTGTCATGGACCGAGACAGCGCGCCCGGAGAAGAGCCTGCCGGTCTGACCATCACCCGGTCCACCGACGACGGCGTCTTCCGGCTGGCGCTCGCCGGATACATCGACCTGTCCAACGCGCACCTGCTCGGCCAGGCCGTCAGCAAGGCGCTCGGCGAGGGTCCCGCGGTGGAGTTGGAGCTGTCCGGACTGACGTTCGTCGACTCCACCGGGCTACGCGAGTTCGTCCTCGGGTACCAGCAGGCCGAGCAGGCCGGCCGCGGCTACCGGGTGGTCGGCGCCAAGGGGCCGGTGCGCCAGGTCCTCGAGCTCACCGGAATGCTCGACTACCTGTCCACCGGGGTGCCCGCCGCCGGCTGAGCGGCCGGGCAAATTCCACGCCCTGCGGCGACCGGTGGGTGTCGGTTGGCGTGCGGCGATGCCCGCTCACCGGGACCGCACCGGATCAGACTCATCGACCGGCTTGCATGTGATCGGGTACTGGCCGAGACTGTGCCGGTCCGGGCAGTGTGCACCACTGTGCTCTTCGCCCGGAGGTACCCCCGCATGTCTTCCGTCCGTTTCCGCGCACTCGGCGCCGGCCTCGCCGCCGCCGTGGTCGTCGGCGGCACTGCCCTGATCGCGCTCGCCACCGCACCCCCGGCCGGGGCAGCCGCCGGCTGCCAGGTGAGCTACCGCGTCAATGAGTGGCCGGGTGGTTTCGTCGGCTACGTCGACGTGGTGGCCGGCGCCACGGCCGTGCACGGCTGGCAGGTCAACTGGACCTACCCGGCCGGCCAGAAGCTCACCTCGTCGTGGAACGCCCAGGTCAGCCAGGCCGGCACGGCGGTCACCGCGGTCAATGCGGCCTACAACGGCGACATCCAGCCCAATGCCACGGTCGAGTTCGGGGTGCAGGGCACCTGGTCGGGGAGCGACCCGTCCCCCACCGATCTGACCGTCACCGGCTCCGGTTGCGCCGCCACCAGCAGCCCGTCGGCGTCGGCGTCCGCGTCGCCGTCGCGCAGCGCCTCCGCCTCCGCCTCGGCCTCGCCGTCCCGGTCGGCCTCCGCGTCGGTCTCGCCGTCCAGGTCCGCCTCGGTCTCGCCGTCGGCGAGCTCCTCCTCGTCGCCGCCCGGCGGCTGCGGCAGCGCGGTGCTCTGCGACGGCTTCGAGAGCCTGGCAGCGGGTACCCCGAGCGGCTCGTGGCAACCCAGCTACCCGAACTGCCAGGGCAGCGGGACCGCCACCGTGGACACCGCGACCGCGCACAGCGGCGGGAAGTCGCTGCGGATCAACGGCGCCGCCAACTACTGCAACCACGTCTTCGTCACCCCCACCGCCAGCCTGGCCGGCGTCGGCCCGGTCTGGTACGTGCGGTTCTACGTGCGGCACACCACCGCGCTGCCGACCCAGCACGTCACCTTCCTGGCCATGCGCGACGCCAACGACGGCGGCAACGACCTGCGGATGGGTGGGCAGAACGGAGCACTGCAGTTCAACCGGCAGTCCGACGACGCCACCCTGCCGGAGCAGTCACCGACCGGCGTGTCGCTGTCCGCGCCGCTGCCGGTCAACCAGTGGAGCTGCGTGGAACTGCTCGTCAACGGCTCGGCCGGGACCATCGACACCTGGTTGAACGGGACGGCCGTCAACGGCCTGCGCGAGGACGGGGTGGCCACCGCGGACGTCGACCGGCAGTGGCTGTCCCGGACCAACTGGCGGCCGAGCCTGACCGACCTGCGGCTGGGCTGGGAGGCGTACGGCGACGGCGCCGACACGCTGTGGTTCGACGATGTGGTGGTCGGTTCCAGCCGGTCCGGCTGCTGACCGCCGCGCCGGTGCCCGACGCCCCGCGTGGGGTCGGGCACCGGCGCACCGCCGGATGAGTCCACTGACGGTGGCGGGACGGTCACCGTTCGCTGGGGTGGAATCGGCTTTGTACCAACGGTTATCGCGCGGCGCCGCTGCGTCCGATGTGGAGAGTTGTCAAGTTTGCCCCGGGGTTGGCGACTCTGGTATCCAGATTCGTCGCTGTGCGACCACGACGGTCGCGTACTCACGGGGAGGACAGACAGACCATGGCTCGATCCCATAGATACCAACGCTTCACCGCCGGCCTGGCCGCGCTCGGCTGCCTGCTGGCGCTGGCCGCCTGCGGGCCGAAGGACGACAGCTCGGCATCCGCCGGTGGACCACCCAAGGGCGGCTGGCCGCAGGCGGAGAACGGCCAGCTCGGCGAGAACATGTGCGACCTGCTGGTCACGGCCGACTACGCCAAGAACGGACTGGACACCCCGCTGGAGGAACGGCGCACTTCGGACGCGGCCAACTCGGTGTTCTGCAGCTACCTGATCGGCAACAAGCTCAACCTCTACCTGCAGCCCACGGCCGAGGCCGCCAAGCTGGTCTTCAAGCGCAACCACGACCGGGACAGCGCCAACCTCAAGGAGAACGGCTTCACCTCGCAGGAGGTGACCGGGGTGGTGAAGGGGGCGGACGAAAGCTACGCCGACCTCGACCCGCTGGGCACTACGGAGTTCCCGCTGTATGTGGCCGTCGCCCGGCGGGGGGCCTTCCTGGTCGAGCTGGCGGTCCAGCCCGCCCAGAAGAAGCCGGCGGCCGATCCCAAGCAGGCGGTCGCCGACCTGGTCGCCCTGCTGCTGACCCGGGTACCCGACCTGGGCAGTCAGGACACCGGCCGTACCCACGTGATCACGTACACGGTCACCGGCCCCGGCACGGCGGACATCAACTACCTACCGTTCATCGCCGACCAGCCGAACGACATCGACGGCAGCAGCGTCAAGGGCGCCAAGCTGCCGTGGAAGATCGACATTCCGTTCGGGCTCACCTCGACCGAGGACAGCCTGCCGCTGAGCATCTCCGCCACCACCAACGCACGCGACTTCACCAGCCAGGTCAACTGCACGATCGCGGTGGACGGCAAGGTCATTATGCAGGGCAGCGCGGGCATGCTGACGTTCTGCACGGAGACCTACAAGCTCACCTGACCCGGGCCCCGGGGTGGCGGCGACCGACGCGCCACCCCCGGGGTCAAGCCGCAGGCGCTTCGGCCAGCGCCCGCAGGTTCAGTAGTTGCCGGCGCATCATCACCAGGTCACCCACGGCCAGCAGGTCCGCCCGGCGCCGACCGGGCCAGCTGCGGGAGGTGTGGTCCACGCAGCAGACCAGCCGGCTGCCGGTGGCGGTGGGACTGACCTGGTAGGTGATGGCCAGTGGGCCGAATACTGCCCGCGCCCGGGACCGCGCGACCACGGTCAACTGCCGGTCCGGCACGAACTCCACCAGCCGGAAGATCGTCATCACCCGCTCCCCCACCGCCAGCCGGTCCACCCCCGGGGTCAGCGTGCGCGGGCTGCGTCGGCCCGGGTTGTCGATCCAGTCGTAGCTGTACGGGGCCACCTTCAGCTGGCACAGCCAGCGGTACACGACGGCCGGTGGCGCGGCGATGTCGACCGCCCGCAGTAGCGACCGGTACGGCGCGGTGGCGTAGCGGTGCGCCGGATAGTCCGCGGCGCGCTCGGCCGGGGTGGCGTGCCAGGAACGGGCAAAGTCCAGAAGTGCCATGATGATCCCCCATACGCTCGCGTATGGTTCGACCATACGCTAGCGTACTGAGCATGGCGAGACTGAGCCGTGACGACTGGGCGCGGGCCGCGCTGGCGGCGCTCACCACCGGCGGCCTCGCCGCCGTCGCGGTGGAGCCGTTGGCCAGCCGCCTCGGCACCACCAAGGGCAGCTTCTACTGGCACTTCCGTACCCGCGACGAGCTGATCGCCGCCGCCCTGAACCTGTGGCGGCAGGCCAGCACCACGGCCGTCATCGAAGCGCTGGAGGCCACCGGGGCAGCCCCCGAGGTCCGCCTGCGGCAGCTGTTCAGCCAGGTCTTCAGCGCGCAGGCGAACACCGGGGCGGACCTGCCGCTGCTGGCCCACGCCGACCACCCGTTGGTGGCCCCCGCGCTGGCCGAGGTCACCGGCCAACGACTCGGCTACGTCACCACCCTGTTCCGCCAGCTCGGGTTCCCGGCGGCCGAAGCCCGCCGCCGGGCCCTGCTCGCCTACAGCGCCTACCTCGGCCACCTGCAACTGCTGCGCAGCGCGCCCGACCTGCTGCCAGCGACCGGCCCGGCCCGCTCCCACTATGCCGACGAGGTGCTGGCCACCCTGGTACACCGGCCTACCACCGCACCGGCTCGCCGCCCTCGCGAGTGATCGGCCGGGTCCAGGTGTCCGGCAAGCTGTCCACGGTATCGTCAGCACTTCGAGGCGGTTTTCACGGCGGCTGTGCGGCGATCCGGTGGGCTCTACACCCCGGCCGGGCACGTGACCATACGGGTCCGGTGATGCGGGAGGACATGCGATGGCAGGGATGACCAGGTCCGGTGGCTGTGGTGGCGACGTCGGGCGCTGTCCGTTCGGGCGCCCGTGATGGCCGGGCCGGCGGGGGTGTCGTTGGCGACTCGGCCGGGTCGTGGTTGCACGGTCGTGCTGGTGGGCGGTGAGCTGGACCTGGCGACGGCGCCGGAGCTGCGGGCGTTCCTGCAGCACGTCATGGACGAGGGCGCCAGCACGATCGTCCTGGACCTTGCCGCTGTGCGGTTCGTCGACTCCAGCGCGTTGGGCGCGATCGTGTCGGTGTACAAGGAACTGCACCGCCGCGCGGGACGACTGTGCCTGGCCGCGGTCCAGCCGTTGGCACTCAGGGTGTTCGAGCTGACATCGGTGGATCGCCTGGTCAGCATCTACGACAGCGTCGAAGCAGCCGAGGAGGAGCTGGCGGACGACCACCCGGATGGGTGACCGGCTGTTCAATCGTTGAGGGGTGCGCTGGCGCGTTCCGGGTCGGCGCCGGCTGAACTGCGCCGGACCTGTCCGTGCCCGCCGTACCAGTCGATGATCATGAGGGTGGCGTCATCGGCCAGGGTGGGGCCGGCCAGCTGCAGTACCGCGTCGGCCAGGGCGCGGGCAGCTTCACGTGGGTGCAGCTCCGTCAGCAGCCGGAGTTCCGCGGCCAGATCCAGGGTCGCTGCTTGTCGTTCGCGCATCCCGTCGGTAATCATGACCAGCCGGTCGCCAGGTAGCAGCGTGACCTCGCCGGTGTGGTACGTCGGGTTGGGGAGCATGCCCAGGGGGAAGTTGCGGGGAAGCTGCACCGGCTCCGCCTCACCGTCGCGGACGAGCAGCGGCGGCAGGTGCCCCGCGTTGAGCAGCTGGCACGCGCCGGTGGGCAGGTCGATCCGGCCGAGGACCGCGGTCAGGAAGGTGCTGGCGTGGCCGGCGTGTTCGGTGACCGCGGTGTTGGCGGCGTCGGCCTGCTCCGTCAAGGTGTGTCCGCGGCGGCGGCTGTTGCGCAGGCTGCCCACGCCCAGCGTCGCGGTCAACGAGCTGGCGATGCCGTGGCCCATCGCGTCGGTGACGCTGAAGTGCAGCACGTCGCGGGCAAGGCTGTAGTCGAAGGTGTCTCCGCCGACGCTTGCCGCGGGTTCGAGCCACCCGGACAGGGTGAACGCGCCGGCCTCGCAGGTGAACGCGGCGGGCAGCAGCCGGCGCTGGATTTCCGCGGACAGGGTGAACGGCGTGGTGCGCTGTCCCCACTCAAACAGGTCGGTGTGGCGGCGGTTGGCAATCACGACGAATGACAGCAGGTGCGCGGTCTGCCTGATCTCGGCCAGCGCCCGCGGGTCGGGCTCTGCCGGGAGCGTCAGCTCGAGCAGCCCGATCGCCTCACCGCGTTCGGTCACCGGCGCCCACACCGTCCACCCGGCCGGCCCGGCTTGGACCTGGACCGCCTGGGTGCGCAGCGCCTGTTCGTGGATCCCGCCGTCGAACGGCATCACCGTGGCGACCTCCTCGCCACGATGCAGGTCGGTTGTGTCTGTGCCGTCGTCGAGCGGCACGTACGCCAGCCGGACCAGCGCCCGGCCACCCAGGTCCGCGATCAGGAACGACACCGTCCGCGCCCGCAGCGCCCTGCCGACCACCCGGGTGACCGCCTCGACGGCGTCCACCGGCGACGCATCCTCCGCCGCCTTCAACACGGCAGCCAGTACCGATGCATCACTGTGGTCCACGCCCGGCAGCATACGGAACCCGGGCCTGCGCCAGCGCAGCCCGTCACCGCTGTCCTCGCCGCCGACCCCACCTGTACCCTGGCCCCGGCGCAGGTGCGCCGGGGCCTGCGACGTGGCGGTGGCACGGCCCAACCGGAACTACCCCGCCCATACCATGGGCCGCGCGGCGGCGAGGGGCCGACGACCGGAGCTACTGAGTCTTCGTCAGACGCCGCTGATCGGATGCGGTCACCTCCCTGGTGCTGCTGACGGCCCACCGCTCGGTGCGGCCGTCGGGATCACGTCCGCGAGCAGGATCGGCATCGTCATCGACGGCTCGTCGAAGGCACGGTTGAGCGTGTCGGCGATCTGATGGGCAGTGGCGGTCATCGAAAGGCCCTTCGTCGTGCGCTCGTGGGAGCAGACCACCGGGCCGGCACGGGCGCCAAATCACGATCGCGGCAACTCCCACTGAGCATTGTGCGGCATACCGTGCCCGGCCCGGCCGTAGCCCCGCGGGGACTCCATCCAGGTGAGACCGCATGCGGGTCGACAGCGCCGCGTCAAACCTTGCGGTGGCGGGCCTGGACGAAGCAGTACGCGCCGAACGCGGCGAAACCCAGTGCGATCAGGGCGAGCAGCACGCCGCCGTAGGGCTTCGCGGCAGTGGTGCGCAGCGCAGCGTCCAGTCCGCGGGCCTTCTCCGGGTCGTACTGGACGGCGGCCAGGAAGAGCAGCAGCCCGACGATCGCGTACGCGACGCCCTTGGTGGCGTAACCGACCGAGCCGAGGATCCGGGCCGCGCGGCGCGTCCCGGCGCTCATCCTCCCGGTATCCAGCTTCTTCTCGAACGCCCTGGTCAGCCCGTAGACCGTCAGTCCAACACCGAGTCCGCAGACCACCAGGGCGGCCAGGATGACCAGGAACCGGCCACCGGTCATGCCGAGTACGCCTGCGGTGGCGTTCTCCTGCTTGCCGGCGCTGGAACTGCCGCCGGCCACCGCCACTTTCGCGGCGCTGACCGCCAGGAAGCCGTACACCACGGCGCGGGCCACCGAGCCGGCCCGCTGCGCCCATTTGCGCCAGCCGTCCTCCTCGGCGTACCCGACCACGGCGAGCAGCAGCTGCCACACCGTCATGGCGGCCAGCCCGACGACCACGACCAGCAGCAGCGCCCGACCGCCCGGCTGCCGGGCGAGCAGGTGGAAGGCGCCCGACTGGTCGCCCTCCTCGCCGCCGCGACCGACCGCGATCTGCACCGCCAGCCAGGCGATCAGCAGGTGCACCACGCCGTAGCAGGCCAGGCCCGCGCGGGTGGTGACGGTCAGGGTGCGGCTGTTGCGAGCCCGCTGCGCCGCCCCACGACCGGCCGCTTTCGCCTTCCCCGCACCAGCGCTGGCCGACCCGCCCGTCGGCTGAGGGCTCGATCCGGCTACGGCAGGGCCACTGGCCTCGGAGGATGTCATGCTCTACCCGTTCCCCGGGTCAGCGGGCGGCAAACTCCACCGGACCCGCAGGGTGGTCGGTGTTGCCCCGGCTCAGCCGGAGAATTCCCAGCGTACGGCCGTGTCCGTGGGATGCCACGGGTCCGCGCCGCAGGACTGCACCAGCGCCCGGGTACCGGCGATGATGCTGGTCCCCGGGTTCGCCAGGCACAGCCAGCGGCCGGCGGCGCCGGCGGCGAGGACCAGCGTGCCGCTGGGCAGCAGCCGCCACTGCTGGGCCGGCGCACCGGCGGCGCAGGTGAACAACTCCACCGCCGCACCGGCCGCCAGCTCGGTCCCCGCCACCCGCAGGCACTTGCCGACCACCTGCAGGGTGCCGTCGGTGGCCAGCGTGAAGACCTGCGCGGCGGTGGTGTTGCAGCCCCACACCTGGATCCGGTTGCCGTCGGCCGACGTCGCCCCGTTGTCGTCCAGGCACAGCCCGCTGGGCGAGGTGAACCTGCCCGTTCTGGCGGCGCCCGGCGCGGCCGGCAGGGTCGGCGTCGGACTGGCTGTGGGGGTACGCGGCGGGCGGGTGGCGGCCGGGGTCGGCGTGCGGCTGGCAGTCCGGCTCGGGGTCGGTCTCGCCGTGCTGGGCGCGGGTTCCGGGCTGCCCGCGGCCGTCGAGTTGGCGACCGGCGCGGTGAGTGGTTCGGGCGGCGTGTCGTGGCCGGCCAGCCCTCGACCGGCCAGCACCAGGGCGACGGTCAGCGCGGCGACCAGCACCGCGATCGCGTACGGCGCGATCCGGCGCACCGGCCACCGGTGCTTCGTCGCGTTGTCCGCTTCTACCTCGTCGCCGTGCTCCGTCATCGTCCGCTTGTCACCACCAGACCACCGCTGTGCCCCACGCCGCACCCCGCGGCCGACCCACGGTAACCGACCGCGGGCACAATGGCAGCGGTCAGGTCGGCAGAGCGGCGGGGCCGAAAGCCCGGCCGCCGCCGGCGTACGGGCGGATTGTCCGCCGACCGGGCGACGGCAGCCGGCTCAGTCCGACTTGCCGAGCAGGGCGCTGATCGCGGCAGCGCTCATCGGCGCGCCGAAGAGGTACCCCTGGGCGAGGTCGCAGTGCAGCTGGCGGAGCACGGTGGCCTGCGACTCGGTCTCCACACCCTCCGCGGTGACCGAGAGGCTCAGCGTGTGCGACAGCCGGATCAGCCCGTCCACGAACTCCCGGGACACCGGGTCCACCGCGCTGTCGCGCAGGCCACTGACGAACGGGCCGGCCAGCTTCACCGCATGCACCGGCAGGGTGCGCAGGTAGGCGAGATTGGAGTAGCCGGTGCCGAAGTCGTCGATGGCGATCCGGCAACCGAGCGCGGCCAGCGCGTGCAGGGTGGCCAGCGGCACCCCGGAGCCGGCCATCACGGCGCTCTCGGTCAGCTCCAGCTGGATCAGCGACGGTGGCACCCCGGTACGGGCCAGCAGGCTGGCCACGTCGCCCACCACCGACGGGTTCTGCACCTGGTGCGGGGCCAGATTGATGCTCATCAGCACGAGCTGGTCACCGAACTCGGCGCGCCAGCGGGCCGCCTGCTCACAGGCCTCGCCCAGCACCCACTTGCCGACCTGGCCGATCAGCCCGTTCTCCTCGGCCAGCGCGATGAACACGTCCGGCTTGAGGGTGCCCAGCCGGGGATGCGCCCAGCGGACCAACGCCTCCACCCCGACCACCCGGTCGTCGGTCAACCGGACCAGCGGCTGGTACTCCAGGAACAGCTCGCGGTTGGTGACCGCCTCGGGCAGCGAGGCGATCAGCTCGTACCGGGTGACGTCCTGGTGGTGCCGGTCGGCGTCGAAGTAGGCGACCCGGTTGCGGCCCTGGGACTTGGCCCAGTAGACGGTGGTGTCGGCGGCCTTCATCAGGTCGGCGGCGGTCGGGCCGACGGTGCCGTGCACCAGGCCGATGCTCGCCGACACGGTGAGCACCTGGCCGCCCAGCTCGATCGGCTGCCGGACGGCGGCCAACGCCCGGTCGGCGATGGTGACCGCGGTGGCCGCGTCGACGTCCTCCAGCAGCAGCACGAACTCGTCGCCGCCGGTCCGGGAGACCAGGGTGCCCGGTCCGGCCTGCACCAACCGCCCGGCGATGATCTTCAACAGCTCGTCGCCGACGTCGTGGCCGAGCCGGTCGTTGACTGCCTTGAAGCCGTCGATGTCCAGGTAGCACAGGCCGAGCCGATCGGTCACCCGGGCGCCGCTGAGCTGGCCGGCGGCGAGCACCGCGTCCAGCCGGTCGAAGAAGGTGGCCCGGTTGGGCAGCCCGGTGAGCGGATCGTGCTGGGCCTGGTGGCTGAGCCGGCTGCGCAGCTCGTTACGGTCGGTGATGTCCTCGGCCATGGCCAGCAGGTACTGCGGCTGGCCCTGCTGGTCGCGGACCAGGGAGACCACCAGGTCGGTCCAGACGGTGCCGCCGTCGCGGCGGTAGAACGGCTTGTCGGCCCGGAAGTAGCCGCGGTGCCCGCCGACCAGCTCGGCATAGTGCGTCCACAGTTCCGGCGGATCGTCCGGGTGGCTGAAGTCGGCCGCGTTACGGGTCATCAGGCTTTCCCGGGCGTACCCGAACATCTCGCAGGCCCGCTCGTTCACCTCGAGCATCTCCCCGTCGATGGTGGCCACGCAGATGCCGATCGGCGCCTCGGCGAAGACCACCGCGAACCGGGCCTCGCTGGCCCACCGGGCGTCCTCGGCGTCCTGCCGGGCGCGCAGCGCGGCCGCGATGATCTGCTGCTGCTCGGCCCGGGTCTGTTCGCGCAGCGCGTCGGCGTACCCGGCGGCCAGCGCCCCGATCAACTGCTCCCGCCCGGCGGCCGGCAACTCCCGGCCGAGCAGTTCGATCGTTGCGGTCAGCGACTCGACCCGGGTGAAGTGCGCGGCCACCAGGCTGGCGCCGACCTGGCCGGCGTGCCGGGGGTCGACCGGCCGGACCAGCAGCGCCGCCACCCAGCCGGTGAGCATCTCGGTCAGCTGCGCCATGTTGAGCGTGGTGAAGTTGGCGGCCCGCAGCTCGCGGGCCCAGGACAGGGCGATCCGCTGCGGGTCGGGCCCGGCGGTCGATGCCGGCGCCGCCGGTTGCTCTGCCACCGCTAGCCGATCCGGGCCACGCCCACGTACCCGGGGTACCTGCCCGGGTCCGGGGTGCTCTCCAGGTCGCCGTCCGGACGCCAGAACGGCGTCTGCACCACCCCGGGTGGGACCAACTCCAGCCCGTCGAAGAGGGCGACGATCTCCGCCCGGGACCGCAGCGCCAGCTTGGCGACCTGGCGGTCGTAGAGTGATCGCACCTGCGCCGCCTCGTCCTGGCTGATCTCGGCGGTGGCGTGCGAGATGGCCAGGTAGCTGCCGGCCGGCACGGCGGCGGCGAGCTCGGTGACGATTTCGATGGCTACGGCGTCGTCCAGGACGAAGTGCAGCACCGCGGCGAGCAGGATGCCGATCGGCCGGTCGAGGTCCAGCGCGGCGCGCAGCTCCGGCCGGCCCAGCAACGCCCGCACGTCGCGCAGGTCGGCGCCGATGATGGTGGCGTTCGGGACGTCGGCCAGGATGGCCCGGCTGTGCGCGATGGCGACCGGGTCGTTGTCCACATAGGCCACCCGGGGTTCGGCGAGCACGCCGGCCGCCACCTCGTGCACGTTGCCGACGGTGGGGATGCCCGAGCCGATGTCCAGGAACTGGTCGATGCCCTGGCCGGCGAAGTAGCGGACGGCGCGGCCGAGGAAGTCCCGGTTCTGCCGGACGACCCAGGTGGTGCCCGGGACGGCGGCGGTCATCCGGTCGCCGAACTCGCGATCGGCCGCGAAGTTGTGCGAGCCGCCGAGGAAGTAGTCGTAGACCCGGGCGATGCTCGGCTGGTTGATGTCGACATCGGTTGGTGCCCAACTCGGCCGGTCCACGGGCCGCGCCCCTTCGCTGCCGGAAGTGCTGCGGGCCTCACCCTACCTGTCGCATCGACGCATCACCCACGCGAGGCGCGGGACCGTTACCTGACAACGCCATCAGTGCCCGGCAAACTACTGACGGTCAGTGGCCTGCGCCGGCAGTGCCCACAGTGGCCAGTGGAAAAAGGAGGATCGCCAGGGCGGCCACGGCTGCGGTGAGCTGCCGGCGGCGACGACGGAACTCATACGCGTGCCACCAGGCGATCGCCGCCTCCGCCAGTGGCGCCGGCTCCTGATCAACCAGCGGCAGGATGTGCTCGGCCAAGCGGAGTGCGGCATTGCGGTGCGCGGGCGGCGGCAGGTGCGGCAACCTCGAGTCAGCCGAGTCCCAGACCACGAACCGCACTTCCAGTGCCGGCAGGTCGTCGCCGTCGCCGTCGTTGTCGGGCCGCCGGTACAGCCGCCGGTGCAGGCAGGCAGCCAGGTACTCGCCGGCCGCCTCGGGGTGGCCGTGCTCGCGCAGGTGCTCCAGCCGGCGCCAGGCCCGCGCCACGTCGGTGAGCACCTCGGGGTAGACCTGGTCGGCCCGGTCCGGGTCGTCGACCAGCCGCAACACGTCCCGGCGCAACTCACCGACGTGGCGGGCGACGAAGTCCACATACAGGGTCGGCGGGTCGACATCGCCGTCCTCGGACCACACCAGGTCGCGGGCCCAGAACATCGCGCATCGGCCTCCCTCCGCGGGTACCTCCACGCTACGCGAATCGCCCCCCGCAGGGCAGCCACCGATCGACGTCCCGCCCCGGGGCGGCCGGGGCGGGACGTCCGTGGATCAGTCGGTCGGCTCGATCAGGCCGAGTCGCCGGGTGGCCCGGGTCAGCGCCACGTAGAGGTCGCTGCGGCCGCGTACCGAGTCGCTGGTGATCGTCTCCGGGTCGACCACGATCACCGAGTCGAACTCCAGGCCCTTGGCCTGGCGCACGGTGAGCACCACCGCCCGCCGCTCCAACTCCGCGTCGGCGCCCACCGCGGTGTCCGGCAGCGCAGCGGCGATGGCGGTGCCCAGCTGCGCCAGCTCCCGTTCCGGCACGATCACCCCGAGCCGCCCGTCGCCCACGGCGGCGGCCTGCTCCACGGCGGCGGCGACCACGGTCGCGGCCAACTCGGCCCGGGCCGGCTGCCGACGCCACGGCGGCTCCCCACTGCGCCGCACCGACCGCGGTGGGCGCAGTTTCGGATCGATCTCCGCGAGCACCCCGGCGGCCAACTCCATGATCTCCGCGGGGGTGCGGTAGTTCACCGTCAACTCCGCTTCCCGCCACCGCCCGTCCAGGTACGGGTCCAGCGCCGTCGCCCAGGACGCCGCGCCGGCCAGTTCCCCGGTCTGCGCCACGTCTCCGACGATGGTCATCGACCGGCTCGGGCAGCGCCGCATCAGCAGCCGCCAGGCCAACGGCGAGAGCTCCTGCGCCTCGTCCACGATGACGTGCCCGAACGCCCAGGTACGGTCGGCCGCGGCCCGTTGCGCGGCGGTGAGCACGGCGCGCTCCTCGAAGCGTTCGGCGTAGCGGTCCGAGTCGAGCAGGTCACCGGCGGCGAGTTGCTCGACGTCCTCCTCGTCCTCCCAGTCCAGCGACGCCGAACCGGCCGCGATGTCCAGCGCGCCCTGGGCGTAGGCGATCCGCTCGGCGCGGCGTCGCCGCTCGGCCACGCTCTCTGCCCGGTCGTCCTCGCCGAGTTGGTGCGCGGCCTCGTCGAGCAGCGGCACGTCGGCCGGGCTCCAACCACCGCCGGGCGGCCGGTGCAGCAGCGCCCGCTGCTCGGCGTCGAGCTGCGGCGCGGCGCTGGCCAGCGAGTCGGCGTCGGCGTAGAGGTCGGTGAGCAGCTTGCGCGGGGTGAGGATCGGCCACAGCCCGTCGATGGCGGCCTGCACCTGGGGACTGGCCCGCAATTCGGCGCGCAGGTCGGCGAGGTCGGCCTCGGCCAGCAGCATCGGATCGCCGGGGGCGTCGTCGCCGCCCAGCGGGTCGTCGGCGTACGGGTCGGTGCCGATCCGGTCGGCCCAGTGCCCGGCGAGGACGTGCACGATCTCGGCCTCGAACCGGGCCCGGGCCAGGTTGTGCAGGCCGCCGCTGCGGCGGGTACGCAGCCGGGCCTGGGCCACCTCGTGCGGGTGCAGCACCAGGGTCTCCTGGTCGAACGCGATCTCCATCGGCTCGTCGGGCACCCGCTGCCGGTCGGCGATGGCGGCGGCCAGCACGTCCACCATCACGGCGGAGCCCTTGAGCGCGGCCACCGCAAGGCTCTCGGTGCGGCGGGCGGTGATCCCCGGGAACAGGTCGCCCAGGGTGGCCAGCAGCACTCCGGTCTCCGCCAGCGACGGCAGCACCTGGGCGATGTAGCGCAGGAAGGTGGTGTTCGGGCCGACGATCAGCACGCCGCGGGCGGTCAACTCCTGCCGGTGGGTGTAGAGCAGGTACGCCGCCCGGTGCAGCGCGACGGCGGTCTTGCCGGTACCGGGCCCGCCCTGCACCACCAGCGTGCCGGCCAGCGGCGCCCGGATGACCGTGTCCTGCTCGGTCTGGATGGTCTCGACGATGTCGCGCATCCGCCCGGTGCGCTCGGCGGTGACCGCGGACAGCAGCGCCGCCTCCCCGGTCAGCCCGGTCGGCCAGGACCGGCCCGCCTCGGCCAGGTCGAGCACCTCGTCGTCGAGCCCGGTCACCGACCGCCGCCGGGTACGGATGTGCCGGCGTCGGCGGACTCCGTGCGGCGAGGCGGCGGTGGCCAGGTAGAAGTCGCGGGCGGCCGGGGCCCGCCAGTCCACCAGCAGCGGCTCGTGCCCGTCGGCCTCGTCGAACAGGCCGATACGGCCGATATACAGACGGTCGTCATTGTCGAAGTCGAGACGGCCGAAACACAGTCCGCTCTCGACGGCGTCGTAGACGGCGAGCTGGTCGGTATACCGGCCGATCAGGGCGTCGCGCTCGGAGCGCGCCTGCTGGTGATTGGTCTGTTCCAGCAGTTTGTCGCCCCGATTGCGCTGCGTCTGTTCCCGCAGCGTGTCCAGCCGGTGGTAAAGGATACTGAGGTGGGCCTGCTCGACGTCGATCTCGGTGGTGGTCTGGGTGTCCGACACACCCGTCTGACTTGACAAACCATCTCCCGAATAGGTATCTTGCAATTCAAGCCGCAATTTCGCGGCTCTTTTTTGTGCCCGGGAATGGGTACCCGAAACGCCAAAGATAGCGCACCCGACGCCCGACCGGTGCCGCTACTGCTCAGCCGCCCGCAGTTCCGCCCCGGTCACCAGGAACGGAGTGAGCAGACCGGGCGTGATCCGGTCGGCAAGTTCGACGGCGGTGGCCGCGGGGGCGTCCAGCACGTCGTAGTGGTGCCGGCCGCCGGCGGTGGTGGCCGACAGGGTGACCACCCCGGCCCGGCGCTGAAAGTACGACCGGTGCAGCCGCCAGCCCACCACCCCGGCGTCGGCCAGCGCGCTGTGTCGCCGGTTCAGGGCGCCCTGCCGGGCCACCAGGAACGGCCCGACCACGGTGTGCCCCAGGTTGCGGGCCCGCTGCCTCGCCAGCGGCACAGCCAGCACCAGCAGGACGGCGGCGGTCACGCACAGCGGCGCGGGCCAGCCGAGTGTCAGGGCGCCGGCCAGCAGCGCGCCGAACAGCAGCAGCGCGGGCACGATCGCCCTGGTGTACCGGCGTCGGGTGGCCGCCGGCCCGTGCCCGGTGAGCGGGGCCGCCAGCGGGTTCGGGGCGCCCACGATCCGCTCGGCTACCGCCAGCACGGTGTCCCGGGGCGCGGGTGGGCAGAGCAGCGACCCGCCCCGCTGCGCGTCGGTGCCGGCCCGTACCCCGGTGGTGATCGCAGCCAGCCGGGCCCCGCCGACCATCCGCAGCAGCGCCGGCTCGCTCAGCTCCACGCCGCGCAGCCGCCGCTCCTCGATCGTGATCGCCCGGGTGGTGATCAGGCCCCGGGTGACGTGCAGGGTGCCCGAGTCGGTCCGGGTCAGCCGGAAGCCCCAGAAGGTCAGCAGGTAGCCGAGCGTGGAGAAGAACGCGATGAGCAGGATCGCCACCGCGACCACGCCGGCCACCGATACCCCCAGCGGCGCGCCGGACACCGTGTCGACGATGTCCTGCACCGGCCCGAACTGGTCGGGTCGGACCTGGAACTCGTTGGCCAGCTGCCCGACCAGGCCGACGGTGACGAAGATGGTGAACAGGCCGTACAGGCTGAACGGGGCGTACCGGAACCAGTGCGGTTGCAGCCGGGCCAGTTCGGTCTCGCGGGGCGGGGTCGGCGGTGCCCCGGCCGCTGAGGTCGTCGGGCGGGCGGCGGCGGAGGAGCCGGTCGCCGGGCGGCGCTGGTGCAGCAGCTCGTCGCGTAGCTGGTGCGCGTCGGCGGTGCTCAGCGCGTCCAGTCGCAGGCCGGCCCCGCCGCGCTGGTCGGCCTGGCCGGTACCGATGGCGAGGCGTTGCAGGCCGAGCAGCCGGTGCATGAAGTGCGCGGTGAGGTCGACGCTGCGGACCCGGTCGCGCGGCACCGTGAGGGTGTTGCGCCGCAGCAGCCCCCGGCGTACCTGGACCTGGTGCTCGGTGACCCGGTAGGTGGTGGTGGCCCAGCGGACCAGGCCGAGCCCGACCACCACGCCGACGCCGATCAGTCCCCACAGGTGCCCGGCGCCGCCCTGGCTGACGCCCAGGATCAGCACGCCGACCAGCGCCGGCAGCGCCCGGAGCACCTCCATCACCGGGTGCACCGCGAGCATCCGTACGCTCAGCCGCCGCCACGGCGTCTCACTCGGCTCCTCCGGTGGCGCGGTCGCGGCCAGCGCGGGGTCGACGGAAACCCCGTCGGCCGGCGGCAGCTTCGGACCCTGGTCGGACGGGTTCGGACCCTGGTCGGACGGGTTCGGACCCTGGTCGGACGGGTTCGGCCCCGGGCTGGACCGGTTCGGCCCCGGGCTGGACGGGTCCGGCCCCGGGCTGGACGGGTCGGTCGGATCGGGGTGGGCGGCGGGGTCGGCGTGGGTGTCCGGCGGATTCACGTGGCATCCCCGGAGTCGGTCTGGGCCTGCCGGGTGAGCAGGTCAACGAGTTGCTGGGCGTCGGCCAGCGCGAGTCCGTTGATCTTCAGCGGGCCGGCCGCCGAGGCGGTGGTCACCGTGACGTTGGCCAGGCCGAACAGCTGCTCGATCGGGCCGCGCTGGCTGTCCACGGTCTGGATGCGCGACATCGGGGCGATCCGGCGTTCCTGGTTGAACCAGCCGGACTGGGTGTAGACGGCCTCCCCGGTCGCCTCCCAGCGGTGTACCCGGTAGCGCCACCTCGGCATCACCAGCAGGTGCGCGACCGCCAGCACGGCGATCCCGCCCAGCGCGACCAGGCTCCAGAGTCGGCGGCCGGTGGTGAGGTAGATCGTCAGCTCGGCGCCGAACAGCACCGCCCAACCGATGCCGGCGCGCAGGGTCCAGTACCCGATGGCGCGTCGGCTCACCCGCAGGGCGGGGGCGCGCAGGGTGGCTCTTACCGGCGGGTGGTCGGGCGGGGTGGTGAGCTGTTCAGCGTCGGTCACCCGTCCAGGGTCGCAAGTCCCGGCCATCCCGGCGACCCCGGGGTTGGGCCGGACCGCGCCGGGTGTGGGCCCGAGGATGCTAGGGTCCGAAGTAGACAGACAGGTCCGTCTATTTGATCGGGGTACCGCATGCAGATCGCCATCCTCGGCACCGGCTCGGTCGGCCAGACCCTCGCCGTCCGCCTCACCGGCCTCGACCACCAGGTCAGCCTGGGTACCCGTGACCCGGCGAACACGTTGGCCCGCACCGATCCGGACCGCTTCGGCACCCCACCGGTCCGCGACCTGCTCGCCACCCACCCGGAGCTGAACCTGGCGACCTTCGCCGACGCCGCGCACGGCGCCGACCTGATCGTCAACGCCACCCACGGCGAGGCCAGCGAGGCCGCGCTGCGCGCCGCCGGGGCCGACGATCTGGCCGGCACCGTGGTGCTGGACGTCACCAATCCGCTGGACGGCAGCCACGGCTTCCCGCCGAGTCTGTGGGTCAAGGACACCGACTCGCTGGCCGAACGCCTGCAACGGGCGTTCCCCGGCATCCGGCTGGTGAAGGCGCTGAACACGATGAACTGCGCGCTGATGATCGACCCGGGCCAACTGGCCGGCGGGGACCACTCAGTGCTGGTCAGCGGCGACGACCCGGCCGCGAAGGAGGTCGTCACCGAGCTGCTGCGCTCGTTCGGCTGGCGGGACATCATCGACCTCGGCGACCTGAGCACCGCCCGCGGCGCCGAGATGTACGTCGCGCTGTGGGTTCGGCTGCTGCCGGTGGTCGGCGGGGCTGGACAGTTCAACATCAAAGTGGTGCGCTGACCGGGTGATTACCCAGCCCGGCGCCGCCCGCCCGCGCAGCTCGGCGGCCCGGGACCGAATCCTGGCCGCCGCCGCCGAACTCTTCACCCGGCACGGCGTACGCGGGGTCGGGGTGGACACCGTGATTGCCCGGTCGGGAGTCGCCAAGGCCACCCTCTACCACCACTTCCCGAGCAAGGACGACCTGGTGCTGGCATACCTGGCGGCGGCCGACGAGGCGTGGCGGGGCAAGCTCACCGAGGCAGCCCTGGCGGCCGGTCCGGACCCGGCGGGTGAGCTGGTCGGCGCGTTCGACGCGCTGCGCTGGGCCTGCGGCCGGGAAGGGTACCGGGGCTGCGCGTTCATCAACACCGCCGCCGAGTCGGTCCCCGGCAGCCCGGTGCACGCCGCCACGGTCGCGCACAAGCAGACCGTCCGGGACTGGTTCGGGCAACTGGCCGACCGCGCGGGGGTGGCCGACCCGGCCGGTCTCGCGGTGGCGCTGGGCGTGCTGCTCGACGGTGGCCTGGCCGGTACCGCCATGCAGGGCGACCCGACCATCGCTGAGCACACCCAGCAGGCGGCCCGGCAGCTGGTCGACGCGGCAGCCCGCCGATGACCGACCGGCGGGCCGGGCTGGCGCTGGTCGCGGTCGTCGCGATCGCCACGCTGGTCGGCTGCACCGCGCGGTCGGGGGCCTGGCGGGAGGCGGGGGCGACACCCCGACCGAGCGGGTCGACCGCGCCGTCGCCGGGCGCGGAGCCGGGGCCGTCGGCGGCCTCAGCGCCGGCCGGCTCGGCGCCGAAGGACGCCTTCGCGGTGGGGGTACGCACCGTGCAGCTGTCCCGGGGCAGCGACCGTCCACTGCGGACAGTCATCTGGTACCCGGCTGCCGGGCCGGCCGGTCGCACCCCGGTCAGCGGCGCGGCGGTGGCGGCCGGGCGCTTCCCGGTGCTGCTGTTCAGCCACGGGCTGGGCGGCTCGCCGGAGAGCTACGTCGCGGGCACCAGCCGGCTGGCGGCGGCCGGCTTCGTGGTGGTCGCGCCCGCGTACCCGCACACCAACTCAGCCGCGAAGCCGGTGGACCCGGTGGACGTCATCCACCAGCCGGCCGACGCCAGCGCTGTCCTCGACGCGGTGCTCGCCCGGGATACCACGGCCGGCGACCCGCTCGCCGGGCACCTGCGCACCGACCGGGTGGCAGCACTCGGGCACTCGGCCGGCGGGTACACCACGGCCGGGCTGTTCGGGGTGGCCCGGGACAACCGGCTACTGGCCGGCGTGATCCTCTCCGGTGGCTCGATCGGCGGCTTCCGGGGCGCGAGCGCTCCGCTGCTGTTCGTGCACGGCGACCAGGATCCGGTGGTGCGCTACCAGGCCGGCCGGTCCGCGTACGACGCGGCGCCCTGGCCCAGGGCATTCCTCACCGAGATCGGCGGCGGCCACGTCGACTACCTGTCCCCCGCCGATCCGGGCTTCGCCCCGATGCTGGCCACCGTCACCGACTTCCTGCGCTGGACGCTCTACGGCGACCTGACCGCGAAGCAACGGCTGAGCGTCGACGCCACCCGACCGGGCGTCACCCGCTGGGAGTCCACCCTGTAGCGGGTTGCGCGCGCCGGTTCGGGGCCGGTGCGGGAGAATGATCCGTCCGCAGCACACCCAACTCCGGGAGGATCTCCCCATGCAGAAGCCCGACGTCGGCCCGATCGAGGGTCCGCCCCCGGCCGATCTGGTGATCGAGGACATCACCGTCGGCGAGGGCGCCGAGGCGAGCGCCGGTGACCAGGTCACCGTGCACTACGTCGGAGTGGCGCACTCCAACGGGCGGCAGTTCGACGCGTCCTGGGACCGGCGCGACGCGTTCCGATTCCCGCTCGGCGGCGGCCAGGTCATCGCCGGCTGGGACCAGGGCGTCCAGGGCATGAAGGTCGGCGGCCGGCGCAAGCTGACCATCCCGCCGCACCTCGGCTACGGCAGCCGGGGCGCCGGCAGCGCGATCGCCCCCGGCGAGACCCTGATCTTCGTGGTCGACCTGCTCCAGGTCAACTAACCAGGTCAACTGACCACCGGCTCCAACCTGTGATCGCGATGTTCCGCCGGATCGTGCTGTGTCGCTGCCCGATCCGGCGGGGCGTCGCGATCTCCACTCGGTCCCAGCCCGAACCGGGGCTACCAGGTGTTGAGGTGGAGGACCGAGTCGAGGGTTTGGCGGTGGGCTGGGCGGAAGGTGTCGCCGGTGTAGTACGCGGTCGGGATCAGGGCGGCCTGGTGGACATCGGCGGGGAGGTCGAGGAGGGCCGCCACCTCGGCCTCGTAGCCCAGGTGCAGGGTGGTCCAGGCGGTCCCCAGTCCCCGGGACCGGGCGGCGAGCATGTAGCTCCAGGCGGCCGGCAGCAAGGAGCCCCAGAAGCCGGCCTGGTTGCCGGTGGGCAGCCGGGACGCCCGCAGGCACGGGATGACCAGGACCGGAGCTTCGCCCATGTGCTCGCCGAGGTAGGCGACGCTGTCACCGACCCGGCGCTGCACGGGCGCCCGGTCGGGGTCGTCACCGAACAGCCGGCCGGCTGAGCCCGGTGAGTCGAGGTAGCGCTGCACGGCGCGGGCGTACACCGCGCCGATGGCGGCGCGGCGCTGCGCGTCGGTGACCACGATCCACTCCCAGCCCTGGCGGTTGGAGCCGCTGGGCGCCTGCAGCGCGATCTCCAGGCATTCGCGGACCAGTTCGAGCGGGACCGGCCTGGTCAGGTCGAGTCGGCGGCGCACCGACCGGGTGGTGGTGAGCAGTTCGTCGGGTGTGAGCGCGGGAGTACCCATGCCGTCATCCTGCCCCGGCGCGGCCGGTGCCGGCATCTGATCGTCCGGCGTCAGCGGTGCCGTCCGGCCGATAGGCTGCACGTATGCCCGAATTAGCCGATTCTCGCCCTAGTTGGGAGAGTGTGCCGGCCTGGTCAGTCCCCGGTGGTGCGGTGCCGGGTCAGCCGCCGGCGGCCAGCGCGTGGAAGGCGCCGGCCCGGGTACCGAAGTAGATACTGCCCTTCCAGACCGCCGGGGTGGACTCGATGCAGCCGCCGATCGTCTTGGACCACAACAGTTTCGGGTCGGCGTGCGTGTCGGCGATGTCGTAGGCATGCAGGTCGCCCTTGCAGTCGCCGATCACCAGCACGTCGTCGACGACCACCGGCGACTGCCAGGTCTCCCCGCCGGGCAGGTGCATCCGCCAGCGGATGGCGCCGGTCTGCCGGTCCACCGCGAGCACGTCACCCGGGTGGGTATCGAAGATCACCACATCCTGGTACAGCGCCGGGGTACCCCAGATGCCGGCCTTCGCCTGGCCCTGATCGGGCAGGCTCCACACCAGCGGATTGTCCGGCTTGCTCGGGTCCAGCTTCATCATCTGGCCGACCTGCTTCGACCGGGCGTTGTGCCGTTCCCACTCCGAGCCGACGTAGAGGAAACCCTGCTCGTCGATGACGACCGAGGCGTCGGTGTCGTCGCCGGTCCAGAACCGGAACACCCGCTTCGGCGGCTGGCCCTGCTTGAGCCCGCTGATGTCCCAGCCCTGCACCAGGCCGCCGGAGTTGGCGAAGTACACGGTGTCCTTGTAGATGGCGACCGAGTTCTCGATGGAGACCATCTGGTCACCGATGTCGCGCAGCAGTTGGTCGTCCCAGCCGGGGGCGTGGAAGACCAGCTGCGGGTGCACCGTGACGTGGCCCTGGGCGTCGTAGCCCCGGTTCAGCTTCACGATGTGCCACTGGCTGTTCTCGCCGCCCTCGAACAGGTAGTCGTCGATGATCAGGGCGGAGCCGTCCCAGTCGTTGTTCCACTTGGTCGGCGAGACCGCGTACGCGGACAGCTTCCACAGCTCGACCGGCTTGCCCTGGTCGATCGAGAGGATGTGGTAGTAGTTGTCCCGCGAGCCGCTGTAGACCAGCGGGAAGCCGTCCGGGTCGATGGTCACGGTGCCCTTGATGATGTCGCCGGTCTTGAAGTCCGGGATGATCCGCTGGCCGGTGCCGGCGTCCAGGAAGTGCACGGCGTAGTCGTACGCGCCGAACACCACCCAGGTGCGCCCGTCCCGCTCGAAGACGGCGGGCTGGCCGGTCCAGCCGGAGCCGCACCACAGCCGGGTGCCCTTCTCGTCGGTGGAGTTGCCGCACAGGCTGCCGCTGGCCGGGAACTGCCACTTCTGCGCCGGCTGGGTACGCGCCACCGGGCCGGTGCCGTAGAACGTGCGGGTCGGGTTGCCGCGGAAGGTGAGCAGGCCGGTTACCTTGCTGCCGTACGGTTTGCCCACGACCGGCCGGGTCCGACCAGCCGGTGAACGCCGGGCTCGGTGAGGCTGCTGGCCGGGATCGGGCTGGGCGGCGGGGCGAAGGTGACCTTGGGCTGCTGCTGTCCCCGGCAGCCGGCCAGCGCCAGCACGGCGAGCACCAGTGCCAGCGCGACGGCGCGGGCGCAGACGGTGGCTCCGGTGGCGGCACCGGCGCGAGCGCTGGCGGCTCAGGGGTCGGCTCACTGCGCCAGTTTGCCCACGTCAGGTACGGGTGCCAATCGCCGGAGCGGCCAGATATCCGACGCAACCGCCACCGGGCTTCACCCGTACGTGTGCACCGCCGCCTGGTCGAGACTCGGCACCTGGTCGGGCCGGTCGGGGCTGGTCGGGGCTGTCGACGGCGCGGGCGCTACGCCGGGCCGGCGACGGACGGCTGCACTGCAGGCTCACGGTGACCACGGTGCCGGTCGGGCCGGCCTCGATCGCCACCCGGTCACACAGGCTGCGGGCGATCCACAGTCCCGCGGCCGCCGGTCGCCGCCGGGGCCTGCGGGGTGGTACCCGCCGAGCCCGGGTCGGCGAAGCCACTGCCCTGGTCGCTGACCTGGAGGGCGATCCGGTTGTCGGCCCGCCACAGCAGCAGCCGGCCGTGCCCGCCACCGTGCACGACCGCGTTGGTGGCCAGTTCGCTGGCGACGACGACCAGCGAGTCCACCTGCTCGGCCGGCCACCCAGCGCGCTGGCGTGGGCGGCGACCGCGGCGCGCAGCAGGAACAGATCACCAGTGCGGAACAGTTGGTCGAGAGCGACCTTGTCGGGTACACCGTCGAGGGCTGCCGGGGACGACCGGGAACCGGAGGTCCGGGCGTCAGCCATCGCGTGGCACCTGGGCCGGGGTGATCGACAGGATGGTGACCTGCCACTCGGTCCGGCCGCCGGCCTGATCGCCGCCCGTCGGTTGGTCGACTGTCCCCCGCTGCCCCGTTGGGGATAGTCCGCCTTCCATGACCCACAAGTTACCGCAGCGCGGCCGGGTTCAAACAAAACCAGCACACCGGGGTACTCCTTGTCTTATACCTTGCATCAAGCTATAAATAGTCACCGGCAAATTTCAACTCGCCGCCGAGGTTGGACCGGCTCCGAAGTCGTGGTCGAAATCGTTATCCACCAATCGAATCATCACCGGTGACCGGCCTCGTCCGGGCCGGTACGCCCTGCCTATTCAGCCCTGTCGATGGGATGCTCCGCCGATGAGCGTGGCCCCGAAACACCGCAACGCCGACGCCGTGGCGCTGACGGGCAACCGTGCCACCGTGGTGCTCGCCGTCGCCGCACCCACCCTGCTACTGGTGCTCACCAGCGTCGTCCTGGCCAACTGGGCGGCTCTCGACCACGGCCGCGCCCTGCTGCTCCTCGCCCACCTGGCCTGCCTGATCGTCGGCTTCGGCGCGGTGCTCACCGTCGATTACACCGCCGCCCGGGACCTCCTGCTGCACCGGTCCTTCGGGCACGCGGTACGGCTCGCCGGCCGGCTCGACATCCCGATCTGGCTCGGTTACGCCGGCCTGGTCGGCACCGGCGTGCTGCTGCACCCGACGTACACCGACGGCGGAACCCAACTCAAACTCGCGATGGTGGCGGCCGTCGGATTGAACGGCGCGTACGTGATCCGGCTGCGCCGCCAGCTTGCCGCCTGCGGCGAGACGCCGCCTGCGCTACTGGTCATCCGGGGCGGCCTGGCTGCCACGGTGTCCCAGTGCGCCTGGTGGGGCGCCGCCCTCATCGGCTTCCTGCACAACCAACGCTGACCCGTGCCGCCCTCGGGCGACCCCGGGAGACCCGCCCGAGGGCTGCAGACCGTGCGGTGCCGGGTCGTCGTCAGGCGAGGGTGACCAGGCCCTGGTGGTCGTCGGTGGGCAGGGTGCCGTCGGCCACCGCGACGATCTCCATCCGGTCCATGTCGGCGTGCCCGGACAGCACCGTGCCGAACGCGACGTCGGCGGCGTCCCGGCCGGTGGCGATGCGCACCAGCGACTGGCGGGGGCCAGCCGGGTGGCGTCGAAGACGTGCCAGTAGCCGTCGATCGCGGCCTCAACCACCAGGTGGAAGTCCATCGGGTCGAGGCCGGGGGCGTACACCGAGGCGACCCGGGCCGGTACCCCCACCGCCCGGCACAGCGCCGCCACCACATGCGCGTAGTCGCGGCACACGCCGGCCCCGATGAGCAGCGTGTCCACCGCGTCGGTGCTCGCGTCGCTGACGCCCGTGGTGTAGCGCAGGTACCGGGCCGCGTACCCGCAGACGGCCAACACCCAGTCGCGTTCGTTGTCGTGGTGACCGACCAGGTCGGTGGCGAAGCCGTTCATCCGGTCGGCCGGGCAGTATCTGCTCGGTCGCAATGCCACCACCCGGTCGGCCGGGCTGACCGGCAGCGGACCGACCGGCTGTCGGGGCAGGCTCGCCTCGTAGTGCACGCTGAGCCGGCCGACATCGGCCGTGACCAACAGCACCCCGGGCTCGATCTGTTGCGGTTGCAGGGGGGTGCCGTTGCTCTCCAACCGGTACCGACCCACCGTGCGAGCCGCGCCGATCTGCAGGACGAGAGTGGTCGGGTTGGTGACGGTGTACTCCAGCTCGGCGCGGACCTCGGTCATGGCCCCATTCTCAGGGCGGCGCCCGACCCGCGCCAGCGCCGCGGCCGGCGGGTCCCGATCACCACGGTCGCCTCGTAGTCGAGATCGTGCCGGACCCGGGCCGCGAGTCCCCGCCCGGCGAACGTCCCGCACGCCACCGCGGCCTGGTCACGACTGGTCTCGACGATCAGATGGCCATCCGGGGCGAGCCACTGCAGTGCCGCCGTGGCCACCCGGCGGACCAGGTCCAGGCCGTCGGCGCCACCGTCCAGCGCGTGTACCGGCTCGTGGTCGCGGGCCTCCGGGGGCAGCAGCGCCAGCTTCCCGGTCGGCACGTACGGCACGTTGGCCAGCAGCAGGTCGATCCGGCCGCGCAGGGTGGCCGGCAGCGGCTCGAACAGGTCGCCGCAGTAGACGGTGGCCGGCAGCCCGGCGAGATTACGCCGGGCGCAGCGCACCGCCGTCGGGTCGACGTCGGTGGCGTGCAGCTCGCCGACCGGGACAGCAGCGGCCAGCGCCGCGCCCAGCGCGCCGCTGCCGCAGCCCAGGTCGAGGACCACCAGTGGGCCGGTCGCCTGGCCGGTCGTCGGGACTGTCCCCAGGTCGGCGCCGAGGTCGGTCCCAAGGTCGGCCCCGAGGCCGGTCGGCCGGTCTGACGACGGGCCGGTCGACCGGCCGGTGGCGGCGCGGGCGAGCGCGGTCGCGGTGTGTACCAGGAACTCGGTGCGGCGTCGGGGGACGAACACGCCGGGTTCGACGGTGAAACGCCGGCCGGCGAAGGACGCCCAGCCGAGGATCTGCTCCAGGGGCAGCCCGGCGACCCGGCGGGCGATCAGCTCGGGCAGTTCGGCTGGGTGACCGGCGGCGGAGATCAGCAGTCGCGCCTCGTCCTCGGCGAAGACACAGCCGGCGGCGCGCAGGGCGGTGACGGTACGTGGGTACGGATCGGCGTGGTCGTGCTGGAGCATGGCGGCCTTTCGGGGGCGACCTGTGGCGCTCCCCCGCGCGGCCTGCCTAGGCCGCCACTGTGGGAGGGAGCACCCGGACGGAACGGACGTTGACCGGACTCACCTCCTCTGATCGAACTGATCAACTGACGACTGCGTGGTCTACAGACTACCGTGCGGGCCGCCGCGACGGGGTGTCCGGCACCCCGTCGCGGCGGCGTTGCTCAGGCGTCCTTCTCCGACTTGTCGGCGGCCCACAGGGTGTGGAAGGTGCCGTCGCGGTCCACCCGGCGGTAGGTGTGCGCGCCGAAGTTGTCCCGCAGGCCCTGGATCAGCGCGGCCGGCAGCCGGTCGCGGCGCAGCCCGTCGAAGTACGCCAGCGACGAGGAGAACGCCGGAGTGGGTACCCCAACGGCGGCCGCGTGCGCGACCACCCGCCGCCAGCTCGGCACGCCGTCGGCGATGGACTGCGCGAAGTACGGCGCCACCATCAGCGTGGGCAGGTCGGGCTGCTGCTGGTACGCCTCGTGGATGCGGTCGAGGAAGCGGGCCCGGATGATGCAGCCGCCGCGCCAGATCATCGCGGTGGCGCCCCGGTCGATGTCCCAGCCGTACTCCTGGCTGCCGGCCTGGATGTGGTCGAAGCCCTGGGCGTACGCGACGATCTTGGAGGCCAGCAGGGCCCGCCGGACGTCCTCGATGAAGCCGGCCCGGTCGGTGATCTCCGACTCGGCCTGCGCCACGGCCGGGAACGCCGCACGGGCGGCAGCGCGCTGGTCGGCGTGGCCGGACAGCGACCGGGCGAAGGTGGCCTCGGCGATGCCGGTAATCGGGATGCCGAGGTCGAGCGCGCTCTGCACGGTCCACCGGCCGGTACCCTTCTGCTCGGCCTGGTCCTGCACGATGTCCACGAACGGCGCGCCGGTGACGGCGTCGGTGTGCGCCAACACGTCGGCGGTGATCTCGATCAGGAACGACTCCAGCTCGCCGGTGTTCCACTCCCGGAAGATCTCGGCGATCTCGCCGGGGGTCGCGCCGATGCCGGTGCGCAGCAGGTCGTACGCCTCCGCGATGAGCTGCATGTCGGCGTACTCGATGCCGTTGTGCACCATCTTGACGAAGTGCCCGGCGCCGTCCGGCCCGACGTGGATGCAGCACGGCACCCCGTCCACCTGGGCGGCGATCGACTCGAAGATGGGGCCCAGCTTGGCGTAGGACTCCTTCGAGCCGCCCGGCATGATGCTCGGCCCGAGCAGCGCGCCCTCCTCGCCGCCGGACACGCCGGTACCCACGAAGTGCAGGCCCTGCGCGCGCAGCGCCTCCTCCCGGCGACGGGTGTCGGCGAAGTGCGCGTTGCCGGCGTCGACGATGATGTCGCCCGGCTCCAGCAGCGTCGCCAGCTCGTCGATCACGGCGTCGGTCGGCCCGCCGGCCTTGACCATGATGATGATCGCGCGGGGCCGCTCCAGGGAGGCCACGAAGTCGGCGGTCGACTCGCTCGGGATGAAGGCGCCCTCGTCCCCGTGCTCGGCGACCAGGCTGCGGGTCTTCTCCACCGAGCGGTTGTGCAGGGCCACCCGGAAGCCGTGCCGGGCCAGATTGCGGGCGAGATTGCGGCCCATCACGGCCAGCCCGGTCACCCCGATCTGCGCGGTTGCCTGCGGTGTTGCCTGATCACTCATCGTCTGCCTGCCTGTCGTCACGGTTCATCCGAACCCGGGAAGCATCTGTCGTCGCCGTACCCGGCGGTGCGGGCGGGCCGCGTCGCCCGTCCAACCGGCGCCGGTCGGGGTCTTCTCCTGGTGGGAGCCGCCGACGGCGCACGCCGCCCTGGGCGGTAGGGCCAGGGCCGGCGACCCGCTCAGGATAGCGGCGCGACCGGCCACGGATGCCGGCGGGCACGGCGGTGGCCGGGCCCGCCCGGACCCGGCCACCGGCCTGCCACCCGCGTGGGCGGGTGGGTGGCTCGCTACTCGTGCAGGTAGGTCATGGTGAAGGCGGTACCACCGGTGATGGCGTTGGTGCGCGCCTCGTAGATCCCGCCGGAGCTGGGGTCCAGCGCCACCGGGCTGAACGAGCTCAGGTTCGCCCCGTTGATCTTCGCGTTGGTGAACGAGATGGTGCCGAACCTCGGGTACGCCCCGGTGGGCGACTCGATGATCACTTCAGCGCTGTACCGGCGGGCCGAGCTCAGCTTCTTGGTGGTGGTGTAGGTCCAGCCACGGGAGTTGTTGACCAGCTTGAGGGTGTAGTTGGAGCTGCCGGCGTAGGTGACCGACGCGGTGATCGAGTTGCCCGGGGCAACCGGGTACGAGCTGGTCGACAGGTATACCGGCGCGGCCGGGTACATCTCGTACCAGGCCTGGTAGACGGCGTGCCCTGAGGAGCAGTCGGTGGCTACGCCGGTCTGCTCCACGGTGCTGGAGCTGTACCCGTCGATACCGACCCAGGGGGCGTAGAGGTCGGCGGTGGAGTTGCAGGTGGCGGTCGGCTCGACCCAGGTCGCGGTGACCGAGGTGAAGCCGGAGCCGGTGGCGGCGTACCCGCCCCAGTTGTAGCCGTTGATGTTGAAGCCGGCGTGCCGGGCGGCCCGGCCGGTGGCGGGGTGGCTGGCCGGCGCGAACGGCGAACCGGCCGCGACTGCGGTGGCCGGCACGCTGACCACGAGTCCGGCGGCGAGGGTGGCACCGGCCGCGAGCGTGCCGAGCCGGGCGATCAGTTGGCGCATACGGGGGGCTCCTTCGTGAGGTCCCTGGGGGTACGGGTAGCGCCAAGCTATGAACGATATTCAGATATCTCAATGCGTGAAATGTGGAGTTAACCGATCATGGGGTCCGGCAAGGGTTTCCCGACCCGGGCGAGCGGGCCGGGCGAGGGCGTTTGTTCCTGGTCAACGCGCCGGGCGGGGCCTTCAGCGGGCCAGGATCGCCGCCCGGGTCTTGGCCAACCGGACCGCCTCGGACAGCGTCGCGATGTCGTACGCGCCCTGGTGACGGCGGCCGTTCACGAAGAACGTCGGGGTACCCGAGACCCCGGACAGGTCCGCCGACTCCAGGTCGGCCTCCACCTGAGCGGTCCCCCGGCCGTCCATGACGTGCCGCTCGAAGCGCGCCACGTCCAGGCCCAGCTCCCGGGCGTAGCCGACCAGGTCGACCATCCGCAGCGCCTCCTGGTGCGCCAGCAGCAGGTCGTGCATCGCCCAGAAGGCGTCCTGGTCGGCGGCGGCCTCGGCGGCCAGCGCGGCGAGCTGGGCGTGCGGGTGCACGTCGGTGAGCGGCAGGTGCCGCCAGACGTAGCGGACATCGCCGTGGCCGGCGAGCAGCTCGCGGACCACCGGCTCGGCCTGCCCGCAGTACGGGCACTCGAAGTCGCCGTACTCGACCACGGTCACCGGCGCCTCGGCGGGGCCGCGCAGGTGGTCGCGGTCGTCGTCCACGGCCACCGCCAGGTCCACGATCGACTCGGCGGTACCCAGCAGCGCCCTGGCCCGCCGTGGCGCCGGGAACATCCCGGTGATCCGGAACACCAGCCAGCTCAGCACGGCCGCCCCGACAGCCGCGGTGAGGATGCCCAGCTTCGCCTCGGCCAGCCGGTCGCCGTCGAAGGCGAGGGTGGCCACCAGCAGCGAGACGGTAAAGCCGAGCCCGCCGAGCGCGCCGATGCCCAGTACCGAGGCCCAGCCGACCGGCGGGCGCAGCCGACCCCGGCTCAACCGGGTCACCAGTGCTGCCGCGCCGACCAGCCCGACCGGCTTGCCCAGCAGGTACCCGGCGATGATGCCGAGCGTCACCGGCGAGGTGTACGCCCGGGCCAGGAAGCTCGTGTCGATGGCGATCCCGGCGTTGCAGAGCGCGAAGAGCGGCACGATCAGGTAGCTCACCCACGGGTGGTACAGCTGTTGCAGCCGGTCGTTGGGGGACAGCGCGTCGGCCACCGCCACCCGGGCGTCCCGGGCCAGTTCGGGGGTCGGCTGCTCGCGGAACAGCCGGAACCGGTCGGCGGCCCGTTCCAGGTCGCCCCGGGACGCCTGGTAGGCGTAGGTGAGCGCGCCCATCGCCAGCCCCACCACCACCGGATCGATCCCCGAGGAGAACACCGCCACCCAGGTGCACACCCCCAGCAGCAGGTACGGCAGGCCGACCCGGACGCCCAGCGCGCGCAGCCCGAGCAGCACCGCGAAGAAGCCGATCCCGACGCCCAGCGCCACCCAGTCCAGCCGCTCGCTGTAGAACACCGCGATCACCACCAGCGCCGCCACGTCGTCGACGACGGCGACGGTGAGCAGGAAGGCCCGCAGCCGGTCGCCGTAGCGGGGGCCGATCAGCGCCAGGATGCCCAGCGCGAAGGCGGTGTCGGTGGAGATCGCCACACCCCAGCCGTGCCCCTGCCCGGAGCCGGCGTTGACGGCCAGGTAGATCAGCGCGGGTACGGCCATGCCGGCCAGCGCGGCCGCCATCGGCAACGCCAGTCGGCGGCGCTCGCGCAGCTCCCCCAGGTCGAACTCGCGCCGCGCCTCCAGCCCCACCGAGAAGAAGAAGAACGCCATCAGCCCGCTGTTGACCCAGCCCCGGACGTCGTCACCGAGGTGCCACCGGCCCACCGTCACCGACGCGCTGGTGTGCCACACCGACTCGTACGAGCCGGCGTCCACGTTCACCCAGACCAGCGCCGCCACCGTGGCCGCGAGCAGCACGGCCGCGCTCCCGGTCTCGGTACGCAGGAAACGGCGCAGTGGCGTGGGCCGGTCCCGGCTCCACCGGCTACGACGGGACCAGAGCGACTGCGGCGCCGGTGAACTCATGTCCCCGATTCTGCGGTACCAACCGGCCCGAGCGCCCCGGGGTCAGCTGGACTGGCGGACCACCAGTTCGGTACGCAGCACCACCGAGCGGGCCACCTCCTGGCCGGCCACCAGGGCGATCAACTGGCGGGCCAGCAGCCGGCCCAGCTCCACCACCGGCTGCCGCACGGTGGTCAGCGGTGGATCGGTGTACTGGGCCATCTCGATGTCGTCGAAGCCGACCACCGCCACGTCGGTGGGAACCTGGCGACCGCCGGCCCGAAGCGCCTGCAGTGCGCCGTGCGCCATCAGGTCGGAGGCGACGAAGACGGCGTCCAGGTCGGGTGCGCGGGCCAGCAGGTCGCGCATCGCCGCCTCGCCGGAGCTGCGGGTGAAGTCGCCCTCGGCCACGATCTCCGGCCGGCCGGCGGCGCGTACCTGCTGGCGGTACCCGGCCAGCCGGTCGATACCCGCCGGCATGTCCTGCGGTCCGGCGATGGTGGCGATCCGGCTCCGGCCCCGGTCGACCAGGTGCCGGACGGCCGCCGCCGCGCCCGCGATCGAGTCGACTCCGACGATCGGCACCGCGGCCTTGCCGAGCGGCCGCTCCATCGCCACCACCGGAATGCCCATCCGGGCCAGTGCCAGCGGCAGCGGGTCGGCACCGTGCATGGACGCCAGCATCACCCCGTCGACGTGCCGGGCCAGCGCGTACTGCTCGATGCGGGCGTGGCTGCTGGGTGAGTTGGCCATCATCAGCACCAGCTGCCGGTCGTTGTCCTCCAGCTCCTGGCTGACGCCGCGGACCAGGCTGGGGAAGAACGGGTCGTCGGAGAAGACCCGGGCGGCCGGCTCCGGGAAGACCAGCGCCATCGAGTTGGTCCGCTGGGTGACCAGGCTGCGCGCGGCGGCGTTGGGCACGTAGCCGAGTTCCCGGACGGCCTTGAGGACCGCGTCCCGGGTCTCCGGCTGCACCGTGAGGGAGCCGTTGACAACCCGGGAGACGGTGGCCCGGGAGACGCCGGCCCGCAGGGCCACCAACTCCAGGGTTGGCCGATGATCTTCCGCAGTCACGCCCGACCTCCCGGCCAGAGGCTATCCCAGCCGGGCCCGCACCGGATGCCGGGCGGCCCCGACCGCGACCGGCGACCCGACGCACGGCTACACGCACCGCGATCGGCGACGCTCGCAGGGACGTGCTGACAGCGATCGACGGCGCTCGCAGGGACTGCGCGGACAGCGATCGACGACCCGGCGCGGGGTGCGCGGGCCGCCGATCGTGAGGTGCCGCAGGAGCGGGCCGTTACCTGGCCGCCGGGACCGGGGCGGGCTCGGGGCCGGCGGGGACGGTCGGTGCGCCCGGCCGGCTCAGCCGACCCGGCCACCAGGTCGCCCGGCCCAGGTCCAGGGCGAGCGCCGGGACCAGCAGGGTCCGGACGATCGTGGTGTCCAGCAGTACGCCGGCCGCCACCACCACGGCGATCTGCACCGAGGGCACCAGCGGCAGCACACACAGCGCCGCGAAGGTGGCCGCGAGCACCACCCCGGCGCTGGTGATGACGCCGCCGGTGACTTCGAGTGCCCGCGGTACCCCGACCCGGTGGCCGTGCAGCGCGGTCTCCTCGCGCGCCCGGGTCATCAGGAAGATGGTGTAGTCGACACCGAGCGCCACCAGGAACACGAAGGTTTGCAACGGCAGCGCCACCCACAGTCGGGGGTGGCCGAGTGCGGTGAGGATCAGCCCCGCCGCGCCGAGCGCCGCCGCGTACGACAGCACCACGCTGACCAGCAGCAGCAGCGGAGCGACCAGAGCGCGGAGCAGCAGGATCAGGACAACCAGTACGACCGCCAGGATCAGTGGGATGACCACCCGGTTGTCCCGGCCGGCGGTGTCGTCGGTGTCCAGGGTCACCGCGGTGTCCCCGCCGACCAGGGCCTGCGCGCCGGGCACCGCGTGCACGGCGGTACGCAGGTCGCGCACCGTCTCCTCGGCGGCCGGGCTGTCCGGCGGATCGGCGAGTACCACCGGGATGCGTACCCACTGGGTGTCGGCCGACGTCTGCGCAGGCAGCGGCTCGGCCACCCCGGGCACCGACCGGGCCGCCGCGACGACCGCGTCGGCGCTGTTCGCACGGGCGGTGACCTCGGCGGGCGCGGTGGTGCCGGCCGGGTAGTGCGCGGAGATCAGGTGCTGCCCGGTGATCGAACCGACCTCGGTGGTGAACGCCTCGTCGCCGGGCAGCCCGATGCTCAGCGTGCCGAGGCCGAGAGTCAGCGCGAGCAGCACGGCGGCGCTGCCGATCCAGATGGCGCGCGGCCGGGCGGCCACCGCGCCGGCGATCCGCCGCCAGCCGCGGTGCTCCGGAGTGGCCTGGCCGACCCGGGGCACGAACGGCCAGAACACCCACCGGCCGCAGAGCACCAGCATCACCGGCAGCAGGGTGGTCATCACCAGGAAGGCGGCGGCCACGCCGACCGCGCCGACCGGGCCGAGTCCCCGGGTCGCCGGCAGGTCGGCGGCGAGCAGGCAGAGCAGCCCGAGCACCACGGTGGCCGCCGAGGCGGAGAGCGCCGGCAGGCAGCGGCGCACGGCGTGGGCCATCGCCTCGTGCCGGTCGGCGTAGGTGCGTAGCGCCTCCCGGTAGCGGGCGATCAGCAGCAGCGCGTAGTCCACCCCGACGCCGAAGACCAGGATGGTCAGGATGCTCTGGCTCTGGAAGTCGACGGTCAGCCCGGCGTGCCTGGCCAGCAGGTAGACCACGGCGCTGGCGAGTTGACTGGCGACGCCCACGCAGAGCAGCGGCAGCAGCCACAGCACCGGGCTGCGGTAGGTGAGCACCAGCAGCAGCGCGACGGCGAGCGCGGTGGCGGCCAGCAGCGCGCCGTCCATCCCGCTGAAGGCGTCGAAGATGTCGTCGTTCGCCCCGGCCGAGCCGGTGAGGGCGGTGTGCAGACCCGCGGGGGTACCGGCGGCAAGCTCGTCCTTGATCTTCGGTACCGCGGCGGTCTGCGCGTCGTCGTCACCGGCCAGCGGGAAGCTGAGCAGCAGCGCCTTGCCGTCCGCGCTGGGCTGCGCGGCATCGATCCGGCCGCCGATCGCATACCCGGCCAGCGCCGCCCGGTCGGCTTCGACGGTGGCCCGGTCGGCGTCGGTGAGCCCGCTGTCACGGGCGTAGACGGCCACCGCGATCAGCGCGTCCGGCTGCGGGAACGCGGCCTGTGCCCGGTCGGCGGCGCGGGCGGCCTCGGAACTGGCCGACACCGCGCCGAGTTGGTCGTTGTCCAGTGCGCTGGACAGTTTGACGGCCAGCGGCCCGGCCGCCGAGGCGATCACGAGCCACAGTGCCAGTGCCACGAACTTGCCGTGCCGGCCGGTCAGGAAACGGAACACAGGGTACGGGCGCATCGCCTCGTCCTCTCCGATCACAGGTGGTTTGTCGCTATCGATCCCACGCTGTCCGGTCGCTGTGGTCAGGAGTGCCAGCGCCCGAATGACCGTGGTGCCAGCACCACCGGCGTGGCCGGGCGCTGGCACCCCTGTGCCGGTCGGCGGCGCTGGCGAGAATGGTGGGGTGAACGCGATGACGGAACCAGTGCGACAGGACCCCCTCGGCACGGCCCGGACCGGGGCGTTGGCTGCCGGGCGCGGCCTGCTGATCGGGGTGCTGTGTGTGTCGCTCAACCCGATCCTGCTGGCGCTGTCATTGGTGTCGCTGGGCCTGGTGCCGGTGGCCGGGCTCGGACTGCACGTCTTCCCGGTGATCACCCGGATCGTGCGCTGGCGGACCAACCTCGCCCGGCACACCGCCGGCTGGTCCGGGATCACGATCCCGACCCCCTACCGGCCGGCGCCGGCCAAGCTGGGCACCTTCTCCCGGTTCCGGTGGCTGGTCACCGACCCAGCCACCTGGCGCGACCTGGGCTGGCTGGCGGCCGGCGCGCCGATCGGCGGGTTCCTCGCCCTGCTCGCCGCCAGTATCCCGGCCTACGGGCTGGAAGGAATGACTGTTCCGCTGCTGCTGTACCAGCTCGTCGGCAGCTACGAGTGGGGTCCGTTCTGGCCGGTGGACAGCCTGCCGAAGGCGCTGCTGTGCGTCCCGCTCGGCCTGCTGGTGCTGGCCGTCGGCCTGGTCCTGTCGCCCCGGCTGCTGGCCCTGGAGGCCCGGTTCTGCGCGCAGTTGCTGCGCCCCACCACCGCCGAGGCGCTGCGGCTACGGGTCCGCCAACTCACCGACACCCGCAGCGAGACGGTCGACGCGCAGGCCGCCGAGCTGCGCCGGATCGAACGCGACCTGCACGACGGCGCGCAGGCCCGGCTGGTGTCGTTGAGCATGAGCCTCGGCCTGGCCCAGGAACTGATCGCCGACGACCCGCAGCGGGCGGCCCGACTGCTCGCCCAGGCCCGGATGGACAGCGGCGCGGCCCTGGTGGAGCTGCGCGAACTGGTCCGCGGCATCCACCCGCCGGTACTGGCCGAGCGCGGTCTGACCGGGGCCGCCCAGGCACTCGCGCTGGCGCTGCCGCTGCCGGTGGACGTCGCGGTCGACCTGCCCGGTCGGGTCAGCGACCCGGTCGAGTCGGCGGTCTACTTCGCGATCGCCGAGACGCTCACCAACATCGCCCGGCACAGCGCCGCCACCGCCGCCACCCTGCGACTGCGCCACGCCGACGGGGTGCTGCTGATCGAGATCGGCGACAACGGCCACGGCGGGGCAGATCCCGAGCGGGGCAGCGGACTGGCGGGCATCGCCCGCCGACTGGCCGCCTTCGATGGCAGGATGCACGTGGACAGTCCGGCCGGCGGTCCGACGCTGGTGAGCCTGGAGGTGCCGTGCGCGTTGTCATCGCCGAGGATCTCGCCCTCCTCCGCGACGGGCTGACCCGGCTGCTCACCGCGTACGACCTGGACGTGGTGGCCGCCGTCGAGGACGGTCCGGGGCTGCTACCGGCGCTGCTGGAACACCGGCCGGACGTGGCCGTGGTGGACGTCCGGCTGCCGCCCACCTTCACCGACGAGGGGTTGCAGGCCGCCATCGCCGCCCGGGCGGCGATTCCCGGGCTGCCGGTGCTGGTGCTCTCCCAGCACGTCGAGCAGCTCTACGCCCGGGAGTTGCTGGCCGACCGGGCCGGTGGGGTGGGGTACCTGCTCAAGGACCGGGTGAGTGAGGTCGCGCAGTTCGTGGCCGCCGTCAGGCAGGTGGCCGCCGGCGGCACGGTGATGGACCCCGAGGTGGTGGCGCAGCTGCTGACCAGCAACACCGCCGACCGGTCGCTGGGCACGCTGACCGCCCGGGAACGCGAGGTGCTGGCGCAGATGGCGCAGGGCCGCTCCAACCTGGCCATCGCCGGCAAGTTGTTCATCACCGAGAAGGCGGTCAGCAAGCACATCAACAGCATCCTCGCCAAGCTCGGCATGCCGCCGTCCGACGACGACAACCGCCGGGTGATGGCGGTGCTCGCCTACCTCAACCGCTGAGCTGCCCGGCCGGCAAGTCGTCCGGTGGCCAGCCGATGACGCCGGCGGCGTGCAGGTCGTCCAGTTCGGACGGTGGGTAGCCGGCTTCGGCGAGGACCGCGCGGGTGTCCGCGCCGGGGGCCGGGGCGGGGTCCGGCAGCCGGGTCGGGGTGGCGCTGTAGCGCGGGGCCGGGGCGGGGGTGACGGTGCCGTCGGCGCGCCGGTGGTAGCTGTCCCGGGCGGTGTGGTGGGCGTGCTGCGGGGCCTCCAGCAGCGACAGCACCGGCGTGACGCAGGCGTCCACACCGGCGAAGCGGGCCGCCCACTCGTCGCGGGTACGGCCGGCGAACACCGCTTCGAGCCGCCGGTGCTGTGCCGGCCAGCCGGCCGGGTCGAACTGGTCGGCGAAGGTCGGGTCGCCGGCCAGGCCGAGACCGGCCAGCAGCCGGGCGTAGAACTCTGCTTCGATCGCGCCGACCGCGACGTGCCGGTCGTCGGCGCACCGGTAGCTGCGGTAGAACGGCGCGCCGCCGTCGAGGATGTTGCCGCCCCGGCTGTCCCGCCAGACACCGAGGCCGAGGAAGCCGTACGTCATGGTGAGCAGTTGGGCGGCGCCGTCCACCATGGCGGCGTCGACGACCTGTCCGACGCCGTCCAGCCGGGCCCGCAGCAGCGCGCAGAGCACCCCGTAGGCGAGCAGCGCGCCACCGCCGCCGAAGTCGGCGACCAGGTTCAGTGGCGGGACCGGGTCGCCGCCGGCCGGGCCGATGGCGTGCAGCGCCCCGGTCAACGCCAGGTAGTTGATGTCGTGCCCGGCTGCCTGGGCGAGCGGACCGGACTGGCCCCAGCCGGTCATCCGGGCGTACACCAGCCGGGGATTGCCGGCCCGCAGCTCGTCGGGGCCGAGGCCGAGCCGTTCGCAGACGCCCGGCCGGAACCCCTCCAGCAGCACGTCGACCGTTTCGGCGAGGCGGCGCACGACGGCGGCGCCGCGCGGGTCCTTGAGGTCGACGGCGACGGCGCGACGGCCCCGGTGCAGGGCGGCCGACAGGCCCGGTCCCTCCCCCGGCCGGTCCACCCGGATCACCTCGGCGCCCGCGTCGGCCAGCAGCATCGCGGCGAACGGCACCGGCCCGATGCCGCCCAGCTCCAGTACCCGAACCCCGGCCAGTGGCCCGTCCGCACGCCCCGTCACGGCATCGACCCTAGATCCGGCGCGCCCCGGCCGCGAGGAGATCTGGCATGTCGGATGCCCGTGGCTCACTGGATCTGCGCGCTCCCCATCTGCTACGCCATGGTCAGTGCCGCACCGTCCAGCCCGGCGTCGCACCGATCCGCACCCCGTCCCCCGTAACCGGGCCCGTATCCGGCAGCCGGCCGCTGCCAGGCGCGGCCGCCCGGTGGAGTGAAGGAGCGTCATGAGGCACCGTCTGTTATCGACCGCACTCTTCGGTACCGCCCTCGCGCTGCTGGCCACCTTCGGTCTCGCCGCGCCCGCGCAGGCGAGCGGCCCACTGCACCCGGTCGACCTGGGCACGCTGCGCGGCTTCTGCTGCAGTCAGGCCCTGGACGTCAACGACAACGGGGTGGTGGTCGGCGCGAGCGCCATCGCCGACGGCGAGAACCCGCCCAACCACGCGTTCCGCTGGGCCCGGGGGCACCTCACCGACCTGGGTACCCTCGGCGGCCGGGACAGCTCCGCGAACGCCGTCAACGATCACGGCGACATTGCCGGCTCCAGCCAGCTTCCCGACGGCAGCACACACGCGGTGCTGTGGCACAACGGGCACATCCAGGACCTTGGCATCCTGCCGGGTGGCGGCGACAGTATCGCGAGCGACATCAACAACCACGGTGTGGTGGTCGGCCGGGCCGTGGACGGCAGCGGCCAACTGGTCGGCTTCCGCTGGTTCGCCGGTGTGATGACGCCCCTGGTCACCGTCGACGGCATCGGCGTACCGGCGAACGCCGTCAACGAGCAGGGCCAGGTCGCCGGGGTGCTGCAGAACGCCGCGCTGCAGCCGGTCCGGCTCGCCGGCACCACGGCCACGGTGCTCACCGAGCACTTCGGCCAGGGCAACGGGATCAACGAGTGCGGCGACGTGGCCGGCGCCTTCGTGGCCGGCCTGGGGCAGGGCTTCCTCTACCACAACGGCCAGTTCCGGGCGCTGGCGTCGCCGGCCGGCGCGGAGGAGTCGCAGGCGATGGCGCTGAACGACCGGCGGGACACGGTGGGCTTCACGTTCGTCGCAAAGTTCCAGCCGGTGCTGTGGCCGCGCGGCGGCGCGCCGCAGATCCTGCCGGCACTGCACGGCGGTCTCGGCTTCGCCTGGGGCATCAACAACAAGGGTCAGGTCGTCGGCTGGAGCGCCACCACGGCCGCCGGCCCGGAGTACCACGCGGTGCTCTGGACCCGCTGACCCATCCGCTACACCGGCCCCCGGAGCTCGCCACCCCGGGGGCCGGTCCCGTTGGTCACCTGGTCGTGATGGTGATGCCGGTCGGCGGGTTGTTCGTGCCGTTGGCCACTGCGGTGAATCCGACGATCGTGGCGGCACCGGCGGCGAGCGCGCCGTTGTAGGGGGCGTTGGTGACCGTCACGTCGGCCCCGCTCTGGGTGTACGCGCCGTTCCAGAGCTGGTTGATGGTCTGTCCATTGGCGAAGGTCCAGGTCACCGTCCAGCCACTGATCGGCGCGGACCCGGCGGTGACGGTGACCTGTGCCTGGAAGCCACCCGGCCAGGAGTTTGTGACCGCGTACACCGCTGTGGCCCCGCCCGGCGCGCTGGAGGATCGCGTCGGGCTCGCCGACGCCGACGCCGATACCGATGCGGAAGCCGATGCGGACGCCGAGGCCGACGCCGAGACCGACGCGGAAGCCGAGGCCGACGGCGAGGTGGACAGCGAGCGGCTGGCCGAGGGGGTCGGGGACGGCGTGGGGTAGGCGGTCTGGCCCCGGGCGTTCCAGTACACGGTGTAGTTCATGTTCTGCGCGTCGTAGAACGGCACCAGGCTGACCGTCGATCCGTTGGCGCTGGCCGAGAACGCCAGCGTGGAACTACTGGTCCGGGTGATCGACGAGGTGTTCAGGGTGGGCAGCGCACTGAGTGTGCTGTTGCCGTAGTTGCCGGCCAGCACCGCCGGCCCGTACGTGATCGCCGAGACGTTCAGGTTGTCGTTCGTGGCCCACAGGAACACCTGCATGGGTAGCCGTACGGTGACGATGTCGCCGGCGCTCCAGGTGCGGCTGATGGTGGCGTAGCTGCCGGGGGTGGTGGCGACGTCCTGCCCGACACCGTTGACGCTGATCGTCGCGCCGGACGCCCAACGGGGGATCCGGATGCGCATCGCCCAGTCTCCACCGGCGGTACCGGTCACGGTCAGCGTCGTGGTGTCGCTCGCCGGGTACGACGTGGTCTGGGTGACCGTGATTCCCCGCTGCGTCCAGGTCAGCACCGACGGCATGAACAGGTTCACGATCAGGGTGCTGTCGCTGAAGAAGTAGATCGAGTCCATCAGCCTGGTCTGCATTTCCAGGCCGGTGCCCTGGCAGCACCAGAACGAGTTGTAGTCGGTGCTCCAGGTGCCGCCGCCCCAGGCGGGGCCGACTCCGCGACGGCTGCCCGGCTTCAGCGGGGTGAAGTAGGTGATGTGGCCGTGGCTGTCGGACGGATTCTGTTGCCCGATCATCTGGTTGAGCAGCGCCCGCTCGTAGTAGTCGATCAGGTCCGCCCGGTCCGGGTAGATCATGAACAGTTCCCGGGTCAGCTTGAGCATGTTGTAGGTGTTGCAGCTCTCGCAGGTGTCGTTGCTGAGGTACCCGGCGATCGCGTTGGGGGCCTTGAAGTGCTCGGCCTGGCTGTTGCCGCCGATCACGTAGGAGTGCGCGCCCACGCAGATGTTCCACGCGTTGGTGGCGATGTCCCGGTACCGGCTGGTGCCGGTGGCCCGGTATTCGCGGGCCGCGCCGATCCACTTGGGCACCTGGGTGTTCGCGTGCAGTCCGTTGAGCTGGTCGGAGTTGGCGGCCAGCGGGTTGAACACGGCCGCGTGGTCGAAGCGCTGCGCGCAGGTCAGCCACCGCCCGTCGTTGGTGGCCAGGTAGAGGTCGGTCAGCACGGCGTTCATCCCGCCGAACTCGGTGCCCAGCATGTTCTGCATCTGCGTCGAGCTCAACCGGCCGGTCCGGGTGTCCACCCAGGCCGCCAGCCGCAACAGCACGTCGCGGGCCTGGGTGCTGCCCATCAACTGCCAGACGTCCAGCAGCCCGGCCATCGTCTTGTGCACGCAGTAGTAGGGCACGTTGCCGTTGGACAGGGTGCGCGCCTCCAGGGCGGCGAAGTCGGACTCCGGGAACCCGGACAGGTAGCCGGAGGCGAATCCGGCCGCGCTGTTGTTGTTCTGGCACTTCGCCAACTCGGCCACCATCGTGTTGGCTTTGTCCCGACAGGTGGTGTCGCCCAGCACCAGGTAAGCCTGCGCCCAGGCGGTCAGGAAGTGCCCCTGCATGTGGGTACGGAACGGGAAGGTGGGGGCGTCCCAGCCACCGTTGGCCGCCGCGCCGTTGGTGGACAGCCGGTGGTTGGCGCGGAAGTTGTAGAGCAGCCGGTCGACATCGACGAAGCGCAGGTAGCTCAGCGTGCGGTTCTGGTTGTCCAGCCACCGACTGCCGGTCAGCTTCACCTGGCCGAACGGGAACGGCGAGGCCTGCGTCACCGCCGCGTCCGCCGCGGAGCGGCCGACGACGACACCGGCCGCGACTGATCCGACGGCCAGCGCACCGGCGGCCCGGAGCAGGTTGCGCCGGCTGAGTGGGGACAGTTCCACGGGATCCTCCAGGCTACGGACAATGACGCTGATCGCTGCGTTCGCACCGTATGACGTCAGATGAATGCGGTCAATCGCGCGCGTCCGCGCTCGTCAACCGATCCGCCTGGAACCTGTGCGAGCAGGCCTTCCGGCCCCGCGTAACTCCTGCAGGGACGGGAAGTTACGCGTTCCCACGTTCGGCCCGAAAGCGGGCCGAAGCAATTTCGGAAACCGGGAAGAATTGTGTTACGGATCCCTCCGCCAATGGTCGCGAACAGGCGTGGACGCGCCCGGCGCCGGTGGTTTCTCGCGACGGTGCGGCGCGGTGTGGGGTGCGGCGGTCAGTGCGTGCGCAGGTCGCCGCGGAGTGCGTCGGCATCGCTGAAGATCGTCGCGTGCCAGCCGACGGACCGGGCGAGCGCCACGTTGTCCGGCCGGTCGTCCACGAACAGGATCTCCGCAGGGTCGGCCGCCAGGGCCGCGGCCACCGCCCGGTAGGCGCGCGGGTCGGCCTTGGTCACGCCCAGCCGCCAGGTGAAGAACAGCAGGTCGAACTGGCCGAAGACGCCGGGATGGCGGTGGACCAGGCCGTCCTCCTCCAGCGGTCCGTTGTCGGTGAACAACGCGAGGGTACGGTCACCCGCGCACTCCGTCAGCGCCGCGAGCACTCCCGCAACCGGCCGGTACGCCCCGCACCACGCCTCGTCCAGCACGCTGTCCACGGCCAGCGCGCCACCGGCCGGGGCCAGGGCCGCGCGGATGCCGGCACGTACCGCGTCCGCGTCCGGGTACCGGCCGGTGTCGCAGTCGTGGCCGAAGCCGGAGTCCCAGAGCAGCTCGTGGACCCGCCCGGCCGGCAGCCCGGTGAGCCGGCTCAGCGCGGCCAGCCGGCCCGGCTGGTCCAGTTCGCAGACCACTCCGCCGAGGTCGACCACCAGGAACCGGGCATTCATCGCAGCCGTTCTCCCGCCGCCCGTACCTGCGCCGCCAGTACGGCCAGGTCGACGGCGGTGGTGTCCGGGTTGAGGAAGCACGCGCGCAGCGCCTCCACTTCGGCTCGGGTGTCGACTTTGGACAGTCGGGTGCCGGTGAGGAAGGCCCGGCCGGAGCGCTGGACCTCGCCGGGGATGGCCCGGTTCACTGCGTCGAGCTGCGCCGGGGCGATCCCGGCCGGGCGGTGCCGGAAGGCGACGATCGAGGTGCTGACCGGGGCGAGCAGCTCGAAGTCGTCGGCGGCGGCGAGGGTGGCCGCGAAGGACTGCGCGAGCGCGACTGTCCGGTCCACGAGTTCGACCACGCCGGCGCGGCCCAGGTTGGCCAGGGTGGCCCAGACCCGTAGCGCACGCAGCGGCCGGGTCTGCTCCGGCCCGTACTCGGCGAACCAGCCGAGGTCGCCGGCGCTCTCGTCGCGCAGGTACGCCGGTACCAGGCTGAACGCGTCCCGGGCCGCCCTCGGATCGGCGAAGAGCACGCAACCGGCGTCGACCGGGACGCCCAGCCACTTGTGCGGGTCGAGGACCAGCGAGTCGGCCCGGTCCATCCCCCGGTAGTCGGCGGGCGTCGCGGAGCCGGCCACGCCGAGCGCGCCGTACGCGCCGTCGACATGGAACCAGAGCCCGTACTCGGCGGCCACGTCCGCGACTGCGTCGAGCGGATCGACTGCGCCGGTGCCGACCGTGCCGGCGCTGGCCGCCACGCACAGCGGGCGCAGCCCGGCGGCCCGGTCGGCAGCGAGCTGGCGGCGCAGGTCGGCGACGTCCAGCCGGTACTGCGCGTCGACCGCCACGGTGCGTACCATCCGGTGCCCGAAGCCGAGCAGTTCGGCGGCCCGGCGCAGGCAGGCGTGCCCCTCGGCGGAGACGTACACGGTCATCGGCGGGTGCCCGGCGAGTCCGTCGGCGCGCACGTCCCAGCCGTCGTGCCGGGCAGCCCGGTGCCGGGCGGCGGCCAACGCGACGATGGTGGCCACCGACGCGCCACTGGTCAGCAGCCCCGCGCCGGGCAGGTGCGGGTACCCGACGAGCTGCGCCAGCCACCGCGTGACGGTGTGCTCCAGCAGCGCGCCCGCGTGCTCGCCGCCCGCGCAGCTCGGGTTGAGCGCGGCGGCCAGTGCGGCCATCGCGACACCGGCCGGGGCGGGTGGCGAGTTGACCCAGCCGACGAAGCGCGGGTGCCCGTTGCCCATCGGGTACGGCAGGACGCGGCGGGCCACGTCGTCGAGCAGCGCCTCGATCGGGCGTCCGTGCTCGGGCAGCTCGGCTCCGGTCAGCCAGGCCCGGTCGGCGGCCGGCACCGGTTGCCAGACCGGCCGGTCGGTGACGGTGTCCAGGTGGTCGGCGGCCAGGTCGGCGGCGCGGTGCAGGGCGGCGCGCAGGTCAGCCATGGTGGCTCCGGTTCGTCGGGCCCAGCTCCATTGCGAGGTAGTACGCGCACGGGCCGGTGTCCTCGCGCGGCGAAGCCGTGCCGCCGGTCGCCGGGGTAGTACGCGGAGTCGCCGGGGTGCAGCCGGTGCTGCCGCGCCGTCGATGGTCAGCCGCAGCACGCCGGACTCGACTGCCAGGTACTCCCGGGAGCCGGCCTGGTGCGGGGCGAACTCGCCGGCGTCCACGCCCGCATCGAGCACCGTACGCATGAATTCGAACTCGACCCCGGCCAGCACCGGGGAGAGGATGCGCCGCTCCCAGCCGGCCGGATCGCGGACCACCCGCTGGTCGGCGTGGCGCAGCAGGACCACGTCGTCGCCGGCCGGCTCGTCCAGCAGCCGGGCGATGGAGCTGCCGAGCGCGGTGGCCAGCCGGTCGAGGACCAGCACGGTGGGGGTCTTGGTGCCCCGCTCCACCTCGGACACCATGCTGCGGCTCACCCCGGAGAGCTGCGCCAACTGCTCCAGGGACAGGCCCGCGGGCGCTGCGTTCGGCGCGCAGCCGTCCGCCGAGCCGTCGCATCGACAGCCCGGTACTGAGGGAATCCGTCACCCTTCCACTATAGCGGAGGGACGGACTCCATAGCGGAATGCGCCGCTGGCCGGGAAGATCGTCCACTGTGGCCGGTACCGCGATGGCGGTGAGCACCAGATCCCGCTCCGCCAGCCAGGCACCGGTGAACGCCGGTCACCGGGCCGGGCACCAGCAGCCGCGCGTGGAAGGTCCGGGCGGCCACGTCGAAGGTGACCTGGGCCTCCTCGAAGTCCAGCCAACACCGGGCGAGCGGATACCACGCCTTGTAGACCGACTCCTTCGCGCTGAACAGCAGCCGGTCCCAGTGCGGGCCGGGCACGTCGGCGAGCTCGTCCAGCATCTGCCGCTCGACGTCCAGCGCGATGGCGTCCAGCACCCCGTCCGGCAGCGGCGCGTCCGGCTCCGCGTCGATCCCGATGGTGCGCAGCTCCCGCTGGTGCGCCAGGGCCGCGACCCCGGTACCCGTCGCAGTGCGTCATGCTGCCGACCACCCCGACCGGCCAGCCGGGTGCGCCCCGCTCGCCGGGCAGGATCGGGTACCGGCGGCAGGCCCAGGGCCGCGAGTGCCCGGCGGGCACACGTGCGTACCCCGGTGAATTCGTTCTGCCTTTTCGGCACCGCGTTGGCGACCACCGCCCGCTCGGCCGGGTAGAGGGTGTCGGCCGGGTCGTCCGTGAAGGTTTCGGCGCTCGCCACCGTGGCCGGTACCAGCGATTCCAGCATGCCCGCAACCGTACCCACCTCATCCACCCCCGCAGTCTCCCAGTGACGGCGCGCCGCCGGACCCGAGCTACCCGGCCGGCGCTCGATCGCGGCGGGCGCATCGGTCCGGTCGGGGCTGGCGTCGGCGGGTGCGGTGCGGTAGCAAGAAGCATGTCCCTCGCGCCCGCCGGCCGGCGGATGAGCCGCCGCTGGGCGCTCACCGTCACCATCGCGGCGACCACCGCCGTGATCGGCGCACTGCAGTTCCACGACCCGGCGGTGCTGACCGGGTTGCAGCGCGACCCGGCGGCGATGCACGACGGACAGTGGTGGCGGGTGGCTCAGCGCGCTGCTGGTGCAGCCGGCCGGCTGGGCCCAGTACGGGTTCAACCTGCTCGGCATCGTGCTGGTCGGGCTGGCCGTGGAGCGGCGCTACCGGGCGGCACGCACGCTGGTGATCTACCTGTTGGCCGGGGCGGCCGGGGTCGGCTCGGCGCTGCTGTGGGCACCGCACGACGCGGGCGGCGGCTCGTCCGACGCGGTCGCCGGATTGATCGGCGCGGTCACCGTGGCGTACTGGGTGGACCGGCGACCGCCGTGGCGGGTGACGATCTGGTACGCGGTGTTCTTCGCGATCTATCTGACCACTCTGGACGCGCTGGGGGTGACCGCGTCGGTGGTGGCCGGCAGCGCCTCGGTGGCGGTGGTCAGCGCCCTGCTCAGCGCCGGCCGGATCGGCGCGCTCCGCCGGCTGACCATGCTCGTGGTGCTGTTCGGGGCGGCGGCGATGACGCTGCTCTGGGACACCCACGGGGTAGGGCTGCTGGTCGGCCTGCTCACCGGCAGCGTGCTGCTGCCCCGCGAGCACCCCACCGGGTACCCGACGCAGCCCGACCCGACCCCGGTTTACCCGCCCGCACGGCCGGGCATGGATTCCGTGCCGCCCGTTGCGCGGGCGGCCCCGGACGCTTGGCCAGCAGCGTCGCAGGCGCCACGACCGCCGCGCTGACGAGCCGGTTCGGCGATCGACTTCTCCCGGACAGCTATACCCGATAACCTATGGGCTTAGTGTGCTTTTGGAGGTCGCCGTGCCACTGCCGCAGTTCTTCATCGCCGGGGTGCCCAAGGCTGGTACCACCAGCCTGTACGCCGCGCTGGTCCGGCACCCCGAGCTGTTCCTGCCGACCGTCAAGGAGCCCAAGTTCTTCCTCTCCGACGGTCCGCCACCGCGCCACGGCGGGCCCGGCGACGCGCAGACCTACCAGGAGCACATCTGGCGGCGGGACGAGTACGAGGCGCTGTTCGAACCGGCCGGACCGGACCGGCTGCGCGGCGAGGCCACCCCGTTCTACCTCTACGACCGGGCCGCCCAGGAGCGCATCCACCGGCTGGTGCCGCAGGCGAAGCTGATCCTGGTGCTGCGCGACCCGGTGGACCGGGCCTACTCCAACTGGTCGCACCTGTGGTCGGCGGGCCTGGAGCCGGAGGCCGACTTCCTGACCGCCTGCGAGCGGGAGCCGGAGCGGCGCGCGGCCGGCTGGGCGGACATCTGGCACTACCAGGCGATGGGCAGCTACGGCAGCCAGCTACGCGACCTGTTCACCCGGTTCGACCGCGACCAGGTGCTGATCCTGCGCTACCGCGACCTGCACGACGACCCGGTGGACACCCTCGACACGGTGTGCCGGTTCCTCGGCGTGAGCACCGGACTGCTGGAGCAGGCGCCGCGGGAGAACGTCCGGGCCTACGTCGCGGACACCCGGTCCAATGCGCTGCTCCGCTTCGCGCTGCGTACCGGCGGCCGGTTCGGCCAGCACTTCCCGGTCGGGCTCCGGGCGCTTTTCAGCGGCCCGCTGCTGGCCCTGCTGCACCGCAACCGGCAGGGGTACCGTAACGACACCGGGCGGTCCCGGCCCCGGCTGACCCCGCACCAGCGGGCCCAACTGGTACCGCGTTTCGCCGCCGAGATCCGGCTGTTGGAGCAGGTGACCGGGGAGGCTTACCCGGACTGGCTGTCGGTGGAGCATCTGACCACGGTGCGGCCGCGTCAGCCACTGCACGACCGGGTCAGCTCCGAGACGCCCCGGTGATCCGTCCACCCGCCCGGAGAGGTCGACTACCGTGACGTCTGTGCTCAACCACCTGCCGGTACCCCGCTGGGACGGCTCCCGCACGGTGGTCGAACCGCCGGAGCCGGAGCCCGGCTGCTGGGCCGGTGCGCCCAGCGCGGTGCACGCCGACGGGCAGATCTTCCTGGCGTACCGGCTGCGCCGCCCGGTCGGCGAAGGGCGCGGCTACGGCAACGTGGTCGCCGTCTCCCCCGACGGGGTCAGCCTGCGCACCCTGTGCGTCGATGGACCGGGACGCCTTCGGCGGCGAGTCGCTGGAGCGACCGGCCCTGGTGCGTACCCCCGAGGGCCGCTGGCGGCTCTACGTCAGCGTCGCCACCCCCGACTCCAAGCACTGGCGGGTCGACCTGCTGGAGGCCGACGACCCGGCGAACCTGGCCGACGCGCCGCCCCGCACGGTGCTGCCCGGGTGACGAGCGGATCGGCGTGAAGGACCCGGTGGTGCACTTCGACGGCGCGCGCTGGCACCTGTGGGCGTCCTGCCACCCGCTCGACGTGGTGTCCCACGAGGACCGGATGACCACCGACTACGCCACCAGCCCGGACGGCGTGGAGTGGACCTGGGCCGGGACGGCGCTGGCCGGCCGGCCGGGGCAGTGGGACGCCCGGGGAGTACGCCTGACGTCGGTGCTGGCGGTCGACGGCACGCTGGCCGCCAGCTACGACGGGCGGGCCAGCGCCGAGCAGAACTGGGAGGAGTTCACCGGGCTGGCGCACGCCTCGCGCGCTGCCGACGGAACCTTCGGCCCGCTGACGGCCGCCCCGGGTGCGCCGCTGACCTCCCCGTACCCGCCCGGTGGCCTGCGCTACCTGAGCGTCGTCCCGTTGCCGGGCGGCGGGTACCGGCTGTACTACGAGGCCACCCGCGCGGACGGCGCGCACGAACTGCGTACCGAGTTGATCGGCTGACATCCGTCGATACCAGGTATTTACTGTTAGGAATATTTACTTTAATCTGAGGGCCACGGTCCCCCCGGTGCGACCTGCCACCGTGGGGCCGGGCCGGCCGGCCGCTTCGGACACGACACACTCCCCCCGGATCACACCGCCCCGACGCGGTGCGCATCCGCGACCCCCGAGGAGTTCCGATGCGTCGAAGACTCATCCTCCCCGTACTGTCCCTCGGCACCGTGGCGGCCAGCCTGGCGATCGCCACGCCGGCCTTCTCGCACGGCTACGTCTCCGCACCACCGAGCCGACAAGCCCTGTGCGCCAACGGAACCGTCGCCAACTGCGGCGACATCAAGTATGAGCCGCAGAGCGTGGAAGGCCCCAAGGGGCTGCGCTCGTGCAGCGGCGGCAACAGCCGGTTCGCCGTCCTCGACGACGAGTCGAAGGGCTGGCCGGCCACCTCCGTCGGCAGCTCGGTCACCTTCAACTGGGTGTTCACCGCCCGGCACTCCACCCTCAACTTCGAGTACTACATCGGCAACACCCGGATCGCCGTGTTCAACCTGGGCGGCCAGCAGCCCGGCGCCACCGTGGCGCACACGGTCAGCCTGGCCGGCTACTCGGGCCGGCAGAAGATCCTCGCCATCTGGAACATCTCCGACACCGTCAACGCCTTCTACTCCTGTATCGACGTGCAGCTCGGCGGCGGCGGCGGTGGCGGCACCCCCACGCCGACTCCGACGCCCAGCCCGACCCGGACCACGACGCCGAGCCCGACCCCGAGCGCCACCCCGAGTCGAACCACGGCGCCGCCCACCACCGGCGCCACCACCAGCTGGAAGGCGGGTACCGCGTACAAGATCGGTGACGTGGTCACCTACAACGGCATCAGCTACCGCTGCCGGCAGGCGCACACCGCCATCGCCGGCTGGGAGCCGCCGTACGTCCCCGCACTGTGGAGCCAACTCTGAGCGCTCCGGCCCGCCCTCCGGTACCCACCGGATGGCGGGCCGGCCGCACCCGGCCGCCCGCGCCAGCTCCGCTCCACGGGCCGGCTCCGCTCCCCATGTCAGCTCCGCTGCCCGCGCCAGCTCCGCTCGCCGTGCTGGCCCTGCTCGCCGTGCTGGCACTGCTCGCCGGCTGTGGCAGCAGCAGCCCGCACCCGCACGCGCACCCGGACACCGCCCGGATGAGCGCCGCCGACACCGCCTTCCTCGGCGCGATGGCCGCCGAACTGGACCGGACCGCCGGGTTGCTGCGGCTCGTCGACGGCCGGATCGCCGACCCCGAGCTGGCCACCCTGGCCGCCGCCATCGACGTCACCCAGGCCGACGAGCTGACCCTGGTACGCACCTGGCTCGCCGCCGCCGACACCCCGGCCGGCACCGTCCCGGCCGGCACCGTCCCGGCCGGCACCGTCCCGGCTGCGGACCACACCCACCACCCGCCGGCACCGACCGGCTCGGCCGGGCCCGATCCGGCGGACGTGGCCCAGGTACAGGCGGCGGCGGCCGGTCACGACCTCGACGTGCTGGTGGCGAACCTGCTCATCGCCCGCCAGCAGGCCGCCACCGAACTGGCCCGCGCCGAACTGCGCGACGGTACGGCCGCCGCCGTCACCGGACTGGCCGACCGCGTCGCCCAGTCCCGCGACGCCCAGGTCGCCCAACTCCTGCGCCTACTCACCCGACTCACCACCGCCCAGCCCGGGTGAGCCACCATCGGCCGGACGGTTGGTGTGCCGGCCCGGCCGCTGATGCGCTGCGGCGCCGAGATCTAACTGGCTTGATCGATCACGAAGTCGGCGTATCCGGGCGGCACCGGCACGCCGCGAGACAGCATCCAGTGGACCCTGCTCACTCCGACCAACGCCACAGTCGTGCGGTACCCGACCCGGATATCGTCCGGCGCGAAACGACCCGCCGTTCCCACGAGATAGTTCGCCACGAGGTCATCCGAAGTGCTCAGCGCGAGATGAGCGAGGTCCGCGCCGACCGGGCTGATCCCCAGGGTGGCCCAGTCGAGCACCACGGTGGCCTCACCAGCGGCGACCAGTTGGCCGATGTGGAAGTCGCCGTGGCTGAGAACCGTTGGCACGGATCGCAGCCCGGCGAGCAGATCATGCCGCCGGGACCAGATGGAAACGAGCCGGGCATCCGCGTCGACCGAGGTCCAGTCCAGGTCGCTGACCGCGACACGTTGCGCGAGCTGGTGTCCGGCCAACCAGGGCAGGTCCGGCACCACCGTGCCCGCCTGCCACCCGCCCAGCCGGCTCGCTGCGACCTGCGGCGACTCCGGCGCTCCGCTGATGTCCTCGAGGTACACCACGTCATCGACGACCCCGTAGCTGCCCGGGGCCGCCAACCCCGGTCCGACAGGCAGCACCCCGGACGCATAGGCCAGCGGTTCCCGTCGCCAGTACGCCCAGTGCCTCGGATCGGCGGCGTTAACCGCGTGGCGGCCGGCAGCAACCGGCCGAGACTCCTTACGGACCATCGCGAACGCATGCTCCCGGCTGCCGACCCGGGCCTGCCCAACCAGTCGCGTCACGGCGCCGGTCGCCGCGCCGGTACCCGTTGTGATCGGTTCCGCTGAACACGCGACGACAACAGCATCCGCGGCACCCACCGCGGCAGCCAACACAGCAGCGGGGATCACGTCCTGCACATCAGCAACCTAGCGACGGGACGAGTCCACCGCACCCCGGTACTGGTCGTCGGTTGAGGCCGGCGCGCGCGATGCCGGCGGACGGGAGACAGTTCCCGTCCGCCGGTATGCTGGCCGCCGCGGCTACCCGTCGAAGCCGACGAGGTGTCCGTGTTGCATGCTGGGCAGTGGCACGCTGCCCAGGACGGCGCCGTCGGGGCTGAACACCGTCAGGAACGGGACCACCACGGTGCCGTCGCCCCGGTTCCGGTCGGCGATGAGCGCTACCCGACCGTCCGCAGTGAACGCTCCGGAGACCGGTGCGCTGCCCTCCTTGTCGTTCGCGTTGTCGAGGCTGGTCACGTGGCCCGTGGCGGTGTCCACCACGACATACCGTTGCGGCGGTGAGCAGCCGCACCCTTCGGCTTCCCGGACAGTCGACACGAGCAGCCGGGTGGACCCGGCCGACGCCGCGATCACCTCGTACGGCACCTGCCCGGCCGGCCAGTTCGCCGTCACGATCCGCGGGGCGGCACCGCCCTCGAACACAGCCAGGTGATGTTTCCCGTCGGAGGACGTCACGTTGTACGCGACCCTCCCGTCGGCGGAGACGATGTGACAGCCGATGCCGCTGGAGGGGCCGAGTGACTTCCGTCCGGTGCCGTCGATGGCGATGGACTGGATTGTGGCGGCCGTCGGGTTGCCCGCCGTTCCCATGCCGAACAACAGATGACGGGAGTCCGCTGTCCAGGTGGGATTCCCGCAGCTGGGGCCACTGGGGTCGGCGACCAGCGTCTTGACATGGCTACCATCGATGGCACTGATCCGCAGCTCGCCGTCCTGCAGCCAGGCGATGTGCTGGTGGTCCGGCGACATGACCACCCATGGCGTGCTGTTCGGCGTCGGGCCGGACGGTCCCTTGACGGACGCGATCTTCTTCCAGTCACCGCCCGGCGCGCGGTGGAAGAGATCGTTGGTGCTGGTGCCGTCGGCCTTGTCCTCCCGGTAGAGATACATGCCCGGCACGGTGGCAGCCGTGGTGGTGGCCGTAGTGCTGCTCGCGCTCGGAGAGCCCGGCGCCGTTGGTGTGGACGAAGCGACGACCGACGGCTCGTCGGATCGTCCGGTGTCGGCCGGCAGGGGGGCGGCGTTGCCGCCCGGCAGCGCGGCGACGGCCGCACCGGCGCCGACAACGAGGACGGCAACCGCCGCCGCGACGCCGACGAGGGTCCGCCGGATGCCCAGCTTGCGGGAGGTCCGCAGGGTACGGTCACGCAGATCCACGATCGTCACGTCCTCGGACAGATCGGCAAAATCGGCGCGGAGCTGGTCGAACGGGGCGTTCATCGGGTGACTCCTTCCTGGGAGTAGTTTCCGGCCAGCTCGGGAGCTACCACCCGGAGCCGGGCCAGCGCCTTCGCGGTCTGGGACTTCACCGTCCCCGGGGCGATACCGAGCATCTCTGCCGTTTCCGCCTCGGAGTGGTCTTCGAAGAACCGCAGCACCAGAACGGCCCGCTGCTTGGGGGTCAGTTTGAGCAGTGCCCGCCGCAGGGCGAGCCGGGTGCTGGTCACCTCGGCGTGGTCGCCACCGCCACGCCGGGACTCGGGCAGTTCGCCGGGCAGTGATTCGGCTACCTTCGGCCGACGCCACCAGGACACCTGCAGGTGGTACATGGTTCTGCGGACGTATGCCTCGGCGTTGCCCTCGTGGTGCAGGTGCGCCCAGCGTCGGTGGGTACGTGCGAGTGCGGACTGGACCAGGTCCTCGGCCAGGTGTTGGTCCCCCGTTAGGAGGTAGGCCGCCCGCAACAGCGCGGGCGTCCTTCCTCGTACAAAATAGTCGAACTCGGTCGCGAGTCGGTCCACGCCTGCCAGCCTCGGATTTACGGTCGAATGAGGGTCGGGCGAGCGTAGGCCATCCGCGACGATTGTGTGGTCCGCCATCGGATCTCCAGTTGTCGGTCGAGCGGGCGCCGGCTTGCCCGTTACTACTGCCGACCAAGACGCAGGATCCGGTCGAGTCGGTTGCCGCTTCGTTGGAAAACTTCGGCTCGCCGCCCGGCCCCCCCGGTCGCACCGCAATCTGAACCGGCACCAAATGCCGGGCGCACTGAAGTACTGCTCGAATGGACCTGCGCCCACCCGATGAAGCCCGGGGAATTGAGGTCAGGGAGATCCCGCCACTTCCATTATGCAGCCGCCGCCCACCTCGCCGAATCGGCCGTCATGCTGATTTTTCTGGGCGGAGCCGGGCGTAGGCTCGCCAAGCCGCCCATACTCCACGCCGAAGGAGATCGTCGTGCCCGACGCGCGAACCCAGGAAATCGCCGGTGAGCAGACCTTCGTGGACCGGGTCTACGCCCGCGTCGAGCACCTGCGCGCGGAGTCGAAGGAGCTGGCCCGGGAGGGGCACAGCCGCGCCGTCGCCGGCCCGAGCAGCGGGCTGGTCGAGCGGGACGCCATCGTCCACCAGGCCGCCTCGCAGCTGCGGGCGCTGGACGCCGAGGCGGAGGGGCTGGTGTTCGGGCGGCTGGACTTCGACGACGGCGAGACCTACCACATCGGCCGGCTGGGCGTACGCGACGAGGATCGGGAGCCGCTGCTGATCGACTGGCGGGCCCCGGCCGCGGCCGCGTTCTACCGGGCCACGTCCGGCGAGCCGATGGGGGTGGTACGCCGGCGGGTGATCATCTGCCGTGGGCCGCAGGTGGTGGACCTCGACGACGATGTGCTGAACCCGGACGAGGCCGGCGAGCTGGCGGTGCTCGGTGAAGGCTCGCTGCTGGCGGCGCTGCGACGGGCTCGGGGCCCGCAGATGCGCGACATCGTCACCACCATTCAGAAGGAACAGGACGAGGCGATCCGCGCCCCGGCCCGCGGCGTCACGCTCATCACCGGCGGCCCCGGCACCGGCAAGACGCAGGTCGCCCTGCACCGCGCCGCCTACCTGCTCTTCACCGACCGGGGCCGGTTCGCCGACGGTGGCGTCCTGGTGGTCGGCCCGTCGACCGTGTTCACCGCGTACATCAGCCGGGTGCTGCCCGCCCTGGGTGAGGACAGCGTGCACCTGCGGGCGGTCGGCGAGCTCGTCGGCGGGGTGAGCGCCACCCGTCGGGACGCCGCCGCGGTGGCCGAGATCAAGGGCAGCGACCGGATGCTGGAGTTGCTGGGCGACCTGGTGTGGCAGACGCCGCCGGCCGCGCCCGAGCGGCTGCGACTGGTGTTCGCGGGCCAGGTGCTGACGCTGCCCGCGGCTGAGCTGGCGCAGGCGCGTCGCCGGGTGCGCGCCCGGGCCGAAACGTTGGCCACCCGGCCCAATGCCGCCCGACCGGTCGCGTCGGCGGTCCTGCTGGACGCGCTTTGGTCCAAAGTGGACAGTCACGGCCTGGACCGCGAGCTGTTCATCGAGGAGGTCGGCGACCGCCCCGAGTTCGAGCGGTTCCTGGCCGGCTGGTGGCCCCGGCTTACCCCGCCCCAGGTGCTGTCCTGGCTCGCCGACCGGGCCCGGGTACCCATGCTCGACGTCGAGGCGGCCGGCGCCCTGGCAGCCTCGTACCAGCATCCGAGGGACTGGTCGGTGGACGACGTTCCACTCCTCGACGAGCTGGTCGACCTGCTCGGCGAGCCGCCGAAAGCTGTTGCGGCGGCGCAGCCCACCTCCCGGCTGCGGGAGCTCACCACCGGCCCGACCCTGCTCGACACGTTCGCGCTGAGCTGTGGGCTGCACGACGGGTGGAGCCTGTTCGCGCCCGGACTTGCCACGCCGATGGCGGTGGCCGGCGCACGTATCGACAACGACGCAGGTCACGGCGGCGCAGCGCTGGGCCGAAGGCATCATCCTGCGCGAAGGACACCGGGTGGTCGGCTGGGGCGACGGCTACGACCCGTACGGCGAGGACGCCTACCTGCCGGTGCTGGCGCGGCCGCTGCCGGTCGCCGAGGCGGAGGAGGAGACGGTCGAGGCCGACGCGTACGCGCACGTGATCCTGGACGAGGCGCAGGACCTGTCGCCGATGGAGTGCCGCATGATCGCCCGCCGCGCCCGGTACGCCTCGATGACGATCGTCGGCGACCTCGGCCAGGCCACCCATCCACTGGCCGCCGGTTCCTGGCCGGAGCTGCTGGCCCGGTTGGACCGTCGTGACGCCCGCACGCTGGAGCTGCGTACCGGCTACCGGGTGCCGCAGACCATCGCCGACTACGCCACCCGGTTCCTCTCCCCCACCATCGCGGCGACCCACTCGTACCGCGACGGCGGAAATCTCTCCGTGCGCGAGGCCGACGACCTCGCCGACGCGGTCCGCCGGGCTGTCGCCGAAGCTCCCCGCGACGGCTCCACCGCGGTGCTCGCCGCCGATGCCACGATCGGCGCGCTCGCCGGGCTGATCGACCGGCCGGACGTGTCCCTGGTGCCGGCCAGCCTGGTCAAGGGTCTGGAGTTCGACCACGTGATCGTGGTCGAACCGGGCGACATCGTCGACGCCGAACCCCGCGGCTACAGCCGGCTGTACGTGGTCCTCACCCGCGCCGTCGGCTCGCTCGTCGTCCTGCACCGCCGGCCACTGCCCGCCTTCCTGCGCGGGTAGCCGGCGTCGGTTAATCCCTTGTCCGCTGTTACCGCAGCGCCGACGATGACGCCATGACCACGACCCGACGAGCCGACATGTTCACCGCGGACGGCAAGCCGTCTGACGACGACCCCCGCGAGAACGGACCGACGTTGGGCGACGAGCGCACCACGCTGGTCGAAGCCCTGCGCTGTCAGCGCCTCACGTTGGAGTTGAAGTGCGCGGGTCTCGACCCGGAGCAGCTGGCCCGGCGTGCCGTTCCGCCGTCGACGATGTCGCTGCTGGGGCTGGTGCGCCACCTGGCGGAGGTGGAGCGGGCGGGGTTCCGGGTGCTGATGGCCGGGCAGGACGTACCCCGGCTGTTCTGTTCACCGACCGACCGTGACGGTGACTTCGACGGCGCCGTGGCCGACCCCGAGGTGGTCGCGCAGGCGTGGGCCGCCTGGCGTGCGGAGGTGGAATTCGCCACCCGGTTCGTGGCCGAGGCGCCCAATCTCGACATCAGCGCCGACGATGCCCTGAATCAGCACGGCAGCGGTGGCCGGCTGATGTCGCTGCGCCAGGTGCTGGTCGGATCGATCGAGGAGTACGCCAGACACATGGGCCACGTCGACCTGTTGCGCGAGCGGATCGACGGCCGCATCGGCCAGTAACGATCCGTGCGGTGGACCCGCTGGGAGCAGTTGCGCTGCCGATAGCCTTGGCCTGGTGACAGTGCGGGAACGGCTCAACGCGGTATTGACCGGCGCGGTCGGGTACGAGGCCGGGCTGGACGCGCTCACCGTCGCTCCCGCCGCCGAGGTCGACGCGGTGCTGCTGGCCGCGCTCGGCGACGCCTGTGGTCTGCTGTGGCGCCGCGGGTGGCAGCCGGTCGAGTTGCGCCGGGTGATCGCCCGGCAGGGCAGCACGGCCGCCACCCACCTGGTGACCGATGCCGTCGCCGAACACCTGCGGCCCTACCCCCGCAAGGCGGTCGACGAGCGCTGGCTCGCCCAGGCGGAGGAGCTCGGCGCGCAGGCCTGGTGGACCGAGCCGGCCAGCTACCTGACCGAGTTCGCCGGCCGCTGGCGGCTGGACCGGGTCGCCGTGCTGGACGCGGTGCTGACCCTGCTGCGGGCGCTGGCCGACCTGCCGGCGATCGAGGTGCTCATCCCGCCACCCGGAGCCGCGGTGCAGCACGGCAGATCTGTTGGGCGGCACGGGATCGACGCCCGGATGCTGAACCGGGTACGGGCGCTGCTGGCCAAGGCGGAGTCGACCACGTACCCGGCAGAGGCGCAGGCGTACACCGCCAAGGCGCAGGAGCTGGTGGCCCGGCACAGCATCGACGAGGCGCTGCTGGTCGCGCGTACGCATGCTGTCGTGGTGCCGTTCGCCCGGCGGATCGGCGTGGACCACCCGTACGAGTCGGAGAAGGCCGCGCTGCTGGACGCCGTGGCTCGCGCCAACCGCTGCCATGTGGTCTGGTCGCCCGAACTCGCCTTCGCCACGGTGTTCGGCTTCGACGCCGACATCGACGCCGTCGACCTGCTGCACACCTCGCTGCTGGTGCAGGCGCACCACGGCATGGCGCAGACCGAGCCGCCCGGCGGCAAGGCCGGCCGAGCCAGGCTCAAGGCCTTCCGGCAGTCGTTCCTGGTGGCCTTCGCGGTCCGGATCGGCGAACGGCTGGAGCAGGCCGCCCAGTCCGCCTACGCCGAGGCCGCCGCGCAGGACACCGGCGACATCGGCGGGTTGCTGCCCGTCCTCGCCTCCCGCGACGAGCAGGTCCGGCAGGCCATGCAGACGGCCTTCCCGCGCACCACCCGCACCCGCGGCAGCCGGGTGGACAGCCACGAGGGCTGGACGTCCGGCCGTGCCGCCGCCGAGCGCGCCCACCTGCACACCCCGACCCCGGCCGCGGACAAGGCCCGCCGACGCTGACCCGGCTGCGGCTCGCGGCTGCGGCTGCGGCTCGCGGCTGCGGCTCGCGGCTGCGGCGGCTCGCGGCTGCGGTGCCGGCTCGCGGCTGCGGTGCCAGCTCGCGGCTGCGGTGCCGGTGCCGGACAGCGCCGGTGTGCCCGCGGTGGTGACGCCGCGGCCGGTCATCGACCGGATCCGTGGGCCATGGCCCCGAGGTCCGGGGCCGGGCAGAATCAGCGGGTGCCCAGCCGACTGGTCGTTGCCACCTGTGCTCTGCTGTTCCTGCTCACCGGCTGCTCGGGCGGTGGGGGCACGGCGACCGACCGGTCGACCGCCGCCAGCCCCGGGCTCGCCGCCCAGCCAGCCGGCAGCGCGTCCACCAGCGCCACGGCCGCAGCCGCCGCCGCGGGTAGCGCCAGTGCCGCCGCGCCCGCAGCCTGCCCGCTCTTCCCGGCCGACAACGTCTGGCACGCCGACGTCTCCCACTCGCCGGTGCTCGCCAATTCGGCGGCGTTGGTGGCGTCGATCGGGACGGGCGCGGCGGTACACGCCGACTTTGGTTCCGGTCTCTACCAGGGCGCGCCGATCGGCATCCCGGTCACCACCGTCAGCGCGACCCAAACCAAGGTCAAGGTCACTTTTGAGTACGCCGACGAGAGCGATCGCGGCCCCTACCCGGTCCCCGCCGGCGCGGCGATCGAGGGCGGTCCGAACAGCACCGGAGATCGGCACGTGCTGCTCTACGACCCGGTCGGCTGCCGCGACTACGAGCTGTACGCCGCCTACCCGGCCGCCGGTGGCGGCTGGCGGGCCGGCTCCGGAGCGATCTACGACCTGCGCTCCAACGCGCTGCGGCACGCCGGCTGGACCTCGGCCGACGCCGCCGGGCTGCCGATCCTGCCCGGCCTGGTGCGCTACCCGGAGGTGGCGGCCGGCCACATCGACCACGCCATCCGGGTCACCGTGCCGCGTACCCGCTCCTCCTACGTCTGGCCGGCCCGGCATGAGGCGGGCGACTCGGCAGCCACGAACCTGCCGCCGATGGGCCTGCGGCTACGCCTCAAGGCCGGCGTGGACATCGCCAAGCTGCCGGCCCAGGCCCGGATCGTGGCGACCGCGATGGCCCGGTACGGCGTGATCGTGGCCGACAACGGCTCCCCCTGGTACCTGTCCGGCGCCCCCGATCCCGGCTGGAACAACGACGCCCTGCACGCGCTGGGTGGCCTCACCGGCGCCGACTTCGAAGCCGTCGACACGACCGGCATGGTGTTGGACCCGAACAGCGCCGCGGTCAAGCGGTGAGCCTCAACGCCGAGTGGTGGCGGCCGGATCGGCGGCGGTAAGCGGGTACCGCCGCTTGCCCTGCACCGCGCGGTCAGCCTGCGGCGCGGCATGACCGCGCAGATCGCCCGGATCGATTCGTTCCCCGACAGTAGTAGCGTGCGGCCGGGCGATAGAGTCAGGCGCTGACCGCAATCCCCGGGGGAGTATGAGATGACGGCACCGACTGACGTCAGCCACCTGGTCGACCGCAGGCTCACCGTCGACCTGGGCGACGCGACCTACCCGCTGATCGCGCTGGACTGGCCGGCGCTGGTGGCTGCGCAGGGCGCGCTGGTCTCCCGGGCGCAGGAGCTGTCCGGGGCGGAGCGCGACGATTTACTCAACGGCGTCGCCGACCCGGTCACCGAGGTCTTCGAGTATTTCCTCTTCGGCAATTCCGACGAGGTGTCCAGTGGCCGGTGGCTGCCGTTCGCGGTGGTGGGGCTGGACCTGCCCGGCACCGGGAGCTTCGCTGAGACGTTCAATGACGGCCTGCTGGTCTTCGACCTGACCCGGGCCGACGCCGAGACCACGCCGGTGCTGTGGGTCCGCGAGGACGAGGTGCTCGAGGTCGCTGACGACCTGTCCGAGCTGCCGATCACCGAGCGGTCTTCGGACGACGCCTGACCCTGCGGGCGGCCGGCGCGGCCTCCTCCGAGGCTGGGGCCTTGTCCGAGGCAGGGGCCTTGTCGTCCACAGTGGACGGATCGGCCGGCGCGGCGGCCTGATCGGCCGGCAGGTCGGAGCGCCACAGCCGGTCCGGATCGGCTTTGACCTCGTCGTTGGTACGCCCGCTGAGCACCGAGTGGGGATGCTCCTCCGGGTTCCAGCCGGACACAGCGTGCCGGTCCCGCTTGTGCAGCAGCAGCCACTGCTCCTTGCCGGCGCTGTCCGTCGAGGTGCGCACCAGCACGAAGACGCCGCGCAGCTTCTGCCCGTGCAGCACCACATGCAGCTCGCCGTCGGCCACCGCACGGCCGGGGTCGGCGGACTTGCGCGGCTCCCAGGTGCCCGCGTCCCAGACGATCACGTCCCCACCGCCGTACCCGCCGGCCGGGATCACGCCCTCGAAGTCGTAGTACTCCAGTGGGTGATCCTCGACGTGGAACGCGGCCCGCCGCACCGCCGGGTCCAACGTCGGCCCCTTGGGCACCGCCCAGCTCACCAGTACCCCGTCGATCTCCAGGCGGAAGTCGTAGTGCAGCCGGCTGGCCCGGTGCCGCTGCACCACGAACAGCCGCGCCGGCCCGGCCGACTCCGGCTCGGCGGTCGAAGGCTCGGCGGTCGACAGCTCGCCAGTCGGATGCTCGGCGGTGGAGCCCGCCGGTTCCGGGGTACGGGTGAAGTTCCGCTTGTCCCGGTAGGGCGCGAGCGGATCGACTGGTGGCGGCCGGCGCGGCATCCTCCCAGTCAAGCCCCGCCCGGCGCGGCCGGCAACCGGACCGTCCCGCCGGCACCCGTCCGGGGTCGACTCGGCTCCGCGGCGCCGAAGCGGGCACCCGGGCGATACCGGCACACCGGGGAGAGGCCGACGTTCGAAGGGCGGCGGGTGGCCGGGTGCGGGAAGATGACGGCATGGAGCACACCATGTTGGGTTCGCTGGACGTCGGGCGGCTGGGTCTGGGCACGATGGGCATGTCCGCCTTCTACACCGGAGCCGGCGCCGACGACGCGGAGTCCGTGCGCACCATCCACCGGGCCGTCGACCTCGGGGTCACCCTCTTCGACACCGCCGAGATGTACGGCCCCTACACCAACGAGGAGCTGCTCGGCCGGGCGCTGGGCAAGCACCGCGACGAGGTGGTGCTGGCCACCAAGTGCGGCACCATCCGGTACACGGCCGACGGCGAGCGCGGTCTGGACGGCAGCCCGGCCAACCTGAAGCTGGCGGTGGAGGGGTCGCTACGCCGGCTCGGCACCGACCGGATCGACCTCTACTACCAGCACCGGATGGACCCGAACACCCCGATCGAGGAGACGGCGGGCGGCTTCGCCGAGCTGGTCGAGGCCGGGAAGATCCGGGGGTACGGGCTGAGTGAGGCGTCCGTGTCGACCATCCGGCGGGCACACGCGGTGCACCCGGTGACCGCCGTGCAGACCGAGTACTCGCTGTGGAGCCGGGAACCGGAGGAGGAGCTGATCGGCGTGCTGCGCGAGCTGGGCATCGGCTTCGTGCCGTACTCCCCGCTCGGGCGTGGCTTCCTCACCGGGGCGATCCGCTCCGCCGGGGAGATGGACGCCGACGACTTCCGGCGCGCTAATCCGCGCTTCGCCGACGACGCGCTGGCGGCGAACCTGCGCATCGTGGACGAGGTGGCCGCGGTGGCCGCCGACGCCGGGGCCACCCCGGCCCAGGTGGCGCTGGCCTGGGTACTGGCCCGGGGCGACGGTATCGCGCCGATCCCCGGCACCAAGCGGGTTTCCCGGTTGGAGGAGAACGTGGCCGCCGACGCGCTGGAACTCTCCGCCGATCAGCTCGCCCGACTCGACGCGATCGGCCCACCGGTCGGCGACCGCTACTCCGACATGTCCACGATCCAGCGCTGATCCCGGTCGCGGGCCACCCGGCTGCGGATCAGTCGGCGGCCGGCCGACTGCGGCGGGCGTGGCGGCCGGCCGGGACCACCATCGGGGTGCCGGTGTGCGGGTCCGGCAGGACGGTGCAGGCCAGTCCGAACACGTCGGCGACCAGTTCGGCGGTGATCACCCGGCCCGGTTCGCCGTGGGCGACCACCGCGCCGTCGCACAGCACCACCAGTTCGGTGGCGTACCGGCAGGCCTGGTTGAGGTCGTGCAGCACGGCGACCACGGTGCGCCCCTGTTCGTGCAGTTCGGCGCACAGGTCGAGGACCTCGTACTGGTGCGCCAGGTCCAGGTAGGTGGTCGGCTCGTCGAGCAGCAGGATGGCGCTCTGCTGGGCGAGCGCCATCGCCAGCCAGACCCGTTGGCGCTGCCCGCCGGAGAGCTCGTCGACGTAGCGGTCGGCGAGGTCGGCGACGCCGGTCTGCGCCATCGCGTCGGTCACCGCCGCCTGATCGGCGGTCGACCACTGGCGCAGCAGCCGCTGGTGGGCGTACCGGCCACGGGCCACCAGGTCCTGCACCACCAGGCCGGCGGGGGTGACCGGGGACTGCGGAAGCATGCCGATCTCCCGGGCGACCTGGCGGGACGGCAGGGCGGCGATCGCCGCGCCGTCCAGCAGCACCGCGCCGGTGCTCGGCCGGATGATCCGGGCGAGCGCCTTGAGCAGGGTGGACTTGCCGCACGCGTTGGGGCCGACGATGACCGTGAACGAGCCGTCGGTGATCTGCACGGACAGGTCGCGGATCACCGTGCGCTGGTCGTAGCCGAGCGTCACGCCGTCGGCCCGCAGTCGCGCGGTCGGCTGCTGCGGCTCGGCAGGCTGCTGCGGCTCGGCAGGCTGCTGTGGCCCGGCGGTCGCGGTCGCGGTGGCGGCGGTCCGGTGGGTGGTGGTGGCCACGGTTCTCGGTTCCCTCTCCTCGATCAGCCGAACGCCCGGCCGCGCCGCGACCGGGCGGCCAGCAGCCAGGTCAGGTACGCCCCGCCGAGCGCTGCGGTGACCACGCCGACCGGCAGGTCGCGGCCGGGCAGCGCCCGCTGGGCCAGGAAGTCGCTGCCGGCGAGCAGCGCCGCGCCGGTCACGGCGGCCGGGATCAGGCCCGCGCCCGAGGCGCCGGTGAGCCGGCGGGCCACCTGCGGGGCGGCCAGCGCGACGAACGCGACCGGCCCGGCGACGGCCGTGGCGACCGCCGTGAGCACCACGCTGACCAGGGCCAGAACCGCACGGCTGCGCTCCACCGGGACGCCCTGGGTGATCGCCACCGCCTCGCCCAGGGCGAGCAGGTCCAACTGCCGGCCGTAGTGCACCAGGATGGGCAGCGCCGCAGCGAGGGTGCCGGCGAGCAGCCACACCTGACCCGACGAAGCCTCGTGCAGGCTGCCGACCAGCCAGCGTTGGGCGGCCAGCGCCTCGTCCAGCCGCGCCCGCACGATCAGGAACGAGTTCACCGAGGCGAGCAGCGCGGAGACGCCGATGCCCATCAGCACCAGCCGGAACGCCTGGCTGCCGTGCTGGTAGGCGAGCAGCCAGATGACGGCGAAGGTGGCCAGGCAGCCGAGCAGCGCGCCGACGGTGACAGCCGCCCCGGCGCCGTGCAGTGCCAGCAGGACGACCAGCGCGCCGGTGGACGCGCCCACGGTCAGACCGACGAAGTCGGGGCTGCCCAACGGGTTGCGGCTCAGGCTCTGGAAGATCGCCCCGCCGGTGCCCAGTGCTGCGCCGACCAGCAGGGCCAGCAGCACCCGGGGCAGCCGCAGGGTGACCACGATGAAGTGGGTACCCGGGTCGGCCTGCCCGACCAGGCTGGCGAACACGTCGCGCACCGGCACCGGGAAGTCCCCGGTGCACAGGTTCACCACCGCCACGGCAAGGGCGATGAGCAGCAGCAGCGCCCCGACGACCAGCGCCCGCAGCGGTACCCGGGCGGCGAGCGCGCCGCCGGGGGTACGCAGCACCAGCCGGCGGCTCACAGTTGCCCCAGCCGGCGACGGCGGCACAGCGCGAGGAAGACCGGCGCGCCGAGCACTGCGGTGAGGATGCCCACGTCGAGTTCGGCGGGGGCGACGAGTACCCGGCCGGCGACGTCGGCGGTGAGCAGCAGGACCGGGCCGAGCAGCGCGCAGTAGCGCAGGATCCAGCGCAGGTCCGGGCCGGTGAGCAGCCGGGCGAGGTAGGGCACGGCCAGGCCGAGGAAGGTGAGCGGCCCGACGGCCGCGGTGGCCGCGCCGCAGAGCAGGGTGACCGCGAGGATGGCCAGGGTCCGGATCCGGCCGGGGTGCGCGCCGAGCGCCACGGCTGCCTCGTCACCGAGGCTCAGCGCGTTCAGCCGGCGTCCGAGCGACACGGCGAGCACGACGCCGACGATCAGGAACGGGGCGACCTGGCGCAGCGTGCCGGCGTCCCGGTCGGCCAGCGAGCCGATGTCCCAGTGCCGGTACCGGTCGAACGCCTCGCGCCGGGTGACCAGCACGCCGGTGATGCCCGCGCCGAGCACGGCGGTGATCGAGACGCCGGCCAGCACCAGCCGGTCCGGGCTGGCGGCCCGGCCACCACCGCCGAGGGCGAAGACGGCCACCGAGACCACGGCCGCGCCGGCGAAGGCGAACCACACGTAGCCCGGCAGGGTGTGTACGCCCAGGAAGGCGATGGCGGTGACGACCGCGGCGGCGGCGCCCAGGTTCACTCCGAGGATGCCCGGGTCGGCGAGCGCGTTGCGGGTCAGCGCCTGGGTGAGGGCGCCGGCCAGGCCGAGCGCCGCGCCGACCGCGAGGCCCAGTCCGGTGCGGGGCAGTCGGAGCCGGTGGATGATCACGGCGGCGGTGGAGCCGTCGTCGTGCCAGAGCACCCGCCAGGTGGTACCCGGGGAGATCGACTGGCTGCCCACGGCGAGGCTGAGGGCGGCGGTCAGGGCGAGCGCGACGGCCAGCGCCAGCAGCCCGAGGGCGCGACGGCGGTCGGCCGGCCGGCGCGCGGCGGGCCGGCCGGCAGCGCTCAGCGCGGGCGCGGCGACGTCGGCCACCGGCGTGATCGTCATCGGATACCCCCTGCCCTCGACTTAGGTGAGGCTAACCTACACTCCGAATCTGCTCGCCCCGCACCGGGTCGGGCCGGCACTGACCCGACGAGAAAGGGGCCTGCCCATGCGGCTGCCCGGACCACGACTGATCGCCGCCGCCGCGGCCGCGCTGCTGCTGGCGGCCGGACTGAGCGGCTGCGGCGACGACAAGGCCGGCGACAGCGCCGCCACCGGGGGGAGCGGCTTCCCGGTGACCATCGAGCACAAGTACGGCAGCACCACCATCACCGCCGAGCCGAAGCGGGTGGTCGTCGTCGGCCTCACGGAGCAGGATGCGCTGCTGGCCGTCGGGGTGGTGCCGGTCGCCACCACCGAGTGGTTCGGCGGGTACCCCGGCGCCGTCTGGCCCTGGGCGCAGGACGAGCTGGGCAGCGCGCCGGCGCCGCAGGTGCTCACCAACACCGACGGGGTGCCGATCGAGAAGGTCGCGACGCTGCGCCCCGACCTGATCCTCGGCATCTACTCCGGCATCACCGCCGACGAGTACGCGAAGCTTTCGAAGATCGCGCCAACGGTGGCCCAGACCAAGGGCGTCATCGACTACGGCAGCTCCTGGCAGGAGGTGACCCGGACGGTGGGCAGGGCCGTCGGCCGGGCCGACAAGGCCGAGAAGGTGATCTCCGACGTGCAGGCGTCGTTCGCTGCCACGCGGGCCGCCAACCCGGCCTTCGCCGGCGCCACCGCGCTGGTCGCCACCCCGTACGAGGGCATCTATGTCTACGGCGCGCAGGACGCCCGCGGCCGGTTCCTGGTCGACCTGGGCTTCAAGCTGCCGGCCGGACTGGACGCGATCACCGGCACCGACTTCGGCGCGAACATCAGCAAGGAGCGCACCGACCTGCTCGACACCGACGTGCTGATCTGGCTGATCGACGCCTACGACAAGGACAAGGCGACGCTGCAGGCCGACCCGCTCTACGCCCGGCTGGACGTCAAGACCCAGGGCCGGGATGTGTTCGTGGAGAACGGCGAGCTGCTCGGCGGGGCCACCTCGTTCGTCACCGCGCTGAGCCTGCCGTACCTGCTGGACAACCTGGTCCCGCAGCTTGCCGCGGCAGTCGACGGCAAGCCGGCCACCCCGGTGGTGCGGGCCTCTGCGACCCCGCAGCCGACCGCGAGCTGACCGGCTCCGATGCGGCGGGGTGGTGGCCCGACCCACCCCGCCGCGTCGAAAGGATGGTCGAACAACTAAATAGGCTTGACCGGGAATGACCGAATCCCAAGACTCCTAGGCGTCAAGTGAAGCGCTTCGACGCCCCGGCGTATCCGGGGCACGGGGAGGTCGCGCGTGCGGGTCGTCCGGGAACGGTTGTCACTCCTTCGAACATTGGGTGCGGCCGGGCCGCGCCTCATTGCGGTTCTGGTCGCGCTGCTGGCCGCCGGGTCGCTGTTGCCGGCCGCCTCGGCTGTGCTGATGGGGCTGTTGGTGGCCCGGGTCCACGACGCGGCGCCACCCTGGTCGGCGCTGGCTGCCTTCCTCGCGGTACTGCTCGCCGGGCACCTGGTGGACGCCTTCGCCAACCCGTTGAGCAACCTGGTGAAGTCCCGGATCGACGGCGCACAGCGGGCCGAGGTGGCCCGGCTGACCTCGGCCAGCCCCACCATCGGGGCGCTGGAGGAGCCGGCCGTGCAGGACCTGATCCGGACAGCCGCCGCGGATCCGGTGAACTGGACCGAGAAGACCCCCGGCGACGGCGCGCTGGCCCAGCTCGGGCTGCTGTTCAAGTGGTTGGGCGCGCTCGGCGCGGGCGCGGTGCTGGCCGCGTACGCCTGGTGGATGCTGCCGGTGTTGCTGATCCCGGTGGTGGCCGCCCGCTCCTCGCACCGCCGCTCGTTCCTCAAATTCGCCCGGATGTGGGTGGCCGGGCAGGCGCTGTCCCGCCGGTCGGGTGGCTGGCGGGACACCATGCTCGCCCCGGCCGGCGGCAAGGAGCAGCGGGTCTACGGCCTGGGCGACTGGGCCGTCGGCCGGCAGCAGCACGCCATCCACCAGATGTTCGATCCACTGTGGGCGCACCGGCGCACCGACTGGGTGCTGTTGCGGGGCTGGACGATCGCCATGCTCGTCCCGCTCGGCCTGGTGTACGCCGTGGTGACGGTGGGCGTCGCGCACGGGCACACCTCGGTCGCGACGCAGACCGCCGTGCTGGCCGCCGGATTCGCGGTGATCCAGGCGCTCGGCGGCTACTACGACACCCTGGAGATCGAGAACTCGCTCCCCACCATGCACGCGCTGCCGAAGCTGCGGGCCGCCCTCGCCGACTCCGTCCACTCTGCCCAGCCCGGGATCCCCGCCCAACGCGACACCGCCACCCCGACCGGAAGCGTGGTGGCGCACGCGGATGGCAGGACGCGGACGGCAGTGGCAGTGGCAGTGGCCGACAGTGCAGCGCCGCACGCCGGGGGCGCGCCGCCGCGCGTCGAACTGCGCGGCATCCGGTTCGCCTACCCCGGCACCGAGCGGGCCGTGCTGGACGGCCTCGACCTCACCATCAACCCCGGGGAACTGCTGGCCATCGTCGGCCTCAACGGGGCCGGCAAGTCCACCCTGATCAAGATCCTTTCCGGCCTGTACCGGCCGGACGCGGGCACCGTCACCGCCGACGGCGTCGACCTCGACGAGATCGGTCCGACCCGATGGCGGGAGCGGATCTCGGTGGTGTTCCAGGACTTCGTCCGCTACCACCTGACCGCCGCCGACAACGTGGCGCTCGGCCACGCCACCGTGCCGCGCGACCAGCCGGCCATCGAGGCCGCTGCGACCGAAGCCGGGCTGGCCGGCGTGCTGGAGCGGCTGCCGCACGGCTGGGACACCCCGCTGGCCCGGGACCGCACCGACGGTGTGGACCTGTCCGGTGGCCAGTGGCAGCAGGTGGTACTGGCCCGCGCGCTCTACTCCGTGCGTACCGGCGCGGGTCTGCTCGTCCTCGACGAACCCACCGCGCACCTGGACGTACGCAGCGAGCAGGAGCTGTTCGACCGGCTACTGGGCCGGCGGGGCACGACCAGCATCGTGCTGATCTCGCACCGGCTCTCCACCGTGCGGCAGGCCGACCGGATCGTGCTGCTGGACGGCGGCCGGATCACCGAGTCCGGAACGCACGCCGAGCTGCTGGCGCTGGGCGGCGGGTACGCCGGGATGTTCACCATCCAGGCCGAACGGTTCACCCGCGGCTACGACGACCGGATCGAGGAGGACGAGCTGTGAGCGAGCGCTTGCGCGAGCGTCCGGAAGGCAACTCAGGCGGCGCCGAACCGAACTGGCGCGACTACCCGGGGCTGTGGCTGCGCCTGGTGCGGATGTGTTACCGCGCCGAGCGGGGCACCACCATCGCCGCCCTGGTTGCCCGGGTTGCCGGACTGGCCGTCTACCCGGCCACCGCGCTGGCCCTGCGCTGGGCGGTGGACACCAGCGTGCGGGCCAGCGAAGGGCGGGCCACCGCGATGACCGCGGCACTGGTAGCGATCGGGGTTGCCGCGGCGTTCCTGACCAACCACCTGCTCGACCAGATCGCCCAGGGCGCGGTAATGCACCTGACCGACAAGGTCGGCCTGCTGTCGCTGGACATCGAGGTGATCCGCGACATCCTCGGCATCGAGACGATGGACCACCTGGAGCGCACCGACTTCCTGGACCGGGTCGGCCTGGTCAGCGGCGCGGCCTGGCAGGTGATGTTCTCCACCTGGCGGGCGGTCGACGCGGTGCTCAACCTGGTCCGGCTGGCGCTGGTGCTGGCGCTGCTCGGCACGGTCAGCCCGTACCTGTTGCTGCTGCTGGTCTTCGCGGTGGCGCCGCTGTGGTTCGACTCGCGGGGCCGGCGCGGTGTGCTACGCGCGGATACCGACACCGCCGAGCTGATGCGGCTGCAACGGCACCTGTTCAGGTTGTCCACCTCCGCCGCCGCGGGCAAGGAGATCCGGGTCAGCGGGGCCGGTCCGGAGCTGGCCCGGCGGCAGGAGGCGGCCTGGCGCGAGGCGCACGAACGGCGGCACCGGGCGCAACTGGGCGCGGCCGTCTGGCGTACCGGCGGCTGGGCGCTGTTCACCGCGGGCTTCGGCGCGGCGCTGGGCTACGTGCTGCACCTGGCCGCGCACGGGCACGGCAGCCTGGGCGAGATCGTGCTGGCCATCACGGTGGCGACGAACCTGCGCAACGCCGTGCAGCGGGCGGTGGACGGCTCCACCGAGACCGCGATGGCGGCCAAGCTGGTCGGCCCGTACCTGTGGCTGGGCGAGTACGTGGCCCGGGAGGCGGCGACGCGTACCGGCAGCCAACCGGCGCCGACGGTGCTGCGGCACGGCATCACGGTGGAGGGGCTCACCTATCGCTACCCGGGTACCGACCGGGACGCGCTCACCGACGTCAGCGTGCGGCTGCCGGCCGGAAGTGTGGTGGCCGTGGTCGGTGAGTTCGGCTCCGGGAAGAGCACGCTGGTCAAGCTGCTGTGCAAGTTCCACCGGCCGGACTCGGGCACGATCCGGGTGGACGGAGTGGACCTGGCCGGCATCGACGCGCCGAGCTGGTGGGCCGGGAGCGCGGTGGCGTTCCAGGACTTCGGCCGGTACCAGACGGCTTTCGCCGAGGTGGTCGGGATGGGCGACCTGGCGCACATCGACGACGAGGAGGCGATCCGTCGGGCGCTGCGGGCCGCTGACGCGGAGAGTCTGCTGGACCGGCTGCCGCAGGGGCTGGACACCCAGCTCGGCCGGGAGTTCGGCGGGGTGGAACTTTCCGAAGGGCAGTGGCAGAAGACGGCGCTGGCGCGCGCCTGCATGCGGGCCGAGCCGCTGCTGTTCGTGCTGGACGAGCCGACCGCGTCCCTGGACGCGCCGAGTGAACAGGCCATCTTCGAGCACTACTTCGCCCGCGCCCGCGACCTGGCGAAGCGGACCGGCGCGATCACGGTGATCGTCTCGCACCGGTTCTCCACGGTGGCCGGCGCGGATCTGATCCTGGTGCTGGAGAAGGGCCGGCTGGTACAGGTCGGCCGGCACAGTGACCTGCTCGCCGACGCCGGCCCGTACGCGCAGCTGCACGCCATCACCAGCGCGGCGTACTCGACCTGACCACGGGTACCCACCGGGCCGGGCGTCACGGCACGGTGGGTACCCGCGGGGTCAGGGGGTGAACACCTCGGCCGGCCAGACCAACGCGTTGTCGGGTACCGGCCGGTGCAGCCGGCGCGCCTGGGCACGCGGGATCAGGTGCGCCTGCACCAGTTGGTCCACCACGATGCGGGCCAGCGCGATCGCGCCGTACGCCTGGAAGTGGGTGTTGTCGGCGCTGCCGTCCGGGAAGTTGGGGTTCTCGCCCGGGTCGAACCACAGGAAGTAGTCCTTGGTTGCCTGCGCCCCGAGCGAGTCCCACAGCGCCATGCTCAGCGTCGTCAGGTCGATCACCGGTACCCCCCGGGCCGCGCCCAGGTCCCGCATGGCCTGTGGGAACGCGCCGTGGCTGGCGTAGGCGTGCCCGTCGGCGTTGAACCGCCGGCGTTCCACCGGCGTGACCAGGATGGGGTGTGCGCCGTGCTCGCGGGCGGCGTCGATGTAGCGGGACAGGTACTGCGGGAAGGTGGTGGCCGGGTCAGTGCCGCGCTCGTCGGTCTTCTCGTCGTTGTGCCCGAACGAGATGAGCAGCCGGTCGCCGGGGCCGATCCGGGCCACGATGGCGTCGAGCAGCCCGACCTCGATGAAGCTCTTGGAGCTGGCGCCGGAGAGCGCCCGGTCGTCGACGACGATGTGCCGGGGGTCCAGGAACGGTGGCAGCGCCTGCCCCCAGCCGGCTTTCGGCGCGACGCTGGCCGGCCAGATCGCGGCGGTCGAGTCGCCGGCCACGAACAGCGTGCTCGGCCGACACCTGTTGCGGTCGGCGGCGGCCGCGGGTGCCGCGTCGGCGACCGTGGCCCCGGCGACCGCCAGTCCGAACAGACCCAGGCTGCGCCGGCTGATCCGGTCCCCCATGATGACACCTCCGTTGCCGCGAAGCGCCAGGCAAGCGCTTTCCTGAGCGCTCACATTGCTAGATGTCGATGTCGTTGTCAACCGGCGCGGCGTCGTCGAAACGCCCGTCGAACGCCCGTCGAACGCCCGGTGGTCGGGTCCAGTCATTGACGTATGTCGAAGGCCCGACCTACCGTACGGAGAAAGCGCATTCCTCAGCCGGGAGTGCGCGCGTCCCAGGAAGGCAGGCGCGAAGATGCGCGTACGAGGGTGGCTCACCGCGGCCGGCACCACCGCGGTCGCCGCGGCCGGAGTGCTGTATGCGACCGGGGTGGCGCACGCGGCGACCTCGGCGGTGGTGGCCAAGGACGGCTCGGGCAACTACACCACCGTGCAGGCCGCCGTGAACGCGGTGCCCGCCAACAACAGCACGAGGTTCACCATCACCATCAAGGCCGGCACCTACAAGGAGCCGGTCACCATCCCGTCAAACAAGCCCTACATCAGCTTCGTCGGGGCCACCGGCAACGCCGCCGACGTGGTGATCACCTACGACCGGGCGAACGGCACCAAGAAGTCCGACGGCAGCACCTACGGCACGGCAGGCAGCGCCTCGGTGACCATCAACGCCAAGGACTTCATCGCCCAGTACGTGACCTTCTCGAACTCGTTCAACGAGGCGGGGCACCCGGAGATCACCAGCCAGCAGGCGGTCGCCGTGAACGTCAACGCCGACCGGGAGACCTTCGACCAGGTCCGGTTCCTCGGCAACCAGGACACCCTGCTGCTGTGGAGCGCAAACACCACTACCCGGACCCGCTCGTACTTCCGGGGCTGCTACGTCGAGGGTGACGTCGACTTCATCTTCGGCCGGGGTACCGGCGTCTTCGACCGCAGCAGCATCAAGTCGCTGACCCGGGGCTCCAGCTCCAACAACGGGTACATCACGGCGGCCGCCACCGACTCCGCCAACCCGTACGGCATCCTGTTCTACCAGTCGACGTTCACCAGCAACGCCCCGGCCGGCACGGTCTACCTGGGCCGGCCCTGGCACCCCAGCGGCGACGTGAACGCCATCGCCCAGGTGGTCTACCGGGAGTCGACGCTCGGCGCACACATCAAGAGCGCCCCGTGGACGGACATGTCCGGGTTCTCCTGGAAGAACGCCCGGTTCTTCGAGTACCTCAACACCGGCGCGGGCGCCGGGGTGAACAGCAACCGGCCGCAGCTCACCGCCAGCCAGGCTGCCAACTACACCCCGCAGAAGTACCTGGCCGGCTCGGACGGCTGGAACCCGGTGCACTGACCGACCAGGTCGCCTGAACCGGACCGGCACGGCCGCCCGGCCGCTGTCCGGTGGTCACGTCGATTCAGCCGAACCCGATGCGACCACCGGGCAGCCCGCCGAACCGCCTGCTGCCCGGGTACGGCCCGCCCCGCCGGCACTCAACGCCAACGCCAACGCCAACACCTGCGCATACGTGCATTCCTGACAAACAACTGGGTCACAATGACGGCCTGGGCAGACCAGCCAACCCAGTGGAGGAGCAAGTGGGAATGCGTGCCCCGCGGGGAGTCCCAACGCCGTGGGAGCCGTCAGCCGACATGCTGCCCGGCTTTCCGCATCTCACGGTCGAGTTGGCCACCAACCACGTGATTGCGGCCCGCCTGTACGGGTTCCGGGTATGGCCACAGTTCTTCCAGTTCACCCTGTTCATGTTGACCAAGCCGAACCTGGCTGCTGCGGACACGCAGATCTACGAGAACCCCGTGTTCGCCCCCGCCCACCTGCGCGGTGACGAGTTCGCGGGCGACCGCATCTTCGAGCTCCAGGTGCGGTTCGGAGATGGGACGCAGGGCTCAAGCATCGACTTCGCCAGCGCTGCCCCGGCCGATCACAGCAAGATCCGGGTCATCCTGGCCGGCGGCGGTAGCGTCAACGGGCAGCTGAACTATGACTTCATCGTCTGGCCCCTCCCCCCGCCAGGCCCTGTCACCTTCCGCTACTCGTGGGGGTACTACGACATGCCGGCGGGCGAGGCCTCCGTCGATGCCGCCGCTATCACGGCCGCGATCCCGCTCCCATTGACTTGGACATGAGCCACACCGAGATGATCCGTGACAGCACGGGGTGCCGCCCGGCCCGATCGCCGGACGACACCCCGTCCCTACCCGGTTCGGGCCGCTACTCGGTGCGCAGCGCCGTGGCGGTACGCATCCGCGCGGCCCAACTCGCTGCCGGTAGCGCGCCGAGCACCGCCACCGCCAACCCCCCGATCCCGAGTAGCAGCCACTGCGTCGGACCGAGCACCTCGACCACGGATGTCGGCAGGTGGAAGCCGGTGTTGCGGCCCATCCCCTGGATCACCCGGGCGTGCGCCCAGAACCCGACCACGACGCCCACGATTCCGCCGACGACGCCGGTGACCACCACGGACGCGGTCACCATGTAGACCGACTGGCGTGGCGTCATCCCCAGCGCCCGGACCACGCCGAGGTCCCGGACCCGTTCCCGGGTGTGCAGCAGCACCAGGTTCACCACGCCGAGTCCGGCGACCAGCAGCAGCAGCACGGTGAGCAGGGCACTCAGCGCGTTGACCACCACAACGAAGTCCGCGCCGTCGCCGTCGGCGGTGTCGGCGTGCGCGCCCAGCGAGGCCACGGCGTCGTCCAGCGTCTTGGCGTAGCCGGCCGGGTTGGTACCGGACTGCACGGTGATGTCGTACCGTTCGGCCTTCAGGTCCGGCTCAGCGGCGGCCAGGGTGCCCTCGTCGGCGAGGAGCTGGGTCCCCCGGTTCTCGGTGTTGAACACCTCACCGACGATGCGGACTGCGACCACCGTGCCCTTGTCGGTGACCGACACGGTGTCGCCGACCCGGGTACCGGTGGCGGTCAGGAACGGGGTTGCCACCACGATCTCGCCCGGCCCGGACAACCAGCGCCCGGAAACCAACGGGTAGTACGGCTCACAGTGGTTCCCGGACAGGCTCAGCACCTCGGTGGCAGCAGCCAGTCCCGGAACGGTCACCGGGCTTCGAGCGCTCGCACAGTACCCGGCGGTGCCGGGTTGCGCGTTGATCGCGGCGAGCACCGCGGCCGGGTCCGCCAACGGCGGCGGCTCACCCTCCACCGGCACCTGGCCAACGACCGGGCCGCCGACCGCCACCGCCACCGCCACCAGCGGGCGGCGGGCCGGGGCGACCGGGCTCCACGGTGACGTCGGCGGCTTCGGCCACCGACTGCACCCGGGCGAGCGAGGCGCCCAGCCCGACCGCCAGGGTGGCGGCCGCCACGCCGAACGCGATCGCGGCCACGATGCTGGCCGAGCGCAGCGGCCGGGCGAACGGCTGGGCCAGGCCCACACTCACCGGGCGGGGCACCGGTAGCAGGGCCGCCCAGCGTGCCGCCCACCGACCCCGGCCCGGCCGGGGGGTACGGCCGACGGCCAGCACGTCCACCGTGCGCAGCCGGGCCGCCCGGCCGGCCGCGGCCCAGGCGGTCGCCGTCACCATGACCAGCACGGCGCCGACCACCACCGCGTCCAGCCACGGCGGCACACCGGTGTTGGCGCCGCCGTAGATCTCGTCGGTGTTGGACAGCACCGGGGCGGTCAGCGCGTTGCCGGCGAACACCCCGAGCACCGCGCCGACCAACGCCGGCAGCAGCGCCTGCCACAGGTGTACCCGGACCACCTGGCCGGGCGTGCCGCCGACCGCTTTGAGAACGCCGATCGCCCGGGTACTGGAGCTGACCGAACCGGCTACCACGGTCCCCACGATGAGCACCGCCATCACCGAGCTGAGCAGCCCGAAGGCGATCAGCATCGGGATCAGCAGCACGGTGGAGCCGCTGGTGTTCTGCCGGGTGGTGAGCCAGGACAGCGCACCGGTGAGCGCGCCGGCCGGCAGGCTCGCGGTGACCGCCGCCTTCCCGGCGTCGATGCCGGCCTGGTCGGTGGCGGTGAGCCGGTAGAGCATCTGGTACCCGGCCGGCGCGCCCGCCTTGGCCAGCGTTTCCGCGTACTCCGGCGTCACCCAGCCGCCCGCCGTGCGGCTGACCGAGCGGGCCACCCCCACCACGGTCAGCTTCGGTTCGCCGGTCAGTCCGGGCAGCGTCAGCGTGTCGCTCAACTGCGGCGAGCGCTCCCCCTGACGGCCGCTGGAGAACAGCACGATCTCCCCGGCGGCGCTGGCCCACCGCCCGCTGCTCAGCGAGACGGCGTCCACCGCCGCGCCGCTCGGGTCGGCCCGCCCGACCACGGTGATGGTGGGCAGTCGCGAACCCGCCGAGTTGCTCGGGGTGAGGCTCACGGTGCGGAACGGGCCGGCTGCCGCGCTCACCCCGGTCGTGTGCGCGGTGCCGGCGAGCTGGTCGGTGCTGACCTTGTCGGCGGCGAACTGCGCGGACAGGTGGGCGCCGTGCTGCTGCTCGAAGGCCCGGTCGAACGGGGCGTTGGCGGCCAGCAGGAGTGCGCCGCCGAGGATGCAGGCGCACACCGAGACCAGCACCACCAGCGCGACCACCCCGGTGCGTACCCGGTGCCGGGCCACCCCGGCGCGGATCACCGGCCCGAGCGCGGCCATCACACCCGCTCCACGGCGGCGTCGGCGGCAACCCGGCCGTCGACCAGCTCGACGGTCCGGGTGGCGCACTCCCGGGCCAGCCCGAGATCGTGGGTGACCAGGATGATCGTCTGGCCCTGCCGGTGCAGTTCGGTGAGTAGTTCCCGCACGCCCGCGCCGGCCGCGCTGTCCAGTGCCCCGGTCGGCTCGTCGGCCAGCAGCAGCGCCGGCCGGTTCATCAACGCCCGGGCCACCGCGACCCGCTGCCGCTCACCGCCGGAGAGCCGACCCGGGTAGGCGGCGGCGTGCCGGGCGATGCCCAGCGAGTCGAGCAGCTCGGCGGCGCGTTTGCGGGCAGCGGCCCGGCCCACCCCGGCCAGTTGCGCGGGCAGCAGCAGGTTGTCGGTGACGGTCAGGTCCTCCAGCAGGTTGAAGAACTGGAAGACCAGCCCGATGTTTGCCCGACGGTACCGGGCCGAGGCCGCCTCACCCAGCTTGTCCACCCGGATGCCGGCCACTGTCACCGTGCCACTTGTCGGCCGGTCCAGCCCGGCGACCACGTTGAGCAGGGTGGACTTGCCGCTGCCGGAGGGCCCGAGGATGGCCACCGCCTCGCCCCGGTCGACCCGCAGCGACACCTCGCGCAGTGCCGGCGGACCCTCGTCGTAGCGGCGGGTCACCGCGTCCAGCTCGATCACCGGATCGGACATCGTGGTTCTCCTCAGGATTCGTCGATGGAGTCGACCCGAACGCTAGGTGGCCGCCGAACCGGACACATCGCCACCGGAGCGCATCTTCCGTACCGCAGTTGGTGGACGACGGCCGGGTACACCGTAGGGCGTAGTCCACGTGGATGAGGGCCGCCACCTCGCCCGGTGGATGCCGCCTCCCCCATGGCCGGCGAGAATGGGCTGGTGAACTGGGGTGGAGTCGGGCAGCGGCTACGGGGCTGGCGGGGTGCGCTGTGGCGGCCGTGGGGCCCGCCGCCCCGGCCGTCGCGCCGCGCCCAGCTCTTCGACCTGCTGCTGGCGGGCGGGTTGGCGTTGGCCGCGATCCTGGCCGGGCCCGGGGACGACACCACACGGGAGATGTCGGACGGGCTGATGGCCCCGCTGCAGCCGCTGCCGCCGGCGCACTTCGAAGTACCCGAGCAGCCGGCCTGGGCGCTGGTACTGGTGCTGGTCGCCGCGCCGCTGGTGTGGCGTCGCCGGTACCCGCTAGCGGTGCTCTGGGCGATTCTGGCCAGTGCGCCCTGGCTCAACGACTACCAGTCCGGCCTGCGATTGAGTTTCCTGGCCTGCGTGGTGGCCGGGTACAGCGCGGCGATCTACAGCCCGTACCGGGTACCCGCGCTGGCCAGCCTCGTGGCCGCCGCCGCACTGTATTCGGGCCTGCAGTCCGACGCGGTACCGGCGCTGTCCAACGACAGTGTGCCGTTCCTGATCCTGCTGCCGATCGCGGTCACCGCGCTGGGGCTGCTGCGCTGGAAGGACCGCGCGGACGCCGGCATTGCCCGGGTGTCGGCGATGGAACGGGAACGGATCGAGGCGGTCCGCCGGGCCACCGAACACGAACGGGCCCGGATCGCCCAGGAGCTGCACGACGTGCTCACCCACAGTGTCAGCGTGATGGTGATCCAGGCCGGCGCGGCCCGTACCGTGCTGCGCTCCTCCCCCGAGCAGGCCCGCGAGGCGCTGCTCGCGGTGGAGGCGAGTGGCCGGACGGCAATGACCGACCTACGACACGTGATGGGCCTGCTCACGATGGAAGCCGCCGACGACACACCGCCTGGGGGCCCGGCCCTGAGCACGACCCAGGGCGGCGGAACGCAACCGGCGCCAGGCCCGGGTGGTGGCACCGGGCCGGCGCCGGCCGGGCCGGCCGCGCCGCTGTCGCTGGGGCCGGCGGAATTGGCCCCGCAGCCGGGCCTGGACGGGTTGGACGAGCTGGTCGGGCGGGTCCGGGACACCGGGATGCCGGTACGGTTCACGGTGACCGGGCAGCCCCGCCCGGTCCCGGCCGGCGTCCAACTGGCCGTGTACCGGCTGGTCCAGGAGTCGCTGACGAACACGCTCAAGCACGCGGCCGGCGCGTCGGCCACCGTGCTCATCGAGTACCGGCCCGAGGAGTTGTGGGTGGAGGTCACCGACACCGGCGGGGTACCCGGGCCGGCGGCCGGCAGCGGGACCGGCCGGGGCCTGATCGGGCTGCGCGAACGGCTCGCCGTCTACGGCGCGCCGCTGCAGTCCGGCCCGACCCCGGACGGCGGGTACCGGATCGCCACCCTGATCGGAGTACAGCCGACGTGAACGCCCCGCCCCGGGTACTGGTCGCCGACGACCAGGCGCTGGTCCGGGCCGGCTTCCGCATGATCCTCACCGCGGACGGCATCGAGGTGGTGGCCGAGGCGGCCAACGGGGTGGAGGCCGTCGCCGCCGTCCGCGAGCACCAGCCGGACGTGGTGCTGATGGACATCCGGATGCCGGAGCTGGACGGGCTGGCCGCCACCCAGCGGATCCTGGCCGGCACCGGGCCCGCGCCGCGCGTCATCATCCTGACCACCTTCGACCTGGACCAGTACGTGTACGCCGCGCTCACCGCCGGGGCGAGCGGCTTCCTGCTCAAGGACGTCACGCCGGAGCAGTTGGTGGCGGCGGTCCGGCTGGTCCGGGCCGGGGACGCGCTGCTGGCCCCGAGCATCACCCGGCGGTTGGTGGAGCGCTTCGCCCAGCGGGACACCGATCCGGCGGCGGTCCCCCGCGATCTCGGGGTGCTGACCCCGCGCGAGGTGGAGGTGCTGCGGCTGCTGGCCGAGGGGCTGAGCAACGGGGAGCTGGCGCAGCGGCTGCACCTGTCGGAGGCGACGGTGAAGACCCACGTCGCCCGAATCCTCGGCAAGCTCGGGCTGCGCGACCGGGTCCAGGCGGTGGTGGTGGCGTACCAGACCGGTCTGGTCCGCGCGACGCCGCCCGGCTGACCGACACTGCAACCAACCTGCACATCGCAGGTATTGACGTGGCTGGATCAGTCGTGCGAGCTTGAGTTGGAAAGCGCTTTCCTCAGGATGTCGCCCCACTCCGATGGGCGACACCCCTCCCCGCGCGCCGTGTGTCGCGGTGCGCTCCGTCCTGAGGAGAACCCATGCGTCTGACAGGATCGACCCGTCGCCGGTTGCGTTGGCTCGCGCCGGCCGCCGGGGTGGCGGTGCTCGTGGCCGGGCTGACGCTGAGCAGCGTCGCCTTCGCGAGCACGCTGTTCAGCGACAACTTCGAGTCCGGCAGCCTGGCCAACTGGTCCCGCAACGGTGGGAGCTGGTCGGTGGTCAACGACGGCAGCCAGGTCCTACGGCAGTCCAGCACCAGCGCCACCACCCGGGCGCTGGCCGGCTCCGCGACGTGGACCGACTATTCCGTGCAGGCTGACGTGAAACCGTTGGCGTTCAACGGAACCAACCGGTACGTGGCGCTCGCCGCCCGGGCCCGCGACACCAACAAACTACTTCCTCTACAACACCGACGTCGGGGTGGCCTGCCAGATGGACGCCGGCTGCCTGGTTGAGGGCAACTACTTCGAGACCGTCGAGGAGCCGGTCAGCAACCACTACGCGGGTGACGCCGGCCGCTGCGTGGCCCGCAACAACGTCTACACGGGCACCGAGCCCGGCCAGCCGGACTGCTCTGGCACCGTGCAGGAAGCCAGCCGCTACTACAGCTACACCCTCGACGACCCGAACTCGGTCAAGGCCATCGTGCTGGCCGGCTCAGGCACCGGGCACATCGGCCAGTAGCGAAGCTCCACTATGGACGACCCGGCCCGCACCGGCCGGGTCGTTCCACACGCGGCAACTCAGCGGCGGGCGCACGCCAGGACGACCGGCTCGGGCTGGTCGGCCCAGGTGCCGGTGAGGGTGGCCAGCGCGTCGGCGGCGGCCGGGCGGCCGAGCACCCGGGGCAGCACCAGCTCGACGGCGTCGGTGGCGATCACGGCCGGGTCGCTGTCGGTGACGCCGTGCAGGGCGGTGGCGCCGTGCAGGGCGGTGCCGGCGGCGGCGTCCCCGGTCGACTCGGCCAGCACCCGGGCGAGCGGCTCGCGGCGCAGCTGCCGGCCGTCGGCCATCGCGACAAACTCCTCCGCCTGCGTGGCGCGGCCGAACAACACGTCGGCCAGGGTCGCGACGTAAACCGGGTCGGCACAGCCGTCGTACACCCAGCGCCGGCCGAGCACCGAGTGCTCCGTGGTACCCACCAGCCACTCGTCGGCGCCGACCAGCGGCGCGGCCCGGTAGGTCAGCGGCACCTGGACCAGCGGGCCGGCACCGGCGCGGACCACGATCGTCTCGATACCCACCTCGCCGGCCGGGTCGTCGTACCGGAACGCGGTGGCCCGGGTCAGCTCGGCGTCGGCCGGATACGGGAACCAGGCCCGGGTGGGCAGCCAGGCGGCCAGCAGGTCGAGTTTGCCGGGGACGAGTTCAGCTTGGTGTAGCAGAGCCATGCCCGAATCCTAGGCAACGACCCGGGCCCGTTGATCACCAGGCTTCCCGCGAACCCGCCCGGTGGCCCAGGTCAGGTCGGCTTCGGTCGCCAGCCGGGCCACGTTCACCCACTGTCCTGGCGCTCGACGCATCGGTGGGTGACGATGACTCCTTCTCACCTCTCGCCCCCGGAGGAACCATGCAACCCAGACGCCCCCTGCTCGCCACCCTGGCCGCGACGCTCACGGCCACCGCCGTGCTCGCCGTCCAACTGGTCGCCGCCGCCCCGGCCGGCGCAACCCCACCCGGCATCCCCAGCGCCGCCACCGCCCGCACCGAGCTGACCACCCTCACTGTGGCGGCGTGGACCCACACCACCACCTACAACCGGGACCTGTTCCCGACCTGGGACACCATCTCGGGAAGCTGCAACACCCGGGAGACCGTGCTCAAGCGGGACGGCTCCGGCGTCGTGGTCAACTCGGCCTGCACCGCCACCTCAGGCACCTGGCACAGCCCCTACGACGGGGCGCACCTGGTCCGCCGCGTCCGATGTGGACATCGACCACATGGTGCCGCTGAAGAACGCCTGGATCTCCGGCGCCTGGGCGTGGACCACGTCGAAGCGGGAGTCCTTCGCCAACGACCTGTCCGACCCGCAGCTGTGGGCGGTCACCGACAACGTCAACCAGTCCAAGGGCGACAAGTCGCCGGACTCCTGGAAGCCCTCGCTGACCAGCTTCTACTGCACCTACGCCCGCGCCTGGGTACGGGTGAAGTACGTCTGGGCGCTCACCGTCACCAGCGCCGAGAAGATCGGCGCTGACCAGCATGCTCAACACCTGCTGAACGCCGACCCGGGCCGGGTCACCCAACCCACGGGTGGCCCGGCCGTCAGCTGATGACGATCTGGTCGAGGTCGGGCGCCGGATCGGTGGCGTTGAAGAACTTCAGCACGCTGTCCCCGGCCGGCAGGTCGATCGGCACGGCCACCTCCTGCGGCCAGATCCACGAGCCGGTGCCCGGCACGTTCAGGACCACCGGGTTCGTCGCGTTGAGGCCGACGTACAGGGTCCGCGGAGTGCCGCTCTCGTAGACGATGGTGAGCGTGCGCCGCCCGCCGACCGGCACCCCCCGCACGTGCATCACCAGCGCGTGCCCCTGCCCCAGGTACTGCACCCTGCTGCCGCTGGCGCAGCTGGGGCACGGGGTGACGGCCACGTCGTAGCGGTCGTTGGCCGGGTCGGCGGCGGCGATCCGGATGGTCGTGAAGGTCGGGGCCGGCCGTGGCGGGCTCGACGACGCCGCGGTGGCCGCGGGCGACCCGGTGGCAGCGGCCGGCCCGGAGGCGGAGGCCACCGGCGTCGACGGCGCGACGGAACCGGCCGGACCGGCGGTGGCCGACGGCGACGCGCTGGTCGGGGCCGATATGGCCGGGCCGGCCTGCGGGCCACCGGACCAGGAGGACACCAGCCGGGGTACCAGGATGGCGGTCGAGGCCACCGCGACGGCGAGCGCGACGACTCCGGCGATCCGCCGACCCCGACCGGTCAACGGGCCGGGCCGGTGCGTCGGTTCGTCCACAGTGGACATCCAAGCTCCGTTCGGCCGTCAGGTCCAGCCACGCCAACGGGCGACGGCCTGGGTCCGGCTGGTCACCGCGAGCTTGGCGAAGATGTGGTTGAGGTGATTCTTCACGGTCTTCTCGCTGAGTCCGAGCCGGCCGGCGAGTTCGGCGTTGGACAGCCCGCCGCAGAGCAGGTCGAGCACCTCGGTCTCGCGGTCGGTCAGCCCGGCCGCACCCTGCGCCGAGCCACTGACCACCCGTCGGCCGGCGGCGCGGTCGTAGGCGGCGCGCTGGCGGGCGTAGCTTTCGCGTAGCGCGGTGGCCGCGATGGAGGCTGCCGTCGGGGTCAGCCAACCCTCGCCCGCGGCGACGGCGCGGACGGCGCGAACCAGGTCGAGCGGCTCGAACTGGCCGTGCACCAGGTAGCCCAGCGCGCCGCCGCCGAGCATCGGCGCGATCAGGGCCGGGTCGGTGGAGCTGGTCAGCACCAGCACCGCCGAGTACCCGGCGAGCCCCGACACCACCGACAGCCCGTCGGCGATCGGCATCCGGTAGTCCAGCAGGGTCACCCGGGGCCGTAGCCGCCGCGCGGTGGCCAGCGCGGCCCGCCCGTTGCCGGCCTCGGCGATCACACTCACCTCCGGGTCGGACTCCAGGATCGGGCGCAGCGCCGCACGTAGCGTCACGTTGTCGTCGACCACCAGCACCGTGATCATCGCGTGCCGCCGACACCTGGTGCTGCCGGTATCCCGGCCCGGACCAGCGTGCCCGCGCCCGGCGCGGAGCGCACGAGCAGGTCGCCGCCGACGCCCCGGGCCCGTTCGCGCATCCCGACGATGCCGAGGTGGCCGCGCTCCTGCAGGTCGGCCAGGTCGTCCGGGACGACGAAGCCGGCCCCGTCGTCGCGGACGGTCAGCCGCAGGTCGGCGCCGTCGACGGCCAGGTCGACCCGGACCACGCGGGCGCGGGCGTGCCGGGCAACGTTCGCCAGCGCCTCGCCGACGATGCGGATCAGCTCGTACCGGACGGCCACCGGCGGTTCGACGGCCGCCGCCGTGACCTCGACCGGGATGCCGGTCGCCGCCGACCAGTCCCGGCACAACCGGTGCAGGGCGGTGCCGAACTCGTCGTCCGGGGTGTCCAGGCGCAGCCCCTCGACGAGTAGCCGGGCCTGCCGGGCGGCTGCCACCGCGCCCTGCGACACGGTCGCCGCGAGCTGCTCGGCGAGCCCCGGCTGGCGGCGTACCGAGTCCGGCAACGCCCACGCGGCCAGCGAGATGCCGCGCAGCGTGCCGACCACCGAGTCGTGCAGTTCGCGGGCCAACCGGGCCCGCTCGGCGCCGGCCGCCGAGCGCTGCGCGCGGGCCACCAGCGCGACCGAATGCCGCAGTTGGTGTTCCAGCGCCCGGCCGGCGGCCACCGCGCCGATCCCGGCGAGCAGCCCGGCCAGCGGCGTGACCAGCACGAACAGCGCCACCGTCGGGGCCGGCCGGGTGTCGCGCAGCAGCACCCCGCAGACCGCGTACCCCTGGGTCAGCTGGGCCGCCCACAGTGGCAGCGCGGTCATCCCGAGCAGCACCCCGGCCAGCGCCGCACAGCCGGCCGCGTAGGCGAAGTACGCCGGGCTGCCACCGCTGGCCGCGAGCACCACGAGTAGCAGCGCAGCGTCGACGGCGAGCACCGGCAACGGATGTCCGACCAGGCCCGGCCAGCGGGTGAGCAGCGCGACCTGGGCCGCGCCGGTGGTTGCCAGCAGCGCGATAACCAGTACCACCCGGCCTGGCGACACGGCGAGCAGCAGCTCCCCGGCGGCGACGGTCATCGCGGCGGCTGCCCGGCCGACCAGCACCGCCCGGCACAGCGCCGCGGCCACCGCCGCCCGCTCCACCGGCACCGCACCACGGACGGTGACCGCGGCCCGGTCGGTGACGCGCGAGGAAGCCCGGCCCGACCGGAGAGCTCCGCCCGGCCCGGGTGCGCCCACCACCGCAGGTCTCATAGACCGCAGAGAATACGCCGAGCCGGCCGGTACCGGGACCGGCGCTTTCCAGCTGGGTCTTTCGACTCAGGTGCCGGCCGAACGGCGGACTTACGGTGACCCCATGTGATCGCTCACCCGGCGACCACGGCACCGGCGACCACTGTGGCCGCCCCGGTGCGCTCGCCTGAACCAGGCGGCCCCCTCGTCCACGCCGTCCAGGAGGAAGCCGTGTCACCTCAACCGTCCACCCAACCCCCCCAACGCTACGTGCGGCCACGCCGCGCGGGCATCCTCATCGTCAGCGCCGCCGCGCTGCTCACCGTGGCCAGCCTGGTCACCGTGCACGTGGCCGACGCCGCCACCGGGGACACCACCCAGACCGTGCAGGCCGAGGCGTACGCCGCCCAGTCCGGCGCACAGGTCGAAGGCACCGCCGACACCGGCGGCGGACAGAACGTCGGCTACCTCGCGAGCGGCGACTGGCTGCGCTACGACGGGGTCAACCTCGGCTCCGGTGGCGCAGTGTCCATCGCCGCCCGGATCGCCTCCGCCGGGACCGGCGGTGACGGCACCATCGAGCTGCACACCGGCTCGCAGACCGGCGCGCTGCTGGCCCAGATCGCGGTCACCTCGACCGGCGGCTGGCAGACCTGGGCGACCAGGACCGTCACCGCCACCCCGACGGCCACCGGCTCCCAGTCGGTATTCGCCGTCCTGCGCGCCGCCAGTACCCGCGACTTCGTGAACATCAACTGGTTCTCGTTCACGATCGGCGGAACCGCCGGTTCACCGAGCCCGACCGGGATGCCGAGCATGTCCATGCCGGGCTCGTCCGCCCCCGGCACCTGGGTCGACATCGACCAGGCGGCCTGGAACGCACAGCTCGCCGCGTTCCGGGCGCTGCCGATGGATCCGGCTCCGGCGAACTCGGTGCGGGTGTCGGAGTTCAACGCGGCCTGCCCGTACAGCCACTCCTTCAAGGACGACCCGATCGTCTTCCCCGGCCAGCCGGGCGCGTCGCACATGCACAGCTTCTTCGGCAACACGAGCACCGAACGCGGCGACCACCACGGCGTCCCTGCTCGCCACCCACACGTCGAGCTGTGGCCCGGTCGAGGACCTGTCCGCGTACTGGATCCCGACCCTCTACGAGCACGGCGTCGCCGTTGAGCCGTCCGGGATGACCGTCTACTACGGCTCGCGGCTCACCAGTCCGGCGGCCACGGTGCCGTTCCCGCAAGGGTTCCGGATGATCGCCGGGGACGCCAAGCTGCAGGTGGCCACCCCGGCCGGCTCGGTGAACCAGTTCTACTGCGCCGGCCCCGGCGGCGAGATCGGCCGCAGCGCCGACGGCAACTGGCCGCTCTGCGCGAGTACCGCCGACCTGGTCTTCCAGCTGGTCTTCCCGGACTGCTGGGACGGCGTGCACCTGGACAGCCCGGACCACAAGTCGCACGTGGCCTTCAGCTACGACGGCACCTGCAAGGGCGCCTTCCCGGTGGCCATTCCGAACATCTCGTTCGTGATCGCCTACCGGACCAGCGGCAGCGCGGCCGGCTTCACGCTGGCTTCCGGGATGGCCTCGTCGATGCACGGCGACGTCTTCCTGGCCTGGGAGAACACCGCCCAGGGCAAGCGGGTGAAGAACTGCGTGGTCCAGAAGGCGAAGTGCAACACGGCCGGCGGCTTCTGACCGCCGACGAATCGCCGACAAGGGCACCCGGCCGGCACCTCGGCCGGGTGCCCCTGCCTTGCCCGACGAGGTACGCCGGGTACGATCCATTCGTGACTGATGAGCCTCATGTGAGGCCGCGAAACGACCTGGTGGAGCGTTCAGCACCCTTCCTGCCCGAGGGCAGCGAGATCCGGCAGGTGTTCATCTGCCAGACCGCACCGAACTTCGCCTTCTTCCTCGTCACGTACCTCACCGGGCTCACGATGTTCTGGATCAGGTATCGCTGCGTCGCGGTCACCCCGGACGCGATCTATGTGCTGGAGAGCAGCAAGCGGTCGGGCGGCGCAAAGCCGCAGTCCCTGGTGGGCACGTTGCCACGGCACACCCAACTCGGTCCGGTCTCCGGTCGATGGGGCCAGCTGAACCTCCTCGGCGAGCGCCACTGGGTCCACAAGCGCTTCCACCCCGACATCGCTGCCGCCGACCATGAGGCCGGCTTTGCCCAATGAGCACGGGCACGGCCCGGGAACGGACGGTCGGCCGGGCGACGTCAGGCCGGTGTGACGAACACCGGCGTGACGGTGAGGGCAAGCGGGAGCTGACCGTCGCGGGTCTCGACGATGCAGTGCGCGCCGAAGGCGTCGGTCACCCGGGCGGTCGGCAGCGGCCAGGGCAGCGTGGTCGCCAGCGGCGGTAGGTTCTCGCCGTCGAAGGTGTCACCGGTCCGCCAGGCCACAGTGAGCGGTCCGGGATCGGCCGCGAACGCCCGCGCCTGCTGGTCGCCGTCGACTTCGATCAAGCCGTCCACCCCGGCCAGCAGCCGGGCGGTGAGCGCGAAGGTGTCGGCTGCCGGGTGCCGCACAGTCAGCGCGACGCCGGCGTAGTCGAGCAGCGGCAGCTTGCCGAAGAGCAGATGCATGAGTTGGTACGGGTCGGAGTACCCGGGCACCTCCGGCCCGAGGCACCAGTACGCGGTGCGGCGTACTCCGCTGGCGGCGGCCAGCACCACCCGCTGCACCAGTTGCCGGCAGGCGATCCGGTCCCGAATCGCGGCCAGTTCCGGTGGGCAGTCGGCCATCAGCATCCGCAGCCTGGGTGGCAGCGTGTCGGCGCGCTCGTAGAGGTCCACCAGGGCGCGCCGTTCCGGGGTGTCCTGACCGGCCCGTTCGACGAGTTCGGCCGTGCTCTGGGTAGCCGGCGCGGTGGTGAACGCGGCCAGGAAAGCCTGCTGCACAGCGGCTTCCGCGTCGGGGAACTCGAACAGCACCGGGCCACCGTGCTCGCCGGCCAGTACCGGCCGCTGGTAGCCGTGGTCGGTCAGGAACTGCCGGGCGGTGGCGATGGCCGCGGGCACGCCGGCCGGGTCGCCGTAGAGGTTGACGCTGAGGTCGTCGAAGGCGTGCCGGCCGGCGTCGGTGAGGTGGCTGAAGAATTTGCGGGCCGGGCTGTCCGGTGGGCTGGAGTACACGTCGTAGCCGCAGCCACCGAGCACGACGCGGGCGCTCGGGTCGACCTGTTTCACCGCGCTGTGAAAGGCGGTGAGTTGGGCGACGTACTCCGGTGCGGTGCCGGCCCAGAGCAGGTCGGTGTTGCTGGGTTCGTTGTCGCACTGCCAGTACCGGACCCGGCCGGCGCAGTGCCGGACGAGTTCGCGGACGAAGTCGGCATAGGTGTCGAGGTTGTGGGCCGGTGACGGGGGCAGGAAGTCGGTGGCCTGCCGGGTGGCCCACGGCGAGCTGGAGCAGACCGTCAGCCAGACCTCCTCGTCATCGCCGCTGCCGTCGCCGTCGAGTTGGCTCAGCAGCGCGTCGACCGTGCGCCAGTCGTAGCGGTCGGGCTCGGGCTGGACTTGAGACCAGTAGAGGTAGCTGCGGATCAGGCCGGCCCCAAGGTTTCTGGCAGCGCCGACGAACTCGTCGGGCGGGCCGAAGAGTCCGTAGCTGATGCCCCGTACCACGCCGAGTCGCATGGGATCACCTCCGTGAGTTTACGTCGTACACCGGAAGTATATGACGTACACTCGGCTGGTGCGAACGACCATCTGGAGCGAGCCTCCGCCGCCCGCCCGGACCCGCAGCCTGGGCCGGGCGGAGATCGTGACGGCCGCCATCGCGCTGGCCGACGAGTCCGGTGCGCCGGCGCTGACGATGAAGGCGCTCGCGGCCCGGCTCGGCGACTACTCCCCGATGGCGCTCTACCGCTACGTGCACAGCAAGGACGGTCTGATCGACCTGATGCTGGACACGGCCACCGGCACCGTCCCGCTACCCACCGACCCAGACCACGACTGGCGGGTCACCCTGCACGCCATCGCCACCGACACCCGCCGCATGATCGGACGCCACCCCTGGTACGCCGCCCTGGTGCACACCCGCCCCCCGATCGGACCGCACGCGATGCGGCGCACCGAGGCGATGCTCGCGGCCCTGACGGCCCACGGCGCGACGGTCGGCCAGGCGATGACGTTCGCGGCGCTGCTCGACCGGCACGTCTTCGGCAGCTCCCTGCAGGAGGCTCAGGAGGCCCGCTTCAACGCCAGCGCCGGGCTCGACTCGCCCGCCAAGCTGACCGGAGCGGTCCGGCAGGTGCACGCCTTGGCCGAGGCGGTCGGCTCGGTACCCCTGCTGGCGAGCTGGCTGGCCCACCCGGTCACGGACAGCCCCGAAGCGCAGTTCGAACTGGGCCTGGGCTTCCTGCTCGACGGGATCGCCACCGCGGTCCCTGGTCGGGCTGCCGTGAGGCGCCGACGGGCTCCCAAGATCTAGTTCCAGCCGGCCCCCGCGCTGGGCGACCACCTCGGTGTCAGCGACCACACGGTGCGCGGCGACGCGGACCGACTGCGGGACTTGGGCCCAGGAGTAGCCTGACAGGATTGTGGGCTAGAAGGGCTGATGGATGGCACGGGTCGAGGTGGCTCGAAGCGCTCCGGGAATGGCCCTGGTCGGCGTCGTGGTGGCGGTGTTGATGACGGTGACAACAGCCGGGTGCGCCCGGCACGCCGCGAACGCGTCATCCGGTGCCGAGGTTCCCGCCCGGGGAACGCCGACGCCAGCGACGTGCCCGGCAACGTTAGACCTTGGTCAATGGCCCGGTATGCAGACTCGCACAGGACCGTTCCTTCCCGCGCAAGCAGCCGAGGCGTTGCTGTGTCGCTATCCCCTGTCCACCGTCGAGAACGGTGTCGCACAGTTTGTCGGTCCACCTTTGACGACCGACAAACCGACCTCGCCGGTGGCTTACCTGAACTCCATTCCCGACCAGGTCCCCCCAACAGCGGACGCTTGCCTGTCGGCGAGCGCCGATAGTTACGTGCTGGTCTTCGGGTACTCGGACAGGCCAGCCGCCGTGGTACATCTGGCTTGCGGCGCGGAACAGGCCGGCGCGGTTCGATACGAATACGACATCCGAGTCATCTTCAGTTTCTGGGGCTTGTCAAAGACAGGCACGGTTGCCTCACTAACCGGAGTACCCCGCACGACCAGTTGATCTTCGCGGATGGGCAGGGGGCGAGCGGTTGGCCGCCCGCCCCTGCCCGAGGGCCAGGTCCGGATCAGTGACCGAAAGTGATCCAGTCGAGGCTCGCGAAGTCGGCCGGTTGGCCGCTGGTCAGGGTCACGTAGACCGTGTGGGTGCCGGTGACACCGGCCATGTTCGCCGGGATGTTGCGGAACGTCGTCCAGCCGCCGGTGTTCGAGATGGCGAAGCTACCCAGTACCGGACCTGTCGGGCTGTCGACGCGGACTTCGACCAGGCCCGAAACTCCGCCGGCGGCACCGCAGCCCGCCTGCGCCTTGAACTGCGTTGCCGGTGTGGCGCCGAAGTTCACGCCGTCGAAGCGGAGATAGTCCCCGTTGCCTGCGGGTCCGACGTAGGTGCCCGCCACGGTCGTGCCCTGCACCTGGTTGGCCGACTCCGCCTGGATGGTGCCGTAGGCGTCCCGGCCGGTGACCGGACTCGTCGTGGGGCTGGCCGTCCGGCTCGGCGTCGGGCTGACGGTTCGGCTGGGCGTCGGGCTCGCGGTCGGGCTTGCTGTCCGGCTCGGCGTCGGGCTGGCCGTCGGGGTCGTGCCGCCGGGTGCCGGGGCGGTCGCCCCGCCGGTGTACACCGCGACGTAGTCGGCGTCGTAGTGGCCGCCGCCGCTGGTCGAGGCGTTGAGCGGGACACCGTTGTTGGCCGGCATCTCGCCGCCGATGGACAGGTTCAGCACAATGAAGAACCCGTGCTGGAAGCCCAGATCCCAGGCGTCGGCGCGGATGTTGACCCCGCGCTGGGTACGCCACACCTGCCGGCCGTCGACGTACCAGGTCACCGACTTGTCGGCGTCGCTCCAGTCGATCGTGTACGTGTGGAACGCCTTGGTGCACGACTGGGTGCCCTGGCCACACGCGCCGGCCGCGCCGCCGTTGCCGACGCCGTCCTTCTCGTTGCACACGTTCGGCCCCGCGGCGGGATCGAGCCAGCCGCAGTGCATGGTCTGCCAGGTCTTGTTCAGGCCGCTGACGCTCTCCATGATGTCGATCTCGCCGACCGTGGGCCAGTTCCACCAGTTGCCGCGGTAGTCCCCGGCCAGCATCCAGAACGCCGGCCAGTACCCGTTGGACTGGCCGTTGGCCGCCTCGGGCAGCCGCAGCCGCGCCTCGACCCGCAGCTTGCCGCCGGCCGGTGGTTGGAAGTCCTGCCGGTTGGTCTCGATCCGGTCGGAGGTCCAGCCACTGAGTCCGTTGCCCTGAGCGGTAATGCTCATGGTCCCGTTGGCTACCGAGACGTTGTTGCGGGAGTTGGTCTCCACCTCGCCGGTGCCGAAGTTGGCCGGGCCACCCGGATAGCTGGTGCCCTCGGAGTGGCGCCAGTTGCCGCTCAGCGCGGTGCCGTTGAAGTCGTCGAGGAAGGTCTGGCTCCAGCCTGCCTGGGCCGGCGGGGCGGCCGCCTCGGCGTGTAGCGCGTTGACCAGCCAGGTGCTGCCGAGGAGCAGGACGGCGATCGGGATCGTCATGAGTCTGACCCGCCTGCCGGTCCTGCCGCGTGCGGGACTTGCGTGGTCCGTGTTCATGGATTCCTCTCAGGGGGTGTGAAGGATCCGGGACGGTCCGTCAGCTCAACGGCAGCGTGGTCTGGGAGGGGTCGCTGACGCCGACGGAGAACCGAAGGCGTTTCGGGTGCGCTCATGCCTGCAGGCGCCCTCAGGTTGGGTCCGTGAGAGCGCTCTCAGCATCGATTCCATCGACGTTGATTGTCAACGTTCGTTAACAGAATATTTCTGACGAGCCGCTGACCAGCGGATACGCCGACCGGAAACCTGGCTATGATCATTTAGAGATTTCTGAGATAGTTGACCATGGCTGGTTAATTTGACCTTGAGGACGCCACCCCTCCCCAGCCGGAGATCCCGGAGTATTGATGGGGTCGGGTAAGGTCCCATTGCGTGGCGCGACGACGGTTCGACGGTCTCATCCTCGACTTTGCCGGGGGGTGCTCACGAGCAATATGGTCGAGGTCATCAGCGATTTCGAGCGCCGCGAGGGCTTGCGGCCAGGCGGATTCCTGCGAATGTGGGCGGACGCTCGCGGTCAGGAACTGTACCGGCGGCTAGAGATTGGCGAGATCGACCAGCGGGGTTGGAATGAGGGCTTCGGGGCCCTCCTGAACATCAGCGCCGAGAATCTTATGGGACGCGTGCTATACACGCTTGATCCTGCATACGAGGTACTCAATGTCGCCCGGGACGCGAGACGCGCGGGCATCCGCACCGCGGTTCTCTCGAACTCCCTGGGGACGGATCCCCATGATCCGTACTTCCCGTACCGCCTGGAGGAGGTATTCGATGTCGTGGTGATGTCGACCGATCTCCGCATCAGGAAGCCGGATCCGGCGATCTTTCGACACACCTTGGACATGCTCGGAGTCACGCCGAGCGCATGTGTGTTCGCAGACGACACCGAGACGAATCTGGAAGCCGCCGAGGCCCTGGGAATCTTCGTTGTTCACGCCGTGGACGAAGACGAGACTGCGAGCCAGCTACGCGAACTGCTCGACGCTTCTTCGGCGCAGTAGTTCGCAGCCCGGTTGGCAGAGTGGACTCAAAACTCTTTCATCATGTTCGAACTGTGGCCGGCGTTTCAATTTCGTTGAGCATGAGGCGTAGTGAGAGGCTGTGGCGCTCGGGTGGCAGCCTGGACATTGCGTCGCGGGCGTACTTCTGTCCGACTGCGACGTCACCACTCTTGGTAAGCATCAACGCTCGATGTAGCTCGATGTGGGTGGCAAAGCGCGGAAGTATGGCTGGTCGGCTGTGATCAGCCGCATCCTGCTCATCTATCGCGGTCGGGTCGCCTATCCGGGACAGCAGCATGGAAACAAAGGTATGGAATCGCCATTCGGGGACCGCGAAGTCAGAGACCTGTTCGAACGAACCGGCCACGTCGAAGACACGCCTGGCCTGATCCAGGGTGCCGAGCGCAGCGCGGCGATCACCACGAATGCCCGCCACATGGGCTTGCGCCACCAGCGCATTCAGCCGGCCAAGGGTAGGTCTGTCCGACAGCGCCAGTGCCTGGGCGGCCAAGTCGCGCGCAGTTGGGACCTCGGCAGCTTCGTAGGCCAACGCCAGCGCTGCACGACCACGCACCCAGACCCGTGTGTCAATGTCTCCACCACGGTCGGCTGCGGTCGCGGCGAGCCGGTACCACCGGACCGCCTCTCGCCGGCTCACGGCCGTCTTACCGTAGGTCGTCAGGAGTCGCGCCGCCACAGTCCACAGGCGAGGCTGTTCGAGTTGCTGTTGAACCACAACCAGGTCGCGTGCGAGACGGTTTTGAAGGTCGGCCGCGCCGACGCTCATGTACTCGACGCCGAACTGGAGCGTTCGATATTCCCACTCCTCGACGGAGACCTTCTCCCCGAGCGCTGCCCCGAATCCTTGCTGAAGAAGTTGCGCAACGGCGGCTGGCGCTACGGTCGAGGCCGCCAGGCCGGTCAGGAGTCCGCGTCTGTCCAAGTCGTCACCCAGTGCCTTTTCATACGCCAGAATCACGGCCGGCGTCGACGCTCGCCGGCCACTCTCCACATTGCTCAGGTAGCCCTTGGGGAAGTGGGTCCGCGCCGCCATCGTCGTGAGACTGATTCCCGCCGACTCGCGGGCCAACCGCAAGCGTGCACCAACGTCGGTCATGATCTCGAGTCCAAAGAGCGGCTTGGAAACTGCTGGAGACAGCGAAATCCTTCTATGTCACCAGTAGTACACGACACGCTACTGGTCAAGGAAATCGTGACAGATCACACGCAAGTCTAGCCACAAGTCAAGGCAGGAGGGCTCCTCGGCGGAGTCACTGAGGCCCCGAAGCTGGTCGATCTCGCGCAGCGTTGCGAGATCCGCTCGTAAGTACGCCGGGTCGACTGGACGCCGCGCCTCACAACGTACGCCGTCCGCCGGAACCGTTGTGACGAAGGGAGATCAGGATGGAAATGATCTGCGAGCGGGTGAAGCTGTGAGCACGACGCTCACGCCGCGCTGTCGGCTGGCAGGGCGAGCGCACCGTCTACCTGGAAGCCACCTCGCACCGCCTCGTCGGCTTCTACACCCGGCACGGTTACACCGCCGGTCTCACCGTGCGTGTTCCGAAGGGCGGCCCCACGATCCACCCGATGTGGACGCGGCCGAACAGCCCCTGATCTGCCCGGGACGCCGAGACGGGCCTACCACCCGTATGACTCAAATCGTATTCTCGGCCCGCCGGGCATTGACGGGGTTGTTTCCGGTCGCCGAACAGCCAAGACCTTCGATGTGACCGACGACAGCAGACTCCGCCTGGGCATCGTCGGGCTCGGCGCGATGGGTACCGAGTAGTTGACCATGGCCCGGCAGTTGACCTTGGAAGCGCCTCCCCCACCTGCCGGACAGCAAGACCCATCCGGACAGGCGTTCGGAGGGCTGGCGCAGATGTGCGCGGGGCCACACATGGCCCGTACAGGAGTACGATAAGTCGCATGGCGAGCGCGGAGAAGTCCACCCCGAAGGTCGAGGCCCTGTCCGAGGAACTACGCGGCCTGACCTACGAGAAGGCCACTCCGGAGCAGGTTCGCCAGGTTCGCCAGCACGTCCGCGCACAGCTTGCCGCCCTGGACGCGCAGTGGACCCCTGAGCAGCGCCACCAGCGCCGCGCGGAGCTGCGCCGCCAGCTCGGCCTCGACGCCGCGTGAACCTGCGCGCGGTCCTGGACGATAGCGCCAATCGCGCATACACCGCCGGATCCATGGCGGTAGGTGAACTGATCGGGGAATTCAGCGACGAAGGTGCCGGGTTCGGCCTGCCCGTCGTCTGCCTGATCGAGGCCGCAACCGGGGCCAGCCCGCAGGCCCTTGCGATGCTCGATCTGCTCACCCATCACGCCGACGCGCAGATCCTGCCTATGCTCCCCGGCCAGTGGCGGCGCGCCGCCACCGCCGCGACCCTCTACGGCTCCACCAGTCGGGCGTGCGCTGCACTCCCCGTGATCGACGAGGATGCCGGGTACGTGATAACCGCCGATCCGCACTCGTACCCCGGCATCGACACAATCGCCATCTGACCCTGCCCACTGCGACAGCCGCCGCACCGGTTTCTGCTGGTCCCAGCTGCCAAGGCTCATTGGCGGCCCAGCATCGACGGGGTTGTTTCCGGGTCGCCGACCAACCAAGATCTTCGACGTGACCGACGACAGCAGACTCCGCCTGGGCATCATCGGGCTCGGCGCGATGGGTACCGAGACGCTCCGGGTCGCCCACGCGCACCCGGACTTCACGGTGGCCCTGGCCGCTGACCCCGACCCCGGCGCGGTGGCCCGGACCCGGGCCGCCCACCCCGAGCTGGCCGTCAGCACCGACCCGGCCGAGGTACTGGCGTTGGCAGAGCTGGACGCGGTCTACATCGCCTCGCCGCCGGCCACCCACGCCGGGTACGCGATCGCCGCGATGACCGCCGGGCGCGCCGTATTCGCGGAGAAGCCGCTCGCCGTCGACCTGGCCGAGGGCGCGGAGATGGTGCGGACAGCCGAGGCGACCGGAGTGGTGAACGCGGTGAACTTCGCGCTCTCCGACCGGGCCGCCGTCGTCGAGGTCGGTCGGGCGCTGCGTGCCGGGGAGGTCGGCACGGTGGTCGGCGTGGACATCCGGATGTCCTTTCCGCAGTGGCCGCGCGAGTTCCAGCGCGACGCCCGTTGGCTGGCCGGCCGGGCTCAGGGCGGCTTCCTGCGCGAGGTCGCCTCGCACTTCGTCTTCCTCACCGACCGGCTGGTCGGCCCGCTGGCACTGCGCTGCGGGCAGGTTAGCTACGGCGAGTCGGCCGAGCGGGTGGCCGCCGGGCTGCTGCACGCCGGGGACGTCCCGGTCACCCTGCACGGCCAGCTCGCCGCCGCCCCCGAGACCTACGAGTGGACGCTCTACGGCACCGAGCGCTCGTACCGGATCACCGGCTGGGGCGAATTGTGGTGCGGTGACGCCGACGGCTGGACGCGGGTCGAGCCGGACCTGCCCCGAGGGAGCGAACACACCCGGCTCAGCGAGTTCGCCCGCGCGATCCGGGGCGGGCAGACCACGCTCGCGGACTTCGCGGCCGGGCTACGGGTACAGCAGGTGGTCGAGGAGTTCCTGCGCACCGGCTGACCGTGTGGTGGTGATCACTCCAACTCGGCGGTACTGCGCCCCGACCAGCAGACTGGGGGCGCAAAGGAGACGATCACTATGCCTGCCGGCGAGCCCGCCACCCCGATCACCACCGCCGTGGTCCCGCAACCCGTGACCGGAGCGCAGCCCGCCGACGTTGCCCTCGCGCCGGTTCCGCGCCGGTTCGCCGCGCTACGCAACCGCGACGCCCGGCCGTACCTGTTCGGTGCGGCGCTGGCGATGATGGCCGACAACATCGAGCACGTCATCACGTACTGGGTGCTCTGGCAGAAGTTCCACTCCCCCGCGCTGGCCGGCTTCCAGGTGATCAGCCACTGGGTACCGTTCCTGCTGTTCAGCGTGTACTTCGGCGCGCTCGCCGACCGGTTCGACTGCCGTCGGGTGATCCAGGCGGCGCAGTTGCTGTTCATGACCGTCTCGGCGTGCTGGGGCATCCTGTTCGTCACCGACTCGCTGCAGGTCTGGCATGCCTGCGTGCTGCTGGTGATGCACGGCGCGGCCGGTTCGCTGTGGGGGCCGGCCGAACAGCTCATGCTGCACGACTTTGTCGGGCCGACCGAGTTGCCCAGCGCGGTCCGGCTCAACGCCACCTTCCGTAGTCTCGGCGTGCTGTTCGGACCGGTGATCGGCTCGGTGCTGCTGATCGGGCTCGGGTCGAAGGCCGGGATCTTCGTGAACATCGCGTTCTACCTGCCGTTGACGCTGTTCCTCTTCCGTACCAAGTTCACCGGGCACAGCCGCGATCGCGGCATTCCGCGCGCCGGGATCACGCTGGCCGACTCGGTTCGGGTACTGCGCCGGGTCGGCGCCGACCACACCTTGACGAGCATGATCGCGCTCGCCGGGTTGGCGTCGTTCTTCCTCGGTACCGCATTGCAGGCGGCCATGCCGATCTTCGCGCACGACCTCGGCGGCGGCGACGGTGACCTGGGCTACGGGGTACTGCTGTTCGCGGCGGGGGCGGGCGGGGTGCTCGGCGGCATCCTGTTGGAGGCAACCGGCATGATCCGGCCGAGCGTGCCGGCCGCCGTGGTGAGCACCATCGTGTACGCGCTGTCCACGCTGGGTTTCGCGTTCGCCGGCAACTTCGTGGTCGCGGTGCCGCTGCTGTTCATCGGCGGGGTGGCGAACCTGGCGTCGATGTCGATCGGCCAGACCATCGTGCAACTGCGCGCCGCGCCCGCCGACCGGGGCCGGGTGGTCGGCGTCTACAACATGTCCGCCAACGGTTTGCGGGCCGGCAGCGGCGTCACCGTCGGTCTGCTCGGCATGATCGTCGGGGTACACGTCTCGCTCGGCCTCAGTGCGGCAGCACTGTGTCTGGGAGCGACGGTCGCCGGGTGGTACGCCCTGCGCGGTCGAACAGCACGCGCAGCGCGGTCCGAGCGCTGAAGTAGCGGTCCACCGGCTCGCAGCCGGCGAACGCGCCGAGCAGTCGGGACACCTCGGCCGGCCGGTCCGCGACAGCCGCCAGGAATCGCTGGCCGAGCCGGCGCGGCGGGGCGAACCGGGCCAGTCGCACGGTGAAGTCGTAGCCGGAGCGGATCTCGGCGTGCCGACGACGCTGGTGCGCCGCGAGCGCCCGCTCCAACCGCGTTGCCCCGGAAGCCGCGACGGCCCGAACCGGCGGCGTCACACCGGAAGTCGTGAGCGCCCGGTTCCCGGTGGTTTCACCGGAGAGGCCGGCCAGCAGTGCGTGGGCGAGCGAGTCGGCGTCGCGTAGCGCGTTGCTGATGCCCTGCGCGGTGATCGAGTCGAGCGCGGTGGCGGCGTCGCCGACCAGTGCCCAGCCGGGGCCGTAGGACTGGCGGAGGTGGCCGGGCTGTTCGGGTGCGGTGCGTAGCGGGCCGACCCGGCGCCCGGCGCGGACCCGGTCGGCCAGGTCGGTGCAGCCGTCGAGGGCGAGTAGGTGGTGGCCGGGCAGGTCGGTGCGGGCGGCGGCGAAGTCGGGCCGGGGCGCGGCGACGTAGACCATCGTCAGGTCGTCGTTGGTGGGGAAGGCGGCGATCGCCCGGCCGGGGCGCAGGTACAGCTCGCCTGCGGGCATGGGTACGCCGGCGAAGTAGCCGTAGCTGGCGAACGCCAGGGTCGGGTGCTGCCGGTACACGCGGGCGTGGGCCTGTTCGGCGACGAGTGAGCCCTTGCCGTCCGCGCCGACCACCACGGTGGCGGTCTCGGTGACGGTCGGGCCGGTGCGCTCCCGACCGCGTACGCCGGTGACCCGGTCGCCGTCGCGGATCAGCTCCTCCACCCGGAAGCCGGTACGCACGTGGGCGCCGGCTTCGCGGGCGGCGTCCAGCAGCGCCGTGTCGAGGACTGTCCTGCGTGGACTGATCATCGTGGCCACGCCGTCGTAGCTCGGGAGCCGGCCGTGCAGCGGGACGCCGTGGAAGTCGAAGCGGATGGTGTCGGTGGTCGGGGTGCCGGCGGCGAGTACCCGGTCGAGCAGGCCCCAGCGGTGCAGTTGCGCCACACCGGGGAGCTGCACCTGGTGGGAGGAGAGGGTGTCGGCGGGCGGGCCGGCCCGGTCGAGGACGAGTACCCGTAGTCCGGCTCGGGCCAGCAGCAGGGCGGTACCCGCGCCGGCGACCCGGGCGCCCACCACGATCACGTCGTACCCCGGCATCGGCCCTCCATACGGTTGCGTATGGCCGTCACCATACGCTCACGTATGGTCCGCCGACAGTCCGGCGACTTGACAAACCCAGGCCGTACACAAGTAATGTCTTGTGAAAGAGATGGCTTGTGCTACCTGGAGGCAGCGTGACGACCGATACCCTGAGCAGGGCGTTTGCCGCCCTGGCCGACCCGACCCGGCGCGCGATCCTGGAGCGCCTGGTCGAAGGCGCGGCCACCGTGGGGCAGCTCGCCGCGCCGCTGCCGATCACCCAGCAGGCCGTCTCCCAGCACCTGAAGGTGCTGGAAGAGGCCGGTCTGATCACCCGCAGCCGGGCCGCCCAGGCCCGGCCGTGCACGCTCGCGGTCGCCAACCTGGACGCCGCCGCCGACTGGATCGACCGCAACCGCCGGATGTGGGCGCAGCGCTACGACCGCCTCGACGCCCACCTCGCCACACTGGAGCCCACCGATGACTGAGCTGACCTACCGCAGGGTGCACCGCGCCTCGCCGCAGACGCTGTTCGACTGCATGACCCGACCCGAGCACCTGACCCGGTTCTGGGGACCGACCGGCACCACCACGCCGATCGACGGGATCGTCGTGGACCTGCGCCCCGGTGGCGCGTTCGAAACCCTGATGGTCAACGACGCCGACGGCAGCACCTACCTGATGCGCGCCGTCTACGTCGAGGTCCGCCGCCCCGACCTGCTGGTGTGGACCGATCCGGCGAGCGGGATGACCACCTGGATCACCTTCACGGACCTGGGCGACGGCAGCACCGAGGTGGTCACCCACCAGACCGACGTGCCGCCGGCGTTCGCCACCCCGGCCGCGCTTGCCGGGTTCGAGACCAGCCTCGACCGGTTCGACAGCTACCTGGCATCGCTGCGCGAGCCGGTCACCGCCAGCCTCACCTCGGCCGACGGAACCACCATCGGGTACGAGCGCAGCGGCGCCGGCCCGGCCGTGGTGCTCGTCGACGGCGCGATGTGCCACCGCGCGGGCGGCCCGATGCGGCCGTTGGCGCGCCTGCTTTCCAGCGACTTCACCGTGTACGCCTACGACCGGCGTGGCCGCGGCGACAGCGGCGACACTCTGCCGTACGCGGTGGACCGGGAGATCGAGGATCTGCGCGCCGTGGTCGACGCGGCCGGCGGGCACGCCCACCTCTACGGCATGTCCTCCGGTGGCGGGCTGATCCTGCGGGCGGTGGCCGCTGGCGTGCCGGCCGACCGGATCGCCCTCTACGAGCCGCCGTACGTGGCCGGCTCCACCCCGCTGCTGGCAACCGGGGAGTACCGCCGGGAACTGGACGCTGCGTTGGCAGCCGGAGACCGAAGCCGCGCCGTCGAGTTGTTCCTGACCCTGGTCGGTGTGCCCGCACCGGTGATCGCCGGAATGCGGCAGGGTCCGGGCTGGCCGGCCATGACGGCGATGGCGCACGCCCTGGCCTACGACGACCGGGTGATGGGCGACTCCCAGGTGCCGCACGCGCTGGCGGCCACGGTCACCGTGCCGGCCCTGGTGGTGGACGGCGAAAGCAGCCCGCAGTGGCTGCGCGACGCCGCGAAGACGACCGCCGCGGCGCTGCCCGACGGCCGCTACGAGTCACTGCCCGAGCAGACCCACGACGTCTCCCCCGAGGCGCTGGCACCCGTGCTGACCAGGTTCCTGCTCGGCTGAGGCCGCCCGCGCCCGCCGGTCAGCGCAGGCCGACGATGACGTTGGCGGTGCCGGACCCGGGTGGCAGTTCGCTGTAGGCGACTACGGCACCGTTGCCGACCGCGAAGCTCACCACGGTGCCGGTGCCGGAGGCGTGCGACTGCCGGGGGCCGAGGTCGACCGTCAGCCTGCCGAGTTCGCCCGCGTACCGGGCGATCCGGACTCCGACCCGGCCGGTGGCGAAAAAGGTGTCGAAGTCGGCGGCGGTGCGGGCGTCCTGGCACAGCGCCGCGTCGGCGAGCAGCCCGGTCGCCCTCGCCACACAGTTGTCCAGGCCGTCGACCTGCGTACCCACCGGCGCGCCGGTACGCACGTCGACGACCTGCCCCGGAGCGTCCCGCAGGATCGGGGTGAGCCCGCGCCCGGCCGGCAACAGGGTGAAGATGTTGGTATCCAAGGGGACGAGTTCCGTACCCGGTCCGGCCACCAACCGCTGCGCCGTCTTCGCCGTGTCCAGGTAGCTGACCACCAGCAGCGAGTAGTCCGGGGCGACCCGCAGGCTCACCGAGCCGCTGCCGGACACGCTGACCGGGCGGCGGTCCCGTTCCCGCCCGGTGGCCGCGTCCAACCGGACCAGCAGCGCGGTGCCCGGACAGCGGGCGGCCACGATCACTTCGGCCGGCATCAACCGCACGTCGTCGCTGCGCAGGTTGGTCCGGCAGCCGAGATCGGGCAACGTCCAGTGCCACAACTGCCGACCGTCGCGGACCGAGTAGCCGGCGAGGCCGTCACCGGTGGTGACGACGATCGCGGTGTCGGTGAGGTCGCCGACGACGGTGTGCCCGCCGTGCAGGTCCGGCTGGGCCCGCACCCGACCTGTCATCGCGTCCAGTACGACCAGCTTCGACCCGTCGGCGGGGGTGTCCATCGCGAGTACCACGGTGGCCCCGTCCGGGCTCGCCGCAAGCCGGCGGGAGTCCGCCCCGACCCGACGGTACGACCAGCGCACCGCGCCGGTACGCCCGTCGATGCCCAACGCGCCGTCGTCGATCTGGATCGCCACTCCGGCGCCGGCCCGGACGACGTCACGGATGTGCGACGCCGGGACCGTGGCGCGCCAGGCGACCTCGGAGACTCCGGTCGGCACCGTGGGTACCGTGGTGGCGGCGGCCGCGTGGGTGCGGACGGCCCAGGCGTCCCGGGTCGAGGACACCAGTGCGACGGTGGCGGCCAGCACGAGTACCGTCGCACCGGCGAGCAGTACCCGGCCGGTGTGCCAGCGCCACCGGCCGTCCACCGGGGCGGCCCAGCCGAGCAGCAGTGCGGCAAGTAGCGCCGCCGCACCGAGCAGACCCAGCAGCGGCCGCAGTGGCGGGTAGCCGGCGCGGTAGCCGTGCCAGAGGTTGACTGCCGCGTACGCCCCGACCCCGAGGGTGGCGAGTCCGGCCAGCACGGTGGCGAACCAGGTTGGCCGGGAGCGCCGGGACTGTTCGGCGACCGGGTTCCAGGCCTCCTGGTGTCGGGCGAACAGCGCGACGACGAGCAGCGCGAGCAGCACAACCGCGAGAACTCCGGCCGGTCGGCGCCCGTACCCGTCCGCGTCCGGCCCGGCCGGCTTCAGACCGGCGGCAAGGGCCACCAGAACTGCCCCGCCGCCACCCAAACCGAGCGCCACCGGGAACCGCCGGGCACCACGCCGCTGCTCAGCCGCTGTCTCCGCCACCGCCACACCTCCGACCCGGGTGCCGTTTCGACACCGGCCGCGAGCCTACGGGAGGCCGGCGGGTTCGGCTCGGCGAGCGAACGGCCGGGTAGTGGGCGACTCCCGGCTACCGCTACGCCAAGTAGGGCGACCGAAACCGCCCCCCGGCGCCGTGGCCACACGAAGGCGAGGGCCGGGTGGACCCCCTCGGTCCACCCGGCCCTCGCCCTTTACCGCGATCACCGCGTCGCGGTTACGGGGCTGCCGGCGTCGGGGCCGGGCGGGACATGATCAGGACGATCGCCACCACGGTCACCACTACCACGGCGGCGACCAGCACCACGACCGGGGCGGGCACGCCGGAGACGAAGAACGCCGGCAGCGCGCTGATCACTGACAGGATCCGCGACCCCGCGATGATCCGGGCGCTGATCCGGCTGGCGGTGCGCCACATGTACACCACCGCGATAATGGTGATCAGGCCCAGCACGGCGTCGGCGATCAGGATCGCCATCGGCGGACCTTCGGCGCCCGGGTCAGAGTCTCCGCCCAGCGACGTGAACGGCGAGGTGAGGTCGCCGAGGCCGAGCAGCCCGGCGATGACCAGGCCGATCTTGTTCTTCAGGTTGAGCCGCACGGTCGGGGCGGCGGTGGCGGTGGAGGTCATGGTGGGCTCCCTGTCGAGGCGGGTACCGGCGGCCCATCCGCCGGCACCGGAAGTCTCGGCCGCCGACCCACCCGGGCACATCGTCCCCGATCCCCCACGGCACGGGAAGCCGCCCGACGGGTCCGGGAAACTGCCCGACCGGACCGGGATCGCGGCACTGTGGCGCGGGCCGTTCACCCGGCATCATCGGGAGCATGACCACCGCGCCGATCCGGGTACTCATCGCCGACGACCACCTCGTGGTCCGGCGCGGCATCGGTGCGCTGCTCGCCTCGTTCGACGGGGTCGAGGTGGTGGCCGAGGCGACCACCGGGCTCGCCGCCGTGCAGGAGGCCCAGTTGTGCCGGCCGGACGTGGTCATCATGGACATCCAGATGCCGGAACTGGACGGCATCGAGGCCACCCGCCGGCTGGCCACCCTGCTGCCGGACGTGGCGGTGCTGGTACTCACCATGTTCGAGGACGACGAGAGCGTGCTCGCGGCGATGCGCGCCGGGGCCCGGGGGTACCTGCTCAAGGGTGCCGAGCAGGCGGACATCCTGGCCGCGCTGCGCTCGGTTGTCGCCGGGCAACTGGTGATCGGCCCGGGAGTGGCCGCCCAGATCCTGCGGCACCTGGCCGCGCCGGCCCCGACCGGGCCACCGTTCCCGCAGCTTTCCGCGCGGGAGCGGGAGATCCTGGACCGGCTGGCGGCCGGGCAGAACAACGCCACCATCGCGGCCGGGCTCGGGCTCGCCGTCAAGACCGTCGGCAACCAGGTCTCGACCATCTTCGCCAAGCTGCGGGTAGCCAGCCGGGCCGAGGCGATCATCACCGCCCGCCGCGAGGGCCTGGGCGGCCCCGGCGCCGTTCCGCCACCCACCAGCCCGGCCCGATGACCGGGCCTCTCCCGATGAACGCGCCCGCCCGATGACCGCGCTGCGGACGACGGGCGGCGGCTGGCGGCTGCCGGCCGCGCCGGTGACCGTGGCCGTCACCGGGTTACTGGCGGTCGCCGGCTTCACGGTGCCCTGGTACTCACCGGCTCCGCCCGGTCACCTCTGGCTGGTGCTCTGGGAACTCGTCGCGGGCACCGGCTTCGCGGTCGCCGGCTGCCTGGTCGCCGCCGTGGACCGCCACTCGGTACCGGCGGCACTTCTGATCCTGGCCTCGCTGCTGCTGTTCGGGGCGGCCGCGGTGGCCGGCGCCCAGCCCCGACTCGGCGAGGCGCTCTGGACCCTGGTGATACTCGCCGTGGTCCCGCTGGCCCTGCTGCGGGTACCTGCCCGGCGACCGATGCCGGCCCTGCTGCGGATTCTCGACGCGCTGGTGGTCGCCGCCGGCACAGTGGCCGCGGTGGCGGTACTGGCCGACCGGCCGCTGGTGGCCGCAGTCGCGGCGATTGCCGGCGGGGTGGTGCTGCTGGCGGCCGGCTGGCTGCTGTTCGAGTGCACGGCCGGCGACGACCGGCGGCGGGTGCTGTGGTTGATCCTCGGCTGCGCGGTGACGGTGCCGACCACCGGACAGCTCCTGGTCGCGATCGACACCACCGGTATGGGTGCGCTGCTGGCCGCGGTGGCGATGGCGGCGGTGTCGCTGGCGCTGCCGTTGACCACGGCGATCGCCCTGGTGGACCCGCGACTGGTGGACGTACGCGTGGTGATCAGCCGGGTGACCGTACTGACCGTCATGCTCATCCTCACGGTCGCCGTGTACGACGGTGGCGAGGCACTCGCGCAGAGTCTCACCGCAGCACCGGCCGGTCGGGGTTTCCGGCTGGGGCTGGCGCTCGTGGTGGCGGTCGGCTTCCATCCGACGATGCGCTGGATCGGGGGCAGCCTCGACGAGATGCTGTTCGGTGGCCGGGCCGATCCGGTCGACACACTGACCCGGCTGGGCAGCCAGTTGGCCGGCGGCTCCACGCCCGCGCAGTGGTTGGAGACGCTCCGGGTGGCGTTGGCCGTGCCCGCCGTGGTGTTGCGCGGCGCGGACGGCGTGATCGCGACAGCGGGTACCCCCGGGGATGCGCCGGCGGTGACCACCGCGCTGTTGGCCGGGGCCGAACACGTCGGGGACCTGGTGGTGACCCTCCCCGGCGAGGCGCTGCGACTGGCCGCCACCACCGAGGCGGTGCTGGCGCTGGTCGCCCCGCCGCTGGCCCAGGCGCTGCACGCCGACGGGTTGGCCGAGCAGCTACGCGCCTCGCGTGGGCGGGTGGTGACCGCGCTGGAGGAGGAGCGCCGGCGGATGCGCCGCGACCTGCACGACGGCCTCGGCCCGACGCTGACCGGCATCGCCTACGGCGCGGACGCGGCCGGCAACGTGCTGCCGGCCGACCCGGAAGCGGCCCGTGCGCTGCTGCGTCAACTGCGCGCGGACGCAGCTGAGGCGATCGCCGAGGTCCGCCGGATCGTCTACGGCCTGCGCCCCAAGGCCCTGGACGAGCTGGGGCTGGTGGGCGCTGTCCGGCAGCGGGTCTCGCCCCTGCGCGCCGCCGATGGAGCGGTCCTCGCCGTCGACGTCACCGCGCCACCGGTGCTGCCCGAGTTGCCGGCCGCTGTCGAGGTGGCCGCGTACCGGATGGCGGTGGAGGCGGTCACCAACGTTGCCCGGCACGCCGGGGTGGCCGCCGCGACCGTCCACTTCGAACTCGTCAACGCCGGGCTGCTGCGGGTGGTGGTGCGCGACAGCGGCGCCGGCGCGGGCGACTGGCCAGAAGGTGTCGGGCTGCGCTCGATGCGCGAACGGGTGGAGGAGATCGGCGGCATCCTCACCGTCGCCACCGGCGGCGGCAATTCGACGGTTACCGCGGACCTCCCCCTGGACCTGCCGTAACCGCCTGCCCGGACGCGGTGTGGCGACCGGGCAGGCGGCCGGAAGTCACGGGGTGAGGGTGAGCCCCACAGGCCGGCGAGGATCATCCGCAGGTATGCGGTAGCTGGGGGTGCCGCCGTACTTCATCGGACGAGTCGCCTCGGCGGCGAGAAACCGGATCGAAAAGCACCGAAAGCAAACGACATTGTGCGGTCAGTCGAGGGCAGGCGGGGCGAGCGGGATCCACACCCGCATCGCGCCAGGCGCGCGGTTTCCCCAGCGGAAGTACGGCACGGCCATGAGGGGCACCGCGGTGGCCGGCGCGGTCGGTGCGGACAGCTCGCGGTAGAGCGGTCCGGTGGCGGGTGCGATCCGGCCGGACGCGGCCAGACTCAGCGGTACGGTGCCGTCCGGTCCGTGGTCGACCACCCGGATCGGGGTACCCGGCGCCAGCGCCACATCCTCCAGTACCGTGCCGGCCGGCAGGTCCGCCTGCTCCAGGCAGAAGACCAGCGGCCCCCGGGTCAGCGCCACGCAGCCCCGGACCGCGTCCACCCGGGGGTGCGCGGCGATCAACCGGGGCGGCATCGCCAACCGCAGCTCCACCCGCTGCCCGGACCAGCGCCGGGTCAGCCGGACGTACCCGGCCACCGGGGTCACCGGCTCGGCCACGCCGTCCACGGTGAGGGTCGCCTGCGCGCACCAGGCCGGTACCCGCAGCGCCAGCGTCCAGGGCGCGTCGGTGGCCGAGTCCACCACCGCAGTGACCAGACCGTCCCACGGGTACCGGGTGGTCAGCTCGACGTGGTGCGGACCGGCATCGATGCGCGCGTCGGCGTAGAGGTGCACCTGCACGCCCGACGAGTCCCGGGTGGCCAGGTAGCCGGGTAGCGAGGCGACCAGCCGGGCCAGGTTCGGCGGGCAGCACGCGCACGAGTACCAGGGCAGCCGGCGCGACGGGGCGTCCTCGCTCGCGCCGTCGTGGCCGGTCCGCAGCTGCAGCGGGTTGGAGTAGAAAAAGTGCCGGCCGTCCACCGCGGTGGCGACCGCGATCGCGTTGTAGAGCACCCGCTCCATCTCGTCGGCGTAGCGGTGCGCGCCGGTGGCCAGCAGCAGCCGCCAGTTCCACTGGAACGCGCCGATCGCCGCGCAGGTCTCCGCGTACGCCCGGTCCGGCGGCAGCTCGAAGTCGTCGCCGAGCGCCTCGTCGCGGTGCCGGGAACCGTGCGCGCCGGTGATGTAGGTACGGCTGTCGTACGCCGACTCCCACAGCCGCTCGGCAGCGGCCAGCAACTGCGCGTCGCCGGTCTCCACGGCCACGTCCACGACACCGGCCAGCAGGTACACCTGGCGCACCGCGTGCCCGGTGAACTCGGTCGCCTCCCGGACCGGCTGGTGGTCCTGGAAGTACGCGGCCCCGTACGGCCCCGGGGTCAACCGCCCGTACCCGCGCCGATCCACGAACGCGGCCGCCAGCTCCAGGTAGGGCCGGTGTCCGGTGGCCCGGTAGAGCTCCACCAGCGCGGTCTCGATCTCCGGGTGGCCGCACATCCCGGCGTCCCCGCCCGGCCCGAACCTCGCCACGATCAGGTCGGCGAACCGGCGGGCGACCGCGAGCAGCCCGCTACCCAGGCCGGCCCGGTCGGCGGCGACGGCCGCCTGGATCAGGTGCCCGGCACAGTACAGCTCGTGGCTGGTGGACAGCTCCCGGAACCGCAGCGCCGGCTTGTCGTGCCGGTAGTAGGAGTTGAGGTAGCCGTCGGCGTCCTGGCTGTCGGCGACCAGCCGGGTCAGCGCCGCGAAGTCGGCCAGCAGGTCCGCGCCCACAGGGCCGGCAGCGGCGGTCATGCCGGTCGTGTCCTCGGCAGCGGTTGTGCCGGTGGTGGTGGCGGCAGCGGCCTGCCAGGCGATTGCTTCCAGGGTCTTGTAGACGTCGGAGTCGCTGAACCACATGCCCTCGTGCTCGCCCGGATCGCCGGGTCGGCGACGCAGGTTGCGCAGCGCCCCGCTGGCCTCCAACTCCGCGACGCAGTGCGGCAGCGTGTCCTGCGCGCTGCGCCGCTGCCAGTCGCCGAGCATCCCGGTTCCGGCCAGCGCCACCGAGTCCAGGGGCAGCGGGCGCAGCACCGAGCGGGCGGTGGCGGTGGGCACGACCGGACCCCAGTGCGCCGCGGCCGGCCCGGTGCCCGGTTCGACGCGGCCGTCCGCCGGGGCGGCCTGCGGGGGTACTGGCGATCCGATCATCACTTCTCTTCCGACGGGCTCGACATCCGGTGCCTCGACGCCGTCCCTGCGCGCGCCGATAAGGTTTCGGATCAGGATGCATTGACGGCTCGCAAGCCTTAGACCACAACGGGACCACACCGAAAACCTTTTCGGAAAGGTAGTCCCACGGCTTCCGTGCTGTCAAGAACTCCGGGCACTGTCTGGGGTAGAGTCACCGGCGTCAGATCCGGTTCACCGGTCGCGGCGGACCGACTCCCGCCGTTTCCGCGAACCCCAGTACCGAGAGGCTTTCGGTGGCGAGACAGCCGAGTAGATCCGCGACGCTGACCGACGTGGCCAAGCGGGCCGGCGTGTCGGTGGCGACCGCTTCCAAGGCGCTCAACGACCGCGACGAGGTCGCCCCGGCCACCCGACGCAAGGTGCAGCAGGCCGCCGAGGAGCTGTCCTTCCAGCCCAACGTGCTGGCCCGGGGGCTGCTCTCCGGCCGTACCCGCACCGCCGGTCTGATCACCGACGAGCTCGGTGGCCGGTTCGCCATCCCGGTGCTGCTCGGCGTGGAGAACGCGCTGGGCAGCCAGCAGATGTCGGTATTGCTCTGCGACGCCCGGGGCGACGCCATCCGCCGCCGGCACTACATCCGTACCCTGCTCTCCCGCCAGGTCGACGGCCTGATCGTGCTCGGCGAGAACAACGACCTGCGGCCCTCGTTGACCGCCGACATCCCGGTCCCGGTCGTCTACGTCTACGGCGAGTCCGACGACCCGGAGGACCTGTCCATCCTCGCCGACGACCACGGCGGCGGCCGGCTGGCCGGCGCGCACCTGGTCGGCCACGGCCGCCGCAAGATCGCCCACATCTCCGGTGAACAGAGCTACCGGGCCGCCCGGGAGCGCGCGACCGGCCTCACCGAGGTGCTCGACGAGGCCGGCCAGACGCTGGCCGGCGACCCGATGTACGGCGAGTGGACCCAGCGCTGGGGCCGGCACGCGGCCCGGATGCTGCTCACCGCGCACCCGGACGTGGACGGCATCTTCTGCGCCAGCGACCAGATCGCCACCGGCGTCGCGGACGCCCTGCACGACCTCGGCCGGCGCATCCCGGACGACGTGGCGCTGGTCGGCTACGACAACTGGGAGGTCTTCGCCGCCGAGTGCCGTCCGCCGTTGACCACCGTCGACCTCAACCTCGCCGGCATCGGCGCGACCGCGGTCGAGCAGTTGTTCGCGATGCTTGACGGCGAGCGCCGCTCCGGCGTGATCCGATGCCCCACCCGGCTGGTCGTCCGCGAGTCCACCGGCGCCCGGGCCCCGTAGCCGACCCCGCCCGCCACCCGCGCCGTCCGGCACGGATCCGTGCCGCGCGCAATCACGCGACACGGGTTCGTGCGACGGGAGCTCGGGCGTGCCGCGCGGCGAGGTGCCGGGCGGCACGCCGTGGCCGGTCAGTCCTTGACCGCGCCGGCGGTGACCCCGGCGGCGACGTAGCGCTGAGCCAGGATCAGCAGCACGGTGGCCGGGATCGAGGCGATGACGGCGGTGGCCATGATGGCGTTCCATTGCTGGTTGTTGTTCCCGATGTAGTGGTAGATGCCCAGGGTGATCGGCTTGTGGGCGCCGCCCTGGTCGAGGGTGGCGGCGAAGACGAAGTCCGACCAGGCCCACAGGAAGGCGAACAGCGACACCGTGACGATGGCGTTGCGGCTCACCGGCAGGATCACCGACCAGAAGGTGCGCAGTACGCCCGCCCCGTCGGTCTTCGCCGCCTGGATCAGCTCCTCCGGGATCGCCGCCATGAACGCCGTGAAGACGAGTACGCCGAACGGCACCGCGATGGTCGAGTCGGCGACGATCAGCCCACCCACCGAGTTGATGGTGTCGGTGGACAGGAAGATGGCGTAGAAGCCCATCGCCATGATGATGCCCGGGATCATCTGCGCGATCAGCAGCACGAAGCTGAGTACGCCGCCACCGCGCGGGCGCAGTTTGGCCAGCGAGTACCCGGCCGGCGCGGCGAGTACCAGGGTGAGCGCCACGGTACCGAGTCCGATGACCATGCTGGTGCCCAGGAACGGAAGCTGGTCGTGCAGCACCGCCCGGTACCCGTCCACGGTGCCGTGGATCGGCAGCCAGTTCGGCGGGCTCTTGCGCATGTCCCTGTCCCGGGTGAACGAGACGTTGACCATCCAGTACACCGGGAACAGCATCAACGCGGTCAGCACCACGCCCAGCGCGGTCTTCCACCAGGTTCTGCGGCGCCTCATGCGGAGTACTGCTTTCGCTGGACACGGATGTAGATCAGCCCGACGATCAGCGCCATCACGATGAGCAGGTTTCCGACGGCCGCGCCGGGGCCGAATTCGGGCAGCAGGTTGCCGAAGCCCAGCCGGTACGACCAGGTGGCGAAGGTACTGGACGAGTCGGTCGGGCCGCCGCGCGTCATGATCCAGATGATGTCGAAGACCTTGAGCGTGTAGACCAGGCCGAGCAGCAGGGTGATCGCCGAGACCGGCCGCAGCAGCGGGAAGGTGACCCGCCAGAACCGTTGCCAGGCGCTCGCCCCGTCCAGCGCCGCCGCCTCGGTCAGGCTCTCCGGGATGCCCTGGATGCCGCTGTAGAGCAGTACCAGGTTGAACGGGATGCCGATCCAGATGTTGGCGATGGTCACCGACACCAGTGACCAGCCGGGCGAGGTCAGCCAGTTGACCGGGCCGATGCCGACGCTGTGCAGTACCGAGTTGACCACGCCCGAGTCGCTGTTGAGCAGCCAGGTCCAGGTCGACGCCGAGACGATCAGCGGCAGCAGCCAGGGCACCAGGAACAGCGCCCGCAGCGTGCCGGAGAGCCGGAAGTTCTGGGCGAAGAAGACCGCCAGCGCCATCCCGATGGCGAACTGGAACAGCAGCGAGACGGCCGTGAAGACGACGGTGTGGGTGAGCGCCGGCACGAAGGTCGGGTCGTTCAGCACGGTGCGGTAGTTGGCGAACCCGGCGAACGGAGCGTCGCCCTGGACGAACGACCGGACGGTGTAGTGGCGCAGGCTCAGATCGAGGTTGCGGTAGAGCGGGTAGGCGTAGAACGCGATCAGGTAGGCGGTGACCGGGGCGAGGAACACCCAGGCGGCCCACCGGCCGGAGCGGGACGGACGCCTGCGGTCGCGCCGACGGGGCGGGGTGGTCGGTGCCACCCCGCCCCGTGCCGCCACCGGCTCGGGCGCGAGCGCCGGTGTCGTGGGATTCATGCCATTCCTCAGGTTGTGCGTAGCCGGCTGGTGGCCGCTACTTGGTGGCGGCGGCGGCCGCGGTCTGCGCCGCCGACAAGGCGGCCTGCGGCGTCTTCGACCCGCTCAGCGCGGCCTGCACGGCCGTCCACAGCGGCTGGGAGATCTTCGGGTACTTGGTACCCAGATTGTCGCTGGTCCGGCCCTTGGCAGCCTTGACCGCGTCGACCCATACCTTCAGCTCGGCGTTGGCGGCCACCTGCTTGTCCTGGACCACGCTGGTCGGCGCGATGTAGGACAAGCGTGGTGTCGGTGGCCAGCGAGTTGTCGGTACTGGACAGGCAGGTGACCAGCTTCTGGGTGGTGGCGTAGCGGCCGGTGTCCTTCTGTACCGGCATCGAGACGAACTCACCGCCGGTCGGGGCCGGTGCGGTACCGCCGGACATCCCCGGGATGGCGATGATGCCGTACTCGAAGCCGGCCTTCTTGGCGTTGCCGAGTTGCCAGGTGCCGTTCTCGCTGAACGCGAAGTCGCCGGTGGCGAACTCCTGCCAGCTGGTGGTCTGGGTGTTGTTGATGACCGAGTTGGGCGCGTAGCCCTGCTTCACCCAGTCGGTCCACAGCGCCAGCGCGGCGGTGGCCTGGCTGGAGTCGAGCGCGGTCAGGTTGGCGCCGGAGCCCCAGAACCACGGCAGGAACTGGAAGCTGCCCTCCTCGGTGCCGATCGCCGAGAACGTGATGCCCTTCTTACCGGCGGCCTTGACCTGCGCGAGCGCGGCGGTCAGGGTGGCCCAGTCCTTGATGGTGGCGACGTCGACCTTGGCGTCGGTCAGCACCTTCTTGTTGTAGTAGAGAGCGAGGGTGTTGGCCCCGATCGGGATGCCGTAGGTCTTACCGCCGATCTGCCCGGCCGCGAGCAGGTTGGGCTGGACCGCCGAGGTGTCGATCTTCGCCTCCTCGGTGGTGGCGAGCACGCCGGCGTCGGCCAGCGTGCTGATCACCGGGTTGTCGATGATCAGTACGTCCGGCGAGTTGCCCTGCTGCGCCGCGAGCAGCGTCTTGCTGGTCAGATCGGTGGTGTCGTAGCCGGTGCGCTTGATGGTCACCCCGGCGTCCGTGCCGCACTTGTCCAGCAGCTTGGCCCAGTCGGACGAGCCGTCGAACTGCGGGTACGGGTCCCAGATCGCGTAGCTGCCACCGCCGCTGGCGGAGTCCTTGCTGTCGGAGGAGCAGGCCACCGCGCCCACCAGCGCCACGGCGGCGGCCAGGCCGATGCCGAGGACGCGCTGCCGCGCGAGAGATCGCTTCATGAGCATTCCTTAGGGTGTGTTTTCGCTGCTGTTGAAATTCGGGGCGGCCCGGTCGGGTGGACCGGGTCGGGTGCGCGTGGAGCGGAGGGGTCTGCCGGGCCCGGTTCAGGTGCGGGGTGCCGGGTGGGCGGCGGCGAAACCCTTTCTCGAAAACCTTTTCGGCAATGTAGTGGCGCGCTTTCCCCGATGTCAAGGGCTTGGGAATATCGGTAGAAGTCCTTTATCTAACGGCCATATACGCCCAGTATCAGCGCCGTCGACGGCGGCCCGACTGCCCGCCTGCCGGGCCGCCGCCCAGGCGAATCTCCGAAATACTTTTCGGCAGCCGGGCCGGCACGGCCACCGCCGCGCCGATTCGTCGAACCGCTTCGACTAATCGGCCCGCGGGCTCCGGCATGGCACAGCCGGCCCTGACTGAGCCGACCCGGCTCGCCCGGCGCGACCGCAGCGGTCCCGTCGGCAACGGCTCAGCTGGAGCCGCGTACGGCCAGCGCAGTGGGCAGCCGGTCGGCGGTCGACGTCGACGGGTCGAGCAGCGCCCGGACCGCGATCGCCGCCTCCTCCTCGACCGGCATGTAGACCGAGGTCAGGTCGGCCGCCTCGGCCAGGGCGCTGCCGTCGAAGCCGACCACCGCGACCTCCGGCACCCGCCGGCCGGTCGCCCGCAGCGCGTCGAGCACCCCCATCGCGGTCACGTCACAGGCGGCGAAGATCGCGTCGAGATCGGGGTGCGCGGCCAGCAGGTGACGGGCGGCCGCGTAGCCGGTACCGCGGGTGAAGTCACCGTCCAGCGCGGCCACGGCGATACCCGCGTCGGCAGTAGCCCGCAGAAAGCCCGACTGTCGCTCGCCGGCACACGGGGTGGCCGGGCCGAACACCGCGCCGATCCGGCGACGGCCGGTCGCCACCAGGTGCGCGGCAGCCTGGCGCGCGCCGCCGGCGTTGTCCGGCGCGACGTACGGGATGCCCGGCGCCGACTGACCCGAGCGCCACCGTCCGGGTACCGCTCGAGCGCAGCGCCGCGGCCACCGGCATGTTGATCAGGATGCGCCCGAACGGCTGCTCCCGGTCCTCGGTCGGTACGGTGGCCGCCAGCCGCACCTGCAGGCGCAGGTCGCCGCTCAGCGCCCGAGCCGCGCCGGTGAGTACCCGGCTGTAGAACGGCTTGACGCTCAGCGCTTCCGGGTCCGGATCGATGATGAGGACCTCGATGACGTCCGCCGCGGACGCCCGTGTGCCGCCCGGTGGCCAGCGCCCGAGCCGCGCCGTGCGGCCGGAAACCCAGCTGCGCGGCGACCGTGCGGACCCGCTCGCGGACAACTTCACTGGTACCCGGCTGATCGTTTAGTGCCCGTGACGCCGCCGCCCGGGACACCCCGGCAACCCGCGCCACATCCTCGAGCTTCGGACGCCCACTCGCCATGACAGCGAACCTAGTCGACCGCAGGCCCGCCTGACCAGGGCATTCGCCCCCTCGGTCCGGTACCAGGGTCGACACCGACCAGGCTGTCCTCCCGGCCACCGGAAAGCCGGCCGGACCGGCAGTGCCGACGGCCGTCCGGTCCACTGTGGACAGGATTCGCCCGGCACCACCCGGGTCGTCACCGGTTCGACCCGGTTTCGCCGCCGACGAGCCCGCGACTGCCGGCCGCCGGGCCGGAAAAACGGCATAACCGGCTGCCGCTCCACTCCCGACGCTGGCTGCGTAGCGTGACCTGCAGGTCCACGTCCGGTCGTCGGGAACATGGCACCGATCGCATCGACTCCGGACACATTGGACGGTGGACATCATCCGTTCGGACGACCCCCGCAGTCAGCCTTTCCGATACAGTCTCGATCCGATGAGACGGCATATTCTGGCGGCACTTGAGCCCAACATGGGGCCCGCATCGGGCGGCCATCCAATCTTCTCCGGCGGCGGTCACAACCAGATACTCCAACTGGGCATGTTCGCGGGTAGCTGTGCCCTGGTGTTGGGCGCCGGTCTCCTGATCTCCTCGTTCCTCAGCTCCGGCGAGCTCAAGAGCCGCGCCGGCATCGGTGCGGTGCTACTCATCGGCGGCGGAATCGCGGTCTGCTGCGGTCTGTACGGCTGACGCCCGTCAGGTGGTGGCGGTACAGGTGAGCGCCGGTACGGGGTTGCCGGCGGTCCACGAGCCGATGAAGCCGAAGGACGTGCTGCCCCCGGCGGCGAGCGTGCCGTTGTAGGACACGTTCGTCGCGGTGACGGCGCTGCCTCCGGTGGTCAGGGTGGCGTTCCACGACTGGCTGACGGTCTGCCCGCCGGCGAGCGTCCAGCGCACCGTCCAGCCACGCACCGCCGTACCGGCAGCGGTCACCGTGACAGTGCCCTGGAACCCGCCCGGCCACTGGGATGCGACGCTGTAGCTGGCCGTGCAGCCCGTACCTGCGGCGGTCGACGAGGTGCCCGGCGTCGGCGACGTGGTCCGGCTCGGCGAAAGGCTGGGCGTCGGCGAGGCGGTGCGGCTCGGCGTCGGCGAGGCGGTGGGCGACGTGCTCCGGCTCGGTGAGGCTGAAGCGGATGGCGAGGCCGACGCGGATGCCGGGGTGGACGGCGAAGTCGACGCGGATGCCGAGGCGGACGGGGACGGGTTGGTGCCGGTGTCGATGGCGAGTTCGGCGTCGGAGAAGGCGCTGTAGCTTGGGTTGACGTCGCTCTCCCCTGCGCCGCCGTCACAGCCGCGGTCGGGGTTGAACAGCAGGTAGGTACCGGAGTTGCAGGTACCCGAGGGCTCGGCGTCGCCGCCGACCACGGCGGTACCGCCGATGCTCACCCCGCCCTGGATCAACGCGGAGCCCTTGACCACCGCGTTGCCGCTCACCGAGCCGCCGCTGTTGACCCAGGCCAGATCCTCGATCCTGGCTGGGCCGCCGTCATTCGACAGCGCTCCTGAAATATGGGAGTGTCGTCCCGACACTCGGGATGCCGGGTCTACTGTGCAGGCATGACGACCGCACCGAACGCGTACACCCACGGCCACCACGAATCCGTCCTGCGCTCGCACCGCTGGCGCACCGCCGCCAACTCGGCCGGGTACCTGCTCCCCCACCTGCGGCCGGGGATGGCGCTGCTGGACGTCGGCGCCGGACCCGGCACCATCACCGCCGACCTGGCCGCGCTGGTCGCCCCCGGCCGGGTCACCGCCACCGAGGTGAACGCCGACGCGCTGGGACTGGCCCGGGCCGAGGTCGCCCGGCGCGGCCTGGACGACCGTCGACTTCGCGGTCGCCGACGTGCACGCGCTCGACTTCCCGGACGACAGCTTCGACGTGGTCCACGCCCACCAGGTGCTCCAGCACGTCGCCGACCCGGTGCAGGCGCTGCGCGAGATGCGCCGGGTGTGCCGGCCGGGCGGGGTCGTCGCGGCCCGGGACGGCGACTACGCGGCGTTCACCTGGTACCCGCAGGTTCCCGAGCTGGACGACCTGGCTGGCGCTGTACCGAGCGGACGGCCCGGGCCAACGGCGGCGAGCCCGACGCCGGTCGGCGGCTGCTCTCCTGGGCCCGGGCGGCCGGCTTCACCGACGTCACCGCGGGGGCCGAGCATCTGGTGCTACGCCAACCCCGACGAGCGGCAGTGGTGGGGCGGCATGTGGGCAGACCGGATCGTCAACTCGGCTATCGCCGAGCAACTGGTGGCCGGCGGCACAGCTCGCCGGGTCGAGCTGGAACGCATCTCGGCCGGCTGGCGCGCCTGGGCCGACTCGACCGGACGGCTGGTTCATCGTGCCGCACGGCGAGATCCTCTGCCGCGCCTGACCGCGCCGCCGCGCCTGACCGCGCCTGGCTGCGCTCCTGACCGCGCCTGGCCGCGCTCCTGACCGCGCCGGAACGACCGGCCACCGCGGACCGGCGGTCAGGGGCCGGCGGTCGGGCTGCCGCGAGCCGGGCCGTGGCCGAGCGGCGGCGACGGAGCAGCAGGTAGCCGCCGCCGGCCAGGAGCAGGGCGAGTGGGATGAAGGCGAGCCACCACCAGCGGCCCGCCGTCGAGCCTGACGAGGGTTCCGGCCGGGTGACGGCATGCACATCGGCCCGGCCCGGGATCTGGTCGATGTCCGAGGAGCACAGCGCGCTCTGCTCGGCGGCGGCCACGCAGGCCACCCCGGCCAGCCCCTTCAACTCGGCCGGTGCGGTACCGACGCTGGTCCGCGCGGTCAGCGCCAGGTGGCCGCCGGCCGGCACCGTCACCTTCCACGACACCCCGGTCGGCGCGGTAACTCCACCGGTGTCCGCCGACTGCACCCGGACGCTGGCGGGCAGGGCGAGCGTCACGGTGATCTGCCCGCTGGCCGCGTCGCCGTCGTTGTGCACGCTCACCCGGTAGGTCAGGGTGTCCCCGACTGCGGCGTGGTCCACGCCGTCCGTCACCGCGATCGACAGCGACGCCCGGGGCTGGTGGCCGGCCACCGGTGACGGGCTCGCCTTCGCGTACCCCGGCGCCGGCCCGGCCAGCACCGCACCGAGGACTGCCCCGACGACGACCACCGCCGCACGAGCGGGCCGGCTGGAACGGTTATGCATGCGTTCTCCTCATGCCACGGCGGTGGTCAGCCGGCGTCCAGGTCCGGCGCCGTCCAGGGCGGGCCGCCTGCTGGACGGTAGGTGACGAATACGATCAGTTCACACCATAAGGGTATTCCTAGCGCTACGAAAAATCATCGATTAGCACCCTATAGCCGCGCTTTCCTCACCATTCCCATTCGCGCCGTCCCTGGGTCGACGCACCGTGCCGACATCCGCAGACGACCTGACCCAGGCGGTCCCCGGGTTCCGGCACCTTGAGCGGCAGAGCGCGCAACCATGGCAAGAATGGGTTTCGTGTTTGACCACGGCAGCCAGGGCAACCTCATCGAGGACTTCCCGACCGGCCGCGACTTCACCCGCACCCTGCGTGGCTACCATCGGCGGCAGGTCGACGACTACGTCGCCACGCTGGAACAGCACAACGCGGTACTCGCGCAGGCGCATGAGGAGTCCGAGGCTCTGGTGCACCGGCTGACCTACGAACTGCACCGGCTGCACCTACGGGTACTCGAACAGCAGCGCGATCCGGCTGCCGGGCCGGCCACCTTCACCGACCTCGGCGAGCACGCGAGCCGGCTGCTCACGATCGCCGACCAGACCGCGGGCTGGATCCGCGAGCAGGGTGCCGTCGACGCCGAGGCTCAGCGACTCGACGGGCAGGCCGAGGCCGACCGGGTGATCGCCGACGCGGACCGGCAGCGGGTCGCCGCCGTGCAACAGTGCACCGCCGATCTGGCGGACCGACGCCGCTCGGTCGTCGAGGAGCTGGACCGGCTGCGGGCCGACACCGACGCCCGCACGGAAGCGGCCCGTACCGACGCCAATCGGCTCAAGGCCGACGCCGAGCACCGCGTCTCCACGGCGCAGGAGCACGCGGTGGAGATCCGGCGCGCCGGTGAACAGGCCGCCGCCCGCACCCGGGCACGCGGAGCGGGCAGCCGCCCAGACCAGGGAAGCGGCAGACCGGCAGCCGCCCACACCCGCGGCGGCGGACCGGGCAGCCGCCCAGACCCTGGCGGAGGCGGATCGGGGCGCCACCCGTACCCGCAGGGCCGCCCAGGACGCGGCCAACCGCGCCCGGACAGCAGCGGACCGGGCCCGCGCGCAGGCGGACGAGTACCTGCTGCGCATCCAGGCCGAGGCCGAGCGGATCACCCGGGCCACCCACCGCCTGGTCGGCGTGGCCGAGCCCGACGCCACAACCCGGGTGACCGGCACGGTCGCCGGGCCGCAGCGAAGCTGGACCCGACCCGGCCGCCCGGAGCGCGGCCGAACGCCCGGAGCGGACCACCCGGTCCAACCGCAACGACTGGCGCAACCGCTGACCCGCGCCGCCGTGGCGACGGGCCCACGATCAACCGAGGCCGGCCAGCGCGCGCCCCGCCAGGCCGATGCCGACCAGCAGCACCAGCGCCGCGGTACCGGCCGGGGCCAGGCCACGCAGCCGGGTCCAGCGGGCGCCGAGCCGGGTCAGTCGACCGCCCCAACGGCGACGTAGCTGGATGAGGGCGAATCCGGCGGCGGTGAGTGTCACGGCCATCCCGACGCCGTACGCGAGCACCAGCAGCACGCCGAATCCGGTGCGGCCCAGGCCGATCGCGCCGAGCAGGATCACCAACGCGGACGGGCTGGGCACCAGGCCACCGGCCACTCCCATCCCGACGATCCCCCACCGGCCCAACCCGCGCGGACGTGGCATGACCACTGCCGTGGTGCGCGCGTGATCGTGGTGTGTGCCCGTGATCGTGCGTGGTGGGGATGCGGGTGGGCGACGGCTGCGGCGGGCGTGCAGCAGCATGGCCGCGCCCACGGCGGCGACGGTCAGTCCGCTGACCACGCCGAGCCAGCCCAGTACCCGCTCGCCGGCCAGTGCGGAGGCGGTGGTCAGCAGCAGGCCCAGGACCAGCACGCCGCCGGTGTGGGTGAGGGTGACCGTGGCGGCGACGGCCGAGCGCGTCCCGGGCGCCGGCCGCGCCTGCCGGCCAGGTACGCGGCCATCACCGTCTTGCCGTGGCCGGGCAGCGCGGCGTGGCCGGCGCCCGACAGCCATCGCCAGCAGCACCGCGAGCACCCCCACCAGTGGCGTCAGCTGCCGGCCGCCGACCAGCCCCTGCAACACCCGGTCGGCCCGCGCCGTGAAGCCATCCGAACCGGCCCGCTCCGCCGGTCCGGTCACCGACCGTGGCCGCGGCCGGCGGTGGCACCGGAGCCGGGGGTCCGGCCGGGTGGACAGCCGCGCCGACCGCACGTCCAGCGGCGAGCTGAGCAGGTCCTTCGGGTACGCCCGCAGGTTCGTCGCTCACACTGCCGTCGGCACCGGCGAGTCCACCAGCCGCACCCCGTGCCCGACCGCGGTCAGTTCCCGCCAGCCGACCCGGTCGGCGCGGTAGCGGTTCGCGATGTCCACTGTGGACGGTGTGCTCAGCGGCGCCGCAGCGGTCAGCCGACAGTCGAACCGGCTGGTAGTCAGGCCGGCCGCACCGGGCGCGTAGTCGAAGGAGGCGGTCCCACCGTCCACGTCAACCGGTTGCCGGTCACCGTGACCGAGAGCCCGGCGGCCAGTTCAGCGCAGCCGCGCCGGGCGTGTGCCGGCGCGCTCGGCGTCGCTGGCCGTGCCGTCGCCGTCCGCGTCCACCGTTGCCCGTTCCTGCAGGGTCGGCAGCTCGGCCGGGTCCACGATCGCGGTCACCACGCACCCGGTCGGGGTAGAGGTCCAGCGCGTCGAGTTGGTTGATGGAGAAGTTGCCCAGCGGGTGCGCGTGCGCCGGGGCAGCCGGGATCAGCACCGCCGCGAGCACTCCGGTCAGCAGGACCGCCGCCGCGGTCAGCCGGGCCATCATGACGCACCCGAGTCGAGTCAACGCGGTGCGTAGCACCGGGATGTCGAGTGGGGAGAAGCGCCGGTTGGCGGCGCGGGCACGGATCAGGTCGGCGTGGGCGGCTGCGGTGTCCCCCAGGGCCAACTCGATCACGCCGAGGTGGAAGGCGTAGCGGGGGCTGGTGGACCCAGCGCGCCGGCCTGCCGGGCGTACGGCAGCGCCTCGGCGTCCTGTCCGGCCGCGTGCAGCGCCCAGGCCAGCGCGTCGGCCACGTCGGCGAACTGCCGCCGCTGCCACTCCCGCTGTGCCGCTCCACCGCGCGCGGCCGGTTGATCCTGGGCCAGCGCGATCGCGCTGCCGGTCAGGTCGTCAACGCCACCGTTGGCGGTGAACAGTTGCTGGGCGGCGTCGGCCAGCGCGACCTGTGCGTCGGCGTCGGAGTCGCGGCCCAGCGACCGCAGCAGCTCGGCGTACTCCAGGAAGTAGCCGGGGGTCGGGTAGTCGCGGGTCAGCCGGGCGTACCCGGCCAGCGCGACGTGCGCTGTCCCCGGGCGGCGGCCACCCTGGCCAGCCCGGCGCGCAGCGGCAGGTACCCGGGTCGGCGGCCAGCCCGGCCGGGTACCGGGCCTCCGCGTCCACCAGGTGCCCCTGCCGGAATGCCAGTTCGCCCAGCTGGTACCGGCAGAACGCCACGTCGGCGGGCGCCGTGGCGGCGGCCAGCGCATCGGTCATCAGCGCGTCCGCCGCACCGTCGCGCCCGTGCTGTTCCAGCTCGTAGGAGGCGCGGGTGTACGCGGCCAGTCCCGGCCGCAGGTCCAGCAGGTGCTGCACAGCAGCGGTCGCCCCCACCGGGTCACCGAGCTGGGTCAGCGCGTCGGCCAGCACCCCGTACGCCGGCGCGTGGTACGGGGCGACGGCGATCGCCTGCCGGGCCAGGGCGCCGCGCCCGCGAAGTCGTGCCGGGCGTTGGCCGAGCGCGCCGAGTCCGGCCAGGCGCGGCCGGGTTGCCGGCGGGGTGCAGTCGCAGCGAGCGGCGCAGCGCGCCCTCGGCCTTCGGGTACCAGCTGGGATCGGCGCTGACCCGGGACCGCTCCAGGTAGGCCGAGCCGAGCGCGGCCCAGGTCACCCAGTCGCCGGGCACCAGCCGCAGCCGCTGCTGGGCGCGTTCGATGGCGGCTCCGAGCCGGTCGACGCCGACGCCGGATCGGCGCTCGACGCGGCCGGTCCGGCCGGGGCTTCGCCGCCGCCCGCCCGCCGGCCGACGACGCCGCCGGCGAGCAGTACCAGCAGTGCGAGTCCCGCGACGGCGGCGGCCCGCGTGCCGCGTCGGGGTAGCAGTGTGCGCATGACGTCCTCCGGGGTAGGGGCCGGGGGCGGACGGGCGCCCGCCCCCGGCCTGAGTTGGATCAGCTGGGCAGGGTCGGATCGTCGGAGCCGGCCGGCATTGCGACAGCGGTCGCCGTCGAGCCGATCCCGCTGCGCGACGCCACCAGAACCAGGCGCCACCGGCCAGGGCCGCCGCGCCGGCCGCGCCACCGGCCACCATCGCCATCGCGGGCACATCGGCCAGGCCCTCGTCAGGCTGGCTGGCGCCGGCCATGGTGGGTGCGGTCGATTCGCCCGGGTGCCCGTCGCCGGTGGCCGCGCCCGCACCGGTACCGCCGCCCTTGTTGACCGCGCCGACGTTCGGCAGCGCCACGTACGGGAAGGTGCCGCTGAACGGCGTTGTCGTTGGCGTCCACCTTGTCGCCGGTGGCCAGGGCGTCGACCAGCTTGCCGGTCTGCGCCGCGCCCTCGAGCGCCTGCAGGGCGATGTCGACGACGTCGTCGGTGAGCCGCCGGCCGTTCGGGAAGCCCTGCAGGTCGCCGGCGAGCACACCGAGCCGGTTCGGCTGCGCGGTGACCGGCACGCCCAGGTTGAGCCGCAGCATCTCCGACGGCCGGAACTTCGTCGCGGTCGACGTCGGCGTTGTTGAGCTGCGAGTTGAGGTCGGCCTTGATCGGCCCGCCGGCCTTGGTGGTGATGCCGGTCAGGAAGATCTCGACCAGGTCGTTGCGCGGCGTGGCCGGGCGCCGGGCATCTTGTAGATGCCCTCGATGCAGCTTCGGGCACCTCGGGGTCGGTGACCCGGGCCACCACGGCCGGGATGCCGGCGTCCTTGTCCGGGCTCAGCGAGTTGAACGTGTCCTTCAGCGCCGGCCGGGATGACCACCTCGTTGACCAGCGGGTTGCCCAGCCGGGACACCTGCACCCGGTCGCCGCCGGTCGGACCGGCTCGGCCTGCCGGTCATGCCGGACCCGGCTGCGCTCGGTGGTGGTCCACACGCCGATGACCGGGTTGCGGGCGGCGTCGCCGTTCAGCGCCACGTCCTTGAACGGCACCTGCAGCGCGATGGTGTTGACGTTGTAGCCGGCCAGCGTGTCCTGGCCGACCTCGCTCAGGTCGCCGCCGTAGAGCAGGTCGAAGACCCGCAGGTCGAGGAAGAACGGGTCGTCGGCCTGGCCGGCGAAGGTCTTCCAGCCGCCCGGCAGGGTCAGCGTCGGCCTGCGTCGCGCAGCGTCTGGTAGTCCGGCATCGACGCCTTGCCGACCCGCGACGGCGCGACCGGCGCGTCGGCGATCCGGGTCTTGAACGGCGCGCCGTTGAACGACGTCTCCAGCGTGTAGGTCTGGCGGAACAGCAGGTTCTCGTCGTCGAGCGAGGTGACCGGGCCGTTGTTGTAGAGGAACGTGTCGGTGCCGCGCTTGTCGACGTTGTGGAACGTCCACCGGAAGATGGCGTCGGGCTTGGCGTCGCCGTCGTTGTCGACGTTGATGTTGTACGCGGCGTCGGTGGCGAACGGGTAGAAGTTCGGTCCGCCGTTGGGCTCCTCGAACGGGCTCCAGTTCGCCACGAACGTGACGTAGCCCGGGCCGTCGGGGCTGACGAACGCGTAGAGGTCGGTGTTGTCGACCGCCGGGTCGGCCGCGATCAGCGGCGCCTCCCGGTGGCTGGACGCGGTGGCGGTGCTCGGCCCCAGCCCGACTCAGTCCTGCGGCGAGCAGCAGCGCGGACGCGGCGCTCGAGCCCCGCGATCCGCCGGCCTCTCCTGGTCTTCGCGGGCCGCGTGGTCGCTGCCGACCCCGCGCTCGTGAAGGGTTTCGCTGTCATCTCGGCCTCCGTGCCGGATTCGCGCGGCACCCTGGCGGTACCGGCGTCGACCCCGCCCGCACCGGTCGGCGTGGCGGTGGCGACCGCGCCGGACGGGTGCCCGGCCGTGTCGCCCTTGCTGCGGGGTCTTCGGTGGCGACCGGACCACCGGATTGCCCGGTGTGAATTTCTCGTCAGCGGGCCATCCGACCTGGCGTCCGTACCGAATACTCATCGTGATGACCACCTTCGGCCCCCGCCTGGTGCCCGGCTCGGTCGACCCGCCCGAGCTGGACGCCCTGCTGAGCCGGGTCGCGGGCGGCGACCAGGCGGCCTTCACGACGCTGTACGACCGGCTCGCCTCCCGGGTCTTCGGGCTGGCGCTGCGCATCGTGCGGGACCGGGCGCAGGCCGAGGAGGTGGCGCAGGAGGCGCTGATCGACGTGTGGCGCACGGCCGGCCGGTTCGACCCGGCCCGCGGTTCGGCGCTGAGCTGGGTGCTGACCATCACCCACCGGCGCGCCGTCGACCGGGTCCGCTCCGAGCTGGCCAGCGCTGAGCGGGCGCGCCGCACGGCAGTCTCCGAGGTCGCCTTCGACGAGGTGGTGGAGGCGGCCACCGCCCGGTTCGAGCAGCAGCAGGTGCGCCGCTGCCTGGCCGGCCTGACCGAGTTGCAGCGCGAGGCGGTGACCCTCGCGTACTACCGGGGCTTCAGCTACCGCGAGGTGGCCGAGCAGCTCGGTGCGGCGCTGCCGACGATCAAGACGCGGATCCGGGACGCCCTCATCCGGCTGCGGGACTGCCTGGGGGTGAGTTTCGGATGACCGACATCCACGCGCTGTCCGGCGCGTACGCCCTCAATGCGGTGACCGACATCGAGCGGGCCCAGTTCGTCCGGCACCTGGCCGAGTGTCCGGCGTGCGCGCTCGAGGTGGGCGAGTTGACCGAGACGGCTGCCCGGCTGGCCGAGGGGACGGAAGCCGCGCCGCCGGCCGGCCTGCGGGACCGGGTGCTGGCCGAGGTGACCCGGACCCGCCAGGTGGGTCCTGAGCGGGTCCGGCCGGTCGCTGCCGGTCGGTGGCGACGACCGCTGGCGATCGCGGTGGCCGCGGCCGCGGTGCTGGTCGTGCTGGGCGTCGGCGCGGGCGTGCAGGAGCAGCGGGTACGCGACGCGCGTCAGCAGGCGGCCACGGCGTCGCGGGTGGAGGCGGTCCTCAACGCACCGGACGCCACCCTGCGCAGTGCGCCGGGGCCGGGCGGCACCGGCAGGGTGAGCCTGGTGGTGTCGCAGTCGATGAACGAGGCGGTCGCGGTACTGGGCGACCTGCCCGACCCCGGCTCCGGCCGCACCTACGAGCTGTGGATGTTGTCCGGCGCGCAGACCACCGCCAAGGGCCTGCTCGGCACCGACGCGACCGGCGGCACCGTGCTGATCACCGGCGTTCGCGGCCAGGAGGCGTTCGCGGTCACCAACGAGCCGGCTGGCGGCTCGGCCGTGCCCACCCTGCCGACGTTCGCGAAGATCACGCTGGGTTGATCGGCTGCAAACAACCTGCACATGCCGAGGTATTGACAGTCGTTGACGCCTGATGCGACCGTGAAGAAGGAAAGCGCTTTCCTAACCCGCCCGTAATCCACGGGAACTTCATGCAGCCGGTACCGGCGCACCCCACCGGTACCGGCTCGGGAAGGGAGCACCCCCATGCGTTTTCCTGTCGGGTCGTCGCACCGTCGACGCCCGTCCACCCGACTGCTCGCCATCTTCACCGCCGTCACCGCCACCGCCGTGCTCGCCTGGTCGGTGCTCGGCGTCGGCACGGCCGGTGCGGCCACCCTGTTCAGCGACGATTTCCAAGACGGCAACTCGTCGGGCTGGAGCACCTCCGGCGGTACCTGGTCGGTGGTCACCGACGGCTCCTCCGTGCTGCGCCAGGGCGGCACCTCGTCCGATGCGGTGGCCCGCGCCGGCAGTACGTCGTGGACGAACTCGACCGTCACCGCCCGGGTGAAGCCGACCGCCTTCGGCAACGCCACCCGGTTCACCGCGCTGCTCGGCCGGGTAAGGACCAACACCAGCTACTACTACCTGGCGCTGACCGGCTCGGGCACGGTGGTACTGGGCAAGCGGGTCTCCGGCACCCTCACCCCGCTGGCGACCGCCTCGTTCACCGTGAGCGCGGGTAGCTGGTACTCGTTGACCCTGACCATGTCCGGGACCTCGCTCACCGGCTCGGTTGCCGGCGGACCGACGCTGACCGCGACAGACAGCCAGTACACCGCCGGGCAGACCGGCTTCGCCACCAGCTACGCGGCCGGCGAGATCGACGACGTGCTGGTCGCCGACGCGGCCGGCCCCAACCCGACGACGCCGGGCTCCTCCCCCTCCAGCCCCCGGCCAAGCTCAGCGTCACCGACGCCATCCCCCAGCACCTCGTCCACACCCTGCAACGTGGCACCGCCACTGGTGGAGGGCTGGGCCGGCGTGGGCGGTCCGACCATCGGCGGGCTCTGTGGAGCCACCGTCACGGTGACCACTCTGGCTCAACTGCAAGCCCAGGCGAACATCAAGACCACGCCGCTGACGATCCTGGTGAGCGGAATGATCACCGGATCGGGCACGGTCGTGGTGCGGGACAACAAGTCCATCATCGGAGTCGGCGCGAACTCCGGCCTGGTCGGCATCGAGCTGTCCATCGAGCACATGCATCCGGCCAACGTCGTCATCCGCAACCTGAACATCTCCAAGGTGTCCTCGGGTGACAAGGACGCCGTCCACATCCAGGACGCCGACCACATCCTGGTCGACCACAACACCCTCGGCAGCGACCTGGACCACGGCATCGACTACTACGACGGCCTGGTGGACGCCACCCACGCGGCCGACTACATCACGGTGTCCTGGAACCACTTCGTCACGCACTTCAAGAACTCGCTGATCGGGCACGACGACGACAACGCCAGCGAGGACACCGGGCACCTGCGGATCACGTACCACCACAACTGGTTCGACCGCACCATGGAGCGCAACCCGCGACTGCGCTTCGGCGACCCGGTACACATCTACGACAACTACTACTCGAACATCACCGGCGACAGCGCCTACTACGGCATCGCCTCCACCATGAACGCCGGCGCCCTGGTCGAGAACAACGTGTTCGAGAACGTGGTGCAGGCCTGCTGGTCGGCGAGCGGGTACGCGGACTCCGCCCCCGGCCGGCTGGTGGCCCGCAACAACCTGCTCACCAACTCCGGCCCGTGCGAGACCAACGGCACCGTCGCCGCGATCGGGTACAGCTACCACCTCGACGACGTGTCCACGGTGAAGGCGCTGGTCACGGCCGGCGCAGGCGCCGGGCACTAGGCGTCGACGCGCACCGGGGCGGCGGCGGGCAATGCAGCCCGCCGCCACCCCTCGTCGGTTCCTGACCTGCGAAAAAACAGTGTTACCTGATTCCGAGGTTGCTCGGTTACGTTGGAGCCCCCGGTCGGGTCAGAGGCGGTACAGCATGGGCGGATTGGCGACGGATACGCCGGAAACCCCCGTGCCGCAGCGATCCCGGCCCACCCGCCGGGCGCTGCTCGCTGGTGTCGCAGTGGTGGTGCTACTGGTGCTCACCGCGGTGCTGTTCTTCCACTGGGGCTCGGGCAGCAGCCCGCAGACGTCACCGAGCAAGCGGGCCACCGCCAGCCCGACCGCGAGCCGCCCGCCGACCACCGCCGAGATCTACCAGGCGCTCGCCCCGTCGGTGGTCACCATCGACGCGCTCGCCGCGAACGGCACCGGCGGCTTCTCCGGCACCGGCGTCGTGGTCAACGCCGACGCCACCATCCTCACCGCGCTGCACGTCGTGAAGGACGCTGCGAGCATCCAGGTGACCTTCGCCGACGAGACCGTCTCGGCCGCCACCGTGCTCGCCGCCGACCCGGCCCTGGACATCGCCATCCTGCAACCGACCACGCTGCCGTCGCTGGTCGTCCCGGCGGTGCTCGGCGGCCGGCTCGCGGTCGGCGACAACGTGGTCGCCATCGGCAACCCGTTGGGGCTGACCCGGACGCGTCACCACCGGTGTGGTCTCCGGCCTGGACCGGGCGGCCGCCACGCCGACCGGGAAGCTGACCGGACTCATCCAGTTCGACGCGGCGGTCAACCCGGGCAGCTCCGGCGGCCCGCTGCTGAACAGCACCGGCGCGATCGTCGGCATCGTGGTGGCGCTGGCCAACCCGACCGACTCGGACACCTTCATCGGCATCGGCTTCGCAGTACCCATCGGGGCGGCGGTGGCCGCCGGCGGCGGCGACCGGGCACCCCAGCAGTGACAGACAGGTAGGGACACCGAAGATGACGACAGCACAGGGCCCGGCCGGGGACAACCCGGTGGAGCAGATCCGCTACGAGGTCAAGAAGACCATCGTGGGTCAGGACGCGCTGCTGGATCGGCTGCTGGTGGCGCTGCTCGCGCGCGGCCACCTGCTGGTCGAGGGGGTACCGGGGCTGGCCAAGACGCTCGCGGTGAAGTCGCTGGCCGGCGCGGTCGGCGGGCAGTTCCACCGGGTGCAGTTCACTCCCGACCTGGTCCCCGCCGACATCGTCGGCACCCGCGTCTACCACCAGCGCAGCGGCGAGTTCCAGGTGTCGCTCGGGCCGGTCTTCACCAACCTGCTGCTCGCCGACGAGATCAACCGGGCGCCCGCCAAGGTGCAGAGCGCGCTGCTGGAGGTGATGCAGGAGCAGCAGGTCACCATCGGACGGGAGACCCACCTGGTGCCCCGGCCGTTCCTGGTGATGGCCACCCAGAACCCGATCGAGCAGGAGGGCACCTATCCGCTGCCCGAGGCCGCGGTCGACCGCTTCATGATGAAGGTGCTGGTGGACTACCCCAGCGACACCGAGGAGTTCGTCATCGTCGAGCGGGCCATCGTCGCCCCGCCGGCCAGCCGGCCCATCGTCGACCTCGAACAGCTCACCGCGATGCAGGCCGCGGTGGAGCGGGTGTACGTGGACCCGGCGCTGATCGGGTACGCGGTGCGGCTGGCCGGGGCGACCCGCCGGCCCGAGGACGTCGGGCTGGCCAAGCTGGCCCGGTACGTCACCTACGGCGCCAGCCCGCGCGCCTCCATCAACCTGATCCTCGCCGCCCGCGCGCTGGCCTACGTACGTGGCCGCGACTACGCGGTGCCCGAGGACGTCACCGAGTTGGCGATGGATGTGCTGCGGCACCGGCTGGTGCTCTCCTACGAGGCGCTGGGCGAGGAGGTCACCGCCGACGCGATCCTGGCCCAGGTGCTCGACGCGCTGCCGGTGCCCGACGTACCCGCCCGGGAGCGGCCGTGGCCCCGGTGACCGGGACCCCGGACCGGCTGCTGCGGCGGCTGGAGTGGCAGGTCGTCCGTCGGCTCGACGGGCAGGTCCAGGGCGGGTACCGGACGGTGTTCCGGGGCGCCGGGATCGACTTCGCGGACCTGCGCGAGTACACCCCCGAGGACGACGTCCGGCACATCGACTGGAACGTCACCGCCCGGATGGACGAGCCGTTCGTCCGCCAGTACACCCAGGACCGGGAACTGACCGCCTGGCTGGTGCTGGACCGGTCCGCCTCGATGCGCTTCGGCGCTGGGGGGCAAGGCGAGGGCACTGGAGGGCACGGCGAGGGCGCCGGGGGGCACGGCAAGGACCGGCTGCTCACCGAGTTGGCGGTCAGCCTGGGCCGGCTGTTCACCGGCTCCGGCAACCGGGTGGGCGCGATCCTCTACGACAACGCCGCCCAGCGGGTGATCCCGCCGCGCACCGGCCGTACCCACCTGCTGCACATCACTGACCAGCTCACCCGACCGCCCACCGGTCGCCCCGACCGCCGCCCCACCGACCTGGCCGCGATGCTCCGGCTGGCCGCCCGCACCGCCCGGCGGCGCAGCCTGGTCCTGGTGATCTCCGACTTCATCGGCGACGGACGGCTGGGAGCCGGAGCTGACCCGGTTGGGCCAGCGGCACGAGGTGGTCGCCATCCGGATCGTCGACCCGGTCGAGCTGGACCTGCCCGACATCGGGCTGGTGCTGGTGGAGGACGCGGAGACCGGCGAGCAGCTGCTCGCCGACACCGGTGACCCGTTCTTCCGACAGCGGCTGCGCGCGCAGGTGACGGCCCGGGAGGAGGCGCTGACGGCGACGATGCGCCGGGCCGGGGCGGTGGCCCACCGGGTCGGTACCGACCAGGACCCGACCGGCGCGCTGGTGGCGATGGTGCGGGCGACGAAACGGCGACGGCGATGACTTTCCGGTACCCCCTCCTGCTGCTCGTGGCCGCGCTGGTGACGGTGGCCCTGCTCGCCGGGTACCGGCTGCTGCACCGCGAACGCAGCCGGGCGCTGGCGGCGGCCGGACTGCGCCCGGTCGGCGCGGCCTGGCGCCGGCACCTGCCCCCGCTGCTGTTCCTGGCCGCGCTCGCGCTGCTGCTGACGGCGCTGGCCCGGCCGCAGGCCAACGTGGCGCTGCCGCGGATCGCCGGCACCGTGATCGTGGCGGTGGACGTGTCGAACAGCATGACCGCCACCGACGCGCAGCCGACCCGGCTGGCCGCCGCGCAGGCCGCCGCGACCAGCTTCATCCAGGCCCAGCCGGAGACGGTGGACGTCGGCGTGGTCGCCTTCGACCAGGGCGCGCTCACCACCCAGCAGCCCGCCGGCGGCGACCACCGGCAGGCGATCGCCGCCGTCGCCGGACTGCACCCGGCCGGCGGCACCTCGCTGGGGCAGGCGATCCTGGCCGCGTTGAGCACCATCGTCGGGAAGACCGTGCAGCTACCCGACCCCGACTCGGACGTGCCGCCGCAGGTGGACTACCACGGGTCGGCCACCATCGTGGTCTTCTCCGACGGCGAGGACACCTCCGGCCCGGACGCGCTCGCCGCCGCCGAGGTCGCCGCCGCCGCCGGGGTACACATCGAGACCGTCGGCATCGGCACCGCCGAGGGCACCACGGTCGCGGTCGACGGATTCCAGGTCGCCACCGCGCTGGACGAGGAGCTGCTCACCGAGATCGCGACAGACCACCACCGGGGCGTACCACCCGGCCGGTGACCAGGCGGCGCTGGACGCCTCGTCGCACTCGGTGGACCTGCGGATCACCACGAAGACGCAGCCGGTGGAGCTGACCGGAGCTGCCGCCGCTCGCAGCGCTGCTGCTGCTCACCGTCGGTGGGATACTGATGACCCTCTGGTTCGGACGGATACTGTGATGGCGCTGACCTGGCCGTGGGCCCTGCTCGCCCTGCTGGCGTTCCCCGCGCTGCTCGGTGTCCGGGCGCTGGCTGCGGCGACGTCGGCGACGCACGGCGGTACGGGTCTCCAGCATCACCCTCATCCGCGCGGCGCTGCCGGACCGCTCGGCGTGGCGACGCAAGGTGCCACTGGCCCTCTTCGCGCCTGGCTCTGGTGCTGCTCGAGCGTGGCCGGCGCCCGGCCCCGGGCCAACACCGTGGTACCCATCGACTCCTCGGCGATCCTGCTGGTCATCGACGTGTCCACCTCGATGTGCTCCTCCGACGTGCCGCCCAACCGGCTGACCGTGGCCGAGACGGCGGCCAGCGACTTCGTCAAGGCCCAGCACAACGGCACCCGGATCGGGCTGGTGGCGTTCTCCGGCATCGCCGCGCTGCTGGTGCCGCCGACCACCGACAAGGACCAGCTGCTCGACGCGATCGCCACGCTGCGCACCTCCCGGGGCACCGCGATCGGGCTGGGCATCCTGTCCGCGATCGACGCGATCGCCACCATCAACCCGAACGTGCCGGCCAGTGGCGTGGACCTGTCCGCCGACGAGCCGGTGACCGGCGGCGGGTTCGAGCCGGACACCATCGTGGTGCTCACCGACGGGGCGAACACCCAGGGCGTCGACCCGGTGACCGCCGCCCAGCAGGCCGCCGCCCGCCGGCTGCGGATCTACACGATCGGCTTCGGTACCGAGAATCCGGCCGCGTTCGTCTGCACCCCCGACCAGATCAGCAGCGACCAGGGCGGCTTCGGCCCAGCCCGGCGGGAACCGGGGCGGCGGCGGGCGGCGGCCGGCGCGGCCAGCAGATCGACGAGGAGACGCTGACCCAGGTGGCCACCCTGACCGGCGGCGAGTACCACCCGGCACAGAACGCGAAGGCGCTCACCGACACGCTGCTGGACCTGCCCAACTCGATCGCCCTGCAGCACCGCAAGGTCGAGATCACCGTCTGGTTCGCGCTGGCCGGCGCGGTGTGCGCGCTGCTGGCCGTGGGCCTGGCCCAGTGGTGGACCCGGCCCCGCCCGCTACCCGGACCACCGCCCGGGTGACGCCGAGAGAGCCGATGCTGGCATGCGCTGCGGGCGCGGGATACCGCTGCGCTGATCGGCAACTGCGGCATGTTGAAGGGACGAACCAGCTACGCCGAACCTGAGATCGGTTACCTGATCCGGAAGACCTACCAGGGTCAGGGACTCGCCTCGGAAGCCGCGGGCGCTGTCCTGCAGCAACTGCCGGGCGGGTACTTCGGCGCGTACCGGGCCCTGGCGCACCGGGAAGACCTGGACTTCGTACTGCACCGTCGGGGACTACATCTACGAGTACGGCAACGGGGCGGACCGGTACGGGCCGGCCGCGCTGATCGGTACCCGCGACGCCCAGCCGGTCACCGAGACCATCGACCTGGCCGGGTACCGGCTGCCGGCACGCGCTGCACAAGGCCGATCCGGATCTGCGCGCGGCGCACGAGGCGCATCCGTGGATCACCATCTTCGATGACCACGAGGTCGGCCAACAACGCCTGGGCCACTGGCGCGGAGAACCACACTCCCGGCACCGAGGGCGAGTTCGCCACCCGGCGACGCGAGGCGTACCAGGCCTACCTGGAGTGGATGCCAGTTCCGGCTACCCGAGCAGCGGGCGGTCCCGCACCGGGGCATCCGGTTCTTCAAGCGGTTCACCTTCGGCGCGCTGGCCGAATTGTCGGTGCTGGAGACCCGGCAGAACCGCAGCGCCCAGGTGGACGTGCCGGGGTGCATGTTCTTCTACGGTCCACCTCCGCGCCTGCGTCCGGTGCTGGAGACCCGAGACCAGCGCCCAGGTACGTGCCTCACCGGGGTCGGCGGCGGGTTCATCCCGACCGGGGTGCCGGCCGTGGACGCGGCGCTGGCCGACCCGTCCCGGCATCTGCCCGAGCCGGAGCAGTTGGCCTGGCTCAAGGACACGGTGGCCCGCTCCGGTCGGCGCTGGCACCTGGTGGGCAACCAGGTGATGCTGACCCCGGTGCGCTGGCCGGGTGCGGCGCTCGGGGTGCCGGGCGGCGTGACCCTACTCAACTCCGACCAGTGGGACGGTTACCAGGCCGACCAGCACGACCTGCTGACGCACAGCGCCGCCCAGCCGCCCGCCCGTGGCGACGTGGTGGTGCTGACCGGCGATATCCACTCCTCCTGGGCCGCCGAACTGCCGGTCAACCGCACGGCGACCGGCTGGGACTCGGCCGGAGTGGAGTTCGTCTGCCCCTCGGTGACCAGTGACGGCTTCTACGAGCTGGTGCGCGCGACGCTGCCGGCCGGTACCCCGACCGCGGCGGCGCTGACCGCGACGGCGGGAGTGGTGGGTGCGGTGAGCGCCACCAACCCCTGGGTGCGCTACCTGGACGGGGTGGGCCACGGGTACACGCTGATCGACGTGACGCCGCAGCGGGTACAGGCGGACTTCTTCCACACCCCCGACCCCCACCGACGGCCTTCCCGATCCCCGGATCGACCCGGCCGTCCAGCCGGCCTACTCGCACAGCTTCCAGACTCTGGCCGGCACCCGCCGGCTTACCCCGGCAGCAGGTCCGGTCGGCCGCCGATCCGACGAGCCCACCTCCACCTCCCACCGCTGACCGCGAGTTCGGATGAGCGTGGCGCCCAGCCGGACGCGCAGCAGGGTCTGTTTCAGAGTTGGCTCGGGGACGGAGCCGGACATGGGTTTCCGGGCAGGCGCGGCGCGGCCGTGCCTGCCCGGATCTCCGTCAGGTCAGCACTGCCAGCGCAGGGCCGCGCCGCCCGCCCAGCCGACGACCTGACCGTCGTCGGCCACCGAGGTGATGAAGATGCGCGCCGACGTGTCGTGGAGGTCCGGCCGAGCTAGCCGGTACCGGTTGTTCCGGTCCAGCACCAGCAGGTTGTCGGAGTCGACGGCCATACCGTCGACGCCCACCACGTCCGCGTAGGTGGCACCGGGCTGCTGGACCAGTTCGCCGGTGCGCAAGTTCCAGGCGGCGGCGTACACGTGGCCCGGCGGGACCGAGCGGGCCGAGTAGGGTGGGCTGGGCCGCCAGCCGTCCTGCCGGACGATCTCGCCAACTGCCCAGTCGCCGCGCACGAACTGGGCGAGGCTGTTCCAGCCGGCCGGGGTGGGTAGCTCCCGCGGGTTGCGGCCGTGCCGATCGAAGACGTACGCGGAGTTGAGATCCGGCCGGTCCATGTTCGCCATGGCGAGCAGCGAACCGTCCGCGGCGATGCCCCTGAAACTGACGTTCGCCGGGGGGGTGATCAGTTCGGGGGTGTCCGAGCCGGCCGGCCAGACCACCGACAGCAGCGGGTCGTTGTCGATATTCAGGTGCTCGACGGTGGCCATGATGTCGCCGGCCTCGTTGATCCACTGCTGGGCGAGGTACCACGGGCCGCCGGCCGGATACGGCAGCTTGCGCAGTACCCCGTCCCGATAGCGGACCACGTAGCTGTACCTGCCCGACCACAGCGCGCCGACCGCGGTGCCGTCGTTGGTGACCCCGGTCAATTCGACCGAGCTCGCGTCGGACGGGTACGGCACCATCCGGGGTACCCCGTCGGTCCAGTACACCGGGCGGAAGTTCTGGCCGACATTGGTGTGTCCGACGATGTACCGGCCGTTGGGGCTGATCTCCATCGGTGCGGGGCCGTTCCCCGGCGGCACGGCCAGCGCTGCCAGGGGGCAGGTCCGGGTCACCGGCGGGACCACCGGGCCGGTGCTCGCGGTGCCGGTGGGCACCGGCGACTGGGCCGGCCGGGCGGGCATGGCGTGCCGAGGGAGGGCCGCCGGGAAGGCGACCACCAGCGCGACCGCGGCGGCCAGCGCCCCCACCGCCGTCGCGGTGGCCAGCCGGCGGCGGCGAACCCGGCGGTGGCCGTCCTGCAGCAAACCCTGCACGGTCAACGCCGGAGGCGGAGTGACCGCCCCGGTCAGCAGAGTGCGCAGTTCGTCCCCGGACATCTGCTCGTCAGTGAATTGCACGGTCGTCCTCCGATCCGTTGGCGTGGACGGGTTGCGGTGTCAGCAGTTCGCGCATGGTGGCCAGGCCCCGGGCGCACTGGCTCTTGACGGTTCCGGCCGCGCAACCGAGCGCGGTGGCGGTGTCCTCGACGGACAGGTCGGCGAAGAAGCGCAGCACCAGCACGGCGCGCTGGCGGGGAGGTACCGCCCGCAGCGCGGTCAGCAGCCGGTCGCGGTCGCCCAGCCGGTCGTACTCGGCTGCGGGCGGCTGCTCCGGCAGGCTTGCGCGCAGCAACACCCGGCGCCACGGGCGGCGCTGTTCGTCGATGAAGCGACGGGCCATGATCCGGTGGACGTAGCCGTCGAGGTTGTCCGCCGCGCTGGCCCGCCGCCAGTGCACGTAGAGCGAGAGCAGCGTGTTCTGTACCAGGTCGGCGGCGTGGTGCGGGTCGCCGCACATCAGGTATGCGGTCTTGTGCAGCCGGCCGAGTCTCGCCTCGACAAAGTCGGCGTACTCGGCGTCCACTTCGGTTCCCATGGCTCCCTCCACCGCCGTCCGGCAGTGGCCGGGCGGCTTCGCAGGTGTGTCGTCTGCACCGGCCCTGAGGGTTGCATGCGGCGCGGTCCCTGCTGGACTCTTACATTTAAGACTGTTAACTGATAGCGTCCGTGACCATCGATCCATCGATGTGTCTGGAGGCACCGTGGCAAGTCGACGTCGCATCGCCGTGGTAGCCGGCGCAGCGCTGGCCCTGGTCACAGCGTTGGCAACGGTAACCACCGTCCTCACCCCGTCCGCCGGCGCGGCCGTGGTCACCTGCACCGCCCCGGCCTGGGCCGAGGGCAACACCTACACCGTCGGCACCCAGGTCACCTACGGCGGCCACCTCTACAAGGCGCTGGTCACCCACACCGCCTACGTCGGCGCCGGCTGGAACCCGGCCGCCACCCCGTCACTCTGGACCGACCTGGGCACCTGCGGCGGCAACCCGACCCCCACCGCCAGCCCGACCCGGACCACCTCGCCCACTCCCACGACCTCGCCGTCGCGGACCGTCTCGCCCACGCCGTCGCGGACCACCACCTCGCCAACTCCCACCCCGACCGCCACGGGCGGGTCGTGCGGGGTGAAGTCCCGGCCGGCCGGGAAGGTGCTCCAGGGCTACTGGGAGAACTGGGACGGCGCGAGCAACGGTGTCCACCCCGGACTCGGCTGGATCCCGATCACCGACGCCCGGATGGCCCAGCACGGGTACAACGTCATCAACCTGGCCTTCCCGGTGATCCGCTCGGACGGCACGGTGCTCTGGGAGAACGGCATGGACGCCGGCGTGAAGGTGCCGACGCCGGCCGAGATGTGCCAGGCGAAGGCGGCCGGCGCGACCCTGCTGATGTCGATCGGCGGCGCCGCTGCCGGGATCGACCTCAGCTCGAGCGCGGTGGCTGACCGGTTCGTGGCGACCATCGTGCCGATCCTGAAGGCCAACAACTTCGACGGCATCGACATCGACATCGAGACCGGGCTGACCGGCAGTGGCAGTATCAGCACGCTCTCCACGTCACAGGCCAACCTGATCCGCATCATCGACGGGGTGCTCGGCCAGATGCCGGCGCAACTTCGGGCTGACGATGGCGCCGGAGACCGCGTACGTCACCGGGGGCAGCGTCACCTACGGCTCGATCTGGGGCTCGTACCTGCCGATCATCAAGAAGTACGTGGACAACGGCCGGCTGTGGTGGCTGAACATGCAGTACTACAACGGCAGCATGTACGGCTGCTCCGGCGACTCCTACCCGGCCGGCACGGTGCAGGGCTTCCACGGTGCAGACCAACTGCCTCAACGCCGGGCTCACCATCCAGGGCGTCACCGTCCGGGTGCCCTACGACAAGCAGGTCCCCGGCCTGCCGGCACAGTCCGGCGCGGGCGGCGGGTACATGACCCCGGCGCTGGTCAGCCAGGCGTACAACAGCAGCCTCAAGGGGCTGATGACCTGGTCGATCAACTGGGACGGCTCGAAGAGCTGGACCTTCGGCAACAACGTGAAGTCGTTGCAGGGTCGCTGATCCCCGCGCCCGGTGGGCCGCCGTCGTCCCTGGCGGCCCACCGGCCCGCGGCTCCCCGCCCCGTTCCCCGACGCGGGCTGGGGTGGCCGGGTCAGGTCCGGGGCCGGACCCGCTCGGCCAGGAACTGCTCCCAGGTCCGGTGGCCGTCGGCGTGCTCCGGGGTGAGGTTGGCGCCGGCCCGGATCGCCGCGCTCGCCGGGCATCCAGATCGGCAGCAGCGGCCGTCGCCGGCCGGCAGCCCGCAGGTAGTCGCGGACCAGTTCGGTCATCGGGTACACCCGCGGCCCGCCGAACTCCGGCGCGAGCCCGACCGGCTCGCCGAGGGCCAACTCGACCAGACGCTCCGCCACGTCCCGGGCATCAACCGGCTGCACCTGCCAACCGGCCGGCACCGGCACGACCGGCAACTTCGCGGCTCCCCGGGCGACCATCAGCACCAGGTCGTGGAACTGGGTGGCGCGCAGCGTCGTCCACGGCACGCCGCTGGCGGACGACCACCTTTTCGGCGGCCAGCTTCTGGGCGAAGTAGCCGAACACCGCCCGGCTCACCGGGCCGGTCACCGGCACCCGGTCGGCTCCCGCCACGGACATGTTCACCAGGTGCCGGACGCCCGCCCGAGCCGCCGCGACGGCCAGCGTACGGGCCTTGACGTCGTCGCCCTTGGCGCTGCCGGCGCAGTGCACCACGATCTCGACGCCGGCCACTGCCGCGTCGACGCCGGCCCCGGTACCCAGGTCGCCGGTGACGTACTCCACACCGGGGGTGTCCTCGCGTTGGCTGCGGCTGAGTACCCGCACGGGGTGGCCGGCGGCGAGCAGCAGCGGCAGCACCTGGCTGCCGAGGGTGCCGGTGCCGCCGGTGAGCAGGATCGGTGCGGACATGAGTACTCCCGTCTGGTCCGTCCGGTTTGCCGGCCGGACCGATGAGCTACGTTTTCCAAGGTCGCCCGGTAGACACCTGGCGCGGGAGGGATGTGACACCGGTGGACGGGGCAGTCGGGCTGACCGAGGTCTTCCAGCAGCACCGGCCCCGGCTGCGCGCGCTCGCCTACCGGATGCTCGGCTCCTGGGCCGAGGCCGACGACGCCGTCCAGGACACCTGGCTGCGGGCCAGCGGCGCGGACCCGCGCGAGGTGGCCAACCTGGGTGGCTGGTTGACCACGGTACTCGCCCGGATCTGCCTGAACCTGCTGCGCTCCCGGGAACACCGGGCCGAGCGACCACTGGAGTTCCACCTGCCCGACCCGGACATCAGCCCGGTGGCGGGCGGAGCCGACCCGGAGGCCGAGGCGGTGCTGGCCGACTCGGTCGGGCTGGCGATGATGGTGGTGCTCGACACCCTGTCGCCGGCCGAGCGGCTGGCGTTCGTGCTGCACGACCTGTTCGCCGTGCCGTTCGAGACGATCGGCACGCTGCTGGACCGCTCCCCCGCCGCCGCCCGGCAGTTGGCCAGCCGGGCCCGCCGCCGGGTGCAGGAGGCCCCCGCACCCGATCCCGACCTGGGTCGGCAGCGGGCGGTGGTGGACGCCTTCTACGCCGCCTCCCGCGACGGCGACCTGGCCGGGCTGGTCGCGCTCCTCGACCCGGAGGTCACCCTGCGCGCCGACGGCGGCGCTGCGGCTGCCGCAGCTCTCCGTGCTGTTGCGCGGCGCGCAGACGGTGGCCGGGCAGGCGCGGCTGGCCCGGACGCTCGCCCCGTTCGTCCGGCCGGCACTGGTCAACGGGACCGCCGGGGCGGTGGTGGTGAACGGCGACCGGGTGCTGTCGGTGATGGCTTTCACGGTGGCGGCCGACCGGATCGTCGCCATCCACGTGCTCCTCGACCCGGACCGGCTCGCCGCGCTCGATCACACCGGGTTCCCGCGCTGACTCTCCGGGCCCGGGCTCCGGGCTCCGGGCTGAGTGTTCGATCTCTCCTGCTTCGCGGCCTGAGTAGTCGATCAGGACCGATCGGCGCCGACTGGCCACTGTGGAGCCGCGACGCGCCGACACCGGTGGCGAGACGCGCGGGTAGCTCGTGACTGACCCACTCCCCTGCCTCTAACATCAGCCGATCCATCGGCGTCGATGGGCCGTCAGACCGGCGGACACGGGCGCCGATCATTGGCTGGAGGCCAGGAATGACACGAAGGTCCCCCCGCACTTCCCTGCTCGTCGGCGTCGTCGCCTCGCTGATCGCGAGCGGCGCCGTCGCGTTGGCGGCGCAGGAACCCGCATACGCGGCCGACTGCACGCCGGCACAGGTGATCAGCAACGGCGGATTCGAGTCGGGTAGCACCGGCTGGACCGCGACGTCCGGCGTGATCGGCGCGGCCAGCGGGCAGAGCGCCCACGGCGGCACCAGCTTCGCCTGGCTGGACGGGTACGGCTCGACGCACACCGACACCCTCGCGCAGACGGTCACCCTCCCGGCCGGCTGCACCAGCGCCACCCTCAGCTACTGGCTGCACATCGACACCGCCGAGACCACCACCACGACGGCGTTCGACACGCTCACCGTCGCGGCTCGGCACCACCACGTCGCCAGCTACTCCAACCTCAACAAGGCCACCGGGTACGCACAGCGCACCGTCGACCTGTCCAGCGTTCGCCGGGCAGACGGTGACGCTGAAGTACACCGGCATCGAGGACGCCAGCGCGCAGACCAGCTTCGTCGCTCGACGACGTCGCGCTCAACGTCTCCGGCGGCACCACCAGCCAGAGCCCGGTGGTCACCGCGCCCGGCCGCGCAGACCTGGACGGCCGGATCGCCGGTGAACCTGCCGATCGCCGCCACCGACCCACAGGGCGACACGCTCAGCTGGACGGCGACCGGACTGCCGGCCGGGGTGTCCATCGCGACCGGCACCGGCGTCGTCTCCGGCACCCCGAGCGCCGCCGGCTCCGGCAGCGCCACGGTCACCGCCCGCGACCCCGGCGCGAACACCGGCAGCGCCACCTTCGCCTGGACGGTCAACCCGACCGGCGGCACCGACCGACCCGCACCCCCGGCAACGCGACGTACACCCTCAACCTGACCAGCAACTCCACCGGCAGCGCCTGGACCGGCCACGAGTCGGTCACCTTCAAGAACCTGTCGGCGAGCTCGCTGGCCGAGGTCTACCTGCGGCTGTGGGACAACTACCACGGCAGCTGCCCGAGCAACCAGCCGATCGCGATCAGCAACGTCACCGGCGGTACCCTCGGCGCGCTCGAAGTGAGCTGCACCGCCGTGAAGATCACCCTGCCGACCCCGTTGGCGCAGGACCAGACCGGCACCGTCGGCTTCGACGTGTCGATCACCGTGCCGGACGGAGCGACCGGTTCGGCCGGGACGGCTCGTACAACTTCATCGGCAACGCCATCCCGGTGCTCGCGGTCCGGGACGCGGCCGGCTGGCACCTCAGCCCGTACACCAACAACGGCGAATCGTTCTACCAGTTGGCCAGCAACTACCGGTCACCCTCGACCACCCGACCACGGTGCTCACCCCGACCACCGGGACGGCCACCGAGGCGCCGGGCAGCTCCGGGCGGACGGTCACCACGGCCACCGCCACCAACGTCCGCGAGTTCGCCTGGTGTGCCGGGCCGTTCGTGAAGACGACCACCACCACCTCCACCGGCGTCGTCTTCAACACCTGGCGCACCAGTGGCGATCAGCGCCTCGACCGCGGCCAGCATGCAGTCCACCGGCGTCTCGGCGATGGTCGGGCACGCGTCCCGGTTCGGCGCGTACCCGTACGGCGAGATCGACATGATCCTGCACAACAACTTCTGGTTCGGCGGCATGGAGTACCCGGGGCTGGTGCTCTCCCAGGCATCGGCCACCCCGGTCATCCACGAACTGGGCCACCAGTGGTTCTACGGGATCGTCGGGGACGACGAGTACACCACGCCGTGGCTGGACGAGGGCTTCACCGACTACGCCACCGACCTGCAGCGCGGGGTCACCGGCACGAACTGCTGGTCAGCGTGTCGTTCCAGACCGGCGAGAACATCACCAACTCGATGTCCTAGTGGGACGCCCACTCCTCCCGGTACTCCACGGTGATCTACACGTACGGCAAGTGTGTCGCTGCATGACCTGCGCCGGCTGCTCGGTGACAGCGTGATGACCGCCTGCTGTCCAGCTACGCGGCCAGTCACTGGTTCGGCATCTCCACGGTGGCCGACTTCAAGGCCGCCGCCCAGGCCAGCGACCAGCACCGACCTGACCTCGTTCTGGACCACCCACCGCATCGTCGGCTGAGCACAGCCGCGCACCCGGCCTGCGGCGCTCGCCGCCGCGGGCCGGGTGACCGGCGGGCCGGCGGACGGTCAGGAATCAGATCGCGGTGGACGCATCCGGTCGATCAGCGTCGGCAGGTCGACCCGGGCGAAACCGATGACGGCGTCGCCGATGCCGTACGGGATGGTCAGTGTGTCGCCGTGCCGCAGCGCGCCGCAGGAGTAAACGACGTTGGGAACGTAGCCGTCCCGGTCCTGTTCGTCAGCCCACAACAGCGGCTCGCGCAGCACAGCGACGATCTGGGCCGGGTCGTCGAGGTCGAGCAGGAACGCGCCGATCCGGTAGGTCCGCATCGCGCCGACGCCGTGGGTGAGCACCAGCCACCCGGCGTCGGTCTCGATCGGCGATCCGCAGTTGCCCATCTGGATCAACTGCCAGTCCTCACGGGGAGTGTGCAGGATGCCGGCCCGGTGCCAGACCCGGGCGTCGGCGGAAGTGCTCAGGCTGATGTTCACCCGGTCCCACCGTGACAGCGCCAGGTACTGCCCGCCCACCTTGCGGGGGAACAGCGCCATCCCCTTGTCGCGGGCCGCCGGTCCGGCGAGCTGGCCGACCTCGAAGGTGGTGAAGTCCTTCGTGGCCAGCAGCCGGGGCGCGATGTGGACCCCGTTGTAGGCGGTGTAGGTGCCGTAGTAGGTGACCTGACCGTCGTCGTCGGTGAACCGGACCAGGCGGACGTCCTCCATGCCGTGACTCTCGTCGGCGCTGCCGGGCCACAGCAGGCGTTCACCGATCGTGGTGTCCGGCGGGAAAGCCACCTGGTACTCGCCGGCCGCGACCTGGTTGATCTGCTCGATCGCCAGATGCCCGGCCTGGCGACCGGCCAGATGCGGGTGCAGCGCGCCGATCGCGTGCCGTAACGAGGCCGCGTCGAAGCGCGCGGGGAGTCCGGCGACCACCCGGTTGACCGTCTCGGTGTCCGCGCCCAGGTCGGTGAGGCGGGCCTGGAACAGGGAGCGCACGTAGGCGGCCGGTTGGCGGCCACCGACCACCAGCACCGGACCGGCGGCGTCGACGGTGAGATCCGCGTCGGCGGAGGTCACGCCGGTGCGGAACTCCACCGACGACAGGTGGCCCTCGCCCACCGCCCGGACGCTCATCACGAACCGGACCTCGCCCGGGGCCAGGCCGCTCTGGTCCGGATGCGCCACCATCGACGGGTTGCAGACCGAGGCGGTCTCCACCGCGTACTCCATGGTGAAGTAGGCGCCGATCAGCAACCGGCGGTCCTCGCGTAGCCGGGCGAGGTTGACCTGCCCGTGCGTCGCGATGTCGAAGTGCTCGTGCAGCACCCGGCGCAGGTCGCGGTGCCGGCCGGCGAAGCGCTGCATGATGTCCGCCAGCGCCGCCGCCACCCCCTCGTCGTCCAGGCCGAGCACCCGGTCGATGACGGAACGGCCCCGGGAGGAGCCGTCCGGCAGCTCCTCACCGGGGACGAACAGTCGGGTGATCACTCGGCCGGGGTCCGGCCGCAGCCGGGGGCCGACCGGCACGGCCAGCGCCGGTTCACCCACGACCGTCGACCCCGCCGTCGAGCGCGCGCCCGTGTTGCAGGGTGGCGAGCAGCGCCAGGGTGGATTCCGCGCCCTGGTTGATGTTCACGCTGGTGCGGCCCAGCCCGTCGAAGCCGCCGCCGGTACCCGGGTGCGCCATCGCCAGCCCGGCGTCGTTGTCGCCGAGGAACCAGCCGACGCCGCGCCGGATGGCGGCTGCCCAGTACGGGTCGCCGGTCAGCGCCAGCGCCCGTGCGCAGGCGTCGACCAGGGTGGCGACCTCGATCGGCTGCTGGTCGAAGACCGGTCGGGGCTCCGGCGCCCGCCAACCGCCCACCGGTGCCGGGGACAGGTGCCCGTCGTGGGTCTCGGTACGCACCAGCCAGTCCAGCAGCCGCAGGCCGTCCTCGAGCCAACGAGTCGTCGTGACCGTAGCGGCCCGCGATGATCAGCGCCTCGGCCAGCACGGCGTTGGCGTACCCGAGTCGGGGCTCGGGCCACGGCCAGTCCGGGTCGGCGGCCGGGCTGCCGACCGCCCCCGCGCTCGCCTTCACCAGGGCGAGCGCCTCCGGGTGGTCCGGGTGCCGGTCGAGGATCTCCGCGGCGCCGAGCGCGGCGAAGGCCATCGCCCGCGGCCACCGGGACCGTTGGGTGGCGCCGCGGTTGAAGCAGTCCAACGCTGCTTCCCGGACCCACGGCACGTCGCTGCGCGCGGCGGTGGTGCCCAGTCCCCACAGCGCGCGGCCCCACCAGTCACCTGTGCTCGGCTCGTCCTGCCAGCACCGGTCGTAGCCGAGCCGGTTGCGGAACGCCCCGCTGTCGCCCTGCGCGTGGGTGACGAACGCAAGGTAGCGCTCGACCAGCCGGCGCTGCGGTGCGGGCAGGTCCGGCTCCCGGCCGAGCACCACCAGGCCCCGGGCGACGTCGTCGGTGCAGTAGCCGTGCTCGCGCCGGGGCGTCGCGCCCCGGGCATGCTCCAGCAGGCCCACATCGTCGGAGAGGCGCACCAGGTGGTCGTAGATCGGCACCGGAGTTGCGCCGACGCCGGCGCCTTCCCGCTCGCTCCGGCCGGCCTCCCGCTCGCGGCCTGCGGGGAACCGGCCTGAGTTGCCCGCTGGTCGCTCTCGCAAGCGCTCGCTCACGCGACCGCCACCTGATGCGTCAGGGTTTCGGCGATCTCGTGGTAGCGCTGGGCGACCGCGGACCAGTGCAGTTCCGGCGCGATCCGGGCGGCGCTCGCAACCATGCCGGCGGCGAACGCGGGTTCGGTGAGGATCTGGTGCAGCGCCGCGCCGATCGCCTCGTGGTCGGCGTGCGGCACCAGCACCCCGACGCCGTTGGCCAGCAACTCCACGGCGTGCGGGAAGGCGGTCGAGACCACCGGGGTCAGCGACGCCACGGCTTCGATGAGCACGCCCGAGGTCACCTGTTCGTGCGAGTCGTAGGGCAGCAGCACCACGTCGGCCTCCTGGACCAGGCGACGCAGCCGGTCGACGCCGAGGTAGCCCGGTTCGAACCGCAGCATGTCGGCCACGCCCAGGTCCACGGCGCGCTGGCGGAGCGAGTCGCGATATTGCTCACCGTCGCGGGCCAGCACCCGGGGGTGGGTCTGGCCGGCCACCACATACAGCGGGGCCGGGTCGAGTACCCGCAGCGGCAGCAGCGCGTCGATCCCCCACTCGATGCCCTTGCCGGGGCCGAGCAGTCCCCAGGTGAGGATCACCGGTCGGGGCGAACGACCGGTCGCGCGGTCCGGGAGACCACCGGCCCACGCCCCGTGCGGGATGACAACGATCTTGTGGTCGTCGACCTGGTACCCGGTGCGCAGCCGCTGCCTGCCGGTGTCGGTCATGGTGACCACCACGTCGGCGAGCGCCGCGATCTCCTCCAGCACGTGCCGCTGGTGGGTGGTCGGCGCGGACAGCACGGTGTGCGCGACCACGATCACCGGTACCCGGACCCGGCTGAGCACTTGGAGCACCTGATCGCCGTCGCGGCCACCGAAGATGCCGTACTCGTGTTGAACCACCACCGTGTCGAAGCGGTTGAGGTGCTCGGCGGCAGCCGCTGCGTTGCCGTGCCGGTCGGCGCTCAGCTCGTACACCACCTCGGCGGGTGGTGGCGCGGCCGGACCGTCGATCATGCGAACCACGCCCACCTCGGAGCCCGGGTGGCCGGCCAGCAGACCGTCGCGCAGCGAGGCGGAGAAGCTGGCCAGGCCGCACTGGGTCGGCGGATAGGTGCCCAGGAGCCCGAAGCTACGGCGCGGAGTCGAACTCCGGCCGCCCGAAGATCGCGGGGTCCTGTGCAGTCGTGGTATCAAAATGCCCACCTCCGGTGGTTCGCGCATGATCCGCAGCGCCCGGAGAAAAGTCGACGCCCACGCGAGGGGGCGACGATCAGGCGGTATCGGCGGAGTGAAGTCCCGGATCGGCCAACGGGCCATCCGGGCTGCTTGAGGCCGCCGGGGGTGTGGAAAAACGGCAGAATCGCAGGTGCCCGCGCGGGTCGGGAGAAGCGCACGGCAATCGCGGCCGCGCTGGGCCGCGAATCGTCAGAGGCCGGAGTTCAGTGGCCGGTGGGGGGAATCAGCGAGGGCTTGACCGTGGTCTTGGCCTTCTTGGCCGCCCGCTTCTCCTTCAGGGTCTTGCCCTGCTTCTTCAGGTTGCTCTTCTGCGGAGACTTGTCGGACACGATGGTCCTTCCTCACAGCATCAGGTGGAGCCGGCAGCGACTGTGGGATCCACGACTATGTGATCCACGACTGTGAGTTCCACAGCGCGGGCACCGGACGGTGCCCAGCCACCTCAGAGCAGAATGGTCAGACGACCATGTGGCCAGCCTACTCCCTGTCGGGCAGCACGAACGAACGCCACGATTCGGCACTCCGAGGACTATCGGAGTGATAAATCCAGCTAACGGCCGAAACTGTCGACAAGCCAGTCGAAGGCGGGCTGCTGCATCTCCTCGACGAAGACGTGGCCGAGGCCGGGCCAGATCCGGGTGGTCAGGTTGGCGTCGGCGCGCTGGGAGCGCCAGACCGCCCGCATCCCGGCGTACGCGTCGGCCACGCCGGTCGGGGTGAACAGCGGGTCCAGTTCGCCGTCGAAGAAGAGTGCGGGCCTGGGCGCGGAGATGCTCGCCACATCCGGAATGTCCAGGTACCGGGTCAGCCCGGGGTGCTGCAGGTGCCAGGCCGACTGGCCGCGCAGGGTGTTGTTGCCCGGCACCATCATCCCGGCGACCGTGGTCATCCAGCAGATCGACACGGTGGCCGCGATGTCCCGGGACAGCGCGGCGACCTGCCAGGCCCGGTACCCGCCCATCGAGAAGCCGACCGCCGCGATCCGCCGCCGGTCCACCTCCCGCAGGCTCGCCAGCAGCGCCGCCGCCCGGACATCCTCGCGGGCGAGCAGGCCGGCCAGGGATCCGCCGAGGTTGACGAAGTTGCTCGCCAGCGCCTGCTGGCCGTCGTAGCCCAGGCCGCCGCGGTCGCCCCAGCCGAGCGCGTCGACGGCGAGTACCAGGTAGCCGCGGGCGGCCAGCTCGTCGCCGATGAAGCGGCCGGTGAAGTACTTCGCGGCCCAGGCCCGGGCGGAGGCGAGCCGGGCCTCGTCGTACCAGGGCTGGATCAGCTTCTCCTTGCCGATGTCGAACTTGGAGCCGTGGTCGTGCAGCAGCAGCGCGGCCGGGAACGGGCCGGAGCCGTGCGGTACCAGCATGGTGGCGCGTACCCGACTGTGCCGGGTCACGTTGAACAGGATCCGCCGCCGCCGGTACGCCCCGGCGTCGACCTCGTCCACCAGCTCCATCGCGAACGGGGTGCGGTCGGGCGGCTGGCAGAGCGCCTCCTCGACCCCGGCCCGAGCCGCCTCGCGCCACCGACCGAAATCCCGGATACCGGAGTTGCCCCAGGCGAGCGGGAAGGTCAACTCCTGCTTGAGCAGTTCGTAGAAGGCCGGCAGGTTGCCCTCGATGACCGCCGGACCTTCGGGAACGGTCGGTGGACCGACCACGGCCGTGACGGGACCGAGCGGTGGGGCGGGGGCTGGGGGGCCTGCCGGGTGTGCGGGTACGGCCAGTAGCGCGGGCAGCGCGGCGAGCGCACGGCGCTTCATCAGATCCACCCTTCTCGATGCACTGGACGTTATGAGCGGCGGAATTCCAGTGTCAAGCGCCCGTCCCGCGTTCGATGGAATTTCGACGGGACAACCGAATCACGGCCGACGCAACAGGATTGACCGGTTCCAGAAAAGCCCATAACATCGATGCGCATCGCTGCGGGAGCGAGCCGACGACGGGCCCCACCCCCGTCGACCACCGATGACCGACCATGCGCGCACCCGCGTGCCGGACGGGTTGGGCACCCTCGGCAACGCCGGAGCGCATGGCTCCTGCGCTCCCAGAGGAGTCCCCATGCACCTCCCACCCGCCATCAGGCGACGGGCCACGCTCTACCCGCTGATCGTCGCGGCCATCGCGATCCTGCTGCTCACCACTTTGCAGGCGAACGTCGCCCAGGCGCACGGTTCCACCGTCGACCCGATGTCGCGCAACTACAGCTGTTGGTACCGCTGGGGCAGCGACTTCCAGAACCCCAACATGGCCACCCAGGACCCGATGTGCTGGCAGGCATGGCAGGCCGAACCCAACGCGATGTGGAACTGGAACGGCCTGTTCCGCGAGGGCGTGGCCGGCAACCACCAGGCCGCCATCCCGGACGGGCAACTGTGCAGCGCCGGGCACACCCAGTCCGGCCGGTACAACGCGATGGACGCGCTCGGCGACTGGAAGGCCCAGTCGATCAGCAACAACTTCAGCGTCAAGCTCCTGGACCAGGCCGGCCACGGCGCCGACTACATCCGGGTCTACGTCACCAAACAGGGGTACAACCCACTCACCCAACCGCTGACGTGGGGCAACCTGGAACTGCTCGGCCAGATCGGCAACACCCCGGCGGCACAGTGGACGGTGGAGAGCAGCGGCGGATACTCCGTGAAGATCAACGCCACTGCTCCGGGGCGTACCGGCCGGCACATCGTCTACACCATCTGGCAGGCCAGTCACCTGGACCAGTCCTACTACTTCTGCGCGGACGTGAACTTCGGCGGCGCGACCAGCAGCCCCTCGGCGTCGGTGTCCGCGTCGCCGTCCCGGTCGGCATCTGCGTCGGCATCGCCGTCCCGGTCGGCGTCCGCCTCGACATCGCCCAGCCGGTCCGCGTCGCTCGGCGTCCACCTCGCCGGCTCCGGCCGGTGGCTGCTCGGCCGCGTACACGCAGACTTCGGCGTGGTCCGGCGGCTTCCAGGGTGAGGTCAAGGTGACCGCCGGCACCGGCGGCATCAACGCCTGGACGGTGAACCTCAGTTGGCCGGGCGGCCAGCAGATCACCAGCGCCTGGAACGCCACGGTCACCACCAGCGGCGCCACGGCGACCGCGAAGAACGTGTCGTACAACGGCAAAGTGGCGGCCGGGGCGAGCACCAGCTTCGGCTTCCTCGGCACGACCACCGGCGCCGCCGGCAGCCCGACGCTCACCTGCACGCCGAGCTGAACCACGGGTCGGGCATCCTCGCCGCGCCGGGAGGGTGCCCGACCCCGCACTCAGGCCGCGACACGCCGACAACGACATGTGGTGTGTGACTTTCCGAGCGGCCCTAGATATGGTGTTCCTCGCAGCTGGTTCGGCCGCCCCTCCGGCGGTTCGAGGCAACAGGGAACCCGGTGGAATTCCGGGACTGCCCCGCAGCGGTGAGTGGGAACGACCGCCGTCATCAAGCACTGGGCCCGCACGGGCCTGGGAAGCGACGGCCAGTAGGCGACCGGCAACGGTCACGCCCGCGAGTCCGAAGACCTGCCAGCGCGCCACGCACACCCGGTGCGTGGCGGTCCGAGGCCGCGCGGGACGGCCGACGCCATCGACGCCACGCTGTGCTGCATGCGTGCCGCGTCGGCGTCTCCGCGCGATTTCGGACCAGCCGGACCGAACTCGCGAGGAGTAGAGATGCGGGTACGCAAGCGCAACGGCGAGACCGAGCCGGTCGACGTCAACAAGATCGTCCGGGCGGTCGAGCGGTGCGCCGACGACCTGACCGACGTGGATCCGTTGCGGGTCGCCACCAAGACCATCAGCGGCCTGTACGACGGGGCCGGCAGCGACGAGCTGGACCGGCTGTCCATCCAGACCGCCGCCGAGATGATCGGCGAGGAGCCGCAGTACTCGCGGCTGGCGGCCCGGCTGCTCGCCGGCTACGTGGCCAAGGAGGTACGCGGCCACGGGATCGCCTCGTTCAGCCAGGCCATCGCGGCCGGCCACGCCGAGGGCCTGATCGGCGACGACACCGCCGTCTTCGTCAAAGCCAACGCCCGCAAGCTGGACGACGCCGTCGACCCGGCCGCCGACCGCCGCTTCGAGTACTTCGGGCTGCGCACCGTCTACGACCGGTACCTGCTGCGCCACCCGGCCACCCGGCAGGTGATCGAGACCCCGCAGTACTGGCTGCTGCGGGTGGCCTGCGGGCTGTCCAGGACGCCGGCCGAGGCGATCGACTTCTACCGGCTGATGTCCCGACTGGCCTACCTGCCCAGCTCCCCCACCCTGTTCAACTCGGGCACCGCGCACACCCAGATGTCCTCGTGCTTCCTGGTCGACTCGCCGCGCGACGAACTCGACTCGATCTACGAGCGGTACGCCCAGGTGGCGAAGCTGTCCAAGTTCGCCGGCGGGATCGGCATCTCGTGGAGCCGGGTACGGTCCCGGGGCGCGCTGATCCGGGGCACGAACGGGCTGTCCAACGGAATCGTGCCGTGGCTGCGCACCCTGGACGCCTCGGTGGCCGCCGTCAACCAGGGCGGCCGGCGCAAGGGCGCGGCAGCCGTCTACCTGGAACCCTGGCACCCGGACATCGAGGAGTTCCTGCAACTGCGGGACAACACCGGCGAGGACGCCCGGCGTACCCACAATCTGAACCTGGCCAACTGGATCCCGGACGAGTTCATGCGCCGGGTGGAGGCCGACGAGGTGTGGTCGCTGTTCGACCCGGCCCGGGTACCCGAACTCCCCGACCTCTACGGCGAAGCGTTCGACAACGCGTACCGGGCAGCGGAGGCGGCCGGGCTCTTCACCCGCCAGCTACGCGCCCGCGACCTGTACGGCCGGATGATGCGTACCCTCGCGCAGACCGGCAACGGCTGGCTGACCTTCAAGGACCGCTCCAACGCGCTGTGCAACCAGACCGGGCAGCCCGGCGCCGTGGTGCACCTGTCCAACCTGTGCACCGAGATCCTCGAAGTGACCGACGACGCCGAGACGGCCGTGTGCAACCTCGGCTCCGTCAACCTCGCCGGGCACCTCACCCCGGCCGGCGACGGCATCGACTGGGACGCGCTGCGGCAGACGGTCCGCACCGCAGTGCTCTTCCTCGACCGGGTCATCGACCTCAACTACTACCCGAGCGCGCAGGCCGCCGCGTCGAACCCGCGCTGGCGACCGGTCGGCCTCGGCGTGATGGGGCTGCAGGACGTGTTCTTCGCGCTGCGCCTGCCCTTCGACAGCGCGGACGCCCGGGAGCTGTCCACCCGGATCGCCGAGGAGATGTACCTGACGGCACTGGAGACCTCCGCCGACCTGGCTCGCGAGCTGGGCGCACACCCTACCTTCGGGCAGAGCCGGGCCGCCGCCGGCCAACTCCAACCGGATCTGTGGGGTGCGACGCCGACGCAGTCGGTCCGGTGGGCGGCCGTGCGGGAAACCATTGCGGCGTACGGGTTGCGCAACTCGCTGCTGATCGCCGTCGCGCCGACCGCGACCATCGCGTCCATCGCCGGCTGCTACGAGTGCATCGAGCCGCAGGTCTCCAACCTGTTCAAGCGCGAGACGCTGTCCGGCGAGTTCATGCAGATCAACACCGCGCTGGTCCGCGAACTCAAGGCGCTGGGCCGGTGGGACGAGGGGACCCGCGCCGAGATCAAGCGCGCGGACGGCTCGATCCAGGGCGTCACCGCCCTCCCCGAGCACCTGCGGGAGCTGTTCCGCACGGCGTGGGAACTGCCGCAGCGGGCCCTCATCGATCTGGCCGCCGCGCGTGGGCCGTACGTCGACCAGTCCCAGTCGCTGAACCTGTTCAGCAGCGCGCCGACCATCGGCAAGCTCTCCTCGATGTACCTGTACGCCTGGAAAGCCGGCCTGAAGACCACGTACTACCTACGCTCCCGGCCGGCGACCCGGATCCAGCAGGCCACCGTCGCGCTGCCCGCCCTGCCCGCCCTGCCCACCCTGTCTCCGAGCGACGAGGCGCTGGCCTGCTCGCTGGAGAACCCCGAGACCTGCGAGGCCTGCCAGTGAGCCGCGACCGTTACCACCACACCGATGCTGCTCGATCCGGGACTGGACCTGACGCTGCGGCCGATGCGCTACCCGCAGTTCTTCGAGCGGTTCCGGGCGGCCATCCGCAACACCTGGACGGTGGAGGAGGTCGACCTGCACGCCGACCTCGCCGACCTGGCCAAGCTGACGCCGGCCGAGCAGCACCTGGTCAGCCGGCTGGTCGCGTTCTTCGCCACCGGCGACACGATCGTCGCCAACAACCTGGTGCTCAACCTCTACCAGCACGTCAACTCGCCGGAGGGGCGGCTCTACCTGTCCCGGCAGCTTTTCGAGGAGGCGGTGCACGTCCAGTTCTACCTGAACCTGCTGGACACCTACGTCCCCGACGAACAGCAGCGCACCGAGGCGTTCGCGGCGGTCGGGAACATACCGTCGATCCGGCGCAAGGCGGAGTTCTGCTTCCACTGGATCGACTCGGTGTTCGAGTTGCGGGCGTTGCGTAGCCGCGCCGACCGGCGGGCCTTCCTGCTCAACGTGATCTGCTTCGCCGCCTGCATCGAGGGCCTGTTCTTCTACGGCGCCTTCGCCTACGTCTACTTCCTGCGCTCCCGGGGGCTGCTGCACGGGCTGGCGTCCGGTACCAACTGGGTGTTCCGCGACGAGTCGATGCACATGGCGTTCGCCTTCGACGTGGTGGACACGGTGCGCCGCGAGGAACCCGACCTGTTCGACGAGGAGCTGGCCGAGCAGGTGCGGCTGATGCTCGCCGAGGCCGTCGAGTGCGAGGTGCAGTTCGCCGAGGACCTGCTCGGTGGCGGCGTGTCCGGCCTGTCGGCGGCGGACATGCGGGAGTACCTGCAGCACGTCGCCGACCGCCGGCTGGCCCAACTCGGGCTCGCGCCGCTCTACCACTCGACCAACCCGTTCGCCTTCATGGAGTTGCAGGACGTTCAGGAGTTGTCCAACTTCTTCGAGCGTCGGGTCTCCGCCTACCAGGTCGCGGTGGCCGGCACGGTCACCTTCGACGACGACTTCTGAACAGGGGAAGACTGTGACAACAACACCGTTCGGCCGTACCACCGTCCTCGGGTACCCGCGAATCGGCGCGAACAGGGAGCTCAAGCGCGCCGTCGAGGCGTACTGGGCGGGCCGCATCGACGCCGCCGACCTGCATCGCACCGCCGCCGCACTGCGCGCCGACGGCTGGCGCACGCTGCGCGACTCGGGCCTGGCCGCGGTCCCGTCCAACACCTTTTCGTTGTACGACCACGTCCTCGACGCCGCCGTCGCGGTGAACGCGATCCCCGACCGGTTCACCCGGCTCGGACTGTCCGAAGTGGACACCTACTTCGCGATGGCGCGCGGGGTGGCCACGCAACCGGCGCTGGAACTGACCAAGTGGTTCGCCACCAACTACCACTACCTGGTCCCCGAGATCGGCCCGGACACCGGGTTCACCGCCCGCCCCGACAAGGCGCTGGCCGAGCACGCCGAAGCGCTCGCGCTCGGCATCATACCCGGCCCGTGCTCGTCGGCCCGGCCACGTTCCTGTTGCTGGCCAAGCCGGCCATTGACGCACCCGTCGACTTCCGCCCGTTCGACCGGCTCGACGACCTGGTCACCGCGTACGCCGACCTGCTGCGCGCACTGGCCGACGCCGGCGTCGCCTGGGTGCAGCTGGACGAGCCGGCGTACGCCGCCGACCGTAGTGCCGAGGAGGTCGAGGCGCTGCGCGCCGCGTACACCCGGATTGTCGGTCTTGATCGGCGGCCGCAGGTCTTCGTGGCGTCCTACTTCGGGGAGTTGGGTGCGGCGCTGCCGGCCCTGCTCGGCACCGGCGTCGAGGCGATCGGCGTGGACCTGGTGGCCGGGCCGGGGAACATCAACGCACTGGCCGCCGCCGGCCCGATCCACCGCACCACGATCGTCGCCGGCGTGGTGGACGGCCACAACGTGTGGCGCACCGACCTGCGGGCTGCCGCCGCGACCGCCGCCACGCTGACCGGCCTGGCCGACGACGTCGCCGTGTCGACCTCGTGCTCGCTGCTGCACGTCCCGGTCGACCTGGACAGCGAACCCGACCTCGACCCGCAACTGCGCGACCGGCTGGCGTTCGCCCGGCAGAAGGTGGACGAGGTGGTCGCCCTCGGCCGCGCGCTGCGCGACGGCATCGCCACCCTGCCTCCACCGCCCCGACCCACGCCCGCACAGTGGCGCGACGACCGGGTCCGCGCCCGGCTCGCGGCGCTGCGCCCCGAGCACACCCGCCGCACCCCCTACCCGCAGCGGATCGCCGCCCAGCGCGCACACCTGCCGCTGCCGCCGCTGCCGACCACCACCATCGGTTCCTTCCCGCAGACCGACGCGCTGCGCGCCGCCCGCGCCGACCTGCGCGCCGGCCGCCTCGACGCGGCCGGCTACACCGAGCGCATCCGGGCGGAGATCGGCCGGGTCATCGCCGTCCAGGAACGCCTCGGCCTGGACGTCCTGGTACACGGCGAACCCGAGCGCAACGACATGGTGCAGTACTTCGGCGAGCAGCTCACCGGCTTCGCCGCCACCGTGAACGGCTGGGTCCAGTCCTACGGCTCGCGCTGCGTCCGCCCGCCGATCATCTACGGCGACGTGAGCCGCCCCGCGCCGATGACCGTCGCCTGGTCCCGCTACGCCCAGTCGCTGACCACCCGCCCGGTCAAGGGCATGCTCACCGGCCCGGTCACCATCCTGGCCTGGTCGTTCGTGCGTACCGACCAGCCGCTCGCGGAGACCGCCAACCAAGTCGCGCTCGCGCTGCGCGACGAGGCCCGCGACCTGGAGGCGGCCGGCATCCGGATCATCCAGGTCGACGAACCGGCCCTGCGCGAACTGCTGCCGCTGCGCAGCGCCGCCCGGCCGGCGTACCTGGCCTGGGCGGTCGCCGCGTTCCGGCTCGCCACCAGTGCGGTCGCGGACGCCACCGCGATCCACACCCACCTGTGCTACTCGGAGTTCGGCGAGATCCTGCCCGCCATCGACGCGCTCGACGCCGACGTGACCAGCATCGAGGCGTCCCGCTCGAAGATGGAGATCCTGGACGACCTGCGGGCTGCCGGGTACCAGCGCGGCGTCGGGCCCGGCGTGTACGACATCCACTCGCCCCGGATCCCGGACCAGGACGAGATCACCGAGGCGCTCAGCCGGGCGATCGCCGCGGTGCCCGCCGACCGGCTGTGGGTCAACCCGGACTGCGGCCTGAAGACCCGCAGCTACGCCGAGATCGAACCGGCCCTCGCCCGCCTCGTCAACAGCGCCACCTACCTGCGCGGCCTGCTGCCGTAGCCGTCCGCGGGGGCGGTCCAGCCGCTGCCGGTTCCGGTTGGGTGGTAACGAGGTGGGGACGGTTCGGTAACCGTCGCTCACGGTTTGGTGTCATCACGGGTACCAGGGGAGCCGACCGGGTGCCCGCGCCGTCCGATCCGATGTGACTACGACATCGGATCTGGACGGGGCGTGACGGAGATGCGGAAGACCCTGGCGATCACGGCAGCGGCGTTGGCGCTGCTACTGGCCGGCTGCGGAGCGGCCGACCACCGGTCGAGCGGCGACGCCAACAAGGCCGGTCCACCGGCGGCCGGTCCGGCGGTAGGTGGCGGGGCGGTGGGCGGGAACGGGGCGAAGGCCGCCGACCCCAACGGCCTGCAGGCGCCGGACAAGGCGGGGCCGACCGAACGGTACTTCGGGCCGATGGTGGACGCCGCCGAAGACCCGCAGTCGACGTTCGCGCTCGACGTCGACACCGCCTCGTACTCCTACGCCCGGGACCTGATCCAGTCGGGTCAACTGCCGCAGCCCACGGCGGTGCGGCCGGAGGAGTTCATCAACTCCTTCAACCAGGACTACCCGCAGCCGGGCGGGAACGGCTTCACAGTCACGCTGGACGGCTCCCGGCTGCCCGACGGGCACGAGATCGAGGCGGCCGGCGACACCCGGCTGTTCCGGGTCGGGCTGCGTACCCGGGGCGACGACGCGGAGCGGCCCGACGCCACCCTCACCTTCGTCATCGACGTGTCCGGCTCGATGTCCGACCCGGGGAAACTGACGCTGGTCAAGGCCGCCCTGCACAAACTGGTCGGCACGCTGCGGCCGACCGACTCGGTGGCTGTGGTCACCTTCAACACCGAGGCTGACGTGCTGCTCGCGATGACCAGTGCCAGCCGGCGGGACACGGTGAACTCGGCGATCGACCGGCTGACGGCGAGCGGCGGCACGGATCTCGGCACCGGCCTGGTCACCGGGTACGAGACGGCGCGCAAGGGCTTCCGGTCGGGTACCACCAACCGGGTGGTGCTGCTCTCCGACGGGCTGGCCAACCACGGCGACACCGGAGCCGACAAGATCCTCGACCAGGTACGGGAGAACGCCGCCAAGCAGATCACCCTGCTCGGGGTCGGGGTCGGTCGCGACTACGGCGACGCGCTGATGGAGCAGTTGGCCGACAGGGGCGACGGGTTCGTCATCTACGTCAGCGACCAGGCGAAGGCGGAGGACCTGTTCGTCCGGACGTTGCCGGCCACCCTGACGCTACGGGCGTTGGACGCCAAGGCGCAGGTCACCTTCAACCCGGCCACCGTGGTCAGCTACCGGCTGATCGGGTACGACGACCGGGCGCTGGCCGACTCGGACTTCCGCAACGACCACGTCGACGGGGGCGAGGTCGCCGCCGGGCACACGGTCACCGCGCTGTATGCGGTGCGGCTGCGCCCCGGCGCCTCGGGCCTGGTCGCCACGGCCGACGTGCGCTGGCTCGACCCGCATACCCGGGCCGCGTCGGAGACCACGAACACCGTGTCCGCGGGCGATCTCGCCGCCCCGTTCACCCAGGCGCGGCCCCGGTTGCAGGTCGGTTACGCGGCGGCCTACTTCGCGGAAGTGCTGCGGCGCAGCCCGTACGGCTCGGAGGTCAGCCTCGCCGCGTTGGCCCGGATCGCCGCCGACGCGGCCGAGCAGACCGACGACCCGGCCGTGAGCGACCTGGCCCGCACCATCACCCTGGCCGACGAGCACCGCTGAACGCGGACGGAGGCGCATGTCAGTCTCGGCTGATCGGCGGTGACGTGCCGGCGATGGCAGAATGGCGCGGTGTCGGCTTCCCTGTTCGCGGTCAGTGATCTGCACGTCTCCTACGAGGAGAACCGGAAGGTTGTCGACCGCGTCCGGCCATCCGCCGATGAGGATTGGCTGATCGTCGCGGGCGATGTCGGCGAACTCTTCGGCGACATCGAGCGCACCCTGCGGCAACTGCGCGAACGCTTCGCCCGGGTGATCTGGGCGCCGGGCAACCATGAGCTTTGGACCCACCCCTCCGATCCGGTGAAGCTGCGCGGTGAAGATCGCTACCGGGCGCTGGTACGGATGTGCCGGGACAACGGGATTCTCACCCCGGAGGACGAATTCGCGGTCTGGCGCGGGCTGGGCGGCCCGGTCACCGTCGCCCCGCTTTTCCAGTTGTACGACTACTCGTTCCGGCTGCCCGGCGTGAGCACCAAGGCGGAGTCCCTGAAGATCGCGTACGACGCCGGGGTGGTCTGCACCGACGAGATGCTGCTGCACCCCGACCCGTACCCGGATCGGGAGTCCTGGTGCTGGGCGCGGCTGGAGGTCACCCGGCAACGGCTGGACGCGACCGATCCGGCACTGCCCACCGTGCTGGTCAGCCACTGGCCGTTGATCCGCGAACCGACCGACGTGCTCTGGCACCCGGAGTTCGCGCAGTGGTGCGGCACCGAGCGCACCGCCGACTGGCACACCCGCTACCGCGCCGCCGTCGCCGTCTACGGCCACCTGCACATCCCGCGCACCACCTGGAAGGACGGCGTGCGCTTCGAGGAGGTGTCACTGGGCTACCCGCGCGAGTGGCGCAAGCGCGGCGACAACCCGCAGCCGATGCGCCGCCTGTTCACCGAACCCGGTAGTTGAAACGGTAGCGCCCAGGAGTCAGGACTCGACCCAGCCGTGTGCCCGGCCGAGGTCGACCAGGTGCTCGCGGACCTGGCGGATCTGCGTGCCGGTCAACGTCGGGACGTGCTCCAGCAGCAACTCGGTCACCTCGGTGGCGAAGGCGCGCCGGCTGAGCACATCGCAGTCGCCGTCGTCCTCGCCCGGGTCGGAGTCGGAGTCGGAGTCGAGCCGGGTCGCCGGGCGCGGCTCGCGGCGTACCGTGCTGTCGATCAGACGGACCGAGACCACCTTCGGGCCCCGGTCGCCCTCCTCGGCCTCGTATTCGACCCGCATCCCCGGCCGCACCAGGTGCCGGGACTCGCCGAAGTCGTTGGCGTGCACGAAGACATCCTCACCGCCGCTCGAGGAGGAGATGAACCCGTACCCCCGGACCTCATCGAAGCGCACGATGGTACCCACCACAGACACCCGAACCACCTCAACCACAAGTCGGACAACCAGTCAGCCGCCGCAGCGTCGCACAGCCACGCCGCCACCGGCAACCAGCCGCGCCGCCGCCCGCACCGCACCGCCCGCGGGGTCCAGGCGCGGTCAGTGCTCCGGGTGGATCGCGTCGAAGTCGACCAGCATCTGCTGCGGGCCGCGCAGGTTGAGATTCGGCCGGTACGCGGGTTCCGCGGCCAGTCGCGGGTTCACCACCCGGCGCGCGAACGCCTCGAAGGCCACCGCGCCCTCCAACCGGGCCAGGCTCGCGCCGAGGCAGAAATGCGCCCCGGCCGCGAAGGAGAGGTGGTTGGCGGCGCCGCGCCGCACGTCGAAGCGGTCCGGATCGGGGTACGCGTCGGGGTCCCGGTTGGCCGCGGCGAGTAGCAGGATCAGCAGGTCGCCGGGGTGCACCTCGACCTTGCCCAGCACGAACGGTGCGGTCGCCACCCGGCCGGTGAGCTGCACGGGCGCGTCGTAGCGCAGGATCTCCTCGACCGCCCCACCGGCCAGCGCCGGATCGGCGCGGACGGCCGCGAGCTGCTCCGGGTGGCGCAGCAGGGCCAGCACCCCGTTACTGATCATGCTGACCGCCGTCTCGTGGCCGCCGGCCAGCAGCAGTGCGCAGGTGGCCAGCAGTTCGCTCTCGGTCAACTGGTCACCGCCCTCCTCGACGGCCACCAGGTAGGAGACGATGTCGTCCTGCGGGGCGACCCGTCGGGCCGCGATCAGGTCGCGGAAGTAGGCGACGAACTCGCGGGCGGCCCGCCGTTCGTGCGCCGGAGTGTGCGCCACCGCCATCCCCGGCAGCGGCGGTTCCAGGGTGTGGGTGAGCACCGCCGACCACTCGTGGAAGACCGGATAATCGCTCACCGGCACGCCCAGCAGCTCGCAGATCACCCTGGTCGGCAACGGGTAGGCCAGGTCCGCGACCACGTCGAGGCTGCCCCGGGCGGCTGCGGCGGTCAGCAGGTCGGCGACGCAGGAGCGGATCATCGGCTCCAGCCCGGCGACCACCCGGGGCGTGAAGGCCCGGGACACCAGGCGACGCAGCCGGGTGTGGTCGGGCGCGTCCAGGTGCAGGAAATTGCGGGTACGCGGTCCGCGTGCGGTGGGGGCCAGCGTCGCTTTGCTGCGGTCGCTGCTGATTCCCGGGCTGCGCAGCACCTGCCAGCAGTCGGCGTGCCGGCCGACCACCACCAGTCCCGGTTGCACCACTGCCGGCGACGCCGCCAGCAGCCGGTGCAGCACCGGGTACGGGTCCGGCCGGCTCGCCGGGTCCAGCAGCCGCTGGAAGTCCACCGCGGCACCGTGCTCGACCAGTTGGTCGGTCATCTCCTGCGCTCCCGTGAGGTCGGTCCTGCTCCACAGTGGACGGTGCTGCTACTGCGACATCGCCACCAGTACCCGGCGGGTGCCGTCGAAGGGCCGCCGGCCGTGCGCGGTCAGCACGTTGTCGATGAGCAGCACGTCACCGGAGCGCCAGTCGACGTCCACGGCGCATTCCAGGCCCCGGTCGCGGATCTGTTCGGCGTAGGCGTCCGGGATCGGGCTGCCGTCGGCGAACGTCACGTACTGCGGGAACTCCTCGGGGGTGAGGATGTCGTACAGCTCGGCCGAGGTCTTGTCGCCCAGGCCCGCCGGGTGCCACTGGTCGGCCTGGTTGAACCAGACCTCCGCGCCGGTGACCGGGTGCTTCGTGGTCGCCGGCCGGTGCTGGGTGACCCGCAGACCGTCCTCACCCCACTCCCACTCGGCGTGCGAGTCGGCGAGGAACGCCTCGACGGCGGCCCGGTCGTCGGTCTCGAAGGTGTCCTGCCAGCTCTTGCCGAAGCCGTACCCGTCGTGCAGGTTCTGGATGTAGCGGATGCCGCCGGCGAAGGCGGCGCGCAGGTCGGCGTCGAGCGAGTTGAGCCACAGCGCGGCGTCCAGGACCGGGGTGGCCCCACCGGTCTCGGCGGCCTTCTCGCAGTAGAAGGCGAGCCGGGTCGGCCAGCGGTGGGCGTAGCTCAGCTCGTTGTGCATCGAGATCGTGTACTGCTGCGGGTACTCGGTGGAGGTGTAGAGGTTGCCGCGTACCCGGGTGCGCGGCGAGTTGCCGTGCACGTAGGGCAGCCGGCCGGGGACCAGCCGGTCGAGCACACCCTCGATGCCCTCAGGCGTGACGCCGAAGTCCCGGAACACCAGCGCCTTGCGCTCGGTGAGCAGGTCAGTGAGGGGCTCCGGGCCGAGTGCCTCGAGCCAACCGGCGAGGTCCGCCGTGCCAGCGTCGCTACTGGTGATCTCGTGGGGCCGCCAGGCGCGGCCGACCTCGACGACGGTATCCATCCATCTCCCCCATCCCGTGCGCGGTTGGCTGGCTGCCGCGGGTAGTTTTCCCGCCACGCCCCGGCGTGCAACAGGGCCGGTGCGCACGGCGCGGCGATCCGACACCGGGCGGGGAGAGTCAGCGGCTGCCGGTGGAGATCGGCGCGCCGTGGTGCTTGGTACCGTATCCGCTATGATGCTAGTTAAATGGTGGTGAGGCATTGATCGACTTCCAACTCGATGTCCGCTCCGGCATCGCGCCCTACGTTCAGCTCGTCCAGCAGGTGCGGCATGCCCTGCGGCTGGGCCTGCTGTCCGTCGGTGACCAGTTGCCGACGGTCAAGGAAGTCGTAGCCAAACTGGCGATCAATCCCAACACCGTGCTCAAGGCGTACCGGGAACTGGAGCACCAGGGCCTGGTCTCGCCCCGTCCGGGCGTGGGCACCTTCGTGACCCGAAGCCTCGCCGACAGTTCACTGCCGACCCACGAACCGCTGCGCCAGGAACTGCTGCAGTGGCTGGCCCATGCCAACCAGGCCGGGCTGGACGCCGAAAGCATCCAGGCACTGTTCCTGACCACCTTCCGAACTGCGGTAGAGGTAACGAAATGACCCTCGCCATCGAGACCGAGGGCCTCGGCAAGCGGTACGGGCACCAGCCGGCACTCATCGACTGCAATCTGCAGATCCCGGTCGGGCGGGTACTCGGCCTGGTCGGCCCCAACGGAGCCGGCAAGTCCACGCTGCTCGGGCTGACCTCGGGGCTGATCGAGCCGACCAGCGGCACGATCACCGTGCTCGGCAGCCGGCCCGCCGCCAGCGCCGAGCAGCTCGCCCGGGTCGGCTTCGTCGCCCAGGACACCCCGCTCTACGCCGGCCTGTCCGTCGGTGACCACCTGCGCCTGGGCGCGAAGCTGAATCCCCGCTGGGACCGGCAGTTGGCCCGGCAACGCATCGAGCAGGTCGGGCTCGGCATGGACCAGAAGGCCGGCCGGCTCTCCGGCGGTCAGCGCGCCCAGCTCGCCCTGACCATCGCCGCCGCCAAGCGACCCGAGCTGCTGATCTTCGACGAGCCGGTGGCCGCGCTGGATCCATTGGCCCGCCGCGCCTTCCTGCAGAGCCTGATGGAGTTCGTGGCCGAGATCGAGGCCACCGTGGTGCTCTCCTCGCACCTGATCAGCGACCTGGAACGGGTCTGCGACCACCTGGTCATCCTGGCCGACGGTCGGGTGCAGTTGGCCGGCGAGGTCGAAGACCTGCTGGCCAACCACTACCGGCTGGTCGGCGCCCGCAGCGACTTCGAGAACCTGCCGGACTCCGTTGAGGTCATCCTGGCCGAGCACACCGGCCGGCAGAGCACGCTCACCGTCCGCTCCGCCAAACCGCTGCCCTACCCGCCCACCCTCACCCAGCGCCTCGACCTGGAAGACATGGTGCTGGCGTACATGCACCGGGCCGCGAACGGCACAGGCACCCCACCGAATCGACCGGCTGCTGGAACCCCGCAGCTGACGCCGTTCCCGGCCCGCGCGACCCGGCCGGGCCAGCGCGAGCCCGGGACACACAGAAGGCCGGCGGCTCCGTGGGAGCCGCCGGCCGGGACATATCGTCGCTACTTGGCCTTCATGGCCTCGATGAGGCTCTTCGGGCGCATGTCGGTCCAGGACTTCTCGATGTATTCGAGACAGTCGTCGCGTGGCGCCTCCCCGAAAACGGTTGTCCAACCGTCGGGGACGGCGACGAAGACGGGCCACAGCGAGTGCTGGCCTTCGTCGTTGACCAGAACCAGATAGCTCGCGTCGGGATCTTCGAACGGGTTCGGCACCGGATGAGTCCTCACTTGTCGGCGATAAGGGCGGGCACAGATAGACGGCGACCAAGGCGCCTTTAGCACCGCAGCAAACGGGCGTTGTCACTATGACCCGGGCCGCCGAACCCGACAAGGCCTCGACCCACACCGCGCACAGTGTTCAACTGTGCCGCTGCGGCAGTCGTACACGCTGATCGTCCAAAGCCGACGTTGACGCATTCTCCGGCTGATGGTGCGATAGTTGGCCCGCACACCACCAAGCGTATCCCGCGCGCCCCGGATCCCCTGCCAGCAAAGCAATTCACTGCAATGGACCGGCAGCACTGTGGCAGGCAAATTCCGAACGGAAAGGAATCAGATGCACGACAGTCAGGAGCGGGTCTTCCTCCGCTCGAATGCGATCATCGAGCCGCTGGTCGACCGATTCTATGCCTGGCTGCACATCGTGGCGCCGGTCCAGGCGGCGATGAACCTGGCGAACCTGCAGGTGCCGCTGCTGGAGTCCTATCTGCAGTCCCCGCAGGTGCACGTCGCGGCCAGCAGCAACCCGGCGCTGCGCGGCGGGTACTTCGTCAACATCGAGGAGAATCGCGCAGCAACGAGGTCGCGCGAGCTGCTCGACACGCATCAAGCGCGACCGGGCCGACATGCTGCGCTTCGCCGCCGCGATCGCCGAGGCCGAGGAGCTGGTCCGGCAGAACGCCACCGGCTTCGACCTGACCCCGCTGTACCCGAAGCTGCCGGCCGGCGCTCACCGGCCTGGTGGAGCTGGCCTACGACACCAGCAACCAGCCGTCGGTGCGCTTCATCGAGCCGCTGGTCTACCACAGCCCGGCCTACGACGAGGACCGCCAGTCGGTGCAGCTGTCCCTGGAGACCGGGGTCGAGCGGCCGTTCATCCTGAGCACCCCGCGGCTGCCGTCGCCGGACGTGCTCGACCTGGCGCATCCCGTTCCGGCCACCCCGGCCTGGACGAGCTGTTCGCCGGCCCGGGTCGAGCGGCACCACGCTGGCGCCGGCTGCGGGAGGCGCTGGAGCTCGACGACGCGCAGGCCGCGCAGCTGGACGCGGCTGCTGACCGACGCAGCCGAGCCTGGCCGAGGACCGGCACATCGACGCGCGGCGGCCGGATCCGCTACTTCGGGCACGCCTGCCTGGTGCTGCAGACGCCCGAGGCGGCGATCGTCACCGACCCGTTCATCAGCGCCGACAACCGGCACGGCGACCGGTACACCCTCGACGACCTGCCCGACCACATCGACCTGGTCCTGATCACCCACGGGCACCAGGACCACATCGTGCTGGAGACCCTGCTGCAGCTGCGCGGCCGGGTCGGCGCGGTGGTCGTGCCGCGGTCCTCGCGCGGCAACCTCTGCGACCCGTCGATCGGCGCTCTACCTGAAGCACGCTGGGCTTCCCGGTGATCGAGGTCGACGACTTCGACGAGGTGCCGTTCCCGCGGCGGCAAGGTGACCGCCACGCCGTTCCTCGGCGAGCACGCCGACCTCGACATCCGCGCGCAAGTCGACGTACTGGGTGCGAGCTGGCCGGGCGCGTCGGTCTTCGTCGGCGCGGACTCCTCCGGCATCGACCCGGTGCTCTACCGCTACATGCGCGGCCACCTCGGCAAGGTCGACATGGCCTTCCTCGGCATGGAGTGCGACGGCGCGCCGCTGACCTGGCTGTACCAGGCGCTGCTGACCCGGCCGGTGACCAAGAAGATGAGCGACTCGCGCAAGCTGTCCGGCTCCAACGCCGCAGCAGGCCGGCGCGATCATGACCGAGCTCGGCGCCGACGAGGCGTACGTCTACGCGATGGGCGAGGAGAGCTGGCTGGGGCACGTGATGGCCACCAGCTACAACGAGGACTCGTACCAGCTCAAGCAGATCGAGGAGTTCCTGACCTGGTGCGCGGAGCACAACGTCAACGCCGAGCACCTGTTCGACAAGCGCGAGTGGCGCTGGTAACGCAATGCCGTTCGTGCGCACCAACGGGATCCGGCTCTCCTACCAGCGCTCCGGCCGGGGAGAGCCCGTCCTGCTCATCATGGGCACGGCCGCGGCCGGGCACGTGTGGACCCTGCACCAGACGCCGGCGCTGCACCGGGCCGGGTACCAGACGATCACCTTCGACAACCGCGGCATCCCGCCGTCGGACGCGCCGCCCGGCCGGTACTCGATGGCCGACATGGTCGCCGACACCAAGGCGCTGATCGAGGCCCTCGGACCTGGCGCCGTGCCGGATCGTCGGCACCTCGCTGGGCTCGCTGATCGCCCAGGAGTTGGCGATCAGCGAGCCGCAGCTGGTGCGCTCGGCGGTGCTGCTGGCCACCCGGGCCCGCTCGGACGCGCTGCGCCGGGCGCAGTCCGCGGCGGACCGGGTGCTGGCCGAGAGCGCGCGTGCGGCTGCCGGCGCAGTACAAGGCGGTGGTTTCGGTGTTGCACATGCTCTCGCCGGCCACCCTCAACAACGACGCAGGCGATCGCCTCCTGGTTGGAGATCTTCGAACTGGCCGGCAGCGGCGGGACCGTCGCCGCCGGCCAGACCTGGGTCGACCACGACGTCGACCGGCGCGCGGCGCTGCGGGCGATCACCGCGCCGTGCCGGGTGATCGCCTTCGCCGACGACGTGATCACGCCCCCGCACCTGTGCGCCGAGGTGGCCGACGCGATCGGCGACTGCGACCTGGTCGAGATCTCCGCGGCCGGGCACCTCGGGCACCTGGAACGCCCGGAGCCGGTCAACGACGCGATCGTCGAGTTCTTCGAGAAGTACTGACAGTTCTAGCACAGTCCGGCAAGCACGATCCGACACACCAGAAGCGAGGAGTACCGCTGTGACGATCTTGGGTGGACCGGGCGGAGGCGGGCCGATCCGGATGAGCGGGCCGCCCCGGGACGAGGCCGGACACCAGCGGGTCAGACCGGGCACGGTGCGCCGGATCCTGCCGTACGCGGCCCCGTACAAATGGACTCTGGCGCTGCTGATCGGGCTCACCGCCACCAGCGCGGCCATCGCGGCGAGCAGCCCGCTGATTCTCAAGGTGCTCATCGACAACGGCATCCAGCGCGGCCGGATGAACGTCGTGGTCTCGCTGGCGCTGCTGATCGCCGGCCTGGCGGTGGTGGACGCGGGCGCCAGCGCGGTGCAGACCTACCTGTCCGCGCGGGTCGGCCAGGGGCTCGTGTACGACCTGCGCACCAAGGTTTTCGACCACGTGCAGCGGCAGCCGGTCGCCTTCTTCGCGCGGGCGCAGACCGGCGCACTGGTGAGCCGGCTGAACACCGACGTGGTCGGGGCGCAGCAGGCGATCACCACCCTGCTGTCGCAGAGCGCCTCCACCATCCTCACGGTGGCCCTGGTGCTCGGCATGATGTTCTACCTGTCCTGGCAGATCAGCGTCGTGGCGCTGGTGCTCATCCCGTTCTTCCTGTTCCCGGCCAAGCGGATCGGCCGGGTGCTGCAGCGGCTCACCCGGCGGCGCATGCAGCTCGACGCGGAGCTCGGCACGATGATGAACGAGCGCTTCAACGTGGCCGGCGCGATGCTCACCAAGCTCTACGGCCGACCCGAGCGGGAGTCCACCGAGTTCGCCGGCCGGGCCGGGAAGGTGCGCGACATCTCGGCCCGGACGGTGGCCGTCGGCTCGCTGCTCGCCGTCATCGTCACCGTGCTCACCTCGCTGACCACCGCCATGGTGTACGGCTTCGGCGGCTCGCTGGTCATCAAGGGCGCGCTGGAGATGGGCACCCTGGTCGCCATGATGACCCTGCTGATGCGGCTGTACGGCCCGGTGAACCAGCTCTCCAGCATCCACGTCAACTTCATGACCGCGCTGGTCAGCTTCGACCGGGTGTTCGAGGTGCTGGACCTCAAGCCGCTGATCGTGCAGGGGCCGGACGCCCACCCGTTGACCAGCACCCGGTCGGCCGGCGGCGCGGTGCTCGCTCCGGACATCGAGTTCGACGGCGTCTCCTTCCGGTACCCGGCCTCCAGCGAGGTCTCGCTGGCCTCGCTGGAGTCGATCGCGCTGCCCGGCCGGGAACGGGTCAACCACTCCTGGATCCTGCGGGACCTGAGCTTCCGCGCCCCGAGCGGGACGCTGACCGCCCTGGTCGGCCCGTCCGGCGCCGGCAAGACCACCATCACCAACCTGGTGCCCCGGCTGTTCGACCCCGTCTCCGGGACCGTCCGCATCGGCGGCCAGGACGTCCGGGACCTGACCCTGCGGTCGCTCGCCGACACGGTTGGCGTGGTGACCCAGGAGGCGCACATGTTCCACGACACCATCCGCGCCAACCTGAACTACGCCAAGCCGGAAGCGTCCGAGGCGGACGTGGTCGAAGCCTGCCGGGCGGCGCAGATCTGGGACATGATCGCGTCGCTGCCGGACGGGCTGGACACCGTGGTCGGCGACCGCGGGTACCGGCTCTCCGGCGGCGAGAAGCAGCGGGTCGCGCTGGCCCGGCTGCTGCTCAAGTCGCCGCCGATCGTGGTGCTCGACGAGGCCACCGCGCACCTGGACTCGGAGTCCGAGGCGGCCATCCAGCGGGCGCTGGTCACGGCGCTCGCCGGGCGTACTTCGCTGGTGATCGCGCACCGGCTCTCCACCATCCGGGAGGCCGACCAGATCCTGGTGATCGAGGCGGGCCAGGTCCGCCAGCGAGGTACCCACGACGAACTGCTCGCCGCCGGTGGGCTCTACGCCGACCTGTACCGCACCCAGTTCGCCGTGCAGGAGAGCAAGCAGGTGCCGGTGTAGTCCTGCCGCCCAAGAAACCGGCCCCGGTCGGATAGCTGGATCAGCTACCCGACCGGGGCCGGTTTCTGTCTGCTCCAGTCAGCGGGCCAGCTCCGCGACCAGGAAGTTGGTGAACTCGGCCACCGTCGGGAAGTCCCACAGCGCGTTCGGATCCAGCTCGAAGCCGACCTTCTCCTCGATGTCGGAGAGCAGCGCGAAGGCGGTCACCGAATCCAGCCCGTAGCTGGACATCGTCTCGTCCGGGTCGACCTTGCCGCCGGGTACCCGCAGCTCGGCCGCGAGAAACGCGCACAGCCAGTCCTGTAGCTCCGCGTGCGTCACGGCGACGGGGGATGCGGACATTGCAAGCTCCTTTGTGGACGGCCAGTTCGGTGGGCTCGGTTCGGTGCGGTCCGGTTCGGTGGGGCTCGGCGCGGTGGGTTCAGGCGGAGTCGACGGCCGGCTCTGCGGCGGCTGGTGCGGGCTGGTCGGAGTAGAGCGCGGTCAGTTGGCCGGCGCAGTACGCGTCCCGCATGGCCGAGCGGCGGACCTTGCCGCTGGTGGTCCGCAGCACCGCGCCGTGGCGCAGCAGGACCACCGCGGCGACCTGGACGCCGAACTCGCGGCCCACCGTGCGCCGCAGCTGCGCGGCGAGCGCCGGCAGCCGCTCTGCCGGGCCGGTGCCCACCTCGTGGGTCACCACGATCGAGCGGTTGCTGGTGGCCAGGTCGGCGCCCGGCCCGGCGAAGACCGCGCCGACGCCGCCCAACTCCGGGTGCTGCGCCCGCAGCTCGTGCTCGACGTCGTGCGGGTAGATGTTGCGGCCGTGCACGATCAGGGTGTCCTTGAGCCGGCCGTGCACGTAGATCTCGCCGCGGTGCAGCGCCCCGAGGTCGCCGGTGCGGAAGTAGCCGGCGTCGCCGTCGGTCGTGCCGGCGTCGAACAGCTCGGCGTTGTCGGTGCGACCCCAGTACCCGCTGGAGATGCTGCGACCGCGTAGCCAGATCTCACCCACCCGGCCGTCCGGCAACGCTTCCCGGGTAGTCGGGTCGACCACCCGGATCTCGCAGGCCTCGGTGGGCGGTCCGCAGCTGACCACCTCGCAGGTCGGCTGGTGCCCCGGCCATTCCACGAACTCCCCGTGCGCCAACCGTTCCAGGCTCACCTGGGTGACCCGGGGCGGCCGGGCGGTCGCCCCGCTGACGTAGACGGTGACCTCGGCGAGTCCGTACGACGGGGCGAACGACTCCTCGCGGAAGCCGGCCGCCGCGAACTTCTTGGCGAACGCCGCGAGCACGGCGGGGTCCACCGGCTCGGCCCCGTTTCCGGCGACCTGCCAGCGGCTCAGGTCCAGGCCGGCCACCTCGTCGTCGGTGACCTTGCGGACGCACAGCTCGTAGGCGAAGTTCGGCGCGAAGGACATGTTGATGTCGAGCTGGTCGATCGCCCGCAGCCAGCGCACCGGCCGCCGGATGAAGGCCAACGGCGTCAGCATGATGCTGGTGCTGCCGCGCAGCAGGGGCAGCAGCAGCAACTGCACGATGCCCATGTCGTGGTACATCGGCAGCCAGCCGCCCATCCGCATGCCGGCCGGCATGTGCAGGGTTCCGGTCACCACGCTCAGGTTGTGCAGGATGTTGTCGTGGCTGATCACCACGCCCTTGGGGTCGCCGGTGGAGCCGGAGGTGTACTGCAGGAACGCGGTGGCCGACCGGTCCGGTGGCACCATCCGCCAGTCGTCGGCCGTGCCGAAGTCGGGGGCGTCGCTGGCGGCCACCACCAGGTCCGGCAGGTCCGCGTCGGCGGCCCAGCCCAGGGTGTCCGCGAGGTGCGCGGCCGGGCTCAACACGGCGGCGGCGGCGCAGTTGGCGGCGACGGTGGCCACCCGGGTGCGGTGGTGGCGGTAGCGGCCCGGCTGCGGCACCGGGACGGCGATCATCCCGGCGTACAGGCAGCCGAGGAAGGCCGCCGCGAACTCGACGCCGTTGGGGTAGAGCAGCAGCACCCGGGAGCGCGGCGGTAACTCGCGCTGCAGCCAGGCCGCGCAGCGGCGGGCCTCGCTGTCCAGTTGCCGGTACGACCAGCGCACCGCACCGTCCCGGGGCTCGTCCGGATCGGTCAGGAAGACCAGGGCGTCCCGGTCGGGGTGCGCGGCGACGCGGTCGCGCAACAGGCTCACCAGGTCGGCAGCGTCGTCCAGATCACGGTCCATGTGTTCCTCCCAAGCTCAACTTGTCCGGTTTCCCTGTCGCGGAACGGATCGGCGACGTCGACCCGGCGACCATCCGACGCTGGACCCTCACCGGCCCTGCCAGACCGGCTCCCGCCGCTGCGCGAAGGCGGCCGGACCCTCCACCGCGTCGTGACTGGCCATCCGGCGCTGCTCCCACTCGTAGCTGGTGCTGAAGGCGGCTTCCAGTGGCAGGTCCACCGAGCGCAGCACCGCCTCCTTGATCGCCCGTACCGCCAGCGGCGCGCTGCGCAGCAGGTCGTCGGTCCAGCCGGCGACGCAGCGGTCCAGGTCCCCGACCGGCACCACCTCGTTCACCAGGCCCAGCCGCAGCGCCTCCGGGGCGGTCAACTGCCGGCCGGTCAGCAGATAGCCCATCGCCACCTTCAGCGGCAGCTGGCGGGCCAGCCGGAACGCGCCGCCCGCCCCGGGGACCAGGCCCAGCCGGGCCTCCGGCAGCGCGAAGACGGCGTGCTCGGCGGCGACGATCAGGTCGCAGGCGAGCGCCAGCTCGAACCCGCCGCCCAGGGCGTACCCGTTCACCCGGGCGATCACCGGCTTGCTGAGCTGGAACCGTTCAGTCAGCCGGGGCCAGCCGGGCTGACCTCGGCTGCCGAAGGTGGTGGGTGGCGCGCCCCGGGCGTTGAGTTGGGCCCGCTCGCGCAGATCCTGGCCGACCGAGAAGGCGCGGTCACCGGCACCGGTGAGCACCGCGACCCGGACGTCGTCGTCGGCTTCCACGTCGTCCCAGACGGTCGCCAACTCCTCGTGCATCCGCAGGTCCATGGCGTTGAGCACGGCGGGCCGGTCCAGCGTCACGTAGCCGACGTGGTCCTTCTTGACGTAGCGCACCCGGGGCTGATCTGCGGTCATGCCGCCACCTCGCTCGCGGGGCTCCCGAGGCGCCGGCCTGACATTGCCGATCGGACCTCGTGCAGGCACTCGGTCATGACGGCAGCGCCACCCGCTCCCCCGCGAACCGGCCGACCTTGCCGAGCACGTCGGCGCTGTAGATGCGCAGCGCCTGCTGCACCGCGAACTCGGCCAGGTAGCGGCGCAGTTCTTCGGGCGGCTCCTCGGCCCAGCACAGCATCCGCCGGTTGGTCAGCACGGCCGGTCCCTGCAACGCCTGTGCCGCCCGGGCAAGCGCCGGCTCCAGCTCGGCCGGCGCGCACACCTCGTCGACGAGCAGCCGGGCGTCCGGCTCGTCCACGTCGATCCGGCGGCCACTCAGGATCACCTGCCGGGCCAGCCTGGTCCCGACGGCCCGGGTGAGCCGGAAGTTGGCCAGCCCCGGCACGATACCCTCCTGGGCGGCCGGCAGGCTCAGGTACGCCCCGGATTCGGCGATGACGTGGTCGGCGACGAGTAGTAGTTGGCAGCCGCCGCCGATGGCGAACGTGTCCACCACTGCGATCCACGCCTGCTGGACGGTTGCCGCCGACCAGTGCGGCTGTGCCGGGCGGACACCGCGGACAAGCTTCTGGATATAGCCGAGTTCCCGGCGGAGCAGGAAGTCGACCAGGCCGATGCCGCCGGCGTGCAGCGCTTTGAGGTTGATGCCGGAGCTGAACACCCGGCGGCCCCGGTAGCGCGGGTGGCTCATCTCGCCGCCGCGCAGCACGCCGACGTGCACCGCGGGGTCGAGCAGGGCCAGGTCGACGGCGGTCTCCATGTCGTCCACCTGGCGGCTGTCCTCGGCGTTGAGGCAGTCGTCGCGGCACATCGTCAGGTACGCCGCGCCGTCCCGGCGCTCCAACCGGACAGAGCCGAGATCGGCCTGTCCACTGTGGATGAACGCGGGCAGCAGCAGTAGGGCGCGGGGCGTCGGCCGGAGCATGGCGTCGAGCAGGTGCGGGCCGGCCACCGGGGAGCGCAGCACCCGACCGAGGAAGATGCCCTGGTCGATCTCGTGCCCTTCCTTGGCCGCCTGCGGCCGGGCCCGGTCGGTGGCGAGCTGGGCGTCGGTGGGTACCAGACCGGGAAAGGCCGTCGCGGCGGCCCGGCACAGCTCGTCCAGCCGCAGCTCGCGGGTACCCCCCTCGGTCAGCTCGTGGTAGACGGCGTCGACGTGGCGGTCCAGGAACGCGCACCGGGTGGCCCGGCCGGCGTCCTTGGCCGCGGTGGCCGCAGCGTGCTGCTCGGGCGAGCGGTCGGCCGGCTCGGGCAGCACCGCCAACTCCTGCCCGGTCCACTCGGCGGCGCTGGCCAGCTCCTGCCGTGCCACCGCCAGCGCACCGGCGTCGGGCGGCCCGAACAGCCACCCGATGCCGGTGCCGGGCTGGGTCATGAGGTGGACCAGACGGCGGCCCGCCGCAGGGTGCGGTCGCACGCGGCCAGGTGCACGCCGAGGGCGTCCTCGAAGCTCACCGTCGCCGCGTCGGAGAGCAATTGCCGCCGCACCGCCAACTCGGCACCGGACACGGTGCCGGCCAACCGGACCGCGGCGGCCAGCGCGCCGGGCAGGTCGTCGGTCACCTCGTGCACCAGGTGCAGGGCGAGCGCTTCGGCAGCCTCGACCGGCACCCCGAAGAGCACCGCCCGCCGCACGGCCGCCGCGCCGGGCGCCTGCCGGGCGATGCGGTACAGCGCCATGCCCGGCCAGATCGCGCCGCCCCGTGCCGGCAGCAGCAGCCGGGCCGAACGGGCGGCGATGCGGTAGTCGGTGGCCAGCAACGCATCCAGCGCTGCCCCGCCGCAGTCCCCGGAGGCCACCGCGATGGTGGCCACCGGCAGCCGCTCCAGCCGGCGCACCGCCCGTTCCCACTTGCTGACTGACGCGACACTCAGGCCGTCGGCCCAGGACGGGTCGGGGGTACCGGATACGTGCAGCACCACCCGGGCGGCCTCGCCGAGATCCTCGGCCCGCTCGCATACCGCCCCGATGGTCTGGATCAGTTGCGCGGTCGGCGGCTGCCCGCCGTCGATCCGGATGGCCAGGTCGTCGACCTCGACGGTGTTCGTGCTCCACTCCCCCGTCACCATTGGACCAGCGCCGCCTCGATCGTGGAGCCGGGGCCCATCGTCATCAACACGCCGTAATCTCCTTCTTCGACCACGCTCTCGCGGAGCAGCCGCTCGTACGAGAACAGGAACGAACCGCTGGACACGTTGCCGTAATCGCGCAGCACGCCGGTGGTGTGCCGGACGTCGTGCCGGGTGAGGCCGAGATTGACCCGCACCGCGTCGATCACCTTCTTGCCGCCGGAGTGCACCAGCCAGTGCCGGATGGCGCTGCGCCGCAGCCCGGCGCGGGCCAGCAGCCGGTTGATGACCTGCCCGGCGTGCGCGCCGACGACGTAGGGGATGTCCGGGTCGAGGAAGAAGCTGAACCGGTTGGCCGCGTCGTCCCAGTCGTAGCGCATGGCGTCGATCGCGTCGGTGATCAGGTGGCTGGCGAAGGAGAGCACCCGTGGGCCGGCCGGCGCGGCGACCGGGTCGCCGTCGGTGGGCGCGCGCAGCACGATCGCCGCCGCGCCGTCGCCGAAGAGGCTGTTGACCACGGCGGTACGCATGGTGCCGTCGACGACGTACGCCGCGGAACAGGCCTCGGTGCAGAGCATCACGGCGTACTCGCCGGGGTGCGACCGGGACCAGGCCGACACCGCGTTCAGCGCGTTGAGGCCGGCGTTGCACCCCATCCCCACCACGTCGACGCGGTGGCAGCCGGGGTCGATGCCGAGTTCCCGGATCATCAGCGCGCTGATTCCGGGGGTGAGGAAGCCGGTCGAGGTGACGCAGCACAGGTAGCTGATGTCGGACAGCGCGATACCGGCGTCCGCGAGACCGGTACGCAGGGCGCGCGCCCCCATCTCGACGGCCAGCCGCTTGTGCTTGCGCAGCAGGTCGCCCTGCAGCTCCGGCACCGGAGTCCCGGCGTCGTCACGGTCCGGGACGGTGAGGAACCGGCGCTGGATCGCACTGTTGAGGAAGACCGACTGGATGCGCTTGTCGGTGATCTCGAACAGGTCGAGCAGCTCCTGTTGGGAGTACGAGTCCGGGGTGACCGCCGTGCCCACGCCGACGATCCGGGCGGCCTGTTGGCGGGTGGCCCTCGCCGGTACCCGCAGGTCCAGCAGTTCGGGCAGGGCAGGGCTCAAGCTGACGGTCATCGGAACGTCCACCCCCACATGCGGGGCTTGCTCCGCGGTCGGACCACTGTCGTCGTCATTGCGACCAACCTCTCTCTGATTGCGGATCGGGCATTGATTGCCGATCGGATCCGGATCCGGATCGGGCTCTGACTGCGGATCCGGCTCTGGTTGCGGATCGGGCTCTGGGTGCGATCGGGCCCGCTGGCCGGTGTTCGGCCTACCGGGGGATCGACTCGAATTCGACCCCGGCCAGCAGCTGGATCTCCGCGTCGATGAAGCGGGCCAGCCGGGTGACTCCCTCGACGATCTCCGCTTCGCTCAGGTAGCTGATGGAGAGCCGGATTCCGTTGCCGCCGCCCCCTTCCGGGTAGAAGTACGCCATCGGCGTCCAGAGCACGCCGAACTGGCGGGCGGAGCGCACCAGCGCCGCGTTGTCCACCGGGAACGGGACGTCCACGGCGAGGAAGAAGCCGCCGCTCGGCTCGTTCCAGCGCACGCCGAGGGCGGCCCGGCGCTCCGGCGGGAAGCAGGCGTCGAGCTGACGCAGGGTGGCTCGCATCGCGTCGCCGTAGTACGCGGCAGTCTGCACGTTGTGGGCGGCGGCGGTCCCGCCGGCCGCGAGCAGCATGCCGGCCACCGCCGCCTGGCTCAAGGGGGAGGTGTTCACCGTGATCATGCTCTTGATCTTGGTGAGCTCGTCGGCGAGCAGGCCGGTTCCGCCGGCGTCGTCGGCGACCGGCTGGTCGGCGACCGCGAAGCCGACCCGGGCGCCGGGAAAGAGCGTCTTGGAGAACGAGCCCAGGTGCACCACCCAGTGACCCGGGTCGAGCGACTTCAGCGTGGGCAGCTGCGCCCCCGGGCTGACGAGCCGGTACGGGCTGTCCTCGAGGATCAGGATGTCCAACTCGGCGGCCAGCGCCAGCAGGTCCAGGCGGGTCGGCAGCGACATTGTGGTGCCGGACGGGTTGGCGTGGTCCGGAATCAGGTAGAGCGCGCGCGGCCGGCGACCCTGCGCCCGCTCCGCGCGCACTGCCGCGGCCAGGTCGTCGCACGAGAACCCGTCCGGGCGCTCAGGTACCGCCCGCAGCCGGATGTCCAGCAGCCGGGCCGCCCCGGTGATCCCCACGTAGCACGGGCTGGAGACGAGCAGCGTGTCGTCGGGGCCGGAGATCAGCGCGCGCAACGCCAGGAACATGGCCTCCTGGCAGCCCACAGTGACCACAATGGACTCGGCCGGCACGTCGATGTTCTCGTCCCGGCGCAGCCAGTCCGCGATCACCTCACGGATCTGGCCGCCGGTCGGCCCGTACTGGAACAGCACGTCGCGGACCCGGGCCGGCGTGTATCCGGAGGCGGTCAGGTGGTCGATATAGCGCTGCATGTCGGCGAAGATCTGGCTCACGTCGAAGAACCCGTCGTACGGGCGGCCCGGCGCGAATGAGATGGCCTCCGGGAAACGGTGGGTAATCTCGTTGAGGAAATTCATCGTGTCAAGCACCGGATCGCAGACACTCGGATGCAGGTCCCGCTTGTGCAGCCGGGCGCCGATGGTGTCCACTGCCGCGTCAGCGGGCGGCGCGATCTCGACCAGGCCCTCGCGGCTCATCTGCCGGCCACCCCGACGACCGGAAATACGTAAATGCGATCGCCTTCAACAATTGTGTGCGACTCAAAAAGCGCTATGCCCCGCGCAGTCATTTGGAAGCCTTTCCCCGATGAGACCGCACGCAGATTCGGCGGCTGACTCGGGGCTCAGCGTCACACAGCGATTCGCATCCGGCAAGGGTCGCCACGGCGCCCCACAGCGGCGTGTAATTGACAGAAACCGCCCCTGTTCAACTGCGTCGGGTACGCGGTCGAACAGGGGCGGTTCTGTTCACTACTACCGGGCGGCTACACTGCCCGCTGGCTGCCGGTCCAATCGAGTTTCCAGATCATTGGCGATCTGCAGCCACTCCTCGGCGCACTGCCTGGCCACATCGGCCAGAATGTACGTGCAGTGCGGTGGCACGTTTTCCGACACGTCGCGCCACTCCTCCATACGGATGGCCCGGGAGAAGATCCAACGCAGTACCGATCGACCGGATTCGGTCAACCGCAGCGCCGGATCCCGCTTCAGTCCGCGCAGCATCGAGGCGAGCCCCGATTCCACCGGCGAGCCGACCACGGTGCGTACCTGTTGCACCGGATCCTCGCCGCGCTGAATACGTTGCCGGACATCTCTGGCCGTCGAGGGCGACACCCCGGCATCCCGGGCTATCTCGCGTAGCGAAGCGTCCGGCCGGCTTCTGATGATCTCGGAAGCCCGCACCCGGCCCTCGGTGTGGTCCAACGGCCGGACCCGACCGTCACGCCCCATCCGGGCCTTGATCTCGCTGCCCGCCTGGACCTGCTGACGGAGGTTGCCGACCGTCCGGGCGCCGAGTCCGGCCGCTGCGGCCACCGCCCGATCGGACCAGGTGGGGTGCGAAGCGATGATCCGTTCCGCGGCCCTCGTCCGGTCCCCGCGGGACAGCGGCAGACCGTGTGCGATGTTCAGCTCGACGGCGAGAACAAAAGCCTCGTGGTCGGAGCCGTCAAAAAATCGCACCTCGATCTTTTCGTCGCCACGCATTCGTGCCGCGCCCAACCTGTGCATGCCGTCGATGACACGCATTGTTGAACGATGAACCACGATCGGCGGAAGCTTCACCTCCATACTGGCCAACATACGTGTATGCTCGATATTCTCACCCTTCTGCCGAGGCGAGTCGGCAGGTAACAACAGGGCGACCAGAACTAATTCAGGCGGCGAACTTGCGTCTAACAGGTGATGCCGCACTTCTGACTCGCCGTCGACGTGCGGGTCGTAAAGGCTTTCGGTCGGTAGACTGAAGGCATATCGCTGGTCCAAAGTTAACCCCCGCCATGCATCTGACCCCTGGTCAGCCAATCGGCCGGGCCGACCGGGGGCTGAAGACATTGACCTCCCCCGAAGATCAACTATTCGTACGCCTTGGTCACAGGAATTTCCCAGCTTTGACCACGCGACCGCTCCCACCTGTCGGGCCGCGTGGCAGATGAAACAGAAACCGGGACACAATCCAGGACCAGGCTCCCCGAAGTCCTCCTCTCACCCTGGACAGCGCCCACGATGGACACGCCGGCTGCTTGCGCCCACCCGCCCAGCGAGCGCTGAAGTTTACGTGTCCAAAACTGACGGGTAACAACTATCCATTTGACTCTATCGGCGTCTGTCCATCGTAGCCCACGGTTTGGCACGCGATCAGTCGACAGTTTGTCATCATGCCCGTGAATCAATTGACATGAGCGCTATTCGCGATGTCCGCAGCGGGGTGTTTAGCCTGGCAGATTGCGCGCACGGGGCTACGGCAGACCGATTTGTACGGTATGACGATTTGCGGGCGCTTGACCTCTCCCGGGCGTTATGCCGATACCGATTGTCCGAATTTTCACGGCCATCATCTGAGACGATATCGATGAACTGGTAATTGTCGACGCAATATGCTCTTGGTCGGTAACCCTGTGGACCATTCAACGTGTCATCGACCGGACTCTTCCTCGTCATCCCGACGCCTCGGTCGCAACGCCGGCCGCTCCGGTTGGCCACTGGTTGCCGGCTCCCGGGCGAGTAGCTGGGCGAGGCTGGCGACGGTGGGGGTGTCGAAGAGGGTGCGGATCTCGATGTCGATGCCGAGGGTGGCGCGGATGCGGGAGACGAGGCGCACGGCGAGCAGCGAGTGGCCGCCGAGGTCGAAGAAGTTGTCGTCCACACCGACCGTGATCAGGCCGAGGACGTCGGCGAAGGCGGCGCAGAGCGCCTCCTCCTGCGGTGTTGGCCGGCGGCCGGCCGGTGCTGGTCCGGCCGCGTAGTCGGGTGCCGGGCAGTGCGTTCCTGTCGAGTTTTCCGTTGCCGGTCAGCGGGAGTTCGGCCAGCGTGACGATTGCGGCGGGGACCATGTGGTCGGGGAGCCGCTGGCCGACGTGCTCGCGTAGTGCGGTGGTGTCGAGGTCGGTGTCGGTGGGGACGACGTAGGCGACGAGGCGTTTGTCGCCGGCGTTGTCCTCGCGGGCGATGACGGCTGCCTGGGCGACCTGGGGGTGTTGACGGAGCACGGTTTCGATCTCGCCGGGTTCGATGCGGAAGCCGCGGATCTTGACCTGCTCGTCGGTGCGGCCGAGGAACACCAGTTCCCCGTCGGGGGTCCAGCGGGCCCGGTCCCCGGTGCGGTACATCCGTTCGCCGGCACTGCCGTAGGGGCAGGCCAGGAAGCGTTGCCCGGTCAGAGCCGGGCGGCCGATGTAGCCGCGGGCCACTGCCGGCGCCGGCGACGTAGAGTTCGCCGGCCACGCCGACCGGGACCGGGGCGAGGGCGTCGTCCAGGACGTAGAGGCGGGTGTTGGCGATCGGGGAACCGATCGGCACCACGCCGTCCCCGACTGACTGGCTGGTCAGTCGGGTGGTAGCGACGCCGATGGTGGTCTCGGTCGGGCCGTAGTGGTTGAACACCTTGCGGTCGCCCGCCGCTGTCAACCAGCTCGGCGACCCAGGCGGCGGGCGCTGCTTCGCCGCCGAGGACGACGGAGCCGGCGGGCAGGGTTGCCGTCAATGCCGGCTGCGCCGGCCAAGGCGGCCAGGTGTGAGGGGACGACTTTGAGTGCGTCGATGTGGTGTTCGGTCAGGTAGCCGGCGATGGCTTCGGGGTTGGTGACAGTGGCGGGGTCGAGGACGTGGAGTTGTCCGCCGGTGGCGAGGCTGGTGAAGACCACCGTGTTGCCGAGGTCGGTGACCTGGGGTTGCAGGAGGGCGTAGCGTGCGCCGGGCTCGGTCCAGCCCAGCCGGGTCGACACCGAGGTCACGTAGTTGGTGAGCGAGCCGTGAGTGACCGCGACGCCCTTCGGGGTACCGGTGGAACCTGACGTGTAGATGACGTAGGCCAGACTCTGCGGGTCGACCGCGATGTCCAGTGTCGAGTCGGGGTAGAGGTTCAGCAGGGCGATGGTGGTCGGGTCGTCCAGGGCGATCATGCCGATCCGGCCGGCTGGCAGGTCGTCGAGGACGTCCTGGGTGCCGACGACCAGTTGGGCGCGGCTGTCGGCGAGCATGAACGCGATCCGGTCGGTGGGCAGGCGGCCGTCGATCGGCAGATACGCGCCACCGGCCTTCCACACCCCGAGCATCGCCGTGACCATCTGCGCCCCGTCGGGCAGACACAGCGCGACCACCGACTCCGCGCCGACGCCCTGATCACGCAGGTAGCGGGCCAGTCGAGTGGCACGGGTGTCCAGCTCGGCATAGGTCACCGCAACGCCGTCTGCCGGCACCAGGGCCCGCTCGTCTGCGCGGACGGCCACCTGGCCGGCGAACAACTCGACCAGCGACGACCCGGACGGCAGCGCCGTGGCGGTGTCGTTCCAGCGGTCCAACACCAACAAACGCTCATCCGGATCGACCAGATCCACCGCATGCAACCGCACACCCGGATCCGCCGACACCACCTCCAACACCCGACCAAACCAACCCGCAATACGAGCCGCCGACCCCTCATCAAACAAATCAGCAGCCACCGTCACCGTCCCCCGCAACCCCCCAGCCACCCCACCCAAACCAAAAACCTCCCCCACCAACACATCCACATCAAACTTCGCCGCCGGCCGCGCCACCTGCACCGACCGAACCCCCACCCCCGCCAACACCACCGACGACTCCACCACATCACGACCCACCACCGACGAATTCAAAATCGTCAACACCACCTGAAACAACGGATGCCGAGCCAACGACCTTGCCGGCGCAAGCTCCTCAACCAACCGCTCAAACGGCACATCCGCATTCCCCAACGCACCCAAACCCCGCTCACGAACCCCCGCCAACACCCCCCGAAAATCCGGATCCCCCGACAAATCAGTCCGCACCACCAACGTATTAACAAAACAACCAATCAACGAATGCAACAACTCATCCCCACGCCCCGCCACCGCCGAACCCACCGGCACATCCACACCACCACCCAACCGCGACAACGTCACCGCCAACGCCGCCTGCAACACCATAAAAACAGTCACACCCTCAACCCGCGCCAACTCCACCAACCGACCATGAACCCCCGCACCCACCACCAACGGCACCGTAAAACCACGATGCGACGCCACCACCGGACGAGACCGCACCACCGGCAACCCCAACTCCTCCGGCACCCCACCCAAAACCCCACGCCAATAACCCACCTGCCGCGACAGCACGCTCTGACCATCCACCTCGGACTCCAACAACTCCCGCTGCCACAACGCGTAATCCGCATACTGCACCGGCAACGGCAACCACCCCGGAGCCGACACCGCCCACCCGCGCCTCATACGCCACCGACAAATCCCGACCCAACGGACCCACCGACCACCCATCACCCGCAATGTGATGCACGATCAGCACGAGTACGCACTCGCCGGGCTCGACGGGGCTGACGGCATCCGGTGCCGGGTCGACATGAACAGCCACGCCCTGATCGGCGCCCGCCGCCAGGTTGAAGGAGTACCGCTCTCCCGCTCCACCGCGTCGGCCAGGTCGGCGGCGGCGACCCGGTGCATCCCAGTTCCCAGTTCAGCCGCTGCCGGGTCGAGGATGTGCTGGTACGGCTCGCCGTCCACGGTCGGGAAAACGGTACGCAGCGACTCGTGCCGGATGACCACATCGCGCAGGGCCGCGGCCAGCGCCTGCCGGTCCAGTCGCCCGGTAGAGCGCGAGACCAGCGGGGAGTTGTACGTGGCGTTGCCGCCGTCGAGCTGGCCGAGGAACCACAGCCGCCGCTGCGCAAAGGACAGCGGGATGCGCTCCGGGCGGACCCGGGCCGTCAGTACCGGCACCGGCAGCCGGTCAGCTACGTTGCTGGTCAACCACTGCGCCAGCCCGGCGACGGTCGGGCTGCTCGAACAGCACGCGGATCGGCAGCTCCACGCCGAGGCTCGCGCGTACCCGGCCGACCAGCCGGGTGGCGAGCAGTGAGTGGCCGCCGAGGGCGAAGAAGTTGTCGTCGAGGCGTACCGTGTCGACGCCGATCACCTCGGCGAAGGCCGCGCAGAACAGCTCCTCCCGGGCGGTGAGCGGCCGCTGCGGTGTCGCTGCGGTATCGGCCGTGTAGACCGGCTCCGGGAGCGCGCCGCGGTCGACGTCGCTCTCCACGGTCAACGGCAACTCCGGCATGACCACCACGGCGGCCGGAACCAGGTACGCCGGCAGCCGCTCGGCCAGGTAGTCCCGGACTGCTTCGGCGGTCAGCGAGTCCGCGGCCAGGGCCCGCGCAGTCGGGAGCAGGTAGGCGATCAGGCGACCTTCCCGGGGCGACCACCACGGCCCAGGCCACGTCGGAGTGGGTACGCAGCACGGCTTCGATCTCGGCCGGGCTCGACCGGCAGCCCACGGATCGTCAGCTGCCCGGCGGAGCGCCCGACGAAGACCAGTTCGCCGTCGCTGGTCCACTTGACCAGGTCGCCGGTGCGGTACATCCGCTCACCCGAGCCGAACGGGCAGGCCACGAAGCGTTGCCCGGTCAGCCCGGCCCGACCGAGGTAGCCGCGGGCCAGTCCGGCGCCGGAAACGTACAACTCACCGACGGACCCGACCGACACGGCGCTCAACAGGTCGTCGAGGACGAACAGCCGGGTGTTGGGCAGCGCCCGACCGACGGTCGGCGCATCCTGCCCGCACACTGCCGCAGGCGGCTCGGACAGCGACGCAGCCAGCGGCGAAGGTAGCGACGCAGCCAGCGGTGGAGGCAGCGGAGCGGACATCGTCGCGTAGCCGGTCTCAGCGGGGCCGTAGGCGTTGACGAGTTGGCGGCCGGGAGCCCAGCGCCGGACCAGGCTGGAGTCGAGCGCGTCGCCGACCGACACCAGCGTCGACACCGCGGGCAGGTCGTCGGCGTCGAGCACTCCCAGCACGGCGGCGGGCAGCGCCGCGTGCGTCACCGCGTGCCGGGCCACCGCCTCAGCCAGGCCGTGACCGGGCACCAGCTCGTCAGGGGCAGGTAGCACGAGGGTCGCGCCCGAGGACAGGGCGGACAGCAGCTCCCAGGCGGCCGCATCGGTGCCCGGGGACGCGAACTGCAGCACCCGGGCGCCGTCCCCGAGGGCGAGGCCGCGCTGCTGCCCGGTCGCCAGGTTCACCGCGCTGCGGTGGGTCAGCGCCACTGCCGTCGTGCCACTGCCGTAGACCACCCGGGCCAGCGTGTCCGGCGTTGCGACCAATTCCGGGGCGCTGTCGGGGCAGGCGGCGATCTCCACCCGTACCAACGGATCGTCGACGACGACCGTCGCGACGGCCGGCGGCGGCAGGAGATCGGCGACTCGCGTCGAGGTCAGCAGGGCGACCGCCCCACTGTCGGCGATCAGGTGCCCGATCCGGTCGGCCGGGTGGCGCGGGTCGATGGCGAGGTACGCGGCCCCGGCCTTGAGGACCGCAAGCAGCGCCACCACCTGGTCCACGCCACGGTCCAGCGCCACCGCGACCACCGATTCGCCGGCCAAACCCCACTGCCGCAGGTAGCGGGCGAGTCGGTTGGCGCTGGCGTGCAGTTGCCGGTAGGTCACCGCGACGCCGTCGCCGACGAGCGCGATCGCGTCGGGCGTGCGGTTCTCCTGCGCCTGCAACAGCTCCGGGAGTGAGCGGGCCGGCGCGGGGGTGGCCGTGTCGTTCCAGCCGACCAGCACCCGGTGCCGTTCGTCGTCGGCGAGCAGGCTGAACCGGGCCAGCGTGTCGTCCGGGCCGGCGTCCGGGAATGCCTCCAGTACCCGCCGGAAGCGCCGGGACAGGTCCTCGCTCTGCGCCGCGTCGTGCAGGTCGTAGTTGACGTCCACGTCGATGTCGATGCCTTCGACGCCCTGCCGGTCGTAGACGTTGATGTTCCGGTCCTCGATCAGCCCGGCCGGGATGCTGCGCGCGATGGTCGTGCACTCCCCGAACGGGATCGAGTAGTCGGGGGTCATCACGTTGACTTTCAGGCCGACCGGGACGCCACCGACGAGGTTCAGATCGTCCAGGACGTCCTCGAACCGGTACCGCTGGTGGCGCAGACCGCTACGCATCGCCCGGGACGCCTGGTTTATCAGGTCCGCGAGAGACGTCCGCGGGTCCAGCCGCAGCCGCAGCGGCATCAGGTTCGTCGTCATCCCGACGCAGCGCAGTTCCCGCATGCTGCGGCGGGCGAGCACCGGAATGCCGATCACCACGTCCTGCGCGCCGGTGGCGAGGTGCTCGTAGGTCGCGGTGGCCGCGATGACCAGACCGGCGAGGCTGGTGCCGAACCGGGTCGCGGCGGCCCGCAACGCCACCGCCTGCGCGGCCGGCAGCTCGTGCGAGTGCCGGGCGAGCGCGTCCGGGCGCGGCCGGATCCGCCGGCTCAGCCGTCGGCCGGGCTCCGCGAGGTTCGCCAACGTCGCCTGCCAGAAGTCCCGGTCCCGACCGAAGTCGGCGGACTGCCGGTACGCCGTGTCCGCCTCGACCAGCACCGTGAACGGATCCAGGGTGGCATCGGCAGGCGCATGGTTTGCCAGCAAAGCGTTGTAGTGGCGGGCTACCGCGGCGCTGAATAGCGTGCCGCTGTAGCCGTCCACGGCGACGTGGTGCACCCGTTGGTACCAGAAGAACCGGTGCGCCCCGACGACGAAGACCACCTGGGCGAACATCGGCTCGGCGAGCAGGTCGACCGGCCGGGTCGCGTCGGCCAGCATCCAGTCCTGGGCCGCCTGCGCCGGATCCGGCTGCCCGCTCACGTCAATCACCCGGATCGCGTCGTCGGCCAGTGCGGCCAGGTACTGCCGGGGCCCCCCGTCCACCAGCCGGAAGCGCAGCCGGTAGCCCTGTGCCTCCTCCAGCGCACAGCGCAGCGCGGTCGCCAGGAGGTCGACGTCCAGGTCGCCGTGCAGCTCCAGGTACTCGCTGACGTTGAAGGCCGCGCTGTCCGGTGCGAGTTGCTGTGAGTTCCAGATGGCGAGCTGTCCGGCTGTGAGTTCCCACAGCCCAGCGTCAGATACCACGATCGCACCTTCCCCAGTCGTTGCGCTCATCGCTTGCGATTCGGCAGCGACCATTCGCCGCCCGGACGGGCCACAACGCCCCATTGCATTCCGTACCAACCGCCCGCGCTGTTGCCCGCGGACACGGTTCGGGGGAATTCCAACGCATCGTCGGCCAATTGAAAAGAGCCGTCACCGGCCCCGGTGGCGCGTGACGTACAACCGACGCGGCGGCGCAGTTGGACAGCCTCGACAGTCGCTGTGCGTGCTGGTAGGGCGGGCCGCCCGGGAAGCAGGTCACCCCCGGGCGGCGTTGACCGCAGTGCGTCCGCATCGTCGGATCCCGGTCAGTTCCGGGCTTCCAGCCATTCCGCAATGGCTGCCCAGGCCTGCCGCAACATGTCGGGCAGCATCATATCGGTGTGCCGACAGGGCAGGGTGACCGTGCAGATCTCGCCGCGCACATAGGGCGCCCAACGCTGCGGTTGCGCGGCGCCGGCCTCGCCGGCAATTCCGGCGACGAACAACAACACGTCGCCGTCGAGGACGCCCGGCGTGAACTGCTTCCTGATCGAGGTGTTGTTGTGGTGCACCTTGGCGAGCACCAGGAGTTCGTCGTCGGAGATGCCGCCGAGCACCTCGCCCAGCTCTTCCCGGATCTTCGCGGCAATCCGCTCCCGGCCGGCCTGCGGGTCGAGTTCCGCGAACACCACCGGTGTGCCCGCCTCGCTCGGCGGCGTCGGTCGCCCGGCGGGGTCGGTGGGAGCGCCGGCCGGGGCGAGGATGACGGCGCCGGGGGTGAGGGCGGCCCCGGTCGGGCCGCCTTCGATCTCCTCGATCGGCCGGTCGTCCCCGCTACGGGACGGGTAGGTGTCCATGATGACCACGGCGGCGACGGTCTCACCGGCCGCCTGCAACTGCACGGCGATCTCGTGCACCGGCATCCCGCCGAAGGAGAAGCCGAGCAGATGGTACGGACCCGCGGGCTGCACCGCCCGGATCTCACGCACGTAGTCGGCGGCCATCTCCCCGATCGAGCCGGCGAGCTCCGCGCTGCCGTCCAATCCGGTGGCCTGCAGCCCGTACAGCGGGATGTCGGTCGGGACGAACTGGGCCAGCGGCATGTAACACCAACTCAGGCCACCGGCCGGGTGGATGCAGAAGAACGGTGGCTGGCCGCCGCCGGTGCGGATCGCCAGCAGCTTCTCCAACGAGTCGCTGACCGACGACAGGCTCAACTGGCCGATGAGCCCGGCCGGCGTCGGCCCGGCGAACACGTTGCGAACGGAGACCGAGACGCCCTTCTCCTGCAACCGGGTGACCAGCGTGACGGCCAGCAGCGAGTGCCCGCCGAGGGCGAAGAAGTCGTCCTCGACGCGGACCTCCGGTACGCCCAGCACCTCGGCGAACGCTTCGCAGACCAGTCGTTCCAGCGCGGTGGCCGAGTTGCGCCGCACGTTCGCCCAGGCTGCCGTCGCGCTGCCGTAGTCGGGTGCGGGCAACGCCCGGCGGTCGAGCTTTCCGGCCGCCGTGAGTGGGAGTTCGGCCAGGCTGACGACGGTGGCCGGCACCATGTGCTCCGGCAGCCGCTGCCCGACGAAGTCCCGCACGGCGGTCACGTCGAGGGTGGCGTCCTCATCGGCGGGCACCACGTAGGCGACCAGGCGCCGGTCCCCCGGGCTGTCCTCGCGGGCGATCACGGCGGCCTGGGTGATGCCGGAGTGGCTGCGTAGCGCGGTTTCGATCTCGCCGGGTTCGATCCGGAAGCCGCGCACCTTGACCTGCTGGTCAGCGCGGCCGAGGAAGACTACCTGCCCGTCGGGGGTCCACCGGGCCAGGTCGCCGGTGCGGTACATCCGCTCGCCGAAGCTGTAGGGGCAGGCCACGAAACGCTCCCCGGTCAGTCCCGGTCGGCCGACATAGCCGCGGGCCACCCCGGCGCCGGCGACGTAGAGCTCGCCGACCACCCCGACCGGGACCGGGGCCAGCGCGTCGTCCAGGACGAACAGCCGGGTGTTGGCGATCGGGGCGCCGATCGGCACCACTCCCGCGGCGACTGACTGTGCGGTCAGTTCGGTGGTGGCCACGCCGATGGTGGTCTCGGTCGGGCCGTAGTGGTTGAACACCTGCCGGTCGCCTGCCGCGACCACCAGTTCCCGTACCCACGCGGGTGGGGCCGCCTCGCCGCCGAGGACCACTGACCGGGCCGGCAGGACCCGCTCCGGGCCGACCGCCCCGGCCAGTGCGGCCAGGTGCGACGGGACGACCTTCAACGCGTCGATCCGGTGCCCGGTCAGGTAGCCGGCGACCGCCTCGGCGTCGGTGACCAGTGCCGGGTCGAGGACGTGCAGTTGACCGCCGGTGGCCAGGCTGGCGAAGACCACGGTGTTGCCTAGGTCGGTCACCTGCGGCTGCAACAGGGCGTACCGCGCTCCCGGTCGGTTCCAGCGCAACCGCTCGGCCACCGAGGCGACATAGTTGGCGAGGGAGCCGTGGGTGACCGCGACACCCTTGGGCGCGCCGGTCGAACCGGAAGTGTAGATGACATAGGCCAGGTTCTGCGGGTCGACGGTGGTATCCACAATGGAGTCGGGTTGGGCGGCCAGCAGCGCCACCGTCATCGGGTCGTCCAGGGCGATCAGCGGGAGGCGGCCGGCCGGCAGGTCGTCGAGCACCTGCTCGGTGCCCACCACCAGGCGGGCGCGGCTGTCCGCCAGCATGAAGGCGATCCGCTCGGTCGGCAGCTTGCCGTCCACCGGAAGGTACGCGCCCCCGGCCTTCCACACCGCCAGCATCGCGGTGATCATCTGTACCCCGTCCGGCAGGCACAGCGCCACCACCGACTCGGCACCGACGCCCTGTGCCCGCAGGTACCGGGCCAGCCGGTTCGCGGCTGCGTCCAGGTCGGCGTAGGTCAGCGCTCTGTCCCCGGCCACCATCGCGGTTGCCGCGGGGGTAAGCGTCACCTGACGCTCGAAGAGGCCGGCCACTGACAGGTCGGGAATCGGCGCGGTGGTGTCGTTCCAGCTCTCCAGCACCCGTACCCGCTCGTCGGGGTCGAGGAGCTGGACCGCGTGCAGCGGCAGTTCGGGGCTGGCCGTCACGGCGTCCAGCACCCGGGTGAACCAGTCGGCGATCCGGGTCGCGGCCGGCGCGTCGAACAGGTCCGCGGTCACCGTCACCGAGCCGCGCAGCCCGGCCGGCCGACCTTCGGCGTCGATCATCTCGGAGACCGCCACGTAGAGGTCGAACTTCGCCGGGGCCAGCGCGGAACCGCTGGCGTCACCCGATTCGCCGCCGGCCCGCACGCCCGGCAACGCCAGGCTCGCGCTCTCGGTGTTCTGCATGGTGAGCACGGTCTGCACCAACGGATGCCGGGCCAGCGACCGGGCCGGCGCCAGCTCCTCCACCAGCCGCTCGAACGGCACATCCTGGTGCGCCAACGCACCCAGGCCGGCCTCCCGGACCCGGGCCAGCACCTGCCGGAACTGCGGATCACCGGACAGGTCTGTCCGGATCACCAGCGTGTTCAGGAAGAAGCCGACCAGGTTGTCCAGCGCTTCGTCGGTACGGCCGGCGATCGGCGAACCGATCGGAATATCGGTACCCGCACCGAGCCGGGACAGGGTGACCGCGAGCGCGGCCTGCAACGCCATGAACACCGTGACGCCCTCGGCCCGGGACAACACCTTCAGCCGTTGGTGTACCTCGGCGGGCACCCGCAGCGGTACCCGGTGGCCGAGGTGGCTGGCGCGGGCGGGGCGCGGCCGGTCGATGGGCAGCGCCAACTCCTCGGGCGAGCCGACCAGCGTCTGCCGCCAGTACGCCAACTGAGTGGCGAGCAGGCTGTCCGGGTCGGACTCCTCGCCCAGCAGCTCGCGCTGCCACAGGGTGTAGTCCGCGTACTGCACCGGCAACGGCTGCCACTGCGGCGCTTCTCCGCGTACCCGCGCCGTGTAGGCGGCCGACACGTCCCGGCCGAGCGGCCCCATCGACAGGCCATCGCCCGCGATGTGGTGCACCACCACCATCAGCACGTGCCTGTTGTCGTCAGGCTGCCCTCCCGGGGCCGGCTCGGCGTCGGATTGTCCAGCCGGGGCCGGAGCGGGGTCGGCCTGGAAGAGCCACGCCCGGATGGGTACCTCGGTGGACAGGTCGAAGGCGTACCGGGCCGCCTGCGCCACGGCGTCCTTCATCGCCGCAGCCGGCACCCGGGACACCGCCAGCTCCCAGTCCAGCTCCTGCGGGTCGAGGATGTGCTGGTACGGCTCGCCGTTGGTGGCCGGGAAGATGGTCCGCAGCGACTCGTGCCGGGTGATCACGTCACGCAGCGCCGCGTTCAGGGCGGCGACGTTCAGGTCACCGGAGAGCCGCACCGGCAGCGGGATGTTGTAGGTCGGGCTCGGTCCTTCGAGCTGGCTGAGGAACCACAGCCTCCGCTGCGCGAAGGACAGCCCGACCCGCTCAGGGCGCTCGCCGGCCCGCAGGACCGGGCGGGGACGGCCGGCACCGGCGCCGGCCAACCGGGCCGCCAACCCGGCCACCGTCGGCGCTTCGAACACCGTCCGCAGCTCGACCTCCACCCCGAGCAGCGCCCGGATCCGGGACACCAGCCGGGCAGCCAACAGCGAGTGCCCACCGAGGTCGAAGAAGTTGTCGTCCACGCCGACCGACTCCAGCGCGAGCACCTCGGCGAAGGCCGCGCACAGCAACTCCTCCTGGACGCCGACCGGACCCCGGCCGGCCCCGGTGACGTACTCCGGGGCAGGCAGGGCACGGCGGTCCAGCTTGCCGTTGGGGGTCAGCGGCAGCGCGGCCAGGGTGACCACGGCCGCCGGTACCAGATGATCAGGCAGCCGCCCGGCCAGGAACTCCCGAATCCCGGCAACGGGCTCGGGGGTTGCGGGCTCGGGGGTTGCGAGCTCAGAGGTTACGGTGTCGGGGGTTTCGGGTTCGGAGGTTACGGTGTCGGCGGTTTCGGCGTTGGCTGGGACCACGTAGGCGACCAGGCGGCGGTCGCCGGGGGTGTCCTCGCGGACGACCACGGCTGCCTGGGCCACCTCGGGGTGGCTGTGCAGCACGGCTTCGATCTCGCCGGGCTCGACCCGGAACCCGCGTACCTTCACCTGTTCGTCGGTCCGGCCGAGGAACGTCAGCGCGCCGTCCGGGGTCCAGCGGGCCAGGTCGCCGGTGCGGTACAGCCGTTCGCCGCTCGCGAAGGGGTTGGCCACGAAGCGCTCGCCGGTCAGGGCGGGCCGGCCCAGGTAGCCACGGGCCACCCCGACGCCGGTCGCGTACAGCTCCCCCGGCACGCCGACCGGGGCCGGGTTCAGCGCGTCGTCCAGCAGGTACAGCCGGGTGTTGGCCATCGGCGCGCCGATGGTCGGCGCGTCCCCGGCCGCCAGTGGCGTCGACATCGACACGCACACCGTCATCTCGGTGGGGCCGTACGCGTTGACGAAACGGCGATCCGCCGCCCACCGGGCGACCAGGCCCGCGTCCAGCGCCTCACCGGCCGAGACCAGGGTGCGGATCGACGGCAGGTCACCGGAGTCCAGCGCGCCGAGCACCACGGGCGGCAGGGTCGCGTGGGTCACCCCGTGCCGGGCCACCAGCTCCGCGAGTCCTGCTCCCGGCACCAGCACGTCGGCCGGTGCGACCACGAGTGCCGCGCCGGAACACAGCGCCATCAACAGTTCCGAGGTTGCCGCGTCGAAGCCGACCGAGGCGAACTGCAGGACCCGGCAGTCCGCCTGCACAGCGAACCTGTCGATCTGTGCGAGCGCCAGGTTCAGCACGCCCAGGTGGCTGACCGCGACCCCCTTGGGGGTACCGGTGGAGCCGGAGGTGTAGATCACGTAGGCCAGGCCGGCTGGATCCGACCGGACCGGCGGCGGGGTGTCGGGGTAGGCCGCGAGTTGGGTGCGTACCCGCTGGTCGTCCAGGGCCAGCACGGTCAGCGCCGGGAGATCGGCCACCATGGCACCGGTGCACAGCACCACGCCGGCGCCGCTGTCGGCGAGCATGAAGTCGATCCGATCGGCGGGGTAGCGGGCATCCACCGGCAGGTACGCCGCGCCCGCCTTCCACACCGCCAGCAACGCCACCACCAGCTCCACGCCGCGGTCCAGCAGCACGGCGACCACCGACTCCGGCCCGATACCGAGAGCGCGAAGCTGCCAGGCGAGCCGGTTCGAGCGCGCGTCCAGCTCGCGGTAGGAGATCTCGACCTCGTCCCCGACCACCGCGGGGGCGTCCGGGGTGGCTGCCACCTGCGCGGCAATCCGGCCGAGCACCGTGCCGGCGGCGACCTCGACGGTCGTGGCGTTCCAGCCGGCGAGCACCAACTCGCGCTCGTCGGCGTCGAGCAGGTCCACCGAGTTCAGCGGCGACTGCGGGTGTTCGGTCAACACGTCCAGCACCCGGCCGAACCAGCCGGCGATCCGCTCCGCTGTCGCTGGGTCGAACAGGTCGGCGGCCACTGTCACCGCGCCGCGCAGTCCGGCCGGCTGGCCGTGCTCGTCGAAGACCTCGCCGAGCATCACGTCCAGATCCGTCTTCACCGCCGTCATCGCACCGGAGTCCAGACCGGCCGGCGCGCCGGCCCGCATCCCGGGCAGTTCCAGAGCGGCGCGGCCGGTGTTCTGCAGAGTCAGCATCACCTGGAAGAGCGGGTGCCTCGCCAGCGACCGGGCCGGCGCGAGCTCCTCCACCAGCTTCTCGAACGGCACATCCTGGTGCGCCAACGCTTCCAGGCCGGCCTCCCGTACCCGGGCCAGCACCTGCCGGAAGTCCGGGTTGCCGGCCAGGTCGGTGCGGATCACCAGGGTGTTGACGAAGAAGCCGACCAGGTTGTCCAGCGCCTCGTCGGTACGCCCGGCCACCGCCGAGCCGACCGGGATGTCGGTGCCCGCGCCCAGCCGGGACAGCGTCACCGCGAGGGCGGCCTGCAGCACCATGAACGGCGTGACGCCCTCGGCCCGGGCCAGCACGGCCAGGCGTTGGTGCACCTGCGCCGGTACCCGAACCGGTGCGGCGTAACCGCGGTGGTTGGCGACCGGCGGGCGGGGGCGGTCGGTCGGCAGCGCCAACTCCTCGGGCGCGCCGGCAAGGGTCCGCCGCCAGTACTCCACCTGGGTGGCGAGCAGGCTCTCCGGATCGGTGGCGTCGCCCAGCAACTCGCGCTGCCACAGCGCATAGTCGGCGTACTGCACCGGCAGCGGCTCCCAGGCCGGGGCCGCGCCGCCGGAACGTGCCTTGTACGCCGCCGACAGGTCCCGGCTCAACGGGCCACGGGACCAGCCGTCGCTGGCGATGTGGTGCACGACGACGAGCAGCACCTGGTCACCGGAGTCGAGTTGGAACAGCCAGGCCCGCACCGGTAGTTCGGTGGCCAGGTCGAAGGCGTACCGGGTGGCCTGTCCGATGGCGGCCGGGAACGCTTCGGCGTCGACCGGGCAGACCGCCAGCTCCCAGTCCAGCTCGTCGGGGCGCAGGATCTGCTGGTACGGCTCGCCGTCGATGGCCGGGAAGATGGTACGCAGCGACTCGTGCCGGCCGATCACGTCCCGGATCGCCGCACCCAGCGCGTCGACGTCCGCGCCGGAGAGCCGGATCACCACCGGGATGTTGTACGTGGCGTTCGGCCCCTCCAACTGGCCGAGGAACCACAGCCGCCGCTGCGCGAAGGACAGTGGCACCAACTCCGGTCGGGTACCGGCCTGCAGCGCCAGCCTTACCCTGCCGCCGGCCGCTCCGGCGATCCGTTCCACCAGTTGAGCCACGGTGGGCGCCTCGAACAGGGTGCGGATCTCGACTTCGACGCCGAGGGTCGACCGGATCCGGGCGACCAGGCGGACGGCGAGCAGCGAGTGCCCACCGAGGTCGAAGAAGTTGTCGTCCAGGCCGACCGACTCCACGCCGAGGACGTGGGCGAACGCGCCGCACAGGAGCTCCTCCTGCGCGGTCGTCGGCGCCCGCCGGGTCCCGACTCCGGTACCGGCCGCGTAGTCGGGGGCGGGCAGTGCCCTGCGGTCGAGTTTGCCGTTGCCGGTCAGCGGGAGTTCGGCCAGCGTGACGATTGCGGCGGGGACCATGTGGTCGGGGAGCCGCTGGCCGACGTGCTCGCGCAGCGCGGTGGTGTCGAGGTCGGCGTCCGTCGGGGACGACGTAGGCGACGAGGCGTTTGTCGCCGGCGTTGTCCTCGCGGGCGATGACGGCTGCCTGGGCGACCTGGGGGTGTTGACGCAGCACGGTTTCGATCTCGCCGGGCTCGATGCGGAAGCCGCGGATCTTGACCTGCTCGTCGGTGCGGCCGAGGAACACCAGTTCCCCGTCGGGGGTCCAGCGGGCCCGGTCCCCGGTGCGGTACATCCGTTCGCCGGCACTGCCGTAGGGGCAGGCCAGGAAGCGTTGCCCGGTCAGAGCCGGGCGGCCGATGTAGCCGCGGGCCACTCCGGCGCCGGCGACGTAGAGTTCGCCGGCCACGCCGACCGGGACCGGGGCGAGGGCGTCGTCCAGGACGTAGAGGCGGGTGTTGGCGATCGGGGAACCGATCGGCACCACCCCGTCCCCGACTGACTGGCTGGTCAGTCGGGTGGTAGCTACGCCGATGGTGGTCTCGGTCGGGCCGTAGTGGTTGAAGACCTTGCGGTCCCCCGCCGCAGCAACCAGCTCGGCGATCCAGGCGGCGGGCGCTGCTTCGCCGCCGAGGACGACCGAGGCGGCCGGCAGCACGCGATCCATCCCGGCTGCGCCGGCCAACGCGGCCAGGTGCGACGGAACCACCTTCAGCGCGTCGATCCGGTGCCCGGCGAGGTAGGTGGCGATCGCCTCGGGGTCGGTGACCATGGCCGGATCGAAGACGTGCAGCTGCCCCCCGGTGGCCAGGCTGGCGAACACCACCGTGTTGCCCAGGTCGGTGACCTGCGGCTGCAACAACGCATATCGCGCGGCAGGTTGGTCCCAGCCCAGCCGTTGCGACACCGAGGTCACGTAGTTGGTGAGCGAGCCGTGGGTGACGGCGACGCCCTTCGGAGCGCCGGTCGAGCCCGAGGTATAGATGACGTATGCCATCGCCCGTGGGTCCGGCACGGTTGCCAGCGCGGAATCGGGGTGGACACCCAGCAGCGCCACGGTGGTGGGGTCATCCAGGGCGACCATGCCGATCCGGCCCGCGGGCAGGTCGTCCAGGATCTGCTCGGTGCCGACCACCAACTGCGCGCGGCTGTCGGCGAGCATGAACGCGATCCGGTCGGTGGGCAGCCGGCCGTCGATCGGCAGGTATGCGCCGCCCGCCTTCCACACTGCCAGCATCGCGGTGATCATCTGAGTGCCGTCGGGCAGGCACAGTGCCACCACCGACTCCGCGCTCACCCCCTGGTCGCGCAGGTACCGGGCCAGGCGGGTCGACCGCGCATCGAGATCGGCGTAGGTCACCACGGTGTCGCCGGCCACCAGGGCCGGTTCGTCCGCACGGGCGGCCACCTGACGGGCGAGCGATTCGACCACTGACGACCCGGACGGCAGCACCGTGGCGGTGTCGGTCCAACGGTCCAGTACCAGGGCGCGCTCGTCGGGGTCGACCAGGTCGACGCAGTGCAGTGGACTCTCCGGAGTCGCGGACACCGCGTCCAGTACCCGGGAGAACCAGCCCGCGATGCGCGCCGCCGCAGGGGCGTCGAACAGGTCGGCGGCGACCGTCACCGAGCCGCGCAGTCCGTTCGGCTTGCCCTCGGCGTCGAACGCCTCCCCCACCGACAGGTAGAGGTCGAACTTGGCGGCGGCCAGTGCGGCGGCGTCGATCGCGGACGCGCCGCTGCCGGTCCGCACGCCGGTCAGGTCCAGGCCGGCGCGGCCGGTGTTCTGCATGGTCAGGACGGTCTGCACCAACGGATGCCGGGCCAGCGACCTGGCCGGGGCCAGCTCCTCCACCAGCCGCTCGAACGGCACATCCTGGTGCGCCAACGCTTCCAGGCTGCGCTGACGGACCCGGCCGAGCACCTGCCGGAAGTTCGGATCACCGGACAGGTCGGTGCGGATCACCAGGGTGTTCAGGAACAGCCCGACCAGGTCGTCGAGGGCCTCGTCGGTACGGCCGGCGATCGCCGAGCCGATCGGGATGTCGGTACCCGCGCCGAGCCGGGACAGCGTGACGGCGAGCGCCGCGTGCAGCGCCATGAACACCGTCACCCCCTCGGCCTTCGCCAGCGCCGCCAGCCGCCCGTGCACCTCTGCCGGAACCTGGAACGCGGTGGCGTACCCGCGGTGAGTGGCCACCAGCGGCCGAGGGCGGTCGGTCGGCAGCGCCAACTCCTCCGGCACCCCGGCCAGCGCCTGCCGCCAGTACCGCACCTGGGCGGCGAGGACGCTGTCCGGGTCGGACTCGTCGCCCAGCAACTCGCGCTGCCACAGCGTGTAGTCCGCGTACTGCACCGGCAACGGCTGCCACTGCGGCACTTCACCGCGTACCCGCGCCGCGTAGGCGGTCGAGGTGTCCCGGCCGAGCGGCCCCATCGACCAGCCGTCGCCGGCGATGTGGTGCAGCACCAGCACGAGCACCTGCTCGTCCGCGCCGGTCCGGAACAGCCATGCCTGGATCGGCAGGTCAACGGAGAGGTCGAAGGCGTACCGGGCCGCCGCGGCGACCGCGCCGGCCAGCTCGCCGGGTTCCACCGCAACGACCTGCAGCGCCCAGTCCAGCTCGGCCGGGTCGAGGATGCGCTGGTACGGCTCGCCGTCAGCGGACGGGAAGACGGTACGCAGCGACTCGTGCCGGCCGAGCACGTCCAGCAGTGCCGCGTTCAGCGCCGCCACATCGATCTCGCCGGTCAACCGGACCGGAACGGGCATGTTGTACGCCGGGTTCGGGCCCTCCAACTGGCCGAGGAACCACAGCCGGCGCTGCCCGAAGGACAACGGAATGCGCTCCGGGCGATCCCCGGCGCGCAGCGGTCGACGGGCCTGCTGCAGGTCCGAACCCGCCAGCCGGGCGGCGAGCGCGGCCACGCTGGGGGCCTCGAAGAGCGCCGCCAGCGGCAGTTCGATGCCGAGCACGGTGCGGATCCGGGACACCAGCCGGGCCGCCAGCAGCGAGTGCCCGCCCAGGTCGAAGAAGCTGTCCTCGACGCCGACCGACTCCACGCCGAGCACCTCGGCGAACGCCGCGCACAGCAGCTCCTCCTGTGCGGTGGCCGCACCCCGGCTCGATCGGGACCGGAATTCGGGCGCCGGCAACGCTTTGCGATCGAGCTTGCGGTTCGGGGTCATCGGCAGCTCGGCGAGGGTCACCACGGCTGCCGGCACCATGTACTCCGGCAGCCGCGACCCCACGAACTCCCGCAACGCCTCGGCATCCACCACCGATGCGCCGCCGTCCACGGCCGACACGGCCGCCACCGCCGCTGCCGCAGTGTCGGCGGGCACGACGTAGGCGACCAGTCGCCGGTCGCCGGGGATGTCCTCGCGGACGATCACGGCGGCCTGGCGGACCTCGGGTCGACTGGTCAGCAGCGCCTCGATCTCGCCGGGTTCGATCCGGAAGCCGCGCAGCTTCACCTGCTCGTCCGCACGACCCGCGAAGAGCAGCCGCCCGTCCGATGTCCACCGCACCACGTCGCCGGTGCGGTACATCCGCTCGCCGGGGGCGTACGGGCAGGCGACGAAGCGCTGTCCGGTCAGGGCGGGCCGGCCGAGGTAGCCGCGGGCAACGCCGGCGCCGGCCACGTACAGCTCGCCGGGTACGCCGACCGGCACCGGGTTGAGGCCGTCGTCCAGCACGTACAGCCGGGTGTTGGCGATCGGAGTGCCGATGGTCGGCGCCTCGCCGGGCACCAGCGGTGTCGACATCGAGGCGCAGACGGTGGTTTCGGTCGGGCCGTAGGCGTTGATGAACCGGCGGCCGGGGGCCCAGGTGGCGGCGAGCGCGGTGTCCAGCGCCTCGCCGGCCGACACCAGCGTGCCGACGGAGGCGAGGTCACCGTTGTCCAGTGCGCCCAGCACCACCGGCGGCACGGTCGCGTAGCTCACCGCGTGCCGGGCTGCCAACTCGGCCAGACCGTTCCCGGGTACCAGCTCCGCAGCCGGCGCGACCACCAGTGCGGCACCGGAGCACAGCGCCATCAGCAGTTCCCAGGTCGCCGCGTCGAAGCCGATCGAGGCGAACTGGAGGACACGGTCGCCGCTGCCCACCCCGAACCGCTGGATCTGGGCGGCCCACAGGTTGACCGCCCCCGCGTGGGTGAGGCCGACGCCCTTGGGCAGTCCGGTGGACCCGGAGGTGTAGATGACGTAGGCCAGCCCGTCCGGGTGCAACTCCACCGGCGGCGGGCTGTCCGGGTAGCCGGCGAGCTGCGCCCGTACCCCCGGATCGTCGACGGCGACCGGCGACAACCCGGACAGCGACAGCGAATCCAGCACCTCGGCGGTTCCCAGGACGACGCCCGCCCGGCTGTCGGCGAGCATGAACCCGATCCGCTCGGCCGGGTAGCGGGCATCGACCGGCAGGTAGGCCGCCCCGGACTTGAGTACCGCGAGCAGTGCCACCACCAGGTCGACGCCCCGGTCCATCACCACGGCCACCACCGACTCCGGGCCCACCCCAAAGTCGTGCAGGTGCCATGCCAGCCGGTTCGCGGCGGCGTCCAGTTCCCGGTAGGACAGCAGCACGTCGTCGCCGAGGATCGCGGGCGCGTCCGGCGCGGCGGCCAGTTGCCGGTTGAACAGCTCGACCACGGAACCGGCCGTGACGGGCAACGCGGTGTCGTTCCAGTCGTCCAGGATCCGGTCCCGCTCGTCGGTGCTGAGCAGGTCCACGGCGAGCAGCCGGGTGTCCGGGGCCGCGGTCACTGCCGCGATCACTCCGATCCAGTGCTGTACCAGCGTTTCGATGGTGCCCGCGTCGAACAGGTCGGCCGCGCCGGTCACCGCGCCGCGCAGCCCGGCCGGGTTGCCGTGCTCGTCCAGGGTTTCCCGGACCGTCACGTCGAGGTCCGTACGGGCCGGCGCGGCAGTGCGGCTGTCGCCGTCCGGGGCCGCCCCGCCGGCGCGCACGCCCGGCAGTTCCAGCGCCGTCCGGCTGGTGTTCTGCAGCGTCAGCGCCACCTGGAACAGCGGGTGCCGGGCCAGCGACCTGGCTGGCGCCAGTTCCTCGACCAGCTTCTCGAACGGCACATCCTGGTGCGCGAACGCGCCCAGACCGGCCTCCCGGACCCGGCCGAGGACCTCCCGGAACCGCGGGTTCCCAGCCAGATCCGTGCGGATCACCAGGTTGTTCAGGAAGAACCCGACGAGGTCGTCCAGCGCCTCGTCGGTGCGCCCAGCCACCGCCGAGCCGATCGGGATGTCGGTACCCGCGCCCAGCCGGGACAGGGTGACCGCGAGACTGGCCTGCAGCGCCATGAACGGGGTCACGCCCTCGACCCGGGCCAGCTCCACCAACCGCTGGTGCACCTGCGCCGGTACCCGCACCGGGACGGTGTGCCCGCGGTAACTGGCGACCGCCGGCCGGGCCCGGTCGGCGGGCAGCGGCAGCTCCTCCGGTGCCCCGGCAAGCGTCCGACGCCAGTACTCGCACCTGGGTCGCGAGCAGGCTGTCCGGGTCGTTCTCGTCGCCCAGCAGATCCTGCTGCCACAGCGCGAAGTCGGCGTACTGCACGGGCAGCGGCGACCAGGTGGGCGCTTCGCCGCGCAGCCGGGCCGCGTACGCGGTGGAGAGGTCCCGACCGAGCGGCGCGGTCGACCAGCCGTCACTGGCGATGTGGTGCACGAGCAGCAGAAGCACCTGCTCGTCCGCGCTCACTGCGAACAGCCAGGCCCGGATCGGTACCTCGGTAGCCAGGTCGAAGGCGTGCCGGGACGCCTGCGCGACAGCCTGCGCCAGCCCCCCCGCCGCGACCTCGCGGACGGCCAGCTCCCAGTCGAGTTCGGCCGGGTCCAGGATGCGCTGGTACGGCTCGCCGTCCACGGCCGGGAAGACGGTCCGCAGCGACTCGTGCCGGCCGATCACGTCCCGCAGCGCCGCATTCAACGCCGCCGGGTCCAGGTCGCCCGACAGCCGGATGGTGGTCGGCAGGTTGTAGGTCGCGCTCGGACCCGCCAACTGCCCGAGGAACCACAGTCGCCGCTGCGCGAAGGACAGCGTGGGGCGCTCGGGTCGGGTCCGGGCCAGCAGCGGGAGCCGGGCCCCGTCCGCGTCGGCCAACCGGACCGCCAGTCCGGCCACCGTCGGCGTCTCGAACAGCACCCGCAGCGGCAACTCCACGCCGAGCACCGCCCGGACCCGGGACACCAGCCGCACGGCGAGCAGCGAATGCCCACCGAGGGCGAAGAAGTTGTCGTCCACGCCGACCGTGGCGAGGCCGAGCACCTGAGCGAACGCGCCGCAGAGCAGCTCCTCCCGGACGCCCGCCGGCCCGCGACCGGTCCCGGCCACGTACTCCGGCGCCGGCAGCGCCCTACGGTCGAGCTTTCCGTTGGGGGTCAACGGAAGTTCGGCGAGCGCGACGATAGCGGCCGGTACCAGGTAGTCGGGCAGCCGCTGCGCCAGGTACTCGCGCAGTTCGGTGACGTTTGCGTCAGCGGGTACCACGTAGGCGACCAGGCGCAGGTCTCCCGGTGAGTCCTCGCGGGCTGCCACGGCCGCCTGGGCGACGGCGGAGTGCTGGCGCAGCACGGCTTCGATCTCGCCCGGCTCGATCCGGTAGCCGCGCAGCTTCACTTGTTCGTCGGCGCGGCCCAGGAAGACGAGTTCGCCGTCGGGGGTCCAGCGGGCCAGATCGCCGGTACGGTACATCCGCTCGCCACCACCGAACGGGCAGGCCACGAAGCGTTGGCCGGTCAGCCCCGGCTGGCCGACGTAGCCACGGGCCACGCCGACTCCGGCCGCGTACAGCTCACCCGCGACCCCGACGGGCGCCGGGTTCAACGCGTCGTCCAGGACGTAGAGGCGGGTGTTCGCCATCGGTGAGCCGATCGTCGGCGGCCGTCCAGCCGACAGCGCCGGCGACATCGAGGCGCAGACGGTCATCTCGGTGGGCCCGTAGGCGTTGATGAAGCAGCGGCCGTCGGCCCAGCGGTCCAGCAGGCCGGCGTCCAGCGCCTCACCGGCCGACACGAGGGTGCGCACCGAGGCCAGGTCGTCGGGGTCCAGCACGGCGAGCGCCACCGGGGGCAGGGTCGCGTGGGTGACTCCGTTGGCGGCGATCACCTCGGCCAGGCCCGCGCCCGGGATCAGTTCGTCGGCCGGCGCGACCACGAGTGCCGCGCCGGAGCACAGTGCCATCACCAGTTCCGAGGTCGCGGCGTCGAAGCCGACCGAGGCGAACTGGAGCACCCGGGAGGTCGGCTGCACGGCGAAGTGCCCGATCTGTGCGACTGCCAGGTTCACCAGGCCGGCGTGGCCGACGGCCACCCCCTTCGGCACGCCCGTGGAGCCGGACGTATAGCTCACGTAGGCCAGGCTGTCGGGGTGCGCGCCTGCGCCGTCGAGCGCGCCGCTGTCGACGTCGGCCAACACGTCGCGAACGCTCGGCGCATCCAGCACCACCACGGGAATCTCCGTCGTGGCGGCGGCCGTCGCGGCGGCCCCGGATGAGCGGTCCGTCAGCACGACTACCGCGCCGGCGTCGGCGAGCAGGAAACCGATCCGCTCCACCGGATTGCGGGCGTCGACCGGCAGGTACGCGGCGCCCGCCTGCCACACCGCGAGCAGCGCGACCACCTGGTCCACGCCGCGCTCCAGCACGGTGGCGACCACCGACTCCGGCCCGACGCCCAGCCCGCGCAGGTACCGGGCCAGCCGGTTCGCCCGCTCGTCCAGTTCCCGGTAGGACACTTCGATACCCGCACCGAGCACGGCAGGCGCGTCCGGCGTCGCCGCGACCCGTTGCCGGAAGAGATCCAGCACGGTTCCGTCCACAATGGACGCACTCGTCCCGTTCCAGCCGGACACCAGGGTCGCGCGCTCCGTGGGGGCCAGCACCTCCACCCGGTGCATGGCCAGATCGGGGGTGTCGGCGAGCGCGGTGACCAGGCCGTCCAGGGCGGTGCAGACGAACTGGCCGACGGCGGCAGCGTCGATCGAACGGACCGCTTGGACACTCAGGCTCAGGCCGGCCGCGCCCAGGTCGTTGACGGAGACGGCGAGCGGGTAGTTGGTCCGCTCCCGGGCGAGCACCGGGCGGATGCCCTCGACGACCGGCTGCCGGGCCTGTTCCTCGTCACTCTGGCCGGTGATGTGCCGGTAGTTGAAGAGCGAGGTGAACAGTGGCGTGTTGGCGGGCGCGCCGCTGGCCTGCTGGGCGACTGCCAGCGGGGCGTGCTCGTGCTCCAACAGCGCCGCCAACTGGGTACGCATCTGCTCCACGGCAGCACGGACGCCGACCGCGCCGGTCCGTACCCGCACTGGCAGGGTGTTGATGAACGGGCCGAGTACCCGGTCCGCGCCGGCGCCGGCGTTCATCCGGCCGAACAGCACGGTGCCGAAGACCACGTCGTCCCGGCCGGCGAGCACGCCGAGCACCCGTGCCCAGGCGACGTGCAGCACGGTCGCCGGGCTCACGCCGAGCTGCTGCGCCACGCCGCGCAGCCGGGTCACCAGGTCGCCGTCGATCGGGACGAGCGCGGATTCCACGTCGCTGCCGTCGCCGCGCACGTCGATCAGCCCGTACGGCGCGGTCGGCTCGGTGACTCCGTCGAGCAGGGCCGCGAAGTACCGCTCGTGGTCGGCGCGGGGCACCGTCCGGGTCTGCGCCACGAAGTTGCGGAACGGCAACGGCTGCGTCAACTCGTCGGCGCGCCCGGCGAGCACCGCCCGCAACTCCTGCATGAGCACGTCCATGCCGAGGTGGTCCTGCAGGATGTGGTGCATCCGCACCAGGCCCAGCCACCGTCCGGCAGCGACCTGGGTGACGTGCAGATCCATCAGCGGCGCGCGGTTCAGCTCCATCGCGGTGCCGACCCGGGACACCAGAGCCTCCACCAGCGCCGTGGGGTCGGCGTCCTCGACGCTCTCGACGTCGAGGACGTGCTCGGTCAGCGGCAGGGCAGCATGCCGCCACACCACCTGGACCGGCTCGGGCAGCCCGTCCCACACCACCGCCGTGCGGTAGATGTCGTGCCGGTCGATCACCTGTTGCAGTCCCTGGGCGAAGGCGGTGAGCCGGTCCCGGGACGCGAACTCCAGGACCCGCACGGTCACGTAGGCGTCGGTGCCGCCCGCGGCGAGCAGGTGGTGGAAGAGCAGGCCCTCCTGGAGGGGGGCGAGCGGGTACACGTCGGCCACGTTCGGCGCGCCACCGTCGACGGCGGCCACCACCCGGGCCACGTCTGCGTCCGAGAGCCGCACGAGCGGCAGCATTTCCGGCGTGATCTCGTGTGCGCCGGCCGGGATCAGGTTCGCCGGCACCACCGCCACGGCGTCACCGGTTGCCGCCGAGCGGGCCAGGCCGGCCGGGGTCGGCGAGGAGAACAGCGCCCGTACCGACACCGCGAGGCCCCGGTTCCGCAGGCGTTCCACCAGCGACACGGCCAGCAGCGAGTGCCCGCCCAGCCGGAAGAAGTCGTCGTCAACGCCAACCGAGTCCAGGCCCAGGATCTCGGCGAAGACCGCGCACAGAATCTCCTCCTGCACGGTCGCCGGCCCCCGCCCGGCACCCGCCACATACTCCGGCGCCGGCAGCGCCGCCCGATCCAGCTTCCCGTTACGGGTCAACGGCAGCTCGTCCAACACCACCACAGCGCCCGGCACCATGTACTCCGGCAACCGCTGCGCCGCGAACTCCCGCAACACCACAGCCAGCTGAGCACCGCCCGGAGTGTCTGGTCCGGTGACGGCCGGCGCGTCCGATCCGGTGGCAGCCAGCGCGTCAGATCCCGCGCCGCCTTCGCCGGTGGGACCGGCCGCGGCCACGACGTAGGCCACCAGCCGGATGTCACCCGGCGTGTCCTCGCGGGCGACCACGGCCGCCTGACGAACCTCGGGATGGCTGCGTAGCACCGATTCGACTTCGCCGGGCTCGATCCGGAAACCCCGGACCTTCACCTGGTCGTCGGCCCGGGCCACGAACACCAACTCAGCATCGCGCGACCACCGCACCACGTCCCCGGTGCGGTACATCCGGTCGCCGCTGCCGAACGGGCAGGCCACGAAGCGTTGCCCGGTCAGGCCGGCGCGGGCCAGGTAGCCGCGGGCCAGACCGGCACCGGCAACGTACAGCTCACCGGCCACCCCCACCGGCACCGGACCGAGAGCGTCGTCCAGCACGTACAGGCGGGTATTGGCGATCGGCCGACCGAACGGCACCGGACCGGCGCGATCCGCGTCCACCGGGCCGGCCGCCACCATCACCGTCGCTTCGGTGGGGCCGTACGTGTTGACCAGCCGCCGACCGGCCGCCCAGGCGCGGGCCACCGGCTCGCTGATTGCCTCCGCACCCACCAGCAGCGTCTCGACGTGCGCCAGGTCGCCCGGGTCCAGCACGCCCAGCAGCGACGGCACCACACTCGCCGCCCTGACTGCGGTCAGTTGCGCCAGCCGCTGCGGCTGCGCCCGATCCTCCTCGCCGGCCACCCACAGCGTCGCTCCCGACGAGAGGGCAACCGCCACATCCAATACCGAGGCGTCGAAGCTGAACGACGCGAACTGCAACACTCCCACGCCGACGCCGGCACCCATCGCCGGCGCGAACACCGACACCAGGTTCGCCAACGAGCCGTGCGAAACGGCCACGCCCTTCGGCGTCCCCGTCGACCCCGAGGTGTAGATCACATATGCCAGAGCGGCCGGATCGATTGCCGCACGCGGACTCTCGACAGGGCTGTCGGCCGCCGTCGACGGCTCGTTCAGCCACACCAGCGGCACGCCGGCCCGGTCGCCATCCGCGTCCGTCAACGATTCGTGAGTTGCCAGCACCAGCCGGGCGCCGGAGTCGGCCAGCAGGAAGGCGATCCGCTCGGCCGGCAGTCCACCGTCGACCGGCAGGTAGGCCGCCCCGGCCTTCCACGCCGCCACGATCGCGGTGAGCATCCGCACGTCGCGCGGCAGGCACAGGGCAACCACCGACTCCGGGCCGACACCGTGGCCGATCAGGCGGTATGCCAACTGATTCGCCGCCGTGTCCAGCTCCGCATAGGTCAGCGCGACGCCGTCGGCGACCACGGCCACCGCGTCGGGAGCCGACGCCACCTGACGTTCGAAGAGTTCCACCACGGACAGCGCGGCAGCCGGTGTGGCGGTGTCGTTCCAGCCGTGCAGCAGCAGGTCCCGCTCACCGGCGTCGAGCACGTCGACGGTGTGCAGCCGGGCCTGCGGCGTGGCGGTGACGCTGGCGAGCACCCGTACCCACCGCTGCGCCAGGGAGGCGGCGGAGTCCGGGTCGAAGAGGTCGGCGGAGACGGTGATCGAGCCGCGCAGTCCGGCCGGCCGGCCGTCGGCGTCGAAGACCTCACCCATCACAAAGTCGAGATCGAATCGCGCGGGTACCGTCGCCGCGGCGTCCGTGGCACCGGCAGCGGCGGTACGCGCGCCCGGCAGGGCCAGCGTGGCGCGATCGAGGTTCTGCAGGGTCAACATGGTCTGGAAGAGCGGGTGCCGGCCCAGCGAGCGGACCGGGGCCAGCTCCTCGACCAGCCGCTCGAACGGCACGTCGGAGTGCGCCAGGGCGCCCAGGCTCGCCTCCCGGACCCGGCCGAGCACCTGCCGGAACTCCGGGTCACCGGACAGGTCGGTACGGATCACCAGGGTGTTCACGAAGAAGCCGACCAGGTCGTTCAGCGCCTCGTCGTTGCGACCGGCGACGGCCGCGCCGATCGGGATGTCGGTACCCGCGCCCAGCCGGGACAGCAGCACCGCGAGCGCGCCCTGCAACACCATGAACGACGTCGTACCCTCAGCGCGCGCCAGCTCCACCAGCCGCTGGTGCACCTCGGCCGGTACCCGTACCGGCACCCGGTGACCCTGCTGGTTGCCGACCGCCGGCCGCGGCCGGTCCACCGGCAGCGTCAACTCCTGCGGCGCACCGGCCAGCGCCCGCCGCCAGTGGTCCACCTGGGCGGAGAGCAGGCTGGCCGGGTCGTCGTCGGCGCCGAGCAGTTCCCGTTGCCACAGCGCATAGTCGGCGTACTGCACCGGCAGCGGCGCCCAGCCTGGGGCTTCGCCGCGCAGCCGGGCCGCGTACGCAGCCGACAGGTCCCGGCCCAGTGGCGCGGTCGACCAGCCGTCCCCGGCGATGTGGTGCACCACCACCACGAGTACCCGCTCGTCCGGGCCGGCCTCGAACAGCCACGCCCGGATCGGTACCTCCACGGCCAGGTCGAACCGGTGCCGGGACGCCTGCCCGACCGCTCCGGCCAGCTCGCCGGCCGCGACCGGGGTGACCTGCAACTGCCAGTCGAGCGACGCCGGGTCGAGAATCCGTTGGTACGGCTCGCCCTCAGCGGTGGCGAAGACCGTGCGCAGCGCCTCGTGCCGGCCGATCACGTCGCGCAGCGCGGCGTCCAGCGCGACGGCGTCCACGTCACCGGTCAGCCGCACCACCATCGGCAGGTTGTAGGTCGGGCTGGGGCCGTCCAACTGGCTGAGGAACCACAGCCGGCGCTGCGCGAAGGACAGCGGTACCCGCGCCGGCCGCTCCCACGGCCGCAACGGCACCCGCGCCACGTCGAGCGCCGGCCCGGCCAGCCGAACAGCGAGCCCGGCCACTGTCGGCGCCTCGAACAGCGCCCGCAGCGGCAACTCCACCCCGAAGTCGGTACGGATCCGGGAAATCAGCCGGACCGCGAGCAGCGAGTGGCCGCCGAGGGTGAAGAAGTTGTCGTCCACGCCCACCGAGTCGACGCCGAGCACCTGGCCGAAGGCGGCGCACAGCAGCTCCTCCCAGACCGTGCCCGGCGCGCGACCGGCGCCGGTGGCGTACCCGGGCGCGGGCAGGGCGCGGCGGTCGAGTTTGCCGTTGACCAGCAGCGGCAACTCGGGCAGCACCACCACAGCGGCCGGCACCATGTACTCGGGCAGCCGCCGACCGACGAAGTCACGCAGTACCACCGGCAGGCCACCGGCAGGTTCGCTGGCCGGGCCGTCGGCCGGGACGACGTAGGCCACCAGACGCTTGTCGCCGGGGCGATCCTCGCGGGCCACCACGGCCACCCGGCTGACGGCCGGATGGGTACGCAGCACCGCCTCGATCTCGCCGGGCTCGATCCGGAAGCCGCGCACCTTCACCTGTTCGTCGGCGCGCCCGACGAAGACCAGTTGCCCGTCGGACGTCCACTGGACCAGGTCGCCGGTGCGGTACATCCGGCTTCCCCCACCGAACGGGCAGGCCACGAAGCGCTGCCCGGTCAGCCCCGGCCGGCCCACGTAGCCACGGGCCACGCCCGCGCCGGCCACGTAGAGCTCGCCGACCACGCCGGCCGGTACCACGCCGAGCAGTTCGTCGAGGACGTACAACCGGGTGTTTCCGATCGGGCGGCCGAACGGCACCGGGCCGGCCCGGTCCGGGTCCACGGTCCCGCCGGCCACCATGACGGTGGCCTCGGTGGGGCCGTAGATGTTCATCATCTTGCGCCCCGGCGACCAGGTCCGACCGAGCGTCTCACCGACCGCCTCAGCGCCGACCAGCAGCGTGCGCACCTGCGGCAGGTCCGCCTCCGTCAGCAGCGCCAGCAGCGACGGCAGCATGAACGCCACCTGGAAGGCGGGCAGCTCCCGCAACAGTTGCGGCTGCTCGCGCTCGGCCGCGCCGGCCACCACCAGGGTGGCGCCGGCGGCCAGGGCGATGCCCACCTCGAGCACCGAGGCGTCGAAACTGAACGAGGAGAACTGCAGCATGCCGACGCCCGGGGCCGCGCCGGTCACCGGACCGAAGGTGGACACCAGGTTCGCCAGCGAGCCGTGGGTGAGGGCGACACCCTTGGGGGTGCCGGTGGAGCCGGAGGTGTAGATGACGTAGGCCAGGGTGGCCGGGTTGATCGGCACCGGCGGCGCGCCGGCCGGGAATCCGGTCAGCAGGTCCGGATCGTCCAGCCGGACCACCGGCACCCCGGCGAGGCCGTCGGTCGGATCGGTGGCCGCGTTCCCGTCGGCGAGCACCACCTGCGCCCCGCTGTCGGCGAGCATGAAGGCGACCCGGTCGGCCGGAAGTTGGGCGTCGATCGGCAGGTACGCCGCGCCGGCCTTCCACACCCCGACGATCGCGGTGATCATCGGTACTCCCCGGGGCAGGCAGAGTGCGACCACCGACTCCGCGCCGATGCCCGTGCCGCGCAGGTAGTGCGCGATCCGGTTGGCGGCGGCGTCGAGTTCGGCGTAGCTGACGGTGACGCCGTCGGCGAGGACGGCGGCGTTGTCCGGGGCGGCGTCCACGTGCTGCCGGATCAGGTCCACGATGGTGGGGGCGATGTCCGCGACGCCGGTGTCGTTCCACTGGTGCACGATCTGGTGGCGTTCGGCGGTGTTGAGGATGTCGACGCCGAGCAGCGGCGCGTCCGGGGTGTCGGCGAGGGCGGCGACGAGGTTCGTCACGGTGGTGGACAGCAGCCGGCCGACCAGGTTCGGGTCGATCGGGTTGACGGCCTGGATGCTCAGCGTGAGCCCGGCCGCGCCGAGGTCGTTGACGGAGACGGTGAGCGGGTAGTTGGTGCGCTCGCGGGCGTAGACGTTGCGGATGCCCACAATCGCCGGCCCCCGGTCGGCGGCGCCCGCGTCCTGGGTCCCGAGGTGCCGGTAGTTGAAGAGTGAGGTGAACAGGGGCGTGTTCCCGTTGACTCCACTGGCCTGCTGGGCCGCCGCGAGCGGGGCGTGCTCGTGCTCCAGCAGCGCGGCCAACTGGGTACGCATCGCGGCCACCGCGTCGCGGACGCCGACCCGGGTGGTCCGCACCCGGACCGGCAGGGTGTTGATGAACGGGCCGAGCACCCGGTCCGCGCCGGCGCCGGCGTTCATCCGGCCGAACAGCACGGTGCCGAAGACCACGTCGTCCCGGCCGGACAGCACGGCGAGCACCCGCGCCCAGGCGACGTGCAGCACGGTGGCCGGGCTGACGCCGAGGCGCTGCGCGGCCTGCCGCAGTTGCGCGGCAACCTCGGCGGGGACGGGCACCACGTCGGTGACCGCTTCGGTGCCGTCGCCGCGCACGTCCAGGACGCCGAACGGCGCGGTGGTCTCGGTGACGTCGCCGAGCAGCTCGTGGAAGAAGCGTTCGTGTTCGGCGCGGGACACGCCGCCCCGGGTCTGCGCCACGAAGTTGCGGAACGGCAGGGCTTCGGCGAGCTGGTCGACCTGGCCGGCCAGCGCCGAGCGCAGCTCCTGCATCAGCACGTCCATGCCGAGGTGGTCCTGCACCATGTGGTGCATCCGGACCAGGCCCAGCCAGCGCCCGTCGGCGGCCGGCGCGGTGTGCAGGTCCAGCAGCGGGGCGCGGCCCAGATCCATCGCGGTACCGGCGGCAGCGAGCAGCGCCGGCACCGGCTGTGCGGCGGCCGGGTCGAGATCGTGTGCGACCACGGCGAGCGAGGCGCGCCGCCACACCACCTGGACCGGCTCGGACAGGCCCTCCCAGAGCACGGCGGTGCGGTAGATGTCGTGCCGGTCCACCACCTGTTGCAGGGCTGCGGCGAAGTTGTCCAGCCGGTCCCGGCTGTCGAACTCCAGTACCCGCACGGTCACGTAGGCGTCGGTGCCGCCGACGGCGAGCAGGTGGTGGAAGAGCAGGCCCTCCTGCAGCGGCGCCAACGGGTACACGTCGGCCACGTTCGCCGCGCCGCCGTCCACTGTGGAGACGACGCGGTCGAGTTCCGTGGCGGTCAGTGCCACCAGGGGCAGCATTTCGGGGGTGAGCTGCGTTGCGTCGGCGGGGATGGCGTTCGCGGGTACCACGATCGACTTCCGCGCCGACCGCGCGGGCCAGGCCGGCCGGCGTCGGGGTCTCGAACAGCGCCCGGACCGACACCGGCACGCCACGGGTACGCAGCCGCTCCACCAGGGAGACGGCCAGCAGCGAGTGCCCGCCGAGGCGGAAGAAGTCGTCGTCCACGCTCACCGAGTCCAGGCCGAGGATCTCGGCGAACACGGTGCACAGGATCTCCTCCTGCGACGGTGGCCGGCCCGCGCCCCTGACCGGCGTGGTACACCGGCGCCGGCAGTGCCGCCCGGTCCAGCTTTCCGTTGGTGGTCAACGGCAACTCCGCGAGCACCAGCACGGCGGCCGGCACCATGTAGTCGGGCAGCCGGGCCGCGACGTAGTCCCGCAGCGTGTCCGGGGCGGTGTCGCTGTCCAGGACCGTGTCGCCAGCCAGCGCCGCGTCGGCGGTCGGGACGACGTAGCCGACGAGGCGCTTGTCGCCCGGGGTGTCCTCGCGGGCGATCACCGCGGCCTGGCGGACGCCGGGATGGGTCCGCAGCACCGCTTCGATCTCGGCCGGCTCGATCCGGAAGCCGCGGATCTTCACCTGCTCGTCGGTGCGGCCGAGGAACGCCAGCCGGCCGTCGCCGGTCCACCGGACCCGGTCGCCGGTGCGGTACATCCGCTCGCCCGACCCGAACGGGCAGGCCACGAAGCGCTGCCCGGTCAGCGCGCGCTGGCCGACGTAGCCACGGGCCACGCCGGCGCCCGCCACGTACAGTTCGCCGGCAACTCCGGCCGGGACGGGGGTGAGCGCGTCGTCCAGCACGTAGGCGCGGGCGTTGGCGATGGGGGTGCCGATGGTCGGCTGGTCGTCGGCGGCCAGCGGCGCGGACATGGTGGCGCACACCGTGGTCTCGGTGGGGCCGTAGGCGTTGACCATCCGCCGGCCGGCGGCCCAGCGGTGCACGAGGCCGGCGTTCAGCGCCTCGCCGGCCGACACCAGCGTGCGCACCGGAGCGAGTTCCGCGGTCTCCAGCGCGCCGAGCACCACCGGCGGCAGCGTCGCGTGGGTCACCCCGTACCGGGCCACCACCTCGGTCAGGCCCGCGCCGGGGATCAGCTCGCCGGCCGGCGCGACCACCAGAGCCGCCCCGGAGCACAGCGCCATCAACACTTCGGAGGTGGCGGCGTCGAAGCCGATCGAGGCGAACTGCAACACCCGGTCGCCGGGACGCACCGCGAACCGCTCGATCTGTGCGACGGCCAGGTTCACGGCGCCGGCGTGGGTGAGCGCCACCCCCTTCGGGACACCGGTCGAGCCGGAGGTGTAGATGACGTAGGCCAGACCATCCGGGCTCGGATCAACGGCCTGCCCGATCGCGTCCATAGTGGACAGCGCGGCGCGTAGGGTCGGGTCGTCCAGTGCCAGGACGGGGATCCGGCTGCCGCCGATCGCATTGTGCACCCGGTCCCGGGTGGCGGCGTCGGTGAGGACGCAGGCCACGCCGGCGTCGGCGAGTTGGAAGCTGAGCCGCTCCACCGGGTACCGGGGGTCGACGGGCAGGTAGGCCCCGCCGGCCTTGAGGACCGCCAGCAGCGCGACCACCAGGTCCGCGCCCCGCTCCAGCACCACGCCGGTCACCGACTCCGGGCCGACGCCCAGGTCGCGCAGGTGCGCCGCGAGCCGGTCGGCAGTTACGGCCAGTTCCCGGTAGGACAGCAGCACGCCGTCACCGATCACGGCCGGCGCGTCCGGTTCGGTGTCGACCCGGCGCTGGAACAGCTCGAGGACGGTGCCGGCGCCGGTCGGTGCGGCGGTGGCGTTCCAGTCGGCGAGCAGCCGCCCGCGCTCGTCGGCGTCGAGGATGTCCACGGCGGCCAGCCGGATGTCGGGGTCGGTGGCGACGGTCTCCAGCACCCCCGCCCAGCGGCGGGCGATCCCCGCCACCGACTCCTCGTCGAACAGGTCGGTCGCCGCGGTCAGCGTGCCGAGCAGGCCGGCCGGTGCGCCCTGCGGGTCGAACACCTCGCGCATGGTCACATCAAGATCGAATTTCGCGGGTACCCGAGCCGGCCGCTCCGCTGTCACGCCGCTGCCGCCGGTACTCACCCCGGCCAGGTCGAGCACCGAGCGCCGGGTGTTCTGCACCGCGAGCGCGACCTGGAACAGCGGGTGCCGGCTCAGCGACCGGGCCGGGGCCAGCTCCTCGACCAGCCGCTCGAACGGCAGGTCCTGGTGCTCGAAGGCGTCCAGACTCCGCTCCCTGACCCGGGTCAGCACGTCCCGGAAGCGCGGGTTGCCGGTCAGGTCGGTGCGGATCACCAGCGTGTTGACGAAGAAGCCGACCAGGTCGTTCAGCGCCTCGTCGGTACGACCGGCGACGGCCGCGCCGATCGGGATGTCGGTGCCCGCGCCCAGCCGGGACAGCAGCACCGCCAGTGCGGCCTGCAGCACCATGAACGGGGTGGCGCCCTCGGACCGGGCCAGTTCGGCCAGCCGCGCGTGCACGTCGGCGGGTACCCGCAGCGGCACCCGGTACCCGCCGTGGCCGGCCACCGCCGGTCGCGGCCGGTCCACCGGCAACTCCAGCTCCTCGGGCGCCCCGGCCAGCGCCTGCCGCCAGTACGCCACCTGGGTGGCCAGCACGCTCTCCGGGTCCGTCCCGTCGCCCAGCAGCTCCCGCTGCCACAGCGCATAGTCGGCGTACTGCACCGGCAGCGGCTGCCAGTCCGGCGCCTCGCCGCGCCGCCGCGCCGCGTACGCCGTCGACACGTCCCGCCCGAGCGGCGCCATCGACCACCCGTCCCCGGCGATGTGGTGGATCAGCACCACCAGCAGGCTCTGCGGCGTGGCTTCAGCTCCGGCGTCACCGGTCCCGCTCACGGCGGATGCCGGGGTCTGGAAGAGCCAGGCCCGGATGGGGATCTCGGTGGCCAGGTCGAAGGCGTGCCAGGCGGCCCGCTCGGGCGCCCCGGCCAGCTCCTCCGGGGCGACCTCGCGGACCTGCAGCGCCCAGTCCAGCTCGGCCGGGTCCAGGATCTGTTGGTACGGCTCGCCGTCGGCCACCGCGAAGACGGTACGCAGCGACTCGTGCCGGCCGATCACGTCCCGCAGCGCGGCAGCCAGCGCGGGCACGTCCAGGCTGCCCCGCAACGGCACCACCAACGGCAGGTTGTACGTCGGGCTGGGGCCCTCCAACTGGCCCAGGAACCACAACCGGCGCTGCGCGTACGACAACGGAATCATTTCTGGTTCTCCTCACGCATCGGACGCAGAGTCGGCCGTGCAGACTTCTTGGTCCCCAACTTGGCGGCGAGCCTCGCGGGGGTCGGTGCCTCGAACAGTGCGCGGATCTTCACTTCCACTCCGAGCCTGGCCCGGATCCGCGACAGCAGCCGGATCGCCAGCAGCGAGTGACCGCCCAGGTCGAAGAAGTTGTCGTCCACCCCGACCACGTCGCGCTCCAGCACCTCGGCGAACACCTCGCAGAGCGCGGCTTCGCGCTCGTTGGCCGGTTCCCGGGAGCTGGCGGCGGTTTCGGTGTGCCCGGGTGGCGCGAGCGCCGCCCGGTCCAGCTTTCCGCTGGCGGTCAACGGAAGTTCCGGCAGCGTGACGATGGCCGCCGGCACGAGGTACTCGGGCAGTTGCCGGGCAACGAATTCGCGCAGTCCGCTGTCAACTCCGCTGTCGTCGGCGGGCACCACGTAGGCGACCAGCCGGGTGTCGCCGGGGCTGTCCTGCCGGGCGAGCACCGCGACCCGGCCGACCGACGGATGGCTCCGCAGCACCGCTTCGACCTCGCCGGGTTCGACCCGGTAGCCCCGGATCTTCACCTGCTCGTCGGCCCGGCCGAGGAACACCAGTTCCCCGCTCGCGGTCCACCGGGCGAGGTCCCCGGTGCGGTACATGCGTTCGCCGGCGCCGTACGGGCAGGCGACGAAGCGCTGCCCGGTCAGTCCGGGGCGGTTGACGTAGCCACGGGCCACCGGTGCGCCGGCCGCGTAGAGTTCGCCGGCCACCCCGACGGGCACCGGCTCCAGCCGGTCGTCCAGCACGTACAGCCGGGTGTTGGCGATCGGCGTGCCGATCGGCACCACTCCAGCGGCGACCAGTTCGGCGGTCAGTTCCTGGGTGGCGATGCCGATGGTGGTCTCGGTCGGGCCGTAGTGGTTGAAGACCCGCCGTTCACCGGCCGCCGCCACCAGTTCGCGTACCCAGTCGGCACCGGCCGCCTCGCCACCGAGGACCACCGACCGCGCCGGGATCAGCCGCTCCAGTCCGGCCCCCGCGCCGAGCGCGGCCAGGTGCGACGGGACGGCCTTGACGTGGTCGATCCGGTGCTCCGCCAGGTATCCGGCCACCGCCTCGGGGTCGGTCACCGCTGCCTGGTCGAGCACATGCAGTTCCCCGCCGGTCGCCAGGCTGGCGAACACCACCGTGTTGCCCAGGTCGGTCACCTGTGGCTGCAGCAGCGCGTAGCGGGCTCCGGATTCGTTCCAGCCCAGCCGTTGCGACACCGAGGCCAGGTAGTTGGCCAGCGAGGCGTGGGTGACGGCGACGCCCTTCGGTGTCCCGGTCGAGCCGGAGGTGTAGATCACGTAGGCGAGCCCGGCAGGCAGTGTCGTCAGCGGTGGAGCGGTCTCCGGTTCGTCGGCCACCAACTGCGGGTCGTCCAGCCACAGCACCGGAACATCAGGCGGCGTCAGTCCGCCGCGCTTCATCCCACCGGCCAGCACCAGCGCCGCGCCGCTGTCGGCCAGCATGAAGCCGATCCGCTCGGCGGGCAGCGCCGCGTCGATCGGCAGGTAACCGGCCCCGGCCCGCCACACCGCGAGGATCGCGGTGATCATCTGAGCACCGCGCGGCAGGCACAGCGCCACCACCGACTCCGCACCCACGCCGTGCGCACGCAGGTGGTGGGCGAGCCGGTTCGCGGCCACATCCAATTCCCGGTACGAGCTGCGCACGCCGTCCGCGACCACCGCGATCGCGTCCGGCTCGACCTCCACCCGCCGCTGGAACTGTTCGAGGACCGTCGGCGGCGCAGCCGTTGTCACGGTGCCGTTCCAGTCGGTGAGGATCTGCTGGCGCTCAGCGGAGTCGAGTACCGGCACCGCGTGCAGCGGCAGTCCGGGATCCGTGGTCACGGCGTCCAGCACCCGCTGGAATGCCCCGGCCATCCGGGCCGCGGCCGGCAGCTCGAACAGGTCCGCCGCCACGGTGACCGAGCCGTGCAGCCCGGCCGGCTGACCCTGCGCGTCGAAGACCTCGCCGAGGGACACGAAGAAGTCGTACCGGGCCACCGCGTCAGTGCCCTGCTCGTCCACAGTGGACGCGGCGCCGGTGGCGGCGATCTCGGGCAGGCTCAGCGCCGCGCGGGCGTTGTTCTGCACGGTCAGCATCACCTGGAAGAGCGGGTGCCGGGCCAGCGTCCTGGTCGGGGACAGCTCCTCCACCAGGCGCTCGAACGGCACGTCCTGGTGTGCCAGCGCCGCCAGGCCGGTGTCCCGGACGCGGGCCAGCACCTGTCGGAACTCCGGGTCACCGGCCAGGTCGGTGCGGATCACCAGGGTGTTCAGGAAGAACCCGACGAGGTCGTCCAGCGCCTCGTCGGAGCGCCCGGCGATCGGTGACCCGATCGGGATGTCGGTGCCCGCGCCGAGCCGGGAGAGCAGTACCGCCAGCGCGGCCTGCAGCACCATGAACGGCGTCACGCCCTCGGCCCGCGCCAGCGCGACGAGACGCCGGTGCACGTCGGCCGGCACCCGCAGCGGTACCCGGTGCCCTCGGTGGCTGGCAACGGCCGGTCGCGGCCGGTCCACCGGCAGCGCCAACTCCTGTGGCGCTCCGGCGAGGGCGCCCCGCCAGTACTCGATCTGCTGTGCCAGCCGGCTGGCCGGATCGTTCTCGTCGCCGAGCAGGTTGCGCTGCCACAGGGTGTAGTCGGCGTACTGCACCGGCAGTGGACGCCACTGCGGCGCCTGGCCGGCTGCCCGCGCCGCGTACGCCGTCGAAAGGTCCCGGCCGAACGGGCCCATGGACCAGCCGTCGCTGGCGATGTGGTGCATCACCAGGGTCAGCACCCGCTCGTCGGCGTCGGTCCGCAGCAGCCACGCCCGGATGGGCACCTCCCGCGACAGGTCGAACGCGTACCGGGACGCCTCGGCCACCGCCTCCGCCAGGCCTCCGGAGTCCACGTCGGCCACCTGGAGCTCCCAGTCCAGCTCCGCCGGATCGAGGATGCGCTGGTACGGCTCGCCCTCAGCGGGGAAGACGGTACGCAGCGCCTCGTGTCGGGCGAGCACGTCCCGTAGTGCCGCGCCGAGTGCGGTGACGTCGAGGTCGCCGGACAACCGGATCACCACGGGGATGTTGTAGGTGGGGCTCGGTCCTTCCAACTGGCCGAGGAACCACAGCCGGCGCTGCGCGTACGACAGCGGGGTGTGCTCCGGTCGCTGCTGTGCCGCCAGCGGTGGCCGGGCCTGCTCCGCGCCGGCCAACCGGGTCGCCAACTCGGCCACTGTCGGAGCTTCGAACAGTGTCCGCAGGGCCACTTCGACGCCGAGCACGGCCCGGATCCGGGACACCAACCGGGCTGCGAGCAGCGAGTGGCCGCCCAGGTCGAAGAAGCTGTCGTCCACGCCCACCGTGTCGAGCCCGAGCACCTGGGCGAACGCCCCGCACAGGATCTCCTCCTGCACACTGGCCGGCCCCCGGCCCGCGCCCGTGCTGTAGCCGGGCGACGGCAGCGCGTTGCGGTCCAGCTTGCCGTTGCGGGTCAGCGGCAACTCGTCCAGCAGCACCACCGCCGCCGGCACCATGTACTCCGGCAGTTGCTGCCGCACATGTTCGCGCAGGGCCAGTCCCGTGGCCTCGCCAGGGCGGTCAGCGTCGGAGTCGGTTCCGGTGTCGGGCACGATGTAGGCGACGAGTCGGGTGTCCCCCGGGGTGTCCTCGCGGGCGACCACGGCCGCCTGACGCACGTCAGGATGGCTGCGCAGCACGGCTTCGATCTCGCCCGGCTCGATCCGGAAGCCGCGGACCTTCACCTGCTCGTCCGCCCGCGCCACGAACACCAACTGACCGTCACCCGTCCACCGAACGATGTCCCCGGTCCGGTACATCCGCTCACCAGCGGCGAACGGGCACGCCACGAACCGCTGACCGGTCAGCCCGGCACGGGCACGTAGCCGCGCGCCAGCCCAGCACCCGGCCACGTAAACTCGCCGGCCACCCCGACCGGCACCGGGTTCAGACCGTCGTCCAGCACGTACAGGCGGGTGTTGGCGATCGGCCGACCGAACGGCACCGGACCCGACCGGTCGGCGTCCACCGTGGCAGCCGCCACCATCACCGTCGCCTCGGTCGGACCGTAGGTGTTCACCAGCCGCCGGCCGGCCGCCCATGCCTTCGCCACCGAGCGCGCTGATCGCCTCGGCCCCCACCAGCACGGTGGCGAGGTGCCGAAGTCTGCCGGGTCCAGCGCGCCGAGCAGGGACGGCACCACGCTCGCCGCGCTGACCCCGGTCAGCCGCGCGAGTCGTTGCGGTTGCGCCCGATCCGCGTCGCCGGCCACCCACAGCGTCGCCCCGGACGACAGCGCCACCGCCAGGTCCAGCACCGAGGCGTCGAAGCTGAAGGAGGCGAACTGGAGGACGCCGACCCCGACACCGGCACCCATCTCCGGACCGAACACGGAGACCAGGTTCGCCAGCGAACCCTGCGAGACAGCCACCCCCTTCGGTGTCCCCGTCGAACCCGAGGTGTAGATCACGTACGCCAGGTTGGCCGGATCGGTGCTCACCGCCGGGTTGGTTTCCGGGTAGTCCGCTACCAGGTCGGGATCGTCCAACCACACCACCGGCACGCCCGCCTGCCCGGTCACCGTGCCCTCAGCCACGGCGCCGGCTTGACCTGTTACCAGGCCGGGTGAAGACTCGTGGGTCGCCAGCACCAGTCGGGCGGCGCTGTCGGCCACCATGAAGGCGATCCGGTCGGCCGGCAGGGCACGGTCGATCGGCAGGTACGCGGCGCCGACCCGCCACACTGCCAGGATCGCCGTCACCAGCCGCACACCGCGCGGCAGGCGGTAGCCACCACTGATTCAGCGCCGATCCCCAGGCCGGCCAGGTGGTGCGCGAGCCGGTTGGCTGCCGCGTCCAGCTGTGCGTAGGTCAGTGCTCCGTCGTCAGCGGTTACCGCGACCGCGTCCGGGGCCGCGAACACCTGCCGCGAGAAGGAGTCAAGTACCGAGGCCGCCACGTCCGGGGTCGCGGTGTCGTTCCAGCCGGCCAGGAGCAGTGTGCGTTCGGCGGCGTCGAGGATGTCAACGGAGTGCACCCGGATGTCGGGCGTCGCCGTCACGGTCGCCAGTACCCGCAGGAACCGGCGGGCGATCGTCTCGGCGGTTGCCGGGTCGAACAGGTCGGCGGCGGCGGTGAGCGCGCCCCGCAGACCGGCCGGCTGACCGTCCTCGTCGAACGCTTCCGCCAGCCACGCTTCCAGGTCGAACCGGGCCATCGTGGTCGTCCGGTCCACCGGCCCGGATGCCGGCCGTACACCAGGGAGTTCGAGCGTGGCGCGGGCGATGTTCTGCACCGTCAACATCACCTGGAACAACGGATGCCGACCCAACGACCGTACCGGCGACAGCTCCTCCACCAGCCGCTCGAACGGCACATCCTGATGCGCCAACGCCCCCAGACCCGCCTCCCGCACCCGACCCAACAACCTCCGGAACTCCGGATCCCCAGCCAGATCCGAGCCGGATCACCAACGTGTTCACGAAGAAGCCGACAAGATCGTCCAGCGCCTCATCGGTACGCCCCGCCACCGCCGAACCGATCGGAATATCGGCACCGGCACCCAACCGCGACAACGTCACAGCAAGAGCCGCCTGCACCACCATGAACGGAGTCACACCCTCAACCCGCGCCAACTCCACCAGACGGCGATGCACGTCGGCCGGCACCTGCAGCGGCACCGTGTGCCCCCGGTGACTGGCCACCACCGGACGCGGCCGATCCACCGGCAGACTCAACTCCTGCGGCGCACCCGCCAACGCCTCCCGCCAGTACTCCACCTGGCCCGAAAGCAGACTCGCCGGGTCGTCGGCGTCGCCCAACAACTCCCGCTGCCACAACGCATAATCGGCGTACTGCACCGGCAACGGCCGCCACGCCGGGGCTTCGCCTTGCAGTCGCGCCAGGTAGGCCGTCGACAGGTCGCGCCCGAGCGGCCCGGCCGACCACCCGTCGCTGGCGATGTGGTGCACCACCACAACCAGCACGGATTCGTCCGCGTCATCCTGGAACAGCCACGCCCGGATCGGTACCTCGGCAGCGAGGTCGAAGGCGTACCGGGAAGCGCCCGTAACCGCCGCACCCAGCTCCCCCGCCTCGACCTGCCGGACCTCGAGCGCCCAGGCGAGCCCGGCCGGCTCCAGGATGTGCTGGTACGGCTCACCATCCGCCGCAGGGAACACGGTACGCAGCGACTCGTGCCGACCGATCACATCCCGCAACGCCGCATTCAACGCCGCCACGTCCACCCGACCAGACAGCCGCACAACGGTCGGCAGGTTGTACGTCGCGCCCGGCCCCTCCAACTGACCCAGGAACCACAACCTGCGCTGCGCAAACGACAACTCGGGACGCTCAGGCCGGGGCTGGATCCGCAACGGCTGCCGAGCCTGATCCGCACCCACCAACCGAACTGCGAGCCCGGCCACCGTAGGTGCCTCGAACAGCACCCGCAACGGCAACTCCACCCCCAACACCGCCCGAACCCGCGACACCAACCGCACCGCAAGCAGCGAATGCCCACCCAGAGCAAAGAAGTTGTCGTCCACCCCCACCGAGTCGAGACCGAGCACCTGGGCGAACGCCCCGCACAACAACTCCTCCCGCACCGTCGCCGGACCACGACCCGCACCCGACACAAACTCCGGCGCCGGAAGGGCGGCACGGTCGAGCTTTCCACTGGCAGTCAACGGAAGTTCAGCCAAGGTGACCACCGCGGCGGGAACCATGTGGTCGGGCAACCGCTGCCCCGCATACGCCAACAGACCGGTACCGTCGACACCCGCCTGACCCGGTACGACATAGGCGATGAGACGCTTGTCGCCGGACGGGTCCTCCCGGGCGATCACCGTCACCTGCGCCACGTCGGGATGGTTGCGCAGCACCGACTCGATCTCACCCGGCTCGATCCGGAACCCGCGCACCTTCACCTGCTCATCGGAGCGGCCGAGGAACACCAACTCCCCGTCCGACGTCCACCGCACGAGGTCACCGGTGCGGTACATCCGCTCCCCGGACCCGAACGGGCAAGCCACGAACCGCTGACCCGTCAACGCGGATCGCCGCACGTAGCCGCGGGCCACACCGGCACCCGCGACATACAGCTCACCCACAACGCCGACCGGCACCGGAGTCAGCGAACCATCCAGCACGTACACCCGGGTATTGGCGATGGGGCGACCGATCGGGACCATCCCACCGGACATGGACCCCGGCGTCAGGTGGCTGGTGGCCACGCCGATGGTCGTCTCGGTCGGACCGTAGTGGTTGAATACCGGGCGATCGCCGGCCGCTGCGACCAGGTCGGCAACCCACCCGGCCGGTGCGGCCTCACCACCGAGGACCACGGAGCCGGCCGGCAGCATCCGGTCCATGCCGGCCGCGCCGGCCAGCGCCGCCAGGTGTGACGGCACCACCTTGAGCGCGTCGATCCGGTGCGCTGCAAGGTATCCGGCAACCGCATCGGCGTCGGTGACCGACTCCGGGTCGAGCACATGCAGTTGACCACCGGTGACCAGGCTGGCGAAGACCACCGTGTTACCCAGGTCCGTCACCTGCGGCTGCAGCAGGGCGTACCGCGCGCCGGGTTCGGTCCAGCCCAATCGGGTTGTCACCGAAGCGACGTAATTGGTCAGCGACCCGTGGGTGACCGCGACGCCCTTCGGGACGCCCGTCGACCCGGACGTGTAGATGACGTACGCGAGACTCAGCGGGTCCACCGCCGGGAGGGCACCCGGCGCGGTGTCCGGTAGGAGAAGCGTGTCATCCAGCCAGACCACCGGCGCGCCGGTCAGCACCTCGGCGTGGTCACGGGACGCCAGCACCAGTTGCGCCGCGCTGTCGGCGAGCAGGAAGGCGATCCGTTCGGCCGGCAGCCGGCCGTCGACGGGCAGGTACGCGGCGCCGGCCTTCCACACCGCCAGGATCGCGGTGATCATCTGTACGCCACCCGGAAGGCACAGTGCCACCAGGGATTCCGGCCCCACTCCAGCAGCGCGCAGGTACCAGGAGAGCCGGTCGGAGGCGGAGTCGAGTTCGCGGTACGACAGCTCCGCCCGGTCGGCGACGAGCGCCGTAGCCGTGGGATCGGTCGACGCCCGGTCCCGGAAGAGTTGGACGACGGTGGCGTCGGTGCGGGCGGTCGCGGTGTCGTTCCAGCGGTCCAGTACCAGGGTGCGCTCGTCCGGGTCGAGGATGTCCACCGCGTGCAGCGGTACCTCAGGCTCCCGGGTGACCAGCTCCAGCACCCGGGTGAACCAGCCGACGAGCCGGTCCACGGTCTGCGGGTCGAACAGGTCCGCGGCGGCCGTCACCGTCCCCTGCAGCCCACCGGGCCGCCCCTGGTCACCGAAGGTCTCCTGAAGCGACACGTCGATGTCGAACCGTGCGGCCGCGCCCGTCGTTGCGCCGACCGAGGCACCGCCGCGAGCCTGCAGTCCGGCGAGTTCGAGGGTGGCCCGGCCGGTGTTCTGCACCGTCAGCATCACCTGGAACAGCGGATGCCGGGCCAGTGACCGGGCCGGGGACAGCTCCTCGACCAGCCGCTCGAACGGCACATCCTGGTGCGCCAACGCTTCCAGGCTGGCTTCCCTGACCCGGGTCAGTACCTGCCGGAAGGCCGGGTCGCCGGACAGGTCCGTGCGGATCACCAGAGTGTTGACGAAGAACCCGACCAGGTCGTCCAGTGCCTCGTCGGTCCGGCCGGCAACCGCCGACCCGATCGGAATGTCGGTACCCGCACCCAACCGGCTCAGCGTCACCGCCAGAGCGGCTTGGACCACCATGAACGGCGTCACGCCCTCGGTCCGCGCCAACTCCGCGACCCGCTGGTGCACCTCGGGCGACACCCGTACCGGCACGGTGTACCCGCGGTGGCCGGCGACCGCCGGGCGGGGCCGGTCGACCGGCAGCGCCAACTCGTCCGGTACCCCGGCGAGTGCGCGCCGCCAGTACCGCACCTGCGTGGACAGCAGGCTGTCCGGGTCGGTGTCGTCACCGAGCAGGTCCCGCTGCCACAGCGCATAGTCGGCGTACTGCACCGGCAGCGGGCGCCACCGCGGGGGCTGGCCTGTCCCCCGGGCCGCGTACGCCGTGGACAGGTCCCGACCCAGCGGACCCATCGACCAGCCGTCGCTGGCGATGTGGTGCAGCACCAGGGCCAGCACATGCTCGGCGGGGCCGGTCCGGAACAGCCATGCCCGGATCGGCACGTCGACGGCGAGGTCGAAGGTGTGCCTGGCCGCTGCCGCAACCGCGTCGGGCAGTCCGTCCTCGTCCACTTCGGACACGTCCAGCTGCCAGTCCAGCTCGTCCGGAGCAAGGATCTGCTGGTACGGCTCGCCGTCGGTGACTCCGAAGGTGGTGCGCAGTGCTTCGTGGCGCACCACCACATCCCGCAGCGCCCCGCCCAGCGCCGCGACGTCCAGGTCGCCGGTCAACCGGACCACCATCGGCAGGTTGTAGGTGGCGCTCGGGCCGTTCAGTTGGCCGAGGAACCACAGCCGCCGCTGCGCGTACGACAGCGGGCTGCGCTCCGACCGCTGACCCGCCCGTAGCCGGGTACGGGCCTGGTCGGCGCCGGCCAGTCTGCGCTGCCAGGCCGGCCACCGTCGGCGCTTCGAAGAGGGTACGCAGCGGCAACTCGATCCCGAGTACCGTCCGTACCCGCGACACCAGCCGCACGGCGAGCAGCGAATGCCCACCCAGCTCGAAGAAGCTGTCGTCCACCCCGACCCGCGTCGAGTCCGAGTACCTGGGCGAACGCCCCGCACAGGATCTCCTCCCGCACACTGGCCGGCTCCCGACCCGCGCCCGTGCTGTACCCGGGTGCCGGCAGAGCGTTGCGGTCCAGCTTCCCGTTGCGGGTCAACGGAAGTTCGTCGAGCGCCACCACGGCAGCCGGCACCATGTACTCCGGCAGCCGCTGGCCCACGAACTGTCGCAGCGACTCGGCCAGCCCGGCACCGCGGTCATCGTCGGCGTTCGCCGGCACGACGTAGGCCACCAGCCGGGTGTCCCCCGGGCGTGTCCTCGCGGGCGATCACCGCCGCCTGACGTACGTCGGAGTGGTTGCGCAGCACGGCTTCGATCTCGCCCGGCTCGATCCGGAAGCCGCGAACCTTCACCTGCTCGTCCGCACGGGCGACGAACACCAACTGGCCGTCGTCCGTCCACCGCACCACATCCCCGGTCCGGTACATCCGCTCACCGGCACCGAACGGACACGCCACGAACCGCTGCCCGGTCAGGCCCGGCCGGTTGACGTAGCCACGCGCCAGACCGGCACCGCAGACGTAAAGTTCGCCCGGTACGCCCGACCGGCACCGGCCGGAGCCCGTCGTCCAGCACGTACAGGCGGGTATTGGCGATCGGTCGACCGAACGGCACCGGCCCGTCGCCGTCGCGCTCCACCGGCCCGGCCGCCACCATCACCGTCGCCTCGGTCGGACCATAGGTGTTCACCAGCCGACGACCCGCCGCCCACGCCCTCGCCACCGTCGCACTGATCGCCTCGGCCCCACCAACACCGTCCCGAGGTGCGCGAACTCCGCCGGGTCCAGGACGCCCGAGCAGCGACGGCACGACGCTCGCGGCGCTGATCTCGGTCAGCCGCGCCAGCTGCTGCGGTTGCGCCCGATCCTCGTCGCCGGCCACCCACAAGGTCGCCCCGGACGACAGCGCCACCGCCAGATCCAGCACCGAGGCGTCGAAGCTGAAGGAGGCGAACTGGAGCACTCCCACCCCGACACCGGCACCCAACTCCGGGCCGAACACGGAGACGAGATTCGCCAACGAGCCGTGCGAGACAGCGACACCCTTCGGGGTGCCCGTCGACCCGAGGTGTAGATCACGTACGCAAGGCCGGCCGGATCGGTGCGCACCGCCGGACTGGTGGCCGGGTAGCCCGCCAGCAGCGCGGGACGTCCAACCACACGATCGGCAGGCCGGCGAATCGAGCGGCGTCGGACGGAGCCGGCCGGGTGCCGGCGAGTCCGTCCGCGCCCGGCGCGTCAGCCGGCAGACCCGGCAGCGCGTCACGGGTCGCCACCACTAGCCGGGCACCGCTGTCGGCCAGCAGGAAGCCGATCCGCTCGGCCGGCAGTCCGCCGTCGACCGGCAGGTAGGCAGCCCCTGCCTTCCAGGCCGCCAGGATCGCCGTCACCATCTGCACACCGCGCGGCAACGACAGGCCCACTACCGACTCGGCGGCCACGCCCAGTTCGGCGAGGTGGTGCGCGAGTTGGTTGGCCGCCGCGTCCAACTGCGCGTAGGTGAGCTCGGCCCCGTCAGCAGCGACCGCGACCGCGTCCGGAACCGTCGCCACCTGCCGCTCGAACAGCTCCACCACCGAGGTGGGCGAGCCGGGTACGGCAGTGTCGTTCCATCGGGTCAGTACCAGCTCGCGGGCCGCCGGGTCGAGGATCTCCACCGCCTGCAGGGCGGCGTCGGGCTCGTTGTCGAGCGCGTCGACAGGTTCGCCAGGGTCGTCGCGACCAGCCGGCCGACCATCGCGGCGTCGATCGGGGCGACTGACTGGATGCTCAGGCCCAGATCCGCGGGGCCAAGGTCGTTCACGGCCACGGTCAGCGGGTAGTTGGTCCGCTCCCGTACCAGCACGCTCCGGATGCCCTCGATCGCCTCGTCGGCGGAGCCGTCAGCGTCCTGGCTCGCGTGCCGGTAGTTGAACATCGTGGTGAACAGGGGCGTGTTGCCGGTGATGCCGCTGGCCTGCTGCGCCACCGCGAGCGGCGCGTGCTCGTGCTCCAGCAGCCCGGCCAACTGGACCCGCATCTGCTCCACCGCGGCGCGAACGCCCACTCCGCCACCGACACCGACCCGCACCGGCAAGGTGTTGATGAACGGACCGAGTACCCGGTCCGCGCCGGCGCCGGCGTTCATCCGGCCGAACAGCACCGTCCCGAACACCACGTCGTCGCGGCCGGACAGGGTGGCCAGTACCCGCGCCCAGGCCACGTGCAGCACCGTCGCCGGGCTCACGCCGAGTTGCTGGGCCACCCGGCGCAACCGGTCCACCACGTCACCGGCGACCGGCACCCGTACGGACTCCACGTCGACGCCGTCGCCACGCACGTCCAGCACCCCGTACGGGGCGGTCGGCTCGGTGACGTCGCCCAGCAGCCCGGCGAAGTAGCGCTCGTGGTCGGCCCGGGACACCGTGCGGGTCTGAGCCACGAAGTTGCGGAACGGCAACGCCTGCGCCAGCTTGTCCGCGCGGCCTGCCAGTACCGCCCGCAGCTCCTGCATGAGCACGTCCATGCCCAGGTGGTCCTGCAGGATGTGGTGCATCCGCACCAGCCCCACCCACCGGCCGGCCGGCAGCGCCGCCAGGTGCAGGTCCATCAACGGCGCCCGACTCAGATCCATCCCGGAACCCACCCGGGCGAGCAGCGCGTCGACCACACCGGACCGGTCCGCGTCGGGACTGCCGGTGTCGGGGCTGCCGGTGTCGAGCTGGTACCCGGTCACCGGCAGGACGGCGTGCCGCCAGACCACCTGGACGGGCTCGGGCAGCCCTTCCCACACCACCGCCGTGCGGTAGATGTCGTGCCGATCCACCACCCGCTGCAGTGCGCTGGCGAAGACGTCCGCCCGGTCACGGGAATCGAACTCCAGTACCCGCACGGTCACGTACGCGTCGGCGCCCTCGTCGGCCAGCAGGTGATGGAAGAGCAGCCCTTCCTGCAACGGTGCCAGCGGATAGACGTCAGCGACGTTCGCCGCGCCGCCCTCGACGGCGGCCACCACCCGGGCCACGTCGGATTCGGAGAACTCCACCAGCGGCAGCATCTGCGGCGTGATCCGCTGCGCGCCCTCGGGAATCAGGTTCGCCGGCACCACCGCCACCGAGTCGCCGGTCGCCGTGCGGGCCAGCCCGGCCGGGGTCGGGGACTCGAAGAGCGCCCGTACCGACACCGGCACTCCGCGCGAGCGCAACCGCTCCACCAGCGAGACCGCCAGCAGCGAGTGCCCGCCCAGCCGGAAGAAGTCGTCGTCCACGCCGACCGCGTCCAGCCCGAGCACCTGCGCGAAGACCTCGCACAAGATCTTCTCCTGCACGGTCCGCGGCTCCCGCCCGACACCGGTCAGGTACTCCGGCGCCGGCAGCGCGGCCCGGTCGAGCTTCCCGTTACGGGTCAACGGCAACTCGTCGAGCACCAGCACAGCGGCCGGCACCAGGTACTCCGGCAACCGCTGCCCGACGAACTCCCGGAGCAACTCAGGCAGCTCAGAGCCGGCCGCATCGTCGGCGCTCGTCGGCACGACGTAGGCCACCAGTCGGGTGTCCCCCGGAGAGTCCTTGCGGGCGACCACCGCCGCCTGACGTACCTCAGGATGGTTGCGTAGCACGGCTTCGATCTCTCCCGGTTCGATCCGGAAGCCGCGGATCTTGACCTGCTCGTCCGCGCGGGCGACGAAGACCAACTGGCCGTCGCCGGTCCACCGCACCACATCGCCGGTCCGGTACATCCGCGCACCGCTGCCGAACGGGCAGGCCACGAACCGCTGCCCGGTCAGGGCGGCACGGGCCACGTAGCCTCGGGCCAGGCCGGCCCCGGCCACGTACAGCTCGCCGGGCACGCCCACGGGCACCGGGTTGAGTCCGTCGTCCAGGACGTACAGGCGGGTGTTGGCGATCGGCCGGCCGAACGGCACCGGGCCCGGCCGGTCCGCGTCGACCGGTCCAGCCGCCACCATCACTGTTGCCTCGGTCGGACCGTAGGTGTTCACCAACCGGCGACCGGCCGCCCAGGCGCGGGCCACCGGCTCGCTGATCGCCTCGGCGCCCACCAGCACAGTCCCGAGGTGGGCGAAGTCCCGCGGGTCCAGGACGGCCAGCAGCGACGGCACCACACTCGCCGCCCGGATGCCGGAGAGTTGAGCCAACCGTTGCGGCTGTGCCCGATCCTCGTCACCGGCGACCCACAGCGTCGCGCCCGACGAGAGAGCTACCGCCAGGTCCAGCACCGAGGCGTCGAAGCTGAAGGAGGCGAACTGGAGCACACCGACACCGACGCCGGCACCCATTTCCGGGCCGAACACGGAGACGAGATTCGCCAGCGAACCCTGGGAGACAGCCACGCCCTTCGGTGTCCCCGTCGACCCCGAGGTGTAGATCAGGTAGGCGAGACCGGTCGGGTGGACGGCTACTGCCGGACTGGTTGCCGGGTCGCCCGCCACCAGATCGGGATCGTCCAACCACATCACCGGCACGCCGGCCAGCTGACCGCCGTCAACGGATCCGGCCGGGACTGCGGGCAGCGTCTCGCGGGTCGCCAGCACCAGGCGGGCGCCGCTGTCATTCAGGAGGAAGGCGATCCGCTCCGCGGGCAGGCCACCGTCGATCGGCAGGTACGCCGCGCCGGCCTTCCACACCGCCAGAATGGCCGTCACCAGCTGTGCGCCGCGCGGCAGGCACAGCGCCACCACCGACTCCGTGCCGACGCCGCGGCCGATCAGGTGGCGCGCCCACTGGTTCGCGGTCGCATCCACGGCGGCGTAGGAGAATTCCACGCCGTCGGCGACCAGTGCCACGGCATCGGGCGCCACAGCCACCTGGCGCTCGAAGAGTTCGATCACAGACGCCGCCGGGTCAAAGCCGGCCGTGTCGTTCCAGCCGTGCAGCAGCAGTGCGCGCTCGTCGGGGTCCAGCACGTCCAGCTCGTACAGGCGGACGTGTGGCGCGGCGGTGACGATCGACAGTACCCGGGCAAGCCGCTGCCCGATCAGGGTTGCGGTGGCCGCGTCGAAGAGATCCACCGCCGCGACGATCGCCCCGTCCAGGCCGGCCGGTGCGCCCTGCGCGTCCACCCGTTCGCGTAGTGACACGTCCAGGTCGAAGCGGGCCGTCGTGGTCGTCCGGTCCACCGGCCCCGAACCCGCCCGCACACCGGGAAGCTCCAGCGTGGCCCGGGCGATGTTCTGCACCGTCAACATCACCTGGAACAACGGATGCCGAGCCAACGACCGAACCGGGGACAACTCCTCAACCAGCCGCTCGAACGGCACATCCTGATGCGCCAACGCACCCAGACCCGCCTCCCGCACCCGACCCAGAACCTCCCGGAACTGCGGATCCCCAGCCAGATCCGTCCGGATCACCAACGTGTTCACGAAGAAGCCGACCAGATCATCCAGCGCCTCGTCAGTACGCCCCGCCACCGCCGAACCGATCGGGATATCAGCACCGGCACCCAACCGCGACAACGTCACCGCGAGAGCCGCCTGCACCACCATGAACGGCGTCACACCCTCAACCCGCGCCAGCGTCGACCAGACGCCGGTGCACGTCCGCAGGCACCTGCAACGACACCGTGTGACCCCGGTGACTGGCCACCACCGGACGCGGCCGATCCACCGGCAAGACTCAACTCCTCCGGCGCACCCGCCAACGCCTGCCGCCAGTACTCCACCTGGCCCGACAGCACACTCCCCGGATCACTGTCGTCGCCAAGGATCTCCCGCTGCCACAACGCATAATCGGCGTACTGCACCGGCAACGGCTGCCACGCCGGCACTTCGCCACGCAGCCGGGCGGAGTACGCCGCCGACAGGTCGCGCCCGAGCGGGGCCATCGACCAACCGTCGCTGGCGATGTGGTGCGCCACGAGGACCAGCACGTTTTCGTCCGTGGCCACCTGGAACAGCCACGCCCGGATCGGCACCTCGGCCGCCAGGTCGAAGGCGTACCGCGACGCCGCCGCGACAGCCGCGCCCAGCTCCCCCGCGCTCGACCTGCCGGACCTCCAGCTCCCAGGTCAGCGAGGCCGCGTCGAGGACCTGCTGGTACGGCTCACCGCCCACCGAAGGGAACACGGTGCGCAGTGCCTCATGCCGGCCAATCACATCCCGCAACGCCGCACCCAACGCCGCCACATCCACCTCACCCGACAACCGCACAACGGTCGGCAGGTTGTACGTCGCACTCGGCCCCTCCAACTGACCCAGGAACCACAACCGCCGCTGCGCAAACGACAACTCGGGACGCTCAGGACGCGACTGGCTCCGCAACGGCATGCCGGGCCGCATCCGCACCCGCCAACCGAACAGCCAACCCGGCCACCGTCGGAGCCTCGAACAGCACCCGCAACGGCAACTCCACACCCAGCACCGCCCGCACCCGCGACACCAACCGCACCGCCAACAACGAATGCCCACCCAGCGCAAAGAAGTTGTCGTCCACGCCAACCGAGTCCAGCCCGAGCACCTGAGCGAACGCGCCGCACAGCAACTCCTCCCGCACCGTCGCCGGAGCACGACCCGCACCCGACACGAACTCCGGCGCCGGCAAGGCCGCGCGATCGAGCTTCCCGTTCGGCGTCACCGGAAGCGCGGCGAGCGCCACCACGGCGGCCGGAACCATGTACTCCGGCAGCCGCTGCCCAACGAACTCCCGCAGCCCGACACCATCGACCGATACCCCGCCAGCGACGCCCGCCTCGCCCGCGGTCTCGATGTCGGCAGGGATCGGGTTGGGCGGCACCACATAGGCGACGAGAAGCCGTTGCCCGGCCGTGTCTTCGCGGGCGATGACCGCCACCTGGGCCACGTCCGGGTGGCCGCGCAGCACCGACTCGATCTCGCCCGGCTCGATCCGGAACCCGCGCACCTTCACCTGCTCGTCAGCCCGGCCCAGGAACACCAGCTCCCCGTCCACAGTCCACCGCACGAGGTCACCGGTGCGGTACATCCGCTCGCCGGACCCGAAGGGGCACGCCACAAACCGTTGACCGGTCAACGCCGACCGGCCCACGTACCCACGCGCCACACCCGCGCCCGCGACGTACAGTTCGCCCGCAACTCCGACCGGCACCGGAGCCAGCGCGCCATCCAGCACGTACACCCGGGTATTGGCGATGGGACCGCCGATCGTGGGTGTGCCGCCGCCCACCGCAAGCGGCGCGGACATCGAGGCGCAGACGGTGACTTCGGTCGGGCCGTAGGCGTTGATCAGACGTCGCCCGGCGGCCCAGCTGTCCACCAGTCCCGCGTCCAACGCCTCGCCGGCCGAGACCACCGTGCGTAGGGACGCAAGGTCGGCGGGGTCCAGCACTGCCAGCGCCACCGGCGGCAGCGTCACGTGGGTCACCGCGTGCCGGGCAACCGCCTGCGCCAACCCCGCTCCCGGCACCAGCTCGTCGGCCGGCACCACGACCAGCGCCGCGCCGGAACACAGGGCCATCAACACCTCCGACGTTGCCGCGTCGAAGCCGACCGCGGCGAACTGCAACACCCGCGAGTCCGGCCCGACCGCGAACCGCTCGATCTGGGCCCACGCCAGGTTGACCGCGCCGCCGTGGCCGACCGCGACACCCTTCGGCACGCCGGTCGAACCGGAGGTGTAGATCACGTAGGCGAGGCTGGTCGCGCTTGCAGCCGACGGTGGCGCGGTATCCGGGCGGGAGTCGAGCCGTGCCTGAGCCGCGTGGTCATCAAGCCACAGCACCGGGATCCCGGCGAGCGCGTCCGCCAGGCCGGCGACGTCGGCACCGGCGGCCAACACCAGCCGAGCCTGGCTGTCGGCGAGCATGAACCGGATCCGCTCGACCGGGTACTGCGTGTCGATCGGCAGGTAGGCCGCGCCTGCCTTCAGCGTCCCCAGAATCGCCGTGATCAGCTGCGCTCCGCGCGGCAGGCACAGACCGATCACCGACTCCGCTCCCGCCCTCCGGTCGCGGAGTTCGTGCGCCAGCCGGTTTGCGGCGGCGTCCAGCTCCCGGTAGGTCAGGCTGACACCGTCGCCGATCACCGCGGGCGCATCCGGCGTCGCCGCGACCTGCCGCTCGAACGCCGCAGTGATGGTGGCGTCGGCAAGGTCGACGGCAGTGCCGTTCCAGTCGACGACCACCCGGTCGCGCTCGTCGCGGTCGAGGATGCCGACCGCGGCCAACGCCGTGTCCGGGCCGCCGTCCAGTGTTGCGGCCAGCGCGTCGACCAGATTCGACACCGCGGTACCCAGTAGCGCGGCGACACCGTGCGAGTCGATCGGCTCGACCGCCAGCACGCTCACGCTCAGGCCGGCGTCGCCGTCGTCATTCGCGGCCACCGCGAGCGGATAGTTGGTGCGCTCCCGGGCAAACACCGGCTGTACCCCGTCCACTGCCCGCGAACGGCTGCCATCTCCGGCTGTCGTGCCGTGCCGGTAGTTGAACAGGGAGGTGAACAGGGGCGTGTTGCCGGTGACGCCGCTGGCCTGTTGGGCCACCGCGAGCGGCGCGTGCTCGTGCTCCAGCAGACCGGCCAACTGGGCCCGCATCCGGTCGACGGCGGCGCGCACGCCCACCGCTCCGCCCGTGTCAACCCGGACCGGAAGGGTGTTGAAGAACGGGCCGAGTACCCGGTCAGCGCCGGCGCCGGCGTTCATCCGGCCGAACAGCACCGTTCCGAACACCACGTCGTCGCGGCCCGACACGGTGGCCAGCACCCGTGCCCAAGCCACGTGCAGCACCGTCGCCGGGCTCACGCCGAGCCGCTGCGCCACCCGGCGCAGCCGGGCCACCACCGCATCGGGCACCGGCACCGTCGCGGACACCACAGCGGTCCCGTTGCCGCGCACGTCGAGCAGCCCGTACGGGGCGGTCGGCTCGGTGACATCGCCGAGCAACTCGGCGAAGTAGCGCTCGTGGTCGGCCCGGGACACCGCCCGGGTCTGCGCCACGAAGTTGCGGAACGGCAACGCCTGCGCCAACTCGTCGGCCCGGCCGGCAAGCACCGCCCGCAGCTCCTGCATGAGCACGTCCATGCCCAGGTGGTCCTGCAGGATGTGGTGCATCCGCACCAGTCCCAGCCACCGACCGTCGGCCACCTCGGCGATGTGCAGATCCATCAACGGCGCGCGGCCCAGGTCGAGCACCGAGCCCGCCTGCGCCAGCAGCGCGGCCACCGGCTCCAGTTCCGCTGCCGCCAGCGAGTGCCCGGTCACCGGCAGGACGACCTGCCGCCACACCACCTGGACCGGCTCGGGCAGCCCCTCCCATACGACTGCCGTGCGGTAGATGTCGTGCCGATCCACCACCCGCTGCAGCGCGGCCGCGAAGGCATCCACCCGCGCCCGGGAATCGAACTCCAGCACCCGCACCGTGAGGTACACGTCCTCGCCGGCGTCGGCCATCAGGTGATGGAAGAACATGCCTTCCTGCAACGGTGCCAGCGGGTAGACGTCGGCCAGGTTCGCCGCGCCGCCGTCCACCGCGGCCACCACCCGCGCCACGTCGGCCTCGGTGAACTCCACCAACGGCAGCATCTGCGGGGTTATCCGCTGCGCGCCCTCGGGAATCAGATTCGGGGGTACCGCCACAGCCGCGGCGCCCGTTGAACGAGCCAGCCCTTCGGGCGTCGGCGAGTCGAACAGCGCCCGTACCGACACCGACACACCGCGCGACCGCAGCCGCTCCACGAGTGACACCGCCAGCAGCGAGTGCCCGCCGAGCCGGAAGAAGTCGTCCTCCACTCCCACCGTGTCCAGGCCGAGCACCTGCGCGAACACCGCGCACAGGATCTCCTCCTGCACCGTGGCCGGACCGCGCCCGGTCCCGCCGCGGTACTCGGGCGCCGGCAGCGCCGCGCGGTTGAGCTTGCCGTTGGGCGTCAACGGCAACTCGGCGAGCAGCACCACCGCGGCCGGCACCATGTACTCCGGCAGCCGCTGCGCGACAAACTCCCGCAGCGCCAGCGCCAGCACCGTGGCCTTGCGGACGCCGTCGGCGTCGGCGTCGGCGTCGGCGTCGGTTGTGGGCACGATGTAGGCGACCAGCCGGGTGTCGCCCGGGGTGTCCTCGCGGGCGACCACGGCCACCTGACGCACCTCGGGGTGCCTGACCAGCAAGGCTTCGATCTCGCCGGGCTCGATCCGGAAGCCCCGGACCTTCAGCTGCTCGTCCGCGCGGGCCACGAACACCAACTGACCTTCGTCGGTCCACCGGACGATGTCCCCGGTCCGGTACATCCGCTCGCCACCGGCGAACGGGCAGGCCACGAATCGTTGCCCGGTCAGACCGGGCCGGTTGGCGTAGCCGCGCGCCAACCCGGCGCCGCAGACGTAGAGTTCACCGGCCACTCCGGCGGGCACCGGGTTGAGTCCGTCGTCCAGCACGTACAGGCGGGTGTTGGCGATCGGCCGCCCGAACGGCACCGGACCCGGCCGATCCACCTCCACCGGACCGGCCGCCACCATCACGGTGGCCTCGGTCGGACCGTACGTGTTCACCAGCGTCCGATCGGCGGCCCACGCCCTCGCCACCGACTCGCTGATCGCCTCGGCGCCCACCAGCACCGTCCCGACGTGACCGAAGTCGTGCGGATCCAGCACGCCGAGCAGTGACGGCACCACACTCGCGGCCCGCACCCCGGTCAGCTCAGCCAATCGCTGCGGCTGCGCGCGATCCTCCTCACCGGCGACCCACAGCGTCGCACCGGAAGACAACGCCACCGCCACATCCAGCACGGACGCGTCGAAGCTGAACGACGCGAACTGCAACACACCGACGCCGACGGCCGCGCCCATCATCGGGGCGAACACCGACACCAGATTCGCCAACGACCCCTGCGAAACAGCCACACCCTTCGGCGTCCCCGTCGACCCCGACGTATAGATCACATACGCCAGACCCAATGGCTCAACCACCACCGCCGGACTCGTCACCGCATAACCCGCCAGCAGCTCCGGCTCATCCAGCCACACCACCGACACCCCGGCTCCAGTCCCGGCTCCAGCTCCAGCTCCAGCCCCAGTTCCAGCACCAGCACCAGCACCAGCACCAGCCACACCGACAGACCGTCCGCCCGGCCGACGACATCGCTGCCGGGCAACCCGACCGGCAACGCCGCGCGGGTGGCCAACACCAGCCGGGCGCCGCTGTCGGCCACCATGAAACCGATCCGCTCAATCGGCAACCCGCCATCGATCGGCAGATACGCCGCGCCGGCCTTCCACACCGCCAGGATCGCCGTCACCAACTGCGGACCACGGGGCAGACACAGCCCCACCACCGACTCGACGCCCACGCCCAGGGCGGCCAGGTGCTGCGCCAGCCGGTTGGCCTCGACGTCCAGCTGCCGGTACGTCAACGAGACGCCGTCGGCCACCACCGCCGCTGCGTCGGGCGCCGTCAGGGCCTGCCGCTCGAACAGCGCCAGGACCGCCGCATCCGCGATGGGCGCGGCGGTATCGTTCCAGTCGTCCAGGACGAGAGCGCGGGCGGCCGGGTCGAGGAGCTGCACGGTCTGCAGGGCAGCGTCCGGTGCGCCGTCGAGGACCGCGGCCAGCGCGCCGACCAGGTTCGTCACGGTGGTACCCAGCAGCCGGGCGACCACCGCCGCGTCGATCGGGGCGACTGACTGGACGCTCAGGCTCAGATCCTCGGGCCCCAGGTCGTTGACGGCCACGGTCAGCGGGTAGTTCGTCCGCTCGCGGAGCAGGACGCCCCGGATGCCGTCGACCGACTCCGCCCAGCCGCGCCGGCCGTCCTCCCGGGTACGCCGGTAGTTGAACATCGAGGTGAAGAGCGGGGTGGCGCCGACGATTCCACTGGCCCGCTGCGCCACCGCCAACGGCGCGTGCTCGTGCTCCAGCAGGCCGGCCAGCTGGGTCCGCATCTGCTCCACTGCCGCCCGCACACCCACTCCCCCGGTACGCACCCGGACCGGCAGCGTGTTGATGAACGGACCGAGCACCCGGTCCGCGCCGGCGCCCGCGTTCATCCGGCCGAACAGCACCGTTCCGAACACAACGTCGTCGCGACCCGCCAGTACCCCCAGCACCCGGGCCCACGCCACGTGCAGCACGGTCGCGGGGCTCACTCCCAGGCGCTGCGCCACCTGCCGCAGCCGCACCGCGACGTCCGCCGGCAACGCCAACAGCTCGGATCCGACTTCGGCCCCGTCACCCCGCACGTCCAGCACCCCGTACGGCGCCGTCGGCTCAGTGACGTCGCCGAGCAACCCGGCGAAGTAGCGCTCGTGGTCGGCTCGGGACACCGCCCGGGTCTGCGCCACGAAGTTGCGGAACGGCAACGCCTGCGCCAACTCGCCGGCCCGACCGGTCAGCACCGCCCGCAGCTCCTGCATCAGCACGTCCATGCCCAGGTGGTCCTGCAGGATGTGGTGCATCCGCACCAGCCCCAACCACCGACCGTCGGCCACCTCGGCGAGGTGCAGATCCATCAACGGCGCCCGGGTCAGGTCCATCCCCGAACCGGCCCGCGCCAACAGCTCGGCGACCTGATCCGGGTCCGCGGCTGCCACCTCGTGACGGTCGACCTGATCCGGGTCGGCGGCTGCCAGGTCGTGCTGGATGACCGGCAGGGTGACCTGCCGCCACACCACCTGGACCGGCTCGGGGAGCCCCTCCCACACCACCGCCGTGCGGTAGATGTCATGCCGATCCACCACCCGCTGCAGCGCGGCCGCGAAGGCGTCCACCCGGGCCCGGGAGTCGAATTCCAGCACCCGTGCCGTCACGTAGGCGTCGGTTCCACCGTCGGCGAGCAGGTGGTGGAAGAGCAGGCCCTCCTGCAGCGGCGCAAGCGGGTACACGTCTGCGACGTTCGCCGCGCCACCGTCGACGGTGGCCACCACGCGGGCCACGTCGGCCTCGGACAATTCCACCAACGGCAACAGCTGCGGGGTGATCTGCTGCGCACCGGCCGGAATCAGATTCGCCGGCACCACCGCGACGGCATCGGCTGCTGCCGCCCGAGCCAGCCCGGCCGGGGTCGGCGAGTCGAACAGCGCGCGCACCGACACCGGTACGCCGCGCAGCCGCAGCCGCTCCACCAGCGACACGGCCAGCAGCGAGTGCCCGCCCAGCCGGAAGAAGTCGTCCTCCACCCCCACCGAGGACAGCCCGAGCACCTGGCCGAACACCTCGCACAGGATCTCCTCCTGCACGGTGACCGGCCCCCGGCCCGAGCCCACGGCGTACTCCGGCGCCGCCAACGCCGCGCGGTCGAGCTTCCCGTTGCGGGTCAACGGCAACTCGTCCAGCACCACCACGGCCGCCGGCACCATGTACTCCGGCAGCCGCTGCGCCACAAACTCCCGCAGCGCCAGAGCCAGCTCCGCGTCATCGCCGTCGGCCTCGACCTCCGCGCCTGCCTCAACGCCGGCGTCCGCGTCAGCGCCGGCAGTCGTCGTGGGCACGACGTAGGCGACCAGGCGGGTGTCGCCCGGGGTGTCCTCGCGGGTGACCACTGCCACCCGACGCACGCCGGAGTGGCTACCAAGCACGGCTTCGATCTCGCCCGGTTCGATCCGGAAGCCCCGAACCTTCACCTGCGAGTCGGCTCGGGCCACGAACACCAGCTGCCCGTCGCCGGTCCACCGGACGAGGTCGCCGGTCCGGTACATCCGCTCGCCCGATCCGAAGGGGCAGGCCACAAAGCGCTGCGCCGTCAGACCCGCGCGCGCCACGTACCCCCGCGCCAGACCTGCACCGCAGACGTAGAGTTCACCGGGCACTCCGGCCGGAACCGGCTGGAGCGCGTCATCCAGCACGTACAGGCGGGTGTTGGCGATCGGCCGCCCGAACGGCACCGGACCCGGCCGATCCACCTCCACCGGACCGGCCGCCACCATCACGGTGGCCTCGGTCGGACCGTACGTGTTCACCAGCGTCCGATCGGCGGCCCACGCCCTCGCCACCGACTCGCTGATCGCCTCGGCGCCCACCAGCACCGTCCCGACGTGACCGAAGTCGTGCGGATCCAGCACGCCGAGCAGTGACGGCACCACACTCGCCGCGCTGACTCGGGTCAGTTGCGCCAGCCGCTGCGGCTGCGCCCGGTCCTCGTCGCCCGCCACCCACAGCGTCGCCCCCGACGCCAATGCCACCGCTACATCCAGCACCGACGCGTCGAAGCTGAAGGACGCGAACTGGAGCACCCCGACGCCGACACCGGCGCCCATCCGCGGGCCGAACACGGAGACGAGATTCGCCAACGACCCCTGCGAAACAGCCACACCCTTCGGCGTCCCCGTCGACCCCGACGTATAGATCACATACGCCAGCTGCAACGGATCGACCACAACCTCCTGACGCGTCACCGGACAACCCGCCAGCAGCCCCGGCTCATCCAGCCACACCAACGGAACCCCGGCCCGAGCTCCGGCTCCGGCTCCGGCCCCGGTTCCGGCCCCGACCCCAGCGGCCGTCCCGACCCCGGAGGCGGCCCCCGCCGCAGTCCCCGGTACAACGGACATGCCGTCCGGCCGGCCAACGACGTCGCCACCGGCAAGCCCGCTCGGCAACGCGGCGCGAGTCGCCAGTACCAGCCGGGCACCGCTGTCGGCCACCATGAAGGCGATCCGCTGCGCCGGCAACCCACCGTCGATCGGCAGGTAGGCCGCGCCTGCCTTCCAGACCGCCACGATCGCGGTCACCAGTTCGAGGCCGCGCGGCAGACACAGACCCACCACCGACTCGGCGCCCACGCCCAGCCCGGCCAGGTGATGCGCCAACCGATTGGCGTCGGCGTCCAACTGGGCGTAGGTCAGCGAGACGCCGTCGGCCGCTGCCGCGACCGCGTCCGGTGCGGTGCGCGCCCAATGTTCGAACGACGACACGACCGAGGCGGACACCGCCGAGGATGCCGTGTCGTTCCAGCCGTGCAGCAGCAGCGTCCGGGCGTCGGCGTCGAGCACGTCGACGGTGCGCAGCGCGGGATGGGGGCCACCGTCGAGCGCCCCGGAGAGCGCGGCGACGAGGTTGCCGATGGCGGTGTCCAGCAGCCGGCAGACCACCCCGGCGTCGATCGGGTCCACGGCCTGCACGTCGAGGCTGAGCCCGGCCGCGCCGAGGTCGTTGACGGCCACCGTCAGCGGATAGTTGGTCTGCTCCTGGACCAGGACGCTGCGGATGCCGTCGAGCGCCTGCCTGCCGGCGCCGCCGGTACCCGGCCCGACGTGCCGGTAATTGAACAGCGCCGTGAACAGCGGTCCGCTGCCGTCGATTCCGCTGGCGCGCTGGGCGACGGAGAGCGGTGCGTGTTCGTGTTCCAGCAGGCCGGCCAGCTGGGTCCGCATCTGCTCGACGGCGGCCCGTGCGCCGACCGCGCCGGTGCGTACCCGGATCGGGAGGGTGTTGAAGAACGGGCCGAGCGCCCGGTCCGCGCCGGGGCCGGCGGTCAACCGGCCGAGCAGCACAGTGCCGAACACCACGTCGTCGCGGCCGGCCAGCACGGCCAGTACCCGCGCCCAGGCGACGTGCAGCACGGTGGCCGGGCTGACGCCGAGCCGCTGGGCGACCTGGCGCAGCCGCAGCGACACCTGGTCGGCGACCGGCTGTGTCACCGTGACCGGCCGGGCGTCACCGCGGACGGACAGCACCCCGTACGGGGCCGTCGGTTCGGTCACGTCGCCGAGCAGGTCGGTGAAGTACCGCTCGTGCCCGGCCCGGGACGCCGCCCGGGTCTGGGCGACGAAGTTGCGGAACGGGGCAGCGGCTGTCAACTGCTCCGGCTGCCCGTCCAGGACCGTCCGCAGTTCGCGGATCAGCATGTCCATGCCCTGGTGGTCGGCGAGCATGTGGTGCATCCGCACCATGCCCAGCCAGCGGCCGTCGGCAACCGGGGCCACGTGCAGGTCCATCAACGGCGGCCGGTCCAGATCCAGCCTGGTGCCGACGGTGGACACCAGGGCGAACACCGGATCGGTGGCAGGGTCGGCGGGGGCGTGCTCGACGACGGGCAGGATCGCCTGCCGCCAGACCACCTGGACCGGCTCGCGCAGGCCGGTCCAGAGCACCGCCGTGCGGTAGATGTCGTGCCGGTCCACCACCCGTTGCAGGGCCCGGGCGAACGTGTCGAGCCGGGTCCGCGAGTCGAACTCCAGCACCCGGGCCGTCACGTAGGCGTCCGCGCCGCCACCGGCGAGCAGGTGGTGGAAGAGCATGCCCTCCTGGAGCGGGGCCAACGGGTACACGTCGGCCACGTTCGCCGCGCCGCCGTCGACGGTGGCGACGATCCGCTCCACCTCGTCGGCGGAGAGGGCCGTCAGCGGCAGCATGTCGGGGGTGATCCGGTCGGCCCCGGCCGGGATCAGGTTCGCCGGTACCGCAACGGTTTCCACGCCCGTCGTGCGCGCGAGTCCGGCCGGAGTGGGCGTTTCGAAGAGGGCGCGCACCGAGATCGTGACGCCGACCGCCCGTAGCCGCTCCACCAGCGCGACCGCGAGCAGCGAGTGCCCGCCGAGGTCGAAGAAGCTGTCGTCCACGCTGACCGTGTCCATGCCGAGGACCTGCGCGAAGGCGGCGCACAGCAGCTCCTCGCGGGCATCGGCCGGGGCCCGGCCTGCCGTGCTGCCGGTGTACTGCGGGGCCGGCAGGGCGCGGCGGTCCAGTTTGCCGTTGGGGGTCAGCGGCAGGTCCGGCAGCACCACCACGGCGGCCGGCACCATGTAGTCGGGCAGCAGGCCGGCCACGAACTCGCGGATCCCCGCGCCGTCGCCGACCGCCGCACCGTCCGGGCCGGGGGCCGGCACCAGGTAGGCGACCAGTCGCTTGTCGCCGGCCGCCTCCTCGCGGGCCACCACCACGGCCTGACCCACGCCGGGGTACGAGCGCAGCGCCGCCTCGATCTCGCCCGGTTCGATCCGGAAGCCGCGTACCTTGAGCTGCTCGTCGACCCGTCCGACGAACTCCAGCCGGCCACCGGCCAGCCACCGCGCCACGTCGCCGGTCCGGTACATCCGCACGCCGGTCGCGAACGGGCTCGCCACGAACCGTTGCCCGGTCATCCCGGGCTGCCCGATGTACCCGCGTGCCAGCCCGTCCCCGGCGATGTACAGCTCGCCGGGCACTCCGACCGGGGCCGGGGCGAGCCGGTCGTCCAGGACGTACACCTGGGTGTTGGCGATCGGTCCACCGATGGACGGCGCAGTGCCGAAGTCGGGCCGCACCCGGGCAGCCGTCGACCAGATGGTGGTCTCGGTCGGCCCGTAGACGTTCCACACCTCGGCGGCGGAGCCGGTGAGGCCGTGTGCCACTTCGGCCGGCAGCGCTTCGCCGCCGACGAGGACGCGTACCCCGGAGAGGTTGACGCCGCCGAGCGCCAGTAGTGAGCGCCACAGGCTCGGCGTCGCCTGCACCACGCCGATTCCGGAGCGGGCGATCAGGCTGCCCAATGCCACCGGGTCGCGAACCACGTCCTTGTCGGCCAGCACCACCGTCGCGCCGGACACCAACGGCAGGAATAGTTCCAGGCCGGCGATGTCGAAGCCGACGGTGGTGACCGCGAGCAGCCGGTCCCCGGCCGCGAGTGGAGTCAGCTCGGCGAAGCCGGCCAGCAGATTCGCCAGCGCCGCCCGCGCGATCACCACGCCCTTGGGCCGCCCGGTCGAGCCGGACGTGAAGATCACGTACGCCGGATGCGCCGCGGCGGAAGGCGAAGTGATCCGCACGTGGTCGGCGGGGCATGAAGCCACCTCGGCCGCCGTCGTCGGGTCATCCAGCACCACGGCAGCACGGTCCACCGGCGGCAGCGAGCCGGCAAGCTCCGCACAGGTGAGCACGAGGACCGGGGCGGCGTCGGTGAACATCGCCGCCACCCGGTGCGCGGGATAGTCCACGTCCACCGGCAGGTACCCGGCGCCGGACTTCAGGACGGCGAGCAGCGCCACCACCAGGTCCGCCGACCGGGGCAGCGCCACGGCCACGAAGCGTTCGGGTCCCGCACCCCGGTCGGTCAGCCAGTGAGCCAGCCGGTTGGACCGGGAGTCCAGTTCGGCGTAGGTCAGCCCGACTCCGTTGGAGAGCACGGCGAGGGCGTCCGGCGCGGCCAGTGCCCGCGCCCGGAACAGGTCGACCACGTCCCCGTCACCGACGGCGTGAGCGGTCGAGTTCCAGGTGGCCAGAACCAGAGCCCGCTCAGCGACGCCCAGAACGTCCACTTCGGACGGACGCAGAGTCGGATCTGCGCTGAGCAGCGACAGCACCCGGAGCCAGCGCGCAGCAAGGGATTCCACGGTAGCCGCGTCGAAGAGCTCGGCGGCGGCGATCACCGAGCCGCGCAGCCCGGCCGGGTTGCCGTGCCCGTCGAACGCCTCGCGCAGCAGCACATCGAGGTCGAAGCGGGCCGCGTTCGCCGCCTCGTCCAGGGGTGCGGCCTCGGCGCGCACGCCGGGCAGGTCCAGCTCGGCGCGCTCGGTGTTGTGCACCGTCAGCATCACCTGGGCGAGCGGGTGCCGGGCCAGCGACCTGACCGGGGCCAACTCCTCCACCAGCCGCTCGAACGGCACGTCCTGATGCGCGAGGGCGCCGACGCCGGCTTCCCGGACCCGGGCCAGCACCTGCCGGAACTGCGGGTCACCACCGACATCGGTGCGGACCACCAGGGTGTTCACGAAGAACCCGACGAGAGAGTCCAGCGCGTCGTCGGTGCGGCCGGCCACCGCCGAGCCGATCGGGATGTCGGTGCCCGCGCCCAACCGGGAGAGCAGCACCGCCAGACCGGCCTGCAGCACCATGAACAGCGTCACGCCCTCGGCACGGGCCAGGTCCGCCAGCCGCTGGTGCACGTCGGCGGGGATATTCAGCGGCACCCGGACGCCACGGTGGCTGGCCACCGCCGGCCGCGGCCGGTCCACCGGCAGCGCCAACTCCTCGGGCGCGCCGGCCAGTACCCGCCGCCAGTAGGCGACCTGGGCGGCCAGCAGGCTGTCCGGGTCGGACTCCGCGCCGAGTAGTTCCCGTTGCCACAGCGCATAGTCGGCGTACTGCACGGGCAGCGGCTGCCAGGTCGGGGCGGCACCGCGCAGCCGGGCGGCGTATGCCCGCGACACATCCCGGCCGAGCGGGGCACGGGACCAGCCGTCGCTGGCGATGTGGTGCACGACCAGCAGCAGTACCCGTTCCTGCGCGCTGGCCTCGAACAGCCAGGCCCGGATCGGCACCTCGATGGACAGGTCGAACGCGTACCGGGTGGCCTCCCGTACCGCGTCGGGCAGTTCGTCGGCGGTCACCGGGCGTACCCGCAACTGCCAGGACAGCTCGGCCGCGTCCAGGATGTGTTGGTACGGCTCGCCTTCAGCGGACGGGAAGATGGTCCGCAGCGGCTCGTGCCGGCCGATCACGTCGCGCAGCGCGGCGTCCAGCACGGCGGCGTCGAGCGCGCCGGTCAGCCGGATCGCGATGGGGTTGTTGTAGGTCGGGCTCGGCCCGTCCAACTGGCCGAGGAACCACAGTCGGCGCTGGGCGAAGGAGAGCGGCGGCCGGGCGGGGCGGGCGACGGGCCGCAGTGTCGGGCGCACCGGCTCGGTTGCCGGCCCGGCCAGGCGGGCGGCCAGCCCGGCAACCGTGGGCGTCTCGAACAGCATCCGGATCTTCACTTCGGCCCCGAGCCGGGCCCGGATCCGGGACAGCAGCCGGATGGCGAGCAGCGAGTGCCCGCCGAGGTCGAAGAAGCTGTCCTCGACGCCGACCGATTCCAGGCCGAGTACCTGCGCGAAGACCTCGCACAGCGCGGTTTCGGTGGCGTTCGCCGGAGCCCGGCCGGCCGACGCGGTCTCATCGGGCGCCGGCAACGCCGCGCGGTCGAGTTTGCCGTTTGCGGTGAGCGGCAACGCGGCGAGCGTCACGAGCGCGGCCGGCACCAGGTACTCGGGCAACCGGGCGGCCAGGAAGCCGGCAAGTCCGTCGATCGGCTCGCCGTCGGTCGGCACGACATACCCGATCAGCCGCCCGTCCCGGACGGTCACGGCGGCGCGGGCGACGCCGGGGTGGTCCAGCAACGCCGCCTCGACCTCGCCGGGCTCAACCCGGAAGCCACGGATCTTCACCTGCTCGTCAGCCCGGCCGACGAAGACGAGTTGCCCGTCCGGCAGCCGCTTCACCAGGTCGCCGGTGCGGTACATCCGTTCGCCGGAGCCGAACGGGCAGGCCACGAAGCGCTGCCCGGTGAGAGCGCGCCGACCGATGTAGCCGCGCGCGACGCCGGCCCCGGCCACGTAGAGTTCGCCGGCCACGCCGACCGGCACGGCGGTCAGCACGTCGTCGAGGACGAACAGCCGGGTGTTGGCGATCGGCGTGCCGATCGGGACCACGCCGGTGGCCGCGCCGCGCGTCGACAGCTCGGCGGTCGCGACGCCGATGGTTGTCTCGGTGGGGCCGTAGTGGTTGAAGACCCGCCGGTCGCCGGCCGCCCGGACCAGGTCACCGACCCAGGTTGCGGCGGCAGCTTCGCCGCCGAGGACCAGGGACCGGGCCGGCAGCACGCCGTCGATGCCGGCCCCGGCGGCCAGCGCGGCCAGGTGCGAGGGGACCGCCTTGACGAAGTCGATCCGGTGGGTACGCAGGTAGTCCGCCACCGCTGTCGGGTCGACCACCGCCTCGTCGGCCAGCACGTGCAGAGTTCCGCCGGTGGCCAGCGCGATGAAGACCACCGTGTTGCCGAGGTCGGTGACCTGGGGTTGCAGCAGCGCGTACCGGGCGCCCGCGCCGGTCCAGCCGAGCCGGCCGGACACCGAGGTCACGTAGTTGGCGAGCGACCCGTGGGTGACCGCCACCCCCTTCGGGGTCCCGGTCGAACCGGAGGTGTAGATGACGTACGCCAGGCCGTACGGGTCCACCGGCACCGGGGGCAGGTCAACGGCGGTGGGCGGGAAGGGGTCGTCCAACCAGAGGACCGGGATGCCGAGCGGGTGGCCGGTCAGTGCGGCGCCAGCGTCGCGGGTGGCGACCAGGACCCGGGCGTCGCAGTCGCCGAGCATGAAGGTGATCCGGTCGGTGGGCAGTTTGCTGTCAATCGGCAGGTACGCCGCGCCGGCCTGCCAGACGCCAAGGATTGCGGTGATCATCTGTACGCCGCGGGGCAGGCACAGCCCGACGACGGACTCCGGGCCGACGCCGAGATCGCGCAGGTGCCCGGCGAGCCGGCCGGCCGAGGCGGCCAACTCCCGGTAGGAGACGTCGACGCCGTCGGCGACGAGGGCGGTGGCGTCCGGGTGCGCGGCCACCTGCGCCTGGAAAAGCGCGGTGACCGAGGTGTCGACACCGGCGACCGCAGTGTCGTTCCAGGCGTGCAGCACCTGGTCCCGTTCACCGGCGTCGAGGATGTCCACCGCGTGCAGGCGGACGTCGCCGTCGGCGACCACGTCGAGGACCCGGAGGAACCAGCCGGCGATCCGGTCGGCGGTGGCCGCGTCGAACAGGTCGGCGGAGAGGGTGACGAAGGAGCGCAGCCCGGCCGGGCGGCCGTCGTCGTCGAACTCCTCGGTGACGGTGAGGTGCAGATCGTACCGGGACGGCGGGGCGGCTGCCGCGGCGAGTTCGGCGGCTGCCGGGGCCACCCGCACGCCGGTCAGGTCGAGTTCGGCGCGTTGCTGGTTCTGCACGGTGAGCAGCACCTGGAAGAGCGGGTGCCGGCCGAGGGACCGGACCACCGCCAGCTCCTCGACCAGCCGCTCGAACGGCACATCTTGATGGGCGAGCGCGCCCAGGCTCGCCTGCCGTACCCGGTGGAGCAGCTGCCGGAACCGCGGGTCACCGGAGAGGTCGGCGCGGATCACCAGGGTGTTGACAAACGAGCCGACGAGGTCGTCCAGCGCCTCGTCGGAGCGCCCGGCGACGGGGACTCCGATCGGGATGTCGGTGCCCGCGCCGAGCCGGGACAGCAGCACCGCGAGCGCTCCCTGGAGCACCATGAACGGCGTGACGCCCTCCGCGCGGGCCAGCGCGACCAGCCGCTGGTGCAGTTCGGCGGGGACGTGGAAGAGGGCCCGGTGCGCGCGGTCGGTGGCCAGCGCGGGGCGCGGCCGGTCGACCGGCAGCGCGAGCTCGTCCGGCGCGCCGGCCAGCGCCTGCCGCCAGTAGTCGACCTGCGCCGTCAGCAGGCTGTCCGGGTCGGACCGGCCGCCGAGCAGCTCGCGCTGCCACAGGGCGTAGTCCACGTACTGCACCGGCAGCGGTTGCCAGTGCGGCTCGTCGCCGCGTACCCGTGCCGCGTAGGCGGTGGACACGTCGCGTCCGAGCGGGGCCATCGACCAGCCGTCGCCCGCGATGTGGTGCAGCACCAGCACCAGCAGGTGCTCCTGCGGCCCGGACTGCAGCAGCGCAACCCGGATCGGCACGTCCACGGAGAGGTCGAAGGCGTGCCGGGCGACGGCAGCCACCTCGTCGGCCAGCCGGTCCGGCGCCACGGAGCGCACCGGCAGCTCCCACCGCACCTCGGCTAGGTCGAGGATCTGCTGGTACGGCTCGCCGTCAGCGGACGGGAAGACGGTACGCAGCGCCTCGTGCCGGCCGATCACGTCGCGGACGGCGGCGGCCAGCGCGGCCACGTCGAGGTCGCCGGTCAACCGGAGCACGGCGGGGATGTTGTACGTGGGGCTGGGCCCCTCCAACTGGCTGAGGAACCACAGCCGGCGCTGGGCGAAGGAGAGCGGCGGGCGCTCGGGTCGGGTACCGGCGGTCAACGCCTGCCGGACCTGGCCGGTGTCCGCGTCGGCGATCCAGGCGGCGAGCCCGGCGACGGTCGGCCGCTCGAACAGCGCCCGCAGCGGCAACTCCACGCCGAGCAGCGCCCGGATCCGGGAGACCAGCCGCGCGCCGAGCAGCGAGTGGCCGCCGAGGTCGAAGAAGCTGTCCTCGACGGTCACCGTGTCGACGCCGAGCACCCGGCTGAATGCGGCGCAGAGCAACTGTTCCGGCACGGTGACCGGGGCCCGGCCGACCCGGCCGGTGGCGTACTCCGGTGCGGGCAGCGCCTTGCGGTCGAGTTTGCCGTTGGCGGTCAACGGCAGCTCGGGCAGCACCACGATCGCGGCCGGCACCATGTACTGCGGCAGCCGCCCGGCCACCGCGTCCCGCAGCGCGGCGACGTCCAGTTCCGCGCCGTCCTCGACCGGCACCACGTAGGCGACCAGCCGCTTGTCCCCGGCGGCGTCCTCGCGGGCCACCACCACCGCCTGGGCGACGGCGGCCGATGCCCGCAGCACCGTCTCGATCTCGCCCGGCTCGATCCGGAAGCCGCGCAGTTTGATCTGCTCGTCGGCCCGGCCGGTGAAGTCCAGTTCGCCGGTACGCGTCCAGCGGGCCACGTCGCCGGTCCGGTACATCCGCGCCCCGGCCGGTCCGAACGGACTCGCCACGAACCGCGTGCCGGTCATCCCCGGCTGGTTCACGTACCCCCGGGCCAGCCCGGTGCCGGCGATGTAGAGCTCCCCGCCGACTCCGACCGGCACCGGCCGCAGGGCGTCGTCCAGCAGGTACACCTGGGTGTTGGCGATCGGCGTGCCGATCGACGGCGCGCCGGTGAAGTCCGGCCGCACCACCCCGGCCGTTGACCAGATAGTGGTCTCGGTCGGCCCGTACACGTTCCACACCCGGTCGGCCGCGGTCAGCTCCCGGGCCAGGTCGGCGGGGAGCGCCTCGCCACCGACGAGCACCCGGATACCGGACAGCTCGACCCCGCCTACGGCGAGCACCGAGCGCCACAGGCTCGGCGTCGCCTGCACGACGCCCGTGCCCAGCCGGCCAATCAGCCCGGCCAGCAGCACCGGGTCGCGGACGGTTTCCCGCTCGGCGAGCACCACGGTCGCGCCGACCACCAGGGGCAGGAAGAGTTCGAGGCCGGCAATGTCGAATCCGACGGTGGTGACGGCGAGCAGTTGATCGCCCGGGGCCAATTCGGTGAACTGTCGCATGCCGGTCAGTAAATTGACCAATGCCAAATGCGAAATCACCACGCCTTTGGGTCGGCCGGTCGATCCGGAGGTGAATATCACGTACGCCGGATCAATTTCCGAGACCGCCGCCAAACGATCCGCGTCCGCCAGTGCGCCGGCCGGAAATGCCGCCACCGCGGCGGCCACGGACGGGTCATCCAGCGCCCTCAACGCCGACGCCGGGACCAGCGGCGCCAGTTCCACGCTGGTCAGCACGAGGACCGGGGCGGCGGCGTCGAACATTGCCAGGATCCGGTCGGCCGGGTAGTCGACGTCCACCGGCAGGTACCCGGCCCCGGACTTCGCCACCGCCAGCAGGGCGACCAGCAGGTCCACGGTGCGCGGCAGGGCCACGGCCACGTACCGCTCGGGGCGCGCGCCGTGCGCGATCAGCCAGCGGGCCAGCCGGTTCGAGCGCTCGTCCAACTCCGCGTAGGTCAGTGCGACGTCGCCAGCCAGCACCGCGGTGGCCTGCGGGTCGGCAGCCACCCGGTCGGCGAACAGCTCGCGCAGCCCCGGGCCGGAAAGCGGCACGGCGGTGTCGTTCCACTGGCGCAGCACGAGATCCCGCTCGCTGGCCGTCAGCACGTCCACGTCGGACAGTCGCCGGTCCGGGTTCGCGCTCAGCAGCGTGAGCACCCGGGTCCAGCGGCGGGCCAGGACCTGTGCCGAGGCGGCGTCGAACAGGTCGGCGGCCACGGTCACCGCGCCGTGCAGGCCGGCCGGGCGGCCGGCGGCGTCGAACGCCTCCTCCAGCACGACGTCGAGGTCGAACTTCGCCACCGAGGTGTGCGCGGGGATCGGCTCGGCGGCCAGCCCCGGCAGGTCCAGCCCGGCGACGGCGGTGTTCTGCAGGATCAGCAGCACCTGGAAGAGCGGGTGGCGGGCCAGCGACCGGGTCGGGGCCAGCTCCTCGACCAGCCGCTCGAACGGCACGTCGGAGTGGCCGAAGGCGTCCAGGCCGGTCTGCCGGACCCGGGCCAGCACCTGCCGGAACTGCGGGTCACCGGCCAGGTCGGTGCGGACCACCAGGGTGTTGACGAAGAAGCCGATCAGGTCGTCGAGGGCTTCGTCGGTACGGCCGGCGACCGGCGAGCCGATCGGGATGTCGGTACCCGCGCCCAGCCGGGACAGCAGCACGGCGAGGGCAGCCTGGAGCACCATGAACAGCGTGACGCCCTCGGTCCGGGCCAGTTCGGCGAGGCGCTGGTGCACGTCGGCGGGGACGGTCAGCGGCACCCGGTGGCCGCGGTGGCTCTCCACGGCCGGGCGCGGCCGGTCCACCGGCAGCGCCAACTCCTCCGGCACCCCGGCAAGGGCCCGCCGCCAGTAGTCGACCTGGATGGCGTACCGGCTGCCCGGGTCGGCCTCCTCGCCGAGCAGTTCCCGTTGCCAGAGCGCGTAGTCGGCGTACTGGACGGGCAGCGGCTGCCAGTCCGGGGCGGCGCCGCGCAGCCGGGCCGCGTACGCGACGGACAGGTCCCGGCCCAGTGGCCGGTGCGACCAGGCGTCGGTGGCGATGTGGTGCAGCACCAGGATGAGCACCGCGGAATCCGCGCCGGTACGCAGCAGCGACGCCCGCAACGGCAGGTCGACAGCGAGGTCGAAGGTGGTCCGACCGGCTTCGGCGACCTCCTGCGCGACGGAGTCCGGCCCGAGGTCGCGCACTGCCAGTTCGAAGGAGAGCTCCGCTGCCGGCAGGATCCGCTGGTGCGGCTCGCCGTCGACGGCCGGGAAGACGGTGCGCAGCGACTCGTGCCGGGTCAGCACGTCACGTAGCGCGGCGGCCAGGGCGGCGATGTCCAGCGAACCGCGCAACGCTACGGCAAGAACGTTGTTGTAGGTAGAACTCGCACCCTCCAACTGAGCCAGGAACCACAACCGGCGCTGCGCGTACGACAACGGGATCATCAATGCTTCTCCTTTTGCACCGAACGCCCAGCCGCTCGATGCGGACACCCGTCAGCTATTTGTCAGTTCCACCGGTACCGGTGAATCGGACTGCTGCGGGATTCTGGCTGTCACGCCAAAGCGTCGACCGATTACCGTTGTCCGTGTTCGTTCCCCGGCACCAGTCGACCGGGCGAATTCCAACGCATAGTCGGCGGTTTGAACAGGCCGCAGTCGAACGCGGTGTGCCACCGCCAGTTGCAGCGGCGTTCAACCGATGCCGAGGCCGCAGTTGGACGCCGAAACGTACCCGCGAGGGCCGGAGCGGGCTTCCTTGACAGCCATCAGCGGGCAGTACCATACTGCTAACATCATAGTTCAATACGAGTACAGATGATCTCCCCCGCGTCCGCCCACCCGAGGCGACCGCGGAACCTGTCCGAACCTAGTTGGAGAGGCCGCAAAGGTGAGAAAATGACCTCTGTCCTGCGTACCGAAGGGCTCACCAAGCTGTACGGGCACAACCCAGCCCTGTCCGACGCCGACCTGGACATCCCGCAAGGCCGGGTGGTGGGCCTGGTCGGGCCGAACGGCGCGGGCAAGTCCACCCTGCTCGGCCTGACCTGCGGCCTGATCGCGCCGAGCAGCGGCACCATCCGGGTGTTGGGCAACCGGCCCGCCGCGGGCGCGGCCCAACTCGCCCGGGTCGGCTTCGTCGCCCAGGACACGCCCGTCTACGCCGGCCTGTCCGTCCGCGACCACCTGCGCCTGGGCGCCCACCTGAACAAGTCCTGGGACCAGCAACTGGCCGATCGGCGCATCGCGCAGGTCGGCCTGAATCCCAAGCAGAAGGCCGGCCGGCTCTCCGGCGGTCAACGGGCTCAGCTCGCGCTGACCATCGCCGCCGCCAAGCGACCCGAGCTGCTCATCTTCGACGAGCCGGTGGCCGCGCTGGATCCGTTGGCCCGCAACCAGTTCCTGGTGAACCTGATGGAGTTCGTCAGCGAGCTGAACGTCACCGTCATCCTCTCCTCGCACCTGCTCAGCGACCTGGAACGGGTCTGTGACTACCTGATCCTGCTGTCGGCGTCGCGGGTGCAGCTCGCCGGCGAGGTCGCCGACCTGCTCGGCCAGCACTACCGGCTGGTCGGCCCGCGGGCCGACTTCGACGACCTGCCCGCCGGCCTTGAGGTCATCACCGCCGACCACCGGGGCGGCGGCGACAGCACGCTGGTCGTCCGGCGCACCGACGACGCCCCGATTCCGGCGACCATCCAGAACTCGGAGCACGTCGACTTGGAAGACATGGTTCTCGCCTACATGACCCGGGCCGCCAACCCGTCGGTCACCCGCAATTTCGCAGTCAAGCCCTTGGAGGCGCAGCGATGATCTGGCTGACCTGGCGCCAGTTCCGCGTCCAGTTCCTCGCGGGACTCGGGGCGCTGATCCTGCTCACGCTCTACCTGCTCTACCTGGGCGACACGATCCGCGGGTCGTACAACTCCGACATCCTCGACTGTGTGGCCGCCAACGGCTGCAAGCTGGTGGACGCCAAGCAGCGCTTCATCAAGGACTACACCAGCCCGGTGCAGACCGCCGGGATCATCCTGATGGCCGTTCCGGCGCTGATCGGGCTGTTCTGGGGTACCCCGCTGATCACCCGGGAGCTGGAGAGCAACACGCACCGGCTGGTCTGGAACCAGAGCGTCACCCGGACCCGCTGGCTGGCCGTCAAGGTCGCCTTCGTCGGCCTGTTCGCGGTGGCCGTCACCGGCGCGCTCAGCCTGGTGCTCACCTGGGCGGCCAGTCGCTTCGACCAGGTCCAGGGCAACCGGTTCCTGGCCATCGCGTTCGCCTCGCGCAACGTCGCGCCGCTGGGGTACGCCGCCTTCGCGTTCGTTCTCGGCATCACGGTGGGGCTGTTCGTCCGCCGCACGGTGCCGGCGATGGCGGTCACGCTGGCCCTGGTCGGCGTCATCCAGTTCGTCATCCCGATCGTCGCCCGGCCGCACCTGCGTGCGCCGGTGAAGGAGACGGTGACCTACACGACCGCGGTCACCACCGACTACGGCGGCTTCCTCAACATCGGGCCGAACGACGCCCCGCTGCGGATCGAGGGCTACTCGATCCCGGGCGCTCTGATGATCAATTCGTCGGCGTACCTGCTCGACTCGGCCGGCAACAAGGTGACCAGCTCGCAGGTGAAGAGCTGCCTCAACGGGCAGGAACCGATCGAGACCCAGGCCTGCGTCGCCAAGCAGAACCTGCACTTCGACGTCTCGTACCAGCCGGCCAGCCGGTACTGGTCGTTCCAGTGGCTGGAGTTCATCGGCTTCCTCGCGCTCACCGTGATCCTCGGCGGGCTGTCCTTCTGGCGGATCCGCCGGGTACGCGGCTGATCCGGGCCTCGACCTCGCGCACATGGCCCCGTGGACCTAACTGGTCCACGGGGCCATGTGTGTCAGCGGCGGACCGCCGCGGTTCAGCGTCGAGGTGGTGGCGCGGTCGACTCGCGGACCCGCAGCGACGGGCTGATGACGACCCGGTGGGCCGGCCGGTCCGGGTCGGCGAGCCGGTCGGCGACCAGCCGGACGGCGGCGCGGCCGATCGAGCGGCGCGGCGGGCGCACGGCGGTCAGCGGCGGGCTGAACAGCCCGGCCACCTCGTCGTCGTAGGCGACCACGGACAGGTCGCCGGGCACCGACGAGGTGCCGCTCCTCGCAGCGCTGCACCAGCGCGATCGCCTCGGCGTCGGCGTGCACGAGCAGCGCGGTCGTGCCGGTGGCCAGGCACCGGTCCAGCACGTCGTCCAGGGCCGCGTCGCCGCCGGGCGAGCGGGCGTCCGGGACCAGCGCGTCGACCGTGGCGGCGGGTCGATGCCGCACTCGGTGACCGCCTCCAGCCAGCCCCGGCGCACGTGCGGCCCGGTCGGGCTGTGCTCGGCGCAGCACCACGCCGACCTTGCGGTGGCCGAGGGAGACCAGGTGCCGCACGGCCATCGCCGGCGCCGAGGGCGTGGTCGGTGACCACCGACTCGAGCACCGCGTGGTGCGGGCCCGACGGTGGCGGTGCGCTCCAGCAGCACGACCGGGATCCCGGTCTCGGCCAGCCACTCGATGGTGTCGCTCGGCGGTCGGCGCGTCCATCCGCGGCGCGACGACCAGGCCGTCCACGCCGATCCGTCGACCAGCCGGGTAGCTGCGGCCGGTCGTCCTCGGTCTCGTAGGAGGAGCCGCGCAGCACGATCCGCATGTCCAGCTCGCGGGCGGCCTCCTCGGCGCCCGCGCGCCACGTCCGGCCAGTAGTAGTCCAGCGAGGGCACGAGCATGCCGAGCGTCCGGCCGCCGGCCGACGTCGGTACCGCCGGCCGGGGCCTCGTCGGCGGCGGCGTCCTCGGGCGCGATCAGCGCCACGCCGCCGTGCACCCGGCGGACCAGACCCTCGGCGGCGAGCTGGGCGATGTCCCGGCGGATGGTCACCGCGGCCGCGCCGAGCGCCTCGGTCAGGTCGGAGATGCGCAGCACGCCCCGTCGCGCTGCAGCGCCTCCAGCAGCTGCGCCCGGCGGGCGACCTGCAGCGGTCCGCGGTTGTCCGACGCGCTCATCGAGTGCTCCTTCACGGTCAGGTCGAGCGTGCCGACCGGTCCGAGCGCGGTGACGTCGATTTCCAGCCGGGTCAGCCGATCGCCCCAGACGTCGCTGAGCATAGGGTCGTCCAGCTCGCGCACCGTGGTGGTGCACGGGCGCGTCGGCCGGTTGCCAGGTCAGCGCGCACCGTGCCGGCCCCGTCGAGCGCGGTGACCTCGACGCGTCCGGCCGATGGACAGCCACGCTCGCCGGCGATCAGGAAGTGCAGCCGGGTCGGCTGCGGGCGCCGCGGCCGGGTCGAGCTCCCAGTCGTCGCGTGACCTGCACGCAGCCGGTGTCGCCGGTCGAGGCGGGCGGTGCGCCGCCAGTGCCGGATGTCGGTCGCGGGGGTAGGCGCCGGCCAGGTCGAGGCTGCAGCGCGGCCCGGTCGTCGTCGCTGACGGCGGTCACGTCGCGGGCGGCGTACCCGGCGGCCGGGCGCCTGCTCGCTGCCGCGGATCATCGGGCACGTTGTGCCAGCCGCTCTGCATCGTCCAGATGCGCGTACCGGTCCGGGCCGAAGGTCTGCGCGGTGTAGGTGGGGCGGCCGGCGTCGACCAGCACCGGCACGCCGCCGAGGGCGACCACGACGCTGCCGACGTCGTTGTGGTTGTGGTGCTCGCCGTTGTGCCCGCCCTTGACGGCCAGGGTCAGGCCGGCCGCGCTGCCGGCCGCCGGCCGGGCCAGCAGCACCTGGGTCGAGGGGAACCACACGTCGCGGGGCAGCGGCGAGCGCGCCGGCGTCGGCGTCGCGCCAGTCCGGGTCGGTGAGGGCGCGCAGCAGCCGGCCGAGCCCCTGGTCCTCGTGCGCCACCGGCTCGTCCGGGCCGGCGGTGCGCGGCGGCGTGCGCCTGCGCGTCCGCGGTCGCCGACCCGCCGGGCCGCCCGGTGCAGCGCGTGCCACGGCTGGTCGCGCCGGCGGCCGGGCCGGGCCGTCGGCGTGGTTGAGGTACCACGGCGCCGCCCAGGTGCACCCGGTGCGGGAAGGCCACCGTCTCGCGCAGCGCGCGGCACGCGCGACGGCGTCCGAGCGCGCCCCCGGTCGCGTAGGCCGAGCACGTCGAGCGCCTCCAGCGCCCGGCACGCGCCGTTCCACCAGTACGCGTAGCCCTCGTCGATGGCGCCGTCGGCCGGCAGCGAAGCGACGTACCGGTCGAGTCCTTCGATCGACCAGGTCGACCAGGGCGGCGCGGCGGGCCGGGTCGTCGACCAGGCGCAGCGCCGGCGACCAGGACGTTGCCGTGGATCCAGGGTTCCAGTTGTGCACGTCGCCGTCGAGGCCGAGCCAGTGCCAGTCGCGCCGGTCGGCGAACGGGGTCGAGCACCCGCCGGTCGACCTCGTGCCGGATGCGGGCGCGCACGCCGGGGACGCGCGCGTCGAGCTGGTCGCCGAGCAGGTGGTCGATCCAGGCCAGCTGGGCGGCGACCTCGCCCGCGCCGAGGTCCAGGAACGGGTCGGTGACGGTGGGCACCACCGCGCCGTGCACGCCGACGGGTGTCGTCGTGCGCCGGCCAGCACCAGCTGCTCTGCTCGCACAGCAGGGTCACGCCGTCGGCGACCTCGTCGAGCCACAGTGGATCGCCGGTGACCGCGGCCAGCACGGCGGCCCGGCTGAGCCGCTGCTGGCGGGCGAAGACGACCTGCTCGTACCCGTCCCGGTCGCCGTCGCGGAAGTAGCGGGCGTACCCGCTGGCGAGCGGCACCGGCCAGGGGGTGCCCAGCTCGGCGTCGGCCCGCTCGCGCAGCCCGGCGCAGCGTCGGCGCGGGCAGCGGTCGGCGCGCCCAGGCGCGCCGGTCGCCGGCCGGCGGGACGGGCAGCGACCGGTCAGGGCTGGCGAGCAGTTCGCCCACGCTGATCCCCGGCCAGGCGGCGGCCAGCGGTCCGCGAAAGCGATCGGTGGTTCGCATGGCTCCTCGTTACGGGGGATCGGGGCTGTGAGCGTTTGTGATCGTATCAGATCGCTTTCCTTGCCAGACTGTCAATGGCCGGCTACCCGACCCCTTGGACGGGCCGATCCGTGACCACTGCACGGGTCGCCGCGGACGTTAGCCACCGTAGGTACTTTTCGCGAGAACTCGGTGACCTGCGGAAACGAGCGCGATCGCGATCATTTGTGATCCTGGAGATCACTTCTGATCGTATCGGTTGGATAACAGCGTTGACATGGCGCGTTGTGAACGTTTTACTTCGGAAACCAACGCGTCGCCTGCCCGACACATTCGGGCGACGCCCCGGACGCCCTGCGCCACACACCCTGCGCGAGAAGGACACCGTGCGAACCAGCCCGCCCCCGCGCCAGCCGACCGGACCGCGTCCGGCCGGTGACGCGCTCGTGGGCGCGGCGGTCGGACGCGCGGCGTGGACCCGGCAGGACTGGCTCGACCTGGCCGACCGGCTGCTCGCCGCGGCGCGGCGTTACGCCTCGCCCGGGCACGCCCGGATCACCTTCGCCCGGCGCCGAGGGCGGCTACGGCCGGGCCGTCGACGGGCTCGAAGGCTTCGCCCGCACGTTCCTGCTCGCCGGGTTCCGCATCGCCGGCGAGCGCGGCGCCGGGCCTGGACGAACTGGCCGACTGGTACGCGACGGGCATCGCCGCCGGCACCGACCCCGACCTCGCCCGAGCGCTGGGTACGCCTCGACGAGCACCCGCAGGCCAAGGTGGAGGCGGCGTCGATCGCGCTGATCCTCGACCTGACCCGGCCGTGGATCTGGGACCGGCTGACCCCGGCCGTGCAGGAGCGGGTGGTCGACTACCTGGCCCCGGCCGTCGGCGACGACACCTACCCGCGGATCAACTGGGTCTGGTTCCGGCTGGTCGTGCAGACCTTCCTGCGCTCGGTCGGCGGCCCGCACTCGCTCGCCGAGATGGCCGAGGACCTGGCCACCCACGACACCTTCGCGCCGCGCCGACGGCTGGCTGTCCGACGGCCCGGAACGCGCCTACGACCACTACGTCGGCTGGGCGCTGCACCTCTACCCGACGCTGTGGGCGCGGATGGCCGGCGCGGCAGACCTGGCCGCCGCCACGGCGCGACGCGCGACGTGGCCGGCCTGGACCGCTTCCTGCACGACGCGGTGACACTGGTCGGCGCCGACGGCTCGCCGCTGATGCAGGGCCGCAGCCTGATCTACCGGTTCGCCGCCGCGGCGCCGTTCTGGGTCGGCGCGCTGGCCGAGGTGCCGTCGCTGACGCCGGGCCAGCTGCGCGCGCGCGGCCACCGGCATCGTCGCGCACTTCGCCGGCCACGGCGCGCCCGACGACGACGGCCTGCTCACCCTCGGCTGGCACGCGCCGTGGCCCCGGCTGGCCCAGTCGTACTCGGGTCCGGGCTCGCCGTACTGGGCGACCAAGGGGATGCTGGGCATCGCGCTGCCGGCCGACCATCCGGTGTGGACAGCCGAGGCGCAGCCGCTGCCGGTCGAGGCCGGCGACACGCTGCGCGCCATCGTCGCGCCCGGCTGGATCGTCGCCGGCACCCGCGACGACGGCATCGTCCGGGTCGTCAACCACGGCACCGACCACGCCGTCGAGGGCGCGACCGGCGGCGACTCGCCGCTCTACGCCCGGCTCGGCTACTCCACGGCGACCAGCCCGGTGCTCGACGAGGACGGCTGGGACAGGCCGGTCGACCAGTCCGTGGTGCTGATCGACGGGGCTGGGCGCAGCACCCACCGCACCGGGATGCGAACGCTCACAATCGCGGCGTCCAGGACGACGACGGCGGGCAGCTCGGCGTCGCCGGGTCGAGTACCCGCGCGCACTGGCTGGACGCGGCCGCCCGGACAGCGCGACCACGGCAGCGGCCGGACCGGGCAGTCCTGCCCGGCGGCGCAGCTCACCGTGTACTCACTGGTCCGCCGGGCCTGGGAGGTCCGGCTGGCCCGGGTCGACGAACTCGCCGACGGGGTGGACGCGGCAGCGCTGCGGCTACGCGTCGGCGGCTGGCCGGTCGCCGGCCCCGGCGCGGTCACGGTACTGCCGCAGGCGGTCACCGCGAGCACGCTCCGGCACACCTCGCGACTGCGATCGCTTTCCGGCAACGGAATCGCGGGCGTCACGGCGCACTCCGACGGCGGCCCGCTCGGCGGTCCGACGCACGTCCCGTGGCTGGACCACCCGGTCCGGGTCGGTGCGTGGATCGCGGTACTGGTCGAACTCTGCGGTACCGACCGGGCTGCCGAAACGCAGCACGGCCGGTGCGACCTCGATGTGGGCGGCGACGGTCTGGAGGTCGGGGTCGACTGGCCCGACGGCATCCGGACCCGGACCCGCCTGATCCAAACACGTAACCGGGACCGCCAATACGGCGACCCGGCAACAACCGGGCCCGCAGTCGGGGCCCAGATTCTGAAGGGAGAAGGATGAAGCGCTCGATCACGGCCGTCCTCGGCCTTGCCACCGCGATGTCGCTGGTCCTCACGGGCTGCGGCGGCGGCTCCGATGAGCCGGCCGAGCCGTCCGGTCCGGTCACCATCTCGTTGGCCGGTTGGAGTCTGTCGACCACCCCCGAGTTCAAGACCCTGGCGGACGGGTTCCACGCCAAGGACCCCAACGTGACGGTGGAGCTCAAGGAGTACGACGCCACCAACTACGACACCCAGATGACCGCCGACCTGGCGGCCGGTTCCGCGCCGGACATCTACGTGCAGAAGAACCTGAAGAACTTCTACACGTACCAGCACGGTGGCCAGTTGGTCGACGTCTCCGACGTGGCGCAGGGTCTGGGCACCTCGGTCGGCGGGCTGGACGGCTACAAGGTCAGCGGCAAGACCTACGCGATCCCGTACCGCCAGGACTCGTGGGTGCTGTACTACAACAAGGCGCTGTTCGACAAGGCGGGCGTCGCCTACCCCGACGGCTCGTGGACCTGGGACACCTACGTCTCCACCTCCAAGCAGCTCACCACCGCGCTGAAGAACTCCGGTTCGAAGGCGGTCGGCGACTACCAGCACACCTGGCAGTCCACGGTGCAGGGCTTCGCCCTCGCCCAGACCCCGGGCGCGGACCTGACCAAGGGCGACTTCAGCTACCTGAAGCCGTACTACAACCGGGCCCTGGACCTGCAGACCGCCGGCGCGCAGGCCAGCTACGGCACGGCGACCACCAACAAGCTCACCTACCAGGCGCAGTTCGGCAAGCAGTCGGCGGCCATGATGCTGATGGGCACCTGGTACATCGCCACCCTGTTGAGCCAGCAGAAGAGCGGCGCGGCCGACACCTTCAACTGGGCGATGGCCCCGGCGCCGCAGTTCGACGCCAGCACCACCGGCACGTCGAACACCCCGGTGACCTTCGGTGACCCGACCGGCCTGGGCATCAACCCGAAGATCAAGAAGGAGAAGCTGGCCGCGGCCAAGGCGTTCCTCGCCTACGCGGCCGGTGAGGGTGGCGCCAAGGCGCTCGCGGCGATCGGCATCACGCCGGCCAACACCGCCGCGGTGACCGACGCCTTCTTCGCGCTCGCCGGCATGCCGACCGACGACCTGTCGAAGTTCGCCTTCGCCAAGCACACCACCAAGCCGGAGAACCCGGTGTCGCCCTACACGGCAGCGCTGCAGAACGTGCTCAACGAAATGCACTCGTCGGTGCTGTCCGGCAGCAAGAACGTGGACGCCGCGATCAGCGATGCCGAGAAGCGGGCGAAGAACGAGGTCATCAAGTAGCGCCCTGGCGCCCCTGACCACGATGGTCGGGTCCGGTGCGGGACAACAGTTCCGCGCCGGGCCCGGCCGCCACGGCGAACCCTTCCTGGAGAATCTGATGGCATCTGTGCTGCCGGCGCGGCGCGTGCGTAGTCGGCTGGTGTTGCGCAACACCATGATCGGCTGGTCGTTCATCCTGCCGAACTTCGTCGGCTTCGCCCTACTCACCCTGGTCCCCGTGGGGGTGCTGTTCTACGTCGCGTTCACCAACTGGAACGTCTTCGGGGTGGCCGACTGGGTGGGTATCGACAACTTCACCCGGCTGGTCGACGACGACAGCTTCTGGACCGCGTTGCGCAACACGGTCTACTACACGGTCTTCCACATCCCGCTCACGCTGGCCGCCTCGCTCGGGCTGGCGCTGCTGCTCAACCGCAAGCTGCGCGGGGTGGCCTTCTTCCGTACCGTGGCGTTCTTCCCCTACATCACCTCGATCGTGGCCACCGCCCAGGTGTGGAACATGCTGTTCAGCCCGGAGTACGGGCCGATCAACGCCTTCCTGCGGCTGGTCGGGGTGGACCACCCGCCGGGCTGGACGGTCTCCTCGGACTGGTCGATGCCGGCGGTGATCATCGTCGGCACCTGGCGCGAGATGGGCTACTACATGCTGCATCTTCCTGGCCGGCCTGCAGACCATCCCGGTCGAGCTGTACGAGGCGGCGGTGATGGACGGCGCGAACGCCTGGCACCGGTTCTGGACCGTCACGCTGCCCGGCCTGCGACCCACCACCTTCTTCGTGACCGTGATGCTGACCATCGGCAGCTTCAAGGTGTTCGACCTGATCCTGGTGATGACCAACGGCGGCCCGGGTCAGTCGACCCTGGTGCTGTCGCAGTACATCTACCGCAAGGGCTTCGAGGAGAACGAGTTCGGCTACGCCTCGGCCATCTCGATCGTGTTGTTCGCCATCTGCTTCCTGGTCACCGTCGTGCAGTTCCTGGTGAACAAGCGGAGGAACGCCTGATGGACACCGTGCTCGAAACCGCGCCGGTCGACACCGACCGGCTGGTCCTCCCCGGCCGGCGTACCGGCCGCAAATTCGCCCAGGGCTGGCGGATCGTCGGCTACCTGGCGCTGATCGCCGCCGCGGCGGCCCTGCTGCTGCCGTTCTACTGGATGGTGATGTCGTCGCTGAAGACCGACAACGAGGTCTTCACGGTGCCGATCAAATGGCTGCCCGAGTCGGTCATCTGGCACAACTACGTCGACATCTGGCGGCAGTCGGAGCTGGTCACCTGGCTGAAGAACACCCTGTTCCTGTCGGTCCTGGTCAGCGCGCTGCAGGTGTTCACCGGCAGCTTCGCCGCGTACGGGTTCGCCAAGGTGCGCTTCCCCGGCCGGGATCTGCTGTTCCTGCTGTACGTCGGGACGATCGCGGTGCCGTGGCAGTCGTACATGATCCCGCAGTTCATCCTGATGTCGAAGCTGCACCTGTCGAACACCCGGTGGTCGATCGTCGCGCTGCAGGCGTTCGGGGCGTTCGGCGTGTTCCTGATGAAGCAGTTCTACGAGACGATCCCGGACGAGTTGAGCGAGGCCGCCCGGATCGACGGGATGAGCGAGTACGGCATCTACCGGCGCATCATGCTGCCGCTGTCGGTGCCGGCGCTGGCCAGCCTGACCCTGCTCACCTTCGTCACCACCTGGAACGACTACCTGGGCCCGCTGCTCTACCTGCGCAGCCCGGACCTGTGGACGATTCAGCTCGGGCTGCGCTCGTTCATCAACCAGTACAACGCCGAGTACGCGCTGATCATGACTGGTTCGGTGCTGTCGGTGCTGCCGATCGCGGTCATCTTCCTGCTCGGCCAGCGCTACTTCGTCGAGGGCATCGCCACCACCGGGCTGAAGGGGTGAAAGGCATGCGGTTCAAGCACACCACTCTCGCCGCCGTCTTCGACATGGTGTACCTCGGGCTGATGACCAACGCGCTACTGGTGTTGGGCTGCCTGCCGCTGGTCGCCGGGGTGCTGGTGACCGACCCGGCGAAGTCCTGGCCGCTGCTGGCCGTCGTGGCGCCGCTGTGCGCGCCGGGGCTGTGCGCGGTTTTCGCGGTGCTGGCGCAGTACTCCGCGCACCGCTCCACCACCGTGGTCGCCACCTTCTTCCAGTCCTGGCGGGCGACCTGGCGGCGGGCGATGACGCTCGGCGCGCTGGCGTCGGCGGCAGTCGTGGTGCTCGGCGTGGACATCCGCGCCGCCTGGGGCCACCAGGCCGGGGCGGTCGCCATCCCGGTGCTCGCGGTGGCGCTGGTCCTGGTGGCCGCGGCGAGCCTGCTGGCCCTGGTGGCACTCGCCGAGCGGCCCACGGTACGGCTGCGCGACGTGCTGCGGGTCAGCGTCTACCTGGCGGTGCGGCGCTGGTACCTGACCGCGCTGTCGCTGCTGGTCCTCACCGTGCTGGACACCCTGGTGGTGACCAGGCCGGCGATCGGCCTCGGGCTGGCCGCCACCCCGCTGCTCTACGTGGTCTGGGCGAACAGCCGGTACGCGCTGCGGATCGTGCTCGAACCGCCCCGAGAGCTTGCCGTCCCGAGATGACCGAGCGCTTGCGCGAGGTCCGATCAGCAATGTCAGGCCGGCAACCCGCGAGCTCCGCGAGCGGGGTGGCGGCATGACCGGACCGACCGAGACCCCCGGGGCCGCGCTCCGGGGGTACGCACGACTGCCCGATCTGCCCACCGGGGCGGCGAATGGGCAACCACCATCCGGCGTGCGCCGGGAAATGCCTTCCGGCGCACGCGTCGGTGCGAACGAGGGAGATACCGCCATGACGGCGACCGAGGTCCGCCCCAGCTCCGGCGCGGAGGCGACGGAGGCTGCGGTGGCCGCCGCGTTGCGCACGATCGACGCGAACATCGCGGAGTTCGGCGACCGGTACCCCGGCGACACCACCGTCGGCAACTCCTACCGGCTGCGTCCGCCGACGGCCGGCCAGCCCGAGGGCGGCAACACCGGCTGGACCACGAGTTTCTGGCCGGGGATGCTCTGGCTCGCGCACGAACTGACCGGCGAGCGGTGCTACGAGGAGGCCGCCACCGGCGCACGTCGCGAACTTCGCCGCCCGGATGCGCGGCGGGATCGACCTGGACACCCACGACCTCGGCTTCCTCTACACGCTGGCGTGCGTGCTGCCGTGGCGGCGCACCGGCGACCCGACCGCCCGCGACGTCGGCGCTGGCCGCCGCCGACCACCTGCTCGACCCGGGTGCTGGAACCGGCCGGCATCATCCAGGCGTGGGGCGACATGGACGACCCGCAGCAGCGCGGCCGGACCATCATCGACAGCCTGATGAACACGCCGCTGCTGTTCTGGGCCAGCCAGGTCACCGGCGACGGCCGGTACGCGGAGGCGGCCCGCCGGCACGTCGCCCAGCTGCGCGACCACATCCTGCGCCCGGACGACACCACCTTCCACACGTTCTACTGGGATCCGGCGACCGGCGAGCCGCTGCGCGGCGAGACCGAGCAGGGCAGCGCCGACGACTCCTGCTGGGCCCGCGGGCAGGCGTGGGGCATCTACGGGTTCAGCCTCAACCACCGCTACACCGGCGACCCGTCGTTCCTGGCGGCCGCGCAGCGGTGCGCCGACTACTTCCTGGCCCACCTGCCCGCCGACCACGTCGCGTACTGGGATCTGGTCTTCGGCGACGGCAGCGGCGAGGAGCGGGACAGCTCGGCCGCCGCGATCGCCGTCTGCGGCCTGCTCGAGCTGGCCGAGCAGTTGCCGGCCGGGCCACGCGCGGACACGCTACCGCGACGCCGCCGGCCGCATCCTCGCGCTCGCTGATCGCCGGCTACTCCACGGCCGCCGACCCGGAGTCCAACGCGCTGCTGCTGCACGGCGTCTACGACAAGCCCAAGGGCGTCGGCGTCGACGAGGGCACCCTCTGGGGCGACTACTTCTACCTGGAGGCGCTCACCCGGGCTACCCGCCCCGGCTGGCGCACCCCCTGGTGAGCAGCCCTTTTCCGACCGACAGCCAGCCGTACCACACCCCGGGGGTTTCGATGGACTACCGCTACCACTGCTACATCCCGGCCGAGAACGGCCGCAACACGCTGCCGTTCAACCCGTGCCGGCTGCTCGACTTCACCCTGCTGAGCTCGGACGCCGGGCAGTCCTGGTCGGGCGAGTCCGGCGACCGGGAGATCCTCGCCGTCATCCTCGGCGGGAAGGCCACCTTCACCGTCGGGCGAGCACCGTTCGCGGCGGTCGGCGGCCGGGCCGACGTCTTCTCCGGCAAGCCGCACTCGGTCTACATCCCGGCCGGCGTCGTCGGTCACGATCGAGGCGGTCGGGCCGGTGGAGATCGCGCTGCCGAGCGCGCCGAGCGACCTGGCCGTCGAGCCGTACGTCATCGAGCCGGCGCAGGTCGCGGCCGGGCGCTGGGGCGCGGCGAACTTCGCCCGCACGTACCACCAGATCCTCACCGAGGTCTCCCAGCCGCGACCTGCCGGCAGCGGCGGCTGATCGTCGGCGAGACCTACACGCCGTCCGGGAACTGGAGCACCTACCCGCCGCACCGGCACAAGTTCGACGACCTGCCGGCCGAGGCCGCGCACGAGGAGATGTACTACTTCCGGGTCAAGCCCAGCGACGGGTTCGGCATCTGCCGGATGTACACCGACGAGGGGTACGAGGAGAACTTCACCGTCCGCGACCACGGCATGCAGATGATGCCCGAGGGCTACCACACGGTGGTCAGCGCGCCCGGCTACACCACCTACTACCTGTGGTTCCTGGCCGGCACGCAGCGCACCCAGGGGGCGCTCGAGGACACCGAGCCTGGCCTGGGTCGGCCGGACCGTGCCGATGCTGCGCGACCTCGGGCACTGAGGGGACCGCGGCGATGATCCTGGACACCTTCCGGCTCGACGGCCGGGTCGCGCTGGTCACCGGCGGCAACCGCGGCCTCGGCCAGGGCATGCGCCATCGCGCTGGCCGAGGCGGGCGCGGACGTCGCGCTGCTGGGCCGCTCGGACCCGGCGGACACGATCAAGCGGATCGAGGCGCTGGGCCGGCGGGTACTGCACGTGCCCTGCGACCTGAGCGTGGCCGGGCCGGCGGAGCTGGCCGCGGCGGTGGACACCGTGGTCGCCGCACTACGGCCGGCTGGACATCCTGGTGAACAACGCCGGCATCATCCGCCGCGCCCCCGCCGTCGAGTCACCCGGCGGCGGACTGGGACGAGGTGCTGGCCGTCAACCTCGACGCGGTCTTCCACCTGTGCCAGGCGGCCGGCCGGGTCATGCTCGGCCAGGGCAGCGGCAAGATCATCAACATCGCGTCGATGCTCTCCTTCCAGGGCGGCATCCGGGTCGCCCTCGTACACGGCGGCCAAGCACGCCGTGGTCGGGCTGACCAAGGCGCTGGCCAACGAGTGGGCCGGCGCCGGGGTGAACGTCAACGCGATCGCGCCCGGCTACATCGCCACCGACAACACCGCGCCGCTGCGCGCCGACCACGACCGGGAACGCGGCCATCGTGGAACGCATCCCGGCCGGCCGCTGGGGCACCCCGGACGACCTGGCTGGTGCGGTGGTGTTCCTGGCCTCCGACGCGGCGCGTTACGTGCACGGCGACCGTGCTCCCGGTCGACGGCGGCTGGCTGGCCCGCTAACGTCGGCGCACAGTTTTCGGGGATCCGTGACCGGCCAGGTGAGGGCGGCCCATGACGACAGCGCGGCTGTTCAGCGTGCAGCGCCAGGAACGGCTGCTGGACGAGCTGCACCGGCACGGTTCGGTGCGGGTCAGCGACCTCGCCCGGGATCTGGGCGTCAGTGAGCTGACCGTGCGCCGGGACATCACCGCGCTGGCCGACCGGCACCTGGTGACCAAGGTGCACGGCGGGGCGACGCTGCCCACCCCGGTCAGTCCGGCGAACCGGCCCCGGCGCACGCCCACCCGGTTCACCCTCGGCATGGTGGTGCCGTCGCTGGACTTCTACTGGCCGCAGATCGTGGCCGGTGCGCGGGCCGCCGCCGCCGCGCTCGGCGTCAACGTGCAGTTGCGCGGCTCCAGCTACGACCAGGAGGAGGACCGCCGCCAGATCAGCCGGCTGGTCGAGGCGCAGCAGGTGCAGGGGCTGCTGCTCGCGCCGAGCCTGGCCGACGAGGGCGTGGACGAGATGATCGACTGGATCGGTCACCTGCCGGTCCCGACGATCCTGGTGGAGCGCGCGCCGCAGCGCTGGACGCCGACGCCCCGGCAGATCGAGTGGGTACGCAGCGACCACGCGCTCGGCCTGGTGATCGCGGTGCACCACCTGTACCAGCAGGGGCACCGCAGGATCGGGTTGCTGCTGTCCCGGGGCAGCCCCACTTCGGCGTACCTGCTGCGCGGCTGGCACGCCGCCTGCGCCGATCTGGGCATCTCCGACGAGCTGGTGGTCCGCGAGTCGGTGGCGCTGGACACTCCCGGGCACCGGCCGATCATCGAGGGCATCCTGGCCCGGTGCCGACAGGACCGGATCACCGCGCTGATCGTGCACAGCGACCCGGACGCGCTGTCGGTCGCCCAGTACTGTGCCGAGCACGGCGTGGCCATCCCGGACGAGTTGGCGATGGTCTCCTACGACGACGAGGTGGCGCACCTGGCCGAGCCGGCGCTGACCGCCATCCGGCCGCCGAAGAACCACGTCGGCCGGCTCGCCGTGGAGCTGATGGTGGCCCGGCTGCTCGGTGGCGACCGCCGACCGGCCCAGGGGGTACTGGTGGCGCCCGAGTTGATCGTCCGGCACTCGTCCCCGCCACGGCCCCGGGTGCGCTGACCGCGCCGTTCGGATATGAACGGTCATGGATGACTTGGTTCACTCTGTGGCGTCGGAGTACGGCGTGGCATCAGATGTTAACCAGGCGAAACCCTGCCGGGACAGCACAGTTGGCCGCTGCCCGCGTTTCCGGTGCGGATCGTCGCGCGGCCACCTCCCGCGCCACCCCCGCTCCCCCGTCCTGCGTCCGGAAAGGACGAAGCAGATGAAGATGCGAAAGCTCTGGCCGCTGCCCGCCGCACTGGTGATGGCCCTGGTGGCGACCGGCCTCACCATCGCCACCAGCACCCCCGCCCACGCCGCCACCAACGACTTCAAGGGGGTCAACTGGGCCGACGTCCGGGACAACTTCGTCGACGACACGCTGGTGCTCGGCGGGTTGGCCACCTCGGACAGCTACGCCACCACGCAGACCAAGGCCGACAAGATCCTCTCCGGGTTCCAGACCAACCTGGGCGCGAACACCGTCCGGATGCCGGTCAACTACCCGACCATCTCCGGCTCGTACTGGAACTCCTACACCGGCGCGATCGACATGGCCACCAGCAAGGGCATGAAGGTCATCCTGAGCTACTGGGAGGCGGCCAGCTCGCGCAACGGCAGCGTCGACAACCTCACCCAGTTCTGGTCGATGTGGCAGACCATCGTCAACAAGTACGCCGGCAACAGCCTGGTCTACTTCGAGCCGATGAACGAGCCGTACGCCTACAGCGACGCCGACTGGAAGAACCTGGCGGCGCAGTGGCTGACCAACTATCCGAGCGTGCCGAAGGCTCGGATCATCATCAGCGGCGCCGGGTACAACCAGCGGCTGATCACCATCGGCAGTGACAGCCGGTTCAACGGAACCTACATCTCCCGGCACATGTACCAGTTCTTCGACACCGGCATCACCACCGAGGCCGGCTGGCGCGCGTCCCTTAACAGCAGTGTCGGCAGCTACGCGAGCCGGGTGATCGTGACCGAGTGGGGCGCGCCGATGACCGACGGCCGCAACTACGACGCCCCGTCCTCGGACAGCTTTGTGACGTTCATCCGGGGTGTCGCGGCCGAGGCCCGGTCCCTGCAACTGGGCACCGTGTACTGGCCCGGGGTACGGATCAACGACCCGTACCGGCTCCAGGAGATCAACGGCAGCGGCACCGGCATCTCGCTGTCCACCACCAACGCCTCCGGCAGGGACCAGTTGCGGTACTCGTGGGGGCTGACCGACTCACTGCCGCCGACCCCGACCACCACCAACTACCGGGTCACCAACCGCAACAGCGGCAAGGTGATGGACGTGATCGGCGCGTCCACCGCGAACAGCGCCGAGATCAAGCAGTGGACCTGGAACGGTGGCGCGAACCAGAAGTGGGTCTTCCAGGATGCCGGCAGCGGCTACTTCCGGATCGTGAACGCCAACAGCGGCAAGTGCCTGGACGTGGCGAGCGCGTCCACCGCGAACGGCGCGAACGTCATCCAGTACACCTGCGGCACGGCGACCAACCAGCAGTGGCAGTGGCTGGCCACCGGCAGCTACTTCCAAATTGTCGCCCGGCACAGCGGCAAGTGCCTGGACGTGGTCAGCTCGGGCGCCGGTGACGGCGCGGACATTCAGCAGTACACCTGCGGTACCGGCACCAACCAGCAGTGGTCCCGCACCGTCTCGTAGCACGGTGACCGTCGGGCGCGGGAGACGGTTCCGGTCTCCCGCGCCCGACCTTGCGGGTGGGCACGGGCTATTTCTGCCGGTTCAACCCTGTTTCGTGACGGGTCGGTGTGTACCGCGGGCACCTGTCGTGGTGATCGGCTAGGTTTGCGGCCATGCGTCGCTGGCCGGTAGGTCTTGTGCTCTGGTTGCTGGTCCTGACCGGGGCCGAGATCGTGCTGCTGGTCGGGGTCTGGCAGTTCTTCGTGGCCGGCCGGCACGGTCAGCTGCTGGACACGGTGGCGCTGGACGGCAACACGGTTGGCCAAGCCAGGATCGAGCGGCTGGTGCGTACCATCCTCAACACGATCTCGTTGCTGTCGCTGGCGATCGCCACCGGAGCGGTGGCGTTCATCGCGGTGATCCGCCGCCGGGTGGCGCTCGCCTTCGGCATCACCATCCTGGTGGTCGGGGCCAACCTCACCGCGCAGGCGCTCAAGCACTTCCTGCACCGGCCGGAGTTGGGAGTGGACCTGCAGCGGGCCAGCGCCGGCAACAGCCTGCCCAGCGGACACACCACGATCGCCGCCTCGGTGGCGGTCGCCCTGATCCTGGTGCTGCCCGGTCGGGTACGGGCGGCCGGCGCGCTGGCCGGCGCGGTGCTGACCACGGCGGCCGGAGTGGCGACCCTGTCGGCGGGCTGGCACCGGCCCAGCGACGCGATCGCCGCGCTGCTCGTGGTCGGCGGGTGGGCGTGCGTGGCGAGCCTGTTCATCGTGGTCGCCCAGCGCCGGCACGGCGGCGTCGACTACGGCCGGTCGCATCCGGTGATGTCGGCGCTGCTCGCGATCGTCGGCCTGGCGCTGCTTGCCGGGGCCGGGGTGGCCGCGGCGGTCGCCGACCGGGGGCTGGATGCCGCCGCCCCCGAGGACCTCGGCCGCAACACGCTGCTGGCCGGCTACGGCGGCGGGGCGCTGGGCATCGCGGCGGCGGTGTGCCTGGTCTTCGCGGGTGTGCTGGCGACCGTGCACCGGGTGGCTCCCGAGGTGGTGCCCGAGCCGGTCTCCGAGCGACCACCGAACCGCCCGCTGGTGTCCCAGGCCCGGTAACCCGCCGCACCGAACGCGGGGCGCGCCGGCAGGACACCGACCGTCAGCTCTGGTGGCGGCGGTCCAGGAAGGTGCGCAGGCCCTTGCCGTCGGGGTTGGCGACGAACGTGCCGGACGCCTGGATCAGGACGTCCTCGGCGTGCGGCAGGCAGGCCCAGGCGGTGTCGCCCCACCCGTCGGCGAGCTTGACCTGAGCCGGCTGGGGACACGGCTGGTTGCCGGGGTTGCCCACCTCGCAGGCCCGGTCGTCGCCGAGGTGCGCGACCAGCCGGGCTGCCTCGCGCAGCAGCGAGAACTGCTCCGCGGGCGTGTCCGCGGTCGCCGGCCGGGTCTGGCCGGGCGAGAGCTGCGGTTGGCCGAGCAGGATGGTGTTGCCGTCCGGGTCGAGCACCTTCACTTCGCCGCCGAGCGCGTGCGGTGGGTACCCGACGTGCTGGCTGGCGACGCCCGCGTCGGTGAGCCGCCGCACGGCGGCGTCCACGTCATCGAAGAAGAAGTAGAAAAGCAGCGGCAGCGCCGGAACGGGCAGCGGCGGATCGCTGCTGGCCAACAGCAGGAAGTGCCCGCCGTGGCGCAGGTATGCCCAGGCGGACACGTCGTTGGAGCCGGAGCGCTGCTCGGTGAAGCCGAGCAGGCCGTAGAACTCCCGGGACCGGGCCAGGTCGCGCACATAGGTGGTGGCGGCGAGAGCGGTCACGGTGGCTGTCACCGGCACAATGTACGCGGGCATGACCGGCCACCGGGATACTCCGCCCGGCCGATCCAGGACTCGTTAGGGACTCGATTCCCCGATCAAGGCCGGTCGGCTTCGGGGTGGGCGGTGGCCGCGTCGCCGTGGCCGGGCCACCAGGCCGCGTGGCCGATCAGCGCGGTGATCGCCGGGGTGAGGAACAGGGCCATCACGAACGCCACGATCGCGATACCACCGGAGATGGCGAAACCCATCTGGGTCAGCGTGCTGTTGCCGGCGAGCATCAGCGAGGCGAAGGTGCCGGCGAGGATCAGGCCGGCCGCGGCGATCGTGGGGCCGGCGTGCCGGACGGCCATCGCCGCAGCCTTGTGCGGATCGAGCCCTTCCTGGGCCTCCTCGCGTAGTCGGGCGACCATCAGGATGTTGTAGTCGGTGCCCAGCGCCACCACGAAGAGGTACATGATCACCGGCAGGATGAAGATCAGGCCGGGCTCGCCCTTGAGGTGTTGGAAGATCAGCACAGTGGCGCCGAGGGTGGCCGCGAAGCCCAGGCCGACCGAGGCCATCAGGTACCAGGGCGCGACCAGGCTGCGCAGCAGCAGCGCCAGGATGATCATGATGAGGACGGCGGCCACCGGGAACACCACGGCGTAGTCGTGGTTGACCGCCGCCTGGATATCCACGAACACCGCGGTCAGCCCGCCGACCAGGGCGGTGGTGCCGGCCGGGGCGTTGTCGTGGGCGGCCGTCCGCAACGGTCCGCGCACCGTCTCCAGGGCGGCCCGCGACTGCGGGTTGTCGTCCAGGGTCACCCGGAAGTCGGCCACCGTCTTGTCTTCGCTGAGCACCGGCTCAGCCACCTGACCCACCCCGGGCACCGCCGCCAGGGTGGCCCGGTAGCTGGTGAGCTGGTCGGCGGGGAGCGCGGCGCCGGAGTCGGAGCGCAGGTAGACATCGGACGGCTCGGTGGCCCCGGCCGGCAGCCCCTTCAGCAGCTCCTCGCTCCACACCGTCGACTCGGAAGCCTTCGCGGTGGAGCCGCCGGAGAGGTCGAAGTTGGGGTGGAAGCCGAAGGCGAACAGCGCCAGGATCGCCAGCACCCCACCGGAGATGATGGCGTAGCGGCCGGGGTGGCGGCCCAGCGAGTCACCGATGGCGGCGAACCGGGCGGCCTTCGGCTCGGTGCGCCAGGCCTTCGACGGCCAGAACACCCTGGTACCCAGCAGCGACACGATCGCCGGGATCAGCGTGAGGCCGGCCAGCAGGGTGGTGGCCACGGCGATGGCCAGCGCCGGGCCGAGCGACTTGAACAGCCCCAGGGTGGAGAGGGTGAGCGCGAGGAAGGCGATGATGACGGCGCCGGCGGCCGACGCGATCGCCTCGCCGACCCGGGTCACCGCACTGATCATCGCGGTCTTCGGGTCCTCGCCGGTACGCAGCCGTTCCCGGTAGCGGAACATCAGGAACAGGATGTAGTCGGTACCCACGCCGAAGAGCACCACGATCAGCATGGCGCTGACCGAGCTGTCGGTCTTCAGGTCGAAGGCTTCGCTGGCCCAGGCGATCAGGCCGGTGGCGATCTGCGAGATCACCCCGATCGTGATGATCGGCAGCAGCGCGATGATCGGGCTGCGGAAGATGACCAGCAGCAGTATCAGGATGAGTGACACGGTGGCGATGCCGATGATGGCGTTGGCCCGGTTGCCGGACTCCTGCGAGTCCAGGGCCTGCGCGGCGGTGCCGGTGATGCCGCCCTTGAGAGCGGTGCCGTCGAGTTGGCTCTGCAGGTGGGTACGCAGCTCCTTGACGGCGTCGGCCTGGGAGGTGTCGCTGCCGCTGGTCACCGGCGTCATCTGTACCCCGATGATCTGGATCAGCTTGTTCTCCGACGGCGGCGTGGCGGCCACCGCCGTGACGTGGTCGACGTGCTGGTCGGAGAGGGCCTGCGCGATGGCGGTCACCTTCGCCGAGTCGTCGGCGGTGAGCGGGCCGCCGTCCCGGCGCTCCACCACGATCAGCGCGGCCGGCGTGGCCGCCTGCGGGAACGCGTCCTGCTGCAGCTCGATCGCCCGGATCGACTCGTAGTGGCTGGGCAGGAAGGACGCCTCGTCGGTGGTGGCGGTGAGCCGGGGCGCGAAGCCGATCACGGCGACCGCGGCCACCACCCAACCGATGATCACCCACACCGGGTGCCGGACCACGAACCGTCCAATACCAGCGAACATCCCGACCCGCTCCCGCCTCACAACTGACCAGAAACAAAGATCATCTTACGAAAGCGGCCCGGCCTGGTCGGCGGCGAGGCCCCTCGCCACCACCGATCCTTGCAAGAATCGGCGCGCCTTGCGGCGGGTTTCAGCAGCTCGGAGCCCTTGCGGCAACCACGCATCGGCATTCTTGCAAGCCCTGTTGACAACCCTTGCAGCGCGGCCCGCGCCGACGCGACCCTCACCGCAGGGCACCGGATGCGCCGGATTCCGGCAATCCGCCCGGCCCCGGACCGTAGGGTGGCCTGATCACGATGAAGCGCGGGTACCAGGAAATCGAGTCGGAGCTGCGGCCCGAGGAGGACGACGGCCCGACCCCCCACGGACCGGAGTCGGTGCTGCACGCGGCCGAACGCCGGATGGCATCGGAGATCTACGGGCTGATCGTCGCCTCCTCGGTGCTCGCCGTCGGGTACTCCACCGACGGCATCCGGGGCGTCGCCGGCTCGGTGCTCAGCACCCTGATCGTCTACTGGCTGGCCGAGTCGTACGCGCACATCATGGCGATGCGCCACATCCGGGGCCGCCGCATCAACTGGCGCCACGCCCGGCACGAACTGCGTACCGGCTGGCCGTTGGTGAGCGCCTCGTTCATCCCGCTGCTCGCGGTGATCGTCGCCGGTTCGGTCGGCGCGAGCGTCAGCAACGCGCAGACCGTCGGCCTGATCGCCGCCACCGTGCTGCTGTTCATCTCCGGCTGGATCTCCAGCCGCAACAGCGACCTGCACGGCATCAAGCGGCTGCTGATCGCTCTGCTCGCCGCAGCCTTCGGCGGGGCCCTGATCATCCTGAAGGCCGCCCTGCACTGACCGCCGCGCCGACGGGGTGAACCTTCCGCGCGCTCCACCCGCTCCTAGGGATTGACCCGGTCCATCCGGTCGGGTCGGTTCGGCGGAGGGAACCCCCCACATGCGCAGAGTGGTACGTGCGGCGCTGGCAGCCGCGCTCCTCGTTCCGTTGTCGGTGGCCGGCAGCGCGGTCCCGGCCAGCGCGGCGGGCCAGGTGATCGGCCACGTCGCGTACGTGACCGGTGGCAATGTCTGGTACGACGGCCGCCAACTCACCCACGACGGCAACGACAACTGGCCGCGGATCCGGCCCGGTGGCGACGTCGTCGTCTACAGCCACGGCACCCAACTGTGGGTCGTCGGCACCGCCGCGGGCTCCACGCCACACGTGTTGGTGGACACCGGCGGCGTCAGCCGGCCGGCCTGGTCGCCGACCGGTGACCGGCTCGCCTACATCGACCGCCACAGCTACGGCCTGTACCTGGCCTGGTACGTCAACGGCGCCCTGCTCGACCCGCGCCACCTCGACGAGGCCGGACCGCTCGGCGGTGCGGGCACCGGCTGGACCGGGATGCTCGCCCAGACGGCGGCGGTGGCCTGGTCACCGGACGGGCGCTACATCGCCCACACCGGCGGCAGCTGTCTCGGCGAACTCGACTACTGCCTGTCCATGTACGACCTGCTCGCGCTCGCCGACCGGTACGTGGTCGGGTTCTCCGGCAGCGGCGGCAACATCACCTCGGGGTTCGCCAACATCCCGGCGTTCAGCGCGGATTCGAGCACGCTCTACCTGACCACCCAGCACGACGATCCGGAGCACGGCGTGTTCGAGGAAGGGCCGTTGCAGGTCGTTACCTGCGGGGTGGGCGCCAACTGCTGGATCACCAACCAGGTGCGGGTCGGCCGGGACGGCGACACCGTGGCCAGCCCGTCGCCGCTGCTGAACACCGCGACCCTGCTGGTCACCGGCGCGAACGCCGGGCAGGCGTGGATCACCCGGGTCCGCGCCGACGGCACCCGGACCCTGCTCTACCAGGGGTACGGACAGGACTGGATCGGCTGACCCGGCCGGAGTAGAAACAGTGCAGAGTCCGGTTTCCGCCCGGGAGTGAACCTTTCGGGGCCTTCAGGCGCTCTGGTGGGTACATGCGGGGGGAACGGGGCACAGGGGTGGAGGAGGAGCCGGCAGGGTTCCGCGAGTTCGTCCAGGACAACTCGCGGGCCCTGCTGCGCACCGGCTGGCTGCTGACCGGCGACTGGGCGGCAGCCGAGGACCTGGTCCAGTCGGCGCTGGCCAAGACCTGGCCGCGCTGGGGCTCGATCACCCGGGTCGACGCGCCCCAGGTCTACGTGCGCCGGGTGATGGTGACGACGTTCCTCGGCTGGCGACGGCTGCGCTCCAGTACCGAACTGGTGGTCAGCGACGTCCCCGACCGGCCGGTCGAGGACCCGGACTACGCCGCCAGCGACCTGCGCCAGGCACTGCGCGCGGCGATGCTCTCGCTGCCGCCCCGGCAACGCGCGGTCATCACCCTGCGGTACTTCAACGACCTCACCGAGAAGCAGACCGCCGAGATCCTGGGCTGCTCGGTCGGTGCGGTGAAGAGCCACGCGTTCAAGGCCATCGCCCGGCTGCGTGGTTGCCCCGGCCTGGCGCATCTCTACAGCGGCGAGGAGGTCGGCGCATGAGTTGCGGGCGCTTGCGCGGGCGCGCGACAGGCAGGTCAGGCCGGCTCTCCACGAGCCGTGCGAGCAAGGAGGCGGCATGACTCCGACCGAGGAGCGGCTTGCCGCCCTGTTGAAGTCCGCTACCCCGGAGCCACCGGCGCCGGTGTCGTTCGAGGCGGTCCGGGAGCGGGTCGCCCGCCACCCCGTGCTGGTCACCGAAGCACCGACCCGACCGGCGCGCACCTGGGGAGTGTCGCTGGCGACCGCCGCCGCTGTGCTGGTGATGCTGCTCTCCGTCGGGCTGGTCGCCGTGCACGGGCGCAACCGGCCCGAGCTGAAGCCACAGCCGGTTGCCACCATCGACATCGGGTACCACCTCGCCTACCTCAACCGCGGCAACGTGTGGTTCGACGGCCGGCAGGTCACCAACGACGGCAACGACAACTGGCCGCGGGTCCGGCCGGGCGGCGACGCCGTGGTCTACAGCCACGGCACCCAACTGTGGGTGGTCAGCACCCGCCCGGACGCGAGCCCGCGACTGCTGGCCGACCCCGGGATCATCGGCCGCCCGGCCTGGTCACCGGACGGCACCCAACTCGCCTACCTGGACGCCGGCGGGCTGCTCGTCGCCGGGTACGCCGACGGGGTGCTCAGCGGGGTGCACCGGGTCACCGATGCCGGCCCCGCCCGGGTGGAGGGGACGAGCTGGCTGGCGCTGCTGCGGCGTACCGGCGCGGTCGCCTGGTCGCCGGACGGGCACTACCTGGCGCACACCGGCGGCGCGTGCACCGCGACCTGGGCCTCCTGCGTCTCGCTGCTGGACCTGGCGACCGGCACCGACCGGCCGCTGACCGGCGTCAGTGGCGTCGGCGACAGCCTGGTCAACCTGCCGGCCTTCGGGGCCGACTCGCGCACCCTCTACCTGACGGTCGGGCGGGAGCAGCCGCCGGCGGGGAAGGCCGAGGGCACCGCGCTGCGGGTGGTGTCCTGCCTGATCGACGTCGGCTGCGACACCGACCACCAGACGCAGGTCGGCCAGGACGGCGACACCGTGGCCAGCCCGTCCCCCCAGTCGGGCAGCGACACCGTCCTGGTCACCGGCGCCTGGCACGGCCACTCCTGGCTCACCGAACTACGCATCGGCTCCCGCAGCAACCTCTACCAGGGCTACGGCCAGGACTGGGCACCCTGACCGCCTCATCACCGAAGGCGACAGTCCCGACCGGCGCCTCGTCATTGGCTGGAACGCCACTCAGCGAGTGGCTGCATCTCAGCAAGCTGTGGCCAGGTCAATTGCAGGGACCCGGAGAATTCAGCCGCTGCCGACTCCAGTAACGACAAGAGCTGGGAACATCCCAACAAAACTCAATTTTCTCTCGACGCCCTGCCCATAAAAGTCAATCTCGGCCAACTCGTGGGACCTCATCTGACTCGACGGGTCCTGAAGGGTGCCCGATGATCACAACAACGTCGCCTGAACTCAACTCCCCACCTGCCACCTTGACTCGGATCAGCTGTCCGGTCGGGGCGTCGCAGCCCTGCTAATCCGCCATAGCCGGTAGAACTCGATTTGATCGTCCACCGTGCCAAGCTGCTGCACTTCGGCCTCCGCAAAAATGTCTACCAGATGTTCACGCATTGCGTGCCTACCCATCTGAAGGACGTAGACCCTGCGCGCCCCAAGCATCTCGCGAACCATCCCGGATGGGTGAGTGTCGACGCGAGCCCCTTGGGCAAGGATGACCCACTCACTCTGTTCCAAAGCCTGACGCAAGTTCTGTAACGAATCAAATAGGTCTCGTCGGTGACATGGACGAATCCACCAGGGGCATCCAGCACGATCTGGTAGGTCCGGTCGGGCAGCAGTGTCCAGCGGAGCATGCAGCGGACTCGCTCCGGCCCGCGCCAGTAGAACGGCATGCACCTTCATGCTGCGCCCCTCGCTGTCCAGGTAGGTTCTCCCGGATGGACCGATCAGCAAAATTGGATGCCTAGACGCGGAAAGTCATAGCCAACGGGCGGTCGCTGCCGTTCGCCACACACCATCCTAGATGTGGTCTAGTGGGCTGTAACATCTAGGGACGGCTTCCTTCAGGTACCACAACCAGAACTCCCTGCGCATCGATGCATCGCTCGACGCTTCCCATACCGGGCCGTTACTGAGCGCCATTGACGCGTACAAAGACGCGTCCCACTCGTCTGGGTCAATCTCGGCCTCGTCGAGATCCGGCGCAGTACAGAATTCCCCCGAAATAAAGTCCCTATTTGCCGCCCAGCACGCTAGGCCAGCAGCGCCGGCGGGGAAGGCGTCTGACCCTTCGCGCATTACATTATCAAGAAAGGTTGCAAGCACCCCCAACTCGCTGGGGCTGCTCGTCATATTCAAGGCTGGCATCTCGGTGGTAGCCCCCACTTCGGGCGCGGCGAACGGCAGGTCACTCCCATATCGAGCCCGCCACACAGGCCATGCCTTAACCGCGCAGCATTTCGACAACTCGAGATACGACGTCCATTGATCCTGGCCGGTCTCGTACTCGATCTGTGAGTGTAGGCGCCTTCGCGTCGGGTGCTTGAGTTCACCGTCTTCTGATATGAACCGAACATACTCGGCGCACAATGCGCCGATATCCGCAATTGTGCTCAATGTTCCTGCCTCCAAGACCCGTCGGGCTCGAATATATTTGTCCCTGTCGGATCCGTCACAACTTGACGGATGCCCTTGTTCTTGGCGAAAGCCTTGAACCAATCGATGCAATCGTCGCACATCGCGCGGTCGACCTCGATGGGCTTACCTGGGTGAGCGACGGCCGCCTGACGCTCCGCATGAGATGCGTCGTATTGGCCGTCCACTCCATGGTCTCGCCAGTCCGGCCTTCGAGGATGGCCGATCTCTTCGGTGGCGTCGAGGACGATGGACGGGTGCACTCGAGCAGTGGTACCACGCGGGAGCTTGGCTGTCCAACCGCTGCTAAACGTATCTCCTCCTGCACTAGCCCGAGTCTTGCATTGCAGGTTCTGGTTATGGACAAGCACGGGTTCGTTGCCGGCGACTACGTAGTACGTGTGGATGTTGGCGACAGTGAGGTCACGCATGTGCGCGCTGCCTACAACGCTTTGGACCTCGGTCACAGTGGCGATCGCGCCGGGATCGGTTCGCAACCTGTGTCCAGGAATCAGGTCAGCAGCTTCGACCCAGGCGCCTGACGTCTCGTCCCAGAACGGATGGTGCGTCGTTGTGTGCAGGGTGACAGTCTGATCGGCCTGCTCAGTGCCCGATTCAGGTGGTGCGGGACCGGAATGGGCGTTGGTTGCGTGCAGTGTGACCGTGACGTCGATGAGGTCGGTGTCGATGTTGAGGTGCAACATGGTTACGGGCTGCGTGGTGCCGACTCCTGTAGTCGGATCGGTCGCTTGGACCTTGTCGCCGACGTTGACGTCCTTGATGGGGCGCACACTGCCGTCCGCCATCTTAACTTGGGTATCCGGCGCGAAGCTGTGCGTGAGCGGGCAGGAGCCGCCCGTATCGGCTTCTTCGTTGCGCTCGGTGGGCTTCTTCGACGGTGCCCCTGTTTCGGCCCCGTCGTCAGCGGGATCGGCCTTGGGCTTCTTCGGTTTGCCGATGCCGCCCAGGCCGCCACCGACCGCGCCGCCGACTGCACCCGTTTCGGCACCGGTCTTGGCGCCGCCCCAGGTCGCGTTGCCGAGTCCGCCCCAGGAGCACTTGTCTCCGCAGGTCATGCCGTACTGGGCCGCCGCGGTGGCCGCTCCCGCGATGCCGCCGGACAGCGCGCCGGTGATGGCCCCGGCGATCGCACCGACCCCGACCCGGGCCAGCAGCCCCAGGCCCTTCTTCACGATGACGGCGGCCAGCTTCCCACCGACCGCGCCGGTGATACCACCGACCGAGCCGCCGATGGCGCCGACCAGGATTTCCTTGAGGTACCCACCGATCGAGCAGTCTTCGCCCTCCTTCTTCTGCCCGTCATGGCACTCCAGGAACTTGCCGACCGCGGAGGAGATCGCACCGGAGATGCCGCCGCACAGCGTGGGCGCCAGCAGTGTCCCGGCACCGCCGGTGATCACCGAGAAGGCCGCCATGCACGCCAGGTCGACGGCTATGCCGATACCGGTGGTGATGATCTCGTTTTCGTGTTTCTTCGCCCAGGCGGCAGCGTCGTTGTAGGCGTCCTTGATGCCGCCGGCCACCTTGTTGGCGGTTCGGGCGACGGCGGCCGCCTGTTTCTTGCCGGCCTGGACCGCTTTGGAGACCGCGTTCTTGACGAACGCCTTGGCCTTGGCGTACTTGTCCGCCACCCACTTGCGGGCGGAGGCGACCACCTTCTTGACGGTGTTGACTACCGCGGTGGCGACCGCCTTTACCGCCGTCCAGGCGGCGCTCATCCAGCTCGCGACGCTGGGTGAGATGTAGGAGACGATCGAGATGGTGGAGGCCACCACGGTGTTCACGGTGGAGGCGACGGCCTTGGCGGCCGACTTGAGTTTGCCGCAGACCCAGCAGTGGCCGGTCGGGTCGGTGGCGATGAGCGGGTTGTCCTCGCCGTACGCGAACTGGTTGGCGCCCACCGAGTCCGGGGAGGCGCTGACGTTCACGGTGTCACGGGTGTCGAACTGGCCGGTGTCGGTGTTGTACCAGCGCGCAGCCATGTTTACCCGGCCGGTCGAGGTGTCCGTCCAGCCGGACTGGTAGCCGAGTGAGCCGATCGTGCCGGCGGTGGCCAGTACCCGGCCGAGCGGGTCGTAGCTGGTCGAGCCGGACAGGCCGGTGCCGGTGGGGGTGAACTGGCCGACGACGTCGGTGTGCAGATCGGTCCAGGCCAGCTTGCTGACACCGCCGGCGCGTACCCCGATCAGGGCGTTGTCGCCGTCGCGGACGTAGGTCGCGGTGCCGTCGCCGGCCAGGTCGTTGCCGGCGCCGCTGTAGGCGAACCCGGTGCGGATCACCCGGCCCAGCGCGTCGTAGTTGTAGGTCTGGGTAGCGGAGCCGGTGCCCTGGTTGATGACCTGGCCGAAAGCGTCGGTCTGGGTGTTCACCGGGGTGGCGCCGGTCACCGTGGAGGACAGGGTGCCGCGGGCGGTGTAGTTGTAGGTGCGGCTGCCGTCGTTGGTCAGCTGGTTGCGCTTGTCGTAGACGAACAGGCGGCTGCCGGCCTGGACCCGGTTACCGGACTTGTCGTAGGCGTACGCCGTGGTGGTGGTGCCGTTGTTCCACGACTCGAGCCGGTCGGCCAGGTCGTAGGTGTAGGTGTTGCTGGCGGCGCCGGTGAAGCCGGTGGTGGTCTTCGACGTCTCGTTGCCGTTGGCGTCGTACCCGTAGGTGATCTTCGCAAGGGAGGCGCCGCCGGGGGTGGTGACCTCGTCGGTGGCCAGCCGGTGCAGGGGGTCGTAGCCGAGCAGCCGGATGTCGCCGGAGGTGCCGTAGCTGATCCGGGTCGGCTGGTTGAGCGCGTTGTACTGGTTGTAGTCGACAGTCAGCCCGGCGGTGGGGTTGCTGATCTCGGAGACCCGGCCGGCGCCGTCGTAGGTGTAGTTGGTGGTGCCGGCCGCGTCGGTACGGGTAGCCAGCATCCCGTTGCCGGTGTAGCTGAACGACGCGGTGCCCGCGGGGCCGGCCATCGAGGTCAGCAGCGAGCGGTCGTCGTAGTCGAAGGTTTCGGTGCCGCCCGGCGCGGACGCGGACGTGAGCCGGCCGGCCAGGTCGTAACCGAAGCTGCGGGCGGTGGTGGCGACCTCCGCGCCGGTGCCGGTCTGGCCGGTCAACCGGCCGGCCGGGTCGTAGCTGTTGGTGACACTCACGCCGCCGGGCGAGGTCTGGGTGGCGACCCGGCCGGCGATGTCGTAGCTGGTGGTGAAGGTGCGGTCGGCCAGATTCCCGTAGGCGACGGTGGCCGGTTCGATCTGGGATTCGGCCAGCCCCCAAACGTTGTAGCGGCTGTAGAAGGAGTTGCCACGCCCGTCGGTGAACCGGGTCTGGTTGCCTTCGGAGTCGTAGCCGAACGTCGAGGTGATCGAGTCCGAGCCGTTGATCGGTTCGACCTGGCTGGTCAGCAGGTTGGTCGCGTCGTAGGCGAAGGTGGTGGTGGTGCCCCGCGCGTCGGTGGCGGTGAGGGTGTTGCCGTTGGCGTCGTACGTGGTCGACGTGGATTTCAGCACGGTGCCGGCCGGGTTGTAGTTGGCCGCTGAGAGCGGCCGGCCGGCCTGGTCGTAGCTGACCGTCTGGTAGGAGTTGTCCGCCAGCGTCGACCTGGTCACCCGGCCGGCGCCGTCGTACTGGGTGCTGGTGACGTTGTGGACGCCGTCCTCGGCGGTGACCGGCTCACCCAGGTTGTTGTAGGTGCTCTTGGTCGTGACGCCGTCCGGCGTGACGATGGTGGACAACCAACCGCCGACACCGTAGGTGTAGGTGGTGGTGTAGTCCTCACCGGTCTGCCGGGATGAGGCGGTCTCGGTGAGCTTGCGGCCGAGGTAGTCGTAGGTGGTCGAGGTGAGCGCGCCGGTCGGGTCGGTCACCACCCGCACATCACCCAGGGTGTCGTAGCTGAACAGGGTGGTCGCGGTGGTGCCGGTCGTGTTCGGCGTGACCCGCTTGGACACGTTGCCCAGCTGGTCGTAGCTGTAGGTGGTGACGTTGCCGGCCGCGTCGGTCGAGGTCGCCAACTGCCCCAGCACCGTGTACGTGCGGCTGGTCGTCGGCGTCAGCGGGGTGGTCGAACCCGGCGGGGTGTACGCCGGCAGCGTGCTGGACACCGGCCGGCCCGCCGCGTCATACCCGACCACGGTCACGTTGCCGTTGGCGTCCTTGGATTCGACGGCTTCGCCGAAGGTGTTGAACCCGACGTAGCTGACCGGCCGGGTGCTCACCGGCGCGGCGCCGTCCCCGATCTCCGTCTGTACCGCCGGCGCGGCGGTGACCACGGTGCGGCCGGCCTCGTCGATGGAGTAGTTGGTGGTGTTGCCGCGGGCATCCGTGACCGCGGTGACCGACCCGGCCTGGTCCACCGTGTACGTCGTGACCAGGTTCGCGGTCCCGGTGTGCACGGTGTTGGTCAGCGCATGCCCGGCCGCGTCATAGGTCGCCTCGACCGACGACACGGTGCCGCCGACCCCGGTCCGGGTGGTGGTCAGCACGAAGTCGTCGGGCGAGTACGTGTACGTGGTCTTCCGGTTGACGCCGGACGGGTCCAGCGTCACGTCCTTCGTCCGGTTGGCCGCATCCACCGTGTACGCGGTGGTGGTTGCCCCGTTGTTGGTGACCTGGCTGACGATGTTGCCGGCCGCGTCGTAGGTGTTCGAGCGCTGCACGAACGACGCCCCGGTCGTCGGGTCGCTCCGGGTGACGGTGAGCGCCAGGTCGTTGTCGGTGTAGGTGTAGGTGGTCTTCCAGCCCATCGAGTCGGTCTCCGACGCCAACCGCCCGACCGGGTCGTACGCCCGTGACGTCACCAGCAGATCCACCGGGGGCGACGGGTTGTCGGGGTTGCCGGTGAAGTTGCGCAGCTTCGTGGAGAGCAGCCGGCCCTCGGAGTCGTGGACCGACTCGATCACGCCGCCGTCGGCGTCGGTCTCGGTGGCCACGTTGCCGTAGAGGTCGTAGGTGAAGGTGGTCGTCTTGCCGGCCGCGTCGGTGGTCGACTGGGGCAGACCCTGGCTGTTGTAGACGGTGGAGATGGCGCGGGTGGCGTCCCCGCCGGTGGTGTCGGCCACCGACTCGGCGGTGACCAGGCCGTCGTAGTCGTAGACGGTGGTGGCCAGTGAGGTGTGCGGTGCGCCGGTCACCCGGTCGGTGCTGGTCGGTGAGGTCTGGGTGACCTGCCGGTTAAGCTTGTCGTAGCTGTAGCTGGTGGTCAGCCCGGCGGGGAAGGTGTTCGTGGTGACCGTCCGGGACAGCACCCGGCCCAGCCCGTCGTAGCTGAACGTGGTCACCATGCCGACCGGGTCGACCGTCTTGGCCAGGTCACCGGAGTGGTTGTAGTACTGCGTCTGCACGGCGCCACCGGGTGACGTGGTCGTCAACGGCAGACCGGCCGGCGTCGTCCCACTGTCGAACGCCACCGTGCTCGTCGTGCTGTAGGTGGCCGTGGTGGCCCGACCCAGCGGGTCGGTCTCCGAGATCCGGTTGCCCACCGCGTCGTACCCGTAGGTGGTCAGGTAGGTGGCGTCGGTCGCGTTCGCGGAACGGCCGTCCCGCACGGTCACCAGCAGGTCGTTGGTGAGGTTCGGCGGCGGGGTCGGACTGGTCGCGTCCGGGTCGGAGGTGTTCTCCGGCAGGTAGGTGAAGTAGACCGTCGAGCACTTGTTCGCGGCCTGGTTCTGGCAGGTCACCGACCGCAGCACGTTGCCGCGGGCGTCGTGGTCGGTGGTGGTGGTGTTGCCGTTCGGGTCGGTCACCGAAGCCAGGAACCCGTGCTCGTCGTAGGCGTACTGGGTGCGGTTGCCCAACGAGTCGACCTCGGCCACCTGGTGCCCGGTGGACAGGTCGAAGATGTGCTGGATCGGCTTGCCGCCGGGGTCGGTGACGGTGGTGGTCCGCACCGGCGCGCCCTGCGCCCGGTTGCGGGCGTTGAACTGGACCGCGATGTCGTTGGCCGACAACGCGTTGCGGTACAGCGCCAGTTCGGCGATCTTGCCGTTGAAGTAGTTCGACGACCCAGGTGCCAGGCCGCTCCACGAGCCGGCGGTGTCACCGGCGCCCGCGTAGGCGTAGGGCTGGGTGGGCAGACCGAGGGTGGCGCCGCTGCTGGAGGCGACCACGTTGCCGTCCAGGTACAGCGACTGGCTGGACCCCGCCGACGTCAGTACCGCGTGGTGCCAGGCGCCGTCGGTGACGCTGGCCGTCGAGGCCAGCGACTGGGTCCACTGTTGGCCGGTGCCGGTGTTGCAGTCGTAGAGCTGGAACTGGGTGGGAAAGGTGGCGCTGCCGCTCGGATCGTCGAGGCACCGGCCGGACACCGGGTTGCGCAGGGTGTTGAGGTAGGGCTCCCACTGCTGGTTGGTGGTCCCGCCGCAGTCCCACAACTGGACCTTGGTGCCGTTGGCGGTGCCGTAGCCGGTCAGGTCCAGACACTTGTTCTGGAACCGGACGGTGCCGTCCGACTTCAACGTCCACGCCTGGGTGCTGCCGCCGTTGCAGTCCGCCACCACAACCTTGGTTCCGTTGGTGGTGGAGCCGAGCAGGTCGTCCATGCACCGGTTGATAACCCGGTTGGAGACCGGCCCGGTCGGCTCGGTCGACGGCGCCAACCCGCGCAGCGACCCGTCGGCGGCCACCCACAGCATCGGCCCGCCCGGAGCCTGGCCGCTGCCCAGCAACGCGCTCTGGTCGGACAGCAGCACGCCGGGCTGGGTGGTGTTGAACCACAGGCTGGCGCTCAGGGTCCCGTTGCCGGCGATGTCGACGGCCGGCAGGCTCAGGTACGATGTGCCGCTGAAGGTGGCGGCCGGCTGATCGGAGAACAGCCCGCCACTCTGGTTGAGTGCCACCCCGTTGTAGGTGGCCTGGTTGCCGTGCACCTGGTTGACCGCGTCCGCGGTGCCGGACTCCCCCAGCCGCCAGTAGTCCGCCGGCTGACCGGCGAGCACGCCGCTGGCGTACACCTGGCTGGAGCCGGAGTAGGTCGGCTGGTTCACCTGCCAGGTGCCGCCGTTGGCGTCGGTGACGGTGGCCACGTCGCCGGAGACCGTGTCGTAGGTGACGGTGGCGGAGGTGTTCCCGGACGGCCGGACCAGGCTGGCCAGCGGTCGCACGGCGCGCCGGCCGGCCGAGTTCAGCGCCGCCACCTCGGCCGTCGTCAGCGGCCGGTCGAAACTGGCCACCTCGGCGATCGAGCCGGTGAAGAAGCTGGCGGTGCCCGCGTTGGTCAGGCTGCTGCTGTGCGACTGGTCCGGCCAACCGCCGCCCAGGAACCCGGCCCCGATCGTGGTCTTCTGCTGCCCGGCGTCCCCGGTCGCGGCGGGCAGGGTGCCCACCGCCACGCCGTCCAGGTACAGCGTCTGGGTGGCCGAGTTGGAGGTCAGCACCGCGTTGTGCCACTGCCCGTCGGTGACCACCGGGCCGCTCGACGTGGTGGAGCGGTGCGCGGTCGGGAACCAGGTCTGGTTGCCCTGCCGCGGGCTGAGGCAGGTCCACAGCGCCAGCAGGGTGCCGCTGGCGGTGCCGTAGTTGGAGGCGTCGACACACTTGCCGGACTGCACCCCGACGATCTGCCCGTCCGAGGTGAGCGCCCACTTCTGGTTGTCGGCGCCGGTGCAGTCCCAGGTCTGCACGGCGGTGCCGTCGGTGGTGCCGTACCCGGCCGCGTCCAGGCAGCGCACTGTCGTGCCCACGGTCACCCGCAGCTCACCGGCGGCCGTGAACGTCCACTGCTGGCTGGTGCCCCCCTGACAGTCCCACAGGTGCACCCTGGTGCCATTGGTCGTCGCTGGGCCGACCACGTCGATGCAGCGGCCCGAGCCGGCGCCGGTCACCGCGCCCAGCGGACCGGTGGCCGGGGCGGTGGCGAACTGGCCGACCAGCTTGCCGTCGCCACCGACGTACAGCACCGGCTGGTACTGGTTGGTGGTGCTGGCCTGGGTCACCGCGTCGACCGACTGGCCGAGCAGCACGCCGCCGGCCGTGCTGGTCTTGAACCACAGGCTGACCGTCTGGTTGCCGGCCCCGTACGGGACGGTGGGGTTCACCGTCACCGCGGACGAGGCGCCGTTGAAGCCAGCGGTGGTCGCGGTCGAGCCGGGCAGGAAGGCGGCCTGGCCGAGGGCCACGTTGGCGAGCGCGCCGTTGTTGGCGCCCTCGTTGGCCAGCACCGCGTCGGCGGCGGCCGTCGCGGCCGAGCCGTCGCCGAGCCGCCAGTAGTTGCGTGGCCCCAGGTTGTTCAACGCCCGGGCGTACGGCGACGTCGTCGCGTAGCTGTAGGTGGTGCAGTGGGTGGCGTTCGTCGGCGGACACACCCCGGTCAGCAGGTCACCGGAGAAGCTGTACTGCCAGGTCTGCGTCGAGGCCGGGTCGCCCGCCACGGCCTGGTCGGTGACCACGGTGGCCACGTGCGCGGCGCTCGCGCCGGCCGGCGTCGACCAGGTCAGGTGCAGCGCCCGGCCGGAAGCCGAGACGATGTCGGAGATCCGGCCACCGGTCCAAGTCAACGTCTCGGTGCGCTGCTGCGCGTCGGCGATCGAAGTGATGCCGTACTGGCCGGTCACGCCGGTGGCATGGGTGAACTGGTAGGTGGCGCCATCCTTGTCCACCAACTTGTAGCCACCGGTCACCGAGCTGAAGGTGGCGAACCGGCCCTGCGGCGGGGCGAAAGTGCCGTTGGCGTTGCGGCCGAAGGCGACGTCCTGCCCGTTGGGGTAGGTCACCACCACGGTCTTGACCGAGCCGTCGACGTCGAGTTGCTCGGTGGCCTTCACGTCGGCCAGGCTCGACCAGCCCGCCCCGAACGCGTCCCCGGCTCGCGGGTCGTCGCTGTTGTAGGCCCGGTCGATGCTCAGCGACGGACCGACCGTGGTGATGCTCGCATCGGTGGCCGACATTGTGTAGTTGCCGGAACTCGGATCGAAGCCCTGATCACCGTTCTGCGCCAGGCCGGCAGTGTCGTCGGGCTGCGGTACCGCCGTGGTGAGCCGGTTGACCGACTGGGAGGTGCTGGTGGACGAACCGTCGGTGACCTTCACCGTCCACGCGTAGACCTTCCCCCACTCCAGCACTCCGGCCGGCACCACCCAGGTCGGGGCGGCGCTCGGGGTGGACTGGGCAATCATGTCGGCGTCGCTGTTGTAGACCTCGAACTGGTAGCGGATCGGGTTCGGGAAGCCGTCCGGGTCGTGCGCGTTGGCCACCAGCTCCGGCCGCAGCGTGCCGGACTGGAACCCGCTGTCCGGGTACTGCCCGTCGACCTGCGGGGCCAGCTGCGAGTAGGTCAACTCCAGGTACGGCTTGTATGCCCCGCTGGTGCCGTAGTTCGCCGAGGTGAAGCGCTTCCAGCCGAACGAGTCGGTGTCCGATGCGGTGATCGCCAGCCCGAAGTTGGTCGACGGGTCGAGCACCCAGTTGTTGAACACGTCGGGCTTGAGCGGCACTGCCTCCCACTTGCCGACGCTGCGGGTACCGGCGGTGTTCGTGCACGCGGTGCCGGGCGTGGTCTCGGTGAAAGTGCCGATCGGCGGGCTCGCGTAGCCCGGCACCGCCGAGTCGGAGAGTGACTTGGTGGCCAGGTTCGGCACCGTCCACGCCGAGTTGATCGTGCTCACCGAGAACGGCCGGTAGGTGGTGCAGGAGTAGGCCCAGCTGAGGAAGAGCTTCAGGGTGGCGCCGGTGATCCGGAAACCGGGCACCGCCGAGGAGAACGCGCCGAACTGCACGAACGCCTTGGATTTGGTGGTGCCGCCGTTGTAGGTGCCGACCGCGAGGTTGTCGCCGTTCTGGTCACTGGAGGTGGTGCCGGAGTCGTTGTCCACGTACACGTCCCCGGAGGTGCCGGAGATCGCCGTCGGGTCAACCGTCACCGGGAACACCCGGGCCGGGTCGTGCAGCCAGGTCGGGTCGGCGTCCACCCGTAGCGCCGGCCCGCTCGCGGTGCTGACCAGCGCGTAGGTCACCGCCGAGGAGTGCACGCCCTCGCCCGAGCCGGTCTGCGCCGAGTCCACCATGCCGCCGGCCGGAATCCATGCCTTCCGGTTGCCCTTGGCGTCGTACAGGCCGATCGAGCCGTCGGCGTCAAGCTGGGCGGTCAACCCGTTGAGCCGCAACGGGTACAGCCAGGTCGACGGAGCGTCGACGGAGCGCAGCACGAGATGGTTGGCGAAGCCGGTGGGGGTCGCGGTCAACCGCAGATCGGTGCCCGGCAACACATTCGGGTAGGTTGCGTCGCCGCCGGAGACCACCGGCTCGACTGCGACCGCTCCGTCCAGCCCGTAGGCCACCGATTCGCCGGTCGGCAGGGTCAGCGTGGCCAGGTTCGGGGTGGCCACCCCGTTGGCGTCCCGCCCGAAGCTGGCCGAGTGGCCGGCGAGGCCGATCTTCACGCTGTTCGCGCCCATGCCCAACTGGCCGTCGGCGCCCCGGATCAGGGTGGTGTCGATGGCCTTCCAGGACTTGTCGGCGGCCTGGTAGTTGACCGGGCCGCTGTAGGTGCGCCGGGTCAGGGTGCCGTCGGCGTTCTGGTACACCTCGACGTTGGTCCCGCTGCGCGCGGTCAGTTTGCTGGTCGCCGGGTCGTACCCGCGCTTGGGTTTGTTCGCGACGGCCTTCTGGTTGGCGATCAGCTTGGCCAGCTTGGCCGGGGTGTTGTCGACGATGTCGGCGGGCTTGCCCACACCGCCGGCGCCCCGGGTGTCGGCGGCAGTGGCGGAATGGCCCGGTTCCCCGTTCGGCCCACGGCCCTGCGCGGGTCCGCCGGGCGGGGTGTCCTTGGCGTTTGCCGGCGCTGTCCGCAGCCAACTCCACAGCCAGGAGATCGACAGGTGGCCACCAGCCGGGACGCTCCCCGGCGGTACCGCCACGGTCAATGCCAGCAGCAGCGCCACCACGATGCTGAGCCGACGAGTACCCCGGCCCAACCGGCTCCGGCGCAGCCGGGCACGGTCAACCCCCCGTGTTGCCATCTATGCAATCCCCCGTGATCGATGTAGGGGAGATCGTGGAGGTTGATCTGGGCAACCAGCAAGGGAGAGTTTGTAGTCACTTGACTACTGATTGCGACAATGCGGGGTGCGCGCGGCTGCATTCGCACTATCCGTCAAACATCGACTACCGGATAGACGGTGATGCCGCCACTACGCTACGGATCCGGCCGTCCACGTCATCGGTCAGTCGACCGGCGTTCAACAGCGCGACGTTGCCGGCCGTACCACCGTCGGTGACGAAGAAGCTGATCCCGGGGTACCCACCGGAAACCGCCCGGACCGCCGCCGAGGCCACCGGCCCGGCCCCGAAGACCAGGCCGCAGTGGCCCTGGGCGAGGCTGCGCAGGAACGGCACCGCGTTGTCCGTGGTCTGCTCCCCGACGACGGCCAGATACTGCACCTTCACCCGGGTCGCCAGCGATGCCGACTGCATCCCTGCCCAGATGGCCTTCGCCGGATCGGCTGCGATCCCGTGTTCGTCAGTCAGCAGGCAGGCGGTGTAGTCCCGGTACTGACGCGCCCGCGCCGGCTCCGGCGGACGCGGATCCGGCCAGGCCAGCCACACCCCGATCACCAGCACCGCACTGACCAGGCCGAGACCGGCCAGCCACCACCGATGCCGGACCAACCAGCCCGCCATGCGCCCTCCCCCGTCCATCGCCGGACCACTATGTCACGGCCCCCGACATCCAACCAGCACACGCGGGCGGGGGCCCGCGAGTGGCGGGTGAGGGTTGTGCGGGCACAGTGGCTTGGCTGTCGAATCCCGGCCGCAGATCTCCCGATCGGGGTGAGCCCGGCCGCCGGAGCTGGGTAGCGTTCGGAGTTGGTCATGCGCGCCGTACCCAAGCCCACCGGCCTGCTCCGCGGCATCCGCGACAGGGTGGCCGGCCGGGAACTGACCCGGCCGGCGCGCACGTCGCTGTCGATTGTCAGCCGGCGTGCCCAGCCCGCGACGCTGACCATCATCCGGTTGACCGCCATCGCGATCGTGGCCTACGAACTGGCCCGCCTGGTCACCGGCAGCTCCCGACCGATCCTGGCGCCGCTGACCGCGCTGCTCGTCGTCCAGGTGACGCTGTTCCAGACGATCCGCACCGCGCTGCAGCGGGTCGCCAGCGTGCTCGCCGGGGTGCTGGTGGCGGTGGGGCTGTCCGCCTGGCTCGGCTTCACCTGGTACAGCCTCGCCGTCACGATCGCGGCGGCGCTGACCGTGGGCCACGTGCTCCGCCTCGGCGACAGCACCCTCGAGGTGCCGATCAGCGCGATGCTGATCCTTTCGCTGCCGACCGAGAGCGCCGGCCTGGACCGGATCGCCTCCACCCTGATCGGCGCGGCGACCGGCCTGACGCTGAACCTGATCCTGGCGCCACTGCACGTGCAGTCCGCGGAGGAGGCGGTCGAAGACCTCAGCGGGCGGCTGGCTGACCTGCTCGACCAGATGGCCACCGACCTGGAGGAGGGGCACGCCGCGCAGCACCGGCACACCTGGGTCGAGCGGTCCCGGGCACTCAGTGAGGAGCTGGAGCGGGTGGAGGACGCGCTCGACCAGGCCGAGGAGAGCGTCCGGCTCAATCCGCGCAGCGTGGTCGTCGTCGACCCGCGGGTGTACCTGCGGCGCCGGCTGGACTCGTTGGAGCGGGTGACGCTCACCGTGCGCGGGGTCACCCGATCGCTCAACGACACCGCCGGACTCGCCGAGGAAGCCGACCCGGTACGCAATCCCGGCTCCGCCGACCCGGTCGCCGGGGTACTGCGGGAACTCGCCGGGGCGCTGCGCTCGTACGGGCGGCTCGCGCTGTCGAAGTCGGTCGACCGGGAGGCGCTGAAGGCCGACGTGGACCGGCGGCTGGCCGGGGCCGCCGAGCGCCAGCGGACCGTCGCCGAAACCCTGCACACCGAGACCACCGACCCGGCGGCCGGTTGGCCGGTGCGCGGTGAACTGGTGAACCACCTGGACCGGCTGCGCTCCGAGCTGTACCCGTCCCCGCCGCAGCCGCAGACGCTCGCCGGCGCCGCCCAACCGGAGACGTGGCGGCACCCGATCCGGGCCGTGCACGCCCGCTGGCGGCGGCGCGGCAAGGGCGCCGGGAGCGCCTGAGACGGGCCACCGGCGCTGCGGAGGCCGGGTGTGGTCGAGCGCGGTCGGCGATCTTCTGGCGTAACGTCGGGGTGATCGCAGCCGCCAGACCCGGACGGAGCCCGAAATGCCCTCGCTCAGCGCCGGAGACCAGTTCGTTGACCTCTCCGGCGTGCCCGCCGCTGACGCGGCGCTGCCGGACGCGGAGGTGTCCGCCCGGCTGGCGGACTTCCTGGAGGAGTTCCTGGGCGACTGGCCGGACAAGCCGGGGTTGACGGTGGTCGGTTCGCCGGCGCGGGCCGAACCCGGCTGGGACGGCGTGGTCCGGGACGTGGTCGGAGTGCTCCGGCCGGACGGTGGCGTGCTCTCCGTGCCGCCCGAGCGGTATCCGACCGATCGCCGCCGCGGTACGCACCGTCGAGGACGTGCACAGCGCGCTGCCGGCGGCGCTGGGACGGCCGGGCGCGTGGGTGTTCCAGGGGAAGTTCCGGTGGACCGGCGAGCCGACGCCGCTGCCGGACGCCGGCGAGTGGATCGAGGCGACCGATCCCCGGGTACCGGAGTGGCTGCGCCCCTTCGGCGGCAAGACGCTGATCACCTTCGTGGACGGCCGGTACGCCGCCGGGGTGGGCGTGAAGCGGCACAACCGGCACGGCCTGGAGATCTCGGTCGGCACCGAGGAGGCCTACCGGGGCCGGGGGCTGGCCGCGCGCCTGGTCGCACAGGCCGCCCGGGCCATCCTGGCGGCCGGGGCGGTACCGATCTACCTGCACGATCCGGCGAACATCGGCTCCGACCGCACCGCCGCCCGCGCCGGCTTCCCCGACCTCGGCTGGCAGATCGTCGGCGTCGCCGGCTGACGCGCGCCGACCCGCCGACCCGTGCCGGCGTGGAGCGGCGGTCCGGTCAGGCCGGCGGGGCGGCGGCGCTCGCTGCGGCGGCCAGGTCGTCGAGGACGGCGTGCAGTTGGCTACGGACAGCCTCGTCGTGGATCAGCCCGTCCGGGCCGATCGCGTCACGGGGTACCGGCACCCGGACCCAGGCCGGCTCGACGAACCGCGCGCCGACGTACCCGAGGACCAGGCGCAGGGTCGCCTGTGCGCCGTCGCCACGCCCGGGGGCCGCGACGTTGATGCTGGCCACCGGCTTGCCGTAGAGCTCGCCGGAGCCGACCGTCCAGTCGAGCAGGTTCTTCAGGCTGCCCGGCAGGGTGCCGGCGTACTCGGGCGTGCAGAACAGTACGGCGTCGGCGCGGGCCAGCAGGTCGCGTAGCGCGGCCACGGTCGGCGGGGCGGCCAGGTCGGGGACGAAGGCGGGCAGTTCGACCAGGCCCTGGTACTCCACTGTGGACGGACCGGCCAGCGCCCGCAGCGCGGCGCTGTTGGTGGCGCCGGGCCGGGTACTGCCGGAGATCAACGCGATCGTCGGAGTGCTCACCTCCGCATTGTGCCGCAGCCCGCTCGACTCCCCGCGGACCAGGGCTCGGGCCGGGCGCCCGCCCCACCCCGTCCCACCGGTCAGGGCAGGCCCGGGCGGGCGGCGGCGTGATCCGGTCGGTCAGTCCAGTGGCTGGCGGGCGATCGCCGGCGCCTCCCGGCCGGCGAGCAGCCAACCGCCGACGTAGGCGACGATCGGCAGGCCGATCAGGATCGCGGCCAGGTTGAGCACCGGCGGCTGGGCCGAGCCAGTGCGCCTCCCGGTGGTACCAGGCCAGCACGCGCCAGGTACGCGCAGGCGGTGCCGATGACCGCGCCGGACAGCGCCAGCGCTCCGGCGGTCGCGGCGGTGAGCGCCCGCCGGGTGCCGTCGCCGGGCGCCGGCCGCCGTGAGCGTGCGCAGGTCCCGGGCCGTCTCGCTGCGGATCAGCCCGACGGTCATGGCGAGCACGCCGAGCGCGACCGCGATGCCGATGGCGGTGAAGTAGTCGGCCAGCCGGGCCTGGTCGGCGCCGGTCGGGCGGGACTCGACGTTGAGCCCGGCGGCGCGCGGCCGCCTGCTCCGCCTTGTCGACCTGTGCCTGGGTCAGCGGGCCCGGCGCGTCGACCAGCCAGCCGACCGGGACGGCCGTCAGGTGCAGCGGCGTCCAGGCCGTGCGTCGTGATCAGCACGTTGGGCAGCGACGTGTAGGTCGGGCAGCGTCACGTGCTGCAGCTTCGGCTGCCAGCTCCGTGTTCCGGCCGCGGAATCAGGTCGTACCCGTCGATGCTCGCCCGCGGGGTGAGCAGGTCGGTGCCGGCGTTGATGCTCGCCGGGTCGATGCCGTAGTGGGCGAGCAGTTCCGGCGTGGCGACGAAGAGCGGGATCGCTTCGCTGCGGCTGTACATGACGCCGCCGGCCGCCCGGGCCCGGGCGTGCGGCTTGGCCGAGCAGCATCGGCGCGCGGCCGCCCGCGCCTTCGAGCGGCTGAGTTCGGGTCGACGGCGCCGGTCAGCGGCAGCACCGAGGTGGCGTGCAGGTCGGCGGCGATGGCGTCGACCTGCTGCCGCAGCGGCGTCCGCCTGCGCCGGCGTGAGCGCGTCGGCACCGGCCCGTTCATGGCCTCCTGGGACAGCCAGACGACGATCTGGTCGGCGGGCAGGTTGCCGCCGGTGGGCGCGGCCGCCTTCGCCACGGTGACAGCGGCGCCGAGGGCGACGACGGCGGCGATGCCGACGGCCAGCGCGATCGCGGCCAGCGCGGCGCCGGACCGGGCCCGGTAGCGGGCCAGGTCGCGCAGCGCCAGCCGGGGCGCCAGCGGAGCGTAGCCGGGCGAGCCGGCCGAGGGCGGCGACGCCGACCGGGGCGAGCAGCAGCAGGGCGATCGCGGTGGCCAGGACGCCGCCGATGATGTACGGCGGCTTCGTCTGCTGCGCCAGGAACAGCGCGGCCAGCCCGGCGACCAGCAGGACCCCGCCGAGCGGCCGCGAACCGGTGGGCGGGGCGGGGCGGCGCCGGGCGGGCGGAGAGGGCGGCGACGATCGGGCATGCGGGCGGCGGCGCGGGCCGGCCACCAGGCGGCGGCGACGGCGGTGACGATGGCCAGCAGGACGGCGACGAGCACCGGCAGCCAGGGCAGGTCGAACCGGTCGATGCGGTGGCCGACGAGCGGCTCCAGCTGCGGGCCGAGCGCGACCCAGGCGAGGCACGCCGACGGCACGCCCCGGCGAGCGCGCCGACCACACCGATGACCGCGCCGTTGGCGACCAGGACCAGCCGGATGTGCCGGTGGCTGGCGCCGATCGCGCCGAGCATGCCGAGTGCGCGCAGCCGCCGCTGGGCCATCACGGTGAACCCGGCCACCGCGAGCAGGCCGACGAACACCAGCCCGATCGTGGCGAGGATGAGCACCAGGATGCTGGAGCCGTTCGTCGCGTCGGAGTCGGACCTGGATCGACGCGCCGTCGGGCCGCGGCTTCGCTCGTGAACGTCCGTCGTCCGTCGCCCGGATGAGCACGTCGACCTGGTCGGGGGCGGTGGCCTGACCGGGCGCCACGAGAGCGAACTCGTCGTGCAGGTTCAGCGGGTTCTCCACCAGGCCGACCACGGTCCGCTGCCGGCCGCCCGGGTTCCAGGTGCCGCCGAGGTGCAGGTCGAAGACCTTCGCCACCCGATCGGTGACGGCGATCTCGTCCGCGCCCTGTGGCCACGCGGCCCTTGTCCAGCCGCAGCATGGTCCGGCCGTACGGCCCGTTGGGGTCCTGGGCGCGCAGGTCGACGCCGTTCGCCGAGCCGGGCACCGGGATCTTCTTCTCGTGCTCGATCACGTCGACGGTGCCGAACGAGCTGCGCAGGGTGGCGATGTCGGCGTCGAGCTGGGCTGCCGGTGCTGTTCAGCGTCACCAGGTGATCGGCGGTGCCGAAGATCGACCCGGCCTGCGGGGCGTTGGCGCCGAGGCCGAGGCCGACGGTGGTGGCCGCGACCGCGAACAGCAGCAGGGCCAGCACGATCGACTGCTGGCGCCACTCGCGGCGGAACAGCCGCCAGGCCCAGCGCACCACGGCCCGCCGCGCGGGCATCCCGCCGTGGCCGGTGCCGAGTGCCAGCGGCCGGTCCTCCAGCGTGACGCTCATCGGGCCGTCTCCTCGGCCAGCAGTGAGTCCGGTCCCGGGCGCGGGGCGGTGCGGTCGACGATGCGGCCGTCGCGGATGAACACGACCCGGTCGGCCCACGAGGCGAGCTGCGCGTCGTGGGTGACCACCACCGCGGCCACGCCGCGCTTGCAGGCGGCCAGGATCAGCCGCATCACGGCCTCGCCGTTGGCCGAGTCGAGTGCGCCGGTCGGCTCGTCGGCCAGCAGCAGCCGGCGGTCCCCGACGACGGCCCGGGCGATCGCCACCCGCTGCCGCTCGCCGCCGGAGAGCTGGTCGGGGAACCGGGACGCGCGGTCGGCCAGGCCCAGCTCCTCCAGCGCGCGCAGCCCGGCGGCGCGGGCCTTGCCGGCCGACAGCCCGTCGAGCTCCAGCGGCAGCGCCACGTTCTCGGCGGCGGTGAGCCCGGGCAGCAGGTTGAAGTCCTGGAACACGTAGCCGATGGCGCGCCGGCGCAGCCGGGCCCGGTCGTCGCGGGACATCGTCGGCGAGCGGCTGCCCGGCGACCAGCACCTCGCCGGCGGTCGGCGTCTCCAGCGCCCCGGCGATGGTGAGCAGCGTGCTCTTGCCCGAGCCGCTGGGACCCATCACCGCGACCATCTTGCCCGGCTCGACGGTCAGGTCCACCTCGCGCAGCGCGTGCACCTCGTCGGCGCCGTCCAGGTAGGTCTTCGAGACGCCGCGCAGCTCCAGCACCCCGCTCATCGGCGTACCCCCGCCCGGCGCCGGAGCTGCGGTGCCGCGGCCGGCTGGCCGGGGCCGGCGGTTCGAGCGCGGCCCGCTTCAGCCGGCCGTCGGCGGTGTCCAGCCACTGCACGACCGAGTCCAGCCGGTACAGCTCGGCGTCGACCACCAGCGCCAGGCCGAGGTCGAGGTCGGCCTCCTCCTCCTTGAGCCGGGTCCACTGCTGCATCAGCTCGACCAGGTAGCGCCGGTGCGCCTGGATGACCTCGTGCACGTCGACGCCGGGCAGCCGGACCGCGACCAGGACCTTGATGACCAGCTCGTCGCGCGGCGGCGAGCCGAGGTCGGGCGGCGTGCGCAGCCAGCCGGCCAGCTCCTCGGCGCCGTCGGCGGTGATCCGGAACCCCTTCTGCGGGCCGGGATCGGCGTCGTCGTCGGACTCGACGAGGCCGTCGCGCTCCAGCCGCTGCAGGGTCGTGTACACCTGGCCGACGTTGAGCGGCCAGACCTCGCCGGTGCGCGCCTCGAACTCCTCGCGCAGCTGCAGGCCGTACTTCGGGCCCTCGCTGAGCAGCGCCAGCAGCGCGTGCCGGACGCTCATGACGTCACCACACTCGATATCATGCCGCGTATCATACTGGGTATACAGCTACCCGTGCAACGTCCTCGCCGCACCGGCTCGGGCGGTCAGGGCAGGCGGGGGTCGATCAGGCGGATGCCCGGCGTGGCGTGGTCGTCCATGCCAGCCAGCGCAGTCGGTGCGGCGTCCAACGCCAGCACGTCGGCCACCAGCAGGTCGGGGCGCAGCACGCCGGCGGTGACCAGAGCGAGCATTCCCGGGTACGCGTGCGCGGCCATCCCGTGACTGCCGAGCAGTTCGAGCTCGTGCCCGATCACCAGGTCCATCGGCAGCGCCGGGTACCCGGTCACCGCGGGCAGCAGCCCCACCTGCACGTGCCGGCCCCGACGGCGCAGGCTGCGGATGGCGGCCACGCAGGTGGCCTCGCTGCCCAGCGCGTCGATGCTGACGTGCGCGCCGCCGTCGGTCGCCGCGCGTACCGCCGCCACGCCACCGTCGTGGTCGTCGGTGGCGTCCACCGTCACCGTGGCGCCGTGCCGGCGGGCCAGCTCCAGCGCCCCGGCGTAGATGTCGACGGCCACCACCCGGGCGCCGCTGGCCGCCGCGATCATCACGGCGGACAGTCCCACGCCACCGCAGCCGTAGACGACCAGCCACTGCCCGGCGCGTACCCGGCCCTGCTCGACGACGGCCCGGAACGCGGTGGCGAACCGGCAGCCGAGCGCGGCAGCGGCCCCGTCGCGCACCGAATCCGGCAGCGCCACCAGGTTCACGTCGGCGTGGTGCACCGCCACGTACTGCGCGAAGGAGCCCCAGTGCGTGAAGCCGGGCTGCGTCTGGTTCGCACAGACCTGCTGATCGCCGGCGAGGCACTGGGGGCAGGTACCGCAGGCGCAGACGAACGGAGCGGTCACCCGCTGGCCCAACCGGTGCCCGCGCACGCCCGCGCCGACGGCCGCGATGACCCCGGCGAACTCGTGCCCGGGAACGTGCGGGGGCCGGATGTCGGGGTCGTGGCCCCGCCAGCCGTGCCAGTCGCTGCGGCACAGGCCGGTGGCCGCGACCTCGACGACCACGCCGTGCTCCGGGGGTACCGGGTCGGGCACCTCGCGGACCTGCGGAGTGGTACCGAAGTCGTCGAACACCACGGCGCGCATGCCGACATCCTCACACGCACCCAGGGCCGCGATGCCAACGGGCCGGCCGACTCCACGCTGAGTCGGCCGGCCCGAAGGTGTCCGGGGGCGGTTACCAGTTCGTCAGCGAGTCGGTGAAGATCGCGGCGAGGTCCTCGTCGGTCGGCTGCACCGGGGCCTGGGCGAGCAGCCGTTGCTGCGCGCGGGTACCGGCGACGAGGGAGTCGATGTGGGACTTCGTGAAACCGACCGCGCCGATGCCGTTGGGGATGCCGATGTCGCGCATCAGCCGGATCAGCGCGGTCGGCAACTGCTCGGCGGGGGGCAGGTCGGCGACGGTCGGGTCGAGCAGCATGGCGGCCCGCAGGTGCCGCTGCGGGTCGGCGGCGAAGGTGAACCGGAAGACGGCCGGGGCGGTCAGCGACACCGCCTGCCCGTGCGGCACCAGCGGCTCGTCGCCCGGCCAGCCGGTCGCGTGGTAACTGGGCACCTGGCCGGCGATCGGGTACGCGGCGGCGTGCGGCAGGTGCACCCCGGCGTTGCCGAAGCCCATCCCCGCGTAGGTTGCGGCGAGCATCATCCGGGTCCGGGCCTCGGTGTCCGAGCCGTCCCGCACCACCGTGCGCAGTGCTGTGGCGAGCAGGCCGAGGGCGTGTTCGGTCCACACGTCGGAGATCGGGTTCGAGCCGCAGTAGACGGCCCGCTGCTCGGCCCGCTTGCGGGGCACCGCGTCGTACGGGCGGGCGGTCAGCGACTCGACGGCGTGGCACAGCACGTCCATCCCACTGGCCGCGCTCACCTGCGGGTTGACCGACATGGTGAGCTGCGGGTCGACGATCGCGGCCACCGGGCGCAGTTGCGGGTTGCTGATTCCGGTCTTCACCCGCAGGTCGAGCACGTCCATGATGGCGACCGCGGTGCACTCGGCGCCGGTGCCGGCAGTGGTCGGCACGGCCACCAGCGGCCGCAGCGGGTTCACCGGCGCCCGGCCCGCACCGAGCGGCGCGTTCAGGTACTCGGCCAGCTCGCCGGGGTTGGTGCTGAGCAGGTTGACCACCTTGGCGGTGTCCATCACCGAGCCGCCGCCGAGCGCCACGAAGGCGTCCCAGGGACCGGAGTCCCGGGCGGCGGCCACGGCGGCCGCCATGCTGGCATCGGTCGGCTCGACGTGCGTGTCGTCGTAGATGCCGCAGTGCATGCCGCCGGCACGGATCAGCGCGGCCACCCGCGCCGGCCAGCCGGTCGCAGTCAACTGCTTGTCGGTGACCAGCAGTACCCGGGCCGGCGCGAACTTGGCGAGTTCGAAGGCGATCTCCTCGACCGCGCCGAGACCGATCCGCAGCGGCGGCGCGGCCCAGGTGAAGATCGTGTCGTGCGCGGGATAGACCGGGGAACTCATGCCTGTGCCACCACGCCGCTGTCGCGCAGGCCGGCGAGCACGTCCCGGGCCGCGTCGAGGGTGCGCTCGATGTCCTCGGCGGTGTGTGCGCCGGAAACATGGTTGCGCTTGAGAGCCATCGGCAGCATCAGGAAACCTCGTTCGGTCATTCCCCGGTGGAAGGCGACGTAGGCCGGTGTTGTTGTTGCGCATCAGATCGCGGTAGCCGAGGACCGGGGACTTGGCGAAGTAGAGCGCGAAGACACCGCCGAAGCCGGCCACCGTTGCCTCGATGCCCAGGTCGTCGACGATGGCGGTGAGGCCGGTGCGCAGCCGCTCGCCGAACGCGAAGGTGCGCTGGTAGTAGTCGGGGTGGTCCTGTAGATAGCCGATGGTGGCCAGGGCCGCGACACAGGCCAGCGGGTTGCCGTTGAAGGTGCCGGCCATCAGCACGTCGCCGGTCTGCCCGTTGAAGTGCTCCATCAGGTCCCGCCGACCGGCCAGGCCGCCAATCGGGAACCCGTTGGCCATCCCCTTGCCGAAGGTGGTGAGGTCCGGGGTGACGCCGAGCACCTGCTGGTACCCGCCGAGCGCGTGCCGGAAGCCGGTGATCACCTCGTCGAAGATCAGGATGCTGCCCTGCTGTTCGGTGAGCTTGCGCAGCCCGGCGACGAATTCCGCGGTCGGCAGCAGCGCGCCGACGTTGTGCGGGATGGGTTCCAGGATGACGGCGGCGATCCGCTCGGGGTGCGCGTCGAACAGCGCGACGACCGAGTCGAGGTCGTTGAACTCGGCGATCAGGGTGGCGTCGGTGGCCTGCGCGAGGATGCCCTTGGACAGCGGGTCGCGGCCGTAGGCCAGGTCCGGCGGCGGAGATGACGTTGCGCGCCACCGCGTCGTGCCAGCCGTGGAAGCCGCCCTGGAACTTGACGATGAGGTCCCGGTCGGTGACCGCGCGGGCCAGCCGGATCGCCTGCGCGGTGGCCTCCGAGCCGCTCATCGTGGCGATCATCGACTCGGCGGACGGGATCACCTCGACCACCTTCTCGGCCAGCGCCACCTCCACCTCGGTGACCCCGAGGCCGGTGAGGTCGACCCCGCCGATCGCGCCACGGAGCGCGTCGTTGACGACCGGAGCGTTGTGCCCCAACAGGATCGCCCCGAACGCGGCGTGGTAGTCGAGGTACCGGCGGCCGTCCGCGTCGGTGAGGTACGCGCCGTCGGCGGCGACGAAGGAGTACGGCTCACCGATGTAGCGGGTGGAGGAGTTCACTCCGCCCGGGATCACCCGGGCCGCCGCCTGCGCGATCGCGAGTCCGCGGGGCGAGTCGGTCTGCGAACGGGGAGCCACGGGGGCTGGCTGAGCGGAAGGCATTTCTCCCTTTCGGAACGTGGGGGTGGTCTGCTGGCCGGCGTCGGGGGTCGGCGGGGTCAGCGTCCGGTCGTGCGGGTCGGCGTCGGGGTGTGGTCAGTTGGCGGCGGCGTGGTCGAGGAGGGCGAGGGCGGCGCGCAGGTAGGCGATGCGGCGCGGTAGCGGGGCGTCGGTGGGGCGGACGCCGACCTTCAGGCCGGTGAACAGCTGCCGGCCGGCGGCCGCGGCCAGTGCCTGCCGGATCTCGGTGGGGCCGAGCAGCGAGGTCGGCTCGTACGCGTCGAGGCCGGCGTACCCCTCACTGCCGTGCACGTCCGCGCCACCGGAGGGCGGCAGGTGCGCGTCCAGCCAGGCGTCGCCGAACGCGCCGGGTCGGGCGGCTGCGCCGGAGAACATCAAGCCGGTCAGTGCGCCGGCCGCGGCGACGGCGGCGATGTGCTCGCGGGCGGTGTCGGCGCTGCGCCCCTCGATGGCCGAGCGGCCCCAGTTGACGGTGATCCCGGCGAGGCCGTCGACCTGGGCGACGACCTTCAACTCGGCGTCGAGGTCGAGGTAGCCCTTCTGCGGATCCTGGCCGGGGCGCAGCGCGTCGCAGTGTTCGATGGTGAGCGCCGCGCCGTCCCAGTCCCAGGCACAGACCTCGGTGAGGGTGTCCGCGAATGCCTCGGCCGTCCCGGTGCCACGCGGCGCGGAATGCAGTTCCACGCCGATGACGGCGGCCCGACCGAGGCGGTCGTGGATGCGGCGTACGGCGGTGCGTAGACCGGCGGTGAAGTCGAGTGCGGCCTGCCGACCGGTGGCGTCGGGGGACGCGAGACCGAAGTGTGGATCGGCCGCGGTGCGGGCGACGGTACCGGGGATGGCGGTGAGCACCAGGTCCCAGCCGGGGTCCAGGTGGTCGAGTAGCCAGTCCTCGTCGTGGTGCAACTTCCCGGTATACGGCACTTCCAGCCCGCGTAGGCCGGGGAGCTCGGCCACGGCGGCCAGGTACCCGGCTTCGACAGCCGGATCCCAGGAGGTCTGGACGGGTGCGGCCGCGTAGGCGCCGACGATGTAGCTCATGTGCTGCCGTCTCCTCTGGTGGGGGGCACGCTGTTTCGCACGCTAGATCAGCTTCGAGAACATGGCAAGACATTCCATGTTTTACGAACTCGCAATCGGCCGACCCCGACTTGACCTTGACAGGGCCGCGTGCTGAACACAGGATGACGCGACATGGAATCACGTTCCGCGCTTTGTCGACCTGGGGGTGAGCGGTGACCGACCAGCCGATCGGCATCCTGCTCGTGGGCGCCGGCTTCATCGCCGACGCACACGCAGCCGCGATCGCCGCCAGCCGCCGGGCCACCCTCGTCGGCGTGATGGACACCGACCCTGGCCGTGCCGCCGCCTTCGCCCGTTCCCAGGGTGGCCTACGCCACAGTCACGACCTGGCCGACGCGCTGGCCCGGCCCGAGGTTGACGCGGTCATCGTCTGCACGCCCAACTTCACCCACACGGCCACCGGCAGCGCCGTCGCCGCCGCCGGTAAGCACCTGCTCATCGAGAAGCCGCTGGCCACCACGGTCCCCGACGCGCAGACTGCTGGCGCAGCGGTTCGCCGCCGCCGGCCGGGTACTCGCCGCCGCGCACACCCACCGCCACTACGACTACGGGCTGGCGGTCAAGCACAGCATCGACTCCGGCGCGATCGGCCGGCCGGTGTTCGTGCGGCTGTCCATCCTCGGCGGCTGGATCTGGCCGGACTGGAGCGCCTGGGTCGCCGACCCGGCACGCTCCGGCGGGCACGCCCTGCACAACGGCGTACACCTGCTGGACCTGGCGACCTGGTGGCTGGCCGGCGAACCGGTCAGCGTGTACGCCCGCGGTCGCCGGCAGACCGCCGCTGAGCTGGCTATCTACGACTACCTGGAGATGGTGGTCAGCTACGCCGACGGCTCCAGCGCGGTGTGCGAGATGAGCCGGGCGCACCGGCCCGGCTCGCTCGGCCAGCGCGACCTGCTGGTGGCTGGGACAGACGGGATCATCGCCCAGGAATGGGACGGCGAGTCGGCGCTGCTCTTCAGCGAAGCCGGCACCACGGCCGTGGCAGCGGCCGGTGGCAACGGCTTCGCCCGGCAGTTGGAGGCGTGGCTGGACAGCATCGGCGGCGCTGAGCCGGCCATGCCGGTCGCGGACGCGGTGCTCGCGGTCGCGATGGGCGTCGCCGCCGAGCTCTCGATGGCCACCGGCGAGCCGGTCGCCCTCGCGGACGTGCTGACCGACCTGGCGGTGGCGGCATGAGCCGGATTGGTGTGCTGCTGGCCGGGTTCGGCGGGATCGGTACCCAGGACCACCAGAACGACATGTATGCACCGGCGTTCGCCGGCCGGGACGACTTCGAGTTGCGGGCCACCGTCGACGTCGCCGGCGCCGACGGCGCGGCCGAGGCGGCCAAGCAGTACGGGCTGCGCCACCACACCGACCTGGCGCAGGCGCTCGCGGACCCGGATATCGCCGTGGTCAGCGTGGCCGCGCCGCTGGAGTCCCGCGCGGAGGTCATCGCGCAGGCTGTCCGGGCCGGCAAGCACGTGCTCGCCGACAAGCCGATGACCGCCACCCTGGCACAGGCGCAGGAGATCGCCGAGCTCGCCGCGCGCCACAACGTGGTCGTGGTACCCGCGCACCACCTGCGGCTGGGCGGCGCGCTGCGGTCGGCGAAGGCCGCCGTCCGGGCGGGCAAGGTCGGGCTGCCGTGGAACGTGCAGGCCGACTTCCTCGTCGCCGGCGGCGATCCGGCTCCGACCGGCGAGCTGGTGAACCTGGCGCTGTACCCGATCGACGTGGTGCACGCGCTGCTCGGGCTCGCCGTCCGCCGGGTGCACGCGGTCGCCGGCAGCCACTGGCACCCGCCGACCCAGGATCTGGTGACCCTGCTGCTGGAGTACGAGCACGGTGTCACCAGCCACCATCGTGGCGGGCCGGACGACGGGGCTGCGCGATGTCACCCCGGCCGGGATCGCGGTGCACCGCTACCGGGTCAGCGGCTCGCACGGCGTGTTCGCCACCGACGCCACCAGACCGGCGCTGCAGCTGCGCAGCTCCAGCCGCAACGAGCGGCGGTGGACCGGACCGGGCACCGTCGACGCGCTGCTGGACATGGTCCGGACCGGGGTCGCCACCGGCCGCGCCGAACTCGGGCCGGCCGACGCGGTGCACGTGCACCGGGTCGTCGAGGCCGCACAGCGGGCGCTGGCGCAGGGCCGCCCCGTCGAACTCAAGGAGAAGCTGATGCGACTGGTCACCTACCGGCGCGCCGACCGGGTACGCCACGGCTACCTGGCCGACGGCGACGGGGCACGCGTGGTGGAGTTGGGCGAGGGCGACCTCAACAGCCTGCTGGACACGGTGTTCCCGGTGACACCGGCCACCGTCCCGGCCGGCGCCGGCGAGTACCCGCTGGCCGACGTGGAGTTGCTGGCGCCGTTGCTGCGCCCCGGAAAGCTGCTCGCCGCCGCCGCCAACTACCAGGACCACGTCACCGAGACCGGCGGCGAGCCACTGGACAAGTCGCGGCTGTCGCCCCGGCTGTTCCTCAAGCCGCCGACCTCCATCATCGGGCCGGGCGCGGCGGTGGCGTTGCCGGCCGAGAGCAACCAGGTCGACTGGGAGGCCGAACTCGGCGTGGTCATCGGCAAGCGCTGCCGCAATGTCGGCGTCGACGACGCGCTGGGCGTGGTCGCCGGCTACCTGAGCTCCAACGACGTGTCGGCCCGGTCGGTGCAGTACGGCTTCGAGCGCGACACCGACGACAAGGCGGTCTGGTTCTTCGACTGGCTGGCCGGCAAGTGGTTCGACGGCTTCGCGCCGCTCGGCCCGTGGCTGGTCACCGCCGACGAGGTCGGTGACCCGCAGAGCCTGTCGGTGGACCTCGAACTGAACGGAACCTCGCGGCAGCACGGCAGTACCAAGGACATGATCTTCTCGGTCGCCGAACTGATCGCCCACGCCTCCCGGCTGATGACGCTGGAGCCGGGCGACGTGATTCTCACCGGCACCCCCTCCGGGGTCGGCGCGGCGAGCGGCGAATACCTCAAGCCCGGGGACGAGCTGACCGTCACCATCGGCCAACTCGGCACCCTCGTCACCCCGGTGGTCTGAGCCACCGGTTCTCCCGCAACAACTCTTCCCTCGCAACACTGCCCCGCATCACGGAGTATCGGCCAGATCAGAGAGGTACAGCATGCCAGGCAACTGGAGACGGACACTCTTTGCCGGTGCCGCGTTGACGGCGCTCGCCCTCACCGCGTGTACCGGACCCAAGGTTGACAGCAACAACGGCGCCAGCTCCTCCCTCAACGTCTACCTCTACCAGGAGCCGGTCGGGCATCTTCAGTCCGCTGGCCCCGTCCAGTGGCCCGGACAACCAGGTGCAGTCGCTGATCAGCGAAGGCCTGCTCGCCGTCGACCCGAGCTACAAGCTGCAGCCCCGGCTGGCCGAGAGCTACACCGTCTCGCCGGACGCCACCACCTTCACCTTCAAGCTGCGCCAGGGTCTGAAGTGGAGTGACGGCACGCCGTTCACGGCCAAGGACGTGCTCTACACCTACACCCAGGCTCGCCAACCCGAAGACCACCAGCGCCGTTCGCCGGCACCTACGCCGGCGTCGAAGGGGTCGCGGACTTCGTGGCGGGCAAGGCAACCGACCATCTCCGGCTTCTCCGCCCCCGACGACAACACCTTCGTCATCAAGGCGGCCAAGCCCGAACATCGGGCTGCTCGCGCTGATCGGCACCACGTTCATCCTGCCCGAGCACATCCTCGGCAAGGACACGCCGGAGACCGTCGCCAAGGACCCGTTCTTCCGCGCGCCCAAGGTGAGCATCGGCCCGTACCAGTTCGTGGAGTACCTGACGAACCAGTACGTGCACGTGACGGCCAACCCGAACTACCGGACGCCCGGCGAAGATCAAGGACATCTACCTCAAGCCGATGACCTCCGACGTGGCCACCGCGCAGCTCGGCAACGGCGGGATCGACATCGCCTCGTACTCCCCGACCGACCAGGCCACCGTGGCCGGCTTCAGCAGCGTGGCAACCCAGGAGAAGGCCGGCGCCGGCTTCGTCCGCATCGCGCTCAACCAGTCCAAGGCGTACTTCCAGGATGCCCGGGTCCGCCAGGCGTTCCTGTACGCGGTGGACCGTAAGCAGATCGTGCAGAGCGTGCTGGCCGGCAAGGCCGACGTGCAGCTGTCCGACTTCAGCAACGGCGCACGCCCCGGCCGGCCTCAACGACTACGCCAAGAACGTCGAGAAGGCCAAGTCGCTGCTCGCCGAGGCGGGCTGGGACCCCAACCGCACGGTGAAGCTGCAGTGGGTACACGGTCAGCGTGACCGGGACGCCACCGCCACCATCGTGCAGAGCGAGTTGGCGGCGGTCGGGGTGAAGGTGGAGCTGGTGAACATCCAGGCCGCCCAGATCGCCGACACGTACAAGAACAAGACCTACGACATGGCGCTCTACGGCGGCGGCAACTACGCCGTGGACTCCTCCAGCGTCAACGTGATCACCGCCTGCGCGCAGCAGTACCCGGCCGGCGGCAACATCAACTACTTCTGCGACCCGTCGCTGGACGAGCTGATGACCCAGGCCAACACGACCGCCGACGCAACTGCCCGCAAGGCGCTCTACGACCAGGCGGCGCTCAAGGAGAACGCGGCGGCCGACCTGATGTGGCTCTACGACCCGCACGGGTTGTGGGGGGTGAACAAGAAGGTGCACGGGTTCCAGGCGGCCGGCTCGCAGGACGCGAACTTCTGGGACCCGGCGAGCTGGAGCATCTCCTGACGATCAACATCTGATGTCGTGGTACCGGGTCGGCAACGGCCCGGTACCGCCGCCCCGCGCAGGAAAGGAGTGAGCGTGGCCGCATACCTGGTTCGGCGGTTGTTGGTGAACCTGCTGGTCCTGTTCCTGATCACCATTGCCATCTTCGCGTTGGTACACAAGGCTCCCGGCGACCCGATCGCGATGCTCATCCCGGCCGGCGAACTCAACTCCGGCAGCGCCGCGTTCATCGCGGCCAAGCGCCACGAGCTTGGCCTGGACCAGTCGGTCTGTCGTCCAGTACTGGCACTGGCTGGCCGGCGCGCTCCGCGGCGACCTCGGCTACTCGCTGCTCAACGGCCGCCCGGTCACCTCGCTGCTGGCCGAACGGATCGGCCCGACGCTCGAGCTGATGGGCGTCAGCCTGGTGATCTCCCTGCTGATCGCCTTCCCGCTGGGGATGATCGCGGCGCTCAAGCGCAACAGCGCGGTGGACTACGGCGCGACCGTCCTCAGCCTCGGCGCGGTGTCCATCCCGGTCTTCTTCGTGGCGCTGGTCGCCATCTACGTCTTCACGCTGAAATTCCAGTGGCTGCCGTCGTCGGGGATCTCCGATCCGCAGGCGCCGGGCCTGGTCGACTCGCTGCGGCACCTGGTGCTGCCCGCGCTGATCCTGGGCTTCGGCAACTCGGGGCCGTTCATGCGCTACATCCGCAGCAGCATGATCACCGAACTGGGCTCCGACTACGTGCGCACCGCGCAGGCCAAGGGCGCGCCGCAACGCCGGGTGGTGACGCGGCACGCGCTGCGCAACTCGCTGATCCCGGTGCTGACCATCATCGCCACCAGCGTGCCGCAGTTGCTGGCCGGCGCGGTGGTCGTGGAGCAGGTCTTCGCCTGGCCCGGGATGGGCCAGCTCGCGGTCAGCTCGGTCAACCAGCACGACTACTCGGTGATCGTCGGCTTCGCGCTGCTGATCGCCATCCTGGTACTGATCTCCAACCTGGTCGCCGACGTGCTCTACACCGTCGTCGACCCGAGGGTGCGGCTGACATGACCGTCCCGACTCTCGATCCGACCGGCGCGCCGACCGCGCCGCCTGTCGCCGACGCGCCGGCTTCGCCGCGTGCGGCGCGTGCCCGGCGCTCCCCCTGGCGCACCGCGCTGCGCCGCTTCGCCCGGCACCGGGTCGCCGTTGTCAGCGCCGTCTTCCTGCTGCTCGTGGTGTTCGCGGCGATCTTCGCGCGGGCGCTGTCCGGGCACGACCCGAACGCCATCGACCTGTTCGCCACCCGGGCCGCGCCGGGCGGCGACCACCTGCTGGGCACCGACACGACCGGGCGGGACGTGCTGTCCCGGCTGCTCTACGCCGGCCGGGTGTCGCTCGGCGTCGGGCTCGCCTCGGCGGCCATCGCCGTCGTCATCGGTACCGTGCTGGGCAGCATCGCCGGCCTGCTCGGTGGCTGGGTGGACGCGGTGGTGATGCGACTCGCCGACGTGTTCATGTCGTTCCCGTCGCTGGTGGTGATGGTGGTGCTGGCCGGCATCCTCGGCCCCAGCGTGATCACCATGGTCATCGCGATCGGGCTGTTCCAGTGGCCGGCCTGCGGTCGGCTGGTCCGCGGCGTCACGCTGTCCCTGCGGGAGCAGGAGTTCGTGCTGGCCGCCCGGTCCACCGGGGCCGGTCCGCTGTGGCTGGTGAGCCGGCACATCATCCCGGCAACGCTGCCCCCGGTGAGCGTGGTGGCCACTCTCGCGGTGGCGCAGGCGATCGCGTTGGAGGCGACGATGTCCTTCCTGGGCCTGGGCGTGCAGCCACCGGCCGCCAGTTGGGGCAACATGCTCACCGACGCGCAGAGCCTCACCGTGATCCGGTACCGAGCCGTGGCTGTGGCTGCCGCCGGGCATCGCGGTCGCGCTCACCGTGCTCGCCGTCAACTTCATCGGCGACGGCCTGCGCGACGCCGTGGATCCGAGGCAGTCATGACACCCACCCAGCGCAATGCCGTGGACGCAACGGCTCTGGACACAACCGCAGCGGACACAACAGCCGTGGACCGCGGGGAACCGTTGCTGCGCATTGACGGGCTGACCGTCGACTTCCACATCGACGGCGGGGTGGTGCACGCGGTCTCCGACGTGAGCCTGTCGGTGTGGGCCGGCGAGATCGTCGCCGTGGTGGGCGAATCCGGGTCGGGCAAGAGCGTCACCGCGATGTCGGTGCTGCGGCTGCTGCGCGAGCCACCGGCCCGGACCCTCGCCGGGACGATCACCTTCCGGGGGCGGGACCTGCGGGCGTTGACGGCCAGCCAGTTGCGGGCGATCCGCGGCGGGCCGGTCGGCATGATCTTCCAGGATCCGATGACCGACCCTGAACCCGGTGCTCACCGTCGGGCGCGCAGATCGCCGAGGCGGTACTGCTGCACCAGCAGCGCCGGGACAAGCGGGCGGCCCGGGCCCGGTCGGTGGAGCTGCTGGAGATGGTCGGGGTACCCGACCCGGCGCAGCGGGCGAAGCAGTACCCGCACGAGTTCTCCGGCGGGATGCGGCAGCGGGCGATGATCGCGATGGCGATCGCCAACGACCCTGACCTGATCATCGCGGACGAGCCGACCACCGCGCTCGACGTCACCATCCAGGCGCAGGTGCTCGCGCTGCTCAAGCAGGCGCAGGCGGAGACCGGCGCGGCGACCATCCTGATCACCCATGACCTTGGCGTGGTCGCCGAGCTGGCCGACCGGATCGTGGTGATGTACGCGGGCCGGGTGGTCGAGACGGCCGGTGTGCACGAGCTGTTCGCACAGCCCGCGCCACCCGTACACGATGGGGTTGTTGGCAAGCCTGCCCCGGATGGACGCCGAGGCGGACGACCTGCACCCGATCGCCGGCAACCCGCCCGACATGGCCGACCCACCGGCCGGCTGCGCCTTCCACCCGCGCTGCCCGCTCGCCCGCGACCTGTGCCGCGAGCAGCGGCCACCGCTGGTGGCGATCGGCCCGGGCAGGTCCAGCGCCTGCCACTTCCACACCGAGCTGATCGGGGCCGACCCCGACACGGTGTACGACCGAGGGGAGGTGGGGGTGTGACCGGCACGATCGACGCACCTGCGGCAGCGGGCGGGCAGCCGCTGCTGCGGGTCACCGGGCTGCACCAAGCACTTCCCGATCCGGCGCGGCGTGCTGCGCCGCGAGGTCGGCGTGGTGCGCGCGGTCGACGGGGTGGACCTGGAGCTGCACGCCGGCCAGACGCTCGGCCTGGTCGGCGAGTCCGGCTGCGGCAAGTCCACCACCGGCCGGCTGCTGGTGCGGCTGCTGGAGCCGACCACCGGGCGGATCGAGTTCGAGGGCACCGACCTGGCCGGGCTGTCCCAGCGGCAACTGCGCGAGCGCCGGCAGCACATCCAGATCATGTTCCAGGACCCGTACGCCTCGCTGTCGCCGCGGATGACGGTGCACGACATCATCGCCGAGCCGCTGCGGGTGCAGCACCGCTACCGCGACGGCGGCGCGGACCGGGTCGCCGAGCTGCTGGAGCTGGTCGGGCTGCGGCCCGAGCACGCCGACCGCTACGCCCACGAGTTCTCCGGCGGGCAGCGGCAGCGGGTCAGCCTGGCCCGCGCGCTGGCCCTGGACCCCCGGCTGCTGGTGCTGGACGAGCCGGTCAGCGCGCTGGACGTGTCGATCCAGGCGCAGGTCGTCAACCAGCTGCGCGGCCTGCAGCGGCGGCTCGGCCTGGCCTACCTGTTCATCTCGCACAACCTCGCGGTGGTCAGGCACATCTGCGACCAGGTGGCGGTGATGTACCTGGGCGCGGTGGTGGAGACCGGCACCCGCGACGATATCTTCACCACACCCACCCATCCGTACACCCAGGCGCTGCTGTCGGCGATCCCGATTCCGCAGCCGCGTGGTCGCGAGGACCGGCAGCGGATCACGCTGACCGGTGACGTTCCCAGCCCGAGCAACCCGCCGTCCGGCTGCCGGTTCCGTACCCGGTGCTGGAAGGCACAGGACATCTGCGCGCAGGAAGCCCCCGCGCTCGTCGACCGGATCGGCGTCGGGCATCCCGCCGCGTGTCACTTCCCCGAGGTCCGGTCCACCCAACCGGGCGGCGCGTCGTCGCACCCGCCGCCTTCGCAGTAGGAGAGCCAGATGGCCAGAGCAGCCCGCCCGCCCGCACCGCGGGTCTCGGTCGACGACAACCGGCCCGCGTCGGCGAACTACCACGCCGCCGCGCTGGCCCGCGGGCTGGCCCTGCTGGAGATGTTGGCGGCCAAGCCGGAACCGTTGACCCTCAACGACTTCAGCGAAGGCACCGCGCTGCCCAAGAGCACCCTGGTCCGGCTGCTGTCGGTGCTGGGCGAGATGGAGTACGTGGTCCGGGTGGACGACCGGCCGGCGTACCGGCTGGGGCACAAGGTGCAGCGGCTGGCCAGCTCCTACGTGGCCGGACTCGACCTGACGGTGGTGGCCGCGTCATACCTGCAGCCGGTGGCCGAGCGCACCGGGCAGACCGTCAACCTCGGGGTCCTGGACGGCAGCCAGGTGCTGCACATCTGCGTGGCCGAACCGGACCGGCCGCTGCGCTTCACCACCGAGTTGGGCGCGCGGGACCACCCGTACTGCACGGGGTTGGGCAAGGTGCTGCTGGCCGGGCTGCCGGACGAGCAGTTGCCGGGCCGGCTGCCGGCGGAGCCGTACGCGGCGTTCACGCCGAACACCATCACCAGCCTCACCGAACTGCGCCGCGACCTGAAGCGGATCGTGCGGCGCGGGTTCGCGTTGGACGACAACGAGCGCAGCACCGGGCTGCGCTGTGTGGCCGTCCCGGTGCGGATCGGCGCGGACATCCTGGCAGCGGTGAGCGTCTCCGGACCGTCCGGGGAGTTCAGCCCGGCCCGCCAGCACGAGTACGTGGCGATCCTGGACGAGGTGGCCAAGGCGATGCCGGACAACCCGGACTTCGCGGTGGCCTTGCGGATCGTGCACCGCTCGCTTCGCGCCGCCGGGAGCGTCGGCGCGGGCGGATGACCACGCCCGCGCCGCTGCGCCCGGCTGACCTGCGCCCGAGCAGGCCTGCGCCCGGCCGACGTCGAGCCGGCCGAGAGGCGGCCGGCCGACGTGCGCTCAGCCGGTGTAGGCGATGGCCTCGATCTCGACGCGGACGTTGGCGTGGCCGAAGTCGACGACGACGGTGGTGCGGGCCGGCGGGGCCGCGCCGAAGCGGGCCCGGTAGACCTCGTTGAACGGGGCGAACAGGGTGGCGTTGGAGAGGTACGCGCCGATCTTGACGACCTGGTCGAGGGTGGCGCCGGCGGCGGCCAGCACGGCCTCGACGTTGTCCAGGGCGCTGGTCACCTCGCGGGTGAAATCGCCGATGTAGACGCCACCGTCGTCGTCGGTGGCAGTCTGGCCGGAGACGAAGACGAAGCCGCCGGCCCGGGTGGCCGGCGACAGCGGCACGGGAGGAACGGGCATGCCTTCGGGTTGGATACGTTCGATCATGCAGACATGAAACCACATTCCATGAGTACGGACCTGCTCCTCGTCGGCGGACTGGTGGTGGACGGCACGGGTACCCCCGGCCGGGTCGCCGACGTGCTGATCCGCGCGGGTCGGATCGCAGAGATCGGGGTCGGGCTGACCGCCGAGGGCGTGCCGCGTCGGGATGTCAGCGGTCGGGTGGTTGCCCCGGGCTTCGTTGACATCCACACCCACTCGGACCTGACCCTGCTGTCCGACCCCCGGGCGCTGAGCAAGGTGCACCAGGGCGTCACCACCGAGGTGGTCGGCAACTGCGGGATGGGCGTCGCCCCGCTGCCGCCCGACGCCGACCGGCACGCGATCCGGCAGGCGGTCAGCTACCTCGACCTGGACCCGGCGATCGAGTGGAGCTGGCGCGACCTGGACGGGTACCTCGCCGCGGTGGATGCCGCCGGGCCCGGGGTCAATGTCGCGGCGCTCGTCGGCCACCTGGTGCTGCGCGCGGCAGTGTGCGGCTTCGACGACCGGGCGGCCAGCGCGGCCGACGTCGACCGGATGTGCGCGCTGCTCGCCGAGGCCCTGGACGCCGGTGCGGTCGGGTTGTCCACCGGACTGGTGTACCCGCCGCTGCCGTACGCCACCGAGGAGGAGATGATCCGGCTGGCACAGGTGACCGCGCGGGCCGGCAAGATCTTCACCTGGCATGTCCGCAACTACGACGACGAGCTGCTGGACTCGGTGCAGCAGGCGCTGCGGGTCGCCCGCGCGTCCGGCTGCGCCACCCAGATCTCCCACCTGGCCGCCGTCGGCCGGCGCAACTGGGGCAGCGTGCGGCGCGCCCTGGACCTGGTCGACGCCGCCAACGCCGACGGGCTGTCGGTGGGCGTGGACATCTACCCGTACCTGCACGGCAACGCCCCGCTCGCGCAGTTGCTGCCGGCGTCGGTGACGGCCGGCGGCGCGGACGTGTGGCCGGCGAGACTGCACGATCCGGGGGTACGGGCGGCAGTGCGGCAGAGCTGGCGTACCCGGCCGACCGGCTGGGACGAGATCACCCTGAGCTGGACCTCCCGGGCCGGCGACGACCCCGAGGTGGGGCACAGCATCGCGGAGTTGGCCGCCGAGCGCGGGGTCGACGGTGACGAGGTCGCGCTGGACCTGCTCGCCGAGTTGGGCACCGGGGCGATGATGACGGCCGGCGGGCGCAGCGAGGACGACCTGCGCACGGTGCTGCGGCACCCGGCCGCCGTGGTCGCCTCGGACGGGCTGAGCCTCGATCCGGACGGCATCACCGGCTCCGGCGTCCCGCACCCGCGCAGTTACGGCACCTTCCCCCGGTACCTGCACCGCTACGCCGACGACCTGCCCGACGCGATCCGGCGCTGCACGTCCGCGCCCGCCGCCCGGGTCGGCCTCACCGACCGGGGGGTACTGCGCCCCGGCGCCGCCGCCGACGTGCTGGTGCTCGACCCCGACCGGCTCACCGACCGGGCCACCTTCACCGCGCCACACCAGTTCGCCGCCGGTATCGACCTGGTCCTCGTCAACGGCGCCGTCACCGTGGAACAGGGCCGGCACACCGGCACGCGCAACGGTCACGTCCTGCGGGTGTGACCACCAACCGAACCGAGGAGCACGACCGCACATGATCGACGTCCACACCCACTGCCACCTCGCCCAGCACTGGGGCTGCGAGTGGCACCGCAACTGGCAGCCGGTCTACGGCCACGAGTATGCCGACCACAGCCCCGAGCAGTACGACGAGGCGATGGCGGCCGGCGGGGTCGACCTCGCCTTCGTCTTCGGGATGCGGGCCACCCGGGCCGGTGTCATCACCCCGAACGAGTTCGTCGAACAGTTCTGCGCGCAGACGCAGACGAACACCATCGGCTTCATGGCGCTGGACCTGAGCGACCCGGACGTGCTGGACCAGTTGGCCGACGGCATCGCCCGGGGCCTGGGCGGCGTGAAGCTCTACCCGGTGCTGGCCCACTTCGACCCGCGCGACGCGGCCCACGACCCGTTCTTCCGGGCGGCCACCGAGGCCGGCCTGATCGTGCTGTGGCACATGGGCGCGACCCCCAGCCCGGAGGGCCGGCTGGAGCTGAGCAACCCGCTGCTGGTGGACGACGTGGCCCGCCGGCATCCGCAGCTGCGGCAGATCATCGCGCACCTCGGTCACCCGTGGCAGCGCGAGACGATCGTGGTGCTCCGCAAGAACCGCAACGTCTTCGGGGACGTCTCGGCGGCCTGGGCCCGCCCGCTGGACGGGTACCTGGCGCTGAGCCGGGCGCAGGAGTGGGCGGTGGTGCCGAAGCTGCTGTTCGGCTCGGACTTCCCGATGTGGACGCCGGCGGACGCGGTGGCCGGGCTGCGCGAGCTGGCCGCGATGCGCCCGGCCGGCCTGCCGCACATCAAGGCGGAGACGCTGGACTGGCTGATCGACGGCGACCCGCGCGAGGCACTGGGGCTGACCCGGTGACCGGAACGCTTGCCGAACTTCCCACCCCTGCGCTGCTGGTGGACCTGGATCGGCTGGAGCACAACATCGCCACCATGGCGGCCAGCTTCGCGAGCGCGGGTGTGGCGCTGCGACCGCACGTCAAGACCTCCAAGTGCTGGGAGGTCGCCCGCCGGCAACTCGACGCCGGGGCGATCGGCTTCACCTGCTCGACGGCGGCCGAAGTGGCGTGGTTGCAGGGCAACGGCGTCGGTGACCTGCTGTGGGCGCACGTCCCGGTCGGGCCGCGCAAGGTGGAGTTCGTGGTCGGCGCGGCGGCCGGCGGCGGGCTGACGGTCGCGCTGGATTCCGCGGAGGCAGCGCAGCCGCTGTCCGCTGCCGCCGCGGCGGCCGGTGTCACGGTGCCGTTCGTGTTGGAGGTGAACACCGGGCACGCCCGGCTCGGCGTGGACCCGGAGCACGCGGTGGCGGTTGCGGAGCGGATCGCCGCGCTGCCCGGGGCTGCGGCTGCGCGGGGTGCTGACGCACGAGGGGCACATCTCCGGCGTACCCGGCCGCCCCGATCTGGAGTTGGCCGGGCAGGCGGCCGGGGCGCTGCTGGTACGGGTCGCGGAGGCACTGCGCGGGGCCGGTCACGACCTCGACGTGGTGTCGGTCGGCTCGACGCCGGGGGCCACCTCCGCGCCGTTCGTCGCGGGCGTCACCGAGGGGCGGCCGGGCACCTACGTGTACTACGACGCCAACCAGGTCCGGCTGGGCAGCGCCACGCTTGCCGACTGCGCGCTGACGGTACTGGGCCGGGTGGCCAGCGTGCAGCGCGCCGGCCGGGCGATCACCGACGCCGGTATCAAGGCGATGAGTTCGGACTCCGTCGCCGCCGCAGGGGGGGTCGGCATCGCCTGTGACACGGGCGTTGCGCCGTTGGCCGGGGTGAGCTTCGCAGACGGCAACGAGGAGCACGGTTTCCTGCTGGGCGAGGGCACCGATCGGCTGCGGGTGGGCGATCTGGTCCGGCTGGTGCCCAACCACGCCTGCGGAACCACCAACATGTGGAGTCACCTCTACGCCGTGCGCGGGGCGGAAGTTGTTGACCGGTGGCCGATTTCGGCCCGGTACTGAGGTGGAAACCGTTGACATGGAACGCTATTCCGCGTGAGGCTTTGCAGCCATGAAGGTCATGACGATCTACGCGCACCCGGCGGACACCATCACCAACTGCGGCGGCACCCTGGCCCGGCATGCTGACGCCGGCGACGAGGTGGTGGCGCTGATCCTCACCCACGGCGGGCGCATCCACGCCAACCGCTACGCCGAGGAGTGGCGCAAGGAAGCACCCGACGAGTCCATCGCGAACGCCGATCTGGACCACATCATCGCCCACAAGAAGGGCGAGCTGGCCCGCGCCGCCGAGATCGTCGGCATCCAGCGGGTGATCAGCCTCGACCTGGACGACACGATGGTCTCGCTGCAGGAGCCGGTGGTCGACCGGGTCGCCGAGCAGATCGCCATCGAACGGCCGGACGTGCTGATCTGCGACTACCCGGTGAACCCGGTGGTGGCCAGCAACACGCACACGGTGGCGACCACCACGGTGCTGGCCGCCCTCGGCCGTACCGGCAGCTACCTGCGCAACCTGGACGGCCGCGCGGAGTACCACGTGAAGCAGGTGTTCTTCACCTCGCTGCCGGTCATCGCGGCCGACGGGCTGAGCACCTTCGGCATCCGCAACGACGTGCTCATCGACATCACCCCCGTGGTGGGTAGGAAGATCGCCGCGATGGACTGCTTCGACAGCCAGGGCTACTCGGGACTCTTCGCCCGCAAGCTGATCGAGTCCAACAACGGCGAGTTCGGCCGGGTCGCCGGGGTCAACTTCGCCGAGGCGTTCTACCGGCTCAACAACGAGACGCACAGCCTGCTGCCGGTCACCGACGCCGCCCGCGCCGTGGACCCGCTGACCCGGCACGTCACCTACAGCCAGGTCAACCTCCGCGAGACCTACCCGCTCGCGGCGAACTGACCTGACCCGCCGCGCCCGGCGCGATCCGCCGGGCGTGGCCGCAGGTCAGGCTCGCCGGTATCGCTACCGAGCGGCCGCGACGGCGTGCGGGCGGTCGCGGGCGGCGGTGCGGGCGACCCGGGCGTCGTAGCTGCTGCGGTTGCCCTGCACCTGGTCCATGTTGGCTTCCGCCCAGGCCTTGATGGCCGCCGTCACCGGCAGCAGGCTGCGGCCGAGCGGGGTGAGTTCGTAGTCGACCCGGGCCGGGACCGAGGCGGTGACGGTCCGCCGCAGCAGGCCGTCGCGCTCCAGCGAGCGCAGCGTCTGGGTGAGCATCTTCTGGCTGACCCCGCCGATCTCGCGGGCCAGCTCGCTGTGTCGCCGGGCGCCGTCGGCGAGCGCGCTCACCACCAGGCACACCCACTTGTCGCTGATCGCGTCCAGGAACTGCCGGCTCGGGCAGGCTTCCAGGAACGCGTCGTACGCCTCCTTGGCCGCCGCCCGTCGCTGCGCCGCCGTCCTCGTGGCCATCGTGTACCCACCTTCTGGTAACTAGGGCACTCAGAGGTACCTACTTACTTCTGGTGCCCTACGGACAGAGGATAGCCCGGAAGGTTGCCGAAACAGAACGGGAGAACGGACATGCGCGCGGTAGTGATCGAGGGGTACGGCGGTCCGGAGGTGCTGCAGGTGGCGGAGGTGGCGCAGCCGCAGCCGGGACCGGGACAGGTGCAGGTACGGGTCCGGGCGGCGGCCGTGCACCCGGCCGACGGCGCCGCCCGGGCGGGGGTACTGGCCGCGCTGGTCCCCGAGCGCGAGCGGTACGTGCTCGGCTGGGACTTCGCGGGTGAGGTCGCCGAGCTGGGCGCCGGGGTGAGCGGGTACGCGGTGGGGGACGCCGTGGTGGGGCTGTCCGACTGGTTCGAGACCCTGGTCGGCACCCAGGCCGAGTACGTGGTGCTGGACGCCACGGCGCTCGCACCGGCTCCGGTCGGGACCAGCGCGGTGGACGCGGCCGGCCTGCCGCTCAACGGGCTCACCGCGCTGCAGGCGCTGCCACTGCTCGGGCTGGCCCCGGGGCAGAGCCTGCTGGTGACCGGGGCGGCCGGTGGCGTCGGGGCGTTCGCCGTCGAACTCGCCGTCCGCAGCGGACTCGTCGTCTACGCCCTCGCCGGGCCGGATGACGAGAAGTTCGTCACCGGGCTGGGCGCCACCTTGGTGCCGCGCTCCGCCGACCCGGTGGCAGCGCTGCGGGAGCTGGTGCCGGCCGGGGTGGACGGGGTGCTCGACGCGGCGGTGCTCGGTCCGCCGGTGCTCGGCGCGGTCCGTGACGGCGGCAGCTTCGTCGCCGTGGTCGGCCCGGCCGCCCCGACGCCGGAGCGGGACATCCGGGTCGGGAAGGTCAGCGTGCACAGCGGCGGTACCGACCTGGCTGACCTGGTCGACCTGGTGCAGCGGGGCGAGTTGACGCTGCGCACCGCGGGGACGTACCCGGTCGAGCAGGTGGCGCAGGCACACACCCGGCTGGCGGCCGGTGGGGTACGCGGCGCGCTGGTCCTTACAATCGGCCGGTGATCGTGCCCCGGCGGGGCGCGCGTGGACGCGGGAGGTACCGGTGCAGTCAGGATCGAAGCCGTTGCGGAAGCTGGGTTTCCTGACCATCGGGCTGTTCGACGAGGCCGATCCGCGCCGGGGTCACGAGTCGACCCTGGAGATCATCGAACTCGGTGAGCGGCTCGGCTTCGACAGCGCCTGGCTGCGCCACCGGCACCTGCAGTTCGGCATCTCCTCGCCGGTCGCCGTGTTGGCGGCGGCTACCCAGCGCACGTCCAGGATCGAGCTGGGTACCGCCGTCACCCCGGTGGGCTGGGAGAACCCACTGCGCCTTGCCGAGGACCTGGCGACCGTGGACCTCCTCTCCGGTGGCCGGCTCAACCCGGGAGTCAGTGTCGGCCCGCCGATCCACTACGAGCAGGTGAAGTCGGCCCTCTACCCGGACACCGCCGAGTCGGAGGACTTCAGCCATGAGCGGGTACGCCGGCTGCTGGACTTCGTGCGCGGCGAGCCGGCCTCCGACTTCAGCGGCGTCGAGGGCATCGAGGTGTACTCGAACCGGATCCAGCCGCACTCCCCCGGCCTCGGGCGGCGGATGTGGTACGGCGGCGCGAGCCTGAGCTCCGCGCAGTGGGCCGGCGAGCACGGGATGAACTTCCTGACCAGCAGCGTGGTACGGGCCGGCGACCCCACCGAGCCGGTGGACTTCGCCGCGATCCAGCTCGGGCACATCCGCCGGTTCCGCGAGCACCACCCGGACGGTGCGGCGGCCCGGGTCTCCCAGGGCCTGGTCGTCATCCCCACCGACAGCGCCACTCCTGACCAGCGGGCCAGGTACGCGGAGTACGTGGCTGGTCGCACTCCGCGTACCACGGCGCCGCAGGGACCGGCGCGGCTGCTGTTCGCGCCCGACCTGCTCGGCAGCTCCGCCGAGATCGCGGATCGCCTCACCGCGCACGCCGCGTTCCGCGAGGTCGACGAGGTGGCTTTCGCGCTGCCGTTCAGCTTCCAGCACGACGACTACGTGCAGATCCTCACCGACATGGCGACCCGACTCGGTCCGGCGCTCGGCTGGCACCCGGCTGAGCCCCGCTGACCGCACCAGCCCCCGCGACCCCGGCCGACGCCACCCCGCCTCGCCGCGACAGGGCCGGTCCGCCCGTCGGCCGGACCCGGCGCGGCGGGCGGTGCGAGGCGGGCGGGACCGACGCAGGTGGCGGCGGGGCGGCGCGGGGCGGCGCGCGGCCCCGGCGGCCAGGCCGACGGCGGCGAAGCCGGCGCAGACCCACGCGGCGGGCCGGTAGCCGTGGCTGAACTCGGCCGCCGAGGTGTAGCCGCCGGTGGCCGCGAAGACCGCGCCGGTGACGGCGACGCCCAGCGCCCCGCCGAGTTGCCGGGCGGTACTGAACGCGCCGGAGGCGGTGCCCACGTCGGCCAGCGCGACCGAACTCACCACCGACTTGGTGACGGCCGGCACGGCCAGCGCGAACCCGGCCCCGACCAGCGTCATCGGCGCCAGCAGCGGCAGGTACCCGGCGTCGGCGTCCGCGACCAGCGCCAGCCCGGCCGAGCCGAGGGTGAACAGTGCCAGCCCGAGGATCACCAGCGCCTTCTCCCCGAACCGGTCGGCGAGCGCCCCGGCGCGCGGCGCGAGCAGCAGCGGGATGATCCCCCACGGCAGCAGCCGCAGCCCCGCGCCGAACGGCCCGCTGCCCAGGCTCACCTGGAAGTACTGGGCGGTGAAGAAGATCAGGCTGGTCAGCGCCGCGCTGAGGACCAGCATCACCACGTTGCCGGCCGCGAAGGCCGGCGAGCCGAACAGCCGCAGCGGCAGCATCGGCGAGCGCGCCCGGCGCTGCCAGGCCACGAACGCCACCCCGAGGGCGACCCCGGCGACCAGCGAGCCGAGAACGGACGGGCTGCCCCAGCCGTCGTCGTTGCCCCGGATCAGGCCCCAGACCAGGCCGAGGCAGCAGGCCGCGCCGAGCAGCAGTCCGGGCAGGTCCACGGTGCCCACCGGGCCGCTGCCGGTGGGGACCTTGGTGAGCACGAACGGGATGGCGGCCAGCGCGATCGGCACGTTCACCCAGAAGATCCACTGCCAGGACAGGCCCTGCGCGACCGCGCCGCCGAGGATCGGGCCGAGCACCGCCGCCAGGCCGGTGACGCTGCCGTAGATGCCGATGGCCCAGCCCCGGCGGTGCGGCGGGAAGGCCGAGTTGAGCAGGGCGAGCGCCATCGGCATCACGGCCGCCGCGCCGAGTCCCTGCACGGCGCGGGCGGCCACCAGCGTGCCCACGTCGGAGGCGAGCGCGCAGCCGGCCGAGGCCAGGCCGAAGACGGCCAGCCCGACGACGAAGACCAGCCGCCGGCCGTACCGGCTGCCCAGGGCGGCAGCGGCCATCAGGAACACGGCGAAGGTCAGGGTGTACGCGGTGATCGTCCACTCCAGGTCGGCCAGGCTCGCGCCCAGGCTGCGTTGGATGGTGGAGAGCGCGGTCGCCACCACCAACAGGTCGAGCACGACGATGAAGGAGGCGAGCGAGCTGAGCAGCAGGACCCAGCGTTGGGTCGGGGTCAGGACGTTGTCGGCTGAGGTTGTCGTCACGCTGATAACGACACCGGCCGGCCGGGCAACTGGGCGCGACCAGTTTCCGGGGTGACCGGTGTCAGCATGGTGATGACGGGAAGTGGGATCACGATGGGGACCGACGACGCGCTGGCGCTGGCGCGGGACGGGGACGACACCGCGTTCGCGGAGTTGACCGGCGAGTACTGGCATGAGCTGCGGGTGCACTGCTACCGGATGCTGGGCTCGGTGCAGGACGCCGAGGACATGCTCCAGGAGACGATGCTGGCGGCGTGGCGTGGGCTGGCCAGCTTCGAGGGCCGGTCCTCGCTGCGTACCTGGCTGTACCGGATCGCCACCAACCGCTGCCTGAACGCGTTGCGGGACAGCGACCGCCGCCCCCGCTCGGCGTACCAGCCCGACGTGACCCTGCCGCCGGCCACCCGCTCCGGCGAGGTGACCTGGCTGGAGCCGTACCCCGACCTGCTGCTCGCCGGCGTGCCGGACGCCGCTCCCGGCCCGGAGGCCCGCTACGAGCTGAAGGAGTCGGTGTCGCTGGCCTTCCTGACCGCCCTGCAACTACTGGTCCCGAACCAGCGTGCCGTGCTGGTGCTGCGCGACGTGCTCGGCTACCGGGCTGCCGAGGTCGCCGACCTGCTGGACACCACCGAGGACGCGGTGAACAGCGCGCTCAAGCGGGCCCGGGTGGCGCTGGCCGAGCGGCTGCCGGCGGACTCCCGGAGCGGCCCGCGGGCCTCTTCGCAGCGGGAGCGGGAACTGGCGCAGCAGTTCGCCACCGCGTTCGAGGCGGGCGACCTACCGGCCGTGATCGCGCTGCTCACCACGGACGCCTGGCTGACCATGCCGCCGGTACCGCTGGAGTACCAGGGCCGCGAGGACATCAGGCACTTCCTGGCCACCATCGCGTTCCGGGACGGCCGGGGGTACCGGCTGATTCCGACCTCAGCCAACGGTCAGCCGGCGTTCGGCTGCTACCTGTTCGACCCGCGTTCGCCGGTGCCGCACCCGCACGGCGTGCTGGTGCTGACCGTTACCGAGGCCGGCATCAGCGCGCTGACCCGGTTCCCGGACAACGGCATGCTGGCCCCGTTCGGCATGCCCCGAACCCTGCCCCGCTGACCGGTGGTCGGGGTCGGTGCCGCCTCGTATCCTGGGCGGGTGGTTCTGGAGTTCAGTGGTGAGCTGTGGTTCTGGCGGGGTCCGTCGCCGTTCCACTTCGTCACCGTGGGGCCGGACGAGTGCGGTGAGTTGGCCGCGGTGGCCCCGCGGGTGAGCTACGGCTGGGGGGTGATTCCGGTCGCCGCGCAGATCGGCGCCACCCGCTGGACGACGTCGCTGCTCCCCAAGGACGGCCGCTACCTGGTCCCGGTGAAGGACGCGATCCGTAAGGCCGAGAAGCTCGACCTGGGCGACCTGGTCCCGATCCGGCTGACCATCGAGGTCTGAGTCCCGGGGGTCGACCCCGGGCAGCCTGCCGCGCCAGAATCTCTACTTGACAGGTCGGGATGGATGACTTTGGCTGAAGGTCCACTCCTTCGATGCTCTGGAGTACCCGATGGACCCACGCGACGAGGCAGGGTACGACCAGGTCCGGTTCGCGCAGTGGCTGACCGGCCAGGCGCACGACCCCCGGGTCTCCCGACGCGACCTGATGCGGCTGCTCACCGTGGCAGCGGGCGCGGCCGTGGCGGCCCCGGCACTGGTCGGCGCCGGCGCACCGGCCGCGTACGCGGACACCCCGGCCACGCCGATCGTCAAGCCGACCCCGCCGGAGCTGTTCTACCTCTACGGGTCAAACGCCGAGACGCGCTGGGAGGCGATGGCCGGCCAGGGCTACCTGACGCCGACGGACCGGTTCTTCGTCCGCGACCACACCGCCACCCCGACCATCGACGTCGACACCTGGCGGCTCAAGCTCTTCGGCACCGGCCTGCGCGGCGCGCCCACCGCCGAAGCGCCGATCGAGTTCAGCTACCGGCAACTGCGCCGGCTGCCGGCACACAGCCAGGTCGCGTTCGTCGAGTGCGCCGGCAACGGCCGCAGCTTCTTCACCTCCCAGCAGGGCCAGCCGGTGACCGGGACAGCCTGGAAGCTCGGCGCGGTCGGCGTCGCGTCCTGGCGCGGGGTCCGGCTGTCGACCGTGCTGCGCGCGGCCGGCCTGCGACACGACGCGGTGGACGTGCTGCCCGAGGGGCTGGATCCGACCTACGTCACCGGCGGTGTCGACCTCGGCCACGTACGCCGGCCGCTGCCGATCGCCAAGGCCCTCGACGACGTGCTGCTGGCGTACGAGATGAACGGCAAGCCGCTGCTGCCCGACCACGGTTTCCCGGTGCGGGTGGTGGTCCCCGGCTGGGTCGGCATCTCCTCGATCAAGTGGCTGGGCCAGATCGAGGTCGCCACCACGCCGCTCTTCTCCGCCTGGAACACCCAGTACTACCGGCTGTTCGGCCCGGACTACCCGACCGAGGGCCAGCCGGTCAGCCGGCAGGTGGTGAAGAGCGCCTTCGAACTGCCCTGGCCGGCCACTCTGGCCGCTGACCAACGGCACGTGCTGCGCGGCAGGTCGTGGTCGGCCAACGGCCGGATCCGGCACGTCGAGGTGAGCACCGACGGCCAGACCTGGCGGCGCGCTGTCCCGGTCGGCCCGAGCGCCCCCGACGGCTGGCAGCGCTGGGAGTTGCCGTGGCGGCCGGCTGCCGGCGCGTACACGCTGCGGGCGCGGGCCACCGACGTCACCGGCGCGACCCAGCCCGACCAGGCCACGTACAACACCCTGGGTTACCTGTTCGATGCGGTGGTCGCGCACCCGGTCACGGTCGCCTGACCCCGGTAACAGTCACCGGTGCCGGCGCGTCGCGGGCGAACCGGCCGGGGTCGAACAGGTCGATCGGCAGTCCGGGACCGGCCCCGGTGACCAGGTCCGCGATGAGCTCGCCGAGCACCGGGACGAACTTGAAGCCGTGCCCGGAGAAGCCGCCGGCGAGCACCACCCGGTCGCTGGTCGGGTACCGGCCGAGCAGGAAGTGCTCGTCGGGAGTGTTGGTGTACATGCAGACCCGGGCATCCAGGTGGGTACCGGCGAGCGCCGGCACCCGGGCGGCGAGCAGTTCCCGGATCCGGGTCACCTCGTCCGGCGGCGACCGTGCGGTCCAGCCGGTCCGGGTGCGCGGGACGGCCCTGCCGGTGGATGGCGACTTTCACGCCCTCGCTGGCGGGGCCGGTGCGGGGGAAGCCGTAGAACTGGGTCCCGTCGGGCAGTTGCCACAGGAACACCGGATGGTCAACGAAGGCGGCCGGGTCGGCCGGTGCGAACCAGTGCTGCACCTGGCGCGTCACCTGCAGCGGCACCTGCAGGTCGGGCAGCAGGTCGGCGGCCCACGCGCCGGGCGCGACGACCAGCCGGTCGGCGTGCCACTCCTGGTCGCCGGCACTGACCCGGACCCCGTCGGCGCCGGCGTGCCAGCCGGTGACGGTGGTGTGGAAGCGAAGCGCGGCACCGGCCCGGGTGGCCAGTCGCAGCTGCGCGGCGACGGTGCGCTCCGGCGGCACCCAGCCGGCGTCCGCCTCGTAGACGGCGATCTCGTCCGGTGCCGGGGTGAACGTCGGGAACCGTTGGCGCAGCGTCGAAGTGTCGAGCACCTGGTGCGGCAGGTCCCAGATCCGGGCGCTGTGCAGGGTTCCGGCGACCACGGCGCTGTCCGGCGCGCCGGCCACCACGATGCCGGTACGCCGCAGCAGCGGTTCGTCGGCCGCCGCCGCGAGTTCGTCCCAGAGTTGGAAGGAGCGGCGCAACAGCGGCACGTAGTCGGGGTGCTCGAAGTAGGCCTGCCGGACGATCCGCGAGCCGCCGTGGCTGGAGCCCCGGTCGTGGGCCGGCCCGAACCGCTCCAGTCCCAGTACCCGCAGGCCGCGCCGGGCCAGGTGCCAGGCCGCGGCCGAGCCGGCCCCACCGAGGCCGAGCACGATCACGTCGTACACGCCGGCACCTCCCCGGGCACGAGTCGGGCCGCCAGCCGCACCGCGCCGGCCACCGGCGCACTGTCCAGCGCGGTAACGACGGTGGCGGCCGGCAACTCGGCGGCGAGCCGGCGGGTGACCCGGTCGCGGAGCACGCTCTGGTGGGTGAGCAGCCCGCCCGCGAGCACCACCGGACCGGTCACCGCCGCCCGGCCGGCCACCGTGACGGCCAGCGTCACAAGCTCGGCGGCGAGCCGGTCGAGGAGGTTGCCGGCGAACGGGTCCCCGTCGGCGGCGGCAGCGCAGACGACCCGGGCGTGGCCCGCCCACCGGGCCGGATCCGGTTGGGCGTGCAGGGCGTGGATCAGATCCAGCGCGGTGGCCGCGCCGGTGGCCCGCAGGAACACCCGGCCCAGCTCGCCGATCGACTCGCCCCGGTCACTACGCCGGAGCAGGTGCCGGGCCGTTGCGCGGACCAGGGCGTAGGCCGAGCCGTCGTCACCGAGCAGCGCCCCCCAGCCGCCGGCCCGGTGCGCTTTACCGGCAGCGTCGAGCGCCACCGCGATCGCGCCGGTACCGGAGATCAGGGCGATCCCGCTGTCCTGCCCGGCCGCCGCCAACACCAGCACCGCGTCGTTACAGACCCGAACCTGGCTGTACGGCCAGATCTGGCGCAGTACGGCGGCGATGCGCTGCTCGTCCCGCTCGGTCTCACAGCCCGACGCGCCCACGCACAGCGCGTCCGGAGTCACGTCCACGGCCTGCGCCAGCGACCGGGCCACGGTGGCGATGGCCGCGATGTCCAGCGCCGCCCAACTCTTCGACGGCAGGATCAGATCCCGGCTACCCGAGCCGTCCACGATGCGAACGTGCGCCTTGGTACCACCGAGGTCCACCCCGACGACGGTACGTTCACCGGTAGCGCCCGCTCATGCCGGCATCGGCTGGTCGTAGCGGCGGTGGCCGGCGTGGGCGGCCCAACCGGCCCAGGCGAGCAGGCCGGACATGCTGGCCATCGCCGCGCCGGTACGCACCACGCCGGTGTCCGGGTCCCAGGACTCGCAACCCAACCCCTGGTCCATCGGCGCGTCCAGCAGCGCCGCCAGCGCCTGCGCCGGGTCGTCCCCGGTGAGCAGCCGGTTGGCCAGGTCGAAGCCGGACGGGTGCGGGAAGTGCGGCGCGCCGGCCCCGCCGAAGCGCCCCGGGTAGCGGTGCGTGTAGTCGGTACCCAGCCACGCGACGGTCGCCTGCTGGATCGGGTCGTCGGGGATGCAGGCGCCGTAGTACGGCAGCAGTCGCAGCCCGAGCGGCGGCTCCTCGCGCAGTTCGGGTTTGCCGTCGTCGTCGCACGCCCAGGCCCACATGGCGCCGTGCGGTCCGACTACGCACAGCCGGGCCCGCATCGCGGCGCGCAGGTCGGCCGCGAGGATCGCACCCGCCGGGTCCACGCCGAGCCGGTCCAGGGTTTCGAAGGCGGCCGCGACGAGGGCGTTGTTCGTTGCCACGTAAGGGAAGTCGGTCGGGTCGTCGGTGGGCAGCAGGAAAGTTCCGTACAGTCCGGTGCCGGGGTTGCCGCCACGGCTCGATGAGGGTGTCGAAGCCGCGCAGCAGGGCGGCGACCGGCGGCTCGGTGAGGATCGTGCGGTCCCCGGTGGCGGCCACGTACCGGCCGACGGCGAGGATCGGGGCGGCTGCCTGGTCGAGTTCGAAGCCGGGGTAGAGCCGGGCGCCGGTCAGGTAGAGGGCGTGGTCGGCCAGCCGCTCGCCACCGGCCTGCGCCACCGCGACCAGTACCCGGCGGGCGCGGGCGGGGTCGGTGAGCAGCAGTGCGGGGTAGGTCCAGCAGAACGCGTCGCGGCTCCACAGCGCGGCACTGACGTAGTAGTGCGGGCTGCGGGAGGTGAGCATGACCGCCCGGCCGGTGTCCAGGCAGTCGCCGGTGGCGAAGAAGTAGTTGAAGTGGGCGTGGCGGTCCAGCCGGTCGCGCAGGTCGGCGGGGAGGTCACCGGGCAGCCGGTGCGCGGCCAACCAGTCGACAGTGCGCCGCCACAGCTCCGCGAAGCCGCGTCGGCGCAGGTGCAGCGCGCCGGTGGCGGCACCGTCCGGTTCGGTCGCCATGGCCAGGTACAGCTCGGCGGTCAACTCCGCGCCCGGGGCCAGTACCGTGCTGCGCAGCCCGGTCCAGCCGCCCGCGCCGTCGCCGTCGAGCTGCACGTCGGGGCCGCCGCGCAGGCCGAGCGCGAGCAACGGCAGATCCCCCGCGTACTGGGAGAGCACGTACGAGCCGGTCCACCGGATCGGCGGCGCCGGTGATCGGGCCACCGGCCGGCTTCGCCCGCAGTTGGCTCAACTCGCTGCGCTGCCAGCTCCCGGCAAACCCGAGGGTGACCGCGGCCGGTGCTGTGCCGGTGTGCCGGAAGCGCAGTCGCAGCGCGATTCCCGGCTCGCCGCCGTGCGGTTGCGCCGGGGCGACGAACTCGCCGGTCAGTACTCCTGCGTCGAGAGTGGCGGTGAACCGGGGCAGCCACGCCTGTTCGTGCGTCCACGCCAGGCCGGTCAGGGCCACCGGGCGGTCGTCGACGCGCAGTACCGGGCCGGCCAGTGGCGCGCCGCAGGCGTCCAGCAGGCCGGCGAGCCGGTCCAGCAGCACCCCGACCCGGTGCACGGCGCCGTCGTCCAGCCCGATCTCCGGTACCGAGACCAGCAGGTTGCCGGTGACCGTGAAGCGCGGCGGGGTGTCCAGCTCCGGAGCGAAGGTGGCGAGGTCGTTCATGGTCAGCCTTTCAGACCGGAGGTGGCGATCCCGGCGATGATCTGCCGTTGGAACACCACGAAGCCGATCAGCAGCGGCAGGGTCGCGAGCAGCGATCCGGCCATCTGCCAGTGGATGTTGGTGGAGTACTGCTCGCTGAAGGACTGCAGCCCGACCGGCAGGGTGCGGGCGTGGTCGTCGTCGGTGACGATCAGCGGCCAGAGGAACTCCTCCCAGGTGGACAGGAAGGTGAAGATGGCGACGGTGGCCAGCGCCGGCCGGGTCAGCGGCAGCACGATGCGCCAGAAGATGCGCAACTCCCCCGCGCCGTCCATCCGGGCCGCCTCGATCAGGTCGGTCGGCACGCTCAGCATGAACTGCCGCAACAGGAAGATGCCGAACGCGTCGACCAGCCAGGGGAACGCCACGCCGAACAGCGAGTTGTTGATGTGCAGACCCAGGGTCATCTTGTACAGCGGGATCATGCGGCTCTGGAACGGCACCATCAGGCTGATCAGCAGGATCGGTGAAGACCAGCTGGCGGCCCCGGAACTTGAACTTCGCCAGCGCGTACCCGGCCATCGCGCTGGTCAGCACGACCGAGAAGACGCAGGCGGCGGAGACGAGGATCGAGTTGAGGAAGTACCGGGCGAAGGGCACCTGGCTGAAGACGGCGGAGAAGTTGTCCAGGGTGGGGTGGCGGGGCCAGAACGTCGGCGGGACCGCCATCACCTCACGCAGCGGCTTGAACGCCGACAGCGTCATCCACACCAGTGGCAGCAGCATCAGCACGGCGCCTGCGGCCAGGGCAAGGTAGAGCAGGCCACGCCCGAGGTAGCGGGTGAGTCTCATCAGCGGCTTTCCTAGTACTCGAACGGTCGGGTGACGACCTTCATCTGGACCACCGACACGACCAGCGTCAAAGCCAGCAGCACCACGGCATTGGCCGCGCCGTACCCCATGTCGTACTGGTGCCAGGCCACGTCGTAGATGTTCAGGACGAAGACCCGGGTGCTGTTCAGCGGGCCGCCGGGAGTCATCCCGGACAGCGACCCGGAGCTCATCACGTAGGGGATGGTGAAGACCCGGAACGCGTTGATCACCAGGATCACCGAGACGAACACCACGGTCGGGTTGAGCAGTGGCAGGGTGATGCTGCGGAAGGTGCGCCAGCGGCCGGCGCCGTCGATCGCGGCGGCCTCGTAGAAGTGCGCGGGAATCGTCTGCAGGCCCGCCAGGAACAGGATCATGGCGTACCCGATCTGCTGCCAGATCCCGACGATCATCACGGCCGGCAGCGCCCAGTGCGGGCTGGCCAACCACTCCGGCGGGTGGACCACGCCGAACCAGCGCAGGATCGTGTTGACCACCCCGCTGCCCGGATCGAACATCCACTTCCAGGTGAACGAGGCGGCCACCATGCTGGTCATCACCGGCGCGAAGTAGACGGTGCGCCAGAAGCCCACGCCGCGCAGCCAGCGCCGGTGCAGGGCGAGCGCGGCGAGCAGCCCGAGGATCGCCACCGACGGCACCACCACCAGCGTCCACACCCCGGTGATCCGCAACGACTTCCAGAACAGCGGGTCGTGCACCAGCCGGGTGTAGTTGCTCAGTCCGGCGAACTCGTCGGGCCCGAACGGCGAACTGCGGTAGGTGGAGATCCGGAACGTGTCGATCGTCGGCCAGGCCACCACGAGCGCGAACAGCGCTACCGCCGGGGCCATGAAGCACCACGCCCAGAGGGCGTGGCCGCGACCCTGACGCCGACCCCGACCGGTCTGCTGGCGGAGCGCGGGCGGCTTGCGTTGCTTGCGGGCGGGGCCGGCGGCCGGCCGGGTGTCACCCCGGCCGGCCGTCGCACCGCCTGTGGCGATGGCCATCTCAGCAGTCCAGCGCCTGAGAGACCTGCGGCTTGATCTGGTTCTGCGCGTCCCCGAGCGCCTTGGCCACGTCGGTGTGGCCGGTGACGATGGCGTCCCAGGTGGCGTCGGTGATGTCGTCCGGCTTCTGGGCGACGGTGGTGACCTCCTTGGCGCCGGCCAGGCTGGCCAGCGCCGCCTGCTGCGGCTGGGTGGTGGCCAGGCTGGTGTCGGCCAGCGTCGACTTGGTCGCCGGCAGGCTGCCGGTCTTGGTGAACCAGGTCTTCTGCGCGTTGGCGTCGGTCAGGAACTTGTCCCACTGCCACGCCAGGTCGGCATGCTTGGACTTGGCCGACACCACGTAGGCCCAGGAGTGCACCAGCGAACCGGGGGTACCGTCGGCCGTCGGCGCGGGGCCGGCGACGTAGTGCACGTCCGGGAAGGTCGCCAGGGTACCGATGGTGACCGGGTGGTTGATGTAGAAGACGGCCTTGCCGTTCTCGAACTTCTTCTGCCCGGTGAGGAACGCCGGGGAGTCCACCGCCTTCGGGCCGGTGGCGAACGAGGTCGCGGTCTGCCAGGCGGCCACCACCGACGGGTCGGTGAGGTTGACCGAGCAGCTGGCCGGGTCGTAGACCTTGGTGGCGCTCATCGAGTACTGCGCCTGGGTGTAGAGCGCCCACTTGTAGCGGGTGTCCAGGCCGGCCTGGGTGATGTTGCCGGCCGCGTCCTTCTTGGTGCAGGCCTGCGCCTGGGTGGTCAACTGCGCCCAGGTCTTGGGCAGGTTGGCCGGGTCACCGCCGCACGCCTTGAGCAGGTCGGTGTTGGCGTAGAGCAGCACCGTCTCGACGTCGGTGGGCAGACCGTAGTACTTGCCGTCGGACTTCCACCGGCCCACCGTGGCCGGCGAGTAGTCGGCGTCGATGCTGGCGGTGGTGGCCACCGAGTCCGGCAGCGCGGCGACCGTCTTGGCCTTGATGAGCTGCTCGGACATCTCCTCCGGCACCTGGAACACGTCCGGCCCGGTACCCGCCTTCAGCCCGGTGACCAGCTTGTCGAAGTACTGGTCGTACGGGATGAACTGCAGGTCGACGGTGACGCCGGGGTGGGCGGCCTCGAACTGCTTGGCGAGGTCCTTCACCACGTTGTCGCGGGCGGTGTAGGTGTGCTGCCAGAAGACCAGCTTCACCGGGGCGTCACCGGACTTGTCGGATCCGCCACCGGAGCCGCAGCCGGCCAGGGCGAGTGCCCCGGCCGCCGCCACAGCCGCGAACTTCACAAGGGACTTCACTTACTGACCTCCACTGAGAGGCCCAGCAGGCGGACGGCGTTGCCGGAGAAAATCAGGTTCCGGTCGGCGTCGGAGAGCCCTAGCTGGGCACAGATGCGGGTCTGCTCGTCGTAGTAGGCGCGCACGAGCCCGCGGGGGAAATGGGCGGAGTCGGAGCCGAACAGGATGCGCTCGGGACCGACGGTTTGCAGGAATTTCTGGAAGAGGTCGGCCAGCGTGAGCGGGTACGGCATCCACCGGATCCACTCGTTGTTGCCCGACGTGTCGACGTGGACGTTGCGACACGCCCACGCCAGTTGCAGCAGGTCACCCGGGTAGCTGCAACCGAAGTGCGGGATCACGAACGGGACGTAGGGGAACGCCTTCGCCACGTCGTGCAGCCGCAGTGGGGAGATGTTGACGTGGGCGGCCGTTCCGCCGCCGCCGTCGAGGGTGCCGAAGTGGATGAGCACCGGGATGCCCAACTCCTCGGCGGTACGCCACACCGGGTACAGGTCCGGGTGGTCGATCGGGCCGGACAGTGCCGGGGCGAGAATCTTGTACCCGCGCAGCCCCAGCTCGGTCACCGCGCGACGCAGCTCCTTGGCGGCGCCGGGGGCGAACGGGTCATGGTGGGCGAAGCCGAGGAACCGTTCCGGGTTGTGCGCCACCGCTTGCGCCAGCGTGTCGTTGCCGCCGCCGGTGAGGAAGACGACCTTCTCCACCCCGGCCGCCTCGACCTCGTCGGTCCAGCGCTGGGCCTGCACCGGCAGCGGCGGCTCGACCTCTTCGGGGTGCTCAAAGCTGTAGGCGTCCCACCACTGCTCCTGGTACCAGCGCCAGTCGCCCTTGAGCTTGGCGAGCTTCTCCTCGCCGTGCTCGTGGCGGTAGGCGGCGTCGGCGTCCGGGGTGAACTCCTCGGGTACCGGGAAGTGGCAGTGGAAATCGATGATGGGCAGGCCCCACCGGCTGTTACGCATGGATGTTCCTTCCGGCACTGGGGTGCAGGTCTTCGACGTGGAGCAGAGCGAAGGCGGCGGCGCCGAGCACGCCGGCCCGGGCGCCGAGCTTGGCGGGGCGCAGATCCGGCACGGCCGGGGCGACCCGGGCCAGCCGGTCGCGCAGCCCCTGGAGCGCGTCGGCCGGCAGGTCGGCGAGTTCGCCGCCGAGCACCACCACCGCCGGGTCGACCACGGTGGCCAGCGCGAGCAGCAGCATCGCCACGTGGTCCAGCGAGTCGACCAGCGGCTGCCCGGCCAGCACGCTCTCCATCGCGCCGATGCTCAGGTGCTGCTGCGTCAGGTACCGCCGGTCGGGCACCAGGTGGCCGACCTCGCCGGCGATCGAGTGCGCGCCGCGCAGCAGTTCGCCGCGCAGGATGGTGGCCGCGCCGATGCCGGGGCCGACGTGCAGGTAGGACATCGGGTCGGCGTCCGCGCCGGCGCCCATCCAGTGCTCGCCGACGCCGGCGAGGTTGACGTCGTTCTCCACGAACGCGGAGATGCCGAAGCGCTCCGCGACGATGTCGCGCAGGGGCAGGTCGCGCCAGCCGAGGGTGGCAGCCCAGAGCACCCGGCCGGTGATCGGGTCGGTGACGCCCGGTGCGCCGATCCCGATGCCGCGCACCTGGTACCCGCCGTCCCGCGCGTGCGACAGCAGCGAGCCGATGGCGACCAGGGTGGCCTCGACCGCCTCGTCGGGTCCGGAGTCCGGCAGCGCGCACTGGTGCTCCAGCACGATCTCGCCGGCCAGGTTCGCCAGCGCGGCGGTCAGCGAGGTGCCGGTGATCTCGACACCGGCGAGGTGGTACGCGCTGTCGTTGATGCTCAGCGCGGTCGGTCGCCGGCCGGAGATGGCCCGCTCGACGGCCTCTCCCTCGACCACCAGACCCTCGTCGATCAGGCGGGCGACGATCCGGGTGATCGTCGACGCGGACAGGCCGAGCAGGTGCCCCAACTCGACCCGGGTCGGCGCGACGCCAGAGCGGATCGCCCGGACCACCGCGCCCCGGGCTACCCGATCCGATCCTGGATCGGTTGATTTCTTGCTTGGTGAAACCAACATGGCTGCGGACGCTACGACCCACTCCGCGACAAGGTCAACAGCCTCTGACCTGGGCTTTATCGAAACGTGATCTTCATCGCCGGGTGCGCCCGGGTTGCTGCCCGGCTGACGGATAGGCGAGCTTCGGCCCTATCCCCACAGACGACGGTCCATGGAATCTTGACGTCCGCGACCGGCTCTCCCTATATTACTAGGCATCTAGGGAAACGAGACGTCACGGTGATTGAGTTCCATCTCGACGGCCGCTCCGGCGTCGCCCCCTACCTGCAGCTGATCCGGCAGGTGCGACAGGCGCTGCGGCTCGGCCTGCTGGTCGAGGGCGAGCGCCTGCCGACCGTCAAGGAAGTGGTCGCCCAGGTGGTGATCAACCCGAACACGGTCTTCAAGGCGTACCGGGAACTCGAAATCCAGGGCCTGGTCACCGCCCGGCCGGGAGTGGGCACGTTCGTGACCCGCACCCTGGCCGACCAGTCGCTCGCGGCGCACGAGTCGCTACGCGGGGAGCTGCGCACCTGGCTGGACAAGGCGCACGCCGCCGGGCTGGACGACGAGAGCATCGAAGCGATCATCGCGACCACCATCCGCACGCCCACCGAGGAGTCCAGATGACCGCACCCGCGCTGACAGCCGTGGGCCTGACCAAGCGATACGGACGACACCAGGCGTTGTCCGACTGCACCCTCGACATCCCGGCCGGCCGGGTCGTCGGCACTCGTCGGCCCGAACGGCGCCGGCAAGACGACGCTGCTGCGGCTGGCGACCGGCATGTTGACCCCGACGGCAGGCTCCATCGAAGTCCTCGGCGGCGTGCCGGCGTCCGGTGCGGCCCAGTTGGCCAAGGTCGGGTTCGTCGCGCAGGACACGCCGACCTACGCGGGCCTGTCGATCGCCGATCACCTCAGGTTCGGCGCCGGCGCCAACCCCCGCTGGGACCAGTCGGTGGCGCAGGAGCGGATCGCCCAGCTCGGCCTGGACCCCCGGCAGAAGGCCGGCCGGCTCTCGGGCGGCCAGCGCGCCCAGCTCGCGCTCACCTTGGCCATCGCGAAACGGCCGGAGCTGCTCCTGCTCGACGAGCCGGTGGCCAGCCTGGACCCGATGGCCCGGCGGGAGTTCCTGAAAGCGCTGATGAGCTTCACGGCGGAGCACAACGCGAGCGTGATCCTCTCCTCCCATCTGGTGTCCGACCTGGAACGCGTCTGCGACTACCTGGTCCTGCTGGTCGCCTCCCGGGTACGGATCGCCGGTGACGTCGACGACCTGCTGGCCAGCCACTTCCGGCTCACCGGCGCCCGGCGGGACATCGCCGACCTCCCCGACGGGGTGGAGGTCATCGAGGAGAGCCACGTCGAACGGCAGTCCACCCTCATCGTCCGCGCCGACGTCCCGCTCGACGCGACTGTCGTTCACCGTCGAACAGCTCACCCTCGAAGACCTGGTGCTGGCGTACATGTCGCAGGCCATGTCGTCCCGGCCGGTATTGGAGCCCACCCGATGATCTGGTTCACCTGGCGTCAGTTCCGCGCCCCGACGGTGATCGCCGCGGCGGCGCTCGCCACGGTCGGCGTCCTGCTGCTGGTCACCGCGCACATCGTCACCGACCTGTACGCCCCCGTTGCGGTCTGCCACAGCGACTGTGCCGGCGTCGTCAGCGTGTTCCTCGACCGGTTCCAGGACAGCGCCGCCTACCCCGCGTACCTCGCCGCGCTGGGCGCTGTGCTACCTGCTGCCGGCGGTGATCGGGATCTTCTGGGGCGCTCCGCTGATCGCCCGGGAACTGGAGACCGGCACGCACTGCCTGGCGTGGAACCAGTCGGTGACCCGGACCCGCTGGCTCGCGGTCAAGCTCGCGGCGGGTTGCGCGATCGCCGCGGCGAGCACCGGCCTGCTCAGCTCGGCGGTGACCGTCTGGTCCCAGCGCCTCGACACCGCCTCGCAGAACCGGATGGTTCCGTTGCAGTTCGGGGCGCGCGGCATCGTCCCGGTCGGGTACGCGGTCTTCGCCTTCCTGCTCGGCGTCACGACCGGGATGATCCTGCGCCGGGTCGTTCCCGCGATCGCGACCACGCTGGCGATCTACGTGGGCGCGGTGGTGGCCATGCCACTGTGGGTACGGGCGCACCTGATCCCGGCCAAGCACGAGACGATCGCGCTGGACGCCCAGCACATCCACGGGATCTCCGGCGGCGGCGCCGACGGCACGATCCACGTCCGTCGGCCGCGGACGCGATCGAGGGCGCCTGGACCGTCGGCAACCGCACGATCACCAGCGACGGCAGCACGTTCACCGGCCCCGCCGACCCCGACGATCTGCGGCCCGGACGGCAGCATGGCCAAGTGCCAGGAGTGGCTCGGCTCGCTCGGCCTGCGCCAGGACCTCGCCTACCACCCCGGCAGCCACTTCTGGCCGCTGCAATGGGCGGAGACCGGAGTCTTCCTCGGGCTGGCCGCACTACTCGCCGCGTTCTGCTTCTGGTGGGTCCGCCACCGGATCGTCTGAGGTAAGGAAGTCCGCCACCACGCGACGGAAGCCGGCCGGGTCCTCTACCCAGGGCAGATGACCCGCGCCGGCGAGGGTGGCCCGGCGCACGCGCGGCAGCGCCCGCTCCAGCGAGTCGACAGCCGATCGCGGCCGGATGTCCCGATCGCCGTCGACGATGAGGGTCGGCACGGTGAGGGCACGGCACAGCGCGGCCACCTCGGTGTCGCGCAGGTACTGCCGGATCTCGGCATTGATGCTCCCGGCGCACTCGTAGCCGATGCCGAGCCACGGCGTGGCCAGACGCTCGGCGTGTTTGCGGGCGGTGCGTGGATCGACGAAGTCTGCCGTCCATTGCAGGATCGCGAACTCGCGGTCCTCGGCGAGCGTCCTGTCCCGGCCGGCGAGCTCCTGCCAGCGCGGTGAGTGCGCGCGGGCATGCCGATCGGTGGTGGCATGGAACGCCGGTCGCCAGGTTGACTCGGGGTCGATGCCAGTCCCCGAGACGTAGACGAGCCGGCTGACCCGGTCGGGGTGAACGAGTGCGTACCGCAGCGCGAGGGTGGCGCCCCAGGAGTGGCCGAGCAGTCCTATCCTGGCCGCTCCGAGGTCCCGGCGCAGGGCGTCGAGGTCGGCTACCGAACGGGCGACGGTGTACGGGCCCCGGCGCTCGGAGCGTCCACAGCCACGCTGGTCCCACCGAATCGTCTGGGCGACGGAGGTGAACATCCCGGCGACAGCGTCAAAGTAGTCCCACAGCCCGGGGCCACCATGGCAGAGCACCAGCGGCGGTCCGTCACCGGCCGGCACTGTCCACAGGCGACAGCCGTCCTCGGCGTACACAGCGCGATTCATTGCTGACTCACCTGCCGTGGGGAACCGTGGCAGACCTCGATGGCCGTCGAGGTGGCCGATCGGGTCGGCGCGACTGTCGGGGGTGGTCACGATACAAGTTCCGCACCGCCCGGGTGACCGTACCGCCCCGTGACCGGCATCGGCGCGGCCACGGGCGGGCGGGATCGGCGGTTACAGGCCCAGGTGGCCGACGCCGGCACCGGCCGGGACGATGTTCGGCAGGGTGGCCGGAGTGTCCACGGTGTAGTTGTAGTAGGTGTGCGGGTTGACCACGGTGCCGTTGGTCTCGCAGGTACCGGAGCTGACGAACACGTTGTTCACCGAGACCAGCCGACCGGGGCCGCTGTCGGCGTAGCCGCTCGCTGAGTAGCACGGGAACGGGACGCTGCTCGAAGTAGTTCGCCTCGACGTAGACGCCGGCGTCCATTGTGGACGCGACGGCGTAGAGCGAAACGCTGCGGTAGTAGTTGTTGTAGACGTGGACGGGCTCGCCGAAGCGCACCCGGGGGTGGCGCTGGGTGGAGCCGTCGAAGTAGTTGTGGTGGATGGTCACCTTGAGGTGGCCGGTGTCCTCGGCGGCGTTGCTGTCCGAGTGGCTGATCAGCATCGTCTTGTCGGTGCCGTTGAAGTGGTTCCAGGACACTGTCACGTAGTCCGCGCCGCGCACGATGTCGACCGAGCCGTCGGCGGCCGGCAGGAAGGTGTTGTGGTCGATCCAGATGTGGTGCGAGTTCTGGCCGATGTTGACCGAGTCGTCGTCGGCGTCGGCGAAGGTCAGATTCTGCACGATCACGTTGTACGACTTGTAGAAGTCGAAGCCGCCCCCGTTGATGGTGGCGTTGTTGCCGACGCCGACGATCGTCTTGTTCGGCCGCACGCCCTGCTTGCTGGTGATGTTGATGGTGCCCTGCACCCGGATGATCAGCGGGCCGACGGTGTCGATCGCGGTGAGCAGTGCGTCGGTGGTGGTGACCGTGACGGTCGCGCCGCCGACCCCGCCGGTGGTGCCGTTCTGGCCCAGGGCGTTGAGGCTGGCGAAGCCGATCGGCCCGGACCCGGGTACCGGCGGCACGGAGACGCTGGGCGTGGGGCTGCTCGGTGCCGGGCTGCTCGGCGCGGGGCTGCTCGGCGCTGGGCTGCTGGCGGACGGGCTGCCCGGTCCGCTGGACCCGGGCGTGGTGACGCTGTCCACCAGCACGTCGTCGAAGTCGGCGCTGGCGTTGAAGGTGGCCACGCCGATCTGGCCGGTGCTGAACTGGCTGTCGGTGGCGGTGAGCGTGGTGGTTCCGACGGTGCCGCGCAGGCTGGCGCCGCTGACCTGGAGGGAGACGGTGTACCAGGTGCCGGTCGCGAAGCTCACCGACGCGGTGGCCAGCGTGGTACCGGAGCCGCCCACCAGCTTCTTCAGCTCGACGGTGTTGTTCGACCGCAGCGCCAGGTAGTAGTAGCTGTGGCGGATTGAACCCGGGCGAGCAGTGCGACGAAACGGTTGCTGCCGTTGACGGCGATCGGCCGGATCCGGGCGCTGACCGTGTACTCCGTCCAACTGGTCGAGCCGGCCCGGGAACGGGCGTCGGAGCTGGTACCCGACTGCCGGTAGGTACCCTCGCCCGACACCGCCCAGGTGCCGCCCGACACGGCCCAACCGGCGGCGTCACCGTCGGAGAACGCGTCACTGAACAGGGTTGCGGCCGAAGCGGCCGGCGCGAGGCTGATGGTCGCGACGCCGAGCGCCAGGGCGAGCAGCCCGCCACCGACGGCCAGCAGGCCACGGCGGGATAGTTTGATCATGAAAGGTCTCCTCAGGCGGTGGGGTGATGCCGCCGAGGGGCGCACCACCGTCCACGGCCGGGGGCAGCCGGGCATGGACGCAGGCGTGCGTACGCCGCAACGACAGCACCGTCGAGTGAGCTGAGGAAAGCGCTTTCTTAAGGTGAGATTAGGAGATACGCTCACGCATGTCAATGTATTCGGGCGGGATCGACCGCCCCGTCGACACAGCGGCGTCGAGCCGGCAGCCAACCGGCCCGCTCCGCCCGTTCGGCCAGCCCGGGATCGGTACCGACCGCGACGGGATGGCCGACGGCTTCCAGCATCGGCAGGTCCGAGAGGTGGTCGCCGTAGGCGAAGCAGCGCGCCGGATCCACCCCGCTGCGGGCCGTCACCTCGTTGACGGCGGCCGCCTTCGCCGCGCCGATCATCGGGTGGCGCACGACTCCGGTCAACCGGCCGGACGCGGTCACCTCCGGGCGGGTGCACTCCACGGCGGACACCCCGAGGTGGACCGCCAGCGGGCCGAGGCAGGGCTCGAAGGAGCCGGATACCAGTACCACGGCGGTTCCCGACTCCTGGTGCGCGCGCAGCGCACGGACCGCCCCGTCGTTGTAGAGGGCCGCCCCGGCCGCCTCCTCGACGGTGAACCACTCCATCCCCAGTCGCAGCAGCTCGGCCCAGCGCATCCCGGCGTACAAGCGGAAGTACAGCCGATTGGTGTGCTCCCGCGGCGAGCCGGCCGCCGTGAGCGCACGGAGCTGAGCCATCGCGTGGTCGTACTCGGCGGCCCGGTCCTGCCGGGACAGCACGTACCGCAGGAAGCGGAACATCCCGTTGATCCGCGTCACCGTGCCGTCCACGTCGAAGAACGCGATGCCGCCACTCACCGGGCACGCTCGGCGGCCCGCACCCAGCCGCAGCACCCGGGGCGGGGTGAGCGGGAGTTCACCGACGTCACCGGTCAGCCCGATGGCGTCGCGCACGGCGTTGGCGATCGCCGCTCCCGCGGCGGCAGTCCCGCCCTCCCCGGCGCCCCGCACGCCCAGCGGGTTGCCCGGGGCCGGCGCGTCCTCGAAGATCAGATCGACCTCGGATGTCGGCGCACGTCGGCAACAGGTACTCGCCGAGTGTCACCGTTCAGCGGCCGGCCGGACTCGTCGTAGCGGAACTCCTCCAGCAGTGCGCCACCGATGCCCTGTACCGTGCCGCCGCGCAGTTGGCCCCGGACCATCTCGGGGTGCACCGCCCGGCCGATCTCGTAGGTGACCGGGTAACGCAGCACCTGTCACCGCGCCGGTACCGGCGTCGACCCGGACCTGCGAAGTGCGCACCGTACGGGTACGTCATGGTCTCCGCGACGAACGGCCGCGCCCCACCAGCCCGGTCTCCTCACCCGCCGGTACGGGCCTGACGGGGCGAGTGGCACTGCGGCGACCTGGGCCAGCGTCACCGGCGCCCGGCGTCACCCACCTGGAAGCCACCGTGCTGCACCACCAGTCTCCTGCGGCGCGACGTCGAGCAACTCCCGGCGGCGACCCGTCGGGCCTTCGCGACGGCCTGCTCGGCAGCCATCTTCACGGCGGTGCCGCCCACCACTGTGGAGCGGCTGGCGAAGGATCCGCCATGCCGTCCGGCATCGGATGTGGTCTCCGAGAACCACCGCGACGGCGTCTGGGGATCGCGAACTCGTCGGCCGCGATCTGTGCCATCACCGTCTCGATGCCCTGACCGACGTGTCCCACCCGAGATACGCTGACCGCCCCGGCCCCGCCCACCATGACGACGGCGCTCTCCTGCGGGCCGAGGCCGGCCTTCTCCAGGATCGCGGCCAGCCGGTGCCGACCAGCCGGCCCTCGTCCCGGCCCCGGGCCACCTCGCCGTGGTAGCCGAGCCGCACGCTCCACCTCGGCGCCTGTCGAAGTGACCGTGATGGTCGGCGCCGTCCAGGAACATGGGTGCACCGAAGATCCGCATCGGGCGGTGCGCCGGCAGCTCGGCAGCGGTCATCAGGTTGATCCGGCGCAACTCCACCGGGTCGATACCGAGCCGGTCGGCGGCCACGTCCAGCGCGTGCTCGCGGACGAAGTTGTTCTGGAACCGGCCGGGCGCCCGGTAGGTACCGACCGGGGTCTTGTTGGTGGTGACGATGTGCACCCGGGACCGGAAGGTCGGCACCCGGTACGGGCCGCCGAACATCGCGGCGGTCAGCACCGGTACCACCGCGCCGTGGGTACGGATGTACCCGCCGGTGTCCAGCCACGCCTCCCCCCGCATGCCGGTCAGCCGGTACCCGGCGTCGAAGGACAGCTCGAAGGAGTGGATCTGCTCCCGCGCGTGGTTGGCCGCGGTCAGGTGCTCGACCCGGTCCTCCACCCACTTGACCGGCCGTCCGGTACGCATGGCCAGCAGTGGGACGAGCAGGTCCTCCGGGTAGAACTCGCCACGGATGCCGAAGCTGCCACCGGCGTCGGTCTCCGGCATGTGGATCTGGTGCTCGGAAAGCCCGAGCATCCGGGCGGTGACCCGCCGGTTGAAGTGCGGCACCTTGGTGGCGCCCCCGATGGTGAGCCGGCCGGTGCGCCGGTCGAACTCCGCGGTGAGCCCCCGGGTCTCCAGCGGTACGCCGCTCTGCCGCCGGTCCGCAGGCTGACCGCGACCACGTGCGCCGACTCCTCGACGGCCCGGTCGACCTCCCCGTAGGCGAATTCGACGGTACCGACCGTCGCGGATGCGCCCTGCCAGCACTCCGGGGTGAGGTCGGCGCCCGCCCGCGCGTCGAGCGAGACCGGCAGCTCCTCAAGGTCGAGGCCGATCCGCTCCGCCGCATCCTCGGCCAGGTACGGGTCCTCGGCGACGACGGCCACCACCGGATCCCCGACGTAGCGGACGAACTCCGCGGCCAGCGGCGCCTGCAGGTACGGGGTGAAGTCATGCCAGTCGCTGGCGTGCCCGGGATGTGCCCGGCGCTCACCACATCCCCGGGCCGGTGATGACCGCGACGACACCCGGCATGGCGCGGGCCGCCGCCGTCGCGATCGAGTGGATCCGGCCGTGCGCGATCGGCGAGCGCACCACGCGCAGCCAGAGCTGACCGGGGCGGGCCGTGTCGTCGTGGAAGCGCCCCAGGCCGAGTAGCAGCCGCTCGTCCTCCAGCCGGGGTACCGCCCGGCCGACGGCGCTCACGCCCGCTCCCGCAACACTGCCTCGACCGCGTCGACGATCGGGGTGTACCCGGTGCACCGGCAGAGGTTGGCGGACAGGTACTCGCGCAGCTGCTCGCGCGTCGGCCGGGACTCCCCGCGGACCAGGGCGGTGGCCAGCATGAGGAAGCCGGGTGAGCAGAAACCGCACTGCAGTCCGAAGTGGTCGCGCAGCGCCTGCTGCAACGGGTTGAGCTTGCCCTCCTCGGCGAGCGACTCCACCGTCTCCAGCCGCGCCCCGTCGGCCTGTACCGCCAGCTCAGGCAGGCGCGCACCGGCTCGCCGTCGGCCAGTACCGTGCACGTCCCGCAGACGCCCTGGTCGCAGCCGACCCGGGTGCCGGTCAGCCCGAGGTCGCGGCGCAGTACGTCGGCCAGGCTGCGCCGGGCGGAGACGGCGAGATCGTGCGCCCGGCCGTTGACGGTCAGCCGCACGGCGTACGGCTGCTCTACTTCCGCGTTCACACTCTTCTCCCTTGCTCTACCGCACGCCGGGCCGATGCCGCCAGGGCCCGCTGGACCAGGGTCACGGCGACCTCCCGCCGGTAGTCGTCGCCGGTCTCCGGCAGAGTCGCCGGATCACCCCCTGCTAGCCGGACCGGCCGGTCGGTCAGGCCGCTGACCGCGACGCGGGCCGGCGTCGCCGCCTCGGCCAGCACCGCGACCGTCGGGAAGTGCCCGGCCTGCCGGAGCGTGCGCGACCAGCACCGCCGTCGGCGCGGGGCGCGGGAAACGCAGCTCGGTGACGAGCTCGCCGGGGCGCAGGACCGTGGTGTACGCGCCGGTGAAGAAGTTCGCCGCCGGCACCACCCGTTCGCCGCCCACGGAGCGCAGCGTGATGTCGGCACCGAGGCCGACCGCGAGCAGGGCCCAGTGGGCGGTCGGGTCGGCGTGGGCCAGGCTGCCGCCCGACGGTGCCGCGTACCCGGATCGGCAGGTGGCCGATCCGGGCAGCGGCCTCGGCGAGCACGCCGTACCCGGCGGTGATCCGCTGATCGGTGCAGCGTTCGATGTCGGCGTGCCGGGTCAGCGCGCCGATGCGCAGCCCGCCGTCGGGGTCCGGGCGCAGGTAGCGCAGCTCGGCCAGGCCGGAGAGGTCGACCAGGGCCGGCGGCGACACCCGCCGCAGGTTGAGTTGCGGGATCAGGCTCTGCCCGCCGGCCAGCGGCCGGGCGCCCGGGAACCCGTCCAGTTGCCGGACCGCGTCGGCGACGTCGGCCGGCCGTAGGAAGACGTGGGGGCGGGGCGCACGGTCAGGGCTGATTCGTCTTGCGGGACCAGCAGCTGCTCATGACCGAGCTGCCGCATCAGGTCGACGATGTCGAAGTGTGCCGAGCGCTCGACGACCTTCTCGCCGTCGAAGCGGTCGATGCCGATCGCGGTGAAGGTGGCCTTGCGGCCGCTGGGCGGCAGGCCACGGAACGGTCCGAGCTGGGTACCGATGCACTCCACCCGGGTGACCACCACGTCGCCCTCGGCGATCTGCTCCTGGACCATGTCGCTGATGTCGGGGAAGGCGGTCCGGAAGGCCCGGCACCCAGTTCCGCACGCCCTCCGGCCCGTGCAGGCCGAACTGCGGCCAGAAGAAGTTCTCCGCGAACAGCTCGTCGGCGAGCTCCAGCCGGTTGTTGGTGATGATCTCCTCGAAGAGCAGGGCGATGCGCTGCTTGCGGGCCTGCGGGGTGGTGCCGGACGGGATCTCCATGAGGGTGCCCCTTTCAGGTGGGAGTGGTCACGCCAGGACGTGCGGACGCCGGTTCTCCAGGCGTTGGGTCTCCAGGCGCATGTCGAGCTGTGCGTAGTCGGCGTTGGCGAGGTCGACGGCCTGCTCGACCGTCATCACGGTGGGCAGGTCGTAGCAGCTCGACCATCGTCACCAGGCGCTGCTCGATGGAGCCCTGCACCACGTGGTACGGGATCCGCAGCTCGTCGAGGGTCGCCAGCAGCAGCTGGTCGATGGTGGTGCGGAACTGTTCGTTCATCGGCCGGTGGCCGTCGTCGCGGATCGGCAGCTCGTGCTTGAGGTGCACGTACCGGTCGAAGGTCGCCTTGACGTGTTGCTTGAAGGCGACGCCGAAGCGGTCGACGACGCGGGCGAAGAACTCCATCTCCGCCGGGCTCGGCTGCGGGATGGTCTCGCGTCCGGTGTCTCGTTCGGGTTCATCCCGTACCGGACCCGGACGGCACCGTACAGCCACTCCTGCAGGGACGAGCCGTCGGAGATGACACCGTCCGACAGGACCGCCTCGTGCGCCACGCGTCCGGCATGTCGCTGCACCATGAGCTGGAGGAATTCGGCGGGCGTCACCTCGGCCAGGCGCTTGCCGGGCACGGCCTGCGGCAGGAATCTCGCGGATCGCGAGCGCGAGGGTGCGCGGGATGCCGGTGTAGTGGGACAGGGCCATCACCCTCCGGGTCTTGCCGGACAAGTAGGTGCCGGAGACGGCGATCTTCATCGGGAACCTCCAGGTGGGTGCGGCGGTTACGGGTGGACGACGTCCGGTGGCTGCTGGCTCTGCGGTGGCTGCTGGCTCTGCGGTGGCTGCTGGCTCTCCGGTAGTTGGTGGGCGAATGAGCAGCGCAGGGCGACGCCGCCGAGCTCGCTGGCGAGGTCGACGTTGCGCCAGATCCGGCCGCGCAGCGGAACGAGGTGGGACGCGGTGACCGCGGTCGTCGTGGCGAGAGCCCCGGTCGCCGGGCGGACCGGGGTCGCCGCCGTCAGGGTGGTCCGGATCATCCAGAGCGTCTCGCTCTCCCGCCGGGAGATCGTGTCCAGCTCGTAGAGGAGTACCTGGGTCGAGCTGGAGCGAGACGACGAAGCAGTCGATCATCGAGACCCCGGGCTGGTACGCGCCCTCGGTGCCGTCGAGCGGCGTGGCGTCGTCCGGCCCGCCGCTCAGCCGGACCTGCGCGTCGCAGCGCAGCCCCTGGACGTCGACGTCCACGTCGGTGATGGTGTGCCGACGCTCCTTGAACCCCGCACCGTGCAGCCGGTGCAGCGGGTCGCCGAGGGCGTCGGCGAGGTCGTCGTAGCGAGCCGTCCCGGTCGTCCCGGTGCCGGCGGGATGGGCGAATTCGCACCGTACCCGCATCGCACCGACCCGGCAGTCCACCGTGGTCGTCGCGTCCCCGCCACCGGTTGCCGGCTGGTGTGCCCGTGGGACTGCGCTGCAGGCCAGCCCGGTGAGCTCCTCCTGGGGCGCGTCGCCCGCGCGGATGGTCACCTTGCGCAGCCACGCCACCCGCCGGTCCGCGGCGCTGAGGCCGAAGGTGTGCGCCAGGTGGAGCTCGGCCAGTTGGACGCCGAGTACGAAGACGTCGATGGTGCTGAGGTGCGGCCGCAGGTCGACGTGTTGGTCCTTGACCGACCAGTCCCGGGGGTACCGGATGCTCACCAGGGCGGTGGTGGCCGCGTCGCCGTCGGTGCCCGGCCGCACGACGAGGTCGTTGATGTCGTACTCGGCCCGCTGGTAGCCGCGGCTGAAGAACCGGGTCTGCGCCGGCCCGAGGTAGTCGTCGATGCTCCGTAGCCGGAACGCTGGTCGCGCTCACGTGGCCGCCTCGGTCGGGACGAGCGCTGACGTACGCGCCGATCAGGTCGTCAACGGTACGGACGTCGGCAATCGAGGCCCGGCCGCTGCCGAACGGGTCGAGGCCGAGGCGGGCCTCCAGCGCGATCAGCAGGCGGGCAAGGAGCAGCGAGTTCAGTCCGAGGTCGGTCAGCGGCGTCGCGCCGGTCAGGTCGACCGGCTCGTCGACCTCCTCGGCCACCAGGACGACGAGCTCGTCCCGGACCTGCTCCGCCACGTCGGTCTTCGGTCAGCATGTGATTCCTCCGTCGACGACGATGGTTTGTCCAGTGATGAAGGAGGCCTCCGGCGAGGCCACGAACATCGCGGCGTCGGCGATCTCGCGGGTCTCGCCGAGCCGGTTCAGCGGGGTCCGCCGCTGGATCCGCTCCCGGTTCGCCGGGGTGACACCGGCGGTCATCTCCGAGTCGAAGAACCCGGGCACCACGCTGTTCACCCGGATGTTGAAGGCGCCGAACTCCCGGGCCAGCGAGCGGGTGAAGCCGTCCAGCCCCGCCTTGGCCGCCGAGTAGACCGCGACGCCCCGGTGGCCGCGGACGGCGTTGATGGACGAGATGTTGACGATCGTCCCGCCGTTGCTGCGGGACATCGCCCGGGCGCTCGTCTGGGCCAGCACCATGGGGGTCACCAGGTTGGCGGTGACCAGACTGGTGATCCGCTGCAGCGACATCGTCAGCAGCAGCTCCTGGTGCAGTACGCCGGCGTTGTTGAAGAGCAGGTCCAGCCGCCCGAACCGGCCCAGTACCCCGCCCATGAAGTCCCGGATCGCCTCCGGTACCTCCAGGTCGGCCGGCGACCACCAGAACCGGTCGGGGTGGTCCGCGGCGGCGCGCTCGACGAAGTCGCCGCTCTTGCGGCTGAAGGTGGCGACGCTCCAGCCGTCGGCGAGCAGCCGTTGCACCAGTTCGCGTCCGAGGCCACGGCTGCCGCCGCTGACCACCGCGACCCGCCCGGTCCGGTCGCCGGCTGCCGAGGTCACGGGGCGCTCCGGACCTTCTTGAAGCGGTCGGAGTGCTGTGGCCGGGCCGACACCTGGACCAGCGCCGGCACCTTGAACGGTTCGAGTCGCTCCCGGCAGAACCGGCGGGCTCTGGCCGTCAGCGCGCGTTCGTCCTCGTCCTCGACGAGCTGCACGGTGGCCTTGACGACCATGCCGGTCACCGCGTTCGGGTGCCCGCTCACCGTCACCTCGGCGACGTTGGGGAGCTGGAGCAGGACGTTCTCCACCTCGGACGGGTAGACCTTCTCACCGCCGACGTTGATCACCTCGTGAGCGCGCCCGAGGATCCGGAGCCACTCGCCGTCGGTCTCGACCACGTCCTGGGTGTTGAAGTAGCCCTCCTCGTCGAAGGGCGCGGGAGCGTTGAGGTAGCCGAGCATCGCCACGTCCGAGCGGATCCACAGGATGTCGTCGATGATCTTGTACGCGAAGCCGGAGCCGCCGATCTTCACCCACAGGCTGTCGTCGCCACGCGACCGGGTGGGCAGGATGCCCAGCTCGGAGAGGCCGTAGGTCTGCTTGAGCCGGACGCCGGGCAGCGCCTCGCGCAGCCGCTGCAGGGTCTGCAACGGCATCGGCTCGGTCCCGTAGGTGACCAGCGTCAGCGAGGCGGTGTCGAAGCGCTCGGCCACACCCGCGATGAGGGCCATGTTGAGGAACGTCGGCGTCGTGGGCAGCACCTGTACCCGGTGGCGGCGATGGTGGCGAAGACGTGTTCCGGGCTGCGTTCGTTGACGGTCACCACCGTGCCGCCCTGGCTCAGGGTGTGCAGCAGCGTGTTGATGCCGCCGATGTGGTCGAGGTTGAGGAACGACATGATCCGCATCGGCCGGGTCGCCTCGCCGTACCGTCCGAGCACCCTGGTGAAGTTCAGGACCGAGGCCTTGCTCCGACCCGAGGTGCCGGAGCTGAACAGCACCAGGCCCGGCGAGCCCTCGGCCCGGAGCCGGCGGTAGAGCTCGTGCCGGGCGCGGCTGCCGGTACGCCGCGACTCCCGCTCGCCGTTCTCCGCGACGGTGATCTCGACCTCGACCTCGGCAAGCTCGATGAAGTCGGCCCGCTTGGCCGGCGGCAACGGGGTCAGCGGCACCACCACCGCACCCCGCTCGATCAGCGCCAGCAGGCCGGCGCACATCGCCGCGGACGACATGCCCTCGAGCGCCACGACATCTCCTTGTGCGATTTCCGCATCATTCAGGAAACCGCGCCATTCGCCGACCTGCCGGAGCAGTTCGCGGTAGCTGTAGGTGGTGTTGGAGAAGACGACCGCATCGTCGTCGCCGAACCCTTCGAGCCTCTTCAGAAACGAATGGATCATGGAAGCGCTCCTTCACCGAAAGGGAGTGTCGTCGGCACCTGCGACCAACCGCGGTTTCTGTCGCGGTTGGGGTGCATGGGATTCGATTGGGTTGAAGCCAACGTATGGTCGATGCCGCTGGAGCCACAATGGACCGGTGGGCGGCACAATCCGGGTCTCCGGTCGGGGTACCCGATCGGGTACCCCGACCGGGTAGCCGCAGACAGCACAACGGCCCCGCCCGCGAGGAACACGGGGCGGGGCTCGGGGAGTCGGATGCTCAACCGGCGGCGGTCACCAGCGGGTCCGCTGCCAGGTCGTGCGCGAGCGTACGGAGCAGCTCGGCTGAGTGTCGGGTGAAGTAGAAGTGACCGCCGGGAAAGACCACGAGCCGCCCGGCCCGTCGGTCAGTGCCGCCCAGGCGCGCAGGTCGTCCGGGCCGGCCAGCGGATCGGACGCGCCGGCCAGGGCGGTCACCGGACAGTCCAGTCGGCGTACCGGGCGGTGCCGGTACGAGCGGGCGAGGCCGAGGTCGTGGCGCAGCCCGGGGAGGAAGAGCTGCCGGAGCCCCGGTTGACGCAGCACCGACTCGTCGGTGCCGCCGAGGCTGCGGAGGTGATCCACCAGCTCCTCGTCGCCGAGATCGCCGGACGGGCCGGTGCCCGGTGGGCCGGACGGTACGCCGTGGCCGGAGACGAAGAACCGCCCGACCTGCCGCCGCAGCCGCATCGCGACCTCGTACGCCACCAGGGCGCCCAGGCTGTGCCCGAAGAGGAACAGCCGTTCGCCGGGGACCTCGTCCACCAGCGGCGCCACCCGGTCGGCGAGCTGCTCGACGCTGTCGAGCGGGCACTCCCTCCACCGGTCGCCGCGGCCCGGGTACTGCACGACGGTCACCGCCGTCCCGGGTTCGAGCGGGCGCATGAGGGAGAGGTAGAAGTCGGCCGACCCGCCGGCGTGTGGGAAGCAGACGAGCGTACGGGCCGGGTCGGCGTGCGGACGGGTCCCCCGCAGCCAGGCGCTCACGCGGCGCACAGCCCCTCCCGGACCGCGACGGCGACCGCGTGCGTACGGTTCGGGCAGTTCAGCTTCGCGAGCACGCTGGTGACATGCCGCTTGACGCCGTGCTGGGTGATGCCGAGCCGGAGCGCGATCTGCTTGTTGCTCATCCCGTCGACCAGCAGTCTCAGCGTCTGCTTCTCCCGTGGCGTGAGCAGCGGTTCGAGGCGGCCCACGGAGCCGTCGGCCTGTCGTCGGACGGTGGCGAGCAGCTCCCGCGCCAACGAGTCGGGCAGCACCATTCTGCCGCTGGCGGCCCGGGTCACCGCGTTGAGTAAGGTGCTGGGCTGAATCGCGTGCTCCAGCAGGTAGGCGTCGGCGGCGAGCCGTGCGGCCCGCTCCACCTCCTCCTTCGAGCTGTCCCGGAGGATCAACAGGATTCTCTTCCCGGCGGACCGGGCCGACTCGGCCAGCCGCAGGCAGTCCTCGGTCGCCGTGTCGGTCGTGATCATCAGGAGGCCGGGAGCGGCCCGGGTGAGCGCCGCAGCGGCCTCCTCCACGGTGTCCATGACCTCGATCACCGCGGTCGCGTCGAGCTCGGCGAGCATGGTGGCGAGACCGTAGCGGGTCAATCGGTTACGCGCCACAATGATCAACCGAAGCTCCCCGACCCCGGCCGCCGCCATCTGCCCACGGCGCAGACGGCGAGGGGCCAGGTCGAGCCCGCTGTTCAGTACTCCTGTTTCAGACATGGAATCGCCCCGTTGGATTGACGCCAGCTTATATTCATACAATAGCGGGGCTGGATTCCATCCGTCAGAGTGACGAAGTTAAATTCTTGCAAACTGCTCATCGATCATTTTGGCGCCGGTCAATTCAAACATCGGTAAACTGTGATGCTCATCACTACCATTTATTGACATCAATATATATTGGATGTCGTCATCGGTGGCGCGGAGAGCGCCACCGATGATGTCGGGTATTTTGTCGGCAGCGAATCAGACGTCTGCGGTTACCGGACTTTCGACCGGCCGGGGTGCCGCCGGCGCCGGCTTGCGGGGCCTGGGAAGGCCCAGCGCCACCGCCGCGGACACCAGGCACAGCCCGAACGAGAACACGATCTCCCAACGCAGCGCGGACGCGTAGGCGGACAACGAGGTGTGGTCCCCCAGTGCCACGAAGAAGATCGTGCCCAGTACGGCGATGCCGGTCGCGCTGGCGAACTGCTGGGCCGTCGTCAGCACGCCGGCGGCGGCGCCGGCATTCTCCGGTCGTACCCCGGCCAGAACGGCGCCGATCAGCGCGGGCACCGCGAGACCGTTGCCGAGGCCGACGCAGGTGATCGGCACGATCACGCGAAGCGCCGTGGTGTGCCCGCCGGAGAGCGCCAGCACGATATAGAGCGACGCCAGGCCGGCGCCCGCGATCAGGGAACCGATGACGATCACCAGGCCGCCGTGCCGGCGCACCAGGCGCTGGGCGGCGATCGACGCACCGGCGAAGGCCACGCCCAGCGGGCCGAAGGTCAGCCCGGCCTGGAACGGTGTCAGCCCGAGGCCGCCCTGCAACACCAGCGTGAGGGTGAACAGGAAGCTGTGGAACGCGGCAAAAGCACCGACGTTGACCAGGAGCCCACGGTTGAAGGTACGGTCGGTGAAGAGGCCCAGGTTGAGAAGCGGCTGGCCGCCGTGTCGGGCGTAGGCCCGCTCCCAGGCCAGGGCCGCGACGATCACCGGCACGGAGAGCGCCATGCAGACCCAGCCCCAGGCGGGCCACCCCTGCTCGCGACCGATAACCAGCGGGATGAGCAGCAGGGCGAGCCCGCCCGAGATCCCGATCGCGCCCAGCGGGTCGAGCTTCGGCCGGCTGGCGGGTTCGCGCCGCGGCAGCAGTCGGGCCGCGAGCAGCACCGCGATCAGGCCGACCGGCACGTTCACCAGGAAGACCACCCGCCAGCCCAGGCCGAACAGGTTGAGGTTGAGCAGCGCCCCGCCGAGTACCTGGCCGGCGACCGCACCCACCCCCATGGTGACGCCGAACCAGCCGAGCGCCTTGGGCCGCTCGGGCAGCGGAAACACCGCGGTGATCAGGGCCAGTACCTGCGGGACCATGGCCGCGCCGGTAATCCCCTGCAGGAGCCGGGCGGCGACGAGCTGCCCGGAGGTCTGGGCGAGGCCGCACAGCAGCGACACCGCCGTGAACGCCAGCGTGCCCCAGAGGAACATCCGGCGGTGGCCGAAGATGTCACCCAGCCGGCCGCCGGTGATCAAGCCGCTCGCGTACGTGAACGCGTAGCCGCCGATGATCAGGACCAGGGCGGCTTCGCTCGCCGAGAGCTCGACTTCGATGGAGTGGGCGGCGACGTTGACCACGAAGAGGTCGAACTGCGCCATGAACATCGCGGCGAGCACCACTGGGAGCATCAACCAGCGCTGCGGGTCGGCGGCCAGCGGTTCAGCCGTCATCGACTTGTTCGTCATCTATCGAACAATACCGGGACGGTCGAAATGTTGGCAAGCGGTACGATGATTTCCGTGACCGAGTTGATTGACGTGGACGGCGCCCCGGCTGCTGAGCAGCTGAGCCTGGTGACCGTGCTGGGCGCCCTGTCCGATCCGGTCCGGCTCGGCTACGTGCAGGTCCTCGCCCGCCACCCGGGCGAGGTCCGCTGCGGGGACGTGCTGGCGGAGACCGACATCAGGATTTCCAAGTCGACGCTCTCCCATCACCTGAAGGTGCTGCGGGAGGCGGGGCTGACGTACACCCGGGTGGTCGGCGTCCGCCGATTCGTCCGGCTGCGGCGCGACGAGCTGGAGGCCCGCTTCCCCGGGCTGCTGGCCGCTGTCTGCGGGCCCGGCGGTCATGAGTGAGGTCCTCGACGCCCTGCTGAACTGGTGGCACGCCGATCAGCCGGCCGGTCTGGCCACCGTGACCGCGACCTGGTCGAGCGCACCCCGGCCAGCCCGGCGCGATGATGGCCGTCGGCCCGGACGGCACGGTTGTCGGCAGCGTCTCCGGCGGCTGCGTCGAGGCGGCCGTCTACGACCTCTGCCAGGAGGTCGCCGTCCGGACGGCCCAGCACGCACCGCGCTTCGGCGTGAGCGACGACGACGCCCTGGTGTCGGGCTGACCTGCGGCGGCACCATCGAGCTGCTGATCGAGCGGGTGGACCGGGCCGCTTCCCCGAGCTGCCCGCCCTCGCCGCGACGATCGCGCAGGACCGGCCGGTCGCGCTGCTCACCCGCCTCGACGATGCCCGACACCTGCTGCGGACTCACCCCCGACCCGACCGGCAGGGCACGCTGGGCAGTGACCGGATCGACGACGCCGCCACCACGACGGGCGCGGTCTGCTCGCGGCCGGCCGCACCGGCCTGCTGCGGTACGGGGAGCGCGGCGAACGGCGCGGCGAAGGGCTGACCGTGATGGTCGAGCTCGTGCGCCCGCCGGCCCGCATGATCGTGTTCGGCACCACCGACCACGCCGCCGCAACCGCCCGGATCGGCACCTTCCTCGGCTACCGCGTCACGGTCTGCGACGCCCGCCCGGTGTTCGCCACCGCCCGCCGCTTCCCGGGAGTGGACGAGGTGGTCAACGACTGGCCGCACCGCTACCTGCGGGCCGAGGCCGAGGCGGCCGGGTGGACCCGCACACCGTGGTCTGCGTGCTCACCCACGACCCCAAGTTCGACGTGCCGCTGCTGGAGGTCGCGCTACGGCTCCCGCTGGCCTACGTGGGGGCGATGGGCTCCCGGCGGACCCACGACGACCGGCGCAAACGACTGCGGGAGTGCGGCCTCACCGAGGCCGAGGTGAGCCGGCTCGCCTCCCCGCTCGGCCTGGACCTGGGCGGGCGTACCCCCGAGGAGACAGCGGTGAGCATCGCCGCCGAGATCGTCGCGCTGCGCTGGGGCGGCAGTGGTGTCCGGCTGAGCGCCACGGACGGCCCGATCCACCGCTGAGAGCGCCGCTGCCCTTGCCGGGCCCGGGTTGCGGGTCACTCCCCGGTCGGCTCGGCGCCACGGGTCCGGGCGCGGACGTGCAGGCGCTCGCCCTGCGGGCCGAACAGGCTCGAGCACCTCGGCCGGCTCCGGGAACGGGTTGGTGATGCGAGTGCGGCAGCGCGGGTGTCGAACTCGGCGACCTCACCGGCGGTCAGCACCAGGTCGTGCTCGCCCAGCACCAGCCGCAGCCGGCCGGACGAGCACGTAGAGCCACTCGTAGCCCTCGTGGGTCTTGAGCTCGGCGGCCCCGGCGGGCGTGCGCGGCGGATAGATCAGCTTGTACGCCTGGAGGCCGCCCGGCCGGCGGGTCAGCGGCAGGAAGGTCACGCCGTCGTGCGGACGATCGGGCGCGGGTGCACCCGCGGATCGCCGGTGGCGGGCGCGTCGACCAGCTCGTCCAGCGGCACCTGGTAGGCCCTGGCCAGCGGCAGCAGCAGCTCCAGGGTCGGCCGGCGGCCGCCCGATTCCAGCCGGGACAGGGTGCTGACCGAGATGCCGGTGGACTCGGCGAGCTGGGCCAGGGTCGTGCCGCGCTGCTGCGCGCAGGGCCCGCAGCCGGGGGCCGACCGCCGCCAGGACGGCGCGTCCTCGTCGTTTGCCATACCGGCAACAATACTTGTCGGTTCGCGGCGGCCGGGCGCAGTGTGGGCGCAGCGACGACGAGGGAGACACGGTGGACGAGACATACGACGTGGTGGTGATCGGCGGCGGCGCCGCCGGGCTCAGCGGAGCGCTGGCGCTGGCCCGGGCGCGACGCTCGGTGCTGGTGGTCGACGACGGACAGCCGCGCAACGCGCCGGCCGGCGCACGTGCACAACTACCTGGGCCGGGAGGGCGACCGCCGCCGGCCGAGCTGATCGCGGCCGGCCGCGCCGAGGTGGCCGGCTACGGCGGCGAGATCGTCGACCGGGCGGGTCGCAGGCCGCCGACCCGCGACGGCGACGGCGTTCCTGGTCGGGCTGGACGACGGGCGAGCGGTGCGGGCGCGGCGGCTGCTGGTCACCACCGGGCTGGTCGACGAGCTGCCCGACATGCCCGGGCCTGGCCGAGCGGTGGGGCCGCGACGTGCTGCACTGCCCGTACTGCCACGGCTGGGAGGTGCGCGACCGGCGGATCGGCGTGCTGGCGACCGGGCCGATGGCGGTGCACCAGGCGCAGCTGTGGCGGCAGTGGAGCCCGGACGTGCTGCTGCTGCCGCACGACAGCCCGGCGCCGGCCGCCGAGGAGGCCGAGCGGCTGGCCGCCCGGGAGATCCCCGTGGTCGCCGGCCCGGTCGCCGAGCTGGAGGTCACCGACGACCAGCTGACCGGGGTACGGCTGGCCTCCGGCGACGTGGTCGCGCTCGACGCGCTGGTCGTCGCGCCCCGGATGACCGCCCGCGCCGGACGTGCTGGCCGCGCTCGGCCTGGCCGCCGTCGACGTGGAGCGTGGCGGGCACGTGATCGGCAGCCAGATCCCGGCCGACCCGACCGGGGCCACGACCGTGCCCGGCGTCTGGGTCGCCGGCAACGTGGCCGACATCCGCGCGCAGGTGATCACGGCCGCCGCCGCCGGGCTCAACGCCGCGGCGGCGATCAACGCCGACCTGATCGCCGAGGAGATCGACGCCGCTGTCGTCGCCTACCGGCACGAGCTGGCGCACGATGTTCGAGCGAGCCGGCCTGGGAGGAGCGCTACCGCTCCAAGCCGGCAGGTGTGGAGCGGCAACCCGAACCCGCAACTGGTGACCGAGGCCGCCGCGCCTGCCGCCGGGCCGGGCGCTGGACGTCGGCTGCGGCGAGGGCGCCGACGCCGTGTGGTTGGCGCAACGGGGCTGGACGGTGACCGGCGTCGACATCTCGGCTGTGGCACTGGAACGGGCCGCCGCGCACGCCGCCACCCCGGCGCTGAGATCGCCGGCCGGATCACCTGGGACCAGGCCGATCTGCGCGAACAGCCGCCGACCGAGGGCGGGTACGACCTGGTGTCGGCGCACTTCTTCCACCTGCCCCCGGACGCGCGGCGGGTGCTGTTCGCCGGCCTGGCCGCCGCGGTGGCCCCGGGCGGCGTGCTGCTCATCGTCGGGCACCACCCGTCGGATCTGGGTACCACGGCGCACCGGATGCACTTCCCGGAGATGATGTACACCGGCGAACAGCTCGCCGCCGACCTCGACCCGGCCGCCTGGGAGGTACGCACCGCCGAGGCCCGGCCGCGTACCGTGACCGCCCACGAGGGCCACGGCGGCCATGCCGGCCAGGAGATCACCATCCACGACGCGGTACTGGTCGCCCGCCGCCGGTAGGCAGGTCAGCGCACGCCGACGGTGCGTACGCCCGGGATCCTCGGGCGCGGTCCAGGCGGTCTCGACGTCGGCGAGGGGCACCGGCCGGGCGGTGACCGCGATGCCGCCGCTGTCGATCTCGTCGATTAGCGACGGCAGCTCCGCCAGGTACGCCCGGGTGGAGACCGCGCCCTGACCGTTGCCCTGGAGCCGGAAGTTGGCCGAGCGCAGCGCCACCGACGGCAGTTCGATGGTCGGGCCGGCCATGGAGCCGATCTGGATCCAGTCCAGCGCGCGGCTGCGGTCGGCGCGGGCCCGCAGCAGCGCCATGATCGCGTCGCCGGCGGGCTCGCCCCACAGGTAGTCGATGACCAGGTCGACCTCGCCGGCCGCCTTCGCCAGCGCGGCCGCGGTGGCGTCGGCGTCGTCGGTGAGCGCGACCGTCGCGTCGGCGCCGAGTCCCGGCAGCGTGGCCAGCCGGGCCTGGTCGCGGCCGGCGCCGACCACCCGGCCGGCGCCGAGCCGCTTGGCGACCTGGATGGCCATCTGCCCGGCGTTGCCGGTGGCGCCGAGGACCAGCACCGACTGCCCGGGCTCGATCGGGACCCGGCGGCGCAGCGCCACCCAGGCCGACATGGCCGGGTTCATCGCCGCGGCGATCTTCACCACGTCGGCGCCGTCGGGCAGCGGCGACGCTGCGGCGGGTGTCGATGACGGTCCGGGTGGCCATCGGGCCGACCAGGTCGTCGTCGGCGACGAAGTAGACCAGCCGGCCGTCGGCGCGCCGGCCGACCCCGTCGACGCCGGGGACCATCGGCAGCTTCCCGGTGCTGGTGTAGTGGCCGCCGGACGCGCCGGTGCGGACCCGCGGGTGCAGCCCGACGGCGAGCACGTCGACCACCGCCTGGTCTTCGTCGGCCGGCGGCGGCAGGTCGAAGGCTTCGTAGCGGGGCGGCTGGTCGAACGAGCGGACCACGGCGGCGTGGATGTCCATGCGAGCTCCTCGGAATTAGTACGTGACACGTACCAATATTAGTTTGTGGCACGTACTTTTCAAGTAGAATCGGGTCTGCCGAGGGCGACGCCCGCGTCAGACCTGGACTGTGACGCCCTCGCCCAGCTCTCGTTCCTGGTGCACAACGCATTGGCCGAGATCGCCGGGGAGCACGAGCTGTCCATCGTGCAGACCCGGCTGCTCGGCATCCTCCGCGACCGCGAGCCGTCGATGATCGAACTCGGCCGCCACCTCGGCCTGGACAAGTCCTCGGTCACCGGCCTGGTCGACCGGGCGCAACGCCGCGGCCTGGTCACCCGCACCGTCAGCGCGACCGACCGCCGCTCGTACCAGGTGTCATCACGCCGGCCGGGCGGCAGCTCGCCGACCGGATCGAAACCGAGTTCGCCGCGCGGATCCGGGACTTCGTGGCCGCGCTGCCGACGACCGAACAGCACCGGCTGACCCGGCTCGCGGACCGGATCATCACCGCCGACGCGCACCGCCGGGGCATCGACACCGGCACCTCCACCGACTGAATTGCGGCTGGCGGCACGCCTGATCGATGGCGGGTATGCGTCGTGACACTTCTCCGCCATCGCCGCCACGTTACGCAGGGGTGGGCATTGCCGTAGGACGATCCCATGAAGCGCCTCATCCCCCGCCTGCGCCACCGCCGGAGAATCCTGGCCTGGCCGGTTGCCGGACTCGTCGTCCTCGCTCTGTTGGCCGGACCGGTCACACCGGCGTCCGCGACCGCGGCGGGCAGTGCCGCCCCCGACCGCACTGCCCCGACCGCGACCCACACCGTCACCCTGCTCACCGGCGACGTGGTCCGGGTCTTCGACGTCGGCGGCGGCAAGCAGGCCGCCGACATCGTCCGGCCGCACGGCGCGCTCGGCGGCGTGCACACCCAGACCGTCGGCAAGGACCTGTACGTGCTGCCCGACGAGGTGATGCCGTACCTGGCTGCCGGGGCGGTGGACCGTCGGCTGTTCGACGTGAGCGCGCTGATCCGGCAGGGCTACGACGACGCGCACAGCGACGGGATCCCGCTGATTCTCGGCTACACCGGCAGCGGCGCCGCCCAGGCTGCCCCGCCGGCCGGCACCAGTGCGGTGCGGGCGTTGCCGAGCATCCACGGCCGGGCGCTGAAGGCCGGCAAGAAGCGCGCCCGGGACGTGTGGAAGTCGCTCGCCCCGAACGGGCCGGTCGCCGGTACGACGGCGCTCGGGACCGGGCTCGCCAAGGTCTGGCTGGACGCCCGCGAGCACGCCGACCTCGCCCAGAGCACCGCCCAGATCGGCGCGCCGGCAGCGTGGGCCGCCGGGTACGACGGCACCGGGGTCAAGGTCGCCGTGCTGGACACCGGCGCGGACCTCAACCACCCCGACCTCGCCGGCCGGGTCAGCCAGGCGGTCAGCTTCGTGCCGGGGCAGGATGCCGGCGACGGCAACGGACACGGCACGCACACCGCTGTCGACGGTGGGCGGCAGTGGCACCGCGTCCGGTGGCCTGGAACGGGGCGTCGCGCCCGGCGCCGACCTGCTCGTCGGCAAGGTGCTCGCGAACGAGGGCTACGGCGAGGACTCCTGGATCATCGCGGGCATGGAGTGGGCCGCCGCCCAGGGCGCCACGCGTGATCAGCATGAGCCTCGGCGGCGACTCGCCCAGCGACGGCACGGATCCGTTGAGCCAGGCGGTGAACCAGTTGACCGCGCAGACCGGCGCACTGTTCGTGATCGCCGCCGGGAACGCCGGCAGCGAGGCGGCCGTCTCCGCGCCCGGCGCAGCCGACGCCGCGTTGACCGTCGCCGCCGTCGACGCCGACGACCAGTTGGCGTACTTCTCCTCGATGGGCCCGCGCTACGGCGACTACGGCCTGAAGCCGGACATCGCCGCGCCCGGCGTGGACATCCTCGCGGCCAAGGCCGGTGGCACCGCCGACAGCGGTTGGTACGAAACGATGAGCGGCACTTCGATGGCGACGCCGCATGTGGCCGGCGCTGCCGCGATTCTCGCCCAGGAGCACCCGGACTGGCGTGCCGGACAGCTCAAGGACGCGCTGATGAGCACCGCCCGACAACTGGACGCCACCGCGTACCAGGTCGGCGCGGGCCGGGTGGACATCCCCGGCACCCTGAACGCCACCGTCACCGCCACCGGGTCGGCGTACTTCGGCTTCGACGGCTGGCCGCACGAGGCGAGCACGCCGGTCGAGCGGACAGTCAGCTACGCCAACAGTGGCGCCACCCCGGTCACCCTGAACCTGACCGAGACGGTGGCCGTGGCCGGCGGACCGTACGACGTCGACCCGGCCGCCGACGCCGGTACCCCGGCGCCGGCCGGGATGTTCACGCTGTCAGCCAGTTCGGTGACGGTACCGGCGCACGGCAGCCGCCTCGGTCACCGCGACCGCGCGACCGGCGCAGGGCGCGGCCGGGCGGCGCTACCTCGGCCAGATCGTCGCCACCGACGCGACAAACGGCGCGGCGGCACGGACCCAGGTCGGGCTCTACCGCGAGGACGAGCGCTACACCCTGCACGTGGACGTGCGTGACCGGGCCGGCAAGCCGGCGGCCGGATACGTTGCCGTGCAGCACTTCGGCGAGGTCGACCCGTGGTACTACTACATCGACGGGCCGACCGACCTGCGGCTGCGGGCCGGCACCTACAGCGCCGTCACCTACGTCGACGTGCCGGGTAGCCACGGGCCCGACTCGCAGGGCGTGGCGCTGCTGGGCAACCCGGAGATCGTCCTGGACCACGACCAGGAGCTGATCCTGGACGCCCGCAAGGCCCGCGAGGTCAGCGCCCAGGTCCCCCGCACCACCGAGGACCGGGTGCTCTACCTCGACTGGTACCGCAGCGACGGCGGGAACAGCGTGATCGCCGACCAGTACCTGCTGCCGCCGAAGTACGACACCATGTTCGCGCTGCCGACGGCGAAGGTGACGAAGGGCAGTTTCGAGTTCGAAGCCCGCTGGCGCAAGGCTTTCCCGCTGCTCACCCTCGCCGACCACGGCCAGTCGATCATGCTGCTGCCGCAGGCCGGGACGGCGTTCTACGACGGGCACCGGACGCTGGACGGGGTCTACGCCGGGGCCGGCGCGCCGGCCGACTACCGCAGGCTCCAGGCGAAGGGTCGGGTGGTGGTGGTCACCCGGTCGGACGCGCTCACCGGCACCCAGCGCGCCCAGGCGGCTGCGGCAGCCGGTGCCGCGCTGCTGATCGTGGTCAACGACGGGCCCGGCAAGCTCACCGACTACGTGGGCAACGACGACGGCAGCTACAGCACGGTGCCGGTGGTCTCGGTGACCGCGCGGGCCGGCGCGGAGCTGATCGGCGAAGCCCGCCACGGCCGGCTGCGGCTGGTCGTCGACGGGGTGCCGAACTCGCCGTACGTCTACGACCTGGTCGACCCGCACCCCGGCCAGATCCCGACGGACCTGACCTACCGGCCCCGGCCGGATCAGCTCGCCACGGTCGACATGCGGTTCAACGGGGTCACCGGCGACACCCGGTACGACAGCGGTGACTTCCGCTGGGACTACCGGCCCTACCGGCAGGTCGGCTTCGGGCTGATGCTGCGGGTGGACATGCCCGGGACCCGCACCGACTACGTGTCCACCCAGCCCGGGACCGGCTGGGCCGACGGTGCGATCACCGGGCCGGGCCTGAACCTGGTGTCCAGCTCGGACATCTACTCGCTGAAGGCCGGTTCGCACACGGTAAGCAACTGGTTCGGTGCGATCACCAGGCCACGCAACGGCGGCGGCTTCTGGTCGTCCACCCGCTACGACGGGTTCATCGCCATCAACGTCCAGCCGTGGGCCGACGGCGGATCCGGGCACGCCGGGTACATCCAGGAGGGCGACACCAAGCAGATGAAGGTGTACCAGGACGGCGTGCTGGTCTCCACGTCCGACTGGGCATCGGCTTCGCTGTACCCGATCCCGACCGTCCCGTGCACGTACACGCTGGATCTGAGGGCCAGCCGGACCGGGTACCGGCTGTCGACGAGTACCCACACCGTGTGGAAGGTCAAGTCCAAGCCGGTCGCCCACCCGGACGACCTGGACCTGATGCCGCTGCTGCAACTCGACTACCAGCTCGACACCGACCTGGCCGGCAACGCGGGCGGCGGGCGGCAGCGCCTCACGCTGGCGGCCAGCCACCTGCCCGGCGCGGTCGGTACCGGCAAGATCGTCGGGGGTACCCTCGCCGTCTCCTACGACGACGGGAAGACCTGGCACCCTGCCGCGCTGACCCGGACCGGCAGCGGCGTCTGGACGGCCGCCTACACGGCGCCCCGGTCCGGCTACGTGTCCCTGAAGGCGACCGCCTGGGACAGCGTCGGCAACGCCATCGCCCAGGAAATAATCCGGGCATACGGCTTGAAGATGCCCAAGTCCGGTGGTGATCAGCTCAACTGACCGGGCACACCGGCCCCGGGGCCTATCGGTCCCGGGGCCGTTGCTCGTACCCTCGCCGGCAAGGCCATGCCGACCAGGGAGTGTGGATGCTCGCAGCGCTCGGCCTCGGCCCCGCCGAGGAGGACATCTTCCGCCGCCTGGTGGCCCGCGACACCACCAGCGTCGACCAGCTACGGGCGGAGACCGGCCGGCCCGAGGCCGAGGTGACCGAACTGCTCGCCACCCTCGTCCGGCTGGGCCTGGTCAGCGCCCGACCACCTGTCCTGCCGGGTGCCGGACCGGCCGGCTACAGCGCCGCTCCGCCGGACATCGCGCTGGCCGGGCTGCTCCGCCAGCGCCACGACGACCTGCGCGCCGCCGAGGCCGGCATCGCCGCGCTGGTCGAGACGCACCGCGCCGTCAGCCAGGGCCGGGCCGGCACCGAGGTGATCGAGGTGATCACCGACGTGGACGCGGTACGCCACCGGTACCGGCAACTCCAGGAGGCGGCCCGGCACGAGGTGCTCTCCATGGTGGTACCCGACCTGCGGGTGGTGCCGCACCGGGAGAACCGCGCGGGCCAGGCGGCGCTGGGGCGCGGCGTGCGCTCCCAGGCGATCATCGACCGACAGGTGCTGGCGGTGCCCGGGATGGTCAACGACGTCATCGCCAGCATCGCCGAGGGCCAGGAGATCCGGGTCGTCGACCGGGTACCGGTCAAGCTGGTCATCATCGACCGGCAACTCGCCCTGCTCCCCCTGCTGTCCAACCAGCACACCGCGCCCGCGTCCATCCTGGTGCACCGCAGCGGCCTGCTGGACGCGGTGCTCGCCTGCTACGACACCACCTGGGAGCGCGGGTACCCGTTGCGGCTCAACGCATCCGGCGACGCCGTGGTGGAGAGCCGACCGGCCGAGATCGACGAACTGGACGCACAGGTGCTCGCCCTGCTGCTCAGCGGACTGACCGATCAGGCAGTCGCCGGGCAGCTCGGGCTGTCGCTGCGTACCGTGCAGCGCCGGATCAGCCAGCTGATGGCGAAGGCCGGGGTGCCCACCCGCATCCAGCTCGGCTGGTACGCCGCCCGCAAAGGCTGGGCCTGAGCTGTGGCCGGGCCGCGCGTCGCGTCGCGCGGCATGGCGTGGCGCGGCATGGCATGGCATGGCGGGGCTTCAGCCGAGTAGCAGGTCCGGGATCAGTCGCTCGGCGTGCTGGCGGGTCTGGTCGACCAGGTCCGGTGGCACCGGGTCGTGCGGCCAGCGCACCCGGGTGCCCGCGACGCTCCAGCGGCCGGTGGCGGCGAGCAGTTTGTCGACGGCGGTCACCCCGTAGCCGAGTGCCTGGATCGGGCGGATCGCGACCCGGAAGAACTCCTGCACCCGGCCGTCCAGTTCGGCGTCGGGGTTGGCGTACCAGTGCAGCGCACCGCGCGGGGACAGGCAGGCAATGTTGGAGTACGCGCCGCGCGCGCCGTAGCGGCGTTCGGTGTCCAGCCGGTGCCCGGCCACGAAGACGGCGAGGTCGGATGCGGCGGCCCGCATCCTGGCATGCCACTGCTGGTCCCCACCGGCTACCTTGATGCCGATCAGTCGGGGTAGCCGGGTGGCCAGCACGCCGTAGAGCTCCGGGGTCACCTGGGTCTTGGCGTGCGGCGGGTTGTAGAGCACCAGCGGTACCGGGTCGGCCAGCTCGTGGAACCGGTCCATGGCGGCGAGCACCTCGCGGTCGGCGAGCGGCTGCCAGTCCGGCAGGATCACCTGGATCGCGCCCGGCCGGAAGTCGTGGGCGCGACGGATGCGCTCGGTGCTGAGTTGCCCGCTGGGGTGGCTCGCGCCGATCTGGTAGGGCAGGTCGGCTGCGTTGCAGGCGCTGGTGACCAGCGCGCCGATCCGGTCGAACTCGGCTTCGGACAGGGTGACGAACTCGCCTGCCGAGCCGTTGACGTAGATGCCGTGCGGCGCGGCGGCCACCAGGTAGTCGAGGTCGGTGGTGAGGCGCCCGTAGTCGATCCGGTCGTCGGGTGCCAACGGCAGCAGCGCGGTCGCCCAGACGCCGTGCAGATCGGTGCGGTGCAGCGATTTCATGCCGACTCCCGGTGGACGAGGTTGAGTAGCGGTTGGCTCGCGCGCCACCGGGCGAGGTTGGTCACCAGCAGGTGCGCGCCGTGCCGGCCGGCCTGCCGGGTGGTACCGGCCAGGTGCGGGGTGACCAGACAGCGCGGCGCGCTCCACAGTGGACTAGTGTCCGGCAGCGGCTCCGGGTCGGTGACATCGAGGTATGCCCCACCGAGCTGACCAGCGCAGAGTGCGGCGGCGAGCGCGTCGCCGTCGACCAGGCCCCCGCGGCCTACGTTGACCAGTACCGCATCGTCGCGTAGTCGGGAGAGCTCGGCCACGCCGATGACCGGTCGGGTGCTGCGGGGCCGGCACAGCACCACCGTGTCGGCCTGCGGCAGCAGCTCGGGCAGCGCGGCGTAGGAGTGCCAGGCTGCCGGTAGCACGCCGTCGGGGTCGCCGGAACCCGGTGCGGTGTAACCGGAGTAGCCGCGCCGCCCGGGATCGGCTACGGCGACCGTCACCTCGACACCGGTGGCGTGCAGCAGCCGGCCGATCGCCCGGCCCACGCTGCCGTACCCGACGAGCAGCGCCGTGCTGCCGTAGAGTTCGCCGCCGGCCAGTCCGAGCCGGTCCGCCGGCCAGTGCCGCTGCTGTTGCAGGGCGAGGAGTTCGGGCAGCCGACGGCGCAGGGCGAGGATGCCGGCCAGGGTCAGCTCGGCGACGGCGATCGAGGTGATGCCGCTGCCGGAGGTGACGGCGACCGGCCATCCCCAGACCGGGAGCGCCTGCGCGGCATCGGTACCGGCGCTGTGCAGCTGGATCCAGCGCAGCCCGGCGGGTGCCGCCGTGGCGGTGGGCGGTACTCCGGTGTAGAGGATCTCGGTGTCCGGGTGGGCGGCGAGGGCCGCGTCGACGGCCGCCCCGTCGCCTGCGGTGACCTGCCGCACGAGGTACTGCGGCGCGGCTGCCGCGATGGTGGCGAGCTGGGAGTCGGTGAACCGCCAGGTGGACAACAGGGCCGGGGTCATGGCAGCCGGGAAGTCTGCTCGTGCACGGTGTGCGCGTCGAGCCAGTCCCAGTCGAGTTGGACGCCGAGGCCGGGGCCGGTGGGGACGGTCAGCATCCCGGCGGAGTCGGGAGTCAGTGGCTCGTCGAGCAGGCCGAAGCGGAAGACCGGGTGGTGCGTCTCGATGTACCGGCAGTTGCGGGCGGCGCCGGCCACGTGCAGGTTGGCCACGTCGAGCAGCGGCGAGTTGGCCGCGTGGATCTCCAGGTTCACGCCGAGCACCTCGGCGGCGACCATCGCCTTACGCAGCCCGGTGATGCCGGCTTTGAGGTACACGTCGCCGCGTACCAGCGGGACGGCCGCCCGGCGCAGGAACTCCCCCAGCTCGTCCAGCGTCACGGTCTCACCGGCCAGCACCGGTACCGGCAGCGCCCGGCTCAACTCGGCCAGCAGGCTCAGGTCGCGGTCGCGGATCGGCTCCTCGAACCAGGCGTAGTCCAGTTCCGCCAACGCCCGGCCGACCCGCATCGCCTCCGGCACCGTGTAACCCGCGACCCCGTCGTGCATCAGGTCGAAGCCGTCGCCGACCGCCTCGCGGACCGCCCGTAGCCGGGGGATGTCCCGGGCCGGCCCGTCGCGCAGTTGCAGCTTGTACCCGTGCATCCCGCTGTCCCGGGTCTCCACGGCCTCCTTGGCCAGCTGTCCGGCGTCGGCGCCGACCAGCCAGGAGGTGCGGTAGCTGGGCACCGTGTCGCGGTAGCGGCCGAGCAGGTCGGCCACGGACAGCCCGGTCGCCTGGCCGCGCAGGTCCCACAGCGCGACGTCGAGCATGCCGACCGGGCCGTCCGAGTAGCTGTAGAGGTGCCGGCTGCGCCGGTGCAGCTGCTGCCACAGCCGCTCCACCGGGGCCGGATCGCAGCCGGCAAGATCGGGCCAGAACACCTCGTGTGCGGTGGCGACCAGGGCGGCCGACTCACCGTGCGGGCTGTACCCCATCGACGCCCCGACCGGCCCCTCGTCGGAGTGCAGCAGCACCAACGGATAGCGGTAGCGCTGCGGGCGGCCGGCGGGTACCGGGTCGCCGTTGTAACGGGGTGCCGCGTCGAACTCGACGACGCGGGTGGTCAGCCCGACCAGTTTCACGCGAGGGTGCCTTTCCGAAGGGTTGGGGTCAGAGCGCGATCAGGCGCAGGTAGTCGGGGAACATGCCGTACCCGGTGGAGGCGGAGTTCTTGCCGGTGACGGTGTAGCGCACGACGTGGTTGCCGGCGGTGGCGAAGGTGTGCGAGCCGAGCGGGTACTCGATCCACGCCTCGGCTGTGCCGGCGTACGGGTCGAACGCCGCGCCCTGCACCACCCCGTCCACCCGGGCCTGCACGGTGGCCCGGTTGGCCGCCTGCTTCCAGCGCGCGTAGAGCTGGTAGGTGCCGGCGGCCGGCAGGGTGAACCGCAGTTCCACGTAGTCACCGACGCCGGTGGCCAGGTACTTGAAGATCGCACCGGCACTGGCGTTGGCCTCCACCACGGTGCCCGAGGTCGCGCCGCCGGAGGCGGTGACCACAGCCGTCTCCGCCTCGAAGGTGTACTGGGTGAGCGCCGGGCCGGTGGCCAGCGAGTCGGCACCGGCGGTCAGCCAGTCGATGTCGAACCGGGCGCAGGCCACCTTGTCGGGGAAGGAACCGCCGCTGGCGACGTCCTTGCCGTACAGCAGCAGGATGGTGCCGTCGCTGAGCCGGGCCAGGTCGGAGTAGTGCGAGCCGCCGGCGTAGACGACCCGACTGTACGGGTAGCTGTACCCCTCGTCGTAGCTCACGCTGACCGTCATGTTGACCCGATTGGTCGGGTGGTCGGGGCGGCTGAACAGGGTGCGGTTGAGCGCGCTGGAGCCCGGCCCGCCGGTGTACCGGGTGAAGCTCGAGTCCACCGCCGAGTACAGCGGGACTGCCTTGTTCAGCGCCGCCGTCGACCAGGAGGCGCCCGAGTCGGAGCTGACCGCGCTGATCCGCGAGTGGGTACCGCCGGCCGCGTAGCGGCCGTTCATCTCGATGGTGCCGTTGTCCCGCTCGACGATGCGCGACTCGTTCACCGGGTAGGCGGGGTCGACCGGGACGGTGCCGCCGAGTTGCCAGGTCGCGCCGTGGTCGTCGCTGGAGATCACCGACACGCCGTAGGCGCGGTCGGCCACCGGCAGCGCGACGTCCTTGCGGTGCCACAGTTGCAGCAGCAGCCGGCCGGCGGCGAGCTGGATGCCGTGGCCGGGGCCGGGCATGTGGAAGGTCCAGCCGGCCGGGTTGCCGGCGAACATCGAGGTGATCTCGACCCGGCTGCCGAAGGTGACGCCGTCGTCGGTGCTGGTCTTGTAGAAGACCCGGGTGCTGATGTTGTGGCCGTCGTTCAGGGCGTAGAAGAAGAAGATCTTGTTGTTGCTGCGGTCCACGATCGGGGCGGCGTTGGTCCAGCACTGGCCGGACACGCTGGTCTCGATGGCGGTGGTGGCGCCCCAGGTGGCGCCGCCGTCGGTGCTGCGCTTGTAGACCAGGTCGTGGGCGCCGGTGTCGGAAGCGCTGATGCGCGCCTCGCTGAAGGCGAGCACGGTGTCGAGGGTGGTGACGGCGAGGCCGTACACGTGGTGGGTGGCCCGGCTGTCCTCGCCGGAGGCCCAGACGGTGCTTTCGGCGAAGGTGCCGGTGCCGGCGAGCGCCGGGGTGGGGCGGAACAGGGCGGGTAGTGCGGTGCCGGCTGCCGCGGCGGCGGTGAGGCCGAGGAAGCGGCGGCGGCCCAGGGGTGTGTGGGACACAGATCCTCCGTCATTAATACCTATGAATGATGGGAGTTGATCGGTGTCCGCTGACTCTGCCCCGCACCCCCGGCACTGTCAAGCGGTAGATCAAAGCAACGATCGCGATACCCAGCCCGGACTGCTCGAAAATACCTATTAAATGCTCTGTCGTCCGGTTCCTGGCAGTGACTCACACCGCTCCCCCAGGCCACAACACCGAACATCCAGCACTCTGACAGCACATCGCAACACATCCATTGACCTGGAAAATGCCTATGAATAAAGGCTTCCAGCGGATCTCGACTGAACGAAGGCTTGACAGGATTGTCCGGTCGCGCTCAGGATGGCCCAGTGACCCGGACCCCAGGTCGCCAATCCCCTGTCTAATACGTATTTGGAGCCCCCTTGACCAGCACGCAGGGCGCCGGGCGACGACTCACCCAGGCGGAGATCGCGCGCATGGCAGGCGTCAGCCAGGCGACGGTGTCGCTCGTGCTGAACGGACGGGACGCGGCGCTGACCGAGGAGACCCGCGAGCGGGTCCGCTCGGTGATCCGGCGCTCCGGCTACGTGGCCAACCCGATCGCCCGGGTGCTGGCGGGTGGCCGCAACCAGTTGCTCGGCATCCACACCTTCGAGAAGGTCTTCCCGCTGCACACCGGCGACTTCTACTTCCCGTTCCTGCTCGGGGTGGAGGAGGAGGCCGAGCGGCGCGGGTACGACCTGTTGATGTTCACCAGCTCCGGTGAGCAGCGGCGGATCTTCACCGACGGCGCGACCCGGCTCAACCTGGCCGACGGTTCGCTGCTGCTCGGGCGTACCGCCGATCTGGAAGAGGTCGCGGAGCTCGCGCGGATCGGGTACCCCTTCGTCTTCATCGGCCACCGCGAGATCCCCGGCCACCGCATCTCCTACGTCGCCGCCGACTACACCGCGGCAACCCGCGCAGTGACCGGGCGGCTGCTGGAGTCCGGCCACCGCCGGCTGGCCTACCTGCGTCTCGGCGCGGCCGGCGGGCAGCCCGGCCTGGACCGGGTCCGCGGCTACCGGGACGCGGTCACCGCCGCCGGCCTGGCCGGCGCGCCGGTCTGGGAGGTGCACTCCGCGAGCGAGGCCGGCGGGCTGCTCGACACTGCCGTCCGGGACGGCATCACCGCGCTGGTGGTCGAGCAGCTCGCCCTCGCCGAGGAGATCGGCCGGGCCTGTGCCGCCCGCGGTCTGGCCGTCCCCACCGACCTGAGCGTCGCCGTGCTCGGCGACACCATCGACACCGACGCGGCCAGCACCGACTGGTCCGGCTTCCAGGTGCCCCGGCAGGAGATGGGCTCGGCCGCCACCCGGCTGCTCATCGACCAGCTCGAAGGGCGTGCCGCCACCCCGCACATCGAGACCGTGCCGTGCCGCCTCGTCCCGGGCACCAGCATCGGTCCCGCGCACAACCACTGATAGAACGACGGAGCGTAACCCTGATATGAACGAACACTCGCTACGGACGGACGTCCTCGTCGTCGGCGGTGGGCTCGGTGGCGTCGCCGCCGCGCTGGCAGTGCTGCGACGCGGCTACCGGGTTGTGCTGACCGAGGAGACCGACTGGATCGGCGGCCAGCTGACCAGCCAGGGGGTACCCCCGGACGAGCACCCGTGGATCGAGCAGTTCGGCGCGACCGCCAGCTACCGGCGACTGCGCGACGGCATCCGCAGCTACTACCGGGACAACTACCCGCTCACCGACCGGGCCCGCGCGCAGCGCCACCTCAACCCGGGCGAGGGTCGGGTCTCCGCGCTGTGCCACGAGCCCCGGGTGGCGCTGGCCGTGCTGGAATCGATGCTCGCCCCCTACCGCTCCACCGGCCGGCTGGTGTTGCTGCTGGAGCACCACCCGGTCGACGCCGAGGTGGCCGGCGACCGGGTCCGCAGCGTCGCGCTGCGCGGGTCGGACGGCGTGGACACCGTGGTCACGGCGCAGTACGTGCTGGACGCCACCGAGCTCGGTGACCTGCTTCCGTTGACCGGCACCGAGTTCGTCACCGGGTTCGAGTCGTCAGCGCAGACCGGCGAGCCGCACGCGCCGGCACAGGCGCAGCCGGACAACATGCAGGCGATCTCGCACTGCCTGGCGGTGGAGTACCGGGCCGGCGAGGACCACACCATCGACAAGCCGACCGACTACGGGTTCTGGCGCTCGTACCACCCGCCGGTCTGGCCGGCCCCGCTGCTCAGCCTCACCGCGCCGGAACCGCGCACGCTGGCGACCGCGACCCGGCTCTTCCAGCCGGACGCTCCGGTCACCGACGCGCCGATCATCGCGGACCAGTCCAAGGACCCGGGCGACCGGGAGCTGTGGGCATTCCGGCGGATCTTCTCCCGTCGGCTGTATCCCCAGGGCTACGCCGACTCCGACATCAGCCTGATCAACTGGCCGATGATCGACTACTTCGAGGGTCCGGTCATCGGCCCCGACCCGGCCACCGTCGCCCGGCACTTCGAGGGCGCCCGGCAGCTCAGCCTCAGCATGCTGTACTGGCTGCAGACCGAGGCGCCGCGCGCCGACGGCGGGACCGGCTGGCCGGGGCTGCGCCCGCGCGGTGACGTGATGGGCACCGCGGACGGGCTCGCCAAGCGGGCCTACATCCGGGAATCCCGGCGGATCCGGGCGCAGTACACGATCGTCGAGCAGGACCTGTCGCTGGCGATCCGCGGCGACGCGGGCGCGGTGCACTACCCGGACTCGGTCGGCGTCGGCATGTACCGCATCGACCTGCACCCCTCCACCGGCGGCGACACCTACATCGACGTCGGCTCCAGCCCGTTCGAGATCCCGCTGCGCGCGCTCATCCCGCAGCGGATGACGAACCTGCTGCCGGCCGCGAAGAACATCGGCACCACGCACATCACCAACGGCTGCTACCGGCTGCACCCGGTGGAGTGGAACATCGGTGAGGCGGCCGGCGCGCTGGCCGCGTTCAGCCTGACCCACTCGACCACGCCGCACGCGGTGAGCGCCGACCCGGCCGCCGTCGCGGACTTCCAGGCGCAACTCGTGGCCGACGGGGTGGAGCTGCGCTGGCCACAAGTGCGGGGCTTCTGATGGGCCGGCTGGTTCTGCGGCGGCTGGCCGTCGGGGTGCTCGTGCTGTGGGGCGCGGTCACCCTGATGTTCCTGCTCGTCCGGGTCGCCCCGGGTGACCCGGCGGCGGTGCTCGTCGGCGCGTCGGCCACCCCGGACCAGCTGGCCGCCGCGCGGGAATCGTTGGGGCTCAACGACTCCCTGCCGGTGCAGTACCTGCACTACCTGACCGGCGCGTTCCGCCTGGACTTCGGCCAGTCGACCACGCTGGCGCAGCCGGCGATGACGGCGGTCCTCGGGCACACCGGCGGCAGCCTGCAACTGATCGGGGCGGCCACCCTGCTGGCCATCGCGGTCGGGCTGCCGCTGGGCACGCTGGCCGGTTGGAAGCCGGGTACCCGCCGGGACACCGCGATCTCGGCGTTCACCCTGGCGATGCAGTCGGTGCCGAACTTCTGGCTCGGCATCATGTTCATCCTGCTGTTCGCCGGCACCTGGCGGGTGCTGCCGAGTGCCGGCGCCGGCGACCTGGCGCACCTGGTGCTCCCCGCAGTGACGTTGGCGCTGCCGTTCACCGCGATCGTGGCCCGGCTGACCCGCAGCGGAGTGGCCGCGTCCACCACCGACGCCTACGTGCAGACCGCCCGGTCCAAGGGCATCCCGGAACGCCGGGTGCTCTTCGGGCACGTGCTCGGCAACTCGCTGCTGCCGGTGGTGACCGTGGTGGGCCTGCAGATCGGCGCGCTGATCGGCGGGGATGTGGTGGTGGAGAACGTCTTCTCCTGGCCGGGTATCGGCTCGCTGCTGGTCAGCGCGGTGAACAACCGGGACTACAACGTCGTGCAGGCCGCCGCGCTGCTGATCGCCGCCATCGTGGTCGTCCTCAACCTCTGCGTCGACCTGCTCTACCTGCGGCTCGACCCGCGTATCCGGACAGGGAGCTGATCGCCGTGTCCACCGCCACCCTCGACAACGGGGCCACCCTCACCCGCTACGGCAAAGTACTGCGCCGCACCAGGAACCGCACCGGCCGCGCCGGCCTGGTCATCGCGCTCTCCGTCGTCGCGCTCTACGTGCTGGTCGCCATCTTCGGCCCGATGCTGGTGCACTACGACCCGATCACCGCCAACCTCGGTGACCGGCTGCTCTCCCCCGGCTCGACCACGACCGCCGGCTCGACCGCCTGGCTCGGTACCGACGGGCTGGGTCGGGACCTCACCGCGCAACTGATCGCCGGGGCCCGTACCTCGATGCTCGTCGGGCTCTGCGCGGTCGTCGGGGCCGGCGTCTTCGGCCTGCTCGTCGGCCTGGTCAGCGGGTACGCCCGGGGCGTCGTCGACACGATCATCATGCGGATCATCGACATCCAGCTGGCCTTCCCGGCCATCCTGCTGGCCATCGTGATCGCCGGACTGTTCGGCCACACGCTGACCAACGTCGTCTTCGCGCTCGCCGTCACCCGCTGGATTCCGTTCGCCCGGGTGGCCCGCGCGTCCACCCTGTCGCTGCGCGAGCGGGACTGGGTGGCCGCCGCCCGGGTGCTCGGCGTGCCCTGGTGGCGCACCATCGCCCGGCACGTCCTGCCGTTCGTGCTCGGGCCGGCGGTGGCGATCTGCACCATCGAGTTCTCGCTCATCATCGTCAGCGAGGCCGGCCTCAGCTTCCTCGGCGTCGGGCTCCCCGCGACCAGCGTGTCCTGGGGGCAGACGATCGCTGCCGGCCAGGACTACCTCAACACCGCCTGGTGGATCTCCACCTTCCCGGGCATCGCGCTCGCGTTGCTCGTGGTCGCCATCGGCGTGGTCGGTGACCGGATCACCGACCCGTCCAGCAGCCGTTTCCGTTCCCAGTAGCCAATTCCATCGATCGCGTAAGCACACACCCCAACCAGAAAACGGAGCATTCCTTTGAACGCCTCACCCCTTCGCAGAGTCGCGGCGCTCGTCGCCGGCCTCACGGTGGCGGGTACCCTGCTCGCCGCCTGCGCCTCCGGTACCTCCACCAGCTCCGGCGACGCCAAGCCGGGCGAGCTGACGGTGGCCGGCCCGTACCAGATCACCGGCCTGGACCCGCAGGGTTCGCTGGCCGCCGACAACGGCACCCAGCTCGCCGCCAAGCAGATCTTCTCGTCCCTGGTCTCCCGGGACGGGGCCAACTTCAAGCCGAACCTGGCCACCAAGTGGACGCCCAGCGCCGACGGCAAGAGCTGGGTTTTCGACCTGCGGCCGGGCGTGAAGTACTCGGACGGCACCGCCTTCGCCGCCAGCGACGTGGTCGCCAGCGTGGCCCGCGTGGTGCAGCTCAAGGGCACCCTGGCCAGCCTGTGGGCGAACATCACGGTGACCCCCGGCGACAACCAGGTGACCTTCACCTCGACCGCGCCGCAGGGCGCGCTGCTGAGCAAGCTCAGCACCCTGTCGATCCTGCCGGCCGCGAAGGTGGCGGGCGCCGACTTCTTCACGAAGCCGATCGGCACCGGGCCGTTCCAGGTGGACAGCTTCGCGCCGGGGCAGTCGCTGACCCTGGTGCCGAACCCGAACTACTTCGGCGACAAGCCGAAGCTGGCCAAGCTCACCATCCGGTACATCTCCGCCACCGCGGCGCGGGTGACCGCGTTGAAGACCGGCGAGATCCAGGCCACCTGGTCACTGCCGGACGACCAGATGAGCCAGCTCACCGGGCAGAGTGACCTGACGGTCAAGACGGTCTCCAGCGACGCGCAGTACACCATGTGGTTCAACTCCGGGCTGCCGGCGTTCGCCAACGCGAAGGTGCGTACCGCGCTGTGGCAGGCGGTTGACTTCGCCACCATCATCAAGGCGCTCTACCCGACCACCGGGACCGCCGCCCAGGCGCCGATCGCCTCCACCATCGTGGGCTTCGCCAAGCAGAGCCCGGTGGCCTACAACGCCGACGCCGCAAAGGCGGCGCTGACCGCCGCCGGCTTCGACTTCGCCAAGACCTACCAGCTCGCCTACAGCGGGCAGGAGTTCAGCCAGTTCGCCCAGGCGGTGGCGGCCGACTTCGCCAAGATCGGCGTGAAGGTCGCGCCGACCAGCAAGGAGAAGTCGGTGTACCTCTCCGACCTGCTGGCGATGAAGTGGGACATCAACCTGCAGTCGCTGGGCGACGCCACCGGCGACGCCGACTACGTGCTGGGCCGGCTCTACACCTGCGCCGCCAAGCGCACCGGCTACTGCAACCCGGCGCTGGACACCCTGCTGGCCGGGGCGGCGGCGACCGGCGACGCGACCGAGCGGGCCAGCAAGTACGCCCAGGCCGAGCAGATCATCTGGTCGGACGCGGTCGGCATGTACCCGATGGACGTGCAGATCTCCTACGTCTGGCGCTCCAACATCAAGGGCTTCACCCCGTCGTCGAACTACCAGCCCGACCTGTCCGTGGTGAGCGTGGCGTGAGTGCTCCGGCGGCAGTGGACATGACAACGAACGACCGGCCAGGGCCGGGTGAGCCGTTGCTCGCGGTACGGGATCTCGTGGTGGAGACCGACCAGGGCGTCCGACTGGTCGACCAGGTCAGCTTCACCGTGCCCCGGGGCGGAACGGTTGGCCTGGTCGGCGAGTCCGGCAGCGGCAAGAGCCTGACCAGCCTGGCGGTCCTCGGTCTGCTGCCGCCGGGCGTGCACGCCAGTTCCGGACGGGTGGAGTTGGCCGGCGTCGACCTGCTCGCCGCGCCCGCGAACGTACGGCGGGCGGCGCGCGGCAAGCAGATCGCGATGATCTTCCAGGACCCGCTGGCGGCGCTGAACCCGCGGCTACCGGTCGGCCGCCAGATCGACGAGATCCTGCGGGTCCGCGACGGGCTGTCCCGGACGGCCGCCGCACAGGCCGCGGTTGAACTGCTCCGCCGGGTCGAGATGCCCGAACCGGAGCTGCGGGCGCGGTCCTTCCCGCACCAGCTCTCCGGCGGCCAGCGGCAGCGCGCGATGATCGCGCTGGCGCTGGCCGGCAGCCCGGCACTGCTGCTCTGCGACGAGCCGACCACCGCGCTCGACGTCACCGTGCAGAAGCGCATTCTGGAGCTGCTGGCCCGGTTGCAGGCGCAGGAGAATCTGGCCATGCTGCTGGTCAGCCACGATCTACGGGTCATCTCGCACACCGCGCCGGATCTGGTGGTGATGTACGCCGGCCGGGTGGTCGAATCCGGCCCCACGGCAGCTCTGCTGGCCGCGCCGCACCATCCCTACACCGCGGCGCTGGTGCGCAACATCCCGTCACCGCGCTCCCGGGCCGCGCTGCCCCAACCACTGATCGGGGTACCCCCGGACCCGGCGCACCGGCCGCCCGGCTGCGCGTTCGCGCCGCGATGCCCGATGGCACAGGCGATCTGCGCCACCGAGTCGCCCGCACTGCGGACGGTCGGCTCCGGGCGACTGGCCGCCTGCCACTTCGCCGAGGAGGTCACCCGTGACTGAGCCACTGCCCTCCGGGCCACCGTTGTCCGAACCGCTGCTGTCCGGGACCGGGCTGACCGTCAGCTACCGCAACGGGCGTACCAGCCGGGTGGCGGTCCGCGATGTGGACCTGCGGGTGGACCGCGGCGAGATCCTGGCTGTCGTGGGCGAATCCGGCTCCGGCAAGTCCACCCTCGCCCGCGCGCTGGTCGGCCTGCTGCGCCCGGACACCGGCGCGATCCGGCTGGCCGGTGCCCCGCTGACGTTGCGGCGCAGCCCGGCCCAGCGGCGGGCGATCCAGATGGTGTTCCAGGACCCGCGCTCGTCGCTGAACCCGCGGATGACGGTGCGCCAGATCATCGGCGAGGCGTGGCAGACCCATCCGGCGATCCGGCCCGCCGACACCGGGGCCGGCCTACGGGAACTGCTCGACCTGGTGGGACTGCCGGTGGAGGTGCTGGACCGCACGGCCGGCCAGCTCTCCGGCGGGCAGGCGCAGCGGGTCAGCATCGCCCGCGCGGTCGCCGTCCGCCCCGAGGTGCTGGTCTGCGACGAGGCGGTGTCGGCGCTGGACGTCTCGGTGCAGACCCAGATCCTCGCGCTGCTGCTGAACCTGCGCGACGAACTCGGCCTCGCCATCGTGTTCATCACCCACGACCTCGGAGTGGTGCGCCAGATCGCCGACCGGGTCGCCGTCATGCACGACGGGCAGGTGGTCGAGCAGGGCGCGACCGAGGAGGTCTTCGAACATCCCCGGGACGACTACACCCGTACCCTGCTCGACGCCGTCCTCGACCTGGCCTGATCCGTACCCGAAAGGCAGTCCCGTGTCCACGCACCTGCTCGCCACCGTCACCGCCCCCGTCGTCACCGGCTTCACCGACGGCGGCGCCCCCGATCCGGCCGTCACCGACGGACTCCTCGCGCACCTGGCCGGCGGCGGCATCGACTCGCTGATGCTGTTCGGCAGCAACGGCGAGGGCGTCGCGGTCGAGACCACCGACATCGAGGGGTACGCGACGCGCATCGGTGCCCGCTGGCGGGGACTGGTCGGCGCGGGCGCGACCCTGCTGGTGGTGGTGACCGCACCGGCCACCCGGATGGCACTGGACCGGGCCCGCGCGGCGCTGGCCGGTGGCGCCGACGCGCTCGTGGTGAGCGCCCCGTACTACTACCGCTACACCGATCCCGAGCTGCTGGACCACTTCACCGCCGTCGACCGGCTCGGCGCGCCGTGGGTGGCGTACAACATTCCCCGGTACACCGGCAATCCGCTCTCCGTCGATCTGGTGGCGGCGCTGGCCGAGCTACCGAACTGCATCGGCGTCAAGGACAGCAGCGGCGATTTCACGCTGCTGAGTTCGTTCATCGCGGTGGCGGCCGGACGGCCGGGATTCGCGGTGAGCCAGGGCGCCGAGTCGGCGCTGGTGGCCGGGCTGCGCGCCGGGGCCGCCGGCATCACCCCCGGACTGGCCAACCTCGCCCCGGTCGCCTGCCGCGCCCTGTTCGACGCGGTGGCCGCCGGTGACCTGGCCCGCGCAGAGGAGCTGCAACAGGGACTCAACGCGCTGGCCGACATCCACTCCGTCCGCCCCGGCATCGCCGCCACCAAGGCCGCCCTGGGCCTGATCGGCGTGGCCGACGTGCGACCGGCCGAACCGTTCCGCCCCTTCGAGGTGGCCGAATCCGAGCAGCTGCGCGCGATCCTGGCCGCGTTGCCGCCCGCGGTGCTGGGCACGAACGCCCTCGTGAGCCGCTGAGACCCCGACGGCCGCCCTGGTTGTCCGGGGCGGCCGTCGCTGTCGGTCGGCGCTACGAGGTGTAGGGAGCGTCGGTGTGCGACTGCTCCTTGAGGATGGTGCCGTCGAGGGCGTAGATCGCGGTGCGCCGGATGGTGTTCACGGCCGGGTCGGCGGCGGCGTCCGGGCGGGTCAGGTAGACCAGGGTCAGCTTGCCGTCGGTGACGCTGACGGACTCGATCGGGTCCCGGTCGGTCAGCGCGAAGTGCACGATGCACAGCACCTGGCCCTTGACCTTGTTGCACAGCATCACGTTCCAGATCCGGCCGGTGGTGCCGGTGATGCTGTTCATGATGGTGCCGACCGTGACGTTGCCGATCTCGCCGCCGAGGTTGCCGGTGGCGCACGGCTGCTGCACGGCCAGCACCAGGCCACCGTCGCCGGAGTACCCGCCGTCGGTGAGGACCGCGCCGGCGTCACCGAAGGAGTAGTAGGGGTCGATCAGGCCCTTGACCGTCGCAGTCCTGATCTCGTCGCAGGTGGCGGCCACGCCGGCCGGCGGGGTCGGGCTGACGGACGTGGTCGGCGCGCTGACCGGGGTGGCGCTGGGCCCCGTCTTCGCCACCGAGGAGTGCGAACAGGCCGCGGCCAGGGCGGTCACGGCCACCGCCACGACCAACAGGACGGTGCTACGTCGGGTGTTCGGCATTGTCCGGCATCCTTACCAGCGGGGTCGTGGGCCACTGCACAGTAGGTCGACAACTGACCCGCGGTCGTGTCCCAGTCGTGAGCGCGACAGTGCTCGTCGGGGGGCCGGCGGTGCGACTCGGGATCGACGGCGGGCGCGGTTGGTTGCATGGCGGCCCGTCACGATTGGCCCCCGGTTGGGCGGCGGTTCGAGGTCGGAATATCGGCGTACGCCCATGCCCGTCGATCGCCGTCGTAGGTTGCGGGAATGGAGTATCGGGTACTCGGTCCGTTGCAGGTCTTCGACGGCGGCGCCCGGGTGCTGCCGGGCGGCCGGCTGCCGGAGAAGGCACTCGCCGTGCTGCTCGCCCACGGCGGCCGGATCGTGCTGCTGGACGAACTGGTCGACGCGGTGTGGGAGCAGTCGCCGCCGTCCACCGCGCGGCACCAGGTACACAAGCTGATCTCCGGCCTGCGGCGCCGGCTGCCCGACGCGATCGAGACCGACGGCCAGGGGTACCGGCTGCGACTCGCTGACGCCACCGTGGACGCCGACCTGTTCGCCGAGCTGGCCGGCACCGCGAGCATCCCGAACCTCACCGCAGCCCTGGAACTGTGGCGCGGCCCGGCGCTGGCCGGCATCGACGGGCCGGTGGTCCGGGCCTGGCGCGGCCGGGCTGGACGAGCGGCGGCTCGCGGTGATCGAGGCGCGGACCGACCTGCGGCTGGCGGCCGGGCAGGCGCTCGCTGTGGTCGCGGAGCTGCCCGCGCTGGTCGCCGCGCATCCGCTGCGGGAGGGGCTGCGGGCCCGGCTGGTCACCGCGCTGCACGCCTGCGGCCAGCGGGCCGAGGCGCTGTCGGTCTACGCGCAGGCCCGCGCCCTGCTCGCCGACGAGTTGGGCGTCGACCCGGGGGCGGAGCTGGCCGGGGCATACCAGCGGGTGCTGCGCACCGAACCGCCACCGGGGTCCACTCCTTCGAGGCCCGCGCCGCCGGAGTCCGCGTCGCCGGAGTCCGCGCCGTCGAGGTCCGCACAGACGACGGTCGTGGCGGCCGGGTGGGCAGCGCCGTGCACGCTCCCCTACGACCTGCCGGACTTCTCCGGCCGGAGCGCCGACCTGGACCGGCTGCTCGCCGCCGGCCCGCGCCGTGGTGATCAACGCGATCGACGGGATGGCCGGCATCGGCAAGACCGCGCTGGCCGTCCACGCCGCGCACCGGCTGGCCGACCGGTACCCCGACGGCCAGCTCTTCTGCGACCTGCACGGCAACACCCCCGGGCGTACCCCGCTCGCCCCGGAGGCCGCGCTGGAGCTGTTGCTGCGCATGGTCGGGGTACCCGCCGAGGCGATCCCCGACGGGCTCGACGAGCGGGCGGCCCGCTGGCGCGCCGAGCTGGCCGGCCGGCGGGTACTGGTGCTGCTGGACAACGCGGCGTCCGCGGCCCAGGTCCGCCCGCTGCTGCCCGGCGCACCGCGCTGCCTGGCCGTGGTGACCAGCCGCGGCCGGCTGGGCGCGCTCGAAGGCGCCACCGTGCACTCGCTGGACGTGCTGCCCGAGCCGGACGCGCTGGCACTGTTCGGCGCGGTGGCCGGCGCGGTCCGGACGGCCGCCGAACCGCAGGCCGCCGCCGAGGTGGTACGGCTGTGCGGCCTGCTCCCGCTGGCCATCCGGATCGCCGGCAGCCGGCTGGCCCACCGTCCGCTGTGGACGGTCGCCGCGCTCGCGCGAGCGGCTGCGGGAGCACGGCGACCGGCTGGCCGAGTTGGCCCGCGGCGACCGTGGCGTGGCAGCCGCGTTCACGCTCTCCTACGACGGCCTGCCGCCCGCCCAGCAACGGATGTTCCGGCTGCTCGGCCGGCACCCGGGCGCGGACTTCGACGCGTACTCGGTGGCGGCGCTCGCGGACCTGCCGCCGGCCGGGGCGGAGGAGCTGCTGGAGGCGCTGGTCGACGCGCACCTGCTGCGCAGTCGGCGCGGACGGCCGGTACACCTTCCACGACCTGCTCCGGCAGTACGCCCGCGGCCTGGACGCGCCGGACGCCGACCGGGCGCTGGCCCGGCTGCACGACTACTTCCTGGCGGCGGCCGCGGCCGGCCACCGAGCTGATCAGCGAGGCGCGCGCCGTTCCAGCCCACGCTCGCCCACCCGCCGACCCACCTGCCCGAGCTGCCCGACCTGGACGCGGCGCTGGGCTGGTTGACCGCCGAGCACCAGGCGCTGGTAGCGGTGCGCGAACACCGCCGACGACTGGCAACTGGCCTACGTGCTGCGGGTCTACTTCGAGTACCGCGGCCACTTCGCGGACTGGCGGGACACCCACGAGGTCGCTCTGCGCAGCGCCGGCGCCGACCCGGTCGGCACGGCCGCTGATCCAGCTGAACCTGGGCGCGCTGGGCATGTGGACCGGCCGGTACGCCGAGGGGATGGCGCACCTACGGCAGGCGCTGGCCGCGACGGCGGGAGACCGCGCGCTGGCGGCGACCGCGCTGACCAACCTCGGCATGCTGGCGCACCTGCTGCACCGCGACGACGAGGCGGTCGGCCTGCTGCGCCGGGCGCTGGCCATCGAGCACGACAACCAGCGCACGGTCGCGTTGGGCTGGAACAACCTCGGCCTGACCGACGGCCGGCTGGGGCAGCGCGACGCGGCCATCGAGCACCACCGCACGGCGCTGCGGCTGGCCCGGCAGTCCGGCAGCCGGTCGGCCGAGCGCGGCATCCTGCTCGGGCTCGGCGAGTCCTCGCTGCGGCTGGGCCTGCCCGCCCGGGAACCCTTCCAGCAGGCGCTGGAGCTGGCCCGCGCCGGCCGGTTCCGGATGCAGGAGGCGCTGGCCCTGGACGGCTTGGCGCACGCGACCGGCGACCCCACGTACTGGCGGCAGGCGCTGACCATCTTCGCCGAACTCGGCGTCCAGCAGGCCGAACTCGTGCACCGGCACCTGGCGGAGCCCGGCTGGCGCCTGCTGCGACCTGTGCCGGGCGACACCGCAGCCGGGTGCCGCCCGACCCCCGTCGGTCAGCGTGCAGGTCTCCTGAGGTGCCCGATCGTGCGCCCATGACCCCGCGACGCGGGCTAGCTCGACGCTCAGGTGGGCAGCAGGTGGATGGTGTCCATGGCGACCGTCCACCGCCCGTGCTCGCGCACCATCGTCATGGTGATCGCGAAGTGGTGGTCGTAGTTCTGGCCCGGCTTGATGCTGTGCGCGTCCAGGATGGCGATGCCGGACTCGCAGCCGAAGAGCGTCTCCGACTGGATGGTGTAGCTCCAGACCCAGTCCGGGACGGCGAAGGACGCGCGGGCGCCTTCCATGATCGCGTCCCGGCCGTAGATCACCGTGCCGTCGTAGGCGTAGATCATCCGCGGGTTGAGGACCGCCTTGTACCGGGCCTCGTCGCGGGCGTTGTAGGCGTCGTTGTCCTCGCGTACCGCGGCGTCGAACTGCTCCGCGCACTTGTGCCGGCTGCCGTCGGACGCGGCGGCCGAGGCCGCCGGCACCATGATGCCGACGGCCAGGGCCAGACCGCCGAGCGCGGCCACTACCTTCCTACGCATGTCACCCTCCAGGGATGGGTTTGTTAGAACCCAGCCTGGAGGGCGACGCTCCCCGACCGCTCCCGTCACGCTCCCCGCGCGAGCACCGCTACGGGGATCGCGCGACTACTTGGAGGGGCTCGGGGAGTTGCAGGTGACCTCCGGGTTGATGCCGACGTAGTTCAACGGCCCCGCGATGATCGTCACGATGGTGTTGCCGGTCTTGGCGCAGTTGGTGTCCGACCCGCTCAGGTATCCCCGCTGACTTGCCGCGATGACCCCGATGACGAGCCAGATAACGAGAATGACGGCTCCTGCTCCGTACCGCACGATGATCCTCCCAAGTCCGTAGCCTGGCTCCCCATACCCGCATTTGCGCGTCCGGCAACCCGGTCACGGCCGGCCGGTCAGGCGGCCGTCTCCACATCGCACTGAAGGCCAGCGCTTCGCCGGCGAGCCAGGCCTCCACGTCGGCCGGTCGGGTCTTCGGGTCCGGCCGGTAGGCGAGTCCCCGCCGCACGTCGAGCACCACCGGGGTGGCGCCGGGCAGGATGGTCGCCATCTGCCGGGACAGCAGTCGCAGGGTGGCGACGAGCAGGTCGGGGGTGGGCGGCTGCGGGTCGAAGTGCAGCCGGACCGCCTCCAGCCGGCCGTCGTCGTGACGCAGCCCGAAGTGCGGGTTGACCTTCACGGTCAGGCCGCCGACCACGTCGAGCGCGTCCCGGACCGGGACCAGCCGCACGTCGCCGAGGCCGGCGAGCCAGCGGGCCGCGCCGTCGCGCAGCTCCCGGTAGAGCGGCTGCCAGCGGGGTTGGACGGCGTCCACCACAGCGGCGACGGCGAGGTCGTCGGTGCGTGCGCCGCCGCGCGCGATGTCGGATTTGAGGGCCTTCACGAAGCTGGCGTGCGGGTTGAAGCCGGAGCGGCTGCCGCGCGCCCGGCGCAGTGATCCGACGAAGCTGGCCTTGGCCGGTCCGGTGCGGCCGACATATCGGCTGAAGGTGAGCAGTGTGGCGTAGGGGACGGTTCCGACGGCGCTGGAATCCATGCCATCCTCCCTGGTGACGACCTGTTTTCGTACACACATTCTAATCGACGTTTGTCGTATCGCCCAGCTCGTTGTCGGCGTCTTGGCTCGGACTCATCAGGCAGACAGCGCCGCTGTGCACTCGCGCCGACAGGAGGCAAAATGGGTGGTCTCCTGCCGGGTCCACGCCAGCACCTCGGCTGCGCCGGGACGGGCGTGACCCGCTTGCTGTTGATCAATACGGCTGCGCCAGAAGCGTTCGTTGCGGACGAGGCGGTCCTCGATGGCCGTCGGCAGCTGGCGACGCTGAGCTGCCGACAGCCCGTAGGCATCGGCAAGGACCCGCACCTGGTGCGCCTGCCGCGATGCCGTTCGAACCGCGACAGACCATCACGGCAGAGCCCGTACGCGATCGCCGTAGACCGGATACGCGACAAGGTCCGGCCGAACGCGGGTCGCGGGCGCGCCGTTCGGCTGAGGCGCGCGGTGTCCGCGCCGTGCTTCCCTGACTGTCCAGGTTGCGTTGACGGGGGACGATATGCGCCGGCTCGGGTACTGTGCTGCCCTGCTTCTCCTGGCGGTGACCACACTGGTCACCGCCAGCGGGACGACGCGGGTGGCAGCCGCCGCCGCGCCGGCCTGCCGACCCGTCACCACCTCCGGCGCGGTCGACCTGACCATCCGCAGTGGACAGCTCACCCGCTCGGCCCGGGTGTACCTGACTGCCGGTCGACGCGCTGGAGCCGCCGTGCCGCTGCTGCTCGCTCTGCACGGCTCCGGCTCCAGCGCCACCGGCCACGAGCAGGTGACCGGGCTGGACGCCACCGCGCGGGCACACGGCTTCGTGGTCGCCTACCCGCAGGGGTACCGGCGCAGCGGCACCGGGTACGCGTGGAACGTCCCCGGCACGCCCGGCGCGTCGCCCCGGGTCGACGACCTGACCTACCTGCGGGACCTGGTGAGCCTGCTGGTCGAGCAGTACTGCCTGGACCCGGCCCGGGTCTACGCCACCGGCTTCTCCGGCGGCGCCCGGATGAGCAGCGCGCTGGCCTGCGCGCCCGGCTACCCCGCTGGCCGGCGCTCGCCGCCGTCGGTGGGCTGCGTGCGCCGGAGGGCTGCCGGCCCGGTCACCCACTCGGGGTGATCGCGTTCCACGGGACGAGCGACCCGCAGAACCCGTTCAACGGGCACGGCGCGGCTTACTGGACCTACAGCGTGCCCGAGGCCGCCCGGCGCTGGGCGGTCGGCAACGCCTGCGTGCGCCCGGCCCAGAGCAGCGAACTGATCCGCGGCGTCACCGTCACCAGCTACCCCGGCTGCGCGGGAGCGGCCCAGGTGCGGCTGTACGCGCTGACCGGCGTCGGCCACCGCTGGCCCCGCCCACCGGCCGGGCACACCCCGGTCACCGCCGCCACCCTCGACGTCAACGAACTCCTCTGGTCCTTCTTCACCGAACTCGCACCGCCCCGCTGAGCCCGGCCGGCCTCCGGTCGCGGCCGGCCGCCTGATTCAGGCCGCCTTGAGCCCGGCCGGCCTTGAGCCCGGCCGCCTTGAGCCGGACGCCTTGGGCCCGGCCGGTCCCGATGGGAGGCGGCCGGGCCGGTGCGGCTCTGTTGGCGGAGAAAGTGGCCCGGCGCGGGTCAGGCGATGCGGTGTGGTGCGGGTGCCTGGGCGGCGATCACCTTGGCGATCTCCAGGGCGCTGGTCGCGGCCGGCGAGGGCGCGTTGAGCACGTGGAGCTGGTGCGGCGCGGACTCGATCAGGAAGTCGTCCACCAGGGCGCCGTCGGCCGACACCGCCTGCGCCCGCACGCCGGCCTGGCACGGCACCAGGTCGGCGGCAGTGATCTCCGGGACCAGCCGGGCAAGTGCGGCAGCGAACCGCCGCGACGACAGCGAGCGGGTCACCTCGGCCCAGCCGGTGCGGTGGTAGCGCCGGGCGAGCCGGCGGAAACCGGGAAACGCCACGGTACCGGCCAGCTCCCGCACCGAGATGTCGCGCCACCGGTACCCCTCCCGGCGCAACGCGAGCACTGCGTTCGGGCCGGCGTGCACCGAGCCGTCGATCATCCGGGTCAGGTGCACGCCGAGGAACGGCAGCGCCGGATCGGGTACCGGGTAGATCAGGCCCCGGACCAGGTGCCGGCGCTCCGGCCGCAGCTCGTAGTACTCGCCCCGGAACGGCACGATGCGTACCGACGGGCGCAATCCGGCCAGTCGGGCGACCCGGTCACTGTGCAGGCCGGCGCAGTTGACCAGCAGGTCGGCTTGACCGGCTCGCCGTCGGTGAGCACCCGCACGCCGTCGGGACGGCGGTCCACCCCGGTGACCCTCACGCCTGTCCGCAGGTCCGCGCCGGCCTCCGTCGAGCAGTTGCACCAGCACCCGGCAGATCGCCGGATAGTCGGTGATCGCCGTCTGTTCGACCCGCAGCGCCGCGACAGCGTGCACGTGCGGCTCGTACTCGCGCGCCTGCGCCGGGTCGAGCAGTTCGACCCCCACCCCGTTGGCCTGGGCCCGGTCGGCGAGGGCCCGTAGCCGGGGCAGTTCGTCGTCGTGGGTGGCCACCACGAGTTTGCCGCAGACCCGCACCGGCACTGCCGTGTTCCCGGGCGAACCGCACCATCGAATCCCGCCCGGAGGCGCACAGGCTGGCTTTGAGGCTGCCCGGCGCGTAGTACAGTCCACTGTGGACGACATTGCTGTTGCGGCCGGTCTGGTGGCTGGCCCAGCGCGACTCCTTCTCCAGCACCGTCGCCTGCCAGCCCTGCGTGGTGCAGTTCCCGGGCCACGGCCAGGCCGACGATGCCGCCGCCGACCACCACCGCCCTCATGCGGGCACCTGCGCGGGGAGTTGGAGTCGGCCGGGGTCCACGGTGGCCAGCTCCGCGCGGGCCTCGGCGACCTGGCCCGCGGTGTGTTCGAGCACCCAGTCGACCCGGTCCGCTCCGGTCAGCGCCTCGTACGGCGGCACCGGGCGGCGCTCGTAGCGCCGCAGGTACGACCAGGATCGAGCCGACCCAGAACCCGTGCGCGGCGGCCCAGATGGTCGCGCTGATCACCAGCCCGCTGTGCCGGTCGTGGGTGATCAGCCACAGCCCGTACCCAGGGTGGCAACGCAGGTCAGCGCCAGCAGCCAGAGCGCCGTCTTCACCCAGGTGCGCTCACCGAAGCCGGCGCGCTTGTTCGCCGCGTGGAAGCGCTGCTCGCGACGGAACACCCCGAAGATCGCGGCGGTCTGCGAGAGCGCCGCGGTGAGGCTGTAGGACTCGCTGTGGATCGGGTGGTAGGCGCGGCCGAAGTAGAGCCGCATCATCGTCCAGGACAGCACCGTGTAGGCCAGGAATCCCAGCGCGTAGCCGCCGAACGGGATCGCCACCGGCGAGGTCATGCTGAACAGCGTCAGCGCCGGCAGCACCAACTGGAACAGCCGCTGCGGGCCGCCGAGGTGGATCGCGGTGGCGTGCGTGTAGTGCACCCGTTGGGCCGGAGTCAGGCCGCGCCGCCACAGTGGCGAGTCGCGGTGCCGGAACAGCAGTTGCAGGCTGCCCAGCGCCCAGCGCCGCCGCTGCGAGTAGAACTCCCGCAGGCTGGACGCCTCCAGGCCGAAGGCGACCGGCTCGGGCAGGAACACCGTGCGCCAGCCGACCGCGTGCAGCCGCAGCGCGGTGTGGATGTCCTCGGTGATGGTGCCGGTGCCGAAACCGTCGGTGGAGTCCAGCGCCTGCGCGGCGCAGCACCGCGCTGGTGCCCACGTAGAAGGCCGCGTTCCAGTGGTTCTTCGAGGGCTGCACCTTGCGGTAGAACATCTGACTCTCGGCCCACAGCCCGTGCCGGGTGGGGCGGAAGGCGAAGCAGTCGGTGTTGTAGAACGTCTGCGGCGCCTGCACCAGCGCCACCGCCGGGTCGTCGAAGTAGCCGAGGGTGCGCTCCAGCAGGTCGGGTCGGGCGATGTGGTCGGCGTCCAGGGTGATGACGTAGTCGGCGTCGGTGTGCGCGAGGCCGGCGTTGAGGTTGCCGGCCTTGCCGCGCTCGGTCGCGTCGCGGGCGTGGTACTCCACCCCGACCCGGGCCGCCATCTCCCGCACCTCGGGCCGGAACTCGTTGCCCAGCACCAGGACCCGGCGTACGCCCCGGATGCCGAGCGCGCCCAGCGCGGTCGACTCGATCACCTCGACCGGCTCGGTGTGCGTCGGGATGAGGCAGTCGACCAGGTAGTCGGAGACCGTCGACGTCGCGGTGCACCGGGACGGTCGGGTGGCGTACGTGCCACAGCAGGACGGTGAAGGTGACCGCGCCGAACAGGTCGGCGGCCAGCGCCACCGGGCCGGTCCAGATGTGCCAGTTGACCACCGTGCACCGCCACCCCACGAAGACCGCAGCCAGCACGGCGTACACCCCGAAGGCGGCCCGCCACCACGCGGACCGGTGCAGCGGCACGAACTGTGACCCGGTACGGCTGCCGGACTGTGGTGGTCATCAGCTGCCACACCTTCCACGGGGCGGCGTCGTTGTCCCAGCGCTGCTGCACCATCGACAACTCCTTGGGGGTGTCGACCGGCAGCCAGAACCCGTTGTGCCGGTAGGCCATCAGCTCGCCGGCCGCGACCAGGTCGCGGATCGGCTGCTCCTCGAACATGACCGAGCGGTCGTCCGGGATGAACCGCTCGACGGCCTCCTTCTCCAGCACGAAGTAGCCGATGTTGACCACGCCGGTCTCGGCGCCGTCCACCTTCTCGTCGAAGCGGTGCACCCGGTCGCCGTGCAGCGCCAGGTTGCCGAACCGGGCCGGCGGCGCGGCGGCGGTGACGGTGGCCAGCCGGCCGTGGGCGCGGTGGAAGCGCAGCAGTTCGTCGATGTCGACGTCGGCGAGCACGTCGCCGTAGGTCACCACCACCGGCCAGCGGGTGATCCGCTTGGCGGCCAGCCGGATCCGGGCCCCGGTGCCGGTGCGCTCGCCGGTGTCCATGCAGGTCACCGACCAGCCCTCCTCCGGCGTCTCGGTGAGCGGGCGCAGTTCGGGTTCGCGCCCGAGCCGGACGGTGAAGTCGGCCGAGTGCACGTGGAACCGGAAGAAGTAGTCCTTGATGACGTGGCCGAGGTGCCCGACCGCCAGCACGAAGTCCTGACTGCCGTACTGCGCCAGGCCGCGCATGATGTGCCAGAGCAGTGGCCGACCGCCGACGGGCAGCATGGGCTTGGGCACGGCGGCGGCCAGGTCACCCATTCTTTGGCCGGCTCCGCCGCACAACAGAATTGTCTCGGCCGGGCACTGTCGGCCGCTCGCCGACAATTTCCGACTCATGGCTCGGTACGATTCTTTGCAGCGTGTCCATGCCATTCCCCCACGCGAATGTCTGGATAAAGCCCGGCAGCTTTGACGGGGCGCAGGACTGAAGCCAAGCACAGAAACTTTCACGGCCGCAACTCGTCCGGAGGCAATCTCTGTGACCTATCTCTCAAGCCATTGCGATACCCATGGAAGCGCTCCCATAGCCGGATAGATCCGACATGCCGTCGAGTACAGGGCATTTCACGGCCGCATGTGACGGCGTTCGGCTGGCGTTTGTCAGGCGGAAACCGAGTCGCAATAAATACGCTTGGACTAATTCGACAGTCGCCTATGAAATTGTCGGAACGCGACTCCAGCCGGACGTGTGACAGACTCACGTTCGACTGAAATAGCGCACCGGAACGCCCATCGGGCCGCGCCATTGGCACAGTGACATCGGACACCGTGAAATCGCGGTGGCTATTCCCGTATGGTGGCCGGGAAACGGGACTGTCCGAGATCTGTTGGAGTGAATCGAGGCGACAATGGGGAAAGTTCGATGTGGAAAAGACCGCGATTCCCGGCCTGCTGACCATCCTGCCGAAGCCGATCGTCGACGACCGTGGCTGGTTCATGCGCACCTTCGCCGCCGCCGAGCTGGCGAGCTACGGCATCGACCACACCGCGCTGGTCGAGGCCAACCACTCCCGGTCGCACCGCGGCGTCGTGCGCGGCCTGCACACCCGGGCGGACACCCGGGAGGCCAAGCTGATCCGGGTACCCCGGGGGCACATCTTCGACGTGGTGGTGGACCTGCGCCCGAACTCGCCGGCCTTCGGCAGGTGGCTCGGCTTCGACCTGGACGACGTGACCCACCAGCAGCTCTACATCCCCGGCGGATGCGCGCACGGCTTCCAGGCGCTCTCCGCCGAGGTCGACGTCTGCTACCAGGTGAGCGCCGCCTACGACCCGAGCCTGGACGCCGCGGTGGCCTGGGACGACCCGGAGATCGGGGTACGGTGGCCGCTGGCCGACCCGATCGTCTCCGACCGCGACCGGGCCGCCCCCCGACTCGCCGAGATCCGGCCGCAGCTCGACGAGTGGTTCGGGACCGCCGATGTGGCCTGAATCGTTGACCGCCAGCCCTGTTCGGCGGCGGGTACGCCGGCCGCCGGGTCCTGGTCACCGGAGACAGCGGCTTCCTCGGCGGCTGGACGACGCGTTGGCTGGTCGCTCTCGGCGCGCAGGTCGCCGGGTACAGCCGGCGCACCGGCACGGCCCCGGTCGGCTACCGGGGCGACATCACCGACCAGGCCGCGCGTCGACGCCGCCGTTGCCGACTTCGCACCGGAGCTGATCGTGCACCTGGCCGCCTCGGCGACCGTGGCGGCCGGCTTCCGCTCACCGCGCGACACCTTCGCCGTCAACGTGACCGGCACCGCCACGGTGCTGCACGCCGCGCTGCGGCAGCCGGCCACCGGCGCGGTGGTGGTGGTCGGCACGCCCGGCCACCGTCGACCTGGACGACCTGCTGGCGCGTCAACCCGTACCCGGCCTCGAAGCTCGCCATGGAGGCGGTGGTCGGCGCGTACGCCCATCCGGGTACCCAGTCCGGCGCCGGACGCAGCACGCCGCTCGGCGTCGGGGTGGCCCGGCCGGGCGTGATGCTCGGCGGCGACTGGGGCGAGGGCCGGCTGCTCGCCGACGTGGTCCGCGACGTGCGCGCGGGCCGGCCGGTGGTGCTGCGGGCCCCCGGCGCGGTACGCCCGTGGCAGCACGTCCTGGACGGCGTCGGCGGCGCGCTGCTGCTGGGCGACCGACTGCTCGCCGGAGACGCCCCGCGCCGCCGGTACGACTTCGGTCGCCCGGATCCCGCGCAGCGCCGAGCCGGTGGTGGCGGTGGTGACCCGGTTCCTCGCCGCGCTCGGCGTGCCCGACTGGCCGGTTCGGATCGAGGGCAGCGGCGGTGACCGGATCGAGCTGGGCGCCGCCACGGCCGTCGACGAGCTGGGCTGGACCCCGGTGTGGAACCTGACACAGACCCTGCACGCGGCCGCGCAGTGGTACGAGGCCGGCCACGACGACCAGGTCGGCGCGGTCATGGACGCCACCGTGCGCGACTACGCCGAGGCCGCCGCTGCCACCTGGACGCACGCACCGGTGGCCGCCGAGCCGGACCTGATCCACTCCTGAGATCGCCAGCCCGGTCCGGTACTCCGGACCGGGCTGCTTCCTGCGGCAGAACAGGCCCGGGACTCCCGGCGAACTCAGCCCTGCCCGCGATGCAGGCGGGTTCCCGGACGCACGATGCCGGCGGTGCCTGGATGGCACCGCCGGCAGTGTGTGCGCAGGGTCAGGAGCCGACCGGCTGCGGCGCCATCCGCAGCTTCGCGTCGAGCCGGCCGGTGCTCTGCAGCGCCCGGATACGGCGCAGCCGCTGGAACCTGTCGCCGGTGAAGGCGTCCAGGGTCAGCCCGTGGCGCTGGTAGGACTCCAGCAGTTGGGCGATGCCGGTGGCCACCGTCCACTCTGGACGGAATTGCGGGACCTGCGCGGCGACCAGGTCACAGGAGACCCGGTAGTTGCGGGCGTCCGGGTTCGCGCCGCCGGCGAACACCACCCGGCTGCCCGGTACCGCCGCCGCCACCAGCTCCGCCACGTCGCGGATCAGGTAGTTCTCGGCGGTGGCGCCGATGTTGAAGGCCTTGCCGTGCACCACTTCGCGCGGTGCGGTCAGCAGCGCCCGGAACGCCGCCGCGATGTCCGCCGCGTGCACCAGTGGCCGCCAGGCCGACCCGTCCGAGAGCAGCCGCACCTCGCCGGTGAACAGCGCGTGCGCCACCAGGTCGTTGACCACCAGGTCGCCGCGCAGCCGGGGCGAGAAGCCGTAGGCCGTGGCGTTGCGCAGGAAGACCGGCGAGAAGTCGTCGTCCGCGAGGGTGACGATGTCCTGCTCGGAGCGGATCTTCGAGTCGCCGTAGGGGGTCACCGGCGCGAAGTCGGCCTGCTCGGTCAGCGGCGCGTCGTCCGCGCCCGCGCCGTAGAGCGAGCAGGACGAGGAGAACAGGAAGCGGCCCACACCGGCCGCCTTCGCTGCCCGGGCCAGCCGCACGCTGGCCCGGTGGTTGATGTCGTAGGTGAGATCGGCGTCCATGTTGCCGATCGGGTCGTTGCAGAGGGCTGCCAGGTGCAGCACGGCGTCGAAGCCCGCGACGTGCTCCGGTAGCACGTCGCGGATGTCGACCCGGATGGTCGGTACCGGCGCCGGCTCGGGGCCCAGCACGCACTCGGCGTACATCCCCGTGTCCAGCCCGACGACCTCATGCCCTGCGTCACGCAGTACCGGCACCAGCACGGTGCCCAGATACCCCTCGTGACCTGTGACGAGAACGCGCATCGCTCTCCCGCTTCCATAGTGGATCCCGCAGGATCCGGAGGGACCTCTCACAGTACGCATCGATTGCGACCACAGGGTTTCATCGGATCGGGGAGTGACATTCCCAACTGTGCCAAGTGCTCGCGGTCGCTACCTTTCGACAGGTGCTTGTGCGGCAGGGAGTTGTTCGCCGGCACCGGGAGCCTGCTGCTGCGGCTCGTACCAGGACGGTCTGCCGGCGCGCAGGGTCGCCTCGCCGTCGGTGTGCCACGTCAGGCCGGGCCGACCCGGTGCCACGGACAGACCCGGCGCGCAGCACTGCCTGGTCCGGATCTTCAGTCGCACCCAGCACGCTCTGCTGTCAACAGTCGCGAACCCGCTCGCGGACCCTCATCGATTCCGTAACAAGGTGTCACTGACAAGTAACCGACGGTATGGGATCCCGGGGGCCGCCCGTCACTAGCGTCAGCGATGGTCGCACCGCTACCCCGAACACCCCTGACCGCCGGTCACCCCTCCGAGCGGGTATGCGTGCTGCCCCGGAGGAGAACGCCGTGGAGTACAAGGGCAAATCGAATCACCGGCTGGTCCTGGACAACGAAGTCGAGAAGTTCGAATGGAAGTCGAAGCACACGCCCTCGGGCGAGCGGCAACTGTGGGAAGAGGAGCAGGTCCAGAAGTTCGGCGATGACCGGCCGAAGCTGACCATCGGCGAGGGCACCTACAGCGCGTTCACCAAGTCAGCCGTGCTCGACGTTGTCAGCTACGACCTGGACGGGACCGGGCTGGCACTCATCGTCCGGGTGAAGTGCGCGTCGGAGGACATGGCCTACCCGCATGACCTGGTCCGGGTCTCCCTGGAACTACGCACCACCGCCGGGAAGGCCCGGTCCGTGCACACCATCGCGGTGCTCACCCCCACTGAGGAGGAGAGCTGCGTCGTCGTGCAGATCCACTACACGCTCGGCCAACTGGCCAAGGTGCTCGGCATCACGCTGCCGCAGCTCCCGCCCAAGGAACAGGCCGACTTCATCCGGAAGGACTTCCCGGAAATCGGCGTGAAGGCCGAGTGGCTGGTGGGCAAGTACGGGCGCAACGACATCATCCACTACAGCGGTGGCGTCGACGCGAAGGCGAACTCCGGCCGGATCCGACTGCGCCCGGCGACCGCCGAAGACCTCGCCGCCACCGAGCAGGTACGCAACAGCCAGTGGAACCTGTCCGAGCTGGCCGCGCCCGGCCGCCCGGTCTACGACATGCACTCCGACATTCTGCAGCGCGACGGTCAACTGGCGACGTCGCTGGAGGCCGAGTCCGAGTACCTCTGCGACCGGGGTATCCACGCGCAGGTCACCACGAGGATGAGGGCGCTGCTGCAGGAGCTGACCCGGTGGCCCAGTCTCGGCATCGTGGCGATGACCGACGAGGGCGCGAAGGAGTACACCGACCACTACTTCGACCTGCCGAAGTCCGGCTATCCGCTGCTGACCAGGGGCGTGGTGTTACGCCGACGCACGGTCGTCGGCGACCCGACGGGCACCTACCTGTTCGCCGTCAAGGGACGCACCAAGCTGTTCACGGCCGGTCCGATCCGGCTGACCGCCCAGGCCAACCTGACGGGCGCCAACGCCGGGACCAGCCAGTGGCAGACCTGGCTGCGGGCTCTGTTGACGGACACCGGCGTGGACAACGTGATCAGCCGCGTGCTTCGCGACGCCCTCGGTGGGCAGGCGGCGCTACTGGCCCAGGAGGACGTGGCCGAGGTGCTGGTGCTGCGCTCGAACCGGATCAAGTACCGGATGACGCTGGAGAACTCGACCCGGATCGAGTTCAGCGCCGACCGCACCACGATCGTCGGCAGGGATTCGGAGCCCGCGCTGTACAGCTTCGAGCTGGGCCTGGACCATCCCGGACTGTTCATCACCCCGGTTGCCGCGTTCGGCAGCGCCCAACCCTCGCAGACCACCACTGTCGTCACCGAGCACTCGATGATCACGCGGCCGTACCACATCCCGGCCGACCTGGACGGTCTGGAGCTGGCCACCAAACCCGACCACGCCCAGTTCATCAAGCTTCGCGACCTCCTGCTGACAACGGTCTTCGGGCTCGACGCGGCCAACCTGGAGGCCGGCGGCACCAAGGCCCAGACCATCGCCAGGCGCCTGAAGATCATCACCTGAGCGGCGTCGGCCGCGCCCGGTCAGTGCGCCCGGTGCGCGGCCACCGGCTCGTCGCTCACCAGCAGCGGGACGGTGCCGAGCAGCGACCAGTCGTGGCTGATGTCGGCGGCGGTGCGCAGCAGCAGCGGCAGGTGCTCCTCGGTCAGCTTCTCCACCGACGTCTCGGCGGCGTGCACGGTGACGTTGACGGCGGCCACCACCCGACCGTCGCCGTCGCGTACGCCGGTCGCCACCGAACGGATGCCGGGGGCGAGGTCCTGGTCGGCCAGCGCCCAGCCCTTGGCGCGGACCTCGCGCAGCGCGCCGTTCCAGCTCGTCGGCGGTCGGGCCGCCAGCGGGCGGTGATGCCGGAGCGGGACGGCTCGGCGAGCACGGCGTCGAGGTCGGCCGGGTCCAGGGCGGCGAGCAGCACCTTGCCCATCGAGGTGGCCGCGCGCCGGGAAGCGGGTGCCGATGGTCACCGCCAGCGTGACGATCTTGGGTACCGCCACCCGGGCCACGTAGACGATGTCGCTGCCGTCCAGCTGGGCCATCGAGGTCGACTCGTTGGTCTGGCGCGACCAGGCTTTCCATGTGCGGGCGGGCGACGCTCCCACATGTTCAGCGAGTTGACGTACGCCATGCCCGAGTTCGAGCACCCGCGGGGTGAGGGTGAAGCCGCGGTCGGCGGCGCGCACGTACCCCAGCTCCTCCAGGGTGAGCAGGATGCGGCGGACCGTCGGCCGGGCCAGGCCGGTGACCGCGGCGATCTCGCTGAGCGTCATCACCGGCTGGCCGGGACGGAAGCAGCGCAGGACGTCGAGCCCGCGGGCCAGCGCCTCGATGAAGTCGGGTCCCCGGCGCCCCTGTCCCGCGTGACTCGACGTCAGGTCGGCTAATGCTTCCATTGAGCGGAACCGGCGTCCCACTCGGTGTACTGTGTACGGGTTGTCCAGGATCGCTGGTCTCGGGGATGTCCGGGTTCATGCCCGCTTGGCCCAGGCCTCCGCGCCCATGGTGTCCGCGCAGGTACTCGACGGTCGCGCCGACCTTCGCCCGGGCGGCGGCGAGGTCGACGCCGACCAGCTTGTGCCGTCCCGCTTGACGAGCTTGCCGTCGACCACGCACCGTGTGCACGTCGCCGCGCTGGGCCTGGAACGCGACGTGGCCGTACGGGTTGAGGATCGGGAACATCACCGGCGACGCGTCGTTCTTGATCAGCACGACGTCGGCCTTCGTCCCGGCGTGAGCGCGCCGACCACGCAGTCCATGCCGAGCGCCCTGGCGCCGCCGCGGGTGGCCCACTCGACGACCTGCTCGGCGCGCAGGTGCACGTGGGTGACGGTCTCCTGCCGGCTGTGCGCCTCCAGGTGCTCGCGGGAGCGGTCGGCGCCGAGCGTGGTGCGCATCGCCGAGAACAGGTCGCCGCTCCACCACACGCTGGTGTCCATCGACAGCGACACCGGGATGCCGTGCTCGCGCAGCGCCAGGTGGGCGGGTAGCCCTGGCCGGCGCTCTGCTCGCTCTCGGTGGAGACCGAGACCGAGCCGCCGGTGGCGGCGATCCGGTGGTACGAGTCGTGGGTGAGCGTGGCCGCGTGCACGTAGACCGTCTGCGGGGTCATGAAGCCGTTCTCGTGCATCAGCCGGATGCCGTCGTCGTTGGTGGCGCCCCAGACGCCGGCGTGCGTGGTGACCGGGACGCCCAGCTCCCGGGCCACCTCGAAGGCCGCCTTCTCCGGGAAGGCCGGGTCGCCGGTGACGTCGAAGGCCATCTGGAAGCCGAGCATGTCGCCCTTGCCGTGCGATCCGCCGGGTGACGAAGTCGCGGAAGTCGGCGCTGGTCGCCCACTCCCACGGGCCCTGCTGGATGTTGCCGTAGGCGAGCACGAACCGGCCGGGCACCGCCTCCAGCGCGTCGACCGCGGCGTCGGCGTGCTGCGGCGTCTGCAGGCCGTGCGACCAGTCGACGGTGGTGGTGACGCCGGCGTCGATCGCCTCGATGGCCGGCGAGCAGGTTGCCGGCGTAGATGTCCTCGGGGCGGAACAGCTTGCCGGACTCGAGGTAGTACCAGACGAAGTACTGGGTGAGGGTCCAGTCGGCGCCGTACCCGCGCATCGCGGTCTGCCACATGTGCCGGTGGGTGTCGATCATGCCGGGCATCACGATGCCGCCGGTGGCGTCGATCTCCACGGCGCCCTCGGGCGACGGCGAGGCCCGACGCCGACCTCGGCGATGCGCTCGCCGACGACCAGCACGTCGGCGCCCGGCAGCACGGTGTGCGCGTCGTCCATGGTGAGGACCAGGCCGTTGCGGAAGACCACCGGCCGGTCGGATCCGTCAGTTGAGCTCATCGCCGTCCACTCCTTCGGGGTACGGGCCACAGGGGTCGGACCGCTTGCTAACGGACGTGCGGACAGTTGTCCGGCTGGCGGGCAGAGTCGAGTGGCGCCAGTGTCTGCCTGGTCAGCAAGGCGTGTCAAGGGCGTCGCTACCAGGGTTGACACACGCGCGGTGAGCGGCGAAGACTGGCTCCGCGGACGGTGGTCCGCACAACGGGCGGTCTTGATCGAAGGTGGGAGATGACGAACCAGATCCGGCTCGGCGGGGGCCGCTGGCCGGGCTGCTGGTGGCCGACTTCTCCCGGATCCTCGCCGGCCCGTACGCGACGATGCTGCTCGCCGACCTCGGCGCGGAGGTGATCAAGGTGGAGGGCCCGGGCGGCGACGACACCCGCACCTGGATGCCGCCGGTACGCGACGGCGTCTCCACCTACTACCTGGGCATCAACCGCAACAAGCGGTCCATCGCCCTGGACCTCAAGGACGCCGACGATCTGCGGCGTCGCGCCAGGAGCTCGCCCGCCGGGCCGACGTGCTGATCGAGAACTTCCGGCCGGGCGGCCTGCGCCGCTTCGGCCTCGACTACGACAGCGTGGCCGCCGGCAACCCCGGCATCGTCTACGCCTCGATCAGCGGCTTCGGCACCGGCGCGCGGCGCCGACTACCCCGGCTACGACCTGATGGTGCAGGCCATCTCCGGGCTGATGAGCCTCACCGGCGACCCGGACGGCCCGCCGTACCGCGCCGGCATCTCGGTCTTCGACGTGATGGCCGGGCTGCACGCGAACATCGGCATCCTGGCCGCCCTGCACCACCGCGACAGCACCGGCCGGGGCCAGCACGTCGAGGTCAACCTGCTCTCCTCGGCGCTGTCCGGCCTGGTCAACCACAGCAGCGGGTACGTGGCCGGCGGCACGGTGCCCGTTCCGGATGGGCAACGCGCACCCCAGCCTCTTCCCGTACGAGCCGCTGCCCACCGCCGACGGCGAGCTCATCGTGATCGCCGGCAACGACGGCCAGTTCCGCAAGCTGTGCCAGGTGCTCGACCTGCCCGAGCTGCCGGACGACCCGCGCTTCGGGCGCAACCAGGACCGCACCGCCAACCGGGAGGAGCTGCGGCCGCTGCTGGTCGAGCGGCTGCGCAAGCGCACCAAGGACGAGTGGTTCCGGGACCTGCTGGCGGCCGGGGTGCCGTGCGCGCCGATCAACACCATCGACGAGCGGCGTCGCGCTCGCCAACGAGCTCGGCCTCGACGCCGGTGGTCGAGGTGGGCGGCGATTCCGGGGGTACGCAACCCGATCACGTTCTCCGACACCCCGGCGGGCTACCGAGCTGCCGCCGCCCGGCCTGGACGAGCACGGCGAGGAGATCCGCGCATGGCTGACGAGTTGAGCTTCCCGACCGGCCTGGGCACCTCCGACGCCGACACCATCCGGCTGCTCGGCCAGGATCTCGCGGCCGACCTGATGGGCAAGGTCGGCTTCGGCGAGCTGGCCTACTGGCTGGTCGCCGGCCGCCGCCCCACGCCCGGCGAGGTACGGGTCTTCGAGGCGGTGCTCGTCGCGCTGGCCGACCACGGCTTCACCCCGACCGCGATCGCCGCCCGGCTGACCTACCTCAGCGCGCCGGACTCGTTGCAGGGCGCGCTCGCCGCCGGACTGCTCGGCGGCGGCTCCCGGTTCCTCGGCGTCACCGAGGACTGCGGCCGGTTCCTCGCCGACACACTGTCCGCTCTGGACACTGCGCCGACCGACGACGCGGACTGGGACGCCGTGGCGCTGGCCGCCGTCACGGCCGCCCGGGAAGCGCGCCGGTTCGTCCCCGGCCTCGGCCACCCGGTGCACAAGGAGCAGGATCCCGCGTACCCCGGTGCTGATCGCGATCGCCGAGGAGGAGGGGCTGCGCGGACCGCACCTGCGGCTGTTCGAGGCGATCGGGCGGGTGCACCCGCAGGTGCTCGGGCGCACCCTGCCGCTCAACGGCGCCGGGGTGTGCGGCGCGGCGCTCGCCGACCTCGGGCTGCCGGTCGAGCTGCTGCGCGGCTTCGCGCTGCTGGCCCGTGCCGCCGGGCTGCTCGGGCAGCTGGCCGAGGAGCGGCGCAACCCGATCGCCATGGACATCTACACCACCGTCGACCGCAACGCCGTCTACACGCCCTCCACCGATACACCCCCCGCTGGCACGTAAGGAGAGGAGCGGCCATGGCCCAGGTCGTCGCGGTCATCGCCTCCACCCACCATCCCTTCTACTACAAGGCGAGCACCGCCACCGGCGAGGACCGGCCGCCGTTCGCCGACGAGTGGGTCCGCAAGATCCTGGCGTTCCGGGAGACGCTGACCAAGGCCAACCCGGACGTGCTGGTGATGGTCGGCTCCGACCACTTCCACCAGCTGTGGCTGGACAACATGCCGCAGTTCCTGGTCGGCAAGGCGCCGTTCTACGACGCCAACTGGTACAACGAGGAGCGCGAGTTCGGGCTGCCGAAGATGCTGCTGCGCGGGCCAGGAGGACCTGTCGGCGCACCTGCTGCGGGCCGGTCTGGACGCCGGTTTCGACCTGGCCTTCAGCAACGAGCTGCGGATCGACCACAGCATCACCTGCCCGATCATCACCCTGCGCCCCGAGGCCGACCTGCCGATCGTGCCGATGTACACCAACATCTTCGCCCCGCCGCTGCCGCAGCCCAAGCGCTTCGTCCAGCTCGGGCAGGCGATCCGGGAGATCGTCGAGTCGTGGCCGAGCGACCTGCGGGTGGCCATCATCGGTACCGGCCACCTGTCGCTGGAGTTGGGCGGGCCGCGCCAGTTCGGGCCGCACGGGCCGGACCCCGAGTTCGACCGGCGGGCGGTGGAGTGGATCGCCACCGGCGACCTGGACCGCTGCCTGGCCGAGGTGACCCTGGACAGCCTGCACGCGCCGGGCAACGCCACCCACGGCTTCATGGACTTCATGCTGATGATGGGCGTCGCGGGGGCCGGCGAGAAGGCCGACTACGTGGACACCCTCGACCTGTTCCACACCATGGAGGCCTACTTCACCTGGTACCCGAACGGAGCGCCGGCATGAGCAAATACCTGCTGAACAAGTTCCTCTACACGGTCGACCGCGACCCCGAGCTGGTGGAGCGCTACCGCGACGACCCGCGCGGCACGGTCACGTGGTGGGAGGCGGAGCGGGCGAACGCGGTGCTCAACTGCCACACCGGCGAGGCGAGCACGTGGCTGCGCTTCACCGACGAGGAGCGGGCGGCGCTGGCCGCGCACGACCACGTGGCGCTGTTCGCGTTGGGCGCGCACCCGTTCCTGACGCTCACGCTGTTCATCGCGATGTTCGAGCGCGACCACGCGGAGCCGCTGGCGTACCAGAAGCTCTACGGCGCCCGGCTCGCCCACTTCGACCTGCCCTACCCGGACATCGCCACCTGATGCGCGCCGCCGTCCTCTCGGTCTGCGGCACGGCCCCCACCGTGGCGGACCTGCCGGCGCCCGAGCCGGCTGCCGGCGCAGGTCTCGGTGCGGGTCACCGCCGCCCCGATCACCCCGCTGGACGTGCTCTGCGCGAGCGGCACCTCCTACTTCGGGGTGCCCGAACTTCCTTACGTACCAGGGGTTCAGGGCGTCGGCACGCTCGCCGACGGTACCGCCGTGTGGTTTCCCACCACGGCCGGGATGCGGCCCGGGGACGGCAGCATGGCGCAGGCGGTGGTGGTGGCCGCGGCCGACGTGGTGGCGCTGCCGGCCGGGGTCGATCACGCGCTCGTCGCCGCGCTGGGCACCTCGGCGCTGGCCGCCTGGTCGGCGCTGGTCGGCACCGGCGGCCTGGTCGCCGGGGAGCAGGTGCTGGTGCTCGGCGCGGGCGGCGTGGTCGGCCAGGCGGCGATCCAGCTCGCCCGGCTGCACGGCGCCCGCCGGGTGGTCGCCGCGTGCCGCTCGGCGGCGGCGCAGGCCCGGGCCCGCCGGCTCGGCGCGGACGCGGTGGTCGCCGCTGGCCGACACCGACGACGTGGGTACCCTCGCCGCCCGGCTCACCGCAGCCGTGGACGGCCCGCTGGACCTGGTCCTCGATCCGCTGTTCGGCGTCCCGGCGGCGGCCGCGCTGCGCGCCCTGCGGCCCGGCGGCCGGCTGGTCAACCTGGGCAGCTCGGCCGGCGAACACCGCGCCGATCGACTCGGCCACCCTGCGCGGCGGCTCGCTGCGGATCCTGGGCTACACCAACAACGCGCTCTCCCCCGCCGACCGGTCCGCCGCCGTGGCGCGGATCGCCGCGCACGCGGCAGCCGGCGAGCTGACCGTGGCGCACGAGACGGTACCGCTGGCCGACGTCGCACACGCCTGGACCCGGCAGGCCACCGGCGCGGCGACCGGCCGCCTGGTCCTCGTCCCCTGACCCCCTGCCGGCCCATCCCGACGTGCGTTGCGGGGGGCGGTGCGGTCAGACCGGCGGCAGCACCTGTCCCAGCCAGTCGAGCTTGACCTGGTCGTGGTGGACCTGGCCGCCCTCGTGCTCGTTGAAGGGGTACACGCTGATCTGCTTGGGTCCGCCGTAGTTGTTGTAGGCGGCGTAAACCGTGGACGGCGGGCAGATCTCGTCCATCAGCCCGACCGAGAACAGCGCCTGCGCCCGCGCCGACCGGCCGAGTACCGCCGCGTCGAAGTAGGAGAGGGTACGCAGCACCGTCTCCAGGTGGTCGCGCTGGATCCGCAGGAACCGCACGATCTCGTGGTACGGGTCGGTGTCGACCAGGGTGATCGCCCGCGGGAAGGCGCACAGGAACGGTACGTCAGCCATCACCGCGCTGACGTCCGGCAGCAGTCCGGCGACCGCGAGGCTGATCCCGCCGCCCTGACTCCCGCCGGTGACCGCGACCCGGGCCGGGTCCAGCTCCGGGTGGCTGCGCGCCGCCTCGACGGCGCGTACCGCGTCGGTGAACACCCGCCGGTAGTAGTAGGTCTGCGGGCTGAGTACCCCGCGGGTCATGAAGCCGGCGTGCTCCGGACCGGCGCCCGGCTCCGGATCTGGCGTCGACCCCACCTGCCACCCGGCCCCCTGTCCGCTGGTGTCCACGGAGAGCTGCGCGTACCCGGCCAGCGGCCACCACAGGTGGGTGTCGATGGGCAGCCCGCGCCCGCCGTTGTAGCCGTGGAACTGCACCACGGTCGTCAGCGGACCGCCCTCGCGTCGGGCCGGCATCCGTAGCCAGCCGCGGATCTCGTGCCCGCCGTAGCCGGCGAACCGGACGTCGTAGGTGTCGACCAGCGTCAGCCCGGTCTCCACCTTGTCGAACCGGGCGTCGAGCGGGTACTCCCGTGCCTGCGCCAGGGTGTCGGCCCAGAACTGCGCGTGGTCGTCGGGTACGGGCAGGTCCGGCTGGTACGTCTGCAACGACTCCAACGGCAGGTCGAACAGTGCCATCTGGCTTGACTACCTTCTTCTCATCGGCGACTCGGCTCACGATGATCGTGGTACACGTCGGGGTACCCGAGCAAGACCGTCACCGTGCCCGGCCGGCAGCCGCCGTTGCGAAAATTTCCGAAACATCAGCGGCAGAATCCCGGGTGCCTGCGAGAGCATGCGCCGGCACCGTCGCCACCGGCCAGGTCACCCGAACGCTGGTCAGCTCCCTCCTTAGCAGTCCGGGCACCCCGGCCAGCTCGTTGTGATCGTTAGCGCCGCCGCATCAAAGATCTGCCCACGGCGACGGGTAAGACGACCGATAGTTTCCGAAAAACATTGACAGTCGACAACGCCTCCCCGACGCTCGACGTACTTCGACATTCATGATTGTCGATCACGAATGTCGCTTCCCACACCCCACTCGGAAGGGAGAGCCCTGGTGATCATCAGCTCGGGCCGCTCTAAGATCCGTTCGACGATCATCTCGCTGGCGGTAGCGGCACTCACGGTCGCCGGTGCTGCCACGGTAGTGGCGACAACCACCACCGCCCAGGCCGCCGCGCCTCGCTGCGGTCAGCGTCGAGGACGAGGGCGCCGACTGCGCGGTGACCCTGCCCGAGCTCGCTGACCGCCAACGCCAAGCTTCCCGATCCCTTCAAGAAGCTGGACGGCACCCGCATCACCGCCAAGTCCGACTGGCGCTGCCGGCGGGAAGAGATCAAGAAGCTGGCGGAGAAGTACGTCTACGGCACGAAGCCGGCGAAGCCGGCCAGCGTCACCGGCACGGTGTCGAGCACCAACATCACCGTGAACGTCACCGACAGCGGCAAGAGCTCCAGCTTCTCGGCAAGCGTCAGCCTGCCCAGCGGCACCGGACCCTTCCCCGCCGTCGTCGTCTACGGCGGCTTCGGCGCGGACACCGCCACCATCAAGGCCGCCGGCGCCGCGATCATCAACTACGACCCCTACGCGGTCGGCAAGGAAGGCACCGGACGCGCCAACAAACAGGGCGCGTTCTACAGCATCTACGGCTCGACCAGCACCACCGGCCTGCTGCAGGCCTGGGGCTGGGGCGTCAGCCGGATCATCGACGTCATCGACGCAGTCCGGCGGCAGCATCCTCAAGCCGACGCGATCGGCGTCACCGGCTGCTCCCGGTTCGGCAAGGGCGCCTTCGTCGACCGGCGTCGTTCGACCAGCGCATCGCGCTGACCATGCCGATCGAGTCGGGCACCGCCGGCGTGCCGATCTTCCGCGGCATCCCCGGCGAGGGCGCACAGAGCCTGAGCAGCGCCTACGGCGAGCAGCCCTGGTTCGGCGACGCGTTCGGCTCGTTCACCGGCAACCCGAACAAGCTGCCGGTGGACACCCACGAAATGGTCGCCATGGTCGCGCCGCGCGGACTGTTCATCATGGACAACCCGCACATCGCCAACCTCGGCCCCAAGTCCGGCAGCGTCGCGGCCCTGGGCGGAGCCGAGGTCTACAAGGCGCTCGGCGCGGGCGACAACATCACCTACTGGTCCGACGTCCAGGACGGCACCCACTGCGCCAACCGGCCCGAGTGGACCACCCCGCTACAGCAGAACATCAAGAAGTTCCTGCTGAAGACCGGCAACGACGCCGGCGTGATCAGGATCTCGAGTAGCGCGGCCGGCAACCTGGCCGACTGGCGGGACTGGCAGACGCCGACCCTGACCGACGGCACCCCGACCTCCGCCCCGCCGTCGCACCGCCCGCCGCCGTCCTCGACCCCGCCGTCCTCGCCGCCGCCGACCTCACCGCCGCCGCCTCACCGCCGCCGTCGAGCCCGCCGCCTTCGTCGCCCCCGCCGTCGTCCGCGCCGCCCTCGTCACCGCCGCCGTCGTCACCGCCTCCGGTCGGTGCCTGTGCTGCGACGTACCGCACGGTCAACTCCTGGCCGGGTGGCTACCAGGGCGAGGTCACGGTGCGGGCCGGCGCGTCGGCGATCAGCAGTTGGACGGTGGCCTGGGCGCTGCCCAGCGGCCAGACGATCAGCCAGCTCTGGAGTGGCACGCTGAGCACCAGCGGCTCGGCGGTCACCGTGAAGAACGCGGCCTACAACGGGGCGCTCGGAGCGAGCGCCTCGACCACGTTCGGCTTCCTCGGCACCGGCAGCGCGCCGACGCCGACGCCGACCTGCACCAGTCCGTGACAAGCTGCCACCCGCGTTGATCGCGGGCGGCGGCGACACACCCCGCGCGCCGGGGTCCGGGTTACCGGCCCCCGGCGCGTCCGGTGCCTGGACAGGCCGTTGTCCGAGCGCCGGGACTCAAGCCGCCGAGCGGCAGCACCCGGGCGATCCGGATCGAGGTGTCGTTGCTGCCGGCAGCCGGGTAGGCGACGCTGCCGTCGGGGTACGCCTTGAACGCCTGGTAGCTGTGGTCCTTGACGGCGATGGTGAACTGACTGCCCACGCTCGCGCCGCTGCCGGCGTCGTAGACCTGCGCGGCCAGCGCCGAGCCCGACGCCCACGCCAGCAGCATCCGGTTGGCGCCGTAGCTCACCAGATGCGGATGGCTGGTCTTCGCGGCGGTGCTGACGGTCTTGTCGGACGCCCCGGTGGTGAAGTGCTCCAGCCGCGCCTTGCCGCCCTGGCTCCAGGCGGCCCAGTAGCCCTTGGTACTCGCCAACACCAGGTCCCCGCCGAACAGCGTGCCGTCACAGGTACCCGCGGCCACTGTCCGGTACGGGTTCGGCTGCGCGATCCGGCAGGAGTTGTCGGTGGCACAGACCATCACGAACTTGGTGGTACGGGGATCCCAGACGATCCGGGTGGTCCAGGCGTGGCTGCAGCCCACCTCGAAGCTGCCCTTCCCGGAGACGAGCGCGCCGCTGGCGTTGACGACCTGCATCCGGTCCCCCTCGTGGATGTCGACGCAGTTGCCGTTCTGCACGGTGATGGCCACCCCGAAGTACGCCGCGTAGTTCGTGCCGTCGAAGGCCAGCCGACCGTGGTGCTGGTACCACCAGACGAACCGGGCGCCGTTGTCGTACCCGCCCCGGCTGCTGGTCAGGTTGGTGACCTGGCGTTCCCAGACCTGGTGGCCGGCGTTGTCGAAGCGGACCATCCACATCGTGTTGCACGGGCTCGAAGTCCCGCCGCACAGCGGCCCCGTGTGACAGTCGCCGCGCCGGGTCAGCAGCACCACCCCGCCGGTACTGTCGGCCTGGACGTCCTGCAGGTCGATTCCGGTGAAGCTGGTGGGGGTACCGACCAGGTGGTCCGCGCAGTCGAGCCTGCCGAGGTAGACCTTGCCGTTGGTACCCAGCCACGCCAGCCAGGAAGCACCGGACGGGGTGGCCGCGATCGCCATCGGCAACGGATCGGTGTCCCCCTGCTGTCCGGCGCCGGTCACCTTGGTACCCACACTGACCTGAGTCACCGCGGTGGTCGGCGACGCGCCGGCCGGCCGGTGGCAGTTGCCGTCCGCGGACGGGGAGGCCGACGCCGAGGCACTCGGGCTGGCCACCACCGGCGACCCGGACCCCGGCATCGGCGTACCGGCGGAGCCGGACGGGGTGTGCCGTCCGGCGGCGTCCGAGGGCTCGGCGTTCGGGTACAGCGCCACCACGGTGGTGATGGATACGGCCAGCACGGCCGCGACGATGAGAGCGATAACAACGTGTCGTCGACGGATCGGGGAACCCGCGCGGTGCCGGCTCGAAGGTGGCTGAGCGTCAGTCATGCCTGCCTCGTACGTCCATTCGTGGGGGTGGATACGATCGCGCTCCGTGCCGGGCAGACTTTACCGATCACAAGCCGCCGATCAACCACCAGGCCACCGCCGCTCAGCCATCGACGCGACGTTCGACGGTTCAGCGGCCGGTACCCGGTGGGCGGCCGGTGCGACGGGTCGGCGGGACGCTGGTCGGGTCCTCGGGCCACGGGTGGCGCGGGTAGCGGCCGCGTAGTTCGGCGCGCACCTGCGGGTACCCGGTGCGCCAGAACGACGGCAGGTCGCGGGTGACGGCGGCCGGCCGGCCCGGCCGGCGAGAGCAGGTGCAGCAGCACGGTGACCCGTCCGTCGGCGATCGCTCGGGGCGGCTGCCCAGCCGAACGCCTCCTGGATCTTCACCGCGAGCACCGGCGCGGCCGGGTCGGAGTAGTCCACCCGCAGCTGCGAGCCGCTCGGCACGGCGAGCCGCTCCGGGGCGACCTCGTCCAGCCGGGCCGCCTCCCGGCCAGCCGAGCAGCCGGCGCAGGGCGCCCGCGACGTCGATGCGGGCCAGGTCGGCGCGGCTGCGGGCGCGGGCCAGGTCGGGTCCGAGCCACTCGTCCAGCCGGTCCAGCAGGCCTCGTCGTCGACCGCCGGCCACGGGTCGCCGAAAGCCAGGTGGCAGAAGGCGAGCCGGTCGCGCAGCGCCACCGCGCCCGGCCCCCAGGTCAGCAGCCCGAGTCCGTCGCCGGCGCAGGCCCGTCCGGACCGCGTCGGCCGACCAGCGCGGGGTCGGGTCGGCTCAGCCGCCGCTCGTCGAGGGTGATCGCGCCGAGCCGCTCGACGCGTGCGCGCCGACCACGTCGCCGTCGACCCAGGCCACCTCGTCGCCGCCGGGTCAGCAGCGCCGGCGCCGGCCTGCCGGGCGGTCGCCTCGTCGATCGCGGCGGCCAGCCGGATCCGGGCGTTGACGTGCCCCGGCGGCCCGGTCGGCCACGGCGATCGCCAGCCAGGCCGAGCCGGGCAGCGCCGAGCCGGGCGCCAGCTCGGCGGCGGTACCGCCGGCCATCAGGTAGTCGCGGGAGCCCGCCGTCCGGGCCCGGGCCACCCGCTCCGGGAACGCCAGCCCCACCACCAGCCCGGCGGCCAGGTCGTCCGGCACCGACCCGGCACTGGCCGCAGACGACCGCCCGCACCCCGACCGGACCCGCGCCCGCACCCAGACCCGCGCCCGCACCCAGACCCGCGTCCGGCAGACCCGAGCCAGGCCCAGACCCGCACCACGGCCCGGACCTGCGTCCCGGCCCGGACCCACGCCGTCACCCGGGTCGGCGTCAGGAGCCGCACCGGCCGGGTTGAGTCGGGCCGTCAGTCGGCGGACCTCGTCGCGCCAGCGGGCGGTCGCGCCCGCGGTCGACGCCGTCGCGCAGCCGGCGCCACGCGCCGACCAGGTCGTCGCTGCCGCCGGCGGCCGCTCCTCGGCCAGCAGCGCCACGACCTGCGCGGCGCGCCGGCCGCCCACCAGGTCGGCGCCGTCGATGCAGCGCCCGGGCCAGCCGGGGGTGCGCGCCGACCGCGGCGATCGCCCGGCCCCGGGCGGTGACCCGGCCGTCGGCGTCCACCGCGCCCAGCCCGGTCAGGGTCGTCCGGGCGACCCGCAGCGCGGCCGGCCGGCGGCGGGTCGGGCAGCGCCAGGCCGGTGCCGTCCGGCTGCCCCCAGCAGGCCAGCTCCAGCGCGAAGCCGGTCAGGTCGGCGACCGCGATCTCCGGCTGGGCGTGCTCGGCGCAGCCGCTCGTGCTCGGCCGCCGACCAGCACCGGTACACCCGGCCCGGCGCCCTCCCGCCCGGCCCGGCCGGCCCGCTGGGTGGCGGCCGCCCGCGACACCCGCACGGTGACCAGCGCGCCCGAGGCCCGCGGGCGTGGTCGGTCCGCGGCTCCCGGGCCAGCCCGGCGTCGACCACGACCCGCACGCCGGGCACGGTCAGGCTGCTCTCGGCCACCGCGGTGGCCAGCACGACCCGGCGCCGGCGGCCCGGGCGCAGCGCGGCGTCCTGGGCCGGCGCCGGTCTGCCGGCCGTGCAGCGCGCAGCACGTCCACACGTCGGACAGGCCGGCCAGCCGGCGCGGCGACGCGCGTTGATCTCCCCCACGCCGGGCAGGAACACCAGGACGTCGCCGTCGGCCTCGCGCAGCGCCCGGCGCACCGTGGCCGCGACGTGGTCGAGCAGCCGCGGGTCGACCCGCAGGCCGTAGGCGGGCCGGACCGGCGGTCGCCGGCGGGCACCAGACGACGTCGGTCGGGAACAGCGCGACCGCGCCGTGATCGCCGGCACCGGCGCGCCGCCGCCGAGGCAGCGCGGCCAGCCGCTCGCGCGTCGGCCGTCGCCGAGGTGGCCAGCAGCGCCAGGTCGGGGCGCAGCGCGGCGCGCACGTCGACCAGGAAGGCCAGCGCCAGATCGGTGTCGAGGTGCCGCTCGTGGCACTCGTCGAGCATCACCGCGGCGACGCCGGCCAGCTCCGGGTCGCGCTGCAGCCGGCGCAGCAGCAGCCCGGTCGTGACCACCTCGACCCGGGTACGCCGGGCCGACCCGGCTCTCGCCGCGCACCGAGAAGCCGACCAGGTCGCCGACCCGCTCGCCGACCAGCGCGGCCATCCGGCGGGCGGCGGCCCGGGCCGCCACCCGGCGCGGCTCGGCGACCACGATCCGGCCGGCGAGCGCGTCGGCCAGCGCCAGCGGGACCAGCGTGGTCTTGCCGGTGCCCGGCGGCGCCACCAGCACCGCGGTGCCGCCGCCGGCCAGCGCGGCCACCACGTCGGCCAGCACCGCGCGGACCGGCAACCGGCTCGCCGGGTTCGTCTCCACGTCGGGCAGCACCCGCCCAGTCTGCCCGACGCGGACGTTCGCCGAGCTTGGGTTACACCCCGCAGGTTTCCGGGAGGGTGAGGTCCACGGTGGTGGGGCCGCGGACCACCGTGGTGCGGCTCAGGAAGCGGACGGCGCGCCGGACGGCGGGTACCCGGCGGGATCCGGCTGCCGACCACTGTGCTGCCCGGTTTCCGACTCCGGACGCGCGTCATCATTCACGTTCGTGAGAGTACCAACGTCGCTCACGCGATTTCGGCCCGTCCACCCCGTCGGCACGGCCGCCGTCCACCCCGTGCGGACGGCCGCCGACCACTGTGGAGGGTCCCCGGCTACACGCCGCAGGTCTCCGCGAGGGTGAGATCCACTGTGGTGGCGCCCCGGACCACCGTCTCGCGACTGAGGACGCTGTCCGGGCAGGAGTGCAGGGTGTACTCCACCAGCACCCTGACCTGCTGCGACGGCGCGACCCGGGCGGTGTACGAGCCGTCGGCCGCGGCGTCGACCCGGGCCAGCACGGCCAGCGTCCGGGCGTCGATGACCGACACCGTCGCCGTCTCGGGGGTGCCACCGAACGCGCCGGTGAGGTGGCCGCTGATCGTCGTGCCCCGGCTGAGCGCGACGTCCGGCCGCGACGACTCCTGCCCGGCGTACGCCGGCTGGCGTGAAGGTCAGCGTCCACCGGTACGGTCCCAGCCCGTCGATCGCGTAGTGCCCGCTGGCGTCGGTGGTCGCCTCGGTGTGGAAGGTGCCGACCGTCGCCCCGGCGATCGCGACGCCGCTCGGCCCGGTCGGTCACTGTGCCGGTGACGGTGCCCACGCCGTCGAACCGGACGGTCACCCGGGCCGTGCCACCCGCCGCCGGGGGCGACCACCAGGGCGGCGGACCGGGAACCCACGCCGCCGCGCGGGCCGACCCACTGCGCGCCGTGGGCGCCGTCGAACGAGGCCGCGAAGACGGTGTACGCCTCCGGCCGTACCCGCGACAGCGTGAGCTGACCGGTCCCGTCGGACGTGCAGTCGCCGGCGTACCCCTCGAACGGGCTGGGGATCCGGCTCGCCGGCACCAGGTTGACGCACCCGTCGACCGGCGCTCCGGTCGCCGCGTCCACCAGGGTGAGGGTGACCGTCGCGCCGGCCCCGAGCCGCGCGGTGACGGCCGAGCGCTGGCCGGCCACCACCCGGACCGGGACCGTGCTGTCCAGGTGCACGCCGTCGGAGACCTTGACGTCCAGCGGGCCGGCGCCGACCTCGGGGAAAGTCACCGAGCCGTTGTCCGTGCAGGTCTGCGGGAGGTACAGGTACGGGCCGACGCTCTCGGCGCAGAAGCTGGACAGCCGCCCGCCGGTCCGCGCGTCGACGGCGGTGACCAGCACCGATCCGGGTCGGGTCAGGGCGTCGTCGACCACGGTGGTGCCGCCGTCGGTGACGGTCACCGCAGTGGCCCCGGCCGGCGACGTGGCGCCGTGCGACCACTGCGACTGGGTCCCGGTGCTGTAGCTGACCCGGTAGCTGCCGGTCCACGCGGTGAGGAACCAGCGTCCGTCGGCGTCGGTGGTGGCCTGGAACTGCCGGTCCCGGACCGGGTCGGCGACCGCGACTCCGCCGCCGGCCACCGGGTTGCCGGCGGAGTCGATCAGCTGGCCGCTGACCCGGCCGGTGGGCAGTTGCCGCTCGGTCAGCACGGTGTCTGCCCCGGCGGTCACCGTGATCACGTCGGCGGTGCGCTCGGACTCCTTACCGTGTGCCCACTGGTCCAGTCCGACGCCGGCCGGGGCGGTGAACTTCACCTTGTACGTGCCGGGGTAGGCGTACATCCGGAAGGTGCCGTCGGCCTGGGTGGCCGCGTTGACGCTCTCGGCGGAACTGGTCTGCGAGTAGCCGGTGACGACAGCGCCGACGACCGGGCCGGCGGTGTTGCTGTACCGGCCGGCGATGAAGCCGAGCGGCAGCAGCGCCTCGTCGACGGTGCTGCGCTGGCCGAGGACGACGACCACCGGATCGGCGTCGGTCGCCTGCTTGTGCCCGTGCACCCACTGCCGCGGCGCGCTGCGCTCGGCCGCGCTCACGAACTCCCGGAAGCTGCCGGCGGGCACGTAGGGCAGCAGGTAGAGGCCGTTGTCGTCGGTCAGCACGTGGGCGAGTTCGGGCGCGCCCGGGCGGGTGATGCCGACCAGGGCGCGCGCTGCCGGCGCACCGGTGGCGGTGGTGATACGGCCGGCGAGCGAGCCGTGCGCGATGACCGTCTCGGCCACGCTGACCTCGCCGTCGGTGACGGTGATGCTGGCAGCGGCGGCGAAGTCGGGCTTGCCGGGGTAGAACTGTTCCAGCCCGCCGGGCAGGTTGAACCTCAGCTTGTAGGCGCCGGCCGCGACGCCGTCGAGCCGGAAGCTGCCGTCGGCGCCGGTGACGGTGCTGGCGATGCTGACCGGGTACACGTTGAGCAGTAGTGACACGGTGGCGCCGGGGACCGGTGTGCCCGCGTCGGTGAGGGTGCCGGTGACGGAACCCGGGCCGGCGGCGGTTGCCGGCTGGGTGGGCAGCAGCAGGAGCAGGAGCAGCCCGGCGATGACGCCGACCAGCAATCGGGACGATCGTGGCATGACAGCCTCCTGGGCGCGTCGACAGGGCCTGGTCGGCAGTGTCACCCGACGCGGTCACCGGTCACACCCCTCGCATTCACCACCCGGCGATTGAGCAGGATAAATGTCACTGGCGGTAGTGAAACCTTCACGAAAGTAGTTTCCCCGGGGCCGGGGTGAGTCGGCCGGGGATGGCCGCCAGCAGCTCCCGGGTGTACGGGTGGGTCGGGTTCTCGAAGAGCTGCGCCACCGGCCCGGTCTCGACCACCCGGCCGGCGCGCATGACCGCGACCCGGTCGGCGATCTGCCGGACCACGGCGAGGTCGTGGGAGATGAACAGGTACGCCACCCCGGTGTCCGCCTGCAGCTCGGCGAGCAGGTCCAGCACCTGGGCCTGGACCGAGACGTCGAGGGCGGAGACCGGCTCGTCGCAGACCACGAGCTGGGGCGAGAGGGCGAGCGCGCGGGCGATGGCCACCCGCTGGCGTTGCCCGCCGGACAGTTCGGCCGGCCGGCGATCGAGGATGGCGGCGGGCAGCGCCACCCGGTCGAGCAGGTCACGGGCCCGGGTCAGCCGGCTGGCCCGGTCACCGATCCCGAAGGCGCGCAGCGGTTCGGTGATGATCTCGGCGATGGAGAACCGGGGATCCAGGGAGGCGTACGGGTTCTGGTAGATCAGCTGGGCGTGCCGGCGTAGGGCGCGCAGGGCGCCGCCGCGGGCCCGGGTGACGTCCGTGCCGGCGAAGGCGATCCGGCCGGCGGTCGGCTGGGTCAGCCGCAGCACCAGCCGGGCCGTGGTCGACTTGCCCGAGCCCGACTCCCCGACCAGGGCCAGCGTCTCGCCCCGGCCGATGGTGAAGCTGACGTCGTCGACCGCCCGCACGCTGCGCGCCCCGCCCGGTACCCGGGGCAGCGGGAAGTCCTTGACGAGGCCGTCCACGACGACGATCGGGGCGGGTTCGGGTCCGGTGCGCTGCTGGGGAATCGTCGCGGTGCGCCGTCGGGTGGCCAGGCTCGGCGCGGCGGCCAGCAGTTGCCGGGTGTAGGGATGGTCGGGCTGGTCGAGGATCTGTCGGGTGGGGCCGGCTTCCACGATGCGACCCCGGGACATCACCGCGATCCGCTGTGCCCGGTCGGCCGCGACACCGAGGTCGTGGGTGACCAGCAGCATGGCGGTACCGAGGTCGCGGGTGAGCTGCTCCAGGTGATCCAGGATGCGCCGTTGCACGGTGACGTCGAGGGCGCTGGTCGGCTCGTCGGCGATGACCAGCTGCGGCCGGCCGGCCAGCGCGATGGCGATGAGCACCCGCTGGCGCATCCCGCCGGACAGCTCGTGCGGGTACTGCCGCGCCCGCATCGCCGGCTCCGGCAGCCCCGCCTCGTCCAGCAACTCCACCGCGTCGAGCCGCGCGCTGCGCCGACTCGCCAGCCCGTGCAGGCGCAGCACCTCGGCGACCTGGTCACCGACGCGCATCACCGGGTTGAGGGAGACGGCCGGATCCTGCGGTACCAGGCCGATCTGCGCGCCCCGCACGGCCCGCAGCTCGCGGTCGGACAGCCGGGTGAGGTCCTGCCCGGCGAAGGTGACGGTGCCGGCGTCGAGGTGGCCGCCGGCCGGCAGCAGCCCGATGATCGCGTGCGCGGTGCTGCTCTTCCCGGAGCCCGACTCCCCCACCAGGGCGAGCACCTCGCCCGGTTCGACCGTCAGGTCCACGTCGACGACGGCGGCGACCGGCCCGGTCCGGCTGCGGTAGGTGACGGCCAGCGACCGTACGTCCAGCAGGCTCATCGCTGCCTCGCCCACTCCCCGTCCAGGGCCCGCGCGATCCGGTTGGTGGCCAGGACCAGCGCGGCCACGGTCAGGCCGGGCAGGGTCGACAGCCACCAGGCGTTGCCGAGGTAGTTGCGGCCGCTCGGAGATCAGCGTGCCCCACTCCGGGGCGGGTGGGGCGCGCCGTAGCCGAGGAAGCTCAGCGACGAGACGGCCAGGATGGCGGTACCGAAGTCCAGGGTGGCCAGCACCAGCACCGGGCCGATCGCGTTGGGCAGCACGTGGCGAGGAGTACGGCGTACCAGCGGGCGCCGCAGACCCGGGCGGCCTCGACGAACACGGCCTGGCGCACCCGCAGCACTTCCGCGCGCATCACCCGGGCGAATCCGGCGACGCTGGCGATGCCGACCGCGAAGGCGACCTTGACGGTGCCGTAGCCGAGCGCGGTGACCAGGGCCAGCGACAGGAACAGCGCGGGGATGGCGAGCAGCACGTCGACCACCCGCATGAGCACGTCGTCGACCCAGCGCCCGACGAACCCGGCGACCAGCCCCACCGTGCCGCCGACGACGAACGCCACGGCGACCGCGATCAGGGTGGCCTTCAACGACAGCGCGGCGCCGTGCACCACCCGGGTGAACAGGTCCCGGCCCAGTTCGTCGGTGCCGAACCAGTGCGCCGCGCCGGGGCCGGTGAACCGCCGCGCGGGTACCCCGAGCAGCGGGTCGCGGCCGGTGAACAGGGTCGGCCGAAAGGCGGCCAGCACCACCAGCGCCACGATCAGACGCGGAGAGCACCAGGCCGGGGCGGCGGAGCAGGAAGCGCAGCAGCCGCCGCGGTCCCCGCTCGGCGCGGTTCGGGGCCTCGACGGCGGGCGCGTCGAGGTCGGTCGGGGTTGTCAGGGTCAGACCGTCGGCGAGTAGCTGGCTCACGCGGGACTCCCTTGCCGGGTCGCCGAGGCCAGGACGATCCGCGGATCGAGCAGCGGATAGACCAGGTCGACGAGCAGGTTGGCGAGGACGAAGACGAGCGCGCCGAACACCACCACCCCCTGCACGAGCGGGATGTCCTGCACGGTGACCGCGCTCACGGTGACCCGGCCCAGGCCGTTGCGGGAGAACACCGTCTCGACCACCACCGAGCCGGCGAGCAGCTTGCCCACCAGTAGCCCGACGATGGTCAGCGCGGGCAGGGCCGCGTTGCGTAGCGCGTGGCGCAGGTGGATGCGGGCCCGGCCGGCGCCCTTGGCCTTCGCCGTCTCCATGTACGGCTCGGCCAGCGTGGTGGTCAGGCTCTTGGCGAGCACCTGGGCGACCAGCGCGCCGGTCGGTACCGCCAGGGTGAGCGCCGGCAGGACGAGCCCCCGGATCCCGTCGTTGCCGAAGGCGGGGAAGGCGTGTACCCGGAAGGAGAGCAGCTGGACGAGCATCAGGCCGATCCAGAACGTCGGCACCGACATGCCGAACGCCGGCAGGGACAGCAGCGCCTGGCGCAGCCACCGCAGGTTGGTGTGCGGTCGCCGCGACGGCGATCGTGGTCCCCAGCAGCACGGCGAGCAGCAGCGCCAGCGCGCTGAGCGCCAGGGTCGGCGGCAGCGCCTCGGTGATGGTGGTGGCCACCGGCCGGCCGGTGGCGACCGAGTTGCCGAAGTCGCCCCGGACCGCGCGGCCGAGGTAGTGCAGGTACTGCAGCCAGATCGGCTGGTCGAAGCCGTACTCGTGGCGCAGGGCCGCGAGTTGGGCCGGGTCGACCGGGTCTGGTCGAGGCCGCCGCCGGCCATCGCGGAGACCGGGTCGCCGGGCAGGATGTCGAGGATGACGAAGGAACCGTGTACGCCGCCCACAGCACGACCACGGCCTGCGCGAGCCGTCTCAGCACATACCGGCGCATCGGCTGCTCCCTTCCCGGCGACCCACGCCGGTCAGCTCTTCCAGGTGTCGTGCAGCTGGATCCGGCTGGAGGCTTCGAAGTTCAGGTCGTGCACCGCTTCGACACCCCCAGTTCGGTGGTCAGCTCGACCACCGGGATGACGTAGGCGTTGTCGGCGACGAGTTGCTGGGCCTGGCTGACCAGGCTCTGCCGCTTGGTCGGGTCGGCCGTCGCGGCCTGGTCGGTGAGCGATCTGGTCCAGCTCGCCCGGGGGCAGCCGGTAGACGTTGGCCAGCTCGGTGGAGAACAGGGAGCGCAGGATGTCCGGGTCGGCACGGGTCAGGTTGCCCCAGAAGGCGTCGAAGTCGCCGGCCTGCTGCACCTGGGTGACCTGGGCGATCTGGAGCTGCCGCAGCTTGATCTCCACGCCGACCGCTTTGAGCTGCTGCTGGACGAGTTCCAGGGTGGGCTGGTTGGTGGCGGCGTTGGCGAACCAGGCCACCGTGAGGCTCAGCCGGGTACCGCCCTTGGTGCGGATGCCGTCCGCGCCGGGTACCCAGCCGGCCGTGTCCAGCAGCGACTTGGCCTTCGCCGCGTCCAGCCGGATGGTGGCGCTGGTGTCGGTGTAGTCCGGGGTGGTGCTGGCCAGGATGCTGGTGGCCGGCTTGCTGCCGGTCGGGAAGATGGTGTCGGCGATCTGCTTGCGGTCGATGGCCAGCAGCAGTGCCTGGCGGACCGCGAGTTCGGCGAGCAGCGGGCGGGAGTTGTTGAGCCCCAGGTTGAACACCGCGCCCGGGGTTGGCTCGGGCGCGCAGGTTGACGGCGCCCTTGAGCGCGCTCTCGTCGGCCAGGCCGACGGTGCCGATCGCGTCGACCTGACCGGACTGCAGGCTGCCGCTGCGGACGCCGGCCTCCGGGATGACCGTGAAGACGAGCTGGTCGAGGTAGGCCTCGCCGGCCTTGGTGAACAGCGCCGAACCCCAGTTGTACCCGGTGCGCTCGGTCCAGCGTGATGGACTGGTTCGCGACGTACTTCGCCAGCACGAACGGCCCGGAGCCGACGATGCCCTCGGTGCACCGCTGGTCGGCGGTCTTGCGCGACGCTGGCCCCGGATACCAGGCCCAGGCTGAAGGTGGAGGTGGCCTGGAGGAACTGGGCGTTGGGCTGCTTGAACTTCACGGCCGCGGTGAGGTCGTCGACGACGGTGGTGCCGTCGTAGCCGCTCAGGTACCCGATGGCCAGGCTCGCCTTGGCGCCGAGCTTGAGCGCGGCGTCGAAGTTGTCCTTCACCGCCTGGGCGTTGACCGGGGTGCCGTCGCTGAAGGTGACGCCGGGCTTGAGGTGGAAGGTGAAGGTCGTGGCGTCGGCGCTGACCTCCCAGCTCTGCGCCAGCCAGGGGACGATCTTGCCGGTGGCCGGGTCCTGGTCGGTGAGCGAGTCGACGATCTGGCGCAGCGAGTAGATCGTGTCGTTGCTGCCGACCTGCTGCGGGTCGACGCAGCCGGCGTCGGAGCCGACGGCGAAGGTGAGGGTGCCGCCGGATTTCGGCGCGCCGTCCCCGGATCCGGCGTTGCCGGAGTTGCCGGAGCCACAGGCGCTCAACGCGAGCAGGGTCACAGCGGCGATGCCGGAGCGCCGCCCACCGGACGGCCGGGGCGCTGCGCTGGTGGAAGGGTCTCAGTCTGAGGGTGCGGGCCATGAGAGTGGGTCTCCTGTCGGGGCCGGTGTGCGGGTACGCCGTGGGGCGTTCGACGGCGCGCGGAGGATCACCGACCTCAGGCTAACTTCAGGAATGAATTCCGGTCAATCCCTATGGGATAGATGGAGTATCAACGTGCCCTGCCTCCTACTTTGCCGGAGCTCCTGCCTGCAGATATTCCCACTATCCCGATGGGCATTAGACAATATCCAGTGTCAGATGTACGGTCGGGAGACAGCCTGACCACTTACCACGGTCGATCAACGCCGGCGATCCCGACGATCACTGTCCACACCCGACGGCACGCCACCGGCGGCGAAAACTGTGCGACGAGCGGAGCCCGCCCATGCCCGACACCGTTCCCCATCCCCATCTCGCGGTGGCCCTCGACGGCGCCGGCTGGCACCCGGCCGCCTGGCGGCAACCTAACGCCCGGCCGGCCGAGCTGTTCACCGCCCGCTACTGGACCGACCTGGTCACCGAGGCCGAGCATGGACTGATCGACTTCGTCACCTTCGACGACTCGCTGGCGCTGCAGTCCACCGACCTGGCCGGCCCGGACGGGCGTACCGACCAGGTACGCGGACGGCTGGACGCGGTGCTGGTGGCCGCCCGGGTGGCGCCGGTGACCCGACACATCGGGCTGGTGCCCACCGCCGTGGTCACCCCGACCGAGCCGTTCCACCTGTCCAAGGCCATCGCCACCCTGGACTACGTCAGCAGCGGCCGGGCCGGCGTCCAGGTACGCGTCGGCCGCTCCGCCGAACTGGCCCACTTCGGGCGGCGCACGCTGCCCGAGTTCCGGCTCGACAATCTGACCCACCCGGCAGTGCAGGCGACGATCGTGGACCTGTTCGACGAGGCCGCCGACTACGTCGAGGTGCTGCGCCGGCTGTGGGACAGCTGGGAGGACGACGCCGAGATCCGGGACGTTGCCACCGGCCGGTTCGTGGACCGCGACAAGCTGCACTACATCGACTTCACCGGCCGCTGGTTCAGCGTCAAGGGACCGTCGATCACGCCACGCCCGCCGCAGGGCCAGCCGCTCGTCGCGGCCCTGGCCCACCAGAGCGCGCCCTACCGGCTGGTGGCCCGCAGTACCGACGTCGGGTTCATCACCCCGCACAGCGCCGCCGAGGCCACCGCGACCGTCGACGAAATCCGGCGCGAGCAGCAGGCGGCCGGCCGGGCCGACGAGACCGTGCACGTCTTCGGCGACCTGGTGGTGTTCCTGGACTCCGACGCCGGCCGGGCCCGCGAGCGCCGGGACCGGCTGGACTCGCTGGCCGGCGACACCTTCACCAGCGACGCCGAGATCTTCGTGGGGACGCCGGCCCAGCTCGCGGATCTCGTGCAGGAGTGGCACGCCGCAGGGCTGAGCGGAGTCCGGCTGCGCCCGGCCACCCTGCCCGACGACCTGACCCGGATCACCCGCGCCCTGGTACCCGAACTCCAACGGCGCGGCGCCTTCCGTACGGCATACCGGGAGGACACCCTGCGCGCCCGGCTCGGCCTTGCCCGGCCCGCCAACCGCTACGCCACCGTCTGACGCGTCCGGACCGTACCCATCCCAGGGAGCACACACCATGGGCAGACCCCGCAAGCAGATCCACCTCGCCGCCCACTTCCCCGGCGTCAACAACACCACCGTGTGGAGCGACCCGCGGGCCGGCAGCCACATCGAGTTCTCCTCCTTCGCCCAGCTCGCGCGCACCGCGGAGCGGGCAAAGTTCGACTTCCTGTTCCTGGCCGAGGGGCTGCGGCTGCGCGAGCAGAACGGCCTCATCTACGACCTCGACGTGGTCGGCCGGCCGGACACCTTCACGGTGCTCGCCGCGCTCGCCGCGGTCACCGAACGGCTCGGCCTGACCGGCACCATCAACTCCACCTTCAACGAGCCCTACGAGGTGGCCCGCCAGTTCGTCAGTCTCGACCACCTCTCCGGCGGCCGGTCGGCGTGGAACGTGGTCACCTCATGGGACGCGTTCACCGGGGAGAACTTCCGCCGCGGCGGATACCTGCCGCAGGCCGAGCGCTACCAGCGGGCCCGCGACTTCCTGACCGCCGCGTGGACGCTGTTCGACTCCTGGCAGGGCGACGAGCTGCTGGCTGACAAGGCCGCCGGACAGTTCCTGGACACCGGGTACCCGGGTGCCTTCACCCATCACGACGCGCACTTCGACATCGCCGGCAACTTCACCGTGCCGCGCAGCCCACAGGGCCGGCCGGTCATCTTCCAGGCCGGCGACTCCGAGGATGGCCGCGAGTTCGCGGCCTCCTCGGCGGACGCCATCTTCAGCCGGTACAGCACCCTGAAAGAGGGCCAGGAGTTCTACGTCGACGTCAAGCGACGGCTGGCCCGCTACGGCCGCGGCCACGACGAGCTGCTGATCCTGCCGGCCGCCACCTACGTGCTCGGCGACACCGACGAGGAGGCGCAGGAGCTCGCCCACCAGGTACGGCTGCAACAGGTCAGCGGACAGACCGCGATCAAGTTCCTGGAGCAGCTGTGGAACCGGGACCTGTCCGGCTACGACCCGGACGGTCCGCTGCCCGAGATCGACCCCGAGCCCGGTGAGAACACCGTCGCCCGGGGCCGGGCCAGCGTCCGGATGTACCGCGACCCGGTGGCCACCGCGCGGGAGTGGCGGGAGCGGGCCACCGCCGGGAAGCTGTCGATCCGTGAGCTCATCGTCGAGGTGACCGGCCGCCAGTCGTTCGTCGGCACCGCCGACACGGTTGCCACCACCATCAACGACTTCGTCCAGTCCGATGCCAGCGACGGGTTCATCCTGGTCCCGCACATCACCCCGGGCGGCCTGGACGACTTCGCCGACACGGTGGTGCCCCTGCTCCAGGAGCGCGGCGTGTTCCGCACCGAGTACGAGGGCACCACCCTGCGCGAACACCTGGGGCTGCCCGATCCCCGGCCGCTGCGGCGGGAACTGCGGGCGGCGTCGTGAAGTTCCTGCTGATCACCCTGATCGTGCACACGCCCGATCCGGTGACCGGCGTGCAGACCACCACCCAGCGACGCTTCCGGGAGGTGCTGGACCACGCGGTGCTCGCCGAGGAGCTGGGCTTCGACGGCTTCGGGGTGGGCGAGCGGCACGAGTGGCCGTTCATCTCCTCCTCGCCGCCGGTGGTGCTCAGCCACGTCGCCGCGCTGACCCGGCGGATCCGGCTGTTCACCGCAGTGACCACGCTGAGCCTGCTCGACCCGGTACGCGCCTACGAGGACTACGCCACTCTCGACCACCTCTCCGGCGGCCGGCTGGAACTGATCATCGGCAAGGGCAACGGCACGGCCCAGCGGGAGCTGTTCCACGTCACGCCCGAGGACCAGTGGGACCGCAATGCGGAGAGCTACGAGCTGTTCCGCCGGATCTGGCGGGCGGACAAGGTCACCGCCGACCCGGTGTTCCGGCCGGCCCTGCGCGAAGCACAGGTGTGGCCGCGTCCGTTGCAGCAGCCGATCCGGGTATGGCACGGCAGCGCCACCAGCCGCGAGTCGGTGGACCTGGCGGCCCGCTACGGCGATCCGCTGTTCTCCGCCAACGTCACCAACCCGATCGGCCCGTACGCCGAACTCGTCGCCCACTACCGGCAGCGCTGGGCGGCGTACGGACACGACCCGGCGCTGGCCACGGTGGGCGCGGGCACCGCCGGCTACTACGCGGCCCGCAACTCCCAGGACGCGTTGGCCGCGTACCGCCCGGTGTTCGAAGGGCAGCTGGCCTTCCAGCAGCGGCTCGGGATGCAGCCGGTCTTCCCCACCCTGGAGGACTACGTGGAACGCAGCTCCGCGCTGGTCGGCAGCCCGCAGCAGATCATCGACAAGGTGCACCGCTACCACGACCAGCTCGGGCACAGCGTGATGCACCTGCACGCCGACGTCGGCGGCCTCACCGCAGCCCAGCACCGCGCCTCGTTGGAGCTGTTCCAGTCCGACATCGCGCCGGTGCTGCGCCGCGACCTCCCGAACCCGCCGTGGCCGTGGGCCCCGGTGCTGCACCAGCCCGCAGTGGAAGGAGTACCGGCATGAGCGAGCGTCCAGTCGGCGTGCCGTTGGCAGTTCTGGATCTGGTGCCGATCTCTTCCGGGTCGACCGCCGCGCAGGCACTGCGCAACAGTATCGACCTGGCGCAGCGGGCCGAGCAGTTCGGGTACGCCCGCTACTGGTTCGCCGAACACCACCTCAACCCCGGTGTCGCCGGCAGCTCTCCCGCCGTCCTGCTGGCGTTGACCGCCGCCGCGACGTCCACCATCCGGCTCGGCTCCGGCGCGGTCCAGATGGGCCACCGCACCGCACTGTCCACAGTGGAGGAATTCGGCCTCGTCGACGCGCTGCACCCGGGCCGGCTCGATCTCGGACTGGGCCGCTCCGGCGGGAAGCCGCCGGTCGCACGGCAGCCGGCGCTCGTCGGGGGTGGCCCGGTGGTGGACGGGCGGGCGCCCAACGGGTTGCGGATCCCGGCGCAGTTCTCCTACGCGCACCTGCTGAACTCGCCGCGTTTCGCGCTGCAGAAGACGCTGCTGCAACTGCCCGGCGCGCAGTCGCAGGACTACACCGAACAGGTCGCCGACGTGTTGGCGCTACTGGCCGGGACGTACCGCTCGGCCGAGGGCGAGCAAGCGCACGTAATCCCCGGCGAGGGCGCCGACGTGCAGGTGTGGATCCTGGGCAGCAGCGGCGGGGAGAGCGCGGAAGTGGCCGGCGCCAACGGGCTGCGCTTCGCGGCCAACTACCACGTCAGCCCGGCCACCGTGCTCGAGGCGGCGCAGGGCTACCGGGCCGCGTTCCGCCCCTCAGCGGCGCTGGATCGGCCCTATGTCAGCGTCTCCGCCGACGTGGTGGTGGCCGCGACCGAGCCACGGGCCCGCGAACTCGCCTCCGGGTACGCCCCGTGGGTGCGCAGCATCCGCACGGCGGAGGGGGCCATCCCCTTCCCGACGGCGGAACAGGCGCGGGCACACCTGTGGAACGAGGCAGATCGCGCGCTGGTGGCCGACCGGGTGGAGACCCAGTTCGTGGGTACCGCCGCCCAGGTCGCCGACCAGCTCGACCTGCTGCGGGAGGCGACCGGGGCGGACGAGCTGATCGTCACCACCATCACCCACGACCACGCCGACCGGGTCCGCTCCTACGAGCTGCTGGCGCAGGAGTGGCAGCAGCACTGAATCGCGCCGGCCGCCGGTAGCGCGGGATCGGCGCGGGATGCTGCCGCCGCCGAACCCGATCATGGAGGCCTACGCATGTCCGAGACCGGCCTGACGGGGTCGCCGAACCCGCCGGGAGACGATCCGCCGTAGAGTGGGTGTGTTGCCCTGGTCCCCGGTGGCGTGCAAGTCCGCAGTTGCTGCGGGCAGGCCACTGGCGTGGTCCCTCTCGGGCTGAGCGTGCCCGCGGTGCGGTGTCCCTCTCAGGGGGCGTCCGCTGCAGGGGGACCGCAACCTTACCGATTCAGGAGAGGGACGGTATGTCCACATCAACGCATACGGACCGGGTCCATGTGGTGGCGAACCTGAGGTCGAGAGACCTGCACGACAGGGCCGACTGGGTTGATCGGGAGCTGCCCGCGTTCATCGACGTAGCGAAGAACGCGAGCCTGCTCCGAACTCTCGGTATCGATGTCGCAGCCCTGCCGCCATCGGAGGTTTGTGACCCGCGCCAGCCGCCGGATGACCCTGCTGCGGTATCCGGACCGCCCGCATCCCGTGACGCTGGCGTCTGAACCGGAACCTACGCGTTCGGCGCGGGCGTCCTGCCAATGTTCGGCCGGACCGCCGGGATCGCAGGTGATCCCGGCAGCCCGACCGTGGGGCGGGCCGGTCAGCTCAGCGAGCCGGTAACCGAGCTGCCCGACTTGGTGACGTAGTAGGTCACCACGGCGCCACTCCAGAAGTGGAGGGTCAGCTTCACCTTCGAACCGTCGGTCACCTCGGCGAAGAACTCCGGCTTCAGGGTGATGGTGTTGGCGGTGTAGTTCGGGGTGAAGGTGTAGTCGAACTGCTTGTACGGAGTCCAGTTCTGCGGACCGGCATTGCCGCCGGAGACGTACACCGCCTCCATGGTGGCCAACTGGTCACCACGGAACTGGGTGGGTATCGCGAACGAACTGGTCGTCCCGGTCGCTGCCGCCACGGTCGGCGGGTCGTAGGTCCTGATGTCGATCCGCCACGGCACGCCGGCTGAGAACCGGGCCGACAGGGTCGCGTTGACGCCGTACGCCCGGGATCCGACCAGCCGGGTGACCAGCGCCGCCGACAGCGTCAGGGTGCTGCCCGACACCGTGTAGTCGGTGCCGTTGACCAGGTCGGTGCTCCCCTGCCGCAGCCCCACGAAGGTGGTGCCGTTGAGGTTCAGGGTCAGCGACCTGGCGGTGATGCTGCCGGTCTTCGGCACGTAGACCTGGTCGGCGGAGGCCGTCCCGGAGCGGGTGGTCCAGCTCGACTTGAGCTGCGCGAACAGCTCCGGGTCGCTCCAGGTGAAGCTGGTCCGGCCGAAGTGCTGGCCGTTGTCCCAGAGCATCGTGGTGATCTTCTTGGTCCGGGCGTAGTAGCCGAGGTACTCGAAGAACTTCAGCTTCTCGCCCTGCTCGATGGTGCCGACGCTGCTGTCGAAGCCGAGCAGGCCGTACTCCCCGATGATCACCGGGATGTTCTTCGCGATGAACGCGCTGGTCACCCGGTCGAACGCGGTGGTCAGGTCGGCCTGGGTGGTGGCGTCGAAGGTGGTGGTGCCGGCGATGTTCACGCTGAACGGCCAGTACCCGTAGTAGTGCACGGTGGCGATCAGGTTGGGGTCGTTCATCGCCGTGAAGGTGCTCACCAGCGCGTCCACGTAGGCCTGGTCGGCGGAGGTGTGCAGGGTCGGCAGCACCAGCAGTCGGGTGGCGTTGTTGCCGCCCGAGGCCCGCACGATCTGCCGGAACGAGGTGTTGAGCTGACTCAGCAACTGGAGGTTCTGGGTGTCGCCGGAGCTGCCGGTGAACTGCGGCTCGTTGACGCTCTCGAAGATCAGCTTCGCGGAGAAGTCCCGGAACGCCGCCGCCAACTGCGTCCACGTCTGGTTGTACCGGGTCAGCACGGTGGAGTCGGTGGGCATGTTGGCGATCCACTGCCAGGAGTCGTGGTGGATGTTGATCATCACGTAGAAGCCGTCGGCCAGCGCCCAGTTGACGACCTCCTTGACCCGGTTGAGGTAGGTCGCGTCGATGGTGTAGCTCGGCGCGCCGCCCTGGTGCTGCCCCCAGGTGACCGGGATGCGGATGCTGTTGAACCCCTGCGCCCTGACGTTGTCCAGCAGCGCCTTGGTGACCACCGGGTTGCCCCAGGACGTCTCGTCGGCGCCGGTGGCGTCGAAGGTGTTGCCCAGGTTCCAGCCGGGCTGCATGGCCGCCACGGTCGCCATCGCTGTCCCCGGCGGGGTGGACGTCGAGGCCGACGCCGAGGGTGACGGCGAGGCGGTACGGCTGACGCTCGGCGTCGGGGACGGCGTGGAGGAGCTGGTCGGGCCGACGCTGCCGGTGCAGGTGACCCCGTTGAGGGTGAACGAGGTCGGCGCGGTGTTCGCCGAGGTCCACGAGCCGTTGAAGCCGAACGACACGCGAGGCGTTGGTGGCGATGGCGGCGTTCCAGCTGACGGTGGCCGCGGTGACCTGGCTGCCGGACTGCGTCACGGTGGCGTTCCAGGCCTGCGTCACCGTCTGCCCGGAGGGAAAGTTCCACGCCAGTTGCCAGCCGTTGATCGGGTCACCGAGGTTGGTGACGGCGACGTTCGCGGTGAAACCCCCGGGCCACTGGCTCGGCGCCGTGTAGGTCACCCGGCAGCCGGCCGCGGCGGACGCGCTGGTCGCCAGGGCAACGCCGAGCCCTGCGAGCAGGGTCGCGACGGCGGCGACGGCCAAACCGGCGGACCGTCGTCGACCGGATCGGAGGGGGATGCGCAACCAGGGCATGGTACTCCTCAGGGGTGACAGCTGACTGGCCGCGTTGCGGACGTTCCGGGCCGAGGTGCCGCGAGGCTAAGTTGCGTCGTTAAACTTTGTCAATCGAAGATCACTCCGCCCGGTCGCCTCGCCGGCGAAAACGGCAGTCAGCACATTGACGGACAGCGATGCCGTGCCTACCGTTCGGAGTGCTGACCCACCCCTCGTCCGGAGGTGCCCATGTCCGTCCGCTCGCGCCTGCTCTCCGTCCCGGTACTCGCCGCCGCCCTCCTGCTCGCCGCGCCCGCCGCCGCCTACGCCAGCCCCATCGTCGATCCCGCCCCGATCGGCCCCAACCAGGCATTCATCGGCCAGATCAACGGCGCAACCACCGGCGCCACCCTCAAGATGGCCTGCTTCGGGCCGGTGTTCCCCGGCCAGACCGGCCACCCGATGGACAACCAGACCGCTACCGCGCTCCCCGTGGTCGCCCCGATCAGTACCCGGCCCGGCTACACCGGCAGCCTGGCCACCTCGATCGGGGTCAGCTTCGGGGTGCCCAGTTCCGCCACCCCACCGGTGATCCTGCGGATGTGGGCGGTGGCCGGGAAGATCCCGACCACACTGACACTGCCCTGCTACGGCACCGGCACCGTGACGTTCCAGCCGCTGCCGGGCAGCCCGACCGCGCGCGCCTTCACCATGACCGTCACCTTCGTGGGCCAGCCCTGATACCGCAGCACCACCTTGTGACCCACCGACTGGTGGCGTCGCAGTAAGCCCTACGCCCGCGGCGACGCGTACTCGGCGATGATGCCGTCGAGGACGCGTCGCGCGGGGTTGGTCTCCTCGTCGGTGTCGTCCACTGTGGAGGCGCAGCTGGCGAGCGTCTTCCAGAGCGCCCAGCCACGCCCCCGCGCCCAGGCCGCGTCATCGACGGCCAGCCGCCCCCGGAACGCTTGCCGTCCCTCGTCGGTCAACAGCGTCCAGGCGATCGCCAGGTCACAGGCCGGATCGCCGACGCCGCAGGTGCCGAAGTCGATGACCGCTGCCAGTTGCCCGTCCACGAGCAGAAGATTGTCCCGGGCAATGTCGCCGTGGAACCACATCTCCGTCCCGTCCCATGCCGCGTCCAGCGCGTCCCGCCAGATCCCGGCGACCCGCTCCACATCGACGTGGCCGGCCAACGTCATGAGCGCCTTCCGGACCACGCCGGAGTAGGTCCGCAGGGTTCCGCCCCGGTACCAGTTGTGTGTGCCCGGAAGCGGGCCGTCGACCGGATCGACCAGCCGCAGGGCCGACAGGAACTCGGCCAGGTCCACGGCGAACCGGACCGGATCGGCGATCCGGTCGCGGTTCGCCGGTTCGCCGTCGAGCCACGAGTAGATCGACCACGGGAAGGGGTACCCCTCGCCGGGTTCACCCTTCGCGACCGGGGTGGACACGGGCAGTGGGAGGTGGGGCGCCAACTCCGGCAGCCAGCGGTGCTCCTTCTCCACCGCCAGCGCGTACTCGGCCGCGCTGGGCAGCCGGACCGACAGCTGCGACCCGAGGTGGAAGGTCCAGTTGTCCCAGCCACCGTTGGCCACCGGCGTGACGGGCAGGCCCGCCCAGTGCGGAAACTGTGCGGCCACCAGCCGACTCACGAGCTCCGCGGGGACGTCGATACGCGTGGGCACCGGACCGAGATGCGGGGTGTTGCTCACTGGCGGAGTCCCTGTCTGCCGACGATTCGCCGTCAGAGCAAACCAACAGGTACCGACGCTGTCAACGACATTGAGGAGTTTCGCCGGCCCTGCCCGATGCCGTCCACGACGCGATCCTGGTCCTACCGACCACTGAAGACGAGGCCAAACCGTTGCTTGACCCGTAGTGCTTCAGACGGTCAGCCGCGGGTCGAGCGCGATCGATACCAGCTGGTCGAAGGAGAGCACCGGATCGGCCTGTCTGCCCGAGGCGGGGTCGAGCTGGCCGCCCTGGCTTGCGGCGACGATCATGACGGTGATGCCGTCCGGCCGGTCCACGATCACGTAGTTGTCCGAGATGCCGTTTTCGTGGATGACCCGGCGCAGCACGTGCGTCCCGTCCGCGTCGGTTGTATCCGTGCATGCGCCGGTCTCCGTGGATGTGCCCGGGTTCATCGGGTTGTACTGGGTGTTCCGCCGCCCCACGTTGATCGCCACGTTGCCGGAGCCGGTCGGGCCGCGCAGGTCCGCCGAGCCGTAGTAGCTGTCGTTGCCCGGGTAGTACAGGTACTTCATCTTGAACGCCCATGACCACGCCGATGGCTATGGCCGCAACGCCGCCGCCGACACCCGCCAGGGCCAGGCGGTGGACCATCGTGCGGCGGCCCGCCGCCATTTGACGTAGAGCTTTGCCAGGGTCGTAGCTACCAGGTCGTCCGCGGTATGCCAGTCGTGGCACAGCAGGTACGCCGTGCGCCGCAGGACATCCATCCTCAGCACGACGTACTCGCGGTACGCCGCCTCATCGCTTCGCTGCACCCCGTGTCCCTTCCTTGCCTCTAACCGGAGGACGGAACCGGACCCCGAATGGGTTGCTTTCATCAGTCGCCAGGTCTTGAGGATGGCGACGGCACGCTCACCGGGCGCCCGGTTGGGGGCGTGGTTGCGGTTGACGATCTGGATGCGGTAGCCAGCCGGGGGTGCGCAGCTACGCGCGACAGTCTGCGGCTACTGGAGTCCGGAGCGGACGGAGGTGATGCGCTGGGTGTTGAAGCCGAGCCAGTGCATGCGGCCCACGTAGCGGGCATGTTCGACCTTGAGACAGCGGTCCATGATCACCGTCAGGCCGCCGTCATCCGCGATCCGCGCGCCTTCCTCGTTGATCACGCCGAACTGGCACCAGAGGGTACCGACGCCGATCGCCACCGCGTCCCGGGCGATCTGTGGCAGCGCGTCCGGGGCCCGGAAGACGTTGACCATGTCCACCGGCACCGGCACGTCCAGCAGGCTCGGGAAACACTGCTCGCCGAGAATTTCGGTCTCCCGGGGATTCACCGGAATCACCCGGTACCCGTGCCGCTTGGCGTAGTAGCCGACGAAGTAGCTGGCGCGCAGCTCGTTGCTCGACAGCCCCACGATCGCGATCGTCTTCGTGGTGTTGAGTACCCGCTGGATCGTCAGTGGATCCTGGTACCGCCCTAGGTCGGTCATGCCGCCACCTCGCTCGCTGCGCTCCCGAGGCACCGGCCTGACAACGCTGATTGGACCTCGCGCACGCGCTCGGTCATGCCGCCACCTCGCTCGCTGCGCTCCCGAGGCACCGGCCTGACAACGCTGATTGGACCTCGCGCACGCGCTCGGTCATGCCGCCCCCAAAATTGGACCTCGCGCACGCGCTCGGTCATGCCGCCCCACCTTCTTCCCCACGGTCGCGGCGACCTGGGCGAAACCCTGCTCCAGGTCCCAGATCAGATCCTGCACGGACTCGGTGCCGACCGACAGCCGCACCGTCCCCGGCCCGACGCCGGCGGCCCGGAGTTCCTCGTCACTGAGCTGGCGGTGGGTGGTGCTGGCCGGGTGGATGATCAGGCTCTTCGCGTCGCCGACGTTGGCCAGATGGGACCAGAGCGTCACGCCGCGGATGAGGTCCTGCCCGCCGTCGCGGCCACCGGCGCAGTCGAAGGAGAAGACCGCGCCCGCGCCGAGCGGCAGGTACTTCTCGACCAGCGGCCGGTACCTGCTCGTCGGCAGGCCGGGGTAGGTCACCTTCGACACCAGCTCGTGCGAGGAGAGGTACTCGGCGACCGTCAGCGCGTTGGCGACGTGCCGGTCCATCCGCAGCGACAACGTCTCCAGGCCCTGTAGGAAGAGGAACGCGTTGAGTGGCGCGAGTGTCCCGCCGAGGTCGCGCAGGGTCTCGGCCCGCAGCTTCATCAGGTAGCCGTAGGTGCCGAACGTCTCGTGGAAGCGCAGGCCGTGGTAGGCCGGCGACGGGTCCGCGACGACCGGGAAGCGGCCGTTGGACCAGTCGAAGGTGCCGGCCTCGACGACGACGCCGCCGATGCTCGTGCCGTGGCCGCCGATGAACTTCGTCGCCGAGTGGATGACGATGTCGGCGCCCCACTCGATCGGGCGGCAGAGGTAGGGCGTCGCGAAGGTGTTGTCCACCACCAGTGGCAGCTCGTGCTCGTGCGCGATGGCCGCCACGGTCTCGATGTCCAGCACGTTGCCGGCCGGGTTTCCGATCGTCTCGCCGTAGAAGGCCTTGGTGTTCGGGCGGACCGCCTGCCGCCAGGCGTCCGGGTCGTCGGGGTCGACCCAGGTCAGTTCGACGTTCATCTTGCGCAGCAGGTGTTTGAGCTGGTTCACCGTCCCGCCGTAGAGGGCCGCGGACGCCACGATGTGGTCGCCCGGCTCCAGCAGCGTGAACAGAGCGGCGGCCTGCGCGGCGATCCCGCTGGCGAAGGCCACCGCACCGGCGCCGCCTTCGAGGTTGGCCACCCGCTCCTCGAACACCGCGACGGTCGGGTTCATGATGCGCGAGTACGTGTTCCCGTACTCCTGCAGGTTGAAGTAGGCGGCGGCCGACTCCGGGTCCTCGAACACGTAGCTGGTGGTCTGGAAGATCGGCACCGCGCGGGCGCCGGTGTTCGGGTCGGGCCGCTGCCCGGCGTGCAGTTGCCGGGTTTCGAAGCCGTACTCGCGGGCCTGCTCGGCGCGGGGGAACTTGTCGGTCACTGAGGCCTCTTCCTCGTCGTCACTCGCCGGCCGCACCGTCAGCGGAGTTGGGGAGCCGGCTATCGCCGCTGCCGGACAGGAAGCGGCGGATGATGGGAGTCTGCCGTGCTTCCTCCAGCAGGAAGCAGTCGTGGCCGTAGGGTGCCTCGATCGTGTGGAATTCGACGGGCTTGCCGAGCGCGCGCAGCGCGTCGTCGATCTCCTGGGACGCCGCGGGCGGGTACAGCCAGTCGGAGCTGAAGGCGATCAGCAGCGTCCGGGCCGTCACGTCGGCCAGCGCCCGGGTGAGCGATCCGCTGCCGTGCTGCCGGGCGAGATCGAAGTAGCTCAGCGCGCGCGAGGTGTAGAGGTAGGTGTTGGCGTCGAAGCGCTTGACGAAGGAGTCGGCCTGATGGCGCAGGTAGCTCTCCACCTCGAACTCCGGTTCGGTGATCGTGTACCGGATGTCGGCGGAGCTCTGCAACCGCCGGCCGAACTTGTCGTTCAGCGCCACCGCGGACAGGTAGGTGATGTGGCCGACCATCCGGGCCACGCCCATGCCGGCCTCGGGAGCGCGCCCGGTGCCGTGGTAGTGGCCGCCCTGCCAGGCCGGGTCGCGCATGATCGCATCGCGGGCGATCGAGTTCCAGGCCACGCCCTGCGGGTGCAGGGCGTGCGTGCTGGCGATCACCACGACGGCGTCGACCTGGTCGGGGTAGAGGACCGCCCACTGCAGCGCCTGCATCCCGCCGAGCGAGCCGCCGGCCACCGCGGCGAGCCGATCGATGGCGAGCACGTCGAGGAACGCCCGCTCGGTGCGCACCATGTCCGCGACGGTGATGACCGGGAAGTCCGACCCGTACGGTCGGCCGGTGGCCGGGTCGGTCGAGGACGGCCCGGTGGTTCCGCGACAGCCGCCGAGCAGGTTGGTGGAGATGACGTAGAAGCGGTCGGTGTCGAACGCCTTGCCGGGGCCGATCATCCCGTCCCACCAGCCGAGTCCCCTGCTGGCGGTGCCGTCGCGGTCCTCGGCCGCGAACCCGTCCCTGGTGCTCGCCTCGGGCGGGGTCTTCGACCGGCCGGCCGCGTGCGCGTCGCCGCTGAGAGCGTGGCAGACCAGGATGACGTTGTCCCGCCCGGGTGCGAGAGTGCCGTAGGTTTCGTAGGCCACCCGGATCGGGTGCAGGTCCCGCCCGCAGTCGAGCCGGATCGGCGCCGGCAGGTCGACGTACCGGGTTTCGACACTGCCGACCGACCTTGGTGAAACCGTCGGGGCTGGCGCCATGTCGGTGATCATAACTGGTCGCCGTCGGGCCGGCCGAGGTATTGTCAGGCACTCCTATAGGTGATCTAGGCATTAGACGAAAAGGGGCACCGACGACATGACCACAGTCGACAACGGAGTCAACGTCCAGGCGCTGCTCGACGCCCGTGAAGTGCTCAGGGGTGCGCCCGAGGCGGCCCAGTTCACCTGGCGGGCGTCCTCGAAGTGGCAGACCGGCGTGCACAGCACCACCACGATCCAGAACTTCTTCGGCCTCGGCCAGGAGCAGAGCCACAAGAGCGAGGCCGCGTTCGACGCCGACCACCCCGAGGTCTTCGCGGCGGCCGACAACGGCATCACCCCCATCGAGTACCTGCTCGTCGGACTGGCCAGCTGCCTGACCGCCGGGGTGGCGTCGGTGGCGCAGAACCGCGGCATCAAGCTGCGCTCGGTCGAGTCGACGGTCGAGGGCAACCACGACATCCGCGGCATCCTCGGTGTCGACAGCGACGTCCGCAACGGCTTCAACGACATCTCGGTAACCTTCACCATCGACGCGGACGCCTCCAAGGAGGAGATCGAAGCGCTGGTCGCCCAGTCGCAGAAGCGCTCCGCCGTCTTCGACGCGCTCACCAACCCGACGAACGTCACCGTCCAGGTCGCCTGAGAGGCACCCGTCATCGAGCACGTCAGCACGGTCGTCATCGGCGCGGGGCACGCGGGACTGGCGGCAAGCCACTTCCTCAGTGCCCGTTCGATCGACCACGTCGTGCTCGAACGCGGCTGGGTTGCGAACTCGTGGCGGCGCGAACGCTGGGACTCGCTGCGGCTGCTCACCCCCAACTGGCTCAGCCGCCTGCCCGGCCACCGCTACGACGGCCCGGACCCTGACGGATATATGACGATGGGCGAAGTGGTCGAGTTCATCGAGCGCTTCGCCGCCATCTCCCGCGCCCCCGTCCGGGCCGGCACGAACGTCACCTCGGTACGGCGCACCGACGACGGGTACGAGGTGACGACCGCTGCCGGCGCAGACCTCGAACGCATCCGCTGCCGGGCGGTGGTGATCGCCAGCGGCGCGTGCAACCGGCCGAGGGTGCCGCAGTTGGCCGCGGGAGTGCCGGCCTCCGTCGAGCAGCTGACCCCGTTCGACTACCGCGACCCCGGCAAGATCGCCGACGGCGGCGTCCTCGTCGTCGGCGCGTCGGCCACCGGCGTGCAGCTCGCGGCCGAACTGCGGCGGTCGGGCCGGCCGGTGACCCTCGCGGTCGGCGAGCACGTGCGGCTGCCGCGGACGTACCGTGGCCGCGATGTGCTGTGGTGGATGGACGCGTCGGGCCTGTGGGACCAGCGCCACGACCAGGTCGACGACCTCACCCGGGCCCGCCGGCTGCCCTCACCGCAGCTCGTCGGCGCTGCTGAGCGGAGCACGCTCGATCTCAACGCGCTCGCCGCGAGCGGTGTCGAACTGGTGGGCCGCTGGGCCGCGGTGCGGGACGGCCGGGCGCTGTTCTCCGGCGGCCTGCGCAACGTGTTCGCGCTCGCGGACCTCAAGATGCGGCGGCTGCTGGAGAGCTTCGACGCCTGGGCCCGCACGCACGGGCGCGACGACGAAGTCGAGGCCCCCGAGCACTTCCCGCCGACCGGGGTGCCCGAATCGACGCGGTTGCAGCTCGACCTTGGCAGCGGCGAGATCCGCTCGATCGTGTGGGCGACCGGTTTCCAGCCTGACTACGGCTGGCTCGACGTGCCGGTGGTTGACGCGAAGGGGCACCTGCGCCACGAGGGTGGCCTGGTCGACAGCCCGGGGCTCTACGCGCTCGGGTTGCCCGTGCTCCGCCGGCGCAAGTCCACCTTCATCCACGGCATCGAGGACGACGCGGCCGAGGTGATCGACCACCTCGCCGGCTACCTGGCCGGCCGCCCATGACCCTGGCGCAAGGGCGACGGTCCGACGCACGATCACTGTGAGGTGGCGCAGGTGCAGTCGCCGCCACTGCACCCGCTGGCGTGGGCGGGGCGACGTCTGGTCCACCACCACGCGAGGGCGGTCAACGCCGCGAAGGCGACGGCGATGCCGGGCAGGAGCTGGCCGAGGAACGCCCACCCTGCTCCGCCGAGGACGCCGGCGGTCAGCAGCAGCGGGATGGCACAGCACACTACGCAGGCCAGGCCGGCGAGCCCGCCGAGGCTGCCGGCCAACAGTCGGCGCAGGGTCTTCATGATCGGCGGTCTCCTCGGTCGAGGTCGGCGAACGGTAGTGGGCAGCAGTCGGTGGTGGCGCAGGTGGTCACGTCGTCGCAGCCCGCGTCGAGGGCGGCGCGCAGGCCGGCCGCGATCAGCTGAAGGTCGGCGATCTTGTGCTCGATCTCGGCGAGCTTGACGGCGGCGCGATGCTGCAGGCTGGTGTCGGAACGCCGGCCGTGCCGGTGGCTGCCCAGGTCCGCCAGTTCGGCGACCTCGTCGAGGGTGAACCCGAGCCGCTGCGCGGTCTTGATCACCCGCAGCACGGTGAGCGCTTCGGCCGGATAGAGCCGGTGCCCGCCAGGGCTGCGCCGTGGTTCGGCAAGTAGTCCACGGCGTTCGTAGTACCGCAGGGTCTGCGGGTTCACCCCGGCTGCGTCGGCCAGTTCGCCGCTGCGCAGACCGGCGCTCACGGCTGGCCCCGGATGGCTGCCGCGCGGGCTTCGAGGGCATCGAGGGCATCGACCCGGCTGGCGGGTACCTCGATGTCCAGCCGTACCTGACCGGGTTGTGGGGCGGACACGGTGAAGGTGAAGAAGGCGCAGCACTGCGTCTCTCGGCCAGTCAGGTCGCGTACCGACTCGGCAAGATCGCTGTCACCGGCCAAGGTGACCCGCAGCGCGTGTGCCGAGAGCCGCTCGCCGGCACGTACGGCCGCGGTGAACAGCGCGTCGAACTCGGCCAACCGCAACGGCTGCTCAGCCGTGGGCAGGGTGCACGCCTGCGGCGTCCACGCCGGGCCGGCAGAGGCTTGATCAGTCATGACCCCACGGTAAACCCGTACCTGGGTACCGGATGCAACCCCGGCGGCGACCACGCGCAGACGCTGCGGGGAGATCGCCGCCCGGAAATCGTTCGTGCCCGCCGCCGACCCTGGGGACGATGCGGTGGTGCCCAATGCTCCGGACGGATTCAGCTATCGCCTCCGCAAGAACGGCGACGTCGCGTTGCTGCACCATGGCCGGCCAGCCGGCGTGCTTCGCGGCGCCGTGGCAGCCCAGTTCCTGATCGACGTGGACAACGAGGACCCGCAGCAGCTGATGGCTCGCCTGACCGGCAATTACCGGCACGGCAACGAGCGGGCGGCCAGGGACCACCCCCGCAACCGGCATCGGTGACCCTGGCGACGGCCACCGGACAGGCGCACGGCCGGCGACCGGCGACCGGCGCCGGGCTCGCCGTGGCGTGCGCGGCGCCCGGCCCGGCCGGCAGCAGGTTCGCTACTTCGCACCGGACACCGGCGGGCCGGTCAGCTCACCGTCCGGCGGCGGCGTGCCCACCACAGCACCAACGACCCAGCGGCCAGCAGGAGCACGGCGGCGAACATGGCCAGCACGGCCCAGGTCGAGCCGGTGACCGGGACAGTCGGCACCGTCGGCTTGCGGGTCGGTGGCAGCGCCAGCCCGGTGACCTGCCCGGTCGGCGTGACCGTCGGCGTGCCGGGCGACGTGGCCGTCGGCGTTGCGGTCGGGGACACCGGCGGCGTACCGATGGGCGACGCCGACAGGATCCTCACCGTGACCGAGCAGGTGGAGGCGGCCAGCGTGGTGGCCGCCGGGCGGACCACGCCGGCCGGTCCGGCCGCGACCGCACCCGCCGCCGGCAGCGGACAGCCGCTGCCCGGCGCGTCCGAGGCCACCGTGTTCACCAGTTGACCGCCGACGGCGGCGTCCGCGTCAACCACGACGGTGTACGTCACCACCGCGTCCTGACCCGGCTGCAGCGCGCCGTCCCACCGCAGACCGCCGGTGACGAACCGGGCCTGCCCGGTGGTCACCGAGGTGATCGCACCGGGACCGGCGTTGTCGAGTACCCCGCTCAGATCGTCGACGACGGTGAGCGGGGACTGCACGCTGCCCCCGACGTTGGAGATCTCCAGCCGGTACCCGACGGTGCCGGCCGGTACCACGGTGCCACGGTCGGCGGTCTTCACGATCCGCAGGTCGGCGATGGGCGTCTCGACGGTGCACGGCGCCGCGCACGAGCTGTTGGCCGGTCCGGTCACCGAGTTGACCAGTTGGTGGTCCCCGTCGATCGGGTCGTGCACCGTCACCAGGTAGGTGATCACCGCGGTCTGCCCGGCAGTCAGGTCACCGGTCCAGGTCAGCGTGGGTTCGTTGACCACGACCGTGCCCGTCGTTGCCGAAGTCGTACCGAGGTCGGCGTCGTCCAGTACCCCGGTGAGGTCGTCCGTGACGGACACGCCGGTGACAGGCGTCGGCTGCATGTTGGTGACGGTCAACGTGTATGTCAGGTCGCCGCCCGGTGCGACAACGCCGTCGCTGACCGACTTCGTGATGCTGACGCCCTGCACCGGCGTGGTGGTGGTGCACGGCGCGGCCGTCGTGCAGTTGGCGCCGGGCGTGGTCGAGGTCACCGAGTTCACCAGCGAGAAGTTGCCCAGCCCGGTGGTCTTCACCCGGACCTGGTAGGTGATCGTCGCAACCTGGTTGGCGGCCAGCACGGTGGCGCTCCACAGCAGGTTCGGCGACTGGAAGACCGCGGTCCCGACGTCGGCGGTGGCACTGACGAACTCTGCGTCGTCCAGCACGCCGGTGAGGTCGTCGACGAAGGTCGCGTCCGCCACCGGCTGCGGGCCGAGGTTGGTCGCGGTCACCGTGTAGGTGACCAGGCCACCGAAGCCGGCCACGGTCGGCACGGCGGTCTTGGTCAGCCGCAGCTCGTTGACGTCCGTGCTGGTACCGCAGGACAGGTCGCCCGGGATCGGCGGGCAGTTGGACAGCGGCGAGGTCGAGACCACCGCGTTGACGAGCTGGTGGTCGCCGGTGTCCGGGTCGTTCACCTCGACCGTGTAGGTGATCGTCGCGGTGCCGTTGATCGCCAGCGCGCCGTTCCACACCAGGTCGTTGCCCACCGGGGTGACGGTGCCGGTGTCGGCCGCGGACGAGACCAGGGTGGCGTCGTCGAGCACCTCGGTGAGGTCGTCGGTGACGGTGGCGGCCGGCTCGGCCTGCGGACCCCGGTTGATCACCACGATCGTGTAGGACACCTGGTCGCCCGGACCCACCCCGGCCAGGCCCACGTCGGCCGCCTTGACGATCTCCAGCTCGTGCACCGGCGTGCTGGTCTGGCACGGCAGCGCCACCGTGCAGTTGCTGCCGAGCTGGGCGGAGGAGACCGCGTTGACCAGCGTGCGGTTGCCGGTACCCGGATGGTTGACCAGCACCGTGTAGGTGACCGTCACCTGGGCACCGGCGAGCAGGTCACCGGTCCAGGTCACCGCGTTGTTCGCGAACACGGCGCCGAGGGTGGGGCTGAGTGTCTGGAAGGTGGCGTCATCGAGCACGCCGGACAGGTCGTCGGTCACCACCACGCCGGTCATGTCGGTGGCACCGCTGTTGTGGATGATCAGGTCGTACTGCACGGTCTCGCCCGGGTTGACCGAGGCGGGCGCCGCCGTCTTGGTGACTGTCAGCTCGATCACCGGGGTGTCGGTCGTGCAGATCCCACCCGAGGCGCAGTCGGTGCTGCGCGCCACGAGCGGCGACGCGGCAGCGGCCACATCGGCGAACGCGGCCGGTAGCTGGAAGGTCGCGCTGTTGATCAGATGGTGGTTGCCGGTATCGGGGTTGTGCACGGTGGCCAGGTAGGTGATCGTCACCACGGCGTTGAGCGGCAGGTCGCCGGCCCAGGTGAGGGCGTTGCCCGTGATCGACACCGATCCCGCGTCGGCGACCGCGTTGGTCACGTCGGCGTCATCGGTGACCCCGGACAGATCGTCGGTGGCACTCACCCCGACCTGCGCCACCTGACCCTGGTTGGTCAGCGTCAGCGTGTACTGCACAGCCTGGCCCGGCGCCACGCTCTCCACGTCGGTGCGCTTGTTCATCACGACGTCGGAGACCGGCGTGTTGGTACGGCACGGCGTGGTGGGCGTGCAGCTCGACCCCGGCGCGGTACTGCTGACCTGGTTGGCCAGGATGTGGTTGCCGGTGTCCGGGGTGTTCACGGTGACCGTGATGGTGACCGTGACGGTGCTGTGCGCGGCGACGCTGCCGAACCAGGTCACGCTGGCGCTGGGCTGATCGAAGGTGGCAGTGCCGGAGATGGCCGTCACCGTGCCGAAGGTGGCGTCGTCCAGCACGTCGGCGAGGTTGTCGATCACCGTGATGTCGACGTACGGCACGTCACTGGCGTTGGTGAGGGTGAGCGTGTACGTCACCAGGCCGCCCGGCGCCGTGGTGAGCGGGGACGCCACCTTCACGACCAGCAGTTCGGTGACCTCGGTGCGGCTGCTGCACGGGTCGCAGACCGTACCCGGGATGGTTGAGCTGACCGCGTTGGTCATCACGTGGTCGCCGGTACCCGGATTGTCGACGGTCACGATGTAGGTGACGGTCGCGGTGCCGCCGGCGGCCAGCGACCCGGTCCAGGTCAGGTCGGTACCGACCACGGTGACCGAGCCGATGTTCGCGTCGGTGCTGGTCAGGGTCGCGTCGTCGAGCACGCCGGACAGGTCGTCGGTGAAGGTGGCCGCCGGGTAGTCGGAGCTACCGGAGTTGGTGACGGTGACGGTGTACCGGACCGTGTCGCCGGGGGCGGCCGTGGCGCGGTCCACCGCCTTGCTGATGTTGAGCTGCGCCACCGGGGTGTCGGTGACGCACGGCGCGGCGGCCGTGCACGCGCTACCCGGCACGGTCGAGGTGACCGAGTTGTGCAGCAGGTGGTTGCTGGTGGTCGAGGCCTGGACGATCACCGTGTACGTGACGGTCACGACCGGCGCCCCCACCGCCAGGTCACCCGTCCAGACCACTCCGGGCGGGGTGAACGAGGCGGTACCGCCACCGGTCGCCGAGACTGTGCCGGGCGTCGCCTCGTCCAGCACGTCGGTCAGGTCGTCGACCACCTGGACGCCGGTCAGCGCCACCGCTCCGGTGTTGGTGATGACCAGCGTGTAGGTCACGGTGTCGCCGGGGAAGGTACCTGCCCGGTCGACCGTCTTGGTGATCCCCAGGGACTGGATCGGCGTGTCCGTCTGGCACGGGGTGGTCACCGTGCAGTTCGCCCCGGGGACGGTCGAGGTCACCAGGTTGATCAGGTGCCGGTCGCCGAAGCTGATCTGGTGCACCAGGACCGTGTACCGCACGGTGATCGCCGCCGAGTTCGCCGGCAGGCTGGCGCTGACCACGATCTGGTCGCCGATGTGGGTGGCGGAGCCGCCGGGCGGCGGCTCGATGGCAAGGAAGTCGGCGTCATCGACGATGCCGGCGAGCGAGTCGGTCAGCAGCACACCGGACTGCGCGGTCTGGCCGAGGTTCTGGATGGTCAGCGTGTAGGTGACGACCGCGCCGGGCGTGGCCGGGTTCGGGGCGGCCACCTTGGTGATGTTCAGGGCCGCCACCGGGGTGGCGGTGGCGCACGAGGCCGGGTCGGATGTCGGGGTCTGGCAGTTGTTGCCCGGCGAGGTGGAGAGCACCTGGTTGTGCAGCACGTTGTCGACGCGGCCGGCGACCAGCACGGTGACCTGGTAGGTGACGATCGCCTGCTGGCCGGGGTCGAGCGCGCCGGTCCAGGTCAGCATGGTGCCCACCACGTTGACCGTGCCGGCGTTGGCGGTGGTCGACCCCATGGTGGCGTCGTCCAGCACCCCGGACAGGTCGTCGGTGAAGGTCGCGTCGGCCAGCGGGGCCTGCCCGGTGTTGGCGAAGACCACCGTGTACGTGAGCGTCCCGCCGGGTACCGCGACGTTCGCGTCGACCGTCTTGACCAGGTGCACGTCGGCGACGTTGGTGGTGGTGGTACAGGCCGGCGCGCCGGCACAGTTGGCCCCGGGAGAGGCGGAGGTGACCGAGTTGGTCAGCACGTGGTCGCCGGAGCCCGGGAATCGCACCGTGACCGTGTACGTGACGGTCGCCGTCTCACCCGGCGCCAGCGGACCGGACCAGACGAGGTTGGGCGAGGTGAAGGTGGCGGTACCGATGTCGGCGTTGGCGCTGACGAAGTCGGCGTCGTTCAACACGCCGCTGAGGTTGTCGGTGAAGGTCGCCGGGTCATACGGCACCTGGCCGGCGTTGGTCGCGGTGACGGTGTAGGTCACCGGCTGACCGGGGGTGGCCGGATTGACATCGACGGTCTTGGTCAGCCGCAGTTCAGCGACGGGGATGTCCAGCAGGCAGTTGGCGGTGGGGGCGGCGGTCGGGCAGTTGCTGCCGGGGGTGGCGGAGGTGACCTCATTGGACAGCAGGTGGTTCCCGGTGTCGGGGTTGTGCACCACGACCTCGTAGAAGATGGCCGCGAAGCCGGTCACCGGCAGGGTGTCGGTCCAGGTCAGGGTGTTGCCCGCCAGCACCGGGGTACCCGAGGTGACCTGCACGTTCTGCACGTCGCCGTCGTCGGTGACCCCGGTGAGGACGTCGGTGATCGACGCGGCCAGCTCAGTCTGGCCGGAGTTGACGACCAGGATGGTGTACGAGACGGTGGCGCCGGCACTGGTCGTGGCGGCGTTCGCCCGCTTGGTGATGACCATGCCGCCGATCGGCGTGGTGGTGGCGCACGGGCAGTTGTTGTCCGGCGTGACCGAGGTCAGCGCGTTGACCAGCTTGTGGTCACCGAGGCCGATCGTCTTCACGACTGCCTGGTAGCCGATCGTGGCGCTGTCGGCCGGCGCCAACGCTCCGGACCAGTCCAGTGTGGAGCCGGTCAGCGTGGCCGTACCCACCGTCGCGGTGATCGAGGCGGGGCTGACCGTGGCGTCGTCCAGTACCCCGGTCAGGTCGTCGGCGAAGCTCGCCGGGTTGAACGCCACCGTACCTGTGTTGGTGACCACCACCGTGTACGTCACCGTGTCACCGGGCAGGACGGTGGCCGGGGTGGCGGTCTTGGTGATCGCCAGGCGTGGGATCGGGGTGTTCGTCACGCACGGCGCGGCCGACGGGCAGGACGCGCCGGTGCTGGTGGAGACGACCTGGTTGGTCAGCAGGGCATTGCCGGGCGGCGGGGCGAGTACCTGCACCGTGTAGGTGACGACCCGGACGGCGCCGGGTGGCATGGCCCCGACCCAGGTGAGGTTGGGGGCGGCGAAGCTGAGGGTACCGCCGTTGGCCGCCGTACCCGAGACGTACGACGCGTCGTCCAGCACGCCGGTCAGGTCGTCGGTGAAGGTGGCGTCCGGGTACTCGACCGCCCCGGTGTTGGTCAGCGTCACCGTGTAGGTGACCCGGTCGCCGGGCTGGGCCTGGGCGGTGCCGACCGTCTTGACGATCAGCAACTCCTGGACCGGGGTGACGGTGGTACACGCCGGGTTGGGGGCGCCGGGCGGGCAGTCGGAGCCGGCGCTGGTGGAGCTGATCTGGTTGACCAGCCGGTGATTGACCGACGCCCCGGTCTGGGACAGCACGACCACCGTGTAGCGCACCGTGGCGATGTCCCCCGGGTTGAGCGTCCCGGTCCAGTCCACGCGCGGCCGGCGCGGTGAAGACCGCGGCCCCGATGCTGGCGGAGAGGACCGCGCCGAACGTCGCGTCGTCGAGCACGTCGGTCAGGTTGTCGGTGAACGCGGCGTCGGTCACGGTGGTGGTACCGGAGTTGGTGACCGTGACCGTGTAGGTCACCGTGTCGCCGCCCGTCGCCACCAGGTGGTCGCTGGTCTTGAGGAAGGTCAGGCCGTTGACCCGGCTGGTCGTCGTACAGACCGGGTCGATGGAGCCGGTCGGACAGTTCGACCCGGCCGTGGTCGAGACGACCACGTTGCGCATGACGTTGTTGCCGACGCCGACCGCGAGCACCACGACGGTGTAGGTGATGGTGGTGCTGTCGCTCGGATTCAGGGTGCCGGTCCAGGTGATGGTGGCCGGGCCGGCGTTGAAGGTGGCGGTGCCGATGCTCGGCTGGGTCAGCATGCCGAAGCTGGCGTCGTCCAGCACATCGGACAGGTCGTCGGTGTACTCGGCGTCGGGGATGGCGACGGTACCGGCGTTGCGTACGGTCACCGTGTAGGTGAGGGTGTCCCCGGCGTTCGCGGTGGGGCTGCTGACCGTCTTGGCGAGCTCCAACGCCGGAACCAGGGCGGTGGCGGTACAGGCCGGCACGTTACCGCCGACCGGGCAGGTGCTGCCGGGGGTGGCGGAGGTGACCACGTTGGTCAGTTGCCGGTTGCCGGTGTCCGGGTTGTCGACGGTGGCCCGGTAGGTGATCACTGCCTGGGCGCCCGGTGCCAGGTCGCCGGTCCAGGTGAGCAGGTTGCCCACCACGCTGGCCGACCCGACGTTCGCGGTGACCTGGTCGACGGCGGCGTCGTCGAGCACGTCCGTCAGGTCGTCGGTGACCGTGGCCCCGGTGAAGGGTGCCTGGCCGGTGTTGCTGACGGTGACCGTGTAAAGCGCGCTGTTGCCGGGCTCGACGGTGGTCGGGCTGACGAGTTTCGCGATGTCGAGTACGGCCACCGGGGTGTTGGTGGCGCACTGCGGGCCGCCCGGACAGCTTGATCCGAGGGTGGTCGAGGAGAGCGAGTTGATCAATCGTCGGTCGCCGGTATCCGGATTGTTGACCTGGAACCGGTAGGTGACGGTGGCCGAGAAGCCGGCCGGCAACGGGACGTCCCCGGTCCACACCAGACGCTGGCCGGCCGCGTCGAAGCTCACGTCCCCGCCATCGGCCACGGCGTCGAGGAAGGTCGCGTCATCGAGCACGCCCTGCACGTCGTCGATGCCGATGAGGCCGGTCAGCGTGGTCGCGCCGTTGTTGGTGACCGTCACCGTGTAGGTGACGATCTGCCCCGGTACCGCCAGCGCGGTGTCGACCGCCTTTACCACCGTCAGGTCCGCGACCGGGGTGTCGGTGCCGCAGATGGCGGCGCCCGGGCACGGCGAGCCCAGCGCGGTGGAGGACAACGAGTTGATCAGATGGTGGTCGCCGAGGTCCGGATTGTTGACCCGGACCGTGATGGTCGCCTGGCCCACCGCACCCACCGGCAGCACGCTCGTCCAGCTCAACAACGGCGGGGCGTAGGTCACGGAGCCACCGCTGGGTACCGCGGAGACGAAGACGGCGTCGTCGAGCACGCCGGTCAGGTCGTCGACGCCGGTGATGGTGCTGTACGGCACCTGGCCCACGTTGGTGACGGTGACCAGGTACTGCACCTCCTGGCCGGGGGCGGCCGAGGTGATGCCGCCGACCACCGTCTTGACGATGCTCAGCTCGGCGACCGGGGTGTCGGTGACGCAGTTCGCGGCCGGGATCGGGCCGGGACCAGGGCAGTTGGCGCCCAGGTTGGTGGAGGCGAGCACGTTGGTCAGCCGGTGGTTGCCCGGGTCCGGCGTGCGCACGGTCGCCGGGTAGGTGACCGTGACGGTCGCGCCGACCGCCAGGTTGCCGGTCCAGGTGAGGATGTCACCGACGATCACGGCGGAGCCGCCGCCGATGGCGACCGGGGTGCCGAGGATCGCGTCGTCACTCACGCCGGACAGGTCGTCGGTGAAGGTGGCGCCGGTGATCACCGTCTGGCCGCCGTTGACAACGGTGACGGTGTACGTGACGGTGTCGCCCGGGCTGGTCTGGGTCCGGTTGGCCGACTTGGTCAACTGCACGCTGGTGACCGGGGTGCTGGTGGAACAGGTCGGGGCGCGCTGTCCACCCAGGCCGGTCGGGCAGCTGCTGCCCGGAACAGTCGACGAGACCACGTTGACCAGCACCTTGTTACCGGGGTCGGGCTGGCGCACGGTGGCCACGTAGGTGACCGTGGCGGTCTGCCCCGGCAGCAGGGTGGCGGAGTAGACGATGGTCGGCGTGGCCAGGCTGGCCGAACCCTGGTTCGCGGTGATCGAACCGATGGTGGCGTCGTCGAGCACGTCGGTGAGGTCGTCCACGAACAGCGTGCCGGACTGGGTGGTGGCGCCGAGGTTGGACACGGTGACCGCATAGTGCACCTGGCCGCCCGGGAAGGTACTGGTCTCGGTGGCCGCCTTGGAAACCAGTAGCTCGGCCACCGGAGTGTCGGTCTGGCAGCTGGTGCTGGTCGGGGTGGGCGGCGGGCAGTTGGAGCCGGTGGTGGTCGAGGTCGCCACGTTGATCAGCCGGTGGTCGCCGGTCCCCGGGTTGTTCACGGTGACCGTGAAGACCACCTGGACGGTCACGCCGACGGGCAGGTTGCCGGTCCAGGTGAGGTTCGGTGTCGTGAAGGTCGCCGTGCCGATGTTGGCGCTGACCGTACCGAAGGTGGCGTCATCCAGCACCCGGGTGAGGTTGTCGGTGAAGGTGGCGCCGGTCAGTGGGACCTGGCCGTTGTTGCCCATCTGGACGGTGTAGGTGACGGTGTCGCCGACGCTCGCCGACGTCCGGTCGACGGTCTTGAGCAGCCGACTGTCGGAGATCAGCGTGGTGGTGGTGCACGCCGGATCGGTCGGGGCGCCCAGGCAGTTGGTGCCGGCCGCGGTGGTGGTGACCCGGTTGACCAGGCGGTGGTTGCCGGCGTCCGGGGAGTTGACGGTGACGGTGTACCGGATCGTGGCGGTGGCGCCGGGCGGCAGGTTGCCGCTCCACGACAGGTTGGGCGAGGTGAACGTGGCGGTACCGATGTCGGCCGTGACGCTGCCGAAGGTGGCGTCGTCGATCACGTCGGACAGGTTGTCGGTCAACGTGGCGCCCGGCACCGTCACGGACCCGGTGTTGCGCGCGGTGATCGTGTAGGTCACCGTCTGGCCCGGGCCGGCGGTGGCCGGACTGGCCGTCTTGGCCACCGTGAACCCGGTCGACTGGGCGTTGCCCAGTAGGCAGTTGAGCAGCGTACCGGCGGCCGTCGCCGCGCCCGGGATGGTGACTCTGGAACCGGCGACCGTCACCCCGGGTACCGCCGCTCCGGTTGCCATGTTCACGCAGCTCGCGCTCAGCGCCCAACCGGGTGGACCGGTCTCGTTGAGGATGACCGGCAGTCCCGGGTTGAGGATCACGCCCTGCGGTCCGGGTGAGCCGAAGACCGGGTTGACCACGGCCGGGTTGGCCCCTGGCGAGGTGGTCACGTTGAACGCGGCGCCGCCGAGGGTGTTGGTGTCCAGGTTCGTGGTGGTGAAGTTGAAGGTGGCGAACCCGCCTGTCGACTGCTTACGCAGGCAGATCCCGGTGGTCTGGATCAGCACGTTGGTGATGCCCCAGTCGTCCGCGGTGCGCAGCGTGTCGTCGTTGTCGGTGATCGCCATCCGGAACTCGACGTTGCCACTGCGCGGGATGCCGTCGGGCAGGGTCAGCACGATGGTGCTGGCCATCCCCATCGGGATGGTGCTGACGTTGGCGCTCGCCCCGTTGAAGGTGTTGACAGTGGCTGTGCCACCGAAGCCGTCGTCGGCCGGAGTGCTGGCGAGCTGGGCGTAGATCGTCCCGCCGTAGCTCAGGCGCAGGGTGGCCTGGTTGCCGCCCTGGCCGCCGACGCCGTCGTTGGCCAGTACGGTGAGGTTGAGCCGGCTGCCCGGGGCGACCGCGGAGACGTTCTGGATGGCGAAGTCGTTGGGGTAGCTGGCGTTGTCCCGGGTGTCGGTGATCCGGCCGTTGCCCGGCCAGAAGTTGTTCACGTTCCAGCCGGTGGCGCCGCTGGCGAAGTCCGGGTTGCTGACCGGGTTGGTGACGCACGGCTGCGGGGTGGTGTTGCGGTTGGCGAAGGAGCAGACGATCCGGTCGCCGAGGCTCATCACATAGCCGGGGTAGAGCACCAAGCCGGTCCGCAGGTTGGTGCACAGGGTGGTGCTCAGCGACCAGTCCGGCTTGACGACCTGGTTGACGGTGAGGGTCTGGCCGGCCCGGGCGTTGGCCAGCGTGGCGGTACCCAGTCCGCCGGACGTGGTGACCGTGGCGGTCGGGCCGGCGCCGCCGCCGATGGTGTAGTTGAAGGTGGCGTCGCCGCCCTGGGTGGTGGTCCGGATGGTGACCGTGGGGGCTACCCCGGCGTTGCTGAGATCGCAGATGATGTCGTCGTCGGGCGACGGGATCACGGTAGGTGGGTTGGCGAGGTTGACCGGGCCGTTGGGTAGCCCCACGTTGGAGCCGTGGATGTTCGTACACGAGATGTTCTGTCGGTAGTCGCTCAGCGCGGTGGTGGCCGCGGCGACTTCGGTGAGGGTGTACCGGAAGCCGGGCAGCACCAGGGTCTCCCCGGTTGTGCCGGTGTCGAACTGGACCTGGTTGCCGAACCCCTGGGTGGTGCTCTTGCGGGGGTCGTTGAGGACGAAGCCGAAGCTGTTGCGGATCTGTACGGTGAACTGGTCGCTCCACACCACCCGGTCGGTGCCCAGGGTCTTGTTCAGGGTGATGTTGGTCCCCGGATGGCGTACCTCGATGTTGGCCGGGCGGGCCGGGAAGAAGTTGGCGAATGAGCAGCTCGCCGAGGTGCCGTTGACGGTGGAGATGCCGAGGCTGGCGAACCCGCCGGGGCCTACGCCCAGCGCGCCGGGGTTGTCCCGGTTGGCGATCCGGATGCTGAACCGGTAGGCCTGGCCGGCGGTGACCTGCCAGGGGACGGTGACCCAGGACGCCTGGTGGGCCAGCATCTCGCCGTGCGCGGTGTACGAGCCGGCGGGCGGGTCGACGGTGGTGGCCGGGTTGTACCCGCCGGACCAGTTGACGTACGCGCCGTCCTCGACGTCGGCGCCGCAGACCCGCAGCGCGCCGCTGCTGGCCGCGTAGTAGGTGCCGACGACCTCCCAGGTCCGCAGGCACAACTGGGTCGTCGCGGAGCACGGCGCGCTGACCTCCGACGTCCGTACGCTGCTGGTCACAACGGCGGCGGAGCAGGTGCTGGCCCGCCCGAGGCTGTCAACGGTCGACACGCAGGGCGCCGGCGGCCCGGTGTACGGGTCGGCCGGCAGCCAGGCCGCCGACAGTGCCGAGTTCTCGGCGTCGCCGACCCAGTCGTTGGTGCGGGCACGCAGCAGTACGTTGCCGCCGGCCGGGTTGAGCTGGTCCGAGCTGACCGGCGAGAAGCTGCCGGGCTTGGTACCGACCGTGGCACTGGCGGGAGCGGTGAGGCTGATCGAGACCGCGGCGGTGGCGCCGTTGGCGAGGCTGGCCACGGCACAGCTCACGGTGCCGGTGGCGACCGTGCAGGGGGTGCCGCCCGTGGTTGCGGCGGTGACGGTCAGGCCGGCCGGGACGGTGTAGCTGAACCGGATGTTGGTGGCGGCGTTCGGTCCCCGGTTCACCACGGCGGCGGTCAGCGGCTGTGCCGGCCCGCCCGGTACGAGCTGGGGCGGGGCGATGTTGACCAGGAAGAGTTCGGCGCGGCTGCCGTTCCACGCGCCGGCCAGCGCCGCATCGGCCGGCCGGCCGAGCGGGATACCGCCGGGCAGCAGGAGCAGGGCCAGGACGGCGGCCACGACTGCCTCGACCCAGGTCCACCCACGCCACCGCGGGCGCCGGTGCCGGACGACCCGGGTCCGCCCGGCTGCCGGCCGGTTGTCCGCATCGCTGGTCACGGCGTCGCCACCCCTCATGTCTCGGTGTGCCGCTGGGGGATGCGTCACCACTGCCGCCACTCGGGGCGACTATTTGCTCATAGTGCACTTCCTTCAGAAACGTATCATTTGCCGCATTGGGTGCACGGTGTTTCGCCACGGGCCACCCGGTGCCGGCCGTAGCGTGTGACTCGGCGGTCTCGCGGGACCGGGCGGGAGGCTGAGATGACCATGGTCAAGCAGCCGGGCGAGGACGTCGCCTGGTACGCCCTGTCGGCCGCGGATGCCGCCGGCCGGATCGGGGTCAGCACGGATCGCGGGCTGGACGCCGGTGAGGTGGCGCGGCGACTGGCCGGGTACGGGCCCAACGAGCTGGCTACCGAGCCCCCGCCCAGTGTCTGGATGGTCGGCCGCGGCCAGCTCGCCAACCCGATGAACATCATGCTGCTGGTCGTCAGCGCGGCCAGCTTCGCAATCGCCCAGGTGGCGACCGGCCTGGTGGTACTGGCCCTGGTGGTGTTCAACGTCGTGATGGGCTCCAGCCAGGAGCTGAAGGCCCGGGCCAGCGTGGCGGCGCTGGCGCAGCTGCAGGTGCCCCGGGCCCGGGTACGGCGCTCCGGCGAGGTCGCGGAGATCGAGTCGACCGGGCTGGTACCCGGTGACATCGTGCTGCTGGAGGCCGGCGATGTCGTGCCCGCCGACGGCCGGATCGTCACCTGCGCCACCCTGGAGGTCCAGGAGGCCGCGCTCACCGGCGAGAGCGCCCCGGTGGCCAAGGGCAGCGGCACGCTCCCGGCAGGCGAGACCGCGATCGGCGACCGTACCAATCTTCTGTACCAGAACACCCAGGTCACCCGCGGTACCGCGACCCTGGTGGTGACCGCCACCGGCGCGGCCACCCAGATGGGCCGGATCGCCGGGATGGTGACCGCCACCACCCGCACCCGCTCACCGTTGCAACGCGAACTCGACGGCATGACCAAGGTGTTCGGCCTGGTGGCCTGGCTGGCCGTGGCGGTGATCGCGATCTTCGGGATCGCCCGGGGCCAGGAACTCTCCACCCTGCTGCTGCTGTGCATCTCGACCGCGATCGCGTCCATCCCGACCGGCCTGCCGACCTTCGTGCAGGCCATGTTGTCGTCCGGGGCACGGCGGCTGGCCGAGTCGAAAGCGGTGGTCAAGTCGCTCACCGACGTCGAGACGCTGGGCGGCACCACGGTCATCAACAGCGACAAGACCGGCACGCTGACGATGAACGCGATGACTGCGACGACGATGCTGGCCGGCGGGGAATGGTTCCGGATCGACGGACCCGGCTACCGCAAGACCGGCGCGGTCCGGGGCGTGGCCGGCGGCGAACTGCCGGACTTCCGCCGGCTGTCGCAGGGCCTGACGCTGTGCACCGACGCCACCGTCGGCGACGACGGGTCGGTCATCGGGGACCCGACGGAGGCGGCGTTCGTGGTACTCGCCGCGAAGCTGGGCGCCGACGCCGAACAGACCCGGGCGGCGCTGCCCCGCCGGGCCGAGGTGCCGTTCGACTCCGAGTACAAGTTCATGGCCACCTTCCACGACTGCCCGGACTGGCTGGCCGGCGGGATCCTGCGGCAGCCCCACCTGGTCAGCGTCAAGGGCGCGCCGGACGTGGTGGTGGAGCGCTGCGGCCGGGCACTGTGGCACGGCGAGCAGGTGCCGATCGGTACCGTGCGCGACGAGATCCTGGCCGCCAACCGTGAGCTGTCCGGCCGTGGGCTGCGGGTACTCGCGTTCGCCGCCCGGGACCTGGACGGCGCGGCGATGTCCGCGGCCCTGGCCGACCCGATGGCCTCGGTCACCGATCTGGTCTTCGTCGCGCTGGTCGGGATCATGGATCCGCTCCGCACCGAGGCAAAGGACGCGGTACGGGTCGCCCTCGACGCCGGCATCGACGTACGGATGATCACCGGCGACCACACCGTGACGGCTCGCGCCATCGCCGATGAGCTGGGGCTCGGCGCCGGCGTGATCACCGGCATCGAGCTGCAACGCCTGCCGGACGCCGAGGTGATCGAACAGCTCCCCCGGCTGCACGTGTTCGGCCGGGTCGCGCCCGAGGACAAGGTCCGCCTCGCCCGGCTGATGCAGGAGTCGGGCCAGGTGGTCGCGATGACCGGCGACGCCGTCAACGATGCGGCAGCACTCAAGCAGGCCGACATCGGCGTCGCCATGGGCAGCGGTTCGGAGGTGTCCAAGCAGGCCGCGAAGATCGTGCTGACCGACGACAACTTCGCCACCCTGGTCGGCGCCGTCGAACTGGGCCGCGACATCTACCGGCGGATCTCCTCCTACGTCAAGCTGCAACTCACGATCCTGTCGTCGGTGCTGCAACTGATGCTGTACGCCACCATTCTCAATATCAACTCCGGCGTCGCGCTCTTCCCCCTCCAACTGCTGTTCTGCAAGTTCTTCGTGGTCATCACCGTGGTGATCGGGTTCATCGTCGATGTTCCCGACCCCGACGTGATGCGGCGACCGCCCCGCACACCCGGCACGAAGATCGTCAACCGGGGCCAGGCCATCCGCTGGTTCGTGACCGGGTTCGTGGTCGCGGCCACGGCACTCGCCGTGCTCGCGTGGGGACCGGGCGACCCGAGTACCACCGATCCGTCGACCTCGATGACCATGGTCTTCGCCGTCGTCTCGCTCAGCGCCGTGAACGTCGGTCTGGTCATGCGCCGGGAACGACAGGCCCCGTGGGCCGCTCCGGTCTTCCCCTTCCTGGGCTGGGTGCTGCTCGGCTGGCTGCTCACCTGGGCCGCCGTGGAGCTCCAGATGCTCCAGCGCCTGCTCGATACCGTCTCGCTCACCGGACGGCAGTGGGTGCTCGTCATCGCCCTGTCGCTCCTCGCGCCAGCGGTCGTCGGCGTCGACAAGGCCGTCCAGTTGCGCCGCCAGCGGGCCGCCGAACCGGCGGAAGCTGTCCAGCCGACGGGCTGATTCGCGACGGCTCAGGCGGGGTCGGTACCGCCGGCGAGTCGGGCGGTCAGGGCCGCCGTGCCCGGCCCGGACAGCCGCGGCAGCGCGACCAGCCGGCCGGAGCAGACCAGGAGCAGTGCGGCGATCGGCCCGCTCAGCTGCGGGCCGGTACCGAACGAGAAGTCAGCGGCGGCCCGACGGCAGGCCGCGTACCCGACAGGTCGGCCACAAGCGTAGTGGCATCATTGACGGGGCGGCCGGGCCGCGAACCAGGCGGCCACCTCGGTGCGGCGGGCGGCGCCCAGCTTGGTCAGGATGTGCTCGATATGCGCTGCCACCGTCTTCGGCGTGATGTGCAGCGCCACACCGATCTCCCGGTTCGTCGCACCGCCCGCCACCAGCCGGGCCACTTCCAACTCCCGCGCGGTCAGCGGACCGGCCGGGGCCTCCGCCGCTGTGACCGCGTCAGCGGCGGTCACCAGGATGGTCGCGCCGGCCGCCCGGGCAGCCTCCCGGGCCTGCCCGGCGAGCACCGCGGCCGGCCCCGGCCGCCGGGACCGCGCAGCGCACCGGGCGGCGTCCACCAGCGCCCAGGTGCCCTCCCAGAACCGGCGTCGCCGCGCCCACCCGTCGGCCGCCACCTGCAATGCCTCCCGGGCCCGACCGGTCCGCCCGGCCGCCAACTCCAGCAGCCCCTCCGCGTGCGACAGCGCCGGCTCGGTACCCGCAATCGCCCGGGCCCGTACCGGCTGGCCGGCCCGTGCCAGCCAGTCCCGGGCCGCCTCCTGCCCGCCCCCGGCCAGGTACGCCCGTACCCCGGTGACCAGGAACGGGAACAGGTACGCCGCGTCCACCACCGCGGCCGACGCGGCCAGCCCCTGCTCGCACCAGCGCGCCGCCTCCGCCGGGTCACCGCGGTGCAGCGCCAACTCGGCCAGCCCCCACAGCGCCGGCGAGAGCCGTTGCAGCTCATTCATGGTCGTGCCCAGCTCGCGGGCCTGGGTCAACTGCTCCTGGGCGGCCGACCAGTCGCCCCGCCCCACCGCCAGGTACCCGAGCACATGCAGCGCGGTGATCAGCGTGGTCACCCCGGAGCCGCCGTCCGCCAGCGCCCGCCGGGCCTCCCGGTCGGCGTCCGGCCACTCCCCCACCGCCCAGTGCATGTGCGCCCGGTGCGCGGTCAGGTAGTGCAGGTCGTTCCAGCGCTCCACCCGGCCGGCGTAGCCGATGCCCTCGGCCAGCCAGCGGGCGCCCCGGTCGTACTCGACCAGTACCGAGGCGCTGCTGCCCAGCATCCGGTAACCGCGGGCGGTCTCCGTCTCCAAGCCGGCGGCGTTGCCCCGCTCCACGGCCGCCTCGATCAGCCGCCAGCCCTGCTCAGCGCGGCCACCGAAGACGTACACCGCGCCCAGCGTGGCGTCCAGGTTCAGCAGCGTGGCGAGGTCGGTGTCCGGGGTGGCCAGCGCAAGTGCCAGGTTGCCGTACCGCTCCGCCTCGGCCAGCCGGCGATCCAGCATGTACGCGGCCGCCAGCGCCGCCAGCAGCCGCAGTCGGGTGTCCCGGGCCTGCGGCGCCCGCTGCTGCACCAGGTCCAGGGCGCCGGTCAGCAGCGCCGCCCGCTCGGCCAGCCCGGCGCCGGTCAGGTGCCGCACCGCAACCAGCGGCGGTACCAGCTCGGCGGCGGCTGCCGGATCATCGAGTGCCAGCCGCAGCCGGTGGGCGCTCGCGTACTCGGCAGCGGCGGCCACGTTGTCGTCGGTGGCCGCCAACGCGGTAGCCAACTCGGCGTGCAGTTGCGCCCGTTCGGCGGCCGGGGTGTCCGTGGGAGTGGTGCGCCGGGCCCGGCGCAGCAGCGCCACCGCCTCCCGGTACGCCGACACGGTGGCCGCCTCGGTGGCGGCGCGGCGGGCGTGGCGGTACGCGAGCGCCGGGCGGCCGGCCCGTTCGTACTGGTGCGAGACGAACGCGTCGCCGAGCCCGGCAGCCACCGCCGCGTCGGCCACCCGGGCGTGCAGTTCCCGCCGCCGGTACGGGGCCAGGTCGGCGTAGAGGGCGTCGCGGATGAGGGCGTGCCGGAAGTCGAAGGAGCTGCCGTCCGGCCGGGGCGTGACCAGATACCGCTCCGCCAGCTCGCGCAGTGCCGCGTCCAGTGCGTCGGGCTCCTCCCCGGTCACCGCGGCGAGCAGGTCCACATCGAACGAGCGACCGATCGCGCTGGCCGCCGCGACCACCGAACGGGCCAGTGGACGCAGCGCCTGGGCGCGGGCCAGTACCGCATCCGCCAGGCTCTCCGGCGCCGCCGCCCCGTCGTCGTCCGGTACCACCGCGCCGAGCAACTCCTCGACGTGCAGCGGGATGCCGTCACTGCGCGCGTACAGCGCTCCGGTGAGCTGGCTGGACAGGGTGGCACCGGCGATCGCGTCGGCCAGTTGCGCGGTCTGCCGCGGGTCGAGTCGGGGCAGCCGCACCTCCTCGGCGAGCCGCTGCACCAGCAGCCGGGTACGCCAGCGGCGCATCGGCACCTTCGGGTACAGCTCGTCACTGCGGTACGTGGCGACCACCAGTAACGCCAGCCCGTCCAACCGGCCGGCGAGGCGGTCGAGCACCTCCAACGACAGCTCGTCGGCCCAGTGCAGGTCCTCCAGCGCGAGCAGCAGCCCACCGGTACCCCCGTCAATGACGGTGAGCAGGGTGGCGGTGAGGTCGGCGACCAGGATGCGCCGCTCCCGGCCGGCGTCGGCGTCCCGGCCCGCGGTGGCCCGCAACCGGGCGGAGATCGCGGCCCCGGCCGCCGCCGTGGCGCGCTGCCGGGACAGCTCGGTGGCCAGGTCGATGAGCAGCGCGCCGGCCACCTCGGCGTCGCGTGGGAAGGTGGCCGCCCGCAGCACCGCGACTCCGGCCCGGTGCGCCTGCCCGGCGATCTCGGCGAGCAGCCGGGACTTCCCGATGCCCGCCTCGCCGGCCAGGAACAGCAGGTGTCCGGTGCCGTCCACGGCCGCAGTCAGCCGCCGGCCGGCATGCGCGACCAGGTCGGCCCGGCCGACCAGGACGGGGCTGACCCGCACTCCCCGACCGACGCGCCCCGGCGCGATCCGGGCGGACTCCGCCGGCTGCATGCGGCCGAATCTAGCCCAGCCCGGGGCCGGGCGACCGGGCCGTCTTCGTCGGTGCAATGACCGATGCCCGACATCGGCGCGGCCGGGACGCTGGAGGGGTCACACCGGACAGAGGGAGCGGGAATGGCCAAGTTCATGGACGTGCACAGTGGATTCATCGGCGTCACCGCCGAGCAGCTCAAGGAGGCGCACGACGCGGACCTCTCGATCGAGGACGAGGAGGGCGTGCACTTCGAGCAGGCCTGGCTGGACCCGGAGGCGGGCAAGGTGTTCTGCCTGGCGACCGGCCCGTCGAAGGAGGCGGTGCTGCGCATCCACGAGCGTGCCGGCCACCCGACCAGCGAGATCTACGAGATCGTCGTCGAGGTCTGAGTCGAAGCCTGACACCTGGGGGGGTGCTGTGGCCGGGTCGCTTCCGCGGCCCGGCCACAGTGGCATCCGCACCGTTGCCCGCGAGGTAGGGCTAGCCGCAGGACGTAGGGCTAGCGGTAGGACGAACCGGGCGGTTGGCGGCAATGTCCCGGCCCGGCCCGGTGCCTAACGTCGATTCCGGAACCAGACGCCACAGCGGCGCCAGGGGACGGGAGGCGCGCCATGGCCAGACGGGGTGACGTGGTGGCGGCGCCGCCGGGGGCGGCGGTGGCGTTGCGGGCGGTCGGCAAGGCGTACGGGCGCGGTGGTGCGGGGGTACGGGCGCTCGACGGCGTGGACGTGGACTTCGCGAGCGGTACGTTCACGGCGGTGATGGGGCCGTCCGGCTCGGGTAAGAGCACTCTGCTGCACTGCGCGGCCGGGCTGGACCAGCCCAGTACCGGCACGGTGTGGCTCGGGGGAACCGATCTCGCGCAGTTGTCCGAGACCGGGCTGACGAAGCTGCGGCGTACCCGGGTGGGCTTCGTGTTCCAGGCCTTCAACCTGGTGTCCTCGTTGACCGTGCGGGACAACATCCTGCTCCCCTCCCGGCTGGCCGGAAAGCGGGCCGACCGGCGCTGGGTGGCCGAAGTGGTCCGCCGGGTGGGGCTGGCTGACCGGCTGCGCCACCGGCCGGCCCAACTCTCCGGCGGCGAGCAGCAGCGGGTCGCCATCGCGCGGGCGTTGTCGGTACGCCCCGAGGTGATCTTCTGCGACGAGCCGACCGGGGCGCTGGACACCGGTACCGCCGCCGAGGTGCTCACCCTGCTGCGACACAGCGTGGACAACGAACACAACACCGTGGTGATGGTGACCCACGACCCGGTGGCCGCCTCGTACGCCGACCGGGTGGTGTTCCTGGCCGACGGCCGGCTCGTCGACGACGTGACGGCACCGGGCGCGCCGGCGATCGCCGACCGGATGGTGAGCCTGCGCGGCGCGCAGTCCCGGGTGGACAACGCGGGCGTGGTGAGTGCGGCATGGTGAGGATCGCCTGGCGGATGCTGCGCCAGCGGCCGGCCAGCATGCTCGCCACCTTTGTGGCGCTGTGGTTCGCGGTCGTGGTGGTGACCGCGTGCGGGGCGATGCTGGAGTCCGGCATCCGCTACCACGGCGTGCCCACCCGGTACGCGGCCGCGCCGGTGCTGGTCGCCGCCACTGACCTGCGCATCAGCAGCGGTCACGGCGAAGATCGGGAGGTCGAGGCGTTCCCGCTGCCGCAGCACGCGCCGCTGCCGGCCACCCTGACCGGTACCGTCGCGACGGTTCCCGGAGTGGCCGCGGTGGTGGCCGATGTGGCGGTGCCGGCGAGCATCGGGGCCGCAGCGGTGGAGGTGCACCCGTGGTCGGCGGCCCGGCTGACGCCGTACACGCTGCGCTCCGGGGCAGCCCCGGCCGGCGAGCACCAGGTTGTCCTGGATGAGCGGCTGGCCAGCGCGCTGGGCGTCGGGATGGGCGGGCAGGTGCCGCTCGGACTGCCCGGGGGCGTGCAGTCCTTCACGGTCACCGGGATCGCCGCAGCCAGCGGCCAGAGTCCCGACGCCGCAACGGTTTTCGCCACCGACGCGGAGACCGCGACGCTGTCCGGCGGCACCGTGCAGGTGCTCGGGGTGTTCCTGACGCCGGGCAGCGACCGGCACACGGTCGCCGACGCGGTGCGCCACCAACTCAAGGAGCCCCAGGCGCTGGCCGGGGCGTACCCCCGGGTGTTCACCGGCCGCGACCGCGGCATGGTGGAGTCGGCGGACGTCGGCAACGGCCGGGAGTTCGTCATCGCGATCTCCGCCGTCTTCGGCGGCATGACGCTGCTCATCGCGATCCTGGTGATCGCCGGCACGGTCGGCCTGTCGGTACGCCAACGCCTGCGCGACATCGCGCTGCTGCGGGCGATCGCGGCCACCCCCCGGCAGGTGCGGCGGATGGTGGTGACCGAGGCCTTCGTGCTCGGCGTGCTGGCCGCGGCGGCCGGCATCTGGCCGGGCCTGGCCGCCGCCGACTGGCTGCGCGGCCAGTACGTGGACCACGGCCTGGTTCCGGACACGCTACGCACCCACCTGTCCTGGCTGCCGCCGCTGGTGGCGGCCGGCGCGGCGGTGCTGGTCGCGGTGGTGGCCGCGTGGCTGGCCAGCCTGCGGGCCAGCCGGATCCGGCCCACTCAGGCGCTGGCCGAGACCGTGGTGGAGCGCGGTGGCCTCGGCGTCCTGCGCAGCCTGCTCGGCGTGATCGCGTTGGCCGGCGGCGTCTTCCTGTGCTCGCTGGCCTCCTCGGTCAACGGCGACAGTGCCGCGAGCATCTCGGTGGCCACCGTCTTCACCCTGGTCGTGGCGGTTGCGCTGCTCGCGCCGGTGCTGATCCGGGTGGCCACGGCCACGGTGGGCCGGCTGCTGGTGGTCACCGGCGTCACCGGCCGCCTGGCCGTGGCCAACACGGCCGCCACCGCGCGGCAACTGTCCGCGGTGGTCAGTTCGCTGGTACTGGCGGTCGCGCTGGGTGGCTCGCTGTGGTTCGTGCAGACGTCCGTGGAGCACACCGCAGCACAACAGAGCAGTGCCGGGGTACGGGCCGGCTGGGTCGCCCTGCCCGGTGGCGCCGGCCTGCCGCCCGGGTTGGCCGCCCAGTTGCGCGGCAGCGACGGCGTGAGCGCCGCCACCGGCGTGGTCACCGGCACCGTGTTCGGCCGGTACGACTACGCCACCGACCTGTCCGCGCAGGGCGTCGACCCGGCCGGCCTGGAGCGCACCCTCGACCTGGGGGTGACCGCCGGCGACCTGTCCGGCCTGCGCGGCGACACGGTGGCGGTGGACACCCTCACCGCGTCCTCGCTGCACCTGCACGTCGGCGACGAGTTCACCGGCTGGTACGGCGACGGCGCCCCGGCCCGCCTGCGGGTGGTCGCGCTCTACCGGCGCGGTCTCGGCTTCGCCGCGCTCACCCTGCCGCACGACACGCTGCTCGCGCACAGCGCGACCGGCCGGGACAGCGCGGTGTTCCTGGCTACCGCCGCCGATCAGCCCGGCGACGCCGTGCGCGCGACGCTGGACCGGCTGGCGCCCGGCGCCACCCTCGCGCCCCGTGACGCCTACCAGGTGGCGGTGAGCCAGAACCTGCGGGCCAACGCCTGGACCAACCGGATGATCACCGTGGTACTGCTGGTCTACGTCGGTATCGCGGCGGTCAACACGCTGGTGATGGCGACGCTGGCGCGACGGCGGGAGATCGGCGTACTGCGGCTGTCGGGCACCACCCGGGCACAGGTGCTGCGGATGGTCCGGCTGGAGCAGGTACTGCTGCTCGGACTCGCGCTGTTGCTGGGCGCCGCGATCGCGGCCGGCACCCTGCTACCGATGGTCAAGGGCCTCACCGGGACGACCACCCCGCTACATCCCGCCGGCCGGCTGGGTCGCGGTGCTCGGGGGCGTCATCCTGCTCGGCGCCCTGGCCACCGCCCTACCACTACGCCGGGTACTGCGTACCCACCCCGTCGACGCCATCGGCATCCGGGAGTGACCCAGCGCTTCCCCTGCTCCGTTGCGGCGGCCCCGGTCAGGGTCCGGGACCGCCGCGTCAGCCGAACGTACAGTGTGGACTGTCCCGAGTGGACAGTCGACGGGTCAGAGGATCGCGGTTTAGCTGTGCCCGCCGGCGGCCGTGGTGGCCCCGTGGCGCCGGGTACCACCACGGGGGGTGGTCTGGATGGTGGTGGTGCCGTCGCCGAGCTGGCCGAACTGGTTTGATCCCCACGCCCAGCGGCGGCCGAGGCGCGGCCGGGTGCGACGAGCACACCCGCGGCGATGCCCGCAATCAGCCCGAGCGCCTGACGTCTCCCCGTTTCATCATCTCTACTCCCTCGCCACGGCGACGTTATCGCCCGCGGTCGATACATCATCGGCGCTCGGGACAGGCGCCGGGTGCCCGCCCGGCAAAGGGACGCAGCCGGACTGTCACTGCGAATGGCCGTAGCCCGCGACGTACTGCATACCCATCCGGTCGACGCGATCGGTATCCGGGAGCGACCCGCGTTGTCCGGTTCGCAAACAGCGGGATCCCCGACGTCAGCCGGGTGGCGTGGGTATCGTCGCCAGCGACCAACGAGCGTACGGGGAGGAGTGCCATGTTCGTACAGGTCATAGAGGGTCGGGTCACCGACGCCGACCGGATGCACGCGGCAGCGGACGGTTGGGAACGCGACCTTGCCGCCGACGCGACCGGATGGCTCGGGTCAACCGAGGGGGTCACCGATGACGGCCGTTTCATCGCCGTCGTCCGCTTCGAGTCGGAGGCGGCGGCCCGCCGCAACAGCGAACGCCCCGAGCAGGACCGGTGGTGGCAGGAGATGTCTGCGCTCTTTGCCGAACCCCCCACCTTCCACGACTCCACCGACGTCATGGAGGACATCGTCGGCGAGCCCGACCGGGCCGGCTTCGTCCAGGTCATGCAGGGGCGTGGGTCGGATCCGCAGCGGGCCCGGGAGCTGATGACGCAGGACTCCGGGGAGTGGGCGAAGTTCCGCCCGGAGATGCTCGGCAGTGTGGCCGCACAGTACGACGACGGCTCCTACACGATGGCGATGTACTTCACCTCCGAGGCGGAGGCCCGCACAGGCGAGAAGAAGGCGCCGCCGCCGCAGTTGCAGGCCCAGATGGACGAGATGAACTCGCTCTCCATCGGCGAGCCACAGTTCTTCGACATCCGGCAGCCCTGGCTGTATTCACGGCACCAGTAGGCTCGGGGCGTGAACGGCACGGACATTGACTTCGGCGCCGGTCTGGCCGGTGGGGGCGACCTCGACGTGCGGTGGCATCCGGGCGCGCCCTCCGCCCGCCACGACCGCGCCCCGGAGATCCAGGTTCACCGGTACGACGGGCACACCGTGATCCTGCGGCAGAACAAGTCGGTCAACTACGAGGCGCCCTTCCTGTTTCTGCTCTTCGGGAACGAACGGGCGTTCCTGCTCGACACCGGCGCCACCGCCGGGCACGGGTACTTCCCGCTCCGCCGTACGGTCGACGAGTTGGTGGACGCGTGGCTCGCCCGGCACCCGAGGGCAGGCTACGAGCTCGTCGTGACACACACCCACAGTCACGGCGACCACGTCGCCGGCGACGGCCAGTTCGCCGGCCGTCCACTTACGACGGTGGTGCCGGCGCACGGCGACGCGGTCCGGTCGTACTTCGGGCTCGTCGACTGGCCGGACGCGACGGCAACGGTCGACCTGGGCGGTCGCGTACTCGACGTCATCCCCGGTCCCGGGCACGACGAGGCGGCCGTCGTGTTCTACGACAGGTACACGGGGCTGCTCTTCACCGGCGACACCGTGTACCCGGGCCGGCTGTACGTGCGCGACTGGCCCGCGTTCACCGCGACCGTCGACCGCTTGCTGGCGTGGTGCCGCACCCACCCGGTGGCCCACCTGCTGGGCTGCCACATCGAGATGACCTCGACGCCCGGCATCGACTATCCGATCCGCACGACGTACCAGCCCGACGAGCCGCCGCTGCAGATGACCGTGGCGCAACTTGAACGCATTCGTGCGGCGATCGACGAGGTGGCCGACCGGCCAGGGGTACACCGGTTCGGCGACTTCATCGTCTACCACGGCATTCCCGACGGTCACTTCGGCTGACCGGTGAGCCGGTTGGAAGGCCGTGGCCCGCGACGATGTTGGCCTGGACCGCGTTGCCGGCCGCGTCGGTCGGGTACCCGTAGGTCATCACGCCCCGGTCAGCGCCCATCCCCGCGGTGCCGGCCGGGCCCGGAGTGAGGTCGTTGTGCCGGCCGGACTGGTCATACACCTTGGCGATGCTGCAGGTGGCGCCGTTGCAGAAGCGGTCGTGGTCGCCGGCGTCGGCGTACCCGCCGACGGCGAGCAGGCCGACGTCATGCAGCGCGCCGGCTGTTTTGAAAAGGACTAGTTCAGGTCTTGGTCTACGGCGAACTCAACGACTGTCGACAGCCGCTCGGCCACCGTGGACAGGGTGCCCCGACGATGTCCTGGCACGATGCGGACGCATTCCGTCCGCAACTGGTTCTACTCTGCTGCCATGACCACGGCCGAGCCCGCCGCACGCCGGCGCACGACCAAGCCCGCACCGGTCCGCACCGTCGTCGAACGCGGCCCCAAAGGAAAGCGGGCGGTGGCCTTCGGCCTCGACTGGCCGGGGTGGAGTCGGGGTGCGAAAAGCGCCGACCTCGCCCTGGAGACCCTCGAGTCCTACCGGCAGCGTTACCGGCCGGTCGCGGCTCTCGCCGGGATGGCGCGCGAGTTCGACGCCGCCGGGCCGCTGGAGATCGTGGAGGACCGGGTCGGCACCGGGTCCACCGACTTCTGGGGCATCTCCTTCTCGCCCTCCTCGACCGAGCACGGGCCGCTGGGCGCTGCGGAGTTCGACCGCGGGATCACGCTGCTGCGAGCCTGCTGGGCGTTCTTCGACGACGTCGCGGCCCGGGTCTCGCCGCAGTTGCGCAAGGGCCCACGCGGCGGCGGACGCGACCGGGACATGATCATCCGGCACACCATCCGCAACGAGAGCGAGAGCTTCGCGAGGCAGGTCGGCTTGCGGATACCGGAGGAAGCCGCCCTCACCCCGGACGGGCTGCGCCAGTACCGGGAGGCCTACGTGGCGGCGATGCGCGCGTACAACGCCGGGGAGGTCGACCGGCGGATGCGGTCGTGGACACTGCCTTTCCTCATCCGGCACTCCGCCTTCCACAACCTCGACCACGCCTGGGAGATGGAGGACAAGGACCTCAGCGCGCTCGACGGCGCGCCGGCCGGTCCCGCCGCCGGCTGATCCGGGCGGGCGTCAGTCCAGCGTCAGGACGACCTTGATGTCGTCCGGTTCGGCGGTGAGCGCATCGGCGAAGCGGTCCAGCGGCACCCGCCGGGTGATCAGGCTCGCCAACCAGTCGGCGTCGGCCCGGGCCAGCGCGGCCGTGGCAGCGCTGTAGTGGCTGAGGTTCGCGTTCACGCTGCCGATCACCACGTCGTTCTGCAGCACGATCTCGCGGTTGGCGGCGCCGACGTCCACCGAGATCTGTCGCCCGCCGGCGGACACGCCGGTCAGGCAGACGATTCCGTAGGGCGCGTTGGTGGCGATCGCGGCGAAGATCACGCTGGCGACACCGGTCGCCTCGATGATGATGTCCGGGTTCACCGCGGCGGCCACGTCCCCGACCGCAGACGTGTGGTACTGCGCGCCGAGCGCCTCGACGACCGCCGGCTTCGGGCCCTCGGTCGCGACGTCGAGGACGTGCACCTCCAGCCCGCGCTGCGCGCCCAGCAGAGCGGCCAGCAGGCCGATCGGGCCGGCGCCGGTGACGAGCACCCGGCGGGGCTCGAACCAGGCGCGGGCGCCGACCTTCTCGATCTGGTCCCATGCCTTGGCCACCACGCTGGTGGGCTCGACGAGTACGCCGACGTGTGCCAGCCGAGGGTCGAGCTTGACCGCGTAGTCGGGGTGGACGGTCCACAACTCGCTGGCGTAGCCGTCAATCTCCTTGATGCCCCGCTCGGTGTACCCGCCGTTGCGGCACATGTCGAACTGGCCCCGGGCACAGGCGCCACACGGCTGCGGATCCGGCCGGCGTACCACGCCGACGACGAGGTCCCCGGCGGCGAAGGGGCTGCCCGGTGGCGCGGTGCGTACCCGGCCGAGCGACTCGTGGCCGAGGACCAGCCGATCGTGGTTTGGCGGGGCCCATCCGTAGGCACCGGCGACGATCTCCCGGTCCGTGCCGCAGACCCCGACCGCCAGCCCGTCGACCAGCAGCTCGTCGTCGCCGGGCACCGGGTCCGGAACATCCTCCACCCGTACGGAGTCGGCAGTCAGGGGTTTCACCGTCAGCGCTCGCATCGTGCCTCCTCGAAGATCGAGGGTACCGGCCCGTGTCCCGAATCGCAGTGACCGCACTGGTTGACGAGATCGAGCGGCCCGACCAGTGGGGTCAATCACGCAGGACGCAGCCGGTCGCCTGGCACGGAGTTGACGCAGCGCAGCTACACCCTCAACTACCCGGCACTGGAACTAGCGGGCCGCCAGGAAGTTGCGGATCGCGCTGAGCCATGCCGTGGTCCTCACCTCGACTCCCCCGGTGCGTGATCCCCGTGCAGGACAGCGAGGAGCGCCCGGTCAGCCGCGCCGTGGCCGGCCCGGGTCGGCGAGCGGGACGATCCGACGCTCGCCCATCCGGGTCGCCGCCGCGACCGGGCCGGTGAGCGCGCCGACCAGGCGGGCCAGTACCGGGCGGCGCCCGGCCCGCAGCAACCGGGGGCCGATGTCGGACATCACGGCGGTCAGTGCGGGCAGCGGACGGCCGAACAGCGTCAGCTCGCGGATCCGGCCGGCCGCGTCGAGCCGCAGCAACTGTGCCTCCTCGACGAACTGCCGCCCGACCCGGGCATGCAGGAACAGCGCCCAGGTCGGCCCGCTACCCACCTGGGTGTGGAAGCGGATGTCGCTGATCGTCTCGAACGCCGCCGCCAGCATCGTGGTGACCTGTTCCGGTCCACGGAAGCGGAACTGCTCGGTGAGCGGGGAGACGACCTCGACGTCGGCGGCGAGCAGCAGCCCGGCGGCTGCGGAGTCGCCGCGCTCGGCCGCCTCGCGCCAGCCGGCGATGGTCGCCTCGGGACTGTTCGGAACCGGCTCCGCGGAATGCTCTTCGGTCATCACCTCATGATGACCGTTCGCGGCCCCGGTCGTCGTCCACCCTCGGAACGGCAGCCCCCTACGCCCGCGGGCGTACCGCGGTGCTGGCGCGCTACTCCCGTTGGGGTACCGAAGGATCAGACGTGGGGCGGGTGCGCGGCGGACGGTACCGGCCTAGCATCGGCGCGTGGACACCTCACCGTGGCTGCGGTGGGACCGTTGGCTGCCGGTCAAACTGGCCGCCATTCAGCTGCTCGCCGTCTACGCCGCGACCCGCCGGCCCGGTGACCGCCTCGACCTGGACGGCGTCGCGGTGCTGCTGGTACTCGCCGGCCCGCTGCTGCTCTTCGCCCGCCGGCGCGCGCCCCTGCCGGTACTGATCGGGAACCTGGCGGCAGCGGCGCTCTACTACTCGCTCGACTACCGGTACGCGCCGGTGGTCATCGGTCTCGCCGTCGCGATGATCTCGCTGGTGACCCGGCCGGGCCGGCACGTCCAGGCCTGGTTGGTGACCGGCGCCGGGCTCGTCGGGTACCTCGTGCTCAGTCGGGTCCTGCACCGGCAGGACGGCCCGGGTCCGGTCGCGGTGGTGGCGATCGCCGCGGTACTGGCGCTGGTGCTTGCCGCCGGGGAGGCGATCCGGGTGACCGCGCGGCGGCGGCAGGAGATCGAACAGGTGGAGGTGTCGCAGGAGCGGCTGCGCGCCGCCCGCGACCTGCATGACGTACTGGCGCACCAGGTTTCGCTGGTGACCGTGCACGCGAACCTGGCGCTGCGGGCACTGGACCGCGACCCCGAGCGGGTACGGACATCGTTGACGGCGATCAAGGACGTCAGCCGGGGGACCATGGTGGACCTGCGGGCCGTCCTCGCGGCGTTGCGCGGCGACGACGAACCGCCCCGGCAGCCCGCACCCGGCCTCGGTCAGCTCGACCAGCTGTGTACCCGCTCGGACGGAGCCGGGCTACGGGTGGAGCTCGTCGTGCTGGGCACCCCCCGGCCGCTGGCCACGGCGGTCGACCTCGCCGCGTACCGGATCATCCAGGAGGCCGTCACGAACGTGCGCCGGCACTCGTCGGCGGGCACGGCCACCGTCACGCTCGACTTCGGCACCGACGCCCTCGCCGTCGAGGTGGCCGACGACGGCCGGTCGACGCCGGTCAGCGAGGGTGCCGGGGTGGCCGGCATGCGGGAGCGCGCACTGACCGTGGGCGGGCAGTTCGAGCTGGCCGCGACCGGCTCCGGTGGGGTACGCGTCCGGGCCCGGCTGCCCTACCGGGAGAGCCGATGAACCCGGCCGTCCCGATCCGGGTGCTGATCGCCGACGACCAGGCGATGATGCGGGCCGGTCTGCGGGCGCTGTTGGCGGAGAGCCACGACATCACCGTGGTGGGTGAAGCCGGTACCGGGCGGGAAGCGGTCCAGCAGGCCGCCACCCTGCGGCCGGCCGTGGTGGTGATGGACATCCGGATGCCGGTGATGGACGGCATCGAGGCCACCCGGGCGATCGTGGCGGATCAGCGGCTGGCCGGCGTCCGGGTGCTGATCGTCACGACGTTCGAGTTGGACGAGTACATCTTCGCGGCGCTGCGGGCCGGGGCAAGCGGCTTCGTGGTCAAGGACAACGAACCGGAGGACCTCATCCGGGCGGTACGGGCGGTGGCTGCCGGTACCTCGATGCTCGCGCCGAGCGTGACGAACCGGGTGGTCCACGAGTACGCCAGCCGGGCCAGGGAGCTGCCGCCCGCGTCGAAGCTGGCCCGCCTCACCGACCGGGAGCGGGAGGTGATGGCGCTGGCCGCGCAGGGACTCAGCAACGACCAGATCGCGCTGCGGCTGTACGTCAGTGTCGCCACGGTGAAGACCCACATCTCCCGGCTGATGCAGAAGCTGGACGCACGGGACCGGGCGCAGGTGGTGGTGACCGCCTACGAGACCGGTCTGGTGCGTCCCGGCTGGATGACCTAGGAAACGTCCCGCCGGACGAAGACCACGCCGGCCACGACGACCGCGACGGCGAGGTAGCCGAGGGTGGCGACGAGCGCCGGCCGGTACCCGACGGTGTCGGTACCGCCGGCCATCACCACCCCGGCGAGCAGTCCGGGTAGCCAGTGCGGTGCGTCCGTCCAGGTGGACGCCGCGATGTTCTCGGCCATGAAGAACCAGCCGAGCAGCACCGCGACGGCCAGCACCGTGGAGCGCAGCAGTACCCCGAAGGCAAGCCCGAACGCGCCGTAGAGCGCGCCGGCGAGCAGGGCGTTGGCGTACCCCGCGACGGCGTGACCGAGGCCGGCGGCGGTGAACCAGGCGTCGACGGCGAGCCCCCGGGCCAGCATGGTGGCGGTGGCCGCGGCGACACTGAGCGCGAGCGCGGCAAGCAGGGCGGCTGCCATCGCGAGGAGCAGCGCGCCGAGCTTGCCGCCGAGCACGGCGATCCGGTCGGGTTGCCGGGTCAACAGGATCCGGATGGTGCCGAGGCTGTACTCGGTGGTCACCGAGCTGAGGAACAGCACCAGGATCACCAGCCCGATGAGTCGGGACGCGTTGCTGAAACCGATTGTCAGCCCGCTGGCGGCGATGAGCCGGGTGGTCGAGGTGGCTCGCGGGCCGGCCGTCTGCGTTGCCGTGGCGACACTGAGGATGGTGACCAGCAGGGTGAAGCCGAAGAGCGCACCGAGCCCGCCCCACACCAGTCGGGGGCGGCGCAGCTTGAGCAGTTCGGAGCGCAACGCCCGGATCATGCCTGCTCCCCTTCCAGCATGCGGAAGTAGCGGTCTTCGAGGTCGCCGTCGCCGAGGACACCCTCGAAGCGCAGTTGCCCCTCGTTGATCACGATCAACCAGTCGCACACCTGCTGCACCTCGGTGAGCAGGTGGGAGGTGACCAGTACGGCGCGGCCATCGGCGTGGATCGAGCGGATGATGCCACGCATTTCGCGGATGCCTGCGGGGTCCAGGCCGTTGGTCGGCTCGTCCAGTACCACCAGCGCCGGGTCGCCGAGCAGCGCCGCCGCGATGCCGAGCCGCTGCCGCATGCCCAGGGAGTAGCTGCGGTAGGGGTCGGCGGCCCGGTCGGTCAGCCCGAGCCGGTGAAGGACCGGCGGGATCCGGGAGCGGTCGATACCGGCGAGGGTTGCGGATACGGCGAGGTTCCGGGCGCCGGACAGGCCCGGGTAGAACGCCGGCCCCTCGACCAGCACGCCGACCGAGGGGAGGTAGGCCGACGGGTTGCTGATCGGTGCACCGTTGACCGTGCCGGTACCGGCGTCCGGGCGGACCAGCCCGAGCAGCATGCGCAGGATGGTGGTCTTGCCGGCCCCGTTCGGGCCGATCAGGCCGGCGACCGCGCCGGACGGGATCTCGAAGTCGATGCGGTCCACGACAGTACGTGCGCCGTACCGCTTGGTCAGGCCGCGCACCGTGACGGCGGGAAGAGTGTCCATGGCGCAATCGTGGCGGCCCTGCCGGGTGCCGGTCGTCCATCGGCGGATGGCTTTGCGGGTACCGCGGCGGATTGACGCGCACGGTCGGCCCACCGGCCACGCTCATTGGCATGAGACGGATGGTGGGACTGCTCGGACTGGGTTGGTTGCTGCTCTTCGCGATCGGCGGGCCGGTACTACAGGGCCGACCGCCCGGTTTCGACGTGCCGGTATCGCAGTTGCGAGAACACTTCCAGTTGCACGCTACCCGGTACCTGGCGGGTGACTTCATCGCCGGCGTCGGCTTCTGCCTGTTGCTGGTGCCGTTCGCCGCGCTCCTCCCCGACGCGCTGGGCGGCCCGGCGCGGACCGGCTGGGCGAGGTTGGCCAGCAGCAGTGCGGTCGGGCTGAGTGCTGCGGGCGGTGCCGTGACCTCGTTCCTGGATGCGGTCGCCGTCGCGCACGGCGGCCGTCAGTTGGATGACTCCACGCTGTCCCTGGCGGTGTACGCCAACAACGCCGGCATCGCCTTCCTCGGCCTGCCGGCCGCGACGTTCGCGGCCGCCGCCGGAGCGCTGGTCTGGTATGCCGGTCACCGGGCAGTGGCGGTGCTCGGCTGGCTGGCCACCGTGCTTCTGGTGGCGGGCGCGGCATTCCCGCTCGGCGCGGCCGATGGTCCACTATGGATAATCCGGTTTGCCGGCTTCGTGATTCTCGCGGCCTTCGTCGCCACCACCTCGGTCACGCTGCTCGGATCGCACCCCGAGGAATGCCCCGCGCCGTTGCCTGACGGGCCGGGCTCAACCGACGGTCACGGGCCTCAGGTGGCGCGGTAGTCGGGTGGCGCGGTAGTCGGGTGGCGGGCGTACGGGAGCAGGCGTCGGATGCGGCGACAGTCACCTGTCACCGCATCCGACGCCCCGGTGGTCGCGCCACCCGTCAGACCGCCACGTCGGCCCCCGTGACCACCGGCGGCTGCGACGGGGCCGGCTCCCCGCCGACCGGCCGCGCCGGGCGCCGCGGGAAGCCGACCGCGGCGCACAGCGCACCAGTCGCGGCAACGGCGGCCAGCACCCAGAACGCGGCGTGGAACGCGGCCAGCCCGGTCCGCGCGACCAGCACCGTCGACACGGCAGCCACCCCGACGGCGCCCCCGATCTCCCGCGCGGTCTCCACCAGCCCGGAGGCCAGCCCGGTCAGCTGATCCGGAACCCCGGACAGCGCCCCGATCTGGGCGGCCGGGGCGGCCACGCCGCCGGCCACTCCGGCCAGCAACAGCGCCGGCAGCAGGTCTGTGACGAAGTGCCCACCGGCCGGTACCCGGGTCAGTAGCAGCACCGCGGCCGCCAGCAGGCACTGGCCCGCGACCAGTAGCCGGCGTACCCCCACCCGCGCCACGAGCTGCCCGCCGGTGACCGCGGCCGCCACGAACGAGGTGGCCGTGGTGGCCAGCCAGGCGATACCGGTACGGGTGGCCGAGTAGCCGAGCACCTGCTGCATCAGCAGCGACCCGAGGAAGATGAACGCGAAAAACGCCCCGAACGTGCAGAACGCCGCCAGATTCGCCGCCACCAGAGTGCGGTTGCGCACCGCCGCTCGCGGGACCAGGGGTGCCCGGGACCGCCGCTCGATGAGCACGAAAGCGGCCAGCAGCAACACCGCGCCGGCGAACAACCCGAGCGCCGTTGCCGAGCCCCAGCCCAGGTCGGCGCCCCGGTTGAGCGCGTACACGAACAGCAGCAGGCCGCCGGTCACGGTGAGGGCGCCGGCGACGTCGAAGCGCCCGCGGCCGCGGACCACGTCCGCCGGCAGGAAGACGGCGGCGGTGGCCAGCAGCAGGACACCGATCGGCACGTTGATTCCGAAGACCCAGTGCCAGCCCGCGCTGTCGGTGAGCAGTCCACTGGCGATCACCCCGATCGACGCCGACACCCCGGTGACCGCGCCGTACAGGCCGATCGCACGGTTGCGTTCGGCGCCGTCGGCGAAGGTCACCGCGAGGATGGACAGCGCGGCCGGTGGGATCAGCGCCGCCCCGAAACCCTGCACGGCCCGGGCCCCGATCAGCAGTCCGGCCGAGTCGGCCAGCCCGGCCAGCAGGGAGGCGGCCGAAAACAGGGTCAACCCGGTCAGCAGCGTACGACGCCGCCCGAACAGGTCGGCCAGCCTGCCGCCGAGCAGCAGGAACCCGCCGAGCATCAGCCCGTAGGCGATGATGACCCACTGCAGGGCGGTACGGCTGAGGCCGAGATCCCGCTGGATGGCGGGCAGGGCCACGTTCACGATCGCGACATCGAGCACGACCATGAACTGTGCCGCGCACGCCAGGCTGAGGACGATTGCCTTGCTTTGCCGGGTACCCATGATGGATTCCTCTCCCGCCGCCGAGCCTCAGGCGTCCCGGACGGTCCGGTAGGTGAGCAGCGGCAGGCCGGCGCCGATGGTCCGGGCGTCGACCAGGCGCAGCGGCTTGCTGCGGCTGGTCTCGCCGAACAGCCGGTCACCGGAGCCGACCACCACCGGGAACACGAACATCCGGACCTCGTCGACCAGGTCGTGTTCGAGCAGCGTGCGCCCGAGCTGGTAGCTGCCGTACACGACGATCTCCCCGGCCAGCTCCTGCCGCAGCCGGGTGACCTCCTCCACCACCTCCCCGGCCAGCACCGTTGCGTTGGCCCACCGGGGTTCGGTCAGCGTCTTGGACACCACGTACTTCGGCATGATGTTCAACCGGTCCGCCCAGGCGCCGCTGCGCGACGCCCACCGGCTGGCGAACCACTCCTCGCTGCGCCGGCCCAGCAGCAGCGCCTCGGCGCGCACGGCTTCCGCGCACTCGACCTCGGCCCACGGGGCCAGATCGCTCCCGCCGGACCGGTCGAACCAGCCGCCGCGCGCGAATCCCTCGTCGCCGGCCGGGTCCTGGACTACCCCGTCGAGCGACGCGTTGGCGCTGATAACGATCTTGCCCATGTCGACTTCTCCCTTTCGTTGGCGTTGTCGCCTCACCCGGGGTAGACACCGCCCGATCGGGAAAGGGGCGTGGGCGCGCCGCCCCTTTCGGCCCGTGGCCGGTGTCTGCACTGCACATGGGACACAATGCGGAAGGTGCGGCGAGAGTGCGGGACGTGGTAACTGATCTGATCTCGCGGGCGCGGGCCGGGGACGCCGACGCGTTCCGGGAGCTGACCGAGCCGCACCGCCGGGAGTTGCAGGTGCACTGCTACCGGATGCTCGGATCGTTCCAGGACGCCGAGGACACTCTGCAGGACACCCTGCTGGCCGCCTGGCAGGGCTTCGCCGGGTTCGAGGGACGCGCCTCGCTGCGTACCTGGCTCTACCGGATCGCCACCAACCAGTGCCTCAACGCGCGCCGGGCCGCCAGCCGGCGCCCGGCCAAGGTGTGGGACGTGTCGCAGGTCCAACCACCCGAGCCGACCCGGCTGGGCGAAGTCGTCTGGCTGGAGCCGTTCCCGGACTCGCTGCTGGAGGGCGCCCTCGCCGGGCCGCTGGGCCCGGAAGCCCGGTACGAGCAGACCGAGTCGATCTCGCTGGCCTTCGTGACCGCGCTGCAGTTGCTGCCACCCCGCCAGGTCGCCGTGCTGATCCTGCGCGACGTGCTCGGGTTCCACGCGGACGAGGTGGCGCGGATGCTCGATTCGAGCGTCGAGTCCGTCAAGAGCGCCCTCAAACGGGCCCGCCTCAGCCTGCAGGACCGGCGGCCCACGACCACGCAGTCACGGACTGCTGCTGCCGCACCCGGCGGGGACGCGGTCGTGACGAAGTTCGTCCACGCGTGGGAATCCGCCGATCTGGACGCGCTGGTGTCCCTGCTGACCGACGACGTGTTCATGTCGATGCCGCCGATCCCCTACGAGTACCAGGGCCGGGACGTGGTCGCCCGGTTCTGCGCCGACATCTTCCAATCGGGTCGCCGGTTCGAACTGGTGGCCACCCGGGCCAACGGCCAGCCGGCGTTCGGCGCGTACCTGCGCACCGCTGCCGGCACCAGCCACGGGGTCGGCCTCTACGTCCTCACCCTCACCGGCGAGCGGATCGGTGCCCTGACCCGCTTCGAGAACAGTGTGCTGCCCGCGTTCGGGCTCCCCCGGTCGCTGCCCAGCCGCGACACCTGACGCGGTCGCCGGCCCCGTCGCGCGGACCGCGTCGGACGCGCCGCAGTCATCGTCCGGCTGTGTCGCCGCCCGCCGGCACGGCAGGGGCCTCGCGGCCGATCCGGTCCCAGCCGTGGAAGTGTGCGCTGTCGCCGGCGGCCCAGGCCTCCCGTAGCCCCGGCGTGCTCAGGTCCCAGTCCGGCCGGATCTCGCTCGTCGCCGCCCGCAGGTCACGCCACAGGTCATCGGTCGACGGGCGGCCCCAGAACCAGTAGCCGTTGTAGATGCTGTGGATGACCAGCCCCGGCTTGAGGACGAGCGTGTACGGGATCATCGGGTCGTGCTCCGGGTCGGTGTACTCCTGGATGTCGAGGTCGCGCTGGATCGTGCGGCCGGGGTCGGAGAGGAATGGCCAGTGGGCGCCGACCGACGCACGGAACTCCTGCAGCACATGGTGCTCGTCGGTCGAGATGGTGACCATCTGGGTGTACGCGACGGCGACCTTCGACTGGAACGCCACCAGGTCGAGGTGCTGCTGGTGCTCCTTCGGGCAGTAGTGGCCGCGGGAGAGCATCAGCACCATCGGATCCGAACCCTGCAGTTCGCTGAGGGTACGCACGGTGGCGGTGTGGTCGGGCAACGCGTAGTCGGGGAAGGTGCCCCCGGGCACAATGTCGGCGCGCATGGACTGGCCGCCTTTCGGGTGGGATTGCCGGCGGGACCGCATTCCCGATGGCCGCGGTCGTGGCGGACCCGGGGCGCACCAGGACGGCGTTGTGCAGCAGCAAGGGTAGCCCGGCTGCGGGCGGCCGCGGGGCTGGATGGCGTGGACGTGATGGTGGGACAGTGGTGGCATCCGTGAGACTTCCGACGATTTGCAGATACCCCACTGATCTTGGCGATCGCTGAGTCAGGATGAAGGCCCGCGGCGCACCAGCCAGGCACCTGAACGAAGCCGCTGATCGCACAGCGAAAGGAATCATCATCGTGGACATGAAGCTCGAGGTAGTCGTCCTGCCGGTCGCCGACGTCGACCGGGCCAAGACCTTCTACACGGGGTTGGGCTGGCGGCAGGATGCCGACTTCAGCGACGGGCAGGGTTTCCAGGTGGTGCAGCTGACGCCGCCCGGGTCGGCCTGCTCGGTGATCTTCGGTGCCGGGGTCACCACGGCCACCCCGGGCTCGGCGCAGGACCTGATGCTCGTGGTGACCGACATCGAGGCTGCCCGCACCGAGCTGCTCGGCTACGGCGTCGAGGTGAGCGAGGTGTTCCACGACGCGGGTGGCGTGTTCCACCACGCCGGGACGCAGGCACGGGTACCCGGCCCGGATCCCGAGCGGAAGAGCTACAGCTCGTTCGTGTCGTTCAGTGACCCGGACGGCAACGGCTGGATCGTGCAGGAGCTCACGACCCGGCTCCCGGGCCGCTGACCGGGCCGGGAGGGCAGATGACCGACTACGACGTCATCGTCATCGGCGCCGGCTCGCCGGGCGAACACTGCGCCGGCGCGTTGGCCGAGGGCGGCCTGCGCGTCGCCGTGGTGGAGCGCGAGTTGGTCGGCGGCTCCTGCTCCTACTACGCGTGCATTCCGTCCAAGACCCTGCTGCGCCCCGGCGAGGCGGTACACGACGCGCGCGAGGCGACCGCCACCGCGCAGGTCGACGTGCCGGCCGCGCTCGCCTGGCGGGACTTCATGGTCTCCGACCACTCCGACGCCGGGCAGGAACGCTGGCTCGCGGACAAGGGCATCGACCTGTTGCGCGGCAGCGGAAAGCTCGCCGGAACGGGCGTGGTCGAGGTCGGTGGCGGGCGGCACACCGCCCGGCACGTGGTGGTGGCGACCGGCTCGGATCCGGTCATCCCACCCGTGCCGGGGCTGCGCGAGCTGGACGGCGTGTGGACCAACCGCGAAGTCACCAGCATGAAGGCCGTTCCGCGCCGGCTGCTGATCCTCGGCGGCGGGCCGGTGGGCGTCGAGATGGCCCAGGCGGTCCGGCGGTTGGGCGGCGAGGTGGCTCTCGTCGAGGGGGCGCCGCACGTGCTGGCCCGCAGCCCCGCGCCGCTGGGCGAGGCGCTCGGCGAGGTCCTCCGCGCCGACGGCATCGAGTTGCTGCTCGGCGTGCACGCGACCGCGGCACGCCGGGAGGGCGACGAGTACGTGCTGGAGCTCGACAGCGGCGACGAGCTGCGCGGCGACCGGCTACTGGTGGCCACCGGCCGCAGCCCCCGGGTAGCCGGGATCGGGCTGGAAACCGTTGGGCGTACAGGCAGCCGAGCACGGCATACCGGTCGACGCCCGGCTGCGCGCCGGCGAGCGGCTGTGGGCGGTCGGGGACGTCACCGGGGTGCGGCTGCTCACCCACGTCGGCAAGTACCAGGGCGACATCGCGGCGGCCAACATCCTCGGTGAGCCCCGGGAGGCCAACTACGAGGCCATCCCGGACGTGGTGTACACCGATCCGCAGGCCGCCTCGGCCGGCGCCACGCAGGCCCGGTTCTCCGCCACCGCACGGGTGGCCGACGTCGCCAAGACCGCCACGTACACCCGGGCCTACGCCCAGCACAACGGATTCCTGACGCTGCTGTCCGACGGTGAGCGGCTGACCGGCGCGTACGCCTTCGGTCCGGAGGCCGGCGAATGGCTGCAGCAGGCCACCCTGGCCATCCGGGCCCGGGTGCCGCTGGACGTGCTGCGCGACGTCATCCAGCCGTTCCCGACCTTCTCCGAGATCTACGTCGACGTGCTGAAGGCGCTGCGCAGCCAGATCCTGGCCGCCGGCAGTCCAGGCCCGGCAGGTGCACCGTGACCGGACTGACCGGGCAGACAGTTGTCGTCATCGGTGGCAGCGCCGGCATCGGGCTGGAGACCGCCCGCCGCGCCCGTGCCGAGGGTGCCGAGGTGGTCCTGACCGGACGGGACAGCGGGCGGCTGCAGCGTGCCGTCGCCGAGGTCGGGGCGCGCGGCAGTGCGGTCTTCGACGCCACCGATCCCGACGCGCTGGCGGGGTTCTTCCACGACCTTCCCGGACCGGTCGACCAGGTGTTGGTGACGGCCGGCCGGCCGCATTACGCGCGGCTGGCCGATATCGACCACCCGCTGGCGCAGCAGGCATTCGACGAGCACCTGTGGCTGCCGATAGCCGTCGCCCGGCACAGTGTCGGCCGGGTACGGCCCGGCGGCACGCTGCTGTTCGTGAGCGGCACCGGCGCCCGCCGGCCGGCCCTGGGCCTGACGCTCAGCTCGATCGCCACCGCCGCGCTGCCCACCCTGACAGCCAACCTCGCGCTGGAGCTCGCGCCGATCCGGGTCAACCTGATCGCGCCCGGCTTCGTCGACACGCCGCTGTCGGCGGCGCTGCTCGGCGACGATCTCGACCGGCGGCGCGAACAACTGCGGGCCACGCTGCCGATCGGGCGCGTTGTCGGGCCGGCCGATGTGGCGGCGCTCGCCGTCCACCTGATGGTCAACACGGCGCTCACCGGCGGGACCTACGACGTCGACGGCGGCCAGCAGTTCATCCCGCAGGAACGGTGACCGGCGGCGGGACGGCCCGGGGACGGCGGACGGACGGCCTCCCCCTGGGCGACTACGCGCTGTTGTCAGACTGCCGGTCTGCGGCGCTGGTCAGCCGGGACGGCTCGGTGGACTGGCTGTGCTTCCCACGCTTCGACGCGCCGTCGGTGTTCTGCCGCCTGCTGGACCCGGCCGGTGGGCGGTTCGCGATCCGGCCGGCCGGCGAGTTCCAGGTCAGCCGCCGGTACCTGGACCAGACGATGGTGCTGGAAACCACTTTCACCACCGCCGGGGGTACGGCTGTCCTCACCGACGCCCTCGCGATCGGCCGCAACGAGCGGGGCCACGACCTCGGCGCGGACTCCCCCGGCATGCTGCTGCGCGAGTTGACCTGCACCAGCGGGGAGATTCGACGCGGAGGTCAGCTACGCCCCGCGACCGGAGTACGGGCTCGTCCGGCCGGTCCTGGCGCCGATCCCCGGTGGGCTGGCTGCCCGGGGCGGCGCCGACCGGCTGCTGCTGTCTACGCCGACAGGTTTCGCCGTCACCGACGGCATGGCGATCGCGCAGGTTCACCTGACCGCGGGCGAATCGGCCGTCTTCGCCCTCGGCCACGGCCAGTTGAGCGGCCCGCCGCTGTCGCCGTGGACCGCTGACGAGATCACCGCCCGGCTCGCTGACACCGTGGCAGGCTGGCGGTCCTGGTCGGCGCTGCACCAGAACTACGAGGGGCCGTGGCAGGAGCTGGTACGCCACTCCGGCCGGGTGCTGCAGGCGTTGACGTTCCAGCCGACGGGCGCAATTGTCGCGGCGCCGACGACGTCGCTGCCGGAGACTGTCGGCGGCGCACGCAACTGGGACTACCGCTACGCCTGGGTACGCGACGCCAGTTTCACCATGGAGGCCCTGTGGGTGGCGGCCTGCCCGGACGAGGCGAACAAGTTCTTCGGGTTCCTTGCCGACGCCGCCGCGTCCGACGAGCACCGCGCCCTCGACCTGCAGATCATGTTCGGGGTCGGCGGCGAGCGGGACCTGTCCGAGCGGGAGTTGCCGCACATGGCCGGCTGGCGGGGCAGCCGGCCGGTCCGGGTCGGGAACAGCGCGTGGCGCCAGCGCCAACTCGATGTCTACGGCGAGCTGCTCGGCGCCGCGCAGCGGCTGGTCGACCAACTCGGCCAACTCGACCCGGTGGCCCGGAAGTTCCTCACCGCCGCCGCTGATACCGCTGCCCGCCGCTGGCCGGAGTCCGATCAGGGCATCTGGGAGGTGCGCGGGGAACCCCGGGCCTTCCTGTACTCCAAGCTGATGTGCTGGGTGGCGGTGGACCGGGCGATCGCCCTCGCCGGGCAACTCGGCGCGCAGGACCGGGTGGGCGACTGGTCCCGCGCCCGCGACGAGATCCGGGCGGCCATTCTGGAGCACGGTTGGAGCGAGCGGGCCGGCGCGTTCACCCAGGCGTTCGGCAGCGACGACCTCGACGCGTCGAGCCTGATGTTGGCGATCACCGGCTTCCTGCCGGCGGACGACCCACGGATGGCGGCGACCATCGACGCCGTCGCGCGACGGCTCACCGACGAACGCGGGCTGGTTTACCGGTACCTGGCCACGGACGGCCTCGCCGGCGCGGAGGGTTCGTTCCTGCTCTGCACGTTCTGGCTTGCCCACGCGCAGGCGCTGGCCGGCGACGTGCCGGCCGCCACCGACACCTTCGAGCGGGCCACCGCCGCGATCAACGACGTCGGTCTGCTGGCCGAGCAGGTCGACCCGGGCAGCGGCGAGCTGATCGGGAACTTCCCGCAGGCGTTCAGCCACATCGGCCTGGTCAACGCCGCCTGGGCCATCACCCAGGCCCGGCAGCGCGCCGACACCTGACGGCCGCCGGCCGACGATCCGCCCGCGAGCCGAACCACACGCGGGTACGGTCGGACGCAGGAACGGCCGTGGCGCAGCCGTACCCGGTTGGCGACCACGCGACCCGGGTGACCACGACCCACGACACGGCTTGCGGGCCGGAAACGGGAGGACTGACGATGGACATCGCTTCCCTGGCGGACCTGCTGCACGAGACCTCGGTCCGGCACGGTTCGTTCGAGGCGGTCACCCCACCGCACGACTGGTGGGACTGGTATGCGGCGTACATGGACGCACGTGGCGCCGGGAACACCGAGGACCAGGCCGCCGTGCTCGCCGGGCGGTACATGGCCGAGGTCAAGGGCATCGTCCCGTCCACTGATGGGTAACCTGCGGTCGGTCAACGTCGGCCTGCCGCGCGACGTGTCCTGGCAGGGCCGGACGGTGCACACCGGCGTCTTCAAGGCGCCCGTCGACGGCCCGGTGACGGTGCGCCGGCTCAACGTCGACGGCGACGGCCAGGGCGACCTCGCCGGCCACGGCGGCGAGCAGCGGGCGGTCTTCGTGTACCAGCTCGACTCGTACCGCCACTGGCAGGACTTCCTGCACCGCAACGACTTCACCTTCGGCCAGTTCGGCGAGAACTTCACCGTCGACGGGCTCGGTGACGACGAGGTCTGCATCGGCGACCGCTACCGGATCGGCGGCGGGCTGTTCGAGGTCACCCAGCCGCGGGTGACCTGTTTCCGGGTCGGCATCCGGATGGCGGACCCGCGGATCCCGGCGCTGCTGGTGCAGCACCGCCGGCCCGGGTTCTACCTGCGGGTGCTCGAGGAGGGCGAGGTCGGCGCGGGCGACGAGATCGTCAAGGTCGCCGGTGGCCCGCAGGCGATGACGGTCGCGCAGCTGGATGCGCTGCTCTACCTGCCCGGGCACACGCCTGCCGAGATCGGCCGGGCGCTGCGGATCCCGGCGCTGAGCCCCGGTTGGCAGGCGTCGTTCCGGGCGATGCTGGACGCGCCCGGCGCGAACGGCGGCAACGCGGGGCTCGTCGCGACCGCGCCGCCACCGGCCTGGCCCGGTTTCCGGCCGCTGCGGGTGGTCGCGATCCAGCCGGAGAGCACCACGATCTCCTCGATCCTGCTGGCCGACCCCGCCGGCACGCCGGTGCCCGCGGCGCTGCCCGGCCAGTTCCTGACCGTACGGCTGCGCCCCGAGCCCGATGCGGCGCCACTGGTGCGCAGCTACTCGCTGTCCGGGTCGCCCGGAGCCGACCGGTACCGGATCAGCGTCAAGCACGAGGAGCACGGCGCGGCGAGCGGGTACCTCCACTCGCAGCTGCATCCCGGCTCGGAGCTCGAGGTCGCCGCGCCCCGGGGCACCTTCACGCTGGCCGCCGGCACGACGCCGGTGCTGCTGGTCAGCGGCGGCGTCGGCGCCACGCCGGTGCTCGCGATGCTGCACGCGCTGGCCGCCGGGCACTCGCCGCGGCCGGTGTGGTGGTTGCAGGCGGCCCGCAACGGTGCTGCCCGGCCGTTCGCGGCGGAGGCGGCCGGTCTGCTCGCGCGGCTGCCGGCGGGCCGGTCGCACGTGTGCCTGAGCCGGCCGGAGCCGGGCGACTCCTACGACTCGGTCGGCCACCTGTCGGCGGAGTTGCTGCGTGGGTTGGGCCTGCCGCCGCAGGCGGATGCGTACGTCTGCGGGCCTGCCCCGTTCCTCGCCGACGTGACGGCAGCGCTCGCCGTCGCGGGTGTCGCGGCTGCGCGGGTACACACGGAGGTTTTCGGTGTGCGGGAGGGCCTGACGCCGGGCATCGCGGCGACGCCTGCGCGCCCACCGCATCCGCCGGCCGGCCCGCCGGGCACCGGGCCGCAGGTGTCGTTCGCGCGCAGTGACCTGACGGTGCCGTGGCCGGACGCGGGCGGGCGCGGGGGCGGCAGCCTGCTCGACCTCGCGGAGGCGTGCGACGTCCCGGTCCGCTGGTCGTGCCGCACCGGCGTCTGCCACAACTGCGAAAGCGGGCTGCTGGCCGGTGACGTGAGCTACGACCCCGAGCCGGTCGACCCACCCGCTGCCGGCAACGTCCTGATCTGCTCGGCCCGCCCGCTCGGCCCGGTGGTGCTCGACCTGTGACACCCCGAAGATCGCGGCACCGCCCCGCACCCCAATGGGGACGGCCGCCGCGGGCCGCACGCCGGCTCCGGGGGTCACAGTTGACAACGTTGACAGGCAGGTAGCATCGACTCGACGTCGCGCCTTCCGCGCGACGTCGCTCCGTATGTCTGGCAACGCCGGAGGCTGTGTTGACCGCAGGTGGGTATCCGCGCATCACGACTGTGAGCAGGTCGCGAGGGTCGCAGTGGTGACCGTCGACGGGGTCGGCGTGCTGGAGATCGGCGGCTCCCACGTCACCTCGGCACTGGTCTGCGCCCGGCGGGTGGAGCGTCGTCGACGACAGTCCCTCGACCCGGCCGCCCCCGCGGACGACCTCATCTCCACCTTCGCCCACGCCATCGCCGAGCTGGCAGTCCCGGCCGCCACTCCCTGGGCGGTCGCGTTGCCCGGCCCGTTCGACTACGCAAAGGGCATCGGCCGCTACTGCGGGGTGGGCAAGTTCGACTCGCTCAACGGCGTAGACCTGGGCGCAGCGCTGCGCGACGCGCTCCATCCCGTGCGGCTGGACGTCCAATTCCTCAACGACGCGGACGCCTTCGCCATCGGCGAGTGGCACAGCGGCGGCGGACGGCGGGCTGAGCGGTGCGTCGGGATCACCCTGGGCAGTGGCGTCGGCTCGGCGTTCCTGGCCGGCGGTGTTCCCGTCACCGCAGCGGTCGGAGTGCCGCCCGACGGCGAAATACACCTGACCGACATCGACGGTGAGCCGTTGGAGAATGTCGTTTCCCGCCGGGCGATCCTGGCCCGCTACCGCTCCCGCCCCGGCGTCGACCAGCGGTGGGACGTCAAGGAGATCTTCGACAGCGCCCGGTCCGGTGACCGGTGGGCAGCGGAGGTGCTCAACGCCGCTTTCGTCCGGTTGGGTCACGCGCTGGCGCCCTGGTTGCGGGCATTCGGTGCAGAATTGCTCGTGGTGGGCGGCGCCATGACCGGCGGTTGGGACCTGATCGAGCCGGCGCTCGCTGTCGGCCTGCCCGGCGACGTCGTGTTGTGCTGCTCCGCCGACGCCATCGGGTCGGCGCTGATCGGCGCCGCGACCTACCGCCGCTGGTACGCCTGACCCGTCCTTCCCGGCCGCGCGATAACGTTGTCAGCGCCGTGCGATCTGCGCACGGTCGCCACCGAGGGGCCGGACGGAAGCGGGCTCGTGCCGGAGGTAGCGACGGGGCAGGCGGTCAGTTCGTGCGCGGGGGTCGCTCGCCGGAGCCGCGCGGCACCACCCGGGTCGGCATGATGACGCGCTTGGCCGGACCGCTGTCGCCCGCCAGCCGGTCGAGAACCAGTCGGGCTGCCTGCCGGCCCATCTCCTCCGGATCGTGCGCGACGACCGTGATGCCGAGGACCTCACTCAGCTCGAAGTCGTCAAATCCGATCAGCGCGGGTGGTTTGCGCATGCCGCGCAGCGCCCCCAGCGCGCCCGTGGTGATCCGGTTGTTGGTGGTGAACAACGCGGTCGGCGCCGGGTCGCGGTTGAGCAGGTCGCGGACCGCCCGCTCGGCGGCATCCACATCGTGCGCCTCCTGTAGCAGGAACTCGGAGGTTTCCAGTCCGGCGGCCCGCATCGCGTCGCCGAAGCCGGCCACCCGGTCCCGGTGGGTGCTCAGCCGCGACAGGTCGCCGACCAGACCGATCCGCCGATGTCCCGCCTGGATCAGGTGCTCGGTGGCGCGGCGGGCGCCCTCCCGGTCGTCGAGCAGCACCACGTCCGCGGAGAGTCCGACCGGCGGCCGGTCCACGAAGACGAACGGGATGCCGTGCCGCCGCTCGATGGCGAGGTAGTCGTGCTCGGCCATCGCTGACACGATCACCAACGCCCGGGTCCGCCGTTCCAGCAGGCCGTCCACCAGCTGGCGCTCCCAGTCCGGGTCCTCGTCGGTGCTGGCGATGACCACGTGCAGGCCGTGTGGGCGCAGCTCCCGCTCCAGACCGCTGGCGATCCGGGAGTAGTACGGGTTCGCCAGGTCACCGCTGAGCAGGCCGATCAGGGTGGAGGCGCTGGCTCCCCGCCGCAACTCCCGGGCGATCCCGTTGAGCCGGTACCCGAGCATGTCCGCCGCGCCCTGGACCTTCGTACGGGTCTCCGGAGCCACGTTGGGCTCACCACCGAGCGCCCGGGAAGCGGTCTTCAGGGACACCCCCGACAACGCCGCCACCTGAGTCAGCGTGGGACGACCCGGGCGCCCGTCGGTGGGATCAAGGCTCATGCGCAGATTGTGACATCGTTATCTGTACGGTTCCACGCACCCGGGGCAGTCGAACCGCCGACGACCTGCGCCCTCGCCTACCGGGCCGACCGACGGCCCGGCAGGTTCACCGGCCGGGCCGTCGACGGTCAGTCGCGGTCGCGCTTGTCGGCTACCCGGGTGACGAGCTGGCTGGGGTTGACGAAGCGAAGCGCGATCACCAGGAGTACCAGCATGGTCAGCATGTAGAGGACGGCCATCGCGTCGCTGGCCTGTGGCGCCCGGATACCGGCGCCGTAGTAGGAGTTGTAGAGCGCGACCACCAGGGTCTGGCTGTCGGTACCGGCGGTCAGGTAGGTCAGCTCGAACATGCCGACGGTGCGGACCAGGACCAGCACGGCCGCCGCGAGCACGCCCGGAATCAGCAGCGGCAGCAGGATGCGCAGGAACACCGAGCGGGTCCGGGCACCGCACATCCGGGCAGCCGCCTCGATCTTCGGATCGATCTGCTCGATGAACGGCGTCATCGTCAGCACCACGAACGGGACCGACGGCACCAGATTCGCCAGGATCACACCGGTCAACGAGTTGGCCAGGTTGTACTTGTAGAGCACGGTGGCCAGCGGGATGCCGTAGGCGATCGGCGGCACCATCACCGGCAACAGGAACAGCAACATGACCAGCCGCCGGAACGGGAAGTCACGGCGCGCCAACACATACGCGGCGGGTACCCCGATCGCGGCGGCGATCACCACGACGGCCAGCGACACCTCCAGCGTCACCGCCAGCACGTGCGAGAGGTTGAACTCGTGCCAGGCCTCCCGCCAGTACTGGGTGGTGAAACCGGCCGGCCACCAGGTGTCGAACCACTGGGTGGAGAACGACTTCACCACCACCGAGCCGACAATTCCGGCCAGGTTGACGAAGAAGAACGCAACCACCCCCCAGACCAGCCAGGAGGACGGCCGGCCGATCAACCGCCGCCGTGGGCGGATCGACGTCAGCTCGCTCATCCCTTACCTCCTGAGGATCCGCGGTAGAGCCGGCCCCGGCCGAACAGCACCGCGGAGATGACCACCAGCATCACCGCCGCCATGATCATGGCGATCGCCGACGCCTTGGAGTAGTCGTACTCCTGGTATGCCGCGTCGTACGCGGCGATCGAGATGACGTGCGTGGTGCCCTCGGCGTCACCGAGCAGGACGGCCGACGGGAACACCGAGAACGCCAGCACGAAGTTGAGGCAGAACGTCATCGCCAGGCCCGGCGCCAGCAGTGGGAAGGTGATCGTCCGGAACCGTTGCCACCAGCCGGCGCCGAGGGTCGCCGCGGCGGCCTCCAGGCTCGGGTCGATGCCGGACAGGTAGGACAGCGTCAGCAGGAAGGCGAACGGGAAACCACTGACAATCAACGACAGCAGCACGCCCCAGTAGTTGTGCAGCAGTGGAACCGGATGGTCGACGTCGGTCAGGTGCAGGGCCGTCAGGGTTCGGTTGAGCCAGCCGGTGCCGCTGAAGTACTCGATCATGCCGGCCGCCGTCAGCACGGTCCCCAGCGTGATCGGGATGACCAGGGCGGTGGTCAGCAGCCGCTTGCCGCGGACCCGGCCGCGCAGCCGGTAGGCGATCGGCACCGACGCGAGCACGTTGATCAGCGCGGCCGGCAGCCCGATCTTCAGGGTGATCCAGATGGTGTCCCGCTGGTACGGGATCGGCGAAGAACTCCCGGTAGTTGGCGAGCGCGCCGCCGCCGTGCTTGGGCAGCGGCTGGAACGACAGGCCCAGACCGTAGGCGAACGGGTAGACGAAGAACGCCACCAGGAAGAGCACGCCGGGCACGAGCAGGAGCAGGGTCCGGTCCACTCCACGCTCGGCCAGCCGGTGGGAGAGCGCCGGCCGGTCCGACCGCCCGGAGCGTTGCGGCGGCGGACCGGCCGGTGGTTTGCCGGCGGCCGCGGTGCTGACGTCGTGGACGGAGGTCATGACGGACCTGTCCGGCCCACCGCGTCGGCCGCCGATCCTGTGACGGGACCGGCGTCGTCGTCGGCATCGTCGTCGGCCGCACGGGCCGCGGGCAACTCCGGGTCGGCCTCGGCCGCGGTGCGGTCCGCCAAGAGGCCGGCCGACAGCGAGTCGGCCGGTTGTGGGTCGGCCGGCCCCGTGTCCTGCTGCGGCGCAGGGTCGCCGAAGACCAGGACATGATCTGCGGGTACCCAGACCGGCACGCGCTGGCCCCGCTCCACCCGGGTGGTGGTACGCAGCCGCAGCACCTCTCCCTGCGGCAGCCGGGCCTGCACAGCGAGTTCACGACCGTGGTACTCGGTGACTTCGACAATCACCTCGATGCCGTTGCCCTCGGACGGCCCGGCCGGCGGCGTGCCGACCAGGATGTCGTCGGGCCGGATGGCCACGATGCCGGGACCGGACAGGACGTCCCCGATGGCCAGCCCGGCCAGCGTGATGCCGTGACCGCTGGCGGTGGCGGACCCGCCGGCCCCGGCGGTCACGGTCATCGGCAACAGGTTGCGGTACCCCATGAACCCGGCCACGTACGGGTTGGCGGGCGAGCGGTACAACTCCTCCGGCGTGCCCACCTGCTGCATCACCCCGTCCCGCAGCACCACCAGGCGGTCGGCCAGCGACAGCGCCTCCTCCTGGTCGTGCGTCACGTACACCGTGGTCAGCCCGAGCGACTGGTGCAGCCGACGGATCTCGGTGCGCATGTCCAGTCGCAGTGCGGCGTCCAGATTGGACAGTGGCTCGTCCATCAGCACCAGCGGCGGCTCGATCACCACCGCCCGGGCGATGGCGACCCGCTGCTGCTGCCCGCCGGAGAGCTGGCCGGGCAGCCGGTCGGCGTACCGCCGACAACTGCACCAGGCGCAGCGCTTCGTCGACCCGCTTGCGGGCCTCCGCCCGCCCCACTCCCCGCATCCGCAGGCCGAAGCCGACGTTGCTGCGCACCGACAGGTGCGGGAAGAGGGCGTAGTTCTGGAACACCATGCCGAAGCCGCGGCGCTCGGGCGGCAGCGTGTCGACCCGCTGGTCGTCGAGCCAGATGCTGCCGCCACTGAGCGGCAGCAACCCGGCCAGACAGTTCAGCGCGGTGGACTTGCCGCAGCCCGAGGGCCCGAGCAGGGCGACGAACTCGCCCGCGGCGATGCGCAGGTCCAGTGCGTCCAGCACCACCTTGTCACCGAAGCGGCGACGCACCTGTTCCAGTCGCAGGTGTTCGAAGGACCGGGTACTCATTTCTTGGCCGCACCGATTTCGGTGTCCCACTTGGCGAACGCCGCGACCTGCTGGTCTGCGGGCAGCGACGTCTCCTGCGGGTTGTTGGCGATCAGGTCGGCGTACTCGGGTCGGCCGAACTTGCCGATCGCGTCCTGGCTGGCCTGCGGGGCCATGCTCAGCTCGACGCCCTTGACCGCCGGGCCCGGGTAGAAGTAGCCCTTGTCGTAGGCGATCGCCTGCTGCTCTGGGGTGAGCATGAACTGGAGCAGGTTGAGGATCGCGGAGAGCTTGTCGGCGCTGACGCCCTTGGGCACGATCGCGTACTGCGCGTCGGTGACCCAGTGGAAGCCCTTCAGCGTGGTGATCTTCGTGGTGTTCGGCACGGTGCCGAGCACCCGCGGGTTGATGTCCCAGCCGGTGGTGCTGACCACCATGTCCACGGTGCCCTTGCCCAGGTTGGTCATCGTGTTCGCGGTGCCCGACTCGTACGGCGCGGTGTACCGGCCCAGGTCCTTGAGGTAGGCCCAGGTCTTGTCCCAGCCGGTGGTCGGGGTTCTTCGGGTCGCTGTCACCGAGGATGTACGGCAGCCCCATCAGGAAGGTACGGCCCGGGCCGGAGTTCTTCGGCACCGCGTACTGCAGCTTCCCCGGGTTCGCCTTCGCCCAGGCGAGCAGCTCCTCGGCGGTGGTCGGCGGGTTGGTCACCTTCGCCGGGTTGTACTCCAGCAGCGGACCGGACGGGTACTCCACCAACTCGACGCCGTACCCCTGGGCCAGCGCCTGCATCTTGACGGCCGGGTCGGTGTAGTTCTTCATGTTGGACAGCCGCGCGTCGAAGTCCGGGGTCAGCTTGGTGAGCAGGTTCTGCGAGATGCCCGCCGACAGCCCGTCCGTGCCGGAGAGCACCAGGTCGATGTCGAGGTGACCGCCGTCCTCCTCGGCCTTGAGCTTGCCGGCCAGGTCGGGGGCCTTGCCGGTGGACGTCGTGATCTTGCTGACGATCTCCGGGTGCTGCTTGGCGAAGTTGTCCAGCATGCCCTGCGTCAGCTGCAGGTTGCCGGCGACGTCGAGGATGTTGAGGGTGACCGGCTTGGCCGGCTTGTCGGGCACCGAGCCGGCGGAGGCCGGGGCGTTGGTGTTGCTCGCGGGGGCGCTACATGCCGTGGCGAGACCGACGGCGGCGAGGACGGCGACCAGGGTCAGGCCCAGCCGGCGGACAGCCGGCGGGGCAGCATGCGGAGTCAGGTTACCCATCGCGGGTAGTCCCCTTTCCGGGGGAGGCCGGCGACGCGTCGCGTCACCGGAAACGGGTGTGTGGTGTCGGTGCGGGTGCGGGAGGAGGGTGCGGGAGGAGGGGGTGCGGGTGCGGAGGTTCGTAGCGGACGGATACGGGTCAGGCTGCGCGGGGAGCCGCGCTGGCCGCGGCTGCGGTGCTGGACCGCACGATCAGGTTGGTGCCCAGTTCGCGATGGGCGCCGCCGGTGCCCTCGATGCCAGCCAGCAGCAGGTCGATGGCGGCCCGGCCGCCCGCCTCCATGGGCATCGCCACAGTGGTCAGCGGTGGTGCGCACACCGCCGCGTAGAGCAGGTCGTCGAAGCCCACGACACTCATCTCGCGGGGCACCTGCACGCCACGGTCGGCGAGCCGGGAGAGCACGCCGAGCGCCATCAGGTCGTTGTAGGCCATGATGGCGGTCACGCCGCCGGCCAGGGCGAGGTCCGCGGCTTGCACCCCGCCGTCGAAGGTGGGTTCGAACGGCCCGAACTGGATGACGTCAATGCCGTTGCGGGTGGCCGCGGAGCGCAGTCCGCGCCGCCGCTCCCGGTTGGACCATGACCTTGCGGGGCCGTTCAGGTACGCGCACCGGCGGTGGCCGAGCGCACCCAGGTGATCGAGCACCTGGCGGATGCCGCCGGCGCTGTCCATCAGGACCGCCGGGATGTCGCCCAGCCGACGGTTGAGCAGGACCAGGGAGGTGACCTCGGTCAGCGCCTGCAACTGGGCGTCGGACGCGAACGGGGCACACATGATGACCCCGTCCACCTGGCGAGCCATGGCCCGGACCAGGGCCTGCTCGACCGTCGGGTCCTCCTCGCCGTCGGCGAACAGGACCGAGTAGTTGTTCTGGCGGGCCCGGGCCTGCACGCCCCGCAGCACGCCGGTGTAGAAGGGGTTGCCCAGGTCGGACACCACGATGCCGAGGTTGCCGGTGCGCCCGGTGATCAGGCTGCGGGCCGCCAGGTTGGGCTGGTAGCCCAACTCCTTGACCGCCGCCAGCACCCGGTCGCGGGTGGCGGCGCGGACAAGGTTCGGCGTGCTCAGCGCACGCGACACAGTGGACGGCGAGACCGCGGCCCGGCGGGCAACGTCGTGGATGGTGACCGGCATGGAGCTCCTCGGACGAGGCTGACCATCTTCTGCAAACGTTTGTGACATGAGTCAAACCCTGTCGATCATCGAAGTCAAGTGCTCCTCTGATCAAATTCTGAGCGCTCCGCGTAGCAGGCGGACCCATCGCGACCGCGGCTGTGCGGGCTGCGGTGTGGCAATGCGGTTGAAACAAATGGCACGCACGATGGGGTGTGGACCAGCGACGGGTACGTGTCGGGTGTGAGTTCGTCTACGCCGCTGCCGTGGATACGCCGACCGTTTTCCAGGTCGAACCGCTCGGCACCGGACCGGTGGCCATCTGCGAGCAGAGCTGGGTCATCAAGCCCGACCAGCCGATCCGCCACTACACCGACGCCTACCAGAACTCCTGCGTACGGCTGGTGCTGCCGACCGGCCGGTCGGTGCTGCGCTACGACGCCCTGGTGCAGGTACCCGATGCCACCGAGGCGGTCGACGAGCAGGCCCCGGAGTTGCCGCCGGAGCGGCTGCCCGACGACTCGCTGGTCTACACGCTGCCCAGCCGCTACTGCCTGCCCGACATGCTCGGCGACGAGGCGTGGTCGCGCTTCGGGGCGATGCCGCAGGGGTACCGCCGGGTCCAGGCGATCTGCGACTACGTCAACGACCACCTGACCTTCCAGTACGGCAGCAGCGGCCCGGCCTCGACCGCGGTGGACGTGAACAACACCGGGTTCGGCGTCTGCCGTGACTTCACCCACCTGGCGATCTCCTTCTGCCGCGCACTGAACATCCCGGCCCGCTATGTCTTCGGCTACCTGCCCGACATGGACGTGCCCCCGGATCCCGCGCCGATGGACTTCGCCGCCTGGATGGAGGTCTGGCTCGGTGACCGGTGGTGGACCTTCGACCCGCGCAACAACCGGCCGCGCAAGGGCCGCATCCTCATCGGCCGCGGCCGGGACGCCTCCGACGTGGCGATGGCCACCACCTTCGGCGCGCCGAACCTGGAGTCGATGACCGTCTGGTCGGACGAGGAACCGCGATGACCGACGCCCCGCCGGCCGACTTCACCGCGCCGCTGCTCGACCACACCACGCTGGATCTCGCCGTTGCGCGCCGGATCACCTACCGCATCGAGCAGAGCTTCCGGTACAGCTACGCCGCCCCGGTCACGGCGCTGTCCCAGCGCCTGGTCGCGGTCCCCCGCCAGCGGCACGGCGACACCCGCCGCCGCGCGCATGCCGTGACGGTGTCCGGCACCACGGCGCGCCGCCGGACAAGTCAGGATCAGACCGGCAACACGGTGGTACACCTCAGCGCGCCCTACGTCGCCGAAGCCGTCGAGTTCCGTATCGACGCCATCCTCGACCGGGTCCGCGACGAGCGCCCCGAGCGACTGGACCCGGCCCTGCTCGACGATCCGCGGTTGCGCACGCCGACCCGGTTGACCGCCCCCGACGACCGGCTGCGCAGGCTGGCGGCGGCGGTGACGCGCGCCGGTGGCGGCCCGCTGGAGGTCGCCGACCGGGCCTGCCGCCGGGTACACGAGGCGATCGGCTACGAGTACGGCCTGACCAACGTGCTGACCACGGCCGCTGAGGCGCTCGCCGGCGGGCGCGGGGTCTGCCAGGACTCCGCGCACGTGATGGTGGCGGTGTGCCAGCTGGCCGGGCTGCCGGCCCGGTACGTCTCCGGGCACCTGCTGGGCCAGGGCGGTACGCACGCCTGGGTCGAGGTCCTCGTCGCCGACCGGGACGCGGCCGTGGCGGTCGCCTTCGACCCGTGCCACGGCCGGCGCACCGACGGCCGCTACGTCACCGTCGCGGTCGGCCGGGACTACTCCGACGTGGCGCCCACCTCGGGCACTTTCGTCGGACCACCGGGCGGGCAGCTGACCACCAGCCGCCTGGTGGGCGTCATCGCAATCGGCTGACGGACAGTCAGTCCCGCTTGCCGGCACGGGGGTCGGCTGATGCCGGCTTCAGGGCGATGACGAACCGGCTCCACGGCTGGCCGGTGAGGCGTATCCGGTCACCCGGCTGGAAGAACGGGCGTACCAGCGCCTCGTGCCAGGCGGCGAAGCGGACCGGGTTGGCGTGTACCGGCATCGGCTCCATCTGGCGGCCCCGGGCCAGATCCCGGTTGACCAGCCAGGGGCGCAGCTCGTCCGTGCTGCCGTCGTCCACCACCAGGTAGTAGTGCGTCGGCAGGTCCGGCAGGTCGAAGCCCGGCCGGCTGTGGTCGGCGCTGCGCTGCAACGAGCCGACCGTGACGTCGAGCACCGTGCCGGTCACCTGGACCGGGTGGGCGAGGTCGAGGGCGGCGCGCACGATCCGGTACCCGGCACGCAGCAACTGCACCGCAACGAGCGCGAGGAGCAGGCCCCACAGGTACCCGTGGGACAGCTCGGCATCGACCACCCAGCCGGCAGCCGCCCAGATCGGCAGGCTGAGCAGCCCCCAGATCAGACTCGCGCGGGCCGACGCCCGGCCGAACAGGCGCAGCCACGGCCGCCGCTGCCAGTAGCGCACGCGCACCGGCCGGCGCGCCCCGGTGTGCGTCGAGAAGAGCACGTCACTGCGGCCGACCGTCTCGAAGTCGAGCACCCGCACCGCGTGCGGGCTGGTGTTCAGCGCGGCCGCGTAGGCGAGGTAGCGATCCCAGATCGCGACCGCGGCCGGCGGCAGGTCACGCAGCGGCTCGTGGCCGCGCAGCCAGTCGGCCACCCCCAGCCAGTGCGCGGTGGCGGCGCGGCCGGCAGGGGTGTACCGGTCCGGCCGCACGTTCGAACCGCTGAACGACACGTAGGCGAGCAGAAAGCCGCCGATCAGCGTCGCCAGCAGCCAGACCCCGAGCAGCAGCGCCAACCCGCCGTGCGAGTTGCCGTGCGAGTTGCCGTGCGAGTCGCCGTGCGGCAGCAGCGCGGCGAGTGCCACCCCGCTCGCCAGCGCCGCGGTGAGCACGGGCAGGCCGCAGCCGGCCTCGACGTACCCGACCAGCCCACGGCGCCTCGCGGCCAGCACCACTTCGCGGACCAGGTGCCGCTGCCAGTGGTACCCGCCCGGGGAGTGCGCCGCGATCAGCGCGGTGACCGGCGTCAACCGGCTGCCCGCAAGGCGCTCGACCCGTTCGTACACCCGGCGTTCGAAGGCCGGGGCGTCGGCCGGCAGTGGCGCCGTGGCCACCCGCACCAGCGTCTGGCCGGGCTCGTCCGCGACCTGGTAGATCTCCAGGATCCGCCGGGCGGCCAGGTCGAGCAGCGTGGCACTGGCCGCCTGCGGCGCGTCGACCAACTGGTTGACGAGCAGGTTCACCACGGCTGGCGGCTCATCCCGCAGCTCGATGGTGGGCGGTCCACTCTGGACCCGGCGCAGTCTCGGCGAGATCCGGCGGTAGCCGAGGTAGGCGGCCAGGATCAGGGCCGCGAGGGGCAACGCAATGGAGCCGGGCACCATGGCCGGGTACTCATCTCATAGACAACGCTCGCTGACGTCCGCAGCGTACGGGGATCGCGCCAGTCAGTCCCGCCGGGCTGCGGCAGTCACCCGGGCCGTGACCACGGCGACCGGACCGGCGGCCTCGACCTCGGCGAGCCTGTTCCCCGCACGGTAGAAGTCGATCAGCGGCCCGTTCTCGGTCTCGTAGGCGTCCAACCGGGTGGCCACCGTGTCCGGATGGTCGTCCGGCCGACCCCGACCGGCCAACCGGCGCAGCACCTCATTCCGGTCGACGACCAGATCGATCACCGCGTCGAGGGCGTGGCCGTCGGCGGCCAGCAGCGCGTCGAGCGCCTGGGCCTGGCCGACCGAACGCGGGAAGCCGTCGAGCACGAATCCGTCCGCGGTATCGGTCGCCGCCAGCCGCTCCCGGACGACCGCGACGGCGATGTCCTCCGGCACCAGCTCACCCGAGCTGAGCAGCGGTGCGAGCCGCTGGCCGAGCGGCGTCCCGCGGTCGGCCTCGGCCCGGAATATCTCGCCGGTCGAGATGGACGGCACGCCGAAGTGTTCCGCGACGGCCGACGCCTGCGTACCCTTGCCCGCGCCCGGGGCTCCCAGCAATACGATCCGCACCACGCGAGGCTACCGGCCGGCCCGCGAACCCGCCGACGCGAGTGGCTCGGGCGTCACGGGTCGGTGGCCCGGCGGGCGCGCAGCGCCCGCAGTTTGTGGCGGTTGCCGCAGCGCTCCATCGCGCACCAGCGCCTGGCCCCCGGCCGGGACGAGTCGACGAACACCAGCGGGCAGTTGTCGCCGGCGCACTCCCGGATCCGGCCGGCCAATGGCCCGGACAGCAGCTCGATCATCTCCCGCGCCAAGGTGGAGAGCGCTTGCGTGGTCCGTACCGGCAGCGCCCAGCTCGCGGTGGTGGCGCCGTCCCTCGCAGTCGTGGCGTCGTCGGCAAGCTCGGGGACCAGTGGAGCCGCGGCCGCGGCCCGGTTGATGGTCGCGATCGCATCGGCGCTCAGCGGTTGACCTGCCGCCTGGGCGTGCGCCGTGTCCCAGATCGCCTGGCGGAGCGCCTTCGCCGCGATCAACTCGCGGGCGGTCACCGCGCTCGTCAGGACTGCGGTCAGCGGCGGCTGGGCCAGCCAGTCGCCGAGGTCGGCGGGTCGGCGCAGGGTTTCGAACACCGCGTACCGGCCCTCGCCGCCGGTGTGGGCGAAGTCCAGGCAGAGCGCGCCGGCGTCGAACCAGAACGACCCTCCTTTGGGATCGTGCAGTACCCGTCCGGTTGCGAAGGTCCGCATGAAACCACTATAACTGGTGTTGAGGAGTAACCCCTATTACTGGTTTCGTGAGCAGGGAGGGCGACCCATGAGCACCCGACACATCAACCCGGAAGGGCTCCACCGCAGCCCCGCCTTCAGCCAAGCGGTCGTGGTGGAACAGCCGACGAAGACGATCTACATCGGCGGGCAGAACGGCGTCGACGCCGACGGAAAGATCGTCGGACCCACCGTCGCGGAACAGGCCGTGCAGGCGATGCGCAACCTCGCGACCATCCTGGACAGCGAGGGGGCGAGCCTGGCGAACATCGTGCACTGGCGGATCGCCGTGGCCGACGGCCACACGTTCGAGGACGGCGCGGCCGCCTTCCGGCAGGTATGGAACCCCGCTGACCCGCCGCCGGCCATCACGGTCCACGTCGTCTCCGGCCTGGGCCCCGGCTTCCTCGTCGAGATCGACGCCGTCGCCGTCATCTGACGCGGCGGTTGACCCGACAACGCGTGCCACCTCATCTCGGCCCGACCGCGCGTTGATCACCGCGCGGTCGGGCCGGGGTGGACGTCGCGGTATCAGATGTCGAAGGCGCCCGGCGGGACGAGAGTGCGGCCGGCGCCGGGGGTCGCGGCGAGCAGTCCCTGCCCGCTGATGTCGGTGTCGTCGTCCGGCTGCCACCACACGATGTTCAGGCTCAGCGCGTCGGCCACCTCACGAGCCGTACAGGCGAAGGTGAACTCGAAAATCGCGTCCCGGATGGCGCGGTCGGTCGAGTCGAGGTACTGCTCGGGTGATCCGGTCAGGCCGACCCGGTCCAGGTGCTCCCGCTCGATGGGCAACGGTTCGCCGAGGGCCCAGTGGGCCGACACGTCGCTGAACCGTCGAATGGTGACGCCCGCACGGGCGACCAACCACGCTGTGCCGTCATTCTGCGATCCGAAGTAGAACGCGTGCGCCTCTCCGAACCGCGCACTGAGGCGCTCGACGGCGGCCTTGACCTCCGCGTGCCGTTCGTCGTCGACGGGGTCGCACCAGGTGCCGACGATCGCGGTCCACCGGTTGATCTGGGGCGTGACGAAGACGAGGTCACACTCGCCGCCGTGGGTCTGCCCCTCGACGACGGACGCGCCCAACGCAAACGTGACCGGACGGGCCCCGGTGAGTCCGAGCTCCTCGACGATGCCGGCCTGATCCCCTCCCGGTACGCAGATCCAACGGTTCCAGCAGGCATCGATGCCCCGGGCGGAATCAACGGACGCCTTGACGCCGATGAGACGCTCGATTGTCGCGATGTCGGCCGCGGGGAGACCGGCTTCGCCAGCGACATGCGCCAGGGCCTCCAGCGCGACCGCGCGCAGCCGACCGGGCCCTGCCGCGCGGATCCGGCGTAACGGCTCGCCGTACTCGGCCGCGCGGGGGGTCATCCGGTGCAGGACGCCGTTGCGTTCGAATCCGTCCGACATCGACCGTAGGCGTTCGAGGTCGGCGACGAGCGTCTCGGGCAATCCGGACGGCTCGACGGTCACACGGCATCCTGGCACAAGGCGGCGGGGATCAGTAGCGGCCCCGGTCGTCGTCGGTCAGCAGGCGTCCGACCAGCGCGCCGAGGCCGGCGCTGTGCGGCGGCAACATCGACGTGGTGTTGCCGCCGTGCACCCGGTGGACCTGCACCCCTTCGCCGGCCAGTGCCCGCCAGTGGGCGAGATAGTCGTCGAAGCCGAGGCCGGCCAGCCCCTCGTGGATGCCGCCGGCCAGCTCGTCGCAGGCCAGCAGGTGCACGGAGAGCGGCGCGGGGCGGTACCGGTAGGACAGCCGGGTCTGCATCTGCAGCAGCCAGCTGCGTACCGCCACCGGCCACACCTCGTCGTCGGCGGCCGACGCGGGGTCGCCGTGACCGCCGATGAGAATCTCGTCGAGCAGCTCGGCGATGCGCTGCCGCAGCTCCTGCCGCCGCTCCGGGTCCGTTTCGGCCGTCAGGTCGGTGTAGGCGCGGTCGCAGTCGGACAGCAACTCCAGGGACTCTCCGCCGCTCACGGTGACCGTGTCGTCCTGTAGCACCGGGTCGAGCAGCACCAACGTGACGTCGGCGCCACCGGCGCGCAGCAGCGTCGCCAGCTCCCACACGATCGGCGCTCCGCCGCACCAGCCGAACAGCCGGTACCGCCCGACCGGCTGCGCGGCGAGCACCTGGCGCAGGTAGCGACGGGCCAACTGCTCGGTGGAGCAGGCCGCGTCGCCCGGCTCGACGACACCCGGGTGGTGGAACGCGGCGACCGGCATCCCGTCCGGGAGGTTGGTCGCCAGCTCCTCGTACCAGTGCGCGCTGCCCCCACCGGGGTGCACGCAGAACAGCGCCGGGTTACCGGAGGCCGGACGACGTATCCATACCATCGTGTCGCCGCCCGGAGTGTCCTCGGTGGACTCCGCGGCGCCGGTGGGCCGCAGCCGGCACGGCCGGCTCCTGGTTCACTTCCGCCACCGGGTCGACGCGCTCGGCGCTGCCCGCGACAGACGTGGGGTCCAGTGTCGCGGCGAGCGCGGCAATGGTGCCGCCGACCATGATCTGGACCGGCGAGACGGCCAGCTGATGCTCCTGACGCAGCCGGATGGCGATGCGCATGGCGGCCAGCGAGTGACCGCCCCGGTCGAGGAACCCGTCCTCGACGCCGATCGGCCCGGTGCCCAGCTCCGCCTCCCACGCCTGGGCGAGCGCCTGCTCGACGGCGGTGCGCGGCGGGACGAAGGTGGCGCCGGTACCGCCGGGACCGGCGTCGGGCAGGGCCCGCCGGTCCACCTTGCCGCTGCCGGTCAAGGGCAGGTCCGGCAGTACCACCACGGTTGCCGGGACAAGTAGTGGTGGCAGCCAGGCAGCCGCGTGCGCCCGGAGATCGTCGCCGTCGCCGTCGCCCGCGACGTAGCCGATCAGCCGGGTGTGCGCCCCGGATCGGCGGGCCACCACCACCGCGGCGCGTACCGAGGGGTGGCGCAGCAGCACGCTCTCGATCTCGGCGGGCTCGATGCGTACCCCGCCGATCTTGATCTGGTTGTCCGACCGGCCGAGGTACTCGATCGTGCCGTCCGGGCGGCGTCTCGCCAGGTCCCCGGTGCGGTAGAGACGCCCACCCGGGACCACGGCGTACGGGTTGGGCACGAACTGTCCGGCGGTGACGGCCGGCTGCCCGGCGTAGCCGTAGGCCAGGCCGGCGCCGCCCAGATGCAGGTGACCGGGGACCCCGTCGGGCACCGGGTGCAGTTCCGCGTCCAGGACGAGCGCCTGGGTGTTGTCGACCGGCCGGCCGATCGGCACGTCCGGTCCCTGGCCGGCATCGCTGTCCGGCACGACGCAGGCGGTGCCGATGATGGAGGCTTCGGTCGGCCCGTACATGTTGTGCACGCGGGCCGTGGACAGCTCCCGCAGCCGGCGCACGGTGGCGGTGCGCAGCGCCTCACCGGCGCAGTACACCTCGGTCAGGCAGGCCGGCACCGTGTCGACCGAAGCCAGGAACGCGTCCAGCATGGACGGTACGAAGCAGGCGTGGCCGACCCGTTGCGCGGTCAGGAAATCCGCCAGCGCGACCGGATCGCGGTGCAGCTCGTCCGGGGCTACGACGAGGGTCGCGCCGGTGGACAGCGGCCAGAAGATCTCCGAAACCGAGACGTCGAAGGTGTACGGCGTCTTGAGCACCATCCGCTCGCCCGGCCGCAGCCAGTCCCGGGCACTCAGCCACTGCACGTAGTTCGCGATGCCGGCGTGCGGGATGAGCACGCCCTTCGGGCCGCCGGTGGAACCGGAGGTGAACATCAGGTAGGCCAGGTCGCCCGGCCCCGCGGTGACCGGATCGGCCACCGGTCCGGGCTGTCCCGGCCACAGCGGCGGCGGCTCAAGCACCGTGACCTCAGCCGGTTCCCCGGCCGCGTCGAGCGCGGTGCCGGCATCGGGGGCCTCGGCCGGGTTTCCGTTGTCCACCAACGCGGTGGGGTCGTCGGTGACCAGTAGCCGGGCACCGGCGGCGGCCAGCCGCGCGGCTCGGCGGGCCGGCGGGTCCTGCGGCTCAAGAGGCAGGTAGCCGGCACCGGCTTTCAGGATGCCGAGGATCGCCACGACCAGCTCGACACCGCGGCGCATCAGCACGCCGACCGGGCGGTCCGGGCCGCAGCCGTGGCCGGCGAGCCGGTGGGCGAAGGCGGTCGCCGCCGCGTCCAGTTCCGCGTAGCTCAGCGACGTGTCCGCGTCGCAGACGGCGACCGCGTCGGGGGTACGCGCGGTCTGCTCGGCGACCAGGCCGTGCAGGGTCGCGGGCGTCAGTCGGGGGTCCAGCGGGCTGCCGTCGGCCAGCACCAGTTGCTGCTCGGCCGGGGAGAGCACCGAGTGACCGGCCGGTGCGTCCAGGTCGGCGAGCATCGCGTCCAGTACCCGCCGGTGTGCCCGGCCCAGCGCCGTCAGCCGGTCCCGGTCGGCGCGCTCCGGCTGCGCGGTCAGCACCAACTGCCCGGGGAGCACCGTCACCTGCAGTGGGAATTCGTTGGGGCTGTTGTCCTCGGTGTCGGCGAGGTCGACTCCGCTGCCGTCCAGCAGGTAGAAGTCCAGGTAGTTGTAGACCGCCTCGACCAGTGGCTGGGCGCCGCCGACCAGCCGGCGCATGGCCGGCAGCGGGTAGCGCCGGTGCGGCCACACCTCGCGCTCGGCTGCCGCCGCCGCGAGGATCAGATCCCGCCAGCTACCGACGGGCCGGCGCATCGGCAGCGGCACGGTGTTCAGGTACATGCCGAGTACCTCGTCCCCGCCGCTGACCTCCGGACGGCCGTTGGTGACCAACCCCAGCAGGAAGTCGGGTCGGCCGGCGAGTGGGCTCATCACCTTGGCGAAGGCGGCCAGGAACACCGCCTTCGGGGAGACGCCGAGGGTGGCGGCGAGCTGGCGCAGCCGGCCGGACAACTCGGCGTCGAGTGGTTCCACGACGGTCACCGCCGGACCGGCCGGATCGCCGCCCCACGCCTGCGGCAGCCGGACCGTCTCGTGGCGCTCCAGCAGGTCGGCCCAGTAGCCCCGGTCGCCGTCCTGTTCCAGGGCGGCGCGCTCCATCGCCACGAAGTCGGCGTAGCGCCGCTGGGGTGGCGCGGGCGGCGGGGTGGCGCCGGCGTCGTCCCGGTGCGTCCGGTAGCGCTCCAGCAGCTCGTTCAGCAGCGAGTTGTGGCTCCAGCCGTCGAGGATCGCGTGGCACTCCACCACCGCCAGCGTCCAGCCGGTCGCCGAGGTACGGAACGCCCGCAGCCGCCAGGTCGGCGCGACGGTGAGATCGAACAGCCGGGCCCGTTCGGCCAGCGCCGCCGCGCGGATGTGTTCGCGCTGCTCGTCGGCGGGCACCCCGCACAGGTCCTCGACGGCCACCGCGGCGGCGGCCCGCTCGTGCACCAGTTGCAGCGGCTTGCCGTAGCGGCCGAGGTCGAACGAGGTCCGCAGCACCTCGTGCCGGTTCACCACGTCGACGACGGCGGCCCGCAGCGCGGCGGTGTCGAAGGCGCCCCCGTCGTCGATGCTGTAGACGGTGACGTTGTGGTACGGCCGGCGCTGCTCGTCGGTGATCAGCTCGTAGAGCATCCCCGCCTGCACCTGGGACAGCGGGTACGCGTCCCGCACGCCGGCCGGCAGTCCTGCCCGTTCCCGCTCGCTGACCAGCTCGAAGGGGCCCGCCGCCAGGTCGTCCAGGCGCTGCTGCGGGACGGTGGCCACCGCGGCGAGGGCTGCGATCGTGCGCAGCGCGAACATGTCGGCGACCGAGACGGCGATCTGGAGGTTGCGCAGCGCGCCGACGGCCCGGATGGCGCGCATCGAGTCGCCACCGAGGGCGAAGAAGTCGTCGGTGATGCCGATGTCCGCGCGCCCGAGCACCTGCGACCACACGGCCACGAAGGCGTGCTGCACCGGCGTTTGCGGCGGGGTGTGCGGGCGGGCTTCGTCGGGCTCGCCGTCCGGGGCCGGTAGCGCCCGCCGGTCGACCTTCCCGCTGGTGGTGAGCGGCAGCCGGTCCAGCCGGACGTAGCGGGCCGGCACGAACGCGGCGGGTAGCCGCTCGCTCAGGTGGGTCCGCAGCTGCGCGGTGGTGGGCGCCTCCCCCGGCCGGGCGACGACGTAGGCGACCAACTGGGCCGGCTGGCCGGTTGGCTCGTGCACCACCACCGCGGTGCCGGCCACGGCCGGATGTTCGGCCAGCCGGGCCTCGATCTCGCCCGGTTCGATCCGTACGCCGTGCAGTTTGACCTGGCCGTCGACCCGGCCGAGGAACTCGATGGTGCCGTCGCGCCGCCACCGGGCCTGGTCGCCGGTGCGGTACAGGCGGCCGCCCGGGGTGGCGTCGAACGGATCCGGGACGAAACGGTCGGCGGTCAGGTCGGGGCGGCCGAGGTAGCCGCGGGCCAGGCCGATCCCGGCCAGGTAGAGCTGGCCGGCGACGCCGGGGGGTACCGGCCGCAGCCGGTCGTCGAGCAGGTACGTGCGGATGTTGTCGATCGGCCGGCCGATCGGCACGGTCGGCAGGGTCGTGTCCAGGTGGTCGGGGTCGACGGTGTGCGCGGTGACGTCCACCGACGCCTCGGTCGGGCCGTAGAGGTTGTGCAGCGCGGCGTCGGACCAGCCGGCGAACCGGCGGGCGGTCGCTGACCGCAGCGCCTCGCCGCTGCAGAAGACCTGGCGAAGCGACGCCGGCGCGGCGCCGACGGCGGTCATGAAGGCGTCCAGCACGGTGGGGACGAAGTGGAGGTGGCTCACCGCGTGCCGGTCGACGGTGGCGGCCAGCGCCTGCGGGTCGCGGTGCGCGCCGGGCGCGGCGAACACCAGCCGCGCGCCGACCACGAGCGGCCAGAAGAACTCCCAGACCGACACATCGAAGGTGTACGGGGTCTTCTGCAACACCCGGTCCCCCGGCTGCAGCCGGTACCGGCGCTGCATCCAGCAGATCCGGTTGACGATGCCGGCGTGCTCCACCATCACCGCCTTCGGCCGGCCGGTGGAGCCGGACGTGTACAGCACGTAGGCCACGTCCCGGCCGGACACCGCCGGCGGCTCGGTGGCGGCCGGGTCGGTGGCGCCCCGGTCAGTGCTGTCTGGTAGTCGGTGGCGGCCGGGTCGGCCGGATCGGCGGCTGCCACGTCGAGGATGGGCAGTGCGGCGAAGCTGGCGGCGTGCTCCGCATCGGTGACCACCGCGCGGGCGCCGGCCGCGCCCGCCAGTTCGGCCAGTCGGGCGGGCGGGTCCTCGGGATCCAGTGGCAGGTAGGCAGCGCCGGCCAGCAGCACCCCGAGCATCGTGGTGACCAGGTCGGCCTGCCGGTGCAGGCAGATCCCGACGACGTCGCCGCGGCGCACGCCGGTGGCGGCCAGCCGCGCGCTCCACGCCGACGCCCGGTCGACCAGCTCCCGGTAGCTGCGCTCACCGTCCGGCGCGACCACCGCGGTCGCGTCCGGGGTCCGGTCGGCCTGCGCGAGCACCAGCTCGTGCAGGGGGCGCGGGTCCAGCGGTGCGTCGGTCGCGTTCACCTCGGCCAGGGCGGCCTGCGCGGCCTCACTGAGCAGATCGAGGTCATGGACATCGCGGTCGGGCGCGGCCAGCGCGGCGGTCAACAGCCGGGTGTACGCCTGCGCGAAGTCGCCCGCGGTGTCCTGGTCGAACAGCGCCGTGGCGTAGTCGACGGCACCGTACAGCCGGCCGTCCGGACCGGCGCGCAGGCCCAGGCTCACCTCGGCCTTGACCGCGTTCGGCGACACCACCTGCTCCTCGACGGTCAGGCTGCCCAACTGCGCCGCCACGCCGCCGCCGTCCTCCTCCAGCACGAACAGTGCGGAGGCCAGCGGCGGGCGGGTGAGGTCCCGTTCCGGGGCAACCGCCCGCACCACGTGGTCGAACGGCACGTCCTGGTGCTCCATCGAGCCGAGGGTGCTCTCCCGGATCCGGGCGACCAGCTCGGCGAAGGTGGGCGCGCCGGTGAGGTCACAGCGCACCGCGAGAGTGTTGACGAAGAGGCCGACGGTGTCCTCGATGTCACGGCGGGTACGGCCGCTGACCGGGGTACCCACCGCGAAGTCGGACTGGCCGCTGTAGCGGGCGAGCAGCACCGCGTACCCGGCCAGCAGCACGACGAAGGGCGTTACCCGCCAGCGTCGGGCAGCCGCGGTCACCGCCTGCGCTGTCGCTGCCGCGACGGTGAAGCGCGTCCGGCGACCGGCCGGATCCCTGGGTGCGGTACGCGGCCGGTCGGTGGGCAGGTCCAGTGCCGGCAGCCCGGACAGCGTGGCGCGCCACCACTCCAGCGCCGTCGGGGCGCCGCCGTCGGCCAGCGTGGCCGCCTCGTGGCGGGCGTGCGCGAGGTAGCTGGACGCGGCCGGCAGCGCGGCCGGGATGCCCGTGACGCGCGCCTGGTAGAGCGCGCCCAGCTCAGTGCTGAGTACCGACGCCGACCAGCCGTCGCAGGCGATGTGGTGCAGGTGCAGGGCGAGCACATGCTCGTCGTCGGCCGGGCGGAGCAGCCGGGCCCGCCACACCGGGCCGGTGGCCAGGTCGAAGCCGCGCTGTGCTTCCGCGTCGAGGACGGCAGCGAGATCCTGTTCGGTGGTCGGCTCGACGGCCAGCGCCACCGTGCCCGCCGGGTCCACCACCATCACCGGTTCGTCGTCGCGGGTCTCGTAGCGGGCGCGCAGCGCGTCGTGGCGGGCCACCAGGTCGCCGAGCGCAGCGCTGAGCGCGGCCGGGTCCAGCGGGCCACGCAGCCGCAGTACCAACGGCACCAGGTACTCGACGCTGCCCGGGTTGAGTTGTTCGAGTACCCACAACCGGCGCTGCGCGGCACTGAGCGGTCCATGGTCGCCCGCCGCGAACCCGGTCGGCCCGGCCACCGACCCGGTGCCGTCCGGCAGGTCGACGGATGCCGGACCGGTCGGTGCCGCACCGACAATTGCGGGGATAACCGGCTGCCCGGCCACCAACCTGGTGTCGGCAGTCACGGTCGCGGCAGTCTCGGTCGGTGCGGGCACGGTCGCGGAGGGCACGGTCGCGGAGGGCACGGTGCGCGGCAGGCACGGTGTCGGCAGGCAAGGGCGCGGCAGGCACGGTCGCGGCGGGCGGTGGCGCGGGGGCCGGGGTGATCCGGGCGGCGCGGCCGGCCAGCCGCTGCGCGATCAGCCGTCGGCGCAGCTCGGCCACGTCGTCGGCGTGCTGGGCGGTGTCGGTCATCGGGGCTCCCGGTGCCTAGTGGCTGGTGTGGACCGCGGGCGGAGCGTCGGTCGGCTGGTCGGCGGGCGGGGCGAGGGCCAGCAGCTGCTCGTCGCTGAGTTCGGCGACCTCGCGGACGATCTCGTCGAGGATCGCCCGGGCCAGGGCGGCCGGCGTGGTGGCCTCGAACATGGCGCGCAGCGGCAGGTCGACGTCGAGGGTGTCGCGGATCCGGGCATGCACCCGGATCGCGGCCATCGAGTTGCCGCCCAGGTCGAAGAACTCGTCGTCGGGGCCGATCCCGGTGACTCCGAGCACCGCCTGCCAGACCGCCAGGACGGCCGCCAGCGGCGCACCGGATCCGTCGTCGCCAGCGGTCGGCGCACCGTCCGCGACCGCCGTCCGCGCTGCCGTCGCGGTCGGCGGCGCCGTCGGCGGTGCGGTCAGCGGCGGGGGAAGGGCGGACAGGTCGAGTTTGCCGGTGACGCCGGTCGGCAGGGCGGCCAGCACCGTCCAGTGCACGGGCACCATGTGCGCGGGCAGCCGCTCGCGCAGGTACCGGCGCAGCTCGGCGGCGTCCGGCGGGACAGGTCCGGCCGGCACGACGTAAGCGGCGAGCTGGGTCAGGTCGTCGCGGCGCACAGCCACCACGGCCGCGTCGAGGAGCTGCCGGTGGCCGCGCAGCCGGGCCTCGACCTCACCGAGCTCGACCCGGAAGGAGTTGATCTTCACCTGGCGATCGGCCCGGCCGTGGAAGTCCAGGATTCCGTCCGGCCGCCTGGCCACCCGGTCGCCGGTGCGGTACATCCGGGCCCCGGGGCGGGCGGCGAAGGGGTCCGGGACGAACCGCTCCGCGGTCAGCGCCGGCTGCCGGTGGTACCCGTCGGCGAGCGCGTCACCACCGAGTACCAGCTCGCCGATCTCGCCGTCGGGGACAGCCGCCAGCTGCGCGTCGAGCACGTAGGCCGCGTGGCCGGCGGTCGGGCGGCCGATCGCCAGGGCCGACGCCGGGTCCAGCCCGGTGAGGTCGGCCGGGGTCAGCGGATACAGGCTGGCGGTGATGACCGCCTCGGTCGGCCCGTAACTGGCCACGCAGCGGGCCGGCAGTTCGAGCGCGGCGAGCCGCTGGACGTCCCCGGCGTACACCACGTCGGTACCCACGTTCACCAGCCGCAGGGTGGCCAGTCGTGGATCGCGCATGCCGACCACGTCGAGCATGTCGCGCAGCGCGGCAGGTGGGATGTCAATGACGGCAATACGTTCGCGCGCGATCAGGTCGGGCAGCGCCCGCGGGCTCCACGGACCCGCCTCGCCCACCACCACGGTAGCTCCGGCGGCGACGGCGACCCCGATGTTCTCCATCGCCACGTCCACGAACGGCGGGCAGGTCATCAGCAGCCGGTCGCCGGGCCCGACGCCGTAGGCGTCCACCATTGCCCGGCAGTGCGCCAGGTACCGGGCGTGGTCGACCACCACGCCCTTGGGCTGCCCGGTCGAGCCGGAGGTGTGCACGAGGTAGGCGGGGCTGCCGGCAACCATCGGAGCGGGCTCGACCGTGCCGTCCGGACCCGCCGCATCCGGGTACACGACGTCGATCCCGGTCAGCGCGCCGGTCGGGGCCAGCCGGGCCACCGTCGCCGCGTCGCTGACCAGCAGCCGGGTACCGGTGGCCGCGAGCATGCCGGCGATCCTGGCTATGGGAGCGTCGGCGTCCAGGGGCGCGTGGCAGCCGCCGGCCCGCATCACGGCCAGCGCCGCGACCACCAGGTCACCGCTGCGCGGCAGGCACACCGCAACCGGCGCGGCGGGCGCGGCACCAGCCGCGACAAGGGCGCCAGCCAGTGCGGTGACGCGCTCGTCCAGTTCGGCGTAGCTGAGCTCGCCGTCGGCCGAGCACACGGCCGGCAGGTGGCCCTGATCGCGGGCCTGACGGTGCAGCACGTCGGCGAGCGTCCGGACCGGGGCAGGATCGTCCGCGACCTGCCGGCCCAGGACCGGATGGTCGGCCGGGACGGAACCGGCGTCCGGGGCGGAACCACCGGCGGTGGCGGCGAGCGCTGCCACCTCCGTGCGGAACGCGTCGACGACGGCCTGCACGGTGTCGCGGTGGAACAGGTCGCAGGCGTACTCGGCCAGTGCCAGGTACCCGCCGTCCGGTCGGTCCACCAGGGACACTGTCAGCTCGTAGGTGGCGCCGGGCCAGTCCAGGTGCAGCGTCGCCGGGTCCAGGCCGTCAGCCGGCTCGGGCAGGTACGGCAGCCGGTCGGCCAGCTCGAACATGATGGCGAACAGCGGCGTACGGGACGGGTCGCGGGGCGGCCGCAGCGCGTCGACCACGTCGTCGAACGGGGTCTCCTGGTGCCGGTACGCCGCCAGAGTCACTTCCCGGGTACGCGCCAGCGCCTGCGCCGCGTCGGGGTCGCCGGACAGGTCGGTGCGCAGCACAACGGTGTTGGCGAAGTACCCGATCAGGTCGTCGGTCTGTCCGGTGGTGCGGGCGGCGACCGGCGTACCGATCACGATGTCGGTTTCGCCGACGACCCGGACCAGGGCCGACTGGAACGCCGTCAGCATGGTCATGAACGGCGTCGCGGCCTGGGCCCGCCCCGCGGCGCGGGCGGCCGCCGCGGTGGCCGCGTCGATGGCGAAGGCGAAGGTGTTGCCCCGGCCGGTCCACACCGGCGGGCGCGGCAGGTCCGGCGGGAGTGCGGTGGCGCGGGCTCCGGCCAGCCGCGCACGCCAGTAGGCGAGATCGTCCGCGCCGGCCGCCGCGAGCCGGGCACGTTGCCACCCGGCATAGTCGGCGTACTGGACGGGCAGTGCCGCCCGCGCAGGCCTGGTCGGCAGGCCGCGCACCGTGCGGTAGGCGTGCTGCAGTTCGTCGGTGAAGACCGCGAGTGACCCGCCGTCCCAGGCGATGTGGTGGAACAGCACGACCAGCAGCGGCCCGGCCGTCGCGGTGTGCACCAGCCGGCAGCGCAGCACCGGGCCGGCGGCCAGGTCGAACGGCTCGGCGGCGAGCCGGGGCAGCGCCTCCCCCAGCGCGTCCAGCGCGCCGCCGAACACCCTGCCGGTGGAGACCTCCGGCGTCAGGTGCGCGTCGATGACCTGGTACGGCTCGCCGGCGTCGGCCAGGTACCGGGTCCGCAGGATCTCGTGGCGGTCGGCGACCAGGGCGAGGGCGGCGCTCGCCTCCTCGGCCCGGGCGTCGGCCGGCAGCGGCACCACGACCGGGACGGTGTGGCTGAGCAGTCCCGGTTCGAGCTGTTCGAGGAACCACATCCGGCGCTGGCCGGCGGAGAGCGTCAGCCGGCCGTCGCGCGGCAGCACGGCGATGGTCGAGTCCACTTCGGACGGTCGGTGCAGCAGCAGCGCCTGGGCCCGCACTGTCGTGGTGGTGTACAGCTCGGTGAGCGACACCGGCCGGCCGGACCGCTCGCGCAGCAGGGTGGCGAGCCGGGCGAGTTGGAGCGAGTGGCCGCCGAGGGCGAAGAAGTCGTCGGTGACGCCGAACCGGTCGATGTCGAGCAGTTCCACCCACGCGGCGGCAACCAGCTTCTCGTACCCGTCGGCGGGCGGCTCGTCGCCGGTATCCGGTGCGGGCGCGGCGAGTTGGGCCAACGCGCCGCGGTCCACCTTGCCGCTGGTGGTCACCGGCAGCCGGTCGAGGAGCACCAGCAGGCCCGGCACCATCGGGGCGGGCAGCAGCCGGTGCAGGTGGGCCCGCAGTTCTGCGGTCGTTGTCTCGCCGACGACGCAGGCGTACCCGACGAGCTGCCGTCCCCCGTCGGCGCTCGCGCGGGCCACCACGGCGGCCGCGCGGACGTCCGGGTGGCGCAGCAGCGCCTGCTCGATCTCGGCCGGCTCGACCCGGACACCGTTGACCTTCACCTGGCTGTCCCGCCGGCCGAGGAAGACCAGTGAGCCGTCCCGGTCCGCGCGTACCAGGTCGCCGGTGCGGTACAGGCGGGATCCGGGCGGTCCGAACGGGTCGGGCACGAACCGGTCGGCGGTCAGGTCGGGCCGGTCGAGGTAGCCGCGGGCGACCCCGACACCACCGGCGTACAGCTCGCCGGTGACGCCGACCGGAGCGACCAGGCCGTCGCGGTCGAGTACCAGGGCGCGCATGCCGTCGATCGGGTGGCCGATCGGCACCGGGCCGGCGGTCTGCTCCGGCGGCCACTCGTGCGCAGTGATGTCGATCGAGCACTCGGTGGGGCCGTAGGTGTTGACCACCCGGGCCGGCGACAACCGGCGCAGCGCGTCGCACAACTCGCCGGACAGCGGTTCCCCGGCGCACATCAGCAGCCGCAGCGTCGCAGTGTCCGCCCAGCCCGGGGCGCGGACCAGTTCGCGCAGCAGGGACGGGACCACCTGCAGCACGGTCGCGCCGGTGTCGGCGACCGCGGCCAGTACCGCCGCCGGGTCACGTTCCACGCCCGGCGCGGCGATGGCGACGGTACCGCCGCACACCAGCGGGCTGAAGATCTCCCAGCCGGCCGCGTCGAAGGTCAGCGCGGTCTTGTGCAGCACCCGGTCACCGGGGCCGAGACCGTGCTGGCGGATCGGCAGCAGTACCCGGTTGGCGATGCCCGCGTGCGTGATGACCACCCCCTTGGGGCGGCCGGTGGATCCGGACGTGTGCAGGATGTACGCGGCCTGATCCGGGCGTACCCGCACGGGTTTGCCGAGACCGGTCACGTCGTTGCCGTCGGCGCTTTCCTGCCAGCCGCCGCTGTCGCCGCCGTCGGCGGTGGCGTCAGCGGCGTCGACGGAAAGCACTGTCGCGACGTGGGCGGCGAGGCGGTCGGCATGGGCGGTGGTGGTCACCGCCGTGCGGATCGCCGCGTCGGCCACGATGGCCGCGGTCCGCTCCGCGGGATGCTCCGGGTCCAGCGGGACGTAGCAGCCGCCGGCCTGCCAGACCGCCAGCAGGGCGACCACGGCGTCGATGCCACGACCCAGGTACACGCCGACCGGCGTCTCGACCGCCACGCCGTTCGCGCGCAGCCGCCGGGCCAGCAGGTCGGCGCGGGCCCGCAGGTCGGCGTAGCTGACCCGCTGCTCGCCGGCCAGCACCGCGCACGCGTCCGGAGTCCGCAGCGCCTGTGCCGCAACGAGTTCGGGCAGCAGCTCTGAGCCCACCATCGGGGCGGCGGCGACCGGCGGGTCGGCCAGCACCGGCCCGGACAGCGGCAACCCGGGTTCGGCGGTGAACGTGTCGAGCAGCCGCGCGTAGTCGGCCAGCAGGCGCTCGACGGTGTCCTGGTCGAACAGCGCGGTGCTGTACTCCATCTCGATCCGCAGCACGCCGCCGAGAGCCGGGACGACATGCACCGTCAGATCGAGCTGGGAGCCCTGTGGCGTGATCGGCAGCGCCAGCGGACCCAGTGCGGCGGCGGTGGTGTCGTAGGGCATGTTGAAGCCCACCTGGACCAGTGGCGGCCGGTTGCGCGGCAGGCCGGGACGCAGGTCGCGGATCAGCGCGTCGTAGGGCAGATCCTGGTGTGCCAGTGCCTCGGCGACCCGCTCGCGGGCCTGGCCGAGGGTGTCCCGGAAGGAGTGCCCGCCGTCGACGGCCACCCGCACGGGGACGAGGTTGACCAGCATGCCCAGCAGCGCGCTCAACTCCGGTCGGGTGCGGCCGGACACCGAGGAGCCGATCAGCAGGTCGGTCTGGCCGGTGTAGCGGTACAGCAACGCGGCGAAGACGGTCAACAGGCTGATGTACGGGGTGGCGCCCTCGGTCCGGCTCAGTGCGCTGACCCGGGCGGCCACCTCGGGAGGGAGGTCCAGGTGGACGGTGTGGCCGGCGAGGTCGCGCAGCGGCGGGCGGGGCCGGTCGGTCGGCAGGTCGACCGGGGCGGGCAGGTCGGCGAGGCGTTCGCGCCAGTACGCGAGGGCCGGGGCGTAGCCGCCGTCGCGCTCACGCGCCTGCTGCCAGGAGGCGTAGTCGACGTAGCGGATCGGCGCGAGGGCCATCGGGCGCGTAGCCGGCCAGTTGGGCGGCGAACGAGCTGAGCGCGGTGGCGTCCAGGGCCAGGTGGTGCGCTGCCACCACGGACAGCCGGCGACCGCGCCCGAAGTCGATGATGCCGGTACGCCACAGCGGCGCGCGCTCCAACACGTACGGCTGCGCCGCGAACTGTCGGGCCGCCTCGATCGCCGCATCGGTCACGTCGTCACCGGGGTCCGGGCAGGTCACCTCGACCACCTCGGCGACCACCGAGTCCTCGACCACCAGCCGGGGTTCGGCGCCCGAGGTGTCGACCCGCATCCGCAGGGCGTCGTGCGCGGCGATGAACGGCCGCACGGCCGCGCGCACCATCTCCACCGTGACCTGGGGCGGCAGCCAGTCGGCGGTGACGATGTTGAACAGCGGGATGCCGCCGGCCAGCTGGTCCAGCAGCAGGACGCTGCGCTGCGCGCTGGAGAGCGGGAAGTCGGTCCCGGTGGCGGTCGGGATGCCCACCGGTGGTGCCGTCGGCGCGACCGCGGCGCCACCGCCGCGTACCAGCCGGGCCAGCAGTTCCCGCTTGGCCGGTGAGAGCTGGGCTGCGGCCGAGGACTGGGACTGAGCCATTCGTCACGCTCCATCGGTTGCCGGCGGGGGTCCCGCCGTCGTCACGTTTGCACCGCGTTTCGCGGCGGGTCAACGCATCCGGCCAGCCGTGGCGAGTAGTCGCCAGCGGGGCGCGGACGCACTGCCCCTAGCTCAGCCGGCCGGCTCGCCGGCCATCTCCGGCGCGGCCGGGTTGTCGGCCATCGCCGGGGCGGCCGGGTTGTCGGCCATTGCCGGGGCGGCCGGGTTGTCGGCCGTCACGGGCACGGCCGGGAGGAAGTCCGGCACGGCCAGGCCGTGACCGCGGGCGAGCGCCCACTCGTGGACCAGCGCGGCGACGGCGAGGTCGAGCATGCCGAGTCCGAACGGGGAGAAGATGGTGGGCCGGCGCGGATCGCGCAACCCCTCGGCGCCGTGGGTGGCCAGGGCCCCGATGCTGGCGCGGATGAACGCCCGGTCGCCCTGCTGTCGGGCGGCCAGGTCCAGTGAGGTCTCGGCCCGGCACACGTGGTCGGCGTCGTCGACGACGTTCACGGCATCGGGGACGCATCGCGGGAGCACGTCGCGCAGGGAGACGTGCAGGACCAGCGATCCCGGCTCGAGAACGGCGGTGTCCAGCCACGGTGTGACGGCCGTGGTGGCCACACTGACCAGCCGCCGACCGGCCACCGCCGCCGCCAGGTCACCGGCGACGCTCACCCGCAGCCCGGGATGTTCTGCCCCGGCCCGCTCGGCGAACCGCTGTGCCCGCACCGGATCCAGGTCATGAACCAGCACAGTGGACAGATCCGGATGGACGACGGTCAGGAAGCGCAGGATCTCGGCGTTGATGACGCCGCAGCCGATCAGCGCCACACCGTCGCCGTCGGCCGGCGTTGCCAGCAGCCGGGCCGCCAGTGCCGCGCTGGCGGCGGTGCGCCGGGCGGAGATCACCGACGCCTCCAGCAACGCCACCGGTTCGCCGGTCGCCATCGAGTTGAGCAGCATCGCAGCCGAGGCCCGTTCCCGGCCGGCGGCCACGTTGCCGGGGAACGAGGCGATCCACTTGATACCGGCGACCGGCCGGGCGCCGCCGAGCAGCGCGGGCAGGGCGATGATCCGGTCGGCGGGCCGGTCCGGGAAGCGCAGGAACGAGGAGTGCGGCACCGCCGTGTCGCCGGCCTCGTGGGCGACGTAGGCCGCGCGTACCGCCTCGATCAACTCGACCTCGCGGCCCCGCAGCGCAGCCCGCACGTCGGCGTTGGTCAGCACCAGCACTGGTTTCTACCTCCCGGAGGTGGCGACGACGGCCAGCCGCGGATCGGCCAGGCCCGGCAGTACCCGCAGGGCCCGGTCGACGGCCACCATGCGGAATTCGGTGGTGTAGCGCTGCCCTGCGGCATCGTGCAGCCACAGCCCGTCGGGGTCGGGCAGCATCTCCTGCAGCAGTACCGGCCCCACGGTGGTGCGCCGCCAGGCCCGGGCGAGGTTGGTCACCAGCGCCGGAGCGGACAGGTCCACATAGAACGGCTTCGGCTCGCCGGGAATACGGGCGAACAGGTGGCGCGGCAGACCGTCGGCGCGCAGCCGGTCGGCCAGCACGTCCGGCCGGTACCCGCGCTGGTGGACCACGCCGGGCGGCAGGCCGTCGGCCGGGTAGGCCCAGCCGGCGCGCCGGATCACCAGGTCGTCCACGGTGACCCGTGGCCCTGGTCCGGGGAGCTGGAAGTGGTTGACGGCGATGGCCGAGAGGAACTCGCCGAAGAACTCGCGCGCCGGCAGCGCCCACCCGCCCGCCGGTCCGGCCACCAGGTCGCCGCCCTCGGGCCGCACCAGCAGCCCGGTGGCCGGCCAGCTGACCGAGCCGTCAGGCGGGCCCGGATCGTCGCCATGCGACCAGTACCGGTAGCGCTGCGGCACGTGGGTGGCCAGTGGCGGGTACCGGCGCGAGTCCAGCTGGGGACCGTAGCGGTATCCGGGTACCAGCCGGCCACCAGCCATGTCCCGGGCGGTCAACTCGACCAGCTGGTCCGGAGCATCGGAGAGGGTGTGGAAGAACCGGGACTCGAAGGTGTTCATGGCCAGGTGCAGCTCCCCCAGTACCCAGCGGGGGCCGTCGGGGAGCTGGGCCAGCATCAGGTCGGGGCTGTGCTCGCGAGCCGCCGCCCAACCGGGGCGCTCGGCGTGGAACAGCACCGACACCAGCGGTTCGAGTTCCTCGGCGGTGAAGTGCAGCGGCTGACCGGGCGGTGTGCCGGGCGGCGCGGTGAGCACCTCGCGCCAGCGCATGGCGAAGTCTTCGGCGACCCCGTGCACGGCGGTACCGGCCGCGCCGGTGAGCAGGTCGGCGCAGGCCAGGTGCAGGTCGGCGAGGCTGACCCGGTCGCTGCTGCGGGCCAGCGTGCGGTACTCCCGGGCGAGGTGCTCGTCCACCGCCTCACCGAGTTCGGCGGTGAACCAGCGGGCCGCGCGCAGCAGCAGCGACAGCGGTGCGGCCAGCCGCGCCGTCAGGCCCTGGGGTATCTCCACGTCGAGATCGCGACGGCAGTCCGGGTAGGCGACCGTCCGGCCGGCGGAGGCCGCCGCCTTCGTCCGGGTGGTCGCCACGTCGGCGGCGTCTGCCGCGCTGGTCCGGGTGGTCGTCACGTCGGCGGCGGCCGCGGGCCGCTCGGGCAGGTCCGGGACGGCGGCTGAGACCGGCTGTGCGGCGGCGACGAAGGCGTCGTCGAGACGGTCGAGTGCCTCCCGTAGTGCGGCCGGCTGCGCGACGACGGCTGCCGCGCCGGCCAGCGCCGCGTCGAGTGCGTCGAGCCGCCCGAGGCAGACGGCGGCGAGGTCGGCCGGCAGCCCGGCGGCGGTACTGCGCAACGGCGCCAACGGAGCCGGACCCGGGACGATGTTCACGCCCACGACGGCCAGGCCGGCAGCGGTCAACTCCGCGACGGTCACCTCGGCGTCGGCGTGTGATGCGGACAGCTCCCGGATGCTGCGCTGCCCGTCGATCGCGTCCAGTACCGCCCGCTGCCGCCCGGTCAGCGGCAACGGCGGCCGGAACGGGCGGTAGGCAGCGTCGCCGGCGAGGTGCACGCCGGCCGTCCGGCGCACCGGCAGGTACCCGCGTACCTGCGGGTCAGCCAGCCAGGCGTCCGCGATCGCGTGCGCGGCCCAGTGTTCCAGGTACACGCCTGCCCACCGGGTACCGCCGTCGCCGGTCACCGCGAGCCGGTCGCCGGGCCGGTCCACCAGGCTGGCCCAGCCGACGCCGCCGAAGAAGCCGATGCTGTCGTTCTTGGTGCAGTACCGCTGGGCGTACCGGGTGAGCACACCCAGCCGGTAGGCGTTGAGGTCGGGTTCGGCGGCCCCCGCCCAGGTCCGCACCGCCGTCGGGTTCTGCCAGGTCAGCGCGGCGAGGAAGGCGGGTCGGGCGAGCAGCCGGCGCAGTGCCGCCGGCCCGTCGTCGGCGCACAGCTCGGCCAGCCAGTCGACCGGCATCCCGGCGCCCCGGACCGCGGCGACCGGCCACAGGCTCCACTCGTCGTCCAGCCGGACCAGTTCGCCGGTCACCGCAGGCCCTGCTCGTACAGCAGTGCGGTGAGCGCCGCGATGGTCGGGTGGTCGAAGATGGCACTGATCGACAGGTCCACCCCGAACGTCTCCCGGATGCTGCCGATCAGCCCCACCGCGGTCAGCGAGTTCCCGCCCACCTCGAAAAAGTCGGCGTCCGGCCGGACCGACGGATCCCCGATCACCTGTACCCACAGCGCGGTCACCCGCGCCTGCAGCCCGGTGGTCCCGCCTGCCACGGCCGCACCCGACTGGTCCGCGGGCGCGGCCGGGGTGGTGGACGGGATCGTGGCGGTGGTCATCGTGGCCACGGTTCCCGGCTGCTGCACCGGCCGCGCCGCTACCTGAGCCGCGGCAACAGGCTGACGCAGGGCCGGCGGCCGTACCGCCACCGGCCGGGCGCCCGGCTCGACGAGTACCTGACCGGGGTGGTCCGCGCCGAGCAGGCCAAGCGTGATGCGTACCCCCTCGGCCGGGTCGATGCCGTCGTCCGCGAGCGCCGTGGCCGGCGCGGCGGAGGTCGCCACGGCCGCGGTCTGCTGGTCCACCTTGCGCAGCGTGTACCCGACGGCCCGGACCAGCAGCCGACCGTCGGCGGCCAGCAGGTCGACGTCCGCCCGGATGATCCCGGCAGCGCCGGGCTGCCTGCGGACATGGGCGAACACGTGCGCCGGCAGCGGCGCGTAACAGGTGATGGACTGGCAGCAGAACGGCAGGTGGAAGCCGTCGGCGGCGAGCCGGAACGCGGTCGTCGCGGAGTCCAGCAGGGTCGGGTGGATCAGGTGCCGGTCCAGGTCGTCGTGGAACTCGTCGGGCAGCCGCAGTTCGACCAGCAACTCGGTCGGATCGCCGTCGACGGCGGTCCAGGTGCCGGTGACGTTGTCCCAGCGGCGGCCGAGCCCGAACAGCTGGTCGCCACTGTCCGCGTCGACCAGCGGACTGGTCAGCCGCTGCCGCAGGACCGCCAGGTCGGCCACGGTGGGCTCAGCGATCGGCGGCGAGACCCGGGCGGAGGCGTGCCGGAGGGTCGCCGACGCCGGCTCGCCGGCCGGCCGGGAGGTCGTCTCCAGTTGGCCGTCGGCGTGCAGCCGCACGTCGAGCTGGCACTCGTCCTCGCCGGCGAGCATCTGGTGGTAGACCAGGTCGGTCAGCCGGACCGGCAGCGGCTGCCCGGTCAGCGCGGTGTAGCCGGTCAGCAGCACGTCGAGTTGGCCGGTGCCGGGCAGCACGGCGACCCCGCCGATCCGGTGCTCGTCCATGATCGGGTTGACCGTCGGACCCATCGGCGTGGACCAGGTCCGCACCCCGTACGAGGCGGCCATCCCCACCTGCGCCCAGGACGGCCAGTTGATTGACAGGGCCGGTACCTCGGCGCGGCGCAGCAGTTGCGCGTAGGCGTCCTGGAAGGCGTTGGCGGCAGCGTAGTCGGCGCTGCCGATCAGGCCGTCGGTCGCCGCGCGGCTGGAGAACATGACGAAGAAGTCCAGCTCCGGGCGCTCACGCAACTCCTGCGCGAGCAGCACGGTGCCGCGCACCTTGGGGCCGAGCACGGCGGCGGCCTCGGCTGGGCCACGCCCGCGGACCAGCCCGTCGCCCGGCAGCCCGGCCAGGTGCAGCACCCCGGTCACCGGGCCGAACCGGGCGGTGGCGGTGTCCAGGGCCCGGCGCAGGGCGCGCCGGTCGGTGACGTCGACGGCGAGTACCCGCACCTGGGCACCGAGGGCGGCCAATTCGGCGAGCTGAGCCGCCAGCCGCTCGTCGCCGGTGTCGCCGGAGCGGCTGAGCAGGATCAACCGTGGTCGCAGCCCGGTGCCGGCGAGTCCGCGCGCCATCGCCAGCCCCAGTCCGCCGGTACCGCCGGTGATCAGGTACACGCCGGAGCGCCGGATCGCCGGGCCACCGGGAATCTGCACCGGCTGGTACGGCACCGGCTGCCCGGTCCAGCGGCGTGAACCGCGCACTGCGACCACCTCGTGGGTGGCCCAGGCCGCGAGTTCGGTGGCGAGTTCCCGTTCGCCGGCCGCGGCCACGTCGACGACCCGTACGCCGAGATGCGGGGCCTCCCGGGCCAGGCTGCGGGCGAAACCGATCAGCATGGCGGCGACCGGGTCGAGTGGCTCCGCGCCGGTGACGTCCAGCGCGCCCCGGGTCAGCAGGGCGATGCCGAACGCGTCCTGCGCCGGTCGGCCGGCCGCCGTCGACGCCAGCACGAGCAGACTGTCGAACGCCTCGGCGAGCACGGTGTCGAGGGTGGCGCTGTCCAGGTCGGTCGGCGCGGTCAGCGTGCTGGCGTGGATCGCCAGTCGTACCGGGGTGCCGCGCCGGGTCAGCTCGGCAAGCACCCGGTCGAGGTCCGCGCGGTTGCCGGGTCGGACGCGGAACTCGCCGGCCTGCTCGGCGTAGCGGTCGCCGTGCCGGACCACGGTGGGCTGTCCGCCGGCCTGCTGGACGGCGAGCACCACCGGCAGGCTGTCGGCGCTCGACCCGGCGGCGAGCACGAGCACCTGTCCGTCCAGAGTGGAGGTTCGCACCGTGGCCGGCGCCTGGGACCACACCAGCGTGGACAGCGGTGTCTGTGCGGCCGGCTGCTCCGGCGGCGTCTGCTCCCCCGGCTGCCGCGAGCCAGTCTGGTCGTGCGCCGGCTGGTCCTGCGCCGGGACGGGTGTCGGCGCGGTGCGTGGCTCCACCCAGTAGCGCTTGCGTTGGTAGGGGTAGCCCGGCAACGGGATGCGGCCGGCGCCGTCCTCGTCGGTCCGCCAGTCGACGTCGTGCCCCTCGGTCCACACCTGGGCCAGCGCGGTGAGCAGGTGGCGCTCCTCGCCTGCCCGGTCACCGCCGTCGGGGCCGCCGTCGCGGCTCCGGTCGCGGTCGTGGCCGAGTACCGGCAGGAAGGCGCTGGTCCTGTCCGGGTCGGCGAGCCGGCCGAGGCCGGTGAGCGCGCTGCCCGGCCCGGTCTCCAGCACCAGTCGGACGCCGTCGGCCAGTAGGGCGGCCAGTGCCCGGTCGAAACGCACCGGGGTACACAGCTGCCCGGCCCAGAAGTCCGGATCGGTGGCCTGTTCGGCGCTCAGCAGCCCGCCGGCACCCCCGGAGTACATCGGCAGCTGTGGTTCGGCCAGCGTGACGTCCTCGAACGCCAGCGCGAACTGCGCGGCAGCCGGCGCCATCAGCGGACCGTGGAACGCCCCCGAGGTCGCCAGCTCCCGGACCGCCAGCCCGCGCCCGGCCAGCTCCCGCGCGGCGTCCGCGATGTGCTGCGGGGCACCGCTGAGGACAACCTGGGCCGGGCCGTTGACGACGGCGACGGTGCAGCCGGTGGGTACTCCGTCGGTCGCCCTGGTGAGCGAGTCCAGTGACGCGGTGACGGCCAGCATCGAACCCGGGCCGGCGGTGGCCATCGCCCGCGCCCGCGCGGCGACCAGCGTGATGCCGTCGGCCAGCGACAGCACTCCGCACACCACCGCGGCGGCCAGTTCCCCGACGCTGTGCGCGAGCACCGCCGCGGGCCGTACGCCGCGCGCGTCCAATGCCCGCGCCAAAGCCACTTCCACCGAGAACAGCAGGGGTTGGGCGACCTGCGCGGCAGCCAGGTCCGCCGCGTCGGCATGCCGCCAGGCTTCGCGGACCGGCAGGTCGAGGGCGGCGAACCCGGCGAGGCACTCGTCGAACGCGGCGGCGAAGTGCCGGTCACGCTGGTACAGCCCGGTGGCCATGGCCGGGCGTTGGCTGCCCTGGCCGGGGAAGGCGAAGACCAGGTCCCGGCGCAGTCCGGCGCCGGCCAGGACGCCGGTGCCGCTGCTCAGCGACCGGTGCGCCTCCTCGGCGCCGGTGGCGACCAGCGCACCGCGGATCGGGTAGGCGCGGCGACCCCGGGCCAGCGTGTGCGTCGCGTCCGCAAAGCCCTGCGCCGCATGGGTTCCGGCAAACCAGGTGGCCAGCCGGTCGCGATAGTCGTCGCGGGCAACCTCACTCTTCGCCGACCACAGCACCACCCGGGGGCGCTGAGTCGGCGGGCTGTCGGACGGGGCAGCCCGCAGCGGCGGTTCCTCCACCACGACGTGGGCGTTGGTGCCGCCGACGCCGAACGAGCTGACTCCGGCGACGCGCGGCCTGCCCGGTACCCGGGGCCAGTCGCAGGCGCGCTCGGTGATCTGGAACGGGGTGGAGTCCAGTGCCAGCTTCGGATTGGGCTCGGTGAAGTTGACCGTGCCGGGCATGGTGCCGTGTGCCAGTCCGAGGATCACCTTGATCAGCGAGGCGGCGCCGGCCGCGTGCCCGAGATGGCCGACGCTGGCCTTGACGGAGCTGAGGGTGGTGCGCCCGGTCTCCAGCCGACCCGCCGACCGGGTCCGGAACGCGCGGTGCAGCGCGGCCACTTCGATCGGGTCGCCGAGCTGGGTACCTGTGGCGTGGCACTCGACGAGGCTGATGTCCTGCGCGTCCACCTCGGCCATCGCCATCGCCTCGGCCAGCATGACCGCCTGCCCGGTCACCGACGGCGCGCTGAACCCGGCCTTGGCCGAGCCGTCGTTGTTGAGCGCGCTGCCGCGCAGCACGGCGTGGATGGTGTCGCCGTCGGCCACCGCGTCCGCAAGCCGCTTCAGTACGACCACGCCGACGCCGGTGGAGAAGACAGTGCCGTCGGCCTTGACGTCGAACGGCCGGACGTGGCCGTCGCGGGAGAACGGGCTGCCCTCGGCCCACAGGTACCCGTGCCCGAACGGCATCTCCACCTCCGCGCCGCCGGCCAGCGCGAGGTCGCACTCGCCGTTGCGCAGCGCCTGGCTGGCCAGGTGCACCGCGACCAGGGCACTGGAACAGGCGGTGGAGACGGAGATCGCCGGGCCGCGCAGGTTCAACTTGTAGGCCACCGTGTTGGCCACGTAGTCGGTGTTGTTCAAGGAGGTGAGCGCGAAGCTGCTGGTGGCCGACGAGTCGCCGGCGTTGCCCAGGTGCATGTCCACGTACCGGTTGTTGCCGGCCGAGCCGTAGACGCCGATGGTGGCGTCGCTGCGGGCCGGGTCGTAGCCGGCGTGCTCCAGCGCGGCGTGCGAGCACTCCAGGAACATCCGGATCTGCGGATCGGTGCTCTCCGCCTCGCGCGGGGTGTAGCCGAACAGCGCGGCGTCGAAGTCGGCCACCCCCGGGGTGGTGGCGAACGCCTTCACGTACTCGGGGTGGCGCAGCAGCTCGTCGGGGACCCCGTAGGCGCGCAGCTCCCCGTCGGTGGGGAAGGCGATCGACTCGACCCCCTCGTGCAGGTTGGCCCAGAACTCGTCGATGTCGCTCGCGCCGGGGAACCGACCGGCCATCCCGACCACGGCGACGTGATGCGTACCGGTCATCACAGCTCCTCGCTTCGCAACTGGGCGCGGACGGCGATCCGCCGTGTCGCGTCGGGGGAGACCGGGTGGCGCCTGCCCAACCGGCCGGCGGTCGAAGCGCCGGTGCTGGTGAGGTGCTCGGCGAGCAGGCGCACGGCCGGGTACTCGAAGAGGGTCAGCATCGGAATGTGCAGTCCCAGCCGGCTTTCCAGCCGGTTCTGCAGCTCGGCCATCAGCAGTGAGGTACCGCCCAGGTCGAAGAAGTTCGCCTCGATGTCGGGCTGGCCGCAGGCCAGGGTGGCGTCCCATTCGGCGGCGATGCGCCGCTCCAGCGCTGAGCGCGGCACGGACGCGACCGCACCGCCGATCGCGGATGCGGCTGCGGCTGCCGCGGTCCGGGCGACGGCGAGGGCGCGGTGGTCGAGTTTTCCGTTGGCGGTCAACGGCAGCACGTCGAGGATCACCAACTCGGCGGGGAGCAGGTGGGCCGGTACCCGCTCGCGCAGGGCGGCCCGCAACTCGGCCAGGCGCGGTGGCGGGCCGGCGGGCACCGCGTACACCACGAGACGTGCCTGACCGTCGGGCTGTGGCACGGCGACGGTCCGGGCATCGGCCAACCGGGGCAGCGTACGCAGCACGGCGTCCAACTCCTGCGGCGTGGCCCGGTGCCCGGCGATCTTCACCTGGTCGTCGGCCCGGCCCAGGATCTCGATCAGCCCGTCACTGCGGTAGCGGCCCCGGTCGCCGGTGTCGTAGCCGCTGCCCAGGCCTTCGGCGAGCAGACTGGTCTGCACCCGCAGCCGGCCCGGCTCGCCGGTGGCCGCGGTCCGGCCGAGGTGATCGACCACCCGCAGCCGGTCCCCGTCGATGCCCCGGTTCACCGGGACGGCCGCGGCCGGCTCGCCTGCCACATCCTTTGGCGCGACGGCGAACCACGCCTGCACCTGTGGCGTCTCGGTGGTGCCGTAGGCGTTGACGACGGTGGCGTTCCCGCGCGATCGCGCGGATCGCCGCGACGTCGGCGAAGTAGAGCTGGTCGCCGCCGCACACGACCAGTCGCAGTTGCGGAAGTGGCGGCTGCTCCCGGCTGGTGAGCAGGCGCAGTACCGGCGGGGTCAGGTGCACGACGGTGACGCCCTGCGCCGCCAGCCACCGCCCCAGTTCGCGGGGCGAGCGGATGACGTGCTCGGCCGGTACGCACAGGGTGCCGCCGGTGGACAGCGGCGCGAACACGTCCCGCAGCAGCGGATCGTGGCCGAGTCCGGCGAGCAGCGCGTACCTGTCCTCCCCGGACAGCGCGAAGGTGTCGGCGTAGTGGCGCAGAAAGTGGTGCAGTGGCCGGCCGTCGGCGCGCACCGGCTTGGGCGCGCCGGTGGTGCCGGACGTGAAGGCGAGGTACCCGGGCATCCTGTCCCCGGCCGGCGACGGGGCAGCCGACGGGGCCGGTGCGTGGTTTGTGGCGGGGTCGAGGTGGACACGGATTCGGGTGCGGAGTTCGGCCGGCGCGTCGGTGGCCAGCAGGGCCGTGAAGGCCGGTGCGGCGTCCACCTGGCGGAGGGTCCACGCAAGTGGTGCGGCCGGGTCCAGGACGCAGAAGTCCGCGCCCGCGCTCCACACGGCCAGCAGGGCGGTGACGAGAGTGCGTCCGCGCGGCAGCAGGATCGCCACCGTGTCGCCGGGGCCGGTGCCGGCCGTGCGCAGCCGGTCCGCCAACGCGGCGCTGTCCGCGACCAGGTCGCCGTAGCTGACGTCGCCGGCAGGATCGCGGATCGCCACCGCCGCCGGCCGGTGCCGGACGAGCAGTTCCGCGACCGTCGGCAGTCCGGCCGGATGCGCGGCCACGGCGTCGTGTCCGGCAGGGGCCGCCACGGCTCCCCGTCCGGTGGCGTGCTCGGCAGGGGATGCGAGGTGATGTTCGCCGAGCGGCCGCTCGGGGTCGGCGACGACGGCGGCGATCAGGCGGTGGTACTGCAGTCCCAGCTCGGCGGCGAGGCCGGCGTCGACCCGGGAGCCGGCCATGACCACGTGGACGTCGAGGGTGTCGCCGTGGTCGGTGACGTAGAGGTTGACGTCGAAGAGCGCGCCGACCGGGGGCAGTTCGACCAGCGAGCCGACGGCGGCCGGGCCGAGATCCGGTGCCGCCTCGGGCGGGCCGAGGAAGTTGAACCAGAAGGTCAGGTCCAGGGGGGTACCCGCGCGGCGCAGCGCGTGGTCGACGAGGTCGTAGGGGACGTCCCGGTTGCGGGCAGCGAACGTGGTGGCGGCCCGGCACTCCCGCAGCAGCCCGGCGAAGTCCACGTCGGCGGCGGCGGTCAGCCGGACCGGCACGGTGTCCACGAAGAAGCCGACGATTCCCTCGGTACCCGCGGTGGTCCGGTCCCCGTAGGGCACCCCGACGACCACGTCGTCCTGCGCCGGTCCAGCGGCGGGCCAGCGCACCGAAGGCGGCCAGCAACACGACGAACGGCGTGGTCCGGTGCTCCCGAGCCAGCGCGCGCAGCGCCGCGGTACCCGCCCGGTCGAGGCTGACCGTGTGCCGGCCGTCCGCGCCGTCCCGGCCGGCAAGTGGACCCGGCAGCCTGCCGGCCGTGGGTGCGCCGGCCAGCCGCTCGGACACCGCGCGCAGCTGCCCGTCGTACCGGCCGGCGCGCAGCTCGCCGTCCTGCCAACGGCTGTAGTCCAGATAGGACAGTGCCAACGGCGGCAGTAGTGGCCCCTCCCCCGTCGCTGCCCGGTAGAGCGCGCCCAGATCGGCCAGCAGGATGCGGACCGACTCGCCGTCACACCCCAGATGGTGGGCGCAGATGACCAGCCGGTACCGGCCCGGCAGCCGCAGCAGCGCCGCCCACGCCAGGCCCGGCTCCCGCAGGCTGATCGGGCGGGCGACCTGCTCGTCCACCCAGCGGCCGGCGTCGCGCTCGTCGGCCACCGTGACCACCGGCAACTCAACGGTCAGGTCTTCGTGTACCCGCTGGCACGGCCCGTCCGGTCCACTGTGGACAGTGGTGCGCAGGGCGGCGTGCCGCCGCACCAGCGCGCGCCAGGCCGCCGCGAGCGCGTCCGGGCGCAGGTCGCCGGTGATGTCCACGGCGACCGGGATGTTGTACGCCGCCAGGTCGTCACCGCGCTCGTGCAGCAGCCACAGCCGGCGCTGGTTGGGCGCCAGCGGTGCGCTGGTCGCGCCGCTGTCGCGGGCGATCGGCGCCCGCCGGTCGGCCCGCTCGACCAGGACGGCCAGCGCCGCCGCCGTGGGATGGTCGAGCACCTGGGCGGTCGGCAGGTCGACGCCGAACTCGGCGCGGATGTCCGCGGCCCAGGCCGCCGCGCCGAGCGAGTCGCCACCGGACTCGAAGAAGTCGTCGTCGACGCCGGGCGTTGCGCCCAGCCGGCGCGCGGCCAGCCCGGCGAGGACGGCCGCCGTCCCGGCACCGGCCTGCCGCACCTGCGCGGGCGCCTCGTCGGGGCCTGGCGGGTACGCGGTGCGCAGGGCGGCGAGGTCGAGCTTGCCGTTGGGGGTGACCGGCAGGTCCCCGACCACCCGCAGGTACGCCGGCACGGCCGCCCGGGGCAGCACGGAGCCGGCGTACCGGCGGATGGCTGCCGGGTCGACGGGCGCGCCGTCGGTGGCGGGTACCACCCAGGCGGCGATCGCGTCCCGGTCGCCGATGCGCAGCACGTCGACGGCGGCGGCCCGCAGGTCGGGGTGGGCGGCCACGGCGACCTGCACCTCCAGCAGGCTCAGCCGGACACCGTTGACCTTGACCAGGTCGTCGACCCGGCGGCGGAAGACCAGCACGCCGTCGGGGCGGCTGGTCACCAGGTCGCCGCTGCGGTACCGGCGGGAGCCGGGCGGGCCGGTGTCGGAGGGGACGAAGCGGTCGGCGGTGGCGGCCGGGTCGCCGAGGTACCCGCGGGCCAACTGGTCGCCGCTGAGGTACAGCTCGCCGTCGGTGGCCGGGCGCAGGTCGGCGTCGAGGACCTCGACCCGGGTGGAGGCGATGGGCCGGCCGATCGGCACTCCACCGTCGACGCTCCCGCCCGGCTCCGGCTCGTGCCAGGTGCTGTCGATGGCGGTCTCGGTCAGCCCGTAGGTGTTGACGATGCGGACCCGGTCGCCGAGCGCCGCACGGGTGGCCGCGTGGTCGGCTGCCGGGTACAGCTCGCCGCCGACGACCAGCAGCCGCAACGGTTCCAGCCGCTCGCCGGTGGCCCGCAGGTACCGCACGAGCGGGCGCAGCAGGGACGGGGTGATCTCGGCGTACTCGACCCCGTGGGTGCGGATCAGCGTGGCCAGGTCGGGCGGGCTGACGACCGTCCCGGCCGGGCACAGCACCAGGCGCGCGCCGGTCAGCAGGGTACGGGCGAGGTCGCCGGTGGCCACGTCGAACCCGAAGCCGGACAGGCCGACCACCCGCTGGATGTCGCTGCCCCAGCCGTACATGCGCTGGCCGGTCCGGATGACCGTGAGCAGGGCGCGGTGGCTGATTGCCACGCCCTTCGGGGAGCCGGTGGATCCGGAGGTGTGGATCACGTAAGCCAGGTTTTCCGGCGACAGGACGACGGGGCGGACCGGGTGCGCGGGAATCGGCTCGTCCACCCGCAGCACGGTGCCGGCCAGGGACTCGGCACGGTGGGCGAGATCGGTGGTGGTGAGCACGGCGGCCGGCCGGAGCTGGGCCGCGATCGCGCGTAGCCGGGGGCGTGGGGTCTGCGGATCGAGGGCCAGGTAGGCCGCGCCCGCCCGCCATACGCCGAGCACGCAGGCCGGCAGCGCCACTGTCCGGTCGACCAGGACGGCGACCAGGCTCTCCGGGCCGATTCCCGAGGCGCCGAGCCAGCCGGCGATCTCGTCCGCGCGGGCGGCCAGCTCGGCGTAGCTGTGCTGGCGTGCCCCGTCGACCACGGCCACCGCGGCCGGCTGCCTGGCCAGCACCTCAGCGAAGGCTTCGGCCGCGTTCTGCGGCACTGTGCCGGCAGCCGCGTTCTGCGGCACTGTGCCGGCAGCCGCGTTCTGCGGCACTGTGCCGGCGGCCGCGGTCTGCGGCGTTGTCATCCGCAGTCTCCGGTGACGCACCACTCCAGCACCGCCATGGCGCTGTGCATCTTGTTGCTCGGCCTGGTCGAACGCGATGCTCGCCGGACCGTCGAGCACCTCGGCGGTGACCTCCTCGCCGCGGTGGGCGGGCAGGTCGTGCATGAAGATCGCCCGCGGGTGCCGCGTCCAGGAGCCGTCGCGTCCACCTGGAACGGCTCGAAGACCCGGCGCCAGTGCGGGTCGGCCTTGCTGGTGCCGGTGGTCTGCCAGCGGGTGGTGTAGACGACGTCGAGTCGGGCCGGCAGGCGGCCATGTCGTGCCGCTCGCTCACGTCCGCGCCGGTCCCGTCCGCCTGCGCGCGCGCGCGGTCGGCGAGAACCGCCGGCGGGCAGCCCGTACCCGGCGGGGGTGCGCAGCTCCAGCTGCGCACCCGGGTACCGGGACAGAGCGCCAGCGCCAGCGCCGACCGCGGTGTTGTTGCCCTCGCCGACGTACAGCACCCGCAGCCCCTCGACCCGACCGAAGTCGCAGCAGCAGCGTCGTCAGGTCGGCGAGCGCCTGGGTCGGGTGCTCGTCGGCGCTCATCGCGTTGACCACCGCCATCCGGTCCTGCGCCGGCCAGCGCCCGCAGCTCGGCCGGGTCGGCGGCGGTCCGCGCGACCAGCACGTCCAGCATCCCGGCCAGCACCCGCGCCGGTGTCCTCGCATCGTCTCGCCGGTGTTGAGTCTGCAGGTCGGCGGGGCCGTAGGTGACGATGCGCCGCGCCCAGCCGCAGCGCGCCGGTGGAGAACGCGGTGCGGGTGCGGGTCGAGGTCGCCGGAAGTAGATGCCGATGACCCGGCCGGCGAGCGGCTGGTGCCCGGCCGACTGCGACCCGGCGAACCAGGCCGAGCGGCGGACCAGGTGGTCGAGCTGGGCGAAGCTGAGATCCCGGAGGGACAGGCAGTGGTGGGCCACGGTGGAAGCTTCGCCTCGGCGCCAGTGCCGGACAACGCCGTCGGCGCACCTTGGCGAGAAGTCGTCAGGGCCTTGACCTGCCCGGTACCGCCGGGGTGTCCTGCTGGCTATGCCCACCGAGCCGGTCGAGATCCCGTACACCGTGCAGGGCGACGGCCCGCCGGTGCTGCTGCTGCCCCCGGCCGCGACCCGTGCCGACGTGTGGCACAGCCACCAGGTGCCGGCCCTCGTCGCCGCCGGATTCCAGGCGGTGACCGTGCCCCTGCGCGGGATGCCGCCGGCCCCGGTGCCGGCCGGGCCGTACCGGCTGGCCGACCTGGTCGCCGACACGGTCGCTGTGATCGAGCGGCTCGGCCGCGGCCCCTGCCTGGTTGTCGGCTCGTCGCTGGGCGCGATGGTGGCCCAGGAGTTGGCGTTGCTGCGGCCGGAGCTGGTGCACGCGGTGGCGCTGCTGGGTACCCGGGCACGCTGCGACGCCTACCGCCGGCGACTGGCGCGGGCCAGCGCGCTGCGTTGCCGGCAGGCCGGGGCCGTCAGTGAACTGGAGGCGCTGCGCCACCTCGGCCAGTTGTTCGGGCCGGCCACGCTGGCTGACGACGCGTTCGTCGCGGACTGGGTGGAGATGGTGCAACGCTTCCCGGTCACCGGCCCGGGTCCGGCCGCCCAGTACGAGGCCACGGTGACCGCCGACCGGCGGGCGGAGCTGTCCGGTGTCAGCCGGCCGTGCCTGGTGGTGGCGTTCGGCGCGGACCTGCTGACGCCGCCGGCGCTGTGCCGGGAGGTGGCCGACACGATCCCCGGCGCGGTCTACCGCGAGTTCGCCGGACTCGGCCACTTCGGCTACCTGGAGGACCCGCAGGCTGTCAACGCACAGCTGCTGGCGTTCCTGGCCGAGCACTCGCCGGTACCCACTGGTCGGGCAGCGGCGACCGGAGCGTAGCCGCACCGGGCGTCAGGCCTGACGGACCGGGGAGCTGCCCGGCCGGCTGCCGACCGCGACCGGGTGCCGCTGCTCGCGCTCGCGGTTTGATCCGTCGACAGCGACCAGGTCGATCGCGGACGCCGCCTGCTGGCGGGCTCGACGGGCGATTTCGAAGCCCGCCTGGAACCGCGTCTGCACGCCGAGCACCTCGAGCAGCTCGGCGACCCGACGGCTGAACGTGCGGGCCGACATGTTGAGCCGGTGACTGGCCGCGTTGTCCGTCGCGCCGGAGAGCAGTTGCCAGAGCACGGGGCGCAGGTAGTCGGGCACCGGGGTGGCCAAGGTACTCGGCGGCGGCGCCGGTTGCAGCGGGTGGGTACTCATGCGTGGCTCCCCGAACAGATCGGTCCCGGCCGGACTGCCCGCCGTCGACCGGTCGGGTAGCCGGCTGGTGCGCGACATCCGCGCGAAGCCACTGTCACCACGGGCGTGGGCGGAACGCTGACACCGAAGGGGCGCAGTGGGGCAGCTTCGTTGGCATACCGCTGACATCTCGTTGACACTGGCGACCGACCCGCGACCAGGCCCGCTCGGCCGCCGTATCGCGGCTGTACCGACGGAAATCAACGAGTTTGCGGCAACAGACCGATACCGGCCGACCTCACTGACAGTGATCTTGCAACATCTCAATCACAGTGACCACAGTGGACTGGCTGGCATGGCTCCTGCCGGGTAGACCATTAACCAAGCTCTCTGCCGTGAGGCGGGAACTTGTCGGCCTGTTCTAGCATCCGCAATGACACAGACGATCAACTGTCCATTTCACACCCGTACGGTCGCCCTGCCCCGGTCGGACGTCGCGGACGCCGACCAGAGACAGCGACCGATCACCTACCAACCAGTGTCATCAACAGCCTTGAGTACCGACCCTTGCCCGGTGGCGCAGCGAGCCGTCCCGGACCGGCCACCACCCAAACGACTCGATGTGCGGCCGATGTCCGTAATTCGGTGCTGTTCGACACCGTACAAGTTGAACTGGGAGTCACCCGTGGAGTTCGGCCTGCTCGGACCCGTCAGCGTCCGCATCGATGGCGAGGACGTGGAGGTCCGTGGCGCGCATCCACGCGCGACCCTCGCACTGCTGCTGCTGCACCGCCGGTCGGTCGTCTCGGTCACCCAGTTGGTGGACGGCCTGTGGGGGAACAATCCACCGGTACGGGCCCGGCTGGGCGTGCAGACCCACATCAAGCGGCTGCGCCAGATGCTCGGCCCGGCCGGTGTGGAACGGCTGACCACCCAGCAACCCGGGTACCGGCTGCACGTCGAGCCCGACGAACTGGACCTCGACCGGTTCCAGCACCTGGTGACGCTCGCCCGGGCCGCGGCGGCGGTCGAGTCCTGGGAGCTGGCTGCCGCGGAACTGTCCCGCGCGCTGGCGTTATGGCGGGCCGAGCCGCTCCAGGACGTGCCCCAGTCCGCGATGATCCGCAACGAGGCCCGTCGGCTGACCGAGTTACGGCTACAGTGCCTGGAGTGGCGCATCGACGCCGACCTGCGCTCGGGCCGGGCCGGCGAACTGGTCGCCGAACTGCGCCGGCTGACCGCCTCCCATCCACTGCACGAACGCTTCTGGGGCCAGCTGATGGTCGCGTTGTCGCGGTGCGGCCGGCAGGCCGAGGCGTTCGCCGCCTTCCACCAGGCCCGCGCCGTCCTGCACGACGAACTCGGCGTGCTGCCCAGCCCTCAACTGCAGGCCCTGCAGCGCAAGCTGCTGCGCATCGAGGACGCCGGCGCACGCTCGGAGGACCACGTCGAGGCGGCCACCGCCGACAGCTTCGGCGCCGACCTCAGCCGGCCGGCCACCCGCCTCAGCGCGGGCTCGCCGGCGGCCGGAACCCGGCCGGCCGGGACGCTGCCGGACCAGTTGCCCTCCGACATCCCGGACTTCACCGGCCGCGAGCCGGAGATCGCCTCGATCGTCGAGCGGCTGCGCCCGGATCTGGCCGACGACCTGGGGCCGCTGTCGTGGCCGGTGCCGCTCACGGTGGTCACCGGCCCGGGTGGGATCGGCAAGACGGCGCTCGCCGTCCACGCCGCCCACCTGCTACGCCCGCACTACCCGGGCGGCTGCCTGTTCGTCTCCTTTGCCGGCGACGGCGCCGGGCCGGACGACCACCACGCGGTGCTCGGGCGGGTGCTGCGGGCGCTGGGCGTGCCGCCGGACGCGGTACCCGACGACCATCGGGAGGCCACCGCCCTGTACCGGTCGGTACTGGCCGGCCGGCGCATCCTGCTGCTGATCGACGGCGCAACCCACCCGGACCAGGTGGCCATGCTGGTTCCCGGCGCTGCGGACTGCGCCGTGCTGGTCACCAGCCGGTCGGCGCTGGCCGGACTCGACGGCGCGTTCCGGGTCACCCTCGCCGAGCTGAGCACTGCCCAGGCCGGCGCGTTGATCCGCGGCATTGTCGGGCCCGCGCGCACCGACGACGCGGCGGAGGCGGTCACCCGGCTGTGCGGGCTGTGCGGCAATCTGCCGTTGGCGCTGCGGATCGCGGGCACCCGGCTGGCGCTACGCCCCGGCTGGGCGGTCTGGGATCTGGTCGAGGACCTGTCCGCCAACGGCTGGGTGATGGACCCGGAACGGTCGGACGAGGCCACCAGGCGACTCGTCGTCGGGCTGGGGCACAACGGTCTCAGCGAGCCGGACGCCCGGGCGTTCCGGTTGCTCGCGGCAACGTCGCTGCGCGAGTTCAGCATCCAGGTGGCCGCCGCGCTGCTGGGTACCGATGTCCGCGACGCCCGGCGCACGGCTGAGCGGCTGGTCGACGTGCACCTGCTCAGCTCCGCGTCACGCGACGAGTACCGCCTGCGTGAGCTGCACTACCAGTACGCCCGACAGCAACTCGACCGGCTGGAGCCCGAGCTGCGCCGGGACGCGGTCTGCCGGGTCACCCGGTACTACCTGGACACCATCGCCGAGTTGGCGCAGGCGGTGCTCTGTCCGACCCGGACAACCGCCGGCGAAGCCGGCGCTGCCGCGTGGCTGGACAGCCAGGGCAGCAATGTCGAGGCGCTGGCGGCGGACAACCGGGATCCGTGGATCGACGATCCGGCCGCCGCCGACCAACTGACGGCGGGGCTGGACGCCCTCACCGCGATCCTCACCCATGCCGTCGCCCACTGATCCGCACCGCAGCCCCGGCCGGTGATCCAGGACCGGACTGCCCCGGCCAGTGACCCACGGCCGGACTCCGGCCGCCGATCAGCGCGGGCGCGCCGTTGCCGGGCGCTCAGGCGGCCGTCCGGTACCGGCGCAGCGCCGATCCGGCCAGCAGCCCCGCGACAGCCGCCAACGCGGCGAGCGCGGCCAGCCGGGGACCGGCCGAGGACAGCGTGCTGGTGCCGTCGAAGGCGCCCCGGCACAGGTCGACCGCCCAGTTCACCGGGTTGGCCCGGATCGCCACCTGAACCCAACCGGGCACCAGGTTCGCCGGCATGAACGCGGTGGACAGGAAGGTCAGCGGCATCACGATGAAGTTGACCATCGCGATCAGCGACTCCTCGCGGCGGACCAGCAGCGCCACCGCGATCGAGAGGGCGGCCAGCGCGGCCGAGATGAACGACAGGGCCAGCAGCAGCACCAGCACCTCCGGCACGCCACCGTGGAACCGCGCGCCGAGCAGGTACCCGACGGCCACGATGATGACCGTGGGCACCAGGCAACTCGCCGCCTGCTGGAGCAGCGGACCGACGATCATGGCGGGCCGGCTGACCGGCGACACGAGTACCCGGTCCAGCGTTCCGCGCTCCATGTCGCCGAGCACGGACAGTCCATTCCAACCACTGGCCAGCAGCACCGTCATCACGATCAGCCCGGGTAGGAAGAACTGCGGGTAGTTGCCCCCCGCGAAGCCCGGAATATCGGCGATGCGGCGGAAGGTGGCGCTGAACAGCAGCAGCCAGAGGAACGGCTGGACCAGGTTGATGGCGATCAGCCAGGGCTGGCGGAAGAGCTGGGTAAGGTGCCGGCGGGCGATCCACCCGGAGTGTCCGATGAACTCGCTCATGACGGGACTCCTGTCAGGGCGCGGTCGGTGACGGCTTCGAACTGGTGGCCGGTGTGGCGCAGATAGACGTCGTCCAGCGACGGGCGGGCCACGGTCACGGTGGCGACCCGGATGCCCTCCCGGTCGAGCGCGGCGAGCACCACCGGCACCACCGCGCCGGCATCCGCGGCACGCGCGTGCATGAGCTGGCCGTCCAGGTGGTACTCGGTGATCCCGGCGACCGCGGACAGGGTGCGGGCCAGCAGTTGCGGGTCGGCCACCGGCGCGGCCAGCTCCACCCGTAGGGCGTCGCCGCGCAGCTCCTGCTTGAGCACCTCCGGTCGCCCGGCGGTGACGATGCGACCCTGGTCGATGATGGCCACCTGGTCGGCGAGGCGGTCGGCCTCGTCGAGGTAGTGGGTGGTGAGCAGGATGGCCAGGCCGTCGTCGCGGACCAGCGCGGCCAGGTCGTCCCACAACTGCACCCGGATGTCCGGGTCCAGGCCGGTGGTCGGCTCGTCGAGGAACAGGATGCCGGGCCGGTGTACCAGGCCCATCGCGATGTCCACCCGGCGCCGCATGCCACCGGAGAGGTGGCCGGTCTGCCGGCCGGCGACCTCGGTGAGGCCCAACCGGGCGAGCGTCTCGGTGACCCGCTGGGCGAGCGCCCGCCCGCGCAGGCCGTACAGCCGGCCCTGCAGGGCGAGGTTCTCCCGGGCGGTGAGCATCGGCACCGAGCTGAGCCGCTGACCCACCACCCCGATGTTGCGGCGTACCCGGGCCGCGTCCCGGCCGATGTCGTAGCCGGCGACGGTGGCTGAGCCGGAGTCGGGCCTGGCCAGCGTGGTGAGTACCTTCACGGTGGTCGACTTGCCGGCGCCGTTCGGGCCGAGCAGCCCGAAAAGGGTGCCGGCCGGGACGGCGAAGCTCACCCCGCGTAGTGCCGTCACGCCGCCCGGATAGCTCTTGGTCAGCTCGACTGCTTCGATCGCGGTCTCGGTCATGGCCGGGTCCTCCCGGTTGTCGGGTTCGCGGGGCCGGCCGGGTCGTCCCCGCCGGGCAGCAGCTCCTGGCGCAGCGTCCGGGCCAGCCGCGCGGTGGCCGCGCCGAGGAAGTCGTGGCCGCCGGGGAGCATCCGCAGGGTGAACTCGTCGCTGCTGTGGTGCTGCCACATCAGCAGGTCGTCGAGGTCGACGGAGTCGTCCTCGCGGGCGCCCACCACGGTCACCGGCAACGGCAACGGCTCGCGCACCTCCGGGGTCCAGGTCTCGTAGGTCTGGAAGTCGGCCCGGATGGCCGGCTCGAAGATGGCGAACATGGTCGGGTCGGCGAGCAGCGACTCGGGCGTGATCCGGGCCGAACGCAGGTATGCCAACAGTTCCGGGCGGGCCAGCGCGTGCACCTGCCGGTCCGGCTGGACGACCCGCGGGCCGGGCGAGGCCAGCACCACCAGGCGGGTCGGCGGCCGGCCGGCCGCCGCCAGGCAGCGGGCCAGCTCGTACGCCGCGAACGAACCGGAGCAGTAGCCCAGCAGGGCCAGCGGAGTGTCGTCCATCATGTGCAGCGCCGCGGAGACCTCCTCGACGAGGGCGGACATCACCCGGATCGGCTCCTCACGACGCCGGCTCTCCCGGCCGGGCAGCCGCAGCGCGCACAGGTCCACCGACGGCGGCAGGTCGGCGGTCAGCGGGCGGAAGGTGGCGGTACCACCGCCGGCCTGCGGCACGCACAGCAGCCGCACGCGCGGATTCCGGGCCGCCCCCAGCCGGGCGATGATCGGCTGCGTCAACACCCCGGTCATTGCTGCGCGGCCGCCATCTGCTCGCGGAGACTGCGCGGCCGCATGTCGGTCCACACCTGCGCGATGTGGGCCAGGCAGTCCGCCTTCGGACCGGCCGGACCCTGGGCGTGCCAGCCGGCCGGCAGCTCCCGCCCGACCGGCCAGATCGAGTACTGCTCCTCGTCGTTGACCACCACCTGGTAGCTGCGGTCGTCGTCATCCTCGAACACGTCGCTCACCTCTCTGCCGTCTCTGCCGTCGGTTCTGCCGTCGGTTCTGCCGTCGTTGTCGGCGCGGTCGCGGTCGCCGTGGTCGGGCCGGCCGGGCGGTAGGCCTCGCGGTCCACGCAGACCAGGCGGAATTCGCTGGTGTACCGGCGGCCGAGGGCGTCGCGCAGCCACAGGCCGTCCGGGCCGGGCAGCATCTCGCTCACGTCCACCCGGCCGTCGGGGTCGCGCTCGCGGGAGCGCCGGACCTTCGCCCAGGCGGCGTCGACCAGGCCGGGATCGGTCACGTCCACGTACAGCGGCTTGCGCTCGCCGGAGACCACCCAGAACGACGGGTTGGGCAGCCCTTCGCGCTCGACGAGTTCCCGTACCAGCGCGAGCACCGCCGGCAGGCGCAGGCCGTCGCGGGCCGCAAACGCGCGCAGCGGGACGCGCCACCGTTCGCGGGCCACCACCAGCCCGTCGATCTGGACCCGGGGCCGGTACGCCGGCGCGTCGATCAGGTCGAACCGGTTGTAGGTCGCCATCGACAGGTACTCGTCCAGCACGGCGGGCAGGTCCGCGGTGAAGTCGTCGGTCAGCGAGCGCACCACCAGCGCGCCGTCCTCGTCGTGGACGCGCAGCGCGCCGAGTGGGACCTGTCGGGCCCGGGCCGGCCCGTAGCCCGGCTGGTTGCCGGTGCCGAGGTAGGTGTAGTTGGCGGAGTGGTGCGCGTCCGGCGGGGCGGTCCGCGAGTTCACCAGCGGATCGGTGGTCAGGTACTGCGGCACCACCCGGTAGGGCATGTCGTCGTCGATGTACCCACGCAGCACCGCCGGCTTCGGGTGGGCGGCGTGCATGAACAACTGGTCGGTGGTGTTGGCGGTGGGGTGCAGCTCGCCCAGGACGGCGAGGAAGTCGCCGCGGCGCAGCGCCTCGGTGTCGGTCGCGGCCAGCATCAGGTCCGGGCTGTGCCAGCGGGCCGACGGCCAGCCGGGCGCCTGCGCGGGGAAAGCTTCGCGCACGGCCGGTTCCAGGTCGGCGGCGCAGCGCCGGACGCTGCGCGCACCCTCGGGGAGCGCGAGCAGCGCGGTCCACCGGCGGGCGAGTTCCGTGCCGGCACGGGCGGCCGGGCCGTCACGGTCGGTGAAGGTCGGCAGCAGGTGCCGCAGCAGGGCCGCCAGCGGGTACCCGTCGGGCCGGGGATCGGCGGCGAGCAGGTCGCGGGCCAGCGCGGTGTACTCCCCCGCGACCCGGACCGACAGCCAGCGGGCGCTGCGCAGCAGCAGGCTCAGGGCCGGGGCCAGCGGGGTCAGCACGTCGCTGCCGAGGGTCGGGGTGAACTGCGAGACACAGTCCTCGTAGGCGACCGAGCGGCCGGCGTAGAACTCGCCGGCCCGGCGCTGTGCCGGCACGTCCGCGACCCGGGTGAACACCGCGTCCAGCTCGTCCAGGCCGGTGGCGACGGCTTCCGGGTCGCCGAGGCTGCCGGCGAGGCGGTCCCGGGCGGCGAGCAGTTCGCGCAGTTCGGTGGTGGCCGCGGCGCGCCGGGCCGGATCGGCGACCCGGGACAGCCCGACCGCGAGCTGCCGCTCCGGGGTACGGCTCTTGGGCACGTGGATGCCGCCGGTGAGTACCCCCATCGCGCGCAGCGCGGCCAGTTCGGCCGGCAGGCGGGGTGCCGAACCCGGGTCGACGTCTGCTGCCTCGGCGAGGATGTCGGCCACCGTCCGCACCCCGTCCGCGAGGCCGAGAATGAGCTGCCGGAGCGGGGAAAGCGGTAGCGCAGAGCCGTCGGCCAGCAGTACCCCGTCGTCGGTCTGCGCCACCGCCGGCGAGCGCCGCGGCACCGTCCAGTCGGCCAGCCCGTGCCGGTGTACCAGCGCGTCGGCGACCGCCTGGACCGCCCACACCTCCAGGCACACCGGGCCGCGTGGCACCGGCGGCAGCTCGCCCACCTTGGTGTCGCCGTCGGTGAGCAGCCCCCAGGACACCGGCCCGAAGAAGCCGATCGAGTCGTTCTTGGCGCAGTAGCGCGACCGGTAGCCGGCCAGCGTGCGATCACGCTGGCGGGCCCAGCTCGGCCGGTGCCCACGGCGCAGCATCCGGACGAAGGTGGGCGACTGCCAGGTGAGCGCTTCCCGGAAGAGCGGCTCCCGGTGCGCGTCCGGGTCGGTGACCCAGTCGTAGGGCAGGCCCGCGGTCCGGACACACATGGTGGTCCAGACGTCGAAGTCCTCGCCCAGCCGCAGCCGGTGCCCGCCGGTCATCAGCCGGCTCCGCCGAGCAGCGCCTCGCGGCCCCGGGTCAGGGTGCCCAGGCACAGGTCCATTCCGGCGCGGGCGGTACCGGCCGGCGACAACACCACCTCGTCCACGCCCGCCGCCCGGTACCGCGCGCCGTGCCCGGCGACCTCGTCCTCGGTGAACGCCCCCAGCGCCGCCACCATCTCGGCGTCGGGCCGGCCGGCGGCCAGCGAAGCGCCGAAACCGCTGCTGTCGAACAACTTCCGGTAGGTGGGCACCCGCAGGTAGGAGGTCAGTTGGCGGGCGAACGCCGTGCGGTCCTCGTCGGGCGCGCCGGTCAGCCCGGCGTGCAGCATGGCGGTGAGCGCGAAGCCCGCCGGCCGGCCGCCCCGGCTGCGCCAGCCGCGCTCCAGCGCGGGCTGCACCACGTCGCGGACGTAGCCGGCCGAGCACATCCACAGCACCACCCCGTCGGCGACCTCGGCCGCCAACTCGATCAGGCGGGGACCGAAGGCGCCGAGCTGGATCGGCATCTCGGGACGGCGGGGCAACGGGTAACTGGCGTGGCCCGAGTACCAGCGGCCGTCGAAGTTGACTTCGCCGTCGCGGATCAGCGCGCTGACCACGTCGAGGTACTCCCGGGTGCCGGCCACCGCCGGGGCCCGGACGGCGCCGACCGACCAGGAGCCCACCTCGCGGTGCCCGAGTCCGAGGCCGAGGATCACCCGGCCCTCGCTGACCTCGTCGACGGTCATCGCGGTCTGCGCCATCACCACCGGCGGGCGGGAGTACAGCGGCAGCACAGCGGTACCCAACTGCACCGTCGAGGTGGTCGCGGCGAGCACCCCGAGCAGCGCCGAGGACTCCAGTTGGTTGGGCATCTGCGCCAACCACACCGAGTTCATGCCGATCTTCTCGGCGTGGTCGGCCATCACCCGGACGGTCTCGGCGGCCATCCCGGCGCCACCGGTGGCCACGCCGACCCGCAGCGCCGCCCCGGCCGGTTCAGCCGGCCGCATGGGCCACCGCCCCGTGCGCGTTCAGCGCCGCCTGCGCCTCCTCCTCGGAGAGGTTGGCCACCTTGGCCAGCAGCAGGTCCTCGATCGCGGCAGCCAGCGCGCCGATGTTGCGGGAGTCGAAGAGCAGCGCCGCCGACGCCTCGACGCTGAACCGCTGGCTGATCCGCGACACCAGTTGCACGGCGAACAGCGAGTTGCCACCCAGGTCGAAGAAGTCGTCCCCGGCGCCGATCTGCTCGACTCCCAGGGTCTGCGACCACAGGTCGGCCAGCGCCAACTCCAGATCGCCCTCGGGGGCGACGTACTCGGTGCTCAGGGTGCGCTCGGCGCCGGCCCCGCCGACGCCGCCGGTCTGCGCCGTGACCTGCTCGGCGATCGCCGACCGGGTGACCCGCTCCGAACGGCGGATCCGGTTGGCCAGGCCCTCCGGACACCAGATCGCCTGCGGTCCGACCTTCGCGCCGAGCAGCTGTCGCAGCGCCTCGGCGCCCTGATCGGCAGTGACCAGCGTGCCGGTGGGAACGGGGGTGTCGACGGTGACGGTGACGGACTGCTCGGTGAACCCGTTGTCGAACCGGATCGCCGCGAAGCCGCGCACGTCGACCACCACGGTGCCGTCGTCGGCGACGAGCTGGATGTCGGCGGTGGTCAGGTCGCCGGTGGTGTCGTCGCGGTGCCGGATGACCGAGTGGAACCGGGCCGGCATCGGCGCGTGGACGGCCACCTCGTCGTAGCTGAAGGGCAGGTACCCGCCGTCCCCGGCGAGGATCTGGCCGATCCCCACCGCGCAGTCCAGGGCGGCCGGGTGCACGGTGTACTCCCGCAGGTCGGCGAGGAACTGCTCGCCCAGCTCCACCTCCAGCACCTCGCAGCCCGGACCGGACCAGCGTCGCCGGATGCAGCTCTCCCAGCGCGGGCCGAAGGCCAGTGACGGCACCAGGCTCTCCAGCTCCGGCAGGCTCACCTCGACGAATCCGTCCCGCGCGGCGGCCGCGTCCACGGTCTGCGCGGGCGCGGTCGGGCCGGTGGTGACCCGGCCCCGGGCGTAGACGTCGCCGCCGGAGCTGAGGGTCACCTCGTAACCGCCGTCGGGGTGCGGGCCCAACTCCAGCCAGGCGCGCATGCCGGGCAGTACCCGCAGCGGCCGTTGGAAGACCAGATTCCGCACGGTGGCGTACTGCTGGCCGGTCTGCTCCTGGTGGGCGGCGCGGATCAGCTCGACGATGCCGGTACCGGGCATGGTGGGCGCGCCACCCAGCTTGTGCTCGGCCAGTACCCACAGGTTCGGGGAGAGGTCGACGGCGTAGCGCACGGTGTCGTCGTCGCGGCGTTCCCGGCCGGCCAGCATCGGATGCGCCACCGGCGTCAGCTCGGCCGGCTCGTCCTCGGTCTGCGCCGCGGCGCTACCGGAGGAGTCGAAGAGCAGGTTGCCGATGACCGACGGGGCGACGATCACGGCCGCCATGCCGACGTCGTCGAACGGCGGCCAGTTGATCGACAGCACCTGCCGGCCGCGGGCGTTGCGCGACTGGGCATAGGCGTCGAGGACGGCGTTGGCGCCGACGTAGTCGCCGAGCCCGAACTCGGCGGAGAAGACCGCGATGGACGAGTACAGCACCATCAGCTCGGGGTCGAACACCGCCTCCAGCAGGTAGGTGCCGGCCACCTTGGGGGCCAGTACCCGGGCGGCGTCGGCGTGCTGGCGGGTCTCCATCATCGCGCCGCTGGGCACCGCCGCCAGGTGGAAGACCCCGTCGACCGGCCCGAACCGTTCGTGCACCTGCGCTGCGGCCGCCCGGAGCTGGGCTTCGTCGGTGACGTCGGCCTGCAGGACGAGGACCTCGGCGCCGGCCGCCTCGGCGGCGAGGATGCCGCGTACCCGGCCGGCCACCAGGCTGTCCGGTTCGTTGTCCAGCACCGACTGCCATAGCTCGCGATCCGGCATCGGGCGCAGGGTCAGAATGACCAGCCGGGCGGCGACCGCTTCGGCCAACTGCCGGCACAGCTCCAGACCGAGTCCGCCGAGCCCGCCGGTGAGCAGGTAGACACCCCGGTCCCGCAGGGTGGCCGGGACGCCGTCCGGGGCGTCCACCGGCAGCCCGGTGAACGACCAGGTCCACCGCTTGCGCCCGCGGTAGGCGACCTGCGAGTCGGTGCCGCCGGCGATCTCGGCGAGCAACTGCGCGGCGGTACGGGCGGGGTCGGCGTCGCCGGCCACGTCGATACTGCGGCAGGTCAGCGACTCGACCTCCTTCGGCGCCACCTTGACGACTCCGAGCAGCGCCGCCTTCGCCGGCTCCAGCCGGCCGTCGCCGGCCACGTCCTGCATGTCGCTGGAGACCACGACCAGGTCGACCGCCTGCCCGGGGAGCCGTCGGGACAGGCCCTGCACCACGTCCAGCAGGCTGTGGAAGCCGCGCGCCAGCCACTCGTCGGCGTACTCGTCCTCGGCCACGCCGGCCGGCCGGGCGCCCAGGGTCAGGCCGTGCACGACAGTGACCGTGCCGGCCGCGCCACCGAGGCCGGCGACCGCGTCGACCAGCGCGCCGGCGCTGCCGGCGGTGAGCACCTTGACGCCGTTGTTCTCGGCGAGCACCTGCAGCCGACCGAGGACCGGCTCATGCGGGTCAGCGACCAACGCCCACACGCCGCCCTGCGGCAGCGCCGTCAATGGGGCGGTCTCCAGCCAGACCGGCGTGGTGAACGGATCGTTGCTGGTGCTGGTGGTCACCGCGACCGGCTCGGGAGCCGGGTCGGGCTCGATCCAGTACCGCTGGCGCTGGTACGGGTAGGCCGGCAGGTGCAGCAGGTCGCGCTGCTCGGTACCCCACCAGCGGGCCCAGTCCACGTCGACGCCCTCGGACCAGACCCGGCCGACGGCGGCGAGCACCGTCTCCACGTCGTCGCGGCGGTGCTTGGGGTGGCTCAGGGTGGGTACCGCCACCGCGGCGCGGTCGTGCGCCTGCACCAGGCCGGTCAGCGTGCGGCCGGGCCCGACTTCGATCAGGGCGCGGGTGCCGTCGGTGGTCAGCAGCGTCAGGGTGTCGGAGAAGCGCACGGCGCTGCGCAGGTGCCGTACCCAGTAGCCCGGGTCGGTGGCCTCGTCGTCGCCGATCCAGGTGCCGGTGGTGTTGGAGACGAACGGGATCGCCGGTGCCCGCAGGGTTACCGCCTGCACCGCCGCCGCGAACTCGGCCAGCATCGGGTCCATCATCCGCGAGTGGAAGGCGTGCGAGGTGTGCAGCAGTTGGCAGCCGATGCCCTGCACGGACAGGTCGTCGGCGAGCTGGCGGATGTCCTCGGTGGGGCCGGAGAGCACGCACATGCCGGGGGCGTTGACGGCGGCCACGTCCAGGGTGTCGCCGAGGTAGCTGTCGAGCATCTCCTCGGGCAGCGTGACGGCGAGCATCGAGCCCGGCGCCATCGCCTGCATCAGCGCCCCGCGCCGGGCCACCAGGCGCAGCGCGTCGTCGCGGTGCAGCACGCCGGCGATAGTGGCGGCGACGTACTCGCCGACGCTGTGTCCGGCCATCGCGGTGGGCTCAACACCGGCTTCGATCAGGGTGCGGGCGAGGGCGTACTCGACGGCGAACAGCACCGGCTGGGCGTTGCGGGTCTGGCTGAGGGTCGCCTCGTCGGCGTCGGTGAGCAGGGCGTGCAGGTCCACTCCGGCGTCGCGCAGCACGGTGGCGCAGGCGTCGATCTCGGCGCGGAACACCGGTTCGGCGGCGTACAGCCCGGCGGCCATGCCCGGGTACTGGGCGCCCTGGCCGGGAAACAGGAAGGTGGCGGTACGCCCGGCAGTGGCCTGCACCGGCCGGCTCTCAGCCCGCAGCGCCTCCGCGGCCCGGCTGGCGTCGCCGGCCACGACGGCGGTGCGGAACTTCAGCGGGGCGCGTCCGGTGCTCAGCGTGTAGGCCGTGTCCGCCAGCGTGGCGGGGTTGGCGTCCAGGTGATCGGCGAGGTCGGCGGCGAGCGCCGTGACCGCGTCGGCGGTGTTGGCGGTCATCGGCAGCAGCTGGTACGGCCGGCGGCCGGGCGGCCGGACCGCGCGGGTGGGCGCCTGCTCGATGATCACGTTGGCGTTGGTGCCGCCGATGCCGAAGGAGCTGATCGCCGCGCGGCGTGGACCGTCGCCCGCCCACACCTTCGGGGTCAGGTTGACGTAGAACGGATTGCTGCCGAAGTCGATGCGGGGGTTGGGTTCTTCGAAGTTGATGACCGGGGCGAGCAGCCCGTCCCGGACGCTGCAGACCGCGTTGATCAGGCCGGTGATGCCGGCGGCGGCGCCCAGGTGGCCGACGTTGGACTTGACCGAGGCGATGGCGCAGTAGCCGACCGCGTCGGTGTGCTGGCGGAAGGCGTCGGACAGCGCGCCCACCTCGGTGGGGTCGCCGATGAGGGTGCCGGTGCCGTGCGCTTCGACGTAGCCGATGGTGCCCGGGTCGACCCCGGCGTCGGCGAGCGCGGCGTTGACCACGGCCACCTGCCCGGTGCGGCTGGGCGCGAAGAAGCCGCTCTTGGCGTTGCCGTCGTTGTTGACCGAGCTGCCCCGGATGACGGCGTGGATCGGGTTGCCGTCGGCGATCGCGTCGTCGAGTCGCTTGAGGACGACCGCGCCGCAGCCGCTGCCGAACACGGTGCCGCGCGCCTTGGCGTCGAGGGGACGGACCCGCCCGTCCGGGGAGAAGATGCCGCCCTCCTTGTAGAGGTAGCCACCGACCTCCGGCACGTCGATCTCCACGCCGCCGGCGAGGGCGACCTCGCATTCGCCGGCACGCAGCGCCTGGACGGCGCTGTGCACTGCCACCAGCGACGTCGAGCAGGCGGTGACCATGGTGACGGCCGGGCCGGTCAGGCCGAGCCGGTAGGCGACCCCGGTGGCCAGGTAGTCGGTGTGGTTGTTGATGATCGCCATCAGGTTGCCGGTGGCCTTCATGACCGCGGAGTTACGCAGCACGTTGCGGTCCAGGTAGGCGTTGTGCTTCGAGCCGGCGTACACGCCGACGCGGGTGTCGTGGCCGCCCGGTACCACCGCCCCGTCCTGCAGCGCCTCGTGGCACACCTCGAGGAACACCCGGTACTGCGGGTCGAGCAGCTGCGCCTCGCGGGCGCTCAACCCGAACAGCGCCGCGTCGAAGAGGTCGGTGCCGCCGAGCACCGGGGCGGCGCCGACGAAGTCCGGGTCGGCGAGGTCCTCTTCAGACAGCTCGGCGGCGAGTAGCTGTGCCTTGTCGAAGAACGTGATGGACTCCACGCCCTCCAACAGATTCCGGCGCAGATCCTCGACGCTGGGCGCGCCGGGGAACCGGCCGGCCATTCCGACGATCGCGATGGGCTGGGCCGGCGTACGCGCCGGTGCCGGGAGAGCGCTGTCTGCCTGCGTGACCATGCGGCCACAATGCTGCCGGCGTCCGGCGGCCAACAAGAGTCCCGGCCGGCATTGGCGACTAGTCGCCACGGCCTTCCTGGAACGCGCCGGCGCTCGGCATCCTGTCGCCATGACGGCTGAACTGTGGCAGCCGATCACCCGCACTCCTGTGGCCCAGCTACAGGTCCGCTACCGCGGCGCAACGCTGCTCGTCCTGCTCAAACAGGAGAGCGCGAACGCTTCCGGTTCGGTGAAGGCCCGTACGGCCATCGGCCTGTTGCGTTCACTGGACGCGGCGGCGCCGCTGACCCCCGGCACCGTGGTGGTCGAGTCCACCTCCGGCAACCTGGGTATCGCGCTGGCCCACCAGACGCGGCTGCTGGGCTGCTCCATGATCGCCGTCATCGATCCGAAGACGCCGGCGGTGTCGGTTGCGGCGATGCGGGCGGCCGGGGCGCGCATCGACGTCGTCGACGAGCCGGACGGCCGGGGCGGGTACCTGCTGAGCCGGCTGGCCCGGGTCCGGCAGTTGTGCGCCGACAATCCCGGGTACCGGTGGACGAACCAGTACGAGAACCCGGCCAACCCGCAGATCCACACCCAGACCACCGGGCCGGAGATCCTCGACCAGGGCGGCGACGACCTGGACACGGTGTACGTGGCCGTCTCCACCGGTGGCACGCTGGCCGGCATCGCCGACGCGGTACGCCGGTCCGGTCGGCTGATCAGCGTGGTCGCTGTCGACGCGCACTCCTCGTTGGCGACGGCCGAAGCACGGGCGGCCGACCGGCTGCTGCCGACGACGCCGGGCGCCCGCCTGATACCCGGCATCGGCGCCAGCCGCCCGTCGTCCTTCCTCACCGGGGCCAGCTACGACCGGCGGGTCACGGTCCGCGACTGCGAGGCGATCGCGGTGTGCCGGATCCTCAGGCAGGACACCGCGGTCGGCGTCGGCGGCTCCACCGGCTGCGTGCTGCGGGCGTGCGTCACGGAGCTGGCCGGGCCGCTGCCGCCGCTGCGGCCACTGTGCGTGTCACCGGACGACGCGACCCGCTACGAGGACACCCTCTACGACGACGGCTGGCTGCGGCTCAACAACCTGTACGGCGCGGTCTGCGCCACGATGGCGGCGCTGCGCGCGGACGGTCTGACCTTCAGCATGGATCCGCCGACCGTCACCGTGCACCAGCCGGCCGTCCGGGTGGACCAGGTGGACCAGGTGGACCAGGTGGAACAGCGGAGCACGCCGACGATCGGTCGGTGCTGATCCTGCGGTCGACGAGGCTCGCCACCGCGGTCGCCGCCACCACCACGGCGGCCAGGGCGAGCAGTGGGCGTGGTCCCAGGGAGAGCGCCGCACCGGCCGCCGCGGTGCCGATCGCCGCCGCGCCGACCTTGAGCGCGGCCATCGACACGAAGACCTGCGCCCGTGCCTGCGGTGGGGAGTAGCGCGAGCGGGAAGCGAGCGTCGCCGTGAAGAACGGCGCGTTGAGGATTCCGACGAGCCCGAACGCGGCCACCGCCAGCGGATAGTTCGGCGCCACCGCGCAGCCGGCGAAGCCCAGCCCGACCAGGGCCGCGGCCACCACCACCAGCCGCTCCGGCTCGCCGAGCAGCGGCCGTGCGGTCACCACGAGAGAACCGATCAGGTTGCCCAGCCCGAACGCGGCTGCCAGCAACGCCGCGGCCTCGGCGCTGACGCCCAACTCGGCGCCGAGCGCGACCGCCAGCACCACCACCGCCCCGATCGGCGCGGCCGTCACCATCGTCGTGTACATCACCCGGCGCAGCGGCCCGGTGGTCACAATCAGCCGGAGCGCCTGCCGCACCGGCAGCACTGCGGCCGCCTCATTGCCACCGCCGTCGGCAGGCAGGGTCAACACCAGGCCGGCCGCGATGACCGCCACGCCGGCCAACGCCAGCATCGCGGTACGCGCCCCGGCCACGCCGGCCAGTGTCGCCACCAACGCAGGTCCTGCTGTACCGGCCACCCCGTAGCTCAGCGAGTCCCAGCCCTGCGCCCGCCGTTGCGCCCGCTCGCCGGCCGGGACCAGCCACGCCAACCGGCTGCTCAGACCGCCGGTGAGCAGCGGGCCACCGAGCCCGGCCGCCACCACGGCGGCGGCGACCAGCCCGACCGGCAGCACCCCGATACCGGTCGCCGCGACCGCGAGCGCGACCCCGTACCCGGCGGTCACCACCGCGATCAGCCGCCGCCCGTCCCGCGCCCGGTCCAGCCGGTGCGCCAGCAGCGGACCGAGCAGGTGCGGCGCGGACAGACAGCTCACCAGCAGAGCGCCCACCAGCGCCGGCCGGGACAGGCCCGGTGTCGAGGCCGCCAACAGCACCAGGCCGACCGCGGCGCCCGAGTCGGCGCCACGCGCCAGTGTCGCAGCACCCAGATACCGCACCAGAGGTGTCCGCACCGCCGACTCCTACCCCCATCTGCGCGGAGCTACCCCGGACGCCGGACAGTTCCGTGGCCACTCCCCCGCGGTCAGGACAGAATCTCGATGTACCCGTCGGTGCCGTGGACCCGGATCCGTTGCCCGTCGGAGATCAGCCGGGTGGCGTCCGGCACCCCGACGACGGCCGGCAGACCGTACTCCCGGGCGATCACCGCGCCGTGCGTCATCAGGCCGCCCACCTCGGTGACCAGGCCCCCGATCGCCACGAACAGCGGCGTCCAACTGGGGTCGGTGTAGGCGGTGACCAGGATGTCGCCGGCTTCGAGATCGGCCTGCGCCATGTCCAGGATGACGCGGGCCCGTCCCTCGACGACTCCGGCGGAGACCGGAAGACCGGCCAGTGCGCCGGGCGGCACGTCGTCGCGCCGGTACGCCCCGGCGATGACCTCGCCATCCGAGGTCAGCACCCGCGGCGGGGTGAGCGCCTGGTACGACCGGAACGCCTCCCTGCGCTGCTGGATGAGCTGGTCGTCGACGGTGTTCGAGCGCACCACGTCGGGTAGTTCGGAGAACCTGAGGTAGAAGATGTCTTCCTGCTCGCGAAGCACCTTGGCCTGCACGAGCCGCTCCGCCTCAGCCAGCAGGGCCTGCTTGTAGACGAAGTAGCGGCTGACCATGCCGTACTTCGGATACTCCCGGTACCCGATGAAGGTGCGGACCCGGTCGATCATCCGCTTCGTCTCTTCGGCCTTGTGCTCGCCGTCCGGCAGGGTTCGCAAGCGCTCCAGCAGTTCCTGCTCCTTCGCCGTCGCCTCCCGCAGCCCCTGCTGGAAACGGCGCCCGCCGGCGCCCGGCTCGAAGTTCCTGACATTGCCCAGGATCACCGGCACCAGCGCCGAGGGGCGTTCGCTCCACCGCGGCCGGGTGATGTCGATTTCGCCGACGCAGCGCATCCCGTACCGGTCCAGCCACGCCACGATGGCGTCGCGGGCGTCCCGGCCGCCGCCCGGGACCTCGGCCAGCTCGGCCAGGAAGTCGTCGTCGCCGACCTGGCGCAGGAACGCGACCACCTGCGGATGCGGGCGGATCACGTCCGCGACGTCGAGCAGCGCCAGCCCCATCTCGGAGGTGATGTTGTCGGGAACGGACTGGGTGAGGGTGTCCGCCGCGTTCTTCTCACCCAGCCACGCCTGCAGTTGGTCGGTGAGCCACCATGCGGCTTCCATCGCCGACATGAACACCTGGAAGCTGCGCCGGTCGAACAGCAGCCGCCTCAGCTCCTGGATGTCGGCCAGGATGAAGTCGAGCAGCTCCGCTCCGTACAACGGCTGGATGTCGTTTTTCAGGGCGGCGATGGAGGCCCGGCTTTGCCCGATCAGCTCCGCGACGATGGCCGGATCTGTCTCGATCGGGTCTGTCGGGCCGCCGATCGGCGGCCCGGCGGATTCCTCGTCAGCGAGCGGGGGGATGAAGCCGTCTCGTCCGAGGATGGTCTGCATCGCGTCCGCCATCAGCGGATCGGATCTCTGCATCGCCTCCAGCAGGCCGGCCCGGTTCGCTGGAGCGGCCAGGTGGCGGGTGACGTCGACGAACAGCCGCCCGCCGGCCTCGGCCATCGGCCGGGGGGTCGTCATCTGCCAGAAGGAGATCCCGAGGGGCTTCATCGCGTCGGTCATCATCTGCTGATGGCCGACGGAGAGGTACACGTGGTTCTCCCGGTCGCCGGTTTCCGGGATGGGGAACAGGGTGGTGATCGGCCGGCTCTGGACGATCTGGAAGTCATCGTCGACCAGGCACCATTCGATGTCCTGCGGACGGTCGAAGTGCGCTTCGATCCGCCGCCCCAACTGCGCGAGCCGTAGCACCTGCGGGTCCGTCAGCGCGGGCTGCGCCTGCTGCTGCGGGTCGATCGGCACCTGCTGCGTCCCGCCGGCCGGCGAGGCGTGGATGGCAAGGTGTTTGCTGGCGACCGCCGTGGCGACGAGCTCGCCGTCGCGTACCTTGAACACGTCCGCGTTCACCAGACCGGAGACCAGCGCCTCACCGAGGCCGAAACCGGCCTCCACCACGACAACCCGCCGGTCGGAGGTGACGGGGTCGGCGGTGAACAGGATGCCGGCCGCCTGCGGGAAAACCATCCGCTGTACGACCACGGCCATCGCGACCGTACGGTGGTCGATGCCGCTGCGCTGGCGGTAGGTCACCGCCCGCTCGGTGAACAGCGAGGCCCAGCACCGGCTGACGTGCTGCAGGATCGCGGCCGGCCCCAGCACATTCAGGTACGTGTCCTGCTGGCCGGCGAACGAGGCCGTCGGCAGGTCCTCCGCCGTCGCACTGGACCGCACGGCGTACGCGGCCTGCTCGCCGAGCCGGGCCAGCGCGCGGGTGATCGCCGCCGCCAGCTCGCCGGGAATGGTGACGGCTTCGATGGTCCCGCGGAGCTGCGCGCTCAGCGTGCGGATCGCCTCCCGATCGTCGGGGTTCAGGCGCGCCAGCCGATCGAGCTGATCGTTGACGGCCGGCGCTTCCGCCATGATCCGTCGGAAGGCCTCCGTCGTCACGCAGAAGCCGACCGGCACGCGGACACCGTCGATCCGCGACAGACCCCCCAGTTGCGCACCCTTGCCGCCGACGACCGCGACCTGAGTCGGGTCAACTTCCTCCAGACCCAACACGTACTGCCCGATCATCACGACACCTCCGAGGCAGCCGTACTCCGTATCCGCGTTCCCGGCGCCGCCCGTCCCACCGGCGGTCCGTCAACACGTCCTCTGCCCGACAACACACGCACGTCGTGCCCCATTTCCGCAGGTTGTAGCCTCGGCAGACGATTCTGCGGTACGACCCGGGTCTTGCCGCAAGCCCCCCGGTGCGCTATACGTTAGTAGTGGCAAGGAGTGAATCTCCTTGCCACTACGCGGTTCTATTCCAGATCGCCGTTCTTTCGGATTCTGTTCCAGATCGCGGCGGTTCTCTTCAGATCGCGGCTCTCTTCAGAGCGCGGCCGTTGTGTCCAGCTCGCGCAAGGCCCGGGCACCCACGGCGGAGCGCTACGACCGTTGGTTTGTCAGCCGGTCGATCAGAATCGCCAGCCGCTGCTGCTCGTGTTCGCGCGGCAGCCGCCCGCCGCGGGTGAGCGTCACTAGGCCGTGGAGCCCGGCCCACACCGCCTCCGTCAGCAGGCCCTCGTCGTCGTCTACGGCGCTGGGCCGGACGGCCAGGAGCAGCTCATCGAACGCGGCGTGCAGGGCGGCCGGCGCGTCGGGGGTGGCGAACGGCAGGCTGACCGTCTGGTTGAACATCACGTCGTAGATCGACGGCCGCCGCTCCGCGAACGCGAGGTAGGCCGCAGCGACCGCGGCGAGAGCCAGTCGCGGGCTGGCCGCCGATGTCCGCGCGATCCGAAACTCGGCGGCCAGGTCGGCGAACCCGTCCACCGCGACGGCCGCCATGATCGCGTCCTTGCCGGTGAAGTGGCTGTAGAGCACCGGCTGGCTGTATTCGACCCGCTCGGCCAGGCGCCGCGTCGTGACCGCCTCCCAGCCCTCGGCCTCAGCGAGTTCCCGCGCCGCAGTGACGATCAGCCGCTCCCGCTCGGCGCGTTCGCGTTCTCGGCGTGCCTGTGTCGTCATACCTGATCCTAGCACTGCTAGAAGTTCTGCTGCAGCTATGTTAGCGTCGACCCAATTCCTAGCAACGCTAGCACTGGAGGCGCTCGATGCTCACGTTCACTGCGTACGGCCTGGCCATCGTCCTCGACCTGTTCGTCGTGTTCATCGGCGCACGGTTTCTGCTGCAGCCCGAACCCGCGGCGACCGGCTACGGCGTACCGGCGAAGCCGAGCGCCTACCTGACCGTCAAAGGTTCGCGCGACCTCGGCTACGGGCTGCTCGGCCTGGCGCTGATCGCGTTCGCCGGTGCGCACGCGGCGGCCTGGTGCATGCTCGTCGCGGCGCTGCTCCCGCTCGGCGACACCCTCATCGTGCTGCGCAACGGCGGCACGAAGGCGGTTGCGTTCGGCATCCACTTCGCCACCGCCGTGGTCGTGCTCGTCAGCGCAGCCCTGCTGTTCGCCGTCTGACGACGAGTTCAACGCCCAGCCCGTGACGGACCTCATGTGCCGCCGATTGCGGTGCCGGTGGGGTTCGCGGGGCCGGCGGGACGGTTCTCCTCACCGAGGGTAGGCGGCCAACTCCGAGGTGCCATAAATCATGCGTCGGCCTTCTCCGGGCGTCAGCGGCCGCTTGGCGGGGCACCCGACTCGACCGACTATTGACCCATCTCCCCCATCTAGTGTGATGAGCCGAATATGTCGCTATTGGCCCCGCCCGCCGAGTACCTGGTCCGCCCCGACACCGCCGACGCCGCCGGCAGTCACATCGCCATCGTCGGGATGGGCTACGTCGGACTGCCGACCGCGCTGGCGTTCCTCGACCGGGGTGCGAACGTCACCGGTATCGACATCAGTGCGGCCCGGCTGGACGAGATCCGCACCGCGAGCGCCGACCTGCTGGCCGACGACCGGCAGCGGCTGCGCGCCGCGCTGCGCTCGCCGCTGCTGCGGCTGACTTCGGACGCGGCCACGATGACCGCCGCCGACACCGTGATCATCTGCGTGCCGACCCCGGTCGACCAGCACCTCAACCCCGATCTCGGCGCGCTGCGGGCGGCCTGCGCCACGGTGGTCGAACGGGCCCGCCCCGGGCAGACCATCGTGCTGACCTCGACCACCTACGTCGGCACCACCCACGATCTGCTGGTCACGCCGCTGGCCGAGCGCGGTCTGGTGACCGGTCGGGACATCTTCGTCGCGTTCGCCCCCGAGCGCGTCGACCCCGGCGTGGACTCGCACCGCCAGGAGCAGACCCCGCGGGTGGTCGGCGGGGTCACCGCCGCCTGCACCGCGCGGGCCGCGGCGGTGCTCGGGCACATCACCCCGCTGGTCCACCAGGTCAGCTCGGCCCAGGCCGCGGAGATGACCAAGCTGCTGGAGAACACCTTCCGGGCGGTGAACATCGCGCTGGCCAACGAGTTCGCCGAGGCGTGCCGGGCGTTGGACGTGGACGTCACCGAGGTGATCGCCGGAGCAGCCACCAAGCCGTACGGCTTCATGCCGTTCTACCCCGGCCCCGGCGTCGGTGGGCACTGCATCCCCTGCGACCCGCACTACCTGCTGTGGCAGTTGCGCGGACAGCGGCGCGAGTCGTCGCTGATCGACGCCGCCATGCGCGGTATCGCGGCCCGGCCCCGGCGGGTCGTCGACCGGGCCCGTGAGGTGCTGGCCGACCGGGGGCAGGCGCTGGCCGGTGCCCGCGTGCTGATCGTCGGGGTCGCCTACAAGCCCGGCGTCGCCGACGTCCGCGAGTCCCCGGCCCTACAGATCCTCGACGAGCTGGCCGGTGCCGGCGCCCGGGTGGGCTTCGTTGACGACATGGTCGACCGGGTACGGCTGACCGCCGGCACGCTGACCCCCACCGCCGACTACGCCGGACAGGACTGGGATCTGGTCCTGGTGCACACCCCGCAGCGCGGCGTGGACGAGGCGTGGCTGCGTACCCAGCCGGCCGTCCTCGACGCCAGCTACCAGCTGCACGACGTGCCGCTGCGGGAAGTCGTCTGACGTGAAGCTCTCCCCCGACGTCCGACGTGGTCTACGCCGGCTCGGTACCGTCGCGGCGCTGCTGCCGCTGCTGGTACTGCTGGCCCGGCAGGCGCCCCGACTGCCGCACGCCCACCTGATGCTGGCCTACGGCTTCACCGTGCTGGCCAGCACCATCGCGGTGTTCTACCTGGCCTACGCCCGCTACCAGGACCCCAGCCAGACGCCGGCGGCAACCCCCCGGCGCCGGCACGGCTTCCCCGCGCTGGTCGCCCAGCCGACGGTGAGCTTCCTGGTCGCGGTCAAGGACGAGGTGGTCGGCATCGAGGAGTGCGTCCGCTCGATGGCCGCCAGCGACTACCCGTCGTTGCAGATCATCGTGGTGGACGACGGGTCCACCGACGGCACCGGCGAACTGCTCGACCGGCTCGCCGCCGAGCTGGGCATCACCGTGCTGCACATGCCCACCAACGTCGGCAAGAAGAAGGCCCTGGTGCACGCGGCCGGGTTTGCCACCGGCGAGGTGATCGCCTTCACCGACTCCGACTGCGTGCTGGCCCCGGACGCATTGAGCCGGTGTGTCGAAGCGCTGCGCCGCCAGCCCCGGCTCGGGGCGGTCAGCGGGCACGCGCGGGCGCTCAACGCCGACGAAACGATGCTCACCCGCGCCCAGGACGTCTGGTACGAGGGGCAGTTCCGGGTCGCCAAGGCGGCCGAGGCCAGCTTCGGCTCGGTCACCTGCGTCTCCGGCCCGCTCGCGGTGTTCCGCCGCGAGGCGATCTACAACTACCTGCCAGCCTGGGCACAGGACCGCTTCCTCGGCGGGGAGTTCCGGTTCGCCACCGACCGGCAGCTCACCGGGTACGTGCTCGGCCAGCGCTGGGTCGGGCAAAAACTCAAGCGCCGCAACGCCGACTCGCCGTTCGTGTCCGAAGTGGACTATCCGGAGCTGGCGTGGCAGGTGGGGTATGTGCGCTCCGCCAAGGTGCTGACCACCGTGCCGGCCCGGCTGCGCCCGTTCCTGCGCCAGCAGGTGCGCTGGAAGAAGAGCTACCTGCGCAACCTGTTCTTCACCGGCACGTTCATGTGGCGGCGGGGCCCGGGACCGGCCGCGCTCTACTACGGGCACGCGCTGTGGGTGGCGATGGCCCCGTTCATGGCCTTCGCGCACCTGGTCTGGGCCCCGGCCGTCGGGCTCTGGCAGATCCCGCTGCTGTACCTGTGCGGTGTGCTCGTCAAAGGCAGCGCCTGGGGGCTGTCGTACAAGGTGGACAACCCGCAGTCGCCGCACTGGCGCTACCGCGCGGTGATGAGCCTGATCTCCGCGACCATGCTGTCCTGGCTGCTGCCCTACTCGCTGCTGACCATCCGCAGCAAGGTCTGGTCGAGGAGCGCGGCATGAGGCGCCTGCTCACCGGCGGCCTGAGCGCCGCCGTCATCGTCCTGCTGTACCTCATCGTGCTGACCCGGGGAGGGCTGTTCCAGTGATCGGCAACCGACTTGCCCGGGTGGGGCTCGCCGTGGCCAGTGCCGTGCTCGGCGCGGCGCCGTTCGCGGTCGCCTGGCACCTGGCCACCGCCAACCACGACGTGGCCAAGCAGGTACACACCGCGGCTGCCACCCTGGACCCGGCCGACGTGCAACTCTTCGCGTCTCAGGCGGCCAGCCTGCCCGCGACCGCCGCGCCGGTGGTGCTCGCCTACCACGACATCCGGCCGCTGACCGGGGCCAGCGCCGCCGACCTGGACGAATCCGGACAGGACCACTACGTCGTCTCCCCCGGACAGTTCGACGCGCAGCTGTCCGCGCTGGAGAAGGCCGGTTACCACACGCTGACGACCGCCGAGTACGTCGGCTACCTGCAGGGCGGGCAGCCGCCGGCCCGGTCGGTCTACATCACCTTCGACGACGGCACCCGGGGGCTGTGGACCTACGCCGATCCGGTCCTCGCGCGGCACCACATGACGGCCGCGTCGTACCTGATCAGCGGCCGGGTCGGCACCCACCAGCCGTACTACCTGACGTGGGCCGAGGTGGCGAAGATGACCGGCTCGGGGCGCTGGGACTTCCAGGCGCACACGCACGACCTGCACACCCGGGTGAAGATCAGCGCGGACCAGTTGGGCTCACCGCTGACCAACCGGGTCTACGACCCGACGACCGGGCAGACCGAGTCGCTGGAGTCGTTCCGGCAGCGCATCTCCGCTGACTTCACCGCGCTGTTCGCCGACTTCGCCGCCCACCACCTGCCTCGTCCGCAGCTGTTCGCCTACCCGTTCTCCGAGGTCGGCGACTCGGACACGGACTCCCAGGCGGCCGCCTTCAGCCAGCAGCTGATCGCCGGCGACTTCGTCGCCTCGCTGACCAACAAGTCCCGCGAGCCGCAGCCCAGCAGCCGTCGCTCGGCCGCCGGTGGCCAGGTGGACCGGATCGAGGTGTACGCCACCACCGCCGCCACCGAACTGGTCAGCGAGGTGGTCGAGTGGACCGCCCGGCAGCCGTCGGTGACCGACGCCTTCGCCCAGCCCTGGGACTGGCGCGACCAGCACCAGGAGCCGGCCACCACGCTCGCGGCGCTGACCCGCGGGGGCACCGACCCGACCAGCCCGACCTACGCGTACGCGGCGCTGCGCCCGTACTCCAGCGCCGACTGGACCGACTACACGGTCACCGCCGACGTCCGCGACCTGCGGGCCGGCAACATGAGCGCAACGGTGGCCGTCCGGGTGGACAGCGACGCCGCGGTCTCCGCCCGGGTCGGCAACTCCGAAGTGGAGCTGCTCGTCGGGACCGGCGTGGTGGCGTCCGCCCGGATCGGCGCGGGCGCCAGCCACCACATCGAGGTACGGGTGACCGACGGCGGGACCGCGGTGCGGGTGGACGGCGGCGCGTGGCTGGGTACCGCCAACGCGGGTGGCGCCCGGACCACCGGTGGCGTCGGTGTCGCGATCAACGACACCGCGACAGGCACCCGCCCGTCCTTCACCGCGCTGACCGTCACCGGCAACGGCTGATCCTTTGCCGGGGACGGGCCCTTGCCGGGGACGGGCCCTTGCCGGGGACGGGTCCGCCGCGCCACCCGTGACCGCTCAGGAGGCCGACGGCTGCGGTGCGGGCGAGGCGCTCGGCGACAGGCGTGGGTCGGGGCTGCCGCTGCCGGACGGTTGTGGTGACCCGCTGGCGTTGCCGGACGGGGCGGCGTCGGAGCCGGGTGACGCCACCGGGCTGATCGAGGCGTAGGGCGCAGCGCCGCACAGTGGATAGGCCCACACCCAGGAGCCGCCTCCCGGGTCCTGGCACAGCGCCGGGTCGCCGACCTGCACGGGCTGCCCGTACTGGTCGTAGAGCTGCACGCCGCGCAGCGGCTGGCCGTCCGGCCCGTACGGGAACAGGTCGCGCACCGCGGGCGGGGCGGCAGGCTGGTAGCTGCCGTCGTCGGCGGAGTTGCCGCCGAACGGCAGGTTCACCAGTACCAGCAGGACCAGCAGCGCGTTCGCGCCGATGAGAAGGTGGCGCACTCGCAGCCCGCGCCAGCGGGCCGGGGAGTCGGCCGGCCGGTCGAGCGCGAGCATGCTCCGGTTGCCGAGCCAGACCGAGAACCCGATGACCACCAACGCGAACAGCGTGCCGGCGACGACGTTGCCGCCGATGGCCGGGAACACGCCGGTGCCGCCGATGCCGAGCGCGTCCAGGACGAGCAGGGCCAGCAGGTAGCCGCGAAGCACCCACCAGCCGGGGCGTAGCAGCCGGCCGAAGGCGCTCAGGGTGGGGTATCCGAGCCAGCCACCGATCCGCACGTCGGCTCGGCGCGCGGTCTCGATCACCGGCGCCAGCTGGACAGCCAGCGGCGGACGGAGTTTCCAACTCGGTACCCCTGCGGGGATTCCGGCGGCGGCCCGCAGCTCGGCCGCGTAGCTCGCCGGGCTGCCGAGCCGCTGGGCCAACGGGCCGGTGTCCTCGGCGTAGACCTCGGCCAGGTGGTCCGGAAGGTCCTCGAGCAACTCCTCACGGACCTGTTCGGGCAGGTCGGACAGGGCTGCGCGGACGCCCTCCAGGTACTGCGCGATCCCTTGGCGCGCGAGCGCGGACACCGTGCTCATGCCACTCCTCCCGGTGCCGACGCAGCCCCTGCGAGCAGGCTGTCCATGGTGGTGGCGAAGGACTTCCAGACCTCGCCGGAGCGGCCGAGCTGAGTGCGCCCGGCCGGGTTGAGCGCGTAGTACTTGCGGTGCGGGCCTTCTTCGCTGGGCACCACGTAGGTGGTCAGCATGCCGGCCTGGAACAGCCGGCGCAGGGTGCCGTAGACCGAGGCGTCGCCGACTTCCTCCAGCCCGGCGTTACGCAGCCGGCGCAGGATGTCGTAGCCGTAGCCGTCCTCCTCGCGCAGGACCGCGAGCACGGCGAGGTCGAGCACGCCTTTCAAGAGCTGCGTGGTATCCACGTGATGCAGACTAGTGCGCTATACGCGGTACCGTCAACGGCGTACTACCGAGCCGACACACATCTCCCGACCAACTGAACCGGGTAAGTACGACGGGCGGTAGAGCCGGGGTGCGGCGGTGTCAACCACAGGTCAGCTAGTCGATGCGGTGCAGCCGGGTCTCGATTTGCCGACTACCAAGGCAAAAGAACTGCACGTCCGGGCCGATTCGGGTGGTCCTGTAAGGTGTCGTATGGCCGCACCCGCCGCTGCGCGGTGCCGCGATCCCTTAACCGGGTCAGCTCGACGCTTCAGGGAGGGCAACGGTGAAGCGTCCGACGATCGCGGACATCGCCCGGCAGGCCGGCGTATCCAAGGGGGCGGTGTCCTACGCCCTCAACGGTCAACCCGGTGTGTCGCAGGCGACCCGGGAACGGGTGTTGGCGATCGCCAAGGAAATCGGCTGGAACCCCAACGGGGCGGCGCGTGCCCTGACCGGGGCCCCGAGCAACAACATCGGGATGGTGCTCCGCCGGCCGGCCCGCATCCTCGGGGTCGAGCCGTTCTTCATGGAGCTGATCAGCGGAGTCGAGGCGGAGCTGTCCACCCGGGCATACGCGTTGACCTTGCAGGTGGTGGCCGACCAGGACGCCGAGATCGCGCTGTACCGGCGCTGGTGGGGCGAGCGCCGGGTGGACGGGGTACTGGTGTGTGACCTGCGGGTGGACGATCCGCGGATACCTGTCCTGCAGGAGCTGGACCTGGCGGCGGTGATCATCGGCGGCAACTCCGGCTCGGGCAGTCTGCTGAACGTGTGGGCTGACGACGCCGCGGCGGTCGTCGAGGCCGTCCGGTACCTGGCGACCCTCGGACACCGGAACATCGCCCGCGTCGGGGGCCTGCCGGAACTGCTGCACACCGCGACGCGCACCGAGGCTTTCACGGACGTGTGCCAGACACTGGCGTTGGCCCCGGCCGTGACGGTCTCCACGGACTACACCGGCGAGGACGGGGCGCGTGCGACCCGCCGGCTGCTCAGCTCACGCCCGCGGCCCACTGCGATCCTCTACGACAACGACGTGATGGCCATCGCCGGGCTCGCGGTCGCCGGCGAGATGGGGTTCTCGGTGCCCACCGACGTGTCGATCATCGCCTGGGATGATTCGGTGCTGTGCCAGTTGGTCCATCCCGCGCTCACCGCGATGTCGCGTGACATCCCCGCCTACGGCGCGCACGCCGCGCGGGAGTTGCTGGGCGTCATCGGCGGCAGGTCCGGCGGCTCGGTCCAGGACGAGACCCCGCACCTGATTCCTCGGGGCAGCACCGCGGCGCCTACAAGACCGCCGTGTACTGGATCCAGACCCAGCTCAACAAGAGCTCAGCGAACCTCAGCAACGACACCCGGTTCTGGGTGAACGTGCCGGCCAGCTGACCGGGACCGCATAATCCGTCCGCCTGCCGGGAACGCCGCTGACGATGGGCGATGCCAGCCGGGCCCCGCTCTCCCGTTGTCGAGCCACCCCACCGACTGCCGTACCAGCGCGCTGTGGTGGCTGGAGACGCTCTCCAGCCGCCGCTGCCACCCTCAGAACACCCACCAGCGGCAACTGGTTCGGCCGCACCTTCGCCGAGCCACTCGACCTGACCGGCCGGTCCACGCTCAAGTTCGATGTGAAAACCGGTGCGACCGGCACGACCGGCGAGTTCGCCGCAGGTCGGGCCCGACCTCACCTGGTGCCAGGGCGGCGCCTGGGCCTGGACAACGCGAACTCCAGCAGAACCATCAAGCAGAAGTTCACCGACATCGCCTGCCCGGCCGGCGTCACCCTGGACCCGACGCAGATCCGGTCGGTATGGATTTTCCTCAACGGCACCGACGTCTCCATCGACAACGTCCGGGCCCGGTAGAAAGCAGACCACACCTGGGTACGGAGCAGCGGTGGCGCACCATCGGTCGCCGCCGCTGCTCCCATTCACCCGTACCGTCCCGCTCGACGCGCTCGACGGGGTCGTGCCCGGTCAGCGTTGCAGGCTGCTGGCCAGCAGGCCGCGCATCAGGTAGCGGCTGAGGAAGATGTAGACGGCGAGGGTGGGCAGGCAGGCGAGCAGGGCGCCGGCCATCGCCTCGTTGAACGGCACCGACTGGCCACCGGCGATGTTGTTGAGCGCGATCGTCACCGGCCAGGCGTCCCGGGTGGTCATCACCGCGCCGAAGAGGAAGTCGTTCCAGACTGCGGTGAACTGCCAGATGATCGAGACGGCGAACGCCGGCCGGGCCAGCGGGATACCGATGTCGATGAAGGTGCGGAACATCGTGGCGCCGTCGAGTTGGGCGGCCTCCAGCAGGGTGCCGGGCAGGGCCAGGTAGTAGTTGCGGAACACCAGGGTGGTCAGCGGCAGGCCGTAGATGATGTGCACCAGCAGCAGGCCGCGCAGGCCGCCGGTGGGGTCCGAGCCGCCCCGCAGGCCAGCGCTGTTCATCACCTGTACCAGCGGGATGATGACCGCCTGGTACGGCACGAAGATGCCGAACAGGATCAGCGGGAACACCAACCGGGAGCCGCGGAACTGCCACTTGGCCAGCGCGAACCCGTTCGCGGCGCCGAGCAGCGAAGAGATCAGGCTGGCCGGTACCGCCAGCACGACGCTGTTGCGCAGGCCGCGGGCGAGCTTGGGCCAGGCGGCGCCGAAGCTGTCCAGCGACAGCGAGTGCGGCAGCTGCCACATGCCGACCACACTGACCTGGTCGGGCGCCTTCAGAGAAGTGACAACGAGGACATAGATGGGCAGCAGGAACACCGCGGCGAGCAGGTACAGGGTGGCGTAGCGCAGCACGGTGAGCCAGCGCCGGGGCGCGCGGGTCGGCGGCCGGGGAACGGGCTCGGGCGGCGCGTGTCGGGCGGAGACCCGGGTGGGTGCACTGTAGGCGGTCATCGGCTCGGCTCCCTGCGGACGGAGTACCAGATGTACGGGCCGATCACCAGCGCGACCCCGATCAGCAGCAGGGTGGCGATGGTGGCGCCACGGTTGAGGAAGCCGCCGTCGAAGGTGGTGAACCACATGTACAGCGAGGGGGTGTCGATGTTCAGGTTGCGCTGGTCGAGCGCGTAGAGCAGGTCGAAGCTCTTCAGCGAGGTGTGCACCAGGATGACCAGGGCGCTGAGCAGCGCCGGGCGCAGCATGGGCCGGGTGATGTGCCAGAACACCTGGAGCTCGCTGGCCCCGTCGATGCGGGCCGCGTCGCGCAGCTCGTCGGGGATGGTCCGCATGCCGGCCAGGAACAGCGCCATCACGTACCCGGACAGCGCCCAGCCGGCGGGCAGCGCCACCGCGGCGATCGCCCAGACCGAGGTGGAGCGGTGCCAGTCGCTGCGCAGGACGCCGAGTCCGATGTCGCTGAGCAGCCGGTTGATCCCGGCGGTGTCCTGGCCGTGACCGTTGTCCAGCAGCCAACGCCAGACGATGCCGGTGGCGATGAACGACAGCGCCATCGGGAAGAGGTAGATGCCGCGCAGCAGCCCTTCGCCACGGGTACCCCGGTCGAGCATCAGCGCCATCGCGAAGCCCAGCGCCAGTGCCCCGGCCAGCAGCACCCCGGTGAACACGCAGATGTTGCGCAGGTCGATGAGCCACCGCTCGTCGGAGGCCAGCGCCAGGTAGTTGTGCAGGCCGACGAAGTCGTACCGCGGGGTCAGGCCGCGCCAGCTGGTGAACGACACCCGGACGTTCCAGCCGATGAAGCCGTAGACGAACACGCCGATGGCCAGCAGCGACGGGGCCACCAGCAGCAGGCCACCGCGCCAGTCCCGCTTACGGCGCCGACGGACCGGAGCCTCGCGGTGGTGCGCCACCCGGAGCTCGCCGATGATCGCCTGCCGGCGCGGGGACACGGGGGGTGCGCTCATCGGGTCTCCCCGTACTTGGTCGCCACGGTACGGGCGAACTTGCCGACGTTGCCGTCCCGCACGAACAGGCCCAGGGCGGTGTCGATCTCGGCGTTCCAGGCGTTGTCGGCGACCACGCCGTGGGTCAGTGACCCGACGATCCGGGTCTTCGGGTCCCGCCACTGGCGCAGCGCGTCGGCCAGGTACCCGGTGTAGGGCGCCGGGTCGGCGTCCAGTCGGGCCGGTACCGAGCCCTTGAGCGGGTTGAACAGATTCTCGCCCTCGGTCGACCCGGCCTCCAGCAGCCAGTCCCGGGCAGCCTCGGGATGGCGGGCGCCGACCGGCAGGGTGAACGAGTCGGACAGGAAGTCGTAGATCCCGTCGCTGCCGGGGGTCGCGGCGCTCGCGTAGTCCCGCTGCCACGCCAGCTTCTTGTCGACCGTCAGGTACGAGTAGGCCCAGTCGCCCATCACCGCGTACACCGCCGAGCCGCTGACGACCCGGTCCAGCTGTGGCTGCCAGTCCGCCGCGCTGGACGCGATGTCGGAGACCGCCAGCACCTTCTTGAACACTTCCAGCGCGTTGATGGTCGCGGGTCGTGACCACGCGCTGGCGTTGGTCCACAACTGCTCGTAGCCGTCGGGGCCCAGCTCGCCCAGCAGCACCGCCTCCAGCAGCTGCTTCTGCGTCCACTCCGGGCCCAGGGTCAGCGGCGTCACCCCCTTGGCCTTGATCACGGCCGCCTGCGCGAGGAACTCGGTCCAGGTCTTCGGCGGTCCGGACAGGCCCAGCGTGCGCAGCGTCGCCGGCTCGTACCAGAACAGGTTGGCACGGTGGATGTTCACCGGCACGGCGTAGATCCCGCCGTCGATGGTCAGGTGTTCGAGCAGGCCGGCGGGGAAGGCGTTCAGCCAGCCCTGCTGCCGGTACAGGTCGCTGAGATCCTGCACCTTGCCCGAGCGCACGTCGTCGGCGAGTTCCAGGCCGGCGTGGCGCTGGTAGGAGTCGGGCGGGTCGTTGGCGATCAGCCGGGTGGCCAGGATCGCCTTGGCGTTGGACCCGGCGCCACCGGACACGGCGGCATTGACAAACCGGATCGCCGGATGCTTCTGCTGGAAGTCGGCCACCATCGCGTTCAGGCCGTCCTCCTCACCGGGGCCGGTCCACCACGAGTACACCTCGATCTGGTTGTTGCCAGCGCTGTTGGACGTCGGTAGGTAGAGCGGCATGGCGACGACGGCCGCGACGACAACCAGGGCGGCAATGCCCGCCCGTCCCTGCCACATGACGCCTCCAGGTGAAAGTTACTTCGGGCAAGCTACGACGGATCTGAACAAACGGACCAGGGACCATCGGGTGACCATGTCCACCGTTCGGCCAGCTTGACTCGCCACCGGGACGACTGCCTGCCGGCAGCACCGGCGCCGGGCACGTGGACGGCGGCCCGGACTGCGGTGCGCTGATGTTGACCTCGCCGCGTCGACGGTGGGGTGCACCCGGCGCAGACAGACGGTCGCGTTGTGTTACTCGGCCTGACTTCGTGTGACGGTTGATTCAAGTCGCAGACGTGGCGGCGCACAGCCTTTCACACTCCGCCCGCACTGACTATGACCGGGCCGCCGCATCGCGCTGGCGCGCACGGCAGCCCGGCATCGGGTGCGTCGGTGCCTCGCCCGCTACCCCCGGTAGCCCGGCGAGGCGACCGGGCCCACGGTGAGGCTGCTGCGCACGGTACCCAGGTTGGTCAGCTGCACCGATTCCAGGCCGTTGCCGGCGCCGCCGTCGCTGGTCACCGCGAGCGCCAGGGTGTTGCTGCCGTGCGCGTTGAGGATGCCGGTGGGCAGCGCGAAGGTGTGCTGTGGGCCGACATCGGCGATGTACTGGCCGAGGTTCCAGCCGTTCAGGAAGATCAGTACCCGGTAGCGGCCGCCGGACCGGAGCACGTCCGGATCGCCGATGGTCAGCCCGATCGACGCGTCGTCACCGCGCGGGACGTCCAACCGGAACGTGGTCCGGTACCAGGACGTGCCGGCCGTGGCGGCGCTGGCGTCCGGTACCGGCCGGGTGGCCCAGCTGCGGTCCGGGAAGCCGGGCAGCGTGAAGCCGGTGCGCTCGCCGTAGAGTCCGCCGTTGTTCATCGGCCCGCGTACCGGGTCGGTGCCGGCCTCGCCGCCCGCGTTGCCCTGGATCTTCCAGGTGAGGGTCGGGGTGGCGTCGGCGTACCCGACGCCGATCAGCCCGCGCCCCTCCTTCTGCGCGTCGTTGACCCCGCCGTCCTCGTTGTGGCCGTCGTTGCGGACCATCACCGACAGCACGTGGTCGCCGCCGGTGCGCGCCGACTCCGGCACGGCCAGCGTCACGGTGCCGGTGGTGGGCGGGGAAGCCAGGTTGGTGGGCAGCACACTCTGGCCCAGGTACACCCCGTCCAGCCAGGCCTGCAACAGGCCACCGCCGCCACCGCCCCAGTTGAACGTCACGCTGCTCGGGGTGTCGCCGGCGAAGTGGCCGCGGTACCACACGTCGCCGTAGTGGAAGCCGTAGTCGTCGGCGGTCAGCACCGCCTGCCCGGCGGGCGGCTTGGTGGTGCTGTTGGTGGTGGTCCTGTTGGCGACCAGCCAGCCGTCGTCGGCGAATCCCGGCTGCTGCTCCGGCGATTCGGTGGAGTACCGCCAGGTCGCCGCGGAAAGGTCAGGCAGCGTGACCGGGGCCGGGCCGGCCAGCGGGGCGACCGAGACCAAGCCGCCGGATCCGTTGGGCCGCAACCGTACTGCGGCGCCGTTCCAGGTCAGCCGGTTGAACCCGGGCGGCCCCCAGACCTCCAGGTCGGTGGCGGCGGCGGTGTCGCCGGTCAGCGCCAGCGTGCCGGCGTGCACGTCGGCGGCACGCACCAGCTCCGGGCCGCGCACCAGCACCGCGCCGGCCGAGGTGTCCTGCCGCCACATGCTGTCCGCCGTCGCCTGCCCGGCCAGCAGCAGGGTCAGCGGCGGCCGGCCGCCGCCGGTGACGGAGACCTGGATCAGGCCGCCGTGCCGGTAGTCCAGTTGCAGGTCGCCGGTCGCCGGGTCGTAGACGGTGGTGAGGGCGCCGCCGGAGGACCGCACGGTCGGCGCGGCCGGGTAGCGCAGCACGGTCCGGCCGGTCTCGCCGTCGCGGCCGTAGAGGGCCAGCAGCGCGCGGTGTCCCTGGCTGAACCGGGTGAGGATCTCGGAGGTGGAGTACACCAGGTGCTGCCCGTCGAAGTCGTACCCGGCGACCAGGGTCTTGGCGTCCTGCCCGGCAAGCCGCAACGGCAGGGTGTAGCTGCCGTCGGCGGTGGTGATCGGGAAGGTGAAGCTGTCGTCGGTGGTGGCGTTGGACGGGTTGTGCACAGCGAAGTAGAAGTGCGTGCCGGTGTCTGGGTTGACGTTGTGGTAAACCTTCACGGCGGTCGACGACGGGCTGACCGGGTCGCCCCTGTCCACTTTGGTGATCGGGTCGACGCTGGTCAGGAACAGCCCGAGTTCCCTCATCGTGGCCGCCTTCGGCTGCAGCTGGCGGGCCTCGCTGATGGCCGCGCCGTAGTCGTAGGAGCTGTACACCACCGGCGCGGGCAGCCAGCCCCAGGAGGTGCCGCCGACGCTCATGTAGAAGTTCTGGATGGTCAGCCGGTTGGCGATGTTGGTGCCGTAGAACACCCGCTCGTAGCCTGAGCCCTGGCGTTGCGCGGTGCACGGGTAGGTGCCGACGCTGCCCCAGTAGTCGAACCAGCCGCCGCCGAACTCGGCGGTGAAGCCGGGCGTGTCCGGGGACGCCGACGCTCCCCCGGTTGCCCCGCCGGCGCTGTAGATGCCCCAGTCGGGTGCGACGTTCGGATTGCCGACGCTGCCGTCGGTGCGGCAGGTGCCGCCCGGGTACCCGTCGAAGGAGTACAGGTCGACGGGGCCGGGGACGGCGCCGGGCACGGTGCTGCTCTCGGGTACCCAGCGGCCGGCCCGGCCCTTGTCGTTGTGGAAGATCGGCACGCTGATGCCGTCGGCGCGCGCCTTGTCCCGCAGGTGGGTCAGGTACGCGAGCTGGCTGGCGCCGGTGGCCGCCAGCTCGTTCTCGATCTGGTAGAGGATGACCGTGCCGGTGCCGTTGGTGAACTGGTGCCGGGCCAGGATCGGGTCGATGGCCGACTGCCACTCGTCGGTGGCGGCCAGGTGGTCGGGGGCGTCGGTGCGTGCCTTGCCGGCCTGGGTGGTCAGCCAGCCGGGGTAGCCGCCGGCGTCCACCTCGGCGTTGATGTACGGGCCGGGGCGGGCGATCACGTACAGGCCGGCCTGCTCGGCCAGGGTGAGTACCCGGTCCATGTCGCGCACGCCGGTGAAGTCGTAGCTGCCCGGCCGGGCCGAGTGGTACGCCCAGTCGAAGTAGATGGACACCGCGTTGTACCCGCTGGCCTTCATCTTCTGCAGGGTGTCCCGCCACAGGTCGGGGCTGGGCTGCCGGTACGGGTGGAACTCGCCGGACCAGATGACCGTGCGCCGGCCGTCCAGCATCAGCGAGTACTTGTCGAAGGTGACCGTGTGGCTGGCCGGCCGACCGGGCTGCGCCGGCGCCGGGGCGGCCGAGGCGGCCAGCGACGCGGCGGTGAGCAGGGTGGCGACTGCCAGGCCGGCGAGCGCGCGGCGCAGCGGGGTGCGGATCGGGAGTCGGCGGGGCATGCGACACCTCCAGGACGACCGGCCGGGTGAACGTTCACAAGCCGCCGGGCGGCGACGGGCGGTCACGGGGTTGGCTGGTGACGTCGGCGGGGACGGGGCGCCGTCGCACGACGCCAGCCACCGAACCCGATCACTGGCATCGACAGTTCTCGATACTAGTGCGCCCCGGGACGCCGACACAACCGGCTGCCCACCCGTGCTGCGCCGGGCGTCGGATCAGTCAGGGCCGGGCGTCGGCTCCGTCAGGTCAGCCGCTCGTGGGCGCGCCACTGGTCGACGATCCGGCCGCCGGCCACCCGGAAGAGCTCGCAGCCCAGGTACCGCCCGGCCGGATCGGCGTACCAGCCTGCGGTGGCGACCAGGCTGCCGTACCCGACCAGTCGCTCCACCCGCAGGCAGCGCCGTCGGTCCGGCTGCTCCAGCGCCCACCGCAGCCCGGCGATACCGCCGGGCAGGTCCGGATCGTGCTGGGCGAACACCACCGGGTCCAGGTAGCGCTCCAGCGCGTCGGCGCGGTCGCCGATCAGGCAGTCCCGCAGGTACCCGGCCACCAGCCGCTTGTTGTCCGCGCTCTGATCGACGTCCTCGGCCACCGTCGGCCCGTCGAGCTGGCTGTACCCGGACCGGCTCGACGTCGCCAACGGCACCACCGCTCCCCAGTGTCCGGTCAGCCGGTCGGAGTCGTCGGTGTCGAAGATGTCGATCGCCACCTGCTCCACCTCCCGGTGGCCGAAGAGCAGCAGGCTGTGCAGCACCACGGTCGAGCCGTCCTGGAAGCCTCGCAGCGGCTGGGCGTGCCGCCGTTGGTGGCGGCCTACCAGCGGTCCGAACCGCTCGGCCAGCCCCTGGTGGCCGTCCGGCCGGTCGGGGTGGTGCTGGACCAGATCGACGCTCACGTACTTGTCCAGCGCCACGTCCAGGTGGCCGTCTGCCACGCCGTCCCGGTAAAACCGCACAGCGTTGTAGAGTTTTGGACCCACCGATCCCCACCTCGGGTCTGAGGCCGGTACCCCCACCGACCACCGGCGAGCCAGTACCCCGGCCACCGGCCCCGAAACCACGACGCGCCGGTAATATCGGCCAGTTTCCCAGTGACCGTCGTCATCATGACAACCGTCATAGTCGCGGCCTACCCTGACCAGAGTCAGGACGGCCGGCGGAGGGAGTCGGATGGGCGCGACACAACGTCCGGTTGGGTTCCTCGGGCTGGGGCTGATGGGTGAGCCGATGGCGCTGAACCTGGCCCGCGCCGGTACCCGGCTGCTGGTCTGGAACCGGACGCCGGCAAAGACGGACTCGGTGCGGCAGGCCGGCGCGACGGTCGCCGCCGACCCGGCCGAGGTGTTCCGGGACTGCGACGTGGTACTGGCCATGCTGGCCGACGGGGCCGCCATCGACGCGGTCCTGGACCGGGCCGGACCCGACTTCGCGACCCGGGTCGCCGGCCACGTCTTCGTCCACCTCGGCACCACCGCGCCGCAGTACTCGGCTGCGCTGGGCGCCGACATCCGGGCGGCCGGCGGCCGGTACGTGGAGGCGCCCGTCTCCGGCTCCCGCGGCCCGGCCGCGGCCGGGGAACTGGTGGCCATGCTGGCCGGCGAGCCGGCCGACGTGGACCGGGTGGCCGCGCTGCTGGCCCCCACCTGCCGGCAGACCGTGCCGTGCGGCCCGGTACCCGGCGCGCTGACGATGAAGCTGGCCGTCAACCTGTACCTGCTCACCACCGTCGCCGGCCTGGTCGAGGCGTACCACTTCGCCGCCGGGCACGGCCTGGACCTGCACAGCTTCCAGCAGGTGCTGGACGCCGGGCAGATGGCCAGCACGGTGTCCCGCGCCAAGCTCGCGAAGTTGGTGGACGGCGACTTCAGCCCACAGGCGGCCGCCGGCGACGTGCTGATGAACTCCGGGCTGGTGACGTCGGCCGCCCGCGACGCGACGCTGGCCACCCCGATGCTGGACGCCGCCCACGCCCTCTACGCCGAGACCGTCGCGCTCGGCGACGCCGGTCAGGACATGGCCGCCGTCCTGCACGCGCTGGCCGCCCGCACCGCCCGGCACCGCGCCGACGGCGGTCGCTGAGCTTCAGCGGTGGCCGGCGCGGTCGGTGAGTGCGTCACCCGTCTCCGGCGCCGCCGGATCGGGGCAGGGCGGTGTCCAGCAGCGGGCCGAGCTCACTGACCACGGCCGTCAGCGGGCGGACGTCCCGCCGGATGCGGGCCGCCATGATCGCGCCCTCCAGGGCGCTGAGCATCACCGTGGCCAGGCGCGCCGCCCGTGACCGTGGCACTCCCTGCCGGCCGAGTTCGGCGGCGACCGCCTGCTCCCACGTGTCGTAGGCCGCCCGCAGCGGGGCGTTGACCGGCGAGTCGCCGGCCGCCAGGTCGGCCGCGGATGCCTGCACCGGGCAGCCCCGGGCGTAGCCGCGGCTACGGAACTCGGCGGTCCACGGGGAGACCAGGTGGGCGAACAGCCCGGCCGGGGTGGGCTGGCGGGCGGTCTGCGCGTACCGGGCCACCCAGTCGGCCGCGTACCCACCGGACCACAGCAGCGCCTCGCCGATCAGCTGGTCCTTGCCGCCGGGGAAGTAGTGCTGGAACGAGCCCCGGGGCGCGCCGGCCCGGTCCACCACGTCGCGTACCCCGGTGCCGGTCACGCCCCGCTCCCGGACCAGCTGCGCGGCGCCGTACACCATCCGTTGCCGGGGCGAGAAGGTCCCGCCGGCCACCCGTACCACCCCCAACCCATGACGGCTGTCATGGTACGCAGCCGGCCGGCCACCCACCCGCCGCGCCGGTCGGGGTCAGCCCGGCCACCGCGTCCTGCCCGGGTCCGGCTTGGTCCGGAGCGCCGCGATCGAAGTCCGCTCAAGCACGCGGCCGTCGCTGCTGCGGAAAGAAGGTGCCGTCACCACTGGGTAGTGGCGACGGCACCTTCCATTGTGTCCGGTTCCGTCCGCGTCAGCGGGCGGCTGTTACGGGCTGGTGCAGGTCAGTGACGGGGTCGACGGTGCGCCGTTGGCCAGGAAGCCGAAGGTCGTTGACGCGGACGCGCCGAGGTTGGCGTTGTAGACGGCGTTCTTGACGGACACCGCCGAGCCGCTGGCGGAGAGCGTGCCGTTCCAGACCTGGGTGACCGTCTGGCCGCTGCTGAGGGTCCAGCTCACGGTCCAGCCGTTGATCGCGGAACTGCCTGCCGTCACCGTCACTTCGCCCTGGAAGCCGCCGGGCCAATAGTTGACCGTCCGGTAGGTCGCGCCACACGCGCCGGCTACCGACGACGGCGGGGCGGAACTGACCGGAGCCGACGATGCCGGCGCGGAGCTGGCCGGAGCCGACGACCTGGGTGGCGAGCTGGAGGGCGCGGCGCTGCTGGGCGTCGCGGTCGCTGTCGGGCTGGTGGGCGGGGCGCCGTTGAGGACGTTCAGCACCGAGGTGTACGCGGCCTTCTTGTTGCCACTGCCGTCGAACAGCAACGGGCTCTCACCCGAACGCCACGAGTCACTGTCACGTACCCCCCACACCGTGATCCCGATACACCGGGCCACGTTCACACAGGCCTGCGTCAGACCCGCGTACTGGGTGGTGGACGCGTTGGTGACGTCCACCTCGGTGAGCGCGACGTCGACACCCAACGCAGCAAAACTCGACAACGTCGTCTGGAAGTTGCCCGGCAACGAACTACCACCAGTGAAGTGGGTCTGCAAACCCACACAGTCGACCGGCACCCCACGGGACTTGAAGTCCTTGATCATGTTGTAGACGCCCTGCGTCTTCGCGTACGACCAGTTCTCGATGTTGTAGTCGTTGTAACAGAGCTTGACACCCGGGTCAGCCGCCCGGGCCGTCCTGAACGCGACCTCGATCCAGTCGTTGCCGGTGCCCTGCAGGTTGGAGCTACGACGACTACCGTCCTCGTTGAACGCCTCGTTCACCACATCCCAGGCAGCCAGCTTGCCCTTGTAGTGGCCCACCACCCCGTTGATGTGGTTGATCATCGCGCTACGCAACGCGCTGCCACTCATGTTCTGCATCCAACCCGGCTGCTGACCATGCCAGGCAAGAGTATGACCACGGACCTTCATACCCCGGCTGGTGGCCCAGTTGTAGATCTGATCACCAGCGGAGAAGTTGAACTGATTCTGATTCGGCTCCGTCGCGTCCGGCTTCATCTCGTTCTCCGCCGTGACCATGTTGAACTCACGCGCAGCAATCGTGGTGTACGCCGAATCGTTCAACCTGCCCGCAGCGATCGCGGTACCGAAATACCGGCCAGACTGCGCAGCCGCGGCACCCAAGGTGCTCGCCGCCGCGTCGGCTTGAGCCGGCACGAGTACGGCCGCTCCCGCCACTGCCAACGTTCCTGCCGCGGCCGCCAGCGCCAACCGCAGTCGGCGACGTCTCATCGGGGTTTTCATGACACTCCTTTTTGCATCGGGACGAAGATGCGCGACCTTCCGGCCGGTGGTTCACCGACGGTCACCTGGGCTGCAAGCACCCAGGCACGACCGCCGCACTCCAACCCGAAAGTTTCGGGGCATTCTTTCGATAACTTGACGGGAGAGTACCGACGTCACTTCGGCCGGTCAATGTTGGTCGATACCTGCTGCTGATCTCCAGCCACCCCGTGACGTGGGGAAAACTCACCAGGTCTCGGCATCGCCGCAGGGTCGAAGCTGTTTGCGGTCGCATCGCAAATACCCGCGCGACTTCCTGTTCACCACCACCCGAGCGCCGAAACTTTCCACGCCCTGCGACTTCTCGGCCGATGCGGAGATCTCGACGGCCCTGGTCAACCTGCCAGCCGAGCTGTCCAGATCTCTTCGCTGGGCCATTGCCGGGCCCAGTCGACGGGCACGCTTTCGTAGTCCCGGGGCGTGGCCTGGGACGCCTGAATCTCAATCAGATCCTCGACGACGAAGCCGCAGGACCGCAGCAGCCGAAGCATCTCGCCATGTGGCAGCACAAACTCCACGTGGCTGCCCCAATCCAGCTGGGTCAGGCCGAATTGCGGGCGGGACAGGGTGGTGGACACCGGCCCCTCCGCCGGCACACACAGCGCGAACAGCGGCGAGAAGCGCATGAAAACCAGCCGGCCGCCCGGAACGAGAAGGCGGGCGGCCTCGGGAATCCACCGGTACGGATCGCACCACAACGAGGCGCCGTACTCGCTGATCGCCAGGCCGAACGTGTTGTCGTCGTAGGGGACCGTCTCAGCGTCGCCCAGCACGAGGGGGAAATCGATGCCGAACTCCGCCTGCATCAGGCGGGCAGTAGCGAGCTGCTCCGCCGAGACGTCGATTCCGACCGGGTGGGCGCCCGCTCTGGCCAGCCAGGCGGAGACGTAGGCGGTGCCGCAGCCCAGCTCGATGGTGGGCATCCCGGCCAGGTCGTCGGGTAGCACGCGGACCTGCGACTCGGGGGTGGCCCACAATCCCCACTGCGGTTCCGCCTGCGCCCAGTGGTCGCGGGCGAGCGGCCCGTGCCACGCAGCCGCCTGCTCATCCCAGTAGCGTCGGTTCTGCTCCACATGATTCAACTGGCCGTCCTGAACAGTCACGGACGCATTCCATCGAAGTTCCTGGCACTCCGGCAACGGAATTGCGGGCTGCTGCGCTCCTGCACGGCCGCCCGCCGGTCCGCCTGCAGGCCCGACCGGCACCATCCCCCTGATTGCCGGAGAACCGACCGGCTTCTGACTGCTGACTGCGGGGCACTGCTGAACGGGTGTCCACAACGGACCTCCCAGGCAGCAACGAGTAGCCGGGCGGCCACTCTGAGTCGGAAGGGCGCGCTGCTAGCGTCTGCGCATGCACCCCCCCACTCCGGCGTACGGCGGTGCCAGCACTCGCCCGACCTTCCCCGTTACCCGTGTCGGTCCGCCCTGGTACCGGAGCCGCCAGTTGCGCGGCGTGCAGTTCCGCGACGGCGGCCTGATCGTGTTCGACAAGCCGCGCCGGCTGGTGGAACAGGTCGAAAGGTACAGCCGCCGGGCAACGGAAGGGAGCTTCCACTGCCTGGTAGTCGGCGCCGCAGCGGGTGACGGCATCACCGAGGTGTGCGGGGAGATCGAGCGGACCGCCCGGATCCACCTCAACGACGTTCACCGGGTGACCGGGGCTGGCCCGGACCGACTGGCGCTGGCCGGCGTCCTGCCCACCGATGCCATCATCCAGGCGGCGCGGGCCGCTGGGCTGGCGGCCGCGACGCCGGTCCGACGGCCGTGGGTCAAGGTGGCGGTGGCTACCGCTGCGGCCTTCCTCGCGGCTGCGCTCGCGCAGCTCGCCGGCGCAATGGTGGGGGACGGCAAGCAGGTCACGATCGGCGCGGCCAGCCACGCCGCCACCAATCCGTGGGTACTGGCCGCCGCCGCAATGGCGGGCTTGCTCGCCGTGCTCGCGGCTCTGCTGTCCCTTCAGCGACCGGACCGAGCCGATGTGCTCACGCCACTCACGGCCTTTCTGCGCAGCCCCGGGGGGGCCGAGGGCACACCGCAACGACGATCTCTGGTGGCTTCGCTGACCACCGCGCTGCTCCACCTGCGCCAGCCGTACGGGCTGGTCGTCGACGACTTCACCCGGCTCGACACACTCACCGCTGAGGTTCTCCAAGCCGCGTTGCACGGGGCGACCCGGAGACTCGGCGCCGTGTGGGTCATCGTCGAGACGGCCTTGCCGGCAGTGGGGTTGCCGTTGCGACGGTGGGTGCTGGAACGGCGCGCGGGCGCACCCGCGCCAGCGGCGCTACGAAACGACGTGATGCTGCTGTTCGACCTGGAATACCTGGACGAGGCGGCACGGCGGGAGGTCGCTGACCGCGCCGGGCTACCGCAGCGGTTCACGTACCTTGTGATCAAGGAAATCCGCGACCCGGGTGGGGCGGCGCAGGCGTTCGCCGCGGCCTGGCCGCCAAGCAGCGCAACTGCCAGCAGCGCGCGGCACGACGCGATGGAACTGCTGTACCTGCTCGGCTACCGGGAACCGACGCCGATGGCCACGCCATTCTCGACGAAGCAACTCCCGGCAGATCTGGCCGGCGCAGGACCACAGCAGGAGCTGTTGAGCCGCCTGCTCAGCGGCGCCGTCCCCGGTGTGGATCCACTGAGCAGACGGCTCGCCGCGATGCGCACGCTGTTCCCGACCGTGGTCCGGCCCACCGAACAGGACGACGATCTCGTGCAGCTGAGTCACGCCGCACACGATGCCCTCGCCGACCGCGATCTGGAGTACCGGCTGTCCCGTCCCGAGCACGTTCAGCTGTTCTGGGTGCTCTACGAGCACGCCCGCCACGGGATCGTCGATGAGCTGGCCTGGTTGAGTCGGCAGGCATACCACCTCGGTGCGGCCGAGGCGCCGTGGGTCATCGCCGGGCCGCAGCTGTCCGGTCAGGTCGGCGCCGCATTCTCCGCGGCGCTGCTGGATGCCATCGACGCAGGACTGCGCCTCGGCGTGCCCGCGACGGCGACGGAGCTGCTGAACCGCGCTTTCGAACTGGCCACCGCTGCTGGCGCACCGCTGGACCCGGCCGCAATCTGGCTGCTCGCGCGGCACGCCATCGCGCTGACTGCCGACCCGGATCTGGTGACCCGGGTGGCGGGAAGCGTCACCGACGCCGACACCGCCGACACCGACACCTCCGCCGATCCCATGCCGGCGGCCACCGAACTACTGGAGTTGTGGGCCCAGGTGGCACCGCAGTCAGCCGCGCTGGCCGGACTGCCACCGCGTGGAGTGCTCGCCGACCTGCGTGCCGACGCGACAATGCAGGCGACCTGGCTCGCTCTCAGCCTCCGGCGGCTGATCCACCACCTACCGGCCAGCCTTCCGCTGGCGCGCTCCGTGGCCAGCGCACCGGCCGCGCTGCCAGTGCTCGCACACCAGGTCCTCACCACCGCTGAGCAGCACGCCGCGACAGCCGGCCAAGCCCACACGGCCGACCTCATCAGCGTCGGTGTCGCCGTCTGGTGCGGCACGCTCGCCGACCCGTCGCTCACGCAGGCCGGACCCGATTTCGGTGAGATCGTCGAACGGGCGCTGCGGCTGGGCCAGAGCGCACTGCTTGCGATCGAGGACGGGGGCTCGGGCGCCCGGGCGGACATACCCCGCTCCGTCGCAGCCCACGAGCTACTCACCACCGTTGTCGCGGCCGCCGCCCGGACCCGGCTGACGCGGTCGGAGCTGGCCGAGCCGACTCAGGCACGGCTGGACACCGCAATTCGCGCGGCCAGCCGGGCGCTCGTCCTGCCAGTGCCAGCTGGCTCTGCGATGCCGATCTCCACCAGCGCACTACACGCCACGGGCCGGGCCGCGATCCAGCGGATGGGTACGCTCCAAGGGCTGTGGGCGGCGCTGGGCTTCTCGCTGCCGGCGGCCACGGTAGCCACCCGCCGGGCGCAGTATGCGGCCGGCCTGCCCGCCGATCCGGCGACCGTGACGGCTCCGGCGGTCACTTTCGAGGAGTTCAGCCGGCGACTCGACGCCGAGCCGGAGATGCTGCACGACGGTGGGCGCCTGCCCCGGGTGCTCATCCCCGGTCGCATCCGCAACCAGGGTGACCGCAACCGTCACGATCTGCTCGGCCTCATCGCCAACCTCACTGCGGCGAGCCCGACGCGGCATCAGCACGTCTCGGCGGAGATCGTTGCCGGCGCGGTGGCCCGGGCGCTCGCCCCCGAGCAGTGGGGGGAAGCGCTGACCACCCAGTTGTGCCTGCTGGCCATCGGGCTCGGGCACCCGCACCGCGGTGTCGACCTCGGCCCCCACACGCGGTACCTGCTCGAAGCACCACAGGACCGCAGTGGTGCCACCCGGCTCGACACCGCGATGGCCGCGATGGCCGAGGCCGATTTGGACCCGGCGTACCTTTGCATGATCAACATCTCCCGACGGCCGGCGCTCCGCGATCGGGCGATGACGATCGTCGACGCGCTGCGGCGACGCCGGGCGACCGTGACCGACCCCGCTGTCGCGACCCTGCTTGACGGCCGGCTCGACATCGAGCGACTGGTTCGCCATATCGACACGGGACAGAACGTCGACGTCAACGTCGAACTCGACCGCTGGCAGCCGCGCCGCGACCACCCCGGGTACCCGTACGTCCTCGTCCTCCTCGCCGATCTGCGGCCGGCGGACCCGGACGGGCTGCTGACCGGGGAGATCGTCGGAACACTCGCGCAGCCGGAGCAGTACCTGAGCGAAACCGGACTGCTGCTGCTGGCCAACCTGGCGGCCAGGTTCCGGGGCAACCAGCTACCGGCCGAGGTTATCGACGCCGCCACGCTGACGGAGGCACTGCGGCTCGCGATCGACCGCAGCTGGTACGCGGTACAGATCGGCGTCGCCGTGGAAGCGCTGACCCATCTGTCCCGGCTGGCGCCCGACCTGGCGCAGCTGTGCCAGAACCGGAAGCACCAGCTGATCCGCGCCCAGTTGGACCTGCTGGACGAAAAGACGCTCAGCCGACTGCTCGCCCAGCGTCGCGATGCCGACCTCCTGCTGCGCTACTGGAACACCTTCGGCGCGATGGTCCCGTCCGGGAACATCGCGCCGTACCAACGGGATCCCGATCGAATCCGCGACCTCATCGGCGACCCCGGGCCGGCCTTCGCCGACCCCCTCAAGCGGGTGGTCTCCGAGCGGTTCCTCGCCGCGCTCCGTGAGATGGTCGATCCCAATGCCGACACGGTGTCCACCGTGGCCGAGCGGGACCGCCTGCAGGACGCCGCCCGCGCTGCCCTGAGCCCGCTGCTTGACCTGATCCGACGCACCCTGCCGCTGCCACCGGACATCACCGCCGTCCTGGATCGCCATCGGAAAACGATTGGGCACCGCTGACCGGCGGGTTGCCGGTAGCGACTCCGGCAACCCGCACTCGATGCCGAACAGCGGGGAGGTCTGGAATGAAACCGCCAGCCCCGACCCGGGCGACCGACGTGACGGGGCGGCTCCCGGCCCGCTCAGAGATCGCTCGGAGAGCCGGATCAGGCGCAGCAGACCCGACGCGTCACCGTCGGATTACGTCGATGAGCTGAAGTCCCAGCCCGGCGCATGCGTCCAGGTCGAGGCGGTAGGTGACGTAGCGGCCGTGTCGCTGCGCCAGGAGCAGTCCGGCGGCTTTGAGTACGGCGAGGTGTCGTGACACCTCGGGTGGGGTGAGCGCCCAGAACTCGGCGAGTTCGCCGGTCGTGTGCGGGCCACGGGCGAGGGTGCGGCACAGCCGCAGCCGCAGTGGATGTGCCAGGGCGGTGAGCCGGGCGTCCAGTTCATCGACGCGCAGCACCGGACGTTGCTCGCGGCCGGGCCGCGGGTACTGCAGAACTGGCCGCCACCCCGGCGGTGTAGACGAGCGTCAGGTGCGGACCGCCGAAGACGCTCGGGATCAGCGTGATCCCCGCCCGCGCGTCGGCGGTGAGGTCCTGCAGTTTGTCGAGGGTGAGGACGCCTCGTTCGGGGTCGACCCGGATCGCGCGGGAGATCCGTTCGACTGCCCGGATGCCGTCGCGGTCCAGGTCGATCCGGCGGCGTTCGGCCTCCTCGGCAAGGGCCGGCCGGACCCGTTCCCAGGCGGCGCCGAAGAACGCGGACTCGCAGTCGAGCAGGACCCGGCGTACCCGGTCGCGTTCGACGGCAGGGTCGCCGAGGACCCGCGCGGCCCAGGCCGCCTGCCGCGGACCGCGCGCACGGGCGGAGGCCAGTGCCCGCTGTCGGGCGACCGGATCCGACAACGGAGACCACACCGTCGGCGGCTGTGTCACGGAGCGATGCGCGGCGAGGGCGGCTGACACCCAGGTTTCGTCGTCGAGGCGGTCGATGTCGTCGAGTTCGGCACGCAGGCTCGGGCGCGGATCCGGCGGGAACAGGAAGTCGGCGCGGCCGGACACCCAGAGCAGCCCGAACTCGTCGAGTTCGGCCGCCAACGGGGCGCCGATCGCGGCCGCCATCGACGCGGCCGCGGACGCCACGTCCGGATGGTGCTGCGGCTCCGCGAGCAGGTGCAGCACGGCGGCGAGCTCCGCCAGCGGCGACGGCGCGACCCGGATCCGGTCGGCGGGGACGCCGCCGATGTCGATAGAGGTGACCATCGACCTCATCCTGGCAGGCGCCCGGCCCTCGCGGTCAACCGGATTGACCAGACCGGTCAATCCACAACGGGTCCGCTTGAGGGCCTTTGCACATCGAGGGATCCCGCGCCGTGCACGGCCACATCCTCGACACCGTGACCGCAACGACAACGACCCCGAGCGCCGCGCCGGACAACGCCGGGTCGACCCGCACGACCCTGCGTGAGCTCGCACGTATCCCTGGCGGCGGCCGCTATCTGCTCAGCAGCGGCGTGGAGGCGCTGACCTCCGGTCTGCTGCGCCCGTTCGTCGTGATCTACGCGATCACGATCGGCCTCACCCCGACCCGAGCCGGGGCTGCGCTCACCGCCGGCATGCTGCTCGGACTCGTCGCCATCCCGCTGGTGGGCTACTGGATCGACACCGGCGCACGGCGTGCACCGTCGGTCGCCTCCTTGCTCGTCCGCGCGGGCGGGGCCGCGACACTTGCCCTGTACCCCGACGTGCCCGGGTTCGTGATCGGCACCGCGCTCATCGGGATCGGCGCCCAGGTGGCGCCACCCGCGACCAACGCGCTCGTCGCCGCCCTCAGCGGCGACCGGCACCGGCCGGCGGCGCTGGCCGCCGGGCGCTCGATCCGCAACGCCGGCCTGGGCGGCGGCGCGCTGCTCGCCACCGCGCTCGTCGCGGGCGGCCCCGGCGTGATCCGCTGGCTGGCGGCGGCGATGGCGATCGGATCCGCGCTCGGCGCGGCCGACGTTGAGCACCGTGCCGCTGCACCGCGCCGGCCAGCCGGCCACCTCCCGGACCGCCCGGCCGTCGCCGGTGAGTGCCCAGACCTCCCGCGGCGGGCTGCGGGCGGTCACCGTGCTCGCAGTGGCCTGCATCCCGTTGGCGTTCTACGCCGACGTGCTCGAAATCGCGCTACCGGTGACCCTCGTCCAAACACTGCACGCCTCGCCGGCGTGGTCGTCGGGCATCTTCGTCGGCAACACGGTGCTGGTGATCGTGCTGCAGGTGATCGTGGTGGTGGGCCTGACCGGACGGTCCCACCGGGCCGTCCTCGCCGCCTCGGGCGTGGTCCTCGCCGGCTCGTACCTCGGCTTCTGGCTCGGCACTGCCTGGGGCGGCCCGCCCGGCGCGGTCGTCGTCGCCGCTGTCGCCCTGCCATTCACCCTGGGCGAGATCCTCTACACCGGCAGCAGCGCGCCGCTGGTGATCGAGTCAGTGCCGGCAAACCTCACCGGCCGTGCGCTCGCTCGCTGGCAACTCAGCTACGGCCTGGCCCGCGCGGCCGACCCGATCATCATCACCGGACTACTAGCCGTCGGCGCGGCGGCCCTGTGGGTGCCACTGACCGCGGCGACGCTGCTGAGTGCCGCCGCGGTCGCCTTGTCCGGTCGTGCGGGCCCGGCCAACGCCAACTCGGGGCCGGCCGTGTCGCCGGGTCGATGAGCCTTGACCTGTCCATCGCCACGAACAGCGGGAGTTTCGTGCGTGCGGATCGCGCGGCACTGTCATGTCGCACGGCGAACGCGGAGTCCGATCTCCGCCAGACGGCTGCGCTGTTGTCGGCGAGGCTTCCTTCATGAACAACAGACTTGATGGCAAGGTCGCTCTGGTTACGGGTGGTAGTCGAGGGATCGGTGCTGCCGTGGCGTTGCGCCTGGCGCAGGAGGGTGCCGATGTGGCGCTGACGTTCCAGCAGAATCAGCAACGCGCCGACGACGTGGTGGACCAGATCAAGGCGGCGGGACGACGGGCGGTCGCCGTGCAGGCGGACAGCGCCGATCCGACGGCGGTGATCGCCGCGGTCGACCGGACCGCCGGTGAGCTTGGGCGGCTGGACATTCTGGTCAACAACGCCGGCGCGTTCATCCTGGGACCGCTGGAGCAACTGAGCCTGGAAGAGTTCGAACAGACCATCGCGGTCAACGTCCGGGCACCGTTCGTCGCCTCCCAGGCCGCCGTGCCGCGCATGTCGGCCGGTGGGCGGATCATCAACATCGGCAGCAATGTGGCCGAGCGGGCCGTGTTCCCGGGCTTCTCGCTGTACGCGATGAGCAAGACCGCCCTCATCGGTTTGACCAAGTCGCTCGGAAGAGAGCTGGGGTCGAGGGCAATCACCGTGAATTTGGTGAATCCCGGTCCCACCGACACTGAGCTCAACCCGGCAGACGGCCCGAACGCCGAAACGATCAACGGGTTCACCGCGCTCGGCCACTACGCCACGCCGGCCGATGTAGCTGCCACGGTGGCATTCCTGGCGAGCCCAGACGCAAAGTACATCACCGGTGCGACCGTCAACGTCGACGGCGGGTTCACCATCTGATCATCGGCTCATCAATAGCCGGCGCACGCCGGACACAGCTACGGCCCGTCTCGGCCTCACCCCGAGACGGGCTCCGTGGATCTGGATTGGTTGCATTCTCGCGGCAGGGCGTAGCCGACATGTCGGGCTGACCTGCTGGGGAGAAGTCGATGGGGGCAATCGGCCGCCGGTTCGCCTCGAAGCGAACCGCACCGTCGTCAGCGACGCGCGCGACGACGGTGCGGTTCGAGTGTGACTCTTGCCGGGATCCTGACTTGTGGTACCCGCCCGGTGTCTCGCCGATCAACTACAGGCGTCGAAGTTGGCGTAGTCGTACGAGAGCAAGTGGTGATCGTTGCCGACGTACATTCCCCACTGGCCATCGGAGTTGCGGGTGAACGTCACGTAGCGTCCGTAGGCGTACCCGTGGTACGTGAACTGACTGGTGAAATCCTGGGTAAGCGCCGTGCTCGCCTTCTTCAGCGTTGTGGGACCGACCACCCCGTCCACCGGTACCCCGAATTTACCCTGCCAAGCCCTGGTGCCGTAGTAGGTGTTGAACCCGAACTGGCAGTCAATCCCCGAGGACGACGTGAGTTGTCCGTCCGCCCACAGGATCGCCTGCCACATAGCGGCTGCGTTGCTGTGGGCGTGCGACGACTCCGAGATCGGGCCTTCGTCCCACCAGTCGTTGCTCCAGTCGCCGCTGCCGGAGACGTAACCGTCACTCGTGGCAGCCGAAGCGGGTGTGGCCGACAAGGCGGAGCCGCCGACTACGGCAGCCATCATCACCACTGCCGCAAGCACTCTTGCCAGTACTCGACGAGATTTCATGGATGTCATGCATCCAGAATGTCGCCGGGAATCGTTGGAAGCACGGCTCATCGGATGCTTTCGGCCAACACCGAAAGCATCGACAGACACCAGGCAACCGTGATCCGTCAACCAGACGGTGTCGAGACCCGTGGCGCCTGCGCTGATACGCTCGGTCTTGACGGTCGGAAACGAAGTCTTCGGGAGCGGCATGCTGAGCGCGGCGCTGTCCACCAAGGATGTCGGAGCCATCCGGTTCGCGTCCGCACCGGCTCCGGTTGTCGAAATGGCATTGATGTTGTTCGAGGTCAGGCAGCGACCCCGGCTCGTCGGGCCAGAACCCGACTGGCGAAGCCTTGTTCGCTCAGCATTTCCGGCGGCGGCCCGCCCGCTGTTCAACCTCGTCGCCGCACCTGGACACGTGCTCTTCCTCGACGTGCTGACCGCCGAGCCGGAGCAAGCTTTCGATCTCGTCAGCGGAACCGCTCAATCCGTGCACGGCGAGAACGTCAATCGCATCGCCGACATGAAGTTCGCGCCGATACCACGCTGGCTACGCCGGTACGCCGATGGCGACAAGTACGTGACCCACGTACTCGACACGGCGCTGCGCGAGTTGTATGCCGCGTGCATGGCGCCCATGTGGCAGTGGGTCAGACGCCGGTTCAACGACGACATCGCCCACCATGCGGCGACGCTGCGCCGCTGCGGTGTCACCGCCATGGTCAACGGACTCAATCCCAGGCTGGTATTCGACAGCACCACCCTCTACGGCCCGTACCCGGGTGAGCGTCAGGTGAGCCTCGACGGCAACGGCCTGGTACTCATGCCCTCGGCGTTCTGGACCGGCGATCCGCTACTGACGTGGGATCCCCTCGATCCAACCCGCCACGTCCTCATTTACCCGGCCGTACCGCCCGATTCCGGATGCCGACCCCGGGCCGTTGGGCGCGATGCTCTGGGTGGGCTGCTGGGTGCTACCCGGGCCGCTGTGCTGCGCGCCTCAGCCGAGCCCCGGTCCACCACGGACATCGCCGGCCACGCAAAGATCAGCGTGGCGTCCGCCTCCGAGCATGCGACGGTGTTACGCGAGGCCGGCCTCATTCAGTCCGCCCGCAAGGGGAAGGCAACCGAGCATCGCCTCACCACGCTCGGCGGTGCACTTCTGCGCACCGCCGATAGCAGTGCCTTG
>CAWCFK010000017.1:0-26139 GCA_963794685.1 uncultured Actinomycetota bacterium | reverse complement strand
CGATCCTCACCGGCAACTATCAACACATAGTGTGCTAGTGGTGTTATTCGGTACCTAGCCGGCCGATCGGTCGAGTCAGGGCACGTGCGTGGATTGCGCAGGTACCGCAACGGCGATTGGTACTGGCGTTGCTACTTCAAGACCTGCTCGAATTGGGCCAGCGCTGCCCAGATTGTCGCCAAGCGCGCTTGGCCTTGCGTGCTAGGCTCGATTCTGTGGAGCGCTTGACCGAAGAGCAACTGCGTCGGCTCGTCGCCGACTACGAGGCGGGCAAGAACGCCGCGCGGAAAAGCGCGATGCCCAGCTGCGGGATTTCCAGGCGGCGGGTTGGCGGCCCGTCGATCTGCAGCGGGTGACCGGCTACAGCCGGGAGACGATCCGGCAGGCGTTGCGGCCCGAGGCCCGCCGCGTGATCAACGCAGGCCGGCGCAAGACCAACCCCACAGCAGTTGTACGGCCGCCGGATGACTACCAGCCCTACAGCGCGCGCAAGCCGTACGTCGTCGCCGACAGCCTCGACGCCCTGCACGGCCCGACGACGGGGACGGTACGGCTGCCGAGCCACCTCGACTGGTCCGGCGACGCGACCTACGACCTGGCCAAGCCCGCCCGGCTTGCGTCGATGTACAAGACGGTTCTCAATGAGGCGGCCACCGTGGAGGATCTCGCCAGCTGGCTGGACGGGCCGATGCTGGTGGAGCTGTGGCCCTCGCTGTGGCTGCCTTCTCGATTGCGGCAGTTGTGGGAGCAGCGTTTCCCGCAGCTTGCCGTGCACCGTGACGCGGCCGCCTGACCGTGGACGCATTCCACAGCCGACTGGCTCGGGTGGGTCTCGCTGCCGCTCAGCGCTACGGCTTCGCCCTCGCCGGGGGGTACGCCGTCCAGGCCGCAGGCCTGCTGGAACGTCCGAGCGAAGACGTCGACCTGTTCACCGCATGGGAGCGACGGGGCGAGTTCGACGTTGCGGTGGCTGCCGTCGTCGCCGCCTACCGGGCGGACGGACTTCAGGTACAGGTCGACCGCCAATACCCGGATTCGGCTAGAGATCCGCGTGAATCGTTCTCGTTAGCGTTGGGCTGCGTCTTCATCCTTCGGAGGCCGCAGCCCAGCGCTTTGCCTTAATGGCGACAATCGCGCGGGAATGGAGGAAATGGAATGACTGAAAGTCCGCGCAAACGGAGCATCGGGACCGGCCAGCAGATCGTGGTCCCTCGGCCAGGATTTGGCTCGGTATGGATCTCTATTGGTAAGGACACTTCCCGCGAGCGCAATTTTATCACCGTGGCACACTGGATCGACGACCTTGCTGGAACGCCGCTAGAAAGCACTTCGTTCGGATCTGCAACCTGCGAGGGCGACCCCACGACGGTGATCGCGTGGGCCCGCTCTCGACCAGCCGCAAGTTTTCTTATTTTTAGCAGGGCAGAGGGTAACTGGATTCCGCTACCGTCCGACGATTCGACGGTTTTCCAGCTTCTCGCTTACCCTGAGCGGAGCGGAAAGCCGCGGCGGTATGGATTACCCCCGGGCCCTGCAACTGGGCCGACCTGATCGCGCAGTAGCCGGCAAAGTCGAGCCGCCCCCAACTCCTCGCTCCGGCAGGGGCCGCAGTGCTCGGCGTACTGGCCGGGATGACGCTGGCACCGCCGCGGCGGCGCGGAGCGACCGCTCGCGCGGGAGGACGTTCTTTGGTATCCATTCACGCCTGTGATAGGTCGTGATGTCGGGTTCGGGGCGGGCGCGCCGTTTTCCTGATGATCGTGAGGCTGGCCGGGGATCGATAGCCTTGCTCGGCGTCCGCGGTCAAGGCGGGCGATACTCTGCGCCTGGCACCTGGCTCGACCGATCGAGCTATCGTCGCGGCCATGCAGCCGGAAGATGAAAATTCTTCCTGGCCACCACTTGAGGTTCGGTAGAAGCCAGGATGCGCCCGTCGACCGCCCCGAACCATCACTCGGCGATGATTTCGGCTGGCGTAACGCGTAGACGGAGGCCGGCAGACAACGGTATGTCCTTTTTGCCATCGGGACGAGCCCAAGCAGTTCCGTGTACCGGCTCGTCGGCCAGCGCCCAGGCATGCGGAGACTGGGATGCCGCCGGTCGAACACCCACCGGCAGTTCCCCAGCCATGCGGCGATACGTCACCGTCACCTCCGGCTCACGGTTGTTGGTCCAGGTCACGTATGCGCGCGTGGTTGTCGTTGCGTATAACGATCGTGGAGGACGAGGAACCGCAGCGCGGCACCATCGCCCCGCCCGCCGGTGGCCTGCTGCACGCCAGTCTTCCAGTTCGTCTAGGTCGAGGACGGGGACGCCACCGTCGCGCGGGCCGTCGCACGCGGCGCCGTCTTGCGCCAATCGATCCAGCCGGCCCCGCCAACGGGGGGCCTTATCAAGCTGGATCCAAAATGGGCTCCGTAAGCACCAAGATCGTCCCGCGAGCCCCAGCGAGCAGGTGATCGCCGGCCCTCGTCGGATTGCGTAGCAGAGCACGAGATGGCGGGCCGGCAGCCGGCGTACCGAACCTGACCGCTCACAGACGTTACCGGGGACTTTTCGGGGGACAGTTCAAAATCGCATAGATAGACATGAAGCCCTGACTAGCGTTCCGGCTGGTCAGGGCTGCTTGGTGAGCCGACGGCGGGACTTGAACCCGCAACCTTCCGATTACAAGTCGGGTGCGCTACCAGTTGCGCCACGTCGGCGGGGCCGGCCGGTTTGGCACGGCTGACCACAGCAGATGCTACGGGGTACCGGCGTGATCATCGCAGCCGGCCGGCGCATCCAGGCGGCAACCGGGACATTTCCCCATCCCCGCTGATCAGGTTGGTTCCGCAACTTGTTCCCCGAGCGAACGCCGGTTAGCGTGCAGAGCACGGCACCGACCATTCACGGTCGGTGGCGCCACCTTTACTACGGATCGTCCGGCACGTTCCTGCCGGTGAAGGAGATGTACTTCAGCATGGCAACAGTTACGTACTCGAACGCCACCCGGATCTACCCGGGGCAGGCCGAAGCCGGCGGTGGACGCCCTCAACCTCGAGATCCAGGACGGCGAGTTCCTGGTTCTGGTTGGCCCGTCCGGCTGCGGCAAGTCCACCAGCCTGCGGATGCTCGCGGGTCTGGAAGACGTCGACAAGGGCTCGATCTTCATCGACCAGCGCGACGTCACCAACCTCCCGCCGAAGTCCCGCGACATCGCGATGGTCTTCCAGAACTACGCCCTGTACCCGCACATGACGGTGTACGAGAACATGGCGTTCGCGCTGAAGCTGCGCAAGACCCCCAAGTCGGAGATCGACGCGGCGGTGAAGAACGCGGCCCGGCTGCTGCAGCTGGAGGAGTACCTCAACCGCAAGCCGAAGGCGCTCTCCGGCGGTCAGCGCCAGCGTGTCGCCATGGGCCGCGCGATCGTGCGTAAGCCGCAGGTCTTCCTCATGGACGAGCCGCTGTCGAACCTGGACGCCAAGCTCCGTGTGCAGACCCGTTCGCAGATCGCCACGCTGCAGGCCCAGCTCGGCACCACCACCGTCTACGTCACCCACGACCAGGTCGAGGCCATGACCATGGGTCACCGGGTCGCGGTGCTGCTCGACGGCGTGCTGCAGCAGGTCGACACCCCGCGGGCGCTGTACGACCACCCCACCAACGTCTTCGTCGCCGGCTTCATCGGCTCCCCGGCCATGAACATCAAGACCGTCGCGCTGACCGAGTCGGGCGCCAACTTCGCCGGCATGATCCTGCCGCTGACCCGCGAGCAGGTCGCGGCGGCGCAGGCCGACGGGGGTACCGGCACGGTGACCGTCGGCTTCCGTCCCGAGGACTGCGACATCGTCAGCGAGACCGAGGGCGGCATGCCGATCAAGGTCGACCTGGTCGAGGAGCTGGGCGCGGACGCCTACGTCTACGGCCACGTGAACCTCTCCGGCGCCGACGAGCGCTTCGTGGTCCGCACCGACGGCCGGCGTACCCCGCGGATGGGTGACACCGTCTGCGTCAAGCCGCGGGTCGGTCACCACCACGCCTTCAACGCCGTCACCGGCAACCGCATCTGAGTTACCGGCACGACAAACGCCAACGGGGCGGCTCCGCAAGGAGCCGCCCCGTTCGCCGTATCCCCAACGGAATCAAGCCGGATCAGCGGCGGTCAGCCGGCCAGGTGCCAGACCTGGAACTGGGTGTCCTGGGCGCAGACGATCACCGTGGCGCTCAGCGAGCAGGATTCGCCGCGTACCTTGTCGAGGCTGCCCAGCGGCTTCACCTTGCCGGACGAGCCGCCGACGCCGGCGACCACCAGGTCGCTCGGGTAGCTGCTGACGGTGCCCTTGATGAGCAGAGCGCTGGCTCCGTTGATCCGCGCGCCGACGGCGTCGTCGCCCGCCGTCTTGAGGTCCACCAGTTCGCCCTTGGCGTTGACGAACCTGGTGAAGTCCGCGCCGCTGACCAGGATCCCGTCGCCGACCGCGAGAATCTCCTTGCCGTCCGGGACGGAGACGTCCCATACCGTGCCGGACTTGTCGATCTTGCGGACCTTGGTGGTGCTGGCGTCGGAGCTGACGCGTTCCAGCACGCAGAGGCCGCTGCCGCAGGGCGCGATGGCGACCGCGGCGGCGGCCGGGCTGGCGTACGGGCGCTTGCTGCCCGAGCCCGGGTCGGCCAGCGCGAACGTCTGCACCTGGTACCCGTCATCGTCGGTGACCACGAAGATGGTGTCGCCGACGCCGATCACCGCGTCATTGGCCTCCGCGACGCGCTGACCCTCGACGACATGCCCGTTGGTCACATCGAGGACCCGGCCGCCGCTGTCGGAGTCGATCTCGATCAGGTGGGTGCCGGTCAGCTGGAGCGGTGCGTCGTCGCTCAGGTGGGACGGGCCGTCGGTGTCGTCGTGGGTGTAGACGCCGACCAGCCGGGTGGTCAAGTACCCCGAACTGGTCTTCGGGTCGCTGGTGGACCACTTCTCGGCCCCCGACGCCGGATCCAGCCCGACCACCCGGTTGTGCGCGGGGTCGTCCCAGACCAGCATCGGGCCGGCCGAAATGAGCCGGTCCGAGCTGCCGATGGACTTGTCCCACTTGGCCGCGCCGGTGTCGGGATCGCGGGCGTAGATGTGCGTGGGCAGGTCGGCGCTGTAGTCCTGGGCGTAGACCAGCAGCACGTCGTCGCGGGCCACCAGCGCCTTCCAGGACACCGAGCTGGAGCCGGCCGGGGCGGCGAGGTCGACCCGCTGGTCTGCGCCGCCGCTCAGCGGATGCACGATCAGGTGCAGCGCGTAGTCGGAGTCGACCCAGCCCAGGTAGGCGGTCTTGCCGTGGAGCGCGGTGAAGGTCGTCGAGGTGCTGGGCTGCTTTCCGCCACCCTCCACCAGTGGGATCGGCTTGCCCTGGGCGGTCAGTTGGTCCACGAACTCGACCTCGTGGTAGCCGCCGCGCCCACCCCGCCACAGCGCGGCCGCGCCGGCCGCCCCCGCCACCAGCAGCACCGCCACTCCGGCCGCCACGAGGACCCGGGTGCGCCGCCAGAACGGCCGGCGGGCCGGAGTATCCGGGACCGGCGGACGCCACGGCGGCTGGCCACCGGGCGGCGCCCCAAACGAACCCGCCCCGTCCGCACGGGCACCCCACAACGGTTGCTCGCCGGCTCGCTGCGGCGGCACCCCGGCGGGCCCGGGCCCGAACAGCGTCGGCGTCGGCGGCGCGCTGCCCACCCCCAACGGCGCGGTCGCGGCCAACGGGCCGGGCGAGACCGGCGGCGGCGCGGCGACGCGGTCCGGACATCGGGGGGCCGGAGATCGGGGTGGTGATCGCCTCGGTGGCTGGCCCGGTCGCGGCCGGCGTCAGAGCAGCCGAACCAATCGTGGGTACGAGCTCCGCGAGCGCGCCTTCGGCGACCGGAAGTTCCGGCTGCTCCAGCACGGTCGGCGCGATGCCCAGTTGGCTGTGCAGCAGCCGGGCCACCAGCGGCAGCCGGGACGAGCCGCCCACCAGGAACAGCCCGGCCAGCTGGTCGGGCTGCAGCCCGCAGCGGGCGATCACCGCAGCGGTCTCCTGCACGGCCTGCTGCAGCAGCGGCACGGCGACCCGCTCCAGCTCCTCCCGGGTCAGGTGCACCGCGTCGTCGGGACCGGCTAGCGCCACCGGCGCCACCGGGCTGCGCGACAGCATCTCCTTCGCGCCGCGGACGTCCTCCCAGAACAGCCGCCGGTTGCGGGCCGCCGCCAGTGACTCCGGCTTGGCGATCTTCGCCCAGCCCGTCCGCCGAGGTCCGCTCCAGCAGCAGCGCCGAGGTGCGCGACCAGCGCCGCGTCGACGTCCAGCCCGCCGAGGTCCTCGACCCCGCCGTCGCCGAGTACCTCGAAGCCGGCCGCCCGTGTTGCGGACCACAGCGATGTCGAGGGTGCCGCCGCCGAAGTCGAAGACGGCCAGCGCGGCCCCGACCGGTACCGGCCGGCGCAGTACCTCGGCGAAGTACCGGGCGGCGGCCACCGGCTCCGGCACCAGCCGGACCGGCGGCCAGCCGGCGGCCGGTGGCCGCGGCGGCCAGTACCGCCCGGCGCGGTACCCCAGGACGCCGGGTAGGTCAGTGCGGCGGGCGGCAGGAAACCGACCGCCTCGACCGCGGCCCGGGCCACCGTGGTCAGCACCGCGGCGAGCAGGTCGACGGTGGGTACCTCGCGCCCGCCGAGCAGCACGCTGGCCTCGTCGATGCGGCGCTTCGGGTTGGGCTCCAGCCGGCCGGGTTCAGCCCGGCCGAGCCGCAGCGCGTCCCGGCCGACCTGGAGCCGGCCGGACGGGTCCAGGCACACCGCCGACGGCATGCACCGGCGCGCCGTCGAAGAGCAGTGGCCGGGTACGCCCGTCCGGCCAGCGCAGCACCGCCACCGTGTTCGAGGTACCCAGGTCGACGCCCATCGCGAAGCCGTCCTGTTCGTCACCCGCCAGATGCTACGGCGTGCGATCCAATCGCGCCCTCGGCGATCAGGCCGGTTGAACGCCTCACCGGGAGCGGCGGCGGGCCACCTCGGCGAGGGCGACCGCGGCGGCGACGCGGCGTTCAGCGACTCGACACTCGGACACCATCGGGATGGCCACCCGCAGGTCACAGGTCTCGCCGACGAGCCGGGACAGGCCGCGCCCCTCCGAGCCGACCACGACCACCAGCGGACCGACGGCCGCCTCCAGGTCGTACAGGCCGGTGTCGCCGTCGGCGTCCAGCCCGACGACCGTGAAGCCGTCCTGCTGGCACTGCCTTGAGCGCCCGGGTCAGGTTGGTCACCTGGGCGATCGGCAGCCGGGCGGCCGCGCCGGCGCTGGTGCGCCACGCGGTCGGGGTCATCCCGGCGGCCCGCCGCTCGGGCAGGAACACGCCGTGCGCGCCGAACGCGGCGGCCGAGCGCACCACGGCGCCGAGGTTGCGCGGGTCGGTGACGCCGTCCAGCGCCACCAGCAGCGGCGCCACCTGCTCCTGGCCGCGGCCAGCAGGTCGTCGAAGGGCTCGTACGCGAACGGCGGCACCTGGAGGCCGACGCCCTGGTGCAGTACGCCGCCGGTCATCCGGTCGAGCTCGACCCGGGTGACCTCGATCAGGGCGATGCCCCGGTCGCCGCCGGTCCGGACGATCTCCCGTGACCCGGTCGTCGATGTCGATGCCCTGGGCGACGTAGAGCGCGGTGGCCGGGATGTGCGCGCGCAGCGCCTCGACCACCGGGTTGCGCCCGACCAGCAGCTCCGGGCGCGTCCCGGGGGCGTGTTGGACCTGCGCCCCGGGGCGACCCGGGGGCCGGCCTTGCGCGGCTGGCCGCTTGCCGGACCGTGGCCTCTGCGGCGCGCCCCAGCGCGTCCGTGCCGGGGCGGCCGATCTTGGGTGCGCGGCCCTCGGCAGCCGCCGCCTGGCGCTCCTTGTCCTGCTTCCAGGCGGTGCGCTCGGGCAGCGGCTCGGTGCCGGAGTACCCCTTGTGCCACGGCCGCTCGTCGGCCTGCAGGGTACGGCCGCGACCCTTCAGCGCCCGGCGGTTCTTCCCGCCGGTGCCGATCGGTGGCGCCCTTCTTCGCAGTGGTACGCCGACCCCGGCGCTCTGAATTACCGGGCATCGCCCACACTCCATCGTGGTCCGGCGGGGTGTCCTCGACCTGATACCCCGGCCTGGTTCAACTGGTCGCGAACCGCGTCCGCGGCCGCCCAGTCCTTGCGTGCGCGGGCCTGCGTCGCGCTGCTGGAGAGCCAGCTCGACCAGCGCGTCCACGGTCGGTTTCAGGTCACCGCTGCGTCGCCGGCCCAGTGCGGGTCGAACGGGTCGACACCGAAGATCGCCGAGCATCGCCCGCACCTGGCCGAGCGGCCCGACGACGTCGCCGCCGTCGGTCGAGCGCGGCGTTGCCCTCGCGGACCGCCTCGTGCACGCACGGCGAGCGCCCGGGAGGTGTTGAGGTCGTCGTCCATCGCCGCGACGAACTCGGCCGGCAGCGCGCCGGGCTCCACCGCGCCGACCCGCTCGGCCGCCCGCCGCACGAAACCCTCGATCCGCTGGTACGCCGTGGCGCCTCGTGCAGCGCCGACTCGGAGAAGTCGATCACCGAGCGGTAGTGCGGGGCGGCCAGGTAGTAGCGCAGCTCGACCGGGCGGATACCCATACGCCACCACGGCATCCAGGTCGATGACGTTGCCCAGCGACTTGCTCATCTTGGTGCTGCCGAGGTTGAGCAGGGCGTGGTGCACCCAGTAGCGGGCGAAGCCGAGCCCGGCCGCCTGCGACTGGGCGATCTCGTTCTCGTGGTGCGGGAAGATCAGGTCGAGGCCGCCGCCGTGGATGTCGAACTCGTCGCCGAGGTAGCGCTGGCACATCGCCGAGCACTCGATGTGCCAGCCGGGCCGGCCCCGGCCCCACGGCGAGGGCCAGTAGGCGTCCTGCGGCTCGTCCGGCTTTGACGCCCTTCCACAGGGCGAAGTCGCGCGGGTCGCGCTTGCACCGGGCCGGCGCGTCGGCGGCCGACTCCATCGCGTCCGACCCGCTGCCCGGACAGCGCGCCGTACCCCGGGTGGAGTGCACGTCGAAGTAGACGTCGCCGGAGCCGTCGGTGGCCGGGTACGCGTGCCCGCTCTCGATCAGCGTCGCGATCAGCTCGTGCATCTCCGGGATGTGCCCGGTCGCGCGCGGCTCGTAGGTCGGCGGGCAGCACCCCCAGGCTGCGGTACGCCGCGCCGAGGATCACCTCGTTGGCGTACGCGATGGCCCAGAACGGCTGGCCCTGCTCGACCGACTTCACCAGGATCTTGTCATCGATGTCGGTGATGTTGCGGACGAAGTTGACCTCGTAGCCCGCGTGCATCAGCCAGCGGCGCAGCACGTCGTAGTTGACGCCGCTGCGCAGGTGCCCGATGTGCGGGCCCGGCCTGCACGGTGAGCCCACACAGATACATGCCGACCTTGCCGGGTACGCGGGGACGAACTCCCGCACGGATCGGGTCGCGGTGTCATAGAGGCTCAGCGTCACCCCCAAAGGGTACCGGCCCGGCGGGGGTGGCCCGCCACCGCGATACTCCCGCCCTGCCCGGGTCGCTCAGGGGTGGGTCATTCGGAGTACATCGAGCAGCGTGTCCAGGTCCAGGTCGCCGTGTCCGCGTTCGATCGCCACCTCGCGGATGGTGCGCCGGGAGGCGAGCGCCTGCTTGGCGATGGCGGCCGCCTCGTCGTACCCGATGTGCCGGTTGAGCGGGGTGACGATCGACGGCGACGACTCCGCGTACTCCCGGCAGCGCTCGACGTTGGCGGTGAGCCCGGTCACGCACCGGTCGGCGAACAGCCGGGAGACGGTGGTCAGCAGCCGGATCGAGTTGAGCAGGTTGCGCGCCATCACCGGCAGCATCACGTTGAGCTCGAAGTCGCCCTGTGAGCCGGCGAAGGCGACCGCCGCGTCGTTCCCGATCACCTGGGCGGCGACCTGCCGGACCGCCTCGCAGACCACCGGGTTGACCTTGCCCGGCATGATCGACGAGCCGGGCTGCAGGTCCGGGATGTGCAGTTCGCCGAGGCCGGCCCGGGGCCCGGAGCCCATCCAGCGGATATCCCCGGCGATCTTGTGCAGGCTCACGGCGACCACCCGGAGCTGCCCGGACATCTCCACCAGAGCGTCCCGGGCGCCCTGCGCCTCGAAGTGGTCGCGCGCCTCGGTGAGCGGCAGCGCGGTCATCGCCACCAGCCGCTCGATCACCGCCGCGGCGAAGCCGGGCGGGGTGTTGATGCCGGTACCCACGGCGGTCCCGCCCAGCGGCAGCTCAGCCAGCCGGGGCAGGCTGGAGCGCAGCCGCTCCACACCGTGCCGGACCTGCGCCGCGTACCCGCCGAACTCCTGGCCCAGCGTGACCGGGGTGGCGTCCATCAGGTGGGTACGGCCGGCCTTCACCACCTCGGCCCACTCGTTCGCCTTGGACTGCAGTGCCGACGCCAGGTGCACCAGGGCCGGAGCGAGATCGTGCGAGACGGTGGCGGTGGCGGCCAGGTGGATCGAGGACGGGAACACGTCGTTGGACGACTGGGAGGCGTTCACCACGTCGTTCGGGTGCACGGTGGTACCCAGGGTGCGGGCGGCCAGGGTGGCCAGCACCTCGTTCATGTTCATGTTGGAGGAGGTACCCGAGCCGGTCTGGAACACGTCCACCGGGAACTGGTCGTCGTGCCGTCCGTCCGCGACCTCGGCGGCCGCGGCCTCCACAGCCGCCGCCTGCTCCGCGCTGATCACCCCGAGTGCGCCGTTGACGTACGCGGCAGCGCCCTTGATCTGGGCCAGTGCGGCGATGTGCGCGCGTTGCAGGCCGGTACCCGAGATCGGGAAGTTCTCCACGGCGCGCTGGGTCTGCGCCCGCCACAGCGCCTGCGCGGGAACCCGGACCTCGCCCATCGTGTCGCGCTCGATGCGGTACTCCATAGCCCCATCCTGCCCTGTGCCGGCGCACCGCGTCGGCGGGAGCGCGATGATCTACGTCGCCCGGCGGACCGCGATGACCCGCTTCAGGAACCAGGGCGGGACCTGCCCGGTGGCCCGCAGGTGGGTCCGCTCCTGCGGGGAGAGTTCCCGGACGACCTCATGCACGGCGAGGGAGAACTGTGGCAACCGATTCGCGCCCACCCGGGTACGCGTCCAGTACATGGCGGACCAGATCGCGAATCCGAGGACCGCTCCGCCGATGAAGGCACCGAGGTCCCAGGCGAGTACGCCGAGCAGCGGCGGGATCGTCAACACCAGCACGCTGGCCACCCGGGCACCGGTCGAACGGTGCCGGCGCAGCCGCTCCTGGACCGCCAGCCAGCACAGCCGCTCGTCCGACATCCGCTCCTGCGCGACCATGTCCTGCCCCCACTCGCGAGTTGATCCAGCCGCACGCTACGGCACGCCGGACCCCGAGAGCACCGGGCTGAACAGCTGAAACAGCAGCCGCCCGGATGCGCAGCAGCACTGCGCATCCGGGCGGCCGGTGGCGATCTTCGACCTAGCTCAGCAGGCCGAGTAGCGGGAACAGCGGGAACCGGACCACCTGGGGGTCGTGGTCGGAGGTCTGGTTGGCGAACTCGGAGTTGATGTGCACGATGTCGTACTGGTAGAGGCAGGTCAGCGGGGCGGAGATCAGGATGTGGTCGAGGACCTCCGAGTTGCCCTCGTAGACGTAGGAGTAGCGCTCGGCGGCCGGCAGGGTACGCGGCAGGTCGGTGAGGAAACCGTCGCCCACCAGGATGTCGGCGGTCTGCGAGAACTCGAAGTCGTTGAGGTCACCGAGCAGGATCACGGCCGCCTTCGGGTCCACGGCACGGAGCTGGTCGACGAAGCCACGCAGTACCGTGGCCTGGTTGTGCCGTTGCACCTCACTCGGCCGGGAGATGGGCTGGAAGCGCCCCATCAGCGGGTCGTCCCCGCCCTTGGAGTTGAAGTGGTTGCCCACCACGATGAAGGACCGGCCCAGGTAGCGGAACTCGGCCGCGAGCGGCCGCCGGGACGTGCTCCACGCGGTGTTGGTCGGGTCGACCAGGCCGGGTGAGACGGTCAGCGCCGCGTGCCCGGCTACCTTGGTCACCCCGACCGCGGTGGTCGCGGTGCCGCCGGCGCGGTCCACAAAGGACACCCCGCGGTCGGTGCGGAACAGGAAGGCGACCCGGATGTTGCCGCCCGGCTGCCCGCCGGTGGTGTCGTTGACCGGATCAATTTCCCGGTACGAGTACTTCGGGCCGCCAGCCGCGGTGATCGCCGCGACCAGCTTGTCCAGGGTCACGTTCGCGGCCACCGTGCCGTCGTCCACCGCGCCGCTGTTGTCCTGGATCTCCTCCAGCGACACGATGTCCGGCGACGCCAGGTTGCGCACCAGGCCGACCGCGAGCCGGTCGAACTTGTCCTGCGGGTCGCTCGGGGCCAGGTTCTCCACGTTGTACGTGGCCACCGCCAACTCCAGCGGCAGCTGCTTACGGGTGGTCTCCGGCTGCAGCGGGCTGGCGGTCACCGTCGGCGCCGCCAGAATGTGCAGGAAGTAGTTGCCGAAGTTGTAGTCGAGTACGCCGGTGGTCGGGCCGGGGATGGTCGCGCCGACGCTCACGTCCGGCACCGGGGCCAGCGTCGAGTCGAGCATCAGCCGCTCGGTGTTGGGGTCGGCGTAGGAGTAGAGCACCCCGCCGCGCGGGGTCTTCGTGGACGTGCTGTTGCCCGGCACCACCGGCAGTTCGCCGAAGGAGTTGGTCGGGCCGACCGCGCGGGCGTCGTTGATCTGGATCAGCATGCCCTCGAACGACTCGTAGTAGTCCAGTGCGTTGACGGCCGGGTTGAACGGCCCGGTCTCCACGTCACCCGGGGAGTCGGCGCGCGGCGGAATCGGCACCGCGCCGAGTACGGTGGCCGCCGGTACCGCGGCCGGTCCCCGTCACGGTGACGGTGGGGCTGGTCAGCTCGGTGCTGGACAGGTTCGTGGCGGAGCTGCCCGGCCGGAACTCGGCGACCGTACCGGCGACCTGCACGCTGTTGCCCACGACCACACCGGGCGCGCCACCGGTGAAGACGAACAGCCCCTCACTGGTGGCCGGGTCGGCGTCGGGGTTCGGGTCCTGGAACCAGAACCCGTTCCCGGACACGGCGGTCACGATGCCCGGTACCTCGATCACCTTCTGCCCGACCAGCGGGCTGCGGTGCGCCGCCCCCTGGATCTCGTGGATCTTCGCCGGGGTACCGGTGGGCGGCGTGGGGCCGCCCGAGCCGCTGGTGTTGCGCGGGTCCGGGGTACCGACGGCGAAGTCGGCCGAGTTGTTGTCGGTGTCCGTGGCGCCCGCGGCAGCCCGCAGGTCGGCGGTGGTGTTGGTCAGCCCCGGCGCGGCTGCCGTCTCGAAGTCACCGGCCGTGCCGTACCCGACGAAGTCGCGCACGCGTGGCGGTGGCCGAGCAGGTGGCGCCACAGGACAGGGCGGTGGCCGCCGTGGACAGCGCGACCTTGCCGCTGGCCGCGCTCAAGGCGATCGAGCCGCTCGCGTCGGGCGTCGGCAACGCCGTGGTACCGCCCGCGCCGGCCCCCTCCTGGACCAGGTAGTGCGCACCGGCCGCGAGCGTCCCGGAGAGCGCGGTGACCTGCCAGGACGTACCGGCCGCGGAGGCGTACTGGACGCTCCAGCCGGCCAGGTCGACCGGGGCGGAGCCACGGTTGTAGAGCTCGATGAAGTCGTTGGTGAAGGTGGCGCCGGAGTTGCCGCCACCGCCGTACACCTGGGAAATCACGATATCGGGGGAGGCGGCCAGGGCCGGGGACGCGGTCAGCGCGAGAGCGGCCACGCTGATGACGACGGAGCCCAGCGCAACCCGCATGCGGAAGGTCATACCGGACTACCTACCGCACATAGGCAGATGCGTCGATACGAACGGGTGTCATGTTCCTTGCGCCCGAGGGTCAGGCAAGGGGTACCCGCTCATCCCGGGCACTACGGCCGGCGGGCCAGGATCGTCGGAATGTCGTCGAAACCGGTCACCCAGCCGGCGAAACCCGGCGAGATGTCGCCCAGCAGCCCGAGCACACTGGCATGGTCGGCGGCCAGGTGGCGCCGGAAGATCGGCTCGTGATGCGCCACCCGGTTGCGCAACAGCCGCAGCGAGTCCAGCCGTAGGTGCAGGTCGGCTCGGGTGCCGGCAAAGCCCGGCACGGCATGTCGTAGTCCGGGTCGCCACAGTGTCATCTCGTAGTTCGCCGACTTGCCGCCACTGAACAGCGAGACCCAGAAACCGAACGACAACGCGGCCACGATGTCGCCAGCTGCGGGCTTGCGCGTGGGGTCGCGCTGGGCGACCCGGGTCTGGGCCTCCCGGAGCATGGCGGCCCCGGGATTGATCAAGGTGATCGCCGAGCTGTCCCACCAGGTCACCTGCCCGGCCAGCGCAGCGAGTTCGCGGTGCACGGCATTGCGTAGGGCGATCTCCAACTGTTCCAACAGCCGGTGGAAGCCGGCCGCAGCCGCGCTGTTCCACTCGTACACGTTCAGCGCCAAGCCGCGATTACCAGCGGTTGCCGTGAGATACGGACCGAGCCGCTCAGCGGAGACCGCCTGCTGCACCTCGTCGAACACCCTTTGCCTCCCCGCCTGTCCGGTGGCTATACTGGCCCACGTACGCCCCGGTATTGCCTCTGCTGAGCATGCAAGCCGGGGCATAGCTATGTCCGGCGGGTGCCGACGTTAGCGAAGAGTTGGATCGGTGCGAAACTGTGGCGCCTGAGCCTGTGGATAACTCGATCGGGCGGCGCCGTTGTCCGGGTTCGTTACCAGCTCAGCGATCCACCGCCAGCGTTGCCGGGCGGCTGGCGTTCAACCAGACGACGCCCAGGACCGCGCCGAGGGCGGTCAGGCAGAGCAGCCGGGTCACCTGGACGTGCGGGGCGGTACGCGCCGGCAGCAGCGGTGCCGCCGCCAGGTAGCCGGCGAGCAGGACGACCACCGGAGTCCAGAACCGCCGCGGGGAGCGGGTTCGCGACGGTGCCGGTCCGTGCCACTCCCGGATCAGCCGACGCCGGCCGATGAGCGCCAGCAGGGCCACCGTCACGATGCCGCCCACCAGCGTCGATACCAGTTGCAGCCACTGCCACGCCGGCTCGCCGGCAAGCTGGGTACCCAGTGCGGGCAGCAGCCGGGCTGACCGGCCGTGGGTGAAGCTGTCCCAGCTCAGGTGGGTACCCGCACCGAACAGCGCCGACCACGCGACGACGTACCACCGGTGCCGTACCGACCCGATCGCCCCGTAGTCCGGCAGAGCGAACCAGCGCGCGGGCAGGTGTACGGCCGCCCCGGGCGCGGCCCACCGCACCAGCCACGTCGCCAGCACGGTGACCGGCAGGCACCACCACAGCAGGGCCGCCCAGGCATGCGTGTCCGGTACCGGCAGCAGCCCGACCGCCGGGTAGCTCAGATCGGGGGCCATCGATCCCACCACCAACGCAACCCCGTCGAAACGCCGTGGCCAGCGCAGCTTGACCGGGAGCACGGCCGCAGGATGGGCGGGAAAGGTGGCTGGCACCGGAGCTCCCTAGCCTGACCGGGTCGCGGAAGACAGCCGCGCGACCTGGTCCCGCATGAGCTGCACGGCGGTGCGATCGGGGCCGTCCGGTCGGGTCACCTCGATGTCGATGAACAGAGTGCCGAGGTACCCGATGATCAGGTCGTCCAGGTATCCCGCCCGGTCCTGCGACGGCTGGGTGAACTCGACCCCGTCCGCAATCGTGGGGACCCGGATCGGATCCGTCCAGCTGCCGTCCTGCTTGAAGCCGCTGGCTGCCACCATGTAGAACCGGCGGGCGCCGTCCTCGTTGGCGAACCGGAACAGCGTGACGTCCACGATCCGGTCGTTGAGGCTCCACCGACGTACCACGCCGAGTTCGAAGCCCTCCGAGGTCAGTACCGGTCGCCAGTCCGCCGGGTCGCCACCGAATCTGGCGGCGGCCGACAAGTTGAGCGTCTCCTCGTCCGGTCTGGTCTGCCACGAACCAGCCCCGGCCGGCCGGGGTACCAGCAGCGCGGCCAGCACGCCCGCTCGGCCGGGGTAGCCGGACTGGACGGCGGCCGGCCTGCCGGAGTTCTCGCGTAGCCGCGCGACCGCCGCGACCACCCCGGGACCGCAGCAGCACGCCAGTACCAGCACCACACCGAGGACGATAAGTACGATCCGCTTCGGGCTGCGCCCGGCTGATGGGTCGGGCGCTGGTGCGCCCAATCCGGTGCCGGGTGCAGTCATCGCGCAATCGTCCGCAAGTCGGTGATCTTCAAGCAATCGTCTGAGCAGCCGATGCCGGACCACTCGGTTGGCGGGGTACGGGCTCGGCGGCCATGCACGCCGAGTCGGGCCCTTGCGGCGCAGCGGTATGGTCGGCCGGTTTCCGGGTGGTGGAAGGAGCCGCGGTGCAGCGGACGACCAGTTACACCGACAGTTGGTACCCGCAGCCCGCGCCGGTGTCCCTCGCGGACGGGCCCGAGTCGACCGCCCGGCAGTGGCCGCTGGTCGCCGCCGGCTGGCTGCTGGCGAGCTGGGCAGCGGACGGACCGAACTGGCGGACCACGTACTTCACCGGTACCGCCGCCGACCGCGACGCCCAGCCGTGGCCGCAGCCGCCGCCGCTGGCGGAGATCGCCCGAATCGCGGGCTTCCCCGAGTCCGGACCCGGGCAGCCGGTCGCGGCAACGGTACTGACCAGCCTGGTACAGCCCGAACCCGGCCGGCCGTGGGGGGCCACCCGACCGCGCGCCGAAGTGGTCGCGCAGGTGGTCGGGGAGCTGACGGCGCGGATCGGGCCGGAGTCGCCACGCGCGGTGCGGCTGCTGACGTACCTGGCGCAGGAGTTGGTCGGGAAGTACGACGACGTGCTGCTGGTATCCACCGGAGACGACGACCTTCACCTGGTCCAGCGCTACTACCGTGGCCCGACCCTGCGGTTGACGGTGGCGTCCACGCCGGGCCGGCCGCCGACCATCCCTGCCGACGATCCCGATGCTGCGCTGCGTACCCGGCTCGCCTGCATCATGACGCTGCTGAGCGAAATGCTGTGGGTGAACAACAACAACCCGGTGACGTTCCGCGCCTGGCTCGGCCCCGCGGGCGACGACGACCCGCAGATCCTTGCCGCCCAGCACTGGCAGGCGACCCGTGAGGAGGAGACCGACGAGCCTGACGAGGCGCCGCAGTTCCGCGTGCTCACCGTCGAGGAGCTGCGCGCCGTCCTGCACCACGTGGCCCGTGGCGGCCTCACCGAGCTGTTCGACACCATGGGTGACGACGGCGGGTGGCCGGAGCTGCCGGCAGACCACCTGGCCAGTTTCCTGTGCGCGGACCTCGTGGACCTGCTGCTCGCCCACGCCACCGGTCCGGACGGGCCGCCCCGGATCGTCGGTACCGGGTACCTGCCGGTCACCTGGCCCGGCGACGACGACAGCGCGGACGAGTACGACGAGATCGGTACCGTGCTGATCCTCGGCTCGGCCGGGACCGCCGTCCTGGACATCGACGTGACCTGCTGACCGACGGCCCGGTTCGTCAGGCGACGCCGACCGGCCGGAACTGCACGCTGACCCGGGGCCCGACCGGCCTGGCGGTCTTCGGGATCGCGTGCTCCCAGGTGCGCTGGCAGGAGCCGCCCATCACCACCAGGTCGCCGTGGCCGAGCGGGAAACGCAGGCTGTCGCCGCCGCCACGGGGGCGCAGCAGCAGCGGTCGGGGCGTGCCGAACGAGACGATGGCGACCATGGTGTCCTCGGTGCGCCGAGCGGCCCAGGGTGTCACCGTGCCAGGCGACGCTGTCCCGGCCGTCGCGGTAGAGGCACATGCCGGCGGTCACGAACGGCTCGCCCAACTCGGCGGCGTAGTGCGCGGAGCGCTGCTCGCGGGCCTGCGGTCAGCACCGGGTGCGGGAGTGTCTCGTCGCCGCCGTACCAGCGCAGCAGGCGCGGCACGGCGACCTCGCTGTCGTACATCACCCGGCGCTCGGCCCGCCAGTCGACCTGCTCCAGCAGCACGTCGAGCACGTCGTCGGAGCCCCGCACCCAGCCCGGCAGGTGATCCACCCAGGCACCCCGGCTCAACGGGTGCCGGCGTACCGCCCCGCCAGCGGCCCGAGGGTCGGCACCGTCGATCCACATCCAGCAGCGACGGCTGGTAGTCGAGCACCGTCATCCCCGCAGCATACCCGCCTCTTCGCACACCCGTGCTATTCCGGTCCCAGGGCGAGAGGCAACAGCCCGTGTCAGGCTCAGTCATGACGTACCGGGCCGACAGCTGGAGTAATGGAATGCGAGGACCACGGTGACAGACCAAGCGCGCCAACCTGTCCTGTACGTCATTGCCTGCGGTGGCCGGCCCGCTGGCGATCTGCCCGCCTTCGTGCCCCGCCTCCAGGCTGACGGCTGGGAGGTCTGTGTCATCGCCACACCGTCCGCCCTGAAGTTCATGGATACGGCCAGGCTCGTCGAGCTGACCGGCCACGTCGTGCGCTCCGACTACAAGCAACCCGACGAGCCCGATGTCCTGCCGCCGCCCGATGCGATGGTGGTGGCACCCTGCACGTTCAACACGACGAACAAGTGGGCGTACGGCTCAAGTGACACGCTGGCTCTCGGGCTGCTCAACGAGGCCATCGGCCTCGGTATCCCCGTCGTCGCAGTACCGAATCCCAGCACCGCGCTCGCCCAGCACCCCGCATTCGGGGAGAGCGTCGCCCGCCTGCGCTCCTGGGGCGTAGCAGTGCTGTTCGACCCTGACGTCTACCCGCTGCCCACGCCCAACGCTGGACCGGGGGCGACGGAGTTGTTCCCGTGGGCGGCGCTTGCCGCCGAGGTTCGAGCTGTCCGCGCCGGTCTGGGATAACCGGGAACGCGGCAGCAGCCAACGCTCGAAGCCCGGTATCGCCGGCCGATCGTCGGAAAGAAGCGTGGGAATTCATGAGGGGCCACATCGATCAGGCCAAGCAGGACGTGCGGGAGCGGGTCTGGGCGCTGCTGGAGGGCGCGGGTGCCGCTCCGGTTGGAGTACGCGGCCACATTCCGCAGTTCGATGGTGCAGGTCAGGCTGCCGAGCGGCTTGCGGGGCTGGATGCCTGGCACGCGGCGGGGGTCGTCAAGTGCAACCCGGACAAGGCACAGCTGCCGGTCCGGGTTCGCGCGCTTCAGGAGGGCAAGCTGCTCTACATGGCCGTGCCGCGGCTGGCCACTCCGCAGCCGTTCTACCTCCTTGACCCGGCCATGCTGACGACGCCGATCGGGACCGCCGCCACGAGTGTGGGAGCGGCCGGCGCCGCGCGGACCATCGGGGTCGAGGCGATGCGGCCGGTCGACCTGATCGTCTGCGGCACGGTTGCCGTCAATCGTCGCGGCGTGCGTATCGGAAAGGGGGCCGGGTACTCCGACATCGAAGTGGCGCTGCTGACCGAGGCCGGACTGATCGGGCCGGAGACCGTAATCGTGACGACTGTGCATCAGCTCCAGGTCGTTACCGACGAGCTGCCCGAGACCGAGCACGACTTCAGCGTGGACCTGATCGTGACGCCCGACGAGGTGATCCGGTGCGGGCAGCCCAGACGCCCGCGCGGGATCCTGGTGGAGCACCTGAGCCGGGAGCAGGTCGCGACAATTCCTGTGCTGTCCGGCCGCTGAGCGGCGGCCGCCTTTGGCTGATCTTCCGGTGAGCTGGTTGATCTGGCACACTGCGCCGGCACGGCAGCACGACGAATGGAACCGCATGTCAGCCAGCACGCCCCCGGCCGCGCGCTTCGCCGCACTCGTCGGCGCCCTGATCGCGACTGCGCTCGCCGTCGGTGGCTGTACCGGCTCCGGCCGACCGTCGGCGGTGCCGTCCCGCGCGCGGGGCTCCGCGGCCGTTGTGCCACCCGCCCTGACACCGGTGGTCGGGAACTGTTATTCGCCGGGTACCGGGGCGAGCAACTCGGTGTTCGGCGCGCCGGCTGCTGACAGCTCGGTGGTACACGCCGTCCCGTGTGCCGGGCCGCACGCGTGGGAGACGGTGTTTGTCGGGGTGTTGTCCGCCGCTGCGGCGACGTACTCGGTAGCCAGGTCGGAGGCGGTGCCGGGCTGGAATCAGCACTGTCAGCAGTCGGCAGACGAGCTGCTGGGCGGCGACTGGCGGGGCAGTTATGTGCAACTGAGCCTGACGCTGCCCACCCCTGCCCAACTGAAGGCCGGTGTCCGCTGGTACCGCTGCGACCTGGCGCTCGCCTTCCCCAAGCGGGGGCCGGGCAGCGCGGTAACTACAGGGTCATTCCGGGACGGGCTGCGCGGCACCCGGCCGGTCGCGATCACCTGCGTCGGCGGATCTAATGCTGATGGCATCACCGAATTGATGACGGCCGCACCATGTTCGTCCGCGCATACCGGCGAATTCGTTGGCGCGCTGCCGGTTCACGACGGGTCGGCGCCGAAGCAGCTTGACCCGGAGGCGGTCAGCCGCGGCTGTGATGAGCTGGTGGCCCGGTACCTCGGCTATCCCGCGGGCGAGACCAGCCATAACCGCTATGTCGGCTCCCGCAACTACGGCACGAGTGACCCGTGGCAGTTGAGCGGTGGCGCGTTCGACTACCACTGCTTCGCGGTCTCCACCTCCCCGGACGGGACGATGACCGGCAGTGTCAAGGGGATCAGGGCCGCCCGGCCGGGGGCGTGAGCGTCAGCGGCGGCCGACGGTGAGGACCGGCTTGCTGGTCTCGGCGAAGAAGTCGTTGCCCTTGTCGTCGACGACGATGAACGCCGGGAAGTCCTCGACCTCGATCTTCCAGACCGCTTCCATGCCCAGCTCCGGGTACTCCAGCACCTCGACGTGCTTGATGCAGTCCTGGGCCAGCCGGGCGGCCGGCCCGCCGATCGAGCCGAGGTAGAAGCCGCCGTACTGCCTGGCAGGCCCGGGTCACCTGGGCCGACCGGTTGCCCTTGGCGAGCATCACCAGGGAGCCGCCAGCGGCCTGGAACTTCTCGACGTAGGAGTCCATCCGGCCGGCCGTGGTGGGGCCGAAGGAGCCGGAGGCGTACCCGTCGGGGGTCTTCGCCGGGCCGGCGTAGTAGACGGCGTGGTCGCGCAGGTACGCCGGCATCTCGCCACCGGCGTCGAGCAGCTCGGCGATCTTGGCGTGGGCGATGTCCCGGGCCACCACCAGCGGGCCGGTCAGCGACAGCCGGGTCTTCACCGGCAGCGTGGACAGCTGGGCGCGGATCTCCGCCATCGGCCGGTTCAGGTCGACGTGCCACGGCCGGCGAGGAGTCCAGCGACGACCTCCGGCAGGAACCGGGCCGGGTCGGTCTCCAGCTGCTCCAGCCACACCCCGGACGGGGTGATCCTGGCCAGCGCCTGCCGGTCGGCCGAGCAGGACACCGCGATCGCCACCGGGCAGGACGCGCCGTGCCGGGGCAGCCGGACGACCCGTACGTCGTGGCAGAAGTACCGGCCGCCGAACTGGGCGCCGATGCCGAAGTTGCGGGTCAACTCCAGTACCTCGGCCTCGAGTTCGAGGTCGCGGAAGCCGTGCGCCGTCATCGAACCCGAGGTGGGCAGGGTGTCCAGGTACTTGGCGGAGGCGTACTTGGCGGTCTTCAGCGCGTACTCGGCGCTGGTGCCGCCGATGACGATGGCCAGGTGGTACGGCGGGCAGGCGGCGGTGCCGATCAGCCGCAGCTTCTCCTCCAGGAACTGCATCATCCGCGTCGGGTTCAGCAGCGCCTTGGTCTCCTGGTACAGGTACGACTTGTTGGCCGAGCCGCCGCCCTTGGCCATGAACAGGAACTCGTACGCTGTCCGGGTGCGCGTCCGCCCGCGTAGATCTCGACCTGCGCGGGCAGGTTCGAGCCGGTGTTCTTCTCGTCCCACATGGTCAGCGGCGCGAGCTGCGAGTAGCGCAGGTTCAGCCGGGTGTACGCGTCGTAGACGCCGCGGGCGATCGCCGCCTCGTCGGTGCCGTCGGTGAGCACGTGCCGGCCGCGCTTGCCCATCACGATCGCGGTGCCGGTGTCCTGGCACATCGGCAGCACGCCGCCGGCGGCGATGTTGGCGTTGCGCAGCAGGTCCAGGGCGACGAACCGGTCGTTCGGCGACGCCGCCGGGTCGTCGATGATCGACCGCAGCTGGGTCAGGTGCGCCGGGCGCAGGTAGTGCGCGATGTCGTGCATCGCCTCGTCGGTCAGCAGGGTCAGCACCGCCGGCTCGACGGTCAGGAACCGGCGGCCGCCGGGGCCTCGACCACGTCGACCCCGTCGGTGGTGAGCAGCCGGTACTCGGTGGTGTCCTCGCCCAGCGGCAGCAGCGGCGCGTAGGCGAACTCAGCGGTCACGATCGGCCAGCTTACCCAGCACAACCCGGTGGGTCGGGGGTGTCGGGGCCCGGCGAGGCCCAGATCACGGCTACGGGTGGACGGCGCCGTAACGGAGTACGCCGATGGTGCGCGCCTCGTTGAGGACCAGCCCGTCGGGGGCGTACCCGAGCAGCGTGGCGACCGTGGTCGCCCGGATCGAGACGGCGCCGCTGAGCATCTGGCGGGCGGTCAGCTCGCCGGCTTTCGGGTTGATGAAGGTGACGATGCTGCCGTCGGTACCCACCGAAATGTCTTTGTTGACGGTCTCGTGCCACAACTCGGCGCCACCGGAGAGCGGCCGGGCACTGATGGTCTTTCCGTCCGCGGAGCGGACCAGCACCACGGTCGGCGTGCCACCGGGGTCGAAGCCGCCGACCGCGACGATCCGCTCCCCGTCGGCGGTCGTGAAGAGCGGCCGGCCAGAACCACCGGCCCGCACCGCCGCCAGGCCGTCGCGGCGGTCGGAGCCGACCACGTAGAGCAGGCCGCCGTCGGCGGCCGGGTCGCCGCGCTGCTCGCAGGCGGCGCCGTCGTCGGTGCGCGGCTGCAGGTCGGTGCTGTGCCAACTGCCCTTTCCGAGCAGATTCGTCCAGTTCATCGTGTACTGGCAGCCGCCGTTGCGGTAGTCGGCGTCGATCCGCAGCACCCCCGTCCCGACCGCCACCACCCGGCTCGCGGCGGTACTCGCCGGCTTGTCCAGCACCCCGCCGGTGGCCGTGTTCAGCAGCCACACCTTGCCGTTGACCGGGAAGCCGAGTATCGGCGGGGCCTTTGCCGGCCCGGTGGCGACCAGCGAGCGCAGGCCGGCGATCTGGTGGTTGAGGCCGGACAGCTCGCGTACCGAGATCGGCAGCAGGCCGACCGACCACTTCTCCTTCTGGCTGGTCGGCGCGTGTGCCTTCAACACGCAGCCGTCCGAGTCCGGGCAGCTCAGCGTGATGACCAGGTCGGTGAAGGTCCACACCCCGAAGGTGGCCGGCTCCTTCCACAGCGAGACCCCGCTACCCGCGTCGCGCACGTCGAGCAGTCGCCGGTCGTCGGTCTTGGCGCCACCGAGTACCACCACGGTGCCCGCGCCCGACCCGGCCACCCCGGCGTAGTCGACGTTCTCCAGCGTCTTGGGCCACAGCAGGCTGCCGTCGCTGCTGCGTACCACCGCGTACGCGTGGTCGCCGGTGAACAGCAGGCTGTTGCTGCCGGCCGGGGTCACCTCGTGCGGGGCGATGTCGAGCCGCAGGTGCCAGGCGGTCGCCGGGTCGGCCAGCGTGTTCCCCTTGGACACCCAGTCGCGGACCGCCGGCAGCGGGTTGTACCCCGCAATGATCATGACGGTGACCGGGATGGCGACGACGCCGAGGAACGCGAAGAACGACTTGACCCGCACGCAGCCTCCCCTCGCCCGTCCGCCCGCCCGGTCGACGCTCCGGCACACCGTACGACGATCACCCCGGAAGTCGCCGTCATGCCCGGTCCGCCCGTGTCGATGCGGTATGCCCGGCCAGGCCGCTCGTTGCCAGGCGAAGGGGTTAGGCTGCACCCCGGACGCCCCCTGGAAGATCATCGTCGACCGCCGGGACCGGCGGCCTCCCGGCACGACGATCGCCAACGTCCGACCGGCGACAGCGTCAGGCCGCACGACAGGGGTTCACGTGATCCAGCTGATCCTCGCCGCGCTCCGGCACCGCCGCGCGCAGGCGTTGACCATCCTCGTGCTGACCACCTTCGCGGTCGCCGCCGCCGTGGCCAGCCCGTGGTACGTGGCCGGCGCAGCCGACAAGGCCGCCGCCGTGGACCTAGCCAACGCCGGGCAGAGCGAACGGCTCATCACCGTCACCCGGACGCTGCCCATCCGCGACCCCGGGGCAGCCGCCGCGCCGGTCGAGGACGCCCGCGACGTGGTCGGTCGGAACCTGCACATCCCCGGGGCCACCGGCATCGTCGGCGTCATCCAGAGCGCCAACCTGCGGACCGTGGGCGGCGGAGCGTCAGCCTGCCGGTGGCCTGGCGCGACGGCATGTGCGCCCACCTGACCATCACCGGACGCTGCACGACCGGGCCAGGGGAGGTGGTGATCAGCGCCGACACCGCCACCCGGTACGACTACCAGGTCGGCGACGTCATCGAGGTCACCCCGGCCTTCGGCAAGGGCCAGAACCTCACCGTCGTCGGCACCTACAACTACCTCGACCCGACCGGGCAGTACTGGGCCGGTACCCGCTACATCGGCGAGCGCGGCGGCGGCACCGCGAGCAGCGACGCGATCTTCCTCACCGTGGCGACCTTCGGCGGCATCGCGTTGCAGCAGATCACCGTCACCGACGACGTGCGCGTCCCGGACGAGGTGTTCCGCGGCACCTCCGGTGCGCACCTCGCCGACCAGGTGCGCTCCGCCTCGTAGAAGCTGAACCTCGAGGGGTACACCACCAACTTCATCGGCCAGCTCTCGCCGACCGGGTCGCCGCCGACCAGGACACCATCCGGATCGGGGTACCGGTCGGGGCAGCCCAGCTGCTCGCCCTGTGCTGGTTCGCGTTCTTCCTGGCCGGCCGGTACGCCGCCCGGGAACGGCGCGGCGACATCGCCCTGCTGAAACTGCGCGGCACCACCACCTTCCGGCAACTGCGGCTGACCAGCGGCGCGACGATCATTCCGATGCTCGGCGGAGTGTGCTCGGCGCGGCGCTGGGCGTCCTCGCCGCCCGGCTGCTCGCCGGTGCGGTACGCCGGTCGCCCAGGCGCACACCCTGCGGCTGTCGCTGCTGACCACGGTGCTCGCCGTCCTCGGCGGGCTGGCCGCGTTCCTGCTCGCCGAGTGGCGCACACTGCGTACCCCGGTGGCCGAGCTGCTGCGCGGGGTACCGGCCCGGCGACGCGGTTGGCGTACCGACGTGGTCGACCTGCTGGTGGTCGCCGTCGCCGGGGCCGCCGCGTACCAGGCCAAGGCGCAGGGCACCGGCCGCAACCTGGGACTCGGGCCGCTGGCCGGCGGCCTGGTCGCGCTCGCCGTGGCACTGCTGCTGGCCCGGCTGATCGGCCTCGCGGTGGCCGGAATCGGCGCGTCGGCGCTGCGCAACGGCCGGCTACGGTTCGCCCTCGGCGCCCTGCAGGTGACCCGCCGTCCCGGCATGGACCGGGTGTTCGCGCTGCTGATGGTCGCCGTCGCGGTGCTCTGCACCACCGCCGTGGACTGGGTTCGGCCAGCTCCGCCCGCACCGCCAGGGCGAGTCTGCAGGTCGGCGCGGCGAAGGTGCTCACCGTGAGTACCGACAACCGCTGGCACCTGATCGCCACGGTGAACTCCCTCGACCCGACCAGTACCCAGGCGATGACCGTGGTCAGCCGGGGCGCGTCGATCCCCGGCCGGCGTCCTCGCCGTCGACAGCGCCCGGCTGGCAAGGTCGCCGCCTGGCTTCCGTACGGCGACACACGCCCGCCGAGCTCGCCGCGCTGCTGCGCCCGGCCGGCCCGCAGGGCCTCACCGTGCACGGCTCGGCGCTCACCGTGCGGGCCAGCGCCACCCTGCTCGACACGCCGGCCGGGCCGGTTGGGGGGACGGGTGGGCCGGGCGCGACCGGCCCGGCCACCCCGCCGGTCACCATGCTGGTGGTCCGCCTGATCGACCTGGACACCGGCGCCGCCGTGCAGGCCGGCATCGGCCCGCTGACCGACAAGCCCACTGACTACACCGTGCCCACCGCCTGCGCAAAGGGCTCCGGCTGCCGGCTGGTGTCGCTCGGCATCGCCGGGCCGGCCGGTGAGGCGCCCGGCGGGTTCCTGCCCACCCAGGCCCCGGTCACCGTGC
>CAWCFK010000016.1:0-307969 GCA_963794685.1 uncultured Actinomycetota bacterium | reverse complement strand
CGTACCACCCGGACGAGGTCGCCTACATCGCCGGCGGCGCGATCCTGCCGGTCAGCGACTACATGGACCTGATGCCGAACTTCAAGGACAAGGTCAAGAAGTGGAACCTCGGCCCGGACCTGGACACCTGGCGGGAGGCGGACGGCAAGTTCTACCTGCTGCCCGGCATCCACGAGGACGTCTGGCTGGACTACTCGCTGGGGGTACGCACCGACGTACTGGCAAGCTGGGCCTTTCGACCCCGCAGACCTGGGACGACGTGGCGAACATGCTGCGCGCCATGAAGACCGAGGTACCGGCCGGCAGCTACCCGATGTCCGACCGGTGGAGCAACCCCAACCCGGCCGGCAACCTGCTGGGCATCCTCTCCGCCGCGTACAACACCCACGCGGGCTGGGCGTACCAGGGCACCACCTGGGACGACAAGGCCGGCAAGTTCGTGCTCTCGGCCACCATGGACGAGTACAAGCAGATGGTGACCTTCGTCAACATGCTGGTCAGCGAGAAGCTGCTGGACCCGGAGAGCTTCACCCAGCAGGACGACCAGGCCCGGCAGAAGTTCGCCAACGGCAAGTCGCTGGTGATGAGCTGCAACGCGCAGACCCTGGTGAACGAAATGCGCAAGGACATCGCCCCGATCGCGGGCGCAACGGTTACGAAGATCCCGGTGCCGATGGGCCCGGCCGGCGCGACCAAGCCCGGCGTGGTCCGGCTGGAGAACGGCGTCATGATCTCCAAGAAGGCCCGGGACAGCAAGAACTTCGTGGCCCTCATGCAGTTCATCGACTGGCTGTACTACTCCGACGCCGGCCAGCTCTTCACCAAGTGGGGCGTGCAGGGCACCACCTACACCGGCAGCGTCGACGACGGCAGCTTCAAGATGGCCCCGGACGTCAAGTTCGGTGGCCTGAACACCACCGGCAGCAAGCACCTGCAGGTCGACTACGGCTTCTTCAACGGGGTGTTCTCCTACGGCGGCAGCACCAAGCTGCTGAACTCGCAGTTCCCGGAGGAGGAGAAGAAGTTCCAGGACGTCATGAACGGCCGCAAGACGCTGCCGTTGCCGCCGGTCGCACCGCTCAGCGCCGACGAGCGGGAGCAGGCGACGCTGTGGGAGAGCGGCATCAAGGACTACTCCTACCAGCAGACCCTGAAGTTCGCGCTGGGCCAGCGCCCGCTGTCGGAGTGGGACAAGTACGTCAGCGAGCTGAAGGGTAAGAACGCCCAGCAGTACGTCGACACGGTCAACAAGGCGTACGAGCGCAAGAAGAGCGGCAAGTGAGCGCCGGCCGGCCGCGCCCTCAGGCGCGGCCGGCCGGACCCACCGCACCCAGACGACAGAACAGGAGAACAGCGTGACGATCGTGGTACCCGACCAGCCCATCGGCCGGCTCGGCACAGCCTGGCGACAGTGCGTCGGCACCGGCCGGTTCGACCTGGCCCTGCGCCGGGACTACCAGGAGTCGCTGGCGCTGATCCAGCGGGACATCGGCTTCCGGTACATCCGCGGGCACGGGCTGTTCAGCGACGGGGTCGGGGTGTACCAGCCGTACGGGCGCGGCGGCCACGAGGGCGTCCGGTACGGGTTCAGCTACCTCGACCAGGTCGTCGACGCGTACCTGGAGCTTGGCATCCGGCCGTTCATCGAGCTCGGCTTCATGCCCTCGGCACTGGCTTCCGGGGACAACACGGTGTTCTGGTGGAAGGGCAACATCACCCCGCCGCGCTCCCACACCGAGTGGGCCGAGTTGGTCCGGGCCACCGTGTCACACCTGGTCGACCGGTACGGGCTGGCCGAGGTGCGCAGCTGGCCGATCGAGGTGTGGAACGAGCCCAACCTGGACATCTTCTGGCGCGATGCCGACCCGGACGCCTACCACAGGCTGTACGAGGTCACCGCGCACGCCGTCAAGGAGGTGGACGCGCAGCTCCAGGTGGGCGGGCCGGCCATCTCCCCCGGCTCGGACGAGTGGCTGCCCCGGTTCGCGCAGTTCGTGGTGGACAGCGGGGCGCCGATCGACTTCGTCAGCCGGCACGCGTACAGCTCGGGGCCGGGGCAGCACGTGCCGTTCGCCACCCACCAGACGATGGCCCCGGCCAGCGATCTGCTGGATCAGTTCGGCAAGCCGCGCGAGCAGCTGAAGGACACCCCGCTGGCCGGGCTGCCGGTGCACATCACCGAGTTCAACTCCTCGTACTGCCCGGACAACCCGATCCACGACACCGCCTGGAACGCCGCCTACCTGGCCCCGGTGCTGGCGTACGGCGGGGACCTGGCCGAGTCGTTCTCCTACTGGACGTTCTGTGACGTGTTCGAGGAGGCCGGGGTACCCACCTCGATCTTCCACGGTGGGTTCGGGCTGCTCACCCACCGGCAGATCAAGAAGCCCACGTACCACCTCTATGCCTTCTTCGCCCGGCTGGGCGACCAGATCCTGGCCCGCGCCGACGACCACCTGGTCACCCGCGACGCCGACGGCCGGGTCACCGTGCTGGCCTGGTCGCCGGTCGACCCGACCGACTGGGCCGCACCGGCCGGCGGGCACCGGCTGCGGCTCTCCGTGCCGGTGGCCGGGGCGGACGGCGGCACCGCCTTCGCGCTGCGCTCCCGGGTCAACGAGGAGGCCGGCAACGCCTGGACCGCCTGGACGGAGCTGGGCCAGCCCCGGTCTCCCCGCCCTGCCCAGCTGGACACCCTGCGGGAACTGGCCGAACCGGCCCGCAGCCACGCCAGCCTGCCGATCGTCGGCGGCCGGGTGGAGCTGGACCTGACCCTGGACCGGCACGAGGTGACCCTGGTCGAGCTGACCCCGGTGGTCGGACGAGACGCCACCGTGGTGGGACGAGCGGCGGCTGCTCGGGCTGCACGACCCGGCGACGGCGCAAGAATGAGCGCCATGACATCAGCCCAGCGCCAGTTCGGCGAAGGCCCCCTCGCCCACTTCGCCGCCGGCGTCTACACCCTGCTGGTGACGCAGCTGCTGGTGCTGCTCACCAGCGCGCCGGGGCTGGCTGTGCTGATGCTGCTCGACCGGGATCCGAGCAACGTGCCGCTGGCCGCGCTGTGCCTGGTGCCGCTCGGGCCGGCGCTGTCCGCCGGGCTGTACGCGCTGCACCACCGCCGGCTCGACCTGACCGACCTGCATCCGGCCGCCACGTTCTGGCGCGGGTACCGGGGCAACGCGGTGGGCGCGCTCAAGGTCTGGGTGCCGTGGCTGGTGTTCGTCAGCCGTGGTGGCGACGAATCTCGCGTACTTCGGCGCGGCCGGGATTCCCCGCTGGTGGGCGGTCGCTGCTGGTGCTGATCGCGGTGGTCGCGACGCTGTGGCTGGCGAACGCCCTGGTGATCACGTCGCTGTACGACTTCCGGCTGGCCGATCGTGGCCCGGCTCGCCGGGTACTTCCTGGTGCGCACTCCCAGCGTGCCGCTGGGCAGCCTCGCCCTGCTGGTGGTCGCGGCCGGGCTGACGCTGGTGACCTCGGAGGCGGTACTCGCGCTGGTCGCGGTGGCGTTCCTGGTGGCGCTGCTGCGGACCGCCCGGCCGATGATCACCGAGATCCGCGATTCCTACACCGCCTGAGCCCGGTTCACCCCGACAGGAGCACAACCCCGGCAATGAACGCACGGATGGCAGCGCTGCGCGCCCGGCTGGGCGGCTTCGCCTTCGGCGGCGACTACAACCCGGAACAGTGGGACCGCGCGGTCTGGGACGACGACGTCGCGCTGATGCGCCAGGCCGGCGTCAACCTGGTCACCCTCGGCGTGTTCGCCTGGGCGTCGCTGGAGCCGCGAGCCCGGCCGGTTCACCTTCGACTGGCTGGACGACGCGATGGACCTGTTGCACCGCAACGGCATCAGCGTCGACCTGGCCACCCCGACGGCCGCGCCGCCGGTCTGGCTGTCGCACGAGCACCCGGAAGTGCTGCCGGTGATGGAGGACGGCGAGGTGTTCGGCTTCGGCAACCGGCTGCACTTCGACCCGACCTCGCCGCACTACCGGGAGCACGCGGCCCGGATCACCACCGAGCTGGCGCAGCGCTACTCGTCCCACCCGGCGCTGGCGATGTGGCACATCAGCAACGAGTACGGGCCGATCGCGTACACGGCGAGCAGCGCCGTCGCCTTCCGGGACTGGCTGCGGCAGCGCTACGGCGACCTCGACGCGCTCAACGACGCCTGGTACACCCGGTTCTGGGGCCAGTGCTACACGTCCTGGGAGCAGGTGAACCCGCCGGAGGTGCCGCGCACCTGGTCGAACCCGACCCGGCGGCTGGACTTCCACCGGTTCACCTCCGACGCGCTGCTCGCCTGCTACCGCGCCGAACGCGACATCGTCCGCGCGCTACCGCGACGACCTGCCGGTGCTCACCAACTACATGCGCTTCTACCGGCGCGCCGACTACTGGGCCTGGGCGCCCGAGCAGGACGCCGTGGCGCTGGACATCTACCCCGACCCCGGGCAGGCCGACGCGCACGTGGCCGCCGCGCTCAACTTCGACCTGATGCGCAGCCTGCGCGGCGAGCCGTGGCTGCTGATGGAGCAGGCGGCCGGCAGCGTCTCGCAGTGGCAGCTGAACAACGTCAAGCGGCCCGGGATGCTGCGGGTGGGGTCGTACCAGGCGATCGCGCACGGCGCGGACAGTGTGCTGTTCTTCCAGTGGCGGGCCAGCCGGGGCGGGCACGAGCGGTTCCACTCGGCGATGCTGCCGCACTCCGGGGTGCAGGCCCGTAGCTGGCGCGAGGTCGAGGCGCTCGGCAACGAGCTGCCCCGCATCGCCGAGGCGGTCGGCGCCACCTCGGCCGCGCGGATCGCCGTGCTCTTCGACTGGAACGCCTGGTGGGGTCTGGAGACCACGTTCGGCCTGCCGCGCAACGACTTCGAGTACCCGAAGCTGGTCACCGACCACTACCGGCCGCTGCTGGAGGCGCAGTACGCGGTCGATCTGGTGAACTTCGACAGCGACCTGAGTGGCTACTCAGTCATCGTGGTGCCCAACGCGTACCTGGTCAGTGACCGGTTCGTGGCGTCGTTGGAGAGCTTCGTGGCGGCCGGCGGGACCCTGGTGTGCTCGTTCTTCTCGGGGGTCGTGGACCTCGCCAACCAGGTACGGCAGCCCGCGTACCCGGGCGCGTTCCGGTCGCTGATCGGCGCGTACATCGACGAGTACTGGCCGGCGCGCGGTGGTGAGACGTTCGGTGTGCGGTTCGCCGACGGGGCCGCAGTGCACGGCCGACTGGTGGCAGGACAGCCTGCACCCGGAGACGGCCCGGGTGCTCGCGCACTACACCGACGGCGAGTTGACCGGCCGGCCCGCCGTCATCGAGAACGACTTCGGCGCGGGCCGGGTGGTCTACGTCGGCACCCGGCTGCCGGCGGACGCGTTGCGGGACACCGTGCTCGACGCGGTTCAGGCGGCCGGGGTGACCGCGCTGGTGCCGGTCGCGCCACCGCACGTCGAGGCGACGCTGCGCAGCACCGACTCGGCCCGGTACCTGTTCCTGCTCAACCACTCCGAGTCGGCCGCCGCCACGGTGGCGGTTCACGACGCCGGTGTCGACCTGCTGACCGGCGACGCGGTGACGGACTCGGTGGTGCTCGCCCCGCGAGGGGTCGCGGTGGTCAGAACGGCGGCTGGCGGTCAGTAGATCCGGCGGCCGTGCGCGTCGGGCACCCCGGACTTGCGGAAGAAGTAGGTGTTGATCTGGTCGCGCCACTCCTGCGCGCTGCGCAGCTGTTCGTCCAGGCGCTCGCTGACCCGCTGGTGCAGGGCGGCGTCGACCAGGCCGGCCGGCAGTTCCGCCCAGCGCTGGCGCACCGCCGCCACCCGGTCCACGCCGGCGAAGTGGGTGTCGTAGATGTGCTGGATGACGCTGACCCCGCTGTGCAGGACGTGCCCGTACGGGACGTGGTGGAAGAAGAGCAGCAGCTCGTCCGGGCAGGTGTCGGGAGACTCGAAGCGCTGGGCCCACGGCGGCGGGTACTGGCCGGCGAAGCCGGTGCCGGTGGCGGTGGACCGGTCCACGCCCACCCCGTCCCGGTCGGCGAAGTGGTACGTGCCCCACGAGCTGTACTCGTAGCCGTCCACGCCGGGGCCGTAGTGGTTGGCGGGGTTGACCATGAAGCCCACGCCCAGTGGCGCGGTGTAGCTCTCGTAGGTCGACCAGGAGTCGTCCAGCAGCGCGTGCAGGGTGTCCCGCAACAGCTTCGGGTCGGCGGTGCTCTCCGGTTGGAAGGTCAGGTCGATCCACTCGTCCAGGATGGCGACCGGGTCGAGGTCCGGTGCCCAGGCCAGCCGGGCGAACGCGTAGAGGTTGGCCTGCGCCAACGGATGCCCGGTCCAGTACGGGTCGTCGCCGGTGTTCGCGACGCACACCAGGCCACCGGCAGCCAACTGTGCAACCGTGGGGCCGTCGTCGTCCCAGGGGCGGAAGTCGAGCACCGAGCGCCACAGCGGCGCGAGGTAGCAGGCGTGCCGCTGCTGGCCGGTGTACTCCTGGGTGGCCTGCAGCTCCACCGCGACCCGGGTGTGCGGCATCGCGGCGATCACCGGAGACACCGGCTCGCGGGTCTGGAAGTCGATCGGGCCGTACTTCACCTGGAGGATCGCGTTGTCCCGGAACTGGCCGTCCAGCGGGGCGAAGTGGTCGTACGCGGCGCGGGCCCGGTCGGTGCTGCGGTCGCGCCAGTCCTGGCGGTGGTTGTAGACGAAGGCACGCCAGTGCACCACGCCGCCGTACGGGGCGAGCGCGTCGGCGAGCAGGTTCGCGCCGTCGGCGTGGCTGCGGCCGTAGCTGAACGGGCCGGGCTGCCCCTCCGAGTCGGCCTTCACCAGGTACCCGCCGAAGTCCGGAATCTGTTCGTACACCCGCTGTGTTGCCTGTGCCCACCAGGCGCGGACCACTTCGTCGCACGGGTCGGCGGTGGGCAGGTCACCGAGCACGACCGGGGCGGCGAAGTTCACCGCGAGGTGCAGCCGGATGCCGTAGGGGCGCAGCAGGTCCGCGACGGCGGCGACCTCACCGAGCCGGTCGGTGAGCAGGTGCGCCTCGGTGGTGTGCACGTTGACGTTGTTGACCGACACGGCGTTGACGCCGACCGCCGCGAGCAGCCGGGCGTAGGCGCGCACCCGGGCGTCGTCGCCGCGCGGCGCGCCGTCCCGCCAGAAGATCGAGCCGCCCGCGTACCCGCGCTCCACCTGCCCCATCACCGGGTGCACGGCGACGTTGTCCCAGTGGTTGACGATGCGCAGGGCGGTCGCCGGCCGGTGTGTCTCGACCGCGCGCTCCGCCCCGAACGCCGCCTCGCCGAGCCGGACGACGTGGAACAGCCCGTAGAGCAGCCCGCGCGGCTCGTCTGCGCGGACCTGGGTGACCCCGTCCTGTCGGGCGAGGGTGAACCCCTCCGGGCCGAGGTCGGCAGCGTTCGGCGCACTCAGCGTGAACACCAGGTCGGACCGGCCGTCGTCGGGGTCGTGGTGCACGCTGCCGCCGTGTTTGTGGGTGGCCGCGTGCAGTTCGGCCAGCACGGTGTCGATCAGGGGGCCGCTGCCGTGGACGGCGGTGCGGCGCGAGCCGACGGCCCGCAACGCCCCGGCCGGCAGCCAGGCGGCGTGCACTTCGGTTGGCTCAGACACCTTGGCATACTTGCATACAAGTACACAGGGTGCAACGATCGCCCGATGACCCCGCAGCGCGACGACCACGCCGCACCGACGCTCAGCCCGGTGGGTCTGGTCCGGGTCACCAGCCGGGCCTCCGACCGGGTCTACGACGAACTCGTCCGGGCCATCCGCGACCTGCGGCTGCGGCCCGGGTCGGCGCTGTCGGAAACCGAACTGGCGCAACAGTTGCAGGTCAGCCGGACGCCGCTGCGCGAGGCCATCGCCCGGCTGGTCGCTGACCGGCTGGTCAGCGTTGTGCCGCAGGTGGGTACCCGGGTGGAGCCGATCCGCCTCGACGACGTGGAGCAGGCCCGGTTCGTCCGCGAGCACCTGGAGCTCGGCGCGTTCGCGGCCGCCTGCAAGCGACCCACCCGCGACGTCGGCACCCTACGGGCACTGCTGGCCGAGCAGGAGCGGGCGCACGCCCACGGCGACGTGGACGCGTTCTTCGCCGCCGACGAGGCGCTGCACCGGGAGATCTTCAACCTCGGCGGGTACCCGGGCGCCTGGCGGATGATGCAGCCGACAAAGCTGCAACTGGACCGGCTGCGCCGGCTCAGCCTGCCCGACCCGGCCACCGTGCGCGCGCTGATCGACGAGCACGCCGCGATCGTGACCGCGCTGGAGACCGGCGACGCCCGCACCGGCAGCACCCATCTGCGCCGGCACGCCCGCCGGGTGCTCGCCTACGCCCCCCGACTGCGCGTCCTGCACCCCGACCTGTTCACCCCCTGAGGAGAGACCGCATGGGCATCCGGCTGTCGCTGGGCCACGTCGACTGCTACGACGACCGGGTGGCGAATTTCGCCCACCAACTCGGCCTGACCAGCGTCCAGTTCCACACCCCGAACCTGCTGACCGGCGAGCACGGCTACTACGACCTGGCCGAGCTACAGGCGCTGCGCGCGCGCTGTGACGCCGACGGGCTGGCCATCGACGGCATCGAGAACGTGCCCATCGCGCACTTCTGGAAGATCCAGCGCGGCCTGCCCGGCCGGGACGAACAGCTCGAGAACTACCAGCGGACCATCCGCAACCTGGCCGCTGTCGGGATCGACTGGCTCGGCTACAACTGGCTGCCCACCTTCGTCTGGCGCACCTCGATGGCCGGCGTCGGCCGGGGCGGCGCGCTGGTCACCGAGTTCGACCTGGCGCAGATCGGTGCGGGCAACGCGCTGGCCAGCCACCGGCTGGTGGCCGCCGAGCCGCTGCGCGAGCCGATCAGCGCCGAGCAGATGTGGGCCAACCACCGGTACTTCCTGGACGCGGTGCTCCCGGTGGCGCAGCAGGCCGGCGTGCGGCTGGCGCTGCACCCCGACGACCCGCCGGTCGACGAGCCGCTGGGTGGCGCCGCCCGCATCTTCACCTCCCCCGCCGCGCTCGTCGCCGCCCGCGAGCAGGCCGGCGGCAGCCCCGCCTGGGGAGTGAACCTGTGCCTGGGCACCATTTCCGAGCTGGGGGGCGAAGCCGCCGTCAACGAGGCCATCGACGCGCTCGGGCCGATCGGCGCGATCGCCGCCGTGCACTTCCGCGACGTGCAGGGCACGGTGCCCCGGTTCCGCGAGTGCTTCCTCGGCGAGGGCAACTTCCACCCGGCCCGGGTGATCCGCCGGCTGCTCGCCGCCGGCTTCGACGGCTTCCTGATCGACGACCACGTACCCGCGATGGTGGGCGACGTGATCTGGCTGGACACCTCCCCCGAGGCGTACTGCAGCCGGGGCCGGGCACACGCGATCGGCTACCTCCAGGGCATCCTCGACACCCTGGACTCCGACTGACGGCCGGTCAGAAGGAGTACGGGCCGAACCGGCCCCAGGCCACCACGACGGCGAGGATCAGCAGGAGCACGTTGACCGGGAGGACCTGAAGTTCCTTGCGGCGGCCGTGGACGATCAGGGCACCCACCATGATCACGGCCAGCCCGACCGCCGCGAGCGGCACCAGGATCGGCGCGATGTCCAGGACGGCCGGCAGGATCAGCCCGATAGCGGCGAGGATCTCCACCGCGCCGATCGCCTTGACGGCATTGGCGCTGTAGTTCTCGGTCCACCCCATGCCCATCTCGGCGAGCTTCTGCTTGGGCCGGCTGACCTTCAACAGGCCGGAGGCAAGGAACGCGGCCGCGAGCAGGCCGGCAATGATCCACAGCACCACGTTCACAGGGGCACGCCTCTCAGAGGACTTCAACCGTCGCCTGAAGGGTAGTGGTGATCACTTCAACCGTCACCCTGGCCACCCTCACCGACACCGGCAGGCGCTCCTTCCAGACCGTCGCGGCACCGGCCCGCCGGTAACCCGGCTACGCCGGCGTGGTCGCCGGCTCCGACCCGGATCCGCGCCGCCGTCCCGACCGGCTCACCAACAGTGCGCCGATCAGGACGGCGATCGCGCCGACGATGGCGGCCAGCAGCGGCAGGACGGTCGGGATGCCGAGGTAGACGGTCAGGCCGAGGATCCGGTGCAGGCCCCAGGGCAGCAGCGCGAGCTGATCGTTCCACCAGGTCATCGCGCGTTCCAGGCCGAGCGCCGCGATCAACGCGCCGAGCACGACGAGCGGCGTGCCGAGAGCGAGCAGCAGCCAGCCGGTCGCCGTCCGTAGCCGCAGCCGGTAGTGGTCGCGCAGGACGAACCAGGCGGCCACGAAGACCCAGCAGAACGCCGCGAACGCGATGGTGAGGTAGACCGAGCGCAGCTGCGGATGGATCCAGAAGTTCAGCCAGTACCGGCCGGGGCCACGACTCGACCAGGGCGACCAGCAGGATGCCGGTACGCAGCAGCGCCGCCCCGCCGACGGCGGCCCACAGCGGGTAGCGGTCGCGGCCGCGGCTGAGCAGGCTCAGCACCACGCCGAACAGCAGCCACCCGCCGAGCGTGACCACGAGGTGTGCGGGGGCGGCGAACCAGGTGAGGATGAGCCGGCTCGCCACCAGCGCGACGGCCGGCAGCAGCCACACCACCAGCCGGTCCGCCCGGGTCGGCGGCGGGTCCAGCGTCGGCTGCCCGCCACGGCCGGGTCACGCCGACCGCCAGCGCCCGCAGCCCGGCGAGCCCCGGCAGCCGCCGCCGGACCACCACGCCGGCCACCAGCAGCGCAACGATCAGCGCCAGCAGGATGCGGGCCAGCCAGGCCATCGCGGTATCCCGGTCGGCGCGGGCCAGCCCGATGTCGGCGGCGGTGAAGTTGTACGCGGGCAGGTCGACGTTGCTGCCGTAGCGCGCCACGTGCGCATCCCGGGCGGTCAGGTACCGCCCGCGGCGCGTCGCGCCAGGCGCGGTTCGCGTCGGCGGAGCCGGTGTCCAGCCACTGCGCGTGCCGCAGCACCATGGTCCGGTACTCGGCGAGCGTGCCGAGCAGGTCGACCTCGTAGTCGAGGGTGGCCACCAGCCGCTCCCGCAGCGCCGGATCGCCCCAGGTTGCGGCGTCGGTACCGGCCACCAGGTCACGCATCTGCCGGGCGGTCGTGACGGCGGTCCGGCCCTGGGCGATGGCCTCGTCCAGGTGGTCGCGGCTGACCTGGTAGATGCTGTCGAGGACGGCGCTGTCGCCGGTGACGATGTCCCACTCGAAGATCCACATCATCGGGGGTGGCTCCAGGCCGAGCGCCTTCACCGACTGGTTGGCGTACGGCCCGATGTAGAGACCGTCGGTGATGGCGCTGCGGGACAGCGCGAACGCGCGGCTCACCGCCTCGACGGTGGCCGGGTCGGTGGCGAAGGTCTGCCGGACGTAGTCGGCGCTGGCCGTGGCCACGTCGGTGTCGGGGTCCCAGGCGAGCCGGGCGGTCAGGTAGGCGTTCAGGTCGATCAGTTGCCAGAGGCCGGCGCGCAGGTACAGCAGGCGCGGGCCGGCGTAGAGCGGGCCGCCGGTCTGCGTCCAGTCCCAGACGCCCTCGATGTTCGGGTTCGCGGCGAGCAGGTCGCGCAGGGTCCGCTGCTCCGCCGCGCCCAGGTCGTTGGGGAGCGCGCCGAAGCCCTCGAACTCGCGGCGCGACTGGAACTCGATGATGCGCCGCTGGGTACCCACCCGCAGCGTCGGGTTGTCGGGCAGGTAGCTGTAGAAGTCGCCGGCCACGTACTTGGTGGAGACGATCAGGTGCGGGTCGTCGAGTCCGCCGAGCACCGTTTCGTACGACTGCGGGTTGGTGTGCAGGTCCCCGACCGCGCCGAAGCCGACCGTCCAGGTCCGGAAGATGATGTCCCGGTTCCCCTGCCCGGCGACCGCGAGCATGGCCCGCAGCATCGCCCGCACCGCCTCCGGTGTGGTGACCGCGATCTGCGAGGCGTAGTCCCAGCCGGGCAGGTGGTACGCGCCGCCGCCCTCACCGATCCGGATCATCAGCCCGTCGGCGAACGGCATGCTGGCGAACAATTCGGTCAGCCCGGCCTGGTAGACGCTCCACAGCGCGTCACTCGTGGTGTCCAGGCTGCCGACCGTGTCGCGCAGGTACTCCTCCAGCGGCGGCGAGAGGGCGAGCATGTCGGTGGCGAAGTACACCTTCATCCCGACGTCGTGCGCGTACCCCCAGACCGGGGCGAATGCCGCGACCATCGCCCGCGCCCGGGCCACGTGGTCGTCCCCCGCCGGATAGACGGCGTGCCCGTCGCCGACCCCCTGGAAGGTCACGTACTCCAGGAAGCCCGGCAGCACCACGCCGTTGTAGCCGAGGCTCAGCGCGTGGTCCACGAACTCGTGGAACTGTCCGGCGATGGTGGCGACCGCGGCCTGGTCGACCCACGGCGCGGCGGGCAGCAGCGCGCTCTCGACCACGTCGCTGTTGAGCGAGTAGTTGGCGCCGCCGGCAAACGCGGCCGGGTCGGCGTTCAGCCCGACCGCGCCGACGTCGGTCAGCCGCAGCCCGAGCCGGGGCTGCTGCACCTGGCCGGCCTCGGCAGCCGGCAACACCTCGGCGGCCGAACGGATCCGGTCGGCCACCGTGTAGAGCCCGGCGGCCGCCCCGGCGGCGGTGCGCGCCGTCAGCGCCAACCCCGGCGCGGCGTGGTCCAGGACGAACGCCTCCCCCGCCGGCACCGTGGGCAGCAACCGGACCAGCAGGACATCCGGCCCGGTCGCGGTCTCGCCATGGACCACGGTGGGCGGCGTCGCGCCCCGCTGACGCAGAGCCGTGACGACCGCATCGGCCGCCAGCGCGACCCGCTTGTCGTCGGGGATGACGAGGGTACGCACGGCAGGCGGCGCGACGACGGCACGAGAGGGCGCGGCCACCGGATGCTCCACGGGTACCGCCGCCGCGGTGAACGTGATGCCCAGCGTGCCGGACACGCCCACCGCCACCAACGCGCCCGAGAACGAGCAGCACCACACCGATGCTGAGCAGGGAAAAGGCACGACGACGGCGGGGCGGCTCGGTAAACACGGGCCCATGCTAGGTGGCACCGGTCGCGGTGGCGATGGCCGGCTGCCGTTGTTCGCCCACCCGCCGCCAACTGGCTACCCAGAGCTATGATCCAACTCCGATCGGGTCCCCACCGCGCCCGCGCTGGCCAGCGCCGCGATCCCAGACGCCGCGATCCCAGCGCCGCGATCCCAGCGCCGCGATCCCAGGCGCGATACAGGCGCCGGCGCCAGCGTCGGGTCAGGCCGGCGCGGCGGACGGGGTGGCTCTGCCCCGGCGCTCGTCGGTCGCGGCCAGCAGCCAGCTCAACCCGGACCGGGTGCACGCCACGATCAGCCGGTCGGAGCGTTGCAGTTGCCGGGTCCGGGGCGGCGACCAGAGCACCTGTTGACCCCGGCCGGTACGGATGCCCAGCAGCCGCACCTGGTGCCGGCGGAACAGGGCCGCCACCGGCAGCCCGTCCACCTCACTGCCGACCGCGATGCCGACCTCGCAGATCAGCAGTACGCGGCGGCGCACCGGCACCACGTCGATGATCTGCTGGCCGATCAGCGCGGCGGCGAACGCGGGCGCGGCCAGGTAGGAGACGCTGAGCGACGTGCTGCCCCGCAGCAGCCGCTGCACCCGGCCGGCGAACTCCCCGTCGAACAGCCGCAGCACCAGCCGTACCTCCGGATTGGCTGCCCGGCTCAGCAACGCCGTCTCCAGGTTGCTCACGTCATTCGCGCACACCACAACCACCGCCGAGCTGGTCGCCACCGACGCGGCGGCAAGCGTCTGCTCGTGCGTCGCCTCCCCGATCACCACCGGGATGCGCAGCTGCCGGGCGATCGAGACACCGCGCGCCTGGTCGTTGCGGTCGATGCCGACGACGGGTACGCCCCGCTCGTACAGCGCCCGGATCACCCTGCTCCCCACGTTGCCGAGGCCGACCACCACCACGTGCCCCTCGATCGGCTCGGCCAACCCACCGGCGGCCAACCGGAACCGGGCATTCACCAACGACTCCACCACCGCCGCCGTGATCAACGGGATCAGCGCGGCGCTCACCACCGCCAGCAGCACCTGGAGCATCTGTTCGGCCAGCGGCGCGGTGAATTCCGGGCTCGATCCGCCCAGCGTCGCCAGCACCACCACGTACACCGACAGCCACCAGCTGAGATCGTGGTTGGCCAGCACCAGCAGCACACTCGCCGCGGCCAGGACGACGAGCAGGGCGGCCAGCACCAGCCGCAGCCGACGCCCGAGCAGCAGGGCGACGGTACGCAGCGGGTGGTGATGGCGGCGGGCGGCCACCGGAGCCGGCCGGGCCACCCGGGACACCGCCAGCACCAGGTCGGCCCGATCTTCATCGGCCGGCAGCAGCTCCGGATCACCGGTCGCGCCGGCCACCGCCACCCCGCACGCCACATCCTCGGGCGCAACCTCGTCCCGGGCCGCCAGCCACAGCTCCCGCCCGGGCAGTTCGATCAGCCGCTGGGCGTCGGCGCCGAGCGCGGCGGTGACGAACGCCGGCGCGGCGATCGCCGACTCGGACAGCACCGCACAGTTGCCCAACAGGGCCGCGATCCGTTCCCCGAGGGACTGGTTGAACATCCGCAGCACGATGCGTACCCCCGGATACAGCTCCCGGGCCAGCATCGCGGCGTCGATGTTGCCGCCGTCGTCCTGGTCGACCAGGGCCAGTCCGTCGGCCTCGGCAAGGCCGGCCGCCTGGTACGCCCGCAGGTCCGGCCGCTCGGCCAGCACCACCGTCACCCGGTCGAGGGCGGCCAACCGGGCGCCGGGTCCACTCGCGACCGATCGGGCGATCACACCCACGTCCCCGGCGTACCGGGTGACCAACTCGTCAGCGAGCCGCAACGCCAACGGATTCTCGCCACAGATCACAAAACGACGGCGCTCTTCCTCAACAGCTTCGGACGGCACACGCCCGATGGTAGCGACGGCCGTCACGCCGGCCGGCCCCCTGCCGGGGCTCACTCTCCACCTGGCTACACCCTGTGGTAGTAGTCCCGAATCTCCGTGGCTGCGTTGGCACTGGCCACCCGACGGAGTTCCCAGACGTCGCTGTTGACCGCGAGCTTTCTGTTGTATCCCACCCACCGGCCGGCCATGCTCCGGCCCGCCGGATCGACCACGAGCTGGACGGCACCGTGATAGACGGAACCCCGGTAGTGGCCCGTCTCGGAGGTTTTCTCGACCCAACTCCCCGTGACAATCTGTCCGTCGACGATCAGGTCTAGCCTGATGACGGAGCCGTTCACGGCCGGCACGCTCTCTCCAGCGAGCCGATTCTCGTCCTGGCGCAGCACGATGTAGTGCTCCGACTCGAGGTGTTGGCCCTGTCCGCTGGAGAAGTACTCGTACCGTGAATGCCAGATCCCGGACAGGTCGACGTCAGTGGCAGCGTCATCGGGTACGGCCATTGCTGGATCCGAGTGGAACACGGGCAGCCCGGTGGGGCGATGGGCAGCTCGGCCGGTCACGGCGTCTCCTCACGTTCGTATCGTCGAAATCGCATCGTCAACGACCTGCTGTCGGACGCCAGGTCGACCAGCCGGAATCCGGCCGGCATGTCCAAGTGGCCGATGGCTGCGGTTGCCTGGTTCGGATCAGCTCGCGGTTGGGCTACAACGATTTCATCCACTGTGTCGAGGTTGTTCAGCAGCGTTTCGGAGTAGTCGTTGCCAACGACAAGGATGCCGCGGGCACCAGCCGTGTAGGCGTCGGTCAGCCACCGTTGGATGTCGATCGAAAGATCGGCGTCGGGTGGTAGCGCGAAGTGTGCGGGGGCGTGCCCCGCGGCGACGCCCTCAGCGACGCGTTTGTCGGCGACCAGGATGTCGGCTCTGCCTCGCAGGCCGGGCGTGAGCTGTTCCTCAGTAGTCGCGGAGTGCTCAGATTCTGTCGCGTACGCCCAGATCAGATAGGGCCGGCGTCGGCGGGTGGCGGTCAGCCACGGCCCGAGGACAGTCAGTGCCTCGTCGGCCAGGACGCCAGTCTCGACGTCGATGCCGGCTGCGGCGAGAGTTGCGGCACCGCCGACGCCACGGGAGGTGGGGTCGGGGACGCCGATGATCACGCGGGCAATTTCGGCATCCATAAGTTCCTGGCGGCAGGCCGGCGAGACACCGACGTGGTTGCACGGTTCGAGAGTGACGACGGCGGTCCCACCGCGCGCCGCCCGGCCCGCTGCAGCCAGGGCATTTACCTCGGCGTGCGCTTCCCCTTTGCGGCGATGGAATCCACCCCCGACCATCTGCTGCCGGTAGTCGAGAATGACGCACCCTACCGGCGGGTTCGGACTCGTCGTGCCCAGCCCGTTGGCGGACAACACGATTGCATGGCGCATCGCGGCCAGCTCGACATTGGATGCCATCAGTTGACCTCCGAAAGATCACCGAGCAACGCATGGACGTCGGCGAGCTGGCGATGCTCGCTGACTGCCCTTCCAACCTGGCGGATTTGGTGCAGGATCCGCAGTGATCCCGCCTGGCGGGCGATCGGCAACGCGGAACGGGCCGTGGCCGCGGCCAGGTCAGGCTGGTGAGCCGCGACGTGCGCCGCGGCCTTGCTCAATAGCGCTGAGGCAAAATCCTGCCGGTGGAGCGCAGGAATCGAGGGCAATGCTGCGTCGAGGACGGCAATGGCGTCACCGGGGCGTTGGGCAAGCCGGAGACAGGTTCCCCGGTGGATCTCGATGTACCCACTCGTGCAGTAGGAGCCATGGTCTCCTTCGGGCTTGCTGTGACTGCGATCGGTCGCCCATCGGCGCGCCTCGTCGAGCAGATCCATTGCCTCGCGATGCCCGCCAGCCGCAGCGATGGCGTGCGCAGATTGCACACGTAGCGCAGCCCGCATCGGTCCAGGCAGTTTGCTGTCAAGGGTCAGGGCTCCGGCTGCCCGCTCGACGGCATGACGCGGCTGTCCGGTGATAAGCCAATGTTGACTGCTGCGGTACCTCGCCCACGCCGTCATGGTCGGGTCCGCGCTCTGCGCCGCCCAGATCAGCGCCTTCGCCGTCCAGCCCTGAGCCGCCGCACAGTCATCCAGTTGTTGGTGCAACCACGCTGCCGACTCTGCGTACTGGGCGGCCATTCTGATGACGCTGGACCGGTACGGCTCCGGCACGTCGATTAGAAGACGGTCCACGACCTTCAGTTGTTCAGTAACCCCGATGAGGGCGTACTGCGGTCCGAACAGCTTGTCGGTTTGAACCAGCAGGCGCCACCGCGCCCGCAGATGATGAAGCGTCTCGTCCCAACTCCCCGACGCTGGCGCTGTCGCGACGGCATCAGTTCGTCGTGGGCTGTAGAGGTCGAGGTCGGCATCACTCACTGCGCCAAGGACATACCGCAGGGCCGCGCGACGCTCCAAACTTGGCCAGCGGTGTTCCCCTCTTTCGAGCTTGCCGATCCATCGAAAGTCGACGTACTGGCTGCGGAGATCCCGGCCTGGATAGAGACCGTCCAGAGCGGAGTTGACGGCGTCGGCCAACTCGCTACGAGACATGCGTTGACCTACGCGCCGAGGCGAATGCCGCTGCCGCCGGGCGTGTCCCAGCGTGGTATTGGGCGCGACGACGGTGTCCGGGTGGCGTGGCACATACACCTCCTTCAACCGGCCGATGTAGTTCGCGCACCTGCGTCCACAGGTTGGTCGTTCCCGGCCAGATAGCCGCAACGCCGCCAGCCTATCGGGACCGCCCGGCTCATGGCATGCCAAGCCAGCCCGCAACAATCCCGATCTACTTGCATCCTGGCCCGACGCGGATTGTTGAATCTGCAGGTCACCCGACGGTCGGACCGCAAGTCGGCACAGAGGTCAGATCGGAGGTCGGGATTCCGCGATGGCCAGCAATCCGCGATTGTCATGTGCAGCGCATCGGAGTGCGCGCGAACGAATTCCGGTCAACGGTCATCGCATTCGTGCGGGTTCCTCAAGCTCCCCGACTCCACGCTGCCGTTGGGCCGTGTTGTCGGGTGAAAGGGGTGGGCGTGTCCGCGACGGACGTACTTCGCCTGAGGGGCGGGGACGCGGGCGCGCTCACCCCGCAGGCAAGGCCAAGTCGAGAGGATGGGAGGTCAGGTGTTTGTGACGGCGGGGTTGGCGCGGCGGCGGGGGTACGGGGTTGAGTATCCGTGGCTGCATCGGAATCTGCGGGCGGCCGATGATCCGGTCACCGGTCGGATGATCCTGGTCGAGGGCTCCCGGACTCAGATCGAAGTCGATCATCCGATCATGGCGCTGGATCTGTACGACAGTCCGAGGGTCCGTGACCTGCGGGCCAGGTTGGGTGGCGCGCCGGCGTTGCGGCGACGGATCCGGTTGTTGTCGGTGAAGTACGGGCTGGTGTTCGCCGATCAGGTGGTGGCTCCGTACCGCTGGCCGTTGACGATCGAGCGGGCCTGCCACCTGCGCGAGCCGCTGGCCGCGGAGGTGCACACCGACTGGCTGTTCGACGGTGTGCCCGCCGAGCTGCTGGTGATCGCGTCGCCGCTGTGGATGGTCGCGTTGGGTGGGGTGCTGCGGTTGCCGGAGCGGCCCCGGATCCACTGGTACACCCCGAGCGACGAGGACTGGCCCGAAGTCGCCGCCGTCCTGCACCACTGGGGGTGGCGGTGACTCGCATCGGGGCGGGGCAGGCTCAGATGTCGATTCCGTGGAAGCCAAGTGGGCGGTTGTTGGGGTGTACACGGGGCCGTTGGAAACCGCCAACCGCCCACTTGAGGCTCGTAGCCCCGACGCCAAAGCAACCCGGGGCACTCCGAGCCCGTACCCCCGAATGGACGGGTTAGCGGCCGCGCAGCCGGGAGACTTCGGCGCGGGAGTGGCCGACCTCGACGGTCTCCGCGCCGCCGGCCTCGGCCAGGTCCTCGGCGAGGTCCCGGGCGGCGTGCAGCACGTGCCGTTGGGCGCGCCGGCCGGTGCTGGCGCGGTGCGCGCGGACGGCCGCCCGACGCTGGCGTCGGGATCCGGTGAGCGCCGTCAGCTCCTCCTCGGTGATGACCCCGGCCGCTACCTCGGGGGCGAGGATGTCGTGCAGGTAGCTGTGTTCCCGCCCTGCGCCCCAGCGGATCGCGACGAACAGGGCGGCCACGCTGAACGCGGTTACGGCGATCATCAGGACGAAGATCAGGAAGGACCCGCCGGTGATCGCGGACATCGAGTCCCAGACGCCGTGCGCCACCACTGCGGCCAGCATCAGCGCGATGCCCCGGCCCAGGCGACGCGGTTGGGCGACCGTGCCGATGACGTAGACCAGGCCGGCGGAGAAGAGGGCGGTGTAGAGGGCGTGCGACGGGACACCGGTCAGTGCCCGGATGCCGAAGGTGCTCAGCACGCTGTCCACCTGGTCGGCGCCGAAGTGTTCGCGGGCTGAGTTCTGGCTGTAGAGCATGTCTTCGAGGATCTGGAAACCCAGGCCGACGTACGCGCCGACCATCAGGCCGTCGTAGGCCGTCCGGACCACTATCGGGGCCAGGCCCATGAGCAGCAGGAAGCCGGCGCCCTTGGCGGTCTCCTCGACGAACGGCGCGGACAGGCCGGCGTCCCAGTCCACCGCCCAGACCTGCCCGAACGTCTTGGTGTAGAGCGACCCCAGCGCCGCGTTGCCGGTGATCGCGATGGCGAAGGTGGCCCCGAAGCCGCCCACCACGAAGGCCGCCACCACCAGGCCGCCGGGGGTCCGCTCGAATCGGTCGGCCCAGTGCAGGAACAGCAGGAAGAGCAGGGCGAAAGCGCCGGTGGAGAGCACGGTCGCGGTGTAGGCGGCGGCGAACACCCCGGCCGTCGGGGCGACGCTGTGGATCGCGTACCACGCTCCGCTGGCCACCATCGCCAGGTACACCCAGAAGCAGGCGTTACGCAGCTGGACGAAGTGGAACGGGGTACCCCAGCCGGACACCTCGATCGCCTGCCGACGCCGGGCGAGCAGGTCGGCCGGCTCCGGCCGGGCGGTCGCGGCGCTCACCCGCCACCACCGGTGTACCGGATGCTCAGGATCATGTCGGTGATCTCCTCGGCGTGCGCGGCCATCTGGTCCGGCGGGCCGACCACCTGCACCGGGATGCCCTCGTCACCGAGGACGAAGGCGGCCAGCACGCCGGAGACGCGGGGCGAGTCGAAGCCCTGGAGCACTCCCTGGGCTCCCTGCGCGGTGACGATCGTCGTGCGGTCGCTGGAGAGTTGGAAACCCGGTCCGTGCCCGCTGGTCGAGGTGATCCGGACGATCTGGTCGAGCAGGCCGTCGGGGGTACCGCTCCACGGGCCCGGCCGGATCTGGAACTGCACGCCGTCCTGGACCAGGCGTACCCCGCTCTCGGCGGCGTGCACGCCGCTGACCGGCCGGTCGGTGGCGCGCAGGCCGTTCTCCAGTCCCCAGCCGACCGCCGGCACCATGGTCACGTCGTCGGTCACCTGGAGCACGTCGCCGAACCGGATCGGGTCGTCCCAGCCGACGTGCCGGTCGATCCACGGCAGCACCGCCGCCCACAGCGCCCACACGAGGACGGCCGCGATCGCGTACCCGAAGCTGCGCCGGTCCAGGCCGAGCCACCGGTACTCGACCGGTACCCGCGCCTGCCGACCCATCGTCCGGGTAGCGACGACCATCACCTCCGACGAAGCTCCCCATGATCGTGGCCGCCCCAGGCCCGTCGGGCGCCGGTTCCGGGCAACACCCCACGGAGGGATGACCCGCGCTGGCACGTCGCGGCCCGGCCCCCTGTCGGCGGTCGGGACTAGGCTGCTGACGTGTCGACCACCCGGGCCCCGCTGCTGCTCGTCTTCGACGGCAACAGCCTGTTGCACCGGGCCTACCACGCGGCGGCCACCGGGCGGCTGCTGGACTCCGGGGAGCGGCCGGTCTGGGCGCTCAAGGGTCTCGTCGGCTACCTGGCCCGGGCGGCCGCGACCCTGCGCCCCGACGCGGTGCTGGTCGGCTTCGACTGCCCGGTGCGCTCGGCGCGCCGCGAGGAGTACCCGGCATACAAGGCGCACCGTCCCGAGAAGGCGGCCGACCTGGTCACCCAGTTGACGGCGGCCCCGGAGCTGATCCGTGCGGCCGGCGTCGCCGGGGTGGTGCCGGCCGGCTACGAGGCCGACGACGTGCTGGCCAGCTCGGCCGCACTGGCCCGCGAGCACGGCTGGCGCTGTGTCGTGGTGACCAGCGACCGGGACGCGTTCGCGCTGCTGGACTCCTCGACCTCGGTGCTGCGTATCCGCAACGGCGGCTTCGACAACGCCGTCCTGGTCACCCCGGCCGGACTGCTGGCCAGCTACGGCGTGCAGCCGTCGCAGTACCGCGACTACGCGGCGCTGCGCGGCGACCCGTCCGACAATCTGCGCGGGGTACGCGGCATCGGTTCGGCCACCGCGGCCCGGCTGCTGGCCGAGTTCGGCAGTGTCGATGCCGCCTGGGCCGCCCTCGACGGCGGAGCGGCCGACTCGGTCCGCGCGGTCGTCGGTGACGCGGCCGCCGAGCAGCTCGGCACGCCCGCCGCCCGGCAGGCGGTCGAGCGCAACCGCCGGCTGATGCTGATGCGTACCGATCTCGCGCTGCCCGACCTGGACAGCGCCCGGCTGCCGCTGCGGCTGGTCACCATGCGCGCCGCACTGGCCGAGCACGGCATCGTCCTGGGGCCGTCGCTGTGGGCGCTGACCGGGGGCACGGCCCCGGCGCAGGCGCTGCCGGCACCGCATCCGTTCCTGCGCCCCCGCCCGGCCCGCCGCACCGCCCGCGACCCCCTCCCCGGCCAACTCGCCCTGTTCTGAGCCCGGCCCCGTGCCGAGGACGGCACATTTTCGCGGCCGGTGGCGCTGGTGCGGTGCATTCTGGAGGCATGGCCATCCGAATGCGCGAGATGATGTTCGGCCAGCTCGGGCAGGTGCGCTACGAGCCGACCGAGAAGCGGGTACGGGCACTCGTCGGTGACGTCGTCGTCGTCGACAGCACCCGGGCGCTGCTGGTCTGGGAGCCACACAGGGTGGTGCCGACGTACGCGGTGCCGGTTGCGGACCTCTCGGCCACCGGCGAGCCGGCCGGGTCGGACGCGGCCACGCCACCGGACGGGATCCTGCACCCGGGCATCCCCTTCGCCGCCCACTCCACCGCCGGACAGTCGCTGGACCTGCGGGTCGGGGACGGTGTGCTGGCGGCGGCCGGGTTCGCGCCGGACGACCCGGATCTCGCCGGTCACCTGCTGCTGGACTTCCGGGCCTTCGACCTGTGGTACGAGGAGGACGACGAGCTGGTGGCCCACCCGCGTGACCCGTACCACCGCATCGACGTCCGGCCCGGCTCACGGTGGGTGATCATCGAGTTCGAAGGCCTGGTGCTCGCCGAGTCCCGACGGCCCACACTGCTGTTCGAGACCAACCTGCCGACCCGGTTCTACCTGCCGCCGCAGGACGTGCTGGTGCCGCTGTCACCGGGTACGAAGCAGACGGCCTGCGCGTACAAGGGTCGGGCGGCGCACTGGTCGATCCCGCAGCGCGCGGATATCGCCTGGTCGTACCCGCAGCCGTTGGTCGACGCGGCGGGCATCACCGGCCTGATCGCCTTCTACGACGAACTGGTGGAGGTCACCGTCGACAGCGTGCGCCGCGCCCGAGGGGACACCCCGACCGCCCGCGCCCTGCGCGCCGAATTCCTCGGCGGCTCCGGTCCGGGTTGACCTGGCTCGGCCCGGATGGCCTGGCCCGGCACGCGATGACGGGTCGCGGTCAGCGGTCGGTCAGGTCGGCGAGCAGCGTCGCCAGGGTCACCTCGTGGTCGTCCCGGTGGTCCCGCCACCGCTCCAGCAGACGCGCGGCGGCCAGTGCCAGCTCGGGCGGTACGCCGACCGCGACGTCGGCCTCCGCGATCTCCCGCATCTCGGGTGCCCAGCGCCAGGCCCGTGGCCCAGCGCTGACCAGCCGCTCGACGCGCCCGAGCGGGCTGCCCGGCAGCGACTCGGCGGCCAACTCCAGCAGCTCGGGCAGCACTCCGTAGCCGTCCGCGAGCGCGGCTGCCGAGGCGGCGACGGCGTGGCAGATCTTGTTGTACGCCGCGTACCCGAGTTTCAGCGCACTGGCCCGCCCGACCGGCCCGGACAGCACCGTCGTCAGCAGTGCGGTACCGGCGAACGCGGCAGCCACCTCGGCCGTCGCCTCGTCCGGCCCGCAGAGGTAGAGCCGGGTGGTGCCGGCCCGGCGCGGCGGCGGCCCGACGATGCCGCCGTCGACCACTGTGGCCGCCGCCAGGAGCTGTGCGATCTCCTGGCTGTGTGCCGGACTGATCGCGTTGGCGTCGAGGTAGCTGCCCCTGAAGTCGGTGGCCGCGACACCCTCGGCGACCTCGCGGGCCACCGCCGGCGGACACACGCTGACGATCATCCGGCACTGCTCGGCCAACTCGGTCAGGCTGCCCACGGCCGTCAACCCGGCTGCCTCGGCGCGCTGGCGGGTGCCCGCGCCCCGACCGATCGGCAGCCAGTACACCCGCTCGCCGGTGGCGACCAACTGCCCGCCCACCGCCGCGCCCATCTCGCCCGGATGCAGCAGCCCGATCCCCGTCCCGCCCATACCGACGAGGCTAACGCAGCCACCGGGACGGCGACCCTGCGCGACCGGTCAGCGACTGTCCCCCGTGGACAGAGCTACCCGGACGGGGAACCACCGGCGCCCCGGCTCAGCCGGTCACCGATTCCGCCCGGGCCTGCGGATCGTCGTCAGTCTCACGGTCGTGGCGCGCGCTGCTCCCGGCCCGGGGAACGGGTGTTGTCGCGTTGCCGGGCGGCAGTTCGGGTGGCGCTGCCGGCCGGGTCGGGCGGCGCAGCACGAGCATGGTGACCACCCCGGCGATCAGCGCCCAGAACGGTGCGCCGATGCCGAGCAGGGTGACGCCCGAAGCGGCGAAGAGGAAGGTCACCACCGACGCCTCCCGGCGCGGCTCGTCCTGGACCATCACGAGCACCGAGCTGCCGATCGTGCCGAGCAGTCCGAGCCCCGCGATCCCCAACACCAGCGCCGACGGGAACGCCGCGAGCAGGCCGGCGAGAGTCGCCCCGAACACCCCGACGACGAGGTAGAAGACGCCACCGCTGACGCTGGCCAGGTACCGGCGGCGGGGATCGGGGTGGGCCTCCTCGCTCATGCAGATGGCGGCGGTGATCGCGGCCAGGTTGATGGCGAAGGCGCCGAACGGGGCGAGCAGCAGGGTCGCGACGCCGGTCGTGGTGATCAGCGGCGAGATCGGGGTGTCGTACCCGGCCGCCCGGATGGCCGCCGTCCCGGGGATGTTCTGTGAGCACATGGTGACCACGAACAGCGGGATTCCGATGCCCACCAATGCCTGCCAGGTGAAGTGCGGCAGCACGAACACCGGCCGGGCCACCGACACGGACACCCCGGACAGGTGCAGTTGGCCGGTTCCGGCGGCCACCGCGACCCCGGTGAGCAGTGCCAGCACGATGGCGTACCGGGGCAGCCAGCGGCGGCCGACCAGGTACACCGCGATCATCGGGAGCACGATCGCCGCGTCCGCCTGGATGCCGCTGAACAGGTTGATCCCGAAGCGCAGCAGCACTCCGGCGAGTAGGGCCGCGCCGAGCGAGAGCGGCACCCGCCTCATGATCCGCTCGAACCAGCCGGTGACCCCGGACAGGATGATCAGCACCGCGCTGAACAGGAAAGCGCCCACGGCCACCGCCATCGACGTTCCGGCCAGGCTGCCCGCCAGCAGCGCCGCTCCGGGCGTCGACCAGGCGATGACCACCGGAGTGCGGTAACGCAGCGAGAGCGCGATGGTGGTGACGCCCAACCCCACGCCGAGCGCGAGGATCCAGGAACCCAACTGCTGCGGCGTCGCACCGGCCGCGTTGGCCGCCTGGAAGACGATCGCCACCGAACTCGTCACGCCGACGAGCACGCTCACCAGCCCCGCCGTCACGGCGGAGAGCGGCACGAAGGACAGCCGGCGACCCCTGGACAACGCGGTACGCCCCATGCGGTGCCTGCCTCCCCCGTCGCCGGCCCGAATCGTCGATCATCGTACGTCGCCGGTTCGGACCGCCCAACCGACATTGGGCGCCGCCGTTCGCCGCTGTCAGCCGGGTCCGACGCGCATATCGGCTGGCCGTGGTCGGCCGGGGACCATAGTCTCGGCTGGTGGCCGATCCCGTCGTAGCACTCACGGAGATCGCCTGCGACGAGTCGGGGTACGAGGGTGAGCGGCACGCCGGCGCCGTCACGGACGTGTTCGCCCATGCGAGCGTGGCCGTATCCGTTGACGTGGCGGCGGAATGCCTGCGGCTCACTCGCGCGCGGATCGGTTCCCCGGCGACCGAGTACAAGGCCAACCATCTGCTGCGGCTGCGTAGCCGGCCGGTGCTGGAGTGGTTCCTCGGCGCGGACGGGCCGATGCTCGGGCACGCCCACGTGTACCTGGTCGACAAGCCGTACCTGCTGCTGACCCGGCTGACCGGGGCGCTGCTGCCGGACGAGCCGGACGCCGCCCGGATACTGCGTGAGCTGCCCGCCGACCCGGGTTGGGTCGCGTTCCTCGACGCCGCCAACGACCTGCTGCGGGTACGGCCCCGTACCGACGATCCGGTGTCGTCCTTCTACCGCGCCGTCGACGGTTTCGACCAGGCCGCGACCACCGGGCCGGCGCACCCGGTGCTGCGCCAGCTCGCCGGTACCCGGCCCCGCGCGCTGCGCCACCGTGCCGAACTCCAGGCCGAACCGCCGCTGCTGCCGGCGCTCGATCCGCTGTTCCCGGCGCTGGTCCGGGCTGCGGAGCACTGGCGCCGGCCGGGCACGGCGCTGCGCATCGTCCACGACCGGCAGAAGACGCTGACCGACGAACGGATCGACGGGCTGTGCCGGCAGTTGGGGAGCGCCGGACCGGTCGAGCTGACCCTGGCCGACTGGCCGCAGGACCCACGGGTCCAGGTGGCCGACTTCGTCGCCGGGATCGCTCAGCGCCTGGCCACCGAGGCGCTCCACGGGCGGGGCAACGCGGCCCTGCTGACGCTGCTGCGCCCGTACCTCGACCCCTGCTCGGTCTGGGTCGACGCGGCCAGTTCGACGGCCCTCTTCCCGGCCCGTCGACCGACCTGACCGGAAACCTGCACGTTGCGGGTTGGCGCTCGGCGCGGGTCGCATCGGGCGTGTCGACTCGCCTTGCCGCTATTTAGGCGGTTAAGCCCAATTTGTGAACCTGCACCCCCGCCCCCGCCGCCGACCGCCGACCGCCGATGCCACGGCCACCCCACCCACGGCCGGGCCGACCGCTGTGACCACCGGCGCCACGACGACGGCACGGGCTCACGGGGGTCTGCCCGTCACCGGCCGGAGCGCCGCTCCGGTCGCCGTTGTCGTCGGCACGGGTCTCCTGGTAACCGGCCTGGTGTTTCTGACGGCGTGGCGGCGCAGGTCGAGTTGACGGAGCCGGCTGTCGGACGATCGGGAGAACGGCGGGCGATCTCGGCTGTCAGCCACACGTTCTGCGATCCAGCTCGGGTACCGGCTCCAGCTTGCTGGCTTAGCGAGGCTGGCGCGGTGGTGTTGCCGGGAGCGACTCCGTCAGGGGCGTAGGCCGGCGAGGGTCACCTGGACCAGGCGGCGTACGGCCCGGTCCGACGAGGTGGCATCGGCGGCGGTCTGGCGCGAGGCCACCGCAGCCGGCAGCCGATGACCGACGTCGTCGGCGGGCCGTCACGATTCGTGGCGGATACTGCCGTCCAATGTGGTCAGTCGTTGACCGGTACCCGACCCTGCAGCGGCAGAAGTCATCCCCGCAACCTACGCCCCGCCGACCGGCAACACCGGCGTGGTGCGGTGCACGCCGCGCGGGAGGTACGGGACCAGCGCGCCGAGGCCGCTGAGGTCGGCGAGCAGCCAGACGATGACGAGCCACATCTCGGTGCCCTGGAGTCCGGGACGGGCGGCCGGCAGGGTCGCACCAGCCGGGTGGCCCGGGTGGAAACCGAAGCCCGCCCCGTCGCGCCAGTGGCCGAGCGCGTCGGTGAGCAGCCCGCGCGCCACGGCGACGACCTCGTCGCGGCGGTGGTCGGTCTGCCGCCCCGCCAACCACAGCGGATGCGCGACATCCAGCACGTTGCAGGCGTTCTGCCGGTCCGGGGCGAAGTACCGCTGCGCCCGGACATGGGCGAGCACGGTGTCGACGACCCGCTCCGGGTAGGGCAGCGGCAGACCGAACTGGGCGAAGGTTCCCCGAGTCGCCCGGTAGTGGCCGTTGACCACCTCCAGCAGGTCTCCGTCGGCGGACGTCCCCCACATGCCGGTGCGCGGATCAGCCGTCCGGAGCAGCCAGCCGAGCAGCACGTCGAGCAGGCCGGGGTTTGCCGACCGGCCGTCCCACCGCAGCGCGGTGCCGATCGCGTCGACGAGGTGGCCGGCCCGCCACGGATTGCCGTGCCAGGGCAGGGATTCCAACAGGTCGACGAGTTGCTCCGCAGTCAGCCGGGTCACCGCCGAGATCGGGTGCTCGAACCGGGAGCCGAGCAGGTGCAGGGCATACCCGACGCAGAGGATCTCGTAGCTGCCGCCGTCGAGCAGCCCGTTCGGGGCAGGCGCCGGCCGGCTCTCGTGATCGCGCTCAGAAACCTTGAACTGCGGCACCTCGAACTCCGGCACCAGGCCGGTGACCGGGTCCTGCAGGGCACGCAGCCGCTGGAGGTGCTCCTGCGCCGGCAGTTGCGGGGGTGCTGCGCCGAGGAGCAGGTCGGCGATCTCGATCGCGTCGCAGTGCGCGCGCACGGTGGGCAGGCCGCCGACGGTGTCCAGGTAGCGGCCGGTCGTGGCGTCCCAGTGCCCGCCGAGGATGTCGGTGGCCTGCTCCCGTGCCCGGTGGCCGAAGGCTGCCAGCCGGGCGGCGAGATCCCCGCCGGCGGTGGGTCGGGTGGGTGGCGGCACCCGCCACCGCAGGATCCGCGCGGGATTGCCGCCCACCACCGCGCCGGCCGGTACGTCCCTGGTGACCACCGCGCCCGCGGCGATCATCGCCCGGTCGCCGACGGTGACGCCGTCCACGATCACCACGTGGCTGCCGATCCACACGTCGGAGCCGATGGTGACGCCGGCGAAGGTGAGCGGCTGGCGGAAGACTTCGACGTCCGGGTCGGACATGGTGTGGTTGAACGCCAGGATCGAGGTGTGCGCGCCGATCCGTACCGCGTCACCCATCCGTACCCGGCCGCGGACCACGGTGAACGCGTTGATGCTGCAGTCCGCGCCGACCTGTACGTCGTGGGAGAGGTAGGCGTGCGCGGCCACGTAGCTGCGGGCGCCCAGGGTGAACTGGTCGTTCTGGATCGTTGCGTGCCGGGAGATGAAGCAGTCGGCGGCGATGCGCCAGTGCGGATGCCGGGTCAGCAGGGCGGCCTGCAGGTCGGCCTGGCTGCGCCGGTCGGCCGGCGTCGCCCGGTCGGCGAAGGTCCACGGCGAGTACTCGATCGCGAGCGTGTCGATGCCGAATTCGTCGGCGGTGTCCGGTTGGCCGCCGACTGAGGGGTTAGCTGATTCGGCTGTCATTCCACCCTCGCCGTGCGCTGCCCACCGGACACCTTTCCGCTGGTACGGGAGCCGAGTGTAGATCACGGCGGAGCCGGGCGGCCGGCGCTGTCGGTGCCCGTGGGTAGCGTGCGCTGGCATGGAGGAGACATCGAGGACCCGCGAGGCGGTCACCAACTACGTGCACCACACCGAGCAGCGCGACTGGCCACGCCTGGCCGAGTTGCTCGCCGAGGATCTCGTCTACGAGCTGCCGCAGACCCGCGAACGCATCCGCGGTAGGGCGGCCCTGCTCCAGTTCAACCGGGAGTACCCCGGTGACTGGCATCTGCGGCTGCGCCGCGTCGTGGCCGACGGCCCGCACGCGGCAGCCTGGATCGACGCCCGCGTCGGCGCGGAGCAGCAGGACGCCTGCGTGTGGTTCGAGCTCTCCCCGGACGGGCTGATCACCCGGATCGTCGACTACTGGCCGGAACCGGGCGAGCCGATGCCGGGCCGCGAGCATCTGACCGAACGCTGGTAGGGCCGACCTCTCCCGGCGAAAATCCGCTTGCCGGCCGCAGCGCGCTCGGGGATGGTTGCGGTCATGACGTTCTGACGGTCAGTACCCGCAAATCTGAGGCCCGGCGCCGGTTTCCGCGCCGCGTGGCCGACCGTCCACCCCTTTCCGCGAAGAGAGCGTCGTGTTTCCGCCACCGTCCGCGCAGGATTCCCTGCTGCCCCAGCCCACTGCGGCCACGGGCACCGCCACCGTCACCGTGTTCGCCTCGCCGTCGAGCTGGATCGAGTCCGCGGCCGTCGACCAGTGCCACCAGGTCGCCGCGCTGGAGGGCATGTTGCACGTCGCCGGCATGCCGGACCTGCACCCGGGCAAGGGCGCCCCGATCGGCGCCGCGATGGCCTCGACGGTGCTCTACCCGTTCCTGGTGGGCTCCGACATCGGCTGCGGCATCGCGGTTTTCCCGATCAGACTCAAGCGCGCGGTACCCGAGAAGCTCGCCACCCGGTTCCCCAATCTCGACCGGGCCCTGGACCCCGAACGGGACGCCGACGACCCGGCCTGGGCCGTGCTGCCCGGCAGCGCTGGCGAGCCGAACCGCCGGGACATCCCGGCCGGTCACACCGAAGGGCTGGCAACGGTCGGCCGGGGTAACCACTTCGTCGAACTGGCCCGGATCGGGACCGTCTTCGACCCGGACCACGCGACCCGGCTGGGACTCTCGGCCGGCGACCTGGTGCTCATCGTGCACAGCGGTTCCCGCGGACTGGGTGAACGGATCCTGCACGCGCACACGGCGGCGCACGGCGCCGGACCCGCCGCCGATCCCGCCGGTTACCTGGCGATGCACGACGAAGCCGTGCGCTGGGGCTCGCTCAACCGGCGACTGCTGGCCGCCCGCGTCGCCCACGCCCTGGGGGCCGAGCCCACCGAGCCGATCGTCGACGAGTGTCACAACCTGGTCGAGATCCGCGACGGGGTCTACCTGCACCGCAAGGGCGCGGCGCGGGGCGACGGCCGGGACGTGCTCGTCGCCGGTACCCGGGGCACCTTCTCCTACCTGGTGGCCGCCCACGCCGGTCCGGCGGCGAACTATTCGGTGGCGCACGGCGCGGGCCGCAAGATGTCGCGCGCCGACGCCCTGCGCCGGGGCCGGGCCAAGCACACGGTCGAGGAGTTGCGCCGCACGCCGGTGGGGTCGCTGGTGGTCTGCGGCGACCGCCAGTTGCTGTTCGAGGAGGCGCCGACGGCGTACAAGCGCATCGAGCAGGTGCTCGCCGACCTGGTCGACCACCAGCTGGCCACGCCGGTGGCCAGCACGGTCCCGCTGGTCACCTACAAGACTCCCGACCTCGGGCCGACTGCGGGACCGCCGCGACCACCGCCGCGAGCGGGGTCGGCGGTGACCACCCGGCACGCCGGCTGATCCCGCTCGGTCCGCGGGGCACCGCCGTCGCGGGCCCGGCACGCACCGCTACGCTCACTGCTATGCGTAACCGCCCAGCTCTGCACCGTGGCGCCCACCGGTCGATGTCGCCGCCGTCCAGGTGAGGGTTGCCCTGCTCGGGCCGGTGGCTTGGCGCACGCCGCCACGGCACTACGGGCCGTGGGAACGGGTCACCGGACTGCTCGCTGACGGCCTGGTCGCCCGCGGGGTGGACGTGACGCTGTTCGCGACCCTCGACTCGGTGACCTCGGCGCACCTGGACGGCGTGTGCCCACAGGGGTACGCCGAGGATCCGTCGATGGACGGGCGGATCTGGGAGGCGATGCACGTCGCCCACGCGTTGGCCCGCTCGGCCGAGTTCGATCTCGTACACAGTCATCTGGACTGGTTGCCGCTGGCCTTCGCCGAGCACTGTCACGCCCCGCTGCTGACCACCATCCACGGCTTCTCCGGCCCGGGAATCCTGCCCGCGTACGCCCGCGCGGCGTCGAACTACGTGTCGATCTCCGATGCCGACCGCTCGCCGGATCTGACCTACGTCGCCACCGTGCACCACGGCATCGACTTCGACGAGCTGCCCTTCGTCGCCGAGAGCGGGCCGGGGCTGGTCGCCTTCGGTCGCATCCACCCGGACAAGGGCACGCACGCGGCCGTCGAGATCGCACGACTGGCCGGCCGACGGTTGACGATCTGCGGCATCGTCCAGGATGAGCGGTACTTCGCCGAGGAGGTCGAGCCGCACATCGACGGCGACCGGGTGGTGTTCCTCGGCTCGGTGGGCGCCCGCGATCGCGCCGAGATCCTGGGTGCGAGCGCAGCCCTGCTGCACCCGATCGGCTTCGACGAGCCGTTCGGGCTGAGCGTGGTGGAGTCGATGGCGTGCGGTACCCCGGTGGTGGCCTACCGCCGGGGATCGATGGCCGAGGTGGTCGACGAGGGCGTGACCGGCTTCCTGGTGGAGACCGCCGGGCAGGCCGCCGCAGCCGTGGCCCGGATCGCCAGCATCGACCGCGCCGGCTGCGCCGCCCGTGCCCGGCAACGCTTCGGAGTGCACCGGATGGTGACGGACTACCTGGCGGTGTACGCCGGCATCCTCGGCTGACCAGCCGCCCTGCTGCGGTAAGGCGAAGGCGGCGCCGACCCGGTTCGGGCCGACGCCGCCGCAGCTCACTCGCCGTAGGGCGAAGCGGTGCCCGTGCTCTGCGGCTTGTCGGCGACGAGCACCTCGGTGGTGAGGAACAGCGCGGCGATCGACGCGGCGTTCTGCAGGGCCGACCGGGTGACCTTGGCCGGCTCGACGATGCCCGCCTCGATCATGTCGACGTACTCGCCGGTCGCGGCGTCCAGACCGTGGCCGGCGGGCAGCGCCCGGACCTTCTCGACCACCACGCCGCCTTCGAGGCCGGCATTGACGGCGATCTGCCGCAGCGGCGCGGTCAGCGCGGTCCGCACGATGTTCGCGCCGGTGGCTTCGTCGCCGGTCAGCTCGAGCTTCTCGAACGCGCTGTCGGCGGCGTTGGCCAGTGCCACCCCGCCACCGGGGAGCAGGCCCTCCTCGACGGCCGCCTTCGCGTTGCGAACGGCGTCCTCGATGCGGTGCTTGCGCTCCTTCAGCTCGACCTCGGTGGCCGCGCCGACCTTGATCACCGCAACGCCACCGGCCAGCTTGGCCAGCCGCTCCTGCAGCTTCTCGCGGTCGTAGTCGGAGTCGCTGTGCTCGATCTCGGTCCGGATCTGGTTGACCCGGCCGGCGATCTGCTCGGCGTCACCGGCGCCGTCGACCATCGTGGTCTCGTCCTTCGTCACGACGATCCGGCGGGCCCGGCCGAGCTGGTCGAGGGTCACCCCGCTGAGGGTGAGCCCGACCTCGGCGCTGACCACCTGGGCGCCGGTCAGGATCGCGAGATCCTGCAGCATCGCCTTGCGGCGGTCACCGAACCCGGGGGCCTTGACGGCGACCGAGATGAAGGTGCCGCGGACCTTGTTGACGATCAGCGCGGCGAGCGCCTCGCTCTCCACGTCCTCGGCGATGACCAGCAGCGGCTTGCCCGCCTGCATGACCAGCTCCAGGACCGGCAGCAGGTCCTTGACCGCGAAGATCTTGCTGCTGACGATCAGAACGTACGGGTCGTCGAGGACGGCCTCCATCCGTTCGAGGTCGGTGATGAAGTAGGGCGAGATGTAGCCCTTGTCGAAGCGCATGCCCTCGGTGAGCTCCAGCTCCAGCCCGAAGGTGTTGCTCTCCTCGACGGTGATGACGCCTTCCTTGCCGACCTTGTCCATCGCCTCGGCGACCAGCTCACCGACGTGCGGGTCACCGGCGGAGATGGACGCGGTGGCCGCGATCTGCTCCCGGGTCTCGACGTCCCGGGCGACCTTGGCCAGCGTCTCCGTCACGGCGGCCACGGCCTGCTCGATGCCGCGCTTCAGGGCGATCGGGTTGGCGCCGGCCGCGACGTTGCGCAGTCCTTCCCGGACCAGCGCCTGGGCCAGCACGGTCGCCGTCGTGGTGCCGTCGCCGGCCACGTCGTCGGTCTTCTTGGCGACCTCTTTGACCAGCTCCGCGCCGATCTTCTCGTACGGGTCGTCGAGCTCGATCTCCTTGGCGATGCTCACCCCGTCGTTGGTGATGGTGGGGGCACCCCACTTCGTGTCGAGCACGACATTGCGGCCCTTCGGGCCCAGGGTGACCTTGACCGTGTCCGCGAGGATGTTCATCCCGCGCTCCAGGCCACGACGGGCCTCTTCCCCGAAAGCGATCAATTTGGCCATGTGCGTCGTCCTCTGCATCGTCGTGCTGAACGACGGCACTGACCGGAGCGGGCCGCGTACGCAGCCCTGCCGGGGTGCCTCATCCCATCTGATTAGCACTCGCAAGGCGCGAGTGCTAATCAGAGCTTCGCACCCGCTGTCGAAGAGCGCAAGCGACCGGCCGGCCCGTACGCCGCGCTGTGGGGGTACGGTGGCGCGGAATCCGCCCGACCACCTGGCGACGGCCGTACTGAGGGGTACCCATGCAGCGGACGGTCGAGTTCGGGGACGGACAGACGGGCGCCGTGTCGCTCGGCGAGCCGGCGCTGCGGTACCCGGCACAACCCGATCCTGACGGCACGGCACGTCAACGCGGTGTGGACCGAGCCGCACCTGCGGACGGTGACGGTCCACAACGCCGGGGTGGCCCAGGTTGGGTGCCGAGACGGTGATGCTGTTCCGGTCCCACCTGCGCAGCGGCGTCAGCGTGCTCGGCCTGGCCCGCAGCGACAACGGCGTCACCGGCTGGCGGGTCGATCCGCAGCCGTTCCTCAAGCCGGCGACCTCCGACGACGCGTTCGCCGCCCACCTCGACCCGGCCGAGATCATCGCGATGGAGGCCGGTGGGGTGGAGGACGCCCGGATCAACCCGATCGACGGCACGTTCGCCATCACCTACAGCGGCTACGCCGCCGAGGTCCGCAACCGGGTCCGGGTGCTCCTCGCCGTCAGCGACGACTTCACCGACGGCCACCCGGCTCGGGCCGGTCTCGCAGCGCGACATGCGCAACGTGGTGCTCTTCCCGGAGCGGATCGACGGCCGGTACGTCGGCCTGTTCCGCCCCAATGACGAGCTGCCGGGCGACACCGGCGGCATCTTCCGGGAGATCCGCATCGGCTACGCCGACGACTTCCGCAGCGGAGCCGTGGGACGTCCTCGACGAGCCGGTGATGCGCACCAACGGCAGCCCGAGCGCGTTCGCCGACAAGATCGGGCCGGGCGCGCCGCCGGTGCAGACCGCGCACGGCTGGCTGAACCTCTTCCACGGGGTACGGACCACAATGGACGGCAATCCCTACGTGCTCGGCGTCGCGCTGCACGACCTGAACGCAGCCGGGTACGGTCCGGATGTCGAGCATCCCGGTGCTGTTCCCGTCCCGGGCCGACTGCCGGGTCGACGAGAGCGACTACGTCCACGTACCCAACGTGGTCTTCTCCTGCGCGATGCTGCGCCGGCCGGACGGCACGCTGCTCATCTACTACGCGGGCAATGACACCGTGATGAACCTGGCCGTCAGCCACGAGGACGTCCTGGCAGAGCTGTGCCGGCGCTACGGACAGGACCCGCACACCGGCCGCCTGCTCTACCCCATCTGACGCTCTTACGCCCGTCTGACGCGTCGGGCCACCGATCAGCAGGGACAGCTCGTGGGCGAGCGCGCCGAGCTGCTCGCCGCGGTACACCCCGGCCAACTCGTCCAGCAGCCGGGCCACGACGTCAGCCTCGGCCCCGGTCAGCATCCGGTGCCCTGCCACGGTCGGACCGACGTCAGCGAGCCGGGCGCGCAGGTTCACGGCGTACTCGTCGCGGTTCATCGGGTTGCCCGCCCGGTCCCGGGCGGTTGCCGTCGGCAGGCTGAGGACGACGTCGACGGCCGGGCGGGTGCTGAATTCGGCGTGGTCGGGGCAGTAGTCCCGGTCGCTGCCCGGTTTCCGGGTCCAGCCGGCCGCCTGCTCGCGGGCCCAGGATCGGGCGTCATCGTCACTGCGCCACTGCTCGGCGGCCGGCGGCTCCGACCGGGCCTGACATCGGGCCGCGTCGCAGACCAGCACCACGCGTCGCTGACCGGCCTCACCGCGGGACAACTCAACGCCCATCGTCACTCCCTGCCCGGACAACGCCACCGGGGACCCAGGCAACAAACGCATCGTACGCTCGCGCAGCGGCGCCGAACCTGTCCAGCACAGCCACGATCCGACCAGCATCACGCACCCGGGATCACCAGGTCGGTCGGCTGCCGGAGGTCGGCTACCAGAGGCCCGGGACAAGCCGTTTCGTACGCAGCCGATATTCGCGATACGGCTCGCCCAGCACGCGGGCCAGTTCGGCCTCCTCGATCCGGATGCGACGCAGCACAGCCAGGCCCGGCAGCACCGTACAGATCACCAACCCGAACCAGTTGCCCAGACACAGGCCGAGTCCGGCCAGGACAAGCAGCAGACCGGTGTACGACGGATGCCGCACCCGCCGGTAGGGGCCGCTGGTCACCACCGGCTGGTCGGAGTCCACCTCGACTGTGGTGCGAAACGCCCGACCGAGCGTGGCCACCGCCCACGCCCGGATAGCCAGCCCCAGCCACATGAGCAGCGTCCCGACCACGATGACGGCGTTGTTCGCGGTGGTCCCGGGGACCGGTACCAGTGCCGCAGTCAGCACGGTCAGCAGCGGAGCCACCGGGATCAGCACCGCAATCAGCAGGCGGGTACCGCGATCCCGACCGGTGCCGCCCTGCCCACGACGCCGCTCACGGACGGACAGGCTCACCTCGAAGGCCGCCCAGAGCAGGATCGTCGCCCTGAATGCCACCTCAACCGCCACGTCCACGACGTCAGCATGCCGCAGGTCGCGCCGCACCGGGACATCATCCGGTCGGTCCGGGGCAGAGAGGCGGCCGTCGGCAACAGAGCCTGCGTCTGCGCTGCCCTGCCGGCGGCACGGCGGTCGCAATCCGGCCCGGCATTCGCGGAAGCGTAACCGATGAGGTTACGCTTCCGCGGTGGACGAGGTGGCGGGGCGATCGCCGATCCGGTACGGCGGGAGATCCTGCTGATGCTGCGCGACGAACCGCTCTCCGCCGGGCAGATCGCCGACCGGTTCGCGATCAGCCGGCCCGCCGTCAGCCGCCACCTGCGGGTGCTGCGCGAAGCCGGGCTGGTACGCGACACCGCCGACGGCCGTCGCCGCGTCTACGCGTTGGCGACCGCGCCACTCGACGAGCTGGCCGGGTGGCTGGAGCGGCTGACCCGCCCGTCCGGTTGGCAGCACCGCCTCGACGCGCTGGAGACCGAGGTCTACCGCGCCCGCCGCGAGCGGCGCAGCGACCGCCGGGCACGACCATTCCCTGAAGGAGATCGCATGAGCCCGACACCCACCGGCCGACTGTTCGGCAACGACCTCGTGCTGACCCGCACGTTCCGCGCGCCCGTCGCCGACGTCTGGGCGAGCCTCACCGATCCGCAACGGACGGCGCGCTGGTTCGGCCCGTGGCAGGGCGACGCGGCGCCGGGGCGGCGCGATCAAGGTCCAGATGGTGCACGAGGAGGGCAAGCCCTGGATGGACATGACGATCGACGCGTGTGACCCGCCGCGCCGGCTGGCGCTGTCCTCCGTGAGCGAGCACGGCAACTGGTACCTGGACATGGTGCTCGCGGAGAACGCGGGCGTGACCGAACTGCGCTTCACCCAGCGGCTGACCGACACCGAGGGCGTCGGCGAGGTCGGACCGGGCTGGGAGTACTACCTGGACGCGCTGGCGGCCGCCCGCGACGGCGGCCAATGCCGAGCTTCGACGACTACTACCCGTCGATGAAGGACCACTTCGAGGCGCAGCGACAGCAGTGAGCCGCCGCCGGTCCACGTTGGCGGCGGGAACCGGGACAGCGGGAGGGTGCGGTCAGGCAGCGTCGAGCGCGTCCTGAAGGCATCGGCGGCCGGCTTCGTCGAAGGCGATCAACCTGATCCGATGGACCTGCGTGGACGTCGTTCGTAATGTCCCCACCGCGATGCGAGCCGCCTGCTCCGCCGGGAAGCCGTAGCCCCCGTCGCGATCGCCGGAAAGGCGACGCTGCGCACACCGAGCTCATCCGCGACCTCAAGACTGCGCCGGTAGCAGGCGGCCAACACCTCAGCTTCGCCGTACCCGCCGCCCTCCCAGACCGGCCCGACAGTGTGGATCACGTGCCGCACCGGCGGATCCAGGTCGAACGCCGGCGTGACCACCGCATCGCCCGGGTCGCAGGGTGCGATCACGGCGCCGGCCAGAGCCAGGCGTGGGCCGGCAGCGCGGTGGATCGCTCCATCGACGCCACCGCCGCCCAGCAACGACTCGTTGGCCGCCGTCACGATGGCATCAACCTGTTCAGCCGCAATGTCGCCGACCGCAATCTCGATCTCCGGCATACCGGCGATCCTCACACAGGGGAACGCCTACCCGGCGCCGCGTTCGCCGACAGCGCACCACGGTCGGGTGTCAACGGCGGCGGGCCGAGATGATCCAGGCGCGGGAGTTGAACCAGACCCCGTCACTGCCCAGGTGTTGGGCAAGCGCCGCACGTAGCCGCTGGACCGCACGCGCCGCGGCGGCGGGATCCAACCCCCGCAACGCTTCGCTGGTGTACGCGAAACCGCGCACCCAGTCGAGGGCGGCGGCCACGTCGGGCCCGTAGTAGACAGGCTCCCGTACCTCGGTGAAGGTGACCTCGGCGAACCCGGCAGACTCCAGGAACTGCGTGACCGTGGGCGGGTCGGCGAGCGAGAACGGATCCGGTCCCCCGGCGGCCGATTCCGGTGGTTCGCCGAGGCACCGGCGGACAGCCACGTCCCACTCGTTGTGCTCGTGGGCTTGCCAGACCATCATGACCAGCCGTCCGGCCGGGCGCAGCGCCCGCCCGATGTTGGCGAACGCGGCGGACGGATCGTCGAAGAACATCGTGCCGAACCTGCTGATCGCCAGGTCGAATCGCTCCTGCGGAAAGCGGTGGAGCTGGGCGTCGGCGCGCTCGAAGTCGACGTTGCGCAGTCCCTCGGCGCGGGCGAGCTGGCGGGCCCGCTCAATCGCCGGCCCGCAGATGTCGACCCCGAACGCGGCCCCGGCCGGGGCCGCGCCCGCGGCCTGCCGCGTCGTCCGGCCCGTCCCGCAGCCGACGTCGAGCACATGGTCGTGGGGCTGGACGCCACAGGCCCGGCGGAGAACCTCGTTGAGGCGCTGTAGCTCAGCGTCGTAGCCGCTGGGGTCCAGTCGCCGCTGCTGATCGGCGTTCATCGTGGCGGACCTCCTGTCGGTCGGCCGGCCCGGGAGTTAGCGCGGGTCTGCCGGTTTCCGGGCCAGCATGAGCTGGCACCGCGGGCTGCCGTCCCGGCGCCGGCCCAGGGCAGTCAGGGCGACGGCGCTCACGGTGAAGCCGGCCGCGGCCAGGTCGTCGCGGACGGCTGGCAGTGGGGTGGTGCGGTAGTACATGACGAACGGCGGGCGCCACACGGCATTGCGGACCCGCATGGCCAGGTCGAAGCCGAGGGTGACCCAGTGCGAGGGCGCGGTACGGGGGGATGGCGCGCCGATCGGGAAGGCGAACAGCCCGCCGGGCCGCAACACGCGGTACACCCCCTCGAAGAGGTCGGGCCGCTCGGCGGGGAGGAAGTGGCCGAGCGCCCCGAAGGTGACCGCGAGGTCGAAGTCCGCGGCGAACGGGAGTGCCCGGGCGTCGGCCCGTACCCAGCTGGCGTCCGGGTGCGCACTGCGGGCCTGCGCGAGCATGCCGGCGCTGAAGTCGACGCCGGTGATCCGACCGGTGCACACCTGGCGGAGCACCAGCGCGCCGGCGCCGGTACCGCAGCACACGTCCAGTCCGTGGTTGAACGGCCCCAGTTCGGACAGCGCCCGGGCGGTCGCGTCGAGAATGCTCTGCGGGGTGCGGAAGGGCGTGTGGTCGAACTTCGGAGCCAGCTGGTCGTAGCCGTGCTCGACGGAGGACAGCGCCTGGACACACAGTTCGCGCAGCGACGGACCTTGAGGCGAGAACACCGACCGAGGGTACCCGCCCGACCATGTCACGAGGGCTCGGGCTGTCTCGTCTCAGGGGGTGGAGCCATTTACCATCGCAGAGGAGCTCACCATGGACGCGCGACTGGACTACTTCGCCGACCCGACCCCGGGCAAGGTCGTCAAGTACCTCATGTCGGCCGGCAAGGCGCTCAAGGAGTTGCCGCTGCCGCCCGCCACCCAGGAACTGGTGGCGCTGCGGGTCAGCCAGATCAACGGCTGCGCCGTCTGCATCGACATGCACACCAAGGATGCGACCGCTGCCGGCGAGACCTCGGTGCGACTGAACCTGGTCGCCGCGTGGCGGGAGGCTACGGTCTTCAGTGAGGCCGAGCGGGCCGCGCTGGCGCTGGCGGAGGAGGGGACCCGGGTCGCGGACGCGGCCGGTGGGGTCAGCGACGAGGTGTGGGCGTACGCCGCCAAGCACTACGACGAGAAGCAGCTCACCGCCCTGGTGATCCTGACTTCGTTCATGAACATGGTGAACCGGCTGAACGTCATCACCAGGCAGCCGGCCGGCAACTACCAGTCTGGGCAGTTCCACTGAACGCTGCGAGGGGCCTGAGGGAGGGGATCCGGGTGAGCAAGGTCGAGGAGTTCGAGGACTTGCGGCCACTGCTGTTTTCGATCGCCTATCGGATTCTGGGCAGCGTGGGTGAGGCCGAAGACGCGGTGCAGGAGACCTGGCTGCGCTTTGCCGGCTCCGCGACCGGGCCCACGTCGACCAGGGCCTTCCTGTCGGCCGTGGTGACCCGGATCTCGATCGATGTGCTGCGCTCCGCGCGAATGCGGCGGGAGGAGTACGTGGGCCCGTGGTTTCCCGAGCCGCTGCTCAGCGATCCGTACCAGGATCCGGCGCGCTCGGTTGAGCTGGCCGACTCGGTGTCGATGGCGGCGCTGCTGCTGCTGGAGCGGCTCAGCCCGCTGGAGCGGGCGGTGTTTGTGCTGCGGGAGGTGTTCGGCTTCGGGTTCGACGAGATCGCCGCGGCGGTGGGGCGTTCGGAGCCGGCCTGCCGGCAACTGCTGGTGCGGGCACGGGGGCACATGCAGGCCGGACGTCCGCGGTTCGAAGCGGACCGCCGGGAGCGGCAGAAGCTGGCGACCCGGTTCTTCGACGCGCTGAAGGATGGCGACGTGGGCGGGCTGCAGGACCTGCTGGCCGCCGACGTCCAACTGGTCGGCGACGGTGGCGGCAAGACCCCGCAGCTGGCCAGGGCTGTCGTGGGGGCAGCGAAGGTGGCCCGGGTACTGGGCACGCTCTTCCCCTGGCTGATCCGGCTCGACGTGTCCGTCGAGCCGCACGAGATCAACGGCCAGCCGGGCGCGATCTTCCGCGACCGGGATGGCAAGGTGCTGCACATTCTGGCCATGGACCTGCTCGACGGGCAGATCCAGACGATCCGCGCAATCCTCAACCCCGACAAGATCGGCCACCTCGGCCCGGTCGCGGATGCCTGGGCCATCCACCGCGAGGTCCAGCGCGCGCGTCGGCAGTGGACGAGCGCTGAATTCCACGGGTACCAACCGATTTGATCCTGCCTGAAACGGGGATCGCGCCCGCCGGTCGTGGATGCGAGGATGCTCGCGCATCGACAACGGGGAGACGACATGGACGGGCGCACGACCAGCGCGCAGGAGTGGACTCGGCTGCGCGGTTGGCGGGCGACCATCCAGCGCGAGTGGGCGACGGTGACCGAACCGCTCGTGCGGGCCAGCCTCGACCAGCGTTTCCTGGCGACCGCGATGCTGACCGCACTTGTCCTGTTCAGCTTCGCGGCGCGGCTGCGGGTGCACGGCGGCGCACTGTCCGGGGATGAGCCGGCATACCTGGTCATCAGCCAGACCCTGCAGAAGTACCACTCGTTCAACGTGATGCTCGACTACCAGAACCAGGACTACCGGACCTTCTATAACCCCCCGCTGGAAGCACACGTGGTGTACGCGCCGGACGGCACGCCGCAGCCGATCCATGGTGTCGGCGGCCCGCTGCTGTGGCTGGTGCCGTTCATCCTGTGGGGCCGGGGCGGCGCGATCGGCTTCCTGGTGGCGGTGTCCGTGCTGGTGATCGGCAACCTGTACCGGTTCCTCCGGGAGCGCCAGATCCGCCCGGAGTACGCGCTCTTCACCACGTTGCTGTTGGTGATCGGCTCACCGATCTACATGTACTCGGGGATGGCCTTCATCGAGCCGATCGCCACCCTCTTCGTGCTGTACGCGGTCCGCGTGCTGTTCGCGCACCGGCTGCACCCCGTCCGGTTGGCCGTGGCCTCCCTTGCCCTGGGGTACCTGCCGTGGATACATCCGCGGATGCTGACCTTCTCCCTGGTGATCGGCGCCGCGTTGGTCGTGCGCTGCTGGTTGGACCGGTCCACGCCACGGCTGCGGTCGTTGGCCTGCGCACTGGTTCCGCTGCTGGTGGGGCTGGTCGCCATCGAAGTGGATACCTGGATCAACTGGGGGACGCTGAATCTGGGCGTCACGATGGCGGCAATCGGCAACCGGACCTTCGGGATGTCGCCGGTGGACGGCGTGGCCGGCCTGCTACTGGACCGGGAGTACGGGCTGTTCCCCAACTTCCCGCTCTTCCTGCTGGTGCTGCCCGGGCTGCTGCTCACCCTGCACGGCGCCCAGCGGGTGACGACCGGCGTGCTCACCGCCCTGGCCGCCCCGTACGCCCTGCTTATCTGCACCTTCCTGACCTGGTTCGCCGGCGCGAGCCCGCCGGCCCGGTTCCTGACCGTGCTGGTGCCGCTGTTCGGGTACCCGATCGCCTTCCTGCTGCAGCGACTGCACAACTGGTGGGTGTTGACCGTCGCGGCCGGTCTCGCGGTGGCCGGCTATGCGTTGTCGCTGGTGTCCGATGTCTGGCCCGGCGAGCGCTACCTGACCCCGGTGACCGGACCGATTTCGATGGACCGGATCGGTGCCATGATCGGATTCCGGTTCTCGCACTACCTCCCGTCGATGTTCCTGCCGGGCCAGCTGAGCCGGTTCGTGCTGTGGGCGGCGTTCAGCCTGGCCTTCGGGCTGACCGTCTACTGGCTGGCCCGCCGGCAGCTGCGCGCCGACCTTCGGCCGGCCGCGCCACCCGACCCAGCGCAGCCGGTCCCGGTGACCCACCCGGCCGGCGTGCTCGTGCAAGCGTAGGGCGTGGCGGTCACTCGTTCCGGGTCGTCCGGGTGGAGCGGCGTAACGGGTGGGAGATGGTTCACGTTGGGCTTGCGGCGGTGGCGTTCACCGGAATTCGAGCCTGTCCGCCGTTCCGGCGGGCCACGTTGCCGACCCGAGCAGTTTCAGGAGACAGCACCACTGGACACCCGTCGGTAGTCGCGCGCCCGCAGACGCCGCGGGATTACTGAGCCCGTCATGCCGGCGGATGGCCGGAAAATGCGACGCGTGCGGTCGCCGGGGCGGTTAGGTTGCCGGGCATGAGCAGCATTGTTTCGGTCAACCTGGCGGTGCCGGAGCCGAACCCGGCCAAGGGTGTTGGTGTCACGGGCATCAACAAGCAGCCGGTTGACCGCCTGGTCGCCATCCGCGCCCCGGGGCCGAAGACAACCGGGCTGCACAGTGGCCTGGTCGGTGACCAGATCTTCGACATCGAGAACCACGGCGGCGACGACCAGGCCGTCTACGCGTACGCCCGGGAAGACTACGACTGGTGGCAGGCGCGGCTGAGTCGCCGACTGGCCAACGGGCTCTTCGGCGAGAACCTGACGACGGAAGGGGTCGACGTCAACGGCGCGGTCATCGGCGAACTGTGGCGTATCGGTCCGCAGTTGGTGCTGCAGCCGACCTTCGGCCGCATCCCCTGTGGCACGTTCCAGCACAAGATGGGCGAGCCGCGCTGGACAAAGACCTTCGCCCGGGCGGTGCGCCCGGGGGCGTACCTGCGGGTGTTGGAACCGGGTTCGGTGTGCGCCGGTGATCCGGTGACCGTGGTCGACCGTCCGGCGCATGGGGTGACGATCGCGCGGGCCTTCCGGGCATACCTGACCGAGCCGCAGCTACTGCCCGACTTGGTCAAGATCGACGGGCTGCCCGACGATCTGCGTCAAACCCTCGCGGAGCGGCTTCCCCGGCGGCGGTAGCTCTCGTGATCGAGTAGCCAACCAGTAGGGTCGTCGCGTGGATCTGGACCAGACCGCCGCCCGACTGGCGGTACCCGTCGAGGACGTCGACCGCGTCCGCCGGCTCGCCGGCGACCGGCCGTCGGCTCCGCTGCCCGCGAAGGCCGACGCGCCCGCAATCCTCGACCGGCTCGCGGTACGCCCGGACGACGCTGCCGAGATCATGGCCGGCTGGCCCGACCCGGGATCTCCATTGTGGACTCCGGAGCTGCGCTGGCTGCTGGACCGCTCAATCGCGCTGGTGCGCGCCGATCTCGGGGGGCACGGCTGGCTGAGCCCCGGTCCGGAGTTGCCGCGTGAGCGGGGCGCTGCCTGGCGACATCTCTACGTGTACGCCTACCTGGCCCTGGTCGACGTCGTCCGGGGATACCACCGCGACCACGGCATCGCCGACGCCGTGTCGTGGGCGACCCTCGCGGACCTGGGCCGCAACCTCGCGGTCGACCGGCGGATGCAGCGCGAGGGCTGGCCGGTCATGCAGAGCTGGCTGACGCTGCACGCGCGCGGCGGTGTCTACGAGTTGGGCCGGCTGCAGCACCAGCGCGGTGACACCGCGATCGGCCTGCACATCCCCGATTCGGGGCCGCTGACCCCGGAGGCAGTCGCGGCGTCACTCGACGAGGCCCGTGCGTTTTTCCCACGCCACTTTCCCGAGGAGCGCTACGCCGCGTTCTCGTGCGGCTCCTGGCTGCTCGACCCGCAACTCCAGGAGTACCTGCCCGCGGACTCCAACATCGTCCGGTTCCAGCGGAGGTTCGAGCTGGAGCCCTACGAGGAGCCGGAAGGGCTGGACGCCGATGTCGAGGTGCTGCGATTCGTGTTCCGCACCCTGACCACGCCACTCGACCGGCTGCCGCGCCGCACCGTGCTCCAACGCGCGGTCGTCGACCACCTGCAGGCCGGCCGCCACTGGCGCTGGCGCAGCGGCCGCTTCCCGATCTAGTCACACCCCCGCTCGTCTCAGCGTCGGCCCGGGGGTGACCCGGTTCCGGCCCGGTGAGCGGTGTACGGCGACAACCTCGTTCTCAAGGGCGGGGTTCGCCGAGCACGCGATCGCTCCCGAGTCGGTGCCTGAGGCACTGGCCCGGGTGGGCGAGGGACACGCATTGGGCAAGGTCTTCGTCAGCCTGAGCTAACGCCCAGCATGCGGCTCCCTACCGACTCGCCGGCGGAAGTAGCCGTTGGCTGAAGGGGTGAACATCAGCGCGCAGGCGGTGAGTACGGCGGTGACATGGACCACGCGGCTGCTGCCGAACATCACGTCAGCCGTACCGGCATGCGCGAGCAGGCGAGTCAGTGAGTTGCCGTGTACCAGCCAGATCGCCGGATCGACGACCAGGGACAGCGTACCGAGAACGCCGAGCCCGATGGCCAGGGTCAGGCGGGCCCACCGACGGCCGGCCATCATCTGCCGGTCCACCCAGGCCGCAGCCACGAAGACCACCGTGCGGACCGTCACTCCGACGGCCGCGCCGTTGCCGGCCTGTCCACTCGCCACAACGACGATGGTTTCGAAGACACCCGCCGCGATCGCGACAAGCCACGTCACGAACGCCGCTCGTACGGCACTGGGGATTCTGTGATCGGTCTGCATGTAATCGACGATCTCGGATGTCCGGGTTCCGGGAAATCCTGCGCGCCCCCGTCCTGCACCTGCTGCTACCCCTACCAACAAAAACTGCTCGACGGCACGGCATGTGTCGGGGAGCACGTCCAAGCTGAGCGCGCCAACCTGGCGTCCGTCCGGACCGGGGCCCCGATGCACTGCCTGGTGGTGAGTTGATCCAGCGGGACGGTGTCGTCGATGGTCAGGGGTGGGCAATGCGCGCCGGCGGACGGATGGTCGGCGGGGTAGGCCAGCGGGTAGCGATGCTCGACGCCGGACAGCAGCCGGCTGAGGTACCTGTTGACCTCCGGCAGGTCCATCAGGTCGGTCATGATGTCGCGCAGCGCATCGACGTGTGGGCCCGGCGCAAGCAGCGCGGACTGTGCCCGCGTGTTGTGCAGGACCGCGGCTGCCACCGGATGCCGCTCGGCGGTCGAGCGGACGCTCGGTGTACCGGGGCGCGAAGCCTCCGGCGAGCAGGAGCCGGTTGCGCTCACGTAGCGGCACGTGCAGCTGATCCGCGAGCCGGAGGATCATGTCGGCGCTCGGCTTGGACATGCCCGTCTCGACCAGGCTGACGTGCCGAGCCGAGACGTCCGCGGCGATCGCAAGGTCCAGTTGGCTGACTCCCCGGCGACGCCGCCACTGCCTGGGAACCCGGGGCGGTCTGACTGACGCGCAACCACCGGCAGCCGGGGGTAGCGACGCTCACCGACGGCCATGGGCGACGGCTCGTAGAGCCTGGACGGGTAGCGTCGGTCGCTGCGCTGCTGTGCGGCAACGAAAGAGGCCACGTCCATCGCTGGGATGTGGCCTCTGAGCTGGGTGGGCGATGCAGGGATCGAACCTGCGACCTCTTCGGTGTGAACGAAGCGCTCTCCCGCTGAGCTAATCGCCCTCAACGGCTCCATGAGAGTACCCGATGCTCCCCTGACCCTGCACGCGAGGGGCTGCCAGGCACAACTGCCCCGGCAGACCCTCACGTCGCAACAGGGTCGCCGCAGGTCAGGACGGCAGGGTCGGGTACGGCGGCTCGACAGCTCCCGGGACGACGGGCGGCGTCTTGTCCTTGCGGAAATACGGATTCGCGGCCGGCAGCAGCAGCAGGACGATCACGACCAGCAACGCGACCGTCATGAGCACGGTCAGGACCGTGGTGGTCGGGGTGACCCAGGAGGGGTATGCGTCGTTGATCTGGTCGGTGGCGGCCTTGGTGTCGATGCCGCCGGCGTTCTTGGACGAGCCGGTGGACATGCTGCTGGTCGCGCCGCCGATGGCACTGCCGAGGCCGCAGCAGAGCACGCCGATGCCGGCGAAGATCCAGGTGAGGATCCGGCCGACGTTGTTACCCCGCAGGTCCAGCACGGCGAAGATGGCGAAGCCGGCGGCGATCAGGACGGAGACCACGGCTGAGCCGATAGTGGTGGCCTTGATGATGGTGGCCATCCGGTCGCCGGTGAGGTTGGGGTCGGTGCTGCCGGCGTAGGCGTGGCGGGCGGCGTCGGAGACGTCGCCGAGGTAGGGCAGGCTGATGAGGGAGCGGATGACCAGGATCGCGGCTGCCGCGATCAGCAGGGCACCGGCGAGGGTCACGACCGCCGGGCGCTTGGTTGGCAACATGGCGGTAACCTACCGTCGCCGCGTTGGTCCCGCATCTGCCGGCCCCCCGGAGCCTGGGCCAACCTGTCAGTGGCGCAGCATGCGGAGGATTGCCGGCCCGGCGCTGATCCACAGGGCGCCGAGGACGATGGCCGCCAGCAGCACGGCGAGGGCGACTCCGAGAAGGATCTTGACGGGCCAGCTGCGGGCGGCGTACCAGGTGCGCCAGGCGAAGACCTGGGTCTTGGCGAAGAGCAGCAGCCGGCGGGCCCAGCGGAACTCGACCGCCCAGATGGCGATGCCGACGAAGATGATCGCCCAACCGGGTCCGGGTAGCGGCAGCAGCACAATTCCGGTGACGACCACGAGGCCGCCGAGGATGGCCACGCTCACCCGGAGCACCACCCGTCCCGTCGGGTGGGCGCGCAGCGCGGCGACGAGTCGTCGCAGGCCAGCCCAGCGTGGCGGGTTGGCGGGAGCCGTGGGCGCGGGGGGGTCGGGCACCTGTTGGGGCTCTTCCGACATTCGTACTCCCGGTCCGTCGCGGCTCGGGCGAACGGCCACTGCTCACCTCCGGGATCTGTGATGCCGTCACCGAAGCAGACCCATGCACGTTACCGGAGTGAAGTCGACGTCTGAGCAAGCACCCGACGCCGGCGGATCGCGAGTGAAGATCGCAGCCGGCGACGCCAACAGTGTTTGCGGCGTACGAGCGGTTAGCTCCGGTTTGTCATCCCACTACAGGGTGAGATCAGGCAATGACTGTACGTAGCCAGTGGGGGGACCCGAACATGGGATGGGCGGGGCACGGTGTGCGGCTCCGCAGCGGTGCCGGGGGGAGAACGACATGAGTGCCATTCGTCCAACGACCGTGGAGGTCGAGACTTCTCTACGGCTGGTCGCACCGGATGCCACGGCGCTTCCGGTACGGGCCAGCCTGCGTTACGACCCGGCCGACCCGTACGCGGTGCACGTGCTGTTCCATGCCGAGTCTGCCGGGGGCGAGGCCGTCAGCTGGTCGTTCGCCCGCGAGCTGCTGGTCACCGGGCTCGACGAGCCGGCCGGCATCGGCGACGTGCGGGTCTGGCCGTGGAACAACCCGCGCGGCGACTTCGTCGCGCTGGCGCTGTCCTCGCCGGACGGCAACGCACTGTTCGAGGTACCCCGCAGCGTGCTGGTGCGCTTCCTGCGCCGCACGTACGTGGTGGTGCCCCGGGGTCGGGAGACTGAGCAACTGGATGTGGACGCGGCGGTGAGCCGGCTACTCGCCGGACGCTGACCTCATCCGCACGCCGAGGGCCGGTACCACGGGGTACCGGCCCTCGGCGTGTGCGCAGCGGGCTCAGCCCAGGATCAGGGCCGACAGTCCGGTCCCGGCCAGCGCCGCCAGCAGCCCGGCCGCGATACTCACGGCCGCGTTGAGCAGCGCGTACCCGCGTGCGCCGGCACGCGCCAACTGCACCGTCTCGTACCCGAAGGTGGAGTACGTGGTCAGCGCGCCACACAACCCGGTACCGACCAGCGCGAGCAGGCCGCTGCCGGCGTGGGTACCCGCCGCCGTCAGGAACCCGAGCAGCAGACAGCCGGCCACGTTCACGGTCAGCGTGCCCCACGGCAGCTGCGAGTCGTGCCTTGCCTGCACCGCCCGGTCGGTCAGGTAGCGCGCCGGCGCGCCCACCGCCGCCCCGAGCGCCACCAGCAGCAGCGTCACCCGGCCGCCCCGCCGGACAGGGTCATGGTCGCCTCCCGAGCGTCAGCCACCGGGTCGCCGCCGCGCCGGCCTGGACGGCGAGCAGCGCGGCGAGCAGGGTGCCGAAGAGGTAGAGCAGGGCCACCGCGACGGCGCCCCGGTCCAGCAGGTGCAGAGTGTCCACCATCGCGGTGGAGAAGGTGGTGTACCCGCCGAGCACGCCGGTGCCGAGGAACGGCCGGACCAGCCGGTGCGCCCGGTACGCCTCGACCACGAGTACCAGCAGCGCCCCGATGGCGAGGCAGCCGGAGACGTTGACGACGAAGATGGCCCACGGGAAGCCGCCCGGCCGGGGTGGCGCGGCCACCGTCAGGCCGTAGCGGGCCAGCGCCCCGAGCACTCCCCCGAAGCTGACCACGCCGACCACCGCCCAGTCGGTACGCACCCGGGCGACGCTACCGCAATGCCCGGGTCGCCCGGCGCAGACCTGCCGCCCGCCCGACCGGCCCGGACAGCCCCGACATCACGCCGGAGGAGTCCACTGTGGACGGACAGGACGGGCGGGCCGGCGTGGCGGGTACCCGGTAGTGTCTGCGGTGCCGCCGACGTTCGCGGCGGTGACGGGTGGGCCACCGGGAGAGCGGGAGCGATGACGGGGATTCCGGCACACGTACGGGGCATGCCACTGCACGCGGTGACCGAGGTCTACGGCGAGCCGGGCCTGCGGACCCGGTTCCTCCAGGAAATCTCCGACTTCCCGCCGGACGCCCGCCAACTGCTCGCCGACACCCTGGACCTCGTCTCCGAACTGCACCACGACCAGCGCCGGGTCCGCGAGCCGTACCTCAACCACCTGCTCCGGGTGACCATCCGGATCATCCACTACTACCGGGTCCGGGACGTCGACGTGCTCTGCGCCGCGCTGCTGCACGACGCTGTTGAGGACCAGCCGCACCGCCTGGGCGGGGACACCGCCGACGCGCTGGACACCCTCGCCCGCCGCTACAACCCCCGGGTGGCGCAACTGGTGGCGGCGGTGACGAATCCGGAGTACGACTCCGACCGGGACACCAACACCCAGTACCGCGAGCACGTGCTGGCCAGCCTGGAGGCCAACCCGTGGGCGCGGGTGATCAAGTTCTCCGACTTCACCGACAACGGGGTCGGGGTGATCCACACCCACGGTCCCAAGGTGGCGAAGTCGGCCCGCAAGTACGCGCCGCTGGTCCCGGATCTGCTGCGGCTGGTCGGGCTGCCGGACACCCCGCTGACCCCGGAGGTCCGGGCGCTGATCGCCCGTCAGCTCACCACGGCACAGGCCCGGTTCGCCATGATCCTGGCCGAGCAGGACGGGACACCGGCGTAGCCGCAGGCGGCGCTACACTCCTCCCGCTCGAAGGAGGAAACCGTGGCGTACCCCCCGATCGCCCCCACCGCGCAGCTGCCCGCGGAGGTCGCCCAGCTGGCCACCGCCCGGGGGCTGGGCCCGTGGTTGCGCACCTATCCGGCGAAGAAGCTGGCCGCCGGCCAGTTGATCGCGATCATCCTGTTCGAGGCCGCGCTCTTCTTCTGCGCGGCGATACTCGCCGTCAACCGGGCCTGGCCCGGTGTGGTGATCTGCGTGCTGCTCGCGCTGCCGTTGACGGTCGTGGTGCTGCGGTCGCCGACCTTCAACCGGCCCGCCGCCGCGCGCCGGGTACACGTCTTCGAGCAGGGCCTGATCGAGGTCGGCAAGGACGGCGTGGCGGACTACCGCTGGGATCAGATCGAGTCGGTCACCCAGGCGATCACCCACGTCTACCGCTACGGCGTCAAGGTGCGTTCGATCTACATCTTCACGGTGCGCCGGTTCGACGGGCACACCACCAAGATCACTCACTTCTACGCCGGCATCGAGGAACTCGGCACCGTCATCGCCCGTCGGGTCACCGCGGTGGCGCTGCCCCGGGCGATCGACGCGCTGCGCGCCGGACAGACGCTGAACTTCGGAGACCTCGCGGTGAACCTGTCCGGCATCGCCTCGGCCGGCAAGGGCGCGGTGCCGTGGACCGACATCCAGAAGGTCAGCGTCAACAACGGCGTGGTCTCGCTGGCCCGCCAGGGCAAGTGGCTGTCCTGGTCGTCAAAGCAGGCCAGGGACATCCCGAACCTGTTCGTCTTCCTGGAACTGGCCAACCGGCTGGCTCGCGGCGGTCGCTGACGCCACCCTCCCCGGGCCGCGTAGGGTTGGCCCGTGGAGATCACCGTGGTGGACAACGAGCAGTCGCACCGGTTCGAGGCCCGCACCCCGGACGGCGAAGTCGCCGGCTTCGTGGCCTACCTGGCCCGGCCCGACCATCTGGTGCTGGTACACACCGAGATCAAGATGGAGTACGACGGGCAGGGCATCGGCGGCGCGATGGTGCGTCAGGTGCTGGACCAGCTCCGCGAGCGGGGGCTGAAACTGGTTCCGCAGTGCCCGTTCGTCGCCGGCTACCTGCGCCGCCACCCCGAGTACGAAGACCTGGTCACCACCGGGTAGGTCTGCGGGGTCAGCCCGGCCAGTTGCCGGTCACCCGCTGCACGCCGCGCGCCGTACCCCGGTCGACGGCGGCCTTCACCAGCGCGAAGATGGCGCCCTGCAGAGCGGCCGCGGCCAGCACCTCGGCCCAGGTGCGCTCCTGGTCGAGCGCGTCGGGCGTGTCGTCGTCCCCGGCCGCCAGCTTCCACACCTGCTTGAACAGCACCCCGGCGGCCATCCCGGCCACCGCCCCGGCGATCAGGCCGACCGGCCGGTACACCAGCTTGGACTTGTTCATGCGTCCTCCCCAGACACTGATCCGGCGCGCTCAGCGGCGACGGGTGACCCAGACAATGACCGCGCCGAGCATCGCGCCAATCGCGGTGGCCAGCAGAATTCCCTGAAGGCGGCGCTCGCGCGCCGATAAGTGACCGGGTTCTTCGGGCTCCTCGGGCAGCGCCGGCACGGCCTCATCGGCTTCCGCACCGGCCTCGGACCCACCGCCGACCAGCTCCCGCGCCTTGGTGCCGGCGGAGCCGACCTTGTCCCTGGCCCCGTCCACGACCCCGTGCACCTTGTCCTTCGCCCCGCCGACGACATCTTTCGCGCCGTCCACGACGCCGTCCACCACGTCGTGCACCTTGGCCTTCGCGCCGTCCACCGCGTCGTGGATCGCGCCACTGGCCCGCGCCTTGACGTCGGCCTTGGCGGCCAGTGCCTCCACCGTCTCGCCCAGCTCCGCCCGGGTCTGCCCGATGCGCTCCTTGAGCTGCTCGACCTCGGCGTCCTCACTCATGGTGGGCACTCCTCTTCACGGTCTCGATGTCGGCCTTGATGCTCGCCACGGTCTCGTCCGGGGTGGGCGGCACACCCTTGCTCAGCTGCGCCTTCCCGACCAGGGCGAGGATTCCCGCGAGCACCAGCAGTGCCACGCCGACCAACAGCGCCGCCAGCCACAGCGGCAGCACCAGGTCCAGCGCGATCACCGCGGTCGCCAGCAGGACTGCGACGCCGAACAGCGCGAAGACTCCCGCGCCGCCGAACAGGCCCGCGCCGGTGCCGGCGTGCTTCGCCTTGCCGGACAGCTCGGCCTTGGCCAGCGCCAACTCGTCACGGACCAGGGTGGACAGCTGTTCGGATGCCCGCCGTACCAATTCGGCGGTTGACTGCTCGGATACCGGCTGCGCCATCGCGCATCACCTCCCAGGCGTTATCTTCCCGCCTGAGCGGTGGCGCAAACGCCGGTTCTGGGGAGATCCACCCGCTTACCGCAGCGCCTTGACCGCCGTCTCGATGGCCCGGTGGAAGGTCGGGTACGCGTAGATCATGTTCTGCAGCTTCTGTACCGGCACCGCGCCGTGCACCGCGACGGCCAGCCCGGCGAGCACCTCGCCGCCGACGGGGCCGGCCGAGGTGGCCCCGACGAGCACCCCCGCGTCCACGTCCTCGACCACCTTGATGAAGCCGGCGTTGCCGGCCTTGTGGATCCAGCCCCGGGTGCTGGCGGTCAGGTCGGTGACGGCCGTCCGCACGGTCAGTCCCCGGTCGCGGGCCTGCTGCTCGGTCAGGCCGACCGCGCCGATCTCCGGGTCGGTGAAGGTGACCCGGGGCAGCGCCCGGTAGTCGGCGGCCGCGCCGCCCTGGCCGAGGATGTCGCGCACCACGATGTCGGCCTGGTACATGGCCATGTGGGTGAACGCGCCGTGTCCGGTGATGTCGCCGACCGCCCAGAGCCGCTCGCCGGCCCGCAGCCACTCGTCCACCTCGATGCGCTCCAGCCCCACCGTTTCCAGGCCCAGGCCGTCGATATTGGGCCGCCGGCCCACGGCCACCAGCAGCCGCTCGCCGGTGACGGACGTGCCGTCGTCCAGGGTGACGGTGAACTCCGCGCCGTCGTGCGCCACCCGGGACGCGTGCACACCCGTGTGTACCCGGATGCCGTCGCCTTCCAGCGCGGTGCGGACCAGGTCGGAGGATTCCGGCTCCTCCATGGACAGCAGCCGGGGCGAGCCCTCCACGACGGTGACCTGCGCGCCGAACCGGGCGAACACCTGCGCGAGCTCCACCCCGATCGCGCCGCCGCCGAGCACCAGCAGGCTGGCCGGCACCTCGGTGGCCTCGATCGCCTCCCGGTTGGTCCAGTACGGGGTACCGGCGAGCCCGTCGATCGGCGGCACGTTGGGCGCGGTGCCCACACTGATCACCACTGCCCTGCCGGCCTGGTACTCCTCGCCGGCCACCTCGACCAGGCCCGGACCGGCCAGCCGACCGAAGCCGCGGACAAACCTGCCGCCCTTGCCGGTGAACCGGTCCACCGCGACCCGGTCGTCCCAGTTGTCGGTGGCCTCCTCGCGGATGCGGTGCGCCACCGGCGCCCAGTCCGGGTCCACCTGGGACGTGCCGGCCATCCCGTTGATCCGGCGGCCCTCGGTCAACAGGTTGCCCGCCCGGATCATCATCTTGCTCGGCACGCAGCCCCAGTACGGACACTCGCCGCCGACGAGCCGGTGCTCGACGCCCACCACCGCGAGCCCGGCCTCGGCGAGCCGGCCGGCGACCTCCTCGCCACCCACGCCCAGCCCGAGTACGACGACGTCCACCTGTTGCGCCACAACGGCCTCCCTGGTTGCCCGGACCCTCATCATGCCCGAGGGCGGGCCCCGTCATGCCCGGGGAACCCGCCCCCGCCCCGACGGGCCGTCGCCGATGGCCGCAATCGTGGCGCTACCGCCGGCCGCGGTGCAGGCGGATCCAGCGGTACCCGTACGGCCCCAGCTCCAACTCGGCCAGCTTCGCGACATCCTGGTAGGACCGGTCGGCGAACACCTGGTTGGGCTGCTCGGCCTCGGCGTAGAGGTGGCCCAGGTCCACCGTCACGGTGGTGTCGGCCAGGTTGTGCAGGAACAGCATCGAGCCGGTGGCGTCGTCCGCCCGGTGCGCCAGCACGCTGGCCGGCAGCTTGTCGTCGTCCAGCGCGGCGCAGGTGCCGGAGCCGACCTCGGGGCTCTCCCGCAGCGTCCGGATCATCCGCTCGAACCAGGCCAGCAGCGAGCCGGGGTCGTCACGTTGCGCGGTGACGTTCACCGTCTTGTACGAGTACTCCCCGGTGTCCACCACCGGCCGGATCGGCGCGTCGGCGGTGCTGAATCCGCCGTTCGTCAGCCCCGACCACTGCATCGGCGTACGGATCGCCTCCCGACCGGGCAGCGACAGGTCGTCGCCCATCCCGATCTCCTCGCCATAGCGCAGCACCGGCGTCCCACGCAGGGTGAACTGCAACGAGTACGCCAGCTCCAGCCGTCGCCGGTCGCCGCCGAGCATCGGCGCCAGTCGCCGCCGGATGCCCCGGTCGTAGAGGTGGCTGTCCGGGTCGGGGCCGAACTTGGCGAAGACCTCGGCACGCTGCTCGGCGGTGAGCCGGGACAGGTCGATCTCGTCGTGGTTGCGCAGGAACGTCGCCCACTGCCCACCCGGCGGCGGCACCACGCTGTCCCGCAGCGCCTGCACGATCGGCTCGGAGGTCTCCCGGGCCAGGGCGAGCACCAGCGCGTCGTTGAGGATGAAGTCGAACATCATGCTGATCCGGTTGTTCGACCCGCCGGCGTCGGCGAAGTACTGGCCGAGCTGGTCCAGCGGCACGTTCGCCTCGGCCAGCAGCAGCGCGTCGCCGCGCCGCCAGGAGACGTGCCGGCGCAGTTCGGTGAGGAAGTCGAAGTCCTTCGGGGAATCCGGGTTGCCCGGCTCGGTCAGCTCGATGATGAACGGCACCGCGTCCATCCGGAAGCCGGCGACCCCGAGCTGGATCCAGAACGCCATGATCTTCTTGAGTTCCTCGCGGACCCGCGGGTTGCGCATGTTCAGGTCCGGCTGGAAGTCGTAGAAGCGGTGGTAGTACCAGGCTTTGGCGCTGCGGTGGTAGGTCCACACCTCGCTCTGCTCGCCGGGGAAAACCATTCCCTTGTACCGGTCGGAAGGCTCGCTCTCCGACCAGACATACCAGTCCCGGTACGGGGAGTCGCGCCGGATCGCCTGCTGGAACCACGGGTGCTGATCGGAGGTGTGGTTCACCACCAGGTCAATGATCACCTTGATGCCCCGGTTGTCCGCCTGGTGCAGCAGCTCCGCGAAGTCACCGAGGGTACCCAGCCGCGGGTCGACGGCGTAGAAGTCCGTCGCGTCGTACCCGTCGTCCCGCCCCGGCGTGGGGTGGATCGGGTTCAGCCACAGACAGGTGACACCGAGCCGGTACAGGTAGTCCAGCCGGCCGATGAGGCCCCGGAAATCACCCACCCCGTCCCCGTCGGAGTCCGCGAACGTCTCCACGTCCAGGCAGTAGATGACCGCTTCGTCGTACCAGTGCTCGCTCACGTTCGCAGTGTTGCCCCGTGACGCCCGCCGGCAAACCTGCCGCCGGACGCGGACAGACCCGGGGCCGCTCCGCGGAGGGGAGCGGCCCCGGGCCGGTCGGGTCGGGTCAGGAGACGGTGACCGCCGTGTCGTCCACCACGAAGGAGGTCTGCAACGACGAGTCCTCGGCACCGCTGAAGCTCAGCGTCACCGTGGTCCCCGCGTAGGCGGCCAGGCTGAAGCTCTTGAGCGAGTAGCCGGACGCCTTGTTGAGGTTCGAGTAGGTGGCCAGTGTGGTGCTGCCCACCTTCACGGTCAGCTTGTCGTACTGCGTCGACGTGGTCGTCTCGGCCGAGTCGATGTGCAGGTAGAAGGTGAAGGTGTAGGAGCTGCACCCGGCCGGCAGGGTCACGCTCTGGCTGAGCGTGTCGGTGTGGGTGGAGCCGTACCCGTCCAGCCAGGCGTTGTAGGTGCCGCCGTGGGTCGGCTGGCTGGAGCCGTTGGCCCCGATCACGCCGGCGCTGGCGGTCCAGACGGTGTTGCCGGACTCGAAGCCGGGGTTGCCGAGCTTCTGCCCGGGGCTGGCGCAGGAGCCGCCGCCGGTCGGGCTGATCGTCCAGGTGAAGGTGGTGCTGCCCGACGACGAGCCGCTGGTGGCGGTGGCGGTCACCGAGTACGTCCCGGCCGTGGTCGGGGTACCGGAGATGACGCCGGTCGAGGACGCGATGGACAGGCCGGCCGGCAGGCCGGACGCGGTCCAGGTGTAGCTGCCGGTACCACCGGAGGCGGACAGCGTCAGGCTGGTCGCCGTGCCCACGGTGCCGGTCCGGCTGCCCGGGTTGGCCACCGTCACGCCGGTGCTGCCGCCGCCCGAAGCGAAGGCCGCGGTGCCGTTCGGGGTACCCAGGCCGGTCGGACCGTCCCAGCCGGTGCCGGCGGTACACAGCGGCGCCCCGCAGGAGCCGTTGTTGCCGCTGGTCACGTCGAACAGGTTGGCGGTGTGCGAGTACGGGTAGGACGCCGGGTAGTCGCCGCTGCCCGGGGTACCGGCCAGCGCGTAGGTGGCCGCGATGATCGGCGCAGAGGCGCTGGTGCCGCCGTAGACGTTCCAGCCGGTCCCGCCGTAGGTGATGTAGACAGCGACGCCGGTGGCCGGGTCGGCGACCGCCGACACGTCCGCCTCGGCGCGGCGGGTGCAGTTGGTGGTCACCGTCTGCCAGGTCGGCTTGGTGTCGTAGCCGGAGCAGCCGGAGCCGGCCCCGTTCCACACGCTCTCCGTCCAGCCCCGGGAGTTGCTGGCGGCGACCAGGTGGGTACCGCCGACTGCCGTCACGTACCGGGAGGTCGCCGGGTACTCGGCGCCGGTGCCGTCGTCACCGGAGGAGACGGTGATCGCCACGCCCGGGTGGTTGAAGTGCGAGTCGTCGGTGGTCTGCCCGGAGTACTCGTCGCCGCCCCAGCTGTTGGAGACGTACTTGGCGTGCGCGGCCGCGTAGTCCTCGGCGGCGTACAGGTTGGCGTCGGTGGGCGAGGTCGCCTCCACCAGCAGGATCTTGCACAGTGGACAGACCGCCGACACCATGTCCAGGTCCAGCGCGATCTCCCCGGCCCAGCCGGTGTTGTTCGCCGGCAGGGTGCTCCCGCCGGTCTGGTTGACCTGACTGAAGCAGCCGCTGGCCTTGGAGCAGGCGGGCAGCCCGTACTGGGTGCGGTAGACGGCCAGGTCGCTCTCGGCGTTCGGGTCGTTGTAGGCGTCCACGATCGCGACGGTCACCCCGCTGCCGGCCGAGGCTGCCGCGCTGGCCAGCGCGTAGGCGCTCTGCAGGTTGGCCGGGCTGAGCCCGCTCGGGGTGGCGTTCGGGCTGATCGTCTTCGGGGTACGCACGTCGGTACGGCGCAGCGCGTGGCAGGCCATCACGTGCGCGACGGACGGTCTGGCGCAGGACCGCTCGACATTGGTACCGGCCGCGGCCGCCGGGGTCGCGGCGAGCGCGGTGGCGACCAGGGTCGCCGCACCGGCCAACGCGAGTGCGGGGCGGATAAACCGCATGTGTCCTCCAGGGGGATCGCTGGTACGTGACAGCCGTCCACTCGTGGCGAGGCGGCCTGTCATAAATTGACCCGGGCAACTGCGTTCAGGCCACGCACAACCCACACAGCCGGTAGACGTTTGCCCGGCAGAGGCAACCTGCATCGACAAGGGTGAGTCGTAGGGCCGCCCCTTCTTCCCCAGGCAGAGTCGTCGTGACACGGTGAGGAAGATCGCTGGGAGGCACCATGCCGCCACCGGACTGGGACGAGCCGTTCGGCACCCTGCTCGCCCGGCTGCGCCGGGACGTCGGGCTGACCCAGGAGCGGCTGGCCGAGGTGGCCGGCCTGTCGGTACGGGCGATCAGCAGCCTGGAGTGCGGGGTACGCCACCCGCGCCGGTTCACCCTGGACCGGCTGGCCGGGGCGCTGCGACTCTCCGCCGCCCAGCGCGCCGACCTGATCAGCGCGGCGCAGCGGGCCCGGGACGACCGGGCCGGCACCGGCGCCGGCCCCGCCACCCGGCCCGCGACGTTGATCGGTCGGGGTGGCCAACTCGACCGGCTGCGCCGGCACCTGGCCGGCGAAGGACCACCGGTGCTCGTCTTCGAGGGGGAGATCGGCATCGGCAAGTCCCGGATGCTTGCCGAGGCGGCCGCGATCGGCACCATGATGGGGCTCGCGGTGCTGCTCGGCGCGGCCAACCCGGGCGGGGGTGAGGACTTCGCGCCGTTCGCCGAACTACTCGCCGACCAGGTACGCCGGGCCAGTGCGGCCATGCTGGCCGGCTGTGCGGCGCTGCGGCTGCTGCTGCCCGAGCTGGGCGACCGGCTGCCGCTGCTGCCCGCCGCGGTACCCGACAGCGACCAGGCCGGACGCGGCCCGCAACGCAGCCGACTGATCTTCGACGCGGTGGCCCGCTACCTGGACGCCGTCGGCCGCGGTCGACGGCGGCTGCTCGTCCTGGACGACCTGCACCAGGCCGGTCCGCAGGCCGGCCCGCTGCTCGCGCACCTGGTCCGCAACAGCCCGGCCGACCTGCGGGTGGTGGCCGCCGTCCGATCAGGCGAGGCGACCGGTCCGGTGCTCACCGCGCTCGCCGACCTCGGCCGGCACGGCCTGCTGCACGGTTGCCAGTTGCCGGCGCTCGCCGGCCCCGATGCGGCCGACCTGGTGACGGCGGCGGCCGATCCGGTCACCCTGCCCGATCCGTGCCGCACGATGGTGCTGCGCCGGGCCGGTGGCCTGCCACTGCACCTGGTGGAGTTGACCCGGGCCGCCGCTGCCGGGGGCGGCGTCGAGATCCCCTGGCACCTGCGGCTCACCATCGGCCAGCAGTTGGCCAGCCTGCCGGAGAGTGCCGTGCGGCTGCTGCGGGTGCTCGCGGTCGGCGGTCCGGCCGCCAACCTGGGGACGTTGAGCGCCACCGAGCTGGAAGGGCTGGACCTGGCCTGCCGCCGGGGCATCCTCACCGAGACCCGGCAGGGCCTGCGGGTGAAGTACCCACTGGTCCGCGAGGTGTTGGCGACCAGCCTCGGGCCGACCCGCCGCCGGCTGTGGCGGGAGTCGCTGGCCGCCGCCGGCTGACCGGACGCCTACCGGCGCCGGCCCGCCGGGCGACAGCGGGGAGTGAAGGTTACTCGTCGCGCCAGGCCTGGGCCGGGCGGGACGCGGTCAGCGGGCGGGTGGACTCCCAGTGCCGCCGCCAGTCAGCGCCCTTCGGGCCGGTGGGCAGCACCGCCCGACCGCTCGCGGAGAGTCGCAGCGACTGGTACCAGCCCAGCTCCTCCTCGTTCCAGAGCATCGCGACAGACTGCGCCATCCGCTGCTGGAACGCCCGCGCCGGCTCGCCCTCGCCCGGGATGATCGGGGTGCCGTAGCGCACCGCCACCCGGGGCCGGCCGGGGATCGGCCAGTTGCGACCCCGGGGCATGGCGGCGTACGTGCCGCGCAGCACGATCGGCACGCACGGGATGCCCCGGGTCACGCAGAGCTGGGCGGCGCCCAGGCGCATCGTCGACATCCAGCCGTCCTCGCTGCGGGTACCCTCCGGGAACAGCAGCAGCGACCACCCCCGGTCCAGCAGGTTCGGGGCCAGGCTGCGCAGCTTGTTACGGGAACCGCGGCGCTCCACCGGGAACGCGTTGAACACCACCGCGGTGATCGCGGCCCGCCAACGGGCGTCGAAGAAGTAGTCGGCCGCCGCGCCCACCGCGATCTTCTTGGCGTAGCGGGCCGGCAGCGAGCCGAGGATCAGCGGCGTGTCCAGGTGGCTGGAGTGGTTGGCGATGAACACCACCGGGCCGGTCAGGTTCTCCAGCTTGTCCAGGCCCTGCACGTCCGGCTTGGTCAGGCTCCAGGTCAGCGGCGTGAGTCCGGCGCGCTGGATGCCGCGCCGGGCGGCCCGGACAGCGGCGGTACGCGCCCAGCCGGTCGGGAACTCGCGCGGACCCTCGCCCGACTCGTGTTCGATGGCGCTGCGCGGGGTACGCGAGCGCCCCCGCCAGTCGCGACCGGCGAGCAGCTTGCGGGTTTCCTTGTAGAGGCCCATGGCTACCTCACATCTGCCATCGACAGCGGCGGGGTGTGCTGGTACGTGATGGTCGGGCTGCTGCCGACGATGTCCTTCGCCATCTCCAGCGCGTCGTCCAGGGTGGACGCGGCCCGGAAACCGAGCCGGGCGGAGGTCTTCCGGTCGCCGCCCACCATGATCACTTCGCCCAGGTGCTCCAGCGCGTGCGAGCCCCAGTACCACATGTAGAGCGGGTGGACGCCGTGGTAGGCGTAGCTGTTGCGGTACAGGTGGGTGTACCAGGGGTCGGTGGCGAACTGCTCCTCGAACTTGGCCTCGATCTCCACCGGGTCGGTGGTCTGCGCCAGCACTTCCTCGTAGAAGTCGATGTAGCTCGGGTGGTGCACCGGGTGGAACTCGTTGCGCATGTGGTGGTAGAAGATCGCCACCCCGCCCTTACGGACGATCGGCTGCCCCCGGTAGAGGTTGAAGAAGTAGCCGAGGCCGAGGCTCATCACCAGGATCGGGTTCATGATCGAGTTGACGTTGTACGGGGTGATGTAGGGCAGTCCCCAGATCCCGATGTCGGACGGCCCGTCCACCTCCACCAACTGCTGGCGGTGCACGTACTTCATCGTCACCTCGTGCACCTGCACCGGGTCGCCCGCGGTCACCGAGGTGACCCCGTAGGGGGCCGACGTCGAGTGCCAGAGCTGCCGGCGACGGGCCGGCGGGAGCAGGTCGTTACCCCGCTTGACGGCCAGGTAGGTGGCCTGGTCCTTGAGGTTCCACTCCCACTCGCGCTTGGTCAGGAAGCCCATCGACTCGGGGAAGGTGTTGTTGTTGACGGTCGTCTCGATCTGGAAGATCTTGACGCTCTCGTCCAGGATGCCGGCCATCCGGTTGTACGAGTGGTGCATCGCCGAGTTCGGCGGGTCGTTGAACGACTTCGAGTGGCGCAGCGTGTGCACGTTGTGGTGGGCCCGCAGGCTGCGGTAGGACGCCAGCCCCACGGAGACCGACTTCGGACCGCCGCTCATCGCGGTGAGGTTGACGTTGACGTAGACGATCAGGTCGCTCTCCGCCGCCCGCCGGTTGATCTCCACGATCTCACCGTGCTTGGTGGTGCCGACGTGGAGCAGGTTCGCCCGGTCCTCGGCGTCGTGGTTCTTCAGGTGGTGCGGGAAGAACGAGCGGTACACCCGCTCCCCCACCGAGCGCTTCAACTCGGCCGGCGTCATCCGCCGGTGCAGCGAGTTCGCCGCGATCAACTCGACGTCGTCGACACCGTTGGCGGCGGCCAGCTCGAGCACCTGCTCGATGATCCGCCCGCGCACGTCGGGGGTACGCATCTTCGGCAGCGGGATGGACAGGTCGTCGAAGACGATGGTCAGCTTCATCCCGGCGAACAGCAGTTCGCGCAGCGGCTCGCGACCCAGCGGGTTGTCCAGCGCGTTGCGGATCTGACCGTCGAGGTCACGCAGCGCGGGCAGCGACTCCGGCGGGTAGATGACGCGGGTCCCCAGCGGGAACTTCTCCAGCCGGAAACCCTCCCCCTCGTGGACCAGCAGCGCAGGGGTGCGCTCGTCGACCTCAAGGACGAAACCTGGACGTGCCATTACAGATACTCCCTAGTCCAATGCGGTTTTCAGTCTCGGGTGGGGTCGAACGCCACTTTTACGGAGCCGAGGCGGCCGGCCGCACTGGCGTGGCCGATGGCCTCGCGCCAGCGTGACAGCGGGTAGACCGCGTCGACGTACCCCTTGAGTGGGGCGGTCTGCGCCAGCGCCAGGGCGTCCGGGAAGTCCCGGCCCCCGGAGGCGTACGCGCCGACCAGGTTCAGCTCCCGGAACCAGACCGGGGTGAGGTCGGAACCGGCGTTCGGCATGCCCGAGAGCAGCACCGTGCCGCCGGCCTTCACCAACCGCAGCGCCGTGTCGAGCCCGGAGCCGCCGGTGCACTCGAAGGCCAGGTCCGCGCCGCCGAGCAGGAACTCGTCCCCGCGCTGCGGCCGGGCCAGGAACCCGCCGGTGGCCCGGCGCAGCGCCCGGGCCGCCCGGTCGGTGGAGAACACCTCGGTCGCACCGAGCTCCCGCGCCCGTTCCCGCTGGTGGCCGTGCTTGGCGATGGCGTAGATCGGGCCCGCGTTGGTGTACTCACGCAGTGCCAGGATGGTCAGCAGGCCGACCGTGCCGGCCCCGATGACCAGCACCGACGCGCCGTCCGGGATGTTCACCCGACGCACCGAGTGCACCGCGCAGGCCAGTGGCTCGACCAGTACGGCCGTCTCGGTGTCCAGGCTGTCCGGCACGGCGTGCAGTTGGCTCTCGTGCGCCACCAGCATCCGGCCCCAGCCGCCGCCGGTGTCCGCGCAGAACCCGGTCTGGATGCCGGCCGCCACCGAACCCGCGGTCACGTGGTTGCACCGGCTGTGGTTGGCCGAATCCTCCGCGGTCGCGTCCGCGCAGTGCTCGCACGCGGTGACCTGCCGGGGTAGACAGCCCAGCACCGGGTCGAGGATCACCCGGCTGCCCTTGGGCATGCTCGGCAGCTCGTCCAGGGTGGTGCCGACCACCTCGTGGCCGGGAGTGAACGGCAGCGAGATCACCGCCGACAGGTACGGCGAGTTGCGGCCGGTGAGCAGCCCCAGGTCGGAGCCGCAGATGCCGGAGAGCAGCGGGCGTACCCGGGTCCAGCCCTGCCCCGGCAGCCGGGGTTCGGGCCGGGTCACCAGGCGCATCGGCGACATGTTCGCCGCGACCGCGCCGGACGCCCGACCGCCCCACGGCGTGCCGGTGACCGCCCGACCGGCCAGGTAACGGCTGGTGGACTGGAAGTACTCCAGGGTGAGGATCATCGGACGGTCTCCATGAGCGCGTCAGCGGCCGGCATGGTCTGCGACTTCCACGCCGCCACCGGCCAACTGCGCGAACGCGCGTGCCGGTACAGGTGCGGGTCGGGATTGACCGCGACCGGGTGTCCGACGGCCTCCAGCAGCGGCCGGTCTGAGTACGAGTCGCCGTAGGCGTACGAGCGGGACAGGTCCGCCCCCACGTTACCTGCGTACCGGCGCAGCCAGGCCGCACGCGCCTCGCCGACCAGCGGCGGGGCCTCCAGGAAGCCGGTGTAGATGCCGTCGCGGGCGTGCAGCCGGCTCGCCACCACCTCGTCGAAGAGCGGCGCGAGCGGCTGGACCAGGATGTCCACCGTGCCGGTGATGAGGATGGTGCGGTGGCCGGCGGCCCGGTGCTTGCGGACCTGGCGGACCGCCTCCGGGTGCGAACGGCGCAGCAGCGCGTCACCCAGCCGCTCCTGCACGATGCGGTGCAGCCCGGCCTCGGACGCGCCCTCGTAGCGGCGCATGAAGGTACGCAGGAACTCGCCCCGGTCGCGCTTCTCCGCCCCCAGGTAGCGGGGCATCTTGCGGAGCACGTCGAGAAGTTCGCCGGCCCACTGCGAACGGGGCAGGTCGGCCAGCCGGGCCCACAGGTACGCCTCGATGACGTTGGAGGCGATGATGGTGCCCTCCAGGTCGAAGATGGCGATGATGTCGCCGCCACCGTTGGGCGCCGCCTGGGTCACGTCCGGGATCGCCACCGCCGAGGTCCGCCGCCCGGCGGTCGCCTTGCGCATGGTGACCGTGATCGCCGGGCAGTGGATGCCCTGCAGGTAGTGCTCCCAGTCGATGTCCGCGCAGTCGAAGCCGTGCACGTCGACCCGGTCGGCGGGCAGCGCCCGGTGCAGGGCCAGCACCTTCGAGTCGGTGTAGACCACCTCGGCGCTGGTGTAGACGCCGTACAGGTCGGAGTACTTGCGGAGGAACTCGACCTTGTCCTTCTCCCGGGTCAGGTCGCGCTGCCAGCGCCTGGTGCGATCGCCGGCCGGCAGCGCCAGCAGCGCCTTCTGCGCGGCGCCGACCGCCCGCTCACCGGTACGCAGCATCAACTCGACCCGTCGGGCGCCCGGGAACTCCCAGGTGGGGGCCTTGATCTGACCCCGGCCACCGTCCGGCATCGGGTGCTCGGTGAAGTACTCGTGGATGTTCTGGTACATCCGGCGGAAAGTCAGCGGGTTCCGGGAGCCGGAGCCGACGTGGTAGTAGTTCGGCGCGTCCAGCGGCGGTGGGGTGGCGGCGACCGCGAGGGTCGCGTTGACCACCATGTCCACCGGGATGACGTCCAGCGCCCCGTCGGGTACGCCGGGGAACTCCGACAGCACGCCCCGGCCGTACGCCAGGATCAGCGGGTCGGCCATCTTGAACCCGTCCAGCCAGCCCGGGTACGGGAAGCGCAGCGAGCTCTCCACGATCGCCGGCCGCAGCACCGACAGCGGCAGTACCCCCGTCAGCAACTCCTCGGCCACCCGCTCGCCGAGCGCCTTGGTGAACGTGTAGACGTCCGGCCAGCCCAGGCTCTGCGCACGCAGCCGGCCGTAGTCGACCAGCCGGTCGTTGACCCACTCGCGGCGGGCCACCTCGGCGGCCTTGGCAGCCGACTGCGGGCCCGACTTGCCGTGCTCGCGGCGCGCCTTCTCCAGCGCCCGGCGCAGCGGCTCCGGCCGGCGCGAGTCGCGCTCGACGTCGTCGCGGGCGGCCATCGCCGAGGACATCTCGGTTCGCCAGTCGGCGTCGTGGTCCAGCGACAGCTCGGGCACCACGCCCTTGCGGGCGCCGGCCACGTACGCGGTGGAGACGTGCACGACGTGCGGGTTGCCGCCCGCCGCACGGACCGCCTCATACAGGTCGAGGACACCCTTGACGTTGGTGCGGAACGCGTCGTCGATCGGTGGGTCGAAGGAGACCGTGGAGGCCGCGTGGATCACGGCGGTCAGGTCATCCGGCAGCGCGACGCCGGTACTGCCCAGCTCGGCGTCGACCACGCTGACCCGCTCGGCCACGATCCGGGCCACCTCGTCCGCGCCGACCGCCTTGCGCCATGTCCCGAACACCGGCTTGCGCAGCAGGCCGGCCAGTCGGTCGCTGCCGCTGGAACTGCCCTTGCCGCGGATCAGCAGACTGACTCGGGTGGTCGGGTAGTCCTGGAGCAACTTGGCCAGCAGTGCCTGGCCGAGAAAGCCAGTAGCACCGGTGAGCAGGACGTGCGCGCCGTCGAGCGGACCCCCGGTTGGATCGTTGCCCAACGCCGCCTCCGTTCGGATCAGGGCACACCCCGGCCGGGGTGGCTGCGGGCATCACGTTAACCCGTGGGTCCGCTGGGAGAACAGCCCGCCCCTGTTAACGGCCATGACTATTGCCAGCTACCAGCCGGTACCACATGATCTTCGTCACCTCCGGCAGCGACGAACTGGGCGTGCGGAACGTGGCCGGACGATGGCCTCAATCGCGTCAATCAGGCATGATCTCCCCCGAGACCGACGCACCGGGAGTGTGTATGACCCCCCACCCCACGGACAGCGAGCCCGACGCCGGCCCCGACCCCGCCGCCGAACCCCAGCCCGGCCCGGACGGACCGGAACAAGATCGCGATTTAGTGCACCGTGATGCCCCCACAGGGCACATCCGCGCACCGGATCGCGATCTTCCGCACCTCACCGCCCCGCTGCTGCCACCCTCGCCGCCGGCTGCCCCGCCGTTGCTGGCCCCGCCGCTGCCGGTGCGGGCGCCGCCGGTGCAGGACCGGGCCCGGGACGCCTGGTCCGGGCTGCGCGGGCGGATCGGGGCGAAGGGCCGGGAGATGGTCTCGCCGCAGGCTGCCGAGCGGCTGTCCGAGCTACGCGACCGGGCAGCCCGGCCGGTCGGGAGATGGTGCCGCCGCAGGCGCGAGCGCCGTCCGGCTGCGGACGGGCGGGTCAGGCCGGTCGGGAGAGGGTCTCGCCGCAGACCGCCGAGTGGATGGCGCAGGCCCGGGTGGATGCTGCCGCGCGGCTCGCCCAGGCGCGGACGGTGGCCGCGCAGGGGGCGGCCCGGCTGGCCGAGGGCACCGCGCGGGTCGCCGCGGATCCCCGGTTGCAGCAGCGGAGCGCGCAGTTCGTGACCGGTGCCGCCCAGTTGACGGCGCACGGTGCGCGCTTTGCCGGGCAGGCCGGCCGGGGCACGGTACGCGTCGGCGCGCAGTTCTGGACCGGGGTCGGCTACTACTGGCGCGGCCTGGCCCGGCTGGTGCGCAGCCCGCTGCTGTGGCTCTACACGCTGCTGCCGACGGCGATCGTGACGGTGCTGTCCTATCTGGCCTGGCGCTCGGTAACCCTGCTGACCGACCGGCTCGCGCACTGGGCGACCCGGTGGCTGGATGACTGGCCGCGTACCCGGTGGCTGCTGGAGGGGTTCGCGCACTGGGGCGTGAAGTGGTTGGTGCTGCTGGTTTTGGGCGCGCTCACGGCACCGCTGGCAATGCTCTTCGGCGCGCTGTCGCTGGTACTGGTGACCCGCCGGCTGGAGCGTCGACTCGGCGCCGATCCGGGGCCGCGCATTCCCTGGTACGAGGCGACTGCCCGGGGCGCGCTCGCGGCCCTGCTCGCCGCGCTCGCGCTGGCCGTGGGCGGTGTCCTCTTCGGAGCACTCGCGCTGGTCCCGGTGCTCGGCCTGGTCAGCCCGGTGGCCGCGGTGGTCTACAACGGACTGGTCCTCGGCCTGCTGGTGATGGTGTACCCGTTGCAGCACCGGGGCATCGTCCGCCCGGCCGACATCCGCCGGCACACCCGCGGCCACCGGGCCGCGATCCTCGGCCTGGGCATGATGGCCGCGCTGCTGGTCAGCATCCCGCTGGTCCAGGTCATCACGGTGCCGGCGGCCTACCTCGGCGGCGTCCTGCTCTACCGCCGCCTCACCACCACCCCCGCTCCCCCACCGCCGGCCCCGCGCGCCACCGCCCGGCTGGCCCGCGCAGCCCCCCGGCCCACCGCCGTACCCGCCGGGGCTGGCCCAGCATCCGCCGGGCCTGGCTCAGCACCCGGCGGGCCTGGCCCAGCACCCGGCGGGCCTGGCCCAGTACCCGCCCGGCCCGCAGCCGCATCACCAACTTCGTCGGTACGACCTGTTGAAAGGCGGCTTTCCATGACCTCTCGCGAGCTCGACATCCCCGTCGCCGACACCCGGCTGCACGCCGTCGACGCACCCGGCGGCGACCCCGCCGTACTCTTCGTCAACGGCGCGTTCGGCACGCTACGCAACTGGGACCGGGTGGTCGCGGCCCTCGCCGGCCGGTACCGCGCGGTCCGGTTCGACGCGCGGGCCCGGGGCCGCTCCGGTACCTCCGCCGACTACAGCCTGCCGTCCGCCGTCGAGGACCTCGCCCGCGTCCTCGACGGCGTCGGTGTGCAGCGCGCCGTCCTGACCGGCTGGTCGCACGGCGCGACGGTGGCGCTCCGCTTCGCCGCCCGGTACCCGGACCGGGTCGCCGGCCTGGTGCTGGTGGACGGCGGGTACCCGATCGCGATGTTGGACGAGGCCGGCCGGGACAAGGTCCGCAGGCAGTTCCGCCGGCTGCGGTGGATCATGCGGATCGCCGCCGCGCTCGGCCAGTCGGCCCGGATGTCACCCGCGCAGGCGGCCGATGTGGTGATCGAAATGGACGCCGCCAACGGCGCGCTCGGCCCGGATTTCGCGGCGCTGCGCTGCCCGACCGTCTTCGTGGTGGGCAGCGGCCCGCACTCGGGGGCCACTGCCGGGGAGATGCAGACGGTACGGGCCGCCGTCAGCGAAGCCGTGGCCGCCAACGACGCGGTGACCGTCTTCGCCACCGCGCCCGAGAACCACCTGCAGTTGCTGTCCAGGGCGGCCGACACCGTGGCCGCCGCGATCGACGGGGTCGCCAGGCAGGGTGGTGGCTGAGCGCGCCGGCCGTCAGCCCTCCCACCAGCGCAGTACCCGCAGCGCGCGGAGAGTGTTCCAGCGGCTCGGCTGCCCGACCTCCCCGTCGAGGGTGAAGTGGATGCGGCCGGGGTGGACCCGGTCGAGCAGCCAGCGGCCGTCCGGCTGCCGCTTGGCGCGTACCGCCTCCACGGCTTCGGCCATCCGGGGGTCCCGCTGCGCGCCCGAGGCCCGGAAGTAGTCCAGGGCGCGGAGTACGTCGTAGCGCCAGTAGTACGGAAAGGCAAAGTCGAGGTACGCCGGTCGACCACCTCGCCGCTCGGCCACCCATCTCTCCCCCCCCACCCCCCCCTCTACCCCCCTCCCTTACGAGGAGCGCACCGAGCCGTTCTCGGCCTCGCAGTTCCAGCCGCCGTCAGCGAGCCGCTCGCCGAGGATCCGGTCCACGATCGGCTCGACGTCCACCCCGAAGTAGGCCCCGGTCTCGATCGTCCGGCCGTTGATGCACGGCTCGACCTCGCCGTCGAAGTACCGCTACCCGTCGTGTTCCCACCGGGCGTTCTCGGCGACCAGCCCGATCGCCCGCTGCGCCGCCGCGCTCGCCGGGTCGAGCCCGAAGAGCTGCAGGGTCTACAGGGTGTGCAGCGTCGTCGTCCAGGGCTGCCCCCGGCTCGCCACCGGCGTACCCGGCCGGGAAGAGCGCCCCGCCGTATGATCTTCGTCAGCCGTGACAGAGCGAATCGTCACGCTTGCCCGCCGCCCGGGGTGGACGGTCGGTACTGCCGCCGCAGCGGGCAATGTCCGGTTATCTGCTGGCCGCGGATGGCTGCGACTGTCAAACTCGTGAAATGACCGGCCCACCCGCCGCAATCCTTGCCTCGAGCGACTCGCCGGACCCGGCGGATTGGTTGGTATCGCAGCGGCTCCCGTTCTCGCGACTCGTTGTCGCCTCCCTCGTTCCGCTCGGCTTCTCCGGGTACGCCCGCCTGTTTCACCCCGCCAGCCACCACGGCAGTGAGGTGCGTTGGGACCAGGTGGCCCAAGCGAACGGACGAGTTCCGCATCCGTCGATGGAATGGACCAGCATCACCGGCAACTGGAGTTACCGCGACGGCGGTGGCCAGGCCGGGATCTGGACCGAACAACCGGCTCAGGGCCTGCTGCCCGGCCAGCAGGCCGCGCGGGTGGCCCGGATACTCGCCGCGCACACGCGGACTCCCGGATCATGCTGGTTCGCCGTCTGGACCGGCTGGGGTGCACTCGACCAGTCAGTCGAATTCCTGCCCACGGTGGCCCTGCCGGCGCGCCCGATGGTCCTGCTGACGGGGCCGTTGGCTGCGGTGACACCAACACTCGAAGCATTCCCCGGTCACCAGATGGCCAGTCTGTGGTGGCCGGAAGATCATGCCTGGTGCGTGGCCACAGATGTCGACCTAATGACCACCTACGTAGGCGGCCCCATCGACGCCGTCAACCGCTTGGTCGCCGACACGCAGCTTGAGGCCGTGCCGGTGTCGCCGCATCAGTCGACAAGCTGGGCCAGCGACACGGTCAACCCGCCACCGACAGGTCATCCGTAGCGTCGCGGGGTGAGCGGACGCGCCGCGGCCTGCGCGACCGCGGAGCATCCGACCCGACCTACCTCATCAATGCGGGCAGGTCACCACCCAACTGTGCGGACTCGCCGCAGTCATTGTTCCGGTAGGCGGCAGATACCCGGACGGAAATACAACGGTGGATTGTCCCCGGGCGGACCACACGTCGGTGACGCAAATGGCATCCAGTTGTGAACTGAGTGCTCGCTGACCGGTATTCGAGTTGAAGGAGCCGGCGACCCCGAAATTGTTTTGGTATAGCGTCAGATTGGTGCTGAGCGCGACCACAGAAGAAGTACATGTGACCTTGGCGGTCACATTGACGGTGCCGGGCACATGACCGGAGGCGTGCGGATCATTCACCTTCAATTGGCATGTGATGACATCCGACGGCGCCACCCCGTCCGGCCCGGTCTGGCCACCGGCCCTCGGTTCGACTTTGACCCGGTGAGCACTCAGGGTAACCACCGTATAAGCGTCGAGCGTCGAATCGGCCGCCGGCGAGGGCGGGGGTGCCGCCGATGCCACCGTGCTGAGGAACGGACTCGCGACTAGCCCAACGATCAAAGCTGCGACTACGCTGATCATACGTGGTTTCAGACCCACGATCCCCCATTTCGATCGTGAAATGGCGCCATCGAGTAGGTCGGCGGCGCCGCGTGAAGTCGACTTGCCTTCGAATGAGATCGCGAAACGGCGCATTTGGCAGTCGGACGCAACGCGCCGGCTCCAGCACCGAATCACACCGCGCGATCGAACTCCGTCCCCCTCTGATCCGAAGAATGCGGCGTGCAATTCAGCGTGGCAGCCAGATTTGGATGCGTCAATAGAGTCAAGTCAAATGACACGAACTCAATCACGCTGACCGAAGATCGCGATCAGATGTACCGAGGTGCCCTGGAGGGCGTGTCCGCGCATCGGATCGCCATCTTCCAATCGCGCATCTCCGACGGGGTCGCCAGGCAGGGTGGTGGCTGAGCGCGCCGGCCGTCAGCCCTCCCACCAGCGCAGTACCCGCAGCGCGCGGAGAGTGTTCCAGCGGCTCGGCTGCCCGACGTCCCCGTCGAGGGTGAAGTGGATGCGGCCGGGGTGGACCCGGTCGAGCAGCCAGCGGCCGTCCGGCTGCCGCTTGGCGCGTACCGCCTCCACGGCTTCGGCCATCCGGGGGTCCCGCTGCGCGCCCGAGGCCCGGAAGTAGTCGAGGGCGCGGAGCACGTCGTAGCGCCAGTAGTACGGGAAGGCAAAGTCGAGGTAGTCGGGGTCGACCACCTCGCCGGTGCTCTGCCGCCGGAACAGGCTGCGCGAGAGCAGATACTCCTCCCCGCTGCGGCGCGCCTCCCGGACTGCGGCGGATCCGCCGGTCGCGTGCTCGTACCCGAGCAGCCCGTCGAGCACGTTGACGGTGGTGTCGAACGAGGAGCGCACGGAGCCGTTCTCGACCTCGCAGTTCCAGCCGCCGTCAGCGAGCCGTTCGCCGAGGATCCGGTCCACGATCGGCTCGACGTCCACCCCGAAGTAGGCCCCGGTCTCGATCGTCCGGCCGTTGATGCACGGCTCGACCTCGCCGTCGAAGTACCGCTGCCCGTCGTGCTCCCAACGGGCGTTCTCGGCGATGAGTGGGATCGCCCGCTGCGCCGCCGCGCTCGCCGGGTCGAGCCCGAAGAGCTGCAGGGTCTGCAGGGTGTGCATCGTCGTCGTCCAGGGCTGCCCCGGCTCGCCACCGGCGTACCCGGCCGGGAAGAGCGCCCCACCGTCCCACAACCCGTCAGCGCCTTCGAGCGCCAGCAGCCGGGCGCCCCAACCTTCGTGCTCCACCCGCGCCCGCTCGGCGGCGACCTCGTCGGCCGGGGCGTCCGCGAGATCGCGCAGCACCTGCCAACGGACCGCCGGATCGGAATCGAGTAACCAATTGATCACACTCATCGCGGCAGCTTAGCGCCGAGGTCCGACATCCCCGACGAGACCGCAGTTGATGCTGCTATTCGCGGCCGATAACAGCATCACCTGCGGTGAGCCCCCGCGCCACCACGCGGCCCCGGGGGACGGGGGAAGGGGAAGGGGGTCAGGAGTCGAAGCCGAGGCCGAGATGGTCGAGGGTGCGTAGCCAGAGGTTGCGGCGGCCCTGGTGGGTGTCGGCGCGGGCGATGGACCAGCGGGTCAGTTGGATGACGCCGGAGCGCACCGGTTCGGGCGGGAACGGCATCGGGCGGGAGCGCACCAGGCGGAGTTGGGTCAGCTCGGTCTCCTTGCCGCTCAACAGGTCCAGCATCACCTCCGCGCCGAAGCGGGTGGCGCCGACGCCCAGGCCGGTGAAGCCGGCCGCGTAGGCGAGCCGGCCGCTGAAGGCGGTGCCGAAGAAGGCGCAGAACCGGGCGCAGGTGTCGATGACGCCGCCCCACCCGTGGCTGAAGCGGACGCCCTCCAACTGCGGGAAGGTGTCGAAGAAGTGCTGGGCGAGGCGGTCGAAGGTGGCCGGGCGCTGGTCTCGTTCGGGGCGGATCGCGCCGCCGTTGTAGTACACGGCGTCGTAGCCGCCCCAGAGGATTCGGTTGTCGGCGGTGAGCCGGTAGTAGTGGAACTGGTTGGCCATGTCGCCGATGCCCTGGCGGTTGGCCCAGCCGAGCGAGTCGAGCTGGGCGGGGGTGAGCGGCTCGGTCATCAGGGCGTAGTCGTAGACCGGGATCAGGTAGGGGCGGATACGGCGTAGCGGAGACGGGAAGGCGCCGGTGCCCAGGGCCACCCGGGCGGCGCTGACCTGGCCGTGGGTGGTGGTGACGCGCAGGCCGAAGCGGGTGGACTCGATGCCGGTGACGGCGGTGCCCTCGTAGACGCGTACGCCGAGTTGCCGGCAGGCGTCGGCCAGGCCCCAGGCCAGTCGGGCCGGGTCGAGCAGGGCGCAGCCGTCGGTGTCCCAGGCCCCGGCCAGGTAGCTGGGCGAGTGCAGCTGCTCGCGTACCCCGGCCTGGTCGAGGAAGACGACCGGGTGGCCGAAGCGGGCCGCCTGCTCGACTTCCGCGCGCAGGTCCCCGACCTGCCAGCCGGCGGTGGCGACGTTGAGTTCGCCGGTGCGTTCGAAGCCGCAGGCGATACCGTAGCGGGCCACCGCCGCGCCGATCCGGTCGAGGTTGCGTCGGCCGAGGCGCTCCAGGGTGGCGATCTCGTCGGGGAAGCGGCGCAGGCCGTTGCCGAGGCCGTGGGTGAGGCTGGCCGAGCAGAACCCGCCGTTGCGGCCGGAGGCGGCCCAGCCGACCCGGTGCCCCTCCAGCACCACCACGTCCAGCGACGGGTCGCGCTCCTTGGCGATCAGCGCCGTCCACAGGCCGCTGAAGCCGCCGCCAACCACGGCGAGGTCGGCCGTGGTGGGGGCGGCGAGACCGGGCTGCCGGTCGGGCCCGCCCGGTTGGTCCAACCAGAACGGTTTACCGGCCGCGTCGCGCAGGGCCGGATGCCCCGCGCGAGCGCCGGTATGGCCAGAGCTCACCGCCCCGCCCCGATCCGCCCGGCCCCCGGCGCACTGGTCATCTGGGCCGCCGCCGGGCGGCGAGGACGTTGCCGAAGACGAGCAGCACCCCGGCCGCGAAGATCAGCGTGCCCATCACGTTCACCTGCGGCGGGATGCCGACCTTGGTGGCGCCCCAGATCCACAGCGGGAAGGTGTCGTAGTTGCCGTGCACGAAGCTGGTGATCACGAAGTCGTCCACCGACAGGGCGAAGCTCAGCAGCGCGCCGGCCATCACGGCTGGGAAGATCATCGGCAGGGTGACCAGGCGGAACGTGGTGACCGGGCCGGCCCCGAGGTCACGCGCCGCCTCCTCGACGTAGCGGTCCAGGGTGAGCACCCGGGAGCGCACCACGATGGCCACGAAGGAGAGCGAGAACATCACGTGCGCGATCACCACGGTGACGTACCCCATCGGCGTCCCGGCCGTGATGAACAGCGACAGCAGCGACGAACCCATGATGATCTCCGGCGAGGAGATGGTGGCGAACATGACCAGGTTCGCCACCCCCTGCCCGCGGAAGCGGTAGCGGCCCAGCGCCACGCCGATCAGGGTACCCAGCACGCAGGACAGCACCGTGCTGGTCACCGCCACCACCAGCGAGTGCAGCAGGGCGCTGGTCAACTCGGGGATGTCGAACACCCGGCCGTACCACTTCAGCGTGAACCCCTGGAACGACTGGTTGTAGCGGCCCTTGGTGTCGTTGAAGCCGAACAGGATCATCACGGCGATCGGGGCCATCAGCCACAACACGATCAGCCAGGTGTACCCGAACAGCAGCCGATCACCGAGTCGGGCCCGGGGGCGACGGTTACCGGGCTCGACGACCGGCGCCGGGGCTTCGAGAACAGTCATCGGGCCGCCACCTCCAGTACCTCCTCGGTGCCCAGCGCCCGGGCGTAGGCGAAGATGCCGAGCAGCATCACCGCCATCAGGGTGAACGACAGCGCCGCCGCCGTCGGATAGTCCTGCCGCACCAGGAACTGGTCCTGGATCACGTTGCCGATCATCGTGTTGCTCGTCCCGCCGAGGATGCTCGCGTTGACGTAGTCACTGGAGACCGGCACGAACGTCATCAGCACGCCGGCGAAGACGCCGGGCAGCGACAACGGGAGGATCACCCTGCGGAAGGTCTGGATCCGGCTGGCGTAGAGGTCGTAGCTGGCCTCCACCACCCGCGGGTCGATCCGTTCCAGCGCCACATACAGCGGCAGCACCATGAACGGCAGGTAGTTGTAGACCAGGCCGCCGATCACCGCGGGCGAGGTGGCCAGCACGTGGAACTTCTCCGGCAGCAACCCGACGTCCTTGAGCGGCCCGAGCACCATGCCGTCGTCGGCCAGCATGAACTTCCACGAGATGGTGCGCAGCACGAACGAGACGAAGAACGGCAACAGCATCAGCAGCAGGTACGCCGACTTGCGCCGGCCGCCCTTGAAGGAGATCCAGTACGCCACCGGGTAGGCCAGCACGATCTGCAGCACGGTGGCGATCGCGCCGTACTCCAGGGATCGGATCAACTGCACGTGGTAGAGCCGGATGGAGTCGAGGTAGTTCTGCCAGTGCCAGGTGAGCGCGTACCCCTCCAGCAGGTTGCCCTGCTGCAACGAGATCGACAGCATCGCCACCATCGGCACGACGAAGAACAGCACCAGCCACAGCCCACCGGGCAGGATCATCAGGTACGGGGCGAGCCGCGCCCTCAGCGCACTCAATTGATTCCTCTCCTCTGCGCAGGGATTGATCGTCGGCTCCCGCCGACGGCCCCCGGAGTCCGCGCCCGCCCGGCGGGGGCGGGCGGGCGCGGCGTCGTTCAGCCCGAGACGATCGGAACGAAGTAGTCGTCGTACACCTTCTGGTCGGCCGGCGACTTGCCGCTGTAGTAGTAGTGCAGGTTGGTGTAGTAGGAGTCCGGGGGGTACACCAGCGGGCTGTCCACCAGCGCCTGGTAGGTCTCCTTGTCGTCGCCGGTGGCCGCGTCGGCCTCCTTCTGCAGCAACGCCTTGGTGGCCGGCACCGGGGTGATGTAGTTGATGTAGGCCGCCAGCGACGCGGCGATCTCCGGGTCGTAGAAGAAGTCCATGAGCTGTATCGCGCCCACCGGGTTGGTCGCGGTGATCGGGATCATCAGGTTGTCCGTCCAGAGCGTGCCGCCCTCCTTGGGCACCACGAACTTGAGGTTGGTGCCGTCGGAGATGTTCTTCTGGAAGACGTCACCGGACCAGGCCTGCGCGATCCAGATGTCGCCGCTGCCCAGGTCGTCGATGTAGCCCTGGTCGTAGTACTTGCGCACCAACGGTTTCTGGGCGGTCAGCTCGGCGGCGGCCTTCTTCCAGTCGGCTTCGGTGGACTTCTCCGGCGTCGCCCCGACCTTCAGCATCCCGAAGTTGCCCAGCTCCTGCGGGTCGCTCATCATGCCGATCTTGCCCTTGAAGGCCGGGTCCCACAGGTCGGCCAGGCTGGTCAACTCCCGCCCCACCTTCTCCGGGTCGTAGGCGATGCCGGTGATCCCGGACTGCCACGGGACGCTGTAGACGTTGCCCGGGTCGAACGCCTCGGTGGTGTAACGCTTGTCGGCGTTGGCGGCGAACTTGGGCAGCTTGCTGTGGTCCAGCGGAGCCAGGTAGCCCAACTGCACCAGCTCGCCGAACTCCTTGCCGTTGGTGACGATCATCAGGTCGTAGCCGATGCTGCGCTGCGCGGCCAACTGTGGCTGGATCTTCGCGAACCAGCTGGCGACCTCCTGGATGACCTCCTGGTAGTTCACCGAGATGCCGGTGTCCTTGGTGAACTGCTTGAGCTCCGGCTGCTCGGGATCCATGTAGAGCGGCCAGCTCGCGAAGTCGACGTGGGAACCGGCGCTCTTGCCGTTCCAGAACTTCGCCACCTGGTCGGGAGCGACCGAGGCGCCGGCCTTGCCCTTGCCCTTCACACCGCAGGCGGCCAGGAAGGCGGCGCCGGCGGCCAGGGCCCCGGCGCCGAGCACGCTCCGGCGGCCCAGCCGGGCCGAGGTCAGGCCACGCAGCAGGGCCGGGTCAACAGGCTTGTCGGAGGGACCATGTGCGGTGCTCATCAGGCTCCGATCGGGTAGGAGTGGCGGGGCTGCCAGGACAGCCAGACCCGGTCGCCGCGCACGGCGATGTCATCGGCTGACGAGGCGTTCTGGGTGAAGACCACGATGTCGGCCCCGGTGGAGGTGGTGACGTTGTAGTTGGTGGAGGTGCCGAGGTAGACGACCTCGGTGACGGTGCCGCGCAGCACGCTGCCGTCGCCGGCCGGCTGCCCGGTGCTCATTTCGATCTTCTCCGGCCGTACCGTCAACTCCAGGTCAGCGCCGACGGCCGGCGCGGCATCCCCGACCGGCACCACGATCCGCTCGTCCGGCCCGACCGCGAGCACGGCCACCCCGTCGGCCACCTGCGTCACCACCCCGCCGAGCAGATTGGTGGTGCCGATGAAGCCGGCCACGAACTTGCTGGCCGGCCGCTCGTAGATGTCCCGTGGGGTACCGAGGTGCTCGATCAGCCCGTCGTTCATCACGGCGATCCGGTCGGACATCGTCAGCGCCTCGCCCTGGTCGTGGGTGACGTAGACGAAGGTGATGCCGACCTCCCGCTGGATGCGCTTGAGCTCGACCTGCATCGCCTGGCGCAGCTTGAGGTCCAGCGCGCCCAGCGGCTCGTCGAGCAGCAGCGCGCTCGGGTTGTTCACCAGCGCGCGGGCCAGCGCCACCCGCTGCTGCTGGCCGCCGGAGAGCTCCCGCGGCCGGCGCTTCTCCCGGCCGGTCAGGCCGACGATCTCCAGGATGTCGCCGACCCGCTGACTGAGCTCCGCCTTGGCCACGCCCTTGCGGCGCAGCCCGAACGCCACGTTCTCGAAGACGCTCATGTGCGGGAACAGCGCGTAGGACTGGAACACCATGTTCACGTCGCGGTGGTTGGGCGGCACCCCGGTGACGTCCCTGCCGTGCAGCAGCACCCGGCCGCGGGTGGGCTCCTCGAACCCGGCGATCATCCGCATCGTGGTGGTCTTGCCGCAGCCGGACGGGCCCAGCATGGAGAAGAACTCGCCGCCCTCGATCGCCAGGTCGACCTGCTTGACCGCGGCCACCACCTCGCCGTGCGCGTGGAACTCCTTGGCCACCCCCACCAGGGCGATGGCCGGCAGGGCCTCCGGTGCGCCGAGGGCGCTCCTCGGCGCGATCAGGGTGTCGGTCATCGGGGTCCTTCGGTGGGGGGGTGACTCGGCGGTGGGGTCAGCCGCCGAGGTAGCTCATCACGTGCTTGACGCGGGTGTAGTCCTCGAATCCGTACTGGGACAGGTCCTTGCCGTAGCCGGAGTGCCGGAACCCGCCGTGCGGCATCTCCGAGACGAACGGGAGGTGCGTGTTCAGCCAGACGGTGCCGAAGTCCAGCGCCCGGGACAGCCGCATCGCCCGGCCGTGGTCACTGGTCCAGGCGCTGGCCGACAGGCCGTACCGGACGTCGTTGGCGAGCTGGACCGCCTCCGCCTCGGTGCGGAACGTCTGCACGGTGACCACCGGCCCGAACACCTCGTCCTGCACCATCTCGTCGTCCTGGCGTACCCCGTCGATGACGGTGGGGGCGTAGAACCAGCCGGGTCGGTCCAGCCGCGCGCCGCCGGTGAGGATCCGGGCGTGGCCGGGGGTACGGGCCACGAAGCCCTCGACCCGGCTCAGTTGCGCCGGGTTGTTGAGCGGTCCGACGTCGGCGCCCGGCAGCTCCGGTCCGCCGACCACGGTGGCCTGTGCGGCGGCCACCAGCGCGGCCACGAACTCGTCGTGCGCCGATTCGTGCACGAGTACCCGGCAGGCGGCGGTGCAGTCCTGGCCGGCGTTGAAGAAGGCGGCGGTGGCGATCCGGGTGGCCGCGTCGGCGATGTCCACGTCGTCGAAGACCAGTACCGGGGCCTTGCCGCCGAGCTCCAGGTGGACCCGCTTGAGGTCGCTGGCGGCTGCGGCGGCCACCGCCATGCCGGCCCGTACCGAGCCGGTGATCGAGACGAACTGCGGGATCTCGTGGTCGACCAGCGCCCGGCCGGTGTCCCGGTCGCCGCAGACCACGTTGAACACGCCGGGCGGCAGGAACTCGGCGGCGACCTCGGCCAGCCAGACGGTGCTCGCCGGGGTGGTGTCACTGGGCTTGAGGACCACCGTGTTGCCGGCCGCGATGGCCGGCGCGAACTTCCAGATGGCCATCATCGCCGGGTAGTTCCACGGGGTGACCTGGGCGCACACCCCGATCGGCTCGCGCCGCACGTAGGAGGTGTGGCCGGCCAGGTACTCGCCGGCCGACGAGCCGGCCAGCTGCCGGGCGGCGCCGGCGAAGTAACGGAGCTCGTCCACCATCGGTGGCAGCTCCTCGCGCATGGTCAGCGTCCACGGCTTGCCGGTGTTGGCGCATTCGATGTCGACCAGTTCGGTGGCCCGCGCCTCGACCTCGTCGGCGATCTTCAGCAGGGCCAGCGAGCGCTGTGCGGGGGTGGTGTCCCGCCAGCCGTCGAAGGCGGCGGCTGCGGCGCGCAGCGCGGCGTCCACATCGGCCGGGCCACTCACCGGCGCGCTCAGGTACGGCTGCCCGGTGCACGGGTCGACGATGTCGGCGTACCCGCCGTCCTTCGGCTCGACCCGCTCCCCACCGACAATGTTGTGCAATCGGGGCAGCGCGGTCACGGACTGGTCCGGGGCCGCGACCGGCGCGGCGGGAGCGGCCGGGAGCTGCGACAACGGGACCTCCGGAGGGGGCGTCGAGGTTTCTTCACGTCTGGCTCGAAACGCTGTCATGGGCGCACCGTCTTGACAAGTGATTCCGTCGTTCTTTTACATCAACGCAACGGAATCACTTGAAGAAACCCACAGATGCTGCTGTGGCGCGTGATGCGGTCCCGGTGGGCGGGCGACACACGCCAAGGCAGCCTAGGCTGCGGGACAGCCGCGCACCACGGCACCCCGCGGACAAGGAGAGTTGTCGATGACCCGCAGCCCAGCCGAGGGTGAGCCGCTGATCCTGGACGACATCTCGCGCAGCATCATCGAGCAGTTGCAGCAGGACGGCCGGCGCTCGTACACCGCCATCGGGGAGGCCGTCGGGCTCTCCGAGGCGGCCGTTCGGCAACGCGTCCAGCGGCTGCTGGCGGCCGGCGTGATGCAGATCGTGGCGGTCACCGACCCACTGCGGCTCGGTTTCCGGCGACAGGCGATGGTCGGCGTCAAGTGCGGTGGCGACCTCCAGGAGGTCGCCGACGAACTGGCCAAGCTGCCCGAGGTCGACTACGTGGTGATCACCGCCGGCTCGTACGACATCATTCTGGAACTGGTCTGCGAGGACGACGACCATCTGTTGCGGCTGCTACGCCAGGTGCGCGCGGTGCCCACTGTGCTGAGTACCGACACGTTCGTCTACCTCCAGTTGCGCAAGCAGACCTACGCCTGGGGTGCGCACTGACGGCCGGGCCGTTGAGACACCGGTCCGCGCTGACGCCAGGTGAGGGAGAAACAGCACCGGGTGAGGGAATTCGTCCGGATCCGCCGACTTTTGAGAATTGCTCGTTACAGCTACTGACTTCGATACATCACGGTGGTATCACGTACACGGACGGATCTCCGTACGGCGTCACCGTGGGACGGGGGACGGCCGGGAAACCCCGATCAGCGGGGGTACCCGACCGCACCGCACGACCGGCCGGAGGCCATGACATCTATCGAGGGGCGATGGCAACCGAGAAGCGAAGTCAGCTCTCCGTCATGGGTAGTACAGCGCCGGGTCACCGGGCCGCCGAACCCCACCGCACCGCAGTCTTCGTCGGTGGCGCCGTGGCCGCCGCACTCACCACCGCGCTACTCGCCTTCACCGGCCCCGGTGCCGCGGCGGCGGTCGCCGTCTTCGGCTTCCTGGAGTTCTACTGTGGCGTGTTCACCCTGGTCGCGCTCTCTCTGACGATCATGGTCGGCCTCGCGGCCACCGACCGGGTGGTGCTGCTGGTCCGGCACCGGGTGCTGATGCAGGGCCTGCACCGGGCGCTGGCGATGGCGGCCATGGTCTTCCTCGGCCTGCACGTCGCCACCAAAGTCATCGAGGGGCACGCCAGCGTGGTCGACGTGCTGGTGCCGTTCCTGCACCACCACCGGCCGCTCACCGTCGGGCTGGGCACGCTCGCCAGCTATCTGATGATCGGGGTCACCATCACCGGGGTGACCCGGGGCCGGTTCGCCGGCTCCCCGCACGTCTGGCTGTGGCGGGCCCTGCACGCCGGGGCGTACGCCTGCTGGCCGATCGCGCTGCTGCACGGACTCGGCGCCGGCCGAGCGGCGAAGACCTGGGTGAACGTGAGTTACGTGCTGTGCGTCGTGCTGGTCGGCCTGGCGCTGGCTGCCCGCGGCTACGTTCTGTACGGCACCCGGCTACGCGGACCGCGTACCCAGACCACCACCATGCTCCGCCCGGTCGGCAAGATCAATCCGGTGGCCACCTCGATCGCCCTCGGCCCGGAGACCGGCGGCGCCCGGACCAGCCCCGGCGCGACCCGGGGCGCCCGCCGGCCCGGGCCGACCGAGCCCGACTGGCGGCACGACACCGGCTCCACCCCGGTCTCCCCCGCGCCCGCACGGCGCGGCGACACCGGCTCCATCCCGGTCACGCCCGCGCCACCCGCCGCTCGGACACCGGCTCCTTCCCGGTCACCCCCGCGCCTACCCGCCGCGGCGACACCGGCTCCATCCCGGTCTCCACGCCCGCACGGCGGCGCGGCGACACCGGCTCCATCCCGGTCTCCGGCGGACCCGGGCGGCAGCGGGAGGCAGCCGAAGTCGACGAGCCGGGTTGGCAGCGGGACAGCGGCGGCACCCCCGCGCAGCCCGGCTGGCGGCGCGACACCGGGTCGAATCCGGCCCGCCGGACCGTCACCCGCCGCGCCGACACCGCAGCCCGGGAGACGGCCCGACCGCCGGCCCCGCCCGCGCCCGCCACATCGAAGCCCGGGGCGATCTCGGACGACGACTTCTGGGCCTTCATGCGGGGCGAGGCCGACCGGTGACCACCAGCTCGGTCCCGGTCGTCCGGCACCTCGGCACCCCCCGGCTGACCGCCGGATTCGAGCGAGTTCGGCCGGCTCGACCTGCGGGCACACCACGAGGTACACGGCGGGCTGCGCGCGCTGTCCGCCGCCGAACTGGTGGAACTGACCGCCGACATCCGGCTGTACGGGCGGGGCGGCGCCGGTTTCCCGTTCTCCCGCAAGGCGACCGCGGTACTCGACGCGGCCGGCCGCCGTGGCCTGGCCCCGGTGGTGGTGGTCAACGCCACCGAGGGCGAGCCGCCGAGCTGGAAGGACAAGGTGCTGCTCACCCGCGCGCCGCACCTGATCCTGGACGGCGCGGCGGTCGCCGCCCGGGCCATCGGCGCGGACCTGATCGTGGTGGGCGTGGCCGACGACGGGGTCGGTCAGCCGTCGCTGCTCGCGGCGCTGTCCGAGCGCCGGATGGCGGTGGCCACCCGGGTGGTGACAGTGCCGCACCGGTTCATCTCCGGCGAGGGCGGCGCCCTGGTGCGCGGCATCAACGGGGAGATCCCGATTCCGCCGGGGCAGCGCGGGCGGACCAGCGAGTCGGGCGTCGAAGGGCGGCCCACCCTGCTCGCCAACGCCGAGACTTTCGCCCAACTGGCGCTCGCCGCCCGGCTCGGGCCGGCCGACTTCGCCGCCGTCGGTACCCGGGACGAGCCGGGGACCGTGCTGCTCACGGTCGGCGGGTCGGCGCTGCGGCCGAGCGTGGTGGAGGTGCCACTGGGTACCCCGCTGGTGGACGTGCTGGACCTGTGCGCCGCCGAACCGGGGCCGGGGGTACTCGTCGGCGGGTACCACGGCCGGTGGATCAGCGGCGTCGGCGGTGGCGGAAACCGCCATCTCCCGGGCCGGTCTGAAGGCGGCCGGCGGCACCCTGGGCGCGGGCATGATCCTGCCGCTGGGCGACGCCACCTGCCCGCTCGGCGAGGCCACCCGGGTGCTGAACTACCTCGCCGGCCAGTCCGCCGGACAGTGTGGCCCGTGCCGGCTCGGCCTGCCCGACCTGGCCCGCTCGATGGCTTCGCTTGCCGGTGGCAGTGGCGGCCAGACAGCCACCGACGCGATCCGGGCGGCGGCCACCGCCGTCCGCGGCCGGGGCGCGTGCAGCCACCCGGACGGCACCTCCACGTTCGCCGTCTCGGCGCTGGAGGTGTTCACCGACGACATCGCCACCCACCTGCTGCACGACGGCTGCGGCCGGCGCACCATCGGGATCCTGCCGCTGCCCGAGGTGGAGCAGTCCGGCCGGAAGCTGGCCGTGGACTGGACCCGCTGCGACGGGCACGGACTCTGCGCCCACCTGGTACCCGAGCTGATCCGGTTGGACGGCAACGGATACCCGGCGTTCCCGGACACCGCTGTGCCGGCCTGGCTGGAGTCCGGGGCACGCAAGGCGGTGGCCATGTGCCCGGCGCTGGCGCTACGGATGACACCCCGAGCGGCGCAACCTGCCCGGTAACGCCCGGCATGCCGTTACCCTCCTGACAGGAGGTGGGCCGATCATGGAGACCCGCACAGCCGACGCCGTGGTCATCGGCGGCGGCGCGACCGGCACCAGCACGCTGTACCACCTGGCCGTGGCCGGCTGCACCAACACCCTGCTGCTGGAGCGCGGCACGCTGGCCAGCGGCTCCACTTCGGCCGCCGCGGGTGGCTTCCGGGCCCAGTTCTCCGACGAGCTCAACATCCGTATCGCGCTGGAGAGCATCGCCCGGCTCGGCCGGTTCGCGCAGGAGATCGGCACCGACATCGACTTCCGCCAGCCCGGGTACCTGTTCCTGCTGACCGAGCGGGAGCTGGCCGAATTCGCCCCGGCAGTGGCGTTGCAGCGCTCGCTGGGGGTACCGACCGAGGTGCTCGACCCGGCGCAGGCCGCCGCCATCGTGCCGGGGATCAGTACCGAGGGGCTGGCCGGGGCGACCTTCTGCGCGCTGGACGGGTTGGCCACCCCGGAGTCGGTGGCGCAGGGGTACGCGGCGGCGGCCCGGCGGCTGGGCGCCACCGTGCGGCAGAGCGTCGGGGTGGCCCGGATCCTGGTCGACGGCGACCGGGTGACCGGGGTGGTGACCGAGACCGGCGCGACCATCCACACCCCCGTGGTGGTGCTCGCCGCCGGCGTGTGGTCCCGGGAGCTGGCCGCCGGAGTGGGCATCGACCTGCCGGTGACCCCGGAACGGCGCTACGTCTACCACGTCGACGGCCGAGGTTCGCTGCCCGACCAGACGCCGCTCACCATCGACTTCGCCACCGGCTTCTACTTCCACGCCGACGGCCCCGGGCTGCTGCTCGGCGGCCCGTGGGACAGCGCCGACGGACTCGCCCCGGTGGCGCTGCACCGGCTGCCGATCCTCGCCGACCTGGGCATCGCGCACGGCTGGTCGGGCTTCTACGAGATGAGCCCGGACCACAACGCAATCGTCGGCGCGTGCGCCTCGCCGCGCGGCCTGCTCTACGCCACCGGCTTCTCCGGGCACGGCTTCCAACAGGCCCCGGTGGTCGGCGAGTACCTGGCCGACCTGGCACTGGGCCGGCCACCGGCACTGGACCTGTCCCCGTTCACCCTGGACCGGTTCGCCGCCGACGCGCCCCGCCGCGAACTCAACGTGGTGTGAGCACCATGCGTACCGTCACGGCCGCCGAGATCCGTTCGGTCTACGACCCCGCGCGGGCGTACGCCTCGCAGTGGGAGGCGTTCGCGGCGCTCGGTTGCGGCGAGGCCGACCTGCCCGAGCGGCTGCTGCTGCCCGGGACAGGCGACGACGCGCTGGCCTTCTGCTACGCCGCCCGGCTGCGCCCGGGTACCGGCGCGGTGTGCAAGTTCGGCGCGGTGGCCGGGGGCAACGCCGCGCTCGGGCTGCCGGCCGTACACGCCGTGGTACTCGCCCTGGACCCGGTCGACCGGGGTACCTGTCGCTGTCCTGGACGGCGACGCCATCACCGAGTTGCGGACCGCTGCCGCCAGCGCGGTCGCCGTCGATCTGCTCGCCCCGGACGCCGACACGCTCGCGATCGTCGGCTGCGGAGTGCAGGGCGCTGCGCACCTGACGGCACTGGCCGCGCGCCGCCGGTACCAGCGGATCGTGCTCTTCGACCACCACCCGGGCCGGGCCGGGGCACTCGCCGCCGCCCGCCCGGACCTGCCGATCTCCGTCGCGGACAGCGCCGCCGGGGCGGTCAACGACGCCGCCGTGGCGCTGTTGGCGACCACCGCGAACACGCCGGTACTGTCCGTGGACGCCTTCGCGGCCGGGGCAACGGTGCTGTCCATCGGCTCGTTCGCCGCCGACCGCTGCGAGGTACCCGCCGAGCTGTGCGTGCACGCCCGGGTGGTCGTCGACCACCGACCCACGGCACTGCGCCAGGCCGGCCCGGTGGTGGCCGCGCTCGCCGCCGGCATCCTGGATCCGGCCGACGTGGTGGACCTGGGCTCGGTCCTGGCCGGCTCGGCGACCGGCCGCAGCCGCCCCGACCAGCTCGTCTACTACAACAGCGTCGGCGTCGGCATCCAGGACGCCGCCGCCACCTGGTCCATCCTCACCGCCCTCGACTGAGTCCCCGCGCGTCCCAGTCCTCGGCGATGACCACCTGGCTGGTCCGTCAGCAACGTGCTCCGGTGAGCGGCAGGCCGGCGGCCGCGACCGTCTTTATGCCGGGGCGGTCCGGGACGCCCGTCCCCACATGCGGGCGGCCCGGACCTGTCGGTGGCGTCAGTCGCGGCTGGAGAAGGCGGCGTCGAAGGCGGCCGACGGTGGGTCGAAGGCCAGCCGGCGGACGAACTCCAGCGCCTCCGGCGCGCCGATCAGGCGGTCCATTCCGGCGTCCTCCCACTCGATGGAGATCGGGCCGTCGTAGCCGATCGCGTTGAGGGCGCGGAAACAGTCCTCCCACGGCACGTCGCCGTGGCCGGTGGAGATGAAGTCCCAGCCCCGGCGCAGGTCCGCCCACGGCAGGTGGGAGGAGAGCCGGCCGCGGCGGCCGTCGCCGGTACGTACCTTGGCGTCCTTGCAGTCGACGTGGTAGATCCGGTCGGCGAAATCGAGGATGAAGTTGACCGGATCGAGCTCCTGCCAGACGAAGTGGGACGGATCCCAGTTGAGGCCGAAGGCCGGACGGTGGCCGATGGCGTCCATCGCCCGCTTCGTCGTCCAGTAGTCGTAGGCGATCTCGCTCGGGTGCACCTCGTGGGCGAAGCGCACACCGACCTCGTCGAAGACGTCGAGGATCGGGTTCCAGCGGTCGGCGAAGTCCTGGTAGCCGGCGTCGATCATCGACTCGGGTACCGGTGGGAACATCGCCAGGGTGTGCCAGATGGAGGAGCCGGTGAAGCCGATCACCGTGGGTACCCCCAACTTCGCGGCCGCCCGCGCGGTGTCCTGCATCTCGCTGGCGGCCCGCTGGCGGACCCCCTCGGGTCGGCCGTCGCCCCAGATCCTGGCCGGCAGGATGCCCTGGTGGCGCTGGTCGATCGGGTGGTCGCAGACGGCCTGGCCGACCAGGTGGTTGGAGATCGCCCAGACATTCAGGTTGTACTTGGCCAGCATCTCCCGCTTGCGGTCCACATAGGACGGATCCGCGAGCGCCTTGTCGACTTCGAAGTGGTCGCCCCAGCAGGCGATCTCCAAGCCGTCGTAGCCCCAGCCGGAGGCGAGCCGGCACACCTCCTCGAAGCCTAGATCCGCCCACTGGCCGGTGAACAGCGTGATCGGTCGAGCCATCCTGGTGTTCCTTTCCTGTTCCGGGATCCCGGCCGGGCCCTGATGGGACCCGGCCGGGAATCACGCCACGGTGGTCGCCGGTTCGGTGGTCGCTGGTTGGGCGGTGCTGCCGGCGGTGTCTGCCGGTTGCGCGGAGACTGCGGTCCAACCGCTGTTGTCGGCGGCGCTGCGCTGGACCGCGTCGAGCACCTCCTGCACCTGCAACGCGTCGGAGAACGAGGGGTGCGGGTCCTGCCCGGTGGCCACCGCCTCGATCAGGTCGCGCATCTGGTGGGTGAAGGAGTGCTCGTAGCCGAGCACGTGACCGGGCGGCCACCAGGCCGACAGGTACGGGTGCTCCGGCTCCGTCACCAGGATCCGGGTGAAGCCCTGCTCCAGGCCGGGCCGGGTGGCGTCGTGGAACTCCAATTCGTTGAGCCGCTCCAGGTCGAAGACGGCCGAGCCGAGCGACCCGTTCACCTCGATCCGCAGTCCGTTCTTGCGCCCGGTGGCGAACCTGGTGGCCTCGTAGGTGGCCACCGCTCCGCCGGAGAGCCGGGCCAGGAACAGCGCCGCGTCGTCCACGCTCACCTCGCCGGTCGGCCCGGACCCGTTGCCCGCCACCGCCGCCAACCCGGCCGACTCGGCGGGCAGCGGACGGTGTTTGACGAACGTCTCGGTCAGCGCGCTGACCCCGGTGATGACCTGCCCGGTGACGTACTGGGTCAGGTCGATGATGTGCGCGCCGATGTCGCCGAGCGCGCCCGATCCCGCGTAGTCCTTCTGCAGCCGCCAGACCAGCGGGAAGTTCGGGTCCACGATCCAGTCCTGCAGGTACACCGCCCGGACGTGCCGGATGGTGCCCAGCCGGCCGGCCGCGACCAGTTCGCGCAGCAGCGCGACGGCGGGCACCCGACGGTAGTTGTACCCGCACATCGCGAGCACTCCGTGCTCCCGGGCCGCCCGCGCCGCGTCGACCATCAGCCGGGCCTCGCCCACCGTGTTCGACATCGGCTTCTCGCACAGCACGTGCTTGCCGGCGGCCAGCGCGGCGAGGGCGATCTCGGCGTGGCTGTCCCCGGGTGTGCAGATGTCGATCAGGTCGATGTCGTCCCGCTCGACCAGCGTGCGCCAGTCGGTCGTGGACTCCTGCCAACCGAGCCGGTCGGCGGCGGCCGCCACCTTGCCGGCGCTACGCCCGGCGACCGCCACCATCGCTGCCCGTGCCGGCAGCTCGAATACGCGGTTCACGGTGCGCCACGCCTGGGAGTGCGCGGCGCCCATGAACGCGTAGCCGACCATGCCGACCCGCAGCTCTCCAGTGTCCTTCAGGGACATGGGTGATGTACCCCCTTGTGCTATGACTTGAACCCGAGCGGCAGGTACTTGTCGACGTTGGCCTTGGTGATCGTCTCGGAGGCGAGCACGATCGTCTGGGGTACCTGCAGCTCCACCAGGTCCGCCATCCCCTTGCCCTGGGCGATCAGCCGGGCAAGCGCGATCGCCGAGGAGGCCATGCTCGGCGGGTAGGTGACGGTGCACTCCAGGGTGGTGTCGCCGGCCTTGATGTGCTGCATCGCGTCCAGCGAACCGGCCCCGCCGACCATGAAGAACTCCTTGCGGCCGGCCTGCTTGATGGCGGCCAGGACGCCAACGCCCTGGTCGTCGTCGTGGTTCCAGATCGCGTCGATCTTCGCGGCGGCCTGCAGCAGGTTGGTGGTGACGTCCTGGCCGGACTGCACGGTGAACTGGGCGGCGACCCGGTTGGTGACCCGCAGCCCGAAGGTGGCCAGCGCGTCCTTGAAGCCGCGGGAGCGGTCCTGGGTCAGCGGCAGGCTGTCGATGCCGGCGATCTCGGCGATCACCGCGTCGCTCTTGCCCTTGAGCTTGGTGCCGATGTAGATGCCGGCGGCGACCCCCATGCCGTAGTTGTCGCCCTTGATGAGCAGCCGGGACGCGCCCGCGTCGGAGAACTCCCGGTCCAGGTTGATCACCGGGATGCCGGCGGCCATCGCCTGCTTGCCGACGGCGGTCAACTGCGCGCCGTCCTGCGGCAGCAGCACGATCGCGTCGGGCTTCTGGGCGATCAGCGTCTGCAACGCGGCGACCTGGGCCGGCGCGTCCTTGCCGGCGTCCACCGGGGTCAGCTTGACGTCGGTGTAGAGGGCCGCCTGCTTGGTGGCGTTGTCGGTGATGGCCCGGATCCAGCCGTGGTCGGCGGCCGGCGCGGAGAAGCCGATGGTGACGTTCTTGCCCGGCGCGGCGTTGTCGCCGGTGCCGGTCTTGGTCTGTCCGGCGTTGTTGTCCTTGTCCTTGTCGTCGCTGTTGGAGGTGCAGGCGGTGAGCAGGGCACCCGCCCCGATGGCCGCCCCGCCGAACAGAATCCTGCGGCGGGACAGGTCACCCGGTAGTTCTCGCATCACGACCTCCTGGTCGAAAGATGTTTGGTTTGGGGTGTGCACGACCACGCAACTGTCCGATCCGGACAGACGCGAGGCACGGATTGCGTTGGTGTCAGTGGTGGAGCCGGGCACCGGGCCCGGCACGGTCAGGCGCCGGGTGGCGCCGGTCGGCGCAGCGCGCCGACCCGGAACTGTTGGATGAGAACGGCGCCGACGATGATGGCGCCCTGCGCGATCAGCTGGTACTCCAGCTGAAGATTGTTGATGACGAACAGGTTGCTGATCTGGGTGAAGACCAGCACCCCGAGGACCGAGCCGACGATCGTGCCGCGCCCGCCGAGCAGGCTGGTGCCGCCGATGATGGCCGCCGCGATCGCCTGGAGCTCGTAGAGGTTGCCGTGGTCGGAGGAGCCGGCGTTGGACAGCGAGGTGACCATCACCGCGGCGATGCCACAGCACAGGCCGGACAGCGCGTAGACGAGCAGGGTGTGCCGGCGGATGTTGATGCCGGCCAGCCGGGCCGCCTCCCGGTTGCCGCCGATGGCCACCGTACGGCGGCCGAAGGTGGTGCGGTTCAACAGGATCCAGGCGAGCGTCGCCACCACCGCGAAGATGACGACGAGCAGTGGGATGCCGAGCAGCTTCCACTCGGCCAGTTTGTTGATGTCGTCGAGTTTGACGATCTGGGTGAGTTTCCCGGATATCTTCTGCGCCAGCCCCCGCGCCGCCACCATCGTCGCCAGGGTGGCGATGAACGGCACCATCCGCCCGTAGGAGATCAGGATGCCGTTCACCAGACCGGCGCCGGTACCCACCAGCAGCGCGACGACCACCACCATGCCCGGCCCGTAGCTCTGGGTGGCGACCGTGGTGGACCAGACGCTGGCCAGTGCGAGCAGCGCCCCGACCGACAGGTCGATGCCGCCACTGATCATCACGAAGGTCATCCCGATGGTGATGACGCCGATGCTGGCCGCCTGGCGCAGCACGATCAGCTCGTTGCCCCACAGCCGGTCACCGGAGAGGAAGATGTCCGACCGGGAGCTCGCGCCGATCACGAACAGGATCGCCAACACCCCGACCAGGCCGAGATTGCGGCGTACCGGCTCGCTGGCGTCGTCGCGCCACCAGCCGCCCGCCGGCCCCAGTGCCCGCCGCTTGACGGCAGGCGCGGAGTGCGGCGCGTCGTCGGCGGGCGGTGCGGCGGGCGCCTCTGCCAATCCGCTCATGCCGGCTCTCCGCTCGCACAGCTCGCGGGGAGTCGACCTGAGTTGCCAACTGGACGCTCGCGCAAGCGCTCGCTCATGTGGGCTGCCCTTCCAGGAGGGACCCCGCCATGACGAGGTCCAGGACGGTGTCTTCGTCGAGGTCGCTGGCCGGCGCCTCGTGGATGAGCCGGCCTTCGCGCATCACCAGCACCCGGTCGGCCAGGCCGAGCACCTCGGGTACCTCGCTGGAGACCAGCAGGACCCCGACGCCACGGTCGGCCAGGGCCCGGATCACCTGGTACAGCTCGGCCCGCGCGCCCACGTCGACGCCCCGGGTCGGCTCGTCGAGCAGCAGCAGCCGGACCGGCCTGCGGTCGCCGCCGACCAGCCAGCGGCCGAGCACCACCTTCTGCTGGTTGCCGCCGGAGAGGGTGCGCACCGGGCGGCGCACGTCGGCCGGGTGCAGCGCGAGCGCGGTCGCCATCACCTGCGCGGCGGAGCGCTCCCGGGCCGCGTTGGTGAAACCCATCCGGGAGTACCGGCGCAGCGCGGCGATGGTGATGTTGCGGTAGATCGGCTCGTCCAGCAGCAGCGCCTGGCTCTTGCGCTCCTCCGGGGCCATCCCCAGGCCGTGCGCCACCGCTGCGCTGACGCTGCCCGGTCGCAGCCGCCGTCCGTTGACGGTGACCGTGCCGGCGTTCGCCTTGCGCGCCCCGTAGACCGTCTCCAGCAGTTCCGAGCGGCCCGAGCCGACCAGGCCGGCGATCCCGACGATCTCACCACTGTGGACGGTCAGGTCGACGTCGGCGAACTCTCCCGCCCGGGTCAGCCCACGTACCGCGAGCAGCGGCGGATCGGCGACCGGGGCGGCGGCCGCCGGCCGGTTCGGGAAGACGTACTCGATGGTCCGGCCGGTCATCCGGCTCACCAGGTCGCGGGTGGGCGTGGTGCGGGCCGGCAGGTTCACGGCCGAGGTACGACCGTCCTTGAGCACTGTCACCCGGTCGCCGATCTCGCGGATCTCCTCGAGCCGGTGCGAGATGTAGATGACCGCGATGCCCGCCCGGGTCAGCTCCCGGATCACCCGGAACAGGTTGGCCACCTCGTCGTGCGCGAGCACCGCGCTCGGCTCGTCCATCACGATCAGCTGGGCCTGGTACGACAGCGCCCGACCCATGCTGACCACCTGCTTGGCCGCCGACGGCAGCTTGCCCACCGCCCGGCCGGTCGGGATCTCCGGGTGGCCGAGCGAGCCCAGGATCGCCCGGGCGTCGGCGCGCATCCTGCCCCGACGGACGAAGCCGGCGGTGCGCGGCTCGTGGCCGAGGAAGATGTTCTCCGCCACGCTCAACTCGTCGACCAGGTCGAGTTCCTGGTAGATGGTGGCGATGCCGGCCTTGGTGGCGGCCTGCGGCGAGCCGAAGGATACCTGCTCGCCGCGCCACCAGACCTGCCCGGAGTCGGGCTTGTGCACGCCGGCGAGCACCTTGATGAGGGTGGACTTGCCGGCCCCGTTCTGGCCCAGCAGGCAGTGCACCTCGCCGGCGGACACGTCGAGGTCGACACCGTCCAGCGCGCGTACGCCGGGGAAGGTCTTCACCACCCCGGTAAGCCGCAGCAGCGGCGCGGCGCTGTCGACCGACCCGGCCGGCGCGGTGTCTTCGAGAGGCTCGGTCATCACGGCTCCTGGCTGCCGAAGGCGTAGTCGGAGGCGAGGACGACCGCGCCCACCACGCCGGCCCGCGGGCCGAGTTCGGAGAGGACCACCGGCAGGTTCCCGGTGGCCAGCGGCAGCGAGCGGCGGTAGACCACGCTGCGGATCTCGGAGAGCAGCAGGTGGCCGAGGCCGGCCACGCCGCCACCGATCACGATCATCGACGGGTTGATGAAGCTGACCAGGCCGGCGAGCACGCTGCCGAGCCGCTTGCCGCCGTCGCGGATCAGCCGCACGCAGGCCGGGTCGCCCTCGGCCGCGCCGGCCGCGACGTCCCGGGCGTCCACCCGGCCGTTGCGGGCCAGCCGCCCGGCCAGTGCCGGCGAGGTGCCCGCCTTGGCTGCCGCGAGCGCGTCCCGGGCCAGGGCCGCGCCGCCGAAGAACGCCTCCAGGCAGCCGATGTTGCCGCACGAGCAGAGCGGGCCGGTGTCCTCAACCTGGATGTGCCCGATGTCGCCGGCACAGCCGTCGGTGCCCCGGTAGACCTCGCCGCCCAGGAAGATGCCGCAGCCGATGCCGGTCCCCACCTTGAGGAAGAGCAGTTCGTCGACGGAGCGGGCGACGCCGCCGTAGCGCTCGCCGATGGCCATGATGTTCACGTCGTTGTCCACCACCACCGGGCAGCCGTGTTCCCGGCCGAGCACTTCGCGCACCGGGTAGCGGTCCCAGCCCGGCATGATCGGCGGCGACACCGGTACCCCGTCGCGGAAGCTGACCGGTCCGGGCACTCCGATGCCGATGGCATGCAGCCGCTGGTAGGCGCCGGCGGCCTGGAACTTGCCGAGGATCTCGTTGACGGTGTGCAGGATCGCCTTCGGCCCGGTGCGGATGTCGGCCGGCTCGGAGTGCGCGACGATCGGCTCCAGCCGGCCGTCGGTGATCTCCACGTCGATCGAGGAGGCGCCCAGGTCGACGCCGGCGAACCGGACGTCCGGCGCGATCTCCAGGAGGGTGGAGCGGCGACCGCCGCGGGACGCGGCCGGTCCGGCCTCGCGGATCACGCCGGTGCCGACGAGCGCGTCGATCTCGGTGAGCAGCCGGGGCCGGGGCACCGCGAGGTGGTCGGCGAGCTCGGCGCGGGAGGCCGGGCCGCCGTCGCGCAACTGGGCGAGCAGGCGGTACGGGATCGTGCCGGTACGAGCGTCCATCCGGGGGCTCCTGGCGATCAGCGCGGCGTTCCAGGGGTTCTGCGACCGGCTGATGTGGCCGGCGTCACGTGGCTTGTGCTGCGACTGTACGAGCTTTTAACACGACCGTAAAGACCTTCCGATCATTTGACGCTGACTTTTGTTTGGATCAACAAAAGTGCCACGCCGGGGTCGGACACCCGGGCATCGGCGACTCATCCGGGCCGATATCGTGCTGGCCATGTTCGCGACGGGTGGCTTTCGGCTGGGCATCGACTTCGGCACCTCCAACACCGTGGCGGTGCTCGGCTACCCGACCGGACGGCTGTCGGTACTGCTCTTCGACGGCTCGCCGACCCTGCCGTCGGTGGTCTGCCTGGACAACGGCGGCTACTTCCTCACCGGCAACGATGCCCTGCACGCCGCCCGGATCAACCCGACAGCCTTCGAGCCGCACCCCAAGCGGCTGGTCGACGAGGGTGCGGCGCTACTGGGCAACGCTGAGGTACCGGTCACCGAACTGTTCCGCGCGGTGCTGACCAGAGTCGAGACGGAGGCCCGGCGGGTGGCCGGCGAGCCGCTGCGCGAGACCATCCTGACCTGCCCGGCGGCCTGGGCCACGCCGCGCCGCTCGGTACTGCTGGACGCCGCCGCCCGGGCCGGCCTGCCGGGCGTACGGCTGCTGGTCGAGCCGGTCGCCGCCGCGCAGTACTTCCTCGGTACCGGCAGGGCCACCCCGCCGGTCGGCTCCGCCACCGTCATCTACGACCTGGGCGGCGGCACCTTCGACGCGACCGTGGTCCGGCGCACCCCGACCGGCTTCGAGGTGCTCGCCACCGAGGGTCTGCCGCAGGCCGGCGGCCTGGACATCGACGCGGCCATCGTGGACTACCTCGGCGGCGTCTACGCCCACCAGGCCGGCGACGCCTGGCTGCGACTCACCCGCCCGGAGTCCGCCGGCGACCGGCGGGCCAGCCGGCAACTCTGGGACGACGTACGGGCCGCCAAGGAGACCCTGTCACGCAACTCCACCACCGCCATCCACCTGCCGATCCTGGACCGGGACGCGCCGCTGGGCCGGGAGCAGCTGGAGGAGCTGGCCCGACCGCTGCTCGCCGCGACGATGACCACGACCCGGTCCGCGATCACCGCGGCCGGAGTGGCGCCGGAGAACATCGCCGCCACCATCCTGGTCGGCGGGGGCAGCCGGATCCCGCTGGTCGCCACCCTGCTCCGGCGCGACCTGGGTCTCACGCCGCTCGCCATCGAGCAGCCCGAACTGGTGGTCGCGCAGGGCAGCCTGGTGGTCGTGCCACCGGCCGCCGTCCGACCCGCCCCGGGTCATCCGGTCTCAGCGCTCCCGATCTCAGCGCATCCGGTCTCGGGGCACCCGATGTCCGGGCCGCCGATGTCCGGGCCGCCGATGTCCGGGCCGCCGATGTCCGGGCCGCCGATGATGGCGCAGCAGGGAACCCCCCGGCCGGTCGGCGCGATGCCGCAGTCGGTCAGCACCGTGCCCCGACCGGCCCGGACCGCGCCGGTCTGGCCGCCGCCGGTGTTCGTCCCCGTCGGTGCGCCGGCGCCGACCGCCGGCGGTGCGAAGCCGGCCAAGCGGGGTCACCCGGTCCGGACCGCCCTGATTGTCCTCACCGCGCTGGCGCTCGTCGCTGTCGGGTCGGTCTTCGGCATCCAGGCGCTCCTCGACCATCAGCGCAAGGCCCAGGTCCCCTACCGGGACCTCGCCGTCGGCACCTCAATCAAGGCGATGGCGGTGAGCGCCGACGCCCGGACGGTGGCGGTCACCGGCTACAGCGGACCTGTGACCCTGTGGGACGCCGTCACCCTGCAGAAGATCGACAAGGTGCTGCCCACCGTCAAGGGTGTCAAAGCGCTGGCGTTCCACCCGAACGGACAGTCCATGGCCACACTCGATTACGACGGCGTGTCACTGTGGGACCTGAACAACACCAACCAGCCGGTCGCCACGATCGAGACCGACTTCGCCGAGAAGGTCGGGTACAGCCCGGACGGCAGCAGACTGGCCGTCGTCGACATCCACGGTGTCAGCGTGTGGAACCTCAAGACCGGCAAGAAGGTCTCGCAGACCGACTCGACCGGGCGCGCCATCGGCATCGCGATGTTCGCCTTCAGCCCCGACGGGAATACCATCTACACCAACGACACCGCCCAGGTGAACGGCCTCCCCGTCTACCGGGTACAGGCATGGAACGCGGCTACCGGCAAGGCCACCGGACAACCGATCGACCTCGGGAAAGCCGAAGCGAAGGCGCTGACCGTCAGCCCGGACGGCGCGACGCTGGCCGTCACCAGCACCGCCGGCACCCAGCTGTGGAACCTGAAGGATCCGAAGGCTCCGACCATGGTGCCGCACGGCACGAACCTCAGGTACGGCGTCACCTTCAGCCGGGACGGCAGCCGGCTGGTGAGCACGACCAGCGGTGGGGTGCGGGTACTCGCCGCCGCCGACCTCGCAGTCATCGCCGACCTGCCGATCACCACGGACCAGCCACAGCTCGCGCTGATAGGCCCGGACAACCACACGGTGATCTGCGGGTTGTCCAACAGGGTTCGCATCTGGACGCTGCCCGAACCGACGCCGACCGGCACCACCAGCGCGTCCACCTCGCCCAAACCCACGGGCTGACGTCCGGGCGCCCTCCGCGACAGCGTTTGCCGCCGCCCCAGCCGGGTATCTCCGGGGCAAGGAGGGATGTCCATGTCACCCACACAGATCGTCGCCCTCGTGGTGGCGCTGCTGATCATCGCTGCCGTGGCGGCGGCCGTCGTCGTCATCATGCGGCGACGCGCCCTGCGGGATCGTTTCGGGCCCGAGTACGACCGGGCCATTGCCGACGCCGACAACCGTTCGGCGGCCGAGGCCGAACTGCGCCAGCGCGAGCGTCGCCACGCCGAACTCCAACTCACCGAACTCGACCCGGAGACGAAGGCCCGGTACGCCCAGGAGTGGGCCGCCGTGCAGACGCACTTCGTGGAGGAGCCGAACACCGCCGTCGCCGAGGCCGACGAGCTGATGACCCGGCTGGTCCGCGAGCGCGGGTACCCGATCGGCGACTACGACGAGGCCGTCACGCACCTGTCCGTCGAGCACGGTCACACGCTGAGCCACTACCGCGACGCGCACGAGATCCAGCTGTCCAACGAGCGCGGCGAGGCCACCACCGAGGAACTGCGCAGGGCGCTCATGCACTACCGGGCCATCTTCGCCGACATCCTCGGCGAGCAGCCGGTACCGGACGCCGGCACCACCACCCCGAGCACCGTCGAGCCGAGCACCGTCGAGCCGACCACCGCACCGGTCGAGCCGACCACCGCCGCTACCGAGCCGGTCGACGTCGCGCCTGACGCCGACGACGACGCGTCGGTCTCCCCCGCCGCCGTCCGGCCGCGGCAGCGCTGAGCCAGTCCAGGAAGGGACCATCATGCGAAACGACACCGACTACGCCGCAGGCGCCGGCTACCCCGAGGAGCGCCCCGCCTCCCCGTGGGCGCCCGCCCCCGCGCCCCCCGCCGACCCGGAACTGGCCAACGCCGAGGCAGCCGACGCCGAAGCGGCAGACGCTGAGGCGGACCCCAGCGACGAGCGCCTGGTCAGCCCCGACGAGCTGACCACCGACGAGGATCTCGATGACGACACCGAGATCGATGCGGACGCCGTGACCGCCCGACCGGACACCGACCCGGACGCCGACGCTGACGACCTGAGCGCCGTGAGTTCCGGGACGGACAACACCCCCACGGAACTGGACTCCGACGCAGACCTGGTCGGAGAAGACCCGGACGCGCTGGCTGAGGACGACGCGCTGGCGGAGGACGACGCCGCTGACGACGAGGACGCGCTCGACGCCGAGGCGGATGCCGCGGAACAGCCCACCGGGCTGGACGAGGCGGACGGCGACGAGGACGCGGCGGGGTACGAGGACGCGCTGGCCGCCGAGCCGGTCACCGACGCCCCGTACGACGTTGACGACGACACGGACACCGACGCCGACGCGGAGGTTGCTGAGGAGCCGGTCGGGTACGCCGGGGAGCAGCAGCCGGTGGTGGACAACTTCGTGGACGAGGCGCACGGGGCCGACCCGTACGCCATTCCCGAGCCGGCCGACACCAGCGCGGAGGCCGGGTACCAGTCCACTGACACGCCGCTGCCGCCGCCTTCCTTCGGCACCGAGCCGGTGCTGCCCGGCGACCCCGGGTACCCGGAAGCCGGGTCGGACGAAGTGCAGGTCGCGGACGCTGCGCAGGTACCCCCGGAGGATGTCGCCTACCTGGGCGCGCCGGACGGCTCGGACCACGACGTTTCCGACCACGTCGCGGAGGACTACGAGGCCGAGGACCACGCCGCGGACCACGACGGCGCTGACGTGGCGGCCTTGGGGCTGGCCGGCGGCGCGGGCGCGGCGGCCGGTTACGCGGCCGGCCGGTTCGACCCGACGGGCGCGGACGAGACCGCCACCGACGACGAGGCCGCTGTGTCCGCCGACCCGGACCGACGACGCGCCGGCCGGCATGATGCCGGGCGACGCGGACCAGGGGATGGCTCCGCTGGCGGTGGTCATCCCGGCCGACGACGCGCAGCGGCTGCGCGAGCAGTGGCAGCAGTTGCAGCTGCGGTTCATCGACAGCCCGCGGGACACCGCCGACCGGGCGCAGGAGCTGGTCGGCCAGGTGGTCGACGCGCTGACGGCCGCGCTGGTCAGCCAGCGCGACTCGTTGGACGACTGGAAGACCACGCCGGGCGACGACACGGAGATCTTCCGCGCCGCGGTGATGCGGTACCGGGACTTCTTCGACCGCCTGTTGAGTCTGTAACCGGGTGGGAACAGCGGGGCGGGTGGCAGTGGCCACCCGCCCCGCAGTCTGTTCGGGCAGCGGTGGGACCGTGGAATGATGACGGGGAGGATTTTGTTGCTCAGGCAAATACCTCTGGAGGAGGACCGCAATGCCCGCCGTTACCGCCGCATCGCACATCCAACTGCCCCGCATCCCGGGTACCGATCCGGCGCTGGACGCCGACCGGCCGGTGATCTCGGTGACCACCGCGCCCACCGGGTTCGAGGGCGAGGGCTTCCCGGTGCGCCGCGCGTTCGCGGGCGTCGACCTGGCCCGGCTCGACCCGTTCATTCACATGGACCAGATGGGTGAGGTGGAGTACGCCCCGGGCGAGCCGAAGGGGACTGCCTGGCATCCGCACCGGGGCTTCGAGACGGTCACCTACATGATCGACGGCCAGTTCCAGCACTCCGACTCCAACGGCGGCGGCGGCCTGATCGGCGACGGCGACACCCAGTGGATGACGGCCGGCGGCGGAATCCTGCACATCGAGGTCCCCCCGGAGCACCTGATCGCCAGCGGCGGCCTGTTCCACGGCTTCCAGCTCTGGGTGAACCTGCCGAAGGCGCTGAAGTGGACCGACCCGCGCTACCAGGACATCCGCGCCGGCAACGTGGCGCTGCTCTCCTCCCCCGACGGCGGCGCGCTGCTGCGGGTGATCGCCGGCGAGGTCGCCGGGCACGCCGGGCCGGGCGTCACGCACACCCCGATCGCCCTGGTGCACGCCACCCTGTCGGCCGGCGCGCAGCTCACCCTGCCGTGGAACCCCGACTTCAACGCGCTGGTCTACGTGATGAACGGCAAGGGCACCGTCGGCCCGAAGCAGCGCCCGGTGCGGATGGGCCAGCTCGCGGTCTTCGGCGACGGCGACACCATCACGGTCACCGCCGACGCCGGCCAGGAGTCCCGCAGCCCCAACCTGGACATTCTGGTCCTCGGCGGACAGCCGATCCGGGAGCCGGTCGCCGCGTACGGGCCGTTCGTCATGAACACCCGGGCCGAACTGCTCCAGGCCTTCGAGGACTACCAGGCCGGCAAGCTCGGCAGCATCCCGGCCGCGCACGCCGCGGTACACGGCGAGACCGGCCAGGAGTAACCCCTTCCGGCACGGAGCCGCCAGGTCGCACGATGACCGGATGCGACGGCTGTTTCGGATCATCGCGGGGATCGCCGGGCGCGGTCCCCGCGAGCGCCTCCTGCGTCGGCGGGTGGCCGGCCGGATCATCCTGATCACCGGCGCGTCCGAGGGCATCGGCGCGGCCACCGCGCGCCGGCTGGCCGCGGCCGGCGCCGATCGTCCTGCTCGTCGCCCGCACCGCGGCCCGCTTGACGCAGGTCGCCACAGAAATCCAACAATCCGGGGTACGGCCTACGCCTACCCGGTCGACCTGTCCGATCCGGCCGCCGCCCAGCAACTCGCCGCCGACGTGCTGCGTGAGCACCGACGGGTGGACGTGGTGGTGAGCAACGCCGGTCGCTCCATCCGGCGCTCGCTGACCGACTCGGCGGACCGCTTCCACGACGTCACCCGCACCGCCGCGATCAACTACCTGGGCCCGGTCGCCCTGCTGACCGCCCTGCTCCCGGCGATGCGGGCGGCCGGCTCCGGCCACATCGTCAACGTCTCCACCGCCGGCCTGGCCACCCCCGCCCCGAACTGGTCGGCGTACCTGGCCTCCAAGGCCGCCTTCGACACCTGGCTACGCTGCGCCGCCCCGGAACTGCGCCTCGACGGCGTCACCGTCACCACCGTCTACTGTGGACTGGTCCGGACCCGGATGAGCGCGCCGACCCGCGCCTACCGGCGGGTGCCCGCCGCCACCCCCGAGGAGGCGGCGGCCGTCGTCGCCCGCGCGGTGGCGCACCGACCGCGCACCATCTGGCCGTGGTGGGCCCGCCCCGGCGCGGTCATCGCCACCGCCTTCACCGGCCCGGTGGAGTGGCTGCTGGCCACGGCCCTGCGCGCGTCCCGGATCACCGCCGCCGGCCGAGCGCTCGCCGCCGCGGGCATGCTCCGCCCGCACCGGCTGCTGCGCGCGGCGCTGGCCTCCCGGCGCTACGGCGCGACCCTCGCGTCCGCATTGGCCGCCGGCCCCCGGCACGGCCTGGCCCTGGTCGACGCCGCCGGCCCGATGACCTACCCCGAGCTGCACCGCGCCGCCGACGACTGCGCCACCTATCTCGCTGCCCACCTCGCCCCTTTCGCCTACCCCGATCGCCCGGCCGAGCCCGGCCATCCGGCCAATCCGGGTGGCTCAGCCAGCCCTGGTCGGGTCGGCCTGATCGGTGGGTCCGGTCGGGACTTCGTGGTCGCGGCCGCCGCGCTCGGCCGACTCGGCGTGGACACCGTCCTACTCGCCCCGGACACGCCTGCATCTCAACTCCCCCAACTCCTTGCCGCCCAACACATCCAGACACTCATCCGGCTCACCATTCCGGGACCCGACCAGCCCGAGCCCCCGATACCGACCATCAACTGGCCGCCCACCACACCGGAGCCCACCCCCACGTCCGAGCCCACCCCTACCTCCGAGCCCACCCCCACGTCCGAGCCCACCCCACCCAAGTCCGAGCCCACCCCTACCTCCGAGCCCACCCCTACCTCCGAGCCCACCCCTACCTCCGAGCCCACCCCTACCTCCGAGCAGGTGGGCAGGCCGGAGTCCGCTGCTGGCGCGCAATACGGTGGCGGGGCCGCAGGGCAGCGACGACGCGGGCTGCGACGGCCAGGGCGGCGACGGCCAGGGCGGCTGACCGTGCTCACCTCGGGGACAACGGGTGTGCCACGCGGAGTGGCCCGGGGTCTGCCGCTCCGGCTACTGGTCGGCCCGGTCAGTACCCACCTGCGGCTGCTGCCGCTGCGCCCGGGGCGACCGATGGTGCTGGTTGCCCCACCGCACCACGGGTACGGGCTGGCCTACCTGGCAGCCGGACTGTCCCTCGGCATCCCGGTACTGCTCGCCGCCGAACTGAACCCCGCCCAGCTCCTCGACCTGGCCCGGGAGTACGACGCGCAGACCCTGGTGGCGCTCCCCGTCCACCTGCACCGCCTGGCGGCTCACGGGGTTGGTGCGCCGGGCTTGCGGGCGATCGTCAGTGGAGCCGCTCCGTTGAGCGTCGAGCTGCACGCCCGGCTGGTGGCCGTATTCGGCGACATCGTCTACAACCTCTACGGAACCACCGAAGCGGGCTGGGCGGCCATCGCGACCCCGGCCGACCTGGCCGCCGCACCCGGCACCGTGGGCCGCGCCCCGGCCGGCGTACGGCTGCGCATCCGGGACCGCGAGGGGACGGCGGTGCCACCTGGTGAGGTGGGGCACGTCCAGGTAGCCGGCTGGTCGCCCGGGAGCGCCGAGGTGGCTACCGGCGACCTCGGGCACCTGGATCCGGTGGGGCGGCTGATCCTGCACGGGCGTACCGACGACATGGTGATCTCCGGTGGCGTCAACGTCTACCCGGAGCCGGTCGCCGCCGCCCTCGCCGAGCACCCGGACGTGGCAACAGTTCGGGTCAGCGCCGTCCCCGACGACGAGTTCGGCCAACGCCTACGGGCAACCGTGACCCGCCGCCCCAACTCCACACTCACCGCCGACGAGCTACGCGCCTGGCAACGCGACCGACTGCCGCCGGCCCACCGGGTACGCGACATCGACCTCACCGACGACGATTAACCTCCAAGATCGCGATTAGATCCGCAAACCGGCCCGTGGAGGGCATCCTGGTGCACCAAATCGCGATCTTCCGATCCACTTGGGGTAAGCGGATGCAGGCCGTCCTGTCGAGTTCACGGGGTGGGTAAGGCTGGTGGGTGCGGCCAGCTGGCGAGGAGGAATCGGTCTGGGCTGTCGGCTGCGGCCAGGATGGCTGCGGTGTAGGGCTCCAGGGGCTGCGGTAGTGCATTTGGCTCGTACCAGGCGAGTCCGTCGCACTTGTGGGGCTCGGCGTTGACGGTCGGGCCGTGGACGTGGGGTCGGTGTCGGGCGCGGAAGCCGAAGCCGACTCGTGGGCGGCCGTCGGCGTTGCGGTAGTAGACGACCGATGCCGGCGAGACGTCACTGGGCGGTAGGGATATCCCGGCTTCCTCGGCGGCTTCCCGACGGACGGCGGTGGTGACGTCCTCGCCCGTGTCGGCTTTGCCGGAGACGAGGTTCCACTGGCCGCCCGCGTAGAGGTGCCGGGCTCGCAGGCCGAGCAGGACGCGGCCCCGGTCGTCGGTGAGGATGAGGAAGACGTCGACGTTGGCGATTTGATCTTTCCCGGCGGCGCTACTCATGCTGGCCGGTCACCTGGGGACTCCGACGGCAGGGTGTCGAGCTGGGTGAGGAATCTACGGGTGTGCCGGCGGCTGGTGAGGCGCACGAACCGGGCGTGGGTGGCGTGGTCGGCGACCAGGGCGTCGACCCGGGGTCTCATGGTGGACCGGTAGCCCACGACGTAGCGGAGGAATGACCAGGTGATGCGGTCGTACACGCCGTCGACGTGCTGGCCGCCGCGGTAGCGCCAGCGACGGCGGGCGATGCCGGCCAGGCAGGTGGCTGCGGGAAGGTCGAGGAAGATGACGGTGTCGGCGCGGCCCAGCCGGATCGGCAGGGTGGACGCGTAGTTCCCCTCGATGATCCAGCTGTCGGCGGTGACCAGCTCGTGTTGGAGTGCGGCGAACTTGTCCATCGGCGTGGGGTGCCAGCCGTCGGCGTAGTGGAGGGCGTCGAGGTTGGTGACGGGGTGGCCCAGTCGGGCGGCGAGCTCGCCGGCCAGGACTGTCTTGCCGGAGCCGCCGCAGCCGATGATGGCGATTCTCTCCATGGGCCGCGACGTTAGCGCCCGGTCGGGTCGGTGCCGGGGTTGCCGGGCCGGTCGCCCGGTGACCTGGCAGGGGGTGGCACGCAGGATCGAGGGCCGCTCGCCCCGCCGAAGGAGACCACCACGTCACCACCGGCTGCCCGGATGTTGTTGATGACGGTCTGGTCGGTCGGGGCGCTAACCGCGGAACCCGCGGCGGTAGCCGGTGGGGGACGTGCGCATGGCCCTGGCGAAGTGGTGGCGGAAGGTGACCGCACTGTCGAAGCCGACGGCCGTGGCGATCTGGTCGACCGGGGCGTCGCCCTGCTCCAGCAGCGGCAGGCTGGCCTGGATGCGTTGGGCGATCAGCCAGCGGATCGGGGAGGTACCGCTGCACCGGGCGAAGTGGCGCAGGTACGAGCGGGTGGACATGTGCGCCTGGCGGGCCAGCGCGGCCACCGTGAGCGGCTGAGCGAGGTTGGCCAGCGCCCACGCCATACTGCGGGCGACCCGGTCATCGGTCGGGTCGGGGGCGATCGGAGCCTCGATGAACTGGGCCTGGCCGCCGTCCCGGTGCGGGGCGATCACCAGGCGACGGGCGACCGCGTTGGCGATGGACGGGCCGTGGTCCTCGCGGACCAGGTGCAGGCACAGGTCGAGGCCGGCGGCGCTGCCGGCGCTGGTACAGACCTGGCCGTCGGTCACGTAGAGCACGTCCGGGTCGAGCAGGACCAGCGGGTAGCGCTGGCGCAGCAGGTCCGCGTAGCGCCAGTGCGTGGTGGCCGGCCGGTGGTCGAGCAGGCCGGCGGCGGCCAGCGCGAACGCACCCGAGCAGATCGAGACGATCCGCGCGCCACGGTCGTGGGCCCGGCGCAGCGCCCGGACGATCTGCGGGGACGGGGCGGCGTACACGTCGGGGACGCCGGGGACGATGACCGTGTCGGCGGCCGCGAAGGTGTCCAGCCGGTACGGGGTGGCCAGTTGGCGCCCCGCCGATCAGCGGTACCGGGCGTGTCGTCGGGTGCGCAGATGGCCAGGTCGTACCAGTCGCACGTCGACAACTCGGGGCGGGGCAGCCCGAAGATCTCGGTGACGATGCCGGTCTCGAACGCCGACATGCCCGGGTAGGCGAGTACCGAGACGGTGTGCCGGTGCCCGGTGGCGGCGGGCAGCCGGGTCGGTGCCGGGACAACGGAGAGCATGGCGAGATATTAGCGGTCGGGGTCGTCCACGCCACTGGTCGGGCGGAGCGGGTACCCACAGAATTTGGGCATGACCACCAGCACGCTGAACCCCGCCGCACAGGCCGTTGCCCACTTCGCCGCCCGACTGCGCTTCGAGACCGACGTCAGCGACGTGCACGCGGCCCTGGAAGACGCCGCGCCGGGCTTTGTCCTGGTCGACTCGCGCAGCGGGGAGGCCTGGGCGCAGGGGCACCTGCCCGGCGCCCTGCACCTGCCGACCGCGCAGATCGCCGCCCACGCCGCCGCGCAGATCCCGGCCGGTACCCCCGTCGTCACCTACTGCTGGGGGCCGGGCTGCAACGGCGCCACCCGGGCGGCGCTGGCCTTCGCCGAACTCGGCTACCCGGTCCGGGAGATGCTCGGCGGGTACGAGTACTGGGTGCGCGAGGGCTTCACCGTGCAGACCGCGACCGGCCCGACCAGCTACCCCGCCGACCCGCTGACCGCCCCGGCCACCGGCGCCGCCTGCGCCTGCTGAGCCCTTCCCCGGCGGGACACCGCCCGGTCGGGTATGAATGGCCCATGACCGACAGTGAGTACCCGCGCCCGCTCTCCGACCCGGAGTCCGACGGCCTGCCGGGCGTCGCGGACGACGACTCGACCGCCTACGACGAAGTCGAAACCGGCCGGGAAGCCGACGGTGCGCGCCCTGCCGCGCTGCCCGGCAACCGGGGCGTCCCCAGCGAGGGGCACAACCTGGCCCAGCGGCTGGCCGAGGAGGAGCCGGAGGTCTCCGACGCCGGCAGCTGGTCGGAGCCCGGCCGTCCGGTAGGCCGGCTGGTCGACACCGACGACGGCGGCTTCGACGACGACGACGCGGAGGCGGTGGCGTGGGACGCCGGGGCGGCCGGCGGCGGGGCGAGCGCCGAGGAGCTGGCCGTCCACGAGGTCGTCGAAGAGGACGAGGACGACTACTCCTGAGCGCCGGTCACCGGTCGGACGGCGGGCTCACTCCGGGCGGGAGGCGATGGCCTGGAGGAAGATGTCGCCGATCTTCGCCGGGTCGGCGGTAAGGAAGACCTGACCGCCGCTCACCTGCACGATCTTGTGCAGCTCGTCGGCGGACACGTCGTTGCCGATGCCGATGGCGATGATCTGGATCGGCCGCTTCGGGTCGGCGGTACCGCGCAGCTGGTCGAGTAGTTGGTCGAGGGTCAGCCCGGCCGGGTTGTCGTTGTGCCCGTCGGTCATGATCACGACGTCGTTCAGCCGGCCGGGGTCCCAGCCGTTCTGCACTTCCTTGTAGGCCGCCAACACCGTGTCGTACAGGCCGGTGTCGCCGCTGGTCGGCTCGATCCCGGCGAGTGCGGCCAGGTGTGCGGCGCGGCTGCTGGAGAGTGGCGAGATCGGCACCAGTTGGCGGTACGGCCTGCTGCCGTTGAGGTTGGTGGAGAACTCCCACAGCCCGACCGACCAGGCGTCACTGAACAGTTGCAGGCCACTGGCGGCGGCCGCGATGGTGACCTGTTCGCGGGTCTTCCCGCCGGCGGTGGGCACCTTGGTGGACATCGAACCGGACACGTCGATCGCGGTGAGGATGCGGGCCGGCTGGGTCACCGCCATCCACATCGACAGCGTCTGGTCGACCAGTACCGGGTCGACCGGGGTGGGCGCGGTGGGCGAGGCCGACGGGGTACCGGGCGGGGTGACGAAGCCGGCCCCGGCGCTACCGTCGGCGTCCCGCAGGCCCACAGCCGCCAGCCGGCGCCGGTACTCGGTACCGGCCAGCCCGGCCTGCAGCGCCTGGGCGGCGGCCAGTGCCGAGCCCCGGGCACCGGGCAGCACCACGTACGGGTAGTCCAGCGCCGGTTCGTTGCCCCCGAACGGCAACGCCACCAGCGACACCGGCGGCTCGCTCGCGTCGTAGGCGATCACCGACTGCTCGGCGAGCGGCGCGACCGACAGCGACTGTGCCACCGTCCGGGCATCGGCGGCCCGCGGGAACTGGGAGAGCAGGTCGGCCCGCAGGGTGGAGCGGCCGAGCGCGAGCACGCGCATGCCGCCGACGACCACCTGCTCCGGGTTGTTCACCTTGGCCGCGGCCGACCGCAGCGCCAGCAGCCCGATCAGTCCGGTGACATCCCGGGACGGCTCCACGATCCCCGGTCGCAGCCCGCTCTCGGTGAGCAGCTTGGCCAGTACGGTGGCCCAGGTCAGTTCGGTGCCGGGCCAGCCCAGGGTGCGCGCCACCGGCTCGGGCATCGCCAGTACCAGCGGGCTCTGCGCGATGGACGGGGCCACCGAGGGGACGATCTCGGGCTTGAGCGCGACCAGCCGCTGCAGCCAGATCGACGAGTCGGGGATCCAGATGTCGGGGGTACGCAGGGTGCCGTCGGCGTTGCCCAGCCCGGTCAGCGAGCCGCCCGTGCCCTGGGCGAGCAGCGCGGCGACCTGTGCCGGGTCGACGGCGGTGACGGTGTACCGGGCACAACTGGCGGGATCGGCGTTGTTCGGCAGGTGCGCGGCGATCGCCTCGATGGCCGGGGCGATCTCGGGTGCGGCGGCCACCGACACGGTCAGGCCGCTGTGACAGGCGCCGTTGCGGCCGGACACGCCCGTCCACTTCACCACTCCCACGGTGGTCAGCACCGCGAGCACGGCGAGGGCCACCGCGAGGGGGGCCATCCCGACGCGGCCGAGTCTGCGGTGCCGACCATGCACGTATGAATAGTGAGCACTTCCTCGGCAAGCACTATGGCCGATCACGCCAAAGTTATGACTCAGAAACACTTCCATACCAATTGCGGACGCGAGGTAGCGTTGCCGTCGCTGACCGTCAGAATGGCGGGCCGGACCGGTTACCCGGGGCGGCAAGGCACCTACCTACCGCTTTCCTCGCGGCTTTCCTTGCCGCTTTCCCGGGACACCTGGCGCACGACGGCGGCCACCTGGTCGGTCAGCGGGATCGGTGCGGTGAGCCGGTTGTCCACGGTGTGGTGCGGGGCCACCGGGGTCGCGCCGAGGCGTACCCGGGCGGTGAATCCGGCGAAGTCGGCGAACTTCCCGGCGTCGCGGGCGAGTGCGCGGCCGGTCAACCGGGCCCGCAGGGTGGCCTCGTCGGCCCGGACCCAGACCAGGTGGACCGGCTCGCCGCCCAACTGCGCGACCCAGCGCTGCCACCGGCCCGGTTCGTGGATCTGCCCGGTGAACGGGCCGGACAGCAGCACCGGACAGCCCGCCGCGCGGATCTCCCGGGCGGTCGCGGTGAGGCCGTCGTACTCGTACGCCTTGATGTGCCGGTCGTACCAGTCGCCCTCGCGCTCGCCCGGATCGCGCCCGTGGACGGCGAGCATGGCCGCCACGAACCCGCCGTAGAGGGTGTCCTTGTCCAGCAGCGCCGGTACCGGATCGAGTTGCCGCAGCAGCAGGCCGGCCACCGTGGACTTGCCCGCACCCGGCGGCCCGGCCACCACCCATCCGGCCCCCGGCCGCCCGCTGCCCACTCCGGCACGTTATCCCGCCCCGCACCCGTCCCCACCTGCGGGTGTTTGACCGCGCCGGGTTTGCGGGAATCAACGCGACACCGGTATGTCGATTTGAGGAGTGCGGCAATGGATGTCAGCGACTACCTGAGCGCGATCGTGGTGGGTGCGGTCGTCGGGGTGCTCGGCCGGCTGGTACTCCCGGGCCGCCAGCGCATCGGGGTGTTCGCCACCTTCCTGATCGGGGTGGCCGCCGCCGTGGCGGGCCTGTTCCTGGCCCGGTGGCTGAACGTGGACGGGCACGCCGACGTACGGCTGTGGGGCCTGCACTGGGACTGGGCGGTACTCGGCATCCAGGTCGCGCTCGCGGTCGTGGGCATCGGACTGGCGAACATGCTCACGTACACCCGGCTGGCCGGCCGTGACGACCGCCCGCGCCGCCGCACCACCCGCCGCCGCTCCCGGGCCCGCGACTGACCGGCGCACTCAGCCTGTTCACGGGCCGGTCTCCCCGAGACCGGCCCGTCGCCGTTGGCGCGTCCGGCCCGACTCGCCGTCGCCAGGGACGATTGCGCTGGGCGACGGACGCCATACCAACCGAAATGGCGTTGCGGGGGACGTCGCCGCTGTGACGATGATGGATCTCCCGGACACGCCGACCGATCGCCGGCAGGCGCGCGCGATCGAAGCGGCGGACGGCGTTCACGATGTGGGCGATTGTGTTAACGGGGTGTGACGTGTGCCATAGCGACGGGACAAACGCGCTGCTCCGCCATTAAGTAGTAAGGACCGCGGGCGAGCGCGGTGCTTAACAAAAGGAGTTGCACGGGTGGTGGCGGACAGGCCGGGGGCGCTCTGGCGCGGGGTCCGGGTACTCGGGCACGCGATCGCGCTGGAGAAGGTCACCTTCACCATCGCCGTGGTGGGCAGCGCACTCTTCAGCGCCCTCACCATCGGGTCGGCGTACGTCTCCGGCGCGGTGATCGGCCGGGTGGCCACGCCGGCCGTCGACCGGGGCCGGGTGGATGTCGCGGCGCTCACCGTGGCCGTCGTGGTGATCATGGCGGTGGCACTGGGCAAGGTCGCCGGCCTCTTCAGTCGCCGGCTGGCCGCCGGGCAGATGCAGTTCCGGATGCAGGCCCGCTACCGCACCAAGGTCACCCGCCGGTACCTGGAGCTGCCACTGCGCTGGCACCACCAGCACGCCACCGGCACCCTGCTGTCCAACGCCAACGCCGACGTGGAAGCCAGCTTCGGCCCGATCGCGCCGACCCCGCTGGCCGCCGGTACCGCGGTGATGCTGCTCGGCTCGGTACTCGCGCTGTTCGTCACCGACTGGGCGCTGGCACTGGTCGGGCTCGCCATCCTGCCGGCCCTGTTTCTCGTCAACATCGTCTACTCGCGGGCCATCGGGCCCCGGGTGACCCGCGCGCAGCAACTGCGCGCCGAGGTCAGCGCGATCGCGCACGAGAGCTTCGACGGCGCGCTGGTGGTCAAGACGATGGGCCGGGAGGCCGCCGAGACCAAGCGGTTCGGGTCGCGCAGCGACGAGCTACGCGACTCGATGATCCGGGTCGGTCGGGTCCGCGGCCTCTTCGACCCGTTCCTGGACGCCCTGCCCAGCCTCGGCACGCTGGCCATCCTGCTGGTCGGCGGGTACCGGCTGCGCGCCGGCGCGGTGTCGGTGGGTGACGTGGTCAGCGCCGCGTTCCTGTTCACCGTGCTGGCCGTACCGGTCCGCTCGATCGGCTACGTACTGGCCGAACTGCCGCGCAGCGTGGTCGGCTGGGACCGGGTCCAGGCCGTCCTCAACGCCCACGGCGACATGGTCTACGGCGACGGCGGCCCGCCCCCGGCGCACTCCGACGCCCTACGCTTCGACGGCGTCGACTACGCCTACACCGGTGGCCCGCGGATCCTGCACGACATCAGCTTCACCGTCCCCGCCGGGCGCACGGTCGCCCTGGTCGGCCCGACCGGCTCCGGCAAGTCCACCATCGCCGCGCTCGCCGTGCGGCTGATGGACCCGGACGCCGGCCGGGTCGAGCTGTCCGGCCGGGACGTCCGCACGCTCAGCGCGCCGGCCCTGGCCGCCAATGCCAGCCTGGTCGCCCAGGTGCCGTTCCTCTTCGACGACACGGTGCGCGGCAACGTCACCCTGGACCGCGCCGAGGTCGACGCCGACGACGTGGCGCGGGCACTGCACCTGGCCCAGGCGGACGGCTTCGTCGCCGGGCTCACCGACGGCGCGGACACCACCATCGGCGAGCGGGGTACCTCACTCTCCGGTGGGCAGCGCCAACGGGTCACCCTGGCCCGCGCGCTGGCCGGCCGGCCCCGGCTGCTGGTCCTCGACGACGCCACCAGCGCCGTCGACCCGCGGGTCGAGTCGGACATCCTGGCGGCACTGCGCAGCCCGCAGGCGGGTACCTCGATCCTGGTCGTCGCCTACCGGCGGGCCACCATCGCGCTCGCCGACGAGGTGGTCTACCTGGAGCAGGGCCGGGTGGTGGCCCGGGGTACGCACAGCGCCCTGCTGGCCACCGTGCCCGGCTACACCGACCTGGTCACCGCGTACGAGCGGGAACACGACGCCGATCCCGCCGCCGTCGAGCACGATCTTGAGGAGTTGTCCGCGTGAGCGGCCCCACCCCGGTCACCCTGCGGGGCGGCCTCGCGCTCTCCCCCGAACTGCGCCGGGGACTGGCCGGCACGGTGGCGCTCGCGCTGCTCGCCGCGCTGGGCAAGGTGTCCATCCCGGTCGCGGTGCAGCTGGCCATGGACCGTGGCCTGCGCGCCCCGGGCGGCCCCGACCTCGGCGCGCTGGGCCTGGTGGTGACCGTGACCACCCTGGTACTCGCGGCCACCGTGGCGTGCTCGTACTGGATGAACGTCCGCCTCTACACGGTCAGCGAGAGCGCGCTCTCCGGCCTGCGTACCCGCACCTTCCGGCACATCCACGACCTGTCGATGCTGCACCAGCAGGCACAGCGGCGCGGCTCGCTGGTCTCCCGGGTCACCTCCGACATCGACCAGATCAGCCTGTTCCTGCAGTGGGGCGGGGTGGTGCTGCTGGTCAGCTCGGCCCAACTGCTCGTCACCGCGGCCGTCATGTTCGTCTACTCCTGGCAGCTCACCCTGCTGGCGATCGCCGCGTTCGTGCCGCTGGCACTGTCGCTGCGCTGGTTCCAGCGCCGGCTGCAGGTCGCCTACGGCGAGGTACGGGAGCGGGTCGGGGCGATGCTCTCGGCCATCGCGGAGAGCGTCGTGGGGGCGCCGGTGATCCGCGCGTACGGGGTGTCCCGGCGTACCGGGCAGCGGCTGGACCGGGCCATCGAGGCGAACCGGAAGGCCCAGATCCGCGCCCAGCTCTCCAGCGTCACGGCGTTCTCGCTGGCCGAACTGGTGGCCGGGGTGGCGCTGGCGGCCGTGGTGATCGCCGGGGTGCACCTGGGCGCGGCCGGTGACCTGTCGGTCGGTCGGCTGACCGCGTTCCTGCTGCTGGTGGCGCTGTTCATCCAGCCGGTACAGAGCGCCACCGAGGTGCTCAACGAGGCCCAGAACGCGATCGCCGGCTGGCGTCGGGTACTCGAGGTCGCGAACATGACGCCGGACGTCGCCGACCCGGGCGCGGCCGGCGTGGACCTGCCCGCCGGCCCGCTGTCGGTCGGCTTCCACGAGGTCGGCTTCGCCTACCCGGGCGGCGCCGAGGTACTGCGGGACGTGGACCTGACCATCCAGCCCGGTCGCCGGGTGGCCGTGGTCGGCGAGACCGGCTCCGGCAAGACCACCTTCGCCAAGCTGCTCACCCGGCTGATGGACCCGGGCCGCGGCCAGGTCCGCCTCGCCGACGTGCCGCTCACCACGGTCAACTTCGCCAGCCTGCGCAGCCGGGTGGTGATGGTGCCGCAGGACGGTTTCCTCTTCGACGACACCGTCGCCGCGAACGTCCGCTACGCCCGACCGGAGCTCACCGGGCTCCAGGTGGAGCAGGCCTTCGTCGAACTCGGCCTGGCGGACTGGGTGGCCTCGCTGCCGTCCGGGCTGGCCACCCAGGTGGGCGAGCGCGGCGAGGCGCTGTCGGTCGGCGAACGGCAACTGGTCGCGCTGGCGCGGGCCTACGTGGCCGATCCGGACCTGCTGGTACTGGACGAGGCGACCAGCGCGGTCGACCCGGCCACCGAGGTACGGCTGCAGCGCACCCTGGACCTGGTGACCCGGGGCCGGACCACCATCGCCATCGCCCACCGGCTCTCCACCGCCCAGGCCGCCGACGAGGTACTGGTCGTCGACCGGGGCGTGGTGGTGCAGCGCGGGCCGCACGCCGAACTGGTGGCCGAGGTCGATTCGATCTACGCGAAGCTGTACGCCTCCTGGCTGGAGCAGACCCGCTGATCTTCCGCATCGACGTCCACACCTGGTAACCAGCCGATTGCAGCTGGTCAGCGGCCGTCGTGTCACATTGACTCGGGTACCGCATCGATGGTTTGGTGAGCCGGTGCGACGCCTCTGGTACGTCCTGACCGCCGCTGTTGTGCTGATCGTGCTGACCGGCGGTGGCTACCTCGCCCACCGGCACAGCGCCGCGACGGACAACTCCGCGGCCGCCGAGATTCCGCACCTCAGCTCGGTGGAGCTGGCCCTGCAGGGCGAGCCGGGCGCCGACCCGAGCGCCTCGACCCCGACCTCGGCCGGTGCTTCCGCGTCGCCCGGCGCGAGTGCCTCGGCCAGCCCGACCCGGACCGCGACCCCCAAGGCGACCGGCACGAAGACCACCGCACCGGCCGCCGCCAGTTCAGTCGTCAACGAACTGCTCGCGCAGATCAACGACCTACGGGCGCAGAACGGCCTGCCGGCGTACACCCTGCTGTCCGGGTTGAACGCCAGCGCGCACAAGCACAACCTGACGATGGCCGCCGGCTGCGGGCTGTCCCACCAGTGCCCCAACGAGCCGAGCTTCGACAAGCGGATCTCCGCCGAGGGCGTGAAGTGGTCCAGTTGCGGGGAGAACATCGGCTACAGCGGCCCGCACGCCAACACCAGCGCCGAACTCATCAAGGCCGGCAAGGGGCTCACCACCTCGATGTACAACGAGACCCCGCCCAACGACGGGCACCGTAGGAACCTGCTGAGCACGTCCTTCCACCACGTCGGCATCGACGTGCTGCGCAGCTCCGACGGGAAGATCTGGCTCACCCAGGACTTCAGCAGCTGACCTGCCGTCCCGACCTGGCGGCTGCGGGCCGGCGTCCGTTAATCCGGGCCGGGTTCGGCACCGTCCACTGCGGACGGACGCTGCCGGTCCTCGGTGGCGGGGCGCGGCCGGGGTATCACCGGCGGCGGCTGGTGCGCCTTCTGGTAGCGGTACAGCTCCTCGACCACGTCGTCGTAGCCGTTCTCGGCCGCGCCGTCGATCATGACCTGCAGGTCCGCGCCCGGACCGTTCCACTGCGTCGGGTCGTCCGGTGGCAGGTGGACGAAGGCGAATGCGGCGATCGGGGCGCCGTCGTGTACCGGGTGCACCTCGACCTCCTCGTACGGGCGGCGTTCCAGGGCCCGTAGCCGGTTGCTCGCCCAGGCGGAGAGCTGCCAGGCCACCCCGTGCACCGTGTCGGTGGTCGAGCCGGGCTCGATCCGGGCGGCGACCCGGCCGGGATCGCCGGTGTCACCGAGTACCAGCCGCCAGCCGGCGAGTGTCGCCGGGCCGAGCCGGACCGCGTCCGGCAGGAAGTAGCGCATGTGCCGCGCCGTCATGTGCGGCCCGTAGGCGAAGTAGACGGTGCTGGTACCCAACGCTTCCACGTCGGCGGCGGCCATCGCCGGCAGCGCCTGACTGCGCGCCTCGAAGCCCTGCGCCAACTGGGCCGCCAGCGCCCGGTCGCCGTACATGATCATCGCGGCGGAGATCCGGCTGCCCGGACCGGACAGCGACAGCTCCAACTCGGAGAAGAGCAGCACCACCACCGGGTTCGCGCCGTGCGGGTCGAACAGGCCGATGTCCAGGGTGCTGACCCCGTCGAAGTCCGCCCACATCCGGAACCGCAACTGGTTGTCCCGCAACAGCCGGGCCAGCCCGGTCGCCCACGGCGCGAACGCCCGGGGACTGGTCTGGATCCGGGTCATCTCCACGCCCCGGGCCAGCGCCCGCGCTTCGGCCGCGAGCAGCCGCTCGTGGTAGCCGCCGCCGCGGTCGGCGGAGAAGCCGTCGCCGGAGCGGTAGATGGTCTCCTTCGCGGCGTCCACCGCCTGGATGAAGTCGTGGTAGAAGTTCGCCACGTCGCGCGGTCCGGTGAAGTGGTACGTCCGCATCGCACCGGCGTCCGTGCGCCGGCGCCGCCGTGAGCCGCGCACCACGTCCACCACCACGTAGCCGAGGAACGCGACGAACGCGACCACCGCCACCACACCCTGCCAGGCCGAGTCACTGAGCACCCCGGTCACACCCGCCCGTCCCGCCGCATCGGTCCAGTGTGCCCGCGCCAGCGGGGCCACGAACCCCGCCGGCACCGGACTTTGCGTCCGGTGCCGGCAGGTGCGGCGTCAGTACCCGATGACCGGGTGGGTGACGTACGGCTTCTCCAACTGCGTCAGCTCATCGGGGGTCAGCGTCAGCTCCAGCGCCGCCACCGCGTCGGTGAGGTGCTGCTGCTTCGTCGCCCCGACGATCGGCGCGACCACGCCCGGCTTCGACAACAGCCAGGCCAGCGCCGTCTGCGCCCGGGTCACCCCGCGGGCGGCGGCCACCTCGCTGACCGCGTCCACCACCGGCCGGTCCAGGTCGACGGTCTGGCTGTAGTGGTTGCGGCCCACCGTGTCCTGCTCCGAGCGATCGGTGGTGGTGTCCCACGGGCGAGCCAGCCGGCCGCGGGCCAGCGGGCTCCACGGGATCACCGCGACGCCCTGGTCCACGCAGAGCGGCAGCATCTCCCGCTCCTCCTCGCGGTACATCAGGTTGTAGTGGTTCTGCATGGACACGAACGGCGTCCAGCCGTGCTGCCGGGCCAGGAACAGCGCCTTGCCGAACTCCCAGGCGGCCATCGAGGAGGCGCCGAGGTAGCGCGCCTTTCCGGCCTTCACCACGTCGTGCAGCGCCTCCAGGGTCTCCTCGATCGGCACCGTCCGGTCGAGACGGTGGATCTGGTACACGTCGACGTAGTCGGTGCCCAGCCGGCGCAGGCTGTTGTCGATCTCGGCGAGGATCGCCTTGCGGGACAGGCCGCCACCGTTGGGCCCCTCGTGCATCCGGCCGTGCACCTTGGTGGCGATGACCACCTCGTCGCGGCGGGCCAGCTTCGCCAGCGCCCGGCCGGTGATCTCCTCGCTGGAGCCGGCCGAGTAGACGTTGGCCGTGTCGAAGAAGTTGATCCCGGCATCCAGCGCCTGCTTGATGAACGGCAGCGCCTCGTCCTCCGGCAGCGACCAGGACTGCCGGCCGCGACTCCGGTTCGCCGTAGCTCATCATGCCCAGGCAGATCCGGGAAACCTCCAGGCCGGTGTTGCCGAACTTCACGTACTCCATGTCGCGCCTCCCCGTCTTTGTGCGCCGGGCCGGTCAGCGCCCGGTCACGTGGTCCCGCCAACTGTGCTGCGGTTGCAAAGCCAAGCACCCGCTGAGCCTTGGCGCTGGAGAGCCCGGCCTCGGTCCCGGTGAACGGGACGCGCACCTCGACGTCCGGGAACTCGGCGGCGATCGCCTCGGCGGTCGGCCGGGACAGTACCGAGTCGGTGTTGGCGATGACGAACACCTCGAAGCCACGCCCGTCGTGCTCCAGTGCCAGCCGCACGGCACGGGCCCCGTCCCGCCGGTCGATGTAGGACCAGATGTTCCAGCGCCGGCTGGGCAGGTCGTCCTCGAAGGACGGGAACCGGGCGTAGTCCTCGACCGCCATCACGTTGGAGAAGCGCAGGCCGTACATCTTCAGGGCCGGATCCCACCGGCACAGCTGCTGGGCGAGCTGCTCCTCCAGGTGCTTGGCGAGCGAGTACGCGGTCTCCGGCCGGGCCGGGTACTCCTCGTCCACCGGCAGGTACGGCGGCGGGGTGGTGAACGGCAGCCCGAGCAGGGTCTCGCTGGAGGCCCAGACGATGTTGCGGATGCCGGCTGCCCGCGCGGCCGAGAAGACGTGGTAGCTGGCGGTGATGTTGTTGGTGAAGGTGGCCGCGTTGGGGGCGATCCCCGGCCCCGGGATGGCGGCCAGGTGCACCAGCGCGTCGACCCCGGTGTACCGCTCGTCGATGGCGTCAGCGCCTCCACGGTCTGCCCGTAGTCGGTGAAGTCGACCCGGGTGAACGAGCCCGGTGCGCCGTCCGGCGGCGGTACCCGGTCCAGGTTCACCACCTCGTACCCCGCTGTCGGCCAGTTCCTCGACCACCGCGACGCCGAGCTTGCCGCTCCCCCCGGTGACCACCACCCTGCTCATGCTGCCTCCACTCGGTTGCGGCCCGGACCCGGCCGCCAACGATCAACCTACCCGCGGCCGGACCGGCCCGACGGCGGCGCGGGTAGGTTGGGCGGATGAGCGGTGGATGGACGCGGCGCGTCGGCGCGGCGGCGACGGTGGCCGGCCTCGGCGCACTGGCGGTGTGGGCGCTGCGGGACATTCCCGCGCAGTTCGGCGGCCAGCGCACGACAACCCGGGGAGACAGGGTCCGCCAGTCCCCCCGGTTCCGGGACGGCACGTTCCACAACGAGGACCCGGTGACGATGGCGGTCAGCCCGAGCAGCGGGGCGGCCCTGCTGCGCGAGGCGATCTTCGGTACCCAGCAGCGCCGGCCCACCGGCCGCGGTGCCGCTGGCCGTCCCGGCCCCGCCGGCCGGCCCCGACGACCTGCACATCACCTGGTACGGGCATGCCGCCACGCTGGTCGAGCTCGACGGCGGCCGGGTCCTGCTCGACCCGGTGTGGAGCGAGCGCTGCTCGCCGTCCCGGCTGGTCGGACCGCGCCGGCTGCACCCGGCCCCGGTGCCGCTCGCCGACCTGCCGGCCCTGGACGCCGTGCTGATCTCCCACGACCACTACGACCACCTGGACATGGCCACCATCCAGGAGTTGGCGCAGGCCCGGCCGGACCTGCCGTTCCTGGTACCGGTGGGGGTGGGCGCGCACCTGTCGGCCTGGGGGGTGCCCGCCGACCGGATCGTCGAACTGGACTGGGACGAGGGCGTCACGATCGGGCCGCTGACGCTGACCGCCACCGCCGCCCAGCACTTCTCCGGCCGCGCGTTCACCCGCAACAACACGCTCTGGGCGTCCTGGGTGATCGCCAGCGGGCAGCGCACCGTCTTCTACACCGGCGACTCCGGCTACTTCGCCGGCTACGCCGACCTCGGCACCCGGTACGGCCCGTTCGCCGCCACCCTGGTGCAGATCGGCGCGTACGGGGTGAACTGGCCGGACATCCACATGTTCCCGGAGCAGGCCGTGCAGGCGCACCTGGACCTCGCCGGTGAGCTGCTGATCCCGGTCCACTGGTGCACCTTCAACCTGGCCTTCCACGACTGGGCCGAGCCGGTGGACCGGCTGGTGCAGGAGGCGAAGGCCCGCGAGGTCCAGCTGGCGGTCCCGCGCCCCGGACAGACCGTCGACGTGACCGACCCGCCGCCCCTGGACAGCTGGTGGCAGACCATCGCCTGAGCCGGGCCACCGTGCTCCCTGCTGCCGGCCAGCCGGACGGGCGGGCTGGCCGGCTCGCCAGGGCGGCCTTGGGCGTGACGAAATGAGCTGGGAGGAGAGCCGATGATCGGCGTGACCGGAGTGACCGGGCGGGTGGGTGGCCGGGTGGCGGCCCGGCTGGCCGAGCTCGACATCCCGCTGCGGCTGCTGGCCCGCGACCCGGACCGGGCGCCGCAACTGGCCGGCACGACGGTGGCGCGGTGCTCCTACGGCGACACCGACGAGGCACGGGCGGCACTGTCCGGAGTGGACACCCTGCTGATGGTCTCGGGCAGCGAGTCGGCGACCCGGCTGGACGAGCACTACGGCTTCATCGCCGCGGCGCTGGCCGCCCGGGTCGGGCACATCGTCTACACGTCGTTCGACGCCGCCGCCCCGGACTGCACCTTCACCCTGGGGCGCGATCACTGGGCCACCGAGGAGCGGCTGCGCGACACCGGCGTGGCCACCACCATGCTGCGCGACAACTTCTACCTCGACCTGCTGCCGGTCTTCGCCGGCCCGGACGGGGTACTGCGCGGGCCGGCCGGCGACGGTCGGGTGGCCGCCGTGGCGATCCGGGACGTGGCCGACGTGGCGGTCACGGTGCTGCTCGACCCGGCCAGGCACACCGGGAAGGACTACCGGCTGACCGGTCCGCAGGCGCTGACGCTGGCCGAAATCGCCGCGACGGTCAGCCGGGTCACCGGACGGCAGTTGAGCTACCACGCCGAGACGGTCGAGGAGGCGTACGGGTCGCGAGCCGGGTACGGGGCGCCGGCCTGGCAGGTGGATGCCTGGGTGAGCACGTACACCGCGATCGCGGCCGGCGAACTTGCCGAGGTCACCGACGACGTGCCCCGGCTGGCCGGCCGCCCGGCCACTTCCCTGGAGCAGCTGTTGCGCGGCTGAGAGCCCCACCGGCGGGCCGGTCCCGGGCGGGCTAGCCTGGGCGGATGGCGACGACGATCCGGGTGGGCGACCCCGCACCCGACTTCACCCTGGACACCCAGGCCGGTACCCCGGTGACCCTCAGCTCGTACCAGGGCAGCAAGGTCGTGGTGCTGTTCTTCTACCCCCGCGACGACAGCCCCGGCTGTACCCGGGAAGCCTGCTCGTTCCGGGACTCGTTCAGTGACTTCGTCGACGCCGGCGCCGAGGTGATCGGGGTCAGCTCCGACTCGGTGGCCTCGCACGGCCGTTTCGCCGACAAGCACCGGCTGCCGTTCCAGCTCGCCGCCGACCCCGACGGCAAAGTCCGGGCGGCCTACGGCGTCCAGGCCACCCTCGGGATCCTGCCCGGCCGGGTCACCTTCGTGATCGGCGCCGACGGCGTGGTACGGCACGTATTCTCCTCACAGATGCAGGTCGGCAAGCATGTCGAGCAGGCGCTCGCGGTGGTCCGCGAGCTGGCCACGGCGACCTGACCCGGCCCGGCGACAGGGGGCGCGATGATGGCAGGCACGGCACTGGTCACCGGGGGTACCGGCGGACTCGGCACGGCTGTCGTCGCGGCCCTGCGCTCGGCCGGCTGGCGGGTGGTCGCCCCGGCCCGGCACCCGACCGGTGCCCTGCCTGAGGGTGACCCGGTAGGCAGCGGCGGCGACCTGGTGAGCGTGCGGGCTGACCTGACCGACGAGGCGGCCGTGGCCGAGGTGGTGCGGCTGGCGGTCGCTGCGCCAGACCGGCCGCTGGGCGCGGTGGTGAACCTGCTCGGCGGGTTCGCCAGTGGCGGCCGGGTGCACGAGACGCCGGTTGCCGACTTCGAGGCGGTGCTGCGGGTCAACCTGCGCCCGCTCTACCTGGTCTGCCACGCCGCCCTGCCGCACCTGCGGGCGGCCGGTGGCGGTGCGGTGGTGTGCGTGTCCAGCCGGGCGGTGCGGCGGCCGTTCCCCGGCGCGGCCGGGTACCTGACCGCGAAGACGGCGGTGCTGGCGTTCGCGGACGCCCTGCACGCCGAGTACGACCGGGACGGCATCCGGGTCAGCACGCTGCTGCCCGGCGTCATCGACACGCCGACGAACCGGGCCGGCCAACCCGACGCCGACCGGGCCGGCTGGGTGTCACCGGAAGTGATCGCCCGGACCGTCACGTTCCTGTGTTCGACCGACTCCGCAGCGGTACGGGGCGCCCACATCCCGGTCTGACGATGGTGCGGCAGTGACACCTGGTTACGATCGCCGCATGTCTACGAACGAGCCGACGCTCGCCCCGTACGGATCCTGGGCTTCCCCGTTCACCGCTGACTCACTGGTGGCCGAAACGGTCACTCTGGGTAGCCTGCAGATAGCCCCGGATGGTCGGGCGCTGTGGCTGGAGCACCGCCCGACGCAGGGGCGCGCGGTGCTGGTGGCCGACGGTGTCGACCTGTCCCCCGCGCCGCTGTCGGTACGCACCCGGGTGCACGAGTACGGCGGCGGCGCGTACACCGTGGCCGGCCGGGACATCTACGCCGTCAACTTCGCCGACCAGGCCATCTACCGGCTGCGCCCGGACACCGAACCGGAGCTCTTCCACGGCGTCGACGGGCTGCGCTACGCCGACGCCGGGCACGACGCCGGCCGGGACCGGCTGATCGCCGTCCGCGAGGACCACCGGGCCGGTGGCGAGGCGGTGGCCGCCGTGGTCGCGCTGGGCCTGACCGACGGCACCGAGCAGGTCCTCGTCGAGGGCGCCGACTTCTACGCCGCGCCCCGGCTCAGCCCGGACGGCGCCCGGCTGGTCTGGCTGAGCTGGAACCACCCCCGGATGCCCTGGGACGGCACCGAACTGTGGGTCGCGCAGGTCGCCGCCGACGGCTCGCTGGGCCCGGCCCGGCTGGTCGCCGGCAGCGTCACCGAGTCGGTCAGCCAGCCGCGCTGGGCGCCGGACGGCAGCCTGGTCTACGCCAGCGACCGCACCGGCTGGTGGAACCTCTACCGAGTCTCGGCCGACAACATCGACGGTGCCGCCGAGGAGATCGCGGCCGCGCTGGTCCCGACACGCACCGCGACGGCGACGGGCGCAGCCGCTGGCGGCCACCGCGCTGATGGCGATGGACGCCGAGTTCGCGCAGCCGGACTGGGTCTTCGGCCGGTCCAGCTACGCGATCCTGCCGGACGGCCGGGTACTGGCCAGCTACTACCGCAACGGCGACGCGCACCTGCTGCTGATCGACCCGGTCACCGGCGCGCCCCGCCGGGTCCGCACCCCCTACAGCGACATCGACGACGTGCAGGCGGGCAGCGACTTCGCGCTCTTCCTGGGTGGCTCGCCCACCGAGCCGCGCTCGGTGATCCGGCTCGACCTGGCCACCATGGCGCAGACCGTGCTGCGCCGATCCACCACGCCGCCGGACGACCCGGCGTACCTGTCGATCGCGCAGCCGGTCGAGTTCCCCACCGAGGGCGGCGAGACCGCGTTCGCGTTCTTCTACCCGGCCACCAACCCGGATTTCTTCGGGCCGGACGACGAGCTGCCGCCGCTGCTGGTGCTCAGCCACGGCGGCCCGACCTCGGCCGCCGACAGCACGCTGAGCCCGGCCATCCAGTACTGGACGAGTCGGGGCTTCGGGGTGGTGGACGTGAACTACGGCGGCTCCACCGGGTACGGCCGGGAGTACCGGGAGCGGCTGGTCGGCAACTGGGGCGTGCTGGACGTGGACGACTGCGTCAACGCCGCCCGGTACCTGGTCGCGCAGGAGTTGGCCGACCCGGGCCGGCTGGCCATCCGGGGTGGCAGCGCGGGCGGGTACACCACGCTGTGCGCGCTCACCTTCCGGGACTTCTTCCAGGCCGGGGCGAGCCACTTCGGCGTCGGTGACCTGGAGGCGCTGCTGCGCGACACGCACAAGTTCGAGTCGCGCTACCTGGACTCGATGGTCGGTCCGTACCCGGAGGCGGCCAAGGTGTACCGGGACCGGTCGCCGGTGCACCACACCGAGCGGCTGTCCAGCGCGCTGATCCTGTTCCAGGGCCTGGAAGACAAGGTGGTGCCGCCCAACCAGGCGGAGGCGATGTTCGCCGCTGCCAAGGAGCGCGGGCTGCCGGTGGCGTACCTGCCGTTCGCCGGGGAGGGCCACGGGTTCCGGCAGGCCGCCAACATCAAGCGGGCCATCGAGGCGGAGTTGGCCTTCTACGGTCACGTCTTCGGCTTCACCCCGGCCGACCGGATCGACCCGGTCACCATCGAGAACGCCTGACCGACCCGGGACGAGGAGGTCACGGCCGGAACCGGTACCCCATCCCCTGCTCGGTGATGAGGTGCCGGGGCCGGGCCGGGTCGTCCTCCAGTTTGCGGCGCAACTGCGCCAGGTACTGCCGCAGGTACTGGGTCTGCGTCGCGTACGTCGGCCCCCACACCTGCTGCAGCAGCTGCCGCTGGCCGACCAGCTTGCCGGGGTTGCGGGCGAGCAGGTCGAGCAGCTGCCACTCGGTCCGGGTCAGGTGCACGGTGCGCTCCGGGTCGGCGCGCCCGCGTACCACCCGGCCGGTCAGGTCCACCGTCCACTGTCCGATCTCGACGGTGGCCGGGGTGTCCGGGCCGGCCCGACGGCGGGTCACCGCCCGGATCCGGGCCAGCAGCTCCTCGATGCTGAACGGCTTGGTCACGTAGTCGTCGGCGCCGGCGTCCAGGGCGGCCACCTTGTCGGTGCTGTCCACCCGGCCGGAGAGCACCACGATCGGTACCGGCGACCAGGTCCGCAGCTGCCGGATCACGGCCACCCCGTCCAGGTCCGGCAGGCCCAGGTCGAGGACGACGAGGTCGGGGTGGGCGTCGGCGGCCTGGCGCAGCGCCTGCGCGCCGTCGGCGGCCACCACCACGTCGTACTGCCGGGCGGTCAGGTTGATCCGCAGGGCGCGCAGGATCTGCGGCTCGTCGTCGACGATCAGCACCCGGGTCACCGGGCCGCTCCCGGGTGCCAGTCGTCGAACCGGGCCAGGGTGTCCGGGTCTGCGGTGTTGGTCACGTCGGCCCCGGGCACGAGCGGCGAGTCCGCCGAGGGCAGCCGCAGCGTCATGGTGAGCCCGCCGCCCGGGGTGTGCTCCGGTTCCAGCGTGCCGCCCATCGCCTCGGCCAAACCGCGGGACAGCGCCAGCCCGAGACCGACCCCGGTGGCGTTGTCCCGGTCGCCGAAGCGTTGGAACGGCTGGAAGATCCGGTCCCAGTCGCCGGCCGGCACGCCCGGACCGTGGTCGACCACCCGCAGTTCCACCGTGCCGGCGTGCTCGCTGGCGCCGAGCAGCGGCGGCCGGTCAACCGGGCTGTACCGGACCGCGTTGGCCAGCAGGTTGGCCAGGATCCGGTCGACAAGTGCCGGATCGGCCTCGATCTCGGGCAGGTCGTCGGGGACGTGCACGGCCACCGCCGCACCGGCCGGCCCGAGTTCGTCGACCGCCACCGCGACCACCTCCGCGACGCTCAGCGCCTGCGGGCTGACCCCGAGCGCACCGGCCTGCAGCCGGCTCATGTCCAGCAGGTTCTCCACCAGGCGTACCAGCCGGTCCAGTGACTCGTCGGCGGTGGCCAGCAGCTCGTCGCGGTCGGCGTCGGCGAAGACCACGTCGTGCTGACGCAGGCTGGTAACGGCGGCCTTGGCCGAGGCGAGCGGGGTACGCAGGTCATGGCTGACGGCCCGCAGCAGCGCGGCCCGCAGCCGGTCCGCCTCGGCCAGCGGGGCCAGCGCCGCCGCCTGCTCGGTCAGCCGCTCCTGGCGCAGCGCCACCGCCGCCTGCGCCGCGAACGCCTCCACCACCCGCCGGTCGGCCGCGGCCAGCGGGTGCCCGCGCAGCACCAGCGCGGTCCGCTCGTCGATCGGGATGTCCACGTCGCCCTGGGCGGGGGCGGCCGGGGGCCGGTCGCCGACCGAGCCGGCCACCCGCCAGCCGGCCGGATCGGTGCGGTCCTCCGGTCCGGGTTGGGCCTCGCCGCGCCGTTCCAGCAGGCTCACCCCGGCGAAGTTGAACGCCTCACGGAGCTGGTCGAGCAGGGCCGGCAGTGGCGCGGAGCCGCGCAGCACGCTGCCGGCCATGGTGGACAGCGTCTCCGCCTCGGCCCGCGCCCGCGCCGCCTCACTGGTGCGCCGGGCCGCCCGGTCCACGGCGACCGCCACGGCCACCGCCACCGCCAGGAAGACCAGCAGCGCCAACACGTTCTCCCGCTCGGCGATGGTGAACCGGTGGGTCGGCGGGGCGAAGAAGTAGTTCAGCAGCAGGAATGCGGCGACCGCCGCGCACAGCGCCGGCAGCAGCCCGCCGACCAGGGCGACCACCACCACCCAGCCGAGGAACAGCAGGATGTCGCTGGGCAGTTGCAGGTCCGTGTGCACCTGGGCGAGCAGCAGGGTGAGCAGCGGCAGGCCGGCCGCGGCCAACGCGAAGCCGAGTTGCCGGCGACGGCGGGTCAGCCCGCTGCGCGGGGCCAGCCCGAGCCGGCCCCGCCCCACCTGCTCGTGGCTGACCAGGTGCACGTCGATGGTGCCGGAGGCGCGCGTCGTGGTGGCCCCCACGCCGGGGGTGAGCACCTGGGCGAACCGGCCCCGGCGGCTCGCGCCGAGCACCAGTTGGGTGGCGTTGACGCCACGGGCGAAGTCGAGCAGCGCGGCCGGCACGTTGTCGCCCACCACCTGGTGGTAGCTGCCGCCGAGGGTCTCCACCAGGACCCGCTGCCGGGCCAGCAGGGCGGGGTCGCCGCCGGCCAGCCCGTCGTTGCGGGCCACGTGCACGGCGAGCAGGTCGGCGCCCTTGGTCCGGGCGGCCACCCGGGCGGCGCGGCGGATCAGGGTGTCCCCCTCCTGCCCGCCGGTGAGCGCCACCACCACCCGTTCCCGGGTCTCCCAGGTGCGGGTGATGCGGTGCTCGGCGCGGTAGTTGTCGAGCTGGTCGTCGACCTTGTCGGCCAGCCAGAGCAGGGCGAGCTCGCGCAGCGCGGTGAGGTTGCCGACCCGGAAGTAGTTGCCGAGCGCGGCGTCGATCTTGTCGGGCTGGTAGATGTTGCCGTGCGCCATCCGGCGGCGCAGCGCCTCCGGGGTCATGTCGACCAGTTCGATCTGCTCGGCGGCGCGGACCACCCCGTCGGGCACCGTCTCCCGCTGCGGCACCCCGGTGATCTGGGCGACCACGTCGTTGATCGACTCCAGGTGCTGGATGTTCACCGTGGTGACCACGGTGATCCCGGCGGCCAGCAGCTCCTGGACGTCCTGCCAGCGCTTGGCGTTGCCGGACCCCGGCACGTTGGTGTGCGCCAACTCGTCCACCAGCACCACATCCGGCCGGCGGGCCAGGACCGCGGCCACGTCCAGCTCGGTGAAGGTGGTCCCCCGGTAGCTGACCTGCTTGCGGGGCATCACTTCCAGGCCGTCGAGCAGGTCCGCGGTGTGCCGGCGGCCGTGCGTCTCGACGTAGCCGACCACCACGTCGGTACCCCGCTCGCAGCGGCGCTGACCCTCCTCCAGCATCCGGTACGTCTTGCCGACGCCCGGCGCCGCGCCGAGGTAGACCCGCAACTGCCCGTGCCCCACCGCCGGTACCCCCTTCTCCCGGTCCAGTCTGCCCTGCCCGCAGCGCCGCGGACGCGATCAGGACGCCGCCGCCCCGGTTCTTGACGAAACCTCGACGCGCAGACCCGCCGACCCGCCCCGTCACCCGTGCGTGTACCCGGGCTCCCCGCGAACCGGCCTGCCCCGACGCCCGGCCCGACAAGAATGGGAGGCTGGGGGCACAGACGAGCGAGGGTGGCGATGACGGGATCAGGCAAGGCGACACCGGTGGTGCTGGGCGTGGACATCGGCGGAAGTGGCATCAAGGGGGCGCCGGTCGACCTGGCGGCCGGCGAGCTGGCGGCCGAGCGGGTACGGCTGGTCACCCCGTCGCCGGCCACTCCGGACGCGGTGGCCGGCGTCCTGGTCGAGGTGCTCGACCAGCTCGGCGTCGCCGGGCCGGTCGGGGTGACGATGCCGGCCGTGGTCACCGGCGGGGTGGTACGTACCGCCGCGAACATCGACCCGAGCTGGATCGACGTCGACGCGGTGCAACTGTTCGGCAAGGCGACCGGGCGCACGGTCACGGTGGTGAACGACGCGGACGCGGCCGGCGTCGCCGAGGCCAACTTCGGCGCGGGCGCCGGCCGGTCCGGAGTGGTGGTGATGGTCACCCTGGGTACCGGCATCGGCACGGCTGTCCTGCTCAACGGGCAACTGCTGCCCAACACCGAACTCGGCCACCTGCACCTGCACCACGGCGACGCCGAGCACTGGGCGGCCGACTCGGTCCGGGAGAAGGAGAACCTGTCCTGGCCCGAGTACGCCAAGCGGCTGCAGGACTATCTGCGGTTGCTGCACCGGCTGCTCTGGCCCGACCTGATCATCATCGGCGGCGGAGTGAGCAAGAAGGCCGACCGGTACCTGCACCTGGTCGACGTCCCGGTCGAGGTGGTGCCGGCCGGGCTGCAGAACGAGGCCGGGATCATCGGCGCGGCGCTGCTCGCCAAGCCGTCCTGAGGAGCCGGCCGGATCCGCAAAAATAATCCTGGTCAGGCTGTCGATTCGGCGTCGACCTGTGCGACGGAGCGGTGTAGGACGAAACGGTTGGGGTTCACCCCGGTCTCACGGCGACCCCACGGACGAAGGAGCACCGACGATGACGCAGTACCTGATCCTGATCTACGACGACGAGTCGGCCTGGGACAACGGCGGCCCCGAACTCTTCGGGCAGATGACGGACGCGCACAACGCCTACCCCGGCCAGGTGGAGTCGCTCGGCGCCAAGGTGGTCGGCGGGCACGGGTTGCAGCCCACCAGCACCGCCACCACCATCCGTGGCGACCTGGTCAGCGACGGGCCGTTCGCGGAGACCAAGGAGGCGCTCGGCGGGTACTACCTGATCGAGGCGCCCGATCTGGACACGGCGCTGGCGGCCGGCAAGGCGTGCCCGGTGCTGGCCGGGGCGATCGAGGTCCGGCCGATCATGGTCTTCGAGTGAACCGGGACTGAGTGGCCGGACCGACCATCACCGATCCGCCCGGCGCGGTACAGCAGGCGGTCGCGGACGCGCACCGTCGCGAGTGGGCCTTCGTGCTCGCCGCGACGGCGCGCGTGGCCAGCGACATCGACCTGGCGCAGGAGTGCGTCCAGGAGGCGTACGTGGCGGCGTTGCAGGCCTGGCACCGGGACGGGGTACCCGACAATCCCGGCGCCTGGCTCACCGTGGCCGCGCGCCGCCGGGCGATCGACGCGCTGCGCCGCGAGCACACCCTGCGCAGCAAGCTGCCGCTGCTGGTCGAGCCGGTGCCCGGCGCACTCTCCGACGACGTCGAACTGGCCGATGACGCGGAGGTGGACGTGATCCCGGACGACCGGCTGCGGCTGGTCTTCACCTGCTGCCACCCGGCGCTGGCCCGCGACGCGCAGGTGGCGCTGACCCTGCGGCTGGTGTGCGGGCTGAGCACCGACGAGATCGCCCGTGCCTTCCTGGTCAGCGAGGCCACCATGGCGGCCCGGGTGACCCGGGCGAAGAAGAAGATCACGGCGGCCCGCATCCCGTACCGCATCCCGGCCGGACACGAGCTGCCGGACCGGCTCGACACCGTGCTCACCGTCATCCACCTGCTGTTCACCACCGGTCACACGGCCCCGGTGGGTGCGGCCCTGGTACGCGCCGACCTGGTGGACCGGTCGCTGTCGCTGGCCCGGATGCTGGCCGCGTTGATGCCGGACGAACGGGAGGTACGCGGCCTGCTCGCGCTGCTGCTGCTCACCGACGCCCGGCGCAACACCCGTACCGACCCCGACGGCCGGCTGCTACTCCTGGCCGAACAGGACCGGGACCGCTGGGACCGGGCGGCGATCGCCGAGGGCGCTGCGCTCGTGGTGGCCGCCCTGCGCGGTGGTCGACCGGGCCGGTACGCGCTGCAGGCCGCCATCGCCGCGGTGCACGCCCAGGCCGAGAGCTACCAGCACACCGACTGGACCGAACTGCTCGGCCTCTACGACCTACTGCTCGTCGCCTGGCCGTCGCCGGTGGTGGCACTCAACCGGGCGGTGGTGGTCGCGATGGCACACGGCCCGAGCGCCGGCCTGGACGCCGTGCTCGCCGCCGAGGCCGACGGCCGACTCGCCGGCTACCGCTACGCCCCGGCCGCCCGCGCCGACCTGCTGCGCCAACTCGGCCGCGACCCCGAAGCAGTGGCCGCGTACTCCGAAGCCCTGGCGCTGGCCGACAACGACACCGAACGCGCCTTCCTCACCGCCCGGCTCACCGAACTGACCGACCCTGCTCAGCCCCACCAGGTCGCCTGAGTGACGGTCTGCAAGCCGAGTGACTCGTACAGCGGGCGCCCGGCCCGGGACGCGGTCAGCGTCACCGTGCGCCCGTCGAGGTGGCGCAGCACCGCGTGCATCAGCGCCCGCCCGACGCCGTGCGAGCGGTGTGCGGGCGCGGTGGTCACCCAGTAGAGGCCGGATACCGCCTCGTCGTGCACCACCGCGCAGCCACCGGCCGGCTCGCCGTCCCGGAAGATCAGGAACAGCTCGATCTCGGGACGGGACAACAGGTCCACCGGGAAGGCCCGGCCCGGCGCGTACCGCTCGGGGTAGTTGAGGGGGAAGCCGTGCAGGACGAGCTGCTCGAAGATGGCGAGCTGGTCGACGTCGGACACCCGGGTCACCGGCAGGGCGGCGTTCGGCGCAGCGCCGGCCAGCGGCCCGGGAAGGTGCGCCATCACCGGTATCAGCCGGTACTGCAAACCCCGGCCGGTCAGGTCGACGGTGCCGTACGGGTCCTCCACCACCAGCTCACCGACCGGCGCCCGGTCCACGAGCTGATCCAGCAGCGCCAGGTCACCGGTGTCCGGCACGTCACTGGTGAGCAGCAGCCGGACCCCGCTGACCGCGCCACCGTCCACGCCCAGCAGCCCCGGCCGGCGCACCAGCCCGTACCCGCGCGCCTGCGCCAGCACCGTCCACAGCACGGCCGCGTTGTGGTTCGCCAGCCGCGCCAGCTCGGCAGTCACCCGGCCACCGCCGCTTCCGGCGGCTCGGTCACCGCGCCGGGCCTGCCGGGCGGCTGCGTCGGTCGGGCTTGCCGGGCGATTGCGCCGGGTCGGGCTTGCCGGGCGGCTGCGTCGGGTCGGGTTTGCGGGCGGCGAGGCGTTCGATGATGCCGAGGGTGAAGCGCTCCTGGCGGTCGACGGAGTAGCCCAGCTCGACTACCCAGCGCAGCGGGCGGCGGCTGAAGTGCTCTGCGTAGAGCGGCACGCTGACCAGGTCGACGAGGCGCTGCGCGGCGCGTACCGGCCAGCGCGAGGAGGGCACGTGGTCGGCGAGCAGCAGCAGCCCGCCCGGTCGAAGGACCCGGTCCATCTCGGCCAGTGCCCGCCGGCCGTCCGGGATGGCGCACAGCGCGAACGAACACAGCACCGTGTCGAAGGAGGCGTCGGGGAAGTCCAGGGCCTGCGCGTCACCCTGCCGCAGGGCGACCTCCCGGCCCAGGTCGGCCGCCCGCTGCCGGGCCACCGCGAGCATCCCGTCGCTCCACTCCACGGCGGTCAGCGCCACCTCGGCGGGGTAGTACGGCAGGTTGAGGCCGGTGCCGATGGCGACTTCCAGGGTGTCGCCGACCGCCTGCCCGGCCAGCCACGGCCGGGTGTCGCGGAAGTACCGGCGCTCGGTCGCCACCATCTCCCGGTCGTAGGCGCTGGACTGCTTGTCCCAGTAGCGGCGCAGCCGCCCCGCCCGCCCATTCGACATCGCCCCACCCTAGCCGCCACCGCACCCGCCCGCGTGCACCGACCGTGCTGGCGCACACAGTGGCTCAGCCGCTCGGGGACGACGGTTCAGGCCAGCGCCGACGGGACGGCGTCCACGAGAGCGGCCAGTGCGGCGGCGCAGCGGTCCAGGCCGGCGGTCGGCGGGCCGGCCGGTTCGGTGAGGTAGGTGTCCCGGCGGATCTCCACCATCAGCGCGGCCACTGTCGGGGAGCGCCGATAGTGGGCCAACGGCACGTAGCAGCCGGCGAACGGGGTGTCCAGGTCGGTGTCGCCGTACCCGGCGAACGCGGCGCGGGCGGCGACCAGCAGGTCGGGTGGGGTGTGGAAGGAGTCGGTGCCGAGGCAGACCGCCGGCCGTGGGCCGGTGCCGTGCAGCTCGTACGGCAGTGGCCGGCTCGGGTAGGAGTGCACGTCGATGACGACGGCCCGGCCGGTGGCCGCCAGCCGGTCTTCGACCAACTCGGTCATGGCCGCCGCGTAGGGGTGGTAGTGCTCGGCGAGCAACTGCTCGTCGCGGGCCGGGTCGTCGGCCCGCAGCGGGGCGCCGTGGCTGGTCCGGGTGTAGACGGCGGCCATCCCGACGGCGCGCATCTCCTCCCGCTCGTCCGGGAACCGTTCGGGGTCGACCACCAGCCGCGAGTACCGGTTCTGGAAGATCCACGGACGCAGTGCCCCGAGTTCGGCGGCCCGGGAGGCGATCAGGTCGGTGTGCGAGTCGGTCATCCGGTCCAGCTCGGTGGCCAGGGTCGCATCGTCGAGGAGGAGGCCGGCGCGGGCCGGGCCGGTCAGTTCCCGGGCGGCGTGCGGAACGTGCAGGATCACCGGGGACGAGGGGGTGCCGGGGGTGAGTTGGAAGGGCATGATCACGATCGGCTCCCCGGAGGTGAAGTGGGACTGCACATCCGGGGAGCAGATCGAGATCTCCGCACTCAGCCGCGCCGGGTACGGACGGCTGCGGCGAGGTCGGCGAGGACTACCTCGGTGGTGTCCCAGGCCATGCAGGCGTCGGTGACGCTGCGGCCGTACACCATCTCCGGGCCGATCTCCTGACGGCCGGCGACCAGGAAGCTCTCCAGCATCACCCCGGCGATGCCGCGTTCGCCCGCCGCGATCTGCGCGCCGATCTCGGCCGCGACCACCGCCTGGCGGACGTGGTCCTTGTTGCTGTTGCCGTGGCTGGCGTCCACCACCAGGTGCCGGGGCCGGCCGGCCTTCTCCAGCAACGCCAGCGCGTCGGCCACGTCGGCCTCGCCGTAGTTCGGGCCGGTGCGCCCGCCGCGCAGGATCACGTGCGAGTCGGGGTTGCCGGTGGTGCTCACCACGGCAGCCCGGCCGGCGTCGTCCACGCCGAAGAAGACGTGCCCGCCCAACGCCACCTTCGCGGCGTCGATGGCCACCTGGACGTTGCCGTCGGTGGCGTTCTTGAAGCCGATCGGCATGGACAGGCCGGAGGCGAGCTGGCGGTGCACCTGGCTCTCCGAGGTCCGCGCGCCGATCGCGCCCCAGGTCGCGGTGTCCGCAATGTACTGCGGGCTGGTCGGGTCGAGGAACTCGCAGCCCACCGGCAGCCCCAGGTCGAGCACGTCGAGCAGCAGCCGGCGGGCCATCCGCAGACCCTTGTGCACGTCGAAGCTGTCGTTCAGGTCGGGGTCGTTGATCAGACCCTTCCAGCCCAGCGTGGTACGCGGCTTCTCGAAGTACACCCGCATCACGATGGTCAGGTCGTCGGCGAGTTCGCGGGCCAGCGGGGCGAGCCGGTTGGCGTAGTCGAGGGCGGCCACCGGGTCGTGCACCGAACACGGCCCCACCACCACAACCACCCGGTCGTCCTCACCGGCAAGTACCCGCCGGACCTGTTCGCGGCTATCTCGCACCACAGCAGCACGAGCCTGCCCGAGCGGCTGTTCAGCAAGGAGCTCGTGCGGCGAGATGAGCGGCTGGAAACTGGCGACGTGCAGATCGCTGGTGGCGTCGGCGGCGGGACGGCCACCCGCAGTGGTGTCGGACATCAGAGGCTTCCTTCTGCAATCGGGCTGTCTGCGATCAAGGACGGGACCGGACCGGCAGCCTCTCAACCCTGAGTCAGCCGCCGGCAGGGACGACAAAGGGCAGAGACTCAAGTCTCTGCCCTGCTGGCTCTGGGTTGGTAACGGTCAGCGCAAAAGACCGTCGGCTCGACCCAGAGCCAACGTAAAGCGCCAATACCGCATAACCACGGAGACACCATACCCCATCAACAGACCCCCACCCCCACAGCACCTGTCGGAACCACAGCACCAACGAACAACAGCACCAACGACACAGCACCAACGAGCCACAGCACCCAAGGAGCCACAGCACCCCCAAAGCAACACCCAAACCGCCGGCAGCCCAACCCCCACAGACCCGCAGCGTGAAGGGGTCTGGGCGGGGGTGCCCACGGAAGGATCAAGCCTGACCGCCTGGAGTGGGCACCCCCGCCCAGACCCCGGCCCAAAGCCAGAACCACCAGAGAAACGTGACACCATAGACCCCGATATGACATTGACCGACAGGCTGCCGCCAAGAGCCGACACGACCCCCGACTCCCTCTACGACGCCTTCGCCTCCTGGGCCGCCGAACAGGGCCTGACCCTGTACCCGCACCAGGAGGAAGCCCTCATCGAGGTGGTCTCCGGGGCGAACGTGATCGTGGGCACGCCCACCGGTTCCGGCAAGTCGCTGATCGCCCTGGGCGCGCACTTCGCGGCTGTCGGCGAGGGCCGCACCAGCTTCTACACCGCGCCGATCAAGGCGCTGGTCTCGGAGAAGTTCTTCGCGCTCTGCGAGGTCTTCGGGGCGCACAACGTCGGCATGCTGACCGGCGACGCGAGCGTGAACTCCGACGCCCCGATCATCTGCTGCACCGCCGAGATCCTGGCGAACATCGCGCTACGCGACGGCGCGGACGCCGATGTCGGCCAGGTGGTGATGGACGAGTTCCACTTCTACGCCGAGCCCGACCGGGGCTGGGCGTGGCAGGTGCCGCTGATCGAGCTGCCGAAGGCGCAGTTCGTCCTCATGTCGGCAACGCTGGGCGATGTATCCCGGTTCCAGGAGGACCTGACCCGGCGTACGGGCAGGCCGACTGCCGTGGTCGCCACCGCCCAGCGGCCGGTGCCGCTGCACTTCCGGTTCGTGCTCACGCCGCTGCACGAGACGCTGACCGAGTTGCTGGAAACCCACCAGGCGCCGATCTACGTCGTGCACTTCACCCAGGCTGCGGCGCTGGAACGGGCCCAGGCGCTGATGAGCATCAACGTGTGCACCCGGGCCGAGAAGGACGCCATCGCCGAGGCGATCGGCGGGTTCCGGTTCACCGCCGGCTTCGGCAAAGTGCTCTCCCGGCTGGTACGGCACGGCATCGGCGTGCACCACGCCGGCATGCTGCCCAAGTACCGGCGGCTGGTGGAGACGTTGGCGCAGGCCGGGCTGCTGAAGGTGATCTGCGGGACGGACACCCTCGGGGTGGGCATCAACGTGCCGATCCGGACCGTGCTGTTCACCGGCTTGTCCAAGTACGACGGCCAGCGCACCCGCTTGCTTCAGGCAAGGGAGTTCCACCAGATCGCGGGGCGGGCCGGCCGGGCCGGCTTCGACACCATCGGCACCGTCGTCGTGCAGGCCCCCGAGCACGTCATCGACAACGAGCGGGCACTCGCCAAGGCCGGTGACGACGACCGCAAACGCCGCAAGGTGGTGCGCAAGAAGCCGCCGGAAGGCTCGATCGGCTGGGGTCAGCCGACCTTCGACCGGCTGGTGGCCGCCGATCCCGAGCCGCTGGCGTCCCGGTTCCAGGTCAGCCACTCGATGCTGCTCAACGTGATCGGCCGGCCGGGCGACGCTTTCCCGGCGATGCGGCACCTGCTCACCGACAACCACGAGGACCGGGGCGCGCAGCGCCGGCACATCCGCCGGGCGATCGCCATCTACCGGGCGCTGCTCGCCGGTGGCGTGGTGGAGCGGCTGGCCGAGCCGGACGAGCACGGCCGGCGCATCCGGCTGACTGTCGACCTGCAACTGGACTTCGCCCTCAACCAGCCGCTGTCGCCGTTCGCGCTGGCCGCCCTGGAGCTGCTCGACCGGGAGTCACCCAGCTACCCGCTGGACGCCGTGTCGGTGATCGAGTCCACTCTGGACGATCCCCGGCAGATCCTCTCGGCGCAGCAGTTCAAGGCGCGCGGCGAGGCGGTGGCCGCGATGAAGGCCGAGGGCATCGAGTACGAGCAGCGGATGGACCTGCTTGAGGAGGTCACCCACCCGAAGCCGCTGGCGGAGCTGCTGGACGGCGCGTACGAGACGTACTCGCGGGGGCATCCGTGGGTGGTCGACTACCAACTGGCCCCCAAGTCGGTCGTCCGGGACATGTACGAGCGGGCGATGACCTTCGTCGAGTTCGTGAACTTCTACGGGCTGTCCCGCTCCGAGGGGCTGGTGCTGCGCTACCTCGCGGACGCGTACCGGGCGCTGCGCCAGACGGTGCCCGAGGACGCCCGCACCGAGGAGCTGACCGACATCATCGAGTGGCTGGGCGAGCTGGTCCGCCAGGTCGACTCCAGCCTGATCGACGAGTGGGAGCGGCTACGCTCGCCGGGCGCCGACCCCACCGCGGCCCGGGTACTGGACGATCGCCCGCCGGCCGTCACCGGCAACCTGCGCGCCTTCCGGGTACTGGTCCGCAACGCGCTGTTCCGCCGGGTCGAACTGGCCGCCCTCCGACGCTGGGACGACCTCGGCGAACTGGACGCCGAGGCCGGCTGGGACGCCGACGCCTGGGCGGACGCGCTGGACGACTACTACGCCGAGCATGCCGACCTCGGTGTCGGCCCGGACGCGCGCGGCCCGAAGCTGCTGCTGATCGACGCCGGGCCGAAGGTGTGGCGGGTCCGGCAGGTCTTCGACGACCCGGCCGGTGACCATGACTGGGGCATCACCGCCGAGGTCGACCTGGCCGCCTCCGACGAGATCGGCGCAGCGGCGGTGCGGGTGACTGAGGTGGGACAGCTCTGAGACCGCGGTCAGTTGCCCGGAAACGCCCCTGGGCGGGCATTTCTCGCACGTGATCGTGATCAGTACCCGACCCCTCGCGGTCCGAGCACCTCGGCGCCGAGGGCGCGGACGCGCTCGCGGAGCGCCCGGTCGGCGGTGACCACGGTGGTCGGGTCGGGTGAAGCTCGTACCAGGTCAACGATTGTGTCGTCACCGGAGCCGGGCGCGGCGACCACCTGGACCGACGACGGCCCAGCGTCCGCGACCAGCTCGCTGGCCCGACCCTCGACCACCAGGATGACCGGCAACGGTCCGGAACCGCCGCCCGGCAGGCCCTGTTCGGCGACGGTCTCCAGCACCCTACGCAGCCGGCGGGCGGCCCCGGCCCGGTCCTTCCACCAGCCGTCCGGCCGGGAGCCGACCACATTCGCCGCGTCCACGATCAACCGCATCCCGTCAGCATCCCAGAATCCGGTCACCGGTGGCCGGATCCCGGACGGTCGGGTCTTACGGGTGATCTTCCAGGCCCGTCCGGCGGCCGGGAGTGCCGATGTGGCGATTGACTGACCTGCCGCGATGGCCCAGGGTGGCCTGATGCGTCTGCGACTGCTGCCTCTCGTTGCCCTGCTCGGTGCGGCCCTGCTGGTGGGCGGGTGCGACGGGTCGGCCACCGGCAACCCGACCCCGGGCGCGACCGGCACCGGCACCGGCACCGCCGCGCCCGACCTGGCCGCCGCGCCCGACCCGTGCACCCTGCTCACCGCGGAGGACCTGGCGCAGGCGCTGGGCGAAACGTTCACGGCCGAGCCGCCGACCGCCGACGCCGACCGACGTGCCTGCGTCTGGACGGCGTCGGAGACCGGGCACGTGGTGAACGTCAACGAGTACCCGCTCGTCGGTGACCTGCAGGAGCTGATGGCCGCGGCGTGGGACGTCAACAAGGCGCCGACCCTGGTCAGTGGCGTCGGCAAGGCCGCGTTCCGCACCGACAGCCAGTTCTACGCGCTGCTGAACCGGTTCGTGCTGGCCATCGTCTTCCTGGAGATCCCGACCGGCGACTCCACCACCGAGGCCCTGGTCAGCCTCGGCAAGGCAGCCGCCGCCCGCGGCTGACGCGGCCGCCCGGGTCACTCAACTGCCGAGAATGGCGGCGCTGGTCGGCGGCAGGGTGACCGTGGCCGGCCCGAGGGTGACGGCGGGATCGGTGGCCAACAGCACGGTCGCACCGCCGCCAAGCTCCACAGTGGACGGTTCGGTGCCGAAGTTCGCCAGTACCAGGCAGTCGCCGCGGACCATCCGGAGCGTGTCGCCGTGCACGCTGACCGCCACCTGGGAAAGGCGCGGGTCGGTCAGCCCCGGCCGGGCGCGACGGAGCGCGATCAGCTCCCGGTAGAAGGCCAGCATCGCCGCGTGCGGCGCGCTGTCCCGTTCAGCCCAGTCCAGTTTGGAGCGCTCGAAGGTCTGCGGCTCCTGCGGATCGGGCACGTCCGCGCCGGCCCAGCCGTGCTCGGCGAACTCGGCCCGCCGGCCGTTGCCCACGGCGGCGGCCAGCTCCGGCTCCGGGTGGCTGGTGAAGAACTGCCACGGCGTGCCGGCCGCCCACTCCTCCCCCATGAACAGCATCGGCGTGAACGGCCCGGTCAACAGCAGCACCGCGCCCACCTTCAGCAGGCGGTCGGAAAGGGTCGCCGGGAGCCGGTCGCCGGTGGCCCGGTTGCCGATCTGGTCGTGGTTCTGCAGGAACACCACGAAGCGGTACCCGGGCAGCCGCGCCACATCCACCGGCCGCCCGTGCACCCGCCGTCGGAAGGTGGAGTACGTGCCGGCGTGGAAGAACGCCGCGCGCAGCACCGTGGCGAGCGTGTCGAGGCTGCCGAAGTCGCCGTAGTAGCCCTGCCGCTCGCCGGTCAGCGCGGTGTGCAGGGCGTGGTGCACGTCGTCGTCCCACTGCGCGCTCAGCCCGTACCCGCCCGCCTCCCGGGCGGTCACCAGCCGGGCGTCGTTGAGGTCGGACTCGGCGATCAGCGACAGCGGCCGGTTCAGCGCGGTGGACAGCGCGTCCACGGCGATCGCGAACTCCTCCAGCAGGTGCGTCGCGCCCCGGTCCACCAACGCGTGCACGGCGTCCAGCCGCAGCCCGTCGAAGTGGTAGTCGCGCAGCCACATCAGCACGTTGTCGACCAGGTACCGGCGCACCTCACCGGAGTCCGGCCCGTCCAGGTTGAGGCTGCGCCCCCAGGTGTTCGCGCCTTCCGACAGGTACGGCCCGAACCGCGGGGTGTACGCCCCGGACGGGCCGAAGTGGTTGTGCACCACGTCGAGCAGCACGCCCAGGCCCCGTTGGTGGCAGGCGTCCACGAAGCGCTTGAGCCCGTCCGGCCCGCCGTAGGTCTCCTGCGGGGCATACCAGGCGACGCCGTCGTAGCCCCAGTTGTGGGTGCCGTTGAAGGACGCCACCGGCAGCAGCTCCACCAGGTCGATACCCAGGTCGACGAGGTGGTCCAGGCGGCCGATCGCGGCGTCGAAGGTGCCCTGCGGGGTGAACGTGCCGATGTGCAGCTCGTAGAGGACCGAGCCGGCCAGTTGCCGCCCCGTCCACGCCTGGTCCCGCCAGTCGTAGGCGGCGTGGTCGTAGACCCGGCTCGGCCCGTGCACGCCCACCGGCTGCCACGGCGAGCGCGGGTCCGGCAGCACGGTCTCGTCGTCGTCCAGCAGGTAGCCGTAGTCGGCGCCCGGCCCGGCATCCGGCACCGCGCAACGCCACCAGCCGTCGTCGCCGCGCTCCATCGGCCGCTGCCCGTCGCGCAGCGCCAGCCGGACCCTGGTCGCCCGCGGCGCCCACACCGAGAACTCCATCACACGTCGTCCCCGCTGCCAGTCGAGGCGGCGTTGTCGCCGGTCGGGGTGTCGGCGCGGATCAGCAGGGCGACCGGGTAGCGGTCCAGCAGGTGTCGCAGTTCCAGGGACTCGACGGGACGCCTGGTGATGACGTCGTGCCACGGCCCGGGGGCCAGCGGCAGGGTCTCGCCCTCGTGGAAGCCGCCGCGCCGGTGCAGGGCGACCGGCAGCCGGGTCGCCACGGTCACCGCCCCGCCCCGGTCGAAGGCGACCACGTGCTCGCCGGCCTCGATCGGGGCGTAGGAGGTGAACAGCTCCGGGCGGTCCCGGCGCAGCCGCAGCGCCGCGCTGGTGACCAGCAGCTTCGCCGCGCCGGTCGGGTCCACCGGGGGCAGCCAGCCGGCGTCGAGGCGGGTCAACAGCTCACGGCGGGCGGCGAAGTCCACCGGGCGGCGGTTGTCCGGGTCGACCAGCGAGTTCTCCCACAGCTCGGTGCCCTGGTAGGTGTCCGGCACGCCGGGCATGGTGAGCTGCACCAGCTTCTGCCCCAACGAGTTGCTCCACCCGTACGGGGCGAGCCGGGCGGCGACGGCGTCCAGGCTGTCACGCACGGCGGGCAGGTCGTACATCGCGTCGACCACCTCGTGCAGGACCCGCTCGACCTCCAGGTTCGGGGCGTCCCAGGTGGTCCAGGTGGCCTGCTCGCGGGCGGCCTTCTCGACGTAGCCGTGCAGCCGCTCGCGCTCGATCGGCCACACCCCGACCGCCGTCTGCCACAGCAACTGCGCGAAGTCCGGGTCGCCGAGGGTGGCGGTTGCGGCGCTCCACTCGCCGAAGGCCAGCCGCCACTCGTCCGGGCACTCGGCCAGCACCGCCAGTCGGGCCCGGACGTCCTCGCCGCGCTTGGTGTCGTGAGTGGACAGTGTGGTCATCGTCGTCGGCCAGTCCCGTTGCCGGGCCAGGTTGGCGGCGTGGAACTCGGCCAGCGGCACGCCGAAGCGCTCGGGCGCGCCGCCGACCTCGTTGAGCGCCACGAACCGGGTCCACCGGTAGTACGCGGTGTCCTCGACGCCCTTCGCCATCACCGCCCCGGTGTACTGCTGGAAGCGTTGTGCCAGTTCGATTTTCGGATCGGCGAGGCGGGTCTCCAAGTCGGCCACCGGGTCCAGGTGATGCGCGCGGGCCGCCTGCACGGCCGCAGTCAGGTGCTCCCGCCCGGCGGGCAGGTACGTCCGGTAGACCGGCAGGTACGCGGCCAGGTAGGCCAGTGCCGTGGCGATCTCCCCGGGCCCGGGGTTGGACACCGTCTGCGCGTGCACGTCGCTGAGCGCGGGCGGGGTGGCGGTAGCCGTGGCCGGCACCGGGGCCAGGTCGGGCGGCCCGACCGGGGCGTCCGGAACGGAACCCGGTGCCGCCGCCCGGCCGGCCAGGTCGGTCGGCTCCGCCGCTTCCGGCGTCCGCGCGTCGGCGCCGGTATGGGTGGCCAGCGTGGTCAGTCGGGTCAGCTCGGTGCGCAACAGTCCGGTGGCGGCGGCCAGTTTCGCGTCCCGGGCCAGCACCGCGAACGACTCGGCAGCCGGGAAGTGCGGCTCCCCCGCCGGGTCCACGAAGACTCCGCAGACCTCGCGCAGCGCCTCGTACCCGGTGGTGCCGTCGACCGGCCAGTCCGCGGGCAACTCCTCGCCGTACTCGAGGATCTTCTCCACCAGCAGCCAGGCGTCCGGGGCGAGGGCGCGCAGCCGGCGCAGGTACCCGGCCGGGTCGCGCAGCCCGTCCGGATGGTCCACCCGGACGCCGTCGATCAGCCCGGCAGCGATCCACCGGCCGACCTCGGCGTGCGTCGCCTCGAACACCGCCGGGTCTTCCTGGCGCACCCCGGCCAGTTCGGCGACCGCGAAGAACCGCCGGTAGGTCAGCTCGGAATTGGCCCGCCGCCAGTGCACCAGCCGGTAGTGCTGCCGCTCGTGCACCTCCCGTGGGGTGCCGTCGCCGCTGCCCGGGGCGAGCGGGTAGCGGTGTTCGAAGTAACGCAGCTCGTCGCCGTCCACCCGCAGGTCGTCCAGGGCCGGGCCGTCGTCGGCGAGCACCGGCAGCAGCAGCGGGCCGCGCTGCCAGTCGATGTCGAACCAGCCGGCGTACGCCGAAGCCGGGCCCTCCCGCAGCACACTCCACCAGGCCGGGTTCGCCTCCGGCCGGGCCACCCCGAGGTGGTTGGGCACGATATCGACGACCAGCCCGAGTCCCCGCCCGCGCAGCGTGGCCACCAGGGCATCCAGCGCCGGCCGGCCGCCGAGTTCGGGGTTGACGATGGTCGGGTCGACCACGTCGTACCCGTGTGCGGAACCGGGCGTGGCCGCCAGCAGCGGCGCGCTGTAGAGCTGCCCGACGCCCAGGTCGGCCAGGTAGTCCACGATCCCGGCGGTGGCCGCCAGGTCGAAGTCCGGCCGGACCTGCACCCGGTAGGTCGGCGTGGGGGGCATCAGGACGCCACCTGCTCCAGCACCAGCATCGCCCGGTCCGGTACCCACAGTCGGCCCTGGGCCGGCAGCGTCGGCGGGTCCTCCAGACTCGGTCGGCTGGTGTCGATGACCACCTGCCACTGGCCGCCGTAGTCGGCGCCCGGCAGGGCGAACTCGATCCACTCGTGGTGGGCGTTGAAGCACAGCAGGAACGACGAGTCGACGTGCTCCTCGCCGCGCGGGCCGCGCTCGTGGATGCCGTGGCCGTTCACGAAGAGCATCAGCGCCCTGCCGAACTCCGCGCCCCAGTCGTCCTCGGTCATCGCCCGACCGTCCGGCACGAACCAGGCCACGTCCGGCAGGCCGGCGCCCGCCTCGCGGCGCACCGGGCGGCCGTTGAAGAAGCGGCGGCGCAGGAACGCCCGGTGCCGGGACCGGAACGCGGTCAGCTTCTGGGTGAACTCCAGCATCGTGGTGTCCACCGCCGACCAGTCGATCCAGGTCAGCTCGGAGTCGTGGCAGTAGCCGTTGTTGTTGCCGTGCTGGGTGCGGCCCAGCTCGTCGCCGTGCCCGATCATCGGCACGCCGGTGCTGAGCAGCAGCGTGGTGAGGAAGTTGCGGCGCTGCCGGGCCCGCAGCTCGAGGATCTCCTTGTCGTCGGTGGGCCCCTCGACGCCACAGTTCCAGGACCGGTTGTGCCCCTCGCCGTCGCGGTTCTCCTCGCCGTTGGCCTCGTTGTGCTTGTCGTTGTAGGAGACCAGGTCGGTCAGGGTGAACCCGTCGTGGCAGGTGACGAAGTTGATGCTGGCCATCGGCCGGCGGCCGTCGTGCTGGTACAGGTCGGCCGAGCCGGTCAGCCGGCTGGCGAACTCGCCGAGCGTCTCCGGCTCGCCGCGCCAGAAGTCCCGGGTGGTGTCCCGGTACTTGCCGTTCCACTCCGTCCACAGTGGAGGGAAGCCGCCGACCTGGTACCCGCCCGGCCCGACGTCCCACGGCTCGGCGATCAGCTTCACCGTGCTGATCACCGGATCCTGCTGCACCACCTCGAAGAACGTGGAGAGCCGGTCCACCTCGTAGAACTCCCGGGCCAGGGTGGCCGCCAGGTCGAACCGGAAGCCGTCCACGTGCATGTCCATCACCCAGTACCGCAGCGAGTCCATGATGAGCTGGAGCACCTGCGGGCCGCGCGGGTTGAGGCTGTTGCCGGTGCCGGTGTAGTCGGTGTAGAAGCGCGGCTCGTCCTCCTGGACCTTGTAGTAGGCCAGGTTGTCGATGCCCTTCATGGACATCGTCGGGCCGAGGTGGTTGCCCTCGGCGGTGTGGTTGTAGACCACGTCGAGGATGACCTCGATGCCGGCGGCGTGCAGCGCCTTCACCATCGCCCGGAACTCCTGCACCTGCTGCCCGGCGCTGCCGGACGAGGAGTAGCCGTGGTACGGGGCGAAGAACCCGATGGTGTTGTATCCCCAGTAGTTGCGCAGCCCCAACTCGTCCAGGCGGTGGTCGTGGATGAAGTGGTGCACCGGCATCAGCTCGATCGCGGTGATGCCCAGGCTCTTCAGGTACTCCACGATCACCGGGTGGCCGATGCCGGCGTACGTGCCGCGCAGCTCCTCGGGCAGATCCGGGTGGCGCATGGTGAGCCCCTTGACGTGGGCCTCGTAGATGATCGAGTGGTGGTACGGGATGTCCGGCAGCCGGTCGTTGCCCCAGTCGAAGTACGGGTTGGTGACCACGCACTTGGGCATGAACGGCGCCGAATCGGACTCCGAGGCGCGGTCCTCCTCGCCCCACTCGTACCCGTACAACGCCCGGTCCCAGCGCACGTCCCCGTCGATCGCCTTGGCGTACGGGTCCAGCAGCAGCTTGTTCGGGTTGCAGCGCTGCCCCTGCGCCGGGTCGTACGGCCCGTGCACCCGGAAGCCGTAGCGCTGTCCCGGCTGCACGCCGGGCAGGTACCCGTGCCAGACGTAGGCGTCGACCTCCTTCAGGTCGACCCGCTCCTCCTGCCCGTCCGCATCGAAAAGGCACAACTCGACCCGGTGTGCCGCCTGTGAGAAGAGTGCGAAATTCGTACCTGTCCCGTCGAAGGTGGCACCCAACGGGTACCGCGCGCCCGGCCAGACCTGCATGTGACAGCCCCCAATAATCAACTGGTTCGGCTGGGTAATATCCACTCGCTCGGCGCGCTAACCATCGGAAATCTCACTCCAGTCCGAGCATCCGTTCGATCGAGCGCAGCGGGATCCACAGCCAGCCCGGCCGGTGCCGGGCCTCGTAGGCGACCTCGTAGATCGCCTTGTCGAGCTGGTAGGCGAGCAGCACGTCACCGTGGTCGCGGGGGTCGACCCCGGAGGATGCGGCGTAGCCGTCACAGAACGAGTCCTGGTTGCGCTGCACCCACTCGGCGGCCCGGTAGAAGAGCTGGCTGTCCCGGGGCTCGTCGACCAGCAGCTGGTGCGCGGCGTAGTCGAAGGAGCGCAGCACCCCGGCGACGTCCCGCAGCGGCGAGTCGGCCCGGCGGCGCTCCGCTGAGCTCTGCCCCGGCTCGCCCTCAAAGTCGATCAACAGCCACTGGTACGGGGTCCGCAGCATCTGGCCCAGGTGCAGGTCGCCGTGGATACGTTGGTAGTGACCGGCTGGTCGCCGGCCACCAGCAGCGCGTGCAGCTCCGGCGCGACCGCGGACACCTCGGCGACCATTCCCGCCGCCTCCCCCAGCCGGGACATCATCTCCGTGATCGGTACCTTGCCCGGCTCGGCGCCCAGCTCGTTGGCGAGTGTGGCGTGCACGGCCGCGACCGTCTCACCGATCCGGTACGACTCGGTGGCGAAGTCCCCGCCCACCTCGTCGGGGTGCAGGTCAGCCTCGGCGAACAGGTCACGCACACTGGCCAGCGCCATCGACCAGCCGACCGCCGAGTTGGTGGCGAACTCGGTGACCAGCGCCAGCGCGATCGGTTCACCGGACGCGTCGATCCCCTCGACGGAGGCCAGCACCCGGGGCACATACGGGCTGCCCGCCTGGCTGAGCACCCTGCCCAACTCGACCTCCGGATTGATACCGGGGACCAGCCGACGGAACATCTTCAGCACGGCCGAGGAGTCGAAGATCACGCTGGTGTTGGACTGTTCGCCCTCGGCCACCCGGGACGGCGCGTCGAGCGGCAGCTGGACGCCCTCGGAGGTGCGGAAGGTGATCCCCTCCAAGTCCGCGTTGGACTGGATGTTGGCAAGCAGTTGGGTGGCCATCCGCTCGGTGTAGAGGGCGTCGTAGCCGATCCGGCCGTCGCTGTCACCGATAGTGGCGATGCCGCTGAACTCCTGCGGGGGCGGCGCGTCCCAGGCGACGGCGACCTGGTAAAGGTCGGTGCCACCGTCGTCGTAGTGGGCGCGGATGAACATCAGGTCCAGGTCGTCGCTCAGGTGCGCGACCTTCACCTGCTCGGCCTGCAGCAGGGTCCGGGTACGCCCGGCGTACCAGCGCTGCTTGGGCAGCCAGTCCACGAAGGACAGTGTCACGAGGTCTCCTCCCCGGGGATGAGTTGCAGCCAGTAGAAGCCGTGACCGGGCAGGGTCAGCAGGTACGGCAGGGCGGTCAGGTGCGGGAACGGCACCCGACCGGTCAACTCCACCGGCTGGTACCCCTGCCAGCGCTGCAGGTTCAGCTCGATCGGCTGCGGGAAGCGGGACAGGTTGTGCACGCACAGCACGATGTCCGTGCCGTAGCTGCGGACGAAGGAGAACACTCCGGGGTTGGAGCCGCCCAGGTCGAGGAAGTCCCCCAGGGCGAACGCCTCGTGCCGCCGCCGCACGGCCAGCATGGCGCGGGTCCAGTGCAGCACCGACGCGGAGCTGTTCTGCTGGGCCTCCACGTTGACCGACTGGTAGCCGTAGATCGGGTCCTGGTTCATCGGCACGTACAGCCGGCCGGGGTTGGCCCGGGAGAACCCGGAGTTGCGACCAGGGGACCACTGCATCGGGGTGCGCACGCCGTCGCGGTCACCCAGCCAGATGTTGTCCCCCATACCGATCTCGTCACCGTAGTAGAGCACCGGCGACCCCGGCAACGACAACAGCAGCGCGGTGAACAGCTCAAATTGATTACGGTCGTTCTCCAGCAGCGAGGCCAGCCGGCGACGGATCCCGACGTTGGCACGCATCCGCGGATCCTTCGCGTACTCCGCGTACATGTAGTCGCGCTCCTCGTCGGTGACCATCTCCAGAGTCAGCTCGTCGTGGTTGCGCAGGAAGATCCCCCACTGGCAGTTGGCCGGGATGGCCGGCGTCTGGTCGAGCACCTCCGAGATCGGGAACCGCGACTCCCGGCGTACCGCCATGAACAGCCGGGGCATCACCGGGAAGTGGAAGGCCATGTGGCACTCGTCGCCACCGGTGTCCGCCTCGCCGAAGTAGGCCACCACGTCGGCCGGCCACTGGTTCGCCTCGGCCAGCAGCACCCGACCCGGGTACTCCTTGTCCACCATGGCCCGCAGCTTCTTCAGCAGCTCATGGGTACGCGGCAGATTCTCGCAGTTGGTGCCCTCCTCCTCGAACAGGTAAGGCACCGCGTCCAGCCGGAACCCGTCGATGCCCAGGTCCAGCCAGAACCGGATGGCGTTGAAGATCTCCTCCTGGACGGCCGGGTTCTCGTAGTTGAGGTCCGGCTGGTGGGAGAAGAACCGGTGCCAGAAGAACTGGTGCCGGACCCGGTCGTAGGTCCAGTTGGACTCCTCGGTGTCGACGAAGATGATCCGGGCGTCCGGGTACCCGTCGTCGGTGTCGCGCCACACGTAGTAGTCGCCGTACGGGCCGTCCGGTTCCCGCCGGGAGTGCTGGAACCACTCGTGGGTGTCGGATGTGTGGTTCATCACGAAGTCGGTGATCACCCGGATGCCGCGCTGGTGGGCGGCGTCCAGCAAGGCCACGAAGTCCTCGATGGTGCCGAACTCGGGCAGCACCTTCTGGAAGTCGCGGATGTCGTAGCCGCCGTCGCGCAGCGGCGAGTCATAGAACGGGGGCAGCCACAGGCAGTCCACCCCGAGCCACTGGAGGTAGTCGAGTTTTTCGGTCAGGCCGGGCAGGTCGCCCTGGCCATCGCCGTTGGAGTCGTAGAAGGAACGGACGAGCACCTCGTAGAAGACCGCGCGCTGGAACCAGGTCGGGTCCTCGGGCAGCGTGCGGGCATGGTCGTAGTCCTGCGCGCTGGGGTGTTCGACCAGTCCACTCTCGTCGGGGTCGTGACCGTGGGGGTCGGCGGCGTCGGGCACGGTGGGCTGCACACCTCACGTTATGCCCGACACCCCGGTACCCGTAAACCTTTCAGGAAAGCCAGACCGTCGTGTCGGGCGGGAGTACCCTGCCGCCGGCGCCGTCCGCCGGCGTGAGTGGCGCACTGGAGATCAGGACGTCGCCGACCGGCAGCGGCACCGGGACCTGCCCGACGTTGACCAGCACCCGTACGTCCGCCACGCTCAGCGCCACCAGCTCGGCGGCGGCCCGCCCGTTGCCGGGCACGGCGGCGGCCGAGTCCAACTCGGTCAGCGTGCCGGTACCCAGCCGGTACGCCCGCCGCAGCCGCAGCGCCGCCCGGTACATCTCGTAGGTGGAGCCGGCCACCCCACGTTGGCGGTCGAGGGCGTACTGCGCCCACACCGGCGGCTGCGGCAGCCAGCTCGCCTGCCCCGGCCCGAATCCGTAGGACGGCGCGTCAGCGACCCACGGCAGCGGGACCCGGCAGCCGTCCCGGCCCCGCTGGGTGTGCCCCGACCGCAGCCAGGTCGGGTCCTGGCGGACCTCGTCGGGCAGCCAGATGTCCTCCGGCAGCCCCAACTCCTCCCCCTGGTAGAGGTAGGCCGAGCCGGGCAGGGCGAGCATCAGCAGGGTGGCCGCACGGGCCCGGCGCAGTCCGAGGACGGCGTCCGGCTCCGGCGTGCCCGGCTGCCAACTGGTCTGCGTCTGCGTGGCGCCGAGCGCCAGCCGGGTGGCGTGCCGGGTGACGTCGTGGTTGGACAGCACCCAGGTGGTCGGCGCGCCCACCGTGGCGGCGGTGGCCAGCGACTCGCGGATCACCGCGAGCTGCTCGGCGGCCCGCCACGGGGCCTGCAGGAAGGTGAAGTTGAACGCCTGGTTCATCTCGTCGCCGCGCACGTAGCGGCTGAGCCGGTCCAGTGGCGACACCCACGCCTCGGCGACCAGGATGTGCTGCCCCGGATACGAGTCGAGGATCGCCCGCCACTGCCGGTAGATCTCGTGCACGCCGTCCTGGTCCCACATCGGGGCGCGGTGCACCTCGGCCCCGCCTTCGTCAGGCATCGGCTGGTCGAGGCTCCAGTCGGGCAGCCCGGGCGCCTTGATCAGGCCGTGCGCCACGTCCACCCGGAAGCCGTCCACGCCACGGTCCAGCCAGTACCGCAGGATCGACTCGAACTCGGCCCGGACCTTCGGATTGTCCCAGTTCAGGTCGGGCTGCTCGGGCGCGAACAGGTGCAGGTACCACTGCCCGTCCGGGACCCGGGTCCAGGCCGGCCCGCCGAACACGCTCTGCCAGTCGTTCGGCGGCAGCGCGCCGGCATCGCCCCGGCCGTCGCGGAACAGGTACAGCTCCCGCTCGGCGCTGCCCGGCCCGGCGGCCAGCGCCGCGACGAACCAGGCGTGCTCGCTGGAGGTGTGGTTGGGCACCAGGTCCACGATCACCCGCAGCCCCTTGGCGTGCGCGGAGGTGATCATCGCGTCGGCGTCGGCGAGGGTGCCGAAGATCGGGTCGACGTCGCGGTAGTCGGCGACGTCGTAGCCGGCGTCGGCCATCGGCGAGCGGTAGAACGGCGACAGCCACAGCGCGTCCACGCCCAACTCGACCAGGTGGTCCAGGCGCGAGGTGATGCCCGGCAGGTCACCCATGCCGTCGCCGTCGGAGTCGGCGAACGAGCGCGGGTACACCTGGTAGATCACCGCGTGCCGCCACCACTCGGCGTCGTTACCGGGAACGTCCTGACCGGCTGTGTCTGCTGCGCTGTTCAGCGTCTTCTCCCTCGCGTGCGGACGGACGGCTCACCCGAGTCTGCCAAACCCGGAGTCCGCCCGCCGGACGGCACCCCAGGCCCGCGCGCCACAGCCCGACTCAGCCCCGGCTCCGGCCGCTACCCGGACTGCGGCGGGGCGGCCTCCGCTGCCGCCTTCAGCCCAGCCGCCTCCAGCTTCAGGAAGCGGCGGGTCTTCGCCCCGGTCAGCCGGGCGATCAGGCCGGCGAGCGGTCCGCGCTGACTCAGCCCGATGGTGATCACAACCGGGCCGTCGGGCTGCTGCTCCAGCCGGTGGTACGCGCGGGTACGCACCCCGGCCGAGCGCGCCACCCAACTGAACAACGCACCCTCGCTTACCTCGTCGACCGTCCACACCAGCGGCGGGAAGCCCGGCTGCTTGATCCGGTACCGGTGCCCGACAGCAAGCTCAGCGCCGTCCAGCGGGGTCACCGAGGTCATCGACGCCGTCCACCGGGGCAGCTCGGTGACGGCTGCGAACGCCGCCCATACCCGGTCCGGCGCGGCAGCCGTCGCCACGGTCTCCTGGTAGTCCATACGCCCGACCGTACCCGTCCGTCCCACCGGCCCCACCGGCCCCACCACCGCGGCTGTGCCGGCCGTGCCGTCAGGGTCGGCCGTGCCGTCAGGGTCCAGCCGTGCCGTCAGGGCAGATAGTAGGAGAGCAGGTCGGCGTGCACCGGCGGGAACAGCGCCGCGAACAGCGGTCGAGCCGATTGGCTGGCGTAGACGTCGGGGTGCCGGTCGGCCAGGCCGGCGAAGCCCAGCGGCCCGAACAGCAGGTGCGCCACCAGATCCGGGGCGACGCCGGCACCGCCCACCACGCCCGGCGCCTGCAGCGGCCCGCCGGCCCGGACCGGCCCGACCGTGCCGTGGTCGTAGTCGAACCGCAGGTGCGAGCGGAAGAAGGACAGCACCAGTTCGCCCTGGGCGTCGGCGAAGCCCCCGGCAACCAGCCGGGCGCCGAGCACCGGGCGCAGCGCCTCGAACAGCGCCACCGGGTCGGGTACCCGCAGGTAGTAGCTCTCCGGCGCAGTCGGTTCGGTGGTCAGCAGGCCGGCCACCGCGTCGCCGGCCACGGTGCCGGGCCGCCCGGTCACCCGTACCTCCGCCGGGTCCCCACCCGCCTCCCGTGCCGCCGCGCCGAGCAGCGCGTACGCGGCTGCGACGTCCACTGCGGCCAACTCCGCCACCCGTACCCCCTCGTCCGGCGGAGTGACCCGGGCGGCGCCGACCACCGTGCCGGCCCGCTCGACCACCCACTGGCTACTGCCCTCCCGGGCCAGCAGCCAGCGCCAGCGCGGCCCGGGATGGGCCATGGCGACCTCGGCGCCGGCCTGCGCGGCGTCCTGGAGCGCGACCAGCGCCGCGACGTCCGCGGCGGTGGCCGGCCGGACCAGGTCGCCCGGCGCGGCCGGCGGCGGGGCGACGGCCAACGCCCGGGTGGCCGGGATCGGGATTGCGTAGCCGTAGCCGAACTGGCGGTAGAAGTACGGGATGCCGAGCAGCACCTGGACGAGCTGGCCGCGCTGCGCGCCGCGCCGGTGGGCCCAGTCGATCAACGCCCGGACCAGGCCACGGCCCTCGTACGCGCGGTCGGTGGCGACCAGTTCGATCTGCCCGGCGGGCAGTGTCACCGCGATGTCGCCGGCCCGCACCCGGACCTGCTCGTCGAGCAGGGTCAGCGTGCTGACCACCCGATCGCCGTCGACGACCACGGCGCAGCAGTCCCAGCCGGCGTCCGGGTCGGTGACGACCAGCCGGTGGTCGTGCGCGTCGGCCGGCTCGCCCCGGTCGACCAACAGCGCGGCAATCTGGTCCAGGTCAGCAGGCCCTGCAGTACGCAGCAGCAGCCCACCGGGCAGCGGAGTCTCGATCATGCCGCCCAGTGTGCCGAGCAGGCCCGCCGGACGCACACCAATTTGCCCCGGGCTCCCCGACCCGGCTCCCGGCAGACCCGACGCCCGATCGGCCCGGTGCTCCCCGACCGGCTCAGGCGTGCCGGTGGATGGTGAAGACCTGGACCGGCTCGCCGAACGGGTCGATCCGGATCGCGTTGTGCTGGCCCCACTCGTACCGGCCGCCGGTGAACTCCTCGCGGACCCCGAACCGCTCGTGCCAGTCGAAGCCGAGCGCCGGCATGTCCAGGGTGACGTTCGCCCACTGCACCCGACCGGTGTCGAACGAGCAGACCACGATCACCGCGTTGCCGGTGGCATCGTCCACTTTGGACCAGCACAGCAGTGACTCGTTGTCGATGTCGTGGAAACGCAGGTTACGCAGCCAGTGCAGGGCGGTGTTCTCCCGGCGCAGCTCGTTGAGCTTGGTCAGGAACGGGGCCAGCGACTCACCGGCCGCCTCGGCCGCCGCCCACGGCCGGGCGCGCAGCTGGAACTTCTCGTTGTCGATGTACTCCTCGACGCCCGGCCGGGCGATGTGCTCGTAGAGTTCGTAGCCGGAGTACATGCCCCAGGACGGGGAGAGCAGGCTGGCCAGCGCCGCCCGGATCTTGAACATCACCGGGCCGCCGTGCTGCAGGTGCGGCGGCAGGATGTCCGGCGTGTTGGGCCAGAAGTTGGGCCGCATGTAGTCGGCCGCCGCCACCAGCTCCTCGCAGTACTCGCGCATCTCCCGGGCGCTGTTGCGCCAGGTGAAGTAGGTGTACGACTGGCTGAAGCCGGCCTTGCCGAGGCCGTGCATCATCGCCGGCACGGTGAACGCCTCGGCCAGGAACAGCACCTCCGGGTGCCGGTCCTTGACCGTCCAGATCAGCCAGTGCCAGAACGCCACCGGCTTGGTGTGCGGGTTGTCCACCCGGAAGATCTTCACGCCCTGGGCGACCCAGTGCAGGACCACCCGCAGCACCTCGGCCCGGATGCCCTCCGGGTCATTATCAAAGTTAAGAGGATAGATGTCCTGGTACTTCTTCGGCGGGTTCTCGGCGTAGGCGATCGAGCCGTCCGGCAGCGTGGTGAACCACTCCGGGTGCTCGGTGACCCACGGGTGGTCCGGCGCGCACTGCAACGCCAGGTCCAGCGCGACTTCCAGGCCGGCCTGCTCGGCGGCGGCGACGAACGCCCGGAAGTCGGCCAGGGTGCCCAACTGCGGGTGGACGGCGTCGTGCCCGCCCTCGTCCGAGCCGATCGCCCACGGCGACCCGACGTCGCCCGGCGCGGTGGTCAGCGCGTTGTTGCGGCCCTTCCGGTTGACCTTGCCGATCGGGTGGATGGGCGGCAGGTAGACGATGTCGAAGCCCATCGCGGCGATGGCCGGCAGCCGGTGCGCGGCGGTTTCGAAGGTGCCGTGCTGCGGCTTCCCGCCGGCTACCACGATCCCCTCCGAGCGCGGGAACATCTCGTACCACGCGGAGAACAGGGCCCGCTTGCGGTCGACGTAGAGCTCCCCCGGCTCGCTGCTGCTGACCAGCTCGCGCACCGGGTACTCCCAGAGCAGTTCGGCCAGTTCCAGCGCCGGCTCGACCCGGTCCACCAGTGCCGCGCTCTCGTCCCGCAACGCCGTGACGGCGGCCCGTACCCGGTCCTGCTCGCCGGGCGGGCAGAGCTGCGCCGCCCGGTCCAGCACCCGGGCCCCGACCGCCAGGTCGTTGGCCAGGTCGGCGGGGCCCTGCCCGGCGTCGACCTTCTTCACCACGGCATTGCGCCAGGTCAGGTACGGGTCACTGAACGCCTCGACAGCGAACACCCAGGTACCCGGCGAGTCCGGTCGGATGGCCGCGTGCCACCGGTCGCTGCCCTGTTCCCCCGGCCGCATCCGGGTGAACGCGCCGGCCTTCCCGTCCGGCCCGGACCAGGCGACGTTGACACCGAGCGCGTCATGCCCCTCCCGGTATGCCCGGGCACTCACCGGCACCAGCTCCCCGACAACGGCCTTGGCCGGGTACCGGCCACCGGCCACCGACGGCGTCACGTCCTCGATCGGGAACCGCATACCTCCATCTTTACCCAGATCACGCCCCCTCGCCGGAGCCCGCCCAAGATCCGCCCGGGCCACCCCGGCCAGTCCCGTAGACGCCGACGGCGCAGCGGGCGACGCGGAGACGGGCGGCGCGGCCGCGGACGCAGGAGACGCGGACGCCGGCACGGCGGCCGCACGGTCCAGCGCGGGCGAGGCAGCGGGCGCGGGCGAAGCGGACGCCGGCGCGGAAGGCGCAGGCGCGGAAGGCGCAGGCGCGGAAGGCGCAGGCGCGGAAGGCGCAGGCGCGGAAGGCGCAGGCGCGGAAGGCGCAGGCGCGGAAGGCGCAGGCGCGGAAGGCGCAGGCGCGGAAGGCGCAGGCGCGGAAGGCGCAGGCGCGGAAGGCGCAGGCGCGGAAGGCGCAGGCGCGGAAGGCGCAGGCGCAGACGCGGAAGGACCAGGCGCAGGCACAGACGCGGAAGGACCAGGCGCGGAAGGCGCGGGCGCGGGCGCGGAAGGCGCGGGCGCAGAGATGGTTGCCGGACCAGGAGGCGGCGAAGCGGACGCTGGCACGAGGGCAACAGGTTCGGCCGAGGAAGCAGGCGCGACTGCGGGAACGGGCGCAGGCGACGCGAGGGCCGGCACGGCAGGGGCAGGCGCTTCGGTCGGAGCTGACGCGGCCGCGGCGGAGCCCGGCCGGGACGCGGGCGCGGCAGGAACAGGTGCCTCGGCCGGAGCTGGCGCAGCCTCCGGCGCAGCACCGGACCGGGAAGCGGGCACGGCAGGCGCGGGCGAAGACGCGGGCGAAGGCGCGGGCGAGGACGCGGGCACAGCGACAGCCGGCGCAGTGGCAGGCGAGGATGCGGGCGCGGGCGCTGCGTGGGCGGACGCCTCGATCGGAGCGGGCACAGCCGCAACCGGAGCGGGGGCCGGCTGGGGAGCGGGCACAGGCTCAGCGGGGGCGGGCGTAGCAGCCGGCGACGCGGGCGCGACCTTTGCCGTAGCGGGTGCCGGCGGCGGCATGGGCTTCGGCGTGGGCTTGGGCGTTGCCGCCGAGGGTTGCTCCGACGGAGGCCGGGGAACGACGGCCGGAACCGCGGCCGGGGTGCTCGGCGGTTCGGGGGTCGAGGCGGGCGGCGCGGGCTGGTTGTCCGTCATCGGAGCTGCCTCCTGGCCAGTAGTCGGGGTACCAGCGGTCGGGGTCGGGAGCAGCGGCGCGACCGGCGTCGGTGGCGGTGCGGCGGGCGAAGTCCGGGTGGCCGGTTGGCCGGCGGTGCGGCGGTGCGCGGTCGGGACGCTGCCGAGCGGGCGGGCCCGGCGCTTGCGTGGTTGGGCCTTCATCCTGCCGTGCCCGGCACCAGCGCGGCGTACACGGCCATGGTCTGCTCGGCGATAGCCGGCCAGGAGAAATGGTCGACGGCGCGCTGCCGGCCGGCCCGGCCCAGCGCCGCGGCCCGGTCCGGGTCCTCGACCAGGGTGTTCACGGCGGCGGCCAGGTCCGCGACGAAGCGGGCCGGGTCGGCCGGCGCGCCGGTGCCGTCCGAGCCCGGCTCGATCGGTACCAGCAGCCCGGTCACACCGTCCGCGACCACCTCGGGGATACCCCCGGTGGCGGTCGCCACCACGGCCGTCTCGCAGGCCATCGCCTCCAGGTTGACGATGCCCATCGGCTCGTAGATCGACGGGCAGACGAAGACGGTGGCGTGCGTGAGCACCTGGACAACCTCGTGCTTGGGCAGCATCTCGGGTACCCACACCACCCCGGTTCGAGAACTGCTGAGTTCGTCCACCAGGGCGGTCACCTCCGCCGCGATCTCCGGCGTGTCCGGCGCCCCGGCGAGCAGCACGAGCTGCGCCGAGGGCGGCAGGGTGCGGGCCGCGCGCAGCAGGTAGGGCAGGCCCTTCTGGTGGGTGATCCGGCCGACGAACACCACACTCGGCAGGTCCGGGTCGATGCCCAGCCGGGCCAGCACGTCGGTGGCCGGATCGGGGGCGTACTGGGCGGTGTCGATGCCGTTGTGCACCACCCGGACCCGGGCCGGATCCACCCCGGGGTACGCGGCCAGCACGTCCCGGCGCATCCCGGCGCTCACCGCGATCACCGCGTCGGCCGCCTCGATCGCCGTGCGCTCGGCCCAACCGGACAGCCGGTACCCGCCGCCGAGCTGTTCGGCCTTCCACGGGCGCAACGGCTCCAGGCTGTGCGTGGTCACCACGTGCGGCACCCCGTGCAGCAGTTTCGCGACGTGCCCGGCGAGGTTGGCGTACCAGGTGTGGCTGTGCACCAGGTCGGTACCCGCGCAGCCGGCCGCCATCTCCAGGTCCACGCCCAGGGTTCGTAGCGCTGCGTTGGCGCCCGCGAGCCCGGCCGGATCGGGGTACCCGCGCACGCCCGGCTCAGTGCGCGGCCCGCCGAAGCAGTGCACCCGCACGTCGGCCAGCGCGCGCAGGTGCGCAGCCAGGTACTCGACGTGCACGCCGGCCCCGCCGTACACCTCCGGCGGGTACTCCCGGGTCAGCAGGTCGACCCGCAGGCGTCGGGTGGCGTCCGGTGGGGCTGGTGGGTCGGGCGCGGTCTGCACCCCTCGAACCCTAGTCGACCGTACCGGCGGGTACCCGGCAAGATCGGGTAATCTTCTGCGCTGCGCTGGTGTGCAAGGGATTGGGCGTCTAGCGTTCGGGACATGGCACCCAAGGTCCTGGCGATTGTGCTCGCTGGCGGCGAAGGCAAGCGACTGATGCCGTTGACGGCCGACCGGGCAAAGCCCGGTGTTCCGTTCGGCGGCCTGTACCGCTTGATCGACTTCGTGCTCTCCAATCTGGCCAACGCCGGCTATCTGAAGATAGTGGTGTTGACCCAGTACAAGTCGCACTCGCTGGACCGGCACATCTCGCAGACCTGGCGGATGTCCACGCTGCTGGGCAACTACGTCACCCCGGTGCCCGCGCAGCAGCGGCTGGGGCCACGCTGGTTCGCCGGCTCGGCTGACGCGATCTACCAGAGCTTCAACCTGATCAACGACGAGAGCCCGGATTACGTGATCGTCTTCGGCGCCGACCACATCTACCGGATGGATCCCCGGCAGATGGTGGAGGCGCACATCGCCTCCGGCGCGGCGGTCACCGTGGCCGGTATCCGCCAGCCGCTGTCGCAGGCCGACCAGTTCGGCGTGATCGAGGTCGGCGAGGACGGCCAGCGCATCGTGGCGTTCCGGGAGAAGCCGAAGGACGCGGTCGGGTTGCCGGACGCCCCGGACGAGATCTACGCCTCGATGGGCAACTACGTCTTCACCACCGACGCGCTGGTCGAGTCGGTGATCGCCGACGCGCACGATCCGACCAGCAAGCACGACATGGGCGGCAACATCATCCCGAGCCTGGTCGGGCAGGGCAAGGCGAACGTCTACGACTTCCGGGACAACCTGGTCCCCGGCAGCAACGAACGGGACCGTGGCTACTGGCGGGACGTGGGTACCCTCGACTCCTTCTACGACGCCCACATGGATCTCATCGCCATCCACCCGGTCTTCAACCTCTACAACTACGAGTGGCCGATCTACACCCACCACGGCCCGTGGCCGCCGGCCAAGTTCGTGCACGGCTGGCAGGAGCGGCTGGGCCGGGCGCTGGGTTCGATGGTGTCGCCGGGCGCGGTGGTCTCCGGTTCGCTGGTGGAGAACTCGGTGGTCTCCCCCAACGTGCGGGTGCATTCCTGGGCGCACGTGGAGGGCTGCGTGCTGATGGAGGGCGTGGACATCGCCCGGCACGCGGTGGTGCGCAACGCGATCCTGGACAAGAACGTGCAGGTGCCGGAGGGCATGGAGATCGGCGTCGACCTGGAACGGGACCGGCAGCGGTTTACCGTCTCCGACAACGGCATCGTCGTGATCGGCAAGAACGCCCTGCTGGAGCCGTAGACCTGAGGCCGTAAACCGGGCCGCTACTGGATCGACATGTGCACGTGGTTGTAGTGGTCGCCGGCCGGGGTGCCGTCACCGCCGTAGGAGCGCCACCCGGTGCTGGCCATCCAGATCCGCTTGTACCAGATCACGTAGAGGATGCCGAGCCGGTCGGCGTTGGTGAGGAACCAGCTCGCGAGCCGGTCGCCGTAGGCCTTGTCGTCGCCGGTGGCCCGGGCGTCGACGAAGGTGCTGGCGTTGGCCGACCAGTCGCAGGCCCGCCCCTTCGGGTGCTCGCCGGAGCCGCCCGAGCGATGGCAGGACACGTAGTGCGTGAAGCCGGCCTTCTTGACCTCCTGGTACGCGTGCAGGGTGCGCGGGGTCAGGCAGCCGGACGTGGTCGGGTCGTCCTGCGAGCACTTCTCCGCAGGCCAACTGCCGTCGGAGTTGCGTGCCGCAGCGGTGGCGCTGGCGCTGCCCGAGGCGCCGGGGCCGTTGTCCGAGGCGCCGCCCTTGGCGTCGGCGAGCGCCTTCTCGGCCGCCTTCTTCTGCTTGTCCATCAACGCGAGCTGGTTGGTCTCCACGGCGACCTGCTGGGCCATCTCGGTGGCGAGCTTGTCGTAGCGGGCCCGCGTGGTGGTCAGCTCGCCCAGCTTCGCGTTGTCCAGTTCGGTCTGCGCGGACAGCATGGTGGCGCGGCTGAGGAAGTCGTCGGCCGAGCCGGCGTCGAGCATCATGTTCAGCGCGCTGAGCCGGCCGGTGGCGTACATCGTGCCGGCGATCACCTGGACCTGGGCGGTCAGGCTGGTCAACTCGGTGGCGGTGGCCTGCTGCTGTGCCGAGATCTCGGCCTGCTTGGCGCGGGCGGTGTCGAGCCGGCCCTTGGCGTCGTTGTAAGCGGCGGCGGCGACGTCGAGCTTGGCTTTCAGTGCGTCGAGGCTGGTGTCGCCATCGGGGTCGGCGTAGGCCGGGCCGGGGCCGGCGAGCACCAGGCCGGCGGCGAGCACCACGGTGATCATGGCGGCCAGCAGCCGTCGCCACTGTGCGCTGACGGTGCTCCGGGGGGCGGACCCGAGGGGGGTCGGCACCGTGCGGGGGGACGCGGGTAAGCGCATCCTGGGAATGGTACTGGCGGGTTACCGTGGGTGCCGTCTTCAGTGGCATCGGTCCGGTCGGGAATCCCACATTGGCATGGCAATGTGGACGCTGCGTAGTCGTAGCCCTGCACGAGGTAATTCGATCATGTATATCGACGCCGGATCGCTACTCTCTGTAAGCAATTCAGCGTTCCGGTGCCCTGTCCGATAGATTTCTTTCACCCGTTTTCATACAGCGGTCCGGCACGCCGCCGCATTGTCGAGCGGGACGGACGATCCGGCGGTACGTTGCGAATGCGGTGGAGATCCCGTGACCGCCACAAACCCGCACATCGAGTACCGGCCATCGACGCCCGTGGACGACAGGAGTCACCGATGAACGAGTTCGCGCTGGATCTGGAGCGGATCCGGGCGGATGCCCGCGCCGAGATCGACAAAGGGCCGGTGACCGCCAGCTACGGCGCCGACCGCAAGCGGGTGATCGACGTGCTCAACGAGGTGCTCGCCACCGAGTTGGTCTGCGTGCTGCGCTACAAGCGGCACTACTACACCGCGCAGGGCGTCCACGGCCCGACGGTGGCGGCCGAGTTCCTTGAGCACGCCAACGACGAGCAGCGCCACGCCGATCTGGCAGCCGAGCGGATCAGCCAGCTCGGCGGCGAGCCCGACTTCAACCCGGCGGTCCTGGCCGGCCGCAGCCACACCGAGTACGCCCCCGGCACCGACCTGCGTGACATGATCGCCGAGGACCTGGTCGCCGAGCGCATCGCGATCTCCAGCTACGCCGAGATCGCCCGCTGGATCGGTGACTCCGACCCGACCACCCGCCGCCTCATCGAGCAGCTCCTCGCCGACGAGGAAGAGCACGCCGACGACCTCCGCAGCCTGATGGAGCGCCTGCCGGCCAATGCGTGAGAAGCGGAGTCAAGATCGCGATTGATTGCACCGGGACGCCCCCCAGCGGGCAGTTCGGTGTACCTAATCGCGATCTTGCCCTTCCACCTCCGCCGCCCAACCTCCGGTGCACGTGATCCCGGGTCTCCTCGTCGAGGTCGTCGACGAGGAGGAGCCGGGGTAGCAGGTCGGGGTCAAGAGTCCAGGCCCAGTGGGTCCGCCGGTTCACCCGGGGCGGCCCCGGCGCGCGCACCGCCACCGGCCCGGCCACCGGCTGCTTGTTGATCCCGGTAATCCCCCACCGACCTGGCGGCGCTCGCCTCCGGCACCGCGAGATTGACCGATACGACTTGTCCCACCCCTACGCACGCCGTCGCGCCAATTCCCGCCACAGGCCACCGCCCAGGGCCCGCCCCGCCCGCCCCCGGCTGTCCCGCCACCGGGCTGTCCGACCCGCTTTCCGGCTGGTCCTCTCCGACTCCCGGCTTGTCCGACCCGCTCGCCGGCTGGTCCGGCCGCCCGGCCCGGTGCCGGACCATCCACCGTGGACCGGGAACATCGACAGTCTTGACAGCCGAGTTGGGGCGGTCGTAGCTTGCTTCTGTAAGGAAACCTTACTTACTAGCTAGCGTCATCGCTTTCCCCCCGACTCGAAAGCAGGTTTCGCATGCTCCCCCGTACTCGCCTGTTGACCGCGGCAACGGCTGGCGCAGTCGTCGCCGGCGCCGCCCTGGTGTGGGGGCTGACCGGTCCGGCCAGCGCCGCCATCGGCACGCCCCTGCCCGCACACGTCTTCGCGCCCTACTTCGAGGCGTACAACGGCGACAGCCTCAACGGGCTGTCCAGCCAGTCCGGCGCCAACTTCCTCACCATGGCGTTCGTCCAGACGCCGAGCCCGGGATCCTGCACGGTGTACTGGAACGGCGACACCGGCATGCCGATCGCCTCGTCCACCTTCGGCGCCGACATCACCAGCATGCGGGCCCGGGGCGGCGACGTGATCCCGTCCTTCGGCGGGTACGCGGCCGACAACAGCGGCACCGAGATCGCCGACTGGTGCACCAATGTCAACTCGATCGCGGCCGAGTACGAGAAGGTCATCACCACCTACAACGTGACCCGGCTCGACCTGGACACCGAGGACAACTCGCTGACCAACACCGCCGGCATCGACCGCCGCAACAAGGCCATCAAGATGGTCGAGGACTGGGCCGTCGCGAACGGCCGGACCGTGCAGTTCAGCTACACCCTGCCGACCACCCGCACCGGGCTGGCCCCCAGCGGACTCGCGGTGCTGCAGAACGCGGTCGCCAACAACGCCCGCATCGACGTCGTCAACATCATGACCTTCGACTACTACGACGGCGCCACGCACGAGATGGCCAACGACACCAAGACCGCGGCCACCGGCCTGCACGGCCAACTCGCCAACCTGTACCCGGGCAAGTCCTCCACCCAGCTGTGGAACATGATCGGCGTGACCGAGATGATCGGCGTCGACGACTACGGCCCGGCCGAGACCTTCACCACCGCCGACGCCCCGGTCGTCCAGGCCTGGGCGGTCAGCCAGGGGCTCGCCGAGCTGTCCTTCTGGGCGCTGCAGCGCGACAACGGCGGCTGTCCGGGCGGCGCGGCAGCCGACAACTGCTCCGGGGTGAGCCAGTCGACCTGGCAGTTCAGCCACGTCTTCGAGCCCTTCACCAGCGGCGCGACCAGCCCCTCCCCGACCCGCTCGGCGTCGGCCTCAGCCTCACCGACTCGCGAGCACCTCGGCGTCCTCGTCGCCGTCCAAGTCGCCGTCGTCCTCGACCTCGGCGCCCGCCGGGGCGCTGGTCAACGGCGGCTTCGAGTCCGGCGCGCTCAGCCCGTGGACCTGCGCGGGCGGCCTGGGCAGTGTGGTGACCTCGCCGGTGCACTCGGGTAGCCGGGCGCTCAAGGCGGCGGCATCCGCGTCCGACAACGCCCAGTGCACGCAGAGCCTCACCCTGGCGGCCAACCACACGTACACGCTGTCGGCCTGGGTGCAGGGCAGCTACGCCTTCCTCGGCACCAGCGGCGCAGCCACCAACAACAGCACCTGGACGTCATCGGGCAGCTACACCAAGCTGTCCGTCCAGTTCACCACCGGGGCAAGCGGCGCGGTGCAGGTCTGGGTCCACGGCTGGTACGGCACCGGCACCATCTACGTCGACGACGTGACCGTCGCCTGACCGACTCCCGGTTTCGCGGCCCGCACCGACACCTGGTGCGGGCCGCGTTGCAGTTGCGGGGTACCCGTCAGGGCAGCTCCATCGTCTCCGCGCGGAGGATCTCGGCGAACGCCGCGTCCAGGTGCCGGCCGAGTCGCCGCCGGTCCCCGCCGACCAGTTCGGCGATCAGCACCGGCGCGTGTGCCGCGTACTGCGCCGCGGTCGGTGCCCGCAGCGCCGACGACTCTCCCGGACCCGCCCCGGCGGTGGCTGCGCCGATCACCGAGCCGCCCACCGGGTCGACCCACTCCGCAGACGTATCCGGCCCGGGCGGGGTGGTGATCTCTTCGTAGGTGACGCCGGGCTCGTGCACTCCCAGGGCGCTGGCCAGCGCCGCGAGCAGGACATGCCCGTCCAACTGGGCAGGCGGCAGCCAGCCGGCCGCACCCCGGTAGCAGTCGGTGAGCAGCTGCCGGATGTCGTCGCCGTCCAGCCCGTCCGGGTACTGCTCCTCCAGCAGCCCGCGCAGCAGCGCGCCGAGGATCTCCCCCGGGTACCCGCGCGGCAGTGCCCCGAGGTCCGCGACGGCCGGTACGTAGGCGTCCGGGTCGCGGTCGCGCGCCGCGTCGACGGCACGGGTCACCGCAGTTCCGATGCTCCGTGCCGGCTCGCCCAGGTCCCGCCATCCCACCACAGACACTCCCACCCCCCGTGCCGCGCGCTGTCCGTCCGCAGGTCAGCCGGCGGACAGCGGTAGGTTAACTGGCCCGGCCCCGACGACGCGGCGGGACGCGGGCAACCTGGCGGCCGGTCGTCCCGGTCAAGGATGGGTGACAGCAGCACACCCCAGACGGGAGGACCGCCCATGGCTGGCGAAACCGATGCCGACCTGCACGCGTTTGTCCAGGCCAGGTACGTGCACCTGCGGCGCACGGCATACCTGTTGTGCGGCGACTGGCACCGGGCCGAGGACCTCGTGCAGGCGTCGCTCGCGAAGGTCGTGGTCGCCGCGCGCCGACGGCGGGTGGACAGCCTGGACGCGTACTCCCGGCGGGTACTCCTGCGGGTCTTCCTGGACGACCGCGACCTGGCCCGGCACCGGCGGGAGCAACCCACCGCCGACCCGGGCCAGAGTTCGACACCGGCCACCGACCACGACTGCGCGCTGACCGTGCTGGCCGCGCTGCGATCGCTGCCGCCCAGGCAGCGTGCCGTCGTGGTGCTGCGCTACTGGGAGGACCGCAGCGTCGAGGAGACCGCCGAGGCCCTCGGCATCCACCAGGGCACCGTCAAGAGCCAGTCCGCCAAGGCGTTGGCCTCGCTCCGCGAGGTGCTGGCCGATCTGCTGCCCTTTCCCGCCCCGGTCACCACCCACGGAGGTACCCGATGAATGAGCTCCAGTCCTTGTTCGATGTCGCGCTGACCGACGAGCCGCCGCTGGCGGGCGGCCCGGACCGGGTCTTCGCCCGCGCCGACCGGCTGCGCAACCGGCACCGGATGCTGGCCGCCGCGACCGGCCTGGCCGGCGTCCTGGTGGTGGCCGGCGTGGCGGTCCCGGTCGGCGCGGCTGCGCTGGGCGGCGGTGGCGGCGCCGGCCAGACCCAGGGCTTCGGCGCGCCCACGGTGCAGTCCGGTTCGCCCTCGACGCAGACCGGGTTGCCCTCGGCCGGCGGCGGCGCGACCGTGCCGGTAACCGACGGCGCGGCCATGCTCGCGACGCTGAAGTCGCTCGTCCCGGTCGGTTTGCAGACCTCCCAGCCGTTCAGCCAGGACGGCTACGCGGAGCTGGTGCTGACCGACAGCCAGGGCAAGGGCAAGCTGGAGATCAACGTCCAGCCGCACTTCTTCGAGCACGGCAAGCCGGGAGACGCGCCGCCGGCCGCGTTGACCTGCGCGGCCCAGCACTTCCCGGCCGGTACCACCTGCGTGGCTAGCACGCTGCCGGACGGCACCCTGCTGCTCACCGCGGTGGGCCCCAACGACGACACGCGCGCTCCCCAACTGGAGCAGGCCTCTGTGGAGATCCGTCGCACGGACGGGCTGCGGATCGTGGTGGCGCAGTGGAACGCGGTGGACACCGGCCACGGCCCGTCCACCCGGCCGGCGCTGCTGCTCACTCTCGACCAGCTCACCGCGATCGCGACCAGCTCCGCCTGGCTGGGCTGAGCCAACTCAAGGGCTGAGCCAACTCAGGGCTGAGCCAACTCAGGGCTGAGCCAACTCAGGGCTGAGCCAACTCAGGGCTGAGCGAACTTTCCGGGGGACACAGCAGTGGGGCCCGACGCGAGTCGGGCCCCACTGCTGTTCCGCGCCGACCGCACCTTCCTCCGGCGCGGAACCGGCCGCTAGGAGATCGGGTTCCAACCGTCCGCACCGGCGAGGTAGGCCCGCGGCGTGTACGCCGCCGCCTGCTCGTCGGTCAACTGTGGACGGTCCGCGGTCACCGTGCTCCCGGGCCCGCTGTTGTGGTACTCGAAGTAGCGGGCGTCCCGCCAGGAGAAGGTGCCGAAGTCGGCCCACGGCGTCGGGTTGATGTGCGCCCCGATGACGGTCTCCCGGAACACCACCTGGGCGATGGCGTTCACGTCGTTGCTCGGGTGCCAGGGGCGGCCAAGCGAGACAGTCCCGGGTAGCGCGTCGCTGGTCAGCTCGCAGTGCGTGAACAGGTAGCCGTAGGGGTTGGCGATGTCGGTGCTGGCCGCCGTCACGTAGCCGTTGTTGCTGGTGGAGGCGCGGTCCAGCGAGTGGATGACGCAGTGGTCGAAGACCGCGGTGCCCCGACCGAAGATGAAGTCGACGTCGCCCTCGATGTAGCAGTTGCGGTAGTACGACCGGCTGACGGTGGTCACGTTCGGGCTGTTGTCATAGAGGGTGTCCTGGTTGCCGAGGAACCGGACGTTGTCGAAGACCAGCCGGTCGCCGCGGGTGAGGACGGCCACCGCCTGCTTGTTGGCGATCTCCGGGTGGGCCGCCTCGTCGAAGGAGTTCGAGAAGGTCAGGTTGCGGGCGGTGAAGTCGCTGCCGTCGATCAGCACCGAGGCGCTGCCCGTGGTGCCGTAGGTGCCACTGCCGTCCGGCTTGGTGGTGCCGTTCGCGTTGTCGTACGTGATCACCACGTCGGCCGGACCGGCGCCGGCGCCCACGAAGGTGATGAACGGCTTGGTGGCCGGGATGGTCACCAGCTCCCGGTAGGTGCCCGGCTTGATCCGCACGGTGACCGCGCTGGTGTTGCCGGCCGGTACCGAGTCCACCGCCGCCTGCACGGTGCTGAAGTCGCCGCTGCCGTCCCGGGCCACCACGATCGTTCCGGACGCGGGCGGGGTGCTGCTGCGGGACGCGCTGGGCGACACCGGGATGTCCGAGACGGTGGGGCTCACCGACGGGCTGTCGGAGACCGACGGCGAGGCCGTGCTCGGACTCGGGGACGGGCCGGTGGTGACGTCGGTGACCAGCACGTCGTCGAACTCGGCGGTGGCGCTGCCCGCGGTCTGCACGCCGATCCGGCCCTTGCCGATGGCGGTGCTCGTGACGCTGGCCAGGTCGGCCCCGTCCACGCTGGCCCGCAGGGTGCTGCCGGAGACGGAGAAGGCCAGCGTGTACCAGGTGCCGGTGATCACCGGGAGGGTGGTGGTGGACAGCACGGTGACCGCGCCGCCGCGTACCGCCTGCACCTGCGCCTGGTCGCCGGCCAGCAGAGCGAGCCGGTAGTAGCTGGTGGACCCGGAGGACCGGGCGAGCAGGCCGACAACGCCGCCCGCGGCCAGCGTCAACGGTTTGACCCGGGCCTGCACCGTGTACGTCGTCCAGCTTGAACTGCCGGCGAACAGCCGGGCGTCGGTCCCGGACTTCGACTGCTGGAGCACCTTGGAGCCGTCGGTGACGACCTTCCAGGTGCCGCCGGACATCGACCAGCCGCTGGTGTTGCCGTCCTCGAAGTTGTCCGAGAACAGGGTGGCGGCGTGCGCGGCGGTGCCGGCGAGTGCCATCGCGGCGGCCAGGACCGTGGTGCCGAGGGCGACGGTCCCCCCGACGAGCGCACGGCGTAACCGGACAGGGGTGCGTGACATGACCGCTCCATCCATTAAGAAAGCGCTTTCCTGGCGATGGAGGTTAGCTCTCGGAAACGAGGCATGTCAATGCATCTCGATCTTCCGGCGACCGGGGCAGGCCGCCCGGTCCGCCCCGGTCCGGCCCCCGTCCCGCGGTCACGCGGTCAGCGCGGGTCAGCGCGGTCACGCGGTCAGCGCGGTCACGCGGTCAGCGCGGTCAGTCGATTTCGGCGTGGCCCAGACGCCAGTAGCCCATGAACGCGACCGCGCGTCGATCCAGCCGGCACTCGTTGACCAGGTGCCGGCGCAGCAGCCGGATCACCGCCGACTCGCCGGCCAGCCAGGCGTACACGTCGTCCGGGGCAACAGCCCGCTCGGGCACCTCCCAGACGTCCTCGCTGTCCGGGCCCAGGTCGGCGGCGAGCGCCGGAGCGGCGGTCCCGGCCAGGCCGCCGGGCGCCCGGCGGCCGAAGTCAGCGGTGGCCACGGCGACCGCGGGCACCAGCTTCGCGCCCACCGGCCGATCGCCGCGGGCCAGCCAGGTGACGATCACCCCGGGCGGGGCGTCGACCGGCAGGGCGTCCTCGGCCGAGCGCACCTCCAGCAGCGCCTGGCCCTGCGCTTCGCGGGGCAGCCCGGCCAGGATCGACGCGATCGCCGGTACCGCCGTCTCGTCGCCCACCAGCAGCAGCCGGGGCAACGGCGACGGCGGCTGAAACTCCAGCCCACCGTGCCCGCGCGGGTACGCCGCATTCGGGCCGCAGATGGCGACCCGGTCACCGGGCCGGGTCCGGGCCGCCCACCGGGACGCCGGGCCGGTCTGGCCGTGCAGCGCGATGTCGAAGTCCACCTCGCACAGGTGCGGCCGGACGGCCCGCACCGTGTAGGTGCGCAGCACCGGGCGGGACTCGTCGGGCAACGCCCGCCACTGCTGGTACCAGTCCTCGCCGGACAGCTGCGGCAACGGCTGCCCGGCGACCGGCAGGATCAGCTTGAAGCGCTGGTCGAAGCCGTTGTCCGCGAACGCGTCCAGGTCCTCGCCGGTGAGCGTGATGCGCAGGAAGGTCGGGCTCAACCGGGTCACCGCCCGCACACTGGCCGGGAAGACCAGCCAGGATGGCGGGTCCGCCGCAGCCAGCGACCCGGCCTGGGCTTCGCTGATCAGAACCTCGCTGATCAGGGCTTCGCTCATCAGGACCTCGCTCATCAGGACCTCCAGCAACGTGACCTCCACAGCAACCAGTCGTCTTGGAGCGGGCGAGGCAGGGCAGTTCCGTCGAGTTAGGTTAGCCTAACCTTTATTCTTGTCAAGATCGGGGTGACCGATCACCCTGGGCGCGGTGTAATGGACGGTCGTGCTGGGTATGACAACCCGCAGGACGGCCGCTGCCGGTCGCCACCGAGGACCACTCAGCCCGTCAGCCGGAGGGGTTGCCATGCTCGACGCAGGAGACCAGGAACGGCTTCGCGAGATCGAGGCGCAACTGCTGGCGGATGACCCCGGGTTCGTCGCCGTCATGCGCGGCGAACAGGACGAGACCCCGCACGGCAGCGCGGTGGCCCTCGGCGGCCTCTGGCTGGTGTGGGCGGTGACCCTGATCGGGATCAGCCGGGTCGGCTGGCCGGTGCTCGTGGTCAACAGCCTCGCCCTGCTGGTACTGACCGTGGTCACCGTGCGGGTACTGCGCCGCCACCGGCTCCGCCCGTACGTCGTCGGCTGAGCCCCTGCCAGCTGAACAGGCCTGGCTGAACAGAGCCGGCTGCACAGAGCCGGCTGCACAAAACCGGCTGAACAGCGGACCCACGGGCGGGCGCGACACCGGCCGCCTACACTCTGCCGAATGCGGGTGAAGATGTGTGGAGTTCACGTTGCCGATCCGGCCCAGGCGTACGTCTTCTATACCCGGACGTTGGGCTTCGAGGACCTGTTGGTGATCCCCGAGGCCAACCTCTACGTGCTGCAGTCGCCGGAGGACCGGCACGGCGTGGGCCTGCTGCTGGAGCCCACTGACAACCCGATCGCCCGCGCGTACCGCGACGGCCTCTACGCCGCCGGCCTGCCGGCCATCGTCTTCGGCGTCCCCGAACTGCACGACGAGTACGACCGGCTGGTCGCTGCCGGGGTCAAGTTCACCGGCGAGCCGGTCACCGACGACTCCGGTACCCATGCCATCTTCGATGACACCTGCGGCAACTACATCCAACTCCACGAGGACTGATCCGCCCGGCGCCGGCTCGCGACCGGCCGGTCCGGGTCAGCCGGGCTTGTGGGCCTCGATCAGGAACCGGGTCGCCCAGCTGGTGAAACTGCCCTCGGCAAGGATGCGACGGTGCACCGCGAGCAACTGCTCGCGGTAGGCGTCCACGGTGAAGCCCGGCACGATCCAGATGACCTTGCGTAGGTAGACCACCACGGCCGCGATGTCGCGGAACTCGGTGCGCAGCCGGGCGCTGCGCAGCTCCGTGACGACCAGCCCAGCCGCGCGGGCCAGGTCGGCGTGCCGCTGCGGCGAGCGGTCCTGACCGACCGGCAGCGGTCCCAGCATCGCCTCGGACGCCTCGTGCATCGAGCCGGGGCCGACCTGCTGGGACAGGTAGGTCCCGCCGGGGGCGAGCACCCGGGCGATCTCGGGCCAGTCGGTGTCCACCGGGTGCCGGCTGGTGACCAGGTCGAAGTGCCCGTCGGGGAACGGCAGCGGCGCGTCTTCGGCCAACTCGACGACCCGGCCGCCGAGCGGTTCCAGCGCTTTGCGGGCCAGCGCCAGGTTTGCCGGCCAACCCTCGGTGGCGACCAGCTCAGCCGGCGGTCGGGCGATTGCGGCCAGTACCTCACCGCCGCCGGTCTGCAGGTCCAGCGCCGCCCGGGCCAGGCCCATCCGATCACTCAACAGCCGGGAGTACCCCCAGGGCGGGCGCTCCTCGGTGGCCCGCCCGGCGAACCAGGAGAAGTCCCATCCGTCCACCGGCACCGCCGCGCCCTCGGCCAGCAACTCCTCGAATCCGCTCACCAGCGGATCATCTCGACCTCCCGCCCGCCCCGACAACCGGTTTGCGCGCGACCAGCGCGACGCGCGGCCGTCAGTGGCGCGGCCGTCAGTGCGCGCGGCCCGTCAGTGCGCGCGGCCGGGTCAACGGGTGGCCCGGTCAACACGCCCGTCAGCGGGTGGCCGGGTCAGCGGGTGGTGGCGAAGCGGGCCGGGGTGGTGCCGACGTGCCGGCGGAAGTGCCGGGTCAGGTGGGCCTGATCGTAGAAGCCGGTGGCGGTCGCGGCCAGTGCCGCAGGTACGCCGCGCAGCAGCAGCCGCCGGGCCCGGTCGATCCGCCGGCCGGTGAGGTAGGCGTGCGGGGAGATGCCGAACGCGCCGGTGAAGCACCGAACCAGATGCCCCGGGTGGGCGTGCAGCCGGGCCGCCGCGTCGGCCAGCGACACCCCGGCCACCACCGAGTCGTCCAGCAGCTCCCGCAGCTGTCGGGCCAGGGCCGGCGCGTGGGAGTCCCCGGCGCCGTGGCCGCGTAGGTGCGCGACCAGGTCGTCGCGGACCAGCGCCAGCCGGGTCTGCGCGGCGAACTCCTCACCCGGCGTGGCCAGCGCCAGGTGCAGCCGGTGGATCCGGCGACGCAGTTCGGGGTCGCGCGGCAGGCTCGGCGCGTCCATCGCGGCGCCGATCAGCGCTGCGCCCACGGTGTCCTCGTCCAGGTACAGCACCCGCTTCTGGAAACCGTTGCGGGAGGCCGGTTTCCCGTCGTGGGGTACGTGCGGCGGGAGCAGGTGCACCTCGGCACCGAAGGCGCCGTGCCGGCTGTGCTCCAGGTCGTACTGGATGGTGCCGTAGTCGACGATCAGCAACGTCCAGGTGTCGTGCGTGTGCATCGGGTACGCGTGGTCGGTGACCCGGGCGTGGAAGACCTCGGCGATCCCGGGTACCGCCGGCCGCCACGCAGTGATCCGCTGTCCCGTGGACTCCCGCACACCCGCGAGCCTAACCAGCCGGCGGCAGTCGGGTGCTCCGGTGCCCCACCGGGGCGGGGCACCGGAGCGTGGACGTCACTGTCCGGCAGCGAGCGACTCGGTGAAGTCCTTGCCTGTCATCGGCTTGGAGAACATCGGGAAGTCGTACCGGATGGCGTTGTCGTGCTCCTCCTGGCTGGTGGCGGCCACGCAGTCGGTGAGGGTGACCACCTCGAAGCCCTTCTCGTACGCCGAGCGCATGGTGGACTCGACGCAGCAGTTGGTCAGGAAGCCACCGATCACCACCCGCTCGATGCCCTTGCTGCGCAGGATGAAGTCGAGGTTGGTGCTGGCGAAGGCGTCGAGGCCGCGCTTGCCCTCCAGCACGATGTCGCCCTCGGCCGGGGCCAAGTTCGTCCACGATCGCCGCGCCCCAGCCGTCCTTGACGAACGCGTTGGAGTCCACAACGCCCTTGAGGATGCCGTACGGGCTGCTGGTGATCTCGCCGTACCCGGCCGCGAACTGGATCGGCGAGTGCACGATGACCGCGCCCGGCGGCCCGCGCGGCGTCGAGGACGGCGCGGGTGTTGTCGAGCATCCCGGTGCTCTCCATGACGCCCTTCACGGCGTCGTGCAGCACCCCGTTCTCGGTGGTGAAGTCGTTCTGGTACTCGATGAGGACCACTGCGGTCTTGGCGGGATCCATGGCATCTCCTGGGGTCGGGGCGTGTGCGATTCGGCATTGCGTTGCAGCTGGTGCGGATCAGCCCGGGTCGGGGGCGCTGCCCATGGCCAGCAGTTCGGCCAGGTGCAGTACCCGGACCGGCGAGCGGCGGCGGCGCAGGCCGCTGATCAACTGCCGCTGACAGCCCGGGTTGACCACGACGAGGTAGTCGACGCCGGCAGCGGCGATCTCGTCGAGCTTGGGATCGAGCACGGCCCGGGAGTCCCGGGGTCGTAGCACCGAGTACGTGCCGGCGGCGCCGCAGCAGGTCGCCGCCGAGGGCAGCTCCACCAGCTCGGCGACCGTGGCCACCAGCCGGCGCGGCTCGCGCCAGACGTCCAGTCCGTTGCGCAGGTGGCAGGAGTCCTGCACGGCCACCCGGGCCCGCCGCCCAGCCACCAGCACCGGCCGCAGTCCTGACCCGCCGCTCAGCCCGCCGGCATCGAGGTATTCGGAGAGTTCCCGGACGCGGTCCCGGCCGAGCACGGTCGCCAGGTGCGCGGCGCAGCCACCGGCGGTGGTCAGGATCGTCCCGGGCAGCGCCGCGCCCAACTCGCGGGCCAGCTGCTCGCCCTGCGCGCTGGCCCCGTTGTGCGCGTGCAGCGCCCCGCAACACCCCTGCTTCGCCGGTACCTGAACCCCGGGAACCAGCCGCCGCACCGCCCGCGACACCTTCGGGAACAGGACCCGCTCCGCACACCCCAGCATCAGCTGCGGCGCACTACCGGAATCCGCCGCACGAACGGAAGCGACCTCGCCGTGCGGCGCAGCACCGGAACCGGCCGGGGCGACGGCCGCGATCGCAGGCGTGGCCGGCGCGGCCGGCGATGGCGCACCGGTGGCGGGTCGGCCATCCCGGGTGACGGCCGCCGCCCGGCGCAGCCGGCCGGCGAGGGAGAGCAGCGGGCGCAGCCGCACGACCAGGCGCAGGGCGCGGGCCGGCAGCGGCAGCCGGTGACCCCGCCACTGGTGGTCGCGCCACTGTTCGAGCAGTTCGCCGTAGTGCACCCCGGCCGGGCAGACCGGCTCGCAGGCCCGGCAGCCCAGGCAGTACGAGGACTGTTCACGCAGAGTCGGATCGTCGGCGTCGAGCCGACCGTCCTGCAACGCCCGCATCAACGTGATCCGGCCGCGTGGGCTGGACCGCTCATCCCGGGTCTGCGCATAGGTCGGGCAGGCCGGCAGGCAGAACCCGCAGGAGATGCAGGCGGCCAATGTCGCCGGCTCGAACACGCTGCCGCGCCCGACCGGCCGGCCCATCCCGACCGACCCGACCGACCGACCGACCCGACCGACCCGCGACCGACCGGCTCGACCGCACCGCTGGCCGGCCGCCGCTGGCCTGACTGCCGCTGGCCTGGCTGCCACTGGGTGAGGTGCCGCTGGGCGAGGTGCCGCTGGGCGAGACGCCGGTAGGTGATGCGCCGTTGGATGAGACACCGCCGAGCGAGCACCGCGAGCGGACGCCGCCGGGTGAGACACCGCTGGATGAGGCGCCGGTAGGTGGGACGGCGGCGGTCATGAGCCGAGCTTTCCGGGGTTGAGGATGCCGGCCGGGTCGAAGGCGGACTTGATCCGGCGGAGCAGGGCGAGCTGATCCTCGCCGAGCCGGGCGGCGAGCCAGGGTCGTTTGGCGGCACCGACTCCGTGTTCGCCGGTGATGGTGCCGCCAAGTTCCAGGGCGGTCCGGAAGATCTCGTCGAAAGCCTTCTCGGCCCGTTCCCGGACGCCGACGTCGGCCGGGTCGAAGACGATGGTGGGGTGCAGGTTGCCGTCCCCGGCGTGGCCGAAGGTGGCGCAGACGACGCCGTGCCGAGCGGCGATCTCGTCGATCGCGGCCACCATCGTGGCCAGTTGCGGACGGGGCACGGTGACGTCCTCCAGCATGCTCACCGGAGCCAACCGGGCCAGCGCGGGCAGCGCACAGCGCCGGGCGGCGAGCAGCTCCTCGGCCTGGGCGACGTCGGCGGCAAGCTCGATGCCACGGGCGCCGGCAGCGAGACAGGCCCGGCTCATCCGGTCCAGCGCGACGTTCACCGCCGGCTCGTCGCCGTCGTCTCCGAAGATCAGTAGCGCCCCGGCGTCGCGGTCCAGGCCGAGCCCCGCGTAGTCCTCGACCGCGTTGACGCAGCGGCGGTCCAGGAACTCCAGGGTGGCCGGCAGGGTGCCGCCGGCGAGGATCGCGGGACACCGCCTTGCCGGCGTCGGCGAGCGAGTCGAAGTAGGCCACCCCGGTCCGCGAGGTGGCCGGCGCGGGCAACAGGCCGACGGTGATCTCGGTGAGCACCGCGAGGGTACCCTCCGAGCCGGTCAACAGCCGGGTGATGTCGTACCCGGCGACGTCCTTCCACAGCCGACCGCCGGTACGGATCACCTCCCCCGTCGCCAGCACCGCCTGGAGGCCGAGCACGTAGTTGCGGGTCACCCCGTACTTGAGGCCGCGCAGGCCACCGGCGCAGGTGGCGACGTTGCCGCCGACCGTGGCGACGGTCCGGCTGCCCGGGTCGGGTGGGTAGAGCAGGCCGGCCGCTGCGGCGGCGGCGGCCAGCGCGGCGGTGGTCACCCCGGGCTCAACGACGGCCAGCAACTCGCGGCACGCTGACCTCGATCAGCCGGTCCATCCGGGTCAGCACCAGCACGATGCCGCCGTGCTCGGGTACCGTCGCGGCGGCCAGGTTGGAGCCGGCGCCCCGGGGCGTCACCGGGATCGACCGGGCGGTGGCCAACTTCAGCACGGCGGCGACTTCGTCCACTGTGGACGGCAGCACCACCGCGTCCGGCCGGTGGTGGAACAGCGCGGTGGCGTCCCGCGCGTACGGCTCGACGTCACCGGGCGCATCCAGCACGTGGTCGGCGCCGACGATGGCGCGCAGTTGGCGCAGCACGCCCGCGTCGAGTACCCCGAAACCGCTCACCACCGCTCCTCCCGCCGCGGGACCCGTATGGTCAGACCACATGTGGTCGGACCATACGTTAGGCTGCCCGCAACACGTTGGCAATCCTCCGATCACACTGACGGGAGCCCAGGTGGCGCGAGCCCACCCCAGGTCGGAAAGCCCTCCGGCTGCTACGGCTGATCCGGCTGATCGCGGCTGATCGGGCCGGGTCGGAGGACGACGGCCGGGCCGGGCGACGGCGCATCCACGAGGTGGTCCTGGAGCGCATCGAGGAGCAGATCGCCACCGGGGCGCTCAAGGTCGGCGACCGGCTGCCCGCCGAGCGCGACCTGGCCGCCAGCCTCGGCGTGAGCCGGCCGGCCGTCCGCGAGGCGATCCGGGTACTGGAGGCGATGGGCACCGTCGTGCAGGGCACCGGCTCCGGCCCGGACGCGGGCACCCTGCTGGCCGCCGTCCCCGGCGCCGCCCTCACCCACCTGATCTCCCTGCACGTCATGCTGGCCAGCATCGAGACCGCCGACGTGGTACGCGCCCGGATCGCGCTGGAGCGCGAGTCCGCCCGGCTCGCCGCCGGCCACGCCAGCGCCGCCGACCACGCCGAACTCGCCGAGCACCTGGCCGCGATGGACGACCCGGCCATCGGCGTGGCCGCCTTCAACGACCGGGACACCGCGTTCCACCTGGCCATCGCCCGCGCCAGCGGCAACGTCCTGGTGGCCGAGTTGACCACGGCGCTGCGGGTGGCGATGCGCCCCACCCTGCTGCACGCCCTGCAGGGGCTGGCCGACTTCCCGGCGATGGCCGCCCGGCTCGCGGTCGAGCACCACGGAATCCACGAGGCGATCCGGGCCGGCGACGGCGAATTGGCCGCCAGCCGGGTGGAGGCGCACATCGACGGCTTCTACGGCACGCTGCCGCCCCGGCCCGAGACCGGTCGCGCCAGCCCCCGGTGATGCGCGCCAGCCCCCGGTGCCGAAGGTGCGGGTCAGCCCTCGGCGAAGTACCAGAGGGACGAGGTCAGGCAGACACCGATCAGCACCGTGAAGACCAGGCCGCCGAGCACCGGGAGCACCCAACCGGCCAGACCCTGCCGGGTGAGCATCAGCATTTTGGTGATGAACACGCCGAAGAACAGGCAACCCAGCAACGAGTGCAGCAGTACCCGGGTGTCGTAGGCCTGGAATCCGATGCCGTACAGGCAGAAAACCGCCACCGGCACGGCGGTGAAGAACGCCAGCCGGCCGGACCAGCGGTGCACCGCGCCGATCCAGGAGGGCGCGGTGACTCCCCGGATCTTGCCGTACAGCACCAGGGCCGAACCGACCTGGATCAGCGCGAAGAGCGCGACCGCCGCGGCCATCCAGCTCTTCACCCGGATCAGGTTCTCGAAGCCGCTCACCTGGAAGACGATGCTCTTGCCCTTGTGTGAGTCGCCGTAGACGCCGAGCGACACCGAGACCAGACAGCCGATCACCACCGGTACCAGCAGGCGGACGGGGCGCGCGGTCTGCCCGGTCACCGCGCCACCGCCGTCACGGTCGGCGCGCCGTACTCGTTCGACGGTTCGGTGTGCCGGGCATGGGCGCGCACGCTGAGGATCACCGTGATCACGGCGATGAGCACCCCGACAAGCAGCGTGACGATCGGCGACGGGAGCTTCGGCGACGGGACCTTCTGCGACGTGAGCTTCATTGGCGACCTCGCAACACCAGCGGACCGGGACACGAGCGACGCCGCATCCAGCAGCGTCCGTCCCGCCAGTATCCGCCCGCTTGACGCCTCGACCGTGCCAACGTTCGCAATACGACAGCGGCGAGTTGGCGGAATCAGTCGCCAGCGAGCTCAGGGGTAGCGAACTCGGGGGTAGCGAACTCGGGCGGGTGGCGGTTGGGGCAGTGGCTGCGGGTGTCAGGGGGCCGGCGCCGGGCGGCGGCCGGCGAAGCCACAGTCCAGCCGGTGGTACCAGGCGATGTCGTCGTCGCCTTCCAGCCAGCACCACAGCACCGGCTCGCCGTCGAGTTCGCCCGGGTAGTCCAGCAGCAGTGGCGCCCACCCCTTGACCTGCGCGCCCGACTCGGTGATCTGCTCCAGCTCCGCGAAGAACCGCGCCTGCATGCCCTTCAGGTCAGCCAGGCCGCCCAGTGCGCTCGGCCCGCCCCGGGCCAGGTCGACGCTCAACTCGGCAATGTCGGCACGCAGCGTCACCAGGGCCGCCAACCCGGGGCGGATCAGCGCGAACTGGTCCCGGGCCTGCGCGAGGGTACTCACCCGGCCAGTATGCACGGGCCACCGGTGCCCCGGGTGCCCACTGCCGCCCGACGGCGCACCGCATCCCACCTGCTGACCAGGCGGAGACGCCATCGATGCGAATCAGTCACTTCGAACGCGGTCGATCGGGGCCGGTCCGACCGGCACCCCCGGCGGCGGGGTCCGCACCGGTACGCTGCGCCGCATGGTCGGTCGCATCCTCTTCCTCACCTTCGGCTCGCTGATCCTGGTCGCCTCGTGGCTGTTCTCCACGGGCGGCAGCCCGGTCGGTTCGCTGGGCCAGCACCAGCTCTTCTCGCTGATCGGCATCGGCTTCATGATCGCTGGAGTGGCGTGCGGAGCCGCCGAGGCCGGCCGTCGCCAGGGCGCACAGATGCTGGTCCCGGTCGCGCCGCAGTTCCAGCCGATGCAGGCCCCGCAGATGCAGGCGCTGCAGGCCGCAGATGCAGGCACCGCCCGTCCAGTCGGCTCCGCCGGCGCAGCAGCCGTGGAGTGGTCAGCAGGCGTGGCCGCAGAACCCACAGTCGCCGTACAACGGCTGAGACACGCCGGCCCCGCCGACGATCCGGGCCGGCGGGGCTGGCGGCAGTCGCGTGCGGCGTCAGGCCGGGTTGTCGCCGTGGGTCAGGGTCTCCCAGGCCACGAACAGATTGTCGGTACCCGCCGGGCGCTGCTCCAGCGTCAGCGTCTGGGTGTTGGTCATCGCGATGCCCAGCCGGTTGTGCTCGGCGTTGTAGCCGACCTCGGTGATCGGCCCGAGCCCCAGCGTCAGCGAGCCGCCGCACAGCCAGCGACGGCACCGCGGTGCCGAGCTGGTACGTGGACTGCAAGCCCGAGCGCCTGCCGCAGCCGCTCCCCCACCTGCGGGTAGAGGTCCTGGCCCTGGATCCGGGAGGTCTCCGCGACGTGCGAGATGGCCGAGATGCCGTACCCGGTGTGCACGAAGTCCCGGCAGGTCTCCTGGGTCAGCCCGGCCACGAAGGTCGACTGGCCCTGCCAGTAGCGAGATGATCTGGCTGCTGGTGGTGAGCCCGCTGCCCGGCACGGTGTACGGCAGCGCGCCGTCGGTCGGGCAGGTAGATGTAGGCGTGCACGCGGTTGAGGTAGCGGGCCACGGCGGTGTTGTAGGCGGCCCGGTCGTCGAGGAAGACCGCGATCCCGACGGCCGCCTCCATCATGGACAGTTCCCAGTTGCCGTTGCTGTTCGAGCCCTTGATGACGCTCCGGCAGGTAGACGGTGCGCAGCATGGTGGCGAACCGGTTGACGTTCGGCCAGCTGCTGTACGTGTACCGGATGATCTCGGCGGCCCGGGGCCAGACCGAGCCGGCCCAGCCGGTCTGCAGCGGCGCGTTGCGGTTGGTGTGCGAGGTGATCGTGGCCGACCAGGCGTCCATCAGCTGGATGGACTTCTGGGCGTACGCCGCGTTGCCGGTGATGTACCAGGCGAGCGCGTCGGTGTACGCGGCGATCGCGTCCTCCCGCTCGTCGGTGCAGCCGTAGTTGGGGTTGGAGTACGAGCCGCACTCGACCACCGCACGCGGCGCCGGGGTGCGCGACAGCGACGCGTACCGGCTGGCCATCATCTGCGCTGTAGGCGCTGGCCCAGGGCTGCGCCCCGGCTGCCACCTTGGCCTTGATGAAGTCGAGCTGGGCCCGGCTGACCAGGACGCCCGGGTGCACGAAGCCGGCCGGTGACGTGGTCGGCGGTGCGTCGTCGGCGGTGCTGGGGCCGACGGTCGGCCGGTCGTCGTCGGGCCGGTGGTCGGGGTGCCGGTCGGCAGCGTCCACTGCTGGTTCGCGCCGCCGGTACAGGTCCAGATCTGCAGCGGCGTGCCGTCGGCCGAGCTGGGGCCGGTGGCGTCCAGGCACTTGCCCGAGCCGGTGTTCACCAGCGTCGCGCCGGCGACCGCCACTTCTGGGCGGCCGCTGCCGTTGCAGTCGTAGATCTGCACCTTGGTGCCGTTGGCGGTGCCGGCGGCGGCCACGTCCAGGCATTTGCCGAGCGACGTGCAGGGTGCCGTCGCTGTCCACCGCCCAGGTCTGCGCGGTGGTGCCGTTGCAGGTGTAGAGCTGCACCTGGGTGCCGTTGGCGGAGCTGGCGGCCGCCACGTCGACGCACTTGCCGCCGTACCCGGTGATCGCTCCGGTGGCCGTGGTGGCGGCCTGGGCCACCCCACCGACCAGCGCGAACCCGGCAACCGCCAGTAGCGCCACGCCGCCGACGGCCCCGGCGACCACCCGGAACCGAGACCAGAATCGTTGTCGCACAGGCATGTCAGCCTCCCCATGACGAGTTGCCCGCCGCCCTTGCGGCAATAGGCAGTAAAGTTAACTGTCAACTCCGGACAGGCTGACACGTCCATGGGCAGCCGTCAATGTCCATCCCCGTCAATGCCCGACGACACACCGTGACCTGCCGATGACCAACCTCGCCCGGTGGCGCGGGCGGACAGCCGACCGGCGTCGCGGCATCGTCCCTTCGGCCGGGCGGGACAGCGCGCGTGTCGATGGTCCGCGGCACCCGGCGGACCGGATGATGGGACAACCGCGGGCGCACCGTCCGAACCGCCGCGGGCGAGGGAGCAGAGAAGATGAGGGTGCAGCGATGAGGGTGGCCGTGCGCAGGGTCGTCAGCCTGGCGACGATCGTGGCGATCGGGGTGCTGGCCGCGCCGGCGGGCAGCGCGTTCGCCGCCGCCACCACGCCCCGCACCTGGGGCGGCAACAGCTTCGGGGAACTGGGCAGCGGCAGCACCGCCGACCGGTTCACCCCGGGCAACGTCGTCAACATCACCGACGCTGTCGAGATCGCCGGTGGTCGCGAGCACGTGCTCGCGTTGCGCAGCAATGGAACCGTCTGGGCCTGGGGCTCCAATCAGTACGGCCAGATCGGTGACGGCACCGCCGCCAACCGGCCGACCCGGGTGCAGGTCTCCGGGCTGTCCACGGTGGTCGCCGTGGCCACCGGGCACTACAGCAGCCTGGCCCTGCTCGCCGACGGCACAGTCCGCGCCTGGGGGCAGAACAACCTGGGCCAGCTCGGTGACGGCACCAAGACCAAGCGGACCACGCCGGTGGCGGTCAAGAACCTGACCGCGGTACGGGCGATCGCCGGTGGCCGGGGGCACGCGATGGCGCTACTCGCCGACGGCACCGTGTGGTCCTGGGGCGACAACAGCTTCGGCCAGCTCGGTGACGGCACCCTCACCGGCCGTACCACGCCGGTACACACCCTCGGACTGACCAACGTGGTGGCGCTGGCCGGCGGCCGCGACCACACCCTGGCACTGCGCTCGGACGGCACCGTCTGGGCGGTCGGCAACAACGTCTACGGCCAGCTCGGTGACGGCACCAGCACCAACCGGTCCGCTCCGGTGCGGGTCGGCACGCTGACCAACGTGGTGGCCGTGGCGGCCGGCGCGTACCAGAGCATCGCGCTGCGCTCGGACGGCACCGTCTGGTCGTGGGGGCGCAACAACCTCGGCCAGTTGGGCGACGGCACCAAGACCAAGCGGACCGCGCCGGTGGCGGTCAAGAACGTGTCCGGGGCGGCGGCCATCGCCTGCGGCCGGGACCACTGCATCGCGATACTGACCGACGGCACCGTCCGCACCTGGGGCGACAACGAGTTCGGCCAGCTCGGTGACGGCACCACCACCACCCGGCTGACGGCCGTGGCGGTACCCGGCGCAGTCGGGGTCACCATGGCCACCGCGGGCCGCAGCTACACCGCGGTTCTGTAGCCGGCGTTCGTCGGTCCCCCTGTCCACTAAGGACTGAGCGTAATCAATCGGCCCCGGTCAGTAACCGGGGCCGATTGGCTATCCGGTCCCAGCATCCGCAACAAAGAGTGCACGCCAATCCCGCGCAGCGGGAACCGGCCATGCCAACGCCATATCGGCATCGATTTCCATACCGCACGGCATTTGACAGGGGATGCATCGCTAGTAATCTATCGCGGCTGGTTCGTGCGCTCCGCCGGGCGTGCGGCACCCATTGATGGAGGTCAGGCGATGACGGACACCCAGACAGTTTCCGAAGAAATAGCGCCGTCGCATTTCACCCGGATCGGTGGCGGCCCGGCCGTCCGGGCTGCCGTTGACCGCCTGTACGAACTGATCCTGGCCGACGCCACACTTGCCGGGTACTTCGGCAACACCGACATGCCGCGCCAGAAGGGGCACATGGCCGCGCTGCTGACCACCGTGCTCGGTGGCCCGCAGGAGTACACCGGCCGCGATCTGGGCGTCGCCCACCGGGGCCTGGGCATCACCGCCGAGGAGTTCGGCGCGGTCGCCGGCTACCTGGTGCAGACCCTGCAGGAGTTGAACGTGCCGCCGGACATCATCGCCGACGCGGGCGCCGTGGTGACCTCGGTCGCCCCGACGATCATCGAAAAGCCGGCCATCGAGCATCCTGCCCCGGCCGGGGACTCCCACGGGCAGGACGGTTGAGACTCCGGTGCTCGACACCGCTGCGCTGAAAGACACCTGGAACCTCGTCGCCGGCAACGGCGACGAGGTACCCCAGCACTTCTACTCGACCCTGTTCGTGCTGCACCCGCAGACCCGCAGGATGTTCCCGACCAGCATGGCCAACCAGCGCGACCGGCTGGTCGGCGCGCTCGGCTTCACCGTGGCCAACGTGGACGACCTCGACCGGCTGGTACCCGTGCTGCAGCAACTCGGCCGGGACCACCGCAAGTACGGGGTGGCGGCTGAGCACTATCCGCTGGTCGGCGAGGCGCTGCTGGCCACCCTGGAGCACTTCCTCGGCGACCGGTGGGATGCCGACCTGGCCCGCGCCTGGACCGAGGCGTACGGCGTGGTCGCCAAGGTGATGAGCGATGCTGCCGGCGAGGCCGCCCAGCTCACGCCGCCCTGGTGGAACGCCGAGGTGGTGGCCCGCGAGCAGCGCACCTTCGACATCACGGTGCTCACCCTGCGGACCGACTACCAGTTCCTGTACCAGGCCGGCCAGGCGGTCACCGTGGAGACCACGCTGCGCCCGACGCTGTGGCGGCACTACTCGCCGGCCAACGCGCCGCGCCGGGACGGCAGCCTGGAACTGCACATCCGGGCGGTACCCGGTGGCGCGGTCTCCAACGCCCTGGCGCACCTGGTGCAGACCGGTGACGTGCTGCGGCTCGGCTCCCCGGTAGGCAGCCAGCTCACCCTGGCCCGGGGCGACCGTGATCTGCTGCTGCTGGCCGGTGGCACCGGGCTGGCCCCGCTGCGGGCACTGGCCGAGCAGGTGGTCCTCGACGGCGAGACCCGCCGGGTCCACCTGTACGTGGGCGCGCGCAGCAACCGGGAGCTCTACGACCTCAAGGCGCTGCGGGAGTTGGAGCAGTCCTTCCCCCGGTTGACCGTGACGCCGGTGATCTCCGACGACCCCGCCGATCCGCCCGGCCAGCGCCCGGTCGTCGACGCGGCGCTGGCCGCCGGGCGCTGGGACGACCACGAGGTCTACGTCTGCGGCTCGGCCGACATGGTCGGCGGCACGCTGCGCCGGCTGGAGCGGGCTGGCTTCGACCGTGCCCGGGTGCACATCGACGAGCTCTACAGCTCACTGAACCCCGTCCCCGCCGACGCCGACCTAGTGGAGCAGGCATGACCGCGTACGCCGAACCCGACTCGGGCTGGTCGACCCGCGTCCAGCCGCGCCCGTTAAGCCCCGACCAGCTGCGCCGGCCGTCGCTGGGACGCACCCCGCTGGGCCGCCGCGGGTACGACGAGACCCACGTGCACGCCCTGCTCAACCGGGTGGCCACCGAGTTGGAGTCGGTGCTGAGCGAACGGGCGACGCTGCGCAGCGAGAACGCCCGGCTCAAGGAAGCCATGCGGCAGTGGCACACCCGGCAGACCACCAGCCCGGCAGCCCAGTTCGCCACCGAGAGCCGCGAGTCGGCGGTCCAGGTGCTCAGCCGCGCCCAGCGGGAGGCCGACCAGGTCGTCGCCGACGCCCAGAACTACGCGCGCAGCATGGTCGAGCACGCCCGTGACCAGCACGACGCGATCCTGCGCGAGGGGTACCAGCAGGCGCAGCTGGCCGCCGAGATGGCCGCCCGGCGCTACCGCAGCGAAGCCGGCGACGAATACCGCGCCGATCTGGAGGAGTTGCAACGCCACGTGGCCTGGGCGCAGACCTTCGTGGCCGCCATCGACGGCGCGGAGAAGCTGATCCGCACCGCCAGGGTCGGCCTCAGCCACGAACTGCGCCGCATCGAACAGACCCACCCCGACGACCTGACCTGACCTGAGCGGGCCTGAGCGGGCCTGGCTCCGCACCCGCCCGGGTCGGGTCCGGCCTACCGGGCGTCGCGCAGCACGCCGCGCTGCCGGCCCAGCCCTTCGATCTCCAGCTCCACCACGTCGCCGGCGCGCAGGTAGGGGAACCGGCCGGACAGCGCCACCCCCTCGGGCGTACCGGTGTTGATGAGGTCGCCCGGCTCCAGCACGGTGAACTGGGACAGGTGCCAGATCAGCGTCGCCACGTCGAAGATCATGTCGGCGGTGCTGGAGTCCTGCCGGGGCTCGCCGTTGACGGCCGAGCGCAGCCGCAGCGCCTGCGGGTCGCCCGCCTCGTCCGGGGTGACCAGCCACGGGCCCAGCGGGTTGAACGTCTCGCAGGACTTGCCCTTGGACCACTGGCCGCCCGAGGAGTCGAGCTGGAACTCGCGCTCGCTGACGTCGTGGGAGAGCACGTACCCGGCGATGTGCGCGGCGGCGTCGGCAGGCGAGTCCAGATAGCGGGCGGTACGGCCGATCACCACCCCGAGTTCGACCTCCCAGTCGGTGCGGGTGGACCCGCGCGGGATGAGGATGTCGTCGTCCGGTCCGACGACGGTGTTCGGCGCCTTGTAGAACATGATGGGCGCCGCGGGCGGCGTCGCTCCCGATTCGGCGGCGTGCGCCGCGTAGTTCTGGCCGATGCAGAGCACCACGCCCGGCCGGGCGATCGGCGCGCCGATCCGCTGCCCGGTCACGTCGATCTCCGGCAGCGCGCTCACGTCGACCGCGCCGGCAGCCGTGATCTCAGCCAGGAACTCGCCGGTGATGTCGGCGGTGATGCCGGACAGGTCGTAGTGGCGGCCGTCCAGTTCGGCCACCGGACGCTCCGCGCCAACCGGGCCGATCCGCAGGTACCTCATCTGCTCTCCCTCGGTGCTGTCGTGCTGTGCTCTTTACCCGGGTGCTCTTTCTACCCGGATGCTCTTTCTACCCGGGTGCTCTTTCTACCCGGGTGCTGTCGGCGGCCCGTACACCGGCCGGGCCCGGGCAACCGGACCCCTTCCCGCCGATCGTGGATCCTATAGGATGCTTGCGCGATGTTCGGTCGGCCGAACCATCGCCGCCCGGCAGCGCCCCCTGCCGGCCTTCGACTAGGGTTTCGCCCGTGCGCATCGCGCTGTTCATCACCTGCGTCAACGACCTGATGTACCCGCAGACCGGCATCGCCGTCACCCGGGTACTCGAGCGCCTGGGCCACACCGTCGAGTTCCCCACGGCGCAGACCTGCTGCGGCCAGATGCACGCCAACTCCGGGTACGCCCCGGCCGCCGCCGAACTGGCCCGCGGCTTCGCGGCCACCTTCGCCGGGTACGACACGATCGTCTCGCCGAGCGGCAGTTGCGTCGCGATGATCCGCGACCAGTACCCCCGGCTGGCGCCCGAGGCGGCGGCGGTCGCCGGGCGCACCTACGAGCTGTCCGAGCTGCTGGTGGACGTGCTGGGGGTGACCGACGTGGGGGCCAGGTATCCCCACCGGGTCACCTACCACCCGACCTGTCACGGCCTGCGGCTGCTGCGGTTGGGCGACCGGCCGTTGCGGTTGCTGCGGGCCGTGCGGGACCTGGAGCTGGTGGAACTGCCCGAGGCGGAGCAGTGCTGTGGCTTCGGCGGTACCTTCGCGTTGAAGAATTCGGCCGTCTCGGCCGCGATGCTGGCCGACAAGTGCGACCGGGTCGCGCAGACCGACGCGGAGCTGGTGGTGGCGGCGGACAACTCCTGTCTGACGCACATCGGCGGCGGCCTGTCCCGCCGCCGCGCCGCCACCGGGGTCCGGCACTACGCCGAGATCCTCGCCGCCACCGGAGCCGACACATGAGCCCCGAGCCCGGCATGCCTCCTGCCGCGCGGGTTGTCCATCCGCCGCAGGCGCAGCCGCTGGTGGGGGCGCTGCCGTTCCCGGCGGCGGCCAAGCGCGAGCTGGCCGATCCACAGTTGCGGGCGAACCTGCGGCACGCCACCCACACCATCCGGGACAAGCGGCTGCGGGTGGTCGGTGAGCTGGCCGACTGGGAGCAGTTGCGGTCCTCCGGTGCGGCGATCAAGGCCGATGTCCGTCGCCGCCTGCCGGAGTTGTTGGAGCAGTTCGAGGCCAACGCCACGGCGGCCGGCGCGATCGTGCACTGGGCGGCCGACGCCGCGCAGGCGTGCGAGATCGTGGCGCAGCTGACCCGGGACGCCGGCGCGGACCAGCTCGTCAAGGTCAAGTCGATGGCCACCCAGGAGATCGGCCTCAACGAAAGACTTGCAGAGCAAGGCATCCAGGCGTACGAGACGGATCTGGCCGAGTTGATCGTCCAGCTCGCCGGGGACACCCCGTCACACATCCTGGTACCCGCGATCCACTACAACCGGGGCCAGATCCGGGACATCTTCACCGACCGGATGGGCGACGCGCCGGCCGATCTCTCCGACGAGCCGGCGGTACTCGCCGAGACGGCGCGCCGGCACCTGCGCCGCCGTTTCCTGGCGGCCGGCGTGGCCGTCTCCGGCGCCAACTTCGCGATCGCGGATACCGGCACGTTGGTGGTGGTGGAGTCGGAGGGGAACGGCCGGATGTGCCTGACCCTGCCGCACACGCTGATCAGCGTGGTCGGAGTCGAGAAGCTGCTGCCCACCTTCACCGACCTGGAAGTGTTCCTGCAGTTGCTGCCGCGCTCCTCGACGGGCGAGCGGATGAACCCGTACACCTCGCTGTGGACCGGGGTGACGCCGGGCGACGGCCCGCAGTCGGTGCACATCGTGCTGCTCGACAACGGCCGCTCGGCGGTGCTGGCCGACCCGGTGGGCCGCCAGGCGTTGGCCTGCATCCGCTGCTCGGCCTGCCTCAATGTGTGTCCGGTGTACGAGCGCACCGGCGGGCACGCCTACGGTTCGGTGTACCCCGGCCCGATCGGCGCGATCCTGTCCCCGATGCTGACGCCGGGCCGCAACACCACCCTGCCCTTCGCCTCCACCCTCTGCGGCGCGTGCTACGACGCCTGCCCGGTCAAAATCAACATCCCGGAGGTACTGGTACACCTGCGCCAGCAGACTCCGCACCCGGCCGCCGAACGGGCCGCCTTCGGGGTACTCGGCGCAGTGATGGCCCGACCCCGCCAATACCGCCGGGCACTGCGGGTGGCGAGCCTCCTCGGCCGGCTGACCCGTCGCCTCGCCCCCCGGGGCGTACTCAGCCGGCTGCCCTGGCCCGCGTCGAAGTGGACCGCCGCCCGCGACGCCCCGCTGCCCGCCCAGCCGACCTTCGCCGAATGGTGGTCCCGTGAACACCGCTGACCGCCCCGCCTCGGCCCAGCCCAACTCGGCCCAGCCCAACTCGGCCCAGCCCAACTCGGCCCAGCCCAACTCGGCCCAGCCCAACTCGGCCCGGCCGACCCCGCCGCGCTCGACTCCGGGCTCCGCGAAGGACATCGTGCTCGACCGGTTGCGGGCCGCGTTGGCGGACGATCCACCACCCGCGCCGGTACCCCGTGACTACGGCACCCACCTGCCGCCCGGCACCGACCTGGTCGAACTGCTCACCGACCGGCTTGTCGACTACAAGGCCCGGGTACACACCGACCTGCCGGCCGCGCTCGCCGGCATCGCGCGCCTGCTGGTCCCCGCCGACGCGCCCACCGACTGGCTGACCGACTTCACCGGGGAAGTGCTGCGCGACAACGACTCCCCACTGTCCACACTGGACTCTGCGGATGCGGTGCTGACCTGTTGCGCGGTGGCGATCGCGGAGACCGGCACGATCGTGCTGGACGCCGGCCCCGGCCAGGGCAGGCGCGCGGCGACGCTGGTACCCGACCGGCACGTCGTGATCGTGCGCACCGACCAGATCGTCGGCCGGGTACCCGAGGCGATCCGCCGCCTCGCCACCGGCTCCGCCAGCCGTCCGCAGACCTGGATCAGCGGCCCGTCCGCGACCAGCGACATCGAACTGAACCGGGTGGAAGGCGTCCACGGCCCCCGCCACCTCGACGTCGTCATCCTGTCCGGGACATCCCCGCAAGGAGAAGAAGCCGCATGACAGGACTGGTGTTCCGGCGAGCGGGAGCGGCAGACGCGGACACGGTCGCCGGGCTGCACGCCGAGAGTTGGCGACGGCACTACCGGGGCGCGTACGCCGATGCCTTCCTCGACGGCGACGTGCTGACCGACCGCCGCCAGGTGTGGTCGGACCGGCTGTCGGCTGCCCGCGCCGGCGCCGTCACCAGCAGCACCGTCACCAGCAGCGCCGTCACCAGCAGCACCGTCACCAGCAGCACCGTCACCGTGCTCGCCGAGGTGGACGGCGCACCAGCCGGTTTCGTGCACGTGGCGATCGACGACGACGCGCAATGGGGTTCGCTGCTGGACAACCTGCACGTCGCCCACGGCCGCCAGCGGCGCGGCATCGGCTCAGCGCTGCTGAGCTACGCAGCGCACTCGATAACCCAGCTCAGCGCCACCGACGCGATGTACCTCTGGGTACTGGAGCAGAACACGGCAGCCCAGGCGTTCTACACCGCACACGGCGGAAAGCCCGCCGAGCGAGTCCTGGTCCAACCCCCCGGCGGCGTGCCTGAGCGGCTCAACGGTCAGCCCGCCAAACTACGTTACGTCTGGTCCACCGTCCAGTCGCTCGCGGCCGGACGGGGATCGTGGTGACCGAGCCACAGCAGGAGTCCGAGCCACAGCAGGAGTCCGACCCACAGATCGGGGCCACAGCAGCAGGAGGTGTCCGGGCCGCCGCGGGATTCCGGTGCCGGCGACGTGGCAGGCGGGCGACAGGCGGCTCATCGTCCGGGCGGGCGTGAACTGGTGCGCCTCGGCGTGGTCGTGGCCGCGCTGGGTGTGGTGTTCGGCGACATCGGCACCAGCCCGATCTACACCATGCAGACCGTCTTCAACCCAGACGACCCGCACCCGGTACCGGTCAGCACCGACAACGTCTTCGGCGTGGTGTCGCTGATCTTCTGGTCCGTCATGATCATCGTGACGGTCACCTACGTGCTGCTGGCCATGCGCGCCGACAACGACGGCGAGGGCGGCATCATGGCGCTGATCACGCTGATCCGGCGGTGGAGCACCCAAAAGAGCACGCGGGCAACCGTTGTGCTGGCCGGACTGGGGATCTTCGGCGCCGCCCTGTTCTTCGGCGACAGCATGATCACTCCGGCGATCTCGGTGCTGTCCGCCGTCGAAGGGCTCAAGGTCGTCGACCCGTCGTTCGACAACCTGGTCATCCCGATCACCGCAGTGATCATCATCGTGCTGTTCATGGTGCAGCGCAGGGGCACCGCGGCAGTCGGCCGGGTGTTCGGCCCCGTCATGATCGCCTGGTTCCTGGTCATCGCCGCCTGCGGCGTCGGTGGAATCAGCCGACACCCCGACATCCTCAAGGCACTGTCGCCGGTGTACGGCCTGAAGTTCCTTGCCGGCCACTTCCACTTCGCGTTCTTCGCGCTGGCCGCCATCGTGCTGTCGGTCACCGGCGCCGAGGCGCTCTACGCGGACATGGGGCACTTCGGCCGCCGCGCCATCACCCGGGGCTGGCTGCTGCTGGTCCTGCCCGCGTGCGTGCTCAGCTACCTGGGGCAGGGGGCGCTGATCCTGCAGAACCCGGCCAACATCAGCGCCCCGTTCTTCCTGCTCGTACCCGGCTGGGCCCGGCTGCCGCTGGTGCTGCTCGCCACCGCGGCAACCGTGATCGCCTCCCAGGCCGTGATCACCGGCGCCTACTCGGTCGCGTCGCAGGCCGCGCAGCTGGGGTACCTGCCACGGCTGCGCATCGCGTACACCTCCGAGACCAGCAAGGGTCAGGTCTACGTACCGTGGATCAACTGGCTGCTGCTGGTCTCGGTACTCACGCTGGTCTTCGCGTTCCGCACCTCGGCGGCGCTGGCGTTCGCGTTCGGGATGGCCGTCACCGGCACCATCACCATCACCACGCTGCTGTTCCTCTATGTGGCCCGCACCAAGTGGCGGACACCGCTGTGGATCCTCGTCCCCGGCGGGGTCGTCCTGCTGACCGTGGATCTGCTGTTCGTCGCCGCCAACCTCACCAAGCTCGCGCACGGCGCATGGCTGCCGCTGCTGATCGGGCTGACCGCGTTCACCATCATGACCACCTGGCAGCGCGGTCGGGAGATCGTCACCGCCGAACGCGCCCGCCACGAGGGCTCGCTGGCCGAGTTCGTCAGCAAGCTGCGCAGCGGCAAGGCACTCATCCGCCGGGTACCGGGCACGGCCGTCTTCCTCAACCGTGGCAAGCAGACCGCGCCGCTGGCCCTGCGCGCCAACGTCGAGCACAACCACGTCCGCCACGAACACATCGTCATCGTGGCCATCCAGACCGAGCCGGTGCCCCGGGTACCGCCGGCCGAGCGGCTCAGCGTCGACAACCTCGGCTACTCGGACGACGGCATCATCCACGTCACCGCCCGCTACGGGTACATGGAGAACCCCGACATCCCCGCCGCCCTGCGCACCCTGGACCTCACCCAGACCGAAGGCGTACTGGAGCTCCACGACGCCTCCTACTTCCTGTCGAAGATCGAACTGCGGCGCGGCAACCAACCCACCATGGCGCTCTGGCGCAAACGGCTGTTCATCGCCACCTCCCACATCACCGCCGACGCCGCAGAACACTTCGCCCTCCCCCGCGACCGCACCGTCGTCATGGGCTCCCACATCGACATCTGACCGCACCAACACGCCGCCGTCAGCACATCGCGACGCCCACGCGACCGGGCACCGCGGGTCACGCTGCGGATGGCCACGTCTGACCCGCCGCAACACACCGCCGGCGGCGCATCACGACGCCGATGCGGCAGGGCACCGAGCCTCACGCCGCGGATCGCTACGGCGGCGCCGGCGGATCCGGGGCTCTGCCACGGATGGCCACGTCTGACTCGCCGCAACACGCCGCCGGCAGGACATCACGGTGCCATGCGGCAGGGCACCGAGCCTCACGCCGCGGATCGCTACGGCGGCGCCGGCGGATCCGGGGCTCTGCCACGGAATCCGTGTCGGGCGGCGTGACCGGAGTGACAGGTATTGCGGCGGGGTCGTTGGCTGGGGTCGAGGAGGATCGGCGGCAGGAACTCCGGGAGCCCGTCGGCCGGGCTGATCCGGACGGTCCACTCGTCGTGGTGGATGACCCGGTGGTGGTATCCACACAGCAGCACCGCGTTGTCCAGGCAGGTGGTTCCACCGTCGGCCCAGTGCCGGATGTGGTGACCGTCGCACCAGCGGGCTGGCCGATCGCACCCGGGGAAGGCGCAGCCGCCGTCGCGGAGCATCAGGGCGCGCCGCAGCGGTCCGGTGAACAGCCGGCGCTGCCGACCCAGATCGAGGATCTGACCGGATCCGCCGAGAACAACCGGAAGAATGCCCGCGTCGCAGGCCATCCGCCGCGCCGCCGCCACCGAAATCCGCCCACCGTCGTCCAACACGCCGGCCCAACCGTCCGCAAGCCCGGCACCACCGCTGGACGCGGACCCGGTGCCGCTGCTCGACACAAACCCGGCACCACCGCTGGGCACAAACCCGGCACCGCTGCTGCGCACAAACCCGGCACCGCTGCTGCGCGCTAGCCCGGCACCGCTGCTGCGCGCTAGCCCGGCACCGCTGCTGGGCACAAGCCCGGCACCGCTGCTGGGCGCGGACCCGGTGCCACTGCTGGGCGCGGACCCGGCAGCACCGCTGGGCGCGGACCCGGCAGCACCGCCGTAAAGGCCGACACCTCCGCTCGGCGACCCGCCGGGGTCATCCGGCGGTGAAGTTCGACCCGGCTTCCTGGGCTGGTGGGGCTTCTCTCCGCCCGAGGCTGGAACCGTGCCCGCTGAGGGGCTGGGACGGAACGGCGGGGCGATAGACAGGGCGCTAGGCAGTGCTATGGGCAGGGCGAGGCCGTCGAGTTGGACCTCGTTGAGCTGCTGTTGCAGTGTGGTGAGCGGGATGGTGACCACGAGCTGGGGGCGGTCGCCGCCGTTGTCGGGTAGCTGGCCGCAGGCGAGTGCGAGGCGACACACCTCGGTCAGTGCGTCGGCGCGGCGCTGTGCGGGGCTGCGAGCGTTGCGCAGGCCCGAGTCTGGATCGGGGCGGGGTGCGCACAGCGGGTCCAGTGCGGTCCGTACGATCGCGGCGGCTTCCCGGTCCAGCCAGCCGGTGACTCGCACGCGGGTGCAGCCGGGGATGTCTATGACGGAGAAGCAGCGCTCGTGGTGGGCTCGGCGCTCCTCCCGCTCCAGTGCCTCCCGACCCGCCTTGTCGGCCTGGTCCGGGTCGACGACCTCAAGGAGACGCTCGCCGATCCGGCCCAACTCACGCGGGCCGAGCACGTCGGCCTGGTCGAGCAGGAAGCGCTCGCCATCCTCCTGGTGCACCATTGGCAGCCGGCTCAGCGCGGCCGTGATGACGTGCAGCTGTTCGGCGTTGACCACACCCGCAGCGAGCGCCTGCGCTGACACCGGCTGGCGGGCAGCCGCAGCGGCCAGTTTGACCAGTCGGGTCGCCGTCGAGGGGGTGATCCGCCAGCGGTCGCGCAGCCAGGCAGCGGTGTTGGCCGCTCCCTGCGCGGTGGCTACCGCGCGTGCGTCTGCTTCGCGGATCAACGCCAACTGCAGCGACAACACCCGCTGCGACAGCGCTTGCGCACGATCGAGGCACTCGACCAGGGCATCCGGAGGCAGCGCGTAGGCCGAGGTCGCCAGGCAGTCGGCAACTGCCCGCTCCGCCCGACCCAGCGCCTCGTCCATGCCTGAAACCTATCGACCGGGTCTGACAGAAATTGGCACAGGCGTTCGATAGAAAAGATGGCGGAGATAGCGACAAATCACCACGCAGGATCGTCGAAGCCGCCCCGGCTCGACACCAGTCCCGCGCCTTCGACAGCGCGGATGTCTGCGTTTGGAGGCGGACCTGCCTTACAACGGCCCATCCACGATGCCAGGCTGGCCGAGCCGAGCCGAGCCGGTCGCGGATCGCGGATCGCGGATCGCGGATCGCGGATCGCGGATCGCGGATCGCGGATCGCGGATCGCGGATCGCGGATCGCGGATCGCGTCCCAGGCTGGCCGCTGGCCCCCCGGGGCCGAGCCGACCCGGCCGCGGGTCGCGGTGGCCTGGGACACCTCGGTGGACCGTCAGGTACGCCGGACGGGCGGTGGTGACGATTGGAGTCAGTGCGCCGGCGGCTCGGTCAAGGCCGGTGGGCCCAGGTGGGGAGCGGCTCGCGTCGGCTGATCCAATCGGCGGGGACGCCTCGGACGCCGGGCCGGTCTCCTGTCGACGTATGCGCGGCGACGATGCCGCCGACGATCGCGGCGGTGGTGTCCACGTCGCCGCCGGCTTCTACGCATGCGGTGATCGCCGCCGGGTAGTCCGCGAGGTAGGTTGCCGCGGTCCACAGGGTGAACGGGACGGTGTCCTGGGTGGTGACCCGGGAGCCGTTGCCCAGCTCGTACGCGGCCTCGCCCACCGACTTCCCGAGCAGCCTGCGGGCCCGGGACAGGCCACGGGCAACGGCGCCGGGCACGGTGTAGGCGTCCAGGGCGTCGAGGAATTGCCGTGGCGTCGGCGCCAAGCCGGTCAGCCGCGCCTGGGCGGCGACACTCGCCGCGACGGCCACGACAACTGCACCGAGTACGCCCTCGGGGTGCGCGTGGGTCACCTCCGCCGACCGCATCGCCTGCTCAGCCGCGCGTGCCGGCTCACCTACGTGGTACGCGCCGAGCGGCGCGACCCGCATCGCAGCCCCGTTGCCGCACGAGCCCTCCCCGCCGAACGCCGCCGCAGCGGCCTCCCGCCATCCACGGCCGTCACGGATCTCATGCAGGATCACCACAGCGCCTGCGCCGTAGCCCCGGTACGGTTCGCAGCGCTGCGCGAACAGCAGGGCCAGCCGGTCGGAGTCGATCGTCCCGGCGCTCGCGAGTTCGGCCACCACCGAGCAGGCCATCTCAGTGTCGTCGGTCCACTCCCACGGGCCGGCCGGTGGCAGCCCTGCGCGTAGGTCCGTCAACGACCGGCCGGGCATGAAGAACTGGGCACCCAACGCGTCGCCCACCGACAGGCCGGCGAGGCTGTCGAAGCAGATGTCCAGGCGAGCCTGCTCGTACGCGATGAAACTCATGTCTTGTCGATCTTGCCCGATCCCGCCGCCGACCGCCACCCCGACCGACAGGGACAGGAGAGTCGAGGGATATGGCGGTCAGCCGGGCTCGGAGTCGTCGGCGGCGTTGCCGTGCGTCAGGCGCAGGTAGTAGCCGTCCGGGTCGACGACGCGGAAGTCCTGCAACCCCCACGGCCGCGAGCGGAGGGGCTCGGTCACCGCCGACCGTGCCTGGCACTGGTCGTGGAGAGCGGTCAGCTGTTCGAGGGAGTCCAACTCCAGCACGATCTCCACGCCGGCACCCCGGCCGGTGGCGAGCCGCTGCCTGCTGAAGCCGGGCCCGTCAGGGTGCTCGGGCAGCTTCGAGATCGGGCCGAGCCCCAACACCACCAGGCCGCGCCGGAGGCTGATGTAGTCGTCGGAGCGGCGGAGGACGGTGAAGCCCAGGAGGTCGGTGTAGAAGGCGACGCTGGTATCCAGGTCGTCGACGAAGAGTTCCAGCCGAAGGCGCACAGCCCGATCCTCTGTCATCACCGGTACCGCGCGCGACCCGGGCACGCGCGGTACCGGACAGCGCGGACCTGACCGCGTGGGCTCAGGTGGCGAAATCGGGCGTGGCGGAGCGGGCGGAGGCGGCGCGACCTTTGGGCTCCTCCCAGTCCTCCTGGCGACCCAGCGCGGTCAGATCCAGCCAGGCGTACGCGCCGCCGAGTTGTTCGCTACCGCGGGCGAAGGTGGAGTAAGTGTGGAAGATCCGGTCGCCGGCACGCAGGAAGCAGCTCATTCCCGGGTGCTCCATCGGCTGTTCACCATCCACATAGGACGATGTGCCGGCCGCGGCGTGCTCGTCGGCGGTGCGGTAGTTGTACTCGACCGGGGCGACCGAGGAGTCCAGGGTGACGTGGAAGTCGTAGTTGAACGGGCTGCCGTAGGACGAGTAGAACGGCACGTCCCAGCCACGGGCGGCGACATAGTCGGCGATCTTCGGGTACGGCGCGCGGGCGACCACGGCGAACGTGGTGTCCCGGCGGGCCAGGTGGCGCAGCAGGCCGGCGGATACCTCGTCCACGGCAGCGGTACAGCTCGGGCAGCCGGCGTCCCAGTCGGGATGGAACATGAAGTGCTGGACGATCAGTTGTGGCCGGCCGGCGAACAGGTCAGCGAGGCTCACCGGGCCACGGTCGCCGGTGAACTCGTACCCCTGGGTGATTTCCACCATCGGCAGCCGGCGGCGCGCCGCGTTCAATTCGTCCCGCGCCCTGGTCTGGGCCTTCTCCCTGACCAGCAGCTCACGCCGCGCCGCCATCCATTCGTCCCGCGACACCACTGTCGGCAGGCTCATCGCAATCACCTCTCCCGGTCTCGATTCCTCACCGGGACTGACCACCGACCGGCCGGAAACTCATCGGAGGCCGACCGCCGCCGGCAGAAAGCCGGCCGACAACCAGGCGCTACTTCACCGCGCCGGCGGTCAGGCCGGCGACGAAGTGGCGTTGCAGCAACAGGAATCCGGCCACCACCGGGATGCTGACCACCAGGGATGCGGCCATCACCTGATTCCAGTAGACGTCGGTGGAGGTGGCGTAGCCCTGCAGGCCCACGGCCAGGGTGCGGGAGTCCTGGTTGGTCATCACCGAGGCGAACAGCACCTCACCCCAGGCCGTCATGAAGGCGTAGACGCCGACCGCGACGATGCCGGGCACGGCCGTCGGCAGGATGACCTGGACCAGGGTACGAACCGGGCCGGCGCCGTCGACCTGTGCCGACTCGTCCAGGCCGCGCGGGATCGAGTCGAAGTAGCCGACCAGCATCCAGATGGAGAACGGCAGCGAGAAGGTCAGATAGGTGATGACCAGGCCGAGTCGGGTGCTGTAGAGCTCGATGCCGGTGGACTTGCCGATGTTGACGTAGATCAGGAAGAGCGGCAGCAGGAACAGGATGCCCGGGAACATCTGGGTGGCCAGTACCGTGACCGAGAAGACCTGCCGGCCGGCGAAGCGGTACCGGCTCACCGCGTACGCCGCGACGATCGCCACCAGCACCGAGAAGATCATGGCGGAGCCGGAGACCACCACGCTGTTGATGAAGTAGTGGCCCAGCGGCACGGTGTGCCAGATGTCCACGAACGGTTGGGCGGTCACCCGGGACGGCAGCCAGCTGAACCGGCCCTGCACGTCCACCAGCGGTTTGAACGCGGAGCTGACCATCACGTACAGCGGGGTGAGGGTGAAGAGCGCGAGGATGGTGAGTACCACCACCCGGGTGATCTTCAGCCAGCGCGGCTCATGCATCGGAGCTCCGTCGGTTGGTGAACAACAGGTAGATGGCGGTGACCACGAGCAGGAAGAGCAGCAGCAGCACGCTCATCGCCGAGCCCAGGCCGAAGTTCCAGGTGATGAAGGAACTCTGGTAGATGTGGATGGAGATCAGGTCCGCCGGGTGTGGCGCGGCGCGGCCGAACAGCACGTACGGGGTGCTGAAGTCGTTGAAGCTCCAGAGGAACAGCACCAGGATGAGTACCTTGTTGACCGGGCGCAGCATCGGCAGGGTGACGGCGCGGACCTGCCGCCAGAAGCTCGCCCCGTCGATAGCCGCCGCCTCGTACAGCTCGGGCGGCACGGTCTGCAGCCCGGCCGTGATCACCAGCAGCGCGAACGGCCAGGTGCGCCAGATCGAGACCACCAGCAGGGAGATGAAGCTGTTGCTGCCGATCAGCCAGAACGGCCGGTCGTGGGCCACTCCCAGGTCGTCGACGAGCAGGTGGTTGAGCAGCCCGGTGTCGCGTTGCAGCAGGAAGCTCCAGGTGATGACCGCGGCGTAGGCGGGCAGCGCGTACGGGGTGAGGAAGAGGGTACGCAGCAGCGACCGGCCCCGGAACGGCCGCTGCAGCAGCACTGCGGCGGTGGTGCCCAGCAGCCAGGAGAACCCCACGGTCAGCGTCGAGTAGACGGCCGTGACCCACAGCGAGTGCAGCAGGTCCTGGCCGACCGGCGAGTTCAGGTCGACGGCGACCTTGTAGTTGCCCAGCCCCTTGGACGGCGCGGAGGACCAGTTGCGGATGTAGAACTGGGTCAGCCCACGGAAGCTCATCCACACCCCGACCGCCATCGGGATGATGTGTACCAACAACTCCAGCAGCAGCGCCGGGAGCAGAAACAGGTAGGGCGTGGCCCGGTGGCGGGGGCCGCGGCCGCGCCGTCGCCGGGATGGCGATGCACGGCGGGCCGGGCGGCGTGCGCGCCGCCGGTGGTCGCGGTGGAGGTGGCGGTTGCCATGGGTACGAGAACTCCTGACGTCTGCGGGGATCGGGGTGACCGGGCCGGGCGGGAAACGTGTCCCCGACCGGCCCGGGAGCCCGTCAGCCGCCGGCCTTGACCGACTTGTTGGCGGCCGTCAGCTTGGCCTTGATATCCGCTGTGGTGATGGGTTTGCCGTTGGCGGCGTCCGCGAACAGGTCCTTCATGATGGTGCCGACCAGCGTCTCGAACTGGCTCTCCTCGGGCACCGCGGGCAGCGGCGCCGCCGTGGTGGCCAGAATCGACTGGTAGACCTTGATCTGGTCGGTCTGGAACGCCGGGTCGGAGTACGCGCCGGTGACCGAGGGCATCGAGCTGTACGCCTTGTTGAGGACGATCTGCTCGGCGTCGCTGGTCATGAACTTCACGAACTTCAGCGCGGCGTCCTTGTGCTTGGTCGCGCCGAAGACCGACATGTTGATGCCGGCCACCATGCTGTTGACGTGCTTGCCGCCGGGCGGCGTGGGCGAGGCGAACGGCACCGGCGCGACGCCGTACTGGTCGGGGTTCATGCCGTGCGACTTGAGGTTGCTGTCGGCCGCCTGCCACATCAACATCCCCGCCTTGCCGGTGGCGAAGTCGGTGACCGCGGTGTTGTTGGCGTACTCGGCCGAGCTCGGGTTGACGATCTTGTCAACCGCCATCAGGTCGATGTACCGCTTGATGCCGGCCACCGCGCCGTCGCTGTCGAAGGTCGGCTTGCCGGCGCTGTCGAAGAAGTCCCCGCCGTACTGCTGGGCGAAGGTGAAGGCGTGGTGGGCGTTCTCGGAGATGTTCGCGCCCTCCACGGCCAGCCCGTACTGGCCGCCCTTGGTGAGCTTCTTGCCGTCGGCGACGAGTTCGTCCCAGGTGGTCGGCGCCGCCGTGATGCCGGCGTCGGCGAACATCTTCTTGTTGTAGTAGAGGACGTAGCACAGCGAGTACAGCGGGACGCCGACCGGGTCCTGGCCGGCCTTGCCGGTGGCGGCGAGGCTGCCCGGCAGGATCCGTTCCTTGCCACCGACGGCGGCCAGGTTGTCGGCGTTGAACGGCAGGAACGCGCCGGTCGCCTGCAACGACGCCGACCAGGTGTTGCCGATGTTCAGCACGTCCGGGCCCTGGCCCGAGGTGGCCGCGGCGAGGATCCGGTTGAGCAGGTCGGCCCAGCCGACCACCTCGAGGTTCACGGTGATCCCGGTCTGCGCCTTGAACTTGTCCAGCTCCGGCTGGAGTACCTGCTTGTCGTTGTCGAGGCTGGTGCCCTGGTTGCTGGCCCAGTACGTCAACGTGGTGCTGGCGTCGTCGCCGGAGTCGCTGTCGCCACAGGCGGACAGCATCGGTACCAGCATGACGGCGGATACTGCGAGCGCGGCTAACCTGCGCAGTCTCACGAAATTCGTCCCTTTCAACGGCGTGCCTACGGACGGTGCGCACGGCCCGCCGCGTCACCGCTGCCGTCCGCTGTCGCCACTGTCCGGGGCCGCAACCGTTGTCGGGGCGCAACTTTCCCGAGCCGCAGCCGCCGTTGCGTGGTCGGCGTTGCGTCCCTGGTCGTCGTTCCCGGTCGGTGGTACCGTCGTGGCGCGAATCGGATCGACCGGGGATGTGCGGCGCGGCGGACCGGCCCTCCAGTGATCAATTCATACTCAGACTTGATTCAACACTTGTCTTATGTCGCATTGAACCGGCCGGGCACCACGGAGTCAAGGCCCGTTGCCACATCGGGATGACCCTGCGTCGATGTGGACCGGGTACGCTCCGGCACCCGCTGCGGGCATCGCGCAGCCCCCGACCGACCACGGAAAACAGCAGGTGGGACCGGACGGGCACGGCCGTGGCAGCGTTGCCCCCAGGCACGGCCGGCCCGACTTGACCGGTGATTCCTGTTGCTTGATCGTTACGACCGGTCGCCCGTCACCAGCCGACGGCGACCTCCAGCCACTGCGGGTTGCCGTGCGAGACGAACGAGGACTGGCCCGCGTAGTCGTCGTACGGGAAGCCGTACGCCAACTTGTTGATGGCGTGGTCGTGCCAGAACTTCGCGTAGTAGTTCGCCGGCGCGGCCTGGTAGTACAGGCTCGGCGTCGACCACTGGGACTCGGGCAGCTGCTTGACGTGCCGGTTCAGCGCGGCGCAGTTGCCCGGGTCGGCGGCGAGCACCCCGGCACAGCCGAAGATGTCCGACGTCACGGCGTTGATGCCGTACTGCTGGGCGTACGCGGTGAAGTAGTTCGCGTTCACCCCGCCGGTGCGGAACGTCGGGTCACTGCCCGGGCGCGATGATCCGGTACGGCGCCTGGGACTGGGCCAGCACGTTGAACTGCGCGGGCACCTCGTTGATGAACTTCTGGAAGGTGACCGCGCGGTCCTCGGAGAAGGTCTGGTAGTCCTCCCCGACCTGCACGTCGTAGCCGTCCTTCGCGTGCAGCCGCATGGCGATCTTCAGACCGAAGGCGTCCACCCGGGTGGTGTTGCCGTTGAAGACGGCGGCACCGACGGTGAACTCGATGAAGTCGTAGTACTGGCTGTTCGGCGAGCCGAGGTAGAAGTACATCCGGCCGGCGGAGTTGACCGGCATGTCGAAGTACGGCTGCTCGGCGATGGAGTGGGCGACGCCGTTGTAGCTCCAGTAGACCTGGCTGTCCGGGTACTTGCCGTTGGTCCGGTTGAGGATCTTCAGCATGACCACGTTCTGGGCGGCCGGGATGGTGCTGGTGTCGCCCCAGAACGAGTCCGGCGGCGGGTTGCTCGGCGCCGGTGCGTCGGACTGGTGGGCGGGCTCGACGGGGTGGTCCCGCCGCACCGTGTGCACCACGAACTCCCAGAGCGAGTAGCCGTAGGCGGTCGCCCGGGCGGTGCCGTACATCCGGATGTAGCGGCCGGTGCCGGTGACGTTCAGGGTCTGGTTGCCGCCGGTCCCGGTGGTGGTGGAGTAGATGCTGGTCCAGGTGGTGCCGTTGGCGGAGACCTGGATCTGGAAGGCGCGGGCGTACGCCGCCTCCCAGTTCAGCCCGACCTGGCACACCGACACGCTGCTGCCCAGGTCGACCTGGAGCCACTGCGGGTCGCTGAACGCGCTGGACCAGCGGGTGCCGGTGTTGCCGTCGACCGCCGCGCTGGCCGCGGTGCCGGCGTTCTCGGCGGACGAGGCGGTGGCCGGCTTGCCCTGCGCGGCGTTGGCGGTGGAGCAGCCGGTGGCCGGCGGCGTGGTACCGATGCTGCCGAAGACCTGGAACTCCCACAGCGAGTACCCGTACGCGGTGGCCCGGGCGGTGCCGTTCATCCGCACGTACCGTCCGCTACCGGTGACCGCCAGAGTCTGCATGCCGCCGGTCCCGGTGGTGGTGGAGTAGATGTTGGTCCAGGTGGTGCCGTTGGCGGAGACCTGGATCTGGAAGGACGCGGGCGTACGCCGGCTCCCAGTTCAGGACCACCTGGTCGATGGTGGCGGTGGCCCCCAGGTCGACCTGGATCCACTGTGGATCGCTGAAGGCACTCGACCAGCGGGTGCCGGTGTTGCCGTCGACCGCCGCGCGACGCGGGGGTGCCGGCGTTCTCGGTGGACGAGGCGGTGGCCGGCCGACCCTGCGAGAGCAGGGTGCTGGCCGCTCGGGCGGACCCGCTGGTGACCGCCAGGTACCCGGCGAGCAGCACGACCACGGACGCGGCGACGATCGCCGCGAGCAGGGCCGGCCGAGGCCGGGCGGGATGTGTGGACAGTTGCATGACCTCTCCTGACGTGGGTTGGCCAGCAGCCCCGGGGACGCCGGTGCCCTGGCCCAAGGGAGGTACCGCCGGTGGGGTCCGGCGGGCGTGAGAGCGCTCTCTCGGCTAGCAGCCTGATCGACACATCTCGAATCGTCAAGAGACCTGATGGCAAACTGGCGCGTGGGAGCGCGGCCAGAACCCGGGCACTGCGGGTCAGTGGGGGTGCCGTGGAAGACAAGTGGGTGGTTAGCGGGTCCCCGAACCTCGCCGGACCCCGCTAACCACCCACTTGACTCACAACAACCTCCCACGGGCGCTGGCGCTCCACCCACGGGCGCTGGCGCTCCCACCCACGGACCCGCTTGGCGCTGTCCGGGCCGCTGGGCGGCGAGCTACCGCTCTGCGGGTTCCGCCCCCGTGCGCTCGCCGACTCCGGCCGCAGCCGTTTCCCCGGCCCCGGCCGCAGCGGCTTCCTCCGCGTCGATGCGGGCCTGGGTCTGCTCCTCGACGCGGGCCTGGACGGCGGACTGGCTGCGCAGCGGCAGCTCCGGCAGGAACAGCACGACCACCAGGCCGACCGCCATGACCCCGGCCGCGAACAGGAACACCACGCTCATCGCGTCGGAGAAGCCGACCTTGAACGGGTGCGCCAGCACGGCCGGCAGCCGGTTGATGAACGAGGTGTCGTTCAGCGAGCCGCTGCCGGCCTGGGCCAGCTCCGCCCGGTGCGCGGCGGCCTCGGCGACGAACTTGGGGTCCCCGCCGGCCACCTCCAGCGCGTGCCGGATCTTGCCGCCGACGATGCCGAACAGGATCGACAGGAACACCGCCGTGCCCAGCGTGCCGCCCATCGAGCGGAAGAAGGTCACCGAGGAGGTGGACACCCCGATCTCCCGGGGCGAGACGGCGTTCTGCACGGCGGTGATCATCGGCTGCATGTTGCCGCCCAGGCCGAGGCCCATCAGCGCCATCACCAGCATGGTGCGCCAGAGCGGGGTGTCCGCGCCGACCTGGGAGAAGAACAGCAGGGAGATCAGCATCAGCGCGGTGCCGACGATCGGGAAGATCCGGTAGCGGCCGGTCCGGGCGATCAGCTGGCCGCAGAAGATCGAGCCGGCCATGATGCCCAGCACCAGTGGCAGCGTCTCCAGGCCGGCGCTGGTGGGCGAGGCGCCCTTGGCGATCTGCAGGTAGAGCGGGAGGGTCAGCAGGCCGCCGAACATCGCCATACCGAGGATGAAGCTGCTGCCCGAGCCGACCGCGAAGGTGCGGTTGCGGAACAGTCGCAGCGGGATCAGCGCCTCGTCGCCGTAACGCCACTCGGCCACGATGAAGGCGACGAGCCCGATCGCGCCGACCACGAAGCAGCCCACCGAGCGGGGCGAATCCCAGCCCCACGCGCGGCCCTGCTCGGCCACGGTGAGCAGCGGGACCAGGCCGACGACCAGCGCCACCGCGCCCGGCCAGTCGATGCGGTGCCGCAGGTGCGGCGCGGGCAGGTGCAGCACCTTGGTCACCACGAAGAAGGCAGCCGCCGCGATCGGCACGTTGATGTAGAAGATCCAGCGCCAGCCGGCTGCCCCGAGGATCGAGTCGGCGCCCGCGAAGGCGCCGCCGATCAGCGGACCCAGCACGCTGGAGGTGCCGAAGACGGCCAGGAAGTAGCCCTGGTACTTGGCCCGCTCCCGGGGCGGCACGATGTCCCCGATGATCGCCAGCGACAGCGAGAACAGCCCGCCCGCGCCGATGCCCTGCACCGCCCGGAACGCGGCCAGCTCGTACATCGACCGGGACAGCCCGCAGAGCACCGAGCCCAGGATGAAGATGCCGATCGCGAACAGGATGAACGGCTTGCGGCCGTACATATCGGAGAGCTTGCCGTAGAGCGGGGTGGAGATGGTCGAGGTGATCAGGAACGCGGTGGTGGCCCACGCCTGAAGCGAGAAGCCGGACAGGTCGTCGGCGATGGTCCGCATCGCCACGCTGACCACGGTCTGGTCCAGCGCGGCCAGGAACATGGCCATCAGCAGGCCGGCCAGGATGGTGAGGATCTGCCGGTGGGTGTAGGTACCGGAGGAGTCCGGTGCGGTGGCGGGTCGAACTTCGTCGACCCCTGCGGGCGTGCTCACGTCTGTACTACTCCCCGTCTCGTCCGCTCCCCGCTCGTCCGTTCGGAGCGGGGTCGGTCAAGATCGGATTTTACCCGCTACCCCGGACGGTCTCCTCGCCGGCCGATCCCGCCGCGGACCAGTCCGGTGGCCGGCCGATCCTGGCGCCGGCCGATCTTGGCGCCGTTCAGCCGGGGATCCAGTTGAATTCGTCCGGGTCGGGTCCGGTGCGCTGGTCGCGGTTGAGTGCGCCGATGGCGGCCAGCTCCGCGTCGGTGAGGGTGAAGTCGAAGACTGCGAAGTTCTCCTCGACCCGGGCCGGAGTGACCGACTTGGGGAAGACGATGTCGCCGCGCTGCAGGTGCCAGCGCAGTACCACCTGGGCGGGGGTACGGCCGTGCGCGTCGGCGACGGCGAGCACCGCCGGGTCGTCCAGGACGGCGCCCTTGGCGATCGGCGACCAGGCTTCGGTGGCAATGCCGTGCTCGGCGTCGAACGCGCGCACCGGTTCCTGGGTCAGGTACGGGTGCACCTCGATCTGGTTGACGGCGGGGACCGTCTCCGTCTCGTCGAGCAGCCGGCGCAGGTGGTGCGGCTGGAAGTTGGAGACCCCGATGGCCCGGCAGCGGCCACCCCGGGAGATCTCCTCCATTGCCCGCCAGGTCTGCACGTAGTCGCCGACCTTGGGCAGCGGCCAGTGGATCAGGAACAGGTCCACGTACTCGAGGTCCAGCGCGGCCAGCGTGCCGTCGAAGGCGCGCAGCGCGTCATCGTGGGCGTGGAAGCCGTTGTTCAGCTTGCTGGTCACGAAGACCTCGGCCCGGTCCAGCCCGCTGTCGCGGACCGCCTGGCCGACTTCCTTCTCGTTGCCGTACATCTGCGCGGTGTCGAGGTGCCGGTAGCCGGCGCGCAGCGCGGTCAGTGTCGCCTCCCGCGTCTGCGCCGGCGGCACCTGGAACACCCCGAACCCGAGCTGCGGGATGTCGACGCCGTTGTTGAGTCGGATCAGCGGTACCGGGCTCATCTGCCACCCCTCCGGGATCACGGGGCGCCCCGCACCGGGCGCCCCGTGACCGACCCTAGCCACGCCGACCATCACCCGCCTGACGAACCGGCCGATCGGTCGATCCGACCGATCCGTCGATCCGGTCGAGCCGTCGATCCGTCGACCCGTCGAGCCGTCGATCCGGTCGAGCCGTCGACCCGGTCGAGTCGTCGACCCGGTCGAGTCGTCGACCCGGTCGAGTCGTCGGGCTACGGTCCGAGCAGCTCCGTCCGGGTCCACCGCGGTGCGTCCAGGGTGACCGGCCAGGTCGGACCGATCAGGGTTGTCCGTCCGCGCGCCGCGCGGACGGCGCTGTCGCCGACCCACAGGTCGATGTCGCCGGGCTCGACCACCCGGGTGTAGCTGCGGTCGGTGAACGCCAGCCGGGTCGTCGGCACGCTGAACCGCACGGTCGTCGACTCCCCCGGCCGCAGCTGCACCCGCCGGTACCCGAGCAGCTGGGCCACCGGCCGGGTCACCGACCCCACCAGGTCACGGCCGTAGAGCTGGACCACCTCGTCACCGGCGACGGCGCCGGTGTTGGTGACCCGCACGGAGACCGGCAGCGCGCCGTCCGTCGGCACCTGCCCGGGCACGACCAGGTCGTCGTAGCCGAAGGTGGTGTAGGACAGCCCGAAGCCGAACGGCGCAGCGGGCGTGGTGGCGAGGTTCGTCACCTCGTTGCCCTCGCCCAGCGGCGGGTGCAGATAGGTGTACGGCTGCGCGCCGGCCGACCGCGGCATGCTGACCGGCAGCCGCCCGGAGGGGTTCACCCGGCCGGAGAGCACGCCCACGATCGCGGCCGCTCCCTCCTCGCCGGGGAAGAAGGCCTGGACGACCGCAGCGCACTGCCGGATGGCCCAGTCGATCGCGTACGCGCGGCCGGTGACCAGCACCAGCACGACCGGCGTACCGGTGGCGAGCACCGCCTCGGCCAGCTCGCGCTGCACGCCCGGAAGCTCCAGGTCATCGCGGTCACAACCCTCACCGACGGTGCCCCGGCCGAAGAGCCCTGCCTGGTCGCCCAGGACGAGCACGGCGACGTCAGCCGCGGTGGCGGCGGCCACCGCGGCGTCGAACCCGCTCCGGTCTGCGTCGTCGACCCCGCAGCCGACGGTGAACTCCACGGCGCCGAACTCGTCCCGCACCGCGTCCAGCACCGTCGGCACGGCGATGCCCGACTCGAACGTGGGGTGCTGCGGCAGCACGTGATTGACGAACGAGTAGCAGCCGAAGAGCGCCCCGGTCCGGTCCGCGTTCGGGCCGATGACCGCGATCCGGCGCTGCCCCGCCGACGGCAGGGCGTCGTCGTTACGCGGCGCCGGGACACTGCCGCCGTCGTTACGCGGCGCCGGGATCGCGCCGGGCCGCAACGGCAGGACGCCGTCGTTGCGCAGCAGGACCACGGACTGCTCGGCCAGGGTGCGGGCGAGCGCGCGGTGCTCCGGCGGGTCGAGGTCCACCGCGGTCTGCGGTTCCGCTTCGAAGGTCGCGTCGAGCAACCCCAGTTCCTGCTTCTGGCGCAGCACCCGGAGCACCGCCCGGTCGACGAGCGCCTCGTCGACGTGCCCGTCCCGGACCGCCTGCGCCAGCGGCGCCGTGTACCCGTCGCCGGTGGGCAACTCGATGTCCACTCCGGCGGTCAGCGCCTGGACCGCGGCCTCGCCGAGGTCGCCGGCGACGTGGTGCAGCAGGTGCAGGAAGGCCACCCCGAAGTAGTCCCCGACGACCGTTCCGTCGAAGCCCCACTGGTCGCGCAGCACGCCGGTGAGCAGGGCGGGGTCCGCGGCGACGGGGAGCCCGTCGATCTCGGCGTAGGAGTGCATCACCGAACGGGCATTGCCGTCCAGGATCGCCATCTCGAACGGGACCAACAGCACGTCGGCGATCTCGCGGGGACCGGCGTGGACCGGGGCGAAGTTGCGCCCGGCCCGGGAGGCGGAGTACCCGACGAAGTGCTTGAGCGTGGCGTGTACCCCCTGCGACTGCAGACCCCGCACGTACCCGGTGCCGATCGTGCCGACGAGGTAGGGATCCTCGCCGATGCATTCCTCGACCCGCCCCCACCGTGGGTCACGGACCACGTCGAGCACGGGCGCGAGTCCCTGGTGCACGCCGAGTGCCCGCATCGACTCACCGATCGCGGCGCCCATCCGCTCCACCAGCTCCGGGTTGAAGGCGGCGCCCCAGGCGAGCGGAGTGGGGAAGGTGGCCGCCTTCCAGACCGAGAGTCCGGTCAGGCACTCCTCGTGCACGATCGCCGGGATGCCAAGCCGGGTGCCGGTGACCAGCTTGCGCTGGAACTCCCACAGCCAGCGGGCCCGCTCGGTGGGGTCCACCGGTCGGGTGCCGTACGTCCGGGTCAGGTGTCCGAGCCCGTGTCGGGTGAACTGTTCGAGGGTGGGGACGGCGGCGAATTCGCCCTGTAGCGGGGCGACCGCTTCACCATCCGTCTTCTCCCAGAACCCCACGATCTGCGCCAGCTTCTCATCCAGAGTCATCTGGGCGAGCAGCTGGTGGACGCGTTCCCGCGGTTGCGTGCTGACGCCGGCCAAGGTCGGGACCTCGGTCATGTTGTGCTTCTCCTCATGCCATTTGTAGTGCTGTACCCGTCGCGGATCAGCCGTTGACCGCGCCGTCAGCCCTTGACCGCGCCCTGCAGGCCGCCGACGATCTGCCGTTCGGCGAAGGTGAAGAAGAGCAACGCGGGCATCATTGCCAGCGACGTGAACGCGAGAATCCCTGCGGTGTCCTGGCTGTGCTCGGAGGAGAAGTTCTGGACGCCCATCGGCAGCGTCTGCAGGCTCTCGTTCTGGAGCACGAGCAGGGGCAGCAGGAAGGAGTTCCAGCTCGCGACGAACGCCAGGACGCCGACGGTGACGAGCGCGGGCCGGGACAACGGCAGCAGGATCCGCCAGAAGAAGCCGAGCCGGTCGGTGCCGTCGATCGACGCGGCGTCCTCCAGTTCCGCCGGGAAGGCGGCGAGGAACGGACGCAGGATCACGATGGTGAGCGGCAACTGGAAGGCGATCTGCGGGATGATCACGCCGAAGTAGCTGTTGGCCAGGTTCAGGTCGCGCAACAGCAGGTACAACGGCAGGATCCCGGCCGCGGCCGGGAACAGCAGCCCGATCGTGAAGAAGGTGTAGAGCGCCTCCCTGCCCCGGAACCGGTAGCGCGCCAGCACGAACGCCGAGCAGACGCCCAGGACCACCACACCCAACGTGGTCACCAGGGCGATGAGCGTGCTGTTGCCCGCGTCGCGCCAGAAGGTCTGGTTCTTCAACACGTTGGCGTAGGTGCTGAAAACCCAGGGATGCGGCAACCCCGCCGGCTCCGCGGCGATCTGCCCGGTGGTACGGAATCCGCCGAGGATCACATAGATCACCGGGACGATGGAGATTGCGGCAACGACAAGCGCGAAGAAGTAGGTGAACGGTGTGCCCCAGCTGAACGGCTTGCGCTTGCTGGAAGCACGCGCCACTACGGCGGTGGCGGCCATGGTCACTTACCCCCCTTGGTCTTGGTGCCCTCGATGTCACGACGGAGGACGAAGCGCTGGAAGATCAGCGCGGCGACGAACGAAATGGCGAACAGGATCACGGCAACCGCGTTGCCGTAGCCCCACTGACGCTCGTTGAAACCGTGGTCCACCATGTAGGTGGCCATCGTGTTGGAGGCGCCGAGCGAGCGGACGGCCGGCGTGGACGCCACCCAGATCACGTCGAAGACCTGCAGCGAACCGATGATGGACAGGAACATCCAGATCCGGATCGTAGGGCCGAGCAGCGGGATGGTGATGTGCCGCTGGATCTTCCACCAACCGGCGCCGTCGATCGACGCGGCCTCGGTGAGCTCGTCCGGGATGTTGGACATGCCGGCGAGGAAGAGGATCAGCGCGAAGCCCGTGTACTGCCAGGTCAGGATGAACAGCATGGTCCAGATGACGACGTGCAGGTTGGCCAGCCAGGCGGTGGTGAGGCTGCCCAGCCCGATGCCGCTCAGGAAGGCGTTCGCGCTGCCGTCGCGCAGCAGGACCAGCTGCCACATGATGCCGACCGTGACCGGGGCGATCACGTACGGCACGAAGACCAGCAGCCGGAAGGCTGCCCGGCCGCGGAACTTGCGGTTGAGCAGCAGCGCGATGCCGAGGGCCAGCGGTCCCTGGATCACCAGCGAGCCCACCAGGATGACCGCGTTGTTGCGCAGCGCGTCCCGGAAGATCGGGTCCTTGAATGCGCCGTACTGGCCGAAGTAGTTGTCCAGCCCCTTGAACTCGGTGGGCCAGCCGTAGCCGTTCCACCGGTAGAGGCTGTAGTAGACGGCGAAGGCCATCGGCGCGAGTACGAACAGGGTGAAGACGAGCGCCGCCGGCCCGGTGAGTCCGACGATCTCGTACCACTTGCGGCGGGTACGGGCTGCCTTGCTCGGTACAGCGGGAGCGGGCCGGAGCCCCGCCGGTCGCGCAGATGCGCGGCCGGCGAGGCCCACGGTTGATTCGGTGGTGGTCACCGGGCTGAAGCCTTCTTCAGCGCGTCGACCACGCCTTCGGGGGTACCTTGCCCTGCGAAGATGGCAACGATCGCGTCGTTCATCGCAGTACCAGCGGTGGCGCCGAACTGGGTGTCGAGCCAGAGCTGCACGCCGCCAGCGGACTGGGTCGCCTTGGCGACCGTCTGCAGGACCGGGTCGGCCAGGCCGGTCTCGGCGCCCTTGACGACCGGGATGCCCGAGCCGGTGCCGGCGTAGCCGGTCTGCACCTCAAGGCTGGAGATGTACTTGATGAACTCCACGCACTCGGCCGGAGCCTTCTTGGCACAGGCGAAGGCGTCGCCGCCACCCATCTGAGTGGTCGGGTTGCCAGCCGCACCGGGAACCGACGGGAACGGGAACCAGCTGAGGAACTTCGGCTCCTTCTGGTCCGGCGTCAGGGGGCCCATCACGCCGCCGTCCCAGGTACCCATGAGCTCCATCGCGGCCTTGCCGTTGGCCAGCAGGCCGGCCGAGCTGTTCGCACCGGTCTGACCCGGCGTGGCCAGGAAGTCCTTCTGGAACGGCTTGGTCGCCAGGAAGGTCTGCAGGTCCTTGCCGGCCTTCACGAAGCAGGGGTCGTCGAAGTTCTTCTTGCCGCTGGCGTTGGCCAACGCGTCGGCCGAGCACTCCTTGACAGCGAAGTTGTACCACCAGTGACCGGCCGGCCACTTGTCACCGGCGCCCACCGCGATCGGGGCGACGTTGATGGCCTTCAGCTTGGTGACCGCGGTGTTCAGTTCATCGAGCGTGGTGGGCGGCGTGGTGATACCGGCCTGGGTGAACAGGTCCTTGTTGTACCAGAAGCCCTCGATGCCGAAGTCGTACGGCAGCGCGTACTGCTTGCCGCTCACCTGCCAGATCTTGGCCGCCGGCCCCATGGTGGCGACCTCGGCCTTGGTGTCTGCGGTGATGTCCTTCAGGTATCCGGACTGGACCTGCTCGGCGATCTCGCCGCCACCCCAGGACTGGAAGACGTCCGGCGGGTTGTTGCTCAGCAGGGCGGCCGGGATCCGGTTGCGCTGCATCTCGTTGGTCTCGATCGCCTCGATCTTGATCGTGACGGTCGGGTGCAGCTTGTGGAAGTCGTCAGCCACCTTCTGCCAGTACGTCTTGCCTGGGCCGTCGGTGTTTGCGTTGTGCCACCAGGTGAGGGTGACCGGGTTCTTGTACAGCTCGTCCTTCGAGGAAGAGCTGTTGTCAGAGCTGCTGGAACAGGCGCTCGCGACAAGTACGGTAGTCGCAACCAGCGCCAAGGCAGCGCCGGTGCGGCGCTTCATCATCATGAATTCTCCTTGGGGGTGTTACGCGGACTGGCTGTGTTGCTCGCAGAGTTTTACAGTCCCGAAACGGAGAGTCAATCGTTCTCGATAACGTTTGCGAAACCTTGGCGGTCGGGCATCTATGATCCCTGCGTGGAGTTTCCGCACCGTGTGAAGATGTCCGACGTGGCCCGTACGGCCGGCGTCTCGGTGGCTACTGTCTCGAAGGTCGTGAACGGGCGCTGGGGCGTTGCCCAGGCCACGATCGAGCGGGTACAGGAGATCATCGAGGAGCTCGGCTACGAGGCGAGCCTCGGCGCGCAGAGCCTGCGCAGCCGGCGTACCAACGTGCTGGGCATCCTCGTCGCCGAATTCGAGCCGTTCTCCACCGAGCTGCTCAAGGGCGCCTCCGCCGAGCTGGCGAAGACCGAGTACGAGCTGCTGGCGTACGCGGCCGGGGCGCGCGGGTCGATGGTCGGCTGGGAGCGGCGCTCGCTCGCCCGGCTGTCCGGCACCTTGATCGACGGAGCCATCCTGGTCACGCCCACGGTGGTGGAGACCAAGGGGGGCTTCCACGTCGTCGCGATCGACCCGCACACCGGGCCGACCGGGATGCCCACCGTCGATTCGGACAACTTCGCCGGCGCGGTGCTGGCCACGAACCACCTGCTGGGGCTCGGCCACCGGCGGATCGGGTTCATCGGCGGCCGCCCCGACCTCGAATCGGCCCGGCTGCGCGAGGCCGGCTTCCGCAAGGCGATGCAGGACGCCCGGGTCGCCGTGGACGACGCGCTGGTCCGGGTCGGCGGCTACCGGACCGAAACCGCCGAGGGGCCGGCCCGCCAACTGCTCAGCCGTCCCGAGCGCCCCACCGCCATCTTTGCCGCCAACGACCTCTCCGCGATCGCCACCATCGACGCCGCCCGTGGCCTGGGCCTCACCGTCCCCGACGACCTGTCGGTGATCGGGTTCGACAATGTGCCGGAGTCGGCAATGGCCTCCCCACCGCTCACCACGATCAAGCAGCCGTTGCAGCAGATGGGCGCCGTCGCTCTGCACATGCTTGTCGACCTGCTGGCCGGCGTCGAGCGGGACGCGCACGTCCGGCTGCCCACCGAGTTGGTGGTGCGCGCCTCCTGCGCCCCGCCGCGCTGACCCGGTTGAGCCGCTGACGCTGACCCCGCCGCCGGGCTCACTTCGGCCGGGCTCACTTCGGCCGGGCTCACGTCGGCCGGGCTCGCTTCGGCCGGGCTGACCTGGGCGGTCCTGACCGCCGGGCCGGTGGGCGTGGCTACCATACGGCCATGACGCAGTTGATCAGCTCGACCGTGGGTGGCCGGCCGGCGCCGGCGGAAGGGCCGGTGCTGGACTCGGTGAACCCGGCCCGGCTGGACGACGTGGTTGCGAAGATCAACCTTGCCGGCCCGGAGACGTTCGCGGCGGCCTGCCGCAGTGCTGCGGCGGCCCAGCGCGGCTGGGCTGCGGTGCCGGCCCCGGTACGCGGCCAGGTGATCGCCAACCTCGGGCAGCTGGTCCGGGCGAACTTCGACGCGCTGGCCGCGCTGGTCACCCGCGAGGTGGGCAAGCCGCTGGCCGAGGCCCGCGGCGAGGTCCAGGAGATCGTCGACACCTGCGACTTCTTCCTGGGCGAAGGGCGTCGGCTGTACGGGCAGACGGTGCCCAGCGAGATGCCGGACAAGCAGTTGTTCACCTTCCGGGTACCGGTCGGGGTGGCGGCGATCATCACCGCGGGCAACTTCCCGGTGGCGGTGCCGAGCTGGTACCTGGTGCCGGCGCTGCTCTGCGGCAACGCGGTGGTGTGGAAGCCGGCCGAGTACGCGGCCGGCTGCGCCGAGGCGTTCGGGGCGCTGATCCGGCGCAGCGGGCTGCCCGAGGGGGTCTTCGACATCGTCTATGCCGACGGCAGCGCCACCTTCGACGGGCTGTCCCGGGCGCTGGCCGAGGGCACCGTGCAGAAGGTCGGCTTCACCGGCTCCTCCGAGGTCGGCGCGCGGATCGGCGAACTGTGCGGCCGACACCTGCAGACGCCGTGCCTGGAGTTGGGCGGCAAGAACCCGATGGTGGTGACCGCCGACGCCGACCTGGACCTGGCCGTGGAGGGCGCGCTGTTCGCCGGCTTCGGCACCGCCGGGCAGCGCTGCACGTCGCTGGGGACGGCGATCGTGCACGAATCGGTGTACGAGGACTTCCTGGCCCGGTTGGACACCGCGGTCCGGGACGCGCCGATCGGTGACCCGACCCAGCCGGGGATCGTCGCCGGCCCGTTGCTGGCGCAGCGGTTCGCGCAGCGGTACGAGGAGTTCCTCGACTGGATCGAGCCGCATCACCGGGTGCTCGGCTCCGCCGGGGCGATCGGCCGGATCGGGCCGGACAACCCGCGCCCCGGCTTCGTCGGCGACCCGGAAGCCGGGCTGTACTACCACCCGGTGATCGTGGCGGATATCCGTGAAGGCGACCGGATCTTCGGCACCGAGACGTTCGGCCCGATCATCGGCGCGCTGCCCTATACCGACCTGGACGAGGCGATCCGGCTGGCGAACGCGCCCGGGTACGGGCTTTCCTCGTCGATCTACACCACCGACCCGGCGACGGCGTTCCGGTTCCGGGCCGGCGTGAGCGCGGGGATGGTCAGCGTCAACAACTCCACCTCGGGGGCGGAGGCGCACCTGCCGTTCGGCGGAAACGGGAAGTCCGGCAACGGCTCCCGGCAGTCCGGCGTCTGGGTGCTCGACCAGTTCACCCGGTGGCAGGCGCTCAACTGGGACTACTCGGGCCGGCTGCAGAAGGCCCAGATGGACACCGTCAGCACCGAACCCGACCTGACATTCCGGCTGTAGCGAATCCGGCTGTAGCAAATCCGGCTCTAGCGAATCCGGCGGCCCCGGCGCGGCGATAACCGGGCATACGCCGCGCCGGCACGATCTGTACATGAGCGGACACAATTCGTTAGCCTGGAGAACCCGCGCGAAGGAGCCGTAACCCATGGCGGATCTGCGTGAACTGCTCCGCGACTACGTCCGCGCCGGCAAGGCGATGCAACTGGCCACCATCGACGAGCACGGCCACCCGTACGTGAACAATCTCTGGTTCGCCAGCTCGTTCGCGCCCGACCGGCTGTACTTCATCTCCCGGCCGACCCGGCTGCACAGCGACAACATCCGCCGCCGCCCCCGGGTGGCCGGCGCGGTGCTGGCGATCGCCCTGGACGGGCTGGGCCAGCCGGTCCGCGGCGTCACCTTCACCGGAACCGCCGCCGAGCTGGCGACCACCGGCGTGGACGGGCCGGTCGGCGTCTACCTGTCGCGCTGGCCGGCGGCGGGCGCGGCGATCGACCCGCAGCGGTTGGCCGCCGGCCAGACCCACCACCGCATCTACGAGATCGTCGTGGACGGCTGGGTGCTCTACGACGAGGAGAACTTCCGGGCCGACCCCCGCCAGCCGGTCGACGCCCACTGATCCGTCCTCCCCGGACCACCCGGGGCTCTCGTCCCCCCGGCCCCCGGCCCGAACGCCGGTCCCCCGGCCGGGTAACGGTGGGCGTGGATACCCGACACATCGATTGTCGCCGTAACAGCGCACCCCTAGCCTGTGCGCACGGATCAGCGGACCCGGGTAGGGGGCGACCGAATGTCAGCCGTGGACGGCAGATCGGCCCGGCGCGCTGCGGTCGCGGCCCGGGTACTGGCCCGGGTTGCCACCGCACCGACCGTCCACTTGGGACGGTGGCCGACGGCCGTCACCGTCGGCGAGTCCAGTGCCGGACCGGTGCTCATCAAGCGGGACGACCAATCCGGGTACGGGCGGGGCGGGGCGAAGACCCGGAAGATCGAGGGGCTGCTCGGGCACCTGAAGGACCGCGGGTACGACGAGCTGATCACCTTCGCCGGCAACATCACCAACCTCGGCTTCGACATCACCCCGCTACTGGCCCGCGAAGGCATCCGGGGCACCCTGCTGGTCGTCGACGATCCGCCGATGGCCGCCGCCGACCGGGAACGGCACTTCGCCGGCATCCTCGACGACATCCAACTGCTCGGCCCGGGGCGGGTCGGCGCGGCCCGGATCGCGGCGCAGGCGTACCGGCAGGCCCGGCGCGAGGGTCGGCGGGCGCTGGTGGTCGCGCCCGGCATCGGCCATCCGAGCGCCGTGGTCGGCAACATTCGCGGGCTGCTGGAGCTGGCCGAGCGGGATTCCTTGCCGGGCACCATTTTCGTCTCCGTCGCCACCGGAAACACGCTGGCCGGCTTCCTGCTCGGCGTGGGGCTGTTGCGCGCCCAGGGGCACCCGCCGGTGCGGATCGTCGGCGTGCAGGTCTACCCCGGGCAGATCCCGCTGCTGACCCGGGGGCTGCTCGCCTGGACGCGACGGTTCCTCGGCGCACGCGGGCTGCCGGTACCCCGGCTGGAGTTGGTCACCAGTGAAGTGGCCGGCGGCTTCGGGGCGTACCCGGACCGGCTGGTCGAGGTGTGCGAACGGGTGGCGCAGCGCAACGGCATCGCCATCGACCCGATCTTCGGGGGGAAGACCTGGTCGGTGATGGAGGCCATGCGCGCCGGTGGCGAGGTCACCGGCGAGTGCATGTTCTGGCACTGCGGATACACGCCGGAGTGGCGCGACCTGCGCCCGGCGTCCGCCGGGGTGGACGAGGGGGGAATGGGATGAGCGCAGTGGACGAGGTGGTCCCGCCCGGCGGGGCGGTGGCGGCAGCGGGGCCGCCCGGTGCGACGGCCGCGGTCGGGGCGTCGCCGGGGCGGGCGGTCACGGTCGGCATTGTGGCGGCGTACATCGTGGTGTTCTTCGGGTTGCTCCCGGCGCTGCTGTGGACGCTCGGCGGGCGGCTGGACATCCTGCTCGCGCTGCCCGACCTCGGCGTGCGGTGGACCGTCGCCGGGCTGGCGCTGACCGCCGTGGGCGCGGCCTGGATGATCTGGTCGATGACGCTGCTGCGGGTGGTCGGCGGCGGCTGGCCGATCTCCCACCTGCCGCCGACCCGACTGGTCACCTCCGGGCCGTACCGGGTCAACAAGCATCCGATCTACGTGGGGTACGTGACGCTGTTCGCCGGACTGGCGCTGGCGGCCGGCTCACTCGGGCGGCTGCTTGCGGCCGGTGTGCTGGTCCTCGGCGTGGTCGACTACGTGCTCGGGGTGGAGGGGCCGGGGCTGCGCCGCCGGTTCAGTGGGGGGTACCAGGAGTACCGGCCGGGCTCGGCCGGAGTGGGCCGGACTCCCCGACTGCTCTGGGCTGTGCTGCGCCCGCCGTTACAGCGGTTGGCTAACTGGCCGGTGCTGTTCCGGGTCGGGCCGACGGTGTGGGTCAGTTACGGGCTTTTCGTGGCGCTCGGCTGCGCGATCAGTACCAGCCTGCTGTTCGACCGGCTGGCCACCGACGGCCTGTCCGCGGGCGACCTGGCGTGGTACGCGGCGATCGTGGCTCCGGCGATGGCGGTCGGCGGCCGGCTGCTGTGGTTCGTGGTGGAGTGGGCGCAGGTCCGGGCGATGGGCTGGCGGCGGGCGATGCGCACGGTCGGCCTGGTCTCCTGGGGGACCTACGTCGGCTTCTTCGCCGGTTCCGGGCTGTTCGCGGTGCTGTTCGACCGCAATGTGCTGTGGCTGCTCGACCGGACGGTGCCGCCGGTGCTGCTGTGCTCGGTGATCGGCCGGATCGGCTGTCTCACCTACGGTTGCTGCTTCGGCCGGCACTGGGCCGACGGCATCGTCTGGCACGCGCCGGAAAGCAAGATTGTCCGGCAGTTCGGCGCGGAGGCAGCCACCGCCGGCCGGGTGCCGGTGCAGCTGCTCTCGGCGATAAGCACGCTGACGGCGATTCTGGTGGCCGACCTGGTCAGCCTGCGACCGGCCCCGGCCGGCGCGGTCACCGGGATCGTCATGCTGCTCTACGGACTCGGCCGGTTCGGGGTGGATTCGTTCCGGGACAACGCCTTCGGGCTGCCCTGGGCGCGCGGACTCAACCTCGGTCACGTCGTCAGCCTGCTGGTGATCGTGGTGGCACTGGCCATCCTGTTCACCGCGCACGGCGCGCCGAGCTGGCCACACTCGGCGTGGCACTACCAATGGGGCCTGCTCACCCCACTACTGCCGGTGATCGCCGTCGCCACGGTGGCGGTGTTCGTGGTCTCCGGACTGCACTGGCGACGGGTGGGGCAATGGTGAGCCCGTACCTGCTTCGCAAGGTCTACGCAGATCTGGTCAGCGACGACGGCGAAGTGCTCGTCGTCTACCTGGGCTGGCTGCGTACGGCGGGGCTGCGCACGGCGTACGCGGCGGTGGAACGGTATGCGCCGGACGGAACCCGGACCATCGTGCGCGGCCGGCCGCCGGCTGCCGAGCCGGTACCGGGGCCGGACGGCAGCACCGAATTCCCGGTGTCCACATCGGATGGTCGCGTCTTCCGGCTGGTGCACCACGAGCCGCTGCCGGGCTGGCTGCCGGCCGGGGAGCCGATCGCGCCGACGGTGCACTGGCAGGTCCGCACGCCCAGGGCGCGGGCCACCGCCGGCTGGGACGGCGAGCCACCGCTGACCGGGCGGGGGTACTGCGACCACGTCGAGATGTTCCGGCCGCCCCGGTTCTCCGGGCTGGCCCGGCTGCGCTGGGGCCGGCTGCACCTGCCCGACGCCACGGTGGTCTTCAACACGGTGACCCGCCCGGACGGCACCGCCTGGGCGCAGGTGGCCCAGTGGGACGCCACCGGCGTCCGTACCGTCACCGAGTCAGACGGATCGCCCACCGACTACTCCGGGAGCGACGGCCCCGCTGACACGGTGCTGAAGCTGCCCGGCGCGGCGTACCCGCTGAGCCGGCTGCGGGTGCTGCACGCGGGTGAGCCGATTGATTCCGACCGCTTCCCGGGCCGGCTGCTGCGCACGGTCGGCCGGCTGGCCAACGGCCCGTCGTACGAGACCCGCTGGCTCAGCCGGGCCACCGGCCCGGACGGCGCGACCGGCACGGCCCTGCACGAATCGGTCCGCTTCGGCCGCCCGCCCAGCTGACCTCCACATGCCCGATTGCTGCCTGTGCGGCATGGTTGCGGCCTGGTTCGGGCGGTACGGAGCGGGCGGTGGCACGCCACGGGCGGCTCGTCATGCTGCCGCGCGGCGACCGATCGCGGCAGGCATTGCCTGCCCAGGGCAAGGATCGGATAGCATCGGGCCCCCACTACACCCCCCGGAGAAAGCGAACCCCCCAATGGCTCTTCGTGACAAGCTGGCCGAGCGCGTGACCCCCCTGCTGGAAGCCGGTGAGCAGCCGCAGCAGGTGTTCCTCGCGCAGGGCGGCGCCAACCCGTGGCTCGCCAACGGCCTCGGGCTACTGGGCCGGGCGCTGCTGGCCAAGCCGCGCATCATCGCCGTGACCAACCGCGCCATCGTGGTGATCGAGGCCAACTTCAACGGCACCAAGCCGACCAAGGTGCTGGCCCGACTGCCCCGCAGCACCCGGCTCGGCGAGGTGAGCGGCTTGTGGTCGGCGATCAACATCGGCGGCGAGAAGCTGTACGTGCACAAGCGTTTCCACACGGACGTCGAGGCCGCCGACGGCGTGCGCGCCTGACGGTCCCACTCCCGCGAGCGGGCGGGCGGCGATCACGCCGGCCGCCCGCTTCGCGTCCCAACCCCCGTGTGCTGCCCGGGGGCGGGAGCGGCCGCCGGATTGTGCGGTGCGACTGCACATCCGGGCGGGATGCCGCGATCTTCGTTGCCGCCGGCAGCCGGGGCGGGCGGGTTGGGCGGTGGGTCAGGCATAGCAGTTCGGGCAGCTTGTCCGGGTTGCGCGGCGGCGATTACGGTCGATGCACCGCCACCCGAGTCACGTACGGCGCGGGTGTCTCCGCGCTGGTGGCGCAGTCTCGCGTGCCGATTGGAGCCTGCTATGCCGCGCCACTGCCCGCGCCACCTCCGCAGTACCACGCCCGGGTGCGGACCCCGATGAGTGACCCGGCCGTCGACCTCGACACCGGCGGACGCTGGGTCGGCCTGCGCCGGATCCGAACGGTCGCCTGGTCCATCGGCATGGGTGAGGCGGCCGGCGTGCTGGTGCCGATCGCGGTGCTGGCCATCATGGGCCACATCAGCCTGCAGGCCGCCTACGTCCGCTCCATCTACCTGCCGGTTGCCCTGCTGTTCATGGCGGTGCAGGTCGGCTTCGACCTCAGCAACCAGGTCTGCGCGGCGGTCAACACCGGCGCCGGCCGGCTGCGCGACGTGATCCCGGTGGCTGCGAGCATGGCCCGGGTCGGCGCGGCAGTCTGGGGCGGGCTGAGCCTCCTGGTCATCCTGGTGGCTCCGCTGCTGGCCGACCTGTTGCAGGTGCCGCCTGCCGAGGTGGGTACCTTCGTGGCCTTCAGCCGACTGGTCTGCCTGACGAACCTGCTGTTCTTCCCGACCACGCTGTGCGCGTCGAGCCTGCGCGGCAGCGGGCATGCGCGGGCTGCCACCGCGATCACCCTCACCGGGGCGACGCTGGAGGTCGGTGGGGTGGCCGCCTTCGGCTTCGGCACCGGGCTGGGGGTGTTCGCGCTGCCGGTGGCGATCGCGGTCGGTGGCACCGCCGCGCTCACCCTCGGTCTGGTGCAGTTGCGCCGGCACGGCATCTGGGCCGCTCGGGGCCCGTTGACCTGGCGGCCCGAGGTGATCGGGCAACTGACCGGCACGGGACTGCCGGTGGCGACGTCGTTCCTGCTGATGGCGGTGGCGAACATCGGACTGCTGTGGGTGCTCGCGCCGTTCGGTACCCAGGTGGTCACCGGCTTCGCCGCGGCGAACCAGCTCGGCAGCCTGGTCCTGGTGCCGGCCAGCGCGATCGCCTCGGCCACCGCGATCACCATGAACCAGCTCAAGGGCGCCGGGTTGACCCGGCACAGCCCGCAGGTGTTGCGCTCCGCACTGGCGCTGTCGGCGCTGGTCTACGCGCCGGTCGGCCTGGTGCTGTGGCTGGCCCGCGAGCCGATCGCGGCGCTGGTGGCCGGGAACCCGGCGGCGGCCACCCAGACCCGGGTGTTCCTCGGCATCGTCGGTCTCAGCTACGCCTGCATGGGGCTGACCGTGATGTCGCTGATCCTGATCGAGCAGATCGGCGGCGGGCTGGTGGCGGTGCTGCTGAACATCCCGTACTTCGGCAGCATGCTGATCGGCGGCGGGATCATCGCCCGCAGCGTCGACCGGCCACAGGGCCTGTACGCCACGATGGCGGTACTCAACCTCTGCGGGGCGCTGCTCACCCCCGCGGTCGCGTGGGTGTACGTGCGCCGGATGAGCCGGGGCCGACCGCCGACGGAGGAGTCCACTGTGGACACGCTGGTGCCGGAGGGGGTCCGGTGAACCCGCGGGTACACGTCGTGATCATGACTCATCCGGCCCGGCACGACCGCATCGCGAGGCTCCGGCAGGCGTGCGCGCCGCTGTGCCCGGTGGTGGTGGTCGACCCGGATCCGACCAGCTTCCGCAGCCCGCTGCGGACGGCGAAGCGGGCCTGGGCGGCGATCGACGACGACTCCACCCACCACCTGGTGCTCCAGGACGACGTGGTGCCGAGTCCGCAGTTCGCCGGCCACCTGCTCGCCGCCGTGACCCAGCGCCCCGAACACGCCATCGCGCTCTACACCGACTGGATCAGCCCGCAGAACGGGTACCTGGTCCGCAGGGCGGCGGCGCTGGGCAGTTCCTGGGCGCCGCTGTCGCCGATGGAGTGGGTGCCCGCACAGGGTTTCCTGCTGCCCACGCCGCTGGCCCGGAAGCTGGCCGGGTACCTGGCCGCCATCCCGGACGAGGTGCGCGACGACGACCAGATGATCGCGGTGTTCTGCCGGGAGAACGGGATCGGGTTGGTGGCCACGGTGCCGAGTCTGGTGGACAACGCGGGGCTGCCGACGCTGACCACCGGACACGGTGGCGTGCACCACGCCGCGGTACCGGCCCGCACCGGCACTCCCGAGCCTCAGCACTGGGTTACCGACCCGCGCTGGGACACGGCGCTGGCCGGGCGGTGCGGGTACCGCGACGACGACGAGTTCGTGGTGGAGTTGCGGGACTCGCGGTGTCTGCTGCGGTTCCTGCGACCGCGCCAGGCCGAGCCGGCCGGGCAGGAGTACCGCTGGTACTGGCACGACTGGTGTGCGCTGGTCGGCGTCGACCCGGTCGACGTGCTCGCCCCACTGCAACGGCACCTGGGCCGCTGTCTCGGTACGTCCACTGTGGACCGACTGCTGGTCGAGGTGTGGGCGGCCGGGTACCTGCTCGGCTGCGACGCCCGCGACATCGACCGCCAGGTCGCCGCAGACGTGCCGCGGCGTACCGCGGAATGGTTGCCGGCCGCCGTCACCTCCTGGATCGACTCCGGGCTGGTCGCGAGCGACCGGGCCGCACTCACCGTCGAGCGGCACCGCGCCCTGGGCAACCTGGCCGTCTCGGCGGTCGCTGCCGGCCGGATGCAGTGGCACATGCCCACCTGCGACCCGGCCCTCGCCGCCAGCCAGCCCACCGCCAGCCAGCCCACCGCCAGCCAGCCCACCGCCAGCCAGCCCGGCGCAGCCACCCCGGCTGCTGCCGGTTGCGCCGCAGCGCCGCCGGTCGCGGTGGTTGCCCAGCAGAGGAGGGACTATGTCAGCCATCGCTGACCCTGCCCGCCCGACGTCCACCGCCGGTACGTGGCCCGAGGAGGTGGTCGCGGTACTGGAGCGGATGGCGCGACGCGAGGTCGCCGGCCACTTCCTGGTGCCGGCCGACCAGCCGCCGGGAGTGATCCGGCCGCCGTCCCCGCCGGTCACCGTGGCGGTCCGCCGCTGCCCGTGGTGCGGTCGGGACGGCGGTGACGATTCCTTCGCCGACCTGGCGGTTCCCTTCTCCCACTGGCGGATCCGCCCGGCGGCCGAGCCACTCGCTGAGGCGGCCGAGGTCGGGGCGGCAGGCGTCGGGGCGGCAGGGACCGACGTGCCGGTGCTGACCATGCTGGGCTGCGAGTGGCTCACCCCGCGCGCGGTGCTGCCGATGGCGGCGGCGATCGAGCGGTACGGGCCGGCTCTGGTGCCTGCGTTCCAGACCCGGGCGGCGGCCCGCGCCGGGCTGGTCGCCGGACTGGACGACCTGACGGTGCTGCCGATCCTGGACCGTGCCGAGGAGTGGGCCGACGCGCTGGTTGCCGAGGCGGCGCCGGAGGAGTTCACGGCCCTGGCCGGGGAGGTGCTGCCGGGTGGTCTGGTGCTGCCGGCGGCGACCCGGAGCCTGACCAGCGAAGCCGGCTGGCCCGCGGTCCGGGCGGCGCTGGAGCCACTCTTCGCCGGGCCGCACTACGCCCCGGCCGGCAGCGACCGGCTGGCGGAGCGGTACGTCGCGGTCCGGCTACGGCACGCCGGACAGGCCCTGGACGGCGAACTGCCATGCCCGGCCTGAGCGAAACACCCGCCGACCCGGATCTGACCGGTACGGAACCAGTCGACGTGCGACCGGCGCTATCCGGGGTGCGCTGGGAGGCGTTGCCGTACCACGGTGAGCGGGCCGGTACCGGGCCGGCGACCTGGGGACAGCGGCTGGTGTGGCGGGACATCGCGCGGATGCCGGTGGGGACGCCGTACAACGTGACGCAGGCGGTCTGGGTGCCGGACGGAGTGGACCTGGACACCGTCCGGCGGGCCGTGGTCGCGCTGGCGCAGCGGTACGAGGCGCTGCGCACGGTGGTCGAACCCGACGGCGACGGCGCGCTGATCCAGCGGGTGCTGCGCCACGGCGACGTGCTGCTCGGGGTCTGGGCGCCGGACGGCGACCCGGCCGGGCTGGCCGCCGAAGGGATGGCACTGGACGTGTCGTTCGCCGGGACGCACTTTGAGCCCGGCGTGGACACCCCGTTCCGGGTGCTGGTGCTCGCTCCGGGCGGGCAGCCCCGGGTGGCCGTGGTGTGCGCCGCGCACCTGGCTGCCGACCTGCAGAGCACCCGGCTGGTGGGTACCGAGCTGACCCGGCTACTGGCCGCCGGCGCGCCGGCCGGGCCGCTGCCGGCCGACGAATGGCCGGTCGGGATCCAGCCGCTGGAGCTGGCCGAATTCGAGGCCTCGGAGCGCGGACGGTCGGTTTCCGGGGCAGCCCTGCGCTACCTGCGCGGCGTGTACGACGCGTTCCCGCTGGACAACTTCGACGGCGCCCGGCACGCCCCGGCCAGCCCACGCCACCAGCGCGGCATCCTCGACTCGGCGGCCACCCTGCCGGCCCTGGCCCAGGTGGCCGCCCGGTACCGGGTCAGCACCGCGACAGTGGCGCTGGCGGTGGGCGGCGCGCTGCTGGGTACCCTGTGCGGCGCACCGCGCCCGGCCCTGCTGCTGGTGACCGGCAACCGCCTCACCACGGAGCTGCGGGCCAGTGTGGGCACGCTGACCCAGCACGTGCCGGCGCTGCTCGACCTCTCCGGCGCGACCTTCGCAGACGTGCTGCGGGCCACCTGGTCGGTGGCGATGCGGGCGTACCGGCACGGCCGGTTCGACCCGGCGGACAACTGGCAGTTGCTCGCCGACATCGAACGCGACCGGGGCGAGCCGGAGGTGCGCTGCTTCTTCAACGACATGCGCGCCAGCATCGACGCCCCGGTCAGCCCGGCCGACCCGGCTCAGTTGGCTGCGGCGGCCCGGGACGCGACGTTCGCCTGGATCGAGGGTCGGGACTCCGGTGGCAGCTTCTTCCTGGAACTCGGCGACGTGACCGGCGCCCCCGAGCTGGCCCGCTGGACGCTGCTGGTGGACTCGGCCCGGGTACCCCTGGCCGTCGCCCAGCGCGCCCTCTACGGCCTGGACGACCTGCTGATCGAGCTGATCGACCGGGATGTCGAGGTCGCCGAAGTGCCGGCGCTGCTCGGCGCCGCGACCGCCCCCATCCCCTCCTGACCGCACCGCACCGCACCGCACCGCACCGCACCGCACACACACCACCGCAATGGCATCGGGCCCGACTCCGCGAGGGAGTCGGGCCCGATGTGCTGCGGCGTCAGCCCCGCAAGCTGCCGGTGGGCACCGGTTCGGCCGGCTGGCTCGGCACCGGCACCGTCCCGGCCGGGACCGCCCGGCGGGTACTCCGCAGCAGCTTGGGACCGGCCCAGGCAGCGCGGCCGAGCAGCGCGAACACGGCGGGTACCAGCAGCAGCCGGACCACCGTGGCGTCGATCGCCACCGCCAGCACCAGGCCGAGGCCGACCTCCTTGATCGGGGCGAAGCCACCGGCCAGGAAGCCGCCGAAGGCCACCACCAGCAGCAGCGCGGCCGCGGTGATGATGCCGCCGCTACGGCGTAGGCCGGCGATCACGGCCGGTTTCGGCGCGTCCCCGGCCACCCAGCGTTCCCGGATCCGGGACAGCACGAACACCTCGTAGTCGGTGGAGAGACCGAAGGCGATCGCGGCCACCACCACCGGGACGGTGAGGTCGATGCCGTCGAGTTGGCCGGTGCCGAACAGTCCGGACAGGTGCCCGTCCTGGAAGGCCCAGACCACCACGCCGAACGCCGCGCCGAGGCTGAGCAGGTTGGTCAGCACCGCCTTGATCGGGATGAGGATCGAGCCGGTGAACAGCAGCAGCAGGACGAAGGTCGCGCCGACCACGATCGCGGCGGCCAGCGGCAGCCGGTCGGTCAGTTCGTCGTGGTAGTCGACCAGCCGGGCGGCGTCCCCGGTGACCGAGGTCGGGTACGGGGCCGGCAGCGCCCGGATGTCGCGGACCGCCTGTGCGGTCTGCCCGCTGCTGGTCGGGTTCTCGGGGATGGCCAGCAGCACGGTGACCCCGTTGCCGGCACGACCCGGTCGCACGGCCGCGATGCCCGCTACCGCGTCGATCTGGGCTGAGTAACTGGTCAGTTCGGAGCTGTCCGGGCTGCCGGTGACGACCACCTGGATCGGGTTCGGGCCGGACAGCGCCGGGAAGTGGGCGTGGATGGCCTCGGTGAGCTGCCGGGTGCCGCTGCTGGCCGGCAGCGACTTCGGGTTGCTGGTGTCCAGCCGCAGGTGCCCGAGCGGCAGCATCAGCACGGCCAGGCCGGCGAGGGTGAGCAACAGCGCCACGGCCGGCACCCGCTGCACCGTCCGACCGATGGCGGCGAACGCCCGACCACCGTCCGTCTTCGGCTTGCCCAGCCGCATCCGGTGGCCGAACAGGGCCAGCAACGCCGGTAGCAGGGTGAGCGCGGCGAGCATGTCGATGAGCACCACGGCAGCGCCGGCCAGGCCCACCGAGCGCAGGAACGGGTCCCGGAAGACCAGCAACCCGGCCAGGCTCACCGAGACGGTCAGACCGGAGAAGAGCACGGTGCGCCCGGCGCGCTCGGCGGCGCGTTCCAGCGCCTGTGCCGGGTCGGCGTTGGCGTGCCGCTCCTCCCGGTACCGGCTGACCAGCAGCAGCGAGTAGTCGACCGCCAGGCCGATGGCGAGCATGGTGGTGACCTGGATGGCGTAGATGGACACGTCGGTGAAGAAGCTGAAGGCGAACAGCGCGGCGAAGGTGCCGCCGACGCCGACCAGCGCGATCAGCAGCGGCAGCCCGGCCGCCAGCAACGAGGCGAAGACCAGTAGCAGCAGGATGAGCAGGACCGGTGCGGAGATCAGCTCGGCGCGCCGGGTGTCGGAGTTGGCCTGCCGGTCGAATTCACTGTCGGTGAGCGGCCCACCGGAGACCGCCACGGTGACCCCGCTGACCTGGTGCAGCCGCGCCGCCACCTTGTTCGCGGTGGCCTCGCCGCCCTTGCTGATCTCGACGTCGATCAGCAGCGCCTGGTTGTCCGGGGCAATCGCGGTCGGATCGGTGTACGGGTCGGTGGCGCCCGCGACCCCGGCGATCGCCCGGATGTCGGCGATCGCCGCCTGGACCTGGGTACGCAGGGCGGCGTCGTCGGCCGACAGGCCGGACAGCACCGCGGTCAGCACGGGCGGGGAAAGCTTGGCGTCGGCGAGCTGGTCGGCGCCCCGCTGGGACTGACTGCCCTCGACGGTGCCCACCGTGGTGGTCACCCGCGCGAACACGCCGTTGCCGATGGTGAAGCCGGCGACGGCGATGAGCAGCCACACCACGAGGGTGAGGATGGGGTGCCGGCGACCGATGCCGGTGACGAAACGGATCATGGAGGGCTCTCCTCAGGCGTGGTCCTGGATTCCCTTCCATCGTTGTCCGCTGATGTCTCCAGCGGATCGCCGCCACGAGGGATATTCCCGCTCCGTCACGCGAGGGAGCCCGATCGGGCACTACGGCCCGCCGGAGCCTGTCAGGCCGGGCAGGTCAGGCCGGGCCGGGCTCGCCGGGGGTGATCAGGCCGGACTGGTAGGCGTAGACGACGGCCTGGACGCGGTCGCGCAGGCCCAGCTTCGCCAGCACGTTGCTGACGTGGGTTTTGATGGTGTGCTCGCTGACCTGGAGGGCCTGCGCCAGCTCGGCGTTGGACAGGCCCTGCGCGACCAGCCGGAGGATCTCCACTTCGCGACTGGTCAGCTCACCGAGCCGGGCGGCCGGGCGCAGCGCGACGCGGGGGCGGCGGAGCAGGTCGTTGATGAGGCGACGGGTCACCGTGGGGGCCAGCAGGGCGTCGCCGGCCGCCACCACCCGGACCGCCTCCACCAGTTCGGCCCGCCGGATGTCCTTGAGCAGGAAGCCGTTGGCCCCGGCGCGCAGCGCGTCGTAGACGTGTTCGTCCACGTCGAAGGTGGTCAGCACGAGCACCTTGGCCGCGGTCCGGGCGCAGATCTCGCGGGTGGCCTCGATGCCGTCCATCCGGTCCATCCGGATGTCCATCAACACCACGTCCGGGCTCTGTTCGAGCGCCAGCTGGACGGCCTGCGCGCCGTCGGCGGCCTCGCCGACCACGTCGATGTCCGGTTCAGCCGCCAGGATCAGGGCGAAGCCGGCGCGGACCAGATCCTGGTCGTCCACCACGAGTACCCGGATCGGGTTGCCGGTCACCGGCTGCCTCCAGCGCTGGACGATACCGCCGAGTCACCCTACCGGGCCGGGAACCGGGCCGCGACCGCGAAGCCCGTTCCGCGGGTACCGGGTCGCACGGTCAGGGTGCCGCCGCAGCCGGTGACCCGCTCCCGCATTCCGGCTATGCCGTGCCCGGACGGCGCGGTGGCGCCCGGGTGCGCCGGGCCGGTCCCGTCGTCGGTCACCTCGATCGTCACGTCCGGGGGTGCCCAGTCGATCCGTACCGCGACGGTCCGCGCGTCGGCGTGCCGCAGCACGTTGGTCAGCGACTCCTGCACCATCCGGTAGGCAGCCAGGCCGACGTCGGCCGGGACGGCGACCGGCAGTCCGGTCTCGGTGAGGGTGACGGCAAGCCCGGCCTGCCGTACGTCGTCCAGTAGCGCGGGCAGTTCGGGCAGGCCGGGGACGCGCTGTCGGGGCGGGTCGTCCTGCGGCGAGCGCAGCGCGGAGACCGCCAGCCGCAGTTGCCCGATCGCCTGCCGGCCGCTGTCCGCGATCACCGCGAACGCCTCCTCGGCCCGCTCCGGGTGCTCCCGGACCACCACCGGCCCGGCCTCGGCCTGCACCACCATCATGGTGACCGCGTGCGCCACGATGTCGTGGATGTCGCGGGCCATCCGGCTGCGTTCCCGCTCGGCGGCGGCCAGCCGCTCCTCCTCCAGCCGCTGCGCGCGCTCCTCCAGCAGCTGGATCCTGGCCCGCCGGGCGCGTACCCCGGCGCCGAGGGCGTACGCGGTGGCGTAGGCCATTCCGACGTAGCCGAACGAGGCGGCCCGCTCGCCCGGGATCACCAGGGACGCGACCACGGCGGCGGCCTGCACGGCCATCGCGGTGATCCGCAGCGGTGCGGGGCTGAGCGCGGAGAAGGTGTAGGTGCAGACCAGCGCGCCGAACGGCAGCGGCGGCAGTTGGTCGGCCAACGCCAGGCCGGTGGTGGCCAACCCGACCACCAGCGCCACCAGGATGGGGGCCCGCCGCCGCCACAGCAGGGGTACCGAGCCCAGCGCGGCGAGTGGCAGCAGCCACCACTGGCGGTGCCCGGAGACCACGATCGGCGCTGCGGTGGCCGCCAGGACGGCAGCGGTGATCACCGCGTCCACGGCGCCGGACGGCAGCTCGCGCAGCCGGTCCAGGCGCCGGGTCACGGCCGCCACCAGCCGACCGGGTACCACCGTTGTCACTGTCGCCTCCGCTGTGGGTTGCGTCCAGTATCGCCGCACCTGTCCCCGGGCCGGCAGCATCGACTCAGCCCACCCCACCGGACAACCCCGAACAGACCAGCGCCCCGCCGACCAACACGTCTGCGTACACGTCGCCGCATCGCGCGGTGCCGAACGGCCCGTCGCCTGGCAGGGCGGCGGCGGACAGCGCGGCGGCGGACAGCGATCGGGCAGCGAGGAGGGCGACGGCGGCGGCGTGGGTGTTGTCGCCAGCCAGGTCGCGGACCAGCCAACAGGTCGGTGGGTCGGGCCGACGGGCGAGACCGGGGTCGTGGACGAGGGTCCACGAATCGGCGTGGACCGTGCCGACCGGCAGGCGGAGGCCGTCGAAGACCCGGCGGCCGGCCGCCTTGGCGCATGCCTCCTTCCGCGTCCACAGCCGCAGGTAGGCCAGGTGGGCCGGGTGGTCGGGCAGGGCGTGCACGGCGGCGGCCTCGGCGGTCGGGAAGTAGCGGGCGGCCAGCCGGGCGACGGCCAACTCCGGCCGGACGGTCTCGATGTCCACGCCGACCGGGACGTCGGCGCAGGCGAGCAGGGCGAGGTCGGCGCTGTGCGAGAGGTTGAAGTGCAGCGGCCGGCGGCCCAGTTCCGGGCGGACGGCCAGTTCCGGGCGGCTAGGCCATTCAGGACCGGCCAGTTCGGGGCGGCCGTGGGGGCCGATGTGGTAGCGCACGGTTTCCGGAGGGGCGTCGAGTTCGGTGGCGAGTCGCAGTCGCAGCAGGGCATGGGCGACGGTGTACCGGCGGCGCGCCGTCGCGTCCCGCAGTCCCGCGCAGCGGGTGCGCTCGGCGGGGTCGAGCAGGCGCGACAGCCGCGCCAGCGGCTCGGGCGGGCGGCGCAGGTCGGCCTGGTAGAGCCGGACCGCGCCGCCCGTCGGGGCGGGTAGCGAGAGTAGTGCGTGCTCAGGCACGGGGCAGCTTCGACTGGACGAGCCCCTGGAACACGTTGAGCCGCTGGATGTTGCCGGTACCCTCCATGAACTCCACGCCGCGCGCATCGCGGGCCAGCTTGTCCAGCATCGGGTGGTCCAGCCGGGCGCCGACACCGAAGAAGCCGAACGCCTGGCTGGTGGCGATCTCGGCGAGCCGGCAGGCGCGGGCCTTGGCCGCCGACGCCAGGTACCCGCTGGCCGGGTTCGTGTCGACCTCTGCGGCGGCCCGGTACACCAGCCGGCGTACCCCCTCGATCCGCAACTCCAGCCGCTGGGCGATGTCCCGCTCCGCACCGCGCAGGTCGCGCCGGTTTTCCCGGATGTAGCTGTGCGCGGCACGGGCGACGCCCAGCGCGATCGCCGCCACCCCGGGCCGGAGCTGGTTGAACATCTGCACGCCGCTCCACACCCCACGCCGGGTCGGGGACAGGTGCCGGCCGAGCATCCGGTCGGCGGGGATCCGCACGTCGGTCAGGGTGACCGCGCTGATCTGCGCGCCGCGTAGCCCGATGGTGGGGATCGGCTCGGCGTGGAAGCCGGGATCAGCGGTGTCCACCAGCACGGCACGGGCCCCGATCGGGCCGGGCCGGTCGCGGGCGAACACCACGCCGAGCTGGGCCCGGCTGGCGTTGCCGATGTAGCGCTTCGCCCCGGTCAGCAGTGCGCCGTCGCCGTCCGGGTCGGGGCGCAGCGCGCTGACCATGCTGCCGGCGTCGGAGCCCCGGTCGGGTTCGGTGAGGCCGAAGAAGGTCCAGGTAGGTCGGGCCAGCAGCCGGCCGTAGAACCACTCCTTCTGCTGCGCGTCGGCGAGCAGGTGCACGAGCACCCCGGAGAGGGATGCGCCCGGCGCGGCCAGCATCATGGCGGCGTCGCCGCTGGCCACCTCCTCGGCGAAGACCGCCCGCTCCAGGGCAGTCATGCCGTAGAACCGGTACCCGCCGATGACCGCCGGGGCACTGTTGTACTCCGCCGGGATCAGCATGGTGGCCAGGTGCCGGACGGCCGGATTGTCCAGACTGCGGTAGACGGTGTCCGGGTCGGCGTCCAACTCCAGCGCGGTGGCGCGCAGGTCGGCGGCCCAGCCGCGGGCGGCGTGCCGGGCGGCGAGCAGCCGCTCGTCCAGTACCACCATCAGTTCTCCTCCCCGGCCACGCCGTCCGGTACATCCGGAACGCTGCCGATCCAGGCGCTGGCCAGCAACTCGGAGGCGTATCCCCACTGGCCGGGACTGGCGCTGGTGAAGCCGTACGCGCCGAGCAGGCGCAGGATGATCCGGTCCGCGTCGGAGACCTGCCGGTGCAGGTACGCCAGCCGCGCCGGGTCTGGTTCGGCGCCGGCCCTGGCGTCGTCGGCGTCGGTCCCGGCGTCGGCCAGTTCGTCGGCGAGCAGCCGGGTCTCCAACTGTTCGGTCACGGCATCGGCGAGGGCGCCCTTGACCATTTGCTGCAACAGCAGCGCGGTGTCGCCGGCCTGGCGGCCGGACAGGTAGCTGACGGCGGCGTCGAGCAGCGCCTCGGACAGGCCCAGCCGCAGGTATCCGAGGCCGAGCAGGAAACCCGGCGGTGGCACCGGCTCCGGCTGGCCGCAGTGCAGCGCGACCAGTTCGTCGCCGGCAACCGGCACAGTGCACAACACCCGCTCGGTCACCCGGTCGCGGGCCACCGGGCCGGCCGGCCGCCACCGGAATCCGGCGTCCGCGTGCAGGTCGGCCGGGACGACAACGTGTCCTGCCGGGCCCACCGGCAGCGCGTCGGCGCAACAGTCGTGACACAGCGCCCGCAGTGCCGCGGCCACGCCCTCGGCACGGGCCAGCGCCCGGTACCGGTCAGCGGACGCCACCGGAGCGGTCATCGTGACAGTCATCAGCTCTCCCCCTCGACGGACAGCTCAGTGCTGACGGGCAGCGCGCTCTCGACCGACAGCACGCTCTCGACCGGCAGCGCGCTGTCGACGGGTAGGGCGGCCAGGCTCAGGTAACCGAGGCCGGGGTCGTAGTCGGCGAGTAGGACGGTGCCGGTCAACGGCTCGCGAGCCAGCAGCTCGGCCAGTACCCACCATGGGCCGGTGCAGGGCAGGCCGGGTGGGGCGCGGAGGACTCGGATCGCGTCGGGGACCACCGGGACGGCGGCGGCCAGGCCGTCGCCGAGGATCAGCGCCCGGCAGTGCGATGCCGACCCGCCGGCCAGTGCGGTACCGAGCAGGTCGGCCAGGTGTCCGGCGACTGCCTCCGGTGGCACGTCAGCGCACTGCCATACCCAGCGCTGCGACTCGTCGCCGCCCCGGGCCGGGTCGGTCGGGTCGACTGCAGCGTGGTCTGGTGCGGTCGGGTCCGGGAGGTCGAAGAGGAGGGCGACGCCGATGTCGCGGTCGGCGAGCAGGGCCGGGGGCACGTCGGTGTCGTAGGGCAGGGTGCTCTGGTCGAGGATCAGGAAAAGGGCGGTGCCGCCGGCTTCGCCCGCGCCGTAGGCGCCGAGCAGCCGCAGTGCCGAGAACGGCGCGGCGGTGCCCTGGTCGGAGACGGCGAAGCCGAGCGGGTCGCCGGGCGCGATGTCGGCCAGGTGGCACGCGGTGACCCGACGCGGATCGGCGTCCGGAGTGCTGTGCGCCAACAGGATCAGCCGGATCGGCGCAGCCCTCGCCGCCGACCCCGACGCCGACCCCGGGAGCACGTCGGCGAGCAGGGTCTCGGCCATCGTGGTGAACGGGTTGCGCAGGCCCGCCGCGTACCGGTCGGCGCGGTAGGGCACCCCGTACAGCCCGGACATGTCGGCGAGGTAGCGCTCCAGCATTGCGTCGGGCCGGTATGCGCCGGTGGCCCCGAACTCCCGGCCGGCCACCCGACGGGCGACCGGCCGGGCCGGCCGGGTACGGCCGGGTGGCGGCGAGGTGGCCAGGAACATGGCGGTCAGGCGCCCTGTTCGATGATGTACCCGGCGAGGGTGTCCACCGACTCGAAGTGCCGCTGTTCCAGGGTGTCCGAGTCGAACTCCAGGCCCAACTGGTCCTCCAGGTTCATCAGCAGTTCGAGCACGTTGGTGGAGTCCAGGCCGAGGTCGTCCAGCAGCCGGGTCTGCTCGGCGATGCTGTCCGGCTCCCGCTTGAGCACCTGGGCCAGGGCGGTGATGACGGCGCTGACGACCGTGGCCCGGTCCAGTCCGGGCTGCGAGACGGTGGTCATGACGGTTCTCCTTCGAGTCGGTGCCAATCGACCGGGCGTGCCCGTCGAATTGGCATGGGTCAGGCGGAGTCGCGGTGGTCGCGGTAGTCGAGTTGGTTGCGCAGCAGGTCTTCGGTGGTGTCCCGGGCGTGGACCAGATACGCCGCGCCGCCGTCGACGAGCACTTCGGCGGGGTACCCGTGGCTGAGGAACAGCACCGGTGAGGCGGTCGGGCCGTACGCGCCGGAGCGCCGGACCCCGAGCAGGTCACCGGGGCGCAGTTCGGGCAGGGGTACCGCCTTGGCGATGGTGTCGTTGGGGGTACACAGCGGGCCGGTCACCGTCCACGGCGTGCGCTCGGTGTCGCTGTCCCGGCCGAGCAGCTCGATCGGGAAGTTGCGCTTGACGAACGAGCCGATCCCGACGGCGGCCATGTGGTGGTTGGTGCCGCCGTCGGCGACCGCGAAGTTCTCCCCCATCGAGGTCTTCGTGTAGCGCACGCCCACCACGTAGGTGCCGCACGGCGCGGTCAGGTAGCGGCCCAACTCCATCACCAGGCGGGTGTCCGGGTGGCTGGCGCGGAAGTCGGCGATCACCGGGTTGAGGTCGGCGCAGAGCACGGCCGGATCCAGGTCGCGCTCGCCGTCGAAGTAGCGCACGCCGAGGCCGCCGCCGATGTCCACAACGGACAGTGGGAAGTCCAGCGCGTGCGCGAGTTGCTGGGCCAGGTCGAGGATGCGGCGGGTATTCTCCACCACCACGGCCTCGTCGAGGATGCGGGTACCCAGGTAGACGTGCACGCCCAGTACCCGGATGTCGGGGTGGTTCTTGGCCAGCGCGGGTTCCGCGAGGAGCTGGTCGGCGTCGATGCCGAACTGCCGGGGTTTGCCGCCCATCGTCAGGCCGGAACCCTTGACCGCGAAGGCCGGGTTGACCCGCAGCAGCACCGGCGCGCGCACCCCGCGTTCGCGGGCCAGCTCGTCCAGGACGGCGAGTTCGCCGAAGGACTCGCAGACGATCGCGAAGATCTCCGCGTCCAGGCAGGCGGCCAGCTCCTCGCGGCTCTTGCCGGGGCCGAGGAAGATGATGTTCGCAGGGTCGATTCCGGCGCGCAGCGCGGTGGTCAACTCGACCAGCGAGGACACCTCGGCGCGGGCGCCCAGCGAGCCGAGCAGCGCGCAGATCGACAGGTTCGGGTTGGCCTTGAGGGAGAAGAACATCTCCACGGCCGGGTCGAGCAGCTCCCGCAGCCCGGTGTACTGGCTGCGCAGCAGGGCGCCGTCGTAGACGAACACCGGGGTGCCGAAGCGGTCCGCCAACGCGGAGAAGTCAGGCTCTGGCGCGGATTGTGTGGTCATCGCAGGGCTCCTGTGGTGAGTACGGCGAGGCGGTTGACGATCTCGGCGTCGAGGGCGGCGAGCTGGTCGGAGTCATCGGCGACGAGGATGCCGTAGAGCCGCCCGTCGAAGGTGTCGGTGCTGCCGCCCGCGGCGGCGTTCACGGTGGCGAAGTTGTTGACCAGCAGGCCGGTGCCACCGGCGGCGGGCAGCAGCAGCCCGTCCAGCGCGTCCGCGAGCCGACCGAACGGCAGCGGGGCGGGCAGCCGCAGCGGGTACAGCCGGGCGAGCGCGACCTGGTCGGTGGCGACGAAGGTCTCCTGGAGCACCACCTGGTACGTGGACATGTTGTTGCGGGCGTTGATCTCCAGTACCGGGAAGATCCCGCCGTCCGGCTCGACCAGCGCGTCCACGCCCACCACGCCGAAGAACCCGTCAGCGGCCAGTCGGCCACCGATCGCGGCGGCCGCGTCACGGACCTGGGCGACCTGGGCCAGGTTCAGCCGCGCCGGAATCCGGTGTCCTTTGTGGACACCGTGCTCGGTGATCGCCTCCTTGACGAAGTCGAACCGCACCGAGCCGTCCCGGCCAACCGTGAACTGGTAGTTCAGGTCGGCGTGCTTGGCCACCCACTCCTCGACCACCAGCCCGGCCCGGTCGTCGCCGGTCCGCTCGGCGCGCCGCTGGACCTTGCGCAGCAACTGTTCCAGCCGCAGGCGCTCGCTGGCCACCAGGAGTCCCTTGCCGGAGACTCCGTAGGCGTCCTTGACGACCATCGTGCGGCCGGCGTCCACCAGGTCGGCAGCGCGCCCGATGGCGTCCGCCAGTTCGGCGACGGTAGCGCAGGCCCAGCCGGTGGACTGGCGCAGGCCGAGGTCGTCGGCGACCCGGCGGCTGTAGACCTTGCTGTTCACCCGCTTGCAGGTGGCTGCGTCCGGGGCGGCGAGGGGCAGGCCGGCGATCCGGGCAAGACCTTCCTCCACTGTGGACACACCGTGCGGGACGAGCCGGCAGCCGTCCGCGCCGAGCGCCGCCAGTCGGGTCAGCAGCGCCGGACTGTGCAGCGCGTCCTCGCTGACGGTGCGGGCCGGGTCCTGGTCTTCCACGGTGAGGATGGTGGGCAGTGCGATACCGAGTGCGTCCAGGTAGGTCAGGTAGTCGGGGTCCGGCGCGGCCTTGAGGACGACGTGGTCGTCCTTGCCGGCGAGCAGCACCGCGAACTCGTCCATCCGGTTCACCACGGCGTCGGCGGCGGCGAACGCCACCCGGGGCAGGCCGGGCTCGCCGACCGCCCACTGCTCCTCCACCTCGAAGTTGCCCAGCAGCACCAGGCTGGCGTCCGGCGCGCCGGTGAGCGCCGTCTTCAGCCGGGTGCCGAATCCGTCGAGATCCATCGTGTGCCGTCCGTTTCTCCCGGAGTTGCGCCGTCCCGGTCAGGGCTGGGACGGCAAGGGGTTCAGTGCTGGAAGACCATCGCTGAGAAGGTGGAGCCGAGGCCGACGGCGGCCATCAGGTAGCGGTCGCCGGGGCGTAGCTGGCCCAGGTCGCGGGCGCAGGCGTAGTTGATGAACGAGTCGGCGCAGAAGCAGTGCCCGGTGACCGGCATGTTGTCCAGGAAGATCCGGGACAACGGCAGGCCGATCTGCTTGCCGACGCGTACCCAGGAGACCCGGTTGACGTTGTGCGGCAGTACCAGGTCGATGTCCTCGACCCGCAGCCCGGCGTGGCCGATGGCGGCCAGGATCACCTCGGCCAGCGCGTCCGGGTAGGTCTGCTGGAACTCCAGGGTCAGCTCGGGGGGCAGCGACAGGCCGGCGTTGAACCGGCCGTGGGTACGGGTGGCGTAGCCGAGCAGCCGGTCGCGGGGACCGCGCCCGATCAGCACGGCGGCGGCGCCCTCGCCCATGATCGCGGTACCCGGGATCATCTGCGCTGTGGGAGTGAACGTCTTCTCCCCCACCAGGAGTAGCGCCAGCGCGTCCGGGTCGTCGTCCTCGGCGAGCAGCCGGCCGCACAGGTCGACGGCGAGCAGTCCGGAGGCGCAGGCGTGCTGGGTGACCGCGAACGCCTGCGCGTGCCGCAGCCCGAGCGCGTCCCGCACGTCGTGCAGTGGGTTCTCCGGGTACGGCGCGATCGACTGGAGGGTGCGCGCCTGCACCAGGTAGCGCACCTGGTCCTCCCGGCCGCGCAGCGCGTCCAGCTTGCCGACGGCGGCCAGTAGCAGGTCACGGATGGTGCCGGTCTCCTCCTTGCACACTTCGGCGAGCCCGTAGTAACGGTGGAACATCTTGATCTGGGTCTCCGACAGGCCCAGGTGCTCGCGCAGGTCCGCGATCGGGACCCGGGTGGCGGGCAGGTAGGCGCTGACGGCCTCCAGCGACGTCACGGCTGCCCCGACAGCGGCCCGGCGACCGCCGGCTCAGCGGGCACGGTCAGGTAGCTGACCAGCGCGTCGACGGTCGGGTAGTCCCAGATCAGGGTGGGCTCCAGCCGGATGCCCAGGTGGTCCTCGATGTCGCCGCAGAGCGCCAGGGCGTACACCGATTCCAGGCCGAAGTCGCTCAGCGGCGCGGAGGTCGCGATGGTGTCCGGGGCGCGCTCGGTGTACTCGGCGACCCGCTCGATCAGCCAGGGGCGCAGCTCGTCCGCCGTCGGGCGGTGGTTCGCGGTGGTCATGCTCTCTCCTCGCGGTGGGTCAGGTGCGACGGGCGGATCAGCGGCCGATCGGGTGGCCGAGCAGGTCGAAGGTGCGGCCGGAGTCGAAGCGTGCCAACAGTTCCCGGAACGCCTCGGCGGCGAGCGCGGCCGGCAGCGGTGCGGCTGCGGGGCCGACCGGGCCGGCCAGTCGGGTCAGTGCCGCGACCGGCCAGGCCAGGTCGGCGAGGAAGCCGTCCGTTGCGGCGCGGCCGATCTCCCGGCACGCGGTGGCCGCGAGCAGGGCGGCGTACCGGGCCGGCAGGGTGAGCGCGTCGGCGTCCGCCCCGACGGCCAGGGCGGTCACCGGCAGCGCCGCGCACTGGGCGCGTAACTCGCCGGCCCGGGTGGTGGCGTCGGTGAGCAGTCCGCGCAGGGCCGGGTCCGGGTCGGGGGTGGTTTCGGTGGTCAGCGTGGCGAGCAGCGGGTCGTGTCGGGTGGTCACCGTGAGCGCGGCGAAGTCCAGTGCCGGCAGGTCGGTGCCGGGCTGGAATGCCGCTACCGGCAGGATCTGGTCGGGGGCACGCCAGTCGCCACGGGCCAGCCGGGGCAGCTGCGGCAGCATGGTGGCCAGGCAGGCCACCCGGGCGGCATGCCCGAAGCCGGCCGGGGCCAGGTCGCGCAGCAACTTCTGGAAGATGGCGTACCCACCGGTGCGCCGGTAGAACTGCGCGCCGAGCAGTTGGGACAGCCGGTACATGGCGTGCATGGCGAGGCCCGACACCAGGTACTTGCTGGCCGAGGCGTAGCCGCTGGCCGAGTCCGGGGCCAGGTGCAGGGTCCGGGCCACGGTGGTGGCCAGGCTGTCGCAGATCAGCAGGTCGATGAAGCACTCGGCGAGGATGGCCCGGGTCACCGGCTGGTCGAGTACCCGGCCGCCGTAGAGTCGCCGGTCGGCGGCGAACCGCAGCGCGCAGCGCAGGCCGGTGTCCAGGATGCCGACCGCCATCGCCGGCAGCGCGGTCCGGGTGAGCTGGAACGAGCGCAGCGCCACCGACAGCGCGTCGCCGGGCGCGCCGAGGATGGCGCCGTCCGGGACAGCGCAGTTGTCGAACCACACCCCACCGAGCTGTACCCCGCGCATCCCGGCGCTGGGGAACCGCGGCAGGTACCCGAAAGCGTCCTCGGCGAGGTCGCGCTTCTCCACGAAAAGCTGGGAGTGGCTGCGGCCACCGGCCCGCTCGTCGGTACGGGCGAAGATCACCATGGCGGTCGACCGGGCGCAGTTGGTGACCACCTCCTTGTGGCCGTTCAGCCGTAGCGTGCCGGCGCGGTCCGGGAGGGCGGCCGTCTCGACGTGCGACATGTCGTTGCCGTGCGCGAGTTCGTGGTAGACGGAGGAGACCTTCTGGTTGTCCAGCAACAACTGCGCGAGCCGCTGCTGCTGGGCCGGGCTGCCGGCGGCCCAGACGTTCACCGAGGCGATGAAGGAGGCGGCCCCGTACCCGAGACCCAGGCACGGGTCGCGGCGGAACAGCGCGCGCATCACGTCGATCAGGCCGTCCAGCCGGGTGAACCGGCCGCCCAGCGCGGCGGGGACGAACTCGGCGCCCAGCCGGTAGCCGTCCAGGTACTCCTCGCCCGCGCCGAACATCTCTGCCCGCTCGTCGGCGGCGAGCACCCCGGCGAAGCCGAGCGGGTTGTCCGGCTGCCACGGGTCACCGAAGCCAGCCTCCACGATGGCAACTCCCCCGGCCGGCACAGCGCCGACGGGCACTGCCGCGGGTGCTGCCGGCTGGCGCGTGCCGGCTGGCTGCGTGCCGGCTGGCTGCGTGCCGGCTGGCTCTGTGCCGGCGGACAGCGTGGTCGCGATGGTCATCGGACTGCCTCCGCTCGGGTCGGGGCCGCAGAACTGGTGGCGGAGGCGACGGCGGGCACGATGGTGGGCAGCTGGCCGGAGGCCGTGCCGGCGGTGACCGCGTCGAGCAGCGACTCGTAGACCGTCGCGGTGCCGGCTCGACCGGGTCGGAGGCGGTCGAGCAGCAGGTGCAGTGCGGCGCGGGGCCACGCCGCATTGCTCCACAGTGGATGATCGGCCATCGCCGGGGCGGTGTGCAGCCAGACCCGTAGCACGGCGGCGGCCGCGAAACAGGTCTCGTAGCGGTCGGCGAGCTGGAACGCCTGCGCGGGTACCGGGCCGGGACGGCTGCGGTATTCGGCCAGGTCCAGGTGCGCCGCGTCGATCTCGGCGGTCAGCGCGGCCAGGGTGGCGCACAGTTCGTCGTCGTCGGCGTGGCCGGGCACGCAGCCCGTCGACTGCCGTGGACGCTTCATTGAGTAGACTGCATCCCGTGCGGGACAACAGCTCCAGCCCGTCCCAGCGCAGCGGGGGCAGGTCGGCCGCGAGGTCCCCGAGGGTCGCCTGGGTGGCATCGGCGTCGACGTCGGCGGGCCGGCGGTAGGCGCGGGCCAGCAGCGGGAACTGGTTGACGAGCGCGGCCCGGTTGACGAAGGTGCTGCCGTCGAAGATGCCGACGATCCGGTGGTCCCGTTCGACCTTCTGGAACATCCCGTGCGCGTACTCGCCGGTGAGGAACGCCCGCGCGCCGAGCAGTTCGCCACAGCCGGCGACGAGTTCGTCCACCAGCGTCGGCACGAACGACTTCACCACCGCCGAGACCACACTGAGCTCGCCGGGCAGCAGGTGCGCGGTGCGGCCGGCGAACAGGCTGACCGCCTCGGCCACGAACAGCGCGGCGTACCCGCGACCGAGCGAGCGCCGGGCCGAGGCGAGTTCGACCAGCGGGCGACCGTAGAGTTCCCGCTCCGCGGCGTAGCAGTGGGCCAGCCGCAGCGCGTGGTCGGCCGCGCCGAGACTGAGCGCGACGCAGGCGGTCCGGGTCACCTGGAGGGCGAGCAGCACCAGTTCCACGCCGCCGCCCACCGGGCCGACCACCGCCGAGGCCGGGACCGGCGCCGCGGCGAAGGTGATCCCGCTGATGTCCGCGCCCCGGATCCCGTGGGTCAACTCCTTGGGCAGGTGCGCGTAGCTGCCGGTGGGCAGCGCCCGCTTGTCCACCAGCAGCACGGTGAAGCCGCGCGGGCCGCCGTCGTCGCCGGTACGGGCGAGCACGCTGACCAGGTCGGCCCGGGTGGCGTTGTTGATGAGCCACTTGGTGCCGTCCAGCCGGTACCCGTCGCCGATCGGCGTCGCGACAGGGGTTGCGGTCAGCTTCGCCGGCGAGCAGGTCGCTGCCGTGGCCGCGTTCGGTGAGTCCCCAGGAGACCGACGGCGCCGGCGAGGACTTCGTCCGCGAGCGCCGCGCGCTGCCGGTCGTCCCCGGCCAGCCACACGCAGACGCTGCCGAGGAAGGTCTTGCGCGTGCGCGATGGCCACCGTCAGGTCGCGCCCGGCCACCACTCTGACCGTCTGCGCGAGCTGGTCGAGCCGGGCCAGCCGGCCGCCCAGCGCGGCCGGCACGTACCAGGCGGGCAGGCCCGAGCCGGTCGAGCTCGGCGCACATCCGGGTCGGGGAACCGTTCGCGCCCGATCGAGTTCGGCGATGTGCCGGCGCGCGAACGGACGGCTCTCGTCATCCGGGTCGCCGAGCAGCAGCGCCAACTCCTCGGGCCGCCCGAACGTCACCGGCCGGGCCCCCTCGGTCCCATGACCACCGCGCCGGTGCCGTGGGCCGGAGCCGAAGCCGGAACTGGAGCCGCCGACACCGGCGCCGGGAGCGCGGCGGCGCCGGCCGGGTGAGGGTGGTCATCGGCGGCCGCCGGTGAGCTGGGTCGGCAGCGTGCGGTCGGTCCCGGATCGGGTCCAGCTCCTCGTACTCGGCGGCGAGCGCGCCGGTGAGGAAAAGCTCCCGGGCCAGCGTCCGCTGGATCTTGCCGCTCGTGGTGCGCGGCACGGTGCCTGGACGGACCAGGGCGAGCGCGCTCACCGCGACGCCGTAGAGCCGGTCCAGGTCGCGGCGGATCGCGCTGGCGATCCGGCCGAGCTCGGCGGCGTCGAGTCCCCGGGTGCGGCACTCGTGCACCACCACCAACTGCTCCTCGGGCGGCGGCGACGGTGAACACCGCGCCAACTCCGCGACTCAGCGTCTCGTGCGCGGCGCGGGCGTCGGCCTCCAGATCCTGCGGGTAGAGGTTGCGGCCCTTGACGATCAGCAGTTCCTTGATCCGGCCGGTGACGTAGAGCTCGCCGTCGTGCAGGATGCCGAGGTCGCCGGTGCGCAGGTAGCCGCCCGGCAGCGCGGTGCCGGCGCGGTCGACGAGCGGGTTGGCGAACGCCTCCCGGGTCAACTCCGGCTCGCCCCAGTAGCCGCGGGCGACGCTCGTCGCCGCGTACCCAGATCTCGCCGATCCGGCCGGCCGGCTGCTCGACGCCGGTGGCCGGGTCGACGATCCGCACGTCGAACGCGCCGCCGCAGTGCGCCGCTGGACACCAGTGGGTGACCGGCGCCGGCCGCGCCGGTGGGCGCGAAAGCGTGCCGCTCCAGGCTTTCCGGGTCGACCCAGGTGACCGTCGGTGGACGCCTGGGCCAGCCGCCGCTGATCACCAGGGTGGTCTCGGCCATCCCGTACCCGGGCTGCAAGGCGCTCGGGCGCAGGCCGGCGGCGGCGAACCGGGCCGGCGAACGCGTCCAGGGTACGGGCCTGGATCGGCTCGGAGCCGTTGACCGCGTTGGCCCAGCTGGACAGGTCGATGCCGGCCAGCTGCTCGTCGGTGATCCTGCGGGTACACAGGTCGTAGGCGAAGTTCGGGGCCGGGGAGAGGGTGATCCGGTGCCGGTCGACCAGGCGCAGCCAGGTGTGCGGGCGCTTGAGGAACGCCGTCGCCGGCATCGTCACGCTGGCGCTGCCCAGGAACAGCGGCACGATGAGCTGCCCGATCAACCCGAAGTCGTGGTACATCGGCAGCCAGCCGCCGACCCGGCTGTCGCCGGCGAGCTCCGCGATGCGGGCGAAGACCTCGGCGTTGGCCAGGATGTTGGCGTGGTCGACCATGACGCCCTTGGGCTGCCGGGTCGACCCCGAGGTGTACTGCAGGAACGCCAACGTATCCGGCCGGGCCGGGTAGGGCTGCCAGTCCCCCGGCGCCGGCTGCTCGTCCAGGTCGGTGGCGAGCACCGGCACCTCGGGCAGGCCACAGTCGCGGGCCCAGCCGCGCACCGGGTACTCGCTCAGCCCGTCGGTCAGGATCACCGCGGTACCCGCGTTGCGGGCCACTCCGGCGAGCCGATCCTGCTGCCGCTTGTACCCGTCGGGCAGCGGCGCGGGCACTGCCACCAGGCCGGCATAGAGCGCGCCGAGGAACGCCTCGGCGAACGCGGTGCCCGGCTGGAAGAGCAGCAGCGCCCGGTCCCCCGGGGCGTACGAGGCAGCCAGCCGGGCACCGATGCGCCGGGCGGCGGCGTCCAACTCGGCGTAGCTGACGGTGACCGTGCCGGCGTCGTCCATCGGATCGGGCGCGTAGATCAGCGCCGGAGCGTCCGGCTGCGCCCGTACGTGGGCCGCGAACACCTGGACGAGGCTTTCGTACCGAGCCATCGCGCCGTCCTCCCTGGGTACAGATGGTTGATCCGGGCCGCCACGGCGACCGGTGTCCTCAGCCTCGCCGCGGCGCCCGGCTGCCGGCAGGCTCGGCGGTGCGGGCGGTTGGGCTACCCGATCAGGCATGCCCGCGCCGGTCCCGGCGTTCACCGGCCCGGCTCCGTGGGCCGGTTTACCCAACTCGACACCACGGCGGCCAGCCCCACCTCGACGAGCACCTGGCGCTGTTCGACGGTGTGTGCGAGCAGGTCGCGGCGGGCCAGGCCGCAGCGCATCCAGGAGGCGACCGCCGCCCGGGACAGCAGCGCCCGGGTGTGCGGCAACATCGCGGGTTCGGCGGCCACGGTGGCGGCGTCGGCGCCCAGCAGGTACCCGGCCGCCCACACCTCGGCGAGCAGTCCGGCGTCGAGTTCGCCGGCGGCCACCGGGACGGCCAGCCGGGTCGCCAGGTAACTCGCGCACTCGTCGAGCAGCCGCCCGGTGTCCACGCCGACGAGCGCGCACCAGTCCCGCCAGTACCAGCCGTAGTGGTGCTCCACCGGCTCGCCGGTGCCGGGCCGCAGGAACCGGATCCGGCACCGCGAGTCGCGCAGCTCCACGGTGTACCCGCGCGGCGGCTCGTCCTGGCACAGCGCGGCCAGCCGCTGCTCACCGAGCGGGCTGCCGCGCCAGTGCTCCACGTCCAGCGGCGGGTCGGGCAGGAACACCGAGGCGTGGAAGGTGCCGGGGTGCCCGACGATGGTCTGGTCGTTGCGGTGGTCCACCAGGTGCGGGACGGTGGCCAGCACGGGGATGCCGCGCTCCCGGCAGAAGTTCACCACCATCTCGTCGTCGTCCTTGACCTCGTCCGGGATGTCGGCGAGGTACGCGGCCAGTTCCCGGGCCCAGTCGACGGGCAGGACGAGCCCCTGGGTCGGGGTCCACTCGAAGCGGGACAGCGGCGCGAACGGCGCGCCGACCATCGCCGCCCGACGGACCAGGTAGGAGTTCTGCGGGCTGTCCCAGTGCGAGTAGAGCGAGATGGCGTGCCGGGGACGGGCCGCCACCGCCCGGTAGAGGTGCTGGGCGAAGCAGCTCACCAGGGTGATGTCGTCCTGGAGCACGAGGTGGTGGGTGGCGTCGGGGGCAACCGCCGCCCAGGCGCGTTTGGCGGTGCGCAGCGGGCTGGGGATGCCGTCGGGTTCGGGGTCGGCCACCACCTGCGCCGGTAGCGGAGCGCACGCCCGGAGAAGTCCGGGAATGCGCTCCGCGCGGCGGGGATGGTGCATGATCACGGTGCCGATCCGGATGTCAGCCGTCCGGCCGGGTACCACGGTCTCGTTGAGCACCCCACTCAGCCGGCGAGCGCCGGCGCCGGGTCGGCGGCCGGGAAGCCGGTGACGGGGATGTCGGCAGGGTTGTCGGCGAGGGTGATGGGGGCGCCGGCCGCACGGGCCGAGCGGTAGGCGGCGGCCAGTACCCGCGCGGTGTCCACGATGTCGGTCAGCGGTCCTTCCCAGCTCCGGCGCTCCTCGACGTGGGCGTGGAAGTCGGCGAACAGGGCGGGGAACCACTCCTCGTGGGTGGAGTTGCGCAGTGGCGACGCCAGCTCCACAGTGGACAGTTCGGCACCGAGGTCGACGGTGGCGGTGCCGCCGTCAACCGCGACCGTGCCGGCCGGGCCGGTGAGCCGGTAGAGGTTGGACCGGGTATTGCTGATCCAGCTCAGGTTGATCTGCGCCGGCCCGGTCGGGTACTCCAGCCGCAGCCGGACCGCCAGGTCCACGCCGCTGGCCGGGTCGTCGCCGGCCCAGTCGGCGGTGCAGCGCACGGTGTGCGGCGCGGAGCCGAACAGCGCGTTGGTCATGTAGACGCAGTGCGAACCGTGGTCGAGCAGAATCCCGCCACCGGCCACCGAGACCTCGGTGCGCCAGTCCGGCCGCCAGCCGGCGACGCCCCGGGCGTGCCGGTCCCGGCGGATGTCGAACAGCGCGTTCATGCCCCCCGTCGCCGGCGCGGCGCCGACCTGGCGCAGCGCCCGCATCATCGGCGAGAACAGGTAGTTGTGCGCGGGGTAGAGCAGCCGATCGGCGTCACGGGCGGCGGCCACCAGGTCGTCGGCGTCGGCTTCGGTGTAGGCCACCGGCTTCTCGCAGATGACGTGACAGCCGGCGGCCAGTGCCGCCAACGTCAGATCCCGGTGGTACGCGGGCGGAGCGCAGATGTCCACCACATCAGGGGTGAACGAGTCGAACAGGTCGGCCAGGCTGGCGTGCACCTGCACGCTGGCGTCCAGGGCGGCGACGCGGGCGCGCCGGTCCGGGTTCGGGTCCACCACGGCGACCACCCAGGCCTGCGACACCGCGCGGTACGCGGCCAGCCGAGCCTCCCCAGCGGTGCCGAAGCCGATGATTGCTGTCTTCACAGCTGACCTCCCAGGATGCGGCCGTCGACACCGATGCGGCGCAACGTGCGGGTGATGATCTCGGCGGACTCGCGCAGCACGTCCTCGTCGACGGTCAGCGGCGGGTACAGGCGCAAGCTGTTGCCGCCCACCATGACCAGCACCCCGGCGGAGAGCAGTTCGAGGAAGACCGCCCGGATGATGTTCTTGTCGGCGGGCTGCCGGGTGCGCTTGTCGGTGACGAGTTCGATGCCGATCGCCAGCCCCGCGCCGCGCACGTCGCCGACCAGCGGGGCGTCGTCGACCAGCGGGGTCAGCGTGTCGAGCAGCTCCGCGCCGAGTCGGGCGGCGCGGGCCGGCAGGTCCTCGGCGAGGAGCACCTCGGCGGTGGTGGCCACCGCGCGGCAGGCCATCGGGAACGCCCCGAAGCTGGACGAGCTGGCGCTCGGGTCGGAGAACGGCGCGGCGGCCATCGACGCCGTCGAGGCGATCACCCCGGTGACCGGGTACCCGGCCCCCATGCCCTTGCCGACGGTGATGATGTCCGGGCTCAGCCCCTCCCGCTCGCTGGCGAACATCGCGCCGGTACGGCCGAAGCCGGTCATCATCTCGTCGACGATGAGCAGCGCGTCGAAGTCGGCGGCGAGGGATGCCAGCGCGGCCAGGTACCCGGGCGGCGGGACCACGTTGCCGGACCGGCCCTGCACCGGCTCCACCACGATGGCGGCAAGCGAGCCGGTGGAGTTCTCCCGGATGCTGTCCCGGGCACTGTCCACACAGGCCAGTCCGCACTCGGGGAAGCGCAGTTTGAGCGGGCACCGGTAGCAGTTGGCGTAGGGGGCGCTGAAGTACCCGGGCGGCAGCGGCCCGAGCCCGGTACGGGCCCCGGCGGTCAGTGCCAGGCTGCCCATCGTCTTGCCGTGGAAGCCGCCCCAGAAGGACAGGAACTCGTGCTTGCCGGTGACCGACTTGGCCAACCGCAGCGCCGCCTCCACCGCCTCGGTGCCGCCGCTGTAGAGCTGGATGCGGTCCAGCCCGGCCGGCAGCACGTCGGCGAGCACTTCGGTCATCCGCCGCCGGGCCGGCGAGCCGAACGCCCCGGCCGGCGCGGTGGTCAGCTCGTTCTGCAACGCCTCGACCATCCGTGGGTTGGCGTGCCCGATGGAGTTGACTCCACCGGCGCCCTGCAGGTCGATGACCCGGTTGCCGTCCAGGTCCTCCAGCATCTCGCCGCGCGCCGCCCGGATACACAGCTGCGACCAGAGCATCACCGCCTGCAGGCCGGGCCCGATCAGCTCCTGCTCGGCGGCCCAGTGCTCGGCGCCGAGCACGGGATCGGCGGACCGGCCCCAGACTCCGGTACGGTCCAGGACTGCGGTGCCACCCGCGTCAGATTCGCTGTGCTCAGCCATGTTCGCCTCTCCGGTGCCGGGAAGGGCCGACGGACCGGCTGCCGGCCCGTTCCCATGCTGGCGGCGCGGCCGGGTGACGCAGAAGCGCTCGATGGCCGGGCGGGTGGGGCCGCCGATGGCTATGCCCGTCCGGTTCGATGCCGGGGGCGGCCCGAAGGGGCGGGCGGCCGCCCGGTCCGCGCGCACCCGCACCGTGGCTAGCGTCGCCGCATGACCGACACCACCACCATCACCGCACCAACGCCGGGCGCCGTGCAGCACGAGCGGCGGCTGGTCGAGGTGGCCGGCCGGGCTGCCGTGGCCGCCGGCGACTACCTGCGCCGGCAGTTCGCACAGGTGCGCACGGCGACCCGCAAGGGCGCGGCGCACGACGTGGTCACCGTGGCGGACGCGCGGGCCGAGACGATGATCCGCGACCAGCTGACGGCCGCGGTACCCGGCTGCACGGTGATCGGGGAGGAGGGCGGCCGCAGCGGTACCGGCACGGTCGTCTTCCACGTCGACCCGATCGACGGCACGTACAACTTTGTCCGCGGTATCCCGTTGTTCTGTGTCTCGATCGGCGTGTCGGTGGCCGGCCGGGACGTCGGCGGCTGCGTGTACGACCCGATCCGCGCCGACCTGTTCAGCGCCGATCCGGCCGGTCTGCGGCACAACGGGTACCCGGCCCGCCCGGTCCCGCACGACGGGCCGCCGCTGGTGCTGTGCGACCTGCCGACTGCCGGCGTGGCCCCGGTGCCCGCCGAGTACGAACTGCTGGCCGATTTGATCGCGCTCGCCGCCGACGTACGCCGGATCGGTTCGTCTGCCCTGGCCCTGGCCTGGGTGGCGATCGGCCGCGCCGATGTGGCCGCCAATGCCGACGCCTACCCGTGGGACACCGCCGCCGGCCGCGCCCTGGTCCGCGCCGCCGGCGGCGGCTACCTCGACGTACCCACCCAACCCCGGCTGGACCGGCCAGGCGGCTTCGTCGCCTGGACCGACCCGCACGGCCCGGTCGCCGACCGCATCACCGCCTGCCTCCGCCAGCACCCGACCCTGGGATAGCCCGCAAGCCCGAGACAGGCCGGGTACGACGACGCGACGCAGGATCTGGGAGGCTGCTCGACATGCCTTCGATGGACGGCCACGATCTCGAGCAGGCCGTGAGCGAGATGGTGCGGGTACTCACGCCGTACGAGAACGCGGACTGGCGAGTCCGGGCCGGCACGTTGGACTGGAGCTGCTGGACGACAGCCGCCCATGTCGCGCATGATCTTCTGGCCTACGCCGGGCAGGTCTCCGCGCTGCCGGAGGACGCATACCTGCCATTCGACCTCATCGTGCGCGCGGACACGGCACCCCGGGACCTACTGCGGATCGTCACCGGCTGCGGCCGGCTGCTGAGCCAGGCCCTGGCCGCGGCCGAGCCGACGGCCCGCGCCTGGCACTGGGGACCGACTGATCCGAGCGGCTTCGCGGCGCTGGGGGTGAACGAGACGCTGCTGCACACGTACGACATCACCCAGGGACTCGGGGTCGGTTGGCACCCGCCGGAATCCCTCTGCACGGCCGTACTTGCCCGACTGTTCCCCGATGCTCCGACCGGTGATCCGGTTCAGGTGCTGCTCTGGTCCACCGGCCGGGCAGACCTCGCCGGCCATCCTCGGGTCACCTCCTGGATCATGAAGACCGCGACCGAATAGCCGCGACTGCCGTCAGTCAGGCAGCAGCCCGGGGCTCTCCGGGCGGCGACGGCCACGCGGCAACGAACTGTCTGCCGGAAAGTGGCTGGCAGATCGGAACCGTCCCGTGGTTGCATCATGCTCATGGTTTCTGCCGACCGGCTGCTGGCCTTCGCGGCCATGTCGCTCTTGTTGATCGTGATTCCCGGCCCCAGCGTCCTCTTCGTGATCGGGCGGGCGCTGGCGCACGGGCGCCGGGCCGCGCTGACCACGGTCGTCGGGAACACGGCGGGTGCGTACGTTCTCATCGTGGCCGTGGCGTTGGGCGTTGGTTCGGTTGTCGAACGCTCGACCGTCGTCTTCACGGTACTGAAGCTCGCGGGCGCCGCCTACCTGGTGTACCTCGGCGTCAAGGCGTGGCGGGAGCGTGGTTCGCTGCAGGCGTCGTTCACCGGCGGCGGGGCGGCGCACGGCGTGCTCCGCACTTTCGGGGAGGGCTTCACGGTCGGCGTGACGAACCCGAAGACGATCGTGTTCTTCGCGGCCGTGCTGCCGCAGTTCGTCGACCGCGGTCAGGGGCATGTCGCGGTTCAGATGCTCGTGCTCGGCCTGGTGTTCAACATCATCGCAGTCGCCTCCGACACCGGGTGGGGCCTGGTCGCGTCCACCGCACGGGACTGGTTCGCCCGGTCCCCACAGCGCCTCTCCCTCGTCGGTGGCGTCGGCGGACTGGCCATGATCGGCCTCGGGGTCACGGTGGCCGCGACCGGGCGCAAGGACTGACACCGCCGCCTTCGGCCGCCGCCGCCTGGCCGGTATCCCGACACCTCAGTTGAGCTGCTCGGCCAGGGCGACGATGACGCCCTCGGGGCCGCGGACGTAGCAGAGCCGGTAGCTGTCCTCGTACTGAGCCACTTCGCCGACGAGTTCGGCGCCGAGGGCGCGCAGCCGGGCAACGACGTCGTCGATGTCCTCGACCGCGAACATGATGCTGCGCAGGCCCAGTGTGTTCGACGGCGGGACCTTGGGCTCCGCGCTGATCGCTGTCGGCGTGTGGAACTTCGTCAGCTCTACCCCGCCGTGGCCGTCCGGGGTCCGCATCATCGCGATGTCGACGCGGACGCCGTCGAGCCCGGAGACGCTGTCCACCGACGGTCCCTCGACCGGCGCCGCGCCCTGCAGGTCCATGCCGAGTTCGGTGAAGAAGGCAGTGGCGGCCGCAAGGTCATCGACAACGATGCTGACGTGGTCCATCCGCTGAATTGTCATATCCCTGAGCATAATCAACCGGGTTCAGCGCAATCGACGACCAGAGGAGATGTCGTGGCAATCTTCACCAAGTCCGACGAGCTGCGGGAGGCGCGGTTCGTCGACACGGACCTGCGTGGTGCCCGGTTCGTCGGGGCTGACCTGTCCGGCGTCGTGATGCGCGGCGTCGACATCGCGGGGGCGGACATCGACGCGCCGTGGCTGCTGGAGGGCGAGGGCGGCGTCCTGCGGGTCAACGGCGTTGACGTGGCTCCGTTCGTGGACGCCGAGCTCAACCGCCGCTTTCCCGGCCGCGCCGACCGGCGCGCCGCCGATCCGGACGGTCTGCGCACGGCCTGGGCGTCGCTGGAGCGCACCTGGGCGGCCACCCTCGATCGCGCGTCGACGCTGCCGGCCGGCAGCGTCGACGTTTCGGTGGCCGGCGAGTGGTCGTTCGCGCAGACGCTGCGGCACCTGGTCTTTGCCACCGACGTCTGGCTGGGACGGGCGATCCTGGAGCTCGAGCAGCCGTTCCACCCCATCGGCCAGATGGACCGCGGCACCGACAGCGACGGCGTCAGCACAGCCACCTTCACGGTGGTCGCGCCGTCGTACGCCGAGGTGCTCGACGCCCGCGCGGGTCGCGTCGCGATGGTGCGCGACTTCCTCGCCACCCTGACCCCGGAGGCGCTGGTCGGGACGCGCAGAAATCCGCACTCCCCCGAACATCCGGAGACCGTCCTCTCCTGCCTGCACGTGATCCTCGAGGAGGAGTGGGAGCACCACCGCTACGCCGTACGCGACCTCGACGCGATCGAGGCGAAGTCGGACTGAAGGGACTCCAGTTGACCGGGCCGGGCGGACCGTCGACGCTGGCGCGATGATCTCCCCCGCTCCCGACGACGCGGTCACCTTCTCCGACGCCGAGGTCGCCGCGCTCTACGACCTGCAGAATCCCTGGGAGCCCGACGCGCACCCGGAGAACCGCTACGTCCTCGAACTCGTCCGCGAGGCCGGCGCGGTCCTCGACGTCGGCTGCGGGACCGGCAGCATGCTGCACGCCGCCCGTCGCGAGGGGCACCCGGGCAGGCTGGCCGGCATCGACCCGGACCCCGCGATGCTCGACCGCGCCCGACAACGCGACGACATCGAGTGGGTGCTCGGCAGGGCGGAGGACATCGCCTGGGACGCCGAATTCGACCTGGCGACGATGAACAGCAACGCCTTCCAGTGCCTCATCACCGACGAGGAGTTGCACGCGTCACTGGTCGCTATCCGCACGGCGCTGCGGCCGGGTGGCCGGTTCGCGTTCGGTACCCGGCACGTGCAGGGCCGCGCGTGGGAGTCCTGGAATCCGGCCAACGCCTTCGACACCACCCTGCCCGACGGTCGGGTGCTGCGGATGTGGCACGAGGTGGAGTCGGTGGTCGGTGACATCGTGACGCTGTCCGAGACCACCGGCCTGCCGGACGGCACGGTGCTCCGCGTCGACCGGGCCAGCCTGCGCTTCCACGACGTGCCGACGCTCGGGACGTTCCTCACGGAGGCCGGCTTGCAGGTCGAGCGGCAGTACGGCGACTGGTCGGGCGGTCCGGTCACCGCGCAGAGCCGGGAGATCGTCACGGTCGCACGCCGGGGGTAACGGGCCGCCGGTCGATCGGGTATGCCCGGCCACGCAGCCACCCGACGCTTACGCCAAGCCTGTCGCGGGTCGAGCATCGAGGGCGACCGCCGTCGGCGGGTGGCGAGGAGGGGCCGTGGCGCAGTCGAGATCCGCGCAGCAGCGGGAGAACTCACTGGTCTTCGTGGGCGGGTTGCACCGCAGCGGGACCACCATGTTGGCCAACCTGATGGCCACCCACCCGATGGTCGCCGGGCTGACGAACACCGGCGGACCGATGGACGAGGGGCAACACCTGCAGACGGTGTACCCGCTGGACGAGCACCACGGCGGCCCGGGCCGGTTCGCCTTCGACCCGGCCGCGCACCTGACCGGCGACTCGCCACTGGCCACGCCGGCCACCGCGGCGATCCTGCTGCGCCAGTGGGGCCGCTACTGGGACGCCAGCCGACCGATCCTGCTGGAGAAGTCGCCGCCGAACCTGATCCGGTTCCGGTTCCTGCACCGGCTGTTCCCGGACGCGAAGTTCATCCTCGCCATGCGGCACCCGGTGCCGGTGACGCTCAGCACGGCCAAGTGGTCGCCGGCAGTGGGTACCCGGGACCTGTTGCGGCACTGGGTACACGCGCACGATCTCGCCACTGCCGACCTGGTCGGGCTGCCACACACGGTGATCCGCTACGAGCAGTTGACCACCGACCCGGTGACCACGATGAAGACGGTGGCGCAGTTCCTCGACATCCCCGACGACTTCGACCTGGGCGGCGTGGACCGGGTGGTCAATGACCGGTACTTCCAGTCCTGGCAGCGCCAGCGCGCAGGCTGCCGGGACGACCTGGCCGACCTTTGCGCCGGGGTCGCCAGGCACGGCTACAGCCTCGACGACTGACCAGCGAATCGACACAACGGCGGGTACCGGGAGGACAGCGATGGACGAAATTCTGGTGGTGCACGGGACCGGCGGACCGCGCCGCGGCGAGGCATCGCTGCGTCGGGAGTGGCTCACCTCGATGCAGGACGGCCTGGTACTCGCCGGCTACCTGGTCCCGGAGCTGACATTGTCCATAGTGGACCTGGACGAGCGACCGGCGACGACCGGCGACGGGCTGGATGCCGGCCCGCTGGACTGGTCGCCCGACTCGTGGCCGGCGCGCACGCTGGCCGGCTGGCGCGCCCACGCGGTCTACGACGCCGGTGAGCCTGCCTGCGACGCCGCCCGGCCTGCTACGGTGCTCGCCGCCCTGGGCTGGTCCCGGTACTTCGCCGGGCTGCCGGCCGCCGAACTGGTGGGCACCCTGGACGCGCTCGACCGGTACACCCGGGGGCAGCCGCCCGCGGCTGCCCGGATCCGGGCGGCGCTCGGCCCCCAGACCCGGCTGGTGCTCGCCTTCGGGATGGGCGGGCTGGCCGCGCTGGACGCGCTGCACGGGTACCCCGGTGGCGTCCCGGCGCTGGTCACCATCGGTACCCCGGTCGGGCTGCTGCCGGCGGAGCGCCGCGGGCCTGCGGTACCGGCCTGGTGGCACCTGACCGACGACGGCGACACGCTGGTGGCTGCAAGCCCGGACGAGCCGGTGACCGGCCGCCACGAGATCCGGTTGGACTGCGATCCCCGGCTGCGCGCGCCCCGCAACTACCTGGCGTCGCCGGAGTTCGGTCAGGTGCTCGCACAGGCGCTGGCGACGTACTCCGCACTGCGTTGATCTCCATGTCTGGAAAGGGACATCGACCTATCCGCCCAACCGGCGTCTCCGCTTCGATAGCAGGAGAACACCCTGGGAGGGATCGATATGACTGCTACTTTGCTGGCGCCGGTCGAATTGCGCGCCACGCACCTGGACGTGGTACTGGATATTCCCAACGACATCCTGCGGCTGGGCCTGGAGGCGGCGCTGCGCGATCTCGCCGTGGTCGGCTCGGTACGCCGGGCGAATCCGGCCGCTCCGGTCGGCCGCGACGAGATTCTGGTGGTGGCGGCCGGTACCGGCTGGCGCAGCGAACCGCACCCTGATGTCAAAGTGCTACTGATTCTGGCCGACCCACGCGGCGCTGATCTGGTCAGCGCGGGCGGTTTACGGGCCGACGGCTTCGTGCTGCAGCAGGATCTGTCCGGTCGGGCCCTGGACGCCGCGCTGCGCGCGATGGCTGCCGGGGACATGCCGATGCCGGCCCGGATGGCTCAGCAGTTACTGGCCGATGCCGGCGTCCGCCGGACCACCCACACCGCCCTGCCGATGGCGTTGACTCCCCGCGAGAAGGAGACCCTTGCGCTGTTGACGGAGGGGCTGAGCAACAAGCAGATCGCCCGCCGGTTGAAGATCTCCGACCACGGCGCGAAGCGGCTGGTGGCCGGGGTGCTCCTCAAGCTCGGCTCGTCCAACCGCACCGAGGCGGTGGTGACCGCCATCCGCGCCGGCCTCATCAACTGCGCCTGACTGCCCGCCCTCGCTGCCAACCTGACTGCCCATCCCCTCGATATCAACCTGACTGCCCCCCAACCTCGTTGCCAAGGAGCCCCGTCCGGGTCACGCCGGACCGGGGCTCCTCCGTGTCCACGGCCGGCGCACGCCCGCGCCCGAGAGTCGTCGGCGTAAACATTCGTCGGCGACTATGGAATACTCGGCGCCAGCCTGGCGGGGTCGATCGGCGTCAATTCTTTGCGGGGGTTGTGACTGTGCGGTTGAGCTGGCCGAGAGTGTCTCTGATCGCGGGTCTCACCACCCTGGTGCTCGCCAGCGGGGTGGGCGTCGTCGCGCTGATCTGGGCAGCGCCATCCGCGCCCCAGGCGGCGACGGACGTGGGCCGGGTCCGGGCCGACGGCGTGGATATAGCCGCCGCGTCGGGCGATCCCAGCGGGAGCACGAGCGCGAGCGCCAGCCCGTCGAGCTCACCGGCGGCCGGCCCGCTGCCGTTCGACCTGCCGGCCCAGTCCACGCTCCGCAGCTCGGCGCACAAGGTCTTCGCGCACTACTTCACGCCGTACCCGATCTCACTGGACAACCAGGACGGCGCGAGCGACTACTACGCCCGCAACTACCTGACCGCCGGCGGCGAGAGCGGCAAGCACGCCGCATACGGCGGGCTGCTGCGCGATCGGCCGCAGCCGCGTGCCGCCGCTGTCCGGCGACTGGCAGTTGGCGGACATGGCGAGCGAGGTACGCCACGCCGTCGCCGCCGGCATTGACGGCTTCACCGTCGACATCCTCTCGCTGAGCAGCCAGAACTGGACCCGTACCCAACTGCTCATCAAGGCCGCCGCGATGGTCGACCCGGCCTTCCGGATCGTGCTGATGCCCGACATGACCGCGCTGTCGGCCGACGCCGCCACGCTCGCCGCGGCCATGGCCGAGCTGGCGAAGTCTGCCTCGGTCTACCGGCTGGACGACGGCCGGCTGGTGGTGTCGCCGTTCAAGGCCGAGCAGCAGACTCCGTCGTGGTGGCAGAGCTTCCTCAACCTGATGCGGGACAGCTACCACCTTCCGGTCGCCTTCGTGCCGGTGTTCCTCGACTTCGCAGCGAACGTCGCGAAGTTCACGTCGATCAGCTACGGCTTCTCCAACTGGGGCAACCGCTCGCCCAACCTGCAGAGCGGCGTCGCCGGCAACGTCAGCAAGGCGCACACCGCCGGAAAGATCTGGATGCAGCCGGTGGCGATCCAGGACGAACGGCCACGCAGTGGGGTCTACGACGAGGCGGACAACACCGAGAACCTCCGCACCACCTGGACGAACACGGTCGCGGCCGGCGCCGACTGGGTGCAGTTGGTGACCTGGAACGACTACTCCGAGGGCACCCAGTTCGCGCCGTCCGCCCGGCACGGCTCCGCCTTCCTGGACATCTCCACGTACTACCTGTGCCGCTTCAAGACCGGGGTCTGGCCGGCCGATCGTCCGGGACACGATCTACCTCACCCACCGCATCCAGTTCGCCTCGGCACGACCCAGGTCGGGCAGCCAGACCACGTTCATGGTGCCGCGCAGCGGCACCGCCACCCCGCGCGACAAGGTCGAGGTGCTCAGCTTCCTGACCGGACCGGCGTCGCTGGCGGTGACGATCGGCACCGTGTCGAGCACCACCCAGGTCGCGGCGGGGGTCCGGGCCACCCTGTTCGGCCTCAGGTACGGCACGAACGCCGCCACGGTGACCCGGGCCGGGGCGACGGTGGCCACGGTCCGCTCACCGTTCGGGGTGTCCGCGTCGTTTGCGGTGCAGGATCTCCAGTACTACGCGGTGGCCAGCGGCCGTTGAGCCGTGGCTGGCCGACCGGCCCCGCTGTCGGCGGCCGGAGCAGGACAGCCGACGCGGACGGCGTGCAGCAGGGCGGTGCCGTTGATGAGGTGGTGATCGGCGACCTGGGCCAGTATCGGCGATCGGGGCACCGCGCGGGCCTCGGCGACGCACTCCGTGGGTGGGACCGGTGCGGCGGAACTGGGGGGTACCGCCATCAGGCCCAGTTCGGCCAGGCGCAGACCGAGCTCCAGCCGGCTGCGTACACCGACCATGCCCATGATCTGGGTCACGTGCCGCTGCACCGTGCGGGTGGAGATGTCCAGCTCGCGGGCGACCACCTCGTCGGTGACGCCGGTGGCGAGCCGGTGCAGCACCCGGGCCTGCACGGTGGTCAGCCGCAGCCGCCGCGCGGTCGGGGCCCGGTCGTCGGCGGCGTTTCGCCAATGGTGCGAGAAGACGGTTGCCAGCGCGTCGATCGCCGGTTCGGCGCGAAGCACGGTCAGCGTGGTCGCGCCGGCCGGCCGGCCGCCGGCGAGCACCGCCACCCGGCGGTCCAAGACCAGCAGCAGAGTCGGCGAGTGCCGGCCGAAGCGCACCTCGGGACGGTCGCCGACCAGGCCGGCAAGCTGCTCGGGGACCTCGCCGGCGGGCAGCCCGGCGAGGATGGTCAGCACCCGCGCACGTGGCTGCGCACCGGCACGCCACGGCACCGGACGGGCGGCGAAGAGGGAACAGTCGGCGGGGATCAGGGCGAGCACCTCGCTGTCGGCGGCCCGGATCCAGTCGGCCAGGCGTAGCCACGGGTCGTCACCGGGACGCCCCCACGGCTCGCGCCCGGCAATCCCGTCGGCCCCGTCCGATCCGGCCCGCCCGGATGATCCGGCAGGCCCGGATGGCGCGGACGAAGCTGCGGCCGGGTCGGCTGCGCGGCGCTGGCGCGGTATGACACTCTGGCGGGCCTCGTGTTGGCGCGCTGGCGCACCGGCCCACCGTGCGGCGTTGATCGCAGTGAAGCCACTCATCGGCATGACACTCCCCCAGTGCTCCCAGCCAATCGGCCCGTTCCGGGCCGGCCCCGGTGGGACCGGCCCGACTCCCAACCTACGGACGGCCGATCGGTGCGGGTACCGGGTCAGCCCTACGGCTACGGGGGGATACCGGGGTTGGCCCCGATCGGGGCGGACGGACGGCTACGGGTTCCCGGCGATCTCGTGCGCGTCCGGCCCGCCCCGGCCCTGGGCGTAGAGGTAGATGAGCACCGCCCGGACCCGGCGGTGCACGCCGTCGGCGGCCCAGATCTCCAGCCGGTCCAGGATGCTGGTGACGTGCGCCTCCACGGTCTTCGCGCTCAGGTGCATCCGGTCGGCGATGCCCTGGTTGGTGTAGCCCTGGGCGATCAGCGAGAGCACCTCACGCTCCCGGATGGACAGCCGGTCCACCCGACCGGCGTTGCGCCGACGCGACATCAGCTCCTCGACGATCGCCGAGTCGATGACCGCCCCGCCGCCTTCGATCTCCTTGAGGGCTGTGACGATCTGGTCGATGTCGACCACCCGTTCCTTGAGCAGATAGCCGACTCCGCCCCGGCCCGAGTTGATCAAAGCGAGCGCGTACTCCGGCTCGACGTGCAGGGAGAGGACGAGTACCCCGATCTCGGGGAACTCGGTGGCCATCCGCTCGGCGGCGACCAGACCCTCGGTGGTGTACGTGGGCGGCATCCTGATGTCGATGATGACGACCGTCGGCCGGTGCCGGCGTACCTCGTCGAGCAGGCTGTGCGCGTCCGGGTACGGCGGCCACCACATCCATCCCCCGGGAGCGGAGCAGGCCGGCGAGCCCTTCGCGGATGAGTACCGCGTCGTCGGCGACCACTATCCGCACGGTAACTCCACGGTCACGGTGGTACCGCCGCCGGTCGGGCTGTGCACGGTCAGCGCGCCGCCGCTGGCGGCCAGCCGCTCGGACATCCGCCACAGTCCGGTACCCCGGCGCAGGTCGGCCCCGCCCACCCCGTCGTCAACGATGGTCAGCCGCAGCGCCGGTCCGGTGGCGGGGTCGGTGTACCCGGTCACGGCGAGCTGGATCTGGCTGGCCTGGGCGTGCCGGGCGGCATTGGCGAGCGCCTCGGCCGCGGCGAAGTAGAGGGTCTCGGCGGTGGCGTCGTCCACAGGCGGGCGGGCTGCCGTCCATCGCAACCGGCACCGGCGACGCGGCGGCCAGTTCACACAGGGCGCGGGCGAGACCGCCGCGGGCGAGGGTGGCCGGCGCGGTTCCCCGGGCCAGTTGGCGTAGCTCGGCCATCGCGTGGTTGAGCTGTTCGGCCACCACCCGCAGCTCCTTGTCGAGGTCGACGTGCCGGCCGGTGGCCAGCTTGTCCCGGGCGGCGCTGACCAGTACCGCTGCGTTGAGCAGCCGGAGCTGGGCACCGTCGTGCAGGTTGCGCTGGATGCGTTGGCGGACCGCGGTTCCCCGGGTGGAGGCCAGCTCTTCGAACTGGTCGGCGCGGGCGCTGGCGCGGTCCAGCCAGTGCCGCACGGTGCCGGCGACCATGGTCGGCGCGAGCAGCGCCTGGAAGGCGATCCCGGCGGCGTTCGCCCCCACCCAGACCGGGTGCGAGACCTCGGTGACCAGCGGCACCAGGCCGGCCGCGGTGAGCTGAACGGCCAGCCCGACGGCGAGCAGCGCGGCCAGCCGGATCGGCCCGTGCGCCGGCAGCCCGGTGCGGACCAGCCGGAGCAGGGTCGCCGTGAGCACCACGGCGACCAGCAGCCGGCCGACCAGGTCGACTGTGGACCGGGCCTGGCCGACGTCGGCCGGCAGGCACATCACGCAGGGGTCGAACCGGCTGGACGGGGTCAGGTAGGCGCTGACCAGGAGCGGGCCGAGCTGGGCGTAGTTGAGTAGCACGAGAGTCCGGTCCGGCCAGCCGCCGGGACCGACCCGGGTAGCCAGGATCAGCAGGTGGATGAGGAGCACCAGGGTGAGCGGCCGGGCCAGGTCGGCGACCGTGCGCAGGTCCTGGTTGGGGGCCAGGGCCAGGGCGCGGGCCAGCCAGGCGAGGCCGACGGCGAGCATCAACCGGCCGATGCCGGTGCCGAGCGGCCGGTTGCCGGTGACGATGCCCGAAGCGGTGAACGACCAGACGAGCACCAGGGCGGTGGTGGCGTGGAAGACGCCGTCCGAGTCGCCGTAGCGCAGCACGATCAGTGCGCTGGCCAGGGCGCTGCCGACGGCGGCGACGCCGGCCAGGATCACCAGCGGCATGGCGCGGCCGGCGGTGAGCTGCGGCCGGCTCACCGGGTCGGTCGGCGTGCCGGCCGGGTCACGGCTGCCGGTGTCCGGCGGGTACGCGGTGGCCGCGAACGACGGTTGCGCGCGTTTCGGGTCCGGCGCAGCACCGAGGTCACCGTGCCAATGCTCGTCAATCAAGATCCCACCCGATCTCATTGCTGCCATCCCACGTTGCACCGACCGAACTCGTCGCGGTCCGGCCTGGATCGGTGAAAGTTAATGTTAACGGGTGCGGTTCCGTAGCAAGGCTTGCGGATTGCACGGCGAAAGCACGGACTCTTGAACAATTCCAGGTATCGGTTAATCGACACATTCGATTCCCTACGTCACTGCCTGGGCACCCTTGCCTACGCGGCAGCTGGCGGGGTGGTTCGACGATCAACGGTCGGCGGCCGGATCACGTCCATCGATTTCGCAGTGTTACCGATTCGTTACGTCGCGCGGTCAACGCGGAACACTCACCGCCGGTATCCGCCGAAACTGTCAAATCGCACCGGTTTCCGTACAGCGTCATGAATGCGTTACCCGCGCCGAATAGTGGCGATCGGCAGTCGTTACTGCCGCTCGAACCGCGCAATTGCAGCAGACATTCCCACGTCGTGCCCGACCGCACCGTCCGGACCGGCCCGGACGTGCGCCCGACCGGCCGGTCGGCCGGGAGGTACCCGCGCGGACCGGGCCTGGCCAGCATGGACGGCAGCGGGCGCCAGCCGGCCGGCGACGACGGGAGGCGCGGTGGAGACCGATATCGCGGTTGTCGGCGCGGGCCAGGCCGGGCTCGCCGTCGGGTACTTCCTGGCCCGCCAGCGGCGCGCCTTCACCCTGCTGGATGCCGCCCCGACCCTCGGCGACGCGTGGCGGCAACGGTGGGACAGCCTGCGGCTGTTCACCCCGGCCGGCTGTAGCGGGCTGCCCGGCCTGCCGTTCCCCGGCAGCTGGGCCGAGCACCCGGGCCGGGACGCGGTCGCCGACTACCTGACCCGGTACGCCGCCGCGTTCGAGTTGCCGGTGCGGCTGGGTACCCGGGTCGAAACGCTCAGCGTCGAACCGGCCGGCTTCCGCCTCGGCACCGGCACCGGCGACCTGCACGCCCGGCGGGTGGTGCTGGCCGTCGGTCCGCACCAGCGGGCGTACCGGCCGGCCGTCGCGGATCGGCTGGCCGCCGAGGTGACCAGCCTGCACAGCGCCGGGTACCGCAGTCCCGCGCTGCTGCCGGACGGCCCGGTGCTGGTGGTCGGGGCCGGCAACTCGGGCGCGCAGATCGCCGCCGAGTTGGTCGCCGCCGGCCGGGAGGTCACCCTCGCCGGCCGGGAGCTGCCCTACCTGCCGCAGCGGCCACTCGGCGTGGACCTGTTCTTCTGGTTCGACCGGCTCGGGATGCTGGAGATCGGGGCGGACACGCCGCGCGGACACAAGCTGCGTGCCCGGGAGGCGGTGATCGGCACCAACCTGCGCCGGTTGGCCCGCGCCGGCCGGCTGCGCCGGGTACCCCCGGTGGTGGACGCCCACGACGACCGGGTGGTCCTCGCCGACGGCCAGCAGCACCCGGTGAGCACCGTCATCTGGGCCACCGGCTTCCGCTCCCACCTACCGTGGCTGCCGGCCGCGGCCCGTGACGACGACGCCGCGCTGATCCACACCGGACTGACCACGCCAGTTCCCGGTCTCTACGCGCTCGGCCAGCCGTGGCAGACGCACCGCTCCTCCGCGCTGCTGGCCGGCGTCGGCCGGGACGCCGCCGTTCTCGCCCAGCTGCTCCAGCACGAGCCAGCCCCGGCCGGCCACCAGTGACCGGCGTCAGCGAGGCGACCGGCGTGTCGGTTGTGCTGGCCGGATATCGGCTCACCGGAACACCGGACACCCCGGCCACCCGGCTGGTCGACCGGCACCTGCGGGCGCTCGGTGCGCAACCCGACGAAGCCGCGCAGGGCGATGCCCCGCTGTGTCTGGTTGGTCCGACGGGGGACGCCGTCACGGTCCGGATCGAATCCGGCGGACCGGGCCTGGACGGCCCGCTCGACGAGGTGACGGCGCAGGCCCGGTGCGGCGTGATGGCGGTGCACGGCCGCCGCGAGGGCGCCGGGCCGCGTCGCCTCGGCGGAGATTTCGTGGGTACGACCGCCGGTGTGCTCGCCACCACCGGACTGCTCGCCGCCCGGTACGCGCGGGCGCACGGGCGGCCGGCCGCGCTGGTGGAGACCTCACTGGCGCAGGCGGCGCTGCTGTCGGTCGGGCACTATCTCGCGGTGGCGACCGCCGACGATCTGGGCGAGCTGGACCTGCTGACCCGGGCGCTGGTCACCGAGGGGGAACCGCCACCACTGCGGGCGGCGGAGGGTACCTGGTTCGAGATCGAGTGCCTGGAAGCCGAGGCGTGGCAGGCGTTCTGGTCCGGCCTCGGGGTGCAGCCCGCGGTCGCCGGGCGCGCCTGGCTCACCTTCGACCTGCGCTTCCCGCGCGCCGAGGGGCTGCTGCCCGCGCCGCTGCACGCGGCCACCCGGGCCCGGCCGCTCGCCGAGATCGCCACCCTCGCGGCGGCCACCGGAGTCAGCCTCTGCCCACTGCGGACGCTGGCCGAGCGCAGCCGCGAGATCACCGGCGCCCCCTGGGAAATCGATCCACGCGGCCCCGGGCCAGCCGCCCCGGGCCGCTGGCCCGGGCAGCACCTGTCCGGGCAGCACCTGTCCGGGAAGCGACCTGTCCGGGAAGCACCTGTCCGGGAAGGGCACGTCCGGGGATGGCTGGTCGGAGGCTGGCCGGTCCGGAGAGAACTGGTCGGGGGCGGGCTGGTCGGAAGCGGGCTGGTCGGGAGTGGGCTGGTCGGAGGACGGGCCGCTGCACGGGGTGCGGGTGGTGGAGCTGGGGCGGCGGGTGCAGGGGCCGGTAGCCGGGCTGGTGCTGGCGCAGTTGGGCGCGCGGGTGGTCCGGGTGGAGCCCGAAGGCGGCGATCCGCACCGGGGGCTGCCGCCGTACGCCGACGGGATCTCCGCCTACTTCCAGGCACTGAACCGGGGCAAGCGGGCGGTCACCGCGAACCTGCGCGATCCGGCCGGTCGGGACTGCGTCCGCGAACTGGTCGCGGACGCCGACGTGTTCCTGCACAACCTCGCGCCGGGGCGGGCCGAAGCGCTCGGACTGGGCCCGGACGACCTGCTCGCCCTGCGGCCCGGCCTGGTGCACGGGTATGCCTCCGGCTGGGGCGCCGACGCCGGCCCGGCCGGGCGGCACGGCACCGACTACCTGGTGCAGGCCTACGCCGGCCTCGGTGAACTGCTCCGGCCGGCCGACGAGCCGCCGGTGCCGACGCTGTTCACGGTGCTCGACACGCTCGGCGGCCTGGTGACGGCCGAGGGCATCGTGGCCGCGCTGCTGGCCCGCGCCGGCGACGATACCGGCCGGGTGGTGCGCTCCGGTCTGCTGCCGGCGGCCGGCGTGCTGCAACTCCCCGCCGCACGCGGACTGTCGGGCGCCGCCGCCAACCGTCCACACTGGACGGAAGTGGATCGGCCGATCGCGACCGCTGACGGGCTGCTGGCTCTGCCGGAGGGCGTCGCGGCGGCCCGGATCCAGTCACTGCGGGGCGGCAGGGCGTGGACCGCCGACAGCACCGCTGACTGGCTGGACAGGCTGCGCCGCAACGGAGTCCCGGCCGTCGAGGTCGCCACGACACTGGCCGACGTAGCCGCCGATCCGGGGCTGGCCGAGCTGCTGTGCCACCGGGGCGCCACCTTCACCCGCACTCCCTGGCGCATCCGCTGAACCCACCGCAACAGCACCGGAACGCGACAGGAGTAGCCATGCACAGTCGTGCCGACGCCCGGGATGCCGAGCCCCACGCCGCGCCGGAAGGCCGGTTGGTCTACGGAGCGGTGAATCGAGGACCACGAGGTCGAGGCAGGCGTGTTCGCACCCGGGGGCAGGGTGCTGGTGATCGCCTCCGGCGGGGACACCGCGCTGCGCCTGGCCGCCCGGGGCTTCGAGGTCACCGCCGTGGACAGCAATCCGGCCCAGATCGACTACGTGCTCGACCGGCTGCACGGTGGTCCGGCGCGACCAGGCCGGGTGGAGCGGATGCAGGCGCTGACCCGGAAAGTTCTGGTGCTCGCCGGTTGGCAGCCGGCACTGCTACGCCAGTTCTGCGCACACACCGACCCGCAGGCTCAGCTCGCGCAGTGGCACGCGGACCTGAACACCCGCCGATTCCGGGCGCTGTTCGCGGTGGCCGCCTCACCGTCCTCCGTCCGGGCAGCCGGTTTCGCCGCCTTCACCGCCCGTGCGGCACTGCGCTTCGACGTGCTGATGCGTACCCGCGTCGAACGCGGCCTGGCCCGGCACGCCAACCGGGACAACCCGTTCATCCACCGGCTGCTGCTCGGCGCCGTCGACCCGCTCCCGCCAGTGCCGGCCGACGCGGTACGGCTGGCCTGTGCCGACGTGGTCGACTTCCTGGAAGCGTCACCGGCCGGCCAGTTCGACGGAATCAGCCTCTCCAACGTGCTGGACGCCGCCACCCCGGCCCAGGCGGTCCGGCTGCACGCGGCGGTACGCCGGGCCACCCGGCCGGGCGCGATCCTGGTCACCCGCAGCTTCCGGGCCAGCCCCGACCCGCAGGCCCAGGAGTGGGCGATCCGCGACCGGTCCCTGCTGTGGGGCGGTATCGACGTCCACCCGGTCCGGCACTGACACCCGGTTCCTCGACAACAAGCCAGGTACGCTGCACGGAAATGGCCAAGGTCGGGGAGGCAGCGACGTGTCCAGCGCGCAGTTGTACGACACCATCGGCGCCACGTACACCGCGACGCGGCGCACCGAGCCGCGCATCGCCGCGCAGATCTGGGCTGCGCTCGGCGATGCGCGGACGGTGGTGAACGTCGGGGCGGGCACCGGCTCCTACGAGCCCGGCGACCGTGATGTCATCGCGGTGGAGCCGTCGGCGCTGATGCGTGCGCAGCGTCCCGCAGGGGCCGCGCCGTGCGTGGCCGGCACTGCGGAGAGCCTTCCGTTCGAGGATCGGTCCTTCGACGCCGCGATGGCAATTTGCACGATCCACCACTGGCCGGATCCGATCGCCGGGCTGCGCGAGCTGCGGCGGGTGGCTCGCCGCGTAGTGGTGTTGACCTTCGACGGCAGTGACACCGCGTGGCGTGGCCGGTTCTGGCTGACCCGCGACTACCTGCCGGAGGTTGCCGCCCTCGTTGTCGGCCGGCCCGCGGTGGGCGAGCTGGCTCGCGCGATCGGAGCCCGCATCGAGCCGGTGTTCATCCCGTGGGACTGCGCTGACGGACTCTTCGAGGCCTACTGGCGTCGGCCCGAGGCATACCTGGACGAGAGCGTCCGGCGCGGGATGTCGGTCTGGGGCACCGTCGGACCGGCCGCCGAGCAGCGGGCCGTGCGCAGCCTCCGCGACGACCTCGCCTGCGGCCGATGGGCCGAACGCAACCGCGACCTCGCCGATCTCGACGCGGTGGACCTCGGCCTCCGCCTGCTGGTCACCTGAACCCCATCGCAGAGCCGGGGGTAACGATCTCAACTCAGTGCCGTTGCCGTTTCAATCGGTCAGGCGGGCGACCAGGTCGCGTTTGAGGACCTTGCCGACCGGCGAGCGGGGCAGCGCGTCGACCACGATCACCTCACGGAGCCGGTGGTAGGGCAGGATGTCGGCGTTGACGGCCGCCAGCAGGGCGTCGGGGGCGGTGCCGGGGGCGGCGACGACGAAGGCGACCGCGCGCTCGCCGACGGCCGGGTCGGGTCGGCCGACAACCGCCGCGTCGTACACCCCGGGGCAGGCCAGCAGCCGCTCCTCCAAGAGGAACGGGTAGACGTTGTAGCCCTTGTAGACCAGGACGTCCTTGGCCCGGTCGACGATCCGTAGGCAGCCGTCGGCGTCCAGGGCGCCGAGGTCGCCGGTGCGCAGCCAGCCGTCCGCGCCGAGCACTGCGGCGGTCTCAGCCGGCCGACCGAGGTAGCCGGCCATCACCTGGGGACCACGGGCACACACCTCACCCGGTTCGCCGGCCGGCAGCGTGGGCGTCGCGTCGTCCACAGTGGACACTGTTGCATCGACGATGCGCAGTTCGGTCCCGGGCAGCGGGGCGAGCGACCCCGGCCGGTACGGGTGCAGCGGCGTGGCCGCCAGTCCCAGCGTCGCCTCGGTCAGTCCGTACGCCTCGCACACCGGCACTGCCGGGAAGCGCTCGGCCAGCAGCGCGCGGATACCGGCCGGCATCCCCGCCGCACCCGAGTAGATCACCCGGATCGCGGGCAGCGCGCCGGCGTGGAAGTCCGGGCGCTGGCCGAGCGCGGCGAACAGGGCCGGCGCACCACCGAGTTCGGTGGCGCCGAACCCGGACAGATCGGCGAGGAATGCGGGCACGTCCAGCCGGGAGTGGATCACCTGGGTCATCCCCAGCAGCACACTCAGATTGAGGTACCCGACCAGCCCCATCACGTGGAACCACGGCGCGACGCTGACCAGCACGCCGGTACCGGGCTCGGTGCCGAAACCGCCGAGCGGGCCGGCCGCCACGGTCAGGTCACCGGCTTCGTCGAGCACCCCGTGTTGGCCGGCGAAGGCGGTCGCGTGCTGGAGGACGGCGGCCACCACGTTGGCGTGGCTGGCCGGTACCCCCTTCGGTCGCCCGGTGGTGCCGCCGGTGGCGACGATGTGCGCGACCGCCGTCGGGGCGCCAGGCGGCGGCCGGGACTCGCGGGTCGGCCGGGGTCGGGGCGACCAGCAGATCAGCGAAGTGGGTTGCGCGTACCGGAAAGGGAAGGTCCGGGTCGGTGGCGGGTGCCCGGACCACCAGGCGCACCCGGGTCGCGGCGAGGGCGGCGGCCACGGCCTGCGCGGCCGGCGGGCCGGTGAGGACCGCGGTGGCCGCGCAGTCGACCAGTTGGCCGGCCAGGTCGGTCGGCGGCGAGCAGCGGGTTGACCGGCGCGGCGGTGGCGCCGGCGAGCAGCGTGCCGTAGTAGCCGACCGCAAACTCCGCCGAGTTCGGCAGGTGCAGCGCCAGCACGTCGCCGGGGCCGATGCCGTGCCGGGCGAGACCGGCGGCGAAGGCGTGCGCGTCGGCGGCGAGCGCGCGGAAGCTGACCGCCCGACCGGCGCAGTGGAAGGCCACCCGGTCGCCGTAGCGGCGGGCCGCGCCGCGCAGGATCGCCGGCACTGCGACAGCCGGGAACACCGCGCGTTCCGTGCCCTCGGCAGTGGTGTGGACGGCGGTCATCTGCGCTCCCTCGCCCCGGACCGGAACCCGGCTCCACTGCGACCGTAGAAGTGCTGCGCCGGCGTGACAATCTGCCCGTTCGGGCCGGGCCGTCGGCGCGGCCGGGTGGTCACCGCGCTGCGACCGGCATCGATCCGGCATACCCTGACCGGATGGAGCGACCCTTCCTGAGACCGAACGGCATGGTGCTCGACTCGCCCGATGCCCAGGTGCTCGCCGGCTTCTGGCAGCAGCTGCTCGGCTGGACCCGGGGCGCGGACGAGCCGGACTGGGTGACCCTACGTCCGCCCGGCGGCGGCATCGGGCTGTCCTTCCAGACCGAGACCCGCTACGTCCGCCCGGTGTGGCCGGCCGGCGACGGCGACCCGCAGATGCAGATCCACCTCGACGTCGAGGTACGCGACCTGGCGCAGGCGGTGGCCTGGGCGCAGGCGCAGGGCGCGCAGTTGGCCGACTTCCAGCCGCAGACCGACGTGCGGGTGATGCTCGACCCGGCCGGCCACCCGTTCTGCCTGTGGCTGGGCACCGAGGAGTGACGGGCCTGCTACCCCGCTGACCCGGTCAGGGTCCAGGTGACCGTGTCGGTGTGCTGGACGCCGTCGATGGTGGCGGTGGCGACCACCAGTGTTCGGCCCCGGTCGCAGGGTCACGTCGGGCCAGCGGAAGATCCGGTCGGGGCCCGGTCGGCTGCCCAGCGGCGCGCCGTTGAGGCTGACGGACACGGTGTCGGCATTGGCGTAGACCTTGATCTCGGTCTGTGCCACGGTCCGGCGCTCCCAGCGGCGGCCGGTGAGGTGCAGCGTCGGCAGCGGCGACCAACTGGCCCGGTAGAAGAAGAAGGCGTCCTTGCGGATCCGCCGGTCGCGGGTCACCAGGCCCTTGTCGTTGATGCCACGCTGACCGCCCTCCGCCCGGATGTCCGAGGCGAAGTCGAACATCGTCCACACGAAACTGCCCCAGAGGTACGGCCTGGCCGCCAACTGCCGCCAACTCGCCTCGTGCAGCAGCGCCTGGTACTCCTCGGGATGGAAGTCGGTGGTGACCTCGGAGCGGCCGGGGCGTTCGGCGTGCTGGTCGACGGCGGCTCCCGCGCCGTACTCGGAGACCGCGATGCGCCGGGCCGGGTCGGCGGCGTGCAGCCGGTCCGCCCACTCCCCCAGATTGTCGTAGGTGCCCGCCGTACCAGCCGGAGTACCGGTTGTAGCCGCTCACGTCGGTGTGGCCGTTGACCGCGCCCCGGTCGGCGACCACGGCGCTGGCGTAGGTCGACAGCCGGCCCGGATCCTCCGCGCGGACCACCGCGGCGAGGGTGGCCAGCAGCGCGTTGGTGGGCGCGTCGTCGACGCTCTGCTCGTTGCCGATGCCCCAGAACGCGATCGCCGGATGGTTGAAGTTCTGCCGGATCAGCTCGCGCAACGCGGTCACCGCGTTCGCCGTGTACGCCGCCGAGTCGGTGGTCAGGTCGACGTTGGGGATCTCCGCCCAGACCAGCACCCCGAGCTGGTCGGCGAGCTGGTACGTCACGCTGGTCGTGCTGGTAGTGGGCGAGCCGGACGGCGTTCGCGCCGAGTTCGGTGAGCAGGCTCCAGTCGGTGGTGTGCTGCCCGTCGTCGACCGCCCAGCCGACGCCGGCCCAGTCCTGGTGCACGTTGACCCCGCGCAGCGGCAGCCACTCGCCGTTGAGAGAGCAGCCGTGCTCCGGGTGCACGGTGAGGGTACGCAGGCCGAGCGGCTCGGTGACGGCGTCGGTGAGCACGTCGGTGCTCCCGTCGCGTAATTCGACGGTGATCCGGTAGAGGTGCGGGTCGGCGAGCCCGTGCCAGCGCCGTGGGCCGTCGATGGTCACCGGCTGCACCAGCTCGACGTGCTCCCCGGCGGCCACCGTCTGCGGCGCGGCGCGCTGGTCGACGACCACCCGTCGGGCTGCGTCGGTGACCACGGTGCGCAGCACGAAGGTGCGCGGCACGGTGTCCCGGTTGGCGACCGCGACCGCCGCGTCGACCTCGGCCCGGTCGGCGTGGACCAGCCGCTGGCGCAGCTGGACGCCGGGGCCGGCGTAGTCGAGCAGCCGGATGCGCAGCGGGTCGACGGCCCACAGGCTGACGTTGCGGTAGATGCCGCCCATCGCCGTGTAGTCGGCGCGCAGCGGAAGCTGGTCAGGGTCGGGCCGGTTGCTGACCCGCACGGCGATCACGTTGTCCGCCAACGGGTCCAGCGCGGCGGTCACGTCGAACCGGAACCGGGCGTACCCGCCGCATGTGCCGGCCCTGGTGGACGCCGTTGACCCAGACGTCGGCGACCTCGTTGGCCCCGGCGAACTGGAGCACGAAGGTGCGCCCGGTCAGGCCAGCCGGCACCGTGTAGCGCCGCCGGTACCAGCCGACGTCGCGGCGGTAGTCGTTGCCGCCGTCGCTGCCGTCGAGCGCGTTCCAGGTGTGCGGCAGGTCCAGCGGCGTCCAGCCGGAGTCGTCGTACCCGGGCTGCTCGCGCGTCGGACGCCTCGCCCAGCCGGAAACGCCAGCCGCCGTTGAGGTCCAGTCGCCGGCGCGGGGTCGGTGGGGTGTAGCCGGCCGCCCCGGCGGCGCGCAAACCCAGCGGGTCGGTGCCGACCGCGACGCCGATCAGCGCCACCCCGGCAGTGCCGGCCAACGCGAGGGCGCCGCGCCGGCTCCACCGACCCGGCCGGCCGGCCGGCGGAGGGCCCGATTGCGGAGAGCCCGATTGCGGAGAGCCCGATTGCGGAGAGCCCGATTGCGGAGAGCCCGATTGCGGAGGGCCCGGTTGCGGAGGGCCTGAGCTGGGCATCGGGGTACCTCCACTGTGGACGGAGGGTGCCGGGCACCCCGGCCGCCCCGCGACCAGTATCGGGTACCGGGCCGCGGGTCGGGTACCCGGCAGGGCCGGCGCGGTTCAGCCGGCGAGGTCGCGGAGCCGGTGGGACAGCGCCTCGGCGCGTTCGGTGTACGGAGGCGAAGTCGGTCTCGCCACGCCGGTCGGCCGCCGCCACGTCCGCGAGCAGCCCGGTATACAGGGCGAGCAGTTCCCGGTACCGGCTGGCGAAGGTCTGCGCCGTGCCGGCCGGGGCGCCGCGCCGCTTGCGCTTCGACGCCGTCCCCTCGTGCCGCCCTGGTCGCCGATCCCGGCCCCGGTCGCCGGCCGCTCAGCGTCGGCCGCCGGGGCCGGGAGGTCGTCCTGGGCGGGTGCGCCGGCCGGTGCCGGTTCACTGCGGCGGAGCAGTGCGTAGCGCGAGTCGAGGTCGATGATCTGTTGGGCCACCACGGCGGTGGCGGCGCTGAGCACGGTACGGCTGTCGGTGGCCGAGTCCAGCCGGGCGCGTCGGACGGCGGCCAGCCGGCCGGCCCGGCGCGCGGTCAGGTAGAGCAGCGCGGAGCCGAGCAGCACCGCGGCCGAGCGCGGCGGCCGCCACCAGGTACCGGGGTAGCGACGGGCTGATGGTCCGGGCCCCGGCGGGGACGATGTCGGCATTGGCGAGGGTGTCGAAGTTGACCACGATCACCTTCAGCGCATCCAGCGGCCGGTCCACGAACTCGTCGATGCCGGCCGGGCATCCGCGACTCGGCGACGAACCGCTTGCCGAAGGTCTTGGTGTCGTCGCCGCCGAACTGCGCGCAGCCGTAGTGGTCGTAGGAGTCGTCCGTCCCGGCTGAGCAACAGCACGAGGGTACCGGCGGCGGCCCGGCGGACCGCGTGGCAGCCGCCGCGCAGGTCGGTGCCCGGTCGGGCGAAGATGACGACCAGTCGGCGATTCCCGACGATCTTCTGGGCGGTCGCGACGTCCAGGTCGACGCCGGAAGCGGCATACACCGAGGAGGTCCGCACGGCGCTGGCGGCCGCGCCGTCGAGGATGCCGCCCGCCCACAGCGCCCAGCCGGCGAGGATCAGGCAGCACAGCGTGGCCAGCCCGAACGGGGTGGCCAGGGCAGCGCCGACCCGGCCCCGCAGTCCCGTGCGGCCGACCGCCGGCTTCCGGCTCCACTTCGCCCCGGCCGCCCGCCGAGCCTCGGCGACCCGCTTCACCTGGGCCAGCCGCTTCGCCAGCACCGCCCGCTTCGACTCCGTCGCCCGCTTCGAGTCCGGAGCCCGCTTCGGGGTTGGCGACGGCTTGGAGTGCGGGCCGATTCACGTCCGGTGCCCGCTTTGATCGGATCGCGCGCTTCGGGTCGGGTGTCCGGGTCATGCCAGCCGTCCGCGCAGGTAGGTCGACGGCCGGTAGCCGGCGAAGGGGAGCGCCCGGCCGACCCGGTCCAACTCCTGCTCGGCCTCGTCGAGCAGGGTACGGACCTGCCGGTCGGGCAACCGCTCGTCCAGCGCCGAACGGGCCGCGTCGAGTTTCCCGATGGCCCGGGTGAGCGCGGGGTCGGTCCGCGCGTCGGTGAGCGGGGAGACCTCCACGGCGAGCGCCGTCAACCCGGCCAACCGGGCGGTGAGTCCGGCCCCACGGGTGGGCAGCATCGGGTCGCGGCTGCCCGGCCGCAGCAGCGAGCGGACGGACAGCGCCAGGAAGCCGGCCACGCAGACCGCGAAGAGCCACGGCAGCACGGGCAGCGCCACCCGCAGCGGGTCGAACGGCCGGTACGGCAGCGGCCGGTCGAACAGGCCCGCGTTGCGCAGCGTGGTCACCTGACCCAGCCAGGCGTTCAGCACGTTCTGCTGGGGGTACGCCGCGGGGCCGAGCAGGCCGCCGAAGCGGGCGTAGAAGCTGACGGCGGCCACGTCGGCGAAGTCGGCCGCGTGCGGGCCGTAGTAGGCGATCCAGTAGCCGTACATCACCACGATCGGGGTGTCCGGGAAGATCCGGGTCAGCGCCGGTCCGTAGTCGGGGGCGGGCCGGTCGCCCGGCTGTACCGGCAGCACCAGGTAGCGGGCTTGAGTACCGAACGCCTGCAGGGTTGCGTCCGCGGACACCGACAATCCGGCTGGCCCGGACAGGCCGGTGGTCCGCAGGTCGGTGGCGACGGCGGCGAGTTCGGCGTCGGTCGGCGCCCGCCAACCGGGCTCGGCCGGCTCCTCGCTCTTCGGGTTCTTCACCAGCTCGTCGATGAGCACCACCAGCTTGCCGGTGACGTCAGCCCGGGCCAGCTCACCACGCCAGTCGTCGAGGTCACCGGAGCTGGCCTCGTAGATGTCGCCGGTGACCCGGGTACCGACGACCAGGATGGTCTTCTTGTCCTTGGCCACATCCTGTAGCCCGTCCCGCTGGGCCTCGGCGAGCCCCGGCGGGGTGGCCAGGATGCGCACGTCCGGATTGGCGCCGATGGCCTGCGCGACCCGGGCGGCGTCCCAGGTGGCGGTCGCGCCGGGGAGCCGGAGGATGTGCTCGGACTCCAGCATCGTGGTCAGTTCCTGCGCAGACTGTTGCAGCACGATGCCTGATTCGTCCGGCAGCTTGGCGGTCGACGCGGAGTCGCCGTACCGCACGTCACTGCTCTGGCGCTGGGCCACCAGGAAGACGGTGACCAGGGCCACCGCGACCAGCAGCAGCACCCAGCGCAGCCGTTCCAGGTGCCGACGGTACCCACGGTCAGCCACCGCTCACCGCCCGCCACAACTGGTCGGCCTGCCGGGCGTACCCGGTCGCCGTCCGTGCCGCCGCCCGCCCGCCGCCGGCCGCCGCCAGTGCCTGCGCCCGGGCCAGCAACTGCTCGGCCTCGACCACCCGGTCAGCGGCGGCGTCCCGACTCACGGTGGCGGTGTCGATCGCGCTGCGGGCGCTCGCCCACGCCGCGCGCCGGGTGTACGCGCGCGCCCGCAGCCGGGGCAGCGCCGCGGTGGCGAACCCGGCAGCGGCGAGCATGACGCACCCGATCAGCCAGATCAGCCAGGACGCGAACACCGGGGACAACTCCTGAGGGGTGGGCACGCGGCCGCACAGGGGAACGCGGCCACCCGGCGATTCTGCCTGATCAAGTCAACCCGTCTCCACAGCGGCCCTGCTCAGGGATCTCACCCGGCCGCTCCGACACCGGCTGCCCCGACCTCGGCGGCCACGGCGCCGGCTGCCCCGACTCCGCCCGCCATGGCACGCTGCGCCTTCCTCGGGCTGATCCGGCCGGCGGCGGCTGTCGCGTCGCGTACGGCGTGGCGCGGCCGATGCCGGATCGCCCACTCGGCCACCGCGAGGTTGATCACCCAACCGGCGAGCATCAGCAGCGCCCGGGTGTTCCCGGTCGGCGCTCCGACCAGCAGCACCCACGGCAGGTGGGTGAACACCTGGGTACCCGCGCCCATCGCGATCGCGTACCCCCGGATCATCCAGGCCCGGTGCGCGCGGAAGTCGCGACGGCGCACCGTGACGAAGCCGAGCACCACGGCGGCGGCCATCGCGCTGCCGAAGAACAGCCGGAAGGCGTCGCCCAGGGTGTTGTCGGCGGCCGGCAACTGGTAGGACAGCGGTCATCCAGAGCCCGGACAGCGCCACCCCGAGCCCGCACGGCACCAGGATCCGGCCGGCCAGCCGGTGCCAGCGCGGCCGGCGGCGACGCAGCCGGGGCGCGAACTGGAAGCGCGCCGAGCAGGCACGTAGAGGCTGACGCAGACGATGTGCACGATGATCGGCACCGGCATCGCGAAGAACCGGTCGTTCTCCGGCGTCACCGGTCCGCCGCCGGCCAGTTCGGTGAACCGGACCGCGCCGGCGGCGAGCGGCACCACGCCGAGGGCGAGCAGTCCGGCCGGGATCAGCCGGTCCTTCCAACGGGCGGAAACCATGGCAGGGCCCCTTCGTGGGTACGGGTCGCGAGTGCCGTTCGGCACCCCCCGATCGTGGTCGCCCCGGCCACTGCGACTCATCGGCAGCAGGTCCGGTCCCGTCCCGTTCCAAAGTACGACCCGCTCTCGTCCCTTGGTCGCCGCCGTCCACAGTGGACTCGGACTACCGACCCGGCCGGACCCGGTCCGTCTCGTACGCCCACATGCGCGATCTCCACCCGGTTCCGGGCCCCGAGCTTGGCCATCAGGCTGGCGACGTGGGTCTTCACCGTGCTCAGGGTGATGTGCAGCTCGGCGGCGATCTCGCTGTTCGGCCGGCCCAGCGCGACCGCGGCGAGCACCTGCTCCTCGCGGTCGGTGAGCGGCTCGACGGGCTGCCGCGGCGGGCCGCCGGGCCCGGTCCGGGCGAACGTCGCGCAGCAGCCGGGCGGTGACGCTCGGCGCGATCAGCGCGTCGCCGCGGCGGCGGCGTGCACGGCCTGGCGCGAGCAGCGCCGCCCCGGCGTCCTTGAGCAGGAAGCCGCGGGCGCCGGCCCGCAGCGCGGCGTACACGTACTCGTCGAGGTCGAACGTGGTGATGACGACGACGGCGAGCGGGTCCGCGACGTCCGGGCCGGCGAGCGCGCGGGTCGCCTCGATGCCGTCGACGCCGGGCATCCGGATGTCGAACAGGCACACGTCGGGGCGCAGCCGCCGGGCGAGTTCGACGGCCCGCTGCCCGTTGGCGGCCTCCCCGACCACCTCGATGTCCGGCTGCGCGTTCAGGATCATCGTCAGCCCGGTCCGGACGATCTCCTGGTCGTCGGCGACCACCACCCGGATGTTCACGCCGGACTCCCGGTACGCGGCGGCATTGGCAGAACGCGGCTCGGCTCGGCGCGGCGCTGCTCGGCGCTGCGCGGCTCGGCGGCGCCGGGGCTGGTGCGCGGCAGGGTGGCGGTCACGGTCCAGCCGCGGCCCGGGTCGGGGCCGGCCTCGCAGGTGCCGCCGAGCAGGTCGGCGCGTTCGATCATGCCGATCAGGCCGAACCCCGGCGCGCCGGCCGGGGCGGTCTCGCCGTCGTCGCTGACCCGCAGGTGTACCGACGTGTCGTCGGCGTCGACGCGGACCTCGATCCGGGTCGCGTGCCGGGCGTGCCGCCGGGCGTTGGTGACCGACTCCTGGGCGAGGCGGTAGACCGCGCTCTGCACCAGCGGCGGCAGGTCGCCGACGTCGCCGCGACCGCCACGTCGCACGGGCACGCCGGTCCCGTCGCCGGCTGCGAGCCGCACGAGGTCGGCGATCCGCGGACTCGGCGCCAGGTCGACAGCGTCGGCGTAGTCGTCGTGGTGGCGGAGTTGGCTGAGTCGTGGCGCAGGACCCGGACCATGGTGCGCATCTCGGCCAGCGCCCGGGACGCCTCGGCCTCGATCACGCGCAGCGCGCCGGTCGCGGCCGCCGGGTCGGTACCGCCGACGGCGAGGCCGGCCTGGGCGCGGATCGCCATCGCCGAGACGTGGTGGGCCACCGTGTCGTGCAGGTCGCGGGCCAGCCGCTCCCGCTCCAGCAGCCGGACCTGTTCCAGCTCCGCGCTCGCGCGCCCGGCCCGGTAGCGCAGTGCCGCGCCGGCCGCCAGACCGCGGTCAGGACCGCGAACCCGCCGACCACCTCGGCGGCGTCAGCCGCCCGGGCGGTGAGGACCAGACCGACCTTGCCGGCGACCACGGCCGCGCCGAGCAGCATCGCCCGCCCCGAGCCCCACCGGGTCAGCGCGTACACCAGCACCAGCATCGCTGCCGCGGTGTACGACTGTGGGAAGTTGCCGCGCACCAGGATGGAGCCGAGTCCGGTGACACCGAAGGCGATGACGATCATCAGCAACGGCCGGCTGCGTCGCCACAGCAGGGTGGGGGCCAGTCCGACGCCGACCACCACGGTGGCGATCCGCCACGGCAGGTCCGCGCGTAGCGCCCCCTCCAGCAGGGCCAGCGATACCAGTGCGACCACCAGCGCCCAGTCCCGCCGCCGGCGCGGTGGCGCGTCCGGTGGCGGCGGCTCAGCCCACAGGGCGCGCAGGAATCCGCTCACCCCCCGATGGTAGGAGCGCCGCCACCGACCCATATCGTTCCAAAGTACGAGCCGGTCACGCCGCACGACCGGGCCGGGTCGGCGCAGCGGGCTTCGCTAGCGGATTGCCGGCTGGCCGGCGATTGTCGCGTCGGTGAGCCGGTCCAGGGTCATGGTCCAGCCCTCGACCATGCCGGTGGCGAGCCAGCGGCGGATGCCCGCCTCGTCCAGCTCGTCGGCGAAGCTCACCTCGAAGACCATCTCGGTGGCACCGTCCGGCAGCTCGTTGAGGGTGATGGTGACCAGCGGCGCTTCGTCGAGCCGGTCCGGATCGAGTGCCGGCCAGCCGTCGACCGCGCCCCAGGAGAACGCCAGCCGCCGGGGCGGGTCGATCTCCCGGTAGATCCCGCCCGTCGGGTACTGCCGCTCCTCGTTTTCGATCATGTGGAACCGCCACGCGCCGCCGACGCGCAGGTCGACTGTGGTCGGCCACTCGTTCGGGAAGGTGCCGGCGTACCAGTGCAGGTGTTCGGGTTCGGTCCAGGCCCGGAAGACCAGCTCCCGGGGCGCGTCGAAGCGCCGGACGATGGTGAAGCCGCGGTCGGCTCGGTCACTCTGCTCATCGCTGTTCCTCCGGATCGGGTGGGGCCGGGCGCTGCTCGCGGACCATCGTCGCGAGGTGTTCGGCCAACTGGTCGAAGCGCTGTTCGAAGAATTCCCGGTACGTGGTCGAGCCAGTCGTCCACGTCGCGCAGCGGCGTGACGCTCCAGTCGGCACGGCCGCCACTGCGCCTCCCGGCCCTTGGCGACCAGGCCCGGCGTGCTCCAACACCTTCAGGTGCCGGGAGATCGCCGGCAGGCTCATCGCGTGTGGCGCGGCGAGCTCGGTGACGGTCGCCTCGCCCCGGGAGAGCTGGGCCAGGATCGACCGCCTGGTGGGGTCGGCGAGCGCCGCGAAGGTCACCGACAGCGAGTCACTGATCATGCGATTGCCCAACTCGTTAATTAACGGACTCGTTAACTAGAACGTCAGGTTCTGCCGTTGTCAACCGCCTCGACGACCTGGCCACACCCGCCATCGCAACGCCACCACTCGGCCGTGGTCGTTGATCTTCACGGTGGTCACCACCCGGTCAAGCCAGCTGACTGGCTGTTGTCGGTCGAGGTGGGGTGCGAGATTGGCGATGGCGTGGACCGCACTGCGGTACACCTTGTCGGCGGGGACGGCGGGGTAATGCGAACAGGTTCGGCAGTGGTAGACGGCGGTGCCGCTGGCATCGCGACCGGGCATCAGTAGGTGGCCGCAGGTGGTGTGTCGGCAGATGCCCACCAGCGGGAACTGCGCGGCGATCGCCACGCTGACACCAGCAGACCGCGCCATGGCGGTACGGGGTGGGATGGGCGGCATCGCGGTCACCCTCCGATGTGTCGAGCCGAGCAGCGGCACCCGTGGCGGAATAAGCGGAATGCCGCGAGGACGGCCGGTGAGGCGCGGCGGCGGGTAGGGCGCACCGTCGGCGTGACCCGACCCGCCCGGTCAGGCTGCTGCCTCGGCACGGTCAGGGTGGGTTGGGTTGGGTCGGGTCCACATCGGGTGCACGGTCGGACCGTGCGGCACAGGTAGCGGCCGGCCCGGGGTGTAGCCGTGGCGCATGTAGTAGCCGACCAGGCGACGGGAGGTGGCTTCGAGGTACGCCATGGTGTCGCCCTGCCATCCGGTGGCGTGGCGCAGTAGCCGGGTGGCGTGCCCGCGGCTCCGGTCGGTGGACTGCACGCCGAGGAACGCCAGCCACCAGTGCGGCTGTTTCGGTTGCGTCTCATACAGAGTGGCCTCCAGCAGAACCAGCCGGGGCAGGTGGACGCCGACCGCTTCGGCGCTCTCCCGGCGGAACACCTCCTCCGCCTCCCGGTCGGAGTGGCGGGTACGGTCGACCCACACCGCCACCGCGCAGCCGTCCGCGGTCTGCTCGACCCGGCCGCGGGACAGCGCATGGCGTAGGTGGGCGCTGAAGAATCCGAGATGATGGCGGTCCTGCTCGCCCTGGAACAGCCAGTCCGCGACCGGGTTGTCCGCGAACGCTAGTGACAGCACCTGGGCCAGTCGGGGGATTTCGGCCGCGATGGTGGACACCACGTCGTCGGGTGGGAGTGCGGAGCAGCCTGTGCTCACAGTTTCACCCGCTCGTACGCTGGCCGCGAGCCGGTGTCACACTCGCCGGAACGACCGCTGATCTTGTCGCTACTCACATCGATCACCATCCTGCCGCGCTCCGCGCCCACTGCACCGTTTCCGCGGGCTTCCATGGCGTCAATGCTCGTAGTCGCCGCCGACCACCGGAAGCGCGCTGATCCGCCGAATCGATGACATTGACCGGACATCCGTATGCCGTTTCACCAACGTCGCCACGTCCTCGTCGCGAACACCCGGACGCCTGCCCTACCGTGGATGACGTGATGACAGCCGTGAATCCGACTCTGCTCGATCGTCTCGTTCGCGACGGTCGGTGGACCATTGAGGAGACGTGCGTGGCGTTCGAGCGGACCGCCTGCGAAATGGGCGAAGTCGCCACGCTGTCCCCGCGTCAACTGATTCGCTGGATGAAGGGCGACGTCGGTCGGCCCCGCCCAGTCGCGCGGCGCGTTGCCGAGAGGTTCTGGGGTCACACCTTCGACGTGCTGCTCAGTCCGACGGGAACAAAGGCCCTGGCGGGTACCGGCCTCGTTGGCCGTGCGATCGCCGCCGAGTCCCAGGGCGTGCCCCCGTGGGAGGAGATCGTCGCGCAGCAGTCATTGGACTTCGCAACGCGAGCAAGGAGATCAGCGATGGATCCGACGGTGCTGGGAAAACTGGAGGCGCAACTGCGGCGAATCTCCCGGGACTACGTTCACACGCCGCACCCGCGTGCGCACTTCAGCGAGTTGGTCGCCGTGCGCGACCATTCCTTTCGGCAGATCGAGTCGGAGCGCCTGCGACCGGCGGAGTCTCGTCAGCTTCACGGCCTGGCGGGCATCGCGTGCGCGCTGCTGGCGCAGTCCACGCACGAACTGGGCTTCCGGCGCGCCGCGATGACACATGCGCATGCCGCCTTCGTCTGCGCGGAGTTGGCGGGCTTCGACAGTCTGCAGGTGTGGATTCGGGCCACCCAGGCAGCGATCGCCGAGTACGCGGGGCTGCCGCACGAGGCGGTCCGCTACGCCGAAGCCGGTCGAGCGCACGCATCGAGAGGCACCGCAGTCGTACGGCTGATGAGCCTGGCCGCCAACGGCCACGCTCGCTTGGGAGATACGACGGCGGCGCGGGAAGCCCTCTCGGCGGCAGAGCGCGCCCGCGACATGGCCGCCGACGATGATCCGCTGGACGACTTCGGTGGTGCGCTGAGCGTGTCGCTGGCCAAGCAACACGCGTACGCAGCCAGTGCACTGGCGCTGCTGCGCCAGGGCCCACCCGCCCTGACTGCGGCAACCCGCGCGTTGGAGTTGTACCAGGCGGCGCCGCCGGAGGGCCGTCAGCCTGTCAACGAGGGGTACGCCCACATCGACGTCGCGTTGGGCCGCATGCTCAACGGTGAGCTAGACGGCGTGGGCGACGCGCTGGCTCCCGTACTGGCGTTGCCCGTTCACGCGCGGGTCGACCTGCTCGACGAGAAGCTGCGCCGGGTGCACCGGCAACTCTCCGAGGGCGCTGTGACGGGAGGACGACCGAGAGCGGTCCGGGAACTCCAGGAACAGATCGAAGAGTTCGTGGCCGGCGCGAACACCCTGGCCCTGCCGTGACCGGGATACCTATGGACATCCTGGAACGCCAGCTCACCGAGCTGACCGACGTCCTGCACCGGATCCGGCCCGACCAGTTCACCGGCGCGTCCGAGATCATCGCCGTCGCGCCGAGCGTCTTCCTGGCCGGTCGCGGACGAAACGGCCTGGCTCTGCGCGGGTTCGGCAACCGACTGGCACAGCTGGGAAAGCCCACTGCAGTGATCGGCGACATCCTGACCGGCCCGGTCGCCCCGGGCGACCTGGTCGTGATCGCCAGTTCTTCCGGTACCACCCCGGCACTGCTCGACGTCACGGACACCGCCCGCGCCATCGGAGCCGATGTCCTGGCGCTGACAGGCAGCAACAGCACGCCCTTGTCAGCACGGTCCACCGCCACCCTGACGATCCCGGCGGTCCTCGCCGACGGAGAGTCAAGCACTCAGCCCCTCGGAACCCTGTTCGAACAAGCCCTCGCGCTGGTCTGCGACGCCATCATCGTCGACCTGATGCATCGACTGGACATCACTGTCGAGTCCATGCGTGCCCGGCACGCAAACATCGAGTAGGCGCACTACCTGCGACTTCCCGACAGTTCGGGTTCAGTAGGTGCGGGCCTCGGAGCGCAGGAGTCCGATCCACAGCCGGATTCCGGGCCGTGGGTCGGGCGCTCCGAGGACCGCGCCTACTTCGATCTCTGGCGTCCGACCAGGAGAGGTGACCGGCAGAGCCGGATCAGCCGCGGTCGATGACGGTGGCGACGACGGTGGGCATCGCTGACCAGTCGGCTGAGGCGACGCTCGCGTGCGCGGCTCGCGAGTTCAGGCCACCCGGGCCTGCGCGGCCGCCACGTTCGCCGGCGGGTGACGGCCGGCGAGACGTTCTGCGCGTCGGTCATCACCAGCAGGTAGTGGTTGGTGTCGTACCAGGAGGTGTCGATGCCGCCGGTGACGTACGCGGCTGGCGTCGCCGTCGAAGACCACGAACCACGGGCGCAGGGTGGTGTCGGCGTAGCGGGTGCGCGGGTCGCCGGTCGGCGGCGTTGTGCACGGCCGGGAAGATCTGCGCGCTGGCTGAGGGTACCGGCGGCGGCCAGGCCTTTGAGGTAGCTGGGCGTACTCCTTGTCGGTCCAGAGCGAGTCGGTCGGGTTGGACTCCTCGACGGTGCCCGGGATGACCTCCATGATCACCTTGCCGGCCAGCGCGCCCGGGTCGGCCAGGCGTTCGCCCTGGCCGCCGCGTCCAGCGAGGCGTACCCGCCGAGCAGGTCGGCCGGCTTGAACACGGCCGCTGCCGAGGTGCGCGGCGATGGCCGCGTCGAGTTGGGCCGGGCCCAGGTTGGTCCGGCTGCTGAAGCCGGTCTTCAGCTCCAGCTTGAGGATCAGCGGCCCGGTGCCCGGGTGCGCGCCCAGCCACAGCCGGATGTCGTCCAGGCAGTACTCCAGGTTCTTGTTGGTACCGCCCGAGTAGAGCTGCGCCGCGCGTGGTGGCCGCCACGCAGTTGTTGGCGTTGCCCAGCGGGTTGCGAGTGGCTGACCTTCCACTCCCGGGTGATGCACGTCTGGCCCAGACGTCCAGCTCGATCAGGCCGGGGTGCAGGTCGAGCGCCTGCGCCAGGTAGCTGAAGGTGGCCGGGTCGTAGGTGTTGTGGATGCCGACCGTGGTGGTCTGGGAGACCTTGCTGGTCGCGCCGGCCGCCTGCGCCGGGGTTGCGGTGAGCGCGAGGACGAGGGTGCCGACCGCCGAGGCGGCCAGGATGGTGCGGAACCTGGACACGGGTACCTCCCCGATGACCGGCCGACACGGTGCCGGCCGCCAGGCTCCGATACAAATCGACGAATATGAACGTCCCTCGTCGCCCCGGCCAATGTGGGCGGCCGATCGGACAGGTCCGCCATGACCTCTCGTCGTGGCTACCGTGCCGGCCGGCACCAGGCCGAGTGAGGCACTGACGCCCATGGCTGCATGCGGTCGCAGATCGTGTGCAGGTTTGTTGCATCGATTGACCTATTAGCGGTCGAAGCTCGTAGATTTCGGGCTACAGCGCCCTTCCGATCCTCCAGGAGCAGCATGTCCACGGCACCGGCCAGCCCGCCCGCAACTCCACGGTCGCGGCGGCACCGCCGTCTCCGTTGCCGCTGCGGGTGGACGGTGTCGAGGTGGCCGCCTATGTCTGGCAGCCCGACCTGCCGGTCACCCTGTCGCCCCGGCCGTACCTGCACCCGGTACGGACGCTGGCCGGTGCCACGGTGACGCAGGCGCAGCCGGTCGACCACCCGCACCACCTCGGCGTTTCGGTGGCCGTCAGCGACCTCGGCGGTACCAACTTCTGGGGCGGTCGGACCTTCGTCACCGGTACCGGCTCGACCTGGCTGGACAACCACGGCAGCCAGCTGCACGCCGGCTTCAGCCGGCTGGACGACACCGGCTTCACCGAGGAGCTGCACTGGCAGCCGACCGGTGCACCGACGGTCGCCACCGAGCAGCGCACCGTCGAGGCCCGCCGGCTGGACCCGACCGCCTGGGCACTCGACCTGACCTTCACGCTGACCAACCAGACCGACGCGCCGCTGCAGATCCACAGCTCGGCGACCAAGGGCCGGCCCGGCGCGGGGTACGGCGGCTACTTCTGGCGGGCCCCGCACACCGCGACCGACTGGCAGATCTTCACGGCGGACGCCGACGGCGAGGCGGCGGTACACGGCAGCGCGGCACCGTGGCTGGCGCTGTCCGGTTCCGGGCCCGAGCCGTGGACGCTGGTCTTCGTGCAGGTGGGCGTGGTCGACCCGTGGTTCGTCCGGGTGGCCGAGTACCCCGGCGTCGGTCCGGCACTGGCCTGGAGCGAGCCGCTGACGCTGACGGATTCGCTGACCCGCCGGGTGGTCACGGTGGTCGCCGACGGCCGGGCCGACCGGGACACCATCGGAGCGTGGGTACGGCAGATCGCCTGATGCCCACCCGGCCGGCGGTCGACCGGCTCGCCGCCGCCCTAGGCGACGGCGACGGTGACCCGGACGCCGGCACCTTCCACGTCACGCCGGGCCCCCGATGGGGTGAATATCGGGCAAGGCGCCCGGCCGGGGGTTTCCGGGGCGTCAGGATCGAGTCCCGGCACCCGTCCCGACAGGGAGTGGTCAGATGTGTGGAGCGCTTCTCCTCGGCCTGTTCTGTGGCGTGATCGCGCGCATGCTCATCCCGGGTGACGCCTTCCGGAACATGAGCGGACCGAAGTCGTGGCTGGTCTCGATCGGCCTGGGCCTGCTCGGCGCGGTGGTCGGCTACGTGATCTTCACCCTGCTGCTGGGGATCGGCGACGACGACATCTTCGACTGGGGTGGCGTACTCAGTGCCCTGATCGGCACGATCATCGTCGTCCCGATCGCGACCGTGGCACTGCGCGCAATGGCCCGCGGCCGCGGCAGGCCCTGACGACGCCAGCTCCCAACGGCACGATCTCCCGACGGCACGATCTCCCAACGGCGGCTGGCTCCGGCGTCGGCGTCCGGGCGTCAGGACGCCTTGCTGAAGTCGACGTCCTCGGTGGTCACGACCCCGCCGGTGCGGCCGGGTGCGGCCTGGTGGGTCCAGTAGAGGTTGGTGTGCGCGATGACCTGCTCGGGTGCGGGCGCACCCCACTTCGTCAGGTCCTCGGTGGTGTGGGCGTCGCTGACCAGGGTCGCGTCGTAGCCCCGGGTGAACGCACCGTGCAGCGTGCAGCGGATGCACGCGTCGGTCTGCGCGCCGGCGACCACCAGTCGGCCGACGCCGAGGTCCGCCAGCACCGACTCCAGGGTGGTGTCCTCGAACGCGTCGCCGTAGTTCTTGTGCACCAGCGGATCGGTGTCGGCCGGGGTCAACTCGGGGACGATCTGCCAGTCGTCGCTGCCCCGGATCGGTCTGTTCGTCGTTGTGCTGGATCCAGACGACGGGAACCTGAGCCTGTCGTGCCTTCTCCACCATGCGGCCCATGTTCGCGACGATCGCGTCGCGGTCGTGCGCCTGCCCGACTACGCCGTTCTGCACGTCGATGACGACAAGCGCGGTATTCGGCCGATTCTCCAGTGTGGTCATGGTCCTGTCCTCTCCCAACTCTGAGCATCTGAGCCGACGCTAGCCCCACCCCCCGACATTGCGCCCGAGCCCATCAGGCGGCGGAGCGGCGGCGCAGGCACCAACGCCGAGCCCAGGGCGATAGGCAGAGTCGGATCGTTCAGCGACGCCCTTGCGGTGGCGCCGGCCAGCAGGACCTGATCCGGCGCCACCACTGCGATCAGGTCAGCCGAGCCGGTCGGTGCGATCGGCGTCGAGGATCTGGACGTATGACTTCAGGGTAGGGGGCGCGGTGAGGACGGAGGTTTCGTAGCCGAGTAGTTCCCCGGTGCGCTCATCGAAGATCAGCGTGTCTTCGTACTGGTTATGGTCGGTCCTGTCCTGCGGCGGACGCGCCCGCACGGTGACCGCCACTCCGCGACGTCCGATCCGGTCGGTCAGCTGGCCGCGCCACAGGAATCCGGGTAGCCCGGCAAGGATCGTGAGCACCTGTGCGCGGACCTGTCGGGGGACCGCGTAGCTGCGGTAGAGCTCCATGGTCCATTTGGCGGCGTCGAGCGCGCCGTATCCGGCTCGGAGCAGGCCGGCAAGCTGGGTCGCGTCGGTCGGCGGCCGGGTCCAGTCGGCTGGTTGTGGCGGGGCGTTCGGGTCCGGCTGGTGGGCTGGCACGTCCTGGACGTCCTCGTGGGGAATCGTGGGGCCCTGTCCTCGGGCGATCCGCGTCTGCCAGTACCGGCGGGACGCCTCGTCGGGGTACTCCGCGCCGACCGTCCTGCGTCGAACTCGGCCGCTGCCGTCGGGGGCGGTCCAAGCCTCCTCTTCCTCCACAAACCCCAGGGTGTGGCCCTCGTCGGTGAGCATCCCGGCCGACCAGGACTTCCCGTGCCGGTAGGCGTACCGGCCGGGCCGCGTGTCGTACGGGGCGTCGGTGATGCTCGCGGCCAGCGCCCGCAACCGGTCGGCGGCCGGGGGCGGGTCCGTGTCGTCCTGGAACTCCATCGGGACGACCACGGTCCCGGCCAGCGCCCAGGCCGGCGGGTTGCCCGCCGTCCGGGCGCCGGTGGACCGCCGAGTCAGCACAAGCGCTGCGGCGCCGCCCACCATCGGTGGCGGCCCCGGCCAGGACAAGCTTGCGGCGGGCCAGTCCGGGCGGCGTCATGAACCGGTGGGTGCGTCGTTCGGCACGGCGTCGGCGTCGGCGATGAGCTGTGCGCTGGTAATGCGAGGCGCTGCCAGGAGTGCCAGCCGGCCAGGATCGGCCGGGCCGAACAGGTCACGGATCTGCTGCTCAGTACTGGACATCGTGGGCTCCGTTCGTCAGGCGGGCGACCGGCCGGGCCGGTGCGGGTGTAGCGGTCATTGGGCGCGGTGTGGACATGGCCGCGGCCAGCCGTCGCCGCGCCCGGTGCAGCCGTACCTTCGCGGCGGTGTGGCTGCAGCCGAGCACAGTGGCAGCCTCGCCGACGGTGAGCTGCTCCCACCCGATCAGGCGGAGGATCTCCTGATCGATATCGGATAGCTGGACCAGGGCCGCGGCCAGGTCGGCCAACGCCGCCACCGACTCCGGGTGGTCGGCCTGCGCCGGGCGCAGCAGGTCGGTAAACGGTTGGGTCAGGGGGACCCTGCCCTGTGCCCTGCGGTGGTTGGCGAGCAGGCGCCGGGCCACCCCGTACAGCCAGGGAAGGCTGTTGTCCGGAACCTGCTCACGCCGCCGCCAGGCAACGACGAACACCTCCTGGGCGAGATCGGCCGCGGCGTCCACCTCGGCCAGCCGGCGCACGCCGTACCTGACGATGTCCAGGTAGTGGCCGTGGTAGATCTCGTCGAACCAGAATCTGTCACGCTTACTCATCTGTTTGCCAATATCGACTCAACGCCGCCTCCGCATCACATAGCCAAGCGATCAACCACGTATATGTCCGAGGAACCCGCGATGGTTACTCCAGCGGCAATGCCGCCACCCCGCTGGGCGGTAGGCGCTGCGCCGCGGGCGCACCCGGGTGCGCCAGGCGACGAAGTCAGGATCGTCCCCGTCCCTCATCTCGAGGTACACGGCCAAACTCCTGGCACGGGTAGCTGACGGTCGGTTGCGGCCCCAGTCAGTGCGATCGCCCCGTTCCGAACCAACGGCCTACCCGAGAGCGTCGATCGCGCTGGTGATCAAAGCGCGTGCCGGTTGCCCGTGGACTGCCAGGTCGGCCAGTTCCCCGAACGCCTTCAGATAGGTTGAGATGTCGCCGGGCGCGGTCACCTTGATCTCGGCGGTCAGCAGCTCGACCTGAACCTCCGCATCGTCAAAGATCATGAAGGTTTCCAGCGTCCACATCTGCCGCTCGGCCGTGAACGGAATGATCCCCAAGCTGACCCGTGGCAGCGCCATCAGCTCCAGCAGCGAGCCGAGCTGGCCGGCCATCGTGCCAGCGTCTCCGACGCGGTAGCGCAGGACGGACTCCTCGACCAGCAGCGCAAAGCGGTGCTCACCCCGGTTGATGACCTCGGACCGGGCGCGTCGCGCGGCAACCGCCGCCGTGACGTCGTTCGGCGTTCCCTGAAAGTTGGTGATCGAGGAGAGCAACGCTGTGGCATACGCCTGCGTCTGAAGCAGGCCGGGTATGACGTTGGAGCAGTAGACCCGGAAGACCCGAGTGCGCTCGTACAGCGGAACAGTCGCCTCGTGGACCCGGCGCAATCCGCTGCTGTGCAGGGTTTTCCAAGGTACGAACATCGAGTCAACCGCAGGTTCGGCCACCACCGAGTCAGCGAAGTCGGCATCATCCAGCATGTCGGTACTCCTCGTGTGGATAGCCCACGCGTTCGAGGGCAACCGGGCCGAGACCACCACCATGGTGCCGGTGCTGCACGCGTTCATGGACGCCCACCGTCTGTCGGACGTGGTCGTCGTGGCCGACGCGGGCATGATCAGCGAGGCGAACTGGCGTCAGATCGAAGCCCAAGGGTGGGGATTCATCCTCGGAGCCAAGACCCCCGAAGTCCCTTATCTGATCGACCGATGGCGGCGCCAGCACCCCGGCGAAGACATCCCCGACGGGCACGTGTTCACCCAGCCCTGGCCCGCCGCCCCGTCAGACAAACGCAAGGACCACACCTTCTTCTACGTCTACTCCGCCGACCGGGCACGGCGCACCCTGCACGGGATCGACCAACAGGTCACCAAAGCCGAGAAGGCAGTCGCCGGGAAGATCGCCGTCAAACGCAACAGGTTCGTCAAACTCACCGGCGCGACCAAGACCGTCAACCGCGAACTGGAGACCCGCGCACGAGCACTGGCCGGGATCAAGGGCTACCGCACCAACCTGCCCGACCCGGACCCGCAACACGTGATCAGCGCCTACTCCCAACTGCTGAACATCGAGAAGTCCTTCCGTATGAGCAAATCCGACCTGGCCGCCCGGCCCGTGTTCCACCACGTACGCCACGCCATCGAAGCCCACCTCACCATCGTGTTCGCCGCCCTGGCCGTCAGCCGGTGGATCGAGCACACCACCGGATGGACCATCCGCAAGTTCGTCACCACCGCACGCCGCTACCGCCAGATCACCATCCAAGCCGGCGAGCACACCATCACCGCAGCCGACCCGCTACCCGACGACCTCGCCACCGCGATCGACCTCATCCACCGCACGCACTAAATGAGCCAAGTCGGGTCTCAGCGGTGTTGCCGTCGAATGCGTTGACCATCAACGGAAACCCGGCCGCGTCGGTCAACAGGCCGATGGTGATCTGCGGCTCCAGCCGACGTTCCTTCGAAAACCCAGGCCCGACTTGGGCCATGATCACGGATCTTGGCCCAAGTGGGTATGCCCGCGCCACCCGATCTGCCATTCCCCCACGTCAAGCGGTGTTCCTCGTTGAGCGCCGGGTCAGCGACCTGTCTGGCACACCACTGTCGAACGTCGCGATCCTCGGAGTGACCAGCCTCAACGCCGCCCGCGGCACCCCGCCGCTCATCGCCGCAGCAGTCCGCGGCCGTGGAGAATCGAGGTGCTGCACTGGGGACACGATCTACCGTGAGGACGACTCCAAAGTCCGCACCAAATCCGGGGCCAGAATCATGGCCACGCTCCGCAACCTCGCGATCGGCGCCCTACGCCTCGCCGGCCGTAACGACATCGCCGAGGCGACACGCTGGGCCACCCGTAACACGGAACGGCCCTTCACCATCCTCGGAATCCATGATCTCAGAACAGCCGTGGGGATGACCCACTCGATGGCCGGGTCGACAATGACCTCGATCTTCATGAACACCGCCACATCACGGACCTGAATGTTACCGCAGAACTCAGGTGTCCAGAATGCGGTCAGCCCAAAGAGATTGGTCGTCCATTATGTCGATGCCTGGATCAATTTCGGTTACACGCTCATAGAATTTCTGACGACATTCGACCTGTTTGGCATAAAATGCCATAAGCGATTTGGGCTCGCGAGGCTCCTCCATCTGGCTAATAGTCTGTACTATTGTAAACCAGCGCCATGAAATCTCTACATACTGCGCTATCGATGAATTGATAAACTCTACAGCTGCGCAATTAGCATCTGGATAGTACGCACGCAAGACGGGGTTAACGTCTTCTATTGTCGTTGGCGTCTGATACAACGCAAGCACTTGTCCAGTACCGGCAACCGCACCCACTAGAGGCTCGCTGGCCTTATACATTTGCCACCACCCTAACTTGTACAGCCGTTGGTCTGGTGACACTAATCGTCGTTCCGAATCTCCGGCCACATTGGGGATGAGACTTGGAAGTTTTTCCTCCTGTGGTTCATGAAACCCTGGTCTATTGGGAAGTCCCCACATTAACAATGCTTCACGATCGGCCGACCCTATATCCCACTCACTAACGATCTCGGTTACCGATACCCGATTCTCGGCTCTGACCAAGGATGACATTGGCGCCGAGATCGCCGAAAGAATACCCGCAAAAGACACGATCCTCACGCTTTCTGATGGTCGGTTCAGCTGGCACTATACAGTTCAGGTGCGAGAGCGACCGGCAATTGAGATATTCACCCGCCCGACCAGGCCCGAATAAAGGCGCCGCCTGGTGGCTGATCAAGACTAATTGAAATGCCTACGGAAGACGGAATCTCGCACCCGGGCATTTAAACCAGACTGCTATCTAAACTTCCGGTGAGAGGACGCGCGCAATGATTGAACTGCTTTCCCCTCAACCGCACATCAAATCATACCAGAGTTCAATAACCCCTGTTCATGCAGGACTAAAGCTCACGTTCCACCGAGCCGGAGACGAGAATCTTCAACTTTGCGGCAGCAACCACATTAGCTGTTGCGCAGTCTCCGCGCTCATGAGTGAGCCGTTGAAGGTGAGCGTTATCGCGACTTTTGCATAGTCAGGGGAATTCAAGATCTTGGTGCTGCATTTATTGCAAGGAACACGTTCCGAATAGATGCGCGTGACAAAATTGCGATCCATGTTGTTCGCTTTAAGAAAGTTATTAATGACAGCCTCCGAGTGCATGTCGCCTGGAACATTGGCCGCGATAACATATACTGGACCATTCTCAGTCATGTATTCGAAGACGGCAAAGTTCCGATACACCGACAACGGGGCCAAGCCTTCGCCTGGGTTTAGCCGAAACGCTTTCGCCATCGCGGCCATGTCGGTACTTCCGTATGCAACCTTTCCGCTTACTCCCATCTCGCCAAATGCGGGTATGCCCATGAGGGCAGCCATCGCGCAGCCAGTGCTCTCGCCGTGGGCACAGTCGATGAAGGGCTGGACGAACATGCTCTCGATGATTTTATCCGCTAAGGCAAGCGCGCTATCTGCTTGCGCATTAGCTGCGGCACATGTGAAGCACGGAGTGTCGGGCGTGTAGCCCACAAGAGCGTGGGAGGCGTTATAGAAGGCGTACGCGTTGGCGTATGCAGCACTTGCTAGACCATCCTGAGGTGTGCAGCCCGTGGCGCCCTGATAAGCGGGAGTGCAGTCGAGACCTTTATCACGCACCCACGCCGACGCATACACATTCGGATCGACAGCCGGGGCCTTTCGATGGTTGACGTTTCCATTGCTGTCGAAGCCGGCTTCCATGGGATAAGAGGTCTGCGATTGTCCATTAACGATGGCACAGTCGCCGATTTCTGATGAGACCAAGGACCGTTCGGACGTAGTCAGCGGTCTGCAACGGGCCGGGAATCCTTGATGCGGCATATGCGCGAATGTGGTGGCTGGACTCCCAGCGCAGGTTAGAGCGTTCCGCAAGAGGCTTGAAGCCGGCCTTCTCGATTCGGTGCCAATCAACGAACAGACCGTCGAGGTTATTCAGCGCGACAACAAGCTCTGCAACCAGCTCATCGGCGCTGCATTGTTTACACCACGTGCGGATGTCTTCGGGCGAGGGGACCTGCCGGCCGTACTCGATCTTTGAGATCTTGGAGCTGTGCCAGCCCGCCCGCTCGCCGAGGGCCCGCCCGCTGAGGCCGGCCTCGATCCGGACCTCACGCAGGCGGTTTCCAGGGCCTGCAGCGCCTGTTGCGCGCTGGTCGAGTGATTCGTCACGTGAGCCGATAGTCGCCGTGCGGTGTTCCCCGTTCCCAGACTGCGTCAAATGCGTTCAGATGAAACTTGATAACTTCAGGATCGAGGATGTGCTCCCGGCCAACAACATCTCCACCACCGCTGAAGAAGGTGACGACCAGAGTTGCCTCATCGAACAGCCAGAAGTCGTTGCCGGGCAGCCGTAGATCCGTTGCCAATCGCCGGGGAAGCCACCTGAGCAGTTCGCCGGCAGCGACGTGGATGTCGGAGACATCATGTTCGAAGCGGATGTAGTCCGCAACCGGCTCGCTGACGATCCGTGCCCGCCTAATCTGTGCACCCCGCTCGACTGCGGCGACAAGGAGGTCGTAGTAAGGGTTCCACCACGTCGACCGGTCGGCGGCGTCGATTGGGCGACCGCTGCGCCACGCCAACCAGTTGGCACCGCTGAGTTGATATCCGTCCCGCATCTCCAGATGGAGTGCTGACCGACGAAAAGTGCCCAGCAGTTCTTCAACGTTGGGTTCGACTGCCAACCTGTACCTCCGGGAAAAATGGCATCATCCGCTTGGGGATCTCAAGCACTGTCTCATGCGCGGGCACCGCCCCGATCTCTCCGAGGATGTCGGGGTCATCGATGCGCCATCCCTGGATGACGTAGGAATCACCGTTGTCCCAGATGGTTGGGCTGTCGGTTCCGTCGCTGTTGGGATCCTTGCCGAGAAATTTCATTTCGACCTCCTGGTCATTGTCGGTGCTGCCGAGTGTGCTCGGGTCCGGCGTGACTGCTCAAGTGCTGTGCGTCAGTTTGCTTGAGCGGACTTCAGTACGGCCAACGACTGGATCAGTTGGAGGCAAACGCAAGTATAGATATTGAGTCGGTCAATGTCTGGTCTCTAGCGTCGGTGCGCAGAAGGGTGGGCTGGTCAGCGCCAAGGGGGCCGGGCTGGTTCGTCCTCAACCACAGGGGCACGGCGTCAGGAGAGTTGAGGCGGGGTTCGGTGGGGTGGATCCCAGTCGACCCGCGCGGCGCCGTGCCCCTACCTTCACCGAGGGGGCGACGTGTTGGTGCACTATCAGGCCAGGCGCTGGCTGCGACTGCGCAAGGCCCGCTGCAACTGTGGCGGGAAGTGGCCGTGTCACCGCAGCGTCGAACAGAAGCTCAATGAACTACCCGTCTGGTACACCCAGCCAACGATTCCGCAGGGCTGGTCCACGCTGCATCTGACACCGGCCCAGCAGTTCCGAGCATGGGGCGGGCGGCGTTGACCGAACTCGCGCACCTGCCACAGCGCCCGGCCTGGAACTGTCGCCTGTGCGGCGAACCGTGGCCGTGTACCCAGTGCCGGGCCGAACTACGACTCAACCACGGAAGCGACCGGGCGTGGCTCGGCATGTACCTGAGCCTGTACCTGGTGGACGCGCTGAGCGACCTCAAGGACACCGCGCCCGGCGAGACGTACACCCGATTCCTTGGCTGGCTCCGCAACGACGAGCCGGGGGTGGTTCCCGGTGGGCTGCCCCGAACGACGGCCCACCGGGAACCGTGGCGTCAGGAGTAGACGCCGAACTCGTTTACCTGACGCTAGCCTGTAATGCCGAGGCGATCTCGCTGGCCGAGCAGCGCTACGAGACGTACCTGAAGGAACGCACCGCGGAGCAGGAGGGTAAGCAGCGATGAGCGGACATGTGCTGTGGTCCGAAATCCGCGCCGAGCAGGTGGCGCGGGCAGGCGGGGAGGATGCCGTGGCGGCCGGCAAGGCAGAGCTGCTCGCCGGGGTGGTCGGGCACCGCCCCAGCGAGCTAGGGCACAGCGTCGTGCGGCCGCAGGCAGCGTCGGGCCCGGGGGTGGTTCCCGGTGGGCGGCCCCGAACGACGGCCCACCGGGAACCGTGGCGCTCAGGAGTAGACGCCGAACTCGTACAGCGAGTAGCCGTACGCGGTGCCGCGGGCGGTGCCGTACACCCGCACGTAGCGGCCGGACCCGGTGAGCGTCGATGTCGTCGACGCCGCCGTCGCCGGTCGTGGTCGAGTAGACCGTCGTCCAGTTGGTGCCGTCGTTGCGACATCTGGATCTGGTACGCCTTGCCGTACGCCGGCTTCCCAGGCCAGCTGGACGTGGTGGATCGCGGTCACGGCGCCGAGGTCGACCTGAGATCCACTGCGGATCGGCCCAGTCGCTGGCCCAGCGGGTGGTGATGTTGCCGTCGGTCGCGTTGACCGCGGTGAAGGTCGCGCCGTTCAGCGGTCGCCTGGTACGGACGACGCCGTGGTCGGCTTGCCCTTGCGCCGACGTTCGTGCCGCCGACCGGCGGCGCGACCACCCTGAACGACCGCGTCTCGATGCCGACGTTGCCCTGCCCGTCGTAGGCGTAGACGTAGACCTTCCACACGCCGAGCGTCTGCGGCGCGGTGACGCGTGAACGTGCCGTTGCCGGTCTGGGTGAACGAGCCTAGTGCAGGCCGGTGCCGCCGTTGACGTACTTGGTGGAGTACATCAGGTTGTAGCGGATCGGGTCGCCGTTCGGGTCGGACGCCGCCGCCGATGACCGTGAACGTGCCGCCGGCCGGCACGTTCTGCCCGGCGCGTCATCGAGGAGATCACCGGCGGCGTGTTGCGTGCCGGCGTTGCCGCCGTACATGCCTGCGCCACCGAGTAGTACGACAGCCGCTTCCAGCCGCCGCTGAAGGTGTTGAGCCACACGCCGCCGAAGTCGTTCTCGATGCCGTAGTTGAAGAACGTGCCGCCGAGGGAGACGCCGGTGTCGCCCGTCAGGCAGTTCCACGACGCCGGGTAGCCGTCCGCGCTTCTGCGATGTCGGTCGGCTCGGTCGGCACGCCGTTCGCGTCGTTCGGCACCTCCCACTCGCCGGCCGCGCCGCCCTCGGTGAGGATGTACGGCTTGGTGTAGCCGCCGGCGAGCCAGTCGCGCCTTCACGTCGCACACCGCGCCGTAGGAGTTGACCGCGAGCAGGTCGAGGCTCGGGCGTGTACTGCTTGTAGTACGGCCAGGCGCCGGTCCACGCGTCCGTCGAGGTCACCGGGTGGTTCGGGTCGGCGGCGTGGATCGCCTGCGTCACCTGCTCGACGTACTGCGCGTAGGCGATCCGCTGCTGCTCGATCGCGGCCCCGGTGTAGTGGTCCTGGGTGGTCAGGATGACCTCGTTGCCGACGTCCCACATCAGCACGCCCGGGATTGTTCTTGTAGGTGTTGACCCAGCGCGACGATCGAGTTCAGGGTGCTCGGTCTTGTAGGCGGTGTCGTTGACGTAGTCGGCGCCCTGGTTGAGCCAGAAGCCGTTGATCACCTTGAGCCCGTAGGCGGCGGCCGCGTTCAGCAGCGGCGTGCTGCGTCGCGTCGGTGCCCCAGGTGCGGATGCGTGTTGACGCCCATCGACTTCAGGTCGGCATGTAGGCCAGGCCGCGGCGGCGGGCGGCCCGTAGGTCAGGCCCTTGACCTGGTACGGCGCGCCGTTGACCGTCAGCTCCCAGTTGCCCTGGCTGCCGGTGACCTTGACGACGCTGCCGCCGCGTCGGGGTCGCCGGCGTGGTCAGCGGCGCCGGCGGCGGTGCCGGTGCGTCTGCGACACGTCGACGAGTCGACGCTCAGCGTGCCGCCGGAGGAGGTGCTCGGCCGACGGCGAGGTGCAGCCGCAGACCGTGTTCGGGTACGAGCCGCCGATGCCGAGGCTGACAGGTCAGGAAGAAGCCGTGGTCGACGGCCGCCTGCCAGGCCGCGACGCCGACCTGGCTCTCGTTGACCCGACCCAGATCTGGTCGTTGTCGAGGTACCAGCGGATCTGCTCGTCCGAGGTGGTGCGGTCGATGACCTCGGAGTAGGTGTGGTAGCCGGTCTGGCAGCCCGAGCAGGTCAGCAGGCCGCTGGTGCGGCCGTTGTACTCGTTGCAGTTGCCGCCGGGCGCGGTGCCGCAGTGCAGGGTCGCCGACGTCTGGCTGCGACCGTTGACGTCCTCCATGATGTCGCTCTCGCCGACGCCGGGCCAGCGCGCCGGGTTGCTGCGGTAGGCGGCGCCGATGGCCCGGAACGCCGGCCAGTAGCCGATGCGCGTTGGCCGGGTTGGGCTGCTTGAGCGTGGCGGAGATCTGCAGCTGGCCGCCGGCCGGGGCGGCGAAGTCGGTGCGCTGGGTCTCGATCCGGCCCGAGGTCCAGGCGCCGCCCGAGTTGCAGCGCGGTGATGTCGAGGTGGCCGGTACCGTCGAGCGCGACGTTGTTGGTCGAGTTGGTCATCGTCTCGACCTCGCCGGTGCCCCAGTTGGCGGAGCCGCCGCGCGTAGGCGGTGCCGGTGTCGTAGATCCAGTTGCCGGTGTTGGCGCCGGTGCCCGCGGTGCCGGTGAAGTCGTCGTTCCAGACTGGTCGTCCAGTTGCCGGGCGGCGGGGTCGGGCTGCGTGGACGGCGACGACGGTCGGCGGTGAGCGTCGGCGGGCTCGTCGGGCTGCCGGAGCTGTAGACCCCGAACTCCCAGAGCGAGTAGCCGTAGCCGGTGCCGCGGACGGTGCCGTACATCCGGATGTAGCGGCCGGTGCCGCTGACGGTCAGGGTCTGGATGCCGCCGGTGCCGGTCGTGGTCGAGTAGATGCTGGTCCAGTTGGCGTCGTCGTTCGAGGTCTGGATCTGGAAGCCGGTCGCGTACGCCGCTCTCCCAGTTGAGCGACACCTTGCAGATCGCCTGCGGTCGCACCGAGGTCGACCTGCGAGCCACTGCGGGTCGCTGGACGCGCTCGACCAGCGGGTCGCCGGTGTTGCCGTCGATCGCGCGGTGGCCGGGCGTACCGGCGCCCTCGGTCGACGACGCGGTGGCCGGCTTGCCCTGCGCGACGTCGGCCGTGCTCGCAGGTGCCGGTGATGCCGTCGTGGTCGAGCGGGGTGGTGACGGCGCTGGCGCCGGTGGAGCCGTAGACCTGGAACTCCCACAGCGAGTAGCCGTAGCCGCCGACGCGCACGGTGCCGTTCATCCGCACGTAGCGGCCGGTGCCGGTGATGTTGAGCGTCTGGATGCCGCCGGTGCCGGTGGTGGTCGAGTAGATCGCTGGTCCAGTTGCGTGGCGTCAGTGGACGTCTGGATCTGGAACGCCGTCGCGTACGCCGCCTCCCAGTTGAGCACGACCTGGGTGATGCGTGTCCGGCGCGCCGAGGTCGACCTGCAGCCACTGCGGATCGGTGAACGGCTGCGACCAGCGGGTGCCGGTGTTGCCGTCGGTCGGCGCTAGGCCGCGGCGTGCCGGCGCCCTCGCTCGACGACGCGGTGGTCGGCTGGCCCTGCGACAGCAGCGTGGCCGCGGCGTTGCGCGGTGAGTGGCCCGGCGATCAGGGCGGCGCCCGCGACGAGGGTGGCGGCGATGGCCGGGACGGCCACCCGCCAGCGTCGCGAGGAAAATCTCCGGCGCACGGCGGCGCCGAAGGAGAGGGCTTGCATGGCTTCTCCTGCCTGGACGGTGGCGTTGCCCGCCTGCCTGGGACGGTCGGCGGTGGAGGTGCGGGGGTGCGGGACGCAATTGGAGAGCGCTCTCCAAGTTGCCCGAGTCTGACCCCGGCGGTTCATCGATGTCAAGGGGCTCGATGCCGCCGCGCGCCGACGGATCGACCGGGCACCCTTGACGGGAGCGCGGGGTCCGCGAGAATCTGACGGTCCCACTGGAGAGCGCTCTCCAGGACCGTCGATGTCCCGGTTCGGGGCCAGCCCGAAGGAGACCGCTCGTGACCAGCCCGGCACCCCTCGCCCCGCCCCTGACCGGGCCGGCCAGCGCCCTGCGGTTCCCGACCGACTTCTGGTGGGGCGCGGCCACCGCCGCCTACCAGATCGAAGGGGGTACCACCGCCGGCGGGCGGGGAGTGTCCATTTGGGACACCTTCGCCGCGGTCCCCGGCAACGTGACCGACGGCGACACCGGCGAGCCGGCGATCGAGCACTTCTACCGGTACCAGCAGGATGTTGCCCTGATGGCGCGGCTGGGACCTCGATGACGTTCGACGCAGGCCCGCACGCTGAAGCGCAGCGCGCACTGGTATGCCGAGGTGATCAGCAACGGCGGGTTCTAGGTGTCCCGCAGCTTGATGATCGTGGTGGGCTCGTCGAAGGTGAACGCCTGGGTCTGGGTCGGCGCGGCCCAGCCCTCGGTGGTCTGGTCGTCGGCCCCGCTCGCCGGGCTGGACAGCACCGGGTCGGTGCCGTCGAGCTTCAGGTCGAGCAGCAGGTCACGCAGGCGCACGGCGGTCGGCCGGGCCTGCGGATCGTTGGCCAGCCCGAGCCGCAGCACCGCGACCAGCGCCGCCGGTACCCCGGGGATCTCCGGCACCGGCTGGTCGAACATCTCGAACAGGGTGATCAGGCTGGGGTTGCGCTCCGACTCGCCAGCGCGGTGGCGGCCCGCGCATCAGCGCGTAGAGCGTGGCGCACAGCGCGTACACGTCGGCCGCGGGCGCCGGCGGGGTACGCGGCCGGAACATCTCGCGGCGGCGCGTACGCCGGGGTCAGCGTCTCCAGCGTCATCGACTCGTCGCGGGTCTCGACCAGCACCGCGAGCCCGAAGTCGGCCAGCGCCGGCTCGCCGAACCGGTGACACAGGATGTTGGCCGGCTTGACGTCGCGGTGCAGCACGCCCGAGCGCGTGCGCGTCGGCCAGCGCGTCGGCGATCTTGGCGCCGACGTCGCGGACCTCGGCCGGCGCGAGCGGCGCGTCCCTCATCCGCTCCGCGTACGAGCCGTCGCACAGCTCCATGATCATGTATGGGTGGCCGTCGCCGGTCACGCCCGGCGTCGAAGAGGTCGACCACGTGCGGGTGGCCGGACATCCGGCCGGCCGCCCGGGCCTCCCGCACGAACCGGCGCGGTCGCGGTCGCTCTCCAGCGTGCGGTTCTCCACCTTGACGGCGACCTCCCGGCCGACCGACTCCTGGTGTGGCCCGGTAGACGGTGGCGTACCCGCCGCGCGCCAGCACCGCGCAGCCCGGTCAGGCCGGGAACCGCGGGCAGGCGGCGGGACGGCTGTCGTTCACGGCTAAGAACGGTACGCCAGCTGACCGCTGACACTGATCGCGCCGACACGACGATCACGGCACAACGACGGCGGTACCCATGAGCTGCACAGACGCCAACAGCGTCGGCCGCGGCCCGCTCGGAGACCTGCGCCGTCGAGTGCGCCACGGTCACCGCCAGCCGGGCCGCCTCGACCGCCGCCGCGCAGTCGCCGCGGCGCACAGGCAGGCGGCCAGCACGCCGAGCGCGATCACCCGGCTGCGGACGTCCTCGCCGGGCAGCGTCGGCCGCCTGCCGGGCGCAGACCAGGGCCTCGGCGCAGCCGGCCGGCAGCCAGCAGCGCGGCGGCGTAGGCGGCCACCGCCTGCCGGCGCGGAGAACAGCAGCGCCGGCCCGGCGGCGCTCCGCGCGACGCGGCGCAGCAGCTCCAGCGCCGTCCCCAGGTCGCCCGGCGCCAGCCGCGCGGCCAGGCCGAGCAGCACCCGCGGGCCGACCTGCGCCGGCTCCAGCACCTCGTGCGGTCTCCACCACGGCAGCGACCGCTTCGGCGTCGGCCTCGCGCGCCGGCGGCGTCACCCTGGTCGAGCAGGACGAAGCCGCGGATCGTGCCGGCCATCCCGATCAGCAGCGGGTGACCGGTCTTCTCGCCGTACCCCAGTGGCGTCGGTGAGCAGGTCGACGGCGTGCGCCGTGCTCGCCCAGCCCGCGGGCCACCGCCCCGCGTACCACCAGCGCCAAGCCCGCGCCCCCAGTCGTCGCGAGCTGCCGGCGAAGTCCCGGTACGCCCGGCGCGCCTCCCGGTCAGCCTCGGCCAGCTCGCCCATCTCGGCGGCCGCGAACGCCTCCACCGCGCGTAGCGTGCCGACCGCCCACGCGTTCACCGACCCGCTCGCCGAACGGCAGGAACACGTTCGCCAGCCGGCGCGCCTCGGTCAGCCGGCCGGCCAGCAGCCGGACGAACGCGGTGGTTCCCCGCACCCAGGCCCGGCCGACCGGATCGCCGAGCTTCGCGAAGAGGCGGGCGGCGCTGGCCAGCGTCGCGTCCGCGCCGGCGAAGTCACCCCGGGTCGTGGTGACCCAGGCCAGGTTCTGCAGTGACCAGGCCTGACTCCGTCGATCTCCGGCCGCGACGGCGATCTCGTACGCGCTGGCGAACCGGGAGCCGGCCTCGGCCAGCCGGCCGCCCAGGAAGTCGGCCATCCCGAGCCGGCGCAGCGCCTCGGCCCGCTCGTTGGCGACGCCGGCCGCCTCGGCGTCGGCCAGCGCCTCGCTGCCAGACCAGGTACGACTTGTCGGCCTGCGCCGAGCAGCCGGTGCGCCCGGCCGGCGAGCAGCCCGGCCCAGGCCCGCAGCGCCCGGTCGTCGCCGACGTTCGCGCTGACCTTCTCCGCCCGGGCCAGCGCCTCCGCCGGCCGGCCGAGCTGCAGCAGCGCCCGACCCTGGACCAGCTGGTCGACCAGGGGCAAGCTCCTCGGCGCCGAGCCGGGCCGCGCGGTCGCCGTACTGGGCGCCGAGCGCCGGCTCACCGGAGGCGACCGCGCGCCGGGCCAGCCGGCTCAGCGCGGCGACGCCCAGCGGGCCGACCGCCCGGGACGGCGAGTCGGTCCGCAGCCCCACCGCGTCGGAGAGGGTCACCGCCCGCTCCACCTGGTCGGCGATGAACGCGTCCAGCTGCTCCGGGGCGAGCCCCAGCAGCGGCGGCGCCCCGGTGTGCGGCGTCGGGGCGGCCCAGCGGGCCAGGTGCGCGTGCCGCTCGGCCAGGTCGGCCTTGCCGATGCCGGCGTAGGCGGCCTCGCGCAGCAGCGGGGTGGCGAAGGCGTACCCGCCGCGGGTGCGCCGCAGCATGCGGCGCTGGAGCAGTTCGTCGACGGCGCGCTCCCGCTCGCCGGCCAGCTGGCTGGCGGGGCGCGGGTCCAGCGCGGTGCGCCGCTGCTGCAGCGCGTCCAGCGCGCCGGCCGGGACAGTGTCGCCGATCACCGCCGCGTCCCGCAGCGCCGACCGGGCATCGTTGGGCAGGGCGTCGATGCGGGCGGCGAGGACGGCGGCCAGGTCCCGGGAGAGCAGCCGGCCACCGAGCGAGCCGGGCGCCAGCCGCCAGCCGGCCGGGGCGTCGTCGAGTTCGGCACCGGCCGCGGTCAGCGCACCCCGCTCGATCAGCAGGGTGACCAGCTCGGCCAGGTAGAACGGGTTGCCCTGGGCGGTGGCGAGCAGCCGGTCCTCGTCGGCGATCGGCAGCCGCCCGCCGTCGAGGTACGAGCCGAGCAGCCGGGTCGCGTCGACGCCCCGCAGCGCCGGCAGGCTCACCACCTCGGCGTCGGCCAGCCGGGTCAGCACCCCGGCCGTGCGTACCAGCTCCGGCCGGCCGAGCAGCAGCACCAGTACCGAGCCGCCGAGCCGGGACAGCGTGACGACCAGCGCCTCGACGGTGTCCGGGGTGGCGTCGTGCAGGTCGTCCACAATGATCAGTAGCGGCGCTTCGATGGCCAGCCCGGTCAGCAGGTCGGCGACCGCGCCCGGGATCGCCTCGTTGTCCATCCCGTCGCCGCCCGGCGCGCCACCGTCAGCCGCCCCGGCGTCGGCGTAGCCGAGCAGGGTGAGCAGCAGGTCGATGGAGAGCCGGGGGGCGCCGGGGGCGGTGCGGGCCAGCCGGGCGGCGACCCGGCGCAGCCGCTCCTCGACCGGGCCCCGGCCGGCCGGGGTGCGCTGGTCCGAGGGCAGGCCGATGGCCAGCCGGACCAGGTCGGCCAGGGGTGCCAGGCGGCGCCGCTCGCCGTACGCGGCGCAGTGCACGCTGAGGGTGCGGGTGGCCGAGCCGGTGGCGAAGCGCGCCGACCCCACGTCGTACCGGCCGACGAACCGCTCGATCTCGGTGGCGAACCGGGTCTTGCCCAGCCCCGCCTCGCCGGTCATCACCAGCACCCGGGGCTCGCCCCGGTCGACGACCTCACCGAGCCGGCTGGCGACTCGGGCCAGCTCGGTCTCCCGGCCCACGAACGTTCGCCTCGTCACCGAGGCCGGAGCGGGTGCCGGGAGCGTCCAGCAGCCCGAGCAGCTCGTACGCCTCGACGGGGCTGCGCTTGCCCTTGAGCCGCAGCGGTCGCAGGTGCCGCCAGGAGGCCAGGTGCCGGGTCGGCCCGGCGGTACGTTCGCCCGCGTAGATCGCGCCCACCGCCGCCGCGTCGGCCAGCCGGGCCGCCGTATTCACGGTGTCCCCGATCACCGTGTACTCCAGGGCCGCCTGCACCAGCGCGACGACTTCACCGGTGTTCAGCCCGACCCGCAGCCCCAGCGGCGCCCCGCCGCCGCGCTCGTCGTCGAGCACCCGGCGCACCGCGAGCTGCATCGACAGCGCCGCCCGGATGGCCCGCTCGGCGTCGTCCTCGTGGGCCACCGGGGCGCCGAAGACCGCCATGATCCCGTCGCCGGTCAGCTTGTCGACGTGCCCGCCGAAGGTCTTCACCGCGCCGGCCAGCGCCGCCAGCACCCGGTCGGTGACCGCCCCGACCCGCTCCGGATCGTGCTCCTCCGACCAGGCGGTGAAGTCGGAGAGGTCACCGAAGAGCACGGTGACGATCCGCCGCTCGGCGGCGGGGGGCGCCGCGGTCGCCGGCAGGGCGGCTCCGCAATTGTGGCAGAACCGGGCACCGGGGACGGCGACCGTGCCACACACCGGACATGTCACGGTGTGTCCCAACGCACATTTTGGGCTGCTGATTCCTGCTTGACGGCGGACAGGTATGCCAGTTGTGCCCGCACCGACAGCTCGGCGGCGGGCCACAGCGCCGGGTCGACACCGGCGTAGACCAGCTCGACGATCGCCCGGGGCGCGCTGACGCCGCTCGCCAGCACCTGCGCGACCTGGGCCAGCCGGGCGCGCCGGTGGGCCAGGTAGAAGCCGGCGGCGGCGGCGCAGTCGGCCAGCGCCGGGCCGTGCCCGGGCAGCACCGGGATCGGCCCCAGCCCGACCAGCGTGGCCAGGCTCGCGAGATAGTCACCGAGGTCGCCGTCGGGGTGCGCGACGACGGTGGTACCCCGGCCGAGGATCGAGTCGCCGGTCAGCACCGCCCGCTCACCCCCGAGGTCGACCAGGAAGCAGACCGAGTCGGCGGTGTGGCCGGGGGTGGCAAGTCGGGTGATTCCCGGCGCCTCGGTCAGTAGCGGCGCCCCGGTCAGCTCACGGAACCGGGCCAGCCCCTCGACGTGATCGGGGTGCCCGTGGGTGGCCAGCACCCCGGCCACCGGCCCGAGCGCCGCGACCGCCCGCAGGTGCCCCTCGTCCAGTGGACCCGGGTCGATCACCAGCACCGAGTCTTCACCCGGTGCCCGGAGCAGCCAGGTGTTCGTACCATCAAGGGTCATCGGCCCTGGGTTGTCGGCCCGCACCAGCGTCGCCCAGCCGGGCAGCTCAGCCGCGGTGGCCACCACCGGCGCCGTCACATGCGAGGGTCCACCACTGCCCGCCATGCCAGCGATGGTACTGTACCGCGGGCGACCGCCATAGTTCGCCCAGGTGAGGAGGGTCCTCGTGTTGGAACAGCTGCAGGAACGTGAGGAGATCATCGAGCGGGTCGCCGCTCTGGACATCGGCAAGGCGACGTTGGTGCGCTGTGTGCGGGTACCGACCGACGGCAAGCCAGGTGGACGTCGGTTGCAGGAGGTTGAGACCTACTCGACGATTACCCGCTCCTTCACCCGGATGGCCCAGCGGCTTCAAGGGTTGGGTGTGACCCGGGTGGTGATGGAGGCGACCAGTGACTACTCGAAGCCGCCGTTCTACCTGTTGGAGGCGTTCGGGTTTCAGACGTGGCTGGTCAATGCCCGTGACGTCAAGCATCTACCGGGCCGGCCCAAGACAGACCGGCTTGATGCGGTCTGGTTGTGCTAGGTAGCCGAACGGCAGATGATCCGGCCCAGCTTTGTTCCACCGCCGCCGATCAGGGCACTGAGGGATCTGACCCGTTACCGGACCGATCTGATCGCCGTGATGGGGGCGGAGAAGAACCGTGTCCAGAAGCTGCTCGAAGATGCCCAGATCAAACTGTCGGTCGCGGTGTCAGACATGTTCGGTGTCTCCGGGCGAGCAATGATGGCCGCGCTCGTCGGTGGCCAGCGCGACCCACGGTCATTGGCTCAACTGGCCCGTGGCAGTCTCCGCGGCAAGATCACCTTGCTGCAGGATGCGCTTACCGGCCGGTTCACCGACCATCACGGGTTCCTGCTTACCCAGATGCTGTCCCGGATAGATGGGATCCGAGCCGATATCGCCGACGTCTACACCCAGATCTAGGAACACATAGCCCCTTTTGCCCAAGCGGCTCGTCGGCTCGATGCGATCCCCGGTGTTTGGCCATCCGCCGTGCGGACTATCATTCCCGAGATCGGCGTGTACATCAGCCGTTTCCCGACCCCAGCCCACCTGGCCTCCTGGTCCCGCTTCGCACCCGGTCTCAAGGAATCCGCCGGCCGCAGAGGCACGCCTCCAACCCTTTCTATACAGAGACTTCGACGATGACCTCGACCTCGACGGGGGAGCCGAGCGGGAGTTCGGCGACGCCGACGGCGCTGCGGGCGTGCCGACCGGCCTCGCCGAAGACGTCGGCGAACAGGTTCGAGGCGCCGTTGACGACGGACGGCTGGCTGGTGAAGCCGGGGGCGGAGGCGACGAAGCCGGTCACCCGAACGATCTTGACGACGTTCTCCAGGCCGACCAGCGCGTCGACCGCGGCCAGCGCGTTCAGCGCGCAGCAGGCGGCAAGCGCCGTGGCCTGCTCCACGGTGATCTCGGCGCCCACCTTGCCGACCAGCGGCAGCGCGCCGTCGATGAACGGCAGCTGGCCGGAGACGTAGACCAGGTCACCGGATTGGACCGCCGGGACGTAGGACGCGAGCGGGGCGGCGACGGCCGGCAGCGCCAGCCCGAGTGCGGCGAGCCGGCCGTACGGGTCGGGCATGTCAGGCCGCCTTCGGACGCTTCAGGTAGGCCACCAGCTGCTCCGGGTTGGGGCCAGGGATCACGCTCACCAGCTCCCAACCATCGTCACCCCAGTTGTCGAGGATCTGCTTGGTGGCGTGGGTGAGCAGCGGGACGGTCACGTACTCCCAGCGGGTACGGTTCGGCGACTCCATGTCAGCACAGTAACGGGTTACCCGCGGACGGCCTGCGGGCACTACCCTGGCTCGCGACGGCCACCCGGCCTGGCCAGCCCATGAAGCCCCGCAAGGTGACGAGATGACGCAGCCCCCCGCCCAGTACCCAGGCGAGCAGTACCCCGATCCGGCCCAGCCCGGCGGCCCGTACCCGCCGCCCGGGTACCCCGGCCCCGGCTACCCGGCGCCCGCCGACCCGTACGCCACCGAGCAGCCGTTCGCCGGTGGCCAGCCGTACGGCAGCCAGCCCGGCTACGGCCAGCCCCAGCAGCCCGGCTACCCGCCGACCGCCCAGTACCCGGGCCCGGCGTACCCGGGCCAGCCGGCCCAGCAGCCCGGCTACCCGGGCCAGCCGGCTCAGCAGCCCGGCTACCCGGGCGTCGGCTACCCCGGCCCGCAGCAGGCGTACCCGCCGCAGTCGGCGCCGCCGGTGCAGTCCGCGCCGCCAGCCGCCGCTGGCTGGCCGCAGCCGCAGCAGCCCGGCTACCCGACGAGCGCCGCGCCGTACCCGACGCAGGCGTTCCCGAACCCGCCCTACCCGGCCAGTGCTCCCCCGTACGGCTACGACCCGTACGGTGCGCCGGCCGGCCCGCCGCCGCCCCCGCCGAAGAAGAAGCGGGGCCTGCTGGTCGCGCTGATCGTGGTGGCGCTGCTGGTGGTCTGCGGGGGTGGTGGCACCGGCGCCTGGCTGCTCACCCAGCGCAACACCGAGCAGGGCAAGGGGCAGCCGACGCCGGTACTCGCGGTCGACGGGTTCCTCACCGCGATGTACAAGACGCAGGACGCCACGGCCGCCGCCGCGTTCGTGTGCTCCGACTCACTCGACGCCACCAAGCTGACTGCCAAGATCAACGAGATCAAGGACCAGGGGAAGAAGTACGACACCCCCCGGTACACCTGGGTGACGCCGAAGACCGAGACCACCAGCAAGGACGAGGCGACGCTGAGTGTCACGATCAACTTGAGCACCGCCGACGAGCAGACCGCCGCCCAGAAGTTGAAGATCCTCACTACCAAGGGCGATGGCTGGTTCGTCTGCGAGGTCACCCAGACCAGCTGACTGGGCCGATCAGTAAGCTCGGTGGGTGACCTCCGCGCACCCTGATCCGCCGAAGCCGAGCAGCGGGCCGGTCAACCCAGGTTGGCCGGCCCGGCTGCACGTGGTCACCGGCAAGGGCGGCACCGGCAAGACCACGGTCGCCGCCGCGCTGGCGCTGGCGCTGGCCACCGGTGGCAGGCGCACGCTGCTGATCGAGGTCGAGGGGCGGCAGGGCATCGCCCAGCTGTTCGACCTGCGACCCGCTGCCCTACCAGGAGCGCGGATCGCTACGCGCGCCCGGCGGCGGCGAGGTCCGGGCGCTGGCGGTGGACGCCGAAGAGGCGCTGCTGGAGTACCTGGACATGTTCTACAAGCTCGGCGTGGCCGGCCGGGCGCTGCAGAAGCTCGGCGCCGTCGACTTCGCCACCACGATCGCGCCCGGGCTGCGCGACGTGCTGCTGACCGGCAAGGTCAAGGAGGCGGACACCCGGACCGACGACGGCCGCCGGGTGTACGACGCGGTGGTCCTCGACGCGCCGCCGACCGGCCGGATCGGCCGGTTCCTCAACGTCACCGCCGAGACGGCCCGGCTGGCCAAGGTCGGCCCGATCAAGACCCAGAGCGAGGGCGTGGCCGCGATCCTGCGCTCGCCGATGACCGCGGTGCACGTGGTCACGCTGCTGGAGGAGATGCCGGTCCAGGAGACCGCGGACGCGATCGCCGAGCTGACGGCGCTGGGCATCCCGGTCGGCACGGTCATCGTCAACGCGACCCGGCCGCCGCTGCTGCCGCCGGCCGAGATCACCCAGGCCGAGCTGCGGCGCGGCCTGGCCGCGGCCGGGCTGCCCGCCGACCGGGAGATGGTGGCCGGCCTGGTCGCCGAGGCGAGGGCGCACCAGACCCGGCGCGGCTGGAGGACCGGCTGCGCGAGGAGCTGGTCGCGCTGGGCCGGCCGCTGGTCGAGCTGCCGCTGCTGCCCGGCGGCGTCGACCGCGCAGGACTCGACACGCTCGCGGGCGCGCTGTCCTGGCTGACCGGGGCACACCGATACGCTCGACAGCGTGCCTCACCCGTGGCTCGACGTCGACGCGCTGCTCGCCGACCCGGACATCCGGATCGTCGTCTGCTGCGGCTCCGGCGGCGTCGGCAAGACCACGACGGCCGCGGCGCTGGCGCTGCGGGCCGCCGAGCGAGCACGGCCGGCGCACGGTGGTGCTCACCATCGACCCGGCCCGCCGGCTGGCCCAGTCGCTCGGCCTGACCGAGCTGGACAACACCCCCCGCCAGGTCAAGGCGTCGAAGTCGGACGCGGCGGCGGCGAGCTGCACGCCATGATGCTCGACATGAAGCGGACCTTCGACGAGGTGGTGCTCGCCCACACCGACCCGAAGCGGGCCGAGGAGATCTTCGCCAACCCGTTCTACCAGGCCATGAGCTCCACCTTCGCCGGCACGCAGGAGTACATGGCGATGGAGAAGCTGGGCCAGCTGCGGGCCCGCGACGAGTGGGACCTGATCGTGGTGGACACCCCGCCGTCGCGCTCGGCGCTGGACTTCCTGGACGCGCCGGCCCGGCTGTCCCGGTTCCTCGACGGCCGGATGCTGCGGCTGCTGCTGGCGCCGGCCCGGGCCGGCGGGCGCAGCATGTTCAACCTGGTGACCGCGTCGTTCGGGCTGTTCTCCGAAGCTGGTGCAGAAGGTCCTCGGCGCGCAGCTGCTGACCGACCTGTCGGGCTTCGTCGGCGCGCTGGACTCGATGTTCGGCGGGTTCCGGGAGCGGGCCGAGCAGACGTACCGGATCCTGCAGGCGCCGGAGACGGCGTTCCTGGTGGTGGCCGCGCCCGGAGCCGGACGCGGTCCGCGAGGCCGGGCTACTTCGCCGGCCGGCTGGCGCGCCGAGCGGATGCCGCTGGCCGGGCTGGTGCTCAACCGGGTGCACGCGGTGCCGGCGCCGGACCTGCCGGCCGACGGGCCGCTGGCGGCCGCCGGCGGCCGACGAGCTCGGCGGAGCACCAGGCGACGGCGGACGTGCTGCGGGTCCACGCGGAGCTGGCTGGCGCAGGCGGACCGGCGAGCGGCGAGTGTCGCGGCCGGTTCACCGCGGCCCATCCCGCCGGTGCCGGTGGTGACGGTCGCGGCGCAGCCCGCCGACGTCCACGACGTCGACGGGCTGCGCGCGATCGGTGCGGCACTGCGCGCCGGTCCAGCTGCCTCGAGCCGGTCAGCCGAGCGGTACCTGGTCGCGCTTCTGATTCTTCATCGCGGCCTCGAACATCTTCCGCCAGCTCGTCACCTGCGGGTGCCGGCGCAGCAGCGCCCGCCGCTCGCGCTCGGTCATGCCGCCCCAGACGCCGAACTCGATCCGGTTGTCGAGCGCGTCCGCCAGGCACTCGTACCGCACCGGGCAGCCGCGGCAGATCCGCTTCGCCACGTTCTGCTCGGCGCCCTGGACGAACAACGCGTCCGGGTCGCCGTTGCGACACGCGGCCAGGCTCGGCCAGTCGGTGATCATGCCCATCTGTCCACGTCCCCCCTTGACGTCGCCCGCCGATCCGCCGTCGCGCACGATCAGCCCCGGTTACTCGCATTGAGCCGTCGCGGGTCGGCGTCGACCCCGGCGACGCGGACGATGCGGACGCTGTCCCGCCGAACATCATGCTCTGTAGTCATCCGATTACGCAACGTCGTCGGCCAAATCCTCAAACCGGACACTCTCGCGCATCCGCCAGCGAGCGGTCGTGACGCGCCGGCTCCGCGGAGACGCTCAGCGACCGGCCGTGCCGAACGGCTCGACAGGGCCGATCGAGCAGACCCGACAGGATGCCGGGCGTCCACTGCAGGCGTGACCGGGTCTACCCAACGTGCGTGCCGCGCGCTCTAGGACAACGGCCGCGAGCCGACGCATCGGACGCGGCCTCGTGGCACGCTGCGTCACGTACCCTGTGGCGGTGACCTGGATGCGCAAGCGTGACCACAACTGCTTCGCCAACGCCGCGTCGCTGCTGATCTGCGGCCTGCTGGCCGGCGTCGTGGTCGCCGCGGCGGCCTTCCCCGCCGTCGCGATGGGCTGGCCTGGCCGCGAAGGCGGGCGCCGACACCTTCGACAATCTGCCCACCGAGCTCACGGTGCCCGCGTCGCCCGCAGATCAGCTACGTCTACGCCTCCGACGGCAAGACGCTGCTCGCCACGTTGTACGACGAGAACCGGCGCGACGTCCAGTTCGACCGACGATCGCCGCTGGTCATGCAGCAACGCGATCATCGCCGCCGAGGACCACCGCTTCTACGAGCACCACGGCGTCGACGTCAAGGGCGTCGCCCGCGCGTTCGTGGCCAACCAGGGCGCCGGCGGCGACACAGCAGGGCGCCTCGACCCTGACCATGCAGTACGTCCGCCAGGCGCATCGACTACTCGGCGACCAGCCCGGCCGAGGTGGTCGCGCGCCACCGAGCGACACCGCCGGCCGCAAGCTCCGCGAGATGAAGCTACGCGCTGCACGCTGGAGAAGAAGCTCACCAAGGACCAGATCCTGGAGCGCTACCTGAACATCGCCGCCTTCGGCCACGGCGCGTACGGCATCTACGCCGCCAGCCAGGTCTACTTCGGCAAGGAGCCCGAAGGACCTCACGCTGGCCGAGGCGGCCCTGCTCGCCGGCCTGGTCAAGGCGCCCACACGAATCGACCCGGCCACCGAGCGACGGCCTGCAAGGCGGCCTGGACCGGCGCGACCTACGTCTGACCAGATGGTCAAGCATGGGCTACGATCACCCAGGCCGAGGCCGACGAGGCCGAGAAGGCCGAAGCTGAACGTCATCGGCAAGCGCACGCCCGAACGGCTGCGTCGCCAGCCAAGCACCGAACGACTGGGGCTTCTTCTGCGACTACTTCTACCGCTGGTGGATGCAGCAGCCGGCCTTCGGCGCCGACGAGTACGAGCGGGAGCAACCGGCTCAAGAGCGGCGGCTACACCATCATCACCTCGCTCGACGTCGAGCGCCCAGGCGGCCGCGCAAGCCGAACGTCGAGCAAGCAGATCCCGGTGCGGCAACTCGCGACGCGCTGATGGTGGCCGCGGTCGAGCCGGGCACCGGCCAGTCCAGGCGATGGCGACCAACCGCAACTTCAGCAACGACCAGAGCACCAACGGGACAGAACACCGAACCCGACGAAAGGGCCGCCGGGATCCAGGGCAACTACCCGAACACCACCAACCCGCTGATCAGCGGCGGCGGCGACATCACCGGCTACCAGGCCGGCTCGACGTTCAAGATCTTCACCATGGTCGCCGCGCTGGAGCAGGGGCTGCCGCTGGCCTACGACCATCACCGCGCTGGCCAAGTACGTCTCCAGTCGACTATCCTCGTCGAGCCGGGCACGCCCGGCGCCTGCCCGGCACCAACCACTACTGCCCGACCAACGCGCGGCAGCACGAGGCCGGCCCGTACAACATGTGGACCGGCTTCGGGCAGCTCGGTCAACACCTACTTCGTGCCGCTGCAGGAGCAGGTCGGCGCCGAGAACGTCGTCGAGGCCGCGAAGCGGCTGGGCATCCAGCTTCCGCGCCCGCAGGACGCCGAGATCACCGTCGACCACGAGCGCCAACAGCGGTACGCGACCGGTTGGGGCGCCGTTCACCCTCGGCGTCTCCGCGACCACGCCCGCTGGACCTGGCCAACGCGTACGCCACCCTCGCCGCCGACGGCATGTACTGCGAGCCGATCCCGGTCATCGAGATCCTCGACCTCAACGGCAACAAGCTCGACGTCGCCAAGCCCCGGTGCAAGCAGGCGGTCGACACGGAGGTGGCCCGCGCCGCGGTCGACGCGGCCCGCTGCCCGGTCGGCGACCAGTCCGACGTACCAGCAAGTGCGCCGGCGCGCACCGCGGGCAACGGCGCACGGCGTCGTCGGGCAAGCCCGGTCGCCGGCAAGACCGGCACCACCGACTCGAACAAGACCGCCACGCTGGTCGCGATGACCAAGCAGCTGGCGGTCGCCGGCGATCCTCGCCGACCCGGACTAGCCGAGACCAGCCAGCAGATGACACCGCACAACGACGTCAACCCGGCGGTGTGCGCACACCATGCGGGACGCTCATGGCCGGCAAGCCGGCGATCAAGTTCACCGCGCCCGAGCGCGAAGATCGCGTCTACGGTGACCAGCGGTCAGCATCCCGACGGTGACCTGCCAGTCGCGTCGGACGAGGCCCAGAGCGGCTGCAGCAGCGCCGGGCTTCGAGGTCGACGGTCGAGCAGCGAGCCAGGTCGCCTCGGCCTGCCCGGCCGGCACCGTGGCCGGCACCGACCCCGAGCGGCCGACCGTCAAGGGCGGCTCGTGTCCGCTGATCGATCAGCAACGGCCCGGGCCGGCACCGGCCGACCGGCGCGGCCCCGGCGCCGGACCGCCGGCACCGGCGGCAACGGCGGCCGCGGCGACACGCGGTGACCGTGCCACGGTCCGCCGGCGCGGCCGGCTGCGACCAGCGACGGCCGGCCCGCGGTCCGCGTTGCCGGCCCGTGCCGGGTCAGCTGCTCGGCGAGCTGGCGGCGCACCTCGGCGGCGACCCGGCCGCCCTCGGCGCGGCCGGCCACCGCGGCCTGGGCGCGCCTTCATCGCCGGGCCCATCTGCCGCCTTGCCGGTGAAGCCGCCGCGCGGCGAGCGCCCCGCGCGACCATGCTCGGCGAGCTCGTCGTCGGAGAGCTGCGTCGGCAGGTAGCCGCTCGAGCACCTCCTCCTCGGCCCGCTCCTTCGTCGGCCTGCTCGGCCCGGCCGGCGTCGGCGAACGCGTCGGCGGCCTCGCGCCGCTTCTTGGCCTCCTTGGTCAGCACCGCCGAGCACCTCGTCGTCGGAGAGCTCGCGGGCCGCCTTGCCGGCGACCTCGGCGGTGCGCGACGGCGGCGATGCCATCCGCAGGGTCGAGGTGACCAGCTCGTCGCGGGCCTTCATCGCGGTCGCGCAGGTCGGCATTCCAGGCGGTCCTTCAACGTGCTCATGCGACGGTCGAAACTACCCTGGACGCGCATGCGAACGCGCACACTATTCCGACCGCTCGCCGCCGGCACCGCCGCCGCCGGCGCCGCCACCCTCGCCTACGCCTCGCTCGTCGAGCGCAACATGTTCACGCTGCGCCGGTTCGACGTGCCGGTGCTCGCCGCCGGACGCCGAGCCGCTGCGCGTCCTGCACCTGTCCGACCTGCACATGATGCCCGACCAGCACCGCAAGCAGGACTGGGTGGCCGACGCTGGCCGGCACCGACCCCGACCTGGTCGTCGTCACCGGCGACAACATGGCCCACCCCGACGCCGTGCCCGGGCGTGCCGCGGGCCCTGCAGCCGCTGCTGGACCTGCCCGGCGCGTTCGTCTTCGGCTCCAACGACTACCGCGGCCCGGTGCTCAAGAACCCGTTCGCCTACTTCAACGCGCGACCGCGAGTACGCGCAGGGCGTCGACCTGCCCGCCGAGGAGCTGCGCGACGTCTTCACCGGCGCCGGCTGGGCCGACCTCAACAACGCCCGGACCACGCTCAAGGCCGGCGGCCGCGCGATCGAGCTGGTCGGCGTCGACGACCCGCACATCGACCGGGACGACTACGCCGCCGTCGCCGGCCCGGTCTCGCCGACCGCCGACCTGCGCATCGGCGCTGACCCACTCCCCCGAGCCGCGGTGCTCGACGAGATGGCCGCCGACGGCTTCGAGCTGCTGCTGGCCGGCCACACCCACGGCGGCCAGGTCTGCGTACCCGGCGTCGGCGCGCTGGTCACCAACTGCGGCCTGGACCGCCGCGATGGCCAAGGGGCTGCACCGCTGGCCCGGCTCGCGACGCCTGGCTGCACGTCTCCGCCGGCCTCGGCACCCACCCGACCGCCCCGGTCCGCTTCGCCTGCCCGCCGCGAGGCCACCATCCTGACCCTGATCCCGCGCTGACCGCGGCGCTGGGCTGGGGGATACCCCAGATTTGCGTGGCCCGGGGCGGTCGGCTACTATTGCTCGGCACGCCTCGGGGTGTAGCGCAGCTTGGTAGCGCGCTTCGTTCGGGACGAAGAGGTCGTCGGTTCGAATCCGGCCACCCCGACACAGAGAAATTGCAGGTCAGGGCCGGTTCCCCACGTAGGGAACCGGCCCTGATTCCTCTCTCAGGGCCATTTTGGGAGCGGATCGGGAGCCGATCTTGAAAACTCACTCCCCAGCCTCCTCCGCGCGGGCGGAGCAGGGTGTTCAAAACCGCCACCGGCGAGCCCGGAGCATCGTCCGGCGTGCGTCCAGAGCCGCGAGCCAGAGCCCGGTCAGCCCGGCCATGAGCTGAGCCCGCATGGCGGCCGTGACGTGGGTGTAGCGGGCCTGTACCGAGCCGTCCTCGTGGCCCATCCGCTCGTCCATCAGCTTGCCCGGGGCGCCCAGCTCCTCCATCAGGGTCTTGTGCGAGTGCCGCAGGCCGTGCGGAGTCAGGCCAGGGGCGATCGGTGTCCAGCAGGAGTCAGCCCGGAGGGCCGCGTTCCGGCCCCGCACCGGCACCCCGGGCCACGGGTCGGCCAGGACCGGCACCGGCCGGGCCGGCTGTATCGAGCGCACCCGGGCCAGCTTCCAAGCCCTCGACGCGACCACCACCTTCGTGTGGGTCTACTGCGCGACCCGGTGACCATGCTCAGCTACATCCGGCACCGCTCCGCCGCTCGGGACGCGGCCAAGCTAGCCGACTGGCCGGCCGACCCGTCCGCCATCAACATCGAACTGCGGCCGGCCGGCTCGTACTTCCTGATCGACAACTCGGCATCCAGTGCGCCACTTCAGCGCCAGGCCGACGAACTGCTGGCCAGCGTACTGGTCGGGGCGCGCCGATGACCGAGGGAGTCATCCTCTACGGACCGCCGCAGCGGGAAAGGACACCATCACAGGCGCCCTTTACGACCTCGACCCGGCCTACATGCTCTTCCCCCGGCTGAAGGCCGGAGCGCGGCGACGGCAGGCTACCGCCTCACCACCGACGATGCTCTCGACCGGCTCCACCAAGCTAGAGCAATCGTGTGGGAGACGCTCGCTACGGTGCCCGGTACGCGATCGACCTCCCCGAGCTGACCGCACGGCTCCGCCACCAGATCCCGGTGGTCCACCTCGGGCAGCTCGCCGCCATCGACGCCGTACGCCGGGCCACACCGAACACCTACTGGCTCGTGGCATCAGTCTGGTGCGACAGGACCGAAGCAGCTCGCCGAATCGCGGCCAGGGCGACCGGGGACACCAATGCCCGGCTCGCCGCATGGGACGAGACAGCGACGCCGGCCGCACCAGACCTCAGCCTGGACACGACAACCACCACACCGGCGCTCGCGGCGCAGACCATCCACGGCCATCTGCGTCTCGCACGCGGGCTGGTCGGCAGGGCCGCCGCACCGGCGACGGCCAAATGGGCACCGAACGGGAGTAGCCTGTGACCATGGCGAACGCCGACCAGTCCGTCCCACGGGCCACCGATCTACCAGACGATCTGCGCGGCCTGACCTACGACAGGGCCACACCCGAGCAGGTTCGGCAGATCCGCGAGCACATGCGGGCTCAGCTTGCCGCCCTCGACGCGCGATGGACCCCCGAGCAGCGCCAGGAGCGCCGCGAGGAGATCCGTCGACGCCTCGACGCCGCGTGAGCATCCGCGCCGTCCTGGACGCCAGCGCCATCCGGGCCTACGCCGCCGGCTCCATCGCAGTCGGAGAGCTGATCGGCGAGTTCAGCGAGGAAAGCGCCCAGTTCGGGCTCCCGGTTCTCTGCCTCATTAATGCCGCCATCGAGGCCACGCCGCACACGCTGTCCATGCTCCACCTACTCACACACCACAACGACGGCCAACTCCTGGCCTTGGACTCCGACGCGTGGCAACGCACCGCCACAGCCAGCACGCTGTACGGCACCCCGGACCGGGCATGCGCCGCACTCGCCGTCATCGACGGCGACGCCGAGTACGTCATCACCACTGACCCCGACGCTTACCCCGGCGTCGACACCATCGCCATCTGACCCGGCCGTAACCCCCTGGTCGGCCACGCCGGGCGAGCCGCCGGCCACGATCCGGCCGAGATCTGTGCCTGGGCTCACATGATGCTTGACGAAACGGCCTCGCACGATCCTTGACACCAGGTCATGATCGAATAGGGGTCTTGTACTGCTGCTCTGATGGTAGGGCGGCTGTCACGAGCCCGTGTCGTGGTGGGAACCGGGTTGCTGGATGGTCGGGTGCCGGGCAGCGTGGTGGTGTGTCTGATCTGCGGTGGGACGACGTTCGGGAGTGGTTTGACCCGGGGGTGAACGGGGTGCTGCCGGATGTGTGCGTGCCGGGTGCGACGGGTGGCCGATTGGCAAGCTGTGGTGGATCTGATTCGTTCCAAGGGCTGGGCGTGCGAGTACTCCGAGGATGGCGAGGTCCAGCGGGTGCCGGACCGGGTCGAGGAGATGCTGTGCCGTCGGCTCGAGGCCGATGTGATGTTGAAGGTGTGGCCGGCCTCAGGGGTTCTGGCGATCTTTCGACCCCGGTCGGTAGAGCAGATCGACTTCGACGTAGACCTTCGTGAGCTGCAGGGGCAGGAGTGTCTTGACGTGTTGTGCGAGTTCCTGCGGGCGATTGGCCGCGTGCTCGCCAAGGCGGTGCTGATGAGTCCGGAGGGCTTCGAGACCCAGCCGGTGATCGGGTATCAGGTCGAGGTTGATCGCGTCGTGGTGCTACCTGTTCAGGCCGGCAGGTGAGCAACGGCCGGTCACCGTTGAGCTGTGATCTGGTGGCTGGGCTTTGTGCGGTTGAGGTTGGTGGTGCTGCGGCGGGGGACGGCTTTGATCGGGGTGTCGTTGTCGTAGACGGTGACGGTGTGTTCGTCCATGGCGACGCGGACCAGCTTGCGGGCGTGCACGACGCCGACCTGGATCCGCTGTCCGGCGACTTGGATGCTGCCGTTGATGGACACCACCCGTTCCACGGTTGGGCTGGCGGCGGGTGGCGGCACGGGTGAGGCGGGTCGGGCGTCGCGGATGCGGGCGCACGCGGTGGGCGGTAGCGGGCAGCGCAGGGTTCGGCGGAGCTGGTCCTGTTCGTCGATGACGTGCAGCAGGATGCCGTCCAGGCGGATCCGGACGCGTTGCCCGGCCAGGTGGCATGCCGACGCTGATTTGTCGGCCGCTGATGCTGATCCCGCCGCAGCCGTTGACGACCCGGTCGACCTCCACGGCCCGCAGCTCGGGAGCGGCGGGGGCGGGCAGGGGTGAGGGGCCGGCGGGTCGGCCGCCGTCGGCCAGCAGACGGGCCAGGTCGCGTTGGACAGCCTTGATGGACAGCTCTTGATCCTGGCCCCATCGCGGGTAAGGACGTGGAGCCGGTCGGTGTCGACCCACACGGTGATGGGCAGGCCGGCACGGGCCGGGCCGAGCCAGATCTGTTGCTGAGCGATCGTGAGATTCCCCGACGCCGGAACGACCCGGTCGACCTGCACCGGCACAGATCGGCCAGCCACCATCGTGGAGGCATCATCGGCCGACTCGACCGCCGGGGACGCCGCCGGCGCCTCGGGCGGGGTAGGGCTGGTAGGAGGCCGGGCGGGATCCGCAGCGGCGGGGCGGTGGCTTCGGTCTTGTCCCGGTCCGGGTTCGGGCGGTGGAACCGGTCGCCCGGGAACGCGTCGTCAATGCCCTGATGCGGCCGGTCATAGTTGTACTCGGCCACGAACGCGTCCACCGCGGCCTGGGCCGCCTCCACTGTGGGAAAAGACCTGCCCGGTCAAGCACTCACCCTGCAAACTTTGGTGGAACCGTTCCACTTTCCCCGTCGTGGTCGGGGACCGGGGTTTGGTGTTACGGGCCACGATGCCGTTCTCCCGGCAGATCCGCTCGAAGAGCACCTCACCCGGACGTGGCTTGGTGAACCGGCCAGTGAACTGCTTCCCGTTGTCCGTCAACATCTCACCCGGCACCCCGAACTTCACCAACGCGGCGGCGAACGCGGAACACACCGCCCGGCCCGTAGCCCGGCGCACCACCGTGGCGATGACGCAGTACCGGGAATGGTCATCCAGCCCGGTGACCACCTTGGCCTCCGTGCCATCCGCCAGCAGGACACCACCGACGATGTCCATCTGCCACAGCTCCATCGGCTGCGGCCGTTCCCACCGCTGGTAGTCCTCCCGCCGCCGCTTCCTCGGGATACCCGCGACAAGGTTGTTGCGGCGCAGAATCCGGTAGACCGTGGCCCTGCCCGGCAACGGCGAAATACCCCGCGCGGCCGACCTCGAACCGCAACCGGCGCGGCCCCCACCGAGGATGATCCCGGCGCAGCTCACACACCAACGCCTCCACCTCGGCGTCGATCCGGTGCGGGCAGTCATGCACCCGGTGCGACTGGTCCTCCAACGCCTTCACCCCGCCAGCCGCATACCGGGCCAACCACGAATGCACCGACTGGCGGGAAACCCCATACCGGGCCGCCACCTCAGTCTTCGGAGTACCGCCCAGGCACTCCATCACTGCATGAAACCGTTGCTCCATAACGCTCAACTCCGCGAGTCCCACCCAGCCCCCTTCGCCTGAATTCACAGGCCAAACGAGGACCAGGCCGACCAGGTGTCAAGCATCAACCGAGGCCGCCGTGTCAAGCATCAACCGGAGTCGGACATCCGGCCGAGATCTGCCGGGTGAGAACTTTCTATAAGTCTTCAAGGCGGCCGCAAGCGGCCGCGGCCGCGCGTCCGGGGCACGGCGCCTTGCCGCTTCGCTCCCGGCGCCGACCCCGGCCCGTCACGCTGCGATAGGCGGACACGCAGGAGCCCGACGTTCAACCGGGCGGTCTCGGCAGCGTCGGGCAAGCGTCGACCGCCGGCCGCCGGCACGGTGGCGGCCGGGCCATGGCGCGCGGCCGGCGATCGGCACAGCGCGGTGCCTCCGGCGGGAGGGCTCCGGCCCTACGCCCCGGATCCGGCCTCCGGCGGCCAGGGCTGCTCGCCCTGGACCTCGGCGCTCAGGGAAGCCGCGCCGATCGCTCACCGGTGGCGCACCGGAGGCCACCAGACCGCGCCGGCCGGGTCCGGTCGTTCGTCCGGTGGGGCGCTCCACTGGACCAGCCGGCGCGGCCCGGTCGGGGTGAGCCTGCGCGACGGGAAGCCATCAACGAATCACCAGACCCCGTCTCAGTGGACCTCTACTCGCCAGCCGTGCATAATTCGGAACTCTCGGCAGGCGCGCCGTGGATACGGAGGCAATTCAGGTGGCAGGTTCCCCCGCTGTCCGGGCTGCGTTCGCCGAACTGAAGAAGAGCCTCGCCGGCAGCGGATTCGTCGCGGATAGCCCAACGCTGTACATCAGGTCCGACCTTGGTGACTACGTCCTTGTCGAGTTCCAGCGATCGCAACAAGTCTGGCCCGACCGACTTCCCAGGATCTTTGTCAACATGGCCGCCGTCCCGGCGCCCCAATGGGACTGGTTGAAGACGCTCTACCCAACGCGGCATCCAGGCGCGACGCACCCGTGCGCCGCTGACGGCGTTTGGCACCGGCGGCTCCAGCACGACATCGGGAGCGACTTTCCCGACGACCGTTGGACCCCCAGCGCCAACACTCGGGAGGCTGGCACCGCCATGGGCCAAGACATGGCGGTACACCTGCAAACCGAGCTGCCGTTGCTGCTGTCGCTGCTCGACCGCGAGACCCTCATGACCCAGTTCGCCGGCTACAACATGCACGAACTGCACAGGCTCGAGGCCAGGATGCTGGCGGACACAGGGCCGAGCGCCGACCTGGACAACTTGCTGGAACGGTTCGAACCCGACGACAACACCCGACGGTTCGTGCAATGGGCGCGCCGCTACGCTGCCGGCCACCGCGTCTGACAGGTTTGACGACTCGTGAGGCGCTGGGAGAATTCTGGGAGACGATCTTGCGACCGTGGCGCGACGACAATCGCCGCAGACCGACACCCACCAACGGCGCTGACCAGCGCAGATAGATGACGAGCCAAGGTCCGCCAGCGTCACCTTGACTCTGCTGACACCGAAGAGGTCACTGGTTCGATCCCAGTATCGCCCACCCAGCTCAGAGGCCCCATCCCATCGATGGAATGTGGCCTCTTTCCATGCCGAGTGTCTAACTCAGCGTCGATCGCTCCGGTCCTGACTTGCCCGGCCCGAAGATGCCGATCCATGGCCGTCGCCCCGGTCGAGCAGCACCGGCCGCAGCTGGTGGCGGTAGACCCCTCCGTGACCGTCGTGCCGGCGTGCCCGACCAGGTCCGCGATCTGCTCCAGCCTCACGCCCGCGCGGAGCGATCGACACGAAGCTGTGCCGCAGCTCCCGGGTGTCCATTGCGTCCGCGGTCGAGTCCGGCCCGCCTTCGCCACCCGGCCCCCATACCCCGCCGCACGTTGGCGGCATCGAGCGCCGTCCCGAAGCCGGGTGGTGAAGACAGAGAGGCTGTAGAGCGCTTCGGGTTCGGCTTGTGGCTCTGGTGGTTGTCCGGGTTGTGGATCAGCCCGGCCTCTCTGATCGCTTGTTCGGCGTCCTCGTGTCCGGCTTTCCACGTGGTGTAGATGTCGCGGGTATCCGCGTACGTGGTCCGCGGGACCAGGGCTATGACTCAGCCACAATTCTCAGCCGGTAAAGCACACTTGACACCATTGGATCCCGGGCCGCACACTCATTCATGTCAAGCACACTTGACCTCTGGAGAGGGCCATGACGATGACCAAGCAAACCCGTTGGCTGGCCGCCGCCGGCCTGGGCCTCGCACTGACCGCCACCCTGACCCCACTGGCGGCCATGTCCCGGCCGAACCCGACCACCGCAGACGTCCTCACGGCGGCCACGATCATCGGCCCGGTCGCGTTCGCCGTGAGCTGGCTGGCCCTGGTGGCCGGCCCGGTGCTGACCCGCTCCTACGCCGAGGGCAATGTCGAACGGACCTGGCTGGAACGCGCCCTCGCCGGTACCGCGGTGGACGTTCTCTGCGGTACCGCCGCCGCCGCACTCACCTTGACGACCAACGACATT
>CAWCFK010000015.1:0-313647 GCA_963794685.1 uncultured Actinomycetota bacterium | reverse complement strand
CGACCCCGGCGACCAGTAGCCGCTTCATCACGATCCATATGCTAATGCTCCTATTTGTCACCACCTGTAAATATCCGCCGACTCCGGCTTATCGGGTGCCCTGTCAACCCGTCTGGCTTCGAGCCCTGGTACCTGGCTACCGACCCCTACGTCCGGGCACCGGGCTCCAGGCCGCCGTACCGAGCGACCCGCCTACGGGACCCGCTCGGGCTGCTGCTCGCGCCGGGCCGACCCCGCCGATCGGCCCGGCCGGCTGCACCTCCGCGACGACCACGAGGTCCGGGCCGTCCAGCACGCAACCGGCCAGCCGGGCGTGGTTGGCGACGACCAGGGCGCCGGCGCGGGCGCAGGCCGCCTCGGCACCCGAGTACCACTGCCTGGCCCCGGCCAATGCGCCGAGGTCCGCTGCCTGCTGCGCCTTATGCCGGGCGACCATGGCCGCGCCGGCCTGGGCCATCCCGAGCCCGATCAGCAGTACCGTTACGCCGGCCGCCAGCAACCAGATCGAGGCCGACCCCCGATCATCCCGCCGCCGGCTCACGGGTCCCTCCTGTCCCGGTTCAAGCTTGCCGACCTGCTCGCCGGTCGCGGGCCTGCCGTTGACGGTCATGGCTCCATCTCCGCGGTGGCGTCGGCGGTCACAGTGATGCCGGGCAGGCGTGAGCCGAACGGGTGGACTACGGCAGTGACCTTTGCGTGGGTCAGGTCACCCTCGCGCCACACGGTGACCGCCGCGCCGTCCGGCGCCCGGTCCCGTGCCGCGGCCGCCCCATCCCCACCTCTGGCCTGCGCCAACGCGCCATCTCGGGCGGCATCAACGCACCGCATCCGGGTCAGCACCGCGTTCGATCACGCCAAGCGAGAAGATCAGCAGGTGCGCCCGTGCACGGCAATGCGACCGCGAACTCGGCCGTGACGCTCCCCCCGGTCCCGGCCACCACGCTCCCGCCGCCCCTTGCCACGCTCACGACGCTTGATGGACCCACCGTCCCGGCCAGGCTCACCATCCCAGCCAGCCTCACCGTCCGGACCAAGCTCACCGTCCGGACCAAGCTCACCGTCCGGACCAAGCTCGTCCGGACCAAGCTCACCGTCCGGACCAGGCTCACCGTCCGGACCAAGCTCACCGTCCGGACCAGGCTCACCGTCCCGGCCAGGCTCACCGTCCCGGCCAGGCTCACCGTCCCGGCCAGGCTCACCGTCCCGGCCAGGCTCACCGTCCCGGCCAGGCTCACCGTCCGGGCCAGGCCTACCGTCCGAGCAGGCTCACCGTCCGGGCCAGGCTCACCGTCCGAGACGTTCCGACCGTCCCAGAGGTGCCCACGGTGCCGGACATGCTCGTGGCCTGGAGCGCGCTCGATATCCGGACCGCTTCCCCTGTCGCAGGCTCGACCGCTGACCGGCTCAGGGGCACGACCCGGGAGTCACCGGAGAGCTCGCAGCACGATGCCGGACAGCGCGGCCTGCACCTTCTCAGACGTGAGCACCTTGAGCAGCACACCTGCGAAGGCCACCGCCGCCAGAGTGCCGACGGCGTACTCGGCCGTGTTCATTCCCGCGTCCCCGTGCAGTCGGGCTCGTACCCTGCGGAAATCTGGTACCTCTTTCAGCGCAGCACGTCGCCGAGTACAGCGACGATCACCGGGACCACCCCGGCGACGACGAAGGCGGGCAGGAAGCACCGCCCCAGCGGGAGCACCAGCAGTACCCGGCGCGCTGGGCGCGGGCCTGTGCCCGGCTGGCGGCGGCGTTGCGCAGGTCATCCGCGAGCCGACCGAATGCGCTCGCCAGCGCAGCGCGTGTCCGCGGCCGAACCGCGGCCGGCGCCAGCCGGTTGCCGCCGGGCAACCCGGCGACCGCCGCCCAGGCACGCGCCGGATCGATGCCACGGGCCAACTCCCGACCAACCGAGTCGAGCCGTTGCCCGAGCGGACCACCGATCGCGCTGGCCACCAGGTGCACCGCCGCGCCTACCGGCAGGCCCGCCCGGAGTACCCCGGCAAGCAGGTCGAGCGCGAACGGCAGCGCAGCTGCGGCCGCCTCGCGCTCGCGCCGGACACCCGGCGGCTCCAGCCGGCGCACCACCCGGTACCCCGCGACTGCGGCCATCACGCCGACCGGCACGCCCGGCCAACCGCCGATCAGCAGGTACGTGAGCAACGCCGCGCTGAACGCCCCAACCAACGCCCACCGCCGACTCACCGAACCCCACCTCCGCCCAGGCCCAGGCAACGGCAACGGCAACGGCAACGGCAACGGCAACGGCGCCATCCAGCGGAACGGCTTCCGCTGCCCAGCGGGCACGCATTGTCGCGGCGGGTCCGCCGATCCGGGCCGCGCAAGTCGGGCTGGACCGCGACGCGTTCATCCGGGTGATCCGGTCGCGGCACGGGCGATCCGGCCGACCCAGGCGAGGCCAGCCAGTTGGAGGGCCAGGGCGAGCAGCGTGCAACCCGCGCCCACCCGGGTGTGCAGCAGTACCCGGCCCGGATCCACTCCGAGTCCGTACCCGAGACCGATCCCGGCAACTGGTAGCGCCGCGAGCAGCGCGCCTGTCGCGGTGGCCCCGGCCGCCTGGGCCGCGCCGTGGACGGCGACGAGCCGCTGTGTCCGCAGGTCGGCGTCGAGCCGGTCCAGGAGGTCGGCCAAGGGCGCGCCGGTAGCCTCGGCCACCCGAACCGCGGCCAGTACCCGCTGCCGGATGAGCGCAACCGCGCCGCCCGGCCGCGATGGCCTCGGGAGGCGGAGCAGGCCCCGGCTGAGGCCGGCCGACTCGTCGGGCAGGGAGCTGGCCACAGCAGCCAGCGCCCGGTCGGGCGGCTGGCCGGCCCGCAGGTCTGCGGCGAGGCTGACCACAGCGTCCAGTGCCGCCGACTCGGCCGCAGCCGCACGTCGTCGCCACTCGGCTCGCTGACCCAGATACACGGCCAGGCCCGCGTAGACCCCGGCGGGCACGGCTGCGACCGGACCGCTGACCGTGAGGGCGCAGCCGGCCGCCACGGTCACCACCGCGGCCCTCGCCAGCCGGGGCCGGACGACAAGCAGCGCGCTGACCCGACGCTGGGGTGCCGCGCCTCCAGTCAGATCCCGCAGCCGCTGCCGGACCCGGTACCCGCTCAGCACGCCGAACCCCGCGCCACGGCTGCGCCGTCCGCCACCAGTCCGAGCGGGCCGGCGGTGATCGCCACGCGCTCGCCGTCGAGTCCGCCCGGCGGACGTACCCCCTGCTCGCGCAGTAGCCGGGCGAGCATGCCCGCTGCCGCCCCGATCCCGTGTACCCGGTGCCACGCGGTCACCGCGCTGACCCGCCGCCCCGTACCGGGGAGCAGCAGGCACACCTGCTCCACCACCCGACCGCCCGGCGACCGGCGTACCTCGATGGCGATCTGGAGACCCGGCACTGATCTGGGCGTGCAGCGCTTCCCGGGGTACCCCGCCGAGCAGGCCGAGCGCCTCCAGCCGGGCCGGTACGTCGGCGGCGGTGTTCGCGTGCAGAGTGGCGGCGCTGCCCTGGTGACCGGTATTGAGCGCACCCAGCAGGTCGACCACCTCGGCGCCCCGGCACTCCCCGACGACCAGCCGGTCCGGCCGCATCCGCAGCGCCTGCCGGATCAACTCGCGCAGCCCGACCGCGCCGGCACCCTCCACATTGGCCGGTCGTCCCTGTAACGCCCACCAGGTGCGGATGTGGTGGCCGCAGCTCGGCGGCGTCCTCCACCAACGACGATCCGCTCGTCGCCGGGTACCAGTGCGAGCAGCACCCCCGAGCAGCGTGGTCTTGCCGCTCCCCGCGCCACCCACGATGAGGTACGACAGCCGGGCCCGGACGATCGCGGCGAGCAGGGCGGCACCGTGGGCGGTGACGGCACCGGAGTGGATCCAGGTCGCCGAGGCTGAAGGTCGCGACGGCGGAAGGTGCGTACCGACACCCAGCGGGCCGGGCTGGGCGATCGGCGGCAGGACGGCGTGTACCCGGGAGCCGTCCGACGAGCTGGCAGTCGACGAACGGCGCACCGTCATCCAACCGGCGACCGGCCGCGGCGGCGAGTCGTTGGGCGAGGCGGCGTACGTCCGTCGGAGTACCCACGTCGATCGGTGCGCGTACCAGGCCGCGACCCCGGTCGACCCACACGTCGGCGCCGTTGACCAGGATGTCGGTGACCTCGGGGTCGAGCAGCAGCGGCGTCAGCGCACCGGCTGACGGCAGCCGGACGACGGGTGCGGTGGCAGCGGTCATGCGTCGGCCCGGCCGGCGAGGTCGAGGCCGGCCAACAGCCGGGCGCACAGTACGGCCAGCGGCCCCTTGCCGTCTCGCGCCGGGGGCAGCCCCCGCTCCAGGTCGCGGGCGAGTCCCGGCTCGGAGCGCAGGTAGCCGGCGGCAGGCAGGCCGAGCGCCTCGGCCACGTCCGCGACCGTCAGCCCGCCCGGTCCCGGCCCGCGTACCACCACGGATATCCGGTCGCAGTGCTGCCGGGTGACCTCCAGTACCCGGCCGGCCGCCGCGCATGCCCGCAACTGCGCGGGTACGACGAGGAAGACCTGGTCGGCGTCGGTGAGCGCGAACAGTGCGCGATCGTCGAAGTGCCGTGGTACGTCCACGATCACCAGTTCGCGATGGCGGCGGCCGTGGGCGAGGACGGTGGAGAGCGTGTCCAGCCCAACCCGGGGCGCCGGGTTCCGGTCGTAGGAGAGCGCGGCGAGGCTGGCCTGGCACGGCAGCGCCGCGATGGCCTCGGGCGTCCCGGAAACGACTCCGGACCAGCGCGTACCCGGCCGGTCCTCCCAGCCGAGTACCAGGTCAAGGCCGCCGCCGAGCGGATCGGCGTCGACCAGCAGGGTGTCCACCCCGGCACGGGCAGCGGTGAGGGCGAGTCCGGCGGCGAGCACGCTCGCTCCGGCCCCGCCGCGGCCACCGACCACCGACACCACCAGGCCCCGGCTGCGGATGACCCCGGCGGCCGTGGTCGGCCGAACGACCACGCCGGACTGCGTATCCAGCCTGTCCCAGTCCGGCCAGGCCAGCTCGGCGGCGGGAGGGGCCAGCGGCGGTGACGGATCGGCGAGCGGCCGGGGCGGCGATGCGATCCCGCCGCGCACACTGGCCCGGCCAGGGTCGGCGGAGCCGTTCACCCGTTCGCCCAACCACAGCGGTCCGGACCCGGCCCGACCGGGCGACCCGGGATCGAGGGCCAAGGCAAGCCGGCGAGCCAGCCACGGCTCGGCGGCCGGCAACGCGGCGATGTGCTCGGCGCGCAACTCGTCGGCGATGCTCCAGTCCGGTGGTCCGTCTCCGGTGAACCGGCCGACCACCACCACGTCCCGGTGCCGGCGCAGACCGGCTCTGGCACATCCGGCGGCCAGGTCAACGCCGACGAGGACCAGCGGAGCACCGCCGTACCAGGGGCGCGCGGACGGTACGTCGGCGGCCACGTCGAGCAGCACGTCCACGCTGGCCGCAATCCGGATCAGTTCGTCGAGCAGGTCGGCGTCGGCCGTCACGAGCAGTGGACGGGCCACGACCGGCACGTTGTGGGGCAGGGGCTGCACAGCCATCCGACGACCTCCCGGGGCGACGCGAACTGACCCGGGCACCGTGGCAGGCGGCGAGGGGCCGGGCCAACCAGGTCGACCGTCCCCTGTGGACAGCGAGGGTGCCTGTGGACAACTGCGGGCCGGCCAAAGTTGATCTGCTATGACGCATCGGCCACCCGGTTGCCCCGACGCGCGGCACACTGGCCGCATGCCCGACGTCCAACTCCACCCGCTCGCCAGCGCCGACCTGCCGCTGATCGCGCACTGGCTGACCCAACCGCACGTGGCCCGGTTCTGGCGCGACCCGAGTGACCTGGCCAGCGTCACCGCGCACTACGCCCCGGCCATCGTGGGCGACGACCCCACCTGGATGTACCTGATCTGCGCGCCGCAACGCCCGGTCGGCCTGATCCAGCGGTACCGGATCCGCGACTACCCGGACTGGGCGCTGGCACTGCCCGACGGCCTGGTCCGGATCGACACGGCGGCCGGCGTCGACTACCTGATCGGCGAGCCGGACGCGCTACGCCAGGGTCTCGGCACCGCCGCGATCACCGCCTGTGCCGCACTGTGTTTCGCCGCCGACCCCGACGTTGACCAGGTCGTCGCCGCCCCACAGCAGGAAAACTCGGGCTCCTGGAAGGCACTGGAACGGGCCGGATTCCGCCGCGCCTGGGCCGGCCAACTCGACTCCGACGACCCCGCAGACGCCGGCCCCGCCTACGTCTACGTCCTCGACCGCCCGGCCGCCAGCACGCTCGACAGGTGACCACCGGACGGCCCCCGGCGAAACGTCGTCCCCGAGGGTGCGCCGCTGACCTCACTCAGCCGGGCTGAGCCAACCCGCACGGGTGATGACTTCCCTCGCCACAACAGTGGCGGCGCGGTCGTTGACGACGGTGAAGTCCTCGATCGCGACGGCGTCGAGCCTGGCCTCCTGATCGGCCAGCGTTCCCAGGTGCCGGGCGAGCTTCGCCTCGCCGTCCCTGCCGTGGAGACGTTGCGAACGGTGTCCGTCGCGGCGACAAGCCGGACCAGCTGGACGTCGCATCCCGCGAGACTGTCGGCGTACTCCTGGCGCAGTGGCGCGCTGTCGATACCGGCGCTGACCACCACGAAGCGCGCCCCGGCCGCCCGGTAGTTCGCCCACACCGCACCCAGATTGCTGCACTTCAGCCGATCGTAGAAGCTGCTTCCCGGAGTTTGGCCGTCGTCAGGTCGCGGTCCGAACTGGGCGAGCGCGTCGGTATCGACAACGGCGGTGGCAAGGCCCGCGGTGGTGAGGATCCCACCGATCGCATCAGCCACGGCTGACTTTCCGACCCCGGCCACCCCGATCAGCAGCAATGCTCGGTACAACAGGGTCTCCCGTCCACGATGGACGCCCTCACCTTCGGGCACAACGCCACCTGAGCTTCTGCTGAGTCACCGAACCTCGCGCAGCCGACCTCGGCTCATGTGAAGATCGAGAAGTGCCACAGCTACCACCGATCGACAACTTCGGACGCTTGATCGACAACATCCACGACGAACTCGTCGTCAAGAACATCATGCTGAACCTCGACCTGAACGATCAGACTTTGAAGATCCTCGCAGAGGATGTCGCGATCAACATCGACTACGCATTCGACGTCAGGTGGTCACCAGACTGGGTCCGCAAGGGGGATCCCCACGCGTGGCACGAGGAGACCGACTCGATCCTCAACCATTTCGCGGAATGTGTTACGTGCGGAGCCGTCTTCGCCGAGCAAACCTCGAACGAGGCTCAAGCCGCCTATCGTCTTCACGCCAGCGAACAGCACGGATCCGCTCCGGGCTCCCCGCGCAGCTGACCTGCTCCGTCTCGAATGACCTCCACCCTGTCGGGGCTCCGCCCGGAGCGCCGGCACAGCTTCGGCGGGGGTTCGGGAATGGGACGACCCCCGTCGGGGGGTGACGGGGGTCGTCGGGGTTCGGCTCCCGGGGGGGTCGAGCCGAACCGTCTCGGCAATCGCGGGGGGTGCGTGTTGCCGAGAAACATCGTCGTGTACTACCCGCCGTGTAGCGGTCGCATCACGTTGTGACAAGCATGCCTGAATCGAACCGACACGTCGAGAGTGTCTGCGACGTACTCGCACCAATTGCATCGCGCACCGTGGATGGTTGCTCGCGCCCCCGACGACCCCGCAGGCTACTCCGCCGCGACCGCCCCGCCAAGACCGCTCCATGGCCATCTGAATACTTCCTGACCGACCAGCCGACGCACATCGACTGGCCGGACAACTCGATGTCCGCCGTCCCGGCTAGAGTGGCTTGCCGTGGGCCGCAGCGCCGCCTTCTTCGACCTCGATAAGACCGTCATCGCCAAGTCAAGTGCCTTGGCCTTCGGACGGCCGTTCTACCGTGATGGGCTGATCACCCGACGCGACCTCGTTCAGGGTGCGTACGCCCAGCTCGCCTTCAAGTTGGGTGGTCGCGCGGACGAGCAGTCGATGATCCGGATCCGGGACTACCTCGCCCAGCTCGTCCGGGGCTGGCGGGTGGAGCAGGTCAACCAGATCGTCGCGGAGACACTGCACGAAATGATCAATCCATTCGTGTACGCCGAGGCGGCCGCCCTGATCGAGGAGCACCAGGCGGCCGGCCGGGACGTGGTGCTGGTGTCGGCGTCCGGTGAGGAGATGGTCCGGCCGATCGGCGAGCTGCTGGGCGTCACCGACGTGATCGCGACCCGGATGGTGGTCGAGGACGGACGTTACTCGGGCGAGATCGAGTTCTACGCCGCCGGCACCGCGAAGGTCGAGGCCGTCCAGGAACTTGCCAAGATCCGGGGGTACGACCTGGCGGACTGCTACGCCTACTCGGACTCGGTGACGGACGTGCCGCTGTTGGAGGCGGTCGGGCACCCTACCGCCGTCAACCCCGACCGCAGCCTGCGCCGGCTCGCCGCCGAGCAGGGCTGGCCGATGCTGGAGTTCCGCCACCCGGTCCCGCTGGGTCGCCGCCTACGCAGCCGTCCCGCGGTACCCGTCGCCGCCGCGGCACTCGCCGTCGGCCTGGCCGTGGTGATCGGCGCGGTCATCTACAGCCGCCACCGCCGCGCCCGCACCACCGACTGACCTTTCGCCCCGCGCCGCAGCTGCCGCGCCCACCCCGGCCCGGCGCATGCCACACGGCCGCCGTGACGGACGCGCCGAGCACCGGACATATGGCAGCTGAGCTGGGGTTTCACTCTTCTCCCAGCGGTGCTGTGGGATCACACAATCGGCCGGAGTGCTGGCATCGGGCGGCGATTGGGCGTAGAACAGGGGGTACGGGAATCATCTGAATCCCGTGCATTGCGACCGGGAACCCACGCGCGATCAGCCGCGCTCAGGCGAGTTGCTGCGGTGCCGCGAGGACCGCAGACAACAGCACAAGGTGCACGCATGGTATCCCGGTACGCATGCATGGACGGCGCCTCCTGGTGAGGCGCCGTCCCCGTGTCAGCGGCCGTTGTGCCCAGCGGACGAAGTGCCGGCAGATGCCGTGCCAGCAGGGGAACGGGGCATCGTCGGGGACCGACCGTGCTCTAGGGTGACAGCCGCACACCCCTTACTCCCCCGGAGCGGTAATGAACCTCGCACAGATCAGCCTGGACAACGGGTTCGGTCACACGGTTCTGATCATTTACGTTGTCGGCGGCCTGGTCCTCGCGCTCAGCGCCGCGTTCCCCAACCAGTCCAACAAGTCCCGGGCCGTCCGCGTGGCACTCGGCCTGATCCTGACGATCTGGGCCGGCTACGTCCTGCTCCTCGGCGGCTGGATCCTCATCAGCATCTACGCCGCGATCGTGCCCTACCTGTTGGCCGCCCAGGGCCTGTGGGCGATGTTCAAGGGCGACTCGACGCCGCAGCCGACCGGGCCGCCGCTCGCACCGGGCCAGCCGGCGCCGTACCCGATGCACCAGCCGCTGGCCGGGGGCGCTCCGGGCGCTCCGCAGCAGCCCGGCTACCCGGCGCCCTACCAGCCCTACCCGCCGGCCCAGCCGCAGTACCCGGCCCAGGGGCAGTACCCGGCCCAGCAGCAGTACCCGTACCCGCCGCAGCCCGGCTACCCGGCTCCCGGCCAGCAGTACCCGGCCCAGCCCGGTCAGCCCGGCGCGCCGTACGGGCAGCCCCAGCCGGCCGGCTACGGGGCACCGCAGCCGCAGTACGGGTCGCCGCAGCCGCCGGCCGCGCCGCCTACGGAACTCCGCAGCAGCCGTACCCGGCACCGCAGCGCCGCAGTACCCGGGCGCGGGGCAGTACCCCGCCGCGCCGCAGGACTGAGCGCCGTCCGCCCCGGCCAGGTACGGCTGGGGCGGACGGGCGGGACCCGACGCGGCCACGGTGGGCGGAGCGGGTACCCAGATAGGTTTAGGCGAGCACCTCGTCACCGACGGTGACGGCCTCTCCGGCGGCGACCGTCACCGCGGTCGCGTAATGCCGCAGCCAGGAGCGCACGCCGTCGGGGGTGCCGGTGGCGTAGGCGTTGAGGCTGCCCAGGTACTCCGGTTGCCGGGCCAGATGTCCCAGCTCAGGGGCGATCAGGCCGCGTGGGTCGAGGCCCCCGGCGAGCAGCGTGAGGCGGGCTGCCGCGCGGGCGACCAGGCCGTTCGGCCCGCGGAACGCGCCCAGTGTGGCCAACTCGGCGTGGACCACCGCGGCGAGCAGCAGCGTCGGCGCGGTCGTCGGCGCGGTGACCAGGTTGACCAGTGCGTCCATCCGCGGGGCCAGGTCGGCCGCGAGGCTGGGGCGGCCGAGTTCGCCGACCGGCACGCTGTCCCGACCGGCGAGCAGATGGATGCGGGCGAGCACCTGGCGCGGCACCTTGGGCCACAGGGTGGCCAGGGCGTCGAGTTCCCGGGTGACCCGCAGGGCACCCTGGACGACCGGGTCGGTGACGGTTCCGGCACGCACGTCGTCGAGCGGGAACTCGTGTCCGTCCAGGGCGGCGCTCGCAACGGCGGAGCGTAGGCCCAGTTCAGCGGCTACCTGGCCGCCGGAGCGGCGCAGGGCGGGATGGCGCAGCGCGTCGTCGACGGTGCTCCGGGCGGCGGCCAGCGCGTCCGGGACGTCGGCGAGATCCAGCAGCGGCGCCAGTGGATCGGTCATGGTGACACAGAGTAGCCACAGTCGGAAACGCTCCACTCAGGAGGGGGGCACTGCACAAATCTGCTCGATCCGTGCTTGGGGTTGTTCGTAACGCGCGAGAAACGGCAAGATGTGAGCAGTGGGCGCCAGCGAGCGCGTACCCGCTGTCGTTCGGCGCTGGATCCGGCAGCAACGGTCGCAACCTCCGCGCAACGTGGTTAGCCTGCACTGTCGAAGGTGAAGAGCACCGTTGAACAGCGCCGATCCGATATGAGCTGGTAACACGTCAAGGGAGCGCGCCCGATGAGCGAAACGTTGGAGAACCTCCTCAAGGAGAACCGGCGGTTCGAACCCCCGGCCGAGCTGGCCGCCGCCGCCAACGTCACGGCAGACGCCTACCGACAGGCCGACGAGGACCCGCTGGCCTTCTGGGAGCAGCAGGCCCGCCGGCTGAGCTGGGCGAAGGAGTGGGACCAGACGCTGGACTGGTCGAACCCGCCGTTCGCCAAGTGGTTCGTCGGCGGCGAGCTGAACATCGCCTACAACTGCCTGGACCGGCACCTGGAGGCCGGGCTCGGCGACCGGGTGGCGATCCACTGGGAGGGCGAGCCGGGCGACACCCGCACCATCACCTACGCCGACCTGCACGCGAGCGTCTGCCAGGCCGCCAACACGCTGACCGACCTGGGCGTGGTGGCCGGCGACCGGGTCGCCATCTACCTGCCGATGATCCCCGAGGCCGCGGTGGCGATGCTGGCGTGCGCCCGGATCGGAGCCACCCACAGCGTGGTCTTCGGCGGCTTCTCGGTGGACGCGCTGTCCGGCCGGATCGCCGACGCCACCGCCAAGGTGGTGATCACCGCAGACGGTGGGTACCGGCGCGGCAACCCCAGCCCGCTCAAGCCGACCGTGGACGCCAGCGCGGCGCGGTGCCCGAGCGTCGAGCACGTCCTGGTGGTCCGCCGGACCGGGCAGGAGGTGGACTGGACCGACGGGCGTGACCTGTGGTGGCACGAGACCGTGGAGCAGGCCAGTACCGAGCACACGGCGCAGCCGTTCGACGCCGAGCACCCGCTGTTCATCCTCTACACCTCGGGCACGACCGCGAAGCCGAAGGGCATCCTGCACACCACCGGCGGGTACCTGACGCAGACGTCGTACACCCACTGGGCGGTCTTCGACCTCAAGCCGGAGACCGATGTGTACTGGTGCACCGCCGACATCGGCTGGGTCACCGGGCACTCGTACATCGTCTACGGACCGCTGGCCAACGGGGCCACCCAGATCATGTACGAGGGCACCCCGGACACCCCGGACAAGGGCCGGTTCTGGGACATCGTGCAGCGCTACGGCGTCACCATCCTCTACACCGCGCCCACCCTGATCCGCACCATGATGAAGTGGGGCGACGACATCCCGGCCGGGTACGACCTGTCCAGCCTGCGGCTGCTGGGGAGCGTCGGGGAGCCGATCAACCCCGAGGCCTGGATCTGGTACCGGCAGAACATCGGCGCCGGCACCACGCCCGTCGTGGACACCTGGTGGCAGACCGAGACCGGGGCAATGATGATCTCCCCGCTGCCGGGCGTGACCGCCACCAAGCCGGGCTCGGCAATGCGCCCACTCCCCGGCATCTCGGCTGACGTGGTGGACGACACCGGTACCTCGGTCCCCAACGGCGGCGGCGGATACCTGGTGCTGCGCGAGCCGTGGCCGAGCATGCTGCGCACCATCTGGGGCGACGACCAGCGGTTCATCGAGACGTACTGGTCGCGCTTCGAGGGCATGTACTTCGCCGGTGACGGTGCCAAGCGCGACGACGACGGCGACCTGTGGCTGCTCGGCCGGGTCGACGACGTGATGCTGGTGTCCGGCCACAACATCTCGACGACCGAGGTGGAGTCGGCGCTGGTCAGCCACCCGAAGGTGGCGGAGAGCGCGGTGGTCGGCGCGACCGACCCGACCACCGGGCAGGCGATCGTCGCGTTCGTCATCCTGCGTGGCTCGGTGGTGCCGGACGACTCGCTGGTCAAGGAGTTGCGTGACCACGTCGCGCAGTCGCTCGGGCCGATCGCCAAGCCGCGCCAGATCATGCTGGTCGCCGAGCTGCCGAAGACCCGGTCCGGGAAGATCATGCGGCGGCTGCTGCGGGACGTGGCGGAGAACCGGTCGCTCGGTGACGTGACCACCCTGCAGGACTCCGCGGTGATGGATCTGATCTCGGCGGGTATGCAGTCGGGCAAGTCCGAGGACTGAGTCTCCAGTCAGTCCGGTGGCGCTGGGTAGCCACCCGGACACGTACGCATATCAGGGGCGCTCCGCACCGGCGGGGCGCCCCTTGATGTTGCCCTCGGCGGACATCGGATGTTGGCTATCCGTACGGCTGAACATGATTCAGTCGGGATCGACAGCCAACTCTGTACCCCCCGGAGGCACCCATGAAGTTCCGTCCGCGCGCGTCGCTGACGGCGATAGCGGCTGCCGGCCTGGCATCCGCACTGATCCTGACGATGGCCGATCCGGCCGCCGCCAAGGCGCCATCCACTGTGGACATTCAGGTACTCGCGATCAACGATTTCCACGGCAACCTGCAACCCCCGTCGGGCTCGTCCGGCACCATCACCACGCTGGATGCCACCGGCGCCACCGTGGCGGTACCGGCCGGCGGGGTGGCATACCTGACCACGCACCTCAAGAACGCCCGGGTGGGGCACCCGAACACCATCACGGTGGCCGCGGGCGACCTGGTCGGAGCGAGCCCGCTGGCGTCGGCCGCGTTCCACGACGAGCCGACCATCCTGGCCATGAACAACCTCGGCCTGGCCCTGTCCAGCGTGGGCAACCACGAGTTCGACGAGGGCAAGGCGGAGCTGAAGCGGTTGCAGTACGGCGGTTGCCGGGCCGACGACGGCTGCTACGACCCGACCACGCCGTACGCCGGGGCGGACTTCCGGTACCTGGCCGCCAACGTGATCGACGACAGTACCCACCTGCCGTTGCTGCCGCCGTTCTGGATCAAGATCATCGGTGGCCAGCCGGTCGGCTTCATCGGCCTGGGCCTGGAGAGCACCCCGGACATCGTCACCGCCAGCGGCGTGGCCGGGCTGACCTTCAAGAAGGAGGTGGAGACGGCCCACTTCTACGCGGGACTGCTCTCCGCCCTGGGCGTCAAGGCGATCGTGCTGATGGTCCACGACGGGGGTACCCCGACCAGCCCGGTCTACAACTTCGACTGCAACGCGAACGGTCCGGGCTCCGGCCTGACCGGCGACTTCGCCAACGTCGCCAAGGCCATCGACCCGCGCATCGACGTCATCGTCAGCGGGCACTCGCACACGTCGTACGTGTGCAATGTCCCCGACCCGAACGGCAACCCGCGCCTGGTGACCAGCGCCGCCTCGTTCGGCCGACTGTTCACCGACATCAACTTCAAGATCGACAAGAAGTCGCACGACGTGGTCCGCTCCTCGGCCACCGCCGTGAACCGCATCGTCACCCGCGACGTCACCCCCGACCCCACGCAGACCGCGCTGGTCAGCAAGTACGCCACGCTGATCGCCCCGATCGCGAACAAGCCGGTGGGCTACATCTCGACCGACATTCTGGGCCGCGGATCCACCGCTCCCGAGGTACCGCTGGGTGACCTGATCGCCGACTCGCAGTTGGAGGCGACCTCCTCGGCCGCGACCGGCGGCGCGGTACTGGCCATCATGAACGTCGGCGGTATCCGCTCCGACCTCGCCTACCTGCCGGCCAGCGGCGAAGGCAACGGCGTGGTCACCTACGGCGACGCGTTCGCCGTGCAGCCCTTCAACAACTACCTGACCACGCTGACCCTCACCGGGGCACAGCTGGTCACGCTGCTCCAGCAGCAGTACAGCGGTACCAACGCCGCCGCACCGAAGGTCCTGCAGATCTCGGCAGGGCTGAAGTACACCACCGACAGGTCCAAGACCGGAGCCGACAAGATCGTGGTCTCCTCGATCACCGTCAACGGTGCCCCGCTGGACCAGGCGGCCAGCTACCGGATCACCGTGAACAACTTCCTGGCCGGTGGCGGGGACGGCTTCGGCATCCTCACCCAGGGCACCGACCCGCTGGTCGGGGAGTTGGACATCGACGCCTTCACGGCATATCTGACCGCCCACTCCAGCCCCACCGCACCGATCGCCCCGCCGGCGGCCGATCGCATCACCTTCATCAACTAGCGGGTACGGGCGCGGGCGCACCCACGTGCGCCCGCGCCCGCTTCACGGAACCCGCGCCTGGCCGGGCAGTTGTCGCCGGGTGTGCGTCCTCGGCACCGGACGGGGCCTGCGCCGTCGGCCATGGTCACGGCCGGGGCGGACAGCGGGATGCTCGGCGGCCTTCCGTGCCGCCCGCCGCTTGCGCTGATCGAGCCGCAGGTAGGCGATGCCGCCCGCGATGCCGACGCTGGAAGCGAAGATCAACATGCCCGTATCCGTCCACCACAGCCAGTTGCCGGCCCGCCACACCCGCCCGGCGTGCGGGCTACTGACGACGACCGCCAGCCGCTCGTGCGCCGCGTCGTGATCGGCATCGGCCAACGTGACCCGCGTGATCACCACGGACAGATCGTCGGACCGGAAGTCACCCGTACAACTGCGGTATGCCGGGTTGTAACGCCCGGTAGACGCGCGTTCACAACTACTCACCGTCATGACACCGCGTACTCCGACGAGGTGGGCGCGGGCGCCGTCCACGATCACCGAGAGGGACCACGGCAGGCCGACAGCGCCGCCCACAATGAACCCGACACACCCGATCCGCATCGCGATCGCTCGCCCACGCTCCCGCCACCACCGCCGCACGCAGCGAGAATACGAGAGTCGGGCAACTTTCCCGTAACCCTGGAGCGACAGCGCCCGGCCATCGTCCACCCCGACCACACGACTCTCAACCGCCCCAGTTGTGCCGCTCGCCAGGACATCCCAGCTGTCACTTGACGTCATGCAGGGATTTGGCTGCATAATGGGTTGGTGGACGGCGACCTCGACAAGGTGTTCAAGGCGCTCGCCGACCCCACCCGGCGGGGACTGCTGGACAGCCTGCGCCGGGAGAACGGCCAGACCCTCGGCCGGCTCTGCGCGGGCCTGGACATGGCCCGCCAGTCGGCCACCCAGCACCTGGCGATCCTCGAGGACGCCAACCTCGTCAGCACCGTCCGGCGGGGCCGGGAGAAGCTGCACTACCTCAATCCCGTCCCGCTGCACGACATCCGGCAACGCTGGATCGCCCCGTTCGAGTACCCCCGCCTGGCGGCACTCGACGCGATCAGGCCACCGAGCAGAGGACGACGACATGACCACCCAACAGCCGACGTACGTCTACGTCACCTACATCCACGCCACCCCGGCCCGGGTCTGGCAGGCGCTCACCGACGCCGACCTGACCGCCGCGTACTGGGGCCACAGCAACGTCTCCGACTGGCAGCCCGGCTCGTCCTGGGAGCACCGGCGGGTCGACGGCTCCGGTATCGCGGACGTCGTCGGAACCGTCGTCGAAGCGGTGCCACCGACCCGGCTGGTACTGACCTTCGAGGAACCCGGGGGGCAGCCGGCCGAGCCGCCCGCCACGGTGACCTTCGAGGTGGAGCCGTACCACGACATCGTCCGGCTCACCGTCACCCACGAACACCTGGTCGACGACGCGGCCCGGGAGGCCGTTTCGGCCGGCTGGCCGGCCGTCTTCGCCAACCTCAAGTCGCTCCTGGAGACCGGCCAGGTACTCCCCCAGGCCCCCTGGGAGATGCACGCCGACCTGCGCGACCGCCAGCTGTCCCGCAACGACCCCGCCTAGCCGACGGCGCCCGCTGCCGGCACGCGTCTCGCGGCCGGCGGCGCCTACTGCCGGCATGCGCCTCGCGCTGGTCGGTCGTTCTGGGAGGATGCGGGAGAGGCAGGACACGGCCGGACCGGGGAGCGCGTCGATATGCAGTACCTCGTCACCATGACCACCCGCGTTCCGGACGGCACGCCGGACGAAGCCGTCGCCGACGTCCGCGCCCGCGAAGCGGCACACTCGGCCGAACTCGCCGCGCAGGGACACCTGCTGCGGCTGTGGCGGCCGCCGCTGGCGCCCGGCGAGTGGCGCTCGTTGGGACTGTTCGCCGCCGACGACGCTGCCCAACTCGAACAGGTACTCGCATCGATGCCGCTACGGGTGTGGCGTACCGACGAAGTCACGCCGCTCGCACCGCACCCGAACGACCCCGACCTGCCGCCCCGCCAGGGCGCGACGGAGTACCTGACCACCTTCACGGTCGCCTTCCCCGAGGGGACACCGGACGGGTCGTCCACGACGCCGAGGCGCGCGAGGCTAAGCGGGCGGCGGAGCTGGGCACTCAGGGGCGTCTTCTACGGCTCTGGCGGCTGCCCGGCGCGTCCCGGGCGCTGGGTCTGTGGCGCGCCCGGGACGCAGCCGAGCTGCAGGAGATCCTGACGTCACTGCCCCTGGACGCCTGGATGACGGTGGAGACCACGCCGCTGACCCCGCACCCGAGCGATCCGGGGCTGGCCGCGACGTAGCCGATCCGGTCGCCGCCGACAGCGACGTAGCCAATCCGGTCGCCGCCGGCACGGGCAGCCGGGTCGCCATGCCCGCCTGCGTGGGCCCGGCTGTCAGGGACTCGTTGTCAGGGTTCGCGGGCGTCGAGTTGCCGCGCGATGTCCGGATAGAGGGTGACCAGTTCCGCCAGTGGGACCACCCTCCGGGAGACCGTGGCCAGATCCTTGCCCTCCCGGGTGAACGGCGGCGGCACTGCGCTGATCCCCTGGTCCGGTGCGACAGCAGCCAGCTCGGCCTCCCAGCCGGGCCACCGCAGGCTGGCGTAGAACCTGGTCAGCGCCCCGGTGAGCATCGCGTGCAGCCAGGCAGCGTAGCCGAGGTCCAGGTCCTGCCAGGTCAGGTCGTCGGGGCCGAAGTAGTGCACGGTCGGGGTGCCACCGCCGGCCGGCGTAAGCCAGGAGAACTGCCCGCCGAGCACGTCGTATGCGATGGTGAGCCCGGCCTCCGCGGTCTGCGGCGGTACCACCTCCGGCAGCTGCTCGTGCCCACCGCCGAGTACCCGCAACCAACCGTGGTCGACCAGCAGACCACCTGTATGGGCGACAACCGCGCCGAGGCACGAGCCGGTGGTGATACCCAGCGCGCTCAGCCGCAGCTCTCCCAGCCCCGGCTCGACCGGCAGCACCTCGACCGGGTACGGCGCTTCGGCCACCGCTGCGGATATTTCGTCCCAGGCTGTCGGTTCAGCCCCCGTAACCAATGCCATCCAGCCATGATCGTCTGGCGGCGGCCGGGCGTCCACTCGCCAGTCTTGACCTGCAGACACTCCATCGACGTGTTGCAATGCATTGCAGCGGCTTCGCGGACTGGTCGTCCGTGGCAGCATCCGGTCGTCTGTGGCCGAGGATTTCGGGCGCCCGTTGGGACCCGGGACGCGGGTTCGAAATCTCCGCCCGGAATGCCCTGTTCCGCAAGTACAAAGCATGCCGTTTCCGCGAGCACCTCCGTCCGTCACCTCATCAATCGACTACGGCCTCACCCAGTGGGGATGACCATCGTGGTTCACGTCGCGGCAGACCCACACGTCGCCACTGGCGTCGAGGCCGGTCCAACCCTCCTCGGCTTGCTTGCAGAACTGACCGCCTTTGATGACGCCGGAGTGTTGGGCCGGACCTGTGGTGGTTTCCACGGGTGGCGGCGGTTCCGGAGTGGCGGGAGCCGGCTCGGTGGCCGGCGGCGTGGGAGCAGCAGCGGTGGTCTGAGGGGCAGGCGGCACCGCGGACGACGGCGTGGCGGACGACGGCGTGGCGGACGACGGCGCCTGGGTCACCGCCGGCTTTGTCGGCTTGTCGGCAGGGTCCGCACATGCAGTCACCGAAGCAAGCGCTACGCACCCACTCACGAGCAGCAGCGCGCAACGCCTCGACGGAGAGCTGCGCCCGCGCCTTGCCACACTCACCGGAAATCGCGCTGGCCGTCCACTCGACTCGGCAGCCGAACCGCCCTGAACATCGGACATTCCACCGACGCTAGCGGCAGCTCCGACGCCACGGGCCCGTTCCGCGGTCTACACGGTTCGGGGCGTTAAGGACCTGCGTCTGCATGCTTGATGCGGTTTGCCCGGCACCGTCGACTCAGACGTTTGAAGCGGCACTCCACCACGTCGCGTCGTCGAACGGACATCTTGTGCTACGAGCTGCAAAGCCCGCCATCGGCGGCCACCGGCACCATCAGTACTCGCCCTTGATGACGAAGTACGAGCCACGGATGGTGCCGGCAAGCTTGGACCTCTGGCGGGCGAACTTGAAGCGGTCGGCGAGCTCGTCCGGGACCTCCATCCCGTCCGAGAGCTTGAACCCGACGGCTCGCTTCCCGCCGTCCTCGAGGGTGTAGAGCACGTTGATGGACAGGCCCGACTCGTAGAAGACGTAGGTCCAGCGGACGCCCTCGACCTCGAAGGACGTTGCCTCCAGCGGCCGGGAGCCGATGACGAGGTCCCGCTCCTCCCGGAGGATGCGGTGCACGTAGGCCACCGCATCCTTCGCCCGTCGACGCCGGCTCGACCGTGAAGACGTGGTCGTACTTGTTCTTGAAGTAGCGGGCCTCGTTGGCGCGCAGGCCGGCGAGGGCCTCGGCAACCGGTGACGACTCCAGACCGGCGGTGGAGACGCTCTCGAAATCGACGACGTACGACACGTGCGCTCCTTCGGTTAGCTCGACGGGCAGTCTGTCTCCGGCGTCCTAGACGTTGAACCGGAACTCGACGACGTCGCCGTCCTGCATGACGTAGTCCTTGCCCTCGATGCGGACCTTGCCGGCGGCCTTCGCGGCGGCCATCGAGCCGGCGGCCATCAGGTCGTCGTACGCGACGATCTCGGCCTTGATGAAGCCGCGCTGGAAGTCGGAGTGGATCACGCCGGCCGCCTCGGGGGCGGTCGCGCCGACCGGGATCGTCCAGGCGCGCGCCTCCTTCGGGCCGGCGGTGAGGTACGTCTGCAGGCCCAGCGTGCGGAAGCCGACCCGGATCAGCTGGTTCAGGCCGGGCTCGGGCTGGCCGATCGACTCCAGCAGCTCGCGGGCCTCGTCCTCGGGCAGGTCGATCAGCTCCGACTCGATCTTGGCGTCCATGAAGACCGCCTCGGCCGGGGCGACCAGGGCGCGCAGCTCGTCGAGGAACGCCTCGTTGGCCAGCTCCTCCTCGTCGACGTTGAAGACGTACAGGAACGGCTTGGCGGTCAGCAGGTGCAGCTCGCGCAGCTCGTCGACGTCGATGCCGGCGGCCTTCGCGCCCGCGTACAGCGTGGTGCCGTCGTCGAGCAGCTCGCGCGGCGGCCTTGGCGGCGGCGAGCGATGCCGGCGCGGTCCTTGCGGAGCCTCGCCTCCTTCTCCAGCCGGGGCAGCGCCTTCTCGATGGTCTGCAGGTCGGCGAGGATCAGCTCGGTGTTGATCGTCTCGATGTCGTCGCGCGGGCGAGACCTTGCCGTCGACGTGCACCACGTTCGGGTCGGAGAAGGCGCGGACGACCTGGCAGATCGCGGACGCCTCGCGGATGTTGGCGAGGAACGCGTTGCCCCGGCCCTGGCCCTTGGAGGCGCCCCGGACCAGGCCGGCGATGTCGACGAAGGACACCGGCGCCGGGATGATCTTCGGCGAGTCGTACATCTCGGCCAGCTTGCTCCAGCCGCGCGTCGGGCAGGCCGACCACGCCGACGTTGGGCTCGATCGTCGCGAACGGGTAGTTCGCCGCGAGCACGTCGTTCTTGGTCAGCGCGTTGAACAGGGTGCTCTTGCCGACGTTGGGCAGGCCGACGATCCCGATGGTGAGGCTCACGACCAACGAGCTTACTGAGTACACCCGTCATCCCCGCAGCCCAGCCCGATCGCCGCCGAGGTCGCGGTTACACTTGCTTCAGTTAATTCAGTTGTTGCAGTTGGAGCCGGAATGAGCGACCTGATAGTGCAGGATGCCGAGGCCTTGCACCGTGCTCTGGCAGGGTCCGGTTCCGAGATACAGGTGGAGTTGTCGCGGGAGACCGCCGAGTTGGTGTCTCGACTGCTTGATGCCCGAGTGCGGGGCGAGGAGATCCTCGTGACGGCCGGGAACGCGGAAGTGACCCCGACGGAGGCGGCGGTGCTACTGGGCATGTCGCGTCCCCAGGTCCGCAAATTGATGGATCGCGGCCTGTTGGACTTCCGAATGGTCGGCACGCACCATCGCGTCCAGGTGTCCGCGATTCGGGCGTTCCTGGAGGCCGAGCGGCCCCGTCGGCGCCAGGTACCGGCCGAGTTGGCGGCTGTACAGAACGATCTTGACCTGACTGAATGACCCGGAAGCCCGGCGGTGATCCGTACGGTCTGACCGGGGTGGCGGGCCAGCCGCCGGGAGCGTGGCACGACACCCGGGGGCTGCGGACTCGTTGCACTGGACGTGACTGACCGAACGCAGATCCACCCGACATCGCCCCAGTCGAAGCAGGACCAGGCGATCCACAACCAGCCGGGGCAGCACCAGGCAAGGCTGGAGGAGACGAAACAGGACCGGTCGCAGCAGAACCAGCCGAGGCAGGACGGGTCCAAGCAGAACCAGTCCCGGCTCGACCAGGCGATCCTGGCCCAGCCGCCGGTCCACCGCAACGAACGCACGGCGGCCCCGACCGACACCCGGGAGTACGCCGAGCGGCTGCAGCGCCTCAGCGGTGCGCGCTGGAAGCGGCTGCTCAGCGTGCAGGCCCCGTACCGGTGGAATGTCCGCCGGTTGGATCTGGGCTGGACCCTCGATGTCGGCTGCGGCATCGGCCGCAACCTGGCCCACCTGGACGGCCACGGGGTCGGCGTGGACCACAACGCCACCTCCATCGCCACCGCCCGCGAGCGCGGCCTGCTCGCCTACACCGTGGACGAGTTCCACAACTCCCAGTTCGCGCAGGCGGGCGCCTTCGACTCGCTGCTCGCCGCACACCTGATCGAGCACCTGGAGCCGGAGCCGGCCCGGGACATCCTCGGCGGGTACCTGAAGTTCGTCCGGCCGGGCGGGTTGGCGGTGTTCATCACCCCGCAGGAGAGGGGGTACGCCAGCGACGACTCGCACGTCACCTGGAGCGACTTCGACCAGCTGCGCCGGCTCGCCGACGACCTGGGACTGGAGCCGGTACGGGAGTACTCGTTCCCGCTCCCGCGTACCGCCGGGCGGCGCTTCACCCACAACGAGTTCGTCCTGGTCAGCCGCCTGCCCTGAGAACGCAGCGCACCGAGTTGGGGGCGGTCCCGGTCGGGGCCGCCCCCAATCGTGTCGGGCCGCTAGTTACGTCGCCAGGCAGACCAGCGGTTGGTGGGCGAGCCACCGATGCGGTACCAGCCCCAGCGGGCCCCGTCCCAGTCGTAGGAGCCGCGGTTGTCCGACGGGGCGATGGCGACCGTGGCGTCCGGCGGCGGGTTGCAAAGCTCGCTGTCGAATTGCTCCAGCGGCGCCCAGGTGACCTCGCGGGCCGCGTTGTACGGCACCCACCAGGGCAGCCGGACCGACGCGTACACCCGGTCGCCGGGGCGTACGCCGAGCTCGGCCAGGGTCGGCGAATGGGCGTACTGCCCGACCACCATCGGCTCACTGATCCGGGCGGTCACCGCGTGCAGCGCGAGCACGTTGACCAGCAGCAGGCCGGCCACCGCGAGGGCGATGCCGCGCCGGCTGCGCAGCAGCAGCACCGCACCGAGCAGCAGGGCGCCGGCCGCTGCCGAGGCGCGCAGCAGCCCGGGCCGGGTCCACCGGCCGGACAGCCAGCTCGACTCGGGGGCATCGAACGGCAGGAACCACTCGTGCCCCAACTGGGCCCGGAACCGGACCAGCACCAGCACCGCGAGGCCACCCATCAGGGCGACGGCGAGCGCCGCCAGGATCAGCGCGTACCCCAGGTTGCGCCGGGCGGTGGCCCGCGCCTGGGACACCTGACGCAGCACCGCCGCCGCGCCGACGATCAGCCAGAACGGCGCGAGGAAGGCGATGTAGCGCGGGTACACGTGATAAGTGGACCGGCCGTCCGGCGGTAGCGCGGCGGCGCTCGCCAGCGCGATGCCCACGGTGGCCAGCAGCGCCCCGCCCAGCACCGGGGTGGCGGCGTCGCTGCGGCCGCCGGCCCGGTGGATCCACGGCCCGGCCGGGCCCCAGCGCCCGGCGACCAGCCGGCCGCAGCCCACCAGCAGTCCGATCGCGGCCAGCCCCCAGGTGGAGATCATCAGGTACCAGAGCTGGCCGCCGGCGTCGACCAACGCCCGGCTAGCCCGTCCAGGCTGGTCAGCGTGGCCCAGGTGGAGCCGGTGGCGTCGTTGCCGTCGAGCCACATCCGCGACTCGACCACCCGGGAGAGCACCCCGTTCAACGCGCCGACCAGCCCGGTCGCCACGATCGAGGCGGCCGCCGGGCCGGCCGGGCTGATCCGGCGCAGCACCAGCCAGAGCACCACGATCAGGTGTACGACCACCACCACCACGAACCGGACATGCACGGTGAAGCCGAAGCCGACCGCCACGCCGGCCGCGGTCGCCGCTGCCCAGCGCCGACCGGCGCTCGTCGCCCGCGCCCACTCGTGCAGGCTGAGCAGCCACCCGAGCACGATCGGGGCGACCACCACGTCGGAGAGCGCGAACTCGCCGTAGAAGGCGACCGCCGGCAGGCTCGCCGCGACCATGGCCAGGCCGAGCGCCCAGATCCGCCGGACATTCAGCAGCCGACGGCCGAGCAGGTAGGCCAACGGCACGGTCAGGGAGTTCACCAGGGCATTGATCACTTGTACCCGCCGGAGCACGCCGAACGGTTCCGCGCCGAACCAGTACGCGGGCGTGATGAGCACCGAGTATCCGTACCGGGCGAAGCCGACGTTCTGTGAGGTGTGCCCGCCCGGTCCGCCGGCCAGCACCCGCGCCGCCAGCAGGTACCCGTCCTCGTCGCCGTGTGCTGCCGGGGCGTTGAGGTGTCGTACCAGCACCAGCCGGAGTGCCACCTGCGCCAGGTACCCGAGCAGCACCGCAACCACGACGACGCTCCGGCTGCCGGGCCGGTGATGTCGAGTGACCCGCGCGACGGTGGGCCGCGCCGGACGCGGACCGCCGTCACGTTGATCGGTGAAGACCGCGACCACTGTTGATCCCCTCCCGGTCGGGCCAACGACGGGGGGCGGAGTACGGATACGCGGCCCGGAATGCGCGCCGCGAACAGCCATGTCCGATTCCCGCGAGCGACCGGGCCCGCGACGGGTGCAGGATCGGAGCATGACCAGCGACCACCTCGACTTCGAACGCTGCTACCGGGCGGCCGACAGCCGGGACGCCCGCTTCGACGGCTGGTTCGTCACGGCGGTCACCTCGACCGGCATCTACTGCCGGCCGTCCTGCCCCGCCCTCACGCCGCAGCGGCGCAACGTGCGCTTCTACCCGACCGCTGCAGCGGCTCAGCGGGGCGGCTTCCGGGCCTGCAAGCGCTGCCGGCCGGACGCGGCCCCCGGCTCGCCGGACTGGGATGTGCGCGCCGACGTGGTCGGCCCGCGCGATGCGCCTGATCGCCGACGGGGTGGTCGACCGGGCCGGCGTGCCGGCGCTCGCCGCAGCGCCTCGGGTACACCACCCGGCACCTGAACCGGATCATCACCACGGAGCTCGGGGCCGGGCCGTTGGCGCTGGCTCGGGCCCAGCGCGCGCAGACGGCGCGGATCCTGATCGAGACCACCGATCTGGGGCTCGCGGAGATCGCGTTCGCGGCCGGGTTCGGTTCGGTGCGGCAGTTCAACGACACGGTACGCGAGGTGTTCGCGCTCGCCCCCTCGCAGCTACGGGCCGCCGCATCGGGCGGCGGGTCCACCGGCGGCGCGGGAGCGCTGACCCTGCGCCTGCCGTACCGGGAACCGTTGCACGCCACGGCGCTGCTGGACTTCCTGCGGGTACGGGCGATCGCCGGGGTGGAGTACGTCGACGCGGACCACTACGCGCGGGCGCTGTCGCTGCCGCACGGCCCCGGCACCGTCCGGCTGCACCCGATGCCCGGCTACATCAGCGCCACCCTGAACCTCGCCGACCTGCGCGATCTCGCCCCTGCGGTGGCACGCTGCCGCCGCCTGCTGGACCTGGACGCCGACCCGGAGGCGGTGGACGAACGGTTGGCCGCGGATCCGGCGCTGGCGGAGAACGTGCGCAAGGAGCCTGGGATACGGGTTGCCCGTACCACCGACGGCTTCGAACTGGCCCTGCGCGCGGTGATCGGGCAGCAGGTCTCGGTGGCCGGCGCCCGCGCCAGCCTGGCCCGGCTGGTCGCCGCCCTCGCCCCGCCCGAGCCCGACCCGGCCGGCCCGCCAACCGAGCGGCCCGGATACGGACTTGCCGACGTAGCCGGCCGTCCGGGATCCGGGCCTGGCGACGTGGCGGGCGGGGACGCGGCCGGCCGGGATGCGGCGGGCGGGAACGTGGCGGGCGGCGAACGGGACGGCGGGGTCGGGGCGAACTCTGGCTTGCGGCCGTTCCCGACGGCCGTGCAGGTGGCGCAGGCACCGGACGCCGCGCTGGGCATGCCGGCCAGCCGGCGGCGAACGGTGCGGGCGCTGGCAGCCGCGGTCGCCGCAGGTGACCTGCAGCTCGACGGTGGCGCAGACCGGGCCGAGACCCGGGACGCGCTGCTCGCCCTGCCCGGCGTGGGGCCGTGGACCGCCGACCTGATCGCCATGCGGGCACTCTCCGACCCGGACGTCTTCCTCCCCACCGACCTGGGGGTACGCCGCGGCGCGGCAGCCCTCGGCCTGCCCGACAGCCCGAACCAACTCGAAGACCACGCACGGCAGTGGCGGCCCTGGCGCTCCTACGCCGTGATCCGACTCTGGAGGCAGCACTCATGAGCAGCACAACCCTGAACACTCCGATCGGCCCGTTCACGATGATCCTGAACGGCGAGACGGTGCTCGCGTCCGGTTTCACAGATGACGCGACAGCGCTGTGGCCGTTGATCCACCCGGCGCTGCGGTCGCCGGCCGACGCCGACCCGACCCGGGCGACCAAGGCGGTCACCGCGTACTTCGACGGCGACCTCGCCGCGCTGGAGCGCATCGACGTGACCCAGCGCAGCGACGGGACCTTCCTGCCCTCGGCGTGGGAGACGTTGCGGCAGGTCAGCGCGGGTACTCCGATCAGCTATACGGAGTACGCCAGGCGCTGCGGGCGGCCCGCGGCGGTGCGCGCAGCCGCCCAGGCCTGTGCCCGCAACGCCGCCGCGTTGTTCGTCCCGTGCCACCGGGTGCTGCGCACCGACGGCAGTCTCGGCGGTTTCCGCTGGGGGCTGGACGTGAAGCGGGCGCTGTTGGCGCACGAGGCGGCCGTCCGCTGAACGGAAACCCGGTCGTGGGAGTCGGGAGCCTCGGGCTACGTTCGAGGGCGTGCCCGACTCCCCCACATCCCCCGATGCCAGTCCGACAGCCGCTGTCCAGAGCCTGTGGCGCATCCGCGGATACGTCCGGCCCTACCTGAAACAGATGTCCTGGATGCTGGTGGCCGCGGTCGTCGCGACCGGCGCCAGCATCGCGGTCCCGTTGATCGTCCGCCGGGTGGTGGACGGCCCGGTGCTCCACAAAGACACCCGTGGCCTGGTCGAACTCGGCGCGCTGGTACTCGCGCTGGGCACCCTGGAGGCGGTGCTCGTGCTGATCCGGCGATGGACCCAGTCCTCGGTCGCGCTCGGCATGGAGTACGCCATGCGCAACGACCTCTACGCCCACCTGCAGCGGCTCCCCGTCGCCTTCCACGACCAGTGGTCGTCCGGGCAACTGCTCTCCCGGGCCACCTCCGACCTGGGCAGCATCCGCCGGTTCACCTCGTTCGGGCTGATCTTCCTGGTGGTGAACCTGGGCACCTACGCGACCGTGGCGATCCTGCTGCTGCGGCTGTACTGGCCGCTCGGCCTGGTGGTGGTGCTCAGCGCGATCCCGCTGTTCCTGGTCAGCCGCCGGTTCACCCGGCAGTACCTGACGGCGTCCCGGCAGATGCAGGACGAACAGGGCGACCTGGCGACCGTGGTGGAGGAGTCGGCGCAGGGCATTCGGGTGATCAAGTCGTTCGGCCGGGCCAGGTACCTGGGGGCCAGCTTCGACGAGCGGGCGACGAAGTTGCACGACACGGCGGTCCGCAAGGCCCGGCTGCTGGGTCGCACCTGGGCCCAGTTCGACCTGGTACCCAACCTGACGTTGGCGACCGTACTGGTGGGCGGGGCGTTCGCGGTGGGCGCCGGGCACATCACCGTGGGCGGGCTGGTCGCCTTCGTCTCGTTGCAGCTCATGCTGGTGTGGCCGATCGACGCGCTCGGCTGGATCATCGCGAACGGCCAGGAGGCGGCCACCGCCACCGACCGTGTCTACGAGGTCTTCGACGAACCGCCCACGATCCTCGACCGGCCCGACGCGCTGGCCGTGGAGCCGGCGCAGGTGCAGGGCCGGATCCGGTTCGAAGACGTCACGTTCAGCTACCCCGACGCCCAGCAGCCGGTACTGCGCGGGGTCGACCTGGAGATCGCGCCGGGTGAGACGGTCGCCCTGGTCGGCGTCACCGGCTCCGGGAAGACCTCGCTCGCCAGCCTGATCCCCCGGCTCTACGACGTCACCGGCGGCCGGATCACCCTCGACGGCCGGGACATCCGGGACTACCAACTGTCCAGCCTCCGTCGGGTGGTCGGGGTGGCGTTCGAGGAGCCGACGCTGTTCTCCATGTCGGTCCGGGAGAACCTGACCCTCGGCCGTCCGGACGCCACCGACGAGGACATCACCGAGGCGCTCGGCGTCGCCCAGGCCGACTTCGTACTGGACCTGCCGTGGGGGCTGGACACCCGGGTCGGCGAGCAGGGGCTCTCCCTCTCCGGTGGGCAGCGGCAGCGGTTGGCGCTGGCCCGCGCAGTGCTCGGCAAGCCGCGGGTACTCGTCCTCGACGACCCGCTCTCGGCGCTGGACGTGCACACCGAGGCGCTGGTGGAGGAGGCGCTGGCCCGGGTACTGGCCGGCAGCACCGCGCTGGTGGTGGTGCACCGGCCGTCCACGGTGGCGTTGGCCGACCGGGTGGCGCTGCTGAGCGACGGTCGGCTGACGGCTGTCGGCACCCACTCCGAACTGCTGGCCACCGTGCCGGAGTACCGGGCGGTACTGGCCGCCACCGACGCCGAACGATCCGATCCGGCCGCGCCGCAGCAGACCGATCGGGCCCGGCTCGCGGACGAGGGAGTGAACGCATGAGTTCGAGCGGAGGAGGCGCTACCAGCGTTGACGTGCGGGCGTGGCGTGGGGAGGCCACCGATGACGAGCGGACGGCTGCCGAGGCCGGGTCCACTGTCCGGTTGCGGGGCCGGTCGCGGGGGCTGCTGCTGGACCTGATGCGGCCGCACCGGCGGCTCATCTGGATCATGATCGGGCTGCTGCTGGTGCAGACGGCGGCCGGGATGGCCGGCCCGTACCTGGTCAAGCTCGGCATCGACAACGGCATCCCGCCACTGCTGGCCGGTAGGGACGGCCACGTGCTGATCGCGGTGGCGGTGGCGTTCGCGGTGTCGGCGGCCTCGGAATTCATCGGCAAGCTCTGGTTCATCCGGCTGTCCGGCCGGGTCGGCCAGGCGATGCTGCTGGATCTGCGCCGCCGGGTGTACCAGCACTTCCAGCGGCTGAGTGTGGGCTTCCACGAGCGCTACACCTCGGGCCGGGTGATCGCCCGGCTGACCAGCGACATGGACTCCATCTCCGAACTGGTCGACGGCGGTATCGACGACCTGGTCATCTCGGCGCTGTCGGTGGTCAGCGTGGCCGTGGTGCTGCTGATCCTGGACCCGGCGCTGGCGCTGGTGACGCTGATCGCGTTCCCGTTCCTGCTGGTGCTCTCGCGCTGGTTCCAGCAGTCCTCGGCCCGCGCGTACCGGCGTACCCGGGAGGCCGTGGCGCTGGTGATCGTGCACTTCGTGGAGTCGATGGGCGGCGTCCGCGCGGTGCACGCCTTCCGCCGCGAGCCGCGCAACCAGGAGATCCTGGAGGCCGTCAACGAGGACTACCGGCGCGCCAACCTGACCGCGTTCCGGCTGATCGCGCTCTTCTCGCCGGGCATCAAGCTGATCGGCAACGTGACCATCGGCGTGGTGCTGACCTACGGCGGCTGGCGTGCCGTGCACGGCCAGACCGAGGTGGGCGTGCTCGCCGCGTTCCTGCTCTACCTGCGCCGGTTCTTCGAGCCGATGCAGGAGTTGGCGCAGTTCTACAACTCGTTGCAGTCGGCGACGGCCGCGCTGGAGAAGCTCTCGGGCGTGCTCGCCGAACCGGCCGGGGTACCCGAGCCGGCCACGCCGACCGCGCTGCCCGACGCCGCCGGCCGGCTCACCTTCACCGACGTGCGGTTCAGCTACCGGGCCGACCGGCCGGTGCTGTCCACCCTGGACCTGACGATCCCGGCCGGTCAGACAGTGGCTCTGGTGGGGGCGACCGGGGCGGGCAAGACCACGATCGCCAAGCTGATCGCCCGCTTCTACGACCCGACCGCCGGGGCGGTCGCGTTGGACGGCGTGGACCTGCGTCAACTCACCGACGTCGACCTGCGCCGGGCGATCGTGATGGTCACCCAGGAGAACTTCCTCTTCTCCGGCACGGTCGCCGACAACATCCGGTTCGGCCGGCCGGACGCCACCGACGCGGAGGTACGCGCGGCAGCCGCCGCCATCGGCGCGGACACCTTCATCCGCGACCTGCCCGACGGGTACGACACCGACGTGCGCAAACGCGGCGGCCGGCTCTCCGCCGGCCAGCGCCAGCTGGTCGCCTTCGCCCGGGCGTTCCTGGCCGACCCCGCGGTGCTCATCCTCGACGAGGCCACCAGTTCGCTGGACATCCCGAGTGAGCGGCTGGTGCAGCGGGCGCTGCGGACGATCCTCGCCGACCGGACCGCCATCGTCATCGCGCACCGGCTGTCGACCGTGGAAATTGCCGACCGGGTACTGGTGCTGGACGCCGGGAGGGTGGTCGAGGACGGGCCACCGACCGATCTGATCGCTGACGGTGGCCGCTATGCCACCCTGCATCAGCAGTGGCGCGATTCGCTGGTCTGAACCGGGGAGGCCGGCCGGGTCGACAGGAGAGACCCGGCCGGCCGAGAATCTGACGATGGAGCAACGGATCTCATTGTCATCGATGCCGATGGCACTGCACTGGGACACCCCACCGACGCGGTGCGACACCGATGGCGCCGAGCATCTGCGCATCAGCGCCGGTCCACGGACCGACCTGTTCGTAAGCCCCTTCGGCGACAGTCCGCAGCTCAACTCGCCCCGGCTGATCGGGCGGCCACCGGACGGCGACTTCCTCTTCTCCGCGAAGCTGACCGCCGACCTCACCGGCACCTTCGACGCCGGCGGTCTGCTGCTCTGGGCCGACGAGACCCGGTGGGCCAAGCTGTGCTTCGAGCGCTCGCCCGCCGGCGAGAACATGGTGATCTCGGTGGTGACCAAGCGTAGCTCCGACGACGCCAACGCCTTCGTGGTCAACGGTTCCACGGTGTGGCTGCGGATCGCCCGACTCTCCCGGGCCACCGCCTTCCACGCGAGCACCGATGGCCGGCACTGGCAGTTCATCCGCCAGTTCGACCTGGGCAGCGAGTCGGTGCTGATCGGCTTCGAGGCGCAGGCGCCGACGGGCGAGGGCTGCGCGGTCAGCTTCGACGAGATCACTTTCAGCCCGACCCGGCTCCACGACCTGCGCGACGGCTCCTGACCGGCCCTCACGCGGGCTCGATCGCGATGCGGGCACTGGTGTAGCGGCGCTGCAGGTACGCGCGCTCGACCATGCGGCGTACCGCGATCGGGTCGTCGTGCAGCCGGGACGGCGCGAAGCGCAGCACCAGCGCCCCGTACCCGGCGAGCAGGTTCTGCCGGGCCTCCGCGCGGTCCTGCGCGGCCGGCGGCAGGTCGCCGCCGATGTCGACCTCCACCCCCAGGGCGGCGTCCGCAATCCACGCCATCGGGCCGGCGAAGACGCGCCCGTCCGCCGTCCGCAGCCGGGGACGCCAGACCACGCGGGGCAGTATCCGGGACTGCATCAGGGTGCCGCGCAGCTCAGCCTCGGCGCCGGGGCCGGAGCCGGCCAGCTCGGCCAGGGCCAGCCGCAACCCGGCCGTGCGGTTGCGCCGGGAGCCGGCCAGCTCGGCGTGCACGGCCTCCACGGTGACCAGCCGGCGGGCCACCGCCTCGCCGAGAATCGTGCGCAGCTCGGGCTCCCGGGCGCCCCAGCGGGCGGTGTCAGCCAGCGCCCGCTCCAGCGGGCAGACCGGAAACCGGCCGATCCGACGTGGCGCGCCCAGCCGGGTGGTCCGGTGCAGCACCGCGAAGTCCACCGAGCCGAGTTGGCGGTGGTGCGGGACGAGCACGTGCACGGCAGCGCTGTCCCCGAGGTCGCGCAGCCCGTGCACGCGCAGTGCGGTGGGCCCGGCGAGCTGCGCATCGGCGCCCGCGTAGAGCAGCGTGGCGATCAGCCGGTGCCGGGGGCCGTACTCGTCGGGGAAGAGCGCGTAGACCGCCGGAAGAAGTCGCTGCCACTCCCCGGAGGCCAGCCGCCGCTGGATCGCGCTGGCGGAGGTGCCCGCCCGCAGCAGTTGGTGCCGGTGCACGACCTGGAGTTGGAGACCCGCCAGCGCATCGAAAGTCATAAGCGCGACTCTGGCGGTTGCGGCTGACTGAGCGCAACACCCGGTTACCGCCTGTGGATAACTCTGCTGCGGGCCAGCTTTTGCGCAGCTCAACGGGGCGGGCAGCAGTCGCCGGCCCGCCCCGTTGAGGTCAGTTAGAAGTCGCCGCCGCCGAAATCGCCGCCACCGAAGTCTCCGCCGCCGTCATACCCGCCGCCGTCGTAGCCCGCGCCGTCATACCCACCGCCGTCACCTCCGCCACCGTCGCCTCCGCCGTCACCGGCGTCGACACCCTGGTCGTAGCCGGAGTCGAAGCCCTGGTCGTAGCCCTGGTCGTAGCCGCCACCGCCGCCACCGAAGCCGTCGAACAGCGCGTCGAAGAGCAGCATGCCGCCGAACACCCCGGCGCCGGTGGCCAGTGCCGACTTCCACCACGGCTCGGAGTACCAGCCGCCGGGGACCGGCCGGCCGCTGACCATGCCGCCCGGGTAGTAGTACGGGGTACCGGAGCCGGCCTGCGGCGAGGCCCGGTACTCGTGCCCCTGTACCTGCACGGCGCGGTCTTCGCGGATCTGCCCGGCCTGCCGCTGCCCGGCCAGCGCCGGCAGGTCCGGCCCCGGGTCCAGGCCCAGCGCGGTCCGGGCCGCACGGACGTAGGCCAGCCCCTCCAGGGCCGACTCGCGGGCCAGCCCGAACTGCTTGACCGTCGTCGACCGGTCGAGCTGTCCGCCGGCCGCGTTGTAGCGCTCGCCCGCGTCGATCAGCGCCTGCTTGGTCGCCGGCTCGTCACCCGGCGGCAGGTTCATGATCTGTCCACCGAGCCGCTCGTACCAGCGCAGCGCCTCCTCGCGGGCATCCGCCAGTTCCTGCTCTTTACGCTTCCGCGACCACCACATGCGGCAAAGGTACCCGGTTCTGTCGCACGCCTGCGGCACCATGTCGACCATGACGGTGGCACTGGTGATCATCGCCCTGATAGTCGGGGTCGCGCTCGGCTGGCTGGCCGCCCGGGTCCGTTCCACCGGCGACATCGCCCGGCTGGACGCCACCCTGCGGGCCACCCAGGCCGGCGAGGAGCGGCTGTCGGCGTCGCTGCGGGCGCTCACCCACGAGGCCGGCCGGGACCAGCACGAGAGCCTGGCCCACCTGTTGCGGCCGTTGCAGGACACCATCGACCGGTACGAGCGGCGGATCACCGAGCTGGAGGCCGACCGGGTCGACGCCTACGCCGAGCTGCGCACCGAGGTCCGCCAGATGCACGGGGTGTCGCAGTCGCTGCGCACCGAGACCGCGCAACTGGTCGCGGCGCTGCGTGCCCCGCAGGTACGCGGCCGGTGGGGCGAGCACCAGTTGCGGCGCATCGTGGAGGCGGCCGGCATGCTCGAGCACTGCGACTTCGACGAGCAGCTCAGCGCCCGCGTCGACGGCCGGGGCGTACGGCCCGATCTGGTGGTCCGGCTCTCCGGCGGTCGGCAGGTGGTGGTCGACTCGAAGGCCCCGTTCGAGGCGTACCTGTCGGCGATGGAGGCGCGCGACGAGCGGACCCGCGACGACCACCTCGACACGCACGCCAAGCACCTGCGGATGCACGTCGAGCAGTTGGCCGCCAAGACCTATTGGCAGGCGTTCGAGCAGACCCCGGAGTTTGTGGTGCTGTTCATCCCGGCTGACCCGTTCCTGGACGCCGCCCTGCAGCGGGACGCCTCGCTGCTGGAGTACGCGTTCGCCCGCGACGTCGTGCTGGCCACCCCGGCGACCCTCGTGGCGCTGCTGCGCACCATCGCCTACACCTGGCGGCAGGACGCGCTGGCCCGCAATGCGGTGGCGGTGCACACCCTGGGCCGCGAGCTGTATACCCGGCTGTCCACGATGGCCGGCCACTTCGGCCGGCTGGGCACGTCGCTGGGCAGCGCGGTGACCGCCTACAACCGGGCCCTGGGCTCACTGGAGTCACGGGTGCTGGTCAGCGCCCGCAAATTCGCCGAGCTGGGCATCTCGCACGAGCAGCTGCAGTCGCCGGCACAGGTCGAGGTGGCCGCCCGGCAGCCGCAGTCGCCGGAACTGGCCGAGCTGGAGGACGAACCGGGCCCCGCACCCGAGGGAGAGGTGACCTACGTCACCGATCAAAGGTGACAGCACGCTGTCGGGACACCACCGGAGTCTGCAGCTATGACGGACTCTCCAACCACCACCACCACCACCACCACCACGGCACCACCGGCACCACCGGCACCACCACTGGCACCGGCACGGATGCGGCGGCAGCCACCGGCACGATTGCGGCAGCAGCCGGCACGACGACAGCGACCGACCTGACCGCCGGGGTGACGGTGACCGTCGATGTCGACTGCCTCGCCGAGACGCTGGCCTTCAACGCCGAGTTCGCGGCCGGCGCCGCCCGCCGCCCGGACCGCTCCGCACTGGACGCCGCCGGCCTGGCCGAGCTACGCAGCAACCGGCTGGCCGGTGACAGCCCGCCGGTCCGGCTGCCCGAGGGCGGGGACCGCACAGTGACCGCCGACGGCGGCGAGGTCGTTATGCGTTGCTTCACCCCACCCACGGTGGCCGGGGTCTACCTGCACCTCCACGGCGGCGGCTGGATGTTCGGCTCCGCCGACGGGCAGGACGAGCGGCTCTGGGCGCTGGCCCGGGCCGGCAACCTGGCCGTGGTCAGCGTCGGTTACCGGCTGGCGCCGGAGCACCCGTACCCGGCGGCGATCTCCGACTGCGTACGGGCGGCGCGTTGGCTGATCGACAACTGCGCGGCGGAGTTCGGCACCCGACGGCTGCTGATCGGCGGGGAGTCGGCCGGGGCGTACCTGGCGGTCGCCACGCTGCTGCGACTGCGCGACCGGCACGGGGTGACCGGGGCGTTCCGGGCAGCACAGCTCACCTTCGGACCGTACGACCTGTCGATGACGCCGAGCCAGCGCTCCTTCGGCGCCCGCCCGCTGCTCAGCAACACCGAGACACTGCGGGCCACGTACGCTGCGTACGCGCCGGGACGGGCCGGTGACGAATTGCGCGACCCACAGCTGTCGCCGCTCTACGCCGACCTGTCCGGACTGCCACCGGCCCGGCTGGTGGTGGGCTCGGATGATCCACTGCGGGACGATTCGCTGTTCCTGGCGGCGCGCTGGCGAGCGGCGGGCGGTCGGGCCGACGTGGCGGTGGTGGCCGGCGCGATGCACGGATTCACGCTGTTCCCGCTGACCGTCACCGCCCGGGAAACGCGCCGGGAGGCCGAGTTCCTGGCCGGGGTGGGGTAGCCGTGCCGACCCGTACGGATCGGCTGTACGCGCTCGTCGAGGAGTTGCGGGCGGCAGCGCCGCGGGCCCGTACGGTGCCGGTGCTCGCCCGCCAACTCGGCGTGAGCGAGCGCACCGTGCAGCGGGATCTGGCTGCGCTGCTGGCTGGTGGGGTACCGGTGCGGCAACAGGCGGGCCGGGGCGGCGGCTGGTTCATCGACCCGGCGATGACGCTGCCACCGGTCAACTTCACCGCGGCAGAGGCGCTGGCGGTGACCGCCGCACTGGCCGCCGCCGAGCATTCGGCGCCGTTCGCGGGCAGCGCGCGCAGCGCCGTCCAGAAGGTCGCCGCCGTGCTGTCCGGACCCGCTTCGGCAGCCGCCCGCGAGCTGGCCCGGCAGATCGTGGCGATGCCGGCGCGGTCCGATCCCGCGGTACGCGCGGGTGTGGAACAGGCCATCGCGGGCGGACTCGTGCTGCGCCTGCGCTACCGGGGCGCGGACGGCGGGGACAGCGAGCGGGTGGTGGAACCGGCCGGCCTGCTCACCGCGCAGGGTCGGTGGTACCTGATCGCCTGGTGCCGGCTTCGCCGCGCCCCGCGCGGTTTCCGGCTGGACCGCATCCTGGCCACGACCGTGACCGCGGAGCCGGCCCCGCCGCGCCGCCTCACCGACATGCTCGGCCCGGCCGCCGGCGACGCGACCGCACCCGGCTCCCTCGATGCCCTCACCTGATTCCCGAACACAGCCGGCTGCGCGCCAGGAGTCCGGGCGCGCGGATGCACCCGGCCAGGATCCAGCCCACTGGTCGGGCCAGGACGCAGATGGTCGGGTTCAGGAGGCGCGGGCGGCGCGCATGTCGCGCTTGAGTTCCTGGGGCAGCGAGAAGGTGAGCCGCTCGTCGGCCGTGACGATCTCTTCGACGTCGGCGTAGCCGTGCTCGGCCAGCAGCGTCAGGACGTCCTGGACGAGGTCCTCGGGGACGCTCGCGCCGGAGGTCAGGCCCACCGTCTCCACCCCGTCCAACCAGGCCAGGTCGATCTCGCTGGCGAAGTCGACCAGGTAGGAGGCCCGTGCCCCGGCGTCCAGGGCCACCTCGCGCAGCCGTACCGAGTTCGACGAGTTGCGGGAGCCGACCACGATCACCAGGTCGCAGTCGGCGGCGATCTCCTTCACCACGTACTGCCGGTTGGAGGTGGCGTAGCAGATGTCGTCGGAGGGCGGCGACTGGAGCATCGGCAGCCGGGTCTTCAGCCGGGCCACCGTCTCCATCGTCTCGTCCACCGACAGCGTGGTCTGCGACAGCCAGACCACCTTGTTCGGGTCGCGGACGGTGATCTTGTCGGCGCCGTCCGGCCCGTCGACGAGCTGGACGTGGCGCGGGGGCCTCGCCGGCGGTGCCGACCACCTCTTCGTGACCTTCGTGGCCGATGAGCAGGATGTCGTAGTCCTCGGCGGCGAACCGGCGGGCCTCCTGGTGCACCTTGGTCACCAGCGGGCAGGTCGCGTCGATGGCCCGCAGGCTGCGCTCGCGGGCCTGGTCGTGCACCTCGGGCGCCACCCCGTGCGCGGAGAAGACCACGGTGGCGCCCTCGGGCACCTCGTCGTTCTCGGCCACGAAGATCACGCCCTGCGCCTGCAGGGTGCTCACCACGTGCTTGTTGTGCACGATCTCCTTGCGCACGTAGATCGGCGCGCCGTAGAGCTTCAGAGCCTCCTCGACGGTCTGCACCGCCCGGTCGACGCCGGCACAATATCCACGGGGCTTGGCGAGGAGCACACGCTTGGTCACCCGCCCCATGGTACGGGCCGGCTCGCCGCCGACCAGCCGTGAGTGGCGGCGCACACGGCATGGTCACACCCACCCCCTACGCTCGGCACGTGGGCCAGTCGATCGCCGAGCCGGGCGCGCACGCGGGCCTGCCGCGCCGGAGCAGGAGACCGGGCGGGAAGACCGGGGAGGCCGAAGAGCAGTCCGGAGCAGCCGTGGCCGGTGCGGGTGGTGAGCCAGAAGATCAGCTGCCTGGATCGCCAAGCTGGGCTGGGTGTGGGTGGACGGGCAGGTGGCCCAGATCACCCGCCGGCCGGGTACCCAGACGGTCTTCCTGACCCTGCGCGACCCGTCCGCCGACCTCAGTCTGACCGTCACCACCAACCGGGACGTGCTCGACCTCGGCGCGCCCAACCTGGCCGAGGGCGCCCGGGTGGTGCTGCACGCGAAGCCGGACTACTTCATCGGCCGCGGCACGCTGTCGCTGCGGGCCGACGAGATCCGCCAGGTCGGCCTCGGCGAGCTGCTGGCCCGGATCGAGCGGCTGAAGAAGCTGCTGGCCGCCGAGGGCCTGTTCGATCCCCGGCGCAAGCGCCGGCTGCCGTTCCTGCCGGGAACGGTCGGCTTGATCACCGGCCGGGCCAGCGCGGCCGAGCGGGACGTCCTGGAGAACGCCCGCAAGCGCTGGCCGGCGGTCAAGTTCCGGGTGATCCCGGTGGCCGTGCAGGGGCCGACGGCGGTGCCTCAGATGATCGACGCGATCGAGTTGCTGGACCGCGACCCGAACATCGACGTGATCATCCTGGCCCGGGGCGGTGGCGGGGTGGAGGACCTGCTGCCCTTCTCCGACGAGGCGCTGTGCCGGGCGGTGTTCGCCGCCCGTACCCCCATCGTCAGCGCGATCGGCCACGAGGCCGACTCGCCGCTGGTGGATTTCGTGGCCGACGTGCGCGCGTCCACCCCCACCGACGCGGCCAAGCGGGTCGTCCCGGACCTGGCCGACGAGCTGCGCGGCCTGGGCATCGCCCGGGCCCGGCTGGACCGGGCGATCAGCAACCTGCTCGACCGGGAGACGCACCGGCTGGAGGCGCTGCGCAGCCGGCCGGTGCTGGCTCGGCCGCAGGTGCTGGTGGAGGGGCGGGCGAGCGAGGTCAGCGCGCTGCGGGACCGGGCCACCCGGACCCTCGACCACCGGCTGGCGCAGGCCGGCACCGAGCTGACCCACACGCTGGCCCGGCTGCGGGCGCTGTCCCCGGCCGCCACGATGGACCGGGGGTACGCGATCGTCCAGCACGGTGCCGCCGTGCTGCGCGACCCGGCCGAGGTGGGCCCCGGCGACGCGCTGCGGGTCCGGCTCGCCCACGGCGAACTGCACGCTACTGTGACCGGGTCATGAGCGAACCGGAGCTGAGTTACGAGCGCGCCCGCGCCGAGTTGGCCAGCGTGGTGGAGAAGCTGGAAGCCGGCGGCGCCACCCTGGAGGAGTCGCTGGCGCTGTGGGAGCGCGGCGAGGAGCTGGCCGCGATCTGCCAGCGCTGGCTCGACGGCGCGAAGACCCGACTGACCTCCGCCCGCGAACAACGCGCCGCCGAATAACCGGAGCCGACGCGGCCGCCGATTGGCCGGGAACCGACGCGACAGGCTGCGCAACACGCGGCCTCGCCCAGACGACAAGCGGCGCACGCAGCGGCCCCGGCGCAGCTGCGCCGGGGCCTTTGCCGTGCTGGTGCTGCAGTGCTGGTGCCGGGTGGGCCCGGCGGTCAGCCGTTGAGGATCTCGTAGATCGACGACGGGGCGTTGATGAAGCTGGTCGGCTTGGTGACGGCGGCCGACCCGAAGCTGGTGAAGGCCAGCTCGGCGGTGACATCGTCACCGATACCGGTTCCGTCGATCTTGAAGCTGGTCACCTTGCCGTCGGCCACCGTCGCGGTGAACGGCACAGCCTTGATCTTGTCTCCGTACTTGGTCTTCAGATCGTCGCCCTCGACCACGATGAGGCTGTTCGAGGCGGCGTCCAGGTCGATGGTGCCGGTGTAGGTGGCGCCGTTGTCAGCTGTCTTCACGTCGCTCAGCGCGTGCACGACATCCTGCAGCCCCAGCGGGTCAGTGTCACTGGGTAGGGTCGACGCGTCGGTCACCTTTGTGACGTCGATCTTCAGCCACTTCTTCGGGTCGAGCTTGAACTGCTTGTTCAACGTCGTGCCGAAGTCGTACTTGACGAAGACATCCGTATCGACGGTCAGGAACTCGAACTTGATGGTCGTGCCGTCCTGGGCCGACGACAGCGCGATGTCGACGGACTTGTTCGGCACGTCGAGCGTGCCGCCGCCGTACGCCTTGCCGCTGTGGGTGACGGTGAACTTCTCCGACGTGGCGTTGAGGGCCACGATCGCCTTGGCGAGATCTTCCTTGGGGAAGACAGTGGGGGCCGAACTGGCCGGCGTCCCGCCCGTCGAGTTCGACGAGCTGTCCGGGCCGCATGCGGCGGCACCGAGCGCAGTGACCGCGAACAGGGCAACAGTGGCGGCCGCGACGCTGATTCTCTTCACGTGATGCTTCCTCCGGGTTTGGCCGGCTCGCGTACCCCGTGACGCGACTGACCGGCTGAGGGAGGTTATGCGCTGACTGTCCGCCTAACCATTCACCGAACGGTCAGGTTACTGTGAGCATCCTCTCAGCTCATCGATCGACGCAGGTCAGGACCCGCCGTTGTAGTAGGCGTACAACTTCGCCGATGCCTCGCCGGCCTTGGCCGGCCGGGACACGGTGACCGGCTGCCCGTACCCGGTGAAGGTGATGTCGTAGGACAGCTCCGGGTTGAGGTCGGCCGCGTCCACGGTGAACCGGGTCAGCCGGCCCTGGTCGTCCACGGTCGCGGTGAACGGCGCGGTGCTCGCCCCGGTCCGCAGCGCCTGCCGTCCGCTGGCCGTCGGGCCGAGCACACCGCCCGCCTTGAGCAGGTCGACGGTGCCGCGCAGGTGGGTGGCGTCGACCCGTTCGACAGTGCTGGTCGCGCGGGTCCAGCCGTGCATGTCGAACGGGTTGTCGTCGTTGGTGCCGGAGATGTCGATGGGCAGCGCGGTGAGGGCGCGTACCTTCGCCGGGTCGATCCGGGCCCAGGCATTGGCGGTGATCCCCAGCGCCTTGTTCTGGCTGCGGCCGTAGTCCAGCCGTACCCAGAACTCGCCGGTCACGGTGACCGCCTCGGTGACGTTGCGGGTGCTCCCGGCGGTGAAGGTGAGCTTGAGCTGGGCGCTGCGGGTGGCCCAGTCGGCGGCGCCGGAGCCGGTGGCGCCGCCGCCGGTGGTGACCTTCATCGAGTAGCTGGTCTTCGCCAGCGCGGCCACCGAGGCCTCCAGCGCCTGCCGGGGCTCGTCCGGACTGGTCACCGGGGCCTGCCAGTGCACCACGGCGGCCGGCTGCGCGGCGGTACACCCGGAAAGCGGCGCGAGGACGACCAGCGCGGCCAGCGTCAGCGCCGCGCCGGCCAGCCGTCGCCTCATCCCAGGGCCGCCGCGAAGGCCCGCAGTTCGGCGGCGTCGGCGTCGCCCAGGAGCACGGTGGTACGACCGTCCGCGACGTTCACCAGCGCCCGCCCGCCGACCGGCAGTTGGGGGTACTCCCGCCACTGCGCTCCGTTGACGGTGATCAGGTTGCCGGGCTTGGCGGCGTCCCCCAACTCGGCGATGAGCACCGCGTCGGCCGGTCCGCTGCTCTCCACCAGTTGCATCCCCGACCCGTCCGGCGAGTGGTACACCACCCGCAGGGTGGCGCCGGCTGCCGCGCCACCGGTCGGGGCGGGGGTGGCCGCCGGGGTGTACGTGGCGGTGTTGGCCGACCAGCCGTCCGGCAGGGCGGTCGGCTCCAGTACCGGGAACGCCCCGCCGTGCCGGGCGGTCTGGTACGTCTCGGAGACGTCGAAGGACATCGGCTTGTCGCCGTTGAAGAAGATCTTGTACCCGGCCAGCAGCACGAAGATCGGTACCAGCAGGGCCGCCATCGACAGCACCACGTCCCGGGTCCGCCGACCGGCCCGCTCCGCCTGGGCAGCCGTCATGGTGGCCACCGGCCTGCCCGGCTCCCCGGTCGGCTCGGCGGGCGACTCCCCGGTCGACTCTGCAGTCGGCTCGGCGGTCGGCTTGCCGGTCGGCTCGGCGGGGTCGGGGGTGGGCGTCGGGGCGTCGGTCACCCACCTATGTTCGCCTACCGGCTGCCGCCCGCCACATCGGGCGGCAGGTCAGGGGCGGCCGATGTCAGGCCGGTCACAGCGCAGCCGACCCGCGCCGAAACACGCGTGTGTGAGGATATGTCCGAGGTCGCCAGCGGCGGTGACGCGCTCGGCGACCGTGTCCCGGCGCGCAGGAAAGGCCCGACGATGACCCCGGTAGCCGCACGTAACCCGCAGGAACTCGACCGCAACCTGGCCCTGGAACTGGTCCGGGTGACCGAGGCGGCGGCCATGGCAGCCGGCCGCTGGGTCGGCCGGGGCGACAAGGAGGGCGGCGACGGCGCGGCCGTGGACGCCATGCGCAAGCTGATCAACTCGGTCTCCATGCGCGGTGTGGTGGTCATCGGCGAGGGCGAGAAGGACAACGCGCCGATGCTCTTCAACGGCGAGGTGGTCGGCGACGGCACCGGACCCGAGGTGGACGTGGCGGTCGACCCGATCGACGGCACCACGCTGATGAGCAAGGGCATGCCGAACGCGCTGGCGGTGCTCGCGGTGGCCGAGCGGGGCGCGATGTTCGACCCGAGCGCCGTGTTCTACATGGAGAAGCTGGCCGTCGGGCCGGACTGCGCGGACGTGGTGGACATCAACGCCGGGGTCCGCGAGAACCTGCGCCGCATCGCCAAGGTCAAGCGCTCCAGCGTGGCCGAGGTGACGGTGTGCATCCTGGACCGGCCCCGCCACCAGCAGCTGATCGAGGAGGTCCGCGACGCCGGGGCGCGGATCCAGTTCATCTCCGACGGCGACATCGCCGGGGCGATCAGCGCGGCCCGCGAGGGCAGCGAGGTCGACGTGCTGCTGGGCATCGGCGGTACCCCGGAGGGGATCACGGCGGCCTGCGCGCTCAAGTGTTTCGGCGGGGCGATCCAGGCCAAGTTGTGGCCGCGGGACGAGGCCGAGCGGGAGAAGGCGCTGGCCGCCGGGCATGACCTGGACCGGGTACTGACCACCGACGACCTGGTCACCGGGGACAACTGCTTCTTCGTGGCCACCGGGGTCACCACCGGCGACCTGCTCAAGGGAGTGCGGTACCGGTCGGGCGGGGCCTACACCCAGTCGATCGTGATGCGCTCCAAGAGCGGCACCATCCGGGTGATCGACTCGTTCCACCGGCTGGACAAGCTGCGCCAGTACTCGATGGTCGACTTCGACGCGGCCGGCGAATCGGACGAACAGGCCGAGATCCTCGCCGCCGGGGTACTGCCGGACAGCGCCGGCCTGCGCTGACCACTGCGGCGGGCATCACCCCAGGTGGTGCCCGCACCTCGGGCGCGCGAGGATTTGCAGGTGACCGTCCAGCTCACGCCCCGGAAAGCGGCGAACGTCCACCCTGCCGTCCCGGCCCGCCGGCTCGTCGGCCTGGCTCTCGCCGTGCTCGGCGGGGTCGGCGTCGCCGTCCAGTCGCGGATCAACGGCGAACTCGGTGACCGGCTGCACGACGGGATCGCCGCCGCCACCATCTCCTTCGGTACCGGCCTGGTCCTGCTCCTGCTGCTCACCCTGGCCGTGGCCCGGATGCGGCGCGGGCTGGTCCGCGGCCGCCGCGCCGTCCGGGCCGGTGTGCTGCGCCCCTGGCAGTGCCTGGGCGGGGTGTGCGGGGCGTACCTGGTGACCACCCAGGGCGTCACGGTGGCTGTACTGGGGGTCGCGATCTTCACGGTGGCGCTGGTCGCCGGGCAGTCGTTGGCGAGTCTGGCGGTTGACCGGGCCGGTGTGGGGCCGTCCGGTCCACAGCCGTTGACCGCGCTCCGGCTGATCGGCGCGGGGTTGGGCATCGCCGCGGTGCTGGTCGCCGTCTCCGGCCGGCTGGGCGATCCGAAGGCGCTGGAGCTGGCCGTGTTGCCGGCGCTGGCCGGCATCGGGGTGGCCTGGCAACAGGCCGTCAACGGCCGGGTCCGGGACGCCACCGGCAGCCCGCTCGCGGCCACCGTGGTCAACTTCGCGGTGGGTACCGGCGCGCTGCTCGTCGTGTTCGCCGTCGACCTGGTGGTCCGGGGCACGCCCACCGGGGAGCTGCCGCACGAGCCGCTGCTGTACGTCGGCGGCCCGCTCGGGATCGTGTTCATCGCGATCTCGGCCGCTGTCGTCCGGCACACCGGGGTGCTCCTGCTCGGGCTGGGCATGGTCGCCGGCCAGTTGACCGGGGCGCTGGTCCTCGACCTGGTCGCCAGCGACGGGGTACGCCCGGACGCGGCCACCTATGCGGGCGTCGCGCTCACCTTCGCGGCAGTCCTGCTCGCGGCTGTACCCACCGGACGGGGCTCGCCTACCATCGCTGGATGATCGTCGTGGCCGGCGAGAACGTGGTGGATCTGGTACCGGAGGCGGGCGGACTGCTGCGCCCTGCGCTCGGCGGCGGGCCGGCAACCATCGCGGTGGCCGCCGCCCGGCTGGAGGCGCCGGTGGCGATGGTGGCCCGGCTGGGCGCGGACGCGTTTGCGGACGCCTTCGCCGCCCGCTTCACCGAGGCCGGGGTGGCCACCAAGTACCTGGTCCGCAGTCCGGATCCGAGCGCCCTGGCGCTGGCCAGCATCGGTGTGGAGGGCTCGGCCCGGTTCGACTTCTGGTTGGCCGGCGCGGCCGACTTCGGCTGGCGCGCCAGCGAGCTGCCGGAGCTGCCGACCGGGGACATCCTGCATCTGGGCTCGCTGGCGGCGTTTCTGCCGCCCGGCGCGGACGTGCTGATCGACTGGGCGGCCGAGCACCGCCGGCACGGCGTGGTCACCGTGGACCCGAACCTGCGGCCGGTGTCGCTGGCCCACCTGCACCGCCTGGATGCCCTGCTGGCCTGCGCGAACGTGGTCAAGGTAAGCGAGGACGACCTGTTGCTGGCGTTCCCGGACGCCCGGCCCGAGGACGTCTGCCAGCGCTGGCTGGACGCCGGCCGGGAACTGGTGGTGCTGACCAGGGGCGGCCGGGGGCTGGTCGGCTTCGCGGTCGGTCAGCAGGTGACGGTGTCCCCGCCGGTGGTGGCGGTGGTGGACACCATCGGGGCCGGGGACTCGACGATGGGCGCGCTGCTCACCCTGATCGCCCGGATCGGTCTGGTGGGGGTACTCGCGGACCTCGGTGATGCGCTGCGCTTCGCGGGTACGGCGGGTGCGCTGGCGTGTACCCGGCCGGGCGCCGATCCGCCGTGGGCGGCCGAGTTGTCCGCCGCGCTACGGGCCGACTGAGCGACTCAGGTCCGCTGGCGGGCGCGGTAGGCGCGGGTCTTGTTGCGGTTGCCGCAGCCGGACATCGAGCACCAGCGCTTCGAGGAGTTCTTCGAGGCGTCGAAGAAGACCCACTGGCAGGTGTCCTCCCGGCAGATCTTCATCCGGTGCCAGTTGCCCTCGGCCGCCGCCAGCACTACGGCGGCCAGCACATCGCCGAGGATCCGCCGAGCCCCGGTCTCGGCCGACTCCAGGCGTACCCCGTCCGGGTCGAACCGGGCCCGCAGCCGGATCTGCGCGGCCAGTTCGTCGAGGACGGCCCGGTCGGGTGAGTCCGCGTCGTGGTGGCGACGGGCCGCCTGCCGCAGGGCATCCCGCAGTTCGTGCGCGTCGCGCAGGTCGGTGGCGTCAGCCACCGCCCCGGTGTAGGAGTGCGCGCCGAGCCAGCCGGTGAAGCGCTCGGCCGAGTCGAGGTCGTCCGCGCCGCTCTCCACGTCCACGGAGTTGAGAAACGACTCGATCAGCGCAAAGCCCACCGGCGCCTCGGTCACGGCGATCACCTCCCTGACCACTTCAACACAGCCGACTCCGGCATCCCAACTAAACACCAGCTATGACGTTTGACCGGTGACCCCAAGGGTACTACCGTGACAGACGTAACCATCAAAATAGCTTTGCCAGTGCGGAAGGGGAGTCGGTCATGCACCCGATCGCGATAGTCATGCTGCGGCAACGCGAACTCGAATTGGAGTCGGAGGAGGAGCGTCGCCGTCTCGCCGACGTCACCCGACGCCTGCGCCCCCCGCTGCGACATCAACTCGGCACAGCCCTAATCCGCCTCGGCACCCGCCTCCACACCGCCTGAGCGCCGCCTCGGACACGTGCGCCCGACTACGGGGCCGCAGTCCGAAATGCCGATATCAGAAAGTGCCTAAGCAATCGCTAAACTACCCAAAACGATGACCAATTATGTAGTTCACGGCGGACAGCGGGTCAGCCGTCCTCGGAGGAGTGGCCGGGGAAGAGGTGGGCGGCCGGGTCGATGACGACGGCGGCGTTGTTGACGGCGGTGGCCGCCTCGCCGAAGCCGACCGCGATCAGCCGGACCTTGCCCGGGTACTCGCAGATGTCGCCGGCCGCGAAGACCCGGGGCTGATTGGTGGCCATCGTGCTGTCCACCACGATGTGCCGCTTCTCCAGATTCAGGCCCCACTGCGCGAGCGGCCCCAGGTCGGCGGTGAAGCCGAGGGCGGCGACCACCGTGTCGGCGGCCAGCTTGCGCGGGTCGCTGCCCCTGACGGTGACCTCCGCGTGGGTGACCCGGTCATCGCCGTGGACCCGGCTCAACTCGGCGTTCACGATGATCTCCACGTCCAGCGCCTGGACCTTGGCGACGGTACCGGCGTGCGCGCGGAACTTGTCGCGGCGGTGGACCAGCGTCACCGAGGCGGCGATCGGGTGCAGGGAGAGCGCCCAGTCGAAGGCGGAGTCGCCGCCGCCCACGATCACCACATGGTGCCCGGCCAGGTCGTCCAGGTGCGGGACGAAGTAGACCAGGCCCGCGCCACCGAACTGGGCGGCCGCTGGCAGGGGCCGGGCGGTGAAGCTGCCGAGTCCGCCGGTGATGATGACCGCGCCACAGTGCAGTTGGGTGCCGTCGGACAGCGCGACCACCGGGGTGCCGTCCTGATAGGACAGCACGCTGGCCTGGACTCCGAGGTGGTAGCTGGGGTTGCCGGTGGCGGCCTGCTCGACCAGGTTCTTGACCAGGTCGCGGCCCCGGATAGCCGGGAAGCCGGCGACGTCGAAGATCATCTTTTCCGGGTACATCGCGGTGACCTGGCCACCCGGCTCGGGCAGCGCGTCGATGACCGCTGTGCTCAGACCCCGGAAGCCGGCGTAGTACGCCGCGAACAGGCCGGTGGGCCCAGCTCCGATGATCGCCACGTCGACCTGACGCATCCATCCACCGCCATCGCTGCGGCCACCGCCATTGGCGGCCAGGTGACTGCCACCCTACGGGCGGTACCGGAGGCAGACAACGATGCGCGCCAACCCGTTCACTCGACGCGCAGCCGGTAGCCGCGCTTCACCACCGTCTGTACCAGCTCGGCATCGCCGAGCGCGGAACGCAGCCGGGTGACCGCCATCTCCACCGCGTGCTCGTCGGCGCCGCGGGGCAGGGTGGCCAACAACTCGGCCCGGCTCAGTACCCGGCCGCGGGCCACGGCCAACGCCCGCAGCACCGCCATCGGGGCGCTGGGCAGCAGCTTGAGCTGCCCGTCCACGATCACCGCATGACCGCGAAGGGTGATCTGCCGGCCGGCCACCCGCATCGTCGGCCTGCGCTCAGGCAGCTCCTCAACGACGGTCCGGGCCAGCGCGCCGAGTCGGGACCGGGTCGGCGCGATCACCGGTACCCCGCGCTCGGTCAGCGGTCCGGCGGTCACCGGGCCGACGCAGGCCGCCACCACGTCCCCGCGTAGCGCGTCGAGCAGCGAACCCTCGTCCGCCCCGGCCGCCGAGAGCAGCGCGTGCACGGCCGGCGCGGAAGTGAACGTGACCGCGTCCACCTGCCGGGCGGTGAGCATGTCCAGCAACCGGCGGACGGGGGCGCTCTCGGCGGGCGGCGCCCACCGGTACACCGATGCCTGCACGACCGAGGCGCCGGCCGCGCGCAGGCCCTCGATGAAGTCGAGTTGGTCGTCGCCGTGCAACTGCACGGCCACCCGGTCGCCCGCGATGCCCCGGTCGACCAGGTGGTCGAGGACTTCGGCACAGCTCTCCGAGGCCGGCGACCACTGGTCCACCAGGCCGGCCGCGCGCAGCGCACCGCGCGCCTTCGGACCCCGGGCGATCAGGTACGAGTTGGCCAGCGCCGCGCGCAGCGGCTCAGCCAGCCCCCAGCCTTCGGCCGCTTCCAGCCAGCCGCGAACGCCGATTCCGGTGGAGGCCACCACGATCGTCGGCGGGTTGTCCACCAACTCCTGGGTACGGGCGCGCAGCTCGGTGTCGTCGGCGATCGGGATGATCCGCAGCACCGGGGCGATCACCACCTTCGCGCCCCGGCGGGTGAGCAGGGCGGCGAGTTCGTCGCGCCGTCGGTCCGCGGTGACCGCGATGGTGAAACCGGCCAACGGCTGATCCCCGGCGTTGGCGTCCGCCTCGACGAGGCTGGGCACCGGGTCGCCGGAGCAGGACGGCGGCCGGTCCCCCGGGACACCTGTGCTCGCCAACGTACTCATCCCCGCCGACCCACCTCCACCACACCAGAACGGCAGCGTACCGGAAATGTCCGTACCCGAACTCCCGGGGAATCCAGGCACTCCCCGGTACGCAGGTCGAATGCCTGCTTGTGCATCGGTGAACTCACCGTCGGGGCACCGGCCCGGGTCCCCACGATGCCCCGGGACAGCACGCTCGCCCCCGAACACGGGTCCACGTTGTCCAGTGCGTAGAGAGTGCCGTCGTGGATCCGGAACACCGCCACCGCCGCCCCCTCGACCAGGGCCGCCACTCCACGCTCGGGCAGCAGCAGGTCGTACTCGCAGATGCTGGTCCACTCCGAGGTCATCGCGGCATCCCCAGCAGCACGGGCTCGCGACGGCCGGGGCTGCCCGACGCGCCGGCGGCGGCCGACGCGAGGGCGGGCACCGGCTGGCCGCGCTCGGTCTCGAAGGTGATCATCGGATCGGGAGTGTCCGGGGCGTTGACGAAGGAGACGAACCGGCGCAGCCGTTCGGGGTCGGCGATGGTGGCCTGCCACTCGTCGGTGTACCCGTCGACGTGCCGGGCCATGCCGGCGTCGAGATCGGCGCAGATGCCCAGCGAGTCGTCCACGATCACCGCGCGTAGGTGCTCCAGGCCGCCGTCCATCGCCTCGATCCAGCCGGCGGTGCGCTGCAGCCGGTCGGCGGTGCGGATGTAGTACATCAGGAACCGGTCGACCAGCCGGACCAGTTCCTCGGTGCTCAGGTCGCTGGCGAACAGCTCGGCGTGCCGGGGCTTGAAGCCGCCGTTGCCGCCCAGGTAGAGGTTCCAGCCCTGTTCGGTGGCGATGATGCCGAAGTCCTTGCCGCGCGCCTCGGCGCACTCCCGGGCGCAGCCGGACACCCCAGATTTGATCTTGTGGGGCGACCGCAGCCCCCGGTACCGCAGCTCCAGCGCGATCGCCAACCCCACCGAATCCTGTACGCCGTAGCGGCACCAGGTGGAGCCGACGCATGACTTCACCGTCCGCAGCGCCTTGCCGTACGCGTGCCCGGACTCGAAGCCGGCGTCCACCAGCCGCCGCCAGATCCGCGGCAACTGCTCCACCCGCGCCCCGAACAGGTCGATCCGCTGCCCGCCGGTGATCTTCGTGTAGAGCCCGAAGTCCCGGGCCACCTCACCGATCACGATCAGTTTCTCGGGGGTGATCTCGCCGCCCGGGATCCGCGGTACCACCGAGTACGTGCCGTCGCGCTGGATGTTGGCGAGGAAGTGGTCGTTGGTGTCCTGCAACGCGGCCTGCTCGCCGTCCAGGATGTACCCACTGCCGGTGCTGGCCAGGATCGAGGCCACCACAGGCTTGCAGATGTCGCAGCCGCGGCCGGCGCCGTAGGCGTCGATCAGCTCCGAGAAGGTGCGGATGCCGCGCACCGTGACGATGTCGAAGAGGTCGCGCCGGGAGTAGGCGAAGTGCTCGCACAGGTTGCTGGAGGTGGCCACGCCGGCCTCGCCGAGCAGCTGCTTGACAAGCGGCACGCAGGAGCCGCAGGTGGCGCCGGCCCGGGTGCACTTCTTCACGGCCGCCACGTCGGCGCAGCCCTGCTCGCGGATCGCGGTGAGGATGGTCCCCTTGGTGACCCCGTTGCACGAGCAGACCTGGGCGTTGGGCGGAAGCCCACCGGTCGAGCCGGTCGCGCCGGCCGGGGCCAGCAGGGACAGCGGCGGTCCGGGCAGCGGCCCGCCGAGGCAGGCCCGCAGCGTCGGGTACGCGGCCGCGTCGCCGACCAGCACCCCGCCGAGCAGGGTCTGCGCGTCGTCGGAGAGCACCAGCTTGGCGTAGACCCGGGTGGCCGGGTCCACGAAGGTCACGTCGAGCGGGCCGGTGATCTCACCGAACGAGGCCACGTCGACGCCGAGCAGCTTGAGTTTGGTGGAGGTGTCCGCGCCCGGGAAGCTGACCGGGGCGCCGGTGAGCTGCCCGGCCACCACCTCGGCCATCGAGTAACCGGGGGCGACGAGGCCGTACACCCGGCCGCCGATCGCCGCGCACTCGCCGATCGCCCAGACCGCGGGGTCGCTGGTGCGGCAGTCGTCGTCCACCACGATGCCGCCGCGCGGGCCGACGGTCAGGCCGGCCGCGCGGGCCAGGTCGTCGCGCGGGCGGACGCCCGCCGCGAAGACCACCACGTCGGTACCGATCACGCCGCCGTCCTCGAAGACCACCTGGCGTACCGAGTCGTCGCCGGTGATCCGGGCCGCTGCCCGCGACGTGTGCACGCTCAGCCCGAGATCCTCGACGTGCCGCTTGAGCATCGCCCCACCGGCCTCGTCCACCTGCAGCGGCATCAACCGGGGTGCGAACTCCACGACGTGGGTGACCAGCCCGAGCCGGCGCAGCGCGTTGGCCGCCTCCAGGCCGAGCAGGCCGCCGCCGACGACCACGCCGGTGCGCTTGCCGACCGCGTACTCCGACAGCGCGGCCAGGTCCTCGATGGTCCGGTAGACGAAACAGCCGGGCAGGTCCCGACCGGGTACCGGCGGCACGAACGGGTACGAGCCGGTGGCCAGCACAAGCTGGTCGTACTCCAGCATGTCGTCCACTGTGGACACCTTGTGCGCGGCCACGTCCAGGCTCAGCGCGGGGGTACCCAGCCGCACCTCGACGCCGGGCAGCTCGCCCAGCGCCAGGTCCTCGCCGTCGAACCAGGCGGTGAGGCGGACCCGGTCGTAGGCGGGTCGCGGCTCCTCGGCGAGCACGGTGATCTGCCACTGCCCGTCCGGGTCCTTCGCACGCACTTCTTCGACCAGCCGGTGCCCGACCATGCCGTGCCCGACCACTACGAGTCGCTTCACCTGAATACCTCCCTCGCCTGCGCGGACCCAGCCTCAATGACGGGCGTTTCACCCTGGGTACCCCCCGATGTCGGCAGTGGGTCGGCCCTCTCACGAAACCCACCTGACACAGGTGAGCGCCGTGATCGGGTGTCCACCAGATGGGACGGGCACGGAGAAACGGCCGACCGGCGCCCGGAGGGTTGGGCGCCGGCCGGCCGTGCCGGTGGTGCGGTTCAGACGCCCTGCACCAGGGTGCCCCGGCGCAGGTAGACCACGACGGTGACGACCAGGCAGAGCACGTACATGCCGACGAAGCAGGAGAACGCGGTGGAGATCCCGCCGGTCGCCTTGATCGAGTTGCCGATCACCTTGGGCAGGATGAAGCCGCCCAGCGCGCCGCAGGCACCGGCCATCCCGAGCGTGGCGCTGCCTTCCCGGCGGGCGCGGACCAGCAGCGACTCCCGGTCGTCGGGCTGCTCGCTGATCGCCTTGGCGGCATGGCGCTGGTAGATCGCCGGGATCATCCGGTACGCCGAGCCGTTGCCGGCCCCGGAGAGGGTGAAGAGCACCAGCATCGCGGCGATGAAGCCGGCCAGGCTGTGCGCGTCGGCGGCCCGGATGGCCAGCACCGTCACCACGGCCATGCAGGCGAAGACGCCGGCCGTCACCTTCGCCCCACCGATCCGGTCGGCGACCGCGCCACCGGCCGGCCGGGCCAGCGACCCGACCAGCGGGCCGAGGAACGCGACCGGCAGCAGCAGCCCGGTACCGAGGAAGTGGAACTTCTGCTCGGCCGGGAAGACGAACGCCATCACCGCCGGGAAGGCGGCAGCCAGCCCGAGGAACGAGCCGAAGGTGCCGATGTAGAGGAAGGACATCACCCAGGCGTGCGGCCGGCGCAGCACGGCGGACTGCTCGCGCAGCGTCTGCCTACCGACCCGGAGGTTGTCCATGAACCGGTACGCGCAGATCCCGGCGATGATCACCAGCGGGAACCAGACGGCCGCCGCGACGAACATGCTGAAGTGGAAGAAGATCAGCATGGGTACCACGAACTGCATGCTGGACAGGCCGATGTTGCCGCCCGCCGCGTTCACCCCGAGCGCAGCGCCCTTGATCCGCTCCGGGTAGAAGTACGAGATGTTCGCCATCGAGGAGGCGAAGTTGCCGCCTCCGACGCCGGCCGTGGCGGCCGCGACCAGGAAGAACCAGTAGGGCGTACCCGGGTGGGTGACGCACCAGGTGGCCAGGGTGATCGGGATGATCAGCAGCAGTGAGCTGATCGTGGTCCAGGTCCGGCCACCGAAGCGGGCGACCGCCACCGTGTACGGCACCCGCATGATGGCGCCGATCAGGTTCGGCAGCGCCACCAGCCAGAAGATGCCGTTCGCGTTGGCCTGCACCTTGGGATTGAGGAAGGGAAAGTCCTGCGGGTGGGTACCGGCGACCACCACCAGCACGCTCCAGATCACCCAGACCGAGAAGGCCAGGTGCTCGGAGAGGATGGAGAAGATCAGGTTACGGCGGGCTACCCGCCGCCCGGTGGTGGCCCAGAAGGTCGGATCCTCCGGGTCCCAGTGCTCGATCCAACCGGCCCGGGTACCGGCTGACCCGGTGGCCGGGGTTTCGGGCCGCTCCTGCGCGGTCAACGTTGCACTCATGCGAGCAGACTCCCGGCGGGTCGTTGCCCGTCGATGTCACGCCCTCGCTCGGCCGGTAAAACCCGTCGCACGACCGACCGGTACCGCTCGTGAGGCCGACCGGCCGCCCACCCGCGCGCAAGGCCGGCCTGGCGGCTGCCCACCCGCTGGTGAGGCCGGTCGGGCGGCCGGGTCGGGGGTCAGGGTTCCGGGATGGGGGCCGGTGGGGGGACCTGGGCGGTGGCCGGCACGGTCGGTGCGGCCGTCTTGCGGGGTCGACGGCGGCGGAAGAGCACGGCGGCGAGCACCCCGCCGATGAACCCGAAAAGGTGCCCCTGCCAGGAGATGTTCGGGTCGCCGGGGAGCAGCAGCACCATCTGCGCGCCGTAGAGCAGGCCGACGACCAGGCCAACCGCGATCCCCCACAGGCTGCGCTCGACGATGCCGCGGATCAGCAGGTAGCCGAAGTACCCGAAGATCACGCCGCTGGCGCCGATCACGATGGTGCCCGGCTTGCCGGTGAGCCAGACGCCGAGGCCGCTCACCACGGCGATCAGCGCGGTGATGCCGATGAACCGGCGTACCCCGCCGGCCAGCACGAAGGTACCGGTGATCACCAGGGCGACCGCGTTGCCGTAGAGGTGCTCGAAGTTGGCATGCAGGAACGGGGCGAAGATGATGCCGTCCAGCCCGTCGAGCCGGTGCGGGGCGATGCCGCCGGTCCGGTCGAGGGCGTGGTCGGTGTGCTGGTCGAGGAGTTCGATGGCGAACAGCACGGGGATGAAGAAGCACATCCCGATGAAGGCCCGGCCGATGGCCGCGTAGAACGGTACGGTGCCGAACCGGTCGGCGTCGGTCCCCGGGTCAGTGTTCACGCCGGAATAGGTATCAGGTCCGGACGAGGTGTGCCACCGGCCGCGCGGCCGACCTACCGCCGACCGACCGGCACCTGCTCCCCGGCGGCGGCCAGGCCCACCGGGGGCATGTTGACGTACATCGCCTCGTAGCCGCCGGCCGGAACCTGGTAGGTCTCGTGCCAGAGTCCGACCTCACCGGAGCGACCGACCGCCTTGTAGAACTTCTTCCAGACGGCCTGGTGCAGCCCTTCCGGGGCGTGCGCGTAGCGCTCCAGGTCGGTGAAGCTGCGCCAGAGCTGGATGAACATCGGCCCGCGGCCGGTGATCACCAGGCGGGAGTTGAGCATGCCGCTGGCCGGGTCGTTGACCAGCGCGTCGTTCATCGCCTTGCCGGCCATCAGCGAAGACCACCAGCGGTCCGGCCGCCACACCTTGTTGATGCGCAGGCCGACCAGGAAGACCACGAAGTCGCCCTCGATGACGGCGGTTGTCCGGCTCGGTGCCCTGTCCATGACGGCCTCCCATAGTGGATAGTTCAACTATCCGTTAGCGGATAGTGCTACTATCCATCAATCGGCGGCGAGGCGCAAGGGGGGACGTGGATGAGGATCGGGGAACTCAGCCGTCACACCGGGGTACCGGTCCCCACCATCAAGTACTACCTGCGCGAACGGCTGCTCCCGGCCGGCACCGCGACGGCGAGCAACCAGGCCGAGTACGACGACGGGCACGCCCGCCGACTCCGGCTGATCCGGGCGCTGATCGACGTCGGTGGGCTCACCGTGGCCGCCACCGCCGACGTGCTCGCCCACCTGGACGACCCGACCGTGCCCGGCCACACCCTGCTGGGTAGCGCGCACCGGGCGATCAGCCCGGCCGCCCGTGCTCCCCGGGACAGCGAGGCCTGGCGCACCGCCCGCACCCACGCCGACGACCTGGTACGCCGCCGCGGCTGGCTGGTGGAGGAGAGCGCCCCGGCGCTGGACTGGCTGGCCGACGTGATCGCCGCCCTGCTGGCCCTGGACCAGCCGGCGATCGTCGGCGCGCTCGACGGCTACGCCGACGCGGCGCAGCAGCTGGCCGCCCTGGACCTGTCCGTCGTCGCCGACCAGGCCGGCACCCCGGCGGCACAGGTGGAGACCGTGGTGGTGGGTACCGTGCTCGGCGAGGCGATGTTCAACGCGGTACGCCGGCTCGCCCAGGAAGACGCGTCAGCCCGCCGCTTCAGCACCTGAAACTCAGCACCTGAGGCGACGGGCCGGACGTACATAACCAGGGTCAGTACCAGTGCGGGGAGCGCGAGTTCCACAGGCTCCACGCGTTGCACGGCGTCTTGTACCGCTTCTTGACGTAGTCCAACCCCCACTTGATCTGGGTGGCCGGGTTGGTCAGGTAGTCCGCGCCGTACGCGGCCATCTTGCTCGCCGGCAGCGCCTGCGGGATGCCGTACGCGCCGGACGAGCGGTTCTTCGACTTCTCGTTCCAGCCGCTCTCCTTGTTGAACAGCGGGTCGAGGCAGGCCATCTGGTCCAGCCCCCAGCCCCACTGCAACACCAGCGCACAGCCGATCGCCCGGTTGCCGGTGTAGTCCTTGCAGGAGGTCGGGATGGGTCCGAACGGGACGGTCCGGGTACTGCCCCGGCTGGCCCCGCTGTTGCGGGCGGCCGCGTCCGCGGCAGCGGCGGCAGCCGCGGCAGCCGCCGCGGCGGCGTTCGCCTTGGCCTGCGCGTCCGACTGGGCGTTGCGCTGGCCGGAGGTGGCCTGCCGGAAATCATTGGTATCGGCCTTGATCTGGTACATCTCGTTCTGCTCGCGCATCGCGTCGGCGTACTGCTGATCACTGGCGCGTTGCGACTGCCGGTTCACGCCGAGCGCGACACCACCGAGCAGAGCGAGGACCACCAGACCCACGGACAGGGCACGCAGGCCCACCCGGGTCCAGAGCTGAGACACGAAGGATCCCTTCGCCGGGGGCAGGGACCGGGGTACGGAAAGCTCTGTCATCCGTACGCCGGCAGCGCCCCTGACGGGGGGTGCCGCTGGGGTGACATCGATCGGTTGGGATCGCTGTCAACCCGTGGGGCGCTCGACGTTCACCCTGACGGACGTGCTGCCGCCACGCCAGTCGAGCGCCCCCGCGAAGTGGGATTCGGCACACCCCAAATGGGGCCTACCGCCTTAAACCGGAAGATCCTCCAGCAGATCTGTGACCACTTCGGCGATGGGTGACCGCTCCGAACGGGTGAGGGTCACATGGGCGAACAGCGGATGCCCCTTGAGCGCCTCGATCACCGAAACCACCCCGTCGTGCCGGCCGACCCGCAGGTTGTCCCGCTGCGCCACGTCGTGGGTGAGCACCACCCGCGAATTGGAGCCGATCCGGGACAGCACGGTGAGCAGCACCCCGCGCTCCAACGACTGCGCCTCGTCCACGATCACGAACGCGTCGTGCAGGCTGCGGCCACGGATGTGGGTCAGCGGCAGCACCTCCAACATGCCCCGGGCGGCGATCTCCTCCCGCACGTTGTCGTGCACCAGCGCGCCGAGGGTGTCGAAGACCGCCTGCGCCCACGGCGACATCTTCTCCGCCTCGGAGCCCGGCAGGTAACCCAGCTCCTGGCCGCCCACCGCGTACAGCGGCCGGAAGACGATCACCTTCTTGTGCCGGCGGCGCTCCATCACCTGGTCCAGGCCGGCGCACAGGGCCAGCGCAGACTTGCCGGTGCCGGCCCGGCCGCCCATCGACACGATCCCGATCGACTCGTCCAGCAGCAGGTCCAGCGCGATGCGCTGCTCCGCCGACCGGCCGTGCAACCCGAAAGCCTCCCGGTCGCCACGGACCAGCCGGACGGTCTTGTCGGCCATCACCCGACCCAGCGCCGAGCCGCGCGGCGAGTGCAGCACCAGGCCGGTGTGGCAGGGCAGGCCGGCGGCCTCGCTCAGGTCCACCGCCTCACCGCTGTAGAGCTCCTGGATCTGCTCCTCGGTCAGCTCCGCTTCGGCCATCCCGGTCCACGTCGGATCGACCGCCTGACCGTGCCGGTACTCATCGGAGGCCAGTCCGACGGCACCGGCCTTCACTCGCAGCGGCATGTCCTTGGTGACCAGCGTGACCGCACAGCCCTCGGCGGCCAGGCCGAGCGCCACCGAAAGGATCCGGGCGTCGTTGCTGTCGTTGCGGAAGCCGGCCGGGAGCAACCCGGGATCGGTGTGGTTGAGCTCGACGCGCAGCGTCCCGCCGGCCTCGTTGACGACGACCGGCTGGTCCAGCCGGTCGTGCTTGACCCGCAGGTCGTCGAGCATGCGCAACGACTGACGGGCGAAGTAGCCCAGTTCGGGGTGGTTGCGCTTGCCCTCCAGCTCGGAAATGACCACGAGCGGAAGCACGACGTCGTGCTCGGCGAAGCGGAGGAAGGCTGCGGGATCGGCGATGAGGACCGAGGTATCCAGAACGAAGGTGTGGCGGTCTGGATGGGGGCTGGTCTGGGTGCGGCGATTGGACACAGGCTGGCTCCGGAAGGGACGGCACCCGCGCCCCGCGGTCCGCGACCACCGTTGCCCGGTGACGGGGGGTCGGGTGCGGGCCCCCTGCCATAAGGGATCCGGGCCTGCCGGTTGGTCCGGGAAGCCCCCGGGCCATGCCTAGACGCTAGCCGGCCGATGCCAACGCGGGAAGCATCCGGCCGGTAACAAAGTGTTGGCGTGCCAACGCAATCCGGTCAGCGCACCATCATCCGGGTACACCCGGCAGGCAGTCGGATCGCACGGATCGACCGCTGTCACGGGCCTTAACCGAGCTGCGCTGGGCTGATCCGGCGCTCAGGACCGGGCGAAGTGGTGCTGGGCGTGCCGGCCGAGCGCGGCCGAGCTGGCATAGGTGGTACCGGGCGCGGCGGCCGTCTCGGCGTCGACGGCCTCCGCCACGTCCGCCTCATGGTCGGCGGGCAACTCGTGCTCGGCTGGCAACTCACGCTCGGCTGGCAACTCACGCTCGGCGGGCAGCCCACGCTCAGCGGAGAGCTGGCGTGGGGCGGGTGCCCGGACCGGCGCCGGCACGGCCTCCTCGACGCCGGCCTGCGCCTCCCGGCGTACCCGGTTCCAGCAGGCCCGGTCGCCGTCGAAGTAGCCCTGTCGGTAGCCGTAGCGGTAGCCGAACCGGTACCCGATCCGGGCGTGCAGCCGTCCGGCCAGGTACATCGAGGAGCCGAGCAGAAAAGTCAGAAAGACCGCGAGCACCGGATTCACAGATCCCCACCTCCGGGTATGCATCAGGCCGTGCGTTCGGTTCGCCGCCGCTGCCCAGACCGCCCCACGGTCGCACACCGACGATCGAGATCACCGAACGTCCTTGCTACGTGACACACCGTATGACCTATTCGGCTACCGGAGAATCATCCGTTCACCCGATTCCTTTTAGCCCTCATGGTCCATTAGGACCCGAACCGTCTTCCGTCAGGACCCGAAGCGCCGTTGGCGTATCGCGTACGAGCGCAGCGCCCGCAGGAAGTCGACGTGCCGGAAGTCGGGCCAGTTGGCGTCGCAGAAGTAGAACTCCGAGTGCGCCGACTGCCAGAGCAGGAAGCCGGACATCCGCTGCTCGCCACTGGTCCGGATGATCAGGTCAGGGTCCGGCAGGCCGCGGGTGTAGAGGTGCTCGGCGATGTGGTCGACGTCCAGCACGCCGGCCAGCTCCTCGATGGTGGTACCGGCCTTGGCGTGCTCCTGGAGCAGCGAACGGACCGCGTCGGCGATCTCCCGCCGCCCGCCGTAACCGACCGCGATGTTCACCTGCGCCCCACCGGTACGACCGACGGTGCGCTCCTCGGCCGCCTTGAGCGCCTGGGCGTGCTGGGTCGGCAGGACGTCCAGCGCGCCGACCATCCGCAGCCGCCAGGGCTGGCCGTCGGCGGCGAGCTCGGTGGCCAGGTCCTCGATGATCTGCAGCAGCGGGTCGAGTTCGGCGGCCGGCCGGGACAGGTTGTCGGTGGACAGCAGCCACAGCGTCACGTGCTTGATGCCGGCGTTGTCGCACCAGCGGAGTAATTCCTTGATCCGTTCAGCGCCGACGCGGTGGCCGTCGTTGGGGTCGACGTAGCCCATCTCGCGGGCCCAGCGCCGGTTGCCGTCACACATCACACCGACGTGCCGGGGTCGCGTCTTGCCGTCGAGCGAGGCGGTCAGGCGCTTTTCGTACAGTGAATAGACCAGGTCGCGCACCTTCACTCCTGGCAGCCTAACGACCTTTGCGCGGACCGGAACCCGGCACGTCACAACATCTACCCAACAGAGACGTACCTCGACGCCGAGTGCGACGCCGAGGCACGAAACGTAACCGGAAGATCACCGAAGGTCGTCGATGATCCCCAATCGCCCGCGGAGCGCGTCGAGTTCGGCCCACAGCACGCCGGGCAGTTTGTCCCCGAACCGCTCGAACCACTCCACCACCCGGGGCACCTCCGCCCGCCACTCCTCGACGTCCACGGCCAGCGCCGCGGTCACGTCCTGCGCCGAGCCGGCCAGCCCGTCGAGGTCCAGCGCGCCGGGCGCGGGCAGGTACCCGACCGGCGACTCCACAGCCGCCCCGGTCCCGGCAACCCGCTGCGCCACCCACTTGAGCACCCGCGAGTTCTCGCCGAAGCCGGGCCACAGGAACCGGCCGTCGTCGCCGCGCCGGAACCAGTTCACGTAGAAGATCTCGGGCAGCTTCGCCGGGTCGCCGTCGACGCCCTTGCCCATCGCGATCCAGTGCGCGAAGTAGTCACCGGCGTGGTACCCGATGAAGGGCAGCATCGCCATCGGGTCGCGCCGCACCACGCCCACCTTGCCCACCGCGGCCGCCGTGGTCTCCGAGGACAGCGTGGCCCCCAGGTAGACCCCGTGCATCCAGTCGCGGGCCTGCACCACCAGCGGGATGGTGTCCCGCCGCCGGCCGCCGAACAGGATCGCGTCGATCGGCACGCCCTGCGGGCTGTCGTACTCCGGCGCCAGGATCGGGCACTGCCGGATCGGCGTGCAGAACCGCGAGTTCGGATGCGCGGCAAGATCCCCGTCTCCGTCTGGTGTAGGGGACCAGTCTTTGCCGTGCCAGTCGGTGAGGTGAGCGGGCGGGTCGCCCATCCCCTCCCACCACACGTCGCCGTCGTCGGTGAGCGCGACGTTCGTGAAGATCGAGTTGCCGTGCTCCAGGGTGCGCATGGCATTGGGGTTGGTTCGCCAGTCGGTCCCCGGCGCGACGCCGAACAGGCCGTACTCCGGGTTCACCGCGTAGAGCCGGCCGTCGGCGCCGAACCGCATCCAGGCGATGTCGTCGCCGAGCGTCTCCACCTTCCAGCCGGGGATGGTCGGCTCCAGCATGGCCAGGTTGGTCTTGCCGCAGGCGCTCGGGAAGGCCGCCGCGAGGTAGCGCACGTCGCCCTCGGGCGAGGTCAGCTTGAGGATCAGCATGTGCTCGGCCAGCCACCCCTCGTCCCGGCCGATCACGCTGGCGATCCGCAGCGCGTAGCACTTCTTGCCGAGCAGCGAGTTGCCGCCGTAGCCGGATCCGTAGGACCAGATCTCCCGGGTGGCCGGGAAGTGCGAGATGTACTTGGTCTGGTTGCACGGCCACGGCACGTCCGGCTGGTCCGGCTCCAGCGGCGCTCCCAGCGAGTGCAGGGCGGGCACGAACGGCGCGTCGTCGGCCATCCGGGCGAGCACCTCAGCGCCCATCCGAGCCATGATCCGCATGGATACCACCACGTACGCCGAGTCGGTCAACTCGACCCCGAACATCGGCTCGTCGGCATCGAGCGGGCCCATGCAGAACGGAATGACGTACATCGTGCGACCGCGCATGCTCCCCCGGTACAGCTCGGTCATCGTCGCCTTCATCTGCGCCGGGTCCAACCAGTTGTTGGTCGGTCCGGCGTCGGCCGGATCGGGCGAACAGATGAAGGTGCGTTCCTCGACCCGGGCAACGTCCGTCGGATCGGTGCGGGCCCAGAAGGAATTCGCTTTCTTCAAGGGATTCAGCGGTACCAGCGTGCCGGCGAGGACGAGCGCGTCGGTGAGTTCGCGCGATTGGGCCTCGGATCCGTCACACCACACCACGGCGTCGGGCGTGGTCAGGTCGGCCACCTCACGTACCCACGCGAGCAGGCGGGAATGGTTGGTCGGAGCGTCGTCCAAGCCGGGGATCACTGCGGATGCGGTCATCGAATGGCTCCTTGAGGTTGACGCCGGCGGATGCGGATCAATCACGGCGTACGGCAACAGCACGGGAGTGCGGCGGGCCGGCGAATTTCGCTCAGCCTAAGCCTGAACGCTGGTTAATGCGCAGGAGAAGCTTGTGAAATAGTGCACAAGAAGCGAAGGATTTCCGTAGGAATGATTTTCTGCGCGCGAATTCAGCGGTAACCCGTCAACAATGCGCAGCAACTGTCACGCCGGTGACTGATCGGTCACTCAGTCGACCGCACCGTCGATCGACCGATCGGAGGGTGGTCCGCCGGCGGCGCGGTGGGGCCGCAGGGCTTCAGTGGCCGGGTACGCTCGGCCGGTGCCCGAGTCGATTCCGTTCGCTGTAGAACGCAAGCCGTCGATCGCCCAACGGCTCTGGTCCCGGTTCGGACACCTGGTCCGCGAACTGGGCAAGTTCGGTGTCGTCGGCGGCATCGCCTTCGTCATCGACCTGATCATCTACAACCTGCTGCTGGACCCGCTCGGCCACCTGTGGGCCAAGGTGGTCTCCACCGTCATCGCGGCCACGCTGGCCTTCATCGGCAATCGGTTCTGGACCTGGCGGGGACGCAGCGGAAAGCGGATGCACCGGGAGTACCTGCTCTACTTCGTCTTCAACGCGCTCGGCCTGGGCATCGCGCTGCTCTGCGCGTGGGTATCCCACGACCTGCTCGGCGCCCTCTGGCCGGACATCTTCCAGACCCGGCTCGCCGACAACGTGGCCACCCAGTTCGTCGGCACCGCCGTCGGCACGGTCTTCCGGTTCTGGGCGTACCGGACCCTCGTCTTCACCGGAACCATCGAGCCCGCCCCCGACCTGCCCGAGGGCCAGGCCGACGACATCGAGTCCGCTGCCGACGCGCGGTAACAGCCTGTGATTCATCACTCTGGGTAAGGCAACTCCAAGGCTGGTTTCGTAGGGTGACGCGGTGCCACTGCTTTCCACTCGCCTGATCGCCACTGTGCGTCGTCGGTTGACCCGTGAGGTCGTCGGGTTCGCCGTGGTCGGAGCGATCAACACGGTCCTCGACTTCGGCCTGTTCTACGCGCTGATCTCGCTCGGCCCGCTGAAGGCCAACGTGATCTCCACGCTGGTGGCGACCACCTCGTCATACCTGATGAACCGGTACTGGACCTATCGCGACCGCACCCGCTCTGCGATGCACCGCGAGTACCTGCTGTTCTTCGGGTTCAACCTGGTCGGCCTGGGCATCCAGGAGGCGATCCTGGGCAGCGCCAAGTACGGCCTGGGCATGCATGAGGGCGACAGCTCGCTGTCCCTGCTGCTGTTCAAGGCGCTGGGCGTGGCGGTGGCCATGGTGTTCCGGTTCTGGGCGTACCGCACCTTCGTCTTCACCAGCACCCCGGCCGAGCGGGCCGAACTCACCGAGTTCGTAACCCTGGCCGACCCGGTCGAAGCGGAGCTGCTGGCCCGCCTCGGCGACGGCGATCCGGCCACCCAGACCGGCCGGCCCGGCGTGGTGCGGCCGGCTGAGGTGCCGACCAGCGCCACCGCGGGCTAACATCGGCCGCCGTGACGCTCTCCGGTACCGGCGCCGATGCCGACCTGTTCTACGAGGACCTCACCCCGGGTCGCCGGTTCGACCTCGGTGACACCCTGGTGGACGAGGCGGAGATGCTCGCCTTCGCCCGCCGCTTCGACCCGCAGTGGTACCACGTCGACGAGGCGCTGGCCGCCGAGAGCGCGTACGGCGCCCCGATCGCCAGCGGCTTCTTCACCGTCAGCCTGTTCATGCGGGCCTACGTGGACCATCTGCTGTCCCGGGCGGCGGCCGCCGCCTCCCCGGGCCTGGAGGAGCTGCGCTGGACCGCGCCGGTGTACGCCGGTGACCACCTGACCACCACCATCGAGGTGGTCGACCGGGGCCTGTCCCGGGCCCGCCCCGGCTTCGGCACGGTGGTGCTGGCCGCCACCATGACCCGGCTCGGGCCGGGCGGCGACCCCGAGGGCGACGTGCTGCGTACCCGCTTCCGCGGCTGGTTCGCGCTGCGCCCCACCGACTCCTGAGTCCGACCCCGCTGACACAGCGTGGCCCCCGGGAACTCCGGAGGCCACGTTATCTGCCGCAAAGCTGTAAATCGGCGCGCTGTGGATGGGACGCCGTTACTCGGCGCGCTGTGGATGGGACGCCGTTACTCGGCGCGCTGTGCATGGAACGCCGTTACTCGGCGTCCTCGGCCTTCTGCTTCTCCCGGCCACGGTTGGACTGCTTGATGATCGCGTCACGGTCCTCGTCACCGAAGGTGTGCGCCTCGTGGTACGTCTCCACCAGGTCGTAGAGCTGGCTCTGCACCTTCTCCACCCGGGGGATGTCGGCCAGGATGACCTGACCGCGCTCACCGGCGGACTCGATGGTCAGCGTGCCGCAGGCCAGCATCCGCTCGAAGAACGAGTGCTGGAAGGAGACGTCGTTGACCCGGTTCAGCGGGATGTCCCGCCCCTGCCGGGCGAAGACGCCGGTACGCATGATCACCCGCTCGTTGGTGAAGACGTAGTGCGTGGTGCGCCAGCGCAGCCACGGCGCGATGGTCAACCAGCTGATCAGGACCACGCCGAGGGCGACCAGGGCGAAGAATCCGATCAGGGTTGCGCCACCGGTCGGGACCATGAAGAACCCGGCGACGCCGAGCCCGATCACCACCACGACGGCCAGGGCGACCGGCCAGAACAGTGCCTTCCAGTGCGGGTGAAGGTGCAACTCCACGTGCTCGTCCTTGGTGAGCACGTCCTCCGGGAACCCCACTGGTACCTCCTTCAATCACGGAACGGTGCGCTGAGGAACACAAATGCCGCTGTGACGGTAGCGGCTGGATGCCACGAGTGGGGTCAACTGATCGGCTAACTGACGTGAATGGCGCTCCGCCGGCCCTGCGAAAGCGACCGCCGGGCCGGGTCGTAGGTTGTCCTCGTGCACGAGGTGGGGCGGGAACCGTTGGACGGCGCGGCGTTGCGGGCCGCGTTGGTACGCCCCGGCACGCCGTGGACGGCGGTGGACCTGCGGACGCAGACCGGATCGACCAACGCCGACGCGGTGGCGGCCGGCCGGGCCGGGGCGGCCGAAGGACTGCTGGTGCTGGCCGAGCGGCAGAGCGCGGGTCGGGGTCGGCTGGGCCGGTCGTGGGAGTCGCCGGCCGGGGCCGGGCTGGCGCTGAGCGTGCTGCTGCGACCGGTAGTGCCGGTTTCCGGGTACGGGTGGCTGCCGCTGCTCACCGGCGTCGCGCTGGCCACCGCGGTTCGCCGGCACACCGGCCTCGACGCCCGCCTGAAGTGGCCCAACGACCTGCTCATCGACGGCCGCAAGTGCGCCGGCATCCTGGCCGAGGCGGTGCCGGACGGCGGGGGGGTGGGCAGCGCGGTCGTGATCGGTGTCGGGCTGAACGTGTCGCTGCGCGCCGACGAGCTGCCCAGGCCGGACGCCACCTCACTGGCCCTGGCCGGCGCGCCCGACCTGGACCGGCAGGCGCTGCTGCTGGCGATCCTGGACGTATTCGCCCAGTGGTACCGGCGATGGCAGGACGCCGGGGGCGATCCGGTGGCGTGCGGGCTGCGTACCGAGTATCTGTCCGGCTGCGCCACCGTCGGCCGTGAGGTGAGCGTGGCCCTGCCCGGCGCGGCCCCGCTCACCGGACTCGCCTCGGGCGTCGACGTCGACGGCCGGCTGGTGGTGGCCGGGCGGGCGGTCGCGGCCGGCGACGTGGTGCACGTGCGCTAGCTGCCACTTTTCGCCGGCCGCGGCGGGCGGCCGGCGGGCTGGTGGGCCAGGCCACAGCGCGACGAACCGGGCCGGCTCACTAGCATCAGCCTGGTGACCGATGCGCTCACCGACATCCACACCACCGCCGGCAAGATCGAAAGCCTGCGCGCCCGGACCGACGAGGCGGTACACGCCGGTTCGGCCCGCGCCATCGAGAAGCAGCACGCCCGTGGCAAGAAGACCGCCCGGGAACGGATCGCCCTGCTGCTGGACGAGGGCTCCTTCGTCGAGCTGGACGAGCTGGCCCGGCACCGGTCCGTCAACTTCGGCCAGGAGAACAACCGGCCGTACGGGGACGGCGTGGTGACCGGGTACGGCACCGTGGACGGCCGGCCGATCTGCGTGTTCGCCCAGGACTTCACCATCTTCGGCGGCTCGCTCGGCGAGGTCTTCGGCGAGAAGATCGTCAAGGTGATGGACCTGGCCATGAAGACCGGCTGCCCGGTGGTCGGCATCAACGACTCGGGCGGCGCGCGCATCCAGGAAGGCGTTGTCTCGCTCGGCCGGTACGGCGAGATCTTCTTCCGCAACGTCCGGGCCTCCGGCGTCATCCCGCAGATCTCCCTGGTGATGGGGCCGTGCGCGGGCGGCGCGGTCTACTCGCCGGCGGTCACCGACTTCACCGTGATGGTCGACCAGACCTCGCACATGTTCATCACCGGACCGGACGTCATCAAGACGGTCACCGGCGAGGACGTGGGCATGGAGGAGCTGGGCGGGGCGCGTACCCACAACACCCGCTCCGGCAACGCGCACTACCTGGCGGCCACCGAGGAAGATGCCATCGACTACGTCCGCGCGCTGCTGTCCTACCTGCCGTCCAACAATCTGGACGAGCCGCCGGTCTACGACGACCCCGCCGAGTTGACCGTCTCCGACACCGACCTGGCGCTGGACACCCTCATCCCGGACTCGGCCAACCAGCCCTACGACATCCACCGGGTGATCGAGGCGGTGGTGGACGACTTCCTGGAGGTCGCGCCGCTCTACGCGCAGAACATCGTGGTCGGCTTCGGTCGGGTCGAGGGCCGCCCGGTTGGCGTGGTCGCCAACCAGCCGATGCACTTCGCCGGCTGCCTGGACATCGCCGCGTCGGAGAAGGCCGCCCGGTTCGTCCGCACCTGCGACGCCTTCAACATCCCCGTCCTCACCTTCGTCGACGTGCCCGGCTTCCTGCCCGGCACCGGTCAGGAGTGGGACGGCATCATCCGGCGCGGCGCGAAACTCCTCTACGCCTACGCCGAGGCCACCGTCCCGAAGGTCACCGTGATCACCCGCAAGGCCTACGGCGGGGCGTACGACGTGATGGGCTCCAAGCACCTCGGCGCGGACCTGAACTTCGCCTGGCCCACCGCACAGATCGCGGTGATGGGCGCCCAGGGCGCGGTGAACATCCTCTACCGCGCGGAGCTGCGCGACACCGACGACCCGGTGGGGCTGCGCGCCCAGCTCATCACCGAGTACGAGGACACCCTGGCGAACCCGTACGTGGCCGCCGAGCGCGGCTACGTGGACGCGGTGATCGCCCCGTCCGCCACCCGGGTACAGGTGATCCGGGCGCTGCGCACGCTGCGTACCAAGCGCGAGACGCTGCCCCCGAAGAAGCATGGAAATATTCCGTTGTAGGTGATGCCACGTCCGGTTGGGGGCTTCGTCGTCGTGGATCTTTTGCCAGGCTCGGGTTCTGGGGAGAACCCACTCTCGGAGGTGCCCATGACCGTTGTCGCGGAACGCAAAGAGGTCGGCATGCAGGACCACGGGGCGCCGTGGACCGAGGAGGAGTTCTTCGCGCTGGGCGAGACAGTCGCCCGGGTGGAACTCTTCGACGGGAGCCTGCTGGTGAGTCCCAGCCCCAACTACAACCATCAAGACCTGATGCTGGAACTGACTGTGGTGCTGAAGGCGGCTGCGCGAGCTGTCGGGTTGTGGGCCTACTGCGATGTCGACGTGCGGCTGCAGCCGGGGCGGGTGGTCGAACCGGATCTGATCATCCGATCCCGCGTGCCGAAGACCACCACCGTCACCGAAGGCCGAGAGGTCCTGCTGGTCTGCGAGATCACCTCCACCAATGCGGCCACCGACCGGGTGCTCAAGATGCACTACTACCCTGAAGCTCTACCGGCTGGATGGCGGCAAGTATGTCCTCGAGCAGGTGGCGAAGCCGGGGGCACCGCTGCTGCTCACCGACCCGGTCGAGGTGGAGATCGACCCGGCAGCTCTGGTTGCATAGCGGCCGGCAGCGGGTCAGTAGCCGGGGAGGATCGGGCGGAGTAGCAGGTAGCCGCCGGCGGCCAGACAGCCCAGGGAGATCAGGAAGAACAGGAACACCCAGCCGAGCGGGGGCAGCACGGTGACCCCGGCGAGTTGGTCGGCGTCGGACTCGTAGCCGCGACCGGTGCGGCGGTGCCGTTGCAGTTCGAACACCGGGCGTACCCCGCCCACCAGCAGGAACCAGACGCCCGCGTAGGCGAAGCCGACCTGGAGCCAGTCCGGCGCGTACCAGGTCACCGCGAAGACGAGTACCCCGGTGATGAGCACCGCGAGCAGCCCGTAGAAGTTGCGGATCATGATGAGGACCAGGGCGAGCAGCACCAGCGCCAGCCACAGCACCAGGTTGGCCCGCCCGATGGTCAGCAGCGCGGCGCCGGCCAGCCCGATCAGCGGCGGCGTCGGGTACCCGAACAGCAGCGTCAGCACCATCCCCGGCCCACTCGCCCGGCCCCGGCTCAGGGTCAGCCCGGACGTGTCCGAGTGCACCTTGATGCCCTGCAACCGGCGACCGGACAGCACGGCGAACAGCGCGTGGCCGCCCTCGTGCGCGATGGTCACCGCGTGCCGGGCGATCTTCCAGGCGTCCCGGAAGACCACGAGCACCAGCGCCAGGCCGAGAGTGACCAGCACCGTCACCGTCTCGGGACGGGACTGTGGGCCGAAGAAGTCGCGAAGGCTGTCCAGCACGGTCCCACCGTACGGCCCGTATGCTCGCCGCATGGATGGTGAGCCGCTGCTGCGCGTGGTCCGGGGCACCCCCACGGCCGAAGAGCTGGCCGCACTGGTCGGCGTGATCTGCGCCATCCCCGCGCCGCCCGCCGCCCCGCCGGCCATCCCGTCCCGGTGGCGCACCTCCGCCCGCCCCGCCGGCCCTGCCCTCCGTCCGGGCCCCGGCGCCTGGCGCGCCTCCGCCCTGCCCCGCTGACCCTGTCACTCGTTGGCCCTGTCGCCCGCCGATCCCTGCCGCCCGCCGATCCCTGCCGCCCGCTGACCCTGCCGCCCGCTGACCCTGCCGCCCGCCGATCCGTCCGCCGGGCAGCCGGGTCAGTCGATGGCGGGCGGCTTCGTTTCCTGCACCACCTCGCTGGCGGTGACGGCGGCACCGGCGGCCGCACCGACCGTAGCCGCGTCGGTGGTCACGTCGGCGGTCCCGGTGCGGCGGCGCAGCTTCGGCACCGGCAGCGGGGGCAGGTTCACGTTGGGCAGTCGCGGGAGTTTGTGTGCGCGCAACTGCGCGGCGCGCTCCTCAGCGGCGGTGTATTCGGGCAGGTCGGCGACGAGCGGGCGGGTACAGGTCTTGCAGACCAGCGCGTGCGGCACCACCGGCTCCATGCAGTACGGGCACTGCCGCTCGTCGTAGCTGCGCATCCGCGAGATGCCGGTCACGCTCATCATCTTGACGATCAGGAAGAGCACCCCGGCCAGCATGAAGAAGCTCAACAGGTCGGTGAGGAAGCTACCGTATTGGATCTTGGTCCCGTTGACGGTGAAGATCCACTTGGTGAAGTTGGGCTCCCCGAAGATCGAGGCGACCAACTGCATCAAAACGTTACCCGCCAACGACTCCACCAGTTTGGAGAACGCGGCGCCGATCAGGAACCCGAGGGCCAGGTCGAAGACGTTGCCGCTGAGCGCGAACGCCTTGAACTCCCGCCAGATCTTCAGCATGCGGGCATAGTACGGACGGCGGTCGCTGGGCGGAATCGTCAGCTCGTACTTCCCCAGAGCTCCACATTGGTCATTCGCACGCCGGTTGGTACCGCCTCGTCGGTCACCGCCTGCTGGGTGTAGATGCCGAGCACCGGATGCCCCGAGCCGAAGGTGTGCGCCGGATCGGTGCAGGCGCCACGACCGATCGGCTTGCCGTCCCGCAGGAAGGTGAAGTCGTACCCGCGCAGCACCACCCCGACCCGTACCCGCTGGTTCACCGCCAGCGGCGCGGGCACCGGGTCACAGAGCCGGGTCACATCGCTCGCCGACGGGGTGCCGTGGGTGGCCAGATGGTAGCCGTCCGTGCAGACCTCCAGCATGTAGCCGGCGCTGTTGAACCGCAGCCAGATCGCCGCGCAGCTGCCCGCGTCCAGCAGCTCCACATCCACGAAGACCGCGGTGTCGTAGAGCAGCAGGTCGGGCGGGTTCTTCCGGCACCGGAACGGTCCGGCCGCGCGGTGCGTGATCAGAAGGCCGGTGGCGGTGGCCTGGCAGCGGGCCAGGTTCGGCTCGTTGGCGTTGTCCGCGGGCCAGAACTTCGCGGGAGTCATCGGGTCGGTCAGCAACTGCTCCATCCCGGCCGGCGGGTAGGCCTGGGTGGCTGACGGGCTGGATGAGCCGGTCGGGTCGGCGGCAACCGAAAGGCTCGGGGACGCGCCGGCCGCCGGGTTGCCGTGCGGCAGCGGAACCAGCCCGGTGGCGATGGCCACGGCAAGCGCGAGCACCACCACCGCTGCCAGCACGGCGGCGGCCACGGTCCGGCCGCGCCGCCGTGTGGGCGGGGCCATCGCACCGGAGCTGTTGTACACCGTGGGCTGCCTCGGCGCCGGGCCACGTCGGGTGGGCGGCCGATCGAGGTCGGCACGCAACGCGGTCGGCGGCGCCGGAGCCGCGGTAGGCATCATCGGCCACCCTGCACCGGCAGCGCCACCCGTCCCGTACTCATCGCCACCCGGCGCGTACCCACCGCCGCCCGGCGCATGGCCACCGCCGTGCCCGGCCGCGAGAGCCACCACCGGCGGCCCGGAGACAGCCGGAGCCGGCCTGAGAGCGGTGGCCGGCGGCGGCGAGACGGGGGCGATCGGCGCGCCGGAGACCGGGATGTTCACCGCGACCACCGCGGTCGCGCCGTCGTGCGAGGTGAGCATGTCGATGAGGGCGCGGGCGGTGGGCCGCTCAGCGGGGATCTTCGCCAGTGCCCGGGACACCAGCGCGCGCAGGTTGGCGGGGAGTCCTTCCAGGTCGGGTTCTCCGTCGAGGATGCGCAGCGCGGTGGCCGGCATCGAGTCGGCCGCGAACGGCACCCGGCCGGTACCGGCGTAGGCGACCACCGCGCCCCAGGCGAACACGTCGGCGGCCGGGGTCAGCGAACGGTTGCCGTCCGCACCGAACCGCTCGGGGGCCATGTAGGCCACGGTGCCGACGATCGCGTGCTGGTCGGTGAGGGTGGTGGCGTCGGTGACCGGCCGGGCGATGCCGAAGTCGATCACTTTCAGGCTGCCCTGGGCGAGCAGCACGTTGCCGGGCTTCAGGTCGCGGTGGATGACCCCGGCGCCGTGGATGGCGGTCAGCGCGGTGGCCACCCCGATCGCCACGCTGTGCAGGTTGGCCGGGCTCAACGGGCCGCGGGCGGCGATCACGTCGGCCAGGCTCGGGCCGTCGACGTACTCGACCACCAGGTACGGCGGGTCACTGTCCGGGTCGGCGTCGAGCACCTCGGCCGTGCAGTACGGCGGCACCTGCCGGGCCCGGGCGACCTCGCCCCGGAACCGTCGCCGGAACTCGTCGTCGTCGGCCAACTCGGCCCGGATCGCCTTGACCGCGACCAGCAGGCCGGCGCTGGTACGACCGAGGTAGACCACCCCCATGCCGCCCTCGCCGAGCCGACCCACCAACTCGACTCCGCCGAGCGTCGTGGGGTCACCGGCTCGCAAGGGACGGTGCTGTGCGGCCGCCATCGCTCCCCCTCGCGCACCCGCCAACCGCCCGGCCGACCGGGCGGAACCGTGATCAGTCCTGCCCGCAGCCCCGCTGGCAGGACTCGCATCCTACTGCGCGCGGGCAACACACCGGGTACACCCCACAACGCTGAGTTTGCCGGCCACGTACCCTGTGCGGGTGATCGAGGCACCCGTACCCCGCCTGGTGCTGGCGTCGGCCAGCCCGGCCCGCCTGGCGCTGCTGCGCGCCGCCGGTATCGACGCCGAGGTGCTGGTCAGCGGGGTCGACGAGTCCACTGTGGAGCCGACCGACGCGCAGACCGTTTCGCTGACGCTGGCCCGGTGGAAGGCGCAGGCGGTGGCCGACCGGCTGCGCGCCGACGCCGACCCGGCTGGCGGGTTGCCGACCGGCCTGGTGCTCGGCTGCGACTCGGTGCTCGCCTTCGACGGCGAGATCCTGGGCAAGCCGAAGGACGCCGACGAGGCGACCGGGCGGTGGCGGCGGATGCGCGGCTCCTCCGGGGTACTGCACACCGGGCACTGCGTGGTCGACCTGGCCACCGGCCGGCGCGCCGAGGGCGGCGCGGCGACCACGGTGCACTTCGCCAAGGTCAGCGACGCCGAGATCGCCGCCTACGTGGCGACCGGGGAGCCGTTGCAGGTCGCCGGTTCGTTCACCATCGACGGGCTGGGCAGCGCCTTCGTCGAGTCGATCGACGGCGACCACGGCACCGTGATCGGCCTGTCCATGCCGCTGCTGCGCCGGCTGCTCGCCGAACTGGGCGTCGCCCTGCACACCCTGTGGCGTACCCCGACGGCGTAGGCGCGGACCGGGCGGACCGTGCCCGAGTCGGGACCTTGCGGACCGTGTCACCGGCCGTCGGACGGTCGACTAGGGTCGAGGTCATGACCGCGAAGACCGAGTTCCTCTCCGACGAACTGCACGCCTACCTGGTCGCGCACGGATCGACCCCGGACGAGCTGGTCGCCGACCTGATCACGGAGACGCACGCGGCGCTGCCGCAGGACGCGAACATGCAGATCGCGCCGGAACAGGCGCGCTTCCTGACCCTGTTCACCCGCATGATCGGCGCCCGGTACGCGGTCGAGGTGGGTACCTTCACCGGCCTGTCCTCGATCGCCATCACCCGGGGCATGCCGGTCGAGGGCCGGATGGTCTGCTGCGACGTCTCGCCGGAGTACACCGCCGTGGCCCGCCGCTACTGGGCCCGGGCCGGGCTGGCCGACCGGATCGAACTGCGCCTCGGGCCGGCCGCCGACACGCTGCGTGCGATGCCCACCGACCCGCACATCGACCTGGCCTTCATCGACGCCGACAAGACCGGCTACCCGGTCTACTGGGCCGAACTGGTGCCCCGGATGCGGCCGGGCGGGGTGATCGTGGTGGACAACGTGTTCCGGCACAACCGGGTCCTCAACCCCGACCCCGCGGACCCGGCCGATGTCGCGATGGTCGCGTTCAACGACATGGTGGTCGCCGACGACCGGACGGAGTCGGTGATGCTGCCCATCGCCGACGGCCTCACCCTCGCCCGCAAGCTCTGACCCGGAGGCGGGCCCGGGATCAGGCGGCGACAGCGGTGGCCGGGACCGCCGGTGCGGGGGCGGCGCCGTCCAGAACCGGGCTGACCGGGGCCGGCTCGACCGGCGGCAGGCGGCGGGCGAGCGGGCGGATCAGCGCCGCCGCGGCCACCAGGAAGACCGGGACGAGCAGGAACGCCGGGCGCGCGCCGACCGAGTCGGCGACCGCGCCGAGCACGAACGGGGCCACCCCGAAGGACACCGCCATCCCGTACGACGAGCGCGCGGCGGCCAGGTCCTCCTGGCCCCGGGCGGCCTGCAGGGCCATCGAGATCCCGAGCGGGTAGTGCATGCCGTTGCCGAGCCCGAGGATCACCAGGCCGGTGACGGCGAGCACCGGCTGCGGCGAGGCCCAGAACACCACGAATCCCAGCGCCGAGACGGCCAGCGCCCCGGGCAGCAGCCTGGGAGCGGGTACCCGCAGCGCGATCCGGCCGCCGATGATCCGGCCGACGCACATGCCGGCGATGATCCCGGCGACCGCGGTGGCCGCCGCCCCGGTGCCATCCCGGCGTGCTGGCGCAGTACGTCGCCGGACCACAGGTTCAGGCAGACCTCGACCGAGCCGGTCATCGAGATGAGCGCCCAGGCGATCCAGAACCCGGCCGGCAACCGGCCGCTGCCCCGGCCGGCCGTAGCCACCGGACGGCCGCCGGCAGGCTCAACTCGCCCGCAACCTCGTCGCTGGCCCGCGCTCCCACGGTGGCCCCCACTGACCGCACGGACACCGCCGGGCGGCCGGACCCGACGCGGACAGCCGCCACCGGGTGGACGGGCGACACGGGCCGGGCTGAGGGCAGTACCAGGCGGCGGGCGTAGGCGACCGCTGCGCAGGCCAGGGCGAGCAGGATGACCACGGCCACGGCCGGCCGCCAGGTCCAGCCGAGCCCGACGGTGAGCCCGACGAGCAGCGGCGCGGTCGCGCCGACTCCGCAGGCGATCGCGTTCGCCTCGGCGATCACGGCGGCACCGGAGCGGCCGTGCCGTTCGCTGAGGATGGCGACCACGCCGGCCACCGTGCACACGCCGCCGCTCGCGGCCAGGACGGTGAAGCCGAGGGTGGCCGGCTACCGGGCGGAAGAGACAGAAGCCGGCGACGCCGACGGACATCCCGGCCATCCCGGCCCACATCGCCGGACCGCGGCCGATCCGCCGGGCGAGCCACGGGAACGCCGAGCCGGCGACCAGCGCACCGGCCGCCAGGGCCGTGCCGTGCAGGCTGGCGACTCCGCTGGAGACGTGCTGCTCGTCGCGGAGCAGGGCGATGGCGGGGCTGACGCCGTAGAGGAAGTACGCGTAGATGGCCAGTTGCCCGTAGGTCAACCAGGTGATCGGGTCTCGGACTACGCGTGGCACCGACCCCACGGTACAAGCGCGGGACCGGTGCCACAGCGGCGTGCGTTCGTCCTAACGGACACTCTTGGCGAACGCTCGGGCAGCCCAGGTGACGGCCGCCACAGTAAGGACCGACAGGATGACCAGCGCTTTCCATACGTCGGGGTCGCCGGGGTTGTCGTGGAACAGTGCGCGGGTGGCGTCGGTGGCCCAGGAGAACGGGTTCCACGCGGCGATGCCCTTGAGCCAGCCGGGCGCGTAGGTCAGCGGCAGCAGGATGCCGGAGAGCAGCAGGATCGGGATACCCACCGCGTTCATCAGCGGGGCCAGCGCGTCCTCGCTGCGCAGCTTGAGGGCGAGCGCGTAGGAGACGGCGCTGAGCATCAGCGTGATCAGTCCGAGGATGGCGAAGGTGAGCAGCACGTCACCGAGCGGTACCGACAGCCCGAACGGGATCGACAGCACGGTGATGATGATGGCCTGCACGATCAGCGTCACCACGTCGCGCAGCGAGCGGCCGAGCAGCAGCGCGAGCCGGCTCACCGGGGTCACCCGGCTGCGCTCGATCACCCCCGCCCGCAACTCGCTGACCAGCGCGAAGCCGACGAAGAACGAGCCGAAGATGGCGAGCTGGATGAGGATGCCGGGGACGAAGATGGTGTACGCCTCGGCGTTGGAGCTCACGTGCAGCGCGCTCTTGAGCAGCGGGCCGAACAGGAACAGGTAGTACAGCGGCTGGATGATGCCGACGATCAGCCAGACCGGATTGCGCAGTACCAGCAGGCTCTGCCGCTGGAAGATCAACCAGGTGTCACGGGCGGTCTTCATGGTGGGTCTACTCCTCGCGCAGCGAGCGGCCGGTCTTGGTCAGGAACACGTCGTCGAGGCTGGGACGGTGCAGCTCCAGGGCGTTGATGGCGATGCCCGCGCCGTCCAGCAGCCGCATGATCTGCGGCAGCGCGGTGGCCCCGTCGTCGACGTAGAGCCGCAGTTGACCGGCGTCGACCTGGTCGACCTGGCGCACGTAGCTCTCCCCGCCGAGCAGCTCGCCGGCCTTCGGCAGCGACACGGCGGCTTCGCTGTCGGCTACCCCGATGGTGACCACGTCGCCGGCCACGTCGCGCTTGAGCTCGTCGGGCGTGCCCTCGGTGACGATCTCGCCGTGGTCCATGATCGCGATGCGGTCGCAGAGCGCGTCGGCCTCGTCGAGGTAGTGCGTGGTGAGGAAGATCGTGGTGCCCTCGGCGCGCAGCCGGCGCACCTCGTCCCACATGTGCGCCCGGCTCTGCGGGTCCAGGCCGGTGGTGGGCTCGTCGAGGAAGAGCAGTCGCGGCTGGTGGATGACGCCGAGCGCGACGTCGACCCGGCGGCGCTGGCCGCCGGAGAGGGTCTTGCACTTGCGGTCGGCGAACTCGGCGAGTTGGAACGAGTCGCACAGCACGGTCGCCCGGCGCTGCGCCTCGGCCTTGCCGATGCCGTACATCCGGGCGTGCATCACCAGCTCCTCGCGGGGGCTGACCTCGTCCCAGGTGGTGCCGCCCTGGGCCACGTAGCCGATCCGCTTGCGGACCTCACCGGGCTCGCGGCGCAGGTCGGCGCCGGCTACGGTGGCGGTCCCGTCGTCCGGCGTGATGAGGGTGGCCAGCATCCGCAGGGTGGTGGTCTTGCCGGCGCCGTTGGGCCCGAGGAAGCCGAAGATCTCGCCGGCGCTGCACATCGAGGTCAACTCCCCGGACCGCTTCCACCGCGCCCTTGCGGGTGGCAAAGGACTTCTTGAGTCCCCTGGTCTCAATCATTCTCGTCTCCCCATGCGCTATATCGCGATACAAGTTAACGCGATATAGCTCGTCACGTCAATCGCGTGTCCGCGAGCATCCTGGCGGCCGGGTACGACAACTGCGGTACCGGCAGACGTGCACAACATCACGAACCCGGCTGGTTACCCGCGGGTCTAAACTCCCCCGCATGCGCAAGGTGCTGATCGCCAACCGGGGCGAGATCGCGGTACGCGTCATCCGGGCCTGCCGCGACGCCGGGCTGGCATCGGTCGCGGTCTACGCCGACTCCGACCGCGACGCCCTGCCCGCGACCCTCGCCGACGAGGCGTACGCGCTGGGTGGCGACACCTCTGCGGAGACCTACCTGCGCATCGACAAGCTGCTCGAAGTGGCCGCCCGCTCCGGCGCCGACGCCGTCCACCCGGGCTACGGCTTCCTCTCCGAGAACGCCGACTTCGCCCAGGCCGTACAAGATGCGGGGTTGATCTGGATCGGCCCCACTCCGCAGGCGATCCGCGACCTCGGCGACAAGGTGACCGCCCGGCACATCGCCGCGCGGGCCGGCGCGCCGCTGGTGGCCGGGACCGCCGAGCCGGTCGCGGACGCCGCCGAGATCGTCGCGTTCGCCGCCGAGCACGGCCTGCCGGTGGCGATCAAGGCGGCCTTCGGTGGCGGCGGCCGGGGGCTGAAGGTGGCCCGCACGGTCGAGGAGATCCCGGCGCTGTTCGAGTCCGCGACCCGGGAGGCGGTGGCCGCCTTCGGCCGGGGCGAGTGCTTCGTTGAGCGCTACCTCGACCAGCCCCGCCACGTCGAAGCCCAGATCCTCGCGGACACCCACGGCAACGTGATCGTGGTCGGTACCCGGGACTGTTCCCTGCAGCGCCGCCACCAGAAGCTGGTCGAGGAGGCCCCGGCGCCATTCCTGACCACCGCCCAGCGGGCGCAGATCCACGACTCGGCCAAGGCGATCTGCCGGGAAGCCGGCTACCACGGCGCGGGCACGGTCGAGTACCTGGTCGGCCGGGACGGCACCGTCTCCTTCCTGGAGGTCAACACCCGGCTGCAGGTGGAGCACCCGGTGACCGAGGAGACCGCCGGCATCGACCTGGTCCGCGAGCAGTTCCGCATCGCCGACGGGGAGAAGCTGCGGTTCACCGAAGACCCCACGCCGCGCGGGCACGCCATCGAGTTCCGGCTCAACGGCGAGGACCCGGGCCGCAACTTCCTGCCCGCGCCGGGCGTGGTGACCACCCTGCGCTGGCCGTCCGGGCCGGGCGTCCGAGTGGACGCCGGGGTCGAGGCGGCCTCGGTGATCGGCGGCAACTTCGACTCGCTGCTGGCCAAGCTGATCATCACCGGGGAGACCCGGACGGAGGCGCTGGAGCGCGCCCGCCGCGCCCTGGACGAACTCGTCATCGACGGAATGGCCACGGCCGTGCCGTTCCACCGGGCGATCGTGCGCGACCCGGCCTTCACCGCCGAGCCGTTCACCGTGCACACCCGCTGGATCGAGACCGAGTGGGCGGCCGACGTGCCGCCGTTCACCGGCGCGGCGACTGCCGAACCGGCCGCCGCGCGCAGCACCGTGGTGGTCGAGGTCGGCGGCAAACGGCTGGAGGTTTCACTGCCGGCGGGGCTGGGTATGAGTTCCTGCAGCCCCCGCCGCGTCGAAACCAGCCCCCCGACGCGGTGGGGGCGCACACGCTGCGGTCGCCAGTGGAGACGCGCTGACCGCCCCGATGCAGGGCACCATCGTCAAGATCGCGGTAGCCGAGGGCGACACGGTGGCCGAGGGCGACCTGGTGGTGGTGATCGAGGCGATGAAGATGGAGCAGCCGCTGGCCGCGCACCGCGCCGGCGTGGTGACGAATCTGAAGGCCGCGGTCGGCGAGGTGATCACCGCCGGCGCGGCGGTCTGCGAGATCAGATAATCGCGGGTACCCGGCCGAGCGCGCCCGCCTGCGCGCGGATCTCCGGTACGGCGGTGGTCTCCCAGTACCTGCTCCCGCGGCGGGCCGGGCCGAGCACGCTGACCCGCTCCTGCGCCTGACCGGTGGCGTCCACCAGGTACCCGGCGTCGTCCACTTCCAGCCCGATGCGCAGCGGGTCACGCCGGGCCACCCCGTCGGCGAGCAGCGCCTGCCCCAGCGGGGTACGGTCGACGCCGCCCGGCCCGGTGCAGTTGACCACGGTGGCCACCCGCAGTTCGTCGCCCTCCACAGTGGACGCCCGCAGGTAGTAGCGGTCCGGCACCAGCTCGCGCAGCCGGCCGGCCCGGACGGTGAGCGCGCCGGTGTCGAGCAGCCCGGCCACGGTGGCGGCCACCGCCGGGGCCATCCGGTGCCGGTGCACCTCCCAGTACCGGGCCGCGTGCCGCAGGAACCGCCGCTGCTCCGCCTCGGGCAGCGCCCGCCACACCTGGTCGACGTACGGGCGCAGCCCGTCCACCCGGGCCCGCCAGTCCGCACCGCTGTCGCCGGTTGCCGTGGCGCCGGGGGCCGGCGGCCAGCCGTGCCGCAGGGCGCGCAGCAGGGCGCGGACGGTCAGCTCCGTGGGCAGCTCGGGCGGCCCGGCCGGGGCGGCGGATTCGGTGTGCGCCAACGGAAGCAGGCCGCGCCGGGACAGCGCGTGGATCGGGGCCCGGTGACCGCGGGCGGCGAGGGTGAGGGCCACGTCCATGGCGGTCAGGCCGGTGCCGATGAGCAGCACCGGCTCGTCGTCGGGTACCCAGTCCAGGGCGCCGGGCCGCCACGGGTCGTGCACGTACCCGGGGTGGGCGTGGGCGCTGTCGGTGACGGCGGCGAGCCGGCACGGCCGGCCGTGGCCGAGGGCGAGCACCGCCCGGTCGGCCCGGACGCTCGCTCCCCGGTGCGGTTCGACCACGACGCCGTCGGGCTCGACGGCGAGCCGGACGGCGTGGTCGACCCGGTGCCGGAACCGGCCGGGGTGTGCGGCGACCACGGAGTCGAGGTGTTCGGTGAGGTACCGGCCGTAGTCGCGGCGGTGGGCGAAGCCGGCCGGGTCGGGGTTGAGTCCGTGCCCGGCCAGCCAGGTACAGAAGTCGTCGCTCTGCCCGGCCAGCGCGCTCATCGCGGAAGACCGGGAGTTGAGCAGGTGGTGGGCGTCGGCGCGGCCGTAGGCGAGGCCGGGGCCGGGGCGGCTGGCGGGGTCGACGAGCACCACGTCGTCGTCGGTGTTGCGGAGCAGCTCGCTGGCGGCCAACGTGCCGCTACAGCCGCCGCCCACCACCACCGTCGTGATCCGACCCATCCGCCACCGCCCGGGAAACCACAGTTAGTTGATGGGAATTGTAGACACGGTGCGGGGACGCTGTCACGGGTCGGTCCAGAAACCTCGGAAAAATTGTTTGGCAGCGAACTGTCCGGGCGCTAAGGTTCCCGTGTGACGCCCGAGGAGATGCGCGCCAGTATGTGCGACGATCCGCTGATCCGGCTGGTACCCATCGCCGGCAACGTGGTCAGCCAACGCTTCGGCCGGATCTTCGGCCGCCAGTCCGGCCTCTCCCCCGCGGGCGCGGCCGTCCTGACCATCCTCACCTGGGGCGCCGGGCGCACCTTCGAACGCGGCGAACCCGGTCGCGCCACCCCCGCCGACCTGGCCCGTCGTGGCCTCATCGCGCCCGCCACCGTCACCGGCATCGTCGACACCCTGGAGAAGGCCGGCTACGTCACCCGCGAACGCGACACCACCGACCGGCGCGTCACCTGGGTCGTCATCACCGAAGCCGGCCGGCAACGGGTCCACGACATCGGCCAGCAGAGCCGGCACCTGATCAACACCACCGAAGCCGAGCGCGACCCGGCCAAGGCGGCCATCATCCGCGAGTTCCTGATCGAACTCATCATCAACCACTACGAGAAGGAGTAGGACATGCCCGAGCCGGACGGCGAGTACGCCGTCGAAGTCGTCGACCTCGTCAAGCGGTACCCGAAGAGGGATATCAACGCGGTCGACGGACTGAGCTTTGCCGTCCGTACCGGTGAAGTCTTCGGTCTGCTCGGCCCGAACGGGGCCGGCAAGTCCACCACCGTCGGCATCCTCACCACCCGCCTGAAAGCCACCTCCGGCCAGGCCCGGCTGGCCGGCATCGACCTGATCGGCAACCCGGTCGCGGCCCGCGCCCGGCTCGCCGTGGTGGCCCAGCGCAGCAACCTCGACCGGTCCCTGACCCCCCGGCAGAACCTCACCTTCCACGCCGCATACCACGGCGTCGGCCGGGCCGAACGCAACGCCCGCGCCGCCACCCTGCTGGAGCAGTTCGGCCTGGAGAAGCAGGCCGACGTCAAGGTCGACTGGTACTCCGGCGGGATGGCGCAGCGACTCATGATCGCCCGCTCGCTGATCCACGAACCGGACGTGCTCTTCCTCGACGAACCCACCACCGGCCTCGACCCGCAGGCCCGGCTGTTCGTCTGGGACCGCATCCGGGAACTGCGCGGCCGGGGCGTCACCATCCTGCTCACCACCCACGACATGGACGAGGCCGCCGACCTGTGCGACCGGGTGGGCATCGTCGACCAGGGCAAACTGCTCGCCCTGGACACCCCGCAGACGCTCACCCGCGGGCTGGAAGGCCAGTCCATCCTCGACCTCACCGTCACCCCGGCCACCGACGACAGCGCCGACAAGCTGATCGCCGCCCTGGCCGACCTGCCCGGCGTCGAGAAGGCCGAACGCGGCGTCAGCGCCGGACCGTCCCTGCCCGGCGGGACCGGCGGCTTCCCGGTCGGTGGTGGTGCCAGCGTGCCCGCGCCTCGTCCCGCCTCCGCAGCGGAGGGCGGCCCAACCAAGATCCGGGTGTACGTCAGCGGCGAACCCGCCGCCCAGTTGGCCCCCGTGGTGACCGCTCTCGCCGGCCGCGGCGCCGAACTCTCCGACGTCCACATCGGACAGGCCAGCCTGGAGGACGTCTTCATCAACCTCACCGGAAGGGGACTGCGGTGACCACCAGCACACTCGACCCCGTCGCCGGCCCGGCGACCCGGCCGGACCGTCCACGGGTCGTCGGCCAGGCCTTCCTCGCCATCCTCTGGCGCGACCTGTTCGTCGGCGGCAAGGAATTCTGGGTACTGCTCCTGCAGGTCGCCCTGACCCCGCTGTTCATGCTGTTCATCTTCGCCAAGGTGCTCACCAGCGCGGGCTACGTCTCCGCCGGCTACGGCCACCTGCTGCTGGCCGGCAACATCGCGCTCGCCAGCTTCCTCACCGCGCTGCAGAGCGTGTCGTTCCCGCTGGTGATGGAGTTCGGCTGGACCAAGGAGATCGAGGACCGGCTGCTCGCGCCGCTCCCCACCGACCTGGTCACCGTGGAGAAACTGGTGATGGGGACCCTGCGCGGCGTGCTCGCCGCCGTGGTCATCTACCCGATCGGCGCGCTCGTGCTCGGCAGCGCCCCGTGGAACCCGTCGGGGCTGCCGCTGTTGGCGGTGTCGCTGATCCTCGGCGCGTGGACCGGCGCGGGCATCGGCATCACCGTCGGCACCCTGGTGCCACCGTCGAAGATCTCGTTCCTGTTCGCGGCGATCCTCACCCCGCTGATGTTCACCGGCGCGACGCAGTACCCGTGGCAGAGCCTGGACGGGCGGCGCTGGTTCCAGGTCATCACCTCGTGCAATCCGCTGACGTACTGCGCGGAGGGGGTACGGGCGGCGCTCATGCCCCACGAGGTGCCGCATATCGCTGCCTGGATCTGCGTGTTGGCGCTGTTGGCTTCTGCTGCTGTCTTCACGGTTACGGCGGTGTTGTCGTTCCGTAAGCGTGCTTTTGCTGCTGCTTAGCCTCGTTTTCTCTCCTTCCGGGTGTTGTTGGTCGGGAGGGGCGGGGGTGCCTGCGCCGGCCCGTCAGGCTTGATGTCCGTCGCAGTCACCCCCGCCCCTCCCTTGTCTGGTTGCGGTTTGTTGGCCGTCCTGTGGCTGCCTGGGTTTGCCGGATCTTTTCGGTCTTGGTCAGATTGGTGGGGCGAAGGCTTTTGCGAGGTGGGCCAGGGCGGCTTCGGGGGTGCTGTGGCGTTCTTCGGTGCTGTGGTTCGGAGGATCTGCGCGGTATCGGAGGGTGAGCTGGCCTTGGGACTGTTCTCTGGTACCGATTACCGCCAGGGCTGGGATGTGGTGGTGTGCTCGGACTCTGCTGGCGAGGGTGCCTTCTTGGGCTACTTCGGCGCGTAGGCCTTGGGCTACTGCTTGGGCTTGGATGGTTCTGGCCAGGTCTTGCTGGGCCTCGGCTACTGGGAGGACTACCAGTTGGGTGGGGGCGTACCAGGGGTTGAAGTTGGCCTGGTGTTCTTCGATCAGGTGGGCGAAGAGGCGTTCCAGGGTGCCGATGATGCTGCGGTGGATCATGACGGGGCGTTGTTTTTCGCCTTGGTTGTCTACGTAGGACAGGTTGAATCGTTCTGGTTGGGCGAAGTCGAGTTGGATGGTGGAGAGGGTGGACTCGCGGCCGGCGTTGTCGCGGATCTGGATGTCGATTTTCGGGCCGTAGAAGGCTGCCTCGCCGTCGGCTTCGGTGAAGTCCCTGTCCTGCAACGCGTGTCGGAGGTACTGCTCGGCCTGGTGCCACTGGGCGTCGGATCCCACGTACTTTTCGCCGGGGCCGCGTAGCGAGAGCCGGTAGCCGGCGCTGTGTACGCCGAGGTCGCGGTGGGCGCGTTCGATCAGGGCGAGAACCGCGGCGACCTCACTGCCGACCTGGTCGGGGGCGCAGAAGATGTGCGCGTCGTTGAGGCACATCGCGCGTACCCGGGTCAGGCCGCCGAGCACGCCGGAACGCTCGGCCCGGTACTGGCCGCCGAGTTCGGCCATCCGCAGTGGCAGCTCGCGGTAGGAGCGGCCGCGGGAACGGAAGATCAGCGCGTGGTGCGGGCAGAGACTGGGGCGCAGTACCAGCTCGTCCTCCTCACCGGAGGCTGCTGACAAGCGCATCGGCGGGTACATGTCGGCGGCGAAGTTGGCCCAGTGGCCGGAGATCTCGTAGAGCTCACGGCGGGCCATCGGCGGCGAGTAGACATGCTGGTACCCGGCCCGCCGCTCGACCTCCCGGATGTAGGCCTCGACGGCGGCCCGGGCGGCTGCCCCGGCCGGCAGCCAGTACGGCAGACCCGCGCCGATCAGCGGATCGGAGCCGAAGAGTTCGAGTTCCCGGCCGATTCTGCGGTGATCGATCATGGCTGAATCAATCATGGCTGTGCTCCTCGTGGAGTTTGAGGGCACCGCACGCCGAACCGCCCCGGGCGCGGTGCCCGGGGCGGTTGGCTGAGTGGATCAGGTCAGCACTGCACGACGCCGGGTACCTCCGGCGTCGTCGTAACCAGCACTGCGACCATGCCCCGAAGGCTAGCGGCGGCGGACCCCGTCCCGCGAACGGTTATCGCCCGCGCCGCGCCTGCGCCGTCCCCACGGCCGGCGGCCGGCCGCAAACGCCCAGGTCCGGCCAAATGTCGGGGGGTGGGGGCAGGATGAGACGTATGACTGTGACAGGACGCCTCGAACTCGTCGCGCTCGACGCACCGGACATCGAAGGCCTCGCCAACTTCTACGCCGAACTCACCGGCTGGAAGATCGTCCGGACCGAACCCGACTGGATCACGATGCAGACCGGGGACGGCCAGGAGATCGCCTTCCAGCTCGCACCGGACCATGTCGCGCCGCAGTGGCCCGGTCAGCAGCGCCCGCAGCAGTTCCACCTCGACCTGACGGTCGACGGGCACCAGGCGGCGGCCGAGCGGGCGGTCGCTCTCGGCGCCACCCGGCTGGCTGACGGCGCCACCTGGATCACCCTGGCCGACCCGGCCGGCCACCCCTTCGACCTGTGCCAGCGCGACGGCCTGGGGCCGGGGATGGGGCTGTTCGCAGCCACCATCGACGCACCCGACGCCTCGGCGCTAGCCCACTTCTACGGTGACCTGACGGGCATGGAGGTCACCTACGACGGCCCGGAGGGCGCGCTCATCGCCGGCGAAGGCAAGAGCGTGATGTTCCAGCAGATCAGCGACTACAACCCGCCGCAGTGGCCGGACCCGGCCCGCCCGCAGCAGGCCCACCTCGACATCATCGTCGAGGACCTCGACGCGGGCGAGGCCCGCGCACTGGAGCTGGGCGCATCCCGGCTGGACGGCGGCGGCGAGACTTTCCGGGTCTTCGCCGACCCGGCCGGCCACCCCTTCTGCCTCACCACCTGATCCGCCCCACCGGCCGCCCGGAACCGGGCGGCCGGTCATCGCCCACCGCTGACCGGACGACATCATCGGCTCGCCCGGGTCGGCCACTTCCTGATCAGGTCGGTCGCACCCGCACGCGAGCCTGCAGTCGGGAGGTGTCAGGAGGACTCGTGGCGCATGAGTTGGCGGGCGGCTTCGGCGATGGAGCCGGACAGCGACGGGTAGATGGTGATGGTGTGGGCCAGCTCGTCCACCGAGAGCTGGCTGGCGACCGCCATCGCGATCGGCAGGATCAGCTCACTCGCCCGGGGCGCGACCACCACGCCGCCGAGCACCGTGCCGGATGACGCGCCGCAGAACAGCTTCACGAAGCCGTCGTGGATGCCGGCCATCTTGGCACGCGGGTTGCCGTCCAGGGAGAGGGTGACGATCCGGGCGGAGACCAGGCCGGCCTCGACGTCCTTCTGGGACAGCCCGACCGAGGCCAGCTCCGGATTGGTGAACACGTTGGCGGCCACCGTCTTCAGTTTGAGCGGGGCGACCGCGTCACCGAGCGCGTGCCACATCGCGATCCGGCCCTGCATCGCCGCGACGCTGGCGAGCGGCAGCAGCCCGGTGCAGTCGCCGGCGGCGTAGATGCCGGGCACGTTGGTCCGCGACATCCGGTCCACGGTGACGTACCCGCCGGCAGCCACGGTCACGCCGTAGGACTCCAGGTCCAGCCCGACTGTGTTGGGGATGGAGCCGACCGCCATCAGCGCGTGCGAGCCCTCGACGGTACGGCCGTCGGCCAGCGCCACCCGGACCCCCGTGTCGGTGCGTACCACCGACTGCGCCCGCGCGTTGTTCAGGATCGTCATGCCCCGGCCCCGGAACACCTGCTCGATCGCGGTGGCCGCGTCGGCGTCCTCGTGTGGCATCACCCGGTCCCGGCTGGAGACCAGGGTGACCGGCACCCCCATGGCCAGGTAGGCGGAGGCGAACTCGGCCCCGGTGACGCCCGAGCCGATCACGATCAGGTGCTCCGGGAAGTCGGGCAGGTCGTACACCTGCCGCCAGGTGAGGATGCGCTCGCCGTCGGGTACCGCGTCGGGCAGCACCCGGGGAGTGGCGCCAGTGGAGATCAGCACCGTGTTGGCATCAATCGAATACGGCGAGTCACCATGCAGCGGAGTGATCTCGATCCGGTGGGTGTGACCCAACGTGTCGGCACCGAGCTTCGCGTTGCCGTGCACCACGGTCACGCCCGCCTTCACCAACTTGGCGAAGATGTCCCCGGACTGGGCCAGCGCCAGCCGCTTCACCCGGTCGTTGACGGCTGCCGCGTCAACCGAGACGTTCGCCCCGCCCAGCCGGACCCCGAACTGCTCGGTGTCCCGGTACCCGGTGACCACGTCCGACGAGGCGATGAAGGTCTTCGAGGGGACACAGTCGGACAGCACACATGCGCCGCCGGCACCGGACGCCTCGACCACGGTCACCTCCGCGTCGAGCTGCGCGGCCACCAGCGCCGCCTCGTAGCCGGCCGGCCCACCGCCGATGATGACAACCTGAGTCACTGGTCCTCCGCCACATTCGTCACCGTGCGCCATAGTCGACACGCACAGTCGTATTCTCTCTCACCGGCCCGGCGAGATATCGTCATCGCCGTGCGTCACTACGCCGCCTACGGCTCCAACCTCGATCCCGCCCGCATGCGGGCATACTGCCCACACTCTCCCATGATGGGTACGGGCTGGCTGGAAGGCTGGCGCCTGACCTTCGCGGAAGCGGACATGGGGTACGAGGGGGCTGTCACCACCATCGTGGAGTCCCCCGGTGACCGGGTCTTCGTCGCCCTCTACGACGTGAACCCCGGCGACGCCGAGAACCTCGACCAGGTGGAGGGGGTCACCTCCGGCATCTACCGCAAGCTGCACGTCCGGGTCGCCACCCTGGACGGCGACGTGACCGGCTGGGTCTTCGTCTTCAACGGGTACGAGGGCGGCCTGCCGACCCAGTGGTACCTCACCGAGATCGCCAACGCCGCCGAGAAGGCGGGCGCCCCGGTCGACTACGTCGAGAGCCTGCGGGACCGGCCCACCAGCACCGCCCTCCCGTAACGGGGCCGCCACCGTGGCGGAGGGTATTCAGCCGGGCGTCGGTTCGGTGGCGAACCCCTGCGCGGCGGTCAGCAACTCGACCAGTTCCGCCCGTTCGGCCTGGGCGAGCACCGCGTACGCCTGGCCGACGATCCGGTCGGTGAGCGCCTGAGCCTGGATGCGCCGGCGCAGTGAGAGGCCCAGCTGCGGGTACGGCGGCAGCCACCCGGCCGTCAGCGCGCCGGCCTCGCCTTCCGGGCTGGCCAGGATCGCCTCCAGCGGCGTCAGCCCGGCCGCCCGGATGGCCACCAGGTGCGCGCCCGCCTGGTACTCGCGCAGCAGGTGCAGCAGCACCGCCGCGTCGGCCCCGACCTCGCCCAGCGGCGCGGACACCGCCCGCCAGGCCGCGAACAGCGGCATTCCGGCCGGGTCGGCCGCCCGCACCACCCGGCCGGCCAGGTCGACCAGCTTCGCGACGCCGTCGAACACGGTCAGCCGCTCCCGCCCCCAGCGACAGCACTCCTCGCGGTGGTACCGGGCCACCTGGGCCGGCGGCGCGACCTGGCAGGCCGCCGTCCAGCCGTCCCGGACCGCCTCGCCGTCCACCAGCCCGATCGCCGCTTCGACCACCACCGGATCGACGTCGCCCAGCACCCCGACCCGGCCGACGAGGTAGAACGCCCACCCGGTCAGCCCGAGTTGCCGGGCTCGGCGCAATGTTGCTGGGTCCTCGGCAAAGGCACAGCCGAGCTGCTCGATGCTCGCGCGGGTCAGCGCGGCGGCCTGCTCCGGCGTCACAGGAGGATTGTGCCGGTCGATGTCCACCCGCCGCGACTGTCGGTTTCGACATATTGTCGGCGCACGTTGCCCGAAAGTTGCGGTGCTCGCCGTCGCCGCCGGCTGGTCGCCCAGGTCAGGACGACGGGGGTACCAGGCGGGTCGCCAAAGTCACCGCCCGCTGTGCGGATCGCCGGGCCTGGGTGGCCCGACTCAGCCGGGCCTGGGCGCGGGCGTGCTCATCGCGTACCCGGGCAAGTCTGGCCTCGGCGACCTCTGCGGCCTCGCTCGCGGCCCGGTGCTCGGCCTCGGACGCGGCCAGCTCCTGCTGGGCGGCGGCCAGCCGCTCCCGTGCCTGGGCCGCGCCGGCCGCCCGGCCGCCCACCGAGCGCAGCGCCCGGATCGGCGCACCGATCCGGCTGCGCGGCCCGCCCGCGACCTCCCCACCGCCGCCGGCCGCCGCCGCCGAGACCCCGCCGTCCGCTGAGACCTCGCCGTCCGCTGAGACCCCGCCGTCCGCCGAGACCCCGCCGTCCGCTGGACCCGCGGTGGTCGAGCCGGCGCCCGTGCCAGCCTGGCCGCCGGACCCTTCTCCCCCGCCACGGCGCCGGTCGGAGCGGAGCGGGGTAACCCCGCCCGGCCCGCCACGGGAACGGTCACGGTGCCCGCCGGCGCCGGTGTCGTCGGGTTCGGCCTCCGACTCCAGTTCGGACTCGGGCAGATCGGGGACGGCGTGCAGAGCGGGTTCCGCGCCGAAACCGGCGTAACTCTCCGGGCGCAGCAGCCGCCCGGCGCGTACCCGCTCGGCCACCTCGGGATCGGACAGCGCCGCGTTGAGCGTGCCGACCACGTCGTCCACCGGCAACTGCTCACCGGGCGGCCGGCCGGCGGCGACCGCGAGTTCCCGGGCGGTACCGGCCAGCCCGGTCACCGTGGCGCGCCGGCGCGCGGACAGTTCGCGCAGTTGGGCGCCGCGCAGCGCGTGCTGGGCCGAGCGCAGCTGGTCGGCCAGCGCCAACAGCTCGTCCACCAGGTCGGGGCGCTCGATGGCGAGCAGGTTGACCAGCCAGGCGGCCACCGTCGGGCGGCGCAGCGCGGCCAGTCGCCGGGCGGTTTCCCGGTCGCCGGCCTGCCGGGCGGCGGCGACCTGCTCGTCCCGGGCGGCGGTGAACCGCTCGGGCGGCAGCGCGTACAGCTGTGCGGCTACCTCGTCGAAGTCCGGGCCGGCCATCGGACTCAGAGATCCACAGTGGTACCGGGTTCCAGCCGGGCGTACTCGGCGCCGCCCAGGCCGCCGACCAGCCGGGTGGTCATGGTGCCCATCAGGTCGTTGGCAAGCGCGTCGTGCAGCCCGTACGCCCGCCGGGGCGCCACCGCGCGGACGAAGTCGATTGACTCCGAGGTCTTCAGCCACGGCGCGGTGATCGGCACGAACAGGGTGTCCACGGTCGCGTCAGCGGGCACGTCGAACGAGTCGCCCGGGTGGTAGATCTGCTCCTCCACCAGGAACCCCAGGTTGGGTACCGGGTCCAGATCGGGGTGGATCACCGCGTGCCAGGCCCCGTACGCGCGTACCCCGAATCCGGCCGCCTCGAACGCCTGCCCCGACTCGACCGTGACCACCACGTCACCCAGGTCGGTGAGGAGCTTCGCGACGGCGGCGTTGGTGTAGATCCGGGTCCCCGGCCGCTTGCTCAGCGCGTCGCCGACCGCGTCGACGTCCAGGTGGTCGATGTGCTCGTGGGTGATCAGGATGGCGTCCACCCCGTCCAGCGCCGCCCGTTCGGAGAAGCTGCCCGGGTCGATGACCAGCACTGCCGCGTCCCGCTCGATCCGCACGCAGGCGTGCGTGTACTTGGTGATCCGCATCGGCGTCCTCCTCGTCGCGTATTCGTGACCGCTTCGCTGCCAGTCTGCCGGAACCGGGAGCCCGATGCGGTGCGTCCGATGAGGGAAGCGCGATTCTGAAGCGTTACGTCTGAGGGGTTGGACAGATGAGATCAGCAACCAGTCGGTGGGCGGCCAGCCGCCGCCGGGGCATGGGAGTTTTCACGGTCGGCGCGTTGGCCCTGGCGCTCGCCCTGGCCGGCTGCGGATCGTCCCAGCGCGACGGCAGCACCACGGACGGCGTGCAGTACGACGCCGGCAGCAAGCAGGACGCCGACACCGGCAACGCAGCCGGCGCGGCGCCGGCCGCGAAGGCGCCCGCCGGCGACGGAGGCCGAAGGCAAGGGCGGTCCGCTCCTCAACCCCGCCGAGGTGTCGGACGGAAAACGGGACGTGGTCTACTCCGGCTCGATCACGCGTCCGGGTGTCCAATGTGGATGACCAGGCGAACTCACTGGCAGGACTGGCTGCCGGGGCGGGCGGCTACCTCGCGGGCGACGAGCGCACCAGCGACGCCCGCCGGTCAACCGCCACGATCGTGGTACGGGTCGCCGCCGACAAGTTCACCAGCACGCTGGAGGCGATCAGCCGGCTCGGCACCGAGCAGCACCGGCAGATCGCCGCCCAGGACGTGACGGCGCAACTGGTCGACCTGGAGTCCCGGATCAAGACCCAGCAGGCCAGCGTGGACCGGATCCGGGCGCTGCTGGCGCAGGCCAACACGATCGCCGAGATCACCAGCGTGGAGGGTGAGCTGACCCGGCGGGAGGCCGACCTGGAGTCGCTCAAGGCGCAGCAGGCGGCGCTGGCCGGCCAGGCCGCGCTGTCCACCATCACGCGTCACCCTGCTCGGGCCGGAGGCAGTGGCGGCCAGCAAACCCAAGCACAAAAGTGGCTTCCTGAACGGTCTGGAGTCCGGCTGGCACGCCTTCACCGCGTCGCTACGGGTACTGGTCACGGTGCTCGGCGCGCTGCTGCCGTTCGCCCTTCTCATCGGCGTACCGCTGTGGCTGCTGATCAGGTTCAGCCGTCGGCGGGCCGGCACCCGGCCGGCCACCCGCGCCCGGCGTTCGTCGGGCCGTCAATGCCGGCCGGATACCGGCCCGCACCGTCCACTCCGCCCGCGCCGTCCGCTCCGCCCGCAACGTCCACTCCGCCCGCGCCGTCCGATGCGCCCGCGGCGACAGGGAAGCCGGCCCTCCCGGAGCCAGCAGCCCCGGACGCCGGTAGCCCGGAGGCAGCGGCCCCGGACGAGGCGACCCCGGACGAGGCCGCGCCAGACCAGACGCGCCGGCCGGACCAGACGTCAGACTGAACCGCGCTTCGCGCACCGCCTCCGGATGTCCGCTCGGGTTGTCCGGGGGCGGTGGTCAGCGCAGCGGCAGGCCGACCCGGCCGTCGGCCTGATAGATCCGGTACCCGGGCACCTCGGTCACCGTCGGGGTGATCCCCTGCTGGCGGAAGTAGCCCAGCAGGTTCGCCTCGAACTCCGGCGAGTCATCGGTGGGGGCGACGTACGCCGGGCTGCGGGCGACGTCGACCCGGTACCGGTACGGCAGGTACCGGTCGAAGCCGGGGCGCAGCGAGTCCTCCAGCACGGCGCACACCACGTCCTCGCCGGTGGCGAAGGTGAGCTTGTTGCAGGTCCAGTAGACGCTGTAGACGTCGGTCACGCCCAACTCGCGCAGCCTGTCGGCGAGCGCGCTCACCTGGCGGTGTTCCGTCCGCCCCCGGCCGACCGTGCCCAGCGCCCCGATCTGCGCGGCCACCATTCCACCGGCCAGCACGACGATCAGCGCCGCCGCAGCGAACGCCGGTACCCGCCGGACGGCCGACGCCCCGGCCTCCCGCAGCCGGGGTAGCAGCAGCCACAGCGGCCACAGCGCCGGCGGCCAGCGAGATCTGGGTGACGGCCAGGTACCTGGCGCTCTCCAGGGGCGCGCTCGCCGCCGACGGCCCCCGCACGTACAAGGCGATGGTCAGCAGCGCTGCGCCGGCGAGGCAGAGCCTGGCCACCAGCAGCACCCCCGCCCGCCCGGCGGCGACCGCACTCCCGGCAGCCGCCTGCGCCCCGACGATGCTCTCAGCCTCGGCGACCGCCTCCGCCTCAGCGTTCGCCTGCGCGTCGGGAACGGTCCCGGCAGTTGGCCCGGCGCTGGTCCCAGCGCTGGTCCCGGCGCTGACCCCGGCGCTGGCCCCGGCCGCCACGGTGGGGCCGGCGACTGGACCCGGGCGGCGGGTGAGACTGCGCAGGCGCCACAGGCCGGCGACGGCCAAGCCGGCGGAGATCAGCAGCAGCGCCAGGTAGACCCAGCTGGCGGCCTGCTGCGCCGGGCCGCAGCGGCCGGGCTGGCAGCCGCCGTTGGCCAAGGTGATGCCGACGCTCACCGCGCCGTGCACCCGGTCGGCCAGGGGCTGCGCCGGGCCGCCGTTGCTGGTGGCCAGGTAGGCGTCGAGCGTGTTGTGCCCGGGTTCGCGCAGGTTGAAGTAGATCACCGGCAGCGCGCCGACCACCGCGCCGACCACGACCGCGAGACCCGGCCAACGGAGCAGTTCGCGGCGGCAGCCGTAGACCAGCAGCACCGCGCCGGCCAGCGCGTACGGGGCGATCAGCCAGTCGTCCCAGAGCACCAGGCCGACCAGCAGTCCCCAGCCGCCGAAGGCCGCCAGCCGCCACCGTCGTAGCCCGGTCGCCAGCAACAGGGCCAGCAGCAGGATGGCGGCGCCCAGCGGCATGATCTCCGGGTACCCGCCGGCGGCGATCAACTGGTCCCGGATCACCCGGTCCGCGCCGAGTGCCAGCAGCCCCACCACGAGCACCGCCAGCCACGGCCGGTACAGCCGCCGGGTCAACTGGTACGCCAGCGCCAGGAACGCCGCGTAGCACAGCAGCGCCGGCAGCCGCTGGGCCAGCACTGACGGGCCGAACAGCCGGAACAGCGGCGCGGCCAGGTACGCCTCGGGGGTACCCATGTAGTACTGGCCGTAGAAGAAGACCGGGTGGTCGCTGCCCTGGGCGATGTGCAGCGCGGCCAGCCCCATGGTGGCCTCGTCGCTGTTGGTCAGCGGGGTGTGGCTGAGCAGCAGCCAGCAGCCGGTACCCGACGCCGGCCAGGCCGAGGGCCAGAGCGACCAGGGCGGGCCCGTCCGGCCGGGGTCGACGTCTCCGCCCCGGCGCGAGGGTGGGCTGCTCGGTGGCCATCCTGGTCGCGGTCACCCGGCGAGTCTCGCATGCCCGACGGCGACGCCGCGTGCCTGTCGTTGCCGGGCCGTCCCGCCGATCCGGACGGGACCGGCGGGGACGGGCCGGATCAGTAGGCCGGGGCGGCCAGCGCAGCCAGGGCGGTGTGGGTCATCACCCGTACGCCGTACCCGATGGCCCGCTCGTCCACGTCGAACGCCGACTGGTGCAGGTCGAACGGGGTCGGTGACGCCGGGCACGCCGACGCCGAGACGGATCATGGAACCGGGGACGTGCTCCAGGTAGAAGGAGAAGTCCTCGCCGCCCATGCTGATCTCGGCCTCCAGCACGCCCTCGGCGCCGATGGCCGAGGTCGCCGCGCCGGCGACGACAGCGGTGGCGAGCCGGTCGTTGACCACCGGCGGAACCCCCCGGGTGTACTCGACGCAGACCTCCGCGCCGGTACCCGACACCACGTCCCGGACCAGCGACTCCACCAGGTGCGGCACGTCCCGCCAGGCGTCCCGGTCGAGCACCCGGACGGTGCCGCGCAGCACACCTTCGATCGGGATGGCGTTGGCGGCCTCGCCGGCCCGTGCCGAGCCCCACACCATCGACACCCCGGCACGCGGGTCGACCCGGCGGTCGAGCAGTGCCGGCACGTCCACGATGACCCGGCCCATGGCGTGCACCAGGTCGGTGGTCAGGTGCGGTCGGGCGGTGTGCCCGCCCTTGCCCCGCAGGGTGACGGTGAGCATGTCGGCGGCGGCGGTGAACGGCCCGGGGCGTACCCCGACGCTGCCCACCGGCAGTCGCGGCGCGCAGTGCAGCGCGAAGATCGAGTTGACGTCCTTGAGTCCACCGGCCGAGATCACCTGGGGAGCGCCGGACGGGAAGGTCTCCTCGGACGGTTGGAAGAGCAGCCGTACCCGGCCCGGCAGCTGTCCGCTTCCGGCCAGTCGGACCAGCGCCTGAGCTGTCCCCAGCAGCACCGTGGTGTGCACGTCGTGGCCGCAGGCGTGGCAGGCGCCGGCCACCGTGGACCGGTACGGGACGTCCTTGATGTCCGGCAGCGGCAGGGCGTCAATGTCGGCGCGCAGCGCGACTACCCGGTCGTTGTCTCCGGTGCCCGGGATATCGCAGATCACCCCGTTGCCCCGGGGCAGGAAACGCGGAGCGAGGCCGACGGCGCTGAGCTGCCCGGCCACGAGCGCGGCAGTCTCGAACTCCCGCCCGGACAGTTCCGGGTGGGCGTGCAGTCGGCGTCGGGTGGCGATCAGGTCCGGCTCGCTGGCGCGCAGCCAGGCGTCCAGCCCGCCGGGCAGCGGTCGCCTGCCGGGCGTCCCCGCCTCGGCCTCGTCGGAATCGTTCGCGAAGCTCAGCGCACTGGTCACGGCGCCTTCTTGATCTCGATGGGTTCGGAACTCTGCACGGACGAACTGAATGAAGGGTAACCCTGAGATGGTCACGCTGCGCAACATCATTCTCGTGTGCGGGGCATCGCTCAGTGTCACGTTAACGCAGGTTGTCGGGGTGATAACTGAGCCCCATTCGCGTGCACACCTCCTTCAACGGGTTACCGTCCGCAAGGACACGCACGTGCCCGTACCGGCCCGGCCAGTGGCACATGTCACTTGAATTTCGCCCTGCCCGTCATTCTGTGCATACCACGCAACCCTCGGAGCTAATCCGAAATGCGACAACTGCCCGGACAATCCGGCCGGGTTGGCATGGCGGCGGCCGGGTCGGCGGTGTCGGCGCACACAATCGGCCCGGCGGAACAGCAATCACCGGAGCTGCCCCGGCGCACCGGCTTTCCCTTCGGTCCGCGAGGCAGCAAGATAGGTCGGAGCACCACCGCGACTCCGACCGGTCAGCCACTGCACCCGGCGACCCGGCCGGCCGGCCGCAGTCCCCCGCACCAGCTCACGGTGAGACAGACGGTTAGATACCTGTGACGACTCAGACCTCGGCGTGGCAAGGCGATCAGTCCTATCCCACGCGGCCCGGCCGGGCCGTACCCGGTGCGGTCGTGGGCGGCCGGTACCGGCTGCGCGCGGCGATCGGCACCGGCGGCATGGGTACCGTCTGGCAGGCATCCGACACCGTCCTCAACCGGGACGTGGCAGTGAAGGAGGTCGTCCTCCCGCCCGGGATGGCCGGCCCGGATCGCAGCGCCATGTACGAGCGGACGCTGCGCGAGGCGCGCGCCGCCGCCGCCCTGTCCCACCCGAGCGTCGTGCAGGTCTACGACGTGGTGACCGAGGACGACCGGCCGTGGATCATCATGGAGCTGCTGGCCGCCCGCAGCCTGGCCGACATGATCATCTCGGACGGCCCACTGAACGCCCGGGCGGTCGCCAAGATCGGCGTGGCGCTGCTCGGTGCGCTGGAGGTGGCCCACAGCGCCGGTGTGCTCCACCGCGACGTGAAACCCGCCAACGTGCTGATCTGCACCGACGGCCGGTGTGTGCTCACCGACTTCGGGGTGGCCCGGATGCCGTCGGAGAGCAATCTGACCACTCCCGGCATGGTGCTCGGCTCCCCGCACTTCATCTCCCCGGAACGGGCCGTGGGCGGCGCGTTCGGCCCACCCAGCGACCTGTTCTCGCTCGGGGTCACGCTGTTCACCGCCGTCGAGGGCCGACCGCCGTTCGACCGGGGCGACCCGTTCGACACGATGCGCGCCGTGGTCGAGGACCCGCCCGCCCGGATGCTGCGCGCCGGCACCCTGGCCGGAGTGCTCACCGGGCTGCTGGAGAAGGACCCGAGCCGGCGCTGGGACGTCAACCGGTCCCGGGCGGCACTACGCGACCTGCTCGACGGGGTACTGGCCAACCCGGCCGTACACCACGTCACCGACCCGTACGCCGTGGTGGCCCCGGCGCCACCGCCGCCCCGGCAGGAGCCGCCGCTGCCCACCGGCCGCGTCGGCGGTCGCGCCATGATCTCCCCCGGCGGCCAGAGCGACCTCCCCGGCTACGACCAGCCCACCCAGAACCAGCCCGACTACGGCCAGCACAGCTACCCACAGAACGGCTACGGCCAAGGCGGCTACAACCAGTCCGAGTACGAGCAGCCCGACTACAGCCAGACCGGCTACGAGCAGCCCGGACGCGCGGACCGGCAGCAGACCACCGGGCCGGTGCGCCGGCCCTCGCACAGTGCCCCGGTGTTCGGCGCGACCGACCCGGAGCTGGCCGTACTCGCCAACCGGGGCACCCGGGGCAAGCCCGGCACCGTCAGCGGGAAGAGCAACGCCGGCACGGTGCTCGACCGGCTCAAGCGGCTGCCCCGATCCATCCAGGTGGGCACGGCCGCCGCCCTGGTCCTGCTGCTCGGACTGACCATCTTCACGCTGACCCGGGGCGACGACCCGGCCGACGACGCGCTGCCGCTGCCGTCCGCGAGCGCCACCGCCGACCAGCCGCTGATCGCCGACGCGGTGCTCTACACCGACAAGTCCAAGCGCTACACGCTCAACGTGCCGAAGTCGTGGAACCCGACGGGCACCAGCTACATCGACTTCACCGACGCCAACGACAAGTCCCGCCGGCTGCGCGTCAACGTCGAGAACGCCGGCTCCGACGCCGGCGACTTCCTGCACGTCGCCGAGAACAACCTGAAGAAGAACGGCAGCTCCTGCCCGGCCCCGTACCACCAGGTCGGGCTCCGCGAGGACGACAGCATCCGGCTGTCCGGGCAGGTGGCCGCCGAGCTCGAATACACCTGCGGCTCAGGCGATGCCATGCGGCACGGCATCTGGCGCGCCACCGTGATGAACGGCAAGGCGTACGAGTTCTTCCTGACCGTGCCGGACAGCAAGTTCGACGCCAGCAAGCCGGTCTACGACGAGGCCGTCCGCAGCTACCGGATCACCGTCACCTGAGCCGGCCCGCGGCCCCCGGCCCCAGTCGGGTGGCGGATCAGTCGTGCAGTGAGGCGAGCAGGAGTTCGCGCAGGGTCGCGGTGGCCGCGTCGAGCGCGCCGAGCAGCACCGGGTCGCCGGTGATGGCGGTCAACGCCACGGCGGTGTCCAACCGGGTACCCGCCCGCAGGGCCGACGCCACCGCGTCGAGCAGCGGCTCGCCACCGGCCCGGGCCACCTCGCCGGCCAGTACCACCAGCGCCGGGTCGAGCACGCCGGCCACCGTGGCCAGCACCGGGACCAGCCGTTCGGCGAGCGCCGCGAGGAACTCCGGCCCGCCCGCGCGGACCGCCTCGGCGGGAGTGGCGGCGGTGATGCCGTGTCGGCGGGCCAGTTCCAGCACTGCCGGGCCGCCCACCAGGTCCTGCAGCTCACCGGAGCGGCGCGCGTCCGACCCGTACAGCGGCAGGTAGCCGATCTCGCCGGCGCCGCCGCGGGCGCCACGCAGCATCCGGCCGCCGAGGTCGATCCCCAGCCCGAGGCCCGCACCACACCACACCAGCACGAACGTCTCCACGCCGACGGCCACCCCGCGCCGCCGCTCGGCGATGGTGGCCAGGTTGACGTCGTTGTCCACGTCCACCCGGCAGCCCAGTGCCGCACGCACGGCGCCGATCAGCCCCGGGGTGTCCCAGCCGGGCAGGTCGACGTGGTGCACGGTCTGCCGACCCGGGTCGTACGCGCCGGCCACGCCGATCTGCACGCACTCCACCCGGTCCCGACCGACCCGGCCCGCCAACTCCCGGACCACGGCGGTGACTTCGGCCACCGGGTCACCGCGCAGCGCCACCTCGACTTCACCGCGTACCGTGCCGGTTGCGTCACCGAGCGCAGCCACCAGTGAGCCGCCGGCCGGCGACGCCTCCTGCCGAACGGACATCGCCACCGCGAAGGCTGCATCCGGGTTGACCGCGTAGACCTCGGCGTTCGGGCCGGGGCCGCCGCTGACGTGGCCGACCACCCGGACCAGCCCGGCCTCGCCGAGCCGCCGCACCGCCTCGGAGACGGTCGGCTTGGACAGCCCGGTCAGCTCGCGCAGCCGGGGTCGGGTCAGCGTGCCCTGGTCGAGCAGGTGCGCCAGGGCCGCGCTCTCGTTGATCGCACGCAGCAGCCGGGACGACCCGGTCGGGTGTGTCAACTCGCCCCCCGAGGTCCGCCACCGCCCGTTTACCTCGGGTAACCGTAGGGCTGCCAGGGATCAACGTCAACGCGTTGCCACCTGTGCCACACCTGTGCCACACCTGTGCGCCGGGCCGGGCGGACGGGCGTGGCCGGGCCGCGCCCCCTACGCTGGGCAGGTGGAACCCGCTGTGGACTTCTCGGCCGTGATGTTGGACGGCCCCTGGGCGCACCGCTTCATCAACGCCAACGGCAGCCGGTTCCACGTCGTCGAGGCCGGCACCGGGCCGCTGGTGCTGTTCCTGCACGGCTTCCCGGAGTTCTGGTACGGCTGGCACCGCCAGCTCACCGAGTTGGCCGGCGCCGGGTACCGGGCGGTCGCGGTGGACCTGCGCGGCTACGGGGCGAGCGACAAGCCGCCGCGCGGCTACGACGGGTACACCATGGCCGGCGACGTCGCCGGGCTGATCCGGGCGCTCGGGGAGCGCAGCGCGATCCTGGTCGGCGCCGGCTACGGCGGGATGCTGGCGTGGACCGCCGCCGCCTTCCACCCGAAGCTGGTCAGCCGGCTGGTGGTGACCGGGGCCGCGCACCCGCTGCGGCTGCGCGCGTCGCTGGCCGTGGACCCGCGCGGTCAGCTCGCCGCCGCCGGGCCGGTGCTGAAATTCCAGCTTCCCCGGTACGAGCACGTGCTGACCCGCGACGACGCCGCCGAAATCGGCCGGTACCTGCGGATGTGGGGTGGGCCGGCCTGGGTGAACGGCCCCGACTTCGCCGCGTACGAGCGGCTGTGCCGCACCGCCATGCAGATCCCGCAGGCGTCGTTCTGCGCGCTGGAGGCGTACCGGTGGGCGTTCCGCTCGGTGCTGCGGCTGCACGGGTACCGCTTCGTCAAGCTGCTCCAGCAGCCGATCGCCACGCCGACCCTGCACCTGCACGGCGCGCTGGACCCGGCGGTGCTGCCGCGCACCGCGCAGGGCTCCGGCCGCTACGTCGCCGGCCTGTACGAGTACCGGCTGCTGCCCGACGTCGGGCACTTCCCGCACGTCGAGGTGCCCGATCTGATCACCGGCGAGATCCTGCGCTGGGCGAAGGAACGCTGAACGCCGTCCCCGTCGGTCGGCCGGCTAGATGCGCTGTTCGCGCAGGTCGGTGACCTCGGCGACGGGCGCCCAGCCCTGGTACACGCCGTAGTCGAACTCCTCCAGGCGCAGCGTGGTGGCGACCGGCGACTTGCCGCCGGTGTACTCCAGCCGCAGCCACTCCTCGTGCTGGCCGAGCACGATGAACGGCTCGCCCCGCCAGGTCCCCAGGGTGCGCACGTAGACCAGCTCGGCGACCTCGTCAGCCGGGACGATCCGGCGGAACCGGCCGGCCCGGACCTCCTCGAAGCCCTCGACCGGGGTGGTCGAGTAGATGCGCACGTCGGAGCCGTCCGGGCTGGCTTCGTACTCGGTGCCGTGCCACTGCCCGACGTACCCGTCCCGGATCACCGCCATGCCGACCCACCCGCCGACTCGCTGTCCGCGCCCGGCTCGGCGATCGGCATCCACCGGGGGCCGTCCGCGTCGAGCAGGGCGACCAGGGTCTCCTGCCGCTCCCGGGTGAGCCGCCACAGCTGCGCGCCGTGCGGCAGCCGGGCACTGTCCACTTTGAACTCCGCGATCACGTCGGCGGTGTCGCCCGGCGCGAATCCGTTGCCCCGGAACGGTGGCCGCTCGATCATCCAGCCCTGCATGGCGCGCATCCCCGGCTCGTCCCGCCCGCCGTAGGGGATGCGGTACAGGTTGGGCCGGTACGCCGTCCAGCGCAGCAGGTAGACCTCGTCGTCGGAGGGCTTGAAGGTGGAGCCGGCATAGACCAGCCCGAGTGCCGGGTACATCGCCTCCGGGCTGTCCAGGTGCGCGACCTCGCTGGCCCGGTGCACGAACCCGGACACCCGGTCGTACCCGCGCTCCAGGTAGTAGGCGATCTGGCTGGCGGCGATGGCCTTCTGCATGGTCGACCGGGCGCTCCGGCTCGGGGCCGGTGAACGGCGCGGGCGCGTGCTCGTCGCCGGCGGTGTCGGAGAGTCCGACCTCGGTCACCCAGCTCGCCAGGGCGGTGATCTGCGCGCCCGGCAGGGTGGCCCCGACGGGGGTACCCGGGTTGACGGCGAACGACCAGCCCTCGTCCGGCCAGACCCGGATGAGCTGGACGAACTTCACCGTCACGTAGTCGCCCGGACCGATCCGCTCGATCATCCGCTCCGGTGAGGTGAACACCACCACGTACGGCTGCCCGTCGACCGTCTCGTGCCGCCACTCGAAGCCGGCGTCGCCCGGCCGGGCCGATGCCGACGCGCCGACCGGGGTCGGGATGTAGACCTTCGCCAGCAGCAGGGTGGACAGGTAGCTGTCGGTCTGGCCGACACCGGCCGCGTCGAGCAGGTTCGACTCGACCTCGTTGGCCGGCACGAACGCCGGTTCGTCCCGGGCCGGGGTGTCCCGGCGGGCGAGTTCGTCGCGCTGGTAGGCGACCGGCGGCGCGGCCTCCCACCGGCGGGGCTCGTCCACCTCGGGGGCGGCGGGCTGCTCGACGTCCCACCGGGCCGGCTCGTCGGTCTGCTCGACATCCCAGCGGCGCGGCTCGTCCGGCTGGAAAGCGACCGGCTGCTCGACGTCCCAGCGACGCGGCTCCTCCGGCTGCAAGGCGACCGGCTGCTCGACATCCCAGCGACGCGGCTCCTCCGGCTGCAAGGCGACCGGCTGCTCGACATCCCAGCGACGCGGCTCCTCCGGCTGGCGGAGTGCTGGTGGCTCGGCGTCCCAACGCGCGGGCTCGCTGAGCTGGGGGGTGCTCGAAATGGTGTCCCGGCGGGTGACGGGAAAGTCGTCCCGCTCGTGTGCGGCGGCGACCAGCTCGGCCCGGTCGGCGGCCGAGTACACCGGGTCGACACCGCGCTGCAGCGGGTAGATCGAGTCGGCGGCCGGGACCGGGGCTGACAGCCGGCCGTTGCCCGGCAACTCGGCAGGCGCGGGTGCGGGCGCCGGCACGACCGGGAGCGGCGGCTCGTCCGCGCGCAGCAGGTCGGCCGGCCGGGCCAGGTCACCCAAGCGGGCCAGGTCGGCCACCCGGCGGGCCAGGTCACCCCCTGAGCGGGCCAGGTCGGGTGCTGGCCGGGCCAGGTCGGGTGCTGGCCGGGCCAGGTCGGCTGCCGGGCCGCCCAGGTCACTCAGCGGGCGGGGCCGGTCCGCCGCTGGGCGGACGAGGTCACCAGAGGGGCGGGGCAGGTCGGCCGCTGGGCGGGGCAAGCCTGCGGGGCGCAGCGGATCGGCAGGGCGCAGCGGATCGGCGGGCCGCAACGGATCGGCGAGGCGCAGCGGGTCGGTGGGGCGGGCGAGGTCCGACGGGGCGATGGCGCGGGGGGTGGCCGGCACGGCGGCGGCGCCCCGGACGCGGGTGGCGGCTTCGACCCGGGCACGGGCGGCCATGGTGCGGCCAGGCAGTCGCACATCACCGCGGGCGAGCTGGGACACGAACCAGGCCGGCAGGTACCCCTCGACCGGCAGGCCGGGGTCGACGGCGAGCCACCACTCGTGGTTGGGCCACCCCTCGGCCAGCTCACGGAAGTCGACCGGGCGGGAGGTGGTGGCGTTCTCGCCGAGACACTCGCGCATCGCGTCCAGCGAGCTGAAGGCGAGCACATGGGTACGGCCGCCGGTGGCCCAGGTGCCCCAGCCCATCGGTGCCGCCCCGGCCAGCGCCTGCGGGGACACCGGCAGCAGCAACTCGGTGCGGCTCAGAATCCGGAAGTACAGTTCCTGGTCACCGGCGCGCAGCGCGTCCCGCATCGCGGCCTCGGCCTCGGTGGCCGGTTGCCAGTCGGTCACGGGCCACACCTCCACCGACCTTCGAATGAGTTCCGCCGACTTAACCTACAAGGCTAAGCGCCCGGCGCACAGCCTGGCGTCCCCTGCATTCCCACCGGCTGGTCGGCCACCCCGGACTCACCGCACCGGCCAGCCGGCCCTCGCCTGGACCGGCATCCGGGTTGTCCGGTACCCGGGGCAGCGGCGCAGTGCCGGCCGTCGATACGATCCCGGGGTGCGCTTCCGCCGTGCTGTGCTGTGCCTGGGCGCAGTCGTCGGCACACTCGCCGTGACCCCGGTCACCATTCCGGTCGCCGCGCACGCCGCCAGCGCCTGCCCATCCCAACTACGGCCGCCCGCCGCCCAGTCGGCCACCGCGCCACCCTGGGAACAGCAGCGCTACGACCTCGCCCGGCTGGACGGCATCGCCGACGGCCGGGGCATCACCGTCGCCGTACTTGACTCCGGCGTCGCCGCCGACCAGCCGCAGCTACGCGGCCGGGTACTCGGCGGCGGCGACTGGGTACTCGACAGCGACGGCCGGCAGGACTGCCTCGGCCACGGCACGGCGGTGGCCAGCATCATCGCCGCCGCCCCGAGCGACGGCAGCCGGCTGCGCGGGGTCGCGCCCGGGGTCCGCATCCTGGCCCTACGGGTCACCGAGAACAGCGCCGAGCAAGGCAGCTCCGGCCGCACCGGCCGGCCGCGCGCGCTGTCCCAGGCCGTCCACGCCGCCGTCGACGCGGGCGCACGCGTGATCAACATCTCGATGACGGTGACCGCCTCCGGCGAACTACAGGAAGCGATCGGGTACGCGTTGGCGCGCGGCACCGTGGTGGTCGCGGCGGCCGGCAACCAGCACAACACGGGCGGTGGCGAAGATCCGGTGGCGTACCCGGCCGGCTACCCCGGGGTGATCGCAGTGGCCTCGATCGGCGCGGACGGGTACCGGGCGGCCACCTCCCAGATCGGCGACTACGTGCAGCTCGCCGCGCCCGGGGAGGCGGTCACCGGGGCTGTGCCGACCGGCGGAACGGCCCTTTTCGCGGGCACCAGCTTCGCCGCGCCGTTCGTGGCCGGTACCGCCGCCCTGATCCTCCAACGCTTCGCGATGCTCAGACTCACGCCGGCACAGGTGGCAGCCCGGCTGTACGCCACCGCCGACCCGGCACCGGACAGCGGGCACAGCACCAGCTACGGGTACGGCATCGTCAACCCTTACCGGGCGGTCACCGCCGGCTGGCCAGCCCCGGCCGGAACCGGTACCCCCGGACAGCCACCGGCCCCCGCCGCCGCGGCACCGCAGGGCGATGAGCCCGACGACTCCGCCCGCGCCTACGCCGTCACCGGTGTCGGCGTGCTGGTACTCGGCGCGCTACTCCTGCTCGCCACGGCACTGCCCCGCGGTACCCGCCGCAACTGGCGTCCCGGCGGCCAGTGACCGGCGGCCGGCCGGCGCGCGGCGTTGGTGGCTCGTGGCCGGGCCGGCCCGCGGTGCCGGCGACGGGTCGAGCAGAAGGGGAGCGGGGGGCTGCGGGGCCGGCGGCGGATCGGCGGCCCGTTGCCACTCGCCGGGGGTGAGTCCGTAGGCGGCCCGGAAGCGGCGGGTGAAGTGGGCGGCGCTGGCGAAGCCCCAACTGTGCGCCACCGCGCTGATCGACTGCCGTCGGCCGACGGGCGAGCGGAGTTGTGCCCGCGCCTCGGCCAACCGGCGCTCGATGATCCACTGCTCCAGACTGGTGCCCGCCCCGGCGAGCAGCCGGTAGAGGTAGCGCTCGGAGATGTTGTGCGCGGCGGCGATCCGGGCCGGCGTCAGCCCGGGATCGGCCAGGTGCTGCCCGACATACGCGTGTACCCGGGTGAGCAGGGTCTGGGCGAGGACCGCCCGCTCCTCGTGGTCGCCCCGGGCGGCGGCGCTGACCGCCAACGCCCGGATCAGGTCGCCGGTGGCCGTCAGCAGCCCAGCCAGGCCGGGGTCGCCGCGCAGCCGCTCCGCATCCCGGGTAAGTCGGCGGATGTGGGCGGTGACCAGGCCGTACAGGGGGCTGCGGCGTAACGCGGGCTGGGCCAGCCGGACGGTGTCCACGTCCAATCCGAGTTCGTCGTAGCCGATCTGGTACGCGGTCGCCGCGCCCCGCCCCTTCCAGGCGAAGTCGTAGGGCGCGGACAGGTCGGAGAAGAGCAGCCGACCGGCGGGTAGCTCCTCGACACGACCGGCCTGCCGGTACCGGCCCACGCCACGCAACTGCAGCCCCACGGCCAGTACCGGCGGGCCGGCCTGGCGGACGTGTCGGGGGGTACGCAGCAGGCGGATGCCGGTGGCGTCGGTGCTGAACACGGTGGTGGTACCGAGCTCGCTCAGGTCGATACGGGCGTTGAACCGTTCCGGTGGCCCGTCGAGCGCGGTCAGGCAGGGTACCGACGCGGACTGGACGGCAGCGTGGAACGCGGCTGCGCGCTCCCACACCGGCAGCGCCGTGGTGTCCAGAATGCGCACGGCAGCCCTCCCTCGCTCACCGTCCGGTGGCCGGTCCGCTCCGTCGCCGGCGGCAACCGGGCAACCCTTCGCGGCCGAATGATGGCATGCTCAGATTGCCGATCGAAGGCCCACGACTTGCCAATTCCAGGCAGGCACAGACAAGACCCGTGCGGACACAGGCAAATGACCTGCGGTCGACGCTGCGAAGATCGTTTCCGATTGGCACCGCACCAGATGAGACGGACAACGACATGAGCGACGAACCGATCCCGGTGGTCTTCGTCCACGGCCTGTGGATGCACTCGACGAGCTGGGACAACTGGATCGAGGAGTTCACCGGGCACGGGTACGCGCCGGTCGCGCCGCCGTGGCCCGGCGACGCCGACACCGCCGCACAGACCCGGGAGCACCCGGAGGCACTCAACAACCGTGGGCTGGCCGAGATCACCGCCGGCTACGCCGAGGTGATCGCCAGCCTGGCCGCGAAGCCGGTGGTGATCGGTCACTCCTTCGGTGGCCTGATCGCCGAGAAGCTGCACAGCACCGGGGTCAGCCGGGCCTGTGTGGCCATCAGCCCGGCCCAGTTCAAGGGCATCCTGGGGCTGCCGCTCGCCCAGTTGCAGAGCGCCTTCCCGATCCTGTCCAAGCCGGCGCTGCGCACGAAGACCTGGTCGCATACGGCGGACTCGTTCGCCAAAAACTTCGCGAGCGCGGTACCCCGCGAGGAGTCGGACGAGATCTTCGAGAAGTACGCGATTCCCGGGCCGGGGCGTCCGCTGTTCCAGGCCGGCCTGGCCAACTTCACGCCGAAGAGTGAGGCGGCCGTGGACACGACCCACGAGCGTGGCCCGCTGCTGATGATCGGCGCAGGACTGGACCGGACGGTACCGGCGGCCACCGTCCGCGCGGCATACAAGATCCAGACGAAGAAGAACACCGGCGTCACCGAGCTGAAGATCTTCCCGGATCGGGGGCATTCGCTGCCGGTCGACCACGGCTGGCGGGAAATCGCCGAGACTGCCCTGAGCTTCCTCGATCGCACCGGCAACGCCCCGGTGAACTGACTTAGCCGCTACCTGATCCGTTGGCAGAGAACGGAAGCGGTGGCCGGGCCTGTCTCGTAGCCCGGCCACCGCCCTTTCCTCCGCAGCCGGATCAACCACTGCACGCGACCAACGGTGACCGCCCCCGGTCCACCGTGGATGGCGCATGATCCGGGCGGGCGCTCAGCTGAACAGGTTGCGGTTGGCGCTCTCGGCGGTCAGGTACTCGTTGGCCGAGCGGTCGACCGCCACCTTGATGCCTCGCAACACTCCGGCCAGGTCCTCGGCGGCGGTACGCCACTTGGCCTGTTTGGCGTCGTAGGCCTCGCGGGCGTCGCCGCCCCAGCTGGCGACCAGCGGAGCGGCGTCGCGCTCCAACTGGTCGAGTTGGCTGTGCAGAGCGTTGAGTGCGGTCTGGATGTCCTCGCTGGCCTTGTGCAGGGCGGCGAAGCTGACGACGAGCGTGCCGTCGGAGGTGGTCATCGCGGTCTCCCCGGTGTCTACAGTGGCAGGATCCGGCCGGAGCCGGCGGCCCCGACCGTGGTGGCGGCGCTGTCGTCGGTGGCGGAGTAGGTGCCGGAGGCCTTGCGAATCGCCTCGGCGGTCTCCGTCAACGCCTGGTGCAGTGCCTTCTGATCGTTGGACCACTGCACCTTCACCTGGGTGAAGGTCGTGCCGCCACGGCCCCGCCAAGCCGACTGGAGCACCTCCAACTCGCTCATCAGCTGTCGCAGCATCTGCTGCAGGCCCTCGTTGACGTTGTTGAACTTCGTCGCGGTATCCCGCATCACTTGGGCTTCTGCCTGGGTCGTGCTCACCTGCGACTCACCCCGCTCCCCTGAATCGTCAATGCCCTTGGTATCTCGGACCTCGCTGACGGTAGTGGCAGAGTTCGATGCTTCGCCACCCTCGATCGCTACCTGTGGATAACTTCCGGCATTCCTCTGGAAGTTACCCAAGACGCCCAGGATGCACGGACGGGTCAAGCCGGTTGGCGGGCGGCCGCCGGGTCAAGCACCGGTCCTGCGGGCAGCATCGCCACCAACGCGGCGGGCACCCGTACCGGGGTCCGGTCGGCGTACCCGAGCAGCCCGGCGACCTGCACGGTGGGCAGCGGGTACCGCCGGCCGACATCGGTGACCAGGCTCAGCGCCCCACCCGACGCGGTGGCCGAGGCGACCGACTCGACCAGTGCGCCGCGCCCCGCGGGTACCACGATCCGGTCGGCCAACCCACCGCCCGCGGTGACCACGCCGCGCACCGCGTCCACCCCGGCGTCCACCGTCACGGTCCCCGCCCCGGCAACCGGCGCCGTCGTGCACACCGCCGCGGCAGCCCCCGGCCGGGCCAACTCCGGCGTGGTCCGGGGCAGCGCGGCAGTCGGGTCGGGCAGGCTGGCCGGCGGCAGCTGGGCGTACTCGCTCTGCGCGATCTCCACGGCCGTGCCGCGCCCCACCTTGTGCGCCACGTCCGGGTCGGCGAGCAGCAGATCGGCCTGCACCTGCGAGATCGGCGCGAGCCCGGCGCCGAGCACCACGCCGTACTGGCGCACCCCGTCGGAGCGCTGGGAGACCAGCACCGTGCCGATCCGGTACTGGGTGAGCCGGGTCGAGGACTGGCCCAGCTCGGGCACCTCGGTCGGAGTCAGGTCGGGGCCGCCGACCAGCGCGCTCACCAGCGCCGGGGCAAGCGGGACGGGTGTCTCGCCGCCCCAGCTGAACGCGCTCTGCACCAGCGGCCAGCGGGGGATCCGCAGCGCGGTGGCGTGCCAGATCAGGTACCGGGTGCCGTCCGGGGTCTGGCCGAGCACCCCCTGCTCGGCCAGCTGTCGACCACCGCCGGGCGCTGAGCCGACGAACAGCACCGAACCGGGGGCGCCCGCGGCGCCGTCGCCGGTCGGTCGCGCGGAGCACACGCTCCACCCGTCACCCAGCAGGCTGCCCTGACCGGGCAGCGAATCCGGCGCGCCGGGGATACCCACCGGCGCGCCCCGCGCCACCTGCGCCAACTGCTTCGCGGTGACCGTCGTGAGCCCCGCCTCGCCGCCGACCAGCAGCCGCGCCGAGGCGTAGTTGAGCACCGGGTACAGCGTCTGGTCCAGGTAGACGTAGCGCGCGCCGGTCTCCTTCTCCACGATCACCGTCTGCGAGGTCCGCCAGTCGGTGGAGCCGCCCGTGGTGAGCAGGCCGTAAACCGCCACCCCGGCCAGCGACAGGGCGGCCAGCAGGATGCCGGCCATCGTCGCGCCGGCCAGCCGCCGGCCCGGCGACTGGGCCGGATCGGGCTCGCGCAACACCAGTGCGCTCACCACGCGCTGCGCCGAAAACTGGTACGAGTGCAGCTGATCCGTGCGGGATGCCATCGCCCCTCCCCCGGTAGACGGCTCGGGGCTCTACGATAGGCGGCCGGAGACATCGACGGTGACCGAGGCCTGCCGGCCGCTCCCGGCCGCGATGTGACGAGGGGGTACCGGTGGCCGACAACCGCCTGTTGCACAGTGGACAGTTGGTCGGTGCCGAGATCGCCCTGGTACTGCTGGCTTTCGGCGTGGGTACCGGCACCGCGCTCACTCTCGCCGTCGGCGTGCTGCTCGCCGTGCCACTGCTGGTGCTCAGTCTCGGCCGGTTCCGGGGCCGCTGGCTGTACGGGTGGACCGCGCTCGGCCTCAGCTACGCCACCCGACGACGTCGGCTGCGTCGGGCCGGCGCCGCCAACCCGGAACTGTTCGGCCTGCTCGCCCCGGGCGGCCGGCTGGCCCAGGCAGAGTCCGATACCGGCCCGGTTGGCGTCCTGCACGACGCCGAGGGCCTGGTCGCGGTGCTGGACATCGGTGATCCGGGCACGCTGCTGACCGGCACGGCGCTGACCCTGCCGCCGCCGCAGGCGCTGTTCGGGCCGGCCGGGGCCGACGCGCCCGCGCTGGTGGTGCAGGTACTCGTGCAGGCTCGGCCGGCGCCCGGACCCGGCCGGGGCAACGGGGTGCCGGCCAGCTCGTACCGGCAGTTGACGGAGGGCACCGTGCCGGCGTCGCTGCGCATCCTGGTCGCGATCCGGGTGAGCGCACATCCGGGTACCACGCCCAGTGAGCTGACTCCGGTGCTGCTCGGGGCGGTGCGCCGGACCCGTGCCCGACTGGCCCGCGACGGCCTGACCGCGCAGGTGCTCCCACCTGCGGCGCTGGCCCGGGCGCTGACCGACCTTGCCCCGCACCGGGCCGGTCTGCCGGTCCGGGAGGGCTGGGGTGGGCTGCAACTCGGCGGCCGCCACCAGGCGGTCTTCCACCCGCAACTGCCCCCGGTAGTCGCCCCGGACCTGCTCACCCGGCTGCTCGCGGTACCGGCGGGGGAGGTCACCGTGGCGTTCACCGCCCAGCGACCGCCCACCCAGCCAGCCAGCACCGACCCGGCGGGGGCAGCCGAGCCACCGGACGGAACCGGGCTGCTGACGGTCCGGCTCGCCGCCCCCGATCCTTCCTGGCTGGCGCTGGCGCAGCGGGAGCTGGAGCGGTTGTGCGCGTCGCTGGGCGGCCACGCCGGCCGTGCTGACGGACGGCAACTCCCCGGCCTGGTGTGCACCCTGCCGCTGGCATCCCGCGCACCGGAACCGACCACCGCACCCGCGCCCACCCCCGCCGGTGGCCTCGGCAGCAACGGCACCGGCGTGAGCACCAACGGCACCAGCGTGGGCACCAACGGCACGGGGCTGAGCGGCAACGGCACCAGCGTGGGCAGCAACGGCGGCAGCGGGCGGTTGACGGTGCCGGCGGCCGGGTTGATGCTCGGCCGAAACCGGCACGGGCAGCCGGTGACGGTACATCTGCTGCGGGCCGATCCGACCCGGGCCATGCTGATCGGCGGCGGGCGGGCGGCGGCCACCGTGGTGCTCCGCGCGCTCGCGCTGGGTACCCAGGTGGTGGTGCAGAGCGGCCGGCCGGAGTCCTGGGACCACCTGCTGCGCGGCGTCGCCGGGCCGACCGACGCGGTGGCGCTGGCCCCGCCCGGCACCTCGTTCAACCTGCCGGCGGCGAGCGCGACCACGCCGCAGCTGGTGGTGCTCGATGTCGGGCCGGTGCCGGCCGACCCGGTGCCGCCCGGACCGTGGCGTACCACCCTGGTCGTCCGCGACGACGTGTCCACTGTGGACCTCGATGCGCTGGGCCGGGCGGATCTGGTGATCCTGCAACCGCTGCGGCCGGGCGAGGCGGAGCTGGCCGGCGCGGTGCTGGGACTCGGTGAGGGGCACGCCTGGCTGACCCGGATCCGGGACGACATGGTGGGGCTGGTCAGCCGGCGTACCGTGCGCTGGGCCCAACTCTGCGCTACTCCGGTGGAACAGCAGGTGATCGGCGCGGTGACCCGGGTCCTGGCGAGCTGACCGGGCGCGCTGACCGGGCATGCTGACGGGGTGGTCCGCGCCGGCTGTGCCGTGGGACGATGCCGCGCATGTCAGGTCTCCTCCGATTCATCCTCCGGCTGGCCGCCAGCGCTGCGGCGGTCTGGGTGGCCACGGCGCTGCCCGGGATCAGCCTCACCACCGACACGCTGTGGAAGAAGATCCTCACCCTGGTCGTGGTGGCACTGATCTTCGGTGTCGTCAACGCCGTCATCAAGCCGATCGTGAAGACCATCGGCTGCGCCTTCTACCTGCTCACCCTGGGCCTGGTCGCGCTGGTGGTGAACGGGCTGCTGCTCTGGCTGACCAGCTGGATCTGCGGCAAGCTCGACGTCCCGTTCGAGGTGCACGGATTCTGGAACGCGATCTTCGGGGCGCTCATCATCAGCCTCGCCGGCTGGATTCTCGGTGGCTTCGTGGAGAAGACCACGAAGAAGCGCAAGTGATCGCTGAGCACGCCAGCGGGTACCAGGTCCGCCTCGGCGGTCTCGACGCGGACCTGGTGCACCACTGGCTGTCCACCGACGCGTACTGGGCCAAGGACCGCACTCTCGACCAGGTCGCCGTGTCGCTGGCGAACTCGGTGGTGCACGGCCTGTTCAGTCCGACCGGCGAACCGGTCGGGCTGGCCCGGGCGGTCACCGACCACGCCACCTACGGCTGGCTGTGCGACGTCTACGTGGACCCCGCGCACCGCGGGCGTGGGCTCGGCACCTGGCTGGTCGGGGCGCTCTGCCAGGCGCTGCTCGACGAAGGGGTGCCCCGGGTGCTGCTGGCCACCCGGGACGCCCACGGCGTGTACGCCAAACTCGGCTTCGTGCCGTTGCCCGAACCGAGCATGTACATGCAGATCGATCGCCGGTGACCGGACCCACAGCGAAAGGACCGCTAACTTAGTGGCCCCTTACCTGTGGCGGCCCCTAAGGTGACCGGCATGGACCAGTTGCGGCGGGGTTACCTCTACGGTATGGGCGCGTACCTGTGTTGGGGCTTCTTCCCCATCTACTTCAAGGAACTGCGCCCTGCCGGTGCCATGGAGATCCTCGCCCACCGGGTGCTCTGGTCGGTGGTGTTCGTCGCGCTGATCCTGACCGTGCTGCGCCGCTGGGCCAACCTGCGCCCGCTGCTGCGCCGCCCACGCACCCTGGCCGGCATCGCGCTGGCGGCCGTGCTGATCGCGATCAACTGGGGCGTCTACATCTACGCCGTGAACGCCGATCACGTGGTGGAGACCTCGCTCGGATACTTCATCACCCCACTGATCTCGGTCGTCTTCGGCATGGTCTTCTACGCCGAGCGGCTACGCGGCTGGCAGTGGCTGGCCATCGGGATCGGTGCGCTGGCGGTCGTGGTGCTCACCGTCGACTACGGCCGGCCGCCGTGGATCGCACTCGCGCTGGCCGGCAGCTTCGGCTGCTACGGGCTGCTGAAGAAGCGCCTCGGCCTGCCCCCGACGGACGGGCTGCTACTGGAGTCGGCCACCCTGGCGCTGCCCTGCCTGGTCTACCTCGGCTGGCTGACCGCCAGCGGCGACTCCACATACACCAGCGAAGGGTGGCTGCACCTGGTGCTGCTGTCGGTCGCCGGGGTGGCCACCGCCGTTCCGCTGCTGCTGTTCGCGGGCGCGGCGAACCGGGTACCGCTGGTCGGGCTTGGCATCCTGCAGTACCTGGCCCCGTGCCTGCAGCTCTCGGTCGGGCTGTTCCTCTACCACGAGCCGATGCCGGCGCCCCGGCTCGCCGGGTTCGCGCTGGTCTGGGTGGCGCTGGCGATCTTCACGGCGGAGGCGCTGCGGCACTCCGCCCGTACCCGCCGGGCCGCTGCCACAGCGCTCGCCGCCCCGGACCCGGCCGCCACCGACCTGGCCCTGGCCGCCCCGGGTCAGGTCACCGGGTAGGTGAGCAGCACCCGGCCGTTGTTGTCCAGGCGCAGCACCAGGTGGTCGATGCGGTCCGGGGGCAGTGGCGTCATCCCGCTGACCGCCACGTCGGCGCCGGGCGTGACGGTCCACACCGCGACCGCCGGCCCCGGGTCGCCGCCACCGACCGGGTACACCAGCAGCGAGATCCGCCAGGGTCGTTGCGGTCCGTCGTGTTCGGCGTAGAAGCAGTGCATCTGGATCCGGGTACCGCCGGCTTCCGGGATCAGCGCGATCTGTGCCTGCACCTCGGAGCCGGTCGGCTGCATCGGAGTGAGCACCACGGCCTGTGGCGCCTGGTCACGGGGGGTCGTGGCGCCGCCCCAGCCGATCGAGGCGATGCCGCCGAGGATGGCCAACGCCAGCCCGGCAACCAGCGCCAGCCGCCAGCGCTGCCGTTGGCGGACCCGGCGCAGCCGGCTGAGAGCGGACGGGAGCAGCGACGGCGGCGCGGCCGGGGCGTCGTCCACCTGGAGCGCGCCGGGCCCGTCCAGCCGGCCGAGCAATCCGGGCAGCCCGGCAAGGTCGGCCACCTCGGCCCGGCAGACCGCACAGCCGGCCAGGTGCTGGCTGTACTCCTCGCGCCGGGCCGGGGAGAGCGCACCCAGCACGTACGCGCCGGCCTCCACGGTGTGCGGACACGTCGTCATGAGCTCACCCCCATCTCCTCCAGCACCAGCCGCAGCGAGCGCAGCGCGTAGTACGTCCGGGACTTCACCGTGCCGGCCGGAACGCCGAGCATGGCCGCCGCCTCGGCCACCGACCGACCCCGGTAGAAGCACTCCACCAGGACCTCCCGGTGGGCGGTGGAGAGCCGCCGCAGCGCCTCGGCCACCAGCCAGGCCTCCACGGCCCGTTCGGTTTCGTCCTCGATGACCGGCTCGGGCGGGTGGTCGGTGCTCACCTCGGTGACCCGGGCCGAGCGCCGCCGCCAGGCGTCGATGGCCAGGTGCCGGGCCGTGGTGAACAGCCAGGCCCGCACCGAACCCCGGTCGGGGTCCAGGCCCTGCGGGTGCCGCCAGGCCCGGACCAGCGTCTCCTGCACGATGTCCTCGGCCCGCTGCCGATCGCCGCCGGTCAGCCGCAGGGCGTGCCCGTAGAGCGCGTCGCCGTGCTCCGCGAAGAGCACGCGCACGAACTCGGCGTCGTCCGTTGCGGCCACCCGACTCCTGCCCGCTGAGCTGCCGTGCCTGCGGCACGCCGGATTTGCTGTTGCCTCTGTCACGCTATACGCGCGTCGGCCGGGCTCGGTTCACCCGCCGCGGGCCGAGGGGTCGGGACACCGCCGGATGGGGCGTCAGGCAGCCTCGACGTTGGCGGCGGCGACATCCTTGGCCACCACGGCCAGCCGGGTGCGGACCGCCTTGGCCGAGGTGGCCAGCTCCTGCGGATTCATCGCGCAGGCCACCACCAGGCGACGGTCCTGCTCGCGGTCTGACACGGCCACGACTGCGGCACAGGCGAGATTCGGCCGGTACTGGCCGAGCTCCCACTGCATCGAACGCTTCTCCCCGGCGGCCAGGTCGGCTTCCAGCGCATCGCGTTCGACCAGGGTCTGTGGGGTGTACGGGCGCATCCCCCAGTCCCGTAGGTAGCGCTGGCGCTGTTCGACGCTCAGCGTGCCGAGCAGCGCCTTGCCCAGGGCGGTGGCGTGCGCCCCCTCGTCGAAGCCGGGGATCAACTCCTCCAGGTACGGCGAGCGGGGCCCCTCCGCGACCGCGGTGAGGACCACCTTGTTGCCCATGAAGCGCCCGGCGTAGTGGCTGTACCCGGTCTCGACGGCAGCCTTGCGCAGGACGTCGATGACGGAGCCGGGGCAGAGCGCGGCGGTCAGCTCGAGGTACCTGTCGGCCACCTCCATGCCGACGATGTACGTGCCGTCCTCACGCCGGGCGATGTAGCCCTCGTAGGCGAGCGTGCGGACCAGGTGGTAGGTGGTGGCCACGGTCAGTTCACAGCGCCGGGCGATCTGCTTGACGGTGAGGCCACGCGGCGTCGCCCCAACCGCCTCCAGCACCCGCAGCGCCCGGGACACGCTGCGGATGAGATCGGAAGGCTCCTCTTGCGGATCACGCACCGCGACCTCCCCAGGCTGACTCCACCGGCGTGTACACCATATGAAATCCAGGCCGGACTGAGAACGCTCCGTCAATCAGGCGATCACCCTACGCACGTGACGTGACCTGCGGGTACGTCGTCGGGACCGGTCGGCTCCGTTTACCGGATCGTTATGAACGAACCGGCGGATTCCGACTGATCGGACTCCGTCAATGTGTTCGGCGCAGATGCGCCGGTCAGCACGTGCGGTCGGAGATGAAGTCGCACAGCGACTGCAGCGCCCGACGGGCCGAGCAGTCCGGTACTCCGGCCAACTCGGCGCGCGCCTGCTCGGCATAGCCGCGTACGGTCTCCCGGGCGCGCTTGAGCGCCTCCGACTCGCGCAGCAGTCCGAGCGCCTCGGCGTGCAACATCGGATCGGCCACCGGACCGGTGGCCAGGATCTCGCGTAGCCGGACGGCGTCCGGCGCCCGGTCGTCGGAGGCCAGCGCGTAGAGCACCGGCAGCGTGGGCACGCCCTCGCGCAGGTCGGTACCGGGCGTCTTGCCCGACTGGTCGGAGTCCGAGGAGATGTCCAGCAGGTCGTCGGAGAGCTGGAACGCGATCCCCATCAGCTCGCCGTAGTTGGCCAACGCGGAGACCTGCGCCGGGGCCGCTCCGGAGAACATCGCCCCGAACCGCGCCGAGGTGGCGATCAGGGAACCGGTCTTCGCCTGGATCACGTTCAGGTAGTGCGCCACCGGGTCGCTGTGGCGCGGCCCGACCGTCTCGGCGATCTGCCCGTGCACCAGCCGGGCGAACGTCTCCGCCTGGATCCGTACCGCCTCCACGCCCAGGCTGGCGGCCACGTCGGCGGCGCGGGCGAAGAGGAAGTCGCCGACCAGGATGGCGATCGAGTTGCCCCACCGGCTGTTCGCGCTGGGCGCGCCCCGGCGGACCTCCGCCTCGTCCATCACGTCGTCGTGGTAGAGCGTGGCCAGGTGGGTCAACTCCACCACCACGGCCGCGTCGGACACCGCCTCCGCATCCGGGTCGCCGAACTGCGACGCCATCGCGACCAGCAGCGGCCGGAACCGCTTGCCACCGGCGTTCACCAGGTGCGCCGCAGCCTCTGCGACCAGCGGATCGCCGCTGCGCACAGCGGCGTGCAGCCGCCGCTCCACGTCGGTCAGCCGCACTACGATCGACGCTTCTAGCGCCGGATCGGCAAAGTGGACACCAAGAGAGGTGCCCGGGGTCGCGCTCGCCACTCCTCAACGATGCCATACCGCATCACGACCGGCCGCCCCGCCCCGTACCCACGTCTGCGCATTGACCCACGTCACCGCCCGGTCGTGCCATCCGGCGCAATGAGCGACCGCCCCGCGCCGGGCTGGCCGGGCGGGGCGGTCGTCGTCGTCGATGGCCTCAGCGCAGGAAGTCCGCGGCCTTGTTGGTCAGGTCCAGCAGCGGCGCGGGAACCACCCCGAGCAGCAGCGTGGCCAGCGCGCCGACGGCCAGCGCGGCCGAGGTGAGCGCGCCCGGGATGGAGACCGTCGGGGTGTTCTCGCCCGGCTCGGACAGCCACATCACCACCACCACCCGCAGGTACGGGAAGGCCAGGATCATGCTGCTCAGCACGCCGAAGATGACCAGCCACGCCTGGTTGTCGATGGCCGCCGCGAAGACCCCGAACTTGCTGGTGAAGCCGCTGGTCAACGGGATGCCGGCGAAGGCGAGCATGAGGAAGGTGAACAGCGCGGCCAGCACCGGCGAACGGCGGCCCAGCCCGGCCCACCGGGACAGATGGGTGGCCTCCCCGTCGGCGTCCCGGACCAGGGTGATCACTCCGAACGCGGCGATCACCGTGAAACCGTAGGCGACCAGGTAGAACAGCGAGGAGGAGAGCCCGTCGCGGGCCGGCTTGCCGCTGTTGTCCGAGGCCAGCACCCCCACCAGCAGGTACCCGGCGTTGGCGACGGAGGAGTAGGCGAGCAGCCGCTTGATGTCGGTCTGGGTGACCGCGAGGATCGAGCCGACCAGCATGGTGAGCACCGCGATGACACCGATCACCGGCCGGTAGTCCCAACTGGCCCGCTCGAAGGCGACGTACAGCACCCGCAGCAGGCCACCGAACGCGGCAACCTTGGTGCAGGCGGCCATCAAGGCGGTGATCGGCGTCGGCGCGCCCTGGTACACGTCCGGGGTCCAGACGTGGAACGGCACCGCGGCCACCTTGAACAGCAGCCCGATGGAGAGCAGCGCCAGGCCGGTGTAGAGCAGCACCGGATCGTTGGGAGAGTCCAGGATGGCCTGGTTGATGACGCTGAACTGGACAGCGCTGGCGTCGGCGGCGTGCGCGGCCGGCGAACCGCCGGCGAAGCCGTAGATCAGCGCCATGCCGAACACGAAGAACGCCGAGGCGAACGCGCCCAGCAGGAAGTACTTGAGCGCCGCCTCCTGGCTGAGCAGCCGGCGACGGCGGGCCAGCGCGCACAGCAGGTACAGCGGCAGCGAGAAGACCTCCAGCGCCACGAACATGGTGAGCAGGTCGTTGGCGGAGACGAACAGCATCATGCCGCCAGCGCGAACAGCGCCAGCGGGTACACCTCGGTGCGCGCCGCCGCACGTGCGCGCCTGCGCCCGGTCGGCGTCGGTGCCGGCGGTGATCGCCGCCTGAGGCGACGAACGCGCCGCCGCGCTCCAGCGAGCGCTCGGCCGACCAGCAGCAGCGCCACGATGCCGAGCACCACGAGCGCGCCCTGCAGGAACAGCGCCGGCCCGTCGATGGCGATGGCGCCGACCGGCCGTGATCACCCGGGTGCCCGCCTTCGATGATGACCATGACCAGCGCGGCGATCAGCGCGGCCAGCGCGAGCAGGAACTGCACGCCGTAGCGCGGACTCGGCCGGTACGAACGCCTCGACCAGCACGCCGAGGCGGCCGCGCCGAACAGGATCAGCATCGGCGCGAGCGCCGCGTAGTCGATGTGCGGCAGGGTCCAGCTACCGGCAGCGAGAGTCACGCTGGCGAGCATCACTTGCCGCCTTCCTGAGCGACGGTCGGCGCGGGGTCGGTCTTGCCGATATCGGAGAAGGTCGCCTCGACCGCCGGATTGATGACGTTGAGCACCGGCTTCGGGTAGAAGCCGAGGAACAGCAGCAGCGCGATCAGCGGGGCGACCACCACCACCTCGCGCACCGACAGGTCCCTGCGCATGGCCGCGATCTTCTCCAGCGCCGGGTTCGGCGTGCCCTGGGTGGTGCGCTGCACCATCCACAGCACGTAGGCGGCGGCCAGGATGATGCCGGCCGTGGCGATCACCGCGACCGCCTTGTTCACCGTGAAGGTGCCGATCAGCACCAGGAACTCGCTGACGAACGGCGAGGTGCCGGGCAGCGCCAGCGAGGCCAGGCCGGCGATGAAGAACACCCCGGCCAGTACCGGCAGCAGCTTGCCGGCGCCGCCGAAGTCGCAGACCAGTGCGCTGCCCCGCCGGGTCACCAGCATGCCGACCACCAGGAAGAGCAGGCCGGTGGCGAGGCCGTGGTTGACCATGTAGAGCACCGCGCCGGTGCCGGCCTGGGTGGTGAAGGCGAAGATGCCGATGCCGATGAAGCCGAAGTGCGCGATCGAGGTGTAGGAGACCAGCCGCTTGAGGTCGTTCTGGCCGACCGCGAGCAGCGCGCCGTAGATGATGCCGACCAGCGCCAGGACCAGGGCCAGCGGCGCGAAGTACTGCGACGCGTTCGGGAACAGCGGCAGGCAGTAGCGCAGGATGCCGAAGGTGCCGACCTTGTCCAGCACGCCGACCAGCAGCGCGGCCGCACCGGCCGGGGCGGCGCCACCGGCGTCGGGCAGCCAGGTGTGGAACGGGAAGAACGGCGCCTTGATGGCGAACGCCAGGAAGAAGCCGAGGAACAGCCAGCGCTCGGTGCCGGTGGCGAAGTCCAGCTCGGTCAGCGTCGTGCCAGTCGAAGGTGCCTGCCCGACGGTTGCGCCCGACCACCCACAGCCCGATCACGGCGGCCAGCATGAACAGGCCGCCGACCAGCGAGTACAGGAAGAACTTCACCGCCGCGTACTGCCGGCGCGCGCCGCCGTAGGAGCCGATCAGGAAGTACATCGGCACCAGCATGACCTCGAAGAACACGTAGAACAGGAACATGTCCGCAGCGGCGAACACCCCGATCATCGTGAACTCCAGGGCCAGCAGCAGCGCGAAGTAGGCCGGTACCGAGCGCCGGGAGGCGTCCGCGTCGTGCCACGAGGCCAGGATCACCAGCGGGACCAGCACCGCGATCAGCGCCAGCATCACCAGCGCGATGCCGTCCACCTCGAAGGTGAACCGGGCCCCCCAGAACGGGATCCAGCGGTAGGACTCGTGGAACTGGAACCGCGCCCCACCCGCCGAGAACTGGAAGTACATGATCCCGGTGAGCACCAGCACCGCCAGCGACCAGCCCAGCGCCAACTGCTTGGCCAGCGCCGGCCGGGTCCGCGGCACCACCGCGACAGTGGCCGCACCGACCAGCGGCGCGAGCGTGAGCACGCTCAGGTATGGGAAGTCGGCCATCAGTTTTCCTCGCCTGTGTCGCGGACCAGGTCCGCACTCATCGGGACGGAACTCGTCGAGAGCTTCATCCGAGGGTCACGCTTCATCCGAGCGTCACCGCCAGCAGGGCGGCCACCACGACGAGGGCGCCGCCGAGCATGGACAGGGCGTAGGTGCGGACGAATCCGGTCTGCGCCCGGCGCAGCCGGCTCGACCCGCCGCCCACTCCGGCGGCCAGCCCGTTGACCAGCCCGTCGATGCCCCGGTTGTCGAGGAACACCAGCGCCCGGGTGAGGAAGATGCCGGGCTTCTCGAAGACCGCCTCGTTGAAGGTGTCGGCGTACAGGTTGTTGCGGGCGGCGGTGACCACCGGGCCGGCCGGCTGCTCCTGCAGGGCGGTGCCGTTGCGGAACAGCGCCCAGGCCAGCCCGCCGCCGAGTACCACGATCAGCAGGGTCAGCCCGGTCACCGGCCACCGGCCCAGGTGGTCGGCGGCCTCGGCCTCCGGACTGCCGAAGACCGTCGGGTTGAGCCAGTCCTTCACCGGGGTGGCCATCAGCCCGCCGGCGCAGATCGAGCCGATCGCCAGCAGGATCAGCGGGATGGTCATCACCGGCGGCGACTCGTGCGGGTGCTCGATGTCCTCGGTCCACCGCTTCGGGCCGTGGAAGGTCAGCACGAACAGCCGGGTCATGTAGAAGGCGGTGAAGCCCGCGCCGATCAGCGCGGCGCTGCCGTACAGCCAGCCGGTCCAGCCGGGCCGGTTGAAGGCCGCCTCGATGATCGGGTCCTTGGCGAAGAAGCCGGACAGCGGCGGGATACCGATGATCGCCAGGTACCCCATACCGAAGGTGGCCCAGGTGATCCGCATGTACCGCCACAGCCCGCCGAAGCGCCTGATGTCGGTCTGGTCGTGCATGCCGTGCATCACCGAGCCGGCCCCGAGGAACATCCCGGCCTTGAAGAAGCCGTGCGCCAGCAGACGGATGATGGCCAGCGCGTACGCCTGCCCACCGAGCCCGACGCCGAGGAACATGTAGCCGATCTGGGAGACCGTCGACTAGGCCAGTACCCGCTTGATGTCGTCCTTGGCGCAGCCGATGATGCACCCGATCAGCAGGGTCAACGCGCCGACGCTGACCACCACGGTCTGTGCGGTCTCGTTGGCCGAGAAGATCGGATTGGACCGGGCGATGAGGTAGACGCCCGCGGTCACCATGGTCGCCGCGTGGATCAGGGCGGAGACCGGCGTCGGACCCTCCATCGCGTCCGGCAGCCACGCCTGCAGCGGGAACTGGCCGGACTTGCCGCACGCGCCGAGCAGCAGCAGCAGCGCGATCATCAGCACGGTGGTGTTGCCGATCTTGCCCGCGCTGGCGTTGGTGAAGACGTCGGCGTAGTTGACGCTGCCCACCGTGGCGAACATCAGGAAGATCGCGATGGTCAGGCCGGCGTCGCCGACCCGGTTCATCATGAACGCCTTCTTGCCGGCGGTGGCGGCGGCCGGGCGGTTGTACCAGAACGAGATCAGCAGGTACGACGCCAGACCGACGCCCTCCCAGCCGACGTAGAGCAGCACGTAGTTGTTGCCCAGCACCAGCAGCAGCATGGCCGCCACGAACAGGTTGAAGTACCCGAAGAAGCGTCGCCGCCCGTCGTCGTGCTCCATGTAGCCGACCGCGTACACGTGGATCAGGAAGCCCACGCCGGTGATCAGCAGCACGAAGACCGCGGACAGCGGGTCGAAGAGCAGCCCGAAGTCGATCTTCAAACTGCCGACCGGGATGTACGTCCACAGCGACAGCGACGCGCTGCGGGCATTGGAGTCCAGCCCGCGCAGCGAGAAGAAGTAGATCAGGCCGAGGACGAACGTCGCCCCGACGCTGGCCACCCCGAGCCAGTGCCCCCATTTGTCGGCCCGCTTGCCCAGCAGCAGCAGGACCGCGGCGCTGGCCAGCGGAATGGCCACCAGCAGCCAGAAGCTGGACAGCACGCCGGTGGCGGGCACGTCGCTGAACGCCAGCGTGGCGGTTGCGTTGTTCATCCCAGCCCTCAGTACTTCAGCAGGTTCGCGTCGTCGACGCTCGCCGAGCGCCGGGTACGGAAGATGGACATGATGATGGCCAGGCCCACGACCACCTCGGCGGCGGCCACGACCATCACGAAGAACGCGATGACCTGGCCGTCCAGAGTGCCGTTGATCCGGGAGAAGGTGACCAGCGCGAGGTTCGCGGCGTTGAGCATCAGCTCCACGCACATGAACAGCACGATGGCGTTACGGCGGATCAGCACGCCGACCGCACCGATCGTGAACAGCGCCGCGGCCAGCACCACGTACCAGGTGGGCGTCATTTCTCAGTCCCCTTCAGAACCCGCTCCTCGGTCTCGAGTTCGCGGGTGGGCAGGATGGCCGGGATGCTCTTGTCGGTGAGCGAGCCGTCCGGCAGCCGGGCCGGGGTGGCCACCGAGTCGGAGGTGGCCCAGACCCCGGGACCGGGCAGCGGGCCGGGGTAGACACCCGGCGCGAACCGGGCCCGCATCCGGTCCAGCTGGGTGATCTTGTCTTCGCGCTTGCGCTCGACGTGGGCCAGCAGCATCGCGCCGACCGCCGCCGTGATCAGCAGCGCGGAGGTGACTTCGAACGCCCACACGTACCGGGTGAAGATCAGCTTGGCGATGCCCTGCACGTTGCCGTCGACGTTGGCGTCGGCCAGGCCGGCCGGGTGTACCTTGCCCAGGCCGCGGGCCAGCGCGGTGCAGAGCAGCCCGGCGAAGCCTGCGCCGAGCAGCAGCGCGGCGATCCGCTGCCCGCGCAGTGTCTCGATGAGCGCGTCCGAGGAGTCCCGGCCGACCAGCATGATCACGAACAGGAAAAGCATCATGATCGCGCCGGTGTAGACGATGATCTGCACCATGCCGATGAACGGCCCGGCCTGCAGCACGTAGAACACGCCCAGGCAGAGCATGGTCAGCACCAGGAACAGCGCCGAGTGCACCGCATTGCGGGCGGCCACCATGCCGAGCGCGCCGAGCAACGCCAGCGGCGCGAGGATGATGAAGGTGGCCTTCTCGCCGCCGCCCATGTGGTCCGCGGCGGCCGCCAGGATCGTCTGGGTCACTTGATCCCCCCGCTGGTCGGCTGGCCGGGCTGCGAAGCATCGGCGCCACCGTTGTACTCGGCGCCCACCGAGGTGCCGGGGTTGCCCGGCCCGGACAGGTAGTAGTCCTTCTCGGTGTTGCCCAGCCGCATCGGGTGCGGCGGCTGCTCCATCCCCGGCAGCAGCGGCGCGAGCAGCTGCTCCTTCGTGAAGATCAGGTCTTGGCGGTTGTCCCGGGCCAGCTCGTACTCGTTGCTCATGGTCAGCGAACGGGTCGGGCAGGCCTCGATACACAGCCCGCAGAAGATGCACCGGGCGTAGTTGATCTGGTAAACGCTGGCGTACCGCTCACCGGGCGAGAAGCGCGCCTGGTCGGTGTTGTCGCCGCCCTCGACGTAAATGGCGTCCGCCGGGCAGGCCCACGCGCACAGCTCGCAGCCGATGCACTTCTCCAGCCCGTCCGGGTGCCGGTTGAGGATGTGCCGGCCGTGGTAGCGCGGCGCGGAGACGGGCGGCTTGAATGGGTAGTCGGTGGTGACGACCTTGCGGAACATGTGCGCGAAGGTCACCCCGAAGCCCTTGAACGAGCCGGTGAAGGTACCCACGTCAGTCCTCTTCCTTCTCAGCGGCCGGCGCCGGTTCGGCGCCCGCGGGCACCGTGGCCCGCTCGGCGGCAAGCCGGGTCAGCCGGGGGCTCGGCGGTACCCGCAGGTCCAGCGGTGGCAGCGGGAAGCTGCCGGTCGGCCGGGCGGCCACCTGCTCCGCCAGGGTGATCGGCACCGGCTTCTTTGCCGCCGGCCAGAGGAACACGATCAGCAGCAGCACGACCAGCGCGGCGCCGCCGATCAGCAGTGTCTGGCCACGCGACACGTCGTTCACCTGCACGGTGCGCACGCCGGCCAGCAGCAGGATCCAGACCAGGTTCGCCGGCAGCAGCACCTTCCAGCCGAACCGCATGAACTGGTCGTAGCGCATCCGGGGCAGCGTGGCGCGCAGCCAGATGAAGCCGAACAGGAAGATCAGCACCTTGATGAACCACCAGGCCAGCGGCCACCAGTTGTCGTTGAACATGCCGTGGTTGATGGTCGAGATCGGCCACGGGGCGCGCCAGCCGCCGAGGAACAGGGTGGTCGCCACCGCCGACACGGTGATCATGTTGATGTACTCGGCCAGGAAGAACATCGCGAACTTGAACGACGAGTACTCCGTGTGGAAGCCGCCGACCAGCTCCGACTCGGCCTCCGGCAGGTCGAACGGGGCCCGGTTGGTCTCCCCGACCGCGGAGATCGCATAGATCACGAAGCTCGGGATCAGCAGCACCGCGTACCAGCCCGGCACGTGCGGGTGCCAGCCGGCGATCGACCAGCCCGCTTCGGCGCCACCGGCCTGCGCGTGCACGATGTCCGAGGTGGACATCGAACCGGCCAGGATGAAGACGGCCACGATGGACAGGCCCATGGCGACCTCGTACGAGATCATCTGGGCGCTGGAGCGCAGGCCGCCGAGCAGCGGGTAGGTCGAGCCGGACGCCCAACCGGAGAGCACCACGCCGTACACGCCCATCGACGAGCAGGCGAGGATCAGCAGCACCGAGACCGAGGTGTCGGTCAGCTGCAACGGCGTGCGGTGGCCGAAGATGCTCACCATCGGGCCCAGCGGGATCACCGAGAACGCGGTGAACGCGCAGGCCGCCGAGATCACCGGGGCCAGGAAGTAGACCGCCTTGTCGGCGGTGATCGGGATGATCTCCTCCTTGAAGGCCAGCTTCATGCCGTCCATCAGCGAGGTGAGCCAGCCCTTGGGGCCGACCTGGTTGGGGCCGGGGCGGACCGCCATCCGGGCCACGACCTTGCGTTCGTACATGATCGTGAACAGGGTGAGCAGCACCAGCGCCGCGAACGTGGCGACCACCTTGATGAGCACCAGCCACCACGGGTCGTGGCCGAAGTCCTTCAGGGTCGGGTCCTGAGCCAGGTAGGAGATCACTGCGCGCCTCCCGCGCTGTCCACGGCGGCCTGGGCCAGCAGCGGCCCGGCCTGCCCCGGCGGACCGGCGGGCGGTGTCGCTGCCGGAGTTCCGGCGGTCAGTGTCACGACGGCGCCCTCGGCCACGCCGAGCGTGCGGCGCAGCGTGGAGCCGGGCGAGTTGGTGGGCACCCACACCACGCCGTCGGCCAGATCGGCGGTGAGCGCGACGGGCAGCGTGATCGCGCCTCGTCGGGTACCCACGGTCACCGGCTCGCCCTCGGCCACGCCCAGTTCCGCGGCGGTGGCCTTGGACAACCGGGCCAGCGCCGGCCGGGCGGTGCCGGTCAGGTACTGGTCGCCGTCGAGCAGGCTGCCCAGGTCGATCAGGTGGTGCCAACTCGCCAGCACAGCTTCGCCGGCGCCGGGGACGGCCGGGTCGCCGGCCGGCACCACCGGCGCTGCGACCCGGGGCGACGCGGTGACCGGCAGGTTCGCCAGTTCCTCGCGTAGCCGCATGGTGTCCGCGCAGTCCAGGTCGATGCCGAACTCACGGGCCAGGGTGTCCAGCACCCGGGCGTCGGCCATCGCCGTGGTGTCCAGCACCCGCTCGAAGGTGCGCAGCCGGCCCTCCCAGTTGAGGAACGTGCCGGCCTTCTCCACCACCGGGGCCACCGGGAACACCACATCGGCACGGCGGGCCACGGCGGTCATCCGCTGCTCGATGCTGACCAGGAAGCCGACCTTGTCCAGCGCCTCGTCGGCGGCCTGCGGATCGGCCAGGTCGCTCGGGTCGACGCCGGCCACGATCAGCGCGCCGAGCGCGCCCGAGGTGGCGGCGGCGAGAATCTGGTCGGTGTCCCGGCCGATCCGGCTGGGCAGCGCGCCGGTACCGAGGCCCCACTCCTGCGACAACTCGGCGCGGGCGGCGGCCTCGGCCACCGGCCGGCCACCGGGCAGCAGGTTGGGCAGGCAGCCCGCCTCGACCGCGCCCCGGTCCCCGGCACGCCGGGGCACCCAGGCCAGCTTCGCGCCGGTCGCCTCGGCCGCCTCGGCGGCAGCGGAGAGCCCACCGGACACCGTCGCCAGCCGCTCACCGATCACCAGCACCGTGTCCGGGCCGAGCAACTCCCGCAGCTCCGGGCTGCCCAGCGCGGCCGCCTCGTCACCGGGCACCGCGGGCAGCAGCACCGCGTCGAGCTTGACCAGGCCCAGGGACGCGAACGGGGCCACCGCGTAGACCGGCAGCCGGCGCTTGGTCACCTGCTTGCGTACCCGCAGGAAGAGGATCGGGCACTCCTCCTCGGGCTCCAGCCCGACGAAGACCACCTTGGCCGCCGAGTCGATGTCGGCGTACCCGGCGCCGACGGTGCCCGCCACGGTGGCGGCCAGGAACTGGGTCTCCTCGGCCACCCCGTCGAGGCCCGCGCCCGAGGGGCGCAGCGGCCGGGACCGGAAGTCGATGTCGTTGGTGCCGAGCACCACCCGGGCGAACTTGGCGTAGGCGTAGGCGTCCTCGACGGTCAGCCGGCCGCCGGTGAGCACCCCGGTGCCGCCCTTGACGTGCGCTTCCTTGAGCCCGGCGGCGGCCACCGCGAGCGCCTCCGGCCAGGAGGCGGTACGCAGCTCGCCGGTCTTCGCGTCGCGCACCATCGGCTGGGTGATCCGGTCGAAGGCGTTGGCGTAGTTGAAGCCCCAGCGCCCCTTGTCGCAGTTCCACTCCTCGTTGACCTGCGGGTCGTCGCCGGCCAGTCGGCGCAGCACCTTGCCCCGCCGCCAGTCGGTACGCATGTCGCAGCCGGCCGCGCAGTGCTCGCACGCGCTGGGCGTGGAGACCAGGTCGAACGGCCGGGACCGGAACCGGTACTGCGCGCCGGTCAGCGCCCCCACCGGGCAGATCTGCACGGTGTTCCCGGAGAAGTACGAGTTGAACGGGTCGTCGGTGTCCTCGATCGGACCGTCCTCGACCCGGAAGATGTTGATCTGCTCGGCCGCGCCCCGGTCCATCAGGTCGATGAACTTGTCGCCCGCGATCTCCTCGGAGAACCGGGTACAGCGCTGGCAGAGCACGCACCGCTCGCGGTCCAGCAACACCTGCGAGGAGATATTGATGGGCTTCTGGTACTCGCGCTTCACGTCGTGGAAGCGGGTGTCCGGTCGGCCGGTGGACATCGCCTGGTTCTGCAGCGGACACTCGCCGCCCTTGTCACACATCGGGCAGTCGAGCGGGTGGTTGATCAGGAGAAACTCCATGATCCCCGCCTGCGCCTTCTGGGCGACCTCGCTGGTGAGCTGGGTCTTGACCACCATGCCGTCGGAGACCGGCTGGGTACAGGAGGCGACCGGCTTGCGCTGCCCCTCGATGTCCACCAGGCACTGCCGGCAGGCGCCGGCCGGGGCCAGCAGCGGGTGGTCGCAGAAGCGGGGGATGGCGATGCCGAGCCGTTCGGCGGTCCGGATCACGAGTTCGCCCTTGGGCGCCTCGATCTCGATCCCGTCGATCGTCAGCTTCACCGTGTCCACCTCTTGGGGGTCTCGGCCCGCTTTTCCACGTCGGTCACTAGTGCGCTCCCACCAGCTCAGCCGGGGACAGCATCGGAGCCTTGCGCCCCTCGATGTAGTCCAGGTAGTCCTGCTTGAAGTACTTGATCGACGACATCACCGGGCTGGCCGCGCCGTCACCCAGCGCGCAGAACGAGCGGCCGAGCAGGTTGTCACAGGTGTCCAGCAGGGTGTCCAGGTCCTCGTGGGTACCCTTGCCGGCCAGGATCCGGTGCAGGATCTGCACCATCCAGTAGTTGCCCTCGCGGCACGGGGTGCACTTGCCGCACGACTCGTGGTGGTAGAACTCGATCCACCGGTACGTCGCGTAGACCACGTCGTCAGGTCGGAGAAGATCTGCACGGCCGTGGTGCCCAGCATGGTGCCGGCGCCGGCCATCCCCTCGAAGTCCATCGGCACGTCGAGGTGCTCGTCGGTGAGGATCGGGGTGGACGAGCCGCCCGGCGTCCAGAACTTGAGCTGGTGCCCGTCCTGCATCCCGCCGGCCAACTCGATCAGCTGCCGCAGCGTGGTACCCAGCCCGCACTCGTACTGGCCGGGGTAGTTGATCCGCCCCGACAGCGAGTAGATCTTCGGGCCGGGCGACTTCTCGGTCCCCATCGTCTTGAACCAGGCCGACCCGCCGAGCACGATGTACGGCACGCTGGCGATGGTCTCCACGTTGTTGACCACGGTGGGGCTGGCGTAGAGGCCGTGCGTCGCCGGGAACGGCGGGCGCAGCCGGGGCTGGCCCCGGAAGCCTTCGAGCGAGTCCAGCAGCGCCGTCTCCTCGCCGCAGATGTACGCCCCGGCCCCGCCGTGCACCACGATGTCCAGGTCGAACCCGGAGCCCAGGATGTCCGTCCCGAGGTACCCGGCGGCCCGCGCCTCGTTCACCGCGTTGCGCAGCCGGCGCGCCGAGTGCACCGCCTCGCCGCGGATGTAGATGAAGGCCCGGTTCGCGCGGATCGCGTACGAGGCGATGATGATGCCCTCGATCAGCGAGTGCGGGTCGGCGATCATCAGCGGCAGATCCTTGCAGGTGCCCGGCTCGCCCTCGTCGGCGTTGACCACCAGGTAGTGCGGCTTGCCGTCGTTCTGCGGGATGAAGCCCCACTTCATGCCGGTGGGGAAGCCGGCGCCGCCCCGGCCACGCAGGCCGGACTCCTTGACCAGGGCGATCAGGTCGTCCGGGTGGGCGGCCAGCGCCTTGCGCAGCGCGGAGTAGCCGTCGAGCTGCTCGTACACGTCGAGTTTCCAGGCGTCCGGCGAGAGCCAGCGCTTGGTGAGCACCGGGGTGAGCCGGGCCAGGGTTTCCCGGGAGGGGGCCGTCATGACTTCTTCGCCTCGTCCTTCACCTGGTCGCGGCCGGTGGGCGCGTCGCCGGCCGGCTTGCCGTCACTGGCCGGCTTGGTGGCGGCCGCCCCGGCAGCCTCGGGCGCGTTGGTCGGCGCCGCCTTGGCCGCGGGCGCTGCCGCAGCAGGCGCAGCCGGCTTGTCGGCGGGGGCCTGGGTGGCGCGGATCGGGGTGTTCGGGTCGAAGCCCGGGACGGCGATGCCGTACTGCTCGGCGAGCCGGTTGCCGCGCAGGGTCGGCTCACCGGCCGGGCCGTCGGCCACCGCGCCGTCCCGCTCGTCGGCGAAGCCGGCGAGCTGCAGCGCCATCTCCTTGAGCGTGCACAGCCGGGCGCCCCGGGAGGGGGCCGGCCGTTCGCCGTCCTGCAGCGCCTTCACCAGCGACAGCGCCGCATCGGCCTGGACGTTGTCGTAGAAGTCGTAGTTGACGGTGACCACCGGGGCGTAGTCGCAGGCGGCCAGGCACTCCGCGTGCTCCAGGGTGATCTTGCCGTCGGCGCTGGTCTCGTCGTGCCCGACGCCGAGGTGTTCGGAGAGCGCCTCGAACGTCTTGTCGCCGCCGAGCACCCCGCACATCGTGTTGGTGCAGACGCTGACCAGGTAGTCGCCGGTCGGCTTGCGCTTGTACATGGTGTAGAAGGTGGCCACCGCGCCGACCTGGGCGCGGGTGATGCCCAGCTGCTCGGCGCAGAAGGTGATCCCGGCCGGCGAGACGTACCCCTCCTCGGACTGCACCAGGTGCAGCAGCGGCAGCAGCGCCGAGCGCTCCTTGCCGACGGGGTAGCGCGCGATGATCTCTTTGGCGCGCACGTGGGTCTGGTCGGAGAAGGTCATGTCAGCGGTCACATCCACCCATCACGGGGTCCAACGAGGCACCACCGGCGATCACATCGGCCAGCAGCGCACCCTCGGCCATCGCCGGGAGGGCCTGCAGGTTGACGAAGCTGGGCTCGCGGTAGTGCACCCGGTACGGCCGGGTGCCACCGTCGGAGACGGCGTGCACGCCCAGTTCCCCGCGCGGTGACTCGATCGCCACGTACACCTGCCCCGGGGGTACCCGGAAGCCCTCGGTCACCAGCTTGAAGTGGTGGATCAGCGACTCCATCGACTGCCCCATGATCTTGGCGACGTGTTCGAGGGAGTTGCCCATCCCGTCCAGCCCGATGGCCAACTGCGCCGGCCAGGCGATCTTCTTGTCCTCGACCATCACCGGCCCCGGCTCCAGCTTGTCCAGCGCCTGCTCGATGATCTTCAGGGACTCCCGGATCTCGGCCAGCCGGACCTGGTAGCGGCCCCAGACGTCGGCGGTGTCCGCGGTCGGCACGTCGAACTCATAGTCCTCGTACCCGCAGTACGGCATCGTCTTGCGCAGGTCCCAGCCGAGGCCCGCGGAGCGCAGCACCGGCCCGGTGACGCCCATCGCCAGGCAGCCGGTCATATCGAGCACCGCGACGCCCTGGGTGCGCTCCTGCCAGATGATCTGGCCGGAGAGCATGTCCTCATACTCCTTGAGCTTCTTCGGCAGGTAGGAGAGGAACTCCCGGGTCTTGCGGATCGCCTCGGCCGGGATGTCCTGGGCGACGCCGCCCGGCCGGATGTAGGCCATGTTCATCCGCAGGCCGGTGGTCAGCTCGAAGATGTCCAGGATGTACTCGCGCTCGCGGAAGCCGTACAGCATGATCGAGATCGCGCCGAGCTCCAGGCCGGTGGTGCCGAGCCAGACCAGGTGCGAGGAGATCCGGTTCAGCTCCATCATCAGCACCCGGATGGTGTTCGCCCGGGGGGTGATGGTGTCGGTGATGCCGAGCAGCTTCTCCACCGCGAGCGCGTACGCCGTCTCGTTGAACAGCGGCGCCAGGTAGTCCATCCGGGTGACGAAGGTGGAGCCCTGCGTCCAGGTGCGGTATTCCAGGTTCTTCTCGATGCCGGTGTGCAGGTAGCCGACGACCGCGCGGGCCTCGGTGACCGTCTCGCCCTCCAGCTCCAGGATGAGCCGGAGCACGCCGTGCGTGGAGGGGTGCTGCGGGCCGAGGTTCACCACGATCTTCTCGTCGTGGATCGGATCGTCGGCGTTGCCGAGCACGTCGCGCCAGTCGCCGCCGGTGACGTTGAAGACCCGCCCTTCGGTGGTCTCCCGGGTAGTTGCGTAGTTCTCCGTCACTGGTAGCTCCTCCGCTGGTCGGGCGGTGGGATCTCGGCGCCCTTGTACTCCACCGGGATGCCACCGAGCGGGTAGTCCTTGCGCTGGGGGTGGCCCTCCCAGTCGTCCGGCATCAGGATCCGGGTCAGGTTCGGGTGCCCTTCGAAGAGCACCCCGAACATGTCGTACGTCTCCCGCTCCTGCCAGTCGGCGGTCGGGTAGATGCCGGTCACGCTGGGCACCACCGGGTCGGCCGCGCTGACGGCGACCTCCAGCCGGACCCGCCGACGGTAGGTCATCGAGGTCAACTGGTACGCCACGTGCAGCCGGCGCTGGTCGGCACCGAGGTAGTCGACGGCGGACACCGAGGAGAGCAGTTCGAAGCGCAGCGCGTCGTCGTCGCGCATCGCCTGGCACACCTCGCGGATCTTCGCCGCTTTGATGTGCAGGGTCAGCTCGCCGCGGTCCACCACCACGTTCTCGATCGCGTCGTGAAGTTGCGGGTAGGCCTCGGAGAGCGCGTCGTACACCTCGTCGAACGGCTCCCCGTAGGGCCGCTGCGTGCTGACCACGCCGACCCGGCGGCGCACCAGGCCGCCGAAGCCGGACGTGTCGCCGGTGCCCTGCACGCCGAACAGGCCGCGGCCCGCGCCGCTCGCCGGCGGATATTCAGCGGGGGCGGTCAGGCTGGCGCCGACCGGCGCGGACTCCACCGGCACCGACCCGGCAGGGGCGGGCTTGTTCTCCGGAGCGGTCACCGGGAACCCCCCGTGGGCATGTGGTTGCCGGCCCGCATCCAGTTCTCGATCCGCAACTGCTCCTCGCGGCCCTCCAGGACGGCCTTCTCCCACTGCGCCGCCCGAGCCTTGTCGGAGCGGTACGAGGAGGGCATCGCGCCCCAGGCCACCGCCGGCACGTCACCGCGCGCCTCGCGGGCCTCCAGCATCTTGCGGCCGCCGGGGCCGAGCGGCTGGTGCATGATCTTTTCGCGCAGCTTGAGGATGGCGTCGATCAGCATCTCCGGGCGCGGCGGGCAGCCGGGCAGGTACATGTCGACCGGGACGATGTGGTCCACGCCCTGCACGATCGCGTAGTTGTTGAACATCCCGCCGGACGAGGCGCAGACGCCCATCGAGATCACCGAGCGCGGCTCGGGCATCTGGTCGTAGATCTGGCGCAGCACCGGGGCCATCTTCTGGCTGACCCGGCCGGCCACGATCATCAGGTCGGCCTGACGCGGCGAGGGACGGAACACCTCCATGCCCCAGCGGCCCAGGTCGTAGTGGGGTCCGCCGGCCGCCATCATCTCGATGGCGCAGCAGGCCAGCCCGAAGGTGGCCCCCCAGAACGAGGATTTGCGCGCGTAGTTGGACAGCTTCTCGACCGAGGTCAGCAGGATGCCCTGTGGCAGCTTCTCTTCGATACCCATGTGTCGTGCCCTGCCTTAGTCCCAGTCCAGCCCGCCGCGCCGCCAGACATAGGCGTACGCGACGAACACGGTGGCGATGAACAGCACCATCTCCACGAACCCGAAGGTCCCCAGCGAGCCGAAACTGACCGCCCACGAGTAGAGGAAGATGATCTCGATGTCGAAGACGATGAAGAGCATCGCGGTCAGGTAGAACTTGATCGGGAAGCGTTGCCCGCCGCCGAGTGGCTGGGGAGTGGGCTCGATCCCGCACTCGTACGCCGCGTGTTTGGCGGCATTCTTCTTGTGGGGGCCGACGAACGGCGCGATCACCACCGAGAAGAGCGCGAAGAGGGTACCGAGGGCGAAGAGTCCGACGATCGGTACCCAGTTGGCCAGCGACATGTCCGCTCCGCCTCGTCCTTCCGATTCTCAACTCGTCTGTTACAGCCTGTTGCGTCCCTCAACGTATTCGCCAAGGTCCCCGAGCCGGGCGTCGGGGTCTGCCCGGTGTCCTCAGACGGCCGGAGCGATCTTGGTGAGTCCGTTGATGATTCGGTCCATCGCGTCCCCGTCGTTGGGGTCGGTCAGGTTTGCCAGCAGTTTGAGCACGAACTTCATCAGTGTCGGGTGCGGCATGCCGTGCTGGGTGGCGAACCGCATCAATTTCGGCTGACCGATGATCTTTACGAACCAACCACCGAGCCGGTAGTACCCGCCGTAGCGGGCCTTCAGCGCGGCCGGGTAGGCCTGCAGCGCCCGTTCCCGGGCCGGCCCTTCGACCCGGGCCAGCGCCTGCACCACGACCTCGGCGGCGAGCTGCCCGGACTCCATGGCGTAGGCGATGCCCTCCCCGTTGAACGGGTTGACCATCCCACCGGAGTCACCCACCAGGAGGACGCCGCGCAGGTAGTGCGGGGTGCGGTTGAAGCCCATCGGCAGCGCCGCGCCCTGGATCGGGCCGTCGGCGTTGGCTTCGTCGGTCAGCCCCCACTCCGGCGGGGTGCTGCCGAGCCAGTCGGTGAGCATCGCCCGGTAGTTGGTCTTCCCGAAGGCGGCCGACGAGTTGAGCACACCCAGGCCGACGTTGACCCGGCCGTCGCCCATCCCGAAGATCCAGCCGTACCCGGGCAGCAGCGTGTCGCCGCCGTCCCGGCTACGCAGCTCCAGCCAGGACTCCAGGTAGTCGTCGTCGTGCTTGACCGGCGAGTGGTAGTAGCGCCGCACGGCCACCCCGATCGGCCGGTCCTCGCGCTTGGTGATGCCCATGGCCAGCGGCAGCCGGCCGGAGACGCCGTCGGCGGCGATCACCAGCTTGGCCCGGAACTCCTGCGGCTCCTTGTCCGAGCCGACCTGGGCCTTCACGCCGACCACCCGGTTGTCGGCGGACAGCACCGGGCCGGTGACGGTGTGGTTGGTGAGCAGCTTCGCGCCGGCCTCGACGGCCTTGTCGGCGAGCAGCTGGTCGAAGTCCATCCGGGTCCGGGTCAGCCCGTAGCCCGGGAACGAGGCCAGCTCGGGCCAGTCCAGCTCCAGCCGGACGCCGCCGCCGATGACCCGCAGCCCCTTGTTGCGCACCCAGCCGGCTTCCGGACTGGTGTCGATGCCCATCTGCACGAGCTGCTTCACCGCGCGCGGAGTGAGCCCGTCACCGCAGACCTTCTCCCGGGGGAACTCGGTCTTCTCCAGCACCAGCACGTCAACGCCGTGCCGGGCCAGGTGGTACGCGGCCGTCGACCCACCCGGACCGGCGCCGACCACGATGACGTCGGCCTCCTGGACCTGCCCCATGTCGATCACCACCTCGCCGTTCCGGTCGCGCCCGGACGCCTCGTGAAAGTCTTCACAAGCGCCTCGTGAGGGAGTCTAGGACGGCTGCTGAGTACCCGCTGAGTAAGGTTGACCTAACTTTTCCGGTCGCCCGGCAGGTCAGGCCGGTGAACATCACGTACGCACGCCCCGGTGCAGGGCCACGATCCCGCCGGAGAGGTTTCGCCAGGCCACGTCCTGCCAACCGGCGTCGCTCAGCCGGGCGGCCAGCGCGGCCTGATCCGGCCACGCCCGGATCGACTCGGCCAGGTACACGTAGGCGTCCGGGTTGGAGGAGACGGAGCGGGCCACCGCCGGCAGCGCGCCCATCAGGTACCGCAGGTAGACCGCCCGGAACGCGGCCTGGGTGGGGTGGCTGAACTCGCACACCACCAGCCGTCCGCCCGGTCGGGTGACCCGGGCCAGTTCGCGCAGCGCGGCCCCGGTGTCGTGCACGTTGCGCAGCCCGAAGGAGATGGTGACCGCGTCGAAGACGCCGTCCGCGAACGGCAGCGCCAGCGCGTCCCCGGCCAGCAAAGGCACCGTCCGCCCGGCCGCCCGGCCGGCTCGCAGCATCCCCTGGGAGATGTCCGCGCCGACCGCCGTGGCCCCCGACCGCGCCAACTCCTGGGTGGACACCCCGGTACCGGCCGCCAGGTCCAGCACCAGCTCACCCGGCTGCAGCGCCAGCGCCCGCCGGGTGGCCGTGCGCCACAGCCGGTCCTGGCCGAACGACAGGATCGTGTTGGTCCTGTCGTACCGGCCGGCCACCCCGTCGAACATCGCGGCGACCTCGTGCGGCTGCTTGTCCAACTGCGCGCGCGTCATGCCGCCACTCTCCCAGCCGCCCCACCAGCCACCGCGTCCGGGTACCACGATGGACGGGTGTGGGGCGGCCCCGTGGACCGCCCCACACTCGCGTCTGTCAGATCCGGGCCCGCCGACCGCCGCCGTGGGCGACCGCCGGCGGAACCGGATCGGTCAGGCCCCGGCCCGCCGACGGCCGACCTGAGCGGCGATCAGCAGCGCTACGCCGACCAGGAACAGCCCGACACCGGCGAGCATCACGAACGCCAGTCCGCTGGAGCCGGTCAACGGCAGCGAACCGCCGTGGCTCGGGCTGGCCGACGTGGCAGCCGGGGTGTCGCCACCATGGGTAGCCGACGCGCTGGCCGTCACACTCCGGGTGGCATCCGGCGTCACGGTGGCACTGGCCGACGTGGTCGCGGTCGCACTGGGCGACGTGGTCGCGGTGCCGCTGGGCGACGTGGTCGCGGTGCCGCTGGGCGACCTGGTCGCGGTGCCGCTGGGCGACCTGGTCGCGGTCCCGCTGGGCGACCTGGTCGCCGACGGCGACGTGCTGGTGGAGGGGCTCGCGGTGGGCGAGGTCGGCTGGGTGGTGGGGGTACCTGTCGCCAGCACCGTGACCCGGACCGCAGCGGTGTTGTCGGCCGGCTTGGTGTCGTCGTTCAGGCCGGCGGCCGTGACGGTGCCGTCGGTGCCCGCCGTTGCCGCGTCGACCTGCAGGGTGAAGGTGAGCCGGGTGGACTTGCCGGCGTGCAGATTGCCGGGGACGCAGTGCACCTTCCGGCCACCCTGTACCGGGTCACACCCGGCCGGCGTGCCGACGATGCGGGTACCGGTGGGGGCGGTGAAGTCGACGGTCATCGCGAAGGCGGTCGCCGGGCCGGCGTTGGCGACGTCCACCGGCACGCTCACCCGGTCGCCCCGGTGCGCGCTGACGGCCGGCGCGGTGACGGCCAGGCCACTGCGGTTGGTGGCGATGAATACCGAGAAGTCGGCGGTGTTGTCGGTGCTGTCCGCCTCGGCGGCCTGCTGCTGCTGGCTGCTGGCGGGCGCGACGGTCAGCCCGGCAGCACCCGCCGTAGCGGCGGCGGCGTGCGCCGGGGCGTCGGCGATGCCGTACCCGGTGACGAAGCCGTCGGTGAAGGCGCGCGGGCCGGGCGCGTCCCGGTCCACGGTGACCAGGGCGCCCTCGATCGCGAAGAACACGTCACCCGGCTGCACCACGGCGTCCGGCGCCGAGCAGGTGGCCACGGTGTTGGCGTCGGTGTAGACGCAGTTGCGGTCCTGCACAGTGAAGTGGGTGAAGGACGGCAGTTGGATGGTGTACGCGATGCCCTTGGCCGCCCGGTCGCCACCGTTGTAGAGGAACCAGAACAGCGCGGTGTCCTCGCCCGGCTTCAGGTAGCCGCCGTCCCCGCCGTACAGATCGTAGGCGCCGGCCACCAGGTCGTACCCGCTGGTGGTTGCCGACACCGGGACGACCGCGGTGTTGTTGGAGCTCTTCGGGTCGGTGCTGGCGCTGTGCACCGTGACGCTGAACGACCCGGCGGATCCGTGATTGCTGCGCGCCCGCAGAAAGATCACGGCCGTGGAGTCGTCGGTGCCGCCGGGCCAGATGTCCTCGATCGGGCAGGTGGCCGTGGTCGCGGTGCGCTGGCAGCCGTCGGCCGGGCCGGGCAGCTCGATGTCGACCACCGAGGTGTTCAGGTGGCTGGCGTCGACGGTGACGGTGACGCCGGTGGCTGTCTGCGGGCCGTGGTTGGCCAGCCGGGCGATGAACGGCTTGGCCGCGCCGGTGGTGACCGACGTCCCGCCGACGGTGAGGCTGACGTCCGCACCGGACGCCGGTGCGGCGGCCTGAGCCGCGGCAGCCACCGTGACGGTGGCGACCCCGGCCGTGGCCAGCGCCAGGGCGACGCGAGCGGTACGGCGGGCAAAGAGCTTGAGCATGGATCCCTCGGGGGTGACTAGGGGTGACGCTTGGCCCGGGGATCCTATGCATGAGCTGTGCAAATGACCGTCATAGAAATAACTCTGCGTGACTTTTCCCACTCCGCGCACGCATCACTACGCTCCGTCAACACCACCGGAACCGCCTCCCTCAGCCAAACCGGGACGGCCCCACCGACGCACGCAACCGCTGGCGCGCTGCCCGAGCCCGGCGAGCACCTGACTGCCGAGCCGGCCCGGTCAGGACGCGGGCAGTTCAGCGAAGGCGTAGCCGGAGTGCAGTGGGCGCAGGATCAGGTGCAGCAGGGTTTCGGTAAGTTGGGCCGTCCGGGTGCCGTTGCTCAGGCCCCGGCCGGTGCAGGCGTTGGCGGTGACGAAGACGACGGTGGTGGCGCCGTCCGCCCGGACCAGCAGCACCGCGTCCGGGCCGAGCTTGTCGTTGTAGTCGTCACAGGTCAGGTCGGGGTTGTTGCCGTGGCGGGCGGCGTTCAGCCCGGTCGCCAGCGCGGCGGCGGCAGCGCCGGTGATCGCGGTGGACGCCTGGAGTAGCGGGTCGTGGGCGTAGAAGCAGACGTCGATCTCGGTCGGCCGGGCCGGGACCAGGGTGTTGCCGCCGGCCGGCTGCGGGTGGCCGGGGGCCGGAGCGGCGGTGGCGCAGCCCAGGTGGTCGACGTCGACGACGTGCAGGCTGTCCAGGATGTGCGCGGTGGTGGCCTGGTCGGCGGTGCGCACGGACAGGCCGATGTCGCGGTCGGGGAAGGTGATGGTGCCGGCGTACCGGCCGTCCGCCAGCCGCCCTTCGCCGCGCAGCGCGGGTACCCCGTCGACAGTGACCTGATCCGGCGAGCCGAGCGGTGGCAGCGGGTCGGTCAGCCGCAGCAACTCGGCGACCTGCTTGTTCTCCGGCTCGGGGGTGAGGCACATGGTCTCCACCCCCTTGCCCCGGACCACGCTCGACGCGTCGGTCTGGCCGCAGCCGCTGTTGTTGGTGGCCCAGTCGGCCGGCACCTCGATCTCCAGGCCCAGCGAACTCTCCAGCCGCCAACCCGCAGCGGCGGATCGGCCGGGAGCGGTGCCCGGATACGGGACGTCCGCGCCCGACTGCGCGCCGGAACCGGAGATCAGCACATGCAGGATCAGCCCCGCCGAGACGAGCAGGACGACGGCGACCGCAATCGCCACCAGCGCCAGTCGCAACCGATGCCGCCCGGACGGCGGGGGCGGTTCAGCCGCCTCAGTCGTGTCGACAACCGTGTCCATCGCGTTCCCCTCGGTCGGGGTCAGGTCGTGCCGGGCTGGGGCGACTTGCTGAATGAACCGTCGATCGGTGAACCGGGCAGGTCGCCGTTCACGGCGAAGCCGGTGTGCAGGGGCTTGAACACCTGTTCCAGCAGGGACCAGCTGACCTGGACGAGGCGGCTGCCGTTGTCGAAGCCCCGGCTCCAGCACTTCGCGGAGAGCAGGTGCACCACCACGGTGGGCCCGGAGACCGGGTGGACGAGTAGCACCACGTCCGGCAGCCGGGCCTCGCCCTGGTCCAGGCAGGAGTTGGAGTCGGGGTTGCGGCCGGGGACGCCGGCGTTCAGCGCGTCAGCCAGGGTCTGCGCATCCGCGCCGGTCAGCGCGCCCGAGGTGAGCAGTGGGCTGCCCGCGGCGATCGGAGCCGGCGGCCCGACCTCGGTTTCGCCGTAGTGGCAGACGTCGATCTCCCGGACCTGGGCGGGGACCATGGTGGCCAGGCCGGCTACCGGGGCCGGTCGCAGGCCGTTCGGGCGGGCGTTGACGCAGCCCAGGTGGTCGACGTCGACCAGGTGCAGGCTGTCCAGGATGCGGGTGGTGAGGGCCTGGTCGGGGGTACGCACATCGAGGACGCCCCGGCCCGGCACGGTGATCTTGCCGGCGTACCGGCCGTCCGCCCAGCGGCCCGCCGAGCGCTGCACGGCGACACCGTCCACGGTGACCGTCCGGGTCGGCAGCGCGGGCGACGGCTCGAAGGTCATCGTGCGCGATCTCGGCCACCGCCTTGTCGGCCGGCTCCGGGTGGCGCACAACGGTTCGAAGCCGGTATCGCGGACCACCGACGGGGCGCTGGTCTGGTTGCAGCGGATGTTGTTGACGACCCAGTCGACGGGTACCTCGATCTCCAGGCCGAGCGAGCTCTCCAGCCGCCAGCCCGCAGTGGTGGGCCGCCCCGACGGAGCGCTCGGACCGCCCGACGCCACCGACTGCGTGGCGCCGGCGCCGGGCCGCCGGGGCGTACCCGAGTCCCCCGGGCGCAACAGCAGTGCCACCGCACCGACCAGCCCGAGTACCACCAGCACCGCCAGCGCGGACAGCACGATCCCGTGGCGTGGCGGAGCCGCTGGGTTGAGCTGCCTCCGGTGCCAGCCGGTCCGGTTCACTGACTCCCACGGCTCCCCCTGCGTCATCGGTACGAGGTTGGCTGGGCGGGCTCAACTGGTGGCCGGCTTCGGCTTCCCGCTGTACCCGTCGATCGCCATCCCGGGAATGAAGCCGTTGAGCTCCATGCCGACCTGCAGCGCCGTGAAGACCTGCTGCAGTAGCGGCAGGGTGATCTGCACGACCTGGGTGCCGTTGTCGAAGCCCCGGCTCCAGCAGTTCGCGGAGAGCAGGTGCACCACGACAGTCGGACCGGAGACCGGACGGACCAGCAGTACGGCGTTCGGCAGGCGCGCCTGGCCCTGGTCGGCACAGGAGTCGGAGTCGGGGTTGCGGCCCGGGATGCCGGCGTTCAGCGCGTCGGCCAGCGCCTGCGCGCCTGCCCCGGTCAGTGCGGCGGAGGTGAGCAGCGGGCTGCCCGCGCCCACCGGGTCGGGGCCCCGCATCGTTCGACCCATAGTGGCAGAGGTCGATCTTCCCGCACCTGAGGTCGGCACCATCGTGGTCAGGCCGGATACCGGCACCGGTCGCAGGCCGTTCGGGCGGGCGTTGACGCAGCCCAGGTGGTCGACGTCGACCAGGTGCAGGCTGTCCAGGATGCGGGTGGTGAGGGCCTGGTCGGGGGTACGCACGTCGAGTACGCCCCGACCCGGCACGGTGATCGTGCCGGCGTACCGGCCGTCCGCCTGCCGGCCCTGCCGGCCGCTGCACGGCGACACCGTCCAGGGTGACCGGCTGAGCTCGGCAGCGCCGGGCGTCCGCTCGACGGTCGATCGTCGCGTCGATCTCGGCGAGCTGCCTTGTCGGCCGGTTCCGGGCTAGCCACAGGCCGGCTCGACGTCGGAGTCGCGGACCACCGACGGCGCGCTGGTCTGGTTGCAGCGGATGTCGTTGACGGCCCAGTCGGCCGGGACCTCGATCTCCAGCCCGAGCGAGCTCTCGATCCGCCAGCCGGCCGGGGCGGTCCGACCCGAGGGCGCGCTCGGACCAGCCGACGCCACCGACTCGGGGCCGCCCGCCGCCGGCCGGCGCGCCCGGGGAGGCCGAGCCATTCGGGCGTAGCAGCAGCGCAACCGCGCCGATCAGCGCGAGGATGGCCAGCACCGCGAGCGCGGTCACGATGATGCGCGGCCCAGCGGAGCGGGGCGACTGGTCCGCCTCCGACGCCAACCGATCCGGTTCGGTGACGACCATCACGTACCCCCTCGTGTTGCCAATAGGAGGGTAGTGGGCCGCCCACGGTTCCTGTGACCCGCGTCACACCCCGGTCAGGTAGCCGAGACCTTCAGTGCCGTCCGGCCGCCGACCCCGCCGCCGGGCAGGGCGATCGAGGAGAAGTGCGACTGCACCCGGCTGTCGGTCGGGTCGTCGGCCGGCGTCCAGTGGATGTCCAGCCGCTTGTACAGGGTGTTGCGGCTGGGCCGGGATGCGGTCGGCGGTGCGGATCATCTCCACCAGCTCGGTCAGCTTGGAGCGGTGCCGGGCGCCGGCACTGGAGATCACGTTCTCCTCCAGCATGATCGAGCCCAGGTCGTCCACGCCCATGTGCAGGCTGAGCTGCCCGGCGTCCTTACCCGTGGTCAGCCAGGAGGACTGCAGGTGCGCGATGTTGTCGAAGAACAGCCGGGCCACCGCGATGAAGCGCAGGTACTCCAGGGTGGTGGCCTGGGTACGCCCCTTGAGGTGGTTGTTCTCCGGCTGGTACGTCCACGGGATGAACGACCGGAAGCCGCCGATCGCCGGATCCTCCACACCCGCGTAACCCCGGGAAACCGCCAGGTCCTGCACGTCCCGGATCATCCGGATGTGCTCGATCCGCTCGGCGTTGGTCTCGCCGGTCCCCATCATCATGGTGGCCGTCGATGACACCCCGAGCCGGTGCGCGGTCGCCATCACCTCGAGCCAGCGGGCGCCGGACTCCTTGAGCGGGGCGATCGCGGTACGCGGCCGGTCCGGCAGCATCTCCGCGCCGGCCCCGGCGATCGAGTCCAGGCCGGCCGCCTTGATCCGGGTGACCGCCTCGTCGATGGAGACCCCGGAGACCTTCGCATGTGCAGGATCTCGCTCGGCCCGATCGAGTGGATCACCAGCTCCGGGTACGCCCGCTTGACGGCGCCGAACAGCTCCTCGTAGTACTCGACGCCGTAGTCGGGGTGGTGGCCGCCCTGCAGCATCACCTGGGTGGCGCCGAGCTCGACCGCCTCGCGCGCACCGGCGCAGGATCTCCTCCATCGAGTGCGACCAGCCCTCGGCGTGCTTCGGGCGCCCGGTAGAAGGCGCAGAACTTGCACGCGGTGACGCACACGTTGGTGTAGTTGATGTTGCGGTCGATGATGTACGTGACGATGTTGTCCGGGTACCGGCGACGGCGCACCGTGTCGGCCGCCTCACCGAGCGCGTGGAACGGCGCGTCGGTGTAGAGCAGCAGCGCCTCCTCGGCGCTGATCCGGCCACCGTCGGCGGCGCGCTGCAGGATGTCGGCGATCTCCACGTTCTGCGTCACGCCACCGAGCCTACCGAGAGCCGTGTCTCACCTGGTACCGCACCGGTGGCTCGGGTCACCCGCGCCACATAAGTTAGTTAGCTATGGCAGTCGACTCAGTGGCATCGGACATGCGTTACCGCCGCCTCGGGGACTCCGGACTGGTCGTGTCGGTCGTCGGGATCGGCTGCAACAACTTCCACCGCAAGGTCGACGGCCCGGGTACCCGCGCCGTGGTCGACGCCGCCCTGGACGCCGGGATCAACTTCTTCGACACCGCCGACATCTACGGCGGCGAGCCCGGCGGCTCCGAGGACCTGCTGGGCCAGGCGCTGGTCGGCCGGCGCGACGAGGTGGTGCTCGCCACCAAGTTCGGGATGGACATGCGCGGCGCGAACGGCGCCGACCACGGGGCCCGCGGCTCCCGGCGGTACATCGTGCGGGCGGTGGAGGCGTCGCTGCGCCGGCTGCGTACCGACTACATCGACCTGTACCAGATCCACTCGCCCGACCCGGCCACCCCGATCGAGGAGACCCTGTCCGCCCTGGACGACCTGGTCCGCGCCGGCAAGGTGCGCTACCTGGGGCACTCCAACTTCTCCGGGTACCAGACCGCCGACGCCGCCTGGACCGCCCGCACCGCGCACCTGACCCCGTTCGTCAGCGCGCAGAACCACTACAGCCTGCTCGACCGCTCCGTGGAGACGCGACCTGGTACCCGCGCTGGACCCACTTCGGGCTCGGCCTGCTGCCGTTCTTCCCGCTCGCCAGCGGCCTGCTCACCGGCAAGTACCGCCGCGGCGAGGCGCGCCCCCGGCCGGCAGCCGGCTGGCCGAGGACGCGCTACGCGCGAGCGGCTCGCGGAAGCGCCCTGGGACACCATCGAGGCGCTGCGCACGTACGCCGAAAAGCGCGACCTGTCCCTGCTCGACGTCGCGATCGGCGGGCTGGCCGCGAAGCCCGCGGTGACCAGCGTGATCGCCGGTGCCACCCGGCCCGAGCAGGTCGCCGCCAACGCCGCCGCCGGCTGCTGGATCCCCACCCCGGAGGATCTCGCCGAACTCAACGAGATCAACTGAGCTGGACGGGTCACCGCTATCGGCGGCCCTCGCTACGCTGTCGCAGTGACCGCCGAAGCTCAGCAACTGACTCTGCTGCCCAAGATCGCGTGGCACCCGAAGAGCGCGGAGGACAGCGACAACCACGGCGAGATTTTACCCGGCGCTGGATCGTCGAGTTGATCCTCGACCTCGCGGGATACACCGCAGACCGTGACCTCGCCTTGCTCCGGGCCGTCGAGCCGTGCTGCGGTGCCGGCGCGTTCGTCACCGTGATGGTCGAACACCTGGTGATCAGTGCACACCGGCACGGTCGGCGATCAGCGAGCGCCGGCTCGTCGTCGCGTACGACCGCGCCGGGACGGGCGAGGCCCGACGGGCCGCCGCAGACGCGCTGATCAGCGGCGGGTCGCGGGCTGCCGACGCCACCCGGCTGGCAGCCGGCTGGGTCCGGAGCCGCGACTACTCCCCGGCTCAACCGCTACGGGACGTCGATCTGGTCGTCGGCGACCCGCCCTACCTGCGTCTCGAGGATGTGCCGGAGGAGCGGATGGCTGCCTACCGGGCCGCCTGTCCCACCATGGCCGGGCGCGGGCCGACACCTACGTCGGTTCTTCGAGAGAGCGCTGCGGTCAGCTTCGGCACTCCGGCGTTGCCGCCTTCATTTGTGCCTGACCGTTGGATGCGCAACCAGTACGGCTCCCGCCTTCGGGACTCATCTCCAGCGGTACGCCGTCGAGTTGCCTCGCTGCGCACGACGTGACGCCTCGATCCCGGGTCAGGCGTACCCGGCGATCACCGTCGTCCGGCGGACCGCCCAGCGCGGCGCGGTTGTGGCTACCGCCGACGCCTCGTTCGACCAGGCGACTGCTCACGGTTCGCCGCATGGAGCAGGTCCCGAGTGGACCAGTTCGCGGCGCCCGGCATCGTTGCCGCCCGACTTCCGCACTGGTTCGAAGGCGATGCCTCCTGGCCGACCGGGTCGCCCGCCCGACTTGCGTTGCTGGAACAGCTCAACGACACCTTCGAGCCGATCGAGAAGAGCGCGACCGTACCCGGTCGGCATCGGGGTGGCGACCGGAGCTGACGCGGTCTATGTCCGCCGCGACCCGCCGGACATCGAGGTCGACCGGCTGCTGCCACTGGCCATGAGTCAGGACACCCGTAGCGGAGAGCTGCGCTGGTCCGGAACTTACCTGGTCAACCCCTGGGGCGAGACCGGCGACCTGGTGGAGTTGGCTGCCTACCCCCGGCTGGCTGCCTACCTCGACCGGCACGCGGTTGCCGTCCGGGCCCGAAACGTGGCCCAGCGGCTGCCCCAGCGGTGGTCCGCACCATCGACCGGTCGACCCGGCGCTGACCTGCCAGCCGAAGCTGCTCTTTCCGGACCTGAAGATGACCAGTCACCCGGTCTATGACCCGGGCGGCCACTACCCACACCACAACCTCTACTACATCGTCTCCGCCGGCTGGGATCTCCAGGTACTGGGTGGCCTGCTGCTCAGCCGGGTTGCGCAACTGTTCGTGGACGCATACTCCGTCCGCATGCGCGGCGGCACGCTCCGCTTCCAGGCCCAGTACCTGCGGCGTATCCGGGTACCCGGGCCCGGCCAGATTCCGCCCGTGCTGAAGAAACGCCTCCGGGCCGCGTTCCTGGACCGGGATGTCGAGGGGGCCACCAGTGCCGCAATGGATGCCTACCGAATCGACTCGCTCCCCGACTGATCGGACGTTCGATGTCGCAGCCGTTCCACACAGCACTCCGGGCGTTCTGGATGGGCCGGGATGTTCAGGCCGATCGCCAGCGCGTCGCCGGCAGGGTGGATGCCGGACTACGCGGCGCGGTCATCGGCGGCGGGCACCTCGACGCCCTGCGGGACTTGATCGCAGATGTGTTTGTGGCGGCAGGAGTCCCCGAACACCACGTCTTCCGCAACTCCGGGATCGCATTGCCCGGCTTCTTCCGGCCAGCTAAGAAGTGGGATCTGTCGTCGTGCAGGACGACGAACTGTCGCGGCAATCGAACTCAAGTCCCAGGTCGGACCCTCGTTCGGCAACAACGCCAACAACCGCACCGAGGAGGCACTGGCAGTGCCTTCGACCTCCGGCGGGCGTACGAGGCGGGCAGCCTCGGTCCAGTGCAGCCATGGCTCGGGTATGTCTTGGTCCTCGAGGAGACACTGGCGAGCACCCGTCCCGTTGCCAACCCCGTGCCGGGCGTGTACCGCGTTGACGAAGTCTTCCGGGGTACGTCGTATGCCGAGCGGTACCGCATCTTCTGCGATCGGCTGGTAGAGGAACAGCTCTACGACGCCGCCTGGTTCGTCCTCACCACCCGGGACGGGACGGAACCGCCGCTCGAGCCTGACCCGGGCCTTGGCTTCGAGCAGTTCGCGGCAGCTATAGCCGACCGCGTGGAGTCCCTGCGAGCCCGGCGGCTCCACACGGTCAGGCGTCGTAGTCGACCGGAGGTCGGCGGTCAGTCGTCGTACGGCAGCAGGTCCTCGCCCCGGGCCAGCGGTTCCAGCTCGTTGCGGCGCCGCCCCGCCAGCACGAACACCAGAAACGCCGCGCCGCCGAGCACGCCGATCGAGCCGACGCTGGCCACCACCAGCCAGCCGTGGCCGGTGCCGCCGGAGGACGGCGGCCCACCGAGGATCAGCGCGTTCGGCGTGGCCACCGGCGCCACCGACTCGGTGCTCCGACGGCAGTACCGGCTCCTCGGTGGTCGGTTCGTCGGTCGGGGCGCTGGCGGTCGGCCGGGTGGCCGCGGACGTGTGCGTCACCGGCTTGTTCGAGGTGGGGCTGCTGCTGGGCTTGACTGTCCCCGTCACGGTCAACGAGCCCGAGACCGCTGCCGCGCCGGCGATCGTGAACGAGACCGTGTGCCGCCCGGCCGTCACCAACTTGCTGCCGGGACCCATCGTGTAGATCGCGTCGCAGAAGTGCCCGCTGCTGGTCAGCTTGGTCTGCTGGGCCGCTCCGTCCCAGAACCCCCTGGCCGTGGCACAGGGCTTGGCCAGGTTGCCGTTGTCGGGCCGCTGGTAGTGCAGTTGCACCAGGAAGCCCTGACCGGGCTTGACCGGGTTGGGGTAGGTGAGCGTCGGCGCGACGGCGGCAGTGGCCGTTGCGGCCACCCACGGCGTCACCACCAGTCCGGCGGCGACGGCGAGCACGAGCACACGGATTCGCACCTCACCCATGGTGCCAGTGCCGGCCGCGACCGGTCAGCCCCCGGCGTGCCGGTGCCCGGCAGATCAGGACCGCTCAGGCGTCGTAATCGACGGTGATGGTGTCGGTGAGCGGGCTGGACTGGCAGGTGAGCACGTAGCCGGCGGCCAGTTCCTCGGGCTCGAGGGCGTAGTTGCGGGCCATCGTCACCCGGCCGGTGACCAGTTTCGCCCGGCAGGTCGAGCAGACCCCGCCCTTGCAGGCGAACGGCAGTTCGGGGCGGACCCGCAGGGCGGCGTCCAGCACCCGCTCGCCGCGTCCCATGCCGAAGCTGGACTCCCGCCCGTCCAGCAGGATGGTGACCGCGACGTCGGTGGTGTCGGCCGGCTCGACCGGAGCCGGTGGCGGGGCCGCCGCATCCGCGACGTGGAAGAGCTCGGTGTGTACGGCGGAGTCGGGCACCCCCCGGGTAGCGAGGACTTCGCGGGCGTCCAGGACCAGGCCGTACGGGCCGCACAGGAACCACTCGTCCACAGTGGACGGATCGATCAGAGCCTCCAGTAGCGCGCCGAGCCGGGCGGCGTCCAGGCGGCCGGAGAGCAGGGCGGAGTCGCTGGGCTCGCGGGAGAGCACGTGCACCAGGTGCAGCCGGTCCGGGTAGCGGTCCTTGAGGTCGGCAAGCTCCTCGCTGAACATCACCGAGCGGGCGTAGCGGTTGCCGTAGAGCACGGTGAACCGGGAGCCGGGTTCGGTGGCGAGCGCCGTGGCGATCAGGGACAGCACCGGGGTGATCCCGGAGCCGGCGGCCACGGCCACGTAGTGCCGACGCCGCCCCGGTTCGAATGCGCTGGTGAAGTGGCCCAGCGGCGGCAGTACTGACACCGTGTCGCCGGGGCGCAGTTCGCTGGCGGCGAAGGCGGAGAACGCGCCGCCCGGGATCTGCTTGACCCCGATCCGCAGCTCGCCCCGGCCGGCCAGGTCGGCCGGCGTGGAGCAGATCGAGTAGGAGCGCCGCACGTCGTCACCGTCGGCCAGCCGCCGCACGGTCAGGTGCTGACCGGCCACGAAGGCGAAGTGCTCACGCAGGTCGGGCGGGACCGCGAAGGTGACCGCGACCGCATCGTCGGTGAGCCGGTCGACGGCGACCACCGGCAGGTCGTGGAAGACCGGCCGGCGTCGGGTCGGCTGCCGGACGGTGACGCTCACGCCGCCGCTCCGCTCACGTGACGCCGGACGACGGCCGGACACTCGCTCACAGCGGCTTCACCGCGTCGAACGGCTCGCCGCAGGCGCGGCAGCGGCACAGCGCCTTGCACGCCGTCGACCCGAACCGGGACAGCACCTCGGTATCCGTTGCCGCACAACGGGGACAGGCCGGCGCCGGGCCGCCCGGAACCAGGCCGCCGGCCCCGACGCCGGCGTCTTCGGGCCGGTGATCGGCGGAGCCGGCGCGCAGACCGCCGGGGACGGCAGGGAAGCCGAGCGGGACGGGGCCGGCGCGGCCGGGTGGGGCGATGCCGGCGGCGGCGAGTTTGGCGCGGCCGGCCGGGGTGATCCAGTCGGTGGACCAGGCGGGGGCGAGCTGGGTGCGTACCACGGCATCGGGGTGACCGGCGGCGGCCAGCGCGCGCGTGATGTCGGCGCGGATCGCCTCCATCGCGGGGCAGCCGGCGTAGGTCGGCGTGACGGTCACCGTGAGCTGACCGTCCACAGTGGATACGGCACGCAGGATGCCCAGCTCCGCGATGGTCAGCACGCGCAGCTCCGGGTCGAGGACGGCCGCCGCGGCGTCGGCCGCGGTCACCATGTCGCCCCCGGATGCGCCCGGTGCACCACCTGCAGCTCGGCCAGCAGGTAGGCCAGGTGTTCGGTGTGCCGGCCGGCCCGGCCACCGCCGCCGGACGCGGCGTGCGGGGTCCAGCCGTCGGCGGGGCGGTCCAGCGTCGCGGCCGCCAGCACCGGCTCGACCAGCCCCAGCCAGTCGGCCCGCAGCCGGGGCGTGACCGCGAAGAATTCCGCCGTGTACGGCCACAGCGCGTCCACCGCCGCCGCCATCCGCCGGTGTGACTCGGCCGTACCGTCGCCCAGCCGCAGCGTCCACTGCCGGGCGTGGTCGAGGTGGTACGCGCTCTCCTTGACGGTCTTGCCGGCGATCGCGGCGAGCCGGGCGTCCGGGCCGGCGGCCAGCGCCCCGTAGTGCAGCCACTGCCAGGCGGCCAGGAACAGCAGCTTGCCGATGACCGTGGCGAAGTCGGTGTCCGGCAACTCAACCAGCAGCACGTTGCGGAACTCACGGTCCTCGCGCAGGTAGGCCAGGGCGTCCTCGTCCCGGCCGGCGCCCTCCCGCTCGCCCGCGTAGCTCAGCAGCAGCCGGGCCGCGCCGAGCTGGTCGAGGGCGATGTTCGCCAGCGCGACGTCCTCCTCCAGCTCCGGCGCCCGGGTGCACCAGGCGGCCAGCCGCTGCGCCGCGACCAGCGCGTCGTCGGCCAACCCGAGCACGGCGTCAACCGACGCGCCATCGGGCTCCTCGGTCACCCGGGCCACGGGTTCGCTGGTCACCGGGGCGGCGGGGTGGCGCTCGGACACCGGGGCGGCGGGGTCGCCGGACACCGGGGCGGCGGGGTCGCCGGACACCGGGGCGGCGGGGTCGCTGGTCACCGGGGCGGCTTTCGGTGGGTGTTCACAGGTGGGCCGCGCCGTCAGGGACCGGGTAGAAGGTGGGGTGGCGGTAGATCTTGTCGGCGGCCGGGTCGAAGAAGGCGTCCTTCTCGTCGGGGCTGGAGGCGGTGATCTCGGTGGCCGGGACCACCCAGATGGACACCCCCTCCTGCCGGCGGGTGTAGAGGTCGCGGGCGTTGCGCAGCGCCATCGTGGCGTCCGGCGCGCGCAGCGAGCCGACATGGCTGTGCGCCAGCCCGCGCCGGGGCCGGACGAACACCTCCCACAGCGGCCAGTCGCCGCTCATCGCGCCGCCCCGTTCGGGTAGCGCCGGCCCGAGCCGGCAGCCGCACGCCCGTTCATGCGGGTACCGCCTCGCGGGTGGCCTGTTTGGCCGCGTAGGCCAGGGCGGCTTCGCGGACCCAGGCGCCTTCGGTGTGCGCGCGGCGTGCGGTGCTCGACGCGCTGCCGGTTGCACGGGCCGTCGCCCCTGATCACCCGGGTCAGCTCGGCGTAGTCGGGCGGGGTGAAGTCGTGGCCGCCGCGCTCGGCGTTCCAGCGCAGGTCGGGGTCGGGCAGGGTCAGGCCGAGGATCTGCGGCCTGAGGTACGCACATGTCGACGAAGCGCTGGCGCAGCTCGTCGTTGGAGAAGCGCTTGATCCGCCAGGCCATCGAGCGCTCGGAGTGGGTGGAGTCGGCGTCCGGCGGGCCGAACATCGCCAGCGCCGGGTACCACCAGCGGTCCACCGACGTCCTGCGCCATCGCGTGCTGGGCGGCGGTGCCGTGGCTGAGGGTGTAGAGGATGTCGTACCCCTGGCGCTGGTGGAACGACTCCTCCTTGCAGATCCGGATCATGGCCCGCGCGTACGGCCCGTACGAGCAGCGGCACAGCGGCACCTGGTTGACGATCGCCGCGCCGTCCACCAGCCAGCCGATGGTGCCCATGTCGGCCCAGCTCAGGGTCGGGTAGTTGAAGATCGAGCTGTACTTCTGCCGGCCGTCGAGGAGCTGGTCGACCAGCTCGTCCCGGGAGATGCCGAGGGTTTCGGCGGCGGCGTAAAGGTACAGCCCGTGCCCGGCCTCGTCCTGCACTTTGGCCAGCAGGATCGCCTTGCGGCGCAGGCTGGGCGCGCGGGTGATCCAGTTGCCCTCGGGCTGCATGCCGATGATCTCGGAGTGCGCGTGCTGGGCGATCTGTCGGATCAGCGTCCGCCGGTACCCGTCCGGCATCCAGTCCCGTGGCTCGATCTTCGGCGTCGGCGGCGATCAGCGCGTCGAAGACGGCCGCCGGCTCGGTGCCACCGGGGCGGTCGCCGGCCGCGACGGCGGCGTGCAGGTCGGCCTCCACCTGGGCAACCTCGTCGAGGAGTTCGGAGTGGCCGGGGGGCAGCGGGGCACCGGCCGCCGGGGTGGCGGCAGCGTCGGGTGGGTCACCGCCGTACATGCGTCCAAGTGTTACAGCACAGCGCAGATTCTTCAATGCTCTGTCATAATCGACGCCGGCTACGGTGGGCCGGATTTGGTAGGGTCCGAGCGTCCCCGATCCCCCTGGAGACCCCCATGCGCCCCCGGCTCGTCTATGCCCTGCTGCTCAGCGCCTTGCTGGGAGCGGTGTTGCTGGCGGTGCCGCCGGTGCGCACGGCGCTCACCAAGCTGGGTGGCCAGGCCCGCGCGGCCGCCGGGGTGCCCCTCGGGCCGGAGTACGAAACTCGCCGCCCAGAAGGCCCCACCGTGGCCCATCCTGCGGGTGCCGGAGAGCGGCGTCACCGCCCCGGCCGGGCTGAAGTTCTTCGGCTGGTCGCTGTTCGACCGTAAGACCGGACAGCTCATCGGGCACTCGGACAACGCGGCCACCGCCACCAACTACACCGAGTCGATGATCAAGGTGTGGATCGCGGCGGACTACCTGACGAAGACCGTCAAGGCCGGGAAGACGCCGAGCGCCAGCGACCTGACCAAACTGCGCGACATGATCATCCACAGCGACGACGACATCGCCCAGCACTACTACGTCCTGGACGGCAAGGACGCGGTGATCACCCGACTGAACCAGACCTGCGGCACGCACGCCGGCATCCACACGCGGGAGCACTGGAGCTACACCACGATGACCCCGGACGACGCGGCCCGCTACGGACTGTGCGTGGCCGACGGTCGGGCCGCCGGCACCTACACCGACCAGGTACTCGGCTGGATGCACGAGGTCACCGGCGGAGTGGACGACCAGGTGCACAAAAAAGACGGTGTACACACCGGCGGCGGGCGCTGGGGGATCATCGACGGGCTGCCCCCGGAACTGGTCAGCGAGGTGTCGATCAAGAACGGCTGGGAGCCGGAGAACGACACTCATGACTGGCACATCAACTGCCTGGCCATCCTGCACGACTACGTGCTCACCGTGATGGTCCGCTACCCGTGGACGGCCTCGAACATCCCCGCCGATACCGCCTGGGCAGACCAGTTCCGCTACTTCGACAACCTTCAGCCGGGCGCGGACGCCTGCAAGTCAGTCGCCACCCAACTGGTCACCGTCCCGGTCAGCTAGCACCCTGCCTGACCTCGGCAAACTCCGAGGTGACCAAGTCCACTGACCCAGCTAACTCATAGTTTGCGCGGGTACTGTCGGATTTAGCCGGATCCTCCCGACCGGGTACCCCGAGCACTTGGAGCCCCCCGCCATGCGTCGCCGCCGCGTGTACCTGTCTGCCCTGCTGGCCGCCGCTGTCGTCGTGGCCGGCGGCCTCGCGGTACCGACCGTCCGGGATCCGTTCCTGCACGCGATGGCGCACCACCAGGCGGCGAGCGCCCGGATAGGCTCGGCAGTCGCGCCCCGGCAACTCCCCGGGAAGCAGAGCCCCTCGCCCAGCCCGTCCGCCAGCTCGGAGGCGCCCGTGCAACCCACCGTCACCGTGCCGGACACCGCCTTCTTCGGCTGGGCCCTGCTCAACCGGCAGACCGGGGAGATCATCGGCTCGGACAATTACCAGACCGGCACCAACACCACCGAGTCGATGATCAAGACCTGGATCGTCGCGGACTACCTGCGCCGGCTGCCCGCCGACGAGCAACCCGACAAGGACACGCTCACCGAGCTGACCGCGGCGATCATCCACAGCGACAACAACGCCGCGCAGAAGTACTACCTGCTCGGCGGTGGCGACGCGGTGGTCGAACGGATGATCTCGACGTGCGGCCTCACCGACACCACCGTTTACGACGGCTGGTGGAGCAGGACCCGGATGACCCCGGCCGACGCAGTCCGGCTCGGTGGGTGCGTGGCGGACGGCACCGCCGCCGGCTCGCAGTGGACCGACTGGGTGCTCACCCAGATGCGTGACGTGGTCGGCGGCGTCGACGACCAGCAGGCGGAGACCGGCGGCGGGCGCTGGGGTGTCATCGACGGCCTACCGGCCAGCCTGGCCGGCACCCTGGCGATCAAGAACGGCTGGACCCCGATCGGCGCCGACGGCGATTGGCACGTCAACAACCTGGCCATCTCCGACGACTGGGTACTGGCCGTCATGGTCCGGTACCCGATCGCCAAGGGTCTTGGGTACGGTGCAGACATCTGCTCGTCGGTAGCCAGCCAACTGCTACCGCAACTCCAGTCCTGACCGAACACCCCCAGTAGCCGAACCGGAGTTCCCCCATGCGCCTGGCACGCGTCGTCGTGGCGATGTTCGTGCTGTCCGCGCTCGGCGCGGTGGCCCTGGCCGTCCCCACCGTGCGGGTCCACCTGGTCGCGCTGGGCAACCGGGCGGACGGAGTGATCGGCGTCGGTGAACCCACCGTCGAGTCCGCGCCGCAGGCCCCGCCGCCGCCGCCCACCCTGCACGATGCCCCGGTCAGCATCACCCTGCCCACGGTCTTCCTCGGCTGGGCGCTGCTGGACCGCAAGACCGGCACGATCACCGGCTCGGCCAACTACACCACCGGCACCAACACCACCGAATCCATGGTCAAGGCCTGGCTGGTGGCCGACTACCTGCGCCAGCACCCGGGGCCGAGCGAGGCTGTCCGCAACGAGCTGACCCTGGCGATCGTGGACAGCAACGACGACATGGCGCAGAAGTACTACAAGGCAGACGGCGGCAACGCCTCCATCCAGCGGCTGATCAAGATGTGCAAGCTGACCGGCACCTCGGTCAAGTCCGGCTGGTGGAGCATGACCCAGATGACCCCGGCCGACGCGGTGGCCTACGGGCAGTGCGTCGCCGACGGCACGGCCGCCGGCCCGGCCGAGACCGACGTGGTTGCTGGCCACCATGCGCAAGGTGCGCGGCACCGTGGAGCAGCAGACGGCCTCCCAGGAGACCGGCGGCGGGCGCTGGGGCATCGTCGACGCGCTGCCGTGGAACCTGGCTCCGGAAGCGGCCATCAAGAACGGCTGGACGTACATCTACGCCGACGGCCTGTGGCACGTGAACTGCCTGGCCATCCTGCCGGACAGCGTGGTCGCCGTGATGATGCGGTACAAGGCCGCCAACAGCGTGGCCGGGCTCAAGGTCGGCGACGGCATCTGCGAGTCGGTCACCAGCCAACTGGTGTACGCGCCGCAGCTCTAGGCACTCACGCACTTCCATACATCCATGTGCCGTACCGGGTTGTGCGGCTGGGCACCCGCCGTTCATGAACGGCTCTCAGGGTGTTGCCATGACCCGGTTCAACCGCCGCACCTTCGTCCTCGGTGGACTCACCGCCGCCGCGGCAGCCGCCCTGCCGCTGCGCAGCGCGTTCGCCGCCACCCCGTACCCGTTCACGCTCGGTGTCGCCTCCGGCGAGCCCGCGCCGGACAGCGTCGTGCTGTGGACCCGGCTCGCCCCCAACCCGCTCAACGCCGACGGGCAGGGCGGCATGGCCAACGCCGACGTCACCGTCGACTGGCAGGTCTCCACCAGTTCGACCTTCGGCACGCTGGTCGCCTCGGGCTCGGTCGCCGCGCACTACGCCGACGCGCACTCGGTGCACGTCGTCGCCGGTGGCCTGCAACCCGATGCCGACTACTACTACCGCTTCCGCGCCCAGGGTGCGATCTCCCCGGTCGGCCGCACCCGGACCGCGCCCGCGCTGGGCACGGTCGGGCGGACGCTCGCGATGGCGTTCGCGTCCTGCCCGCACTACGAGTCCGGGTACTACACGGCGTACCGGCGGATGGCCGAGGACCGCCCGGGGCTGATCCTGCACCTGGGCGACTACATCTACGAGGACGCCACCACCGCCGGGTCGGTGCGCGAGCACGTCGGCGCCGAGATCGTCTCGCTGGCCGACTACCGGCGCCGCTACGCCCAGTACAAGACCGACCCGGACCTGCAGGCCGCGCACGCCGTCGCGCCCTGGCTGGTGGTGCCCGACGACCACGAGGTGGAGAACAACTACGCCAACATGGTGCGCGACGACAGCAGCCCGGCGCTGACCGCCGCCCAGTGGACGGCCCGGCGCACCGCCGCCTACCGGGCGTACTACGAGAACATGCCGCTGCGCCCGGCGCAGAAGTACGCGGGCAACAGCATTCCGCTCTACCGGCGGGTGCGCTGGGGCACGCTGGCCACCTTCCACATGCTCGACACCCGCCAGTTCCGCGACGACCAGGCCTGCGGCGACGGCTGGCAAGGTGTGCTCCGACGCCGACCTGGCCAGCCGGTCGCTGCCGGGGACGGCCCAGGAGGCGTGGCTGCTCGACGGGCTCGGCCAGCACCTGGGCACCTGGGACATCATCGGGCAGCAGGTGTTCTTCGCCCGCCAGTTCGACGCCGCCGGCGCGGGCAACATGGACGCCTGGGACGGCTACCGGGCCGCCCGGGCCCGCATCCAACAGGGCTGGGTCGACCGCGCGGTACGCAACCCGCTGGTGCTCACCGGCGACGTGCACGCCGCCTGGGCCAACGACCTCAAGGCCGACTACGCCAACGCCAACTCGGCCACCATCGGCACCGAACTGGTCTGCACGTCGATCACCTCGGGCGGCGACGGCACCGCGACCACCACCATCCCGAACGTGGCCACCAACCCGCACCTGCGCTTCTACTCCAACCGGCGCGGCTACGTGCGCACCACCATCACCCCCGCCCAGGTACAGGCCGACTTCCGCACGGTGGCCCAGGTCAGCGAGCACGGCGCGGCAGCCACCACGGCCAAGTCCTTCGCCATCCTCGACGGACATCCCGGCCTGCAAGCCCTCTGACTGCACGCTCTCTGACCCACCCAATAGGAGCCCACCCGATGAGTTCGCTCACCGCGTCGCTGCTCGCCGCCGTGCTCGCCCTGCCCGGCGGCCCGGTGCAGGCCGTCCCGACCTCGGTCACCTGGACCGCCGCCAACTCGGTCGCCAGCGGCGACCAGGACACCGCGGCCATCGCCGCCAACCGGGCCGGCAGCGTGGCCGTGGTCTGGGAGGACGACCGGGACTCCACCGCCCCCGGCGACAACGCGCACTCCGAGATCTACCTGCGCCGCTTCCTCAACGGCGTCGTCCGCCTACGAGATGAAGCTCTCCGCCGGCGGCACCGCCGGCACCAACTGGCGGCACCTGAGCCCGGACGTCGGCCTCGACGACGCGGGCAACGCCGTCGTCGTCTGGGCCGAGGACCCGGACGGCAACGGCGCGTACAACATCGTCTACCGGGTGGTCGGCGCCACCGGCGCGGTGCGCGCCTCCGGCCGGGTCAACGCCGCCGCCGCCGGCAACCAGATCCTGCCGAGGGTCGCGGTCGACCCGGACGGCAGCCCGACCCTGCCCGGCTCGGTCGCCTTCACCGTGGTCTGGGAGGACATCCCCGACGGCGGCACGGCGACAGTCAAGGCCGCCGGCTACACCAACATCACCACCAAGGCGTACGAGGTCACCGCGTCGCCAGACCACCGGCGTGCACCACAACCCGGACGTGGCCGTCGCCGCCTCCGGTGAGGCGACCGTGGTCTGGGACGAGGACGGCGACGCCAACGGCTTCTACAACATCGGCCTGGTCCGGCTGGCCCGGTCCAACGGCGCGGTGACGCTCTCCCGGCGTACCGCCAACGTCAACGCCGGTGGCCAGCAACGGCACCCGGCCATCGCGACGGACTTCACCGGCGACTTCGCGATCGCCTGGGAGTCCGACCACACCGGTACGGCCGGCGTGTGGACCCGCTCCTTCGCCGCCACCGCCACCGCGCGCGGCGACGAGGTGCTGACCTCCACCGTCACCGGCGCGGCGGCCCCCAGTATCGGCATCGACGACCAGGCCGACGTGGTGGTCGGCTGGACCGTGCCGGGGAGCCGATCCGGACGTCTGGGCGCGTGGACTCAACCCGGACGGCACGTTCACCGGTCGGCTGGCGGTAACTCAGTACAGCCAGACCACCACCGGCCGGCAGGAGCAGTTCGCGGTGACCAGTTCGGCGTGGGGCGAGATCAGCGCCTGCTACACCGACGACAACGACGGCAACACCTTCGACCAGGTACTCCTCGGCCTCGGTGCGAGCAACTCCGACTGGTGATCCACCAGCACGCCGATGGGCCGGGCCGCCACCGGGACGGCGGCCCGGCCCATCGCGACTCCACTCAGAGCGCGGCGAACCGGGGGCCGTCGGCCGGCAGCGGCGGGACCTCGCCGAGTTCGGCGGCCCGGCGGGCGAACTCGCGCAGGCCGGCGACCTGGCGCTGGCCCAGCGAGAAGTCCAGGGCCCGGAAGTAGGCGGCGAGGGTGGCGGCGTCGAATGGTTCCCAGCGGGCGGCCGCGGCGGCCACCTCGTCCAGTTCGGACAGGCACAGGTCGCGCGAGCGCAGGAACGCGTCGTGTACGTCCTTGACCAGGCCGGGGTGGCGTTCGTGGAAGTCGCGGCGGACCGCCCAGACGGCGAAGACCATCGGCAGGCCGGTCCAGTCGCGCCACTGGAGGCCCAGGTCGGTGACGGTGAGGCCGAGGCTGGGGGCCTCGTACAGGGCGCGCAGCGCCACGTCCCCGATGACCACTCCGGCGTCGGCTTCCAGCAGCATCTGGGTCAGGTCCGGCGGGCAGCGGAAGTACTCGGGGTGTACGCCGTAGCGGGAGCCGAGCAGCATCTGCGCGAGCAGCACGCCGGTGCGGCTGGCTGAGCCGAGGGCGACCCGGCCGCCGTCGAGGCCGGCCAGCGGGCCGGTGGAGACGATGTTGACGGAGAGCACCGGCCCGTCGCTGCCGACCGCGAGATCCGGCAGCAGCAGCAGGTCGTCGGCGTGCCGCAGGTACTCGACCAGGGAGATCGGACCGATGTCCAGATCCCCGGCGACCAGCGCCTCGTTCAGCCGGTCCGGGGTGTCCTTGTGCAGGTCGACATCGAGTAGCGCGCCGGAGCGCATCAGCCCCCAGTAGATCGGCAGGCAGTTCAGGTACTGGATGTGGCCTACCCGGGGCCGGGAGTTGCTCATGACCGCACGCTACCCCCGACCCCCGGGTGGTTCAGCTCACGCCGACGGCCTGCGCCACCGGCGTGGCTGCCGGCGCCACGGTGGCCGACGCCGGCCGGGTGGCGGCCCGCTCCCGGGCGATCGCCCGCAGCGTCGGCCCGGCGAAGACGGCGGTCATCAGCACCCCGGCCACCCCGATCAGGGCCAGCGCCGGGCGGACCGGCAGCAGCCCGAGCAGCACGCCGCCGAGCACGTATCCGGCGGCGTTCGCGCCGTTGGCGACCGCCCCGAAGTGCGCGTACGCCCGGCCCCGCACGGCGGCCGGCACCCGACTGCCCAGCAGTACCCCGAGGCAGGCGTTGAGGCCGCCGTTGAGCACGCCGCCCACCGCCATGAACGGCACCAGCCAGGCCACCGACGGGACCACCGCGAAGACCGCGAAGACCGCGCACATCACGCCGAGCACGCCGAGCAGCGCGGTGGCCGTACCCAGGTCGCCGACCTTGGCCCGGGCCAGCAGCCAGCCGCCACCCATCATGGACGCCATCCAGACTGCCGAGATCACCCCGTACCCGGTGGCGGTGGCGTGCAGCTCGCCGCGGACGAAGAAGACGTCGATCACGTTGGCGGCGCTGACCACCGCGATCACCGCGCCGGTGACCACGATCAGTGGGAACAGCAGCGCGTCGGTGCGCAGCCGCCAGGCCGGCGCCGGGTCGGTCGCGGCGGGCGCGGGCGCGGCTCCGGGGACGGGTCGGGCGTTTCGGCGGGTACGCAGTAGCAGGCCCAGCACTGCGATGGCGGCGAAGCTGACGGCGTCCACGAGCAGCGGTACCCGCAGGCCGAAGGTGCCGAACAGCACGCCGCCGAGGATCGGGGCGAGCAGCCCGCCGATCGAGTTGGCGGTCTGCCCGAGGGCTGCCGCTTTGGGCAGGTGCTCGCGGGTGACCATGCTCGGCAGCAGCGCCGACAGGGTGGGCTGGGTGACCGCGAGACCGGCCGCGAGCAGCGCGGCCAGCGCGATCATGAGAACCGTGTTGCCGGTATAGGCGAGCGCGACGCAGACCACCGCCTGGGCCAGCCCGGTGCTGACCAGCAGTGTCCGGCTGTCCACCCGGTCAGCCAGCCGCCCGGTGACCGGGGCCAGCACCACCGGGGGCAGGGCGGCGGCGAGCAGGAGTGCGGCCACCGCCCAGCCACCCGCACCCCGCTGGGCGAGGGCGAGCACGAGCGCGGTGGCGGCGAGGAAGTCACCGCAGGTGGAGATGGCCCGACCGGCCGCCGACAGGTAAACGTCGACCCAGCGCTCGCCGGTGCCAGCCGGCGCGGAGGCAGATGTGAAGTGCATGCTTCGAAGTATGCCCTTCACATCTCAAGGTCTCAAGTAGTTACTTCACATCTTCCTCGGGCATGGTCGGCAGGTTGTCGGTGGCGAACCCCCGCATCAGGATCGACACCGGGCGCATCCCCGGCGGCGGCTCGGTCCGCGAACGCCCCCGGTACGGTTCGAGCGCCGCTATCAGCTGCTTGCCCAGCTCGGCCAACTCCTCCACCGTCAGCATCAGGTTCGCCTCGGTGAACAGCGACGCCCGGTACCACTCGACCGGCTCGTCGTGACTGCGCGCCAACCACTGCCGGACCCGCGTCTCCTCCCGGATCATGAACGAGTCGATCAGCTCCCGCTCCGCGTCCCGGGTATCCGCGTCCGGCCGGTGCCCCGCGTCCACGTCGAACCCGCGTACCTGGCTGCGCCACAGCCGCTCCCGGCCGTCGCCCCGGCCGGGGGCCTCCTCCACCAGCCCGACCTTGGCCAGCGCGCGCAGGTGGTAGCTGGTGGCGCTGGGCGACAACCCGATGATCTCGGCGCACTCGGTGGCGGTGGCCGGCACCCCGGACATCAGCCGCTCCATGATCGTCAGTCGGGCCGGATGGGCCAGCGCGCGCATCACCCCGGCATCCCGGATCTCGACGCGGGCCGGCGGCCGCCTGGTGTCGCTCATAGGAACAGGTTAATTCGGGGAGCTGGACGGGGTACCGCCGCCGGCTGTCGGTCTGTTCGGATGGGCCGGTGCGCGGATGCGTCCCACCGAGGTAGCACGACAGGTAGGAAGTCGGTAGCATGTCGGTATGAAGGTCAGCGTGAGCCTGCCGACCGACGACATCGAATTCGTCGACAACTACGCGCATGAACGTGGCGCCACCCGGTCGGCCGTCATCCATGAGGCCGTCGAGTTGCTCCGCCGTCGTGACCTCGCCGCAGACTACGACGCGGCTCACGACGAATGGGTGGCCAGCGGCGAGGCCGAGCTCTGGAATGCCGTCACCGGCGACGGCCTGCGGTGAGGCGCGGAGACCTGTTCCTCGCCGACCTGAACCCGGTGATCGGTTCGGAAGCGGCAAAACGCCGGCCCGTGATCATCGTCAGCACCAACGCCGCCAACCGCGGTGCTGCGTCGCGGGGACAGGGCGTGATTACCGTCGTGCCGGTCACCAGCAACACGGCGCGGGTGTACCCCTTTCAAGTACGACTGCCGGCAGATCCGGTGATCGGCTTGACGCTCGAGTCGAAGGCCCAAGCCGAACAGGTCCGCTCGATCGACGTGGCGCGGGTCACCCGGCAACTCGGCGCACTCCCGGCAGCACTCCTGCGTCAACTGGACGACGCCCTGCGGCTCCACCTGGACTTGTAGACCGTCGCCAACACTCAGGCCGCTCGGACGGCATCACCGCCGCCGGGTGTCGGTCTGTTTCGGATGGCCGGTGCCGGCACGGGTCAGCCAGAGGGTGCGCGCGTCGTCATCGATGGCGTACCAGATCCGGCCGCCGCCGGTGACCTCGTACTGCCACTGCTCCAGGGCCGCACCGCCAACCTTGACGACGCCCAGTGCGCCCTTCAACGGATGCTGCCGTTGATCGATGCGGCGCGGCTCGCTGGTCAGCGCCACCCATGCCCGGTCGAGGTTGTCGGCAGCCTCCGTCAACAGCCGCTGCCAACCTTGGTACGCCTGCCGATCCGCGGCGCGAACCAGCCACGGTTGCGGCCGGGGAATCTCCTCGCCGCGCCCGCTCACGCCGCTGCCGGACGGTCGAGTACCGGGCCGTCGCCGTCGAACGGGCCCTGCAGCTCCCGGGCGAGACGCGGGTCTGACCACACCTCAGCGGTAGAGCGCCACGACACCAGGTTCCTGGCGAACGGCGTGAGCAGGCCGGTATCGCTACCCGCGACGAGATCCGCCAGCAATTCGGACACACAGGTGCCGCGTTCAGTCACGTGGCAGCCAGGTCAGCCAGGGCAGTTCCTCTGCCAGCAACTCCTCCGCCAGCGCGCGGTTGCGACGCGCCAGCATCGCGAACAACCGCGCTGCGATGCGCAGCCCCGTCGCCGTCGCCTCGAACCGTTCCGCCCGCATGAGGACGAGGTTCTCCTCGCCGCGACGCTCCAGAACAACGTCTGCATCGGCCAGCGCCGGGAGCACCCGGGAAGGCCCGCGTAGGAACGCGCTGTACTGGAACGTCTCCACCGCCATACACCCGAGTTTATCTGAACTACTTCAGATTGCCAGTGGCGGCTGGACACCCCGAAGCGGCCGGTTCCACTCGTGAGATCGCCAGCGCACCACATCGTGATCATCCGCACCCGAAACCGGGAAACGAGCACCGGGTCGTGACACACTCCTCGCTCGAGTCAGGCCACCTTGAGCTGCTCGTCGCCGAAGTCGGCGATGAGCTTGAGGGTGCCGCCGAGAGCGTCCGAATGCCTCAGGCCCGCCCGCGGTCTCCACCGCGCGCGCCAGATGGCCTGTGTCCCGCCACCGCTTAACGCCGCTCATTCCCGATCTCCTTCTGCCGCTCCTTCAAGTATGTGGCGTACAACTGCTCTGCTTCCGGAATGGCCTGCCGGTACCACCGGCTCCACTGACCGGACTTGTCACCAGCCACCAGCAGAATCGCGGATCGCCAGGGATCGAAACTCCGATGCCGCCATCCCAGGGGCGGAGTAGCCTTGCCAGGCCCCGCTGTCGGGGCCTCAACTCTCCTCGCGCCTGCCCAGGCGCCCGTTGGCACAGCCGGTACCGCCCCCTCGGGGCGGAGCGCCGGGCGGCCCACCCTCTCACCGCACGCCGCACGGCGTACCCACGGAATGGAGGCCGCAGATGACCCTGCCCGCACCCGACGACGACCTGGCCACCGAACGCGCCCATCTCGCCGAGTCCCGGGCCGCGCTGCACCGGATGCGGCTGCGCGCCGAGGCGCTCTACGCCACCGGCGCGAACGTCTCCGGCGACCCGTTCGGCGCGGAGAGCCTGGGCCGGGCGCTCGCCCGCCGGGTCGCCGAACTCGCCGACAACCCCGACGTGCCACTCTTCTTCGGCAAGCTCGACTTCGCCGCACACGGGCTGGCCCTGGCCGCCACCGCGGCCGACGCGCCCATCCTGATCGCCGACACCGACGACGACGTCGCCTCCACCCACTACGTCGGCCGCCGGCACGTCACCGACGACCGCGGCGAACCACTCGTCCTGGACTGGCGGGCCCCGCTCTCCCGGGCCTTCTACCGGGCCAGCGCGAAAGACCCGCAGGGGGTGGCGACCCGACGCCGGTTCGGCTTCGCCGGCGGCACCCTGACCAGCTTCGAGGACGAGCACCTGGACAAGGGCGAGGAGCTCGGCACCGCCAGCCGCATCCTGACCGCCGAAATCGAACGCCCGCGCGTCGGCCCGATGCGCGACATCGTCGCCACCATCCAACCCGAGCAGGACGAACTGGTCCGCGCGGCGCTCGCCGAGTCGATCTGCGTACAGGGCGCGCCCGGCACCGGGAAGACCGCCGTCGGGCTGCACCGCGCCGCGTACCTGCTCTACCTGCACCGCGACCAGCTCCGCCGCTCGGGTGTGCTGATCCTCGGCCCGAACAGCGCGTTCCTGCACTACATCGCCGCCGTGCTGCCCGCCCTCGGTGAGCTGGAGGTCTCCCAGTCCACAGTCGACGAACTGCTCACCCGCGTCCCGGTGCGGGCCACCGAACCGGTGGCGGTGGCGGCCGTCAAGCACGACGCCCGGCTGGCCCGGGTACTACGCCGCGCGCTGTACGCCCGGGTGGCCAGGCCGGTCGAGGCGATGACGGTCAAGGACGAGTCGTACCGGTGGCGGATCTCCACCGAGGCGCTACGACGGGTCGTCGACGACGTACGCCGCGAGGACCTGCCCTACGGCACCGCCCGCGAACGGCTGCGCGCCCGGGTGGTCGCCCTGCTGCAACGCCAGGTGGAGGCGCGCGGCGACTCGCCCGGTGAGGTGTGGCTGCGCCGGATGGCCCGGGTCGCGCCGGTCACCGCGTTCCTGGAGGCCTGCTGGCCGGCCGTCACCCCGGCGGGCCTGGTGCACGCGCTGCTCTCCGGCGCGCCCGCCGACCCGGCTGCGCCCGACGGGCCGGACCTGCTCGCGGTCGCGGCCGAGGGCATCCTCGACCCGGCCGAGCAGGCGCTGCTGCGCTGGGCGAAGCCGGCCAAGACCCCGAAGTCGACCCGCTGGACCGCGGCCGACGCGGTACTCATCGACGAGGCGGCCGGGCTGATCGACCGGGAGACCAGCCTCGGCCACATCGTCATCGACGAGGCCCAGGACCTCTCCCCGATGCAGTACCGGGCGGTGGCCCGGCGCATCGAGCACGGCTCGGTCACCCTGCTCGGCGACCTGGCCCAGGGCACCTCGCCGTGGGCGGCCACCGACTGGGCCACGGCGCTTGCGCACCTGGGCAAGTCGGGCACCGCGGTGGTCCCGCTGACCACCGGATTCCGGGTACCCGAGGCAGTGGTGCAGCTCGCCAACCGGCTGCTGCCGGCGCTGCAGGTGGATGTGCCGGCGGCCCGCTCGCTGCGCGCCGACGGCTGGCTGCACCTGCGCGAGGTACCCGAGCTGTCCGCCGCCGTGGTCGACGCGGTCCGGGTGGCGCTGGGCGAGGAGGGCTCGATCGCGGTGATCGCCGCCGACGCCGACGTCCCCGAGCTGGCCGGGGCGCTTGCCGAGGCCGGGATCGCCACCGGCGACGCCGACGCCGACGCCGACACCCGGGTCACCGTGCTCCCCGCGACCCTGGCCAAGGGCCTGGAGTACGACCACGTCATCGTCGCCGAACCGGCCCACATCGCGGCCGCCGAGGAGCGCGGCCTGAACCGGCTGTACGTGGTGCTCACCCGCGCCGTCTCCCGGCTGGACGTGCTGCACGCCGAGCCCCTGCCAGCCGCCCTCGCCCCGGCGACCCCCTGACCCGCCGAGGAGTGGCGCGGCCGGCATCAGCGGGTCACGGAGCGGGTCGCGGCGGGGCAGATGCCGGACGGGTGGAAGACACAGTGCACCCGGGCGGCGGCGGCGGTGGCGACGTGGATGGCGTAGTCGACGGCGGACACGCCGGGTAGCTGCACCTCGACCCGTACCCAGACCAGGTAGTCGTCCTGGGCCACGAACGCCTCGTACGCGCCGGCCGACGGGGTGAAGCCTGACCTGTCCTGGATCAGCAGCGACTGGTCGCCGAGACCGATCGAGTTGGCGATGACGGCGTACTCGTGCGGGCACTCGTCGGTGACCCGCTTGCGCAGCTCGTCGCGGATGCCGGCCCAGGCGCTGCCCGGCCGGTACTCCACCAGCCACTCGGTGACCTCGCCGCCGTCGGGGCGGCGGTACCCGGCCTTGACGATCGGACCGGAGTCCTCGGCGGCCGGCAGCGCGTGGGATTCGCAGCTGCCCATCGGGCCGGTGCCGGCGGGCGGCAGGTCGTTCGTCGCCGAGATGGTCCGGAACCCGTACCCGAGATCCACCGGCTCCAGCACCCGCGACCAGGGGCTGGAGGGGGACAGCGTCGGCGACGGCGTACCGGCCGGCAACCCGGTCCCGCTGCCGGTCGCGCTGACGACCAGCCCGCCGACCAGCGCCACAGCGGCCCCCATGGCCACCGCGACCAGCCGGGTGCGCCGGGTACGCCGGTCACCGGCCCGGCGCACCGCCACCGGCTCGGGCCAGGCCACTGTGGACAGGTCGTGGCGCAGGTCCTCAGCCAATTCCGACAGCTCAGGCATGGTCGTCCTCCCGTTCGGTGGCGCCGAGCAACTGGGCGAGCGCGGCCCGGCCACGGGACAGCCGGGCCTTCACGGTCCCGACCGGCGCTCCGGTCTCCGCCGCCACCTGGGTCACCGGCAGGTCGAGCAGGTGGTGCAGGACGATGGCGACGCGCTGGTCGGTGGGGAGTTGGCGGAGCGCGCTGATCAGCAGCACGGTGTGTTCGCCGGGTGGCGGCAGGTCTGCGGGTACCCCCGTGCGGCGGTACGCCCGGCGCGCGCCGTTCAGTTTGCGCCAGTGGCCGGCGAGAATCCGCCAGCCCACGGTGCGTACCCAGGCGGCCGGCTCGGCGTACCCGCGTACCTCCGGCCAGCGCTGCCAGGCCCGAGCGAACGCCTCCTGACAGGCGTCCTGCGCCTCCGCCAGGTCACCGCCGGCCGCGTAGAGAAATTGCAGCACCCGTTGTCGTTGTGCCCGGTAGAAGTCGTCGAAGTCGCCCGCGTCGCGCACCCGGTCCCCCTCTCGCCTCCGTCATCCGCAGAACACCGCAGCCGCCCGTGCGGTTGCATCGCCGGCCGCCCCGCAACTCGTCCGGCGCCCAGCCGCCGGGCCGGCGGTCGTGGTCAGCAACTGGCCGGCGCGGGCGCGCGCAGGGCGCAGCGCACCCGGGCGGCGGCCTTCCCGGCGACCTGTCGGGCGTACTCCGCGCCGGCCACGCCGGGCAGGTCGACCGCGACCCGTACCCAGATCAGGTAGTCGTCCTGGGCCACGAAAGCCTCGTACGTGCCGACAGCCGCGTCGGCGGGCGGCGTCGGGCCGGTCAGCTCCGCCAGCAGGATCGAGGCGTCTCCGACGTCCAGCGTGCCGGCGATCAGCCGGTAGTCGGACCCGCACTCGTCGGGGTTGTCGACCCGTTCCCGGATCTCGTCGCGGATGCCGATGATCGCGCCACCCGGCCGGTAGTCGACGAGCCACTCGGTGACCTCGCCGCCGCCCGGCCGGCGGTACCCGGCGATGGTGATCTGGCCGGAGTACACCGCCGCCGGCAGGGTGCTGTAGTGGCAGCTGCCGAGTGGACCGGCGCCGGCGGCCGGCGGCTCGAACGTGGGCGCAATCGACCGGAATCCGTAGCCCAGGTCGGCCGGGGTGAGCAGCAGCCGGCGTACCCCCGTCGGCGGTACCACCACGGCCGGCGTCGGCGGGGCGGCGGAGAGCGCCGGAGGGCGCATGGCCAGCCCGCTCACCAGCCCACCGGCCAGCACCAGCGCGGCCACCAGAGCGGCGACGCCGAGCCGGATGAGTGCGGTGCGCCGGCCACCGGCCCGGCGCACCTGGCGGGGGTCGGGACCCGGCACGGTGGCCAGGTCGTGTCGCAGGCTGTCGGCGCAACCGGCCAGGTCGGCCATGCTCAGCAGCGCGGTCAGGGCGGTACGGCCCTGGGCGAGCCGGGCCTGGACGGTCCCGGTGGCGACCCGGAGCTCCGTCGCCACCCGGTCCACCGGCAGGTCGAGCAGGTGGTGCAGGACGATGGCGAGCCGCCGGTCGACCGGGAGTTGGCCGAGCGCGGCAACCAGCGCCAGTGTGTCCTCGCTGAGTTCGGGCAGCTCTCCGGGGACGCCCCGGCGATGGCGCAGTCGAAACCGGCCGCGCAGGTTGTGCCAGCGCCCGGTCTGCAGGTGCCGGGCCACGGTACGGACCCGGGCCGCCGGTTCGGCCGACCCGGCCAGCTCCGGCCAGCGCTGCCAGGCCCGCGCGAACGCCTGCTCGCAGACCTCGCAGGCCTCGGCCAGCTCCGCGCCGGCAGCGTAGAGAAGGACCAGCACCGGCAGCCGCTGCGCCCGGTAGAACGTGTCGAACCCGTCGGCGTCCTGCACGCCACGTCCTCCCCTCCAGCCGCAGACCGATCCACCTGCCCCGCACGGTTGCACGCCCCGCCAACTTGCGCCAAGGGTCGACTTTTTGTCGGGGCGGGGTGTGAGGATGCAGACGACGAAGGGAGCAGGCAGGTGAAATTCACTGAGTACCCGCAGGGCAGCCCGTGCTGGATCGATCTCGGTACCAGCGACCTCGAGGCCGCCAAGTCCTTCTACGCCGGGCTGTTCGGCTGGGACACTCCGCCCGGCGACCCGCAGTACGGCGGCTACACCCTCGCCCACAAGGGTCCGGACGCGGTAGCCGGGCTCGGCCCGCTGATGGCCCCCGAGCAGTCAGTGGCCTGGAACAGCTACTTCGCCGCCGCCGACTGCGACGCGACGCTGGCGGCGGTGACCGCGGCCGGTGGCGCCGTGGTCGCCCCCGGCATGGACATCGGCGACCAGGGCCGGATGGCGGTCTGCGCCGACCCGACGGGCGCTGTGTTCGGCATCTGGCAGGCGGGCGTGTTCCCCGGTGCCCAGGTGGCCACCGAGCCGGACACCTGGTCCTGGAACGAGCTGCGGACCACCGACGCAGCCGGGGCCGCCAGCTTCTACGCCACCGTGTTCGGCGTCGAGACGGAGGTGGGCGACGTCGGCGGCGTCGAGTACACCCTGCTGAAGGTGGACGACCGTCGGGTCGCCGGGATCATGTCGATGACCGGCCTGTTCCCGCCGGACGTGCCGGCGCACTGGATGACCATGTTCTCGGTGGCCGAGCTTGAGGAGTCGACGGCCACCGTGGAGAAGTTGGGCGGCCAGTCGATCGGCCCGGTCGGTGAGGCCGAGGGTATCGGCCGCTGGATCGCCGTCGCCGATCCACAGGGCGGCATGTTCACCATCGTGCAGAACGCCTGACCGCAGCCGGCAAATCAGGACCTCGCTGGTCAGCCCCGGACCGGGACGACCAGCGGGCCCTGGCTGCCTTCCAGCACGGTGACCCGGGCCCGGTAGTGCCGGGCCAGCAACTCCTGGGTGAGCACCTGCCGGGGGGTACCGGCGGCGGCCACCCGACCGTCAGCGAGCAGCAGCATCTGCTCGGCGTACTCGCCGGCGATGGACAGGTCGTGCATGGTGGCGAGCACGGTGAGGCCGGTGTCCCGGCGCAACTGGTCGACCAGCTCCAGCACCTCCTGCTGGTGGCCGATGTCCAGCGCCGTGGTCGGCTCGTCGAGCAGCAGCAGCGCCGGGCCCTGGGCGAGCGCGCGGGCCAGGAAGGCGCGCTGGCGCTCGCCGCCCGACAGCGACTCCAGCCGCCGCCCGGCGAACCCGGTCAGGTCGAGGCGGTCCAGTACCCGGGCCACCACGGCCAGGTCGGCGGCCGACTCCCGACCCAGTGGCGGCAGGTACGGGGTACGCCCGAGCAGCACGTAGTCGAGCACGCTGATCCCCGGCGGTACCACCGGGTTCTGCGGCACCGTGGCCAGCAGTTGGGCCCGCTGCCGACGTGGCAGGTTGCCGATCGCCACCCCGGCGACCTCGATCCGCCCGGTGAACGGCACCGCCCCGCCGATCGCGCGCAGCAGCGTGGACTTCCCCGCGCCGTTCGGCCCGATCACCGTCACCCACGCGCCGGTCGGCACGACCAGGTCGACGCCGCGCAGGATCGGCCGGCCCTCCAACTCAACGCCGAGCGCCTGCACCGCCAGCGCGTCCCCCGCCGGCCGGGTGTCCATCAGGTCCCCCGCCGGGTCGTTCGCAGCACCACCACGAAGAACGGTGCGCCGAGGAGCGCGGTGACCACTCCGATGGGGATCTCGCTGGGGCTGAGGACCACCCGGGCGGCCAGGTCGGCGAGCACCAGGAAGGCCGCCCCGAACAGCGCCGACAGCGGCAGGATCTGCCGGTAGCTGGAGCCGGCGAGCAGTCGTACGGTGTGCGGCACGATGATCCCGACGAAGCCGATCAGCCCGGAAACCGCCACGGCGGCGGCGGTGGCCAGCGAGGCGGCGACCACCAGCACGTACCGCACCCGCTCCGGGTGTCCGCCGAGGCTGCGGACCTCCTCGTCACCGACGCTCATCAGGTCCAGTTGCCGGCCGGCGCCGACCATCACCGCGCCGGCCAGCAGCGCGAACGGCAACAGCAGCAGCACGTCGTGCCAGCCGGCGGTGGACAGCCGGCCCATCAGCCAGGAGTACACCTCCCGGATCGTCTCCACGTAGCGCTGCTGCACGAGCGTCTGCAGGGCGGTGAGGAAGCTGGCGATGGCCACCCCGGCGAGGATCAGGGTGGCCGGGGTGCGGTAGCGGGCGCCGGCCGCGCCGAGCAGGTAGGTGAGGACCACCGCGACCAGGGCGCCGGCGAAGGCGAAGAACGGCACCAGCGGCGGGGTACCTCGACCGACCGCGACGCCCGCGAAGCCGTGCTGGGCGACGGTGCCGAGGGTGGCCCCGAGCCCGGCCCCGGCAGCCACCCCGAGCAGGTACGGGTCGGCCAGCGGGTTGCGGAAGATGCCCTGGTAGGTGCCGCCGGCCACGGCGAGGGTCGCACCGACCAGCGCGCCGAGGCAGACCCGGGGCAGCCGGAGCTGGGTGACGATGGCCTGCTGGGTGGGGCTGAGCGAGTTGGGCAGGTGCAGGGCGGCGAGCAGGCTGCCGACCGGGTTGATCCGCACCGGTCCGAGGGCGAGGCCGGCTGCCACGGCCACCACCAGTGCCGCAGCGCCGACCAGTACCGCCCGCCAGCGCAGCCGGCTCGGCCGGGGCAGTGTCAACCCGGCCGCCGTCCCGGTGGCGGCGGGGACGGCGGCCGGGAGTCCCGGGACGGAGGCGTCGTCGAACGGGGATGCGGTGGGCCGCGATCCGGCGGGGGTACCGGTCGCCGGACGGCGGGCCGCGGCGGGCCCGTCCGTGCGGTACGGCGTCCCGGCCGGGTCGCGGCGTCCGGTCACGTCGCGGGTACCGCGTTCGCCGCGTTCGCGACCTGCTGGAGCAGGTCCACCAGGCGCGGCCCCCAACGGGAGGCGATGTCGTCGTCCAGCCCGACGACCTGTCCACTCTTCACGGCGTTGAGGGTGCCCCAGCCGGGTCGGGCCTTCACCGTGTCGGGGCTCTGCTGGCAGCACTTGGTGTCGGCCAGCAGGATCAGGCCGGGGTTGGCTGCCACGATCGACTCGGCGGACAGCTGGGGGTACCCGTGCGCCGCCCCGTTGGCGTCGGCGTCCTCGGCGATGCTGCTCATGCCGAGCTGGCGCAGCAGCGAGCCGACGAAGGTCTTCGAGGTCAGTGAGTAGAACTCGGGGCCCAGCTCGTAGTAGTAGGTGAGCGGGGTGGCGCGCGGCTTCACCGACTTGACGATCTTGGCGATGTTGTCCTTCAGCTGCTGCACCTCGGCCGCCGCCTGCGCCGGGTGGCCGGTGAGCGCCCCCAGCTCGGTGAGCTGCTTGTAGGTGTCGTCCAGGTCGGCGGCGGCCGGGGCCACGTACACCGGGATGTTCAGTTTGGTCAGTTGATCTTTGATCTTGTTGATGTCGTCCGAGATGACCACCAGGTCCGGGTTCTTCGCGGCGATCGCCTCGGCGTTCGGCGTGTACGAGGACAGGTCGGTCTTCGGCGCGTTGGCCGGGAAGTTGGACTGGTCGTCCACGGCGCTCACCTGGCTACCGGCGTCGATGGCGAAGAGCATCTCGGTCGCGGTGGGCGACAGCGACACGATGTGGGTCGGCTGCCTGGCCAGCGTCACCCCGCCGGCGCTGGCCGGGAAGCTGGCGCTGGCGGCGAGGCTCGGCGAGCCGGCCGGTGAGTCGGAGCCGCAGCCGGCGAGGCTGAGCGCGAGGGCGGCGGGCACCGCGAGGGAAAGCAGGAAACGTCTGTTCATCGGTCCTCCAGTCGGTCGAGTCGTGGTGCTTCGCCGACGGAAACCGGGGGAGTTTTGGCTCCGGCGTGCGAGGCGCCCTTCACTCGAGAGCGCGGTTCGCGACTGCTCGCAGGCGACCTGGCTTGTCCCCGACCAGCGGGGCATCACAGTTGCGGGACAGCGCCGGAGTCACACCGGCTTCGCTGCATGGGCAGTCAGCCCAGACGCTAGCGCCCGCGACCGCCCGGACGAAATCCACCCCGCCGTGACCCCCCTCACCCGATATGACCGGGCCTCGACTTTCGGCGCGGTCGGGGCGCTGGGATAGCATCGCCTTCTCATGAGCGCCACCATGATCGCGAAGGGTCTCGCGGCCGGGCACGGGGATCGGGCGCTCTTCGCCGATCTGGAACTCGTGGTCGCACCCGAGGATGTGATCGGCCTGGTCGGCCCCAACGGGGCCGGCAAGTCGACGCTGCTGCGACTGCTCGCCGGCCTGGCCCGGCCGGAGGCCGGCACGGTGCTGCTGAGCCCGCCGCAGGCGAGCGTCGGGTACCTGCCACAGGAGCCGGAGCGCCGGCCGGGCGAGACGGTACGCGAGTTCCTGGCCCGGCGTACCGGGGTGGCCGACGCCCAGCAGGCGATGGACGCGGCGGCCGAGGCGATGTCCTACGGGGTGGCCGGCGCCGAGCGGGCGTACCCGGATCTGCTGGATCGCTGGCTGGCGCTGGGCGGCGCGGATCTGGACGAGCGGGCCGACGCGGTCGCCGCCGACCTGGGCCTGGCGGTCGATCTGGACGCCGCGATGACGACCCTCTCCGGCGGCCAGGCGGCCCGCGCCGGGCTGGCCTCACTGCTGCTCAGCCGGTACGACGTCTTCCTGCTCGACGAGCCCACCAACGACCTCGACCTGGCCGGCCTGGACCGGCTGGAGCAGTTCGTCACCGGCCTGCGCGCCGGCACCGTCCTGGTCAGCCACGACCGGGAGTTCCTCACCCGCACGGTGACCCGGATTCTCGAACTCGACCTGCACCAGCACCAGGTCAACGCCTTCGGCGGCGGCTACGCGGCCTACCTGGCCGAGCGCGAGGTGGCCCGCCGGCACGCCCGCGAGGAGTTCGAGGAGTTCGCCGACACCCGCGCCGACCTGATGGAACGGGCCCGGATGCAGCGCGCGTGGATGGAGAAGGGCGTCCGCAACGCCCGCCGCAAGGCCCCCGACAACGACAAGAACGTCAAGCACTTCCGCGGCGAGAGCAGCGAGAAGCAGGGCGCCAAGGCCCGCCAGACGGACCGGCTGATCGAGCGGCTGGAGGTGGTCGAGGAGCCGCGCAAGGAGTGGGAGCTGCGGATGGAGATCGCCGCCGCGCCCCGCGCCGGCGCCGTCGTGGCCACCCTGCGGGATGCGGTTGTCCGCCGCGGCGACTTCACCCTCGGCCCGGTGGACCTGCAGATCGACTGGGCGGACCGGGTGGCGATCACCGGCGCGAACGGCTCCGGAAAGTCGACGCTGCTGGCCGCGCTGCTGGGCCGGCTGCCACTGGACCGGGGGTACGCCGCGCTCGGACCGGGCGTGGTGGTCGGCGAGGTCGACCAGGCGCGCGGGCTGTTCCTCGGCGACGAGCCGCTGGTGGACGCCTTCGGCGCGGCGGCGCCGGCGCTGAACCCCGCCGACGTGCGTACCCTGCTGGCCAAGTTCGGGCTGCGCGCCGCGCACGTGACTGCGCCCGGCAGCCACCCTGTCGCCCGGCGAGCGGACCCGGGCGGCGCTGGCGCTGCTGCAGGGCCGCGGGGTGAACCTGCTGGTCCTCGACGAGCCCACCAACCACCTCGACCTGCCCGCCATCGAGCAGCTCGAATCAGCGCTGGCCAGCTACCCCGGCACCCTGCTGCTGGTCACCCACGACCGGCGGATGCTCGCCGCCGTCGACACCACCCGGCACTTCGCCGTCGACCACGGCCGGGTCACCACCGACTGAGCCGGTCGCCGGACGTGTGGTCGCCGGACGCCTGGTCGCCGGACGTGTGGCCGCCGGACGATTCGGGGCGGGCGGCTCCTCGTCGCCGGCCAGGGCTGCGCGGAGGCGGGCCTTGTCGGCCTTGGACTTCGCGGCTGCGCCGTCGATGTAGTCGATCATCTCGCGGCGCCACTTCCCGAGCAGCAGGAACTGCAGGCCGAACGAGGCCAGGATGGCGATCATCAGCTTGAGGAACAGATCCATCCCGGGTACCAGCAGCAGCGCGCCGAACACCACGACGAACAGACCGACGCGGCCCAGCGTGTACTTCACGGTCGGGGGCAGGTTCACCGCAGGTCACTCCTCACCGGAGCGGCGGGCCAGGATCCGCACTCCGAAGTACCACAGGATCGCGTAGACCAGGGCGGCCACCGCGACGCCCACGAACCCGCTGACCAGGGCGGGAACCCCGCTGATCAGCCCGGCTGTGGCTCCCCCCATTGTGCCCCCGACCACCACCGCGAAGGCGGCCAGGGCGATCCGGGCCGGTACCGGCCGCCAGGCCCGGTACTCCTCGGCGAACAGCCACACCGCGAGCACGCCGCAGATCCACCCCGACGTACGCCCGAAGCCCTGGCCGAAGGCCGCGGCGACGCCCTCGACCACCATCAGGATGGCCAGCGCCACGGCCAGCCAGACGACCACGCCGAAGATCATGTCGGGCAGCGTGTCCACCCGGCCCTGGGCGTCCCGGTGCGGAAATTTCAGCTTGTTCGTCGGTGGCTGCTGTCCGCCGTCTGACCCGACTGACGCACCCGGCCGGCCGGCGGTCGGGCCGCCGCTGGACCGGGCCGCCTGCGCCCGGCGCGCCGGATTGCCGGAGCGACCCGGGTTGCCCGAGCGACCCGGGTTGCCGGGACGGTCCGGTTTCCCCGGCGGGTCCGGGTCGGCGGCGGAGTCTGCGCGGTCGCGGGCCACGGTCGGGGTCAGGCCCAGACCTGCTGCGGCTGCGCCCGCCGCTCGGCCAGCGAGACCGGCCGGTCGTACTCGCGGACGACCTGGTAGCGGGTGTTGCGCTCGACCGGCTGGAAGCCGGCGTCCCAGATCAGGTGCAGCAGGTCGTCGCGGTGCATGGTGTGCGGGGTGCCGTACTCGTCGGCGTCGTGCGTGATCTTGTACTCGACCACCGAGCCGTCCAGGTCGTCGACGCCGAAGTTCAGCGAGAGCTGGGCCACCGACAGCCCGTGCATCACCCAGAAGCACTTGACGTGCGGCACGTTGTCGAACATCAGCCGGGACACCGCGAAGGTCTTCAGCGACTCGGCCGGCGCGGCCATCGTGGTCTGCGCCTGGATCCGGTTGCGGACCTTGCCGTCCGCCGCGTCGACGAAGTCGTGCTGGTAGCGCAGCGGGATGAAGACCTGGAAGCCGCCGGTCTCGTCCTGCAGCTCACGCAGCCGGATGACGTGGTCGACCCGGTGCCGGGGCTCCTCGATGTGCCCGTACAGCATGGTCGACGGGGTCTTCATGCCCTTGCTGTGGGCGAGCCGGTGGATGCGTGACCAGTCCTCCCAGTGGGTGGCGTGGTCGACGATCTGCTTGCGGATCTCCCAGTCGAAGATCTCCGCGCCGCCGCCGGTCAGCGACTCCAGGCCGGCGTCCATCAGCTCGTCGAGGATCTCGGAGGCGGGCAGCCCGGAGATCTTCTCGAACCACTGCACCTCGGTCGCGGTGAAGCACTTCAGCGACACCTCGGGCAGCGCTTCCTTGAGCGCGCGCAGTACCCGCGGGTAGTACTTCCACGGCAGGGTGGGGTGCAGTCCGTTGACGATGTGCAGCTCGGTGAGCTGCTCGTCGCGCATCTCCAGGGCCTTGGCGACGGCCTCCTCGACCCGCATCGTGTACGCCGACTTCTCGCCCGGCTTGCGCTGGAAGGAGCAGTACGCGCAGGAGGCGGAGCAGACGTTCGTCAGGTTCAGGTGCCGGTTGACGTTGAACATCACCCGGTCGCCGTTGTCCACGGTGCGCTTGTGGTGCGCCAGCCGACCCAGCCAGGCGAGGTCGTCGCTGGCGTAGAGAGCTTCTCCGTCCGCCCGGGTGAGCCGCTCGCCTGCGTACACCTTGGCTTCCAACTCGCGCTTCAGACCCTCGTCCACGCCGCCCACCCTTCGCATCATGCGACACCACTCGTGACAGCACCGCGCTTGCGAGCGTACGTCGACCCTTCGTTCATCCCGCCGTCGACCCATGGGGGGTGACAGGTGTTGCACCAGTGACGTAGAACGTTCTGTGGGGCAGGAACGCACAGAGCAACGCACAGAGCATGGGGAGCGATGGACGGGCAGGCACGACGCGCGGCACGACCGGCGATCTTGGTAGCGGCGGCGTGCTCAGTGCTCTGCCTGCTCGTCCCCCGCCCGGCGTACGCCGCCCCGACCCCCGCACCGACCCCGACGGCGAGCGCCACCAGCGGGCTCGGGGTCACCGTGCCGGACGGTGGCCTGGCCCCGGTGACCTCCGACAGCGCGCCGGGCTCGGTGCCGGCCGGCGCGGTCGGGCCGCTGGCCATCCAGATCAACAACGAGACGACCGCGGTCGCCCTCCTCGGCGAACAGGTCAACAGCCTGGACGAGCAGATCGACGCGGCGCACCAGACGTCGGTGTCGACGGCGCCGCGCCTGGAGCACCGCCCGGACGGCGTTGGTCAAGGCGCAGCAGGACGCCGCCGACGCGGTCGCCCGGGCGTACCAGAGCGCGGACGCGCTGGGCGCGATCGGCGGGTACAACCCGGATCTGAGCGGGCTCGGCGCGCTCGCCCCCGGACTGGGCGGCGACCTGTCGGCCGTCCCACCCGACCCGGACGCGCTGTCCCGCGCGGCCGAAAAGGCCGCCATCGCCGAGCAGCAGGCGTTCGCCGCGTACCACTCGGCCCAGATCACCGAGCAGGCCCTGATCAGCCAGCGGGACACCCTGGTCACCGGGCTGAACCAGCGGCAGACCGCGCTGCTGGACCTGAAGGCCCGCAACACCGACGCGGTCGCCGCGGCCGACGCGCAGCGCACACTCCAGGACGCGGCCCAGGACGGCCGGTTCGTGGCCGGCAGCAATGTCCACGGCATGGTGGCCAACCCGAAGGCGCTGGCCGCCGCTGAACTTCGCGCTGGCCCAGCGGGGCAAGCCCTACCAGTGGGCGGCCGAGGGGCCGAACTCCTACGACTGCTCCGGGCTGATGTGGGCGTCCTACCGCTCGGTCGGCATCACCCTGCCCCGGGTCGCCCGGGATCAGCAGCACGCGCTCATCCCGGTCTCGCCGGCCGACCTGCTCCCCGGCGACCTGATCTTCTTCAACCCGACCAGCCGGACCGACTGGACCACGGTGTCCCACGTCGGCATGTACTACGGCGACAACATGATGATCGAGGCTCCCACGGTCGGGGAGAACGTGAAACTTGCTCACGTCTGGTGGTCGGCGTTCTTCTCCGCAGCCCGGGTGGTGCCGGCCGTCCCGGCCCGCCACCGCCGCCGAAGCCGCCGACCCCGACCCCCGGCGGCAGCACCAGACCAGCTCACCGAAGCCCCACCGGCTCGAAGTCAGGCGCGCCGTCCAGCTCCGCGTCGAGCAGCGCCGACCGTCGACGCAACCCTCGTCGACATCACCGTCGTCGGCCGCGCCGGCGCCGAGCACGCCGCGCCGTCACCGACCCCGCAGCGTCCTCGGCCGACGCCGGAAGACTCCACCGAGCCGAACGACACGCCGTAGCCGCGACGCCCGGTCGCGCTGCGCCGATGGCCGCACGGCAGTCGGTGACAAACCCTTGATTCACCGGGGTACGGCCGTCCCCGGCCTGTGCTGGCTCGACCGGATGTGGCACGGTGAACGGCGGGCAACAAAGCAGGCGCGCGTTGGAGGCGGCAATGGACGACAGCTCCCGTGACCGGGCGGTACCGGCCGGCGCCGGACCATCGGGCGCGGTACCGCCGGGCACGTACCCACCGGACGACCTGCCACCGCTGCCCGCTCCGCCCCCACTCGGTGCGAGTGCTGCCGGACTACCCCGACAGCGATGACGACGAGCCGTTCGAGATGCCCGCACCGCCGCCGACCGGAGCCGTCTGGCTCGGCGCGGCCGGCGGCGAACCGCTCTTCGAGCCGGTACCCCCGCCCCCGGTGAACTCGTTGCCGCAGCGCCGTCCGGCCGCCTCGTTCGCCGGCAGCGACCTGCCGGCCGATCCGCCGCCGGCCGCCGCTTTCGCCGCCGCCCCGAGCTACCGGCCCGAGCGCGACCGGCACCCCGACCCGACCCCCGACAGCGGGTACGAGCCACCGTCCTCAGCGCCCCCCGGCTACGAGCGCCGCGTGTACGAGCCGGTCTCCACACCGCCCGCGTACCAGCCACCCGCCCCGGTTCCGGCACCGGCCGCCAGCCTGCCGGACTTCCCCGACCCCGCGTTCGGTGACTCCCACTACGGTTCGCCCGCCGCGGGCGACTCCGGCTACGGTTCGCCCGCCGCTGGCGACTCGCGCTACGGCGAGCCCTCCGCTGGCGACTCCCGGTATGGTTCGCCGGCCGCGGGCGAGGTGCGGTTCGGCGAGTCCTCCGGGGATCTGCGGTTCGGTGAGGCCGGGCGGCAGCCGGCCGGCTCCGCCGAGTGGTCCGGCGGGTACCCGTCGGACTCCTACGAGCCGGCCCCGCCACCACCTTCGACCCCGTCGACACCCGTGGTCGGCCGGTGGCTCGACACCGGTGCCGGCGGCGTACTCCTCGCCTTCGCCGTACGCGCCACCTTCCAGCGCGCAGTCCTACCCGCCGCCGGTTGCCCCGGCCGAGCGCGGTACCCGCACTCCGACTTCGAGGACCGGGGCGCCTCGCCGTACCCGGTCGACCTGTGGGGGCCGCCGCCGGCCGCGCCCACCGGCGAGCCACTGTCCACTCCGGACCCGGCCTACGACTGGGCCGCCGGAGCCCGCGCCGCCTCGATGGACCCCAACCGCCGGCCGGCAGCGCGCCCGCGACGAACCTGTGGGGCCCGGACGCCGGACCATCGGCACCCGCCGAGCCCGCCGCCCGCGCCGTTCACGCTGCCCGAGCCGCCCGCCCCGTTCATGCTGCCCGAGCCACCCGCACCCTTCGCGCTGCCCGAGCCACCCGCCGCGCTGTCCCTGCCCGAGCCGGCGTACTCGCCACCCGAGCCGCCTGCCCAGCCGGAGCCGGTACCCGCGCAGCCCGAGCCGGCCGCGCCGGTGCCCGCCGCGCGTACCTCGATGGAATCCACCGGGTCGGCGGCGGTGGCCCGGGTGTCGGTGCCGAACGCCGTCGTCACGCCGCCACCGGACCTGACTCCGCTGCGTACCGCGGGCAGCACCTACCGCTCCGGCGCCTTCGCCGGCCCGGACGGCGGCGCCCCGGCCGGGATCGAGCCCCGGCCGGCTACCTGCCCGCCGGTCCGCCGGCGCCCCCGGCCAGCTACCCCTCCGCCGTCCCGGCAGCCCAGCCGTCCCGGCCGGCCCGCCGGCCGGCAGCGTGCTGCCGGAGTCGCTGGTCAGCGGAGTTATCCCGACCCAGCGCAGCGGCTCCGACGCACCGTTCCGCCGACCCCGCAACGGCGCCGAATCAGCCTGGGCCGACTTCGCCCAACCGTGGCTGGCCAACACTCCCGAGCCCGGCCCCGGCGGCGGCCCGGCCCCGGCCGTCGTACCGACGACGCCCGCGCCGCCGATGACCAGCGCCCCACCGGCCAACACCGCCGACCCGGTCTACCCCGGCAACGCGGCCTACCCCGGCAACCCGGCCTACAACGCCGACCCGGCCTACCCGGGCAATCCCGCCCACGGCACTGACCAGGCCTACGCCGGCAATCCCGCCTACGGCTCCGACCCGGCCTACTCGGCGGCGATGTCCGGCTTGACCAGGCCAACGTCGGCAGCGATGTCCGCCCCGCCTATGTCCGCACCGCCAATGTCCGCTCCGCCCATGTCCGCTCCGCCAATGTCGGCTCCGCCCATGTCGGCTCCGCCGATGTCAGCTCCGCCGATGTCCGCGCCCCCAATGTCCGCTCCGCCGATGTCGGGTCGGCGGCGGCCGAGTCGTCGATGCCGGGGGCGCCGATGTCGGCCGGGGCAGGCCCGGGCCCGGGTGAGCGTTGCCGGCCCGGCGATCAGTGCCGAGGACGTGGCGGCGGCGCTCGCGGCCCGCAACGCGGCGCCGGCCGCCCGGGTGTACCGGTCGGCCGGCCAGGACGCAGGTGACCCGGTACCGCAGCCGATGCCGCCCGAGCCGCCGATGCCGCCGATCACCGCCCGGCCCGGAGCCGGTACCCAGCCCGTTCCCGCCGCCCGTACCCCCGCTGCCGACGCCCCAGCCGGGGCAGCCGGACCCGGTCCCCCCGTTCCCGCCGCCACCCGCCGGGTACCAGCCTGCCGGGTACCAGCCTGCGGGGTACCCGGCGCCGCCCGCGTACCCGCCGCCCGGCCAGCCGGTGTCGGCGCCGCCGGCCGGATACCCGGCCGCACCGGTGGTACCCGCGTCCGCGCTGCCGGCCTGGCCCCCGTCCACCAACCCGTCCGTGGTGCAGTACCCGAGCGCCACCGAGTCCCCGAGCGCCGAGCCGCCCGCCCCCGGCCAGTACCCGCCACCCGGCCAGTACGGGCCGCCGAGCCAGTACCCGCCACCGGGCCAGTACCCGCCCCTGGCCGGCCAGTACCCCCCGCCCGGCAGCCCGTCCCCCCCGTCAGTACCCGCCCGGCTGCGGGTGGGTACCCACCGCCGCAGGGCGGGGAGGCGCCGCCCCAGTTCCCCGGCGACCAGCCCCATGCCGGCCAGCCCCATGCCGGCCAGGTACCGCCCGGACACCAGCCGCACCCGGGACAGCAGCCGCCGCCGGCGTACCAGCCGCCACCCGGATACCCGCCACCCGGATACCCGCCGGCCGGATACCAACCTCCGGCCGGCTACCAGCCGCCGGGGTTACCGCCGGCCGGCCCCGGGTCCCCTGACTGGCAACGCAGTCCGGCCCCGCCGGGCGGCGGCACCGTCTACGGCGCGGGCCGCCCAGCCGCTGAGGAGGCCCCGCCGGGGCAGCCCCGGCCCGGTCAGCAGGAGGGGACCGGTGACGTGTCGGGCCAGTGGCCCGATTCCGGCACCAGTTCGCTGACCGGGCACATCCTCCGCCAAGGCCGGCCGGACACCGGATCCGGAACGGGCCACGGCCGTCCCGCCGTGAAGCTCGCGCTGGGCATCGTGGCGGGCGCCACCCTGCTCATCGTGATCGTCGGCCTGCTCATCCTGACCGGCACCCTGTAGGCACACCCGACGGCAGTGGCCCGCCCCGCCAGGCGAACACCGAGGATCGACGCGACGGGCGATCGTCTCGCACGCACGCAGCGGACGCGACGGATCAGGTGCGGCAGGCGGCCATCCGGTGCACGGCGTCGGCGATCAGCTCCGGGTGGGTGGCGAAGTTGAGGCGGACGAAGCCGCGCCCCGGCTCGCCGAAGAGCGGGCCGGAGTTCACCGCGAGCCGGCCACGCTCCAGGAAGACGGCGGCCGGGTCGTCACCGAGGCCGAGCGCCCGGCAGTCCAGCCAGGCCAGGTAGGTGGCGTCGCGGCGGCCGGTAGCCGACCTCGGGCAGCTCGGCGGCGAGCAGGTCACCGAGCAGCCGGCGGTTCTCGGCCAGACCGGCGAGCAGGTCGGCCAGCCACGGGCCGCCGTCGCGCAGCGCCGCCACCCCGGCCAGTACGCCCAAGGAGCCGACGCCGAACTGGGTGGTGGCCGGCAGCCGGTCCCGGTCGGCCAGCGCCTCGGGGCCGGCGATCAGCAGCGCCGCCTTGAGCCCGGGCAGGTTCCACGCCTTGGAGGCGGAGACGAACGCGAAGGACTGCCGGGCGGCCGGCACGTCGAGCGCCTGGAACGGGGTGTGGTCGAGGCCCGGGTACACCAGTGGCGAGTGGATTTCGTCGACCAGTACCCGGATGCCGTACCGGTGGGCCAGCTCGGCGACGGCGAGGAGTTCGGCGCGGCTGGCGACGGTACCGGTCGGGTTGTGCGGGTTGCACAGCAGCAGCACCCGGGTACCGGCGGTGCTGAACGCGCGCTCCAGGGCGGCGAGGTCGAGCCGCAGGTCGGGGCCGAGCGGCGCGGTGACGATGCGCCGGCCCAGCGCTTCGACGAAGGCGAAGAACGGCGGGTACACCGGGGTGGTGACGACCACCCCGTCACCGGGTGCGGTGAGCGTGGCGAGTACCTCGGTGATGCCCTGCATCACGTCCGGGATGAGGTCCATGGCGGCCGGGTCGGGTCGCCAACCGAACCGCGCCTGCGCGAAGTCGGCGTACGCGGCGGGCAACTCGCCGGCCCAGGCGTACCCGGTCTCCCCGGAAGCCACCGCGTCCTGCAGTACCTTGCGCACCGGCTCGGCGAGCTGCACGTCCATCTCGGCCACCCACAGCGGCAGCACATCCGGCCCGTACGCCTGCCATTTCACGCCGCGTCGTTGCCGCAGTTGCCCGAGTGAACAGTTGAGTAACGGGTTCACCGTGCACCTCCCGTGCGCAGGTGGCCGGAGCGCGGAACGTCGTCGCAGCGTGACCCCGGACACCGCGGCCCGGATCAGGTACCGCCATCACGTACACTAGTCACAGTTTGTGTCTGCCAGGCGCGTGCGCATCATCCACAGGCGCGCCTCGGGCGTTCTTCCGGGTTTGAACGCACCCTCCGGTCCCAGGACCGGGCGGTGCGACGTGAGCAGCGAAGACGCGCCCCACCCGGAAGGTAAAACAGAAAACACATGACGCTGCCCGCAACTCCGTTCACCGATCCCACATCGTTCCCGTCCGTGCTGGACGTGCCCGACGCCGCCGGATTCGCCGCCCTCGGCGTGCCGAAGCCGCTGCTTAAGGCGCTGGCCCGGCAGGACATCACCGCACCGTTCCCGATCCAGACGGCCACCATCCCGGACGCGATGCGCGGTCGGGACGTGCTCGGCCGTGGCCAGACCGGCTCCGGCAAGACGCTGGCCTTCGGCCTGCCGCTGCTGGCCCGGCTCGGCGCCGGCGCCAAGGCCGCGCCGCACAAGCCCAAGGCCCTGATCCTGGTACCCACCCGTGAGCTGGCCATGCAGGTCAACGACGCGCTGGTACCGCTGGCCCGGGCGATGGGCCTCTACAGCCGCACCGCCGTCGGCGGTACCTCCTACGACAACCAGATCCGCGACCTGCGTCGGGGCGTCGACATCATGGTCGCCACGCCGGGCCGGCTCGCCGACCTGATCGAGCGCCGCGAGTGCTCGCTCGCCGAGATCGAGATCACCGTGCTGGACGAGGCCGACCAGATGTGCGACCTGGGCTTCATGCCCGACGTCGTGGCACTGCTCGAGCAGACCCCGGCCGGCGGCCAGCGGATGCTCTTCTCGGCCACCCTGGACGGCGACGTGGACACCCTGGTCAGCAAGTTCATGACCGACGCCGGTGACCCACGAGACCGACCCGTCGAGCGTGTCGGTGACCACGATGGACCACCACCTGCTGCTCATCCCGCCGCGCGAGAAGCTCGACATCATCGCGCGGATCGGCGCCCGCAAGGGCCGCACGATCATGTTCGTGCGTACCCAGCTCGCCGTTGACCGGCTCGTCGGCCAGCTCGCCGAGGTGGGCGTACGGGCCGGGGCGCTGCACGGCGGCAAGACCCAGTCGGTGCGTACCCGCACGCTGGCCGAGTTCCGTGAGGGCCGGTTCGACGTGCTGGTCGCCACCGACGTGGCGGCCCGGGGCATCCACGTCGACGGGGTGTCCCTGGTGGTGCACATCGACCCGCCGAAGGACCCCAAGGACTACCTGCACCGTGCCGGGCGTACCGCGCGGGCCGGCGAGGCCGGCACCGTGGTCACCCTGGTGCTGCCGCGCCAGCGGGCGGGTACCTTCGCGCTGCTGGAGAAGGCCGGCGTGAACGCGGAGCGGACCCAGGTCCGTTGCGACGGCCCGGATCTGGCGAAGGTCACCGGCGCGCAGGAGCCCACGCGGCGTACCGGTGCGGGTGTTCGAGCCGGCCGCCCCGCAGCGTCCGCCGCGCACCGGCCGTCCGGCCCGCCACTCCGGCCCGGGTCACCCGGCCGGCCGGCACACCGGCGCCAAGCGCTACTACTGAGTCATTCCAACGCCTTCCGGCGCGTCACCCACACAGGGTGGCGCGCCGGTCGCGTCTGCGGCGACCGTCAAGCCGCTGACTGTCGCCCAGCGATCTGCGCCGCGGCGATGTCCCTGGTGACGCCACTCCCCTAGCGCCGCAAGGCTTCCCGCCTGCGCCGGCTCCTCCGCTGGCGCTGCGGCCTGCCGGTTAGTCCGATTGCGCAGATGGCGGGTCGTCGACCACGAAGGTGCCGCGCCCTTGGTGGCCACGTGTCCAGCCGGTGAGCTTCAGAGCCATGAGCGCCGTCGCGACGGTCTGCTGGCTGACCTGAGTAGAGGTCACAGAGCTGTGCCCGGCTCGGGAGCTGATCCCCCGGGCGCAGCCGGCCGTCGCGGATCTGCTGCCGGATGTCCTCGGCCAGCCGCTCGTAGTCCGGGATGAACTCAGCCACGCAACCAGCTTGAACGCACACTGAGTGTGCCAGGTGGGTTACCCACACTTCGCATGCTTAGTACGCTGTGCATGTGCAGGTGCGGCGCGGTAGAGCTTGACTCCTTCGCCGTAGCTGCGGGGGACCGGGCGCGAGGGGTGGGCCCGGTCCCCCTTCCATTTCAGCGACGGGAGACGCGATGGACGAGGAACAGTGGCTGTTTGGCTTCACCTGCACGGCGTGCGCCTGCCGGTACCGGAGCACCGCAGGGCAGGCGACCCGACCTTCCGCAAGGAGGCCGTCTGCCTGATCTGCCCGTGGACGGGCCCCGCGCACCAGGCCCTCGACCACCGTGACGCCACCCGACACCCGGTCGTCTGGCCCACCGCCCAACGCGGTGGCCGCGAGAAGCTGTAGCCGTCAGGGCAGGACGGGGCCGAGCCGGGCGGGAACCGGCCACTCGCCGGTCGCCACGAAGTGCTCCACTGTGGACAGTGCGGGGCCCAGGTCGATGCCGGCGGCGGCGACCCAGTCGTCGGCGTAGTAGGTGCCCGCGTAGCGTTCGCCGCCGTCGCAGAGCAGGGTGACCACGCTGCCCTGCTGGCCGGCGGCGCGCATCCGGGCGATCAGCGTGAAGGCGCCCCACAGGTTGGTACCGGTGGAGCCGCCGACCTGGCGGCCGAGCAGCCGGGAGGCGACCCGCATCGCGGCAAGGGAGGCGTCGTCGGGTACCTGGATCATGCAGTCCACCACGGACGGCAGGAAGGACGGCTCCACCCGGGGCCGGCCGATGCCCTCGATCCGCGAGCCGGGCGCGTGTACGTCGTCGTCGCCGGTCACCCAGCCGGGGAAGAACGCCGAGCCGGCCGGGTCGACCACGCACAGCTTCGAGCGCATCCGGCGGTAGCGCAGGTACCGGCCGATGGTGGCCGAGGTGCCGCCGGTACCCGCGCCGACGACGACCCAGGCGGGTTCCGGGTGCCGTTCCAGGGCGAGCTGCGCGAAGATCGACTCGGCGATGTTGTTGTTGCCGCGCCAGTCGGTCGCGCGTTCGGCGTAGGTGAACTGGTCCATGAAGTGCCCGCCGCGCCGGTCGGCCAGCGCGCGGGCGGTCGGCACCGCCTCGCCGGCCGTCTCCACCAGGTGGCAGCTGCCGCCGTGGAACTCGATCAGCGCGATCTTCTCCGGTGAGGTGGACTTCGGCATCACGGCCACGAACGGCAGCCCGAGCAGCCGGGCGAAGTACGCCTCGGAGACCGCGGTGGAGCCCGAGGACGCCTCGACGACGGTGGTGTCCGGGCCGATCCAGCCGTTGCACAGCGCGTAGAGGAACAGCGAGCGGGCCAGCCGGTGCTTGAGCGAGCCGGTCGGGTGTACCGACTCGTCCTTGAGGTAGAGGTCGATGCCCCACGCCGGTGGCAGCGGGAAGAGCAGCAGGTGGGTGTCGGCGGAACGGTTGGCGTCGGCTTCGACGATGCCGACCGCCTCGTGCAGCCAGTCCCGGGCCACCTCGTCGCAGTGCTCGATCAGGTCCGCCCGCCGCGCCGGGGCGGCGGTCGTGGTGCTCCCCGCCAGGCCGGCTTGTGGGGCGCCGCGTGTCGTGGTCATCCGGTCCCGGGCGCTCCGCCGGGGCACCCGTTACCACGCTGCCGCCGCGCGTCACCCTTTGCCGGGCTCCTCATGCCTGGACCCTAGCGCTCGGGCCACAGCCCGCCCGTTCCGGCCTGCCTCTCGGAGTACCCCGGCGACCTGCGGAAACATGGATCATTATGAGCCTGGCTCACGTACAATACCGGCTAAATACGCATCTCCGGTCATTTTTCCATAAGCAGGACACTACGTACTGATCACTGTTTAATGTTCTTACGTCCCAAATGCCTGGCCGGCGCGCAATCGCGCCGAGCCAGCTGTCGACGCGAGGAGGGGGTCGTGGACACGGGAGACCGTCTGCTGACACCGGGCGAGGTGGCCGCGCTGTTCCGCGTCGACCCGAAGACCGTCACCCGCTGGGCCGCGGCTGGCCGGATCGGCAGTATCCGAACGCCCGGCGGGCATCGCCGGTTCCGGGAGTCCGAGGTGCGCTCGCTGCTCGAAGGCGAGGGCCTGATCGAGCCGGAGACGCCCACCCATCCGCCGAACGCCGGCAGCCACCACCCCAACGGCAGCGCGCATGCACCGCCACTGAATCGCGGACCGGTCGCCTGTCAACTGGCCGATTGTTCAGCGGCCGGACGATTCAGCGGCCGGTCCAGCGGCGGAAGAGGTCGTGGGGTACGCCGACGGCGTCGAGCACCTTGCCGGCCACGAAGTCCACCAGCTGCGCGGCGGTGGCCCGCGCACCCGCCGCGTAGAAGGCGGGGCTGGCGGGTAGCACCACGGCACCGGCGTCCAGCAGGGCCAGCTGGTGCTCCAGGTGGCTGCGGGAGACCGGCGTCTCGCGCGGTACCACCACCACCGGCCGGTGCTCCTTGAGGTTCACGTCGGCGGCGCGCTGCAGCAGGTCCTTGGACAGCCCCAGCGCGATCCCCGCACAGGCGGCCGTGCTCGCCGGCACCACGAGCATCCCGCGCGCCGGGTACGAGCCGCTGCTCGGGCCGGCGGCCAGGTCGCCGGCCGGCCAGTAGGCCACATCCCCGAGGTCGCGTCCGAGCCAGGTCGCCAGGTCGTCCTTCCAGTGCGCGTCCCGGAAGGAGACCCCGGTCTCGTCCAGGATGGTCAGCCGGGCCGCCCGGGACACCACCAGGTCCACCGGCTCCCCCGCGTCGAACAGGGCACCGAGCACAGCAGCCGCGTACGGGGTGCCCGACGCCCCGGACACCCCCACGATCCACGGGATACGCACGCCGTCCAGCATGCACCACGTCCACAGGCCCCACCTCAGGCCGGCACCTGCGCCGCCACCGGGACAGCAACGGAGTCCGGAGCGGGCACCGGAGCCGGGCGGGTGCGCCACAGCAGGATGGCCAGCGCCAGGGCGACCGCCATCACCAGAGCGGCACCGGCGAACACCGCGTCCAGGGCGCCGACGAACGCGGCCAGCGCCCGGGGCCGGTCGGCGGCGGGTACGCCGGCCAGGGCGGCGACGCCGGGGTGGCCGGGTAGCGGGTACCGGGCCGCGAAGGCGTGACTGAGCACCGAACCGAAGATCGCGGCACCGAGCGCGCCGCCGAGTGCCTGGAAGAGTCGCAGTGCGGTGGTGGCGACGCCGAGTTGGTGTGGTGGCGCGGCGTTCTGCACGACCATCACCAGTACCCCGATCGCCTGTCCGAGGCCCACGCCGTAGAGCACCAGGACGGCAGCCAACCAGGGCAGCGCGGTGTCGGCCCGCAGCAGGGTCAGCAGGCCGAGGGCCAGTACGGCGGCGCTCGTACCACTGATCATGAAAATCCGGATGGGCGTGCCCCGGGCGACCAGCCGGCCCACGACGGTGCCGGCCGCGGTCATGCCGACCGCCACCGGGAGCAGGTAGAGGCCGGCGTGGTCGGCGGCGATGCCCCGGACGACCTGGAGGTAGACGATCACGTAGACGATCGCACCGGTCATGCCGAGCGCGAGCAGGCCCTGGAGCGGCAGGGCGAGCGCGACGGCCCGGGTGGCGAACAGTCGCAGCGGCAGGATCGGCTCGACCGCGACGGCCTCCCGCCAGACGAACCCGGCCAGCAGTCCGGCGGCGGCGCCGGCCAGGCCGAGGGTGGTCGGCGCGGTCCACGGGTAGCGCTGGCCGCCCCACTCCAACAGCAGTGACAGGGTGACCGCGAAGGCCGCGGCGAGCGCCGCGCCCGGGTAGTCGAGGCGGTGCCGGCGGTGCGGTGCGGGCAGCCGCAGGACGGCCGCGCCGGTCGCGAGGATCAGCACGCCGAGCGGCAGGTTCACGTAGAAGATCCACCGCCAGCTCAGGTGCTCGGCGAGCGCGCCGCCGACCAGCGGCCCGACGACCAGGCCGAAGCCGGCCACGAGGCCGCCGATGCCGCCCCGGCGGGCGCGCTGCTCAGGCGGGCTGAGTTGGGCGATGACCACCATCGTCACACCCATCAGGCCGCCGCCGCCCAGGCCCTGCACGGCCCGGAAGGCGATCAGTTGCGCGATCGTTCTGGGCAGCTCCGCACAGTGCCGAACCGACGAGGAACAGGCCGATGGCGGTCAGGTAGATCCATTTCGCGCCGTAGGTGTCGCAGAGTTTGCCGTAGAGCGGCAGCGCCGCGGTGGCGGCCAGGCCGTAGGCGGCGATCAGCCAGGGCAGCGCGGCCACGCCGTGCCGGGGGTCGAGGTCGTGGACCAGCGGCACCGCCGCCGAGGTGACGATGTTCTGGTCGAGGACGGCGAGCACGATGGTGAGGAGGCAGGCCAGCCCGGCAAGTCGCCGTTGGGTCCGAGTCATGCCATCCAGCCTGACCGAAAAACATTGACTCGGTCAAGGTTTTATCTCAGAACATTTTTAGCCTTGGTACGATCTGACTCGTGACCGAGGGCCTGCGGGAGCGCAAGAAGGCGGAGACCCGCCGCCAACTCGAGCACGCGGCAGTGACCCTGTTCAGCGAGCGGGGCTTCGACGCCGTCTCCGTCGCCGAGGTCGCCGCCGCCGCGAACGTCTCCAAGATGACCGCCTTCAACTACTTCCCCACCAAGGAAGACCTGGTCGTCGGCCCGATGGAGGCGCACATCGACGAGCCGGCCCGGGTGGTACTCGCCCGCCGGCCCGGCCAGTCGGCCCTCGACGCGCTGCGCACCCATTTCCTCGACCAGCTCGCCACGCACGACGCGATCACCGGGCTCAACGACGACCCGGTCGTGCTCGCCATCCGCGACCTGATCGAGACCACCCCCGCGCTGGCCGCCCGGGTACTGCACTTCGTCTCCCGCAGCCAGCAGGCACTGGCCGACGCGCTGGCGCAGACCACCGACGCCGACGAGTTGACCGTCCGGGTGGCCGCCGCGCAACTCGTCAGCGTGCAGTACGCCCTCGCCGGCCAGAACCGCCGGTTGATCGCCGCCGGGCACCCACCGGCCTCGGCCCTCCCGCAGGCCCGCGCCGCCGCCATCGCCGGCTACGCCCTCCTGGAGAACGGCCTCGGCGACTTCGGCGCCCGCTGACGCGGTCAGGCGTGCAGGTGCTGGAGGAAGATCAGGTCGGCCAGGGCGAAGACGAAGATGGCGATGCCGATGACGCCGTTGGCGGTGAAGAACGCGCGGTTGAGCCGGGACAGGTCGTCCGCCTTCACGATCGAGTGCTCGTAGACCAGCACGATCGCGGTCAGCGCCAGACCCAGCCACCACAGCCAGCCGTACCCGGCGGCCAGGCCGAACCAGACGAAGAAGATCATCGTGACCACGTGGACGGCCGACGAGATGCGCAGCGCCCCGGCGATCCCCCAGCGCACCGGCACCGAGCCGACGCCGATCTGCTGGTCGGCCGCGTAGTCCTGGCAGGCGTAGATGCAGTCGAAGCCGCCGATCCAGGTACCCACCGCGACCCCGAGCAGCACCGCCGGCCACGACCAGCGGCCGGTGACCCCGATCCACGCCCCGATCGGCGCGACCGCCTGGGCGAGCGCCAGGAACGCCTGCGGGTAGTTGGTGAACCGCTTGGCGTACGAGTAGATCACCAGGGCCACCACGGCCAGCGGCGAAAGCAGCAGCGCCAGCCAGTTCAAGGCGGCGGCGCTGACCAGGAAGATCACCAGGCTGAGCAGCAGGCCGGCCCAGGCCACCCGCAGCGAGATCGCGCCGGTGATGAGCTCCCGCTTCGCTGTCCGGGGGTTCTGCGCGTCGATGTGCCGGTCGATGATCCGGTTCGCGGCCATCGCCACCGTGCGGCCGGCCACCATCGCCACCGTGATCAGCGCGAGGGTCCCCCACTGGACTTCGGGCAGCATCGCGGTGAGCGCGGCCAGGTACGCGAACGGCAACGCGAAGATCGAGTGCTCGATCATCACCAGGTTCAGGAAGGCGCGTACCGGGTTGGGCCGCTCCGGCGCCAGCGTGGTCACAGGCCGTACTCCTTCCAGCGGGCGTCGACCTTCGCGACGATCTCCGGTGACATCTCGGTGGCCTGCGGCCAGCCCCGGGTGTACCCCTCGGTGGGCAGTTTGCGGGTCGCGTCCACGCCCGCCTTGCCGCCCCAGAACTGCTGGTACGAGGCGTGGTCCAGGTGGTCGACCGGGCCGGCCGTGAGCAGCAGGTCGTGGGCGTAGTCGACGTTGCCGAAGGCCCGGAACGCGACCTCGTGGTAGTCGTGCGGGTCGCAGTCGTCGTCCACCACCACGATCAGCTTCGACAGCGACAGCAGGTGCGCGCCCCAGATCGCGTTCATCACCTTCTGCGCGTGCTTCGGGAAGCGCTTGCGGATCGAGACGATCACGCAGTTGTGGAAGACGCCGGCCTCCGGCAGGTGGTAGTCGACGATCTCCGGGATCATCATCTTGAGCAGCGGCAGGAAGAGGCGCTCGGTGGCGTACCCGATCCCGCCGTCCTCCTGGGGCGGCTTGCTCGTGATGATCGACTGGTAGACCGGGTTGCGCTGGGTCGTCATGCACTCGACGTGCAGCACCGGGAACGGCTCCACCGGCGTGTAGAAGCCGGTGTGGTCGCCGAACGGCCCCTCCGGCGCCCGCTCCCCCGGCTCGATATACCCCTCCAGCACGATCTGCGCGGTCGCCGGTACCCGCAGCGGCACCGTCAGGCAGTCCACCATCTCCACCCGCGCCCCGCGCAGGAACCCGGCGAACAGGTACTCGTCGATGTCGCCCGGCAGCGGCGCGGTGGCCGCGTAGGAGACCACCGGGTCACAGCCGATCGCGATGGCCACCGGCAGCCGCTGCCCGAGCCGCTCGGCGACCGCGTGGTGCGCGGTCGAGTCCTTGTGGATCTGCCAGTGCATGCCGAGCGTGTTGTGCGAGTGCTGCTGGAGCCGGTACAGCCCGAGATTGCGCTTTCCGGTCTCCGGATGCTTGGTGTGGGTGAGCCCGAAGTTGTGGAAGATCCCGCCGTCCTCGGGCCAGACGACCAGGCCGGGCAGCCGGTTCAGGTCCACCTCCGCGCCCTTGTGGACGATCTCCTGACAGGGTGCCGACCTGACCCGCTTGGGCGGCGCGGACTTGAGTTGCAGCAGCTTGCCCAGGCCCTCCCGGATGCCGGCGAACCCCTGCGGCAGCTCCGGCTTGACCAGGTCACCGATCCGCCGCGAAATCTCCTCGATGTCCCCACCGAGCGCCATCGCCATCCGCTCGCGGGACCCGAACAGGTTGATCGCCACCGGCATGTCGCCCCTGGTAGGGCGCTCGAACAGCAGCGCCGGCCCGCCGGCCCGCACCGTCCGGGTGACGATCTCGCTCAGCTCCAGGGTCGGGTCGACCGCCGCGCTGACCCGGCTGAGCTGGCCGGCCTTCTCCAGCGCGACCAGGAAGTCCTTGAGATCGTCGTACGCCATGCCGCCAGTCTGGCAACCTGCGGCACCCTGCCGACAGCCGACCCCGGTAGGCGTCACCGACCTCACCGGTAGCCCGTTGCACAGAACGTGGACAGACGCTGGTGGCGGATCGCAGCTCTGGGCCTCGTGCTGCCCGCGCTGGTGTCGTTCACCCCGGGCCGCGCCGACGACCAGGCGGCGGCCGGAACCTCGCCCGGCGGGTACACCCATCTGGGGGCGACCACGGTCGGCGCGTGGGCCGGCGTCAGCGGCGAGCTGGGCGTCACCGACCCGGGGGTACGGGCGGACAGCTTCGACTTCGTGGCGGCCCGGTTCATGGCCAAACAGGAGACCGCCGACGGTACCCGCTGGCTGGAGGTGGGCTGGGCGGAAGTGGGTTGGGCCGGCTCGGGTCGGCAACGGATCTACACCTTCGACACCACCAGCAACCGCTGGTCCTTCTACGACCAGTTCCCGATCCACGCCGGCGACCGGATCACGATCAGCCTCGCCGCCGACGAGACGGGCACCTGGCAGGCCCGGCTGCGCTGGCGCGACGCCTGGTACCCGCTGACCTCAACCCGGCTACCCCACGGCGGCACCGCCACCCTGGAGGAGTACGTCGAGGTCTACCGCGACCCGGCCCGGCCCGGCGGCCCGCTGGTCGTCCCCCCGGTCTCACTGCGCGACGTCGAGGTGCACGCTCCGGGGGCTGCCGCCCGCCCGTGGTCGGACACCGCCGTCCCCGCCTACCAGGGCGGCACCCCCAACGGCTACTGCCTCACCCGCGCACCGGACTGGACGGCCTGGCAGGCCGGTACCTGCTCGCTGCCCTGATCCTCTCCGTCCCGCCGACTCCTTGCTTGCTGGCGCTGGTGGTGGCCGGTTTGGAGCGGGTCTTCGGATCACGTATGCTGTGCAGGCTTCCGGCGGAGCCGGATGGGAGCAGCCGCCCTCAAAGCACGTATGCAATGATTGCGGAGCGCCCTCATCGTCTAGTGGCCCAGGACGCCGCCCTTTCAAGGCGGTAGCACGGGTTCGAATCCCGTTGGGGGTACTTGGCTCGACTGTGTAAGCTGTCGAGCCATAAGCAAGGTCCTGTGGAGCAGTTGGAGTGCTCGCCGCCCTGTCAAGGCGGAGGTCGCGGGTTCAAGTCCCGTCAGGACCGCCCAGCGCAGACGCCGCGCCCAGCGCGGCGTTTCGTGTTGAGGCCCCGACCACGGCACGCCGGAGTCGCGGGTAGCATGACCGAACGACACGGCCAGGTAGCTCAGTTGGTACGAGCGTCCGACTGAAAATCGGAAGGTCGGCGGTTCGACCCCGCCCCTGGCCACCAGCTCTTCGCCGGGCTGAACGAAGCGGTGACCAGTGATCACACCTGGTCGCCGCTTCGCCTTTTCAACCCGGCGAATCACTCAGCTGATCTTGTGGCCTCGGCTACCTTGCTCTCCGCGCGCTGGATGTATGGACCCAAACGGCTCCGGCAACCCGTCTAAGTGGTGACGGCTGGATTCGACTGGGGGACGAGTGAAGCGAGACGAGGAGTTCTCCGCGTACGCGAGCGCGCGCTGGCCCGCTCTCGTTCGTTCCGCAGTGCTGCTGGGATGCACCGTGCAGGATGCCGAGGACCTGGCCCAGACGGCACTCCTGCGCTGCTACCTGGCGTGGGCCAAGGTCACGAAGGCGGACGATCGGGACGCCTACGTGTACCGGATCCTGGTGAACGCCTATCACGACAGTCGTCGACGACGGTGGTGGGGCGAGAAACCCGCCGTTGTGGTGCCCGAACAGATCGAGGCGGATGCCACCACCCGGGTGGACGCAGCGGACGCGGTGGGTCGCGCGCTCGCCCGCCTGAGCCAGGTCAACCGTGAGGTTGTCGTGCTGCGGTACTACGCACACCTCAACGATCAGCAGATCGCCGAAGCGCTCAATATCGCCCCCGGCACCGTGAAGAGCCGGGTGTCCCGGGCCCTGACCCAGCTGTCCACCGACGCCAACCTTGCCGACCTACGCGGGGGAGCCACCCATGAATGACGAGGAAGCCGTCCGGATGCTCGAACGGCTCGCAGATCGGGTACCCGTCGGTCCCGCGCCCGTCGACGAGCTGGTCCACGCCGGCAGGTCCGCCCGGCGCAGGCAGCGCCACCTGCGGGTCTTCGGTGCTGCCGCGGCGCTGACCCTGGTGCTTGGTGGGGGCGTTGCCGTGCAGGCGTTCATCGGTGACCGTGCGGCCGTGGACAACTCGTCGTCAGCCCCGGCGACGGACAACCCGACCGGTGTGCCGTCCGGGCCGCTGCCGGAGGAGGGGATGAAGAGCTGCGTGGAGGGGTACGAGCCAGCGACCGTTGTCCATCGGGCGTTCGCGTTCGACGGTGTCGTGGTCGACGTCGGCCCGGCTCACTCCAACCGTTCCGGCCTGGGCTATCTGGACCTGGTGGGAGTGACATTCGCGGTTGGCGAGTGGTTCTTCGGCGGCACCGGACCAACCGTCACGGTGGACATGGATCCGCCCCTGGCCGGGGCGCAGTACGGCCCGGTCGAGTCCTTCCATTCGTATGGAGTCGGATCCCGCCTGCTTGTCTCCGGTGAGCCCCGTTGGGGAGGAGCTCCGCTGACTGCCCCCATCGCCTGGAGTTGCGGATTCACCCGCTACTACGACCAACAGACGGCTGACTCCTGGCGGCAGGCCGCGACCACCGGGAAATGATCGGAACTCAGACCCGCCCGCGTAGCAGCAGCACGACCCGCACCCTGCGCAGCGTCGCCGTTGACGTCACCCGGTAGTGGTTGCGCAGGTACGTGCGGTAGTGGCGGGCCAGCGCCGCGAACGGGTCGCGCTCGTCGCCCAGGACCACCAGCCAGATCCGGTCTGTCTGCCCGACGCACCGCGCGACCGCCCGTTCGGGGCAGTCCACCGCGTGGAACGTGTGGATCTGATCCAACGGCACGGACACCAACACGTCCCGGGGCGTCGGCCCGGTCAGCTCGTGTCGGAAAGCGAGCCGGCTGAGCTGCGGTGTGCCGGCGTAGACGATGCCGTCACCGGTCCGGTACCCGGCGGCCACCAGCCGGGCCGCGGCCGTGAAGTCCGGGTCGTGCTGGCGGGCCGGATCCCGGACGGCCCGCTGAGCCGGCCAGGAGACGGCCAGCAGGGCCAGCACCGCCAGCGACGCGGCCACCAGCCGCAGCCGGCCCGGCGCGGAGCCGGTCGACGGCCACCCGGTGGTGACCGCGGCGGACGCCAGCAGCGCCCAGGCCGGCAGGGTGAACAGGGAGTACCGGGCGGCGAACAGGTGCGCGGCCGGGTAGGCGGCGTAGCACACCGCCGGCGGCGCCAGCGCCCACAGCAGCAGCGGGACGACCAGGCCGGACCGGGCCCGACCCAGCGCCACGCAGCCGAGCAGGGCGCCACCGACCACCAACGCCGCCACCGACAGGGAGCCGAAGAGATAGGTCGGGAAGGCGACGACCGCCTCCCAGTCGTTGCGGATCCAGTCGGCCGCCGCCTTCTGCTGGGTAGCCAGGTACACCAGCGGAGCCGTGAAAAGCAGCACCACCACTACCGTGACGGCGAAGGCGCGCCCACGTCGCCGGGGGGCATCGGCCGGCAGGCGGCGACCGTACCGGCCGTACACGAACGCGGCGTGCGCCAACAGGATCAGTCCCGCCACCGCGTGCAGGTAGACGACCAGCACGGTGAGGGCCCCGTAGCGCACCCAGCGCCAGCCGGACGGCCGATCCAGCGCGGCCAGCAGCGCCAGCGTGGACAGCACGGCCACCGCCTGCACCCAGGCGTACTCGCGGGCGAAGTCGGCGTACAGCGCCGTCGTGGGCAGCAGCGCGCCGAGCAGCCCGGCGACCACGCCAGCCAACGGGCCGAGCAGCCGTACGCCCAGCAGGGTGAGCGCGGCCACGGCGACCACGGTGCCCACGACGGACGGGATCCGCAGCGCCACCGTCGAGTCGCCGGCCACCGCCACCCACAGCCGCAGCCCGACGTAGTACAGCCCGCGCCATGCGTCGACGTTGGCCAGCAGGCTCGTCAACTCCCGCCGGGACGCGCCGACGGCGTACACCGTGGCGTACTCGTCCCGCCAGAGCGGTCGGTTGGTCAGCCCGACCAGCCCGGACACGGTGGCCGCGAGGACGGCCGGCACGGTCAGCGCCGCCCGCCGCCAGCCACGCACGGGTGGTGCGACCGGCGCGCAGCGACCGGCTGGCGGCAGCTCATCCGCAGCCGGCACGGGGCTCCTGACGCTGTACCCCACGGCTTCCGACGCTAGCCGCACGGCCGGCGCAGTTCTCCGGAACGGCTGCTTGACGGGGCCGCGGCCGGACCGGAACTGTTGATGTTCAAGTTCTCCAACGGCACCGCCCGTCACTCCGTGAGCAGGTGCCCGCCCACCAACGACTTGCCAGCCCTACGGATGATCGGGGCGCTGACCACCGAAGTGCGACCGCAGGCGGTCCGCCAGCGCGGTGACTTCCGCCTGACCACCGCGCGGGGCGCCGTCCCATTCGTTACCGCTCATCCAGTCAAGCTCGGCGGGCGTGCCCCGATGGCGCGCGAAGACGTGTTGGTGGAAGTGGGCGACACCCGTGCCGACGATTGCGGAGAACACCTGCTCCGGGTCCAGTTCACCGCGCAGCGCCGCTGCCGCCCGTGACGCGGCCCAGCCGACCGCGCCGGCTTCCGCGTCGGTGAGCTCGTCCAGGTAGGGGGCGTGGCGGCGGGTCTCCACGAACAGGTGGCCGAGGATCACCCGGCCGCTCGCACCGGGTGGCCGGTGGTAGACGAGCACCTGCTTGTCCTCCCATACCAACGGACCACCGACGAGCGGGCCTTCGCCGCGATGCTTCGCACAGATGGGACAGTCTTCGCTTGACGGATCCACCACGGTCACTTCCGGAACTTAGCGCGCAGCCGGAGTCTGCGCAGCGACGTCTACGGCGTGGGATGTGACGGGCGGCCCGCACGGTGCGGGCCGCCCGTCGCGCTACTGCTGCCAGGGCCAGCCGGAATCCGTCCCGCGCTCAAGGAGCGGGATCAGCCGGAACGCGGCGTCCGACATCCCGCCGAACGCGTGCCGGTTGCCGGTACCCGACGGGGCGTGGCCGAGCCGGTAGCCGCCGAGGTTCCAGGTGTAGACCGGCACGCTCGCCGGTACCGACGCGGCCACGTCGTGCTGGCCGCTGTAGTTGGCCTGCTCGTCGGTGAGGATCACGACCCGGTCGTGCCGGCGGTACCACCGCTGCACAGCCGCGGCCGTCGACGTGCCGCCGGAAGGCCGCGGGATCGACTCGACGAGCCGCAGCAGCGACCCACCGCGCGGCACCTTCACCGCTGCCGAGCTGCCGTTGAACCAGACCAGCGTCGGGTCGGTGCGCAGCGCCAGCGCCGCGCCGAAGACGCCCGCGACGTCGGCCCGGTTCATGTCCGACATCCGGCCGGCCGTGGACGAGAACATCGAGCCGGACACGTCGACCAGGATCAGCGTGCGGCCGGGCAGCGCCGGCACGTTCACCAGCGACGCGGTCAGCGCCCGGTCGAGGGCATGCCCCCAGCGCAGCGACGGCGCGTTGCGGTAGGCGGCCAGCCAACGGAACGGGAACATCCGCGAGCCGGCCACCTGCGCCGGGTCGGCGAACCGGGCCGCGACGGTGGCCGCGACCTCGTCGCAGACCCCGGCCTGGTCGAAGTTGCGCAGGTTGCGGGCCAGCGCGAACAACCCCATCGACGGAATCATGGCCTCCCACAGCCGGGCCTTGGGCAGCGTCGAACCGCCGAGCGACAGGGCGTCCTCCCAGGTCATCCCGGCCTCCCGGAGCCGGTCGGCGTCGAGCAGCAGGTCCGGCTGGTTGGTGGCGGCGGCCCGCAGCGCGGCGTTGGCCCGCAGCATCGCGAGCCGCTCGGGGATCACCTCACCCCGGCCGTGCCGCCGGTCCAGCGCGTGCCGGAACAGCTCACCCTGCCAATCACGATCAGTTGCCGGGTGTACGAGGTCGAGCACGTCACCGAAGCGGAACGCGTGCGATGCGGTGTCGTACTTGAGCAGCGACCGCTCGCTGTAGAGCCGCAGCACCGCGTCGGCGACCCCGCGCTTGACCGGCTTGGGGATGGCCCGGCCGTACCGGGAGGTCCAGTAGCCGAGCAGTTCGCCGGGCTCGTCGGCGCGCAGCAGTACCGAGTCGATCAGGCTCCGGTTCGTCACCGGACCCGGCCCGACACCGGCGACCAGCCGCGCCCGGACGGCCTCGGCGGCGCCGACGATGGCGGCGGAGCGCAGGTTGGCGTCGGCACGCAGCCAGCGCAGGAACCCGGCCGTCCAGGTCGAGTCGTCCACCGCGACCTGGTGCAGCAGCCGCTGGTACCGGTCGTCCCGGTCGCCGGCCTGCTCGTAGAAGGTGTCCTCGCCGACCATGTTCGCCACGGCGAGCAGGAACAGCTCGCTCTTCGCGTCGCGTCCGTAACCGGGCGCGCCTTCGTGGGTACGCCCGACGGGCAGCCGGTGACCCACGACCGCCGACCGGACCGCCGCCCGGACCGTGCTGCTGTTGAACTTGGACATGGTGAAGGGCTCCTCTCCGTACGGGGAGGAGCCCTTCCGACAGACGCCTGGGGTGCCCGAGATCCGGGTCGGCTCCGGGGACATAGCGCTCTTCCGCTGAGCTACCGGCCGATGTGGTCGGCCGGGCGGGGATTCGAACCCCGCGACCTCTCGATCCGAATTCGAAGTACCCCGATGCCTGCGCACCGGGCACCCCGTTGGCGTCTGAAGTTGTGGCCCTCCCGAGATCTGGTCGACGGCCGGTGTGTGGGGTGTCAATCCCACATCGCCCGATGGGGGCGATTCGGAGACGAAGTAGCCGTCCGTCTGCGCACCGGGAAGGTGCTGCTGTTGGTGCGCCATCCCGAGATCCGAGGCGGCGGTCGGTTTCAGCCGACCCTCGCAGGACCGGCGGGCGGGAGTCGAACCCACACATGCCGAAGTAACCGACCACCTACGCACCGGGATGGCGCTGTCTGTCCACAGTGGATGGCCACCGGCAACGCCGGAGCCGTTGGTACGCACGGGTGACAGGATTCGAACCTGCAACCGGCGGTTTTGGAGACCGCTGCTCAGCCAGTTGAGCTACACCCGTAGGTAAGTCACCGTTTGCTTGTGGTGGAACGAAAAAGCCGCCCGACCCCGGGACCGGGTGGGCGGCGGCGGAGCCTTGCGGACTCAGCCGCGCCACCTGCCCGTGGGGTCACCCTGCTGGTGGCCGCCGAAGAAACCGACCGGGGACCTGCCGGTCGCCGGGCACCACGCGCCGCGCAGCGCTTGGGACTGCGGGCCTTTCGCGTTGTGCCACAACATTTCCGGCTCCTCTGCTTCGTGCTGGTGAGATCACCGTACGGGCCACTGTGCGGTGCTGCCAACGGATTTTATTCAGCTGCTGATCCGGTACGGGTCGCCGTAGACCTTCCAGGACAGCGGGGTGTTCAGGTCGAGGTTGCCGGCGGCCAGGAATACCCGCTGCTCGGTGTCGACCCGGCTGGTGTCGCTGTGCGCCTCCTCTGCCCGCATGGCGGCGGCCCGCGCGTCCAGGAACGCGTTGAGGTACGCCACCTGGTCGCCGCCCTGCGCGGGGGTCTTCGCCCGGCTCATCGCGGTGCGCCGGATGCCGCCGAAGCTGACGCCGTCGTTGCCGGGGCCGTGCATGACGATCGCGTCGTAGTAGAGGAACTGGCCGAGCGCGTAGAGGCCGTCCGCCTTCGCCTGGGCGACAGCGGGGTTGAAGTACACCCGGTCCCGCTCGGCTTCCTGGGCGGCCTGGAAGGTCGGGTCGGCGGCGGCGGTCTTCCAGTCCCGGGTGAAGTTGGGGTCCAGGCCCGCGTGCGAGTCGCTGCCGTCGAGCTTGCGCAGTGCCGGGAGGTACCCGGCGAGCACGTTGCCCGGCTTGCGATTCGTGTACGCCTGCACGAGTTCGAGCATGTCCCCGGTACCCGAGCAGAACCCGATGATCCCGCCGGTGTACCCGCGACCGTCCCCGATGTCCTGGATGTACCCGAACTGGGCCCGCCAGTCCAGCGACGAGTTCTCCGCACTGGACACCAGCCGCATGGCGATGTCCTTCTTGTGCGGGTCACCGAGGTCGACGTGCCCGGTCGCCGGCCGGCTGGTGGCCGGCTGCCCACTCCGCGCGGGCGAAGCGGACGACGCGCCCGGGGAAGGCGAGGCTGTCGGAGACGCCGAACCGGACGGCGAGCTGCCGGAGTCGGCTGTCCCTGCGACTGCGACGCCCGAGTGGTCGCCGGCAGCAGGCCGGTTCCCGGTGCCGGAGCCGTGTCGGGTGACTGTGAGCGCGACGCCGGTGGCGAGCACCGTGACGGCGGCGAGGACACCGGCGGTACTGAGGATGAGCCGTCTGGTCGGGCGTACCACGCGCTGCTCCCCGGGATAGGCAGACCGGTTGACAGATCAGAGCATTCGCTCCCGTGGATGTCAATCGCGGTCACCGGGCATCCTGCCGGGGCAGCAGCACCTCCCGTGCCACGATGCTGACGGCCGCGTACGTGGGGACGGCCACCAGCGCGCCGAACACTCCGGCGATCGCGGTACCCGCCAGCACGCTGAGCAGGGCGGCCAGGCCGGAGACGCGGACCGCGTAGCGCATCACCCGGGGGTAGATCAGCCAGTTCTCGATCTGCTGGTAGACGATGAAGAACACCGTCGCGGCGAGCGCCACTCCGAACGACTCGCCCCAGCCGATCAGCACCACCAGCGACGCGCCGATGGTCGCGCCGACCTGTGGGATGGTGTCGAATGCGGCCACCACCAGGGCCAGGACCATGGCGTACGGGATGCCCGTCACGAGCATGAACACCAGTGCGGTGGAGCCCGCGCAGACCGCCACGAGCGCCACCCCGACCAGGTACGAGCCGATCTTGGTGATGATGTCCGCGCCGATCCGCGCCGCGTTCTCCCGTTTGCTGGCCGGCATCGCCCGGTACACCGCCGCGGTGACCCGGTCGAAGCTGGCGAGCAGGTAGAGCGTCAGCACCCCGGTGGTCAGCACGCCGATCGTGATACCTACGACCGCACCGACTCCGCCGAGCACCCCGGACGCCAGCGCCCGTACCCGTTCCGGGGTGAACAGTTCGCGCAGCCGCGCGGACAGGTCGTAGCTGTCGTCGAACCGGCGCCCGGTTGAGCTGGCCTGCAGCCGGTCCAGGGTTGCGCCGAGTTCCCGGCCGAGCGCCTGCGCCTGGTCGATCAGGAACGGTAGGAACAGCGCCACCGCTCCGATCGCCACCGCGAGCAGGCCGCCGACCACGATCAGCAGGGCCGCCCTGGGCGGTACCCGGTGCCGGCGCAGTACCGTCACGGCCCGCTGTAAGCCGACCGCCAGCAGCACCGCGGCGACCAGGACAACCAGCACCGCGGACATCGCCGACAACGCCCGGAACCCGGCCCAGGCGACCAGCGCCCCCGCCCCGGCGAACAGTCCGAAAACGGTCGGCGTGGCGATCCGCGTGCCCAGCCAGTGCCGGTCACCAGCCGGGGGTGTTTCCACACAAAACGTAACGAAACTCGCAACCGCCGGTCACGGCACGGCGACCTGTCGCGTCAGGGGCTGACGTCCCAGAGCAGCCGGTAGTAGGCGATCCGGTCGGCGTCCGCGGTCACCCCGTACACGTCGAAGAACAGGTCCTGCCAACCCGGGCCGTAGTTCCACTCCAGGCTCCACGAGCCGATGGCGAGATCCGCCCAGCGGTCGGCGACGCCGAGCGCGCCCAGGTCGACGTGGCCGACGAACCGGCCCTCGGCGTCGATCAGCGTGTTCGGCGCGCAGGCGTCACCGTGACAGACCACCGGCCGGTCGATCTCCGGGGCGACGGCCAGCAGCGCCAGCGCCGTGCCCGGCTCCAGGTGCGCGTGGTCCGGGTGCCACTGCGCCGGGTCGAGGTGGCCGCGCTCGCGGGCGGTGGCCAGCCGGTCGGCGGAACTCCAGGTGTACGGGCAGGCCGCAACCGGCAGCGTGTCGTGCAACCGGCGCAGGCCCTGCGCCATCGCGGTCACGGCGACGCGCGGCTGGGTACGCCACTCGTCGGTGACCGCGTTCTCCCCCGGCAGCCCGGCGGTGACCAGCCACTGCCCGGTGCTGTCGGCGCCGACCTCCAACACCGTGGGTACCGTGACGTACTTCCCCGCCCAGGCCAGCCGTTCCGCTTCCCGGGTGAAGTCGAGGCCACTGCCGGCCGGCGACCACTTGAGGAAGGTACGACCGCTCTCGTCGTCCTGGACTTCGAAGGTGAGACTGCCCAGCTCGCTGTGCCACATCGGCCGGTACGAACGGCCCCTGATCATCTCGGCCACCCGCTCGGGCAACTCAACGGAGCGGGGCGCTGCGGCGATCATGTGGTGTCCTGTCGGGGAGGGGGCCGGGTCGGGAGGCGCCACACCGGTTGCGGCGCGCTGCGCCTCCCCGGGTGGCGCAACCCCGACATCATCACACCTCGATGGGTCCACGGTGACGCACCGTACCGCGTCAACCCCGGGGCAGCCGTGCCGGCCAGCCACTTCGCAGCCGGCTGTGAGCGAAATTTTCACCCGCCCGCGGCAACCCGGGCGGCCGGGAAAGGCCGTGGCCGACGCCCGGGGGACGGAGCGTCGGCCACGGTGGTCACCGGATTCAGTGCTGCCCGACGTCTTCCAGGTCGGGCCGCACCACCAGCACGTCCCGGTCGGTACCGGCGAGCAGCCGGGCGTTGCCGCTGGCGTCCAGCGCCCGGGCCAGCGCCCCGGTACCGGTCCCACCGACCACGATCAGCTGCGCGTCCACCCGGTCGGCGTACCCGGCCAGCGTCTCCCCGACCGCGCCGTGGTCGCCCACGCTGCGCAGCAGGTACCCGGCGGCGGACACCCCGGCGTCGGCCAGCTCGGCCAGCCGGACCCGGACCAGTTCCCGGGCCGCGTCGGCCGACTCGGCCTCGATCGCGTCGTCGCCCACCACGTCGACCTCGCTCACGTGCACCACCTGCACGGCGGCCCCGCGCTGGGTTGCCAACTCGGCAGCCTTGGCGGTGACCGTCGCGGCGAGCGGGCCGGCGTCCACGGCGACCAGCACCGGCTGGCCACCGACCTCGGCGCCGACCCGGCCGACCTCGACGACAGCCGAGGGCTCCGGGGTGGCCACGGGGGCGGGACGCTCGGCGTCGGCGAGCATCTTGTGGCCGGTGGCGAGCACCGGGATGGCCAGCAGGAAGGCACCGGCGCCGACCAGGAACGGGACGTGGATGTCGTAGTGCTCGGCCAGCTTGCCGGCCGCGAACGGGGCCAGGCCACCGCCGAGGAACCGGACGAAGCCGTACGCGGCCGAGGCCACCGGGCGGGGTACCGGGGAGACCGTCATCACGGCCTGGGTGGTGAGGGTGTTGTTCACCCCGATGAAGGCGCCGGCCACGATCACGGCGACGATCACGGTGGTGGACGAGTCGGTCCACACGCCGATCACGGTCATCACGATGGCGAGCAGCACCATGTTGGCGTAGAGCGAGGGGGCGGTGCCGAACCGGCGCTGCAGTCGCGGCGCGACGGCCACGCTGAAGATCGCCACCAGCACACCCCAGCCGCAGAAGACCAGGCCGAGCTGGGTGGCCTCCAGGTGCATCGGGTACGGGGCGTAGCCGAGCAGGGTGAAGAAGCCCCAGTTGTAGCAGAGCGCGGTCAGGCTCATCACGATCAGGCTCTTGTGCCGCAACGCCTTCAGCGGAGCCAGCGGGGAGGTGACCTCCTTGGGCCGGGGCGTCGCCGGTACCAGCACGATGGTCGCGATCATGGCGATCGCCATCAGCGCGCTGACCCCGTAGAACGGGCCGCGCCAGGAGATGTTGCCGAGCACGCCGCCGAGCAGCGGACCGACCGCGATACCGGCGCCGAGCGCAGTCTCGTACAGGATGATCGCACCGGCGAACCCGCCACTGGCCGACGCCACGATGACCGCCAGCGAGGTGGCGATGAACAGCGCGTTGCCCAGGCCCCAGCCGGCCCGGAAGCCGACGATGCCGTTGATCGTGTCGGTGCTGCCGGCCAGCGCGGCGAACGCCACGATGAGCACCAGGCCGACGATCATCGTGCGCTTCGCGCCGAGGAAGCTGGAGACCCAGTTGGTCACCAGCATCATCACCGCGGTGACCACCAGGTAGCTGGTGAACAGTAGGGAAACCTGGGACGGCGTGGCGTGCAGGTCATGCGACAGCGCCGGCAGGATCGGGTCCACCAGGCCGATTCCCATGAACGAGATGACGCAGGCGAAGGCCACCGCCCAGACCGCCCGGGGTTGCCGGAACGGGCTGGCGGTGGGGGCACCGTGACTCATCGGGTACTACTCCCATCATCGGGTTGGCCGGTGGCGGGGGATGCCAGTCCGGCCAGCAGGTTGAGCGCGGGCACTGAGTCCAGGACCGCACGGCGATCGGCCGGTGGCAGGGTTTCGAGCAGTTCGGCGAGGCGCTGTGCCCGGTGTTCCCGGCGGGCCCGCAACAGGTCGCGCCCGGCCGGGGTGATGTCGACCAGGACCACCCGGGCGTCGGCGCCGCTGCCACCGCGGGCAGCCAGCCCGTCCCGTTCCAGCCGGGTGACCAGCTGGGTCATCGCCGGCTGGGTGACGGACTGGGTGGCGGCCAGTTCGGAGATCCGGTGCGGTCCGGAGCGGTCCAGCAGTCGCAGGGTGGCAGCGGCGGTGAGCGACATGTCGCCGGTCGGGGTGAGTCCCCGTACCAGGGTGACAACGCGTTCCATGGCCACCACAAGGTCGAGGGCGGCGTCGGGCGAGACGTCGGGAAGCACTGCCATGCGACCAGATTACATCGGGTACTTATATTTCTGCCTTATGCATCCGGTCACATTTATGCCTCGGGCAACGATCTGGCCTGCTGCTCACGGCGGCGCCAGCGGGGGCGGTCAGCCTCCGCCGTGCCGCAGCATGAACTCGTGCTCCGGATCGCCGACCGTCTCCACCACGCCGCGCGCGGGGGTGACCTGCTGGCTGCTGATCAGATCCTCCCGGCGGGGCGGCGACGGCAGGTGCCGCCACTGCGCCAGGGGATCGACCTCTACCGCTACGGCGACCGGCTCATCCGTGGTCATACGTCCAGAGTCCGGTACCGGCGCAGCGCTCGCAAGGGGCAGTCGCCAGGATGGGCGCATGGAGATCCGCCCCGCCACCGCCGCCGACTGGCCGCAACTCTGGCCCATCTGGCACGGCATCGTCGCCGCCGGCGAGACCTATACCTGGGCACCGGACACCGACGAGGCCACCGCCCGGTCGCTGTGGCTGCTGCCACCGCCGGCCGAGACATGGGTCGCGGTGGAGGAGGACGGCGACATCGCGGGTACCGCCATCCTCAAGCCCAACCAGCCCGGACTGGGCGACCACGTCGCCAACGCCGGGTTCATGGTGGCCGCCGACACCACCGGGCGGGGCGTCGGCCGGACGCTGGCCAACCACATCCTCGACCGGGCCCGCGCGCTGGGCTACCACGCGATGCAGTTCAACGCCGTGGTCGCCAACAACACCAGGGCGGTCGGGCTGTGGCAGTCCCTGGGCTTCGAGATCGTGGGTACCCTGCCGGAGGCGTTCCGCCACCCCGACCTGGGCCTGGTCGACCTGTACGTGATGTACCGCCGGCTGTGAAGGGTCAGGTCGCCCGCCGGCGCAGGGTGGCGACCGTGGAGCCGGTCAGCGCCAGCAGGCACTCGCTCAACTGGCCGTCCGCGACCGCCGCGCCGAACAGCGCCTCGCCGGTGGGCCGGTCGGCGTTGAGGTAGGCGCTGATGAACCGGGCCACCCAGCGGGTGTCGTAGCCGGCGGCGTCGATCTCCGGGTACTCCAGCGTCCAGTGGCCGGCCGGCGCCTGCTCGCCGACCAGGGTGGCAGCCAGGCAGACGGCCACGTCGTACGCGCCCGAGACGCCGGCCCGGTCGACCACCGAGGCGAAGGTGCCGGAGACCGCCTCCACGTCGTCGTCCAGCGCCAGTTGCAGCACCAGGGCAGCGTCGTCGTACGGATCCGTCACGCACACCACCGTAGGCACCCCCGTCAACCGCCCCGCAACTGAGCGGCCGGTCAGATCAGGAGCGCGGTCGGCGCAGGGCGCAGGTGATCCGGGCGGTGCACACCCGCGCACCGGACCCGTCGGTGATGACCACCTCGTACGAGGCGATCGAACCGCCCAGGCTCAGCGCGGTGGCCACCCCGGTCACCACTCCCTCGCGGACCGCCCGGTGGTGGGTGGCGTTGATGTCCAGGCCCACCGCGATACCGCCGTGGATACGCCCGGCGTGCAGCGCCGCGCCGGTCGAGCCGAGCGTCTCGGCGAGCACGCAGGAGGCTCCCCCGTGCAGCAGCCCGTACGGCTGGGTGTTGCCCTCGACCGGCATGGTCCCGACGACCCGCTCGGGGGTAGCTTCGAGGAGGACGATGCCCATTCGCTCGTTGAGCGCGCCCGGGTTGAACGAGATTGCTTGGGCCGCCTCGGTGGTGGAGTCCATGGCGGCCCACCCTACTCCCCGGTAGGTAGTTTGTTGCCGGAGCCGGGACGCCGGGCCCCGAGCGTCGTAAGGCCGACCCACCGGGGGATCGCCGGCGGCACGCCGGGGCCCTACGGTGAACCACGGCAACCGGACCAACCGATCGCCCTTCCGAGAGGACCAGCAGATGAGCGAGACCGTCGAGACCCGTGGCGACGAGCGCAACGACCTGATCGCAGCGGACACCAACGGCGACGGCAAGGCCGACCTGTGGGCCAGCGACACCGACGGCGACGGCAAGGCGGACCTGTTCCAGTTCGACACCAACGGTGACGGCAAGGTCGACGTGACCATGGTCGACCTCGACCAGGACACCCTGCCGGAGACCGTGGTCGACGGCGACGGCGGACACGCGCCCACCGTCTGACCGCCCCACCCCTCGGGCGATGCCAGCGCTTCTTCGGGGAGGCGAGCGTCAGCCCGCGCCGAGGCGTAGCAGCGCCCAGACGAACAGCGCGCACATGCCGACGATGGCGGCGCTGACGAAGACCAACAGCCACGGCGGGGGTACCGCGCCCGGTGGCGCAGCCGCCTCCGGGTGGCCGGTTCGACGCATCCGCGCCCGGGAACGCAGTACCCGGGCGCGGAGCCGGTCGTCGGCCGGCCCGCCCCGGGACAACTCCACCGCCAGCCGGGCCTGCGCCTGCTGCAGGTAGCGCACCTCGCGGGCGGCCCGCCGACCGTAGCGGTCCAGGGCATAGCGGCGGGCAGCCCGGCGACGGCGACGCGAGCCCAGCGCGGCGCGCTCGCCGGCCGTACACACCGTCGCCGGCTCGGCGGCCAACAGGTCGGTGTAGTGCTCGGCCTCCTGCCGGCCGGCGACCCGGCCGAGCACCAGCACCAGCACCACCGCGGGCGCGCCCTTGAGCAGCAGCGCGGCGAGCACTCCCCAGCCGCCCGCGCCGATGCCGTCCACCAGCCACGGCGAGTTCCACAGGAAGTGCAGCGCCCACGCGCCGAGCAGGGCCAGCGCGGCCGCGCCGATCCGCTGCTGCCAGGACTTCTCCTGCCGGACCAGCAGGTACCCCACTCCGGCCCCGGCCAGCGCGGTGAACATGGTGTGGCTCCACAGCCCGCCGATCACCCCGCGTAGCAGGAACTGGGCCAGTACCGGGGTGATCGCGTCGTGCCCGGCCCCGGCCGCCGTCTGCCGCAGCGCGTACACCACGTCCTCGACGACCTGGAAGCCAAGGCCGACGAACGCGCCGTAGACGAATCCGTCCACCACGCTGTTCAGGTGGTACCCGGCGATCAGCACGATCATCACCACGCCGAGCAACTTGACCGGCTCCTCCAGGGTGGGCGCGACCAGCGCCGAGCCCCAGTGCGAGGCGAAGGTCGGCGAGAACTCCTTGGCCAGCAGATCGTGCCCGGCGCTGCCACCGGCCGCGGCGACCGTGGTCGCGACCAGCCCGCCCCAGGCGAACGCCGCCGCGAGCAGCCCGGCCGGCTCCTGTTCCAGGAAGTCGAAGGAGCGCACCACCAGGACGAACGGGATGGCGTAGAGGCCGAACAGCACGGCCGCGGCGACCGTGGCACGGGGGTAGGCGACCACGGCCGGGTGCAGCAGGGTGGCCAGCCGCCAGCCGCCGACCACCAGCGCGGCCAGCAACAGCCAGAACGCCGGCGTCAGCGTCGGGCGCAGCGGGCCGTCCTCGACCGGGCCGGGCAGCACGTGCACGTGGTTGTTGGACAGCCGTGTCGGCCCACCGGCCGATGCCGTGCCGCCGGTACCTGCCGGGGCACTGGTCCCTGCCGGGGCACTGGTCCCTGCCGGGGCGCTGGTCCCTGCCGGGCCGTCGCGCGCCGGGGCAGGGGGTGCTTCGGCGGCGGATTCGGCCTCCGCGGGGTCGTCGATCGGCGGCATCAGGTCGGCCCGAAGACGATGCTCGCGACGCTGGCCGCCAGGATCGGCAGGACGTCCGTGGACAGCCCGCCGGTCGCGTAGGTGCTCTGCACGGCCAGCCCGCCCGCGATGAACACCGCATACCGGCCGCTCCCGCCGGCCGCCACGTACTCCCCGCCGCGCCCGGCCACGCCGGCGCCGGTCTGCGCCGGCCCGTCCGCGCCGAGCGTCTGGTACCCCGGAGCCCGGGTGATCACGGCCCGCAGTTGCGCGGCGGCCTGCGCGAGAGTGCCGTCGAAGTTGAGCACGGTCACCGTCATCCTGGCCGGACCGAGCACGAACAGCACCGCGCCCTGCCGCCCGTCCCGGGTGGTCACCGTGCGGGTCACGTCGTACTGCGCGCCCGGCGGCGGAGTCACCGTCACTCCCGCGGCCACCAGGTACGGCTTGCCGGTCGGCAGGGCGTGGGTGGCCGGGACGCTCCGGTTCAGGGCCGGCAGGCCCAGCCCGACCGCGACCAGCACCGCCACCACGGCCAGGCAGGCCAGCGCGTTGCGGATCAGCCCAGCCCGACCGCTCCCCATGGGACGACGTTACCGTTCGCGGTCAGATCGCCACAGATCATCCCGAAGGCCGGAAACGACGACTACTTGATCGCCTTCACGTAGCTGACGTAGCCGCTGTCGAACGCCGAGGAGGAGACCCCCAGGACGGACTGGATGCCGGTCGACTCGCTGCTGCTGTTCTCGAAGTAGTGGTAGAGCGCCAGCAGCTTGGCCTTGCCGTACTTGCTCGCCACGTACCGGCAGGCCAGCGCGGAGTGCAGGTAACTGACGTAGCCGTCGGCGTAGAAGTTGCTGTCGCCGGGGACCCCCGTCGGGTACCCGTAGTGGTTCAGCCAGTACTTGATGTTCGCGGTGGGCACCTTGCCGGTGTCGTACGCCACGTACTCGGCGATCCCCTCGACCAGCCACAGCGGCGTGCGCTCGGTGGTGAACGGGCCGGTGGCGACGTGGATGAACTCGTGCGTCAGGGTCATCTTGAGCTGCTCGGTGTCGGTTGCCAGGCTGTCCGGGTTGAACAGCACCCGGCTGGTCACGTACTCCTCCGAGTTGCTCCACGGGTACACCTCGCTGAAGCCCTGCACGGCGACCGCCGCCACCGACCCCAACTGCTCCATGTTGTCCCGGAAGTACGAGCTGATCACGTCGGTGTCCGAGACCGCGATCACCAGCACCTTGCCGGGCCAGCCGGTCGGCAGGAAGTTCAGCGCGTTGGTGACGCCCGCCTCGGCGTACTGCATGAGCTGCGGCGCAAGCCGCTCGTCGTCCTTGGAGACCACCGCCACGATGTGGTCGCTGCGCTTGACCACCGAAGCGCCGGCCTGCCACGGCAGTCCACCGACCCCCTGCGGCAGGCTCTTCGAGCCGGAGACCATGTCATCGGCGATCAGCCAGTGGCCGTCGCGATGCCCCACCACCGGGATCCAGGGCGCGGCCACCGGCTCGGCGTCCACCCCCTTCACCGCGTACTTCACCGACACCGACAGCGTGCTGAGCCCGGTGTCGAAGCTCTTCTCCATCGCCGGGTCGGGGTTGCTGATCGGGTACTGGTCGATCCGGAAGACGCTCATCTGGAGGCTGGACAGGTCGAGCGCGACCAGGGTGGCGAACTCGTCCTTCTCCCGCTGCACGAAGTTGGGCCGGTTGGGGTCGACGTCGGCCAGGAACGCCTTCTCGTCGTGCGCCAGCACCGCCTTCACCCGGCGCTGGATGAGCTGCTCCAGGGCGGGGCGGGACTGCACGGCGCTGCTCGGGTGCGCGTTCGCGCCGGAGCCGCTGCCGGACCCTTTGGTCAGCACCGCGGCCAGGCCGCCGACCCCGCACAGCAGCGCGAGGACGAGCACCACGATCAGGATGACCAGCGGAGCCTTGGACTTCTTGGGCACCGTCGGCGGCACCGGCTGGACGTATCCGGGGTAGCCGCCGAAGGGCGGCGGCCCGTAGCCCGGGGACGGGTAGCCGCCGGGCACGGCCGGGGCGTAGCCACCCGGGAACGGCGCGGTCCCCGACCCGTAGCCGGGGGCCTGGCCGGCCGAGCCGTAGCCGGGGGCCTGGCCGCCGGATCCGTAGCCGGGAGGCTGGCCGCCGGATCCGTAGCCGGGAGGCTGGCCGCCGGATCCGTAGCCGGGAGGCTGGCCGGCCGACCCGTAGCCGGGAGGCTGGCTGCCGGCCCCGTAGCCGACGGAAGTTTGCGGGGCGGATCCGTAACCGGCAGGGGTCTGCGCGGATCCGTAGCCGGGGGTGGCCGAGCCGGCGGGGCCGAAACCTGGCGTGGGCGGCTGGTAGCCCTGGCCGGAGCCGGACCCGGGTACGCCGAAGGCAGGCAGCGACTGCAGCCCGAAGGCGTTGCGCGGCGGGAGCGTTTGCGGGGCCGAGCCGGCGTCGTCAACCTGGTCCGGGCTGCCGGCCTGCCGCGGGATGCGGGGCTCGTCGGCGGTGGACGGCGCGCCACCGGCGGATTGCGGATCCGCGGCGGGGGTCGGCGAGTCCCCGGCGCCGGGCCAGAGAGGGCGGGGCTGCGGGTCGTCCGGGGGCGCATCGGCTGCGGACGGGGGTGGGTTGAACTGCGACACGCGGCTACCTATCGGCCTGAGGGGAGCTCAGCATAATCCGAACGCGCCAGCGTCCGCGCTGCCGATAAGCCAGCGGGCCGATGAACGTTACCGGACTTTGACCAGCTCCGGTCGGACCCCCCGGACAACGGGGGTTGCCGTCGGTAGCGGGGTTGCCGTCGGTAGAGACGACTCAGGGGCCCGCCGGCACGGAACGGTGCGTGCCGGTGAGCCCCTGAGCTACGACTCAGTCGCCCTGTCGCTGCTGCGGGATCTGGCCCTGCAGGAGGGCGCGTACCTCCGACTCGCGGTAACGGCGGTGTCCACCGAGCGTGCGAATAGCGCTCAGCTTGCCTGCCTTGGCCCACCGGGTCACGGTCTTCGGGTCAACTCGAAACATTGACGCGACCTCGGCCGGGGTCAGCAGCGGCTCTGGTTCGTGCGTTCGCGACGCCATCGGTCACTCCTCCACATTGTTGTACAAACGCCCGCCGGGGTCCCGCCGGCTGGCGCATGTCTATGGTCCGGCTAGTCCCGCATGTCCGACATGGACCGAACGGTTGACCTTACCTGGATGGACGGAGGATGAATGCCCGATTTTTCGGGTTTTACAGTGCCAGATTATGTCTTATTTGGACCTTCTGTCACCTTGAGTAGTTGCCCAGATACGAGCAGTGTTCGGCTAATTCGACCGTTCCAGCAACTGGATCACTCGCCACCTGTCGACAAGTTGCTCATATGCCTCAGTTGCCGCTTCCGGGTCACTGCGTCCCAGACTGGCGAGTCCCTCCGCCACCAAACCGGGCGAATCATCCTCAGCGAGCGCGTCATCGGTGAGCAGCGACACCAGTCCGCCGTAGTCCAGCTCGACCACGGAGCGCGGATGGAACTCCTCCAGCCACTTGGCGCCCTCCTGCACCGCCTCGGTGATCGGGGTATCGCCCAGCGCCTTGCGCAGCACACTGTGCGCCCGGTGCGCGCGTCGCCGGGCCTTGGAGATCTCCGTGCGGTAGCGCAGCATCCGACGCTGCGGCTCCACCGTCAACTGCCGCTCGGCCAGGTCGAAGAAGATGAACCAGCGCAGCGGCACCCCCCAGGTCGCCACCTGCTCGTGGATCCGGGGCGCGCCGTTGGCCAGCACCGCCGGCCCGTTGCGGAGCCGGTCCACGATCACCCGGGCCTGGCCGGCCAGGGTCGGCGGGACGAACGCGTCGGCGAGCACCGCGGGTACCCCGTCGCGGGCGGAGAGCGCCGCCTCGGCGACCCGCAGCCGCAGACTCCAGGGGCAGATCAGCAGGGTGTCGTCGGTCTCCAGGACGTACGCCTCGTCGGGCAGGTCCGGCAGCCGGCTCCAGCCCGCGCCCAGCGCCGTGAGCACCTGGGTACGCTGCCGCCCCGGCCCCTCAGCCGGCCCCACCGCCCGTCCCTCGCGCACGTACCGGCGCCAGAACAGCTGCCGTTCCCGGTCAAAGGCGCTGAGCGGCTCGTAGATACGCAGGTACGCGGCGAAGTTCGACGGCACCGCCCGATCGTGCCACGATCGGGCCGCTCCGCGCTGTCGGCTGTCCGGGCCACCAGACACCGGTCCGACGGCGAACCGCGCCCGGCCTGGTCGCCCACGGTAGGCGCGCTGGTCGCCCACGGTAGGCGCGCGGGGCACCTCGGGAGCTGCCACGAGCACCCGCGGCGAGGCCCGTCACAGGTAAGGACCGAACCCGGAGGGCCGAGGTGTCGAATCTGGGCCGCTCCATGTACCGTATGAGCCACGAGAGATGCTGACACCATCGGGGCCCGCCTTTGGGCTGCCCCGTCATTTCTGTGCGAGGGGGTCGAGCCATGGGGCGCGGCCGTGCGAAGGCCAAGCAGCAGAAGGTCGCTCGGGAGTTGAAGTACCACACTCCCAACACCGACCTCGCCGCACTCCAGCGTGAGCTGGGCGGAAGTGTGAAGCCGGACGACGACTTCGACGACTACGACCTGTCTGCGGATGACGCCGACGAGTCGGAGGACGACGATGATCTCACCGACGACGAGGAACTGACGGACGACGGACGCTGGGCGGCCCCCCGCCGCTGAGGCGTCGGCGATCGGTGTCTGCTCGGAGCCCCCGGGCAGGAAACCATCCCACCAGCACAGAGAGCACGCGGCTGCGCCCGCGTGCTCTGGTCTGCGCCGCCGAACCGGTTCACGCCGCCTGTCGGGCGGTCGTTACCACCCGGGCTCCGGCCCGGCTGGGTGCTGCCCGCCAGCAGCGACGCGCCACCGCTCCAGTTCTTCGCCGCGCGCCGGCGGCCCCGCTGGTCAGCGCGGCTTGTTGGTGAACTGGTAGAAGGTCGGGAAGGCGTCCTCGAACGGCCGCCAGCGCGGCACCGTGACCTCGCCCAGGTGGACCGGCGGGTCCTCATCGGTACCACCCGCGCGCTGCGTCCAGGCCCGGCGCGCCTGCGCGACCAGCCGGGTCAGCCCCGGTTCGACCGCCGCGATCCGGGCGGCGACCGGGTCGGGGACGGACGGGATCGTCCGCTCACCGGAGGGGTCGGCGGCGGTACCGGGGTCAGTGATCTCGCGCATGGTCGAGGACTCCCTCAAGAAGATTGATCTTGCTGTTGCGGCAGTGTTCGGTCTCGGTGCCGTCGAACCTTCCCTGCTCGAAGTACCGGTTCGAAGCGTGCCCGCCGCCGCAGAAGCCGAAGTACGGGCAGCCGTCCCGGCACGCCTCCACGCCGCTCAGGTACTCGGCGATCCAGCCCGCCGGCCGGCCCGCCGCGTCCGCGACGATCTCGTTCAGCGGCTGCCGCAACACGTTGCCGGAGCTGAAGTCGCCGTAGCGCAGGTCGGAGAAGCCGGCCAACTCCGGGGAGAGCAGCAGCACCGAGCCGTCGTAGCCGATCACCGGAATCGGGTCGACCCGGCGCGGCAGCAGTGTGTCCGCCTCACCGTCGAGCACCGCCCCGGCGTAGCGCAGCGCCCACTCCACCTCCCGCAGTTCGATGCACGGATCGGCGCGCCAGGCCGCCGTCAGCTCCGCCCAGAACCCCCGTACCGCCGCGCCGTCGTGGGCGTTCGACCGGGTGTTGACCCCTTCCCGCTCCTCCACATTGATGCCCAGGGCGTGAGCGCCCAGGGCCGCGAAGAAGGCGTAGAGCGGCCCGGCCAGCTCCGGTCGGGGATCGGTGACCACACACAACGCGGCGAATTCGATCCGGTGCCGGCGCAGCGCCGCGATGCCCCGGCTGATTTCCGGGTACGCGGCCCGCCCGGCCCGGTTCACCCGGTCGCCGGTGGCCTCCGCCGGCCCGTCGATGCTGACGCCGACCCGGATCTGGCGAGACGCCAGGAATTCGCACCAGTCGTCGTCGATCAGGGTGGCGTTGGTCTGGACGTGGTGCTCGATCCGGCCGGCGGGCGCGCAATCGGCGACGGCATCCATCAGCTCCCCGAGCGCGTCGCGCCCGGCCGCCAACGGCTCACCACCGTGCCAGACCACCGAGAAGCGCTCGGCGTCAGCCGCCCAGCCGGCCACCGGAGCGGCCACGGCGCTGGCCACGGCGACCGGCATCCGTCGCTCCACCTTGCGCAGCGGCAGGTAGCAGTACCGGCAGTCGAGGTTGCACAGGGTGGTCGGTTGCATGATCACATAAGACGGGGTTGGCGCGATCCCGCGCATTCCGGTCCACTGTGGACGCTGCAATCCAGACCATCCCGACACCGCCCCTCCCATCGCCACGGGGAGTGTCGACTCAGCGTAGGTCGCGGATCACCCTCGCGTGAAGTGGCTGAGGGTGATCCAGATTGGTTATCCGGCGGTGTGCGAGCCGATCATCTGCACCGCGCCGGTGCCTTCGATCACCTCACCGACCGACCATGCTTCGACCTTGCGGCCGGCCAGGAAGGCCAGCGCCCGATCGGCGTCGTCGGGCGAGACGATGGCGAACATGCCGACACCCATGTTGAAGGTGCTCTCCATCTCCTGCCGGTCGATCCGGCCCTTCGCCTGTACCAGGTCGAAGATGGGCTGCGGCCGCCAGGTGGAGCGGTCGACGATGGCGTCCAGCCCCTCGGGCAGTACCCGCACCAGGTTGCCGGGAATGCCGCCGCCGGTGACGTGCGCGAACGCCCGGATGTCGGTCTCCGTCACCAGGTCCAGGCAGGTCTTGGCGTAGATCCGGGTGGGCGTGAGCAGCTCCTCGCCCAGGGTGCGCTGGCCGCCGAGCTCCTCGACCACGCTCTCCAGCCGCATCCGGCCGGCCCCCAGCAGCACGTGCCGGACCAGCGAGTACCCGTTGGAGTGCAGGCCCGAGGAGGCCATCGCGATCACCACGTCGCCGGCCTCGACCCGGTCCCGACCGAGAATCTTGTCGGCCTCGACCACGCCGACGCCGGTCCCCGAGATGTCGTACTCGTGCGGCTTCATCACGCCCGGGTGCTCGGCCGTCTCGCCGCCCAGCAGCGCGCAGCCGGCGGCCCGGCAACCGTCCGCGATCCCCGCGCCGATCTCGGCCACCTTCTCCGGCACCACTTCGCCGCAGGCGATGTAGTCGAGCAGGAACAGCGGCTCCGCGCCGCAGGCGACCAGGTCGTCCACGACCATCGCGACCAGGTCGATGCCGACCGTGTCGTGGATGTCGAGCTGCTGGGCGATGGTCAGCTTGGTGCCGACCCCGTCAGCGGAGGAGGCCAGGATCGGGTTGCGATATTTGGTGGTGTCGAGCCGGAACAGCCCGGCGAAGCCGCCCAGGTCACCGAGCACTTCGGGGCGCCAGGTACGGGTCACCTTGCTCTTGAGCAGTTCCACCGCCTCTTCGCCGGCGTGGATGGAGACTCCCGCGTCGGCGTAGGTGGCGGTGCGTTTGTGGGTGCTCCACTGGCCGGTTTCTTGCCGCTCGGTCACGCGCGTCACTGTTCCTCCTCGCCGGCCGTCACGGCCTGGTGGGCCGACCGGCGTGCCTTGTTGAGCAGATGGGACTGGACTTGACCCGGACGGGACGTGGCCCTGGTCAGGTGGCCCAGGGTCAGGGTCGCAGCAGCGATTGCTCGCCACCGGGACTGGTCTGCAGGGTGACGCCGTCGTGGGCCGTCGTCCTGCGATCGTTGCCGGACTCCACCGCGTCGTGTTCGGCGTAGTCCGCGTTCACCCGCCGACCTACCCCCTCCAGCACATGCTTGCCGATGAGGTTGTCGGTGGGCAGCCCGATCGGGTACTCCCCGTCGAAACAGGCGCGGCACAGCCGCGTCTTGGGCTGTTCGGTCGCGGCGATGAGACCGGACAGCGACACGTAGCCGAGCGAATCGGCCCCGATGGCCCGGCGGATACCTTCGGTATCCAGGCCGTTGGCGATCAACTCGGCGCGGGTGGCGAAGTCGATGCCGTAGAAGCACGGCCACTTCACCGGCGGCGCGGAGATCCGGACGTGTACCTCGATCGCGCCGGCTTCGCGCAGCATCCGGACGATGGCGCGCTGGGTGTTGCCGCGCACGATGGTGTCGTCGACCACCACAAGCCGCTTGCCCCGCACGGTACGCAGCGGGTTGAGCTTGAGCCGGATGCCGAGTTGCCGGATGGTCTGCGAGGGCTGGATGAAGGTACGCCCGACGTAGGCGTTCTTGACCAGGCCCATGCCGAAGGGGATGCCGGATTCGCGGGCGTAGCCGATGGCCGCCGGGGTGCCCGACTCGGGGACGCCGATGACCAGGTCCGCCTCCGCGGGGTGCTCCTGGGCCAACCGGCGGCCGATGGAGATCCGGGCGTCGTAGACGTTGCGGCCGGAGATGGAGGTGTCCGGGCGGGCCAGGTAGACGTACTCGAAGAGGCAGCCCTTGGGGTCCGGGTTGGCGAACCGGCTGGAACGCAGCCCGTCCTCGTCGATCGCGATCAGCTCGCCCGGCTCGATCTCGCGGACCACGCTGGCGCCGACGATGTCCAGCGCCGCCGTTTCGCTCGCCACCACCCAGCCGCGCTCCAGCCGGCCCAGCACCAGCGGGCGTACGCCCTGGGCGTCGCGGGCGGCGTAGAGGGTGTTCTCGTCCATGAAGACGAAGCTGAACGCGCCGCGCAGAGTGGGGAGCACTTCCAGGGCCGCCTGCTCGACGGAGAGGTCCGGGTTGGCCGCGAGCATCTCGGTGACCAGCGCCGTGTCGCTGGTCGAGCCATCCTCCGTGCGTACTTTCGCAGCGAGTTCGGCGGTGTTGACCAGATTGCCGTTGTGGGCCAGCGCGATCGTCGTCCCGGTGGTCGTCGACTTGATCGTCGGCTGGGCGTTCTCCCAGGTGGAACCACCGGTGGTGGAGTAACGCGCGTGACCGATGGCAATGTGCCCGCGCAGGCTGGCCAGCGTCGGCTCGTCGAAGACCTGGGACACCAGGCCGAGATCCTTGTAGACCACGATTGCGGAGCCGTCGCTGGTGGCGATGCCGGCCGCCTCCTGGCCGCGGTGCTGCAGCGCGTACAGGCCGAAGTAGGTGAGTTTGGCCACCGCCTCGCCGGGCGCCCAGACTCCGAAGACGCCGCAGGCGTCCTGCGGGCCGGGCCGTGCAGGGTCGAGCTCGTGGGTCAACCGACCGTCGCCACGGGGCACCTGCCGCTCCTTCTCGCCACCAGGAATCTGGTTTTCGCGGACCGCATTCGCGTTGCGCGGTGTCCACACCGTCGGCCAACAGTGTACGCGAGTCGGCGGCGGTGGCCTGCTGCCAGGCTCCCCTGTGCCGGCTAGCCGAACGGGTGTCTGGTCCATTGCCGTCGATCTATGGCCATCCATGGCCGGTCCCGACCGCCCGCGGCGACGGTCGTTACGTTCCGAGCCGCCCGGTCGGCACCGGAGTGGGGGCCCGATCGTTACCTGGTCGTGCTCCCCCACGGGCAGTGGGAGCCAGTCGCGCAGATCGGCCCGGATGCCGCTGGCGCGCAGCCGGCCGTCGGCCAGCGCGCTCGCCCAGTCCAGCCGGCCGGTGGCCAGCGTGATCCAGGTGACGGGGTCGGTCTCGATGACATTCGGCGGGGTACCCCGGGTGTGTCGAGGACCGGGAACACACTGAATCGCGCCGTACGGAGGAACCCGAACCTCCACCGAACGGCCAGGAGCGCGCAGTTCAAGCTCGGAAAGCAGCGCCCGAACGGCCTCTTTGACCTGTTCGCGAGCGGGTTTACGGCCCTCGTCGAGGTCGCGCAGGACGGCGCGGACGGCTGCCAGATTAGCTGGCGTACGGGGCATGCCGGGACAATACGCCTGAGTTACCGACCACTTCGGACCCACCTTCCCTACCGGATGCGCGCCGGACTTGGCATAGTTGCCCACGGTGCATCGTGCACGGGGGGTGGTCAAGACCGGGAAGGCGGTGGACGTGACTACGCACCGAGGGACTCGGAGGCTGAGCGCCGGACTGGTACTGGCGCTGACCGCTGCCGTCATCGGGGTAGCCATACCCACAGCCGCCTACGCGGCGATCACAACCGTCAGCGTGACTTCCTCGCTCGACATGCAGCCGGGCGACAGCAAGCAGCTGACCATCAAGGTCACCGCCGATGTCGCCGACCCCACGGTGGCGATCACCGTGTCTCTGGCCGGCCTCGGCTCTGATGTCAGTTTCAACGGCTCCGGGTCGGTGAACTGCTCCGGCAACAACTGCTCGGGCAACTTGCCGGCGACGACCCCCGACGACGGCAAGTTCACCGGCACCGTCACCCTCATCGTGGCTGCCAAGTCGAGCGTGAGCGTCGGTGCGGGCAGCACCGCGACCGGCACCGGCGCGGTCACTGCCGGCGGCAAGTCGGACAACTTCCAGGTCACCCTGCATGGACCGGCCGCACAGTCGCAGCCGAGCAACGTGGTTCCGCAGGTCACCGGAGTCGTCAAGGACATCGCCACCGGCAAGGGCATCCCCGGGGTCAAGCTGCAGCTGCAGGACGCCGACAACCACGACTTCGACGCCACCTCCAACGCGGCCGGCGCCTACACCTTCAAGTCCTCCGGCAACAAGAACATCAGCCCGGGGACGGCGGCCATCACCGCCACCAAGGACGGCTACACCTACGACGCCCGCCCGTTCAACCTGACGGCCGGTCAGCCGGCAACCTTCGAGGTCACGATGACCTCGGTGATCACCGCAGGCCCCTCGGACACCGCGCCTGCCGCCGCCGCGCCGACCGCGACCGACTCGGCGGCCAGCACGGTTCCGCTCGCGGACGCCCCCAGCGGCAAGTCGAACCACTACCTGACTTTCATGATCATCGCGGGTGCGGTGCTCATCCTCGCCGGTATCGGCGCGATCGCCACCCTGCTGCTGCGCCGTCGCAACGAAGATGACGACGAGGACGAGGACGACGAGCCCGCCCCGGTCCGGCGCGGCCCGCCGCCGGGCGCCCGCCCGGCCGCCCGCCGCCCGGAGCAGGCCACCATGGTGGCCGCCCGCAGCCCCGGCTTCGACGACCGGACCGCGGTGGTACGCCCGGTTGTCGACGACGAGTACCCGGACCCGTACGGCGCTCCGCCGCCGCGCTCGCCGCAGCAGTACGGCGGCGGCCAGTACGGACAGCGGCCGCCGCAGGGCCCGGGCCAGGGCCAGTACAACGCGGGCTACGACCAGCCGACCGCGTACACCCCGGCCGCCCGGCCGCCGGCCCCGCGACCCGTACGCCGGTGGTGGCCGGGACGGCCGCTACGACGAGCCCACCAGCTACGGCGGCGGGTACCCGGAGGAGCGCTACCCGGCGCCCGCCGACCCGTACCAGGCGCCGCCGGCACCGACCCAGTACCAGCAGGACCCGTACCGGGCCGAGGGCTACCCGGCCGACCCGTACGCCTCCGCCGGCCCGGCCTCCGGAGCCCCGTACCGGGGCGGCGAGCCCCGACGCGGCGGCGAGTACGGCGGTGGCGGTAACGAGTACGGCGGCGGCGAGTACGGCGGCGCCCCCCGGGGCGGCGCACCGCGTGGCGGGTACCCGCCGGCCGAGCCCGCCGCTACGAGCAGCCGACCCGCGGCTACGAAGCGCCCCGGGGTGGCTACGAGGCCCCGCGCGGCGGATACGAGCAGCCGACCCGGGGCTACGAGCCCGGGTACGGCACAGGTCCCGCCGAGCCCCGGCCGACCAGTGGCGCACCTCGTCCCACCAGTGGCGCGCCCCGGCCGACCAGTGGCGCACCCCGTGCCGGCGGGTACCCCCCGCAGCCGGCCCAGTACGGCGGATACGACCAGGCGTACAGCCCCCGCGAGGACGGCTACGACGCCGGCTCCCGGCACTCCGCCGGCCCGGCCCGCGCTCCCGAGCCGCGCCCGTCCCTGGACTGGCTGGACAACTGACCCACCCGGCCCGGACCAGTACGGGCACAAACGAAAGGGGCGGCACCGGATATCCGGTACCGCCCCTTCTCCGTGAGTCGTCGGCTAGCCGACCTCGGGCGCGCCGAAGAGCCGGGGCAGCGTGTCGGTCCAGGCCGCCCGCAGCTCGTCCAGCGGGACGCTGAACTGGCCGCGTATCTCCAACGGCCGACCGCGGCCGACCACCGTGCCGATCGTCGCGCACGGCAGCCCGTGGTCTGCGACCAGCGCCAGGAACGCCTTGTCCTGGCCGCGCGGCACGGCCACCAGGGCCCGGCTGGAGGATTCGGAGAACAACGCCACGAACGGGTCGGCGTCCTCCGGGAGGGTCACCGTGGCACCGACGTTGTGCCGAAGCACCGCCTCCACCAGGGTCTGTGCCAGCCCGCCGTCGGAGAGGTCGTGCGCGGCGGCGAGCATGCCCTTGCCGGCGGCGTCCGCGAGCACCCGGCCGAGCAGCTGCTCCCGGGCCAGGTCCACGACGGGCGGCTGGCCGCCGAGGTGGCCGTGCTCGACCCAGGCCCACTCGGAGCCGGACAGCTCGGTGCGGGTGTCGCCGAGCAGGATCAGCACGTCGCCTTCGTTGCGCAGGCCGAGCGGTACCCGGTCGGCCACGTTGGCGAGCACGCCGAGCACGCCGACCACCGGGGTCGGGTTGATGGCGACCGCGCCGGTCTGGTTGTAGAAGCTGACGTTTCCGCCGGTGACCGGGATGCCGAGCTGCTGGCAGCCGTCGGCCAGGCCGCGGACGGCCTCGGCGAACTGCCACATCACCTGCGGGTCCTCGGGCGAGCCGAAGTTCATGCAGTTGGTGACGGCGATCGGCTCCGCGCCGGTGACGGATACGTTGCGGTAGGCCTCGGCCAGCGCGAGCTGTGCCCCCCGGTACGGGTTGAGCCGGGCGTACCGGCCGTTGCCGTCCACGGATAGGGCCACGCCGAGGCCGGTCTCCTCGTCCACCCGCAGCACTCCGGCGTCCTCCGGCTGGGCCAGCACCGTGTTCCCCAGCACGTACCGGTCGTACTGCTCGGTGATCCAGGACTTGTCGCAGAGGTTGGGGCTGGCGGCGAGCTTGAGCAGGGTGGCCCGCAACTCGTCGGCGGTCTGCGGCCGGGGCAGCGTCTCGGCCCGGTCGGCGCCGAGCAGCGGCAGGTCGTTCGGCTCGCGCATCGGGCGGGCGTAGACCGGGCCGTCGTCGGCGAGCGAGCCGGGCGGCACGTCCACCACGGTCTGCCCGCGCCAGGTGATCACCAGTCGGCCGGGATTGTCCTGGCTGCCCTCGGTGACGTCGCCGATCACGGTGGCGATCACGCCCCACCGCTCGGCCACCGCGAGCACCGTGGCGACCTTGGCCGGCTCGACGATCAGCAGCATCCGCTCCTGCGACTCCGAGGCCAGGATCTCGTGCGGCTCCATCGACGGCTCGCGCAGCGGCACGGTGTCCAGGTCGACGGTCATGCCGGTGAACGCGGACGCCGAGGTTTCGGTGAGCGCGCAGGTCAGGCCCGCGCCGCCGAGGTCCTGGATGCCGACCACCAGACCGGCCTGGTAGATCTCCAGGCAGGCCTCGATGAGCAGCTTCTCGATGAACGGGTCACCGACCTGGACGCTGGGGCGACGCCCTTCCGAGCCGGCTCCGAAGGTGGCGCTGGCCAGCACGGACACGCCGCCGATGCCGTCCCGGCCGGTCTTCGCGCCGAGCAGGATGACCTTGTTGCCGGGGCCGGTGGCCTCCTTGTTCTGCAGGCCGTCGGCCGGCAGGATGCCCACGCACAGCGCGTTGAGCAGCGGGTTGCCCTGGTAGCACGGGTCGAAGGCGGTCTCCCCGCCGATGTTGGGCAGGCCCAGGCAGTTGCCGTAGCCGCCGACGCCGGCCACGATGCCGGTGAGTACCCGGGCGGTGTCGGGGTGCTCCGGGTCACCGAAGCGCAGCGGGTCCATCACCGCGATCGGGCGGGCGCCCATCGCCAGGATGTCCCGGACGATGCCGCCCACGCCGGTGGCCGCGCCCTGGTAGGGCTCGACGAAGCTGGGGTGGTTGTGCGACTCCACCTTGAAGGTGACCGCGAGCTTGTCGTTCAGCTTGATGACACCGGCGTTCGCACCGATGCCGGCGAGCATCCGGTCGGAGGGCGGGGCCTTCTCCATGAACTGCCGCAGGTGGATCTTGCTCGACTTGTACGAGCAGTGCTCGCTCCACATGATCGAGTACATCGCCAGCTCGGAGCGGGTCGGCCGACGCCCGAGAATCTTGCGGATCTTCTCGTACTCGTCGTCGGCCAGTCCGAGTTCGGCGTAGGGCTGCTTCTCCTCGGGCGTACCCTCGGCGGCGCCCACCGTGTCCACGGTCGGGGTCTGCTGGTCAGCGTCCATCTGCTCGCTCTGCATGCTGCTGGAATCCGCGCCGGATCCGCCTGCGGTGTCGGCCATGGTCATCGGGCGGCACCCGCCGCCAACGGCGCGCCGGACGAGATGTGCGCGAGCACCGAGGCGAAGAAGGTCAGCCCGTCGACGGACGGCCCGGTCAACTCCTCCACCGCGTGCTCCGGGTGCGGCATGATGCCGACCACGTTGCCGGCCTCGTTGCGGATCGCGGCGATGTCGCGCATCGAGCCGTTCGGGTTGCCGCCGATGTAGCGGGCCACCACCCGACCGTCAGCCTCCAACGCGTCCAGGGTGCCTTCGTCGGCGACGTAGCGCCCCTCGCCGTTTTTCACCGGGATCAGCACCTCCTGACCCTCCCCGAAGCCGCCGGTCCAGGCGCTGGCCACGGAGCTGATCCGCAGGAGTTGGTCGCGGTTGCGGAAGTGCAGGTGGGAGTTGCGGACCAGGGCGCCGGGCAGCAGGTGCGCCTCGCAGAGGATCTGGAAGCCGTTGCAGATGCCCAGCACCGGCAGGCCACCGCGGGCCGCCTCGATGATCGGTCTGCATCACCGGGGAGAACCGGGAGATCGCGCCGCAGCGCAGGTAGTCGCCGTAGGAGAAGCCGCCCGGCAACACGACGGCGTCCACGCGGTGCAGGTCGGGATCGTTGTGCCAGAGCGCCACCGCATCCGCACCGGCGATCCCGACGGCCCGCCGGGCGTCGTTGTCGTCGAGGGAACCCGGGAAGGTGACGACGCCGATTCTCATTCGGCGGCGTCCTCGACCCGGACGGTGAACTCTTCGATCACCGGGTTGGCGAGCAGTCGGTCGGCGATATCGGTGGCCTGGGCGAGGTCGGGTTCACCGTTGAACTCGATTTCGATGCGCTTGCCGATGCGCACCGACGCGACCCCCTCGACGCCAAGCCGGGGCAGCGCGTTCGCTACCGCCTGGCCCTGCGGGTCGAGAATCTCCGGCTTGAGCATGACGTCCACCACGACGCGAGCCACGAAGCACTCCTATACCTTTCGGGTGCCCCGAAGCCTACCGGGCGGCACTGGCGCCACCTGCGGCACCCGGGCCGGGCTTCGGGTCACGAAAACGCGCTGAACAGGGTAAGTGCGGTCAAGCCCAGACAGAGGACCGCACCGACATACTGCACGACCGTCAGGCTGACGTAGCGGAGGAACACCCGCCCGAGCAGCACCGCGAGCGCGGAGACGGTGGCCAGCGCCGCCCAGGCGCCGATGAAGACCGCGACCGGATGCCCGCCCTTGGCCACCAGACCGGCCGTGAACAGCTGCGACAGGTCGCCCCACTCAGCCGCGAAGAGCACCAGGAAACTGGCCCCGGCGGCGCGTAGCCCGGTGGCCCGGCGGTTGGCCAGCTTCGCCTCGTACCGCTGCTCCTGCTCCCGCTCCTCGGCCTGTGCCTTGCGGGCCGACCAGGCCAGCACGATCGCGCCGATCAGGAACAGCGCAGCGGTGACCAGCTTGATCGGGCGCTCCGGCAGGAGCGCGATCAGCCGCCCGGCGACCACCGCCACCACGCACTGCACCCCGAAGGCGGCCACCACGCCGAGCCACACCATCAGCGCCCGGTACCGGGTGGCGAGCACCAGGGTCGCGACAAACGTCTTGTCCGGCAGCTCGACCGCGAAGATCAGAATGAATGCGGTGCCGAGTGCGGTGAGGAACTCCATCATTTCCTTCCCGGCCGGGCCGGGGCAGCTGCCTTCGACCCGGCACGCCAACTGACGCGTACCTGTGGTCGAAGGTCTCGCCCACCCGCCTGAGCGGGCCGCGGGGCCGGGCGACGAGCGCCAGCATGTCGACTCCCGCGATTGGGGGCTACTCCCCTTCGCAAACGATCACTATAGCCAGCCTCCGCCCAGCACTCGGACGGTGTGGTCGATCTGACACCCGACCAGGTTGGCTGGCACCGCCGCGTTCCCGGCCGCGACGCGCCCGGGTGAGGGTGATCGAGGTTGTCGGGCGGGGCCGGGGGCAGGCATGATGCGGCGATGCGGCACCCGCGCGAGGCCACCGGACCGAGGCGATGAGCGCGGCCGGCCAGGCGGCCTGGTGGCGACCGCTGCGGTACCCGGGAAGCTGGGTCTTCGCAGCCGCCGTCGCCCTCTTCGTGGTGATCGGCGTGGGCGCCGGTGGCGCCGCCGACTGCTCGGTGAGCGACCCGTGCACCCCCGACTGGACCGGCGCGGTCATCCTCGGCCTGCTGACCGGCTCGGCGTTCGCTGTGTTCATCCACCGCTGGACCGCCGCCGTGCTCGCCGTCGCGCTCAACGTCGGCTGGCTGGTGGGCGAGCAACTCGGCGGTGGCTTCGCCTGGTGGGTCCAGGGCGCGTCACTGGCGTACGCGGCGCTCTGCCTCTTCGTCGCCGCCCGCACCGATCACGAGGCGCTGCCCCCGGCGCTCACCCTGCCGGTGCCGGCCCCGGTCGGCCGCCGCCCCCGACTCGGCCGGGGCTGGCGACTGGTCGCCGCAGCGCTGGCGCTGGCCGCCGCCGCGATCACCTGGGGCACCCTCGCCCAGCAGCGCCGGGTACAGGCCCAGCAGAGCGCGGCCGCCGTCGTGCCGGCCCGGGTCACCGGCCACGTCAACGACACCACGATCACGGTACGGCTGCCCGACATCGACGTCCGCGTCGAAGTGCTCAACTCCGGGGCGTACCCGGTGGGCAGCACGTTGACCTTCTACGTCAACGCCTCCGGCCTGCGCCAGCCGGTCAGCGAGCCGTACGACGTCACCGGGCTGCTGGTCTTCGCCGAACTGGCCGCCGCCCTGGCGCTCGCGGCCCTGGCCCGCGCCCGCGGGTACGAGGCGGGTCTGCGCAACTTCCTGCGCCACCCGCAGCCGGCCCGGCTGGTCCGGGTCATCGACGCCGACGGGACCATCGCCGTCTTCCCGTTCGAACCGGCCAACGACCTGGACCTGCCGTACCTGATCTACCAGGCGCAACGTCGGCGCACCGGGGCCCGGCTGGCCAGCCCGACCGGGCCGGACGTGGAGTCACGCGGCACCGATCCGGTCGGTCCCGGCGCATCGGACGCTCCCGTGGTGGCCACCCTCTACGGCGTCGACCGGCCCGGCCACTGGTGCGCGGTCACCGTGGACGGCACCCTGCTCACCCCGGCCCGGCCGGCCATCGCCGGCGCCGAACCGGGGACCGAGCCGGAGAGCCTGGACACCCCGGTCCCGACCGACGAACTGCTGCCCGTCGACCGCACGGTGGATTTCCAGGTACGCGAGCACCAGCGCGCGCTCGCCCCGATCGCCGGTCAGACGGTCCTGCTGGGCTGCCTGGTGGTGCTGGTGTTCGCCCGGTTCATGACGCTGCCCGGGATCGGCCTGCCGGTGCTCGCGGTGGTCGTCTTCGCGCTCACCAGCGAGCTGTACTGGCGTACCCAGCTGCGCCCCCGGGTGCACTGGCACGGCTCCGGCCTGGCCGTGCTCACCCCGTTCGGCGGCTTCACCGCGCGCTGGGACGACGTGGTGCAGTTGGCCGCCAGCCGGGCCGACGTGACGGTGATCGCGGAAGGCGCGGGCGGCACGGTGATCCCGGCCCGCCGCCGCCTCGGCCGCACGCACGAGCGGACCGCCCGGCAACTGACCCTGGCGCTGCGGCACACCCGGCAGCACTCGCTGCTCGGCGACCCGCCGCCGTTGCCGACCGCGCCGCGCCCGGCCGCGCTCTACCTGGCCTGCGCGGCGGCCGTCCCGGCCCTGGTCGCCCTGCTCCACCTGGTTTCCCTGCGCTGAGCCGCGCTGGCATCCCGGCGCGCAGCCGCGCCGCGCGGACGCGCCGGGCCACGGCCGGACGGCCGTCGGCGTGGTGACGGTCTGCGGTCAGAGAATCGGGTCCGGGGTGTACGCGGCGGCGTCCGGGTGCTTGGCGACCACTTCGGCCACCCGGTCGGCGACGGCATGTACCTGGGCCGGGGCCGCGCCGGTGAACGCCGCCCGGTCCGCCACCAGACTGTCGATCTCGGCCCGGGTCAGGCCCAGCCGGGAGTCGGCGGCCAACCGGTCGAAGAGGTCGTTTTCGGCGCTGCCCTTCTCCCGCATGGCCAACGCCACCGCGATCGCGTGCTCCTTGATCGCCTCGTGCGCCACCTCCCGGCCCACTCCGCGCCGGGCCGCTGCGACCAGCACCTTCGTGGTTGCCAGGAAGGGCAGGTAGCGGTCGAGTTCGCGGGAGATCACCGCCGGGTACGCGCCGAACTCGTCGAGCACCGTGAGGAACGTCTGGAACAGCCCGTCGAGGGCGAAGAAGGCGTCCGGCAACGCCACCCGGCGGACCACCGAGCAGGACACGTCCCCCTCGTTCCACTGGTCGCCGGCCAGCTCGCCGATCATCGACAGGTACCCGCGGAGGATCACGGCCAGTCCGTTGACCCGCTCGCAGGAGCGCGTGTTCATCTTGTGCGGCATCGCGCTGGAGCCCACCTGGCCGGCTTTGAAGCCTTCGGTGACCAGCTCCTGCCCGGCCATCAACCGGATGCTGGTGGCCAGGCTGCTCGGCGCGGCGGCGGTCTGCACGAGCGCTGCGACCACGTCGAAGTCCAGCGACCGGGGGTAGACCTGGCCGACGCTGTCGAATACCCGCTGGAAGCCCAGGTGCCGTGCGGTGAGTCGTTCGAGTTGCGCTGCCTTACTCGGGTCGTTGTCAAAGAGGTCGAGTTGGTCTGAGGAGGTGCCGACCGGGCCTTTGATGCCGCGCAGCGGGTACCGGGCGATCAGGTCGTCGAGGCGCTCGTAGCCGATCAGCAGCTCCTCGGCCGCGCTGGCGAAGCGCTTGCCGAGCGTGGTGGCCTGCGCGGGCACGTTGTGCGACCGGCCCACCATGACCGTGTCGGCGTGCTCAACGGCACGGGCCGCGAGGCGGGCCAGGGTGGCCACCACCCGCGCCCGGATCAGCTCCAGCGACGCCCGGATCTGGAGTTGCTCGACGTTCTCGGTGAGGTCGCGGGAGGTCATCCCCTTGTGGATCTGCTCGTACCCGGCCAGCGCCGAGAACTCCTCGATCCGCGCCTTCACGTCGTGCCGGGTCACCCGCTCCCGCTCGGCGATGCTGACCAGGTCGACGTTGTCCAGCACGGCCGCGTACGCCTCGATCGCGCCGTCCGGCACCGGGACCCCGAGGTCGCGTTGGGCCCTCAGCACGGCCAGCCACAGCCGGCGCTCCGCGCGTACCTTCTCCTCCGGCGACCAGATCGACACCAGCGCCGCCGAGGCGTAGCGACCGGCCAGGACATTGGGAACAGCGGGTTTACGCACGTGCCCAAGTCTCGCACGGGCCCCGCGCCCACAGCCCGGCCGGGCAACGTACGCGCCGCTCAGGGGGGTCGGGACGGCCGCGATCGCCCGGACCTGAGCGCGACTAACTGACCGGCGCGGGGTCGGTTGCGAAGTCGGCCACCTGGTCGGCAGTGACCGGCGGCTTGCGGGCGGCGAGGTTGCCAGCTACTTCAGGTGTCGGACGAAGAACCGGTTCGCGTCGTCTCCCGCGAAGTGCGGGACGCCGGTGTGCCCGCCCATGTTGGCGTGCAGCGTCTTCTCCCGGGAACCGAAGGCGTCGAACAGGTCCAGGGCCGCCTGCCGGTCGTTGCCTTCGTCGTCCCACTGCAGCAGCACATGCAGCGGAATGGTGACCCGGCGGGCCTCGGAGAACATGGCGGCGGGCACGAAACTCCCGGCGAAGAGGCCGGCGGCCACGATGCGCGGTTCGACCACCGCCAACCGGATGCCGATGGAGATCACTCCCCCCGAGTACCCGACCGGGCCGCCGATCTCGGGAAGCGCTAGAACGGCGTCCAGGGCGGTCTGCCACTCCGGCACCGACTTCTCGACGAGCGGGAGGATGAGGGCGTCGATGATCTCGCCGCCGATCGGCTCGCCGGCCGCCACCGCCCGGCGCAGGTCGGCGCGCGCCTGCTCGGCGGCGGCCCAACGGGGCCGGTCACCGCTGCCGGGCAGCTCGATGGTGGCCGCGGCGAAGCCCTCCGCCGCGCAGTGTCGGGCCCGGGCCACCAGCCGGGGGTACATCTTGGGCAGGCCGAGCGGGGGGTGGCCGAGCAGAATCAGCGGAATCGGCGCGGATGCGGACGCGGATTCAGGCGTCCACAGGATGCCGGGGAGCTCGCCGAGAGTGAATGTGCGTTCGAGGACGCCGCCGTCGAGACGGTGTTCGGCAGTGAATTCCATGGTCGTGCCTTTCGGGAGTGCTCGTGAACGGCGCTCCCGGACGACCTATCGTCCGACCATGACCCCGGAGGGGAGCACCCATGTCGATACGTTCACGGGTACCACCTCCTCGTTCTCTCGCACGGCCTCCGGAAAAGTAGCAGTGGTCGCCGCGATCTGCCAATAGACCGGGGGTGGGCACGCTGACTGCGATTTCACCAGGGCAACGCCCTGACCCACCTGTCCAACCCGCGCGCGGCCAGGCAAGTCCAGCAACGCGCCCTCCCACAATGAGGCTCACTGGGTAACCGCAATCGCGGGTGGCCACCCAGATCCTTAAGGCCGTAGGAGCCGTACTCCGACGGCGACCGTCCAGAGCGGCAGCGGGAACACGGCCACCCGCTCCATCCCGCCGACACCGAAGCCGAGATCGACCTGGGCCAGGAACAGGACAACGCCGGCCAGTCCGGCCAGCCCCAGCGCGAGACTGACTGCGCGCATCGAGCCCAGCACCGTCGACTTCCTGGCCAAGGCGGCCACGGGCATCGCCAGATTGCCGAGTACGAAGATCAGCAGTGCCGCAAGGAAGTGGTTGTTCTCATTGACGTCCGCCGGGTACGCCCCGGCGAGAACGTATCCCAGGGCACCCGCGAGCGTGAGCGTCTGCGCGACCCGGGTGGCGGCACCGTGACCGAGTGCCTGCCAGGTAAGCAGTACGCCGAGCGCAAGCAGTACACCGGTGAGCACCATCGTGGAGTTCATCGCCGCGTGCCATGGCGAACAGACGTCGCGTGGCCGGGTGGTGTCCCACCGCCCGCAGGTCACGTTCCCCAGGTCACTGATGTTGTTGGTGGCCCAACTGAACGATGGATCCCGCCAGCCGAACCCGACGATCACGTTCGCGAGCAGGAACAGGGCAGTTGCGAGCAGCCAGCAGGCGGCGCCCAGGCGGTGACGAGGCATCCCACCATCCCAGCGCGCCCCGCCGGCCCACACAGTGGAGCTGGTCAGCCAATCGCGGTAGAGCTGGGTATACCCCCGTCGGATGACGCCGAGTTCGCTACCGCTCCAGGATGGCCGTGACGCCCTGGCCGCCGGCCGCGCAGATGGAGATCAGGCCCCGGCCGGAACCCTTGCGCTCCAACAGTTTTGCCAGGGTGGCGACGATCCGGCCGCCGGTGGCCGCGAACGGGTGGCCGGCCGCCAGCGACGAGCCGTTGACGTTGAGCTTGGCCCGGTCGATGCTGCCCAGCGGCGCGTCGAGGCCGAGCTTGGCCTTGCAGAACTCGGTCGACTCCCAGGCCGCCAGGGTGGCCAGCACCTGCGAGGCGAACGCCTCGTGGATCTCGTAGTAGTCGAAGTCCTGCAGGGTCAGACCGTTGCGGGCGAGCAGCTTCGGCACGGCGTACGCGGGGGCCATCAGCAGCCCCTCGCCGCCGTGTACGTAGTCGACGGCGGCGGTCTGCGCGTCCACCAGGTACGCCTGCACCGGCAGCCGGTGCTCCGCCGCCCACTCCTCGCTGGCGAGTAGCACGGTGGAGGCCCCGTCGGTGAGCGGGGTGGAGTTGCCGGCGGTCATCGTGGCGCCCGGCTCGCCCTTGCCGTAGACCGGTTTGAGCTGGCCGAGCTTCTCCATCGTGGTGTCCGGGCGCAGGTTGTTGTCCCGGGCCAGGCCGAGGTAGGGGGTGAGCAGGTCGTCGAAGAACCCGCCGTCGTAGGCGGCGGCGAGCCGCTGGTGCGAGGTGAGCGCCAGCACGTCCTGGGCTTCCCGGGTGATCCCCCACTCGCGGGCGGTGATCGCCGCGTGCTCGCCCATCGACAGCCCGGTCCGCGGCTCGGAGTTCTCCGGCCGGTCGGGGCTGAGGAACTGGCCGGGGCGCAGCCGGGCGGCGGCCCGCAGCCGGCCGCCCAGCGAACGGGCCCGGTTGAGGTCCAGCATGGTGCGGCGCATGGTGTCGTTGACGGCCAACGGTGCGTCGCTGGTGGTGTCGACGCCGCCGGCGATCCCGACGTCAACCTGGCCGAGGGCGATCTTGTTGCCGACCAGGATGGCCGCTTCCAGGCCGGTGCCGCAGGCCTGCTGGATGTCGTACGCCGTAGTGGTCGGGTCGAGCAGTGAGCCGAGGACCGACTCGCGGGTGAGGTTGAAGTCCCGGCTGTGCTTGAGCACCGCGCCGGCTGCCACCTCGTCGACCCGCTGCCCGGCCAGCCCGAACCGGCTGACCAGCCCGTTCAGCGCGGCGGTGAGCATGTCGGAGTTGCTGGCCTGCAGGTACGCCCCGCCCGAGCGGGCGAATGGGATCCGGTTGCCGCCGAGCACAGCCACCCGACGAGTGTTGGCATTCATGGACCCTCCCGATGCGGCGAACGCGCGGCGAACCTCTTGCCGATAACTTACTCGCGAGTAGGCTGACCGTCGAGCAGGCACGGGTGTCTGTCGGCTCGGCACGGGCAGAAGGAGACAACGCAGATGAGCGATCGGTATGCGAGCTTCGCGGCCTCCGGACCGGGGCGGGCCATCGTGAAGCGGCTGGGCCTGCCCGACCCGCCCCGACTGCGCAGGTACACGCCTGGCGACCCACTGGTCCCCGGCCCGGTACTCGTCGGCGGCGCGGGCCGGCTCGCCCAGCCGGTACGCAAGCTGCTCGAAGACATCGGCGTCGAACTGCGCGACCCGACGGTCACCGACAGCGCGGGCGACCCGCCGCCGAACGCCGCGCTGGTCTTCGACGCCACCGCGATCACCGACTCCACCGGCCTGCGCGCCCTCTACGACTTCTTCCACCCGCACGCCCGCGCCGTCTACCCGAGCGGCCGGGTGATCGTCCTGGGCACCCCGCCGGAAGCCACCGAGCAGCCGAAGGAGGCGACCGCGCAGCGCGCCCTGGAGGGCTTCACCCGCTCGGTCGGCAAGGAGTTCGGCCGGGGCGTCACCGCGCAGCTCGTCTACGTGGAGCCCGGCGCCGAGGACGGCATCGAGTCCACCCTGCGCTTCCTGCTCTCGGCCCGCTCGGCGTACGTGTCCGGGCAGGTGATCCGGGTCGGCGTGGCCGAGGTGACGCCGCCCGTGGACTGGGAGCTGCCACTGGCCGGGAAGGTCGCCGTGGTCACCGGCGCGGCCCGCGGCATCGGCGAGGCGATGGCCCGGGTGCTGGCCCGGGACGGCGCGCGGGTGATCTGCCTGGACGTGCCGGCGGCCGGTGAGGCGCTCGCGCAGGTGGCCGGCGAGCTGCGGGGTACCGCCCTGCAACTGGACCTGACCGCCGCCGACGCGCCCGACCGGCTGGCCGCGCACGTCCGCGACCGGCACGGCACCGTCGACATCGTGGTGCACAACGCCGGCATCACCCGCGACAAGACGATCTTCCGGATGAAGCCGGACGGCTGGGACGCCGTCCTCGACGTCAACCTGTCCAGCCAGGAGCGGGTCAACGACGCGCTGCTCGGCCAGGATCTGATCCCGCCCGGTGGCCGGATCATCGACGTCTCCTCGATCGCCGGGATCGCCGGCAACCGGGGGCAGACCAACTACGCCACCTCGAAGGCCGGCGTGATCGGCCTGGTGCAGGCCACCGCACCGGCGCTGGCCGGCCGGGAGATCACCATCAACGCGGTCGCGCCGGGCTTCATCGAGACCGCGATGACCGCGAAGATGCCGCTCTTCCTGCGCGAGGCGGGCCGCCGGATGAACAGCCTCAGCCAGGGCGGCCGGCCGGTGGACGTGGCCGAGACGGTGGCGTACTTCGCCAACCCCGGCTCGTCGGGCGTCACCGGCAACATCGTCCGGGTCTGCGGCCAGTCCCTGCTGGGGGCGTGATGACCCAGCCGGCGGACACACCCTCCGAACCGACCGGGCCGGTGGTCGAGGTGGCCGGCGAGCCGGCGGGCCTCTACCGGGCCGCGGCGCTCGGTATGCTCCGCCTGCCCCGGCCGGATGACCTGCCGGGCACCACGTTGGTACGCCGTGGCGTGCCGGTCGCCGTCGACCGGTTGGCGGCGTACAACCGGGTCTGCGGGTACCGGCTGGCGGACACCCTGCCCGCCAGCTACCCGCACGTCCTGGCTTTCCCGCTGGCGATGAAGTTGATGGGCGGGCGTAACTTCCCGTTCCCGGTGATCGGTCTGGTGCACGTCGCCAACCGGATCGAGCAGCTACGCCCGATCGGTACCGGTGAGCTGCTCGACTTCGCGGTGCACGCGGTCGACCTGCGCCCACACGAGCGGGGCCGGCAGTTCGACGTGCTCGCCACCGCCACCGTCGGCGACCAGGTGGTCTGGCGCGGCACCGCCACCTACCTGCGCCGCAGCGGAAAGTCCACCGGCAGCGGGGAAACCCGCCGCAGTGAGCCGCCGCAGCCGGGTACCCGCTGGCGGGTGGGGCGCGAGGTCGGCCGGGAGTACGCCGAGGTCTCCGGGGACCGCAATCCGATCCACACCTCCCGGCTCGGGGCACGGGCATTCGGCTTCGCCCGGCCGATCGCGCACGGGATGTGGAGCAAGGCCCGCTGCCTGGCGGCGTTGGAGGGCCGGCTGCCCGCGGCGTACACAGTGGATGTTGCCTTCAAACTGCCCGTGCTGCTGCCGGCGACGCTGGCCTTCGCCGCGGACCGGTCCGCCGATGACTGGCGGTTCACCCTCGCCGACGCCGGGTCCGGCAAGCCGCACCTGACCGGGACGGTGACCGCGACCGGCTGACGGGGTCCGGCGCGCAGGAGTGTCCGGGGCGGGTGCCGTTTCAGCTAGTTACAGCCCTGCCCGCAGGCCAGCACCGGCGCTGACCTGCGCACCGTTGACACAGCTCAGGCCGCTGCCGCAAGGTCCACTCGTTGACCGTCCCATCGAGGAGGATCTTTGTCCAGCACCAGACGCCGGAGGATCGCGCTCGCCGCCGCTACGGCGGGCGCTGCCGCCATCGCGGCGGCCGGGGTTGCGGTGTACGGCCCGTCCGCACTCGCCGGCAGCCTGCCCACCGGTACCCAGTTCTACGCCGACCCCAACTCGGCCGCCGCCCGCTGGGTGGCCGCCAACCCCAACGACTCACGGGCGGCCGCCATCCGCTCCCGGGTCGCGACCACCCCCTCGGGGATCTGGTTCGCCAACTTCAACCTCAGCACGGTGACCGCCAGTGTCCGGTCGGTCACCTCCGCCGCCAGTTCCGCCGGGAAGACGGCGGTGCTGGCCGTCTACCAGATCCCGAACCGGGACTGTGGCGGCGCGTCGGCGGGCGGCGCCCCCGACATCGCCAGCTACAAGTCCTACATCGACGGTTTCGCGGCCGGGCTCGGCAGCGCGTCCGTGATCATCATCCTGGAGCCGGACTCGGTGGCGCTGACCACCTGCCTGTCCTCTAGCCAGCTCGCCGACCGCAACAGCGGCCTGTCCTACGCGGTGACCAAGCTGAAGTCGGCCGACCCGAACGCCAAGGTGTACCTGGACGCCGGCCACTCCGCCTGGAACAGCGCGAGCGACCAGGCCAACCGGCTCACCGCCGCCGGGGTGCTCAACTCCGACGGCATCTTCTCCAACGTCTCCAACTTCAACGTCACCGCCAACGAGGTCAACTTCGACAAGCAGGTACTGGCTGCCCTCGGCAACCGGTCCAACCTGCACGCCGTGATCGACACCTCGCGCAACGGCAACGGCTCCAACGGCGAGTGGTGCGACCCGTCCGGCCGTGGTCTCGGGGTGAACCCGACCGCGAACACCGGCGACTCGGCGATCGACGCGTACCTGTGGGTCAAGCCGCCCGGTGAGGCGGACGGCTGCGCGTCCTCGGCCGGTACCTTCGTGCCGGACCTCGCGTACGCGCTGATCCAGAACAGCCCGGTACACCCGTCCGACACGCCCACCACGGCCAGCCCGTCACCGAGCCGGTCCAGCGCCTCGCCGAGCCCGTCGAGCGCATCCCCCAGCCGGTCCAGCGCCTCGCCGAGCCCGTCGAGCGCGTCGCCCAGCCCGAGCCGGTCGAGTGCGTCGCCGTCGACCAGCCCGACCACGGGTGGCACGGCAACCTGCCGGGTGAGCTACGCGAGGCAGTCGGAGTGGGCCGGCGGCTTCGTCACCAACATCACCATCACCAACACCGGGACCAGCACCATCAACGGCTGGACGCTGACCTTCAGCTACCCCGGTGACCAGAAGATCACCAACGGCTGGAGCGCCACGTTCAGCCAGAGCGGCAACGCCGTGACGGCGACCAACGTGAGCTACAACGGCACCCTGGCCCCCGGTGGTACCGCCGCCTTCGGCGCGCAGGGCACCTGGGGCAGCAGCGATGCCAGCCCGACCAGCTTCAAGGTGAACGGCGCGACCTGCGCCTGAGCCCGCACTGACCTGTGAGCCGGTCCCCGACGTCCGCCGGGGGCCGGCTCATCAGTTGCCGGCCGGATCCGCTCGGTAGCTGGCCGGGTCCCGACTCAGCAGTTCTCCCAGGCCGGCCTGGAGCTGGGTGCGCTGTGGCGGGTTCCGGCCGGCCGCGACCGCGGCGACACCCCGGTCCGGGGCGCCGGCGACCGTGGCGATGCCGATCACCCGCCCGCCCGGTACCGCGGCGACCCCGAGACCCCGACCGTCGGGCAGCAGGATGCCGCCTGTCGGGCGTTGAACGAAGGCGCGGCTCAGGCCGTTGATCTGGAAGAGCGCCAGAGCGAACAGCACGATGCCGGCGGCCCCGGTGGGCGTCCGGCCGAGGAAGACGAGTACCCGGCCGAGGTGGGTCGGGGTGGCGACCACGCCGCCGATGATGTCGACCTGCCGGGCGTGGAACGGGTCCTCGGCACGGTTGGCGTCGCCCTTGGTGGTGATGGTGCCGTCGGTGTTGATCGCGATCAGCCGGTGGGTGATGGTGCTCCCGCTGACCGTGAAGCTGACCGGCTGGCCCACCTGGTAGTGGTGCAGGTGGACGATGACCGCGCTGCCGGACGGCGCGGCCGGTGCCATCGAGCCGGTGTGCACCACGTACACCCGGTACGGGATCGCGCCGGCCAGGAACAGCCCGGCGATCACCACGGCGACGAAGGCCACCAGCAGCGCCCCGACGGTCCGCCAGCGTCCGCGCATCGCACCCCTCCCCTGTTCCGGCTCGCCGGACCTGTTCCTGATCGCCGGCCGGCACGGGGACGCGTGCCCCCGTGCCGGCCGGTCAACTGCGTGGTACCGCTACGGCTGCTGCCCGTGCTGCGTCGCGACGAGCGCGAACGGCAGGCCCGACCCGGTTCCGTCGGCGGGCCGGGTAGTCACCTGGCCGGTGATCGGGTACGGGTTGAAGTTCGCGGTCGTACCGACGGGCGCCTGGGTGGCGAGCTTGCTGGCATACCCGAAAGTGATCTTCACGCTGCCGCCCAGGCCCGGGGCGACGTTGTCGGCCAGCTTGATCTTGTCAGGCAGCGGCCAGCAGCCGGTCGAGGAGAACGGCCCACAGGTGCTGCGACCGGTCGTTGAGGTTGGCGGAGGCGAAGATCTCGGTGCCGTTGCTGACCACGTGGATCTCGCCGTAGGTGCCGAGGGTGTTCAGCGCAGACAGGGCGGTGGCGTTGGGGAACTTGAGCCAGACGTCCTGCGGGTTCGCGCCGCTGTTGTAGTAGGTCACGGTGGCGGTCTGCGGCTCGCCCGGCAGCAGGTTGTTGAAGGTGAAGTTCATGCCGTCGATGCCGGAGCCCCCGGCCGTGACGATCCGGATGCTGCCGATGGTGCCGGTGATCGCGCCGTCGCTGGTGTCGCTGAAGTACGCGCCGGTGGCGCCGAAGCCGAGCAGCATGAGCGCGACGGCAGCGCCCAGGGTGGCCACGAACGCACCGGCCCGTACCCGCTGCGCCCGTGACCATTGACGAATCCGCATTTGCGTCTCCCGTGGTGAGGTGTGGAACTGAATAACACCACCGGGAACCGGTGTCCACACTCCACTCACCAGCCGTACTCGACAAACCTGTATTCGAATTCGTCGACTGAATGGTGGTCCACCCATCAACGACGTACCGACCGAACGGCCCCACCGGGGTGGGCCGCAGCCTGGGCGGCTGTCATCGGTCTCGATTCGACAACTGGCTGATCGGCCTTTTGCCAACGCTCGCAGGACGGCCGATCGGCTGTCAGCCGGCATCGGTTTCGCCCCTCCACCGAGGGGTAGAGCAGGGCCGGGTGCGGGCGGAATACTGCTGAATGGCGCATCGTCACTTCACCGGCTGGTAGCTTGAATAAGCCCTGTACCGGGCAAGGTATCGGTTAAGGACGGCCACTGTGGACGCCATTCCAACGGAGCTTCCCCGCCTGACTGACGAGCAGCGCAAGCTTATTCCGGCCCTGTCCGACGCCATTCAGGCGCAGGTGGCGAGGATCCAGTCAGAGCTGTCCACATTTCTGATCTCGGATTCTCCCGGCCAGTACAGCGAGCACCGTCAGCCCGTCGCGGCTGTCACGGTCACCATCCGCGCGGAGACCGGTGAAGCAACCCGGTTCAGTGCCGACGCCGGGGCCGGACCCTACTGCATGACGGTCAGGGAGATCTGCGGCAAGGGCCTCACCGGCTACATCTACTGCTCGGTCACCTACTGCGTGGATGTCATCAGCGGAGCCGGCTGACCGGGAGGTACCCAGCGGCCGCCGCGCAGCAGTTCGCCGGCGCCGACCCAGACGAAGTTCATCATCCGGGTGGCGGTCGTCTCCGGGGACTCGTCGGGGTGGTCGACCACCCAGTCGGCCAGCGACTCGCCGGCCCCGACCAGGGCATGCGCCATCACCGCGAGGTCGGTGTCGGAGGCCGACCGGCCCTGCACCGCGAGCAGCCTGCCGAGCAGGCCGGTCACCACGTCGACCATCCGGGCGCGCATCAGCGCCACCTCGGCGGCGAACGGCTGCTGGCCGCGGGCCTGCCGGTAGAGCACCCGCCAGCCGTCCCGGTAGGCGTCCACGAACTCGAAGAAGCCGCGCAGGCCGCGCCAGAGTTGTTCGTCGGCGGGCAGGCCGGGCTCGGCGGTGCGCACCACGGCCTCCATCAACCAGGTGGCCGACTGGCGCACGCAGGCCAGGAACAGCTCCTCCTTGGTGCCGAGGTAGGCGTACACCATGGGCTTGGAGATGCCGGCGCGGGCGGCGATCTCGTCCATGGACGCGCCGGTGAACCCATACTCGGAGAAGACTGCGACCGCCGCCTCCAGCATCTGCTGCTCGCGGACCGATCGGGGAAGTCGCTTCTGGCGGGTGGGTGGCACCTTGCCAGCATACCTACTCAGCCGTAAGGTTACGCACGAGTAGATAACTGGTACGCCGAAGGGATGCACCATGGCCGACTTCGACCTGTCCGACTTCTCGTCGGTCGACCCCAAGCAGTTCGCCCAGATCGTCAAGAACACCTCGGACTCGCAGATCAAAGAGGTGATGACCGGCCCGGACCGCAAGAAGGTACTGGACGCGGTCTTCGACCGGATGCCGAAGCTGTTCCGCGCCGACCGGGCCGGCGCCACCAACGCCGTCATCCACTGGAACATCACCGACGCCCCCGACGGCGGCGTGGACACCTACGAGCTGGTCATCGCGAACGGCGCATGCACGCTCTCCGACGCCCCGTCGGCCGACCCGAAGCTGGCGCTGACCATGGGCCCCGCCGACTTCCTCAAGGTGGTCTCCGGCAACGGCAACCCGGTGATGATGTTCATGACCGGCAAGCTCAAGGCCAAGGGCGACCTGGGCCTGGCCGCCAACATCGCCAACCTCTTCGACATGCCGAAGGCGTAACCGACCTGCTTTAAAGCGATCTTGGGGTTGTGGCTGTCTCCGGTCCAGGGGACGCAGCGACAACCCCAAGATCGTCGTACCCCTCTCCCCCCTCGCAAGGAGCACCACGGTGGTTGAGTTTTCCCTTGATCTCAATGAGGACCAGCGCGACCTGCGCGACTGGGTGCACGGATTCGCGGCGGACACGCTGCGGCCGGCGGGGGCCGAGTGGGACGCCCGCGAGGAGACGCCGTGGCCGCTGATCAAGGAAGCCGCCAAGATCGGGCTGTACGGCTTCGAGTTCCTCGCCAACTGCTGGAGCGACCCGACCGGACTCTCCCTGCCGATCGCCAACGAGGAGCTGTTCTGGGGCGACGCCGGCATCGCCATGTCGATCTTCGGTACCTCGCTCGCGGTCGCCGCCATCTACGGCTCGGCCCAGCCGGAGCAGATGTTCGAGTGGGTACCCCAGTGCTTCGGTGACGCCGAGGACCCCAAGGTCGCCGCGTTCTGCAGTACCGAACCCGAGGCCGGCTCCGACGTCGCCGCCATCCGCACCCGGGCCCGCTACGACGAGGCCACCGACGAGTGGGTCCTCAGTGGACAGAAGGCGTACGCCACCAACGGCGGGATCGCCAACATCCACGTGGTGACCGCCTCCGTCGACCCGGCGCTCGGCTCGCGTGGACAGGCCGCGTTCGTGGTTCCGCCCGGCACCAAGGGGCTGGCAGGGCGCGAAGAAGCTGAAGAAGCTGGGGCTGCGCGCCTCGCACACCGCCGACGTGTACCTCGACGACGTGCGGGTACCCGGCCGCTGCCTGCTCGGCGGCAAGGAGGCGCTGGACGAGCGGCTGGCCCGCGCCCGGGAAGGGACCCGCGCGGCCGGCCAGGCGGCGATGCGTACCTTCGAGTTGTCCCGACCCACCGTCGGCGCGCAGGCGCTCGGCATCGCCCGCGCCGCCTTCGAGTACTCGCTGGAGTACGCGAAGGGGCGGGTGCAGTTCGGCCGGCCGATCATCGAGAACCAGGCCATCGCCTTCGCGCTCGCCGACATGCGTACCGAGATCGACGCAGCTCGGCTGCTGGTCTGGCGCGCAGCCTGGATGGGGCGCAACAATCGGACGTTCGACGCCGGCCAGGGCTCGATGTCCAAGCTGAAGGCCGGCGAGGTTGCCGTCGCTGTCACCGAAAAGGCCGTCCAGATCCTCGGCGGCGCCGGCTACCTGCGCGAACACCCGGTGGAGCGGTGGTACCGGGACGCCAAGATCTATACGATCTTCGAGGGCACCTCGGAGATCCAGCGCCTGGTCGTCGCCCGCGCCATCTCGGGCAGCCAGATCCGCTGACCACCCCCGTCCGAAGCCGGGCGGCCCGTACGCGAGCCCCGGCACTGCGCGCAAGCGCTGGAGGAATCTGACGTGGACGTACCCTTCATGCTCGCCACCATGGCCCGTCGCGGGCTGCTCCGCCCCGGCCGGCCCGATCAGGTCGGCCGGCAGCTCAACGCCCTGCGCCGCTACGGTTTCGGGCTCGCCGGTGAACTGCGCTCCACCGCCGCCCGGCACCCCGACCGACCGGCGATCATCGACGACTCCGGGGTCCGCACCTACGGCCAACTGCTGCGCCGCTCCGAGCGGCTGGCCGGCACCCTGCGCGCCACCCTGGGACTCGGTGAGCTCCCCGGCGGGTACCGGGGCAGCCACGCCGCCGCCGATCCGGAACCGGGCGGCCGGATCGGGGTGATGTGCCGCAACCACGGCGGCATGATCGAGGCGATGGTCGCCGGCAACATGCTCGGCGTGGACACCGTGCTGGTGAACACCGGTGTCTCCGGCGCGCAACTGGTCGACATCGCCCAGGAACAGGGGCTGCGCGCGATCGTGCACGACCACGAGTTCGCCGAGCACGTCGCCACCCTGCCCCGGGAGGTTGCCCGGATCACCGAGAGCCAGCTCGGCGACCTGATCTGGCAGTCGGACTCGAAGACGCTGGCCCCGCCGACCCGGGTGGGTCGGACCATCGTGCTCACCTCCGGCACCACCGGAGCGCCGAAGGGCGCCCGCCGGCCGGCCCCGAACGGCTTCACCGCCCTCACCACGATCATTTCCCGGATCCCGCTGCGCTCCGGTGACCGCACGATGATCGCCGCGCCGATCTTCCACACCTGGGGCTACGCCGGCCTGCAGATCTGCCTGGCGATGGGGAACACGGTGGTGCTGCACCGGCGCTTCGACCCGGCGCAGGCGCTGGACGCCGTGGTGAACGAGGAGTGCCGGGCGATGTTCGCCGTCCCGGTGATGCTGCAACGCATCCTGGAGGTGCCGGTACGGCGGACCCGGCTGCAGGTGGTCGCGGTCTCCGGCTCGGCCCTGCGCGGCGGGCTGGCCAGCCGGTTCCAGGACGCCTACGGCGAGGTGCTGTTCAACCTGTACGGCTCCACCGAAGCCTCCTGGGCCAGCATCGCCACCCCGGAGGACCTGCGCCGCAACCCGGCCACCGCCGGCCGCCCGCCACGGGGTACCCGGGTGGCGATCCTGGACCGGGCAGGCGGACCGACACCGGTCGGCCAGACCGGGCGGATCTTCGTCGGCAACGAGATGCTCTTCGAGGGCTACACCAACGGGGCCGGCAAGGAGATCCGCGACGGCCTGCTGGACACCGGCGACCTCGGCCACTTCGACGCCGAAGGGCTGCTCCAGGTCGACGGCCGGGCCGACGACATGATCATCTCGGGTGGCGAGAACGTCTTCCCATCCCAGGTGGAGGAGTTGCTCGCCAGCCTGCCCCAGGTCCGCGAGGTGGCCGTGGTCGGAGTGGACGACGAGGAGTTCGGGCAGCGCCTGGTCGCCTGGCTGGCCCTGCACCACGGCGAACGCCTGGACGCCGAGGCGGTCCGCGAGTACGTCCGGCTGCGGCTGGCCCGCTTCTACGTACCCCGGGAAGTGCGGTTCGTGGAGTTGTTGCCGCGCAACGCGACCGGCAAGGTGGTACCCCGGCTGCTGCCCTGGTAGGCGAGCTACCCCGGCTGGCCCACCGGGCGGACCACGACGGTGTTCACGTCCACCCCGACCGGCTGCGCCAACGTCCAGGCGATGGTGCCGGCGATGTCCCGGTCGGTCAGGGTGGGGCCGGGCGGCGCCGCCGCTGCGACCGACCCAGAACGGGGTCTCCACCCGGCCCGGCGCGATCAGGGTGACCCCGATGCCGCGCTCGGTGACCAGCAGCCGGGTGTTCTCGGCCAGCCCGGTCACCGCCCACTTGGTCACCGAGTAGACGTTGCCGGGGGTGTTGCGCAGCCCGGCGACGCTGCCGATCAGCACGATCCGGGGCGTCAGGCCCTCGGCCGCCGCATCCGTCAACGCCGGCAGCGCCGCGTGGATCAGCAGCATCGGTCCGAACGCGTTGACCAGCAGCATCTCCCGCCAGTGCGCGGGCTCGCCGGTGGCGAGCGTGTCGTGGGTGGAGTAGCCGGCGTTGGCGATCACGTTGTCGAGCCGGCCGAACCTGGCGATCGTCGCGGCCACGGCCTGCTCCACCTGCGCCTCGTCGGCGGCGTCGCCGGCGACGGTGAGCAGCGCGTCCGGCTGGCCGGTGGACGCCGCGAAGGCGGCCAGCTTGGCGGGATCACGGCCGGTGACGGTGACCCGGTGACCGGCGGCAAGCAGGACCTGCGCGGTGGCCGCGCCGATCCCGGTGCTCGCGCCGGTGATCAGGGTGACAGGCATTTCCGGGTACCTCCGGGGTCAGGCGTAGCGGGGACAGTCACGGGCTCACGGCGTGGCCGGGACCGCCACGGTTCACGGCGTGGCGGGGACCGCCACTTCGCCGGCCGCCGCCAGCGCGGCGATGTCCGTGCGGTACTGGGCGCCCGCGAAGCGCACCTGCGACACCAGGTCGTAGACGTGCGCGCGGGCGTCGTCGAGGGAGTCGCCGGTGGCGGTGCAGCACAGCACCCGGCCGCCCGCGGTGACCAGCCGGCCGTCGACGTCCTCGGCGGTACCCGCGTGGATCACGCCGGGCAGGTCGCCGCCGGTGATCACGTCACCGCTACGGGACGACTCCGGGTACCCGGCGCTGGCCAGCACCACGCCGACCGCCGCGCCCGGTCGCCAGACCAGCGGCGGGTGCTGGGCCAGGGCGCCGGTCGCGGCGGCGTACAGCAGGCCGGCCAGGGGCGTCTCCAGCAGCGGCAGCACCACCTGGGTCTCCGGGTCACCGAACCGGCAGTTGAACTCGATCACCCGCGGGCCGGTGGGAGTCAACGCCAGGCCCACGTAGAGCAGGCCGGCGAACGGGGTGCCCGCGGCACGCAGGTGCGCCAGGGTGGGGTGCACGACCTCGGCGAGCACCTGCTCCACCAGGCCGGCCGGGGCCCACGGAAGCGGCGTGTACGCGCCCATCCCGCCGGTGTTCGGGCCGGCGTCCCCGTCGAAGATCCGCTTGAAGTCCTGGGCCGGCTGCAGCGGCACCGCCGCCTCGCCGTCGGTCACCACGAACAGCGACACCTCGGGCCCGGACAGGTACTCCTCCACCACCACCCGGGCACAGCCCGCGGCGTGCGCCAGCGCGGCTTCCCGGTCGTCGGTGACCACGACGCCCTTGCCGGCGGCCAGCGCGTCGTCCTTCACCACGTACGGCGCGCCGAAGTCGTCCAGCGCCGCCGCCACCTGCCCGGCGTCGTCACAGGTGTACGACCGCGAGGTGGGTACCCCGGCCGCCGCCATCACCGACTTCGCGAAGTCCTTCGAGCCCTCGATCCGGGCGGCCGCCCTGGACGGGCCGAAGACCACGATCCCCTTGGCCGCGATGGCATCCGTCGCCCCGGCCACCAGCGGCGCCTCCGGCCCGATCAACACCAGGTCAGCGGCCACCTCGACGGCGAGGGTAGCCAGTGCGGTGAGGTCGGTCAGGTCGACCGGATGGGTCACCGCCAACCGCGCGATCCCCGGGTTACCGGGCGCGCAGTGCAGTTCGGTGACGGCCGGGTCGGCGGCCAGGGACAGGGCGAGCGCGTGTTCGCGCCCACCGGAACCGAGAATGAGTACCCGCACGGGCACTGATCGTACCGACCGCGCCCGCCGCGAGTTTGCCCGGATATGTGGGCCAAGGGTGGCGTGCGCCCGGCCACTCATGGTCTAGTGCCCACTGACCGGTCCAACTCGGACCGGGTGCGCACCTGAGGAGGCGTACGCCGGTGGCCCGACGTAACGCCACGATGATCACCGCGAACACCGCGCTGGCGGTCAGCGTGGTCGCCTTCCTCGGGGTCCTCGCGCTCGCCGTGGTGCCGCCGACGCTGGCGGTCGGGGCGCACTCCGGGCCCGCCGCCTCCGCTCCGGCCCGGCCACCACGGGCGCAACCACTGATCATCGGGCACCGCGGCGCGGCCGGCTACCGGCCCGAGCACACCCTGCCCGGGTACGCGCTCGCCGTCGCGCAGGGCGCCGACTACATCGAGGCGGATCTGGTACCCACCCGCGACGGCGTGCTCGTCGCCCGGCACGAGAACCAGCTCGCCGCCACCACCGATGTCGCCGCGCACCCCGAGTTCGCCGACCGGCGGCGTACCGCCACGGTCAACGGGCACCAGGTCACCGACTGGTTCGTCGAGGACTTCACGCTGGTGGAGTTGAAGACGCTGCGTACCCGCGCCCGTCGCCCGGCCCCGAAAACCTACGACGGGCAGGACACCGTCCCCACCCTCGTGGAGATCATCGACCTGGCCCGTACCGCCGGGGCACAGCGCAACCGCCCGGTCGGCCTGTACCTGGAAGCAAAACTCCCCGGCTACTTCACCGCCCTGGGCCTGGACCCGGTACCCCTGCTGCTGGCCGCCCTGCACCGCGCCGACCTGGACCGGGCCGGCGCGCCGGTCTTCGTCGAGTCCTTCGAGGTGGACGCGCTGCGCGAACTGCACACGATGGCCCCGGCCGTGGCCGCCGTCCAGCTCTACTGGGCCCCGCCCCGCACCGCCACCCCGGGCAACTCCGCCACCAGCCCGCCGCCGGGTTCCGCGGGCACAACGCCCACAACCACGCCACCACCCGGGCCGGGCGCAACCGCCAGCCCGACCGACTCGGCCGCCACCACCGGCAGCCCGACCGGCGCCACCGGCGCGAGCGGATCGTCCGGCCCGAGCGGAACCGGCAGCCCGAGTGGATCGGTCAGCCCTTCGGCTGCGGCGCCGACTCCGGCGCCGCCGACCGAGGCGGAGCTGGTCGAGGTGCGGCAGTACGCGACCGGCATCGGGCTGGACCGGGTGGTGGCCACCGCCGCCGCGATCGGCGCGGCGCACGCGGCCGGCCTGCTCGTGCACGTCTACACCTTCGACCCCACGGCCGTCGCCGCCGACTACCAGGCCGCGTTCACGGCAGGCGTCGACGGCGTCTTCACCGACTGCCCGGACACCGCCGCCGCAGCCCGCGCCGGCACCTCCTGAAGCGGGCCGTCAGATCAGGTCGTGCAGGACGACGTTCTCTTCCCGGCCGGGGCCGACGCCGACGATGCTGATCTGGGCGCCGCACAGCTCCTCGATGCGCCGCACGTAGGCCTGCGCGTTGGCCGGCAGGTCGTCGAAGGAACGCGCCTTGGTGATGTCCTCCCACCAGCCGTCCATGTCCTCGTAGATCGGCTTGGCGTGGTGGAAGGCGGTCTGCGTCATCGGCATGTCGTCGTAGCGCTTGCCGTCGATCTCGTACGCCACGCAGATCGGGACCTTGTCCAGGCCGGTGAGGATGTCCAGTTTCGTGATCACCAGGTCGGTGATGCCGTTGAGGCGCACCGCGTACCGGCCGACCACCGCGTCGAACCAGCCGGTCCGCCGTTCCCGGCCGGTGGTGGTGCCGTACTCCTGGCCGATCTTGCGTAGGTGCTGGCCGGCCTCGTCGAACAGCTCGGTGGGGAACGGACCGGAGCCGACCCGGGTGGTGTACGCCTTGCTGACCCCGATCACCTTGCCGATCCGGGTCGGCGGGATGCCGGCGCCCACACAGGCGCCGGCCGCCGTCGGGTTGGACGAGGTGACGAACGGATAGGTGCCGTGGTCCATGTCGAGCATGGTGGCCTGGGCGCCTTCCAGCAGCACAGTCTGGCCGTTGTCGAGGGCGTCCCAGAGCAGCGCCCGGGTCTCCACGATGTACGGGGTGAGCCGCTGGGCGTACGCCAGGTACTCCTCGACCACCGCGTCGGTGTCGATGGCCTTGCGGTTGTAGACCTTGAACAGGATCTGGTTCTTCTCGCGCAGCACCAGTTCCAGCTTCTTGCGCAGGATGCCCGGGTCGAGCAGGTCCTGCACCCGGATGCCGGTACGGGCGACCTTGTCGCCGTAGGCCGGGCCGATGCCCCGGCCGGTGGTGCCGATCCGGGCGGAGCCGAGGTACCGCTCGATCACCCGGTCCAGGGCCCGGTGGTGCGGCATGATCAGGTGCGCGTCACCGGAGATGCGCAGGCGGGAGACGTCCACGCCGCGCTCGTTCAGCCCGTCGATCTCGGCGAGCAGCACCTTGGGGTCGATCACCACGCCGTTGCCGATCACGATGATCGCGTTCGGGGACAGCGCGCCCGAGGGCATCAGGTGCAGCGCGTACTTCTGCCCGTCCGGGGTGACCACGGTGTGCCCGGCGTTGTTGCCGCCTGAGTACCGCACCACATAGTCGACCTGCCCGCCGAGCAGGTCGGTAACCTTGCCCTTGCCCTCGTCGCCCCACTGGGCTCCGATGAGCACGATTGCTGGCATCTTCTCTCTCGCCTCCAGGGCTACGGCTGCCCCGGCGAGCAACCCCGGGGTGTCAGGCTAGCAAGAGCAACACGCGGAAAATCGCAGGAGGCCACGGGATGGACAGGGTGCTGCTACTGACGCTCGCCGACGCCGCACCCCCGGCAGCAGGCTGCGGCGCATGCGGTTCATCCTGCTCCTCCGCCGCCCCGTCCGCAGCGCCAGCCACAGATCCGCCCACAGCCGGCTGCCTGGCCGCCGAGCCCGGTGGCCTGGGCGGCGACCCCCCGGCGGGCTCCACCGCCGGGGCCGGGGCTGTTGCCGGCTCCGGGGCCGGCGCTGCTGCCGGCTCGGCGGGTGGGGTGGCCACCGCGACCTGCGCGCCGCCCCGGGCCGCGGTGCTGGCCTGCCGGGACGCCCTGGTCGCCGCGGGAGTCGAGGTCGAGCTGGTCACTGCGGCCTCGGACGCGGAGATCGACGCGGCCCTGGCGTGCTTCGACGGGCCGCCACGCGCCGACGGTCTGCGCTGGCCGGACCAGTCCGGGGGTACCCGCCTGGTGGTTGCCGTGGCTGTCGACGGACAACTGCGCGCCGTGGTCCGCCGGCTGGTACGCCGGTACGCCCCGGCGCCCAGTCGACGCCCCGCCGACCTGCCGGCCGGCCGTACCCTGCCGGATCTGCCCCCACTGGCGATCCTGCCGCTGCACCGGGACGTCAGCGGCCCGTACCCCGACCTGGCCGACCGGCTCGGCCTGCCCCGCGACCCGGCCGCCGTGGCCCGTTCGGTGCTCGCCGGCCGGGTACACCGGCTGGACCTGCTGCGCAACGACGGCGGCTCGGTGACCCTGCACGGCGCGCTGTTCGGCCGGCAGACGCTGTGGCGCGCCCGCGTCGACGTGGACGACGCCCGGCTGGTGGGCCCGGATGAGCCGATCGTCGCCTGCGCCGTGGCCAACGCCGACGGCTACGCCCACGCCGACGCGCTCCCCCTCGCCCCGACCGCCGACCCGGCTGACGGCCTGATCAGCGTGGCCGTGGCGGTACCGGTGACCGTGCGCGGCCGGTTCGGCCGGCGCGAGCAGCGGCTGGAGGTACGCCGGGCGACCGGCCGGGCAGTGGCCGTCGAGCCGGTCGAGGAGGTTGACTTCCTCGACGACGGGGTATCCGGCACGCTGGCCCGCAAGCGAAGCTGGTGGATCGAGCCGGGCGCGTGGGGGGTGTATCTGGCGGCGATTCCGTAGAGTCCTGCGTGGGGCTACCCACGTCAAATGGTCCTGGAGTGGCCGGGGGAGGCGATGCGCGTGCAGCACGGTGAGCGTGACGACGATCTGGTGTGGCCGCCGGACGATCTCGCGGCGGACCCACACGGCTCCGGCCCGGTCCCCGCCACCCCGCCGGCCCGCCCGGACTCTCCACCCTGGCCGCCCCCCGCCCCGGTACCCCCGTGGGGCACCCCCCCGACGCCCGCCCCGGCCTCCGCTCCGCCGACGCCCGCTCCGCCGACGCCCGCTCCGCCGACTTCCGGTGCGCCGACTCCCGGCAGCCCGACTCCCGGCAGCCCGGTCCACGGCAGCCCCACTTCCGGTGGCCCGATCCACGGCGGACCGACGCCGGCACCCGGCAGCCCCTGGCTGGGCGGCCAGCCGAACACTTCGGTGCCGCCGCCCTCCGGCCCGCCCGCGAGCGGCCAGCCGGCCTGGGGAAGCCCCCCGCCCGCCGGCTCTACCCCGGCAGGGCCCGGGCCGAACGGCGCCGGCTCGACCTATGGCGCTCCGGGGCATCCTGGACCAGCCACCGGCGGCGCACAACCAGGCTCCGGCGGCCCCGGTACGCCCTACCGCGGACCGGCCCCCAGCGGCGGCACCTACGGCGGTTCGAGCGGCCCGACCGCGCCGATTCACGGCAGCCCGGTCACCGGCCCGCCGATCTCCGGCCCACCGCCGGAGGGCCTCCCCTTCTCCGGCTCCTCCTTCGCCGCACCGCCATTCGGGTCACCGCACATCCCCGCGCCATCAACGGGCGCCGGACCGGCAGCCGGCCCGCCGCTCCCGCCTGGCCCGCCGCCGCCGGGCACTCCGCTCCCGCCGAGCCCTCCCGGCTCGCAGCCGACGGGCACACCTGTTCGCTCCGGTCCGCCGATGCCGTCGGGCGTAGCGGGGTCGGCAGGCATCGCAACGGGTGGCCCGACCACACCCCACCCGGGCGACGCGCCGGGCGGCCGGCGTCCGGTCGCGCCCAGCCTGAGCAGCTTCCTCTCCGGAGCCACGGGTCAGGCCGGCCCGGCAGCCGCAGCCGGCAGTCAAGCCGGTTCGGCAGACACGGCCGGTACCCAGGTCCGCCCGGCAGACACGGCCGGTAGCCCAGGTCCGCCCGACAGACACGGCCGGTAGCCAGGTCCGCCCGGCAGACACGGCCGGCCCCACGCCGACCGGGGCAGCCGCCGGTCCGAACGGGATCCGCTCCGCTGAGCAGCCCGTCCGCGGCACGGCAGCGGTGCAGCCCGCGTCGCCGGCCGCGGCCGGCGCACCAGGCGATACGTCGCCCTGGTCCGCGCCACCACGTCGCCGGGCGACCGGGCCCCGCCCGGAGGACGCCGATCCGACGGATGCCCCGGCTGCCGGCCATCTCACCGAATCGACCGGCGCATCGGCCCGTGACCGGTCTGCCGACGAATCGAGCACGCAGCGGGGCCCCGGCGCCGCACCGCAACGCCGCACCCCGGCCCCGCACCCCGCGGCGGATGCCGGATCCGCGGCGTCCGCCGAAGCTGACCCGGCCGACGCCACGACCACCGTCGACAGCGCACCGCCAGCTTCCCGACAGCCCGCCGCCGACCCGGCCGCCACCGACCGTCCGGCCGTGCCGGCGCCGCACCAGAGCCCGCCCGCGGCCGGGACCGGCTTTCCCCACCAGCCCGGCACCGGTTCGGCCCCGCCGCCGTACCCGGCCCAGCCGAGCTTCACGGGCCAGCCGCCGTACCCGGGCGCAGCCGCCGTACCCGGGGCAGCCGGCTTATCCCGGTCAGACCGGCGCTTCACCGCCGGCCGGCGTTGCGCCGCAGCCGCCCGCAATCCAGCCGCAGCCCGGAATCCAGCCGCAGCAGGCGCCGCCGAGCTACCCACCGGCCGGGCCGACCCCGGATCCCGCCGTGCCTGGCCTGTACCTGCCCACCCAGGTCAACCCCGTCTACCCGACACCGCCCGGCAGCCCACAACAGCCGCCGTACCCGGGCCAACCGCAGTACCCGGGCCAGTCGCAGCACCCGGGCCAGTCGCAGTACCCGGGTCAGCCGTACCCCGACCAGCCGTTCCCGGGTCAGCCATTCCCCGGCCAGCCTCCGGCCGGCGACGGATCCGCGCCGGACGGCGGCACCCCGTGGGCGACCGACCCCTACTTCCCGACCGCCGACGAGTTCGCCAAGCGGCGGGTGGCCAGGCCGGTCGACCCGGTGGCCCGGTCCGGCCTGCGCGGGGCGCTCAACCGCACCTCGCTGGGCCTGGTCAAGCTGACTCCGGGCGGCCACGAGAAGGATGTCGCCCGGGACGTCGAGACGATCCGGCGTAACTTCGGCGGGCTGCGTCAGGTGACCGTGGTCAACCCCAAGGGCGGGGCCGGCAAGACGGTGGCTGTCCTGCTGCTCGCGATGACGTTCGGGCAGAAGCGCGGTGGGTACGTGCTGGCGTGGGACAACAACGAGACCCAGGGCACGCTGGGGATGCGGGCGCAGCAGGACTTCCACTCCCGTACGGTGCGCGACATCCTGCGCGACCAGCAGCACTTCCGCGGGGCCGGTGGCCGGGTCGGCGACCTGTCGCAGTACGTACGCTCCCAGGGCGAGGGCATGTTCGACGTGCTGGCCAGCGACGAGTCCGCGACTGCCGGGGAGATGCTGACGGCAGCGGCCTTCGGTGACATCCGGGACGTGGTCAGCCGATTCTACAAGTTGATCTTCGTGGACACCGGCAACAACGTCCGCGCCCAGAACTGGCAGGCCGCCATCGACGCCACCGACCAACTGGTGATCACCATGTCGGCGCGCAACGACTCGGCGGAGACCGCTGCCCGCGCACTGGACCACCTGGAGCAGACCGGCCGGCAGCGACTGGTCCGGCAGGCCGTCACCGTGGTCTCCATGCCGCCCAGCCGCAAGGACATCGACCTGCCGTCGATCCAACGGCACTTCGCCGCCCGTACCCGGGTGGTCCTCCTCGCCCCCTACGAGCGCCTGCTGGACTCCGGCGAGCCCATCCGCTACGCCGGCCTGAGCGCCGAAACCCGCCACTCCTGGCTCCGGGTAGCCGCCGAGGTCGCCAACGGCCTCTAATCGCCCGGCCAACCGACCGAAGATCACGATCTCCGCCCCGATTGTGTAGCGAGACTGCACAATCGGGGCGGAGATCGTGATGTTGGAAGCCGACAGCGGAGCGGTCAGCCGGCGAGTTCGTCGGCGGCTACCGGGTCGCAGTCGCGCAGGAACTGGGCACAGCGGGCGGCCTCGTCGGCTTCGCCGATGGCGTCGGCGGCTCGGGCGAGGACCGCCAGGCAGCGCAGGAAACCCTGGTTGGGCTCGTGCGACCAGGGCACCGGGCCGCTGCCCTTCCAGCCGGCCCGGCGCAGCTGGTCCAGGCCCCGGTGGTAGCCGGTACGGGCGAAGGCGTACGCGCTCACCGGGTCACCGCCGTTCAGCGCCCGCTCGGCCAGCGCACCCCAGGCGCCGCTGTACGTGGGGTGGTCGGCGGCGACCCCGGACAGCTCGTCCTGGCCGGCCGCTCGCAGCGCGGCGGCAGCCGCCTCGTCGGCGGGCAGCAGGGTCGGCGGGGGCTCGGGCAGCAGGTTGCGCATGCCTCATCTAACCCTGTCCGAGATCCACCGGTTCAACCGAACGGCTGAGGTGTTGCTCACGCGAGCGGTCAGTGCCGCTGGCGGCGGCACCGGGTTGACAATGGGTACTCCGGAGCCTCCCCAGGACCCGGTTAGGGGAGCCCGGTGACCTCGGTCGCCGGGCTCTTCCCCGTAGCAGGGGCGAGCGGGCCCATTGGGGAGCGCGAGCGGCCCAAAGGCGACAGTCGGCGGGCCGGGCGGGCGCGGCGGTGTGATGATGGCAGCCGTGCCCACACCCCCACCCCTGGACGTGATCGAACCCGACGACTGGTCGTTCGACGAGATCGAGTCGCGCGCCGAACTGGACAAGCACCTGGCCGCCGGTACCCTCGCCGGACTCACCGTGCAGGGGCTGCGGCTGGACGTGGACCCGCCGGACCTGGCCGGAGTCGACGTCACCGGCACGATCTTCGCGGGCTGCCGGTTCGGCTCCCGGGATGCGCAGGCCGAGCTGGTACGCCGGGGCGCGAACGTCATCCCCGAGTTCCCCGACCTGCCGTACCCGACCTCGCCGTCCGGCCTCTACACGCCGGCCGAGCTGGCCGCCGGCTTCGCCGAGCACGGCTTCGCCGGCATGTACGACTCCGTGGTGTACGAGCACTTCCGGGCCACCGGCGGCGCACTGCCCGGGGTACGCGAGGGGCTGGCGCAGCGGCTGCACGACCACGGCATCGACGACGGCCTGGTGGACCTGACCACCGGCTGGTTCGCCGACAACGCGCCGGACTCGGTGGTCGGCGTGATGGGCGGGCATGCCGAGCCACGTGGCAGCGCCGGCTACCGGCAGGCGGCCGAGCTGGGCTGGCAGCTGGCCAGGGCTGGTCGGCTGGTGGTCACCGGCGGCGGCCCGGGCGTGATGGAAGCCGCGAACCTGGGCGCGTACCTGTCGCACGAGGAGCCGGCCACGGTTGTCGGCGGCGATCGACGAGTTGGCGACCGCACCCGACTTCGCCGACCACGACGCGTACACGGCGGCGGCGCTGCGCGTGCGGGAGCGCTGGCCGGCGCACGGGACGTTCGCCCGGCGGGGCGGGCTGTCCATCCCGACCTGGCTCTACGGGCACGAGCCGGCGAACCTGTTCGCCGCCCAGATCGCCAAGTACTTCTCCAACGCCATCCGGGAGGACACCATCCTGCGGCTGTGCCGGGGCGGGATCGTCTTCGCGGCGGGCAGGGCCGGCACCGTGCAGGAGGTGTTCCAGGCCGCCACCAAGACCTACTACGGCAGCGACGGAGCCAGCGGGCCGTACGTCTTCCTGGGGGTCGCGCACTGGACCGAGCTGGGTGTGCCCGCGCTGCTGGGTACCCTGCTGGCGAAGACCCCGGCCGGCGACCTGCGGCACCTGGTCCACCTGACCGACGACGTCGCCGCCGCCGTCACCCTGCTGACGGGCGCTCACCGGGTCTGACACGAAACGCGCCGCCCCGGAGGCCGGGGCGGCGCGCAGCGGAAGCGGTGGGTTACTTACCCAGGGTGGTACCCACGGAGCGCAGGTCCTCGCAGGCGGTGACGACGCGGGCGGACAGGCCGGCCTCGGCCAGCTTGCCCCAGGCACGCGGGTCGTACGCCTTCTTGTTGCCGACCTCGCCGTCGATCTTGAGTACGCCGTCGTAGTTGGTGAACATGTGGCCGACCACCGGGCGGGTGAACGCGTACTGGGTGTCGGTGTCGATGTTCATCTTGACCACGCCGTAGTCGAGCGCCTCGCGGATCTCCTCGAGCAGCGAGCCGGAGCCGCCGTGGAAGACCAGGTCGAGCGGCTTCTCCTGGCCGTACTTGGCGGCCACGGCGTCCTGGATCTGCTTGAGGATCTCCGGGCGCAGCTTGACGTTGCCGGGCTTGTAGACGCCGTGCACGTTGCCGAAGGTCAGCGCCGTCATGTACCGGCCCTTCTCGCCCAGGCCGAGCGCGGCGACCGTGGCCAGGCCGTCCTCGACGGTCGAGTAGAGCTTGTCGTTGATCTCGTTGGCGACGCCGTCCTCTTCGCCACCGACCACGCCGACCTCGATCTCCAGCACGATCCGGGCGGCGGAGGTGAGGGCGATCAGCTCCTCGGCGATGCGCAGGTTCTCGTCCAGCGGCACGGCCGAGCCGTCCCACATGTGCGACTGGAACAGCGGGGCCTCGCCGCGGGCCACCCGCTCGGCGGAGATCGCCAGCAGCGGCCGGACGAAGCCGTCCAGCTTGTCTTTGGGGCAGTGGTCGGTGTGCAGCGCGACGTTGATGTCGTAGTTCTTGGCGACCTCGTGCGCGTACGCGGCCAGCGCGGTGGCGCCGGTGACCATGTTCTTGATGGTCGGGCCGGAGGCGTACTCGCCGCCGCCGGTGGAGACCTGGATGATGCCGTCGCTGCCCGCGTCGGCGAAGCCACGCAGCGCCGCGTTGAGGGTCTGCGACGAGGTGACGTTGATCGCCGGGTAGGCGAACGCGCCGGCCTTGGCGCGATCCAGCATCTCGGCGTAGACCTCTGGGGATGCGATTGGCATCGTGGTGCTCCTCGACTGTGGTGTGAGTGTGCGCGAACAGGACCGCGCTGTCCTCCACCGGGCAGTATCCCGTACCTGCCCAGGTGCTCCAAAACGCGGGGTGAGCCGGACGGGCGGGGCCGGCTGGCCGTACGGTGAAGGACGGGAGGTGGGCGGCCATGACCGACGAGGACTTCAGCACCGGTACCGGCCTCGAACCGGACACCCGGGACACCGAGGCATCCGCCGCCGACGCGGTGGAGCAGGCCACCGGCACCGATCCGGCCGACGGTGACGGCGAGGTGCACCGGGGCATGGAGGTCAACGACTGGGACGCGATGGAGCAGGCCCGCGTCGTCGACGTCTCCGACGAGTACTGACTGACCCACGGGTCAGCCGCTGCGGTCGGCGGACGGCCCGATATGCAGCCCGACGGGCGGGCGACCGGGCGGTCAGGACAGGGCGAAAGCGCTGTAGCCGACGACCCGGCTGGCGTCGCCGGTGGAGTCGAAGGATGTCCGGTGCGCCAGCAGGCGCGGCCGCACGTCGACCCCGGTGGCCCAGGTGAGCAGGCCGCGCAGCGCGTACAGGCCGCAGGCGGCGCGGTCGCCGACCCCGGCCGGGTCGCGGTCCTCGATGGCCGCGATGGTGGCCCGGTCGGTGGCGAGCGCCTGCTCCTGGGTCAGGTAGTGGGACAGGTCGGTGCTGCACAGCACCACCGTGTCGGCCGGTCCGGAGATCGTGACGGCGGCGGTGAGCAGCGCGGCCACCTCGTCCGGCCCGGCCCGGCCGATCACGATGGGCAGCACCACGGCCTGCGGCAGCACCCGTTGCAGCAGCGGCAGCTGCACCTCCAGCGAGTGCTCGGGGGCGTGCGGCGCGTCGTCGGCGCCGGCCTGCCGGGCCGCCACCAGGTCGCGGGCGGCCTCCGCGGCGATCGCCACCTCACCCAGCGGGGTCGCCCAGGTGTCCACGGTGGGCACGGCAGCACCCCGCAGGGGTACGAAGTGGGCCGGCCCGACCAGCACCACTGTGCGTACCTGCCCGGCGTGTGGCCGCAGCCGGGCGTACACCTGGGCGGCGACCGGCCCGGAGTAGCGCAGTCCGGCGTGCGGCACCACGTACGCCTTCGCCAACGCCTCGTCGACCGGCCCGACCTCGGCCAGCAGACCCTCCACTGTGGAGTCCAGCAGAGCCGGGGTCGGCCGGGTAGAAGCGCCCGGCGACGGCCGGTTCCCGCCTCACCCGACCCCGCCCGGCTGATCCGCCGGCTGTTGCGAACGGGCGGCTGCGGCGGCGGTTCGGGTGGCCGGCCGGGTGCGCCGTTCGCGGGGGGCGACGCCGGGGACCGGGGCGATCTGGATGGGCAGCCGGCGGGCGCCCCAGGAGCCGGCCGGGCCGTCGTACCGGCCGGGCAGTTGGGTGCCGCAGGACCGGCACGCGCCGGTGTCGGTGAGCGCGTAGTCGCCCAGCACGTACCAGTCCCGGACGACGACCGGGCGGCCGCAGCCGGGGCAGTGGGTGGTCTGGCCGGCCGGGTCGTGCACGTTGCCGGTGTAGACGAACCGCAGGCCGTGCTCCAGGGCGATGCGGCGGGCCCGGGTGAGGGTGGCGGCGGGGGTACGCGGCACGTCGAGCATCTTGAAGTCCGGGTGGAAGGCCGAGAAGTGCAGCGGCACGTCGGTGCCCAGGTGCTCGACCAGCCAGGCGCACTCGGCGGCCAACTCGGCGTCGCTGTCGTTGTGGCCGGGAATGAGCAGCGTGGTGATCTCGAACCAGACGTCGGTCTCGTGCCGCAGATATTCCAGGGTCTCCAGCACGGGGCCGAGCTTGGCGAAGGTGATCTTTTCGTAGAAGTCGTCGGTGAACGCCTTGAGGTCGATGTTCGCGGCGTCCATGTGCGCGTACAGCTCGCGGCGTGGCTCGGGGTTGATGTACCCGGCAGAGACGGCGACCGGGTGGATGCCCCGTTCCCGGCAGGCGTCCGCGACGTCGATCGCGTACTCCATGAAGATCGTCGGATCGTTGTACGTGAACGCCACCGACCGGCAGCCGTGCGCCTGGGCCGCCTCGGCGAGCGCCTCCGGCGAGGCGGCCGAGGCCAGCGTGTCGATCTCCCGGGACTTGGAGATGTCCCAGTTCTGACAGAACCGGCAGCCCAGGTTGCACCCGGCGGTGCCGAAGGAGAGCACCGAGGAACCCGGCAGGAAGTGGTTGAGGGGCTTCTTCTCGATCGGGTCGACGCAGAATCCGGAGGACCGCCCGTAGGAGGCGAGCACGACCTGGTCGTCCACCCGGCCCCGGACGAAACACAGTCCACGCTGGCCTTCGCGCAGTTTGCAGGCGCGCGGGCAGACGTCGCACTGGATCCGGCCGTCCGGCAGCGGGTGCCAGTGCGTCGTGGGTACCGTGAATGGATCTTGCAGGTTGAGCTCGTCCACGCTCATTCCCTCCGGTGTTCCACGCTACGCCGGTGCCCGGTACCCGGAGTTGCCCGGCGCGGGTAGTTTCGGCGCTGTGGATTGGAACCTGCGCACCTGCGGCCGCCGGGGTCACATCACCTATGTACCGGACGAACCGGACATGCGGGCCAAATTGGAGGCGGACACCCCGCTCGGCGAGGCGTGGCGCTGCCTGCGCTGCGGCGACTACGTGCTGGGCGCGCCGCACGGTCGCGGGCCGGCTGCCGACGCGCCGCTGGTAATCCGCGGCCGGGCACTGCGGGACGCGGTGATCCTGCGTTTCCTGGCGGTGGAGCGGTGGGCCCGGGGGGTGCTCATCGTGCTCGGCGCGTTCGTGGTGTTCAAATTCCGCACCTCGCACGATGCCGTCCAGCGCGGCTTCGACGAGGATCTGCCGCTGCTCCGCCCGATCGCCGCGAAGCTGCACTTCAACCTGGACGACTCCAGCATCGTGCACACCATCCAGACGGTGATCCACACGGAGACCGGCACGCTCGCCTGGGTCGCCGCCGGCCTGCTCGTCTACGGCATCCTGCAGCTCGTCGAGGGCACCGGCCTGTGGCTGCTCAAGCGCTGGGGCGAATACCTGGCGGTGGTGGTCACCTCGCTCGGCCTGCCGATCGAGATCTACGAGCTGTTCGAGCGGATCACCTGGCTACGGATCGGCGCGCTCGCCCTGAACCTGGCCGCGGTGCTCTACATCCTGCTCTCCAAGCGGCTGTTCGGCCTGCGTGGCGGCAAGGCCGCGTACGAGGCCGAGCGCCACGAGCAGAGCCTGCTGGAGGTGGAGGAGGCGGCCGGGGTGAACTCCTCGGCGGTGAGTCCGACCACGTCAGAGGCTGACAAACCACGAATTCCCGGCGATCGTCTGACAATCGGCTGATCCACTCAGGGTCGACGCACCATTCGCCGGTACGCTGGCCGGCGTGGTAGACACGCTCGCGCTCTCGTCCAGCATCGGCGACCTGATCGATCCGGCCCACCTGCTGGCCAGCTTCGGGATGATCGGCGTGCTCGCCATCATCTTCGCCGAGACCGGCCTGCTGGTCGGCTTCTTCTTCCCGGGTGACTCGCTGCTGTTCCTGGCAGGGGTGGCCGCGTCACCGTTCGCCTCGGCGATCCCCGGCATCGGCGACGCCCAGCTCAAAATCTGGGTACTCCTGGTCGGCGCGCCGATCTGCGCCATCGCCGGCGCCCAACTGGGCCATCACCTCGGCGCGCGGTACGGCCGGCGAATGTTCGAGCGGCCCAACTCCCGGCTGTTCAAACCCCAGTACGTGACCAAGGCCGAGCACTACTTCACCAAGTTCGGGCCCCCCAAGGCGGTGGTGCTGGCCCGGTTCATCCCGATCGTGCGGACCTTCCTCAACCCGGTCGCCGGGATGCTGGGGATGCCGGCGAAGCAGTTCCTGCTGTGGAACGCGGTCGGCGCGATCCTCTGGACCGACGGCGTGCTCACCATCGGGTACGTGCTCGCCAAGCAGGTTTCCAAGATCCCGAACATCGACCGGTACCTGCTGCCGTTCGTGGCGCTGATCGTGCTGATCTCCTGCGTCCCGATCCTCATCGAGATCGTCCGCGGCCGGGGCGAACGCCGCCGCGCGGCGCAGGCCGCCGCGGTGGACGCCGAGACGGTGGCACTGGCCACCATCAAGGCCAACCCGGGCCGGCACAGCGCCCCCTGACTGACTGCTCACTCAGCACGTGACAACGGCCGGTCCCCACAGGGGCCGGCCGTTTACGCGCGTTCTCAGACGGCGCTGTCGGGATCCAGCCGCGGGCTGTCCGGCAGGTCCGCGAGGTGGCCGAGGGTCAGCGCCCGGTAGCTGAGGCGGGCCGCCTCTTCCAGGTAGAGCGCCCGCTTGTGGGCCAGTTCCACGCTGTCGGCCAGGACCGAGCAGCCGTGCTGGGCGAGCAGGACGCAGTTGGTGCCGTCGACGGCAGCCCGCGCGGCGAGCTGCGCAAGCCGGTCGGAACCGGGCGGCGCGTACCGGGTGCGGGCGATGCGGCGCAGGTAGAAGACGTGGTCGGTGGTGACCAGTTGGATGCGCAGGCCCAGCGAGTCCAGCAACAGCACGGACTGCGGGTGCAGGTGCACGATCGCGGCTGCGTCCGGCCGGGCGCGGTAGGTCGCAAGGTGCAGCGCCAGCTCACTGGTCGGCACCTGTTCGGCACCCGAGACGGGTTCGCCGGTGCTCACGCTCACGCGGACGAAATCGGCTGCACTGAGCCGATCCAGCCACGTTCCCCGGGCGGTGACCCAGAATTCGTCGGCGCCCGGAACCGGGCGGAGAGGTTGCCCCCGGAGCCGACGACGAGGCCGGCTACCGACCACCGAGCGACCTACGTGGGCTAGCTGCTCACGTAGGTCGCCGGTCGGGTAGTTCAGCGAGCGGCCTTCTTGGTGCCCCGCTTACGCGGCGGGGTGAGCAGGTCGGCGATCGCGGCGATGGCCGCGGGCACCAGGCTGTAGTAGGCCCACACGCCCCGCTTCTCCCGCTCGAGGAGGCCAGCCTCGGTCAGGATGCGCAGGTGGTGACTGACAGTCGGCTGGGAAAGGCCGAGCGGCGCGGTGAGGTCACACACGCACGCTTCGCCGTCCGGCGCCGACTGAATGAGACTGAGCAGCCGGAGCCGGGCCGGGTCCGCGAGTGCCTTCAGCACTCCCGCCAGTCGCTCGGCGTCCGCACGCTCAATCGGCTCGCCGGCAAGCGGCGAGATCGCAGGCATAGAAGTTTCGACCAACGCAGTTCCCACAGAATCCATCCTTCCACTTACACCATCGATTCGCCTGCATATCCGCAGGTCCGAATCGACAATTTTTCACGCCAGGCGGCCGAGGTCGGCTAGCGAATAGGCTGACCGGTACTCCAAACCGGCGGCCTGCACCGCCGGACCGGCACCCCGGTCCACAATCACGGCCACGCCAACGACTTCGGCTCCGGCGTTGCGCAACGCCTCGACCGCGGTCAGTACGCTACCGCCGGTAGTCGACGTGTCCTCGACGGCGAGAACTCGACGCCCGGACACCTCCGGCCCCTCTACCCGCCGCTGCAACCCGTGTGCCTTCTCGGTCTTGCGGACCACGAATGCGTCGAGGTTCCGACCTGCGGCGGCCGCCGCATGCAACATCGCGGTCGCTACCGGGTCGGCTCCGAGGGTGAGGCCACCAACGGCGTCGAAGTCCCAGTCGCGCACGGTTTCCAACATCACCCGGCCGACCAGTGGCGCAGCCTGGTGGTGCAGCGTGACCCGGCGCAGGTCGACGTACCAGTCGGCCTCCTGCCCCGAGGACAGCACTACCCGACCACGTACAACGGCAAGATCAATGATGAGTTTTTGCAGGTCCGTGCGGTCCGACATGAGGCGAGGGTACATGCCGAAACTTAGATTAAAATCAACGACCCGGATGACCCAGGTAAGGACTAGTGGCCAATCCGACCCCTGCCGTCTCGGGCAGCCCGGTGGATCAGGGCGCGCGGCGCGTGCCGCATCGCGAACACAGCCGTCTTGTACCGCCAGTCGGGCACGCTGACCAACTTGCCTTTTCGCAGGTCACGCAGGGCCGCGCGGGCCACGTCGTCGGCATCGAGCCAGAGGAATCCAGGCATCGCACCGGTGTCGATGCCTTGCCGGTCGTGAAACTCGGTCCGGGTGTACCCCGGGCACAAAGTGAGCAAGCGCACTCCGTACGGGCGCACCGAAAGCGCCACCGACTCGGTGAACGCGTTCACCCACGCCTTGCTGGCCGGGTACGTGGAGCCGGGCATCACGGCCGCGAACGCCGACGCCGAGCTGACATTGATGACCGCACCGTGTCGTCGCTCGATCATCGGCAGCACCGCCGCCTTGGTCAGCCGCATCACCGCGTGCACGTTCAACGCGAGCAGCTGCTCCTCCTGCTCGACGGTGGCCTTCACGAAGGAGGTGTGCAGGCTCCGCCCGGCGTTGTTGACCAGTAGCTGCACGCCCTGCGCCAGGCGCGCCTCGACCAGCGCGCAGCCGGCGTCGGAGGCCAGGTCGGCCGGCAGCGCCTGCGCCCGCACGCCGTGCCGGTCGGCAAGTTCGACAGCGATGCCGGCGAGCCGGTCCGCGTCCCGGGCGACCAGCACGAGATCGTGCCCCTGGGCAGCGAGGGCGCGGGCGAAGGCGGCGCCGATACCGGCGGTCGCGCCGGTGACCAGCGCTACCGGACGGGCGGCGGGTTCAGCGGGTACTGGGGCGGTGGCCACGGGGCGACTCCGGAGACGGCTGGCGGCGGCTGCCCGGTCACCCGGAACCAGCGGTTCGCCGGCGGCAGCCCGAGCAGTACGGCCACCAGAATGTAGCCGAGGATCTGGACGGCCGCCGCGCCGCCGACCAGACCGCCGAGCCACCCGGGCAGCGCATCCTGCACCGCCCGGGTGACCTGACTGGCGACGTCGATGCGCTCGGGATCGCCGCTGTAGGTGATGTCGGAGACCGCCCCGACCGCGCTGATGCCTTGACCGCAGCCGCACAGCAGACCGACTCCGGCCAGTACCCAGGTGGTGATCCGGGCGGAGCCGGAACGCCGGAAGATCCCGAGCGCGAGTAGCACCGTCACCACCGCGATCAGGACCGTGGCGACCGCGAGCGCCCCCATCCAGCCGCGGATCAGCTGGCCCACCTGCCTGGTGTCCGCCGGCCGGGCTTCGGTGTGCTGGACGAGGTCGTCGTAGCGGTCCCGGAACGATCCGGCCGCGACCAGCAGCCCGACCGTGATGGCCAGGCCGGCGGCCGCGACCATGAGCATGATCGCGACCACCGCGGTGACCACCGGCGGCCGGGCTGCGGCGACTGGCTGGGCCACTGGGCGTCCCCCGACTCCCGATCCGATACCCCGGACCGACTAGTCGGAAACTACCGCTTGCCCCGCCTTTCCGAGCCTTGTTCGGCTTGATCCGGTTACGTCGCAATCCAGGCGAGGTCGGCAGAGCCCGGCCGGGCTCAGGTCGTGCTGACGGCGAGTCCGTCCTTGCCCTCCGCGAGGGTGACCTGGACCCGGTCGCCGTCCCGGATGTCGCCGGTGAGCAGCGCGCGGGCCAACTGGTCGCCGATAGCGGACTGCACCAGCCGGCGCAGCGGCCGGGCCCCGTAGATCGGGTCGTAGCCGTTGCTGGCCAACCAGTCCCGGGCCGGGTCGGTGACCTCCAGGGTGAGCCGGCGCTCGGCCAGCCGCTTGGCCAGCCGGGCGAGCTGGATGTCCACGATGGCTCGCAGCGCGTCGCCGGCCAACGAGTGGAACACCACGATGTCGTCGAGCCGGTTGAGGAACTCCGGCTTGAAGTGCGCCCGGACATTCGCCAGGACAGCCTCCCGGCGCTGGTCCTCGTCGATCAGCGGGTCGGCCAGCTCGTGCGAGCCGAGGTTGGAGGTGAGCACGAGGATGGCGTTGCGGAAGTCGACGGTACGACCCTGGCCGTCGGTGAGCCGACCGTCGTCGAGCACCTGCAACAGCACGTCGAAGACGTCCGGGTGGGCCTTCTCCACCTCGTCCAGCAGGATCACCGAGTACGGCCGGCGACGCACCGCCTCGGTGAGCTGCCCGCCCTCCTCGTACCCGACGTACCCGGGTGGCGCGCCGACCAGCCGGGCCACCGAGTGCTTCTCGGCGTACTCGGACATGTCGATGCGTACCATCGCCCGTTCGTCGTCGAAGAGGAACTCGGCCAGCGCCTTGGCCAACTCGGTCTTGCCGACGCCGGTGGGGCCGAGGAAGAGGAACGAGCCGGTGGGCCGGTCCGGGTCGGCGATCCCGGCCCGCGCCCGGCGTACCGCGTCGGAGACCGCCCGGACCGCCTCCTCCTGACCGACCACCCGGCCGGCCAGCGACTCCTCCATCCGCAGCAGCTTGGCGGTCTCACCCTCCAGCAGCCGACCGGCCGGGATGCCCGTCCAGGCGGCGACCACCGCGGCGATGTCGTCGGCGGACACCTCCTCCTTGAGCATCGCGCCGTTGGCCTGCAAGGTGAGCAGCTCGGCCTCGGCCCGGACCAGCCGCTGCTCGAGGTCGGGGATGCGGCCGTAGCGCAGCTCGGCGGCGCGACCCAGATCCAGGTCGCGCTCGGCCCGCTCGGCCTCGCCGCGCAGCTTCTCCAGCTCCTCCTTGGCATGCGAGATGGCCTGGATGTGCTCCTTCTCGTTGCGCCACCGCTCGGACAGCGCGGTCAACTGCTCGCGCTTGTCGGCCAGTTCCTTGCGCAGCCGGTCCAACCGCTGCGCCGAGGCCGGGTCCGGCTCCTTGGCCAGTGCCATCTCCTCGATCTCCAGCCGGCGTACGGCCCGCTCCACCTCGTCCACCTCGACCGGCCGCGAGTCGATCTCCATCCGCAGCCGGGAGGCAGCCTCGTCGACCAGGTCGATGGCCTTGTCGGGCAGGAACCGGTCGGCGATGTAGCGGTCGGACAGCGCCGCCGCCGCGACCAGTGCGGCATCGGTGATGCGTACCCCGTGGTGCACCTCGTAGCGCTCCTTGAGGCCGCGCAGGATGCCGATGGTGTCCTCGATCGTCGGCTCGCCCACCAGGATCGGCTGGAAGCGTCGCTCCAGCGCCGGGTCCTTCTCGATGTGCTCGCGGTACTCGTCCAGCGTGGTCGCGCCGACCATCCGCAACTCGCCGCGGGCCAGCATCGGCTTGAGCATGTTGCCGGCGTCCATCGAGCCCTCGCCCTTGCCGGCGCCGACCACCGTGTGCAACTCGTCGAGGAAGGTGATGACCTGCCCGTCGGAGCCCTTGATCTCCTCGAGGACCGACTTGAGCCGCTCCTCGAACTGGCCCCGGTACTGCGCGCCGGCCACCATCGCGCCCAGGTCGAGGGAGACCAGTCGCTTGTCCCGCAACGATTCCGGGATGTCCCCGGCGACAATGCGCTGGGCCAGCCCCTCCACGATGGCGGTCTTGCCGACGCCCGGCTCACCGATCAGCACCGGGTTGTTCTTGGTACGCCGGGAAAGCACCTGGATCACCCGGCGGATCTCGGCGTCCCGGCCGATCACCGGGTCGATCTTGCCGTCCCGGGCCAGGTCGGTGAGGTCGACGCCGTACTTCTCCAGCGCCTGGTACTGCTGCTCGGGGTCGGGGCTGGTCACCCGACGGTTGCCGCCACGGATCTGCGGGAACGCGGCGACCAGGCTCTCCTCGGTGGCGCCGGCATCCTTGAGCAGCTTGGACACCACGCCACCGACCCGGGCCAGGCCGGCGAGCACGTGTTCGGTGGAGACGTACTCGTCGCCGAGCGGCCGGGCGATGTCCTCGGCGGCGGCCAGCGAGTTGACGAACTCGCGGGCCAGGCTGGGCTCGGCCACGCTGGAGCCGCGTGCGCTGGGCAGCGTCTCCACCGAGCGGGCGGCGGCGCGACGGATGTCGGCCGGGTTCGCGCCGACCGCGCGCAGCAGCGCCGTGGCGGTGGACCCGCCGGTGTCCAGCAGGGCGAGCAGCAGGTGCCACGGTTCGACCGTGGAGTTGCCGTGCTGGCTGGCGATCTTCACCGCCCCGGTGATGACCTCTCGGCTCTTGGTGGTGAGGCGCTCGGCGTCCATCTGCTCCCCTGGTGACACTCGCTGCAATCGGCTGGTCGTTCACTGATGTGACGCGACCGGAGTTGAGTGTATTCCGCTCAACTTTCTTCGGCCACCCGGGATGCCCGGCCATCGATCCGCGGCCGGCTAGGGTGATCCAATGGTGGTACGAGTCGAGCGCACGGCACTGCCCGGCATCGGGGTACGGCACGACATCCTCACCCTGGCCGGGCGCCGCATCGGAGTCATCTCCCGCAAGGGCGGTGGCCGCCGCGACCTGGTGGTGGCCGACCTGGACGACCCCGACAACGCCACCGTGCAGATCAGCATGACCGACGAGGAGTCCGACATCCTCGCCGAACTGCTCGGCTCCTCGGTCGTGCTGTCCCGGCTGTCCCGGCTCACCGACGAGGTCGACGGCGTCTTCACCGAGCAGATCGGGCTGCCCGCCGGCTCCCCGTACGCCGACCGGCGGCTCGGTGACACGGCCGCCCGCACGCGTACCCGGGCGTCCATCGTGGCCGTGATCCGGGGACGTAGCGTGGTGCCCTCGCCGGGACCCGAGTTCGCGTTTGCGGGCGGCGACGTGGTGGTCGCCGTGGGTACCCGGCACGGTCTCGACCGGCTCGCCGACATCCTGTCCGGTCGGGAGACCTAGGCCATGCACTCGTCCGCGACGCTGCTCCTGGAGATCGGGGCGGTGCTGTTCGGCATGGGCCTGCTCGGCCGGCTCGGCCGCCAGGTCGGCATCTCCCCGATCCCGCTGTACCTGCTCGCCGGGCTCGCCTTCGGTACCGGCGGCCTGGTCCCCCTGACCACCAGCAACGAGTTCTTCCACACCGCCGCCGAGATCGGCGTGGTGGTCCTGCTACTCATGCTCGGCCTGGAGTACTCGGCCGACGAACTGCTCGGAAACCTGCGCCGCGCCGCCCCGGCCGGCGCCCTGGACGGGGTGCTCAACGCGCTGCCCGGCGCGGCGCTCGCGCTGATCCTCGGCTGGGGCCCGGTGGCCGCCGTGGTGCTCGCGGGCGTCACCTGGGTGTCCAGCTCCGGAGTGATCGCCAAGGTGCTCGGCGACCTGGGCCGCCTCGGCAACCGGGAAACCCCGACGATCCTCTCGGTACTGGTCATCGAGGACCTCGCGATGGCCCTCTACCTGCCCATCCTCACCGCCATCCTGGCCGACCGGGGCCCCGGCGGCGCGTTCATCGCGCTCGCCGTCGCCGCCGTCACGGTCAGCGTCGTCCTGCTCGTGGCGACCCGGTACGGCCGGGCGGTCAGCGCGCTGCTCTCCGCCGACGACCCCGAGGCGCTGCTGCTCGGCGCGCTCGGGCTGACTCTGCTGGTCGCCGGGCTGGCGCAGAAATTGCAGGTGTCGGCGGCGGTCGGGGCGTTCCTGGTGGGCATCGCGCTGTCCGGGCCGGTAGCCCACCACGCGGCGCAGATCCTGGCGCCACTGCGGGACCTGTTCGCCGCGGTGTTCTTCGTGTCCTTCGGGCTCACCACGGACGCCCACAAGATCCCGGCAGTACTGCTACCGGCCGCGATCCTCGCGGTGGTCACCGCGGGCACCAAGGTGGTCACCGGGTACCTGGCCGCACGGCGGGCCGGGATCGCCCGACCGGGCCGCTGGCGTACCGGCCTCACCCTGGTACCCCGGGGGGAGTTCTCGATCGTCATCGCCGGCCTGGCTGCCGGCTCGGCCGCGGTCAATCCCGAAGATCGGCCCGCTGGCGACCGCATACGTGCTGATCACGGTGGTTGGCGGCCCGCCACTGGCGCGGATCACCGATACCGGTTGGTTCCGTCGCTGGATCCGCCGGTCGGCTGCGTCACCGGTCAGGGAAAAGGCCCGGCCGGACTTCCCCACTCACGGTCCGACAAGTTACGGTGACGCCACCCCACCCGCGTCGGGTGGAGATGGTGGGCCAGCGGTCGAGAAGTGAGCGAGCCGAGCAGTGAGCGTGCACCAGTCGGCGTTCCGGGGATTCGCCAACCCGGTCGACCCGACCCCGGCGGAGTTGCGTGCCTGGGCGTACCAACCCGACTCCGTGCCACTCACCGCCATGCCGCCGGACTGGGATCTGCTGGTCTCCGGGGACAGCCTGATCGGGGTGCTCTTCGACCTGGCGATGGACCGCTCCTGCCCGGCCCGCCGGTTCGCGCTGCACTGCCTCTACATCTACGCGGCCGACGCGATCCGGACGAACTTCAAGGCCCACCCGCGGCGTCGGCTGCGCAAAATGGTCGAGACGGCGGAGCAGCAGGGGGACGACGGGCTGGCTACCTGGGCGATCAACGCGAAGGTGTTGATTTTGCGGCCGGAGTCGTTTGATTATCACGAGTGGTGTGAGGGTGGGCTCGTGCGTAGCGGGCGTCGGCTTGCCTAGTTTCTCGGCGTGGGGGTCGGTGGCCGTGCCCGGCCTGCCAAGTCAGCCGGTGGGGCCGGGCTTGCGGGGGCGCCAGACGACCAGGGCGGTCTGCTGCTCCTGGATCGGGACGAGGTCCCGGCGCGGGTACCCGACGGCGGAGCTGAGCCGGGCGATCAACTGATCGGCCGCACCGAGCTGGCCCTCCAACTCGGCCACCCGCTGCTGCAACTCGGCGACCAGCCGCTCCAGGTCGATGATCCGCTTGATGCCGGCCAGGTTCACGCCGTCGTCGTGGGACAGCCGCTGCACCTCGCGGAGCAGAGCCACGTCCCGCGCGCTGTACCGGCGGCCACCGCCGGTCGCCCGCCCCGGCTCAACCAGTCCGAGCCGGTCGTACTGGCGCAGTGTCTGCGGGTGCATCCCGGCCATCCGGGCGGCGACCGAGATCAGCAGCACCTTCGCGTCGGAGCTGGTCTCGATGGAGATGTAGACCTCGTCAGTCACGGATCATCGCCTCCTCGATGTGCCGGCGGGGGGCCGGCGGGAGAACTTCGGCGAGCGCCGCGAGCGCCTGCCGGGCGGGCTCGGGCAGGTCCTTGGGGATCACGATGTCCACCGTGACCAGCAGGTCACCGGCGGTACCGTCGCGCCGGGTGACGCCCTTGCCGCGTACCCGCAGGGTGCGCCCGCTCGGCGTGCCCGGTGGCACCCGGACGGTCACCGAGCCGTCGAGGGTGGGTACCCGCAGGTCGACGCCGGCCACCGCCTCCGGGTAGGTGATCGGCACAGCCAGCGTCAGGTCGTCGTTGTAGCGGCCGAACAGCGGGTCCTCGCGCACCTTGATCAGCACGTACAGGTCGCCGGCCGCGCCACCGCGTTCGCCCGGCTCGCCCCGCCCCGCCAGCCGGATCCGCTGCCCGTCCGCGACGCCCGGGGGAATCCGCACGTTGAGGGTACGGACCTTGGTGACGCCACCGGTGCCGTGGCACTCGGGGCACTTCTCGTCGACGATTTCGCCGACGCCCTGGCAGTTGCGGCACGGCTCGGCGAAGCTGAACGACCCCTGGTTGCTGGTGGTCACCCCGGAGCCCGCGCAGACCGGGCAGACCCGGGGCCGGGTACCCGGCTTCGCGCCGTTGCCGTGGCACATGTCGCACACGCCCGGCGCGCGCAGTGTCAGTGGCAGGGTGGTGCCGTTGACCGCGTTGCGGAACTCGAGGACCACCTCGGCCTCCACGTCGCGGCCCCGCATCGGGCCACGACGGGTGGCGGTGCCCGGAGCGCCCCGGCCACCGGCGCCGCCCGAGAAGATCGTGCTGAACAGGTCGGAGAAGCCGGCCCCACCGAACCGGCGGTCCGCGCCCGTCCCGTCGCCGAACAGGTCGGCCATGTCGAACGTGGTACCCCGGTTGCCCGGGCCGCCCGCGCCCCGGCGGAACGCGCCGGAGCCGAACAGCTGGCGCATCTCGTCGTACTCCTTGCGCTTGTTCGCGTCGGAGAGCACGTCGTACGCCTCGGACACCGCCTTGAACCGCTCCTCGGCGGCGGCGTTACCGGGGTTGTGGTCGGGATGAAGTTCCCGGGCCAGTTTGCGGTAGGCCTTCTTGATCTCGTCGGTCGTCGCAGTCTTCGACACGCCGAGCACGGCGTAGAAGTCCTTCTCCAACCAGTCCTTGGAACTCATCCCGACCCTCCCCTCGATCTCTTGTTCCCGGTACCGGCCGTTACTCGGCCGGGTCGGCCACCGCGACCATCGCCGGTCGCAGCAGCCGGTCGCCGAGCAGATAGCCGCGCCGCATCACATCGATGCAGCTCGGCTCGGTGACCTCGGGCGAGGTGAGGTGGGCGACCGCCTCGTGCCGGGTGGGGTCGAACGGGTCGCCCTTCTCCCCGAAGGCGGTCAGCCCGAACTTGCCCAGGGTGGCGACGAGCGCGTCGGCCATGCTCGCGAACGGACCGGAGAGGTCGCCGTGTTCGCGGGCCCGGTCGAGGTCGTCCAGGATCGGCAGCAGCGCCGCCAGCACGCTGGCGGTGGCCTGCTCGCCGGCGAGTCCCCGGTCGCGGTCCACCCGCTTGCGGTAGTTGGCGTACTCCGCGGTGATCCGCTGCAGGTCCCGGGTGCGGTCGTCCAGTTCGCTGCGCAGCGCGCCGAGTTCGGCGTGCCCCGGCTTGCCGGCCTTGCCCTGCTCGCTGTCGATCAGGTCGGCGACCGCCTGGTCGAAGGCGACGTCGGCCGGCTCGACCAGGTCACCCTCGACCACCTCGGGATCGACGATCTCCGCCGGAGTCGAGCCGCCGTCGGCTGCCCCGGACGGCTGGTCGTCAGCGGCTGCCGCCGACGCGTCGACCGGCTCGGCGGACGTCGACTCGGCGCCCTCCGGCTCGGTGCTGTCCGGCTTGCGTACCTTGCCGGACGCGTCGACGCGGCGCTTGTCCCGTACCACCATGGGTGGGTTGTCGGGTTCGGCCCCCTTGCCGCCCTTGGCCTTGCCGCCCCCGGCGGGCCCGGCCGGAGCCGGACCCGTCGGCGGCTGCGCCGCTGGTGTGGTGTCGTCGTCTGCACTCACTTGGCGTCGTCCTCGTCGACGATCTCGGCGTCCACCACGTCGTCGGCAGCGCCGGCGGGACCGGCTGCGCCGGCCGCGCCCTGGCTGCCAGCAGCGCCCGGGCCACCGGCGGCACCGGCGTCCGCACCGGCAGCGTCCGCACCGGCCTGCTGGTAGAGCGCCGTGCCGGCCTTCTGCGACGCGGTGGCGAGCTTCTCGTGCGCGGCCTTGATCGCGGCCACGTCGTTGCCACCGAGCGCGCCGCGCAACTCACCGAGCGCTTCGTTGATCTCGTCCTTGGCCTCGGCCGGCAGCTTGTCGCCGCTCTCCGCCAGGAACTTCTCGGTCTGCCACTGCAACTGCTCGGCGACGTTGCGCGCCTCGGCGTCCTCACGCCGCTGCTTGTCGTCGTCGGCGTGCTCCTCGGCCTCGCGCATCATCCGCTCGATGTCGTCCTTCGGCAGCGACGAGCCGCCGGAGATGACCATCGACTGCTCCTTGCCGGTGCCCATGTCCTTGGCGTTGACGTGCACGATGCCGTTGGCGTCGATGTCGAAGGTGACCTCGATCTGCGGCACGTTGCGCGGCGCCGGGGGCAGGCCGGTCAGCTCGAAGGTGCCGAGCTTCTTGTTGTAGGCCGCGATCTCCCGCTCGCCCTGGAACACCTGGATCAGCACGGACGGCTGGTTGTCGTCGGCGGTGGTGAAGATCTCCGAGCGCTTGGTCGGGATGGTGGTGTTGCGCTCGATCAGCTTGGTGAAGATGCCGCCCTTGGTCTCGATGCCCAGCGACAGCGGGGTCACGTCGAGCAGCAGGACGTCCTTGACTTCGCCCTTCAGCACGCCGGCCTGCAGCGCGGCGCCCACGGCGACGACCTCGTCGGGGTTGACACCCTTGTGCGGGTCCTTGCCGGTGAGCTGGCGGACCAGGTCGGAGACGGCCGGCATCCGGGTCGAGCCGCCGACCAGGATGATGTGGTCGATCGCCGACAGCGGCACGCCGGAGTCCTTGATGGCCTGCTCGAACGGGCCCTTGCAGGCGTCCAGCAGATCCTGGCTCAGCCGCTGGAACTCCGAGCGGGAAAGCTGGGTGTCCAGGTGCAGCGGGCCGTCCGCGCCGGCCGTGATGTACGGCAGGTTGATGCTGGTGGTGGTGGCCGCGGACAGCTCGATCTTGGCCTTCTCGGCGGCCTCCTTGAGCCGCTGCATGGCCATCTTGTCCTGCGACAGGTCGATGCCGTGCTGGCCACGGAAGGTCTTCACCAGGTGGTCGATGATCCGCTCGTCCCAGTCGTCACCGCCCAGGTGGTTGTTGCCGGCGGTGGCCTTCACCTCGATGACGCCCTCGCCCAACTCCAGCAGCGACACGTCGAAGGTGCCACCACCGAGGTCGAAGACCAGGACGGTCTGCTCCTTGGTGCCCTTGTCCAGGCCGTACGCCAGGGCGGCGGCGGTGGGCTCGTTGACGATCCGCAGCACGTTGAAGCCGGCGATCTCGCCCGCCTCCTTGGTGGCGGTGCGCTGCGCGTCGTTGAAGTACGCCGGGACGGTGATCACCGCGTCGGCGATGGTCTCGCCGAGGTAGGCCTCGGCGTCGCGCTTCAGCTTCATCAGCACCCGCGCGGAGATCTCCTGCGGGGTGTACTTCTTACCGTCGATGTCGATGGTCCAGTTGGTGCCCATCTCCCGCTTGACCGAGCGGATGGTCCGGTCCGGGTTGGTCACCGCCTGACGCTTGGCGACCTCGCCGACCAGCACCTCGCCGTTGCGGGCGAAGGCGACAATCGACGGCGTGGTCCGCGACCCCTCGGCGTTCGCGATGACGGTGGGCTCGCCACCTTCGAGAACGCTGACACAGGAGTTCGTCGTCCCGAGGTCGATGCCGACCGCACGTGCCATGGTGTCTGCTCCTCCGTATGGATCCGGTCCGTCGAAGTTGAGCGGACCGGGCTCAATAATGGCACGGAGCTACCAGAGCCGCCAACCGGGGTTGAGTCGGGTCAGCGCAGGGTCGCCGCGGGTGGGTAGTCTCCGCCCATGCCGGACACCCCCGATGCCGTGGTGGACACCTATCTCTGCGCAGTCGACGCACGCCTGCCCGGCCTGGTCACCGGAGCGTACGGGTACGGGTCGCTCACACTGGGTGACTGGCGGCCCGGGATCAGCGACGTCGACCTGCTGGTCGTGACCGCCCGCGAGTTGACCGACGCCGACCTGGACGCCCTCGCGCAAACGCACGCCGCGCTGCCGCCCGGCCCGGACCTCGACATCGTGTACGCCCCCGCCGCCTGGCTGACCGCCGACGAACTCCCCGACGACGAGCGGCCCACCCCGTACCACCTCGGCGGCACGCTGCACCGGGACGCACCCTGCGGCCAGCTCACCCCGGTGCTGTGGCTCAGCGTCACCCGGCACGGGCGGGTCTTCCGCGGCGAGCCGCTGACGGTGCCGGTCGACCCGGAGCGGCTACGCCGCTACAACATCGACAACCTGCGCAGCTACTGGCAGCGCGAGTCAGGCTGGCCGGCGGCCCTGCTCGGCGACGCCGACCCCGCCCAGGTGATCCCCGCCGACCCGGTCGTCTGGCTGACTCTCGGCCCGCCCCGCCTGCACCACACCCTCACCACCGGCGACATCATCGGCAAGACGGCAGCCGGGGAGTACCTGGCCCGCGAATTCCCCGCCTACGCCGAGCTGGCCGGACGCGCCGTCAACCACCGCGCCGGCCGCCCGGTGACCTTCACCGCCGCCGACGCGCTGACGGCCGGCGCCGCCGCCACCGCCGTAATCTCCGACGCCACCCGCCGCTGGGGCTGACACCCCCACCGCCGCCCGGCCCGGACCACTGCTGAGCCTGGGTTACCACCCCCGCTGGGCTCGCACCCGCGCTCGGCCCGCACCCGCCGTCGGAACCGAGGTCCCATCGATGCCGTAGGTAAGTGGGCGGTTTTCGGGGTCCGGTGGGCCGTCTGGAGCCCGAAAACCGCCCACTTACACTCGACCCACCCGCTCCCCGCCCGCCAGTCGGGCTGGCCGGACCCGGCGCTCGTGGACGCATCCGGTCGGTGGCTGCGGAGGCTTGACACGGTGGTCGGCGGCAGTCTCGTGCATTACTTGTGCAACATCGGTGAAATCGCTGTCTACCAGGTGAGATGGTCTGACAATCGGTCAGTCGGCGCGTAACGGGACACCGAGCCGGACCTGCGCGGAATTGGGACGCACACTACGAACAGGGCATACGCGCGTTAGCTAGCGGGGGCGGTATCGATCGGGCACGCTTTCTGCATGACCAGTGCGGCGCGCCGGAACGGTCGGGGCAAGAACGGCCCCGCCGGCACGAGCGCGTCCGCCGACCGGGTCACCCGGCTCGTCGAGGCGCTGCGCCAATTGCGGGGCACGGTGGCCGGGGTGGGGTACCCGTTGGAGGTGCCCTCCGCCGGCCAGGCCCGCGCGGCAGCCGGCCGGCTGGTCGCCCAACTCGACGACTACCTCATCCCCCGGCTGTCCCGGCTGGACGCGCCGCTGCTCGTCGTGGTCGGCGGCTCCACCGGCGCGGGCAAGTCGACACTGGTGAACAGCATCGTCCGGGCCCCTGTCAGCCAGGCCGGCGTACTCCGCCCGACCACCCGCTCGCCGGTCCTGGTCAGCCACCCGGCCGACACCGCCTGGTTCACCGAGCGCAATCTGCTGCCGGGGCTGACCCGGACCACCGGGCTGGCCGAGGCGGAGAGCGGCGGGCTGCGCCTGATGGCCGCCCCGGGGCTGCCCGCCGGGCTGGCGCTGCTGGACGCGCCGGACATCGACTCGGTGGTGGCGGCGAACCGGGTACTGGCCCGGCAACTGCTGGACGCCGCCGACCTGTGGCTGTTCGTCACCACGGCCGCCCGGTACGCCGACGCGGTGCCCTGGCAGGTGCTCCGCTCCGCCCGGGACCGGGGCGCGGTGGTGGCGCTGGTGCTGGACCGGGTACCGGCCGGGGCCGAGGACGAGATCGGCAGCCACTTCGGCGAGATGCTCGACGCCGAGCAGCTCACCGACGCGAACCTGTTCGTGCTGCCCGAGGTGGAGTTGGACGGGCAGGGGCTGCTGGCCGAGCAGCTGGTCGCCGGCCTGCGCGACTGGCTGGCTGCGCTGGCCGCCGACGCCGGGGCGCGGGCCGAAGTGGTCCGCCGCACCATCGACGGGGCGGTGGCCGCCACCACGGCGGCCGCCAGCCAGCTCGCGGTGGCCGCCGACGACCAGGTCGCCGTGGTGGCGGCTCTGGAAGCCGCGGTGGACCGGGCCTATGACGAGGCGCTGGTCACGCTCACCGAGGCGGCCTCCGACGGCACCCTGCTCCGCGGCGAGGTGCTGGCCCGCTGGCAGGAGTTCGTGGGTACCGGCGAGTTGATGAAGGCGCTGCACACCCGGGTCGGCCGGATCCGCGACAAGGTGGTGTCGTCGCTGCTCGGCCGGCCGGAGCCGGTGCGCCACTTCCAGCAGGCGCTGTCTGCCGGGCTGGTCGGGTTGATCGAGGAAGCGGCCGCCCGTGCAGCCGAGCTGACCTGGGCCGACTGGCACGCGCAGCCGGCCGGCGCCCAGTTGCTCAACGACGACCTCAAAGAGCCCGGCCCGGACCTGAACGAACGGGCGCAGCGGCTGGTCCGGGACTGGCAGCGCGGGGTGCTCAACCTGGTCCGGGTGGAGGGGGCCAGCAAGCGCAAGTTCGCGAAGATCACGTCGTACGCGGTGAACGCCTCCGGGCTGCTCGTCATGATCGGGGTGTTCGCCTCCACCGCGTTCATCCCGACCGGGCTCGAAATCGCGGTGGCCGGCGGGACCACGCTGGCCGGCCAGAAGCTGCTGGAGGCGGTCTTCGGCGACCAGGCCATGCGGGAACTCGCCCGGACCGCCCGCGACGACCTCACCCGCCTGGTCGGCGAACTGCTCGACGCGGAGGCGGCCCGGTACACGGTGCTGCTCGTCGGAGTGGACACCGACACCGACGGCGGCGACCGGCTGCGGGCGGCGGTACACACCGTCGAGGAGGCCCGGGCCGGCTCCGGCCTGCGGCTGACCCCGGCCCGCGCCAAGCGCGCCCCCCGCAAGGCCGCTCCCGCCCAGGTCGACCCGGACACCGTCCGCCGCGAGCCCACCGGCGAACCCCCCGCCACGGGGGTGGCCTGATGAACCTGCTGGACCGGCTGCGGGGGGTGGTGCGGCCGACCGCCACGGTGGACGCCGATTCCCTGGTACGCCGCAGCGGCGCACTCGCCGACTTCCTGACCGCCGTGGACGGCGTGCTCCCGTACGGGCAGTACACCCCGGCGCGCGAGGTGGTCGAGCGCACCGACGAGCGGCTGGCGCTCTCCCGCGAGCACACCGTGGTAGCGCTCGCCGGAGCCACCGGCAGTGGCAAGTCCAGCCTGTTCAACGCGGTCAGCCAGTTGGAGATCTCGGCGGTCGGGGTACGCCGGCCGACCACCGGGGAGGCGCACGCCTGCGTCTGGGGGCAGTCGTCGGCCGGCAGCCTGCTGGACTGGCTGGGGGTGCCGCCGGCGCGCCGGTTCGTCCGGGAGAGCGCCCTGGACGCCGACGACGAGGCTGCCCTGCGTGGACTGATCCTGCTGGACCTGCCCGACTTCGACTCGATCGTGGCCGCGCACCGCTCCGAAGTGGACCGGCTGCTGGCCCTGGTCGACGTGGTGGTCTGGGTGACCGACCCGCAGAAGTACGCCGACCAGGTGATCCACGACGAGTACCTGGCCGCCTTCCACGCCTACCGGGACATCACGGTGGTGGTGCTCAACCAAGCCGACCGGCTGAGCCCGGCCGACGCCCGGCGCTGCGCCGCGGATCTCGCCCGGCTGTTGGCCGACGACGGCCTGGGTGACGTGCCGGTCCTGCCGGTCTCGGCGGTTGGCGCGGAGCCCGGCCTCGCGCCGCTGCGCGCCCTGCTGGAGGGGGCGGTCGGGGCGAAGCAGGCCGCACTGCGCCGGCTCACCGTCGACCTGGACACGGCGGTGGCCGCACTGTCCACAGTGGTGGGTGAGCCGGTACCGGACACAGTGGACAGCGCGGCCGAGGCGGAGTTGACTGGCGCGCTGGCCGGGTCGGCCGGGGTGCCGGCGATCGCCGAGGCCACCGAACTTGCCTACCGGCAGCGAGCCGCCCGGCGACTGGGCTGGCCGGTGATCCAGGTATGGCGGCGCGGGCGGGCCGATCCACTCCGCCGGCTGCACCTGGACCAGCCCGGCGACGCGAGTTCGCTGCCCGAGCCGGCGCAGGTGCAGGCGGCAGCCGCGTCACTGGCGGTACGCCGGCTCGCCCAGCACGCCGGCCGGGGGCTGCCCGAACCGTGGCCGGTGGCGGTCGCGCGGGCCGCCCGGTCCCGGGTCGCCGACCTGCCGGACGCGCTCGACCAGGCGGTCACCCGGACCGACCTGGGGCTGCGGGTCCCGTTCTGGTGGCGGCTGGTGGCGGTGCTGCAGTGGCTGGTCACCCTGGCTGCGCTCGTCGGACTGGGGTGGCTCGCGGTACGGCTGGTGTTCAGCGCACTGGCACTCGGCGACATCATCACCCCGAGGGTGGGCCGGGTACCGATCCCGACGGCGCTGCTGGTCGGCGGGCTGCTCGCCGGGCTGCTGATCGCCACTCTGACCCGACCGCTGGCCGGCTTCGGCGCGCGCCGGGCCCGCCGCCGCGCCACCGCCCGGCTGCGCGCCGCCGTCGACACCGTCGCCCGGGAGCTGGTGATCGAGCCGGTACGGGCGATGCTGCGCCGCTACGCCCAGGCCCGGGACGCGCTGGCCCGCGCCAGCACCACCCGCTGAGGCCGGCCGGCCAGCCGGACGCTGCTGGTACGGTCGCGGGGTGCCGCTCCCCCGTACCGCCGCGGTGGTCCTCGGCCTCGTGCTGGTCGCCGCCGCCCCGGCCGCCTGCTCGTCGGGCTCCAACGCCGCCGCCACTCCAGCGGCCTTCAGCGGCGCATCGAGCGGCGCGCCGAGCCCGGCAGTCGCCAGCCCGTCCGCGACGACGCACCCGACAGTGGTCCCGACGGCAGCCATTCCGCACGTCTTCCCGGTGGTCGGTAAGGCTTCCTACGCACACAGCCACCACGACTACCCGGCCACCGACATCATCACCGCCTGCGGCAACAAGGTGCTGGCCGTGGTCACCGGCACGGTGCTCGCGGTGGTCCGGGAGGACACCTGGACGGCGAAGGCGAATCTGGGCGCGACCCGGGGCGGGCTGTCGGTGTCGATCCTCGGTGACGACGGCGTGCGCTACTACGGCTCGCACCTGCGGAAGATCCTCGACGGGATCCAGCCGGGCGTGCGGGTGACGTTGGGCGACCAGCTCGGCGAGGTCGGCGACACCGGCGACGCGAGCGCCTGCCACCTGCACTTCGGCATCTCGCCGCCGTGCGAGCGTACCGGCGACTGGTGGACCCAGCGGGGCGCGGTCTGGCCCTGGTCGTACCTGGACTCGTGGCGTTCGGGCGGCAACAAGTCGCCGGTCGCCGACGTGGCCGCCTGGCAGAAGAGTCACGGCTGCCCGGACAAACCGCTCGTCGACCCGTAGCCTGGCACGACCGGCCGGCAGGCTCAGGGAGGGTCAGCTGGGTAGCGGTTGGACGAGGTTCAGGTGCTGGGCGGCGACGCCGATCCGGATGCGCTGGCCCCAGGTCAGCGTGAGGTGGTCGGACTCGACGCCGTCCGCGAAGCCGACCAGCCGCTCGGATTCGCAGGTCAGCTCCAGTTCCTCGCCGGAGTCGAGCCGGCCGGCGGTGAGGCCGACGCCGGTGGCCGGCGACGGCCAGGCCTCCCGGACGTACCAGCACAGCGCGGCCTCCTCGGGCGTGGGCGCGGGCGGGGCGTCCAGGCGCTGCCGGGACACCGAGGCGAGCCAGCCGGTCGCGCCGGTACCGGTACCCACCAGCACGCCCGAGGACGACTGGCGCTCCCGGCCGCCGTCCGGGGTGCCGAGCAGGTACCGCGACGACTGGTGGGTCGGGTGCCCCAGGTACACCTCGTTGAGCCCGACCAGCCGCTGCCCGTCGTCCAGCTCGGCGGCGACCATGGTGCGGACCAGGCTGGTCGCCGCACCGTCGACGACCGCCCGCAGTGTCCGGGCGACCTCGCGGGCGGCGAACCGGACGAGTACCCCGGCGTTGCGGCCGGGCGCGGCGTCCACCCCGATCACCGGCTGCCCGTCCAGGTACTTGGCGACGTTGGCGACCAGGCCGTCCTGGCCGACGGCGACCACGATGTCCTCGGGGGCGAACAGGAACCGGGGCAGGTCGTCGCGGTCCACCTCACCGAAGCGCCAGTCGGTCGGCACGGCGGCGGCCACCGTGGTCAGCGCGGCGGTCTGGGCGTCGTGCCGGGCGGTGACCTCGGCGAGGTCGCGGCCCCGCTGGGCGAGGAAGTACCCGGCCGCTCCCGCCGTACCGTGCGTGGCCAGCAGTTCGGCCAGCTCGGTACGGCGGGAGACGACCACCACCCGGGGCGCGAGCGTGCTCACCGGCTCGGGCGCAGCCGACCGAGCAGGTCGGTCAGCAGGTCCGGAGTGACCGTGAGCTGGCCGATCTCGGGCAGGTTGCCGGCCAGCTCGCGCAGCGCCAACCCGTGCAGCACCTGGGGGTCCAGGTCGCGGTACGCGGCCAGGCGCGCGGCCTCGGCCTCCCCCTCGGCGACCCCGACCGCGCGCACCCCCTCGGCCTTGGCCTGGGTGAGCAGCTGCTCGCGGCGGGCGGCGGCGGCCGCCTCGATCTCGTCCCGTTCCGCGCCGGCCTGCGCGGCGACCAGGGCGGCCGCCGCGTCCAGCTCGGCCTGCCGGCGGATGTTGGCGCCCTGCTGCTCGACGAGCTGCTGCTCCCGCCGGGCCAGCTCGATCTTGCTCTGCAGTTCGTTCTCGGCGATCGCCCGCTCCTGCTCGACGGCTTGCGCGCGCCGGCCGTAGGTGGCCTTGTCGGCGTCCACCTGGACGGCTTCCCGGGTGGGCGTCTGCAGGGCCCGCTCCAGCTCCGGTTCCGGGCGCACGCCGATCACCCGGGCGCTGACCACGCTGACCCCGGTGTCGGTGAGCCGGGCGTCGGCGGCCAGCGCTTCGGAGACGGCGGCCCGCAGGGTGGGTACGCCGTCGGTCATCGCGGTCGCCAGCGGCAGGCCGGCGAGCAGGTCGAGGGCGGGTTGCTGGGCGAGCTCGGCGAGCAGGGTGGCGATCTGCTGGAGCGGCTTGCCCTGGGCGACGCCGGTCTTCGGGTCGACGGCGAAGTCGAGGCGGCCGGCGGCGGTCGCCGGGTCGGTGATCCGGTAGGTGACGGTGGCCTGCACGGTGACGTCGGCGAAGTCCCGGGTCCGGGCGTGGAAGAGCATCGGCAGCTCACGGTCGTTGATCGGGACCTCGGAGAGGACGGCGGTCAGCGGCCGGTACCAGAAGGACTGGCCGATGCCCTCCCGCCGCACCTTGCCCCCGGCCTGGTGGCGCACCCAGCTGGTCGGCGCCCCGCGAAGGTGGCGCATGAAGAATCTGCTGCTCACATCGGCCATTGCCGCATCCTCCCCTGATATCGTCAGGTTGACGATAACAGTCCACGGCATTTCTCGTCAAGTTGGTGATTAATATGCGCGTCGCGGTTGACCTGGTGGCCCTGACCATCCGGGACGGCCGGTTGCAGGCCCTGCTGATCCGCCGGGGCATCCCGCCCTACCCGGGAAGCTGGGCGCTGCCCGGCGGCTTCGTCCTGGACCACGAGGACCTCGACGCCGCCGCGCACCGCGAACTGGCCGAGGAGACCGGCATGAGCGGCCACCTGGAGCAGTTGGCCAGCTACGGCGCGCCCGGCCGGGATCCCCGCGGCCGGGTGGTCGCGATCGCCTACCTGGCGCTGCTGCCCGAGGCCGCGCTGCCCACCGCCGGCTCGGACGCCGCCGACGCCGCCTGGCACCCGGTGGACACGCTGCCCGACCGGCTCGCCTTCGACCACGAGCAGATCCTCGCCGACGGCGTCGAGCGCGCCCGGGCGAAGCTCGAGTACACGCCGCTGGCCAGCGCCTTCTGCCCGGCCGAGTTCACCATCGCGGAGCTGCGGGCGGTCTACGAGGCGGTCTGGGGCGCGGCACTGGACCCCCGCAACTTCCATCGCAAGGTCACCGGGACGGCCGGCTTCGTGGAGCCGACCGGGAGCGCCACCGAGGGCGAGCGCGGTCGACCGGCCCAGCTCTTCCGGCGGGGCAGCGCCGGCACGCTGTACCCACCGCTGCTGCGGCCGACCGCCGCCGAAACGGCACGCTGACGCGGATACCACCAGGGTCGCAAGACCGGCCGAAGGGTGCGGAAGCCGGGCCGACCGGCCGGTCCACCGACCGGGAATCGCACCGCCCACCCGGGCCGCGCCGGACGGGCGGTCGGGGCCCTACTGGGCGCGCAGGGTCCGGCTGCGGAAGGGGGCCACGGTGGGGACCGCGGTGCCCACCCGCTGGAGCTCCGGGCGCAGATCGGCCGGGACGCCGTCGTCGGTCGACCCGCCCTGCGGCGCGTCGCCGGGGCCGGGCACCTGCACCGTGGTCAGCGCCGGGCCGGTGGCGATCAACGGGGCGGTAGCCGGGCCGTTGGCATCCCCGAGCGCGGAACGGCCGGCCAGCGCCACTGCCGCGGTCGGGCCCGTGGTGGCGGCGGCCAGCAACGCGACGATGAGCAGGAAGCGCGGACCCGAGTCGAACAGGCCACGCTCGGACCGGGGTGCCCGGTGCTGCCGAGAACTGTGCCGATCGGCCATTCCATCCCCCTCATGGCCGTAGCGCATCCAAGCGCACTCAACGGGCTAAGAATGCCACCAACGGATGAGCCGGGCGGGTCGGTCATCGGACGCCACACCTGCCAAGTTTGCGTTGTCCGTAACCGTCCGATTACTGAACGCAACTCACGTCTCACCACTGTGTTGGTACTCACCTCATCTGTAATGCTTGGGGCAGCGGCGTTGGGGCCGCTGCTCCGCATACCCTGCGGGTGGGCAGTCCCCACGCCAGTGCTCCCCCACGGCGGCGCGCCCCACCGGGCGCCTCTCGTGGACCCCGATGAGAACGGGCCTGGCAGGGTCACCCCGCTGCCCGGCAGAGACGACAGGGAGATGCGGATGGCGAAGGACGACGCCGGGGATGGCCTCCCCGTGCAGTTCGTGCAACTGCTCAATCCGGACGGCGAGCGGGTCGACCACCCCGAGTACGGCGTGGACTTCACCGACGAGGAGTACCGCGGCCTCTACCGCGACCTGGTGACGGTGCGGCGGCTGGACGCCGAGGCGACCGCGCTGCAACGCCAGGGCGAGCTGGGCATCTGGGCCAGCCTGCTGGGCCAGGAGGCGGCCCAGGTCGGCTCCGGCCGGGCGATGCGCACCCAGGACATGGCCTTCCCCACCTACCGCGAGCACGGCGTGCTCTACTGCCGGGGAATCGACCCGATCATGCCGCTGAGCCTGTTCCGCGGCGTCGACCAGGGCGGCTGGGACCCGGTGGCGCACAAGTTCGGCATGTACACCATCGTGATCGGCGCCCAGGCGCTGCACGCCACCGGCTACGCCATGGGGATCACCCTGGACGGCAAGGCGGGCACCGGGGCCGGCACCGACGAGGCGGTGATCGCCTACTTCGGCGACGGCGCGAGCAGCCAGGGCGATGTCAACGAGGCGTTCATCTTCGCCGGCGTCTTCCACGCCCCGATCGTGTTCTTCTGCCAGAACAACCAGTACGCCATCTCCGAGCCGCTGGAGAAGCAGACCCGGGTGCCGCTCTACCAGCGCGCGTCGGGCTTCGGCTTCCCCGGCATCCGGGTGGACGGCAACGACGTGCTGGCCACCTACGCGGTCACCCGGGCGGCGCTGGACGACGCCCGGCGCGGCCAGGGCCCCACGCTGATCGAGGCCTACACCTACCGGATGGGCGCGCACACCACCTCCGACGACCCGACCCGCTACCGGATCGCAAGCGAAGTCGAGTCCTGGCAGGCCAAGGACCCGATCGTGCGACTGCGCCGGTTCCTCGAGAAGCAGCAACTCGCCGACGCGGACTTCTACGACTCGGTGGACGCCCAGGCCACCGTCGAGGCGCTGCACCTGCGCGAGCGGGTGCTGAGCATGCCCGACCCGGAGCCGCTGAGCATGTTCGACCACGCGTACCCCGAGGGTTCCCCGCTGGTCGACGCCGAGCGCGCGCAGTACGCCCAGTACCTGTCCTCGTTCGCCGGAGAGGGGCACCAGTGATGGAGCAGCTGACCATCGGCAAGGGGCTCAACAACGGCCTGCGCCGGGCCATGGAGGACGACTCCAAGGTCATCATCATGGGCGAGGACGTCGGCAAGCTCGGCGGCGTCTTCCGGATCACCGACGGCCTGCAGAAGGACTTCGGCGAGCACCGGGTGATCGACACGCCGCTGGCCGAGTCCGGCATCATCGGCACCGCGATCGGCCTGGCCATGCGCGGGTACCGGCCGGTCTGCGAGATCCAGTTCGACGGCTTCGTCTACCCGGCGTACGACCAGATCGTGTCCCAGGTGGCGAAGTTCCACTACCGCTCGCGCGGCAAGATCGCGATTCCGATGGTGATCCGGATTCCGTTCGGCGGCGGTATCGGCGCGGTCGAGCACCACTCCGAGTCGCCGGAGACCTACTTCACCCACTGCCCCGGCCTCAAGGTCGTCTCCTGCGCCAACCCGCACGACGCGTACTGGATGATCCAGCAGGCCATCCACTCGGACGACCCGATCATCTTCCTGGAGCCCAAGCGGCGCTACTGGGAGAAGGGCGAGGTCGACACCTCCGCCGCCGGCATCGACCTGCACTCGTCCCGGGTCGTCCGGCCCGGCCGGGACGTCACCGTGGTCGCCTACGGCCCGATGGTGCGTACCGCCCTGGAGGCCGCCGACGCGGCCGCCGAGGACGGCCGGGAGCTGGAGGTCATCGACCTGCGCTCACTCTCCCCGCTGGACATGGACCCGGTGTACGCCTCGGTGCGACGCACCGGCCGGCTGATCGTGGTGCACGAGGCCCCGTCCAACGTCGGCCTCGGCGCGGAGATCGCCGCCCGGGTCAGCGAGGAGTGCTTCTACTCGCTGGAGGCTCCCGTGCTGCGGGTGACCGGTCCGAACATCCCCTACCCGGCCGCCCGGGTGGAGGAGACGTACCTGCCCGACCTGGACCGCGTGCTCGACGCCGTCGACCGTAGCTTCGGATGGTGAGGGCCGTGGCTGCCAGCACCGAGCGGCTGCGGGTGTTCCCGCTGCCCGACCTGGGCGAGGGCCTCACCGAGGGCGAGATCCTCCAGTGGTACGTCGCCGAAGGCGACACGATCACCCTGAACCAGCCGATCGTCGAGGTCGAGACGGCCAAGGCCGCCGTCGAGATCCCGGCGAAGTGGGCCGGCAAGGTCCACAAGATCTACCACCCGCAGGGTACGACGGTGGCAGTCGGCGCTGCGCTCATCGCCATCGACACCACGCCCGACGCCGGTGACCTGCCGGCCGACCTGCCCGAGCCGTCGGCCGCCTCGCTGGCGGCCGTGGACGTCGCACCCGCCGAAGGCGCGGTCGAGCCGGGCATGATCGGTGGCCCGGTCGGTGGCCGCACTCCCGTGCTGGTCGGCTACGGCCCGCGCACGACGAGCGCACGTCGGCGGCCCCGGCTCAGTTCGCCGGCCGCCACGGCATCGGCCGCCCCGGCTGCCGCTCCCGCTGCTCCGGCGGCCACTCCCCCCACTCCTCCCGTCACGCCCGCAGCTCCTGCCGCGCCGGCCGGTCCTGCCGGTGCGGGACCGGCCGGCGGTTCCGGTGGCCCGGCGGTCAACGGCAACGGTCGGCCTGTCGGCGACGGGATCGCGACCAACGGGGCTGCCGTCAACGGGGCTGCGGCCAACGGTGGCGCGGCGAGCGGGGCCGGGGTCGGGCCGGCGCTGGCGAAGCCGCCGGTCCGCAAGCTGGCCCGGGACCTGGGCGTCGACCTGCACGCGCTGGTCGGCAGCGGGCCACAGGGCTCGATCACCCGCGACGACGTGCAGGCCGCGGTCGCCGCGCCGGCCGTCGCCCGGTCGGCCGCCGTCTTCGACGCCAGCCGCGAGCAGCGCATCCCGGTCAAGGGGGTGCGCAAGCTGACCGCCGTGAACATGGTGGCCAGCGCGTTCACCGCGCCGCACGTCTCGCTGTTCCACACCGTCGACGTGACCCGCACGATGAAGGCGGTCGAGCGGATCAAGACCCTGCCGGAGTGGCAGGGGGTACGGGTTTCGCCGCTGCTGCTGGTGGCCAAGGCCGTGCTGCACGCGATCGAGAAGTACCCGATGGTCAACTCGACGCTGGGCCGGCGACGAGATCGTGGTCAAGGGGTACGTGAACCTGGGCATCGCGGCGGCCACCGAGCGGGGTCTGGTGGTACCCAACGTCAAGGACGCCGGCCGGCTGTCCCTGCGCGAGCTCGCCGAGGCGCTGAATGCCCTGGTGCAGACCGCGAAGGCGGGACGGGCCACGCCGGCGGAGATGTCCGGCGGCACGTTCTCGATCACGAACGTTGGCGTGTTCGGCGTCGATACCGGCACCCCGATCCTGCCCCCCGGCGAGGCGGCGATCCTGGCGCTGGGCACGATCCGGCCGACGCCGTGGGTACACAAGGGCAAGATCAAGATCCGGCAGGTGACCACCCTGGGTCTCTCCTTCGACCACCGGATCATCGACGGCGAACTCGGCGCCCGGTTCACCGCGGAGATCGCCGGCTGGCTGAACGACCCGCAGACGCATCTGCTGCTGCGATCCTGAGCACCCGCACAACCGGCACTCCCGGGGCCCGGCTGATCCAGCCGGGCCCCGGCTTGCTGCCAGCACGGATGAGCCGACAGGTACGGTTGCCCCCTGCCGCGCGGGCACGCTGAACGCTACGGTCGGCAGGTCGGCCCGGTACCCGAGCGGCTGACGGCACGCGAGGAGGACGCAGGGATGACATCCGACGGTTCGTACCGGCCCGGCACAGAGCCGGACGACGCGGCTGTCCCGGGTCGGCACTCGCACGGCGACGACAGCTACCCAGCCGAAACTCCGCCCCGACGCGGCGCTGAGCGCCCCTGGGAGGCGTACCCCGCCGAGCCCGCCGGCAACTACCCGCCACCCGCCGCGCCGGGCGGGTACCCGCCACCGGCCGAGCCGCCGGCGGCGCAGCGGACGGGCAACGTCTACGGCGGGGCCGGCAACTACGGCGGTGGCCAGTCGGGCGGCGGGTATCCACCTGCGGAGCAGCCGCCCACCGGGTGGTCCAACGCGTCCGCACCGGTACCCCCGGCCGGCAGGGCAAGCGCAGCCGTCCCGCCGCCGACGATGACCGGCGCGGCGACCCCCGTGTCACCCGCGCGCGGCGGTACGCCGATGCCCCCGCCGCCCCGGGCAGCCGGCGCGGCCCAGGTCCCACCAGCCCGACCGGACGCGTCCAGCGGCGAGCCCACCGGCAGGTCCACCGTCTACGGCTCCAGCCGACCGGCCACCCCGCCCGAGCCCCCCGCCCCCGCCGCCCCGGCCCCGGCCGCCCCTCGTGGCGGCGGCAACTACGGCGGCGGCAACTACGGCGGCGGCAACCACGGCGGCGGAACCTACGGCGGCAGCAACTACGCCAGCGGCGCGGCGCCCGAGTACGACGCCGCCCCCCGCTATGACGCCGCCGAGTACGAAGACCCGCCCACCGGCACCGTCCACTCCGCGTGGGCTCCCCCACCGGCGCCGGCCGCCCCGCCACCACCACCGCCGACCAGCGCCGGTCGGGCGAACGCAGCACCGCGCCAGCCGGTACCCCCGCAGCAGGGGGCCCCGCAGTCGCCCGGCACCGGGCCGGCCCGCCCGGGTGGCACCACCTACGGTTCGGCCCCCCGGCCGCAGCCGTCCGACGACGGCTACCCGGCGGCCCCGCCGACCTCACCCGGCTACCCGCACCCGGCCGTGCCGGGCGTTCCGCCGCTGCCCAGCCCGCCGCCGGGCGTCCCCGGCTACCCGCCGTCCGCGTCGGGCGGCTGGAACCCGCCGCCGGTGGACCCGAACGCGACCAGCGTGCTGCCGGTCACCCGGGACGACGGGTACGCGCCGGCGTCGACCGGGGACGGCTACACCGCCAGCGGCGTGCTCCAGGCCGGCGAGCCCGACCCGGACGATCCGCGCCGGCAGCCGTCCGCGTCGTCAGGTCAAGGGAGTCGGCTCGGGTGGGCGCACGTCGACTGCTCGTCGGGGTCGCGCTGGCCGTCGCGGTGATCGCGGTCCTGATCGGCGTCGCGTACGTGATGTCCGGGAATGACAAGCCGGCGGAGTACAAGATCGGTTCGTGCGTGAAGCAGCAGGGCGACTCGGCCATCCTGGTGGACTGCGGACAGCCCGGCGTGTACCGGATCGACCAGCAGGTGCCTGACAAGGCGTCCTGCGACCGCACTCAGCCGTCCATCACGGTGGACAACAAGAACGGCACCACGGACACGTTCTGCCTGAAGCCCCGGTAGCTTGCGGGACGCCGGCGCTCACGCCTGCTCGATCGGCCGGCGGACGGTCAGTGCCTCCCGGAGATCGGGGTCCAGGGACTCGCGGTACGCCGGATCCGGTTGCACGCCGAGGGCTTCGAGCACCGTACTGATCGCGGGCGGCGGTGAGGGTGGCGAGTTCGTAGCGGCGCACTCGTACCATGTGCAAATGGGACAACCCCGCACCGATCGGCCGGTCATGCCGGGCTACGGAATCTCCGACGACCCGGCCGGCCTGCTGCCGTGGAGCTGGGCCGAGCAGCGCCTGCGCGACGCGCGCACCTACTGGCTGGCGACAGCCTCCGCGGCCGGCGTGCCGCACCTGGCCGCCGTGTGGGCGGTCTGGCACGAGGGCGCGCTGTGGTTCTCCACCGCCCCTCGCGCCCGCAAGACCGCCGACCTCACCGCCCAGCCGCGCTGCTCGCTGGCGCCGGAGCACGCGGCCGAGTCGGTGGTCCTGACCGGCGTCGCGCGGCTCGTCTCCGAGGTGGCTGAAATCGAGGAGCTACAACGGGTGTACGCCGCGAAGTACGGCTCCGGCGTCCCCGACCCGGACACCAATCCGGTGTACGCCGTCGCGCCGCAGACCGTCATCGCGGTCATCGATCGCGAGCCCGACTTCACCACCCGTGCGACCCGGTGGCGCTTCCCGGCCGGGGATCAGCGGTAGCTCGAACAGCGGCGGGAAGACCAGGACCACGATCCAGGCCCAGGCGGCGTACACCGGCAGGTAGCCGGTCTGCCAGCGTTCGAGCGCGGCGAACGGCTTCTGGCGCCGGACGAACGCCACCATCAGCCACGCCGACCACGCCAGGTTGACCAGTAGCACGACGTTCTCGCCGAGCGCCGCCGCCTTGTTGGGGGTGGTGCCGAACTCGTTCATCCGCCCGACGATCTCCAGGAGTACCAGCACGTCGATGGCGAGTGCGCTGATCACGAGGGCGAGCTGCAGCTTGTCGAACAGGCCCGGCCGGCCCAGCGGATCGCGGGCGGAGATCGAGTAGAGGAACAGCCCCAGCACGACGACGAGCAGCAGGTCGAACAGGATCAGCGCTTCCCGTTCGACGTCGATCCCACCGCCGGTCACCCCGAAGGCGATCAGGAAGGCCAGCAGTACCGCCGTGAAGAGCGGGGTGAACAGCCGGGTGAGTACCGGGGCGATGTTCTCCATGACGCTCTGCTTGGCCTCGACCAGCCAGCCGGCCACGACCACCGCGGCCGCCGCGCCGCAGGGCATCAGCCACTGCGAGACGAAGGTCTGGGGATCGATCCCGATGGCATTGAAGGTGCCGAACATGAAGGCGGTCAGAACGCCGCCGCCGAGCCCTATCAGCACGAAGTAGATGGCGCATTCGCCGGTGAACCGGATGAAGTCCATCCGCCGCCGGTCCGAGCGCCAGTCGTCGGCCACGTAAGCCACCCCGACCACCAGCCACAGCGCGATGGGCAGGTGGATGGTGGTCAGGACCAGCGACTGGGAGTCGTCGCCGAGGGGAAAGACGTTTGCCGCGACCCCGCCGAGCACGAACAGTGCCGACGATCACCGCGATCAGCGCCGGTCGGGCCTGCCGACGCCAGGCCAGGAAGGCGGCCAGCCAGGGCAGCGCGAAGAGCGCGGCGTTGCGCGCGTAGAACGCGCCGTCGGTGTAGATGCCAGCCCGAACAGGGCCGGCACCTTGACGGACACGACGGCGCCGGCCGCGCAGATGACCATGGCGACCAGCTCGCGCCGGGCCCGGCTGACCGCGACCGGGCTGTCCGACTCGCCGGTCAGCATCAGCTGCTTCCACAGCCGTTCGGAGTGCTCCCGGGCGAATTCGCGGGACAGTTCGTCGAGGCTGCCCATCCGCTTGACGGCGACCAGGAACGCCTCGTCGGGGCGCAGGCCGACGCCGATGAGTTCGTCGACGGAGCCGCGCAGATGGTCTTCAAGTTCCTCGGCATCCGCCGGCTGCAGTTCCCGGCGGCGCTGCACGTACTGGTGCCACTGGGCGAACTGCGCGGCCAACTCGTCCTGACCGTCGGTGGCTGTCATGCGGGGCCCTCCAGGGGGATCGCGGTGAACGGCCGGAAGTCGCCGGAGCCGTGCCAGATCTCCTTGAGCGCGTCGACGACGGTTTCCCACTGCCGGCGGTGCTCGGTGAGTTCGGCCATGCCCTGATCGGTGATCCGGTAGTACTTGCGGCGCCGCTCGCCGGTGACCGCCTGCCAGCTCGACTCGACCGCGCCGAGGCGTTCCAGTCGGTGCAGCAGCGGGTAGAGCAGCCCCTCGGTCCACTCCAGCTCGCCGCCGGACAGGTCGTTGATCCGGCGGAGGATGGCGTAGCCGTAGCTCTCCCCCTCCGCGAGGATGCCCAGCACCATCGGTGTCGCCGCGGCGGCGACCAGATCCTTGGCGACTTTCACGAGACCTCCAGGCACCTAGAACTGCAATGCATAGTAGTTCTAGGTATCGAGCCGGCGCAAGGAGGCGGACTGGCGGCCGCCCCTCAGCCCAGTTGCGGCTGTCGGAGCAGGCGGCGGACGGCTGCCCGGGACAGCAGCAGGGCAAGGATCAGCAGCGTCACCGAGAAGAATCCGCCGAGGCTCACCCGGTCACCGAAGACGACGGCGACGACCTCCAGGACCAGGAACTTGCTCCCGAACAGCACGACCCAGAGGCCGACCGCGGCCACCACCTTGCCGACCGGCGTCGACGCCGCCCGCAGCCGCGCCCTGACCCACTTCTTCGCGGCCACCACGATCTCCAGGACGCACTTCAGCAGCGCGGCGGTGAGCAGGGAGAGGGTGAACGTCTCGCTGATCACCTGCGGCACGTACTCCACGAACAGGTTCAGCACGACGACATAGACAAAGACGTCAACGATCCCCGCCGCGACGTCCGGCGCCCACCGGCCCTGCGCGTCCCCACGCCTGCTCAGGCACATGATCACTGTATGCGGCCCGGTTGCGGTCGGAGGCCGGGTCGCGACTGCTGACGTTTCGGGACCATGGGCATGGGTACGGTCGAAGGTATGGCCAAGTTCGTGACTATCGGGTACGGCGATCGCGAGGGGTACGAACGCACCGACTCCGGCGCTCGCGATCAGGCACACCAGCACGACGCCCGGCTACTCACAGCGGAGCCGACATGGGCATGGCCGGCGAACCCGTGCAGGTGCGCAACCACGACGCCGCCGGGGTCCAGGTGGAGCGCGGCCCGTACCTGCGGTCCGCTCTGCCGGTCGCAGGCTTCGCCGTGATCGAGGCCGCCTCCCTGGCGGAAGCCGTCGAGATGGTGGCTGGGTCTCCGTGCGCGGTCGCCCAGGGCGTGGTCGAGGTGTGGCCGCTCGACGAGGGAGATTAGTCCGCCAGCCGTCGTCGGATCCGGGTCCGGCATGATGGGGCTCGTGACACGGGTACGGGCGCCGGAGCTGCGCGGGCGGGGCTGGCTGAACACCGGCGGCAGGGACCTGACGCTCCAGGAGCTGCGCGGCAAGATCGTCCTTCTGGACTTCTGGACCTTCTGCTGTGTGAACTGCCTCCATGTGCTCGACGAGCTGCGGCCGCTGGAGGAGGAGTTCGCCGACGTCCTCGTGGTGATCGGCGTGCACTCGCCGAAGTTCGAGCACGAGAAGGACCCGGTGGCGCTCGCCGCGGCCGTCGAGCGCTACGGCGTCGGGCACCCGGTGCTGGACGACCCCGAGCTGCTGATGTGGCAGCAGTACGCGGCGCGGGCCTGGCCGACGCTGTCGGTCGTCGACCCCGAGGGCTACGTGGTCGCCACGCTGGCCGGCGAGGGCCACCGGCCGGCGCTCACCGCGCTGCTCACCGAGCTGGTCGCCACCCACGAGGCGAAGGGCACCCTGCACCGGGGCAACGGCCCGTACGTGCCGCCGGCCGCCGAGCAGACCGACCTGCGCTTCCCGGGCAAGGCGCTGGTACTGCCCGACGGTGACCTGCTGGTCTCCTCCTCCGCGCAGCATCAACTGGTGCGGCTGGCCCCGGACGCGGAGACGGTACGCCAGCGCATCGGTTCCGGCCGTCGCGGCGCTGCCGACGGCGGCCCCGACGTAGCCGAGTTCTCCGAGCCGGCCGGGGTATGCCTGCTGCCGCCGCCGGTCGCCGAGATCGTCGGGTACGACGTGGTGGTCGCCGACACCGTCAACCACCTGCTGCGCGGGGTACGGCTGGCCGACGGCGAAGTCCGCACGGTCGCCGGCACCGGCCGGCAGTGGCGCAGCGCCCCGGACGGCTACGCCCACGACGCGCTCGCCGTGGACCTCTCCTCCCCCTGGGACGTCGCCTGGTACGACGACAAGGTCATCATCGCCATGGCCGGCATCCACCAACTGTGGTGGTACGACCCGGTGGCCCGCACGGCCGGCGTCTACGCCGGTACCACCGTGGAAGCCCTGAAAGACGGCCCGCTGGACGAGGTCTGGATGGCGCAGCCGTCCGGGCTGTCGGTGCCGCCGCCCGCACCGGACGGCGCACCGGCTCCGGGCGCGGGCCGGCTGTGGATCGCCGACAGCGAGTCCTCGGCGCTGCGCTTCGTCGAGGGCGGCGCGCTGCACACCGCCGTCGGCCAGGGCCTCTTCGACTTCGGCCTGGTGGACGGCCCGGCCGCGACCGCACTGTTCCAGCACCCGCTCGGCGTCTGCGCGCTGGCCGACGGTTCGGTGCTGGTGGCCGACACCTACAACGGCGCGCTGCGGCTGTGGCGCGACGGCGAGGTGAGCACCGTCGCCACCGGGCTGGCCGAGCCCAGCGACGTGGTGCTCACCGCCGACGGCGACGTGCTCGTGGTGGAGTCGGCCGCGCACCGGCTGACCCGGCTCGCGCCCGGCGTACTCGCCGCCGCCGGCATCAGCGCCGACGGGGCCCGGATGCGTACCCAGCGCCCGGTGACGAAGCTGGCAGCCGGCCCGGTACGGCTGGACGTGCTGTTCAGCCCGCCGCCGGGGCAGAAGTTGGACGACTCGTTCGGCCCGCCGACCCGGCTGACCGTCTCCGCGTCCCCGCCGTCGCTGCTGGTCTCCGGCGCGGGAGCGGGCGAGGCGCTCAGCCGCGAGCTGGTCTTCGACCCGAGCGCCGGCCCCGGGGTGCTCCAGGTCGTCGCCCAGGCCGCCACCTGCGACTCCGACGCCGAGTACCCGGCCTGCCACCTGACCCGCCAGGACTGGGGCGTCCCGGTGGAGCTGACCGACGACGGCGCCGCCACCCTGGCCCTCGCCCTGCATGGACCTGGCCTGACAGCCCCGGTTCAGCGGGGCGGCGCGGAGACGAACGGGCGCAGCGGCACGCCGGCAGCGGTGAGTGCGGCGCGCACCGCGGGCGGCCAGGTCGGCCGCGCCCGGGGTGTCGCCGTGCAGGCAGATCGACTCGACCGGGCAGGCCAGCACGCTGCCGTCGACGGCCACGCACTTCGCCGGCCACAGCCATCCGCAGCTGCCCGGGAGACCACCACCTGCGACTCGGTGACCAGCGCACCCGGTTCGCGCCGGGAAACCAGCGCGCCGTCCGGCCGGTACCCCCGGTCGGCGAAGCCCTCGGTCACCGCCCGCAGGCCGGCGTCGGTGGCCGACCGCAGCAGCGCCGATCCGGGCAGCCCGAGCAGCGGCAGGCCGGGGTCGTAGTCGCGGACCGCGTCGACGACCGCGCCGGCCTGCCCGGCGTCGGTGACCGACGGTGTTGTAGAGCGCCCCGTGCGGCTTGAGGTAGCTGACCCGGGTGCCCGCCACCCGGGCCAGGCCGTCGAGGGCGGCGAGCTGGTAGAGCACGTCGTCGCGCAGTTCGGCAGGTTCGTAGTCGATCCGGCGGCGGCCGAAGCCGGCCAGGTCGCGGTAGCTGACCTGGGCGCCGATGGCCACGCCACGGGCGGCGGCGGCCGCGCACACCCGCCGCATGATGCCCGGGTCCCCGGCGTGGAAGCCGCAGGCCACGTTCGCGCTGGTCACCACCGTCAGCAGGGCGTCGTCGTCGCCGAGCCGCCAGATGCCGAAGCCTTCGCCGAGGTCAGCGTTGAGGTCCACGGAACCTCACGGTAGTGCCTGGCCGGGCCTGCGCGAGCAGCGCCAGGTCGGCGGGGTGGACCACCCCGATCACCGGGTACCCGCCGGTGGTGGGGTGATCGGCCAGGAAGATCAACGGCAACCCGTTCGCGGGTACCTGGACAGCGCCGAGCACCATCGGCTCGCTCGGCAACTCGCCGGGGCGCTCGCGGGCCAGCGCCGGTCCGGTGAGCCGGACGCCGACCCGGTTGCCGGTGGGCGAGACCGCGTAGTCGGCGGTGAGCAGCGTCTTCCGGGCGGCCGGGGTGAACCAGTCGTCCCGTGGTCCGAGCCGTAGCCGCAGCTCGATCGCTGTCGGCATGGCCCGCGTCGGGGTGGCGTCCACGGCGGCGGGCGGGCCGGTCGGGGATCACCCAGCGGCAGCCGGTCACCGGCGCGCAGCGGAGCCGGTCCGAGGCCGGAGAGCGTGTCCGTGCTGCGGCTGCCGAGTACCGGCGGGACCAGTCACGCCGCCGCCGAACGCCAGGTAGCTGCGTACCCCGGCGAGCGCGGGCCCGATCCGCAGGGTGCCACCGGCCGGGATCGCGAACGGCGCGCCGAACGGGACCGGCCGGCCGTCCACCCGCAGCGACGCGGGCGCCCCGGTCAGCGCCGCGAACACCAGCCGCTCGCTGCGCAGCCGGCAGCCGGCCAGGGTGATCTCCAGTCCGGCGGCGGCCTCGTCGTTGCCGACCAGCCGGTTCGCCAGCCGCAGCGCGGCCGGGTCGAGCGCGCCGCTGCGCGGCACGCCGAGCGCCGCCCAGCCGGGCCGGCCCAGGTCCTGCACGGTGGTCAGCGGCCCCGGGTCGAGCACGGTGAGCGCGCCGGTCACGCCACGAACCGCACACGCACACCCGGGCGCAGCAGCGCGGGCGGCTGCCGGGCCGGGTCGAAGAGCTCCGCGTCGGTACGCCCGATGAGCAGCCAGCCGCCCGGCGAGGCGCTCGGATACACCCCGGTGTACGCGCCCGCGAGCGCCACGCTGCCGGCCGGCACCCGGGTACGCGGACTCGCCAGCCGGGGCACCGCCCGGTCGCCCGGGCAGCCCGGTGAGGTACCCGAAGCCGGGCGCGAAGCCCACGAATGCGACCCGGAACGGGGTGGCCGCGTGGATCACCCCGACCTCGCCGGCCGGTACGCCCCAGTGCTCCCCGACCAGCGCCAGGTCCGGCCCGTCGTAGACCACCGGCAACTCGACCAGCTCGCCGTCGCTCGCCGGCAGCGGCGCGGGTTCGGGCAGGTCGGCGAGGCGGCGGACCAGCGCGTACGGGTCGGCGACCCCGTCGATCAGCACGGTCTGCGCGCCGGGGATCACCTCGGCGCCGGCGAGCAGCGGGTCGGCGGCCAGCGCGGGGTGCTCAGGTAGCCGGCCCAGGCCGGCGCCCGGCCCGGTCCCGGGCAGTCCAGGAGCACCGCCGACCAGCCGACCACGGTCCATCCGCCCACTCGTTGACCGTACCGTTAGCCTTGTCACTACCCGCAAGTAACCTACGGTGGCGTAACCTGGTGGGGTGACCACCACGGCCCCCACCAAGCTGCGCCCCGCCGACATCGGCAAACCCCGGATGCGCGGCTGGCTGCACACCTACGCGTTCTTCGTGGCCCTGGCCGCCGGCGTGGTGCTGGTCAGCCTGGCGGCCACCGTCGGCCCGCACGCCGGCTGGAAGGCCGCGACCGCCTGCGCGCTCTACAGCGTCACGGTGTGCGGACTCTTCGGCACCAGCGCGCTCTACCACCGGCGGGTCTGGTCACCGCGCGGCTACCAGATCATGCGCCGGCTGGACCACTCGATGATCTTCGTGTTCATCGCCGGCACGTACACCCCGTTGGCGGTGCTGACCCTGCCGCACACCAAGATGATCGTGATTCTGGCGGTGGTCTGGGGCGGCGCGCTGCTCGGCGTGGGTACCAAGCTGATCTCTCCGAACGCCCCGCGCTGGCTCTCCGCGCCGCTCTACATCGCGCTCGGCTGGGTCGCGGTGGTCGTGCTGCCGGACATCGGCCACAACGGTGGCGCGGCCGCCCTGGTCCTGCTGGTCATCGGCGGAGCGATCTACACGACCGGCGCGGTCTGCTACGCGCTGCGCCGGCCGAACCCGTGGCCACGCACCTTCGGTCATCACGAGTTCTTCCACGCCGCCACCCTGGTCGCGGCGCTCTGTCACCAGCTGGCGATCTACTTCGCCCTGTTCAATCCCTGAGGCCCCGGTCAGCCACTGAGGCCCGTCGCCGAGTAGTTACCGCCGCGGAGCAGTTACCGCCCGGGCCCCGCAGTGGTCTCCGCAGACGTCTCGCCGACCGCGCCCGGAATGGCGGCGACGGCCGGCGAGTTTTGCTGATCGGTGCCCCTACACCGGCGGGTAGCCGTCGAGCGGCTCGTCGACGACGGTGCGCTCGGACACCGGGTAGCGCGCCGCGGGGACAGCGCCGCTGGTGCTGACCACCCGCCGACGACGGTTGGCGTAGAAGAACAGGGTCAGGATCAGGCCGAGGACGCCGGCTGCCATCAGCACCCAGCCCACCACGTGCACATCCAGGAACCCCAGGCTCCCGTGGACCGCGAACGTCAGGATCGCGCCCAGCGCGAGCAGAAAGATGCTGCCACCGATACCCATGGCCGCCTCCAGTTCTGTCACAGAGTTGCGTGTGGGCACCTGTTACCCATCCCGGCCGTCGGCTAACCATCGCCCGGGTCACCGGGGTGCCGGGTGATCAGGCACGCTGATGGGATGAGCGCGGAACACACGCTGGTGATCCTGCGGCACGCGAAGGCTGACCGGCCGGCCGACGTCGACGACTTCGACCGGCCGCTGACCGAGCGCGGGCACGCCGACGCCGCTGCCGCCGGCGCCTGGCTCGCCGCCGAGGGCATCCGCCTCGACCTGGTGGTGTGCTCGCCGGCCCGGCGTACCCGGCAGACCTGGCACGGGGTGGCGATGGCCCTGGAGCAGGAGCACGCCCCGCTGGTGCGCTACGAGCCGCAGGCGTACGCGGGCGGCGTCGAGGAACTCCTCGCCGTGCTGCGTACCGTCGACCCGGCGCTGGCCACGGTACTGGTGATCGGCCACAACCCGACCGTCTCGGAGCTGTCCGAGCAGGTCGCCGACGTACCCGGGGATTCCGACGGGCTACGCACCAGCGGGCCTCGCGGTGCACCGGGTCGAGGGCGACTGGGCCGGACTCGCCGCCGGCCGCGCCCCGCTGACCACGAACCACACCGCCCGCAGCGCCGCCTGACGCCGCCCGGCGCCCACCCGACAGCGCGGCGCGCGGCCCGGTCGGGCCGCGCGCAGCAGCGCTAGAGACGCGGGTAGTCCACGTCGTTCTCTGGCGTGTCCGGTCGGATCGGACCGCGCGTATGGGACGCCTGCGCCTGTTCCGACAGGGTCATCCGGCGTCGACGACGCCGGTCCTGCCAGAACCAGATGGTGAAACTCAGGATCGTGGCCCCGGAAAGGATCATGATCCAGCCGACCACGTGCAGGTCGATCCAGCTGACGTGTGCCTGGATGGCGAAGGTGACGATCGCACCGATGGCGATCAGGAAGATGCCGCCGCCAATGCCCATGTGAGGCTCCTTCCCGCCTCCTTCCAGGCTAGCCCGTTTGGCGCGCTATGCAGCCATACACGAAACCTGCTCGGTAATGTCCCCCGCGCCCCTGCAAACCACCCGAAAAGGTTCGGAGCGCGTCCCGATCATCGGGACGCGCTCCGAGTGCCTGGGGGAGCGAGGGACGTCTAGAAGGACTCCTCCGGCAGGTCCATCAGCTCCAGGTTGGTGGACTCGATGATCCGCCGGTCCGCGCCGATCCGGGGCAGCACCTCGTGCGCGAAGAACCGGGCGGCGGCGACCTTGCCCTCGTAGAACGCCTTGTCCGCCGCCGAAACCTCACCGGCGAGCGCGCGCAGCGCCACGTCCGCCTGCTTCTGCAGCAGCCAGCCGATCAGCACGTCGCCGATGGCGAGCAGGAAGCGCCGCGAGTTCAGCGCCACCTTGTACGTCTCACGCGCCTCGCCGGCCTGCGCGGCCCCGAGCCAGCCGGTGAAGATGCCGAGGATCTGCTGCACCTCGCCGAGGCCCTTGCCCAGCGCCAGCCGCTCCTCCTTGAGCTGGCCGTTGCCGGTCTCCGCCTCGATGAACTGCTGGATCTCGCCGGCCACGGTGAGCAGCGAGCGCCCCTGGTCCCGAACGATCTTGCGGAACACCAGGTCGAGGCTCTGGATCGCGGTGGTGCCCTCGTACAACGTGTCGATCTTGGCGTCCCGGACGTACTGCTCCAGCGGGTAGTCCTGCAGGAAGCCGGAGCCGCCGAAAATCTGCAGCGCCTCCTGGGAGAGCAGCTCCGAGGCGCGCTCCGAGCCGCACCCCTTGACCAGCGGTAGCAGCAGGTCGTTGACGCCCTCGGCACGGGCGGCGGCCTTCTCGTCACCGTCGTGCTTGGCCACGATCGCCCTGTCCTGCCAGCCGGCCGTGTAGCAGACCAGCGCGCGCAGGCCCTCGGCGTAGGACTTCTGCAGCATCAGCGAGCGGCGCACGTCCGGGTGGTGGGTGATCGTCACCCGGGGGGCGTCCTTGCTGGTGGCCAGCAGGTCCGCGCCCTGCTTGCGCTCCTTGGCGTAGGCCAGGGCGTTCTGGTACCCGGTGGAGAGCGTCGCGATGGCCTTCGAGCCGACCATCATCCGGGCGTACTCGATGATCAGGAACATCTGCCGGATGCCCTCGTGCACGTCGCCCAGCAGCCAGCCCTGGGCCGGCGTGCCGTTCTCACCGAAGGTCAGCTCGCAGGTGTTGGAGACCTTGATCCCCATCTTGTGCTCGACGTTGGTGGCGTAGACGCCGTTGCGTTCGCCGAGCTCGCCGGTGGCCGGGTCGAAGTGGAACTTCGGCACGATGAACAACGACAGCCCCTTGGTACCCGGCCCACCGACACCCTCGACGCCGACCGGGCGGGCCAGCACGTAGTGGATGATGTTGTCGGACAGGTCGTGCTCGCCCGAGGTGATGAAGCGCTTGACGCCCTCGATGTGCCAGGAGCCGTCCGGCTGCGGGATCGCCCTGGTCCGGCCGGCGCCCACGTCGGAGCCGGCGTCCGGCTCGGTGAGCACCATGGTGGAGGCCCACTGCTTCTCGACGAAGAGCTTGGCCCACTCCTTCTGCTCCGCGGTGCCCTCCTGGTAGAGGGTCTGGGCGAAGGACGGGCCGGAGGCGTACATCCAGATCGGGGCGTTGGAGCCGAGCACGAGTTCGGCCAGCGACCACCACAGCGCGCGCGGCGCGGGGGTGCCGCCGATGGCCTGCGGGATGTCCAGCCGCCAGAACTCGCTGTCCATCATGGCCTTGAAGGACTTCTTGAAGGCCTCTGGGATCGGCGCGGTGTGCGTGGCCGGGTCGAAGACCGGCGGCGTGCGGTCGCTGCTGGTGTAGCTGGCGGCCAGGTCCTCGCGGGCCAGCCGGTCCATCTCCTGCATGATCGACCGGGCGGTGTCGGCGTCCAGGTCGGGGAAGGCGGGCGTGCCCAGTAGCCGGTCCACGCCGAACACCTCGAACATGTTGAATTCGAGGTCACGCAGGTTGCTCTTGTAGTGGCTCATGCGAGGCCGATCCCCCCGGGGGTCACCGCCGGACCGGAGTCCGGCCCAACTAAGGTTACTGACGAGTAACTCCAGTTTATTACCGGCAGGTAGGCTGCGGCAACCCACGCCGGCACGGATCACAGCGCCCGATGGTCACCGCCCGTCACCAAACGACCGTCCGGTCGTTGTTCGGGCAAGTCCCGCCCTGACCGGGCAGGACACCGGACTCATCGGCGGACACATGATGACCAGCCTGTTCAGTGCGGTACGACCCAACCGGTCGACAACCGCCGAGCAACCCCGCAAATACACCGGCCGGCACCGGGCCCGGTGGTGGCAACGCCGGGCGGCAGCACGCGCTGACACGCCGTGACCGACGGCGGACAGCCCGCCGCCCCGGCCGTCAGAAGTCGCCGGACTCGTCGAGATCCCAGCTCGCCGGCTCGTCGGCCAGCCCCTGCCCGCCCGAGTACTCCATCAACACCAGCGCGATGTCGTCGTCCAGCGGGCCGTCCACCCACTCCTTGAGCGCCGCCTCCAGCGAAGCCAGGCCGTCGTGCACGGTGCCGTGCCCGAGCAGACCCCAGGCCCGCTCGGTGATCGGGAAGAACTCGCCGTTGCGGCGCGCCTCGGCCAGCCCGTCGGTGTAGAGCAGCAGCCGGTCGCCGGGCTCCAGCCGCTCGACGCGGGCCCGGACCACCGGAGTGAAGCCCAGCGGCGGCGCGTTGGCCGGCGGGTCCAGGGTGATCACCCGGCCCCGACGCAGCAGCAGCGGAGCCGGGTGGCCGCAGTTCACGATGGTCAGCGTGCCGCCGCGCTCCTCCACCAGGGCGGCGGTGACGAAGTCCTCGTCGCCCACCGCCCGGGACACCGCCCGGTCCAGGTCGGCGGTGATGGTGCGCAGGTCGGCGCGGTCATAGACGACATGGCGGTACGAGCCGAGCACGGCACTGGCCAACCGGACCGCGTCGAGGCCCTTGCCCCGCACATCCCCGATGATCATGCGTACCCCGTACGGCGTGTCCAGCACCTCGTACAGGTCCCCGCCGATGTCCGCCGCGGCGCTCGCGGAGACGTACCGGGCGGCGATCGCGTGCGGACCCACCCGGTCACCGAGCGGGCGCAGCACCGCAGCCTGGGCCACGTTCGCCAGCCGCGACAACTCCTGCAACTGGGTCGCCTGCCGGGTACGGGTGCTGCTGACCACCACCGCGATCCCGGCTGCGATCACCACTCCGGCGATGTTGATCGAACTTGCCGTGGTCAGCCCGTTCGGCATCGTCCCGAAGACCAGACCGGTGGCGGTGGCCACGCCGCCCACGGCGAGCACCACCCGCCAGGGCACCACCAGCGCGGCCAGGAACGGCGCGGCCGAGAGCAGACCGATGAAGTGCGGCTGTGACCCGTCCGCCAACTCCACCACGATCACCAGCGCGAGCAGCACGAAGACCGCGCCGAGGCCGGCGCGGGTCTCCGAGGTCAGCGGGCGACGGCCCGGTCGTGACGGATTCGTGGATACGCCGGACAGCATGCCCGATGACGCTGAGATACACATCCTCCGGTGGGCGGGTCGAATCGAACGACGGTGTTAACTGTCCGCCCGGCTGATCCGTGTCTTCGGACCGACCTGGTACAGCACGGCTACTTGAGGACCTCGTAGCGCACCTGCGCGACGCCACTGGACAGGCTGGCGATCTGGCCGAAGGCGGCGGTGCTCAGGTCCAGGCAGCGGCCGGACACGAACGGCCCACGGTCGTTGATCCGCACCACCACCGACTTGCCGTTCTTCAGGTTGGTGACCCGGACCCTGGTGTTGAACGGCAGCGTCTTGTGCGCGGCGGTGAGCGCCGACGGGTCGAACCGCTCGCCGCTGGCGGTGTTCTGGCCGTCGCCGTAGAACGACGCCTGGCAGGTGCCGGTGCTGACCACCTTGGGGGTGGTGGCGCTCGGCTTCGGGGTGGTCGGCTTGGCGGTCGGGCTGCCCGCGGTGGTCGGGCTCGGGCTGCCGGTCGGGCTGCCGGTCGGGCTGGCCGTCGTGCCGGCTGACGCGCTGGCGCGGTCGAGGTCACGCGAGCCGCGGTCGGCGAGGGTGCGGTCGGCCACGCTGGTCGGCGCGCCGTTGCCGGTGCCCGGGAGCCCGAAGAGGGACAAGCCGGCGAGCAGGATGATCAGGATCGCGCCGAATGCCGCGCCGAGCGGCAGGAACCGCCGCAGTCCGGGACCGGTGGCCGCTACGGACCCGGCGTGCGCCGCCCGGTGGCCAGCGTTGCGCGGCGCGTCCAGCTCGGACGACGTACCCAGTTCGATCGGTGCGGGGGAACCGCCGTCCTGCGCGTTTCGGTGCTTGCCGGGCACTGCGTCAAACCTCTCGTCGACAACCGGCCCGGTCGGCGCGACAGTGCCCGGGGGATCGGGGTGGTCGGCGGGGCCGCACTGACCGTAGCCAGTTGCGGACCGGGCCGCCAATGTCGTGCCCTAGCTTGCCCCGGTACGGTCGGAAAGATTTGGCACGTCCACTACGGAGTGTTATCGGAGGGATGCAGCCTTACCGGGGGCTGAGACCGAGCGCCTCGTCAGCGGTACGGACCCGGGCATCCAGGGCGCCCAACGGCGCCGGGCGCAGCGTCGACAGCGGTGCGGCGGCACCGAGTTCCACCAGACCGGCCGGGCGCAGCGCACGTACCCGGTCACGCAACGCGTCCGCGATCGCGGCCGGCGCCCGCAGCTCGTACCGGGTAGCCAGCACCGCGCCCGCCGCAGGACGGTCCCGGCGCAGCCCACCGCCGACGCCGACCAGGAGTCCGACCAGCACGCAGCCGGCGACGATCGGGGCCCACCGCGCGTGCCCGGCCTCCAGCACGGCGAGCACCGCGCCGATGACGACGCCCAGCAACACGCCGCGAGCCAGGCCGGCCGCGAGCCGGCGTGGACTGAGCTGGTCGACGACCGGCGCCCGGCGCAGCGCGGTACCCACGATCTCGGGCGGCCCGGCCTCGCCGGACAGACTGGCGGCGGCCGACTCGGCGGCGTCGAAGGTACTGAACGCGGCCACCAGCACACTGGCTCCCGAGGCTGACGCGTCAACGGCGAACGGTGCGGCGATCTTCTTCATCTCGCTCCCTCCACAGCCACCCTGGTGCCTGGTTGCTGTGCCCGTCAATCAATCTTTTGTGTTCTCATGACCGGATGACAGCCACGGCGGAGCTACCCGAACTGAGCTTCGACACTGCCGAATCGTGGGAGAACTGGCTGACCGACCGGCACGACAGCGCGGCCGGGGTGTGGCTGGTACTGGCCAAAGCCGGCGCGCCGCAGGCAACCGTGAGCTACTCCGACGCCCTCGACGTGGCGCTCTGCTTCGGCTGGATCGACGGACGCAAGCGCACAGTGGATGCATCGTACTGGCTGCAGAGCTTCACTCCGCGCAGGCCACGCAGCCGCTGGTCACGGATCAACACCGAACGGGCGGACGCGCTCATCACGGCCGGCCGGATGCGCCCGGCCGGGCTGCGCGAGGTCGAAGCGGCCCACGCCGACGGCCGCTGGGCGAGCGCCTACGAGGGGGCGAAGTCCGCCACTGTCCCCGACGACCTGGCCGCCGCACTCGCCGCCAACCCGGCCGCCGCGGCCTTCTTCGCCACGGTCAACAGCGCCAACCGCTTCGCCATCCTCTACCGGGTGCAGGAGGCCAAGCGGCCGGCCACCCGCGCCGCGCGGATCGAGAAGTTCGTCAGCATGCTGGCCCGCGGCGAGACCATCCACCCCTGACCGCAGAGTCAGCTCGCTGAACGCCGCCGCGGCCGGCATCCGGGCGCCGTCAGCGGGCCCGGAACAGATCCGGGCGGTCGAGGTGGAGACGCCCGCCGAGGCGGCGGGTCAGCGGCAGCGGCGGGCGTCGACCAGGCCGGCCAGGCGCGGGAAGCGGGCCTTCACGGCGCGGTCGTCGTTGATGTTCGTCCACTCGCCGGGCAGGTCGCCGGCGGCGGCCGGGGCGACCAGGCCGCGTAGCCGCAGCAGGGCCGGCGAGTCCAGTTCGGCCCGGTAGGGGTACAGGTCGGCGAGGCTGTCCGGGTCCGCGCGGGCGGCGGTGACGGCCGCCTCGCCCAGAGTCACCAGCCAGCCGCGCACGTCTGCGAAGCCGGGCTCGCCGAGCCAGCCCTGCAGCAGGCTGGCGGCGTCCCACAGCTCGGCGGTGGCCAACTCGGCGGTACGCGCCGCGAACCAGGCGGGGAAGCCCGGATCGGGGTCGGTCAGTAGCGCCGCCACCCGACCGGCGACGTCCTGCTCCGCGCCCGCCTGCGCCACCCGTTGCCAGTACCGGTCCACGGCTGCCACGCTACCGCCAGCCCCGGTGCCAGCGGCAGCGCGCCCGGCCGGGGACTAGATTCAGAGGTAGGAACCCCGGTCGGCCGGGTGTCCACAGTGGAGAGAGACGGGCGAGGGCGTGGCACAGCCCGACAACACCATCCGGTACGGCAGCGCGGCGGGGCGCTGGGTGCTGCTGGCCACGGTGCTCGGCTCGGGGATGGCGTTCATCGACAGCACCGTGGTGAACATCGCGCTGCCCACCATCGGTACCCGGTTGGACGCCGGCTCGGCCGGGCTGCAGTGGGTGGTCAACGGGTACACGCTGACGTTGTCCGCCTTCATCCTGCTCGGCGGCGCGCTCGGTGACCGGTTCGGCCGACGCCGGGTGTTCCTGTTCGGGGTGGCCTGGTTCGCGGTGGCCTCGCTGCTGTGCGGGCTGGCCACGAACATCGGCATGCTGGTCGCCGCACGGGCGCTGCAGGGCGTCGGCGGGGCGCTGCTCGCGCCCGGCTCGTTGGCGATCCTGCAATCGGTCTTCGACCGGGACAGCCGAAGCAAGGCCATCGGCGCCTGGTCCGGGCTGGGCGGGGTGGCCGGCGCGATCGGTCCGTTCCTGGGCGGCTGGCTGGTCGGAGCGGGCAGCTGGCGGCTGATCTTCTTCATCAACGTCCCGCTGGCGCTGGTGGTGCTGGCGGTCTCGGCCCACTGGGTACCCGAGTCGGTGAACCCGGACGCCGACCCGCACATCGACGTCCCCGGCGCCCTCCTGGCCGCGCTCGGGCTGGCCGGCCTGACCTACGGCCTGACCGCCTGGGGGGCCAGGACGGCCGTGGACGCACAGATCGTCGTCGCGCTCACGGTGGGGGTGGCGGGGCTGGCCGCCTTCGTGGTGTCGCAGGCCCGCGGGCGGCACCCGATGCTGCCACCGGCGCTGTTCCGGGTACCCGCGTTCCGCGCCGTCAACGTCGTCACGTTCACCGTCTACGCCGCGCTGACCGGAGTGTTCTTCCTGCTGGTACTGCAGTTGCAGGTGGTCGGCGGGTACCCGCCGCTGGCTGCCGGCCTGGCCCTGCTGCCGGTGACGGCGGTGATGCTGGCGCTCTCCTCGCGGGCGGGCGAGCTGGCCAACCGGATCGGCCCCCGGCTGCCGATGACCGTCGGCCCACTGGTCTGCGCCCTCGCCCTGCTGCTGCTCTCCCGGGTCGGCGCGGACGCCAGCTACGCCACCGAGGTGCTGCCGGGCGTGCTGCTGTTCGGGCTGGGCCTGTCCACCACCGTCGCGCCGCTGACCGCCGTCGCGTTGGCCGCCGCCCGGGACCGGCACGCCGGGCTGGCCAGCGGGGTGAACAACGCGGTGGCCCGGACCGCCGGACTGCTGGCGGTGGCGGTGCTGCCGCTGGTCTCCGGTGTCGGCCCGAGCCTCACCGACCCGGCCGCGCTGGCCCCGGCGTTCCGGATCGCGGCCGTCATCTGCGCCGCGCTGCTGACGCTGGGCGGCCTGCTCGCGCTGGTCGGCATTCCGGGCAGCTTCGCGGCGGTACGCGCCCAGACGAACCCGGTCGCCACCACCGCACCGACCCCGGTCCGCAGCTACTGCCCGATCGCCGGCCCGCCCCTGCAACCCGACGACGTGCCCGCGACCACCGACCCGGATCTCCACAGTGGACGGAACCAACGACCTTCTTCGTAGTGGATGACCTTGTGCCGCAAGGGACAACGCCACGGACATCGGCGTGGCACGATGGTGCGAATCCCAAATTCTCGGAGGTCCGATGAACGGGTTCAAGCGCACCATGGCGCGGGCACTGGTTGTCGCCGTCGCCGTGCTCGGCAGCGTCACTGTCCTGAGTGGACCGGCGCATGCCGCGCACCCCTGCACCGCCGCGAAGACCACCGGCGCGAAGGTCTGCGTCTACCAGGACACCTGGACCTTTGCGGTGTGCGACACCGCCGCCGACGGGCACCACGCCACGGTCCGCTTCGAGGCCATCTACTCCGACGGCGACCGGGACATCATCTACTACCACGAGACGTCGATCTCCAACGGCCAGTGCGGGAAGGAACGCCTCCTGCCGTCCCCGATCGCGTCCTACACCGGCAGCTTCGACTTCATCGCCCAGGTCTGGGAGGGCCACAGCCAACTGATCCGGGAGGGCCCCGCGGTCCACGTCGACCTCTGGTGACCTGCTGACCGGGAGGGTTCTCGATGACCAGTTCCATCGCCGTGTTCGGAGCCGGACCCGGCCTCGGCCAGGCCGTCGCGCATCGCTACGCGCGAGCGGGTTACGACGTCGTCCTGGTGGGTCGCCGTCGCGAGCCACTTGACCTGCTGGCCGGGGAGTTGGCCGGTGCCGGGGCAACCGCGCACGTCATCACGGCCGACGTGTCCCGCACCGATGCCACACCTCAACTGGCCGAGCAGATCCGCGCCAGGGTCGGCGACCTCGACGCCCTCTACTACGCGCCGACCCCCGACGGCGACTTCGTGCCCGCCGCCAAGCTCACCCCGCAGTACGCCCAGGAGTTCATGCCGCTGGGCTTCTACGCGCTGGTGGCCCTCGTGCAGGAGTTCCTGCCACCCATGCTCGAACGGGGCGACGGCGCCATCCTGACCGCACAGGGCGCCAGCAGCCGGCACGGTCCGCCCTATCTGAGCGGCCCCGGTCCCGCGCAGGCCGCCCAGCGCAACTACCTGCAGTCCCTGCACGCCGAGGTGGCCGGGCAGGGTGTCTACGTCGGCATGCTCTATATCGGCGCGGCCATCGAACACAGCGCCTTCCACACCCAACTGGAGGCGGCGAAGGCCGCCGGCGAGCCGGTCTGGGAGATGCCCGTTGTCGCCCCGGCGCACCTCGCCGACCTGCTGTGGAACATGCACCAGACAAGGGCACAGGCGGAAGCCAGCTACCCCTGATCGCCCGGCTCGCGCCGGAGGTCGGCGCGGCCGGGCGGGAGCGTCAGACGGTGGCGAGGTAGGCCTGGGCGAGTTCCGGGGTGACGAACCACTTGCCGAAGTCGTTCGGGTCCGCGAAACCGTTCGCGAAGCGCCGGGCCACCACCGGATTGCCGGCCGCCGCACCGAGCAACATCTGCACGTGCTCGGGGAGCGGCTGGAGCATCGCGTTGGTCCAGTTGGTGACCGCCGCGCCGGTCTCCGCCCAGAACTTCTCGAAGGTGGCGGTCATCCAGGCCTCGTCGAAGGGCCGGTCACCGTGCGCCTTGATGGCCGCCAGGTAGGCGGTGGCGCACTTGGCGGCGGTGTTGCTGCCCTGACCGGTGATCGGGTCGTTGGCGATCACCACATCCGCCATGCCCAACGCCACCCCGCCGGCGGGCAGGTGCGCGACGGGCTGCCGGACGGTCGGCGTGTACCGGCCGGCCAGCGTCGCCTTCGCGTCGGTCAACTCGACGGCGGCACAGCGCTCGTAGACCCACGGCGTGTACTGGCGCGCCAGCTCCAACGTGATCTTCAGGTGCTCGGCCGGGTCCAGCCGCTCCTTGATCACGTCGAGCGGGCCGTCCGGGATGGTCTCCCAGAACAGGATGTCGCACCGCCCGGAGAGCGTCAGGCCCGGGATCACGAAGAGTTCGCCGAGCCCGGGAACCGCGTTGAAGCCCACGTTGGGCTCCGGGTACGCCGGGTCCGGGGCGAGGCCGTGCACGTAGGCGACGGCCAGGCCACGCTGCGGACGGTCGTACGGCGAGCGCTGCGGGTCGCGGTCGAAGGCGGCCACCAGGTCGCCCTTGCCGGCGGCCACGATGGTCAGGTCGTAGCGCCCGAGCGCGGCCAGCCCGTCCAGGTCGGCGGTGGTGACGCCCTGGTAGTACACGACGCCGCCGCGCTCCTCGAAGAGTTCCAGCCAGGTCGCCATCTTCAGCCGCTGATCGGTGCTCTGGCCCGGGTGGTCGAGTTGGGCGTTGAAGGCCATCGCGAGTTCGCCGGGCGGGGCCGACAGCGACAGCCGGATGCCACCGATGTCTGGAGTCTGGCCGTCCCACAGGTTCAGCCCGTAGCGCCGCTCGCTCTCCAGCGCGGGATGGAACATGCCCTGGGTGCTCATCGGCCAGCCGCTGCGGATCTCGTCCGGGGTACGCGCCGACATGATGGTCACCTGGTACCCCTCGGCCAGCAGCATCAGGCCCAGTTGCAGACCCGACTGACCGGCTCCGATGATGAGGATCTTGCGCATGTCCAGCTACCTTCCCAGCGGTTGAAGTGAGCTCTGCTGCCGACCCCCGACGCCCGTCGGCGGGGTCCGGGTCATCGCGTGCTCCACGACCAGCAGCAGCGCCCGTGCCACCGATGCGCCGTCGCGGGCGTCGAGCGTGGTCAGCGGTACGTGGGCCGGCAGGTCGAGGGCTTCCCGGACGGCGTCGAGCGGGTGGCTGAGTACCCCGTCGAACAGATTCACCGCGACCACGAACGGCAGCCGGGAGTCCAGTTCGAAGTAGTTCACGGCGGCGAACGAGGCGTCCAGTCGGATCGTGTCGACGAGCACCAGAGCACCGACCGCGCCCCGGGACAGGTCGTCCCACATCGGCCAGAAGCGCGCCTGGCCGGGTGTGCCGAACAGGTAGAGCACCAGGTCACGGTCGATGGTGAGGCGGCCGAAGTCCATCGCCACGGTGGTGGTGACCTTGTCGATGCCCGGATCGAGGTGGTCCACCTGTTCGCTGGCGGCGGTCATCCACGCCTCGGTGTTCACCGGCGGGATCTCCGAGATCGCCGCCACGCAGGTGGTCTTGCCGACGCCGAACCCACCGGCGATGACGATCTTCGCGGAGGTCAGCTCGGGGATGTCAGGCGTACTGGCGAAGGCCATCACGGATCCTCTCCAGCAGACCGAAGTCAGCTCCCGAGGTGTCGTGCACCACCAGTCGGTTGGTGGCAGCCAGGTCGTCGAGCACTACCCGGGTCACGCCGAGCGGCATCCCGGTGTGCGCGGACAACTCGGCGACCGACTGGGTCTCCCGGGCGTTCTCGTAGAGCACCCGGGCCTCCGGGAACAACGCGCTGGCGAACACGCTGTCGTAGCGCGGCACCGAGACCAGGGTGTGCACCAGCAGGTGGATACGGGTACGGGTACGGCCCCCGGTCATCACGTAGGGCCGGACCTTCCAGTGCGCGGCGGCCATCTTCACCTCGGGGTCAGTCGCGGGGAGCTCAGCGCGCGGCCGGAGCCGCGGTCAGCCGGTGCAGTTCGTCGCGCATGCGCGGGGTGAGCAGGTGGCCGACGGAGGCGGCGAACTTCGACATCTGGTACGCGATGACCCGCAGATCGCCCTCGGTGGACGCGACGGTGGCCAGCCCGGCGGACTCGCCCAACCGCATGAACAGCAGGTACCCCAGCGGCAGCCGGATCGTCACGTACTCGGAGGCGCCCAGGCCGAGCAGCGCGCCGCTCTGGTCGGCCATGCTGAGCAGCCCGGCGGTCAGCGCCGACAACTGGTCGCCGAGGTCGCGCGGGATGTGCGCGGAGGCGGCGAGTTGGAGCCCGTCGAGGGAGACCAGGAGCACGTGCGCGACCCCGGGCACCTCGTCGGCGAACTGCCCGACCAGCCAGGCGAACTCGTGTGGTCCCCGGATCTGCGGGGCGGCCGTGCCGGCGCTGCCGTACCCGCTCACTTCGGCTCCTCCTCGAACTCCTCGATCACCGGTCGCGCCGGCTTCGCCGGTACCGGCCGGGTCGGCAGTGGCCCACCGACCGGCTCGACGGCCGGCCCTGACGGCGACCCGGCGTCGGGCTGGCGTGGCTCCTGCGCCGCGGCCGCGGTCGTGCCGCCTGGAGGCAGCGCCCCGACGTCCGGACCCGGGTCGCCGGCGAGCGCCGCACCGGGCAGCGCTCCGGCACCCGGCCACGGTTGCTCGGGGAGGTCAGCTGCGGCCGCGAAGCCCGCGGCGAACCCGGCGACCTCGTCGTGCCAGGCGCGGCGGGCACCGTCGGCGCGCGGCTCGGTCAGCCCGGAGACCCGGTCGATCCAGTCGATGTCGGCCCTGGACACCTCGGCCGGCGACCCGTCGACCGCCGCCATCTCACCGGCCGCGCCGTCCCCGGGGAGACCGGCATCGGCGAGGCCGTCCACCGGTCGTCGCGGGGAGGGGATGCCGAAACTGGTGATGCCGGGATCGCCACTCCACCCGCCGCCCGCTGTGCTGCTGCGCGGAAGACCGTTGTCCGGCAACGGTTCAACGGGGGGCGCCAGGTCGGATCGGGGCCACAGCGCGGCGTTGGGCGACCGGGCCGGGCCGGTGCCGGCCGGCGCCGGGTACCGACCGTTGCCCGGCCGCGTCGCTGGCGGGTCCGGTACCAGTGGACTGCCCGGGATGGCGCCCGGAAGGGTGCCGCGCACACTGTTGGTGACCCGCCGGGGCAGGCCCTTCTCGGTGTACTCGGTGTCCTCCTCGGGCGGCGGCTCGGGCGGCGACCAGTCGTCGACCGGGCCGGCGCCGGGCAGCGCGTACGGCGCTCCGCCGGCCGACCCTGCGGCCCGGTGCGAGCCGGGGCGACGGCTGCGGGTGGTGGCTGCGCCGATCGGCGGCGGCACTTCACAGATCAACGGCGCGGGAACCAGCACGGTGGCGGTGACGCCACCGACCGGCCGGGCGGTGAGCGTGACCCCGAGTCGGTGCGCGGCGGCCAACCGGGCCACCACGTGCAGGCCGAGTTGCAGCTCGCCGGCCGGTCCGGAGAGCGGCACCCGGTCGCCGGCGAGCAGCCGGTTGAGATTGTTCAGCTGGTCCGGGGGAATCCCGACGCCGCTGTCCTCTACCCGGATCAGCACGCTGCCGGCCTCGGTGAGGTGCGCCGAGACGGTCACCGTGGCGGCCGGCGGGGAGAGCCGGGTGGCGTTGTCCAGCAGTTCGGTCAGCACCCGGATGAGGTCGTCTGCGGCGAACTCGACGATCGCCAGGTCGGCGGTGTGGCCGATGTGGATGCGCTGGAAGTACTCGGTGGCGGAGCTACCGGCCCGGACCACGTCGAGCAGAGTGGTGATCTGGCGGCGGGCGTCCTCAACCGGGCGGCCGGTGAGCACCTGGAGAATCTCGGCCTGCCGACGGATCCGGGTCACCGCGTGGTCGATGCGGTAGAGCTGCTCCAGCCGGCCGGGGTCCTGCTCGTCGGACTCGGCGGTCTCGACCTCGGAACCCATCTGGTACGTGGCGGCAAGCACCCGCAGCGCGACCTGTTCGCAGATCAGCGCCCAGGGCTCGGTCGCGCCGGCCGTCGCCGGGCTGCGCGGGTACCGCGGCGGCGCGGCCTGCCCGATTGCGACGGACTGCGGCGGTGGCCCCATCGGAGCCCGCGGCGGCGGGTCGGTCACCGGGGCCGGGGACGACGGCTGGCTCGGTTCCAGCCATCGGCGCAGCGCCTGGCGCAGGGTGGCAGCCATGCTCAGTGCGCCACGCGGGGGGCCGCGGGAGTCAGGATCCGAACCGGATCACCGTGGGCTGGCTTGGTTGGCACAGCCCGTAAGCCTGCCAGCCGGCACCGGCGCAGGCAATAGGCGCTGCTCGATTGCTTGTGATCTTTCTCATCGTCGATGATCAGCGGCTCCGAAATCGCAGGTGCGTGCGGGGTGCGGGCCCGGCAGACTGACCGATCGTGATCACCACCCTGGCCACCCCGCCCACCCTCGCCGACCTGTTCGACCCGGCCGAGTTGGCTGCCGCGCTGACGGACGGTTGGGTACGCGCGCAGACGCACCCCACCGAACCGCTGACGATCCTCAACTACACCGAGCGGGCGGCCTACGCCGACCACTGGGACGCGATCACGCTCACCTGCCGGGGACTGGTCCACCACAGCGTCACCGGCGCCGTGCTGGCCCGCCCGTTCGCGAAGTTCTTCAACCACGGCCAGCGCGGCGCGGCCGTCCTCGACCTGGCCGCCCCGGTACGGGTCAGCGACAAGCTGGACGGCTCGCTGGGCATCCTCTACCCGCTGCCGTCCGGTGGCTTCGCGGTGGCCACCCGCGGCTCCTTCGCGTCCGCCCAGGCCCACCACGCCACACAGTGCTACCAGCGCCGCTACGCCGCCCGGTTCACCCCGCCGGCCGGCCACACGGTGCTTTTCGAGATCGTGTACCCGCAGAACCGGATCGTGGTCGACTATGGCGGAATGGACGACCTGGTGCTGCTCGGCGCGGTCCGGATCGCCGACGGCGCAGTGCTGGCCGCCGACGAGGTACCCGGCTGGCCGGGCCCGGTCGCCGGGTCGTTCGCGGTGGACAGCTTCGCGCAGGCGCTCGCGCTGCCGCCGCGCCGTGGCGCGGAGGGCCTGGTGGTGCGCTGCCTGGACACCGGCGCGATGGTCAAGCTCAAGCAGGCCGACTACGTTGCCCTGCACCGGATCGTCACCGGGCTGACCGAACGCACCGTCTGGCAGCACCTGGTCGACGGCCGCCCGCTGGCCGAGCTGATCGAGCCGCTGCCGGACGAGTTCCACGGCTGGGTGCACACCGTCGCCGACCGCATCCGCTCCACAGTGGATAGTGCCGAGACGGCGCTGCGGGCCGAGTTCGCGGCCCTGCCGCCTGCCCCCTCGCGCAAGGACTTCGCCCTCGCGGTGGCCCGCCACCCGCAGCGCTGGGCGCTGTTCGCGCTGCTCGACGGCCGCGACATCGGACCCAAGCTGCTGCAGGCCGCCCGCCCCGACGGCGACACCACCCCGTCCGGCCGCACCTTCACCGAGGACAACGCCTGATGCCCACCCTGATCATCACCCGTGGCCTGCCCGGCTCGGGCAAGACCACGAAGGCCCGCGCCTGGGTCGCGGACGACCCGACCAAGCGGGCCAGGGTCAACCGCGACGATCTGCGCGCCATGCTGCACGCCGGAGTGTGGCTGGGCTTCGAGACCGAACAGCAGATCATGGGGGTACGCGACGGCGCGATCGCCGGCCTGCTACGGCGCGGCATCGACGTGGTGTGCGACGACACGAACCTGCCCCAGCGCATCGCCCGTGACCTGGTCGCGCTCGCCGCCCGGGCCGGCGCAGCCTTCGAGGTCTGGGACCTGACCGACGTGGACGTGGAGGTGTGCGTGGCCCGCGACGCCGCCCGTGACCGGGTGGTCGGCGAGGACGTGATCCGCGACCTGCATGCCCGGTACGTGGCCGGCAAGCGCTATCCCGCTGCCGGTACCGGTGGCCCCGGCCGCCGAGCTCGCCGACGTGCCACCGTACGCCCCGGTAGCCGGTGCCCCGAAGGCGGTGATGGTCGACATCGACGGCACCGTGGCGTTGATGTCCGGCCGCTCCCCGTACGACGAGTCCCGGGTCCACGAGGACGGCCCGAACACCGCGGTGATCGCCGCCGTCCGCGCCATGCACGCGGCCGGCTACGCCGTGGTGTTCTGCTCCGGCCGCACTGATGCCAGCCGTGCGGCCACCGAGCAGTGGCTGCGCAAACACGTCGACGTGGCGTACGACGCGCTCTACATGCGGGCCGCCGGCGACCAGCGCCGCGACTCGGTGGTCAAGGCGGAGCTCTTCGACCGGCACATCCGCCACGTCTACAACGTGGTCGCCGTCTTCGACGACCGCCAGCAGGTGGTGGACGCCTGGCGCGCCCTCGGCCTCACCGTCTTCCAGGTAGCCCCCGGCAACTTCTGACCGGTCTACCGACCGGCCGCCGCCCACCCGGGAATGTATGGTGCCCGGGTGGGCGAGCTGGCACGGGGCGCGTACGAGCATCTCGTCACGGCCGGCCTGGCCGACGACCTCGCGGCACTCCCCGGCGAACTGGTCCAGCGGCTGCCCCTGGACCCCGCGGACGCCGACGATCTGCTTGCCCGGCACATCGCCGCGCTCACCCGCCGGGCACTGCGCACCCTGCCCGGTACCGGGCCCGATCGGCTCGCCCGTCAGGTGGCGGCGGCCAACGCCATCGCCCGGGCGATCGCCGACCTGGTACCCCGATCCGCCGGCGCGGCCGACCTGGTCGCCGCCTCCCACGATCTGTTGACCGCGATCGCGGACGCCCCAGGCACTCCGGCGCCGCCGCGCTTCCCGAACCGACCGCGGACGCCGCTGAGCAGTGGTGCTCTCCTGGTCAACGGGCGCGGGCAGCCGGGGATCGGGGTCGAGGTGCAGCACGAGCTCGCATCGGCCGACGGCGTGGATCTACTCTGCGCCTTCATCAAGTGGCAGGGTCTGCGCCTCATCGAGAAGCAGCTCGCCGAACTGCTCAACCGGGGCGGCCGACTGCGGGTGATCACCACCACCTACCTCGGCGCCACCGATCAGCGGGCGGTGGATCGGCTCGCGGAGCTGGGCGCACAGATCCGCATTTCCTATGAGACCCGGACCACCCGGCTGCACGCGAAGGCGTGGCAGTTCCACCGGGCCACCGGCGCCGGTACCGCGTACGTGGGGTCGTCCAACCTGTCGAGGGCGGCGCTTGTCGACGGCCTGGAGTGGAACGTCCGGCTGGCGCAGTTGGAGCAGCCCGACCTGATCCGCCAGTTCGCGCTGACCTTCGAGGACTACTGGAACGACCCCGCGTTCGAGGCGTACGAGCCGGACCGCGACCGCGAGCGACTGGCTACCGCGCTGGCCGCCGAGCGTGGCCCGTCGCCGGGGAACCTCCCCATCGCGGTCACCACCCTCGACGTCCGGGCCTACGGCTACCAGCGGGAGATCCTCGACGAGTTGGCCGCGCAGCGCCAGGTTCACGGGCGAATGCACGGTCTGGTGGTGATGGCCACGGGCACCGGCAAGACCGTCCTCGCCGCACTCGACTACCGCCGGCTGCGCAAGGCCGGCACCGTCGACTCACTACTCTTCGTCGCGCACCGTCAGGAGATCCTGGACCAGGCCCGCTCGACTTTTCGGCACGTCCTGGGCGACGGCACCTTCGGTGAGTCCCTTGTCGGCGGTCAGCGCCCGGCGCAGTGGCGGCACGTCTTCGCTTCCGTCCAGTCACTGCACCAGCTGGACCTGGCCACGCTGGATCCGAAGACGTTCGACATGGTGATCGTCGATGAGTTCCACCATGCCGAGGCGGCGTCCTACACCCGGCTGCTCAGCTTCCTGCAACCGCGGGTGCTGCTGGGCCTCACCGCGACCCCGGAGCGCGCCGACGGCCTCGACATCCGGCGGTGGTTCGACGGCCGGTACGCCGCTGAGCTTCGGTTGTGGGAGGCGCTGGAGCGACAACTGCTCGCCCCGTTGCAGTACTTCGGCGTCCACGACGACGTGGACCTGTCCGGCCTGCACTGGAAGCGTGGCCAGGGCTACGACCCGGTGGAGTTGAGCCAGGTCTACACCGGCCATCACGCCCGGGTTCGCCTGATCCTGGCCGCGCTGCGGGACAAGCTCGATCCGCACCGGATGCGGGCGATCGGCTTCTGCGTCAGCGTCGGCCACGCCGAATTCATGGCGGAGCGGTTCACCAGCGCGGGGATCGCCGCGGTGGCGGTCACCGGCCAGACACCTGCCGGCGAGCGTGCGGCGGCACTGCGTGATCTCCGCAACGGCGAGCTCCAGGCGCTGTTCAGCGTGGATCTGTTCAACGAGGGTGTGGATGTGCCCGAAGTGGATACGGTGCTGCTGCTTCGACCGACCGACAGCGCCACGGTGTTCCTTCAGCAGATTGGCCGTGGCCTGCGCCTGGCGGACGGCAAGGCGTGCCTCACGGTGCTGGACTTCATCGGCGGACAACATGCCAACTTCCGGTTCGACACCCGCTACCGGGCGCTGACGGGCACCAGTCGCCGGACGTTGATCGCCGAGGCGGAGCAGGGGTTCCCCACCCTGCCAGCGGGATGCCACATCGAGTTGGACCGGGTGGCGCAGCGCATCGTGCTGGCCAATCTGCGTTCGGCCCTGCGACTGGGCGCGGCTGCGCTGACAGCGGAACTCACCCAGCTCGGCGACGTGCCACTCGCCACGTTTCTTGCCGAGACGGGTACCGAGCCCGAGGACCTATACCGCAGTCCGGCACTCGGCGGCTGGACCGGCCTGCGCCGCCGGGCTCAACTGGACGACAGTCCAGCCGGCCGGTACGACGCCGAACTCAGCTCGGCGTTCGGACGCCTACTGCACCTGGATGATCCCGACCGGCTGGCCCAGTTGATCGCGCTGTCGAATGGCACCACGGTCACCGGTCGCCTGGCGCGGATGCTGCACTTCACGTTGTGGGGTAAGCGGATTCCGCTCGCTGACGGACCCGCCGGGTTGGCTGCGCACCCTGCTCGGCGGGACGAGTTGCGGCAACTCGCCGAGGTCCTGCGCGACCGCATTCACCGGGTTACCCGGCCGCTGGACTCCACCATGCGGGTTCCGCTGCGGGTACACGCCCGGTACAGCCGGGACGAGGCCTGCGCGGCATTCGGGGTCAACGATCCGTGGAACATGCGCGAGGGCGTGAAGTGGGTGGAGGCGGAGCGTGCGGACATCTTCTTCGTGACTCTCACCAAGACCGAGCAGCACTACTCGCCCACCACCATGTATCAGGATCGGGCGATCACGCCGACACTGTTTCAGTGGGAGTCGCAGAGCACCACCTCGACGGCATCGCCCACCGGCCAGCGCTACGTCAACCACCGCACCTCGGGGTCATCGGTACACCTGTTCGTCCGTGAGACGCGCGTGGCCGATGGTGCGCTCGGCGTACCGCCGTACCTGTATGCCGGCCCGATGGCGTATGTCGACCACACCGGCGACCGGCCGATGCGGATCCGTTGGCGGCTGACCCATGAGCTGCCGGCTGACGTCTTCCACGCCGCGCGGACCATCGCCGGCTGATCCACAAGTCCCCGATCTCCTCCCGTGGCAGTATCCGCTCCGCGTAATAGTTGATTCTGACTAGTCAGTCATGGATACTCGTAGTTGACCACATGGTTGGACCGAGAGGACGGAACGATGACCACCACTCAGGAGACCGAGGCGCCGGTCCGCGTTGCGGCGCACAACGCGGTGACCAAGCGGCTGGGCAACTGGACAACCGCACGACGCTTCGAGGTACGGGCGAACCGTGGCTTTGCCGTGCTGGACCTGCGTTCGCCGGAGATCCCCGACGGCGAGATCGAGGTGCACGTCGACCTCGACCACGCCGTACTCAAGCTGCTCGTCGGCCAGGCCGCCGCGGTGGACGACTGGAACCTGCGCCGCACCGGGCGCGGCAAGGTCAAGGACTACGAGTCCGGCAGCGCCACCGGTGCACGCCACATCCGGCTCACCGGCGAACTGCGCCACGCCGAGATCCGGGTACAGCGCGGCGGCATCGCGATGCTGTCGGCGATGTTCTCCCGGGCTTACTGGGAGGACTTGCGCCGGGTGCACCGGGACGGCGGGTACCCGACGGTGGATGATCCCACCCGTACCCACTGAATCCCGATTGTCGGGCGGGCACGGCCCTGACGCCGTACCCGCCGCCGGAGGACCGATGACGAAGAAGCGGAAGGTCGGCAACCTGCTCGCGCTGGCCGTGCTGTCCTACCTGACCCAGCGCCCGATGCACCCCTACGAGCTGAGCCGCACGCTGCGGGACAACGGTGACGCCCGCAGCATCAAGTTCAACCACGGCTCGCTCTACATGGTGGTGCAGCAGTTGGCCAAGGCCGGCTACATCGCCGAGCAGGAGACCAACCGGGAGGGCCAGCGCCCCGAGCGCACCGTGTACGCGCTCACCGACGCCGGCCGCGCGGAGCTGCACGACTGGCTGCGCGAACTGCTGGAGCAGCCCCAGCACGAGTACCCGCACTTCGTCGCGGCGTTGTCGCTGGTCGGGGCGCTGCCGCCGAGCCAGGTCCTGCCGCTGCTGCGGCGCCGGCTGGACCTGCTCGCCGACGAGCGCGCCGGCACCCGCCGGCTCGTCGAGGAGTCACTGGCCCAGGGGGTGCCCGAGCTGTTCCTGGTCGAGGAGCAGTACCGGGTCGCCCTGCTGGACGCCGAGGCCACCTTTGTCGAGCAGTTGATTACCAAGATCGTTGATCCGGCCGGCTGGGGCCGCGAATGGCGCGAGTTCCACGGCGAGGCCGGCCCACCACAGTAGGGACGACACCCCATGAACGACCCACAACGGGCCCGCACCGCGCTGGTGATCGGCGGCGGAATCGCCGGCCCGGTCGCCGGCATGGCACTACGCAAGGCCGGCATCGACGCCACCGTGTACGAGGCGTACGACAGCACCGCGGACAACATCGGCGGCGGCCTGAGCATCGCGCCGAACGGCCTGGCCGCGCTCGCCGTCCTCGATGCCGACCGGGTGGTGCTCGACATCGGTGAGCCGATGACCAGCATCGTGCTGCAGAGCTGGACCGGCAAACGGCTCGCCACCTTCGGCGGTGAACTGCCCGACCTGCCGCCCATGCAGTTTGTCTGGCGCTCCGACCTCTACCGGGCGCTCTACGACGAGGCGCTGCGCCGCGGGGTGCGCATCGAGCACGGCCGCCGGCTGGTCGGCCTGACCCAGACCCCACAGGCGGTGACCGCGACCTTCGCGGACGGCAGCCAGGCCAGCGCCGATATCCTGATCGGTGCGGACGGCATCCATTCATCGGTACGGGCACTCATCGACCCGAACGCGCCGGCGCCCCGGTACGCGGGTCTGGTCAGCTTCGGGGCCCGCCTCGACAACACCGGGTTGGCGCCGACGAACGGTGCGATGCTGATGGTCTTCGGTAAGCGCGCATTCTTCGGCTACCAGATCCTCGACGACGGCAGCGGCGGCTGGTTCGTCAACCTGCCCAGCGCCGAGCCGACGCCGTTGGCCGAGTTGCAGCTCACCAGCCGACCGGAATGGCTCGCTCGGCTGGCCGAGGTCTTCGCCGCCGACCGCTCCCCGGCAACCGACCTGATCCGGCGTACCCGCCCGGAGGATCTGCTGCTGGTCGGCCCGATGGAGGACATCCCAACGGTCCCGACGTGGAGCCGGGGCCGAGTGGTGCTGATCGGGGACGCCGCCCATCCGACGTCACCGAGTTCCGGGCAGGGCGCCTCGCTCGCCATCGAAAGCGCCGTCCAGCTCGCCCGTTGTCTACGCGACCTGCCCTACCCGGCTGCCCTCGCCGCATACGAGCAGCTACGCCGGGCCCGGGTCGAGCGGATCATCGCGATGGCGGCGAAGAACAACGCCCGGAAGGCGGCCGGCCCGGTGGCCCGCATCCTGCGGGACGCACTGTTGCCCACGGCGATGCGCCTGCTGGCGAAGCCCGAGAAGATGGCGTGGCAGTTCAACTACCGCATCGACTGGGATGCCCCGGTGAGCCCGGACAACGAGCCGGCCCCGGCAACCCGGTAGTACCCGAACTGATCCGGGCACGGAAAAGCGGTCAGGGGCGCCCTGGTGTGGGGTGCCCCTGACCGCTGAATGTCCAAGCACGCAGAAATGCCTTCAGGGGGCACCCGTGTGGGTGCCCCCTGAAGGGAATGTTTTGTCCGGCGGCGTCCTACTCTCCCACACTCTCTCGGGTGCAGTACCATCGGCGCTGGAGGGCTTAGCTTCCGGGTTCGGAATGTGGCCGGGCGTTTCCCCACCGCTATGGCCGCCGTAACTCTATCGAACTGTCAACCACACACCACACCCACACAAATGCGTTTGGCTTGTGTGGGGGTTTGGTTGTTGTTCGGGAATCGTACAGTGGACGCGAAGCATGTTTGTTGGTCAAGTCCTCGGCCTATTAGTACCAGTCAGCTGAACCTGTTACCAGGCTTACACATCTGGCCTATCAACCCAATCGTCTAGTTGGGGGCCTTAACCCTTTCGGGTGGGATACCTCATCTTGAAGCAGGCTTCCCGCTTAGATGCTTTCAGCGGTTATCCCTTCCGAACGTGGCTAACCAGCCGTGCCCCTGGCGGGACAACTGGCACACCAGAGGTTCGTCCGTCCCGGTCCTCTCGTACTAGGGACAGCCCTTCTCAAGTATCCTACGCGCACGGCGGATAGGGACCGAACTGTCTCACGACGTTCTAAACCCAGCTCGCGTACCGCTTTAATGGGCGAACAGCCCAACCCTTGGGACCTACTCCAGCCCCAGGATGCGACGAGCCGACATCGAGGTGCCAAACCATCCCGTCGATATGGACTCTTGGGGAAGATCAGCCTGTTATCCCCGGGGTACCTTTTATCCGTTGAGCGACACCGCTTCCACCTGCCAGTGCCGGATCACTAGTCCCGACTTTCGTCCCTGCTCGACCCGTCAGTCTCACAGTCAAGCTCCCTTGTGCACTTGCACTCAACACCTGATTGCCAACCAGGCTGAGGGAACCTTTGGGCGCCTCCGTTACTTTTTAGGAGGCAACCGCCCCAGTTAAACTACCCACCAGACACTGTCCCTGAACCGGCTCACGGTCCAAGGTTAGATACCCAAATCAACCAGAGTGGTATTTCAACGTTGCCTCCACCCATACTGGCGTATGGACTTCACCGGCTCCCACCTATCCTACACAAGCTAATTCGGATACCAATGTCAAGCTATAGTAAAGGTCCCGGGGTCTTTCCGTCCTGCCGCGCGTAACGAGCATCTTTACTCGTAATGCAATTTCGCCGGGCCTGTGGTTGAGACAGTAGGGAAGTCGTTACGCCATTCGTGCAGGTCGGAACTTACCCGACAAGGAATTTCGCTACCTTAGGATGGTTATAGTTACCACCGCCGTTTACTGGCGCTTAAGTTCTCAGCTTCGCCTTGACGGCTAACCGGTCCCCTTAACGTTCCAGCACCGGGCAGGCGTCAGTCCATATACGTCGTCTTACGACTTGGCATGGACCTGTGTTTTTAGTAAACAGTCGCTTCCCCCTGGTCTCTGCGGCCACCTTACGCTGCTCCAGCGTGTGGTCTCACGTACTGTGGCCCCCCTTCTCCCGAAGTTACGGGGGTAATTTGCCGAGTTCCTTAACCACAGTTCGCCCGATCGCCTCGGTATTCTCTACCTGACCACCTGTGTCGGTTTGGGGTACGGGCCGCTCGGAACTCGCTAGAGGCTTTTCTCGGCAGCATAGGATCACTGACTTCACCTGAAACGGCTCGGCATCACGTCTCACCCTCCATGCGCCACGGATTTGCCTATAGTACGGGCTACACGCTTACCCCGGCACAACCACCGGCCGGGATCAGCTACCTTCCTGCGTCACCCCATCGCTTAACTACTACCCACCAAGGCCCCAACCACCCCAGTCTCACCCGAAGGTCTCCACCACGGTCGGGAGGTTAGTACAGTGAGGTTCATCGTGGGCGCTCCTTCGCGGGTACGGGAATATCAACCCGTTGTCCATCGACTACGCCTCACGGCCTCGCCTTAGGTCCCGACTCACCCAGGGCGGATTAGCCTGGCCCTGGAACCCTTGGTCATCCGGCGGAAGGGTTTCTCACCCTTCTTTCGCTACTCATGCCTGCATTCTCACTCGTGTGGCGTCCACGGCTGGATCACTCCGCCGCTTCACTCGCCACACGACGCTCCCCTACCCATCCACACACCTGCACCGATCCTCAAGACCAGCGGGGTTAATATGTGAATGCCACAGCTTCGGCGGTGTGCTTGAGCCCCGCTACATTGTCGGCGCGGAACCACTTGACCAGTGAGCTATTACGCACTCTTTCAAGGGTGGCTGCTTCTAAGCCAACCTCCTGGTTGTCTATGCGACCCCACATCCTTTTCCACTTAGCACACGCTTAGGGGCCTTAGCTGGTGATCTGGGCTGTTTCCCTCTCGACTACGAAGCTTATCCCCCGCAGTCTCACTGCCACGCTCTCACTTACCGGCATTCGGAGTTTGGCTGACTTCAGTAACCTTGTAGGGCCCCTAGGCCATCCAGTGCTCTACCTCCGGCAAGAAACACGTGACGCTGCACCTAAATGCATTTCGGGGAGAACCAGCTATCACGGAGTTTGATTGGCCTTTCACCCCTAACCACAGGTCATCCCCCACCTTTTCAACGGTGGTGGGTTCGGCCCTCCACGCGGTCTTACCCGCGCTTCAGCCTGCCCATGGCTAGATCACTCCGCTTCGGGTCTAGGACACGCGACTGAATCGCCCTATTCAGACTCGCTTTCGCTACGGCTCCCCCACACGGGTTAACCTCGCCACATGCCACTAACTCGCAGGCTCATTCTTCAAAAGGCACGCCATCACCCAACACCCCAAAAGGGCTGCAGGCTCTGACGGATTGTAGGCAGATGGTTTCAGGTACTATTTCACTCCCCTCCCGGGGTACTTTTCACCTTTCCCTCACGGTACTCGTCCGCTATCGGTCACCAGGAAGTATTTAGCCTTACCAGGTGGTCCTGGCAGATTCACAGCAGATTACAGGAGTCCGCTGCTACTCGGGAACACCCACAACAGACCTGCAACTTTCACCTACCGGACTATCACCGTCTACGGTGCCGCTTTCCAACGACTTCGACTAGCCACAGATTTTATCACTGTTCGACCGCTGTCAGCCGAACCAGCAGGTCCCACAACCCCGCACACGCAACCCCTGACAGGTATCACACGCACACGGTTTAGGCTCGATCCGCTTTCGCTCGCCACTACTCACGGAATCACTATTGTTTTCTCTTCCTGCCGGTACTGAGATGTTTCACTTCCCGGCGTTCCCTCCACACACCCTATGTATTCAGGTGCAGGTGACACCACATGACTGGTGCCGGGTTCCCCCATTCGGACACCCTGGGATCACAGCTCGGTTGACAGCTCCCCCAGGCCTATCGCGGCCTCCCACGTCCTTCATCGGCTCCTGGTGCCAAGGCATCCACCGTTCGCCCTTGACAACTTGACCACAAAGATGCTCGCGTCCACTGTGCAATTCTCAAACAACAAACAAACCCAACCCCACAACCACCACCAGCCACACACCCCAAACCCGACACCGGCAGCCAGGATCGCGAGCCGTTTGATGATCAGAGCATGGCCTGCCCAAAAAAAACAAACCACCACCCACTCAAGCAACCGCGGGTTGTTTTTTCAGGACCCAACAGGATGCTTGACGATTTACCACCGACCAGCCGCACCCACCACCCCGTTCCACACCCAACACCCGAAGATCACGCTAGGCAGTACTAGGGTGAGGCCGTTGCCGACCGACTCGCCAGTGTCTCCGCCATCTGAGCACCCCACCAACACATTCGGCCAGTCGCGGGCTCCTGGACCACCTTTCGCGGCCAGGTGCTCCTTAGAAAGGAGGTGATCCAGCCGCACCTTCCGGTACGGCTACCTTGTTACGACTTCGTCCCAATCGCCAGCCCCACCTTCGACGGCTCCCTCCCAAGGGTTAGGCCACCGGCTTCGGGTGTTGCCGACTTTCGTGACGTGACGGGCGGTGTGTACAAGGCCCGGGAACGTATTCACCGCAGCGTTGCTGATCTGCGATTACTAGCGACTCCGACTTCACGGGGTCGAGTTGCAGACCCCGATCCGAACTGAGACCGGCTTTTTGGGATTCGCTCCACCTCACGGTATCGCAGCCCTTTGT
>CAWCFK010000014.1:0-142104 GCA_963794685.1 uncultured Actinomycetota bacterium | reverse complement strand
CCTTGTCGCTGAGGATGAGACACGGCTGACCGCATGGATGTACGCGCATCTGCACCTGACCTGGGCGCAGGACCCGGAGCCGGCAACCATCGAGGCCGAACTTGTCCGGCGTCTGCACCCGCCGCTCAACGTCCACGGCGTCGACCCCGAGCACATCCAAGCGGCCGTAGTCGCCGCCAAGAACTCATACAACACCAGCAGCCGCCCGATCGGACCGTCGCCAACGCCGTAGCCCCGGCTCCGGCTGCGGCCCAACCTGGACCTGATTGCCGAGGCGGCCGGCCGTCAGCCCTTGACCTCCGTCAGGTGGCGGTCGTCGCCGAGCCGGACCAGGGCCCGGTTGTGGAAGAAGTCGTCCTCGCGCAGCGTGGTGATGCTGCCGGAGCGCACCGGGAAGACGAGCCGGCCAGCGCCCTCGAGCGGGATGCCGAGCCAGGCCGCGACGACGATCGTCAGCGTGAAGCCGTGGGTGACGATGCCCTGGTGCTCGGCTGGCCGCCGCAGGATCTCCTCCATCAGCGGGTAGACGCGCCGATCACCTCGGCCGTGTGCCGGGTCCGGGCCAGGTCGGAGGAGGCGGTCGCTCGGCGGGGACGGGTGCCTGGGCGTATCAGGATGCTGCCAGGGCGAGGGTGAGACAGAAGCCGAGCAGCGCGATTCCCTGGAGGGCCGCGCGCAGGTTGATGATCGAGTCCCACCGTTGCTGGAGCTGGCGTGCTGCGGCTGGCACCCGGCCGGCTTCGGCTGCCTCGATGAAGGCCTTGTTGATCGGTAGTGAGATCCGGTTGAACAGGACCAGCCAGACCAGCAGCAGGAGCAGAGCAATTCCCGCAGCGACGCCGGCGGCCGAGCGGCCGGTGAGGAACGCGGTGAGCGCCGTTGCGGCGCCGGCCACCACGCTGAGGATGCCGGGCAGCGGCATGCGGGCGTTGCCGTAGCGGTGGGACAGGCCAACGACGCGGCTCATGGTGGCGTCGTCGAGCGCGGCGTATGTCGGTCGCATGACGAGCGCGCCGAGCGTGTCGGTGCCGAAGATGACGCCCGTAGCCAGCGCGGCGGCGATAGCGAGGACGTCGAGAAGTGCGGTCACGGTTCCTCCCGGAATCTAGCAGTGCTAGAAATCTAGCACTGCTAGGCTATGAATGTGAAGGCCCCAACGAAAGCGCAACTTGCCCGTGCCGGCCGGCGAGATCGGATCGTCAACGCGGCGCGGGAAATCGCTGAAGTGCACGGATGGCCGGCAGTGACCGTGCGACGGCTCGCCGACACGATCGGCTACAGCCAGCCGGTTCTCTACGGGCACTTCCCCGACGGCCGGGACGGCATCATCCGCGCGGTAGCACTGGCCGGCTTCGCCCGGCTCGCCGAGATCCTGACCGCGACGGCCGACCTGGGCGGGATCTGCACGGCATACCTCGACTTCGCCCGCTCGCAACCGGCGACGTACGAGGCGATGTTCTCGATGCCGACCGACCTTGAATTCGCTCGGCCGACTACCCCCGAGCCGCTGCGCGCCGGATTCGGCCCGCTGCTGTCCACTATGGGCGACGAGACCCGGGCGGAGGTCTTGTGGAGCGCGCTGCACGGCCTGGCTGATCTGTCCCGGCACGGCCGGCTACGGCCCGACCACGAGACGGCCCGTGTCGAAATGCTGATCGGCCTCCTCGGGCTCGGACATCTCCACAAACAGCTCGAAGTCGCGTCGACGAAGCCACAGCCGCCTCCGGCCGTTGGACTGGTGCCCACCGCGCCGGCCCGTGACGACGATGGCCGCCGCGGTCAGTTCGGACCTGCTGCACCTGGACCCAACCGTCGCCTCATCGGGTAGCTGTTCGCCGAAGCGGCGGACGCCGACGACCTACGCAGCCGATGGAGCCGCGACCCGTCGATGCCCGACCCGACACCCGTCCGCATGAACCGCGGCGTCGGTACGGACCGCAGGGCGATGGTCCGGCGGATGCGCCTGGCCGGGGTTTGTGGGCGCCCACCGGCGTCGGCGCGGCAAGCTGGTTGGGGAGCGATCACACTTCACTGTTGCTTGTCCTGAGGCGATATCGGTTGGCGCTTTTCTGCGGCTTTGTTGTCGAGTGCCGCGACGGCTGTCGGATCGAATCCGAGTCCACGGAGTATCGCTGCCGCCTTCCGCCAGCTGTCCTGGGCAGCCGTGTGGTCTCCGGCGGCGTACTGGCTCTCGCCGAGATCGTCCAGCATCTGTACCTGGGTCTCGGGAATCCATAGTTTGCTCGCCTCGTCGAGGGCCGCTCGGAGAAGTTCGACGGCGTGGCTGTAGTCGCCACGGAGGTGGTAGCCGACGGCGAGGGACCGCGTCGCCGTGTATACGCTCTCCACGTCGCCGGATTCCTGAGCCGCGGTGCGTGCCAGCTCGCCGTAGTGGACAGCTTGTTGCGAGTCGCCGTTGACGCCGTAGGCGGTCGCCACGCCGGTGAGCGCGCTGGCTGTCATGATCGGATTGCCTACCGATTTGCAGATCGAGAGGCTCAGTAACGCGTGGTGGAGCATGTCGGCCGGCCGGTTCTCGCGTCGGGCGATGGTGGTCAGCTCGCGGTTGATGCGGTCCTGTCCGGGTAGGTCGCCGACCCGGGTGAAGAAGTCCAGCGCCTGGTTCAGCAGTTCACGTGCGTTGTCGAAGAGGCCGAGCCGCCGGTAGACCTGGGCCAGGCCGTGTCGGGTCCGGAAGTGCAGGGCGGCATCGCCGGTACGGTCGGTTGCGGTCAGCGCGAGTTCCATCAGTGGAACAGACGCCTGTGGTGGCGTGCGTCGGTTCAGGTAGGGGCTGATCGCCCATACCAATCCGGCGGTGTGCTCGTCGAATCCGTACGCGGCGGACTGGTGGACAGCCGCGATCAGAACGCTCTCCTCGGCGGTGAACCAGGTGAACGCGCCAGCCATGTCGGTGAGCACCTCGGGCCGTTCGGGCTGCGGTGTCGATGGCAGTGCGATGGGATCCCGCCCGGGGATGATAAGCGCGCTTCCGGCGTGAGCGGTACGCAGGTAGTAGTCCAGCAGCCGGTGGATGGCCTGCTGCCGGTCGGCGGCCGGGTCAGTCGCGGCGAGTTCGGTGGCGTAGACGCGCAGCAGGTCGTGGCAGGTGTACCGGCCGGGAGCGTGTTCGGTGAGGAGGTGCGAGCGGGTCAGTTCGGTGAGGCAGGTACGGGTGGGTTGGCGGGGCTCGCCGTTCAGGCTGCTCGCCGCGGCAATGGAAATGTCGGGTCCGGTGGCCAGGCTGAGGAGGCGGAAGAGGCGTGCTCCCGCCGGGGTCAGGCTCCGATAGGACCAGGAAAACACCGCCCTCGCGTTGATAGCGGGCTCGGGGCCCGCGAAGGCATGCAGGCTTCCATGGCTTTCGCGGATTTCCGCGGCCAACGCGGGCAGCGTGAAGGTGGGGTGGTCGGCGGCACGGGCGGCGACGATGGCCAGTGCGAGCGGAAGTCCCGCACACAGGGTGATGATTTCGTTGACCGCGGCGGGATCGGCGGCGACGCGGGTGGCGCCGAGCCTGCGGGCGAGAAAGTCGTGTGCGTCGGCGGCGGGCAGCAGGTCCAGGGTGAGCGTGTGGGCGCCATGGGTGGCGACCAGACTGGTGAGCTGGTTGCGGCTGGTGACGATGACCAGGCAGCCCGGATGGCCGGGCAGTAGTGGGCGGACCTGGTCGGCGTCGCGGGCGTTGTCGAGCAGAATCAGGATCCGCTGCCCGGCGATCCGACTGCGATAGAGGGCTGCCTGCGTGTCGAGGGCGGCCGGGATCTGCGCGGCCGGAACACCCAGCGAGCTCAGCAGACCTTCCAACGCCTGGCCTGGTTGTACAGGGTCGTCATTGGGATCGAAGCCGCGCAGGTTGACGTACAACTGGCCGTCGGGGAACCTGTCGGCCACCTGGTGTGCCCAGTGGACGGCGAGGGATGTCTTGCCGATGCCGGCCATCCCGCCGATCGCGGTGATCACCACTGTCTGGGAAAGATCGCGGGTACCGCTGTGCAGAGCCAGCGCTGCCGCCAGTTCTGCGCGCCGGCCGCTGAAGGTGGACAGATCTGCGGGAAGCTGGGCCGGCCGGTGCGTCTCAGGCACGCCGGGACCGGGTCCGGACGGCGCCAGGACGGCATCGCGGGCCGACCCCAACTCAGCGCCGGGATCGATGCCGAGGTCATCGGAGAGTCGGCGGCGAATCTGTTGGTAGATGTCGAGTGCTTCGACCTGCCTGCTCTCGGCGCCCAACATCCGGATCAAACGCGCGTGCAGGGCCTCGTCCAACGGCCCACGTTCAACGGCCAGATACACCGCCGGGAGCAGCCGGTTCCGGATGCCGGTGCTCAACGCGAGATCAGCAGCTTCCCGAGCCGTCGCGAGGTATTCGCGGTCGATGGCGGCGAATGCCGGATGGCTACGGACTTCGGCATTGATGCCGCTGGCCGTCGGACCGCGCCAGAGAGCCAATGCCTGAGCGAATGGCTCTACAGCTGAGGCCGGCTGACCGCCCCCGATTGCGGTACGCCCCTGGTGGATCAGTTCACGGAACCGCAGCAGATCCGACGAACTGGCCCCTACGACAAGCTGGTAGCCGCCGGCGGCCCTGATCAGCCACCGGCCCGTGTCGCGAGAAGCCAACTCGGGCTGCAGAGCACGACGGAGCAGTCCGACGCTGCGGTGCACCGTGTTGACGGCGCTGTCCGGTGGGTTCTCGCCCCACATCGCCTCGACAATGGCACTCAAGGTGACCGGCTGGCCGCCGTGGACAAGCAGGAATGCGAGCAGGGTGCGTTGCTGTGGCGCGCCGAGATCGATGTCGTTGTCGTCGCGCAACGCCCGAACCGGGCCCAACACCGCGAACCGCACCTGATCGTGTGACAGAACCGTCCGCCTTGCCGCCACACCGGGCACTCGTTGAGCCGTAACTGAGTGAACGGTACCTGCCGTCAACGCAGAACGCTGATCGCGGTGACCAGCATGTCCACCACGGCCGTCGGCTGAGAGACGACGACCGCATGGGAACCGGCGGTCTCCAGAAGGTGGGAACCTGCGCGCTCGGCCATGGCGCGCTGTGCCCGTGGGTCGACGCATCGATCGTCGGCAGCGACGAGGTACCAGGAGCGCAGGCTCTTCCAGGCGGCGGTGTGCGCCCGCTGGGTCAGACAGTCGTGCGCGATCGGCCGCTGGGCGTCGGCAAGTGCGTTCGCCGACTCGGCCGGCAGGTCCGCGGCGTACACCGTCGCGAAGGCGGCTGAATCGAGCAGCAACACTTCCCCGTTGTCGTCGGACGACCCGGTGGGGTACCGCGACGGCCGGAGCGCTGCCGTCAGTTCCGGTGCAGGAAAGCGTTCGGCGACGTCCCGCACGCTTTCGCCGACGTCCAGCGGGTACCCGACGACATAGGCCAGCCCGACGGCATTCGTCACCTGTTTAGCGGCGGTGGAGATGACCGCGCCGCCGTATCCGTGACCGACCAGCAGCACCTTCCCGGCGACTTCACGGATCGCCCGCGCGACCGAGTCGGCGTCGCCGTACAGATCCCGCATCGGGTTGGTCACCGCCTCGACGGGAATGCCTTCGTCGTGCAGTTGCCGGGTCACCGGTGACCACACCGACGGCCCGGCGAATGCCCCGTGGACCAGGACAACGGTCACGTCCGGGCCGTCTCCGTCAATCACGCGCGCGCTCCAGGGTCGACCCCGTCGGGTGGCTCCGACGACTACCCGCACCGTACGGCCACGCTTGTGGACAAAGTGTGGGCGCCGCCGCCGTGAAGCCCACTGTTCACTCACGGCAACGGCTTTACGGTACGGGCGGTCACCTGGCCAGCCCCAACGAAAACGCTGTGAGGTAGTCATGTCGAGTCGTACCCCCGTCGTCTTCATCCATGGTCTGTGGTTGCACGCCACGTCGTGGAACCCCTGGATCGACCTGTTCCGCGAGGCAGGCTATGAGCCGATCGCGCCCGGCTGGCCCGGCGAGCCGGCCACCGTCGAGCAGGCCCGCGCGCACCCCGAGGCCGTCGCCGACCGCGGTATCGACGATGTCGTCGAGCACTACGCGAAGATCATCGCCGACCTTCCCGCCGCGCCCATTCTGATCGGGCACTCCTTCGGCGGCATGATCGCGCAACGGCTCCTGGGCGAGGACCTCGCCCGCGCCGCGGTGGCGATTGACGCCGCCCAGATCAAGGGCGTCCTGCCGCTGCCCCTGTCCGCCCTGCGCGCCACCTTGCCGGTATTCAGGAACCCCGGCAACAAGCACCGGGCGGTATCCCTGACTGCCGAGCAGTTCCGGTTCGCCTTCGGCAACGCCGTAACGCCTGAGGAGTCCGACCGGCTGTTCGCCCAGTGGATGATCCCGGCGCCGGGCAAGCCGCTGTTCGAAGCCGCCGCCGCGAACTTCAACCCGCACTCGCCGGCCAAGGTGGACACCGCCAACCAGCTGCGCGGCCCGCTGCTGCTGGTCATGGGCGGGCAGGACCACACCGTTCCCGAAGCGGTCACCAGAGCCACGTTGAAGCAGTACCGGCACTCCAGCGCGATCACCGAGATCACCGAGTTCCCCGACCGTGCGCATTCGCTGACGATCGACAGCGGCTGGCGCACCGTCGCAGACTTCTGCCTGGCCTGGCTTCGCACCCAGAACATGACGTCCCCGTCATGACCGGACACACCACCGTCCTCGAACCCGCTACGCGGCCGTTCGCCGATGCCGACGCAGGGTTCCTCAGCCCACTCGCCGGACCCTCGGCCGCACCCGTGGTCGTCGTCGAAGCCGAAGTTCCGCGCGACGAAGGCGAGGCGTACGCCGGCAAGCACCGTGCCACGGATATCCCGGCGACCGTGCGGTGCGCTGTCGAGCTCCGCAACGGCACCCTCTGCCCGACTGATTAGCCCACCCGCCCACCTCACTCCCGGAGGCAACAATGTCGAAGATCAGGACCATCCTGGTGGTGACTGCGCTCGCCGCGCTCGCCGCCGTGGTACCCGCCGCTGTCGCGTCGGCCAGCCCGCAGTCCGGCCGCAACGCCGCCACCAGTCACACCAACGCGTCGAAGCCCACCGTCGTGCTGGTCCACGGAGCGTGGGCAGACGCGTCCAGCTGGGCGCCGGTGACGAGCCGGCTGCAACGCCTGGGCTACACCGTCCTCGTACCGCCGAACCCGTTGCGTGGACTGTCCAGCGACGCCGCCTACCTCGACGCATTCCTGCTGCAGCACACGACCGGGCCGGTCATCCTGGTCGGCCACTCCTACGGCGGTGCGGTCATCACCAACGCCGCCCTCGCCGATCCCGAGGTCAGGGCACTCGTCTACGTCGACGCGTTCGTCCCGGACCAGGGCGACACCATCCTCGGACTCCAGGGCGGCGGCGGCGACCCGACCGCCCTGTTCGACTTCGTCAGTTACCCGGGCGCACCGGCCGGCGACGCTGACCTCTACATCAAGACCGCGCTGTTCCCGCAGTTGTTCGCCGCCGGGCTGCCAGCCGCCACAACTGCCACACTCGCTGCCGCGCAACGCCCCATCACGCTCAGCGCCCTGACCCAGCCGTCCGGTGCACCGGCCTGGAAGACCCTACCCAGCTGGTACTTCGTGGGCACCGACGACCAGATCCTGCCGCCCGCCCGCCAGCTCACCATGGCCCAGCGAGCCCACAGCCACATCGTCCAGTTCCCGGCGCCGCACCTGGCCATGCTCACCAACCCTGACGCGGTCACCGCGCTGATCATCGCGGCCGCCCACGCCACCCACTGATCGCCTACCCGGATCCCCGTCGCGCAGCGTCGCGTGGCGGGGATCCGGCGCTGTCGGCCGCAACGGAAGCCCTTTCACACCTGCCTCGATCTGGTCGCCGTAGCAAGGGTGACGTCGCGGTATCACCAATCAGGAAGGAAGCCGAGCATGGCTACCAGGATCGGGTCCGGTCACTCCGTGTCGTCCTACCGGCGGGCGCTTGCACACGAGCGGGCGCGTACCCGTGCCCTACAGCAGTTGATCCAGCCCGCAGTGACCGATACCAGGCACTCGCATGGCCTGCATGTCCGGGTCCGGACCGTCAGTGCGGACAGCGATCTGCGCGTGTGCGGTGACTGGTACCTGGCCGTGCCCCTGGAGGCGGGCGGCCTGGTCTTCGCCGTCGGTGACGTGACCGGGCATGGACTGGCCGCTGCCGGTGCGATGGTGGAATTGCGGTATGCCATGTCTGCCTACGCCTGTGAAGGGATGCCACCGGCCGTCGTGTTGCGCCGGCTGGACCGCTTGATGACCAAGCACCACCAGCACGTGATGGCCTCAGCCGTGATCGTCCACTATTCACCGGCCGACGCTGGGCTCAGCTGGGCGAGTGCGGGCCACCCGCCGATCCTGCTCGCCCACGACGGCGGGGTGTCGGTTCTGCCGAACCCGGGTGGCGCACTACTTGGCTCCGGACTCACGTCCAGCTACGCCCAGGCCGGAATTCGGCTGCGGCACGGCGATCGGGTGATCTGCTACACCGACGGCATGATCGGCCGAGGCAGCCCCGATGAAGGGATCATGACACTGGCCGGTCAATTCCGTGACGCGCATCGCCGACCGGGCAGCCCGATGGACCACCTTGACTGGCCGACAGGCCGCGACCGGGCCGACGACGCCTCCGTGCTCGTGGCCGAGCGGGTCGCCTGACCGACCTGACGAACGGAAATGCCGGGTCAGGCACCGGGCGCGAGCCTGTAACCGCACGAGGAAAGTGCCTTCCCCGAAGGGGTCTGGACCCTTGGCAGGCCCAGTTTCCCTACAGGAAAGGCACTTCCGCTACGTCACACGCGGCACCGCCAAGGATCATTGAACAGTGGCGGCGATGAACAGCCGAGGGGCGCTGGAGCCCACGAACCCGACCAGAGTCCCGGCGGTGGCGGCGCCGTCGGTGAAGTCCTGGCGGGCGATGATGTCCACCTGGCCGTCGCCGTCGTAGTCGGACAGGCCGATCGGCGCCCACCCACCCCAGCCGGTGCCGATGGTGGTCTGGGTGGTCAGGTGGCCGCCGTTGCCGGGCATCAGGGCCAGGACGCTGGAGGTGTCGTTGCGGGCGACGATGTCCGGGTGGCCGTCGCCGTTGTAGTCGCCGATGCCGAAGGGCGTGTAGCTGGTCCAGCCGGCGTCCAGTGGCACCCGGGCGTTCTGGTTGAGGACGCCACCGGATCCCGGGTACTTCCACAGGCTCCCGGCCGGTGTGCCGGCGAAGGCGAAGTCCTGCCGGGCGATGATGTCCGGATGGCTGTCGCCGTCCCAGTCGGCGACCCCGAAGGGCGTGAAGCCGTCCCAGCCGGAGCCGATCTGTACCCGCTGCCCCTGGTTCATCGGACCCCGGCCGCCGGCCCCGGGGTACATCCACATGCTCCCGGCCGCTGTGCCGGCGTAGGCGAAGTCCTGTCGGGCGATGATGTCCGGGTGGCCGTCGCCGTTGTAGTCGGCTACCCCGAACGGGGTGAAGCCGCCCCAGCCGGAGCCGATCACGACCGGGGCCGTAGTAAGGGGGCCGCGGGTTCCGGGGCCCGGGTAGAGCCACAGGTCGCCAGTCGAGGTACTGCGGGCAATGACGTCGGTGTGACCGTCGCCGTCCCAGTCGGCCAACCCGAACGGCGTGCGGTTGACCGCGATGACGCAGGTCGGCTCGCCAGGCTGGGCCGGCACATTCACCGCGTCCCAGGCGGCTCTGGTCCGGACGAACGCGGTGCAGTCTCCCGGAGTCAGGTTCTTCGCCGCGGTCAGTGTCCAGGTGCGGTAGGACAGGTACGAACTCGCCGACGTCTTCATCAACATCGCCTTGTACAGAATGGTGAGGGCCTGCTGGATCCCGCCACCGGTCACCGTGCTGTTGTTGCAGGTAGCTGAGGTCGGATGACCGTCGCTCGGGTTGGTGCCCTCCGCCAACAGGTAGAACCAGTGGTCACCGACAGCGGCCGCGAAGTGCGGTTCCGACGACTCGGTCGAGCCGTCGTAGCAGCCGTAGTTGTAGAACGCGTTGTCACCAACGACGAAATCGAGCGCGTGGTACGGCGCCGGCTCGCCCGCGAAGTAGTTCGTTGCCGCCCCGAACACGTCGGCCACGAATTCTCGCGTGCTCGGGGCGGACGTACCGCCAGGAGTGCTCGAGTCGATGCCGTGACCGAACTCGTGCGCGACCAGCGGGAGGCTGGCCAGCCAGTTGGGCAGGCCGTAGCCGGCCGCCGTCAGGTGCCCGATCAGGACTGTGTTGTCGGAGAAGTAGTCGGCCTGGCTGGGGAAGGTGCCCGGGACTCCGATCCTGATCGGCCACGCGCCACCATGACCGTCGAGTCCGTTGCGGCCCAGCCACTGCGACACCATCCTGGCCTCGGTCTGGGCCGCGTACATCGCATCCACGCAGGCGGTCTCCTTGTCGAGGGCACTGCCGTTGCCCCACACGTTGCTCGCGCTGGAGAAGAGCTGGTTGGTCGGGTAGTCCCCGCAGGACAGCCCGGGAATCGTCGGGTCGGTCAGGTAGTACTGCGAAGTACCGACCGTGCCCGTGTTGATGGTGAGCGGGCTCGGTCCGTTGTAGGCGCCGGTACCGACGCCGGTACTGGCATTTGCGGTCACACTGGTGACCGATTTCGTCGCCAGTACGACCGCGCCGGTCAGTCCGCCGGCCAGGAAGCTGTACGTGGATGTCCCGGGAGGCGGTATCAGGGTCATCGAACCGCTGGCCGACACCTGTTGATTCAGCCCGGCCGGACCGGTGATGGTGATGGACGTACACAGGCTGGACACCAGCCCGGACCACGACAGTGCGATCGTCTGCCCGACCAGGCTGTTCGACGGCGTCGCGGTGAGCGACCCCGACGACGCGTTGGTGCAGGTCGGCTCCCCACCGCCACCGCCCCCGCCAACGGGAATCGCGGCCGCCGGTGGTGAGCCGGACAGCGCGAACGCCGTCAGGGCCGATACGCCGACGACGCCGAACCGCCACCGCCAGCTGACCACGCCCTTCGCCCTCGTGGCGTTCCTGACTGAACCAAACATGCGAACCCTCCCGGGAATTGACGTGCCTCACCTGGAGGCGTTCCACCCTGTTCCATGCCGTTCCCGCAACGCGTCCATGCCGGGCCGTTCGAACGGCCCGGTCGCGGTCGGCCCGTCGTGGAACCGACAGCGCTACTGCCGGGGCGACCCGGTCAATCTGGTTGCGACGCCCCGTCGGATAAAACTGGCCGAAATCGGACAGTGATCACGACCGCAATCGCCGTACGTTGGATTGATGACCGCTGCGGCGACATCTTTGTTGGACCTGGGCATCAGGGCCCAGTCGGCCGACGGCGACCTGGCCGCGGCGCGGCGCTGGTTCGACGCCGCCTATCGGGAGGCGCAGCGCAGCGGCGACACCCAGACGCTGGCGGCGGCGACCCTGGGACAGGGTGGCCTGTGGGTCCACGAACATCGCACCGCCCAGGCCGGCACGCAGTTGCTCGCCCGCTTGGGGCACGCCCTCTCGCTGGTGCCGCCGCAGTCACCGTTGGCGATCCGGTTGCGGGCGCGGGTCGCCGCCGAACAGGACTACCGCACCGGCCGGCACGACAAGATCATGAAAGTACTCGCCGAAGCGCGTCAACTCCCGGATCCGGTGATCCGGGCGGAAGTGCTCAGCCTGGCGCACCACTGTCTGCTCGGACCGGACCACGGGCCCTTACGCCGACAGTTGGCCGATGACCTGCTCGCCGAGAGCGCCCAGACCGGCCGTCGGGTGGACCTGCTGGTCGGGCTGATCTGGCAGGTGGTGGATCTGTTCCTGGACGGCCACCCGCACGCCGAACGTCGGCTGACCGAGCTACGTACGCTGCTCGACCAGGATGATCACCTGGCCGCCAGGTTCGTGCTGTCGGGGATCGAGGTGATGGTGGCGATCCGCGGCGGCCACTTCGACGCGGCCGAGGCAATGGCGCAGACCTGCGTCGAGATCGGCACAGCGGCCGGTGACGTTGACGCCCAGGGCTGGTTCGGTGGGCAGCTGGTGGCGATCCGCTGGTACCAGGGCCGGCTGACCGAGCTGGCGCCGATGCTCGACGAACTGGTGCACTCGCCGACGCTGAGCACGATAGACAATTCCTCGTTCGCGGCGTTGGCGGTCGCCGCCGCCCAGTCCGGAGACCGTCGCCGGGCGGCGGGCGCGTTGGCCACCCTGCGCGGCAGCCACCTGGCCCAGTTGCCCCGGTCGAGTAGCTGGCTGATCGCCATGAATGGCGTCGTCGAGGCCGCGTACCTGCTCGACGACGGCGAGACCGCGGCACAGGCGTACGAGGTGCTGGCCCCGTACGCACACCTGCCGATGATGGTGAGTCTCGGGGTGGCCTGCTTCGGCTCGACCCACCATGCCCTCGGCGTCGCCTGCCTGGCCACCGGTGACCTGGATCGCGCGGTCACCCATCTGCGTACGGCGATCGAGCGGAATCTGGCCCTCGGCCACTGGCCCGCGGTGGTGTTGTCCCGCCAGCGGTATGCGGCGGCTCTGGCGGCCCGCGGCGCGCCCGGCGACACCGGCGACGCGCGCCGCGAGCTGGCCACCGGTGGCGAGGAGGCAGCCCGGCTGCGCATGCCGGTACCGGTGCCGGTCCGGTTGGCCGGGACGGCAATCCAAGGCAGTCTCACCTGCGTACGCCAGGGAAAGAACTGGGCAGTGGGCACCAACAGCCGTTCGGTCACCGTGCCCCACTGCGTAGGCATGAAACACCTGGCTGTGCTGCTTGCCAACCCTGGCATGGAGATCGCCGCCGCCGAACTGGCTGCAGGTCTGGACGCGTGGGACGCCGCGGCCGCCGCCCTGCTCCGGTCGCCTCAACCGGTGCTCGATCGCACCGCCGCGGAACAGTACCGCCGGCGGCTGTCCGAACTCGATGGTGAGATCGACACCTACACGCTCCGCGCGGATCGGGAGCGGGCAGCCAGGGCCGGCGAGGAACGGGACTGGATCCGGGCCGAACTGGCCGCAGCAGCGGGCTTCGCCGGGCGTACCCGGACGTTTTCCGATGACAGCGAGCGTGCCCGACTCTCGGTGGGCAGAGCGATCAGACGGGCCCTGGCCAGGATCGCCGCTGCAGACGCGGTACTGGGCGCTCAGCTCCGCAACGGCCTCCACACAGGACGCTACTGCTCATTCCGTGCGGCCTGAGCCACTGTTGCTGATCGTGAGCCGTGATTGGCGTGCTCAACGAACGGTTGTCCGAGGGGACACGTCATCGCCTGATTCGACGCAGCCAAAGAGTTTGGGCTGCGCGTGGATCGCCAGCCGCGAGCGGTGTGTCGCCGAGCCTGGTGGTCGTCTCGGCCTCGACGTTCCGTGGCCGGGGGAGAGCGGCGTCGAGAAGGTCGGCCGATACGTGCAGCAGATCTCCGACGACCCGGCCCGGTCCGCGGGCGGGGCCGCCACGTCGGGCGACCTGGACCGTGCGCAAACGATCGGGCGGCCCCGCGATGCCGTAGCGCCTGTCCACAACAGGCGTGGGGGCACCCGCGGCCGTGCCGGCGGGTGCCCCCACGCCTTGTTGTGCGTGCCTGCCAGTATTGGTCGCGTGTTCCTGTCGATACGCGGACCGAGAATGATCACCATGCGGGCGAGTGACGGCACTGACCCGCGCGCCACGCTCCCGGTCAAGGGGACGCGGTGACACGCCGTCGGCGGGTTCTCGCGGCGGGCGCGCTGGCGCTGGCGTCCTTCATCGCCCTGACCGGATGTACCGGCCACGTGGGCGCCACCCGCCGTGCCATGGTCGGGCCGCACTACCCGACGCTCGACGACGCCCTGCCGAAGCGCGTGCAGCTGCCCGGCCTCGTCGACGGGACCGACGGCCAGTCAAACGTGCTGGTACGCCTCAACTCCCCGGCCGGCCAGGCGAAACCGCAACTGCACACGAGTGGCTACGGCTTCGACTACGGGATCTTCGACACGACCGGCAAGCGGCTCGAGTGGGCGACGCCGTCTCCGGTGGCCGACGCCTACGACGCGTACCTCACGACCGCCGGGCTCTACGTCCAGCGCGAGGGTGAGCATTGGGACCTCAGTCGCGTCGATCCACGCACCGGTTCCGTGCTGTGGACCTTCAACCAGGCGGCGAGGGGACCGGCCAACGACTTGTACTCCTACGACACCTTCTGGAACGACTCCGGCAGCGGCGGCGACATCGTCGTGCTGAGTCACTACTTCGACGACGCCGCGCGCACCCAGCACCACGAACTGACGGTGCTCGACGCGCGGACCGGGCAGCCGCGATTCGCTGTCCCGAGTGAGAAACCCAATCTCACGCCAGGTTCGCGCGAGACCACGCACAACGTGAAGGTGCTCTCGTTCGCTCCGCTGATCACGGCTACGACGGGCGGGTCCAGCTATTCGGCGGTCGAGTCGCGCGACCCGGTGACCGGCAAGGTCATCGCCGCACTCGACCCGTCGTGGTTCCCGTCGACTCCCCTGGAGACGACCGGCAACGCCTTCGTGACGGCGGTTGCGAACAACGAGACCACGACGATGGTGATCGCGCGGGACGCCCAGGGGAAGGAAATCTGGACGCGCGTCGTCGACGAGGCCAAGGCCGCCGTCGTCGCCGCCGACGCCGATCACGTTCTGGTGCAGGCGCCCGGCTTCGAAGCCACGATCTTCGCGCTCGACGCGGCCACCGGCGAACTGGAGGGCGCCTACACCACGTCGCTGCACAGCACCGTCTCGGCCTTCCTGACCAGGCTCGTCGCGCCCGACCTGATGACCGTGACGTGGACCGGTCCTCGCGACGTCTACCTGGTGCCGGTCCCTGGCGCGAAGAAGTGACCATTCCCGGTTCAGCCCGTCCCACCTGACGTCCGTGCCGGGCAGCGCCGCACCCGCATCGGGTTCGAAGGACAGCGCCGCAACGCCCGGACCACCACGGCCGCAGCTTGGCCACCCCTGCCAACGGTATGGCCCCAGCTCTGGTCGGGTAGCTCTCCATTGCGGCTGGGCGGTCCGGCAGGGCTCACCCAACCGTCAGTTGGCGATCTGGTTGGTGATGCTTTCCGGTGGGCGCTGTAGATCGCAGTAGGGGAAGACCTGGGTGCGAGTGTCGTCGGCTACCGGCATAAGCTCGCCCCGGGCAGTGATGTGGGTGCCTGCGCTGCAGCCGTTGTCGTAACCCTCGAGCGTACCGCCGATGATGGTGCCGGACGGATCGCGTAACACCGTCGCGGCACCGCGCCCCGCCAGTTGCCGGCAGGTGTTCGTGGCGCTGGTGTAGGTGATCTCCAGGTAGCCGGGGTAGTCGTGATTGGGGTGTTCGGAGCGCACGAGGGTCGCGGTGACCGGGCCGAGATCGCGGCCGACGTCGGTGCGGTTCAGCCAGGTCGTTTCCCCGAGGCGCAGTTCGACGGAGGTCGCGGAGTACGGCGCCGGCAGCGACGCGGTGGTGCCGACGCCGATGCGCTGACCGGGGAGGATAATCGGGATCTGCTGGGTGTTCAGCGTCGTCGGCGGCGGCTCGAGTTGTTCGCCGTTGGTGCTGAAGCCGAACGTCACCTGAGTGCGGTAGGCGACCGACGCGCTGGTGTTCTCCACGATCGCGCCGTAGCTGACGCCGTAGTTGATGTTGGTGAAGCCCTGTTCGACCACGCGTAGTCCGCCGCCGTCCGGGGCTGTCGTCGCTGTGCCACTCGGCTTGTCCGGTGCGGCGACCGGCACCGCCGCGCAGGCGGCCGGCTTGTCCAGGCGGGCGTGGACCATCATGGCCACGGCGCCGCCCGCCACCAGGGTGGCCAGTACGAGGCCGATGACGACCGGTCGCCTCATCCGTAGATGCGTTCTTTGAGCGCGGCGACCTGCCCCGTGTAGTCCTGAATCAGCGCCGTCGCCGCAGCACGCACACGGTCGGCGCATTCGTACTCCGTCAACCGCCGAACCGTGCCGGGTGTGAGCTTCACGGTGATGTTGCGGAGCCCGTCGGCGGTGAGCCGGATCCGCCCGTCGTCCGACGCACCGTGGGCGACGATCTTGTCGCGGGTGTCGTAGAACTCGCGGTCGAGCCAGTTGTCGACGCCGGGCTCGGCGACGATGTGCTCGTCGAGCGTCTGCCGGTAGGCCCGCAGCCACTGGGCGAACACCAGCCGCGCCAAGGCGGTGAGGTAGTGCTCGACGTCGTGGTCGCCCAGCTGCCGGTAGTGGGCGCCCGAGCCGAAATCGATGCGGATCTGGTCGCGGTGCGCCAACTCGGCGGAAATTTGGCTGTCTGGCACGTACACCCGGAACCGGATGGCGTCGAGCCGCTCAGCGTGTGTCATCAGTGGTGATCACCCAGGTAGGCGCCGCTGGTCACGTTGGCGGCGGTGGCATCGGCCAGGTGGGGCCGGTTCGAGAGGAACAGGTCGGGGCGGTGTGAGATGTCGTACTCAAGCTTGTCGACCTTGTTTTTGATCAGCTCCTCGGTATCTCGGAACTGGTCGGCGACCCGGTGCAGGCCGTCCCACATCGCGTTGACGATCTGAATTGCGGTGTTGCCGGTCTGGTTGTCCTTGATGCTCGCGGGCGGCTTCGCGGCGGCGGTCGACGCGGCGGCGTCAACCGCGGCGAGCACAAGCGGTGCGGCGAGCCCGTCGGTCACCACGGTCACCGCGATCCCGCCGACGGTGGCCACCGCTGACAGCACCGTGAAGTCGAAAGACCATTTGTTGGGATCGCAGCACGGATCGTTGTCGAGCGCGGCGATGGTGGCCTCGGCGATCCCGTCGAGATCCCTGCGGGCCGACGCCCAGAGCGCCTGGGTCGCGTGCAGCGATGATTTCAACGTCGAGACGAGGATGAACTGGTTGCCCAGCACCAACGGGAACGGGTCCAGGAAGTGTTCCTTGAACTTGGACGCCGCGTCCCCGCTCCATCCCAGCAGATAGTCGCCGGCGGTGGTGATCTTCGAGAACTGGACGTTCGCCGGGTAGATGTCCTTCTTGTTGACCGGATCACTGGTGTCCTGCCCGGAGGACAGGTCGCTCATGACCTTCCCCAGGTGCGCGATCGGCGCGTCGAAGCCCGCCGGGTCCGGAAGGCCGGTGCACGACTGGTACCGGGCCGGGATATCGGCGAAGTACCCCTCCGGGCCGCTGTATGCCGCGAACACCGAGTCGTTTTCCTTCTTGGCTATGGCGCGGTTGACGGCCTTCGCCTTGATGGTCCAGGCGTGTTCCATCAGCTGGTCGTAGCTCATCGCGTCACTTCACCGGATCCGGTTGGGGGATGCCGTTCTGACTCAGCATGCTGTCGAACGAGGCTTTGACCGTCGCGTCGGTGTGCGTGTAGTAGTCGATCGCAAGGTTGAGCGCCCTGGCCGTGTCCTCCAGGTTCTGGCCGGTGTCGCCGAGATACCGCGACGTCGTGGCGTACAGCCCCTCCCATGCCGGGTAGACGCTGCTCGTGCCACCGCCGAACGCACCTGCCCGCTGCATCAGTCCATGGACCGATTCGGCTGCCATGGCGACGTTGCTCGATGCGTCGTGAAAGATGTTCGCCAATGTCGGTAGATCGTCGTTGGCCACAGTGGACAACCGATAGAGATCGACCCCGAGATCGGCACCGGTATCAGGCACGCCTTAACCTCCCCCGCATTCATCTACGTCGCAGTGTAGTCAGGTCCGCGAACGCTCCTGGAAGCAGTTCACAAGGAGTCGGCGTGCGACGCCGGTGCCGAGGTCTGGTTGGTGATGCCCAATCCCCGCCTACGGCTGGAAGTACTCCGACATCATGTCGGCTGACCCACTCCGGCTGCTTGACGTCCGCCGGGACGAACTCCGCCATCGTCGGCTTCAGGTCGATGACCGGGGTGCCGGAGACCGCGTCGAGGCCCACCACCGTCAGTTCGCGGCCGTGGACGGATTCGATGGCGCAGCACGTCACCCCGATGCGGTTCGGCCGGCGGGGGCCGCGGCCGGCGAACACGCCGACGGGCGGGAGGTCGGAGCGGCCGCGGTAGGGGCGGGGTTCGCGGTAGTCGTCGCGTTCCGGGAACTGGTCGAAGACGAAGAGGACCTCCACGTGGGAGAAGCCGTCCAGGCCCTGGAGGCACGCCTCGCCGAAGCGCTCGTCGACGGTGATCGTGCTGCGGACGGCACCCCAGTTGTCCGTGTTCTGGACGTCCGTCCGGTTGTTCCGGACCGTACCTATCGGGGTGACCTCGAAGCTCGGCATTGTTGGAGACTATCCCCACCGCGCCCACCCCAGCGTCGAGGCCGTCGACCACGCCCTGATCCGCCGACGAGACCGCATCCAAAGGGATCAACAGCCAACTTGTACGGTGGCGCGGTGAACCGACCGCAGCTGATTCTGGTCACCGGGCCGTCCGGCGTGGGCAAGACCACGCTGTCGCACGCGCTCGGCCGACGGATCGGTTGCCCGGTCATCAGCCGCGACGAGATCAAGGAAGGCATGGTCGTCAACGCGCCCGACTTTGCCTCGGCGCCCGGCGATCCGCTGACGGTACGCACCTTCGACGTGTTCTTCGCCGCGCTGCGGCTGCTGCTCGACGCCGGGGTCACCGTCATCGGCGAGGCGGCGTTTCAGGATCACGTCTGGCGCAAGGGGTTGACCGGATTCGACGCCGAGCCGCGAATCCTCGAATGCGTCGCCGATGCCGCGTCGATCGAGGCACGGAAGGCGGATCGGTACCGGCGGAATCCCGTGCACGCGCGGGCACATGTCTACCCGGATCCGCGGACAACGTGGATCGGGCTGACCAAGCCGAAGCTGATCGTCGACACCACCGACGGGTACCGGCCGGGAATGGACGAATTGGTGGCCTACGCCCTGCGTTCCTGAGCGGGCCCAGGATCAGCAGCTAGGCCAACGCGACGTCGGCGTCGACCGGTGTTTCCAGTTCGGCGGAAGCCTGGGTGGCGTCTTCCTCGGCGGTCGCCGGTGCCTGGTCGGCGTCCGGTTCACCGGGCGTAGTCGCCTCCCAGAACGCGAAACCGAGAATCACAACGCCCAGCACGCCGAGTACCAGCGGCAGCCCCGGGCCGATGGCCGGCAGCCAGGTCCCGACCAGCGGATTGATGTGCGGGCGGCGACCGTCCGTCGACGCCCCGCTCTGCCAGCGGACCATCGCCGCGACCAGACACGTCACCTGCAACACCGGCATGACCACGATGCCTGTCGCGCGGATGACTGTCGACGTGCGCCGGGCGGTCAACACCCCGGCGCGGACCAGCGCCTCACCGGCGAGCAGCACGGCGCCGGCGAACAACGGCATCAGGTAGCGGCCCTGCGACGGGTAGTCGTTGAGGGTGGCGGTCAGCCCGTCGGTGAGCATCGGCACGCCGAAGGCGATCAGTGTGATCACGGCGATCCGGTACCGGTCGCCCCGCCCGCCGAACAGCAGGCCACCCACGACCAGCAGCCCGAGCATGAGGTACCACAGCACGGTCACGTAGGGCGGCACCGGAATGTCGAGCCAACCCAGCCCGGCGACCATCTGGGACAGGTGCTCGACCCACCGCGTCATGGTGACGAACTCGATTATCTGGGAAGTTCCGTACGGCGGGTTGATCGGGTCCGACCGGCCCAGGGTGAGCGCGTGCATGGTGAACGTCCACACGACGCTTGCCACCACCGCGATCCCGACCACAGCCGACCAGGTGACGAGGAGCCGGGGCGCCTTCCACAGCCGTGCCAACCGCGCACGGCGCAGCGGCAACAACATCACCAGCCCGGCGATCGCCAGCCAGAACGGTCCCAGCCCGCGGACGGTGGCCAGCACCAGCGCGGCCACTCCGGCGTACCAGATCATCGCCGGCTCGACTTCGCGCTCGCTATCCAGCAGCGGTATCAGCGCGGTGAACAGCAGGATGCCCGCGCCGACCTCCAGGGCTGACGGGTTGAGGGTGCCGGCGAGATTGAGCACCGCAGGCGTCGCCATCAGCACGACGCCGGTCAGCATGACGCGGTGCCGGGACCAGCGCAGCGCTGCGGACGCGGCCATCGCGAGCAGCCCGGCGACGAGCAGGGAGGTGATCAGCCGGGACATCCACAGCCCGCGCATGGTGGGGGAGAACCGCAGCGGCCAGCCGACGACCGCGTAGTACACCGGGTTGTAGCGGCCCACCTTCGTGCCGGTCGGTACCGGCGTGCGGTCGGCGAACCCCTTGTTGTCGCAGACCGCGCTCTTGTCGGAGGCGAACTGCCAGCACATGTCGTGGATCAGGCTGCGCGGAACGGTCTGCGTCGCACCGGTGTGGTAGGCCACGTCCTCCGGCTTGGGCGCGACCTGTCCGCTGACCACGCCGGCGGCCCGGATGATGTGGTCCTGCTCGTCGGCGGAGCTGTTGTACGGGCCGGCGAACGCCCATGCCGCCCCGAGGACGAAGTACCCGATCAGGATCGCGATGACCACGGCCCGGGAGACATCCGGGCGCGCCTGCGTTGGCTCCGGCGAGCTCTGGTCTTCCTTCTCGGCCGGCGGTGTGAGTGACATCTACGCGGACCTCTCCGACAGCGGCCGAGCCGGCGGCCGTGGCTGCGGGACCACCGGCGTGGACCGGCTGGGGCTGGCTGTGCGCAGCGAGAGGAGGCTGGCGAACAGGCCGGCGAAGACGACGATCACCCCGAGCGCGACCGCGGTCGCCGAGGGGACCACGATCCGGATCTCCTTACGCGGGTCCAGCGGGCCGAAGTCGGTGTCGCTCCACATCCGGACCGCGACGATCGTGCCGGCGACGCCTGCCCCGATCAGCCCCAGGCCCGCCGCGACACAGGTCTCCAGCCGGAACACCCGGCTCCACCAGGCATGCGCGACCTGTTTGATGAGTCCCTCCTGGATCCCGTACAGCTGGGCGAAGCCGCCGAACATCAACAGCTGTGCGCCGACCAGGATAGCCAGGCAGGCGTAGACGAGCGCGCTGACGTCGAAGCCGACGCCGCCGACCCGGCGCTCACCGGGCAGCAGCCAGGACGCGCCGGCCAGACCCAGCAGCATCAGGACGATTCCCGGTGTGATCAGCAACTGGCGGGGGGCGAACACGCACAGGAACCGCAGGTGCCGCCAGCCGTCCCGCCAGGTGTGCAGGTGCGAGGGGCGGCCACGGCCGTCGGGGCGCAGGGTGGTCGGCACTTCCGAGATCGAGTACCCGGCCAGCGCGGAGCGGATCACCAGTTCACTCGCGAACTCCATGCCGGGCATGCACAGTCCCAGGGCCTGAATCCGTTCCCGGTTGAACGCGCGTAGCCCGCAGTGGAAGTCACCGACCTCGCGCAGCCCGAACAGGGCGCGTCCCAGCCAGGACAGCACCGGGTTGCCGACGAACCGGTGCAGCCACGGCATGGCCTTCGGCGCGATGCCGCCGCGGAACCGGTTGCCCATGACGACGTCCCGGCCGGCGGCGAGCTCAGCGATGAAGGGGCCGAGGTTCGACAGGTCGTAGGAGTCGTCGGAGTCGCCCATCACGACGTACCCGCCCCGGGCGGCGTCGATGCCGGCGAGCAGCGCGCCACCGTAGCCGCGGATCGGCGCGTGCACCACCCGCGCACCCGCGGCGACCGCGAGGTCGACCGAACCGTCGACGGAGCCGTTGTCCGACACCACGACCTCACCCCGCACCCCGATCCGGTGCAGGCTGTCCAACGCTTTGCGGACGCACACGCCCACCGTCTGCGCCTCGTTGAGGCACGGCAGCAGGACGGTGACCTCCAGCGGTTCTGCATACTCCATGATCGATGGCACCCCCGGTGAGGGGCGAAGAGTCTCCCCGCGGCTATGGCAGATCACGACGTGACTTGCATTGATCAACGCAAATCCTATGGCGTGATGGTGCCGGTACCGCCGGTAAACATCGACCGGGTCTCCCGTCCTCGACATGCGCGCAGTTCAGCGCCGCGAGCCGGTCCCGATCAGTCCTGAAAGTTGCAGTCTCAGAGTTGCCGCGTCGCCTCAGTCGAGACAGAACTCGTTGCCCTCGATGTCCTGCATCACGAGGCACGACTCGTTGTAGCCATCGGCAGTGAGCAGTTGCACGCGTACCCCGCCGAGCGCGGCCAGCCGGGCGTATTCGGCCTCAAGCGCGGCCAGGCGCTCTTCACCCTCGAGTCCGGTGCCGACCCGTACGTCGAGATGCACCCGATTCTTGACGACCTTGCCTTCGGGAACCCGCTGGAAGAACAGCCGCGGACCCACCCCGCAGGGATCAACACAGGCGAACGCTGACCCCTGACGGTCAGCCGGCTGCGCGCGATCGAAGTCGTCCCAGCCACCGGACGGGCCGAAATTCCGACCTCGGCACGCGGCTTCCTGCACGACGTCGGCAATGCGGGGTTCGTCACCCTGATCGCCGACGCTGACGCCCGTGTGCTGGTCGGCGCGGTGTCCACCGGCCCGGCCGGCGGCGAGGTGCTCGGCCTGCTCACCCTCGCCGTCCACGCCCGGGTCCCGCTGCCCACCCTGCGCGACATGGTCTACGCCTACCCGACCTTCTGCCGCGCCGTCGAGGACGCGCTGCGCGAGCTGCCCGACAACTGAGCCGGGCCGGGCGGGACCTGTTGTCCCACCCGGCCCCGGTACACCTACCGGCCGGCTACACCTACCGGCCGAGTGCGGTCTGCAGGTCCATGACGTGGTCCTGAGTCTGGGTGAGCAGCGGCTTGAGCGCCTCCGCCACGTCCGGCAGACCCAGCTCGTTGGCCTGGGCGACCCGGTCCCGGTAGCGCTGCAACTGGCGGGTCTCCAACTCCAGGTCCAGCTCCAGCGCCGCGTCCTCGTCCGGCGCGCTGGTGATCTCCGGAACCTCGGCGGTGGGCACCCCACCGAGGAAGTCGATCTGGTCGGCCAGCGTCATCGCGTGGTTGAGCTCCTGCCCGACGTGGGTACGCAGCTCCTCGATCAGCGCCTGGTACTTGGCGCCCTTGATTGTGGCGATGTGCTGGGTGTACTGCACGATCGACTGGTACTCCGTCGACAGGTCCTCGTTGAGCAGGCTGACGAACTCTGCCTTTTCCATGACACAACCCTTCCTGGCCCGTATGTCCATACCCTCGGGCGATACCCAGCCCGAGCCGCGCTAACCACCGGGCCAGGGACGTGCCCGGCCGGTTTGCCGGATCGGGTGCGGGGTAGCAGCGGCAGGTGACCGATCTCGACTGTGAACTCCTGGTGGTGGGCGGCGGCGCGGCCGGCGACGCGGCGCTCGGCGCGTACCGCGAGCACGCCGGCCCGGGCCGGACGGTGCTGGTCAGCGCCGAGGACGTGTTGCCGTACCAGCGCCCGCCGCTGTCCAAGGACTACCTGCGGGGCGAGGTCGGTGAGCCGTCGTTGCCGCTGCGGGACGCCGACTGCTACGACGGCGTCGAGGTGCGGCTCGGTACTCCTGTCGTGGAACTGGCCGCCCGCTCCCGCCAGGCCACCCTGTCCGACGGCGCCGTGATCAGCTACCGGCACTGTGTGCTCGCGCCGGGCTCCGAGCCGATGCCGTTGCCGGTCCCCGGCGGTGACGATCCGCGGGTTCACCTGCTGCGCTCGCTGGACAGCGGCCGCCGGCTGCGCGCCGCTGCCGAACAGGCCGGCAGCGCCGTGGTACTCGGCTCCGGCTTCATCGGCTGCGAGGCCGCGCTGTCGCTGGCCCGGCGCGGCCTCAAGGTCACCGTGGTCTCCCGGGAGCCGCTGCCGCAGCAGTCCCGGCTGGGCACCTGGGTCGGCGCTCAGATCGCCGGCTGGCTCGCCGAGGCCGGCGTCGAGTTGATCAGCGGTGTCCAGGTCCGGGCGGTGCTGGACGGGCACCGGGTACTCGTCGAGGGCCACGCCCCGCTCGAAGCGGAGCTGGTACTCACCGGCGGCGGCGCCCGGCCCCGTGCCGCACTCGCCACCGGGGCGGGCATCGCGGTCGAGGACGGCCGGGTGCCGGTCGACTCGCAGCTGCGCACCGCCGCCGCGGGCCTGTACGTCGCCGGTGACCTGGCCTACGCCCACAATGCCCGCGCCGGCCGTCGACTCGCCGTCGAACACTGGGGAGACGCGCTGCGGATGGGCGAGATCGCCGGCACGGTGGCGGCCGGCGGGCAGGACAGCTGGGCGCAGGTACCTGGATTCTGGACCGGGCTGGCCGACCGCACCCTGAAGTACACCGCCTGGGGCGACGGCTTCGACGACGTCCGGGTCATCGAACACGGCGGTTCCAGCTTCACCGTCTGGTACGGCCGCCACGGCGCCACCGTCGGCGCCCTCACCCTCGACGCCGATTCCGACTACGAACGTGCGGCTGACCTGGTCGGCCGCCGCGCCCCGCTGCCCGCCGGGTGATCTCACCGTGATCGGTTTCGAGTCGCCCATGCGGGGGCAGTGCAGCGCCATGGACGTGCAGACATTCGGAGCCTGGTGGGCCGGGCAGACCGGCGACCGCGACGGCGGCCTGAGGTCGGAGCAGGTGCCGCAGCTCGTCCAGCAGGCCCGATCGGCGGGCCTGCTGGACCTGCCGCTGCCGGGATCCGGCCGGACCGCCGCCCGGCTCGCCGCGCTGACCGCCTGGGGCCGGGCCGATCTGGTGTTCGCCCGGCTGGCGGAGGGGCACGCCGACGCGGTCGCCATCCTCGCCGAACTCGGCGGCGTCGAGCCCGGTGACGACCTGTGGGGCGTATGGGCTGCGGTACCCAGATCGGTTCGGGCGCGCCGGGAGGGGGACGGGTGGCTGTTGGACGGTGACCGGCCGTGGTGCTCCGGGGCCGGGGTCTGCACCCGGGCGCTCGTGACGGCGGTGGACGGCGACGACGAGATCCGGCTGTTCGCGGTCGCCGTCAGCCAGGGTCAGCCGCTGGACGGAACGTGGCCGGCGGTGGGAATGGCCGGCAGCGACAGCCGGACCGTCCGGTTCACCGCCGCGCCCGCGGTACCGGTCGGCGGGCCGGGCGGGTACGTCGACCGACCCGGGTTCTGGCACGGCGGCATCGGCGTGGCGGCCTGCTGGCACGGCGGCGCGCTCGGGATCGCCGACGCGCTGCTGCGCGCTGCCCGTAGCCGGCCGCCGGATCCGCACGCGCTGGCTCACCTGGGCGCGGTGGCGGTGACGGTGGCCGCCACCGGCACGCTGCTGCAGCACGCGGCCACGGTGATCGACGCCGACCCGAAGCAGCCGCTGCCGGAGCTGGCGGCCACCGTACGGCTGGCGGCCGAGGCGACCGGGACGCAGGTGATGGACCGGGTCGGTCGGGCGCTGGGGGCCGGGCCGCTGTGCCTGGACCACGCGCATGCCCGCCGGATCGCCGACCTGACCGTCTACCTGCGCCAGTCACACGCCGAAGCCGACCTGGCCGGCCTCGGCGCCGCGATCCGGGACGGCGCGGAGACGCCGTGGTGACCGCGATCGAGGGCGCCGGTACCGACGAGGAGCACTGGCGCGGCTGGCCGACCCTGGCCGGCCTGCCGTCGCTGCCGGCCGCCACGTTCGCCGGCCCGGTGGTGGTCGCCCCGCATCCGGACGACGAGATCCTCGGCGTCGGCGGCCTGCTCGGCCAGCTCGGCGCCGCCACCGTGGTCGCGGTGACGGACGGCGAAGGGTCCCACCCGCACGCGGCTGCCCCGACACCGCAGCAGTTGCGGCAGCTGCGCCCGGCTGAGTCCGCGCAAGCCTTGCGGCGTCTCAGAATCGGCGGCACCGTGCACCGGCTGCGGCATCCGGACGGCGGCATCGACGTCGACGTGCTCGCCGGGCAACTCGCCGGCCTGCTCGCTCCCGGGCAGCCGTGCCTGGCGACCTGGCGGGGCGACGGACACCCCGACCACGAAGCGGTCGGTCGGGCGGCGGCGAGCGCGTGTGCGGCGACCGGGGCGCTGCTGTGGGAGTACCCGATCTGGATGTGGCACTGGGCCACCGCCGACGACCCCCGGGTGCCCTGGCACGCCGCCCACCGCATCGACCTGGACCCGGCGACCCGGGCGGCCAAACGCCACGCGATCGACGCCTTCACCACCCAGATCAACCCGATCGACGGCGTGACCATCCTGCCGGCCACCGCGCTCATCCGCTTCCAGCGCCCGTTCGAGGTGGTGTTCCGTGCCGGCTGACACTTCCTACTTCGACGACCTGTACGCGCAGCGCGCCGACCCGTGGGGCTTCGCCGACAGGTGGTACGAGCAGCGCCGGTACCAGCTCACCCTGGCCGCTCTGCCGCGCCGCCGTTACCGCAGCGGCTACGAGCCGGGCTGTTCGATCGGGGTGCTCAGCGCCCAGCTCGCCACCCGCTGCGACCGGCTGCTCAGCGCCGACCTGGTGCCCGCAGCGGTCGAAGCCACCCGCGCCCGGCTGGCCGGCCACCCGCACGCCCGCGCCGAACGGCACCGCATCCCGCAGGACTGGCCGGCCGGGCCCTTCGACCTCATCGTCCTGTCCGAACTGCTCTACTACCTCACCGACGACGAACTCACCGAGGCGCTGGACGCGGTGCGGCGCACCCTGTCACCCGGCGGTGATCTGGTCGTCGTGCACTGGCGGCGGCCGGCTGCCGAGCACCGGCACACCGGCGACGCGGTACACCACCGGCTCGCCGACGCGCCGGGACTGGTGCATACCGGCGGGTACTGCGACGAGGACTTCCGGCTCGGCCTCTACACCCGGGCCGACTCCGCATCACTCGCCCGGTCCGTCGCGCAGCTCGACGGGATCGTCGATGGCTGAACCACCCGACCGGATCCCGGTGTTGCCACCCGACCGGATCCCGGTGGTGCCACCCGACCGGATCGCGGTGGTGGTGCCGGCCCGGGACGAAGCCGGCGCGGTGGCCGCCTGCCTGCGCTCGATCGCCGTGGCGGCCCGGCTGGTCACGGTGCCGGTCGAGGTCATCGTGGTCGCCGACGCGTGTACCGACGACACCGCCGAGGTGGCCGGTGCGATGGGTGCGATCGTGGTCGCCGCTACCGCCGGCAATGTCGGCACGGCCCGCGGCCTCGGCTGCGCGCACGCGCTGCGGCACGGCACGGACGGGCTGTGGTTGGCCAACACCGACGCCGACAGCACCGTGCCGGCGCACTGGCTGCTCGGGCAACTGCGGCTGGCCGCCGACGGCGCGGACGTGGTGGCCGGCACCGTCCGGGTGGACCGCTGGGACGACTGGCCGGCACACCTGCCCGCCCGCTACCGCCGGCACTACCGGGACGCCCAACGCCTCGGCGTCCACCACGTGCACGGGGCCAACCTGGGGCTCAGCGGCTTCGCGTACCAGAAGGTCGGCGGGTTCCCGGCCGTCGCCGTGGGGGAGGACCGGGCACTGGTGGCCGATGCCCTCGCCGCCGGACTGTGCCTCGCCTACCCCACCGACCTGCCGGTCACCACCAGCGCCCGGCCGGTCGCCCGGGTGGTCGGCGGCGGCTTCCACCAGTTCCTGCACCGGCTCGCCCGCACCCCCGCTCCGGTGAACCCCGACGCACCGCGGTAACCGCGATTGAGATCGCCGGAGATGGGGAACAGAGATCACATTCAGGTACCGGCGGATGCGGTCATCCGTGCGGATCGCGTGACGGCAGAGAGGGTGATCGGTATGGCGGTGAACAAGAAGCAGACCGGCGACAAGGCGGCCAGCGCGGCAGGCAAGGTGCTCAAGGACGCCAAGGCGACCAAGACCGACAAGAAGGCGGCCGGCAGCGCTCTGTCGCAGACGCCGACGAAGACCAAGAGCAAGACCAAGAAGAAGTAGCGCGTACTCCCGAACTCAGCGAACGGACCAGAGACGATGAGAATCGTCCCTGGTCCGTTTTGCTCGGCTGCGAGGCGGCGCTGTCAGCTGTCTTTGAGTTGCTGGATTCGTTCCTTGAACAGGGTGGTGGCGATCGCCGCGCGGTGCGGTTGGCCGCGCAGGAACGCCAGACCGAACTTCTTGGCCTGCTCGTAGGTGACCTTGCCGGGCTTGTCGACGCGTACCCCTTACCCGCCGGCGGCGCGCGCCCAGGCCGCGTAGTCCGGTCGGGGTGACCACCCGGATCGGCAGGCCGTGCCAGACCGCCGTGTGGAACTCGGCCATCAGCATGGCGAAGCCACCGTCACCGACGACGGCGACCACCTCCCGATCCGGGTACGCGTGCTGGATGCCGATCGCGTAGGGCAGGCCGGGCGCCATCGAGGCCGGGTTGCCCGACAGGTGGAACTCGCGCCGGCCACGGATGTCCCAGTGCCGGGCGGCCCAGGTGGCGATCGTCCCCGAGTCGCAGGTCAGGATCGCGTCGTCCGAGCACACCTGGTCCAGGACGCGGGCCAGGTACTGCGGGGCGATCGGCTCCCGCTGCGCCGACTCCAGCGCGCCCACCTTCGCCCGCCAGTCCGCCATCGGGTGCTGGTTACTTCTCCAGGTGGGCCCGCCACCTGCTCCAGCAGATCACCGGCGCCGCGCGCGCCGATCCCGGCCAGGATGGCGACCTTCTCGCCGGCGTTGAGCAGCTCCGCGCCGGCCGCCAGGTCGCTTTCGTGCGGGCGTACCGCCGGACTCAGGTAGATCGGCGCGGTCTTCGGCGGATTCGCGGGCGCGACCGCCGGCCACGGATTCTCGCCGGCTTCGGCGAAGACCGTGTTGACGGCCCACTCGGCCAACCGCTTGATCAACACTTCCGAAACGATTTCGCCCATACCGCCCAGCTACCCGGTAGCCGCAGCTCAACCGGGCCTTTCGCGCAAATTTGCTTAGCTAAGCAATCAGGCGCCCCGGCGCGCCCGCCGGCATTGATGCGGTACATGCGCACGCCGGATGCGCGGTATAAGCTGCAGTGGGTCAAGCAGTGTGCCTTCCGTGTGACAGAGCGGGGGATTTGCATGTTGTGCCTCGGATCCGATCCGCGTGAGCGCGGACCCGTCAGCCCGTCCCGCCGCGTGCCATGCTCGCGTGTCTCCGACATCGCGTCGTCAGCTACTCATTCGGTCGACACGGAGGGAGGACGTCTCTGATGTCAGCTAAATCCGGTTCGGACACGCGCCCGGCGTCATCCGCGCAGTGGCCGTCCGCCGACCAGGATCCGGCCGCTCTGGCCCTGGCCGGCGTCGCGATCCTGCCGGCCGGGCACCCCGATCGCCGCCGCGTGCGTGACCAGGTGGTATGTGATCATCTGCCGCTGGCCCGCCAGGTCGCCAACCGGTTCGCCCACCGGGGCGAACCCTGGGACGACCTGTACCAAGCGGCCACGGTCGCGCTGCTCAACGCCGCCGAACGGTTCGACGGCAGTCACGGCGTCTCGTTCGCCGGCTACGCCATCCCCACCATGGTGGGGGAGCTGCGGCACCACTTCCGGGACCGGACGTGGAGCCTGCGGGTCGACCGCCGGCTGCAGGAGCTGCACATGCGGGTACGGCAGGCCGCTGACGACCTTGCCCAGCTGCTCGGCCGCGAGCCGACGCACGACGACATCGCCGGACACCTCGGCATCGACCCCGACGACGTACGGCACGCGGTGGCCGCCGGGCAGGCCTACCGCGCGCGGTCCCTCAACATGCCGGTCGGTCCAGCCCACGCGGACACCGAACTCGGCGACCTGCTGCCCACCGACGATCCGCTACTGGAGTCGGCCGCGGACCGGTTCGCGGTCCTGCAACTCGTGCGCGAGCTGTCCGGGAGCGAGCAGCGCCTGCTGCACCTGCGGTTTGTCGAGAACCAGACGCAGACCCAGATCGCCGAGGTGCTGGGGGTCTCCCAGATGCAGGTGTCGCGCCTGCTCAGCGCGGTGCTGCGCAAGTTGCGCGACGCGCTGTTGGTGGACGGCCCGGCGGCCACCCGTGCCGAACGAGGGTGACGGGATGCCGGACATGACGACGCAGACACCGGAGCCGGTCGGGGCCGCCCCTCGCAGCCGAGCGGTCCCGATCACGATCTCGGTCGCCCGCGGGGAACCGGACGGCACCCGGACGCTGGCGGTCGGTGGCGAGATCGACCTTGCCGGCATCGACGGTCTGCGGGCGGAGATCCGCAGGGCCATCGAGGTCGACGGGGTACGGCTGCTGACCGTCGACCTCGATGGGGCGACCTTCCTGGATTCGTCGGGCATCGGCGTACTGATCTTCGGGCGTAACCTTGCCGTACGGTCCGGCGCTGTCCTGCGTGTCGTCAACGCGCACGGCATGGTGCGCACCGTCCTGCAACTCACCGGCGCACTCGCCATCCTGACCCATCCGGGCAGCGACCAGCCGCTACCGGACTAACCGCACACCCGGGCTCAGCACACCCGGACCCAGCCCGCCGCCGCAGATCCTCGCCGCGGTCGTCACCAACGGTCCCGGGGGCCGGTCGCGCGACCGACCCCCGGTTTGCCAGCCGGAATCACGGCCGTAGCAGCACCTTGACCGTGCCGTTCTTCTTCTCCTGGAAGTCCTGGTATGCCTGCGGCGCATCGGCCAGCGGCACCCGGTGGGTGGCGAACGACTCCACGCCCAGCGGGTCGTCGTCGCCGGTGAGCAGCGGCAGGATGTCGTCCACCCAGCGGTGCACGTTGGCCTGCCCCATCCGCAACTGGACCTGCTTGTCGAAGAGCACCATCATCGGCAGCGGATCGGCCATCCCGCCGTAGACGCCCACCAGGGACAGCGTTCCGCCGCGCCGGACCAGGTCGATCGCCAGGTGCAGGGCGGCCAGCCGGTCCACCCCGGCGGTCTGCACCAGCTGCTCGGCGAGCCGGTCGGGCAGCAGCCCGGCGACCTGCTGGGCCAGCTTGCCCGCCGGTGACCCGTGCGCCTCCATGCCGACCGCGTCGATCACCGCGTCCGGGCCGCGCCCCCCGGTCAGGTCACGGACCGCACCGGCCACGTCGTCGGTCGCGGTCAGGTCGATCGTGTGTACGCCCCGGGCCGTCGCGCGGGTCAGCCGCTCCGGTACCAGGTCCACGCCGATCACCTGGCCGGCGCCCCGGTGCAGGGCGACCCGGGCGGCCATGTCCCCGATCGGGCCCAGCCCGAGCACCACCACCGAGCCGCCCACCGGGATCGCCGCGTACTCGACCGCCTGCCACGCGGTGGGCAGCACGTCGGAGAGGTAGACGAACCGGTCGTCCGGCGGGCCCTGCGGCACCACGATCGGCCCGAACTGGCCCTGCGGCACCCGCAGGTACTCGGCCTGCCCGCCGGGCACCTGCCCGTACAGCTTGGTGTACCCGAACAGCGCGGCGCCCTTCTGCTGGCTGGTGACCTGGGTGGTTTCGCACTGGCTGTGCAGGCCCGCCCCGCACATCCGGCAGTGCCCGCAGGAGATGTTGAACGGGATCACCACCCGGTCACCCGGCCGCACGTTGCTGATCGCGGACCCGACCTCCTCGACGACCCCCATCGGTTCGTGACCGAGGATGTCGCCCTCCGTCATGAACGGCGCCAGCACCTCGTACAGGTGCAGGTCCGAGCCGCAGATCCCGGACGAGGTGACCTTGATGAGGATGTCGTTGGGCTCCTGGATCACCGGATCCGGCACCGTGTCCACCCGTACGTCACGCTTGCCGTGCCACACCACAGCTTTCACAGTTCCTCCCGCGTTGTGCCTGTCCCCTCAGCCTCTGCTACCCACAGGCCCTGCGCCGAAACGGCACGGCGGCGCTGGTCGGAGTTTCGACTGCCCACCAGGGGGTAGCGAGCAACAGAACGCGAGAGAACAAGGTGGCCGAGCTTGGGCCGCGAATGAAGTGAACTGGAAAGTGATCGGAGGAGACGATGAGCCTGTCAGGCAGGACGGTGGCATTCCTGGTGTCCCAGGAGGGCATCGAGCAGGCCGAGTTGACCGAGCCGTGGAAGGCCGTCCAGCAGGCCGGTGGCACGCCCCGGCTGCTGGCCCCGGAGGCCGGCGAGGTGCAGGCCTTCCAGCACCTGGACAAGGCGGCGAAGTTCCCGGTGGACCAGCCGGTCGGTGACGCCAGCCCCGGGGAGTACGCCGCGCTGGTGCTGCCCGGTGGGGTGGCCAACGGCGACCAGTTGCGGATGCAGCCGGCCGCAGTGGAGTTCGTCCGGCAGTTCACGGCCTCCGGGCGGCCGGTCGCGGTGGTCTGCCACGGCGGCTGGGTGCTGATCGAGGCGGGCGCGGTTGACGGGCGCCGGCTGACGTCCTGGCCGAGCATGCAGACCGACTACCGCAACGCCGGCGCCGACTGGGTCGACGAGGAGGTCGTCGTGGACAACGCCGGCTTCCCGCTGATCAGCAGCCGCAAGCCGGATGACCTGCCGGCGTTCAACCGGGAACTGGTGGCCGCGATCGAAAAGTCCTGAGCACCCCGGCGCGGCCGGCCCGGAGGTACCGGGCCGGCCGTCGGGTGCGGGGGACGGCGGTCAGGCGCCGATCGGCGCCTTGGTGACCATCTCCTTGTACGCCTCGTCGAACTGGGCCATCGCGGCCTCGGCGCGGGGCGGGGGCAGCGGCAGGGTCGGCGACTGCACCAGCACGCCGATCCCGTCGACGAGGTCCTGGGCGACCGCGGCGAGCCACGGCAGGTTCTGCGGGACGAGCACGCCGCGCCCGGCGTCGAAGATCCCGACCGGGCCGGGTCGCACCCCACCCCGACCGGCCAGCGTCGCCGCGCTGGTGAACGAGTTCAGCGCCGCCGTGCGGTACCGGGCCTGGACCGCGGGGACGGTGCTGGACGCCGCGAGCCCCAGATCCTGCAGGCCGACCAGGATCGCCTCGTTGACCTGCTTGACTACGGGATCGGGCTGGTCAACCACGATGGCTCCGATCCACAGGTAGCACTTGGCGCAGATGACGATCTGCACGCCGTCGATGTCGACGTACCCGACCTGCCCGATCCCGCTGCGGTCCAGCACCGCGTAGCGCTCGGCGACGGGCTTGGCCTGCGCGATGGTGGGGGTGACGAGCACGAGCCCGACCACTGCCGTGGCCGCGAGTACCAGCAGCCGGCGAATTCGCCGCATGATGTCTCCTCTTACGTGGGTGACAGGGGTGTCCCTGCGCGCCGGTCCTGCCGGTGCCCTGTCAACCTGCGGCCGCCAGGGTTGTCGCGGGGTTGCGGCGCGGTTGTCGGGCGCCGCGACGACGCCGGCTGTCGGGACGCGGACAGCCGTCCTGCACGGGATTCGGACTCGCGACCTTGCGCCCTCCGGTTACGTTGCGGAAACGGGAGAGGGGAGGCGGCGCCGTGCGATCAAGCCGGCCGGTGCTCGACAGTCCGACGCAGTTGGTGGTCCGGGTGCTCGGCCCGGTGGAGGTCACCGGGGCACGCGGGCCCGCTCCGCTGGTCGGCGCCCGGCAGCGTGCGGTCGTCGGTCTGCTCGCGCTGCACGCCGGGACGACAGTGCCGACCTGGCGACTCGTCGACGCGTTGTGGGGCGACGACCCGCCCCGGACCGCCACCCGGTCACTGCACAGCCACGTCGCCCGGGTCCGGCAGGCGCTCGATGCGTGCGGGCTGCCGGACGCGCTGGTCACCACGGCGACCGGGTACGCGCTGATGGTGGACTCCGCCACCGTCGACGCCCCGGTCTTCGAGGAGTACGCCCGCCAAGGTCGGGACGCGCTGGGCGAAGGTGACCACCAGCGCGCGGTGCGGCTGCTCGACGCCGGCGTCGCCCTGTGGCGGCAGGAGCCGGCGCTGGCCGCCACCGAGCCGGCCGGCTGGGGCGCTCGCCGAGGTGGAGCGGCTCGCCGAGGCCCGGCTCACCGCGATCGAGGACCTCTGGGACGCCCGGCTCCACCTGGGTCGGCACGCTGCGGCCCCGGTGGAGCTGGAGCGGCTGCTGGTCGCCCACCCGGTCCGGGAGCGCCTGGTCGGCCTGCTGATGCTTGCGCTGTACCGGTGCGGCCGGCACTCCGCCGCGCTCGACGTGTACCGCCGACTGCGGGAGCGGCTGGCCGAGCAGCTCGGCGCCGATCCCGACCCGGAGCTGGCCCAGCTGCACACCCGGATCCTGCGCCGCGATCCCGACCTGGCGCTCGGGGCGGGTCACCCGGCGGGCGGCGGCACAGACCCCGCGGCCGACTCCGGCAGGACGGACCGGACCGTCGCGGCCGGACCTCCGCCGATGCCGCGCCCGGCCCAACTGCCCGCCCCGGTCGGCCACTTCACCGGCCGTGGCACCGGAGCTGGCGCTACTCGACCAGTTGCTCACCGGCGAGCGTCGCGACACCCGGGTGGTCGCCATTTCCGGGGCCGCCGGCGTCGGCAAGACCGCGCTCGCCGTGCACTGGGCCCACCTGGTCGCCGACCGGTTCGCCGACGGGCAGCTCTTCGTCGACCTGCGCGGGCACGAGGCGCAGCGGGCGGCGCGACCCGAGGACACCCTGTCGTACCTGCTGCGCAGCCTCGGCATCCCGGCCGACCGGATCCCCGAGCGGCGCCGACGAGCGCGGCAGCCTCTACCGCTCCCTGCTGCACGACCGGCGGGTACTGGTCGTCCTCGACAACGGCGGCCCGGTCGACGACATCCTCCCGCTGGTACCGGCCGGGCCTGGGAACCTGCTCGTGGTGACCAGCCGGCAGCCGCTGCACTCGCTCGTCGCCCACCACGCCGTACGGCTGATCCGGCTGGCGGCGCTGACCGGCGGGGAGGCGCAGGCGCTGCTGCGCGGACTGCTCAGCCCCGAGCAGGTCAGCGGCGATCCGGCCGCCGTCGCCGAGCTGAGCGAGGTCTGCGACCGGCTGCCGCTGGCGCTGCGCATCGCCGCGGCGAAGCTGGCCGGCGAGCCGCACCGCACGGCCCGGCAACTGGTGACCGAGCTGAGCGGTGCGGACCGGCTCGACCGGTTCACCGTCGACGGTGACTCGCGCAGCGTCCGGGCCGTCTTCGCCAGCGCCTACAGCTCGCTCAGCGCCCCGGCCGCCCGGCTGTTCCGGCAACTCGGGCTGGCCCCGGGCGCCACCGTGCACACCCAGCTCGCGGCCGCGATGACCGGCACCTCCGACGGAAGACGCCCGGCGTGCCCTCGACGAGCTGCTCGGCGCCCACCTGGTCACCGAGGTCGGCGCGGACCGGTTCGGCTGCCACGACCTGGTCCGGCTGTTCGCCCGGCAGCGCGCCACCGTGGACGATCCGGCGACCCAGCGGGCCGAGACGCTGGCCCGGGCGCTGGACTGGTACCTGGCCGTCGCGTACGCCGCCAACCAGCTCATCGACTCCGGCCGCGACCGGGTCACGCCGGTGCTGGAGCACCCACCCGGCGAGCTGCCGTTCGCCGGCGACCGGGCCGCAGCGCTGGCGTTCCTGGACACCGAGCGGGAGAACCTGCCGTTGGTCATCCGGCACGCGGCCGAGTCACGGGCCGCCGCGCGTCGCGGCGCAGCTGACGTACCTGCTGACCGGCTTCTACGACGTGCGCGGCCACTGGACGGAGCGGGTGCAGATCTGCGGCTGGGCGGTCCGGGCGGCCGGCGACGGCGACGATCCGGGCCTGCAGGGGCTGATGCGCAGCGCGCTCGGCGTGGCGTACATCATGACCCGACAGTTCGACCAGGCGCTGGAACAGCTGCACGTGGCGCTGCCGCTGATGCGGGCGGCGGGGGACCGGCGCGGCGAGGGCCACGTCTACAACAACATCGCGGCGGCGCACAGTGGACTGCGCCGGTTCGACGAGGCGGTGGAGGCGTTCGGCCGGGCGCTGGCGGTGCACAGCAGCAACGGCAACCGCCTCGGCGTGGCGTTGGCGCTCAACAACACCGGCCACACCTACGTCCGGATGGGGGAGGCCGGGCGGGGCGCCCCCGACCTGCTGCGGGCGCTGGATCTCAGCCGTGAGATCGGGAACCACTGGCTGGAGGCGGCAGTGCTGCACAGCCTCGGCGAGGCGCAGCTGGGGCAGGACGATCCGGACGGCGCGGCGGCCTACTTCGGCCGGGCGCACGAGGCGTACCGGCAGCTCGGCGATCAGCGGCACGAGGCGGAGATGGCAACCGGGCTGGGATTGGCGCTGCTCGGCCAGGGCCGCCAGGGCGCGGCGCTCGAGCGGTTGGGCGCGGCGCTCGAGCTGACCCGGCAGATCGGTGACCAGCACCTGGAGGCGGTTACCCGCTGCCAACTCGGCCGCGCCCACCTGGCCAGCGGGGAGCTGGCTGCCGCCCGGTCCGACCTGCACGCCGCGCTCGCCCTGCGCCGGTTGACCCCCGACCGCTACGAGGAGGCACAGGTCCATCGCCTGCTGGGCGAGGTCGAGCACCGGCTGGGCAATCCGGACGGCCGCGAACAGCACTGGCGTGCCGCGATCGGGCTGCTGCGCAAGGAGAACGCCACCGCGGAGGCGGATGAACTCGCCGGTCAGCTGCCTGACCTACCGGCGCAGGGACCCCCCGACGGTGCGGTGCCGGCTACTTCGGCGGGGCTCCGTCGCGGATGACGACGGGGATCCGCGCGATGATCCGGCCCGGCTCGCTGGCCGTCGAGATCAGCAGGGCGAAGGTCTCGTTCCCTTCGGCGACACTGTCCCGGATGATAGTTGCCCGGACCTCGACGCCCGTCCCACCGGCCGGGACGACAACCAGGCAGCCCGGTCAGCGGGGCATAGTCCGCGCCAGCACGGGCCGTACCGTCGGCCGTGCTGACCAGCAGGCCGGTCGCCACTTCCACCCGCCCCGACAGTCGGATCGTAATCGGGCACACCCCGTCCGGAGGCACCTCGTAGCAGACCGTGCCGTTCGGCACGACGGTCGGCGCCGGCCGCGGCAGCGCCCGCGGCGTCGCCGATTCGGCCCGTGCTCCGGTCGCGCCCACCACGAACAGCACGGCAGCGGCCACGCTGACGCCCATCAGCGCGCCGAGCCGCCTGGTCGGACGTGTCATCACCATCAGTCCCCTGCCCCTTGCCGATCTCCGCCGAACGCGCCGGTGCGCCGCCCGCGCGGCCACCTGTCGCCATTGAGCCAGGGCGGCGTTGTGGCGCGGTTGTGGCCGGCACGCGGTTGCGGGTGGGCGTCGGTAGGACGGCCGACGTTGCCCCGGCGTTGCACGTGTGCTGGCGCGGAGGCACTCCTGGACGTGACCGCGCGGGCGGTCAGTGGCGGAGTTTGATCGGTACGGCCAGTACGACCAGTTCCCGGCCGACGCGGTGGCCCGGACCGGGCAGGTCGCCCAGGGCCACCCGCCAGGCCGGGGACGACGATGCCCGGCGCCGGTTGATCTCCCGCCACCCGGACACGACCGACCGTGCCCGCCAGGCTGCCATGGTCACACCTGCGGCGCACCGATTCCGGCCGACGCGCCATTCGTCGATGTCGTCCGGCCCGGGTGCGGGGCAGCCGCTGTCGTCGATGGTGCGTGAGCTGGACTTGGTGCGCTACAGAGAATGGATGGACCCGGAACTCAGCGAAGTCGAACTCGGCCAGGTCGAGCGCGAGATGGCCCGGTTGGACGCGGTGTACCGGCCGGTGGCCACCGCGCCGCTGCGACCCGACGACCTCAGCGCCGTGGCTGACCTGGGCGCCCGCATCGGGGCGGAGCTGGCGGCTCTCGGAGTGAACGACCGGGCCGAGGCCGTACTCCATCAGGTCATCGGGTTGTACGACGGCCGCGACGAGGCGACCCGGGCAACGATCCGTGGCCTGTTCGACCGGTACCCGTCGTTTCGTTGGGCCGCCCATTTGCCCTGGGACTGGGCCACAGCCGTGGAGTTCCGCGCACGGCTCATCCACCTGTCCGCGCGCGACCAGGGCGCCGACACCCGTGACGAGATCCTGGCGTTGCAGGACCTGTGCGAACGGGCCGGACGCTGCGGGGTCGACGTCGGCCCGATCCTGGCCGAGGTCGCGGCGATCTCCAGCGATGTGGACCGCTACGGCATGGGGTCGATGCGCAGCATCCTCCTGCGCTACGGCGGATAGCCGTCACCGAGCCGATGCAGACGCGCCGTTCGCCCGACACCTCAGCCGGCCCGCGGTACAACTGAACCCGAGGCTCGCTACCCTCCCCGCGGCGCTTGGGGCTCGCTGCTTGGGGCTCGCTGTCGGCCGCGCGCCAGGCTGCGATGACAGCGGCACGGTGGTCGCGGCGGGCCACTGGTCCCGGGTCCGGGTGGCTCCGGACCCGGGACCAGTCAGGCGCTACCCGGTCAGCCGCCGTACGCTCTGAGCTCCAGCAGACCGACGGAGCCGTTGCCGCTCTGCAACACCACCCGTAGCCGGGTGGTGTCGACGGCGGTGAAGGTGACCCGGTTGTACGCGTTGATCGCAGTCGGGTAGCCGCTCGCACCGGGGACGTCCACATAGCTGCTGCCGTTGTAGTACTGCAGACGCCAGGACGTGGGCAGCCGGACACCGCCGTTGTCGTCGAAGAAGTACACCTCAGCGGAGGTCAGGTGCTGAGTCTGGGTCCACGTCAGCGTTGCGGACTGTTCTCCCCGGTTGGGCCAGGTGCCCCACCGGGGATTGACGGTGTCGTTGGAGCGGGCCGGCTCAGCGCCGTCGTTGACGGCCGCGACGCTCTCCCAGGGCGAGGTGTAGGAGGCGCTGGCGGTCGCGGAGCGGGCCAGGTTGGTGCCGGCCGGTGGCGGAGTGGTGGTGCCACCGCCGATCTGGGCAACCCAGTCGTCATTGGCGTGCACAACGGAGAACGCCAGCGCCGGGCACTCGAAGTCGGAGCCGGGCGGCGGTGTGCCCATCGGGTAGGTGTTGGCCGGGGTGGCCGCTGCCCAGGTGCCGTTGATGTTCACCTTGATGCTGCTCGCCTCGAACTTCTTCCCGGCCATGCTCGTGCAGTACCAGGCGGTGTTGGTCGCCGGGTTGACGGTGGAGTAGATCTCGAAGATGTCCCAGCCGAAGCCCTTGTCCGCCAGGTCGTACGTGCCGGAGCTGGTGTAGAAGGTGTCCCAGGCGTGGGTCTGGTAGTTGTACAGGTACGCGGCCCAGGTGTTGTTGGCCGCGTTCGTCTGGTGGACGTCGGTGCTGTAGGCCGGCTGGCCGTTGACGGTGGTCGTGTAGGTGGTCAGGAAGCTCGCGTTGATGGTTACCACCTTGCCGATTCCGGCGTTGCCGCCGCACCAGTCCCAGGCCCACAAGAGCGGCCCCTGGGCGGTGTAGGCGGTGGTCATCTCCATGCACGCGCCGCCGGGGGAGAGCACGGTGGGTGCGTAGACCACGTCAGGGTTGTGGGTGACGGCGGCGGTGCCGGTGAGCACGCTGTGCGTCGCCTGGATGCCCTTGCCGTTGGGTTGTTCGAAAAGGGTGCCCCAGGCGGTGTGCAACTCCGCTGCGGCCAGCGGCCGCGGCTGGCCGCCGGATACTGCCCCGCCGCTGCCGGTGGACCCCGACTTCGGGGCGGACTGCCCACCGACCGCCCGCGGGGTGAGCTGGCGGCTGCGGTCGGCGGCGTAGCGCCGGAACTGGTCCGCGGCCGGTCCGGCCAATTGCTGTGCGGCGGTGCCCGTCAGGCCCACCACTTCGGCGCCGATCGGGGCCAGGGCGCCCAGTTGCCCCTGTTGGTCACTGGCCGGTCGCTGGAGCATGGCTGGGGTTGCGGGTTCGTGCCGGGTGGCCGCGTGGGCCACCCCGAAGGTGGCTGCCGCGGCGGCGACGGCTGTGGTGACGGCGAGCACCTGGAGCAGTCGCCGGGGGATGGGGGAGCGCACGGGTGATCCTTTCCGAAACGGGAGGTGGTAGGACGCGGGATTTGGCGGCCGGGGTCGCGACCCGGTGCAGCCCGGCGACAGCCGGCGCACGTCATAGAGAGATCTCGATGTACGCGGCGCCATTCGTTCGACGATGGCCTATGAAAGCGCTTTCGGCAATGTTTCCATTCGGTCACGACGCCCGTGCAACTCCGTCCGTCACGCGGTCGACCATCCGCCTGCCCGTAAGGTAAAACCCTTGCCTCGGCGGCAGTCAGGGGGTCACGGGAGGGTGCGAACAGTCCTGAAAATGTTTCGGCAGTACCTGAATGGCAGGGGGCGACGGCCTAGCCGGGCACCGGTCGTCCACTACGGACCGCAGCTCGGGATGGCGTCCCTGGAGTTGATCTCGGCGTCGGACCTCGTCGTCACCTTCGGGTAGCCGACGGCGTACCGCACCTGACAGCCGGTGCCCGATGGCTGTACGCTTTTCCGCGATGACTACCTCCTCGAACAGATCGGGGGTCCCGTCCGCAAAAGGTGAGTGCTGATGCGCTCCCTCACCGCGGACCGGGATTCCCGGCTGCTGCGCTGGCTGCGCGTGCGCGAGTTCGCCGTGCCGCCCTCGATGATCGAATCTGCGACTGCCCGCCGTGCGGTGGGCGACTGGGCGGGGGCGTGTGCGGTCGCACGCGTCGACGTCGATCTGGACCTGCGCGCCGTGCAGCGTGCCCGAGGCTCGCAGTTTGCCGGCCAGCTCCGCGCCGATCTCCGTCACCTGGCGCCTGACCTGCTGCGCTGGCACCTGCCGAGGATCGCGCCGGACGGCCTGTTACGGCCCGGTCTGACCATCCCACTGGCCCGGTACCCGGTGGGGCCGGACGCCGACGGGACAGTACACCTCGTCGCCCGGACGCCGCCGGCCTGGGCCGCTGCCGGCCAGCGGATCAGCCTCGCGCTGTGGGACGGATCCCTCTGCCCCGCAACGGTTCGCGGGCATCCGCACCCGCGGCCCGACCGGCGCTTCCGGCTGGACCTGCACCGTCACCTGTGGGACGCGCGCCGGGTCGGCGAACTGCCAGCGCGGTGCGGAGCGCAGCAGTGGCCCCCACCCGAAGATCCCGCAGCAGGGCTGGATCCGGTGCTGCCGCGGCACAGTGGCTGCGCCGTGCACCGGTGGGCGGCCGAGGCGGCAATCCTGCTCCACGCGGACCGCCGCGCCGGCGGCACGGTCGCCGTGCGGCTGGCCGGTCGGCAGGCGTTGCTGCTGGATCTGGACGCCGAACGGGACCCGCCCGGACCGCTGCGGCTCGCCCCGGTGTCGGTCCGGCACCTGGGCCCGCATTGGCCGGTGCTGCCGGACGCGGCGACGTGGGTGCCACCCGACCTGGAGCTGCTCCGCGCCGGGCTGATCGACGCCGACCGGCTGCACCCGCTGGTCGCGACGGCGCTCGTGCCGGGCCACCGGCCGGCCGGTGCGGCACGGACGCCGGACAGCGCGGGCAGTCCACGTCCCGTCGAGTGTCGCGGTGCCCGGCACCGGGTCGGCCTCGTGGACGGGGTGCTCGCCGCGCTGGACCATGACCCGGCCGAGATCCGCCGGGAGACCCTCCTTGCCGCGCTGGGCGGTACGCCGTTGCCGTGCCTGCAATGGATCGACGCGGCGCACCGGCACCCGGAGGATCTCGTCGAGGTCCGCGCCCGGCTGGACCACGGTGACACCGCCGGTGCGCTGGCCGCCGTCGAAGGTCTGCTCGGACCCGGTGCGCTGCTGGGCAGTGGCGCGCTGCGGGACGAGCTGGAGACGGCGGCACTGCGGCGCGTCAGCCACGGACTCTTCCGGACCGGCCTGGGACTCGTGCCCGTTGCTCCGGACAGCCGGTCACGCGTCCAGGCCCGCCCGCGCCACGCGACCGCCCGCTGATCTCCGTACCCCCGTTCGCTGACTTCCCGCTCCGGCCGCCGCGCGGCCCCGCAACCCCAAAGGTGACCGAATATGCCGAAGTTCCGCGTCACGGACCCATCCGCCACCTCGACCCTGCGGCTCGACGTGGCCGCCGAGCTGCTCACCCTGCTGCACGCCACGGCCACCGAACCGCGCCCTGACGCGCAACTGGAAGCCCTGACCCTGGCCGTGGCCGCCGACCTGCCGGTGCTGCTGTGGGGCGAACCGGGGATCGGCAAGACGGCGGCCCTGACCCAGCTCGCCGACGCGCTGGACCTGCCGCTGACCACGGTGATCGCCAGCGTGCACGAACCGGCCGACTTCTCCGGCCTGCCGGTGGTCGGCGATGATCCCGCAGTCCAGGGCATCCCGATGGCTCCGCCGGACTGGGCCGTACGCCTGGTCCGGGCCGGTCGGGGGCTGCTCTTCCTGGACGAGTTGTCCACCGCGCCGCCGGCCGTCCAGGCGGCGCTGCTCCGCCTGGTCCTGGAGCGCCGGGTCGGCGCGCTGCGCCTGCCGCCCGGCGTGCGGATCGTGGCCGCCGCCAACCCGCGCTCCTCCGCGGCCGACGGCTGGGAACTCAGTGCCCCGTTGGCCAACCGCTTCGTCCATCTGCAGTGGAGCTACGACCACGACGTGGTGGTGCGCGGACTCGGCGGGACCTGGCCGCGCGCGTCGCTACCCCGACTCGACCCGGCGCGGCTACGGGAGGCGGTGACCTTCGCCCGCCGGGCGGTGTGCGGGCTGCTCGCCACCCGCCCCGCACTCGTGCACCGGTTGCCCGACAACGAAGCGCGCCGGGGCGGCCCCTGGCCGTCGCCGCGCAGCTGGGAGATGACCCTGCGGCTGATCGCCTTCGCCACGGCGGCGGGTAGCTCCCGCGAGGTGCTGTCCATGCTGGTCCGCGGCAGTGTCGGGGACGGCCCCGGCCTGGAGTTGCTGGCCGGCCTGGACCGGCTGGACCTGCCCGATCCCGAGGCGCTGCTGGCGGATCCGGCATCCGCCGTCCTGCCCGAGCGCGGCGACCTGCGTCAGGCGGTGCTCGACGGGGTGGTGGCGGCGGTGCGGAAGCGGCCGGAGCGGGCCCGCTGGGACGCGGCCTGGGCGGTGCTGGTACTGGCCCTGGAGACCGGAGCGCCGGACCTCGTGGTGGTGCCGGCGACCACGCTCGCCGCACTGCGCCGCGACGACTGGGCGGTGCCCGCGGCGATCGAGCGGCTCGCCGCGGTGGTGTCGGTATCGCAGCGGGCGGACCGGGCCGTGGCCGGCGCGGGTGGTCGATGATGACGTCGACGCTGGACCGGGACAAGCTCTTCGCCGCCCGGCTGTACGCCGCCCGGGTCCGGCCCTACCTGGCGACCGCGCTGTTCGCGCTGCACCCGGTGGAGTCCCGGTCGGTGCCGACGATGGCCGTGGACCGGCACTGGCGCTGCTACGTCTCGCCCGCGTTCGTGGACCGCACCCCGTTGGCCGAGTTGGCCGGCGTGTGGGTGCACGAAGTCTCCCACCTGCTGCGCGACCACCACGGGCGCAGCGACCGGGTGGCCCGGGCGCGCGGGCTGACCGGGCCGGGGGAGCGGCTGCGGATGAACATCGCCGCCGACTGCGAGATCAACGACGACGTGTACGGCGACGGGCTGGCACGCCCCGAGGGCGCTGTCCATCCGGACCTGCTCCGGCTGCCGCCGGGCGAGTTGATGGAGGAGTACCTGGACCGGTTCCGGCTGGGGCCGTACACCGAGGGTCTGTCCTGGTTGGACTGTGGCAGCGGGGCCGACGGCCGGGAGCGGGACTGGGACCTGGGGCCTGACGGAGCGCACGGGCTCAGCCGCGCAGGAGCGGGACGAGGTGCGGTTCCGGGTGGCGCAGGGCGTCACCGGCCGACCCGGGGACGCCCCGAAAGGCTGGCAGCGCTGGGCGCAGGAGGCGTTCCACCCGCCGCAGCCGTGGCGGGACCTGCTCGGCTCGGCGGTCCGCTCGGCGGCCGGCGCGCCCGGCGCGGAGGACTACACCTACGGCCGGCCGTCGCGCCGGTCCGCGGGCCTGCCCGGTGTCGTCCTGCCGAGCCTGCGGCGCAGCCCGCCCCGGGTCTGCGTGGTGATCGACACCTCCGGGTCGGTGAGTGACGCCGAGTTGGGCAGCGCGATCCTCGAGGTCGCCGCGATCGGCCGGGCCATCGGCGGCCGCCGTGACCTGGTCACCGTGCTGCCGTGCGATGCCGCCGCCCGGATCGCCTATCCGCTGTGCCGGGCCGAGGGCCTCCCGCTGATCGGCGGCGGCGGCACCGATCTGCGTGCCGGCTTCGCCGCTGCCCTGCGGACCAGCCCCCGCCCGGACGTCATCGTCGTGCTGACCGACGGGCAGACGCCGTGGCCGGACGCTCAGCCGCCGTGTCGCACGGTGATCGGCCTGTTTCCCCGCCCGCCGACGGCGGACCGGCGGGAGCGGGATCCCGAGTACGAACCCGACCACCCGCCCGACTGGGCCCGGGTGGTTCAGATCGGCTGACGTCCCGTCGCACCGGCGACGCCCGCAGCCTGGCGCCGGCCGTCAGGTGGCGACCGGGCCGAAGTAGACCCACGCGCCGTCCTGCCGGGCGAACGCGCTGTTCTCGTGGACCGCACCGGACTCGCCGTTGAGCTGGTACCCGGCCCGGAACTCGACGGTTCCGTGCTGGTCGAACAGGCCGCCCGCGGTGCTGCCGAGCACCGTCAGCCGGGTCCACCGCTGCCGTGGCTCCAGCCGCAGCCGGCGCGGCCGGGTACCGGTGTGCCAGGTCCGCAGCAGGTACGCCTCGTCGGCGACCGCGAACGCGCTGAACCGTGAACGCATCAACAGTTCCGCGGTGGGGGCGGCCTGCGCGCCGCAGTGGAAGCGGCCGCAGCACTGCGGGTACGGCTCGCCGAGTCCGCACGGACAGGTTGACGGCGCTGGCACCGGTCAATTGTGCCGGTCGTCGTCGTGCCCGTCCTGGTCGGGTGCGACGAGTTCACGGGCGTAGTTGGTCAGCGAACGCCGGTACCGCGGGACGTGCGGCGCCAGTGCGGTCAGCGCGACGCCGACGGCCTCCCGCTCCCGACCGGCGTCGACGAGCGCCAGCGCCAGGAATCCGCGTACGGCGTCCGTCAGCTCCGGCGCGCCGGTGGCCAGTTCGGCGGCGAGCAGCTCGACCGCCTCCCCGGCACGGTCCAGGTTGCGCAGCGAGCTGGCCAGCGAGATGGTCGCCTGCCTGCGGTAGCTGACCGGCAGGCCGCGCCGCAGCGCCTCCCGGTAGAGCGGCACGGCCCGGTCCGGGTGGCCGGTCGAGTCGAGCGCACCCCCGCGGGCGTAGCACCCCACGGGGTCGTCGGCGGGCAACTCGGCCACGAGCGCGTCGATCCGGGCGTGGAAGCCCGCCTCGTCACTCTCGTCGAGGCTCGCCCAGGTTTCGGTCAGCCGTCGGTCCCAGTCGGGGGTCGTCACCGGGCCACCGTAGCCGGACCGGTCCGCCGCCCCGGAGGCCGGCCGGCAGCAAGGGTCCTGCGCCACGCGCCGGCGGACCTGGGACCGATGACGGCTGCCCGGCCTCCCGCGGGCGCGGGAATCCGGGCAGCACGGTCGGTACGCCTCAGATGCTCGCAGGCACGCTGTAGACGGCGTTGCAGTAGTGGGCGACCTGCTCGGCGGGCAGGTGAGTGGCCAGGTCGGCCTCGCTGATCATGCCGACCAGCTGGTGGTCCTCGATCACCGGGAGCCGCCGGATCGCGTGCTCCTCCATCAGCCTGAGTACCGTCTCGGCGTCCGCGTCGGCGGCCACCCACACCGGCGCCCCCTGGGCGAGGTCGGCGGCGGTCATCATCGCCGGGTCATGCCCGACTGCGATGCATTTCACCACGATGTCCCGATCGGTGATGATGCCGGTAAGTATGTTGTCCGATCCGCAGATCGGCAGCGAACCGACGTTGTGCTCGCGCATGAGCTGCGCGGCGCGGTCCAGCGTCTCGTGCTCGGGTACGCACTCGACGCCGCCGTGCATCAGATTGCGTGCTGTCGTCATGAGGCCAAGCATGGTGCACGTTGCGGCAGGCCGGGACCGCTTTTGGCCATCCCGGCCGGCTGCCTTTCGAGGCGTCGCCGCAGGTCGGCTGACGCCCCCGCGCGGGTGACTTCACCTCGCACGGACCTGGCGGGCCGCCGGCAACTGCGACGATTTTGCAGTCCAGGCCCGGGAGAAGGCGGCGGCGGGTGACCACAGCGCGACCGGCGGTCGAGGAGAAGCTGTCCTCGCGTGCCGTCTGGACGATCTTCGCGGGCCTGATGCTGGCGTTGCTGCTGGCGGCACTGGACCAGACCATCGTGGCCACGGCGCTGCCGACAATCGTGCGCGACGTCGGCGGCGCCACCCACCTGTCCTGGGTGGTGACCGCCTACCTGCTCGCCTCCACGGTGACCACGCCGCTGTGGGGCAAAGCTCGGCGACCTCTACGGCCGCAAGACGCTGTTCATCACCTCCATCGTGATCTTCCTGGTCGGCTCGGGGCTGTCCGGCACCGCCCAGGACATGATCCAGTTGATCCTCTACCGGGCGCTCCAGGGCGTCGGCGGCGGTGGCCTGATCGTGCTCGCCCAGGCGATCATCGGCGACGTCGTACCACCCCGGGAGCGCGGCCGGTACCAGGGCGCCTTCGGTGCCGTCTTCGGGGTGGCGAGCGTGGCCGGGCCGCTGCTCGGCGGGTTCTTCGTCGACAACCTGTCCTGGCGCTGGGTGTTCTTCATCAACCTGCCCATCGGACTGGTCGCCCTGGTGGTGGTCACCGCGGTACTGCCGAAGACGGTCGCCCGGGTCAAGCCGGCCATCGACTACCTCGGCATCACCCTGCTGGCCACGGCGGCCACCTGCATCGTCCTGGTGACCAGCCTCGGCGGGTCGCAGTGGGCGTGGGGGTCGGCCGAGGTGATCGGGCTGTGCCTGCTCGCGGTGGCCTGCCTGGTGGGGTTCTGGCAGGTGGAGGCGCGGGCCGTCGAGCCGGTCATGCCGCTGCGGCTGTTCCGCAACCGGGTCTTCGCCACCACGTCGGTGGTCGGCTTCGTGGTCGGCTTCGCCATGTTCGGCGCGATCACCTTCCTGCCGCTGTACCTGCAGGTGGTGCAGGGCGCCAGTCCGACCGGGTCCGGGCTGAAGATGATCCCGATGATGGTCGGCCTGCTGCTCACCTCGATCGGCAGTGGACAGTTGATCAGCCGCACCGGCCGGTACAAGGCGTTCCCGGTACTGGGGTGTGCGGTGTTCACCGTCGGACTCTTCCTGCTGTCCCGGATGGACGCCACCACAAGCGGCCCGGCCGCCAGCACCTACATGTTCGTGCTGGGCGTCGGCCTCGGCATGGTGATGCAGGTGCTCGTGCTGGCCGTGCAGAACGCGGTGGACTACCGGGATCTGGGCACGGCCACCAGCGGCGCCACCTTCTTCCGGTCGATCGGCAGCTCCGTCGGGGTGGCCGTGTTCGGCACCGTCTTCAACTCCCAGCTGACCCACCATCTGTCCCAGCGAATCCCGGCCGGCGCGATCGGGCGGTGCTCGCCGCAGCTGCTGTCCGGCTCGACAGCGGCCATCAACGCCTGCCCGCCGGCCGTGCGGAGCTGGTACGTCGACGCCTACGTCCAGTCGATCCACACGATTTTCCTTGCTGCTGTGCCGATCGGGCTGCTGGCGTTCGTACTCGCCTGGCTGATTCCGGAGGTACGGCTACGCAGCGCCGCGGACCGGCCCGAGCTCGGCGAGGTGTTCGCCCTGCCGAGCAGCCGTACCTCGCTGGAGGAGCTGCGGATCCTGCTGTGGCGCACGATCGGCCGGGAGGATCGGCTGCGGGCGTACGCCGCGCTGGCCCGGCAGCTCGGTTCAGACCTGACCCCCGGACAGCTCTGGATGGTCAGCCGGATCGCGACCGACGGGCCGGCGTCAGTCGGGCAGATGGCGGCCAATTCGCACACGCCCGTGCCGACCGTGGACCGGGTCGCCCGCCAGTTGCAGGACCGGGGCCTGGCCACGATCGCCGACACGACGGTCACCGTGACCGCGGCCGGGCAGGACGTCGCGGGGCAGTTGTTGGTGGCCGAGCGGACGAGCCTGCACCGGTTCATCGAGGACTGGCCGGGCGCCGAGAAGCCCGACGTCGAGCAGCTCCTCGACGAGATCCTGCTCCGGCTGTCCCGTGACGACCGCGACGTACCCGGGTTGGTGCCCTGAACCGTTGTGGTGCTACCGGTGGTCGGGTTGGGTGTTGCGCTGCGGCCGGTGATGCGCGACCGGGTGGGCGACGGTGGCGTCCGACCGCTGGTGGGTGGTGGCCGTGGGCCGTTCGGTGCTGGCCAGGTCGAAGAAGGCGTCGGTGCGACGCTGCACGGTGGCGGCACAGCCCAGGCTGGCGACCAGGAGTAGCGCCAGGGCGAGGGTGGTACCCGGCCGGGGGCGGGGTGCGGGAGCCAGCAGTGCGCGTACCCGGGAGGGCATCTCGCCGCCGACCACCCCGACGCCGACCGCCGGTGCGGCGTCCCGACGGGCGGCGTTGACGTGCAGGGCGGCCCGCGCGAGTGACCGGGCCACCAGATTGCGGTCGCCGACCTCGGTGGCGGCGCTCTCGTCGGCCCACCGCTCCACCGCGTGCGCGGTGGAGCGGGCGACGCCGCGCAGGCTCGGGTTGACCGCGGCGCACAGTTCGGCGGCCAGCACCCACCAGGCGTGCCGGTGGCGCAGGTGCGCGGTTTCGTGGGCCAGCAGCACCCGCTGCTCGTCGGCGTTGAGGGCGCGGAGCAGTCCGCTGGTCACCACGATCCGTCCGCCACCTGCCGGGGTGGCGTACGCCTGCGGCTGGTCGGTGTCGAGAACCAGTACCCGGTCGGCGGGGTGGGCGGACCGGCCGTGGTCCAGGCCCCGGCAGTCGCGGTGCAGCCGCATCAGGGCGCGGGCCCGGCGTACCGCGTGACTCAGGCCGCGTACGGCCGGGGGTACCAGCAGCAGGGCACAGCAGGTGGCCAGCCACACCGGTACCGGGTCGGTGGCGCGCAGGTCCGGGCGGGACCACTCGCCGAGCGCCGCGACCGGCGGCAGCTGGGCGACCGCGGTGGCCGCGAGCAGGACGGGTACCCCGATCGCGACCACCGTGCTGGCGAGCGCGCCGCCGGTCAGCAGGTAGGTGGCGGTGCGCGGGGGCAGCGGGCGTACCGCGCGGGGGGCCAGCCAGGCGAACGCGGCCAGCAGCAGCGCAGCCAGCGGCACCGCGATGATCATCGCTTCTCCTCGGCCCGGTGGATCAGGTCGGCCAGCAGCGCCTCGTCCTCGGGCGCGAGCACCTCGACGAACCGGGACAGCACCTCGGCGCGGTCCTCGCCGGCCTCCAGCAGCCGCCGCATCTGTCGGGCGGTCACCTCGGCCTCGTCGGGTACCGCCTGGTAGGCGAAGGCGCGGCCGGCCCGCGACCGGGTGGCCAGCCCCTTCTCGGTGAGTCGGCCGAGCACCGTCATCACCGTGGTGTACGCCAGCCGGTCGCCCAGCGCGGCGCGGACCCGGGCCGGCGTGAGCGGTTCGCCGGCCGCCGTGAGGACGTCGATCACCTCCTGCTCCAGGCTGCCATGCGGCCGTCGCTTGTCGTCCATCTGTTCGCCCCCTACGCCCGACACACTGTCCTACTACCGCAAGTGTAGTAGACCGTGCTACTACTTGATCCGTAGTAGCTGACTGAGGGGAGGGCCGGAGCGACGATGGCGGCGCGTATCACGATCATTTCCGGCAGCATCGGTGCCGGCCACGACGGCGTCGCCGACGAGCTGCTGCGGCGGCTGCGCGGACACGGCTGCGAAGTGACCCGGCTGGACTTTCTCGACCTGCTGCCCCGCCGGCTGGGCCGGCTGCTGTGCGACAGCTACGCCGCCGGGCTGGTTCGTACCCCCCGGACCTGGGAGCGGCTGCTCGGCGCCGCCCAGCACCGGCCGGCGGTCGCCAGCTTCGCCACCGCCGCGACCTGGGCGCTCGCCGCCCGGCGCACCCGCACCGCCCTCACCTCCCGCCCGGACCTGGTGATCTCGGTGTACCCACTGGCCAGCCAGGTACTCGGCCGGCTGCGCGGGCGTGGCGAACTCGCCGCCCCGGTGGTCACCTTCCTCACCGACATGTCCGTCCACCGGCTCTGGGTCGCTCCCGCCGTCGACCTGCACCTGGCGCTGCACGACGAACCCGCCCGCCAGGCCACCGCCGCCGGTGCCACCCGGGTCGAGGTGGCCGGTCCCGTGGTACGGCCCCAGTTCCGCCCCACCACCGACCGCACCGAGCGGACCCGGATCCGTGACCGCTACGCCATTCCCGGCGGCCGGCCGGTCGCCCTGGTAGTGGCCGGCTCGTGGGGCGTCGGGGCGGTCGCCCAGTCGGCTGCCGATCTCGCCGACGCCGGGTACACGCCGGTCACCGTGTGCGGGACCAACACCGCGTTGGCCCGGGAGCTGACCGCACGGGGCCTGGGTGTCGCCCTCGGCTGGGTGGACGACCTCGCCCCGCTCATCCGGGCCAGCGACGTGGTGGTGCAGAACGCCGGCGGACTCAGCTCGCTGGAGGCGCTGGCCTGCGGGGCACCGGTGCTCAGCTACCGCTGTCTGGCCGGGCACGGGCAGACCAACGCCGCCGCGCTGGAGCTGGCCGGCTGGGCGTCCTGGCCCCGGGACCCGGCCGCTCTGAGAGACGCGCTGGCCGCCGTCCGGACGATCCGCCGGCTGCCAGCACAGCCGGTCGCCGCCGACGCGGTCGAGCAGGTACTCGGACTGCTGCCCGCCCACCCGGTCCTCGGGGTGGCGGCGTGAGGCCCGGCTGGCGGCCGGTAGCCGCCCTGGCCGCCCTGGCCGCCGCACAGGCGCTGCCGGCCGCCGCGTGCTGGCCGGCGCTACGGCAGCGAATCGCCCCGCGCACCGCAGGACTGGGCAGCCCAGGCCGGATCGCACTGAGCTTCGACGACGGACCGGACCGGCGGTCCACGCCCCGGTTCCTCGCGCTGCTGGCGCAGCGGCGGGTGCACGCCACGTTCTTCCTTCTCGGCCGGATGGTCCGGGGCAACGCCGACACCGCCGCCGAGATCGCCGCCGCCGGCCACGAGATCGCGCTGCACGGGTACGACCACCGTTGCCTGCTGCTGCGCGGACCCCGGGCCAGCTACGACGATCTGGCCCGGGGACGGGACCTGGTGGGGGAGGCGACCGGCGTCGTGCCCCGGCTCTGGCGCCCGCCCTACGGGGTGCTCACCACCGCCGCGCTGGTGGCCGCCGCCCGACTCGACCTCACCCCGGTGCTGTGGACGGCGTGGGGCCGCGACTGGTCCCGGCGGGCCACTCCGGCCTCGGTCCTCGCCACCGTCACCCGCGCCCTCGACTCCGGCGGAACGGTGCTGCTGCACGACTCCGACTGCACCTCGGCGGTCGGCTCCTGGCGCAACACGCTGGCCGCCCTGCCTGCGCTGCTGGACCACTGCGCCGACCGGGGCTGGATCGTCGGCCCGCTCGCCGGCCACCGAATGCCGATTCCCACCGGCTCCGGCCCGGCCACTCGCACCGGCTCGGCCGCCGGTACCGGCCCGGCCACCGGCATCGACCCGGCGACCGACGTCGAGTCCGAGACTCTGCGGTGACCTGGCTGATCACCGGCGGGGCCGGGTACATCGGGGCGCACACCGTGCGGGAATTCCGGGCCAGTGGGCTGCCGGTGGTGGTGCTGGACGACCTGTCCGCCGGCGATCCGGGACGGCTGCCGCCGGACGTGCCGCTGGTGGTCGCCCCGGTCCAGGACCGCGCGGCGGTACTGCGGACGCTGCGTGAGTTCGCGGTACGCGGAGTCGTGCACCTGGCCGCCCGCAAGTCGGTACCCGAGTCGATCCGGCGTCCCGGCTGGTACCACGCGCAGAACGTCGGCGGGTTGGCCACGGTGCTCGACGCGATGGCTGGCGCGGGCGTGCGCCGAATCGTCTACTCCTCGTCCGCGGCCGTCTACGGAAGTCCGACCGGCCGGGTCACCGAGGGCTCGCCGACCCGGCCGGTGAACCCGTACGGCCACTCCAAGCTGCTCGGGGAGCATCTGCTGCGAGCCACGGCCGCTGGCACCCGGCTGTCCTGGGTGGCGCTGCGCTACTTCAATGTGGCCGGCTGCGCGGATCCGCGGCTGGCCGACCGGATCGGTGGCAACCTGATCCCGCTCGCCCTGGCCGCGATCCGCACCGGCGTGCCACTCACCGTGACCGGCCTGGACCACCCCACCGTGGATGGCACCGGCGTCCGCGACTACGTGCACGTGCTCGACGTGGCCGGCGCTCACCTCGCTGCCGTGCAGCATCTCGACACCGACACCGACACCGCCCGACACCGACACCTGCGGAGTCGGTGCGGTCGCTGGCGCCGGCCGCGCGGGCGGTGTGTTCAACGTCGGCGCCGGCCGGGGCTACTCGGTGCTCCAGGTGCTGAGCTGCCTGGCCCAGGTCGCCGGAGTCGCGGTGCCGCAGCGGCCCGGTCCGCGTCGGCCGGGTGATCCGGCCGAGGTGGTTGCCGACGTGGCCCGGATCGGGCGGCGATTGGGCTGGCAGGCCCGCCACGACCTGATCGGAATGCTGGCCTCCGCCTGGCACGCCGAATCGCTGTCGTCCCGGACGGCTGCGTTTGAGAGGGAAGGACGACTACATGAGCGGACATCTGAGCTATCCGGAAGCGGTCGTGATCGGAGCCCTGCAGGGCGTCACTGAGCTGTTTCCGGTCTCCAGCCTCGGGCACAGCGTGCTCATCCCGGCGCTGATCGGTGGCTCCTGGGGGCGCGACCTGAACGTCTCGGCGCCCGAGTCGCCGTACCTGGCGTTCGTCGTCGGGCTGCACGTGGCCACGGCGCTGGCGCTGCTGGTGTACTTCTGGCGCGACTGGGTACGCATCGTGCACGGCTTCGGCACCTCGGTACGCCACCGCCGGGTCGAGACGCCGGACGAGCGGCTGGCGTGGATGATCGTGCTGGGCACCATCCCGGTCGGCATCACCGGACTCCTGCTGGAACACACCTTCCGCACGGTGCTCGGCCGGCCGGTACCGGCGGCGATCTTCCTGATCGTCAACGGTGGCGTGCTGTACGGCGCGGAGCTGCTGCGTCGCCGCGCGGCCCGCCCGGTACCGGCCACCGGCGGCGCGTACCGGGCGGCCTTCGCGTCCGCAGGCTCGCAGTGGCCGACCATCGACCTCGACGGCACCACCACCACCACCAGCCAGCGTCGGGGCCGACCCCACCCCGGACGTCGAAGACGCCGCCGACCAGCGGATCGCCGACCGTACCTTCCGGGAGACCACGGTCATCGCGACCGCGCAGGTGCTGGCGCTGCTGCCCGGTATCAGCCGGTCGGGGGTGACGATGGCAGCCGGGCTCTGGCGCGGGCTGTCCCACCGGGACGCGGCCCGGTACTCGTTCCTGCTCGCCACCCCGGTGATCCTCGCGGCCGGGGTGCTGAAGGTGCCGGACCTGTTCGGGCCGCTCGGCGCCGGCATCCGTGGCCAGGTGCTGGCCGGCAGCCTGGCCGCCGCCGTCGCCGCCTACCTCTCGGTCCGGTTCCTCACCCGGTACTTCACCACCCGCACGCTCACCCCGTTCGCCCTGTACTGCGTCCTTGCCGGGGTAGCCAGCCTGGTCATACTGACCTGGCGATGATCCGTTCCCGACCGGTCCTGGGCACGCTGCTCGCCGTACTCGTCGGCGCGGCGGCGTGCTCCGCCGCGCCACGACCGGGTCCGCGTCCGACCGCCACGGCCACCTGGCCGTCCGCCACCGCAGGCACTGCCACAGCAGGCACCGCCACGGCAGCCGGGCCGCCGGACCATGTGCTCATCGTGGTGTTCGAGAACAAGGCCTTCGGGCAGGTCGACGGCGCGCCCTACCTCAGCCGGTTGGGCGGAAATTCATTGGTACTGACCAACTTCCACGCCGTCACCCACCCGAGCCAGCCCAACTACCTGGCCCTGTTCTCCGGCTCCACGCAGGGCGTCACCGACGACCACTGCCCGGTACGCCTGCACGACCGAGCCAACCTCGGCCGGCAGCTGCTGGACGCCGGGTACACCTTCGCCGGCTACTCCGAGGACCTGCCCGAGGTCGGCTTCACCGGCTGCGCCAGCGGCGGGTACGTGGCCAAGCACAACCCGTGGGTGGACTTCGACAACCTGCCGCCGAGCGTCAACCAGCCGGCCACCGCGCTGCCCGCCGACTACGCGCGGCTGCCGACGGTCAGCTTCCTCATCCCCGACCTGTGCAACGACATGCACGACTGCCCGGTCGAGAACGGGGACGCCTGGGCGCAGCGCACGCTGGACCCGTACGCCCGCTGGGCGGTGCAGCACAACAGCCTGTTGATCGTCACCTTCGACGAGGACGACGGCACGCCCGGCAACCACATCTACACCCTGCTCTGCGGTGCCAGGGTGCGTACCGGCCGCGACTCCGGCCGGTACGTGCTGGCCAGCCTCCTGGCGGGCATCGAGCGCTGGTACGGGCTGCCGCTGCTCGGATCGGCCGGCTCGGCGCCGGTCATCACCGGGGCGTGGGGCGGGTAGCCCCGCACCCCGTGGATGTTTGGGCCGGCGCGCACCCGGGCATCTGGTGGCACGTCGCCACCCGGGCGGCGACGACGAGCCGGAGGAACGCCATGACGACCGACAGCGTGCCGACCCGCGGCGACGAGCATCATGAGCTGCTCGCTCTGGACACCACAGGCGACGGGTCGCCCGACATCTGGGCGATCGACACGGACGGCGATGGCAAGGCCGACCTGTTCCAGATCGACACCGACGGCGACGGACAGCCCGACGTCACGATGGTCGACCTGACCCAGGACGGCACGATGGACGAGATCGTCGACGGCGACGGTGGCCACCCACTGCCGTAGGAACTCCTGTCCGATTTTGTGGCTATTTGAGACGATCAATAACTGCAGGTAGCCCGCTGAGTTTCGCGTTGCCGACAGGGGTGTCGACGGCCGGCCCGGCGGGCTTCTTGCGTGAATCGGTGTAGTTTGCCCGGAGCATCTTGTCGTGATTCGTGTTAAGTCGTGACAAGTTTGTCGGCATGCTGGATCGCCCGTCTCCGCTCGATACCACGCTGGTCGCCGGTACCCCCGCACAGGCGCTGGCCAACGGCCTCGCCCTGACCCCGCAACTGGGTTGGAACGACTGGAACGCCTACGGCTGGACTCCGACCCTGGTCAAGCAGACCGCCGACGCGATGGTGGCGAGCGGCATGGCGGCCGCCGGCTACCAGTACGTCAACATCGACGACTGCTGGATGCAGCACAGCCGCGACGCCGCCGGCAACCTGCAACCAGACTTCACCAAGTTCCCCGACGGCATCTCCGGCACCGCCGCGTACGTCCACGGCAAGGGCCTCAAACTCGGCATCTACGAGGACGCCGGCACCGCCACCTGCGCCGGCTACCCGGGCAGCCTCGGCCACGAGCAGGCCGACGCGAACATCTTCGCGGCCTGGGGCGTCGACTACCTCAAGTACGACAACTGCAACAACACCGGCACCGGCGCGCAGGGCCGGTACACCACCATGCGCGACGCGCTGGCCCGGACCAACCGGCCGATCCTGTTCAGCCTGTGCAGTTGGGGCCAGGAGAGCGTCTGGACCTGGGGCAAGCCGGTCGGCAACAGTTGGCGCACCACCGGCGACATCCAGGCCAACTACGCCAGCATGCTCAGCATCTTCCACAGCAACGTCGGGCTGGCGAGTTACGCCGGCCCCGGTGGCTGGAACGACCCGGACATGCTGGAAGTCGGCAACGGCATGACGGCACCCAGACCCTGGGTACCCAGCTGGAGATCTGGGACTGCAACGGCGGCGCCAACCAGCAGTGGACGCTCACCTCCAGTGGAGCGTTGATGGTCTACGGCACCCGCTGCCTGGACGCCTACAACAACCAGACGACACCGGGTACCAAGGTGGAGATCTGGACCTGTAACGGCCAGACCAACCAGCAGTGGCGGCTGAACAGCAACGGCACCGTCACCGGCGTGCAGTCCGGGCTGTGCCTGGACGTCACCGGCGGGGCCACCGCCAACGGCGCCCTGGTGCAGTTGTCGACCTGCACGGGTGGCACCAGCCAGCGGTGGACCCGGAGCTGATCCGGAGCTGATCCGCCACCATAGGCCCCGGGGGATCCTCCCCGGGGCCTATGCCGTGGCGATCAGCTCCGCCGCCGTGTCCCATCGGCCCGATTCGCCCCGGGGTTCGAACCCCCGCAGCGGTTGGCTGGCGGCGACGAGCCGGCGCATGGCGGCCAGCTCGGCCGGGCCGCCGTCCGCACGCGCCTGGATCAGCACGTTCCCCAGCGCGGTCGCCTCCACCGGCCCGGCGACCACGGGAAGCCCGCAGGCGTCGGCGGTCAACTGGCACAGCAACGGATTGCGGGCCCCGCCGCCGACCAGGTGCACGACCAGGATGTCCCGGCCGGACAGCCGGGCGGCGTCCCGCAGCGCGGCCCGGTGGGCCAGTGCCAGGCTCTCCACGATGCACCGCACGTACCCGGCCCGGCTGGTCGGCGACGGCTGGCCGGTCTGCGCGCAGTACGCGTCGATGCGGGCCGGCATGTCGCCGGGGGCCAGGAACCGCGGATCGTCCGGGTTCACCACGGCCGCGAACGCGGGCGCGTCGGCGGCCGCCGCGATCAGCGCCTCGGTGTCCGGCTCGCGCCAGCCGCGCTGGCACTCCTGCAGCAGCCACAGCCCCATGATGTTGCGCAGGTACCGGACGGTGCCGTCGACGCCGACCTCGTTGGTGAAGTTCGCCGCCCGGCTGGCCTCGGTGAGCACCGGCGCGGCCAACTCCACCCCGGCCAGCGACCAGGTCCCGGTGGCCAGGTAACCGAAGTCGGCGGTCGGTGGCCGGGACCGCCACCACCGCCGACGCGGTGTCGTGCGAGCCGACCGCGATCAGCGGCAGCGTCAGCCCGGTGTGCGCCACCAGCGACCCGATCGGGGTACCCGGTTCGCGCAGCGCCGGGAACAGCCGTCGGGGCAGGCCCAGCTCCGCGATCAGCCCGTCCGCCCAACCGCCCGCCCGCACGTCGTAGAGCGCGGTGGTGGACGCGTTCGTACGCTCCGCGCCGACCTGCCCGGTCAGCCAGTAGCCGAGCAGATCCGGGATGAGCAGCAGAGTACCGCGCGGCGGCGAGCCGTTCGGCGGGCTCGGCGAGCAGCTGGTACACGGTGTTGAACGGCAGGTACTGGATGCCGGTGGTCGGGTAGTCGGTGCGCGGCGCCAGCCCCGCCGTGCGCCCGTCGCGGTAGTGGTACGGCAGCCCGAGCAGCGCGCCGGCGGCGTCCAGCAGCCCGTAGTCGACGGCCCACGAGTCGACGCCCGCGCTGCGAACGTCCCCGGCCCGGCGCAGTCCGGCCAGGGTTTCCCGGTACAGCCCGAGGATGTCCCAGTGCAGCCCGTCCGGCAGCCGTACCGGCTCGTTGCCGAACCGGTGCGCCTCGTGCAGCTCCACAGTGGACGGACCGACGCTGCCGACCATCACCCGGCCACCGGACGCGCCCAGGTCGACGGCCGCGTACCGGCGGGTCATCGCAGGAACGCGGCCGCGACGCCGGCGTCGACCGGGATGTGCAGCCCGGTGGTGTGCGACAGGTCCCCGGCCGTGAGGGTGAACACGGCGGCGGCCACGTGCTCGGGCAGCACCTCCCGCTTGAGGAGGGTGCGCTGCGCGTAGTACGCGCCGAGCTCCTCCTCCTTCACCCCGTACACGGCGGCCCGCTGGGCGCCCCAGCCGCCCGCGAAGATGCCGGAGCCGCGGACCACCCCGTCGGGGTTGACGCCGTTGACCCGGATCCCGTGGCCGCCGAGCTCCGCGGCGAGCAGCCGGACCTGGTGCGCCTGATCGGCCTTGGCCGCCCCGTACGCGACGTTGTTGGGCCCGGCGAAAACGCCGTTCTTGCTGGCGATGTAGACGATGTCACCGCCCATGCCCTGGCCGATGAGGACCCGGGCGGCCTCCCGGGCCACCAGGAACGAGCCGCGCGCCATCACGTCGTGCTGGATGTCCCAGTCCTGCACCGTGGTCTCCAGCAGCGGCTTGGAGATGGACAGCCCGGCGTTGTTGACCACGAGATCGACTCCGCCGAAGGCGAGTACCGCGTCCCGCATGCGCCCCGGTCACGGCCGCCTCGTCGGTGACGTCCACCGTGACGGCGAGCGCGACATCGGCACCGCCGATCTCGGCGGCCACCGCCGTCGCCGACCCGCCGTCGCGGTCGGCGACCACCACGCAGGCGCCCTCGGCGGCCAGCCGTAGCGCGATCGCCCGGCCGATGCCGGAGCCGCCGCCGGTGACGAACGCGACCCGGGTCGCCAGCGGCTTCGGCGTGGGTAGCCGTTGCAGCTTCGCCTCCTCCAGCGCCCAGTACTCGATCCGGAACTTCTCCGACTCGGGGATGGGGGAGTAGCGGGAGACGGCCTCCGCGCCGCGCATCACGTTGACGGCGTTGACGTAGAACTCGCCGGCCACCCTCGCCGTCTGCTTCGTCGCGCCGAAGGAGAACATGCCGACGCCGGGTACCAGCACGATGGCCGGGTCCGCACCGCGCATCGGCGGCGAGTCGGGGGCCGCGTGCCGCCGGTAGTAGCCGGCGTAGTCGGCGCGGTAGTCCCGGTGCAGTTCCCGTAGCCGGTCGACGACCTCGTCGAGCGGGGCGTCGGCGGGCAGGTCGACGACGAGCGGCCGGACCTTGGTGCGCAGGAAGTGGTCGGGGCACGAGGTGCCCAGCGCCGCCAGCCGGGGATGCTCGGCGCGGGCCAGGAAGTCCAGGACCACGTCGGTGTCGGTGTAGTGGCCGACCTGCGGCCGGTCGGTGGAGGCGAGGCCGCGGATCACCGGGAACAGCGCGGCGGCGCGGGCCAGCCGTTCGGCTTCGGGCAGGGCTTCGTACCCGGGGAGTACCGGCCCGAACGGCTCCGGCCGGCCGCGCTCGGCCAGGAACGCCGCAGCGGTGGTGATGATCTCCAGCGACCGGGCCTCACACTCGGCGGAGGTGGCTCCCCAGGCGGTGATGCCGTGACCGCCGAGGATCACCCCGATCGCCGCCGGGTGGGCCGCCCGGACCGCCGCGATGTCCAGGCCGAGTTGGAATCCGGGGCGACGCCACGGTACCCAGACCACCCGGTCACCGAAGCACTCCCTGGTCAGCGCCTCCCCGTCGGCGGCGGTGGCCAGCGCGATCCCGGAGTCGGGGTGCAGGTGGTCGACGTGCGCCGCGTCCACCAGCCCGTGCATCGCGGTGTCGATGGAAGGTGCCGCGCCGCCCCGGCCGTGCAGGCAGTAGTCGAACGCGGCGACCATCTCGTCCTCGCGCTCGACGCCCGGGTACACCCCGGTCAGCGCGCGCAGCCGGTCCAGCCGCAGCACCGGCCAGCCCGGCCTCGGTGAGGGTACCGAGGTCGCCGCCGGAACCCTTGACCCACAACAGCTCCACCGGCTCGCCGGTGACCGGGTCGGTGGCCGTCCCCTTGGCGGAGGTGTTGCCTCCGGCGTAGTTGGTGTTGCGGGGATCGGCGCCCAGCCGATCGGGACCGCCCGATCAGATCGTCCACTGTGGACATCCTCAGGCCCCCCAGCCGGACTGCTGCCCGCCGACCCGGGCGGCGGCGATCTGCTCGGCGTACCCCGACCGGGCGTACGCGGCCACCGGGTCCGGATCCAGGCCACGATCGGCGCGCAGCTGCGCGAGCAACGGCCGCACGTCGGTGTTGTAGGCGTCCATCAGCACCCCGTTCGCGGCGAGCACGTCGCCTGCGCGCTGTGCCGCGGAGAGTGCCGGCCACTCCACCAGCAGTGCCTTGGCGGTCGCCTCCTGGACGTTGAGTACCGACCGAATCTGTGCGGGGATCTTCGGCTCGATGTTGTGGCACTGGTCGAGCATGAAGTTCACCCCGGACTCCTCGGCCAGCCCGTCGCCCCGGATCACCTCGTGCATGATGCGGAAAAGTTGGAACGGATCGGCCGCGCCGACCATCAGGTCGTCGTCGGCGTAGAACCGGGAGTTGAAGTCGAACGCGCCGAGCTTCCCCTCCCGCAGCAGGAACGCGACGATGAACTCGATGTTGGTACCCGGCGCGTGGTGCCCGGTGTCCACCACCACCCGCGCCTGGTCGCCCAGCTTGAGACAGTGCGCGTACGCGGTACCCCAGTCGGGTACGTCGGTGCTGTAGAACGCGGGCTCGAAGAGCTTGTACTCCAACAGCATCCGCTGCCCGTCGCCGAGCCGCTCGTACGACCGCCGCGAGCGACTGCGCCGAGCCGGTCCTGCCGGGAGCGCAGGTCGTCCTGGCCGGGGTAGTTGGTGCCGTCGGCGAACCACAGCTTCAGGTCCCGCGAGCCGGTGGCGTGCATGATGTCGATGCACTCGAAGAGATGGTCCAGCGCCTTCGCGCGGATGCGCGGGTCGGCGTTGGCGACGCTGCCCAGCCGGTAGTCGTCGTCCTGGAAGGTGTTGGCGTTGATGACGCCGATCGCCACGCCCAACTCGGCGGCGTGCCGGGCGAGGTCGGCGTAGTCGGCCACCTTGTCCCACGGGATGTGCAGCGAGACGGTCGGCGCCACGCCGGTGAAACGGTGCACCTGAGCCGCGTCGGCGAGCTTCTCGTACGGATCACGGGGGACGCCCGGCTGGGCGAAGACCTTGAATCTCGTCCCGGAGTTGCCGAACGCCCAGGACGGCAACTCGATCCGCTGCGAGGTCAGCGCCGCGCGTACGGCGGTGGGGTCAACCATGGGAACTCGCTCCTGCTCGGGCAGCGTCGCGTGATGTGGCGGTGGAGGGATTCATCCGACGCGGCCGACGTGCATGGTGAATCGTTTCACGTGCGGTTATGCTAGGCTGCACGGCCAGCACCGTCAAGGCCGCTGGCCGCTTTTCGGGGCCGGTGAACGAGGACAGGACCGGGATGATCAGCATCAAGGACGTGGCCCGCCACGCTGGTGTCTCGGTCGGCACGGTATCCAATGTGATCAATCGGCCGGGTCAGGTCTCCGCCGACATCCGGGCCCGGGTCACCGCCGTCATCGACGAGCTCGGGTACGTGCGCAGCGAGTCCGCGCGGCATCTGCGGGCCGGCGACAGCCGGATCATGGCGCTGCTGGTGCTGGACATGGCGAACCCGTTCTTCGTCGACGTCGCCCGGGGCGCCGAGCGCGCTGCCCTGGACGCGGGGCTGCGGGTGATGATGTGCAACAGCGGCCAGGACCCGGCCGAGGAGGCGGCGTACCTGTCGCTCTTCGCCGAGCAGCGGGTACGCGGGGTACTGGTCACGCCCGCCGACGCCGACGGCGCGAACATCGCCGCGCTTCCGCCGGCACCGCATCCCGTACGTGGTGGTCGACCGGGTCAGCCCCGCCGAGGAGTCCTGTTCGGTCTCGGTGGACGACGTGGCCGGCGGCGAACTGGCCGTCCGGCACCTGGTCCGGGCCGGACACCGGCAGATCGCCTACGTCAGCGGCCCGTCCTCGCTGGCCCAGTGCCGCGACCGCCGCTCCGGCGCGCAGGCGGCCCTCGCGGAGGCGGGGCTGCCGCCGGACGCGCTGACCGTACTGGAGGTCGAGCAGATGACGGTCACCTCCGGACGGGACGCCGGCTCCCGGCTGCTCGGCCTGGCCCACCGGCCGACCGCGGTGTTCTGCGTCAACGACCTGGTCGCCCTCGGCGTGCTGCAGGCGATGTTCGCCGCGGGCGTGCGGGTACCGCGAGGAGATGTCCATCGTCGGCTACGACGACATCGAGTTCGCGGCGGCGGCCGCCGTGCCGCTGACCTCGGTCCGCCAGCCGGCGTTCCGGATGGGCCGGACGGCCGCCGAGCTGCTGATCGAGGAGACCGGCGAGGACCGCGCCAAGCACCGCCACCGCCCGGTGGTGTTCCAGCCGGAGCTGGTGGTCCGCGGCTCCACCCTGGTCCGGCACGCCTGATCCGCCGCGGCTCGGCTGATCCCGCACGGCGCATGGCACGGTGCGTAACGGCTGCGTCCCGGCCTGTGCAAGCTACTGACACCCATCAATCCGGCAACAACGTCACAGCTTCAACGTGAAACGATTCACGAAGCTACTGAGCGCCTGACGCCTGTGGGGGACAGTCAGCGGCCCGGGATCAGGCCCGCCACCGTTGCCGCGGGGCCGTGGCTGGGTGCGCGGCGGGTGACGTGCGCCGGGGTACCCCCGGCACCGAACAGCAGGCCCCCCACCGAGACCCCGACGGACGGCCCGACGCCGGCTTGACCTCGAGGGCGCTCGAAGCCCTACCGTCCGGGCCATGACGCAACCGTTCGGCCCGCACACCACCGCCGCCGAAGTACTGGCCGGTGTCGACCTGTCCGGCCGGCTCGCCGTGGTGACCGGCGGTTACTCCGGCCTCGGCCGGGCCACCACCGTCGCGCTCGCCGCCGCCGGTGCCCGGGTGGTGGTACCCGCCCGCCGGCCGGCCGCCGCCCGCGAGGCACTGGCGGGCGTGCCGGACGTCGAGGTCGACGAGCTGGATCTGGCGGACCTGGAGAGCGTGCGTGGCTTCGCGGACCGGTTCCTCGACACCGGGCGCGGCATCGACATCCTCATCACCAACGCGGCCGTGATGGCCTGCCCCCAAACCCGGGTCGGACCGGGCTGGGAGGCCCAGTTCGCCGTCAACCACCTCGGTCACTTCGCCCTGGTGAACCGGCTCTGGCCGGCACTGGCCCGGACCGGTGCGGCGCGGCTGGTGGCGGTGGCCACCTCCGGCGGACCGGGCTCGCGGATCCGTTGGGACGACGTGCATTTCACCCACGGCTACGACAAGTGGGCCGCCTACGCGCAATCCAAGACGGCCACCGTGCTGTTCGCCGCGCACCTCGACGCACTCGGCCGGGCCGCCGGCGTACGCGCGCTCGCCGTCCATCCCGGCTACATCCTCACTCCCGCTGCAGCGGCACCTGCCCCGACAGGAGATGGTCGACGCCGGCTGGATCGACGCCGACGGCAACCAGCTCGGGGCCGGGTTCAAGACGCCGGAACAGGGTGCCGCGACCCAGGTCTGGGCGGCGACCTCGCCGGCGGTCGCCCACCTCGGTGGGGTGTACGCCGAGGACTGCGCCGTCGTCACCCCGGTCACCGACCCGGCCACCGGCCAGGTGGTCCGCGGCTACCGTGTCGACCCCGCCGAGGCGGCCCGGCTGTGGCGCCTCTCCGCGCACCTCACCGGCGTGAACGTGGTTGCCTGACCCGCCCGTCCCGGGGGCGGCGGGTTGGCCGGGGCCGCAAGTCGCACCCGGCCGCGGGATGCCCGTGGCCGCGACAGCGCGGGGCCGTCGCGGCCACGGGCGGGACATCGGCCCGGTCAGACCTCGTCCGCGTACGCGCGCAGCTCGATGCGGCCGCCCCGGGCCATCGGGTGCGTCCGGGCCACCTCGATCGCCTCGTCCAGGTCGACGCACTCGATGATGTCGAAGCCGACGATGAGCTCCTTGGTCTCCGCGAACGGGCCGTCCGACACCAGCAGTTGGCCGTTGCGGACCCGTACCGTGGTGGCGCTCGACGGCGACACCAGCACGTTCCCGGTCACCCGCCGGCCCCGGCGGTCGTTCTCGGCCACCCAGACTTCGATGTCGGGCTCGTCGGTCTTGTCCAGGTCCGGCTCGGTGTCGGTACAGACGAACATCATGTACTTCATCGTGGTGCTCCCCTCGGTCGGTTCTCACCCGGGCGACGAACGGACCTACCGATTGGCGACAGCCCGCACCGGAGATTCTTCTCCGACCGCCGGGTGCCGTTGGCGCCTCACCTCGCGACGCGACCGCGCCGTGCCACCCAGGCAGCGGGTGGCACGGCGCGGTGGGTACCGAATCTTGTCGCTAGAAGCCCGACGGTGGGTTGACCCGCTGGTACGCGCCGCCGCCCGGGTAGGACGAGCTGCCGCTGGCGCCGCGCCGTGGCCGGTGGTCGACGCGGTCGCGGTCGGACGGTCGTTGGGTGTCGGTGAGCGGACCGCCCGGCTGCCAGGCACCCGACGAGCCGATATGTCGGTTCTGGGGCAGACTGGTCGGGTGACCGATGACCGGCAGCCCACCCCCCAGCCCCGTCCGAAGCGCCGTCCGGCCCCCATCCGGGTGCACGTCCGCCGGGTGGAGCGACCCGCTCCCCGGGTGGTGCGGGTCACCTTCGCCGGTCCGGACATGCACCGGTTCCGCTGGCCGGGCGCGGGCAGCCACCTGAAGGTGTTCCTGCCGGAGCCGGGCGCCACCGACGTCGATCTGCCGGCCCCCGACCCGGACGGACTGGTCACCTTCGACCGGCCGCTGACCACCCGCACGTACACCCCGCTGCGCTACGACGAGCGCGCCGGTGAACTCGACATCGACTTCGTGGTGCACGGGCACGGGCCGGCCTCGACCTGGGCGGCCCGGGTCCAGCCGGGGGACCGGGCAGCGGTGGGCATCCCGCGCGCGTCGTACCAGCTCAGTCCGGAGGCGACGGCGCTGGTGCTGGCGGGCGACGAGACCGCGCTGCCGGGCATCGCGACGATCCTTGCGAGCCGCCCCGGGAACCTGCCCACCACGGTTTTCGCGGAGGTCCGCGACGCCGACGACGAGGTGCCGATGGACACCCCGGTGACCTGGCTGCACCGCGGCACGACCCAGGCCGGGGTGCTGCTGCACGACGCGCTGCGCTCCGCCGAACTACCCGCCGGGGTACGGGTCTGGGTGGCCGCCGAGGCGCACGCCGTACGCCGGCTCCGCGATCTGTTGCTGGAGGAGCGCGGGCTGGACCGCGAGCAGGTGGTGACCCGGGGCTACTGGCGGCACGACGGCGTCAACCACCCCGACCACGACTTCGGCGAGGACGACCTGCCCACCCGTTGACCGGCGCGCCGGCCCCGGGTCAGTTCGCCGGCTCGGTGCGCGCCGGCTCGACGCTTGCCGGTTCCGCTTCGTCGAGGCTGTCCACCGGTTCGTCGGGCCCGTCTGGCGGACCGTCCGCCGCCAGCACCGGCCGGCCGCGTCGGTTGTGCCACAGGTCCCGGACGATGATCTGGGCGGTACCGGCGACCGGGATGGCCAGCAGCGCGCCCAGGATGCCGGCGAGTTCCACCCCGATCAGGATCGCGATCAGCACGGTGAGCGGGTTCAGCCGGACCGTGCGGGCGTACACCAGCGGTTGCAGCAGATGGTTCTCCAGTTGCTGGTACACCACGAAGAAGATGATCAGGATGATCCCGGCGGTCACCGAGTGCAGCAGCGCCGCGATGGTCGCCAGGATCGCGCCCAGGGTGGCCCCGACCAGCGGGATCAGGTCGACGAGCGCCACGAACAGCGCGATCAGGCCGGCGAACGGCACCCCGAGGATCAGCAGCATGACCCAGGTGAGCACCCCGCAGACCAGACTGATCAACAGGTTCCCGGTGAGATATCCGGTGATGGTGCGGGCACAGTCGGTGCCGACCGACCGGATCCGCTCGGCGGTGCGCTCGCCGAACAGCGAGAGGAAGGCGTCCAACGCGCGCGGCCCCTCCAGCACCATCAGGTAGGACAGCACGATGATCGACAGGGCGCCGGCGATGGTGGTCGCCACGCCCTGCACGAACGCCACGGTGTGCCCGCCGAGCCCCTTGCCGTACTGCTTGATCTGGTCCTCGTGGTCGGCCAGCCAGTCCACCGCGTGCCAGCGGGCCAGCAGCCGGCCGACGTCGCCGCGGCCGGCCCTGATATCGGCGATGGTCTGCGGGGCCTGGTCGATGAACCGGCTGCCCTCCCGCACCAGCGGCACGATGAACAGCGTCAGCAGCCCGCCGAGGATCGCGAAGACCACCAGGAAGACCACCACCGTGGCGAACCAGCGGCCGAGGAAGCGCACCTTGCGGTCGACCCAGTTGACCAGCGGGTAGAGCGCGGTGGCGAAGAAGCCGGCGATGCCGATCCACACCAGCACCCGCCGAGTCTGGAAGATGACCACCAGGAGCAGGGCGGTGGCGAGCACCAGACCGATGACGATCAGGGTGGTGCGCGCGACCATGCGGGGGGAGGCAGGTGCGTCCATGGCTCAATCTACCCCGGCCGCTGATCGTCCACACGGCACAGCGGGCCGCCGCCGGCTTCCCCCGACGACGGCCCAGCACACGGGGGTACCCGCTACGCAGGCCCGACCATCACCACCGCGATCCGCGCGTTGCCCGACAGGAAACCCAGCCCGAGAGCTTGAGACCCACCGACCGCCCCGGCAACCCCCGACCGGGTGACCCGGTGGTTAGCTCCGGCGCCGGTGGGGTAGCAGGAACCGTGATGGATCTCGCGACGCAAGACCAGAACCTGCTCGGCACCCTGAAGCGGGCGGCCGCCGTGCTCAAGTCGGCCGAGGTGCCGTTCGCGCTGGCCGGCGGCTTCGCCGTGTACGCCCGCGGCGGCACCACCAGCGACCACGACGTGGACTTCCTGATCCGCGAAGCCGACGTCGACCGGGTCCTCGACGCGCTCGCCGACAACGGGTTCGCCACCGTCCGACCGCCCGAGGACTGGCTGGTCAAGGCGTACGACGAGGACCGGCTGGTCGACCTGATCCACCGCCCGGTCGAGCAGCCGGTCACCGACGCCGACCTGGCCGCGGCGGAACTGATCAATGTGCACGCCATCGCCGTGCCGGTGGTGAGCGCCACCACCCTGCTGGTGCACAAGGGGCTGGCGTTCACCGAGCATCACTGCGACTTCGCCACCGCGCTGCCGCTGGCCCGCTCGCTGCGCGAGCAGATCGACTGGCCGCGTGCCGCCGCCGAACTCGCCGGCTCGCCGTACGCGCTGGCCCTGCTGAACCTGCTGGAACGGTTGGAGATCGCTCCACCCGCCTCCACTGCCCCGCCCGCCTCCACTGCCCCACCCGCCGACGGGGCCGCCGTGCCGGCCGAGCGCACCGGGGTGGCGTCGTGATCCGGGTCGCCGCCGTCGGAGACGTGCACATGGACGCCGCCGTGCAGGGCCGGTACCGGCCTGACCTGGCCGGCCTCGCCGACGAGGCGGACGTGCTGCTGCTGGCCGGCGACCTGACCCGGTACGGCACCGTGGACGAGGCCCGCTGCGTGGCCGCCGAGTTTGGTGACCTGCCCGTCCCGGTGGTGGCGGTGCTGGGCAACCACGACCACCACAGCGACCAGTCGGCGGCAGTCGCCGAAACCCTGGTCGAGGCCGGCCTACGGGTACTGGACGGCGACGGCGTGGTGCTCGACTGTGCCGGCCAGCGGCTCGGGGTGGCCGGCGTGAAGGGCTTCGGCGGCGGCTTCGGCAGCCACACCGCCAGCGGCTTCGGGGAGCCGGAAATGCGCGCCTTCGTCGGGCACTCGGTGTCGGCCGCGCACGCCCTCGGCGCCGCCCTGCGCTCGCTGGACTGTGACGTGCTGGTGGCGTTGACGCACTACGCACCGGTCGCGGCCACCCTGCTGGGCGAGCCGCCGGACATCTACCCGTTCCTCGGCACCCACCTGCTCGGCGCCGCCATCGACTCCGCGCCGACCGCGCTGGCGGTGCACGGACACGCGCACGCCGGTACCGAGCTGGGCAGCACGCCGGGCGGGGTACCGGTGCGCAACGTGGCATACCCGGTCATCCGGCACGCGTACCGGGTCTACGAGGTGGACGCGGCCGGCGCGTGATCGGCGTCACTTTCTGGTGGTTTCAGGGTTGAATGCGACGCATCCGGGTATGGGAGCACAGTCAGCAGCGGAAAGGACTTGATCATGACTCTCGCCAGCGCCGGACCGGAGGTCGTCGCGCCCGATCAGGGCGATCTGATTGACGTCCTGCTCGGCCAGCACGAGCAGATCCGGGCCGGCATCGCCGCCCTGCCCACCGCCCCGCCCGCCCGTCGGGGCGGCGCGCTGCGGGACCTGGCCAGCCTGATCGAGGCGCACGAGGACGTCGAATCGCGATTCGTGCATCCGCTCGCCGAACAGGCCATCCCGGACGGCCCGGCCGTCGCCCACGCCCGGGTGGTCGAGGAGAACCGGGCCGACGAACTGCTCAGCCAGTTGATCATTCTCGGCGTCGACGACGCGGCGTTCCCCACGGTGTACGCCGAATTCCGCACGATCATGCTGGACCATCTGCACCGCGAGGAGCGCGAGGAGTTCACCGCGCTACGCGCCGCCTTCTCCGCCGAGGAGTTGCGCGAGATGGGCGAACATACCCGGGAGAACCGCGTCTGGCTGTGACTGTGCGCTGTCGAGGCCGGGCTCGGGCCGGTCAGGCAGGGTCAGTGCTCCGCGGGCTGGTCGAGCCGGGCTACCGCGGCCGCCAGGTCGTCGGCCACCACAAACGCTTCCACCAGGCCGCTGATTTCCAGCACCCGGCTGACAATCGGGTGCGGCGCGACGATGGCCAGCCGGCCGCCGTCCGGCTCCAACCTGTTGGCGATACGGACGAATGCTGACAGTCCCGACGAGTCGCAGAACTGCAGCTCGCTGGCGTTGACGATGATGTCCCGGGTACCCAGCTCGATCAGCGCGAAGGCTGCGCTCACCAGCGTCGGCGCGGTCTCCAGGTCGAGATCCCCGGTGACCGCGAGCACCTCGCGGGCACCGTCGCGCTGCTGGGCGACGTCGAGTGGCATGTCATCTCCGGGTGGGTCGTGATACTGGCAAGTCACCATACCCGCGGCAGGGCGGCCGGCACACCATGCGACCCGACCAGGCCTCCGGTAGTGTCCCGCCGTAGTAAACACGCCTGCATACAGTGCGGGCGGGTATCAGACCCCGGCCGGACAGCACGGCCAGTGAGGTAGGAGATCCATGGACGCAGCCACCACCGGGCGGCTTGCTGCGCTACTTTCCGACCGGCGGGAAGCCGTCCTGGCCGCCTGGGTCGCAGCCGTCGGGGCTTCGCTGCGCGGTCGGCTGACCCAGGCCGAGCTCGGCCGGCAGATCGGGGAGCTCTACACCGAGGTCGAGGCCGCGCTGGGCGCGCAGGCGGGCACTGCCGAATCGCCGGCAGCCGCCGGGCTGCGTGGCGCGTTGGTGGAACTGTCCCGCGACCGCGCCCGGCGCGGCTTCTCCGCCACCGAGACCGCGGTCAGCGTGTTCGGCATCAAGGACGCGCTGCTGCCCAACCTGGACTCCACCAACGCCCAGGAGCTCATCGACTTCGCGCAGTTCTCGCTCTTCATCGACCGGCTCGGGCTGTTCACCTTCGAGAGCTACGTCAACGCCCGCGAGGCGGTCATCAACGAGCAGGCCGAGCAGTTGCTGGAGCTGTCCACCCCGGTGGTCAAGCTGTGGGACGGGGTGGTCGCGGTCCCGCTGATCGGCACCCTGGACTCGGCCCGTGCCCAGGTGGTGATGGAGCGCCTGTTGCAGGCCCTGGTGGACACCGGCTCGCCGTGGGCGATCCTGGACATCACCGGGGTACCGGCGGTGGACACCCAGGTCGCCCAGCACATCCTGAAGACCGTGGTGGCCGCCCAGTTGATGGGCGCGCAGTGCATCATCTCCGGGATCCGGCCGCAGATCGCCCAGACCATCGTCTCGCTCGGCATCGAGTTCGGTGAGATCATCACCAAGGCCAACCTGTCCGAGGCGCTGCGCTACGCGCTGCGGGCCAGCGGCGTCGAGCTGGCCGGCGGCGCTGCCCGGGCATCGCGGTAACCGCGGTGGACCGGGTACCCGTCCTCAGCCTCGGTGACGTGCTGCTGGTCTCCATCCAGGTGGACCTGGAGGACCGGCTGGCGCTACGACTGCAGGAGGACCTGGCCGAGCGGATCGTCTCGGCCGGCGTGCACGGCGTCATCATCGACATCACCGCCCTGGACATCGTGGACTCCTTCGTCGGCCGGATGCTCGCCACCATCGCCGCGGTCTCCCGGGTGCTGGACGCCGAGACCGTGGTCGTCGGGATGCGCCCCGCGGTCGCGATCACCCTGGTGGAGTTGGGGCTGCCGCTGCGGGGCATCCGCACCGCGCTGAACGTCGAGTTCGGTCTGGCCCTGCTGCGCCGGGCCCGCGAGCAGCGGCTGGGCGGGCCCGCGGAGAGCGCGGTCACCCGGGCCGATCCGGATGCCCCGGTTCCGTTGTGATCGATGTCGAGCCGACCGGGCCGGCCCAGGTCCAGACGATCGTCGGGGACGACGACGTGGTGCGGGTGCGGCAAATGGTCCGGGCCGCGGCGGTGGCCACCCGGCTCAGCCTCGTCGACCAGACCAAGCTGGTCACTGCCGCCAGCGAACTGGCCCGCAACACGCTGGTCTACGGCGGCGGCGGCCGGGCCGAGGTGCAGCCGGTCAGCAACGGTCGGCGCAACGGGCTGCGACTGGTCTTCGCCGACGAGGGCCCGGGTATCCCGGATCTGGAGCGGGCGCTGACCGACGGGTACACCACCGGGGGCGGACTCGGGCTCGGGCTGTCCGGGTCGCGCCGGCTGATGGACGAGTTCGACCTGTGGACCGAAGTCGGCAAGGGCACCGTGGTGACCACCGTGAAGTGGGAACGGTGACCCCGTGTCGGGGGACCGCGACACCGGGGGCGGCGAAACCGCGATGGTGACCGGGCCGGACCACGCCCTGTTCGCTGTCGACGACCGACTGTGGCTGCCCGTCGATGAGGTGGCCACCGCGCCCGCGGTCCGCCGGGCCGCCGTCGCGCTCGGCGCCGAACTGGGCTTCGCCGAGTCGGCACAGGCCGATCTGGCCATCGTCGCCACCGAGATCGCCACCAACCTGGGCCGGCACGCCGAATCCGGCCGGGTGCTGCTCCGCCCCCGGCGTGGCGGCGACCGCGTCGGCGTGGAGATCATCGCGATCGACTCCGGGCCGGGCATGGCCGACGTCGAGGCGATGCGCCAGGACGGCCACTCCACCGCCGGTACCCTCGGCATCGGCTTCGGCGCGATCACCCGGCTGACGAGCAGTCTGGACGTGTACTCCTGGCCCGGCTCGGGCACTGTGCTGGCGGCCACCGTGGGTCCGGCTGTCGCCTTCACCCCGCGACTGGGTCTCCGGGATCTCCCGGCCCTTCCCCGGCGAGCGATCCTGCGGCGACGGCTACGCCGCCCGTCAGGTCGACGGCCGCCGGCAGGTGCTGCTCTGCGACGGACTCGGCCACGGCGGCCTGGCGGCAGCGGCCGCGCAGGCGCTGGTCGCCGCGTTCCGCTCGGCCCCCACCCTCGGCCCCCGCGACCTGCTGACCCACCTGCACCGCAGCGCCGGCCATACCCGGGGCGCGGTCGCCGGGGTGGCCGAGCTCGACCTGGACGCCACGCTGGTGCGCTTCGCCGGTATCGGCAACGTGGCCGCCAGCGTGCATACCGACGGCCGGCGGCGAAGCCTGGTGTCGCTGCCCGGCATCGTCGGCCAGCAGGCCCGCGACATCCGTGAATTCGACGCGCCGCTGCCGCCCGGCGCGCTGCTGGTCCTGCACTCCGACGGACTCAACGACCGGTGGGACATCGCCGACCACATCGGGCTACGCGGCCATCCGCCGGTGGTGATCGCCGCGACCCTGCTGCGCACCGCGGCCACCCGCCGCGACGACGCCGCGGTGTTGGTGGCGACCGCCTGATGGCCGGCGTCGAGGTACTGCGCGTCCTGATCGCCAGCGAACAGGGCGTCTTCGCGGTACGCCGGCAGGCCCGGGAACTCGCGGTGGCGTTGGGAGTGACCGGGCAGGACGAGATCCGGCTGGCCGCCTCGCTGTCCGAGGTGACCCGGCGGCTGCTCGCCGCGCTCGGCCCGAACACCGTGGTGTTCACCGTCGACACCGGGGCAGCACAGCCGGTGCTGCATTTCATGGTCCAGGCCCTCGGCCAGGCCGACCCCGGGCTGGTCGACGCGCTGGCGGTGACCCGTGCGCTGATGGAGGAGTGGGAGCTACGTACCGACGACGGCATGATCACCTTGACCGCCGGACGCCGACTCACCGACCGTACCCGCGACCTGTCCCCGTCGGGACTGCGCCGGGTCGCCTCGGAGGTCTCCACGCTGACCGCCGGTACCCCCCTCGACGAGCTGGCCGTACACAACCGGCAACTGCTGGCCACGCTGGCCGAGGTGCAGGCCCACCGCAACGAGCTGCTGCGGCTCAACTCCGAGCTGGAGGAGACCAACCGCGGGGTGATGGCCCTCTACACCGAGCTCTCCGACGAGCTGGAGGCGACCAACCGCGGCGTAGTGGCGCTCTACGCCGAGTTGGACCAGCGAACCGAACAGGCCCGCGCCGCCAACGAGGCGAAGACCCGGTTCCTGGCCAACGTCAGCCACGAGCTTCGCTCTCCCGTCACGTCGGTGGTCGGCCTGACCCGGCTGCTGCTGGACCCGTCTTCCGATCCGCTCACCGGCGACCAGACCGACCAGTTGCAGCTCATCGACGCCTCCGCGAACAGCCTGCTCGGCCTGGTCAACGAGCTGCTCGACCTGGCCAAGGCCGAGTCCGGCAAGCTGGAGCCGGCGCTGCAGCGCACTGAGCTCAAGCCGATCTTCGACACTCTGCGCGGCACCCTTTTGCCGGCGATCAGCCGGGAGGGCGCCACCCTCGACGTGGTCGAGCCGGTCGGCGTGCCGGACCTGCACACCGACCCGGTGATGCTCACCCAGGTGCTGCGCAACCTGCTCACCAACGGGCTGAAGTTCACCCCGGCCGGGTACGTGCGACTGACCGCCTCGGTCACCCCGGACGGCTGGGTCGAATTGGTCGTCGCCGACACCGGCATCGGCATCCCCGCCGACGAGCAGGAGCGCGTCTTCGAGGAGTTCCACCAGGTGCGCAACCACGTACCAGACGTCGGTCAGCGGGACCGGGCTCGGCCTGCCGTACGCCCGCCGGCTGGTCCAGTTGCTGGGCGGCACACTCGCCCTGCACCAGCACGGTCGGAGCGGGTACCACGGTCACCGTCCGGCTGCCGCCCAGCGCGGTGCACGCCGACGCCCCGCCGCCCGGGGACATCCGGTGACCGGCCTGGCCGGTCTGCCCGTGGGTGCGCTCCGTCGCCCGGATGCCGGCACCCTGGTGCTGGTCGTCGACGACACCCCGTCGAAGCGGTACATCCTGGCGAGTTGGCTGCGCCGCGGCGGGTACCAGGTCACCGAGGCGGGTACCGGTCGGGAGGCCCTGGACCGGGTGGCGCTCGGCGGCATCGACCTGGTCGTGCTGGACGTCCGACTGCCCGACCTGACCGGCTTCGAGGTGTGCGAGCAGATCAAGGCCGACCCGGTGCACGGCATCACGCCCGGTGATCCACGTGTCGGCCGCCGCCATCCACACCGTCGACCGTACCCACGGACTGGAGCGCGGCGCCGACGCGTACCTGGTCGAGCCGATCAATCCGGACGAGTTGCTCGCCACCGTGGCCGCGATCCTGCGCTACTACCAGGCCCGTATCCACGCCGAACGGCTCGCCGAGCGGCTGGCCGGGTTGGCCCGGGCCAGTGTCGCGATGAGCGCCGCCGCCGGCCAGCGGGAGTTGCTGGAGACGGCGGCGCGCAGCGCGGCACAGGTGTTCGGCTCACCGCTGGTGGTGATCGCCACCGGCACCGACGGCTCCCGCCGCGCCGCCCTCACGTCCGGCCCGGGGGAGCCGGTGACGCTGCGCTCCTGGACGGTGGAGGTAGGTGAGGAGCCGATGGGGGTGACCGTCAGCGACCAGTCGCCGCGGAACTGGCCGTCCCCGCCGTGGCCGGAAGGGGACACCGTCCGGGTCCTCACCGTGCGCTCCCGGCTGGACCGGCCGCCGGTGCATGTGCTGGTCCCCACCACGGCGGCCAACGAGGCCGGCGCAGTGCTCACCCTGTTCGGCCAGGCACTGCTGTCTGCGCTGGACACGCTGCGGATGTGGAACGAGGAGCACGACCTCGCCCTGACCCTGCAACGCAGCCTGCTACCCCGCCGGCTGCCCTACGTCGCCGGCTACGACCTGGCGGTGCGGTACGTGCCGGCCAGCGAGCGGGCCGAGATCGGCGGCGACTTCTACGAGGCGATCCGGCTCGGCGACCGGCTGCTCGTCGCGGTCGGGGACGTCGGCGGGCACTCGCTGCACGCGGCCACCGTGATGGCCGAGCTGCGTCACGCGACCCGGGCCTACCTGGCCGAGGGGCACGGCCCGGCGGCGGTGCTGGACCGGCTCAACTCGCTGATGGCCACCCTGCTGCCAGGGGAGATCGCGACCATCTGCCTGCTCGCCATCGAGGTGGCCAGCGGTCGTACGGTGCTGGCCAACGCCGGCCATCCGCCGCCCGTCCACCGGCACTGCGGTCAGGTGGGCCTGGTAACCGGGCGCTCGCCACTGCTGGGCATTCCGGTGCGGGCAGCCACCGAGGTGGAGTTCACCCTGGCCGCCGGGGACACCCTGGTGCTCTACACCGACGGGCTGGTGGAGACCCGGACGGAGCCGTTCGACGAGAGCCTGGTGCGGCTGACCCGGGCGGTGCGTGAGGTGGAGCCGGATCTGGAGACGTTCGTCAGCCGGCTGGTCACCGAGGTCGGTCCGGCGCACTCCGCGGACGACATCGCTCTGGTGGCGGTGCGCCGCCATGGTTGAGCCGCACAGCCGCGCTTTCTCGCTGTCGACCGCCTCGACGGGTGGCTTCCTCGATCGTCGCGTACGGTGAAGGACGTGGCCGCGCGTGCCGGCGGTAACCCGCCGCCCAACGAAGAGTTTCATCAGGTGGGGCTTCCCGGGTTGGCTTTGCTGCGCGACCTCGTCGCCCGCCGGGGCCGTGACTGCTGGACTGTCCAGTCAGCGCGTCACCGACCTGGTGCTGATCGCCAACGAGTTGACCAGCAACGTGGTCCGGCACGGCGGCGGCACCGGCTCACTGCGGCTCTGGCACGACGACACCACGATCTACTGCGAGGTGGCCGACCGGGGCGCCGGCATCGCCGACCCCGAGCATGCCGGCCTGCTGCGCTCCCGCCCGGACGCGGTGACCGGCCGGGGGCTGTGGATGATCCGGCAGCTCAGTGACGAGGTCAAAATCTCGTCCGGGCCGGCCGGCACCACCGTCACCGTCGCGGTGGCCCGCCCCGTCGACTGACCGGGGCGGGCCACCCGCACCGGCTCAGGCCTCGTCGGGGCGGATCGGCGCGTCAGTGCTGGGCTGCCGCTGGCTGGGCACGGTCCGCTCCGGGCCGGCGAGCGCGTCACGGATCTCGGTGAGCAGCTTGACCTCCTCGGACGGCGCGGCCGGCGGCGGCTCCTCGCCCCGCTTGCGCCGCTCGGCCAGCTTGTTCATCGGGTACACCACGAGGATGTAGAGCGCCGCCGCGGTGAGCAGGAAAGTTAGCAGCGCGTTGATGAAGTCGCCGTAGGTGAAGACCACGTTCTTGTTGATCTTGATCTGGCCACCCATCGAGTCCGCGCTGGCCCCGGTGATCAACTGGATCAACGGGTTCAGGAATGACTTGGTGAACTGGGTTACCACGGTGGTGAAGGCGGCGCCGATGACGATGCCGACCGCGAGGTCGACGACGTTGCCGCGCATGATGAAGTCTTTGAAGCCCTTGAGCATGGTTGGGGGATTCCTCTCCGCGGCCGTCGGGGGCGGCCGGCACCGCGCCCCAGCCTATTGGCCGGGGCGCGGGTATGCCCGGATGCGCAGCGCGACCGGGCCCGCGGTGGTGTCCCGATTCACCCCATCGGGGTACCGGCGAGCTACGGGCGCTGCAGGTGGGACGCGTTCGGCGTCACGCCACGCCCGTTGCGCGGGTGTTCGTGGTGGTCCATCGGTCGGGTGTTGGTGGGCCGGGCCGCCGTGGTCGGGACCAGCTGGGTCAGTGGCCGACCCAGCCGCGCGGAGCGGCTGTGCGCCATCGCGTCCAGGTAGACCTCCTCGTAGCGGCGGGCCATCAGGTCCGCGCCGAAGTGCCGGCGGACGTGGTCGACGCAGGCCTGCGGGTCGATGTCCTTGACCCGGTGCAGCGCTGCCGGGATGTCCTCGGGCCGGTCGCAGATGAACCCGGTGACGCCGTGCTCGACGATCTCCGGCACCGAGCCCTGCCGCATGGCGACCACCGGCAGACCCTTGGCCATCGCCTCGATCATCACCATCCCGAACGGCTCCGGCCAGCGGATCGGCAGCAGCAGGCAGCGGGCCTGCGAGATCAGGCTGTCCACCACCGGCCGATGTGCGTTGACCACCAGCTCGACGTCCGGGCCGAGCATCGGCCGGACCAGGTCGCGCAGCGCCGCGTGCTCGTTGGCCTCGTTGCACTTGCCGACCAGCAGCAGCGGCAGCCCGGCCGCCCGGCACGCCTCGATGGCGATGTCCGGGCCCTTGTCCGGGTTGAACCGGGCCAGCCAGAGCACCGGGCCGTCGCCGGCGGCGGCCGGCGAGACCGGCCCGATCTGCTCGACCGGCAGCCCGTTGTAGACGGTGCCGGCCCAGGCCAGGTTCGGGCGGCGGGAGCGCTGGTTGTGCGAGATGGATACCAGCCGGGCCGCGTTGCCGGCCGCCTCCAACAGGTCGCCGTGCTCGCCGTCGACCGGCAGGTGCACGGTGACCACGGTGGGCGCGGGCCGGGCCGGGCCGGTGATGAGTCCCTCGATGGTGTGGTCGTGGATGACGTCGAAGTCACCGGCGGCCAGCATCCGGTTCACTCGGGCGGTGTGCAGTACGGCGGGGACCAGTTCGCCGATGCGTGGGTACTGCAGGTCCGGGGTGGTGCTGACGAACTTGGTGGCCAGGGTGCCGTGGTGTTCGCCGGCACCGAACAGGGTCACGTGGTGGCCCCGCTCTACCAGGGCGTCGATCAGTGCGGAGCAGATCAGCTCGAGTCCGCCGTAGCCCACCGGTGGTAGCTCGTACCAGGGCGGGGCGACCATCGCAACACGCAGGCGACGACGGGTCGGATGGGGCGGCTCCTGTACCGAGTCGGTCCTCACGGCCGTCCTCTTTTCTGTCCGGGCGAGCGCATCACGTGGAGCGCTGCGCTGGATACCGTGGTGGTACTACCCACCACTGCGGATTCTGTACGTGGAGCACCAAGATCAGCGGCAATTTGCCGGAACTGGCCCGGCCAAATCTCCCAACACGGCTTTAATCGGACGGAGCGCACGTGCGCGCAGGGCAGATCAGCATCCTCGAGGGGTCGACGTTCGTCGTCAGCGACGCCAACGGCGACATCGATGCCGGCACGGACACCACCGACGGACTCTTCTACCGGGACACCCGCCACCTGTCCCGCTGGGACCTGCGGCTCAACGGCCGGTCGCTGAGCGCGCTGTCCGCCGAGGTGATCGAGTACGACGAGGTCTTCTTCTTCCTGATCGAGCCGACCGGCACCATCTACCGCAACCCGTCGCTGTCCGTGGTGCGCCGCCGGCACGTCGGCGAGGGCATGCAGGAGCAGATCGAGGTCACCAACCACGGCCTCGGACCGATGCAGGTGGAGCTGTCGATGCTGTTCGCCGCCGACTTCGCCGACATCTTCGAGATCAAGGACAAGCTCCTGAAGATCGGCGAGCTGTCCCGGCGCTGCTCGGAGGGGCGCGCGGTGCTGGCGTACCAGCGCGAGGACTTCCGCCGGGAGACCACCATCCGGGCCCGGGACGCGTTCTTCACCGACCAGTCGCTGACCTTCCGGCTCACCCTCGCGCCCCGGGAGACCTGGAACGGCGACATCGAGGTGTCGGTGGCCACCGACCACGACCGGCCGGTACCCAAGCGCCAGCGGCACCAGCCCAACATGCCCGACAGCCTGGACGAGTGGCTGGCCGCGGCGCCGCACCTGGCCACCGACTCCGACGACCTGCGCCGCATCTACCACCGCAGCCTGGTCGACCTGGCCGCGCTGCGGTTCTACCCGGAGACCGTGCCGGACTCGTCGCTGCCGGCCGCCGGGCTGCCCTGGTTCATGGCGCTGTTCGGCCGGGACAGCCTGATCACCAGCTACCAGGCGCTGCCGTTCGTCCCGGAGCTCGCCCGCACCACGCTGCGCGCGCTCGCCGCCCAGCAGGCCACCGAGTTCGACGACTTCCGCGACGCCGAGCCCGGCAAGATCCTGCACGAGCTGCGGCACGGCGAGCTGACCCACTTCGGCGAGCGTCCGCACTCGCCGTACTTCGGCTCGGTCGACTCCACCCCGCTGTTCCTGGTCGTGCTCGACGAGTACGAGCGGTGGACCGGCGACGTGGCCACCGTCCGGGAGCTGGAGCCGGCCGCCCGCGCCGCGCTGAACTGGATCGAGCAGTACGGCGACAGCAACGGCGACGGCTACCTCGACTACCAGACCCGCAACCCGGCCACCGGCCTGGCCAACCAGTGCTGGAAGGACTCCTGGAACTCGATCGTCCACCCGGACGGCCGGCTGGCCTCGCTGCCCCGCTCGCTGGTGGAGATCCAGGGGTACGCCTACGACGCCCGGCTGCGGCTGGCCCGGCTGGCCCGGGAGGTCTACGACGACGTGGCCCTGGCCGACCGGCTGGAGCGCGACGCCAAGGCGTTCGCCGAGCGCTTCAACGCCGACTTCTGGCTGCCGGACAAGGGCTTCTACGCGCTCGCCCTGGACGGTGAGCGCCGCCCGGTGCCCACCCTCACCTCCAACGTCGGCCACCTGCTGTGGAGCGGGATGCTCGCCGAGGAGCACGTGGAGCAGGTCACCCGGCAGCTGATGGGCCCGCAGATGTTCACCGGCTGGGGGATCCGCACGCTCGCCGCCGGCCAGCCGGTCTACAACCCGATCGAGTACCACAACGGCACGGTGTGGCCGCACGACACCGCGTTCATCGCGGCCGGGCTGGCCCGGTACGGCCGGCGCGAGGAGGCCGGCCGGCTGGCCTGGGCTCTGCTGCAGGCCGCCGGCCACTTCGGCTACCGGCTGCCGGAGGTGTTCGTCGGCTACGACCGCGCCGCCACCGCCGCCCCGGTGGCGTACCCGACCGCGTGCTCGCCGCAGGCCTGGGCCTCCGGTGCGCCGCTGCTGCTGCTGCGTACGGTGCTCGGCCTGGAGCCGGACGGCGAGGTGCTGCGCAGCGACCCGGCGGTGCCCGCCGAGATCGGCCGGCTGGCGCTGCACGGCATCCCCGGTCGGTGGGGCCGGGCGGACGCGACCGGGGGGTATCAGCACTAACGGGGTAATTCACCAAAAACCACAATCGTCTCAATCAGTACATGCGGCACAATCTCTCCCATGCCTGGCATGTTGGTGGTCACCACGGACGAGGTACCCGGATACCGGGTCCGCGCCGTGCTCGGGGAGGTGGTCGGGGTTACCGCCCGGACCCACAACCCGTTCTCCGAAGGCGTCAAGGGGATGGACGGCAAGCCCAACCCGCGACTCGGAGTGGCGCTGTTGCGCTGGCGGCAGGACGCCGTCGCCAAGATGGCCGAGGCGGCGATGGAAATGGGCGCCAACGCCATCGTCGGGATGCGCTTCGACAACCGCTGGATCACCCAGATGGTCAGCGAGATCTGCGCGTACGGCACGGCGGTCACGGTGACCCGGGTGCCCGAGGAGGTACCCCCGGCGCCCGCCGCCCCACCGACCCCGCCGCCGGCCCCCGAGCCGCCGCCCGCCCTGCCGCCCGGCCCGCCGCCCCGACACTCCCGCGCGGACGACGACCCCGCCGAGCCCGGCCAGGAGGCCGCAACCGCCGACAACGCCCCGCGTGACCCCGGCCGCACCCGCCACCCCGGACGCGCCTGCCGCGCCGGCATCCCCGGGCGGGCCACCCGCGCCGCTGTCTCCGAACGAGCCGGACGTGTCCGCCTCGCCGAGCGCGCCCGTGTCGCCGTCGCCGGACCACCCGCGCCGTCGTCTCCGAACGAGCCCGACGTGTCCGCCTCGCCGACCGCGTCCGCATCCCCGGAGGGGCCGACCGCGTCCGGATCCCCGAACGAGCCGGAGTGTCTGCCATGCCGATCGCGCCCGCATCCCCGGAGGGGCCGACCGCATCCAGTCCCCGGCGGAGTCGCCGTTGCCGGAGCGGGTGGAGGAGCAGCCGGTCCGACCGCGCGATGCCGCAGCAGAGCCCGGCGAGCGGCAGTCGACCGAGGCGGACGGGGCAGCGGAGCGCCCGACGGCGCCGACGCCGGCCGTGATGCCGCGCAGCCAGCGCCGACCCCGTCCGTCGCCCACCCCGCACTGAGCCGGCCGGTCCGCAGCAGCCGGGTCACGTCACACCGGCGCTCGCCCACGCCGGCAGCCGATCGGTGCTGGCTACGCTGGCCGGGGACCGGCAGCCGGGCCGGCGCAGGGAAGGGGCGTGCGGACCGTGCGCAGCGACGACCGCAACCGCGACGAGCCAACGCGACGCGCCGCTCGCCGGGGTGCTGTTCGATATGGACGGCACCCTGGTGGACAGCGAGAAGGTGTGGGACGTCGGGCTGATCGAGCTGGCCCACCGCTACGGCGGCGAGCTGTCCGCGCCGGCCCGGCACCGGATGGTCGGCACCAGCATGAGCCGAGTCGATGGCGATCCTGCACGCCGACATCGGGCAGCCGTGGCGGGACGTGACGGCCAGCGTCACGTGGCTGGAGGAGCGGGTCAAGGAGCTGTTCGCCGACGGGCTGGTCTGGCGGCCGGGCGCCGCCGAACTGCTTGCCGCGGTCACCGCCGCCGCCATCCCGGCCGCCCTGGTCACCGCCACCCGACGGCACCTGGTCGAGGTGGCCCTGGAGACCATCGGCCGGGCGCACTTCGCCGCCGTGGTCTGCGGTGACGAGGTGGACCAGACCAAGCCGCATCCCAAGCCGTACCTGACGGCCGCCGACCTGCTCGGCGTGGACATCGCCGAGCTGCGTGGCGATCGAGGACTCGCCGACCGGCGTGGCCAGCGCGCTGGCGGCCGGGGCCGCGGGTACTCGCAGTGCCGTGCGAAGTCGACCTGTCGCACATCGCCGGGGTGACCCTGGTACCCAGCCTGGTCGAAGTCGACGTGGCGTACCTGCGCCAACTGGCCGGCGCCTGCCCAGGCTGGGGAAGAGCCGACCCGCCGCGCCGGCCCCGGTGGGGCGCGACGCGGCGAGCGGCCCGGTGACCTACTCGTAGGCGATTGCCGACAGCACGTTGGTACGCGCCGCCCGGATCGCCGGCAGCACCGCGGCCACCACCCCCACGACGGCGGCCAGCAGCAGGTAGGTCACCAGTTGCAGCCAGGGCAGCGAAAGGTTGCTGAAGCCCTGGCCGTGCAGCGCGCGGACCACCGCGGCGCCCAGCCCGACGCCGACGGCGAGGCCGAGCAGCGCCCCGAAGACCGAGATCACCACCGACTCCACGGTGATCATCCGCATCAGTTGGCCGCGCCGTAGCCCGACCGCCCGCAGCAGCCCGAGTTCCCGGGTCCGCTCCAGGACCGACAGCGCCAACGTGTTGACGATGCCCAGCACCGCGATCAGGATGGCCAGTCCGAGCAGGATCTGGATCATCGTGAGCAGCGAGTCGAACTGGCTGGTCTGCTGCTTGATGAAGTCGGTCCGGTCGGCCACGTTGACCTCCGGACTGTCCGCGAGCAGCGTGCCCACCTGGCTCAGCACCGGCGCGGCGGCCACCCCGTCGGCCAGCCGCAGGTACCCGTACGCGGGCTGCGGCGAGCGCATCCACTGGGCCGCGTCCGCCGACACCAGCCACGAGCTGAGTACCTGGCTGGCGGTGTACACCCCGACGATGGTCACGGTGTGCGGCCCGCCGTTGACGAACTCCATGGTCACTGTGCTGCCCGGGTGCAGACCCTTGGCCTTCGACACCTTGTCGTCCACCACGGCCTGCCCGGGAGCCAGCGGGCCGAGGGTGCCCTCGACCGGCTTGAGCAGGAACAGGTCGGCCATCGCCGGCAGGTCGTCGACCGAGCTGACGAAGTTGGAGTCGCCGTTGATGAGCGCGTCGTCCAGCGTCTCGCTTGCCGCCTCCCGGACCCCGCTGACCTGCCGTGCCTTCGTCATCACCGTCCGGTCGAAGGTGGGCGGCAGGTCACTGGTCTGGTCACCGGAGATGAACAGGTCCACCCGGGTCTGGTCGTTGGCGATGTGGTTGAAGCTGGCCGTGGCCGAGCTGAGGATCACGTTGACCCCGGTGATCAGGGCCAGGCCGACCATCAGCGCGGCGGCGGTGATGGCGGTACGACGCGGGTTGCGGCCGGAGTTGAGCCGCCCCAGCCGGCCCGGTACCGACCAGGAGAACAGTGCCCCGACCGCGCTCACCACCGGGCGTACCACCAGCGGCGTGAGCAGTGCCACCCCGATGAAGCTGACGCAGCACCCCGACCAGCACCAGCCACAGCGTCGCCCCGCCCGCGCCACTGAGCCCCCAGGCCAGCGCGGCCGCGCCGAGCGCCGTGGTGGCCGCGCCGGCGATGCTGATCCGGGTCAGCGGCCGGTCCGGCGTGGACACCTCGGCCAGCGCCGCCACCGGCGGGATCTTCGCGGCGCGCAGCGCCGGCAGCAGCGCGGCGATCAGGGTGATGCCGATGCCCACCGTGAACGACGCGATCACCGCCGCCGTCGGTAGCCCGATGCCGGCCAGTTGCAGCCCGCCGGAGGCGTGGGCCACCAGGCGTGGCCAGGCCGGCGCCGACGCCGACTCCGGCGGCCAGCCCGACGATCGACGCGAACACCCCGATGAGCAGCGCCTCGACCAGTACCGATCCGATGATCTGGCGGCGGCTGCCGCCCAGGGCACGCATCAACGCCAACTCCCGGGTCCGCTGCGCGACGATGATCGAGAAGGTGTTCAGGATCAGGAAGGTGCCGACGAACAGCGCCACCCCGGCGAAGCCGAGCAGGATCTTGTTGAAGAACGACAGCCCCGAAGTCGACGTCCTCGCTGGCCGAGTCGGCCAACTCCTGCGAGGTCTGCACCCGGTACTGCGGAGCCGACCGCGGCGGCGATGCGCTGCTTGAGCTCGGTGTCGGAGACGCCGTTCGCGGCCGTCACGTCGATGCCACTGAACACGTCCGGTGCGCCGAGCATCAGCCGCTGGGCGACCGGGGTGGTGAACGCGACGCTCAGCGAGCCGCCGAGGGAGTCCCGGTCGCCGCTGTAGCCGAAGATGCCGACCAGGGTGAAGGTCTGCTTCGGCTCCCGGGTGAGTACTCCGACCTGGTCACCGAGGTGCAGCCCGGCTTCGCGGGCCAGTTTGGCGTTGACCGCGATCTCGGTGTCGGCCTGCGGCGCCCGCCCGGAGCGCAGCTCTTCGACGCCGCCGTCGGCCCAGTTCTGTCCGAACCGGGGCGCGCCGAAGGTGGTCACCACCTTGCCGTTCGAGCCGATCACCCGCGCTCCGTCGGCGAAGACCGAGCCGCTGGCCGCCTTCACCCCCGGCACCGCCCGGATGGTGTCCAGCAGGCTGGCCGGTACCGGCGCGCCCTGGTCGGCGTTGACCGTGGCGGGCGCGCTGACCTGCACGTCCACCTTGGCGAACGCACCGGAGAACATGTTTTCGAAGGACCGGGACAGGGTGTCGGTGAGCACGAAGGCGCCGGACACGAACATCACGCCCAGCACCACCGCGAAGCCGGACAGGGTCAGCCGCAACTTGCGGGAGAGCAGGCTCTTCAGCGTGGCGCGCAGCATCACCGCTCACCCGGGCCCGTGCCGGTCAGGCTGTCCAGCCGCTTCATGGTGTCCAGCACGGCATCCGCGCTGGGGTGCGGCAGTTCGGTGACGACCTGCCCGTCGGCCAGGAAGATCACCCGGTCGGCGTAAGAGGCGGCGTTCGGGTCGTGGGTGACCATCACGATGGTCTGGCCGAAGTCCCGGACCGAGCGTTGCAGGAAGCCGAGCACCTCGGCGCCGGAGCGGGAGTCGAGGTTGCCGGTCGGCTCGTCGGCGAAGATGACTTCCGGCCGGCTGACCAGGGCGCGGGCGCAGGCGACCCGTTGCTGCTGGCCGCCGGAGAGCTGGCTGGGCCGGTGCGACAGCCGATCGGCCAGGCCCACGGTCTCGATGACCCGGCGGTACCAGTCCCGGTCGGGCTTGCGGCCGGCAATCGACAGCGGCAGCAGGATGTTCTCCTCGGCGCTGAGCGTCGGCAACAGGTTGAACTGTTGGAAGATGAAGCCGACCTGGTCGCGGCGCAGCTTCGTCAACCCCTTGTCGGACAGCCCGGTCAGCGCGGTACCCCCGATGAACACCTCGCCCCGGGTCACCGAGTCCAGGCCGGCCAGGCAGTGCATCAGGGTGGACTTGCCGGAGCCGGACGGCCCCATCACGGCGGTGAACTCGCCGCGCCGTACCTGGACGCTGACTCCACGCAGCGCGGCCACCTGGGCCTCACCACTGCCGTAGACCTTCCACACCTCGTCCGCACGGGCCGCGATCGCGGTTGTCGTGGCCACCGTCGCTGTCACTGTTGCCTCCCTTGATGTCGGCCCCAGTGCCGGGTCGGCCGTAGCGGCCGACCCGGCATCGGGCCGGTGGTCCGGCCGGGTGGTCACCCGGCCGGCCTACTCATCGTCACGGTCGGCAACGGCCGATTCGTCGGTCCACAGGTGGACGCGGGGTGGAGATCCGGGTGGGGGTGCCCCCCACCCGGCCTCAGGGTTTCTCCCGGAGCACGGGCGCAGCAGCGCAAACGGCGGAGGGGGCAGGCGGCAGCGCCGCCCACCCCCTCGGTGGTGTTTCAGACCGTCACTCGTACGAGATGGCCGCCAACACATTGAGCCGACTGGCCCGTAGCGCCGGCAGGATCGACGCCACCACGCCCGCGACCACCGCCAGGAGCAGCGTGGTCACCAGATATCCCCACGGGATCGTCAGAATCAGGAAGGCGTCGTCCCCGGTACCCAGCGACTCGATGATCGCAATGCCCAACCCGATGCCGACCACGATCCCGATCAGCGCGCCGAACACCGAGATCAGAATGGACTCCACGGTGATCATCCGGCCGGTCTGCGCGCGCCCCATCCCGATGGCCCGGATCAGCCCGATCTCCCGGGTGCGCTCGAAGATCGACAGCAGCAGCGTGTTGATGACGCCCAGCACCGCCACCAGGATGGTGAGCCCGAGCAGCACGTTGAGGATGGTCAGGATGACATCCAGGAAGCTGGCGGCCTGGTCGACCACCTCCGCCGTGGTACTGACGGTGACCTCCGGGTTGCCGGCGAACAGCGTGTCCAGTTGCTGCCGTACCGCTGCGACCTGACCGGCGTCGCCCACCTGCACGTAGCCCTGCTGCGCCACCGGCGTCCGGAACGCCTTCGAGGCGTCGGCAGTGCTGATGATCGGGCCGTCGGCCACCTTGTTCTTCGCGTAGATCCCGATGATCTTCTCGGGCAACGCTCCGCCACGGGCACCCTGCATGGACAGCGTCTGCCCGACGGTGTACCCGCGGTCCTTCGCGGTGTCCTCGTCCACCACCAGCTCGCCGGCGTTCAGGTCACGCAGCTGGCCGTCGGCCGCCTTCAGGTCGAGGATGGCGATGGTGTCGGTCAGCCCGCTGGCCACCACGCCGCTGCGCTGGCCGTCCAGCGCGACGACGTCCTGCTGGAGGGCGACCGCGGCGGTCACCCCGGGGATCGCCTTGATCTGCGTGACCAGCGCCGGGTCGAAGCCGCCCAGACCGTCCCCGGTCGGGTCGGTCAGCACTCCGAGCTGCGCGTGCAGGTCGTTGCGGAACACGTCGCTGATGCCGGCCTTGGCGGAGCTGGCGAACACGCCCGCCCCGGTGGCCAGCGCCACGCCGATGGTGAGCGCAGCCGCCGTGATCGCGGTGCGTCGGGGATTACGGCCGGTGTTGCGGACACCGAGCCGGCCGGCCACGCCCCGCCGGAATACCGTGCCGATGCCGGCGGTGACCGGCCGGGCGACCGCCGGTGCGAGCATCGCGACGCCCAGGAAGGTGAGCGTGGCCCCGCCGCCGAGCAGCAGCGCGAGCTGTCCGTCCACTGCGCCGGTGAGCTTGAGCGCGAGCAGGCCCACCCCGATCAGGAAGACCACCGCCCCGGCGATGGTGAGCCGGCGCAGCGACTTGTCCGGCGTGGCCGCGTCCCGGATGGCGGCGATCGGCGGTACCCGGGACGCCCGCAGCGACGGGATCAACGCCGAGACGACCGTGAACACGACGCCAACCAACAGGGTGGAGATCACCACGTACGGGTGCACCACCACGCCGCTGATCGGCAGCGAGGTGTCCGACAGGCTCACCAACGCGGTCTTCAGCAGCCAGCCCACGCCCAGCCCGAGTAGCAGGCCGATGGTCGCCGAGACCAGGCCGAGCAGCGCCGCCTCGATCAGCACCGCCCGGTTGACCTGACCCCGACCGGCCCCGAAAGCCCGGTACAGGGCGAGTTCCCGGGTGCGCTGGGCGACCAGCATGGAGAACGTGTTGAAGATCAGGAATGCGCCGGTGAACAGACCGATCATCGCGAACACGGTGAGCCCGGTCTTCAGTACCCCGATGAACGACTGCACGTCGTCGGCCTGCGCGTCGCTGGCCTCCTTGCCGGTCTTCACGTCGTACCCGGAGCCGAGCGCCGCGACCACCCGGGACTTGAGCTGGTCCGGGCTCACCCCGTCGTTGGCGGTGATGTCGACGTTGCTGAACACGCCGGGCTCGCCGAGCATCACCTTCTGCGCCTGCGCCATGGTGAACGCGATGTTGGTGGAGCCGCCGAGGGAGTCCCGGTCACCCTGGTACCCGAAGATGCCGACCACCGTGTACGTGGTCCGCCCCTGCCGGGGGGTGATGATGTCCACCCGGTCCCCGATGCCGTACCCGGACGTCTCCGCCAGGCCGGCGTTCATGGCGACCTCGTCGTCGGCCGTTGGTCCGCGCCCGGAGCGCAGCTCGGCCAGGGTGCTGCCGTCGACAACCCAGCCGGAGCCGATCCGGGGCGGGCCGCTACCGGCGATCACCTTGCCGTTCTTGCCGACCAGCCGGGCCCCGTCGCTGACGACGTGTGCCGTCGCCGCGGCCACCCCGTCGACGCCCTTGAGCTGGTCCACCACGCTCTGCGGCACGAACGCGGTGACCACGCCGCTCTGGTCGCTGTCGGGCGCCTTCGACACCGCGGTGACCTGCACGTCGAGGTTGGCGTTGATGCTGGTGAAGAGCCGGTCGAAGCCGACCGCCAGGGTGTCGCCACCGACGAACGCGCCGGACATGAACATGGTGCCGAGCACCACGGCCAGCGAGGAGAGCACCAGCCGGAGCTTGTGCGCGAACAGGCCGCGCAGCATTGCCCTAAGCACCGGCCGACCCACCGTCCACGCCACTGTGCACCGGATCCGGCGTGGCCTCGGCGTTCGCGGCAATATCCAGCCGGCGCATCCGGTCCAGTACCCCGTCCGCGGTCGGCTTGTCCAGGGTGTCGACCACCTGGCCGTCGGCCAGGAAGGTGACGTGGTCGGCGTAGGAGGCGGCGTTCGGGTCGTGGGTGACCATCACGATGGTCTGCCCGAATTCCCGGACGGAGCGTTGCAGGAAGTTGAGGACCTCGGCGCCGGAGCGGGAGTCCAGGTTGCCGGTCGGCTCGTCGGCGAAGATGACCTCCGGCCGGCTGACCAGGGCACGGGCGCAGGCCACCCGCTGCTGCTGGCCGCCGGAGAGCTGGCTTGGCCGGTGGCTGAGCCGGTCGGCCAGCCCGATGGTGTCGATGACCTGCCGGTACCACTCGGGGTCGGGCTTGCGGCCGGCGATGGCCAGCGGCAGCAGGATGTTCTCCTCGGCGCTCAGCGTCGGCAGCAGATTGAACTGCTGGAAGATGAAGCCGACCTTGTCCCGGCGGATCCTGGTCAGCCCCTTGTCGGACAGGCCGGTCAGCTGGGTGTCGCCGATGAAGACAGCCCCCTTGTCGATGGTGTCCAGGCCGGCGAGGCAGTGCATCAGAGTCGACTTGCCGGAGCCGGACGGCCCCATGATCGCCGAGTACCGGCCGACCGGAAAGTCGACGCTGACTCCGCCGAGGGCCGTGACCCGCGCCTCCCCGCTGCCGTAGACCTTCCACACGTCGACGGCACGCGCCGCCACCGCTGTTGTCACTGCAGTTCCCCCTTTGACGTGCAGGTGTAATCACTTTGACCTGCAGGTGTAATCAGTCAATCTTCTCATTCGACTCGATACCCGGCCGAATCAACCCTGACTCGTACGCGAGCACCACGGCCTGGACCCGGTCCCGAAGCCCCAACTTCGTGAGCACGTGCCCGACATGGGTCTTCACGGTGGTCTCACTCACCGCGAACCGACCCGCGATCTCGGTGTTGCTGCGCCCGCGCGCCACCTCGGCCAGCACCTGACGCTCCCGGTCGGTCAGCGCCGCCAGCACCGACGGCGACTCGACAGCCGGCTCCGGACTGAGCGTCACCAGCCGCCCGAGCAGCCCGCGCAGCAGCCGGGCGTCGACTGCCGCCCCGCCCGCGCCGACCGCCCGGACAGCGGCGACCAGCTCCTCCGCCGACGAGTCCTTCACCAGGTACCCGGCCGCCCCGGCGCGCAGCGCGACCAGCGCAGCCGCCTCGTCGTCGGCGTCGGCCAGCAGCAGCAGCCGGGCCGGCGGACCGGGATCGGCGACCGCCCCGACCAACCGGGCCAGCTCCAGCCGGGGGAGGGCGGCGTCCAACAGCACCACGTCGGGGAGCAGCCGGCGGCACAGCGCCAGGGTCTGCTCGCCGTCGCCCGCCTCGCCCACCACGTGCAGGTCGGCAGCGTCGCGAAGCTGGGTACGCAGACCGGCGCGCAGCAGCGGATGGGCGTCCGCCAGCAGCACCCGTATCACACCATCAGTCACGCCAGCACCCCCCGTCACTCCGGCTGACCACCGTCACCGCGGCAACCCCGGGCACTCTAACGGGTCCGGATGACACGCTGGCTGAGCCTCGGTTACCGGCGTCCACAGCGACCGGACGCGACCGTGACCGGCGTCACCGTCGATGCACGGCGCGCTCATGTCTTCGATGCCCTGCGCTCACGGCGCAGTGGTCGCGGGCGGCACGTTCACGGTGAAGTGAGCTCACTGACCGGGGGGAGCACCGCGGGCGCCGGGATCACCTCGGGGAACGGCGGCGGCGTGCCGTCGAACGCCGGGCAGAGCGCCTGGTGGGCGCACCAACCGCAGAGCCGGCTCGGCTTGGGTCGGAAGTCGCGGGCGGCGGTGGCCTGCTCGATCGCCGCCCACAGCGCCACCAGGGTGCGCTCGAAGCGCTCCAACTCCTCGGTGTCCGGCGAGTAGTCGCAGACCTCGGCGTCCTTCAGGTAGATCAGCCGCAGCATCCGCGGCACCACGCCCCGGGTCCGCCAGAGCACCAGCGCGTAGAACTTGAGTTGGAACAGCGCCCGCGCCTCGAACGCCTCGCGGGGAGCGCCGCCGGTCTTGTAGTCGACCACCCGGATGTCGCCGGCCGGCGAGATGTCCAGCCGGTCGATGTAGCCGCGCAGCAGCAGCCGGCGCTCATCGCCCAGCCCCACCTCGGTGCTCACCAGGAACTCCCGTTCGGCCGGGTCGAGCCGGCGCGGATCCTCCACCGTGAAGTACCCGCCGAGCAGGTCCCCGGCCGAGGCGAGGAACTGCTCCGGGCCGGTGTCGGGCGCGAGCACCGTGCCGAGTGCCGGCTCCTGCTCCACCAGCCGCTGCCACTGCGGCGCCACCAGCGCCGCCGCCTGCTCGGGGGTGCGTTCCGCGGCCGGCAGGTCGAACAGCCGCTCCAGGACGGCGTGCACCAGCGTGCCCCGGGCCTGATCGGCGGTGGGCTGTTCGGGGATGCGGTCGATCGAGCGGAACCGGTACAGCAGCGGGCAGGTCTTGAAGTCGCCGGCCCGGGAGGGCGACAGCGAAGGGGCCCTGGGGGTGTCCACCGCATCCGCCGCCGTGTCCGGCAGGGATGGCGCGGGAAGCTCGACCGTCATGACCAAGAGGCTAGGGCACCCCTACGACTAACTTCCCGCTCCGCCCCGCGCCCCACGGCTGGCCCACCCAAGGCAAGCAGCCGGCCACCCGCGGGAAGCAGCCGGCCACCCGCGGAAGCAGCCGGCTGCCCGCGGCAAGCAGCCCGCCGCCCCGGCCAGCACAGGCCGGCCGCCCGCCGGCAAGCACGGGCGGGGCCGCCCCGGCAAGGTCGCGCGGGGATGCGCCCCATCGGCCCGGTCGGCGCGGGTCACGGTCGGGCGGAAGGCGCCCGAAGTGGGGCCGCCGGTCGGGTCTCCCGCCGGTCGAGGGGGGTGGCCGGTCGGGTCCCGGGACGGCGGCATCGCGACCGACGGGCGCGCGCGGGCCCGGACATTCCGTAGCATCAGTGCGATGGACGAGGCGCAGCGCCCGGCGCCCGGCGCGCAGCAGCAGCGTCGGGGATGGGGCGCTGGGATTGCGGTCGGCCGGATCCGAGGGATACCGGTGCACCTGACCGTGCCGTGGCTGGTGCTGTCGGTCCTGATCGTGGTCGGTTACGGCGGGCTGGTCGGCCGCCGCCACCCGGACCTGCCGGTCCTCGCCGCCTACGGGGTGAGCATCGCACTGGTCGGCTGCCTGTTGTTCTCCATCCTGCTGCACGAGCTGGGGCACGCGCTGGCCGCCCGCCGGCACGGCGTACCGGTCCGCCGGATCACCCTGGACCTGCTCGGCGGGCACACCGAACTGATGCGCAGCCTGCCCCGTCCGGGCGCCGAGATCGCAGTGGCGCTGCTCGGCCCGGCGGTGTCGCTGCTGCTCGGGCTGGCCTGGCTGGCGGCCTGGCTGCTGGTCGGGCGCCGGCTGCCCGCCGGTGACCTGCTGCTCCAGCTCGCCGTGGTGAACCTGATCGTGGCCGGCTACAACGCGCTGCCCGGCCTGCCACTGGACGGCGGACGGGCGCTGGGCGGCTTGGTCTGGGCGGTCACCGGCCGGCGTGACCTCGGTGACGAGGTGGCCGGCTGGACCGGCCGGCTGGTGGCGGGCGCGACCCTGCTGCTCGGCTGTGTCGGCTACCTCGGCGACCGGTACGGGGCCTTCGGACTGGGCGTATTCACGGTGGTCGGGTTGAGTTTGTGGTCCGGTGCCGGGCAGGCGGTCCGGCAGGCGCGTACCGCCCGACGGGTACCCGGCCTGTCTGCCGGCGGACTGGCCCGGCCACTGCGTGCGGTGCCCGCCGGTACCCCGCTGTCGCAGTTGCCGCCGACCGGCCGGGGCCGCGCGGAGCTGGGCGTGGTGGACTCGGCCGGCCGCCTGATCGGACTCCTCGACCCGGCCACCGCGGCCCGGGTACCCACCCGCCGCCGGCCGTGGACCACCGCGGTCGAGGTGTCTGCCCCGGTCGCGGCCGGCGACTGGCTGCCCGCCGCGCTCTCCGGTACCCAGCTGCTGGCCCGCATCGCCGGCCCGGCCGACCCCACCCGTGGCTACCCGGTGGCACTGGACCAGGATGGTGTCGGCGTGCTGCGCATCGCGGACGTCCTGCGCGCGCTGCGCGGTGGCCCCCGCCGCCGCTCCCCGCGCCCCACCGCAGCACCGCCGGCAGCCAGCCCCACCGCGCACGCAAGCCCCACCGCCAGCACAGCCAGCCCCACCGCCAGCACCGACGCCCGCCACACCTGACCAGCCCGATCATCCGGCGTCCGACGCCGACAGCCCCGGAAAGCAGCAGTGACCGTGTCCGCACCAGCCCTCGCCCAGCCCGCAGCCGCCCGCCGCTCCGGACCGTTCCAACCCGGCGACCGGGTCCAGCTCACCGACCCGAAGGGGCGGATGCACACGCTGGTGCTGGAGCCCGGCAAGGTCTACCACACGCACCGGGGCGCGCTGCCGCACGACGACCTGATCGGCCTGCCGGACGGCAGCGTGGTGACCTCCGCGGCCGGTACCGCCTACCTGGCGCTGCGCCCGCTGCTCGCCGACTACGTGCTCTCCATGCCGCGCGGCGCGCAGGTGATCTACCCGAAGGACGCGGCGCAGATCGTGGCCATGGGCGACGTCTTCCCGGGCGCCCGGGTACTGGAGGCCGGCGCCGGTTCCGGCGCGCTCACCTGCTCGCTGCTGCGCGCCGTCGGCACGGACGGCCAGGTGGTCTCCTACGAGCAGCGGCCGGACTTCGCCGAGGTCGCCCGGCGCAACGTGGAGGCGTTCTTCGGCGGCCCGCAGCCGGCCTGGCAACTGCACGTCGGGGACGTCGCCGACTGCCCGGAGAAGGGTTTCGACCGGATCATCCTGGACATGCTCACCCCGTGGGCGGTGCTCGACCTGGTGGAACGGGCGCTGGTGCCGGGGGGCGTCTTCATCGGCTACGTGGCCACTACTCCGCAGCTGTCCGAGCTGGTCGAGGCGCTGCGCGAGCGGGGTGGCTTCACCGAGCCACGGGCCTGGGAGTCGCTGGTGCGCGACTGGCACGCCGACGGCCTGGCAGTCCGCCCCGACCACCGGATGATCGCGCACACCGCGTTCCTGGTCAGCGCGCGACGGCTGGCTCCGGGGGTGACCGCCCCGCCGCGCCGGCGCAAGCCGAGCAAGGGCGCTGAGGCGTACGCCCTGGTCAAGGCGGCACGGGCGGCCGCGGCGCCAGCGCCGGACGCGGCGGGCGGGGAGGAGCAACCGGAATGAGTCAATCCAGCTTCGGTGACCTGCCGGCGGTCTTCCCGGACTGGTCGCCCTACCCGGACCTGGACTCGGCGGCCCGCGCCTACCTGCGGGATCCGGATATCGCCCTGGACACCCTGCACGGGGTGCTGCGCGGGGCCGCCGTGCTGGGCTTCACCCTGGAGCGCTTTGTCAACGAGGTGAACGGGGTGTGGCAGGAGGTGGTGGTGTGCGACGGTACCCGGCTGATCCTCTGGCACGGTGAGGACATCCCGCCGGCGGACGCCCCGCACGGGGCGATGACCTCCTCGCTGCGGATCATTCCGCTCTCCGCGGTCACCGAAGTGGGTTGCCGTCGCCGGCTCGCCCGCGGCACTACCGGCCCGTCCCGGGTCGAGAGCGTCGACGTGTACCTGCTGCTCAGCTCGTTGGACGAGTCCGACGGTCGACCGACGACGCGGGGGCGGTGATCCGGCACGACGCGCTGCGCTTCGGCAAGACCCTGGACGACGGCGGCGCCGGCCAGATCACCCGGCTGGAGGAGTTCGCGATGCTGGTCTCGTCGCTGACCGGCCGGCCCATCTGAGCACAGCTGCTGCCCAAGATCGTTAGCTATGCACCGGTTTCGGGTGGGCGCGCCCGATCTGCCGGTGATCGGATCAGTCGACCGCGTCCGGCCCGGCGATCTCCACCTCGTCGGTGCTGCGCAGCACGTGGATGCAGTCGCCGGGGCACTCCTTGGCCGCGTCGATCACATCGAGCCGCAGGTGCGCCGGCACCTCCGTACGCGCGCCCGGGGCGAGTTGCAACTCGCCGTCGGCGCCCTTGACGTAGGCCAGCCCGTCGACGTCGAATTCGAAAACCTCAGGCGCGTACTGGACACACAGGCCATCGCCGGTGCACAGTTGCTGATCAACCCATACCCGCAGGTCATCGTCGGTCTGCACGGACTGTCCCATCCCTTCGCGGTGCGGATCGCCGCGACCTGAAGCGCGGTGCGATCGCTACCCGACGGTACCGTCCGCACCACCCGTACCCAAGCCGGGCCCCATTGCCGGGCGCTACGGTGGCCCCCGTCACCGCAGGTTCCGTCCGGTTATTGGGATGTGGTGCGGACGGGAAGCCGGTGCGCGGCGAGAATGTTACGGAACAACAAGGTTTTGTGACGGTCGGTTCGGCACAAGCCAAGCAGGGGTCACAACGGTTAGTGTTAGAGCCTGAGATACAACCCCCCGGGGAGGTGGGACGTGGCACGCAGCGACGACGCGGAAACGCGCGCCGCACGGTGGGAGAAGGAAGCCAACGACCTTTCCACCCAGGTTGCGTTTCTCCAAGAGGAACTCGCCTTGGTGCGGCGCAAGTTGACGGAGAGCCCCCGACACGTCCGACAGCTCGAGGAGCGTCTTGCAGCGACGCAGGCTCAACTCGCAAGGCTGACGGAGAACAACGAGCGGCTGGTGGCCACCCTCAAGGAGGCCAGGGCACAGATCGTCACCCTCAAGGAGGAGATCGACCGACTCGCCCAGCCGCCCAGCGGCTACGGCGTGTTCCTGGCCAAGCACGAGGACGGCACGGTCGACGTGTTCACCGGCGGGCGCAAACTGCGCGTCGCGGTGTCACCGGCACTCGACATCGAGTCCCTGCGGCGCGGCCAGGAGGTCCTCCTCAACGACGCCCTCAACATCGTCGACGCGTTCGGCTTCGAGCGCGCCGGCGAAGTGGTGATGCTCAAGGAGATCCTCGACGGCGGTGACCGCGCCCTGGTCATTTCGCACGCCGACGAGGAGCGGGTGGTGCACCTGGCCGACACGCTCAACGGCGTGCCGCTGCGAGCCGGCGACTCGCTGCTCATCGAGCCCCGCTCGGCATACGCCTACGAGCGGGTACCCAAGAGTGAGGTCGAGGAGCTGGTGCTGGAGGAGGTGCCCGACGTCGACTACTCCGACATCGGTGGCCTGACCCGGCAGATCGAGCAGATCCGCGACGCCGTGGAGCTGCCGTTCCTGCACGCCGAGCTGTTCCGTGAGCACCAGCTGCGCCCGCCCAAGGGCGTGCTGCTCTACGGTCCGCCCGGCTGTGGCAAGACGCTGATCGCCAAGGCGGTGGCGAACTCGCTGGCCAAGAAGATCGCCGAGCGGCGTGGTGAGGAGAAGCAGACCAGCTACTTCCTCAACATCAAGGGTCCTGAGCTGCTGAACAAGTACGTGGGGGAGACCGAGCGGCACATCCGGTTGATCTTCCAGCGGGCTCGGGAGAAGGCCTCTGAGGGTACCCCGGTGATCGTGTTCTTCGATGAGATGGACTCGATCTTCCGGACCCGTGGCTCGGGCGTCTCCTCGGACGTGGAGAACACCATCGTCCCGCAGTTGCTCTCCGAGATCGACGGCGTGGAGGGGCTGGAGAACGTCATCGTCATCGGCGCCTCCAACCGTGAGGACATGATCGACCCGGCCATCCTGCGGCCCGGCCGGTTGGACGTGAAGATCAAGATTGAGCGTCCGGACGCCGAGGCGGCCAAGGACATCTTCAGCAAGTACATCCTGACCGGGCTGCCACTCAACGCCGACGACCTCGCCGAGCACGGTGGCGACGCGATCGCGTGCGTGGAAGCCATGATCCAGGCCACCGTGCTGCGGATGTACTCGGAGACCGAGGAGAACCGTTTCCTGGAGGTCACCTACGCCAACGGGGACAAGGAGGTCCTGTACTTCAAGGACTTCAACTCCGGGGCCATGGTGCAGAACATCGTCGACCGCGGCAAGAAGATGGCGATCAAGGAGTTCCTCTCCAACGGTCGCAAGGGGCTGCGCCTGCAGCACCTGCTGGACGCGTGCGTGGACGAGTTCCGGGAGAACGAGGACCTACCCAACACCACCAACCCGGACGACTGGGCCCGGATCTCCGGCAAGAAGGGCGAGCGGATCGTCTACATCCGCACGCTCATCTCCGGCGGCAAGGGCGCCGAAGCCGGTCGCTCGATCGAGACGGCCAGCAACACCGGCCAGTACCTGTAGGTAGTACGTCGCACAGCCGCCGGGGCGGCGGGCCGGTAGCGGCCCGCCGCCCCCGGCGCTGTTGTGTGCCTATCCGCGCGGCGGGCGTGGTCAGCGCGGTGTGCTGGCCGCCCGCGCCAGCGGCCCCCCGGCGTCGCCCTCGGGCGTACTGAGGGTGCCGTCATCGTCCGCTACCCCGGCGGCTGGGAGAGCGGTGTTGCCGTTCCCGGCGGCGCGCTCCGGCTGTGCGGTCGCCGGCCCACTGTTTGACTGCACGCTGTTCGACTGCACGCTGCGGCGCTGCTGCCCCGGTATCCGGGGCGCGTTCGGGGCGTGCTCGGGCTCCGGCACCTCGAGCGTTCGCTGAGCCGGCAGATGTACCCGCCACCGTGCCGGCAAGCGCGGAGTCCACTCCTTCAGACGCAGCGCGTTGTGCTCGACCACATGCCAGGACACGAACGCCGCGCCGGCGGCCGCCACGATCGAGATGCCGACGAAGGGCACGAAGCCCCACCTGTTCGCACCGATACTGGCCAACACCTGCTGGCCGAGGAAGCCGTAGATGTAGAGGCCGTATGAGTAGTCGTTGCGTCGGCCCACCCAGTGCACCTGGCGCGGTGCCCGGATGCCGATCCACACCAGCAGGTAGGCGTAGGCCGGCATGCCGACGACGAAGAACCCGCCGAAGCGCAGTGAGATCGCCAGGGCGAGCAGCGCGGCCACGCCCAGCGCGTCGTTGACGGGGATGTACTCGCGGTACAGGTCGAGCGTCGCGCCGCACAGGAACAGGAAGCCCAGCAACAGCAGGAAATCGCCGGACACGCCACCGAGCAGCGGGAGGTCGAACCCGACGCCGGTGCCGCTCAGCGGTCCCGACCAACCCGACTGCCGCAGGTAGTAGTGCCAGATCAGGGCATAACTCGCAACGGTCAACAGCAACACGAAACGGCGTGAGCGGGTGATGACCCCGGTGACAGCGAGCAGGCCGACCCCGACGTAGCAGAGCATCTCGTAGGCCAGTGACCACAGCGCGCCGTCGAACACGCTGGCGCCGCCCGCCTTCCTGCCCCACGGGGTCGTGGGGCCGAACAGGTCGTGAATACCCCACTGACGCACCCCCGTCCACCAGTTGGCCCGCAAGTAGGCGAGCGGGCCGCCGGATGACCAGGGGTCGGTCCAGAAGCCGGCGAGCGAGCCGTGCTCATGCAGCGTCACCAGGGGGGCCACGACCAGGGCACTGAACAGCAGGCAGACCCACAGGCCGGGAAGGATGCGCAGGGCCCGGTGCCACGCGTACCGGAGGATGCCGGTACGCCTCGCACTGCGGGTGATCAGCATGCCCGAGAGCACGAAGAACCCGTAGACCGCCATGGTGCCGAGGTTGGTCTGCCTGCCGGTGAAGTATTCCCCGACGTCGGCCTGACCGAAGCCCAGCGGACGCGAGTGCGATACCACCACCGCGAGGGCAAGACACAGCCGGATCAAGCCGATGCCGTTGTTGCGGCCGGAGAACAGTTCCCCGACCGAGCCCTTTGAGCGCAGCAGTCGCACGACCGTCACCCCTCCCGCCTCTCGTCGGCCATGGTTACCAAGGAAAGCCGTAGCCCTGCGTAGTCGTCAAGTCCTCGGCCGTCGCGCCGGCCGGTTACCGCAACAGATACTGGCAGGACAGGTGCGCCGACCAGTCGACCTGCACCGGTGCGATGACAAGGTCCACACTCGTGGTCCCTGGCACCCGGCACTGTGCCTGCCCCTGGCGCACTGCAGCCGCCCAACTGGGCCCCTCGGAGTTGCGCCAGTCAGTGTGCAGATTGATCCCGTACAGCACGAGAACCAGGACGATTGCGGCGCCGGCGACCAGCGTGCCACCTCGACCGGGTGCTGGCACCAGCAGCGCCGCGACACCGCCGATCAGCAACATTCCGGCGACCGCCACGTAGCGGGTTGCGAGCAACCCGGTGCTGGAGACCGCGGCTGCCCACATCAGCGCCGAAAACAGGGCTGCCGTGCCGGCGATCAGCCAGTTGGGCCGGGTCGGCCCGCGCCATGCGAGCAGCAGCAGGGCGGCCACCAGCAGCCAGGCCAGCGCCGTCCAGGCCAGGTTGGCCCGGTGCGACGGGTGCACATCGAGCCCTTGCTCGCCGAGGAGCGTTGCCGGCACGGCCCGCTTGAAGTAGCTCGTCACCGCGCCCCAGATGGTCGGGTTCAGCGGGCGGCTGGTGTCGCCGGTGGCCAGCGCGTAGAAGTGCAGCAGCACGCCCAGCGTCACGGTGGCCGCCATCGCCCGGCTCAGCCAGTCGCGCACCACCACAGCTCTCGCCAGTGCGAGTGGGATGAAGATGATCGCCAGGATGTTCGTGGCGGGCAGCAGCACCGCGAGGATCAGACTGACTACCTTGCCGGCGCGGCTGTTCGGCACCCAGATCAGCACCCAGAACAGGGCGTACAGGCCGGGCCAGTGCACGTTCGCCAACGACACCGGAATGCCGTTGATGGCGATCGGTGAGGCGACGGCGATCGAGGCCGCCAGCAGCCGGGCCAGCCGGGAGTGCAGATGCGCACCGCTCGCGACGTAGACCACGACCGCGAACAGCGCAGTCACCAGAGCCGCCTCGATCGTGATGGTGGCCGCTGCCCAGCGGGCCGGCACCAGCAGCACGGGCTCCACCAGTAGCCGGGGGACCGCCTGGTAGTACCCGTTGTAGGGGGTGGCCAGAGCATGCAGGAACGATTTGTTCACCGCGTCGGCGAGGAAGATCTTGCCGTCCTCAGCCCACATGGTGTCCAGTCCGCCCGCAGCGGGCTGGCGCAGCAGGCTGAGCAGCGTCCCGACCACCACCGCGGCGGCGCCGAGGAGCCAGTGGCGCACCCCGATCGGGTCGCCGGAGGTGGCTCGGAACAGGGGTTCGAGGCGGAGCCGCAGCCCGGTGCGGACGCCGTCCGACACGGGCTGCGGCTCGACCTCGACCGTGGACGTCTGGCTCACAACCGACCGTCGGTGACGGCCTGCCGGATCCACGGGATGACCTCGTCCAGCATGTCATCGAGACTGGTGGTGGCTTCGAAGCCGAGGATGTCGCGGGCCTTCTCGGTGGCGGGCACGCGCTTCTGCACGTCGTAGGTGAACGGGTCGTCGTGCACCAGTCGCAGCGGAACGTCCGGCCCCTTGAGCTTGCGCCAGATCACCTCGGCAAGTTGGGTGACCGAGGTGGACTCGGCGGTGGAGAGGTTGAAGTCGTCGTTGTGTGCGGCCGGGTGCTCGACGGCCGTGACGATGCCGCGGGCCAGGTCGGCGCCGTAGGTGTAGTGGCGTACCTGGCTGCCGTCACCGAGCACGTGCAACGGGTCCTGGCCCTTGAGAACCTTCTGTACCAGGTCGGGTACGACGTGGGACATGGCGAGCTTGACGTTGCCGGAGAGGATCTCGACGTCGCCGAGCGCGCGTCCCTCGCCGATGCCGACGCAGTTGAACGGTCGCACGATGGTGTAGGGCAGCTTGTACTGGTCCCAGGCGGAGCGGGCGTAGTACTCGACAGCGAGCTTCTGGAAGCCGTACGAGGACAGCGGCGGGGCGATTCTGCGCTCGTCGCCTTCGGCGGAGGGCCAGTGCTCGGCCGACTCGTACACCATCGACGAGGACATGTAGGTGACCTTCTGCAGCCGGCCCTTGCGGTGCGCGGCGATGGCGGCATCGCAGGTGGAGGCCATGATGCGTTCGTTGGTCGCGAGCAGATCGTAGGCGTAGGTGTGGAAGTAGGAGATGCCACCGATCATGGCGGCGCCGGCGATGAGGTGGTCGCAGTCGGCGGCAAGCTCGGTCATCACGTCGACATCGCGGGCGTCGCCGAAGACGAAGCGGTACCGCTCGTGGCTGTCGTAGCTTCGGGTGACCGGGCCGTATTTGGAGTAGTTGTCCAGTCCCACCACTTCGTGGCCGCGATCCAGCAGTTCCTGGACGACGTAGCCGCCGATGAAGCCGGCGGACCCGGTGACTAGAACTCGTGCCACGAGATGATCTCCTTGAACGGATCGGGTGCGGATGTTAGTTGTTGTACGGACCGGACTGGGCCGGTGCCGGTGCCGGCACGGACTCGGACACCCGCTGCTGCGGGATGGCCGGGCTGTCCGGCCGGGCCGCCCCGGCGCCGACAGCCGGCGTCGCGCGGGCAAGGATCTGGTCCACGGAGAGCCGCCGGCCGAATGCGAACCGGTACCACCGGATGTACCCGGGCAGGAACTTACCAAGGTCGAACTGGGACACGCCGAGTTGCCGGTCCAACCAGATGGTAGGGATCTCGGCGACCGGCCGCCGCAGCCTGGTCGCCTTGGCGGTCAGCTCAAGGCCGATCTCGAAACCGGTGCGGGACTCGATGCCGACCTCGCGCACGAACGACGTCGAGTACGCCTTGAAGCTGTTGGTGGCGTCGCGGGTACCGGCACGGGCCAACCAGTGGAGCGTCCGCCCGGCCCAGCGCGACATGAAGCTCTTCAACCGTGGCCCGCCCACCTGCTGGCCGCCGGGCATGTATCGGGACGCCGCGGCCACCACCACGCCCCGGTCCACCAGCCTGGCCAGATCGTCGATCTGCCGGGGATCGTCGCAGCCATCGGCCATCGTCACCACGGTCACCGGGGCACAGGCCGAGTCGATGCCGAACCGGATGGCATTGGCTGGGCCACGCCCGTACGTGTTGAGCACCGTGCGGACCCGACCGTCGTGCTGGGCGATGCGCTGCGCGAACGGCACGGTGGTGTCGTCCGGCGTGTCGTGCACCACGAGGATCTCGCAGGGCAGCGTCACCTCACGCAGGACCCGCTCCAGGCACGTGACGATGTTCTCGCCCTCGTTGTAGACCGGAATGACGACCGATACGCGGGGATTCATACCCGCATGCCCTGGCCGGCTATGCCCCACATGTCGGCGATCGGCTTATCGGTATGGAGATTGCGGTACTCAGGGTGAGGGCTGGCGATGATCAGCAGATCGGCGCGCTCCAACACCACGTCCAGGGGCAGGAAGCGATCATCAGCGATGTACGGATCGGTACACAGCGTCTCGTTCGCCTTCAGCAACAGGATCTTGCGGAGCTTGTAGGCGAGGCTCTCGCGCGGGTCGTCGCTGCCACCCTTGAAGGCCATGCCGAGAATCCCGACCGTCATCTTCGCCAGGTCGAACCGGGCCTCCAGCGAGGAGACCAGGTACAGCGGCAGGCCCTCGTTGATCAGCATGGCGGAGTGGCCGAGCACAAAGTTGTTGTTGTTGAACGCGGCCAGCTGCATGGTGTCCTTGAACAGGCACGGGCCGGCGGCGAAGCCCGGGCCCGGCAGGTCCTGGGCGCGCGGGTAGTCCAAGCGGATGGCGTCCCGGATGCGCTCGAAGTCCAGGCCGTAGTCGTTGGCCATCATCCAGAACTGGTTGGCCGCCGCGAACTTGATGTACCGCCAGGTGTTGGTGAACAGCTTGGCGAGCTCCGCCTCCTCCGGCACAAGCGGAACAATCTGCCCGGTCAGGGCGCCGAACAGCGCGCTTGCGCGGGCCATCGCGCGTTCGCCTCTGGCCGAGACGATCTGCGGCAGCTCGAAAAGCTCGGTCATGGCGTGCCCCTCGGCGATGCGCTCGGGGCAGAAGGCCACGTCGATGTCCAGGCCGTGACGTTGCAGCAGCCGCTCGGTGAGCGTGGTCACGCCGGGATGCACGGTGCTACGGAGAATCACCAGCTGGCCGTCGCGCAGGTACTGGATGCAGCCTTCGATGGCCCGTGGGACGGCGCCGAGGTCGGGGTTGAGGTGCTCGTCAACCGGGGTACCCACGATGATCAAAATGTTCTCGGCGGTGGCAACGCTGGCCGGATCGGTGGTGGCCAGCAGCTTGCCCTCGGCCACCGCGGTCGCCAACGGTTGCGCGGCGCCCTGCTCGGCGAACGGCAGCTGTCCGGTGTTGACCCGTTCGACCGCGGCCGCGTTGATGTCGTACAGCCGGACCGTCTTCCCACGGCTGGCCAACGCGATTCCCAACGGGAGGCCGACGCGGCCGCAACCGCCGACGATCACGACGTCCGCTTCGAAGTGATCAGTGGTCTCCGTGCCTGACATGTAATGAATACCCTTCTCCCTGGGTGCCGGCCGCCAATCATGCCCTATCTCGTAGGGCAGCGGTACCGTGCCTGCGGCTGTTATAAGTGCCCATGACTGTGCGTGATTGCTCCGCAACTCTGCTGCGTACGGGCGCCGGGCCGGCACGGGTACCCGGCGCACCGGTCCGGTCGGCTATCTTCGGGAGTCGGTCCCAGAGCCGCCGGCCCGCCGGCGGCTCAATCCCCATGGCGGAACAGGTGGCAGCGATCATCAGTACGACCGAGGCGCCGGAACTGTCCGACGACCGCAACAGCCCCCCCGCGTCCGGTCGGCGAGAGAGATCGATCGTCGCCCTGGCGGCGTGGTTGGCGGGCACCTGGGTGGTCGTGGTTGCCGCCTATCTCCTGCACGCGGCCGTGGTGCTGCCGATCCTGCTCACCGTGGCGCTGGCGGCTTTCCTACGCGGTGGACGCACGCTGCTGGACCGGCTGATGCTGGCGATCGCCGTCCTGATCGGAACGACGTGCGCGGCCGCGCTGCTGTTCGCGGTCTGGCCCTGGGGCATGCATCCGATCGCCGTCGCGGGCACCGCGTTCACCGCCATCATCGTGATCGCCCACCTCACCGGACGGCGTCCGAACCTGCCCCGCGCGCGGATCGGCGATGTGTTGGCACTGGGCGGCGCCGCCGTTGCTGCGGCGTTCGCCGCGGTGCCCGTCCTCGGCCCCGTCAATGCGCTGCTCAACCGGGTGATGGGCGGCGAGGACTACGCCCGCCACGTCGACGTCTTCGTGGCCATCCAGCGCACCGGCGGGTACCTGTTCCAGCAGCCGGACGCGGCACGCGAGCACGTTTACAACGGGATGGTCACTTATCCGCAGGGCTCGCACATGATCGCGGCGCTGCTGGACGGTTTCCTCAGGTCCGGTACCGGCGATCCTGGCGGCCTTGCGGCGCTCCGCGACTTTATGGGATTTGTCATAGGCTGGTACGGGCTGCTGGTACTGGTGATGATCTGGACCGCGCAGTGGCTGGCCGGCGGCCGGCTCAGCCTCGGCCGGCGGATCGTACTGGTCACCTTCATCACGGTCTTCTGCCTGGCCAGCGAGCCACTGGCACTGATCCTCTGGGGCTACCCGAGCGAGTTGGTCGGGGTCATCGAGGCGGTGCTGTTGATCGCGGTACTGGCCCGGCCGGTGCCGCGGATACGTCAGCAGATGCTCACAGTCGTGAGCCTGGTGGTGGCGATCGGCTTCACCTACTACCTCTTCCTTCCGCCGGCGCTGCTCGCGGGCGCGATCTGGATGCTGCGCTACCGGCGCCTGCTGCTGCGTCACCGCATCTTCGTCAGCGCCACGATCATCGTGGGCGGCATCGCCGCGGTTACCCCGATCCTGCTCGGTATCACCGTCGGCGGTCAGGGCCAGGCGGTCAGCGTGCCGGGCGGCCCGCGGGCCAGTCGCCTGTTGCTGCTGGTACTGGCGTGCCTGCTGATCGTCGGGCTGTTCAACGCCGTCGGGCGGCGTTCGCGGATCTGGCGTGGGTACGTGTGGAGCCTGCTGTCCGTGGCCGCGCTGTACGTGGGACTCGCGGGTGTGCAACACCTGAACGGGCAGAGCGCGGGGTACTACGCCAACAAGTCGACCCACCTGCTGCTGGTGGTGTTGGCAGTCGGAATTGCCGCACTGGTCAACGCCCTGCCGCCGCCGGTGCCCCAGCGCGGTCCGGCGCGGGAGCGGCTGCTCCGACTCGTCCCGGCGCTTGTGCTGGCGGTGGCAGTGGTCGCCGGGTACGGCCTGATGCGCGGCGGTCCGATCAAGCACCCCACGCCGACCAGCAACTGGGCGCTGGTATACCGGGGCCATTTCGGCCGCGGGGCCGGGGCTTCCGCAGCGGTTCTGCAGGAGTACAACAGCCGGGCCGGCCAGCGACCGGTCGTCACATTTCTGGTCACCGACGACCCCTTCCTCTCCTACGTGACCACGCTCTACCTCGGCACGCTGGAGGGCACCTCGGGCCTGCTGGCGCCCGGCATCTACAACGGGGAGAAGCTGGACTCGCCCACCCGATTGCAGAACATGGTGGCCACGATCAACGGGCCGGTGCGCATCGTCGCCGCGACCGACGATGCGTTCGCCGAGGCCGAGCGGGTACGGGCCGACTTCCCGGACCGCCCCATCGAGGTGGTCCGCTCACCCTGAGCCCACTCCGAGCCCACTCTGCCCGGTCAGCGGTCGGCAGTGGGGGTCCGGGCGGGCGAGTGCGGCACGCCGGAGTGCCGGCGGCTCGACTACGCTCGACTCATGAGCGTGCGCCGGGTCATGGGTACCGAGGTTGAGTACGGCATCTCCGTTCCGGGGCAGCCCGGCGCGAACCCCATGGTGACCTCGTCCCAGATCGTCAACGCCTACGGAGCCCGACCCGAACTGTCCCGCAACGGCCGGGCCCGCTGGGACTACGAGGAGGAGTCGCCGCTGCGCGACGCGCGTGGCTTCACCTACTCCGGCGCCCTCTACGACCCCTCCGAGGCGCTCGCCGACGAGGATCTGGGGCTGGCCAACGTGATCCTCACCAACGGCGCCCGGCTCTACGTCGACCACGCCCACCCGGAGTATTCGACGCCCGAGGTGACCAACCCGCGCGACGCGGTGCTGTGGGACAAGTCGGGGGAGCGGGTGATGGCCGAGGCGGCCCGCCGGGCGGCCACCATCCCGGGCGCCGCGCCGATCCACCTCTACAAGAACAACACCGACAACAAGGGCGCCTCCTACGGCACCCACGAGAACTACCTGATGAAGCGGCAGACCGCGTTCGCCGACATCGTGCAGTTCCTCACCCCGTTCTTCGTGACCCGGCAGATCGTCTGTGGAGCCGGTCGGGTCGGCCGGGGCCAGGACGGCGCCACCGCCGGCTTCCAGATCTCCCAGCGGGCCGACTTCTTCGAGGTCGAGGTGGGGCTGGAAACCACCCTGAAGCGCCCGATCATCAACACCCGGGACGAGCCGCACTCGGACGCCGACAAATACCGGCGGCTGCACGTGATCATCGGCGACGCCAACCTCTCGGAGATCTCCACCTACCTCAAGCTGGGCACCACCGCGCTGATCCTGGAGATGATCGAGCAGAAGGCGCTCAGCACCGACCTGGGCATCGCCGACCCGGTCTCGGAGTTGAAGAACGTCAGCCACGACCCGACGCTGACCCACCGGGTACGGATGCGCGACGGTCGCCGGCTCAGCGCCCTGGACATCCAGTGGGCGTTCTTCGAGCGGGTGAGCAACTTCGTGGCCCAGCGCGGCGGCGACGAGCAGACCCTCGACGTGCTGGCCCGCTGGGAGTCGATCCTGGACCGGCTGTCCCGCGACCCGATGCTGTGCGCCGACGAGCTCGACTGGGTGGCCAAGCTGCGGTTGCTGGAGGGGTACCGGGAGCGGGAAGGGCTGGGCTGGGCCTCGCCCAAGCTGCAACTGGTCGACCTGCAGTACTCCGACGTCCGCCCGGAGAAGGGCCTCTACCACCGGCTGGTGGCGCGCGGGTCGATGAAGACGCTGTTCACCCCGGAGGAGGTCCGGCACGCGATGACCGAGCCGCCGGAGGACACCCGGGCCTACTTCCGTGGCCGCTGCATCGCCCAGTACCCGTCCGAAGTCGTCGCCGCTTCCTGGGACTCGGTGATCTTCGACGTGGGCCGCGAATCGCTGGTGCGGGTACCCATGATGGAGCCGTTGCGGGGGACCAAAGCCCACGTCGGGGCGTTGTTCGACCGGTGCGTCAGCGCGAAAGATCTTCTGGAAGCGATCACCTCCTGATGTTTGTCGCGCCGACGAGGTAGGTTCGATCTCACCACCGAACGGGAGGGGGCACGCAGATGGCAACCAGTCAGCCGGGCGGGCAGTCGCAGTCAGGCCGTAGTCGCAAAGAGGACGAGGTCGACGAGGTCAACGCGGAAGCCAGCGCCGAGGTAGCCGAGCGGCACGAGAAGATCTCCGAGGACGTCGACGACCTGCTCGACGAGATCGACTCGGTACTGGAGGAGAACGCCGAGGAGTTCGTCCGCGGTTACATCCAAAAGGGCGGCCAGTAGCCGCCGCGCCGCCCCACCCGCTCGCGTTCCGCCCATCAAGTGCGCCTATCACGTGACAGCCACAACGAGAGGAGTTCCGTGTCCGCGGGCTTTGCCTCACCCGGTCGCCTTCCCGCCGTCTACACCACGCCGGGGATGTCCTCCTTCACCGAGTTCCTCGCCGCCGCCGCACCGGAGCTGCTGCCCGGTCGGCGTCCACTGCCGCCGGGGATCTCCGCCGACATCGCGCCGCACGCCACCACGATCGTGGCGCTCAGCTGCTCGGACGGGGTGGTGATGGCCGGTGACCGGCGGGCCACCATGGGCAACCTGATCGCCAGCCGGGACATCGAGAAGGTGCACGCCGCCGACCCGTATTCGCTGGTGGGGATCGCCGGCACGGCCGGCGTGGGCATCGAACTCATCAAGCTCTTCCAGGTCGAGCTGGAGCACTACGAGAAGATCGAGGGCACCATGCTGTCCCTCGACGGCAAGGCCAACCGGCTGGCCACCATGGTGCGCAACAACCTGGGCGCGGCCATGCAGGGTCTCGCGGTGATCCCGCTGTTCGCCGGCTTCGACCTGGACGCCCCGAACCCGGGCAAGGTGGGCCGGCTGTTCAGCTTCGACGTGGCCGGCGGCGTCTACGAGGAGTCCGGGTACGAGGGCATCGGCTCCGGCTCGCTGTTCGCCAAGTCGGCGCTGAAGAAGCGCTGGCGCCCCGGCATCACTGTCGAGGAGGCCAGCGTGCTCGCCGTCGAGGCGCTCTACGACGCCGCCGACGACGACACCGCCACCGGCGGCCCCGACATCATCCGGAAGATCTACCCGGTGGTGATGACGGCGACCGCCGAGGGTACCCAGCGGCTGTCCGAGGAGCGGACGGCCGCCATCGCGCAGGAGTGCATCGCCCGCCGCGCCGAGAACCCCGGCGGCTGAGTTCCGCCACCCTTCGCCCGCCCTGACCTGACCCGCACGACAGATAGGGAGTACGCCCGCCGTGGCCATGCAGTTCTACGCCTCGCCTGAGCAGATGATGCGGGACCGTTCGGAGTTCGCCCGCAAGAACATCGCCCGGGGCCGGAACGTCGTCGTGCTCAGCTACTCCGGTGGGGTGCTGTTCGTCGCCGAGAACCTTTCGCCGACACTGCACAAGGTCTCCGAGATCTACGACCGGATCGGCTTCGCGGCGGTCGGGCGCTACAACGAGTTCGAGAACCTGCGCGCGGCCGGCGTCCGCCTGGCCGACATGCGCGGCTACTCCTACGACCGGCGCGACGTCAGCGGCCGGGTACTCGCCACTGCCTACGCGCAGACCCTCGGGGCCATCTTCACCGAGCAGACCAAGCCGTACGAGGTGGAGATCTGCGTGGCCCAGGTCGGCTCCACGCCGGACAACGACGAGCTGTACCGGCTCACCTACGACGGGTCGGCGCAGGAGGAGACCGCGGTGCTCGCCATGGGCGGGCAGGCCGAGGTGATCGGCACCCAGGTCAAGGACGGACACACCGCCGACCTGCAGCTCGGCCCGGCGCTGCGGCTCGCGGTCGGCGCACTGGCCAGCGTGGGCGGCGAGGGTGGCGCGCCGCGCGTGCTGACCGCGAACCAGCTTGAGATCGCTATTCTGGACCGGCACAAGGCCGGCCGTACCTTCCGCCGGATCACCGGCAACGCGCTCACCGCGCTGCTCGCCGACCCGACCCCAGCCGAAACGCCGGCGGAGGACTCCGCAGCTGACGACTCCGCAGCCGACAAGGCTGCAGCCCCGGCGCAGGGGGCGGAGGCCACCGGCGACGTCCTCGATGTGCTCGACGACATCGACGAGGCGCCCGCGCCGGCCGACGCCACCCAGACCCGCCCGGCCCCCTCCGCCGAGGCCCCGGACGCGCAGCCCGCCGAGGACGACTCGGCCGACAAGCCATCCACCGCCGGCAGCGCGGACGCCGCAAGCGGCGGCCCCGCCACCTGACCCGGCGCTCCTCCTCACCGATATCACCACCGATGTGATTCCGGCCGCCTGACCCCGGCCGAACAGCGCAGCGCTGCACCCACGGCGGCGTGCCCCCAGCGGGCGCGTCGCCGCCTGCTGTGCGCACCAACCCGCTTCGTCGTGACCGTGCCGGCTCGGCTGCCGCTTTACTGATCCCGCCGTCCGCAGTGGAGTCGGGCTCGGACTCTTCGGCGTGCTGTCGATAATCCGGCTCCGCTCCACCGAGTTGGACCAGCCAAGGTGTCGTACTGCGTCGCCTCCTGGAACGGCAGCAACGCCGTGCCGACGCTGACCTGTACCCCGGTGTGATCCTCGCGGGCCGCACGGGCTACCCGGTCCGCGCACCCCGCACGATCCGGCCGACCCGGCGAGGAGCGGGGCGTGAGATGACGGCGGTCCGGGCATCGGATCGATGCGTCAGCGCGGCCAGTCGCGGAACCGCGCCCGCAGTTCGTCGACGTCGGCGTGGTCCAGGCCGTACCGGGCGAACGCCTCGTCCGGGCTGGCGTCCAGCCGCCGGCCGGCGGCTGCCACCTCGGCCGGGTCGAGTTCGGGCTCCACCTCCCGGGCCAGTTCGAGCAGTTCCTCCGGGCTCCGGGTGGCCAGGGCCGCGCCGGTGTCCACGTAGTCCCGGTAGGCCCGGCGTCCGACCAGCGCCGAGACTTTCCAGGCGATCAGGTCCTCCACCGCGATCACCGGGCCGATGTCCATCACGACCGGCAGGCGCCGCCGACCCTGCACCGAGATGCTGATCCGCACGAGCTGCCCGTCGCGGTGAACCTCCCACTCGACCACGAAGTCGTCCCAGTCGGCCGGGCCGGTGGCGCCGTCGTCCACCCGTTCGACCTGGAACCCGGCTGCGCGCAGCGCCTGCTCGACCGCCTCGGCCGCCGGGCCGACGCCGTGCCCGGTGTCCGGCCCGAACACGTCGATGTCCTCGGTCGGCCGGTCCACGACGCCGTGCATGATCAGGGCGAGTCCGCCGCCGAGGGCATATCCGTAGGCTGCCACGGCGGCCAGGGAGACCCGGGCGACCTGGAGTTGCAGCGGGACAGGCTGCCGGTGGCCGGGCATAGGGGGCAGGCGGCGTGTCTCAGGCGGCGGCGGCCGCGGGCCGCAGCCGGGGGTGGCGGGCCTCCCACGCGGTGCGGACGCCGCGGGGCAGAGTCAGCTGCGGCCACCACCGCACCAGGGTGTCCCGGTCGAGCCAGTCAGCCAACTCCTGCTGGCTGACGGCCTCGCGCAGGACCGCCTCGTACGCCTCGCGGAGCTGCCACGGCACGTCAAGGTCGAAGCCGCGGTCGGGCTGCCAGAAGATGCGGTGCGGCAACTCGATCCGGCCGCCGACCGGCCCGGCCAGCCGGTCCAGGTCGGCGATGACCACGGCCGGTCGGCCCGGACGGGAGTGGTACCCGCGGGCTGCCTGCCTGACGATGGTGCCGGTCATACCCGCAGTGTAGCCGCGTGGGCAGCGGGAAGGCGCTGCGCAGCGGATCAGACCCGGCGTGCCAGCAGCGGCCGGACCAGCGCCCACCACGCCCGGCTGAGCAGGTTGAACAGGCCGACGCCGGGGGGCGCGGCCACGTTGGTGGCGTCGAAGCTGGCCGTGTACAGCCCGGCGAGCGCGTGATCGCTGACCGTCCGGTCGGCCTGTACCTGCCGCCGCCGGCCCCGGATCCACCGCCGGTTACGCCACAGCCAGCCGTACCCTCGCACCTTTGCCTTGCCCCAGCCACCGGCCACCGCCGAGCCCAGCATCGCCACCTCGGCCACCGCCAGCATCGGAGCGACCAGCACCAGCGAGCGGGCCTGGTACGTGGTCAGCAGCAGCACCAGCCGGTTGCGCTCCAGCAGGTACGACTTGGTCTGGTTGCGGGAGAACTCGTAGTGGTGCACCACCACCGCGTCCGGGACGTACTCCACCCGCCGGCCACGCTGCCACAGCCGCAGCGAGAGCTCGCTGTCCTCGTGGTAGGCGAAGTACTCCTGCGGGAAGCCGCCGAACTCCCGCCAGGTCGCTGCGGTGACCACGAAGCAGCAGCCGCTGCCACAGGTCACGCTGCGCCGGGTGGCGTACTCGGTGGCCGGGGCGTAGCAGCCGCCGGCCCAGGAGACGCCGAAGTAGGTGAGCGGGTTGCCGGCGGTGTTGATGGTGTCCGGATTCTCGGCCAGCCGGATCGAGCCCATTGCCAGCCCGACGCCCGGTTCGGCGGCGACCGCCACCAGCTTCGCCAGCGCATCCGGCGCCACGATCGCGTCGGAGTTGACGAACGCCAGGTGCGCCCCGGTGGCCTGGGCCGCGCCCAGGTTGCAGCCGCCGGTGTAGCCGAGGTTCTCGGTCGGTCGCAGCACCGCCACGCCGGGCAGCCCCTTGACCTTCTCGACCGCGTCGGTGGTGCAGCCGTTGTCGACGACCACCACGTCGACCTCGACGCCCGCGGAGTCCAGAATCGCCTGGACGGCCTGGTCCAGCACCGGCTCTGCGCCGTAGGCCAGCACGATCGCGGTGACGGTGGGTGTGGTCACGGCACCTCCCCGACGGGGACCAGCGGGGCCCGGCTCGGCGACGGCGCCTCGCTCGGCAGTGACGGCGGCCGGTTGCGGCCAAGAATCAGCGCAACCGCCAGGATCGCGGCGACCGCCAGGCTGCCGGCCGCGTACCCGGCGCCGACCCGCAGCGACACGTCGCCGGGGATCAGCGTGACAGCGATCAGCACGCCGGTACCCAGCAGCCAGGCCAGCGTCTGCTGCCGGTGCCGGCCCAGCGCGAGTACCCCCTGGCCGAGCACCAGTGCCAGCAGGTACCCGGTGGTCCCCAGCACCAGCAGCGCGAAGTCCCAGTCGCCGAGCACCGGGTCGGCATTGAACAGCATCTCGATCGCCCACGGCCCCAGGAAGATCGCCGGCACCCCGATGGCCGCGCACGGCACCATCACCAGCGCGCAGGCACGCAGCAGCAGGTGCCGGAACTGGGCCCGCTGTCCGGTGGCGACCAGCGTGGAAAGCCCCGGCAGCAGGGCGGCCTGCAGTGACGCGAAGACGAACACCGGCACCCGGGCCAGCACCAGCGCCGACAACAGCGCCGCGGCCAGTGCCTTGTCGTCCGGGGCGAGCAGCTTCACGTTGATCACCCCGACGTTCACCACCAACTGCGCGAGCAGCGTGGAGACCATCAGTGGGGCGACTCCCCGCCCCAGCACCGCCCAGGTCGCCGGGCTTCCGGGGGTGAGCAGTCGGCGCACCGCCGGGGCGGTGACTGCTACCGAGATGATCGGGGCGATGGCGAGGATCAGCGCGTAGCCGACCGCCGAGTGCACCCCGGCGACGCCGAACGCCAGCGCCAGTACGATCCGCAGCCCGCCGTCGATGCCGAGCTGGGCCCCGTACGTGCCGAACTTGCCGGTGCCGGCGAGCAGCCCCCTGGTCGGGTGCGCCACGGCGAGCCCGGCGAACCCGCCGAACAGTACCCACAACAGCTGCCGGTCGCCGTCGAACAGCGTGTCGGCCACCGGCCCGGCCAGCGCGAACAGCCCGATCCCGGCCGCGGCCAGCAACCCCGCGGCCAGCGCCGCGCCCCGCCAGAACACCGGCGCGTACCCGTCGCCGGCCACCCGTCGGGCGGCCACCAGCCGGGTGATCTCCTGTTCGATCGGGAAGAACAGTCCGATGCCGACCGAGAACACCAGCGCCCAGAGCACCGACAGCGCCGAACGCGACGGGGTGTCGAGTGCGTGTCCGGCCACCGCGAGGTGCACGTAGGAGGCCGCACCCAGCACGATCAGGCCGGACCCGACGGCGAGCGTGCCGGCGGGCAGAAGCTGAGTCAGCCGCCGTGCCAACGACACCGGCGCGGCGGTCGTGGTGCCTGCGCTCACCTGCGGACCAGCGACAGCAGCAGGATGAAGAACGCCCGGCCCAGGTAGACCGTCGACTTGATCGGCGAGTGGCTGGGCACCCCGGCCATCCGCGGCCGCATCGTCACCGGCACCTGCCGCACCACGTGACCGGTGTGCGCGGCGTGCACCAGCACCTCGATCGTGTCGCCCAGGTACTCGACCGGGAAGAACTGGGCGAACAGCGCGGTCGTGCGCTTGTTGGTGGCCCGGTACCCGGAGGTGGTGTCGGTGAGCCGGGTCTTCGCCACCCGGGACAGCACCACGTTGAGCATCGTCATCGCCCACCGCCGCGGCCCGCGCACCTTGTACTCGCCCTCGCCCGCGAACCGGGCGCCGATCACCAGGTCGGCGTCGTCCAGCGCGTCGATCATCTTGGGCACGTACCGGGGGTCGTGCTGGCCGTCCGCGTCGAGCTGGACGACGACGTCGTAGTCGTGCTCGTGGCCGTACTTGTAGCCCAGCCGGCGGGCGCCACCGACGCCGAGGTTGTAGGGCAGCCGGCTGACGATCGCCCCCGCTGCAGCCGCCACCTTCGAGGTGTCGTCCGAGGAACCGTCGTCGACCACCAGCAGGTCCACGTCCGGCAGTTCGCCGCGCAGCTCGTGGATGACGTCGGTGATCGAGGCGGACTCGTTCCACGCCGGGATCACGATGAGTACCCGCTTGCCGTTGATCATCGCTGGCCCTCCCCGCCGTGCCGCGCCCGCTCGACCTCGTCCGGTTCCCGCCGCGCCGCGCTGTCCAGGCCGGAGGCGGCCGGGTTGGGCAGGGTCGGGTCCAGCGGATCGGGTTCGCCGGTGGCCCGGCGCAGTGCCGTGGTGACCTGGGTACGCAGCAGCGCGACCTCCTCGGCCAGCGACCGCGTCTCCTCCTCCAGCCGGCTCATCTCCCAGCTCAGGTGCAGGCAGACCAGTAGCAGGAAGACGATGCCGAGGAACAGCACCAGGCTGACCCCGCTGGCCACGCCCACCCGGTGGGCGAGGGAGTCCAGCAGCCGGGGGAAGAGGCCGAGCACCGCCACGGCCAGCCCGATGCACAGCCACAGCAGGGCGTACTTCTCCCGCAGTTGGCGGCGTCGCACCAGTTCGAAGATGAACACCAGCACCACCACAGCGGTGATGGTGGTGAGAACGGTGAGTTTCACAGGACCTGTACTCCGAGGGCCGAGGGGGTATTGGCCGGGCCCGTCGGGGTTGACAGCGCCTGAGCCAGCATGACATGCCAGTCGGGCAGCGTGGGGACGCCCGTGCCGGCGAACCGATCGTGGCCCAGCACACTCCAGCTCGGCCGGGCGGCGGGGCGGCGCAGCGTCGCGCTGCCGGTGCGGCGTACCCGGTCGGGGTCCAGGCCGGCTCCGGCGAAGACGGCGCGGGCCAGGTCGTACCAGCTGGCCCGACCGGACGCGGTGCCGTGGTAGACGCCGGCCGGCGCCTGACCGGCCACCGCGGCGGCTCCCAGTGAGATCAACTGGCCGGCCAGCGCGCCGGCCCAGGTGGGCTGGCCGTACTGGTCGTCCACCACCTCCACGTACTCCCGCTCGCCAGCCAGCCGGAGCATGGTGGTGACGAAGTTGCGCGAGTGGGTGGCGTAGAGCCATGCGGTCCGCACCACGTACCCGGTATCGGGCAGGGTGTCGAGAACCGCCCGTTCGCCGGCCAGCTTGGACCGGCCGTAGGCGTTGATCGGCGCGGTGGGCGCGTCCTCGGCGTAGGGGGTGTCGGCGTCCCCGGCGAACACGTAGTCGGTGGACACGTGCAGCAGCCGGGCGCCGTTGTCCGCGCACGCCCGGGCCAGGTACCCCACGGCCGTCCCGTTGATCCGGGTGGCGCCCGCCTCGTCGGCCTCGGCGCCGTCCACGTCGGTCCAGCCAGCCCCGTTGACCACCACGTCGTACCCGGGTACCAGCGCCGCCACCGCGTCGGCGTCCGCGATGTCGAGCACGTCACGGGTGGCCGAGCGTCACGTCGTGCCCACCTGCCGCCAGCGCCGCGCACACCTCCCGGCCCAGCATCCCGCCCGCGCCGGTGACCAGCCAGCGCACCTCAGCCAGCCGCGGCGGGGTCGGTCGGAGCGGGCTCGGTCGGGGCGAGGTCCGCGGGCACCGTGGGAATCGCCGCCCGCTCGCGCAGCGGCTCCCACCACGCCCGGTTCGCCCGGTACCAGGCGACCGTCCCGGCCAGCCCGGCGTCGAGGGTGACCTGCGGCGCGTACCCCAGCTCATGACTGATCTTCTCGATCGACAGCGAGTACCGCCGGTCGTGGCCCTTGCGGTCGGTCACCGGCGTCACCGAGTCCCAGTCCGCGCCGCACGCGTCGAGCAGCTTCCCGACCAGCTCGCGGTTGGTCAGCTCAGTGCCGCCGCCGATGTGGTAGACCTCGCCGGAGCGCCCCTTCACCAGCGCCAGCGCGATACCCCGGGCGTGGTCGGCGACGTGCAGCCAGTCGCGGATGTTGCCGCCGTCGCCGTAGAGCGGGACCTTCCCGCCGTCCAGCAGGTTGGTGACGAACAGCGGGATCGCCTTCTCCGGGAACTGGTACGGCCCGTAGTTGTTGGAGCACCGGGTGACGACCACGTCCAGCCCGTGGGTCCGGTGGTAGGCGAGCACCAGCAGGTCGGAGCCGGCCTTGCTGGCCGAGTACGGCGAGTTCGGCGCCAGTGGCCAGGTCTCGGTCCACGAGCCGGTCTCGATCGAGCCGTACACCTCGTCGGTGGAGACGTGCAGGAACCGCCCGGTACCGTGCCGGTGCGCGGCGTCCAGCAGCGTCTGGGTACCCAGCACGTTGGTGACCACGAACGGGCCCGCCCCGGCGATCGACCGGTCGACGTGCGACTCGGCCGCGAAGTGCACGATCGCGTCGTGCCCCGGCACCAGCGAATCCACCAGCGCCGCGTCGCAGATGTCGCCGGTGACGAAGGTGAGCCCGGGGTGATCGGCGACCGGGTCGAGGTTGGCCCGGTTGCCCGAGTAGGTGAGCTTGTCCAGCACGGTGACCTGCGCACCGACCAGATCGGGGTACTCACCGCCGAGTGCTGCTCGAACGAACTGTGAGCCGATGAAACCGGCGCCGCCGGTGACCAGGAGCCGCATACCGCAGAACCTATCTGATCGCCCGGCACGCCCGGTGCCGGCGTCCCCGGGGCGGCGCCGGGACCCCGTTCGTCGGCCCGCACGTGCGTCGTGCCCCGGCCCACCGGCTAGGCTGCCGCGATATGCGCGGGATTCTGCTCGCCGGGGGAACCGGCTCGCGGCTGTGGCCGATCACCCAGGCCGTCTCCAAACAGCTCATGCCGGTATTCGACAAGCCGATGATCTACTATCCGCTGACCACCCTGATCCAGTCGGGCGTCCGGGAGATCCTGGTGATCACCACGCCCGAGGACCAGTTGCAGTTCCAGCGGCTGCTCGGCGACGGCAGCCGGCTCGGCCTGGAGATCAGCTACGCCGCCCAGCCCCGTCCCGAGGGCATCGCCCAGGCCTTCGTGATCGGCGCGGACTTCATCGGCGACCAGCCGGTCGCGCTGATCCTCGGCGACAACATCTTCCACGGAGTCGGCCTGGACCGGCAGCTGGCCGGCGCCGAGGACGGCCCGGGCGGCCGGATCTTCGCCTACCCGGTCGCCAACCCGCAGGAGTACGGCGTCGTCGAGTTCGACGCCGACGGTCGGGTGCTCTCCATTGAGGAGAAGCCGGACAAGCCCAAGTCCCGGTACGTGGTGCCGGGCCTGTACTTCTACGACGCCCGGGTGGTGAAGATCGCCAGCGAGCTGCGCCCGAGCGCCCGTGGCGAGCTGGAGATCACCGCCGTCAACGAGGTGTACCTGCGCGCCGGCGAGCTCCGGGTGACCGTCCTCGACCGGGGTACCGCCTGGCTGGACACCGGCACCTTCAGCTCGCTGGTACAGGCCGCCGAGTTCGTCCGGGTGATCGAGGAGCGGCAGGGAATGAAGATCGGTTGCGTGGAGGAGGCGGCCTGGAAGGCCGGCTTCATCGACGACGCCACGCTGCTGGAGCTGGCCCGGCCGCTGGAGAAGAGCGGCTACGGCGCCTACCTGCACCAGCTGCTCGCCGGGTGACCCCGCCGGTGACCCCGCAGCGCCACCCGACCGCGCCGCAACCGGACCCGCGCCGCAACCCGACCGTGCTGCCGACCCGACCGACCGGCCGAACCGGAAGTGGCCCGCTGTCACCGAATCGTTGCGGATGGCGCAGAAGATGCCGGCCGGGCGCTGACCAACAGGCGATCAAGCAAGCTACTGTTTCGCTATGGACCGGCGCATCTTCGGCCTTGAGACCGAATACGGGGTTACCTGCACGTACCGCGGTCAACGGCGGCTGTCCCCGGACGAGGTGGCCCGGTACCTGTTCCGCCGGGTGGTCTCCTGGGGCCGCTCCAGCAACGTCTTCCTCCGCAACGGCGCCCGGCTCTACCTCGACGTCGGCTCGCACCCGGAATACGCCACCCCGGAGTGCGACTCGGTCCTCGACCTGGTCGCCCACGACCGGGCCGGCGAGCGGATCCTGGAGGGTCTGCTGGTCGACGCCGAGAAGCGGCTGCACGACGAGGGCATCGCCGGCGACATCTACCTGTTCAAGAACAACACCGACTCGGCCGGCAACTCCTACGGCTGCCACGAGAACTACCTGGTCTCCCGGCACGGCGAGTTCGGCCGGCTGGCCGACGTGCTGATCCCGTTCCTGGTCACCCGGCAGCTCATCTGCGGCGCCGGCAAGGTGCTGCAGACCCCGCGCGGCGCGGTCTTCTGCCTGTCCCAGCGGGCCGAGCACATCTGGGAGGGCGTCTCCAGCGCCACCACCCGCAGCCGCCCGATCATCAACACCCGCGACGAGCCGCACGCCGACGCCGAGCGCTACCGCCGGCTGCACGTGATCGTCGGCGACTCCAACATGAACGAGGTCACCACCCTGCTCAAGGTGGGCAGCGCCGACATCGTGCTGCGCATGATCGAGGCCGGCGTGGTGATGCGCGACCTGACCCTGGAGAACCCGATCCGGGCCATCCGCGAGGTCTCCCACGACATCACCGGCCGTCGCAAGGTCCGCCTCGCCAACGGCAAGGAAGCCACCGCCCTGGAGATCCAGCAGGAGTACTTCTCGAAGGCCAGCGAGTTCGTCGACCGGCGAGGCGGGGACGTGGTGGCCAAGCGGGTCGTCGAACTGTGGGGCCGGGTGCTCGGCGCAGTGGAGAGCGGCAACCTCGCCTCGGTGGAGCGCGAGATCGACTGGGTCACCAAGCTGAACACCATCGAGCGCTACCGCGAGCGGCACGACATCCCGCTCGCCCACCCCCGGGTCGCCCAGATGGACCTCGCCTACCACGACCTGCGCCGCGGCCGCGGCCTCTACCAGATCCTGGAGAAGCGCGGCCAGGTCGACCGGATCGCCAGCGACATCGAGATCTTCGAGGCGAAGGAGACGCCGCCGCAGACCACCCGGGCCCGGCTGCGCGGCGAGTTCATCAAGCACGCCCAGGAGAAGCGCCGCGACTTCACCGTGGACTGGGTCCACCTCAAGCTCAACGACCAGGCCCAGCGCACCGTGCTGTGCAAGGACCCGTTCCGCTCGCACGACGAGCGGGTCGACCGCCTGATCGCCTCCATGTGACCTGACCGGCCGCCTCCCGCCCGTCCCCGGCTTCGCGGGCGGGCGGTAGGCTCGTCGGATGTCCACCGACTCCGGCCCGCCGTCCGCCGGCAAGCCCGAGCAGAACGAGTACACCGCGCAGGCCGCCCGGCACTCGTTGATGGCCCGCCGCCGCGAGCGCATCGCGGCCGAGATCGACCGCAACCGCCGCGGCGAGTACACCGTCCCCACCTGGGTTCTCACCGCTGCCCTGGTGCTCCTGGTCGCCGGCATCGCCGCCCTGGTGATCTTCTCCTGACCCACCGCCCACGGCGGTCGGTCAGCTCCGTGGGCTCCCGGGTGCGGCCGGTCAGTCCTCGGGGAACGCCAGGGCCGCCGCGTGCCGGCCGGCGGCGGCCGCCGCCAGGAAGTAGCTCAGGTCCGCGTCCAGCCCGCGCCCCATCGTGGACAGCCGCACCGGCAGCGCCCGCAGCGCGTCGATCAAGACCATCCGTGGGTACCCGCACCAGCCGGTGCCGCGCTGCCAGCCCGGCGGCCGCCGCCTCGACCTCGTCCGCGATCGCCGGCTCCACCGGATCCGGCAGCACCAGGTCGGCCGGGGCCAACGCCACCCGGCCGTAGGCGGTGAGGCTGTGGTGCGAGATGCCCCGGTGCCGGGGGCGCAGGTCGGCCGCTGAGATGCGCAGCGCCCCGACCGGCCGACCGCCGAGCGTCGCCACCGCGTTCACCGCCTCACCCACCGCCACCCCGGAGAAGCCCCACCGGGTACCGGTACCCAGGTTCCCCGGCCCCTGCGCCACCACCACCACGTCCGCGCCCAGCACGTACCGGGCGGCGAGCAGGCCGGCGTGCACGGTGGTCGCCTCGATGATCGCCGCCGAACGCCTGACCCACCGTCACCACGCCGGCCAGCGAGCTCCCGTAGCCGGGCCAGGCTCCGGGAGAACCAGGCCGGCAGCGCCCCACCGTCGGTCAACACGTACCCGACCCTGGCGCCCGGCGCGTCGGCGTGCACGCCCGCCAGGATCGCCGGCAGCGCCGAGTGCAGGTCGGCGGTGACCACCGGCAGCCCGGCCAGGTCGTCGGCCTGCTCCAACACCGCCCGGTGCGGCGAGGACTCCTCGTCCACCCCGAGCGACACCGTCTGCAACGGCGTGTACCGGGCCTTCACCAGGTGCCCACCGGCCCGCCCGGCAGCCAGTCCCGGCGGGTCGGCCGGCAACCGCTCGGGCACCGCAACCACCAGCGCGTACCCACCGGTACCCAGGCCGAGGACGAGCGCCGTCACGTTGAGCAGTACCCGGTCGCCCACCTCAGGGGCGCCGACCAGGGCCGGATAGGCGAGCGCGCGAACGGTTGTTCCGACCCCGAGGCGCCTGGCGCCCACCGGCCCGTCGGCCGGGGCGCCGGTGACCGTCACGGTCAACTCCACCGCCCCCGGCCAGCCCGCGCCGACCGCGTCCACCACCCCTGCCCGCCATGCGATCACGGGCGAAACGCTATCGGCCGCGACCGGCACGGCACGCTCCGGCCCGCCGCGGCGCGCCCGGGGCGTCGACACTGCTAGCGTTCCAGGAGTGTCCCGGACCCGTACCGAACGCCTGGTCAATCTGGTGATCTGCCTGCTCTCCACGCGCCGGTTCCTGACCGCCGCGCAGATCGCCGCGACCGTGCCCGGCTACGAGCACGACCCCGAGGATCCGCGCGACCACGAGGCGTTCCAGCGCAAGTTCGAGCGGGACAAGGCCGAACTGCGTGAGCTGGGGGTACCCCTGGAGACCGGCACGGCCAGCGCCTTCGACGCCGAGCCCGGCTACCGCATCGGCCGGCGCGACTACGCCCTGCCGGACATCCCGCTGGAACCGGACGAGGCGGCGGCGGTCGGGATAGCGGCCCGGTTGTGGCAGCAGACCGGTCTGGCCGCGGCGGCCTCCAGCGGACTGGCGAAGCTGCGCGCGGCCGGTATCGACGTCGACCCGCACGCCACCCTCGGGGTGGAGCCGGTGTTCACCGTGGACGCGGCCTTCGAGCCGATCACCGCGGCGATCCGGGCCCGCCAAGCGGTCACCTTCGACTACCGCATCCCCGAGGAGGATGCCCCGGCGACCCGGCACCTGCAACCGTGGGGCACCGTGTGCTGGCGGGGCCGGTGGTACGTGGTCGGGCACGACCTGGACCGCCGCGCGACCCGGTGCTTCCGGCTGTCCCGGATGGTCGGCTCGGTACGCCGGCACGGCCGGCCCGGCTCGTACCAGCCGCCGGAGGGGGTGGACCTGATCGGCCACGTGGCCCGCTGGTCGACTCCCGTGGAGCGCACCGGCCGGGCCACTGTGTTGATCCGTCCCGGTCGGGCGGCCGGCGTACGCCGCTGGGCCGAGCAGGTGACCGCCGGTCCGACCGGGGACACCGCGATCCTGGCCTACGCCGAGCCGGACGGGCTGGCGCACTGGCTGGTCTCCTACGGCGCGGACGTCACCGTGCTGGACCCGCCGGAAGTCCGCGACGCCGCCGTCGCCCGGCTCCGCGCGCTCGCTGCCGCTCCGGGTACTCCCAGACAATCCGGCCCGGACGGCCTGCGCGTCGCCGACACCCCCGCCCGGGTGGCGTGATGGCCACCGGACCCGCCGCTGACCGGCTCGGCCGGCTGCTCAACCTGGTGCCCTACCTGCTCGCCCGCCCCGGCATCCGGATCGCGGACGCCGCCGCCGACCTGGGCGTGACCGAGCGGGCGCTACGCGAGGACCTGGAGCTGCTGTGGGTCTGTGGCCTGCCCGGCTACGGCCCCGGTGACCTGATCGACATGGCCTTCGACGGCGACGACGGGGTCACCGTCACCTACGACGCCGGCATCGACCGGCCGCTGCGGCTCACCCCCGACGAGGCGCTGGCCCTGGTGGTGGCGCTGCGGATGCTCGCTGACACGCCGGGCACGGGGGAGCGGGACGCCATCGAGCGGGCCCTCGCCAAGATCGAGTCAGCGGCCGGCGACCTTGCCGACCCGCCGGTCGCGGTCCGGCTCCCCGGAACTTCCGCGCTGCTCACCGGCGGCACCGGCAACGAGGACCGGCTGGACACCATCCGCGCCGCGGTGGCCGCCCGCAAGGCCCTGACCATCACGTACTACACCGCCGCCCGGGACGAGACCACGGTGCGCACCGTCGACCCGATGCGGGTGCTGGTGGTCGCCGGGCACGCCTATCTGGAGGCCTGGTGCCGGCGCGCGGAGGCTGTCCGGCTCTTCCGGGTGGACCGCATCGACGCCCTGGTCCGCCTGGACTCCCCGGCCAACCCGCCGCCGCACGCGCAGCCCGCCGACCTGACCACCGGCGCCTTCCACTCGACCACCGACCTGCCGCTGGTCACCCTGCGGATCGGGCGCGGCCAGCGCTGGATCACCGAGTACTACCCGTGCGAGCAGGTGGTGGAGGAGTCCGCCGAGCACTGGCTGGTCAGCCTGCGCGCCAGCGACCTGGGCTGGGCCCGCCGACTGGTGCTGAGCCTGGGCCCGGAGGTGGTCGTGGTGACCCCGCCCGAACTGGCCGGCAGCGTCCGGGACGAGGCGCTCGCGGCGCTGTCCGGGTACGGTGCGGCGGCGGTACCGGCCGACAGCCGTTAAGGTCGGGGCATGATCTGGCTCGCGGTGCTGGCGATCGTCGTGGTGGCTCTGGTGATCCTGGGCCTGTCGGTGTACGCCGTGGCGCGTCGCCTGCCCGACCTGAACCGGGCTGCCCGACGGGCCATCCGCCGGCAGGCGGACGTGGAAGTCTTACAGATGTCGATCGCGCATCTCCAGGAGCATGCGCAGGCCACCGCCGAGCGGGTGAATGCGTTGGCGCAGGAGGCTTCCCAGGCTCGGGCGAAGGCAGCTACGCTCCGCTCTGGTGCCCGACACGGGTGATTGCCCGCCTTTGACTGTCGTTGCCGTCCGCAGCGGTCGTCCGGGCTGTCGACGCGCCGGGTAGCAGAATTGTAAAGTTTGTTGACCGAATAACTCCGGGTGCCGGACACTGCACTGACCTGCGAGGAATTCCCTGCCCACCGGGGGGAGTCGATCGGATCGCGGGACAGTACGATGGTTTCCGTCGTCCCCGACAACGACCGTGTTGAAAGTTGGTTTCTGATGGGTGCTCTCCGGCCGTGGCACATCATTGTGCTGGTAGTCGTGCTGATCCTGCTGTTCGGCGCGAAGCGGCTGCCTGACGCCTCCCGGGCGCTGGGTCGTTCGCTGCGCATCCTCAAGGCGGAGACCCGTGGCCTCGCCGACGACGACGTCCAGGCCAAGGCGGAGGCTCAGAACAACCGCCAGGACGCTGACCTGCGCACCCCGATCGCGCCGTCGACCACCCCCGTGGTGGACCCGATTGAGCGCGTCCGCGACAAGTAACCCGGCCGGTCCCCCGTGAGCCTGGTGCGGCGCAAGGGCGCGTCCCAGTTCCAGCGCGCCGCATCCGGCGAGATGACGCTGCTGGACCATCTCAACGAATTCCGTAGCCGCCTGTTCAAGGCGTCCCTCGCCGTAGCCGTCGGCTTCGTTGTCGGGTACGCCTTCTCCGGCTGGGTGAAAGACCTGCTGGAGTCCCCGTACTGCGACTACATGGCGAAGCAGACGATCGCCCGAAGCGCCACGCACACGCTGCCGGACGCGTACGCGTGTCCGATGCTGATGCTCGACCCGACCGCCGGTCTGGTGCTGACCATGAAGATCAGCCTGTGGATCGGGCTGATCCTGGCCGCACCGTTCTGGCTGTACCAACTCTGGGCGTTCGTCGCCCCGGGTCTGCACCGGCACGAGCGGCGCTGGGCCTACTGGTTCGTAGGGTTCGCCGCCCCGCTGTTCGCCACGGGCGCGGTGCTGGCCTATCTGGTGGTCGGTCGGGGCCTGGAGTTCCTGCTCAAGTTCGCCGGTGACGCCCAGGTCAACCTGGAGATCACCAGGTACTTCTCGTTCGTTACAGGCCTGATCCTGGTGTTCGGCCTGGCGTTCGAGTTCCCGCTGCTGGTGGTGCTGTTCAACCTGGCCGGCATCGCCACCTACAAGCGGCTGTTGGGCTGGTGGCGGATCGCGGTCTTCCTGTTCTTCGCCTTCTCGGCCATCGCCATCCCCACCGGTGACCCGTTCAGCATGTCCGCCCTCGGCCTCGGCCTCACCCTGCTCTACTTCGCGGCCGTGGGCTTCGCGTACTTCAACGACAGACGCCGGGCCCGCAAGAACCGGGAACTCTACGGCGACCTGTCCGACGACGAGATCTCCACCATCGACGTCGACGAGGTGGAGGCGAGCGAGCCGATCAGCGCCTCCGAACCGGTGACCCCGTCCCGCACGGTGACCCGCAGCTACTACGACGACGCGACCTGACCGGGCCACAGGTAGACCCCGGCCTGCAATGGCGCGGCACAACATGAAACTCGGCGGTACCGGCCAGGCCGGTACCGCCGAGTTGTCTGTGTGATCAGCGCGAGCCGAGGACTTCGACGACCCGCTCCGCCATCGTGCGGGCCGAGGCCGGATTCTGTCCGGTGATCAGGCGACCGTCGACGACCACCTGCTCGGTGAAGTTCGCGGCCGGCAGGTGGGTCGCGCCGGCCTTCACCAGCGCGTCCGCGAGTAGGAACGGCACCACGTCGGTCAGGCCCATGGCGGCCTCCTCGTCGTTGGTGAAGGCGGCCACCCGCTTGCCGTCGACCAGGTACGACCCGTCGGACAGGCGCAGGTTCACCAGGGCGGCCGGCCCGTGGCACACCGCCGCCACGACTCCGCCCCGCTCGTAGATCCCGGCCGCCAGCCGGGCCAGGTCCTCGTCCTCGGGGAAGTCCCACATCGTGCCGTGGCCGCCGGCGAAGAAGATGATGTCGTAGCGCTGCGGATCCAGGTCGGCCGGGCGGGCGGTGTGGTCCAGGTCGGCAGCGGCGAAGAAGTCCCGCAGGGTCTCGTCCGTGGGGTCGTGCCGGTCGACGGGCGGCCGGCCGCCGGCGACCGAGACCAGGTCCACCTGGTACCCGGCGGCGGTGAACACCTCCCACGGAATGGCTGCCTCGCCGGCGTGGAAGCCGGTGCCGCGGCCGGTGTCCCCGAGCTTGTCGTGGCTTGTCAAGGCGATCAGTGCACGTGTCATGGCCCCCATGCTGCCCCGCCGGATCCATAGCTGACCAATAGATCAAACACGGGCCAGTCATAGGATTCCTGATGTGAAACCCTCCCTCGACCTGCTGCGCACCTTCCTCGCCGTGCACCGGACCGGCTCCATCACCGCCGCCGCCGACCTGCTCGGGCTCGCTCAGCCGACCGTCACCGCCCAACTCAAGGCGCTGGAAACCGCGCTGGCCCGGCCGCTGTTCGACCGGCGACCCCGGGGCGTCGTCCCCACGGCCGCCGCCGACGACCTCGCCCAACGGGTCGCGGCCGCGATCGACGCGCTCGAGGCGGTCGTGCTGGCGCAGAACTCCGATCCGACCGTCACCACGGTGCACCTCGGCGGCCCGGCCGAGTTCCTCTCCGAGCAGGTGCTGCCCGCGCTCGCGGAGCTGACCGGCACCGGAATGAGACTCCGGGGGGCGTTCGGCATGCCGGATGATCTCGTCGCCGACCTCCTTGCCGGCCGGCTGGACCTGATCGTCACCTCGACCCGGCCCCGCCGCGGCGGCCTGACCGTGACACCGCTGTACGACGAGGAGTTTCTCCTGGTCGCCGCGCCACCGTGGGTACGCGCGGTCGCCGGCCCTGACGACCTGGCCGACGTGCCGCTCATCGGGTACGCCGAGGAAGCGCCGTTGCTGCGCCGGTACTGGCGGACCGTCTTCGGCGCCCGGCTGTCCCGCGCGCCCGAACTCGTGGTACCCGATCTGCGCAGCGTGCTGACCGCGGTGCTGGCCGGCGCGGGCGCCAGCGTCCTGCCCGCCTACCTCTGTGCCGGAGCGCTGGCCGCCGGCACCCTCGTCACCCTGACGCACCCGCAGATCCCGCCACTCAACACGCTGTACCTCGCCCACCGCCCGGCCGCGCTCGGCCACCCCGGCGTCGCCACGGTGCACGCCCACCTGACACGCCACTTCGCCCCGGCACCGAACCCCCAAGCCTGAGCACCGAACCCCGAACCGCTCGCACATCCGGGGCAGTCGCGACTTTCGAGGCGGGCGGGCCATCGCGTACGGTGAACCGCACCTACGACCTGAACTGACGCCCGGAGGCCCTCGTGAGCGCCCAGCCCGACCCGGCGGCTTCCATTTCCGGAGCGCAGTTGCCCGACCTGGGCACCGCCGCCGAGCCGTCCGGCGCCCTCCCTGGTCCGCTCGCTCCGCAGGGATCGGGACAGGTGGCTGCCGGCCCGGTTGCGGTGCTCCTCAACCCGGTCGCCGGGCGGGGCCGGTTCGACGCCGAGATCCCGGCCGTCCTCGACGCCCTGCGACAGACCGGTCGGGACGTCTTCACCCTGACCGCCGACAGCCCGGCCGCCTCCCTCGCCCTGGCTCGGGGCGCGGTGGCCGACGGCGTCAGCGCGCTCATCGCAGTCGGTGGCGACGGTACCGTCAGCCTCGGCTTCCAGGCGGTCGCCGCCACGGGCGTGGCCTTCGGCGCCATCCCGGCCGGCACCGGCAACGACTTCGCCGCCTCGATGGGGCTGCCCGAATCGCCGCACGCCGCCGCGCACATGGTGGCCGAGGCCCTCAAGGTCGGCCGGACCCGGCCCGTGGACCTGGCCAGGATGGTGAACGCCGAGGGCGAGGTGCGCTGGTTCGGCGCGGTCCTCGCGGCCGGCTTCGACGCGCTCGTCAACGAGCGGGCCAATCGGATGCGCTTTCCGCGCGGCCCGCGCCGCTACGACGTCGCCATCGTGCGCGAGCTGCTCGCCTTGCGCCGCAAGCCGTACCGGCTGGTGCTCGACGGTGTGGTGCACGAGTTCCGGGGCGTCCTGGTGGCGGTCGGCAACACCGCGCAGTACGGCGGCGGCATGAAGATCTGCCCGGCCGCCGACGCCACCGACGGCCTGCTGGACATCGTGGTCGGCGCCGAGATGAGCCGGCTCACCATGATGCGGATCAAGCCGCACCTCTACTCGGGTACCCACGTCGACAGCCCGCTGGTGACCACCTACCAGGCCCGTACCGTCGAACTGGACGCCCCGGGCATCACCGGCTACGCCGACGGTGAGCGCGCCTTCCCGCTCCCGGTCACCATCACCTGCGAACCCGGCGCCCTCGCCCTGCTCGCCTGACCTGGTCGCCCGCCCCGACACCGCCCCCGGCGGCGCGGAATCGCATGCAGGCCCTTCCGTATCGACTGCCGTCATCAGCGGCGACCACGACGGGGGAGTGGGTTGCGATGGACCGATCGGATACCGCTGTGCGGCGGGCAGCAGCCGCACAGCTCGGCCTTGTGCTCGCTGCCAGCGCGCTGACCGGCTGTCACCTCGGCGCTGCCACGGCGGCTCCGGCTGCGGTGCCATCCGATGTTCCGGCGGTCCTGCCCTACTGCCCTGCACTGGGATGGGGTTGACGGCCGGGATTACGGGGCGGTCGGCGCCGGGCCGTTGCGCCACTGTCCGGTACCGCGCCCGTCCGGCCCGACCTGACCGGTCAGGTGCAGGACGGCCGACAGTCCATTGACCGTCCCCGGGCCGGACTCCGGGAGCAGGTAGGCCCGGCAGCCGGCGCGGATTGCGCCCGCATCGGCGGCACTGTCGCCGACCATCAGCGCCCGGCCCGGCTCGACGCCCAGCTGCTTGCACGCGTAGCTGAAGATGGCCGGGTCCGGCTTCGTCCTGCCGACCTCGTAGGAGAGCACCCAGGCGTCCACGAAGCAGTCGAAGCCCAGGGCGGCGGAGATCGGCCGGATGTCGAAGCCGATGTTGCTCACCACCGCGACCAGGATGCCGGCCGCGTGCAGGGCGGCCATGGTGGGGACGGTGTCGTCGTAGGCCCACCAGCCGGACGGGCGCAGGATCCGTTCGTACAGCGCGTCGGGGAGCCCGTCGATGCCGGAGTCCACTGTCTCGGCGAGCCCGGTGTAGGCCTCCCGGTGGGCGTATTCGTAGAGATCCCGGTTCGCCCAGACCTCCATCAACCGCGGCGGGATCCGGGTCGGCAGCGGCCCACCGGCGCGCCCGGCGGCCAGCAACCGGTCGGCCAGCGCGGTGGCTCGGGCCGACTCCAGCTTCTCGCCGCACTCGGCGGCAGCCGCCGCCACCCAATCCACCGGGTCCTCCACCTGCGCCAACGTGCCGTGGAAGTCGAACAGCACGGCGTGTGGCGGGCGCAGGTCGAGGGTGGGCCGCAGGACGGCGCCGGGCCGGCGTTCCGTGAGCGGACGGTCGACACTCCCGGCGTGCGGACCGGGGGACTCGACGGATTCGGGCACGCTGTGCACCTTACCGAGCGGGTACGGCACGGATTGCGGCGGACCGGTACACAGGTGCTGATCTGCACGGTCGACTCCACCGACCGGCCGCACCGAAACCATTGCGGGCTGCCGGATAGCCTTGGGGGCATGACGAGCCCCGCGGAGCGCTACGCCCAGGCCATGCAGCGGGCCGAGCGGGCCGCCCGCAATCCGTCCCTCGTCGACTTCGCCGACAAGCTCGACTTCGCCCTCGACGACTTCCAGCGCGAGGCCTGCGAGGCGCTGGAGCGGGGCAGCGGTGTGCTGGTCTGTGCCCCCACCGGCGCCGGCAAGACGGTGGTCGGCGAGTTCGCCGTGCACCTGGCCCTGGAGCGGGGCAGCAAGTGCTTCTACACCACCCCGATCAAGGCGCTCAGCAACCAGAAGTACCACGATCTGATGGCCGTCCACGGGGAGGCCAACGTCGGCCTGCTGACCGGCGACAACGCGATCAACGGGGATGCCCCGGTGGTGGTGATGACCACCGAAGTGCTGCGCAACATGCTCTACGCCGGCTCGTCGGCGCTGACCGGGCTGTCCCACGTGGTGATGGACGAGGTGCACTACCTCGCCGACCGGTTCCGGGGCGCGGTCTGGGAGGAAGTGATCATCCACCTGCCGGCCAGCGTCAACCTGGTGTCGCTGTCGGCCACCGTCTCCAACGCCGAGGAGTTCGCCGACTGGCTGGTCACCGTACGCGGGCACACCGAGGTGGTGGTCAGCGAGCACCGGCCGGTGCCACTGTGGCAGCACATGCTGGTGGGCAAGCGGATGTTCGACCTGTTCCACGACGCGGAGGCGGCCCAGAAGCACGACGTGCACCCGGAACTGCTGCGCTACACCCGCGACGTGAACCGGCGGCTGGAGCTGGAGTCCGGCCCGGCCCGCGGTCGCGGCGGCCGCGGCCGGCGCTGGCCCCCGCCGGCCCGCTTCGACGTGGTGGAGCGCCTCGACCGGGAGGGGCTGCTGCCGGCGATCGTCTTCATCTTCAGCCGGGCCGCCTGCGACGCGGCTGTGCAGCAGTGTCTGGCCGCCGGGCTGCGGCTGACCGGCCCCTCCGAGCGGGCCGAGATCCGGGCCATCGTGGAGTCCCGCACCTCGCAGATCCCGCCGGACGACCTCCAGGTGCTCGGCTACTGGGAGTGGCTGGACGGGCTGGAGCGGGGCCTGGCCGCGCACCACGCGGGGATGCTGCCGGCTTTCAAAGAGGTTGTCGAGGAGCTCTTCGTCCGGGGCTTGGTGAAGGCGGTCTTCGCCACCGAGACGCTGGCCCTGGGGATCAACATGCCGGCCCGCTGCGTGGTGCTGGAGCGGCTGGTGAAATTCAACGGCGAGGCGCACGTGGACCTGACGCCGGGGGAGTACACGCAGCTCACCGGGCGGGCCGGCCGGCGCGGCATCGACGTGGAGGGGCACGCCGTGGTGGTGTGGAACCCCGAGCTCGATCCCCGGCACGTCGCCGGCCTGGCCTCCACCCGTACCTATCCGCTGCGGTCGAGCTTCCGGCCGTCCTACAACATGGCCGTCAACCTGGTCGGCTCGGTCGGCGGGCAGCGGGCCAGAGCCCTGCTGGAGTCCTCCTTCGCCCAGTTCCAGGCGGACCGCTCGGTGGTCGGGCTGGCCCGGCAGGTGCAGCGCAACGTCGAGTCGGCAACCGCCTACGCCCGCGAAGCCGAGTGCCACCTCGGTGACTTCGGGGACTACTTCGCGCTGCGGGTGGCGATCAACGACCGGGAGAAGGCGAACGCCCGGCAGAGCGTGGCGCAGCGCCGCGCGGCGGTCGCCGACTCGCTTTCCAAGGTCAAAATCGGGGACGTCATCCTGGTACCCTCCGGGCGCCGCACCGGCCTCGCGGTTGTCCTCGACCCGGGCGCAGCCGGCTTCGCCGAACCCCGTCCACTGGTACTCACCGAGGACCGCTGGGCCGGCCGGATCTCCGCCGGCGAGTTCACCGCCCCCGCCGAAGTGCTCGGCCACATCCGGGTACCCCGCAACTTCAACCACCGCGCCCCCGCCGAGCGCCGGGACCTGGCTGCCGCGCTGCGTACGGCCGGCGTGCAGCGTCCCGGCAAGCGCTCCGGCAAGCGGGCCGCGGGCGATGACCGGGAACTCGACCGGCTCCGGCACGAGCTGCGCAAACACCCCTGCCATGACTGCCCGGAACGCGAGGAGCACGCCCGCTGGGCCGAGCGGCAGCGCCGCCTCGACCTCGACACCCAGGCCATCCGGGACAAGGTCGCCGGCCGGACCGGCTCGCTGGCCCGTACCTTCGACCAGGTCTGCGCGCTGCTGCGGGAGCGCGGCTACCTGGCCGGCGACGAGGTCACCCCGGCCGGCCGGATGCTGTCCCGGATCTGGACCGAGGCCGACCTGCTCGTTGCCGAGTGCCTGCGGCGCGGACTCTGGGACGGGTTGAGCCCGGCCGAGCTGGCCGCGGCCGTCTCCGTGGTGGTGTACGAGGCGCGCCGGGAGTCCGACGAGCGGGCGTCGCTACCCCGTGGCCCGGTCTCCGACGCGGTGGACGCCACCATGAAGGTCTGGGCGGAGTTGGAGAGCGACGAGAGCGCCCGGGGCCTGGAGCTGACCCGGGAACCGGACCTCGGTTTCGTCTGGCCGATGTACCGCTGGGCCCGGGGCGAGTCGCTGGCCAAGGTGCTGGCCAGCGCGCACGCCCTGGAAGGGGACATGCCGGCCGGCGACTTCGTGCGGTGGACCCGCCAGGTCGTCGACCTGCTCGGCCAGATCGCGCAGGCCGAGGGCGCGCCGCCGGAGGTGCGTACGCACGCCCGTGCCGCCATCTCGGCCGTCACCCGGGGCGTCCTCGCCTACGCGCTGTCCGTCTGACCGGTGGACCTGCGCTGGCTGACCGTAGCTGCCGGAGTACCCGCGGAAGTGTGACCAGGTTGTGCTCCCCACCGACTGGCGCAGGTCAGGGCCCATAAGTGAGGATTCTTTCGCACACCCCGCACCGTAGTCAGAAAGCAGCAGATGGCAAGCGTTCACCAATTTGAGTACGGCTGGATCACGCCCGTGCTCGCCTATCTCCTGTCCTTCGTGGGGTCGTTGCTGGGGCTCTCCGCCACCGCCAGGTCCCGCCACGCGGCCAGCAGCAAGGTGCGCGCCCGGTGGCTGGTGCTCGCCTCCTTCGCCATCGGCGGCACCGGCATCTGGACCATGCACTTCCTGGCCATGATCGGTTTCGGGGTGGACGGCAGCATCGTCCGGTTCGACGTGCCGATCACCATCGCGAGCTGGCTGACTGCGGTGATCGTGGTCGGCGTCGGCCTGTTCCTGGTGGGTACCGGCCGGCGCTCCATCTTCAAGATCATCCCAGCCGGCATCCTCACCGGCGTCGGCGTGGCCGGCATGCACTACAGCGGCATGGCCGCCATGCGGGTCAACGGCGACATCTCCTACGACCGCCGCTACGTGCTCGCCTCGGTGGGCATCGCCGTTGTCGCAGCCACCGTCGCGCTCTGGTTCACTGTGTACCTCGACCGCCCGGCCGCCTTCGTTGCCGCCTCGGCGGTGATGGCGATCGCGGTCTGCGGCATGCACTACACCGGCATGTTCGGCATGCACGTGCACCTACACGAGAGCCTCGCTCCGATCTCCGGCGCGGAGGCGATCGACTTCCTGATCCCCATCATGATCCTGGTGGTGCTCGTCGTGGTGGCGCTGTTCTACTCGCTGCTCGCGGTGCCCCGCCAGTCCGACGCGGAGATCCAGGCGGAGCTGCGGGCCCGGATCACCGGCGCCCACCCGGACACCCGGCCGCCCACTTTCGTCGAGGCAATGAACCGGGGCTTCACCAGCGGTGAGCCGGAGTGGGAGTACCGGCACGGCTCGATGCTGCCGAACCCGCCGGCCGGCCCCGCTCGGGTCGCCCCGGTTCCCGGCGCCCCCGGCCGCCAGCCGGCAGCGCCGACGGTCGGCAACCCCGCCCGCCAGCCCTACCCCCGCCACCCCGGCAACCACCGCTGACGCCTCGTCCCGGCTGGCTCTCGTCCCGCGTTTCTCGGGGACGAGGGTCAGCCGATCGAGGGGCCGAGAGTCAGCCGGCCAGGGCGTCCACGATGCGCCGGGCCGGGCTGGCCAAGTTCCACTTCTCAGCGAGGTCCAGCAGCCGCTGCGGGTCCGCCGGCTCTTTGGGCAGGGTGGTGTCCAGTACCGGCACCGGCGCGTCCCGGGCCACCTCGACCACCTTGGGCGCCACCGCCAGGTAGTCGTGCGCGGCGAGCAGCTTGGCGCGTACCCCCGGGGCGAAGCCGGCGGCCGGGTCGTCCAGGGCGGCCACGATGCCGGCCAGCCCGCCGTAGCGCTCGACCAGCCGGGCGGCGGTCTTCTCGCCGACCCCGGGCACTCCGGGCAGCCCGTCACTCGGGTCGCCGCGTAGCGCCGCGAAGTCGGCGTAGCCGGCGGCCGGCACCCCGTACTTCGTGCGGACCGCCGCGTCGTCGCAGACCTCCAACTTGGCGATGCCGCGCCCGCAGTAGAGCAATCGCACCGGGCGGGCGTCGTCGACGAGTTGGAACAGGTCGCGGTCGCCGGAGACCACCTCCACCGGGGCCGGTTCCCGGGTGGCCAGCGTGCCGAGTACGTCGTCGGCCTCGTATCCGGGCACGCCCAGCGCGGGAATGCCCAGCGCGGCGAGCACCTCGAGCAGCACCGGCACCTGGGGGGTGAGGCCGGCGGGCACCTCCTCGACCCCCGGCGCGGCGACCCGGTGCGCCTTGTACGACGGCAACAGCGCCACCCGCCAGGCCGGCCGCCAGTCGGCGTCCAGCGCACAGACCAGCCGGTCGGGCTTGCGGGTGCGGATCAGGGTGGAGATCATGTCGAGGAAGCCGCGGACCGCGTTGACCGGGCTGCCGTCCGGTGCCCGGGCAGCCGACTCGGGAATGCCGAAGTAGGCCCGGAAGTACAGGCTCGGCGCATCGACGAGCAGCAGCGGCGCAGCAGTCACCCCGCCACTGTAGAGCGTGCCGCCGACATCGCCGCCCGCCGTTCACTGCGCGCCGCGACCCGGCCCGACCGGCGCGCGGCCCGATCAGCCGGTTGAAGGGTCGCCGCCGCTCCCTAACGACCGTTAAGCTAGATGGGTGCCGCACCTCTCCGCCATCGACCGCCTCCTGCCGAGCGAGGAGGCCTACGCCCTGCTCGACCTCGCCGGCGAGCTCGCCGACCGGGAACTCGCCCCGCGCGCCGACGACTTCGAAGCGCGCGCCGAGTTTCCCCGATCAGTCCTGCGCACCCTCGGCAAGGCCGGCCTGCTCGGCCTGCCCTACCCCGTCGACTACGGCGGCGGCGGCCAGCCCTACGAGGTTTACCTGCAGGTCGTCGAGGAGTTGGCGCGGCGCTGGCTGGCGGTCGCCGAGGCGGTCTCGGTGCACACCCTGGCCTGCTACCCGATCGCCCGGCACGGTACCGACGCCCAGCGCGAACGCTGGCTGGCCGACCTGATCGGCGGCGAGACCATCGGCGCGTACTGCCTCTCCGAACCGCAGGGCGGCTCCGACCCGGCCGCGATGACCACCCGGGCCGCCCCCGACGGCGACGACTTCCTGGTCCGCGGGACCAAGGCGTGGATCACCCACGCCGGGCACGCCGACTTCTACACCATCTTCTGCCGTACCGGCGGCCCCGGCGCCCGCGGCATTTCCTGCCTGTACGCCCCGGCCGACACCGCCGGCATCCTGCCGCAGCAGCCCGAGCGCACGATGGCGCTGCGCTCCTCGCCGGTCGCCCAGATCGTCTTCGACGACGCCCGGGTCGGCGCCGACGCGCTGATCGGGCCGGCCGGCGGCGGCTTCGCCATCGCCATGAAGGCCCTCGACGCCGGCCGTCTCGGTATCGCCGCGTGCGCCGTCGGCCTGGCCCAGGCGGCGCTGGACTACGCCGTCGACTACGCCCGCGACCGAACCCAGTTCGGCCAGCCGATCATCGGGTTCCAGGGCCTCGGCTTCCTGCTCGCGGACGCGGCCACACAGATCTCGGCGGCCCGCGCGCTGACCCTGGCCGCCGCCCGGTTGGCCGACGCCGGCCGCCCGTACAGCGTCGAGGCCGCGAAGGCGAAACTCTTCGCCACCGACACCGCGATGCGGGTGACCACCGACGCCGTCCAGGTCCTCGGAGGCTACGGCTACGTCAGCGACCACCCGGTCGAACGCTACTTCCGCGAGGCCAAACTGCTGCAGATCGTCGAGGGCACCAACCAGATCCAGCGGGTGGTCATCGCCCGCAGCCTCGGCAAGGGTTAGTCGGCACCGCCCGCAGCCTCGGCAAGGGTCGTAGTCGGCACCGCCGGCAGTCTCGGCAAGGGTTAGCCGACTACTACCCGCAGCCTCGCAAGGGTTTGCCGGCTACTACCCGCCCGGCGCGTGCGGGTGCGCCGCACGCGCCGGGCGAATCCCCCTCGGATCCGTCCTCCCCCGTGGGTGGTTCGATCCCCCACCGGCCCCGGACGTGGGCCGGCTTCTCGCGGTAGTCAGTCGTCGGTCGGCCCGGCGGCGAACGAGCGGTACTCGCCCACCTCCGACGGGTCGATCAGGCCGTCCTCAATGGCCCGCGCGAGCAGCGCGAACGTCGTGGGCGCGCGCCGGCCGGCACGGATGTACTTGACCCGGGCCCGGTCGATGTACTGCTTGACGGTGTGTTCGGTGATGCCCATCCGGCGGGCCACCGAGGCCTTGGACATGCCCTGGAACCACAGCCGCAGCGCCTCCTGCTCCTTGGCGGAGAGCTTGGGGCTGGCCGGCCGGTTGTCGGCCACCATTGCCCCGGCCAGGCTCGGCGTGACGTAGGGCTGGTCGGCTGCGACTGTCACGATCGTCTCCACACAGTGGTCGCGCGCTTCCTGTTTGGTCACGTACGCCATCGCGCCGGCGTCCAGCGCCGTCAGGATGACCTCCGGCTCGGTGTCCTGGGAGAAGACCACGACCCGGTGCCCGGCGTTGGCCAGATCCCGGATCCGGTCATCGACCCGGACGCCGTGCAGGTTGAGGTCGAGCAGGAGCACGTCGGGCAGCTGCCCGCGCAGGGCGTCTTCAACCCGGTCGGTCATGCCGATAAGGCGTACCCGGTGCTGCGGGTCGGCGGATATCCATGACTGGATTCCCTCGCAGACCACCGGATGATCGTCTACGACGGCCACCCGGACCGTGGACCCGGTAGATGGTTGAATGCTCACTCATCCATCCTGCCGCATGAAGTCCCGTCGACAGTACCCCTTCGTCTGAGGTAGATCCGTCCGGTTGGTGTCACCCCGGCCCGAATGACAGGGTGCCCGCCCGAATTGGTGATTGCCTATCCGTCATCGGTCCGGCACAGTCGGGTCCGGATGAGATTCTGGCTGCGTACGGCGGTTCGGCCCCCCGACGGGCACCCGGCGCCGGCAACGTATGTGATGGAGCGGCTCGCTGCTGGCGTAGCCGCCGCGTTGCGTGCCACCGTCGCAGTCCTTGGCGGCACGGCGGCGCTGCTCGGCCTCGCCCCGCCGGCCAGACCCGGCTGGGTCATCGGTGCGATCGCGGCCAGTCTGTTGTGGACCGTCCTGTTCGGCTGGTTGGTCCTGCGCGGCGGCCTGCGCACCTGGGTGACCTGCGTCGACATCGCGCTGACCAGCGCGCTGTGCCTGCTGCAGACCCGGGTGACCGCCGCCGACGCGCTGCCGGCCGGGGCCGGCTGGGTCGAGGTGACCGCCACCATCACCATCGTGATCTGCCACTTCACCTGGCGGATACCCGCGGCTGTGACAGGTGGCCTGGTGGTGCTCGCCAGCTACCTGCTCGGGGTGCGCGGCGCCGACCTGGCCGACCACGGCCTGGTGCAGTCGGCCATCTTCGTCATCCAGATCGGCTGTGCAGGCGTGTTGATGGGGCTGATCCGGCGAGCTGCCGCGAACGCGGACACCGCGCTGACTGAGCGTGCCGAACTGCTGCGGGAGTCCGAGATCGGGCGGGCCCGGCGGGCCGCCGAGCGGGACCACAACCGGCAGTTGCACGACACCGTGCTGGCCACCCTCACCATGGTCGGCGTCGGCGCGATCACCGCGAGCTCGACCAGCCTGCGCAGCCGGGCACTCGCCGACCTCTGCCTTATCGACGGTTTCGACCCCACCGGCAACGGAGCCCCGCCGCCCGCGCCCGCCCAGCGCCGACCTGTCGACGCCGGGCTGATCCGGCTGCACGAGCGGGTACAGCTGGTCACCGCCACCTTCACTGAGCTGCGGATCGACTTGCAGCTGACCGCCTGCCTGGTACCCCCGCCGGTGGCGCACGCCTTCGCCGGCGCGCTCGGCGAGGTGCTGGCCAACGTCGGCCGGCACGCGGGCACGCCCGCCGTGCGGATCCGGCTGGATGCCACCGGCGGACGAGTCCGGATCGAGGCCGTGGACGCCGGTACCGGCTTCGACCTGGCCGCTGTGCCGTCCTCGCGGTACGGCATCCGGGAGGCGATCGTCGGCCGGATGCGGGCGGTCGACGGTGACGCGCAGGTGCGCTCCAGCCCTGGCGGGGGCACCGTGGTCACCTTGGGATGGCAGCGTGGCTGAGCAGCAGGAGTCCATCCCGTCACTGATCGAGCGGCAGTACACCCGGCGGGCGGCGATCGCCGTGGTGGCCATCATCGTCACCTGGCACTGCACCAACGACGTGTTCGCCACCCTTGGCGGCCTGCCGACCTCGCGCGCCCCGGCGGTACCGGTGGTGAGCTGGTTGGTCTTCGCCGCGCTGGCCGGCTGGCTGTCGGCCCGGCTGCTGCGCGGCGCGCAACAGATACCGCTGCCGTGGCTGTGGGCGGCGCTGTTGCTCGCCGGATCGGCCTGCGTCGGCCTGGCCTGTGCCCGGGACGAGGCGCTCAGCTCGGTCAACTGGGCCTGGGGGATGATCGGCTGGCTCGGCCTGGTGGTGTTCTGGCACCGGCCGGTGCGTGGCCTGCTCCTGTTGCTGGCCGGCAACGCCGGAGTCATCCTGGCGCTCCTGGTCTTCGACGGGGACACCGGCCGGGGCGCGCTGGCCCGGTACCTGATGGTCGTGGCCGGCACCGCGTCCCTGCAGATCGGCCTGGCCGGCACCGTGCAGGCGCTGCGCGGCGCAGCCCGGTGGATCGCCGAAGCTGCCGCAGCAGGTGCGCAGCTGTCCGCCGCGCAGGCCGCCGCCGAGCAGGTCCACGAGGTGCGCCGGGCCCGCTACCTGCTGCTGCGCGAGGGCGTCAGCGAGCTGCTCGCCGGATTGGCGTACGGCAACGCCGACCCCGGTGACCCGGCCGTCCGCCGGGCCAGTGCCGTCGAGGCGGCCCGGCTGCGCCGGCTGGTGGTGGAGACCGACGACGTCCCCGATCCGCTCCTGCACGAGCTGCGGGCCTGTGCGGACGTGGCCGAACGTGGTGGCGTACTGGTCGACCTGGTGGCCATGGGGACGGTGACCGAGTTGCCGGTGGAGATTCGCCGGGCGCTCACCGAACCGCCGATCGCGGTGCTCACCGCGGCCCGCAGCCACGCCCGGATGACCGTCACCTCGGCGCGTGGCGAGGTCTGTGTGAGCGTGCTGGCCGACGCTGACCTGGACCCCGCCGACGTGCCCGCCGCAGTGGCCGGCCCGGTTCAGGTCGGCGCGCAGCGGGACGGCGAGCTGCTCTGGGTGGAGGCCCGCACGCAGGTCAGCTAGGCTGTCGAGTGACGCAGGGTCATCGATGGTAACCGATAGTTGCCAAGCAAAGCCGGTGGCTGTCGGACATCCGGCCGGTGGCGACCTGACCCCCTTTCGTCCGTCAGGCAATGTTCACCAGGCGCGGACAACAGTAGAGAGCCAGTGCGGCAGCGTAGTCGCGGGCGAGCGTGGGGACGGTCGGCAATGGAACACCAAAACAGGCCGCCGGACGACACCACCCCCTGGGACGACGACGACCCCGCCGGCCAGCACGGTCCCGACCCGCACTCCGACTCCGACCGGCACTCCGACTCCGACCGGCACGGCGCCAGTTACCAGGAAGCCGGCCACCCGGGCGCCGGCCCGACGCAGCCGGCGCCGGACGGCTTCTCCCGGTGGTCGGCCAGCGACCTGCGGGTACCCCTGGTACTGCGCGACGACGCCTGCCGGGAACCCCTGGACGCGCACGCGCCCACCTTCCTGCGCGGCAGCGAACACCCGCTCACCCGTCCCGACGAGTACGTCTTCGCCGCCATCCCGGGCTGCACGGTGGTGCTGGCCAGCAGCCCGCCCGGTACCCAGGCGTGGTTGGACGCGTGGCGCTCGCCGGCCCGCTGCACCGCGACCGTCACCGCCGAGCGGGTGGTCTTCGGCTGCCGGCTCTTCCGCGACCGGCCCGGCCATCCGCAAGCCGGCAAGGCGCTCGGCGGGCAGCTCAGTTTCAGCGCGATCACCAAGGTAGGCATCTGGATCGCGCCCGGCGACGGCGATTCGCACCTGTTGCTGCACGCCCGGGCAGCCACCCGGCAGTGGCGGCTGGCGATCGGCTCGCCGGACCTGACCACCGAGGGCTCGCCGCTGGCCGAGGAGATCGCCATCGCGGTGGCCCGCCGGCACCTGGCCGTCGGCCAGCCGGACGCCGAGTCGGCGGCCCAGTTGTGGGCGTGCGCGGACGGCATCCGGCTGCGCCCGGCACGGGGGCACGGGGTGACCGTGACGTTGCCGGGCGAAATCCCGATGGGTGACTGAGCGAACGCCGGGTAGGTTCATCACCGTGGAGGAGATCGACCGCGCGATTGTCGGCGCGCTCGCGGCGGATGGCCGGCTGTCCTACACCGACCTCGCCGAGCGGGTCGGGTTGTCGGTGTCCGCTGTGCACCAGCGGGTACGCCGGCTGGAACAGCGCGGTGTCGTCCGCGGATACGCCGCCCGGCTGGACTATGAGGCGGTCGGGCTGCCGCTGACCGCGTTCGTGGCGATCCGCCCGATCGACGCGGCCGCCCCGGACGACGCGCCGGAGCGGCTCGCCCGGCTGCCCGAGATCGAGTCCTGCTACTCGGTCGCCGGTGACGACTTCTACCTGCTGCTGGTCCGGGTCAAGAGCCCGAGCGACCTGGAGCGGCTGCTGCACGAGATCCGGGTGGCGGCGAACGTGACCACCCGGACCACGGTGGTGCTCTCCACCCCCTACGAGGGTCGCCCGCTGGAGCTCAATGCCCAGCCGGCTGGGGGAGCGGCCGGCGGGGGAGCGGGCAGCGGCGAGTTCCAGTTCCGGATAGCCGGCTGCGCGTGCTCGTACCCGAGCACCGAGAGGGTGGCCGTGTCCAGCGCCAGGCTCTCCCCGTGCGCCACCGCCAGCCCGATCCATCGGGCCCCGGCTACCCGCAGGCTGTGCCCGTGCGCGATCAGCGCCACGTCACCGTTCGCGGCGGCTGCCCGGGCCCGGGCCAGTACCCGGTCCAGCCGGGCGCCGACCTGCTCCGGTGACTCGCCGCCCGGACACCCGTCCCGCCACAGCAGCCACTCCGGCCGCTGCACGCGGATCTGGGCGGTGGTGATCCCCTCGTACTCCCCGTACCGCCACTCGGCCAGGTCCTCGTCGATCGCGGTGACCGCCAGCCCGGCCAGTTCGGCGGTGCGCCGGGCCCGCTGCCGGGGGCTGCACAGCACCGCCGCGAACGCCCGGTCGGCCAGCGCCGGGGCCAGCGCCCGAGCCTGCCGCTCGCCGTCCGCGGTGAGCGGCAGGTCGGTGACGGACGTGTGCCGGCCAGCGGCGCTCCACTCGGTCGCCCCGTGCCGGATCAACACCAGCTCGCCGCGGCTCACCCCACGCTGCCGAGGGCGGGTAGCTCACCGATCGGGTAGGTGAGGACCAGTTCGTCGGCGGGGACGCCGCGGATGCCCCAGTTGCCACGGGGCGTCTCGAAGATGGTGATCTCCAGGTCGTCCGGCGACAGACCGAGCCGCTGCCAACGGTCGTAGAGGGCGGTGATCAGGGCGCGCTTGCTGTCCCCGGTGCGGCCTTCGAACATGGAGATCTCCACGACCGTGTACGCCGCGCCGCGCGGGTGCACGAAATCCTCGGACTCCAGTGCCAGGAACCGCTGGAACCGCTTCTCGTCCGGCAGTTGCAGCACCTCCACCAGGCACTCGTGGATCGCCTGGGACAGCGCCGGGCGTAGTCGGGTGAGCTGCTCGCGTCCGCCGTAGATCTTCACCTGGGCCATGCCAGGCACGTTACCTGCCCGATCCGGCCGCGCATCTCGGCGCGTAACCGCGCACTCCGGCCAGTCGGCCACAAACCTAGCATCCTAGGACGGCTTAGCGGGTGTGCCCCGCGCCACCCAGGGTTTACCGACGCACCAGACGGGTATGTCGAAATCGTCAACGTCGGCACGGCGCGGTCACCGCAGACCGTGAGACGCACCCATACACCGGGGGCGAAGTGCCGACACGGGACGAGGAGGTACCCAGATGTCGTTCGGTGACAAGGCCGGCAACCAGGCCGAGGAAACCAAGGGCAAGGCCAAGGAATGGCTCGGAGACAAGACCGACAACGAGTCGCTTCAGGCCGAGGGAATGCGTGACCAGGCGAAGGCCAACGCGAAGCAGGCCGGCGAGCACCTCAAGGACGCCGGTCGCGACGTGCGGGACGCCGCCACCGGTCGAAGCTGACCCTCGCGGTACCAACGCCGGAGCCCCGGGCCCCAACAGGGTCCGGGGCTCCGCCATATGTCCAGCCGCTACTGCCGGCCTCAGCCGGTCGCCGCCAGCCGGGCGGCCTCCTTGCGCCACCACTTCTGCCCGGACTCCGGCAGCGTGTCGATCGGGTCGTAGTAGGCGTACCGGCGGGACAGCGCCTCCGGGTCGGCCTGCTCGATCGAGGTCCGGTAGTTCTTCGTCCAGGACGAGATGCCGTGCTCGCGGTCGTACTCGGTGAGCATGTGCACCCAGCGCTTGCCGACGAACGGCACGTCGCACACGATCCGCGGGGTCGCGTACCCCGGCAGGTACCCCATGATGTCGTGCTGCAGCTCCTGCGCGTGCGCCACCGACACCCGCCAGTGCTCGGCGCCCGGGATCATGTCGCACATGTAGAAGTAGTACGGCAGGATGCCGGCCTCGCCCTGCAGCGCGAAGCACAGGTCCAGCAGGTCGGCCGTGCGCGCGTTCACCCCACGCATCAGCACGCCCTGGTTGCGCACGTCCCGGACGCCCACCTCCAGCGCCGTCTGCGCCGCCTTCGCGACCAGCGGGGTCAGCGAGTTGGCGTGGTTGACGTGGGTGTGGATGGCCAGGTTCACGCCGCGTCGGGCGGCCGTGCGGGCCACCCGCTCCAATCCCTCCACCACGTCCGGCTGCAGCCAGTGCTGCGGCAGCCCCATCAGCGCCTTGGTGGCCAGCCGGATGTCGCGGATGGTGGGGATGTCCAGCAGCCGCATCAGGAACGACTCCAGACTGCGCCACGGCACGTTGGCCACGTCGCCGCCGGAGACCACCACGTCCCGCACGCCGGGGTGCTCACGCAGGTAGGCGATCATGCCGTCGTACCGGTCCACCGGCTTCAGGCTCAGCTTCAGCTTCGCCACCGCCGGAGTGGAGTTGCCGACGAGATCCATCCGGGTGCAGTGCCCGCAGTACTGCGGGCAGGTGGACAGCAGTTCGGCGAGCACCTTGGTGGGGTAGCGGTGGGTCAGCCCCTCGGCCACCCACATGTCGTGCTCGTGCAGCGAGTCGCGGCTGGCGTACGGGTGGCTGGGCCAGTCGGGTCGCCGGTCGGAGCGCAGCGGGATCATGTACCGGCGGATCGGGTCCGCGCGAAGCGCCGCACCGTCCGGAACCGCGGTGGGCACCATGGTGTTGAGCATCTGTGGCGGTACCAGCATCGACATGGTGGCGGTCTGCTGCTGGTCGGCGACCAGGTCGGCGTAGAACTCCTCGTCGACCAGGTCGCCGAGCAGGTCGTGCAGTTGCCGGACGTTCTTCACGCAGTGCGCCCGCTGCCACTGCGCCGACTCCCACTGCTCGCGGGTGACGTCGCGCCAGCCGGGGAACCGGGTCCAATCGGGCTCCACCAGCTCGCGCCGTCGGTACTCGTACGGCTGCCCCTCGGTCACGTCCGCCTCCTGAGCTGGAAAATATCCTGTGTTCAGGCTAGTCTGCCGTAAGTTTTACGGCAACGAAAGGGGAGGGCGATGACTTCGCCGGTCGGTCTGCACCGGGTCCTGGAACCCGCCGGAGTACTCCCGCAGGCCGCCACCCGCCTGGACGCCAGCCCCGACCTCGCCGACGACGAGGTCCGCATCGCCGTCACCCGCCTCAACCTCGACGCCGCCAGCTACCGGCAACTCGCCGCCAAGCACCACGGCGACGGCGCGGCCATCCGGGCCGAGGTACTGGAGATCATCGAGTCCCGGGGCAAGATGCAGAACCCGGTCACCGGCTCCGGCGGCATGCTGATCGGCACCGTCGACGCCGTCGGCCCGGACTCCCCGCTCGGCCTGCGCGTCGGCGACCGGGTCGCCACCCTGGTCTCGCTCACCCTCACCCCGCTGGCGATCACCGACGGCCTGGCCGGCTGGGACGGCCGCTCCGAGCAGGTACCCGCCGCCGGCCACGCCATCCTCTTCGCCCGCTCGATCGCCGCGAAGCTCCCCGACGACCTCGACCCCGAGCTGGCGCTGGCCGTCCTCGACGTCTGCGGCGCGCCCGCCCTCACCCGCCGCGTCGTGCAGGCCCACGCCGGGGGCGAGCCGCCGACCGTCGCCGTCATCGGCGGGTCCGGCAAGAGCGGGTCGCTGTCCCTGGCCGCGGCCCGCGACGCGGGAGCCGGCCGCACCGTCGGAATCTGTCCGGTACCCGCGGAAGCCGCCCGACTCGTCGACGCCGGCCTGACCGACACCGTGGCCCTCGCCGACGCCCGGGACCCGGTCGCCCTGTCCGACGCCGTCTCCGCCGCGCTCGGCGGACCCGCCGACATCACCGTCGTCTGCGTCGACGTCCCCGGCTGCGAGCACGGCGCGATCCTGGCCACCGGCGCCCGCCGGTACCGTGATCTTCTTCTCGATGGCCACCTCGTTCGCGGCCGCCGCGCTGGGCGCCGAGGGGCTGGCCGCCGACGTGACCATGCTGATCGGCAACGGGTACCTGCCGGGCCACGCCGAGTACGCGCTGGCCCTGCTGCGATCCACCCCGGGCGTGCGCGCGCTGTTCGAGGCGCGACGCACGGCAGACTGATCGCCATGACCCCTGTGACCCTGTACCGCAACGGCCGGGTGCACTCGCCGGCCGACCCGGCCGCCACGGCGCTGCTGGTCCGGGACGGCGCGATCGCCTGGCTCGGCCCGGACGCCGACGCCCCCACCGGCGCGGACACCGTCTACGACCTGGCCGGCGGCGTACTCGCCCCGGCGTTCGTGGACGCCCACGTGCACAGCACCGACACCGGCATCGTGCTGCTCGGCCTGAACCTGGCCGGTACCCGCTCGGCCGCCGAAGTCCTCGACCGGGTGGCCCGGCATGCCGCGAGACTCCCCGCCGACGCGGTGGTCCTCGGCCACGGCTGGGACGAGTCGTTCTGGACGCAGGAGAACCCGCCGGCCGCCCCCGAGTTGGACCGCGCCGCCGCCGGCCGCCGGGTCTACCTCGCCCAGGCCAGCGTGCACTCCGCTCTCGTCTCCACCGCCCTGCTCGCCGCCTGCCCGTCGGACACCCCCGGCTACGACCCGTCCGGCTGGCTGCGCCGCGACGCCCACCACGTCGTGCGCGAGCTGGCGATGGGCGCGCTCACCCCGGGCCAGCGCCGGATCGCCCAGCGCGGCGCGCTCTCCCGCGCCGCCGAACTCGGCATCGTCGCGGTCCACGAGTGCGGCGGCCCCGGCACCTCCTCGGAAGCCGACTTCCAGGCCGTCCTGGAGTTGGGCCGCGCCGGCGACCTGCCCGAGGTCTACGGGTACTGGGGCGAGTTGAACGCCGCCGCGAAGGCCCGTGAGCTCGGCGCGGTCGGGGCCGGCGGCGACCTGTACGCGGACGGCGCGCTCGGCTCGCGGACCGCGCACCTGCGAGCGCCGTACGACACCGGTGGCTGCGGGTCCGCCTACGTCACCGCCGACCAGGTCGGCGCGCACCTGGTGGAGTGCACCACGGCCGGCGTGCAGGGCGGCTTCCACGCGATCGGCGACCGGGCCATCGCCACCGTGCTCGCCGGCTTCGCGCTCGCCGCCATGAAGGTTGGCGTGGACGCCGTCCGGGATGCCCGGCACCGCATCGAGCACCTGGAGATCCTGGACAAGCAGCTGATCGCCGGCCTGGTCAACTTCGGCGTGGTGGCCAGCGTGCAGCCGGCCTTCGACCGGCTCTGGGGCGGCGACGACAAGATGT
>CAWCFK010000013.1:0-390818 GCA_963794685.1 uncultured Actinomycetota bacterium | reverse complement strand
GCCGAGCGCCCTCTTCCCGTCCTCGATCGAGATGGTCAAGATCGTTGACATGGGCGCGCTCGGCACCATGGAGAGCCAGCCGGCCGTCACCGGACCGTTCAAGGTGAAGGAGTTCGTCGCCGACGATCACCTGACGCTGGAGCGCAACCCGGGCTACTTCGGTACCGCGCCGAAGCTGGACGGCATCAAGCTGGTCAAGGCGGCTGACGCCTCCTCCGCGGTGACCGCGCTGCAATCCGGCGACCTCGACGCGCTGTGGTCGGCGCCGCTGTCGCAGGTCTCGGCGATCGAGGCCAACCCCAGCCTGGCCGTGGTGAAGCCCTCGGTCATCGGCCAGTACGTGAGCTGGGAAGTCGACACCACCGCCGCGCCGTTCAACAACCCGCTGGCCCGCCAGGCGCTGGCCTACGCGATCGACGCGAAGTCGATCCTGAAGGCCGCGTACTACGACCAGGGCGTGATCTCCACGACCAACAACCCGTTGACCGCGAACAACCCCGACTTCGGCGGAAACCTCACCGACTACTCGTACAACCTGGACAAGGCCAAGGCCCTGTTCGCCCAGGCGGGTATCACGGCCGGTGCGAGCTTCACCTGGTGGGGCGCGTCCAACCAGTACCCGGAGTGGAACACCAGTGCGCAGATCCTGCAGGCCAGCCTGAAGCAGATCGGCATCGACCTGAAGATCCAGAACACGGACATCGCCTCCTGGCCGGCCAAGTTCTACCCGGCCGGCAAGTCCTTCCCGGGCATGATCATTCCGAACTTCCAGTCGTACGAGCCGGATGCGGCCGACGAGTTCTCCTTCATCCGTACCGGCCGCTGCGAGTGCAACTGGAACAACGCCCAGTTCGACCAGGTGTACAACCAGGCACTCGGTACCGCGGATCCGGCCGCCCGTACGGCGCTGTGGGGCCAGCTGCAGACCATGGTCAACCAGCAGGCGCCCATCTTCGTACCCCTGCAGTTCGCCACCGTGACTGCGACCAAGCACAACGTGGTCGGGCTGTGGGTCGACGGCGGCGGCAACCCGCACCTGGAGAACGCCGGCTTCGCCAGCTGACCTGCTCCAGACAACACGAGTCGCTGCACCACAAGAGTCGATGGGAAGGACGAGACCGACGATGCGCTACATCGTGAAACGGGTAGTGATCAGCGTCCTCATGATGATCGCGGCGTCGATTCTCATCTTCGCTGTCCTGCGGGCCCTGCCAGGTGACCCGGTACTTGCCCGGCTGGCGGGCTCGCAGGGCGTCGACCAGGACTCCATCCAGCGGCTGCGGGCCGCAGCCGGCCTCGACAAGCCACTGGTCAGCCAGTACCTGAGTTGGGTGACCGGCATCCTGCACGGCAACCTGGGCGCGTCGTACTTCTCCCACCAGCCGGTGTCGACGCTGCTGGCACAGCGCATCGGGCCGACGCTGGAACTCACCTTCCTGGCAGTCGCACTGTCGGTGGTGCTGGCCCTGCCGGCCGCCGTCGCGGCCGCCGAACGGCCGGGTGGTTGGCTCGACCGGGCGGTCACCTCGCTCGCCGCGGCGGGCATGTCATTCCCGCCGTTCGTGGCCGGGATCCTGCTGATCCTCGTGTTCAGCGTCAGCCTGCGGTGGCTACCCGCCCGCGGTTACACACCGTTCACCACCGACCCCGTGCAGAACCTGCGCGGCATGGTACTGCCGGCGATCGCGCTGGCGGTCGGTGCGGCACCGCTGGTGTACCGCTACCTGAAGGGAGAACTCATCACCGCCTTCGACTCCGAGTACGTACGCACCGCGGAAGGCAAGGGTGCCTCCCGGTACCAGGTGATCGTGCGTCACGCGCTACGCAACGCGGCACTGCCGAGCCTGACGATGCTCGGCCTGATCGTCGGGTACACGCTCGGCGGCAGCGTCATCGTCGAGTACGCGTTCGGCATCTCCGGGCTGGGGTCGCTGTCCGTCGAGGCGGCCTTCCGCCGCGACTATGCGGTACTGCAATCCGTGGTACTGCTGGTGAGCGCCATGTTCGTCCTGGTCACCCTCGCGGTGGACGTCCTCACCAGCGTGCTGGACCCGCGTACCCGGGTGCACGACCATGGCTGAGCTGTCCGTCCCCGCGCCGCTTCGGACGCCTCGCCGACGCGCCTGGCGGGCCCGCCGCCGACCGGTGAGCATCGTGGTGTTCGGGCTGATCGTGGCCGCCTGCGTGCTCGCCCCCGTCATCGACCCGCACAGCCCGACCACTCCCGACCCGGCGAACGCCTTCGCCCCGGCCTCCGCGCACCACTGGCTCGGCACCGACGAGCTGGGCCGGGACATGCTGGCCCGGCTGCTCTACGGCGGACGGCTGTCGCTGACCGTCGCCGCCGGGGCGGTCGCCATCGCCTTCGTCCTGGGTACCGCATGGGGTCTGCTCGCCGCGTCCACCCGGGGCATCGCCGACCAGCTGCTCATGCGTACCGCCGATGTGGCCATGGCCATCCCGCAGATCCTGTTCGCGCTGGTCTGCGTGGCCGCCTTCGGCGCCTCGCTGCCATCGCTGATCATCATCACCGGCCTGCTGCTGTCGCCGAGTTCGGCGCGGATGGCCCGAGCCGTGGTCATCCAGGAGATGAGCCTGGACTACTACGCCGCCGGGGTCGCCTGCGGTACCGGCCGGGTGCGGTTGCTGCTGCGCGAGGTACTGCCGAACGTCTCGCCCGCCCTTGGCTCGCAGGCCGTCATCAACGCCGCGAGCGCGATCATCCTGGAGGCGAGCCTGAGCTTCGTCGGCCTCGGTGTGCAGCCACCGCAGATGTCCCTGGGCGGCCTGCTGCAGCAGGGCTACGCCTTCCTGTTCAACGACCCCAGCTACGCCGTCGGGCCGGCCGTGTTCATCCTGCTGACCGTGCTGTGCCTGAACCTGGCCGCCGACCGGCTCGGCGGGGCCAGCCTGCTCGGACCGGGGCGTGCGCGATGACCGGACGCTCCGGCCTGGCCGTCACCGACTTGCGGGTGAACGTCGGGACGACGCCGATCGTCCGCGGTGTCAGCTTCACGCTGCGCCCCGGCGCGCGGCTCGGCCTGGTCGGCGAGTCCGGCTCCGGCAAGTCGCTCACCGCGCTGTCCATCATGGGCCTGCTGCGCCGACCGCTCCGGGTCGCCGGTGGCCAGATGCGCCTCGGGGACACGGACCTGCGTACCTTGCGCCGCAAGGAATTGGACAAGGTACGCGGCCGGCGGATCTCGATGATCTACCAGGATCCGGCGGCGTCGCTCAACCCGCTGACCACAGTCGGGGACCAGATCGCCGAGGCCGTGCGGCTGCACGCCGACGTCAGTCGGGCCGCTGCCCGTGAGCGCGCGGTCGAGCTGCTCGGCGAGGTCGGCGTGGCACACGCCCGCAACCGGCTGCGCTCCTATCCGCACGAGTTCTCCGGCGGGATGCTGCAGCGGGTGATGATCGCGATGGCGCTGGCCGGCGACCCGGACGTACTGCTGTGCGACGAGCCGACCACCGCGCTGGACGTGACCACCCAGGTCCGGATCATGAACCTGCTCGACCGGCTCTGCTCGGCCACCGGCGTCGCGGCCCTCCTGATCACCCATGATCTCGGTGTCGCGGCCGGCTTCTGCGATGACATCGCGGTGATGTACGCCGGCCAGATCGTCGAGCGGGCGGCCACCCCGGCGCTGTACGGTCAGCCGCTGCATCCGTACAGCCAGGCACTCATGTCCGCCATCATCGACCTCGACGTGGACCTGGACCGTCCGGTACCGGCGATCGCCGGTCAGCCGCCGGCGCCGGGCGAGGTCGGTTCCGGCTGCGCGTTCCAGCCCCGGTGCCCGCGGGCGATCGAGCAGTGCGGCGCGCAGCCGCCGGCGCTGCGTGAGATCACCGGCAGCCTCGTCCGGTGCATCCGCGCCGACGAGCCCGCTGAGCCCGCACGCACAACCGAAAGCAGCGACGGCAACGACCGGACGGCGGCACGCGCATGACCGAGGCATTGTTGACGGTCACGGATCTCGTGATGACCTTTCCCGGCCACGGCGGCCCCATCCGGGCGGTCGACGGGGTGTCGCTGCGGATCGCGCCCGGCGAGACGTTCGGGCTGGTCGGCGAGTCCGGCTCCGGAAAGTCGACGCTGGCCCGCTGCGTACTGCGCTTCTACCGACCGGACAGCGGTTCGGTGCGCTTCGCCGGCCGGGACATCGCCGCCCTCTCCGAGCGGGAGATGCGCCGGCTGCGGTCCCGGATCCAGGTCGTCTTCCAGCACCCGCACGGCTCTCTCAACCGGCGGCGCGAGGTGTCGGACATCATCGCCGCGCCGCTGGTGGCGCACCGGGTCGGCGGGCGGACCGAGCGCGCGGCCCGGGTACGCGAGCTGCTGGACCTGGTGCAGCTGCCGGCCACCATCGCCGGGCGGCGGCCGCGTGAGCTGTCCGGCGGCCAGGCCCAGCGGGTGGCCATCGCCCGGGCGCTGGCGCTCCGCCCCGACTTCGTCGTGCTGGACGAGGCGGTCTCGGCGCTGGACGTGTCGGTCCGGGCGCAGATCCTCAACCTGCTGACCGAGCTGCAGCGCGAGCTGGGGCTGACCTACCTGTTCATCTCGCACGACCTGGCGGTGGTCCGCTACGTCGCCCAGCAGGTAGGGGTGATGTACCGGGGTCGGCTGGTGGAGACGGCCTCCCGGGAGGAGCTCTTCGGCGCGCCCCAGCACCCGTACACGCGGATGCTGCTCGACGCGGTACCGGTGGCACAGCCGCAGCGGCAGCGCGAGAAGATGGCCACCGCGGCCGAGGGTAGCGACGCGGTCGAGGTCACCCCGACGACCGGCTGCCGGTTCCGACCGCGCTGCCCGGTGGGGCAGGCAGATACCCGGTGCGGGTCCGTCGAGCCGACGCTGCACTCGCCGGCCGGCACCACGATACTGGTGGCCTGCCACTACCCGGCCCGGTCCGCAGACGTGCCCGGGCATCGCCCGGCACTGTCCATGATGGAGACAAGATGACCGACACAGCACCGATTCGACTCGGCGACCGGCTCATCGCGATCGTGGAGACGTTCCTCAACGCGCCCCGGCAGAGCCTGTCCGAGGTCTCCGCCGCGGTCGGCATGGAGCCGTCCACGACAACGCGGTACCTGCGCCAGCTCGTCGAGCACGACTGGTTGGAGCGCGACGAGCAGACCCGTACCTACAGCCTCGGCGTCCGTATGATCGCGATCGGCCACGCGGCCCGCTCCGCCCGGCCGCTACGTGCCCGGCTGCTGCCGCACATGCGGGAGCTGGTGAGCCGGTTCGACGAGACGGTGAACCTGGCCGTGCACCAGTCGGGCGAGGTGGTCGTCGTCGAGGCGCTCGAGGGCGGGCACTCCATCCGGCGCGGCGCCAGCGTGGGTGACCGTGACGAGTGGTTCACCTCGAGCCTCGGCAAGGCCATCATGGCCCACCTGCCCGAGTCCCAGATCGGCCAGTTGTACGAACGGCACCGGCCGAAGCCGCTGACGAAGAACACGCTGCTCGACCTCGAGACGATCCTGGCCGACCTGGAAACAGTGCGGCGCAACGGGTACGCGATGGACAACGAGGAGGCCGAGATCGGTCTGAAGTGCGTGGGCGTGGCGATCCGCGACCCGCAGGGCCGGTACACCCACGCACTGAGCATCAGCGGCCCTACCGCCAGGATGGACGCACACCTGACGGAGGCGATCGAGGCGCTGCGCACCATCGCCCGGACGGTCAGCGACGGCCGGCGTGAGGGGGCGGGTCGATGAGCCCGCTCGTCTCGGCCGACGTACACACCCACCTGGGCCGGCACGGAACCCACGTGCACGCGCCACTGGCCGAGCACGAGCAGCGGGCCTGGGGCAAGGTCAGCTGGGACGTCACCGAGCAGCAGCACAGTGACGCGTCGACGTCCGCGCAGAGCTCCGTCGTGCTGGCCTTCGACGCCGAACCGGTCGGCGTCGTCGTACCGAACGAGTACGTCGCCGAGGCGGTCCGCGGCAACGACCGGCTCGTCGGCTTCGCCAGCGTGAACCCGAACCGGCCGGATGCGGTGCAGCGCCTCACCACGGCAGTACGCGACCTGGGGCTGCGCGGCTTGAAGCTGGGCCCGACCTACCAGCACTTCCACCCGCACGACCGGGCCTGCCTGGACCTGCTGGAGGCGGCCGACCACTTCCAGCTTCCGGTCATCTGGCACCAGGGCACCACTTTCACCTCGGCCGCGATCGCCGAGTACGCCCGGCCGCTGCAGTTGGACCTGCCGGCCCGCAAGTTCCCGAACCTGCGCATGTGGATCGCCCACTTCGGCCACCCGTGGATGGCCGAGTGCGTCAGCGTGGTACGCCGGCACGAGCACTTCTACGTCGACTGCTCCGCCCTGGACACCCGGCCCTGGCAGCTGGCCCAGGCGCTGGCCAGCGCGACGGAGTACCGGGTACTCGACCGGATCCTGTTCGGCAGCGACTACCCGTTCTCGACAGTCGAACGGACCGTTGCCGGACTGCGCAACGCCGCCGCGATGTGCCGGCGGCTGGGCATCGCCGACGTCACCGACGCCGACATCGACGCCATCTGCCAGCGGGACGCACTGGGCCTCCTCGGCCTGCGGCCGCCGGCGACCGCACAGAGCACCTGACCGAAGTTCGTCCCCGAAGGAGGACCCGTGCAGTACGCCCGGAGTTCGCGCAGCCGTCCCTGCGCGGGCCAGCTGCCCCAGTACCTGCCGCGTGTCTGGCGTGGCGCCCGATGAACGCGGCGCTGGGCGGCGTGCTGGCCGTCTTCCAGACCCCGTTCGCCACCGACGGGACGATCGACCGGTCCGTGATGGAGACGCAGTTCGACTGGCTGTTCGCCAACGGCGCCGACGGTGTCGTCTTCGGCATGGTCTCCGAGGTGCTGCGGCTGTCCTCCGAGGAGCGCGACGACGTGGCCCGGCTGGCCTGCAAGCTGGCCGAGGGGCGGGGGCACTGCGTGATCAGCGTCGGTGCCGAGTCCACCTCGGTCGCCGTGCGGCACGCCAAGAACGCCGCAGCGTGCGGCGCCACCGCCGTGATGGCGACCCCGCCGGCCCTGTTCCCGGCCACCGACGACCAGCTGTTCGGCTACTTCGGCGCGATCGTGCACGCGGCGGACGTACCGCTGGTCGTGCAGGACGCCAGCGGATACGTCGGCGCATCACTGTCGATAGCGCTGCAGTCGCGTCTGCACGCCGAGTACGGCGACCGGGTGCTGTTCAAGCCGGAGGCGCCGCCGATCGGCCCCCGGGTGACCGCGCTGCTGGACGCCACCGGCGGCCGGGCCCGGATCTTCGAGGGCACCGGCGGCCTGTACCTCATCGACAGCTTCCGGCGGGGTGCCGTGGGTACCATGCCGGCCGGTGAAACGGTGTGGGCACAGGCCGCGCTGTGGAAGGCACTGTGCGCCGGCGACTTCGCCCGGGCGTACCGGATCGCCGGTCCGTTGGCCCTGCTGGTGTCCCAGCAGACCACTCTCGACCTGTTCGTGGCCGTGGAGAAGCAGCTTCTCGTGCGACAGGGCGTGTTCCCGAGCGACGCCATGCGCGGCCCCACCGGAGCACCGGTCGATCCGCAGATGGCCGAGGAGATGAACCGCCTGATCGACCTGCTGCGCCAGGCGGTCGACGATGTCTGACCGGGTGGCTGTCGTCGTGGGCGCGGGCGGTGACATCGGGGGCGCCTGCGCCCACCGCCTCGGTGGTACCCACGATGTCGTGCTCTGCGTGGACCGGGACGCGGCGCGCGCCGGGTCGACCGCCGCGTCGATCCGGGCGCGCGGCGGCCGGGCCGAGGCACTGGCCGCCGACGCGGCCGACGACGCGTTCCCGGACGCGGTACGGGCCGCCGCACTGGCCCTCGGGCGTACCGCGTCGGTGGTACACGCCGTCGCCCACGAGGAGCACGCGGCCGCGGTCGCGGTGTCCCGGCAGAGCGTCCTGCAGAGCCTGACAGTCGGGCCGGTGGCCGCGTTCTGCCTGTTCCGTTCCTTCGTGACGGGCGACGCGCTGGCCACCGGGGCGTCCCTGGTCGCGATCGGTTCGCTGCACGCGAGCGTCCCGTTCCCCGACTGTGTCGGGTACAACGCCGCGCACGGCGCGCTCGCCCAGATCGTGCGGACGCTGGCCAACGAGTGGGCGGCGCGGCGCATCCGGGTCAACGCCGTGGTACCCGGCTGGATCCGTACCGCCGGCGAGGACGGCATGTACGGCGCGGGCCACTTGGACCAGATAACGCCACTGCTACCGCTCGGCCGGTTCGGTACCGCCGACGATGTCGCGGCCGCCGTGGGCTTCGTGTGCTCGCCCGAGGCCAACTATGTCACCGGTACCTTCCTGACGGTCGACGGTGGACTGGCCGCCTCACTGGCCCGGCTGCCAACGCCCGCCGAGCCGTCCGGTTCTGCTGAGAAAGGTGGCGCGGTATGAACGTCACGTGCGTGTTCGCCCACCAGGACGACGAGATGCGCTGCCTGGGTACGCTGCTGCGGCTGCACGCGGCGGGGCACCGGATCAGCTTCGTGTGCGTCACCAACGGCGACAAGGGACTGCCGTTCGGCGGGCCGGACGCCGAAGCCGCCGCGGCGGTACGCGAGCGGGAGATGCGCTCCGTCGCGGCGCGCTTCGATGCGGAGTACGTCTGCCTGGGGCGCGAGGACGGCTTCCTCACCGAGGACACCGACCTGCGCCGGGACCTCATCGCCGTGCTCCGCCGCCTGCGCTCCGAACTGGTACTGACCCACTGGACCAGCGACTACAACGACGACCACGTGGTCACCGCGAAGGTGGTCACCGACGCCGCCCTGTTCGTCAACCTGGCCTCGTTCGAGCCGTCCGTACCGGCGCTGCCGGCCACCACGCGCGTCTTCTACACCCACCCCGGTGACGGGTACGGCTTCGAGCCCACCCACTTCGTCGAGCTGTCCGAGCAGCACGTGGCGGAGAAGAGCGCGCTGATCCGCCGGCACGTGAGCCAGATGGCGGTCATGCGCGAACTGCGCGGGTACGACTACGCCGACGAGATGGCCACCGAGACCCACCGTCAGGGCGCCCGCTTCATGGTGCCGCACGCCGAAGCGTTCCGGCCCTGCCTGGCCGAGCGCCGCATACCGTGGCCCTCGGACCTGCCCGGCGCACTCGACGAACCGGAGCGGACCGACCGATGAAGATCACCAGTGTCACCCCGATCCTGCTCGGCGGCGACGAGGCCTACGGGTCGCACGACGGCGCGGCCGAGGCAACCGACCAGGGTGACCGGCTGCTGCTCGTCCGGGTGGCTACCGACGAGGGCATCGTCGGCTGGTCCGACGTGGAGACCCTCGGCTCGGTTGCCGTACAGGTGCTGAGCGGGGCGGGCATGGGCGCGCTCGGCTTCCGTACGCTGGCCGAGGAGCTGATCGGCAGGGACCCGTTGGAGCCCGAAGCGCTGTGGGACGAGCTGTACCTGGCCACCGCGTACTACGGCCGGCGCGGCGTGGTTATGCACGCCATGTCGGCCGTCGACAACTGTCTCTGGTCGATCCGCGCCCAGGCTGCCGGGCTGGATCTCGCCGCCTCGCTCGGCGGGCGGCGCCGCGACCGGCTGCCGGCCTACGCGTCCACCCTGTTCCGGGCCACGCCGGAGCAGAACGCGCAGGCGGCCGCCAGGTACGTGAGCCTGGGCTTCCACGGGGTCAAGTTCGGCTGGGGCGGCTTCGGCGTCGACCCGGGACGGGACCGGGACAACCTGGCGGCGATCCGGCAGGCGCTGCCCGACGACTGCGCCTTGATGGTCGACCCCGGCTGGTACGTATCGGACGGGGCACGGGTACGCACCCGCGACCGGGGGCAGACCGAGGCGATGCTGCACACGCTCAGCGAGATCGGCCCGTACTGGGTCGAGGACTTCGTCCACCCCGAGGAGCTGGGCACCTACCGCGAGCTGAAGTCGGACTTCCCGCAGCTGCGGTTCGCGGCCGGCGAGCAGCAGTCGACCATCTGGGACTTCCGGCGACTCATCCGCGAGGCCGAGGTCGACGTCCTGCAGCCCGACCTGTCCCGCTGCGGCGGCCTGACCGTGGCCGCCCAGCTGGCGGTCGAGCCGGGGGCGAGCGACCGGGAGATCGTCACCCACTCCTGGCTCACCGACCTGCTGCACGCCTACAGCCTGCACTACCTGGCTACGCTGCCGAACGCCAGGTGGGTCGAGTTCAACGTGGCGCAGAGCCGGCTGAGCCGGGGAGTCGTCGGCAACCACCTGAGCCTGTCGGCCGACGGCACGGTAGCGGTGCCGGACGGTACCGGCATCGGCGTCGAGGTCGACGAGGACTTCGTGCGCTCGCGGCAGCTCAACGAAGTCGACTGGTAGCCGGTGCCGGTGATGGGAATCGACGCGGTGACCGCCGGGGAGGCCATGGGCCTGCTGCTGGCCGAGGCGGCAACACCCTTGCGGCGGGCCGACCGGTTCGTCCGCAGCGTGGCCGGGTCGGAGAGCAACGTGGCCATCGGACTGGCCCGGCTCGGCCACACCGTGGCGTTCTGCGGGCGGATCGGTGGCGATGCCGCCGGCGGCTGGGTCCGCGACACCCTGCGCGCCGACGGTGTCGATGTCCGTGCGCTGCACGAGGACCCGGACCGGCCGACCGGCGTACTGCTGCGGGACAGCCCGGCCGCCGGCCGACCCGTCTCCGTCGCGTACTACCGCGCCGGCAGCGCTGCCTGCGCGCTGTCGTCCGGCGACGTCGACGAGCAACTGGTCGCCTCGGCCCGGCTGCTGTTCGTCTCCGGTATCACGGCGCTGCTCTCACCCTCGGCCGGCGACTTCGTCGACCGCCTGATCGCCGTTGCCACCGGCGCGGGCGTCCACGTCGCGTTCGACCCGAACGTACGGCTGCGCCTGGCCGAAGTGGCGCAGTGGCAACGGTCGTACGCACGCTTCGCCGGCCGGATGGACACCCTGCTCATCAGCGGCGAGGAGCTGGCACTGCTGGAGCTGCCGCACGAACCCGCGCGCCTGCTGCGCGGCCGTACCACCACGGTCGTGGTCACCCACGGCGCGAACGGCGCGACGGCCACCACGGCGGCCGGCACCGTACGGGTCGGCGCACGCGCCGTCGCCGTCGCCGACCCGGTCGGAGCCGGCGACGCGTTCACCGCCGGCTGGCTGTCCGGCTGGCTGCGCGGGCTGGCACCGGTCGATGCCCTGCGCGAGGCGGCGGCCGTCGCTTCGCTGGTGGTCAGCGAGCCCGGCGACATCGCGGGCCTACCTACTGCCCGGGAACGTGACCAGGTACTACTACCAGGAGCCGACGTTGACAGATAGCCCAGTTCTCGAAGCGTTGCAGCGCTACCGGGTCGTCGCGGTCGTCCGCCAGCGTGATGCGCACAGCGCGCTCGCGCAGGTGCGTACCCTGCTCGACGCCGGCCTGCGCATCATCGAGATTTCCCTGACGACGCCGGGCGCGTGGGAGGCGATCGGGCAGCTTGCCACGGTGTGCGCCGGCTACGACGACGTCACCACGGGCGTCGGCACCGTACACACGCCGGCCGAGGTCGAGCGGGCAGCGGAGCTGGGGGCGGCGTTCGTCATCTCGCCGACGCTGAGCCGGCCGGTGATCGACGCGGCGCGGGAGCGGGGGATCGCGACCATGCCGGGGTGTGTCACGCCGACCGAGATGTGGCAGGCCACCCAGTGGGGGGCGGACGCCGTGAAGATCTTCCCGGCCTCGCTGTGGAGCCCGGCCAGCCTCGCCGGGATGCTGGAGGCGCTGCCCTCGCTGCGCTGCGTACCCACCGGCGCCATCGCACCGGGCGAGGTGGTCCAGTGGCTCGCCGCCGGCGCGATCGCGGTCGGCATCGGCGCCGCCCTGACCAGCCTGCCGCCGGGCGCACTGCCCTGGACGGCCGCGTAACGGGGCCGGCCCGACCACGCCCGCCTGCGCAAAGCCGCAGCTCACTGCGAGGATTCGGGTGACAATGCCGATCCGTTCCCAGCTGCGCCCTGGCGGCCGTCGCTGGCAGTGCGGGACGGACTTCAGGACGGCGGTGCGAGCCCCGGCTTGACACCGGCCAGCCGATGAGCGGCCTCCACCACGAACGCGCGCCGGCGTGCGTGTTCGCCGGACGTGTCGGCATCGTCGCCGGTCAGCATGCTGGCGAGCTGTGGGACGGCGAACCACCAGGCTGCGAGTCCGATGACCATGAACATGAGGTGACCGGCGTCGATCCGGTCGTCGATGACACCGTCCCGCTGAGCTTGTGCCGTCGCGGCGACCTTGCGTTCGTAGTGGGTGATGCGCGTCGTCGCGTTCACTGGCGCGGCCCCGCGTAGGCCTTCCCACTGGAGCAGGCGGGCCAGTTCCGGGTGCTGCCGGTAGTAGTCGAAGGTACGCCCGGCGAACTCGCCCAGATCGTCGAACCGGAGTCCTTCCGGAGCGACCGCCCGCGAGAGCTCCTCGAGCGCTTCGGTGAGCACCTCGTCGAAGAGCGCGTCCTTGTCACCGAAGTAGGCATAGAGCCGTTCTTTGTTGATCCCGGCCCGGCCGGCGATCCTCGTCATGGTCGTGCCGTCGACGCCGTGCTCGGCGAACTCGGCGGACGCGGCCGCCCGAAGTCGTTGCCGCGTCTCTTCGACGGTCCGCCTCATGAGGCCAGCCTACCGCCACCAACGTTGTTGTTGGCGAGCGCCGGTGCTACGGTTGCCCAGCCAACGCCAACGTTGGCGTTGGCTGGGCGCGCAGCCCTCGACCGGAGAACGAGGTTGGCGATCACGGCCAGGTGTGGTTGGCCCGCGCAACATGGTCAGCTCGCGCTGGGCGATGGGAAATCCGGATCCCGGCATCACCGTCGTGGATCGAGCTTCGGCACCCTACCGACCGGACGCGTCAACGGGAGTTTGAACGCATTATGAGAGCAGTCGGATTCATGGAGTTCGGAGGGCCGGAGGCCCTCGGCGTTCACGACCTTCCAGATCCTCGTCCCGGTACCGGAGAGGTGCGGATCCGTATCCGGGCGGCCGCCGTCAATCCGACGGACATCGCATGGCGAACTGGCCTGCTGGGGGTCGGGAGCGGGCACCCGCCACACATTCCCGGCGCGGAAGCCGCAGGCGTGATCGACGTGCTCGGTACGGGCAGCAGGTGGCAGGTCGGTGACGCGGTCATGGCCATGGCCATACCCACGTCCGAGCACGGAGGAGCGTACGCCGAGTACCTCATCGCCCCGGACGACTCCATCGCGCGCATCCCCGAGCGCGCGTCGTTCGAGCAGGCGTCCACCCTGCCGATGAACGGTCTCACTGCCACCCAGATCCTCGAACTCATGTCGTTGCGCCCAGGCCAGAGCATCGCGGTGACCGGAGCTGCCGGGATGGTCGGCAACTACGTGATCCAACTCGCCAAGAGGCAGGGCCTGATCGTGATCGCGGATGCGGCAGCCAAGGATGTCGCCCTGGTCCGGTCCCTGAGACCCGATCACATCATCGATCGAGGCGACGACCTCGCGGCCCGGATTCGCGCGGTCCTTCCCGGCGGCGTGGACGCCGTGGCCGACACCGCCTTGTTGCACGAGAAGGTCGTGCCGGCACTGTGCGACGGCGGCGTGTTCGTCTCCCTTCGCCGCTGGAAAGGAGCGCCCACCCGCGACATCCGGTACGCGGCCGCCTGGGTCCCTGACGACTACCACTCACAGGCCAAACTCGACGCGCTTCGGCAGGCTGCCGAAGACGGCGCACTCACGCCACGGGTAGCCGACGTGCTCCCCGCGGAGAAGGCCGCAGACGCGCATCGTCGAGTCGAAGCGGGCGGCGTCCGGGGGAGAATTGTGCTGACGCTCTAACGAAGCTCGACAGCGCGGCCCATACCGACTGTCGAGCGTGTGCTCACGGCGGTCGGCCTAGGAACATTGCCTGCGGGGGCGCCCACCAGCACGATCCGCGCGCGGCGGGGCTGCGACGGTTCCCCGTTTACCGCCGCAAGCCCCGCCGGTCCGGTCAGTAGCCGACGGTGTAGGTCGCCGTCACCGAGAGGGTGCCGGTACCGGTGGTGCCCGTCCCGAAGGTGCTGCCGGGACCGTCGGCGAAGACGTCGGTGTTGTTGCCGTACCAGTTCGCGGGGCCGTCACCGCCCCAGTTACGGGCTACGCCGCCGGTGGCGCCGGTATGGATGACGATCCAGTAGTCGCCCGGGGTCAGGGTGGCGGCTGGCGCGGTGAAGTTCACCCATTTGCCTGCCGCCCCGGCCGCGATGCTGGCCACGGTGTTGCTCTCCGCCACGCGCGCGGCGGGAACGCCACCGCTGTCGCGGTAGAGCACCATGCGTACCTGCTGGGTGCCGCTGACCCCGCCCCCGCCGTCGAGGTAGGCGGTGAAGCCCAGCAGCGTGGCCTTGTCGGTGAGGGTGAACCGTGAGCCACGCTTCTGGTCGGCTGCCATGCCCTTGGACGGGCTGGCGCCCACGGTGGTACGGCCGACGGTCTTGGGCCGGTCGGTCAGCCGGTGGAAGCTGACCGGCGGGGTGGACACCGCGCTGTAGTCGGTCTGATCGGAGACGTGGGTGATGCCCTGCATGCCCGCCCACGCCCGCGCATCGTCGGTGCTGTTCGCGATGGCGAGCACCCGCCGGTGACCGAGGTTGCTGTACTGCTTGGCGGCCATGGCCTGGTGGACGGTGCTGCTGGACGGATGGTGCTCCAGGACGATGCCGTCCACGTACGGCTCGGCGGTGGTGCCGGCGGTACCGCTCACGTCCCACACGTTGTTCGTCACCACGATGAAGCGCGGGTTGATCGCCCGGCGGATGACGTCGATCCTGCGGACCAGATCGATGTTGCCGGCGGTCCAGGCCTGCTGCTCGGACGTGGGCCAGGAGTCCCAGTTCGCGAGGGTCGACCAGAGGCGCGCCCCGATCACGTCGAGGAAGACGCCGTCCACCTTGTTCTCGACCATCAGGTTCTGGATGTAGGCCACGGCCCGGTCCACCCACGTGGAGCCGACGCGCATATCGGTCATGTGCATGTTGTGGTAGTTGACCCGCTGCCCCGAGGTCGGGTACGGCCACAGCGGCGTACTGCCCGGCGGACCGCCGTAGAAGTCGTCGTCGGCCGCGCAGATCGTGTGGTCCGGCGCTTCCATCACGTCGAGGTAGGCGAGCACCTCGGCGCCGCCGGCCCGGGCGGTGGCGAAGTCGGGCGAATAGCGGTTGCACCGGCCGGTCACCACCATGCCGCCGGGATGGGTGTACATGTCCAGACCGGCGGTGGAGTTGTAGGCGAATCCGAGCGGGTTGGTCGGATAGCTGTTCGCCGCTGCGGCGCCAGGCACGGCGCCCGGCACCGTGAGGGAACCGATCACCAGCGCGCAGGACGTGGAAAGCGCTAGCAATAGACGTCTCATCGCACTCCTCTTGACGTGAGGGACGTTGTCGCCTGTCGGGTCAACGGGCGGTGCCGATGTACCCGGTGACCGGTCCGGGAAACTCGGATAAGCGCTGGATTCCATGATGAGCGTCAATGCATAATCCGCGAATTTGCAGCAGATCGGAACTATTGGGAGGCGATCCCGGAAGTTGACAGTGGCGCGCGGTCTCTCGACATTCATTGCGGCTACGGCCGCACCATCGCGCCGCGGCGGAACACCAGTGCGTAGGGAAAGATCACCGACGACAGGTCACTGGCCACGGGCAGACTTGGGCAAATGGCAGTAAATTGGGTGACGGATTCATCACCTCAGGCACCGGCACCTTCACTGTGGCGTACAGCGACCGTCCGCTGTCCGCGTCTGCTCACGAGGGCAGCGCGACGCCGGACAGTTCGGCACAGGCGCGCAGCAGGCCATCCTGGTAGTCGAGGTCGTTCACGGCAGGATTGGGGTGCAACTCTTGCCGCCACTTGAGGTAGCGGCCGGTCACGAGCGCGTCGCCGGCACCGTCGGCCAGCCAGACCTGGGTCGCGGCGCCGATCGGCAGGTCGTCGGTGGCGTTGGGGCCGCCGAGTTTCGTACGGATCCAGCCCGGGTCGACGGCGTTGCTGTACACCTCGGGCCATCGCCGCGCCACGGCCAGAGCCAGCGCGACGTCGTGCAGCTTCGAGTCGCTGTAGGCCTGCATGCCGTGCCAGGGCTTCGAGGTGTACTGCAGGTCGGTGAGGTCGGCGACGCCGACCGACTCGAGCCCGGAGGTGAGGTACACCAGGCGCTGCGGCCGCGGCATGAGCGCGGTGAGCAGGTACGGTGCGAGCACGTTGACGTGGAATGTGAGCTCGATCCCGTCACCGCTCTCGCGCCGCTCGTCCTGGCCGCCGATGCCCGCATTGTGGATCACGACGTCGAACTCGCCGGCCCCGGCGGCCATCGCCCGCGTCTGCTCGAGCGAGCCGAGGTCGGCGACGAGCACCTCGGCCGTACCCCCCAGCGTGGCCGCCCGCTGGTGGCTGCGCGCGTGGAACACCACGTCATGGCCGAGCCCTTGCAGCGTCCGCGCAGTCTCCAGCCCTATCCCGTCGGTCGAGCCGGTGACCAGAATCCTCGCCATAAGATCGATATCCTATTACCGGCCCGTGACCGCCGGCTGGGCGCCCGTCCACGCCCGCGATCGGAGGGGCGCTGTGCCGGCGGCCGTCTGCGTCGAGCACCCCGCTCGTGCGGCGTTGAACGCCGGGTGACGGTGCCGGCCCGGGCCAACGGTCTATCCCTGAAGGGGCGGCCGGGTGTCGCGTCCGGTGCCCGTATGGAATCGTCAGCGCAGGAGCCTCTGCCTCAACTGACGTATTGATTGTTGGGTGATCGAGAGCTTACGGTCGGTGGATTCATTATCGTGGGGGGAGCAGGCATGTTCCTATCTAAAGAGACCTGGACGAATCGGATCTTTCTGGGCGGAGACTGGGTACCCGGCTCGGGAGGCTCCATCGACGTCCTCGAGCCGGCGACGGGTGGCCGCCTCGGCGAGATAGGGCGAGCCACCGCCGACGATGTGGCCAAGGCTGCGGAGAGCGCCGCCGATGCGCAGCGCGCCTGGGCAGCCGCTCCCCATGTGCAGCGGGCAGCCGTGCTACGCGCCGCGGCGGCGTTGTGGGCCAAGCACGCCGAGGAGATCTCGTGGTGGAACGTGCGCGAGGTGGGCGCGGTTCCGGCCATGGCCGGCTTCGCTCTGCACGTGGCGGAGCAGGAGTGCTACGAGGCGGCCGCCCTGCCCAGTCGCCCGTACGGGCAGCTGCTGCCCAGCGAGGAGCCCCGGCTGTCCATGGCGCGCCGGGTGCCGGCGGGCGTGGTCGGCGTCATCTCCCCGTTCAACGTGCCCATCATCCTGGGCATCCGTTCCGTGGCACCGGCGCTGGCCCTGGGCAACTCGGTCATCCTCAAGCCCGACCCGCGCACCGCCGTCACCGGCGGGGTTGTCCTCGCGCGAATCTTCGAGGAGGCGGGCCTCCCGCCCGGCGTCCTGCAGATGCTGCCCGGCGGGGCTGACGTGGGCGAAGCCATGGTGACGCATCCGCTGGTACCGGTCATCTCGTTCACCGGCTCCACGGCGGCCGGCCGCAAGGTCGGGGAACTGGCCGGCAGGCACCTCAAGCGCGCCCACCTCGAACTGGGCGGCAACTCCGCGTTGGTCGTTCTCGACGATGCCGACGTGGACGAAGCGGCCAACCTCGCCGCCTTCGGCGCCTTCTTCCACCAGGGCCAGGTCTGCATGACCACCGGTCGGCACCTCGTGCACGAGCGGGTCCACGACGACTTCGTCGAGCGGCTGGCCGCGAAGGCAGCGAACCTGCCGGTCGGCGATCCAGCCGCCGGGCAGGTCGCGCTCGGCCCGCTGATCGACGCCGGCCAGCGGGACAAGGTGCACGGGCTGGTGACCGCGAGCGTGGAGCGGGGCGCCCGGGTCGCCGCGGGCGGCACGTACGAGAACCTGTTCTACTCGGCCACCGTCCTCGCCGATGTTCCGCCGAGCGCACCGGCGGTGACCGAGGAGATCTTCGGCCCGGTCGCGCCGGTGCTGCGGTTCTCCGACGAGGAGGAGTTGGTACGCCTCGCCACCGCCACCGACTATGGATTGTCGCTGGGCATCGTCACGCGCGACGTGATGAAGGGGCTGGCGCTGGCCGACCGGATGCCGACCGGCATCGTCCACATCAACGATCAGACGGTGGCCGACGAGGCGAACATCCCATTCGGCGGCATCGCGGGCTCTGGTACCGGGTCACGATTCGGGGGAGCCGAGGCGAACATCGAGGCGTTCACCGAGACGCGCTGGGTGACCGTGCGCAGCAAGCCGCCGACTTATCCATTCTAATCTGACCCCCTCACCTGACGACTAGATCGACATCTATACCAGGTCGCTGACGGTTGAGCGCCGAACGGCTTCAGATCTAGACTGTCCCAGTCCCTTCCTAGAGCCGAGGTAAATCGGGTGTCGACACTGGATTATCGAATGGCTGCCGATAGGACGGACGAGACCACGAGTGTCGCCTCGTGCTGGATGGGGCCGGGATACAGCGCCGACAGCGATGATCTGACGGCCGGTCGGCTCGCTGCCGAGCAGGCGGTCAATGGGCGGGTGGCGGCACTGTTGCTGGTATTCGCCCCCACCAGTTATGACCTTGAAAGGCTCTTGGACGGCGTCCGCTCGTGTGCCAGTGACGGTACGGTGATCGCCGGATGCACCTCGATGGGTGAGGTTGTGGCGGTCGGGCCGGACGCCCCGACCGGCGGCGTCGTCGTCGTGGCGCTGGGTGGTCCGGGTCTGCAGGTCCGAGCTCAGGTAGGGCGGAACGTGTCCGCCCGCCGGCGGGAGGCGGGTGCCGAGGCGGCAGGCACCGTCGGAACGCTGACGGCGCCGAACCGGATCTGCCTGCTGCTCTGCGACGGGCTGGTGGGGGAGCAGCACGAGGTGGTGCGCGGCGCCTACGGGGTGCTCGGTGCCAGCGTGCCCATGGTCGGCGGCTGCGCGGGCGACGACCTGACCTATACCAGGACGTACCAGTTCCTCGGTGACGTGGCCGGTGTGGAGATCCTGACGGATGCGGTTGTCGGTGTCGGCCTCGGTTCGGTCGGCGGCTTCGGCGTGGGCATCGCGCACGGTTGGCGCAAAGTCGGCGAGCCGGCGGTGGTGACGAGCAGCAGTGGGGGGCGGGTCTACCAACTCGACGGCCGTCCGGCCCTGGACGCGTACCTGGACTGGATCGGTGCGGACCGGAATCTGCTGGACGATCCCGGCGCCTTCCGCATCCGTGCTTTCGGCAGCCCGCTGGGCATGTCCCGGCGCACCGGAGAGGACATCCGCGTGGTGCACGACGGAGAGGTACAGGATGGTTCACTGCTGTGCCTGGCCGACGTACCCCAGGGGGCGCTGGTCTGGTTGATGGAGCCCGACGACGAGGCGCTTGTCGAGGCTGCCGCAGCGTCCTGCGCGCAGGCGATCGAGAATCTCGACGGCGCGAAGCCGCGTGGGCTGCTGCTGTTCAACTGCGGCGTCCGCAAGGTCATGCTGGGACAAGCTGACCGGCAACGCGAACTCGCGGCCGTGGCCAGGGCCGGCGGTGATGTGCCGTTCGGTGGCTTCTTCACCTACGGCGAGATCGCCCGAACCCGGGGAGCCCGGGGCATGCACCACCTCACCGTCGTGACGCTTGCGCTGGCCTGATCGGACCTGCCGTGGCCTTCCATTGGTCGATGCACCAGCTGACCGAGTACTTTGCTGCGATCAGCGCCTCCTCGGACGAGGAGACCGCGATCAAGGTGGCCGTCGAACGGGCGGTCGAAGCCCTCGACGCGGAAGTGGGTGCGGCGCGGCTGGCTGCCCGGGGCGAGTGGCGGGGCACGATCGGCCTGGCGGCCGGACTGCCGGACTCGGTCGTCGAGCCCGTGCTGCGCGGGGCGTCGTCGGTCGAACTGCCGGAACTCGGCACGGCCTACGCGTGCGGCGCCGATCTCGGCAGCGCGATAGACGGGTGCCTGTTCGTCGCCCGCATGAGCGACCCGTTGTCTGCCGAGGAACGCCAGATGCTGCAGGGCATGGCGCAGGTCCTCGGCCTGGCCCTGCGTAACCTGCGCGCCCTTGCGGTCGAGCGGTCGCTGCGCGAGGACCACGAGCGGGAGGCCGCGCGCCGGCTGGAACTGCTGGAGGCGGTACGGGAGCAACAGTTGCTGCTGGAGACACTGCTGGGTATCCAGCGCGCGATCTCCCAGCGCGAGCCGCTGCACTCGGTACTGGAGGCCGTCACCTCGGGCGCCTCCAACCTGCTCGGGCAGGCCGGTATCGCGCTGGTGCTGGCCGATCCCACGGAGCCCGCCAACCTGATCATGGCAGGTAGCTTTCGGTGGCCGCCGACGGCCACCGGTGCCGCCCTCGGCGCCGCTTCCGCTGCGATGGTCGCCGGCGAGATGGTCCAGTGCCCGGTGTCGGACAGCCCGGAGGGTGCGCTGCACGCCGTCCCGGTCCACGTCAGCGGGTCGACCGCGGGCAGCCTGGTCGCGGTCCAGCCGGCTGCGGCCGAGGCGGACGAGCACCAGGCGTCCATGCTGGTGGCCTTCGCACAGCAGATCAGCATAGCGCTCACCGATGCCCGCACCGTTGAAGCCATGCGCGAGGCGTATCGTGATCCGCTCACCGGGCTGCCCAACCGCGCGTTGTTTCTGGAACGCCTGGAACGCTCCCTGTCCGACGCCGGCAGCGACCCGGTCATTGTCCTGTTCATCGATCTGGACCGGTTCAAGGCGGTCAACGACAGCTTGGGGCATCGCGCCGGGGACGAGCTGTTGACCGAGGTTGCCGGCCGCATCCGGACAACGCTGCGGGCATCCGATCTCGCCGCCAGACTCGGCGGTGACGAGTTCGCCGTCCTGCTCGAGGGTCAGTCGACCGAGGCAGCCTGCCAGATCGCCGAACGCATCGCGGCCCGGGTCGCCGAACCGTTCCTGATCGCCGGACGGACCGTGTACATCGGCGCGAGCATCGGTGTGGCAGCAGCCGCGGTGGAGTGCACGGCGGTGGAGTTGTTGAGCAATGCGGATCTGGCGATGTACCGGGCGAAGAAGACTTCCGGGCGGCCGGTCGTTTTCAAACCGGCGATGCACACCGATGCCGTTGCCCGACTGGACTTTCAGGCTGACCTGAAGACGGCCTTCAGCGCCGGACAGTTCACCCTCAACTACCAGCCTATCGTTGCGCTGGAAACGGGGGCCCTGTACGGCATCGAGGCACTGTTGCGCTGGGAGCAGCCCGTTCGCGGGCAGGTCTCCCCGGTCGTGTTCGTCCCGGTCGCCGAGGAGATAGCGCTGATCGCCGACATCGGACGGTGGGTGCTGCGTGAGGCGCTGACTGAACTGGCCGTGCTGCGCTTGTCGGCTCCTGAGTTGACGGTCAGTGTCAACCTGTCCCCCCGCGAGATCACCGACCACGACTTCGTGGAGAAGGTCGAGCAGGCGCTCGCCGCCGCGGCCCTGCCGGGGAGCGCGTTGACGGTCGAACTGACCGAGACCGCCCTGTTGACCGACCCGGCGCTGGCCCTGCGCCACCTGCGCTCCCTGCGGGACCTCGGGGTGCGGATCGCGCTGGACGACTTCGGCACGGGGTACTCCTCGCTGTCCCATCTGCGCAAGTTCCCCGTTGATCAGTTGAAGGTCGACCGTACGTTCGTTGCTGACGTGTGCGAGTCCAGCGAGGACCGGGCGGTGGTGCAGGCTGTCATCGACCTGGCCCGGGCACTGAGCCTGGAGGTTGTCGCCGAGGGCATTGAGGGCTCCCGTCAGCAGCGGGCGCTCGTCGGCATGGGTTGTACGCTCGGTCAGGGATATCACCTGTGCCGCCCGCTGGGGTCAGCGGACTGCCGTCGCCTTGTCAAGGACCGGGCACATCCAAGGCTTCGACGGGATGTCCCATCGATCTTGTCCACCTTCGGGCAGTAGTCCTTCTGGTACCCCGGCCCGGGTTCGTTTCTAGGCATGACCGTCGATGGGCGCTCCGGAGACGGTCCGCGCGATCTTCAGCGCGGCTCGAGCGCCGTCTGCGAACCTCGCGAGGTGTGCGGTCGGCGGCAGCTTCGGGTCCTGGTAGTGGCTCTCGTCCGAAGCGGTATGCGGGCGCTGGGTGCGCTGGGCGCCGTATCCGGCCCGGTCGCCCCGCATCCGAGCGCGCCGGGACCGGCCGTACGGCTCTCCCGCGCCGAGCGGCTGACCTGGCAGGCGCTGCGCGAGCAGCTCGAAGGGCCGGGCCGCGGATTGCCGCCGGGATAGCGAGGCGCTCAGTCGTCGTGGCGCCAGCGCTCGGTGAACAGCCGGGAATCCGGAGCATCGCCGGGCAGCGGGTGGGAATGGACGCTTCGCAGCCCGTCGAGGGCGATGGTGATCATGCGGCGGCGCGCGGCGGTGGCGGCGTCGATCAGGTCGTCGCGCCCCTGCCGGCGTAGCTGATCGAGCAACGGGGGCGTGCCCAGCTGCTCGATCAGCACCGAGATGTCGACCGGGGTGACGTCGGGCCGCAGCACGGCGGCGTCGTGAGCGCGTTTCATGAGCGCGGCCAGCAGTTGGTCGTAGCGCTCGGCGTTGGCCCACATCTCGTCGGTGACCGGGATGGTGCCGGCGATCGGGCCCAGCGATCCCTGCCCGAACTCGACGCTGGCGGTGATGAACCCGGCGAGGCCGTCCCACGGGTCCTCGGCGGCCAGCCCGCGCTCGGCCGCCTGGTTGGAGTGCTCGACGGACAGTGCGGCCAGGTGCTGGAACAGCTCGTCCTTGGTCCGGTAACGCCGGTAGAGGGAGCCGATGCCGACGCCGGCGCGGGCGGCGATGGCGGCCACCGAGGCGTGCGCGCCGTCGGCGGCGATGACCTCGCGGGCTGCTGTGAGCAGTGCCTGGTCGTTGCGTTCCGCCTCGGCTTGGCGCGGTGCTCGGCGGCGTGATGCGGGCATGCGCCGATCATACTTCTTGCGGAGCGGTCCGCTCCGTTATAGCGTCGTCCTGAGCGGAGCGAAACACTCCGATTGGAGGGGAGACGCGTTGTGCGCGCTGTGGTGATGCGCCGGTTCGGCGGCCCGGAGGTGTTGGAACTGACCGAGGTCGAGGATCCGGTCGCCGGCCGGGGGCAGGTGCTGGTCGAGGTCGATTTCGCCGGGATCACGTTCGTGGAGACCCAGATCCGGGCCGGCGAGGGCCCGGCGGCGCGCCAGAAGCCGCCGCTGCCGCGCATCCCCGGCAACGGCGTCGGCGGCAGGATCTCCCGGGTCGGCCCCGAGGTGGATGCCGCGCTGATCGGCACACCCGTGGTGACCACGACCGGCGGCACGGGCGGCTATGCCGAGCTGGCTGTCGCGGCGGCGGCCGACGTCATTCCGGTGCCCTACGGGATCGATCTGCGCGACGCGGTGGCCCTGCTGGCCGACGGGCGCACCGCCGTCATGCTGCATCAGCAGGCGAAGGTCCAGCCCGGCGAGTGGGTCCTGGTCGAGGCGGCGGCGGGTGGGCTGGGCGTGCTGCTGGTGCAGTTGGCCGCCGGCGCGGGCGCGACGGTGATCGGGGCCGCGCGCGGGGCCGGGAAGGCCGACGTGGTGACCTCGCACGGCGCCACGGCGTACGTGGACTACGCGGAGCCCGACTGGGCCGATGAGGTCATGGAGCTGACCGGCGGCGAGGGCGTCGACCTGATCTTCGACGGAGTGGGCGGGCAGATCGGCGCTCAGGGGCTGACCGCGTTGCGTCCTGGCGGCCGGATCAGCGTCTACGGCATGGCTTCCGGTTCCTGGACCCAGCCGGGAGACGCGGTGACGACCGTACCGTCGAATGGTTTGCCGACCCCGGAACAGTTGCGGGCGTTCGCGGTGGAGGCGCTCGGCCATGCCGCGGCCGGTCGGTTGACCCCGGTCATCGGCCAGACGTTCGCGCTGGCCGAGGCAGCGCAGGCGCACCGGGCGATCGAGGCGCGCGAGACAACCGGCAAGACACTGCTGATCCCGTGACCGACTCGCCCAGGCTCGCACCGCTGGCCGCTACCCTGCTGGCCGGCGCGATGGCGGCGCTGCTCGACACCACGATCGTCGCGGTGGCGCTGGACGAGTTGCGTCGCGAGTTCGGGGCGACGCTGCTCGTCGTGCAGTGGGTGACCACAGCGTACGTGTTGGCTATGGCCGCGGTGATCCCGCTGGTCGGCTGGTCGGCGGCGCGCTTCGGGGCGCGGCGGATGTGGATCTGCGCAACGGGTCTGTTCCTCGTCGGGTCGGTGCTGTGCGGGCTGGCCGGCTCGGCGGGCGCGCTGGTCAGCTTCCGGGTGGTCCAGGGGCTGGGCGGCGGCATGATCCTGCCGCTGACCCAGCTGACGCTGGCCCAGGCCGCCGGACCGGCCGGTGCACACCGGGCCCGTTGCTGAAGCTCTCACGAAAGGACCAGGATCATGATCAAGGTAGGCGTAATCATCGGAAGCACCCGCCCGGGACGCCGGGGCGAGGCGGTCGCGCGCTGGGTGCACGAGCTGGCGCTTGCCCGCGATGACGCACAGCGGTCGGGGGACGCATCTCCGGATCATCCTTGTGCTGGGCCTGCCCGCTGTCGGACGCCGCGTCCGGCAGCCGGCACCGACCGCCGGACGCGGTGAAAGTTTCGATCACTGTGGATGTCGTGTCCCAGCGTCCGGGCCCCGGTCCCGCCTGTCGCTCTGCGCTGTTCGCGGAGGCCGGACACCTGCCGGGTCGTCGTCGGCGCTCCTACCCCCGCTGGGCTCCGGCGGTGCGCTGTTGTTGCGGGCAGGAGAGTGCCTCCGTAGCGTGCTGTGGCGTCCGAATGTTGGAGGGATAGTCACATGCGACGGTTGTTGGCGGCGACGCTGGGGGCGGGAACCCTGCTCGCCGGTGCGGGGCTGGTCGGCCTGAGTGTGTCGTCCGCGCATGCGGATGCGGTTGCCGGACCCACCTTGAGTGTTGATCTCACGGCGAGCCAGCACAAGATCAGCGCCGACATCTACGGCATGAACTTCGCCGACGAGGCGCTCGCCAAGGAGCTGAAGCTCCCGGTCCGCCGATGGGGCGGCAACGCGACCACCCGGTACAACTACGCCTTCGACGAGACCAACCGGGGCTCCGACTGGTATTTCGAGAACGTCGCCGGCAGCGCGGACCCGGCCAAGCTGCCGAACGGCTCGGAGACCGACGCATTCGTCGACCAGGACCGTCGGACCGGCACGAGCTCCATCCTGACCGTGCCGCTCATCGGCTGGGTACCCAAGGCACGGGACGCCTCGTGCGGCTTCAGCGTCGCCAAGTACGGTGCTCAGCAGAGCACCGACCAGTGGCGTCCGGACTGCGGCAACGGCGTCAAGCCCGACGGCACCCAGATCACCGGGAATGACCCGCGCGACACCAGCACGCCGGCCGGCGCGGACTACGTGAAGTCGTGGCTGGGCCACCTCACCGCGACGTACGGCACGGCGGCGCAGGGCGGTGTGCGGTACTACAACCTCGACAACGAACCCGACATCTGGTTCGGTACGCACCGCGACGTGCACCCCACCGGCGCCACGTACGACGAGATGCGTGACCAGACGTACACGATCGCCGGAGCGGTCAAAGCGGCCGACCCGGGCGCGCAGACCCTCGGCCCGGTCGGTTGGGGCTGGACCTCACTGACCCGCTCGGGCTCCGACCAGCAGGCCTGCGGGTCGGCCACGCCGCCGCCGAACTGCTGGTCCAGCCCGCCGGACTACACCGCGCACGGCAGCGTCGACTTCGGCGCCTGGTATCTGCAGCAGCTGCAGGCATACGAGCGTACGCACGGTCAGCGGATCCTGGACTACTACGACAACCACTGGTACCCCCAGGAGTCCAACGTCGCGCTGTCGACCGCGACCGACGCGACGACCGACGCGCTGCGGCTACGGTCCACCCGCAACCTGTGGGATCCGACGTACACCGACGAGAGCTGGATCAACCAGCCGACGCAGCTGATCCCGCGGATGAAGAGTCTCGTGGCGGCGAACTACCCGGGCACGAAGACGGCGATCACCGAGTACAACTGGGGCGCGCTCAACGACATCAACGGCGCGCTGGCGCAGGCCGACGTGCTGGGCATCTTCGGACGCGAGGGGCTGGACCTGGCGACGCTGTGGGCGCCGCCGACCGCCGCCCAGCCGGGTGCGTACGCGTTCCGGATGTTCCGCAACTTCGACGGCGCGGGCGGCCAGTTCGGCGACACCGGTGTCAAGGCGACGAGCACCGACCAGGACCAGCTGTCGGTGTACGCGGCGACCCGGCCGGACGGCACGGTCACCCTCGTCATCATCAACAAGACCGGGCAGACGCTCACCAGCCCGGTCAACTTCGCCAACAAGCTTCCCCCGGGTACGACCGCCCAGCTGTACCAGTACAGCGCCGCGGACACCTCGAAGATCGTCACGCTGCCCAACCGCGCGGTCCTGCCGGCGCCGGTGTGTTCGACCTGCCCGCCGTTCGCCACCATGACCGGCAGCTACGCGCCCAACTCCATCACGACCGTGGTCATCGGCAACGGCCCGTCGCCGTCGCCGTCCGCCTCAGCCTCGCGGTCGGCGTCTCCGTCTCCGTCGGCTTCGGTCTCGCGGTCGGCTTCTCCGTCGGCTTCGGCGTCGCGGTCGGCTTCTCCGTCGGCTTCGGTCTCGCGGTCGGCGTCTCCGTCGGCCTCCGCCTCGCGGTCGGCGTCCCCGTCGGCCTCACCCACGGGGTCAGCCGGTCCGTCCTGCGCGGCGACCTACCAGATCACGAACTACTGGACGGGCGGCTTCCAGGGTGACGTCACGGTGCGCAACACAGGTCGGGCGGCCACCAGGAGCTGGACTGTGACCTGGACGTTCAGCAACGGCCAACAGATCACCAACAGCTGGAACGCCGCCACCACACAGGCCGGCGCGGCGGTCACCGCCAGCAACGTGAGCTGGAACGCGGCGATCTCCCCGGGAAGCACCGCGAGCTTCGGGTTCCTGGCCAGCTGGACGGGTACCAACGCCGTGCCCACCGTCAGCTGTTCCGCGACCTGACAGGGGCGGCAGTTCGTCAGTGCTCTGCGCGCCGTCGCCGTCCACCTCGGCACACCCGCAGGACATACGCCAGCCACACCAACGGAGCGGGAAACAGAGCGGGAACGTGCTGGAGCGACGGGCGTGCTCGCGTGCGGTCGGGATCAGCGCAGCCGCAGGTTGTGCTGATCGAGGGCGGCTTCGATGATGCCCAGTGCCTTCGGTCCCATGCCGTGCAGTGCGGCCAGCTCGGCGCGCCGGACACCGGCGAGCTGGCGGAGCGCGGTGTAACCGGCGGCGTTCAACGCCCGCGTCGCCGGCGCGCCGATCTTCGGCAACGTATCCAGGGACGGTTCCACTGCTTCATGCTACGCGCGTGCCGGTCAGGCCATGCCGCCGTTGACCCGGAGTGTCCGGGCGGTGATCCGGCGGGCCGGCGGGGCGCACCGGACGGCGATCAACGGGGCGACCTTGTCGACTTCGCCGAGCCGGTTGCCCGCTGGCCGGCCGTTCGCGCCGGCGATGGACTCCGGGGTCCCGACCGGGAGCCGGCCTGAACCTGTGCGGGCGGTACCCGGCTGTCACCCGAACTTGGTCCATTGCCCTTCGGAGACCACCTCGACGGCGCCGTCGACCACCGTGATCGCGGTCTGTTCGTCGATGGCGTAGGCCGGGACGCCGATGTCGGCGGCCCAGCGCTGGGCGTGCGCCAGGGTGTTCATGGGGAAAGCGTTCAGGTGCGGGAAGATCGAGAAGTCGACGATCCCCAGGGTGCGGTCGTCCGGCGCGGACGACCACTCGACGAAGGACGCGCCGATCCTGGGCGTCATCACCATGCTCCCGGCACTCACCCCCACCCAGACCTTGCCGGGCAGCGAAGGCAGCAGCTCGGCCAGCCCGGACTCCCGCATCCAGTGGCACAGGTACGTCGCGTCGCCGCCGTCGACCAGGAGCACATCGGCCTCCCGGATCCAGGGGTGCCACCGCTGCGCGCCGATGCTGGGCAGTGCGGTGAGTTCGAGGACACCGAGCGACGCCCAGCCCAGGCCGGACAGGTGCGCAAACCCTGGCTCGGCGGCGACCAGGCCCCGCACCGATCGCGGGCCGCACATCGGGTGACCCCACTGTGCCGTCGGGACGCAGAGGGCGTGGCATTCGGCGATCGGCTTGCCGAGAAGCTGGACCAGGGCCGACCGGATACTCGGGTTCGTGACGCCGCCTGACGTGAGCAACAGCTTCACGATGCCTCCAACGCGCGCGCAAGGTGGATGTGCCTGAAGACCGGGACGTGCCGGGCCCCATCGTAGTTCCGGCGGCCATTTCGCAGGGTCCCTCAGGTCGCCGGGGCGCGACGCCCACCCCGGAACAGCCATTCATCACTATGTTCATTTATCTGACTCAATGGTGGACAACGGACAGCAGCCGTTCGGACAATGGCGCTCTGGTTCTGGGGAATGGGAGCTGTGGTATGCCGCGCGCTGAACGCCCGCTGGACTCCGACGACGGTGCTTTGACGCATTTCGCAGCGGGCCTGCGCCTGCTGCGCAGCAAAGCCGGCAGTCCGGGCTACCGGGAGTTGGCCGCGCGGGCCCACTACTCGTCGACGACGCTGGCCGACGCCGCGGCCGGCCGGAAGCTGCCCAGCCTGCCGGTGACCCTGGCGTACGTGCGGGCCTGCGGCGGTGACCCGGCCGAATGGGAGGCCCGCTGGCGGGAGGTGGCCGCCGAGCTGGCCGTCGCACAGGCACAGCAGCCGGCACCGGTCGCCGGCGACGGGCCGGAGTCCCCGTACGTGGGCCTGGCGGCGTTCCAGCCGGAGGACGCCGAGCGGTTCTTCGGCCGCGAGAACCTCACCGACGAGCTGGTGTCGCGGGTACGCGCAGGTCGCTTCCTGGCCGTCTTCGGCGCCTCGGGATCGGGGAAGTCGTCACTGCTGCGCGCCGGCCTGCTGCCCCGCATCCGCACCGGCGGCGAGCCGGGCACCGACCGGTGGCCGACCCTGCTGTTCACCCCCGGCGCGCACCCGCTGGACCAGTGCGCGGCGCGGCTGGCCGCGCTGGCCGGCGGCTCGGCCGTCACCCTGCACGCGCAGCTGCACGACGATCCCCGGGCCCTGCACCTGACCGTGCTCCAGGCCCTGGCGGACCAGCCCGACGACCGCGACCTGCTCATCGTGGTGGACCAGTTCGAGGAGGTCTTCACGCTCTGCGCCGACGAACAGGAACGTACCCGCTTCATCACCGCGCTGCTGGCCGCCGCCCGGGTGGCCAACAGCCGCACCCGGGTGGTCCTGGGCGTGCGGGCCGACTTCTACCCGGCCTGCTCCGACCACCCGGACCTGGTCGACGCGCTGCGCGACGCCCAGCTGCTGGTCGGACCGATGACCACCGACGACCTGCGCCGGGCGGTCACCCTGCCCGCCAGGCGCGCCGGATGCGCCGTCGACAGCGCGCTGCTGGCCCGCATCGTGGCGGACGCGGCCGGCCACGCCAACGTGCTGCCGTTGGTCTCGCACGCGCTCCGGGAGACCTGGCAGCGCCGGCGTGGCAACACCCTCGCCCTGGCCGGCTACGAAGCCGCCGGTGGGATCCAGCACGCGCTGGCCCGCACCGCCGAGACCGTCTACGCCGGCCTGACGGCCGCACAGCAGCGCCTCACCCGCGACATCTTCCTGCGGCTGGTCGCCCTCGGCGAAGGTACCGAGGACACCAAGCGTCGGGTCGGCCGCGACGAACTCGACGCCGACGGCGTCCACCCGGTGCTCGACGCGCTGGCCGCGGCCCGGCTGGTCACCCTGGACACCGACACCGTCGAGATCACCCACGAGGCGCTGCTGCACGCCTGGCCCCGGCTGCGGCACTGGCTCAGCGAGGACCGGGCCGGCCTGCTCATCGGTCAGCAGCTGGGCGAGGCAGCCGCCGCGTGGCACCGCGAGCACCGCGACCCGGCCGCCCTGTACCGGGGCAACCGCCTGGCCGCGGCCCGGGAGTGGCTCGCCGGCCAGGACGGCGGCCCGCTGCGGCCGGGCGCGGGGGTGGCTGAGTTCGTCGCCGCGTCGCTGCGGCAGCAGCACCGGGCGATCAGGTGGCGCCGGGCCGTGGTGGCGGCGCTGTGCGTACTCACCGTGCTGGCCAGCGCGGGGGCCGTGGTCGCCTGGCGGCAGCGCTCCACCGCGCTGGCCGAGCGCGACCAGGCCATCGCCGGGCGGGTCACCGCCGAAGCCGAGCAACTCGCCGGCATCGACGTGTCCCTGGCCGCCCAGCTCTACCTGGCCGCCTACCGGCTGCACCCGGCGCCGGACAGCTACACCGGCCTGCTCAACTCCGAGAACGTGGCGCTGTCCACCCCGCTGACCGGCAACCCGGACACCGTGTACGCGGTGGCGTACAGCCCGAAGCAGCCCATCCTGGCCAGCGGCGGAAAGGACAGCCGGGTACGGCTGTGGAGCGTGGCCGACCCGGCCCACCCGATCGCGCTGGCGACGCTGTCCGGCCACAGCGACCGGGTCTACTGGGTCGCGTTCAGCCCGGACGGGCGGACCCTCGCCACCGCCAGCCGGGACCGCACCGCCCGGCTGTGGAACGTCGCCGACCCGGCCCACCCCAACCTGCTGGCGACACTCTCCGGCCACGACAGCTACGTCTACTCCGTGTCGTTCAGCCCCGACGGCCGCACCCTCGCCACCGCCGGCCAGGACCGCACGGTACGGCTGTGGGACGTCACCGACCCGGCCCACCCCACCGCGGGCCCGGTACTGGCCGGCCACACCGACGCGGTGGCCTCGGCCACCTTCAGCCCTGACCGGCACACCCTGGTCAGCGTCGGCCACGACCGGACAGTACGGCTGTGGGACGTCACCGATCCGGCTCACCCTGCCCCCGGCGCGGTGCTGACCGGCCACACCGACACCGTGTACGAGGCCGCGTTCACGCCCGACGGGCACACCATGGCGACCGTCAGCAACGACCGCAGCGTGCGGCTGTGGGACCTGACGGATCCGGCCCACCCCGCCGCCCTGGGGCTGCCGTTGACCGGCCACACGGACACGATCTACACGGTGGCGTTCAGCCCCGACGGACGGACCCTCGCCACCGCAGGGGCGGACCAGACCGTCCGGCTGTGGAACGTCGCCGACCGGAACCACCCGGTCGCCCTGGGCAGCCCACTGGCCGGCCACACCGGCTACGTGTGGGCACTGGCGTTCAGCCCGGACGGGCAGCGCCTGGCCTCCGCGGACGGCGACCACACCGTCCGGCTGTGGAGCCTGCCGCCGACCGTGCTGACCGGCCACACCGGACAGGTCAACGGCGTCGCGTTCAGCCCCGACCGGCACACCCTGGCCAGCGCCAGCACCGACCACACCGTCCGGCTGTGGAACGTCACCGACCCCGCCCACCCGGTCCCCGAAGCGGTGCTGGCCGGCCACACCGGTGCGGTTGTCGGGGTGGCGTTCAGCGCGGACGGGCACACGTTGGCCAGTGCCGGACGGGACCGGACGGCGCGGCTGTGGGACGTCACCGACCCGGCCCACGCCGACGCTCTGGGCGCCCCGCTGACCGGCCAGAACGGCACCATCTCCGCGGTGGCGTTCAGCCCGGTCCGACCCTTGCTGGCCACCGCCAGCGCGGACCACACCGTGGCGCTGTGGGACGTGACCGAGCGGACCCGGCCCGTCCGCGTCGGTCCGCTGTTGACCGGCCACACCGACTACCTCTACGCGGTGGCGTTCAGCCCCGACGGGCACCTGCTGGCCACCGCCAGCGCCGACGACACGGTACGGCTGTGGGACGTGGCGGACCCGGCCCACGCCGTCCAGGTGGGCCAGCCGATCAATCCCAGCAGCGGCAGCCTGCTCGGGGTGGCGTTCGACCCCGACCGCCGCCGGCACATCCTGGCCATCACCAGCTCCGACCACACCGTGGCGCTGTGGAACCTCGCCGACCCTGCGCACCCCGGCCGGCTGGGCCCGCCGGTGACCGGCCACACCAGTTTCGTGTACTCCGCGTCGTTCAGCCCGGACGGGCATACCCTCGCCAGCAGCAGCGACGACCACACCGTACGGCTGTGGGACCTGGCCGACCCGGCCCGCCCGCAGCCGGTGGGGCAGCCGCTGACCGGACACACCGAGCCGATCGACACCGTGGCGTTCAGCGGCGACGGGCACACCCTCGCCACCGCCAGCGACGACCACACCGTCGAACTGTCGGCGCTCGACGCCGACCGGGCCATCGACCGGATCTGCGCCACCACCGCGAACGTCCTGACCGCTCAGCAGTGGCGGCACTACCTGCCCGAACTGCCGTTCCGGCCGTCCTGCCGGTAACCGGCACCGGGGGCGCCCGCAGCGGTCGCGTCACTGCTGCTGGCGGGCGCGCGGTCCGGTGCCGACCGGCGGGACGGTCACCAGCTGCGCGGTGAGCCGCTCGACCACCTCGGTCGGGGCGGGCTGGGCGCTGATCTCGTCGGCCAGCCTGCCGGCGGCCTCCCGCAGGCGCCCGGTGTCCAGGATGTCGGCCAGGGCGGCCTGGATGTCGATGGCGGTCGCGTCGGCGTAGGACAGGGTCAGGCCCGAGCCCTGCCGGGCGAGCTGGCGGCAGGCGCCCTCCTGCTCGTTCATCGTCGGCAGGGTCAGCTGGGGTACGCCGCACGACGCCGCGGTCAGCATCGTTCCCGAACCCCCGTGGTGGATCACCAGGTCACAGGTGGGTAGCAGCGCGTGCATTGGCACCGGCCCGACCCGGACGCCGGCGGGTACGTCGCCGATGCGTTCGGCGTCCCGGTGCGAGGCGGCGACCACGATCTCGGCGGCGAGGTCGGCGTCGAGCACCGCCCGGAGGATCTTCGGGATGCCGAAGTGCTCGTCGCCGAGGGTGGTGCCGGAGGCGACCCCCCAGGTCAGGCACACCCGGGGCCGGGTGGGCGGATCGTTCAGCCAGGCCGGGATCCGCCCACTGCCGTTGTAGGGGAAGTAGCGCATGGCGAGGCTGTTGACGGCGCCGGGGTACTGCAGGCTCGGCGGGCAGGGGTCGACCGTGCACGCCGCCAGGTCGTCGCGTGCGGCGACACCGTTGGCCTCGTACAGTTTCAGCAGGCGCGCGGGCCACGGCAGGGCACGCCACGGTACCGCTGGATGCGCGACCTCGGGGTTGAAGCCGGCGCCGGGCAGCCGGAAGAACCGGGACGCGTCCGGACCCCACAGGTGGCGGACGGGCACCGCGCCCGCGGCCGCGGCCGCCAGCGGCCCGGCGTACGCCAGCGGATCGAAGACCACCATGTCGGGCTGCCAGGAGCGGGCCAGCGCGATCAGATCCTCGGCCATCGCGGCGGCGATCCTCGCGTAGTTGTCGAGCGGCCCGTTGACCAGTGCGCTGATCAGTTTCTGGTCGGGGGATTCGTTCTCCAGCCGTAGCCACTTCTCGTTCTGCTCGGGCGCCTCGAACAGGTCCGGCCGGTTGGCGACCGGCACGACGGGCACGCCCGAGTGGTCGACGGTGTCGGCCAGCTCCGCCCCGGTGGCCACCCGTACCTGATGTCCGGCCAGTCGGAACGCCCAGGCCAGTCCGACGGTTGGCAGATAGTGGGTCGGCAACGGCAGCGGGACGAAGAGGACGCGCATGGCACCTGCTCCCGGGGGTGGCTGTGGAGGATGGACCCGGCCGGCACCGGACGGGCGTCACTGGACTTCCGGCGTCACTGGGCTTCCGGCGTCACTTGGCTTCCGGGTATCACTGGGCTTCCGGTGTCGGCCACGCCAGCGCCGGTACCGGGGCCGGTACGCGGGTCCGCTGGTACCAGCGGACGGTTTCCCGGATGCCCTCCTCGATCGGGCGTGGATCGAAGTCGATGATTTCCCGCATCCGGTCGATGTTGACGTCCCTGGACCAGGCTCCGGTGGGCATGTCCGGCCGCAGCGCCAGCCGCTCGGCCACACCGAACTCCCTGGTCAGCAGGCGAGCCAGTGTGAGTAGCGAGATCGAGGTGCCGGTGGCGACGTTGACGGTGTCGTGGCGTCCGCGGGCCGCGATCTGCAGCACCGCGCGGACCAGGTCGTTGACGTAGATGAACGACCGGCGCTGCCGGCCGTCACCCCAGACCTCGATCGGCTGGCCGGTGGCGATGCGGTGCATCATGGCCGGGATCGCCCGCAGCGATCCACCCCGGATGCCGTCGCCCGGGCCGTAGACGTTGGTCGACCGGACCAGCTGGATCCGCATCCCGAAGTGGCTGCGGTACGCGTCCGCCAGGATTTCCGCGAAGACCTTCGACAGCCGGTAGCCGTCACCGGGCAGCCGCAGCCGCGCCTGGTAACCGTCCTCTTCCCGGACCGGGCCGTCGGTGCCGTCCGGGTAGACGTCCGTCGTACTCAGCATCACCACGAGCGGGATTGCGCTGTCCCGGGCGGCGTTGAGGACGTTCAGGTTGATCCGGAGGTTCTCGTCCAGCGTCGAGCCGAAGTGATTCGCCCGGTACTCGGTGTTGCCGGTGACCCCGGCACAGTGCACCAGCATGTCCACACCGCTGGACAGGCCGCGCAGCGCCGCCGCCGTGTCGGATGCGGACAGCAGGTCCACGCCGAGCTGCCGGACCGGTCCGGCGTCCGCGTCCGGTGCGGTGGCATCGCGGTGCAGGGAGACGACGCGGGCACCGCCGGCGGCCAGCTCCTCGACGAAGTGCGCGCCGATGAAGCCCCGCCCGCCGGTGACCAGGACGCCGCGGCCACACCAGTCGTGGCGGTCGCCACCGGTCACCCCTGGTTCCATTTCCTCGGGGCGTCGGCGAGTCGGCTGCCGGGGGCGGCGCGGCGCTCGTACCAGTCCTCCAGGATGTCGCAGGTTCGGCTCAGGCCGTCCTCTGCCCGCACCCGCGCGCCGAGCAGGCGGGCCCGCTCGGCCATCGCCGCGTCACCGACCGCGCTCGCGGCAGCTGCGGCCAGTTCGTCGACCCGCATGGTGGCGAACGGCACCGGCTGCGCGGCCACCCCGGCCCGATGCACCCGCGCCGCCCAGAACGGCTGGTCGGCGAAGGTGGGGACGACCACCTGCGGTACGCCGGCCCGGAGCACCTCCGCAGTCGAGCCGTAGCCGGCGTTGTGGATGACGGCGGACGCCCGGGAGAACAGCCAGTCGTAGTCGGCTTCGGTGAGGTGGAACGCGTCCGGCGACAGCGGCTCGGGGTCGCCGCCGACGACGACGATGCGCCGGCCGGTGCGCCGGGCCGCCTCCCGCAGCGCGTCCCGGGTGTGCTCCTGCCGGTGCACCGCCCAGGTGCCGCCGAACGCGGCCACCAGCGGCCTGGGCTCGGTGTCCATGAACTCGGCCAGACCCTCCGGTGGATGCCAGGTCCGTTGCCAGTACCAGTAGCCGGTGACGTGGCAGTTCGGTGGCCAGTCCGGCGGGTGCGGGATGAGGCTGCTGCTGTACGGGTACAGCACCGGTACCTCGCGGCCGAGCGACCGGTACGGGCTGCCGATCCCCAGCGGGGGGAGGCCCTTGCGGGCGCGGAAGCCGTTCACCGTCTTGCGGGTGGACCACCACTCGACGGCCGCGGTCGCCGCATAGGTCAGCCGGTTGTACGCCGGGCCGAGGGGCCATTCGGGGGCGCCGAGCGCTGGGAACGCTCCGGTCGGTGCCGCCGGCCACCAGGACGTGGCGCACCACAGCCGGTCCGCGCGAGCGACGCTGATGCCCTTGGTGAAGTACGTGTTGATGGTGATGTCGGCGTCGCCGCACGCCGCGTCGATGTGTCCCAGCAGCGCCGCCTGCGCGCCCGGCGGCGGCTTCGGCAGGTTCCGGACCATCCTGAGCATGGACGGGCTCTTGCGAAGCGACTCGATGACCTCGGGGATCTGGAAGAAGCCTGCGGTGTCGGCGGGTATGGCGGTCAGTTCGAGGCCGGCCTCGTCAGCGACGCTCTGGAAGCTGGGGCTGGTGACCAGGTTGACGTCGTGTCCGCGGGCCCGCAGGGCGGTGCCCAGCGCCAGGAATGGCTGGATGTCCCCCCGGGTGCCGAAGGGTACCAGCGCGACCCGCATAAGGCTTCCTCCCCTGTCCGTCGCCTCTACGCCCCGGCCCGTGGCCGGCGTGCGGAAATCATTCGGCGAGCCGTAGAGCGCCTCGCCGAGAGCAATAGGGAGATGCTGACAAGAATTGTCGGTGCGACGTCCTGGAAATTGCTCCAACGGTGTCCAGTGAGACCTCGACAGCCCTTTTTGGCGCGGACTGCCAATGCGCGTCCCGTTGCGTCCCGGTCGACGCCTGTCGATGCTAACAACCAGACCCACGGTCCACAAGGATCCAGTCACGCCGGTCCATGTCGTGGTCGCCGCGTGGCCAATGACATTCGGTGACCTCGATGGGCCTACTGCGTTTGGTGGCAATGGATCATTTCAAGCGCATGTCATACATAAACGTGCGGTAATCGGTCATTCATCTCGTCGGCCGGCGTGCGGCCGGGCGTCCACCCGGGCGTACAGCGGACAGTTGGCCGCCACCGGCCAGCCCCTCCGCCCCGGGCGGAGAGCTTCGCGCGCGGCGGGCGATCCCACCCGCGAACCCGGGTGAGCGGCGAGGAGTCAGGATAACTGAAACGGCGGAAACGTCAATCTTGCTACTCGGAAGCCGGATGGTTATCGTCGATGGCGATCGTCACCGATAGATGATCACGGATGGTATCGAGGGGCGGCGCGGCCTCAGGTAGCGATGGCTGTCTGCCGCCGCAAACCATCTCGGACAGCCTCGGCCGGGGCATTCCCGATAAGGCACCAACGCTCGTTCCACCGTGCCTTTCTGTCGAATTCAGGCGCGTTTTTCCGGCGTGGAGAGGACGGCGTCACATTGGAAATCGGCCAGCTCACCGCAATGGCATGGTTTTCCAAGGCGGTGGCAGTGAGCGCGCGGCTGGGCGTCGCCGACCTGGTGGGCGACGGGTCGATGTCGCACTCGGACATCGCCGCCAAGCTCGACTGTGATCCGGCGGCCGTCCAGCGGCTCATGCAGGTGCTCGCCCTGGTGGGCGTGTACACCCGCGACCCCGACGGGCGGTACCGGCTCACGGCGATGGCGCAGCCCCTACGGTCGGACCACCCCGAGTCGAAGCGTCACTTCTGCATGCTCGCGGGCGAAACCTACTACGACGTGTTCGGCGGGCTGCTGCACACCGTACGCACCGGCGAACCGGCGTCACCATTGGTGCTGGGCGGCAGCATCTATGAGCACCTGGACGCCAACCCCGAGGCCGGCCGGGTGTACGACCGGGCGATGGCCGAACTGGCCGCGCCGATCTCCGCCGCCCTGGTCGAGCAGCACGACTTCGCCCGGGTACGCAGCGTCGTGGACGTCGGCGGCGGCAACGGCGCCATGCTCAAGGGCATCCTCGCCCGGCAACCCGGGCTGACCGGGGTGTGCGCCGACCGCGCCGACGTGTGCGTGCGGGCCGAGCAGGAACTGCGGGAGTCGGCCGATGCCCAGCTGACCGGTCGGCTGTCCTTCCAGCCCATCGACTTCTTCCAGGCCGTACCGCCCGGCGCCGACCGCTACCTGCTCAAGAACGTGCTGCACAACTGGAGCCCGGACAGCGGCGCCCGGATCCTCGCCACGATCGCGGACGCGCTGCGCCACACCGCCGCCCAGCGCGGGCCGGACGAGCCGGAGCCGCGGCTGCTGGTCATCGAGCCGTTGATCGACACCGAGCAGGACGGCTGGCGCGCGCTGTTCCAGATGGTCGTGTGCGCGCCGGGAACCCGCGGGCTCAGCACCGGGGATCTGCTCGGGATGCTGCAGCGCACAGGTCTGGCGGTGCGGTCCACGCAGCGGCTGGGTACCGAACACACCCTGGTCGAGTGCGCCGCCGCCGGAGCGGGCGCGGCACAGCCGGATCCGGGCGCAATGCAGGAGCGTCGAGCCGGGTAGCGCCGGTGGCCGGGGGCGGGTCCCGCCGTCGTCCACGAAGCTGCGGAACGTGTCGGCCGCGAGAACCGGCGGACGGCCGCTCGCCGCATTTCCGACCAACGTCAGGAGGGGCTGATGCAGAAGGTCCTCGACGCGATCTGCGCCGAAGACTGGGAGGCGTTACGGGACGTGCCGGTCCCGGAGACCTACCGCGGCATCACCGTGCACGCCGACGAGGTCGAGATGTTCGCCGGGGCGGCCGTGAACGACCGCGATCCGCATCGATCCCTGCACCTCGACGAGGTGCCCACACCGCAACCGGGTCCGGGCGAGGCGCTGGTCGCGGTGATGGCCAGCGCCGTGAACTACAACACCGTCTGGAGCTCGATCTTCGAGCCGATGCCGACCTTCCCGTTCCTGCGCCGGTACGCCCGTGGCGTGCCCGGCCGGCAGGTACACGACCAGCCGTACCACGTGCTGGGCTCGGACCTGTCCGGAGTGGTGCTGCGGACCGGACCGGGCGTGCACCGCTGGCGCCCCGGCGACCAGGTGGTGGCGCACTGCCTGTCGGTCGAGTTGGAAGACCCCGCCGGGCACGACGACTCCATGCTCGACCCGCAGCAGCGGATCTGGGGGTACGAGACGAACTACGGCGGCCTGGCCGAGCTGGCGCTGGTCAAGGCCAACCAGCTGATGCCCAAGCCGGCGCACCTGACCTGGGAGGAGGCCGCCTGCTCGGGCCTGGTCAACTCGACCGCCTACCGCCAGCTGGTGTCCCGCAACGGGGCCGCCGTGAAGCAGGGCGACGTGGTGCTGATCTGGGGCGCCACCGGCGGCCTCGGCTCCTACGCGACCCAGCTGGCGCTCAACGGCGGTGCCATCCCGGTGTGCGTGGTGTCCAGCCCGGCCAAGGCCGCACTGTGCCGGCAGATGGGCGCCGACCTCGTCATCGACCGGCGCGCCGAGGGGTACCGGTTCTGGCGCGACGAGCAGACTCCGGACCCGGACGAGTGGAAGCGGTTCGGCGCCCGGATCCGGCAGCTGACCGGTGGCGAGGACCCGGACATCGTGTTCGAACACCCCGGCCGGGAAACCTTCGGGGCCAGCGTCTTCGTCGCCGCCCGCGGCGGCACGATCGTCACCTGCGCCGCCTCGTCGGGGTACCAGCACCAGTACGACAACCGGTACCTGTGGATGAACCTGAAGCGCATCGTCGGTACCCACTTCGCCAACTACCGGGAGGCGTGGGCGGCGAACCGGCTCATCGTGCAGGGCCGCATCCATCCCACGCTGTCCGTCGCGTATCCGCTGGACCAGGCGGCGCGGGCGGTCTGCGACGTGTACCGCAACACCCACCAGGGCAAGGTCGGCGTGCTGTGCCTGTCGCCGCGCGACGGGCTGGGTGTCACCGACCCGCGCACCCGGGAGCGGCACCTGGACCGCATCACCTTGTTCCGTACCTCCGGCGACGCAGGGAGACCGCTATGACCAGCCCCGGTGCCCGGGTCGACTTCGTGCGCGGAATGAGCGAGATCAATCTCGGCGGGCCGGACCAGGCGGTGACCCAGCCGCGCGCGGACCAGATCAAGGCGGCCAGCTCCTCGATGTACGACCTGGCCACCATGGGATCGACCGCCGGTGACCTGTGGAACTGGGGAATGTACGACGCGACGCTGGCCGACGAGATCGACGAGCTGATCCCGAACTTCGCCGGGCAGGACACCGACGGGTTCTCCGAGCAGCTCTACTATCTGGCGCTGCGGGACGTACCGGTCAAGCTCGCCGACTATTCCGGCCGTTCGGTGCTGGAGGTCGGCTGCGGCATGGGGGAGGGCCTCAACTTCCTGTCCCGGCTCGCGCCCGGCGCGGCGATGGTGGGTCTGGACCTGTCGCCGCGCGCGGTGGCGCGGGCGAACGCCCGCCTCTCGCGCGCCGACGCGCTGCGCTACGTGCAGGGCGACGCCGAGCGGCTGCCGTTCGACGACGGCTGCATGGACCTCGTGGTCACCGTCGAGAGTTCGCACACCTACCCCGATCTGGGCCGCTTCCTCGACGAGGCGGTGCGGGTGCTCAAGCCCGGCGGATACCTCTCGCACATCGACATGTTCACCGTGCAGCGCTACGACCAGCTTCGCCAGCTGGCCGCCCAGCGCCCCGCCCTCGAACTGGTGCACCAGCGCGACGTGTCCGAGGAGGTACGCGCGTCGGTGCGCCGCCGGATGGCGCCGGGCAGTGTCTTCCGGCGCGCCTTCGACAGTCGGAAAATGCCGCCAATGACCCGGGCGCTGGTGCAGCGCACCCGGATCCTGATGTTCGGCGGCTGGTTCGCCGGCTACCGGGACGGGTGGGCGGTCAATCTGCTCAAGCGGGTGGGCGCCGTCCCCACCGGCCGCCAACTCCCGGTGGACAGCTACCGGCACCACGTCTGGCGCAGGGCGCTGTCCCGAACGGACGCGGGGTCGGCTCCCGGCCGGGTGGCCGATGCATAGGCGGCTGACGCTGGCACTGCCACACTTCGCGATGAGCGGCCTGTCCGAGGGCTGGCTGCTGCGCGACTGTGGGGACCTGCACTGGCAGCTGCTCGCCCGGCACTTCGGCGTACCCATGGCGGCGCTGGTGGACGACGCCGGCAGCCGCCTGCTTCCGGTATTCGTCCGGGTACGCCTGGACAGCGCCGTGCCGCTCGCGGCGTTCCGTGAGGGCGATGCCGTGGAACTGACCGGCCGGCTGGTACGCCTGGACGAGCACGCTTTCGTCAGCGAGATCACGCTTGCCGGTGCCGGCCGGCCGGCGCTGTCGGCAACCCTGCTCAGCGCCTTCGCCCGCCGTACGCCCGAGGGTGACCTGCGGCCGGTGGTACCGCCTGCGCCGCACGGCGACGCGCCGGCGGATCCGCCGCAGCCGGGGCATCTCGCCTTCCGGAAGGAGGTCGCGGCGGCGCGGACGGGGCCGCCGGTACCGGGCCCGCCGCTGTTCGAGTGCGGTTATCCGCTCAACCCGGCCGCCGAGTTGAACCACGTGGGACTGCTCTACTTCGCCTCGTACCCGCACATCAACGACGCCTGCGAACGGCGGTACGTGCATCAGGCCCGCGACCCGGGTACCGCGCCGGACTGGGCCGCCGCCGCCTCCACGGTGCACCGCGACGTGCGGTACGTCGGCAACTGCGGCCCCGACGACGAGCTGAGCTACCGGCTCTGGTCCTGCGAGCCGGTGGGCGACCGGCGGATCAGGTTCGTCTCGACCCTGCACCGCGTGCGGGACGGGGCGCTGCTCGCGCGGATCGAAACGGTCAAGGAGGCGAAGGCCGGGTCGGCGCAGGCCGCCGTGCCGCGCCCCGCCCACGCCCCGTCGGCGCCACCGGCGAGCCCACCGGCCGGCGATGCCGGGATGCTCACGGCCCGGCTCCTGCCGCTGCTGGCCGCCGCTCTCACCGTGCCGGTCGACCGGCTGCGCCCCGACACCGACCTGCGACCGCTCGGGCTGGACAGCCTCACGCTCGCCTCGTTCGGCGCCCAGGCCGGCGCCGCGCTCGGCATCGACGTCGACCTCAGCCTGTTGTTCGACGCCTTCACCCCGGCGGACCTGGCAACCGCAATCGCCGCGCAGCCGCAGCCGCAGCCGCACCCCGGCCCGCCACCGGCGCCCCCGACCCGGCGCGACGAGACCGCCGGGCGCGACGGGACCGCTGGGCGCGACGGGACCGCTGGGCGCGACGAGACCGCCGGGCACGATGGGACCGCCGGACGCGACGAGTCTGCAAAGCGCGCCGGGCACGACGAGACCGTGGTCGCCGGGCGCGCCGAGTCTGCCGGGCGTGAGGAGATCGGGCGCGCCGAGCGGGTCGAGTTCTCGGGGCGCGAGGAGATCGCCGTCATCGGCATGGCCGGGCGGTTCCCCGGCGCGGACTCGGTCACCGAACTGTGGCAGCTGCTGATCGCCGGACAGGACGTGACCGAGCCCGTGTCGGCCGACCGGTGGGACCACAGGCGGTATTCGGGGCCGGCGCGGCCCACCGTCGCCGCCTGGCGGGCGGGATTCCTGCGCGACGTCCGGCGGTTCGACCACGCCCTGTTCCGCATCTCGCCCCGGGAAGCCGAGCTGATGGACCCGCAGCAGCGGCTGTTCCTCGAGGTGGCCTGGGAGGTGCTCGAGGACGCGGGGTACGACCCGACGGCGCTGGCCGGCAGCCGTACCGGCGTCTTCGTCGGCGCCTGCCACCAGGATTACCAGGCGCTGCTGCGGGCACACCGGCCGGAACCGGAGCCACACAGCTGCGTGGCCGTGTCGCCCTCGGCCATTGCCAACCGGGTGTCCTACGCTCTGGGGTTGCGGGGCAGCAGCCTGACCGTCGACACGATGTGCTCGTCCTCGCTGGTCGCCCTGGCGCTGGCCGTGGCGCAGCTGCGCGCCGGGGAGTGCGACCAGGCCGTGGTCGGCGGGGTCAACGTGATCTGCGATCCGGACCAGTTCCTGGCGTACTGGCGGGCCGGCGCGCTCAGCCGGGGCGGCCGCTGCCGGGTCTTCGACGAGCGTGCCGACGGGTACGTGCGCGGTGAGGGCGTCGCCGCGTTGCTGCTCAAGCCGCTGCGTCAGGCCCGCGCCGACGGCGACCACGTGTACGCGGTGGTCAAGTCGGTGGCCACCAACCACGGCGGGCAGGCCCAGTCGTTCACGGCGCCGAGCGCCGAGGCGCAGGCCGCGCTGCTCGTCGAGGCGTACCGGGCGGCCGATGTGGACCCGTCCACCGTCGGGTACCTGGAGGCGCACGGTACGGGTACCCCGCTCGGCGACCCGATCGAGGTGCACGGCATTGTCGCGGCGTTCCGGCGGCTGTATCGCGAGCGGGGACTGCCGGAACCGACCGCGCCGCACTGTGGACTGGGTTCGGTCAAGGCGAACATCGGTCACCTGGAAGCGGCCGCCGGCATCGCCGGGATGATCAAGGTGATGCTGGCCATGCGTCACCGGCTGCTGCCCGCCACGCCCGGGGTCGAGCAGGTCAACCACCGCATCCGGCTGGCGGGGACACCGCTGCGGGTGCAGTCCGAACCGGCGCCGTGGCCGACGCCCGCCGGCCCGGACGGCCGGATCGTGCCCCGCCGGGCCGGGATCAGCTCGTTCGGGATGGGCGGCACCAACGCGCACGTCGTGCTGGAGGAGGCGGCGCCGCAGCCGGCCACGGCGGACGGGCAGCCGGACGGGGCGCCCTGGCTCGTGCCGCTGTCCGCGACAACCACCGCGGCGTTGCGGCGCGCGGCCGGCAACCTCCGCGCCGCGCTGGCCGGCCCGGACCGTCCGGCGCTGGCCGAGGTCGCCGGCACCCTGCAGACCGGCCGGGCGGCGCTGCCGTACCGGCTGGCCGTGCTGGCGACATCGGCCGCCGACCTGGTGGGGCGGCTCGACGACTTCCTCGCCGGCCGGCCGGACCCCCGACTGGTCGTCGGTCGGTCGGTGGCCGACGCCCGCACACCGGCCACCGACGGCAGGCAGGCCGAGAACGAGCTGGCGGTTGCCCGGCGCTGGGTCGACGGCGCCCCGGTCGACTGGGCGTCCCGGTATCCGCCGGGCCGGCGGCCCTCCCGGATCTCGCTGCCCACCTACCCGTTCGGCGGGGAACAGCACTGGCTGATCCCGGCGCCGCAGCCGCAGTTCCTGGTCAAGGAGTGGTGCCCGGCACCGGCGGGCGGAGCGCCGACGGCCACCTCCGAGCCGGCCGGACCGTATCTGGTGCTGGTCAACCCGCAGTCGGCCGGGACCGCTGGAGCGGTCACCGCTGCCGCGGGGGCAGCCGGGGCCGTCGTCGTCGCGGCGACCGACCTGGACGACGGGGCCGACCCGCTCACCCCGGCGCTCGCCGCCCGCGGGCTGCGCCCGGACGCAGCTCTCGCCGGGCTGATCGACCTGGCCGACTGGTGGGACGACGACCATCCGGCACCCGCGGTACCGGCGCGTACCGCCCTCGTGACGCGCCTGCTCGACCGCCGCGAGCCGCTGGTCCTGATCCACCTCACCCGCCGGCTGCGGGCCGGTGCCCCGACACCGGGTGCGCTGGCCGGGGCCGAGCTGGCCGGACTGTACCGACTGGCCGCCAGTGAGGCGGCCGTGGTCGAGAGCCGCACCGTCGGCGTGGACTTCGGCCCGGCCCGGCCCGCCGGCCTGGCCCCGGTCCTGCGCCAGGAGCTGAACCTGCGCGACCGGGAAACCGAGGTGTACCACCGTGCCGGCGAACGGTTGCGCGCCCAGCTGCGCCCGGTCACCGCCGACCTGGTGGCCCGGGCGCAGGCCCGCCCCTCGCCGCTGGCCGAGATGGCCGGCGGCGCCGTGGTCATCACCGGCGGTACCGGCGCCATCGGCCTACGGCTGGCCCGGGAGCTGTGCGACCAGGGGGTACGGGACCTGGTGCTGATCGCCCGGTCGACGCTGCCCCCGCCGTCGCGGTGGGCGGCGCTGACCGCCGATCCGGGCACCGACGCCCGGCTGCGTTCCCGGCTGCAACAGCTGCTGGATTTGCAGGCGCGCGGCGTGCGGCTGTCGGTGCACGCGGACGGGCTGACCGACCCGGCGGCGCTGCGTACGCTGCTGGACCCCGTCCGGGAGCGGGTCGGGAGGATCGAGGCGGTATTCCACTGCGCCGGGCTGATGGATGCCGGTGCGCCGCTGGCGGCGAAGCAGCCGGCGGACTTCAGCCGGATCGGCCGGCCCAAGGTTGCCGGGCTGCGCGCGCTGTGGGCGGCGTTGGCCGACCGGCCGCCCCGGTGGCTCGTCCTGTTCTCCTCGATCGCCGCCGCGATCCCGGCGATGGGCGCGTCGTACGCCGACTATGCGCTGGCCAACTCGTTCCTCGACTGGTTCGCCGCAGTGCACGACGGCGGCGGTACGACGGTGCGGTCGCTGCAGTGGCCATTGTGGACAGGCACCGGCATGGGACGGGACCGCACCAGCGCCTCCGGCGCGCTCGGGATCGACGACCTGCGCCCCGATCAGGCGCTGCGGCTGCTGGACACCGCACTGCGCCTGGACGGCTACCCCACGGTGCTGCCCTGCCTGCCCCGGGCGGACGGCATCCGCCTGGACGACCTGCTCCGCGCCCGCCCCACGGGCACCGCCGCAGCGCCGACTACCGGATCGCTCACCGTCCGCGCGGTGGCCGGGGCGGAAACCGCCGCGACGTCGGCGGCCGGGTCGGACACCGCCGTGACGTCTGTGGCCGGGTCGGACATCGCGGCGGCGGTCGCCCGGGCCGAATCCGGGACGCGGCCGGACTCCCCGGACGAGGGTGGTGCGGCGGTGTTGTGGCTCACCGGCGTGCTGGCCCGGACGCTACGCATGCCGGCTGATCGGATCACGGCCGATGCCGCGTTCGCCGATCTCGGTCTGGACTCGCTGCTCCTGGCCGAGCTGGTGCGGGAGCTGGAGCGGGACCTCGGCGAGTACGTCGATCCCGCGCTGGTGCTGGAGCACCCGAGCGTCGCACGGCTCGCCCTGTCACTGGCAGGCCAGCACGGGACCGCACTGGCCGCAGCGGCCTCCGCCGGTCCGTCGCTCGACCCGGCCTTGGCCGGTGGCCGGGTCGAGCCCGGTGACCGCGCCCCGACCGGTGGTCAGGTCGAGACCGCTGGTGCGGCCCCGACTGGTCGGGTCGAGACCGCTGGTCGGGTCGAGGTCGGTGCTGCTGCCTCGACCGGCCGGGTCGAGCCCGGTGGCCGGGACGGGACCCGTGCGGTACCCATTGCGGTGATCGGCATGGCCTGCCGGTTTCCGGGCGCTGCCGACCCGGCCGCGTTCTGGGCTGACCTGGTGGCTGGTCGGGACCGGATCACCGAGGTGCCGCCGTGGCGCTGGGACGCCGCCGAGCTGTACTCGCCCGAGCACCGGCCGGGCCGCAGCATCAGCCGGTGGGGCGGGTTCCTCGACGATGCCGCCGACTTCGACCCCGGGTACTTCGGCTTCGACGAGCGGACCGCCGGTTACCTGGATCCGCTGGTACGCAAGGCGCTCGAGGTGAGCGCCGAGTGCCTGCGTGACGCCGGCTACCGTGACGACGAACTGGCCGGCCGGCGGGTGGGCGTGTACGTCGGCTCCCGCAGCGCCAACTACCGGGAGTACCGTCGGCCGCTGCCCCGGGAGGCGGTCGCCGGGCTCGGCCAGAACTTCATCGCCGCCCACCTGTCGCACCACTTCAACCTGACCGGGCCGAACCTCGTGGTCGACAGCGCCTGCTCGTCGTCGCTGGTCGCGGTGCACCTGGCCGGGCAGAGCCTGGCCTGCGGGGAGAGCGAGCTGGCCCTGGCCGGCGGCGTGGACCTGCTGCTGGACGAGGACCCGTACCTGCTGCTCAGCGAGGCCCGGGCACTGTCGCCGACCGGGCAGTGCCGGGCGTTCGACGAGACGGCCGACGGGTTCGTACCGGGCGAAGGCTGCGGCATGGTGCTGCTCAAACGCCTCGACGCCGCGCTGCGCGACGGCGACCAGGTGATCGGCGTCATCGAGGTGTCGGCGGTCAACAACGACGGCCGCACGATGGGCTACACGACCCCCAGCGTGCAGTCGCAGAGCGCGCTGATCGGCGACGCGCTCGAGCGCGGCGGCATCGATCCGCGCGGCATCGGCTACGTCGAGACGCACGGTACCGGCACGATGATCGGCGACCCGATCGAACTGCAGGCGCTGACCAGCACCTACCGTCACTACACCGACGACCGCCAGTTCTGCCCGATCGGCAGCGTGAAGACCAACATCGGCCACCTGCTCTCGGCGGCCGGCGCGGCGGGCCTGATCAAGGTGCTGCTCTGCCTGCGTCACCAGCAGGTCCCGCCGACCCTGCACTGCACCCGGCCCAATCCGCGGTTCGCGTTCGGTTCCTCGCCGTTCTACCCGGCCACCGAGCTGGTGGACCTGCGCGGCGGGAGCGGCCTGGCCCGGGCCGCCGTCAGCTCGTTCGGCTTCGGGGGCACCAACGCCCATCTCATCGTGGGCCGCGCGCCGGCCGGCCGGTCAGCGCCGGTGCGGCGGCCGCTGCCGCCTCCGCGGTATCACCGGCAGCGGTTGTGGGTGGACCGGTCCGCAGGCGGCTACCGCCCGAGCGTTGCCCCCGCCGCGGCTGCCAACAGGGCCGCCGACGCGGACGCCACGGCCGGACAGGCGGCGGATCGGCCGCCGGCCGCCGCGCGCGGCAGCGCCCGGCTCGACCTGACGTTCCTGCCGGTCTGACGGGCCACGATGAGCCAGAACCAGGGAGACGCGGTGGAAATGCCCCGGACGATCCAGTGCCGATCCACGCTGACCGGGGACAACCCGATCGTCGACGGGCACCGGGTCCACGGGTTGCGTACCCTGCCCGGCGTCACGTTCCTGGACCTGATCTGCCGGGCGGCGCTGGCGCAGGGCGTGGCACTGGACCGCACCGAGCTACGCGACGTGCTGTTCACCGAGCCGGCCGTCCTCGACGACGGGTTCGACCGGGAACTCGACCTGCGGCTCGCCTGGCGTACCAGCTGTTACGAGGTGACCGCCCGCAGCCGGCGGCGATGGCCCGACGGACGGGTGGATCCACAGTGGACCTCGCACCTGACGGCCGAACTGCACCTCGACGTGCCGCCACCGGCGGGCCCGCTGGACCGGGCGTCGGACCGGCCGGCCGCGCTGGCCGCGCTGCGGGCGATCCGCGACCGGCAGACCCCGGTGGAGCGGGTGTACGAACTCGGTCGGGCGGCGCACATCCGGCACGACGCGTTCATGCGCTGTCACGGGGTGCTCGGTCACCACCCGGACGGCCTGCTCAGCGACCTGCGGCTCGGTGCCGCGGCCCGGGCCGGCGACGACGGCTTCCTGCTGCACCCGGCGCTGCTCGACGGGGCCACGATGCAGGCCTACCAGCTGGTGTTCGGGGCCGGGGGCGACCAGCCGATGATCCCGTTCAGCATCCGGTCGTTCCGGGCGTTCGGGCCGCTCGGCGACGGCTGCACCGTGGACCTGCGGCCCCGCGGGGCGGTCGGCGCCGCCAGCGACGTGGTGCACGTCGACATCGACCTGTACGACGCCGACGACCGGTTGGCGGCCACGTTCGGCTCGCTGGCGCTCAAGCGGGTCCGCTCCGCCGGTCTCATCACGCGACTCACCGGCCCCCCGACGGTGCCCGAGACCACCCGCACCGCCGCCGCGGCTGCCCCCGCGCCATTGGTCGGCACCACCGCGGATCGGGTGGCGGCGGTCCGCGGTGAGGTCGTCGCGGCCCTGCGCGCCTGCCTGGGCGACGACACCTTCCCGGTACCGACCGACCGCGGCTTCTACGATCTCGGCCTGGACTCCGCGCTGCTGCTGCGGCTGGTCCACGCGCTGGAGGAGCGCTGGGGGACCGAGCTGTACCCGACGCTGCTGTTCGAGTATCCGACCGTCGACAGTGTCAGCGCGTACCTGGTCGACAAGCTGGGCGACCGGGCCGGTCCCGGCACGGGCGATCAGGTCCGGTCGGGGCGCAGCCGGCCGGCCGGCGCCGGGGAGGAGCCGGCGGCGGCGCCGAAGGTCGCCTGGCTCACCGGCGGCTGGTCGCCGCAGCCGGTCGGCCCGGCCGCGCCGGTGTCGGTACGCACGCTGCTGATCGTCGGTGGCGACCCGGAGCTGGCCGGCGGCCTGCGCGACGGGTTCGAGCGGGGGTACGGCGCGACAGTGGTGACGGTGGCCTGGGCCGGCCGGTACCGCGCCGACGGCGACCGCTACGAGCTGCGCCCCGACCAGTTGGGCGACCATCAGCGGCTGCTCGCCGACCTGGCCGTGGCCGGCCGTACCCCCGACGCGGTGGTGCAGCTCGGGCCGGCGCCGGGCGGCGTCGGCGGGCTGGCGGACGCGGTCGAGACGGGCTGCCGGTCGGCGCTGCTGCTGATACGTGCCTGGCTCACCGGGCCGGGCGCCACCGGGGCCGGCGGGCTGCCGTTCGTCTACCTGGCCGCCGCCGGGGACGGGCCGACCGCGACCCTGCCGGCCAGCGCCGCGGGGCTGGCCGCAACTATCCGGCTGGAGCAGCCGGGAATCCGCTTCACGGTGGTCGAGTACGCGCCACCCGGGTCCGGGGCCGCGCTCGTCGAAGCGGTCCGGGCCGAGCTGCCCGGCGCCGAGACCTGGGTACGGTACGAGGACGGCCTGCGCCTGGTCCGGCGGTACCGGGAACTGCGGCACCCCCGACCCGGCCCGGATACGGCAGCGCCGCTGCGGCCCGGCGGGGTGTACGTGATCAGCGGCGGTGCCGGGGGGATCGGCCGGGTCTTCGCCCGCTGGCTGGCCGAGACCACCGCCGCCCGGCTGGTGCTGTGCGGCCGCTCCGAGGTGTCCGACGCGGACCTGGCCGACCTGCGGACGGCCGGCGGCGAGGTGGTGTACGTGCGCGCCGACGTCACCGACCCGGCGGACGCGCGGCGCGTCGTCGCGCAGGCCCGGCGACGCTACGGCGCGGTCCACGGGGTGATCCATGCGGCCGGCGTACTGCGCGACTCGCTGGTACGGCACAAGAGCGCGGACGGCATCGCCGAGGTGCTGGCCCCGAAGGTGCGCGGCACGGTCAACCTGGACCTGGCGACCGCCGACGAGCCGCTCGAGATGTTCGTGCTGTGCTCGTCGGCCACCTCCGTGCTCGGCAACGCCGGGCAGGCGGACTACGCGGCGGCGAACGCGTTCCAGAACTCCTATGCGGCACTGCGCGAGGAGCGCCGCCGCGCCGGCGAGGTCGCCGGCCGTACCGTGGCGATCGCCTGGCCGCTGTGGCAGGGCGGCGGCATGCGTACCGACCCCGACACCGAGGCGTACCTGCGCGCACAGGGCCACGTGCCGATGCCGGCCGAGGTGGCTACCCGGGTGCTGCTCGAAGCGCTGCGCGCGGCCGAGCCCGAGCTGGTGGTGCTGCACGGGGACCGCTCACGCCTGCTGCGCCCGCTCCGGCTGGCCGCCCCCGAACAGCCGCCGTCCACTGGACACGCGCGGTCCACTGAACACGGGCCATCCACCGAGCACGGGCCATCCATCGAGCACGCGCCGTCCATCGAGCACGCGCCGTCCATCGAGCACGCGCCGTCCATCGAGCACGCGCCGGCCGGGGACATCGCGATCGTCGGGGTGGCCGGGCGGTATCCGATGGCCGGCGATCTCGACGAGCTGTGGGCGAACCTGTCCAGCGGCCGGGACTGCGTGGGCCCGCCGCCAGCCGGCCGGACCGGCCGCCCGGACGGTACCGGCGCCGGTGGCCTGTCGGCCGAGCTGCGGGGCGGTTTCGTCGCCGATGCGGACATGTTCGACCCCCGGTTCTTCCGCATCACGCCGACCGAGGCCGACGCGATGGACCCGCAGGAGCGGCTGTTCCTCCAGACGGTGTGGCACACCCTGGAGGACGCCGGCTGTCCGGCCGGCGCGTTGGCCGGCCGGCCGGTCGGGGTGTTCGTCGGCGTGATGTTCCAGCAGTACCAACTGCTGGGCCTGCAGGTGCCGGCGGCAGCACAGACACCGCTGCCCTCGTCGTTCGCCTCCTCGGTGGCCAACCGTGTCTCGTACTTCTTCAACTTCCGGGGGCCGAGCATCGGCCTGGACACCATGTGCTCGTCCTCGCTGACCGCGATCCACCTGGCCTGCCAGAGCCTGCGCAGCGGGGACTGCGAGGTGGCGGTGGCCGGCGGCGTCAATGTGATCACGCACCAGTACAAGTACCGCTACCTGGAGCAGGCCGGCTTCACCTCCAGCGACGGCCGCTGTCGCAGCTTCGGTGCCGGCGGCGACGGGTACGTGCCGGGCGAAGGCGTGGGGGCTGTGCTGCTCAAGCCGCTGTCGGCGGCGGTCCGCGACGGCGACCGGATCCACGCGGTGATCAAGGGCAGCACGCTCAACCACGGCGGGCGGGCCAGCGGCTACACGGCGCCCAACCCGGTGGCGCAGGCGGAGTTGATCTCTCAGGCGCTGGACCGGGCCGGAGTGCCGGCGGACACGATCGGTTACCTGGAGGCGCACGGCACAGGTACGGCACTGGGCGACCCGGTGGAGCTGGCCGCGCTGGCCCGGGTGTTCGGGTCGCGCCCGGGCGACGGTACCGGACCGCTGCCCGATCGGTTCGGTGAAGTCGAACCTGGGGCACCTGGAGCCGGCCGCGGGCATCGCCGGCCTGACAAAGGTGCTGCTGCAGCTGCGCCACCGTACGCTGGTGCCTTCGCTGCACGCCGACCCGCCCAACCCGATGGTCGACTGGGACGCCTCGCCGCTGCGCGTCCAGCGGGACACGACTGCCTGGCCGGCTCCGGCCGGGGGGACGCCGCGCCGCGCCGGCATCAGCGCGTTCGGTGCCGGTGGCGCCAACGCACACCTGATCGTGGAGGAGTACCCGGCCGCACCGCCGGTTCCCGAGCCACCGGGCCCGTACCTGGTGCTGTTGTCCGCGCGTACCGGCGAGGACCTGCGGCGGCTGGCCGCCGCCTACCTCGACCGCCTTGCCCAAGGTGCGGACCTGCCCGGGCGCGGCGAGCCGGCCGGGGTCAGCGTCACCGGCGAGGACCTCTGCCGGCTCGCCGCCGACCTGCTCGGGCTGCCGCTGTCCGCTCTCGATCCCGGAGTGGCGCTGCACGACTGGGGGCTGGACGCAGCCGACCTGCGCCGGTTCGCGCAGCGCCTGGCGGAGCTGCCCGGACCTGCCCCGGATGCCGCCCGGCTCGATCTCGGCAGCACCCCGTCCCAGCTGGCCGCGCGGCTGCGCTCAGGGAGTCGCGAGGAGGCTTCCGCGGCTACCGGCGGCGCGGCGCGCTGGCCGGCCTCGCTGGCCGACCTGGCATACACCACCCAGGTCGGACGCGAGGCTCTGGACGAGCGGGCAGCCCTGCTGGTCGCGGACCGCGACGCGCTGCGCGACGCACTGGCCCGGGTGGCCGCTGGCGAGCCCGGCCCCGGCATCACCCGTGGCCGGCGCTCCGCCGAAGCCGACCCGACCGCGCCGGACGGATCGGGCCCGGCCGGATCCGGGTCGGACGGCTGGGAGTCGGACGGGGCCGCCGCCGACACCGGTGACCTGTCCAGCCTCGCGGCGCTCTGGTGCGCGGGCGGCAACGTGGACTGGCGTCGCCGGTACGGCCCGGACCGGCCGAACCGGATCGGACTGCCGGGCTATCCGTTCGACCGGCGTCGCTGCTGGATCGACGTGCCGACCGCGCCCGCCGGGCCGGCCCGACCCGCGCCCGCTGCCGGGCCGGTCGAGGAGGTGGCGCCGGTCGACCCGCTGTTCACACCGGTCTGGCGGGTTGCGCCGGTCGAGGCTGCCGAACAGCCGCCCGGCCCGGTGCTCGTGTGCTACCCGGCCGCCGCCCGGGGGCTCGCCCGCGCGCTGGCTGGACGGTATCCGGACGGCGTGGCGACGCTCGTCGAGCTCGGTGCCGTCAGCGCGGCGGCTGGACCGGACGGCTGGCGGGTCGATCCCGGTGACCCCGCCGGCCTCGCCCGGCTGCGCGATGCCCTGCCCCGGCCGCGGGTGATCTGGTTCCTCGGCGGGCTGCTGGACCTGGCGGGGGCCGCCGACGAGCCGGGTCGGCTGCTCGCCCGCCAGCAGGAGGCCGGGGTCCGCGCGCTGCTGCGGCTGGCGCGCGACGTGGTCGGGCCGTTGGCCGGCCGATCGCCGCTGACCTGGCGGGTCATCACCAACCATGCCTGCCCGGCGGCTGGTACGCCGGTGCGCAACCCGTGGGCGGCCGGACTGATCGGCCTGGCCCGGGTGCTGGAGAACGAGCATCCACAGTGGTGCGTCCCGCACATCGACGTGGACCTGGTCCGGCTGCCCGGCGACGGCGACCCGGTCGCGGCGCAGGTGGCCGGCCGGCTGCTCGACGAGCCGGACCTCCGTGGCGCCCGCATCGCCTACCGGGGGCCGTTGCGGTACCGCGAGGCCCTGGGTCGGATCGCCCTACCCGAGCCGGCCGGCCCGACGATCCGCGCCAGCGGCGGCTACCTGATCGCCGGTGGCGCCGGCGGTATCGGCCTGGCGCTGGCGAACCGCCTCGTCACCGGCTACGACGCCCGGGTGGTGCTGCTCGGTCGTCGGCCGGCGGCGGCCGTACAGGCGAGGCTGGCCGAGGTGGACCCGACCGGGACGCGGCTGACCTACCTGCCGGTCGACGTCGCCGACCCGGTCGCGGTGCGCGCGGTGGCGCAGGGCGTCCGGGACCGGGTCGGTGTGCTGCGCGGGGTCTTCCACTGCGCTGCGGTGCGCAACGACCACCTGGTGCGCGACCTCGACGACCGTTCGTTCGACGAGGCCGTGGCCGCCAAGTCGGCGGCGCTGGTGGCGCTGGCCGAGGTCTTCGGCGCCGACCCGTTGGACTTCCTGGTGGTCTTCTCCTCGGCGCAGTCGTTCCTCGGCGATCCCGGACTCGCCGGGTACGCCGCCGGATCAACCTTCGCCGACGCCTACGCGCACACCCTCGCCGCCGCCGCGCCCTACCGGGTGCGCAGCGTGAACTGGGGGTACTGGGCCGGGGCGGGCGCCGTCGCCGGCCCCGGGCATGCCGACCGGCTGACCCGCTCCGGATTCCGACCCATCTCGGTGGCGGCCGGGTGGCAGACGACGCTGCGGGTACTGGCCGGCGACACGGTGCAGCCCGTCGCGGTACCGGCCAGCGACGAGCTGCTGGCCCGGATGGGCGTACCGGCGCCGTCCCCGGTGCGGGGCGCCACACCGGCCGAGCGGGCCACCATCGAGTCGTTCCACGAGCTGAACGGTGAGCTGACCCGCCTGGCGCACGGCTGGCTGCTGCGCCTGTTCACCGCCATGGGCGGCTGGCCGGCGCAGGACAGCGTGGCGGACCTCGACACGCTGCTCGGCCGGCTACAGCCGGTACCCCGCTATCACGGCCTGGTCGGCGAGCTGATCCGGTCGATGGCGGCTGCGGGGCACCTGGCCCGGCGGGGCGACGGCTACCTCCCCGAGCCCGCGGCGCTGGCCGCCGTCCCGGCGGATCCGGCGGCCGCGCTCGCCGCGCTCGCCGCGCGGCACCCCGAGGTCGCGGTCTTCCCCCGGCTGTTGGCGCTGTGCCTGTCCCGCTACCCCGACCTGCTGCGCGGTCGGGTGCTCGCCACCGACCTGCTGTTCCCCCGGTCGGGCACCTCGCTGATGGAGCGCGTCTACAAGGGCAACCCGATCAGCGACGTCTACAACGACCTGCTCGCCGACGCGGTCGCCGGTGAGGTCGTCCGGCGGCTGCCCCAGCACCCGCCGCGGCCGGTGCGCATCCTGGAGGTCGGCGCCGGGACCGGCGGTACGACGGCGGCCGTGCTGTCCGCCCTCGACAGGTACGGCGAGCGGCTGGAGTACTGGTACACCGACCTGTCCGCGGCGTTTCTCGACCACGGCCGGCGGGAGTACGGCGCGGACCGTCCGTACCTGCGCTTCCGCCGGCTCGACGCGGACCGCGACCCGGCCGGACAGGGCTTCGAGGCGTACGGCTACGACCTGGTGATCGCGGCCAACGCGGTGCACGCGACCCGCAACGTCGAACGCGCCCTGCACCACCTGAACACCCTGCTGCGCCCCGGCGGGCTGCTGGTGCTCAACGAGCTGACCAGCGTCACGCTGCCGGGTACCGCGACCTACGGGCTGTTCGACGGCTGGTGGCAGCACGACGATCCGGAGCACCGGCTGCCCGGATCGCCGCTGCTGGACCTGCCCGGCTGGGGGCGCCGCCTCGCCGCGGCCGGCTATGGCGAGGTCACCGCGGCGCCGGACGGCGGGCCGGCGGGCCGGAACTTCCAGCACGTCATCGTGGCCCGGGTACCGGTCGGCGGGCCGGCGGTCGGGCCGGGCGCGCAGGCCGTCGCGCCGGGCGACGACCGGCGCGACGGCCTGTACGGCGAGATCCTCGCCCTGGCGGCGGAGGCTTCCGGGCTGGAGCCCACGGAGCTGGACCTCGATCGGGAGCTGGGCGAGTTCGGGTTCGACTCGGTCAGCTACACCATGCTCGCCAACCGGCTCAACGACCGGTACGGCACTGACCTGGCGCCCACCGTGTTCTACGAGACGCCGACGCTGCGGGCCCTCGTCGACCGGCTGCGCGACCGGTACCCACACGCCGTGCGCGCCGATGCGGTGACGCAATCCCCGGATGGCGTCCGGGAGCCCGAGCAGGCAGCCCCGGCGGTGCTACCGGCGGCCGTGCCGGAACCGGCGGATCGGTCCGGGTCCGGCGCCGCTGGCCGGGTCGCGATCGTCGGCATGGCCGGCCTGCTGCCGGGCTCGGCCGACCTGGACGAGTTCTGGACCCACCTGGTCAACGGCGACGACCTCGTCGGCGAGGTACCGGCCGACCGGTGGGACTGGCGCACCGCGTACCGCCGCCTCGCCGGCAACGAGGTGCACGGCCGGTGGGGCGGCTTCGTCACCGGCGTGGACCGGTTCGACCCGCTGTTCTTCGGCATCAGCCCGGCCGAGGCGGACGACATGGATCCGCAGCACCGGCTGGTGCTGGAGGGCGTGTGGACGGCGCTGGAGGACGCCGGTATCGCTCCGGGCAGCCTCGCCGGTTCCGACACCGGCCTGTTCATCGGCGTCGGCTCGAACGACTACCAGGAGCTCGGCCACGACGCGGATCCGGCGGTGACCGTCTACGGCGCGACCGCCAACGCCCACTCCATCCTGGTCAACCGCGTCTCCCACCTGCTGGACCTGCACGGACCGAGCGAACCGGTGAACACCGGCTGCTCCAGCTCGCTGGTCGCGCTGCACCGGGCGGCCGCGGCGGTGGCCAGCGGGGAGTGCGCGGTGGCGGTGGCCGGTGGGGTCAACCTGCTGCTCTCGCCGCGCAACTACGCCCTGCTCAGCCGCACCGGCATGCTCAGCCCCACCGGCCGGTGCCGCACCTTCGACGCGGCGGCCGACGGCTTCGTCCGCGGCGAGGGGCTGGGCCTGGTCGTGCTGACCGGCGAGCGACGGGCTGCGCGGCACCGGGTGCGCGGCTGGCTGCTGGGCAGTGCGGTCAGCCACGGCGGCCGGGCCCGGTCGCTGACGGCGCCGAATCCGCTCGGGCAGGCCCGGATGCTGGTCACCGCGTACCGGCGGGCCGGCATCGATCCGAGCACTGTCAGCTACATCGAGGCGCACGGCACCGGGACGCCGCTCGGTGACCCGGTCGAGGTGAACGGCCTCCGCACGGCCTTCGCCGAACTGCTGGGCGACGCCGCCGTGGACCGTCCGTACTGCGCACTCGGGACGGTCAAGAGCAACATCGGGCACCTGGAGTCCGCGGCCGGCATCGCCGGAGTGCTGAAGGTGCTGCTGGCCATGGAGCACGGCGTCCTGCCGCCGACCCTGCACGTGACCCGGCCCAACCCGTACCTGGAACTGGACGGCAGCCCCTTCTACCTGGCCACCGAGGCGACCGGGTGGCGGCCGGCGCGTGACCGGCAGGGCCGCGAGGTGCCGCTGCGGGCCGGGGTGAGTTCGTTCGGGTACGGCGGGGTGAACGCGCACGTCGTGCTGGAACGGGCCGAGCAGCCGCCCGCCGGCCAGCCGGCCGGGCCGGCGCTGTTCGTGCTGTCCGCCCGGACCCCTCAGGCGCTGCGCCGCTACGCCGACAACCTGGCCCGGCACCTGCGCAGCCGGCCGGAGCTCGGCCTGCCGGCGGTGGCCCACACGCTGCGGGTCGGCCGGGACGCGCTGGAGCACCGGTTCGCGACGGTGGCCGCCTCCCGCGAGGAGCTGGTCGACGCACTGTCCCGCTTCGCAGCCGGAGCGCCGGCCGGCCGCTGGCACACGGGCACCGCCCAGGTCGGCAGCGGCGGGGTCGCCGGGACCACCGTCGGGCTGGACGACGCCGCGGCGCGCTGGGTGGCCGGAGCCCTCTCCGACTGGCGCGGTGTGACTCCGGACCCAGCGCCGCCGCTGGTACCACTGCCGACCTATCCGTTCGAGCGCCGCAGGTGCTGGCTCCCGGCGTCGAACGGCACAGCGTCGAGCGGCCTGGTGACCGGGGGCAGCGAGTCGATCGGCCCGGCGGCGGATGGCCCCGCACCAACGGATCCGGCACCAACGGATCCGGCACCCATCGGTCCGGCGGCGGATGGCCCGGTGAAGGCGGGCGGAGCTGACGGGCTCATGTACCGGCCGGCCTGGGTGACCGTGTCCGGCGCCGGTCCCGGGGCGGCGCCGCGGTCGGACGACGGGCCGGTCTGGGTGGTGCACACCGCGGCCGCGGCCCCGCTGGCGGCGGCCGTCGAGGCGCGGCTGGGCGGGCACCGCGTGCTGCGGGTGTCCGCCGCATCCAGCGGGGCGGACCTCGACCGGTTGCGCGAACCGGCCGCGGTCTGGTTCCTCGGGCTGTCCGGCGCCGACGCAGACCCGGCCGCCGCCGGTGCGGAGCTGGTCCTGCCGCTGTTGCGAATCGTCAAGCGGCTGGCCAGCGGCCCCGGAGCCGGCCACGCGCGGCTGCTCGTCGTGGTCACCGCCGACGGCTGCGCGGTGGCCGGGCACCCGGTCCGGCAGCCGGGCGGGGCGGCGCTGTCGGGCTTCGCCCGGGCACTGCGCCGGGAGTACGAACACTGGCGGGTCATCACCGTCGACGTGGCCGGTGGCGAACTGGACACCGACGCCGCCCGTACGGTCGACGGCGTGCTGGGCGCGGTGTCCGGCGGCCCGCAGACGCTCGCCCTGCGCGAGGGTCGCCTGCTCCGACCGGTCCTCACCCCGTTCGCGCAGCCCGGACCGGCCGTCGACCGGTTGCGCACCGGCGGCGGGTACGTGCTGATCGGTGGCCTCGGCGAGATCGGCTCGGCGGTCGCCGCGCACCTGATCGACCGGTACGGCGCGCGGGTGGCGCTGATCGGCCGCTCGCCGCTGGACGCCGACCGGCGTGCCCGCCTCGCCGGCATCGATCCGACCGGCCGGCACGCCGTCTACCTGAGCGCCGACGCGAGCGACCCCGCCGCGCTCGCCACGGCCGCCCGGGTGGTCACCGAACGGTTCGGCGCGGTGCACGGGGTGCTGCACGCCGCCAACGTGCTGCGCGACCGGGCGGTTGCCGGCCTGACCGAGGAGCAGCTGGCCGAAGGCCTGGCGGCCAAGACCCGGGGCAGCGCGGCCGTGGCGCAGGTGTTCGGTGGCCATCCGCTGGACTTCCTGGCGTTCTTCTCCTCGGTGCAGTCCTGGCTCGGCAACCCGGGGCAGTCGGCGTACGCCGCCGCATGCGCCTTCCAGGACGCCTACGCCCACCAGTTGGCCGGCGCGCTGCCGTTCCCGGTCCGGGTCGTCAACTGGGGCGCCTGGGGCGAGCGCGGGCTGGTGGCCCGGCACCGTGACCGCCTGGCTCGGGCTGGCGTGACTGCGATCCGGCCCGAGCAGGGCCTCACGGCGTTGACCCAGGTGCTGGGCGGAGAGGCGGTCCAGGTGGCGGTGGTGTCGGGAAGTGCACGGTTCCTGGCGGAGATCGGGGTCACCGGCGCCGATCCGACGGCGGACGCGGACGCGGCCGACGGCGCGGGGGACCGGCCGGCGTGGCGGGACCAGTTCGACGCCGACCTGCACGAGCTGGTCTGCGAGGTGGCCCGGGTGGATCCGGCCGAGCTGGTTCCCGCGGCCGAGCTGAGCCGGTTCGGCTTCGACTCGATCACGTACACGCAGCTCGCGGGCCGGTGCAACGTGCGGTACGGGCTGGACATCACCCCGGGATTCTTCTTCGGGCTGGCCCGGGTCGGCGACATCGCCGCGAAGCTGGCCCGGCAGTACCCGGCCGACCTGCGGGACCGCTTCGACCCGGCGGTGCCGGCTGCCCCGGCCACCGACGAGGTCCGCGCGCCCCGGGGCGGCCCGGAATCGACGCCGACCACACCACCGACCGCGGTGGTGCGACCCGCCGTGGAGCGACCGGCCGCCGGTGCGCGACGGGCGCCGGACGTCGAGCCCGTGGCGATTGTCGGCATGGCCGGAATGCTGCCGGGCTCGGCGGATCTGGACGAGTTCTGGAGCCACCTGGTCAACGGCGACGACCTGGTCACCGAGGTACCGCCGGACCGGTGGGACTGGCAGCGCATCTACGGCGACCCGGAGCCCGGCGCGTTCCGTACCCGGGCGAAGTGGGGCGGGTTCCTCCACCGGGTGGACACCTTCGACCCGCTGTTCTTCGGCATCTCCCCGCGCGAGGCCGAGGCCATGGACCCGCAACACCGCCTGTTCCTGCAGACCGCCTGGGCGTGTATCGAGGACGCCGGGATCCGGCCCGGTAGCCTCGCCGGCTCGGACACCGCGGTGTTCGTCGGGGCCAGCACCTACGACTACTTCGAGGTGCAGCACGCCTTCGGGGTGGCCCTGGAGGGGTACAACACCGTGGGCCGGGCGCACGCGATGCTGTCCAACCGGCTGTCGTACCTGCTGGACCTGCATGGCCCGAGCGAGACCATCGACACCGCCTGTTCCTCGTCCCTGGTGGCCGTGCACCGGGCGGCCGAGGCGATCCGCTCCGGCGAGTGTGTCGCGGCGCTGGCCGGCGGCGTCAACGTGATCACCTCGCCGACGCTGTTCGTGGACATGAGCCTGGCCGACATGCTCAGCCCGGACGGGCGCTGCCGCACGTTCGACGCCGGCGCCAACGGCATCGTCCGGGCCGAAGGTGTCGGGGTGGTGCTGCTCAAGAGGCTGTCCGCGGCGCTGGCCGACGGCGATGTGATCCACGGGACGCTGCTCGGCAGTGCCATCAACCACGGCGGCCGGACCAACTCGCTGACCGCGCCGAACCCCGACGCGCAGGCCAGAGCCGTGGTACGGGCGCACGAGCGGGCCGGCGTCGACCCGCGCACCGTGACGTTCGTGGAGACCCACGGCACTGGTACCGCACTGGGCGATCCGGTGGAGATCGACGGGCTGAAGACCGCGTTCGCCGAGCTCTACCGCCGGTGGCAGGCGCCGCCGGCCAGCGAGCCGCACTGCGCGCTGGGCGCGGTCAAGAGCAACACGGGCCACCTGGAGGCCGGTGCGGGGATCGCCGGTCTGCTCAAGGTGCTGCTTGCGATGCGGCACGGCACGGTGCCCGGGAACCTGCACATCGAGCAGCTCAATCCGTACCTGCGGCTGGACGGCAGCCCGTTCCACGTGCCGCGCGGCAACCGAGCGTGGCTGCGGCCGACCGACGGCCAGGGCCGGGAGGTGCCGCGCCGCGCCGGGGTGAGCTCCTTCGGCCTCGGCGGAGTGAACGCCCACGTGGTCGTCGAGGAGCCGGTGGCGTCCCCACCGCCGGTGGATCCGGCCCCGGGCCCCGGACTGTTCGTCCTGTCGGCCCGCGACGGTGACCGGCTGCGCGCCTACGCCGAGCGGCTGGTCCGGTGGCTGGACGGCGCGGACGCGGTCGACCTCGCCGCCGTGAGCTACACGCTGCAGACCGGTCGGGAGGAGATGGCGCAGCGGCTCGCGGTCGTGGCCGACGACGCGGCCGGGCTGCGCGACAAGCTGTTCCGCTGGCTGGCCGGCGCCGATGCGGTACCCGGGGTGTGGACCGGCTCGGGCGACCGTCGGGGCGGCGTCGATCTGCTGCTCGACGGCCCCGAGGGGGGTGAGTACCTGCGGCTGGTGCTCGCCGCCGGGAACCTGGACAAGCTGGCGCGGCTCTGGGTGGGCGGCGCGTCGATCGACTGGTCGGCCCTGTGGGCGGGACGAGCGCCGCGCCGCATCCCGCTGCCCAGCTACCCCTTCGCCGCCCAGCGGTTCTGGATCCGGCCGGGGCCGGCGTTCGACGAGCTCCAGGTCGACGGATACGGCCTGGCGGCGGCTCCCGCGACGGACGGCCCCGCGCCCGACGGGCCCGCGGGGGCCCGGAGCGACGATCCGGCGCAGGTCGAGGCGGTGCGCACGCCCGCCGCTCCGGTCTCTCCCGCGCCGTCCCGCACAGCGGAGGCCGCAGGGCAGGACATCGAGACGACCCTGACCCAGCGGGTACGCGCGCTGCTGGCCGCACACCTGGGGGTCACCCCGGACGGTTTGCGGCTGGACCGGGCGCTGAGCGAGTACGGTGTGGACTCGCTCGGCCTGCGCCGGCTGGGGCGCAGCCTGGAAGCCGAGTTCGGCATCCAGATTCCGGGTCGGTTCTTCGCCACCGACGACTCGGTCCGGCGCCTCACCAGCCGGCTGCTGGACGGCTACCGCGCGCAGATCGCCGCGGCGGCAGCCGACCGGGGCCGGCCGCAGCCAGAAAACCTTCCGCCCCCCGGCGGCGGAGGCGACGTGCCGGCCCACGCGAGCGGGGGCGAGGTGCCGGCCCACGCGGGCGGGGGCGAGGTGTTGCCCCACGCGAGCGGGGGCGAGGTGTCGCCGGACGCGAGCGGGGGCGAAGTGTCGGTCCCTGCGAGCGGAGACGGGGTGTCGGTTCCGGCGAGCGGCGGGGACGACGTTTTGGAAATTCTGGTGCGGGGCCTGCGTTCCGGTCAGGTCAGCGTCGAGCAGGCGTTGGCCGCGCTGAACGGGAGGACGGCCCGGTGACCGCCGTCATCGGCGAGATCCTCGCCGCGGTCGCGGCGGGTCGGGCCACCGAGGAGCAGGCCCTGCCGCTACTGCGCGCCCTGCTCGCGGCCAGTCCCGAACCGCCGCCGCCGGGCCGGTCGACACCACCCGACGGCGCGGCACCACCCGACAGCGCGGCAGAATCCGATGGCACGGCACGATCCGATGGCACGGCACGATCCGATGGCACGGCACGATCCGATGGCGCGGCACAATCCGATGGCACGGGGCGATCCGGTGGCGCGGCCCTATCTGACGGCGCAGCTCTGTCGGACGGCGCGGCCCTATCCGTGGATGCGGCGCTGTCGGCGGGTGCAGTGCCGCTGACGGGCGGCCGGCCCGATGGCGAGCCGTTCCCGCTCAGCCGGGGCCAGGCCGCGCTGTGGGCCATCCACGAGAACACACCGACCACCACGGCGTACAACCTGCCACTGGCGCTGCGCCTGCGGCCCGGTACCGACCCCGAGGTGTTGCGCAGCGCGCTCTCCGCCGTGGTGCGGCGGCACGAGATCCTGCGGATGAACGTGCGGCCGACGCCCCGCGGGCCGGTGCAGGTGATCGTCGACCGGGACATCGAACTGGACCGGCTGCAGGTCACCGCGGACGACCTGTCCGCCCGGATCCGGTCGCTGGTACGCACACCATTTGACCTGGAGCGGGAGCCGCTGTACCGGGCGTACCACCTGACCACCTCGGCCGGCGACGCGCTGCTCCTGCTGGTCTTCCACCACCTGATCACCGACGGGGTGTCCAGCCATCTGCTGCTGCGGGAGATCGTCGACCACTACGAGAGCGTCGTCGCGGGCCGGCAACCGGTGCCCGGGCCGCCGGCCACCCCGTACCGGCAGTTCGTCGATTGGCAGCGCGACCTGCTGGCCGGCGCCCAGGGCGAGCGGGAGCGCCGGTACTGGGCGGACCGGCTGACCGGCGCCGCCACGTCGCAGCTGCTGGACCGGTTGGTCGACCGGCACCCGGCCGGAGCGGCGCAGGTGCGTGGCGAGAGCGTACGGATCGAGTTGGAGCCGCCGGTGTGGGCGGCGGTGCGCGCGGCGGCCCGGGACACCGGCGTCACCGCGTTCGGCGTCGTCTTCGCGGCGTATGTGGCGCTGCTGCACCGCTACACCGGGCAGCGGGACATCTGCGTGACGGTACCCACCGACGGCCGGCCGACGCAGCACTTCGACCGGACGGTCGGCTACCTGATCAACCCGGTGGTGCTGCGGGTGGACTGCCCGGCGGAGCGCACCGGCGCCCAACTGTTCCGCGACGTCTTCGAGGCCGCGCAGGACGCCGCCGACCACGGCGGGTACCCGTTCGCCTGCGTGGTCGACGACCTGCGTGCCGCGGCCGGCGCGCCGGTCGACTTCGGCATCGGCTTCTACCTGCAACAGGGCGTCGGCCGGGACCTGGACATGGCGGCCGACCAGACGCTGTTCACCGACGCGCTGGGCCTGACCCAGGAGGGCGAACAGGGCCTGGTGGTCGAGGTCGTGGTACGCGGCGACGGGGCGCTGGTGCACGTCAAGTACGACCCGGAGCGGTTCGACCGGTCGACCGCCGAGCGCCTGGCCGGGCACTACCGGGAGGCGGTGCGGCAGCTGGCCGCCCGGCCCGAACTGAGCATCGGCGAGCTGGAGCTGGTCACCGCGCGCGAGCGCGAGCTGGTGCACCGGGCCAACGACACGGCGGCCGACCACCCGTGCCACCGCACCGCCGTCGACCTGGTGCTGGACCAGGCCGCCCGGGAGCCCGACCGGCTGGCGCTGGCGGACGAGCGGCAGCAGCTCACGTACCGCGAACTCGCCCGTCGGGTCGACATCCTGGCCAGCCGGCTGCGCACCGCCGGGGACACCCTGGTCGGCCTCCTGCTCGACCGGGGTGCCGATCTGGTGGTGGCGATGCTGGCGGTGCACCGGGCCGGCCGCGCCTACGTGCCCCTCGACCCCGACCTGCCGGTGGACCGGCTGCGGTTCATCATGGCCGACGCGGACCTGCGCACCGTGCTGGTGGACGCCGGTACCGTCGGTCGCCTGCCGGCCCGCGACGGGCTCGAGGTGCTCGCCGTCGACGAACTCGACTGGGCGGCAGACGTCCCGGCCGTGCCAGGGGTCGGCACACAGGCGCCCGCCCGGTTCGACGACCGGCTGGCCTACGTGCTCTACACGTCGGGCTCGACCGGGCAGCCCAAGGGGGTCGAGGTCAGCCAGGGCAGCCTGGTCAACTTCCTGTGCGCGATGGCCCGGCGGCCGGGCTGCGGGCCTGACGACCGGCTGCTCGCGGTCACCACGGTGAGCTTCGACATCGCCGGGCTCGAACTGCTGCTGCCGTTGACCGTCGGCGGCAGCGTCGAGATCGTTCCGGCCGACGTGGCGCGCGACGGCATCCGGCTGCGGGAGCGGCTGGAGCAGCCGTCGATCACCATCATGCAGGCCACCCCGGCCACCTGGCGGCTGCTGCTGTCCGCGGGCTGGACGCGCCGGCTCGGGGTACGGCTGCTCTGCGGCGGCGAGGCGCTCACCCCGGAACTGGCCGAGAAGCTGCTCGCCCGCGCCGACGAGGTGTGGAACCTGTACGGCCCGACCGAGACGACGATCTGGTCCTCGGCGTGGCGGGTACGCCGGCACCGGCCGGTAACGGTCGGCACCCCGATCGACAACACCCGGTTCCACCTGCTGGACGATGCGTGCCGGCCGGTGCCGTTCGGGGCCCGGGGCGAGCTGTACATCGGCGGGCACGGCGTGGCCAAGGGCTACCGCGGTCGCGCCGAGCTCACCGCCAGCCGCTTCGTGACGCTGCCGGGCGTGGACACCGGGCCGCTGTTCCGCACCGGCGACGCCGGCCGGCTGCGCGAGGACGGCGAGCTGGAGCTGCTCGGCCGGCTGGACCGGCAGGTGAAGCTGCACGGGTACCGGATCGAGCCGGGCGAGATCGAGGCGGTGCTGCGCGGCAGTGGACTTGTCGACGAGGCCCGGGTGCTGCTGCGCGAGGATTTTCCGGGCCACCTGGGCCTGGTCGCGTTCGTGCAGGCCACCGCCGCCGGGGACGACCTCGGCCAGCGGCTGCGGGAACGGCTGGCCAGCTGGCTGCCCGCGCATATGGTGCCGGCCCGGCTGCTGGTGTTGACCGACCTGCCCAAGACGCCGAACGCCAAGATCGATGTCGGGCCGCTGGAGCGGCTGGATCTCGACGAGATCGCCCGGCGCTACGGCGGCCGGCCCGGTCCGGAGGCGCCCCCGCCGGCCTCCGCGCCGGTACCCGCCGAGGACGGATCCGGGCCGCTGGACCGGCTCCGCGCGCAGCTGCGCCGGATGGCGGCCGAGATCGCGGACGTGGCCGAGGACCGGATCGCCGGGGACCGACCACTGGGCGAGTACGGCTTCGACTCCATCCGGTTCACCCAACTGAGCGTGGCGCTGCGTGACCGGCTCGGCGTCCCGGTACCGCCGACCACGTTCTACGGCCACCCGACCCTGGCCGAGCTGGCCGCCCACCTGCTCGACCGGTATCCCGAGCCGGTGCGCACGGTCTTTGCGGACCGGTCCGCGCCGGTGGCGCCGCCGACCCGGACCTCCCCGGGCCGGCCCCGGGTCGCCCCCGGGCCCCGCGACCGGGAGCACGCCCCGGTGGCGGTGGTCGGGCTGGGCGGCCGGCTGCCCGAGTCGGACACGTTCGAGGAGTTCTGGGACCACCTCGTCGCCGGTCGGGACCTGATCCGCCCGTACCCGTTGGAGCGTGGCTTCTCCCGCCGGCTGTTCGAGGCCCAGCCCGGTGGCCTGGACCAGTTCCGCGGCTCGTACCTGCGCGACGTGGAGTACTTCGATGCCCCGGCGTTCCGGATCTCGCCCCGCGAGGCGGGCCAGATGGATCCGCAGCACCGCCTGCTGCTGCACGCGGCGCAGGAGGCGGTGCAGGACGCCGGGCTGGCCGTCGAGTCGCTGGCGGGCAGCCGCACCGGGGTGTTCGTGGGGCTCAGCGGCGGCGACTACCTGAGCCTGCTCGGCTACGACATCGACGGCATGGACGAGCACTTCCTGATCGGCAACGTCGCCTCGGTGGCCGCGAACCGCATCTCCTACGTGTTCAACCTCAGCGGCCCGAGCGCGACCTACGACACCGCCTGCTCCAGCTCGCTGGTCGCCATCCACCGCGCGGTCCGAGCCCTGCAGCTCGGTGACTGCGAGCTGGCCCTGGCCGGCGGCGCCAACCTGCTGCTCGCCCCGTACGGCTTCCGGGGGCTGCGCCGGGCCGGCATGCTCAGCCCGGACGGGCGGTGCAAGACCTTCGACGAGCGGGCCGACGGCTACGGCCGCGGCGAAGGGGTCGTGCTGCTGCTGCTCAAGCGGCTGGACCAGGCCCGGGCGGACGGCGACCCGGTGCACGCCGTGATCATCGGCTCGGCGCGAGTAACCACGGCGGGCGGACCCATTCGCTGACCGTCCCCAACCCGCAACGCCCAGGCCGACGTGGTGGTCCGCGCACACACGGCGTCGCGGCGCGCCGCCGACCAGCGTCGGCTATCTCGAGACCCACGGCACCGGCACCCCGCTCGGCGATCCGATCGAGGTCAACGCGCTGCGTTCCGCCTTCGGACGGCTGTACCGCGAGCACGGGCTGGAGCCCGTCGCCCGGGCCGTACCCGGCTCGGCTCGGTGAAGACCAACATCGGCCATCTGGAGGCCGCCGCCGGGGTGGCCGGGGTGGTCAAGGTACTGCTCGCCCTGCGCCACCGCACGCTGCCGGGCCTGGTCGGGCTCACCCGGGTCAACCCCTTGGTGGACCTCGACGGGAGCCCGTTCGTCCTGCAGCGGCAGACCGCGGCCTGGCCCGCCGAGCGCGACGCGGACGGCGCCGCGCTGCCCCGCCGGGCCGGGGTGAGCTCGTTCGGCATGGGCGGCAGCAACGTGCACGTGGTGCTGGAAGAGTCGACCGACCCCGAGGAGCGGTGAACGGCGTGACGCACAGTGAACCGACCCCGGCCGCAGTGCTGGTGCCGCTGTCCGCGGTCGGCACGGCGCAGCTGCTGCGCTATGCCGAGCGGCTGGCCGACTGGATCGACCGTCGTACGGACCTGGTCGCACCGGGCACTGGTCCGGCTCGGCTACACCCTGCAGCTGGGCCGGGAGCCGTTGCGGTGGCGGTACGCGGTGGTGGTCGGGTCGCTGCCGGAGCTCGCCGAGCGGTTGCGCGCGTTCCTGGCGGACCCCGACGGCGAGCACGGCGGCTGGTCCGGCCCGGTGGAGGACCCGGGCAGCCTGGCAGCCGGCGAAGGCCCGCGCCTGGAGCCGGCGCTGGGTACCGGAGACCTGCAGGAGCTGGGCCGGCTGTGGGTGGCCGGCGCCGCGCCGGACTGGTCCCGGCTGTACGCCGGTTCCCCGCAGCCGGCCCGGCTGTCCGTACCCGGCCCACCGGCCGACGCGAGACCGTACTGGGTCGCCGACCCGCTCGGTACGGCACAGCCGGCCGGCGGTCCCGGGTACGCGCCCCGGGACGCGCTGGTCACCGTCGAGCCGGCGGCGGAGTACGCGATCACGCTGACCGGCGCCGAGTTCTTCCTGCGCGATCACCGGCTCGGCGAGCTGCGTATCCTGCCGGCGGTCGCGGCGCTCGAGCTGGCGGTCTCGGCCGCGGGCGCCGCCGGGCACCGGGCCAGCGGCGTCGCCGGGGTGCTCTGGTCGCGTCCGGTGATCGTCACGACCGAACCCGTCGAACTACGGATCCGGCTCACCCCGGCCGGACCCGGCATCGGCTACGAAGTGCGGTCACCGGCCGGCGAGGTGTGCTCCGCCGGCACCCTGCACACGGGCGATATCCCTGCGCTCCCCGCAGCCGGCGGACCGGCGGGCGACGCCGGCGAGGTGCTCGACGTCGCCGCCGTGCGGGCCAGGTGTCCGAACCGGCTGGACGCGGCCGGGTGCTACGCCGAGTTCGACCGGCTGGGCGGCGGCTACGGGCCGGCGCTGCGACCACTGCTGGAGCTGTGGCACGGACAGCGCGAATCACTGGCCCGGGTGGCCGTACCCGCCGCCGCTGACGCGCCGTTCGACGCCTTCACGCTGCATCCGTCGTTGCTGGACGGCATGCTCCAGGCCGCGCTGTGGGCCGGTGACGATCCGGCGGGTACCGTGCGCCGGCTGCCGTGCACGCTGTCGGAGCTGCGATTGCTGGCTCCGCTGCCCCGGGAGGGCTGGGTGCGGGCCGTCCCGTCGGCCGGGGGTGACGGCCACGACCTGACGCTGACCGACCTGGCGGGCCGGGTGGCGCTGCGCATGCGAGGCCTGGCCACCAGGCCCGTCGCCCGCACTCACGACCTGCACCCGGCCACCACCGCACCCGGCGGCCCGGCAACGCAGGACGGCCCGGTAATCCAGGACGGCCCGGTAATTCAGGACGGCCCGGCAACGCAGAACGGCTTGGTAATTCAGGACGGCGCGGCAACGCAGAACGGCTTGGCAATTCAGGACGGCGCGGCAACGCAGAATGGCCCGGCACAGGACGGCCCGGCAACGCAGGACGGTCCGGCTGTAGGCACGCTGACCTACGTGCAGCGGTGGCGCCCGGCGGCGGCCCCGGATGCACCCGCCGCGCCGCCGGACGACGTACTGGTCGTCGGGGCCGGTGAGGCATTGGCGGCGCGGCTGCACGCCGGGTTCGGAGCGCGACCACGGCGGGTGGCGCCGGGCGACGCCTTCGGGCGCACCGGCGACGGCTGGCGGCTGCAGATCGGGCTGGCCGAGCAGTGGCGCGCCCTGTTCGCCTCCTGGCCCGCCGGCGCTGCCGGCCCGGGGCTGATCGTCTGGGACGCCACCGATCTGCCGGCCGAGCACGGTACGGAGCTGCCGGAGCCGGTGCAGGCCCTGTACCACTGTTTCCGGGGCTGGTCGGCCGCCCGGCTACGGGGACCGGTGCGGCTGCTCTACCTGCACCATCCCACCGGTGAGTGGACGGACGCCCTGGCCGCAGCGCTGGACGGGCTGGCCCACGCGATCGGCAACGAGCAGCCCGCGTTCCTCGCCTCGGCAGTGGCGGTCGACGCCCGGGACCCGGCGGCGCTGTCCCGCGCCGTGCTCGCGGAGGTACCGGCTGAGCACGAGTTCACCGTCCGGTACGCAGGCGGGGTCCGGCAGGTGGCCCGCTGGGCGGCGGCGGAGGCGGCAACCCGGCCGGCGGCCGGGCTGCCGCTGCGGGGCGGCGGGGTGTACCTGGTCTCCGGCGGCCTGGGGGCGCTGGGCCGGCTCCTGGTCGGCCACCTGGCCGGCCGCGGGACGGCCAGGTTCGTGCTCACCGGGCGATCCGCGCCGACCCCCGGTATCGCCGCCGCGCTCGCGCGACTGCGGCACCGGGGCGCCGACGTGACCTACCAGCAGGCGTGGCTCGGGCGGCCGGGCGAGGCGGGGGCGCTGGTCGAACGGGTGCTGGCCGAGCACGGGGCGCTGCACGGCGTACTGCACCTGGCCGGGCTGACCCGGGACGGGTTCCTGCTGGCCAAGTCGCCAGCCGACATCGTCGAGGTGCTCACGCCCAAGGTCGCGGGCACGGTCGAGCTGGACCGGGCCACCGCCGCGCTGCCGCTGGACTTCTTCGTCCTGTTCTCCTCGATGTCGGGACCGGCCGGTGCGCCGGGGCAGGCCGACTACGCCTACGCCAACCGGTTCCAGGACCTCTTCGCCGGCTGGCGGGAGGAGCAGCGCAGGCTCGGCCGGCGGTCGGGGCGCACCCGTAGCCTGCTGTGGTCGGTGTGGGCCGAGGGCGGCATCGGCATCGACGCGGACGAGCAGACCCAGCGGCGGCTCGCGGCCGAGGTCGGGCTGCGGCCGTTGCCGACCGCCGACGGCCTCGCCGCGTTCGACGCGGCGGTCGGGTACGACAGCGATCACCTGCTCATCGCGCACGGGGTACCGGCCGGGATCGAGGCGATGATCGCGGCGACCCCGCCACCGGCGGGGCCGGGTGGCGGGCCAGCGTTGCCGCACCGCCCGCCGGTGGTGTCGGCGCAGTCCGCGGCGCAGTTCCTCGGACCGATCCTGGCGGACGTGCTCGGCCTGCCGGCGGCGGAACTGGACGCCGGTGTGGCCTTCGAGGCGTACGGCATCGACTCCATCCTGATCATGGACCTGACCCGCCGGCTCGAGGAGCCGTTCGGGCACCTGCCGAAGACCCTGTTCTTCGAGTACCGGGACCTGCGGGCGCTGGCCGGCTACTTCGCCGAGCAGCACGCCGCACGCCTCGCCGAGCTGCTCGCCCCCACCGAACCGACGCCGCCCCCAGTGCCGGTGGCAACCGCAGTGCCGGTGGCAACCGCTGTGCCAGGGCCGGCCGCCGAACTGGGCCGGGCCGCCGCATCGACGCCGGCAGCGTCGGTAGCAGCGTCGCAGATCGGGGAGCCCGAGCCGATTGCGATCGTCGGGGTGGCCGCCCGCTTCGCCGGCTCCGACGACCTCGACGCGCTCTGGGACAACCTGCGCTCCGGCGCCAACCTGGTCACCGAGATCCCGCCCGAGCGCTGGGACTGGCGGGCCTACGACCAGGCCACCGAGGCGGACCGGGCGGCCCGGCACAGCCGCTGGGGCAGCTTCCTCGACGGCGTGGACCTGTTCGACCCGCTGTTCTTCGGCATCTCGCCGCGCGAGGCGGAGATCATCGACCCGCAGGAGCGGCTGTTCCTGCAGATCGCCTGGCACACCCTGGAGGACGCCGGATACACCCGGGCCAGCCTGCGCGACCGGCGGGTCGGCGTGTACGTCGGCGCGATGTACGGGCTGTACCAGCTGTACGAGGCGGGTAGTGGTCGGGTGGCGGCCTCTTCGCACGCCTCGATCGCCAACCGTGTCTCGTACACGATGGGCTTCGGCGGCCCGAGCCTCGCCGTGGACACCATGTGCTCCTCGGCGCTGAGCGCCATCCACCTGGCCGTCCGGGACCTGCGCGCCGGTACCGCCGAGGTGGCTCTGGCCGGTGGCGTGAACCTGCACGTCCACCCGTACAAGTACCGGTTCCTGACCCAGGGCGGCTTCACCTCCAGCGACGGGCTGTGCCGCAGCTTCGGCGCCGACGGGGACGGCTACGTCCCGGGCGAGGGCGTATCGGCCGTACTGCTCAAGCCGTTGTCGGCGGCGCGGCGCGACGGCGACCACGTGTACGGCCTGCTGCTGGGCAGCGCCGTCAACCATGGCGGCCGGACCAACGGGTTCACCGTGCCCAACCCGGGCGCCCAGGGCGAGCTGATCCGCGAGGCGCTCGCCCAGGCGGGCACCGACCCGGGCACGATCTCCTACCTGGAGGCGCACGGCACCGGGACGGCCCTCGGCGACCCGGTGGAGGTGCGCGGGCTCGACCTCGCGTTCGCGGCGGCCGGACTGGCGCCCGGCAGTGTGCCGATCGGCTCCGTCAAGTCCAACCTCGGCCACCTCGAATCGGCCTCCGGAATGGCGGGGCTGTGCAAGGTCCTGCTGCAGCTGCGCCACCGCACGCTGGTGCCGACCATCCACGCCGACCCGCCGAACCCGAACATCGACTGGTCCGGCCCGTTCGCCGTGCAGCGCACCGTGGCGCCGTGGCGGCCGGCGGTGACCGGTGCGCCGCTGCGCGCCGGGATCAGCTCGTTCGGCGCGGGCGGGGCCAATGCGCACCTGGTCGTGCAGGAGGCACCGGCGGCGGACGCCGCGACCGCGGTGGCCGGCCCGCGGCTGTTCGTGTTCTCCGCCCGTACGCCTGCGGCGCTGCGCGGGCTGGCCACCCGGTTCGCCGGTTTCCTGGCGCGCCATCCCGACACCGACCCGACCGCCGTGGCGTACACGTTGCAGGTCGGCCGGGAAGCGTTCGAGGACCGGCTGGCGATCGTCGCCGGGTCGAGCGCCGAGCTGGCTGCCCGGCTGTGGGAGGCCGCGGCCGGCCGGTCCGTGGACGGCAGCTGGCGGGGCAGCCTGCGGGGTCCGGACGCCCGGGCGGCCCGGGTAGCGGCCGGCGCCGAGCTGGCCGCGGCGCTGCCCGGCCGCGACCTGGCCCGGCTGGCCGCCTGCTGGGTGGCCGGTGCGGAGCCGGACTGGGCCGCGCTCTACGAGGAGGTACCCCGCCGGGTGCCGCTGCCCGGGTACGAGTTCGAGCGGATGCGGTGCTGGCTGGCCGCCCCGGCCGCCGCCGCTGCGCCGGTACACCCGCTGCTCGGCAGTATCGATCCGGCCGGCAGCGTCGAGGACGGCCTGCTGTTCGCCGCGCAGCTCGGTCCGGAGCATCCGCTGGTGCGCGAACACCGGATCGGTGGGGTCGCGCTGCTGCCCGGGGTGGCCCTCGTGGAGCTCGCCCGAGCTGCCGCCGAGGCCGCCGGTGAGCCCGCCGGGCTGGCCCTGCGCCAGGTCCGCTGGCTGCGGCCGGTGGTCCTGGACACTGACCGGAGGGTGCTGGTACGGCTCACCCGCAACGGCACCGCACTGGCGATCGAGCTGGCCACCGGCGCCGGACCCGGACACGTCACGCATGCCCAGGCTCAGCTGACCCGGGCACCGGCACCGCCGGCCGCCGAGCGGATCGCGGTCGGGGAGATCCGTGACCGGTGCGTCGACCGGCACGACGGTGCCGCGCTCTACGCCACCCTCTCCGCCGGTGGTCTGGAGTACGGGCCGGGCCTGCGGGCGCTGGAATGGGTCGGCTACCGGGACGGCGAGGCGCTGGGACGCATCCGGGTACCCGCCGGGTCCGATCCGGCGCTCGACGGTTGTGTGCTGCACCCGGCGCTGCTGGAGGGCGCCCTGCACACCTTCGCGGCGCTGCGCGACCGGGACAGCGGGCCGGTGATGATGCCCTACGCGGTCGAATCCGTGGAGCTGCTGCGGGTACCGGGCCGGCAGGGCTGGGCGCACACGGTGGTGGCCGGACCCGACCGGTACCACGTCACGATCACCGACGACGACGGCCAGGTCTGCCTGCGGCTACGTGACCTCACGCTGCGACCCGCGCCGCCTGCGGCCGGACCGGAACCGGCCGCGCCGGAGCCGACCACCCCGAACGCCGCCTCCCCGAACGCCGCCGCCCCGGAGGCGGCCGCGTCGCTCACCGACCTGCTGTACGTGCCGTGCTGGCAGCCGGTCGCGCTGCCAGCTGCCGGGCCCGACCCGGGCGGGGCCTGGATCGTGCGCCATCCGGGCCGGCAGGCGCTGGCCGCGGCCCTGGCCGAGGCGCACGACGGGGCGGTTGTGGTCGACGGCGGATCGGAAGCCGAACTGCGCGGGCGGCCGCTGCCCGGCACCGTGTACTTCCTGTCCGGGCCGGCCGACCAGGACAGCGGCCACGACGACGTCGATGCGCTCGACGCCCACCAGCGCCGTGGCGTGCTCAGCCTGTTCCGGCTGGTCAAGCTGCTGCTTGAGGCCGGTGCGGCGAGTCGTGCGGTGCGCCTGGTGGTGGTCACCGAGGACGCCTGCGACGTGGCGGGGGAGCCGGTGGGCAATCCGTACGCGGCCAGCCTGCACGGGTTGGCCCGCTCGGTCGCCGCGGAGTACCCGGCGTGGCGCGTCGCCGTGGTCGATCTCGCCTCGCGGGACGTACCCGGGCAGCCGGGCCCGGCCCGCGCCACCACCCGTGTCGTCCACCGGGCCGCCGCTGCCGGCGACCTGACCGCCGTGCGGGAACGCGCTGCGTACCAACGGATCCTGCGACCGCTCGAACCGGCGCCGGTGCCGTCGTCGCCGATCCGTGACAGCGGGGCCTACCTGATCCTCGGCGGCGCCGGCGGGATCGGCCTGGAGCTCACCGAGCGGTTGGTACGCCGCGACCGCGCGCACGTCGTGCTGGTCGGCCGCGGCGAACTGGACCAGGCCCGGCGCGACCGGCTGTCCGCCATCGACCCGGACGGCGCCCGGGTGGAGTACCGGCGCGCCGACGCGGGCGACCCGGCGGCGATGCGCCGCCTGGTGAACGACATCCTGGCCCGGTACGGGGCCCTGCACGGCGTCGTGCACGCCACCATCGTGCTGCGCGACCAGAGCCTGGCGAACATGGACGAGGCCGCCTTCCGGGCCGCGCTGGAAGCCAAGTCCCGGGTCAGTGTGGCGCTCTGGGCGGCGCTGCGCGACCGGCCGCACTGCCCGGACTTCGTGCTCTTCTTCTCCTCCGCGGTGTCGCTGTCGGGCAGCGCCGGGCAGAGCAACTATGCCGCCGGGTGCACCTTCGCCGACGCCTACGCCAGCTACCTGCGCGCCGAGCTGCCGGCCACGGTCAGCGTCATCAACTGGGGATACTGGGGCACGGTCGGCATCGTGGCGCAGCAGCGGTACCGGGAGCGGCTGGCGCGTACCGGCATCTTCTCGATCTCTCCGGCCGAGGGGATGGCCGCGGTCGACCACGTGCTGGCCCACCGGGACCCGCAACTGGTGGTCACCAAGGCCCGCCGCGACGTGCTGGAGCTGGCCGGCACGGACTTCTCCGCCCGGCTGCGCCGGGTCCGGGCCGGCGGCCGGCGCGGGTCGTCCTTCGACGTCGTGACCCGGGCGCTGGCCGATCGCCCGCCGGTGGGGCCGGAGGCCGTCGGGTACGACGCGGACCGGCTGGACCGGATCCTGCTGGACCGGCTCTGGCGACTGTTCGCCGACGCCGGCGCGCCGCCGGCCGGTTCGCCCGCGTGGACCCCGGACACGCTGGCCGCGCGGCTGCGGGTCGAGCCTGGGCGGCGACGGTTGTTCGACGAGCTGCTGCGGGTGCTCACGGTCGGCGGGTACCTGCGCGAGCAGGCCGACGCCAGCCTGTTGCCGGTCGCCCCGGCCACGCCCGGCGATCCGCACGCCCAACTGGTCGCGCTGTGCGCGGACACGCCGGCGCTGAACGGGTTCGACCGGCTGCTCGTTCCGTGCCTGGACAACCTGTTCGGCGTGCTGCGCGGCGAGGTACGGGCCACCGACGTGATGTTCCCGGCCGGCTCGACCGAGCTGGTCGAGGGCGCGTACCGGGGCAGCCCCGTGGTGGACCGCGCCAACGAGCTGTGCGCGGACGCGGTCGGGGGGTACCTCGACGAATTGGTCGCCGCGGGGCGCGCCGGGCCGTTGACGGTGCTGGAGATCGGCGCCGGCACCGGGGGCACCACGGAGGGCGTGCTGCGTCGGGTGGCCCGGCTCGGCGACCGGCTCAGCTACACGTACACCGACATCTCGCCGGCCTTCCTCCGGCACGGCCGGCAGCGGTTCGAGCAGCCGTACCCGTTCGTCCGGTTCCGTGCCCTGGACATCGGCCGTGATCCGGCCGGGCAGGGCTTCGAACCGGCCAGCGTGGACGTGGTGGTCGCCGCGAACGTGTTGCACGCGACGGCCGACCTGCGCTCGACCCTCGACCGGGTCCGGTGGTTGCTGCGCCCGGGCGGCTGGCTGGTCCTCAACGAGGCCACCCGCAACGTGCTGACGGCCACGCTGACCTTCGGGCTGCTCGACGGTTGGTGGCTGCACGGGGACGAGGCGCTGCGGCTGCCCGGCGCGCCGCTGCTGTCCGGCGGCGGCTGGGAACGGGCGCTGGCGCTGGCCGGTTTCGCCCGCCGGCAGGCCCTGCCGGCCGACCTCCGGGAGCACCAGCACGTGGTCCTCGCGGAGGCCGCCGAGCTGGTGCTCACCCCGGACGCGGCAGCGGCCCCGGCTGCTCCGGCTGCTCCGGAGGATGCGGAGGTTCGGGTGGCTCCCGTGGCTCCGGCGCCGGGTGCGTCGCAGGGTCAGGCGGTCGCTGCTCCGCTGGCCGCAGCGGACCCTGCCGGCGCGCTCACCGGGACCGCCATGTCCCACGTCCGGCAGGCGTTCCTCGAAGTTCTCCAGGTGCCGGTGGACCGGCTGTGGCCGGACGAGACCTACGAGAACTTCGGAATCGACTCGTTGACGGTGCCCCGGATCGTCGACCTGCTGGCCACCCGGGTGGGAACGCCGCTGCCCGCTTCGCTGCTGTTCGAGTACCCGACGATCCGCGAGCTGGCCGGCTATCTGGTCGAGCAGCACGGGTCGGCGCTGCGGGCGACGGCGTCCACTGTGGACTCCGCCACGGTGCCGCCCACGGCTGACGAGCCGGCGCAGCTGGACGCCCCGGGTCGGCCGGCGTCGACAGCCGTCCGGCCCCGGCTGGCACCCGATCCCGGCCGCAGCGGCAGGATCGCCGTCATCGGCGTCGCCGGCCGGTACCCGATGGCCCGCGACCTCGACGAGTTCTGGGCCAACCTGCGGGCCGGCCGGGACTGCGTGCGGGAGGTGCCGCCGCAGCGCTGGGACTGGCGTACGGTGCGGGGTCCCGCCGGTACCAGCGTGAGCCGCTGGGGCGGCTTCCTCGACGGCATCGACGAGTTCGATCCGCGGCTGTTCGGCATGTCGCTGCGGGAGGCCCGGTTCACCGACCCGCAGGAGCGGCTGTTCCTGCAGACCACCTGGCATGCCCTGGAGGACGCCGGGTACCCACGGTACCGGCTGCGCGGCACCCGGGTCGGCACCTATGTCGGCGTCATGTACGGGCACTACCAGCTCTACGAGAGCGCCGACGGGCTCGCCGGCGGCATGGGGTATGCCTCGATCGCCAACCGGGTGTCGTACGTCTTCGACTTCCGCGGACCGAGTCTGGCCGTCGACACGATGTGCTCCTCCTCCCTCGCCGCGCTGCACCTGGCCTGCGCAGCGCTGACCAGCGGCGAGGTGGAGTACGCGGTGGCCGGCGGAGTGAACCTCGCCGTGCATCCGCGCAAGTACGTACAGCTCGCGGCCGGCGGCTTCACCTCCACCGACGGCAGGTCGCGCAGCTTCGGCGCGGGCGGCGACGGCATGGTGCCCGGCGAAGGCGTGGGCGCCCTGCTGCTCAAGCCGCTGGAGCACGCCGAACGGGACGGCGACCGCATCCACGCCGTGATCCTGGGCAGTGCGCTCAACCACGGCGGGAAGACCGGCGGGTTCGCCGTGCCCAACCCGGTGGCGCAGGGCGAGTTGGTGGCCGAGGCGCTGCGCCGGGCCGGGGTCGATCCGGCGACGGTCTCCTACGTCGAAGCGCACGGCACGGGCACCGCGCTGGGCGACCCCACCGAGTTGGCCGGGCTCGTCCGCGGCTACGGGACGCCCGCCGGGCCGGGACCCAAGACCCCGATCGGCTCGCTCAAGTCCAACATCGGCCACCTCGAATCGGCCGCCGGGGTCGCCGCCGTCACCAAGGTTCTGCTGCAACTGCGGCATCGCACGCTGGTGCCGTCGCTGCACGCGGAGCAGCTCAACGCCGCGGTCGACTGGGACGCCATGCCGTTCCGGGTGCAGCGCGAGGCGGCGGCGTGGACCGGGCCGGGGCCGCTGCGGGCCGGGGTGAGCGCGTTCGGCGCGGGCGGCTCCAACGCGCACGTGGTGATCGAGGAGTACCCGGCGACCGCGCCGGCCAGCAATGGCGGCGACGCGCCACATCCGCGGCTGTTCGTGTTCTCCGCCCGCGACGCCGGCCGGCTGCGCGAACTGGCGGAGGCGATGCTGGACTTCCTGGACCGCCCGACACCCGCTGCCTCCGGTGCCGTCCTCGCGGGCGAGCTGGCCCGACGGGCCGGGGTCGATCCGGCTCAGCTCGACGATCCGGTTGCCGATCTGGGCCTGGACACCGCGGCGCTGCTCGGGCTGCTGTCCGTGGCCGGCGGCGGGCCGGAAGCCGGGATCGGACCAGGCGTGCTGCACGAGGGCCTGACGCTGCGCCAGATCGCGACGCTCGCGGTGGCCGCGGGGGACGGGACCGAGGGCGGCCTCGATCTGGATCGCCTGGCGTACACCCTGCAGGTCGGTCGGGAACCGTTGGCGGCACGGCTGGCCGTGGTCGCCGTGGACAGCGGACGGCTGCGTGCCGGGCTGCGCCGGTTCCTGGCGGGCGACGCCAGCGCTCCGGCCGACCGGGCCGACGACGTGCTGACCGGTACGGCCGAGCCCGGTGTCGACGGCGCGCCCGGCGACGAGGTACGGGTACCGCCCGATCGGGCGGCGCTGCGGAAGCTGGCCGCCGCCTGGGTGGCCGGTCGCCCCGTCGACTGGTCCGGCCTCTACCGCACCCCACCGCGACCGGTGTCGCTGCCCGGGTACCCGTTCGCACGGGTCCACTGCTGGATTCCGGCGGCGGCCGACGGCGACGTCGACCCGCCCGCCTCCGGACCGGTGGACGACCCGGCCGGCCCCGAACGGCAGACCGCTGCGGCGCCGCAGGACCCGCCGGACCGGCTGCGCGAGACGGTCGTGGGCGGCCTGTCGTCCGTGACCGGCTACCCGCCCGGCGAACTGGACGCGGACACCACCTTCCACGACCACGGGGTGGACTCGCTCGGGCTGATCAGGCTCGCGCACGAGATCGGTACGGCGCTACGCCTGCCGGTCACCCCGGACCTCTTCCTGGAGGCCGCCACCGTCAACCAGGTGGTGGCCCAACTGTGGCGGGAACACGGGACGGTACTGGCGGACTCCCCGCCCGACGCCCCGACACCGCAGACTGTCGGGCCGCAGGAGCCCGGGCCCCGCGCGGACGGGACCGCCGCAGAGCCCCGATCGGCGCGCCCGGTGGCAGATCCGCTCGCCGGTTCGGTACGGCCGCAGGACGACCCGGTGGTGATCGTCGGCATGGCCGGGATCCTTCCGGGCGCCCGGGATCTCGCCGAGTTCTGGACCCGGCTGGAGCGCGGCGACGAACTGCTCTCGGAGGTACCGCCCGACCGCTGGGACCACCGGGCGAGCTACGGCGATCCGGCCGCCCATCCGGACCGTACCCGGATCACCCGCGGCGGCTTCATCCCGGGCGTGGACGAGTTCGAGCCGTTGTTCTTCGGGATCTCGCCGCGCGAGGCCCGGTGGATGGATCCACGCCAGCGGCTGCTGCTGCGCACGGTCTGGACCGCGATCGAGGACTGCGGCATCGACCCCGCCTCGCTGGCCGGCACCGACACGGGCCTGTTCGTGGGGGCCGGCGCCGCCGAGTACGCCGAACTGGTCCAGCGCAGCGACATCACGCCGGAGGCGTACGCCTCGACCGGGCTCAGCCCGTCGATGCTGGTCAACCGGATCTCGTACCACCTCGACTGGCACGGGCCCAGCGAGCCGGTCGACACCGCCTGCTCCAGTTCCCTGGTGGCGCTGCACCGCGCCGCGGAGGCGATCGAACTCGGGCACTGCACCACCGCGGTCGCCGGGGGCGTGAGCCTCATGCTGTCCCCGGTCGCGTTCGCCTCGCTGGAGCGCGCCGGCATGCTGGCGCCGGACGGCGTGGGCCGGGCGTTCGACCGGCGGGCCGGCGGCTACGTGCGCGGCGAGGGCGTCGGCGCGGTGGTCCTGCGGCGCCGCAGCCGGGCGCTGGCCGACGGCAACCCGATCCTCGCGGTGCTACGCGGCAGCGCGGTCAACCACGGCGGACGGGCCAGCTCGCTGACCGCGCCGAACCCGCGGGCACAGGCCGACGTGATCGTGCGGGCGTACCGCAAGGCAGGGGTCGACCCGGCCACTGTGACGTACGTGGAAACCCATGGCACCGGCACGGTGCTGGGCGACCCCGCCGAGCTGAACGGCCTGCGCCAGGCGTTCGAGGTGCTGTACGCCGACTGGGGGCACCCGGTGCCGGCCCGGCCGCACTGCACGCTCGGGGCGTTGAAGAACGCGATCGGGCACCTAGAGCCGGCGTCCGGGATCGCGGCCGTGCTGCACGTCCTGCTGGCCATCCGGCACGGCCGGCTCACCGGCACGGCCAACCTTCAGGAGCTCAACGAGTACCTGCGGCTGGACGGCACGCCGTTCACCATCCCGACCCGGGGCGGCGCCTGGGAACGCCCATCGGACGCGTACGGGCGGCCCGCGCCGCGCCGCGCCGGGATCAGCTCCTTCGGGTACGGCGGGGTCAACGCGCACGCCGTACTGGAGGAGTACCAACCGGTCGAGGCCGTCGGCGAGCCCGCCGGCCCGCTGGTGTTCCCGCTGTCCGCGCGCGATCCGCAGGCGCTGCGACGATACGCCCGGGCGTTGCTGGACCGCGCCGACGACTGGCTGGCCGACCTTCCGGCCACCGCCTACACGCTGCAGACCGGCCGCGGCGCGCTGGCGCACCGGCTGGCCGTCGTCGCCGCGGACGGCCCGTCGCTGCGCGATGCGCTGGCCAGGTACCTCGACGGCGACCCGGGCGGCGTCCACCTCGGCCAGGTCGAGCGGGGTGGCTCCCCGCCGGTACCGGGCGAGGAGGTCACCGACCCGGTCGCGCTCGCCCGCGCCTGGGTGGCCGGGGCGGATGTCGACTGGCGGCGGCGCCACCGGGGTCCGCGCCGGCTGCGGTCGCTGCCGACGTACCCGTTCGCCGCCCAGCGGTACTGGTTCACGCAGCGGGCGGAGGCGGCGGGGTTGTGCTGGTACACCACGCACTGGCGGCCGGCGGAGGTGCCGCCCGCCGCCGGGTTCGCCGAGCCGACGCTGGTCTACGCGACCGCCGATCAGGATCCGCTCGTCAGCCGCCTGCGCGCCCGCTCCGGCGGCCCGGTGGTGGTCGTGCGGCCCGGCACCGGCTTCCGCGAACTGGACGGGTACACCTTCGAGATCGTCCCCGGCGCGCTCGCCGATCACCTGCGCCTGGTCGCCACGCTGCGGTCGCGGGGCCTGTCACCCGGGCGGCTGGCGCACCTGTGGTCGCTGGCCGCCACTGACGGCCGGCAGCTGCGCGAGTACGGCCTCGACCCGCTGTTCCTGGCGATCCGGGCGACGACCGGGCCCGGCGCCGACACGCTGCGCCGGATCCAGGTCGCGACGGTACGCCCCGCCCCGGCCGGCGGGGTCGGCGCCGCGGCCTTGACCGAAGCGCCGGGCGAGTTCGGCGCCGCGGACTTGGCCGAGGCGTGGGGCGGGGTTGGCGCCGCGGACTTGGCCGAGGCGTGGGGCGGGGTTGGCGCCGCGGACTTGGCCGAGGCGTGGGGCGGGGTTGGCGCCGCGGCGCTGGCCGAGGCGTGGGGCGGGTTCGGCGCCTCGCTGCGGGCCATCGCGCCGGGCGTGGGGTTCGCCGTGGTCGGGCTCCCAGCCGGATCGGACGACGATCGGCTGCTGGCCGAGCTGACCGCCGGCCACCTCGACGCGGGCGCGGTGCGCTACTCCGGCGAGCGCCGGCTGGTCCAGGAGCTCCGCGAGCTGTCCGCCGCCGAGCTGGACCGGCCCGGACCGGCCCTGCCGTACCGCCGGCACGGCGTCTACCTCGTCAGCGGCGGCCTGGGCGGGCTCGGACTGCTGCTGGCCCGCTCGCTGGCGAGCCGGTACCGGGCGCGGCTGGTCCTGGTCGGTCGGTCGCCGCTCGACGCCGAACGACAGGCGCGCCTGGCCGAGCTGCGCGAGCTCGGCGCCGAGGTGCGGTACCTGCCCATCGACGTCGCCGACGCCGCGGCGCTGCGGCGCGGGCTGGCCGAGGTGACGGCGCAGTGGGGCGCGCTCAACGGCGTGTTCCACCTGGCCGGTACGGTCAGCCACCGGCCGCTGCCGGACAAGGACCTGGCAGAACTGCGCGCCCAGCTGCGCCCACGCATCGACGGTACGCTCGCCCTCGACGAGGTCACCGCCGCGCAGCCGCTGGACCTGTTCGTGCTGTACGGCTCGGTCGCCGGCCACCTGGGCGACTACGGGCTGGTCGACTACGGCTTCGGTGCGCGGTTCCTGGACGGCTTCGCGGCCGAACGGGAGGCCCTGCGCGCGGCCGGCCGGCGACAGGGGATCACCGTCGCGGTGGACTGGCCGATGTGGCGGGACGGCGGCATGCACGTGGCCGCCGACGACGAGCGCCGTTACCTGTCCGCTGCCGGGCTGCGTTACCTGGAGGCGGACGAGGGCGAACGGGCCCTCGACGTGGCCCTCGGCGCCGGCCTGCCGCACCTGCTGGTACTGGCGGGCGATCCGGACCGGGTACGGGCGCTGGTGCTCGGCGACCGGACCGCCGGCAAGCGAGGCGCGGATCCGGCGTCCGCCGCTGTGCCTGCCGATCCGGCGTCCGCCGGTGTGCCCGCGGGTCGGTTGTCCGTTGCCGAGGCGCCCGAGCGGGGCGCTGGGTCGCCCGGTCGGGTCACCGCCGAGCTGCGCACGATGCTCGCCGAGATCCTCGACCTGCCGGCCGACGGGCTCGACCCGGACGCCGGGTTCGGCGAGTACGGGCTGGATTCGTTCGGGCTCAAGACGCTGTCGGTCCGATTGGCCGACCGGTACGACATCGACCTGCCCAGCACGGCGCTGTTCGGGGCGAACACGATCGCCAAGTTGGCCGCCCATCTCGGGGCGGAGTTCGGCGAGCGGATCCGCATCGCGCATCCGGACAGCGCCGCACCCATGACGGGTGGCCGCCCGGCCGATCCCGCCGCGCCCGCCGTCGCGCTGCCGGCCGTTCCGGTGCGATCGGTCGACCCGATGCCGTCGGCTGTCCCTGTGCCGTCGGCTGTTCATGGGGCGTCGGCTGTCCCGGTGGCGTCGGGCGGCGAGGGGCGGGAGCCGATCGCGGTGATCGGCATGAGCGGCCGTTTCCCGGGATCGGCGGATCTCGACGGCTTCTGGCGCACCCTCGACGAGGGCATCGACCAGATCCGTGAAACGCCGGCCGGGCGCTGGGACTGGCGGGAGCTTGCCGAGCGGTTCCCCGGTACCCCGCGCTGGGGCGGGTTCCTCGACGACGTCGACCGGTTCGACCCGCTGTTCTTCCGGGTGTCCCCGGTGGAGGCGGAGGTGATGGACCCGCAGCACCGGCTCTTCCTGGAGGAGGCGTGGAAGGCGCTGGAGGACGCCGGGCAGCGGGCCGACCGGCTCGCCGGCCGCCCGGTGTGCGTGTTCGTGGGTACCCAGTTCACCGACTACGAGACGATGGTGCTGCGCTCCGGCCGGCCCAACCCGTACGCCGGTGCCGGGCTGGCCCGGACCATGCTGGCCAACCGGGTGTCGTACCTGCTGGACCTGCGGGGTCCGTCGGAGACCATCGACACCGCCTGCTCCAGCTCGCTGGTGGCCGTCCACCGCGCGGTCGCCGCGCTGCGGTCCGGCGAATGTGAACTGGCCATCGTCGGCGGTGTGAGCCTGGTGCTGTCCCCGCAGACGGTGGTCAGCGCCCACCAGATGGGCGTGCTGTCCCCGGACGGCCGGTGCAAGGCGCTGGACCGCCGGGCGGACGGCTACGTCAAGGGCGAGGGCGTCGCGGCGCTCGTGCTCAAGCCGCTGTCGCGGGCGCGGGCCGACGGGGACCGGGTGCTGGCCGTGATCCGTGGCAGCGCCGTCAACCACGGCGGGCACGCCAGCTCGCTCACCGCCCCCAATCCGGACGCGCAGGCCGACCTGCTGGTCGCGGCATACACCGACGCCCAGGTACCGCTCGGATCGGTGACCTACCTGGAACTGCACGGCACCGGTACCGAACTCGGTGACCCGGTGGAGGTGGCGGCGATCGGGCAGGCCCACCGGCGGCTGGACACCGGCGTACCGCCGGCCGCCTGCGGCATCGGTACCGTCAAGAGCAACATCGGGCACCTGGAACCGGCTGCCGGCGTGGCCGGCCTGGTCAAGGTCATCCTGGCCATGCGGCACGGCCGGTTGCCGGCCACGCTGCACCTCACCGAGCTCAATCCGCTCATCCGCCTGGCCGGTACCCCGCTGGCGCCGGTGTCCGCCGGTCGGGACTGGCAGCCCGTCGACGCGACCGGCAACCCGCTGCCCCGCCGGGCCGGCGTCAGCTCGTTCGGCTTCGGCGGCGTGAACGCGCACGTGGTGGTGGAAGAGGCGGGTGAGATGCCGCCGGCTGCGGCCCATCCCGCGGGCACCCCGGTGCTGTTCGTGCTGTCCGCCCGCGACCCCGAGCGGCTGCGGCGGTACGCCGCCGAGGTGGCGGCGTTTCTGGGCGGGCAGCCGGCGGCCGACCTTGCCGCGCTGGCGTACACGGCGCAGACCGGGCGGGTGCCGATGGACGCCCGGCTGGCCGTGGTCGCGGTCGACCACGCTGGACTCGCGGACCGGCTGTCCCGGCACGCGGCCGGCGAGCCGGACGTACCGGGCCTGGTGGCCGGGCGGGCCGGCGCGGTGGGCGACCGGTACGCCTGGCTCGACCGGCCGGAAGGCCGCGAGTACCTACGGCTGGTGCTGCGCGAGCGCGACCTCGACCAACTCGGCCGGCTGTGGGTCGGCGGCGTCGACGTGGACTGGACGGCGCTGTACCCGTCGGCCCGACCGCGCCGCACCGCGCTGCCCAGCTACCCGTTCGCCCGGGAGCGGTACTGGCTGGCCCCGGCGGCCGGCGTGGCGGAGCGTGGTGCGGGGGAGCCGGGCGGGGGCGAGCCCGACGAGCGGGTGCTGAGCAAGGTCTGGCGGCCAGCGGCCGGCGGGCCGGCCCCGGCGCCCCGAGCGCTCAGCGGGACCGTGTTGCTGCTGGCCAACCCGGCCAACGCCGATCGGGTCGCCGCGCTCTACCCGGCCGACCCGGCGATCCGCACGCTGGTCGTCACCATCGGCCCCGATCAGGACGCCGATCCGGAGGTGGGTGTGGCGGTCGCCGCCCAGCTCGCGGCCGAGGGGCTCATCGATGTCGTGGTGGACCTGGTGGACGTCGACGAACCCGCGGACCGGGCCGGGGAGAGTTGGGCGCGGCTGGTCCTGCTGCGTGAGCTCGTCGCCCGGCACCGCACCACGGGACTGTGGTACCTGCACCTGACCCGCGGGCTGGTCCGGCACGGCACGACCGGGCCCAGCCTGCGCGGGGCGGCCTTCGCCGGGCTGGTACGCATGCTGCCGGCCGAGTACCGCCGGGTGCGTGCCCGTACCGTGGATGTCGACCTGGCCGGCGACGACGTGCCGGGGCTGCGCCGGGTGATCGAGCACGAGCTGGCCAGCACCGACCCGGTCACCGAGGCCTGCTGGCGCGGTGGCATCCGCCACCTGGCCGAGCTGGCCGACGCCGGTACCTCGGGCGACCGGGTGGACTGGTCCACCGGCCTGGCGGACGGCGCCGTGGTCATCACCGGCGGTACCGGCGGCATCGGCCGGGCGGTCGCCGGGCTGCTGGCCGAGCGCGGCGCCGACCGGCTTGCCCTGCTGGGGCGGCGACCGCTGCCCGAGCGTTCGCAATGGGCCGAGTTGGCCGCGTCCGCCGACACCGACGCCGGGCTGCGGGCCCGGCTGCATGACCTGATCGCGCTGGAGCGGCGCGGGGTCCGGTTGGCGCTGTTCGCCGGTCCGGTCGAGGATCCGGCCTGGCTGGCCGGTGTGCTCGACCGGGTGCGTGCCGATCTCGGTCCGATTGTCGGCGTGGTGCACTGCGCCGGCCAGGCGGCCATGTCCGACCCCGCGTTCATCGGCAAGCAGGTGGCCGACATGCGGTCGGTGTTGGCGCCGAAGGTCGCCGGCGTGCAGCGGCTGGCCGCGGCGTGCACCGGGGATCCGGTGCGGTTCTTCCTGCTCTGCTCGTCGGTGTCCGCGCAGGCCCCGACGCTGGCCGCCGGGATGAGCGACTACGCGCTGGCCAACTCGTTCCTCGACCGGTTCGCCGAGTACCAGGCGGCCGTCGGCCGGCCCTGGTTCCGTTCGGTGCAGTGGCCGAGCTGGCAGTCGATGGGGATGCCCGCCGTGACCTCCCCGGCCTACCGGGAGGCCGGCCTGCGGACGCTGCCCACCGCGACCGGCCTGCGCCTACTGGACCGGGCGATGGCCGCCGGGCAGCCGGTCGTGCTGCCCTGCCTGGTCGACCCGGCCCGGTTCGACGCGCAACGGTTGCTGGCCGTCGAGAGTGCGCCGCCCGCGACCGGCGAACCGGCGCAGACCCCGGACCGGACCGGCAGCGCCCCGTCCGGAACCGACCCGTCCGGCGCCGACGTCGGCGCGTTGGTGGCGCGGTTGGCCGCGGTGTTCCGCGGGCAGCTGCGGCTGCCCGAGCACGCGCTGCTGCCGGACACCAACTTCGCGGACGTCGGCGTCGACTCGATCATGATCGCGCAGCTGTTGGCAGCGGTCGAGCGCGAACTCGGCACGGTGGTCGAGCCGTCGGCCTTCCTCGAACACCCGACGCTCGAACGGCTGTCCCGGCACCTCGCCCCGGCGGTCGCGGCCGCCTCCGCCGTGGCCGACACCGCGTCGGCCGATCCAGCTCCCGCGCCGGCCGGCCCAGTTCCCGCGTCGGCCGATCCATTTCCCGCGTCGGCCGGTCCAGCTCCCGCGTCGGCCGGTCCAGCTCCGGTACCGACTGGTCCAGCACCGGGGCCGGGCCGTCCAGCTCCCGACCGGAGGGCCGGACCGGCGCTGCTGCGGGTGGTGGAGCGGGCGCCGGCCGGTACCGCACCGCTGACCGACGTACCCGAGGGCATCGCCGTGATCGGTGTGGCCTGCCACTTCCCGGGCGCCCCGGACAAGGATGCGTTCTGGCGCAACCTCGCCGCCGGCACCAGTTCGATCAGCGAGGTGCCCGCGGCGCGGTGGAGCGTGGACCGCTACTACTCTCCGGAACCCGCGCCGGGCCGGACGGTGAGCCGGTGGGGCGGTTTCCTCGACGCGATCGAGGACTTCGATCCGGCGTACTTCGGCATCGACGAGGCGGTCGCCGCCCAGGTCGATCCGCTGATCCGCCAGTACCTCGAAGTGAGCGCCGAGTGCGTGGCCGACGCCGGGTACCGGCCGGCCGAACTGGCCGGCCACCGGGTGGGCGTGTTCGCCGGGGCGCGGACGGCAAACTTCGGCGCGTACGCCGCGCAGGGCGGCCGGGGCCGGATCGGCGCGACGGCGCAGAACTTCGTGACCGCCCAGCCGGCCCAGTTCCTCAACCTGCGCGGCCCGAACCTGGTGGTGGACTCGGCCTGTTCGTCCTCGCTGGTCGCCGTGCACCTCGCCGGCCAGAGCCTGCGCGCGGGCGAGTGCGACCTGGCCATCGCCGGTGGCGTGGAGATCCTGCTGGACCACGTGCCGTTCGTCGGGCTCAGCGAGGCGCGGGCGCTGTCGCCGACCGGCCGTTGCCACACCTTCGACGAGCGCGCCGACGGCATCGTGCTCGGGGAGGGGGCCGGGGCGCTGCTGCTGCGCCGGCTGGGCGACGCGCTGCGCGACGGCGACCGGGTGTACGCGGTGATCGAGGGTGGGGCGGTGAACAACGACGGCCGGACGATGGGCATCACCACGCCCAACCCGGACGCGCAGCGCGAGGTGATCGAGCGGGCACTGCACGCCGCCGGGGTGAACGCCGGCCGGATCGGCTACGTCGAGGCGCACGGCACCGGCACGATGATCGGCGATCCGATGGAGCTCAAGGCACTCACCTCGGTGTTTCGCGCGCAGACCGACGCGGTGGGGTTCTGCGGCGTCGGCAGCGTCAAGACGAACATCGGCCACCTGCTCAGCGCGGCCGGGATCGCCGGACTGGTCAAGGTGATCCTGTCCCTGCGGCACGGACAGCTGCCGCCCACGATCAACTGCGAGCGGACCAACCCCCGGTTCCGGTTCGAGGATTCGCCGCTGTACCCGGTGCGCCAGCTGCGCGACTGGGCCGCGCCGGGCCGCCGCCGGGCCGGGGTCAGCTCCTTCGGCTTCGGCGGCACCAACGCGCACCTGATCGTGGCCGAGCCCGATCCGGCGTGGGCGGCACGGTGGCCGGTGGGCAGGTCGCCGCTGCCACCGATCCGGTACCACCGTCGACGGCACTGGTTCGATCAGCCGCCGGTGCCGGTGCCGGCCGCGCTCGCCGGTGCTGGCGCACCGGCTGTCGGGCAACCCCACAACGGCGGCCCGGTGCCGTTTTTCGAGCTGCGGTTCTGAGCGGGAGGGCGGGTGAGGTCACGGCATGCGGTACGAGGTTGAGGAAGCGCGGATGGACGCACTGGACGGACTGACCTGCTCGGTGCTGGTACGGGCCGACGACCCCGTGCTGCGTGGGCACCTGGTGCACGGCGTTGCGGTCCTGCCCGGAGTGTCCCTGGTGGACATGGTGTACCGGATCCTGCGCGCCAAGGGGATCGACACCGCCGCCGTGGAGCTGCGGCGGCTGCTGTTCCACCGACCGGTGGCCCCCGGCGAGGACTTCGATGTCGACCTGGAGTTCCGGTTCACCGCCGCCGGGGGGCGGTACGCGATCGCGGTGCGCGGGACGCGCGTGTTCCGCGACGCCACCCGTGCGGAGCCGCTCGACGTGCTCGACGGGGAACTGCTGTTCGACCCGGCGCACCCGACGGACCCGCTGGATGTTGCGCTGCTGCGGGACGGCGCGGCCGACCGGGCGAGCCTGGCCGAGCTGTACCGGCTGGTGCGGGGCACCGGCATCGTGCACGGCGGGTTCATGCGCGCGGCCGGCACGCTGTACCTGGGCCGGGACGAACTGCTGGCCGAGGTGGCGGTCAGCGCGGCGGCCCGGCCGTACCACCCGCTGTTCCACCTGCACCCCGCGGCGCTGGACGCGGCCACCATCCTGCCGACCGGCTTTGCCCTGCGGGACGGCGGGGACGGCGGGCGCGAGGCCCGGCCGTACATTCCGATCTTCATCGAGTCGGTACGGGCCGGCGCGGGCATCACCGGGCCGGTGCTGGTGCACACCCGGCCGCCGCGTCAGGTCGGCGCCGACGCCGACCTGAACGTCTGCGACCTCGACTTCTACCGCCCGGACGGCTCCTGGCTGCTGCGCATCCAGGGGCTACAGTCCAAGCGGGTGCGCACCGCCAGCGCGATCACGGACCTGACCGGGGCCGCCCTGCCGGCGCGGCAGCCCGTGCCGGCCGGTGGGCAGTCCGTGCCGGCCGGTGGGCAGCACGTGCCGGCCGGCGGGCTGGCCGGCACCGTCCGCGCGCTGCTGGCCGAGCGGCTCGGGGCCGAGGCCGGGACCATCGACGCCGACCGCGGCTTCTACGAGCTCGGCCTGGACTCCGGGGCGCTGCTGCACCTGGCTGGCCGGTTGGAGGCGGAGCTGGGTATCGAGGTGTACCCGACGCTGCTGTTCGAGTACAACGATCTCCGCTCGCTGGTGGACCATCTGTCCGGCCGGCTGGCCGACGCCCCGGCCGCCCGGCCGCCTGCGGCCGCTGCGGTGCGCCCGGCCGCCGGTCCCGTGGAGCTGGTGTACCTGCGGCACGGTTGGATCCCGGCGCCGCTGCCCGACTCCGGTGCCGAGCCGCCGCTGCCGGACGGTGGGGTACTGCTGGTGGACCCGGACCGGCGGCTGTCGCTGGACGGGCTGCCCGGCCTGGTCCGCGCAGACCGGGCTGCCCCGGCCGACGTGCAGCCGCCGGCCGGACCGCCCCGGAACGTGCTCTGCTGCCCGCCGGCCGGCGGGGACGGCTCCGTCGCCGACGAGCTGGGCCGTGAGTTCACCGCCCTGCTCGGCCTGGTGCGGGCGGTGGCAGCCCGCACCGGCCGCCCGCCGGCCCGGCTGGTGTACTGCGTGGACGGCACGCGGTTCACCGCGCTGGCGGCGCTGGCGGGCATGTTTGCCGCGCTCCGCCTGGAGTACCCCGGGATCCGGCCGACCCTGCTGCGGCTCGATCGGCCGGTGGAGGCCGGCGCGCACCTGGCGCTGGCCGAGCTGTCCGCGGACGGGGCGGACGACGCCGTGGTGGTGCGCTACCGCGGGGGGCGGCGGGAGGTGCGGCGTCCGCTGGAGATCGAGGCCGCCGGCCCACCGGCGGCTGCGCCGCGCGAGGGCGGCCGCTATCTGATCACCGGGGGACTCGGCGGCGTGGGCTGGGTGCTGGCCCGGCACCTCGCCGAGCGGTACCGGGCCAGGTTGGTGTTGTGCGGCCGGTCCGCCGCCGACAGCCGGGCACTCGCCCGCGTCGCGGAGCTCGACCGGCTCGGCGCGCAGGCCCGCTACGAGCCGGCGGACGTCACCGACCCGGCAGCCGTACGCCGGCTGGTGGACGCCGCGCGCCGCGAGTTCGGCGGCCTGGACGGGGTGGTACACGCGGCCGGAGTGCTCCGTGACGGCCTGCTGGTGACCAAGGATCCGGCCGACGCGGCGGCGGTGCTGGCGCCGAAGGTGGCCGGCTGCCTCAACCTGGACGAGGCGACCCGGGACGAACGGCTGGACTTCTTCGCCCTCTGCTCGTCGACCGCGGGCACCTGGGGCAGCCGGGGGCAGGCCGACTACGCCTGCGCGAACGCCTTTCTCGACGAGTTCGCCGCGCACCGCGCCGCCCGGCTGCCGGACGGCGTGCGGCCCGGGCACACCGTGTCGATCGGCTGGCCGGCCTGGCGCAACGGCGGCATGCGGCTGGGCGGCGACGGCGAGGCCGCACTGTGGACGATGGGCCTGCGCCTGCTCGACGACGAGCCGGCCGTCGCGGTGTTCGACCGGGCGCTGGCGGCGCCGTACCCCCTGGTGCTGGCGCTGGCCGGCGACCGTGCCCGCATCGTCGAGGCGTTCGCGGTCGCCCCGGCCGGGCCGGTTGCCCCGGCCGGGCCGGTCGACCAGGCCGGGCCGGTCGACCAGGCCGGGCCTGCCGCTCAGGTCGGGCCGGTCGCTCAGGTCGGGCCGGGCGGCGCGGGGCGGACCACGGCCGGGGCGGAAGGCGGCGAGTCCACCAGGGATGACCTGATCGCGATCGTCGGCGTCAGCGGTCGGTACCCGATGGCCGAGGACCTCGACGAGTTCTGGACGAACCTGTGCGCCGGACGCGACTGCATCAGCGAAGTGCCCGCCGACCGCTGGGACCACGACGCGTACCACGGCGCCAGCGGTACGCCGGGGCGCGGTCACAGCCCGTGGGGCGGCTTCCTGCGGGGCATCGACGAGTTCGATCCGCTGTTCTTCCACATCTCGCCCAACGAGGCGACGGTTCTCGATCCGCAGGAACGGCTGTTCCTGCAGACCGTGTGGCACACCTTCGAGGACGCCGGGCACGCGCCCGCGGCCTGGCGCGGCCGACGGGTCGGCGTGTACGTCGGCGTGATGTACAGCCAGTACCAGCTCTACGGAGTGCGCGGTCCGGACGAGCCGGCCGCGCCGGTGCCGTCCTCCTTCCACGCCTCGATCGCCAACCGGGTGTCCTACTTCTTCGACCTGCGCGGACCGAGCATGGCGCTGGACACCATGTGCTCCTCCTCGCTGACCGCGATCGACCAGGCGTGCCAGGCGATCCTGCACGGCGGCTGCGCAGCCGCGGTGGCCGGCGGGGTCAACCTCACCGTGCACCCCAACAAGTACCTGCTGCTCGGCCAGGCGTCGTTCCTGTCCACCGACGGGCGCTGTCGCGCCTTCGGCACCGGCGGCGACGGCTACGTACCGGGCGAGGGCGTCGGCGCGGTGCTGCTGCGCCCGCTGCGGGCGGCGCTGGCCGACGGCGACCACGTGTACGCGGTGATCCGTGGCCGGGCGGCGAACCACGGCGGCCGCACCGCCGGGTTCTCGGTGCCGAACCCGCAGGCCCAGGCGCAGCTGATCGTGGACGCGCTGGACGGCGTGGTGGACCCGGCCACGATCGGGTACGTCGAGGCGCACGGGACCGGCACCGCACTGGGCGACCCGGTGGAGGTCGCCGGCCTGGACAAGGCGTTCGCCCGGCTCGGTGGGGAGGGGCTGGACATCCCGATCGGCTCCGTGAAGTCCAATGTGGGCCATCTGGAGTCGGCCGCCGGCATCGTCGCGGTGACCAAGGTGCTGCTGCAGCTGCGGTACCGCACCCTGGTGCCGTCGCTGCACGCCGACCCGCTCAGCCCCGCGGTGGACTGGGCGCGTTCGTCGTTGCGGGTCCAGCGCGAGGTGGCCGACTGGCCGCGCGTACGCGACCCGCGTACCGGTGCGCAGCTGCCGCTACGGGCCGCGATCAGCTCCTTCGGGGCGGGCGGCGCCAACGTGCATCTGGTGCTGGAGGAGTACCGGGAGCCGGACGCCGACCGGCCGGCCGGGCCGCCCGACGCGGGCCTGCGGCTGTTCGTCTTCTCCGCGAAGACCACCGACCGGCTGGCCGCCCTGCTCGGCAGGTACGTCGAAGCGCTGCGCGGACCCGCCGGGGTGGCGCCGGTCCGCCCACGGCGCACCGACGGCGACGGCGTACCGGCCGACGTGTCGCGGCGGCTGCACGACCTGCTGCACGAATGCACCGGCGGGCCGGTTCCGGCGTACGGCGACGAGACGCTCGCCGACCTCGGCCTGGACGCGCCGGGCCTGGTCATGCTCGGCGACCGACTGGGCGCGGAGTTCGGCGTCGCCGCGGCGGTCGGCCTGGTCGACAGCGAGGTGACGGTACCGACGCTGGCCGAGCGGATCCGTGCGCTGGCAACCGACGCGGCGCCCGGTGGCGCCGGGAGCCCGGACGCCCCGGACCCCGACGCGCTGGCCTACACCCTGGCGGCCGGCCGCGACGCGCTGGACGAGCGGCTGGCCGTGGTCGCCGGTAGCGTCGTCGAGCTGGTCGAGGCGCTGGCCGGGTACCTGTCCGGCCAGCCGGGCGCCGGCACGTACCGGGGCCGGCGTTCGACCAACCCGCCGGTCCCGGCCGACCCGGCCGACCCGCACGAGATGGCCCGGTGCTGGGCGCAGGGGGCCGGCCTCGACGCTGCCCGGCTCGCGCGCCGGCCCGGGCTGCGCCGGCTGCGCCTGCCCGGGTACCCGTTCGAGCGGGCCCGCTACTGGATCACGACGGGTCCCGGTGCGTCCCGGGCGCGGGCCGTGGACGTGGCCGCCGCCGGGCTCACCGCGCTGGCGCATCCGCTGCTCGGCGCCGGGATCCCCGGGCCGGACGGATACCTGGCGACCGCCCGGCTGCGGGTGGCCGACCTGCCCTGGCTGGCCGACCACGTCATCGGCGGCGCGCTGCTGCTGCCCGGGACCGCGCTGGTCGAGATGGCGATGGCGGCCGGCCGGCAGCTGGGCAGCCCGGTGCTCGACGAGCTGGTGCTGGAAGCCCCGGTGGTGCTGTCGGGCGTCGGCGGCGTCCAGCTGCGCGTGCTGGTCGGCCCGGCGGACGGGGCGGGGCGGCGCGCCGTGTCGATCCACGGCCGTCCGGACGCCCCGGCGGCCACCGGCCACACCGAGGACTCCGGCTGGGTACGTCACGCCAGCGGCGCCCTGTCCCCGGCCGGTGGTGAACTGCCGGCGAACGACCGGGCCGCATGGCCGCCCGCCGGAGCCGAGCCGGTACCCGTGGCGGACCTCTACGACCGGCTCGCCGGGGCGGGGTTGACCTACGGCCCGGCGCTACGTGGACTGCGCGCCGCCTGGCGCCGGGACGCCGAGGTGTACGCCGAGGTGGTGCTGGCCGCCCCGGACGCGACGCCCGGCTACGGGGTGCATCCGGCGCTGCTGGACGCCGCCCTGCACGCCGTGGCGCTGGGCGGGCACATCCCGCAGGTCGGGGTGCCGTTCGCCGTACACGACGTCGTGGTGCACAGCGCCGGGGTCCGGGCGGCCCGGGTGCGGGTGTCGGCGGCCGGTGCCGGTACGGTCCGGGTGGAGCTGACCGACGCCGACGGCAGCCCGGTGGCGAGCATCGGCCTGCTGGCCGTGCGCCCGCTCCCGGCCCTGCCCGCCTTGCCCCGGCCGGCCGTCCCGGGACCGTTCCCGGCCGGCCCGGGGCTGTACGCCGTGGACTGGGTGCCCGTCGCGGCCGGCGCCGCCCGCCCCGAGCACGGCGGCGCGCAGCCGTTGGCCGTGTTGGGGCCGGACCCGGTGGGTCTGGCCGGGGCACTGCGCGCCGCGGGCCATCCGGTGCAGGCCGTAGCGGATCTGGACTCGCTGGCTGCGCTCCGGCCGGTGCCCCGGCTGGTGTTCAGCTGCGTACCGCTGCCGGGCAACACACCGGCCGGGGCGGCCGCCGCGCACCACGCCGTCCGCGGCGCGCTCGCGCTGGTACGCGACTGGCTGGCGGATCCGCGGCTGGCGGGTTCGCGCCTCACGCTGATCACCCGCGGCGCCGTCGACGTCGAAGCGCCCGCAGCGCACCCGGCCCTCTCCGGGGTGTGGGGCCTGGTCCGGTCCGCGCAGGCCGAGCATCCCGGCGTATTCGCACTGTCCGATGTGGACGACGACCCGGCCTCCCTGGCGGCACTGGCCCGGGTGGCGCAGCAGCAGGTCGTGGTGCGCGCCGGTACGCCGCGGGTGCCCGCCCTGGCACCGGTCGCACCGGGCGGGCCGGCCGGTCCCGGCTGGCCACCGGCCGGCACCGTGCTGATCACCGGCGGAACGGGTGCGCTGGGCGCCGCCCTGGCCCGGCACCTCGCGTCCCGGCACGGCGTACGCCGGCTGCTGCTGGCCAGCCGGCGGGGGCCGAACGCGCCCGGTGCCGCGCAGCTGGTGGCCGAACTGGCCGGTCTGGGCACGCAGGCGGTCGTCGCGGCCTGCGACGTCGCCGACCGGGATGCCCTCGCCCGGCTGCTGGCGGCCGTGCCGGCCGGGCATCCGCTGGCCGCGGTGGTCCACATGGCCGGGGTGCTGGACGACAGCCTGGTCACCGACCTCGACCCGGAGCGGCTGGCCGGGGTGCTGCGCCCCAAGGTGGACGCGGCGTGGCTGCTGCACGAGCTGACCGCCGGGTACGACCTGTCGCGGTTCGTCCTCTTCTCCTCGCTGGCCGGGGTGCTGGGCGGCGCCGGGCAGGCCGGGTACGCGGCGGCCAACGCCTACCTCGGCGGACTCGCCCGGTACCGGCGCGCCGCCGGGCTGCCCGGCACGGCGGTGGCGTTCGGCCCCTGGGCCGCGACGGCGGGGATGGCCGGCGGGCTGCCGACGCAGGCCCGGATGCGGCGGGCCGGCGTGCTCGCCCTCGCCGACGGCGACGCGTTCGCGTTGCTCGACGCCGCGCTCGGCGCGGCACAGCCGGAGACCGTGGCCGCGCACTGGGATCTCGGCGCCCTGGCCGAGCAGGCCGACCGTGGCACGCTGCACCCGACCCTGCACAGGCTCCTGCCGGCAGCGGTGCCCGCCGCGCCCGCCGGTGCGCGGACGGCCGGCGGCGACGCCGTGCGAGCGGGCAACGGATCGGGCGGAGCCGGGGCGGTCGAGCCGGCCGGTGTCCTCACCGACCGGCTGGCCGGGCTGCCGGCGCGGGAACGGGACGCGGAGCTGTCCGCCACGGTCCGTGGCCTGGCCGCCGAGGTGGTCGGGTACCCGGGCGCCGAGGCGGTGCCGTCGTACCGCCCGTTCATCGAGCTCGGCTTCGACTCGCTGACCGCGATCGAGTTCCGCAACCGGCTCTCGCTCGCCACCGGACTGCGCCTGCCGGCGACCCTGACGTTCGACTATCCGACCCCCGACGACCTGGTCGAGCATCTGCGTTCGGAGCTGTTCGGCGGCGCGGCCGACGACGACCCGGCGCTGCGGGCGCTGACCGAGCTGGACCGGCTGGCGGTGGCCGTGGCCGGGCTGCCGCCGGACGAGCGGCCACGCCAACGCCTCGCCGCCGGCCTGCGCGACCTGCTCGCCGAGCTGACCGGCGCGCGGCCGGCCGCCGCGGACCTGGCCGGTTCGGACCCGGGCAACGGGGCGGCTACCGGGGCGAGCGGCGCCGCACTGGCGCCGGTCAGCGATGTCGAGCTGGCGGCCCTGCTCAACGACGAACTGGGGATCGCATGACGGAGCTGACGCAGGACACCGGGAACGGCGCAGTGGCCGGCGACGCGCGGCTGCGCGACTACGTGCGGCGGCTCGCGGTCGAACTCCAGCAGGCCCGGGGCCAGCTGCGCGAGTCGGTCGAGCGCGACCACGAGCCGGTGGCGATCGTCGGCATGGCCTGCCGGTACCCCGGCGGCGTCGGCTCGCCGGACCAGTTGTGGGAGCTGGTGGCCAGCGGTACCGACGCGATCGGCCCGTTCCCGACCGACCGTGGCTGGGAGCTGGAGTCGCTGTATCCGCACGACCCGGACAACCCCGACGCGGCCCGGCCGGCCGAGGGCGGCTTCCTGCCCGACGCGGCACGCTTCGATCCGGGCTTCTTCGCCATGTCGCCCCGGGAGGCGGTGGCCACCGATCCACAGCAGCGGCAGTTCCTGGAGGTCTCCTGGGAGGCGCTGGAGCGGGCCGGCATCGTGCCGGAGACGCTGCGGGGCACCGCAACCGGAGTGTTCGCGGGCCTGATGTACCACGACTATCCGGGCAGCTACGGCGCGGGCAGCCTGGTGTCCGGGCGGGTGGCGTACCAGCTCGGCCTGGTCGGTCCGGCGGTCACCGTGGACACCGCCTGCTCCTCCTCGCTGGTCGCGCTGCACCTGGCGACCCGCGCCCTGCGGGCCGGCGAGTGCACGCTCGCCCTGGTCGGCGGCGTCACCGTGATGGGTACGCCGAACACCTTCACCGAGTTCGCGCGGCAGGGCGGGCTCAGCCCGGACGGGCGGTGCAAGCCGTTCGCCGCCGCCGCCGACGGCACCGGCTGGTCGGAGGGGGTGGGCGTGCTGGTGGTCGAGCGGCTGTCGCAGGCGCGCCGGCACGGCCACCGGGTGTGGGCGGTGGTACGGGGCAGCGCCGTCAACTCCGACGGTCCGAGCAACGGGCTCACCGCACCGCACGGGCCCTCGCAGCGGCGGGTGATCCGGGCTGCGCTGGTGGACGCCGGCCTGTCCGCCGGCCAGGTGGACGCGGTGGAGGCGCACGGCACCGGTACCCCGCTGGGTGACCCGATCGAGGCGCAGGCGCTGCTGGCCACCTACGGTCAGGACCGGTCGGAGGAGCATCCGCTGTGGCTCGGCTCGATCAAGTCCAACCTGGGCCACTCGCAGGCCGCCGCCGGGGTGGCCGGGATCATCAAGATGACCATGGCGCTGCACCACGACAAGCTGCCCCGCACCCTGCACGTGGACCGCCCGACACCGCACGTGGACTGGTCGTCCGGGGCGGTGCGGCTGCTGACCGAGCCGGTGCAGTGGGCCCGTGGGGCGGCGCCGCGCCGGGCAGCGGTCTCCTCGTTCGGGGTGAGCGGCACCAACGCCCACGTGATCATCGAGGAGGCGCCGGGCGAACCGGCCGCCCCCGAGCCGGCGTCGGCCGAGCCCGCCGACGGTGACCCGGCGCCGGCCGTGGCCTGGCCGCTGTCCGCGCGCACCCCGGCCGCCCTGCGGGCCCAGGCCAGCCAGCTGCGGGCGTTCGCGGCGGCGCGACCCGAGCTGTCCCCGGCCGCTGTCGGGCGCGCCCTGGTGGTCACCCGCTCGGCCTTCGAGCACCGGGCCATCGTCCTCGGCGCGGACCGGGAGACGCTGCTGGCCGGCCTCGCCGCCCTGGCCGACGGTACGCCGGCAGCGCAGGTGATCGAGGACGTGGCGCGGGGCGGCGACGTCGCGTTCGTGTTTCCCGGGCAGGGCTCCCAGTGGGCCGCGATGGCGCAGCGCCTGCTCGCCGAGGCGCCGGTGTTCCGCGACGCGATCGCAGACTGCGAACGGGAACTTTCCCGGCACGTCGACTGGTCGCTGACCGCCGTCCTGCGCGGCGACGCCGGTGCGCCCGGCCTGGACCGGGTCGACGTGGTCCAGCCGGTGCTGTTCGCGCTGATGGTGTCGCTGGCTGCGCTGTGGCGCTCCTACGGCATCACCCCGGCGGCGGTGGTCGGGCACAGCCAGGGCGAGATCGCCGCCGCCTGCGTGGCCGGCGCCCTGTCCCTGGCGGACGCGGCCGCCGTGGTGGCGCTGCGCAGCCAGCTGCTGCGGGAGCTGTCGGGCCTGGGCGGCATGGTGTCGGTCGCCCTGGACGAATCGGCGGTACGCGACCGGATCGCCCGGTGGCCCGGACGGATTTCGGTGGCCGCGGTCAACGGGCCTGCCTCGGTGGTCCTCTCCGGCGACGTCGACGCGCTGGCGGAGCTGGTCACCGGGTGCGAGCGCGACGGTGTGTGGGCGCGCCGGGTCGAGGTGGACTACGCGTCGCACTCGGCGCAGGTGCAGCCGCTGCGGGAGCGGCTGGTCGACCTGCTGTCCGGCATCGAGCCCCGGCCCGCGCAGGTGCCGTTCTACTCCACTGTGGACGCAGCGTGGCTGGACACCACCGCCCTGGACGCCGGGTACTGGTACCGCAACCTGCGCCAGACGGTGCGCTTCGACGCCGCCGTGCAGGCCCTGCTGGACCGCGGCTGCTCGGCGCTCGTCGAGGTCAGCCCGCACCCGGTGCTCGCCTCGGCGATGGGCGACACCGTCGCGGCACGCGGCGGGCCGGCGGCGGTGCTCGGCACGCTCCGCCGCGATGAGGGCGGCCTGGACCGGTTCCGTACCTCGCTGTGCCAGCTGGCGGTGGCCGGCGCGCCAGCGGCCTGGTCGGCGCTGGCCGGCCCCGCACCGGCCGGCAGCCCCGATGGGCGGCCGATCGAGCTGCCGACGTACCCGTTCGAGCGGCACCGGTACTGGCAGGCGGTGCAGGCAGGCGCCGGTGAGCCGGTGGTCTCCGGGCATCCGCTGCTGGGCGCCGCGGTGACCCTCGCCGGTTCGGGCGGGCTGGTGCTGACCGGCCGGCTGTCCAGCCGGGCTGTGCCGTGGCTGGCGGACCACGTCGTGCACGGCAGCGTGCTGCTGCCCGGCACCGTCTTCGTGGAGCTGGCCTGGCAGGCCGGCGCGCAGGTGGGCTGCCAGGCGGTCGAGGAGCTGGTTATCGAAGGGCCGCTGCGGTTACCCGCCGAGGGGGCGGTGCTGGTCCAGGTGGCCGTCGCGGCGCCCGAGGCGGACGGCCGGCGTCCGCTCAGCGTGTACGCCGCACCGGACGGTGGCACCGACGAGCCGTCCTGGGTGCGGCACGCGACCGGCGTGCTCGGCGCCGGCGCCCCGGCGCCGGCGACCGCGGCGGGGCCCTGGCCGCCCGCCGGTGCGGAGCCCGTCGACCCGGACGAGGTGTACCGGCGGCTGGCCGCGGCCGGCCTCGACCACGGGCCCGCCTTCCGCGGGCTCGAAGCGGTCTGGCGGTACGGCGACGAGCTGCTGGCCGAGGTGGCGCTGCCCGAGGCGGCCGGCGCGCAGGCGCAGCGGTACGGGGTGCATCCGGCCCTTCTCGACGCGGCACTGCACCCGATCGCGCTGGGGGACCTGCTGCCGGCCGCCGCGACCGGCGCCTGGCTCCCGTTCGCGTGGGAGTGTGTCGACCTGCACGCCACCGGCGCCACCGGGCTGCGGGTGCGACTGTCCGGCGGCGGGTCGCCCGGGGTGCTCCGATTGGCGCTGGCCGACCACACCGGTGCCCCGGTCGCGACCGTGCGGTCGCTGGCGGTCCGGCCGCTGCCCGCCGGTGTGATGCCGGCCGCCGTGAACGCCGGCCGCGACGAGGGCCTGTTCCGGATTGACTGGACGCCGGTACCCGCGGCCCTGGATCCCGGGCGCGGGCCGGTACGGGTCGGGGTGCTCGACCCGTACCCGGACGCCCTGGCGGCGGCGCTGTGCGCGGGTGGCGTCCAGGTAGACCCGGTGCCGGCGGCGGACGCGACCGGGACCGTTCCGGAATGGGTCCTGGCGTCCTGCCCACCCGGCGATCCGACGGCCGCCGGCGTACGCGCCGCGCTCACGGACACCCTCGCCCTCGCCCAGCGCTGGCTGGCCGAGCCGCGGTTCGCCGGATCCCGGCTGGTACTGGTGACGCGCGGCGCCGCCGGACCCGGTGCGGTACGCCCCGGGGACCGGCCGGCCGACGGACCCCCGCACGATGTCGCGGGAGCGGCGGCGTGGGGTCTGCTGCGCTCCACCCAGTCTGAGCACCCGGACCGGTTCGTGCTGATCGACGTCGACGGTCCCGCGTCCCTGGCCGCGCTGCCGGCGGCCCTGGCCATCGGCGAGCCGCAGCTGGCGCTGCGCGGCGGCCGGCCGTACCAGCCCCGGCTGGCGCCCGTCACCGCCGAGCCGCCAGCCGGTCCCACGGCGCACGATCCGGGAATCGACGGCTGGGACCGCGACGGCACCGTCCTGATCACCGGCGGTACCGGCCAGCTCGGCGCGCTGATCGCCCGGCACCTGGCGGCCCGGCACGGCGTCCGGCACCTGCTACTGGCCAGCCGCCACGGGCCGGCCGCCGCGGGCGCCGACGCCCTGGTCGCCGACCTGGCCGCCAGCGGCGCGCAGGCCACCATCGTCGGCTGCGACGTGAGCGACCGGGCAGCGCTGGCCGCCCTGCTCGCCGCCGTACCGGACGGGCATCCGCTCACCGCGGTCGTGCACACCGCCGGTGTGCTCGCCGACGGCCTGCTGGAGTCGCTGGACGCGGAGCGGCTCGACGCGGTGCTGCGACCCAAGCTGGACGCGGCCCTGCACCTGGACGAGCTGACCCGCGACACCCCGTTGGCCGGCTTCGTGCTGTTCTCCTCGGCGGCCGGCGTGTTCGGCGGGCTCGGCCAGGCCAACTACGCCGCGGCCAACGCCGCACTGGACGCGCTCGCCGAGCGTCGCCGGGCGGCTGGCCTGCCGGGCCGCGCGCTGGCCTGGGGCCTGTGGGCGCCGGGCGGCGGGATGACCGGCGGACTGGCCGGTTCGGACCTCGACCGGCTGGCCCGGTCGGGCTTCACCGCACTGTCCGAAGTGGACGGCCTGGCGCTGTTCGACGCGGCCCTGCGGCTGGATCCGCCGGTGCTCGTTGCGGTGCGGCTGAACCGGACGGTGCTGCGGGCGCAGGCCGAGTCCGGGCTGCCGCCGCTGCTGCGCGGGCTGGTCCGGGCCCCGCTGCCGAGGGCGGCCGGCGCTGCCTCCGGTACCGGACTGGCCGACCGGCTGGCCCGTCGCCCGGCGGCCGAACGGGAGCGCGCGCTGGTCGATCTCGTCCGGGCACACGCGGCCGTGGTGCTGGGCTTCGCGGGCGCCGACGCGATCGACGAGCGGCGTGCGTTCAAGGATCTCGGCTTCGGCTCGCTGAGCGCCGTGGAGCTGCGCAACCGGCTGGCCGGGGCCACCAGCCTGCGGCTGCCCGCGACGCTGGCCTTCGACTACCCCTCGGCGGCCGTGCTCGGCCGGCACCTGTGCGAGCGCCTGTTCGACCCCACGGGCGCCGGCTCCGGTACCCACGCGACCGGCGCGGTTGACGTCCGCCGGACGGGGGCGCCGGCCGGCGACGACGATCCGGTGGTCATCGTGGGGATGGGTTGCCGCTACCCGGGCGGGGTACGGTCGCCGGAGGACCTCTGGCGCCTGGTACGGGACGGCGGCGACGCGATCGGGCCGTTCCCGGACGACCGGGGCTGGGACGTCGACCGGCTCTACCACCCCGATCCCGAGCGGCCCGGCACCTCGTACACCCGCTCCGGCGGCTTCCTCGCCGACGCTGCCGACTTCGACGCGGCGTTCTTCGGCATCTCCCCGCGGGAGGCGCTGGCCATGGACCCGCAGCAGCGCCTGCTGCTGGAGGTCGGCTGGGAAGCGCTCGAACGGGCCCGCATCGACCCGGCCTCGCTGCGCGACAGCCAGACCGGGGTCTTCGTCGGCGTGATGTACGCCGACTACGCCCTGCAGCTGGGTGACGGGCAGGGCGCGGAGGGATTCCTGGGTACCGGCCTGGGCTCCGGGGTGGTGTCCGGGCGGCTCGCGTACACCCTCGGGCTGCACGGGCCGGCCGTCACCGTGGACACCGCCTGCTCGTCCTCGCTGGTGGCGCTGCACCTCGCGGCGCAGGCGCTGCGCAACGGGGAGTGCGATCTCGCGCTGGCCGGCGGCGCGACGGTGCTCGCCACCCCGGCGGTCTTCGTGGAGTTCAGCCGGCAGCGTGGGCTGGCCGCGGACGGGCGCTGCAAGGCGTTCGCCGCGTCCGCCGACGGCACCGGGATGGCCGAGGGCGCCGGGCTGCTGGTGCTGGAACGGCTGTCCGACGCACGCCGCCGGGACCATCCGGTGCTGGCCGTCGTGCGCGGCAGCGCAGTCAACTCGGACGGCGCGAGCAACGGGTTCACCGCACCCAACGGCCCGGCGCAGCAACGGGTGATCCGGCAGGCGCTGGCCGCCGGGCAGCTGACCCCGGACGACGTGGACGTCATCGAGGCGCACGGCACCGGCACCACGCTGGGCGACCCGATCGAGGCGCAGGCCCTGATCGCGACGTACGGCGCGGCGCACCCCGCCGGGCAGCCGGCGCTGCTCGGCTCGGTGAAGTCGAACCTGGGCCACACCCAGGCCGCCGCCGGGGTGGCCGGCGTCATCAAGATGGTGGCGGCGCTAGGGCACCGGCTGGTGCCGCCGACCCTGCACGTCGCCGCGCCCAGCCCGCACGTGGACTGGTCGTCGGGCGAGGTCAGGCTGGTCACGCAGGCCACGCCGTGGCCGGACCGGAGCCGGCCGCGGCGCGCCGCGGTGTCGTCGTTCGGGATCAGCGGCACCAACGCGCACGTGATCCTGGAGCAGCCGCCCGCCGCGCGGGACGCGTTCCCGGTCGGGGAGCGCGGCGCCCTGCCGGTACTGCCGTGGATCCTGTCCGCGAAGTCCCCGGCCGCACTGCGTGGCCAGGCGCGCCGCCTGCTCGACCACCTGCAACCGGCGGGGGACCCACCCGCGGCGGTGCACCCCACTGACGCGCTGCCGACCGACGTGGCGTTCTCGCTCGCTGCCACCCGTACCGCGTTCCGCCATCGGGCCGCCGTGTTCGCGTGCGACACCGACGGGCTCCGGCGCGGGCTGAGCCTGCTCGCCGGGGACGCGACGCCGGCCGCGCCGCCCGACCCGGCAGCGCTGGTGGTCACCGGGCGGGCAGACGCGCCCCGGCTGGCCCTGCAGCTGTCCGGGGTCGATGCCTACCTGCCCGGGCTGGGCAGTGACTGGTACGGCGCGTTCCCGGCGTTCGCGGCGGCCTTCGACGAGGCCTGCGCGCTCCTCGACCCCGCGCTGGCCACCGCGGCCCGGCGACTGACGGTCCGGCCGGCTGCCGATGGTGCGGTTGGGGACCGCAGGGAAGCCGATCCTGCGGTCGAGGACCGCAGGGAAGCCGATGGTGCGGTCGGGGACCGCAGGGGGGCGGACGGGGCGGTCGGGGCGATGTTTGCCGTGCAGGTTGCGCTGTGCCGGTTGCTGGAGTCGTGGGGGGTACGGCCGGACAGCGTGGCGGGGACCGGAATCGGTGAGCTGGCGGCGGCGTACCTGACCGGGGTGGTCCCGCCGGCCGAGGTCGGCCGCGCGGTGGGCGCCGCCACACACGGCCGGCAGCCGGCCGGAGCCGGCGCGCAGCCCGCCGACGTGACGATCACCGTGGGCCGCGTCTGCGGTGCCGGGGACGGCGCGGCGCTGGTGCTCGGCACGCACGCGGACGTCGGATCGGAGGTGGCGTCGCTGATCCGTGCCGTGGTGACCGCGTACGTGCACGGGGTCGGGTGCGAGCCCGCGGCGCTGTTCGCCGGTCACCCGGTACGTCGGGTGCCGCTGCCCACCTACCCGTTCCAGCGCCGCAGGTACTGGCCGACCCGCTCAGCGGCGCCGGCCCGGACGGCGCCGGCCCGGACGGCGCCGGCCACCTCCGCGGCGGAGCGGCGCCTCTGGGCAGCCGTCGACGGCTCGGACCTGACGGATCTGCTGGGCGTGCTGGACCTGCGCGGGGACGAGCCGGCGAGCGCGGTGCTCGCCGCGCTGTCCGGATGGCGCCAGCGGCACGGGCTGGCCGACCCGCCCCGCCGACTGCACGGTGTGCAGTGGGCTCCGGTGGACGTGCCGGCCGCACCGACGCTGAGCGGTACCTGGCTGATCGTGGCGGCACCCGGGGGAGAAGGGTACGAGCTGGTGGATCCGGTGGCCGGCGCGCTGGCCCGGTACGGCGCGGTACCCGTACCGCTGCTGGTGGATCCGGCGGGCGCGGACCGGGAGGGGCTGTATCGGGCGGTGTCGGCCGTGCTCACCGGTCGCCCACCACTGGCCGGGGCACTGTCGTTGCTGGCGATCGGGGCCGGTCCCGGGCCGGTACCGGCGGGCGTTGCGGCGGCCGTGCCGCTGCTGTCCGCGCTCGTCGACATCGCGCCCCAGGCCAGCCTCTGGTGCGCCGGCCCTGGCGCGCCGACGGCGATCGGCGGGGCACCAGCGGCAGACGGCGCCCGGGCGGTCCTGGCCGGGCTGGGCCGGGCGCTGTCCGGCGCACCCGGATGGGGCGGCGTCGTGGAACTGCCGGAGCGCCTGGACGCCACCGCGCGCGCCCGCCTGTGTGCGATGCTCGCCGGCGCCGCCGCCGGGCGGGAGCTGGCCCTCACCGGCGACGGCCTGCTGGGCCGCCGGTTGGTACCCCTCGACGCGCCGCCGTCCGGGCCGCCCGGCGGTTGGCGGCCGGCAGGCACCGTGCTGGTGGCCGGCGGCCCGGACGAGGTGGTGGCGGGGATTGCCCGCTGGGCCGCTGGCGCGGGCGCGGCCCGGGTGCTGGTGGCCGGCGGCGGCCCGGAACTGCGCGACGAGCCCGGCGTCGAGCCGCTGGACTGCCACCCCACCGATGCCCCGGCCCTTGCCCGGTTGGTCGCCTCGGTCGCGGCGGACCAGCCGCTGCGTACCGTTGTCTGCGCCGGCCGGATCGCGGCGCCGTCAGCACCTCTGCCGGGGGAGTGGGCGGAGCTGGTCACGACGGCGCAGGCGCTGGACACCGCGACCGACACCACGACGACGCCCCTGCTCGTCCTGGTGAGCACCTGCCCGGACGGGGCCGCCGCGCCCGCGGGCGCGGTGTACGAAGCGCTCGCCCAGGCCCGCCGGGCCCGCGGCGGCCGGGCGCTGGCGCTGACCGTGCCCTCCGGTACCGCCGACGAAGTGGTGCGGGGCCTGCGCCTCGCGGTCGACTCCGGACAGCCCGCGGTGGTCCTGACATCGGCGCACGCCGACCCGCCGACGACGCTGGACGGCCCGACGCCCGACCGCCCCGGACCGGATCTTCCGGCCGGATCGGCGGATGCCGCGGCAGCCGCCCCAGCCGACGCCGCGGCGGCTGCGAACCCGGGCACCGACGCCGAGCTGACCGAGCTGGTACGGCTGATCTGCGCCGAGGTCGCCGACGTGCTCGGGCACGACTCCGCCGAGCACGTCGACCCGGACGGCGACCTCCTCGAACTCGGCCTGACCTCGGTCGCCGCGATCGAGATGCACCAACGGCTCAAGGTACGCACCTCGGTCGAGCTGCCCGTGGACGTGTTCTACGAGTACGCCACACCGGTCGCGCTGGGCCGACGGCTGGCCGAGGAGATCGCCGCCCGGCACCCGGTACCGCAGGCACCCGGCCCCTCGGAGGGAAGGACATGACGACCGTGCAGCCCAGCGTCACTCCCCGTTTCTGGAAACCGCTGTCGAACGTCGGGTCGACCTCGGTCGTCCTCGGCATCGACTTCCCGACCACCGGCCGGCGCGAGGCCGGCTTCGCGGACCTGGCCGGGCAGCTGCGCGCCGACTGCGCGCTCTGGCAGTCGGTGCCACCGCCGATCCCGCCGGACACGCCGGTCACCGCGCAGGAGTATCTGGCGCCCTGGCTGGCCGAGATCCGGGCCAGTGGCCGGACCGTCCGCGCGGTGCTCGGGTACTGCGTCGGTGCGGTGCACGCGGCGGTGCTGGCCGAGCGGATCGGCGAGTGGCAGGAGCCGCCCGGGATCGTCGCGTTTGACCCGGAAATGGCCAACGTCACCACGCTGGACCGCCACTTCGGCAAGGTGCTCGCCAGCCTGGCGGACGTCCTCGGGCCCGCGCAGACGGCCGCGGCCCGGGACCGCGCGGCCGGGCTGCGCACCGAGCACGCCGGCTCGGTACGGGGCTTCGCGATCGCGCTCTGCGCCCTGTTCGGTGAGGTCGCCGAGCCGGTGTTCGCCCGGGTCGGCCTGGATGCCGAGGCGCGCGCCGAATTCCTCGGGCTGTTCGGCGGGTACCTGACGTTCCTCACCGTCGCCGAACAGCTCGATCCGAGCGCGGGCTGGCTGCGGTCGGCGGTGCTCAGCTCGGCCAGCCCGACCAGTGGCCTCAACCGGCTGCGCGCCGCGGGCGGGCCGGTGGAGCTGGGCCCGCTCGTGCGCGAGTACCGGTTCGACGTGGACCACCCCGACCTGCTGCGCTCGCCGCAGGTGGCGCGGACCGTGGAAAGGCTGCTGGCGAAGTGACGAACGTGACCGCGCCGCCCGGCGGCGCCACCTGTCCGGCCACCGCCAAGGAATCCGGGCTCTGGCTGCTGGAGTCGCTGGTACCCGGTACCGGGGTGAACAACCTCTCGGTGGCCTTCCAGGTCGACGGCCGGCTGTCCACGCAGGCGCTCAGCGCGGCCGTCGCGCACCTGCTACGCCGGTACGAGGTGCTGCGCACGGTGTTCCGGGAGACCCCGGACGGGCTGGTGCGGCGGGTGCTGCCGCCGTCCGAGGCGACGGTGCCCGTGCAGCGGCGCGTAGGTACCGGCGACGACCCGCTGCCCGAGCTGACCGCCTTCGTGGCCGGCCCGTTCCAGCCCGACGACAGCCTGCTGCTGCGGGCCCTGCACCTGGCGCACCCGACCGGTGACGTGTGCTGCCTGGCGGTGCACCACGCGGTCTTCGACACGCTCTCCGCCGGGCCGCTGCTGCGCGACCTGATCGCCGGGTACGAAGCGGCGCTGGCCGGGTCGCCCGTGCCGGGCGCCCTGGGCACGCAGGTACCGGCCTGGACGGAGCCCGAGCCGGACCCCGCCGGTGCGCAGTACTGGCGGCGGCAGCTCGCCGGGCTGGACCCCGCCGCCATGGAACTCGCCGTCGGCCGGCCGGATCCGGCCCGGATCACCCTGGTCGGCGACGAGGTGACCCGGTCGCTGTCAGCCGCGGCGGTGGCCGCGGTGCAGCGGCTCACGGCCGCGTTGCGCGCCCCGGAATCCGTGGTGCTGCTGGCCGGCTACGCGCTGCTGCTCGCCGACCACGGCGCCGGCCCCGACCTCACGATCGGCGCGCCGGTCAGCGCGCGTACCAGGCAGGCGGCCGACGCCGTCGGGTACCACGTCGGGATGCTCGTGCTGCGGCTGCTGGTGGACCGCGGCGGCGGCTTCGCCGACCTGGTCCGGTCGGCTCGCCGGGTGTTCCTGGAGGGGATGCGGTACGCCGCGTACCCGGTCGAGTTGCTCACCGACGAGCTGCCGCGTACCGGCTCGGGATGGCGCAACCAACTGTTCCGGCACGTGTTCAACTACCTGCCGGTGGCCGGCCCGGCCGGGTTCACCGTCGGCGGCCGGCCGGCCCGGCAGCTCGTGGTGGAGAACGGCGGATGCCGGTACGACCTGAGCTGGATGGTGTCCAGCGGGCCGGGCGCGATCCACATCCGCGCGGCCTTCACCACCGACGTGTTCGACCGCGACGACGTCGACCTGCTGCTGCGGCGCTACGACGCGCTGCTGGTCCGGGTCGGGCAGCAGCCCGACGAGCCGGTGCGGGCGCTGTCCGGATGGTGCGACCTGGACCGTGAGGTGATCGCCGCGGCCAACGCCACCGACCGGCCGGCGCGGCTGGCGACGGTACCGGCCGCCGTGGCCGGCTGGGTCCGCGCCCGGCCGCAGGCGCCGGCCGTGGTCGACGGGGATCGCGTCGTGTCGTACGGGCAGCTGTGGGGCGCCGCGGTGGCCACCAGGGACGCGCTGGCCGCCGCCGGGGTGGGCAACCGTGACGTGGTCGCCCTGCTGGTCCGCCGCGGCCCGGCGCTGGCCGCCGCCGCGCTCGGCGCCTGGCTGGCCGGCGCCGCCTACCTGCCGATCGACCCGGACCACCCGGCGCAGCGCATCGCCCACCAGCTCGCCGACTCCGCGGCGGCCGCGATCGTCACCGGACCGGGACTCCAGCTCCCACCCGCGCAGGTGCCCGCCGGGGCGTGCCTGCTGCCGGCGGTCGACCCCGAGGCCGCCGCCCCGGCCGTGCCCACCGCCGACCCGGCCGTGGATCCGGACGCGCCCGCCTACCTCATCTACACCTCGGGCTCCACCGGCCGCCCCAAGGGGACCACGGTCACCCACCGCAGCCTGGCCAACGTGATCGGGCACTTCGCCGACGAGTTGGGCATCGGCCCCGGCGACACCACCCTGTGGCAGGGCACGTTCAGTTTCGACGCGAGTGCGCTGGAGCTGTACCTGCCGCTGGTGACCGGGGGACGGCTGGCGGTGGCGCCGGACGAGGCGCGTACCGACGGCGCCGCCATGCGACAGCTCCTGCACCGCTTCGAGGTGACCGTGCTGCACGCCACCCCGACCACCCTCGGGCTGGTCCTCGACGACTGCGCGGAGCAGCTGGCCAGCCGGCACGTGCTCAGCGGCGGCGAGCCGCTACCGGCCGTCCTGGCCGGGCGGCTGCTGTCGGCGGGCTGCCGGCTGCGCAACGTCTACGGGCCCACCGAGACCACGATCAGCTCGGTCTCCGGCGAGCTCGGCGCGGTGGGCGCCGACCCGGTGGACATCGGTACGCCGATCGCCAACACCCGGGTGTTCGTGGTCGGAGCGGACGGGCGGGAGCTGCCGGTCGGTGTGCGCGGCGAACTGTGCATCGCCGGAGCCGGGGTGTCCCTCGGCTACCACCGGCTCCCCGACCTGACGGCGCAGCGGTTCGGCAGCCATCCGCTGTACGGCCGCTACTACCGCACCGGGGACCTCGCCCGCTGGCTGCGCTCCGGTCGGCTGGCCCTGTCCGGCCGGGTGGATCGGCAGGTCAAGCTGCGCGGCAACCGGATCGAGCTGGGCGAGGTGGAGGGCGTCCTGCTGGCCCATCCGGAGGTGAGCGGCGCCGCGGTGGTGGTGGCCGGCGAGGGCCCGGACGCGGTGCTGACCGCGTTCCTGCTGACCGGGCCGGGGCCGACCGCGCCGCTGCCGACCGACCAGCTGTGGGAGCACTGCCGACGGCGGTTGCCGATCGCGGCGGTGCCGCAGGTGTTCGTCCCGATCGACCGGTTCCCGTTGACGGGCAGCGGCAAGGTCGACCACCGGGCCCTGCGCGCGCTGGCCGCCGATCCGGGACAGCGGACGGCGGGCGCGTCGGCCGATCCCGCTACCGTCGCCGACGAGCTGGTCGCCGACCTGGTGCGGCTGTGGCGCACCCTGCTCGACCGGGCCGACGCCGGGCCGGACAGCCACTTCTTCGCCACCGGCGGCAACTCGCTGCTCGGTGCCCGGCTGACCCAGGAGGTGCAGCGGCTCACCGGGATCCGGCCCCGGCTGACCGACGTCTTCGACCACCCGACCCCGGCTGCGCTGGCCCGGCGCCTGCGCGCGGACGGGGCCGCCGGATGAGCCGGCCCGTGGTGTTCATGTTTGCCGGGCAGGGCTCGCAGTACCACCACATGGGCGGCTGGCTGTACCGGCACCACGAGGTGTTCCGCGAGACGCTGCGGGGCCTGGACGCCGTGGTGGCCCGGGTGAGCGGTGACTCGGTGCTGGCCCGGATGTACCCGCCCGACCGGCGGTTCGACCACCCCTTCGACGACCTCCGGTACACCCAGCCCGGCATTTTCATGGTCGAGTACGCGATGGCCAGGACCCTGATGGCCGAGGGCGTCCAGCCGGACCTGGTGCTCGGCGCCAGCCTCGGTGAGGTGGCGGCCGCCGCGGTGGCCGGCGCCGCCGACCCGGACGAGTGCCTCGCCCTGCTGCTGCGGCAGGTGCAGCTGTTCGAGTCGGCGGCGCCGCCCGGTGGCATGCTCGCCGTTCTCGACCGGCCAGCGCTGTTCGACCGGCCGGACGGCCTGTTCCGGGACACCGAACTGGCCGGGGTGAACTCCGCGACGAACTTCGTCGTGGCCGGGCCGCCCCGCGTGCTCGACCAGCTGGAGCGGCAGCTGGTCGCCGAAGGCGTGCTGTGCCAGCGGCTGCCGGTGGGGTTCGCCTTCCACTCCGGTCACATCGAGCCGCTGGAGCCGGATTTCCGTGCCCTGGTGGCCGGGATGACGACCGCGCACCCCCGGCTGCCGCTACTGTCGGCGACCACCGGCGGCCCGGTCGAGCGCCTCGACTCCGACCACCTCTGGCGGGTGCTGCGGCACCCGTTCGACCTGGACCGGGTGCTGGACCGGCTGCTGGAGCAGGACGGGTACCTCTGCCTGGACCTGGGTCCGGCCGGCTCACTGGCGAACCTGGTCCGCACCCGGCTGCCGGCCGGGGCGGCATCCCGGGCGCTGGCGTTGATGTCGCCGTTCGTGCCGGACGGTAGCCGGCTGCTGGACGCCGCGCTCGCGGCGGCCCGCACCCCGAGCCCGGGGACCGCGGCGGTGGGTCCGCCGCCGGCCGCGCGGATTGCCGGACCCGCCGGGAAACCGACGACCAGGGAGGCAAGATCGATGACGACCAGTCGGGTGTACCTGTTCCCGGGACAGGGCGCACAGGCCAAAGGCATGGGCAAGGAACTGTTCGACAGGTTCGGCGAGCTGACCGCCCGGGCCGACGACATCCTCGGGTACAGCGTCCGGACGCTCTGCGTGGACGACCCGGACCGGAAACTGCGCTCCACCGAGTACACCCAACCGGCCCTGTACGTGGTGAGCGCGCTGAGCTACCTGGACACCCTGCGGCGCGGCGAGCGCCTGCCCGACCTGGTGCTCGGGCACAGCCTGGGCGAGTACGTCGCGCTGTTCGCCGCCGGCGTCTTCGACTTCGAGACCGGGCTGCGCCTGGTCCAGCGTCGGGGCGAGCTGATGAGCCGGGCGGGCGGCGGCACAATGGCGGCGGTGTCGGTGCTCACCGCGGATGCCGTCCGCGAGATCCTCGCCGGCAACGGGTTCGACGGCATCGACATCGCCAACCTCAACGCCCCCAACCAGACCGTCATCGCCGGACCCACCGACGCGATCACCCGCGCCCTGCCGGTGTTCATCGCCGCCGGGGCGCGCTGCGCGCCGCTCAACGTCAGCGCCCCCTTCCACAGCCGGTACATGGCCGAGGCGGGCGCCGCGTTCGGCAGCTTCCTCGACGGGTTCGCCTTCGCCGCGCCCAAGATCGCGGTGATCTCGAACGTCGACGCGCGGCCGTACCCGGCCGACGGCGTGGCCGACCGGCTGCGTCGGCAGATCACCAGCCCGGTGCGCTGGACGGACAGCATGCGCTACGTGCTGAGCCGTGGCGAGGTCGAGGTCCGCGAGTTGGGCCCCGGCACCGTGCTGACCAAGCTGCTGGACCGCATCCGCAGCGAGCCGGCCGAGCCGGCGCCGTCGGCGCCTCAGGTCCCGGCCGCGTCGCCAGGCCCGGTCCCGGCCGGGCAGTCCGTCCCGGTGCCGGCCGCGCCGCCGGACGGTCGGGGTCTGGGCTCGGCGGCGTTCCGGGCGGCGTACGGCGTGCAGTTCGCCTACGTCGCCGGCGGTCTGCATGCGGGGATCGGCTCGGTGGAGCTGGTGGCCCGGATGGCGCGGGCCGGCATGCTCGCCTTCCTCGGTACCGCCGGCCTACCGTCCGGCCAGGTGGCGCAGGCGCTGCACCGGCTGCGCACCGAGCTCCCCGCCGACGCGCCCTACGGGGTCAACCTCACCTATGAGCCGTACGGACCCGGGCACGAGGACAGGCTGGTCGACCTGGTGCTCGGCGCCGACGTGCGCTGCCTCGAGGTGGGTACCTACGTCACGGTCACGCCCGCCCTGGTGCGCTACCGGCTGCGCGGGGTACACCGGGCCGCAGACGGGCGGATCGTGGTGCCGCGCCGCCTGCTGGCCAAGGTGAGCCGGCCGGACATCGCCGAGCAGTTCCTCGCCCCGCCGCCGGAGGGCATCGTGACCCGGCTGCGCGAGCAGGGCGCCGTCACCGACGCCGAGGCGGCGCTGGCCGCGCTGGTCCCGATGGCCGACGACCTCTGTGCGCTCGGTGACACCGGTGGGTACACCGAGCTGGGCGAGTTGTTCGCGGTGCTGCCCTCGATCCTGCGACTGCGCGACGAGCTGGCCCGGCGGCAGCCCGTGGTCGCGGCGGTACGGGTGGGTGCCGGGGGCGGAATCGGTACCCCCGAGGCGGTCGCGGCCGCGTTCGTGCTGGGCGCCGACTTCGTGCTGACCGGATCGGTCAACCTGGCCACCGACGAGAGCGGCCTGGGCGAACCCGTCAAGGACCGGCTGGCCGGCGTGGACGTGCAGGACACCGGGTACGCGCCGTTCGGTGACCTGTTCGAGTTGGGCGGTCGGGCCCGGGTGCTGAAGAAGGGCGTGCTGTTCCACGCGCGAGCCAACCGGCTCTACGACATCTGGCGCGCCCACGACGACTGGCAGCGCGTCGATGCCGACACCCGCCGGCAGGTCGAGCAGCGCTGGCTGCGCGCCCCGTTCGACGAGGTGTATGCCAAGCTGCGCCAGGAGCTGCCGGCCGGTGACCCGGAGCCGGACGCCAAACGCGCGATGGCGCTGGTGTTCCGCTGGTACTGCGCGCAGGCACGGCGGGCGGCCGTCACCGGCGATCCGGCCTACGACGTGGACTGGGAAGTCTGCTGCGGGCCTGCGCTGGGCGCGGCGAACCGGTGGCTGCGCGGTACGCCGCTGGCCGGGTGGCGCGACCGGCACGTCGACGAACTGGGCCGGCGGCTGATGGCCGAAGCGGCTGCGGTCACCGAGCGGTCAACGCACCCAGCAACGCTTCCTGGTAGGGGGTGAGCCGGCGGCGCGGCGGCGGGCGGTCCCCGGGCAGCGCTACCAACCGCCCGCCGGACGGGTGGAGCCCGCGCCAGTGCACGGGGTGTCCGCCGGTGTACAGGGCGCCCAGCGAGCCCAGCAGCGAGGCGCGCTCCGCCCCGCGCCGGCAGGAGATCAGCGTGCTGGCGGCCAGTCCGGCGTGCTGCAGCGTCTGGCGTACCGAGGTGGTCAGCACCGGGTGCGGGCTGACTTCGAGGAACGTCCGGTAGCCGTGCCCGTGCAGTAGCCGGATCGTGTCGGCGAACCGTACCGGTTCGCGGAGGTTGCGGTTCCAGTACTCCGGGCCGAGCTCGGTGCCGGTCAACGGGGCCACGGTGACGGTGGAGTAGTGCGGGACGACAGTGCGCGCCGGGCTCAGGTCGGCGAGGGCGCGGACCAGATCCTCGCGCAGCTCGTCCACGTACCGGCTGTGCGAGGCCACCGTGTCCCGGATTATCTTGCAGTACACGTCCCGCCGGCCGAGCTCGGCGCTGAGCCGCTCGATCGACTCGCGGTCGCCGGCCAGCACGGTCGCGCTCGGGCTGTTGGCCCCCGCCACGCTGATCCGGCCGCCGGTGGGTGCGATGAGCCGCTCCGCCTCCGCCGCGGACAGCTCCACCATCGCGAGCACGCCCTTGCCGCTGACCCGCCGCAGCAGCGCGCTGCGCCGACAGGCGATCATCATCGCGTCGTCCAGCCGCAGCGCCCCGGACACGTGCGCCGCGGCGATCTCGCCCATGCTGTTGCCGACCACCGCGTCCGGGGACACCCCCCAGGACCGCCACAGGTCGGCGAGGGCAATCTGCAGGCTGACCATCGTCGGCTGCAGGATGCCGATGTCGCTCAGCCGCGAGCGGGAGGCGTCCAGCAGCAACTGCTCCTCCAGCGAGCAGTCCAGGTACCGGCCGGCCACCTGGTCGCAGCGGCGGAACGCCTCCCGGAACGCTGGCTCCCCGGCCAACAGTTCGCGGCCCATGCCCAGCCACTGCGCGCCCTGCCCGGGGAAGACGAACACGAGTCCGGTACCCGTCGCCGTCCCTGTCGCGTCGCCGGAACGGTCCGCCGCTTCTCCGGCCAGTGTTTCGTCGATGGCGGTCGCCAGTTCGGCGTGGCTGGCCGCGACGAACGCCAGCCGGTGGGGTTGGTGCGCACGGGCGATGCCGGCCGTGTAGCACAGGTCGGAGAGGTCGGCTGCGGCGGCGGTACCGGAGCGGGCCAGGTCACGGTACGCCCCGGCCAGCGCGACCAGCTCCGCGCGGGTTCCGGCGGACAGCGGCAGGAGGTGTGCCCGGCCGTCACCTGCCCCGGGAGGATCCTCGCCCGGCACGTCGACCCGATGCCTGCGGTGCGCCACGGGGCCTGCGGTCATGCCGTACCGCCGTTCCAGCGAGTAGTTGACCTCGAAGCGATGGGACATGCGTCGCACCGCAGGAGCGGCAGACATGGACACCTATCCATCGATCACGACTCTACCCAGCGGGCCGGATCATGTCGAGGCGCCGACCGGCAGCTCGGCGGGGGAACGCGGGCGCCGAGCCGGCCCGGCGACATTTCTCAGTCACGGACGGCGGTTTCCCCGGCGCCGGCCGGTATTTTCTTCCCTGCGGACCGGTGGCCAGCCGCGGCCGGCCGGGCCGCAGTCACGGTGTCCAGCATCGAGAGGCGACCGACGTGGATGAGCACAGGTACCAGGTCATCGTCCGTGGCCAGTTCGACGGTCTCGACGACGACGTGCGGGCGGCGCTGCTCGCCGCCGTGGCCGAGCACGACGTCCTGAGCGCCCGGTTCACCGAGGACGGCACGGTCACCTACGACCGCTCGCTGCACCGGTTCACCTTCCGCTGCGTCATCCGGGCCGAGGACAACGGTGAGGAGGAGGCGGCGCTGTTCGGGGAGGAGAAGGCCGAGACCGTGCTGCGCGCCATGGGTTGCGGCGTACGGAATCTGACGGCGGTGGCCACCGATATGGACAAGGTGGTGATCCGGCGGCGGTAGCGTCGACCGGGTGGAAACGGCCAACGGCCGGTCGGTGGAGCCCGACCGGCCGTTGGCATTTCGTTGCGATGGTGACAGCGGTGCCGCAGCTGGGTCAGCTGCGCAGGCTCCACTGCTGGTTGGCGCCCCCGTTGCAGGACCAGAGAATCAGCTTCGTACCGTTGGCGGTAGCGGCCCCGTTGGCGTCCAGGCACAGTCCGGACTGGACGCCGGTGACGGTGCCGTTGGCGTTGAGGTTCCACTGCTGGTTGGTCTGACCGTTGCAGTCCCAGATGACGACGGTGGTGCCGTTGGTGGTGCCCTGACCGTTGGCGTCCAGGCACTTGTTTCCGAAGACCTGCAGCTGCTTGGCCGAGGTGTAGGTGAAGCGCTGGTTGGTACCGCCGTGGCAGTCGTAGAGCTGCGCCTGGGCGCCGTTGGTCGCGCTCGCCCCGGCGATGTCGACGCACCGGCCGGACGCGGCACCCACGATCATCACGTTCTGCTGGCTGCTGCCGCCGCCGCCCTGCTGTCGAACGATCCACTTCGACTGGGCTGAACGGTTCCCCTGGGCATCCACGACGAAGAGTCGATAATCCCCGGCTGACGTCGGTGCCGCGATGGACGTCGCGGTGCCGCTCGCCTTGGTCATCGTCGCCCCGGCGACGAACGTGGTGGTCCCCGAGGGGGCCAGCCACACGGTCCGGGTCGCATCGCCGGTGCTGCGGATCGGAATCGATGCGGTACCGGTGACGAAGGTGCTGCCCGGCAGGGCATAGTCCGGCAGGGCGACCTGACCCTGCGGGATGATGTCGCGGTAGGCATCCTCAAGTCCGGAGTTGACGACGATGGCGTGCGCCGCTGCCGGCCAGACATAGTCGGAGTAGACGAGGATGTCCTGGATGGTGCTGTTCGGCAGCGACTTGTTGGACACCTTGTTGATGGGCCCGTAGGTGTTGGTGATGCTCAGGTCGTGCTTGCGTCCGAAGTCATCGGAGTTGATGAGCCAGGTGACGTTCTTGTCCACGTTCAGCACGTTGTCCCGGAAGGTGATATTCCCCGAGCCTTCGTCCGGGTGGAGCCCGTACTTGTGGCCGGACGGGACACCGTCCAGGTAGTTGTTGGTGACCGTGGTTCCCGGCTGGTTGCCCAGCGTGTAGATGGGTGCCGTGTCACCGAGGCGCTGCACCGTATCGATGATGTGGTTGTAGCTGATGGTGTTGTTCCGGGCCGTGGTGGTCGGTCGGTTCGGCGCGATCGAACCCGACGACCCGTCGAAGTTCCACCAGCCCCAGCCGAGCGTGATGCCCGACCACGGGGTCTTCTCGATCCGGTTGTGCTGGATGGTCAGCGTGTCGGTGAAGTAGGCCGAGATGGCGCTGTGCCCGTTGAACAGGACTGCGCTGTCGTAGATGTAGTTGTTCTTGATGTCGATGTTCTTGTCCAGGCCTTCGACCTGGACGGAGTACTTCTCGTGGTTCGTCGACGTGTAGTCGCCGATGTAGACGTGCTGCGGATGGCCCACCGTCACGCCGGATCCGGCGATGTCGTTGATGAAGTTTCCGATCAACTGGGTGTTCTGCACGTCGTTGACCATGTTGACGCCGTCGACGCCGGTGTGCTGGATCGTGTTGCGTTGCAGCAGGATCCCGTCGGCGTTCTCGATCTGGATGATGCCCGGCGCGACGTCGACGTTGCGGTAGTAGTAGACGTGGAAGTTGCCCTTGGCGTAGACGGTGGCGCCGAGGTTGCCCTGCTGCGCCTGCTTGAATACCGAGCCGGCGACGTTGAACAGGTTCCAGTCCGAGTGCTCGACGGTCAGCCCGGAGAAGGTGAGGTTGTGGACGTGGCTGGTGGTGGACTGGCCGGTGATCCGCAGCACGGTCGACACGTTGTTCGGCGCGAAGACGGTGGCCGTCGTCATGTCTTCGGAGCTGGCCTTGTAGTAGTACAACACCTGGCTGGTCTTGTCGAAGAAGAACTCACCCGGCGAGTCCAGGAACTCGTACGCGTTCATGAGCTTGTGGGTGCCGCCGGCCTGGGCGTCGCCGTTGTACGCGCCCTGGGCGATGGCCGCGCCGGGTTGCTGGAACAGGGCCACCCGGTTCGCCCCGTCAGAGCTCGTGGTGACCTGGCGGACCCCCACGATGGCGGTGGTCCAGGTGGTCGCCGTTTCGATTTCGATGTCGTCCTGGTTGCGGGCGATGGCGGGGAAATCGGAGAGGCTATATTTGGCTCCGTCGCACTCGGAACCGGATTCCCATGCCCACGGGGCCTGCCCCGCGGTGATGTTGTAGGTGCCGTAGCAGCCGGCCGAGTTCACCGTCTTGGACGCCATGAACGCCCGCTTGCCGTTGACGTAGAGCGCGCGCAGCTTGTTGCTCCGGCTCAGCGGCGCCTTCCAGATGTTGCCGCTCTGCTGGGTCCACCCGGTCACCTGGACGCCGCCGTTGAGCACCGGCGTCTCGTTCGGGTACGCCGCGTAGACGATCCGGTACCCGTTCGTGCCCGAGTCGCTCGGCGAGAACTGGATGGTGCTGGTCACCGGGTAGTTGCCGCCGCGGACGTAGACATAGATGTCGCCCGTCATGTTGGTATTGACGGTGCGGACGGTGTCCCGTGCGTGCTCCAGGGTCTTGAACGGAGCTGCGATGGTCCCGGCATTGCTGTCGTTGCCGTTCGGGGCGACGTAGTACGTCGCCTGGGTGGCGGCCTCCGCCGACCCGTGGCCGGCGATGGTCGGCAGCAGCAGCGCTGCGGAGACGACCAGCGCAAGTGCTGTGAGCGACTTGGCAGCAATGGAGAATGCTGACTTCACGCCTCGTTCCTTTCTTCCATCCCATCGAGGGGCTCGCCGGCCGCTCAGGCGGCGGTGGACGCGCGTCGGTGGGTGATCGCATCGGCGGGGACGTTCCGCCTCGCCGTTCGGGCACCGATCGCAGGCCGCGCACGTTGCCGTCGTACCGTGGTGAAGCTGTGCAGATTTGTCCGGGCGTGGTCGAACGGCGCCATGGGACGGTGCGGGTACGCACCCGCGCCAGGCGTCGGCCGCAACCCTTCGCAGCGGCGGGCGGCAGCCTCTGCCGGCCGGCCGCCACGTCGCCCTGAAGCCAGTGAAAAGGGTCGATCAGATGGTAGACATCATATGTATCAAGAGCAAGACCGACGTTCTTGCGGGTTTGTTCGACCAGTTCCGACCGCAGATCCCGGGTGGGAAACACTGAAATCGTCGACAGACTTTCTCCTCGTTCGTCAGATGTGTTCGCGGGTCTGCGAGCCGGCCAACACGCTACGTGGTCGGTAGCTCCCGAACAGTTGTCGACTGCGGTCTGGTAGCTCACCGGATTCGGCCCGCCACGGGTAGCCGGCGGCGTCCGTCGGTACAGCCGGCAGGTGACTACTGAACGGCGAGCTGCGAGCCTGCCCATTCGGCCGGCTTGGCCACGGTCAGGCGGTCGCGACGTACTCCGGCAACGCGCGGGCCACCCTGGCCGGCAGGCGACGTTCGGCAGCGGCTATCGCACGCAGGATCGGCAGCCGAGCCAGCCCGTCGCGGATCCACCGGCCGCCGTGGGTCTTCGGGACCATGAGCCGGATGTTGAGGGCGATCTGTTGTTTCCTGGTCACCAGTTTGCGGTGGCTGTCCTGGTACCGGGCGAAGGCGACGCGGTGGTCCGCGCCCGCGCTGGCCAGTTCCCCAGCAAGGCGGTAGGCGCCGACCAGGGCCAGTTCCGCCCCCGCGCCCGAGGCCGGCGAGGCGCACCAAGCGGCGTCGCCCACCAGCGCGACGCGGCCGGTGGACCACGAAGGCGCGTGCACCTGGCTGAGCGCGTCGAAGTAGAAGTCGGGGTCGGCTAGCGCCCCGGCGAGCAGCTCGGCGATCCGCCAGCGGGCGTCGCCGCCGAACGCTTGGCAGAGCAGGCGCTTATGCTGCTCGATGTCGCGGAAGTCGTACCGTCGCAGCGCGGAGCGGAAGATGAAGTATGCCTTGGCCTGGGCGTGGTGGCCGGAGCGGTAGACGCCGACCATCCTGCCCGGCTGGTTGTACATGGTCATCCAGCGGTTCTCGCCCAGCGCGGCATCGGCGTTGGCGAAGGCGAAGTAGTGGTCCTTGTGGCGCAAGAACTGCGAGTCCGGCCCGAACGCGAGCCTGCGGACGGTGGAGTGCATGCCGTCGGCGCCGATGACCAGGTCGAAGCGGCGGCTGCCGGCCCGGTCGAAGGTGACCGTGACACCGTCCCCATCCTGTGCCAGGCTGCGCACGGAGTCGCCGAACAGGTAGTCGACCCCGGTGTCGGTCACGCCGTGCAGCAGGGCGACCAGGTCGCCGCGCATGATCTCGACCTCACTGGCCGCGGTCGTGTCGAGGCGGGCGACGGCGCGGTCCTTCGCATCGACGAACTTCATTCCTTGTACGTCGGCGGCCGCTGCCCGGATGCAAGTCATGATGCCCATCCGCTCGGCTACGTCGACGGCGTGGTCGCGCACGTCGACGCCGTTGCCGCCGGTGCGCGGGGCCGGTGCGCGTTCGACCACCGTCGGGCGCAAGCCGTATCGGGCTAGCCAGTGCGCCACGGTCAGGCCGGCGATGCTGGCACCGGAGATGAGGATCCGCTGGTTCATGGGGGCGCGTCCTCTCGCGTAGTCTAACTGGAGCATGCGTTCCAGATGGTCGATTATGTGGAAGGGCCATTCCAAATGTCAACGACGGCTGGCGGCGGTCGCCGGGCGGACGCGGTCCGCAATCGGCAACTGGCCCTCAATGCGGCGGTCTCGCTGCTGTCCGAGCCGGGCGCGGTCCTCACCGTGGAGGCGATCGCGAGGAAGGCCGGCCTCGGGGCGGGTACCGTCGTGCGAGCCTTCGGCGGCAAGGACGCGCTGCTGGACGCCGCGGTCTCGGGCCTGCTCGAACCAGTGGTCGGCCGCGCCCGCAAGCTCCTCGCCCAGCGCACCCCCGAACAGGCGCTGCGCCTGTTTCTCGCCGAGTTGATCGCCTTCCAGTCCGTCCACCACGTAATCGGCGACCAACTCGGCGGACTCGACCTGCCCGCCACCACCGCGCTGCGGGCCGACCTGGTGCGCGCCGTTGGGGACATGGTTGCCGGGGCCCGCCGCGACGGCGCGGTCCGGGCGGACCTGGCGCCCGACGTCGTCGCGGTGCTGATCGGCGAGTCAGCCTTTGCCATCGCCCGGTCCTCCCCAGCGAACGGCGAACTCGCCGCGGCCTACATCACTGTCCTGATGGACGGACTACGCCCGCGGTGATCCGGCGTCCGAGCCGGCCACGGCGGCGAAACGACTGAGCTTCCAGGGTTGCACGAGCGTCCCGCCTTACCATCAACTGGTCAGCGGCCCTGTCCCAGTAGGGATCCAGCCATGAATAGTCGTTGGTCCGCATCCGCCGGCCGGGCCGAGCCGGCGGGCGTCGACACGGTGCACGTGTGGCTGATCCGGTTGGACGCGCCGCCGGCCGTCCTGGCCACCCTGGAGCGGCTGCTGGACGCGGCGCAACGGCAGCGGCTCGATTCGTTGGCCTTCCCCGATCACCGGCGACGGTTCATCGCCGCCCATGGCGCCGTCCGGGCGATTCTCGCGCGGCACCTCGACGTGCCGCCGGACGAGATCGGCTGGGCCTACGGCCCGCACGGCAAGCCTGAGCTCGCCGGGGCGTTCGCGCCGCACCGTTGCGGCCCACACGTCAGCCTGTCGCATTCGGACGGCACCGCCCTGCTGGCGGTGACGGTCGGACGGCGGGTGGGGGTGGACATCCAGCGGTTGCCGCGCCGGTTCAATGCGACCGGCATGGCCGCGCGCTACTTCCCGCGGGCGGAAGCGCAGTATGTGGCGGCCGCCGGTGAATCCGGTACCCAGATCCGGCGGTTCATCGGGTTGTGGGCGCGGAAGGAAGCCTGCGTGAAGGTGGCCGGCGGCAGGCTGATGCAGGGTATGGCGCTGCCGGTGCGGGCGGCGGACCGGCAGCGCCGGACGGGGATCGTCGTCCACCAGCCCAGCCAGCCGATCGGCGGGCCCTACCGGGTGCGTGACCTGGCGGTGTCGGGTGGTTTCCGGGCCGCCGTGGCGGTGGAGGGCAGGCAGGGATACCGCATCGCCCGCCACCGCTGGTGCCCGCCGCTCACGCCACCTTGAGATGGTCGAGTAACTGGGCCAGACCGTCGGCGCGCGGCACGACGTCCAGCGCCGGATCGTCGGCCAGGATCGCCCGCTGCAGCTGCTGCAGCCGTTTGGACGGTTCCAGACCGAGCTCCTCGGCCATGGCGGTACGCAGCTCGTGGAACACGCGCAGCGCGTCCTGCCGGCGACCACTGCGATGCAGCGCCACCATGAACTGGGCGTGCAGGCTCTCGTGCAGCCGGTGTTCGGCCAGCATGCCGGCCAGCTCGGGCAGCACCTCCTGATGGCGGCCCAGCCGCAGGCGCGCCTCGATGCTCTGCTCCGCTGTGGTCAGCCGCGACTCTTCCAGCCGGTTGATGTGTGGCTGTAGCAGTGGGCCCGGCGCCACGTCGGCCAACGCCGGTCCGCGCCACTGGTGACGAGCCTGCTGCAGCAGGTCGGCGGCCAGCTCGTTACGGCCGTCGGCGAGGGCGCGTCGTCCCTCGGTGGTCAGGTGCTCGTAGCGAAAGAGGTCGAAGTGCTCCGGTACGGCGCGGAAGGTGTACCCGCCCGGCCCGGTGACCAGCACATTCCTGGCGACCTCGGCGGCCGGGATACCGAGGCCGGCGCTGAACAGCTTGCGCAGGTGCAGCACATAGGTTTGCAGGGTGGGCAGCGCGCTGGCTGGTGGGTCGGCTCCCCACATCTCCTGGAGGAGCTTGGCGGCCGGGACGGGCTGGTTGGCATGCAGCAGAAGGAGTGCCAGCAGTGAGCGGGGCTTGCGGGCGGTCGGGCTCAACGGGCGATTGTCGTAGGTGAGAGTCAATGGGCCCAGAACGCGTATCTCCAACCAGGCGCCCGGATACGACATCGGCAAGGACCTCCAGGGTCAGGGCGTGCGGGACAGCAGGGCAGGCGAAGGAGAGGGAGGGCAGCTCCGGCAGCTCCCATCCGCGTTCTTCTATCTAGTATTTTGCCAAGCGGTCGGCCAGCCTGACCAGAGCAAGGGCAACCGCAATTTCCGGTAGTTTCTTGCTGGAACTTGCCGCCGCGTTCCGGTGCGACGGCTTGCCTGACCGGCTCGCCGCCCGGCCGCCGCGCCGACCCGTCGGTGGAGAACCGCAGCGTAGTCAGGCCATCCGCAGTGCTCGATGGGTTGGGCCGACCGACCGGACGCGGACGCCGCGCGGTCAACGGAGCGCTTCCACAACTCCTTCGGCGGCGCCGCTGTCATCGGTCCGGATGATCGCGAACCCGGCGCTGGCGAGTAAGTTACAGTACTCGGCCGCGGTGCGGTCCCGGCCTTCCAGCATCACCAGCATGAGCAGGTCGACCATCCGGCTGCGGGCGGCCCGGGTGTCTGTCCGCTCCTCCGGCCGGAACGGGTCGGCGAGGAAGGTCTCGACCACCAGCAGCCGCGCGCCCGGCGGCATCCTGTCGTGCGCCCGGCGCAGGATCTCCAGGGCGCTCGCGTCGGTCCAGTTGTGCAGCACCCGGCACAGCACGTAGAGGTCGCCGTCGCCGGGCACCGTGTCGAAGAAGCTTCCTTCGACGATCCGTACCCGGTCGCGTAGCCCCAGCTCGGTCAGGCGACCCCGCGCCTGGCGGGCCGCTTCGGGCAGCTCCACCAGGATCCCGCGGGCCGCCGGCTGTCGGGCCAGCACGGTGGCGAGCAGGCTGCCGTCGCCGCCGCCCAGGTCCACCACCGTCCGTACCCCGTGCAGCAGGACGCCGGACAGCGTGGCCGGCACCGGCTGGCCGCCCATCGCGGCGTGGAAGGCTTCGGCCCGGTGCGGTTGATCGGCGAGGTACTGGTAGAAGGGGCGGCCGTACCGGGCGGCGAACGCCGGGGTCCCGGTCCGCACCGTGTGCAGGAGTTCGCCGAAGGATCCGAAGACCTCCTCGCCGTACATGATGGCGGTCTGCCGGGTCGAACCGGGCACATCCGAGCGGAGCAGGTCGGTCACCGGCGTCAGCGCGAAGGTGTCCGGTGCGGGCTCGCGGAGCAGGCCGGCCACCACCAGCGCACCGAGCAGCCGGCGCAGTGCCGTCGGGTCGACCCGCGCCCAACTGGCCAGCTCGTCAGCGGCGCAGGCGCCGGCGGCCAGCCGATCCGGCAGTCCCAGCTTGGCCAGTACATAACAGGCCTGGGCGGTCCAGGTGCCGGAGAGGATGCCGAGCAACCGTCGACGGTGCAGCTCGCGCAGCCGCTCGGTGGAGTCGGTGGCGCTCTGCTCAGCCGGCACGGAGCGGCTCCCGCTGACCGGCCGGATCCAGCGCCTCGGACAGGTACGCCGCGGCCCGGGCGATGGCGTCCCGGCCCGCGTCCAGGGTGCCGGACATCGAGAAGAAGCCGTGGACCATTCCGGGGTACCGGGTCAGCGTCACCGGCACGCCGGCCGCCCGCAGCCGCTCGGCGTACTGCTCGGCCTCGTCCCGCAGCGGGTCGTACTCGGCCGTGATGACCAGTGCCGGGGGCAGCCCGGCCAGGTCGGGCGCGCGCAGCGGAGAGGCCAGCGGGTCGTCGCCGTCCTCGGGCCGGGTCAGGTAGTTGCGCCAGTACCACGCAACGGATTCCCGGTTGAAGAAGCACCGGTCGGTGTTCTGCCGCATCGAGGCCGTGTCGGCGCGGTAGTCGGTGTTGGGATAGACCAGCAGCTGGCAGGTCAGCCCGGGACCGCCCCGGTCGCGGGCGAGCAGGGTGACCGCGGCCGCGAGGTTGCCGCCGGCGCTGTCGCCGGCCACCGCCATCCGGGCCGGGTCGGCGCCGATCCCGCGCCCGTGGTCGGCCACCCACCGGGTGGCGGCGTAGCAGTCGTGCGGTGCGGCCGGGAACCGGTGCTCCGGCGCGACCCGGTAGCCCACCGAGACGACCAGGCACGAGGTGGCGGCGCACAGCTGCCGGCAGATCCCGTCGGCGGTGTCCAGGTTGCCCAGCGTCCAGCCGCCCCCGTAGAAGTACATCAGCACCGGGAACGGCGGCTCGCCGGCCGGCCGGTACACCCGGACCGGCAGGTCGCCGGCAGGTCCGGGAAGCCGGATGTTGACCACCGCGCCGACCGGCTGCAGTTGCCCGCGATCGGCCACGATGGCGGCCAGATCGGCCTTGCGGGCCTCGGCCAATGACATTTCATAGAGTGGACGGGACGGGCCGCGCAATGTGGCCTCGCGTATCGCCTGGACCTGGGGATGAAGCGGCATTTCTCCTCCAGCACAATTCAAGGAAGGTTCTACCGGAACGCCAGCGCTGCCGGCTACATTTCGGAGTATTGCTGCACCTCAGGTCGATTAATGGTCGCACACCACCGCACCGTCGTCCAGTTCGCAATTGCACTTCGGATGGCTGGAAACTGGGAGGAAATCGTTTCTTGAATAGCATGTCGCCGGCCTCGGTCGAGACGCTCCTCACTGATCTGCACGGCTCGCTGAGCGATCCGCTGCTGGACAGCATGAATTTCCTCAATGAAGTGACCGGGCGTTATCCGGATGCGATTTCCTTCGCGCCCGGGCGGCCGCACGAGGAGCATTTCGACGTCGCGACGATCGCCGACTACCTGGGCGCCTACACCGACCACCTGCGGCGCGACCGGGGGCTCGACCCGGCCGCGGTGAGCCGCACGCTGTTCCAGTACGGCCGGACCAACGGGATCATCCACGAGCTGATCGCGGCGACCCTGCACAACGACGAGGACCTGCGGGTGGCGCCGGAGGCGCTGGTGGTCACGGTCGGCTGCCAGGAGGGGATGCTGCTGGCCCTGCGCGCGCTGATCCGCGACAGCGGCGACGTGCTGCTGGTCAGTTCGCCGTGCTACGTCGGCATCGCCGGTGCCGCAAGGATCCTGGACGTGGCGATGGAGCTGGTGCCGGAAGGCCCGGACGGCCCCGACCCGGCGGCAGTCCGGGCGGCCTGTGCCCGGGTACGGGCGTCCGGGCGGCGGCCGCGTGCGCTCTATGTGGTGCCGGACTTCGCCAACCCGTCCGGGACCAACATGTCGGTGACCGGCCGTCAGCACCTGCTCGCCGTCGCGGCCGAGCAGGACCTGCTCATCCTGGAGGACAACCCGTACGGGTTCTTCTCCCGCACCGGTACCACCCGCCCGACCCTCAAGCGGCTGGACACCGACCAGCGGGTGATCTATCTCGGATCCTTCGCCAAGACCTGCCTGCCCGGCGCCCGGGTCGGCTATGTCGTCGCCGACCAGCGGGTACGGGCGCCCGACGGCGGGGTCCGGCTACTCGCCGACGAGCTGTCCAAGATCAAGAGCATGACCACCGTGAACACGCCGTCGATCACCCAGGCGCTGGTCGGCGGCATGCTGCTGCGCTACGGCTGCCGCCTGCGGGAAGCCAACGCGGACCGCATCGCGCTCTACCGGGCCAAGTTGGAGGCCCTGCTCGCCGCCCTCGACCGGCACTTCCCGGAGCCTGGCCGGGCCCGGTTGGGCATCGACTGGAACCGGCCGGACGGCGGCTTCTTCCTGGTGCTGACCGTGCCGTTCACCGCGGACGAGCGGGCGCTGGTCCGCTGCGCCGAGCAGTACCAGGTGCTGTGGACCCCGATGAGCTACTTCTACCTCGACGGCGGCGGCGCCAACCAGCTCCGGCTGTCCTGCAGCTACCTGTCGGTGTCGCAGATCGACGAAGGGATAGGGCGGCTGCGCCGGTTCATCACCGATCACCTCGACGCCGCCGGGCCAGCGGCGCGTACCGGATGAGCTATCTGCCCTTCATGGTCACCCGAATGGCGTCGACCAACTGGTCCCGGCTCGGTTGCAGCGCGCGGTCGAGCTCCAGCGCGAACGGCAGCACCGCACCGTCCGGCCGGGTCACCCGCTTGGGCGGCGCCGCCAGCGGCATCTCCTCCGCGGCGGTGGCCAGGATCTCGGCGCCGATTCCGCAGGACCGGTTGGAGTCGTCGATCACCACCAGCCGCCCGGTCCGGCCCAGCGACTCGGCCAGCGCCGGCCAGTCGAACGGATACAGCGTGCGCGGGTCGAGTACCTCCACCGACACCTCGTCGGCGAGCTGGTCCGCGACGGCCAGGGCATCGTGCACCAGGTGGCCCACCGCGACGACGGTCACGTCGGTTCCGGCACGGTGGATCCGCGCCCGGCCCAGCGGTACCGGCGTCAGCGGGCCGGTGACGTCCTCCCGCTCGGTCAGGCAGTTGGCCGGGGCGAAGAACACCACCGGGTCGTCGTCCCGGATCGCCGAGACGAGCAGCCCGTAGGCGTCCGACGGGGTAGCCGGCACGACGGTCTTCAGCCCGATGTGCGCGAAGAGGCTGTACGGGTGGTCGGAGTGCTGGCCGGCCCAGCCGGTCCGGGAACCCGAGCCGGGCACCAGGTAGGTCACCGGCACGCTGACCTGCCCGCCGGTCATCAGCGAGAACTTGTGCGCCTGGTTGGCGATCTGCTCCATGGTGAGGAAGAGCAGGGACGGGATCTGGTACTCCACCACCGGGCGCCGCCCGCTCAACGCCGCCCCGGTGGCGAAGCTGGTGAACGCCTGCTCCGACAGCGGCAGGTCCAGCACCCGGTCCCGGCCGAAGGTGTCCTGCAGGCCGGTGGTCAGGCCGGCCACCGCGGCGCCCACGTCCTCACCCAGCACACACACGCTGGGGTCGGCGGCCATCTCGTCGCGCAGCGCGCGGTTGAGTCCTTTGAGGTACGACATCCAGGCCATTCAGACCATCCCCAGGCGTGGCCGCAGGTTGCCGGCGTAGAGGAAATCCAACGCGCCGTCCGGGTCCGGCGCCGGGCTGGACCGGGCGAACGCGACGGCGTCGGCGATTGCCGACTCCACCTCCCGGTCGATGCGCTCGCGGTCCGCGGGGGCCACCCGTTGCCCCTGGATCAGCAGCGGGTCGCGGGCCCGCCAGCGGGCCACCTCCTCGTCGCTGCGGTAGCGCAACCGCAGCCGGTGGTCGCGGGTGTGGTGGGCGTCGAAGCGATAGGTCAGCAACTCCAGGAACACCGGGCCGTTCCCGGCGCGCGCCCGGTCGACGGCGTCCGTGGCGGCGGCGAAGACCGCCTCCGGATCCATGCCGTCCACCGTGGCCGACGGGATGCCGAACGCCGTTGCCCGCGCCGTGACCTCCCCGGCGGTACCGGAGCGCACCGGGAGGGTCACCGCGTACCCGTTGTTCTCACAGACGAACACCACCGCCGCCCGGTGCAGCGCGGCCAGGTTGAGTGACTCCAGCAGCACGCCCTGGTTGACCGCGCCCTCGCCGAAGAAGCTCATCGCCACCCGGTCCGAACCGGCCTGCCGGGCCGCCCAGGCCGCGCCCACCGCGATCGGCGCGCCCGCGCCCACGATGCCATTGGCGCCGAGTATGCCGAGGCTCACGTCGGCGGCGTGCATGGACCCGCCGCGTCCGCGGTTCAGCCCGGTGGCCCGGCCGGCCAGCTCGGCCAGCAGCCGCCCCGGGTCGGCGCCCTTGGCCAGCACGTGGCCGTGACCACGGTGCGTACTGGTGATGACGTCGTCGCCGCGCAGCGCGGCGCAGCAGCCGGCGGCCACCGCCTCCTGGCCGATGTAGGGATGGATTCCGCCGGCGATCTCGCCCGACCGGGCCAGCTCGATGGCGCACTCCTCGAACCGCCGGATCAGCCGGACGGTACGGTACAGGCCGGCGCTGGGCGGCGGGGTCATCGGCTGTCCCCGCCTACGCCAGGGCGAGGTGGTCGGCGCCCTCGGTGACGGCGGCCAGTATCCCGTCCCACAGCCGGGTCCGGGCGGCGAGTGCCGCGTTGACCACCTGCGCGCACTGCTGCCACTTCTCCTCGTCGTCACCGCACAGGTCGGCCAGCATCTGCATGGCCATCGGCGTGTGCTGCTCGCCGTCGACCTCGATGTGCCGGGCGAGGTAGTCGCAGAACGTGTCGAGCCGGTCGCCGTGCTGCTCCCGGACCTTGATGACCTTGTCGAACATGTCCGGGATCAGGTCCTCACGGCCGAACGCGAACGCCGCGGCCTGGCAGTGCACCGGAGCCTGCGTGATGAAGCCCCAGGTGGTCGTCACGAACTCGGCCGACGGCGCCGGTACGCCGGCACCGGCCAACGCCGCGGGCACCGTGGCGCCGTCCCGCAGCAGCGCCACGAACCGGTCGATCACCGCGGTGTCCGCACCGGAGCGCCGCATCCCGTCGACGTAGAGCTCGAAGTGGCTGAGGTACCCCTCGCCCAGCTCGTCGCTCTCCTCGACCAGCACGATGTCGTTGATCAGCCGTCGGCTGGTGGCCGGCCCGGACGGCAGCCACGGCACCTCGACACAGGTCAGCCGGCGCTGCAGGGACTTGAGCAGGGACATGAAGTCCCACACCGCGAAGACGTGGTGCTCCATGAACGTGTTGACCGCCTCGATGGTGGTCAGCTGGTGGTAGATCGGGTGCGCGGTGACCCGCTTGCGGGCCGGGTCGACGGCGTGCTCCAGTCGTTCGATTCCGGGATGGGTCTTTCCCCAGTCGTAGCGGGACATCCTGGTGCTCCTTTGGCTCAGGACTGCCAGATGGTCGGGCAGTACTCCGGATCGGCGTAGTCGGGGTTTCCGTCGGACGCCCGGCGGACCAGGTGGTCGTGGTTGTAGCGGACCGGGGTACCGTCGGACAGGGTGTATCCGCGGTGGCGGTTGTCGCCGTCCTGCAGGTGCAGCGAGATGGCCCGCCGGGGCTGGCCCGACCGGTTGGGTCCGCTGCCGTGGTAGATGCGGCAGTGGTGGAAGCTCATCCGGCCCCGTTCGATGACCATCGGGACCTTCCGCAGCTCCGCGTTGTTGTAGTCGGCGTTGCGCTCCAGCAGCCGGTCGAGGTCGCCGCGGTCCCGGTCGGCGAAGTGCCGCGCCGTGCTGTCGTCGCGGCCGTACTCCTTCCACCGGTGGCTACCGTCGACCATGGTGATGGTGCCCATCGCCTCGTCGCAGTCGTGGAACGGAATGAACGCGGTGAGCATCCGCTCCGACGTACAGGTGGCCCAGTAGTGCCGGTCGAAGTGCCAGGGCACCAGGTTGCTGGGCTCCTCGGGGCGCGGCGGCTTGTAGATCAGCGTGGACTGGAACACCCGGATCGAGGCAGCCCCGGCGAGGCGGGCGGCCACCGCGCCGATCAGCGGCTTGCGCAGGATCTGCCCGATCGCCGTGTTCTCGTAGTGGATGTAGTCGTTGTGCCGCTGCACGGCGCCGTCCGACGGTTGCCAGTAGGCCAGGTTCGGTGGCCGCGCGGGCAGCCGCCGGTCCCGTTTGCCGGCGTAGAACGCTTCGCTCTCGGTCAGCAGGGTGTCCACCTCGGCGTCGGTGAACAGCTTCTGCGACAGGTACCACCCGTGTTCGGCGTAGCCGGCGACGTCCTCATCGGACGGCAGCAGGGCCAGCTCCTCGGCGGTGAGTGTGTGGTGTGTGGCCAACATGCCCGGCTCTCCTTCTCCTCGGGTCCGGCTGGTGTCAGGACAGCGCCGCGCTGCCGTGCCCGCGTTCGCGCTCCTTGGCCTCGTACAGCGCCTTGATGTTGTTGCTTCCGAAGGTCAGCGCTCCGCGCCGCTCGATGAGTTCGAAGAACAGGGTGCGCCGGACGAACGCCGCCTCCGTGAAGATCTGGAACATCTGCCCCCAGTGGTCCCGGTCCACCAGGATGTTGCCGGCGCGCAGCCGGTCGGTCGGCCGCCCGATCTCGCCGAGCCGTGCCTCGATCTGCTCGTAGTAGCTGGCCGGGGTGGTCAGGAAGCGCACTCCCCGGGCGCCCAGCACGTCGACCGCGTCGACGATGTCCGGCGTGCTGAAGGCGACGTGCTGCACGCCCGCGCCGTCATGGGCCCGGAGGAAGTCGTTGATCTGTCCCGGCTGGGCGGTCGGATCGGGCGCGATGATGGTCAGCGTCACCCCTGCGGACGGGCTCTGCACCACGGCGGAGTTCATCGCCTGGGCGCCCACCACGATGCGCTCCTCGAAGATCTGGTTGAAGTCGAACACCTTGCGGTAGTCGTCCACGGTGCGGTCGAGGTCGTGGGCCGGCACGCACACCGCGAGATGGTCGATGCTGTCCAGCAGGGCGGCGTCCGCAGCCGCCGGCGTGGCGACCGGATCGATGCCGCCCGGCAGGAACTCGTCGCCGGCCCGCCGCTCGACCAACCGGTGCGTCACGTCACCGAAGCCGGACACCGTCGCGGTGACCACCTCGGCGTCCCCGCGCCGCCACACCCGGGGCTCGGTCACCGCGTGCGCACCGCGCCTGGTGGCCTCCTCGAACGCCGCGGTCGCATCCGTGGTGGACATGCCGATACAGGCCACCCCGTCGCCGTGGCGGCGCACGTAGCGGGTGGCCGGGTGGTCGGCGGTCAGGCCCGACGTCAGCAGGATACGGATCCGACCGTGCCCGAGCAGCAGCGAGCGCTGACCGGCCAGGCCGGTCTCCGGGCCACCCTGCCCGTAGAGCCGGAAGCCGAACGCGGTGCACAGGAAGTACGCCGTCTGCTGTGCGTCACCGACATAGAACTCTGCATGATCTACGCTGGCAACGTTCATCGCTGATCTCCTAGGTCGAGGTGGCGGGAGCGGTGTCGGGGTGGGCACCGGTCGGTTTCCCCCAGCGCTGCGCTGCGGTCGTGGCCCGGCCCAGGACCAGGCTGATGTTGTGTCCGCCGAACGCGAACGAGTTGGACACGGCTGCACTGACCGCCCGCTCACGGGGCGCCTTGACGTGGTCGAGTTCGTAGTCGGGCTCGTCCAGGTTGTGCGTCGGCGGCAGCACGCCCCGGCAGATCGCGATGGCGGTGGCGGCCGCCTCCACCGCGCCGGCACTGGCCAGCAAATGGCCGGTGACCGCCTTGGTGGAGCTGACCGCCGGTGGCTGTCGGCCGAACACCGCGGTGATGGCCTCGGCCTCGGCCCGGTCACCCAGCTTGGTCCCGGTGCCGTGGGCGTTGACGTAGCCGATGTCGCCCGGTTCCAGGCCCGCGTCGGCGACGGCCAGCCGCATGGCCGCCGCGGCGCCGGCTCCGTCCGGCGCCGGTGTGGTCGGATGGTAGGCGTCCGTGGACACGCCCCAGCCGAGGAGGTCGGCGTAGCCGGCGGCCCGCCGCGCGTCGGCGTGGCCGGACCGCTCGACCACCAGCACTCCGGCGCCTTCGCCGAGGACGAATCCGTTGCGTCGCCGGTCGAACGGCCGGCTGGCCTGTTCCGGGTCGGCCCAGCCGGTGGCCAGTGCCCGGGCGTTGGCGAACGCGGTGGCGATGGTCGGCAACAGGGGAGCGTCCCCGCCCCCGCACACCACCACGTCGGCCCGGCCCTCCCGGATCAGCCGCAACGCCTCGGCCACCGCGTACGCGCCGGAGGCACAGGCGGTGGCAACGGTCGAGCTGAACCCGCGGATACCGTGCTTGATGGCGATCCGCGCGGTCGCCATGTTCGGCAGCATGCCGGGCAGCAGCAGCGGGCTGATCGCCGTGTGACCGCGCGCATGCAGCGCCAGCGCCTGTCGCTCGAAGAGGGTCACCCCGCCCGTGCTGTTGGCCACCACCACCGCGGTGCGAACCGGATCCGTGTCGCGCCCGACCACGATGCCCGCGTCGGCCAGCGCCGCGTCGGCCGCCGCCATGGCCATCACGACGAACGGGTCGACGCACCGGGCCTCGGTCGGCGGCAGGACGCTCTTCGGATCCACCGGGGGCGTGACGATCCCGGCGGCCTCGACGATCCCGGCGACCGGATGACCGGCGGGCGGCCGGCACAGCCCGGACCGACCCGCGCAGAGCTGGTCGAAGAAGCCGGCGACATCCCGGGCCAGCGAGGTCACCAGGCCGATGCCGGTGATCGTGGCGGCTGCGCCGGTCATCCTCGCCCTCCGCGCGGCGCAGCCCGTCGTCGCCTCACGCGCCGACCACCTGGGCCTGGCGGACCATGAGCTTGCGTACCTTGCCGGTGACCCCGGTCGGGATCTCCTCCGCCCGCACCGCCCGGACCTCGCGTACCGTGCCCGCCACGGCCGCGCCCAGCGCGGCGAGCACCGCCGGACCCCGGTCGACGTCCGCGTCGGCGCCTGCGTGCAGCTGGAGCAGCACATCGGTGATCACCCGACCGTTGTGCGACACCGCGCTGACTGTGCAGTCAGCCACGTCCGGGCAGGCGGCGAGGATCCGTTCCTCGCTCAGCGCGGTGTAGAGCCAGCCGCCGCCGTCCAGCGGCACCGCGTCGGCGCTGCGGTCGACGTGGTAGTAGTACCCGTCGCTGTCGCGGTAGACCAGGTCGCCGGTGAGGAAGTAGCCCCGCAGCCGGGTCCGGTACGTGGTCACCGAGTCGTTCCAGTAGCCGGGGGCGAGGGTCGGCGAGCGGACGGCCAGTTCGCCCACCTCGCCGTCCGGCAGCGGTCGGCCGGTCGGGTCCACCACCTGGGCGTCGACAAAGGCGTGCGGCACCCCGATGCACCGGCCGTAGCGCTGCGTGCCCCGATGATGGGTGATGTGGAACATCGAGTGGCCCATCTCGGTGGAGCCCAGCCCGTCGATGAACCGTGAACCGTCGGCCTCGACCGGCCCTTCGCGGGTCACCTCCACGTGCCGGCCCACGGCGACCAGCTTGCGGATGTGCGGTTCGTGGGCCGCGTCGCCGGTGTTCCACCAGATCCGTACCGCGGCCAGGTCCCGCTGGGACAGGTCGTGCCGGGCCATGCCGGACCAGGTGGCGGAGAACCCGAGCACCAGGCCGGGCCGCCACCGTTCGATGGCGGCCAGCACCGCATCACCGTCCTGAGTGGACAGTGCGAGCAGCTCGGCCCGGTTGCACAGGGCCAGGTTCACCGCGATGACGGTGGCCGAGTGCGGGGTGGGCAGGGCAGTCAGCATCCGTTCGCTGCCGTGCGGGAAGGGCAGGCCCAGCCGGTGCCGGATGGAGGCGAACAGCGTCCGGTGGGCGTGCACGACGGCCTTCGGGATGCCGGTGGTACCGGAGGAGTGGGTGATCGCGATCGGGTCGTCGGGGCTGTGCGGGTACGCCGCGGGCGCGCCGGCCGGGTCGCCGGCAGCGGTCTCCTCGATGGTGCCCAGCGCCGGGGCGCCGGCGTCGTACCCGCCCAGCGCCGCCGCGCGGACCGGGTCCGCCAGGAATCCGACCGGCCGCAGCCGGCGGATGTACTCGGCCACCGTGGCCGCCGGCAGGTTGCCGTTGATCGGTGCCGGGATCGCGCCGAGGCGCATCAGCGCCAGGAAGGTGAGGACCTGGTCGGCGGCGGTCACCGCGTACACCGCGACCGGGTCACGCGGCCCCACCCCGCGGCCGTGCAGCCAGGCCGCGCGGGCCCGTACCCGCTCGTCGAGCTCGCCCAGGGTGAGCGGCTCGAACGCCGGCCGGCCGTCCACCGGCGTGTCGAAGGTGAGGCCCGGGCCGGCCGGGTCGACGCCCCGGGCGATCAGGGTGGGCAGCACGTTGCCGGCGCCGAGGTCCGGGTCGGCGCGGAGTTCGGCACGGATGCCGCGGGTCCTAGGGCTGGCCATGTCGGTCTCCTTCGTCGGCTTGTCCGGTGGGTGGGCTTGCGAGCGGATCCGTTCGTCGAACCACGAGCGTCGCGCTCGCGCGGTCCCGTTCCCCTGGCGCCCAGGCCGGCTCCGCCACCAGGACCAGCGCGGCGTCCGCGTCGCCGTCGTCGATCAGCGCGGCGGCCAGCGCCAGCGCGTCGGCCTGCGGATCGCCCACCGGGCTGACGCAGACCACCGGACCGGCCAGCCCCCAGGCCGCCGCCAGGTGGCCGAGCACGGCGGTGGCCACGGACTGGAAGAACAGCAACGGGGACATGCGCTGGCCGTCGTCGACCGTCCGGGCGATCTCGGCAGCGATGGCCAGGTCTCCCCGGACGCTGGCCAGCACCAGCGCGGTACGGTCGCCGACCGTCGGGGCCAGCGGCGGCGCGCCGTGGTACCCGCGCAGGCACCGGTCGGCCACGTCCGCGACGAGTGGGCTGAACGACGAGGCGATGAAGCCGGGCAGTGGTCGTGGCGGGGTGACCACGTCCGGATCGGGCCGGTACGCGGTGCCCAGCACGGTCAGCTCCGCGGGCCAGGTGCGATTCGTGGTGGCGCTAGTCACCGACGCTCACCACCAGGGCGGTGTTGGCGCCGCCGAACGCCGCGTTCACGCTCAGCGCGAACCGGTCGGTCGGGCCGGTCCGGTCGAGCACCAGGTTCAACGCGCAGACGGCGTCCGGCTCGGTGACGCCTGCGTTGACCGGCAACCGGCCCAGCCGCAGCGCGAGTACGGTGACGACGAACTCCAGCAGGGCGGCGGCCTCCAGGGTGTGCCCGTGCGTCGACTTGGTGGAGCTGACCGGGACCCGGGCGGCGTGCGCGCCGAGCGCCCGGTGCAGTGCGGCCGCCTCGGCCGCGTCGCTGTGCGCCGTGCCGCTGCCGTGCGCGTTGACGTAGCCGATCTGCTCCGCGGCCAGTCCGGCCCGGCCGAGCGCGGCGCTGATCGCGCGGGCCAGACCGCGCCCGTTCGGCTCCGGCTGGCAGACGTGGTACGCGTCTCCGGTCCGGCCCCACCCGTGCAGGCGGGCCAGCTCGGGCGCCGCCCGCTGGCGGGCCGCCGCCGGTGACTCGACCACCACGGCCACGGCGGCGTCGCCGAGCAGCATGCCGTCGCGGCCGGCGCCGAACGGCCGTACCTGGCCGCTGGGGGCCAGCGCACGGCCGGCGTCGAAGGTCAGGAAGTAGTCCGCGTCCACCAGGTAGCCGGCGGCGACCACCACCCGCTCGGCCCGACCGGCGGCGATCATCCCGGCCGCGTCGATGAGAGCCGTGCTCGCCGCCACGCAGCCGGTGGTGTAGGTGCGCAGCGCCGCGCCGGTCGCACAGCGGCGGGCGAGCTCGACGGCGGCGCCGGCCGCGCCGGCCAACGGCGCCTGCCGGTCGGCGTTGCGGTGCAGCGCCGGATCGGCGTGGGCGGCCAACAGCAGGGCAGCGGCCGCCCGCTGGGCCGCGGTCAACCCGGCCGCCGCGCAGGCCTCGTCGACCACGGCGGTCAGCTCGTCCAGCAGGGTGCCCGGCCGATCCAGCAGGGCCGCGTGTCGGGCCCGCAGGCCGGACACGTCGAACCGGGTGACCGGGCGGAACGCCGGGCGGCCGGCGCAGGCGGCGTCCAGCAGGGGGCCGACGCCGCGGCCGAACGCCGACGCGGCGGCCACGCCGGTGACCACCACGGGGGTGGGCCTGCCGCTGGGGGCGTCCGGCCGGTCACTCATCTGGGGGCCGCGGCCCTGTCCAGCGCGGCGCTCAGCACCCGCACCGCGCCGCTCACCGTCGTCAGCTCCGCCAGCAGGTCGTCGGTGATCGTCAGCGGTACGCCGAACCGCCGCTGCGCCTCGTGGACCAGCCAGGCGACGCCGAACGAATCGATCTGCTCGGTCTGCACGTCGAGCGGGCGGGTCCCGGACTCGGCCAGGATCGCGAGCACGTCCGCACGGGAAACCGATGCCGGACCGGTCACGTCGACGCGCCTTCGCCCACCGGCGCGACCGGCTGGCTACGCTGCTCGACGGCGTTGGCGAACTCGCCGAGGGTCATGATGGCCAGGTGCTCCATCTCGTCCTCGGCGAACTTCACGCCGTACCGGTCCTCGATGCGCAGCGCCAGTTCGGCAACGGCCAGAGAGTCCAGATCGATGCCGGCCGGGCCGAGGAGGGTATCCGCACCGGCCCCGTCCACATCGAAGTTCATCTCCGCCAGCGAACTGATCGCGAACTCCACCACATCGCCTGACATCGCCACCGCCTTTCGTCCTGGCCCGGCTGCCTGTCGCCGGGCCGGTTGTTCAGGGAGCCGCCGCGCGCAGCGCACGGAGGTCGCGGACCAGCTTCCCGCTGGGCGTACGCGGTAGCCGGGGGAGCACGCTGATCTGCTGCGGGCGCTTGTACCCGGCCAGCCGGGTCGCCAGCTCACCGTCGAGACTGCGCGCCTGCTCGGGCGGGTCGAACGAGACGAACGCCCGGATGACGCCGTCGTGGGCGACCACCACTTCGGCCACTCCGGGCAGCTCGGCCAGGGTGTGCTCGACCTCGGTCAGGTCGACCTTCAGGCCGCCGACCGACACCTGGGAGTCCAGCCGGCCGGTCACCCGGATCAGCCCGGTGTGCCCGTCCACGGTGCCGGCATCCTTGGTGTAGAGCCATCCGTCCACCCACCGGGTCGGGTCGATCAGGCCGACGTAGGGGCTCTCCGGCCGCGCGATAGCCAGCTGGCCACTGTCTTCGCGGACGGTCATCCCGGGCACCGGGGCCAGCCCCGGCCAGTCCCGGCCGGACAGGTCGGTCGCGATGACCCCGACCTCGGTCATCCCGTACATGACGCCCAGCGGCACCGCGTACCGGTCGGTGAAGGCGCGCCGCACGGGCTCGCGGACCACTTCGCCGCCGACTGTCATGCGGACCAGGTTGGGCAGGCGCGGGGCCGGGTCCACCGCGGCCAGCAGCCCGAGGTGGAACGGCACGCCCAGCACGGTCGTCGGGCGCGGGTCGGCGGCGATCGCGTCGAGGATGGCGGCGGAGGTGAGGAACTCCGGCAGCACCACCTCCACTCCGGCGGCCAGGCCGTAGAGCAGACCGCCGACCAGGCCGAGCACGTGCACCATGGAGGCCAGCAGCACGACCCGCTCGCCCCGGACGGGAACGCCGTCCAGCTGCCGGTACCGGGCGATCTCGGCGACCAGGTCGGCCGCCGTGCGTCCGATCACCTTGGACGGCCCGGTGGAGCCGGAACTGAGCTGTAACAGCGCATGCGCGGTGCCGGCCGGCTGGCCGTCGCGGCGCTCGGTGACCGGGCTCAGGTCGGCGTAGCCGCGCAGCAGGCCGCCTGCCACGCCGGCCGCGGAGACCACGAACTGCGGCGCGAGGCGGGCGAGTGCCAGCTCCACCTCGTAGGCGGTGAGCCGGTGGTCGAGGAGGGCCACCTGGGCGCCGATCCGCCAGGCGGCCAGCAGGCTGACCACGTAGCCGCGGGACGGCGGCAGCCGCAGGGCGACCGAGCCGCCCGGGCGCAGCCCGGCCGTGGTCAGCTCGCGTACCCGGGCATCGACCTCGGCCCGCAGCCCGTCCCGGGTGACCGGGACGGCGCCGAGCCGGAGGCACACCTGGCTGCCGTCTCCGGCGAGCAGGTGTTCGTCCACCCAGGTGCCGGTGGTCGTCATTTCCTGGCCCGCGGCAGCGCCTGCGACATGGCTGGCCGACACGACTATCCCCCCACCACTGCTGGGCAACGCAAAGCTTCCGATTGACCGGGGAAAACAGCCGGGCAAATTCACTACCGCGGATGTTGGAGGCAGACGCTACACCGGAATTTGCGAAGCGGTCAATCATTCCGCCGAGTTGACGCTGCGTAATTCGGCCGGATGATCTAGTAGGCTTTTTCAGCATTTAAATGACGAATAACGCGCTACGGACGGTCACTCCGTTGAAGTATTGGCGGACGACGGGTGCAATACGAGCGCGTCCCAAGGCGGGGTCAATGCGGACTCTAGCCGTTTCCGGTTTCCGTTTCGGCAATGCGCAGAAAGCCTTTGGTAAGGTCAATACCTCAATAAGATCTGCGGAACGGGAGGCGCATGTCCACCCGGAGCTGGTTCGTCACCGGAGCCGCCAGCGGGCTGGGCCGCGCCATCGTCACCGCGCTGTTGGCCGGCGGGGACCGGGTAGCGGCGACCAGCCGGGATCCGCAGGCGCTCGCGGACCTGGACGCACCGGCGGGGCAGCTCTGGACCGGCCGGCTCGACCTGACCGACGCCGCCGCGGTGAGCACCGTGGTCGATCGGGCGTTCGCCGACCTCGGGCACATCGACGTGCTGGTCAGCAACGCCGGCTACGGGCTGTTCGGCGCGGCCGAGGAGGTCAGCGACGAGCAGCTGCGCCGGCAGGTCGACACCAACCTGATCGGCCCGATCCGGCTGGCCAGGGCCGCCCTGCCGCACCTGCGTGCCCAGGGCGGCGGGCGGATCATCCAGGTCTCCAGCGTCGGCGGCCAGTGCACCCTGCCCGGCATGGCCGTCTACCACGCCACCAAGTGGGGCGTCGAGGGCTTCTTCGAGGCGCTGGCCGCCGAGGTGAAGGGCTTCGGCATCGGGGTCACCCTGGTCGAGCCGGGCAGCGTGCGGACCGGCTTCACCGGCCGCGGCCGGGACCTGGCAGCACCGCTGCCGGCGTACGCCCGCGGGCCGGCCGGGCGGCTGCGGGCCGCCATCGAGAACGACACCGTGCGCTACCCCGGCGACCTGGACAAGATGGCCCGGGCCGTCATCGACTCGGCCGCCCAGCACCCCGCCCCGCTGCGACTCGCCCTGGGCAGCGACGCCTACCAGCTGATCAGAGCCGCGCTGGGCAAGCGGCTGGGCGACCTGGACGCCCAGGCCGACCTCGCCCGCTCGACCGACGCCGCCGCTCCGGACCTGTTGGTACCCAACGGAAAGTGATGCCATGACGGTGACGATGGTGACCGGTGCCAGCGGTGGCATCGGTTCGGCCGTGGTCCGGCGGCTGCGCCGGCGCGGCGACGACGTGCTCGCCCTGGGCCGCGACCCGGACAAGCTCAAGCAGCTCGACGCCCGGCCGGTGGTGGTGGACCTGACCCGACCGGCGGCGGTGGCGCCGGCCATCGAGGCGCTGGACCTGACCGGGCTGGACGTGCTGGTGCACTGCGCCGGGGTGATCGAGCTCAGCCCGGTCGCCGACGCCCCGCACCAGCTGTGGACCGAACACCTGATGGTGAACCTGGTCGCCGCCGCCGAGGTCACCCGCGCCTGCCTGCCGGCGCTGCGCCGGGCCCGGGGGCAGGTGGTGTTCGTCAACTTCCACAGTGGACACAGCGGCGCACCGGGCTGGGCCGCCTACGCCGCCAGCAAGCACGGCCTGCGCGCGCTCGCCGACACGCTGCGGGAGGAGGAGGACCGTAACGGCGTCGGCGTCACCTCCGTCTACCCGGCCTGCACCGCCACGTCGATGCAGCGCAAGCTGCGGGAAGGGCACGGGCGCCGGTACCGGCCGGAGACGTACGTCCAGCCGGAGACCCTCGCCGACCTGATCTGCCAGGCGGTCCAGGCGCCGGCCGACGCCCGGGTGACCGAGCTGACCGTCACCATGTCGTCGCTGCGGGCCGCCCGCTGACCCGTGGCCCCAGGGTGAGTACGCACAGGCCGCCCAGCGCCGGGTCGTAGTCGGCCACCACGGTCCCCCGTGCCGGCGTCCCACGCGTCGGCGAGTTCCCACCACACGGCGGTACACAGCCGGCCGGCCGGGGCCAGCCGGGCCCGCGCCAGCGGCGTACCGTCCCGGCGCGCCTGCTCGAGGTGCCCGGCGAGCCCGGGGCCGAGTACCAGGACCGATTCCGGTGGCGCGGCCCCGGTCAGCTCGGCGAGCACCGCGCCCACCCGTTCCGGGCCGACCGCCGGGCGTTGGACGAGCGAGCACACCGGCATCGCGTCCGAGCGCTCCAGTACCAGCGCGACCGCCGACCCGGCCGCGGGCAGGCTGACCGGCTGCACCGCCGGGTACGGCAGGGCGGCCTGCTCCAGGATCAGTACCACGGCGCGCTCGAAGCCGTCGGTGCGCAGGTACCCGGCGGCCGTGGCGATCGCGCTGAACGGCGCGGCCACGCCCTGGTCGCTGAGGGCGAAGGTGAGCGGGCCACCGGGGCACCCGTGGTGCAGGACGTGCGCGGCGGAGCGCCGTGGATCGGCGTCGGGTACCGCGTGGGCGATGACGACCAGGTCGACCGGCGTGCCGGCGGACCCGACCGGTCCAGCAGCACCTCCACCATGCCGGCGTAGGTCTGCTGCACCGGGTTCGGGTAGGGCGCCTGCCCGTACGGTGCGAGCAGGTCGGCGAGGAAACGGGACAGCTCAGGATCGGGGCCAGCGGCCGGCTGGGGCGCCGGGTCGGCAGCGCAGTCGTAGGCGCGGCGCACGATACCCGAGACGGACAACGGCGCCGGGCGGGCACCGGCGGTCAGCGGGTCCGGGGGTCGCAGGACGATCATGCTGTTCCGGCCACGTTGACCTCGTCGTAGCGGTGCTGTTGGCGCAGCAGGTCTTCGGGGAGGTCGCGGTCCCGGATGAGGTAGGGCACCCCGCCGTCGACCAGTACCTCGGCCGGGAAGCCGTGGCTGAGGAACAGTCCCGGCGACGCCGTCAGCCCGTACGCACCGGATCGGAGGACACCGATCAGATCGCCGGGTTGGACGGGCGGCAACGGTACGTCCTTGCCGATGGTGTCACCGGGGGTGCACAGCGGCCCGCACAGCTGCCACGGTTCGGTCGCCGCTTCGTCGGCCCGGCTGACCAGGCGGATCGGGAAGTTGCGCTTGACGAACGATCCCACGCCGACCGCGGCCATGTGGTGGTTGGTACCGCCGTCGGTCACCGCGAAGCGTTGCCCCATGGACGTTTTGACGTACCGGACCCGGACCAGGTAGAGCCCGCACGGCGCGGCGAGGTACCGACCGAGTTCCATGATCAGTCTGGTCGCCGGGTGGCTGGCCAGGAAAGCGTCCACCGCCGGGCGCAGCTGGCGGGTCAGCAGCTCCTCGTCGAGATCGTGCTCGTCGTCGAAGTAGGCCACCCCGAGCCCACCGCCCACGTCGACCAGCTCCAGCGGGAAACCCAACCGGCCGGCCAGCTCCTCGGCCAGCTGCAGGATCCGGACAGTGTTGTCGACGACCGCCTGCGCGTCCAGGATGCGGGTGCCCAGGTAGGCGTGTACCCCCATGAGCCGCACGTGCGGGAACCGGGCGGTCAGGTCGGTGGCCGCCAGCAACTGATCGATGTCGATACCGAACTGTCGCGGCCGGCCGCCCATGGTGAGCCTGGACCGGGCCACCGAGAAGCTGGGGTTGACCCGCAGTGCCACGTCGGCCCGCACGCCGCGGGCCCCGGCCAACCGGTCGATGAGGGCCAGCTCGCCGAAGGACTCGCAGACGATGGCGTACACGCCGTGGTCGAGACAGGCGGCGAGCTCCGCCTCGCTCTTGCCGGGGCCGAGGAAGATGATGTCCCGCCCGGCTACCCCGGCCCGTCGGGCCGTCATCAGCTCGACCAGCGAGGAGACCTCGGCCCGGGCCCCGAGCGAGCGCAGCAGCGCACAGACCGAGACGTTCGGGTTGGCCTTGAGCGAGTAGAAGATCTCCACCGCCGGGTGCAGCCGGTCGCGCAGCCGCTGGTACTGCTCGCGCAGCGCCTGCCCGTCGTAGACGAACAACGGCGTACCGTAGGCCTGCGCCAGGCTTGCGACGCCGACGCCCTGGATCTCGTGTTCACGCATCGTCATACCCCTTCCGCGAGGGCGGCCAGCCGGCCGGCGACCTCGGTATCCAGCAGGTCCAGTTCTTCGGTGGACGTGGCCGTCAGCAGCCCGTAGAGCCGGCCGGGGAACGGCTGTGCGCCGGCGCCCGCGTTGACCGTGGCGAAGGCGTGGACGACCAGCCCGACGCCGCCCGGCCGGTCCAGCAGCAGCTCGCCCAGGCCGTCGCGCAGGCGGCCGAACGGCAGGGGGGCGGCCAGCCGCAGCGGGTACTGCCGGGCCAACGCCACCATCTCCGGGCTGACCAGCCGCTCAATCAGCGTCGCCTGGTAGGTGGACATGTTGTTGCGGGCGTTGATTTCGGTCACCGGGTAGAGGCCACCCTGCGGATCGGTCATCGCGTCCACCCCGACCACCCCGTAGTAGCCGTCGGCGGCCAGCTGGGCACCCAGCGCCTGAGCGCAGCGTCGCAGCTCGTCCTGGACCGGCGCACTGAGCCGGGCCGGGAACCGGTGCCCGGTGTGCACCCCGCGCACGGTGTAGGCCTCCTTGACGAAGTCGAAGCTGACCGTGCCGTCCCGGTGCACGGTGAACTGGTAGTTCAGGTCGACCCCCTTGGCCACCCACTCCTCGACCACCAGGCCGACCCGGTCGCCTGCGCTGCGCCGGACCTGGGCGGCCACCATCCGGTACAGCCGGTCGAGCCGGTTGCGGTCGTCGACCACCACGAGTCCCTTGCCGGACACGCCGTAGGCGTCCTTGACCACCACCCGCCGGCCGTCGGCGAGCAGGTCACCGGCGTCCCGGCAGGCGGCCGCGAACTCGTCGAGGTCCGCGCAGGCCCAGCCGGTGGGCTGGCGCAGCCCGAGCCGGCTGGCCAGCCGGCGGCTGTACACCTTGCTGTTGACCAGTTTGCAGATCGCCGCGGGTGGCGCGGCCAGCGGCAGTCCGGCCCGGCCGGCCAGCTCCTCCTCCGCGGCGGACACCCCGTGCGGCAACAGGTACGCGCCCTGTGCGGCCAGCTTCGCCAGGTGCTCCACCAGGTCCGGGGCGGCCAGCGCGTCCTCGGTGACGTTGCGCTGCGGCTGTGCGGAGTCGGCCGTCACCAGCCCGGGCAGCGGCAGGTCCAGCCGCGCCAGGAGGTCCAGGTACCCCGGGTCGGGTGCCGCCTTGAGCAGCACGTGATCCTGGCTGCCGGCCAGCGTGACGGCCAGCTCGTCCATCCGGTTCACCACGTGCCGGGCCGCCTCGAAGGAGGTGCGCGGCAGCCCGTTCTCGCCGTCGGCCCACCGGTCCTCGACCTCGAAGTTCGCCAGGTAGACGAAGTGGGCGGCCGGGTCGCCCACCAGCGCCGAGCGCAGCCGGTCGGCGAATCCCCGGGTACGTGGGGCGGACAGGGGGGCGGCGGTCGTCGTCCGGTCGGGCATGTCGGCTCCTAGTGCTCGAACACCATGGCGGAGAAGGTCGCACCGAGCCCCACCGCGGCCATCAGGTAGCGGTCGCCGGGGGACAGCCGGCCGGTGCCGACGGCGGTGCGGTAGTTGATGAAGCCGTCCGCGCAGAAGCAGTGCCCGGTCACCGGGACGTTGTCCAGCAGCACCCGCTCGACCGGCAGCCCGATGATCCGGCTGATCCGCTCCCAGGACACCGCGTTGACGTTGTGCGGCAGGATCAGGCGCAGGTCGTCCAGCACCATCCCGGCGTCGGCGATCGCCGCCAGCATCACCTCCGCCAGCAGGTGCGGGTACCGCTCCTGGAACTCGGTGGCCAGCGCGCTGCCCGGCTGGAGGCGGTCGTACTGCCCGTACATGGCGGTGGCGTAGGCGAGCACCCGGTCGCGGGTGCCGCCGTAGCGGACCAGGCAGGCGGCGGCGCCCTCGCTCATCACGGTCTGCCGGGGGATGACCTGCGCCCCGCGGGTGAACGTCTTCTCGCCGGTGAGTACCAGGGCCAGCGCGTCCGGGTCGCCGGTCGCGGCCAGCAGCCGGCCGGCGAGGTCGATCGCCAGCAGGCCCGACGCGCAGGCGTGCTGGGTGACCGCGAACGCGACCGCATGCTGCAGGCCGAGCCGCCGGCACGCCTCGGCCAGCGGGTTGACCGGGTACGGCGCCACCACCGGATGGGTACGGGCGTGCAGGACGTAGCGGATGCGCCGCTCGCGGCCGGACAGCTCGCCGAGCCGGCCGGCGGCGGCCAGCATCAGGTCGAGCAGCGTCCCCCCGTCGTCCCGGCGCACCAGGTCCAGCCCGTAGTAGCGCTGGAACACCTTGACTTCGGCCACGCTGAGCCCGAGCTGCTCGCGCAGCGACGCGATCGGCACCGCGCGCTCCGGCAGGTACGCGGCGACCGCGGCCAGGGCGGTCACCCGGTCAGCCCGGTCGCCGGCGGTAGCTGCGTGCGCAGGAAGCCGGTGAGCGCGTCGACGGTCGAGTAGTCCCACGCCACCGTGGGGTCCACGGTGATTCCCAGGTGGTCCTCGATGTCCCCGCACAGCATCAGCCCGTACATCGAGTCCAGTCCGTACTCGGCCAGCGACACGTCGGGGCGGATCTGGTCGGGCGCACACTCGGCGTACTCGGCGACCTTTGCGGTCAGCCATGTGCGCAGCGCCTCGACGGAGTGCTCGGCACCGGTTCGGGGCATGGTGATCCTCCTCGTCGGCTATCCGGCCACCGGCTGGGCGGCCAGATCGAAGGCCAGCGACTGGTCGAAGCGGGCGGCCAGCTCGGCGTGCAGCGGGTGGTCCGTGGTCGGGCCGGGCACCGGCCCGCCCAGGCGGACGGTGAGCCGCCGCAGCGCGGCCACCAGCCAGGCCGGGTCGGACAGGAACCCGGCTTCGCTGGTACGCCACACGTTGAGGCAGGCGCTGGCCGCGAGCACCGCCGCGTACCGCGCGGTCAACGCGAAGGCGTCCGGGCTGGCGGCCGGTCCGACGTCGCGCGGCGCCAGCGCGGACACCTGCTCCCTGAGGTCGCGCAGCGCGGCCACGAACGGCGCGCTCGCCGCGCGGACTTCGCGGTCGGCCACGGCGTCGACGCCGGCCAGCAGCGAGGCGGCCAACGGGTCGGCCGAGGAGGTCAGTGCCAGCTGGTCGTAGCGCAGCGGCGGCAGCGGCCCGGCGAGCTGGAACAGCTGCGGTGCGGCCGGTTCGCCGGTCAGCCAGGACCGGCGGGCCAGCATCAGCATCTGCGGCAGCATGGTGAGCTGGCAGGCGGCTCGGCCGGCGTGGCCGAAGGTGTGCGCCGGCAGGTCCCGCAGGTGCTTGCCGAAGATGGCGTAGCGGCCTTCCCGGATGAAGAAGTGCGCGCCCAGCACCAGGGACAGGCGGTACATCGCGTCCCGCAGGACGGCCGGTACGAAGGCCTTGGTCGCGGCGGCGTAGACGCTGGTCTGGCCGGGCAGCAGGTGCACCGCGCGGGCCGCGACGCCGGCCAGGCAGTCGCAGATGAGCAGGTCGACGAACGCGTCGGTCAGGGTCGCCCTGACCAGCGGGAGGTCGGCCGCGGTCCGCCCGTACAGCCGGCGCTGCGTGGCGAACCGCATCGCCACGCGCAGCCCGGTGTCCACGACGCCCACCGCCGTACCCGGCAGTGCGATCCGGGTCAGCTGGAACGAGCGCAGCGCGGTCTCGATCCCGCGGCCCTCTCCGCCCAGCAGGCTGTCCGGACCGACCTGCAGGTCGTGCAGTTGCAAGCCACCGAGCTGGACGCCGCGCAGGCCCTCGGTGCGGAACCTCGGCAGATAGCACGAATCATCGACGTCCACAGTGGACTTGTCGAGGAACACCAGGGAATGGCTGCGGCTGCCCGGGGCGTCGCTGGTGCGGGCGAACAGCACGACGGCGCTGGCCCGCTGGATGTTGCTGATGACCTCCTTGCGGCCGTTGAGTACCCAGCCGTCGGCGTTGCGGCGGGCGGCGAACTCCACCGCGGCGAAGTCGTTGCCGTGCGCCAGTTCGTGGTAGCCGGCGGCCAGTTTCCGGTTGTCCAGCAGCAGCCGCGCAGCCTGCGCACGGTGCGCCTGGTCACCGGCGGTCCACACGTTCACCGCGGCGAACAGGGGGGCGGAGCTGGCCAGGGTCAGCGCGAGGTCCCGGCGGGCGATCGAGCGCAGCAGCCCGACCAGCCGGTCCAACCGGGTCAGCCGACCGCCGAGCTCCGGCGGTACCAGTTCGGCACCCAGGCCGTAGTCGTCGAGCATCCGCTCACCCGCCGCCGGCACGGCGGCCCGTTCGTCGGCGGCCAGGACGGCCCGGTAGCCGAGCGGATTGTCGTCGTCCCAGGGATTGCCCAACCGCTGCTCGATGTCGTTCACCGGTCGGTCACCCCGTTCCCGGTCGGCAGCAGGGACGGGGTGGCGCCCGGCGGCAGGCAGTCGAAGAGGTCGGTGAAGACGGCGTACCGCGGCGGGTGGTCCGCCGGTCGCAGCTGGGTCAGCAGGTAGCCGAGGCTGGCCCGTAGCCACAGGCCGTCCCGCCAGGGCGCGGCCGCCGCCACCGGGGCCCAGGAACGGTTGGCCAGCCACACGTGCACAGCCGCGGCCCCCGCGACGCACAGCGCGTACCGGTGGGCGGTGCCGAAGGTCGACGGCGCAATGTCCCGTCCCGCGGGCGCGGTCACCGCCATCTCGGCGTACACCTCGTCGACGGCGGCCTGCAACGCCCGGACGTCGGCCAGCAGCGCGGCGGGCGCCTCGCCGGTGGCCACCAGCTCGGCCAGTTCGTCGATGGCCGTCCGCAGCGCCTGGGTGGTGGCGCAGCCGCGCCGGGCCAGCAGGCTCAGCTGGTCCAGCTCGGCATCCGGGAGCGGCCGGGCCAGCTCCGCCGCCACGGCGACGTCCCCGGTGGCGGCCAGCGCCCGGCGGTATCCGCGGACCAGGACGGGGAACTGGTTGATGAGCAGGCTCTGGTTGACCGCGGTGCTCCCGTCGAAGATGCCGACGATGCGGTGATCCCGCTCCACCTTGGCGAACCGGCCACCGGCGTGCACGTCGCTGAGGAACGCGCGGGCGCCCAGCATCTCGCCGAGCCGGCCGAGCAGGTCGTCGACGAGCGTGGGCACCAGGTACTTGGTGACCGCCGACAGCACGCTCAGGTCGCCGGGCAGGGCGTGGATGCCGCGGCAGGTCAGGATGCTCAACGCCTCCGCGGCGAACAGGGCGGCACACGTCTCGCCCAGGTCGGCCCGCACCTTCGGCAGCCGCAGCAGGGTGTGCCCGTACAGCCGGCGCTCGGCGAGGTACCCGAGCACCAGCTCGAACGCCTGGTCAGCCGCGCCCAGCGAGAGCGCGGCCGCGCAGGCGCGGGTGAGCTGGAACGCCTTGCCGATGATCTCCAGGCCGCCGCCCGGCGCACCGACCAGCGCGCTGGCCGGGACCGGCGCGTCCCGGAAGCTGATCCCGCTGATGTCGGCGGCGCGGATGCCCTGGGTGTGCACCTTCGGCAGGCACTGGTACTGGTCGGTTGCCAGCCGCCGCTTGTCCACCAGCAGCAGGCTGAACCCGCGCGGGCCGCCGCCGGCATCGGTGCGGGCCAGCAGGCAGACCAGGTCCCCCTGGGTGGCGTTGTTGATGAGCCACTTCTCCCCGCTGACCCGGTACCCGGTCGGGGACCGCTGCGCCGACACCTCACCGGCGAGCAGGTCGCTGCCGTGCGCCCGCTCCGTCAGCCCCCAGCAGACCCGCGCCCCGGCGAGGATGTCGGCCGCCAGGTCGGCCGTCTGGTCCGGCCGGCCGGCCACCCACACGCCGACGGCGCCGAGGAAGGTCTTGCCGTGGGCGATGGCCAGGGTCAGGTCGCGGCGGGCCAGCGCCCGCATCAGGTGCAGGATCTCCTCATAGCTGGTGAGCGCACCGCCGTGCCGGGCGGGCACGTAGTAGCGGGCCAGTCCCCACGCGTCCAGCCGGGCGCAGGCGGCGGTCGGGAACACCTCGCTGGCGTCCAGCTCCGCCAACCGGGCATGGGACAGCACGCCGTCCCCGGACGGGTCGCCCATGGCGTGCTCGAGTGCCTGCGCCGGGGCGATCGCGCGGTAGCCGCCAGCCGGCGCGGTGACCTCAACGGACATCGAGCACCGCCGGTTCCGGCCGGTAGGCCAGGCGCAGCCGCGGGCTCAGGTCCTCGTAGAGCGGTGCCAGGCGCCGGTCCACGAACAGCTGCCGCATGGCTGACCGGCGTACCTTGCCGCTCGTCGTGCGGGCCACGCCGCCGGGCCGCACCAGCACCACGGCGCCGACGTGGATGCCGAACTGGCGGGCCAGCCGGTCCCGGATGGTCGCCGCCAGGGTGGCCGGAGCATCCGTCCCGGCCAGCGTCGCCTGGCATTCGTGGACCAGCACAAGCTCCCCGGTATCGTCCGCGCCGTCGGCCGACGGCACCGCGAAGACCGCCCCCACCCCGGCGCGCAGCGCCTCGTGCCAGGAGTTCACCTCGTGCTCGATGTCCTGCGGGTAGACGTTGCGGCCCCGGACCACCAGCATGTCGGTGAGCCGGCCGGTGACGAACAGTTCACCGTGGTACAGCGTGCCGAGGTCACCGGTGCGCAGGTAGCCGCTCTCGCCGCTGGTGGTCGTCGCGCCGAACGCCGCCCGGGTCGCCTCGTCCGCGGCCCAGTAGCCGGGCGCGACCGCGCGCCCGCGCAGCCAGATCTCGCCCACCCGCCCGTCCGGCAGCGGGCCGGCGGTGTGCGGGTCGACGATGCGGATCTCCACCTCGCACGGCCGGCCACAGCTGACCCGGCTGACCACCTCGGCCGATCCGTCGGCCGGGACGAACTCGCCCTGCTCCAGCCGGGCGGCGTCGACCCGGTGGACCAGCGGCGGCTCGGTAGGGGAGCCGACCGACGTGTAGGCCATCGCCTCGGCGAGCCCGTAGCCGACCGTGAGCGCCTCCGGGCGGAATCCGGCCGGTGCGAACCGTCGGGCGAAACCCTCCAGCGTGGACGCCTGTACGGCCTCCGCGCCGTTGCCGGCGACCCGCCAACCGGACAGGTCGAGTCCCGCGACCTGCTCGTCGGTGACCTTCAGCGCGCACATCTGGTAGGCGAAGTTCGGCGCCAGCGAGACGTCCAGCCGGTGCCGGTCGATCAGCTCCAGCCACCGCACCGGCCGTTTGAGGAACTCGAACGGCGGCATGAAGACGCCGACCGCCCCCAGCGCGACCGGCTGCAGCAGCTGCCCGAGCAGCCCGAGGTCGTGGTGCATGGGCAGCCAGCCGCCGAACCGGCTGTCCGGACCGACCCCCATCATCCGCCGGCTCATCGCCACCGGGGTGAGGATCGTGTCGTGGGTGACGATCACGCCCTTGGGGTCGCTGGTGGACCCGGAGGTGTACTGCAGCATGGCTACCGTGTCCGGGCCGATGTCCGGTCGGACCCAGGCGTCCGGGTCGGCCGGCCCGGTCCGGTCGACGGCGAGGCACTCCAGCCGGGCGGGTCCCTCGGCGTCCCGCCAGCCGGTGACCACCGGCAGGCTGGCCTGCTCGGTGAGTACGACGCGGACGTCGGCGTGCCGGAGCACCCTGGCGCAGCGCTGGCGGGACTCCGCCGACCGGTCGGGCAGCGGCACCGGGACCGCGATCAGGCCGGCGTACACACAGCCCAACATGGCCACCGCGAACTGCAGGCCGGTCGGGAAGAGCAGCATGGCCCGGTCGCCCACCGCGTACCGCTCCTGCAGCAGCGCGGCGGTCCGGCGGGCGAGCAGGTCGAGGTCGCGGTAGGACAGTGACGCGCCCGCCGGATCCTGGGCGAGGTCGGCTACGAAGGTCAGTGCCGGCCGGTCCGGCTGCCGGTGGGCGTGTTCCCGGAGTACCGCGACGAGCGTGTCCTGGTTGGTCATGCGGCGGCTTCCTCCCTCACGGCCAGTCTGCTGGCCACCGTCGTGCACCCGGTAGTGCCCGCCGGTCCGCCTACCGGGTATAGCTGTCCGGCTATGCCCGGTGCTGCCCGGCGCGCGATCGCGGTGCGGGCGTGGACGCGCCAGCTCCGCCCGGCATCGGACAGCGCAGCCCGCGCAACGCCCCCGCGTCGGCGGCCGGGCGTCACGTCACCGCCGGGTCGGCCTGCGTGACGAAGCCCGGTAGGGTCCGGGCTCCCAGCCGTTCCAGTTCGTCGGCGGCGAGGGCGACCGGGTCGGCCACCGGCCCGGTCGGGTGCGGGGCCGGCGGCGTTGCGGACAGCGCCTCGTCGAGCAGCCGCCGGACCCGGTCGGGGGTCCACGCGTGGGCGGGCAGGAAGGCCCCGGCGCCGGCCCCGGCCAGCCGGGCGCCGTTGTCCGCCCGGTCGAAACCGTAGCCGAGCACCACCTGGGGAACCCCGGTGGCGGCGGCCCGCGCGGCGGTGCTGAGGCCACCGTGGTGCAGGACGGCGGCGGCCTGCGGCACGACGGTGGCGAACGGCAGCCGGGGAAACCAGTGCACATTCGGCGGCAGTGGCCGGCCGGGCAGGTCGCGCTCCGCGGCGACCAGCAGCACCGGGCGTCCCAGCCCCGCGCAGGCGGCCAGTGTCGTCGGGTAGAAGTCCCGGTGCAGCATCTGACTGGTGCCCCCGGTCAGCAGGACCGGTCGGGTCGGCCCGGCCAGCAGCGCGGCGGCCGCGGGCGGCAACTCGTCCCCCTCGCCGGTGTCCGGCAGCACGAAACCGGTCAGCCGGGTCCGGACCGGCGTGGCCGGACCGGCCCGGTCGAACCACTCCGGCCACAGGCCCAGATAGGCGTCGGCGGAGAGCATCCAGGCCGTCCAGTCGGTGACCGGTGGCAGCCGGAGGTCGGCCCGGGAGGACACCACGTCGTCGGCGAGGGTGGCGGCCAGCCCCGGCGCCTGGTCCGGCAGGGCCAGCAGGTAGTACGGCGCCATCGCCAGGCACGCCACCGGTGCCCCGATCGCCTCGGCCGCGGTCAACGCCGACATGCTCAGGGTGCAGCCGCTGACCAGGACGGTCTGCCCGGGCCGGTGCCGGCGGACCAGTGCCCGGCACTCGAAGCGCAGCTGGGGCACGAATCCGGACATCGCCGAGAAGTGCTGCGGTGAGTCGGATCGTTCCCCGCCCACCAGCCGGAGCACGTCGGGGTTGCCGCGTCCGTCCCCGCTCTGGCCACTGCTCATGTCGACGGGGATGAAGGCGAGCCCGGCCTGCCGGACCCGGTTGGAGTACCGCGCGTGGGTGAGGACGGTCACCTCGTGGTTTCTGCCTCGCAGCGCCCGGCCGATCCGCAGCACCGGGAGCAGGTCGCCGTCGCTGCCGTGGATCACCATGAGGAAGACGCCCACGCTGACCTCACCTCCGTCCGGCCAAGCCTGCCTGCCCGCCCGGGTCGGGGAGAATGCCCGCACCGCGCGCCCGGACGGCATAGCCGACCGGGTATGGCCCATTGCGCGCCGCCGGTGCAGGGGTCGCCCATTGTGAGGCGGCAGCGGCGGGCTCGACAATCGAAGGGTGACGATCCGCCCGGCGCCGGACCAGCAGCAGCCAACGACGCAGCACATCGTCGGCAGTGGGAGTGGACAGTGACCATCCAGCAAAGCTCCCGACAGGTACTGGCCTACCCGTTCGGCGAACCGGACCGGTTGCAGCTGCACCCGATGTACGCCCGGCTGCGTGCCGAAGCGCCGCTGGCCCGGGTGCGGATGCCCTACGGCGACCCGGCCTGGCTGATCACCGGATACCACAACGCCCGGGCCGTGTGGGCCGATCCGCGCCTGCGTCGCGACACCGGCAACGACGAGCCACGGATGACTGCGCAGGTCAGGTTCACCAACCTGATGTCCATGGATCCACCCGACCACAGCCGGCTGCGTCGCCTGGTGGCCAAGGCTTTCACGGCCGCCCGGGTGGAGCAGCTGCGGGAGCGCACCCAGCGCATCGCCGACCGGCTCATCGACGACATGGTCCGGGCCGGACCGCCGGCCGACCTGGTCGACGACTTCGCCGTACCGCTGCCGGCCACCGTGATGTGTGAGCTGCTCGGCGTCCCGGTCGCCGACCGCCAGCGGTTCCACGGCTGGGTCGAGGTGGTGGTCTCCGCAACCTCGCGCAGCGACGCGAAGATCCGCGAATACAACGCCCGGCTTGCCCACTACGTCGCCGGCCTGATCCAGCGGCGGCGGGTCGAGCCGTCCGACGCCGACCTGATCGGTGCGCTGGTCCAGGCCCGGGACAGCGAGGACCGGCTGTCCGAGCGGGAACTGGTCGGCCTGGTGGTGCTGCTGCTCGGGGTGGGGTTCGAGACCACCTCGACCGAGCTACCGAACTTTGTCTACACCCTGTTGACCGGGGCCGGCGGCTGGGACCAGCTGCGGGCGCAGCCGGAGCTGTCGCCGGTCGCGGTGGACGAGCTGATCCGGTACGTGCCGATCATTTCCTACGCGACCTTTCCCCGGTACGCGGTGCAGGATCTGCCGCTCGACGGTGGCGTGATCCGGGCCGGCGAGGCGGTGCTGGTCCACCAGGCCGCGGCAAACCGGGACGAGCGGGTGTTCGCCGACCCGGACCGCCTGGACTTCAGCCGGAGCCCCAACCCCCATCTGAGCTTCGGCCATGGTCCGCACCACTGCCTCGGCGCACCGCTGGCCAGGATGGAGCTACAGGTCGCCCTGGCAACGCTGCTGCGCCGGCTGCCCCGGTTGCGGTTGGCCACCCGCGAAGAGGAGATCCCATGGAAGCGGGGCCTGTCCGTCCGCGGGCCGAGCGCACTGCCGGTGACCTGGTGACCACCGACCCCGTGCCGGCGCAGGCCGGCCGGTGGCGGGTCACGGTGGACGCCAACCGCTGCCTCGGTTCCGGTTCGTGCACCGGCGTGGCTCCGGCGCACTTCACCTTCGCCGGTGCGGTGGCCCGGCCGACGAACGAGCTGGTCGAGCCGGACGAGCGGGTGCTGGACGCTGCCGAACTGTGCCCCGGTGTGGCGATAACGGTCCGGGACGCGGTCTCCGGCGGCCAACTCGCACCCGGTGATGCCTGACCGGTCAGACAGTCCGGCCGTCTCCTTCGGCCAGTACCCGTCGGCTCTGCCAGGCGGTCAGGTCGAAGCGGTCCTCCGCCGGGCGGTCGCAGACCACGTAGTGTCCGGGGGCCATCGCTGTGATCCGGCCGGGCAGCGCCGCCATACAGACGTCGTGGGCCTGTTCGGGGGTTAACCCGTCCGCCCCGCCAGCCAGGTAGGCCACGATCGTCGGCTGCGCCCCGGCCTGCTCCCCGGCTCGGACGGTGGCCGGTCGCCGGGTGACGAACACGGCCGAGGTCAGGCCCGGCAGTGCCTCGTCGAGCATCCGCTGCACCTCGTCCAGATCGATCCAGCAGGAGTCCACAGAGGACCAGCGCGGGCCGCGGTTCACTTGCTCGACGCCGGTCACCTCGCCCAGCCGGGCCAGGTCGACGTCACCGTGCGCCGCCGCCACCAGCAGCGCCTCCGTGCCGCGTGCCAGCATCTCGATGTCGGTAGCCGGAATCCGCCGGGCGTCACCGGAGAGCAGCATCAGCTCCACCTGCTCGTCGAGCTGGATCAGTTGCATCGACAGCATTGCGGGACGGATGATCACCTCCGACCAGGTCAGCGAGGTGTCCGCCAGCGCGGCCCGCACCTGCGCCAGCTCGCCCCGCGCCGGGGCCTGCACCCGGGTCAGGTTGTGTGCACTGGTGTTGTTGAATTCGCAGTCCCGGCCCAGGTCGATGCCGCGGACGTGGTCGATGCGCCGGCGGGTCTGGAAGGCGGCCACGGTGTCGACGAGGCTGTACCGCGACGCCGCCAGCATCGCCGCGCCGGTACGTGCGATCACCTCGTCGAAGCTGGTGCTGTCGGTGTCCACCACCACCAGGCCGTCCTGGGCGACCGTACCCACGTACTCGTGCAGGTGCCGGCCGATCCGGTTGTCGGCCAGTGCGTGGATCGGACACAGCCGCTGTCCGGTCCGCCGGCCCAGCACCGTGGTCAGCGCCGCCAGCACCACCATCGGCGGCGTGCCGCCGGTGCGTGCCGTGATGTGTGGCATGGCCAGCGCCGCCGCCCGGGACCTCAGCGTCCCCGCCGGTGGTACCCGCTCGGCGTCGGGATCGCTGGCCGGCACGGCGTACAGGCACTGGGGTATCCGCCATCGCTGACGCTCCCAGTAGCGCAGCGCCGCCTGGGCCCGGCGCAGCCCGCGCGGGGACTGCTCCTCGGCGGCCTGGTCCAGCGGCTGGTGCCCGGGCTCCCCGAGCACCCGGTGGGCCGGATACGCGGCCAGGTCGGCAAGTTGACGCGCCACGATCGCCGCGCCGGCGAAGTCGACCGCCATGTGCGAGAACATCAGGATCGCGAAGCGGACCGTGCCCTGCCAGGTCACCACGGACACCCGTACCGGCAGGTCCTTCGCCAGCTCGAAGCCCAGCGCGCGCATCGACGGGCCGAGTTGGTCGAACGCGGCCGCGCGGGCGGCCTCGGTGTCCTCGTCGATCTCGTAGACCGCGACGGACAGGTCACCGGACGGCCACACCCGTTGGATCTGGTCGCCGTCGACGAGGTAGGTCGTCCGCAGCGACTCGTGCCGGGCCAGCAGGAGGGCGAGCGCGGCGCTGACGTCGGCGATGGTGGTGTCGGACAGGTCGACGAAGGCGGGGAACATGCGTCCGCGGTTCTCGGTCATGTTCCGGGTCCAGTGCAGGGTGGTGCGCTGTCCGATGGTGACCGGCCCGTCGCCGCAGCGGCCTCCGGAGAAGGGCACCACGATCTCTTCCAGAAGTGTGAGGCGGCCCGTCATAGGCGATGACCTAACCACATTCGCCGGGTGGTGCCAACCGTCGAAACCGGCTGCCGGCCGTGCTCAGCGCGCTCTCCTAGACGTTGTCCATCGCGATGCGAGCAGGCATCCAGTGACCGGACGCCAACGGCTTGTACGGTGATATTCCCGGTACCGTGTCATGCCAGGAAAGGACACTCCACAATGGATCGTGGCGACGTCATCGCCGGCATCGAACGGGCGCTCAGCGAAGTGCTCAATCGCGACCTACCCGTCCTGACCGAGGACGTCCGGCTCTTCGACGACCTGAACATGGACTCCACGATGGCCCTGGAACTGCTGATGGCGCTGGAGGACACGATCGGCGTCGAGATCGACGCGGAGAACCTCAGCATGGACGACTTCCAGACGATCGGCACGCTGGCCGACTATCTGCTGGCCGTCGCCACGATCACCGCCTGAGCGCCCGGGAGACCGACATGGTGAACCCCGTCGCGCGGCACCAGGTGGGATGGCAACCCGGGCTGCCGGAGTCGGGTGAGACGCCGGTGGGCGAGTATCCGGGTCTGCTCGATGCCCTGCACGAGCAGACCGCACCGGGCGGCCTGGTCGCCTCGGCGTCGGGCTATGTGCTGGCGTCGCCGGCGGTGTTGGCAGCGGCCCCATCTGGCCCGCTGGCCCGGTTCGGCCTGGCTCTGGCCATTCACCACCCGGCCGCCGTGGCGGTGGGTCCGCCCGCCGACCGGTTCGCCGACGGCCTGCTGGACCTGCACCACCAGCTGCTCCGCGGTGCCCTCCGGCACGCACTGGGCCACCTGGACGGGCGCACCTCCGGCGGCACGACGCTGCTGAACAAGCAGCTCGTCCAGGGCCAGCTGGCCGACGTCGCCCAGTGCCTGTCCGAGGACGGCGCCATGCCCCTGCGACGGCGGCAGGGGGACCGTGCGGCCCGGTGGCGTACCCACCAGCGGCTGGCCGACGCCGCCAGTCACTTGTTGATGCTGCTCGGTGCCAGCGGGTTTCTCGCCTGTGCGCCGGCCACCGACCTGCACCTGGCGGTTGTGACCGGGAACGTCTATCTCCACCCGGGTAGCGAAGGCGCCCATCCGATGGAAGGTAGCGGCGATGACTGAGCTACGGATCCGACCGCTCGCCGGCCTGGATCCGGGCGACGATCAGCTCGTCGCCCTGGACCAGTTCTGCGCCGAAATGGCCGCCGAGTTCCGCGAGCCGGGCATGCTGCTCGACCGGGATCCCGACTGCGTCGCCGACCTGCCGCTGCTGCGGGGCGTCCGGTTCTCGCAGGAGATCGTCATGCCGGCGCAGTACCAGTCGCGGGCGCAGTTCCCGCCGGAGCTGCTGCAGGCGGTCGCCAGCACGGTGGGCGCGACCATCCTCTGCGAACGCCTGGCCTACGGCGACCCGGGCGTCCTGATGGGCAGTCCCGGCCCGTCCCTGTCCGGCGCCACCGTCCAGGCGCTCGGTGACGACGCCCAGAAGCACCGCTACTTCAGCCGGGTCGCCGCGGCACCGACATACACCTTCTTCGGAGTGACCGAGCCGGGCAAGGGGTCGGCGGCCACCGAACTCGAGACCACCCTGACGCCCGCGGAAGACGGCGACGGCTGGCTGCTCAACGGCGAGAAGTGCTATATCGGCAACGGCAGCCGGGCACAGCTCGGAGTGGTGTTCTGCCGGCGGGCCGCCGGGCCGTGGGGGATCGAGGCGGTCCTGGTGGACACCGCGGCCGAGGGCTTCCACGCGACGCCGCTGCCGATGATGGGCCTGCGCGGCGCACGCTTCAGCCGGCTGCGCTTCGACAACCTGCGGATACCCCCGGAGCAGCTGCTCGGGGCGCACCGGCCGCCGAGCCGCCGCGGCATGCATACCGCGACCCGCACCCTGTACCGTGCCCGGCCGGGTGTGGCGGCGTTCGCCCTCGGCTGCGCGCAGGCGGTGTGTGACTACGTCGATCAGGAGCGGCCGGTCTCGGCGGGCCACCGCTGGCGGCGCCGGGAAGCGTTGCTGGACCGCATCGCGGCGGTCCGGGCGGCGCTGTACCGGGTGGCCGCGGACATCGACCGCGACGTGGTCAACGGGCACCGGGTGGGTGCGGCGAAGATGAGCGCTGCGCAGGTGGCCCAGGAAGCTACCGTGCTCGCCGCGGAGCTGCTCGGCCCCGCCTCGTTGATCGAGCATCCGTGGCTGGAGAAGGTCTACCGCGACGTGCGCGCGTTCGAAATCATGGAAGGCACGACCAACCTGCATCGGCTCTCGGTCTTCCAGGGCCTGCTCAAGGACGCCTTCCTCTGAGCGTCGGCGCCGCTTCAGCAGGCCGCCGCGCCGGGTACCGCGGCCACGTCGAGCAGTCCTTCACGCAGGGCGACGGCCACGGCCAGCGTCCGGTTGGAGCAGCTCAGCTTCGTCAGCACGCTGCCGACCAGCCGCTTGGCACCGTGTTCGGAGATCCGCAGGTTCCGCGCGATCTGCTTGTTGAGCAGGCCGTGCGCGAGCAGCGAGAGTACCTCGTGCTCGCGCGGGGTCAGGGCGGTCGGACGGGCCGGCCGGCCGCCGTCCCCGGCCGGGCGGGCGCCGCAGCCGAGCCACTCCTGCGCCAGCCGGGTGGGTAGTACGACGTGACCGTCGCCCAGCCGGGCCAGCATGTCACCGAGCGCGGCAGCGGTGAGGCCCTGCTGGCGCAGGAAGCCGTGCGCCGGGATGCCGGCGGCCCGGGCCGGTCCCCGCCCGTCCGCGTCGTCCAGCAGGACGATGACCATGACCGCGTGCCGGCGGGCCGCTTCCGTCGCGTCCTGCCAGGGCTCGTCCGCGGCGCAGCGCAGCACGAGCACGTCCACCTTGTCGAAGGACAGCTCGGCGAGGTCGTCGGCGTGGCGGCACTCGCTCACGTCGCGCACCGTGTCGAGATTGCGCAGCATCGCGGCGACGCCCGAGCGGACGATCTCGTCCGCGGTGGCGATCGCGACGTTCAGCCCGTTGGCAGTGGTCATGTGCCAAGGCTATCCAGCGTGATCGATAGACATACTAGAAACCCGGTAGGTGCGGATTCCATTGAGGCTCTAGCGCGGGCGCGGTCCCGATCCGACCGGTGCGCCGGGTCGAACGCCAGTTGGCTGCGAGCCGGCCCGGGCGCCACTCGGGTACCGTCATTGAATCGTGGGTCATCAATGCAGACCGACAATGGCCGTGTCTTCAGTGGAGGTCAGCTGATGGTCGTAGACCGAGCCGCGGCTGGCGGGCCGACGCCCGACAGCCGAGCAGCGTCCGCGATCGTCCTGTTCATCAACGGATTTCACCGCAGCGGCACCACCCTGCTCACCGCGGCCACCACCGAAGCGACGGGGGGCGTGACCCTGACCGTCGGGCACCTGGCCCGTCATCTGCCCGCCCTGCGGTACTTTCTGCGCGTGCAGCGGCGCACCAACCGGACGCCGGATCGCGGGGTGGACAACCTGACGGTCACCGAATCCACGCCGGAAGAGTACGGGTGGCTGTTGCGCCGCCTGACCGGCCGGTCCATGTTGTCCGAGGACGCGGTCCGGGCCGGCATCCTGGCCCGGCTGGTCGAAGAGCTTGCCGGGGACACCGGCGCGTCGGTGGTGGTGTTGAAGAACCCCCCGGATACCGGACGTGAGCGGCTGCTGCTCCAGCACCTGCCCGGATCACGGGTGCTGCTGGTGCGACGTGAGCTCGGCGCCATGGAGGCCAGTCTCGGCCGGGCGGTCTCCCGGTCGGCCCGGTCGAGCGGCTACCCGTACGCGCTGGTGGGCAGTGCGCGCGACGCCGGCCAGTTCAGGCTCCAGCTGTGGCCGGCGGGCCGGTGGATGGCGCTGCGGCTGATGCGCTGGCACACCCGCCTGCGGGTGGTACGCCTGGCGCACAGCGCATCCCGGCTCCCCATGGACCGGATCGCCTTCCTCTGCTACGAAGAACTGCGGCAGGACCCGCGGGCCGCGACGAGCTGGGCGGCCCACCTGCTCGACCCCGAGGCCCTCGGCCGATCGGTCACCGCGCTCGCCCTTCCCGACAGCCCGGGCCGGCACCAGGGGAGTTGGCTGGTGCGCCTGATCGACCGGTACTGGGCCCGGGCATGGCGGCGGGCGCGCGAGGCACAGGTCCGGGCCGGAATACTGCGGCCGGGCGGCCCGGCGCAGCACGACAGCGCACAGCCTGGATGAGCGACCGGACCGGGGCAGGCGCGCACCGCAACGCCGGGTCGGTGCTGGCGGCACAGTCGCTCGCGGACATCGAGCGGGCCGCCGACTCGATCCTCCCACCGGATGTCCGGGACTTCGTCGCCGGCGGTAGCGGCAGCGAGACGACGCTGGACGCCAACCGCTCGGCACTGGACCGCGTCGCCGTCGTCCCCCGGGTGCTGCGCGACGTCTCCGCCTGCTCGACCGCCTCGACGCTGCTCGGCCGGCCGGTCGCGCTACCGTTGGCGCTCGCCCCGGTCGCCTACCAGCAACTGGTCCATCCCGACGGGGAGCTTGCCGCGTCCCGTGCCGCCGCGGCAGCCGGCGTGCCCTACATCGTCAGCACGCTGAGCTGCGTCACGATCGAGGAGATCGCGCGCAGCGGCGGCACGTTCTGGTTCCAGCTCTACTGGCTGCGCGACAGCACTGCGGCGCTGGACCTGGTGCGCAGGGCCGAAAACGCTGGCGCCGCCGCGATCGTGCTGACCGTCGACGTGCCGTGGATGGGCCGGCGTCTGCGCGACATCCGCAACGGCTTCACCCTGCCCGGGCGGGTCCGCGCGGTCAACATCGCCGCGGATGCGACCGCCCACCACCGGCGGCCCGGCAGCTCTGCGGTGGCGGCACACACCAGCGAGGCGTTCTCGTCGGCGCTGACCTGGTCGTCGGTGGCGCAACTGCGCCGGCACACCCGCCTTCCGCTCGTCCTGAAGGGAATCCTCGCCGCGGAGGACGCGCAGCGCGCCGTCGACTGCGGCGTCGACGCGATCGTCGTGTCCAACCACGGCGGCCGCCAGCTGGATGGCGCGATCCCGAGCATCGACGCGCTCGCCGAGGTCGCGCCGGCCGTGGCCGGTGCCTGCGAGGTCCTGTTCGACAGCGGAGTGCGCAGCGGTACGGACGTGCTGCGGGCGCTGGCGCTGGGCGCGTCCGGCGTGCTGATCGGCCGCCCGTTCATCTGGGGCCTCGCGGCGGGTGGCGAGCAGGGTGCGCGTCGGGTGCTCGAGCTGCTGGCCGTCGAGGTGCGCGACGCCCTGGGGCTGTCCGGATGTGCCAGCGTCGCCGCCGCGCGCCAGCTGCGCACGGTCCGTCACCTCGCCTTCCCCGACCGGGCGGCCGGTGGCACCGATCCTCAGCTCGTTGGGCACCGCGCCGTACGGTGAACTCGGCTTGGCACGCCCTGTGTCGTCGCCCCGACAGCGGGGACTCTGCGGCCCGAGAACGATGACGCAGAGGAGGTGAACGATGACAGAACGTGAAACCATCACGCGGGTACACGTCATCGCGCCAGATATCGACGCGCTTCGCAGCGCGCTGGCCGACTACCCGTCCACCGTCGCCGGTGGGGTCCGGCAGGGCAAGGACGGGCGGGTGGGCGTGGACGCCTACCTGCGGCGGGACCAGTTGGACGGGCTGCGCGCCAAGTCGGTGGAGGTGCAGGTCGTCGAGGATGCCACGGCGGTCGGCGAGGAGCGGCAGGCCGAGGTCGGCGAGGGGAACAGGTACCGGGACGGCGCCCTGCCGAAGGGGCTCGGCGAGCTGACCGGAGGTGAGCAGTGAGCTATCTCAATGTCACCGAGGTCGAGGCGGCCGTCGCGACGCTGGCGCAGGCGTACCCGGCGACCAGCCGGCTCGTCACGCTGCCGAACGCGACCGTGGGCGGGCGGACCAGCCATGCGCTGCAACTCGGCGCGGGGCTGCCCGGGACGCGGGACGCGATCGTCCTCACCGGCGGCGTGCACGCCCGCGAGTGGGGCGGCTGCGAGATCCTCGTCTACCTGGCCGCCGACCTGCTCTCCGCGTACGCGGCGGACAGTGGCCTCAGCTACGGGGGCACGACGTTCACCGCGCAGCAGATCAGGTCACTGCTGGAGACCGTCCACATCGTGGTCTTCCCGTTGGTGAACCCGGACGGCCGGCACCACAGCCAGACCCAGTACTACATGTGGCGAAAGAACCGCCAAGCCAGCGCCTGCGGCCACGAGCGGCACCGCGGGGTGGACCTCAACCGCAACTTCGACTTCCTGTTCGACTACCGGACAGCCTTCAGTCCGCTGTCGCGGGTGAGCGTCACCGACAACCCGTGCAACGACAACTGGACGGACGTCTTCCAGGGTACGGCCGCCTTCTCCGAGCCGGAGACGCGCAACGTCCAGTGGCTGCTGGACCAGCACACCCGGACCCGGTGGTATGTCGACGTCCACAGCTACGGCAGGACGATCATGTACAGCTGGGGAGATGACGTCAACCAGAGCATCGATCCGCAGATGAACTTCGGCAACGCCGCCTACGACGGCGTCCGCGGAGTCAACCGGCCCGCCACCTACGGCGAGTACATCCCGGCCGGCGCCCTCGGCGACGTCCAGGGACTCGCCGGGGCCTTCCAGGCCGCGCTGCTGGCGGTCCGGGGCACCGCATACACCGCCAAGCCGTCCTTCGACATGTACCCGACCGCCGGCGCCGCCGACGACTACACGTTCTCCCGCCACGCCGCGAACCACCTGCTGAGCAACGCGTACTCGTTCACCCTCGAGTTCGGTAGCGCCTTCGCCGAGCCCTGGGCGTTCATGCGGGAAATCGTCCGCGAAGTCGATGCCGGGCTGATCGGACTGAGCCTGGCGGCGCTCGCCACGGCGGTCGTCCCCGTCGTACCCGGCCAGGGCGGCCCGCCCGGGCAGGACGCCGACGTCGCGCTCGACGTCGACTGAGCTCGCCGCACCCGTTGCCGACCGCCCACGACGTCACCCCGTGGGCGGTCGGCAACGGCTGTCCGGGGCCCGGTGGCCGGGACTGGACATCGTTTCCAGAGCCGGGGACGGCTGGGTAGCCTGTCGGTATGCGGATGGGGGTAGCGCCGGGGAGTCACTGCGATGGCTGACGCCGGTGACGTGCGGCGGCTGGCGCTCGCCCTGCCCCACGTTGTCGAGATCGACAGCCAGGGCTTCGACTTCCGGGTCGCCGACAAGGGCTTCATCTGGTCATACCCCGAACGCACACCAGGCAGGCCACGCGTCATCCGCTCCGACATCGCGGTGCTCTACGTCGGTGACGAAGCCGAGAAGCAGGCCCTGCTGCTCGGCGAGCCCGACCTGTTCTTCACCACCCCCGCCTACGACGGATTCCCACTGGTCATGCTGCGGCTGCCGCAGGTGGGCGTGGCACGGCTGGCGGAGCTGGTCACCGACGCGTGGCGGATGCGGGCGCCCGATCATCTCGCCGGCGACCTCAACGGGCGCTGAGGGCGCCAGCGGACCGCGATGTACGCCACTCCTGGACCGATCCGGCGGCTTGCCCCGGCCTTCGGGCTGTTCGCGCTCGCGCCGTTCGTGGGCGAGTTCCTGCTCGGCAACATTGCGGTCACCGACATCTTCTTCGCGGTGCTCCTCGCCCCGCTCTACGGCGGGGGTGCGCTGCTGGTCCGGGAGATCGGCCGGCGGACCGGCGGCTGGATCTCGATGGTGCTGCTGGCCGCCGCGTACGCGCTGGTCGAAGAGGGCCTGGCCGACCAGCTCCTGTTCAACCACGACTACGCCGGCCACGACTACCTGACCGGCCCGTCCTACCTCCCGGCGCTGGGCACCAGCGTCGAGGCGGCCCAGACCGTCCTGGCCCTGCACACGGTGTGGAGCGTGTGCGTGCCGATCGCGTTGGCTGAGGCGTTCGCCGGCAGCCGCGCCGGCACACCGTGGCTGCGCCGTACCGGTCTCGCGGTCACCGCCTGCGGGTATGCCGCCGGTGTCGCGCTGGTGTTCGTCGGCAGCTACACCGATGGGCATTTCCTTGCCACCGCGGGACAGCTCGTCGGGGTCACGGCGGTCGTCGTCGCGCTGATCGTCGCCGCGCTGCGCGTCCGTCGCCGGTCGCAGGTTCCCGGCGCCGTCCCGGCTGCGTGGCTCGTCGGGCTGCTCGCCTTCACGGTCACCGGCGCCTACTGGGGGCCGAGCGTGTTGATCGGCGCCCAGACCTACGAGTGGGTCGGCGTCGCCGTGTGGACGCTCGCCTTCGGTACCGGGATCGTCCTGGTGGCCCACTGGTCGCGGCGGACCGGTTGGCAGCAGCGGCACACGTTCGCGCTGGCGGCCGGCGCGACCCTCACCTACGTGTGGACGGCATTCCCGGTGCAACCGGAACTCGGCGCCCCGGCCCGCGTCGACCTCGTCAGCAACGTACTGTTCGGCGCGCTGGGCATCATCATCCTGGTGCTGGCCGGCCGCCGGCTGGCCAACGGTGCGACCGGGCCGGCGACGGGACTGCCCGGTGACCGGCCCGACGCCGGGACGCCGCACACCAGGGCCCGACCTACCGGCGGTGGCGACAGCTCAGCCGGAGAGCAGCTGGCGGTAGACCGCGAGATAGTCCTCGACCATGCGGTCGGCGCAGAACCGGCGCCGGGCCTCGGCCGCGACGGCCACCCGGTCGAGGCCGAGTGCCACCGGCACCGCGGCCACCGCTGAGTCGACGTCGTCGACGAGCACGCCGGTCAGCCCGTCGGTGACGGTCTCCGGCAACGCCCCCCGGCGATAGCCGACAACCGGCGTACCGCACGCCATCGCCTCGACCACGGACAGGCCGAACGGCTCGGCGAAGCCGAGCGGATGCAGCAGCACGGCCGCCTGTCCGAGTACCCGGGCCCGGTCGGCACCGCCCACGTTGCCCAGGTAGCGGACCGCGTCACCGTCGATGTGCGGCGCCACCGCCTCCTCGAAGTAGCGGCTGTCCTGCACGGGGCCGCAGATGAGCAGTCGCCGGCCGACCCGCCGGGCGATCTCGATGGCGTCGGCGGTGGCCTTGTCGGGGTGGATGCGTCCGAACACCACCAGGTCCTCACCCGGATCGTCGACCCGGGGCCAGCGGGCCAGGTCGATTCCGTGGTACACGGTGGCGACGTAGGCCAGCTCGGCTGCCCGGTCGGCGTCCGAAACGGAGACGAACGCCGAGCGGCTGGCCCGGTAGGCCGGCAGGATCCGCCGGTCGCCGAAGCCGTGGATGGTGGTCACCATCGGCGCGCGGCACAGTCGCGGACATGGCCAGCGGAAGCCAGTCCAGATTGTTGTGTACCAGGTCGAACTCGGCGCTGCGTTCGAGCAGTGCGCGACGTGCAGCGCCTCGGCGACGCGCCCGTCGATACCGGGATCCTCCTGGTAGGGGTGGGCACACACGCCGTCCAACGTGGCCGATGTCTGCGAGTCCAGGGTGGCGAACAGGGTGACGTCGACGCCGCGGGCGACCAGCCCTTCGGCGAGCAGTGACACCACGGTCTCCCATGGGCCGTAGGCGGCCGGCGGGGTACGCCAGGCGACCGGGCCGAGCAGCGCGACCCTCACCGGGCCGCAGCCGGCTCAACAGTTGCGACAGCTCGACCTGGGCGAAGCCGATCGCCGCGTCACTGATGCCGTACGGGATCGTCAGCAGGTCGCCGTGCAGCAGCCCACCACAGGTGTAGACCACATTGGGTACGTAGCCGTCGCGTTCGTCGGCGTCCGGTGTGAGCAGCGGCAGGGCAAGCGTGCCGAGCACCGTCGACGGGTCGTCGAGGTCGAGCAGCATGGCCCCCAGGGCGTACTCCCGCATGGGTCCGACCCCGTGGGTGAGGACGAGCCAGCCCTGCGCGGTCTCGATCGGTGAGCCACCGTTGCCCACCTGGATCAGCTCCCAGCCGCGGCGCGGGGGGCGCAGCACCGTGGGCTCCTGCCAGATCCGGCAGTCGTCGGAGTCGACGAGGGCGAGGTTTTCCCGGTCCCAGCGCGACAACGCGAAGTAGCGGCCGTGGATGCGCCGTGGGAAGAGCGCGAAACCCTTGTTGCCGGCGGCCTTGCCGGCCATCGGCGTGCTGCGGAAGCGCCGCAGGTCGTCCGTGGCCAGCAGGTGGGTGGCGACCCGCGCGCCGTCGTAGGCGGTGTAGGTGGCGTAGTAGGTTGATGCGCCGTTGTCGGTGAACCGGACCAGTCGCGCGTCCTCCATGCCGTGGGTCTCGTCCGGCCCGACCGGCCAGAGCAGGCGTTCGGTCAGCCCGGTCGACGGCGGGAACTCCACGTCATAGGTCGACCAGGCGATCCGCCGGGCGTGCTCGATCGTGCGCTGCACCCGTTCGCGATGCAGCGTGTGCTCGTGCACGTCGGTCAGCGCCGTCTGCAGCTGCCGGTCGGTGAAGGTCTCGGGCAGCCCGCCCAACAACAGGTGGGCGTTCTCGCTGTCGTCGCCGAGGTCCGCGAGCAGGCTCAGGAACAGGCGCAGCTGGTACGTGCCGGCCCGGCCCGCTCCGGCGGCCAGTACCGGCGACGGTTCGTCGACCGACAGGGCAGCGCCGGGCCCGAGTACCCCGGTGCGGAATCCGATCGAGGAGATGTGCCCCTCGCCGACGCAGCGCACCGTCATGACGAATCTCAGCTGCCCCGCGCCGAGTCCGCTCTGGTCGGGGTGGGCGACCATCGACGGGTTGGTCAGCGCGGCAGACTCGGGCGAGTACTCGTGGGTGAAGCACGCGCCGATCAGCGTGCGGCGCTCGACCGACCACTGCGCGGCCTGCGGCGCGTCGTGGGTGGCCACGGCGAAGTTCGCCGCGATCGTGGCGGCGAAGTCGCGATGCCGGTCGCCGTAGTCGGCCAGCACCCGGCGGGCCATGGTGGCCACCTCGGCCTCGTCCAGGGCGAGCACCCGCTCGATCACCCCGTGGGCGCGCGAACGGCCGTGCGGGGACTCCTCACCCGGTACGAACAACTGGGCGATGACCCGCCGCGGATTCGGCTCCAGGCGCGGGCCGACGCGCCTGGCCAGGTTGGTCATCGAAGGACCGGTGCGCTGTCTGCCTGCAGCCTCGCGGCCAGCGCGCGGTACTGGTCGGCCACCGCCGGCCACCACAGGGAAGGCGCGATCCGCAGCGCCTCGGCGGCCATCCGGTGACGCCTCCTTCGGCTCGGTCAGCACCTGGTAGAGCGCCTCGCCGATGGCCGCGCCGTCGCCGTGCGGCACCACCAGGCCGGCCCCGCTGCCCAGCAGCTCGACCGCGTGCGGGAAGGCCGTGGCCACCACGGGTTTGCCGGCGGCGACCGCCTCGACGAGCACGCCCGAGGTCACCTGCTCGCGCGAGTCGTAGGGCAGCAGGACGACATCGGCCCGACGGATCAACCGGGTCAGCGCGACGTCGTCGAGGTAGGCGCCCTCGAACTGGAGCAGCTGGGAGACGCCGGCCGCGACGGCGCGCGCCGCTGCACCTGCTCCCGGTACGCCTCGCCCTGCTGCGCCGGACCCGCGGATGGGTCTGGCCGGCCACGATGTAGGTCGGCACGGGGGACAGACGCAGCAGTCGGGGCAGCCCGTCGATGGCCCACTCGATGCCCTTGCCGGGACCGAGCAGCCCCCAGGTCAGGATCACCGGACCCGTTCCCGGAGCGGACCGGTCGGCACCCGCGCGGGACGGCGCCCCGTGACTGATCACCGTCACCCGGGCCGGATCGACGTCGTAGCGGTCGATGAGCCGGTCGCGCGCGGTGGCGGTCATCGTGACAACGGCGTCGCTGCGGCTCACCACGCGCTGCAGCACCAGTGCCTGGTGGGCCGTCGGGGCGGCCAGCACGGTGTGCGCCACCACCACGACCGGCACCCGGACGTGCTCCAGTACGGCGAGTACCTGGTCGCCGTCCGGGCCGCCGAAGATGCCGTACTCGTGCTGCACGACCGCGATGTCGAAGGTGTTCAGCGCCGCGGCGGCCGAACGGTGTGACCGGGGGCTGTCGGTGCGCAGGTGCCCCACCACCTCGGTCGGTTCGCTGCCGGGCGGACTGTCCACCACGCGGACGACGCCCACCCGGTCACCCGATTCCGGGGTGCCGATGCTGCGCATCATCGCGCGGGTGAAGGTGGCAAGGCCGCACTGGGTCGGCGGATAGGTACTGAGGAAACCATAGGAATTGGGCACGAATGCGACCTTCCATCCGAGTGCGGGCCGACCTGGAGTGCAGTCAACATGCGGTGGTCGACGGCCGCGCACCCGATGGGGGCGGTACCGAACGCTGAACGGGCGTCCTCTCGCTGGCCCGTCACCGGCCCGCACCGTCGTGGTCAGACACCACCGACATCGGGCCGTACCGCGTACCCTACGCCTGCCGGCGGGGTGCGGCAGGCGACGAAGCGGGTGCCAACGTGTCACGATGCCACCAGCTGTGACGAACTTCTCCCTTCGGTGACCGCTCCGGCCCGCCGGCAAGGTCGCCGCCGCACCGTTACGGTAGAGCCGGCGCGCTCTCGCCAGCCCGTGGACGTGACGGCCGCGCCGGTCAGGAGCCACCATGACAGAACACCATCAATCCATCACGGGTACGAGCAGCGTCAGCTGCCGGCTCACCTTCGACGTCGAGACGCCGGCGACGATCGCGACCCAGGTGGCCGTGGCCCGTCGCCCCGGTGTGCGGTACAGCGAGCGGCTCGACGTCACCAGCAACGGCTCCACCCGCACCGCCGACGAGTTGGTGAGCTCCGACGGCGGACGCCAGCACGTCATCCACGCGGTGCCGGGCAGCCTGACCATCGACTACCAGGCGAGCATCGACGGCGCCGGCGGACTGCTGCCCGAACAGGTCACCGAAGTGGCGCGGATAGCGGCCCTGCGGCCCAGCCGATACTGCCCGAGCGATCGGCTGGACGGCTTCGCAGGCAGTCACTTCGGTGCGCTGCCGACCGCCCTGGACCAGGTGCGTGCCGTCTGCGCCTACGTGTGGCAGCACGTGCACTACGAGGCCAGCGTCAACGACTCGAGCACCGACGCGGTCGACACGCTGCTGAGTGGCCGTGGCGTCTGTCGCGACTTCGCCCACCTGGTGGCGACGCTGTGCCGTGCGGTCGGCGTACCTGCGCGGATCGCCGCGGTCTACCCGCCCGGACTGTCCCCGATGGACTTCCACGCGGTGGTGGAGACCGCCATCGACGGCCGGTGGTGGGTCTGGGACGCGACGAAGCTCGCCCCCCGGCACACCCTGGTCCGGATCGGCACCGGCCGGGACGCGGCCGACATCGCCTTTGCCACCGTGCTGTCCGGGCGCGCCGAGTTCTCCAGTATGGAGATCAGCGCGGTTGCCGCTGGCGACCTCCCGGCCGATGACCACGACGGGCTCGTCGCGCTCGGCTGACGCGATGCGTTGCTGTCCCGCAGGCGCGGCGGCTACCTCAGCGACAGTCGGCGGCCGTGCTGCAACGTAGCCGTCAGGGCCAGCGTCGACTCGGCGCCCTGGTTGGTGTTGCGCCCGCCCGGCGTGAGCGCGTCGTAGCCACCACCGCTGGCAGGGTCGTAGAGCGGCAGCCGACAGTCGTTGTCACCGAGGAACCACCCGACGGCGCGCCGCAGGCCGCTCTCCCAACGCGGTTCTCCGGTCAACGCGAACGCCCGGGCGCAGGCATCGGCAAGCGCCGCCGCCTCGATCGGCTGCTGGTCGAACAGGACCCGTGACTCGCCCGGTGCCCATCCGCCGACAGCTGTCACCGACAGGTGGCCGTCGCCGGTCTCGATGTCGAGCAGCCAGGCCAACAGGGCCAGGCCGTCGGCCAGCACCGCGTCGTCGCCGAGCCCGGCGCCGGCCGCGATGAGCCCCTCGGCGATCGCCGCACTGGCGTAGGAGAGGCGGGGCTGCGGCCAGGGCCAGCCACCGTCCACGGTGATCCGGCCGAGCAGGGCCGCGTTGGCGGACAGGATCCCGATCGCACCGCGGTGCCCGGGGTGGACGTCGAGCAGCTCCGCGGCACCGAGTGCGGCGAACGCCATCGTGTGCGGGTCCGGACTGCGCTGCCCGGCACTGAGCTCGAACCGGGTGAGCGCGGTCTGGCGGATCCACCGGCTGGGACCGCGGGCTGCCGCCGTGCCGAGCCCCCACAGGGCCCGCCCCCACCAGTCGCCGATGCCGGGCTGGTCCTCCCACTTCCCGTGGCGGTCCAGCCGGTTGTGACAACGGCCGTCGGGCGCTTGAGCGTTGCTGACGAAGGCCAGATACCGGCCGGCCAGCCGGCGCAGCACCGGCGTCGGCGCCGGCTCGCGGCAGACCACCACCAGCGCCCGGGCCACGTCGTCGAGGCAGTATCCGCACTCGACGCGGGGGGCGACGCCGTCGGCGTGCTCGAACATGCCGTGCCGGTCGGTCATCCGGACAATGTGCTCGAAGGACGGTTCGGGCAGCCGCAGGCGGCCGGCCGCCAGCGGCACGGTGGGTGTAGTCACAGGTGTCAACGCCTCACGTAGCGTGAATCGGCGTCGAGAAGCCGAGCTTGACCCGACCCTACGCCACCGGCGCGCCGGTCGGCGTCGCGGCCAGATCCGATCGCGATCGGGATGGGTCGATCTCCCACCAGGCGGCCCCCCGGCCGGAGGTCGACCGGGCGCGTCAGGCGGCCGGGCCGGTGGTCTCCAGCGCGCCGGCGCCGAGCACCCACGGGCTGGTCTGGGCGATGAAGTCGGCCGGGAATCCGAGGGTGGCGCCGGTCGCCGCAGCCAGGCGTACGACCAGCTCCGGCGGGAGCGTCACCGCGAGGCAGCCGAGGTTGTCGTGGAGCTGGTCGATGGTGCGCGCGCCGATGATCGGTAGCACGCCGGCGCGCAGCCGGGTCCAGGCGAGCGCGGTCTGCGCCGGGCTGACGCCCAACTCGGCGGCGACCTGTTGGACGACCCGGGCCACCGCCAGGTCGCGTTCGCTGACCGAGTCCCGGCCCAGTCGCGCCGGCCCGTCGGGCGGACCGGCGTTGTACTTGCCGGACAGTACTCCGCCGCCGAGTGGGCTCCAGGCCGTGACAGCCATGCCGTACGCCTCGGCCATCGGCAGCAACTCCCGCTCGGCGTCCCGGTTGATCAGGCTGTACGGCACCTGCAGGCCGGCGAACCCGGTCCAGCCACGCCACTGCGCGAGGGTGTTCGCCCGGGAGACCACCCAGGCCGGCGTGTCGGACACGCCGACGTAGAGCACCTTGCCGGCGGCGACCGCGTCGTCGAGCGCCCGGATGGTCTCCTCGATCGGGGTGTGCCGGTCCCAGATGTGTACCCAGTAGATGTCGACGTGGTCGGTGCGCAGCCGGCGCAGACTGGTCTCCAGCGAGAGCCGGAGGTTCTTGCGGTGGTTGCCGCCGCCGTTGGGATCGGTCGGGTCGCGGGTGACCGTGTACTTGGTGGCCAGCACGAACCGGTCGCGTCGCCCGGCCAGCAGCTCGCCCAGGATCTCCTCGCTGGCGCCGCCGCGGTAGTTGATCGCGGTGTCGACGACGTTGCCGCCCGCGTCGGCGTAGGCGTCCAGGATACGTCGACACTCCTCGATCGGTGCGCCGACCCCGCCCTGCTCGCCGAAGGTCATGGCACCGAGCACCAGCTCGGAGACGCGCAGTCCGGTGCGCCCGAAGGTGGTGTACCTCATCCGAATGCCGCCGCCACGTGCGCGGCCAGCTCGTCGGCCGGGACGTCGCGCAGGTGCTGGTTGATCGCCCAGCGGTGCCCGGACGGGTCGAGGAACTGGGCGGTCCGCTCGCCCCAGAAGGCGTCGTGCGGCGCCTCGAACGCGGCGGCTCCGGCGGCGGTCGCCCGGCCCCAGGCCGCGTCGACGTCGGGTACCGGCAGGTGGAACGCGGTCGGGCTGCCGCCCAGCGCTGCCGGCGTGCGCAGTCCCCGGTCCGGCTGCTCCCCGGCCACGGCCAGCACGGTGTCGCCGACGCGCAGTTCGATGGTCAGCGGCCGGCCGTCGGGCAGCGGGACGCGGCTGGTCTCCTCGGCGCCGAGCACCTCGGCGTACCACGCGGCCGCGGCGTCCGGATCGGTCACCACGAGATGGACGGCAAGCTGTGTCATGAGCTGACCATACAAGCTGTCTGGTCACCGTGTCCAGATGCGCTATACGGTACCGTGTGACCCGTGACGGCCCGCCGCGACGAACCCGACGCCACCCGCGCTGAGCTGCGCGAACGCATCCTCGACGCGCTGCGTGTACTGCTGCGCGAGCGTACCTTCGACACCCTCAGCGTGGCCGAGATCATCGCCGCGGCCGGGGTGTCCCGGGCCAGTTTCTACTTCTACTTCCCCGGCAAGCAGGCCGCCCTCGCCGAGCTGGTACGCCGCGCGGTCCACGCCGGCCACGCAGCCGCACAGCCGTGGGTACAGGCCCAGGCCAGCCCCCAGCAGACGCTCCGGGCGGGCATCGACGCCGGTGCCGCACTGTGGCTGGACAACGCACCCGTGCTCCGCGCGATCGTGGAAAGCTGGGCGTCCGACCCCGGGCTGCGGGAGCTGTGGCTGGCCCAGATGACGACGTTCACCGAGGCCGCCGTCGCGCGGATCGAAGCCGACCGGCGCGCCGATCCGGCTGCTACGGCCCGGCTCGACGGCGTCGACGTACCCGCCCTCGCCGCGTCGCTGACCTGGACCGGCGAGCGGCTGTACTACCTGGCCGCCTGCGGGGTGCCGCCCTTCGACGACCGGGCGGTGCTGGTGGACACGCTGACCCACCTGTGGACGTCCGCGCTGTACTGACCGGCAGGCAGGCCGGTTCAGGGCCGCCGGGCGGCGGCTATCACCCGGGCGGTGACCACCGCGACGGGGCCGGCAGCGTCGACCTCGACCAGCCTGTCCGCTGCGCGGTAGAAGGCGATCAGCGGCCCGTTCTCCGTCTCGTAGGTGTCCAGCCGGGCGGCCACGGTGTCCGGGTCGTCGTCCGCCCGACCCCGTCCGGCCAGCCGGCGGAGCACCTCGTCCCGGCCCAGGACCAGGTCGATCACCGCGTCGAGCCGGTGGCCCGCCGTGGCCAGCAGCGCGTCGAGCGCCCGGGCCTGGGCAACCGCGCGCGGGAAGCCGTCGAGCACGAATCCGTCCGCCGCGTCCGGCGCAGCCAGCCGTTCCCGGGTGACCGCCACCACGATGTCGTCCGGCACCAGGCCACCCGCGTCGATCAGCGGCGCGACCTGTCGGCCGAGCGGCGTCCCGCGGTCGGCCTCCGCACGGAACATCGCACCGGTCGAGATCGACGGCACCCCGAAGTGTTCCGCGACAGCGGACGCCTGCGTACCCTTGCCCGCGCCCGGGGACCCCAGCAACACCATCCGCACCACGCGAGGCTACCGGCACCGCAGTAGGCTCGCACTGCGGTGCGGACGCTTCCTGGCGGCTGACGGGGGTCGGCGAGATGTACACCCTGGTTCACAGCCCCCTGGTGGGGCCACTGACCTGGGCGCCGGTGGCGGATCGCCTGGACGCCCGGGTGGCCCGCCTGACCGACCTGTCGCCGCCGTACTGGCGCTCGGTCGTCGAGAAGGTCGCCGCCGTCGTCACCGGACCGACAATTCTGGTCGCACACAGCAACGCGGGCCTCTTCGTACCGGTGATCGCGCAGGCTGTCCCGGTCTCCGGATGTCTCATCGTCGACGGCCGGCTGCCCGGACACACCGGCCGGATGCACGAGTTCCTGCGACCCCTGGTGCGCGACGGTCGCCTGCCACCGTGGACCGAATGGTGGGGCGATGCCGACCTGGCACAGCTGTTCCCGGACGAGCAGACCCGCGCCGCGGTCTGTGCCGAGGTGCCCCGGCTGCCGATCGGATACTTCGAGGAGCAGATCCCCACCCCGGGCGGCTGGGACGCCGGGCCGTGCGGCTACCTGCGATTCAGCGACGCCTACCTGCCCGAGGCGCAGCAGGCGACCCGGCGTGGGTGGACCGTGCAACACCTACCGGGTCAGCACCTGCACCAGCTCGTCGAGCCCGACGCGGTGGCGCGGAAGATCCTCGCCATCACCCGCTCGTGGGCCAGCTGACGCCGCAGTGCGCGGCCGGCCAGCGCAGCGGCAGCCATAAGATCCTGCGGGCAAGCACCCGGCCAAGGAGGAGCCTGACGTGACGGATCCGGCGACGTTCCTGCTGGATCGCCTGCACCGGGCCGGGATGCGCGATGTCGTCACGGTCGAGCCGGCGACCGGTGGGCTCGCGGCGCTCGCGGGCATCGCCACCCGCCGGGACGCGCCGTCGGTGTTCGTCAAAGCCTTCGCCGACCCGCCGGCCGACGACGTCTTCGTCGCCGAGGCCGAAGGGCTGGCCGCGCTGCGTGAACTCGGCGGCGTGGCGACGCCCGAGGTGATCCTGGCGGACCGGGAACTGCTGGTGTTGTCGGTGCTGCGGCCGAGGCCGCGCAGCGAGACCTTCTGGGAGCAGTTCGCGCACGCTGCTCGCCCGCCTGCACCTGAGCACGACCCATCCGCGCTTCGGCTGGCACCGCGACAACTGGCTGGGCCGCCGCCGGCAGATCAACACCTGGAACGACGACGGCTTCGCCTTCTTCGCACAGCACCGGCTGCTGCGGTGGCTCGGGCAGCCCCGCGTCGAGGCGGCACTCGACGCGGCGGACCGGGCGGCGCTGGAGCGGCTGTGTCACCGGCTGCCCGACCTGCTGCCGGACCGGCCGGCCTGCCTGACGCACGGCGACCTGTGGGCCAGAACGTCCTGGCCACCCCGGACGGGCAGCCCGCACTGATCGACCCGGCCGTGTCCTACATGTGGGCCGAGGTCGACCTCGCCCACCTGTGGTCCACCTCGCCCCCGCCCGAGGCGCAACGGTTCTTCGACGGCCTACGCCGAGCTGACCGCGCTCGACGACGACTGGCGGGCCCGCATGCCGATCGTCCAGCTGCGGCAACACCTCGCCGTGCTGGCCCAGTTCGACGACGACTGGGGCGCGGCCGACCAGATCCGCGCCACCCTCGCCCCGTTCCGGACCCGAATCTGACCAGCGGCCGGACGGGTTCACTGCGGGTCAGCACGTCGGTGTACGCCAACACCCGTGACGTCGACAGTCCCGTTGACCGGCTGGGCATCCTGCTGGTGGGGTTGTCCTCCTGGCTGTCGACCTGCTCGAGTACCTGACGTCAAAAGCCGGGGGCGCGGTCTGCCGGGCGGGCATCCTCAGCCCGGCCGGTGGCCCTCAGACGCCGCGCGTAACAGCCGCGAGCCGCCGATCTGCGCTGATCAAGACAGGTGCGCTCGGCTGAGCCGGACGGCGCAACGGACAGTTGACGGCTGGGACGTTGCAGCGAAACCTCGCAGATCTTAACTCAGGGTCAACTCAAGCTGCGCCACGGGCCAGCCGCCCTGGCAGCCCGACGTCTCACTGCTGAGCGTCGGCGTGCCCGGGGCGGTGTCGTGACATCCGGGCACAAGCAAAGGAGGTCGTCCGCTATGAGGCTTCGCGTCATGGTTCTCAGGCGGGTGCTGTGGGCGATACCGGTGGCATGGGGTGTCGTGACGATCACCTTTGTCCTCAGTCGGGTCGTCACCGGCGACCCGGTGGAGCTCTACGCGCCGCCGGAGGCGGACGAGGCGTTCCGGCAGCAGATCCGCCACCAGATGGGTCTGTCCGCTCCGGTCCCGGTCCAGTACGTCCACTACCTCGCCCAGCTCCTGCACTTCGACCTCGGCACGTCGTTCACCACGGGGCGGCCGGTCGTCTCCGACCTGTTGGACCGGTTCCCGGCCACGATGGAGCTCGGCCTGCTCGGCTTGTTCTTCGGACTGCTCTTCGGCATCCCGCTCGGTGTGCTCGCGGCCGTCAACCGCGAGCGGTGGCCGGACTTCCTGGTCCGCGGCGTCACGGTGGGCGGCCTCGCCCTGCCGCAGTTCTGGATCGGACTGGTGCTCCTGTGGATCTTCGCGGTCGGTCTCGGCTGGCTGCCCGGACCATCCGGCCGGCTGCCGATCGGGGTGGTCGGTCCGCCACACGTGACCGGCCTCTACCTCGTCGACTCCCTGCTGGCGGGTGATCTGCAGACGTTCGGCCTGGCGGCCAAGGCGCTGACCCTCCCGGTGGCCACGCTGACCCTGTCCACGCTCGCACCGATAGCCCGGGTCTCCCGCGCGGCCATGGTGGAGGCGATGCAGAGCGACTACATCCGCACCGCCCTGGCCATGGGCCACTCGAAGCGGAAGGTGTGGTTCCGCTACGGGCTGCGCAACGCGCTGCTGCCGGTGGTCACCATGGTGGGCGGCGCGATCGGTCACGTACTCGCCGGTGCGGTGCTGCTGGAGACCGTGTTCGGCTGGCCGGGGGTCGGCCAGTACGCGCTCCAGGCGCTGCAGCGATCGGACTTCGCGGCGCTGGAGGGGTTCGTCATCTTCGCCGCCCTGCTCTATGTGATCGCGTACCTGTTGGTGGATGTCGCCTATCTGATCATCGATCCGAGGACGAAGTCATGACCACTTCCACCGTCGTCGACCCGATCGAGGACGAGCCCACCAAGGACGTGGCCGGTTCGCCAGCGCCGGAGCGGGTGCAGCCGTACGTGCGCCGTCGGCGGTTCAGGCGGCTTCCCCGCAACCTGTCGCTGCTGGTCGGGCTCGTGATCCTGGGCATGTACCTGCTGGTCGCACTGGTCTCGCTGGTGTGGACGCCGTACAACCCCACGCTGTCCGGCGAGGGCGAGATCTACCTTCCACCCAACTCGCAGTTCTGGATGGGGACCGACCGCCTCGGTACCGACATCTTCTCCGGGGTGATGGCCGGTACCCGGCTCGACCTCGGCATCACCGCCGCCGCGGTCGCCGTGTCGCTGGTGTTCGGCACCCTCTTCGGCGTGCTGGCCGGCTACTACGGCGGCAAGATCGACGCGATCGTGCTGCGCTTCACCGAGATGGTGCAGGCGTTCCCGTCACTGCTGCTCGCCATGATCACGGTACAGGCGCTGGGGCCGGGGATCCTGAACATCATCCTGGTGATGGCGTTCGTCGGCTTCCCGAACTACCTGCGCCTGGCCCGCGCCGAGGTGATGACCCGACGCACCTGGCAGTACGCCGAGGCGGCCCGGATGGTCGGCGCGCGCAGCTGGCGGGTGGCGTTCCGGCACCTGCTGCCCAACTCCATGGACGCCCTGTACGCCTTCACCTCCATCAACGCGGCCTGGGTCGTGCTGAGCACGTCGAGCCTGGGCTTCCTCGGGCTCGGCCTGCCGCCCGGCACCCCCGAATGGGGCAGCATGGTCGCCCGCGGACGGGAGTCCATCATGACCGGCGACTGGTGGGTGTCGTTCTTCCCCGGCCTGGCCATTCTCGGCCTGGCCTGCGCGTTCTACTTCCTTGGCGACGCGATCTCGGACCTCACAGACCCGCGGAGACGCACGTGACGACAACTGATGCGGCCACCACAGCCACCATCGACGCCGCGCCGGCCACCGCGGCGGTCCTTGAGGTCAGGGACCTCAGCGGCTACTTCACCGGCCCGCAGGGGCCCAAGCCGGTCCTCGACCGGGTCAGCTACCGGATCGAACGCGGCGTCATCAACGCGATCGTCGGGGAGACCGGCAGCGGGAAGTCACTCACCTCGCTGTCCGTACTCGGCCTGCAGCACCCGTCGTTCGTCCGGACCTCCGGCGAGATCTGGTTCGACGGGCAGGATCTGCTGCGGCTGCCGGCGGCCCAGCTGCGGCGGGTGCGCGGTGGGCGGATCAGCATGGTCTTCCAGGACGCCCGATCCGCGCTCAATCCGGTGTTCACCGTCGGCAGCCAGCTGCTCGACGTCTGCCTGCTGCACCACCCGGGCATGCGCAGGTCGGAGGGGAAGGAGCAGGTCGAGGCGGCGCTCAAGCGGGTCTACATCCCCGACACCGGGCGCCGGATCCGCCAGTATCCCCATGAGTTCTCGGGCGGCATGGCGCAGCGCGTCATGATCGCGATGGCCCTGCTCTGCGAACCGGACCTGGTCATCCTCGACGAGCCCACCACCGGGCTGGACGTGACGATCCAGGCGGAGATCATGCAGCTGATCGTGGAGCTCGGGCACGCCGGCTCGTTGACCACCTGCCTGATCACCCACGACCTCGGCGTGGTCGCGCAGACGTGTGACCGGGTGGTCGTCATGAACGGCGGCCGGGTGGTGGAGACCGGAACGACCGAGCAGATCCTCACCAACCCGCAGCACGACTACACGAAGCGGCTGATGACGGCGAGCCGGCTGGAGGGTAAGGCTGCCAGGACCAACAACCAGCCGACCTACCCGATGCTGGACGTCCGGGACCTGACCAAGCAGTTCCACGTGGGCCGCGGCCGCAACCTCACCGCCCTGGACCACGTCGACCTGACCGTCTCGCCGGGCGAGACGCTCGGCCTGGTCGGCGAATCCGGCTCGGGCAAGTCGACTCTCGCGCGCTGCGTGGTACAGCTGGTCAAGCCGATGGGCGGTGAGGTGATGCTGGACGGGCTGAACCTGGTCGGCCGGGGGACGGTCGAGCTGGCGCGCCGGTACCGCGACGTGCAGATGGTCTTCCAGGACCCGAACTCCTCGCTGAACCCCCGCATGTCGGTGCGCCAGATCCTGGCCGAGCCGCTCAAGCTGCACCTCAAGGCGGGCCGGCGCCAGCGCGACGAGCGGGTCGCCGAGCTGGTCGAGTTGGTGGGCCTGGGCCCCGAACACCTGGACCGCTATCCGCATGAGCTCTCCGGCGGCCAGCGGCAACGTATCGGCATCGCCCGGGCGGTGGCCGTGGAGCCCAAGCTGGTCATCCTGGACGAGCCGACGTCCTCCCTCGACGTATCGGTGCGCGGCCAGATCCTCGACCTGCTCAAGGGCCTGCAGGAGCGGATGAACCTGGCCTACCTGTTCATCTCCCACGACCTGCACGTGGTGCGCTCCGTCGCGCACCGGGTCGCCGTGATGTACCTGGGTGAGATCGTCGAGTCGGGGCCGACCGAAGCGGTCTTCGGCGCGCCGGTGCATCCCTACACCCGCGCCCTGATGTCCGCCGCGCCCGAGCCGGTCTGGGGCCACCGCACGGAGCGGGTCCGGCTCGGTGGGGAGATCCCGAGCCCGATCAACCTGGCCGACGAGTGCCGGTTGGTCGGCCGGTGTCCGCAGGCGCAGGCCGCGTGCCGGCAGAGCCACCCGGGTCTGGAACCGTTCACCGAGGCGCACCTGGTGCGCTGCCCTCCCGCGCTTGCGCAGCTACGGGCCGTCGCGGACGCCTGAGCCGCCGGCCACCCGAGCCGCCGGCCACCCGAGACCCGAATCTTCACGCACCTGATAGCCCGTCCCCCTCTCAAGGAGAGACTTATGACCCAAGCCACGCGCCGCTCGGTGCTGTCGGCGGCCCTGTTGGCGGCAGCTGCCTCGGCAGCGGCAGCCTGTTCGCCGAAGGGCGCCGCCCAGCGCGGCAGCCGCCTGTCGATTCCGCCGGCGGACCAGCCGTTCGTGCACGCCATCCCGACCGACGTCAACAGCATGGATCCGGCCAACGTCAAGGGAAACTCGGACCAGGAGTTCAGCCACAGCGTTTACGACCGGCTCGCGACGGCCAAGTGGAAGGCGGAGAATCCGGACGGCAGCATGATCTATGACGGCCTGGAGCTGACGCCGCAGTTGGCCACCTCGTGGGACATCGACGGCGCGACGGTCACCTTCCACCTGCGTACCGACGTGAAGTTCTACCCGACCGGGAATCCGCTGACGGCCGAGGACGTCCGCTACAGCTTCGAGCGGCTGACCCGGATCATCGGTACCGGGTCGTTCCAGGCGGGCGTGGCCGGCATCTACAAGCCCGAGCAGCTGAAGGTGGTCGACGAGCACACCTTCCAGGTCAGCTTCACCGACCCGAGCGGCGCGCCGGTGCTGAGCCCGGTTTCGCTGGCCAACATGCGCTTCCAGCAGTTCGCCATCATCGACTCGGTGGAGGTCAAGAAGCATGTGACCGCCGACGATCCGTGGGCGACCAACTGGCTGCAGAAGAATCTCGCCACCACCGGCCCGTACTACGTGGAGAGCCGGGTGCCCAACGACCGGATCGTGCTGAAGGCGGTGCCGAACCACTGGTCCGGCCAGCAGCCGTACTACCAGACGGTCATCATCAAGGTCACCGGTAGCGCCGACATGGTCTCGCTGGTCAGGTCCGGCGGGGTGCACTACGCCACCGACGGCCTGACCGGCCGCCAGTACAAGGACCTGGAGGCCGCAGGGTTCCAGGTGCGGCACGCCGACATTCCCAACCGGATGCGGATCGCCATGGCGCTGGACAAGGGGCCGACCGCTGACAAGGCGGTCCGTCAGGCGCTGATGCACGCGGTCCCGTACGACAAAATCATCTCCGCCGCGCTGGCCGGCTTCGGCGTCCGCGACCTGTCCTTCGCCAATCCCAACGACCCGTTGGGCCTGCCGCTGTGGAAGGCCTACGACTACGACCCGGCGAAGACCAAGTCGATGCTGGCCGCCGCCGGGGTGCACAACCTGACGGTGAAGTTCTGGTACAGCTCCGACCTCAGCTACAACGAGGACATCGCGCTGCTCATCAAGGACTCGATGGCGCAGGCCGGGGTGACCCTGGTACCGACGCCGCGCCCCGGACTGCAGCTGACCACCCTGGCGCGTGACAAGTCGATGGGCAAGCCGAGCGAGATGGACGGCATGTACCTCACCCAGGGCGTGCAGAACTGGCTCGACGACCCGGAGACGATCGTCGACAACTCGGCCAAGTCCGACTCGCCGTCGAACTGGACCCGCATCAACATCCCCGAGATCGACCAGCTGCACCGCAAGTACCGCAAGTCCACCGACGTGGCCGCGCGTACCGACGCCTACCACCGGATCCAGCAGATCCTCGTCGACCAGGCCGCGATCAACCCGATCGTGGTCCTCGGCCGCACTGTCGTGACACCCCCGGGCCTGGCCGGCGTGACCTTCGTCTGGGGTCCGTACCAGTGGTTCCGGTACCTCAAGGCCGCCACGTGAGGCAGGCACATCCGAGGCGGGCAGGCGAGACGTCCATGACGCGAGCCACCCGTCGTTCGGTGCTCTCGGCGGCCATCCTGGCCGCCGCGGCCGCCGCGGCCGCTGCCTGTTCACCCAAGGGCACGACCAAGCGCGGCACCGGCCTGTCGGCCCCGGCGGCGGACCAGCCGTTCGTGTACGCCGTCCCGACCGATATCAGCGGCCCCGATCCGGCGAACCTGCGTGGCGGCGAGGATCAGGAGTTCATCCACAACGTCTACGAGCGGCTGGCCACGGACAAGTTCGACGAGCAGCCGGACGGGACGCTCTTCTACGACAGCAAGACGCTGGTACCCCAGCTGGCCACCTCGTGGGATGTCAACGGCGCGACCGTCACCTTCCACCTGCGTACCGACGTGAAGTTCTACCCGACCGGAAACCCGCTGACGGCCGAGGACGTCCGCTACAGCTTCGAGCGGCTGACCAGGATCGTCGGCAACGGTACCTTCCAGGCGGGCGTGGCCGGCATCTTCAAGGCCGAGCAGCTGAAGGTGGTCGACGAGCACACCTTCCAGGTCTCCTTCACCGATCCGGGCGGTGCGTCGGTGCTCAGTCCGGTGTCGCTGGCGAACATGAAGTTCAACCAGTTCGGCATCGTCGACTCGGTGGAGGTCAAGAAGCACGCGACCGCCGCCGACCCGTGGGCCACCACCTGGCTGCAGAAGAACACCGCCGGAACGGGCCCGTACTACGTGGACAAGCACACGCCGAACGATCAGATCACCCTGAAGGCCGTGCCGAACCACTGGTCCGGCCAGCAGCCGTACTACCAGACGATCGTCGTGAAGCTGACCGCCGGCGCGGACCTGGTCTCGCTCCTCAAGTCCGGCGCGGTGCACTACGCCACCCAGGGCCTGACCGGTCGTCAGTACAAGGACCTGGAGGCTGCCGGGTTCCAGGTCCGGCACGCGAGCATTCCGAACCGGATGCGGATCAGCATGGCGCTGGACAAGGGGCCGACCGCCGACAAGACGGTCCGTCAGGCGCTGATGCACGCGATCCCGTACGACACGATCATCTCCGCCGCGCTGGCCGGCTACGGCGTCCGCGACCTGTCCTTCGCCAATCCCAACGACCCGTTGGGCCTGCCGCTGTGGAAGGCCTACGACTACGACCCGGCGAAGACCAAGTCGATGCTCGCCGCGGCCGACCTGCACAACCTGACGGTGAAGTTCTGGTACAGCTCCGACCTCAGCTACAACGAGGACATCGCGCTGCTGGTCAAGGACTCGATGGCGCAGGCCGGCGTGACCCTGGTACCGACCCCGCGCCCCGGCCTGCAGCTGACCACGCTGGCCCGCGACCGCTCGACCGGCAAGCCGAGCGAGATGGACGGCATGTACCTCACCGAAAGCGTCTTCAACTGGCTGGACGACCCGGAGACCCTGGTCGACAGCTCGGGCAAGTCCGACTCGCCGTCGAACTGGACCCGCATCAACATCCCGGAGATCGACCAGCTGCACCGTACTTACCGCAAGTCCACCGACGTGGCCGCGCGTACCGACGCCTACCACCGGATCCAGCAGATCCTCGTCGACCAGGCGGCGGTCAATCCGATCGTGGTCACCGGTCGCACTGCCGCTACCGTGCCGGGCGTCCGGGGCATCACCTTCGTCTGGGGTCCCTACCAGTGGTTCCAGTACCTCAAAGCCAACGGGTGAGGCGATGTCCCGCGCCGTGATCCCACGCAACCTCATCCTCCCGGTCTACCTGCCGGCGCTGCTCTTCGCCGTCGGGCAGGGTGCGATCATCCCGGTCATCCCACTGCTCGCCCGGGAACTCGGCGCGTCCGTGGCAGCCATCGGCGTCATCACGGCGATGCGCGGCATCGGCACCATCGTCTTCGACGTCCCGGCGGGCCAGCTGGTGGGGCGCTGGGGCGAGCGGCGCACCATGGTGGTGGGAACGGCGTTGCTGGTGGTGGCGGGCATCGGTTGCATCCTGTCGAACTCCAGCAACGCCATCGCTGTCTTCGTCTTCGTGCTCGGCTGTGGCTGGGCGGTGTGGCTGCTCGCCCGGTTGTCGTTCATCACCGACACCGTCCCGGTGGCGCAGCGCGGCCGTGCGCTCTCCGCGCTCGGCGGCGTCAACCGGGCCGGCAACTTCCTCGGCCCGTTCCTCGGCGCCGGCCTGGTGGCGCTGTACGGGCTACGGGCGGCGTTCGTCCTGCAGGCGGCGGTGGCCGCGGCGGGCTGCGTGGTCCTGCTGCTGGTCCAGCGGGCCGACGTCGACGACGGGCAGCGGGCCGGTCACGGCCACGGCGGGGGTCGTCACGGACCCAGTTTTCCGACCATCGTGCGCGGCAACCTCCGGGTGTTCGCCACCGCCGGAACGGCGGCCAGCTGCGCCATGCTGCTGCGGGCCGCCCGTCAGGTGGTGATCCCGTTGTGGGGGGCCCAGCTCGGGCTGCCCGCGGCGGAGATCTCGCTGGTGTTCGGCGTCTCGACGGGCCTGGACATGTTGCTGTTCTATCCGTCCGGGCTGATCTCCGACCGGATCGGCCGCAAGCTGGTCGGCGTGCTCTGCGTCGGCCTGCTGGCCGCCGGCCTGCTGCTGATGCCACTGGCCACCGCGACGCCCAGCTACGTGCTGGTCGCCATGCTGCTGGGAGTCGGCAACGGGATCGGGACGTCGATCGTGATGATCCTGGGAGCCGACCTGTCGCCGAAGCAGGGCCGCGCGCAGTTCCTCGGCGTGTGGCGGGTGGTGACCGATCTGGGCCAGGCGGCCGGCCCGCTGGCCATCGCCGCGATCGCCGGCCTGGCATCGCTCGGGTTCGCCTCGGCGCTGGTCGGCGCGGTCGGGCTGGCCGGAGCGGCGTTCTATGCCCGGTTCGTTCCGGAGACGCTGCGCCCGCCCGAAGCCGACCCGGTCAGGTCTGTGCAGGCGACCGCCCAGCCGGCCACCGAAGGGTGACGGCCCGTTCGGTGCAGTGACAACGGCCCGGGAACATCCGCCTCCTGCGGACGCTCCCGGGCCGTTGTCGGCCGCGTCAGGTGGGTTGCCCCCGGCGCGTCAGCCGGGCTAGGGAAGCAGTGGTTCGAGGTCCTCGGGCAGCTGTACCGCGCTGATGGCCGCCAACGCCTCGGCCAGTGTGGCGATCTGCGCTTGCATCGCGGTCGCCGCCTCGGCGCCGACCATCGCCACTGCCTGGGCGCTGAGCCAGGACTCAGCCTCTTGGGTGGTCACTGGGGGATAGATCCGCATTGCACAATCCTCCGTACGCAATTGGGGGGACAGCGTTGGCCGCCGCACTCACCAGGCCATCGCCGGAACGGGCAGGCGGCCGATGACGTCCTCGCACCACACGCTGGTGGCCAGCAGGTGCTCGTCGCTCATCCGGCGCCCGATCAGCTGCAGGCCCAGGGGCAGGCCGGTGGGGTCGAGGCCGCCGGGGATGTTGGTGGTCGGGTTGCCCAACGTGCTCCACGGCGACAGCAGCGACGCGTCACCGGAGGTCGACGGATCCATCGGAGCGGCACCGGGCGCGGTGGCGGTCAGGATCGCGTCGAAACCGGCCATCGACTCGTCCACCTTGCCGGCCAGCCAACGACGCACCCGCTGCGCGTGCAGGTAGGAGGTGGCCGGAATGAGCCCGACCAGTTCGCCCGACGGTCGGGCCGGCGCCGTCCGGGAGGTCGCGCTCGGCCGGCCGGCCGGGACGATGCCCTTGCCCGCCCGCACCTGCCCGGTGCGCATGTTGATGACCGCGCCCTCGACCGTACCGATGATCATGTTCACCTGGCGCACCATGCCGAACTCCTCGGGCAGCTGGAAATCCACCACCTCGGCACCGGCGGCGTTCAGCTGCTGCGCCGCCGCGTCGATCGCCGCCTGCATCGCCGGCTCGGTCAGCTCCGGATAGAAGTTGCGCAGCACCCCGATCCGCGGCGGCGTGGCCAGTGGCGGTTCCAGCACGACCGGCGCGTCGATCGAGGAGGAGTCGAGGGCGTCGACACCGCCGGTGACCGCGAACACCCGCGCCACGTCCGCGATGGTGGTGGCGATGATGCAGGCATGGTCGAAGGAGTAGGCCAGCTGGAGCATGCCGTAGCGGGAGTGCCGGCCGTAGGTCGGCTTGAACGCGCTGACCCCGCAGTAGGCCGCCGGTCGCAGGCCCGAGCCGCCGGTCTGCTCGGCCAGGCTGAATGGCAGGTACCGGGCGGCGACCGCGGCGCCGGAGCCGGAACTGGAGCCGCCCGGCGTTGCGCCGAGGTTCCACGGATTGCGGGTCGGCGGAGTACCCGACCCGCCCGGGCCGAGAGCCACCATGAACAGCTTTCCGACCAGCAGCGCCCCGGCCTCCTGCAGCCGGGTCACCACCGTCGCGCTGTACGGGCCCGGGTCGGGCACCGGGTCCGCCCAGTCGTCGAGTGTCGGTGCGTCCTTGACCAGGAACTGCTCCTTCACGCCGAAGGGCACCCCGTGCAGCGGGCCACGCAGCTTGCCGTCCCGGGCCTCCTCGGTCAGTGTCTTGGCCTCGGCCAGTACCGCCTCACGATCCAGGTGGCTGAACGCCTTGACCTTGTCGTCGTACCGGTCGACGCGCTCCAGCAGCGCCTCGACGATGTCCAGTGGGGTGACCGCACCGCTGGCAACGGCCGCGGCCATCTCCGCCACGCCGAGTTCGAACGGCGCCTTCGCTTCCTCAGTCATCTGATCCGATCCCTTCCTGCTCAGGATGTCCGCCCACCGGCGGCGACGGGGCCACCTGCCGTCGGCCCGTGCGGCCCGGTTTCCGGCCCCGGTGAGCTGTCGCCGTCGGCGCCACGGCGGGAAATTCGGTGCCGCGCCGGCCGGACAGCAACGACGTCGGCCGGTGGAGCCCTGGTCGCCGTGCGGTGCAACACTCGTCACAGTCGGCGGTCATGGTTTCCCCGGTAGGTCGGCAAGATGTGCGACCGGTAACGCCGCCCGGCCCTCCGCCAGCACCGCACACCACCTGCGGTTCGGTGGCGGCGCAGGGGCAAACGCGCCGTCCCGGCCGTTGCTGTGTGCCCGGGCCGGTCAGGATGCTGGCGCGGGCGGTGCGTCCGGGACCGGGCCGGCCGATCCACGGCGCAGCACCGTGCTGAGGAGCACCTGCTCGGCGGGGAGCGGACCGGTGGCGTACGGACGGCGTCGCGGGAGCGGCGGATTGCGTTGCCACCACGGCAGGTGGCCGCTGCCGGCGGTCCGCGCCGGCGGCCCGGCCGGCAGCGGCCCGGCTTTCTTTTGCCGGCCGGTCGCAGCTGCGGCGCAAGAGCGCAGGTCGGCGGCTGTGCGACCGGCGCGTTGCGGGTTACGTCCCCGGCGCAAGAACTGCGTCACGCGGGCGACGCGACGGCGTGACAATCCGCCGGTCAAATAGGTGCGACTCACATTGACCGAGTGTCGGGAGGACGCGTGGCGCTTGCACCGGACCGTTTCACCTATTGGCCCATCACGCAGCGACCGAAGATCGAGTGGCCGAACGGGGCCCGGGTCGCCTTCTGGGTGGCGCCCAACATCGAACACTACGAGTTCCAGCCGCTGAGCCGGCCGGACTCGCCGGACGTACCCACGTACGCCCGCAACGACTACGGCAACCGGGTGGGGTTCTGGCGGATGTACGACGTGCTGCGCAGCAACGGCGTGCGGCCGTGCTGCTGCCTGAACCTCGGGATCCTGGACCATTTCCCGGAGATGAAGGACGCGATGGTCGAGGCTGACTGGGCGTTCATGGCGCACGGTGTCTACAACAGCCGACCGATCTACGGCTACTCCATTGAGGAGGAGCGGGCCTACTGGCAGGACTTCCTTGCCACGGTGGAGAAGCAGACCGGCAAGCGGGTGAAGGGTCGGCTCGGCGGCGGTGGTGGCTATACGGAGAACACTGACGACCTGATGGCCGAGGCGGGCTGCCTCTACCACACGTCGTGGATCATCGACGACCAGCCGGTGCCGGTCAAGGTCAAGGGTGGCCAGAAGTTCGTTATGTGCCGTACTCCGGCCAGACCAACGACGCCGGCGTCATGATGATCCGGGAAGCCGAGTACTTCTTCGAGATGATCAAAGCGCAGTTCGACACGCTCTACCGGGAGGGTGCCGAGAGCGGCCGGGTGATGTGCATTCCCTTGCACACCTTCCACATCGGCCGTCCCGACGCCGCGAAGTATCTGGACAAGGCGTTGCAGTACATCCTCGGCCACGACGGCGTGTGGAACACCACCGCCGACGACATCGCCGAGTACTACCTGGCCAACTACTACGACGACCACGTCCGGCTGGCCGCCGAGTTCGAAGCCGGGCAGTCCAGCCGGTCCTGAACTGACGTGGCCGAGTGTCGGGAGGACACGTGGCGCTCGCACCTGACCGTTTCACCTATTGGCCCATCACGCAGCGACCGAAGATCGAGTGGCCGAACGGGGCCCGGGTCGCCTTCTGGGTGGCCCCGAACATCGAACACCACGAGTACCTGCCGCTGCGCCGCCCCGATGCGCCGGACGTTCCGCAGTACGCCGACAAGGACTACGGCAACCGGGTGGGGTTCTGGCGGATGTACGACGTGCTGCGCAGCAACGGCGTGCGGCCGTGCTGCTGCCTGAACCTCGGGATCCTGGACCATTTCCCGGAGATGAAGGACGCGATGGTCGAGGCTGACTGGGCGTTCATGGCGCACGGTGTCTACAACAGCCGACCGATCTACGGCTACTCCATTGAGGAGGAGCGGGCCTACTGGCAGGACTTCCTTGCCACGGTGGAGAAGCAGACCGGCAAGCGGGTGAAGGGTCGGCTCGGCGGCGGTGGTGGCTATACGGAGAACACCGACGACCTGATGGCCGAGGCGGGCTGCCTCTACCACACGTCGTGGATCATCGACGACCAGCCCGTGCCGGTCAAGGTCAAGGGCGGCCAGAAGTTCTGTTATGTGCCGTACTCCGGCCAGACCAACGACGCCGGAGTGATGGCCATCCGGGAAGCTGACTACTTCTTCGAGATGATCAAGGCCCAGTTCGACACGCTCTACCGGGAGGGCGCCGAGAGCGGCCGGGTGATGTGCATCCCGCTGCACACCGGGCGCATCGGCCGGCCGGACGCCGCCGGGTATCTGGACAAGGCGTTGCAGTACATCCTCGGTCACGACGGCGTGTGGAACACCACCGCCGACGACATCGCCGAGTACTACCTGGCCAACTACTACGACGACCACGTCCGGCTGGCCGCCGAATTTGAAGCCGAGCAGTTGACGAAGGCCCAGTAAACCCCAGCTGACAAAGGAGGATCGTCGCCTTGCCTGGAACGAGAACGTACGGCACCGACACTGATATCCACACGTGGTCACCGATCGTCACCCGCCCGAAGCTGACGTGGCCGGGCGGAGCGAGGGTGGCGGTGGCCGTCATCGTGAACCTGGAGCACTACGGCTGGGACGTGCCGGCCGGGGCACCGCAGCCGGTGACGCCGTTCGGCGGACCGCCCGGCCTGTGGACCGACAGCACCGTCGACGGCAGCCGCTGGCCCGACATCGGCGGGTACGGCAACCACGAATACGGCAACCGGGTCGGCGTGTTCCGCATCCTCGACGTGCTGGACAGGTACGGGTTCACGCCCACCCTGGCGCTGGACGCCGCCACCGCGGCGAACTACCCGTACCTGGTCGCCGAGGGGAAGAAGCGCAGCGCGGAGTTCATCGCCCACGGGCTGAGCCGCCGGGAGCTCATCCACGCGGGCATGTCGCAGGCCGAGGAACTGGAGTACATCCAGAAGTCCATCGCCGCGGTGGAGCAGGCGACCGGTACCCGCCCGTCCGGCTGGTTGGGGCCGGACATGCAGGAGACGGTGGACACGCCGCACCTGCTGGCCGCCGAAGGCATCAGCTACCTGTGCGACTGGGGCAACGACGAGCAGCCGTACAAGATGACGCCGAAGAGCGGGGAGCTCTACTCGCTGGGGGTCAACCTGCAGCTCGACGACAACTACACCCACGTCCATGCCCGGCGCACCATCAACGAGATGGTGCAGATCTGGACCGGGTGGTTCGACGGCCTGTACGCCGAAGGGGCCACCAACGGCCGGATGATGGTCATCAACCTGCACCCGTGGATCATGGGACAGCCGTGGCGGATCGGCTACCTGGACAAGGCGCTCGCCCACATCAGTTCGCACCAGGGCGTGTGGAAGGCGACCGGCAGCCAGATCGTCGACTGGTTCAAGCAGCAGTCATGACCTCCCCGGACTTCGACGTGTACGAGGCCACGATCGCCGACATCCACCAGGCGATCGTGGCCGGGCGCACCACCTACGTCCAGGTGGTGCAGGGCTACCTCGACCGGATCGAGGCATACGACAAGCGGGGCCCGGCGATCAACGCGGTGATCGCGGTGAACCCCACGGCGCTGGACCAGGCGCAGGCGCTCGACGACGCCTTCGCCCGCACCGGCACGATTCCCGGGCCGCTGACCGGCATCCCGTTGGTACTCAAGGACAACATCGAAACGGTCGAGATGCCGACCACCGGCGGTTCGCTGGCCTTCGACGGCTACCTGCCGGCGCGGGATTCGACGGTGGCCGCCCGGCTGCGTGCGGCCGGCGCGATCATCCTGGCCAAGGTGAACCTCGACGAGTTCTCCCGGGGCTCGTCGGGACTTTCCGGCAAGGGCGGGCAGACCCGCAACCCCTACGACACCGATCGCATCCCGGGCGGCTCCAGCGCCGGTGTCGGCGCCGCCGTCGCGGCCGGCTTCGCCACTGCCGGGATCGGCACCGAGACCGGCGTGTCGATCCGCAACCCCACCACCAACGGCAGCCTGGTCGGGGTGGCACCGACCCGCGGGCTGGTCCCGACCGCCGGGATTATCCCGATCTCCTTCACCCAGGACCGTGCCGGACCGATCGCCCGGACCGCCGCGGACGCCGCCCTGCTGCTGGCGGCCATCGTCGGCTACGACCCACGGGATCCGCAGTCGGCACGCAGCTTCCGGCGGGTGCCGGTCGACTACACCTCGGGCACGAGGGCCCCCGGCCGCCTCACCGGTGCCCGCATCGGCGTGGCCCGCGAGCTGTTCGGCACCGGCGGCGCCGAGGCGGAGAGCGGCCGGATCGTCGACGCGGCGATCGATGACCTCCGACGCCTGGGCGCGGAGGTCATCGACGGGATACCGCTACAGAAGTGGCTCGACATCCGCCTGCCGGTGCTCGACCCGGGCTACCCGGGTACGGACCGCAGCCTGCCGGTGGTGCTGGCGGATGCCCGTACCAACAACTGGGAGCAGCGGACGGCGATGAACCTGTACCTGGCGGCCTGCGGGGCGGCAGCCCCGTACGTCGACATCGACGCCCTGCTCGACTCCGGCAAGGTGCGACCCGGGACGCAGGAGGGTTTCCTGCGCAACCGCGACCTCGACGAGCCGGAGTACGTGGAGCGGATGCTGCGCATGTCGGCGGTCCAGTCGGCCGTGCTGAACACGATGGCGGAACTGGACCTGGACGCGATCGTGTATCCGATGAAGACGCAGCCCGCGTGGCCGATCGGCGGCGAAGCGGACCCCGACGCCACCATCTCCGCTGGGGGCAACGTGCTCAGCTCCATCCCAGGGCTGCCGGCCGTCGTGGTCCCCGCCGGGTATGCCGGCAACGGCCTCCCCGTCGGTATCGAGTTTCTGGGCCTGCCGTTCAGCGAACCCGAACTGCTCGGCTTGGCCCACCACTACCAGTCGGCCACCGGCCGGCGTCACCCGCCGGCCAGCACCCCGAGCCTGCAACTGGCGACCACCTGAAGCACCAGCCCGAAGGGGAACCTGATCCGTCCCGAAGGGGTGGATTCCCAGCCGCTGCGGGAATCCACCCCTTCGGTGCTGTGCTCACCCGCACAGCGCGACCCGGTCACCCCGCATGTGGGTGAAGGAGAGCCAGCGCGGGCAACCGTTGACGTCCAGGCTGCGCACCGTCCGCATCAGCAGCGGTGCGCCGGGCGCCACGCCGAGGACGTCGTGGTCACCGCGCAGGCTGGGGACCGCCTCGATGGTGAACTCCGACCTGCCGGCCGGTACGCCGTATACCTGCTCGAAGAACTCCGGTCGGGGCAGCGGGTGGTAGTCGGTGACGGCGAAATACTTGAGTACCCGCTCAGGGTGGGGCTCCAGCGAGAAGTACGCCGAGCGGACGCCGACGGGCTCGCTGCCCAGGTGCAGAATCTGCTCGACGGCCACCACGGGCGTCCCGGCCGGCAGTTGCAGACGTGAGGTGACGGCCTCGGTCGGGGTGGCGACTCCGCGGTGGACGAGACTGACCACCAACCGTTGGTCGGATCCGTCAGCCGCGTCGTCGTCGGCCAGCCGGGATCGCATTTCGCTCAGTAGCGGGGTGTTGACGATGTGCCCGCGCAGTCGGGTGCCGGAGCGTGGACTGCGGTCCAGCAGACCCTCGTCGGCCAGCCCTTGCAGGGCACGGCGCACGGCGCTGCGGGTGGCGGACAGCGAGCGGATCAGGGCGTTCTCCACGAACAGCTCGTTCGGCGCCACCTCGCCGAGGCGGATCCGCATGCGCAGCAGGTCGTAGACGCGCCGGCCGGAGCCGTCGCGGTAGCCGTCGGGAACCGTGTGTCGTCGGTTAACGAAGCGCTTCGCGCCTGAGTTCCCGGTTGTTGTGGTCATCTTCGTGCCCCCAATGCTGTTGTCGTGCAACGAGGACACGGTGGCCAGGACCGCCCCGAGAGGCTGTCGTGGCACGCCGTGGACGCGAACCGCGGGAGGCCCGGACCGCCCGCGTCAGTGTTGTCTGGTCGCTTGGTTGGAACATGGGGAAAGTATGGAATGGTTCCGCACCGGCGAACAGCCCGTGGGCCAGAGTTTACCGAAGTCACGTGTGCGAAACACCACACTGCACAGTGCATCCGCCTGCTGCGGCAGTAGCGTCGCACGCCTGACACGGAGGGTGCACGTATCGGGTGGCCGACCCGTGGCGACCCGACAAGCCGACAATTTCCGGTCCTGCGCGGCACGTGGCGACAGCCGGTACGCGCGCCCGCTGTTCCGAACGCCACGATGTGCGACAGCGACGCCCGGTGTGGCACCGCCAAAGCGGCCCCGGGCCGCCCACGAATCAGCGCGCAATCACGGTGTACGAATCCGTGTGCGCTGATCAGCACAGGCAGGGCGGCTGCGCGTGACGGCGCAACGGCGCGTTGACGGCCGGGATGTTGCGGCGAAACGTCGACCAACTTGACTCAGCGCCATCGCGAGTTGTGCTTCGGGCCAACCGCCGTGGTAGCCGATGTCCCGTTGTCGGGCATTGGTGGCTCTGCGTTGGCTGTCCGGGCATTGGCACAAGGAGGTCGTCCGTCATGAAAATGTGCGTCGTGGTGCCCGTCCGGATCCGTTGGGCGATACCGGTGGCGCGGAGTGCCGCGACGGTCAGCTCAATTTCCAGCAGAGCTGTCGTCGGTTCTCCCAGGGGCCTGGCTCGGCGGTGAAGGCGCCCATGAAACGGGTGGGAACGTTGCGGATGCTCAGCCCGCTGCTGGGCCGCAACCGTCGGCTGATCCGCCTGGGTCTGGTACTGGCGGTGATCGCACAGGCAGTGCTGGGCACCATGCCGCTGATACAGCAGGTGATTCTCGACGACACGATCCTGTCCAAGCGGCGTTCGCTGGGGCTGTGGGTCGGCATCCTGCTGGCCGCCGGGGTGGTGAGCTTCGTCGGCAACTGGCTGCGCCGCTCGGTCGGCGGCCGGGCCGCCGCCCGCAGCCAACGCGACCTGCAGAAGGCCGTCCACCACCACATGCAGTACCTGGACGCGTCGCGGCGGGACGAGTTCCGGTCCGGCGACATCATGTCCCGGGCCACCTCCGACCTGACCGTCATCCAGATGTTCGTGCAGCAGCTGGGCATCGCGTACGGCAACATCACCCTGCTGCTGGTCGCCCTCGTCGGTATGCTCCTGCTCTCGCCGCTGCTGGCGCTGGTGATGGTCGTCTCCGTGCCGGTGTTCTTCCTCGTCGCACTGCGTTTCCGCACCCGCTCCTTCCCGGCCAGCTGGACCGATCAGCTCTACAAGGGCTCGGTGGCCGGGGTGGTCGAGGAGGCCGTCACCGGCGTACGGGTGGTCAAGGCGTTCGGCCAGGAGGCGCAGGAGCAGCAGATGCTGAACCTGGAGTCGCGCCGGCTGTTCCAGTCCCGGCTGCGCAGCGCCCGGATCACCGCGGCCTTCGGCGCCTCCCTCGACGTGATCCCCGGCCTGACGCAGCTGGCCGTCCTCGCCTTCGGCGGCTGGTTGGTGATGCGCGGCGACGTGACACTGGGCGTGTTCCTGGCCTTCTCCAGCTACGTGCTGCAGCTGGTCACCCCGGTGCGGTTCCTGTCCAGCATCCTGACGACCAGCCAGCAGGCCCGGGCCGGTGCCACCCGGATCGTCGAGCTGCTCTCCACCGAACCGCTGGTGCGGGATCGACCGGACGCGGTGGCCCTCGCCGACCCGACCGGCCTGATCGAACTCGACCATGTGGACTTCGCCCACCGTGGCGGAAAGCCCGTGCTGCGCGACATCTGCCTGCGCATCGAACCGGGCGAACGGATCGCCATCGTCGGCGCCTCCGGCTCGGGGAAGTCCACCCTGGCCCTGCTGCTGGCCCGGTTCCACGATCCCACCTCCGGCGTCGTCCGGGTCGACGGGCGGGACGTGCGCGGCTACACGCAGTCCTCGCTGCGCGCGGCGGTCGGCATCGTGTTCGAGGAGGGATTCCTGTTCTCCACCACGATCCGCGACAACGTCGCGTTCGGGCGGCCGGCGGCCACCGACGACGAGGTGGAGCGCGCCGCTGTCGCGGCACAAGCGCACGGCTTCATCGCCGGCCTGCCCGAGGGTTACCAGACCCTGGTGGGGGAGCGCGGCTACACCCTCTCCGGCGGGCAGCGGCAGCGCATCGCCCTGGCCCGCGCGGCCCTGACGAACCCCCGGGTACTGGTCCTGGACGACGCCACGTCGGCCATCGACGCCCGCACCGAGCACGCCATCCACCGCTCCCTGGAGGACGTGCTGGCACAGCGGACCACCATCCTGGTCGCCAAGCGCTACTCCACGCTGCAGCTGGCCGACCGGGTGATCGTGCTCGACGACGGGCGGATCGTCGACCAGGGCACCACCGAGGAGCTGCTCGACCGCTCGGAGCTGTTCCGTGAGCTGCTGACCGGGCCGGACGCGGAGGACCTCGCGCCGCCCGGTGAGCCGGTCGCGGCCATCGACCCGTCGGCCTGGCCGGCGGACGTGTCCCGGCTGGGCGCGCCGAAGGTGAGCAGCCACGGCAGCGAGGCGGCGGTGCGGGCGGTCGGACCGGTCGGCGGCCCGATGGGCGACGTGTCCCGGCTGGCCGCGCTGACCAGCGCCAATTCCGAGCTGCTCGCCGACGTGGAGCGGCTTCCACCGCTGTCCGGTGACCCGCAGATCGACCTGGTCGAGGCGATGGTCCCGGTCGCCGACTTCAGCATGCGCAAGGTGCTCCGGCCGTTCGCCCGTCCGCTGCTGCTGGCCCTGGCGCTGGTCGTGGTCGACGCGCTCACCAGCCTGGCCACCCCCACGCTGATCCGGTTCGGCGTCGACCACGGGGTGCTGCGGCAGTCGCAGCGGATCCTCGCCCTGGTCTGCGTCATCCTGCTGCTGATCCAGGCGCTGTCCTGGGCGAACGCACGGGTGATGCGGTTCTTCATCCAGCGCACCGCCGAACGGATGCTGTTCGGTCTACGGGTACGCACCTTCGCGCACCTCATGCGGCTGGCTCTGAACTACTACGAGCAGTACCAGGCCGGCAAGATCATGACCCGGATGACCTCGGACATCGAGGCCTTCGCACAGCTGTTGCAGCAGGGACTGCTCACCGCCATGGTCAGCCTGCTGACCTGCGTCGGGATCGCCGTCATCCTGACCGTGTTCAGCCCCGCCCTGGCGCTGGCGGTCTCCGCTCTGCTGATCCCGCTGGTGCTGGCGACGTGGGCGTTCCAGCGGGCGTCCACGAAGACCTACCTGCTGGCCCGGCACCGGATCTCGCTGCTCTACGCCGACATGCAGGAGAGCCTGGCGGGCGTCGCGGTCAGCCAGGCGTACAGCCAGCAGCCGGCCAATGAAGCCAAGTTCGCCGCGCTGGCCGAGGCGTACTGCACGGCGCGGTCGCGCTCCTTCGAGTTGCAGGCCCGGTTCTTCCCGCTCCTGCAACTGCTCAGCACCGTGGCCAAGGGAATCACCCTGGTCGTCGGCGCACAGCGGATCGTGGACGGGCATCTCACCACCGGCCTGCTGATCGCCTTCCTGCTCTACCTCGACCAGTTCTTCACCCCGATCCAGCAGCTGTCCACGGTGTTCGATCAGTGGCTGCAGGCCACGGTGGCCGTCACGCAGCTGCGCGAACTGATGCAGACGCCGACCGCGACGCCGGACGCGGCGCAGCCGGTTGTCCCCGGGCGACTGCGCGGGGAGATCACCCTCAACCGGGTGACCTTCGCCTACGAGAGCACCGGTCTGGTCGCGATGGACGACGTCAGCCTGTCCATCCCGCCCGGCCAGGTGGTTGCCCTGGTGGGTACCACTGGTGCGGGCAAGTCCACGCTGGTCAAACTCGTGGCCCGGTTCTACGACACCAGCTCCGGCACGGTACGCATCGACGGCATCGCGCTACTCGACCTGGATCTCGCGGCGTACCGCCACCAGCTGGGCTTCGTGCCGCAGGAGCCGTTCCTCTTCTCCGGAACCATCCGGTCCAACATCGCCTACGGCCTTCCGTCGGCCACTGACCTGGAGGTCGAGCGCGCCGCCCGGGCGGTCGGCGCGCACCAGTTCATCGCCGGACTGCAGCACGGCTACCTGACTGCGGTCAGCGAGCAGGGCCGGTCGCTGTCGGCGGGCCAGCGGCAGCTGCTCAGCTTGGCCCGCGCGCTGCTGGTGAACCCGGCCATCCTGCTGCTCGACGAGGCCACCGCGAACCTCGACCTGGCCACCGAGGCCCGGGTGCAGAAGGCGATGGGGCTGGTGGCCAGTGGCCGTACCACGCTGCTCATCGCCCACCGGCTGCAGACCGCCCGCGCCTCGCACCGCATCCTGGTCGTGGACAACGGGCTGATCGCCGAGGACGGCACCCACGAGGAGTTGCTCGCGCTCGGTGGCCGCTACGCCGACCTGTGGGCGGCCATGGTCCACCATCCCGCCATCGCCGGTCGCCAGGAGAGTCCGGCGGACCGGTGACCCGATAGCTGCGTGATTGACACAGGTCAATAGAAGATCGTTGCCCCGATCCTCTTTCGGCCAAGCGGCCGCAGGGCGCGGGCCGGGGCGCCTGCACCGACTGTCGAGGGTCGCGACCCCGGATCGTGCTGCGCCGTTCGGGCGACGCAGCCGGTCGGGGGATCGCCGTCGGCGACCCGGCAATTGATCAGAATGCCGCACAGGTCACTAGATCTTAATGAATTCCAGTACCACAACGGCGGTCGGCTGCGCTTCGGCCCGGACGGCAAGCTCTACGCCAGCACCGGCGACGCCCAGAACGGCGCGAACGCCCAGGACACGGCCAACCTCAACGGCAAGATCCTGCGGTTGAACCCGGACGGCTCGGTGCCCAGCGACAATCCGTTCGGCAATTACGTGTGGAGCTACGGGCACCGCAACCCGCAGGGGCTGGCCTTCGACTCCCAGGGCCGGCTGTGGGAGCAGGAGTTCGGCAACTCGGTGATGGACGAGACCGACCTCATCCAGAAGGGCGGCAACTACGGCTGGCCCGACTGTGAGGGCACCACCGGTACCTGCGGTACCGCGGGGTATATCGCGCCGAAGCATACCTACCCGGCGGCCGAGGGCTCCTGCAGTGGCATCGCAATCGTCCGGGACGTGCTCTACGTGGCCTGCGAGCGGGGGACCCGGCTCTACCGTGAGGTGATCAGCGGCGCCAGCCTCACCTCCGTGCAGCAGTTCTTCGTCGGCACGTACGGCCGGCTGCGCACCGTGGAGCCGGCGCCCGGACGGCGGTCTCTGGTTGACCACCAGCACCATGGGCGACAAGGACAGTATCCCGAACAACAGCAACGAGCGGATCTTCCACGTCGACCTGGGGTAGCCGAACGTGGGACCGCCCGGCCCGCAGCTGCCGGCCGGGCGGTCCCACCGCACTGTCACACGAACGGTGAGCCGCCGATCCCGACCAGCTCGACCGCCTCGACGTCCTCGGCCGCCGACACGGCGCTGATCACCGCCTCCGCCCGGGCGCCGCTGCCCAGGTGCAGCGCCACCGCCGCACCGACGCTGTCCCGGACGCTGTCCGGAGGCGTGACCACCATGGTGCCGAGCCATCGGACGCTGCCCACCCGGTCGTCGTCCCACGGCAGGTCGTGGAGACTGACCTCCGCCTCGAAACCTGGGCTGTCGGTGAGCGTCACCACCGCCGGACCGTCATAAGATGTCATGCCGCAAGCATGCCCCTCCGCAGGCGTTACGGCAGCGTGGGGGCCGACGGGTGGACGCCCGGGCGTCCACCCGCTACACCGCGCCGATGCCGGCCAGGGTCGGTACGATCTTGTTGATGGACCCATCGGTGGCGAACGTCATCCGGTCGATGCACACCTCCCGGTGGGTGCCGTCGCCGCCCGGGATGTGGAACCGATGGTAGGCGATGTACCACTCGTCGCGCCCGGGAACCTGGACCACCGAACTGTGCCCGGTGCCGAGGATGCCCGCGTTGGTGTCCTTGGCCAGCACCGGGGAGTTGGCGGCCTTGGTGAACGGCCCGAGGGGCGAGCGGGCGGTGGCGTAGTCCACCCGGTAGTCGACATCGCGGGTGTCGTTCTCCGAGTACATCAGGATAGTAGGTGCCGTTGCGCTTGAAGACGTTGGGCGCCTCCCGGTAGCTGGCCGGGGTAATCCGGGTGGGCGTGGTGGCCAGCGCCGTCATGCTGGCCGACAACTTGGCGACCTCGGCATTGCCGGAGCCGAAGTACAGGTAGGCGGTCCCGTCGTCGTCGACGAAGACGTCCGGGTCGATCTCCTGCTCGCCGTAGGCGCTGGTGCTGACCAGCGGGTGACCCAGGGCGTCGACGAACGGGCCGGCCGGACTGGCCGACTTCGCCACGCCGATCTGCTGGCAGGCGGCGAAGTAGAACCAGTAGCTGCCGTCCCGGTAGGTGATCGTGGGTGCCCAGGCCTTGGTGTGGCACCAACTCACGTTCGCCAGGTCCAGCGCCACGCCCTGGCTGGTCCAGCTGACCAGGTCGGGGGAGGACCACGCCTGGAAGCTGGTGGCGCCCCAGTTGTCGTACCCGTCGGTGGTCGGGTAGATCCAGTACTGGCCGGCCAGGTAGCGGATCTGCGGATCGGCGTGGTAACCGGGCAGTGCCGGGTTGTGGTTACCGGGCGGTGGGGTGCTGGTGGCGACTCTGACCAGTCGCCACTGCTGGTTGGTGCCGCCGTTGTCGGTGTACTGCGAGATGACCGCACCGTCGGCGGTGGACCGGCCCCACACGTCCAGCGCCTTGCCGCTGTTGCGGTTGACCAGCTTCAGGTAGCCGGAGTCGGTGTCGAGCACCGCGAACTGCTGGTTGGTCGCGTTGTTGTCGGTGTACTGGATGACCGTGGCGCCGTCGGCGGTGCTGCGCGCGGAGATGTCCACCACCTTGGCGCTGTGCCGGGCCTTCAGCCGGTAGTACCCGCCGCCCGAGTCGACGAACTGCCACTGCTGCTCGGGCTTCGTGCTGTCCGCCGGGTACTGGACGATCTGCGCGTTGTTGGCGGTGGACGCGCCGGTCACCGCGAGCGCCTTGCCGCTCAGGCGTGAGATCACCTGGTAGTACGCGCTGGTGTCGATGGTGGCGGCGTGCGCGTCGGGCGCGGAGAGCACCACGGCCGTCACCGCCGCGGTCAGCCCGACGGCAGCCAGCGCCAGCGCGGTCCGTGCCCGGCGGCGCACCGGGCTGCGGGGGTGCAGGGAGGAGAGCGTCATCGGTACTCCGTTCTGCGGCGGCGCCGGGCAGCCGAACATATGACGGGTCCGCACGGTGGTCAACCGCGCCGGACGGCGCGACTGCGCCGCTCGTACCCCGGACAGAGTGGATACCGGCAGTGCCGGACGGTGACTGCTGTCGATCCGACGTCCCCGGTGGATCGCCGGCCGGCCGTGGAAATTGCGGTCAGGCCGGTGGCCTGAGGGGTCCCGTACCATGCAGGCGTGAGCTCCACCGGCCCCGACACCCCGACGAGCCGCCGACCGAGGCGCGAGATCACCGTGGCCCACATCGCGCGCCTCGCCGGTGTCTCCGCGCCGACCGTGTCGAAGGTGCTCAACGGCCACTCCGGCGTCGCCCTCGACACCCGCCAGCGGATCGAGGAGATCATCCGCGAGCACGGGTACCAGCGGGCCGAGTCGTCGACCGGGTACGTGCCCATCGTGGAGCTCCTCTTCCAGGCGCTGGACAGCCTGTGGGCGCTGGAAATCATCCGCGGTGTCGAGCAGGCGATCCGTGGTCGGGGCCTGGCGGTCGCGCTCACCGAGATGCAGGGCCGGCTCACCCCGGGGCGGGCCTGGACGGAGCAGCTGCTCGCCCGCCGCCCGGCCGGTGTCATCGCCGTCTCCGCGGATCTGAGCAACCGCCAGTACGCCCAGCTGAGCAGCCGGGCGATCCCGCTGGTGGCGCTCGACCCCACCGGCGAACCGGCGCACGCCATTCCCTCGGTCGGCGCCACCAACTGGAACGGCGGGCTGATCGCGGCCCGACACCTGCTCGGCCTCGGGCACCGGCGGATCGCGATGATCAACGGTCCGGACACGTACCTGTGCTGTCGGGCGAGGTTCGACGGCTACCGGGCCGCGACTGGAGATGGCCGGGGTGAGCCGTTCGACCCCGGGCTGGTGCGCACCGGTCCGCTGTATGTCGAGGGCGGCCAGGCGCAGGCGCATGCGCTGCTGCGCCGGGCCGACCGCCCCACCGCCGTCTTCGCCGCCAACGACCTACAGGCGCTCGGCGTCTACGAGGCGGCCCGCGAGCTGGGCCTGCGCGTCCCGCAGGAGCTCAGCGTGGTGGGCTTCGACGACCTGCCGTTCGTACGCTGGCAGAGCCCCGCCGCTGACCACCGTGCGCCAGCCGCTGGCGGAGATGGGCGCGACCGCGGCCGACCATGCTGCTGCGCATGGTCGGCGGGGAGGCGCCCGAGCACGACCGGGTCGAGCTGCCCACCAGCCTGGTGGTGCGGGGCAGCACGGCACCGCCGGCGAACTGATCCGGACCGGCCCGCGCAGCAGAACGTGCAACCCCGGACCGCCGGGCCGGCGCCCATGCCGCACCGTACCGTGCGGATGTTTCTCGAAATTTTCAGAATGATTCGTTCCTTTCAAGCTACTGACGTGCAGAAATAGATACCCGTAGTCGCTACTGATGACGGCTGGTCTACGGCGGTCGGAGGATGACGCCACATCACTGGTCACGTCATCGAAGGAGCGTCATGGGCAATCCGTCCCCGCCACTGCCCGGTCGACCTGTGAAACCCCGGCCGGGGCGGCTGCGTGCCGCCTCGATCCTTACGGCCGCCGGCCTCCTGCTCTGCGCGGCGCTGGCCGTGCCCGCCTTCACCGCGGCCGCCGCGGACGCGTCGACCAAGTACCTCGGGATCTTCCGGCAGACCAGCGCCACCGAGATCCCCTCGGGCACGGTCAGCCGCTACGGAGTCACCCCGGCCAGCGTCCTGTGGTTCGACAGTTGGGCCACCGGCAACGCCTTCATCGCCGCTGACGCCAAGGCCCTGTGGAGCCAGGGCGTCATGCTGCACTACACCTGGGAACCGTGGAACACCGCGCTGGGCGTGAGCGACCCCAACCAGATCCACCTCCAGGACATCATCGACGGCAGGTGGGACAGCTACATCAGAGCGCCGCGGCGCGGAGTTCGCCTCGGCAGGCGTGCCGGTCATGGTGCGCTGGGGCCACGAGTTCAACGGCAACTGGTACCCCTGGGGCATCGCCAACAACGGCAACAATCCTTCGCTGTACGTCAGCGCCTACCGGCACGTCCACGACCTCGTGGTGGCCGCCGGCGCCACCAACGTCCAGTGGGTGTGGTGCTTCAACAACGGCTCCACCCCCGACGCGTCCTACAACGACCCGGCCCAGTCCTACCCCGGCGACGCCTACGTCGACTGGGTCGGCATCGACGGCTACAACTGGGGCCTGGGCCCGTCCTGGGACCCGGGCGGCAACCACTGGACCAGCTTCGACTCCATGTTCGCCAGTGCCTACGCCAAGGCACGCGCCGTTGCCCCGAAGCGCCCGGTGATGATCGGCGAGGTCGCCTCCAGCGAGGACGGCGGCAACAAGGCACAGTGGATCGCCGACACGTCCACCGCCCTGAAGTCGGGCCGCTACCCAGACCTCAAACTGATCACCTACTTCGACCAGGACAAGGAGGAGCTCTGGTCGGGCACCTCGTCGTCGACCACCCAGACCGCCTTCACCAACTGGGTCAACGAGAGCTACCTGAAGGGAACGGGGACCGACCTCGCCCAGGTGGCCGCGCAGTACAAGGGAGCCACCAGCCCACCCGCCAGCAGCCCGCCGCCGTCGAGTGCGCCGCCGTCGAGTGCGCCGCCGAGCAGCCCGCCGGCGTCCAGTGCGCCGCCGAGCAGCCCGCCGCCGTCGAGTGCGCCGCCGACCATTCCGCCGGCGTCGGTCAGTGCCAGTCCGTCCCGGGCCGGCGGATGCTCCGCGACCTACACGACGGTCGGTTTCTGGCCCGGCGGATTCCAGGGCGAGGTGACCGTGCGCGCCGGCAGCGCGCCGATCAGCGGCTGGACGGCGCGCTGGACGCTGGCCAGCGGCCAGACGATCACCCAGCTCTGGGGCGGCGCGCTGACCGTCAGCGGTACCTCGGTGACGGTGAAGAACCTCAGCTGGAACGGCTCACTGGGCGCGAACGCGACCACCACGCTCGGCTTCCTCGCCAACGGAGCACCCAGCACACCGACACTGACCTGCAGCAGCCCCTGACCCCCTCGACGGACCACGGCTTCCCCGGCGGTCAGGCCACCGCCGGGGAAGCCGTGCCACGGATGCCGGCGCCGTGTAGCCGCGCTGCGCGCGGCGGGGCAGAATCAGCCGGTGTACAACCGACTCGTGGTTGCCGCCTGCGGCGCCCTGCTCCTGCTCGCCGGCTGCTCGTCGGCCGGAGGGCCGTCGACCGGCGGTGCGACCTCCGGCCGCCCCAGGCTCGCCGCGCAGCCCGCCGGCAGCCCGACCGCCAGCGCCAGCAGCAGTCCCGGCACGGCCGCCAGCAGTGCCGCACCGGCCGCTGCCTGTCCGCTCTTCCCGGCCGACAACGTCTGGCACGCCGACGTCTCGCACGCGCCGGTACTGGCCAACTCGGCAGCGCTGGTGGCTGCCATCGGGGCGAGCGCGCCGGTGCACGCCGACTTCGGTTCCGGTCTCTACCAGGGCGCACCCATCGGCATTCCGGTGACCACGGTCAGCGCGACACAACCCAAGGTCAAGGTCACTTTCGGGTACGCCGCCGAGAGCGACGCCGGTCCCTACCCGATCCCGGCCGGCGTGGCGGTCGAAGGCGGCCCGACCAGCACAGGGGACCGGCACGTGCTGCTCTACGACCCGGTCGCCTGCCGCGACTACGAGCTCTACGCCGCCTACCCGGGCACCGGGGGCGCCTGGAAGGCCGGCTCCGGGGCAATCTACGACCTGCGCTCCAACGCGCTGCGCCACGCCGGCTGGACCTCGGCGGACGCCGCCGGCCTGCCCATCCTGCCCGGCCTGGTGCGCTATCCCCAAGTGGCGGCCGGCCGGATCGACCACGCCATCCGGGTCACCGTGCCGCACACCCGCAACTCCTACGTCTGGCCGGCCCGGCACCAGGCGGGCGGCGAGTCAGCGGCCAACCTCCCGCCGATGGGGCTGCGGCTGCGGCTGAAGGCCAGCGTGGACATCAGCAGGCTACCCAGCCAGGCCCGCATCGTTGCGACCGCGATGGCCCGCTACGGCGTCATCGTCGCCGACAACGGCTCACCGTGGTACCTGTCCGGCGCACCCGATCCCGGGTGGAACAACGACGCCCTGCACGCGCTGGCCACGCTCACCGGCAACGACTTCGAAGCCGTCGACACCACAGTCCTGATGGTCAACCCGAACAGCGCAGCGACGCGCTGAGTCCAGCGAACAGCAAACCCCCCGGTGGGTTCAGTACGGATCGCCGTGCCGGGCGGCCGCCCCCGTAGCCCGCCCGCCAGTGCCAGCGCACCCCCGCGTACGGCCCCTCGGCCTTGGGTAGGCGGCGGGCCACCCCGGCCACCGCGCTGATGCGGCTGTCCGTACGCAACGCCCGGAGCACGGCGGTACCGACATTCCCGGTGGCCCCGACGACCGCAACCCGCACGGCTGTCTCCCGCGAAGTCCGGCCGGCCACCGTCCGGTCCCGGTCCGCTGCTTCTGCCCTGACCGACGGCTACCCCGCCGGTACGCGACCAAACCGCCCCGACGGCATTGTTGCCGGCCGCGTGTGACGTGCCTGCGGCGGCGCCAATGATCGAGGGACTACGATGATCGCCGTTGCCGGCAGCGGGCGGGGGAGTGGCATGGACACAGCACGGGCGGCGATCGGGCACCGCGTCGGTGAGGTGACGGTCCAGGTCCTCGACCGCGACGGACAGCCGCTGCGCGACCGGACGGTGACCGTGGAACAGCAGCGGCACGCCTTCGCCTTCAGCAACATCGGATTCGACCTCGTCCCGCTCGTCGGCGGCGCGGACACCGCGGCCCAGGGGCAGGTCGAGAGCTTCGGTGGCGCCGCCGACCTGGTCCTGGACGAGGTCGGCGGAGTGCTGCTGAACCTGTTCAACACCGCGACACTGCCGTTTTACTGGGGCCGCTACGAGCCCCGCCGGGGCGAACCGGACGCTGCCCGGTTGACCGCCACCGCGCGCTGGCTGGCCGCCCGTGGCGTCAGCCTCAAGGGGCACCCGCTGGTGTGGCACACGGTGCAACCCCCGTGGCTGCTCGACCTGCCGCTGGACGAGGTGGAGGCGCTGCTGCGCCAGCGTATCCGCGATCTCGTGGGCGGCTTCGCCGGACTGATCGACACCTGGGACGCCATCAACGAGGCCGTCATCATGCCGGTGTTCACCAACGGCGACAACGCCATCACCCGACTCGCCCACGCCCGGGGCCGAATCTTCATGGTACGCATGGCGTTCGAGGAGGCGCGGGCGGCGAATCCGTCAGCCACCCTGGTACTCAACGACTTCGACCTCTCGTCAGCCTACGAGTGCCTCATCGAAGGCGTCCTGGAGGCGGGCGTGCCGGTCGATGCGATCGGGCTGCAAACCCATATGCACCAGGGTTTCCACGGCGAGGAGTACCTGTCCGGGATGCTGGACCGGTTCGCCAGGTTCGGCCTGCCGCTGCAGCTGACCGAGACCAGCCTCGTCTCCGGCCACCTGATGCCCGCCGATATCGAGGACCTCAACGACTACCAGATCCCGCACTGGCCGACGACACCGGAGGGCGAGGCGCGCCAGGCCGACGAGATCGAGCGCCACTACCGGCTGCTCGTCGGACACCCGGCGGTGCAGTCGATCAACTACTGGGGGCTCAGCGACGCGGGTGCGTGGCTCGGCGCGCCGATCGGCCTGGTCCGCGCCGACGGCAGCCGCAAGCCTTCCTACACGGCACTGGAGAGGCTGATCAAGGGGGAGTGGTGGCTGGCCCCGACCAGCCTGCGTACCGACGGCGACGGACGGGTCCGGGTGCGCGGCTTCTTCGGCGACTACCGGGTGTCCACCGACGACGGCCAGGCGCCCTTCGCCGTCAGCCGCGGAGCACCGACGCTGACCGTGACCGTCGACCGCTAGTGTCCTGCGCCGGAAATTCATAATCTAAATGTAGGCTGTGGGTCATGTCAGGTCGTGGCCGGCCCCGCGCCGAGTTGGTGCTCAGCGATGACGAACGTTCGACGCTGGAACGGTGGTGTCGGCGGGCGAAGTCGTCGCAGGCGCTCGCGGTGCGGTGTCGGATCATCCTGGCCTGCGCCGACGGATTGTCTAATGTGGAGGTTGCTGAACGGGTTGCGGTGAACCGGATGACGGTCGGCAAGTGGCGTTCACGGTTTCTGCATGATCGCCTCGGTGGACTGCTGGACGAGGACCGACCCGGCCGGCCGCCCTCGATCGCCCTGGACCGGGTTGAGGACGTGGTGGTGGCGACCCTGGAGCAGACCCCGCGCAACGCCACGCACTGGTCGCGTACGTCGATGGCGGACCGGTCGGGGCTGTCGAAGTCGACGATCGGGCGGATCTGGCGGGACTTCGGCCTCAAACCGCACCGGGCGGACACGTTCAAGCTGTCCACGGATCCGTTGTTCGTGGAGAAGGTCGTTGACGTGGTCGGGCTGTACCACAATCCGCCCGAGCGGGCGGTGGTGCTGTGCGTGGACGAGAAGAGCCAGGTGCAGGCGCTGGATCGGTCCCAGCCGGTGCTGCCGATGATGCCCGGCATGCCGGAACGGCGCACCCACGACTACGTCCGTAACGGCATCACCAGCCTGTTCGCCGCGTTCAACATTGCTGACGGCACGGTGATCAGCGAACTGCACCGCCAACACCGGGCGATCGAGTTCAAGAAGTTTCTGATCACGATCGACAAGGCCGTCCCGACGGAACTGGACGTGCATCTGATCTGCGACAACTACGGCACCCACAAGACCCCGGCGGTGCGGACCTGGCTGGCCCGCCACCCCCGGTTCCACCTGCACTTCACCCCAACAGGGTCCTCCTGGATCAACCAGGTCGAACGCTGGTTCGGGTTCCTCACCGACCAGAAGATCCGCCGCGGCGCGCACAAGTCCGTCCAGGCCCTCGAAGCCGACATCCGATCGTGGATCGCCGACTGGAACAGCAACCCACGGCCATTCATCTGGACGAAGACCGCCGAAGAGATCCTCGAGTCACTCGCACGATTTTGCCGACGAATTTCCGGCGCAGGACACTAGCTCCGGCCGATCGCGATTGCCCCGGCCGGATCCTGGCGCCCGCGACTACCACCGGCTGCAAGCTGTTCCGCTGCTGACCGTGGGGCTGTCCCGGGGGTTCAGCGGCGCGCGGCGCGGCGGGTGGGCGGGGCGCTGGTCGGGTCCTCCGGCCACGGGTGCCGGGGGTAGCGGCCACGCAGTTCGGCGCGTACCTGCGGATAGCCCGTGCGCCAGAAGGACGGCAGGTCCCGGGTCACCGCGGCCGGCCGGCCAGCCGGGGAGAGCAGGTGCAGCAGGACGGTGACGCGCCCGTCGGCGATCCGTGGCGCGGCCGTCCAGCCGAAGGCCTCCTGGATCTTCACGGCGAGCACCGGCGCGGCCGGGTCCTGGTAGTCCACCCGTAGCTGCGAACCGCTCGGGACGGTGAGGCGTTCCGGGGCGACTGTGGCGAGGCGGGCGGCCTCCCGGTGGCCGAGCAGCCGGCGCAGCGCCCCGGCGACGTCGACCCGCGCCAGGTCGGCGCGGTTGCGGCTGCGGGCCAGCTCCGGTCCGAGCCAGTCGTCCAGCCGGTCGAGCAGGCCGGCGTCGTCCACGGCCGGCCAGGGTGGGCCGAAAGCCAGGTGGCAGAAGGCGAGCCGGTCGCGCAGCGCCACCGCGCCCGGCCCCCAGCTGAGCAGGGCGAGCCCGTCGTGGCGCAGCCCGGCCCGGACGGCGTCGGCGACCAGCGCCGGATCGGGCCGGCTCAGCCGCTCCTCGGCCAGCACGATGGCGCCCAACCGTTCGACGGTCCGGGCGGCCACGTCGCCGTCGACCCAGGCCACCTCGGCGCGCCGGGTGAGCAGCCCGGCACCGGCGCGCCGGGCGGTCGCCTCGTCGACCACGGCGGCCAGCCGCACCCGGGCGTTGACCTGTCCCGGGGCGCGGTCGGCGACGGCGACGGCGAGCCAGCCCGAGCCGGGCAGCGTCGAGCCGGCCGCCAGTTCCGCGGCGGTACCGCCGGCCATCAGGTAGTCCCGGGAGCCGGCGGTCCGGGCGCGGGCGATCCGCTCCGGAAAGGCCAGCCCCACCACCAGGCCCGCCGCGAGGTCGTCCGGACCCGCCGCGGCGTCCCGTACCGGGCCGACGCTTCGGCTGTCCGGACCGGGATCGCCGGTCGCTCCGGCAGTCGTCGTCCCGGCCCGGCGGCCGAGCCGGGAGGTGAGCCGGCGCACCTCCTCGTGCCAGCGGGCGGTGGCCGCCCGGTCCACGCCGTTACGCAGCCGACGCCACAGCGCCACCAGGTCGTCCTGCCCGCCGGTGCTCTCCTCGGCCAGTACGGCGACGACCTGTGCGGCGCGCTGCGCGCCCACGAGATCGGCGCCGTCGAGCAGGGCGCGGGCCAGGCGGGGATGGGTACCCACGGCGGCGATGCGCCGTCCCCGCCCGGTCGCCCGGCCGTCGGCGTGCAGCGCGCCCAGCGCGGTGAGGGTGTCCCGGGCCACCCGCAGCGCGGCCGGCGGCGGCGGGTCGGGCAGGCGCAGCCCGACTCCGTCCGGCTGGCCCCAGCAGGCCAGGTCGAGGGCGAAGCCGGTGAGGTCGGCGACCGCGATCTGCGGCCGGGCGTGCGGCGCGAGCCGCTCGTGCTCGGCGGCCGACCAGCACCGGTACACCCGGCCGGGGCCCTCCCGACCGGCCCGGCCGGCCCGCTGGGTGGCCGCCGCCCGGTCCACCCGGACGGTGACCAGCGCCGCCAACCCGCGGGCATGGTCGGTACGCGGCTCGCGGGCCAGCCCGGCGTCCACCACCACCCGTACGCCGGGCACCGTGAGGCTGCTCTCGGCCAGCGCGGTGGCCAGCACGACCCGGCGTCGGGTACCGGGTACCAGCGCCGCGTCCTGGGCACCGGTGCTCTGCCGGCCGTGCAACCGCAGCACGTCGACGTCGCCGGTCAGGTCGGCCAGCCGGCCGGCCACCGTGGTGATCTCGCCTACGCCGGGCAGGAACACCAGGATGTCGCCGGTGGCCTCGCGCAGTGCCCGCCGTACCGTCGCCGCCACGTGGTCGAGCAGGCGCGGGTCCACCTGGAGCCCGTAGGCGGGGCGGACGGTGGTCGGCGGGGGAGCCCAGACGATGTCGGTGGGGAAGGCCGGCACCTGCGCGCTGATCGTGGGTACCGGCCGGTCGCCGCCCAGGCAGCCGGCCAGCCGCTCGGCGTCGGCCGTCGCCGAGGTGGCCAGCAGCGCCAGGTCCGGGCGCAGGACCGCCCGCACGTCCACCAGGAAGGCCAGCGCCAGATCGGAGTCCAGGTGCCGCTCGTGGCACTCGTCCAGCATCACCGCGGCGACCCCGGGCAGTTCCGGGTCGTGCTGCAGGCGGCGTACCAGCAGCCCGGTGGTGACCACCTCGACGCGGGTGTGCGGCCCTACCCGGCTCTCGCCGCGTACCGAGAACCCGACCGACCGGCCGACCGGGTCGCCGGCCAGATCGGCCATCCGGCGGGCGGCCGCCCGGGCCGCCACCCGGCGCGGCTGGGCCACCACGATACGACCCGGCAGGGCGTCGGCCAGGGCCAGCGGTACCAGCGTGGTCTTGCCCGCCCCCGGGGGTGCGACCAGCACGGCCGCGCCGCCACCGGCCAGCGCGCAGACCACGTCGGCCAGCACCGCGCGGACCGGCAGCCGGCTGGCCGGACTGGTCTGGATGTCGGGCAGCACCCACCCAGTCTGCCCGACGTCGCCCGGCCGCCGGCGTCCCTGGCGCCGCAGCTGTGCGGTGTCGGCCGGATCGACCTGGACTTTTTGGTTATCTGCGGCCGCCCGCGGACGGGCGGCTGGAAGTTTCAGTCCGTAGTTGACTGACCGACTGTTACCGATAACATCGACGCCCATAGTTGCCGGACGGTCCGGGGAGGAATCGGGGCAGCCGCACGTTGCCCGCGCCAGCCACCGAATCCGCACAGTCCGGGAGGACCGATGAAACGTAGCAAGGCGTTGCTGGCGGCCGCAGCGGCCCGGGCGGCCGCGACCGGCTGCGCGGTGACCTACACGGTCAGCAGCCAGTGGCAGGGCGGCTTCGGCGCGAACGTGGCCATCAACAACCTCGGCGACCCGGTCAACGGCTGGCGACTGACCTGGCCGTTCGGTGCCGGACAGGCGATCAGCCAACTCTGGAACGCCAGCTTCACCCAGTCCGGTGGCGCCGGCACCACTGTCCTGAGTGGACGGACAGGCGCCACGATCAGTATTCCGGCGCAGGCGGGCGAGTCCAATCTCGTCGAACGGACCGCGTCGCCCACCACGACGGCGCTGCCGTTCGCGGCGGTGAGCGGCAGCCCGGCCAGCGCACCGAGGAGTCTGGGCAGCCGCACCATCGGCGTGCGGTAGCACAGCGGGACGGGCGGGCCGGTCCGAGCGCAACCGGCCCGCCACCCGTCCGACCCGGCGCGCGACACCTGCAGACCACCGACAGTTGAGTACCGACCCAAGGAGAACCTGATGCGCAGAAAGATGGAGGCGGGCCGGCCACGGCGCGGACGGCTGGCGTCCGGCATGGCCCTGGCCGTATTGGCGGCGGCGGTGCTCTCGGTGACCGCATGGCACCTGGCCAGCCCGGCCCAGGCCTTGTCCAACGGCCTGGCGTTGACTCCGCCGATGGGCTGGAATGACTGGAATGCTTATGGCTGCAATGTGTCCGAGACCCTGGTGAAGCAGACGGCTGACAAGATCGTGTCGTCTGGTCTGGCTGGGGCGGGCTATCAGTATGTGAATATCGATGACTGTTGGTTGCAGCACAGTCGTGATTCGGCGGGGAATCTGCAGCCGGATTTCGGTAAGTTCCCGGACGGGATTTCCGGTACGGCGGCGTATGTGCATTCGAAGGGCCTGAAGTTGGGCATCTACGAGGATGCGGGTACGTCGACGTGTGCCGGTTATCCGGGCAGCCTGGGGCACGAGACGCAGGATGCGCGGTCGTTCGCCTCCTGGGGCGTTGACTACCTCAAGTACGACAACTGTTACAACAACGGCAGTTCGACGACGCAGCAGTACGTCAGCCGGTATACGGCGATGCGGGATGCGTTGGCGGCGACTGGTCGGCCGATCGTGTACAGCATTTGTGAGTGGGGTGTGAACAACCCGGCCACGTGGGCGGGCAATATCGGTCACCTGTGGCGGACGACGGGGGATATCGGGGCGAACTTCTCGAGTATGTTGTCGATCTTCCACCAGAATGTGGGTCTGGACTCCTACGCCGGTCCGGGGCATTGGAATGACCCGGACATGTTGGAGGTCGGCAACGGGATGTCGGCCACTGAGGATCGGGCGCACTTCAGTCTGTGGGCGGAGATGGCTGCGCCGCTGTTGGCTGGGAACAATCTGGTCAATGCCAGTTCGACCACGCTGTCGATCTTGGGGAACAAGGCTGTGATCGCGGTTGACCAGGATTCGTTGGGTAAGCAGGGTCACCAGATCAGTTCCTCGGGTGGGTTGGACGTGCTGGCCAAGCCGCTGGCGGGCGGTGACGTCTCGGTGGTGCTGTTCAACGAGAACAGCGGGACCGCCAACATCAGCACCACAGCGTCGGCCATCGGCAAGTCGGGGGTTTCCAGCCTCACGCTGACCGACCTGTGGTCCGGTGCGGTCAGCACCGTCACCAACGGCACCATCAGCGCCAGCGTCCCGGGCCACGGCGTGGTCATGTACCGGGTGTCCAGTGGCGGCTCGTCCCCGTCGCCGAGCATCTCACCGACGCCGACCGTCTCACCGTCGTCCCCGGGGCCGTCCGTCTCGCCGTCGGTAACCCCGTCCTCGCCGTCACCAACGCCCTCCTCACCCCAGCCGGCGGCGGCCTGCCGGGTGTCCGACGTGGTGAACGCCTGGAACACCGGGTTGACGGCCAGCATCACCATCACCAACACCGGCGGCTCCGGGCTGGCCAGCTGGTCGCTGGTCTTCACGTTGCCCGGCGGCCAGGTCATCACCAACGGCTGGAACGCCACCTACAGCCCGTCCAGCGGGCAGGTCACCGCCAGCAACGTCAGCTACAACGGCACGCTGGCGGCCGGCGCCTCCACCACCATCGGGTTCCAGGCCACGCACACCGGCAACGCCGCGGCACCCACCGCCTTCGCCCTCAACGGCGCCTCCTGCGCCGTCGGCTGACGTGACCCGGGGGCGCAGGGCCCACCTGCGCCCTCGGCATCGCGGTTGGTCGCGCGCCGACCGATATGAGTTCCGGAAGTTTCGCGGAAGTTTCATAGAGGTCCTCGGAGAATGCGCAGGTCGATGCTTGGCGGCAGCGGGTTCGCAGGCCCTGGAAGTGTCATGTCTTGACGGTCGAGGTGTTGGCGATAACATCGACGCCGATGATGATGACCCGGTCGCAGGCCCGTGAGCTGGACGTAAGGGCGCCCGGTCGGTTGGCAACGGCGGCACGGGTCACGGATCGGATCCACCTCGTCACACCAACGCGCCGGTGACCCCGACGGGCGAACGGCGACGCACCACCCGACAGCGGCCCGGGCCGCCCGACCACCCCGTGCCCGGCCGTCACGCTCCGTCGACCGGCACCCGCGAACGCAGAGAGGGACAGATGTTGAGACGTAGACGTGTATGGGGCGCTGTCGCCGTCGCCGCGACCGTCATCGCGGCCACCGCCGCGGTGGCGCTCAGCAACGGCCTCGGTGGCATCGCATCCGCCGCGACGACCGCCGGATGCGGCAAGGCGCCGACGCTGACCACCGGCACCCACACCATCTCCAGCAGCGGCCAGAACCGCAGCTACATCCTGAACGTTCCGAGCAACTACAACAGCAGCCACCCGTACCAGCTGATCTTCGCCTTCCACTGGCTGAACGGCACGGCCAACGACGTCGCCTCCACCTCGTGGCCCTACTACGGCCTGCAGCCGCTGTCGAACAACGGCACCATCTTCGTGGCGCCGCAGGGCATCGACAACGGCTGGGCCAACACCAACGGTCGCGACCTCACCCTGGTCGACGACCTGACCAAGCTGATCGAGAGCGGCCTCTGCGTCGACACCACGCAGCTGTTCGCGCTCGGCTGGAGCTACGGCGGTGCGATGAGCTACGCCGTCGCCTGCGCCCGGCCGACCGTCTTCCGGGCCGTCACCGTCCTGTCCGGGGCCAACCTCAGCGGCTGCAACGGCGGCACGCTGCCGGTGGGATACTTCGGCATCCACGGCATCCACGACAGCGTGCTGAACATCTCCAACGGGCGGTCGCTGCGGGACACCTTCGTCCGCAACAACGGCTGTACGGCGCAGAGTCCCCGGGAACCCACCCAGGGCAGCCTGACCCACATCACCACGGCCTACTCCGGGTGTCGGGCCGGATACCCGGTCCAGTGGGCGGCCTTCGACGGCGATCACACGCCGCAGCCGATCGACGGCTCCACCGCCACCGGCCCGAGGACCTGGACGTCCGGCGAGATCTGGAAGTTCTTCTCGCTGTTCCAGTCGATCCCGCCGTCGTCGGCCCCGCCGAGCAGCGCGCCGCCGTCGAGCGCGCCGCCGTCCAGCGCCCCGCCGTCCAGCCCGCCGCCGTCCAGCGCCCCGCCGTCCAGCCCGCCGCCGTCCAGCGCCCCGCCGTCGAGCGCCCCGCCGTCCAGCCCGCCGCCGTCCAGCGCTTCGCCGTCCGGACAGCCCGGCACCTGTACGGCCACCTACCGCATGGTGAACAACTGGCCGGGCGGGTTCCAGGGCGAGGTGACCGTGGCCAACACCGCCGGGAGGACCATCAACGGCTGGTCGGTACGGATGACCCTGGGTAGCAACCAGTCCATCACCAGCCTGTGGAACGGGGTCAGCTCGGCGCCCACCGGAGCCGTCACCGTCACCAACGCCACCTACAACGGCACCATCGCCGCCGGAGCCTCCACCACCTTCGGCTTCACCACCAACGGAAGCAACATCTCGGCACCGACCAACTTCAGCTGTTCGAGTTCCTGACCGAGCCGGGGCCTGACGTCCACGGACGTCGGGCCCCGGTCCAGCTACCCACAAGCCGTCAGGGGTCCGTCAACCGGGCCACCGTCCCGACCTGGCGATGACCAGCCGGAGACCACCCGGAGTCTGGAACACGTCGACACCCGCCGGCCGGGACGCCACCGGCCGGCGGCGACCGTATCGGAGGTCGGAGCATGAGGCGTACCTGGGCCAAGCCGACAATGGCGGCCGTCGCCGTCGTCCTGGCGCTGCTCGTTGCGGCGGTGGGGCCGACGGGGCGCGCCTCGGCGGCCGACAACCCGTACCAGCGGGGTCCCGATCCCACCGTGGCCGGCATCGCCGCCACCTACGGGCCGTTCGCCACCGCGCAGCTGACCGTGCCGCCGGGCAACGGCTTCAACGGCGGCTTCATCTACTACCCCACGGACACCAGCCTCGGCACCTGGGCCGGGCTCGCCATCGTGCCCGGCTACAGCGCGCTGTTCGCCAACGAAGAGGCGTGGATGGGGCCACGGCTGGCCTCGTTCGGATTCGTGGTGATCGGCGTCGAGACCCTCAGTCGTACCGACGGAGCGGACGCCCGGGCGACCGAGGCGCTCGCCGCGCTGGACTACCTCACCGGCTCCAGTCCGGTACGCACCCGGGTCGATCCGACCCGGCTGGCGGTGATGGGCCACTCCGCGGGCGGCGCGGGCGCGCTCACCGCCGCGCTGCGCCGGCCGTCGCTGAAGACCGTCGTCGGGCTGGCGCCCGGTGCGCCGGGTGGCGGCCTGAACCTGGCCAACCTGCACATGCCGACGATGATCCTCAGCGGTCAGAACGATCCGACCGTCACGCCCAGCTACGTGAGCGGCCTGTGGAACAGCCTGCCGACCAGCACGCAGCGCGCCTGGGTGGAGATCGCCGGCGCGGACCACCTGTTCTTCACCCGGGCCAACAACACCGAGGACCGGCTCCTGGTGCCCTGGCTGAAGACCTTCCTGGACAACGACGCCCGGTACCCTCAGTTCCTGTGCCCGGCGCTGGCCGACAGCACCGGAATCTCCAACTACCGCAACAGCTGTCCGCTGGTTCCGCCGGCCGGCCCGACGTCGTCGCCTACAGCCAGCGCCTCACCGTCGCCCACGAACCCCACCCCGACCCCGACCGTGAGCCCGACTCCGACTCCGACTCCGACCGCGTCGTCGAGCCCGACCCCGACCGCGACGTCGGTCAGCTCGCCACCCCCGGCGGGCGGCTGCCAGGCGACCTACCGGACGGTCAACGGGTGGCCGGGCGGATTCCAGGGCGAGGTCACGGTGACCGCCGGCAGCCAGCCGCTGAACGGCTGGACCGTGCGCCCGACCCTGTCCAGCGGCCAGACGATCACCCAGGTCTGGAACGGGGCGCTCACCGGCAGCGGCTCTTCCGTATCGGTGCGTAACGCGGCGTACAACGGGTCCGTACCGGCGGGCGGCTCCACCACGTTCGGCTTCCTGGCCAACGGAGCGCCACCCATCACCCTGCTGACCTGTACGAGCCCGTAACGGCACGGCCGGAGGGCCCGCCCCGCCGGGCCCTCCGGCCGCCCCGCCAGGGCCGCGTCGGGCAGCCACTGTCCATTGTCGAACTTCCGGGAGGCCGCTGCCGCCACCGTCACTGGCCCGTGGACCCGCCGGGGTACTGGAAAACCTCGTCGAGGGGTACGCCGAAGACCCGGGCGATCTGGAAGGCCATCTCCAGGGACGGCGAGTAGCGGCCCTGTTCGATGGCGATGACGGTCTGCCGGGTCACGCCGATGCGCATCGCCAGTTGTGCCTGGGTCATTTCGTCGTGACCGAACCGCAGCACGCGGATCCGGTTGGTGATCCGGGTGGGTTTGCTCGGCGCCACCGTCACAGCCCCCGCCGGTAGGCGACGAGCCGGAGCATCGAGCCGACCACGGCCCAGAGCACGAACCCGAGGTAGATGACGTTGGCGATCCAGAAGTAGTCCCACTGACGGAACGCCATGAACAACCCGGCGGCCGCGCCGCCGACGACGCACCAGCGGCTGGCGTGCGCGCCGAAGCGGGCGATGTCCCGGTCCCGCGCATCGGCCTTGCTGCTGTCGCTGGGTCTGGCCACCTCCAGGACGCTCCGGACGACCGTCGCGACAAAGATCGACGCCACGGTGGTCACCAGCAGCGGCGCGAGGTAGGGCACGTGCGCGGCCGGCGTGCGGAACAGCCGCGGCACGACGATCGCGAGGTAGGCGACATAGCCGACGGCGCTGGCGAGCAGGGACGCCCAGACGCCCCTCTCCTCGTACGACATCCGACCTCCGTAGCGTCAAGAATCTTTGACACCACGAAGGTGAGGCGGGCCGGACGTCATGTCAAATATTTTTGACAGCGCGTCGACGGCGGTGGGGGCGCGGACGCATGCGGCCGGGTACTCAGACCGCCCACCGCCGCTTCCTGGTACGGGACCGACGCGGTACCGCCTCGGCACCGCAATCGACAAAGTGTTATCCGACGAACTGAAAGGCGGTCGGTACGCCATTTTCACGGCGCACGGGCGGTCGCCGGCGACCGCAGCCCGAGCGGACCTGAGCAGCGACAACTGTCGACGTCTTTTATCCCGGCCCGCCGCACTGTCCCGCCATGGTTGCCCTCGACTGGATTCCGGTGCCCGACATCGCGCCGATGACGTCCGGAACACCGGTACCCACATTCATCGTGGCATGGCCAACGCTCTGAACCTGACGCCTGGTCGCTCACGTACACCGGACAGGGAAATACACCTCTCACCATCAACGACCTCGGAGATATCACCAAGATCGCCTACGGTGCCCGTCTTCCCCTCCACACTTGCTGGGCCAGAACCGACAATTGGCCCCAGGCGGGTCAGCTCGATCCAGGTCGGCGATCAGCCGGGGCCGATGGTCGCGCCAGTTGGGGACCGACGGCCGGACGGCTTGCGAAGCCGCTGCCTGGGACAGCGCCGCACAGGCCGCGACGGGCTGTGTCCACTGCCGTTGCGGGTCCGGCCGGGCTGTTGACTACTCGCACCGCGAGCGCGACAATCGTTCAACGTCCATAAGTGTTAGCGCTAACATTCAATCCGGCCGCTACGAGTGTGGCCGCTCGAGCCTGCCGTCCCCAAGGCCGACCTGACATGCGGATGAGGTGGAGTCCGTGCCCCGACGCGCCTCGACACATCCATACATGTGCATGCGGCAACGCCTGCCGGACCGGCGCGGCGAGCGGACGCATCCCGGCGCCGGATCGACAACGACAGCCCGCGGTGCGCGTGCGCGCCGCGACTGGAACTGAGGCTGACCGACACAACCCCGCCGGCCGTACCGACATGGTGCGGTCGGACACCCCCGGACCTGAGGAGGTTCACCTTGCCCCTGCCTAACATATCGTTGCGACGACTGAGCAAAGCAGCAGTGGCTGCCGGCGCCCTGGCGCTGTTGAGCGTCGGCATCGTGATCGCGGCCGGCCCGGCACACGCGGCCACGTCGCAGCCGTGCGACATCTACGCCGCCGGTGGTACGCCATGCGTGGCCGCCCACAGCACCACCCGCGCGCTGTACGGCTCCTACAACGGTGCGCTCTACCAGGTCCGGCGCTCGTCGGACAACACCACCCGGGACATCGGCGTACTCAGCGCCGGCGGGTTCGCCAACGCCGCCACGCAGGACTCGTTCTGTGCCGGTACCAGCTGCGTCATCACCATCATCTACGACCAGACCGGTCGCGGTAACCACCTCACCCAGGCGCCCGGGGGCGGTGCGGCGGGCGGCCCGGACAACCTGGCCAACGCGACCGCCGCACCCATCACCATCAACGGTAACCGGGCGTACGGCGTCTACGTGGCGGCCGGCACCGGCTACCGCAACAACCACACCTCGGGCATTGCCACCGGCGACCAGCCGGAGGGGATGTACGCGGTCTTCGACGGCACGCACTACAACGGCGGCTGCTGCTTCGACTACGGCAACGCCGAGACGAGCAGCAACGACACCGGCAACGGCCACATGGAGGCCATCTACTTCGGCAACATCAAGGTCTGGGGCTACGGCGCGGGCAACGGCCCGTGGATCATGGCGGACCTGGAGAACGGCCTGTTCTCCGGCGTCAACCAGCACCTGAACTCCAACGACCCGAGCGTCAACTACCGGTTCCTGACCGCGGTCGTCAAGGGCACCGCCAACCAGTGGGCGATCCGGGGCGGCAACGCACAGTCCGGTGGCCTGTCCACCTTCTACAGCGGCGTGCGCCCCAACGTGTCGGGCTACAACCCGATGCACAAGGAAGGCGCCATCATCCTCGGCATCGGCGGCGACAACAGCAAGGGCTCCGCCGGCACCTTCTACGAGGGCGTGATGACCTCCGGCTACCCGTCGGACGCCACCGAGAACTCGGTGCAGGCCAACATCGCCTCGGTCGGGTACAGCACCGGCGGCGGCAACACCGGCGGCGGCCAGCAGCTCGTCGGTGGACAGTCCGGCCGGTGCGTGGACGTGCCCAACAGCTCCACCACCAACGGCACCCAGGTCCAGCTCTACGACTGCAACGGCCAGGCCAACCAGGCGTGGACGCTGACCTCCGGCAAGGCACTGCAGGTGTACGGAAACAAGTGCCTGGACGCCAACGGCAAGGGTACGACCAACGGCACCACGGTGATCATCTGGGACTGTAACGGCCAGACGAACCAACAGTGGAACGTCAACTCCAACGGCACCATCACCGGCGTGCAGTCCGGGCTGTGCCTGGACGCGAACGGCGCTGCCACCGCGAACGGTACGAAGATAATCCTCTGGGCCTGCAACGGCGGGACCAACCAGCAGTGGAGCCTGCGCAGCTGAACCGAAACCGGCCCCGGGTCGCATCGTCGACCCGGGGCCGGTCGGTACCGGCGACTCCGGCAGCGCGCCAAAAGTAACGGAAACTGGTTGCCCGCGGAGCGCCAGCTTGACAGCCGTGGCCTGGGCTGAACATCATCGTCGGCGTGACAGGTCAGGGCGACGGGACACCAGCCGAGGGTTTCAGCTCGGTGAGCATCCGCGACGTCGCCACGTCCGCTGGGGTCTCACACATGACCGTCTCGCGGGTGATCAACGGCAGCCCCGGCGTGCGCGAGTCGACCCGGCAACGGGTGCTCGGCGCCATCCGGACCTTGGAGTACCGGCCGAGCCGGGCGGCTCGCGACCTGGGCCGCGGCCGCACCCGGTCGGTGACGGTGATGACCTCGAACACCACGCTCTACGGTCGGGCCGCGCTGCTGCAGGGCGTCGAGGAGGCCGCCCGGGCGGCCGGGTTCCAGGTCGACATCGGCGTACTGGACTCGCCGCGCCCGGCCGCGATCGAGGCCGCCATCGACCGCTCGTGCGATCCGATCTCCGGCGGCGTCATCGTGATCGCCTTCGACCTGGCGGGCGTCCGGGCGCTGCGGGCGATCCCGGCGGGCATCCCGGTGGTGGCGGCCACTGAGATCAACAACCTGGGCGACAGCCGTGCGTACGCCTCGGTCGCGCTGGATGACCGCGCGGCCGCGCACGCCGCGACGGACCATCTGCTCCAGCTCGGGCACCGTACCGTCCACCACGTGTCGATCCCGTCGTCGACCAGCTCCAGCGCGCGGCTGCAGGGCTGGCGGACCGCGCTGCGCGGCGCCGGCGCAGGTGTCCCACCGGTGGTTTCCGGCGGCTGGACCCCGCTGTCCGGCTACCAGGCCGGCCAGCGCCTGGCCGCCGACGCCGAGGTCACCGCCGTGCTGTGCGGCAACGACGACCTGGCGCTCGGGGTGATCCGCGCGCTGAACGAGGCCGGCCGGGCGGTACCCGAGCAGGTGAGCGTGATCGGCTTCGACGACACGCCGGCCGCCGCCTTCTACACGCCGCCGCTGACGACGGTCCGGCTGGACTTCGTCGGCCTGGGGCGGGACTGCTTCGCGCTGCTGCAGCATGTGGCAGATCCGCACGGCGCGCCGCCCGCACGGATAGCGGCGGCACCGGAGCTGATCGTGCGGGACACCACCGCCGCCGTCCGCCGATCCCGCCGCCGCGTCACCGGCTGAGTCCGCTCCGCCGCCGGCCGGCACTGCCTCAGCGGTGCACGGGAGCGCCCGAACGCATCGGAAGGGCTTCCGCTCACCCGGCTCGGGCAGCGCCGCCGCCGATTGACAAACGTCGTTGCAAGGATCAGTCTGACGGCCGATGTTAGCGGTAACAGCGTGTGAAAGGCAACCGTCATGTACTCGTCCACGTCACGGTTCAACCGCCGCCGACTACTCACCACGGCCGGCATCGCCGGCGCCGCCGCGGCCACCGGCCTGCTGAAGATCGGCGACGTCTGGGCCACCGCCGGCCCCAGCAGCTACACCGCGAGCTGGTCCTCGGTCGACCAGCACCCACCGGCCCCCGAATGGTTCCAGGACGCCAAGTTCGGGATCTACTACCACTGGGGCGTGTTCAGCGTCCCCGCGTTCGGCAACGAATGGTACCCGCGCAACATGTACATCGGCGGCTCTGCCGAGAACAACCACCACATCTCCACCTACGGCGACCCGTCCTCCTGGCCGTACCACAACTTCATCAACGGTGCCCGGGACAAGGCGGGCAACTTCGTGCAGTTCGCGCCGAAGCTGACCAGTGCCGGCGGCAACTGGGACCCGAACGCCTGGGCGCAGCTGTTCGCCGACGCGGGCGCCAAGTTCGCCGGGCCGGTGGCCGAGCACCACGACGGCTACTCGATGTGGAACAGCTCGGCGAACGAGTGGAACTCGGTGGCCACCGGGCCCCGGCTGGACCTGCTGCGGCTGCACGCCGACGCGATCCGCGCCAAGGGGCTCAAGCTGTTCGTGTCGCTGCACCACGCGTACCACTTCAACGGCTACTACGACCACGTGCCGGGGCAGTCCAGCACGACGCTGAAGAAGCTCTACGGGCAACTGGGCGCGACCGCCGAAAACCAGCTGTGGTACGACAAGCTGCGGGAGGTCATCGACGGCTACCAGCCGGACATCCTCTACCAGGACTTCGATCTGGGCCTGGTGCAGGAGTCGCAGCGGCTGAACTTCCTGGCCCACTACTACAACCAGGCAGTGGCCTGGAACAAGGACGTGGTCGCCACCTACAAGGACGGCCTGGACAACAAGGGCGAGGTCTACGACTTCGAGCGCGGCGGACCGGCGGGCATCCAGACGCCCTACTGGATGACCGACGACAGCATCTCCAGCTCCAGCTGGTGCTACACGGTCGGCATCGGCTACTACTCCACCGCCGCCATGCTGCACTCCCTGATCGACCGGGTCAGCAAGAACGGCACCATGGTGCTCAACATCGCCCCGATGGCCGACGGCACGATCCCGTCCGGGCAGCAGAACGTGCTGCGGGGCATGGGCGACTACCTCAGCCGGTTCGGTGAGTCCATCTACGCCACCCGGGCCTGGACGACCTTCGGCGAAGGCCCGACCCAGATGGGCGGCGGATCGTTCACCACCCCGCGGGCCGGTACCAGCCAGGACATCCGGTTCACCCGCAGCAAGGACAACACGGTGCTCTACGCCACCGTGCTGGGCTGGCCGGGCAGCACGCTGAACATCGCCACGCTGGCCTCCAGCCGGATCAACCTGAGCACGCTGACCTCCGTGCAGCTGCTCACCCCCACCGCGGGCAGCTACACCAACCTGCCCACCCGCACCCAGGACGGCTCGGGGCTGCACATCGCCATGCCGTCCTCCGGTGCACCGTTCAGCGCCCTGGCGTACGTGGTCAAGCTGACCTTCTCCGGGCAGATCCCGGGAGCGGGCACCGGCACCGGTGGTATCCCCACCGGCTGGGTACGGATCGCCAACGCCACCACCGGTCTGGTGGTCGACAGCGGCGGCAACGTCGCCTCCGGCGCCAACCTCAAGCAGTGGAACTACGACGGCAGCACCAACCTGCAGTGGCAGTTCGTCGACCTGGGCGGCGGCTGGTACCGGATCGTCAACCGTACCAACGCAATGGTCGTCGACAGCTGGGGCAACACCGCCAACGGCGCGCCGGCCCGGCAGACCACCTGGAACGGCGGCAACAACCAGCAGTGGCGGTTGAACAGCGTCGGCAACGGCCGCTACCAGATCATCAACCGGGGCACCGGAACCGCCCTCGACGGCGCGGGCAGCACGGCCGCCGGCTCCACCACCGTCATGTGGGCGCCGAACGGAAACACCAACAACCAGTGGACTCTCACCGCCGTCTGATCGGCGTCTGCGAGTCGACCAGTGGAGGTCGAGAATGAGAACGAGCAACATCCTGGCCACGTCCGGCCGGCGGTTGCGCACCGGACGGGTCCTGGCTGTCGGCGCGGCGTTCGCCGCGGCGTCGGTGGCGGTCGCGGTAGCCATGAGCACCGCGATGCCCGCCCAGGCTGCCACCACGCTGCGGAGTTTGGCGGAGGCGAAGGGGCGGTATTTCGGTACGGCGATGACGTCGGGTGACGTGACGAACAGTACCGAGGCGAATCTGGCGGGTACGCAGTTCGACATGGTGACGCCGGGTAATGAGATGAAGTGGGATGCGACGGAGCCGTCGCGGGGCTCGTTCAGTTATTCCCGGGGTGATCAGATTGTGTCGTTCGGGCAGTCGCATAATATGCGGGTGCGTGGGCACAATTTGGTGTGGCATTCGCAGTTGCCGGCGTGGGTGAGTAGCCTGTCGTTGGATCAGGTGCAGGGTGTGATGCAGAATCACATTTCGAATGTGGCGGGGCATTACAAGGGCAAGGTGTATGCCTGGGATGTGATCAATGAGCCGTTCAATGAGGACGGTTCGTTGCGGCAGGACGTGTTCTACAAGGCGATGGGTCAGGGGTATCTGGCGACGGCGTTGCGGGCGGCGCGGGCGGCTGATCCGGGTGCGAAGTTGTATATCAACGATTACAACATCGAGGGTGTGAACGCGAAGAGCAACGCGTTGTACACGATTGCGCAGTCGATGGTGGCGCAGGGGGTTCCGTTGGACGGGATCGGTCTGGAGAGCCATTTCATTGTGGGGCAGGTTCCGTCGTCGTTGTTGCAGAATATGCAGCGGTTCGCGGCGTTGGGTCTGGATGTGGCGGTGACCGAGTTGGATGATCGGATTCCGTTGCCGGCCAGTAGTGGGAACTTGCAGCAGCAGGCGACGGATTATTCGACGGTGGTGAAGGATTGTCTGGCGGTGTCCCGGTGTGTGGGGGTGTCGCAGTGGGGTGTGGATGACGGTCATTCGTGGATTCCGGGGACGTTCCCGGGTTACGGGGCGGCCACGTTCTACGACTCCAACTACCAGCCGAAGCCGGCGTACAACGCCACCGTGACCGCGCTCGGCGGTCCGGCGACACCGACGCCCACCACCACGACATCGCCCACCGCATCGCCCACGGCATCGGCCACCACGGCGCCGCCGACCGGCGGCCCGATCCACGCCGTGGGCGCCGGCAAGTGCCTGGACGTGCCGAACAGCTCCACCACGCCCGGCGTCCAGCTGCAGATCCGGGACTGCAACGGTGCCAGCAACCAGACCTGGACCCGCACCTCGTCCGGCCAGCTGACCGTCTACAGCGGCAGCTCGCAGCTGTGCCTGGACGTCTACAACAAGCAGACCAGCGCCGGTACCAAGGTGGAGACCTGGACCTGCAACGGCGGCACCAACCAGCAGTGGAACGTCAACTCGAACGGCACCATCACCAGCGCGCAGTCCGGGCTGTGCCTGGACGTCACCGGCGCCTCCACCGCCAACGGTGCACTCGTCGAACTGTGGACCTGCAACGGCGGCGCCAACCAGCGGTGGACCATCGGCTGACCGGCGTGCCGCCTCGGGCGGCAACCGGTCGGGGAGTGTGCAACTTCCAGGCCACCGCTTGCCGGTGGCGCCAGCGCCTGGCACGAGGGAGCCGGGGCCCGGGGTGGGACAGGTGAACCTGTCCCACCCCGGTTTGCTGCCCGGAGGCGACCGTCCTTCTTCGAATCGATTCGCTACAGCGCTTTCCGGTGCTGCGAGGCCGGCACCAGGGCGGGCGCGAATCCATTGACAGTCGACGTGGTCAGGCTTAACCTGCCAGCGAACCGATTCGTACGACGGAGAAGGGCGGCGCGATGAACATCGGGGAGATCGCCCGCCGGGCGGGCGTGTCGCGGAGCACCGTCTCCTATGCGCTCAGCGGCAAGCGGGTGGTGTCCGGAGCCACCCGCCGCCGCATCCAGCAGGTCATCGACGAACTCGACTTCCGCCCCAACGCCAGCGCCCGCGCGCTCAAGGAGGGCCGGACCCGCACCCTCGGCCTGGTCATCCCGCCCGCGCAGCGGCGCCTGACCGACGCGCAGCTGGGCTTCGTAGCCAGCGTGGTGGAGGCCGCCGCCCGGGCCGACCTCGACGTGCTGCTCTCCCCGTCCGGTGGAGACCACGACCGGTCCTTTGAGCGGATCATCAGCGGTCGCCGGGTGGACGGGGTGATCCTCATGGAGATCCGCCTGGAGGATGCCCGGGCGGCCCGGCTCCAGCAGACCGGCCTGGCGTTCGTGACCATCGGGCGGACCGCGCACCCCGAGGGTGGCGCCTGGGTGGACGTCGACTACGAGACGCTGATCGGGCGCTGCGTCCACCACCTGGCCGACCTCGGCCACCGGAACATCGCGCTGGTCAACCGCTCCGCCGAGCTGGTCGCGGCCGGCTACGGGCCGGGCCACCGGGCGCTGCGCGGATTCGTCGACGCGGTGGCCGCACGGGGCCTGCGGGGCAGCGACCACTGCTGCGCCGACGACGCGTCCGGCGGCGAGACCTGCATCGAGGAGATCCTGGCGAGCCGGCCGGGGGTGACCGCCGTGGCGACCGTCAACGAAGCGGCGCTGCCCGGCATCCAGCGCGGGTTGGAGCGCGCCGGGCTGGCTGTCCCCACGGACTTCTCCGTCGTCGGGGTCGCGGCCCGCCACTGGGCCGAGGACTTCCGGCCGCCGCTGACCGCCGCCGACGTTCCGGCGCTGGACATGGGGGCCTACGCCGTCGAGCTGCTGATCGAGCGCATCGCCTCACCTGCGGCGCCGCCCCGCAACCGGCTGCTCGCTCCGCCGATCTCGCTGCGCTCCAGCACCGGGCCGGTACCACCCGGCCGTTGACAACGCCCTACGCCGTAAGGAGAGTGACCGCACCAACGTCGAAGGCCGCACCCGGCCCGATGAGACAGGGCCGACACCACCCCACCGGCCGGCTGGCCCGGCGGCTGCTCTCCACGGCGGCCGCCGCCTCCCCGGGCGCCGACTCCGGACCGGGTGGCGCGGGCGCAACCGTCGCTCCTGCCCGCATCGCCGCCCCGAGCGCGAGCCGGGGCGACGCTCCACAGTGGACCGACATTACACGAAGCTATTCTGCGCCAATGGAACTACCGATCGGAACCGCAGCTAGCCACACCAGGATTGACAAACGTCGTTGCCAGGATCAGGCTGCGAAGCGCTGTGAGCGGTAACAAGCCGGCAACACAGGGCCATCTCTCGCGCCACCGTCCAGGGGCGCGCACCGGAGGAATGTCATGAAATCGAGAAGGAGACTCCGTCGCATCGCCATAGCGGCGGGGATGGTGATAGCGGCGGCCATCCCGACGGCCGCCATGCTCCCGGGTCACGCGGCCACCACCGAGTCGTTGACGGTGAACCTGGCCTCGACCAGAGGGCCGTCCACCCAGGTTGGCGAAGGCGTCCTGTACGGAATCAACCAGGACGGTACGCTGCCCGCGGACCAGTACCTACAGCCGCTGCGAATCAACGCCTTCCGTGGCGGTGGATGGTTCTCCGGCGGCTGGATCAAGGACAACTACCAGTTCGGCTCGGCGACCCAGGCGGACATCACTTCGATCACCGCCCAGGCACGGCGCCTGAACCAGGTGGGCAACCACGTGCAGTACCAGGTCCTGCTCAGCGACCTCTACGGGCTCAACGGGGGTCAGCCTTCGAACACCGTCTATCCGTGCGACAACGGCAACTGCTCCAACTGGGCGACGTTCATCGACTCCACCGTCGCCGCGCTGCAGGCCACCGGCCTGCCATTCGCCTACGACATCGACAACGAACCGGACATCTCTGTCTTCTGGAAGGCGGGCGTCAACAGCACCCAGTATTTCCAGATGTGGGACACCGCCTATCGCGAGCTCCGTCGCGTGGCTCCGAGTGCCCAGATCGTCGGCCCGTCGTTCGCCTACACACCGCAGGCCCGATCCGCGCAATGGAGCACCTTCCTGTCGCACGTCCGCTCGGCCGGAACCGTACCGGACTGGATCACCAACCACGACGAGGGCGACGTCGATGACCCGGTCACCGTGGCGCAGGCGCTCAACAGCCAGCTCTCCGCGGCCGGGATCCCGGCCAAGCCGTTGTCCGCGAACGAGTACCAGCCGGCGGACCGGCAGACGGCCGGTGTCACCGCGTGGTACCTGGCCCGATTCGCCCAGTCCGGCTACTCCAATGCCATGCGAGGTAACTGGGTGTGCTGCATGACGCCCAACCTCACCGGGATTCTCACCCAGACCAACGGAGCCTGGGCCCCGAACGGCAACTGGTGGGCCATGCGAACCTACGCCGACATGACCGGCACCCTGGTCAACACCTCCGGCCAGGTGGGCTCGACGGCCATCTCGGCCGCCGAGGACTCCTCCGCCCAGCGCGCGGTGGCCATCCTGGGCGACTCCAACGGGTACACCGGGGCGGCCACGGTGACGTTCAGCGGCCTGTCGTCGCTGCCCTGGCTGGCCGGCGGCGGCTCGGTCAACGTCGTGGTCGACCGGATCCCGGACCAGTCCCCGCTCAACGCGCCGCAGGTGGTGCTCAACACCACGATGAGCGCGGCGAGCGGCTCGGTCACCGTGCCGATCACCTTCCAGGCATCGCACGACGCGTTCGCCGTCTACCTGACCCCGGGCCAGGGAGTGTCGTCGTCGCCGTCGAGCCCGCCGCCCGGCGGCTTCCCCACCGGCTACCACCAGCTCGTCGTCGCCAACGACAACCTGTGCCTGGACGTCTACGGCAACACCGGCACGGCCGGTGCGGCGATCGACCAGTGGACCTGCAACGGCCAGAGCAACCAGCAGTTCCAGTTCCTGCCCGCCTCGGGCGGCTACGGCGAGCTGCGCGCCCAGAACTCGGGCCTGGACGTCGCGGTGGCGAACAGCTCCACCACTGCGGGTAGCCCCGACATCGTCCAACAGACACCGAACGGGGCCGCGAACGCCCTCTGGCTGCCGATCAAGCAGTCCGACGGCTCGTACGCGTTCCAGAACAAGAACAGCAACCTGTGTCTGGACGTCTACGGCGCGAAGAACACCCTCGGCCAGCAGCTGGACCAGTGGACCTGCAAGAACGCGCCCGGTACCAACCAGGACTTCATCCTGCGCTGACCGGCGCGACCACACCGACGCGGCGGTCCGGGTAGCCCACGTCCACGGCTACCCGGGCCGCAGGCGCCACCCACACCCCGAACCCACCCGGAGGCGCTATGACCATCAGACCCCGCCGCCTGCTGGCGGCGGCCACCGTGACCGCTGCCACGGTGCTCGCCCTACTGGCCGTCATCCGGCCGGCCGAGGCGGCCACCATGACCATCACCCCCGGCACCATGTGGACCGACACGGCGGGCAACCGGCTGCAGGCGCACGGCGCCGGAATCTTCACCGTCGGCTCCACCTACTACATGGTCGGCGAGGACAAGCAGGCCGGCGGGACGTACACCGCGGTGGCCTGCTACTCCTCGACCGACCTGACGCACTGGACCCGGCAGACCGACGCGCTGTCCCGCCAGGCCAGCGGTGACCTCGCCGCCGGCCGGGTGGTGGAGCGGCCCAAGGTGCTCTTCAACGCCGCCACCAACCGCTATGTCATGTGGCTGCACATCGACAACAGTTCGTACACCGACCGGCGGGCCGGGGTGGCCACCAGCACCACGCCGTGCGGCCCCTACACCTACCTGGGCGCCTCGGACCCGCTCGGCCACCAGAGCCGGGACCTGGGGCTGTACAAGGACGACGACGGTACCGCCTACCTGATGCACGACGACCCGGCCGGCTACCTGCGCATCGACCGGCTCTCCGCGGACTACACCAGCGCGCAGAGCGCGGTGGCCAGCTTCCCCGAGCTGGAGGCGCCGGCCATCGCCAAGGTGAGCGGCCGCTACTTCCTGCTCGGCTCGCACCTGACCGGCTGGTCGACCAACGACAACGTGTACGCGACGGCCACCTCCCTGGCCGGCCCGTGGAGCTCGTTCACCAACGTCGCCGTGGCCGGTACCCGCACCTACAACTCGCAGACGTCGTTCCTGCTGCCGGTGGCCGGCAGCGCCGGCACCAGCTACGTGTACGTCGGCGACCGGTGGAACTCCGGCGACCTCTACTCGTCGCTGCCGGTATGGCTGCCGATCACGCTGACCTCCAGCGGCACCGCCGCGCTGAGCTGGTTCCCCTCCTGGGGGATCGACGCGGCGACCGGCTCGGTGACGCTGCCGGCGGGCCGGTTGACCGGCAGCCAGTCGGGCCGCTGCCTGACCATCGCCGGCGGTAGCCAGACCAACGGCGCGGCCACGCAGCTGGGGGACTGCACGGGCGCGGCGAGCCAGACCTTCGCGCCGAGCCAGGCGGCCGAGATCCGGGTGTACGGCAACAAGTGCCTGGACGCCTCCGGTGCGGGGACGGCGGCCGGGACGGCGGTCATCATCTGGGACTGCCACGGGGGCAACAACCAGAAGTGGATGCTGGCCGACAACGGCACCATCGTCGGCGTCCAGTCCCACCTCTGCCTGGACGTCTCCGGCCAGGCCACCGGCAACGGTGCCAAGGTGCAGCTGTGGACCTGCAACGGCCAGGCCAACCAGAAGTGGAACCGCTGACACGCAGGTTGCATCCGCACACGCAGGGATCGCCGGGCCGCCCGGCGATCCCTGCGTCGCATTCCCGGTCTGGACCGGCTTCGCACGACCCGGGAACCCGGACACCCGGTCGCGGGTGGAGAAGCCGCGGACGCCCTGCGATCAGCGGGCCGCTGTCAGGAGAAGACGCGGTGCTGGATCTCGCGGCGGTAGTCCTCGAGGGTGTTGTCGATGTGCGCGGCGGCGGCCAACGCCGCAGCCTCCGGCTGCCCGTCCCGGATGGCCTGGTAGATCGCCGCGTGCTCCTCGACCGCCTTGGCGCCGTGGTTGCCGACGGAGCCCTGCAGCCCGATCACGTTGGACTGGCTCTGCAGGCGGCGGGCCTCCTGGACCGAGATGGCCAGGAACACGTTGTGCGCCGCGGTGGCCACGCCGCTGTGGAACGCCTCGTCCCCCTGGGCGAACATGTCGGTCTGGCCGCTCTCGTGTCCCTGCCGGCACAGCTGCACGGCGTCCCCGATGGCGCGCAGTTCGGCCGGCGTGGCCCGCAGCGCCGCCAGCCGGCTGGCCTCCATCTCCTGGGTCCGGCGGAACTCGAACAGCATGTACACGTGATCCAGGTCGGTGGGGAGGAAGAAGGCGCTGCCCCGGCCGGTGCCGAACATGCCGGCGTCGTCCGAGACGTAGAGTCCCCGGCCCTTCAGTGCCCGCACCCGGCCCAGCGCTGAGAGGATCTTGACGGCTTCCCGGACCACCGTGCGGCTGGTACCCAGGCTGGCGGCGAGGTCGTTCTCGGTGGGCATCCGGTCGCCCGGGCGCAGTCCCAGCGTGACGATGAGTTCGAGGACCTGCTCGGCGGCCACTTCGTAGCCGGGTCGGTAGCCGGAGGTGCGGCGCGTCTGGTGCGGTGCGCTCGCCGGCTGGTGCGCCGCCGGTGGCGCGAGCCCGACAGCCAGCGTGGTCGTCGCCGCACCGACCGGGGGAGCGGGCTGATCCACGACCTTCACCTCCTGCCCCTCGCCTCGCTGAAGAGTATGACGTACGGCGTCGGAAAACTGGTTATCTGCGCGCCGCTGGAGATACCGGCGCCGCGCGGCGAGCGCAATGTAGCACTTATTTGCCGGTCCGGAGCATCCCGCTGAGCCGCCACGGGGGGCCAGTCGGATCCAAAAGCAGTGCTTAACGGGGCAATCAGTGTCCGCGACTATGCCGATCAGAGCTGCGCGCTCGAGAATAGGTGGGCTTAGCTCTTGACGGCGCCGATGTCGGTGGACCTAAATACTACTCAAGCGTCGACCCCCGCCCCCGCCCCCGTACCTCGGCCGACGCCTCACCCGGCCAGCAGTCACCCCAGAAGCACGCTTGCGACGAGCCCCATCACGGGCCCATCGACACCCTCACCGCTCCCCGCGGTCGGCTCGCCGGCCCACCTCGCCATGAACTAGGTCCGCACCCCCCTGTCACACAAGACAAAGGACTTGAGATGTTCGCTGTCAGGCAACTTCCGCGCAACGGCCGATGGGTCGGTGTGGCCGTCCTGGCCATCGGGCTCACGCTGGCCGGCTGTAGCACCAACAAGGCCGGTTCGTCTTCCGGTCCCTACGGCTTCTCGCAGGCCAAGCAGGACGAGAAGGCCGAGATCACGGTGTGGGTGGACGCCGACCGGACCAAGGCGGCCGACGCCTTCAAGAAGGCCAACCCCGACGTGCCGATCAAGGTGGTCACCTACGACGGCTCGGCGAACGGCTCCAACTCCTTCCGTACCAAGATGCAGCTCTTCGACCAGGCCGGCAAAGGCTGGCCGGACGTGGTGTTCTCGTCGCAGAACAACGACGCCTCCTGGGCCAGCCAGGGCGCCAACGGCAAGCAGGCGTTCGCCGCCACGCTCAACAGCGGACTGGTGCCCAAGAGCACGCTGGACAACTTCACCGCCGGTTCGCTGAACCCGTGCACCGTCCAGGGCAAGGTCTACTGCCTGCGCAACGACCTCGCCCAGGTGGTGCTCTGGTACAACAAGGCGCTGCTCGACCAGTTCGGCTACGCCCTGCCCACCACCTGGGAGGAGTACCAGGCGCTGGGCGAGAAGGTGGCCACCGAGCACCCCGGCTACATCGTGGGCGCGGTCGGTGACTCGTTCGCTCCGGAGATCTACTTCTGGGCCGGCAAGTGCCAGGCCAACGACGTCACCGGCCCCCGCACGTTGACGGTCAACACGACCAGCAACGAGTGCAAGCGGATGGCGACCATGCTGGACGTGCTGATCAAGAATGGCACCATGCCCAACATCAGCGTCTTCACCCCCGAGTTCGTGCAGAAGTACACCGGCAAGGTGCTGCTGATGCCCGGTCCGGCCTGGTATGCGGGCGCCATCTTCAACAACCCGCAGTCGCTCAACGTCGCCAAGGGCCAGCTCGGCGTGGCCGCGCCGCTGCCGTGGAAGGGCGAGGACCCGGCCACCGGCAACGTCGGCGGCGGTACCTGGTTCATCAGCAGCCACTCGGTGAACCTCAAGGCCGCCGAGAAGTTCGCCGAGTTCGTCAACACGGCCGACGACTACCAGGTGAACGTCGCGCCCGGCTACCCGGCCTACGCACCGGCGGCCGACAAGTGGATCAAGAAGCAGGAGTCGAGCGGGTACTACGCCACCGACCTGCAGGCCGTGATCAAGGCCGGTACGGAGATCTGGAGCGGATGGGGCTCCGGCGTCTTCAGCCAGGAGGCGATCTGGGCCAAGACCGTCACCCCGGCGCTGGCCGGCGGCAAGAGCCTGGTCGACACCCTCCCCGCGTGGGGGACCGCCATCAAGAACCAGGCACAGGTCGACGGATACACGGTCAAATGACGGTAGTGGACAGGGCCGCCCGCAAGGCGGCCGTCCCGAGGAGCCGGCGGCCGGGGGAGACCCCGCGCCGCCGGCGCGCGGGCGGGCGCGACGGCGGTGGACGCAACCCGATGAGCTACGGCTTCATCGCCCTCTACGCGGCGCTGACGGTCGCCTTCGGTATTCTGCCCGGCCTGTACGCGCTGTACCTGGCGTTCACCAACGGCGACGGCGGCTTCGCCGGGCTGGACAACTTCAACAAGGTCGTCCATGACTTCCGGTTCCTGCCGGCCGTCGAGCACGTCGCGCTCTACCTGGTGATCTGGCTGGTCGCCCTGGTCGTCCTGGTGACCTTCCTCGCCCTGGTCGTGCACACCGTCCGGGTGCAGTGGCTCAGCCGCACCATGCGCCTGGTCTTCTACCTACCGGGCGCCCTGGCCGGTGCGTCCAGCGTGCTGCTCTGGCTGTTCGTCCTGGACCCGACCGCGAGCCCGGTCGGCAAGCTGCTGCGGCTGCTCGGCTTCCACAGTTTCAACCAGGTCATCGTGCCGGGCAACCTGCCGCCGATCTTCGCCATCATCGCCTTCTGGACCGGCGCGGGCGGCTGGATCGTCATCATGTACGGGGCGCTCAACAACATCAGCACCGCCGTGATGGAGGCCGCCCGTATCGACGGCGCCAGTCGGGTACAGATCGCCTGGCGCATCCAGCTGCCGATGATGCGCAAATGGATCTCGTACATGGGGATCATGTCGCTGGCCGCCGGCACCCAGCTGTTCGTCGAACCGCAACTGCTCTCCCAGGCCAGCAACGCGGTGGTCCCCAACGACTACTCGCTCAACCAGCTGGCGTACCAGTACGCGTTCCAGCAGAACGACTTCAACGGTGCGGCGGCAATCTCCCTGCTGCTGCTCGTCATCGCCCTCGTGCTGTCGGCCGTCTTCGTGACGCGCGGCGGCCTGTTCGAGACGGACTGAAGCCCATGACGACAGCGGAGCACCGGCAGCCGGCCGGGGACCGGGCCGGCCTGCGCGGCTGGAGCGGCCGCACCATCGTCGCCGTCGTGGTCGCGGTCTTCGTGCTGTTCTTCCTCATCCCGATCGTCTGGCTGCTGCTGGCCACCACGAAGTCGGCGCACGGGCTGATCGTGGACAACCCGTTCCGGCCCGGCAGCCTGCACGACTTCGGTGCCAACTGGAGCCAGCTGTTCGGCTACCAGGACGGCGCGGTGCTCAACTGGATCGCCAACTCGGCGCTCTACTCCATCGGCGCGCTGGTCGTCACGCTGGTCGCCAGCATCCCGGCGGGGTATGCCATGGCGCTCACCGAATTCCGGTTCCGGCGACTGCTGCTGGTGGTGACCCTGGTCGTCATGCTGATCCCGAACACCGCGCTGGTCCTGCCGATCTTCCTGGAGCTCAACGTGGTGGGCCTGATCGGCAGCCCGCTGTCGGTGATCCTGCCGATGTCGTTCTTCCCGTTCGGCGTCTACCTCACCTACATCTACTTCTCCACCAGCGTCCCGCGCGACCTGCTCGCCGCGGCGCGCATCGACGGCTGTAGCGAGTTGCAGGTGTTCACCACGGTGGCGTTGCCGCTCGCGGCGCCGATCGTGGCACTGGTCGCGTTCTTCAGCTTCGTGCAGAGTTGGAACAACTTCTTCCTGCCCTTCGTGATGCTGCCCTCCAGCGACGGCTACCCGATCCAGGTCGGCCTGACCTCCATACTGGCCTCCACCCCGGCGTTCAACCCCAGCTCCGCCGGGGCCGAGTCGATCCAGCTACCGACGCTCGCCCTCGCGACGGTGATCTCGGTACTGCCGGTGCTCGTCGTCTTCCTGTTCTCTCAGCGGTTCCTGGTGGCCGGCATGACTGCCGGAGGGACCAAGGAGTAAGTCGCAAACCTGCACAGCGCGATCCTGCACAGAAGGAGCAACTGTGAAAGTCACCGGATACCGCAGCCTCACGACCGAGCACGACTGGGGGCGGCTGATCGGCGACGCCAACGGGGTGATGCCCCATCCGCGCACGGACGTGCACGTGCTGGTCCTGGAGACCGACAGCGGGCTGGAGGGGGTCGGTCTCGGCGCGCACGGCGAGATCGACCGGGTGTTCGGCGCAGTGCAAGGGGAAGATCCGCGCGCGGTCACCGCGCTGTACGACCGGATGCTGGCCCACGTCTTCAAGACCGGCCACTCCGGCGCCACCTTCGGCGCCATCGGCGCGATCGACATGGCGCTGTGGGACCTCAAGGCCAAGGCGGCCGGCGAACCGCTGTGGCGCACCCTCGGCGCGTTGGACCGGTTCGTCCCGGGCTACGCCTCCGGGTTGGACATCGCTCTGGACGACGAGGCGCTGGTGCGGCTCTACGAGCGCTTCGCCGACCGCGGCTTCGGCGCCGCCAAGCTCAAGGGCGGCCGGAACCTGGAGCACGACCTGCGCCGGCTGGCGGCGCTGCGGGACGTCCTGGCGCGCAACTCGGCGCACCCCGCGCTGATGTTCGACGCCAACGAGACGTGGAACCGCTCGCAGGCCGTCCGGTTCATCACCGCGCTGGAGCGCACGATCGACCTCACCTGGGTGGAGGAGCCGGTACGCCGCTGGGACGCGGCCGGACTGGCCTCGGTCCGGCGCGGCATCCGCGCCGCCGTCGCCACCGGCGAGAACCTCACCGGCCTGGAACAGTACCGGCCGCTGCTGGACGCGGACGCGATCGACATCGTCCAGGTCGGCTGTGTCTGGGGCGTCACCCACTTCCTCCGGGTCGCCGCGATGGCCCACGGCCGGGACCTGCCGGTGAGCCCGGTGGCCTACCACGGCAACATCCTGGCGCACCCGGCGGCCGCGATGCCGAACGTGCTGGCCTTCGAGGTACAGGACCTCACCTCACCGATCGGGCTGCACATCGACCAGGAGTTCCAGGACGGCGGGATAGTCCTGGGCGACGAGCCGGGCCTGGGTATCCGGGTCGACGAGGCGCACATCAACCGGGTCCGGGCGATCGACCCGCCGGCCCACATCGCCGGACCGCACGTGCGCCCCGGCCGGGCCGGCCTGCGCCTGGTCCCGGACGCCCGGCAGGACACCCCGCTGGGCATCCGCGCGGTGGAACGGGCCGGGTCGTGACCGGGAACCCGGTGCAACGCCACGCCCTTGTCGTCGGCCTGCGACCGGAGCGCCGGGAGGAGTACCTGAGCCTGCACCGCGCCGTCTGGCCCCAGGTCGAACAGATCCTGCGCGAGGCGAACGTCACCAATTACTCGATCTTCGTGGTGGGCGATACCCTGTTCGCCTACTACGAGTACGTCGGCGACGACCACGCCGCCGACATGGCCCGGATCGCCGAGGATCCGGTGACCCGCGAGTGGTGGACGCACACCGATCCGTGCCAGCTGCGCATCGTGCCGGAGCGCGACCCCGGGGCGCTGTGGCAGCCACTCGACGAGGTGTGGCACCTGGACTGACCGCACCGATGCGAGAGCTCGGAAGCAGCGAAGGAGAACGGCAGCGATGAAGACCCGGGCGTTGGGGGCAGGTGGCGTCGCCGTGACCGAGTTCGGGTTCGGCGGCGCGTCGGTGGGCAACCTCTACCGCGCCATCGACGACGACACCGCCACCGGCGCGGTGTCCGCGGCGTTCGAGGCCGGTGTGCGCTACTTCGACACCGCACCGCACTACGGACTCGGCCTGTCCGAACGTCGCCTGGGGCGCGCGCTGGCCGGGTACCCGCGTACCGGCTTCGTGCTGTCCACCAAGGTCGGCCGGCTGCTGGAGGCCAACCCCGCACCGACCGGGTCCGACCTGGCGGCCGGCGGCTTCGAGGTGGCCGACGACCTGCGACGCCGGTTCGACTTCAGCGCCGACGGCGTGCGCCGCAGCCTGGAATCCAGCCTGCTCCGGCTGGGCGTCGACCACGTCGACATCGTTTACCTGCACGACCCCGACCACCACCTCGACGAGGCCGTCAGCCAGGCGATCCCGGCCCTGGTCTCCTGGCGGGAGCAGGGCATCGTCGGCGCCATCGGGGTGGGCATGAACGACTGGCAGGGACCGCTACGGATGGTCCGGGAGACCCCGATCGACGTGGTCATGCTGGCCGGGCGGTGGACCCTGCTGGACCGCTCCGGTGCGCCGCTGATGGACGAGTGCGCGCAGCGCGGCGTGTCCGTCGTCGCCGCCGCTCCGTACAACTCGGGCCTGCTCGCCCGGCCGCGACCGGCGGCCGACGCCCACTTTAACTACGGGCCGGCCGGTGCGGAGCTGGTGCACCGGGCCAACCGCCTGGCCGACGCCTGCGAACGGTACGGGGTGAGCCTGCCCGCCGCCGCGCTACAGTTCCCGCTGCGTCACCCGGCGGTCTGCTCGGTGGTCGCCGGCACCCGCGACGCCGGGCAGGTCGCCGAAGCGCTCAACCGGCTGGGCACCGACATTCCCGGTCAGCTGTGGCAGGACCTGGGTGGCTGAACCGACCCGCACCGTCCGGCTCGCCTACGGCCGTACCGGGCTGTCGGTGGACCTGCCGGCCGGGCGTACCACGGTGGTGGAGCCGGTGCCCGCGCCGGCCGCGCCGGACCCGGCCGCGACCCTGCGCCGGGCGCTGCGGGAGCCGGTCGACGGTCCGCCGCTGCGGGAGATCGTGCGGCCGGGCCGGCAGGTGGCGGTGAGCGTCTGCGACCTGACCCGGCCCCAGCCGCGCGAGGCGATGGTCCGGGCGCTGCTGGACGAGCTGGCCGGGGTACTCGATCCGCGCGATGTCACGCTGCTGGTGGCGACCGGCACGCACCGGGCCAACACCGACGCCGAACTGCGCACGATGTTCGGCGCCGAGCTGGCCGGCAGCCTGCGCATCGTCAACCACGACGCCCGGGATGCCGGCTCGCTGACCTGGCTGGGGACCTTCGGCAACGGGGTGCCGGTGTGGCTCAACCGGCACTGGGTCGCCGCCGACGTACGCATCACCACCGGCTTCGTCGAGCCGCACTTCTTCGCCGGCTTCTCCGGCGGGCCGAAGCTCGTCGCGCCCGGCCTGGCCGGGCTGGAGACGGTCCTGACGCTGCACGACGCCAGCCGGATCGGCGACCCGCGGGCCACCTGGGGGGTCTGCGAGGGCAACCCGGTGCACGACGACGTGCGCGCGATCGCGGCGGGTACCGGTGTCGACTTCGCCTTCGACGTGGTACTCAACCGGGAGCAGCGGGTGGTCGCCGCCTTCGGCGGACCGGTGGCGCAGATGCACGCGGTCGCCCGGGAGCGGGTCCGGCAGACCGCGATGCGGCCGGTCGCCCACCGCTTCGACATCGTGCTGACCAGCAACTCAGGATATCCGCTCGACCAGAACCTCTACCAGGCCGTCAAAGGCATGTCGGCGGCGGCCACCATCGTCAAGCCCGGTGGGCTGATCGTGTGCGCCGCCGAGTGCGCCGACGGCTTCCCCGACCACGGGTCGTTCCGGGAGGTACTCAGCTCCGCCGGCACGCCCGGTGAGCTGCTGGAGCTGATCCGGGCACGCCCGCGCACCGTGCCCGACCAGTGGCAGGTGCAGGTGCTGGCCCGGCTGCTGACCACCGCCCGGATCGGCGTCTACAGCGACCACCTCGACGAACCGGCGCTGCGCGCCGCGCACCTGTTCAAGGTGCACGACATCGCCGAGACGGTGGCCGCGCAGCTGCGCCGGATCGGCCCGCAGGCTACCGTCTGCGTGCTTCCCGAAGGCCCACAAACCATTCCTTACCTGCGCTGACACGGGCGCGCGCCAGCCGCACCGTGCGCCGGGACGTGGCATCCTTCCCGGGGGAGGGGCTGCCCGTCCCCGCCCACCGCCGGAGGAGGACCGAATGCCCCAGCGACCCTGGGCCGCGCTCCCCGGACGCGGGTATCCCCGTCGCGGCCTGCTGGCGATCGCCGGAGCCGGCCTGCTCGCGCCGACGCTGGCCGCCTCGGCGCCGCCGGCGCAGGCCGTCACACCGGTCCCGACGCCGACCGTCCGCGGCACCGAGGTGCTCATCGACGGCTCGTCCTTTGCCAGCTACCGGGCGCTGGAGGCGAGCTGGCGGTACCGGTACCCGTGGGGACCCGACCACAACGGCTCGGCCCGGATGTACGCCAGCGCCGATGACCACAGCCAGGTGTCGCTGGCCGACGGCGTCCTGACGCTGACGGCCACCCGGATCGGTGCCGACGAGGGCGTCAGCGCCTCGCCGCCGTACCTGCCCATCCGGTACCACTCCGGCGCAGTGCACGCCCGGCAACAGGTGCTGGTCGACGCCGAATACCCGGTCTGGACGGTGCAGGGGCGGTTCCAGGTCACCGCGACGAAGGGCAGCTGGCCGGCGTTCTGGCTCACCGCCGTCCACGGCTGGCCGCCGGAGTGCGACATCCTGGAGTACAAGGGCGGCCCCCGGAACTGGTTCAACGCCTACAAGAACCCCGCCGGCGACTGGTCCAGCTCGATCGTGCCGGTGGACACTGCGCAGGCGTGGCACGACTACCGGGCGGTGCTGTCCATGGTCAACAGCTCGGACGTGCAGATCCAGTACTTCCTGGACGGCTCGCTGCTGGCCACGCAGCGCGGAGCCAGGTTTGTCGGCCGGCCCCTGTGGCTCATCCTCAACCTGCAGATGGAGGGGTCCTCGGGGTCGCCGGGTCCGGACGGCGACACCCACTTCCGGGCCCGCGACATCCTGCTCACCCGCGGCATCGGCTGACCAGCCACCCCGCCCCGACCCTGGACAGCCTGACAGCCGGGCTGAAGCCTCGACGGGCAGCGGTCAGCCGGCTCTCCAGCGGCGCAGCTTGGCCGGGTTGAGTACCGCCCAGATGCGCCGGATCCGATCGTCTGCCAGCTCGAACGCGTACACCGCGACGACCGCGCCGTCGTGCTGGGCCACCAGGCCCGGCGCGCCGTTGACCGTACGCTGCCGGAAGGTCAGGCCGCCCGCTGCCCGGTCGAGCAGATCGACCAGGTAGCGGGCGATCCGCTCGCCGCCCTCGATCGGGGCGGGCGCCGCGCTGACCAGGCCGCCGCCGTCGCCGGTCGCGATGGCGGCGGGGTCCAGCAGGCCGACCAGGGCGCCGATGTCCCGGGCCTGCCAGGCCCGCTGGAACTCGCCGACGAGGCGGGCCTGCCGGGCGGCCGGCGTGGCGGGCCGCGGCGCGCGCAGCCGACGGCGGGCCGAGGACGCCAACTGCCGACAGGCCGCCGGTGTACGCCCGACGATGGTCGCCACCTCGGTGAACGGGTAGCCGAAGACGTCGTGCAGGATGAACGCCACCCGCTCGGCCGGGGTCATCGACTCCAGCATGACCAGGAACGCCATGGTGACCGATTCGTCGAGGGTGACCCGGTCGGCCGGATCCGTGGCGCCCCCACCGGTCCACTCGGTGCGGTCGGGGAGCGGCTCGGGGATCCAGGCGCCGACGTAGCGTTCCCGCCGGACCCGGGCCGAGCGCAGCAGGTCCAGGCAGATGCGGCTGGCGACGGTGGTCAGCCAGGCGCCGGGGGAGTCGATCGCCTCCCGCTGCGGCGGATCCAGGGCGTACCAGCGGGTGTAGGTCTCCTGCACGACGTCCTCGGCATCGGCCAGCGAGCCCAGCAGGCGGTACGCCACATTGACCAGTTGGCGCCGCTCGCCCATGACCGTGTCCAGGGCGGTGTCCGGCTCGTCCCCGGTCGGTCCGGATCGGGTACCCATCGTCGCCAGCCTCTCCGTCGGCCACTCACACCGGTCCGACGAATCAGCGGCCTGTGGTGTGAGGCCGACCGCCACCTCACACTGCGCGGCGCCGCGTCGTCGTAGTCAGCGGACCGGCGCACCTCCCGGGAACGACGACGACCCAGCTGGGCAGCCCCGGGAGAACGCCGCCGTACCAGCGCCACGCTGCCCGACCACCGCGCTGCCAGACCATGACCACCAGGAGGCACCATGACCACCCCGATCCCGGCGACCCTGTTCGCCGACCCCGCGCCGGCGGCCAGTCTCGAACGGGCCGCCGCCGCGTTGCGGGCGCACGGCTTCACCGTAGAGCTTCTGGACGACGTCGCGGCGGCCCGCACCCGGATCAGGCAGCTGATCCCGGCGGGCGCCAGCGTGTTCACCGGCGCCAGTGAGACGCTGCGCCTGTCCGGCATCGACGCCGACATCAATGCCACCGGCCGGTACGACGCTGTCCGGCCACGGGTGCTGGCCATCGACCGCGCCACCGGCGCCGACGAGATCCGCCGGCTGACCGCCGTCCCCGACGTCGTCGTCGGCAGCGTCGCGGCGCTCACCGAGACCGGCTCGCTGGTGGTCGCCTCGGGCAGCGGAAGCCAACTGCCCGCCTACGCCGGCGGCGCCGCCCGCGCCATCTGGGTGATCGGGGCGCAGAAGGTGGTACCCGACCTGGACACCGCGCTGCGCCGCGTGCACGAGTACGCCCTCCCGCTGGAGAGCGCCCGTGCCCAGGTGGCCTACGGGCGGCCCAGCGCCGTCAGCCGTCTGCTCGTCCTCAACGCCGAACCGTTCCCCGGTCGCGGCACTGTGCTGCTGCTCCGGGAGGCCATCGGCTTCTGACCGACAGGCTTGCATCCGGTACCCGGGTACAGGCTTACCGTTGCGGCATGACCGATGTGGCAGACCTGGACTGGGTACCGCAGGCGTGTACCTTGCCGCGCGCCGACCGGACCGCCCGGCTGGCCGAGTTCGACGAGGTGTTCCGGGCGTCGGCGAGGGACGGTGAACGCCTCTCGCCGACGCGCCTGCGGGTCACGCTGGCCGGCGGCGGGGCGGCGCTGGAGGACCGGGTCAGGGATCTCGCCGCCCGGGAGAGCCGGTGCTGTCCGGTGTTCAGCTTCACGATCACCGAGCCGGCGGGCGGCGGGGTGCGGCTCGACATCGAGGTTACGGCCGGGCACGGTGATCTCCTGGACGCGCTCGCGGCCCGGGCGGCGGCGCTGCGGAGCGGACGGTGACAGCCGGTCTGCGCAGCGGCGAGCTGGCCGGGGCTGCCGGGGTGAATCCGCAGACGCTGCGCTACTACGAGAGACGTGGCCTGTTGGTGCGCCCCCCGCGCAGCCCCGGTGGGCACCGGCTGTACCCCGAGGAGGCGCTGACCGCGTTGCGGGTGATCAAAACCGCGCAGCGGCTCGGCTTCACCCTGGACGAGGTTGCCGAGCTGATCGACCTGGGCAGCCACCGGCACGGCCGGCGCCCGGACACCAGCCTGCAGCGGCGCGCCGCCGCCAAGCTCAGCGAGGTGGAAGCCAGGATCGCCGACCTGCGGGTGGTGGCCGCCAGCCTGCGCGCCGCGCTGGACGCCGGCTGTGACGACCTGGCCGCCTGCGCCACCACCAGCTGCTGCCCGCTGCCCTTCGCCGACCTCGACCGGGCAGACCACCGCCGATGAGGACCTGCGCCCGTACGACGACAGGTCTCGGCGGCGATGCTGCCGGCCGCCGGTGCCGGCCCCATGGTCGTCAAGCTGACACCGGGGAACGTGACACGAGCCGGTCGGGGTCTGATGTGGCATGCGTTCTGGTGTCCTCGCATCCGCCGCGCCGGGTCGGGTGCTTCTCGCGTTGCTCGCCCTCGCCCTGCTGGCCGGCGGCTGCCACGCTGGGCCGGTCGACCCCGACCCGGTCAGTGCACCGACCGTGGCACCGGTCGGTGGGCCGGTCGCCTTCCATGTCCGGCTCGGCGCCGGCCAGGCGATCACGACCCGCTCGCCGCAGCCGGACAACTGCCCCGGCGTGACCGCCGACGTCACAGTCGGCGCACACGCCACCCTGACAGTGCTCGCCTTCGCCGTCACCTGTGCGCCGGGCGGCGACAACGCGCGGCCGGGCAACGGACGCCACGGTGTCTACCGCACCAGCGCCGACATCCCGGCACAGCGCCGCCCGGACGCGCGCACCGTGCACACCGCGCTCGGCGACGCGCTGGCCTTCACCCAGCCGTACTACGAGTGCACCAACTCCTGCCGGAACTACACCGAACCGGTCGCCGTGATCACGCTGGCACAGCCCGGTGACCCGGCACTGCGGGCGCTGACGGTGTACTCGGACAAGGGATCGGTCGGCCTGGACGCCCTGGTGGCGTTCGTACGTGACCAGCTCCTCGCCTGAAGTCACACCGTTGCCGCCGCGGCGGCCAGCGCGGCGCCCCGGGCGCCGGCCATGTCCAGGTCCGGTACCAGGGCGAACCGGGCGACCCGGCGCTGCTCGTCGCGCAGCGCCGTGTGCTCGCGGACCGCCGCGAGGAACCACTCCCGGAAGTGCACGGCAGCCTCCACCACGCCGCCGCCGACGAAGTAGGCGTGCGGGTCGGTGAAGTTGGCGGCGATGGCGAACAGCCGGCCCAGGGCGACGGCCTGTTGGGTGAAGATGCGCCGGGCCAGCGGGTCGTCCCGTTCGCCGTAGCCGCGCACCTGCATCGCCGCCTTGCCGGCGGCGAACGCCGGTCAGCTCGTGGCCGGGGTGCCGCTGCAGCCAGTACGGCAACAGGTTGCGCTCGATCCCGGTCAGTGACGCGATGCTCTCCGCGTCGCCGGCCAGCCCGCAGTTGCAACGCGGTACCGGCTGGCCCGGCTCCAGCAGCCCGTCCAGCGGTATCTGCACGTGGCCGAGTTCGGCGGCCATCCCGGCGGCGCCGCGCACGATCCGGCCCTGTTCGATGATGCCGCCGCCCAGGCCGGTACCCACGATCGCGGAGACCGAGGAGCGCTGCGCGGCGTCGGCGCCGAAGTAGGCGTGGTGGGCGTAGAGGGCGGCGGCGTTGGCGTCGTTGTTGTAGACCACCGGCAGGCCGATGTGCTGCTCCAGCGCGGTGCGGATGTCGAAGCCGCGCCAGGCCGGCGCGGAGAAGTTGGTGGAGCCCTTGGAGGAGATCACCCCGTCGGCGCTGGCCGGCCCGGGGGTGTCCAGGCCGACGGCGCGTACCCGCTGGCGGGTCACCCCGGTGCGGACGAGGATGTGGTCCAGCGCGTTGCCCAGTTCGCGGACCGCCACCGCCGGCCCGTCCAGCACCCGGCTGGGCGTCTCCACCAGCCGGTCGACCAGGAACGCCCCGTCCGGGGCGAGCACCGTCGCGTTGTTCTTGGTGCCCCCGTTGTCCAACCCGACGACCATGGTGCGTTCCACCGGCGTACCCCCTCGCCATCCGGACCGGCCACCGCCGGGCGGCCGGGAGATCAGCAACCTCATTCCACTCCGATTCCGTCCACCGCGCCAGCGTCGCGGCGGACGGGCGCGGTGGCTACCTGCTGGTGAGGGCGACCAGTAGGCCCGGATGGTCGGTGCTGCCGCCCAGGTCGAGGTCCCGGACCGAGCCGAGCACGAAGCCGGGGGAGGCCAGCACGTGCTGCACACCGCCGTCGCCGGCGCGCAGGTAGCCCGGCGGCGCGCAGGTCGCCAGGTCCGGGGCGCCGCCCTCGCGGAGGTTGAAGTCGCCGCCGATCACGACCGTGCGGTGCCCGACGCCGGCCGGCAGCGCCGGGATGGCGGTGTCCAGCAGGTAGCCGCACTGGCGCAGCGCGACCGCCGGGACGGTGCTGGCCAGGTGGGTGGTGCAGACCGAGATCCCGACCGGCGCGGACAGGCACAGCCAGGCCCGCTCCTCCGGGTCGGCGGTGTCCTGCTCGGGATAGATGCCCTGGTACGTGGTGGAGCCGTGGCCGGGCAGTCGGACGAGCAGCCCGATGCCGTACCGCTCGCCGTTGCGGCACCGGAACGGGCCACCGGAGCGGCGGTCGAGCGCCGGCTGGAACGCCGAACCGACCCCGGTCGCCGCCCCGGGCCGGGCCAGCGCCGTGGCGAGCGTGGCCACGTCCGGCTCGCACACCTCGTTGAGGGTCACCACGTCGGGTGCGGTGCCGCGCAGCACCGTCGCGGCGGCCGCGACGGAGCGTCCGGTGTAGCAGTCGGCGATGCCGCTGTCGCACAGGTTCAACTGGAGTACCCGCAGCGCCGGGCGGGCTGCCGTGCCGCCGGTCGGGGACGCGGTCAACAGGACCGCGGCGCATACCACCATCCCCGCGACGGCCACCGTCCGCCGCAGCCTCTGGTACCCCCCACCAACCATGCCCACGTCCGCAGCTGCCGCAACCGCCATTGTCAGCCCCAGCTTGCGGCCCGGGTCGCCGCAGGTCAACGCTGGATACGCCGCAGGCCGTGCTGGATACGCCGCAGGCCGTCCGCCCGCGCGGTGCGGATCGGCCGGCGGCCTGCGGTCAGGTTCAGTGCCGGCGGGCGGACCTGGCCGACAGCCAGGAGACCAGGCCGAGCAGGAGCATGGCGAGCGGGACGTGCACGGCGGTCAGGGTGTCGCGGCCGTCGTCGCGGATGAGTCCGCCGATCCAGGCCTCCAGGACGAGCAGGACGACGAGGGCGGCACCGCCGATCCAGAGATCACGCCGGGCCCGGCGGGTCAGGAACGCCACGACGGTGGCCAGCGCGGCGAGCCCGATGGCCACGTCGCCGCCGCGGGCATGCACGTCGATCCAGCCGCCGGCGGCGTCCCGGGCGCCGTCGTGTTCGAGGAAGATGCCGGCCCACAGTCCTTGCAGCAGGATGGCGACGCCGGTCAGGCCGATGAGAGCCGCGTACAGCGGTGCGCGGGCCGGGCGGGTGGCGTCGCGGGCGGTGTCGGTTTCGGTGACCGTCATCGTGTCCCCTGGATGTCTGGCGGCGAACGGATACCAGATTATGCGACTCTACACGATGTAGTGGGCCAGCGAATGTGACATTGTTCCCCTCTTATTGAATTGTCGCCTGTCAATGTGCTAACGAGATTTCCCGGCCCGTTCCCGGTCGTCGCAGGAGTGGACCCGGGAGGGCGTGCCGACGGACAGCCGCGGTGGTGCGGGCGGTGTCGCCGGTGGCGAGCAGGTCGAGCAGGGCACCCCGGAGCACGGCGAGGGTGAGCGTGCACTCGGCCTGTCCGGCGTCGCTGCGGCGGACCGGCGTGGGCTGGGCGTCGGCGAGGACGGTCAGCCACTCGGCCACGGTGGCCCGGGCGAAGCCGGCCCACGGGCCGTCCGGGTCGACCAGCGACCGGGTGTACGCCTCGAGCCCAGAGCACCAGCAGTGGCCGGTGCGCCGGGTCGGCCAGCCAGTCCCAGACGGTCAGGGTCACCTCGGCCGGACCGGCGGCGCCGCTGGTCTGCCGGCGCAACCGGTCGAGCAGCACCAGTTCGTCGGCGCGGGCCCGGGCGAGCAGGGCGCGCACCAGGCCGTCCTTGCTGCCGAAGAGGAACAGCAGCACCCGCGGGCTGGAGCCGATCGCGGTGGCCAGCGGGCGCAGCGACATGTCGGCCAGGCCGTGGGCGAGCACCTCGCGGTAGGCGGCGTCGAGGAGTTCGGCGCGCCGGGCGGACGGCCGGCCGCGTGGCTGGGCCATGGCCGTCTACCTCTCACTGAAACGACTGTTTCAGTGCGGGAGAGCCGATGGACGAGGTGATCGCATCGCGACGACACTGATCCGGCCGCCGGGCGCCGGCGACCTGGGCTGGGTGGTGCAGGCCCACGGCGAGATCTACGCCGCCGAGTTCGGCTGGGACACCGAGCTTCGAGGCCCTGGTGGCCCGGATCGTCGCCGACTACGCCAGCGGCGAACGACCCGGACCGGCGAGGCGCGTGGGTCGCCGAGCTGCGACGGGCAGCGGGTCGGCTGCGTGTTCTGCGTCCGGCGCCGGGCGAACCGGACGACCGCGCAGCTGCGCATCCTGCTGGTCGATCCGGCGGCGCGCGGCAGCGGGCTGGGCGGGCGCCTGGTCGACGCCTGCCTGGACTTCGCCCGCCGGGCCGGGTACCGGCGGATGCGGTTGTGGACCAACCACCCGCTGGCCGCCGCCCGGGGATCTACCTCGCCCGCGGCTTCGCGCTGGTCAGCCGAGGAGCCGCACCGCAGCTTCGGCGTCGACCTGATCGGCCAGACCTACAGCCTCGACCTGGTCGGCGCGGCGGCGGCCGGTTAGAAGACCGCGCCCGGGTTGAGGATGCCCTGAGGATCCAGTGCCGCCTTGACCCGTCGGTTGAGTTCCAGCGCCTCCGGCCCCAGGTACTCCGGCAGCCAGGCCTTCTTCAGCCGGCCCACGCCGTGCTCGCCGGTGATCGTGCCGCCCAGCTCCATGGCCAGCTCCATCACCTGGGCGTACGCCCGGTGCGCGCGCTCGGTCTGGTCGGCGTCGGTGCGGTCGAAGACGATCAACGGATGGGTGTTGCCGTCACCGGCGTGCGCGACGACGGCGATGGTGATCCCGGCGTCACCGGCGATCCGGTCGATCCCGCGCACCAGCGCCCCCAGCTGCGGAATGGGCACCCCCACGTCCTCCAGCAGCAGCGAACCGCGCCGCTCCAGGGCCGGGATGGCCATCCGCCGGGCCGCCGTGAACGCCTCACCCTCGTCCCGGTCGTCGGTCGTGTACACCTCGACGGCGCCGTTGCTCCGGCACTGCGCGGCGATGCCGGCGATCTCGCCGGCCGCAGCGGGCACCGGCTCGTCGGACTGCACCAGCAGCAGGGCCGCCGCTGCGCGGTCCAGCCCCATCCGGGTGACGTCCTCGACGGCGTTGATCGAGGTACGGTCCATGAATTCGAGCATCGACGGTCGGGTACGGGCGGTGATGTCCAGTACCGTCCGGGTGGCGTCGTCCAGCCGGGCGAAGGTGGCGACCAGGGTGACCGGCGGGCGCTGCGCCGGGATGAGGCGCAGCACCACCTGGGTGATCACGCCCAGCGTGCCTTCGCTGCCGATGAACAGCTTGGTCAGCGACAGCCCGGCCACGTCCTTCAGCCGGGCGCCGCCCAGCCGCACGGCCGTTGCGTCGGCCAGCACCACGGTGAGCCCGAGTACGTAGTCGGTGGTCACCCCGTACTTGACGCAGCACAGGCCACCGGCGTTGGTGGCAACGTTGCCGCCGATCGAGCAGAACTCGTACGACGACGGGTCCGGCGGGTACCACAGGCCGTGCTGCGCGGCCGCCCGCTTCACCTCGACGTTGAGCGCGCCCGGCTCGACCACGGCGGTACGGGTGGCCGGGTCCACGGTGACCGCCCGCATCCGTTCGGTGGACACCACCAGGCAGCCGTCCACCGCCGAGGATCCACCGGACAACCCGGAACCGGCGCCCCGGGGCACCACCGCGAGCTGGTGCGCCGCCGCGAACCGGACGGCGGCCTGGACATCCGCGGTGCAGCCGGCCCGCACCACCGCCAGTGGAGTTCCGGCGCCGGGATCGTTGGCCCGGTCCCACCGGTAGGCGTCCATACCGGCCGGGTCGGTGATGACGCTGCCCGCTGGGAGGGCGTCGAGCAGGGGGGTCAGGTCGACGGACACGTCAGCGCCTCCTGCCCGGCAGAGCCTGCGGCGGTCGGGGCCGGGAAGCCGGGAGGACAGGTGCCTCCCGGGCGGGCACAGCCTCCGGCAGTCAGCGCCGGACGGCTGGGACGGTGCTTCCGGCCCGTGATGGTCGATCCAGGATCGCATGCTGCCGCCCGGTCGACAGCGGCGGGACGGCGGCTGGGGCCGGGTCGCGTGCTCCGGACATCCCCCCGGCGAGGCCGGGCAATCGGCGAACACCGCATCGCGCGGCGTCGCGCTCCGCGCCGGCTACCGCCACGTTCCGGAGCTGGACCAGGTCCGCCGGGTCAGGGCGCAGGACTGGGACACAGTCGCCTACCGGCTGCCCGCCGAGCGCCCGGGTGAGCCGACCGGACGGCCGGGGTCCGGTGCGGAAACCCGTTCGGAACTGCCTCGACGTGCTTGACGCAACCGGATGGTTGCCATACGGTTGTGGCAACCAGATGGTTGCTACATGGAGGTGTGTCATGGGGTTTCCCGACCGGATCGAGCGCAGCATCACCGTCGTCCACCCGCCGACCAAGGTGTGGCAGGCGCTGACCACGGCCGAAGGGCTGGGCACCTGGTTCGGCCAGCAGGCGACCGTCGACCTGCGGGTGGGCGGCGTCGCCCAGCTGACCTTCGACGGCCACGGCACCGTCGACCTGCGCATCGAGCGCCTCGACGAGCCGCACGTCTTCGGCTACACCTGGGGCATCTCCGGCCTGCCGGCCGACGACCCCCGACGTACCTACGTCGAGTTCACTCTCGAACCGGAGGGTTCGGGCACCCGGCTCACCGTGGTCGAGTCCGGCTTCGCGCAGGTGCCCGACGAGGCGTACCCCGGGGCGTACAACGGCAATGTCAAGGGCTGGCAGAGCGAGCTGGACGAGCTCGTCGAATACCTCGATGCCCGGGCGTGACCCGGAGGCGGTCGCCGAGGAGGTCTTCGCCGCCCTGGCCGATCCCAGCCGGCGGGCCATCCTCGCCGCGCTCGCCTCGCACGGGCCGGTCACCGCGACCGAACTCGCGGCCCGCCTGCCGATCACCCGGCAGGCCATCGCCAAGCACCTCGCGCTGCTGACCGACGCCGGCCTGGTCGTCGCCGAGCCCGGCGAGCGCCGCCGGGTGCGTTACCGGCTGCAGTCCGGGCCGATCCAGGTGGCCCAGCAGTTCCTCGCCGCCCTGGCCCGCGACTGGGACGCCAGCCTGGACGCGCTGCTGCGCCACCTGGACTCCTGAAACGCGGCGCTGTCGAACGTCCCGAACGGACAGGAGACCCACCATGACCACCGTTGCGCGGGTGCGACCGCGGCCCCGTACCACCGCCGTCGCGGTGACCCTGGGCGTGGCCGCCGCCTGCTGGCTGGTCGCCCTGCGCCGGATGGGCGGGATGGACATGGGCGTGGCCACCCGGCTCGGCCCGCTGCCCGGGTTCCTCGCCGGGTGGGCCGCCATGATGGCCGCGATGATGCTGCCCGGTGCGGCGCCCGCAGTGGCGCGGCGGGTCGAACAGACCGGACGGCTGCGGGCCGGGCCGGCCTTCCTCGCCGGCTACCTGGCCATCTGGGTCCTCGTCGGAGTCGCCGTGTACGCCTGCTACCGCCCGCACAGCACCACCGTGGCCGGGGTGCTGGCCATCTGCGCCGGTGGCTACGAACTCACCCCCGCCAAGCGCCACCTGCGCCGCTGCTGCCAGGGCGGCGCGCACTCCGGGGTGCGCTTCGGGCTGTGCTGCCTCGGCTCAGGGCTCGGCCTGACCACGCTGCTGGTGGCGCTCGGCGTGCTGAGCATCGGCTGGATGGCCGTGCTCACCTACCTCAACCTCGCCCAGAAACTGCTGCCGCCCAGGCGCGGCACCGACATCCCGGTCGCCCTGGCCGTCATCGGCCTCGGCGTGCTCATCCTGCTCGCGCCGGACTGGGTACCGGGCCTCACCCCATCGATGTGAAGGAGACAGGTCATGACCGCACACCCGACCGCCACCCGTGACGAGTGGCTGGCCGCCCGGCTGGAGCTGCTGGCGGCGGAGAAGGAGCTGACCCGCCGCGGCGACGAGGTGGCCCGGCAGCGCCGGGAACTGCCGTGGGTACGCCTGGACAAGGAGTACCGGTTCGACACCGACGACGGCAGCGCCACGCTGGCCGAGCTGTTCGGTGGACGGTCGCAGCTGCTCGTCTACCACTTCATGTTCGGCCCCGACTACGCCGCCGGCTGCCCGTCCTGCTCGGCGATCGCCGACGGCTTCAACGGTACGCACGTGCACCTGCGCAACCACGATGTGGCGTTCACCGCGGTGTCCCGCGCACCCCTGCCCCAGCTGCAGGCCTACAAGCAGCGGATGGGGTGGAGCTTCCCGTGGGCGTCGTCGTCGCGCAGCGACTTCAACTACGACTTCCACGCCAGCCACACGCCGCAGGAGTGGCAGTCCGGCAGCGTCGACTACAACTACCGCAGCAGGGACCTGCGCCCCTCGCAGTCCGGCGCCGAACTGCCGTTCCTCAACGCCATCGCCGCCACGGTCGGGGCCGACTGGCCCACGTACCGGCGGGAGGGCCCGGGCATGAGCGCCTTCGTCAAGGACGACGGCGTGGTCTACCACACGTACTCCACCTACGAGCGCGGCCTCGACGCGCTGTGGGGCATGTACCAGTGGCTCGACCGGGCCCCGTTGGGCCGCAACGAGAACGGCTTCTGGTGGCGCCGCCACGACGAGTACGCCCAGGCCTGAGCGCCGGCCCGTGGTCCGGTGCCGCGCGCGCCGTCGCCCGGCCACAGACCCGACCCGGACCCGCACGGCCGGCCGTGGTCGGCGGGTCCGGGATCGGGCCGACCGGATCCGGGGTATACACGAGTGGTGACGAGCGCACCCCTGGCCGAGCGCATGCGCCTGGCCGCCGTCGGATTCCTGACCGGCCTCACCGACGGCCAGCGCGAGCTGGCCCAGCGGCCGGCTGCCGACCGGGCGCGCCGCTGGCTGGAGTACCGGCCCCGCCCGCGCCCCGGCGTCTGCCTGGCCGACCTCGACCCGGCCGCCCGCAAGGCCGCCCACCGGCTGCTGGCCACCGGCCTGAGCCCACACGCCTACGCGCAGGCGATGGCGGTCACGGCGCTGGAGGAGGTCCTCGACCGGCAGGAGGGCTGGGCCCGCGGCCGGCACAGCAACGACTACCGGGCGGTGGTCTACGGCGATCCGGCCGCCGACACCGCCTGGTCCTGGCGCTTCGAGGGGCACCACCTGTCGGTCAGCATGACCGTGGTGGACGGCGTGGTGTCGCCGGCTCCGGTGTTCCTGGGCGCCAACCCGGCGCGGATCACCGACGGTCGCTTCACCGTGCTGGCGCCGCTGGCGGCCGAGGAGGAGCTGGCGGTGCAGCTGCTGGAGTCGATGGGCCCGCGGCTGCGGGCGGTCGCCGTGGTCGGCGACGTGGCGCCGCCCGACATCCGCAGCGGCCCCAGCGCCTCGGTGCGGGTACCGATCGAGCCGGTCGGCGTCGCGGCCGGCCAGCTGGCGGCCGGACCCCGCGCCCTGCTGGACGAGCTGGTCTCGCTGTACCTGCGCCGGATCCCGGCGGAGCTGGCGGCCGGCCTGGCCGCCGGTCTGGCCGGTGCCGAGCTGCACTTCGCCTGGGAAGGCACCAGCGGAACGGCCGGCGGGCACTACTACCGCGTGCAGGGACCGGATCTGCTCATCGAGTACGACAACACCGACAACGACGCCAACCACTGCCACACCGTGCTGCGCCGGCCGTCCGGGGACTTCGGCGAGGACCTGCTGGCCGCCCACCGCAGGCACGGGCACGTCTGACCAGCACGCACGGCGTCGAGCAACGCGGCCGGGCTCGCTGCGCGCGACTGTGGCATACCGGCCCCCCTCGTCGGGTGGTGCCGGTGGTGTGGGCTGATCCACGATGGTCCGGTGACGACGATTCACGGTGACGTGGCGGCCGGGTTCGAGCCTGTGCGGAAGGCGTTCGCCGCAAACTTCGCCCGGCACGGGGACATCGGCGCGGCGGTCTGCGTGTACCGGGACGGCCGCCCGGTGGTGGACCTGTGGGGTGGCGTCGCGGACCCCGACGAGCACCGGCCGTGGGCGCGGGACACCCTTCAGCTGGTCTACTCGGCGACCAAGGGGGCGACCGCGACCGTGGCGCACCTGCTGGCCCAGCGCGGCGCGCTGGACCTGGACGCGCCGGTGGCCGGGTACTGGCCGGAGTTCGCCGCGAACGGCAAGGCCGACATCCCGGTGCGCTGGCTGTTGTCCCACCGGGCGGGCGTGGTCGCGCTGGACGACCCGGTACCACTGGCCCAGGCGTTGGCCTGGCAGCCGATGGTGGCCGCACTCGCCGCACAGCGACCAGCCTGGCCGCCGGGGACCGCGCACGGTTACCACGGCCGCACCTTCGGCTGGCTGGTCGGCGAGGTGATCCGCCGGGTGTCGGGGCGTACTCCCGGCCGGTTCTTCGCCGAGGAGATCGCCGCTCCACTCGGGCTGGACTTCTTCATCGGGCTGCCGGCCGGCGAGCGTGGCCGGGTCAGCCGGATGGTGGACAAGCCGCCCGCTGTCGACCTCGCTGCCGTGCCGCTCAAGTGGATACCCGAGCAGTTCCGGGAACTGGTAGCTGCCCTGCGCGACCCGGACTCGTTGGTCAACCGGGCGTTCGCGCTCACCGATCCGGCCGGGATCGACTTCAACTCGGCAGCGGTGCAGGCCGCGGAGATCCCGGCCAGCAACGGCATCGGTACGGCGCGCGCGGTGGCCCGCATGTACGCGGCGCTGATCGGTGAGGTGGACGGCGTGCGCCTGTTCACCCCGGCAACCCTGGCGGCCGCGACCACCGAGCAGTCCGTCGGCGTCGACCGGGTGCTGCTGGTGCCCAGCCGGTTCAGCACCGGATACGCACTGCCCACCGAGGCCGCCCCGATGACCGGCCCGAACGCCTTCGGCCACGCCGGCCGGGGCGGCTCGCTGGGCTTCGCCGACCCCGAACACCGGATCGCGTTCGGCTACGTGATGAACCACATCGTCGAGGACGCTCCCAACGACGTCCGCGCAGCGTCGCTGGTCGATGCGGTACGCAGCTCGCTGGCCTGACCTGCCGGACGACGCGGCGGCGCCTGCCCGGGGGCGGGCCGGGCCGGCGTCACGACACGAGGTCGGCCAGCGGGATCGCCGGATCGGCCAGCTGCGCCGCATCGACCGTGCGGCCGGTGAGCCCGGCGTGCACCAGGGCGCGGATCGGATCGGACACGTCCCAGACGTTGACGTTCATGCCGGCGACCACCCGCCCGTCGACCGTCCAGAAGGCGAGGAACTCCCGCTTGGCCAGCTCGCCGCGCAGCACCACCCGGGGGGCCGCGCCGGGCGCGACCCAGCCGGTGTACTCCATGCCCAGGTCGTACTGGTCGGTGTAGAAGTAGGGCAGCCGGTCGTAGCTGACCAGCTGGCCGAGCATGGAGCGGGCGGCCGCCGGGCCGGTGTGCAGCGCGGTGGCCCAGTGCTCGACCCGGACCCGGGCGCCGAGCAGCGGATGGTCGACGGCGGCCAGGTCACCGGCGGCGAAGATGTCCGGGTCGCTGCTGCGCAGCCAGGCGTCCACCAGGACGCCGTTGCCCACGGCCAGGCCGGCCTGCTCGGCCAGTTCCAGGTTGGGGCGGACGCCGACGGCGACGAGCACCGAGTCGGCCGGCAGGACGGTGCCGTCGGTCAGCACCACCTGGGACACCCGGCGGTCGCCGGTGAACCGCGACCACCTGGGTACCGAAGTGGAACTCGACGCCGTGCTCGCGGTGCAGGTCGGCGAAGACGGCGGCGATCCGGTCGCCGAGGACCCGCTGCAGCGGCAGCGTCGGCGTGCTCCACGACAGTCACGCTGGCGCCGCGCTGCCGGGCGGCCGCGGCGACCTCCAGCCCGATCCAGCCGGCGCCGATGATGACCAGCCGGGCGCCCGCCGACGGCGGCCTCGGCCAGCCGGTCGCTGTCGGCGAGGGTACGCAGGTACAGCACGCCGTCCAGGTCGGCGCCCGGCACCGGGAGGGTGCGCGGCCGGGCGCCGGTGGCCAGCAGCAGCGCGGTCGTAGCCGAGCTGCTCGCCGCCGGCCAGGGTCGAGCTGCCGGCGTCGCCGGTCGAGGGACTCCACCACGGTGTCGGTACGCAGCTCGACGTCGTGCCCGGCGTACCAGTCGGGTTCGTGCACGAAGGCGGAGTCCCGGCTGGCGGCGCCCAGCAGCAGCCCCTTGGACAGCGGCGGCCGCTCGTAGGGGCGCTCCGGCTCGGCACCGATCAGCACGATGTCGCCGTCGAAGCCTTCGGCGCGGAGCGTCTCGGCGGCCTTGGCACCGGCCAGGCCGGCGCCGACGATGACGAACGTGGGCACAGCAGTCTCCCTTGTGGACGGTCCGGCACTGGGTGGGGCTGGTGGGGCGCTTCAGCGGGGGGTGAAGCCGGCGCCGGCGACGGTGAGGAATTCGGCGCGCGAGCGGGCGTCGTCGCGCAGCGCGCCGAGCAGGGTGGAGGTGATGGTGCGGGCGCCGGTGGCCTGGACGCCGCGCAGCGTCATGCACAGGTGTTCGGCCTCGATGACCACGCCGACGCCCTTGGGCCGCAGCTGGTTGTGCAGCCAGTCGGCGACCTGCTTGGTGAGCCGCTCCTGCACCTGCGGCCGGTGGGCGAACAGCTCCACCACCCGGGCCAGCTTGGACAGCCCGAGGATCCGCTCGCCGGGCAGGTAGCCGACGTGCGCGACGCCGACGAACGGCAGCAGGTGGTGCTCGCACACCGACCGGATCGGGATGGACCGGGCGAGCACCAGTTCGTCGTACCCCTCGTCGTTGGGGAACGTGGTGGGCTGGAAGTCGCGCGGGGTGAGCAGTTCGGCGTAGGCGCGGGCCATCCGGCCCGGGGTGTCGGCAAGGCTGTCGGTGTCCAGGTCGATGCCGAGCGCGGTGAGGAACGCGGCGGCGGCCTCCTCCGCGGCGGCCAGGTCCCGGCCCGGTGCCTGCCGGCCGATGCGCAGGGCATGGACCGTCAAGGGGTACTCCTCTCCGCGCCACCGGGCGGCGCCGGCAGATTTCCACTAACGGGTGTTGGCGTAAAACCATTCTGCCCGCCGCGGCCGCTAATTTCAATAGCGGTCGTTGGTGATAACCTGGGCGGCGTGGTGGACCGCTGGGATGTCGCCGCGCTCCTCGTGGATGGCTCACGCCGAGCGCTCTACGACTACGTCCGTCGGCAGCACCGCCCGGTGGGGCGGGAGGAGGCCGCCGACGCCACCGGCATGTCCCGGGGCCTGGCCGCCTTCCACCTCGACAAGCTCGTCGAGGTGGGGGTGCTCGCCGCCCGCTACCAGCCGCCCGCCGGGCAGCCGCGTGGCCGTGGCCGGTCGCCGAAGGTGTACGAGGCGGTCACGGACGGGCTCAGTGTCACCATCCCGGAGCGCCGCTACGAACTGATCGCCGAGATCCTCGCCGACGCCGTCGCCGACAGCCCGGCACACGCCGACCAGGCGGCGATGCGGCTGGCACACCAGCGGGGTCAGGCGCTCGGCGAGCAGCTGCGCCGGGCCGGTGCGGACATCCTGGCAGTCCTGGCGGACCTGGGCTTCGAGCCGCTGCTGGCCGACGGTCGGGTGCAGCTGCACAACTGCCCGTTCCATGCCCTCGCCCGCCGGCAGGCCGCGCTCGTGTGCGGGCTCAACCACCGTTTCCTGGCCGGCCTGGTAGACGGGCTGCGGGTGACGGCTGTCGAGGCGGATCTGGTCCCCGGAGCCGCTGCCTGCTGTGTCGAGCTCCGCATCCCCGCGGCGCCGACCGAAGTCAGATTGTGAGCGCTCACAGGGCCGGTGGTCTTGATTAACGGGCGTATTGAGGGATATAACTCTACCTAATCACTGGCTGCTCCGCCGTCCGAGTCCTCGTCCCGACTCCCTCGGAAGCGTCGGCCGTCGCCCCACTCGTTGCCCCGCTTCTCGTCGGCGGGATCAGCCTCTTCTGGAGGAAAATGTGAGCGGTAACATCGGACTTTCCCGGCTGCGTGCCCCCAGCGGCCGTACCCGGCACGGCGCCCGCCAGCACCTCGCGCGCCTGCTGGTACTGGCGCTACTCACCGCGGCCGCGCTGTGGTTCGTCGCCGGACGCGCGCTGCTGCCGGCGCACGCGCTGAGCAACGGCCTGGCGTTGACTCCGCCGATGGGCTGGAATGACTGGAATGCTTATGGCTGCAATGTGTCCGAGACCCTGGTGAAGCAGACGGCTGACAAGATCGTGTCGTCTGGTCTGGCTGGGGCGGGCTATCAGTATGTGAATATCGATGACTGTTGGTTGCAGCACAGTCGTGATTCGGCGGGGAATCTGCAGCCGGATTTCGGTAAGTTCCCGGACGGGATTTCCGGTACGGCGGCGTATGTGCATTCGAAGGGCCTGAAGTTGGGCATCTACGAGGATGCGGGTACGTCGACGTGTGCCGGTTATCCGGGCAGCCTGGGGCACGAGACGCAGGATGCGCGGTCGTTCGCCTCCTGGGGCGTCGACTACCTCAAGTACGACAACTGTTACAACAACGGCAGTTCGACGACGCAGCAGTACATCAGCCGGTATACGGCGATGCGGGATGCGTTGGCGGCGACTGGTCGGCCGATCGTGTACAGCATTTGTGAGTGGGGTGTGAACAGCCCGGCCACGTGGGCGGGCAATATCGGTCACCTGTGGCGGACGACGGGGGACATTGGGGCGAACTTCTCGAGTATGTTGTCGATCTTCCACCAGAATGTGGGTCTGGACTCCTACGCCGGTCCGGGGCATTGGAATGACCCGGACATGTTGGAGGTCGGCAACGGGATGTCGGCGACCGAGGATCGGGCGCACTTCAGTCTGTGGGCGGAGATGGCTGCGCCGCTGTTGGCTGGGAACAATCTGGTCAATGCCAGTTCGACCACGCTGTCGATCCTGGGGAACAAGGCTGTGATCGCGGTCGATCAGGATTCGTTGGGTAAGCAGGGTCACCAGATCAGTTCCTCGGGTGGGTTGGACGTGCTGGCCAAGCCGCTGGCGGGCGGTGACGTCTCGGTGGTGCTGTTCAACGAGAACAGCGGGACCGCCAACATCAGCACCACAGCGTCGGCCATCGGCAAGACCGGCTCGTCCAGCTACACGCTGACCGACCTGTGGAGCAATGCCACCAGCACCACCACCGGCACGATCAGCGCCAGCGTCCCGGGCCACGGCGTGGTCATGTACCGGGTGTCCGGCGGGACGACCAGCACCGCCAGCCCCACTCCCACGGCCACTTCCGGATCCAACACCACCGTGCTGCGCGGCGTCGGCTCCAACCGGTGCCTGACCGACCCCAACAGCAGCACCACCAACGGCACCCTGGTGAACATCTCCGACTGCACCGGGGGCAGCAACCAGCTGTGGGCCGCCACCTCCAGCAAGCAGCTGCAGGTGTTCGGCAAGTGCCTGGACGCCTACAACAACCAGACCGCGCCCGGTACGAAGGTCGAGATCTGGGACTGCAACGGCCAGACCAACCAGCAGTGGAACATCAACTCCGACGGCACCGTCACCGGCGTGCAGTCCGGGCTCTGCCTGGACGTCAACGGTGCCGGCACCGCCAACGGCACGGCCGTCATCCTGTGGACCTGCAACGGCCAGACCAACCAGAAGTGGACGCGCTCCTGACGGCCCGCGGCCGCCTGGCGCACCTGTCGTCCTGACCCGTTCCGGCCCGGGCTGATCACCAGCCCGGGCCGGGCGGGGGCGGCGGCCCCACTGCCGCCGGATGCGCGGCAGGCGGGGTCCGGCCAGCGGCCGACGACGACACTGCCAGCTGTGGTCACCCCGCTCCCTGCCGGGTCAGCAGGATCCCGTGCGGCGCGGCCGGGTCCACCTTCCGGCCGCGTAGCCAGGTCGAGGTCACCACCCCGCGCAGCCGCCGGCCGGCGTAGGGCGTCACCGGGTTGCGGTGGTGCAGCGCGTGTGGATCGACGAGCAGCTCCGCTTCGGGCGCGTAGGCCACCAGGTCGGCGTCGTACCCGGGGGCCAGGGCGCCCTTGTGGCGCAGCCCGGTCAGCCGCGCGGGCGCGGCCGACATCCAGCCGACCACGTCGGGCAGGCCGAATCCGCGGGCCCGGGCCTCGGTCCAGACCGCCGACAGGCCCAGTTGCAGCGAAGCGATCCCGCCCCAGGCGTCCCCGAAGTCCCCGGACTGCGGACACTTCAGCGCCGCCGTGGCGGGCGAGTGGTCGGAGACGATCAGGTCGATCACGCCGCTGCGTAGCCCGTCCCAGAGCGCATCGCGGTTGGCCGCGTCGCGGATCGGTGGACAGCACTTGAACGCGGTCGCCCCGGACGGTATCTCCTCGGCCGACAGGGTGAGGTAGTGCGGGCAGGTCTCCACCGACACCGGCACACCCTCGGCCCGCGCCGCGGCGATGTCCGGCAGGGCCAGGGCACTGGACAGGTGCAGGATGTGAACCCGGGCGCCGGTACGGCGGCTGACCTGCAGGACCCGCCCGATCGCCCGCAGTTCGGCCTGCGGCGGTCGGGACGCGACGAAGTCGAGGTAGTGGCGGCCGCCGGGCGGGGGAGCGGAGGCGATGGTGTCCGCGTCCTCGGCGTGCACCAGCAGCAGCGCTCCGAGGCGGCCCAGTTCGGTCATGGTCGCCTGGAAGCCGGCGGCGTCCAGCGGCGGGAACTCCGGCACGCCGCTGTCGAGCAGGAAGCACTTGAAGCCGAACACGCCGGCCCGGTGCAGCGGCTCCAGTTCGGCGAGGTTGCCCGGGACGGCGCCGCCCCAGAAGCCCACGTCCACCATCGCCTGCGGCCGGGCGGCGGCCTGCTTGGTGGCCAGGGCGGCGGCGTCCACCGTGGGCGGGATGCTGTTGAGGGGCATGTCGACGATCGTGGTGACGCCGCCCGCGGCGGCCGCCCGGGTGGCCGTGGCGAACCCTTCCCACTGGGTACGGCCGGGCTCGTTGACGTGCACGTGGCTGTCCACCAGCCCGGGCAGCAGTACCTCGTGGTCGCTCAGCCAGACGTCCCGGACCGCGGGCAGGTGCGCGTCCGCTGCCGCCAGCGCCGTGATCCGGCCGTCGCGGACCGCCACCGCCACCGGGTGGGTCCCCTCGGGCGTGATCGCGCGCCGGGCGCGGACGACAAGGTCGAAGTCGTCAGCCATGCTGCATCCCCGTTCTGCGGTTGGTGGCTCGCCGGGTGCCGCCGCGCCACGGCACCGCGGCGGGCGATTCTGTGCCAGTACACGTCGCCACGGGGGCCATCGCAGTGACCCTATCCAGTCATGGGATACGCCAGCGTGACGCCGACGTTTCGACGTCGGTCCCGGTCGGGGTGACCGGTCCGCTGGCTGCCCGGCCGCCAGGGCGGCCGCCGATCCCGTTCCGCCGCCGGATCGTGGCCGCACGACGCCGCCGGGTGCTTTCCGGCCCCTGATGACCCAGTGGCAGCCGCGATGGAAAACCCTTCATGTGGCAGTCGGATAATTGAACAAAACGTGATGTAGGAGTTATAGCGGCCATACAGTGTGAAAGGTGCGACTCGGACAGGTTCGCTCTCGGTGGCCGTGGCGCCGCCTCGGCGGCAGGATCCGCCGCGGGGCCGTACGCCAGCTCGGCATGCTCACCGTGGTCACCCTGGTGGCCGCGGTGGCCACCGTCGCGCTGCCCGGCACCCTGGCCTCCGGCGCCGGGACGTGGGACGGCAGCCGGGCCGAGCTGTTCCTGGTCAACGTCGCCACCCCGACCCTGACCGCCGGTGGGCCGGCCGGCGCGGTCACCGCCACCCTGGTCAACCGGGGACCGTCGAACGCCACCAACGCCCGGTTCACCTACACCGTCCCCAACGGCCTGACCTTCACCTCCGCCACGGTGGCCGGCGGCTCCTGCACGTTCGGCAGCCCCACGGTCACCTGTACGGTCCCCAACCTGGCCAACGGCGCATCGGCCGCCGTGTCGATCAGTCTCCGGGCGCCGGCCGGCACCACGCCGGCCACCCTGAACGGCGCGTTCAGCCCGGTCGCCGCCGACCAGTTCACCCCGGCCGGCGGTGACCTGCTGCTGCGCGTACGCGACCCGGACTGGATCGGCAACAACGACGGCGACACCGTCTCCGGCGTGTGGACACCGTCCGAGCCCTACGGCAGCACCCCGCCGTGCGTCAGCCTCACCGACGTCCGGGGCGTCTTCGTCAACTGCGCCAACCAGGTGACCAGCAACGACGTCATCACCAACTCGGTCAACCAGACCTGCAACCCCACCTCGAACAGCATCACCTGTCTGCGCACCTGGGAGATGATCGGCACCTACTACGCCACCAGCTCCGGCCCGATCCGGCTGTGCATGCAGGGCCTGGACGACGGCGCCTACGTCAACTGGTCCGCCGCGTACGACCCGGCCACCACCGGCGCTCCGGGCGGCGGCTACTCGTCGGTCGCCCAGTTCCAGACCTTCACCAGTTCCTGGGCCAGCAACACCTGGAACGTCACCAGCGGTCAGGCGTACCGGTTCAGCATCCGGCTGGCCAACCGGGACCAGGGCTTCGACCGTGGCCGGGGGCTGGGCGGCTTCGAGGGCTTCGGCCTGTCCACCGTCAACGGCAGCTCGGCGACCTGCTCGTTCACCAACTTCGCACCGTCGCGCACGACCGGCATCACGGTGCTCGCGCCCAGCGCCACGATCTCGCTCACCAAGGCGCTCGGCAACGCCCGGGTGTCCAACAGCCACCAGTTCACCGTCCAGATCAAGGACAGCGGCGGCAACGTCGTCAACTCCACCGCGGCCAGCACGACCACCGGCTCGGGCAGCACGGTCACCCCAGGGACCGGCGTCACGGGGATCACCGCCGTTACCCCCGGCAGCACCTACACCCTCACCGAGGCAGCCGCCGGCAGCACCGACTTCCGCTCCTACAGCGAATCGATCTCGTGTACAAACTCCACCGGCGGGTCGGCCACCGTGCTGCCCAACGGCCCGGTCGACCTGGCCAGTCCGCCGACGATACGGCCGGCGGCCGGCGACGTGATCTCCTGCGTCCTGAACAACACGGCGGCGGCGCCGACGGTGCAGATCCTCAAGACCGCCACCGGTGGGAACGCCACCTTCAGCTACACCGTGACCGGTGGCCCGACGCCGGCCAACGCCACCGTCACCACCGTCGGCGGGAACGGCTCGCTCACCCTGGGCAACACCGTGGCCGGCCAGTCGGTGACCGTCACCGAAAACCCGCTGGCTGGCTGGACGATCAGCAGCTCCGCCTGCTTCAACCGCCGCACCGGCCAGTTCGTCAGCCAGCCGTTCACCCTGGGCAACGGTGACCAGATCATCTGCTCGTACAACAACCGTGCCGTCCCGCCGGGCCCCCAGCCGTGCGTCACCAACCCGGTCCGCAACCCCAACTTCAACTCCGGCGCCACCGGGTGGACCACCACCGGCGGCTGGGAGCTGGTCGCCCCGACCGCCCGCAACTGGAACGACGCGGCCACCTTCGCCGGTGACGTACTCAGCCAGACCGTGTCGGGGGTGGCCCCGGCCAGCACTCTGCTGGTCGACGTCAACTCCGGGGACGGTTTCGGTGGCAACGGCGGCAACCAGGCGGTCCTGCAGATCTGGTACGGCGGCGTGCTCTACGCGACCGTCAGCAGTTCCCCGGTATCCGAGGGCTTCGGCGGCATCATGACCGCCGCCGCGTTCAACGGGGCGACCATCAACGCGACCAGCTTCCCGATGGGCGACACCCGGACCATCGCCCTGCAACTGCCCACGGCCATCCCGCGCTCCGGGGCGCTGGAGTTCAAGATGGCGATCACCGAGAACGCCGACGTGGCCGGCAAGGGCGACGACTTCTACCTCAACCAGCCGGTGCTGCAGACCACCGGGCTGTGCCTGCAGAAGCGGTCCTCGTCCGGGTTCGCCACGTTCACCTTCACCAGCACCAACATCGACACCGACCCGACCACCCCGGCGACCGACCCCGGCTTCTCGGTCACCACCACCGCCGGCAACAACCCGGCCACCGTCAACCCGGATTTCGGCACCGGTACCCGGGCCATGGTGGTCACCCCCGGCGCAGCGGTCACCCTCACCGAGACCGGGCCGCTGGGCACCTGGAGTCCCACCGCCGTGACGTGCACCAACGCGGCCACCGGAGCCACTGTCCCGGGGATCACTCTGTCCGGTGCGACCATCACCGTGCCCGGCGGCGCCATCCCGGCGCGGACCATCCTCAACTGCCTGATCGACAACGCGCCGCTCAGTTACCGGGTCAGCAAGGTGGCCAGCCCGGCCACCACCAGTCCCGGCGGTACGGTCACCTACACCGCCACGGTCACCAACACCGGCACCGGCAGCTATCCGAACGCCTCGTTCACCGACGACCTGACCGCGGTGCTCGACGACGCGACCTTCGGGGCCGCCAGCGCCAACACCGGCACGGTCGGCTTCACCTCCCCGATCCTGACCTGGACCGGTACCCTCGCGGCCGGGGCGTCCGCGACGGTCACCTACACGGTGGTGGTGCGCAGCCCCGACCCGGGCGACCACCGGCTGGTCAACCAGGTCCGTACGGTGACCGCCGGCGGCAACTGCGCGGTCGGCTCGCCCGACCCGGCCTGTACCACCACCACGCCCGTCGCCGACCTGCGCATCGTCAAGACGGTGGACCGGGCCACCGCCAAGCCGGGCGACGTGGTCACCTACACCGCCACCGTCAGCAACGCCGGGCAGACCACGCTGACCGGGGTCAGCTTCACCGACGACCTCACCGGGGTGCTCGACGACGCCACCTTCGGCACCGCCGGGGCCACCATCGGCACCGCCTCGTTCACTACCCCACTGCTCACCTGGACCGGCACCCTCGCCGTCGGCGCGGTCGCCACAGTGACCTACACCGTGCAGATCAATAACCCGGACCTGGGTGACCACCAGCTGGTCAACCTGGTCGTCTCCACCGCGCCTGGCTCCAACTGCCTGTCCGGCTCCACCGACCCGGCGTGCCGGGCGGTCACCGCGGTGGCCGGCCTGCGGATCGACAAGACCGCCGACAAGACCAGCCTCAACCTCGGCGAGGCGGTGCAGTTCACGGTGGTGGTGACCAACACCGGCACCACCACCCAGTCGGGGACGCTGTTCGCCGACGACCTGACCGACGTGGTGGACGACGCCCTGGTGGGTACCCCCACCGCGACCAGCGGCACGGTCAACTTCTCGTCGCCGCAGCTGCTGTTCAGCGGCACGCTGCTGCCGGGGGCGACAGCGACGGTGCGCTACACCGCCACCGTGCGCAACCCCGACCCGGGCAACCACAAGCTGACCAACGCGGTCACCTCGACGGTGCCGGGCACCAACTGCCCGACCGGCCAGCCGGTGGCGCCCTGTACCGTCACCGTGCCGGTGGCCAGCCTGGCCATCGCCAAGTCCGCCGACCGCACCAGCACCGCCGTGGGCGACACGGTGACGTACACCGTGCGGGTCACCAACACCGGACAGACCCGCCTGGTCGGCGCCTCCTTCACCGACGACCTGACCGGGGTCCTCGACGATGGCGACCTGGCCGGCCCCACCGCCAGCACCGGCGCGGTCAACTTCGCCCCGCCACTGCTGACCTGGACCGGCGACCTCGACCCCGGTGTGGTCGCCACGGTCACCTACCAGATCGTGCTGCACAAGCCGGGCACCGGTAACCACCGGCTCACCAACACCGTCAGCTCCGCCACGCCGAGCAACAACTGCCCGTCGGCGGCCTGCGCGAGTGACATCCCGGTCGCCGAACTGCACGTCACCAAGACCGCCGACCCGGCCGTCGCCGCACCCGGCGTCGTCGTCACCTACCACGTCAGCGTCGCCAACGTCGGCCAGGTGGTGTACACCAACCTGGTCGGCATCGACGACATCTCCGGGGAGCTCGACGACGCCACCTTCCTCACCGCGGTGGCCAGCGGTGGCTCCATCGTCTTCCAGTCGCCGCTGCTGATCTGGACCGGCGGCGCGCCGCTACCGCCCGGCGGGATCGGCACCGCCACCTACACGGTGCGGGTGAACAACCCGGACACCGGCGACCACCACCTGATCAACTCGCTCTCCTCGGACGCCCCCGGCTCCAACTGCCCCGGCGCCCCGGAGTGCATCACCAACACCCCGGTGGCCAACCTGACCGTGACCAAGTCCGTCAACGTCCCCCAGACCGCCCCGGGCGAGCAGGTCATCTACACGGTGGCCGTGCAGAACGTCGGGCAGACCGACCTCACCGGGCTGAGCGTCGTGGACGACGTCTCCGGCGTGCTGGACGACGCCGCGTTCGTCTCCTCCAGCGCCACCAACGGCACGGTTACCTTCACCTCCCCGCAGCTGAGCTGGGCCAGTGGCGCGCCGCTCGCGCCCGGCGCCACCGCCACGATCACCTACATCTTCCAGGTGAACCAGCCGGACACCGGCGACCACCACCTGATCAACTCGCTGACCTCCACGTCGCTGGGGGCCAGCTGCCCCGGGCGGCCGGAGTGCACCACCGACACGCCGGTCAGCGAGCTGACCGTGGTGAAGCAGGTGGACCAGACGACGGTGCAGCCGGGCCAGACCGCCCGGTACACGGTCACGGCGACCAACACCGGACAGGTGCCGCTGACCGCCGCCGTCCTCACCGACGACCTGTCCGGGATACTCGACGACGCCAACGTCTCCGGGATCACCGCCACCACGGGCAGCGCCCAGCTGGTCGGCACCGATCTGGTGTGGACCGGCGACCTGGCGCCGGGGGCCGCCGTCACAGTCGGCTACCAGGCCACCGTGCACAACCCGGTGACCGGGGGGGACCGGCAACTGGTCAACGCGGTCACCTCGCCGGTACCGGGCTCGACCTGCCCGCTGGCCGGCACCGGAACCACCTGCGCCACCACCACCCCGGTGGCCGCCCTGGAGATCTCCAAGCAGGTGGACCGCCCGACAGCCAACCCGGGCGACACGGTGACCTACACCGTCCAGGTCACCAACCTCGGCAGCACCCCCATTCCGGGCGCCACCTTCACCGACAATCTCACCGACGTCCTCGACGACGCCAGCTTCGTCGACGTGGTGGCCAGCGCGGGCGCGGCCAGCCTCAGCACCCCGCTGCTGACCTGGACCGGCGACCTGGCCGTGGACGCCGTCGTGACCGTGGTGTACCGGGTGACGGTGCTGCCCAGCGGCTCCGGCAGCGGCGCACTGATCAACATGGTCAGCTCGCCGTCGGCCGGCTCGAACTGCGCCACCGGCTCCACCGACCCGCGCTGCACCCGGACCACGCTGGTCAACGGGTTCACCATCGTCAAGGCCAGCGACCACAGCACAGCCGTCCTCGGCGACACCGTCACCTACACCGTCACGGCCACCAACACCGGGCAGACGGCGCTGACCGGGGCCACCTTCACCGACTCGATCGCCGACGTGCTGGACGACGCCACGCTGGTCTCCGGACCCGCCGTCTCCGCCGGCCCGGGCACGGCCACGCTGACCGGTACCGACGTGGTCTGGACCGGCGACCTGCTGGTCGGCCAGCAGGCCATCGTCACCTACGCGGTGCTGGTCAACCGGCCGGACAACGGCAACCACCTGCTGGTCGACCGGGTCACCTCGAGCACGCCCGGAGCCGACTGCACCGCCACCGGGACCAACCCGGCCTGCACCGTCCGTACCCCGGTGGCGGACCTGCGCATCGTCAAGACGGTCAACGTCCCCCGGGCCGCCCCCGGCGACACGGTCGTCTACACGGTGACGGTGACCAACGCCGGCCAGGTGGACCAGCCCGCCGCCACCTTCACCGACACCCTCACCGACGTCCTCGACGACGCCACCTACGTCTCGGCGAGCGCCACCACGGGCAGCGTCACCCTCAACGGCGCACTGCTGACCTGGACCGGCAGCCTGGCGATCGGCGCCGCCGCCACGGTCACCTACACGGTGAAGGTCCGCAACCCGGACCCGGGCAACGCGCTGCTGCACAACTCGGTGGTGTCGACCAACACCGGGGCCAGCTGCATGCCGACCGCCCCGTGCAGCACGGACACTCCGATCAGCCGGCTGGTCATCGTCAAGACCAGCTCGTCCGGCAGCGCCCGGCCCGGCGAGGTGATCAGCTACCAGGTGACCGTCACCAACACCGGGCAGGTCGACTTCCCGGCCGCCACGTTCACCGACAACCTGACCGGTGTGCTGGACGACGCCACCCTCACCGCCGGCCCCACCGCGACCGTCGGAACGGCCACCTTCACCACGCCGAACGTGGTCTGGACGGGCGCGCTCGCGCCGTCGGCGGTGGCCACCGTCGACTACCAGGTGACCGTCAACAACCCCGACACCGGTGACAAGGTGCTGACCAACGCCATCACCTCCAGCACCGCCGGGAACAACTGCCCGTGTGGCACGACCACGCCGGTCGGCACCCTCACCATCGTCAAGACGGCCAGCGTGCCCGCGGTCAGCGCGGGCGGCACCGTCGACTACACCATCGTGGCGCTCAACTCCGGGCAGGTACCGCTCACCGCCGCCACCTTCACCGACGACCTGACCGGCATCATGGACGACGCCACGGTAGGTTCGGTGACCGCCACGGCCGGCGTCGTCGACCTGACCGGCGCCACCCTGACCTGGACCGGCGACCTGCCGGTCGGCGTGTTCGTGGCGGTCAGCTACCGGGCCACCGTGCTCAAGCCCGATCCCGGGGACCATCGGCTGGCCAACCAGGTGAGCTCCACGACGCCGGGCAACAACTGCGCCGGCGGGGACCCCCGCTGCGCCACCCTCACCCCGGTGGCCGAACTGCGGATCACCAAGGTCCCCGACGCGGTGACGGCCGAGCCGGGCCAGACGGTCACCTACACCGTCACCGTGACCAACCTCGGCCAGACGCTGCACACCGGCGCCACCTTCGTCGACGACATCTCCGACATCCTCGACGACGCCGACCTCGGCCCGCTGAGCGCCACCATCGGTTCGGTGACCCGGCAGGACGACACGCTGGTGTGGCTCGGCGACCTGCCGGTCGCGGCGGTCGCCACGATCACCTATGCGGCCACCGTGCGTGACCCGGACACCGGCAACCACCGGCTGGTCAACGTCCTCACCTCGACGACGCCCGGCTCCAACTGCCCGGCCGGCGCGGCCTGCGGCACCCTCACGCTGATCGGCGACGCCCAGATCACCAAGTCGGTCGACCGGACCACGGCGGCGCCCGGCGACCCGGTCACCTACACCGTCACCATCGTCAACTCGGGGCAGACACCGCTGACCGACATCTCCTTCACCGACAACCTGACCGGGGTGATCGACGACGCCACCTTCGACTCGGCCTCCGCCGACCTCGGCACCGCCACCTTCACCACCCCCGACCTCACCTGGACCGGCACCGTACCGGTGGGCCAGACCGCCACCGTCGTCTACCGGGTGACCGTCAACAGCCCGAACACCGGCGACCACATCATGACCAACCTCGTCCTCGCCAGCGCCCCCGGCAGCAACTGCACCGTACAGCGCAGCGACCCGGTGATCTGCTCCACCACCACCACGGTTGCCGGCCTGGTGGTCACCAAGACCGCCGCCCCGACCAGCACCGTGCCGGGCGGCACGGTCACCTACACGGTCACCGTCACCAACAGCGGGCAGGCGCCGCAGAGCGGCGACCTGTTCACCGACGACCTCACCGGTGTCCTGGACGACGCCGACTTCGGTACGGTCACCGCCACCGTCGGGACAGCCACCTTCCTCACCCCGCTGCTGACTCTGAGCGCAACGCTGGCGCCCGGCGCCACCTCGGTGGTCACCTACACGGTCATCGTGCGCGACCCGGACACCGGCGACCACCAGCTGGTCAACCAGGCCGCCTCGACCGCCCCGGGCGTGCAGTGCAGCTGCACCACCACCACACCGGTGGGGGAGCTGGCCATCGTCAAGACGGTCAACGTCACCTCGGCGCTACCGGGCCAGGCGGTCATGTACCAGATCACCGTCACCAACACCGGCCAGACCACGGTGACCGGGGTCAGCGTCACCGACGACCTCACCGGAGTGCTCGACGACGCCACCCTCACCGGCAGCCCGACCGCCACCCGGGGGAGCGCCACCTTCACCACGCCGCTGCTGCACTGGACCGGGGACCTCGGGCCGGCCGAGAACGCCGTGATCACCTACACGGTCACCGTGCTGCAGCCGGACACCGGCGACCACCGCCTGGACAACGCGGTCACCTCGCCCACCCCGGGCAGCGCCTGCCCGGTCGCCACCCCGTGCAGCACCAGTACGCCGGTGGGTGAGCTGACCATCCGCAAGACCCTGGACCGCGCCTCCGCCGCCCCGGGCGACCAGGTGACCTACCAGGTGACCATCGCCAACGTCGGCACCACCCCGGTGCCCGGCGCCACCTTCACCGACGACCTCACCGGAGTGCTCGACGACGCGGTGTTCGGCACCGCCACCGCCACCAGCGGCACCCCCACCTTCACCACGCCGCTGCTGACCTGGGTCGGTGACCTGGCAGCCGGCGACACCGCGACGGTGACGTACACCGTCACCGTGGCCAACCCGGTCACCGGTGACCACCGGCTGACCAACTCGGTCACCTCCACCACGGCCGGGACCAACTGCCCGACCGCCACGCCGTGCACCACCGACACGCCGGTCGGCGCGATGTCCATCGTCAAGGTGGCGTCGGTGGCCTCGACCGTGCCGGGCGGCACCGTCGGGTACACGGTGACGGTCACCAACACCGGCCAGACCACGCTGATCGGCGCCACCGTCAACGACTACCTGGGTGACGTGCTGGACGACGCCGACCTGACCGGCTCCTCCGCCACCATCGGCGCCGCCACCTTCACCGCCCCCAACCTCGCCTGGATCGGCGACCTGAGCCCGGGGCAGGCGTCGGTCATCTCCTATTCGTTCACGGTGAAGAGCCCCGATCCGGGCAACCACCTCCTCGCCAACCAGGTCACCTCGACGGTGCGCGGCGCCGACTGCCAGACCAGCGCACCCTGCGTCACGCAGACCCCGGTGTCCGACCTGACCATCAGCAAGAGCGTCAGTGCCGGGCCGGTCACCGCCGGCGGGGTGGTGACCTACACGGTGGCCGTGGCCAACGCCGGGCAGACCACGCTGACCAACGCCACCCTGGTCGACGACCTCACCGGGGTACTCGACGACGCCACCTTCACCAACTCCTCGGCCACCGTCGGGACGACCAGCTTCACCACCCCGAACCTCACCTGGACCGGCACGCTGGCCCCCGGCGAGTCCGCCACCGTCACCTACAGCGTCACGGTGGACACCCCGCCCACCGGGGACGACGTGCTGGTCAACAGCATCACCTCGACGACACCGGGGGCGCAGTGCCTGGCCTGTACCACCAGCACCCCGATCACCGAGCTGGCGATCACGAAGACGGTCAGCGACGTCACCGCCGTCCCCGGCCAGACCGTCACCTACACGCTGACGGTGCACAACACCGGGGCCACCCCGATCGTCGGCGCGCAGGTGTCCGACGACCTGTCCGGGGTGCTGGACGACGCGGTCTTCAACACGGTCAGCGCCACCGTCGGTGTCGCCGCGGTGAACGCCGCCGTGCTGCTGTGGACCGGCGACCTGGGCCCGGCCGCGCAGGCCGTCATCACCTACTCGGTGACGGTCAACTCCCCGGTCACCGGTGACCACCGGCTGACCAATCTGGTGACCTCACCCACCACCGGCGCCACCTGCACGGCCGCCGCGCCGTGCAGCACCGACACCCCGGTCGCCGGTGTCACCATCAACAAGTCGGTCAGCAGTGGCAGCGCGGTGCCCGGCGGCACCATCCAGTACCAGGTGTCGGTCGTCAACAACGGCCAGGTGGCGCAGCCCGCCGCCACCTTCACCGACTCGCTCGCCGACATCCTCGACGACGCCGTCGTCGCCAACATCGCCGCCACCATCGGCACGGCGCAGCTGGTCGGCAGCGATCTGGTGTGGACCGGCGCGCTGGCCATCGGGGCAACCGCGGTGGTCACCTACACCGCCACCATCAACGACCCGGACACCGGCGACCACACGCTCAGCAACGCCATCGTCAGCTCCATCCCCGGCTCGAACTGCCCCGGTGCCCCCAACTGCGGAACCGACACCCGCATCGGCGAGGTGTCCATCGTCAAGACCGTCGACCGGATCGCCGCCAATGCCGGTGACCTGGTCACCTACACCGTGACGGTGACCAACAACGGGGCGAGCGCGCTGCCGGCGGCCACCTTCACCGACGACCTGACCGGCGTGCTCGACGACGCCGCCTTCGTCGAAACCTCGGCCACCACCGGCGTCGCCACCTTCACCACCCCCAACCTGACCTGGACCGGGGCACTCAACCCGACCGACGTGGCCACGGTGACCTACGTGGTGCACGTCAACAAGCCGGACACCGGAGACCTGCACCTGGTCAACTCGGTCACCTCCACGGTGGCCGGCGCCTCCTGCAGCCCGACCGAACCGTGCAGCACCGACACCCCGGTCGCCCAACTGTCGATCACCAAGTCGGTGGACCGCGCCACGGCAGCTGCCGGCGACCTCGTGCGCTACACCCTGACGATCGCCAACAACGGCGCGGTCGTCCAACCCAACGTGATGGTCAGCGACGACCTCACCGGGGTGCTGGACGACGCGGACTTCGTGACGGTCACTGCCACCAGCGGTTCGGCCAGCTTCACCAGCCCGCTCGTGCAGTGGGTCGGCTCGCTGCCGGTGGGCGCGACCGTGACGGTCACCTACACGGTCCAGGTGCACGAGGTCGGCCAGGGCAACCACCACCTGACCAACACGGTGACCTCCCCGACCAGCGGCGCCTCCTGCCTGGTCTGCGCCACCGACACCCCGGTCAGCGAGCTGCGGATAACGAAGACGGCCACGCCGGCAGCCACCGTCCCGGGCGGCACCGTGGCCTACAGCGTCACGGTCCTCAACGCGGGCGCCTTGGACGCGACGGGGGTCAGCTTCACCGACGACCTCACCGGCGTCCTGGACGACGCCACCGTCGACCCGGCCGGCGTGCAGGCCACGGTCGGCGCCGCCCAGCTCACCGGGGCCACCCTGACCTGGACGGGTGATCTGGTCGTCGGGCAGAGCGCGCTGATCAGCTACGCGGCGCTGGTGAACAACCCGGACACCGGCGACCACAACCTCGTGAACGCCGTCACGCCGACCTCCACCGGCGGCGCCTGCGCCACCTGTACCACGCAGACGCCGGTCGGGGCGTTGACCGTCACCAAGACGGTCAACGTCACCTCCACCGTCCCCGGCGGCACGGTCGAGTACCTGGTGACGGTGCGCAACGCGGGCCAGACGACGGTCACCGGGGCCACCTTCACCGACGACCTGAGCCTCGTCCTCGACCAGGCCACCATCGGCACGATCACCGCCAGCACGGGGCAGGCCAGCCTCACCGGTACCGACCTGACCTGGGTCGGTGACCTGCTGCCCGGCGGGGTGGCCACCGTCGGCTACCCGGTGACCGTTGACGACCCCGTCACCGGTAGTCACCACCTGCGCAATGCGGTCACCTCCGCCACGCCCGGCGTGGACTGCGTGGTGTGCGCCACCGACACCCCGATCAGCCAGCTGGCCATCGTCAAGTCGGCCAGCCCGGCCAGCACCTTCCCCGGGGGCACGGTCACGTACACCGTGAAGGTCACCAACGAGGGCGCCACCACGGACGCGGCCACCTTCACCGACGACCTGACCGGGGTCCTCGACGACGCCACCTTCGGCTCCGCCACCGCCGACATCGGTACGGCCACCTTCACCACCCCCAACCTCACCTGGACCGGCACGCTGCCACCGGCCGGCGTGGCCACCGTCACCTACACCGTCACCGTGGACAACCCGGTGCCGGGCGACCACAACCTGCACAACGCCGTCGCCACCACCACGCCCGGCGCCAGCTGCGCGACCTGTACCACCGACACGCCCATCGGCGCCCTGAGCATCACCAAGACGGTCGACCGGACCAGCGCCGTGCCCGACCAGGTGATCACCTACACCACCACGGTCAGCAACGCCGGGCAGGCCCCGGTGGACGGCGCCTTCACCGACGACCTGACCGGGGTCCTGGACGACGCCACCTTCGGCGCCGCCTCAGCCACCCTGGGCACCCCGGTCTTCACCAGCCCTCTGCTCACCTGGACCGGCACCGTGCCGGGCGGGCAGTCCGCAGTGGTGACCTACACGGTGCGGGTCAACCGCCCGGACAACGGCGACCACCTGCTGACCAACGCCGTGACCACCACGACGCCGGGCGCCGCCTGCCCGGCGTGCAGCACCGGTACGCCGGTGGGGGAGCTGCGCATCGCCAAGTCGGCCAGCCCGCCCTCCACCACCCCCGGCGGCACGGTCGACTACCAGGTCGTGGTGACCAACACCGGCCAGACCACGGTCCTCGCCGCCACCTTCACCGACGACCTGTCCGGGGTGCTCGACGGCGCCGACCTGATCTCCCAGTCGGCCACCGTCGGGACGGTCGACGTGGCCGGCACGCTGCTCACCTGGACCGGCGACCTGGCCCCCGGCGCGTCGGCCACGGTCAGCTACCAGGTACGGGTGCACAACCCCTACACCGCCGGCACGTTCCATCTGGTCAACGCGGTGACCTCGACCAACCCGGAGTCGATCTGCACGGCCTGCGCCACCGACACCCCGATCGGCGCGCTGACCATCACCAAGGCAGCCGACCGCACGGTGGTGCCCGCCGGTGGCGCGGTGACCTACACGGTGACCGTGGCCAACACCGGCGCGGCGACGGTGGCCGGGGCGTCGTTCACCGACGACCTGACCGGCGTGCTGGACGACGCGACGTTCCGCAGTGCCAGCGCCACGGTGGGCACGGCCAGCTTCAGTACACCGCTGCTGACCTGGACCGGTGACCTTGCGGCCGGGCAGAGTGCGCAGATCACCTACACCGTGGACGTGCGCCTGCCGGACCCTGGTGACGGGCGGCTGACCAACGCCGTCACCCCGGGCAGCCCGGCGCTGGCCTGCCTGGTCTGTACCACCGACACGGCCGTGCAGGAGGTGACGCTGACCAAGTCGGCCAGCCCGGCCAGTACGGTGCCCGGCGGCACGGTCACCTACACGGTGACGGTCGCCAACACCGGGACGGCCCCGGTGGCCGGCGCCACCTTCGTCGACGACCTGACCGGCGTGCTCGACGACGCGTCCACCGGCGCGGCCACCGCCGACATCGGCACCGCCCAGTTCGTCGGCTCGACCCTGACCTGGAGCGGTGACCTGGCGGTCGGGGCCACCGCAACGGTGACCTACACCGTGGTCGTCGACGATCCCGTCACCGGCGACCACCACCTGGTCAACGCCGTCACCTCGACCACCGCCGGAGCGAGCTGCACGACGTGCGCCACCGACACCGGCATCGGCGCGGTCACCGTGACCAAGACGGTCGCCGAGACCAGCACCGTGCCCGGCGGCACCGTGCACTACACCGTCACCGTGACCAACACCGGGGCGGCCCAGGTGGCCGGGGCGCAGTTCGTCGACGACCTGACCGGGGTGCTCGACGACGCCCAGTTCGGCGCGGTCACCGCCGACATCGGCGCGGCCACCTTCGTCACGCCGCAGCTCCAGTGGAGCGGCACGCTCGATCCGGGCCAGACCGCGACCGTCGCGTACACAGTGGTCGTGAACAACCCGGACACCGGCGACCATCTGCTGGGTAACGCGGTGTCCTCGACGACACCGGGGCTGACCTGCCAGGTCTGCTCGACCAGTACCCCGGTGGGCCAGGTGACCGTCACCAAGTCGGTGGGCAGCCCCACCGCGGTCCCCGGCGGCACGGTGACCTACACGGTGGCGGTGGCCAACAGCGGGCAGGCCGCGCTGACCGGGGTCACCTTCACCGACGACCTGACCGGCGTGCTGGACGACGCCACCTTCGGCAGCGCCACCGCCACCCTGGGTACCGCCACCTTCACCACCCCGAACCTGGTCTGGGTCGGCGACCTGCCGGTCGGGGCGACCGCGACGGTGACCTACACGGTGACCGTGAACAACCCCGACACCGGCGACCACCGGCTGGCCAACGCCGTCTCCTCCACCACCCCGGGCCTGGTCTGCGCGGTCTGCGCCACCGACACGGCGGTGGCGGCGTTCACCGTGACGAAGACCGTCAGCGAGGCCGTGGTACCGGCCGGCGGCACCGTGCACTACACGGTGCGGATCGCCAACACCGGCCAGTCCCCGGTCACCGGCGTGACGGTGACCGACGACCTGACCGGGGTGCTGGACGACGCCGCCTTCGGCACGGCCGACGCCACCGCCGGCGTCGTCAGCTTCACCACGCCCACCCTCACCTGGCAGGGCGACCTGCCGGTGGCCGGCACCGTGACGGTCACCTACGACCTGGTGGTCCACGCCCCCGACCCCGGTGACCATCACCTGGTCAACAACGCCGCCACCGGGACGCCCGGGGGGAGTTGCGTCACCTGCGCCACCGACACCCCGGTGGCCGAGGCGCTGTTGACCAAGACCGTCACCCCGGCCGAACTGGCCGCCGGGCAGACCGCCACCTACACGGTGACGGTGGTCAACTCCGGCGCGACCGCGCTGACCGGCGTCAGCCTCACCGACGACCTGACCGGGGCGCTGGACGACGCCGACTTCGGCACCGCCACGGCGGACCTCGGTACCGCCACCTTCACCACGCCCACCCTGCTGTGGACCGGCGACCTGCCGGTGGCGACCACCGCCACGATCACCTACACCATGGTGGTGCACGACCCGGACACCGGTGACCGGCACCTGCGCAACTCGGTTGTCCCCAACTCGGCCGGCCTGATCTGCGTCGCCTGCGCCACCGACACGCCGGTCGCCGGCCTGGAGATCGCCAAGTCGGTCGACCGGACCAGCACGTTCCCCGGCGACACGGTCACCTACCAGGTCGTCATCACCAACACCGGCCCGGCGACGGTACCGGCGGCCAGCTTCGTCGACGACCTCACCAACGTCGTCAACCAGGCCACCTTCCTCTCCTCCAGCGCCGACGTCGGCACCGTCACCTTCAGCACGCCGTTGCTGACCTGGACCGGCAGCCTGGCCCCGGGGGCCCGGGCCACCGTCCGGTACGCGGTGCAGGTCGCCGCCGGTACCGAGGGCGGCCACCTGCGCAACGCGGTCACCTCGACGGTGCCGGGCGCCAGCTGCCCCGGCGCCACGTCCTGCACGACGGACACCCCGATCGCCGGCCTGAACGTCACCAAGTCGGTCGACCGGACCGTCACGGCGCCCGGCGAGACGGTCACCTACACGGTGACGGTGACCAACACGGGGGCGAGCGTCCAGTCCGGGACGCTGTTCACCGACGACCTGACCGGCGTGCTGACCGGTGCCGATTTCGTCGCTGGCAGCAGCACCACCGGCACGGTCACCTTCAGCACGCCGCTACTCACCCTGACCGGCACGCTCGCGCCGACCGAGGTGGCGACGGTCAGCTACTCGGTACAGGTGCACGCCGCCGGCACGGCCGGCTCGGATCACCTGGTCAACAGCGTCACGTCCACGGTGCCCGGCGCACAGTGCCCGGTGTGCACCACGGACACCCCGGTAGCCGTGCTGACCCTGCGCAAGTCGGCCAGCCCGACCGTGGTCGCCCCCGGTGACCTGGTCACCTACACGGTGGTGGTGACCAACGACGGCGCCACCGCCTACACCCCGGCGTCCTTTGTGGACGACCTGACCCAGGTGCTGGTCTCCGCCGACTTCGTCGCGGCCAGCGCCAGCGTGGGTACCGTGCAGTTCAGCGCCCCGCTGCTGTCCTGGTCGGGGCCGCTGGCGCCGGGGGAGTCGGCCACCGTGACCTACTCGGTGCGGGTGCACGCCTCGGCCGCCCCCGGTACGCAGCTCGTCAACGGCGTCCAGTCGGACCTGCCGGGTAGCAGCTGTCCGGTCCAGCCTCCGGCCGCTGCCGGATCGGTGGTACGGGCGACGATGCCGGCGGTACCCACGCCCGGGACCCCGAAGGCGGCGCCGGCCGGCTGCGGCACGACGGTGACGGTGAACCCGGCCACTGCCAGCCCGTCGAGCACCACCCCCAGCACGGCGCCCCCGACGACGGCACCGCCCACGACCGCGCCTGCGACGACCCCGCCTGCGACTACTGTCCCGCCGACGACCGGGCCGACGACCGGGCCGACGACCACCCCGCCCACCACGCCGGCGAGCATGCCCCCGGTGGTGGCCTCGGTGCCGGCGCCGGCCGGTACCGGGGCAGGGCCGGGGCGGTTCCCGCTGACCGGCGCATCGGTGCTGCGCCTGGTGGTGATCGGCCTGGTGCTGGTGGCGGGGAGCCTCGTCCTCCTGGTGGCACGCCGCCGTCGAATCCGCTGACCCGCCGGGACGCCGACGGCCCCGGCCGCCCGCGCACCTGGCCTGCAGCCCCGAACCGGCCGGGGAAGTCGCCATCGGGCGGTGCCGGCGGCCAGCGCCGGCCGAGTTCTCCACCCAGGCGACAGGTAGCTCTGTGAGCGCGAACAATCGCGGGCCTGTCGGCAGGTAGCCGGCAGCTCGGCCAGATCGACGGGCGGAACATTGCCGGGGCGTTTCGTCTCATTCAAGTGGGTCAACCGGAAAAGCGCCGTCCGCCAACCGGGCGACCACCACTTGCGGAGGGCCGTAACACCTTTGGTGACGGCCCCGGCCAGGAACTTCCCGTTTCCGCGAGCGGAGCCCGGTCCACTTGAAGAATGTCTATTCTTCTGGCACCGTCTGCTCCATGTACCAGTCGCGGCAAGGGCTGCGGTCCGGCGTCCGTTCGCAGTCCGGCCGCGACGACACACGCCAATGAACTCTGCGTAGGTTAGCGCTCACATCCGGCTGCTCCGCAGCGCGCCGCCGCCGGACGGTGAGGGGCAGCCACCGCAACACCCGTACCAGCTCCGCCTGCTGACGCAGACCAGACCACACCCTGCCGACCGGTCCGCCCGCCACCCCCGGCGCGGGCCAACCAACCAGAGCGCCGGCCGACCACGGGCGCCCGTCCACGGCAGGTCGTACCGATCCTCATGAGGAGGGCCTGATGCAACGTACTCTGCGGCCTGTGCTGCTCACCCTGGCGCTGCCACTCATCGTGGTGGCCGCCATGCTCGTCGCGATGCGGCCGGCGTCGGCCGCGGGTCTGACCCGGGTGACGAGTTTCGGTAACAACCCGACCAACCTGAACATGTACATCTACGTACCGACCAACCTGGCCCCGAAGCCCGCACTGCTGGTCCTGGTCCACTACTGCGGCGGCTCAGCCAGCGCCATCTTCAACGGCAACGGCCACGACTACGCCACCGCCGCCGACCGCTACGGCTACATCATCGTCGTCCCCGAAGCCACCCGCAGCGGCAACTGCTTCGACGTCTCCACCCCCAACGCACTCAAACGCAACGGCGGCAGCGACTCCACCGCCATCATGTCCATGGTCACCTACGCCCGCTCCCACTACCCCATCGACCCGGCCCGCATCGTGGTCTCCGGCTTCTCCTCCGGCGCCATGATGACCAACGTCCTCGCCGCCCAATACCCCGACGTGTTCACCGCCGCCGCCGCCTACTCCGGCGTGCCCGCCGGCTGCTTCGCCACCACCGACGGCTCCCTCTGGAACAGCCAATGCTCCGGCGGCAACCTCATCCACACCGCCCAACAATGGGGCGACATCGCCCGCGCCATGTACCCCGGCTACACCGGCACCTACCCCCGCATCCAGCTGTGGCACGGCACCACCGACACCACCCTCGCCTACCCCAACTACGGCGAAGAAATCAAACAGTGGACCAACCTCCACGGCCTGACCCAAACCCCGGCCTACACCGACCACCCCCAATCCAGCTGGACCCGCACCCGCTACGGCGACACCAGCACCCACGCCACCATCGAAGGCATCAGCATCTCCGGCGTCGGACACCAACTCCCCATGACCGGCCAACTCGCCTACGCCATCACCTTCCTCGGCCTCGACGGCACCGGCCCCACCAGCAGCCCAACCCCGACGGGCGGCACCACCTCGCCGTCGCCGTCGACCGGCGCCACCACGACGGAGTTGGTGAGTGTGGCGTCGGGGCGTTGTCTGGATCTGCCGGCGAGTAATTCGGCGAATGGGACGCAGCCGCAGATCTACGACTGTCACAACGGTGCGAACCAGCGGTGGACGTTGAGTGGTCAGACGTTGCAGTCGTTGGGGAAGTGCCTGGACTCGCCGACGAGTGCCGGGGCGGGGAGCAAGGTGCAGATCTGGGACTGTAACGGTGGTACGAACCAGAAGTGGAATGTGAACAGCAATGGCACGATCAGCAATGCTGCGAACGGGTTGTGTCTGGACGTGAATGGCAACGGGACGGCCAACGGCACGTTGGTGATCCTGTGGAACTGCACGGCCGCCGCCAACCAGCGCTGGAACCGGGTGTGACCAGTCGCGTCCGGTAGCCACGGCGGCGGGGTCGGCAGCACCTGCCGGCCCCGCCGCCGCAGTTGGTCAACAGCCCCGCCGCCCTTGTCGGAGCCGCCGTGAAGCTCGGCCGTGGTACGTCCAGGCAGCGGCCGCCGGCACCCGTCCCACCGGCGTGAGCTGGCGTCACGGCGCCTACCGACCGGCCTCGCAGTGGGCATCTTGAATGTAACGAAACATTCTGGCAATCTCGTCCGCACGTCCTGTTAGCGCTCACATCGACTTCATCCGCCAAGGAGACACATCATGCGTGTACGCAGCCGATGGCTCATCGCCGTCGCACTCTCAGCCGCGTTGGCGGCGGTCGGCACCGCCATGACCATCGGGAACGCCTCCGCCGAGTCCAACGGTGGGGTGCGGGTGATGCCCCTGGGCGACTCCATCACCGAAGGCACCCAGGTACCCGGCGGCTACCGCATCGGCCTCTGGCAACGCCTCGCCACCGGCGGCTACCGCATCGACTTCGTCGGCTCCCAATACAACGGACCCACCAACCTCGGCGACCACGACCACGAAGGACACCCCGGCTGGCGCATCGACCAGATCGACGCCAACATCACCGGCTGGCTGAACACCTACCAACCCCACAGCATCCTGCTCCACATCGGCACCAACGACATCCTCCAGAACTACAACGTCTCCACCGCCCCCAACCGCCTCTCCACCCTCATCGACCACATCACCACCACCACCCCCAACGCCGAAATCTTCGTCGCCCAGATCATCCCCCTGGCCAACAGCGGACAAGAAAACGCCGTCCGCACCTTCAACAACGCCATCCCCGGCATCGTCCAAACCAAAACCAACGCCGGCAAACACGTCCACCTCGTCGACATGCACAGCGCACTCACCACCGCCGACCTCACCGACGGCATCCACCCCACCGCCACCGGCTACGACAAAATGGCCAACGTCTGGTACAACGCCCTCCGCGCAGTCCCCGGCAGCATCGGTACGCCGGGCACTTCCTCCCCGCCGTCGACCGGCGGCAGCACGACGGAGTTGGTGAGTGTGGCGTCGGGGCGTTGTCTGGATCTGCCGGCGAGTAATTCGGCGAATGGGACGCAGCCGCAGATCTACGACTGTCACAACGGTGCGAACCAGCGGTGGACGTTGAGTGGTCAGACGTTGCAGTCGTTGGGGAAGTGCCTGGACTCGCCGACGAGTGCCGGGGCGGGGAGCAAGGTGCAGATCTGGGACTGTAACGGTGGTACGAACCAGAAGTGGAATGTGAATAGCAATGGCACGATCAGCAATGCTGCGAACGGGTTGTGTCTGGACGTGAATGGCAACGGGACGGCCAACGGCACGTTGGTGATCCTGTGGAACTGCACGGCCGCCGCCAACCAGCGCTGGAACCGCGTGTAGCAGGCGCACCGGACCGGACGACAGTCCCGGCAGTCCCCGGCAACGCCTGAAGCCCAGTGTCGTCGGCCGGCCGTGCGCCCCAGAGTGGGGCGCACGGCCGGCCCGCGGCGCGGTGGATGGAGCGGCCGGGCCGGACGCCGGTCGTGGTGCTTCGCCGGTCAGCGCACCGCCATCAGGTGGCACGCGACAGTGGCCGCCCGGTCAGCGTGCCGGATCGACGCTGGCGTCGGCCCCGAACGCCGGAATGTCCACCGGCATGGCCAGCATTCGGAGCGGACCACCCGTGCGGCGGTCCGGGTGGGCACGGGTCGCCCGACCCACTGTGCTGGCTCTCTTCCGGCGAGCCTGTTGCCGCGCGGTCACCGCAGGACCGGCGACGTCTTCCGGCGAGCGCGCCCGGCCGCCAGTGCGCGGGGAACGGCCAGGAGCAGCGCGCCGCAGAGCAGCAGCAGCACACCGACCGCGACCAGTGGTCGCAGCTCGGGACCGCTCCGCGGGAGAGTGGCGGTCGGGATGTTCACGCTGTCCATCGCCGGGCCGACCGTACCGCCGTGCGGGTCGGTGGCGGTGGCGGTGGCGGTGTTGTGTACCGCCCCGGCCGCGACGTCATCCGCGGTGATGACGTAGGGCGCGGTGCTGTGGCAGGTCGTGCTCTGTCCCGGCGGCAGCGGCTCGGCGGGACAGGTGATCGCGATCCCGGCAGCCGCCAGCAGCGGATCGTCGACCGCTACGCCGGTGAGGGTCACGTTGCCGGTGTTGGTGACCTGGAAGCTGTAGGTGACGCTGTCTCCGGCATCGGTCATTCCCGTCCCGTTGGCGTCGACGACAGCGCCGGCCGTCTTGTCGAGCGTCAGCCCGGGATGCGGGGGAATCGGTACCGATGCCGAGGCCGGCGGTGAGGTGATCGCCGGCCCGGACGGCGGGGTGGCCGTCGCGGTCGCGGTGTTGTCCACGGCGCCGGCGTCAACATCCGCCTGAGTCAATGTGTAGATGGCCGTGCAGGTGGTCGATTCGCCCGGTGCCAGCGTGGTCACCGGGCAGGACACCGGGCCTACCTTGTCGTCGACCACCGCCACGGTGGACAGGTCCACGCCGTTGGACTGCGGGTTGGTGACGGTGAAGGCGTAGTCGACCGTGTCGCCCGCGTCGGCCCGGCCGTTGGCGTTGAGGTCGTTCAAGGTACCGGTCTTGTCCAGTCCGAGGACCGGGACGAAGTCGATCGGGGTGGTCCCCGGCGGGTTGATCCCGTCCGTGGTCACGTTGGTGGCGCTGTTCTCGTAGTGACCGGCCGGGGCGGTCACGTTCACGGTTACCGTGCAGAACGCCTGATTGGTCTCCAGGTCCCCGGTGACGCTGATCGTGGTACCGCCCACCGGCGCGGTCACCACACCGTTGGTGCACGTCGTCGTCGCGGTCGGGGCGACCACTGTCATGCCCGCGGGCAGCGTGTCGGAGAAGGACCAGCCGAGCTTCGAGGACAACTCGGCGGTGTTGGTGACGGTGAAGGTCAGCGTGGCCGGCTGGCCGGCGACCTGGGTGGCCGGCTCGAACACCTTGTCCAGTTGCGGAGTGGCGTCCAGCACCTCCAGGTTGTCGATCGCGGCGTCGTTGCCCAGGCCGAGGCCCTGGTTGTTCACCATCCGCACGCGCAGTGACGTCCCGTTGAAGGCGATGGATCCGGCCGGCGAGTAGGTACCCACGTGGACGACTTTGGTGCCGCCGGTCGGGTCGGGCACGGTGATGTCGCGGCCACGAGGGTCGGTGCAGGCATCGATCTCACCGAATACCGGGAACGCCTGCCCATCGCTGAGCAGGGTGAACTCGAGGAGCGGATGCGCTCGCCCGCACTCGAGCGCGGCGACGTCGACGCTGAAGGTGATGTACCGCTTCCCGCCCGCCGGGAGTGACAGCGGCTGAACCGTCTCGAACTGGACCTTGGGGGCGCCGGGGTCGACCGCGGTGTTGTTGCCCAGATCCGTGTAGGCGGAGAGGGCACCGTTGGCGGCGGGATCGGCCGAATTCCGCAACGCACCCAGGGCGTACGCCAACGACCTCAGGTTCGTCATCCCCTGGGTGCCGGCAGCGCAGTTGGCTGGCAGCGTGGTCATGTTGAAGGTGACGACTTCTCCGTTGCAGTTGGTCAGCCAGGCCGGATCGGCCGTGTAGGTCTCCCCGGTCACTCCGGTGTAGGAGAGGAGCGGCACCGGGGTGCTGCCGATGTTGTTCTGGAAGTCTTCGCTGAAGTTCAGCACGGGCGCCCTGGGTGTGCGCGGGCTGCCTGGCGCCGCGTTGACGGGAGCGGCGCCGATCGCCAGCGCCAGCGCCTGTGTCGCCAGTACGGCGAGGGCGAGCGTCGATCTGGCCGTCAGCCGACTGCGACCACTCCCACGCACCATGATCCGCACCCTTTCGCCCAAGGAGGTCTTTCGTTGGTCCGCCACCCGCTACGAATAAAGCTCGCATTAGGCACGGACAGTCACCTATCACGCACAATAGGCCGATAAGCGTCCTTGAGTAGCAAGGGTCTTATATAACACCTTAAGGTGATAGTTTGTTGGAATGCGCCGGGTCGGTTGTGCGGCGCAGCATATCGATCATCGCCCGGGCAGCGGCCAGTTCGTGTTCGAGACTGACAATGCACACGGCAGCGTCCAGGCGGATGCCGCCGTCGACGAGTCGCCGGGCGCGCTCGGCGATCACCTCCTCCCCGAGGTGCGGTCAGGTCGGGGTTGCGGTCAGGCGGTCGCGCCGGCCGGCTGGCGCTCCCTGGCGGTCTCTCCGGAGATCATTTCGTGGCCTTCGTGGCTGCCGACCGCGCTGGGTCGTGCCGGCGCCGTTCGGCGCGGACCGTCAGGGTCTGGTTCTCCGCCGAGACGTCCAGCGAATCGGCGTCGACGCCCGGCAGGTCGAACCGGACCACGAACTGGTCGGCGGTGCGCAGGCAGTCCATCGGCATCAGCGACGGGGTACGCGCGGTGCCGAGAACATCGGCGGCGAGCCGGTCGAAATCGCGGAACGGATCGAATCGAAGGGTCTGCATGACCAACACACCTCCACAACTGTCCCGGGCGAGGAGCTCGCCCGCACTCTGGATCTGGGATGTCTGATGCTCGGAGACCCGCAGGGGGCTGCTTCGCCAGCTGTCAAGCCGCCGGCGCTGCTCCTGCCGTCGGTCGCTCTGCGAGCAGCCAGTGCACCTCGATCCACTGCTCCGCGGGGTCGTCGCTGTGCGGCCCGTACACCTCCCAGCGGGTGCCGGTCGGTCGGCGCCCGTTGGCGTCGCACCAGTTCAGGACGGCGTCGTGGGTCGCTCTGACATCGCCGAAGGGTCCACGGTGGACGGTCGTCGCCACGGCTCCGGCGGGCAGTGCGGAGACCACCACCCGTCCGGTGAGCGGGCACGGCTGGTCGAGCAGGACGCCCACTTCGACGGTGGGTATGTCGTCCCGGTACAGCATGACGTTGCGCGCGCCGCGGTGGATCCCGGCCGCGCGCAGGCACGCCCAGACCTCGCCCAGCAGCTGCCCCCACAGCCGCGGAAACTCCGGCCAGCTGGTCGTGGCCGGGACGACCAGGGTCGGGCGGGCCGCGACCCGCGTGATGCCAACCTCGTCAACCATCCGTGCATTGTCCCCCGGGATCCGCCGGTCCCGGCAACGGCTGAGCCGGTGCGGCACGGGTCGTTCCGGCAGCGACATTGACCGATCTCATGGCTGCTCGGTAGCCTGCGGAGCCTATGCGACCAACCCGCCTGCCCCTGCTCGGCGTCGTCGCGGCCGGCGCTGTCGTGGTGCTGCTCGCCGGCTGCTCCGGGACCGGCCCGCGGGCTGTGGCCGCCGGACCCGGCCCGAGCACCGCGACGGCTGCGGTCAGCGCGAGCGCGTCCGGGGCGCCGGGCAGCCCGTCGGCGGCGGCGCCCTCCGCGCCTCGGTCCGGCGGCGCCAGCGGCACGCCCCGCCCGGCCCAGCCCTCCGCTGCCGGCGCCCCGGCCCACTTCGGCACGCTGCCGCCGAGCGCCGCGCTGCCGAGCGGGGCCCAGTGCGCGGCCTGGGTCCGCGCCCACCCGACGTCGGAGAACAAGCGCTCCAACAGATCCGCCAACGCCACCACCGGCCAGCGGGTCGACGCGTCGCTGTTCACCGGTGACGCCAGTGCGGTGCGCGCCGTCGCGGCCCGCGTCGACGGCAACTTCACCGGCTCGACCAGGGACATCCTGCGCTGGACGGCCTGCAAGTGGGGCATCGACGAGGACATCGTCTACGCGCAGACCGCGGTGGAGAGCTGGTGGCGCCAGGACACGCTCGGCGACTGGGGCAGCGACGCGGGCGCCTGCCCAGCTGAGCACCAGCCCGGCGTCGACGGCCGGGCCGGGCAGTGCCCGCAGAGCTACGGCGTCCTGCAGGACCGCTGGCCGTACATGAAGCAGGGCTGGCCCGGGTTCGGGCGGTCGACGGCGATGAACGCCGACCTGGCCTACGGCGTCTGGCGCGCCTGCTTCGACGGGTACGAGACCTGGCTCGGCACGGTGGAGCACGGTCAGGCGTACCGGTCCGGTGATGCCTGGGGCTGCGTCGGGCGGTGGTTCTCCGGCCGCTGGCACACCGCCGCGGGCGACGGGTACGTGACGAAGGTGCAGCAGTACCAGGCGCAGAAGATCTGGCAGACGGCCGACTTCCAGCAGCCCTAGGGCGTGCGGTGCGACGGGCGAAAGTCGGCAACGAACCGCCGTTGCCACGGGGTCTCGACGGCGTGCGGCAGGTAGTGCGTGCGGACGTACCCGACCGCCAGGTCTGGTGGCACGCCGTCGAGCACGGCGAGCATCGCCAGCGCTGTACCGGTGCGCCCCTTGCCGCCACCGCAGGCGATCTCGACGCGCTCGTCGGCCGAGCGCCGCAGCGCCTCGCGCAGCGTCGCGGTGGCCGCCGCCCGGTCGCGCGGGAGCCAGAAGTCCGGCCACCGGATCCAGCGGCTCTCCCAGTCGAACTCCGGCGGCCGCCGGCCGAGCAGGTAGACGCCTAGCGAGGGCAGGGGTCCGGCCGGTAGCGGGCGCCGCAGGCCGCGCCCCCGGATCCGCCGCCCGGAGGGCAGCTCGCACACCCCCGGCACTTCGTCACCCCAGGTCCTCCCCATGAGCGGACCGTACCGCAGCCGCCGCCGGGCAGGTGAGCGGCGTGAGCCGTGCGCGGGTCGGGTGGCCACGCCTACTGCCGGGATCCGGACAGGTTGCTTGCAGCCAGAACTCTATCTACATAGAGTTCTGGCCACCTCCGGCAGACGCGCGGGGACACAGGTCCAGTGGAACGGAGGTCCGGGCGGTGGCGGTGGTCGAGATCGAAGGGCTGCGCAAGACCTATCGGGGCAGGCGCGGCACGCGGCGTACCGCCCTCGACGGGTTCGACATGGTGGTACCGGCCGGACAGGTGCACGGGTTCCTCGGCCCCAACGGCTCGGGCAAGACCACCACCCTGCGCACCCTCGTCGGGCTGGTCCACCCGGACGCCGGCACCCTGCGCGTCCTCGGCCAGCCGGTACCGGCCGGGCTGGCGCAGGTGGCGCCCCGGGTCGGCGCCATCGTCGAGGGTCCGCAGTTCTTCCCGCACTTCACCGCCCGCCGCACGCTGGCCCTGCTGGCCACCATCGGCCGGCTGCCGGCCCGCCGGGTCGACGAGGTGCTCGACCTCGTCCGGCTGGCCGACCGCGCCGACGACCGGATCAGCGGCTTCTCGCTGGGCATGAAGCAGCGACTGGCGGTGGGCACTGCCCTGCTGAAGTCACCGGAGCTGCTCATCCTGGACGAGCCGGCCAACGGGCTGGACCCCGCCGGTATCCGGCAGATGCGCGATCTCGTCCGCGGCCTGGCCGCGGCGGGCACCACGGTGCTGCTGTCCAGCCACATCCTCGGTGAGGTCCAGCAGATCTGCGACCAGGTCACGATCATCGCCCACGGTAAGCGGGTGGCCAGCGGCCCGGTCGCCGATGTGCTCTCCGCCCGGGACTCCGGCGAGTACCGGGTCGGCGTCCGCGACCTCGACCGGGCGGCCGGCGTCCTGGCCGCGGCCGGAGCCACGGTACGCCAGGTGGACGGTTCGCTGATCGTCGGCGGCGTCACCGACCCGGAGTGGATCAGCAGCACGCTGGCCCGCGACCAGTTGTGGGCGACCGGGATCGTGGCCTGCACCGCCGACCTGGAGACGGTGTTCCTGGAACTGACCGATACGGCTGGAGATGCCGCATGACGCGCTTGCTGACGCCGGACGCCGCCGCCCTGTTGCGGGCCGAGTGGCGCCGGTTCTTCGCCCGCCGGCTCACCACCGTCATGCTGGTGCTGATGCTGCTGGTCCTCGCCCTCGCCGGCTACGGGGTGGGCCACCGCTCACACCCGCACACGGCGGCCGGACTGGCCCGTGCCCAGGCGTTCATCGCCGGGCAGCGCGCCCAGAACCTCGACCTGTGCCTGTCCGACGCGCGGACCGGGACAGCCGGCCCGGAGGGGCAGCCGCCGCCCACCGAGACCGAGTGCCGGCAGCGGGCGGAACATTTCCAGCCCTCGGTGGAGGAGTTCCAGGGCTACCAGTTCACCTACGGCCGGGACATGAGCACCCTACTGGTGCTTCTCGGTGGACTGCTCGCGCTGTTCGGGTTCGTCCTCGGCGCCTCGTTCGTGGGGGCCGAATGGAGCAGCGGGGGCATGATGACAGTGCTGGTCTGGCGCCCCCGCCGGATGGAGGTACTGGCCGGGAAGCTCGCCGCGTTGCTGCTCGGGGTGGGCGCGGTGACGCTGGCGGTCAGCGCGGCCTGGAGCGTGGCGATGTGGGTGGTGGCGCGCCAGCGCGGCGACGCCGGCCTGACCCCCGGCCTGCTGGCCTCGCTGGCGCTGCGTGACGCGCGGGTACTCGCCCTCACCCTGGCCTGCGCCGCCGCCGGGTTCGCCATCGCCTGCTACGGCCGGCACACCGCCGCCGCGCTGGGCACGGCGGTCGGGTACCTGGTCACGGTCGAAGTCGTTGCGCGGATCGCGCTGTCGGCGGCGCAGGTCGCCCGGCCGCAGCGGTACTACCTCAGCAGCTACATGGTGTCCTGGCTGAACAATTCCACCAGCTACACCGACATGGGCCCCTGCCGCCCGCCGGACTTCGGACCGGTCTGTCCGGCCGGCACCTGGTCGATCGGCGCCGGCCTGAGCGCCACCGTGCTCGCGGTCATCCTGATCGCCACCCTGCTGGCGACCGCTGCCGGGGTGCGCCGCCGCGACGTCACCTGACCCGCGTCCCACTCGCGCCACGACGCGAGCCGTCACCGGCGGGCAGTTCGGCGCTCGGGCCGGCCGGACGCCGGCTGTGCCGACGGTCAGCCGGCGGGTGCGCGGCTCGCGGCCGGCGGTGAGGTGGCTGTGCGCAGGTCGCGGCGGCGCGCGGTGAGCCGGCGCGCCTTCGCCTGCCCGCCGCAGTCGGCCATGCTGCACCAGCGCCGTGAGCCGTTGCGGCTGTGGTCGAGGAACAGCCACCCGCAGCCGCCGTCCCCGACCGGACAGCGGCGCAGGCTGGCCAGGTCGACCGTGCGGAGCAGGTCGATGACCGCGTGGGTGAGCCGGTCGCCGATGAGCAGCGCCGGTACCGAGCCGGGGACCAGGGAGACGACGCCCCGCCCGCGGCCCGGCTCCGGCCGATCGGCCGGCGGCGCACAGACCAGTTGGGTACGGGCGGCGGCGGTGGCCCACTGCTGCCGCAGCCGATCCAGCGCCCGGGCGACCCGGTCGGCACCGGTCGCGGCGCCGGGGGAGCCGGACCACTGGGCCAGCGCGGCGGACAGCACGTCGTAGGCGGCCTCCCGCAGTGCGACCACGGCGCGCAGCGCCTCGTCGGCGCGGTCCCGCCCGGCCGACCAGGAGCGCCGCACGGTGGCTGCCTCCCGGGCGTCGACCACTCCGGACCACTGTGCCCAGTCGAGCAGTTCCTGCGGTGTGGCCAGCCAGTCCCGTTCGGCAGGAGCGCCCCGGGGCGCCACCGTGTTGACCAGGTCCAGCGCCTGGTGGCCGCCGACCAGTCGCGGATTGCGCGATTCATCCACGCATGCGAGGCTACCACTGTAACGGGTTTTACTGGTAGCTCGGAGGAGGTGGCATGCCGACCGACGCCCGCCGCGCCAGCGCCGCACTGGTCGCCCTGTCCGTGGCCACGTTCGCCTATGTCACCACCGAGGTCCTGCCCATCGGGCTGCTGCCGCTGATCGCCGACGACCTGCACCGATCACCGGCCCAGGTGGGGCAGGCGGTCACCGGGTACGCCGTCGTCGTGGTGCTCGCCTCCCTCCCGCTGACCCGGCTCACCGTGCGGGTACCCCGGCGGCCCCTGCTCACCGGCACCCTCGCCGTGTCGGCCGGCGCCACCGTGGTCTGCGCGTTCGCCGGCGACTACCGGACGCTGCTGGTCGCCCGCCTGGTGGTGGCCAGCGGCCAGGCGCTGTTCTGGTCCATCGTGGGGCCCACCGTGGCCGGGCTGTTCGCCGCACAGGTCCGCGGCCGGGTACTCGGCCGGCTGGCCGTGGGTACCTCGCTCGCCCCGGTGCTGGGCGTTCCGGCCGGTACCTGGCTCGGTCAGCAGACCAACTGGCGGGTCGCCTTCCTCGCGCTCAGCGCCCTGCTGCTGGCCACCTGCGCCGCGGTCGCGCTGCTGCTGCCCAGCGCACCGGCGCAGCGCGAGCAGGCGAACCGGGCGCCGACCCCGGACACCCGCCGGTACGCGATCCTGGTGGTCTCCGCGGCGCTGGGCGTCGCCGGCTTCGAGACGGCGTTCACCTACATCAGCCTGTTCCTCACCCGGGTCAGCCACTTCGGCGCGGCGGCCCTGGCGCCGCTGCTGCTGGTCACCGGCGTGGCCGGCGTACTGGGCGCCGTCCTCGTCGGCCGGCACCTCGACCGCCGCCCCTGGCTCGCGGTGGCCGTACCCCTGGCACTGATCACCGGCGCCCTGGCCGCGCTGTGGGCGGCCGGCACCAGCCGGCCCGCCACGGTCGCCGCGCTGGCGCTGCTCGGGTTCGCCTTCAGCGCCTACGCCCCGGCCGTGCAGAACAGCGCCCTGCGGGTGGCGCCGGGCAACTCGGACGTCGCGGCGGCAGGCGCCAGCACCGCGTTCAACGTCGGTATCGGTGGCGGTTCACTGCTGGGCGGGGTACTCGTCGACGCCCACGGCGTGCGCCCCGGCACGCTGGCCGGCGCCGGGCTCGCCGCGCTGGGCACCGCGTTGCTGCTGCTCGGGGCCGGGCGCCGTACGCAAGCGCCCACCGACCCGACCACAGACCGGCGGGCGGCCCGGGTGCCCGCGCACTGACCAGCGCAGTCCGCTGCGGACAGCGGCGCAGCGTTTCGGGATCGGCGAGGGCAGCCAAGCCGAAGGTCAGCTGGCGCTGCACCAGCTACCGGCGGTGGCTGGACACCTGGCTCAAGCGACCGTCACCACGGCGCCGGAAGGCTCGCGCTCCAGCACTTCGCCGGCCGGCGGCGCCGCGGCTTCCTCCCCGGAAGCCGGCAGCGGGTCCGGTTGTCCGGCAGCTGTCGCGTCCCAGAACGCGCACGCGAGAACCGCCACGCCCACCACGCCGAGGATCATCGGCAGCCCCGAGCCGACGCCCGGATGCCAGGCTCCCGTGAACGGATCGAAGTGCGGGCGGCGCCAGTCCTGCGACGCACCGCTCTGCCAGCGGACCATCGCGGCGGCCAGGCAGGTCACCTGCAGCACCGGCATCACCACGATGCCGATGGCGCGGATCAGCGTCGTGGCGCGCCGGCCGGTCAACACCCCGGCGCGCACCAGCGCTTCACCGGCCAGCAGGACGGCACCGGCGAACAGCGGCATCAGGTAGCGGCCCTGCGACGGGTAGTCGTTCAGCGTGGCGGTCAGCCCGTCGGTGAACATCGGCACGATGAAGGCGATCAGCGTGATGGCGGCGATCCGGTACCGGCTGGCCCGGTCGCCGAACAGCAGGCCGCCCACCACCAGTAGGCCGAGCATGACGTACCAGAGCAGGGTCACGTACGGCGGGACCGGGATGTCCAGCCAGCCCAGCCCGGCGACCATCTGGGACAGGTGCTCGACCCAGCGCGTCATGGTGACGAACTCGACGATCTGGGCGGTCTTGTACGGCGGGTTGATCGGATCCGTGCGGCCCAGGGTGAGTGCGTGCATGCGTAGCGTCCACACGACGCTGGCCAGCACCGCGACCGCGACGACCCACGACCAGACGAAGAACCGGGGGGCCGTCCACAGCCGCGTCAACTGCGCGCGCCGCAGCGGTACCAGCAGTACCAGCCCGGCGACCCCCAGCCAGAACGGCCCCAGGCCGCGGACCGTGGCCAGCACCACCGCCGCCACCCCGGCGTACCAGACCATCCTCGGCTCGATCTCGCGGTCGACATCCAGCAGTGGTATCAGCGCACTGAACAGCAGAATGCCCGCGGCGACCTCCAGCGCGGACGGGTTGAGGGTACCGGCCAGGTTCAGCACCGCAGGGGTGGCCATCAGCACCACGCCGGTGAGCATGACCCGGTGCCGGGACCAGCGCAGCGCCGCCGATGCCGCCATCGCCAGCAGCCCGGCAACCAGCAGCGAGGTGAGCAGCCGGGACATCCACAGCCCGCGCATGGTCGGCGAGTACCGCAGCGGCCAGCCGACGACCGCGTAGTACACCGGGTTGTAGCGGCCGACCTTCGTGGGCATGGCTACCGGCGTGCGGTCGGCGAAGCCCTGGTTGTCACAGGCCGCGCTCTTCTCGGAGGCGAACTGCCAGCACATGTTGTGCACCAGGCTGCGCGGGACGGTCTGTATCGCGCCGGTGTGGAAGGCCACGTCCTGCGGCTTGGGTGCGACCTGCCCGTTCACCACGCCAGCGGCCCGCACGATGTGGTCCTGCTCGTCGGCTGAACTGTCGTACGGGCCGGCGAACGCCCACGCCGCCCCGAGCATGAAGTACCCGATCAGGATGGCGATGACCACGGACCGGGCGGCGTCGGGGCGCGCTGTCGATGTCATGGGCGTGCTCTCATTCTCCTCGCGGGCCGCGGCCTGGGCGACAGCTACGGGGCTGACTGCGTCAGGGACTCATCCTGCGACAGGGACTCATCCTGCGACAAGGACTCAGCCAGTGGGCTCGACCGCTGCGCCGGTGCCGGGGACCGGCCGGACCTGGCTGTACGCAGGGACAGCAGGCTGGCGAAGAGGCCGGCGAAGACGACGATCACGCCGAGCGCGACCGCGGTGGCGGACGGTACGACGATCCGGATCTCCCGCCGGGGGTCCAGCGCGCCGAAATCCGTGTCGCTCCACATCTGGATGGCCACGATCGTACCGGCCACGCCGACGCCGATCAGCCCCAGGCCCACCGCCACACAGGTCTCCAGCCGGAACACCCGGCTCCACCAGGCGTGCGCCACCTGCTTGATGAGCCCCTCCTGGATCCCGTACAGCTGGGCGAAGCCGCCGAACATCAACAGCTGCGCGCCGACCAGGATGGCCAGGCAGGCGTAGACCAGCGCGCTGACGTCGAAGCCGACGCCGCCGACCCGGCGCTCCCCGGGCAGCAGCCAGGACGCCCCGGCCAGGCCGAGCACGATCAGCGCGATACCCGGTGCGATCAGCAGCTGGCGGGGGGCGAACACGCACAGGAACCGCAGGTGCCGCCAGCCGTCCCGCCAGGTGTGCAGGTGCGGCGGCCGGCCCCGGCCGTCCGGCCGCAGCGTGGTCGGCACCTCGGAGATCGAGTAGCCGGCCAGCGCGGCGCGGATCACCAGCTCGCTGGCGAACTCCATACCCGGCATGCACAGGCCCAGCGCCCGGATCCGCTCCCGGTTGAACCCGCGCAGTCCACAGTGGAAGTCACCGACCCCGCGCAGGCCGAACAGCGTGCGCCCCAGCCAGGACAGCACCGGGTTGCCGACGAACCGGTGCAGCCAGGGCATGGCGCCCGGCGCGATGCCGCCGCGGAACCGGTTGCCCATCACCACATCGCGACCGGCGGTCAGTTCCTCGACGAAGGGTCCCAGGTTCGCCAGGTCGTAGGAGTCGTCGGCGTCGCCCATCACCACGTACCGGCCACGGGCGGCCTCGATCCCGGCGAGCAGCGCGCCACCGTAGCCACGGATCGGCGCGTGCACCACCCGCGCACCGGCGGCGACCGCGAGCTCCTGCGAACCGTCGACGGAGCCGTTGTCGGACACCACGACCTCGCCCCGCACCCCGACCCGGTCCAAGCTGTCCAGCGCCTTGCGGACGCACACCGCCACGGTCTGCGCCTCGTTGAGGCACGGCAGCAGGACGGTGACGTCCAGCGGCTCCGCGTACTCCATGATCGGCGGCACCTCCCGTGAGCGGGCGGAAGGTCCCCCCGCGGTCATGGCACGACCACGGCGTGATCCGCATTGACCGAGGCAGATCCTAGTGTGGCCCCGGTGTCCGTACGGCGGGTCGACCTCGACGAGTTCGCAGGCGGCTGGCATGCCCGCAGTTCAGAGCCGTGAGCTGGGTCCCGCTTCATTCTGAAAGTTGCAGAAACGCAGCTGTGGTGGCAGCAGGTGCGCCGGGACGTCCTGGTACGCGGTCGGCTGCAGGAACCGGCCGATCGCCCGGGCCCCCACCGACGTGCTGGCGGCGGCCGTGGAGGCCGGGTAGGGCCCGCCGTGCTGCATCGCCCAGCCGACCGCGACCCCGGTGGGCCACCCGTTCCAGACGATGCGCCCGACCCGCTCGCGCAGCACCGCGATGAGTTCGGCGGCCAGCGCGTCGTCCCGGCCGCTCTCGGCGTGCACCGTGCCGGTCAGGCTGCCGGGGAAGCGGGCCGCCAGCCGGGGCAGGTCCTCCTCGCTGGAGTACTCCACCAGCAGCGCGAACGGCCCGAAGCACTCCTCCGCCAAGGCGTCGAACCGGGCCAGCAGCGTTTCCAGCGTCACCACCAGTGCGCCGGGGGAGACCAGGTACCCTTCGCCCGCAGGCGCCCCGCCGGGCACCCGCCGGACCTGCGGCCCGGCCAGTTCGGCCAGCCGCGCCGAACCGCTCAGGTACGCCTCCTGGATGCGCCGGTTGAGCAGCGCTCCGCCGGTGGCCGCGCCGATCCGGCTGGCGACGGCGTCGACGAGCCCGCTGGCGCGCGGGACCACCAGGATGCCCGGCTTGGTGCAGAACTGGCCGACGCCCAGGGTCAGCGCGGCGACGAACCCGTCGGCGATGGCCTCGCCCCGGGCGGCGGCCGCCGCAACGCTCACGAACACCGGGTTGAGGCTGCCCAGCTCGCCGTAGAACGGGATGGGGTCGGGGCGGGCGCAGGCGCGGTCGAAGAGCGCCCGGCCACCGCGCAGCGACCCGGTGAACGCGGCGGCCCGGATCCGGCGGTCGGCGATGAGCGTGTCCCCGGCCCGTTCGCCGTGCAGCACCGCGAACGCGCCGGGCGGCGCCCCGCCGTCGCGCAGCCCGGCGGCGATCACCCGACCCAGCAGGGCTGCGGTGGCCGGCTGGCTGGGGTGCGACTTGACCAGTACCGGGCAGCCGGCGGCCAGCGCCGAAACGGTGTCGCCGCCGCTGACCCCGAACGCGAACGGGAAGTTGCTGGCCGCCCAGACCGCCACCGGCCCGACCGGGTGCAGCATCCGCCGCAGGTCGACGCTGGGCTGGCCGGCCGGCAGGCTGCCCGGGGCGTCACGGCTGACGTCCAGGTAGCCGCCGTCGGCCAGCACCCGGGTGAACAGCTCGACCTGCCAGCGGGTCCGGGCCAGCTCGCCGGTGAGCCGGGGGACGCCCAGCGCGGTCTCGGCGTCCGCGCTGGCGACCAGTTCGTCAGCGGCGGCGCCCAGCGCGTCGCTGACCGCGGTCAGCCAGCCGGTGCGCTGCGCTGCGCTGCTCTCGGCGAGCCCGCGGCGGGCGGCGTCGGCGGCCGCGAGGGCCGAGGAGACCTCGGCGTCGTCCGAGTCCGCGACGCCCGGTCCGACCGGGCGCCCGGTCCGCGGGTCGTACCCCTGGGTGCGGCTCATCCGGCACCGTCCTGGGCGGGTACCCGGATCACCGGGTTGGTCAGCACGCCTACTCCTTCGAGCTCGATGCGCACGGTGTCCCCGGGGGACAGGCTGGTGGCCAGGTCCGGAACGATACCGGTGCCGGTGGACAGGATCGCGCCCCACGGAAAGGCCAGCGCCCGGAACAGGTGCTCGACCAGGTCGTCCAGGCCGCGGTGCAGGGCCGCGGTCGAGGTGTCGGCCGACCAGATCGGGGTACCGGCGCGGGTGACGGTGCAGCTGATCGCCAACGCGGCCGGGTCGCCGATCTCCCAGATCGGCCGGATACCCGGGCCGAGCGCGCAGGACGCCGTGTAGATCTTGGCTTGTGGCAGGTAGAGCGGGTTCTCGCCCTCGATCGAGCGGGACGACACGTCGTTACAGGCGGTGACGCCGACGATCTCGGCGCCCGCGTTGAGCACCAGGGCCATCTCCGGCTCCGGGGTGTTGGCCGGCGAGTCGGCGCGTACCCCGATGGCCTCGCCGTCGCCCACCACCCGCCAGGCGACCGACTTGACGAACAGCTCGGGGCGGACGGCCTGGTACACCCGGCTGTAGACGTCGCCGGTGGCGCTCTCCTCGATGCGGGCCTCGCGGGAGCGCCGGTAGGTGACGCCGGCCGCCCACACCTCGGTACCACCGTCGACGGGGGGTAGCCACGGGGCGGCGGCGCCGGGCACCGGCGCCCTCTCGGCGGCGGCCAGCACGTCCGCCCGGATCTGCGCCAGCGGGCGGGTGAGCAGGTCCGCCAGCGTGGGCACCGGCAGCGGCCATACCGTGCCCGGCTCGTCGGCGACGCCGACGGCGGGTCGGCCGTCGTGGTCGCGGTAGCGGATGATGCGCATCGTGCCGTTGCCGTTCAATGAACTTTGGTAAGTTCGTGATCGGCAGCCGTTCGTTGCCGAACGGCGTTGACCGGGAGGCCCGGTCTTGACGCTTCACGGCTTGCTGCCTCACCCGAGGGCGGAGGTCTTCCGCAGGCTCCACGTCCTGTTTTAACGTCGCCTGGCAACTGCGGGTCGACGGCCGCTACGAGCGCGGCGAGGTTGCGTGCGGCGTTGACGTCGCGGTCGAGGGACGTTCTGCACGCTTGGCAGGTGAACAGGCGCTCGGACAGCGACAGCTTGGGTTTCACCGTCTGGCAGGCCGAGCAGGTTTTGCTGGACGGGTACCAACGGTCGGCGGTGTGCAGCACGGAGCCGTACCACTGGGTTTTGTAGCCGAGGTGTCGGCGCAGGGTCGCCGGCGCGGCGTCGCAGATGGCGCGGGCGAGCCTACGGTTGCGGACCATACCGGCTACGTGCAGGTCCTCGACCACAATGTGGTCGAACGTTTGAGCCAGCCGGGTGGTCAGCTCATGCCAGGTGTGGGCGCGGACCGCCGTGACGCGGGCGTGCACCCGGGCCACCTGTTGCTGAGCGTGGCGCCATCGGCTCGACGGCTGCCGGCGGCGTCGGGTGTCCGGGTCGTACGGGCCGACCCGGCGGGCCGTGCGCCGCTGGGCCTTGGCCAGCTTCCGCAGCGCGGTCTTCAACGGTGCCGGGTTGTCGATCATCTCCCCGGTGGACAACACCACCAAGTGCTTGACCCCGGCGTCGACCCCGACGATCCGGCCCGCACGAGCCACCTGCTCCGGGCGACCAACCTGACGGGCGATCTCGACGGTGAACGCGCAGAACCAGCGCCCACCGGACTCCGAAACCGTCGCGGACATGATCCGCGCAGTACCCGCCTGAAGGCGACGGGCGAGTTCACGGGTCGACTCGTGCGTACGAATTCGTCCCAGCCTCGGCAACACCACGTGCCGGCGGTCGGCTGCATCCAGGCGCATCGTGCCGGTAGTGAACCGTATCGAGCGACGAGTGCGGGCCTTGGCCTTGAACCGGGGAAACCCGACCCGCGTGCCTTTCCGCTTGCCAGATCTGGAGCCGGCCCAATTTCTCATCGCCCGCGCCAAAGCGTCCAGGCCGGTGTTGAAGGCTTCCTTCGAGCACTCCGGCCACCACGGCGCGACCTGGTCTTTGACCTGGTTCCAGGTCCTGCGCAACGCCGGCAATGACCAGCCCTGCCACGGGGTGAGTCCGTCGCCGATAATCCCACAGGACCGTTCGGCCTCGCGCTGCGCCCCGACCGCCCGGACTCGGGCGAGCATGTGATTGAACGCGAACCGCGCCGCCCCAGCGTTACGGGCCAACACCTCGACCTGCGCGGACGTGGGGTCCAAAGCGAACCGGTATGCCTGCACCACCGTCGCAGTGCTCATACCGGCTCGCCACCGGTGGCGACCTCGACTGCTTTCGCCGCCCGGCGCGACGCCGAACGCCGCCCGTACAGGCGGGCACACAGCGACGTCAGGACCTCGGTCACATCACGTACCAGACCGTCGGTGGTCTCCGTCTCGTCCAGCACCACGATCCGGCGCCCTGACGCGGCCAGCGACGCGGCCAAATGCTCAAACCCGAAGCGAGTCAACCTGTCCCGGTGCTCCACGACGATGACGCTAGCGGTCACATCCGACAAAACCCGGGTCAACTTGCGGCGGTGGCCGTTCATCCCCGAACCGATCTCGGACACCACCTGATCAACAGCAAGGCCACGACCAGTTGCCCCGGTCACCACCCGACCGGCCTGGCGTTCCAAGTCGTCTTTCTGATCGGCGCTGGAGACCCGGCAATACGCCACCACCCGAACCCGTTCCAGCGCCTCCTCAACCGGCTCAACCAGGATCAGTCGACCGACCTTGCGGGCCGGCACCGGCAGCTTGCCCTCCCGAAACCAGCGGTACGCGGTCACCGGATGCACCCCTTGCACCCGTGCCCACTCCTTCAAGTTCACAACAGCATCCTAATGCATACTCACAGAGCAACAGTTGGCAGCCCCCTCACGGCTGGACCGCGACCGGCAGCGCCCGGCGAACCCCGCCGGTCGCCCTGCCCGGTCGCATCCGTGCGAGCGTACGCGGCGGCGGTGACGGTGCTGCCGGTCCGGCGGTCCCGACGGCGGGGTTGCCGGCTCAGTGGCCCAGGAACCTCAGCAGGTCGTAGACCACGAAGGCGGGCCAGACCAGGGCCTTGAGGATGCCGACCACGACGCCCCAGAAGCCGTGCGCGTGCTGGAGGTAGTAGACCAGGGCGCCGATCAGTCCCAGGCCGTAGACGGCCTCGCCGCCGCGCGGACCGCCGCGGTTGCCGCTCCCGTTCCCGCCCATCCGCCCCACCCCTCTCCGTGCCGGTTCCTCGATGCTCGTCGCCCGCGGCCGCGCGCACCAGGGCCGTTCGACCCGGGGGTACGCCGCGTGCGCCTTCTGCGCCTTCCGGCGCGAATAACCTGCTTCACCTACCGGCTAAGGATGCTATTGTTACGGGTATGACAAGCGGGAGCGGCGCCCGGGTACTCCGCCCGGTGGTGCGGCGCCTCGTCGTGCGGCGCTACGTCGACTTCCAGCGCACCAGCAGCGCCACCTGTAGCTGCGCGACCTGAGCGGCTGCCCGGGCCAACGGGCGGTCGTAGTCCGTCGTCGCCCACGCTGGAGGTCCGCCGTGTCACCGTCATTCTCCGCCCACCCGACGTTCCACGCCCGCAGTACCCGAACCCGTACCACCCGGCGCAGCCGGCCGCAGCCGGGCACCCCGGCGCCGCAGCACGCCGGTACCCCCATCGTGGTCGTCCTCTACCCCTCGGCGCAGGACGGCGGCCAGTTGGGCACCGAGCACACCGCCGCCGTCCGGAGCGTCCTGGAGCAGCTGGCGGCCGGCGGTCTGACCGTGCTCGGACAGGCACCGCCGGGCGTGGCGGGCTGGCCGGCGCCCCGCCGGGCGACCGCCGCCGACACGGTGCTGCGGGTGGATGCGCGCTCGCGTAGCGTCAGCCGCGCCGGTCAGGAGATCACCCTGTGCCGGCTGGAGTTCGACCTGCTGCTGCACCTGACCCGGCACCCGGGCCAGGTGTTCAGCCGGGGCCAGCTGCTCAACGCCGTGTGGGGCCATGCCTTCACCGGCTCCCGCACCGTCGACGTGCACGTCCGGCGGCTGCGCCAGAAGCTCGGCAGCGAGGCCCTGGTCACCACCGTGCGGGGCGTCGGGTACCGGCTGGCCACCAACGCCCCGGTGCTGCTGGTGTCCGACGGCGCGCCAGTGGCGGGCCTCCCGGCCGCCCGGCGCGGAGCCGCCTGAGCGCCGGCCGCGCCGTGCCGGGCTGCGCTCAGCTGGCCCGGCCCAGCTGGACGACCTCCCGCACCGCGTACCCGGCCAGCACGTAACCGGACGCCGGGTCGGCCCACCACCAGCCGGCCGCGGCGTGCAGCACCAGCCCGACCAGCACCGCCACCGCGAGCAGGCCGTCGACCAGGGTCACCCGGCCCTCGCCGCGCAGCACCGGGTTGTCCAGCGCGGTACCCACCCGGTGCTTGCCCGCGGCCAGGCCGAACATGACCGCGGCGGTGACCGCCGTCCAGCCGATCCCGATCGTGCTGGTGCCCGGCCGGAACCCGGTGACCAGCACCACCGTCGACTGGCCGCACAGGTACACCGCCAGCAGCGCGAAGGCCGCGCCGATGGCGCGCAGCGCCCGGCGCCGGCGGGCCGCCCCGGCGCCGGACAGCTCCCACACGACCACCAGCGAGGCGCCGATCTCGATGAGCGAGTCCAGGCCGAACCCGGCCAGCGCCACCGACCTGGCGGCCAGCGCCGCCACGGCGAGCACCACGATCCCGACGACGTTCCAGCCCAGTGTGGCGAACTCCAGCGCGAAACCGGCGCGCATCATCCGGGGGTCCACAGTGGACGCGGCGGGATCACTTGTCGGCATGGGTGGACCCTAACGGCGTACCGCGCTGCTGTGGGCGGATCCGCTGCCGGCGGATCGCCCTGTCACCGCCCCACCGACCGGCGCAGGCTGGGCAGATGAACAAGGAGAACACGCCACCGTTGATGACCGAACGGGTCCGCCGGGAGCTCTACGACCGGCGCGTCCTGGTCCTGGACGGCCCGCTGGACGACGACAACGGCACCGCCCTGGCCGTCCAGTTGCTCACCCTGGCGGTGGCCGACCCGGCCGCCGAGATCAGCCTCTGGATCCACTCGCCGGGCGGCTCGGTCCCGGCCATGCTGGCGATCCGGGACGTGATCCGGCTGGTGCCGTGCGCGGTGTCCACGCTGGCGCTGGGGGTGGCCTGCAGCGCCGGTCAGTTCCTGCTCTCCGCCGGTACCCGGGGCCGGCGGCGCGCCCTGCCGCACTCCCGGATCCTCATGCACCAGGGCTCGGCCGGCATCGGCGGTACCGCCGTGGACATCGAGTTGCAGGCCAACGACCTGCGCCACACCCGGGACACGGTGCTGCGGCTGATCGCCGAGGACACCGGCCAGCCGGTGCAGCGCGTCTTCGAGGATTCGCTGCACGACCGCTGGTACACCGCCGCCGAGGCGTTGGAGTACGGCTTCATCGACACCGTGGTGGACACCTTCGACCAGGTGGCCCCGTACGGCCCGCGCCGGGAAATCGGGCTGAGCGCGGGGGTGGGGCGGTGAGCTACCTGATCCCCAACGTGATCGCGGCGCATCCACGCGGCGAACGGATCATGGACGTGTACTCCCACCTGCTCGCCGAGCGGATCGTCTATCTGGGCACCGCGCTGGACGCCGGGGTGGCCAACGCCCTGGTTGCCCAGCTGCTGCACCTGGCCGCGCAGAGCACCGAGCAGGACATCCAGCTCTACATCAACTGCGAGGGCGGCGACCCGAGCGCCATGCTGGCCGTCTACGACACCATGCGCTTCGTCCGGCCCCAGGTCGCCACCACCTGCATCGGGCAGGCCGTGTCGGCCGGCGCGGTGCTGCTGGCGGCCGGCGCGCCGGGCAAGCGCACCGCTCTGCCGCACGCCCGGATCGTGCTGCACCAGCCGGCGGCGCAGGGCCGGGGCGCGATCCCGGACCTGATCCTGCAGGCCGACGAGGTGGTCCGGGTGCGTTCGGACATCGAGGAGATCCTGGCCCGGCACACCGGGCAGAGCGTGGCCGCGCTGCGCGCCGACACCGACCACGACCGGGTCTTCACCGCCCGCGCCGCGCAGCGCTACGGTCTGATCGACCAGGTCATCGAGGACCGCGAACCGGCTCAGGCGGCCAGTGCGTAGGCCAGCCGGCAGGTCGGCCCCGCCGGCACACCGGCAGTGCCGCCGACAGTGCGCAGCTGCGCGGTGTCACCCGTGCCGCGCAGCTGCGCAGCGGTGCCAGCGGCACCGCGCAGCTCGTCGGCGGTGCCGCGCAGATGCTCGGTGATCGCGGTGGTCAGATCTGCGAGGGAGACGTCCAGTGCCCCGGTGACGGCGGCGATCATCTCGCTGGACGGCTCCTTGAGCCCGCGCTCCATCTCCGACAGGTACTGCGGCGAAACCCCCGCGCGGGCGGCCGTGTCGGCCAGCGTCCGCCCGCGCGCGTGGCGCAGTGCGCGCAGCTGGTCGCCGAGAATGTGACGCCACAGCGGTTCGGCCGCACCGCGGGCGTCGGCCTGCCGGTGTCGGTCGCCCGGACGCTGGCCTGCCGTGTGCCGGCCGGCCACGGACTGCTCCGACGGGCGCCGGTCGGCCGGGCGCTGGTCCGGCGGTCGCTGGTCAGCTGGGCGCTGGTCGGCCCGGTGCTGGTCGGCTGGGTGGCGGGACGGCGGAGTGTCGGCCATGCCCGATGCTAAGCCGGCGGCGGCGCCGCTGTGGGCGTTGTCCGCCCACAGCGCAACCGGCTCAGTCGTTACCCGGTCGCTGCCGCAGGTCGGCGTGCATCTCCCAGGGGGCCTGCGGCAGCGCGCTGCCGGTCTCCAGCAGGGACTTGAGGTTGGCCAGCACGGCCGGCCAGCCGGCCGACGCGGCGGCCCGGTCGTCACGGCTGGGCAGGTGCTCGTGGATGACGGTGAGTTTGACGATCTCGTGGTACGCCTCGATGTCGAAGGTCGCCGTGGCCGGCTGCTCCGGCACCGGCTCACCGGGGGTGGTGAAGGTCATCACCAGCCGGTTCGGCGGCACCGCGTCGACGACCACACCCACCACGTCGGCGATGCCCGAGCCGTCGGTGCGCTGGTGCTCCCACCGGGAGCCGGGCTGCCAGTCGGAGACGTTGCGGTGCCCCCAGTAGGCCGCCGTCAGGTCGGCGTCGGTGAGCGCGTCCCAGACCTGCTCGGGCGTGGCTGTGGATGTAGGTGACGTAGACGTACGCCGGTTGTCGGTCATGTCGTCCTCCGCTCGTCGTTTGACGGCGCCAGCGTCTCCAGCAGCGGTCTGTTCGAACGGGGCGAGCCAGCGCTGCGCGATCTCGTGGATGGGTACCGGATTGAGGTAGTGCAGCTTTCGCGGCCCTGCCGGACGGTGCTGATCAGGTTGGCCCCCGCCAGGACGGCCAGGTGCTGGCTGGCCGACTGGCGGGCCATGGCCAGTTGCCCGCACAGCTCGCCCAGGGTCTGTCCGCTGCGCCGTCGCAGGCTGTCCAGCACGGCGCGCCGGGTCGGGTCGGCGAGCGCCTTGAACACCGCGTCCAGGGACGCTGCGCCCCGGGAGACCGCGCCCAGCTCGCCCACCACGACATCCATTATGCAGGAGAGCACCTGCATAACGTCAAGTGATGCTGAGAGACTGGTCACCAGCGTTGGGCGGGATGCTGACGCGCCTCGTAGCCTCGCCCCGTGCGGGGCGTGCGGGCCGGTGGACGGCGCTGGCGGATCAAGGCGGCCTGCGGCTTTGTGGCCGTCGCCGCCCTGTTTGGGCTGTTCTTCGCAGTGCCGGACCTCACCGATGCCGTCTGGGCGCATGCGACCGGGATTCACGGAACGATGACGGTCAGTAGCTGCGTCTCCTCCGGGAGCCGGAACCGGACGTACCGGTGCACCGGGTTGTTCTTCCCGGCCGACGATCCGATGACGGGCGCCCCGGTCGAGCTCACCGACGGCCCGGGCCAGGCGGCCGGCCAGCGCCTGCCGGCCCTGCTCAGCGCCCCGGGGTCCGGCCGGGCGTGGTGGGCAGCAAACCCCCTGTGGTGGGCCGACCCGACCGCGGCGATCCTGCTCTGCTGCGTCTGTCTGGCCGGCTCGGCGGCGTTGCTGTGGCCCCGGCGCCCCGCGCACCAGCGGGTGTCCGTCCCGGACGGGCGCGAGCAGCCCCGCCGACGGCGGCGAACCCGCAGTCACACACCGGCATCCGGCACCGGGTGAGGCCACTACCTGGCCGCGCCGCTCAGGAGCGCGCCGCTGCGCTGCGCCGCGGACCCCCGTCCTCCTGCACCATCCGCACCTGCCCGCTCAGGCGTGGCTGCCCTGCCGGCTGAGTGTCGCCAGGTACTCCGCACGGTTGAGCGGGTCGGCGCTGGTCCGCCTGCGCGTCGGCGACGCCCCGGCCACCGGCCGGTAACCGGCGAACGCGGACTCCAGCACGCCCTCGCCGCCGGTCAGCCCGGGCAGCCGCCGCTGCAGATCGGGCAGGCTGGGCGCGGGAAGTACCGTCTCGATGGTGGTCAGGTCGCCGCGGACGGACTGGTCGCGGACGGCGGCGCCGAGGCGGCCGAGCGCGGTCAGGACGGCCGCCACCGACCGGGCCGGGATCTCGACGCTGACCCGCAGCAGCGGCTCGCACACGAGTGTGCCGGCCGCGTCCAGCGCCCGGGCCACCACCATCGGGGTGAGGTTGCGGAAGTCGGTGGCGGTGCTCAGTCGGCCCCGGCGCGACGGCGGGCCGTCCGGCACGCTGTAGTCGCTGTGCACCATGGTCAGCACGGCGTCGGTGACCCGCCAGCCGTACCGGCCCTCGTCGAGCGCGCCGAGCACGTAGCCGCGCATGTGGTCGGCGAAGGATTCGGCGCTCTTGTAGACGTACAGCGCAATGGTGTGCGGTTCCACCGCCATCCGCCACTGGATGCCGCTGCCGGGCGGTCCGGGCTCAACGCGCAGCCCGATCCCGGCGCGGAACGGGTGGGCGTCGCTGCCCAGGTACTCGACGGCCGTGCCGGTGCCGGCCGGCCGCTCGACGCAGATCGTGGTCGAGCGGCGGAAGGTGACCTCGATGCCGTACTCGTCGGCCAGCCGGGCCGCCAGCACCTCCCGCTGCACCTCGCCGTAGAGGCGCACGGACAGTTCCCGGCCACCGTCGCCGCTCTGTACGCCGATCAGCGGGTCCTGCTCGGCGAGCTGGGCCAGTGCGGCGCGCAGCGCGGTGCCGTCGGCCGGGCGTACCGGGCTGACCACACTCTGCAGGGTGGGCGGCGGGAACTGCGCCGACGCCGCCGTACCGGGCGCACCGACGGTGTCCCCGATGCGGACGCCGGCCAGCCCGGACAGCTGCCCGATCTCCCCGGCGGCCAGCACCGGCCGGCCCACCCAGTCGCCGTGCTCGGCCACCCGGATCGCGGTGGGCTTCGCCTCGGCGCCGCCACCGCCCACCGTGTGCAGCGGCAGCCGCTGGCGGGTGCGCAGGGAACCGGTGAACATCCGCACGTAGGCGATCCGCTCGCCGGCGGGGTTGCGGTCGATGGCGAAGACCCGTCCGGAGGCCGGGGAGCGGGTGTCACCCGCCCGGCAGGGCAGCAGCTCGACCAGCGCGCGGCGCAGCGCCGCCACGCCCGCGCCGGTGACGGCCGAGCCGAAGAACACCGGATGGACCAGGCCACCGCGGGTCTGCGCGGCCAGCGCCGTGCGCAGCCGCCGCCCGGTCACCGCCGTCTCGTCCGCGACGAACGCCGCGAGCAGCCGGTCGTCGCCGTCGGCCAGCGCGTCCAGCAGCGAACCGCGCGACTCCGGCCGGTCGAGCCGCCACGGGAGGAACCGGGCCGCGCGCCGGCCGGGCTGCTCGACCGTGCCCATCGGTACGGCGCGGGCCCCGAGCCGGCCGCCGACCTGCGCCAGCACCCCGGCCGGGTCCGCACCCGGCCGGTCGATCTTGTTGACAAACACCAGCGTGGGTACGCCGAGCCGGCGCAGCGCCCGGGCCAGCACCCGGGTCTGCGGCTGAACCCCCTCCACCGCGGAGACCACCAGCACCGCGCCGTCGAGCAGGCTGAGTACCCGCTCCACTTCGGCGATGAAGTCCGGATGGCCCGGCGTGTCGACGAGATTGACCCGTACCCCGGCGACGTCGAAGGCGACCACGGCGGCCCTGATGGTGATGCCGCGCTGGCGCTCCAGCGCCATGCTGTCGGTCCGGGTGGTACCCGCGTCGACGCTGCCGACGGTGTCGATGACCCCGGCTTCGTAGAGCAGCCGCTCGGTCAGGGTGGTCTTACCGGCGTCGACGTGCGCCAGGATTCCGAGATTGAGTGTTGCCCGTGCCAACCGCTGCACTCCTCGACGAGATGGGAAGTCCCTGCTCGGTGACGGTGCACACGGCTCGCATCGGGTCTCCTCATCGGATCGGCAGCGGTCGGCCACCACTCCAGCACATCGGCCTGGATGCGGCCAACCGATTTCCGCCCGGTCGGCTACTCCCGGTCGGTGAAGGTGCAGCTGACCGTGGCGAAAGAGTGCGGCGGCAGGGCCACCCGCAGCGCCGTGCCGGCCAGCGTCGCGCCGTCGAACGCCCGTGGGGTGACCGCGTCCGGCTGGCCGGCGCTGTTGTGGGCGGCCAGTTCGGCGGCGGTGAGCAGCTGGGCGTCCGGCTCACCGAGCCCGGTGACGCCGCGCAGGTCAAGCTCCACCTGCACGCCCGCCTCGGTGTCCAGGTTGCTCAGCGAGATCAGCAGCCGGCCGTCGCGGCGGCTGGCCGACAACGACAGCGTGGTCAGCTCCCGCTCGCCCACCGACCGCACCGGCGCGGGGTCGCGCAGCGCCACCGGCAGCGACTGCGCGTCCTGGTGGCCCTGGTTCATCGCGAACACGTGGTACGTGGGCGTGCGGATCAGCCTCGCGCCGTCGGTGAGCAGCACGGCCTGCAGCACGTTGACCGTCTGCGCCAGGTTCGCCAGCACCAGCCGGTCGGCGTGCCGGTGGAACGCGTCGAAGTGCACGCTGGCCACCAGAGCATCGCGCAGGGTGTTCTGCTGGTACAGGAAGCCCGGATTGGTACCGGGCGCCACGTCGAACCAGGTACCCCACTCGTCCAGCACCAGGCCGACGGCGCGGTCCGGGTCGTAGGCGTCCATCACGGCGGCGTGCCGGGCAATGAGCCGCTCCACCGCGGCGGCGTTGGCCATCGTCGTGTAGTACTCGTCGGTGTCGAAGTCGGTGGCGCTGCCCTTACGCTCCCAGCTGCCGGCCAGCGTGTAGTAGTGGAACGAGATGGCCTGGTAGGCGTTGTTCCCGGCGGCGGCGCCGCCGGGCTTGCGGTCCAGGCGCTGCATGAGCACCTCGGTCCACCGGTAGTCGTCGCCGTTGCCGCCGGCCGCGACCCGGTAGAGCCGGTTGTCGCCCTGGTCCCGGCTGTACGTGCCGAAGTTACGGGCGGCGTCGGCGTACGCCTCCGGGCGCATGTTGCCGCCGCAGCCCCAGGGCTCGTTGCCCAGCCCCCAGAACGGCACCCGCCACGGCTCGTCGCGCCCGTGCGCGCGGCGCAGCGCCGCCATCGGGCTGTCGTCGGCCCGGGTCAGGTACTCCACCCAGTCGCGGGCCTCCCGGACGGTGCCGCTGCCCACGTTGGCCACTACATAGGCCTGATGGGCGAGCAGAGCGGGCCGAAGCAGCTGATCCGGGACGCGGTGGCGGCCGAGGCGGCCGGTTTCGACTTCCTGGTCGCCTCCGACCACTACTACCCGTGGCTGGCGGAGCAGGGGCACTCCCCGTACACCTGGGCGGTGCTGGGCGCGGTCGCGCACGCCACCGAGCGGGTCGACCTGATGTCCTTCGTGACCTGCCCGATCCGGCGTTACCACCCGGCCGTGGTGGCGCAGAAGGCGGCCACCGTGGGCGTGCTCAGCGACGGCCGGTTCACCCTGGGCCTGGGTGCGGGGGAGAACCTCAACGAGCACATCGTCGGCGAGTGGCCGCAGGCCAGCCAGCGGCACGAGATGTTCACCGAGGCGCTGGAGATCATCCACGGCCTGCTGGCCGGTGGGACGGTGCACCACTCCGGCCGCCACTTCGAGGTCCCCGCCGCCCAGCTGTGGGACCGCCCGGAGCAGGGCGTACCGATGGCGGTGGCGGTCTCCGGCCCCGAGTCGGTGAGCCTGGCAGCCCGCTTCGGCGACGCCATGGTGGCCACCGAGCCCTCGGCCGACCTGGTGCGGGCCTTCCGCGACAGCGCCGGTGACAAGCCCCGCTACGGCCAGGTACCGCTGTCTTTCGGGGCGGACGCCGCCGCCTGCCGCAACCGGGCGCACGAGCAGTTCCGCTGGTCCGGACTGGGTTGGCCGGTCAACTCGCAGCTGCCCGATCCGCACGCGTTCGCCAGCGCCACCGCCGGTGTCACGCAGGACCAGGTGGCTGCCGCGATCACCTGCGGCCCGGACCTGGACGCCCACGTCGAGGCGGTGCGCAGGTACCTCGACGCGGGCTTCACCGACGTGGCGCTGATCCAGATCGGCGCCGAGCACCAGGACGAGTTCCTCGACTTCGCCAGCGCCCGACTGCTGCCGGCGCTGCGCGATGCCGCGTCCTGACCGACCCGACGCACCCCGCATCCGAGGTTTGCCGCGACCGCGGTGACCGGGATGCCCGCAGCGGCCGGATCGCCGTGGGTCAGGACAGGAAGTTCTTGAGTACGGCGTTGGCGAGCGACTCGCTGTTGTGCTCGTTGGTGCCCAGCTGCACGGCCGCTCCGTCGATACTCGCCATCACCCGGAAGTGCCCGGGAGTGTGCGGACTGGGTTCCACCCACGCTTTCGTCGCATGGTTGAGGTTGAGCCACGTTGAACCGTCAGCAGCCTTGATCCACGCCATTGCGTTCTCCGATCTTCGGTAGGCCGCCGGGCAGACACCACCTGAGTTGCCTGTGCTCTGGCACAGTGGTGAGCGGGCCGGCGACGATGTGACTGGGGTGTCGGGCTGATGCCAGTCTCAATGGCTGGATGCGACCTGTCACCGTCCGACTACCTTCAATCACCGCACCGACAGCCGATCCTCCACAGACGATCAGCTGGCGCTGGTGGCGGACCGGTGCAAGGAGACCGGGCCGATCCGACTGCTGCGCGAGTGCCGTCCCAACGGGCCCGTGCCGCCCCGCCGGGCAGCGGCGGGACGGCACGGGGCGACCGGGTGGCTCAGGTCGCGCTGCAGGCGAGCGCCGGTACCTCGTTGGTACCGGGCGCATTGGCGAGGAACCCGAACTCGACCGTGGCGGCCGCCGCCACCGCACCGTTGTAGTCCACGTTGCGGGCGGTGATGTCCGCCCCGGTGGAGGTCACGGTGGCGCTCCATGCCTGGTTGATGCTCTGGCCGTTGGCGTAGTGCCAGGTGACCGTCCAGCCGTGGATGGCGCTGCTGCCCGCGGTCACCCGCACGCTGCCCTGGAAGCCGCCCGGCCAGAAGTTGGCGATCGAGTAGGTGGCCGAGCATCCGCCCGCGCCCTGCGACGGTGACCCGCTCGCCGAGGGACTCGGCGAGGTGCTGAGCGACGGCGACGGGCTCGGCGAGGTGCTGAGCGACGGCGACGGGCTCGGCGAGGCGCTGTGCGACGGCGACGGGCTCGGCGAGGCGCTGCTACGGCTGGGGCTCGGCGTCGGGCTGCCGTTGTTGCCGATGCTGCCGGGGACTGCGCGGAGGGCGTTGTACCAGACGTTGGCCATTTTGTCGTAGCCGGTGGCGGTGGGGTGGATGCCGTCGGTGAGGTCGGCGGTGGTGAGTGCGCTGTGCATGTCGACGAGGTGGACGTGTTTGCCGGCGTTGGTTTTGGTTTGGACGATGCCGGGGATGGCGTTGTTGAAGGTGCGGACGGCGTTTTCTTGTCCGCTGTTGGCCAGGGGGATGATCTGGGCGACGAAGATTTCGGCGTTGGGGGTGGTGGTGGTGATGTGGTCGATGAGGGTGGAGAGGCGGTTGGGGGCGGTGGAGACGTTGTAGTTCTGGAGGATGTCGTTGGTGCCGATGTGCAGCAGGATGCTGTGCGGGTTGGTAGGTGTTCAGCCAGCCGGTGATGTTGGCGTCGATCTGGTCGATGCGCCAGCCGGGGTGTCCTTCGTGGTCGTGGTCGCCGAGGCTGGTCGGGCCCGTTGTATTGCGAGCCGACGAAGTCGACCGGTAGCCGCCGGTGGCGAGGCGTTGCCAGAGGCCGATGCGGTAGCCGCCGGGTACCTGGGTGCCTTCGGTGATGGAGTCGCCCAGGGGCATCACCCGCACCCCGCCGTTGGACTCGGCGTTGGCCGTCCCGGTGAGCGTGACTCCCGCCGCGCCGGCGACCACCGCGATGACCGCCGCCGCCAACCAGCGACGATTGATTCTCATGACCGGAACCCCTCTCTGCGCCGGGTGCTGCCGGTGCGCAGTTGACCTGGTCCGACGCTGGCGCCAAATTGCGCGGTGGGCGGGGACGACACTCCCGGCGCAATCGCGCGCGTCGATGATGGACGACATTGCCAGAACCCGGTCATCCGTCAAGCCCCGCGACGCCGGCCGGCTGCCGGTTGTGCCATTATTCAGCCAGCCTGACCAGGACCGACCTGGTCAGATGGCAATGCGCACAGCTGGGCCGGCGGCATTGTCGAAACGTTGAAACTTCCTTTCGTCAACGCCGGACCACAACCGCCGCCAGTGCATAACAAAATGGGCCCGCCAATTCTCAGAATACGGTGGAGGGACCGCTCAGAGACGCGTGACGACGGCGGTGCCGCCCACGTCGACCAGTACTCCGGCACGGGTGGGTCGCGCCGTCGTGACCACGGTGGCCGGCTGCCCGAGGCTGTCGCCCATGTCGACGCGCAGCCGGCGCACCCCGTCCGGGAGCACCCGCGCGGCCAGGCAGGCGCTGCTGTTGGCGTTGGCGATGTCCTCCGGCACGCCGATCGCCGGGGCGAACATCCGCGCGGCAGCCCGTCCGCGCGCCGGCACGCTGTAGGCGTAGCAGCCGAGCAGGCCGAGCTCGGCGGTGACCGCGCCGAGCCGCTCGCTGTCCGGGACCAGCCCGGCCAGTACCGTCCGGTTCGCCACCGGGACCAGCAGCCTGGGGCGGCCCACGGAGGCGACGCAGGCACCGACGGCACCGCCAGTCAGCCCGATGGCGTCCAGTACCGGCTCGACCTCCCCGGGGAGGGGATCACGCAGCTGCACCGGTCCAGGGTCGAAGACGGCGGTCCAGCCGTCGCCGGTGCGGGCGGCCCGACCGGCGAAGACCCGCCCGGCGGCCTGCAGGGTGGCCCGGTACTGTGCGCTGCCGGCGCGCTGGGCCAGCAGCGCGAGTGCGGCCACCGTGCCGTGCCCGCACGCCGGCAGTTCCCCGGCGGCGGTGAAGAAACGCAGCCGGACCGTGGGAATCCCGCCCTGCTGCCCGGCCGGAGCGACGAACACGGCGTGCGAGACGCCGGCCAGCCCGGGGATGCGGCGCCGCTCCCGGTCGGACAGCGCCGCCTCGTCGAGCACCGCCGTCGGGCTGCCGCCGCGCCCGCCGCGCAGGCACGCGTGGACGATGCCGATCGACCCGGCTCCGGTCATCCCACCCGCCTCCTGCCACGCGCGCTCCGTCCGGTCCGGCGGCCGCAGCTGCCATCATCCCGGGCACTGTGCACCTCGCGGCACCTTCGGCGCAGGCGTGACGTGGTTCAGTAGCGGCGTTGGGGGAGTGCGGCGACGGCCTGCTGCGGGGTGAATGTGGTCTCGTCGGTGACGATGCGGTCCGGTACCTGCTGGTGGTTGACCACCTTCTTGACCAGATCCATCAGCTGCGGGCCGAGCAGCGGGCTGCACTCCACGATGTAGTTGATTTTCCCGACCGCTGAGCGCCTTCATGCCGTCCCGGATGGCGTCGATGGTGACGATCCGGATGTCCAGCCCGGGGCGCACCCCGGCCGCCTCCATCGCCGTGATGGCACCCAGCCCCATGTCGTCGTTGTGCGCGAAGACCACGTCGATGTCCCGCCGGGCCGCCAGCATCGCCGCCATCACCAGCTCGCCCTTGGCCCGGGTGAACTCGCCCGACTGGGAGGCCACAATCTTGAACCGGGTGTCGGCGCCCAACGCGGCGCGGAACCCGGCGGCCCGGTCGGTCGCCGGGGCGGACCCCGCGGTGCCCTGCAGTTCGGCGATGTGTACCGGCTTGGTCGAGCCCTGGAACGCCTCGCAGCAGCCACTCCCCGGCCAGCCGCCCCTCCTTGACGAAGTCCGAGCCGACCAGGCTGAGATACAGCCCCGGGGTCTTCGTCTCGATCCCCCGGTCGGTCAGCAGCACCGGGATGCCGGCGTCCCGGGCCTGCTTGAGCACGTCGTCCCAGCCCGACTCGACGACCGGAGAGAAGGCGATCACGTCGACCTTCTGCTGCACGAACGAGCGCAGCGCGATGATCTGGTTCTCCTGCTTGCCGTTGGCGTCCGAGAAGCGCAGCCGCACGCCGGCCTTCCCGGCGGAGTCGTGGATGGAGATGGTGTTCGCGGTACGCCACCCGCTCTCCGCCCCGACCTGGGAGAAGCCCAGCACGATACGCGGGCCCGCGGTGCCGTAGCGGTCCGGCGGCGCGCACGCCGCGGCACCCGCGCCGGTCACCGTCGCCCCGGCCGCCAGCAGCAGCTTCGCCAGTACCGGCCGGCGGGGCAGTCCAGCAGGAGTGTGCACCGTCGTCATCCCTTCAGTGCGCCGCGGATGAAGCCGCGCGACGTAGTAGCGCTGCAGCGCCAGGAAGACCAGGACGCAGGGGAGCGCGGCAGCCACCACGCCGGAGAGCAGGGCCCCGTAGTCGACCGAGCCGAGGCTGCCCGACTGCAGGTTGAACAGCGCCACCGGCAGGGTGAACTTCTCGTCGTCGGTGATCAGGATGAGCGGGGCGACGAACTCGTTCCAGGAGGCCAGGAAGGAGAACAGCGCCACCGTCACGATGCCGGGGCGCACTCCGCGCAGCAGCACGTACCACAGCGCGCGGGTCGGGCCGCAGCCGTCCACCAGCGCGGACTCCTCCAGCTCGACCGGCAGCGCCTCGAACGAGTTGCGCATCATGAACAGCCCGAACGGCAACTGGAACATGGCCAGCATCAGGCCCAGGCCGAGCAGCGAGTTCTGCAGATGCAGCCAGCCCAGCAGAATGTAGAGCGGGATGAGCAGGGTGGCGTGCGGCACCATCAGGATCGCCAGGGTCACCATGAACAGCAGGTTCTTGCCGGGGAAGGAGAACCGCACGACCGCGTACCCGCCCAGCGTGGTCAGCACCACGGTGACCACCACGGTGATGGCCGCGACGATCGCCGTGTTCCAGGCGTACACCCACAGGCCGCTGCCGTAGTAGACCAGCCGCTGGTAGTTCTCCAGCCCCCAGGTGGACTTCCCGGTGGTGGCGTCGGTGCCGTGCACCGAGGCGTAGAGCGTCCACAGCGCCGGGGTGAGGAACAGCACGGCCAGGCCCGGCGGAGGTGCTGTAGAGGCTCGACCTGCTTCAGCCGCAACGGAAGTGTCCGCATCATGGTGGCTCCTCCTACCGGCGCACGCGGCGGCGCAGCAGGCGCAGCTGGGCCCCGTTGATGAACAGCAGCACCGCCAGGATGGCCACCGAGATGGCCGACGCCCGGCCGAGATCCTCGGAGGTGAAGGCCTCGCGGTAGACGTCGATGACCACGGTGGCCGTGTGGTAGCGGCCGCCGGTGAGGATGAAGAACTGGTCGAAGGTGAGCAGGCTGTTGGTGACCAGCAGCACCAGCATCAGCGCGATGGTGGGGCGCAGCAGCGGCAGGGTGATGTGCCGCATCGTCTGCCGGCGGGTCGCGCCGTCGCTGCGGGCCGCCTCGTAGATGACCGGGTTGATCGACTGCAGGCCGATCATCAGGATGATCATGTAGTAGCCGGCGAACCGCCAGGTCGTCATCGCCGACGGTGGAGTACAGGGCGTTCTCGCCGCAGCCCAGCCAGGCGACCGACGTCCCGGCCGGGTGCAGCCAGCGGACCAGCGCGTTGAGCGGGGACGACTCGTCGTTGAAGAAGGCGTAGAACAGCAGGCTGGCCGAGGCCAGGCCGACCGAGGCGGGCAGGAAGAACACGGTACGGAACAGCCGTACCCCGGCATGCGTGCTCCTGCACCAGCAGGGCCAGCCCGAACGCCACGACGCACAGCACCACCGTGGTGATCGCCGTGTACTTGAGGGTGAACACCAGCGCCGCGCCGAACAGCGGTTCGCGCAGCACGCTGTAGTTCGCCACGCCGTTGGGCTGCGAGGCGCCGAGCAGCGGCCAGTGGTTGAACGACATCCAGACCATCAGCCCGAGCGGGATGACGAACAGCACCGTGACGACCAGGGCGATGGGCGAGGCGTACAGCGCCCCGGTGAGGTTGCGCCGCCGCGCCGCCCGGGACGGGCCGGTCACCCGGCGCCGGTGCGCGGACGGCGGCCGGTACCGCGTGCCTGGCCGGTTGGTCAGGGCAGTGGCCACACTGACTCCTCGCCTTGTTGGTTCAGATTGCCGGTCGGTTCTCGGTCGCCGGTCGGTGACAAGCTGGTCGGGGCGGTTCATGTCTGCTGCCCCGGTCAGCCGGTCAGGGACCGGGTGATGTTCGGGTTGTGCCGGTCCAGGCTGGCCCCCGGGTCGCCGGGGCCGAAGAAGGCGTCGTCGACGGCCGCCATCCACGGGCCGTTCGGGTCGTTGAAGGTCTTGCCGAAGTTGACCGCGTACGGGGTCTGGCCGAGGTCGGCAAGCCGGGTCAGGGTGGCGATCCGCGGGTCCTGCTGGGCGTAGACGTTGTTCTCCAGGTCGCGGCGCACCGTGACGTTCTTGTTCAGCGCCACCACGTCGGTCTGGGTGTCCTCGGACAGCAGCCAGGAGATGAAGTCCCAGGCCTGGGCGGCGTGCCGGCTGTTCGCGCCGATGCCCAGCACGTCGCCGCCGACCAGGGACGACGACCCCCCGTTGAGTCCGGGGATGGCGGCCACGCCGACCTGCACCTCGGTACTCTCCTTGATGCCCTGCAGCGCGGTGGCGCCCATGATCTGCATGCCGACCGTGCCGTTGCTGAAGTCCCGGGTCCAGGTCGGGCCGCTCTCGTTCTTGGCGGCGGAGGGCACCAGGCGTTCGGCGTACATCTGGCGGTAGAGGCCGCAGACCTTGGCGGCGACCGGATTGTTGATGGTCGAACGGTCGCCCTGGGTGTCCAGCACCTGCGAGCCGGACGCCCAGATCATCGGCCAGGTGGAGACCACCATGCAGTACGGGCAGGCGCCGGCGAAGGTGAACCCGCGCACGCCGCCGCCCAGCGCGCTGATCTTCTTGGCGGCCGCGTAGAGCTCGTCCAGGCTGGTCGGCGGGGCATCGCCGTCCAGGCCGGCTTCGATGAACAGCCCCTTGTTGTAGAACAGCGCCGCGACGTCGATGTCGAACGGGACACCGTAGTTGCGCCCGAACGAGGTGGCGGCCTTCATGTGTGCGGGCGCCAACTGTGCGCGGAACGGCAGCGTGCCGACACGGGGCGTGATGTCGGCGAAGACGCCCTGCGCCGCGTAGTTGGGTGCGAACAGCACGTCCACGGCGAGCAGGTCGGGTAGCTGCCGGGCACCGGCTGCGGCGCCCACGCGCTGCTGGTACGAGTCGTCCGGCATCACGGTGAGCTTCACCTTGTTGCGGTGCGTGGCGTTGTACTCGTAGATCAGCTCGCCGGTGTAGGAGGCCATCAGCGAGCGCGTCCACATGGTGAGGGTGGTTCCGTCGTCCACCACGGAGGTGTCCAGCGACGTGGTGGCGGGTGGCGCGGCCTGGCAGCCGGCCAGCAGCACGGCGACACACAGCGCACCGGCAACGGACCGCAGGCCGCGACGCGGACCAGACGGACGCCTGCGCGGATCTGTCTGATCCGCCGACCTACCGCGCGGATCTTTCTGATCCGCCGACCTACCGCGCGGATCTGTCTGATCCGCCGAACAGCTACGACGCATGAGCTCACCTCGGTGTGAACGCCAGCGCTCGTCCTTCTCGGGGGCGTGAAGGGCGCCCGGACCCCGGCGCAGCGGCGTTAACGTTCACATAACCCCGGCTGGACCGTCAAGGTCCGACTGGCTGGATTCCCGGCACTGCCCGGAGATGAAGCAGCAGCTAGAAGGCGGGTGACAGCGGGCGGGGTTCGCCGACCGGTCGATCACGGAGACAAAGCCGCAGCCCTGCTGGACGTTAACATCGATGTCTTTGAGTGGGCTGCGGCGCCACTTTTTCCGGTCATCCGGGCGCCCGGTCCGGTGACGCTCGGCGCACCCGCCGGTACACCGTCACGCGGCCCGGCCCGACCGCCCTCGTGCGGGAATTGCGCCGACGCCGCGCAGTTCGTAGCGGCGCCACCGGCGGGGCGGCCGGGCCGGGGACCGCTGGGCGGTCGGCGCCGGTCGCGACGGCGTCCGGGGCCAGCGCCGCAAGCCGCAACCCGACGATCAGCGACCAGACCAGCAGCGGGTAGAGCGCCGTTGCCCGCAGTGGTGAGCTGCCCACGTTCAGCCACATGGCCAGCGCCCACAGCGCCGTCCCGGCAAGCCCGGTCGCCCCGAGCAGCGCGCTGACCCGGTGGATCGGACCCTGGACCGGGCAGCGCCGGGCCGCCGCCGAGCACAGCACCGCGAGGTTGCCGGCGCCGGCGACGGTCACCAGCGCCAGGGCGTGCCACGGCGGCCGGGCGCTGCCCAGGTACCCGGCCGCCGCGACCAGCAGCAGCGCCCGGACACCGCCCGACGCCGGGCCGCGCCCCAGCAGCGGCCCGCAGCCCACCGCCCCGGCGGCCAGCAGCGCGCCGATCCCGGCCAGCGCGGCGCCCGGCGGGACGCAGGCCAGCCATCCGCGCCCGACACCCGCGGCACCGCCCAGCGGCCGGCAGGCCAGGAACAGCGACGGGGCGAGCAGGAGACCGAGCATCCCCGTCCGGGTCCGCGACATGAGGACAGTCCAGCCGGTACGGCCACCCCCGCGCACTGGCGCTGGCCGCCCGGTACCAGGTAGTGCTGGCCCTACCCGGACGGTAGCCGCAGCCGGCTGGGGTCACTGCGCGGCGCCGGTTAGCGTCGGCGCCATGACCCGCAGCACGGCACCACCGCACCTGGCGCAGGCCCTGCGCCGCCCCGGGTACCTGCTCTCCGGCTGGCCCTGGCGGGCGCTGGCGTACCTGCTGGGCACCCTGCCCGTCGCCGGCCCGCTGTGGCTGGCGGCGCTGGGCCTGGCCGCGTCACTGGTCGCACTGGCCCGCTCGGTACGCCGCGGCCAGCTCCCGCTGACCCCGCCCGCACTGCTCTGCCTGGCGGTCGGGCTGCTCGCGCTGGCGGGCGTGGTGCTACTGGTCAGCGCCCCGCTGGCGGCGTTGGAGCGGTGGCGGCTGCGGCTGGTCGACCCGCGCCGGCTGCCCGGCACCGGGCGCTGGCGGGGCGTCTTCGGCCACTACGCCACCGCCACCGGCTGGCGGGAACTGGGCCTGCTGTGCTTCCTCGCCGGGGTGCTGCCGGTGGGCTACTCGGTACTGGCCCTGCTGGCCGTGCTCGACGCCACCCTGCTGGTCAGTCCGTTCGTCGTCACCGGCAGCGAGCCGGTGGTGCTGCTGCACACCACGGTCACCACCCGCGGGCAGGCCGTACCGTTCGCGGTCGCCGCCCTGCTGGCTGTCCCGCTGCTGGCCTACCTGGGCGGGTTGCTGGCCGCCGGTCAGGCCGCCGCCACCCGGTGGATCCTCGGCGGCTCCGGCGAGGCCGCCGAGCTGATCGAGGTGGCCCGGTCCCGGGCCCGGCTGGTGGATGCCTACGAAGCCGAACGCCACCGGATCGGCCGGGACGTGCACGACGCCGCCCAGCCCCGGCTGACCAGCCTCACCCTGCAACTGGGCCTGGCCCGGCTGGACGTGCCCGAGGACTCCCCGGCCGCCCGGCCCCTGGCCATCGCACACGAGCAGGCCAAGGAGCTGATGGTGACGCTGCGGGAGATCGTGCGGGGGATCCGCCCGCAGGGGCTTGCCGACGCCGGCCTCGCCGGGGCGGTCCGGGAACTCGCCGACCGGGCCACCGTGGCGGTCCAGGTCGAGGACCAGCTCTCCGGGCCGCTGCCCGAACTGGTCGAGACCACCGCGTACTACGTGGTCTGTGAAGCCCTGGCCAACGTGGAGCGGCACGCGGCGGCCGGCCGGGCCCGGGTCCGCCTGGCCCGCGAGGGCGGCCGGCTGGTGGTGGAGGTCACCGACGACGGTCACGGCGGCGCGGACCCGGGCGCGGGTACCGGCCTGGTGGGCCTGGCCGACCGGGTCGCCGCCGTGGACGGGCGGCTGCTGCTGTCCAGCCCGCCGGGCGGGCCGACCCGGCTGCGGGTGGAGCTGCCGTGCGGTCGCTGAGCCGGTACCGTGCGGCGCAACGCGGCGTCGCGGCCGTGGTGGAGGGAGGCGGGCTGTGCTGACCCCGGTGGTGCTGGCCGAGGACGAGGTGCTGCTCCGCGAAGGGCTGGTGGCGCTGCTGACCCGGTTCGGTTTCGCGGTGCGGGCAGCCGTCGGCTCGGCGGCCGACCTGGTGGCCGCCGTCCACGAGCACCGGCCCGAGCTGGTGGTCACCGACGTGCGCATGCCGCCCGGGCCGGCCGACGCCGGTCTGCGCGCGGCAGTGCGGCTGCGCACCGAACTGCCCGGGCTGGCGGTCGTGGTGCTCAGCCAGCACGTGCAGGCCGAGTACGCCGCCGCGCTGCTCGACAGCGGCGACGGCCGGGGCGTCGGGTACCTGCTCAAGGACCGGGTGGTGGACGTGGCCGAGTTCGTCGAGACGCTGCGCGCCGTCGCAGGCCGGCGGTACGGTCATCGACCCCGAGGTGGTACGCCGGCTGCTGCACCGCCCGCGCGACCCGCTCGCCGCGCTGAGTACCCGCGAACGCGAAGTGCTCACCCTGCTGGCCGAGGGCCACTCCAACGCGGCCATCGCGGCCCGGCTGTTCGTCACCGAGGCGGCGGTCAGCAAGCACGTCGGCAACATCCTGGCCAAGCTCGACATCCATCCCAGCGACGACACCAACCGCCGGGTGCTCGCCGTACTGACCTACCTGCGCTCGTTCGGGTAGTCGGCGCAGCAACGATCCGGGGGCGGCACGGCGAACCGTACCGCCCCCGGATCGGCTGATCCGGCGCCCGGGCGCCCGCCCGGACAGGACGCCTGAGGCGCCGGCTGCTACTTGTAGCCGGCGGCCACGATGTTGGCCTGCACGGCGTTGTCGGTGGCGTCCGACGGGTAACCGGAGACGATGGCGCCCTCGTAGAAGGTGCCCTGGCTCTGGTTGGTGTTGCCGTTGCAGCAGTCCCCGCCGCTGCCCAGGATGATCGCGCCCTGCTTCTTCATCGGGTTGTACCCGCGCGGCAGCGACCCGTTCCACAGCGTGTACAGGCTGCCGGACTGGGCGTTGCTGCCCTTGAGGGCCCACTGGGTGGTGCCGTTGTTCTTCTCCATGGCCGTCACGAACTTGCTGGTGAACGGCCGCTGGTTGGAGTTCCACGTGGTGCTGCCGCCGGGGAACAGGCCGTACTCCAGGTCGCCCTGCACCCACGGGCCGCTGCCCGAGCAGCCGCCGAACCAGCAGCTGGTGCCGAAGTAGATGGCGTCCATGGCGCCCGCTCCGTCGGCCTTGCGGTCGGTTTCGCTGTTGCCGTAGTCGAAGCAGCAGCCGCTGTTGACGTGGGTACCACTGGTCACCATGTAGACGCCCTGCGGTGCGCTGCCGGTGGGCACGCCCGACGAGGAGCCGTTGTGCCAGTAGCTGTTGCCCGGCTTGATGTACAGCGAGTACGCCTTGGCACCGCCCACGCTCAGCGACTCGGTGGTGGCGGTGGCCGCCGTGTCCGATCCGCCGGTCCCGCCCGGGCCCTGGTAGGCCACGCTGTTGCCGTGCCCGGACTGGTCGTAGACGACGGTGATGACGCACGAGGTACCGGAGCAGAACGAATCCTGCGTGCCGGCGTTGACCGCCCCGCCCGCGCTCAGCACGCCGATGTCCCGGGTGCTGCTGTCGGACGAGCGCCGCACCTGGTACAGCGCGCCGGTGTAGTTGCGGTAGAGCGCCCGGACGGTGCTGTGCGCAGCTACACACGGGGTGCCGCCCGCGGCGTAGAGGTCACAGGGCAGGTTGCCGACCGGCGGCGAGCTGGAGGTCGACGGGCTCGGCGAGACCGACCGGGACGGCGAGGTCGTCGGCGACATGGTCGGCGAGGCGGTCGGCGAGGCGGTCGGCGAGGCGGTCGGCGAGGCGGTCGGCGAGGCGGTGGCCGAGCCGGTCGGGCCGGGGGTGGGGACGCCGTTACAGGTGACTCCGTTGAGGGTGAAGCTCGCCGGAGTCGGGTTGCTGCCGTTCCACGCGCCGTTGAAGCCGAAGTTGGCGCTACCCCCGGTCGGGATGGACCCGTTGTAGTCGGCGTTGGTCACCGTGACCTGGCTGCCGGACTGGGTGTAGGCGCCGCTCCACAGCTGGGTGATGGTCTGCCCGGCGGCGAAGTTCCAGGCCAGCCGCCAACCGGTGACCGGGTCACCGAGGTTGGTGACGATCACGTTGGCGCCGAAGCCGCCGGGCCACTGGTTGGTGACGGTGTAGTCGACCTTGCAGCCGGCGCTGGCCGCAGAGGCCAGCTGGGTACCGGCGGCTGCGCCACCGGCGAGTATCAGCGCGCTGGCCGCCAGCAGCGCCAACCGCCTGCGCGGGATTCTGGCTCGCATCGGGCTCTCCTTGTGGGGGACTGGATCCGGCTGTCGGGACCGGCATCCACGGGATCGACGTGAGGCCCCGGTCCCGCCGCGCCGCCCGGACGGGCGCGGCGGGACCGCGGTGGAGCGTGCCCTGCCGAGCGGTCAGCGACCACCCGGCAGGGCGCCGGTCACGCTGCCGAGCAGGTGACCGAGGAGGGGACGGTGTTGGTGCTGCCCGCCGAGCCGAGGAACCCGAACTGGGCGCTGGCGCCGGCAGCGAGCGCGCCGTTGTAGTCGACGTTGCGAGCGGTGACCGAAGAGCCACTGCTCGTGATCTGGGCACTCCAGAACTGCGTCACGGCCTGGCCGTTGGTGAACTGCCAGGTGACCGTCCAGGACTTGATCGCCTGGCTGCCGGCGGTCACCGTGACCGCGGCCTGGAAACCGCCCTGCCAGGAGCCGGTGATGGCGTAGCTGGCGGAGCAGCCGTTGCCGATCGGGCTGCCGCTGGTACGGATCGGCGTGGGCGAGGACGTCGGGCTGCTGGTCGGGCTGCCGGTGGGCGAGGTGGTCGGCGAGGCCGACCGGCTGGCCGGCGGGCTGCTCACCGGGACACCGGAGCCCAGTGCGGTGAGTACGGCGTCGTAGGCCGGCTTCTTGTTGCCGTTGTTGTCGAACAGCAGCGGGTTGGCGCCGGTGCGCCAGGAGTCGCTGTCGCGGATGCCCCAGACGGTGATGCCGGCGCAGCGGGCCACGTTCATGCAGTCCTTGACCGTGGTGCTGTAGGCGGTGGTGCCGGCGTTCTGGATGTCCAGCTCGGTGAGCTGGACGTCGACGCCGAGGGCGGCGAAGTTGGACAGCGTGGTGGGGAAGTTCGACGGCGGGCCGCCGGTGCCGAAGTGGGACTGGAAGCCGACGCAGTCGATGGGGACGCCGCGGGCTTTGAAGTCCTTGACCATGGAGTAGACGCCCTGGGTCTTGGCGTCGGTCCAGTTCTCGATGTTGTAGTCGTTGTAGCAGAGCTTCGCGCCGGGGTCGGCGTTGCGGGCGGTGCGGAACGCCTCTTCGATGAAGCCGTTGCCGAGCACGTTCTGGAAGACCGAGCTGCGGTGCTGGGTGGAGCCGTCGGCGAAGGCTTCGTTGACCACGTCCCAGGCGTAGATCTTGCCCTTGAAGTGGGTGATCTCGGTGGTGATGTGGTTGTCCATCACCGAGCGCAGGGTGTTGGCGTCGTTGATGCTGGATACCCAGGAGGGCAGTTGGTTGTGCCAGACGGTGGTGTGGCCGCGCATCTTCTGCCCGTGCGAGAGGGCGTGGTTGACGATCGTGTCACCGGGGCCGAAGTTGAAGTTGCCGCGGGACGGTTCGATGGTGTCCCACTTCATCTCGTTCTCGGCCGTGATCATGTTGAATTCCCGGTCGAGAATGCTGGAGTAGGTGCTGTTGCTCAGCTTGCCGGCGGCCACCGCGGTACCGAAGTAGCGGCCCGTCGTGGCGGCCTGCGCGCCGAGGGTGCTGGCCGCCTGGGCAGAGCCCGGGGTGAACAGGGCGATGCTGGCGGCAGCCAGCGCCGCGGCGCCGGCCGACAGGCCGAGCGTCAGTCCGCGCCGGCCCCGGCGAGTGGTGGGGGATCGCATGGTTCTCCTTGATCAGACGGTGGTGCAAGGTGTTCCGTTGAGGGTGAAGCTGCTGGGCGCGGCCGCGTTGCCGGTGTGCGTGGCCTGGAACCCGATGGTCAGGCTGGCGCCCGGCGCCAGCGTGGCGTCGTAGCTGACGTTCTCGGCGGTGACCTGGCCGCTGGCCGGCGCGTAGGTGGCGTTCCAGCCGTTGGTGATGGCCTGCCCGGAGGGCAGGGTGAAGACCAGCCGCCAGCCGTTGACCGTGCTCGTCCCGGTGTTGGTGACCGTGATACTGGCCGTGAGCCCGTTGTTCCAGGCGTTCACCACGTCACTGACCCGGCACGGGGCCGACCCGCCGGACGAGGACGGCGACGGGCTCGCCGAGCTGGGCGAGGGGCTCGCGGAGCTGGGCGAGGGGCTTGCCGAGCTGGGCGAGGGGCTCGCGGAGCTCGGCGAGGGGCTCGCGGAGCTGGGCGAGGGGCTCGGCGAGCGGGAAGCCGTCGGGGTTGGGCTGCTGGTGGGGCCGGTGCCGTCGAGGCCGAGGAAGGTGATGGCGTAGGCGAGTTGGCCGGTCATGGGGAGTTGGTGTCCGACGCCGGAGATGCTGATGCCTTCGATGGTGGCGTGGGTGCTGGTGTCGCCGTAGCGGGTGCGGGTCCAGGTGGATTGGGGGTGGTCGGTGTAGGCCGGGGTTTGGGTCAGGCCGTGGAGGTTGGTCCACTGTTTGATTTCTTCGCCGTAGTTGGGGTAGGCGAGGGTGGTGTCGGTGGTGCCGTGCCACAGCTGGATGCGGGGGTAGGTGCCGGTGTAGCCGGGGTACATGGCGCGGGCGATGTCGCCCCATTGTTGGGCGGTGTGGATGAGGTTGCCGCCGGAGCATTGGCTGTTCCAGAGGGAGCCGTCGGTGGTGGCGAAGCAGCCGGCGGGCACGCCGGAGTAGGCGGCGGCGGCGGTGAACACGTCGGGGTATTGGGCGGCGAGGACGTTGGTCATCATGGCGCCGGAGGAGAAGCCGGAGACCACGATGCGGGCCGGGTCGATGGGGTAGTGGGAGCGGGCGTAGGTGACCATGGACATGATGGCGGTGGAGTCGCTGCCGCCGTTGCGTTTGAGTGCGTTGGGGGTGGAGACGTCGAAGCAGTTGCCGCTGCGGGTGGCTTCGGGGACGACGATGATGTAGCCGTAGCGGTCGGCGGCGGTGGCGTAGTCGTGGCCGTTGCCGTTGAAGATGGCGCTGGCTGAGCCGCCGCAGTAGTGGACCAGGACCAGCAGTGCGGGCTTCGGGGCCAGGTTGGTCGGTACGTAGATGTACATGTTCAGGTTGGTCGGGTTGTTACCGAAACTCGTCACCCGGGTCAGACCCGCGGCCGACGCCGGCCGCATCGCCAGCAGCATCGTCGCGGCGATCAGCGGGAGTGCGGCGGCGAAAAGCACCGCGCGGAGTCGTCGTCTCATGAATCCTCCGAAAGACGGGCAGGGCGGGGATCGCGCCGGGGACCACGCGGGTCAGGGGTGGGCGTTCGGGGGAGGATCGGCGCGCCCGGGCCACCCCGGCCGCCGGACGCGCCGATCCGGCTCATCCGCAGGCGCTGGTCGGGCCGGACGGCCCCGGCCGGTCGGGCGGCTGGGAGCGGACGCCCCCGGGTAGGCGGCGGCGGCGGCAGGAGGCGATCGTTTGCCCGGGCCGGGCGGTCGGCACGGCGGCCGCGTCGCCGGGGGCGGCGATCGCGGTTGCCGGTGCCCGGCCCTGCCGACGAGACTTCATCGATCCTCCTGACGGGACGAACGCGAAAGCTGTTAGCGCTAACAATCGCGACCGCCCGAACCGCGCGGTGCTGGCGCCGGAATAGCGATTTGTGGGTGCGTGACGAGTCGGTGAATGGTTCATATCGACGATGGACGAGATTGCCACAGTGTTTCGCGGCCCTCAAGCGCGCGCCACCTTGACACCGGATCCCGCGCTCCCCGCGCGGCGCCTCGGTGCCCGCGTCATAGCAGGTCACAGGCCGGTTGGAGGTTTCCTGCCAGGGGTCACGCGACAGTCCGGGACATTCATGAAAATTCCCACCCGGTTGCCGGGGACCGGCTATGCGTATCGAGGATAACGACTTTTTGCGACCGGATATCCCACACTCGACCGGCGGCGTTCAGAAACAGATTTCTGTGCTGGTTGTGTTATCTCGTCGCGTCCGGCGGGTCGCGCTGACCTGCATTTCCGGTCGCCGATCCGGCCCGCCCGACGGGACCCGGGGGCTGCTGTGGAGGCCGGCCTGACCTTGACTGAGTCGCCGCCCTGGTTCAGAGTCAACGACCACCACCACGGCACACCGCACCGTCCAGCGGCATCGTGCGTGGTCAACGATGCTGGCGGCGGGTGCCGCCGACCGACCGGCGCGACAGCGATGGGGAGATGCGGACCACTGGCACGAACGAGCAGGCACTGGTCGTAGCGGCACAGGCCGGCGACCGGCGGGCGCTGGATGATCTTGTCACAGCGCATCTCCCGTTGGTGTACACCATCGTGCGCCGGGCGCTGAGCGGTCATCCGGACGTCGACGACGTCGTGCAGGACACCATGCTCCGGGCCCTGCGCGAGCTGGGCGAGCTGCGCTCGCCGGCCAGTTTCCGGGTCTGGCTGGCCGCCATCGCAGTCCGTCAGGTCGGTACCCATCTGCACCGGCGCGGCCTGGCCGCGCGCCGCACGGCCGCCCTCGACGAGATCATCGAGACGCCGGACGCCGACGCCGACTTCACCAGCCTCACCATGCTCCAGCTCGAACTGTCCGGTCAGCGGCGGCAGGTGGTACAGGCCGGGCGCTGGCTGGACCCGGACGACCGGGCACTGCTGTCGCTGTGGTGGCTGGAGGTCGCCGGGCAGCTGTCCCGGGGCGAGCTGGCCGAGGTGCTCGGGGTGAGCATCGCCCATGCCGGCGTGCGCGTGCAGCGCATGCGCGCCCAACTCGACCTCACCCGCTCGCTGGTGGCCGCCCTGGACGCCCGGCCCCGCTGCCTCGGCCTCACCCGCGTGCTGGCCGACTGGGACGGCGCGGCCAGCCCGCTGTGGCGCAAGCGGATCGGCCGGCACGTGCGGTCCTGCGCGGTGTGTGGCCGGGCCGCGGGGGAGCTGGTCGCGACCGAACGGCTGCTGGTCGGCTTCGCGCTGCTGCCGGTACCACTGGCGCTGGCCGCCGGAGTGCTCGGCAAGCTGGCGCTCGGCGGGGCCGCCACGGCGACCGCCGCCGCGCTCTCCGGAGCGGTCGCCGGGTCGGGGCTGGGCGCGGGCGCCAAGGCCGGGCTCTTCGGCCAGTTCATCCAGGCCGTTATCACGCACCCGGTGGTCAGCACGGTAGTCGCCGGGACGGTGGTGGCCGGAGCCGCGGTCACCACCACGGTGACCTGGTCCGAGCCGCCGCCACCGCCCATGACGGTGGTGGCCGTACCCAGCACTGCGCGGCCGGTGTTGCGGACCACCCGGGCCCCGGCCAGTCCGACGCCGGCCGCGGTAGCGCCGTCGGCGGCGGTGGCCGTTCCGGTACCCACCCCGACCCGGCCGCTGGCGGTCGGCCCGAACTCGCTGGAGTCGGGCAACGAGCCCGGCTACTTCGTCTCCACCACCGACACCTACGGCGTACTGACCCCGGTCGGCGCCGGCGCCGACAGCCAGACCCGGCAGGCGGCCACCTTCATCGCCGTGCCCGGACTGGAGGACCCGAACTGCTTCTCCTTCCGGCTGCCCGACGGCCGGTACCTGCGCCACTCCATGTGGCGGCTACGGGTCTCCGCCGACGACGGCACCGACCTGTTCAAGGGCGACGCCACCTTCTGCGTGCGCCCCGGCGCCTCGGCCGGCTCGATCGCCCTGCAGTCGCACAACTACCCGGGCGCGTACCTGCACCGGCGCGGCAACGAGCTGTGGGTGGACTTCACCGACGGCAGCGCTGCGTTCCTGGCCGACAGCTCGTTCCGCGTCCGGTCACCGCTGACCGGCTGAGCACCGCTGACCTGTCGCGCAGCCGGCGGGCGTTCAGCGCTGTGCCAGGGCCTGCCCGACGCTGTCCCGGCAGGGCAGCCCGACCAGGTCGGCAGCCCGGCGTACCGGGCTGTCCGGCGCCACCACCACGATCGTCGGTCGGGCGGCGAGCACCGCGTCCACGGCCGCCAGTCCGGCGCTGTCCAGGTAGCGCAGGCCGCTGAGGTCCAGCACCAGCGGGCCGTCCGCGTCGACGCCGCGGACGGCGGCGGTGAAGTCGGCGGCGACGGCCGCGTCGACGTCCCCGTGCGCGGTGACGACGGTCCGGCCCGGCCCGTCCCCGGCGTCCTGCACGGTGGTCCGCAGCGTGAAGCTGGTGTCGGTCATCGAAGGGCTCCGGTGTCGGTCGAACTGCTGGTGCGCGCAAAGCGCAGGGTAACCTGCGAGCCCTGGGTGGTGCGGAGGGTCTCCACCCGGGCGGCCAGCCGGTGCATGATGGTCAGCCCGCGCCCGCCCCGGGCCTCCCGGCGGCTGGCGGCGCTGTCGGAGCTCCACCGTCCGGTGTCGCTGACCGCCACCGTCAGGGCGCTGTCGTCGGCGAACGCCTCGATACTCACCGTGGTGTCCGGATCGTGGCTGCTGCCGTGCTGGATGGCGTTGGTGAGCGCCTCGCCCACCGACAGGATGACGTCGTGGCGCAGCTGCACCGGCAGGTCCAGGGTCGCCAGCCAGTCGTCCAGGGCGTGCCGGGCCGCCGCCATCGCCGGGGGCCGGGCGGCCAGCGCGGTGACGAAACTGTCCGGCGTCACGCCGGCCGGGCGGACCGCGAGAATGGCCAGGTCGTCCTGGTAGCCGCCGGACGGCGCCAACCGCTGGCGCAGCCGGTGGCAGACCTGGGCGACCGGCAGCCGCCGGCATTCCCGGGCAGCTTCGGCCAGCCGTTCCAGCCCGCGGTCCAGGGACTCGCCGCGCCGCTCGATCAACCCGTCGGTGTACAGGATGAGCAGGCTGCCCGGGGGCAGGTCGGCGTGCCCGTCGGCGCCGGACGCGCGTACCCCGTAGGAGGCCAGCGGCGACTGCCGTCCCCGGGTCAGGTAGCCGGCCGCCCCGTCGGGGCCGACGACCAGCGGGTACGGGTGGCCGGCGCAGGTGTAGTCCAGGGTGCCGGTGCTCGTGTCGAGCAGTGCGTAGGCCAGCGTGCTGAACCGGGCACCGGTCACCGTGCTGGCGTAGCGCTCCACACCAGCCAGCGTGGACATCGGGTCCGGGTCGGTGAGCGCCGACGCGGTGAGCACGGCGCGCAGCCGTCCCATCACGGTTGCCGCGCTCAGCCCGTGGCCGACCACGTCGCCCACGCTGAGCGCGATCCGGCCCGGCTCGGGCAGCGGCACCGACAGGTACCAGTCGCCGCCCACCCGCATCGCCTCGGCGGCCGGTTGGTACAGCGCGGCCAGCGCCACGGCGGTGGTCCTGCGGTCCAGGTCGAGCAGGTGCTCCTGGAAGTCGGTGGCGATGCGGTGCTCCCGCTGCGCCGCCCGGATCCGGGTGACCGCGCTGCCCACCCGGGCCGCCAGCCCCTCCACCCGGAGCAGCGCCTCGGAGCTGAACTCCTGCGGGGTGTCCCAGGTCAGTGCGAGCGCACCGATGGGCGCGCCGGAGGCGTCCCGCAGCGGGTACAGCTGGCAGGCCCGTACGTGCACGAAGTCATCGGCGACCTCCTTGAACCGGCCGGACATCGCCCGTACGTCCGGCACGATCATCGGCTGGCCGGTGCGGACCACGGCGGCCAGCGGCACCGGCGCGCTCAGCGCCGCCCGGTGGTAGCGCTCGCGCAGCTCGGCGGGGATGGCGCCGGTGTGGTGGATGACCAGATGGTCGCCCTCCACCACGCCGAGGACGGCCGCCACGGCGCCCGGTACCACGTCCGGGTCGGCGGTGAGCGCGGCCAGCACGTCGTCGAGCGACTCGGCGGCGCCCAGCGCGGCGGTGACCCGGGCGGCGACCGCGTCCACCCGCCCGCGGACCAGCCGGTTCTCCTCGTGCCGGGCCGCCCCGTCCAGCCGCGCCTGGACCCGTTGCAGCAGCTCGGTGGAGGAGAACGGCTTGCTCAGGTAGTCGTCGGCGCCGCTGGCCAGGCCCTCGCCGGCCGCCTCCGCGCCGGCCCGGGCGGACAGCATGAGGACCGGCAGGGCGGCCAGCTCGGGCTCTGCCCGCAGCGCGTTGACCAGGCCGAAGCCGTCCACGCCGGGCATCATCACGTCGGTGATGACCAGGTCGGGCCGGGTTGCCCGGATGCTCTCCAGGGCGCTGCGCCCGTCGGCGGCCACCGCGGCGTCCCAGCGCTGCGCGACGATCTGCTGCAGGTACCCCCGCATGTCGGGGTTGTCGTCCACCACCAGCACCAGCGGGCGTCGCCGCGGGTGTGGTCCGGCGTGGACCGGCCCGGGTGGCGGCTGCACCCACTGGAGCGCCTCGCTGAGGTAGGGGTTGTCGGCGGACGGCGCGGCGGGCAGCGGCGCGACGGGGACTCCGGGATCGCTGGGGCGGGGCAGCTCGACGGTGACCGTGGTGCCTTCCCCGACCCGGCTGTCGATCCGCATCCGGCCGTGGTGCAGCGCCACCAGACTGTCCACCATGGACAGTCCGATGCCGCTGCCCTCCACGCTGCGGCCGCCGGTGTTGGCGGCCCGGTAGAAGCGCTCGGTCAGCCGGGGCAGGTCGACCGGGTCGATGCCGATGCCGGTGTCGGTGACCCGCATCAGGATCTGCTCGCCGACGGGCTGCACGGCGACGGTGACGGAACCGTCGAGGGTGTACTTGAGCGCGTTGGACAGCAGGTTGAGCACGATGGTCTCCCACATGGCCGGGTCCACCTCGCCGATCACCGGCTGGCAGTCGATCACCAGCTGCAGGCCGGCACGCTGGCACGGTTCGGCGAATGAGGAGGCGATCCGGGCGGTGAGGGCCGCCACGTCCACCGGCCTGGGATCGGCGCTGATCCGGCCGGCCTCGATGCGGGAGAAGTCCAGTAGCGCGTTGACCAGGCGCAGCAGGCGTCCGGCGTTGCGGCGGGCCAGCTGCAGGCGTTCCCGGTCGCGCCGGCCGTCGGCCTCGGCGATGGCGTCGTCCAGCGGGCCGAGCAGGAGGGTCAGCGGAGTGCGGAACTCGTGGCTGATGTTGGCCAGGAACGCGGTCTTGGCCCGGTCCAGCTCGGCCAGTGCCTCGGCCCGCTGCCGCTGCTCCTGGTAGCGCGCCGCGGTGGCCAGGGCGGCGGAGAGCTGATCGGTGAGCAGCCGGCAGAAGCCGCGGTACTGCTCGTCCAGCGGACGGCTCGGGTTGAGGCCGAACAGCAGCGCACCGGGGGACCCGGTGTCGGCGAGGTTGACCAGCAGCGCCTGTTCGGGGCAGGACTCCCCGAAGCGGGCAGCCAGCCCGCGTATCCGGCCGGGGAGGTCGTCGATCAACTCCCCGACGCCGGTGGCGCTGCCCGCCCAGCCGGCCAGCCGCCGGGGCAGCACGTCGTGGACCCGCCCGGAGGCCGCGACCAGCCGCGGCACGCCGGTGTCCGGGTCGGGCTGGTAGACGGCCACGAAGGGCAGGTCCGGATGGTCATCGCCGCAGGCCTGCACCAGCGCCGCGACGGCCTGTTCCGGAGTGTGGGTCTCCATCAGCGCCCCGGCCACCGCGTTGAGCGCGCCGAGCCGGCGCGCCGCGATCACCCGTTCGGTGGTCTCGGCCACCGCGCAGAAGATGCCCTCCGGCTTGCCGCTGCCGGTGATGATCGGGGAGTAGCTGAACGTCCAGTAGCGCTCCACCCGGCGTCCGTCGGCGACCATCAGCAGCATCAGGTCGGCCGACCAGGTGGCCACCCCGGTGGTCAGCACCCCGGAGAGCATCGGTCCGATCTCGTCCCAGATGTCCCACCACACCTCACGGCCACGGGCGCCCAGCGCGGCCGGGTGGCGCTCGCCCAGCGCCGGGATGTAGGCGTCGTTGTAGATCTGGAAGAGGTCGTCGGCGCCCAGCCACATGATGATCGGGAACCGTGAGGTCAGCGCCACGGCGGTGATCGCCCGGATCTCGGCCGACCAGGTACGCGGGTGGCCCAGCGGATGGGCGGACCAGTCCAGCTCGGCGAACCGGCGGCCCATTTCGCCGCCCAGCTCCACCGCCCGGGCAAGATCGCCCGGAAGCTCCTCGGGCACAGTCCGCACACCTCCCCTCGATGCCGCTGCTGACCAGCCTGTCATGCCCCGCCGGAGCGGGAAAAACACCCGCCCGATCCGGTGACCGGGCGGGGTCCGGGGCGGCTGCTGGCGCACTGGGCCTTGAAGCCCGGCAGACAATCTGAGAACCTTGCCCAACATCGATGTGAGCGCTATCTCAACCTTGTACCCGTGATCGTCCCACGTGCGGTTTCTCGGTTGTTAGCGCTCACGCGGATCGGTGTTTTGCGTAGCTTCTGCCCGTGCGTCCCGGAGGAACCCATGCCGCCCCACGTCACCCGCCGCCGATTGCTGACCTCGGCCGGCGTCCTGGCCGCCGCGTCCACCGTCGTCCCGGTGCTCACCGCCCTGGACGCCGACGCGTCGGCGCTGCCGCCGGCCCGCGCCGACACCGGCGTGTCGGCCTACGCCTTCGACCCGGGCCAGGTCCAGCTCACCTCCAGCCGGTGGCTGGACAACCAGAACCGCACCCTGACGTACCTGCGCTTCGTCGACGTCAACCGGCTGCTCTACAACTTCCGCGCCAACCACCGGCTGTCCACCAACGGCGCCACCGCCAACGGCGGCTGGGACGCCCCGACGTTCCCGTTCCGGACCCACGTGCAGGGCCACTTCCTCACCGCCTGGGCGCAGGCCTGGGCCGCCACCGGCGACACCACCTGCCGGGACAAGGCCGCCACCATGGTCGCCGAGCTGGCCAAGTGCCAGGCCAACAACGGCGCCGCCGGGTTCGCCACCGGCTACCTGTCCGGCTTCCCCGAGTCCGACTTCAGCGCGCTGGAGTCCGGCACCCTGAGCAACGGCAACGTGCCCTGGTACTGCCTGCACAAGACGCTGGCCGGGCTGCTCGACGTGTGGCGGCTGCTCGGCAGCACCCAGGCCCGCGACGTGCTGCTGGCGCTGGCCGGCTGGGTGGACACCCGGACCGGCCGGCTCAGCGCCAGCCAGATGCAGTCGGTGCTGAACACCGAGTTCGGCGGCATGAACGCCGTCCTCACCGACCTCTACCAGCAGACCGGCGACGCCCGTTGGCTCACCGCCGCCCAGCGCTTCGACCACGCCGCCGTGTTCAATCCGTTGGCCTCGGGTAGCGACCAGCTCAACGGCCTGCACGCCAACACCCAGGTACCCAAGTGGATCGGCGCCGCCCGGGAGTACAAGGCCACCGGGACCACCCGCTACCGGGACATCGCCACCAACGCCTGGGCCATCACGACCGGCGCGCACAGCTACGTGATCGGCGGCAACAGCCAGGCCGAGCACTTCCGGGCACCGAACGCCATCGCCGGCTACCTCACCAACGACACCTGCGAGCACTGCAACAGCTACAACATGGCCAAGCTGACCCGCGAGCTGTGGCTGCTCAACCCCGACCAGGTCGGCTACTTCGACTTCTACGAGCGGGTCCTGATAAACCACATCATCGGCGCGCAGAACCCGGCCGACAGCCACGGCCACGTCACCTACTTCACCCCGCTCAAGCCCGGCGGCCGGCGCGGCGTCGGCCCGGCCTGGGGCGGCGGCACCTGGAGCACCGACTACGCCAGCTTCTGGTGCTGCCAGGGCACCGGCCTGGAGACCAACACCGGGCTGGCCGACTCCATCTACTTCTTCAACGGCACCACGCTGACCGTCAACCTGTTCCTGCCCTCGGTGCTCAGCTGGAGCCAGCGCGGCATCACCGTCACCCAGACCACCAGCTACCCGGCCAGCGACACCACCACGTTGACTGTCACCGGCAGCGTCGCCGACGCCTGGACGCTGCGGGTACGCATCCCGGCCTGGGCGTCCGGCGCCACCATCTCGGTCAACGGCGTCACCCAGTCCGTCGCCGTCACCCCCGGCAGCTACGCCAGCCTCACCCGGACCTGGACCTCCGGCGACACCGTCACCGTCCGGCTGCCGATGCAGGTGGTGGTACGGCCGAGCAACGACAACGCCAACGTCGTCGCGCTCACCTACGGCCCCGTGGTGCTGGCCGGCAACTACGGCTCCACCGCGCTGTCGGCGCTGCCGGCGCTGAACACCGCATCGGTCACCCGGACCAGCAGCACCGCGCTGGCGTTCACCGCCACGGCCGACGGGGGGACGGTCAACCTGGGCCCGTTCCACGACGCCCAGGGCTTCAACTACACCGTCTACTGGTCCGGCAGCAGCGGCGGCGGCTCGACCAGCGCGACCTTCCGGCTGGCCAACGCGGCCAGCGGTCTGGTGCTGGGCATCCAGAGCGCCTCCACCGCCGACGGCGCCGCGGCGCTGCAGTGGACCGACAGCGGCGCGGCCGACCACAACTGGGGCATCGTCCTGGACGGCACGTCGGTACGGCTGCGCAACGCCAACGGCGGCAAGGTGCTCGGCGTGCAGAACATGTCCACCGCCGACAACGCCGCCGTGCTGCAGTGGACCGACAACGGCACCGCCGACCACCGCTGGACGGTGGTCGACAACGGCGACGGTACGCACAAGCTGCGCAACGCCAACAGCGGCAAGCTGCTCGCCATCCAGGGCAACTCCACCGCCAACGGCGCCCTCGCGGTACAGGCGCCCGACGACGGCAGCGCCGACAACTCGTGGCGGTTCCTGCCGGTCGGGGCGCGGAAGATCCAGAACCTGGGCAGCGGGCTGCTACTCGGCGTGCAGAACATGTCCACCGCCGACGGCGCCCTGGTCATCCAGTGGGCCGACACCGGCACCGCCGACCACCTGTGGACCGCCGTCGTCGACTCCGGCGGCTACCTGCGACTGCGCAACTCCAGCAGCGGCAAGGTCCTCGGCGTGGAGAACAGCGGCACCGCCAACGGCACCCGGGCGGTGCAGTTGCCGGACACCGGCGCCAACGACCGCCGCTGGCGGCTGCGGTACGGCTCCAACGGGTACTTCCGGATCCAGAGCGCGAGGCGGCCGGGTGCTCGGCGTCAACGGCGCCTCCACCGCGCAGGGCGCGCAGGTGCTCATCTGGGACGACAACGGCACCAGCGACCACCTCTGGCGGTTCGTGTAGTCGCCCGGGGTCGCCACGGCGCCCGGTGTGGCGCCGTGGCGACCCCGCCCGGCTGGTAACCTCGCCCTCAGGTCATGAGCGCCAGCGTCAAGCCCCGGCTCGCTGGCCGGCAACCCTCCGTTCGCGGGCGGGGTGCCCCGGGTGAGGACCGGGCCCGGTGCGCGCGCCGCCGGGCAAGCCGCGACGCAGGAGGGCCCGCATGACCGTCAACACCCGGGACGCTACCGACCGGGGAATCGGGCTGCGTCCGGCCATAGCGGGCGATGCGGGGCAGATCGCAGCGCTGCACGCCGACAGCTGGCGACGGCACTACCGGGGCGCCTACTCCGACGTCTTTCTCGACGGTGACGTGCTGACCGAGCGGCTGCGGGTCTGGTCCGCGCGACTGGCCACACCGAGCGGGAACACCGTCGTCGCCGAGCACCAGGGCCGGCTGGTCGGCTTCGTCCACGCGATCCCGGACGCCGACCCGTCCTGGGGCAGCCTGGTGGACAACCTGCACGTCGCGCATGGCCACCAGCGCGCCGGCATCGGCAGCGCGCTGCTGCGCCGCGCGGCCCTGGACCTGCGCGACCGATCCGCCGCCCCGGGCGTCCACCTGTGGGTGCTGGAGCGCAACACCGCGGCGCAGCGGTTCTACCGCGCCCTCGGCGGCCGGTGCGCGCAGGCGGCGCCGGTCACGCCGCCGGGCGGCGACCCCGGCCGGCTGGTCGGCAGCCCGCGCAAGCTGCGCATGGTCTGGCCCGACGCCGCGGCCCTGGCGGCCCGCTGAGCGCAGCGCCCGGCACCGTCGTCCAGCGGGTACCCGCAGCGGTCCCGCCGCCGCCGCAGGAGTGATTGCCGGTCCGGTGCCCTGGGTAAAGGTCCCGTCGGGGCAGCCATGGCGCGGAGGAGGACCTGTGAACGGTACCGACCGGGACGAACGGGCGGCAGGCTACGTGGGCACCTACGTCTGGACCGACGCGTACGGCCGGGAAGGGGCGGTGGACGTGCACGCCGACCCGGCCACCGACCCGCCGGTACTGGCCCTGGCCGGTGACGACCCGGCCGGCGTGGTCGCGGCGGTGGGCCGGGACGGCCGGCCGGTCTGGTCGCCCGAGGCGATGCGGGCCACCGGCCTGGACACCACGGCCGCCCGTAACGACCTCATCGAGATCGTCCGCCAGACCTACCTGCGCCTGTCCGCCGCCCGCTGAGTCGCCGGCCACCCGGGTTCCGCCGGTTGACCTGCCCGGCTACCGTGATCGTCGGCAGCGGCGAGCGGAGGAACGGGTGGACAGATGGCGGTGGTGACCGCGCAGCCGGCGGCCGTACCGGTGGCCGGGCGGCGGGGCCTGCGGGACGGGCTGCGCGAGGGACTGACCAGTTCACCCGGGCGCCTGTCGGTGTGGCTGGCGGCCCTGCTCGCTCTCGGGCTGGCCGCCGGGCTGGCCGCCGTGATCGGCGTACAGCAGCGGCACGGCACCGCCGACAGCGTGCGGACCCGTAGCGGCCCGCTGGCCGTCTCGGCGCAGCAGCTCTACCGCTCGCTGTCCGACGCGGACGCCACCGCCGCGGCGGCGTTCCTGTCCACCGGCGCCGAGCCGGCCGACCTGCGCCAGCGGTACCAGCGCGACATCGCGGCCGCCACCGACGCCCTGGCCCGGGCCAACCCGGCCACGGTGGCCGGGCAGCGGGCGGTGGCCCAGCTGGCCCAGTCGCTGCCGGTCTACACCGGGCTGGTGGAGACGGCGCGCTCGTACAACCGGCTGAACCTCCCGGTCGGCGCCGCCTACCTGCGGGAAGCCTCGCACCTCATGCGGGACACCCTGCTGAAGGCCGCCGCCAACCTCTATCAGGAGGAGTCCGGGCGGCTGGCGCGGGAGCGCTCGGCCGGCGCCGCGCTGCCCTGGTTCGCCCTGCTGCTGGTGATCGCGGTGCTGGTCGCCCTGGTGGCGGTGCAGCGCGCGCTGGCCCGGCGTACCCGCCGGGTGTTCAACGTGGGTCTCGGCGCGGCCACCGCGGCGGGCCTGGTCCTGCTGCTCTGGCTGGGGATCTCCTGGGTCGGCGCGGCCAGCAGCCTGCACACCGCGCGCAGCCACGGTTCGGCCCAGGTGGAGGTGCTGGCGCAGGCCCGCATCGCCACCCTGAAGGCGCGCGCCGACGAGGCCCTCACCCTGGTCGCCCGGGGCAGCGGCGGCGACTACGAGAAGGACTTCCAGGCCCAGCTGACCGCCCTCACCGGCACCGGTGGCCTGGTCGCCAAGGCCCGCGCCGAGGCCACCGATCCGGGGGTACGGGCCGCGCTGACCGACCTGTCCAGCGGGCTGACCGCCTGGCGCGACGCACACACCAAGCTGCGCGGGCTGGACGAGGGCGGCGACTACCCCGGCGCGGTGAAGGTGGCCCTGGACGGCAAGGGCGGCAGCGCCGCCGCGTTCGGCACCGTCGACGCCGACCTGGACAAGGCCATCACGATCGCCAACGCGGCCTTCGACGACGCGGCCGGCGGTGCCCAGCGGGCGCTGACCGGCGCCGGGTTCGGCTTCGCCGCTGCCACTCTCGTGCTGCTGGCCGGCGTGGCCGCCGGCCTCTCCCAGCGGATCGCGGAGTACCGATGACCAGGACACGCAGCCTCGCCCTCGCCCTCGCTGCGGCGACCGCCCTGCTGGCCGGCTGCGGCGCCACCGCGGGCGCGCCGTCGGCCGGCGCCCCGTCCTTCGCGCCGCCCCGGCCCGACGGCGTGCAGGACCCGGCGGTGATCCCCAGCGGCGCGGCCGGCGACACCAGCTGCGACCCGCTGGCCAGCCTCAGCCCGGCCAGCAGCGTCGTCGGTGCCGTCGACGCCATCCGACAGCAGGGTCGGCTCAAGGTCGGCGTCGACCAGAACACCTACCTGTTCGGCTTCCGGGACGCCACGACCAGCGAGATCGTCGGCTTCGACATCGACATCGCCCGCCAGGTGGCGGCCGCGATCCTGGGCGACCCGAACAAGATCCAGCTGGTGGCGATCACCTCGGCGCAGCGCATCCCGTACCTGGTCGACCGCAAGGTGGACATCGTGGTGGACACCATGACCATCAACTGCGCCCGGTGGAAGCAGGTCAGCTTCTCCACCGACTACTACGACGCCGGGCAGCGCGTCCTGGTGGCCAAGACCTCGCCGTACCAGGGCATCGCCGACCTCGGCGGCAAGAAGGTGTGCGCGGCGGCCGGCAGCACCTCGATCACCAACATCGCGGCGGCACCGTCGAAGCCGGTGCCGGTGGCGGTGGCCGACTGGACCGACTGCCTGGTGCTGCTGCAGCAGGGCCAGGTGGAGGCGATCTCCACCGACGACACCATCCTGGCCGGGATGGCCGCCCAGGACCCCAACCTGCACCTGGTGGGGGAGAAGTTCACCGCCGAGCCGTACGGCATCGCGATCGCCAAGCAGGCTCCTGAGCTGGTCCGCTTCGTCAACGGGGTGCTGGAGCGCATCCGCGCCGACGGCACCTGGGCGTCGATCTACACCAAGTGGCTGGGCGGCGCCGCGCCCGCGCCCCCGGCCGCCCGGTACGGGCCGGCCAAGTGATCACCAGGGACCAGGCCGAGCGCGAACTGGTCGGGCTCACCGCCGCGCACGACCGGGTCGCCACGGCGGTGTACGCCATCGACGCGCACCCCGCGCTCGGGCTGCTGCGCGGCACCACCCTGACCGGCGCCACCAGGGAACGGGCCACCGCGCTGCTGCCCGAGGTGGACCGGCTCTGGGCCTACTTCACCCTGTTCGGCACCGTGTTGGAGCAGGTACGCGCGCCACTGGCCGGGCGCCGGCCGTCCGAGGCCGAGCTGGCCGAACTGGATGTGCTGCTGCGCCAGCCGATCCTGTCGCTGGACGCCGCCGGCATGCCGGTGGACGGCGGCGCCCCGGTCGCCAGCCGGCTGACGGTCACCGAGCTGACCCGGCAGCTGGAGCATCGCGCCGGCACGGTCGCCGCGCACCTGGCCGAGGTGGACGCCGCCTGGACGGTGGTGGCCGGCCGGATCGCCCCGCTCACCGAACGGGTGGACGCCGCCGCCACCCTCGCCACCGAGCTGGGCGAGGACGCCCTGGCCCAGCGGCTGCGCGACGAGCTGTCCCAGGTCAGCGCAGTCGAGCTGGGCGACCCGTTGGCCGCCGCGGGCGGCGCCCGACGGGACGGCCCCGGCCCGGCGCTGGCCAACCTGTCCAGCGAGGTGGACGCCGCGCAGCAGCGGCTGCGTACCCTGGCCGGGCTGCGCGACGGCTACCCGCAGCGGGTCGCCGCCCTGGGCACCGGCCTGGACCAGCTCGCCGCGGCCGAAGCCGCGGTGGTCGCCGCCCAGCAGCGGGCGGCCGAGAAGATCGCCGACCCGGGGCTGGGCACGCCGCCGGCCGCCGCCCCGGTGCTGCGCGCCCGGCTGGCCGAGCTGGACCGGCTGCGCCACGAGCGGGCCTGGGGCCGGCTCGCCGACGAGCTGTCCACAGTGGAGGAGTCGGTCCGCCAGGCCGGCGCCCACGCCGCCCGGCAGCGGGAGCTGGCCGACGGGCTGCTCGCCCGCCGCGAGGAGCTGCGCGGCCGGCTGCGCGCCTACCAGGCCAAGGCCGCCCAGCAGGGGCTGGCCGAGCAGGAGGAGCTGGGCGAGGCGTACCGGCGCGCCGAGACGCTGCTCTTCACCGCCCCGTGCGACCTGCGCGCCGCCACCCGCGCCGTCTACGACTACCAGCAGGCCGTCAACACCGTGCTGACCGTGCTGCGCTCGGACGCCCCGGCGCCCGGGGCCCGGCCGGCCGGCGACCACCCAGGAGGCACCCCGTGACCGCGTCCACCGCCGCCTGCCAGCGCCCCGGCTGCGCCGGCCACTACGCCGCCGACGGCTACTGCGACGAGTGCGGGCACAAGGCGCCGGCCACCGCACCCGCCGGCGCTGCTGCCTTCGCCGGCTCGGTCGCGGCCGGCTCCGGCGGTACCGGCCTGTCCGCGGTGACCACCGGCGGGTTCACCGGGGTGACCGGGGCGGGGCTGGGCGGGGCGGGCAGTACCGGACGCAGCGGGCGCAGCCGTACCGGCGGGCGCGGCCGGCTCGGCGCCAACCTGGTGGCGGTGCCGCCGGTGCCGCTGCGCGACCCGGCCGGCGCGGTGCTGAAGGATCCGCAGGTGCCCGAGTCGCACCGGGTCTGCGCGCGCTGCGGCGAGCCGGTCGGCCGGGGCCGCGACGGGCGCCCGGGCCGGGTCCAGGGCTTCTGCCCGAAGGACCGCACGCCGTTCAACTTCCGCCCGAAGCTGTCCCCGGGTGACCGGGTGGACGGCCGGTACGAGATCCTCGGCGCGCTCGCGCACGGCGGCCTGGGCTGGATCTACCTGGCCCGGGACCGCAACATCTCGGCCTCCGGCGCGGACCGCTGGGTGGTGCTCAAGGGGCTGCTCAACTCCGGTGACCCGGACGCGCTGGCCGCCGCCGTGGCGGAGCGCCGCTTCCTGGTCGAGGTGGACCACCCGAACATCGTCAAGATCCACGACCTGGTCGAGCACCCCGACCCGGATACCGGCGAGAACGTCGGCTACATCGTCATGGAGTACGTCGGCGGCCGGTCACTCAAGGACCTGGCCCTGTCCCACCTCGGCCCGGACGGCCGGCGCGCCCCGCTCCCGCTGGACCAGGTGCTCGCCTACGGCATCGAGGTGCTCCCCGCGCTGGGCTACCTGCACGAGCGCGGCCTGCTCTTCTGCGACTTCAAGCCGGACAATGTGATCCACGCCGAGGAGCAGCTCAAGCTGATCGACCTGGGCGCGGTACGCCGGATGGACGACCAGGCCTCGCCGCTGTGGGGTACCCCCGGCTACCAGGCGCCGGAGCTGGCCACCCGGGGCGCCTCGGTGGCCTCCGACATCTACACGGTGGGTCGGGCACTGGCGGTGCTGTCGTTCACCTTCACCGGCTTCTCCACCACCTACGCCAACGCCCTACCGCCGCCGGCGGACGTGCCGCTGCTGCGCGAGCAGGAGTCCTACCACCGGCTGCTGCTGCGGGCCACCCACCCGGATCCGCTGCAGCGCTTCGGCTCGGCCGGTGAGCTGGCCGAGCAGGCCCTCGGCGTGCTGCGCGAGGTCCTGGCGGTGGCCGACGGCCGGCCGCGGCCGGGCATCTCCACCGTGTTCACCCCGGAGCGGCGGGCCTTCGGCACCGCGGTCACCGGCGCCCCGGCCGCCACACCGCCGCTGCCCAGCCCGGTCCCCGCGCAGCGTGGCCGCCCCGGCCCGACCCCGGCCACTCCCGGCCTGGTCGGCGCGTTCGGCGCGGTGGCCACCGGCGCCGCCGAGGCCGGCCTGTCCGGCCCCTCGGTGGCCGCCGCGCTGCCGCTGCCGCTGGTCGACCCGGCCGACCCGGCCGCCGGTTTCCTCGCCACGGTCGGCGGAACCGATCCGGTCGCCACGGTGGAGGCGCTGCGCCGCGCGCCACAGCCCACCGTCGAGGTGACCCTGCGGCTGGTACGCGCCCTCATCGACCTCGGTGACACCGACGCCGCGCTCGCCGAACTCGGCAACGTCCCGCAGGTCGCGGGGGAGTGGCGCCAGCACTGGTACGCCGGCCTGGTGGCGCTGGCCGCCGGCCGCCCGCAGCAGGCGCACGCCGCCTTCGACGCGGTCTACGCCGCCCTGCCCGGCGAGCCCGCGGCCCAACTGGCCCTGGCCGCCGCCGCCGAGCTGACCGGCGACCGGGACGGCGCCGGCCGGCGCTACCTGCACGTCTGGCGGGTCGACCACAGCTACGTCAGCGCCGCCTTCGGCCTGGCCCGGGCGCTGCTGGCCAGCGGCGACCGGGCCACCGCGCAGGCCGTCCTCGACGAGGTACCGGACAGCTCAAGCCACCACGTGGCCGCCCAGGTGGCGGCGGTCCGCGCCGCCCTGGACCGGGCGGCCGGGGCGCCCAGCGAGGCGGACCTGGTCGGCGCGTCCCGCCGGCTGGAAGGCATCCGGCTGGATCAGCAGCGCCGCGCGGCGTTGGCCGCCGAGATGCTGCACGCCGCGCTGGACTGGCTCGCCGGTGGCGCCACCGCCCCGGCCCCGGCCGGCGCCCGGTTCCTCGGCGCCGCCCTGCAGGAGCGCGACATCCGCCTCGGCCTGGAACGCGCCTACCGCACCCTGGCCAGCCTGGAGACCCAGGCGCCGGCCCGCTGGGCGCTGGTCGACCAGGCCAACGCCGTCCGCCCCCGGACGCTGGTCTGATGGCCGTCGACCAGTGCCCCGCGTGCGGGGCCGCCGCCGGGTCGGGTGACGTCTACTGCGAGGCGTGCGGGCAGGAACTCGCCGCCCCGGTCGGCGAGTCACGGGCCGTCCCGGCCGGAGCATCGCCGGTCGCCCCGGCGCCGCGAGCAACGGCGCTGGCCGGGCCGGACGCACCGCCGCGCTGGGTCTCCTCGTCCGCCGCGACGCCGGCCTGCCCGGGCTGCGGCGGGGACGTCTTCGGCGCCGAGGGGTACTGCGAGGGCTGCGGGCAGCGCCGCCCGGTCGCCGGGGAGCACAGCGAGCTGGCGCTGCCCGGGGCGGCCGGGGTCAGTGACCGGGGCCGGCGTACCGCCCGCAACGAGGACGCCCTGGGCCTGGCGGTGCTGCCGGCGCACCGGGTGGCCCTGGTCTGCGACGGGGTGGGCTCGTCCACAAGAGCCGACGCCGCCTCGCACGCGGCCGTGGACGCGGCCCTGCCGGCGCTGGTCGACGGGCTGGAGGCGGGCCAGGCGGCCGGGGCGGCGATCGGCGCCGCCGCCCGGGCCGCGCAGGCCGCCGTCACGCTGACGGCCGGCAGCCAGCCGCCGGCCAACCCGCCCAGCTCCACGTTCGTCTGCGCGGTGGTCGAGCGCGCGGTGGTTACCGTGGGCTGGGTGGGGGACAGCCGCGCCTACTGGGTACCCGCCGCCGGGGCCGCCGAACAGCTCACGGTGGACGACGCGGTACCCGGCCGGTTCCCCGACGGCCAGCCGGTGCCGGACCACGCCGGGGCGCTGACCCGGTGGCTGGGCAGCGACGCCCGGGACACCGAAGCGCACCTGCGCAGCTTCACCCCGGCCGGCCCCGGACGGATCCTGGTGGTCAGCGACGGGCTGTTCCGCTACTACCCCGAGCCGGCCCAGCTGGCCGCCGTGGTCCCCGACGCCGAACCGGCCGCCGTGGCCTCCGCCCTGGTCCAGCTCGCCCTGGACGCCGGGGGCGCGGACAACGTCACCGTCGCCGTCGTACCCTGGTCGCCCCCCGACGCCTCCACCACCCCGCCGGCCGACCCAGTCCAGGAGCAGTGATGACCGACCAGCCCACGTTCACCGCCGAGGTGTTCCAGAACCAGTACCTGCCGGCCGGCGGCGCCACCGTCGACGCGGTCGTCACGGTCACCGCGACCGGCGCGGCCACGCCCGCTGCGGCGCCGACCAGTGCGGTGGTCATCATGGTCGACGTGTCCGGCTCGATGGCCAGCCCGGCCACGAAGATGAGCGAGGCGAAGCGGGCGTGCGTGGCGGCCATCGACAGCCTGCGCGACGGGGTGCTGTTCGCGGTCATCGCCGGGCAGGCCGAGGCGGCCATGGCCTACCCCCCTCAGCCGGCCCTGGTGCCGGCCAACGCGCAGACCCGGGCCCAGGCCAAGGCCGTTGTCCAGGGCCTGCGCCCATTCGGCGGGACAGCCATGGGCAAGTGGCTGAACCTCGCCAACTACCTGTTCGCCAGCTCGCCGGCCCAGGTCAAGCACGCCATCCTGCTCACCGACGGGCGCAACCAGCACGAGACGCCGCAGCAGCTGGCCACGGTGCTGCAGCAGTGCCAGGGCCGGTTCGTCTGCGACAGCCGGGGCGTCGGCGCCGACTGGAGCGGTACCGAGCTGCGTCAGATCGCCTCGGCGCTGCTGGGTACCGCCGACGGGCTGCCCGACCCGGCCGGGCTGGCCGAGGACTTCCGGCAGATGACGCAGGCCGCCATGGGCAAGGCGGTGGCCGAGGTGGCGCTGCGGCTGTGGACCCCGGCCGGCGCCGTCATCCGCTTCGTCAAGCAGGCCTTCCCGCACGTCGAGGACCTGACCGGGCGGCGCCGCGAGGTGAGCGCGCGGATCGGCGACTACCCGCTCGGTTCGTGGGGCGCGGAGAGCCGCGACTACCACGTCTCGATCGAGGTACCGGCCGGCGGCGTCGGCGAGGAGATGCTGGCCGCCCGGGTCAGCCTGGTCTCCGGTGACCAGGTGTTCGCCCAGTCGCTGGTACTGGCGCACTGGACCGACGACACCGCGCTCTCCACGAAGATCAACCCCCGGGTGGCGCACTACACCGGCCAGGCCGAGCTGGCCGAGGCGATCCAGGAGGGGCTGGCCGCCCGGGACTCCGGCGACACCGAGACCGCCACCGCGAAGCTCGGCCGCGCGGTGCAGCTGGCCACCGAGTCCGGCCACACCGACACCGCCAAGCTGCTGGCCAAGGTGGTCGACGTGGTGGACGCGCCGACCGGTACGGTGCGGCTCAAGCAGCAGGTCGAGGGCGTCGACGCGGAGCTGGCCAACGTACGGTCGGTCAAGACCGTCCGGGTCAAGCAGGGCTGAGAGGGGTCCGGCAGTGGTCACCTGTCCCAAGGGGCACCAGTCCAGCGCCACCGATTACTGCGACGAGTGCGGCGCGGCCATCGGCGGCGCCCGACCGGCCCCGCCGCCCGCGTCGTCGCCGGCCGCGTCCATGGCGTCCCCCACCGCGCCGGACGGCGCGGGTGAACCGTGCCCCGACTGCGCCACCCCGCGCGCCGGCCGTTTCTGCGAGGTCTGCGGGCACGACTTCCTCGCCGAGGCGCCGCCGGCCGCCCCCTTGGCCGCCGCCACCTCGAGCGACCCCGCCGACCTCGGGACTGGTTCCGCCGGCCCGGCTGAATCCGCCACTTCCGCCGCTGGCTCGACCGGGTCCGCGCCTGACTCTGGCGGCCCGGACGGTTCTGCCGGCGGCTCCGCCGCTCCGGCCGGGCCTGCTGCCGCGTCCGGCGGCCCGACAGCGGCGCCGTTGGCGGTCCCGGCGAACGGTGCCGGTGCCCTGCCGGTCCGGCCGGTCGGACCGGTGGCTGCCGGCTGGCGGGTGACGGTGCGGGCGGACCGCGAGTACTTCGAGCGGGCCCGGGCCTCCTGGGGGCCGGACGCGGACCAGGTGAACTTCCCGGCATACTGCCCGCAGCGGGTGTTCGAGCTGGCCGGGCCACAGCTGCTCATCGGGCGGCGCAGCCGCTCCCGCGGCGTGTCCCCGGAGATCGACCTCACCGGACCGCCTGAGGACGTCGGCGTCTCGCACACGCACGCCCTGCTGGTCGCCGAGTCCGACGGCGGCTGGAGCGTGGTGGACCTCGACTCGGCCAACGGCACCTACCTCAACGGCGGCACCGACCCGCTGCCCGCGCACACGCCGACCCGCCTGCACGGCGGTGACACCGTGCACGTCGGGGCATGGACCACGCTCGCCGTCCAGGAGCCGTGAGTCGTCCCTGGCGTCCCGGCGTGCATCATTCCTGCGCTCGTGAGAAGGTGACCGGGTGGTACAGGCTCGGGCGGTGGTGACCGGCGTCGGCCAGCTGCCCGACGCGCCGGGCCGGCTGCGGAGTGCACCACGACGGCGTGCGGCTGTGCGGTGCCCGAGGTGAGCCCGGTGGCCGCGGACAAGCCGGAGGACGGCGGGATCGTCGTCCCGCTCGTCGGCGACCTCACCTTCGAGACGGTCGACGCGCTGCAGGAACAGCTCTGGGACCTGATGGACGCCGGCTGCCGGCTGCTCATCCTGGACGCGGCCGAGCTGGAGTTCATCGACTCCGGCGGCCTGGGGCTGCTGCTGCGGGCACGGCTGCGGATGCACGCCCGCGACGGGCGGTTGCGGGTACGCGGCCTGACTGGTCAACCGGCCCGGGTGCTGCACACCACGGGCAGCGCCGGCCTGCTGACCGGCACCGAGGAGTCCGACCCGGAGCCGGCCGGCAGCACCGGTACCAACTGACCGGCCGGCCGGCACGTTTCGCCCACCCCCGGCGCGGGGTACACCGCTGGGGTGACCGAGCAGCAACCGCCCGGCGCCGGCTGGCTGCTCGGCGCCGACCAGCGCGGCAATCCCGACACCCGGATCGACACCCGGCACACCGACCGGCTGGCCTACACCGCCGGCAACGACGTCCGGGTGCTGGTGCACGGCGCCGAGTACTTCACCGAGCTGTTCGCCGGCATCCGCGCCACCCGCGCCGGTGACCTGGTGCTGTTCACCGACTGGCGGGGCGACCCGGACGAGCGGCTGGACGGGCCGGGCAGCGAGATCTCCCGGGTGCTCTGCGAGGCCGCCACGCGCGGCGTGGTCGTCAAGGGCCTGATCTGGCGCTCGCACTGGGACCGGCTGCAGTTCAGCGCCGCCGAGAACGACCACCTGGGCGACGAGATCGAGGCCGCCGGTGGGGAGTGCCTGCGGGACATGCGGGTACGCGCCGGCGGCTCGCACCACCAGAAGATGGTGGTATTGCGCCACCCGGGGCGCCCGGAACGCGACGTCGCCTACGTCGGCGGCATCGACCTGTGCCACAGCCGGCGGGACGACGCCAGCCACCGCGGCGACCCGCAGCCGCTGCGCATCGCCGACGAGTACGGCGACCGCCCCCCGTGGCACGACGCGCAGTTGGCCATCCGGGGACCGGCCGTGGGGGACGTGGAGGCCACCTTCCGGGAGCGCTGGTGCGACCCCAGCCCGCTGACCCGCAACCCGGTGCACCGCCTCGCCGACGCGCTGCACCGGGAGGACACCCGGGCCGACCCGGTGCCGGCCCAGCAGCCCGACCCGGCGCCCACCGGTGACCTGCTGGTACAGGTGCTGCGCACGTACCCCTACCGGCGGCGCGGATACCCGTTCGCCCGGCGCGGGGAGCGCAGCATCGCCCGGGCGTACCGGCACGCGCTGGGCCGGGCGCGCGAGCTGATCTACCTGGAGGACCAGTACCTGTGGTCGGCCCAGATCGCCGAGCTGTTCGCCGCCGCCCTGCGCGAACGGCCGGAACTGCACGTGGTCGCCGTCGTCCCGCTGCACCCGGACACCGACGGGCTCTCCGGCGCCGCGCAGAGCCTGGGGCGCAAGCACGCGATGACCGCGTTGGCCGAGGTCGCCCCGGACCGGTTCGCCGTCTACGGCCTCGAGAACCCGGCCGGGGTACCGATCTACGTGCACGCCAAGGTGTGTGTGCTGGACGACGTGTGGACCTCGGTCGGCTCGGACAACGTCAACCTGCGCTCCTGGACGCACGACTCGGAGCTGTCCTGCGCGGTGGTGCAGCCCGACGGCGGTACCGGCTTCGGTCGCGCCCTGCGCCTGCGGCTGGCCCGGGAGCACCTGGGCCGCCCCGACGGCGACGACGCCGACCTGGTCACCCCGGCCGGCCTCTACGCCGCCTTCGCCAAGGCCGCCCAGGCGCTCGACGACTGGTACGCCGCCGGCGCCACCGGGCCGCGCCCGCCGGGCCGGCTACGCCGCTACCAGCCGCCCCGGCTCTCCCGCCGCACCAGGCTGCTGGCCGGTCCGCTGTACCGGCTCATCGCCGATCCCGACGGCCGGCCCCGCCGGCTGCGCCGCGCCCACGACTTCTGACTTGTTTGACGCGCCCCTCGCTGGGGAATCAGCAGGCAGGTCAGCGAAGGAGGCCGTATGAAGACGTCCGTCAGCATCGGGCGCAGTTACCGACAGCCGCCGCGCCCACGCGTGGCATCGCCTGTCGCAGTGCCGATCACGAAGCGGCCAGCCTGATGGCCGCCTTCAACCGCTACGGCATCCCAGGGTTCGTGTGGACGCTGATCTGGATCGTCGTCTGCGTCCTGGTGATCGTCCTGTTGGCGCTTCTGGTCCACCACTTCGGCGGCGCCGCGCTGTCCATCAAGATCGGCCACTTCTACCTGAACCTCGGGGTAACCTGAGCCGCCAGACCGTCCACACTGCATCGCCGGCACCGCACACCTGTTGCGGTGCCGGCGATGCAGTGCTTGTGGCGCCGTCGCAACACCAGCCGGTCGTCGAGAAGACACAGGCATGCACCTGACGGACAGCCATCCGTTCGTGCGGTGGCCCGACGCCGGTGGGCCGCCGCTACCGGCGGGCGTCCTTCTGATCGACGTGGCGCGACCGGGCGACGGTCGCGGGCAGCCGGACCTCGTCCGGTCGGCGGTCCGGCCGCAGCCCGCGCCAGGACGGGTGGCGCAGCCGGGCGTCCGGCGTCCAGGTCCGGAAGGCAACCTCGCCGACCAGCGAGGGCTGCACCCAGTGGGCGCCCCGGGCGTCGGCCCGCGGCACGTCCGGCGCGGCGCCCGCCGGCCGGGCCAGCGGACGCAGGTCGGCGGCGAGCTCACGCAGCGCCCGGTCGGTGAAGCCGGTACCCACCTTGCCGACGTAGACCAGCGTCCCGTCGGCGTCGTGCACGGCCAGCAGCAGCGCGCCGATCATGCCGGTGCGCCGGCCGGCGCCGTCCTGCCAGCCGACGACCAGCACCTCCTGGGTCAGCGTGACCGGCACCTTGACCCAGTCGGGGCTGCGCCGCCCCGGCTGGTACGCCGAGCCGGTGCGCTTGCACACCACGCCCTCCAGCCCGTTGTCCACCGCGGCCCGGTAGACCTGCGCCGGGTCGGCGTCGGGGAATGCCGGCGGGGTCCGCACCGGCGCGGCGTCCAGCGCCAGGGCGTCCAGCAGTTCCCGGCGCCGAGCGTAGGGCAGCGCCACGGTCGGCGCCCCGTCCAGGGCGAGCAGGTCGAACAGGTAGTAGGTGACCGGGGTGGAGCGCAGTAGCGCCGCCGTCGGGGCGGCCACGTGCATCCGGTTCTGCAGCAGCGCGAACCGGGGCACCCCCTGCGGGTCCAGGGCGACGATCTCGCCGTCCAGGATCAGCTGGCGACCGGCGGCCAGCCGATCCAGCTCGGCGAACTCCGGGTACTGACCGGTGACGTCGAGGTTGTTGCGGGACACCAGAATCGGCGCGGCGCCACCGAGGTAGGCGACGGTCCGTACGCCGTCCCACTTGAACTCGGTCGCCCAGCCCGGGCCCCGGGGCAGCGGTCCGAGCGTGGCGAGCATCGGCGGCACCAGCCCGGCCGGTACGGCAGCCATGGCTCCACCCTGGCATACCGCGCCCCGGGTACGGGCCGGTTCAGCTGCCGGCCCGTACCGCGACTTCGATGCCTCGGGCGCGGCTGCCGGCGCCGCCGCCTCATTGGGCAAACCCGCAGGTGGCAGCTGGGATGTGCCGTCGGCACCAGCGGCCCCAGCGGTAACTTTCCGGCTCGGCGCGGGCAGCCGACCAGGGCAGACAGCGCTGCTGGATCGACCCGCGTTGACGGTCGCGGGGCTGCGTGCCTACGGTCCGGCCGACGTGAGGAGTGCTGATGACCGTCCCATCGGGTACCCGACGCCGCCTGGTCCGCGCGCTGTGTGCCGCCGCGGCCGCAGTGCTGGCGGCCGGTGCGTTGACCGCGCAGCTGAACCAGAACCTGCCGCGCGCCGCGGCAGCCACCGGCCTGCCCTACCAGAACCCGGCGCTGTCGCCCGCCGACCGGGTGGCCGACCTGCTGCCCCGGATGTCCCTGGACGAGAAGATCGGTCAGATGACCCAGGCGGAGCGGGCCGCCATCAGCACCAGCGACGTCACCACCTACCGGGTCGGCTCGATCCTGTCCGGCGGCGGCTCCGCCCCGTCCTCGAACACCCCGACCGGCTGGGCCGACATGTACGACAACTTCCAGCGGGCGGCCCTGGCCACGCCGTTGGGGATTCCGATGTTGTACGGCCTGGACGCGGTGCACGGGGACAACAACGTGCTCGGTTCGACGATTTTCCCGCACAACATCGGGTTGGGTGCTTCGCGTGATCCGGCTCTGGTGCAGCAGGTGGGTCGGGCGACGGCGGAGGAGGTGACGGGGGCGGGTCTGGACTGGACGTTCGCGCCGTGTCTGTGTGTGGCGCGGGATGACCGGTGGGGTCGTACGTATGAGTCGTTCGGGGAGACGCCGGAGTTGGTGTCGTCGATGACGACGATCGTCACCGGGTTCCAGGGCGACACTCTGGGCGGGCCGGCGTCGATCCTGGCCACCGCGAAGCACTACGTCGGCGACGGCGGCACCACGAACGGGACGGACCAGGGCAACACCCAGCTCTCCGAGGCCCAGCTGCGGGCCATCCACCTGCCCGGTTTCCAGGCCGCGATCCAGCGCCACGTCGGCTCGATCATGGTGTCGTTCTCCAGCTGGAACGGCGTGAAGCTCAGCTCCAGCAGGTACCTGCTCACCGACGTGCTCAAGAACGAGCTGGGCTTCTCCGGGTTCCTGGTCTCCGACTGGGCGGCCATCGACCAGCTCGACGGGCAGACCGGGTTCACCGCGCAGGAGGTCGCCACCTCGATCAACGCCGGCCTCGACATGATCATGGTGCCGAACGACTACAAGACCTTCATCTCCTACCTCAGGCAGGACGTCCAGAATGGACAGATCCCGACCTCGCGGATCGACGACGCGGTACGCCGGATCCTGCTGAAGAAGTTCGAGCTGGGCCTCTTCGAGCACCCCTTCGCCGACCGCTCCTACGCCGGCACCGTGGGCAGCGCGGCGCACCGGGCCACCGCCCGGCAGGCCGTCCGCGAGTCGCAGGTGCTGCTGAAGAACGCGGGCAGCATCCTCCCGCTGGCCAAGTCCGGCGGGAAGGTCTTTGTGGCCGGCAAGAACGCCGACGACCTGGGTAACCAGGCGGGCGGCTGGACGGTCAGCTGGCAGGGCGCCTCGGGCAACACCTACCCGGGCGGCACCAGCATCCTGCAGGGCATCCGCTCCACCGTCGGGTCCGGCGCCACCGTGAACTACAGCCGGGACGGCTCCGGGATCGACTCCTCCTACCGGGTGGCGGTGGCCGTCATCGGCGAGACCCCGTACGCCGAGGGCAAGGGCGACCGCCCCGGCGGCCTGGCGCTGGACTCCGAGGACACCGCCCTGCTGGCCAAGCTCAAGGCGTCCGGGGTGCCGACCGTGGCGGTGCTGGTCTCCGGGCGCCCGCTGGACGTCTCGGCGCAGCTGCCCAGCCTGGCCGGGCTGGTGGCCGCCTGGCTGCCCGGCTCGGAAGGCGCCGGCGTGGCCGACGTGCTCTTCGGCGACTACGCCCCGACCGGCAAGCTCCCGGTCACCTGGCCGGCCAACGCCAACCAGGAGCCGATCAACACCGGCGACGGCGCCACCGGCCTGTTCGCCTACGGCTTCGGGCTGACCTACCCCACCGGCCCGTCCCCGTCGCCCAGCACGTCACCGTCGGGCAGCCCGTCACCGAGCAACTCCCCGTCGGCGAGCCCGTCACCCAGCATCTCGCCCTCACCCAGCATGTCGCCCTCGCCCAGCAGATCCCCGTCGCCCAGTACCTCGCCGTCGCGGTCGCCGTCGCCGTCCCGGTCGCCCAGCGCGTCACCGACCGGCGGTACCCGGTGCACGGTCACCTACAAGGTGACCAGCCAGTGGAACGGCGGGTTCCAGGGCGACGTGACGCTCGCCGTCACCGGTGGCACCGTGGACGGCTGGAGCCTCGGCTTCAGCTTCGGCGCCGGGCAGGTGATCAGCCAGGCGTGGAACGCCACAGTCACCCAGTCCGGGGCGTCGGTCACCGCACGGGACACCACCTGGAACGCCCACCTGGGTACCGCGTCCTTCGGCTTCCTCGCCTCCTGGACCGGCAGCAACCCGGTACCCACCGGGTTCACCCTCAACGGGACGGCCTGCGCCACCGGCTGACGCCCGCCCCGCGCGTCCGGTAGCTCCTGCCGGACGCGCGGGGCGAACCGCCCACCAACGGACGGCTCACGCCGGTGGCGCCACCAGGTAGTCGGTGAGCAGCGCCGGAGTGAGGCCGGCCGCCTTGATGGCGTTCAGCGCGGCGAGCACGTCGTCGACGAAGGCGGGCCGGAAGTGCATGAGGATGATGTCGCCCGGCTTGATCCGGTGCTCGGCGGTCTGGTAGCGGACGATGCCCTTGTCGACCGTCTCCGACCAGTTCACCACAGCGGTGAAGCCGCAGTCGTGGGCAGCCCGCAGGGTGGTGCTGTCGTAGGAGCCGAAGGGCGGCCGGAACAGCGTCGGCCGGACCCCGAAGACGCCGGTCAGTGAGGTGGCCGCCGAGCAGATCTGGTCGTGCTGGCGGGTGTAGGAGGCGCCGCGCAGGTCGGTGTGGTTGACCGTGTGGTCGCCGACCACCCCGCCCGCCTGGACCAGCTGCCGGAAGAAGTCCGGATCGTGCGCCGCCACCGGGGAGAGCAGGAACATCATGAACCGGATGTGCGCGGCCTGCATCAGCTGGATCTCCGCCGGCGCCTGGGACCAGCCGTCGTCCATGGTCAGGAAGGCCACCGGCTGACTGGTCGGGACCCGGGAGAAGAACGGCGCCTGGGCGCCGCCGTGCAGGCTCACCGGCGTGGGCGTGGGCGGCGCCGGGAAGTCCGGCACCCGACCGGTGAACGGGTTCGCCCCCGGCCCGGCCGGCTGCGACGACGTGGCCGGTCCGGACGGCCCGGACCCGCCGGCCGGAGTGGGGACCGGCTGGGCCGAGTGCGTCGGCAGCGTCTGCGCCCGCCCGGGCGTGGCCGAGCAACCGGCGCTGACAACGGACAGGGTGAGCAGCAGGGCCAAAACGGCGCGAAGCCTTCGGGCCGGCGTGGGGGTGCGCCGCATAGCCGCAGCGTAGACAGCGCCGGCCGGCCCCCCCACCCCGCGAACTGTCGGCTTTTTCACCGCGTCGCCGGCAACCGGTCGTCCACCTGAGCCGTCCCGGCGCCAGGGCCGGCCACCGGGACGGCTCACCGGCGCCCTCCCGGCGACGTGACAGTCGGGCGGCGCAGCGGTGGTATGTTCCGGCCGGCACGCGGGCCGACGGCCCGGCGCGCCTGCGGTCCCGGGTCAGCACGGAGGTCAGGTGACGGCGCGCGAAGCAGACCCCCCGGTGACGGCGGCCGGGGACGAACCAGCCGGTCGGCGATCCGAACCGGCCACGACGGCGCCCGCCGAGGCGGTCCCCGACCTGCTCACCGTCGAGCTGCCCGCCGACGCCTGGGTACTGGTCTGCAGCGACCTGCACCTCGGGCAGCGCCCCACCCGGGCGTCCCGGCGCATGCAGCACGATCTGGTACTGCGACTGGCCAGCTGCACCGGGCCCGGTGCGGTGGTCCTCAACGGCGACGTGGTGGACCTGTGGGACGCCCCGGACGGCGACGTCACCGCCGCCCTGGACGCCCACCCGGAGCTGAGCGCGGCGCTGCGCGCCTTCGCCGCGCAGCCCGGGCGGCGGGTCGTCGTGGTGGTCGGCAACCACGACGCGGCCATCGCCTTCGACGGCGTCTCCGCCGCCGCCTTCGCCCGGCTCTGGGCCGCCCGCTGCGCACTCGCCGTCCAGCTGGCCTTCGACACCCCGGCCGGGCGGCGGGTGGTGGCGTGCGAACACGGGCACGCCTTCGACCCGGCCAACGCCCTGCGCGACCCCCGCAACCCGCTGGACTCCCCGCTCGGGCAGCACATCGTCCAGGAGGTACTGCCGCAGCTGCGGCGCAGCCCGCTGCTGGCCGACGTGGCCGCCCTGACCAACCCGAACGCGGCCGGCCGGCTGGTCGCCTCCCGGCTGATCTACCGCCAGCTCGGCCGGCGCCTGTGGTGGCTGCTGCTGCCGCTGGTCGCGGTGCTGCTGGTGCGTACCCCGGTGATGATCCGGGTGCTGTCCCGGCAGGCGCAGCTGGCCCGGGTGGAGCGCTGGGCCATCTTCGCCGGCCTCGGCCTGGTCGCCGACGTGGCCCTGGTCGCCCTGCTGGTGGTCCTGGTCGCCCGGGGCCTGTACGCGGCGCTGGCGCCGCATCGGCTGTGGCCGCGCGGACGGCGCAACGGCACCCCGCGGGCCGCCGCGGCGGCCCGCTGCGCAGCCGGCCCGGACCGCATCGACGGCCTGGTCACCGGCCACACCCACGAGCCGGAGCTGGCCGCCGTGGCCGGCGGCTTCTACGCCAACACGGGCAGCGGTACCCGCGCCGTGGTGTCCCGCCGGGCCCGCTGGCTGCTGCCGCCGGTGTTCGAGGCGGTGCTGCGCCGCTCCTGGGTCGAGCTGGACGTCGAAGGCGACCTGCGGGTACGCCTCGTGGTGGCCGAGTCGCCGGCCGGTGAGGCGACCCGGTTGGAGCGGCTGGCCATGCGCCGGCGCCGACCGTACCCCGACACTCCGCGGGTGGTGGCCACCCTGCCCGGGCAGGCGGGCTGGCCGCTGCAGCAGGACGCGCTGGCCCGCCGGGCCAGGGCGGAGCGGATCCGCCGGCTGGCCGCCTTCGCCGTCGCCGCGATCGCCGTCATCGGCCTGGTCTCCGCGCTCACCCGGCCGGTGCGCGGCCGGCTCACCGCGCTGCTGGACGTGCTGCCGGTGGCCGCCCCGCAGGCTGCCGCGGCGGAGACCGTCTTCGTCAGCACCGGGCTGCTGGCCGTCGCCTGGGGACTGCGCCGGGGCCGCAGCCTCGCCTGGGCAGTGGCGGTAGTCCTGCTGACCGTCTCGGCGGGCCTGCACCTGCTCAAGGACCTGGACGGCGAGGAGGCGCTGCTGGCGCTGCTGGTCGCCGGCTGGCTGGCGGCGCACCGGGCCGCCTTCCCCACCCATCCGGACGGCCGCCAGCTGCGCCGGGCGGCCGCGGTGCTGGTCGTCGGCGTGCTGCTCACCGCCGCCGCCTCGGTACTGCTGGTCCTCGTCACCGGCGTGCATGGCGGGTCCGGGCACAGCGCCGAGGAGGTCGCCGAGGTGCTGGCCGGCCGGGAAGGGATACCACTGCCCGCCATCTCCGCGCTGCTGGCCCCGGTGTTCTACGCGGCCGGCGCCTGTCTGGTGGTGGCCCTGGCGCTGGTCCTGCTGCGGCCACGGCTGCACCGGTCGGGCAGCGGCGCGGACGTCCCCGCGCACCAGACCGATCTCGGCCGGGCCCGCCGGGTGGTCGCCACGTACGGCGGTGACACGCTCAGCTACTTCGCGCTGCGCGCCGACAAGTCCTGGTTCTTCACCGGCGACTGCGTGGTCGCCTACGACGTCCGCGACGGTGTCTGCCTGGTCTCGCCCGACCCGATCGGCCCGGCCCAGCAGCACGCCGACGCCTGGGCCCAGTTCACCGCCTTCGCCGACCGGAACGGCTGGCCGGTCACCGTGGTCGGCGCCGCGGAGAGCTGGCTGCCGATCTACCAGGCGGCCGGGGCGCGCCCCATCTACCTGGGCGACGAGGCGATCGTCAACTGCACCGCGTTCACCCTGGAGGGCCGGGCGGTCAAGAGCCTGCGCGGGGCGGTCAACCGGGTCCGCCGGGCCGGCTACACCGTGCACTTCCACGACCCGGCCACGCTCCCCGCCGAGCTCGCCGGCAAGCTGCTGGCGCTGGCCGGGCAGAGCCGCAAGGGGGAGGCCGAGCGGGGTTTCTCGATGACCCTGTCCCGGCTGTTCGACCCGGCCGACACCGGGCTGCTGCTGTCCGTGGCGTACGGGCCGGACGGCGAGCCCGGGGGATTCTGCCAGTGGATCCCGGCGCCGGACATCACCGGCTGGTCGCTGGACGTGATGCGGCGTCGGCTCACCCCGGAGACACCCAACGGGCTGACCGACTTCCTCATCGTGGAGACCATCGCCCACCTGCGGGCCCGCGGCGAATGGGGCCTGGCGCTCAACTTCGCGGTGCTGCGCGGGGTACTGGCCGGCGAGCGCGGCGACGGGCGGCTGACCGAACTACAGCGCCGGCTGCTGCGCCGGTTCGCCGACGGTACCCAGATGGAGACGCTCTGGCGCTTCAACGACAAGTTCCAGCCGCTGTGGCGGCCCCGCTACGTGGTACTCAGCGGCGCCGGTACGGCGGCCCTGGAGGGGATCGCGGTGGCCGGTGCCGAGGGCGTCACCGAGATCCCGGTGCTCGGCCGCCTGCTGTCCCGCCCGTAGCACGGTTGACCCGGATCTCCGCTGGGTACCATGGGCTGCGTGTCCGAAGCCGACCGTCGCGTGATCCGGTCGCCGGGCTGGGTGGCGCCGAGCTTTGCTGTGGCGGCCTTGGGCCTGGTGCCGTGGATCGGGTACCTGGCCCTCACCCTTCCGGTCACCGACCGGGTCTACACCCGGCTGCCCTGGGTCGGCTTCGACGTGGGGCTCATGCTGGCCCTGGCGGCCACCGCCGTGCTCGCCTGGCGGGGCAGTCCCCGCCTGGTCATCGCCGCTGCCTGTACCGCCACCATGCTGGTGATCGACGCCTGGTTCGACGTCAGCTCGGCCGTGCGAACCGACGACCTCGTTCAGGCGTGCCTGCTGGCCCTGGTCGAAGTGGGGCTGGCCGGGGTCTGCGTGTGGATCGCCCACCACGACTATCTGGTCATCCGCAACAGCATCCGACTGTTGCTGCTGCGCCGCCAGGCGGCGGCCCGGCTCGCCGCGGTCCCGGCGAGGCGCGCCCCGGCCGGGCGTCCCGCGGCTGGGCGCCGGCCCGTGCCGGCCCCGCCCGACCAGGAGGACGCCGCCTGACCCGGACACGGGGTCGTCGGCCGCTCGGCCAGTCACTACGGTGAGGTCATGACCGAACGGATCAGCGTGGCGGAGTTCGTCGGGCGGCCCGGCGTGCAGGACTGGCGGGTGATCTTCGGCGGTGGCTGGGCCTGCGCCTACTTCCGCACCGAGTCGTTCGCCGCCGGTGTGGCGCTGGTCTCGGCCATCGGTGAGCTGGCCGGCGACCACCCGCCCGATGTCGACCTGCGCCCCGAGGGCGTCTCCGTACGCCTGTTCAACCCCGACGCGCAGGGGGTCACCGACCGGGAGGTCGAGCTGGCCCGGCAGATCTCCCGGGCCGCCGGCCGGCTGGGCCTGACCGCCGACCCGGGCCGGGTCCAGCACGTCCAGGTCGCCGTCGACGTGCTGGACATCGCCGCGGTGCAGCCCTTCTGGCAGGCGGTCCTGGGGTACCAGCTGCTCGGTGACGCCGACGTGGTCGACCCGCTGCGCCGCGGACCGACCTTCTGGCTGCAGCAGCTGGACGCCCCGCGCCCGCAGCGCAACCGCATCCACATCGATGTGTACCTGCCGGCCGACGAGGTGCAGGGGCGCATCGAGGCGGCCCTGGCGGCCGGTGGCCGGATCGTCGACGACGCCCACGCCCCCGGCTGGTGGACCCTCGCCGACCAGGAGGGCAACGAGGTCGACCTGGCGATCTGGGACTGACGCACCACCCCGGCGCGATACAAAAGGCCAGGTGACGGGGCCTGTGGCGCCGTCTAGCATGGCCGCGTGCCAGCCGCCCCGTCCCGTCCTCGCCGTCCGCTCTGCCTCGCCGCCGCAGCCGTGGCGCTGCTGCTGCTCGGCGCGCTGGTGGCGGCCGGTGTCTCCAGCGCGCTGGGGATCAGCTCCACCCCGGCCGGCCCGCTGGCCGAGCACCCGGTGGCCGCCCCGGCGCGCCCGCTGGTCACGCCGCCGGCCGTGGGTACCATCGTCATCCCGGACGACCGGCGGGTGGCGCTGGCCGCTGACGCGGTGGTGGCCGCGCTCGGGCAGCGCGGGGCCCCGGCGCCCACGGTGCAGCGCGGCGGCGCGCCGACCGGTCCGGACGCCCTGGTCGCCCAGCTGGTCCCCGGCTTCGCGGCCAGCGGTGAGGCGTTCACCCTGGACCGCACCGGCCAGGGGCTGCTGCTGCGGGCCGGCGCCCCGGCGGGCGTGGCGGCCGGGCTCTACACGATCGCCGACCGGATCCGTTCGGCCGCCGAGGTGCTGCCGGCCGGTCAGGCCGGGCAGCTCCAGCAGCCGCGGCTCGGGCTGCGCCTGACCGACCTGGGAGCGGTCGGCCTCGACGCCGACCCGGCCGCCTTCGCCGGCGGCGCCAACTACTCGCTCAACAGCGACGTGGTCGGCAGCGCCCTGCTGCCCTTCGCCCCCTGGGTCGACCAGCGCGCGGTGGACACCATCGCCGGGCAGTTCCGGCAGTTCGTCGACCACGCGCTGCGCCTCGGGTACAACGGCGTGGTCGTGCCGGGTTTCCTGGAGTACGTCACCTTCAGCGGGGTCGGCGACGGGCACGCCGTCTACCCGGCCGGTGACTCGCACGCCGGCCGGGCCCGCGCGCTGTCCGCCGCGTTCGCTCCGGTCTGGGGCTACGCGCACGAGATGGGGATGAAGGTCTACTTCGCCACCGACATGCTGGCGCTGTCCCCGCCGCTGCGCGGCTACCTGCAGCGCGCCGTCGGCGCGCTGGACACCACCAGTGCCCGGCTGTGGGGCGTCTACCAGGCCGGCCTGGCCGAACTGTTCACCGCGATGCCGTTCGCCGACGGGCTGATGATCCGGGTGGGCGAGGGCGGCGGCGCCTACCGGCTACCCGGCTGGGACTACTCCTCGGAGGTGGCCGTCACCACCGCCGCAGCCGTCCAGGCGATGCTGCGGGCGCTGCTCGCGGTGGCCGGGCCGGCCGGCCGGGACGTCATCTTCCGTACCTGGTCGGTGGGGCTGGGCGCGGTCGGCGACCTGCACACCGACCCGGCCTCCTACGCCACCGTGCTGGACGGCCTGGACGATCCGCACCTGATCGTCTCCACCAAGTACGTCGCCGGCGACTTCTACAGCTACCTGGCCGTCAACCCCACCCTGAAGGTGGGCGCCCAGCGGCGCATCGTCGAGTTCCAGTCGCGCCGCGAGTTCGAAGGCTTCGGCGGGCTCCCCGACGACCTGGGCGACCAGGAGCAGCGGGCGCTGCGCGAGCTGCTGGCCGCCAACCCGCACATCGAGGGCGTCTGGGACTGGGCGCAGACCGGCGGCCCGCTCTATGCCGGCCCGCGCCTGCTCTACCTGCGCGCCGGCCTGTGGCAGCTGACCGACCTCAACGTGTACCTGACCGCCCGGCTGGCCTTCGACCCGGACACCGACGTGGCGGCGGCCACCGCCGACTGGGTCCGCCAATCGTTCTCGACCGACCCGGCCACGGTGGCCGCCGTGACCGGCGCGCTGGCCCGCTCCCGCAGCGCCGTCACCGACGGGCTCTACATCGGGCCCTACGCCAGCCGGTCGGTGCGGGCGCTCGGGCTGCGGCCGCCGCCCATGATGTGGATCTTCGAGTGGGACGTCGTCACCGGCGACAGCGGCGTACTGGACAGCATCTACCAGGTCAGCCGCGGTCACCTGGACGAGGCGGTGGCCCAGGGCCGGCGCGCCGTGGTGACCGCCCGGCAGATGCGCGACCTGGTCGCCGGTACGGACGCCGCCGGCTGGGCGGACCCGGCGCTGCGCCAGCGCTTCGTGGACACCCTCGACTACGAGGTGGACCTGCTCGGCACGCTGGCCGACTACCGGGCCATGGTGCTGCGCCACGCCCAGTGGCTGGACACCGGCTCGCCGACCGCCCGGCGGGCCTGGCTGGACGCCCGGTCCGGGTACGTCGCCGCGCGGGACGCGCACGTGCGCCGCTACGGCGCCGACACGGCGCTGCCCGCGTACAACTTCACCGCCGCCGACCTGGGGCTGGCCCGGGCCGATCGGGACGTGACCATGGCCTGGCTGGCCCGGGCGCTGCTGGCAGCGCTCCTGGGGCTGCTGGTCGTCGGCCTGCTCGCCGGGCGCCGGTCGGTGCGCCTGGCCGGCCTGCACGCGCTGGCCGTGGGTGCCACCCGACCCTGGCGGGTGGCCACCCTGGACGCGCCGGCCGGTGCCGCCGGCCGGGTGACGGTCTGGCTGGTACCAGCCGTCGCGCTGGTGGCGAGCCGGCTGGTGTACACCTGGTTCGCCGCCCCGGCGCACCTGGTCGTCAGCCTCGGCGGCTGGCTGCTGTTCGCCGCCACCCTGGCGCTGCTGACCCGGGGACGGGACCGTTGGCACCTGTGGGCCGCGGTGGGCGGGGTGGCGCTGCTGCGTACCGTCCTGCTGCTGGCGGCGCTGGCCACCCGCGGTCCCGGCCGGTACTGGCTGAACTTCTGGATCCACCCGGGGCTGCGCAGCGCCTACCTCACGGTGGCGTTCGCGGCCTTCGGCTGGGTCTTCCCGGCCGCCTGGTTCGTGCTGCGGGACCGCTACCGGCTCGGCCCGGGCCGAGCGCTGGGCCGGCTGCTGCCGGCCGCCGGGGTACCGCTGGCGCTGCTCGGCGCCCTGGTCGCCGCGATCGGCCTGGAAACCGCGCTGACCTGGTGGAACGACCAGATGAACCTGCTCCCCTGGGGACTGCACCGCATCCTCGGCATCACCGTCTACCTGGGCATCCCGACGGTGCTGCCGGTGCTGGTGGCCGTGTTCGGGGCGCTGCTGACACTGGCCGGGGCGCTGCTGTCGGTGCGCTGGCGGCACCGGGCGGCAGGCACCGACTGACCGGTCCGTTTTGCCCGACCGGTAGCCGACCGGGTGGTTAGGGTGGTGGGCGTGAAGATTGGTATCGGCCTGCCGAACACGCTCGCCATCCCCGGCCCGGACGTCGTGCGCTGGGCGCGCCGGGCGGAGGAGCGGGGCTTCGCCGCGCTGTCCACCATCGACCGGATCGTCTACCCGACCTACGACTCGCTCACCACGCTGGCCGTCGCGGCCGGCGCCACCAGCCGGATCGAGCTGCTCACCGACATCCTGCTCACCCCGGCGTACCCCCCGGTCTGGCTGGCCAAGGCCACCGCGAGCCTGGACGCGCTCAGCGGCGGCCGGCTCACCCTCGGGCTCGGCGTCGGCGGCCGGCCGGACGACTTCGCCGCCGTGCAGGTGCCGTTCGGCCGGCGCGGCAAGCTGATGGACGAGGCCCTGGACCTGCTGCACCGCTCCTGGGCGGGGGAGCCGGTGACCGGTGACGAGTTCCCGGTCGGCCCACCACCGGCCGCCGGCAACCGGGTGTCCGTGCTCATCGGCGGGACCAGCGACGCCGCCGTTGCCCGGGTGGTCCGCTACGGCGAAGGCTGGACCGGCGGCGGTGGCGGCCCGGCCATGCTCGCCCCGATGGTGGCGAAGGTGCACGCCGCCTGGAGCGCCGCCGGCCGGGAGGGCGAGCCGCGCATCGCCGCGCTGGCCTACTTCGGCCTCGGCGACGACGACGCCTCCCGGGCCAGCCTGCGCAGCTACTACGGGTTCCTCGGCGACTGGGTGGACACCATCGTGGAGGGCGCGGTACGCACCCCGCAGGCGATCCGGGACCTGGTCGCCGGCTTCGCCTCGGTCGGCGTCACCGAGGTGCTGCTCGATCCCACGGTTGCCGACCTCGACCAGGTGGACCGGCTGGCCGACGCCGTCCTGTGAGGCGCCGCTTCGCCGCCGCCCGGGTGGCGGTACTGGCCACCGTCGGCGCGGACGGCACCCCGCACGCGGTACCGGTGGCCTTCGCGGTCGAGGGCGACACGCTGTTCAGCGCCACCGACGGCAAGCCCAAGCGCTCCAGCCGGCTGCGCCGGCACGCCGACATCACCGCCCACCCCGAGGTCAGCCTGCTGGTGCAGCACTGGGACGAGGACTGGAGCGCGCTGTGGTGGGTACGCGCGCAGGGCCGGGCAACCGTCACCGACGCCCCGACCACGGTCGAGCGCGCGGTGCGCGCCCTGCGCGCCAAGTACCCGCAGTATCAGCACGTCCCGCTGGGCGCCCCGGTCATCGAGGTGCAGCTCACCCGCTGGACCGCCTGGCCCTGACCGGCCGGGCCGCTCAGTGCCCGGCGCGGCGGCGCAGGTAGGCGGCGACTCCTTCGGAGTCCTCGGTGGCCAGGAACACCGCCCCGGCGTGCAGCATGACCTCTTCGCCGTGCGGTAGGCAGGCCCACACGCTGTCCCCCCAGGAGTCGGCCAGCTTGACCTCCGCCTCCCGCGGACAGGCGCCGTCCCGGGTGGGGATCTGGCAGCGCGGCACCGGAGTGCCCCGGCGCCGGGTGGCCTCCGCGGCCCGCTGCAGCACGCTGCTGGACGGCTCGCTGGAGCCCTGCGCCGGGGGCGCCCCGGTGACCTGACCCAGCAGCAGCACATACCCGTCCGGGTCGGTCACTTTCAGCTCGCCGCCCGGGGCGTGGTCGGGGTGGCCGAGGTGTTCCACGGCCACGCCCGCGGCACCCAGCTCGCCGGCCACCGCGTCCGCGTCGTGGACCTGCAGGTAGAGCGTCACCGGGCCGGTCTGCCGGGCGACGGTCGTACCGGCGGCCAGCAGCAGCCCGCAGGCCGCCGTCTTCAGATAGCGGTACGCCCACTCGCTGTCCCGGCCACTGGCCTGCTCGGCATAGCCCAGCAGCTGGTAAAAGCGCGCCGACCTGGCCAGGTCCGTCACGTACAGCACGGGCGTACAGGCCCGCACGTGGTCAGTCACGCCCACCGCCCCACGGCCGTCCCCGGGTTGTGGACCGTCCCCAGCACCATGGCGCCACACCCTACCGGCCGCCCGCGGAACTGGTGCGTGACCGGGCCGCCGTACCGTCGAAACCGCCCGGTGCTCCCGGGCACCACCGGCCGGGAGCACCGGACCGCGCCGCCGGTGCTGGCCCGTCCCGGCAGGCACCCGCTCACCAGGGCGGTCCCTTGTGGACGCTGCGGGGTTCACCGGCGCGAATGGGTCGGGGTATGGTGGGGCCGCCTGTCCGGCGGGGGCGTCCGGGCAGTCCGGGTGTGACGCGTCCGCCGGCGCGCACACCCCATACGAGTGCTGGGGGTAGTTGCGGTGGATCTGCGAACCGACATCGCGCATTCCGCGCGGATCTACGATTTCCTGCTCGGCGGCAAGGACAACTTCGCCGCTGACCGGGAGGCCGCCGCGGCCATCGTGGCCGCGACGCCGCACATGCCCGTCTCCATGCGGGCCAACCGCAACTACATGCGCCGGGTGGCCCGCTACCTCGCCGCCGACCGGGGCATCCGGCAGTTCCTGGACATCGGTACCGGGCTGCCCACCTCACCGAACCTGCACGAGGTGGTGCAGGGTGTGGCGCCGCAGGCCCGGGTGGTCTACGTCGACAATGACCCGATCGTCCTGGTGCACGCCCGGGCGCTGCTGACCAGCAGCCCCGAGGGGCGCACCGCCTACCTCGACGCGGACCTGCGCCAGCCGGACACCATCCTGACCGCGCCGCAGCTGACCGAGACGCTGGACCTGACCGAGCCGGTCGCGGTCAGCCTGATCGCCGTCCTGCAGTTCATCGGCGACGAGGACCAGGCGCACGCCATCATCGATGCGCTGATGGCGCCGCTGGCGCCGGGCAGCGCGCTGGCGCTGTCGGTGGTGACGGTGGACACCGCGCCCCGCGAGGCCACCCAGGCCACCGCGCAGTACCGGGCCAACGGTATCCCGGTGAAGGCCCGCAGCCTCGCCGAGGCCACCGAGCTGTTCCGTGGCCTGGATCTGGTGGACCCCGGCGTGGTCCTGGTGCACCGCTGGCAGCCCGACGACGAGGCGGCGGCGCTGGAGGACCCCCAGGTCTTCATGTACGGCGGCGTGGCGATCAAGGGCTGACCGCGCCGCGCGGCTCAGCTCTCCGGCGGCAGCAGTTCCAGTCGCAGCCAGGCGGCGAGGTCGGCGATCTCGGCGTCCACCGCCTCGGCCGTCGCCGCGTCGAACGCCACGTCCTGGTGGACGGCGTGCACGCGGAGCACCCGGGCCTTCCGGTCGGCGGTGGCATCCAGCTTGCCGACCAGTCGGTCGCCGGACAGGATCGGCAGGGCGTAGTAGCCCCAGCGGCGCCGGGCCGCCGGCTTGTACATCTCCAACTGGTAGTCGAAGTCGAACAGGTCGGCCATCCGCCTGCGGTCGGCGATCAGCCGGTCCAATGGGGACAGCAGGGCGGCCCGTGGCGTGAACGGCTGGCCCAGCTGGACCGGGTCGACCCGCCACCGGCCCGGCACGCCGTCGACGACCGCCTCCTCACCCACCTGGCCCACGTCGTCCGGCTCGACTGCGCGCTCCTGCCCGTTGGCGCGGGCGATCCCGAGCGACCGCAGCCGGCGCTCGTCCCGCAGCCGGAGCGCCTGGTCGGCGGGGACCGTCGGGTCGTCGAAGTAGATCCGCTCGGCCAGGTCCCACAGCCGGTCACGGCCGCGCCGGCCGGCGACCGCCACCTCGCCCCGCTGCTCCATGGCCTCCAGCAGCATGGTCACGTTGCGGTTGTTGTTCCAACCACTCGATCGCCAGGGCACGGCGCAGGTGTCCGGGATCTGCTTGGCGGCCAGCGGAGCGTCGGCGGCCAGCCGGTCCAGGATGTCGCGGCGGCAGGCGTCGTTGGCGCGTACCCAGTCGCGCTGCGCCTGCTGCCACGGCCGCAGCGGTCCGGCGCCCGGCCACGCGGCCATCTCGGCCCGGTAGAGCGCGATGTCGTCGCCCGGCCGGATCATCGAGCGCAGCTCGACCAGGTCGCGCCCCGCCAGGGCGGCGTCCAGCTGGATCGGCGAGTACGCCCGGCCGAGCCGGCTCCACAGCACCAGGTCGGCGCTGGGCGCGACGGCGGCGGTGGCGTCGACCTGCAGCACGGTCAGCTGGTGCACGACGTCGAGCAGGTCGGTGGGGCGCCGGCTGTCCAGCAACTGGGCGCGCACGGCGATGCGCCGCGCGTCGCTTCGGGACAGCTGGTGCACCGTCACCCAGCGAGCTTAAGCGGCGGGTACGACACGGCTTGCCGCAGTGGATGCGCGGGGACGCTGCCGGGAAACAAGGTTGCCGAAAGTTGACGTGAAACTTTCCGGCAATCGACAGACATCACCGCTACTCCTTGACGCCTGTCAATGACTGCCGGCAAGGTCTGAACATGCCTGACCAGAACCGGATACCCGCATCCCGTGCCCCGTGGCGGTTCCTGCTCGCGATGGTCGCTCTACTTGCGACCGCGGCCGGCATCGCCCTGATGGCCTCGGGCGGCGCCCAGGCGTCGACCGTGACGCCACTGAACACGCTTCTTCCGACACCGCCCCCGTCCCTGAGCGGCGGCCCCACCCTCAACACGTCGCCCTACCCGCCCGGCGCGCCGACCAACCTGACGGCCGTCGCGCACAGCACCTCGGTGACGCTGACCTGGACGGGCGCGCAGCGCGGCTGCTGCGACATCGTCGGCTACGACGTCAGCTACTTCAAAGCGTTCGACGACCTCGGCCACGGCGTGCAGGTCGGCAACGTCACCACCGTCACGATCCCGGTCAGTTCCACGACGCAGTACCGGTTCACCGTCTACGCCCGCGACAGCCTCGGTCACACCGGTGAGTCGGCGAACATCACCGTGATGACTCCGGCCGCCGACACCGGGGACACGGTGCCGCCGTCCACGCCGGGCACGCTCGTCCTCGGCGAGGTCACCGCGACCACCGCGGCACTGTCCTGGTCACCGTCGACCGACAACGTCGGCGTGGTCGGCTACCAGGTGTACCGCTACGACGGCTGGTTCTCCTCCACCCTGCTGGCCACCGTCACCGGCACCTCCTACGTCGCCCAGCAGGCCTACACCTCCACCGGCACCAACGACTTCTACATCCGGGCCAAGGACGCGGCCGGCAACCTCTCGATCGCCTCCAACGTCGTCGGCTTCAAGACCGGCAGCCTCCCGCCGTCCTGGGCGTCGGTCAGCCCCAGCGCCAGCTCGGCCCGCCCCAGCAGCCCGCCACCGCTGCCGCTGTCCTGCCGGGCGGTCTACCAGCTGCAGTCCCAGTGGCAGGGCGGCTTCGTCGGCACCATCACGGTCACCAACACCGGCAGCGCGCCGATCGTCGGCTGGACGCTGACCTTCACCTTCCCCGGTGATCAGCACATCACCAACACCTGGAACGGCACCGCCACCCAGACCGGCTCGTCGGTCACCGTCCACGGTGCACAGTGGAACTCCACCATCCAGCCGGGCGGCAGCGTCTCGGTCGGCTTCCAGGGCACCGGACAGTCGGTCAGCGGCGCGCCGACCAACATCGCCATCAACGGCGTACCCTGCTCCGGCATCCCCACCACCTGACAGGCATTCGCGGCCGGCGCCCCGGTTGGTTCTCCGGGCGCCGGCCGCGGCGTGTCAGCCCGCGTCCCGCCGCGCGGCCCCGCCCAGCAACTGGTCGAACGGGACCAGGTCGGCGTACGGGTCGCGTGGCGCCGCCCGGTCCAGCCGGCCGACCAGGGTGGCGAACTCGCCCGCCGCCCGGTCGATCCGACCGGCGAGTCCGGCCGTGTCGCCACCGGCGGCGCCGAAGTCGCTGGCGGCGGCGTACACGGCGGTGGGGACCACCAGGGCGCGCAGGTAGCCGAAGAGTGGCCGGACCGCGTGCTCCAGCGCCAGGCTGTGCCGTTCGGTGCCGCCGGCCGCGCCGATCAGCACCGGCGTACCGGCCAGCGCGTCGCGCTCCAGCACGTCGAAGAACGCCTTGAACAGCGCGCTGTAGGAGGCGGTGAAGATCGGCGTGACGGCGATCAGCCCGTCGGCCTGGGTGACCTGCTTGACGGCCTCCCCGAGCGGGGCGTCCGGGAAGCCGGTGAGCAGGTTGTCCACCAGGCTGTGCCCGAGCACCCGCAGCTCCACCACGTCGAGTCCGACCTCCTCGCCCGGTGCCAGCGCGGCCAGCCGACGGCGGGCGGCGGCCGCCAGTTCGTCGGCGAGCAGCCGGCTGGCCGACGGCTGGCTCAGCCCGGCGGTCACCACGGCGATCCGCTTCACGCCGCCACCTGCGCGGGTGCGCCGGCCAGCGGCGCCGCCTCGGTGGCCGCCCGGGCGGCCAGCAGGCTGGCGTGCGTGGGCGCGTCCGGTACGCCCGGCGCGCGCCGGGCCGCGAACTCGCGGCGCAGCACCGGGACCACCTCACCGCCCAACAGGTCCAACTGCTCCAGCACGGTCTTCAGCGGCAGGCCGGCGTGGTCGACGAGGAACAGCTGGCGCTGGTAGTCGCCGACGTACTCGCGGAACGACAGGGTGCGGTCGATGACCTGCTGGGGGCTGCCCACGGTGAGCGGCGTCTGCGCCATGAACTCCTCCAGCGCCGGGCCGTGCCCGTAGACCGGGGCGTTGTCGAAGTAGGGCCGGAACTCCCGTACCGCGTCCTGCGAATTGCGGCGCAGGAAGACCTGCCCGCCGAGGCCGACGATGGCCTGCTCGGCGCTGCCGTGCCCGTAGTGGGCGAAGCGCTGCCGGTAGAAGGCCACCATCCGCTGGGTGTGCTCGGCCGGCCAGAAGATGTGGTTGGCGAAGAACCCGTCGCCGTAGTAGGCGGCCTGTTCGGCGATCTCCGGACTGCGGATCGAGCCGTGCCAGACGAACGGCGGGACGCCGTCCAGCGGGCGCGGCGTGGCGGTGAACCCCTGCAGCGGGGTACGGAACTCGCCCTCCCAGTCGACCACGTCCTCGCGCCAGAGCCGGCGCAGCAGCGCGTAGTTCTCGACGGCCAGCGCGATGCCCTGCCGGATGTCCTGGCCGAACCACGGGTACACCGGCCCGGTGTTGCCGCGCCCCAGCATCAGGTCGACCCGGCCACCGGCCAGGTGCTGCAGCATCGCGTAGTCCTCGGCGATCTTCACCGGATCGTTCGTGGTGATCAGCGTGGTGGCGGTGCTCAGCAGCAGCCGGGAGGTGCGGGCCGCGATGAAGCCGAGCAGCGTGGTGGGGGAGGAGGGTACGAACGGCGGGTTGTGGTGCTCGCCCGTGGCGAACACGTCCAGCCCGACCTCTTCGGCCTTGGCGGCGATGGTGACCATCGCCTGGATGCGCTCAGCCTCGGTAGGTTCCCGCCCGGTCGTCGGGTCGGGCGTGACGTCGCCCACCGTGAAGACCCCGAACTGCATGTCTGCTCCTCCGCCACGCCCAGCCGTCCCGGGCACCGATGGTATTACTTGCTCAGTCAACTAAATCGGCAGGGGTGGTATTCCGGCCGCTGCGCGCCTTCGCGACCGTCGGGCAGCTGGGTCGGATCGTCGTCGGCGAGGCATGCTGCTGGCTGTGACCCTCCGGCCGGCGGCTACGCCCACCGGAGTAGCCCGGAATCATCCGCTGGTACGTCGCCGTGGCGCCGCCGGGCGACCAGGATCGCAGCCATGCCGGTCAACGCCCTCGTCCCCGCGGTCCGCCGTACCTGGCGGGCCGGTGAATCCGCCGGCCGGGCGGCCTACGCCACCGCCGCCGCGCTGTTCGCCAGCGGCCTGCTGCACGTGGTGGTGCTGCTGGTCACCGGGCGCAGCTGGCTCGGACCGCTGTCACTGCGCAAGGCGGCCACCTTCGGGCTCTCCTTCGGCCTCACCCTGGCCTCGGTGACCTGGGCCACCTCCTGGCTGGCCACCCGCCGGCCGGTACGCGCCGCACTGCTGTACCCGTTCACGGTGGCCTGCGTGGTGGAGGTGGCGCTGGTCACCGCGCAGGCGTGGCGCGGCGTACCGTCGCACGTCAACTTCACCACCCCTATCGACACCGCGATCTCGATGACGCTGGCCGCCGGGGGCGCCGTCATCGTGGCCACCGGGCTCGGCTTCACCGTCCTGGCCCTGCGCGCCGCTCCGGCCGTGCCGGCCAGCCTGCGCCTGGCCATCCGGTACGGCCTGCTGGTCTTCCTGGTGGCGCTGGGCAGCGGCGCAGCCATGATCGCCCGGGGTACCCGCACCGCCCGCACCGACCCGCAGCTGGCCTGGGACACCCTCGGCGCGCTCAAGCCGATCCACGCGGTGGCCATGCACGCGGTCCTGGTGGTGCCCGCGCTCGCGGTGCTGCTGCGCGCCACCGGTTGGTCGCAGCGGCGCCAGCTGGCCGTGGTGTGGCTGGCCATCGCCGGGTACACCGGGCTGCTCGCCACCGTGGTGGTGGAGACGCTGCGCGCGGAGCCGCCGATAGCCGCCCCGCCGGTCGGCCTCGCCGCGAGCGCCCTGTCCCTGCTGCTGCTGGCGCTGGCCGGCGGGTCGGCACTGGTCGGGGTGCGCACCGGCATCCGCACACTGCTGGAACAGCCGCACCCGCCGGCCGACGGGGAGCAGCCGGCAGCCGGCTGACAGCCACGCCGCCGGTGCGACCCGACCGGCGGCATGTCCGGAAGTTCCGCAACCGTGGGCGTCTGGGCGGGGCACCGGTGGCCCGGTATGCTGCGGTGGCGACCTGGCCCGGGCCGGCACACGCCGCCCACGCCGCGACGACACGGCCGGCCGGTCACGGCAATCCGCGGATCCCGCCGCCAAGGGAGACCGCCGGTCCACGCGCACCCCGTGGGTCGGCTCCGTGGCGTGGACTCGACTGACGGGGAGTGAGCGTGGGCAGCAACGCCAGCCGGTTCGACGGGTACGTACGGGTCGCCGGTCGGGAGATCGTCGACGCGGCCGGCAACCCGCTGCTGCTGCGCGGCGTGGGGCTGGGCAACTGGCTCCTGCCCGAGGGCTACATGTGGCGCTTCCCGGACCAGGCGGCCTCCCCCCGGCTGATCGAGGCGCGGATCGAGGAGCTGGTCGGGCCGGAGCGCGCCGCCGCGTTCTGGGCCGAGTTCCGCGAGCACTTCATCGACGAGGCGGACATCGCCCTCATCGCCGAGCTGGGCTTCGACCACGTCCGCCTGCCGATCAACTCGCGGGTCGTGCTGGACGACGACGGCGAGCTGATCGAATCCGGGTTCGCCCTCATCGACCGGCTGATCGCCTGGTGCGGCGCGCATCAGCTGTGGGTACTGCTGGACCTGCACGGCGCGCCGGGCGGCCAGACCGGGACCAACATCGACGACTCGCCGCACGGTGACCCGGAGCTGTTCCTGCACCCGCAGCGCTACCGGCCGCGCACCGTCGCGCTGTGGGAGGCGATCGCCCGCCGGTACCGGGACGAGCCGATCGTGCTCGGCTACGACCTGCTCAACGAGCCGCTGCCGCACGAGTGGCAGCACACCTTCGCCGCCGACCTGCGCGATCTCTACCAGGAGCTGACCGCCGCCATCCGGGCGATCGACAGCAATCACCTCATCATGTACGAGGGCTCGCACTGGGCCACCAACTGGTCGATCTTCACCGAGGTCTGGGACGCCAACTCGGTGCTGCAGTTCCACCGCTACTGGTGCCCGCCGGAGCGGGACAGCATCGCCGAGTACCTGGCCGCCCGCGACCGCCTGGGCCTGCCCATCTACATGGGCGAGGGCGGCGAGAACAACCCCGAGTGGATCTACGCCGCCACCCGGCTCTACGAGGAGCACGGCATCGGCTGGAACTTCTGGCCGTGGAAGAAGCTGGACACCCGCACCTCCCCGCTGTCCATCCCGGCGCCACCGGGCTGGTCGGCGCTGGCCACCCCGGGCCAGCCGGTGGAGCCCGCGCAGGCCTGGCGGATCCTCACCGACTACCTGCGCGACATGCGGGTGGCCCGCTGCGAGCGCCGCGACGACGTCGTCAACGCGATGTTCGCCCGGCCGCCGCTGACCATCCCGGCGTGGGGCTTCACCGCTGCCAAGGACGCCAACGGCCCGGACGGGCAGGATTTCCGGTCCGGCGACGGCGTGGTCATCCGGCCCCGGGTGACCGTGGGGCACCAGCGCAGCTGGCAGCACACCGACGGCCGGGACTACGCCCCGCAGGAGCGCCTGGACGTGCTGGCCGACGCCGGGCACCCGCTGTGCTACCCGCTCGCCGATCCGACCGGCTACCAGGTGCAGGTGCTGGACTCCAACGGCGCGCCGGTGCCGGCCACGGTGGACTGGTCGGACGGGGTACTCACCGTGGCGACCCGGGAGCCGGCCGCCCTGGGCAGCGTCGTCCTGGTCGCCGGGCAGGACTGAGCTGGTCCCCGGACTGCAAGGGTTGAGCTGCGAACCGGCCGCCGGTCTAGGATGCCTGGGTGACTTCACCATCCGCTGGCGACCCGCGTCTGCGCGGCGTCCACGCGGTGACCGATACAACGCTTGCCCACCTGGACGTGGAGGCGTTGATCTCGGCGCTGCTCGGCCGGATCCGGGACGAGCTGTCGGTGGACACCGTCACGGTGCTGCTGCTGGATCCACACGGTCACGATCTGGTCGCCGCCGCCTCGGTGGGGCTGGAGGACGAGGTCACCCAGGGGGTACGCCTGCCGGTGGGCGGCGGCTTCGCCGGCAAGGTGGCGGCAACCAGAGCGCCGGTACAGCTGGCCCAGGTGGACCGCAGCAGCGTGCTCAACCCGCTGCTCATCGAGCACGGCATCCAGTCGATCCTGGGGGTGCCGATGATCGCCGCCGGACAGCTGGTCGGCGTGCTGCACGTCGGGTCCCTGACGCCGCGCTTCTTCACCGACACCGAGATCAACCTGCTGCAGGTGGCCGCCGAGCGGATGGCCCTGGCCACCCAGTCCCGGCTGGTGGCGCTGGACCGGGCGGCCACGGTGGCGTTGCAGCGTTCGCTGCTGCCGGCGCCACACATCAGCGTGGACGGCCTGCAGGTGGCCGCGCGCTACGTACCGGGCACCCGGGAGGGTGTCGGCGGCGACTGGTACGACGTGTTCGCCCTGCCGGACGGCCGGGTCGGTGTGGTCATCGGTGACGTGGTGGGGCACGGGCTGCGGGCCGCTGTCGTGATGGGGCGTATCCGCAGCGCTCTGCGGGCATATGCGCTGGACTGGGCGGACCCTGCTGAGGTGCTGACCCGGCTGGATCGCAAGATCACCATCTTCGAGCCCGGCGCCATGGCCACCGCCCTGTACGCCGTGCTCGAACCGGGGCGGACCACGATGAAGCTGTCGACCGCCGGCCATCCGCCGCCCGTCTTCGCTCCCGCCGACGGTCCGCCGCGCATCCTGGACGTGCGGTCGGACCTGCCGTTGGGTGTGGACTACCACGCTGCGCGGCACACGATGGAGGCACCGCTGCCGGTAGGTGCGCTGCTGCTGTGCTACACGGACGGGTTGGTCGAGCGGCGTGACGAGCCGATCTCGGACGGCATGGAGCGGCTACGGCTGCAGGTCAAGGCCGGCCCGGCCGAGGAGGCGTGTGCCCGGGTGATGTCGGCGATGATCGGCACCGAACAGGTCTCCGACGACGTGGCCGTACTGGCCATCGCCCGTACCTCCATCTGACTGCGCCCTAGCCGGCGGTCCGGGGGCCCACCGTCAGCCGGACGGTCGTCCCGGCCGGTCCGGTCCGGATCTCCAGGTCGTCGCTGAGCAGGTGGATGAGGGGCAGTCCGCGACCACCCACCGCCAGCGGCCCGGGCATCACCACCGACGTGCCGGGCGGGATGCCCGGTCCGTCGTCGCGGACCTCCACGGTGACCCCGAGGCCGATCGCGGCGGTGATGCTCACCAGGCCGCCACCGGCATAGCGCAGCGCGTTGGCCATCGCCTCGTCCACCACGATGGCGAGCCGGTTGACCGCTTCGCTGTCCAGTCCGACCCCTCGGGCCGTGTCGACCGCGAACGTGCGCAGCCGGGCCAGCGTCGCCCGGGACAGCTCCTGAACAGCAGCCGGGCGCGAGCGTCCTGTCTCGGAGCTCATCGCGCCGCCACACCCATCATCTCCTCCGCGGCCGGTTTCGCGGGGGCATACCGGTACCGCTTGCGGCGGTTTGGTCCGATCGCAACAGGCACCGCCGTCCGTGGCACCCTACAATCGCCTGCGACGGAGAGTCCAGCCGGCTAGTCGAGGGCGTGAGGTAGATGAGTTCCGGTACCCCCACGGATCTGGCGATTGAACGCCGTACCGAGGCGGAGGGTCGCACGGTGCTCGTTCTCGCCGGTTACATCGACCTGTCCACCGCGATGCGGGTAGGTGCGGCGATCAGCGCGGCGTTGCCGGAGGCCAGCTCGCTGGAGGTGGACCTGGCCGGGGTGACCTTCGTGGACTCCAGCGGCCTGCGCGAGTTCGTCCTCGGTTACCAGCAGGCCAAGAACGCCGGCCGGGGATTCCGGCTGACCGGCGCGCACGGCTCGATCCGCCAGGTACTGGAGATCTCCGGCCTGTACGACTACCTCACCGAGGGCCTGCCGGCGCCTCCCGCCAGCGACTGACCCGGCGATGATCTACGCCCTGTAGTCATAGCGGCACACTCCGAGACGGATAGCCGACTGTGCTCATGGCCGTCGATCGAGACACTCAGTCGTATGGCCTCCCGACTCTCCGCATTGACCCGTACCGTCGCCCTGGGCGTGGTGCTTCTTGTGCTCGCCGGCTGCCTGCAGGTCAAGGCCGGGCTGGAGGTCAACTCCGACGACACGGTCAGCGGCCAGCTGGTCGTCTTCGCCACCAAGTCGGAGCTGACCCTGGGCGGGCAGGCCAAGGAGGTCGGCTTCGCCAACTACCGCAAGCAGCTGCCGCCGTTGCCGGAGGGCAAGGAGGCGCCGTTCGAGGACGCCACCAACTTCGGCGTGATCATCACCTACGACCACACGCCGCTGGCCAAGTTCAACGGCGACATCAAGGTGGTACGCACCGGCAACCAGGTGGTCTTCACCATCTCCCTGGACCCGGCGGTGATCGCGGCCCAGGTACCGGGCGGCAACGTCGCCAGCATCGGTTCCAACCTCACCCTGGCCGGCTTCGAGATCACCGTGACGCTGCCCGGCAACATCGTCTCCGCGCAGACCAACGGCACGGTCATCGGCCAGAACAACGTGGCCTGGAACCTCGCCCCCAACGCCGCCAAGCCCAAGGAGCTCAAGGCGGTCTCGGTGGTCGCGGGCGGTCAGTCGTCGGCGCCGGCCAGCGCCAGTGCGAACGCCAGCGCGTCGGCGGCACCGGCCGGCGGCGGCTCCTCGCACACGCTGCTGTGGGTCGTGCTGGTGGTCGTCCTGGTGCTGCTGCTGGCCGCCGGTGGCGTGGTGGGCTGGCTGCTGCTGCGCCGACGCTCCGGCGGAGCGACCAAGCCGGCCCCGGTGCCCACCCAACCGACAGGGGACCAGCCCCCGTCGAGCGTTCCCGGTCCGAAGCGCTGACCAACTCCTGCACAACAGACTGCGCTGGCCGACCCTGGTCGGGGCCGACGCCCTGGAAGCGGCCGGGACCCCACCGTGGTCGCCGCGTCACCCCGGCCGGGGCCTGGGCTTCGTGGAGCTGGCTAGCCTTCCTCGGGGACGTACACGCCCCGGCCCTGAACGCCGATCACGACGCCGCGCGCCCGCAGAATGACCATCACCTTGGCCACGGTGGTCATTCCGACGTTGTAGAGGTCCGCCAGGACCCGGTACGGCGGTAGTTGAGTGCCCGGCCTGTATTCGCCAGCCCTGATCCTCGCCACAAGGTCATCGGCGATCTGTTCAGCGGACATGGGAATCGGCACGACACCATGGTCTCGCCGATCCTGCGCGCACACAGCGACATCGTTGCCTTGTGCGGCCTCTGCGCATAAGGTGAGTAAGTGCTGCGGGTGGTAGGCGCTGGAGGAGCCCGACCGCTGGCTGCCTGGGAGCCGTCCCCGGAACTGATCCCGCACCGCCGGCAGGCTCCCCGCACTGCTTCGAGGGGAGAGCCGTGTCCGGACCGTTCGCCGAGGATGTTCCGCTCTATACCCGCGTGGCCCTCCGGGTCACGATGTGGCCGCTCGCGCTCCAGGGTGAGCAGGGGAGGGCCACGCTGAGATGCGCGGCGTGCCATGACGTTTCGTTCGCAACTGCGGCAACGGCTCGGGTGCCGCTGTCACTGGCCGAGCTGGCATTGAGCATTGAGGCGCACCTGGATCGGTGTCGTGCCAGCAGAGCGTGCGAGGCGTAGGCGGCTGCCGCGCGGTGTGCCGTCGGCGACGCGGAGCCCGGCTACCATCAGGTGCCCGACGCCGCATCGCGCAGATCTGGCCGGCCCACTTCAACCACGCCGGGGACACGTCAATGATCGCAGTCGAGCACATCCGTGCCACCGTGGCCGCCTACCTGCAGCGGTATCCGGACGAGGTCGAGAGGCTCGCGGCGCTCAGCGCTGCCCTCGACGACGGAGGCGATCTGACCTCCCGCACCACGTTCACCGGACACGTCACCTGTTCGGCGGCTGTGTGTGACCCGGCCGGCCGGGTGCTGCACATCCGGCACAACGTGTTGAAGCGGTGGCTGCGGCCCGGCGGACATCTGGAGCCGGCAGACGGCGCGCTGGTGGGCGCCGCCGTGCGCGAGGTGGGCGAGGAGACCGGCATTCCCGCTGTGGCGCTCCGCCTGGTCGACGAGGTACCCGTCGACATCGACGTCCACCCCATCCCCGCCAACGCCGGCCGGGACGAGCCTGACCATTGGCACTTCGACCTGTGCTTCGCCTTCACCACCGCAGCCGCACCTGAGGTGAGGCTGCAGGCCGAAGAGGTACACGACTTCCGCTGGCAACCCGCCGCCGCAACGCAGCCGGGATGGCTGGTCGGGCGGATCACCGCTGTCCTCGCGCGGGAAGCGATCGTGCGGGCGGACAGCTGAATCGCCTATGACCCGGCGCTCCGGTGGCGGCTGCCGCCTCCTTGCGGCCACAACTCAAGCTATGTAGAGTTAGCGGCATGGCAACCGCGCGCCGGCCGTCGGCGCAGACCACGATGCTGCTGGACGCGTTGGCCGACCGGCCGGACCAGTGGCGGTACGGCTATGAACTGGTGTCGCAGTTGGGGGTCAGCTCCGGGTCGCTGTATCCGATTCTGATGCGACTGGCTGATCGTGGTCTGCTCGAAGCGGTCTGGGAGACCGACGGGCGGCCCGGTCGGCCACCTCGGCATCTCTACCGGCTCACCCCGTCAGGTTTGGACTACGTGGGACAGCTCGCGGCGACACCGGCGCCCTCGCCGCGCCGGACCCGACTGCAGGGAGCATGAGATGACGCTGGGACTGGTCGGCCTTTCGGCTGTGGTGATCCTCATCGGCCTTGTCCGGATCGTGCGGGCCGTCCTGCACCTGCGCACATACCAGGGGGACGGCTCGGCAGCGCTACTGTCCTGGGCGTGCGAGCGCCTGCCGCCCGAGCGGGCCGACTGGGGCCGGGCGATGTGCAGCGAACTGGCCTGTATCGACCGGCGGTCCGCCCGCTGGCGTTTCGCGCTCGGCGGACTGCGAGCCGCGGCGACCGCCCGGCTGGCGGGTCGACTGGCCGGGCGACCGAGCGCGACGGCCATCATCTGCGGCGCGCTCGGCTGTGCCGCCCTTGTGGTGGCGACGTTCGCGATCTATCCGGCGCTGCTGACCGAACGCAAGCTTCCGCTGCTGCTGGCAGTACTGGCCTCGGTGCTGGTCGGTTATGTCGTACTCGCCCTGGCCCAGGCGCCCGTGGCCAGTGTCGGGCTGGGACGGGTGCGACGGACCAGCCTGGTCAGCGGAGTCATCCTCGGGGTGCTGTGGTTCGTCTTCGCCGCCGCCTGGTGGAACCTGCACGGCTGGCCGATGGTCGCGGCGATCCTGATTCCGTTGCTCCCCGGGGCCTCCGCCGCCCGTACCTCCGGTGGTCGTGCCGCTGGCATCCGCACCGTCACCGCCACGGGTCTGATCGCCGGGCTGGTCGTGTTCGTCGCAATCACCGTCGACGCGTTCGCCACGGCGCACGGCCCGTACGACGCGGGCCAGGTCGACCAGTTCACCCACACCGGCTATGTCAACCCGGCGGCGTACTGGATGGGTGAGGGACTGGCCACGGCCGTCATGATGCTGCTGCTCATCCCGGTGCTGACCGTCCTGGTGGGCAGCCTCGGCGCGCTGGCCGGCGGACTGCGCCGACCAGCGCGCAACGACTAGCCCGATCGCTACCACCAGCCGCCGCAACCGCTGTTGCAGACTCGCTGATAGACGTGGTGGAAGCCGTCGTACGAGCGATAATTGCTCTGGCCGCGGCCGGCCACCGTGATGACCTCGCCGTCCTCGTACACCTGGGTGTACACCCTGCTGCTCGCGTTGGTCACCTGCAACTCGCCGTAGTACGTACCGTCGCCGTTGGCGTACCAACTGCGGCACAAGTCGGCCTCACCGCCGCCGGGCGCCGAGAGCCACGCGCACTTGCTGGCGTCCGGGTGCACGTCCGCCGGTGCCGCCTGCGCGGCCGGCGCGACAGCGGCCAGCCCGCACATCGCGGCCAATCCAAACGCGATCGGCAACGCCACGCGGCGGGTAACGTGGCCTCGCCGGGCCGGCGACGTGGTTCGCTCGTCGGCGGCCCCGATGCTGTTCCATCGCATGGTTGATCTCCCCTCGTCGACTGCGCGCTGGTCGTCTGTCCGCGTGCCGATCGCGCCGTTACTTGGTCGGTCCCCCGGACTCGCCGGGCCCCGCGTCCTGATCGTGGCGGGGTGCGCGACAGCTTCGCTCGCTGAACGCCAGCCGTTCGTTGGCCAGTCGTAGCATCCATCGCTTGTCCGGCGTCGACGACGGCGCACCGGACAACACGCTCCGGACAACGCGCTCCGGACAACACGCTCCGGTGGCACGGTCATCGGCCAGAACAACGTGGCTTGGAACGCTGCACCACCACGAGCAGGTACGTACCCACAGGGCGACACGGCCTGGACATCCTCACCCGGCTGGGCGTCGACCACGCCGACGAGGAGACCACCCTCGCGGCCATCCGCGTGCACCTCGCCGAGCCCGGCCCGGAGTGCGGCCCGTGCGGGTCAGCACCGGATCGGCAAACCATGAGTCGCCGGGTCGACAGTTGAGTCGGCTCAGGTGTGGGCCAGGGCGCCGGTCACCCGCACGGCTTTCCAGATCGCCGGGATGGAACCGATCAGCAGGATCAGCCCCCAGATGATGGCCACGATGGCGAAGACGATGGCCGCCACGTCGTCGACGATGCTGACCAGGATCACCGGTACGAAGCCGTGCAGGAACGACAGCACCAGCGTGCAGACCAGGCTGGTGACGATCATCGCGACCAGCCCCTTGTTCTGCAGGAAGCGCGGCTGCGCCAGCACCAGCAGCAGCGCGAAGCCGAGCTTGAGGAAGAGCACCAGGCCGAGCAGCACCGCCGAGTCGCCGACCGGGAAGAAGCCCCAGAGCACCAGGTAGACCAGCGTGCCGAAGGGGACGGCCAGGAACAGCGACACCATGATGATCAGCTCGACGAAGGCCAGCACCAGCAGCAGCAGCGAGACCAGGATCAACACGATGGAGCCGATCAGGGTGAGTACCCCCTGCACCCGGCCCTGGAAACTCTTGGGTACCACCAGGCTCAGCACGTAGAGGGCGGTGGCGTAGACCAGTACGGCGTCGATCAGCCCGAGGTAGGCCGTACCCCGGCCGGAGGGCTGGGCCACGCCGCTGACCGGGCCGACGTCCACGCCCAGCGTGCCGGCGCTGCGCGCCACGTCGCCGCTGGCGTCGTGGCCGCCGAGCACCAGCCCGGAGCCGATCTCCACCAGCAGCGCCAGCCCGATCACCACCAGCGCCAGTACCAGGAACGGCTTGCGCAGGTTTCCCATCGCCCACCCCCTACTTGGCCGCGATGGTCAGCACGCAGCTGGGCGTACCGGCGCAGGCGACGGTGATGTCGGCGGCCTTGTCGACGGCCACCTTGGTCTCGGCGACGCCGTGCTCGTCCGGCTTGACCGTGGAGCTCGCGCTGTAGTGGGCGCTGCCCGGCGCGGGCGCGGTCACGGTGAACCCGGTGGACGAGCGCAGCAGCACGTTCTTCAGGCTGCCCGGGTCGGCCACGTGCAGCACGCACGGCGCGGTGAGGGTGACCGTGTGGTCGGGCCGCACGCAGTCACCGCTGACCGCCTGCGGCGCCACCGTGGCGCGGCCGCCGCCCAGCCCGCTCAGCCAGCTGACGAAGCCGTGGTGGCCGGCGGCGTCGCCGGAGCCGGCGCGGCCCACCGCCGACCGCCACCGCGTAGAGCACCACCACCAGCACCAGGCAGCCGATCAGCAGCACCTTCTGCCGTCTGGTCACCGCACGCACCTGGGTGAACCGCAGCTGGTCGACGCCGGCGAAGAAGGACGCGGTGGCCTGGTTCTTGCCGACGACGAACAGGGTCAGCCGGTGCTGGCCCGGCGCTCAGGTGCACCCGCCCCTCGGCGATCCAGCCGGTCAGCGCGGCCTGCGGCGAGTACCCGAAGAACACGCTGCCCACCACGGCGTTGTCGATGAGGAACCGGGTGTTGGCGTAGTCGACCGAGGTGGTCCGGGCGGCGGCGAAGTCGTAGTCGCCGTCCACCGGCACGGTGAAGCTCATGGTCACCGCGTCCCCGGCCGCGTGGCCCTGGAAGAACAGCTGCTTGCCGCCCGACCAGGTGATGTTGCAGCAGTTCGGCTGGGCGCCCAGCTGCGCGCCCGCGCCGCTGGAGATGGTGGTGTCGTCCTGGGCGGCCAGCGTCTCCGCCTCGGCGGTGACGACCGCCGCGGCGACCGGTGACTTGGCCGGGGAGCGGAACACCAGGAACCCGACGACGCCCAGGACCAGTACCAGCACCGCCGCCCCGATGACCACGGGCAGCCACGGGAACTTCTTCTTCTCCTGGGCGGCGATGTCGAAGGTGACCCGGCCGGAGAGCCGGGCGCTCTCCTCCGGCGCGGTGTCCGCCGACGAGGCCCGCCCGTACAGCTCGTACCGGCCGGGCGGGGTGCCCAGCGGCACCGCGGCGCGGACCAGGAACGAGGCGAAGCCGTTGCGCCCGGGGATGCGCCGCTGCGGCTCGTCCACGGTGAACCAGGACTGCTGCGCCCCCGGCCCCGGTACCACGGCGAACACCGCGATGTCGCTGACCGTGCCCGGATTGCTGACTGTGAAGGTCAGGTCGCCGTGCTGCTGGGCGTCGAGGGTGAGGTGCTCGGCGGCGGCGTCGACCGCCCACTCCGTGGTCATTGCGGCTCCTTGTCATCGGGCTGGGCGGGTTGGTGCGGCTGGTCTGCCGGCGCGCCCGCGCCGCCGCCGGGCGGCTGCGGGGCGTCGTCGAGCAGCACCTCACAGGTGGTGGCGGCCGGCTTCTCGGCGCGGACCAGTCGGGTCACCAGGTCGAGCTGCGCGGCGGCCGCCTGCGGCAGCCGGACCCGCAGGTGGAACGGGCGGTCGGCGGGCTCCTCGACGGCGATGCCGGCCACCCCGGTCGCGGTGCGCAGCAGCGCCAGCAGCCCGTCGGGGGTACCGCGCCACTGGGCGAGCGCGGCGGCGTCGGCCACCACGTCACGCAGCCGGCCGGGCGCCACCCCGTGCGCCTGGGCGCCGCCCACGTGGTCCATCGCCACCCAGCGGGCCAGGAAGCCGGTCAGCTGGTCGGGCGCTGCGGTACGGCGGCGTACAGGTCGTCCACCCGGGCCAGGATCTCCTCGTCCGGGGCGTGCAGCGCCTCCATCACGTCCAGCAGCGCGGCCAGCACGCCGCCATCGCCGGCCACCCGCTGGTACGCCAGCGGCAGCAGCCGCTCGATCGCCGCCCGGCGCACCGCTCAGCCCCCGTTCCCACGGGCGCGCCGTCGCGCACCACGGTGATCTCGTGCTCGCCGGAGCAGAGCAGCCAGGTGTCCGGGACGGTGACCAGGTCCACTGTGGACTGGTTGGCGCTGACCGTGAAGGTGACCGCGTCGGCGCTGCGGTAGACGCCGCGGACCCCGCCGGCCAGCAGCTGACCGGAGCCGGCGGCGAGGGCTTCGATCGGCTCGAACCGGGTCCGGTCGCGCAGCGGCAGACCGCAGTTGACGGCCAGCGACTGCCAGGCTGGGTTCGGCGCCCCGGTGTCCATCCGCAGCACCCCGCCGCTCTGCGTCGCGGCGACCAGTTGGGCGCCGTTGAAGGTCAGGCCCCGGCAGGTGCCGCCCAGCCAGCCGGCGTTGAGCTGCTGCCAGCGCACGTCGGTCTCGAACAGCCGGGAACGGTAGGCGCCCTGGCCGGGCTTGGCCGGGTCGGCCTCGGCCACCCCGGCCCACAGCACGGTGGCCGGCCCGTCGTACTGCACCCCGAGCGTCCGGACGTCCACATTGGACAGACCGACTTGCTGGAAGCTGTTCGTGCCGGCCGGCGTTGAGGGAGACGTAGACGCCGTACTGGGCCTGGGCGGCCAGCGCGACACCGGGGACGCCCCGGTCGGAGACGAACGTGCGCACCGCGTAGAAGCCCCGGTCCGGGTCGGGCGGGTCGACCAGGATCTGCGCCGGGATCGCGCCGGGCAGCAGCGCCACCTCGAACAGCCCGTCGTCGGTGGCCAGCAGCAGCAGGCCGGTACCGTCCCGGTCCAGCCAGTCGACGTCGCTGGCGTTCTGGTCCAGCGCGGTCAGCTGCCGCCAGGTGTCGCCCAGGTCGGCGGAGAGGTAGACGCGCGGAGCCGCCGTCGGCGCGCCGGGTCACCACGGCCAGCGAGCCGGGTCGGGCGGCGATGCCGGGGCGCACCGGCGCCGGGGCGGGTACCACCCGGATCACCGTCTCGTCCGGGAACCGCCCCACCGGCTCCCAGCCGGCACCGGCGTTGGTGGACCGGAACAGCACCGCCCCGGAGCCGGCGTACCAGGTCTGCGGCTGGTACTTGTCGGCCGCGATGGCCCGTACCATCTGGTCGGGCGCCTCGTCCAGCACGAACCGCACGCTGTCCGACGTAGCGCACCCCGGGCTCGGCCTGCTCCAGCATCCGGTACACGTTGGAGGCGCGCAGCGGCTCGCCGAACGGCCAGCCGTCCGGCGACTGCGGCGTGGGCAGCGGGCTGAGCGTCTGGTAGAGCCGGTCGTGGATACGCCGGCGGACCGCGTCGGTGTCCTCCTCGGGTCGGACCACCACGGTCGCCTGCACCGACACCGCCTTGTACCGGGCCCAGCTGGCCCGGCAGCTGGTGCCCAGCGCCCGGCGCCGGGACAGGTCCTCCTGGGTGGCCGCCCGGGCCTCCTCGATCTCGTGCTCGCGCAGCTGCGCCACGGTCAGCCGGCCGGCCGGCCGCTCGCCGTCCGGCACGTACGGCACCAGCACCACCTCGACCTCGCCGGGCCTGGCGAAGCTGAACACATCGGCCCGGGTGAACGCCCGGGCCCGGGCCACCGCGCTGGACCCGGCGGTGGCCAGGATCTCGAAGTCGCGGGCGGTGACCGCGCGGCGCAGCGAGAAGAACTCGTACGGGCCGCGGGCCAGCGCCGCCTCCAGCGGCTCCAGGTCCCGCCCGCCGCGCGCCGGCTCCGGGTTGCTCACCTTCACCCCGGGTATCGCGTCGCGCAGCCCGGTCAGCGTGCCGGCCGCCACGTTGCCGCCCGCCCCGCCGCCGGTGCGGTACCACAGCCGCACCTGCCGCCCGGCCGGCGGCGCCGCCCCCACCGCGGTCAGCCCCGCGTCGCCGGTCAGGTCCAGGGCAGGGGGGAAGGTCACCGTGCCGGAGCACCGGTCCAGCAGGTACACCTTGGCGTCGGTGTGCTGCCCGGCGAAGCTGTCCACCGGCTGCCAGATCTCGAACGTGCGCCCGCCGTACTCGCGGGCGGCGGCGCCCAGCTCCACCGAGCCGGCCGGTACCTCCACCCCGAGCAGCACGTCGATCGCCTCGGTGGTGGTGGCCAGCGGCGCCCGGGCGGCGTGCAGCACCAGCCCGGGCGCGCCGGTGCCGACGCCGACCAGTTCGCCCTCGACCAGTTCGCAGTGGTGCATCCGGACGGCCACCTCGGTGGCCCCGGCGGCGATCCGGGTGGGCTCGGTGGTGACGAACACCACCGGCGCCGGGTCGGTGCCCCGGGCCGCCGCGACCCGGGTGCCGGCCGGGATCGGGATGGTGGTCGAGGTGTCCGAGCCGGTCCGGGTGAACGTCACCGCGGTCCACCCGGCGGCCGGTGGGTGCCGGCTCACCCCGAGCAGGTTCAGGAACGAGACGTACGCCTTCTCCGGCACCTGGTTGAGCCGGTAGATCATCACCTCGGTGAGCTAGGCGAACGCCTCCAGCAGCGCGATACCCGGGTCGTCGACGGACAGGTCGGTCCACGACGGGCAGGACTGCCGGATGCGCTCGCGCGCCTCGGTCACCAGGTCGAGGAAGCGGCGGTCGTCGAGGTTGGGGACGGGCAGGGTCACGGGGTACCTCCCGGATCGGTGTCCGGCGCCAGGTCCACCGACAGGGCCAGGGTGCCCGGCGCGAGGCTGGCCTTCACCCGGTAGTCGAGCCGGATGAGCAGCCTCCAGGCGGCGTCCGGATCGGCACCGGCGTCGACGTCGACCACCTCCACCCGCGGCTCGAACCGCCGGATGGCCTCCTTGACGTAGTGGATGGCCAGGCCCGCGGTGGTGGCGTCGTTCGGGGCGAAGACCAGTCGGTGCAGGCGGGAGCCGTAGCCGGGGCGCATCACCCGCTCGCCCGGCGTGGTGGACAGCAGCAGGAGCAGCGCCTGCCGGACCGCCTGGTCGTCGGCCACCATGGCCAGCGCCCCGGAGGAGGTCAGCACCAGGCCGCCGGAGGTGCCGGCGTCGAACCCGGCGCCGACGAAGCGGATCGCCCGGCTGCTCATGTGTCCGCCCCGACCAGCGTCTGCGCCGGCAGCCGGACGGTGTAGTGCACCAGTCCGGGCGGCGTCCCGTCGGTGAGCCCGGACAGGTTGTCCAGCACCGTGCGGTGCCCGTCGACCCGGACCAGAGCGCTGTAGCCGACGGCCACCTGCAGCGTCTTGGCGCACGGCTTGACCACCGGCCCGTAGTTGGGGCAGGCCACGATGGTGCGCCCCACCGGGTCGGCCTCGACCAGCACCGGTACCGCGCCGATCGTCACCCACGACTGGCTGGGCTGGTTGGTGATCCGCCCGTCGTGGTCGCACACCACCACCGAGTCGCGTATCAGCCACCGCATCGCAAGGTCCTCCCGGTCAGTCCGCGTGTTGGAAGTCGACGCTGGCGGCCCGTACCGTGATGGCCTTCCCGGGCGCCTCGATGAGCAGGTCGGTGGCGGCGTGCAGGGTCAGCCGCTTCGGGGTCAGCTCGACGTAGCTGCCGACCTCGTTGGCCAGCCGCAGCTGCCGGCCGGCGTTGTCGACCACGATGGACTGCCCGTCGGCGGTGGTCAGCGCCCACCGGCCGACCCGCCCGTCGGCCACCCCGGCCTCGTCGGGCGGGGCGATGGTGCCGTAGAGCGAGCCGATCACCAGTCCGGCGTCCGGTTCGCCGTGCGGCAGCAGTACCAGCACCGTGTCGTCGACGTCGGGCAGCGCCACGATGCCGCGCCCCCGGCCGGCGCCCGGGCACACCACGGACAGCCAGCCGGCGTCCAGGTCGCCCAGGGTGGGCAGGGTGACCCGGACCCGGCCGAAGCCGTCCGGGTCGGCCACGTCGGTGACCACCCCCAGGGTGGCCGTGCTGCCCGGCCCGGCGGCCGGCGCGGGCGGTGGCGCCGTGTCGAAGGCGGTGAGGTACCCGTCCCCGTCGACGCTGTGCACCACCTCGGTGAGCACGTACCCACCGGACAGCTCGCCGGCCAGTCCGCTGACGGCGATCCGGCCGCCCACCCGCAGCGCCGGGCTGCCCTCGGCGATGCCGGTCAGCGTCACCGTGCCGGCCGCCCGGGTGTCCTGCGCCGCCTGGGCCAGCGCGGTCAGCTCGTCGGCGCTGCGCCCCGGCTGGTCGACCAGGGTCCGCTCGCCGTCGGCGCCCACCGCGCCGGCGTCCGGCTCGACACCTACCCGCCGGCCGCTGCGCGCCGTGTCGGCGTCGCCGCGCAGCGGCAGGGCCCGCTGCGGGTCCCAGCCGAGCGCGGCGCAGGAGCCGGCCGCCCGGTCCAGGTTCACCGCGGCGCGCACCTTCCACAGCTGCCGGCCCAGCGCCAGCGGCTCCGGGCTGCCGTAGCCCTCCAGCGTCACCAGGCGCAGCGTGTCGCCGTCCAGGCACGGATAGAGGCCGGCCCGGGCGCACACCTGCTGGAGCAGCTCCAGGTCGCTGTGCCGGTGCTGCAGCAGCCGCTCGACGCGCGGCCCGCCGTCCCCGGCGGCCACCGACAGGCCCGCCGGGCCGGCCAGCGCGCGGGCGAGTTCGGTGGCGTCGACGTTCTCGAAGACCCGCAGCTCCTGGTGCTTGCGCAGGCGGTGCAGCCGGTCGTAGCCGCGCAGCCGCAGCACGGTCACGCCGTCGGCGGCGGTCTCGTACTCCACCGCGGTCACTTCGCCGGTGAACAGCCCGTCGTCGGCGTCGGTGAGCTCCAGCCGCAGGGCGGCGCCGAGCCGGCAGGCGCGGGTCACCGGGCCCGGGTCGGCGGGCAGCGCGAGCGCCACGTCCGCCTGGCCGGGCTGGCCCAGCCGGTACGCCACCCGGGCGGACAGCGTCCGGGCGCCGGGCGGCGCCGTGCCGTCGAGGAGGACCCGCAGCGCGCGGGTGGCCAGCGCGGTCACGGCGCACCGATCTCAGGTACCGCCAGCGCGGCGCCGGGTACCACCTCGAACGGGTTGGGGAGCCGGTTGTGCTCGGCGAGCAGCCGCCAGCGCAGCGGCGAGCCGAGTGCGTCGTTGGCCAGCAGGTCGAAGCGGACACCGGAGTAGTCGGGCTGGGCGTCGCCGTCACCGGTGGCGAGCACGGCGCTGCCCGGTGCCGCCTTGGGCGTACCGGCCGCCGCCAGCTGCTCTTCGAAACCGGCCTGCGCCTGCTCGGCGGATTCGGCCACCCGGAGCAGCTTCAGCCGTAGCCAGGAGCGGTGCGGGGAGCCGCCCAGGGCGAAGGCGTCGAAGCGCTCGGCGATGGCCACGATCACCCCGGGCACGTTCCAGCTCTTGCCCCACACCAGGCGTACCAGCGGCGGGCGCAGCGAGCCGTGCTCCTCGGCGGAGTTCTCGGCCAGGATCCACAGCTTGCGGGTGAGCGCCCGGACGTCCTCGGGTCGGGTCTGCTCGTCCACCAGGTCCACGTCGAAGAGCAGGTCCAGCACCACCTCGGTACGTCCGCCCCCGGTGAACAGCAGGGGGTCGTCGGCCAGCCCGGCACCGACCAGCTGTCCGGCCCCGGCCGCCCGGTGGCGTACCCCGGCCAGCCGGGTGACCTCGACCGTCTCCGGGTTGAGCAGGCAGTCCACCCGCTCCCCGGACTCGTCGACGAGAAACGCGACCCGTTCCATCAGTGCCCCACCTGCTCCTGGTCGAGGCGGCGCAGCAGCTCGGCCGGGTAGGCGCGCGCCGGCTCCGTCCACTGTGGAGGCTCTTCGGGCAGCCGCGGCCAGGGCGCACCGGCTTCGTCGGCGCGCTGCCCCGCGCCCGCCGTCTCCGGACCGGCCACGCCGGGCAGGCGCGGCCACGCCGCGGCGACCTCGGCGACCGGATCCGGACGCGTGGGCCGTCCGATACTCCAGACGCGTCCGGCGTTGCCCCGGCCGGGATCGCCCCAGTGCCCGGCGCCGGACCTGCCGGTGGCAAAGGAGTCCGGGCCTGCCGGTCCGGTAGCGCCCTCGGCCGTGCCCGACGCCGCCCGACCCCCGGCGCCGGGCGTGGCGTCCTCGACGTCGCGGTGGCGGAGAGCGGAGCCGGCCCCGGCCGAGCCGGACGGGTCGCCAGCTCTGTGGCCCCCCGCCGCAGCGGGCTCGTGGGCCGTCCGGGTGCCGGCCCCGGCGTCGGCCACCAGCCGCACCACAGCAACCGTCCGGCCGCTGGCGGTGCGGCCCCGCGCGCCGGCAGCCTCCGCCGGGTGGGCCGCGGCGTGGCCGGCCGGCCTACTGCCGGCACGCGATCCGCCGGGGTCCGGCGCGTGCCGCGGGACCGCCCCGGTCCGTGCGGCCGTACCAGCGGAGTCCGCCATGGCGCCTGATCCGGCCGAGCCGTCCGTCACGGCGTCCCATCCGACGACCGGGGCGCCGGTCCCGACCGAACTGTCCGACGGCTCAGCCGAGCCGACCGTGACGCCGGCCTGGCCGCCGGTCGCGCCGGAGCTGCCGGCTGGAACGCCGGAGGCCGGACCGGCCACGGCGGACCTGCCCGCCGGGTCAGCCGCGGTCGGGCCGCTATGCGCCGCCCCGGCATCGCGCGGCTGCGCCCCGCTGTGCCCCGCTACCGCGCCGTCGCCCTGCCGCGCCGTCGCTGCGGATGTGTCGGCCGGATCGCCGTCCACCGGGGCGCCGCCGGACGGTGGCGCCACGTGCAGCCAGCCGTGCGGCAGCCCACGCGTCGACCGTGCGGCGGCCGGCGGCCGGGGCGTCCCCGCCAGCGGACCGTCGGCCGCCAGGTGCGGCAGCGCCCGGCCCGCGGTGGTGGTACCGGCGCCGGGGGAGTCGGCCGGCGCCGGTACCACCGGGCGTGGCCCGCCCACGCCCGTGCCGTGCAGCAGGCCCGGGGCGCGGGCGGCGACCAGGGCGAGCCAGTGCTCCGGCGGCCCGCCGGCCGCTGCGGGCGGCGCGGCGGGGACCGGCGCGGACGGTGGCGGGCCGGCAGGCCGGTCGGCCCACCGGGCGGCGCGGCGCAGCGCGGCGGCCGCCGCCCGGCGCAGCCCCGCCGTGACGCCGGCCCGCCGGCTACGCGGCTGCCGGGGCACCGCCCGCCTCCCGGTCCAGGCCCTCGTGTGCCAGGGTCAGCGTCTCGATCGCCAGTTCCCGGCTCATCGCGTCCAGCGGCGCGCCGTACCACTCCTGGGGCCAGGCGTTGAGGAGGTTCCAGCGCAGCACCTCGGCGGCCCCGGCGGAGTCGAGCATGACGATGGAGACGTTGCGCCGGTCCACCCGGCCGTTCACCGCCGCCAGCAGCCAGTCCCACAGCTCCTGCGCGGAGGTCAGCCCGAACCGCAGGGTCACCGGCGGGTAGCTGACCCGCCCGGGCACGGCCCGGACGATGCTGTTGTTGCCGGCCTCCCGGTAGGAGATCCGCTCCACCCGGATGCCCAGCCCGGTCACCTCGGTGAAGTGGCCCGTTGGTGACGCTGTTGATGAGCAGCTTGAAGTTGTACGCCCGGTACGGGTCGACCCAGGTCGCCCGGCTGGGCGCTGCGCGGTCACGTCGGGCATGTTCAGCCCCCGATCGTCTCGGTCTCGGTGCCGCCGGCCCACTGGCTGAGCTTGAACACCACGAACTCGGCCGGCTTCACCGACGGCCACCCCGACGAGCGCCACCACCATGCCGGCGTCACGTACGTCGGACGGGTTGGTCTCCTCGTCGCACTTGACGAAGAACGCCTCCTCGGGGGTACGCCCGAGCAGTGCCCCGTCCCGCCACACCCGGGTGAGGAACGCCCCGATGTCGCGCCGGATCGAGCGCCACAGCGTCGAGTCGTTCGGCTCGAAGACCATCCAGCGGGTGCCCTGCGCGATGGACTTCTCGAGCGATGTTGAACAGCCGCCGCACGTTGATGTAGCGCCACTCGCTGGCCTCGGCGGCCAGCGTCCGGGCACCCCAGACCCGGATCCCCTCGCCGGCGAAGTACCGGATGCAGTTGACCCCCTTGGGGTTGAGCACGTCCTGTTCGGCCCGGGTGACCAGGTAGGTCAGGTCGACGGCGCCGCGCACCGGCTCGTTGGCCGGCGCCTTGTGCACCCCGCGCAGCGCGTCGGTACGCGCCCAGATGCCGGCCAGGTACCCGCTCGGCGGGGTGCTGACCACCTCGCCGGAGAACGGGTCGCGCACCCGCAGCCACGGGAAGTAGAGCGTGCCGTAGTCGGACTGGCGGGGCCGCAGCGACTCCTCGGCGTGCGGCGCGGCATCCTCCGGCGGCTTGCCACCGCCCTCCGGCGGCTTGCCGCCCTCAGCTGGTTTGCCGCCCTGGGGCTTGGGCTTGTCCCCGCCCTCCAGGCCGACCCGGGTCAGCGCGGTGATGTCGTCCACGTCCTCGGGCGGGTCCAGGATGGCCACCCGGTCACGCATGAGTTCGCAGTGGCCCAGCAGCGCCTCGTAGGAGCCGGGGTCGCTGTAGCCGGGGGCGGCCACGATGGCCACCTCGTCCACCGTCTCCAGCACCTGCACGCCGCCGCGGCGCTTGCCGGCCCCGGCGATCTGGCCGCCTTCGCCGACGTTGACCACGAAGCAGCGGGTACCACCGTTGGTGAAGAAGCCGAAGACGGCCCGGGCCAGGTGGGTGGCGGTCGGGTTGTCGGCGGTGGCGAAGACGCGCAGGAAGTCGCTCCAGCTGTTCAGCGCGACCGGCTCGTTGAGCCGGCTGCGGGCATCCGGGGCGACCCCGATGAAGCCGGGGGTACTGGTACCGACGGCGCCGATGGGCCGGGCGCCGGCGGGTACCTCCTCGACGTAGATGCCGGGGGAGAAGTAGTTCGGCATGGCAGCTCCTCGTCGCGTGCCGGGTCAGCCGTCGGCGTCCACAGTGGACACCGATGCGGCGGTGAAGTCGCAGTGCAGGGTGACCGGCTCGCCGATCGGCGGATCCAGCCAGGCGGTGAAGATGCGTCCACGGGCGTGGATGCGCAGCGCGAGGCGTTCGCCCTCGGGTACGGCGGCGAACTGGAACTGCCCGTGTGCCCCGGTATGGGTGGCCAGCCGGGTGCCGGCCACTTCGACCCGGGCGCCGGCTACCGGCTGGTCGCCGGTACCGAGCACGCTGCCGGTCAGCGCGACCAGTTCCAGCCCGCGCATTTGCAGCGCCCCGCGGACCAGTGGGGCCGGGGTGACCGGGATCTCCACGCTGGCTGGGACGTGGAAGCCGAGCACCGGCCGGGGCGCCAGGCCCAGCGCCCGCCACAGCTCGGCCGGTGGGGCGAGGAGCACCAGCTCCGGTGCGCCGGCCCGGACCGCCTCGGTGAGTACCCGGTCGAGCAGCCCGAGCGCCGCCACCGAACTGCCGGCCAGCAGGTACCGCACGGCGAACCGGTACGGTGCCCGCGCCGCGCCGGTGGTCTGCTGTTCGGCGCGCAGTTCGTAGGGCCACAGGCACAGTCCCGGCTCGTCGGCGTCCGCCGGTACCCCCAGCCGGACGGGTCCGTCGCAGGCCGCCGTCACGAACGACAGCAGTTCGTCGGTGGCCGCTTCGATCGGTCCCTGGGGTGTCGGCATCGGCGGGCCCTTCCGTCGGGGTGGGGCGGGGTGCGCGGCCCGGCCGGGGCGCGGCCGGGCCGCGGGTAGTCGGGCCTGGTCCGGGTGGGCCGGTCCAGGCCCGGCGGGTCAGGCTCGGGCCCGCTGCCTGGCCGCCTCACGTTCGGCGAGGCCGTCCAGGAAGATCAGCGCGCCCGCGATGATGAGGACGGCGCCGATGACGACGAGCATCCAGTTGGCCGGCGAGGAGGCCAGACCGACGATGAGGAGGACGACGCCGAGCAGGGCGAGGATGATGCCGCCGACAACGGCGACCGGCCACCCGATGATTCTGGCGATGACCATGACGGACCTCGATTCCACCGATGGTACGGATGCCGTCACGGTAGGTAGATCGAGCAGCTGCCGGAATGCAAACGTCGCGAAGCCGACCTGCCACGCTCAGTGACCGATGATCGACTGTCCTCGATCATCACAGGCCTGGTCGGACACCCGACGGCAACGGCCGGCCCGGGACTCCCCGGACCGGCCGTTGCCGCTGCTGAAGGACCTACGGGTAGCTGACCACGTAGCTGGTGCCGAAGCTGCCCACCTCGGGGACGCCGGCGTCGTTGACGGTGCGCTCGATGCCGCCACTGCCGGACAGGAACACCGTCACCGCGTCGTGGATCCGCACGCCGGGGGTCTGCGGCACCTCGATGCCGCGCGCCGCCCGGATGTCCACGCCCTGGTTGAAGAAGCAGTAGACGCCCAGCCCCCAGGCCTCGTGCCGGTGCACCCGGGAGCCCACCTTGTAGGACGCCCAGCCGGGTCCGGTGGGGCTGGTCCAGGCCGCCTGGCTCGGCGGGTCGTAGGGCAGCTCGCTCTGGTAGAAGATGGTCCGGCCGTCCTCGCCGTTCCAGATCGTCTGCCACTTCTGGTAGTGCTCGACGAACAGGCCGTACGCGGTGACCCGGTCGCCGTTGACGACGACGCCCGCGTCCGCGGTGTTCACCGTCCAGCCGACGCCGTTGCCGTGGTCGGCGCGCCAGGCCCAGATGTTGTCCACGATGGTGTCGTCGGCGTTGACCACCAGCGAGGTCAGCGCCTTGCCGGCCCACGGGCCGCCGATGCGGAAGAACACGTCCTGCAGCGAGATCGGGTTCGCCGCGTGACTGCGGTGGCTGAGCAGGCCGCCCACCTCCACCAGGACCGGCGAGGACTTCGGGCCGGCGTCGACCAGCAGCCCGGCCACCTTGACCCCGTCCACGTCGGCGATCTGCAGCACCGGCAGGCCGTGGTCGGGGGTGAGGCTGGGCATGCCCAGCCCGAGCAGGATGGTGTTCTTCCGGGCCACCACCAGCGGCAGGTCCAGGTGGTACACGCCCGGCGTGAACAGCAGGTGCTTGCCGAACGCCAGTTGCAGGTTGAGCTTGACGGCGCTGTCACCCGGCTTGGCGACGTAGAAGTCGCTGATCGGTACCGAGGTGCCCGGGGTCGGGCCGGCTCCCCAGGTGGTACCGGCGCTGTCGGTGCGCAGTGCCGGTACGAAGGCCCGGTACTTGCCGTCGGCGTCGACGTAGAGGTACGGCTTCTCCCGGGTCACCGGGCTGGTGGGCAGCACCGTGTACGGGTTGTTCGGGTAGTCCGGGGTGGGTACGGCGCCGGTGACGCCGGAGAAGACCTGGTTCCACACGCCGTTGGTCCAGATGCCGCCGAGTTCGCTGTCCCGGGTCAGCCACTGCTGCTGCGAGCCGTTGATGGTGATGCCGTCCACTTTGCAGTCGGCGATGTACCCGCCGCTGGAGTACCCGCCGTTGCCCGGCTCCAGCCAGAGGATGCCCTTGACGTGCACCCGGCGCAGCGGCGAGGCCTGGGACACCGCCCACTGGTTGGACCAGTCGGTGGGGGTGACGGTCAGGTTCTCCGCCGAGCGCCAGAAGTTGATCAGCGCCGAGATGCCCGCCGGTGAGTTCGGGTCGGGCTGGCCGACCACCCGTACCGCGCCGGTGATCTGCACGTCGCCGGGGACTGGCCGAGGCCGGCGACGGTGGTGTAGTAGCCCAGGTTGGCGTTGACGCGTACGCGCCGGGCTTGAACAGCACCGCGTACCGGTTGGTAGCCCATCTGGTTGCGTGTTGCGCGTTGAAGAGCTCGTCCAGCTTGGCCTGGATGGTGGCGGTCGGCGTGCTCGGGTCGTACACGAAGACGTTCGGGCCGAAGTCGGGCCCGCCGGCCGGGACCGCGGCGGCCGCCGCGCCGGGCTCATCACCAGGTCGGTCGCGGTGGCGGCGCCGGCCGCGGCGGCCAGGGTGAGCAGGCCGCGCCGGGACAGGCCCGGGCGGGTACGCGCCGGCTGTGGCGCATCGGTGTCGGATTCCATGGACCTGCCTATCGAGACGGACGGCGCGACCCGGAACCCGGGCGCGGACCGTGGCGGCAGACCGCGTTTCCCGATTGAGCCAAGCCGTGAATTAAGGACTGGAGCGTTTTACCTTGCCGGCCCCCGCCCGCGCTACCGGTGCCGGAACTTTGCCGCCGGGTTACCCGGTTATGTCGCGCTCGAGCGGGCAACTGCCGGTACCGGTCTCCCCGGGCGTCCGACGACTCCGCCCACCCGCCACTGGTCAGCCGCCGGCCGCCGGCCAGCCGAGCGCGTCGAGGAACTCCTCGACGGCGGCCACCACCTGGCCCAGCACCGGCACCGAGGCACCCACCGGCCCCGGCAGCAGCATGCCGTGGTCGGCGCCCTCGACCTCCAGCACGTGCGGGCTGAGCGAGCGCGCCAGCGCCCCGTCCCACAGCTGGTCGGCGGTACCGCCCACCAGCAGAAACGGTGCGCTGGCCCGGCGCAGCGGCGGGACCGCCCAGGGCACCGCCAGCAGCGGCGTCAGCCACACGGCGGGCAGCCCGCGGGCCGCGGTCAGGCCGGCCGCCAGCGTGCCCAGCGACTTGCCGATCACCAGGGCGGTCCGCTCCGCCAGCAGCGGCTCCGCCTCGCCGGCTCCCCAACTGGGCGAGGGTGGCCGGCGAGGCGGAGCCGCTGAAAGCGGAGCGGGGCCGGCCTGGTGATCGGCAAGTCGCTGGGCCCTGTTGGCGGCCGGCCTGACCGCGGCCCGCAGCTGCCCGCCGTGTGGCTGACGCCGCTGCTGGCGGTTCCGGCGGTCCCGCCGCTGCGCCGGGCCCGCGCACCGTTTTCTGCTGGTGGGCGCGTACAGCCGACCAGCTGTGGGACGGGGCGCTGGCGCGCTCGCTCAGCCCGCGGCCTGCTGGAGGGCGAGGGCGCCGACCACGGCATGCTGCCATCGGGGCCGGTGGGTGCCTCGGCTCGGTGCTGGGCCCGGCGGTGGCCGCCGTCGAGGAGTTCCTCGACGCGCTCGGCTGGCCGGCGGCCGGCGGCTGACCAGTGGCGGGTGGTTAAGCATCGGACGCCCGGGGGTTGCCGGTTCCGGCGGTACCCGCTCGAGCGCGACATTGCGGGGCGGCCGAAAGTTCCGGCGCCCTGGGCGCGGGCGGCCGGCGGGCATTCTCCAGCCCTTTATTCACGGCTTGGCTCAAGTCGGGAAACGAGGTCCCCGCCCGGTCGCGCCCGGTTCCGGTCGCGCCATCCGTCTACGTTAGGCAGGTCCATGAATCCGACACGTTCGCGCCGCAGCCGGCGCGCACCCGCCCCGGCGTCTCGCGGCGCGGCGTCCTCGCCCTGGCCGCCGCCGCGGGTGCGGTGACCGCCACCGACCTGGCCCTACAGCCGGCACGGCGGCCGCCGCCACCCCGGCGGCCCGACTTCGGCCCCAACGTCCTCGTCTTCGACCCGGCACCCCCGGCCGCCACCATCCAGGCCAGCTGGACGCGCCGCCGCGCAGCAGCACGCCACGAGATGGGCACCGGCCGCTTCGCGTTCCTGTTCAAGCCGGGCGCTACGACGTCGACGCCAACTCGGCTACTACACCACGGTCGCCGGCCTCGGCCTGTCCCCCGACGACGTCGACGATCACACGGCGCCGTCCGGGTCGAGCGGCCAGCCCGACCCGAACGCCCGGCCGGCATCTCCGCGCTGACCAACTTCTGGCGCTCGGCGGAGAACCTCGCCGTCACCCCCACCGACTGGTCCAACCAGTGGGCGGTCTCCCAGGCCGCGCCGCTGCGCCGGGTGCACGTCAAGGGCATCCTCTTGCTCGAGCCGGGCAGCGGCGGCTACTCCAGCGGCGGCTACATCGCCGACTCGAAGGTCGACGGCATCACCATCAACGGCTCGCAGCAGCAGTGGCTGACCCGCAACAGCGAGCTCGGCGGCAGCTGGACCAACGGCGTGTGGAACCAGGTCTTCTCCGGCGTCGACCGGCGCCCCCGCCGCAGGACTTCCCCGAACCCGCCGTACACCATGCTGCCGACCAGCCCGGTGACCCGGGAGAAGCCGTTCCTCTACGTCGACGCCGACGGCCGCTACCGGGTCTTCGTGCCGCGCGCTGCGCCACGACAGCGCGGGCACCACCTGGGGCGCGGGCGCCGACGCCCGGGCACCTCGGTCCCGATCGAGCACTTCTTCGTCGCCAAGCCGCCGACTCGGCGCCGCACGATCAACCAGGCGCTGGCGCAGGGCAAGCACCTGCTGCTCACCCCGGGCGTCTACCAGCTCGACCGGCACCCTGCGGGTCACCCGGCCCGGACACCGTCGTGCTCGGCCTCGGCTTGCCCACCCTGACCCCGGACCAGCGGCGCCGCCGCGCTGCAGGTCGCCGACGTCGACGGCGTCCGGATCGCCGGCCTGCTCGTCGACGCGGGCCAGCGATCGCCGGCGCTGCTGGTCGAGGTCGGCGGCCGGCGCAGCCACCGCGACCACGCGCGCGAACCCGACCTCGCTGCAGGACGTCTTCTTCCGCGTCGGCGGCCCGTGGGCCGGCAAGGCGCCGACCGCGCTGGTGGTCAACGCCGACGACGTCATCCTCGACAACATCTGGGCCTGGCGCGCCGACCACGGCACCGGCGTGGGCTGGACGGTCAACACCGCCGACACCGGCGTCGTCGTCAACGGCGACGACGTCACCACGTACGGCCTGTTCGTCGAGCACTTCCAGAAGTACCAGACGATCTGGAACGGCGAGCGCGGCCGCACCATCTTCTACCAGAGCGAGCTGCCCTACGACCCGCCGAGCCAGGCGGCCTGGACCGCCCGACGGCGTCACGGCTGGGCGTCGTACAAGGTCGGCCGACCGCGTGCGCCAGCACGAGGCCTGGGGTCTCGGCGTCTACTGCTTCTTCAACCAGGGCGTCGACATCCGCGAGGCGCAGGCGATCGAGGTGCCGGTCAAGAAGGGTGTCGTTCCACGACCTGGTGACGGTGTTCCTCAACGGCAGCGGCGGCATCGAGCGCACCGATCAACGACGCCGGCATCGCGCTGATCGGCGCTTCGGCACCAGCTACGTGGTCGCTACCCGTGGTCCTTCAGCGCGGCAACGGCCGGTCCGGGGACTCCCGGGCCGGCCGTTGCCGTCGGGTGTCCGACCAGTCCTGTGATGAGCAGGACAGTCGATCATCGGTCACAGAGGTGGCAGGTCGGGTTCGCGACGTCAGCATTCCGGCAGTTGCTGAACTACCTAACGTGACCTCATCTGCACCATCGGTGGAACGAGGTCCATGATGATCATCGCCAGATTCATCGGACGCGTGCCCGTTGATCGGCGATCCTGTTCGCCATCCTTGGCATCGTCTCCTTCGTCGGCTGGCCGACAAGACGCCCAACAGGAGGGTCATCTTCATCGGCACGTCTCATCGTCGCGGGCGCGCTGCTCTTCCTGGACGCCCTGTTCACCGAACGTGAGGCGGCCAGGCAGCGGGCCCGAGCCTGACCCGCCGGCCGGACCGGCCCACCCGGACCGGCCCGTCGACCCGCGGCCCGGCCGCGCCCCGGCCGGCCTGCGCACCGCCCCACCCCGACAGAAAGGCGCACCCCGATGCCGCACCCCGGGCCGATCGAACGGCCATCGCCGCGCTGCTGGCGTTCACCCAGCGCGAGGCGGGCCGGTGCGCGTCGGTACCCCGGCGGAGAGCGCCGCGCCCGGCCTGTGGCTGTGGCCCTACGAGCTGCGTGTCGACAGCGCGACCACCGGCAGCGGCCGCGCCACCGTACCGGTTCGCGCTGCGCTGCCGCTGGTCGGCGCCGGCGCGGCGCTCGGCCAGCTCGACCAGGTACTCGCCGAGGCGGTCCGGGCCGGCGAGCCGGAGCTGTCCCTGGAGGCGCCGGCCGAGCTGTGGCGGGGCTCGGCCCGGCGCCCCGCCGGTACTCACCTTCGACATGCCGGCCAGCGTGGCCCACCCGGTACCGCATGTCACCCCGGTTCGCGGCCCGCTGGTGCTGCGCCGGATCGACCTGGCCCGCTGATCGGCACCGTGCTCGGGCCAGGAACCCGCCGGTCGCCGGCGCCCGGGTGGAGGTGGCCGGCACCCAGCTGCCACCCATACCGGCCGGCACGGGCACTTCCAGTTCCCCGCCGTACCCGAGGGCGCCGCCTCGGGCTGCGGGTACCCGGCCGTGGCGAACCTTCACCGCGACTGATCTCGCCGATGACGACCGGTCACCGTCCACTGCGGCTTCGGCGCCGCACGGCGACCACGCGTCCGGCCCCGACGGCTGACCCGGCACGCAGCGAGGAGTTGACATGCCCAGCTACTTCTCCCCCGGCATCTACGTCGAGGAGGTGCCCGGCGGCGCCCGTCCGATCGGGCCGGTCGGCACCAGCACCGCCGGCTTCGTCGGCACCGCCCCGGACCGCGCCGCCCGCCTGCGACGAGGCGGTCGCGGTCAACAACTGGTCGGAGTTCCTGCGGATCTTCGCCGACGGCGAGCACCCGGGGCACCCCACTGGCCCGGGCCGTCTTCGGCTTCTTCGACAACGGCGGCGGCCGCTGCTACGTGGTCAACGTCGGCGAGGGCGGGCCGATCGCCGGCAGCCGGCAAGCGCCGCAGCGGCCTGCACCTGCTGGAGGCCATCGACGAGGTCGCCATCGTGGCCGCGCCCGGGTACACCGACGCCGGCGTCCCACGAGGCCCTGCTCAGCACTGCGAGCTGACTGGGCGACCGGGTGGCCATCCTGCGACCCGCCCGCGCGACGTCGCCGACGTCGAGGCGCTGACCCGGGTCGGCCACGCCGCGGCGGGGACAAGCCCGAAGCCGCCAGGGCGGGCAGACGGCTGACGGGCGGCAAGCCGCCGGGGGCGGCGGCAAGCCGCCGGACGGAGCCGGCGGCGCACGCCGAGGGCGCTGCCGGCCCCGGCAGTCCGACTACGGCACCTTCTACTTCCCGTGGCTGCGGGTGCGCGACCCGCTCACCGGCGAGGTGGTGCAGCACCCCGCCGAGCGGGCACATGGCCGGCATCTGGGCCCGCACCGACGCCCTGCGCGGGGTGCACAAGGCGCCGGCGAACGAGCCGGTCCGCGGCGCCGTCGACCTGGCCTACCGGGTCACCCGGGCGGAGCAGGACGTGCTCAACCCCGCGGGGGTCAACTGCATCCGCTACTTCCCGGCGAGGGCATCCGGGTCTGGGGCGCCCGCACGCTCGCCGCCGAGGCCAGCGAGTGGCGCTACCTCAACGTGCGGCGGCTGTTCAACATGCTCAAGGAGTCCATCGCGCGACGGCACCCGGTGGATCGTCTTCGAGCCGAACGACTACACGCTGTGGCGCTCGATCCGCCGCGACATCGGCGCGTTCCTCACCCGGGTCTGGCGCGACGGCGCGCTGCTGGGGCGCACCCCGCAGGAGGCGTTCTTCGTCAAGTGCGACGAGGAGACCAACCCGCCGGACGTCCGCGACGCCGGCAGGTGGTCGCCCTCATCGGGGTCGCGTCGGTCAAGCCGGCCGAGTTCGTGGTCTTCAAGCTCAGCCAGTCGGCCGGCGGCACCGAGACCGAGACGACGGAGGCTGACATGCCGACACCACCGCGACCGCCGCCCAGCCCGGCAACTCGGTCGACCCGTTCCGGGCGTACAACTTCAAGCTGCTCATCAACAGCGTGACCAAGGGCCACTTCACCGAGGTCACCGGCCTCGGCGTGCCAGGTCGAGCGGATCTCCTACCGGGAGGCCGGCAACAACAGCATCGTGCGGGCCGTCCCCGGCCGGGTCGACTACCCGCCGGTGACCCTGCGGTTCGGCCTGACCGCCTCGGCCGAGCTGTGGGACTGGCTGCATGGCCGCGGTCGAACGGCCGGGTCAGCCGGCGCAACGTCTCGATCGCCATGCTCGACTGCCGGGCGCCGCCGAGGTGCTGCGCTGGAACCTGATCAACGCCTGGCCGCAGGAGTGGTACGGCGCGCCGCTGGACGCCATGAGCCACGAGCTCGCCATCGAGACCCTGGTCCTGGCGCACGAGGGCCTGCAGCGGGAGACCGGCGGTGGCTCGGCAGCCGCGTAGCTGGCTGGCCGGCCGGCGGGTGCGCTCGGCCGCCGGCGCGGCGCAGCGCCTCGCCGGCCGGTGGCCGACCGGCCGCCGGCCCGCCACCGTCCGCCGGTCGCCCGGCGCGCCGACGGCCGCGCCCGCCGCTTCGGGGACCCCCGCGGCACTGGCTGGACCTGGTCGCCGCTCACGCCCCCGGCCTGCTGCGCGGCACGGGCGTGGGCGGGCCACGCCCGGTGGTACCGGCGCCGGCCGACTCCCCCGGCGCCGGTACCACCACCGCGGGCCGGGCGCTGCCGCACCTGGCGGCCGACGGTCCGCTGGCGGGGACGCCCCGGCCGCCGGCCGCCGCACGGTCGACGCGTGGGCTGCCGCACGGCTGGCTGCACGTGGCGCCACCGTCCGGCGGCGCCCCGGTGGACGGCGATCCGGCCGACACATCCGCAGCGACGGCGCGGCAGGGCGACGGCGCGGTAGCGGGGCACAGCGGGGCGCAGCCGCGCGATGCCGGGGCGGCGCATAGCGGCCCGACCGCGGCTGACCCGGCGGGCAGGTCCGCCGTGGCCGGTCCGGCCTCCGGCGTTCCAGCCGGCAGCTCCGGCGCGACCGGCGGCCAGGCCGGCGTCACGGTCGGCTCGGCTGAGCCGTCGGACAGTTCGGTCGGGACCGGCGCCCCGGTCGTCGGATGGGACGCCGTGACGGACGGCTCGGCCGGATCAGGCGCCATGGCGGACTCCGCTGGTACGGCCGCACGGACCGGGGCGGTCCCGCGGCACGCGCCGGACCCCGGCGGATCGCGTGCCGGCAGTAGGCCGGCCGGCCACGCCGCGGCCCACCCGGCGGAGGCTGCCGGCGCGCGGGGCCGCACCGCCAGCGGCCGGACGGTTGCTGTGGTGCGGCTGGTGGCCGACGCCGGGGCCGGCACCCGGACGGCCCACGAGCCCGCTGCGGCGGGGGGCCACAGAGCTGGCGACCCGTCCGGCTCGGCCGGGGCCGGCTCCGCTCTCCGCCACCGCGACGTCGAGGACGCCACGCCCGGCGCCGGGGGTCGGGCGGCGTCGGGCACGGCCGAGGGCGCTACCGGACCGGCAGGCCCGGACTCCTTTGCCACCGGCAGGTCCGGCGCCGGGCACTGGGGCGATCCCGGCCGGGGCAACGCCGGACGCGTCTGGAGTATCGGACGGCCCACGCGTCCGGATCCGGTCGCCGAGGTCGCCGCGGCGTGGCCGCGCCTGCCCGGCGTGGCCGGTCCGGAGACGGCGGGCGCGGGGCAGCGCGCCGACGAAGCCGGTGCGCCCTGGCCGCGGCTGCCCGAAGAGCCTCCACAGTGGACGGAGCCGGCGCGCTCCTACCCGGCCGAGCTGCTGCGCCGCCTCGACCAGGAGCAGGTGGGGCACTGATGGAACGGGTCGCGTTTCTCGTCGACGAGTCCGGGGAGCGGGTGGACTGCCTGCTCAACCCGGAGACGGTCGAGGTCACCCGGCTGGCCGGGGTACGCCACCGGGCGGCCGGGGCCGGACAGCTGGTCGGTGCCGGGCTGGCCGACGACCCCCTGCTGTTCACCGGGGGCGGACGTACCGAGGTGGTGCTGGACCTGCTCTTCGACGTGGACCTGGTGGACGAGCAGACCCGACCCGAGGACGTCCGGGCGCTCACCCGCAAGCTGTGGATCCTGGCCGAGAACTCCGCCGAGGAGCACGGCTCGCTGCGCCCGCCGCTGGTACGCCTGGTGTGGGGCAAGAGCTGGAACGTGCCCGGGGTGATCGTGGCCATCGCCGAGCGCTTCGACGCCTTCGCCCTGGGCGGCTCCCCGCACCGCTCCTGGCTACGGCTGAAGCTGCTCCGGGTGGCCGAATCCGCCGAGCAGGCGCAGGCCGGTTTCGAAGAGCAGCTGGCGGCGGCCGGTACGCCCAAGGCGGCACCGGGCAGCGCCGTGCTCGCCACCGGTGACGGCGACGCCCAGCCCGACTACTCCGGTGTCCGCTTCGACCTGC
>CAWCFK010000012.1:0-910519 GCA_963794685.1 uncultured Actinomycetota bacterium | reverse complement strand
CACGATCAAGAAGTTCCCGAAGATCCAGGTCGTCCAGAAGACGGGGATCGCCGGTCCGGACTTCGCCGGCCAGGCGCAGGTCGCCGCCAGCGCGATGCTCACGAAGCACCCGGACCTCGCCGGCATCTGGGGCGTCTGGGACGTCCCGGCCGAGGGCATCATGGCGGCGGCTCGCGCAGCCGGGAACCAGAACCTCAAGATCGCCACTGAGGACCTCGGGACGAACGTCGCGATCGCGCTGGCCAAGAACAAGCTCGTCGTCGGCCTCGGTGCCCAGCGGCCGTTCGACCAGGGGGTGACCGAGGCGAAGCTCGGGGCGCTCGCGCTGCTCGGCAAGTCGACGCCCGCCTACGTCGCGGTGCCCGCCCTGCCGGTCGACCACTCCAACGTGCTCGAGGCGTGGCAGCAGGTCTACCACGCGGCGCCGCCGTCGTCCGTGGCCGGCTCCTTCCGAAGTAAGCCCCGGGTGCGGCGCCGCACGAGTCGGCGCCGCACCCGCGACACGAGGAGCACCAGATGGTGGACGCGGTCAACGCGGTGGAGACGCCGGCGATCTCCAAGAGCTTCGGCGGGGTCTCGGTGCTGAAGGACGTCGACTTCGACGTGCGACGGGGCGAGGTCCACGCGCTCGCCGGCGGGAACGGCGCCGGCAAGTCGACCCTGATGAAGATCATCCAGGGGGTGTACCGGCCCGACTCGGGGGAGATCCTCGTCGACGGGAAGGCCGTCGAGATCACCTCGATCCAGGACGCCAAGGCGGCCGGCATCGGGATGGTGTTCCAGGAGTTCAGCCTCGTGCCGAACTTCACCGTGGCGCAGAACATCTTCCTCGGCGTCGAGCCGCATGCGCGGCGGCCTCATCGACGACCGGAAGGCCGTGAGCCGCGCCCGCGCCGTCCTGGCGGAGATGGAGGTCGACCTCGATCCGCGGGCGGAGATCGGGCGCCTCGGCACCGCGTACTGGCAGCTGACCGAGATCGCGAAGGCGCTCGCGCAGGACGCCCGCGTGCTGATCATGGACGAGCCCACGGCGAGCCTCGCGAGGCACGAGACGGATGCGCTCTTCGCCCTGATCGAGCGGCTGAAGTCCCGGGGCATCTCGATCATCTACATCTCGCACCGGATGGACGAGGTCTACCGCGTCGCCGACCGGATCACCGTGCTGCGCGACGGCCGGAAGCTGTTCACCTCCGACTCTCGCAGACCTCGCCCGAAGCCATCGTCGAAGGCATCGTCGGCAAGAAGATCGATCCCATGCATTAGCAGCGGGTGAATATGTTAGATAACCATCTTTATTACGTGTTGGCATTTCAGGTTTCATTTGTTCTTTTGATGATGATCTATTATGAGTTTCATCTTTCTTGAATGATACACCTTTACTCTTAGTTCGTTGTTGTGGTCGCGCTGGATTATTCATTTGTAGTGGGTGGTTCAGGTTGTTCTGCTTGTCTACGAAATGCTTGATTCGTGGATGAGGGTGGTGGAATAAGTGTCGCAAAAAAATTTGCACTATCAAAATGCCAAAGACATATTGAACCATCATAACTACCGGTAGCAATAGTATGATTTGGTCCACATACAACCATACATAATATATCATCCTTATGACCTTCTTTCTTCGGTGGATACCGCTCTTCTGCATACATCGATTGTGCTGCAGTTTTCATTGTGTTCGAATTCGGCATCGTAAATAATGCATCATGCTTCTCACCATCACCCTCCAAGTAGACAGTCACTTTACGATCGAGACCGGTAGATAGGACATATTTTGACATACTATGAGATTTCTCAATACAAATATAATCGACCGAAGTGATCTCATTATTCTTCTTCCTTCCCCACTCACCGGTGGTAATTGTAAACGACTATTCTCGAAATTCATCAACTGTTGACCATTACTAAAATTCCACATATTTAATTGTCCATCAGGTGATCCAGTCAGTAAACGACGCTTCCCACTATCGAAAGTCATACTTGTTAATTTGGAGCCGGTTTCAAATTTAAACACCGACATGCCCGTATCGACATCCCATACATTGATTGTGCCGTTATGATCACCACTGACGACTTGATTGAAATTACTAATATACATGGCACCGACTAAAGAAGATTTATGACTCTTTGGACCATGATCACGTAAGGTTTTAGCATTGTATACCGAGATTCTTGCATTACATGATAGAATAATCTTTGATAGAATGGATCATAATGAATATATGAAATTCTATTCTCCGGTCTATACGAACTTGACACGGCAGCTGAGCCATCATTCGCCCTTTGTTTACTACCAGGATAACGATGTTGTGATAATGATACACCGGGTGATGGTGTGTGCCCCATGACACGTGAATTAACTTCATATAACACTTGTATGTTCTTCAAATTATTATCTTGTTTGAGATTCCAGATACGTATATATTTGAGAAAATCCAATGAAATTAAAAGACTTTTCTCATCCGAAACAATGACTTGTTGTACGGAGGATTGGTGACCGGAGAGTGAGGAGATTAATTTACAAGTGAATGGATCCCACAATAATATTTTTCTTTCCAGACCGCATGAGGCCATAAATTTATATTTCTTGGAATAATCAAAAGAATAAATACCTTTCTTATGACCGGAGAATGTTCGTCGTACAATATCCTCCATACCTAATAATTCTCCCGATGATACACCACCGCTACCACCAATCTCTGTCATCTTATTAATATCACATTGTTTGATGGTACGATCTAATGATGAAGTGATCACCATACCTAATCTCGAATCATATTTCACCGATGTTATCCAATCATCGTGTAATCCAACCATTCTCGCGACTGTGACCGAGTCACTATAATTCTTAGCTGTATTCTCTTCATGATGTCTACATGATGCAACACCGCCACGACCATCGCATATATGCCATGTGATAGATTTCATACGATATAACAAGAGATTACCGGAATCATCACCAATAATTAAATATCTCTTCTTCACCATTATGAATCGCTGATGAATCCATACAAGTCGGTGCAGAATTTAATGGACGACTCGATCCAACATCACGAATTCTCGAGACAACTTCAAAGGTAGTTGGATCATAGAATGTAATCACGCGATCCATACTACATACCGCAATACGATTACTTTTCTTCATGAAGCATAGATCTGAGATCCAGCATGATGAATGGCGGATGGTTTTAATATGCGATAAATCCGATGCATTCCAGAATTTGACCAGTCCATCACGACCACCAGTGACATAACGATCGTATGCTGAGAGATATAAAACTTTCGTGATCATACCCGTATGAAACGTACTCTTCTTACTCGGTTGTGGTGGATTACGTGTGGAATGTGTGATGGCGGGTGGTATGTGTTGTGATGTAGTCGAACGATCGTTTTTCAATGGGTCAACCTGTCCTAATTTCGAACGTACAAAACTGATCGAACCTGTATCCTCACCTGGACCCTCCGTCGCGGAATTCTCCATCATTAAGAAATTGGTGAATTCATCCCAGTCTGAATGAGAAGAACACATACACAGGACAATGAGTAGCGTGAACAATACCTTGACATTGAGTGATACAAACGCGTTACAATTTCTATATTTGTTTTTTTCTACTAACCTATCGACCCGTCACTATTCGCATCGACTTTCATGAATAATTCTTTAAACTCCTTTCTTGTTCGTCGTAATACTGAAGCGAATGCATCAACAAATTCATGTAGCTCTAATGCTTTATCATACTTTCCTGTTTCAGGGTCACGAAATTGTTGTTTTAATTTCTCAATCTGTAGACTATCAATTAACATACCTTCAGCCACGCGTGAAGAACGTGCTGCGGCTTTTTCAGCAGCCAGATTCTGAGAGGATGAAGCATGTGATAAGGCACCGGTGAGTCCGGAACTGAGGGGATTCGTATTCGAATCGAGTAATGGACCTAATGTTATTGTACCACCTAAGGATCGTCCATTACTATTACTACCAAGTCCACCACCGAATAGACTTGCACTAGATGAAGATTGACTTAGTGTATTCGTTGGTGGTATGATCATACCGGAACGTATTAGTATCTCATCATCTTCTGGATCACTTAATTCATCTTCCCATAATCTCACACTTTTTTTTGCCCCGAGTAATGACAATGCAACAATCCCTTTCGACAATGGTGGTACGTCACCAAATGGACCATCAACTTGTATTTGAAAAGACGACATGGTGTAGATGTATGTATGTGTGAATGAATGGAAATGTATCCCACTATTGTGACCGTGATACTGAGAGCGAGGGAGTGAAGGATGGTCCAAGGGTACAGTGTGAGATGGATATGGATAGGGTGTGAGGTGAATGTAGAATATACGACTAAATGCGGACAAAAATTGAATATAATATAATATATTACAATGTCTGGCTATCCTCTACGCCCCTATAATTGTGTCTTCTCAAATACTCCTCCTGTTGATTGGGGGCACGCGAAATTTCTTCAAAAACTAATCGTTTTCGTCCTTTGAATACAGTCACACAGCTGAGACATACAAAGCGACATACAACAACGACGATATCAAGGTAATGGAACTTACTACCAGACACAATGATCGACAATAATTACACAAATACGATTTCGTCGTCTGGCGCTCAATAATCACGATCATTGTGCCTGAAATCGCGTGACGAGCAAGAAAAAGTGCTGTTGCAAGCGATCCTGATGCAACACTGCTACTGCCGCGCCACGTGTACACATGCAAAATGCACCTAGGTCATGCATCAAGCGTACAGTACAACATGTGCAGCAAGCTGTACGCTAATTTGTCAATGTTGGCCTAGGCCTGCAGCGGCGGTGTAGTTAGTTGATGTAATTCAAGTGTGGAAGCTGTATGCGTTGTTTCGTTTTTTTTGTTTGTTTTGAATAATAGTACAAATGCAGTTCCCAACTCCAGTGTTGATCAATGAGATCAGTCTGATTGGGTGACGAGGATACGAATGGAATGGTAATAAACGTGAAAGGTGGAATGATTGAAAGGTGACTGCAAAAAGCGACAACCCTTCCACGCCGCGAATGAATGATGGGAATGGGAGAGAAGGAGGAAGAGGGAGAAGGGAGGATAGTGATAGGTCATATAGTCTTCTCATATACACTAATCATCATTTATAGGATAGTGCAGTTCTTCTTCTTCTTTGCTGGCTTCTTGTTTAATGATGCTCTGATCGCTTCATCGAAAACATTTTTCAATCCCTCCTGTGTCAAGCGCGAGCATCCCATATGGTACCGCCAATCTCCTTTTGGCGATCGCGAGCCGCCTCTTGTGAAACAACGCCTAAGCCCTTCGAGGCAAGTTGAGCCTTCATAGATTCATCATTACGTAAATCGGACTTGGTGCCAACAAGGATAATTGGAACACCAGGGGCATGGTGTTGAATCTCAGGCCACCTAGAAAATATGATACAGCGCAACACAATGTGAGAAACAAGATTCAACAAATGTATTCGCCATCATTAAGCATCATCGGCGATTAGATGGACAAGCGGAATCCGGTCGCAGATGTGACATTCATTCGCTGCCGCTGTGCTATCCGATACTGTGCATCACATTCCGGTATCGCGATTTCGTATCACATATACAAATGACATTCGGCAACATTCGGGAATACTCAGCAGGAGAGTACACAACCAGGATCAATTCGATATACATGTTAGGTGATGATAGGTTCACGCACGGATGTAGCCGGTATTCGTACACAGTCATATCCATCCATGTATGTAATATTGTTTTTGTTTATAACTAACCATTTCGACTTAACGTTATCGAATGAATGCGGTGAGATGATACTAAAGCAGATGAGGAAAACATCTGTTTGCGGGTATGAAATGGACGAAGACGATCATAATCTTCCTGACCTGCCGTATCCCATAATCCGAGGTTGACTGGTTTCCCATCCACCATCACATTCGCCGAATAGTTATCGAACACCGTAGGAATGTATTCGCCGGGGAAGGCATTTGTAGTATAACTAATCAACAAGCAAGTCTTACCTATAAACATAAGAATAGACATACATAGAAGAACATGGGTGAATATGATTGTTGCCGAATGCAGATTGTATGGATTATTCCATATTCAATTTGTCCATATGGCGGGTGTGTGAATATGTTCCACTCACCGACTGCACCATCACCGACGACGACACACTTGATATTCTGCCTAGAAATGGGGGAAAATAAAACGAGTTATGAGATGTGAGGATGGGATGACATACTATGAGATTGCATTTCAATACGAATTATTTGCTGCTCTGTCCCATATGTGCTGATATGCAGTGGCGGTTGTGTGCACGCGCTATACGCTATATACAGTTGCCAGCAGTATCGGTATACGTACATGTTTGTAACGGGGGAATTATATTTCTACTAAACAAATAATATGCAACGCACGAATAATGAGTATATTGTTTGATGATTGTTTGAATCCCACAATGGTCGCTCCTTGGCTGCAATAGTTCGTTGAATTCCCAATGGAGTTCGAGTTGAGAGGGGGAGCGATTGACATAGGTACAATCAACACGACATGATACAGTACGCATGGTCATCTCGAGTTCTACACTATCTCATTATACCTTGCTCGCTCGTACAATCAATGTTTGGTGTTGATTGTTTGTAATCGCTGGCGGAAGGTTCAATTAGCTGAATCTCAGCCAATGACACTATGCAACCGGCAATGAAAATATGATCCACACCAATGGAGAATAGGCAATCGTAATATTCGCGCACTGGTGAACCTAAATTCCTTGCCTAATATTTGACTGTGCCTATGTGATTCTCCTTATTCCAACCTCGTTCTCGCTGCACTGGCCTTGGCCGCTTAGCCGATGCAGCCGCCGAGTCAGAGGAACGCGCCCCGAGTCAAACACAGTCTCAAAGACACACATTCCAGCACAAAGATACCATTTGAGACGATCCCATAGAACAAATACACAAATACAATACGAAGAATACATTTCAACCGCCACTTTTCTTTGCATGCACACTCTCCGAACAACTTAAAATGCTGCGAATGCGCGATTGTATGAGCTAAATGGCTGATGAACTATAATATGAATTCCATGACAACACGCCATATGAGTATATCGGGAATTCCGCGGAATGAATGTGGGTGAGGTATGGGAAATCCTGATGGCTGAATGCCGGATTTTGACTTTCCTCTTAGTCATCATCATCATCGAGTGCATCCTTTAATCCTGTCTTGGTCGTTGAATTTTTCGCAATTCTATCTAACGTCGCTTCAACTTCATCCGCCTTATTAGTCGGACAGACGCATAATATGAGGGTCGTCAGGCCGGACATACATAATAACGCGATGATGAACACATTATTTAGGAAAAAATAACGAAAAAAATCAAGATATTGAATCTAACAATAACCAACATACAGTATAGTATAGAGAACATAATAAACGAAAGCATGAGATACATACAAACAGTGACGTTCATATGACCTATGCCAATGCCTGTTTATTTTCCTTACCTGTGATCCGAACATGACTGCTGCTTGTGTATTACTCGTATATATTGGGAATGCCTGTACGCAGAACTGCACTGCCGGTACGGATGTTAGTAGAATAATCCATGTATTAAATAAGAATGCATTCATAAGTGTATTCCCGACTTCCATTGGATATAGTTTGAATACTAGGAATCTTACTCCTAGACGGAAGTTCCCTTTGACGACACAGAATAATAGATGGAAACTCCATAGCGCGAATGCGAGCACACCGAACAGCGGGAATGAAGGGACATTATCGGTTAGTGCAATGAAGAAGTTATTCAAGAATGGACCAACCGGCTTAGCCGGGAGAATATAAATCGCTATATGAATCCACCATGATAGCGATATACAGCCAAATACAATACCGCCGAATAGCTTGAAGAAATATTCTAATGGATTACGCCGCGTAATTTATATGCAATAGTTAAGATTTGAAAATCTTTTTTCAAATAGAAATAATGTTTCTCGAGGTTTCGCATATCCCGCGTCTCCTGTCGCTTCTTCGCCCCGGTATGTTTCTTCTCCATCTCCAATGATAATTTATTAGCAATATCAAGGAGCGTCTTAGTACGTCCGCCTAATAATGAACGTTCATCGAAATATACTTTCGTCGTCATTGGTACCGGACGCGTTCTAAATTCATTTAATAAATCTAACGGTAAGGCAATAAACCCAACGCCGGTGAAAAGGGTAAAAAACCACCAACCGAGAAAAGCCATAAAAGCGATGATGTAAAGGGGAAACGAGACAGGAATCTCCCAGGTAAATGGAGTTATGATACACTAAAAGAACAATACGATGATACATAAATACAAATCGCAACGATGAATATTCAACGCAAATACATTGCATGTGTGTTTGTGTGCGTGCGTGTTGGACTTACTCCCGGCAGCATGACTTTTTTATCACATGACAGTACAGTATTTTCTTTTGCAGTCATATCACTTGTAAATACTTGCATGACATCATATTGAAAATCCAATGTTTGTGCATATCGTACAACCGGTACATTCGCGTGGTGTAGGAATGCATACATTATACCGAGTACAATACAGAAAACGGCGGCGACAGCGAGAGTCATCTTGGATGGCACCACCAGCCTGGGTATCGAAAAAGGATTCATGCTCAATCTCTTCATCCATATCTGGTGGAAAGAAAGGAGAGACATATACACAATAGCATATAGAATGAGGAAGAAGACGAATTCAACGGATCAGAGGCAGCGGGGCGGGAGAACAACGGTATAATATACGGTATGATCATCATCCGCATGCGAGTATGTCTGTCTACTGACCATTTTCATAATAGAAGAATGCGAATGGAATAATGAATGAAATAAGGATTGCTAATACTATATATAATATTTGCCATACTAGATCGACGCGAATGGTGGTCCCGCCGCCTTTAGACGCGGCCACATCATACGGTAATACTAGCACAGATGCAAATGCTAACCATAATCCAAAAACCGTTACTATCTTTGGTACCCATGCAGTACTCTATCATCCTCATGTCCAAATACGACAATCAATTGGCACATACAGAACGACCGCGCTGCCGTCGGTGCTTTCCCGGGCGGCGGCCACCAGGGTTTCGGAGAGGTCCAGGGCCACCACGTCGCCGTCGGGGGCCACCAGGGCGGCCAGTTGCCGGGCCACTTCACCGCCGCCGGCGCCGCGTCCAGCAGCCGCTGCCCGGGGTGCACCCGGAGCGCGTCGAGCGCGAGTGCCCGTACCCGCTGAATTTCCGGGTTGGCGGCCATCTGCCGCAGCACTTCGACCAGCAGCACCGCCACGGCGGGTGGGGTCTGGTCGACCTCGGCGAACGGATTCGCCGGCCGGTCACGTTTGGCCATGCCCTGATTGTGCCGGTTCGCCTACTGGTAGCCGAACCGGGCCAGCGGTTCGACCAGCTCGCGCTCCTCGTAGGACAGGTGCGACAGCAGCGTGTCGGCCAGCACGTCCACGGCCGCGCGCAGACCGGCCACCGTGCCCTCGCCGCCGACCAGCGCGACCAGCGCCCGGTCCACCCCCTCGATCACTCGTGGATCACGTGGTGCTCCTCGACCAGGCGGTCGAGCACCGGCCCGAGCTGCGGATCGGCCCGGCGCAGGTGCGGGAACACGCCGATGTCCTCGAGCGTGTGATGGGTGGTGACCACCCGGCAGTACGACTCGCACTACGTGCCGAGTGTCCAGTTGTTCTGCCGCACGTCATCGTGTGCAGCGCCGAGCGCGCCGCCCCGATCTCCAGGCTGCCCGCCTCCACCTGGCTGACCAGGTCGAACAGTTGATCCAGCTCGCCGCGCAGATGATCGTGGATGTCCACCAGGTGCTGCCCGGAGGCCCGCTCGTGCGCCGTGTACTCCCGCCCCGCCCGCGGCCCGGGCCCGGCCGGCCGGGTCGACTCGTCCCACCGCCGCGCGTCACTACGCCGCACCCCGTCATCCGGCGTCGGCGTGATCCCCAACGCCGCCGGAACCCTGCCCACCCGGGAATCGACTGCGGCCCCGCAATTCCGGCGTCCAGGTCGGCCCCGCCGGCGCCGGCGTCCAGGTCAGCCCGTCGCTTCCGGCGTCAGCAGCGGGACGGCTGCCGGCCTGCCCGGCCTGCGGGCCCGGGTGGGCAGGTGGCGCGCGGCGGCGGCAACCAGTTCGCGGACGTACGGGGCGACCTCCGGCCGAAGCGTTGGATGTCGGTCGGGTTGTCGCTGCCGACGATGTAGCCGGAGATGCCCTGGTCGAGGGTCAACTGCGCGAGCTGCTCGGCCCACTGCCGCGGCGGCCCCGCGAGGAAGCCGGTGCCCGCGCCGAAAGTGCCGGAGATGTTGTACAGCCGGCGTACGGCCGACGGCTCCCGGCCAGCCGCCTGCGCCGCCTCGTCGATCGTCGCGCTCATTTCCGGCAGCTTCGCCACGCCGGCGTAGCCGAGACTGGGCAGCCAGCCGTCCGCCTGAGCGCCGGTCAACCGGAGCATCCGGGGGCCGTACGCGCCGAGCCAGATGCCGATGTCATGCGCGGGTGACGGGCCGGACTTCGCGCCCAGCACCCGGTAGTGCGCGCCGTCCACCCGTACCGAGCGCTGACCGGCCCAGATCGTCCGGATCACGGATATCGCCTCGGTGAGCGCGGCGACCGCCTCGCCGGGCGTACGGCGTGGGCCACCGTTGGCGACGATCGCGTCCCAGAACGCTCCGGCGCCCAGCCCCAACTCGACCCGGCCGGCACTGAGCAGGTCCAGGCTGGCCGCGCTGCGGGCCAGTACGGCGGGCGGGCGCAGCGGCAGGTTCGCGACGTTGAGCGAGAGCCGGACCCGCCCGGTGGCGCGCCGCGAGGAATGACAGCAGCGTCCAGGCGTCCAGGAACGCCGGCTGGTACGGGTGGTCCTGCACGGTCACCAGGTCGAGCCCGGCCCGTTCGCTGAGTTGGGCGAGTGCGACAACCGCGTCGGGGTCACCGGCTGCCGGAGTGAGGAAGGTTCCGAAGATCAGATCGTGCCCGTAGTCCGCCACGTCCACCGAACCTACCCGGACGGATCATTCCTCGTAGCGCTCCGAGTACGCCTGTCGCGAGCCACACACCGACGCCCGCGAACACGAGCAGCGCGACCCGTCGGCGTCCAGCCGGACAGTCACCGCGTCGCGGGGTACCGAGTGCCCGACCACCCGACCCTCGCCCTCGGGCGTACTCACCCGGGTCCCGACGGCCGGCGCGGTCTCGCTGAAATTCTGGTACAGGGGGTGTTCGTATTTGAGACAGCACATCAGCCGGCCACACGCGCCGGAGATCCGCAGCGGGTTGAGCGGCAGGTCCTGGTCCTTGGCCATCCGGATGCTGACCGGCTCGAAGTCGGTGAGGAAGGTGGCGCAGCACAGGTCCCGGCCGCAGGAGCCGATGCCGCCCTGGACCCGGGCCGAGTCGCGGGCGGAGAGCTGCCGCAGCTCCACCCGGCAGTGCAGGGTGGCGCCCAGGTCGCGGACCAGGGCACGGAAGTCGACCCGGTGCGGAGCGGTGAAGTAGATGGTGGTGCGGCCACCGGACCCGCCGCCCCCCTCCAGCACGTGGTCGACGGCGACCACCCGCATCGGCAGGTTGTGCTCGCGGATCAGCCGCTTGGCGGCCACCTTCGCGTCGGCCTTGCGGCGGCGCATCAGCTCGTCGCGGCGCATGTCCTCGGTGCCGGCCACGCCCAGGACGGTGGGGAAGCTGGAGGTGTCCTCGGAGACCCACTGCCCGGCCCAGACGCACTCGGCGACCTCGGGTCCGTCCTCGGTCGGCACCAGCACCCGGTCGCCGACCTTCACTTCGAAGCCGGCCGGGTCCAGGTAGAAGAGCCGACCGTAACGGTTGAAGCTGACCGCACAGAGCATCCCCATCGGCACACCTTAGCCCGTCCGCCCGTCCCGTCCCGCACGCCCCAAATCCTCGATGGTGTGCGGGGCCGCCGGGCCCGCCGGCACACCGGCTCGGCGGCCCGGTAGCCGACCTCGTCGAGCCGGCCGGCCCAGCGTCGGCCGCAGCGTCTCGGCGGCGCAACCCCCGTCCAGCACCGCGCCGAGGACATGCGCCGCGATCGCTGCGGCGGCCGGTCCGACCGGACTGCCGGCCGTGCTGTTGCCGGCCGTGGCGCTGCCTGCCGTGGAAGTGTCAGCCAACCGGACGGTGGCGGCCTCGGGCTGGCCAGGCATTCGGCGACGGCGATGGCGACCTGCCGACGGACTCCGGCGAGCCAGCCGGCCAGTTCGGCGCGTGGTCAGCGGTGGCGGTCAGCCGCTCGGTGATCCGGTCGACCTGGCCGGCCGCCGCCGACCACTGGGCCGCGAACTCGTCGGCGGCGTGCCCGCGCCAGCCGGCCGGGCCGGGGACGGCGTCGACCGCCCGGGACAGCGCGACCGATTCGGCGCGCACGTCGTCACCGGCCACCGGGAGGGCGGCCGGGTCGGCGCCGAGCAGGTGCGACAGGATCTCGCCGGGGAGCGCGCCGGCCCGCCGCAGCAGCGGCCAGACCGGGTCGTCGGCGGGCGCGCCGGCCGAGGCCAGCGCCGCGTCCACCCGGTGCAGCAGGTCGAGACCGGGCTCGGCGACCCGGTCCAGCAGGTCGCTCACTGCGCCTCCCCGAATCCGGTGTGGCTGGCGTGTTCGGCGTCGTCGTAGCGCTGCGCGGCAAGCCGCAGGTCGCGCCGCGAGGCCGGTCAGCCGGGCACCGTGGGCGGTCACCTCACGCTCCCGGGCGGCCAGGGCGGCCTGGTAATCGGCGCGCAGTGCGGCGCCCGTGGCGAACAGAGCGCCGGGGCCGTCAGCGGCGAAAGCATTGGGGCCGGGTTCGGTGCCGGCCAGTCGGGTCGCGGCCCCGGTCAGCTCGTCGGCCAGGGTGGCGATCCGGCTCGCCACGTCAGGCAGTTCCATCGCCACCCCTTCCCAGCCGGCCGGTCGGCCGGTCAACATTGCCGGACCGGTCGGCCGGTCAACTTCCCCGGACCGGTCGGTCTGTCAACTCTCCCGGACCGGTCGGCTGGTCAACTTCCCCGGGCCGGTCGGTCTGTCAACGCAGCTTGCCGGTGCCGAAGGTCTCTGTGTGCAGCCGGTCGCGGGCCCAGCGGGCGGCGTCCGCGGCGGCGGTCACCGCCTCGGTCACCGAACGGGAGACCTCCGTGTTGCCCCGGCCGGTGAGCGCCCCGACGATGGTCACCCGGTGGATCGTGCCGTCGGCGGTGACGAGCACTTCGACGAGCCCGTCGCGGGAGTTCACCGTCACCTCGACGTCCCGGACTGCTTTGTCGAACTCGGTGCGCAGTTGCTCCAACCGTTGGTAGCGCTCGATCGCCTCGTCGATGAATGTCTCGTCGATCTCGCGCGCCACGCCGATTCCCCTCCCCGATCGGGCCCCGACACCGGCGGTGTGCACTCCGCGTGGTGGTACCCGGGCTGACCGTACGGCACCTGGGGACAGTGGGGCAACGGCGTGCTTTGCGCCTGTGGATAACTACTGCGGTGGATGGCTCAGCCGCGCCAGAGCGCCAACATCATCGACTCCACGGCGATCAGCGGCTTGACGTTCAGCTCGATCGCCTCGCGGCAGGCCAGTACCGCTTCCAGCCGGCGCAGGGTGCCCTCCGGGGTCCACGCGCCGGCTGCCCGCGCCGCGTCGTCAACCGCGTCGACGTGCACCGGCGGCACCGGCGCGGCCAGGGTACGGGTCAGCACGTCCCGGTAGAAGCCGGCGAGATCGACCAGGGCGCGGTCGAGGGAGTCCCGCTTCGTCCGGGTGGCCCGCGCCTTCTGCTGCTTGCCCAGTTCGGTGAGCGCGCCGGCCATTCCCCGGCCGGCGCTGGCCGCGCCCTTGCCGGTGCCGCCCGCGCCGAGCGCCGTCTCCAGCGCCGAGCGCTCCTTCGCGTCGAGTTCACCGATGCTCGCGTCGGCTTCCGCGTCGGCCGCTTCGATCAGCGCGCTGGCGGCGTCGTAGCACGCGCCGATGCCGGTGAGCCGGCGCGGGATCGCCAGCACCGCCTCCCGGCGGGCGCGGGACTGCGGATCGGCGGCGAGCCGGCGGGCCCGCCCGACGTGGCCCTGCGCGGCCGCCGCGGCCCAGGCCGCGACGTCGGCGGGGGTACCGTCCCGGCTGGCCAGCACCCCGGCGACGGCGTCGGTGGAGGGCTGGACCAGCGGCACCACCCGGCACCGGGAGCGAATCGTCACCGGTACGTCGTCCGGGTGGTCGGACGGCGCGCAGAGCAGGAAGACCGTCCGGGGCGTCGGCTCCTCGACCGCCTTGAGCAGGGCGTTGCCGGCGCGCTCGCTGAGCCGGTCGGCATCCTCAATGACCACGATCTGCCAGCGCCCACCGGACGGCGAGGCGGCGGCCCGCAGTACCAGCTCACGCATCCGCGCGACCGCGATGGTCAACCCCTCGGGGACCACCAGCCGCACGTCGGGATGGGTACCGGCCAGCGTGGTGTGGCAGCCGGGACACTCGCCGCAGCCGACCCCGGTGCGGCACTGCAACGCGGCCGCAAACGCCCGCGCGGCCACCGATCGGCCGGAGCCCGGTGGCCCGGTGAACAGCCAGGCGTGCGTCATCGCCGCCCGGTCCACGCCGCCCTGCGCGGCGCGGGCCGCCCCGGCCGGCGCGTCGTCGACCGCACCGGCTCCGGCCGGGTCCAGGTCCGCGCTGACCACCTGGGCGGCGGCCGCGGCGGCCCGGCGCAGTACCGTCTCGGCCCGTGCCTGGCCCACCAGCGCGGCGAAGACCTCGGCCATCAGACCCGGCTCTCCGCACCCCGCGCCGGCCGGAAGACGGGCGGCGGCAACGGCTCCTCGTCCCCGTAGGGCTCCCCGCGATCGTCGGCCCACCCGGCAGTCGTCCCGCCCGTCGGCGGGGCCGTGGTCGGCGGGTCGGCAGCGGGCGACCCGGCTGCGCCGGCCGGTGGGCCGAGCAGGCGATCCACCCGGGCGTCGATATCGGCGTCGAACGTGCCGGCCGGCCGGGCGGCGTCGATCACCAGGTACCGCCCGGGTTCGGCGGCGGCCAGGTCGAGGAAGGCGTACCGGACCCGCTCGTGGAACGGCAGCGCCTCGCCCTCCAGCCGGTCGATGCCCTCGCCCCGGTTCTCCACCCGGCGCAGGCCGATGGCGGGGTCGACATCCAGCAGGACCACCAGGTCCGGCTTGAGTCCGCCGGTGGCCCAGCGGGACAGCCAGCTCACCTCGTCGACCGGGAGGGTGCGCCCGGCGCCCTGGTAGGCCAGCGACGAGTCGACGTACCGGTCGCTGATCACCACGGCGCCGCGGTCGAGAGCCGGGCGGATCACGGTGGCGACGTGGTGTGCCCGGTCGGCGGCGTAGAGCAGCGCCTCGGCGCGTGGCGCCACGGTGGACGGGCCGTGGCCGAGTACCAGGGCGCGGATCCGGGCCCCGACGTCGGTCGCGCCCGGCTCGCGGGTCACCACCACGTCCCGGCCCTGCCCGCGCAGCCGCTCCGCAAGCCGGTTGACCTGGGTGGACTTGCCCGCGCCCTCGCCGCCCTCGAAGACCAGGAACCGGCCGCCGAGGCGGATCAGCGCCTCGGGGATGCCCAGTGGCCGGCCGCGCACCGAGCCCCAGAGGTCGGCCAGCAGCGGTACCCCCGGCTTGTCGTCCATCTGGCGCAGCGCGGCGAGGCCGGCGAACACCCCGAACGCGCCGGCCGCGAGCAGCAGCAGCCGGGAGGTGGCGACCTGGATGCCGAGCACGTCCCGGGAGCCGCCGAAGCCGCTCAACGCACTGGCCACCGAGATGCTCAGCAGCAGCGACACCTGGGTACCCACCTGGATGAAGGCGAACACCCGGCCGCGCACGTCGTCGGTGACCTCGCTGTAGAGCAACGTCGTGCCGGACAGGAAGGCCATCCCCGCGCCAATGCCCACGCCGACCCCGGCGAAGACCGCGACGACCAGGTGGAAGGCGAACGCCAGGATGACCACCGAGAGCGCGGCGAGCACGATCGACAGCCCGAACCAGCGCCGCCGCGACAGCGCGCCGACGGCCCGGGGACCGGCCACGATGCCCACTCCGAGGCCGATGAACAGCACCGCGAAGAGCAGGTAGAAGGTCGAGTCGCCACCGGCAAGCGAACGGGCGTACGGGGTGGCCACGCCGATCACCACGCCCGCGCAGCCGAACGCGCCGAAGATGCCGAGCACCAGCCCCCGCACCAGCGGGGTACGGGCCACGTACTTCCAGCCGACCACGAATTCACGCAGCATGCTCGGCTTCTTGGCGGGGCGGCTGACGGCCCGGCCGCTGATCTCCCGGATACCGAAGAACACCACGAACGCGGTGGCCAGGAAGGTGAGCGCGTTGAAGTACAGGGCGATGTGTGTCGGATTGACCGGACTGTCGTTGGACGAGTGGTACAAGCTGTTGATGATGGTTGTGCTGGCCGCCAGGACCAGGCCGGCGGCGACCGGGGTGATGCCGTAGGTGGTGGCCAGGGTTACCTGGTTGGCGATCTCCAGCCGGGCCTTGGGCAGCAGGTTGGGCACTGCCGCCTCCTTGGCCGGCGCCCAGGCCATCTGCACCGACTCGATTACGAAGGTGGCCACCGTGGCCCAGCCGATGACCAGCTTCGGATCGTTGGTGAGCAGCGTGACGCCAGGGATGGAGGCGAAGAAGACGAACCGGATCAGGTCACAGACGACCATCGTGTACCGGCGGTTCCACCGGTCGGCGATCACGCCGGCCAGTGGGCCGAGGATCAGTGCCGGGAGCATCCGCACCGCGATCACCGAGCCGAACGCGAGCCCCTGCGCGGCCGCGCCGCTGACCTGCTGCTTGGCCAGCGTGCTGGTGGCCAGCAGGCCGAGCCAGTCGCCCAACGAGGAGAGCCCGAGGACCAGCCAGAGCCGGCGGAATGCGCGGACGCCGAGCAGGCCCTTCAGGGCGTTGACGCCCGGTCCGTCATCTGACTCCGGTTCGCCGGTGGACCGCTCCGCAGCGGGCGGTGGCGCGACCGGCGGCCCGACGGCGGGCGCGGCGACCGGGTCGGGTAGTCCGACCGACTCGGCCAGCCCGACGGAGCCGGCCAGATCGGCCGATTCGGTCACGTCCGGCTCAGCCGACCCGGTCGCGCCGGCTGCCGATGCGGGCAGGCCCGATGCGGGCGGGTCCCGATGCGGGTGGGCCCGATGCGGGCACGCCTGATGTGGGAACGCCATGCGTAGCACCGTCGACCGGGCCGGCCGGCCCGGCGTTGTGGGACTCGCTTGCGATGGCCGCACCTCCGACCGTGTGGGCGCTGACCGCGCCGCCCGGGGACCAGCCGGCCCCGAACCCGTTCACTCTAACGAAGCCGCCTGCCTGGTTGTCGGCCGGCAGCGGGCAGGCGGGAGCAGGGATGGCACGATCGGCTGCGGAAAGATGACGCGAGACTCTTTCGCGTTATCGCCGGAACCCGCTACCGTGCAAAACATGCTCCCGACCGCGACTGCCAGTGATGTGAACAGTACCGACCGGCGTAATCGCTATGATCACGCCACCGCGGCACTGGATACCCCGCTGGCCATCGTCGACCTCGGCGCCTTCGACGCCAACGCCGACGCGCTGGTCGCCCGCGCCGCCGGCAAGCCGCTGCGGGTGGCGAGCAAGTCGGTGCGCTGCCGGGACCTGCTCCGTCGGGTACTGGCCCGGCCCGGCTGGCACGGGGTGATGGCCTACACCCTGCCCGAGGCGCTCTGGCTGGTCCGGGGCGGCGTCACCGACGACGTGCTGGTCGCGTACCCCACCGTCGACCGGGGGGCGCTGCGGGAACTCGCCGCCGACGCCGAGCTGGCCCGGTGTGTGACGGTCATCGTGGACTCCGCCGCCCACCTCGACTACATCGACGCCGTGGTGCCCGCCGCGCGACGCCGGTACCCGATCCGGGTCTGCCTGGAACTGGACGCCTCCTGGCGACCGGCCGGCGGACGGCTGCACATCGGGGTCCGCCGGTCACCGGTGCACAGCCCCGAGCAGGCCGGCGCGCTGGCCGCCACGATCGCCGACCGGCCCGGCTTCGCCCTGGTCGGCGTGATGTCCTACGAGGCACAGATCGCCGGGCTCGGCGACCGCCCGCCGGGTGCCCGGCTGCGCGGCGCGGCCATCCGGGCGATCCAGCGCCGCTCGCTGACCGAGCTGCTCGAGCGCCGGGGCGCGGCGATCGCAGCTGTCCGCCGCCACGCGGACCTGACCTTCGTCAACGGCGGGGGGACCGGCAGCGTGGCCCGCACCGCCGCCGACCCGGCTGTCACCGAGATCGCCGCCGGCTCCGGCCTGTTCGGGCCGGTGCTCTTCGACTCCTACCGGGCCTGGCGTCCGGAGCCGGCCGTCTACTTCGGGCTCTCCGTGGTGCGCCGCCCCGCCCCCGGCATCGCCACCGTGCTCGGCGGCGGCTGGATCGCCTCCGGCCCGGCCGAGCGCTCCCGCCAGCCGGTGCCCGCGCTCCCGGCCGGGCTGCGCACCACCTCCGCCGAGGCGGCCGGCGAGGTGCAGACCCCGCTGGTCGGCCCCGCAGCGGAAGCCCTGCGCGTCGGTGACCGGGTGTGGTTCCGGCACGCCAAGGCCGGCGAGCTCAGCGAACACGTCAACGAACTGCATCTGCTCTGCGGTGACCGGGTGGTCGACAAGGTACCCACGTACCGGGGCGAAAGGGTCGCTTTCCTGTAATCCCCGCTGTCGGGTAATCACGGTACGGCCACCTCTGGCGTGGATCATCGCTGTTGCGGCAGGGGCTGTTTACCCTCGAATTGTGTCCCGTCACTGCCGACCGTCCCGGCAGCCGCACAGTGCGTCGCCGTCCACTGCCGACGCACCCCCGCCGCGCGCCCGTCCCGCCCGTCCCGCCGGCCCGATCACGGCCGGCCGGAGACTGACGGCCGCCCGTAGGCAGCCGGCCCGGGGGCAGGCGGTTGGTAGGCAGACGGTCCGGGGGCAACCGGCCCGGGGGCAGGCGGTTCGTAGGCAGGCGGTCCGGGGCTTCGCGGCGACGCTGGCGGTGCTGCTGGCCGGGGTGATCGGGGTGGCCCTGCCCGCCACCCCCGCGCACGCGGCCGGGCGGACGCTGGCGCTGCGCTTCGCGCTGGACGGGTACCTCGGCGTCGAGCAGGCAGGCAACACGCTGCTGAGCTGCCCGGCCGGGAGCAGCGCGGCGGGCGAGCCGTGCGCGGCTGCGCAGGCCGGCGGCCGCGTCGACAACGACGGCTATTCGATGTCGTACGTGGACACCGACGACAACCCGGCCACCGTCAACTCCTCCACCGCCCAGCTGCAGGCTCCGGCCGGGGCCACTGTCGCCTTCGCCGGGCTGTACTGGGGCGGCGACTCCGGCGCGGCCAACCCGGCGGGCGTCACCGGCTGCCAGAGCACCGGGTCGGCGGGCCTGATCACCGCGGCGCCCGCGCCCGGCCGGATCGGCCAGGTGCTGCTCAAGGTCGGCGGCAACCCCTACGTCGGCGTCGGCGCGAGCACCCTGGACACCCTGCCCAGCTCGCTCGGCGGCGGGACGTACCAGGGCTTCGCCGATGTCACGGCGCAGTTCACCCGCTATTCCGGCACGACGAAGACCACCACCGTCCCGGTGACGGTGGCGAACGCCCAGCTCGCCCAGGGGCGCAACTGCTCCGGCGGCTGGTCGCTGCTGCTGGTCTACGAGTACCCGGGCGGGCCGGAGCCCACCTTCGCGCCGACGTACCGCAGCGTGCGGATCTTCGACGGGCTGACCACGGCCGGCGCTGGCCCGGTACAGGCCAGTGCCGACGGCTTCCGGGTGGCCACCGACGGCGCGCCGGCCGCCTCGTCGGTCGGACTGATCGCATACGGCGCGGACCGGGACACCGGCACCGAAAGCCTCACCGTCAACGGCGTGGGGACCGGCGACGACGCCGCCGACGCCACCGTGATCGGCTCCGGGTACGGCGTGCCGCTGGACGCGGTCGGCCCGACCAAACCTGACTACCGCAACAGCCTCGGCTACGACTCGCGCCCGCTGGACCTGCCGGACACTGCGCTGTCTGCCGGCACGACCTCGGCCGCACTGGCGTTGACCAGCGGCGGGCCCCCGGTTGCGCTGGGCGCGCTGCTGCTGGTGTCGCGGGTGGACCAACTCCTCACGGTGGCCGCCTCGGTGGCCCGTACGGACGGCACGGCGGCCGGGTACGCCGACGTGACCGCGGGTACCCGGCTGCGCTACACGCTGACCCTGCGCGCGCTGGCGCCGGTCACCGACGTCACGGTGTCGGTGCCGCTACCGGCCGGGCTGTCCCCGGTCGCCAACTCGCTGACCCTCAACGGCGCGCCGGTGGAGTCGGGCACCCTGACCGGCACCTCGGTGGAGTTGACCCTGCCCGGCCTCGACCCCGGCACCATCGCCGTCGTCGGCTACGACGTGACCCCGGTCAACGCCGCCCCACCCGGCATCCCGCTGGTCAGCCGGGCCAGCGTGCACTTCGCCGCCGGCGGGGTGCCGCTGCTGGTCTACTCCGGGCCGGCCACCGTGCTGGCCAACCGGGTGGATCTGGCGCTGGCCCAGACGGCGAGCCTCACCGAGGTCAGTCCGGGCCGCCCGGCGCTGCTCACCGTCACCGTCAGCAATCAGGGCCGGGTGGCGGCCAGCGCGGTCACGGTGCTGGACAGGCTGCCCGCCGGGCTCGCCCTGGTCTCCGCACACGCGACCCAGGGCAGCTATGACGTGGGTACCGGGAACTGGTCGATCGGCGCGCTGGCGACCGGGGCGAGCGCGACGCTCCAGCTGGTGGTGGCGCCGGGATCGGCGCCCGGCTCGCCGACCACCGGTACCCCCGATCCGTCGGCCGCGCCCACCGCGTCGGCCGGCACGCTGGTCACCTTCCCGGTGGTGAACACCGCCGAGATCAGCGGCGGCGACCAGCCCGATGTCGACTCACTGGCCGGTGATGGCCTGCCCGGGGAGGATGACCTGGCCGGGGTCACGCTCACCGTGACCGCCCCGACGGGGGCGAGTGCCGCACCGGCTTCGCCGGCCGGTGTCCAGGCGGGTGTGCCGCGCTCGAACTGGCCCCGGGTGGACGACGTGGTCACTGTGGTGGTCGCGTCGGCCGGCGCGGCGCTGTTGGTGGTGGGGATGATGGTGCTGATCTCGGCCCGCCGCCGCCGCGACTGACGGCAGCGACCTGACGGCGGGCAGCGACCTGACGGCGGGCGGGACCTGACGGCGGGCGGGGTCAGCGGGTGGTGATGGTGTTGACGTGCCGGTGCAGGTACTCGCGGATGAGCGCCTTCGCCTCGGCGAGGACGGCCGGGTCGCCGTCGGGGTCGCGGCGGAAGGCCAGCTTGATCAGTGCGTCGGCGGCCTCGACCGCGATCGCCAGGGCGAAGTGCAGCCGGGGACCGGCAGCCGCGCCGAAGTGGTCGATCAGCAGGTTGGCCAGCTGCTCGGCGATGATGGTGTTGTTGTCCCGCTCGTCATCGAGCAGGTGGACGTCCACCACGTCACCGAAGTGCAGGGTCCGGAAGCCGGGGACGTCGCGGTGCATGGCGATGTACTCGTCGATGCCCGCGTCGACCCCCTCCCACCAGTGGCCGAACTGCTGGTCGGCGAAGCGGACCGCGATCCGCTGCAGGTAGCCGTCGAGGTTGCGTAGGGTTAGTGCCTGGACGATCGCCCGCTTGTCCGGGAAGAACTGGTAGACCGAGCCGATCGCCACGCCGGCCCGTTCGGCCAGCAGAGTGGTGGTGAGCTGCTCATACCCGATCTCGTCGACCAATTCGGCGCATGCGTCGAGCATCCGCTGTACCCGGGCCACGCTGCGGCCCTGCACGGGTACCCGGCGCAGGGGGCCGGTGGGAGCCTGTGTCGTCACTGGGCCCGCAACTCCTCTCGCGGTCGCGGGCGACGGGCCCGCTCGTCAAATCTACTCAAAGTAACGACGCTGCCGCTTTCTCGCAGCGCCGGTTTCCAACACTTGACACGAGATGGAAGTGAGGAGTACTCACGTTACTTCTACAACTCACCGGAGGACACCCCCAATGAGCTGGACAAACTGGGCCGGAAACCAGCAGGCCACCGCAGTACGGGTGGTCCGCCCCGGCAGTGTCGGGGAGCTGTCCGAAGCGATCCGGGCTGCCCGGGCGGACGGACTGAGCGTGAAGCCGGTGGGCTCCGGTCACTCGTTCACGGGTGCGGCACTCACCGACGGGGTGCGCCTGGAGCTGGCCGCGCTCAAAACCCCGGTCCGGGTCGACCGGGAGCAACGCCTCGTGACGGTACCCGCGTCGATGCCGTTGCACGAACTCAACCCGCTGCTCGCCGGGTACGGACTGGCCCTGCCCAACCTCGGCGACATCGACGCGCAGACGATCGCGGGGGCCATCTCCACCGGTACCCACGGCACCGGCGCGGCACTGGGCTGCCTGTCCACCTTCGTCACCGCGCTGAGCCTGGTCACCGGCGACGGCACCGAACTGCGCTGTGACGCCGACAACCACCCCGACGTGTTCCACGCGGCCCGGGTCGGCGTCGGCGCCCTCGGCGTCCTCACCGAGGTCACCCTGGCCTGCGTGGACGCCTTCGTACTGCGCGCCCGGGAGGAGCCGGACACGGTCGCCAACGTCTTCGCCCACCTGGACGAGTTCGTCGGCGACAACGACCACTTCGAGATGTACTGGTTCCCCTACACCAACGCCGTGCAGACCAAACGCAACAACCGGGTCACCGTCTCCGACGAGCCGCTGCCCCGCTTCCGCGGCTGGCTGGACGACGATTTCCTCTCCAACACGGTGCTCGCCGGAGCCTGCCGGCTCGGCCGCCGGTTCCCCGCCCTGGTCCCCACGATCACCGGGATCGAGGCCCGGGCGCTCTCCGCCCGCAGCTACACCGCGCCGTCGTACCAGGTCTTCTGCACGCCGCGGAAGGTGCGCTTCGTGGAGATGGAGTACGGCCTGCCCCGCGCGGCACTGCGGGAGGCGTTCGACGCGCTGCGACACATCGTCGACGCGCTGCCGTTCAAGGTGGTACTGCCGGTGGAGATCCGGGTCAGCGCCGCCGACGACCTGTGGCTGTCGCATGGCTACGGCCGGGACAACGCCTACATCGCCATCCACCAGTACGTCGGGATGCCCTACGAGCCCTACTTCCGGGCCTTCGAGGGAGTCTGCGCCGACCTCGGCGGCCGGCCGCACTGGGGCAAGATGAACTGGCGCACCGCTGCGGACCTGCGCCCGGCGTACCCCCGCTTCGACGACTTCCTGGCCGTGCGGAACTCCCTCGACCCGGACCGGGTCTTCGCCAACGACTACACCCGCCGCATCTTCGGCGACTGACCGCCTGGCCGGTGGGTCCGGCCAGGGCCGGAGCCGGCGGCTGCGCGGTCGCGGATGCCCGCGCAGCCCGGGTGGGTGGTGCCTACTCCGCGGTGGCGGTGGCCTTGCGGGGCGCCGCCTTCTTCGCGGGGGCCGCCTTCTTGGCCGGGGTACGGGCTACCTGTGCCGTGGTCGTCGTGCTGGCCGTGGATTTCGCGGCAGTCGTCTTCTTGGCTGTGGTCGCCTTGGCCGTGGTGGCCTTCTTGGCCGGTGTCTTCTTGGCGGCCGTCGTCTTCTTGGCGGGAGCCTTCTTGGCAGCGGTCTTCTTGGCCGGCGCGCCACCCTCGGCGGCCGGGGCAGCCTTCTTCGCGGCCCGCTTGCGAGGCGCGGCCGGACCCTTGGCCCGCTTCTCCGAGAGCATCTCGGAGGCCTGCTCCAGGGTCAGCTCCTCGGGCGTCTGGCCACGCCGCAGCGACGCGTTGAACTCGCCGTCGGTCACGTACGGGCCGAACCGACCGTCCTTGATGACCAGAGGTTTTTCAGTAAGCGGGTCGTTGCCCATCTCCCGCAGCGGCGGCGCGGCGGCGCCCCGACTCGGCCGGGCCTTCGGCGCGGCCAGCAGCGCCAGCGCCTCGTCCAGGGTGACCGTGAAGATCTTGTCCTCGGACTCCAGCGACCGGGTGTCGTCGCCCCGCTTGACGTACGGGCCGTAGCGGCCGGACATCGCCAGGATCTCGTTGCCCTCGGGGTCCGCCCCCACCACCCGCGGCAGCGACAGCAGCCGCAGCGCATCCTCCAGCGTCAGCGACTCGGGCGTCTGCGACTTGAGCAGCGAGGCGTTCTTGTCCCCGGTGGACACGTACGGGCCGAACCGGCCGCTCTTGAGCACCACCGACTCGCCCGACTCCGGGTGCTCACCCAGGTCGCGCTCGCCGTTGCCGCCGAGGAACAGCTCGGTGACCTTCTCCGGGCTCAACTCGTCCGGGGCGATCCCCTCGGGCAGCGCGGCCCGGTCGCCCTCCTCCGCGTCCGGCGCGGTGCGCTGCAGGTACGGCCCGTACCGGCCGACCCGGACCACCACGTCGCGGCCCTCGTCGTCACGGAACAGCGGGATCGAGTTGATCCCCCGGGCGTCGATGTCGCCGAGGTTGTCGGTGACCATCTTGCGCAGCCCACCGGCGTTGGCGATCGCGCCGGTCTCGGCCGCCGTGGTGGCCGACCCGTTGACTCCGGGCCGGCTGGCCGCCACCGAACCACCGAAGTAGAACGCGGTCAGGAAGTCCACCGAGGCGGCACCGCCACCGGCGATCGAGTCCAGCTCGTCCTCCATCGAGGCGGTGAACTTGTAGTCCACCAGCTTCCCGAAGTGCTGTTCGAGCAGGTTCACCACGGCGAAGGCGAGGAACGACGGGATCAGCGCCTGACCGCGCTTGACCACATATCCCCGGTCCTGGATGGTGCCCATGATCGAGGCGTAGGTGGACGGCCGGCCGATGCCCAGCTCCTCCAGCGCCTTGACCAGCGACGCCTCCGTGTACCGGGCGGGCGGCTGGGTGCTGTGGCCGAGCGGGTGCAGGGCGTCGGCGCGCAACGGCTGGTCCTTGACCACGTTGGGCAGCCGCCGCTCGGCGTCCTCTGCCTCGGCGTCCTCGTCGTCGGAGGACTCCACATAGGCCTTCAGGAAACCGGGGTCGGTGATCGTCTTGCCGGACGCGCCGAAGTCGCACTCCTCCGCGGTATCCGAGACGGCCCGGATCCGGATGCTCACCGACGAGCCGACCGCGTCGGTCATCTGCGAGGCGATGGTGCGCCGCCAGATCAACTCGTAAAGCCGGTACTCCTCGGTGGACAGCTCCTTGGCCACCTCGCCGGGAGTACGGAAGGAGTCGCCGGACGGGCGGATCGCCTCGTGCGCCTCCTGGGCGTTCTTCACCTTGCTGGCGTACCGGCGCGGCTCGGTGGGGACGAACCGGTCGCCGAAGAGCTCGCGGACCTGGCGACGGGCGGCGTCCAGCGCGGTCTCCGACAGGTTCACCGAGTCGGTACGCATATAGGTGATGTAGCCGTTCTCGTACAGCCGCTGCGCGGTGCGCATCGTCTGCGCCGAGGAGGAGCGCAGCTTGCGGGCCGCCTCCTGCTGCAACGTCGAGGTGATGAACGGCGGGTACGGTCGCCGCCGGTACGGCTTCTCCTCCACCCGGGTCACCGTGAACGGCTTGCCGTCGAGCCGGGCGGCCAGGCCCCGGGCCGCCCCCTCGTCCAGGTGCACCACGCCGCCACGGGCCTTGCCCGTGGTCGGCTCGAAGTCCTTGCCGGTGGCGATCCGGTCGCCGTCCAGTGCGATCAGCGTGGCGGAGAAGCCGCGTGGGCCCTCGACTTCGCGATCCAGCACGGTGAGATCGGCCACAATGTCCCAATATTCGGCCGTACGGAAGGCCATCCGCTGCCGTTCCCGGTCCACCACGATCCGGGTCGCCACCGACTGCACCCGGCCCGCCGAGAGCTTCGGCATGACCTTCTTCCACAGCACCGGGGAGACCTCGTAGCCGTACAGCCGGTCCAGGATGCGCCGGGCCTCCTGCGCGTCGACCAGGAAACGGTCGATGTCACGGGGGTTGGCGATGGCCGCCTGGATGGCCGGCTTGGTGATCTCGTGGAAGACCATCCGCTTGACCGGTACCCGCGGCTTGATGGTCTCCAGCAGGTGCCAGGCGATGGCCTCGCCCTCGCGGTCCTCATCGGTAGCGAGGAAGACCTCGTCGACCTCCTTGGCCAGCTGCTTGAGCCGGGTGAGCTGCTTGCGCCGGTCGGGGCTGACCACGTAGAGCGGCTTGAATCCGTCGTCCACGTTGACCCCGAGCCGGGCCCAGGCCACGCCCTCGTACTCGGCCGGCACATCGTCGGCGTTGCGGGGCAGGTCACGGATGTGGCCCATGCTGGCCTCGACGACGTACCCCGGGCCCAGGAAGTCCGCGATCTTCCGGGCCTTCGCCGGTGACTCGACGATGACCAGGCGTTTGGCGGTGCTGCTCGGCACTGGGGTGCTCCCTTGGTTGGGCGGGTTCACGTAGTCCTCGCTCAGTCCTTGCTCCGACTCCGCTTCGGCATGCTGTCGTCACGAAATTCGGCCGGTGATTGTCCAAGGTAACGCCCGCGCCGGGTCGGAGGTTCCCAATTGCGCCCGGAACCGGAGCAGTCGTCACAGTAGACGGCGACACCGTACACCCATAGTCAACTGTGCCTGGGGTCACGCAGGCCACAGCTGGGCTGGCGCGTCGGTCGGCGGCTCGCCCACCAGCTCCCGTAGCCGGGCCAGCCGACGCCGCCCGACGATCCGGTACCCGGGACCGCCGGCACGCGGCCCGAGCAGCACCGGAGCCAGCCCGAGCGCGGTCAGGGCGGCCCCGGCCGGCCCCCAGGTCGGCTCGTCGGCCGCGCCCAGGGCGAGGGTGAATCCCTGCTCGTCGGGGTGCCCGACGGCGATCAGCCAGAGTCGCAGCTGCCGACCGTCGAGCATGAAACCTTCCGGTGGCCGCTTCACCGCCCCGCGCAGCCAGGCATTCCCGAGTGGCGCGAGGGCAGTGGCGTAGGCGCTGCGTACCCCGATGTGCTGGTCCGCGGTGGCCACGCAGGTGGCCACCAGCCCGCGCGCCCGCAACTCACCGACCAGCACTTTCGCCCGCCACAGCTCGCTCACCACCACCGAGACCCGGGCCGTCCCGCCCATCCGGACCACCTGTCCGGGTCCGGCCAGCAGCCCCTCCAGGTCGGTCGCCGCCGGGGCCCGCGCCTCCACCCCGAACAGCGACAACTGCCGCACTCCGGGCCCCGCCTCGACGGTGTCGTCAACCGGACCGCCGCTCTCTGCCTCCGGCTCCGGTTCCGGCCCGCCTGTGCCCGACTCAGCCGGGGCAGCCCCGACCGGGACAGGTCTGGGCTGGGCGGGTTTGACCGGGGTCGACCCGGCCGGCACCGGAAAGAGCTGATCCGGCACGTCGACTTCGGCCACCGGCTCGATCGAGGGGGCCTGATCCGGCGTGTCCACCTGCTCGGACGCAGGACCCGGCTCAGACGTGGCGGCCGGCTCAGACGTGGCGGCCGGCTCAGACGTGGCGGCCGGCTCAGACGTGGCGGCCGGCTCAGACGCGGCGGGTTTTGCGGAGCGGCGAGCCGTCCGTGGTGGCTCGGCGGCGGCCGGGGCGGCGCGCTTGCGCGGGGACCGGCGCGGGGCGGGCACCTTGGGTTCGGCTGCCACGGGAACAGGCTCGGTGGGCTCGGTGGCGGGCTCGGTGGGCGGGGCGTCGGGGGTGGTCAGGCGGCGTTGCATGCCGGTACCTCGTCAAAGCTCTCCCGCAGGTCAGCGGAGGCGAGGTTGCTGGTGTTCACCCCGGCCGCCGCGTAGTCCTCGCGGAGGGTGTTCATCGCCGACTCGACGCCGTCGTAGAAGCTCTTCGCCGGGGTGACCGGGAGCGCCTCGATGGACTGCTGCGCCTTGGCGTACGCGTCCCGGACCTGGGCCAACGCCCGGACGAACCGGGCTGCGATGGCCAGCCCGTCCTTGACGTCGGGGGAGCCGGCCGACTCCACCTTGGCGCGCGCCGTCTCGCTCGCCGCTCGCGCGCCGGAGAGCAGCTTGACCAGGCTCTCCCGGGTCTGCGCGGGATTGGTGGCGGCCTTTGTGTCGGCGGCGGCCTGGGCGTTCAGGGCGGTGATCTCCGCGCGCCACGGGGTCAGCGCCTGGCACACGTCGGCCGCCCAGACCCGCGGCTTGACGCCGTCGCCACCGCCGCCACAGCCGGCCAACCCGGCGAGCAGGGCGAAGAACAGCACGCCGACCGTCAGCGCCGAGGGGAGCACCGGCCGCTGCCGGGGGCACAGGAGTGCGCGATGCATGCGGGCCACTGTACGGCTGTTCGACTCGGTAGCGCCGGGCACCGGCCGCTCGATCCGCGTGTCGCGGGGACTCGGGTACCCGGTAAAGAAAGAAGGTGGCGCCGGGCCGACCGGCCCGACGCCACCCCCACAGGGCACAACCGCGAGATCAGACCTTCACGGTCTCGGTCTCGGCAGTGTTGCTGGCCGCACCCCCGTCAGCTTTTCCCGAACCAGCTCCGTCACCGGCGTCGACCGCGATCGGGCGGCGCTTGCTGATGACGACCGCCACCACGATCACCGCGACCGCGACCAGCGAGACGCCGATCCGCAGCGGGGTGTTCTTGTCCTCCCCGGTGCTCCAGGCCACCACGGCCGGCGCGATCAGCAGCGCCACCAGGTTCATCACCTTGAGCAGCGGGTTGATCGCCGGGCCGGCGGTGTCCTTGAACGGGTCACCCACGGTGTCACCGATGACGGTGGCGGCGTGCGCGTCGGAGCCCTTGCCGCCGTACGCGCCGTCCTCCACCGCCTTCTTCGCGTTGTCCCAGGCGCCACCGGAGTTGGCCAGGAACACCGCCATCAGCGTGCCGGTACCGATCGCGCCGGCCAGGTACGCGGCCAGCGAGCCGAAGCCCAGCCCGAAGCCGACCGCGATCGGCGCCATCACCGCCAGCAGCCCCGGGGTGATCAGCTCGCGCTGGGCGTCCCGGGTGCAGATGTCGACGACCTTGCCGTACTCGGGGCGCTGGGTGCCGTCCATGATCCCGGGGAAGGTGCGGAACTGGCGACGGACCTCCATCACCACGGCACCAGCCGAGCGGGACACCGCGTTGATCGCCAGCCCGGAGAAGAGGAACACCACGGCCGCCCCGAGGAGCAGGCCGACCAGGTTCTTCGGGTTGGAGACGTTGAGCGCGTTGACGACTGTCTGAGCGAAGTCGCTGACCTTTGCCTTGGCCAGCGAGTTGCCCACCGTGTCGGTGAACGAGCCGAACAGCGCCGTGGCCGCGAGCACCGCGGTGGCGATCGCGATGCCCTTGGTGATCGCCTTGGTGGTGTTGCCCACCGCGTCCAGGTCGGTGAGGACCCGGGCGCCGGCCTCGTCGATGTCACCGGACATCTCGGCGATGCCCTGCGCGTTGTCGGAGATCGGCCCGAAGGTGTCCATCGCCACGATCACGCCGACCGTGGTGAGCAGACCGGTACCGGCCAGCGCCACCGCGAACAGCGACAGGATCAGCGAACCGCCACCGAGCAGGTACGCGCCGAAGACGCCCGCGCCAATCACGACGGCGGTGTAGACGGCCGACTCCAGACCGACCGAGATGCCCGCGAGCACCACGGTGGCCGGGCCGGTCAGCGACGTCTTGACGATGTCCTGCACCGGCTTCTTGCTGGTCTCGGTGAAGTACCCGGTGAGTGCCTGGATGATCGCGGCGAGCGCGATACCGATGAGCACCGCGAGGATCGCGAAGACCGGCGGACTCGGCGGGTTGGCCTTGTTGGTGGCCACGGCCGCGAGGCCGTGGAAGTGGAAGCCGGACCACTTCGACGGCAGGTACGCGAACGCGGCGATCGCCACCAGGACGGCGGAGATGCCGGCCGAGATGTAGAACGCCCGGTTGATCGCGACCAGCCCGTTGCGGTCACTGCTGCGCAGCCGGGTGATGAACACCCCGACGATGGCGGTGAGCACCCCGATGGTCGGCACGATCAGCGGGAAGATCAGACCTTCCTCGCCGAACGCCGCCTTGCCCAGGATCAGCGCGGCGACCAGGGTCACCGCGTACGACTCGAACAGGTCGGCGGCCATGCCCGCGCAGTCGCCCACGTTGTCACCGACGTTGTCGGCGATGGTGGCCGCGTTGCGCGGGTCGTCCTCGGGGATACCCTGCTCGACCTTGCCGACCAGGTCGGCGCCGACGTCGGCGGCCTTGGTGAAGATGCCGCCGCCGACCCGCATGAACATGGCGAGCAGGGCGGCGCCGAAGCCGAAGCCTTCCAGCACGGTCGGCGCGTCACCCTTATAGATGATCACCACCAGTGCCGCGCCGAACAGGCCGAGGCCGACGGTCATGAAGCCGACCACGCCACCGGTACGGAAGGCGATCTGCATGGCCCGCTCGCGGCTGCCCGCGCCGGTGTTGGCTGCCGCCGCGACGCGCAGGTTGGCGCGGGTAGCCAGCGCCATACCGGCGCCACCGATGAAGGCGCTGAACAGCGCGCCGACCACGAAGAACAGTGAACGGCCGATCTTGACGGACATGCCGCCTTCGTTGACCGGCAGCAGGAAGAGCAGTACGAAGGCGATCACGACAAAGATCGCCAACGTCTTGAATTGGCGGACCAGGTAGGCGCTCGCGCCCTCCTGTACCGCCACGGCGATTTCTTGCATTTTCTTGGTGCCCGTCCCGGTCGCGAGTACCGCCTTTGTCAAGGCGAACGCGAAGCCCAGAGCCACCAGCGCGATGACAGCCGCGATGACGACAAAGGTAATATTACTACCGGAAAGGGACAACTCGCCGGTCGCGGCGAGGGGAGTCCCGGACATCTATGTCCTCCTGTACCAACACGCGCCGTCGGACGAAGCGCACGGACGGCTTTCTCCACTCGGGAGCTCACAGACACCACCGGTCACGCAACGGCGTGACCAGCGGTGAAGCAGATGACCCGCGTACTCTAGCGGCCCGGCGTGGTTCCGGTCACATCCTGTGGCGAATGTGTTGCTGTGATATTGGCGGCGTCCCGCCCGCGGTCAGGGGCGCGGCAGTCCGTTGCCCCGGTTCTGCACCGGCCAGGACATGACCACCTCGGTACCCACCCCGAACTCCGCCGGCCGCACCGTGATCTCGTTCACCAGCCCCGCCAGCAGCGCCAGCCGCATCCCCACGGCGACCGCTTCCTCGGCCTCATCCACCGCCGGGTCGGAGTCGTCGGTGTGGTTGCCCAGCCGCATGGTCGGCGGCTCGCTGTCGTCGTACGCCGCCTGCTCCATCAGCGCCACCGGGTCCGCCCCGCCGCTACCGCGGGCTCAGCGCGGCGTCGATCGGCGCCCGGTCGATCACCCGGACGGTGAAGCCGCCACCGTCGCTGAGCGCGACCTCCACCAGGTCCGGCAGGTTGTGCTGACGGTGCAGGGCGACCGCCCGGGAACACGCCTCACCGATCGCCAGCCGGATCTCGTCGTAGAGGTCGGCCGGCACTCCCGCACGCCGGGCCACAGCCACGGCGACCAGCCGCGCCGTGCGCACATGCGCCGCCGCGGGGGTGAAGGAGAGCCGGACCGTGGGCATGGGTGTCAGCCAGCCGCGTCCACGGCGCTCGACGGACCGCTCTCGGTACTCGCCGACTCGACCGAGTCGTACAGGTCGAACACCCGGTCCAGGCCGGTGATCCGGAAAATCTTGAGCAGCCGCTCCTGGGCGCAGACCAGCCGCAATTCGCCGCCCACCACCCGCAGCCGCTTGAGCGCCCCGACCAGCACACCCAGCCCGGTGGAGTCCAGGAACTCCACCCGACCCAGGTCGACGATCACCTGGCGGGCGCCGCCCTCGACCACCGCGATCAGGCGCTCACGCAGCTGGGGCGCGGTGTAGACGTCGATCTCGCCTGCCACCTCGAGCACCGTGAACCCGCTCGCCGGGCGCGTTGCCATCGACAGTTCCATCCGGGACCTCCTCGCCGGTGACGACCGGACACGCTATAGCCCTCCGGGGAATCTAACCATTGCCGGAGCCCGGACCTCGCCCTCGTCCCACCATGATCACTGCCCCATTCTCGCGCAGCGGGGCAACCCGCCCCGGACAGCCCCACTGTCCGGATCACGTCTGAGCTGGCCAACCGGTTCATCGGCGGGTCGCGTGCAGACCACGGTCACGGTTGTCGACCGGTCCCGGGCCGAGCGGACAATTCCGTCCGGCGGGCCGAACGTCGCGCGAGCCGTGGGCCCGCACGTCGCGCGAGCCGTCGGCTCGGGCCGTCACGAGAGCCGTCGGGCCGTCAGGCCGACGGCCGGATGTCCGCGCCGGGGCTAGAGTTCCGAGGGTGACCAGTGCCAGCCCGACGGTGGCCGGGGTCGATCCGCCCGCCCCCGCCGACCTGCTGCACTGGCTGGCCCGCCGCCGGACCGAGCCGGTCAACCACATCGAGCGGGTACCCGCCCGGCCCGGTCACACCGCCCCCTGGCCCGACTGGGCACCCGACCCCCTCGTCGACCGGTTCGTCGAACGGGGCGTCGGCGCGCCGTGGCGGCACCAGGTCAGCGCCGCCGAGTTGGCGTACGCCGGTACCCACGTGGTGATCGCGACCGGCACCGGCTCCGGCAAGTCCGCCGCGTACCAACTCCCGGTGCTGTCCCGGCTGCTGGCCACGCCCCGGGCCACCGCGCTCTACCTGGCCCCCACCAAGGCCCTCGCCGCCGACCAGCTCCGCGCCGCGCAGGCACTGGCCCCCGACGGCATCCGCCCGGCCGCCTACGACGGGGACACCCCACGCGAAGAGCGCGACTGGGTACGCGCGCATTCCCGGCTGATCCTCACCAACCCCGACATGCTGCACTTCGGCATCCTGCCCCGGCACGACAACTGGGCGTCGTTCCTGCGCCGGCTGCAATTTGTGGTGGTCGACGAGTGCCACGCCTACCGGGGCGTCTTCGGCTCCCATGTGGCCCAGGTACTGCGCCGGCTGCGCCGGATCTGCGCCCGCTACGGCAGCTCCCCCACCTTCATCCTGGCCTCGGCCACCACCGGCGACCCGGCGCTGACCGCGCAGCGACTCACCGGCCTGCCGGTGACCCCGGTGACCACCGACGACTCCCCCCGCGGCGGCCTCACCTTCGCCCTCTGGGAGCCACCCCTGCTCCCGCCCGACTCCACCCCCACCGGCGCCGGTCCGGGAGACGTGGATGCGGTGCGGGAGGCTGCGCCGGTGCGCCGGTCGGCGTTGCGGGAGGCGGCTGACCTGCTCACCGACGCGGTGATCGGCGGGGCCCGGACGCTCACCTTCATCCGGTCCCGCAAGGGGGCCGAGCTGGTCGCCACCATCGCCCGGGGGAACCTGCGCGAGTCGGCGCCGGAGCTGGCCCGCCGGGTGGCCGCGTACCGGGCCGGGTACCTGCGGGAGGACCGGCGGGCGCTGGAGGCGGCGCTGCACTCCGGCGAGTTGCTCGGACTGGCCTCCACCAACGCGCTGGAGTTGGGCGTCGACCTGACCGGGCTGGACGCGGTGATCCTCGCCGGGTACCCGGGCACGCTCTCCTCGCTGTGGCAGCAGGCCGGGCGGGCCGGCCGGGCGGGCCGGGAGGCGCTGTGTGTCTTCGTCGCCCGTGACGACCCGCTCGACACCTACCTGGTCCACCACCCCGAGGCGCTGTTCGGCCGGCCGGTGGAGGCCACCGTGCTCGACCCGGGCAACCCGTACGTGCTGGCCCCGCACCTGTGCGCGGCCGCCGCCGAGCTGCCGCTGACCCCCGCCGACCTGCCCCTCTTCGGCGGCCCGGTCGCCGCGCAGACGTTGGCGGCACTGGTCGCCGACGGGCACCTGCGCCGCCGGCCGACCGGCTGGTACTGGATCCACGACCACCGCCCCGAGATCGACCTGCGGGGTACCGGCGGAGCGCCGGTGGCGATCGTCGAGGGGTCCACCGGCCGGCTGCTGGGTACCGTCGACCGGGGCGCGTCACACGTCCAGGTGCACACCGGCGCGGTCCACCTGCACCAGGGAGCGTCCTATCTGGTGGATGCGCTGGACCTGGCCGACGGGGTGGCGCTGGTGCACGCCGAGGAGCCGGAGTGGAGCACCCACCCGCGTGACGTCACGAACCTGACGGTGGAGTCGGTGACCTCCTACCGGGACGCCGGGTCGGTGGGCCTGTTCCTGGGTACCGTCGAGGTCACCAACCAGGTCGTCAGCTACCAGCGCCGCCGGCTGGGTACCGGCGAGGTGCTGGACACCCGCCCGCTGGACCTGCCGCCACGCCAGCTCACCACCACGGCCGTGTGGTGGACGATCTCGCCGCGAGCCCTGCTGCGGGCCGGCGTCGACGCCCTCGACACCCCGGGCGCGCTGCACGCCGCCGAGCACGCCGCGATCGGCCTGCTCCCGCTGGTGGCGACCTGCGACCGGTGGGACATCGGCGGCCTGTCCACCGCTCTGCACCCGGACACCGAGGCCCCGACGATCTTCGTCTACGACGGCCACCCGGGCGGCGCTGGCTTCGCTGAACGCGCGTACCACGTCGCCGTCGACTGGCTGACCGCCACCCGCGAGGCCATCGCCACCTGCGTCTGCGAGTCCGGCTGCCCGTCCTGCGTCCAGTCCCCCAAGTGCGGCAACGGCAACGAGCCCCTCTCGAAAGCGGGCGCCCTGCGGGTACTCGCGCTCGTCCTCGCCGAACTGGAGACCCTGGTCGAACGGGAAACCCCTGGCGAACGGGAAACCCCTGGCGAACCGGGAAGGCAAGTGGGCGGTTGACGTTCCCCTCCGACCACTCCGAGGAACGCCACCGCCCGCTTGATTCCACCCCAACCCCCACTCACCGCCCGCACGGCGCATCGGCCCGCACCGCCACCCCCAACGCGCGCACCGCGGGTCAAGCGCCATCCACGCCCGGCGGTCAGGCGCAGCGCCACACCTGAAAGGTCGGCCCGTCCCCAGGCAACTCCCCGTCAAGCGCCGCCCCGCCGTAGAGGTTGTCGCCCGTCACCCCAGGCAGCGCGACGGGCGAGCCGGACGCGCGGCGGGCCAGGATCAGCAGCCGGGCGTCGGCGGTTTCGCGCCAGTAGGCGACCGCGTCGGCGTCGACGTGGGCGAAGCGCAGGCCGCCGTGGCGCAGTGCCGGCTGGTCGTTGCGTAGCCGGAGCAGGTCGGTGTAGCGGCGCAGGGTGGGTCGGTGCCAGCGGTCGGGGGCGTGCCAGGGCATCGTCCGCCGGGCGTCCTCGCCGCCGCGCCCGACCAATCCGAGCTCGTCCCCCGCGAAGATCATCGGGGTACCCGGCAGCGTGGCCAGCAGCCCAGCGGCCACCTCGACCCGGTCCGGGTGACCGACCACCGTGCGGATCCGGGCCGAGTCGTGGGTACCGAGCATCGTCCACGAGTGCGTCCAGGAGCGCCAGGACATGGTGGCCAGCGCGGTGACCATGGTGGCGACCATGGCGGTGCCCGCCCGGGACGGCACGTTGCCCGGGACGCCGAGGAAGTGGGTGAAGTCGAGGTCGGGGTCGCGGAGCCAGGTCCACACCGGACGGAGGAAGCCGGCGTAGTTCATCGCGCCCTGCCAGCCGTCGAGATCGAGATCGGAACCGGAGCTGTAGTTGTGCTCGGCGACCAGCATGGCCTGTGACCCGACCTCCCGGACGGCACGCGCGACCAGCCGGGACACCTCGTGGGCCAGGTCGTCGGCACCGCGCCGGCCGGTCATGTTCGCCACGTCCACCCGCCAGCCGTCCAGCAGCGGACGGCCGTCAGTGCCGGTCAGCCAGCGCTTGACCACCGAGTCCGGGTCGCTGACGAACCGGGCCCGCAGCGCGGCCGAGTTCCAGTTCAACTTGGGCAGGCTGGACACCCCGCACCAGGACTCGTACCCGCCGTCGGAGGCGAAGTAGTAGTGGTCGCGGCGGGCGGGGTCGTGGAACCACTCGTGGGCGTCGCCGGTGTGGTTGGTGGTGACGTCGCCGATCAGCCGCATGCCCCGGGCGTGCAGGGCGTCGGCCAGCCGGCCCAGGGCGGCGTCGCCGCCGAGCAGCGGGTCGATCCGGTCGAAGGTGCTCGCGTCGTAGCGGTGGTTGGAGCGGGCCGGGAAGATCGGCGTCAGGTAGACGGTGTTCGCGCCGAGCGCCTGGATGTGGTCCAGGCGCTCGGCGATGCCGTCCAGGTCGCCGCCGTAGAGCTGCCTGCTCACCTCGGGCAGCTCGTCGATCACCCGGTCGTCCCAGCCGCACGGGATGGCCCAGTCGGGGGTGGCCCGGCCGTCGGCGGCGGCGGACCGGGCGAAGCGGTCCGGGAAGATCTGGTACACCACCGCATCGGCCGTCCAGGACGCCGGCGCCGGGTGGCTGACCAGCCGGAAGTCGGCGTCGTCGGGGACCTCGTGGTCGTGCCGGCCGCGCGCCGTGTACCAGTTGTACGGCCCCCGCCCGTCCTCGACCAGGAACCGGTACCGGGTCAGCGGGTTGCGTACCGGCACTTCGGCCCGCCACCACAGCTCCTCGCCCGAGCCGGGTGCGCAGCTGCGCCGTTCCGGCTTCGCCGCCGTGATCCGCGGCTCCCCGTCCGGAGTGGACCGCACGTGCACGGCGGTCACCTCCGGGGAGGTACGCAGCCACACGGTCGCCTCCGCACCGAGCTGCGGCTGCTGCTCGGGCACGTAGAGTGCCGAGCCGTCGTGGTGGATCATCCCTTCACTGCCCCCGCGGTGAGTCCGGAGACGATGTAGCGCTGCAGGAACTGGAAGAGCAGCACGGTGGGGACGGCGGTGAGCAGCGAGCCGGCACAGAACATCCCGAAGTTGGCGTTGCGCTGCCCGGCGATCAGGCCGTAGAGCCCGACCGCGAGGGTCTTCGAGTTGTCGTTGTGCAGGAACACGTTGGCCAGCAGGAACTCGTTGATGGTGCCGATGAAGCCGAGCAGCGCGGTGACCGCGAGGATCGGCGCGACCAGCGGCACGGTGATCCGGAAGAAGGTCTGCGCGTGGCTGGCGCCGTCCATCATCGCCGACTCGTCCAGCTCCTTGGGCACCGTGTCGAGGAAGCCCTTCATCAGCCAGGTGCCCACCCCGAGCGCGCCGCCGAGGTAGAGCAGCATCAGGCCCCACGGAGTGTCCAGCCCGAGCTTCGGGTAGTAGTCACCGATCCTGCTGAAGATCAGGTAGATGGTGACCACGGCCAGGAACTGCGGGAACATCTGGATCAGCAGCAGTGCCATCAGCCCGACCCGGCGCCCGGCAAACCGCATCCGGGAGAACGCGTACGCCGCGCACAGCGACAGGAACACCCCGGTGAACGAGGCGAGGCCGGCGATCAGCACCGAGTTGAGGTACCAGTGGCTGAATGCGGTCTTGGTGAACAGGTCACTGAAGTTGCCGAAGCTCGCGCCGGTCGGGTAGAGCTCGGTGGAGCTGAGCGAGCCGACCGGGTTGATCGCCGCGGAGATCACGAACACGATCGGGAACAGCGAGAACACGACCGCCAGTACTCCGACGATGTGCCGCCAGCCGACCTGGCGCATCCAACGGGCCATCAGTAGACCCCCTCAAGTCGGCGGCTGCGCCGGAATCCGATGGCCGAGATGATCGCCACGATCGCGAAGATGTAGACCGAGATCGCGGCGGCGAAGCCGAACTGCGCTCCGGAACCGCCGAAGGCGAGCCGGTAGGTGTAGGTGATGAGCAGGTCGGTCGCGCCCACGCTGGAGTCGCTGGGCGGGAACGGCCCGCCCTCACTGGTCAGGAAGATCGCGTTGAAGTTGTTGAAGTTGAACCCGAACGACGCGATCAGCAGCGGCGACAGGGCGACCAGCAGCAGCGGCAGGGTCACCTTGCGGAACCGCTGGGACATCGACGCGCCGTCGATCGCGGCCGCCTCGGTCAGCTCGCCGGGGATCGCCTGCAGCGCCCCGGTGCAGAGCAGGAACATATAGGGGTACCCGAGCCAGAGCTGCACCAGGATCACCGCGAACCGGGCTGTCCAGGCGTTGCCGAACCAGTCCACGTTGAGCCCGAACAGCCGGTTGATCAGCCCGAACTGCTGGTTGAACATGTCCCGCCAGACGAGCAGCATGGCGAAGCTGGGCATGGCGTAGGGCAACACCAGCAGGATCCGGTACACCCTGGTGCCACGCAGCTTCGGCGAGTGCAGGGCCAGCGCGCAGCCCAACCCGAGGGCGAAGGTGACGAACACCGAGGAGATCGCGAACGCCAGGTTCCAGATCAGGGTGCCGGCGAAGTGGCTGGAGATCCGCGAGTCGGTGAGTACCCGGGTGAAGTTGCTGAATCCGACGTTGACCTTCCAGCCCTGTGGCAGCCGGTCGCCGTCGTCGGCCACGAAGCCGCCGACTTTGTTGTCCGCTTTCCAGACCTTGCCGGTGGCCCGGTCGGTGATGCAGTCGCAGCCGTTGTCGTAGAACTGGGTGGCCTGGCCGTTGTAGGCGCGGGTGATGCCGGAGGCGCGGACCGCGCCGTCGGCGGTGGGCACCGTGGTGGCCAGGATGTCGTCGTTGCGCAGGCTGGCTTCGCCCAGGTTGAGCAGGTGGTACCCGGGCGCGTCGGTGATCTTGCCGGCGGAGATGGTGACGTCGCCGGCCGACAGCGGGTGCAGCCCGTCGGCGTCGCCGAGGAACGCCTTGCCGTCCGGGTCGACCAGCAGGAAGACCAGCTTGCCGGCGGCCGGGTCGCCGGTGGTGGCCACCGACAGCTCGTACTCGGCGGAGCCGGGGACCTGCTTGACCGAGGCGCTCTGGATGCTGGTGACCGCGTCGGACTTGCTGCCCCGGTGGCCGTCGCCGAAGTTGGTGAACGCCGTGCTGGCCGTGTAGAGCACCGGGGCGATCTGGAAGGCGATCAGGAACAGGGTGCCGGGGACCAGGTACTTGGCCGGGATGTGCCGGGGTGACAGGTACACGTAGAAGATCAGTGCGGTGACCGCGATCAGTACGCCCAGCCAGAGCCAGGCGTGCGCGTCGATGAGCGGGAACGCTCCCCAGATCGCCAGCCCCAGGCCGAGGCCCAGAATGACGATCTTGACAATGAGCCCGGAGGCACTACCCCCGGGTACGGGCGGCGGGTTGTCCTGCTGCGCCCGCCGCGTGCCGCGGGGGCGCGGAGGGGTGGTCCCCTCCGCGCCCCGCAGTTCACTGCTGGTGGACACGGATTACTTGTTGATCGCGTCGGTGATCGTCTTGGCTGCCGCGTCGAGCGTCGACTGCACGTCCGCGCCGCCGATGATCGCCGCTTCCGCCTTGCCGAACGGGTCCCACACCGCGGCCATGGCCGGGATGGCCGGCAGCACTGCGCCGCCCTTGCCGGCGTCCAGCCACTTCTGGATGTCCGCGTCGGTGCCCTTGACCTGCTCCAGCGCGGCGTTCAGCGCCGGCGGCCGGGGGTTGGCCTGGTAGAGCGCGACCTGCAGGTCGGCCTTGGTCAGGTAGTTGGTGACGAACTCGTTGGCCAGCGCCTTGCTCTTGCCCTTGCTGGCCACGTAGAACGCCTGCACGCCGACGAACGGCTGGGCCGGCTTGCCACCCGCGAACGACGGGATCGGGGTGATGTCGTACTTGATGCCGGCCTTCTTGATGTCCGCGATGGCCCACGGGCCGGAGATCAGGAACGGGGTCTTGCCGCCGGTGAAGGTGGGGATGGCGTTGTCGCCGGTGATCGACCGGGTGAGCGCGCCGGAGCCCTTCTCGCCGAGTGCGGCGATCTTCTTGAACGCGGCCACCGACTCCGGCTTGCCGACGCCCAGGTCGGCGGGGTCGTAGTCACCGTTGGACTTCTGCCCGAACAGGTAGCCACCGCCGGAAGTGAACAGCGGGTAGATGTGGTACGCGTCGCCGGTCGCGCCGGACTGCAGGGCCAGGATGTTGCTGACCTTGCCGGAGGCCTTGAGCGCCTTGCCGGCCGAGACCAGGTCCTCGATGGTGGCCGGGGCGGTGGGCGCCAGATCGGTGTTGCGGATCAGCGCCAGGTTCTCCACCGCGTAGGGCACGCCGTAGAGCTGCCCGTTGAAGGTGACCGCCTTGACCGCGACGTCGGCGAAGCCGGCCTTCTGCGAGTCGGAGAGCTGCACCGGGTCGATGGTGCCGTTCTGCACCAGGTTGCCGATCCAGTCGTGCGCGCCGACCACGATGTCCGGACCCTTGCCCGACTGGGAGGCGGTGACGAAGGTGGTCTGCAGGTCCTTGGAGACGGCCTGCACCTGGACGGTGACGCCGTTGTCCTTGCCGAACTTGTCGGCGAACGGCTTGAGGGCGGCGGCGCGCTGGTCGTCCGCCCAGATGACCAGCGTGCCGCCGGCCGGCTTCGAGGACGAGGTGCTCGGCTTGGCGTCCTTGCCGCAGCCGGCGGCCACCAGGGCCAGAGCCGCTACGGCGATCACACCCGCGGTACGGATGCGCATCGGTGTCTCCTGTTCGACGGGGGGTGCACGGCAGCTGCGTGCCGTGCCAGAGGGTTGTCGCGCCGGGGGCCGGAAGCGATGTCAAGTGCGAAAAATGTGTCCGGCAGATGGGACTTATGTTTCGGACCCATGTCGCCGTGGCCGGAACGCTAGCAACTCGTTGCAGGGAATGAAAGGCCTTGCAACAACCTTCCGCAAACCGTTGCTTGATGCTCTACAGTGCCCCCATGCCCACAGAGACTCCCCGAGCACGGCTCGCCGACATAGCCCGTCAAGCGGGTGTCAGCGAGGCCACCGTGTCGCGGGTGCTCAACGACCGTCCCGGGGTCAGCGCGGACACCCGTCAGGGCGTGCTCACCGCACTCGACGTGCTCGGCTACGAGCGCCCCGACCGGCTCCGCAAGCGCAGCGCCGGCCTGGTCGGCCTGGTCACGCCGGAGCTGGAGAACCCGATCTTCCCGCTGTTCGCGCAGATCATCGAGTCGGCGCTGGCCCAGCACGGGTACACGCCGGTGCTGTGCACCCAGACTCCCGGCGGGGTAACCGAGGACGAGTACGTGGAGATGCTTCTCGACCGCGCGGTCGCCGGCATCATCTTCGTCTCCGGCCTGCACGCCGACACCACCACCGACCCCGACCGCTACCGCAAGCTGATCAACCGGCCACTGCCGATCGTGCTGGTCACCGGCTTCGTACCCGACCTGGACGCGCCCTTCATCTCCTGCGACGACCGGCTCGCCGGCGAACTCGCCGTCAACCACCTGGCCTCCCTGGGACACACGAAGATCGGCCTGATCTCCGGCCCCGAGCGGTACGTGCCCGTGCAGCGCAAGCTCGCCGGGTACCGGGCCGCCATCGCCCGGCACGGCCTGACCGAGATGGTCGAGCTGTCGCTGTTCGGCGTGGAGGGTGGCCACGCCGCCGCCGACCGGCTGCTGGAGCGCGGCGTCACCGGCCTGGTCTGCGGCTCCGACCTGATGGCGCTCGGCGCGATCCGGGCCGCCCGGTCCCGTGGCCTGACCGTCCCCGGCGATCTGTCCGTGGTCGGCTACGACGACTCCCCGCTGATCGCCTTCACCGACCCGCCGTTGACCACCCTGCGTCAGCCGGTCCGGGCGATGTCCAACGCCTCGGTCCGGGCCCTGGTCGACGCGATCAACGGCCAGCCCAGCCCGCACTCCGAGTACGTCTTCGGGCCGGAACTGGTGGTGCGCGCCTCCACCGGTATCGCTCCGGATCGCCAGTTGACCGTCCCCCGGGAGCGGCTCAGCTCCGTCTGAGAACTCCCACCCCGTACCCCCGAAACACACCGACCGCGGCCGTCCGGCGACCGCGGCCAGAACTGACCCCTGTACAAGCGAGGAACCTGCCGTGCCCGACAACGTGCCCGACATGCAGTGGTGGCGCACCGCCGTCATCTACGAGATCTACGTACGCAGCTTCGCCGACGGCAACGGCGACGGCGAAGGTGACCTGATCGGTCTCCGCGACCGCCTGCCGTACCTGCGCGACCTCGGCGTCGGGGCGATCTGGCTGACGCCGTTCTTCCGCTCCCCGATGGTCGACGGCGGCTACGACGTGGCCGACTACCGCGACGTCGACCCACTCTTCGGCACCCTCGCCGACTTCGACGCCATGCAGGCCCGCGCGCACGAGCTGGGCATCCGGGTGATCGTGGACATCGTGCCGAACCACACCTCGTCGCAGCACCAGTGGTTCCTGGACGCGCTGGCCGCCGGCCCCGGCTCGCCGGAACGTGGGCGCTACCACTTCCGCCCGGCCACCCCGGACGGCGCGCCGCCGAACGACTGGGAGTCCATCTTCGGCGGCCCGGCCTGGACGCAGACCGCCGACGGCGAGTGGTACCTGCACCTGTTCGACCCCGCTCAGCCGGACCTGAACTGGGACAACGCCGACGTCCGCAGCGAGTTCGAGTCGGTGCTGCGGTTCTGGCTGGACCGTGGCGTGGACGGGTTCCGCATCGACGTGGCGCACGGCATGGTCAAGGAGGCCGGGCTGCCCTCGGTCGGTCGGGCCGCCCAGATCGGCCTGCTCGGCAAGGGCGAGCTGCCCTACTTCGACCAGGACGGCGTGCACGAGATCTACCGCGCCTGGCGCAAGATCCTCGACTCGTACCCCGGCGACCGGATGGCGGTGGCCGAGGCGTGGGCGTCCACGCCGGCCCGGCTGGCCCGCTACGTCGCCCCGGACGAGCTGCACCAGGCGTTCAACTTCGACTTCCTGGACGCCCGGTGGGACGCGCTGGAGCTGCGCGCCACCGTCGACGCCTGCATCGCCGCCGCCGATCTCGTCGGCGCGCCGACCACCTGGGTGCTGTCCAACCACGACAAGCAGCGGCACGTCACCCGGCTCGGCTCGCTGGCCCGGGCCCGCGCCGCCGCCCTGCTGATGCTCGCCCTGCCCGGCTCCGCCTACCTCTACCAGGGCGAGGAGCTGGGCCTGCCCGAGGTGCTGGAGCTGCCCGCGCAGTCCCGCCAGGACCCGGTGTGGTTCCGTTCGGGCGGTACCGACCCGGGCCGGGACGGCTGCCGGGTACCGCTGCCCTGGACGGCCACCGGCCCGACCTACGGCTTCTCCACCGCCGGGACGTCCTGGCTGCCGCAGCCGGCATCCTGGGCGGAGTACGCCGTCGACGCCGGGAACTCCACGTTGGCCCTCTACCGGGACGCGCTGCGCCTGCGGAACGGGTTCGCCGGCCCGTTGACCTGGCGGGACAGCGCCGATGGAGTGCTCGACTTCGAGCGCCCCGGGCTGCGCTGCGTGGTGAACGTGTCCGCGGCCCCGGTCCCGCTGCCCGCCGGGGTACCCACCCTGGCGAGCGGCCCGGTCACCGACGTGCTGCCGGCCGACACCACGGTCTGGTACGTCACCGGCTGAGCCCGCCGCACCGTCCCGATCCGGCCCCGGCCGCACCGCATCCGGGTATGACAAACGGCCGGCGCCCCGCGATCCGGGGGCCGGCCGTTGTCGTTCGCGCTATTCGGTGGCGGACAGTTTCGCGGCGATCCGGGCCATCCCGGCACGGATCTCCTCGGAGCTCGGCGCGGTCAGCGGCGCACGGACCGCTTCCTCGTCAGCCCCTTCTTCGTCGTCCTCCAGGTCGTCGAGTTCGTCGCCTTCGTCGTCGGCTTCGCCTTCGTCGTCCTCATCGAGGTCCAGGTCATCGTCGTCGAGGTCGAGGGGGTCGGTGTAGTCGGTGTCTTCGTCCGAGTCCTCCTCGTCCTCGGCCTCGCTGACGGAGACGGCGATAGCGGCCCGGATCTCGTCGGCCGAGGTGAGCGGGAGCAGTGGTTCGACCACCGCCATCAGCTCCTCGTCGGCGACGATCTCCTCGGCCAGTGCGAGCGCATGCGCGCGCTCGTACGGGCCGACCACCACCGGCTCCCAGGACTCCTCATCGGAGTTGGGCCCGAAGGTCACGATCCACGGCAGACCCACCATTGGCGAGTCATCATCAAGGTCAAGAGTCACGAGTACACCCACCCGGACATCATGCCCTGCCTTGCCCCGCGCGGCTGGCTTTGCCCCCGAAACGCGCGCGTACCCGTCGTTGGCACACTCCGGGATCACTCTGCGTGGCTCAGCTGGCGACAAGCCGCAATGACGGCGGCCGCTGAGCGATCAGTCGGTCGAGCGCGGTCGAGGTGGCCGGGTCGGCGGGCAGGTAGACGATCAGCCGTTGGTCGTCGTCGGCCGGCAGATCGAGGGTCTCGTACGCGAGCCGCAGCGCACCCGCCTGTGGGTGGGCCAGCCGGAGGGTGCCGTTCGCCCTCGGCAGTCCGGGCACCGTGTCCAGCCGTCGGGCGAACACCTCCCCCACCGTGACGGTCAGCTCGTCGGCGAGCGCCGCCGTGTTCGGGTCTGCCCGGAACGGGCCGTACTTGAGTGCCGCGACCTGCTCGTCGGCCAGTTGGTCCCAGTCGGGGAAGGTGGCGCGCGCGCGGGGATCGGTGAAGACGTACCGGGTGAGATTGGGCGGCGCCCCGTCCAGCAGCCCGGTCGGGCCGGCCAGCCGCTGGTAGCCGACGGTGTGGGTGACGATGTCGCCGAGCTGGTTGACGAGCACGGCCGGGGTCGGCCCGAGGCTGTCGAGCAGCGCCCGGACCGTCGGCCGGACGTTTCGCGCCGGCGTGGCGTTGGCGCGGCAGGTGAAGCCGGTGTCGGCCGCCTTCGTGAGCTGGTAGAGGTGGACCCGCTCGTTCCCGGCCAACCGCAGCGCGTCGGAGAGCGCGCTGAGCACCTGCGGTGAGGGATGCCGATCGCGCCCCTGTTCGAGCCGGGTCAGGTACTCCACACTCACCCCGGCGAGGGTGGCCACCTCCGACCGGCGCAGCCCCGACGTGCGTCGCCGTACGCCAGCGGGCAGCCCGACTTCGGCCGGCGTGACCGCCTCCCGACGCGTCCGCAGGAACAGCCCGAGCTCGTTGTCGCTCACCACCCGAACGTAACAGCGCCGCCGCTCAGCAGGGTGTCCCTGTCACTACCAGCCTCAACCCGGCCTCCCCGATTCGCCGCCCGCTGAGCACGCTCGATTGCGTGACCGACGAGTGGAAGAGGGCTGAGATGACACCAACCGTGGTTGTGGTGGGCGGCGGATACGGCGGTATCACGGTGGCGAAGGCGTTGGACGACTTCGCCGACGTGACCCTGGTCGAGCCCCGCGACACGTTCGTGCACAACGTCGCCACGCTGCGCGCCGCGGCTGCGCCCGAGTGGGCGGACCGGCTGTTCATCCCGTACGACGGGCTACTGGCACGCGGTCGGGTCCACCGCGACCGGGCGGTCCGGGTCGGCGCGTCCACGGTGGAGCTGGCTTCCGGCGCGGTGCTCCGGGCGGATTTCGTCGTGCTGGCCACCGGCTCGGCGTATCCGTTCCCCGCGAAGATCGACGGCACCGAGCGGGTCGACGGCGTCGCGAGGCTGCGGGCCGTGCACCACGAGCTGTCCGAAGCTTCCCGGGTACTGCTGCTCGGCGCCGGCCCGGTCGGCCTGGAGTTCGCCGGTGAGATCAAGGCAACCTGGCCCGACAAGCCCGTCACCGTCCTGGACCCGGCCACCGACCTGCTCTCCGGCCGGTTCCCCGACGACTTCCGCGCCGAACTCCGCGCCCAACTCGACGACCTGGGCGTCGAACTCCTACTCGGCACCAGCCTGCGCGACCTCCCGGGCACCGCCCCCGGCCAGCGGGGCCCGTTCACGGTCACGACGACAGCCGGCGTCGACATCACCGCCGACCTCTGGTTCCCCTGCTACGGCGTGGTTCCCACCACCGACTACCTGGACGCCGAACTGGCCCCGGCCCGGCAACCCAACGGCCAACTCGCCGTCGACCCGCAGCTTCGGCTCGCCGGTCAGCGCACGGTCTTCGCGGTCGGCGACATCGCCGCGCTCCCCGAGCTGAAGATGGCCTACCTGGCGCAGCAGCACGCCGCCGTGGTCGCCGCCAACATCCGCACCCTGATCGACGGCGGTCCCGAACTGGCCGCGTACCAACCTGCTGTCGACGCGATCGTCCTGCCGCTCGGCCCGAAGGGCGGCGTCTCCTACGCCCCGGAGGCTGGCGTACTCGGCCCCGACACGACCGCCGGCATCAAAGGCAACCTCTACCTCGACCTGTACCGCGACCTCCTCGGCGCCCCCGCCCCGGCGTGACCGGGACGGCCTCGGCTACAGGTCAGCGAGCCAGGGATGCTCCGGATGCGCACGGGCGAGCAACTCGGCCAGCGCGCTGCGTTGGCCTCGGGTCAGCCGCGGGACGGTCTGGTCGAAGTCAGCCTGATCCTTCGGGCGCGCGTGCTTGGCCTTGAACAACAGGACCAGCTCGGGCACCAGGTACGGGATGCCGTCGTCGGTGTGGCCGATGATGTCGCTGTAGGGAAGCCGGATCGCCTCATCGTGTCGACAGATCCACGTCGCGCCGTCGTGCGGCTCGCGGAACACGTCGAGCAGGTAGTTGCCGGTGGACGGGTCGCGCACCCAGGTCTGGTGCGTGGCGGCCAGAACGTGCGATTCGGCGTCCTCCCAGATCCGGCCGCTGCCCACCGCGTCGAAGACATACCCGGGAAACAGGATGACCACCTGGCGGGGAGCGCTTCGATCTCGGCGGGAGACAGCTCGATGGCGAGTTCCTCTAACATCGATGCATGGAAGTGCGTGCAGCGTACCTGAAACGGGCAGGGATGCTGACCGCCGCGATCCTGATAGCGATCGCGGCGACCGCCGCAATCATCATGTTCGCTACCCGTGGACCGCACGGCACCGAGAGTCCAGAAGCGACGGCGAACGCCTACGTATCGGCGCTGCGCAACAACGACTCCAGTCGGCTGAAAGACATCGCTGACCCCGATCACGACGCAGCGCAGGAGATCAAGAGTCGCCTGGCGCAACTGGGGGGCAACAGGCTTTCATCGACGACGATCTCCATAGGGTCGACGGAGTCAGCTGCCACCAAGCCTGCGCAAATCACCGGGATACTCGACGGACAGCCATACACAGACGAGCTGTGGCTGAACCGGCACGGCAATCGATGGTTTGTCGCCCTCGGCCCCAATCGCAACGCCCATCCAAAGGGAACATGAAACCGCGAAAGCAAGGGCTTACAGGTTCGGCCGCCAGGTGAGGCGGACGACGGTGCCGTGGTCGTCGAGTTTGACGCAGGCGAGTAGCCCGGCGAGTTGGTGCAGTGGCCGGGTACGCGCCGGTCGGGGTGCCAGCTGAGCGATGGCGGCGACGAAAGCGCGATGGGCCCGCTCGGCGCAGATCGGCGGATGCCGGCACGCCGGGCACTGGTAGGCGCGCCGCCCGCAGATGTCCTGGCCGGGCAGTAGCAGGTGGCCGCAGGTGATGTGCCGGGCAAGGCCGATGAGCGGGTAGTGGGTCGCGGCGTACCTGCCCGGGCCGGGTTCGGCGATGCCGGCCGTTGGCTTGCCCCTCATGGCGTCTGGGTGGTGGAGCCGTGGTGGCGGATACCGGGTCCGGCGAGGGGTACCCCGCGCGGGCACTGCGGTGACGAGCACCGGGCCGAGCGCGGGTGGGCGGCGACGACGGTGCGGGTAGCGCCGACAACGGACCAGGTGTGCGGGCGGATCGGGCCGGAGCGCCAGTAGCGGTGGTCACGGAAGAGCAGCCGGCAGGCGGAGCGCCAGGCGCGTCGCCAGCCGAAGATCAGGTGGGTGCCGTCGGGCCAGTCGGTGCGCACCGCGTACCCGGTCGGTTCGGGAGTCGACGCTGTGTCGACGGCTCGGCGTCGGGTCCACGGCCACACGGCTGGGTCCTTCCTGGACTGCGGGCAATCAGGGGTGGGTGGGGCCGGCTGGCGCGGCCGGCCCCACCCGTCCGGGGATGCGGCTGTCGGTGGGGCCGCTGTCCCCGGCGGTCGCCGGACCAGGCGTGCCAGCGCCTGTCGTGTCCGGCGACCCGGTGCCCGTGCCGCCCGGTCCGAAATCCCCTTCGGGCGGGCACGGGCTGATCAGGGTTGTCGTCGCCACAGGGGATGCAGGGTAGGGCCCTGGGGTACCGGGGTCACAAGGCAGTCGACGCTGCCGTACTGGCGAAGAGGTGCAGCGGCACTCTCGGGCTCCCGGCAGCTGGACAACTCAATGAGCGAAGACTTTCCCGGCAGACCCCGCGACGACTCCCCCGACCGATCGAAGCTGCACATGGTTCATCGCCCCCTGACAAGGAATTCGCTGATATCGCTGCGCTGACTCGGCGCTGCGATCTGCGGACCTTCAGGAAATCGCAATCCAGTCCGTCGCAGGGAGAGGAAGGATCCGTCAAGAACGTCAAGTTCCGGGTCGCATTGATCGACACCGTTCGCTACGGTGGCAGAACATTCGGGCACAGGGGGTGACATTGGTGGCGACCTCAGCCGAGTGTGCCAATCCCGTCCTGGTCGCCCTGCTCACCGAAGCGGGACTGACGCCGCGGGGGCTCGCCCGCGAGATGAATCGGCTCTTCGGGCCCGGCACGGTCGCCGAGACTGCCCCGTACTACTGGCGGGACGCCGGCGGCGTACCTCGTAGACCGCTGCCGGCGTTGGCCGCATACGTGCTGTCCCGACAACTCGGTCGAGTCGTCACGGTGGGCCAACTCTGGCAGGGGCACGCGCCGGACGGCGAAGTGCTGCTGCCCTCGAACGTCGGTATGGACCGGCCGTGGATGCTGGCGAGCACGATGCTGGTAGCGGAGGACTGGCTGCTCGGCGGCCTCGTAGACCGTCGGATGTTCCTCTCGGTATCCGGTGCCGCGTTGGCCAACGCCGTCAGCGTCTACCTGGCTGCGCGCGCCACAAACCGCAGTCCGGCCCAGCCCGCCGGGTCACCCGATGATCCGTTGGTGGCTCAGATCGAAGCCAGCGTGCCGCATCTCCAGCGCCTGGACGACGAACGTGGCGGTGCCGCTGGTCTGGGCTACGTGGGTGCTCAGGTACGCGCGGTTCTGCTCGTCCTCCGGGAACACGAACACACGCCAGCGACGACCCGGCGACTGCTGATCGCGCTGTCGGACCTTGCCCAACTTGCCGGATGGATGGCATTCGACGCCGGACAGCATGGGTTGGCACAGCGCTACTTCTTCACCGGCCTCCGCGCCGCGCACGACTCGGGCTACCGCGCGATGGAGGCTCACATCCTCGCTGACCTGGCCTTCCAGGCAACATCACGCGGCGAATCCCGGGACGGGACGAGCCTCGGAGAGGCCGCCGCCCGCAGATCCGCAGGCACCCCCGCCGCCGTTCGTGCGTCGGTTTCCTCCAGGTTGGCGTACGCCTACGCGGGAGCGGGTCGGATCGAAGACTGTGACCGCGCGTGGAAGGAGTCCCAGCAGCACCTGGCGGATCGGGCAGGAGGCGTCGAGCCAAGCTGGATGTACTACCTGACCCCAAATCATCTCGACTGCCAGGCCGGGTACGCCATGATCCTCGCCGGCCGACGTGTCGTGTCCGATGGTGAGCCCAACCGAGGACGGGAGTTGCTGCGCAAGGGCGCATCGCTCCTTCGCACCGGCGCCTACGCCCGTTCCATGAACGATCCTTCCCAACGTCGTGCACTGGTCGAGGGTGCATGGCTGGCGATCGGATACACCGCTCAGGGCAAGTTGGCGGAAGCATGTGGGGTAGCCAGATTGGCGCTGCCTCGTTTGGCGCAAGTCCGTTCTCCACGTTCGGTCGCACTGCTCGCGGACTTGTCGCGGGATCTCCGACGGCGACAGCGCAACACCTCGGTAGCCGACCTCCTGCCTGACCTGGTTGGGGCACTGGCCCGTCACCCGTCCGGCGCTAGCGTGAGTCCGTGACTACCACAGGCGCAGACACGCTGGTCATCGGAGCCGGGGTTATCGGACTCAGCACGGCTGTCCGACTCGCCGAGGAAGGCCACCTGGTACGCGTCTGGTCGGCTGATCCACCGCAGGCCACCACGTCGGCCGCCGCAGGCGCGATGTGGGGTCCCTACCTGGTGGAGCCACGCGACCGGGTGGCGAGCTGGAGTCAGTACACCCTGTCGGTGCTTCGAACCCTCGCAGCGCAGGACGGTACCGGAGTACGGCTGGTGTCTGGCGTGGAGGCTTCCCGAGTAGCCATCGATCCCCCTGACTGGGGTGAACAACTCGACGGGTTCGAGGAATGCCATGCCGACGAACTGCCATCCGGATTCGTCACCGGGTGGCGATACCGCGTGCCGCTCGTGGACATGCCCACCTACTTGGATTACCTCCAGCAGCGGCTGGACGCGGTTGGCGTTCGCGTCGAAAACCGACGCATCGACTCTCTGGCCGCGGCCACCGCCAGTGCGCCGGTCGTCGTCAACTGCACCGGCACAGGTGCCCGGGATCTCGTACCCGATCCGGACCTGAAAGCTGTTCGCGGACAACTCGTCGTGCTGGCCAACCCTGGAATCACTGAGTTCTTTTCCGAGGACACCGGTAGTTCCATCGATCTACTCCACGTCTACCCGTATCGGGACACAGTCGTACTGGGTGGCCAGGCCGTGCCCGACGACTGGAACATGCGTCCCGACCTCGACGTGGCAGCCTCGATCGTCGCCAGATGCGCTGAGGTCGACCCACGGCTACTCGGAGCGCCGATCCTCGGCCACCGGGTCGGCCTACGCCCGACGCGACCCGAGATCAGGGTTGAGGCGCAGCCAGTGCCCGGCGCGATGCTGATCCACAACTACGGTCACGGCGGTGCCGGAGTCACGCTGTCCTGGGGCTGCGCCATGGAAGTCGCCCGCCTGGTGCGCAACGGATGATTCCGCACTGGTACCCAATGGATACAGCAGCATCAGCCTTCCCCTCGCCGCGATCGGGCGGTCGAACTGTGAGGAGCCGTCAGTGACGGATGAACCGGGGCGCATCTTCCGTGACGCGTGGATCGCCGGAGTCAAAGCCCACTACCCCGGCGAACCAAGGCCTGGCTACATCGCACCCTGGGACGAGACCGCGCAGTGGGAGCGAGATAGCGCCGCCGCCGTCTACGAGCAAGTCACCGCATTTCTTCACGCCACCGACCGGGCCGCTACGAAACTCACCCGCGAGCAGAAAGGCCGCTTCATCGCGCTGTGCTGGACCGGGCAGATCTACAAGCATTTTCCCGACCCCAAACCGTCCTACGTTGCAGACTGGGCTGACCTGCCTGCCTGGCAGCAGGAGACCGACGCCGACATCTTTGAATCCATAGAGTCCGGCTGATTAGTTCGGACACCTGTAGTTGCCGCCGCAGCCACTCCGAAGCGTCCTGCGCGCAGTCAGATCCGGTCACCAATCATCGAGATCGATACGAGGTTGCCGCATGGAACTAGGGATTGGCAAGCGGGTTGCGCTCGTGACCGGTGGGTCGAAGGGCATCGGGCGGGCGATCGCCGAAGGTCTCGCCGCCGAAGGCGTCCAGGTCGCCCTGACATCACGCGATCAAGCCATAGCCGAGCAGGTCGCCGCGACCCTTCCCGGGGCACGGGGCTACGCCTTCGACTCTGCCGATCTCGACGCGATCCCCGCGCTGCTCGTCGGCCGTCGGCACCGACCTGGGCCCGGTCGACATCTACGTCGCGAACACCGGCGGCCCGCCGGCCGGCAAGCCGTTCGAGGCGACCCGCGAGCAGTGGCTGACGGCGTACCAGAGTCTGGTGTTGTCGCCCATGGAGATCCTGGAGCGGATGCTGCCCGGGATGCGCGAGCGCGGCTTCGGCCGGGTCGTGGCGATCGGCTCGTCGTCGGTACGCGAACCGATCGACACCCTGATGCTCTCCAGCGCTCACCGGCCGGGTCTGGCCGCCGCCTTCAAGACGCTCGGGCGCACGTTCGCCGCGCACAACGTCACCCTCAACCACGTCCACCCCGGACGCATCGCCACCGACCGGATCGGTGACATCGCGGCGGCCCAGGAGCAGGCCAGGACGACCGTGCCGGCCGGGCGGCTCGGTTCCCCGGCCGAACTTGCCGCCGCCGTCGTGTTCCTCTGCTCGGCCCAGGCCGGTTACATCACCGGCACCAGCATCACCGTCGACGGCGGCCTGACCCGAAGCTACTGACACTCCCGCTCGGCGCAGCAGCCAGTGGCGTCCCACCTGCCGACGGGCACCGAGCCCAGGCAGGGTCCCGTCGCGAGCGGGCGAGGGGGCGAGAGCGGGCGAAGTCAGGCCTGCGGTCCCAGCACGGCGGGGCTTGCGGACGGGGCCGGCTCCCGGAGCTCGATCAGGATGTTGTGGGTCGGCGTCTCGCCGACGTTGTGTCCGGAGTGTTCCTGCGCGCCGAGCCAGCGCACCGCGCCTGCCGGAATGTCCACCTCCACCTCACGGTGGCCGTCGCTGATGCGTCGGCGGAATGAGGTGAGGGTGTACATGACGCTGTCCGGGTGCCGGTGCGGGTGCGTCTCGTCGCCGGGCTGGTCGCGGTACTCCAGAACCCGAACCCGGTCGTTTTCGAAGATCACTTTGTAGAGTTCGGGGTCGGTGACAGCAGGATCGTCGCTGCTCACGGTGCCCACCTCCAGCTTCGCGGTTCGTGGGACTCCAGTACCATGGGACTACGGTACCATGATGGAGATGGCGATCCCATATGAGGCGACCGGCCGTACCCAGCAGAAGTCACGCACCCGCGGGGCCCTCCTCGACGCCGCCCGTGACCTGCTGACCGACGGGTTGACTCCCCGGGTGGAGGACGCCGCCGCCCGTGCCGGCATCTCCCGCACCACGGCCTACCGGTACTTCGCCAACCAGCGCTCCCTGCTACTGGCCGCCCAGCCACAGATCCAGCCGCACACCCTGCTCGGACCCGACGCACCCACCGATCCGCACGCCCGACTCGACGCGTTCATGACCGCATTCAGCCGGTACAACCTCCAGTGGCAGCCACAACTGCGCTCAGCCCTGCGGCTCTCCCTGGAGCCACCGACACATCCCGCGGCCGCGGCAGAATCGGAACGCCCACTCCTGCGCCGAGGTCGGGCCGTCGCCTGGATCGAGGATGCCCTCGCGCCGCTCCAACACAGCCATCGCGACCTCGACCGGCATCAACTCGCGGTAGCCATCCGCTCCGCGACCGGCATCGAGTCCCTCATCTGGCTCCAGGACATCGCCGGTCACACCCCCGAACAGGCGGCGGAGACGGTACGCCGCACGGCCCGCGCCCTCCTCGATGCCGCCCTGCAGCTGGAAGCAGCGCCCGACGGATCAACCACCTCCGAGGCAGCGCAGTAGACAGCTCGCCGCCGCCCACCGTCCCCTATCACAGCGACGCCCGATCGACCGGCAGCGAACGCCGCTGGAACGGCAGCCTCGTCAGCCGGCCGTCGCGGCCCGGTCAAGGTGGTGGCGCAGGAACGTTCCGGCTCGGGCGGTCGCCTCGACGGCCTCGGGCGCGTCGGCAATCGTCTGGTACACGTGCGGCAACTCCTCGCCCACCTCCAACGTCGCGTCCACACCGGCCTTCGCGGCCGCTTCGACCAGCCGCTCGGAGTCGCTGAACAGCACTTCCTCGGTACCCACCTGGACCAGCAGCGGCGGCAACCCCTGCAGCGAAGCGAACAGCGGCGACACCAGTGGCTCGCGCGGATCGGCGTCACCGACGTACCCTGCCGCGCTGGCCCGGACGGCATCCGCCGTGAAGATCGCGTCGCGGTCGGACCGGGCCTCGACGGACTCCCCGGACGCCGTCATGTCGAGCATCGGCGAGAACAGCACGGCGGCTGCGGGCAGCGGCTCACCGGCATCGCGCAGCGCGACCAGCAACGCCATCACCAGCGCCCCACCCGCCGAGTCGCCGGCCAGCACCACCGAACTGGCGGCTACCCCGTCGGCGCGCAGTTGCCGCCACACCGTGCGGACGTCGTCCACGGCGGCCGGGTACGGGTGCTCGGGCACCAGGCGGTACTCGGGGAACAGCGCCCGCACTCCCGCAGCTCGGGCAAGGCGGGCGACGAGTTCGGCGTGACTGTGGATCGATCCGATGCTGAAACCGCCGCCGTGCAGGTAAAGCAGCACCCGACCGGCATCGGCGCCCGCCGGCAGCACCCAGGAACCGGGCACCCCGGCCAACTCGACCGGCTCGATGGCGACGTCCGCGGGCACCGGGTATATCCGCCCGCCGGGAGCGAACTCCGCCCGAATCTTCGGCAAGATCCGGCTGAGGCCCCGTGCCCCGGCTCGCCTTGCGGCGGCGGAACTGCGAGCTGACAGCCTCGATCGCTTCACTCGGCATGGCACTCCTCCTTGTCGCTCCCCGATCATCGACCCAACGACCCTACCGACCGGGTACGACGCCGGTCAGCGCCATCACCCAGCGACTCAGACCGCTTCCCCCAGCGCGGCGACGCATCCTCGCCCAACGAGCGCGATCCGCGCGCGCTCGAGGTCGTCTCGGGAGAACCGGCAACACAAGTGGGCGGTTGTCGTTCCCTGCGCTGGCCCCGGGCAACGCTAACCGCCCTAATGCCTACCGCCACCACCCCACCCAGCCGACGCAATACGCGGCGAATGGCCCAGGACTCCCAGGTGGCCCCCATCCGATCGGCCAGAGTGGTCACGCTGACGGAGTTGCTTGTCGAACCGGACGGGGTAGTCACCCGGAATGCCGGCGTGACTACCTTGAGTGGATGTCGATTCCACTGGAGCTCTGGGGCCAACGCGGTTGGCCCGCCGTCGAGGTGGCCGGCGAGTCACATTACGCGCGCTCGATCCGAGGCTTGTTCGGCAAGAACTTCAAGGCTGCCGGAACGGAGCTCACGGTGCCGGCCCAGCTGGTGCCGGAGCCGCACAACAAGCACGATCGCAACGCCGTCGGCGTCTGGGTGGGCAGCGCCCAGGTTGGCTACCTGCCACGTGAGGAGGCCATCCGATACGCGCCGGTTCTCGCGGCGCTCGCGGCCGAAGGCTGGTTGCCGCAGGTATCGGCACGGGTGTGGGGTGCTGAGTGGTCCGACTATGAGGACGGCGCGGCCTTCCAAGGGTCGGTTCGCCTGGATCTGGCTGAGCCGCACATGCTCGTCCCGGCCAACCTGGCTCCGGCCGGCGATTGCCGGATGTTGCCGATCGGCAACGCCATCCAGGTGACCGGCGAGGAGAAGCACCTGGATGGGCTGGCTGCCTACCTGCGGCCCGAGGGCGAGTGCTGGGCGCACGTCAGCCTGCATGAGGTAGTCGAACAGTTGGCGCGCAGTACCCGGACCGTTGTTGAGGTCCGGATCGACGGTGCGTGCGTCGGGCAGCTCACGCCGAAGATGAGCAATGAACTCCTACCGGCCGTCCGGAAGGTTGTCCCGAGAGTGGCTCGGCCACCGCCACACAGGCCGACCCTCGCGCCCCAGCAAGCCGTACCGCGCCACAGCAAGCCACGAGGGCAAGGATGCAGACGCGGGCTATGCAGGCGAGGCAGAAGACGCGGGTTCGTCGGGGCGGTCGCCGGTGGCGAGGTCGACGACCCTGCCGCGGGAGCCGGTGGCGGCCAGGGCGGCACCGTAGAGCAGGATCTGGCTGAACAGGTTGAGGAAGATCAGCAGGCCGACGGCCCAGCCGGCCACCTGGTAGGCGGGGTTGCGCTGGCTGAAGCCGACCAGTAGCCGGCCGGCAGCGCTGAGCAGGCTGAGGCCGAGCGCCACCAGTAGCACCGAGGGCAGGATCCGCCGGAAGGACACCCGCAGCCGGGTCACCCCGACCAGCAGGCTGGTCGCCACCACCGCGTTCAGCAGGAACGACAGCACCTGGCCGGTGATCGAGAGGGTGCTCTTCGAGGCCTGCCGGACGGCGTCGCTGACGTCGCCGGGCGCCACCCAGTCGAGTACCCGGTGCACGGTGTTCTCTGCGCCCGTGGTGATCCACAGCGACAGCGCCACCAACAGGCCCAGGCCGATCAACGCGGCGAAGTCGATCGCCCAGCGCACGAACGGGTTACCGGGCTGCTGGTCCAACTGCCAGATGGCGCGCTGCGAGGAGCGCATGCCGTCGATCCAGGCGACGCCGGTGAACAGGAAACCGATCACCGAGACCACGGCCACCGTGCGCCGCGAGTTGCGGATGTCGTCGGTCTTCAGGAACGGCAGATTCTCGGCCAGGTAGTCGTTGACCGTATGCAGCAGGTGGGTGTCACCGGCCAGGGCAAAACCGAGGATTGAGTACGCCAGCAATGAGAGCGCCAGTGCCGCGAAGAAGCCGTAGTACGCGATGGCGGCGGCGAGCCGTGGGCCGTACACCGAGTCGTAGCGCTGCCGGGCTTCCCAGGCGTGGTCGAACAGCCGCGAGTGTCGACGCCCCCACGCGATCCCGTCGTTCCACCAGCGCTCCAGGCGGCTGATCATGCAAGCAGCGGGAAATCCTGGACGGGACGCCAGCCGCCGGCCTCGCCGTGCACGTAGAAAGTGAAGTGGTCGACGTCGAAGCGGGCGTTGTAGTCGGCCATGTCCTCGTAGGCGGCGTCCAGGCTCGCGGGTGGGGTGTCGTGGGCGACGGTGACGTGCGGGTGGTACGGGTAGGCGAGGTCGCGGTGCAGCGGGCCGCTGCGGACCGCGCCGGCCAGTACCTCGCAGTCGCTGATGCCGGCCGCCACGGCCACGAAGACCACGTCAGTGACCGGGCGGAAGGTGCCCGTGCCGCGCAGTTCCAGTGCGAAGCCCCGGTGCGCGGCGGCGACGTCGGCCAGGTGCTTCTCGATCTCCGGCAGCGTCGCGCCCGGCACGTCGGTCGGGCCGAGCAGGGTGACGTGCGACGGGATCAGCGCTGCCATCGGGTCGGCCGCCCGGCGCCGGGCAGCGTCGAGCTGGGCGCCCCAGGGCTGCGGGATGCCGATGGCGACCCCGACGCGTACCACGTCCTGCGGCACCGGTGGGCTACTTCGCCGCGCTGGCGGGCGGGAGGAACCCGATCTTGTCGAAGACGTCGGCGAGGGTGGGGGCGGCCACCGCGCGGGCCTTCTCCGCGCCGATCGCCAGCAGCTTGTCGAGCTGCGCGGGGTCGTCGAGGTAGGACCGGGTGCGCTGCTGGATGGGGCCGGCGAAGTCGGCGACGACCTGGGAGAGGTCCTTCTTGAGGTCGCCGTAGCCCTTGCCATCGTAGGCGGCCACCAGGTCGTCGATGCCGCGGCCGGTGAGCGCCGAGTAGATGGTGAGCAGGTTGGAGACGCCGGGCTTGCCGGCCTGGTCGAAGATGATCTCCCGGCCGGTGTCGGTCACCGCCGAACGGATCTTCTTGGCCGACTTCGCCGGGTCGTCCAGCAGCTCGATGATGCCGGCCGGCGAGGACGCCGACTTGGACATCTTCGCGGTCGGCTCCTGCAGGTCGGTGATCTTGGCCGTCTCCTTCAGGATGTACGGCTCGGGCACGGTGAACGCCTTGCCGAACAGGGTGTTGAACCGGCCGGCCAGGTCCCGGGTCAACTCCAGGTGCTGGCGCTGGTCCTCGCCCACCGGCACCGCGTCGGCCTGGTACAGCAGGATGTCGGCGGCCTGCAGGACCGGGTACGTGAACAGCCCGACGCTGGCCCGCTCGGCGCCCTGCTTGGCTGATTTGTCCTTGAACTGGGTCATCCGGGACGCCTCACCGAAGCCGGTGATGCAGCCGAGCACCCACGCCAACTGCGCGTGCTCGGGCACGTGCGACTGGACGAAGAGGGTGCACCGCTCCGGGTCCAGCCCCACCGCGAGCAACTGCGCGGCCCCCACCCGGGTGCGCTGACGCAGCACCGCGGGGTCGTGCCCGGCGGTGATCGCGTGCAGGTCGACCACCATGTAGAAGGCGTCGTGGCTGTCCTGCAGGGCCACCCAGTTGCGCACCGCCCCCAGGTAGTTGCCGAGGTGGAAGCTGTCGGCAGTGGGCTGGATGCCGGAGAGCACACGTGGACGACCGTGGGACATGAGCGCATTCTCTCAGGTACCCGTCGACGGCGGCGGATCAGGTACACCCCGGCAGGGTTGCCGGTGCAACCTGGCGGGCCCGGCAAGGGTCCGTCATCATGAGGTACGCGGCTACGCGGGCCTGCGGCAGCGTGGTGAGCGGCGGGAGACGACGTGTCCGACGAGTTGGAGGCACGGGAGGCGGTCCGGCAGGCGTACTCGGCCTACTACCGCCGGCTGGTCGCCGCCCTGTACGCGATGACCGGCGACTACGCCGAGGCACAGGACGTCGTGCAGGAGGCGTACGCCCGGGCGTTGACCCGCTCGCGGGCCTTCCTCGACGTGTCCGACCCGGAGGCGTGGCTGCGCACGGTGGCCGTGAACATCGCCCGTACCCGCTGGCGGCGGCGCAAGCTCTTCGACACCCTGGTCCGTACCGGCCGGGTGGCCCGGACCCCGGAGAGCGTGCCGGGCGCCGACCCCAACCGGGTCGCCCTGGTCGCCGCGTTGCAGAAGTTGTCCCGGCCGACCCGCGAGGCGATCGTCCTGCACCACCTGGCCGACATGCCGGTGTACGAGGTGGCCCAGGCGCTCGGCGTCCCGGTCGGCACCGTGAAGGCCCGGCTGTCCCGGGGCCGCACCATCCTCGCCAAGCTGCTCAGCGACCTGGCCGACGAGCCGACCCGCAGCTCCACCACCCCCGAGCCCGCCATCACTCTGCCCACCCCCCGCACCCCGGCCGACGCGGCCCTGCCTCGGGCCCCGGCTGACACCGGGCTGACGCGGCATCCGGGCGACGCCGGGCGGCCGGGGACGGTGCCTGCCCCGGGGGCGCTGCTGCCGGACGGGGTGCGCCCCCATGGCTGACCGGCTGGACTTCGCCGGGCTGCGGGAGGAGGTCGAGGCGGCCACCCTGCTGCCCGAGTTCGAACTGGTGACCCGGCGGGCCCGTTACATCCGGCGGCGCAGCCGGCTCGCCGCCGTCGGCTCGATGCTGGCCATCCTGGTGATCCTCGCGCCGGCCGGGGTGGCCGGCGCGATCAACCGGCCGACCACCGGGCCGGCCGGCCTCGGCATCGGGCTCGGCCCGGACCAGCCGGAGGAGACGATCACGGCCACCGCCACGATCAGCACCGCCCCCGTCCCGCGCACCACGATTCTGGTGGCGGCCGTCGACGGTATCGACCTGGCACACACGTACGCGCTGGTGGACGCGTGCCTGGACAACGCCTGTGACCTGCAACTGGTGCCGTTGAGCCGGGCCACCCAGCCGGTCGCCGGCCCGATCAAGGTCAACCTGCTGCGGACCAAGCCGACCGACACCCTGCTGTCGATCACCCTGCGGGCCCAGTCCGAGCGGCTGATGCTGGTCAGTGCCCGTACCCAGGCCGGCCTGGCGATCTTCGACCAGGTCGACGTTGGCGCCTCGGCGATCAGGGCCACCGACCGGGGACTGTGGCCGGTGCAGCAGCAGAGCGGGGCCGCCGTCGGCGGGTACAACCCGAAGACCCGGGCGGTGTCGGCGCTGCCCAGCCAGCCGCCGGTGGGCAACGCCACGGTGGTCCGGGGAGTCGACGCGGGCGCCGGCATCTGGACCTTCGGTACCCAGCCGGGTACCGACTCCGGTTCGCTGGTGGTGTCGGCCAGCCACGACGACGGGCACACCTGGCGGACCGCGGCCACCGGGCTGCCGGTGACCGCCGGCCCCGTGCTGGCCAGCCGGGACGGTACCGACGGCTACCTGATGGGCCGGGTGGACACCAGCTACCGGCTGACCGCCACCCACGACGGCGGGCGCAGCTGGCTGGCCACGGCGCTGACCATGCCGTGGCCGGACGACGTGGCCCCGAACGCCCCGTACGGCCTCGCCGTGCTGCCCGACGCCCGGGTACTGGCCTGGCTGACCACCGCCGACGGGGTGAGCTACCTGGAGAGCACCGACCGCGGGGCGACCTTCCACCCGCTGTCGTCCGCCCCGGCCGTCGGGGTGTACCCGGTGGCCGACGGGTACGTGCAGCTCGCCCTGGTTCCCAAGGTCTCCACCGACGGCGCCACCTGGCAGCCCGCCCAACTCCCCTACCGGGTGCCCTGACCCGGCCGGGGACACCGCCGGCCGGGCAGGCCGGCCGGGCAGCCGGCCGGGCAGCTGGGCTCAGCCCGAACGTGGCGCCGGCACTTCCGGGGCCAGCGCCAGCCGGGCCACCCGGCGGCCCTCGACGGCGGCCACCACCAGCCGGTGCGCCGCGCCCGGCAGGCACACCTCGTCACCCACGGCGGGTACCCGGCCGAGCCGGGCCATCAGGTAGCCGGCCACCGTCTCGTACGGGCCGTGCGCCAGTGCGACGCCGGTGAGCTGGGCGAAGTCGGCGAGGTTGAGCCGGCCGTCGACTTCGGTGGGCAGGGCCCCGACCGGCAGCGACGGCTCGGGCGCCGGGTCGTACTCGTCGCGGATCTCGCCGACCAGCTCCTCGATCAGGTCCTCCAGCGTGACGATCCCGGCGGTACCCCCGTACTCGTCCACCACCAGCGCCAGCTGCTGGCCGTCGCGGCGCAGGTCGGAGAGCGCGGCGAGGATCGGTTTGCTGGCCGGCAGCCGGGTGACCGGCCGGACCAGTTCCGCGACGGTCGCCTCGGGCAGTTCGCAGAGCAGCAGGTCGCGCAGGTGCACGAAGCCGACGACCTCGTCCGGGCCGCCGTCCACGGCCGGGAACCGGGAGTGCCCGGCGGTGCGCAGCGCGGCCACCGCGGCGGCCACGCTGAGTCGGGCTTCGACGAATCGCACCTCGGTCCGGGGCACCATCAGCTCACCGATGCGCCGGGCGCCGGCCGCGAACACGTCATTGATGATCCGCCGCTGTTCGCCGTCCTGGGCGAGCGCGCGCAGCCCGGCGCTGGTGAGCTGGCGGGCGTTGGTGAGCTGGCGGGCGGGGCGGGTTGCGGCGGCGGGCACGGCGAGCAGTTGCCGGCTGGCCCAGGCCGCGGCCGCGTCAGCGCACCACAGCACGGCGCGGGCGACGGTGAGCCGGGCGCCGTCGGGGCCGGACGGACTCATGTCCGCAGTGTACGGAGATTGCGCCGGTTACAAGGGGTGCGCCCCGTGCCGCCCGGTTTCCCCGGTCGACCGACACCCGCGCGTTGGTTTCTGTCTGGTTATGTGCGACCATGTTGGCGTCCATCGGGAAGGAAGTCACGGTGCTGGCGCAGCAACGACAGGCCTCGATTCTGGAAGAGGTCCGGCTACACGGTGGGGCCCGCGTCGCCGACCTGGTACGAACCCTCGGCGTCTCCGACATGACCATCCGGCGCGACATCGAGGCGCTCTCCGAACGCGGCCTTGTCGCCAAGGTGCACGGCGGAGCGGTCGCCCTGGACCGGGCCACCGACGAGCCCGGGTACGCCACCAAATCCGGTCAGCAGCAGGACGAGAAACTCGCCATCGCCCGGGCCGCCGCCGCACTCGTGCAGCCCGGCCAGGCGGTCGGCATCTCGGCCGGCACCACCACCGCCACCCTGGCCCGGGAACTGCTCGGCATCCCCGAGCTGACGGTGGTCACCAACTCCATCCCGGTGGCCGACGTCTTCTACCCGGCCGCCCGGCCGGACCAGACGGTGGTGCTCACCGGCGGCACCCGTACCCCCTCCGACGCTCTGGTCGGCCCGGTCGCCCAGGAGGCGCTCACCAGGATCAACCTGGACCTGCTCTTCCTCGGCGTGCACGGGATGAACGTGCGGACCGGTTTCACCACCCCCAACCTGGCCGAAGCCGACACCAACCGCGCCCTGCTGGCCGCCGCCCGACAGGTGGTGGTGCTCGCCGACCACACCAAGTGGGACCTGATCGGGATCGCCACGATCGCCCCGCTCTCCGGCGCCGACGTGCTGGTCACCGACGCGGGGCTGGACGAGGGCGCGCGGGCACAGCTACGCGAACACGTCGGCGAGTTGATCGTCGCGGCTCAGGCCGGGTGAGCGCGGTGAAGAAGACCGTGGTCAGCCTGGCTGACGGCCGGGAGCTGATCTACTTCGACGAGCGCGACGACGCCGTCCGGGCCGAACCTGACCGGCGCGACCTGCCGCCCCCGCCGTCCGCCTCCGAACTGCGCTACGACCCGCTGCTGGACGAGTGGGTGGCGATCGCCGCGCACCGGCAGAACCGCACCTACCTGCCGCCGACCGACGAGTGCCCGCTGTGCCCGTCCACGGCGACCCGGCACACCGAGATCCCGGCCTTCGACTACGACGTGGTGATCTTCGAGAACCGCTTCCCGTCGTTCTCCGACCGGGTGCCCGCGCAGTCTCCCGTACCGGTCGTGCCGGCCGGCCCGCCCGCCCTGAACGCGGTGCGCCCGGGGCTCGGGCGGTGCGAGGTGGTGGCGTTCACCGCCGACCACAGCAGCTCCTTCGCCGACCTGCCGCCCGGCCGGGTGGCCACGGTGCTGGCCGCGCTCGCCGACCGGACCGCCGAACTGTCCGGGCTGCCCGAGGTCGAGCAGGTCTTCCCGTTCGAGAACCGGGGCGCGGAGATCGGCGTGACCCTCACCCACCCGCACGGGCAGATCTATGCGTACCCGCTGATCCCGCCCCGTACCCGCGCCATGCTCGCCACCGCCCGGGCCTACCACGACCGCACCGGACGGCAGCTCGCCGCCGACATCCTCGCCGCCGAACAGGCCGGCGAGCGGGTGGTCAGCCGGGGCGCGCACTGGACCGCGTACGTGCCCGCCGCCGCCCGCTGGCCGGTCGAGGTGCACATCACCCCGCACCGGCAGGTCCTCGACCTGGCCGACCTCACCGACTCCGAGATCGCCGACTACGCCGGCGTCTACCTCGACGTGCTGGGCCGCTGCGACGCCCTCTTCGACGCGCCGCTGCCCTACATCTCCGCCTGGCACCAGGCGCCGACCCGGCACCCCGACCGGCACCTGCTCCGCCTGCACACCCAGCTCACCAGCGTGCGCCGAGCCCCTGGCAAGCTGAAGTACCTGGCCGGCTCCGAGTCCGCGATGGGCGTGTTCGTCAACGACATCCGCCCCGAGCAGGCCGCGCAGATGCTGCGCGAGGCGCACACGAAAAACACAGATCCGGCCGGCACAGTGGGGACGGGCCAACCGGCCGACGTCCGGACGCATCTCGGAGGAACATCGTGAAACTGCTGGTCACCGGCGGCGCGGGCTATGTCGGCAGCGTGGTGAGCGCGCTGCTGCTCGACGCCGGACACGAGGTCGTGGTGCTCGACGACCTGTCCACCAGCAGCAGCGAGGTTGCCGTCCCGGCCGGCGCGGGCTTCGTGCGGGGCAGCGTGCACGAGGCGGCCCACGACGTGCTCGACGCGAGCTTCGACGGGGTACTGCACTTCGCCGCCTTCATCGCGGCCGGTGAGTCGGTGGTACGCCCCGAGAAGTACTGGGAGAACAACCTGGTCGGCAGCCTGCGGCTGCTGGACGCGATGCGCGCGCACCGGGTACCCCGGATCGTCTTCTCCTCCACCGCCAACGTCTACGGCGACCCGGACACCGTGCCCATCCCGGAGACCGCCGCCACCCGGCCACCCAACCCGTACGCCGGCTCAAAACTCGCCGTCGACCACGCGTTGCGCGACGAGGCCGTGGCGCACGGCATCGCGGCCACCTCGCTGCGCTACTTCAACGTCTGCGGCGCACACCTGGCCGGCGACGTGGCCATCGGCGAGCGGCACGACCCGGAGACCCACCTCATCCCGATCGCGCTGCAGGTCGCCGCCGGGGTCCGGGAGAAGCTCCAGCTGTTCGGGGACGACTACCCGACGCCGGACGGCACCTGCGTCCGCGACTACATCCACGTCAGCGACCTGGCCGCGGCGCACCTGCTGGCGCTCGCCGCGATGCAGCCGGGCCAGCACCGCATCTACAACCTGGGCAACGGCAACGGCTTCTCCAACCGCCAGGTGGTCGACGTGGTCCGCTCCGTCACCGGCCACCCGGTGCCGGTCGAGGTCGCCCCGCGCCGGGGCGGCGACCCGGCCGTCCTGGTCGCCGCCAGCGACCGCGCCAAGTCCGAACTGGGCTGGCAGCCGGCAAAGCCGGAGCTGGCCGACATCGTCACCGACGCCTGGGAGTTCTACCGCCGTGTCCACGCCTGACCCCGCCACCGCCCGGGTGTACGCGGCACCGGGCCGGGTGAACCTGATCGGCGAGCACACCGACTACTGCGAGGGCTTCGTCCTGCCGTTCGCGCTGCCCCAGCGCACGATAGTTACCGCCGCCGAGGTCGGAGCCCCCGCCGTCCGACGGGACGAGCCGACCTGGACGGTGCGCTCCACCGAGTACCCCGGGGAGATCACCTTCGGGGTGGCCGAGCTGACCCCGGGCGCGGTGGCCGGCTGGGCCGGGTACGTGGCCGCCGTGGTGTGGGCGCTGCACGACGCCGGGTATCCGGTGCCCGGCGCCGACCTCACCGTCTCCTCGGATGTCCCGGTCGGCTCCGGGCTGTCCTCCTCGGCCGCGCTGGAGTGTGCGGTGTTGACGGCGCTCTGCGACCTCGGCGGCCTGGACCTGCCGGTGGACGAGCGGCCGCGGCTCGCGCAGCGGGCCGAGAACGTCTACGCCGGCGTGCCCTGCGGGATCATGGACCAGTCCGCGTCCACCCTGTGCCGGGCCGGGCACGCGCTCTTCCTGGACTGCCGCAGCCTCGCCGTCGAGCACATCCCGTTCGACATTGCCGCGCACGGGCTGGCCATCCTGGTGATCGACACCAAGGCCCCGCACCAGCACGTCGACAACGAGTACGCCGCCCGGCGCAGCACCTGCGAGCAGGCCGCCGCCGACCTGGGCATCCCGGCGCTGCGTGACGTCACCGACCTGGCCGACGCGCTGTCCCGGCTGCCCGACGAGGTCACCCGGCGCCGGGTCCGGCACGTCGTCACCGAGAACCAGCGGGTACTGGACACCGTGGCACTCCTGCACGCCGGCCGGTACGCCGACATCGGGCCGCTGCTGACCGCCTCGCACGCCTCCATGCGCGACGACTACGAGATCACCGTGCCGGAGGTCGACACCGCCGTCGAGGCAGCACTGGCAGCCGGCGCGTACGGAGCCCGGATGACCGGCGGCGGCTTCGGCGGCTGCGTGCTCGCCCTCGTCGACACCGCCCGGTGCGAAGCCACCACCGCCGCGGTCGCGAAGGCCTTCGCCGACCGGGGCTTCACCGCGCCCGCCACCTTCGTCGCCACCCCCGGCCCCGGAGCCCAGCGCCTGTCCTGACGCCCCGCTTTGAGTGTGGCTGCTCAGTAGGCGCCGGAGGAGCGCCAGACGGCGATCACGGTGCGCAGCATGATGACCAGGTCCAGGGAGAGCGACCAGTTCTCCACGTAGCGCAGGTCGAGGCGGACGGCCTCCTCCCAGGACAGGTCGGCCCGGCCGGAGACCTGCCACAGGCCGGTCAGGCCGGGGCGCACCGCCAGCCGGCGCAGCATGTCGGCCGGGTACACGGCGACCTCGGCGGGCAGTGGCGGGCGCGGACCGACCAGCGACATCTCCCCGCGTACCACGTTGACCAGCTGCGGCAGCTCGTCCAGGGAGAGCCGGCGCAGGACCTTGCCGACCCGGGTGACCCGGGGGTCGTCGCGCATCTTGAAGAGCACCCCGTCGCCGTTGTTGAGGTGCCGCAGGCTGGCGAGGCGGTCCTCGGCGTCGGTGTGCATGGTGCGGAACTTGTGCATCCGGAACTCCCGGCCGTGCTTGCCCACCCGGACCTGGTGGAACAGCACCGGACCGACCGAGCCCAACCGCACCGCCACCGCGATCGCCGCGAGCACCGGAGCCAGCGCCAGCAGCAGCGCCACCGCGCCGACCCGGTCCACCACCGACTTGAGGATCCGACTGGTCCCGGTCAATCGGGGGTGGTCGACGTGCAGCAGCGGCAGCCCGTCCACCGGGCGGATGGTGGTCCGCGCGCCGGCCACGTCCAGCAGCGAACTGGCCACGATCAGGTCGACGTCGTCGCCCTCCAGCTTCCAGGCCAGCCGGCGTAGCTGCTCGCCGTCCAGCTCCGGGCAGCTCAACACGATCACGGTGTCCGCGCCGGCCGCCTGGACCGCGCTCGGGACCTGGTCGAGGGTGCCGTAGATGGGTACCCCCACCTGGCCGTCGTGCCCGGCCGGCAGGCAGCAGCCGACCACCTTGAAGCCGTGGAACCGTTCCCGCCGCAGCTGCCGGGTGATCGAGACGATGGCCAGCTCGTGACCGACCACGATCACCCGGTTCAGGTACCGGCCGTGCCGGCGCGAGCGGTGCAGTTGTCTGCGCAGCACGAACCGCAGCAGCAGGCAGCAGCCAACGCACAGCGGCAGCGCGGTCGCCAGGTAGCCGCGGGCCAGCCGGACATCCAGCAGGTACGAGCCGACCGCGACCAGGGCCAGCATGCTCACCCCGGCGCGTAACACCCGCTGGTACTCGTCGGTGCCGACGAACAACAGCCGCCGGTCGTACGCCCGGCACAGCGCCAGCGTCGCCACCAGAACCAGCGGCAGCAGCAGCGACGGCAGCAGGTACCACCGGGTGTACCCGGTCAGCCCCTGGCTGAAGCGCACCGCGAAGGCGATCCCACCGGCCGCCAACCCGACGAACAGGTCACACAGCCAGACCAGCCGCACGTACCGGGCCTCCCAGCCCTTGCGGGTAGGGCCGAACGCGCGCCGGCTGCGCTGCGGGTACACCACCCGGCCACGCTGCCCCGGCAGCTCCTCGGTCAGCCGGCGCAGCGGCGCCGCGGCGACCGGTGGGCGCAGTTGTGCCGGCATCCCCCAGCCGGCGGCCGGCGCTGCCCGCCCGACCTGCTGCGCTGGCATCGGCCCGGACCGCGGGCCCGGCCGGTCGACGGACGGTTCCGGGTGGCCCGACTGCGGCACGGCCCGGCAGCCGGGCGGCACGGCGGCGCGCCCGGTGGGCACAGGTCCCCGGCTCGGAGCCTGAGGGCTCCGCCACCCCCGATGGTGTTCGCTGCCCAACGCGTGCGGCACCGGCCACGGCGGACCGTCCGCGCCGGACCGGCCTGCCTTCGGGTACCCCAGCTGCGGCCGGGACGAGGGGACACCGCCGGCCCGGGACCCCTCGTCCGGTCGGCTGCGGGCGGGCGGATCGTCGGCGGTCGGGTCGTCGGCGGTCGGGTCGTCGGCCGGCATCGAGTGTCGCGGCGCAGCCGGCTGGTGGCCGGTCGGAGCCGGGCTCACCGGCGCGGCGGGCAACTGGAAGCGGGCCCCGATCTGCTCGATGGTGCCCAGGCCGGGCAGGGTGTCGTCGTCCGAGCCGGCAAAGTCCTCCGGTTCCCCGTGGCCGGGCTCGCCGCGGCCGCGGTGATCGCCGGTATCGGGGTTCGGCCGCTGGGCATGCGCGCCCGGCGGGCCGGAGCGGCGGCGCAACAGTTGCCAGTCGCCGTCGGAGGACCAGCGGCGCAGGTATCGGCGGCGGTCCGGGGCGGCGCGGCCGGCTGCCGGATGCCGATCGTCCTCGGCCGCGCGGCGCGGGGTCGGGCGGGCGGCGTCTTCCGGCGGTTCCTCGGCCAACTGGTCGAGGAACCAGAACTGATCGGTGTCATCGGGCAGCGCCGCCACGGATCCCCCCGCCTCGCGAGCGGCCGGCATCCGCCGGTGCAGCGACCGCTATGCCGTGACAACGCGCGAGCGAAGCAGTATGTGACGCCCAGATGAGTTGATTTCGTACTTACCTCACGGATGACCCCAGATCGGTCATCCGGTCATGATCGCTCAGCCGATCGGGTGGAACGCGTTCTGCGTCCACTCCAGACCCTTGTCGACCAGCGACTCCACCGCGTCCGCCGCCCGGTCCACCAGGAAGTCAAGTTCCTTGCGCTCCACCGGGGAGAAGTTCGACAGCACGTAGTCGGCCGGGTCCTGCCGGCCCGGCGGCCGACCGATGCCGAACCGCACCCGCAGGTACTCCTTGCCACCCAACGACTTGGACATCGAGCGCAGCCCGTTGTGCCCGCCCTCGCCGCCGCCCTGCTTGAGGCGCACCTGCCCGTACGGGATGTCCAGCTCGTCGTGCACGGCAACGATCCGGTCCAGTGGAATCTTGTAGAACTGGCTCAGCGACGCGGCCGGCCCACCGGACAGGTTCATGTAGGTCAACGGCTTCACCAGCACCAGCTTCGGCCCGCCCGGCGACAGGAAGCCCTCAGCCACCTCGGCGCTGACCCGCCGGGCCCGGCCGAACTTCGCCCGCATCCGGGCCGCGAGCAGGTCGGCCACCATGAAGCCGACGTTGTGCCGGTTGCCGGCGTACTCGGCGCCGGGGTTGCCCAACCCCATCACCAGCCACGGCTCGCTCATCTGACTCCCTTACCACCCGAGCTGGGCAACACGCTGAAAAAACGGGGGCACGCCCAGCGGCGTACCCCCGTTTCAGACATCCGGCTGCGCTCAGGCGGCTTCGCCCTCGGCGGCGGCGGTCTCCTCGGCCTCGGCCTCGCCGGCCTCGCCCTCGGCGGCCTCCGGCTCCATGTCGGCGGCGCTCGGCGAGGCGCTGACCAGGACCAGTACGGTCTCCGGGTCGGTCACCAGCTCGGCGCCCTCCGGCAGGGTCAGGTCACCTGCGGTGACGTGCGACCCGGCCTCCAGGCCGGCGATCGACGCCTCCAGGTTCTCCGGCAGGTTCAGCGCGTCGGCGGTGAGCGACACCTTGAGAGCCTCGGTCGTCACCAGGGTGTCCCGGGCGGCCTCGCCGACCAGCACCACCGGCACGTCGATGGTGACCCGCTCGCCGCGACGGACGATCAGCAGGTCGACGTGCTCGAAGGTGTCCTTGATCGGGTCACGCTGGATGGCCTTCGGCAGCGCCAGGTGCGCGGTGCCGTCGGAGACGGCGATGTCGAGCACCTGGGTCAGGCCGCCGTGCCGGATGATCGCGGCGAACTCGCGGGCGGGCAGGGCAATGTGCTTGGGGGCTTCGCCGTGGCCGTACAGCACGGCCGGCACCTGGCCCGCGCGGCGGGTACGGCGGGCACCCCCCTTGCCGAACTCGGTACGGGGCTCGGCGGTGATACGGACCTCGGACACGGGAAACACACCTTCCGTTTCAGCGCAGCTGTTGCTTTACCAGTCGGACCTACGTCGCGGTGCCGGGCGGGGCGCGAGCGGATGCACGCGGACTCAACTGCCCGGAGCACCGCGTCGATCACGGCGCCGCAACGACCCGAAAAGCTGGCCGGCTGGCGCCCTCGCCGTGGCAACCGCACCAGCGTACCCGAGGCCGGCGGACGCACCGCCCCCGGGGGTCGGCCGGCCGCCCGGGTCGGACCGGCTAGCTGAGGCCGCCGAAGAGGGTGGTCACCGAGCCGTCGTCGAAGACCTCACGGATGGCGCGGGCGAGCAGCGGCGCGATGGACAGCACAGTGATCTTGTCAAACCGCTTCTCCGGCGTCAGCGGCAGCGTGTTGGTCACCACCACCTCGCTGATCCGGCTGTTCTTCAGCCGCTCGGTGGCCGGGTCGGAGAGGACCGCGTGGGTGGACGCCACGATCACGTCAGCCGCGCCGGTCTCGAACAGGATGTCGGCGGCCTTGCAGATGGTGCCGCCGGTGTCGATCATGTCGTCGACGATCAGGCAGACCCGGCCCTCGACCTCGCCCACCACCCGGTTGGCGACCACCTGGTTGGGCTTGAGCGGGTCCCGGGTCTTGTGGATGAAGGCCAGCGGGCAGCCGCCCAGCCGGTCGGTCCACCGCTCGGCCACCCGGACCCGGCCGGAGTCCGGCGCCACCACCGTCATCGGCCGGCCGGCGTAGCTGCGCTGCACGTACTCGGCCAGGATGTCCATCGCGAACAGGTGGTCCACCGGGCCGTCGAAGAAGCCCTGCGTCTGCGCGGTGTGCAGGTCGACGGTGAGGATCCGGTTGGCGCCGGCGGTCTTGTAGAGGTCGGCCATCAGTCGGGCCGAGATCGGCTCCCGGCCACGGTGCTTCTTGTCCTGCCGGGCGTACGGGTAGAACGGGACGACCACGGTGATCCGCTTGGCGGAGCCGCGCTTGAGCGCGTCCACCATGATCAACGACTCCATCATCCACTTGTTCACGCCGTGCGACATGGACTGCACCACGAAGGCGTCCGAACCGCGCACCGACTCCTTGTACCGGACGAAGATCTCACCGTTGGCAAACTCGTACGAGTCGGTCGGCGTCGGGGCGACCCCGAGCACTTCGCCGATCTCCTCAGCCAACTCCGGGTATGCGCGGCCGGAGAAGAGCATCAGCGTCTTGCTGTTCTCGACCTTGATGCTGTTGCCCATCGGTACGGCTCCCCTGATCGCCTATCAGGGCCAGCCTAACCAGCGCCGCCGTCCGCCGCCGTGTCAGGGGCGGCACTGGTCGCCGCCGGTTGCGGCGCGTCATCGCCCGCCGGGTCGGTGCCCCCGGTCTCGGGCGGGCCGGTGCCGGCCGCCAGGGCGCTGGCCGCGGCCTCGGCGGCGGCGGTGCCCGCGCGGCGGAGCTCCACCCAGCCCTCCACCACCCGCTGCGGCGCGGCCGAGTAGGACATCGCCCCCGGGGGTACGTCGCGGCGCACGATCGTGCCCGCCCCGGTGTACGCCCCGTCGCCGACCTCGACCGGGGCGACGAACATGTTGTCCGAGCCGGTGCGCGCATGCGAGCCGATCACCGTGCGGTGTTTGGCCACCCCGTCGTAGTTGACGAACACCGAGGCCGCACCGATGTTGGTGTGCTCGCCGATGGTGGCGTCGCCCACATAGGACAGGTGCGGCACCTTGCTGCCCGCCCCGATCTGGGCGTTCTTGGTCTCCACGAAAGTACCGATCTTGCCGCGCTCGCCCAGCTCCGTCCCCGGCCGCAGGTACGCGTACGGGCCGACGGTGGCGCCCGGTGCGATGACCGCCTGCGAGCCGTGGGTACGCACCACGCTCGCCCCGGCCCCGATCCGCACGTCGGTGAGCGTGCTGTCCGGCCCGACAATGGCGCCCTCGTCCACCACGGTGGCCCCGCGCAGCTGCACGTTCGGCTCCACCACCACGTCCCGGGCCAGTTGCACGGTGACGTCGATCCAGGTGGTCGCCGGGTCGAGCAGGGTGGCCCCGGCGCGCATCCAGTCGCCGTTGATCCGGTCCCGCAGCAGCGCCCGCAGCACCGCCAGCTGGGCCCGGTCGTTGGCCCCGAGCGCCTCGTCGGCGTCCGGGGTGAGCACCGTGGCCACCGGGTGTCCGACGCCCACGAGCAGTTCGAACACGTCGGTGAGGTACTCCTCGCCCTGGTCGTTGCCGCTGTGCAGCTTGCTCAGCGCAGCCCGCAGGGCACTGCCCTGGAAGGCGTACGCGCCCGCGTTGATCTCGGTGATCAGCCGCTGCTCGGCGTTGGCGTCGCGCTCCTCCACGATGGACGTGAAGTCGCCGTCGTCGTCCCGCACGATCCGCCCGAGCCCGTACGGGTCGGCCACCTCGGCGGTGAGCAGGGTCGCCGACGCGCCGCTGCGGGCCCGCAGGTCGACCAGCCGGCTCAGGGTCTGCGCGGTGACCAGTGGCAGGTCGCCGTTGAGCACCAGGATGTCGCCGTCCGCCTCGGGTACCGCCTCCAGCGCGACCCGCACCGCGTGTCCGGTGCCGAGTTGCTGTGCCTGGAGCACCGGGACGGCCTGCGGCGCGATCTGGGCCAGGTGCTCGCGTACCTGGTCGGCGCCGTGCCCGACGACCACTACGACGCGCTCGGCGCCCAGCGGCTCGACGGCGGTCAGCACGTGCCCGAGCAGGGTCCGGCCGAGCAGCGGGTGCAGCACCTTGGGCAGCCCTGATTTCATCCGCTTGCCCTCACCAGCGGCGAGTACCACCACGGTGTGACCCATCGACGCGCTCCCTCCACCGACAACGTCGGCCATGCTAGTCATCCGGCCCCGACTCGCCCGTACGCGCAGCCGACCCGCGGGCCAACCAGATATCCGTCGTCCTGCGGGACCGCGTCATCGGCGGGGCTCGGGGGGCTCCGGAGAGGGAATCGGACTTATGTGGACAGCTCGGCCGCTAGGACTCGAACCTAGAATTCACGCACCAAAGGCGCGAGTGTTGCCAATTACACCACGGCCGACCGTTGTGCCCGTTCAGATTAACCTGCCGCCCCCCGGCCCCGACAATCCGCAAACCCCTACCGCCACACCGGATACGACGTAGCCGCAGCGCCTCGCCGCGCAGTTCGTCCTTGGCGGTCGGGCGGCGGGTCCAGGCGGGCGCGGGCACGCCGCGGAGCCACTGCGTCAGGGTGTGTTTTGTCACCCCGAGCCGGGCCTGGATCTGGGCGATGGACAGCCCCTCGTCGGTACGCAGACGGCGGGCTTCAGCAGCGGTCATGCTGCAGTCTTGGTACAGCAGTACGACAGATCCCGGACGAGCCGGGAACATGAGCCCCTGTCAGACTACGGTTGCGTAGGTTACGGTGACGTAGGCGTAAGTAACGATTCTGATCGAGGTGTCGAATGCCCACTGCTGCCCTCCAGACAGCCACCACAGCACCGGAGAGCGGTGGCCCGGCGGTCGCCACAGCCGAGCGTGCCGGTAAGCCGCTGACCGAGGGCAAGCAGTCCACCGGCATCCTGATCGGGCTCTGGGCGTTCGTGGTCATCCCGTTCCTGGCGCTGGTCGCGGCCGTGCCGGTCGCCTGGGGCGGCTTCCTCACCTGGACCGACGTGATCATCGGCGCGGTGTTCTACGTTTTCGCCGGCATCGGCATCACGGTCGGCTTCCACCGCTACCTGACGCACGGCTCGTTCAAGGCCAAGCGCTGGCTGCGGATCATGCTCGCGGTCGCCGGGGCCACCGCCATCCAGGGCTCGCCGACCCAGTGGGTCGCCGACCACCGCCGCCACCACGCCTTCTCCGACGTCGAGGGCGACCCGCACTCGCCGTGGCGGTTCGGCGCCACCTTCTGGGGCCTGACCAAGGGCCTCTGGTACGCGCACATGGGCTGGCTGTTCCACCGCGAGCTGTCCAACCGGGCCCGGTTCGCGCCGGACCTGATGGCCGACAAGGACATCCAGCGGGTCGACAAGTTCTTCATCCCGCTGGTGATCGGCTCGCTGGCGCTGCCCGCCACCATCGGCGGCCTGGTCACCATGTCCTGGATGGGTGCGCTGAGCGCGCTGTTCTGGGCCGGGCTGGTCCGGGTGTCGCTGCTGCACCACATCACCTGGTCGATCAACTCGATCTGCCACGTCGTCGGCGAGCGCCCCTTCGAGCTGCGCGAGGGCGACAAGGCCGCCAACTTCTGGCCGCTGGCCGTGCTCTCCTTCGGCGAGAGCTGGCACAACCTGCACCACGCCGACCCGACCTGCGCCCGGCACGGCGTGCTGCGCGGCCAGGTGGACATCTCCGCCCGTACCATCTGGGTCTTCGAAAAGCTGCGCTGGGTGCACGACGTGCGCTGGCCCCGCCCGGACCGGATCGCCGCGAAGCTGACCACCGCCCGCTGAGCCGGGTCAGCGACGCCCCAGGCAGCCTGACACGATGACACGGTGACGGACTCCCCACGCACTACCGCGACGGCCGGCACGGCCGCCGCCGCGGCCAAGAGCGGCGGCCGGGTCCGGATGCCCTCGGCCATGCGGCGCGAGCAACTGATCACCACGGCCCGCAGCCTGTTCGCCGAGAAGGGCTTCGACGGCACCTCGATCGAGGAGATCGCGGCCCGTGCCAAGGTCTCCAAACCGGTGGTGTACGAGCACTTCGGCGGCAAAGAGGGGCTCTACGCCGTGGTGGTGGACCGCGAGGTTCGCGCCCTGCTGGACATCATCGCCAACGCGCTCACCGCCGGCCACCCGCGTGAACTGCTGGAACAGGCGGCCCTCGCGCTCCTGGACTACATCGAGGCGGAGACCGACGGCTTCCGGGTACTCGTCCGCGAGTCACCGGTGTTCGCCGCCACCGGCAACTTCTCCAGCGTCCTCAACGACATCGCGCACCAGGTCGAGCACATCCTCGGCGCCGAGTTCAAGCGGCGCGGCTACGACCCGAAGCTGGCCGAGCTCTACTCGCAGGCGCTGGTCGGGATGGTGGCGCTGACCGGGCGCTGGTGGCTGGAGGTGCGCAAGCCGCGCAAGGAGGCGGTCGCCGCGCACCTGGTCAACCTGGCCTGGAACGGCCTGTCGCACCTGGAATCCAAGCCCAGCCTGCGCACCACCAGCCGGACCCGCTAGCCGGCTCACGGCGCCGGGCCGGCGGGTCAGGTGCCGGCCGGGCGCAGGCCGTGCCGATGGGCTTCCTCGACGGCGGCGTCGTGCGGGGTCGCGGTCTTGCCGTACAGGCCGGCGGCGAAGAGCACTATGCCGATCACGAACGACACCACGCAGGTGCTCACGGTGAAGTTGAGGATGTTGGCGTCGGTGCGCTGGAACCCGAGCCCCACCATGCCCACGACCAGGAACACCATCCCGCCGTACAGGTTGAGGAAGTGGTCCAGGTTGCGCCCGTAGACAGCGCCGACCGCGAGCACCGCGCCGGCCGCGATCGACAGCAGGCTGAACGCCATGTTGGTCCGCAGCCCCAACGCCGTGATGTCCTCGTGGCTGGCGAAGAAGTCGTGGCCGGCGCTGGCGGTGACGCCGACGATCCCGAAGACGATCAGGTAGACGCCGATGAGGAAGGCCATCGTGCGGTACGCCGAGCGCGCCGGGTGGTTGATCGGAATATGGGCCATGTCCCGATTGTCCAACTCGCCCGGCTGTCCCGCACGCCAACGCCCGCACCGCCCCGGATCAGCCCGCCCTGATCGGACCGGCTCTGATCGGACCGGCTCTGTCGATCGGACCGGCTCTGATCGGACCGGCCCGGGACCGCGCGGGCCACCGGCTCAGTGCGCGTGCCGGAAAGCTTCCTCGGCGTCGGCCTGCTCGGACGTGCCGGACTTGCCGTAGAGGGCGGCGGCGAAGAGCACCATGCCGATCACGAAGGAGACGATCACGTTCGCCATCGAGAAGGCCAGGTAGTTCAGGTCGGTCCGCATCAGGGCCAGCTCGGCCATGCCGATGACCATGAACGCCCACCCGCCGATCATGTACACCCACTTGTCGACGTTACGGCCGATCACGGTGGCCACCAGCAGCACCACGCCCGCGACAACGGAGAGCAGGCTGAAGCCCAGGTTGGTACGCAGCCCGAAGACCCGCTCCACGGTGTCCTGCTCGAACAGCCCGCCGTCGCTGGTGGTGAAGTAGCCCACGATGCCGAAGACCAGGACGAACAGGCCGGTCAGCACGGCGAGCGCGCGGTAGAGGGGGCGCAGCGGGTGGTTGATCGGAATGTGAGACATGGGGGTGGTCCCTACGGTCGCGCGGATTGGGGTCGCAGCCGCATTCTCGCGTACCCGCGCGGCTTGTCCACCCCCACCCCGGCCGACAGTGGCGCACAGCGCCCCAGTGATACCTCGCCGGCACTACTCAGACGGCGCCGACCTGCTCGGCCAGCTCCAACCAGGCATCCTCGGTTGCCTGCCAGCTCGGCGCTGGTCTGCCGCAGGGTGGCGTCCAGCTCGGCCACCTTCGCGTAGTCCGTGGCGTGGTCGGCGAGCTGCTCGTGCAGCTTCTTCTCCTGGTCGCTGAGGCGCGCGACCAGGCGCTCCAGCCGGGTCAGCTCCTTCTTCGCGGTCCGCAGGTCGGCCGCGTTGAGCCCGACACCGACCGGCCCGGCCGGTCCGGATCCGACGGTGAGCGCCGTGGACGCCGCGGTGACTCCGGCCACCCGGGCCAGGTACTCGTCCACCCCACCCGGCAGGTGGGTGAGCTTGCCGTCGCCGAGCAGCGCCATCGTGGTCTCGGTGACCCGCTCCACCAGGTACCGGTCGTGGCTGGCCACCACCATCGTGCCCGGCCAGGTGTCCAGCAGGTCCTCGAGCGCGGCCAGGGTGTCGGTGTCCAGGTCGTTGGTGGGCTCGTCGAGCAGCAGCACGTTGGGCTCCCCGGCGAGCAGCCGGAGCATCTGCAGCCGCCGCCGCTCGCCACCGGACAGGTCGGCCACGTGCGTCCACAGCCGCTTGTCGGTGAAGCCGAACACCTCGGCGAGCTGCGACGCGGAGAGCTCCTTGTCGCCGAGCTGGACCCGCTTCGCCACCTCCTCGACCGCCTCCAACAGCCGCAGGTGGCCCGGCAGCTCGGTCAACTCCTGGGAGAGGAACGCCGGCCGGACCGTCTGGCCGGCGATGAACCGGCCACCGGCCGGCGTGCTGAGCCCGGCGAGCAGCCGCAGCAGGGTGGTCTTACCGGCCCCGTTCGCGCCCAGCAGGGCCACCCGGTCGCCGGGGCCGACGTGCCAGTCGACGCCGGTGAGGATCGGCTTGTCGCCGGCGGTCAGGGTGACGTCGGACAGCTCGTACACCTGGCGGCCCAGTCGGGTGGTGGCGAGCCGGCGCAGCGACACCGAGTCGCGGGCTTCGGGTACGTCGGCGATCAGCGCGTTGGCCGCGTCGATGCGGAACTTCGGCTTGGTGGTACGCGCCGGTGGTCCCCGGCGCAGCCAGGCGATCTCCTTGCGCAGCAGGTTCTGCCGGCGGGACTCGGTGGCCGCCGCCACCCGCAGCCGCTCGGCCCGGGCCAGCGTCCACGCGGCGTACCCGCCCTCGTAGACCCGGACCGTCTCGTCGGCGACCTCCCAGGTCCGGGTGATGATCGCGTCGAGGAACCAGCGGTCGTGGGTGACCACGGCCAGCGCGCCCCGCCGGGTGAGCAGGTGCCCGGCCAGCCAGGCCACCCCGGCCACGTCCAGGTGGTTGGTCGGCTCGTCGAGGATCACCAGGTCAGCGGAGCGGACCAGCAGCGCGGCCAGCGCCACCCGGCGCCGCTCGCCACCGGACATGTCTGCACCGACGCGTCCAGACCCAGGTTGGCCATCCCCAGCCCGTCGAGTACCAGCCGGATCTGGGCCGAGCCGGCCCACTCGTGCTCGGCGGCGAATTCGGCGGGCAGCCACGCCTCGCCCAGCACCACGTCCCGCACGCTCGCCCCGGCGGCCAGCGTGAGCGACTGCGGCAGCGTGAGCACCCGCACGTCACGGCGGTGGGTGACGCGACCGGAGTCCGGCTCCTCGGTCTTGGCGAGCATCCGCAGCAGGGTGGACTTGCCGGCCCCGTTGAGGCCGACCACCCCGATCCGGTCCTCCTCGTCGAGCCCGACGGAGACGTCGGTCAGCAGTTGGCCGGCAGCGCCGTAGCCCTGCTGACCTTGTCGAGGTTGACGATATTGGCCACCGGCAACCCTACCGACCGCCGACCTCCGCACCGAATGCGCGCAGGCAGTGGACTGATCTTGGGGCCATCGGGGTGATCGGGCGCGGAATCACCTCGACCACCCAGATCCTTCCGCCTCGACGCTCGCCGGCGCGTGCTGAGCTCGCCGATACGCGACGGGGGTGGGGAGGCTAGCGGGCGGGCGCCGGCGACCGGGCCGGTGGCGACCAGGGCGCGGGCGCAGGTGCCGGAGGACTCCAGGGCGTCGGCGACGGCGTTCGCGTGGGAGTTGTCGCGGGCCAGGAAGACGCAGGTCGGGCCGGAGCCGGAGACGATGCCGCCGAGCGCTCCGGCCGCCTCCCCGGCAGACAGCGTCGCGGCCAGTTCCGGGCGCAGCGACAGGGCGGCGACCTGCATGTCGTTGGCCAGGCAGCCGGCGAGCACGGCCGGGTCCTTCTGGCGTAGCGCGGCCAGCAACTCGTCGGGGTCGGCCAGCGGCGGGCCGGCTTTACCGGCGGCGCGCAGTTCGTCGAGGTGCTGGTAGACGGCCGGGGTGGACAGGCCGGCGTCGGCGACCGCGATCACCCAGTGCCAGGTGACCGGGCGGACCAGCACCGGGCTGAGCACCTCACCCCGGCCGGTGCCCAGGGCGGTGCCGCCGAGTACCAGGAAGGGAACGTCCGAGCCGACGTCGGCGGCTATTCCGGCCAGCTCGTCCCGGGACAGTCCGGTACCCCACAGCGCGTCACAGGCCACCAGGGCCGCCGCGGCGTCGGCGCTGCCGCCGGCCAGCCCGCCCGCGATCGGGATCTGCTTGCGCAGGTGCAGCCGGGCGTGCGCCGGGTACCCGGTGGCGGCGGCGAGCGCGCGGGCGGCGCGCAGCACCAGGTTGGACTCGTCCAGTGGCAGCTCGCCGGCGCCCTCGCCCTCCATCGTCAGCGTGAGCCGGTCGCCGCGCCGGGCGGTGACCTCGTCGTGGATGGCGATGGCGTGGAAGACGGTGGTCAGGTCGTGGTACCCGTCGGCGCGTACCGGACCGACCCCCAGGTGCAGGTTGATCTTCGCGGGTACCCGTACCCGGACCGCGCCGGACGTGCCGAACCGGGGCCGTGCCCTCCTCCTCGAAGAGTGGCTCAGTCATCCCCGGGGCCTCCAGTACGTGCGGCGGCGATGGCCGCGAACTGCGCCACCGTCAAGGATTCTCCCCGAGCGCCGCGGATCCACGCCGGCCCGCCGCAGGATCGTCCCGGCGGCGTCGGCGCCGCCCGCCCAGCCGGCCAGCGCGGCCCGCAGGGTCTTGCGGCGCTGGGCGAACGCGGCGTCCACCACGGCGAAGGTGGCGATCCGGTCGGCGCCGGCCGGTGGCTCGCAGCGGGTGAACGCGACCAGTCCCGAGTCGACGTTGGGTACCGGCCAGAACACGTTGGGCGGCACCTTCCCGGCCGAGCGGGACTGCGCGTACCAGGCGAGCTTCACCGACGGGATGCCGTAGACCTTGGAGCCGGGGCCGGCGACCAGCCGGTCGGCGACCTCCTTCTGCACCATCACCAGCCCGTGCGCCAGCGACGGCAGCACGGCCAGCAGGTGCAGCACCACCGGTACCGCGACGTTGTAGGGCAGGTTGGCCACCAGCGCGGTCGGCGCGCCGAGCACCGCCGGGTCGACGCGCAGCGCGTCGGCGGTCACCACCCGCAGCCGGGGGTCGTACCCACAGGTCTCGGGCAGCGCCGCGGCCAGCACCGGGTCGATTTCCACGGCGACCACCGCCGCACAGGCCGGCAGCAGGCCCAGGGTGAGCGAGCCGAGGCCCGGTCCCACCTCGACCACCACGTCGGCCGGGTCCAGGCTGGCGGCGGCGACGATCCGGCGCACGGTGTTGGCGTCGTGCACGAAGTTCTGGCCGAGGGTCTTGGTCGGGGCCACGCCGAGCCGGCTGGCCAGTTGCCGGAGCTGCGCCGGGCCGAGCAGCGCGGTCGCCGGGCGCCCCGGTTCGGGCCCGGCCCCGGGTCGCGTCACCAAGGACCGAAGACCCGTTCGCCGGTCGCGGCGATGCCCGCGCAGAGTTCGTCCAGGTCGCGGCCGGTGACCTCGGCGAGCGCCCGGACGGTGAGCGGGATCAGGTAGGGGCTGTTCGGGCGACCCCGGTGCGGGGTCGGGGTGAGGAACGGCGCGTCGGTCTCCACCAGCAGCTGCTCGACCGGCGTCACCTTCGCGGCGTCCCGCAGGCTCTGCGCGTTCTTGAAGGTGACGGTGCCGGCGAAGCTGAGCACGTAGCCGCGCCGCACGCACTCCCGGGCGAACTCCTCGTCGCCGGAGAAGCAGTGCAGCACAACGGTGTCCGGCGCGCCATCCTCGTCGAGGACGCGCAGCACGTCGGCGTGCGCGTCCCGGTCGTGGATCATCAGCGGCTTGCCGGTGGCCTTGGCGAAACCGATGTGCGCCCGGAAACTGTGCTCCTGCGCGTGCCGGCCGGCCTCGCCGGTCCGGAAGGTGTCCAGCCCGGTCTCGCCGAGCCCGCGCACCCGCGGCTGGGTCGCCAGCGCCTCGATCGACCGCAGCGCCTCGTCCAGCCGGGCGTCCGCGCCGGCCGCGAAGAGCCGGGGCGCTTCGTTGGGGTGCAGCGCCACGGTGGCCAGCACGGCGTCCGAACGGGCGGCCAGCCTGGCTCCCCACGCCGACGACTCGACATCCACGCCCACCTGCACCAGCCGGGTTACGCCGACCCCGATGGCCGCCGCGATCGCCGCGTCCACGTCGGCGTCGATCCCGGCCGGGTCGGCGGCCAGCACCTCGGCCTCGGGGATCGCCCGCAGTTCCGCGACGACCAGGTCAAGGTGGGTGTGGCTGTCCAGGACCGGAACGGCGAGCGGCGCGGGCGGTGGCGGCGCTTCGCCCTCGCGCCGGCGGGTGGTCTGCTGTCTCATCGGGTACCAGCATCACACAGCGCATCGCGGCAACCCGCCCCGGCGTCGGTGCCCTACTCACGCTGGGAGGGGCATTCTTCACCGGCAGTTAACCTCCGAAACGTCGGTTACCCATAGGTTCACTGTGTGTCCGTGACCGATGCGTCCGCCGCCCCGACCGCCGTCGACGATCGGCTCCGGGTGGTCGTCGCCGGGGTCACCTACCCGGCCGAGCCGGTGTCCCGGGGCGCTGCCTTCGAGATCTTCTCGGCCACGCCCGGCCCCGGCTTCCTGGACAATCCGCGCCCCGGCGCGCGACTGCGCTACCGGCGGTTCGTGCCGGCCAGCGACGTGGTCGTGGTGGCCGGCGCCTGGCCCGAGCCGGAGGACACGGCGCTGACCGCACCGCTGTCCCGCGGCCTGTCCTGGGACGCCGTGCAACTGGCCAGCCAGTCCCCGGCGGCCGGCCGGCGGGCGCTGCTGGCGGCCGTCCGCGGCAGCGCGGTGGTGCGCCGGGGGACCCGGATGGTCAAGGTGCTCACCAGCCGCCAGTTGCTGCACACCCTGCGCGGGGCGCTGCCCAGCGGATTCTGCTACCGCGAACACGACATCGCGCACCTGCGTACCCCCACCGACCTGGCGATCCTGAGCAGCTCCGGTGACGATCCGGGGGAGGTGGTGTTCGCGCTGCGCTGGCGCGCGGTGGACCCGGTCGACTACGCGGTCGCGGACACCGCGAGCTTCCCGGGCCTGTGCCGGATGCCGCCGCGGGACCGGCTCGGCTCGCCGGTGCTGGGGACCGGCTTCGCCCCCTCCGGCCAGCACCTGGTCCCCGAGTTCGTCACCGCCGACCTGGCCGACCTGCCGTTGACGGCCGGGGCCAACCTGGTCGCCTTCACCGCCGACGGCACCGAGGTGATGCTCTACCACTACCAGCCCGAGCAGCGGGCCTGGACGCGACTGTTCGGGCCACAGTGGCGGCACCTGTTCGCGGCCATCCCGGGCGTCGCCCCGGATCAGGAGTACTTCGCCATCCCACCGGCCACCACCCAGCTCCTCGGCCGGCACGGCGGTCACCTGCTGGAAGCCGTGGCCGACCCGCCGGACGAGTACCGGGTGCTCGCCCGGACCCGGGCCGCCCGCTACCCGGTGACCACGCTGGCCCGCCGTACCACCTGGCTGACCTGGCGGGACGTGCGCTGCACGGTGGTCGGCGAGGACGGCGGCCACCTGCGGGCACGACTGGCCCGGCCGGAGTCGGAGACGGTGGTACGCACCGGCGCGGTCTGCGTGGAGCGCGGCTGCTACGAGGTGTGGGTACCGGCGAACACCGTCTACGACCTGCACCAGGTGGACACGAGCTACCAGCTCTGAACCGGGCCAGCTCTGAACCGGGCCAGCTCTGAACCGGCCCGGCTCTGAACCAGTGGTCAGCCGGCGAGGCGGGCCAGTTCTTCCTCCACGATGGAGGGGTCGAGCTTCTTGAAGATGGGCTTGGGCGGGAGCAGGGCCCGGCCGGTTTCGATGGGAGTCGAGGTCCAGCGGGCGCCCTCGGAGTAGTCGCCGGTGAGGACCGGGTAGGCGGGGCCGCCGTCGAGGTCCTCGACCTCCACGATGGCCGCCATCGGGGCGTGTACCCCCTCGCCGCCCAGCAGCTCGAAGACGCGCTGCGCGGAGTGCGGCAGGAACGGCGTGAGCAGCGTGTTGCAGTCACTGACCACCTGCAGCACGACGTGCAGGATGGTCCCCAGCCGGTCCCGGTCGTCCTTGATCTTCCAAGGCTCCTGGTCGGAGAGGTACTTGTTGGCCTCCCCCACGATCCGCATCGCCTCGTTGATCGCCTGCCGCTGCCGGTTGCGCTCGATCAGGCCGCCGACCGTGTCGAAGCCGGTCCGCGCCGCGTCCAGCAGCGCCCGGTCGGCATCGGTCAGCTCGCCGGCCGGCGGGATCGCGCCGAAGTTCTTGGCGGCCATCGCCACCGACCGGTTGACCAGGTTGCCCCAGCCGGCGACCAGCTCGTCGTTGTTGCGGCGGAGGAACTCCGACCAGGTGAAGTCGGTGTCGGTGGTCTCCGGGCCGGCGACCGCGATGTAGTACCGCAGCGCGTCGGCGTCGTAGCGGGACAGGAAGTCGCGCACGTAGATGACGACCGACCGGGACGAGGAGAACTTGCGGCCCTCCATCGTCAGGTATTCGCTGGAGACCACCTCGGTGGGCAGCGCCAGCGGCCCGTACCCGCCCGGCTGACCGCCCTTGGCGCCCTCGCCGTTGTAGGCGAGCAGCTCGGCCGGCCAGATCTGGCTGTGGAAGGTGATGTTGTCCTTGCCCATGAAGTAGTACGAGCGGGCGTCCTTCTCCTCGGCGCTCCACCACTGCTTCCAGGCCAGCGGGTCACCGGAGCGGCGGGCCCACTCGATCGACGCCGACAGGTACCCGATCACCGCGTCGAACCACACGTAGAGCCGCTTGTTCGGGTTGTCCTGCCAGCCTTCCAGCGGGACCGGGATGCCCCAGTCGATGTCCCGGGTCATCGCCCGGGGCCGCAGGTCGTCGAGCAGGTTCAGGGAGAAGCGCAGCACGTTGGGCCGCCAGTCGGTCCGGCCACGCAGCCACTCGCCGAGCGCCCCGGCCAGCGCCGGCAGGTCCAGGAAGAAGTGCTCGGTCTCGATGAACTCCGGGGCCTCCCCGTTGATCTTCGAGCGCGGGTTGATCAGGTCGACCGGGTCGAGCTGGTTGCCGCAGTTGTCGCACTGGTCGCCGCGGGCGTGCTCGTAGCCGCAGATCGGGCAGGTGCCCTCGATGTAGCGGTCGGGCAGGGTCCGCCCGGTGGACGGGGACACTGCGCCCCGGGTGGTCTGCTTGACCATGTATCCGTTCTCGTAGACCTGCTTGAACAGCTCCTGCGCCACCTGGTAGTGGTTGCGGGTGGTGGTCCGGGTGAACAGGTCGTAGGAGAGCCCGAGCGCGTGCAGGTCCTCCACGATCACCCGGTTGTACCGGTCCGCGAGCTCCCGCGCGCTCACCCCCTCCTTCTCCGCCTGGACCAGGATCGGGGTGCCGTGCTCGTCGGTGCCGGAGACCATGAGCACGTCGTGGCCGGCCATCCGCATGTACCGGGCGAAGACGTCGGAGGGGACCCCGAATCCGGAGACATGGCCGATGTGGCGGGGGCCGTTGGCGTAGGGCCAGGCGACCGCGGCGAGAACGTGACTCATGGGGTATCAGCGTAGTGACCCTGGCTGGCGGTGCGCGATCAGGTATTTAGTACCCCCAAATAGGTCGACACGCCTATAGCCTCCCGAGCAGGGCAGACAGTGCGTTGTGCAATGTATCGGTGACGACTGTCCCCCGCAGCGAGCCCGACCCGGTGACCGCCCGACCCGCTGTCCCCGCAGGGCCCGGAGCGCGCCACGCCGCCACCATCGCGCCGCCGGGCCAGCCGGCACCGCGCCGAGGCGCTGCCCCCCGCACCGGCCCCCGGCCCGGCGGCGACCGGCCCGGAGGCAACCGGGCCCGACCCGACCGACCCGGAGCCGCCTGCAGACGACCCGGCCACCCTGCGGCCCACCGGCATCGACCCACCCGAACTGGACCCGCCCGGACCCCGACCGGACCCGCCTCGCCACCGGCCCGGCATCCGATCAGCCGGCCGCAGGTCGGATCCGGCCGGCGCGAAGCTCACCGCTGGGCCCCGGCACCAGGCACCCCGGCACCAGGCACCCCGGCACAGGGCACGCCGGCACCAGGCACCCCGGCACCGGCACGCCGCAGGCCAGCGGGCACGCCGGCACCAGGCACCCCGGCACCGGGTATGCCGGGCGGAGCGCCGATCCGGCCGGCCAGGTTCAGTCCTGCCGAGCCGCAGCCGACTCCTGCGCGGTCCACTCCGACCGGACGCGGCGGCGCACGATCAGCCGGATCAGGCCCCGCCCACCCGCCAACCGGGCCGAGCGCACGCCGCCCGGAATCGGTGGCCGCTCCCGCTCTGCGCGGCGCCGGGCAGCCGACCGACCGACGCGAGGAAGGTCCGACCGGACCGGCGGGGATCGGCCGGGACAGCACCGCCGCGCAGCTACGGCGTGACCGCGAGCCGGCCGTCGATGTGCCGGGCGGGGAGCCGCTTGCCGGTCCGACGCCGGCCCAGCGGCCCCCTCGCTACCAGCGTCCGCCGGCCCCACCGGCCCGGCTGGTCATCCCGGTGGTACGACGACGCGGCGCCCCGACGCCCGGGACCGACACTGACTCGATCCTGCCCTGGTCGCCCGGTCCCCGGTGGGCGCCGGTACCGCGTCGGGCGGTCCGCAAGTTCCCCGACGGCACCCGCCAGCCACTGGTCGGACTGCTCGGCCTGCTGGCGTTCGCCCTGCTCGGCACGTTCTTCGGCTGGGTCAGCGCCGGTCCGGCGTGGCTCACCCTCGGACACGGGCAGACCGCGACCGCGGCGGTCATCCGGTGCACCGGGCAGGGCATCGCCGGCCGGTGCACGGCCGACGTCACCGGCGCCGGCCTGGACGCGGCCGGCCTGCGGCTGGTCGGGACCCACGCCAAAGCAGGTCAGCGGGTACCCGTCCAGGTGGTCAACGACTCCGCGGAGGTGGCGTACGCGGGGACCGGCACCGGGCTCGGGGTGCGTGCGGTGCTCGGGCTGCTGCTGGTACTGGCCTGCGGGGTCGGCGCTGTCTGGGCGACCGGGGCGAGCCGGCTACCCCGACGCGGTCGACTCGTCGCCGTCGCGGGTTCCTTCGCGGTACCCCTACTCCTGGCCCTCGGCGTGTTCGTCACGGCGTACTGAGGGAGAAATTCCGGTTGCCCCGGCCCGTACGGTACGAGGTGTGGCAGACCTGACGACGCGGCCGTACGAGCCCGATGACGCGGCGGAGCTCACCGCCCTGCTCAACGCCATCGAGGAACGGGCCGGCGGACGCCCCGCGTTCACCGAGGACGAGACCCGGGTGCTGGCCGACACATTGATCGTCGACCGGGCGACCGACTCCCGGATGATCTTCGACGGCGACGGCGTACTCGTCGCGGGAGGGATCGTGCCGACCCCGCCGCCGGGCGGGTTCCGGGTGGACATCTACGGCGGCGTGCACCCCGACCGCTACGGCCAGGGCCTCGGCCGGGAGCTGCTGACCTGGCAGTACCAGCGGGCTGTCGAGATCCACGACGAGCGCGACCCGGGCAGCGAGTGGCAGGCGGAGACCGGCACCCTCACCGGCGACACCGAGGCGTCCCGACTGTTCCCCAAGCTCGGTTTCGCGCCCGTGCGGTACTTCTTCGACATGGTCGCCCCGACCACCACGGCGGCCGAACCGATCGCGCTCCCCACCGGCCTGCGGGTCGTCACCCCGGACACGTCCCAGCACCACGAGCTCTACGAGGCGCACATGGAGGCCTTCGCGGACCACTGGGGCTACCAGCGCCGCGAGTTCGAGCCGTGGACCACGCTGACCGTCAACTCCACCGACTACCGGCCGGAGCTGTCCCGGGTGGCGCTGGCCGGTGACGAGGTCGCCGGCTACGTGCTCAGCTACACCGACGCCAGCCCCGACCGGCTCTACATCGGCCAGGTCGGCACCCGCCGCGCGTGGCGTCGCCAGGGCCTGGCCAGCGCTCTGCTCAGCGAGGTGCTGGCGGCGGCCGGCGCGGCCGGACTGGCGCTGGCCGGCCTCGGTGTCGACGCCGACAGCCCGACCGGCGCGGTCGGCCTCTACGAGCGGGCCGGCTTCACCCGGGAACACAGCTTCGTCGCCTACCGCCGCCCCATCCCACCCCGCTCCCACTGACCCCCGGCGCGCCCGGCCGGGCACCCTCCCCACCGGCCGGGCCTGCCGGACCACGCCCTGCGACAACCACGCCCTGCGACAACCACGCCCTGCGACAACCACGCCCTGCGACAACCGCGCCCTGCGACAACCGCGCCCTGCGACACCGGCGCCCTGCGACCGGCGCGGGCGCGGGTCAGCTGCTGACGACGAGGTTGTAGACCTCGCGGCGGGGCAATCCGTAGCGGGTGGCGATCCGGGTGACCGCGTCCCGTCGGGACAGCCCTTCGGCCTCCACGCCGGCCACGTCGGCGCGTAGCCGGGCATCGTCGGGGCGCTCCGCTGTCACGGCGGGGGCGCCGGCGACCACCAGGGTGATCTCGCCGCGCGGCGGGTCGGTGGCGACCGAGTCGAGCAGGCCGGCGAGCGGCTGACGGCGTACCTCCTCAAAGGTTTTGGTCAGCTCCCGGCACAGCGCGGCCGGTCGGTCCGCTCCGAACGCGCCGACCAGGTCGGCCAGGGTCTGCGCGATGCGGTGCGGGGCCTCGAAGAAGACCAGCGTGCGCCGTTCGGCGGCGAGTTCGGCGAGCACCGCGCGGCGGGCGGCCGGGGTACGCGGCGGGAAGCCCTCGAAGCAGAACCGGTCGCACGGCAGCCCGGAGACTGCCAGCGCGGTGGTCACCGCGCTCGGGCCGGGCGCTGCGCTGACCGGGATGCCGGCGTCCAGCGCGGCCCGGACGAGTCGGTAGCCGGGGTCGGAGACGCTCGGCATGCCGCCGTCGGTGATCACCGCGACCCGTAGGCCGTCGAGGAGGGCGGCGAGCAGTTCGGGGGTACGCCGCTCCTCGTTGCCCTCGAAGTAGGAGACGATCCGGCCGGCGACGGTGATGCCGAGCTCGCGGGCCAGCCGGGTCAGCCGACGGGTGTCCTCGGCGGCCACCACATCGACGTCGGAGAGTGTGGTTTTCAGCCTTTCCGAGGCGTCAGCGGGGTTACCCAGGGGCGCTCCGACCAGTATCAACATCCCGCTCACAGCAACCTCGTAGTTTCGCTCCACGCGGCGCGGGTGTCCCCGCCGCCCCTGGCAGCCTACGATCGCAGGCGTGACATCGGCGGCGACGACGCTCCTACCCGCATCCGGCTGACCTGGACCCGGCGCACCCCTCGGACACCGGGGTGGACGTGCCCGAGGTGACCCGTCGCCGGCTGGCCCCTCCCCTGCCCCCGGACCGGTGGCTGTCCTGGGCGGCCACCGGCGTGGTCGTCCTGGTCGGCGCGATCCTGCGACTGGTCGGCCTGGCGCACCCGGCGGACAAGGTGTTCGACGAGGTCTACTACGCCACCGAGGGCCACGACCTGTGGGCGCACGGGGTGGAGTGGGACGAGACCAACAACACCGGCTCGTTCGTGGTGCACCCGGCGCTGGGCAAGTGGCTGATCGGGCTGGGCGAGAAGATCTTCGGGTACGACTCGTTCGGTTGGCGGATCGTCCCGGCGATCTTCGGCATCCTGTCCATCCTGATCATCACCCGGACCGCCCGCCGGCTGTTCCGCTCCACCCTGCTCGGCTGCGCCGCCGGCCTGTTGATGAGCCTGGACGGGATGCAGCTGGTGCTGTCCCGCTCGGCGCTGCTCGACATCTTCCTGATGTTCTTCATCCTGGCCGCCTTCGCCTGCCTGGTGATGGACCGCGACCAGCGGCGGGCCCGCTGGCTACGGGCGATCGAGGCCGGCGCTGATCCGACCGCCCCCGGTCGGGCCGGTCGGCTGCGCTTCCATTTCCGCGACGGCATCCCGTGGTGGCGGCTGGCGGCGGCGGTGATGACCGGCTGCGCGATGTCGGTCAAGTGGAGCGCGCTGTGGTACATCATCCTGTTCGTGGTGCTGATCTACCTGTGGGAGATCGGGGCCCGCAAGAGCGCCGGGGTGGTGCACCGGTGGCGGGACACGCTGCTGGACGAGACCGGCTGGGTGGTCGGCTTCCTGGCCGTCGTCGCCCTGGTCTACCTGGCCAGCTGGAGTGGCTGGCTGCTCACCGACACCGGGTACGACCGGCACTGGCTGACGCAGCACGGCGACAGCGAGCCGCCGCTCATCGGCCCGCTGATCAACCTGTACCACTACCACCGCGACGCGCTGTACTTCCACGACCACCTGGTCGCCAAGCACACCTACCAGTCCTGGCCGTGGCAGTGGCTGCTGCTCGGCCGGCCGGTGGCGTTCTACTGGTCCAGCAACGGCCCGTGCGACTCCACCAGCTGCTCGTCGGAGATCCTGCTGCTGGGCACCCCGCTGCTGTGGTGGTCGTTCCTGCCGGCGCTGTTCGGGCTGGGCTGGTTCGGGATCAGCCGGCGCGACTGGCGGGCGGCGGCCATCGGGCTCGGCGTGGTCGCCGGCATCCTGCCCTGGTTCAAGTGGGAGCTCGACGACCGGACGATGTTCTACTTCTACGCGCTGCCGGCCGAACCGTTCCTGATCCTCGCGGTGGTCTACGTGCTCGGCGCGTTCATCACCGCACCCTCGGCGGTGGCGGCTATCGGCGCACCGGCCGCCAGACGCCGACTCGATCCGGCCGACCGAAGACTTTACGCAGCGGTGGCCGTCGGCGCGTACCTCGTGCTGGTCGCCTTCTGCTTCGCGTACTTCTACCCGATCTACGTGGGCAACGTGATCCCGTACGAATCCTGGCTGCACCGGATGTGGCTCGGCAGCCGCTGGATCTAGCGGGCGGCGGGGACCGCCGCTGGGCTACCGGGCGGCGGGGACCGCCGCGGCGGCCGGTTGGCTGAGCCAGTACTGCAGGTCGGCGGCGCAGCCGCGGGTGTGCGGATGGTTCGCGCCGAGCAGCCGTAGCCGGTCGGCGTGCAGTTCGGTGTAGAGGGCGACAGCGGTGGAGATGTCGCCGGCCTTGCCCGTCCAGTGCGCCAGGCGGTGCCGTAGTCGCAGCGTCTCCGGGTGCTCCGGGCCGTACACCCGGTGGGCGGTGACGGCCAGGTCGCGGTAGCGGTCGGCGGTCAGGCCGGGGCGGTGGCCGAGTCGTTCGGCGTCACCGGCCACTTCGGCCAGCCGGTGCAGGGCCCGCACGTCGGCCGGGACCGGCTGCGCTGCGCCGGCGGCACGGAACAGCGCCACCGTCGGCGGCTGCGGCGGCTGGGTGAAGCTGACCCGGGCGCCGAGTTCGCGGGCTGCCGCGTCGGCCAGGTCGACGGGGAGCAGCCGGGACGGGCGGCCCTCGTCGCGCCGGTACACCAGGTCCAGCAGTACCCGGGAGAGTGCCGTACCGGGCCGCCCGCGCGGCGCGTAGCCCTGCGGAGAGTCGCTGAGGGCCACCAGCACGGAGCCGTCGAGCACGCTCTCTCCCCGCAGCCGTACCCGGTGCTCCTCGGCTCCGGCGAGGTGCCCGTCCACCACCAGTACCCGCACGGCTGCCCGGCTGGTGGCCAGGGTGCGGGCCACCCAGCGCAGCGGCAGTGAGCCGCCCCGACCACGCCGGCCGCCGGGCAGGGCGAGGGCCGGCTCGTCGGCGTCAGCGTCGATCAGGTGCCCGGCCAGGTAGACCAGCAGCAGGTCGGTGGCGTACCCGGCGGCCTGCACGAGATCCAGGCCGGCGGCGTCCACCCCGTCCGGGTCGAGCACGATGCGCACGTTCACCGGGGCGATGTCGCCGAGTCGGGGATCGGCGAAGGCGTCCGCGAGCCCCGGCAGCGCGTGCCGCACGGCGGGCAGGTCAGGCAGGTCGGGTCGGTGGTACCGGGCGGTGCCGATGAGGACGACGCGGGACCGGTCACGGTCCGGGAGGCGTAGCACCGGGTCCTCCCCTCGTCTGGACGACCGCGCGGTCGTACCGGCGGAAACGTAACCGGGCCGGGTGCGGCGGGCAAGAGCATCGGAGCGCCGCTGCGCGGGTACCGGCAAGATTTCGACCTGGTTCCGGGCAGTTCCAACCCGGGCGCGGCCACCGCAGGCAACTGCGGTGGCCGCGCCGCGTTCTGTCGGTCCGCCGGGCGTCAGACCGTCAGGCGCCGGCGTTGTCCAGCAGGGCCAGCTGGTCCGGGGTGAGCGCGATGTCCACGGCCGGCAGCGCCGCGTGGAACTGCTCCAGCGTGCGGGTGCCCACCAGCGGGATCACCGTCGGCCGGGCGTGCAGCAGCCAGGCCAGCGCGAGCTGGTTGGGCGTGACGCCGAGTTCGGCGGCCAGGCCGGTGAGGGCCGCCAGCCGGGCGTCGGCGTCCGGGCCGGCGTAGTTGGCCATCACCGGGCTGGCCGCGCGCTTCTCCTGCGGGTAGTCGTAGAGACCCTTCAGGATCGGCGAGTACGCCACCAGCGTCAGATCCTCGTGTTCGGTCAGGTAGTCCCACTGCTCGTCGTCGACGATCGAACCGTGCGCAAGACCGGCCCGCCGGCGCAGGTAGCTGTGCTGCTGCTGGAGGGCGACCGGGGCCGGCCAGCCGTGCCGCTCGCAGAGCTGCCGGATCCGCTCCAGCCGCCAGGCGCGCACATTGGACCAGCCGATGTAGCGGGCCTTGCCGGCGGCCACGATCCCGGCCAGCGCCTCCAGCGTCTCCTCCAACGGGGTGGCCCGGTCGTCGACGTGCACGTAGTACAGGTCGACGTGGTCGGTACCCAGCCGGCGCAGGCTGTCGTCGATGGCCCGGCGCAGGGTGGCCGCTCCCGCGCCCTCGAACCGGGTCCGGGCCACGTCCCAGTTGGGCCCCCCGTCCCGCCACAGGCTGCTGTCCTGCTGCCAGACCATGCCGCTGCCCTTGGTGGCCAGGAACACCCGGTCCCGTGGGCCACGGGCCAGCCACCGGCCGAGCAACTCCTCGCTCTCGCCGCCGAGGCTGCCCTCCCGCGACCACCACGCATAGCAGTTCGCGGTGTCCAGGAGCGTGCCGCCGGCCGCCACGAACTCGTCCAGCATCCGCATCGAGGTCGGCTCGTCGGTGTCGGTGCCCATCACCATGCAGCCCAACCCGAGCTGGCCGACGTGCTGACCACTGCCGCCCAAGGTGACACTCTTCATGCCGGTTCTCCTCCCCCGTCGATCCGCGCCCGTCGATCCGGCGCGGCGCTTGCGGTCCAACGTGCTCGACGGTAGGACTTCGAGCGGACTCGAAGTCAAGGCGCGGGTCGACGTCCGTCCCGATCTGTCGGCGGCGTACCTATGCTGGGTGGATGACCCTGTCCGCGCACGACGTCGCCGCCGAGTTACGCCAGCGGTTACCGGGGCTGTCCGTGAAAAAGCTGCACAAGCTGCTCTACTACTGCCAGGGACACCACCTGGCCGGATTCGGCGAGCCGCTGTTCAGCGAGTCGGTCTCCGCCTGGGACATGGGTCCGGTGGTCGGCGAGTTGTGGTACGCGGAGAAGCGCGGGCACGCCCGGGGCAACCCGGCCACCCTCGACCAGGCCGCGCTCAACACCCTCGGCTACGTGCTCAGCCGCTACGGCGCGCTGACCGGGGAGGATCTGGAGCGGCTGACCCACAGCGAGCCGCCCTGGCAGCAGGCCGACGCGCGCCGGCAACCCGGCGCCAGCGCCCGGATCGAGCGTGACTGGCTGCGGGACTACTTCGACTCCGACGGCGCGGCCGACACCCCGGCCCTGGACCCGGTGGCGCTGCGGGACTGGCTGCGCGACGCGCCGGCCCGACTGGCCGACCGTCCCCGGCCCGACTCCGCCGACGAAATCCGCCGCAGGCTGGGCCGTGTCGCCTGAGTCGAGCCGGTCCTTCTCCGATACTCCACTGTGGACGCTGCTCAGCTTCCTGGAGCGCCTGGATCAGTGGATCGAACGGGAGTCGCCCCCGGACGACCTGCGGCTGCTGGTCACCGCCTGGATCATGACCAGGTACGAGGACCCCTACCAGGGGGTACGCCGGGAGGGGAAGTTCCCGAACCTGTGGTTCGGGCCGGTCCCCGACACCGGCACCGATGCCGTGGTGGCCTGCTCGTACTGGATCGACGAGGTCAACCACACGGTGCGCTGCGACAGCTTCGGCACCTTCCCGCTGCCGCTGTGACGGTGCCCGGACAGCGGCAGGAGAAAGACGCAGGAGGTGGAGCGGTGGGGTCGATCGTGGTGACCGGCGGCGGCCGGGGCATCGGCCGGGCGATCGTGGCGCGGCTGCTGGCCGACGGGGAGTGCGTGGTCGCCGTGGAGCGGGACCCGGCCGCGTTGGAGTGGACGCCCACCGCGCCGGACGGCGACCGGCTGGCCAGCGTGGTGGGGGACGCGAGCGACCCGGCCGTTGCCGAACTCGCCGCCGACCGGGCCGAGTCGCTGGCCCCGCTGACCGGCTGGGTGAACAACGCCGCCCAGTTCCGCGACGCCTGGCTGCACGACGCGCCGGCCGCCGAGGTGGTCGCGTTGATCGGGGCGAACCTGCACCCGGCCGTGGTCGGCTCGGCCACCGCGGTGCGCCGGTACCTGCGTGCCGCATCCGGCGGGGCGATCGTGAACGTCTCCTCGCACCAGGCGCAGCGGGCGGTCCGGGGCGCGCTGCCGTACGCCACCGCGAAGGCGGCGATCGAGGGGCTGACCCGGGCGCTCGCCGTCGACTACGGGCCGGCCGGGATCCGGGCCAACGCAGTCGCGCTCGGCTCGATCGGCACCGACCGCTCGGCGGCGTACCTGGCCGCGCAGGACAGCGTGACCGCCGCCGGGATCCGGGCGGAGTTGGCCCGGCTGCACCCCGTCGGCCGGCCGGGCGAGGCTGCCGAGGTGGCGGCCGTGGTGGCGTTCCTGCTCTCCGCCCAGGCCAGCTTCGTCAGTGGCGCGGTGATCCCGGTGGACGGTGGCCGGGCCGCCCGGGGCGCCGACCCCGAGGAGGCGCCGGCCACACCACCCACCGGGCATTGACCGCCTCCCCGCACCGGCGGATCAGCCCACGGGACGGCGGGGTCAACTCCCGGGGCGGCGGGGTCAACTCCCTGGGCGGCAGGGTCAACTCCCGGGGCGGCAGGGTCGACTCCGGGCGGCTCGGGTCAGCTCTCCGGGTCGAGGTGTGGTCGGGGCTCGTTGCGGGCGGGGGTCGGCGGGGCGCCGAGGGCGACCAGCAGCGTCGCACCGAGGAGCAGCAGGCCGGTGACGGACAGCACCCGGACGCCGGGCAGCAGGTACTGCCCCCAGGCCGGTGGGCCGGGCATCGAGGTGGGCAGCAGCAGCAGCGAGTAGACCAGGTCACCGGCGGTCAGCAGGGTGGCGGGGAGGAGCAGCAGGAGGGCGGCCAGGCCGAGCGCGGCCGGTAGCCGGCGTACCCCGGTGTCCCCGCTGACCTGGCTGACCACCCGTTCGCCGCCGAGGTAGCCGAGGACCAGGCCGATGAGCAGGCCGATCAGAATGAGCGGCTGGACCCGGGCCGGCTCGGCCCGGCCGATCTCGATGGCCACGGCGTCGTTGGGGTGCGCCGCGATCAACTTGTCGCCCTCGATGGTGGCCGGATACACCCGGACCGCGACCCGGCCCTTGACTCCGGCGACGCCCGCGCCGACCAGGTTGCCGCTGATCCGCCAGCCGCTCAGGCCCAGCACCTCCCGGGTGGCGACGAGCAGCGAAGCCGCGTCCCCGCCGTCGGTGACCAGCAGCTTCACGTACCCGGCCGAGTAGTCGTGCGCGCCGAGCAGTCGCGCGCCCGGACCTGGATGCGGGTACCCGAACACCACGTCGTGCCGCTCCACCAGGTACGGGGTGCCCCGGGGGAGCAGGGTACGGGCGAAGGCGGCGGCGTGCTCGTTGTCCGGCAGCGGCGGCGCACCCCGCCAGCCGAGCCAGCCGCCGGCAGCGGCCCCCAGCGTGCCGATGGTCAGCGCGGCCAGCAGGACGACGAGCAGGGCGGCGAGTGGTCGGGATCCGGCCGGACGGTCGCCGCCCGGCGGAGTTGGCCCCTGCGACATGCCCGGTGCCTCCCTGTGCGAGCCGTCCGATCTCCTCCACCGACGGCAGATCCTATGGCGCGCCCCGCGCCGCTCTGCCGCGGCATCGCGAGCTTATCCGTTACGCCCCGCTATGCGCCTTCGGGTGGGACGGCCGGCAGCCGGGCTGGTCAGCTGTTCGTAGACTCGCCGGATGGCGGAGATCGTCCAGCTGCTGGCTTCGCCGGTACACCGGTATGTGGGTCGGCCGGCCGACGGGCCGGCACCCGCGCCGCCCGGCGAACTGGTCGCGGAGATCCGCGTCCGGGCCGGTCTGGGCATCGTGGGCGACCGGTACTTCGGCAAGGCGGCGCACCGGGACGCGAGCGTCACCGTGATCGCCCGGGAGTCGCTGCCGCCGGGCGCCGACCTGGTCCAGTTGCGGCGCAACATCCTGGTCACCGGCATCGACGTGGACGAACTGGTCGGCCGGGTACTCACCCTGGACAGCGGCGACGGCCCGGTGCGGCTGGCGGTCCGCCGGGCGGCGAACCCGTGCGCGTGGCTGGACGCCACCATCGGGCCGGGCGCGTGGCGGGCGCTGCGCGGTCACGGCGGCATCCGCTGCGCGCCACTGGACGACGGCATCCTACGGATCGGCCCGGTCCGGGCCACCGTGGAAGACCCGCCACCACGCTGACCCCCGACCACCCTGACCCTGCGCCACCCTGACCCCGCACCACCTGACCCCGCACCGCACTGACCCTGCACCCACGTCGCTCTACGCGCCGCGGCCCGCACGGTCCACTGTGGAATCTCAGCCGTTGCCCGCGTCTGGCGCGGCTGGAGCCGGGGCGGTGAGGAACGGGAGGACGACGGCCGCGAAGTCGGTCGGGGCGAGGCTGTGGATGCGGTGGCCGACCGGGAGGGTGCTAAAGGTGCCGGCCGGCAGGGCGTCGGCCAGCAGCCGCAGCCGGGCCGGTGAGATGTGGCTGCGCGGGCCGCCGGAGAGCACCAGCGTCGGCGCGGTGACCGCGGCCAGCGCCTGCCACCAGGCCGGGTCCGGGACGCGCAGTTGCCGGATGCACCGAGAGCAGGGCGCGCCGGTCGTAGCGGCGGCTGCGGGCGGCGAGCAGGGTCAGCCCGAACAGCGCGGTACGCCAGATCGACATGCCGTCGGGCGCGCCCGGATCGGGCGGCGGGGCGGGCGGATCCTCCAGGACCAGGCGGGTCACCCGGTCCGGCCGGGCCTGCGCGACGAGGCTCGCCAGGTACCCGCCGAGGGAGTGGCCGACCAGGGTGAAATCCTTGATTTCCAAGGCATCGAGGAGGTCGAGCAGGTCGTCGCGAAGTCCGCTGAGCGGGTATTCGGGGGTACGGGCGCTGTCGCCGTGTCCGCGCAGGTCCGGTGCCACCACCCGGAAGCCGGCCGCCACCAGCTCGGGAGTGAACCGCGCCCAGGTCGCGGCGGAGCTGGCGCCGCCGTGCAGGAGCAGCAGCGGCGGGCCGGTGGGTGGGCCGTACTCGCGGACGGCGAGCGGCCCGATGATCTGGGCGGGCTCACTGGACGGGGTGACCGGGGTGGAAGGCACCCCGCCGAACCTAGTGGCAGCGGCTGGGCGAACGCCGGCCCGGGGCGGATCACCATGTAAGACGTCACGCCTGGGTGCAGTTGACATCGTTTTGCCGGCGACGGCATTGACAGCGGACGGGGCGGAACTGAGGCTGGGAGCGCTTCCATCCATCGTTCCCGATCGGAGCGCACACCCCGATGAGATCATCCCGTACCGTCTTCGCCACTCTCGCACTGGCGGTGACGGCCGCCAGCGCGACCATTGCCGTCACCGCACTGACCAACCCGGCCGGCGCGGCGGTCGACGCCCAGGTCACCGTCAACGCCCGCGCCGGACTCGCCACCATCGGCGACGCGGCGCTCGGCGTCAATCACGCCGTCTGGGACCAGGAGCTGGGTACCGACCCGGTCGCCGACCTGTTGAAGGGCGCCGGAGTCCAGATCATGCGGTACCCGGGCGGCTCGTACTCGGACATCTACCACTGGCAGGACAACACCGCGCCCGGCGGGTACGTCGCCCCGAACACCGACTTCGACCACTTCATGGGCGGCGTGCAGCGGGCCGGCGCGCAGGCCATGGTGATCGCCAACTACGGCACCGGCACCCCGGCGGAGGCCGCCGCCTGGGTCCGCTACGCCAACGTCGACAAGCACTACGGCGTCAAGTACTGGGAGATCGGCAACGAGCTGTACGGCAACGGCCACTACGGCTCCAACTGGGAGGCCGACAACCACCCGGAGAAAACCCCGGCCGAGTACGCCACCCTGGTCCGCGACTACTCCCGCGCGATGAAGGCGGTCGACCCGACCGTCAAGATCGGCGCGGTACTCACCACGCCCTCCAACTGGCCGGACGGCCTCACGGCCGCTGGCGATGCCGGTACCTGGAACCAGGTGGTGCTCTCGATCGCCGGGGCGGACATCGACTTCGCCATCGTGCACTGGTACCCGGGCGGCTCGAACGGCCCCGAGGCGCTGGGCAAGACGGCGCAGTTGCCGGACATGATGTACCTCGCCCGCCAGCAGATCCTGAAGTACGCGGGTAAGCCGCTGCCGATCGCGGTCACCGAGATCAACGGCGGGTACGGCGTCAACACCCAGCCGGGCGCGCTGTTCGCCGCCGACGCCTACGCCGGCCTGTTGGAGAACGGCGTCTTCAACGTCGACTGGTGGGACGTGCACAACGGCATCGACACCGTCTCGACGGTCGCCGGGCAGACCGACTACAAGGACTTCGGCCTGCTCTCCAGCGCCGGCTGCCTGGCCGACGGCACCACCTGCGAACCGGCGCTGAACACCCCGTTCGCGCCGTACTACGCGCTGTCGATGTTCTCGAAGTTCGCCCCGCGCGGGGCCCAGCTGATCCGGGCCAGCAGCACCAACGACCTGGTGAAGGTGCACGCCGCCCGGCTACCCAACGGTGACCTGTCGGTCCTGCTGCTCAACGAGGACCCGGACAACGCCCGGACGGTGGCGCTGAACTACGCCGGGTACTCCCCGGCCGCGACCGGCCAGGTGCTCAGCTACGGCAACGGCGCCACCGCGATCAGCACCGGTACCGGCAGCACGGCGTCGGCGACGCTGCCGGCGTACTCGCTGACCACGCTGATCATGCACCCGTCGAACCCGGTCACCGGCCCGGCCGCCGCGGGCCAGCCGACCGCCTCGGCGGTCACCGACCGGACGGCGACGCTGTCCTGGCCGGCCTCCTCCGGTGGGGTGAAGTACGAGATCTACCGGCAGAACGGCACCACCAGCGAGCAGTTGGGCGAGACCACGGGCACCACGTTCACGGTGCGCAACCTCAACCCGGGGACGAAGTACACGATCAATGTCATCACCCGGGACGGCGCGGGTCGGGTCTCCTGGGCCTCGCCGCCGCTGACCTTCGCCACCGGCACCCCGGCGACCGCCGACTGCGCGGTGACCTTCGCCGACGTCAACGACTGGGGTAACGGCTACGTGGCCAGCGTCGACATCACCAACACCGGCACGGACCCGGTGAACACCTGGACGCTCGCCTTCAACTGGCAGACCGGCTGGCAGCAGATGAGCGGCGGCTGGAACGGCACCTGGTCGCAGACCGGCGCCTCGGTCCAGGTCAGCAACGCCGACTTCAACGCCACCATCGCACCGGGGGCGACGGTGAACGTCGGCTTCGTCGGCTCGTACCAGGGCCCGAACGTCGCGCCGCCGTTGTTCGTGCTGAACGGCAAGCTCTGCACCACCCGCTGATCGACCTCGGGGGCGGCGGGTCGATCCGCCGCCCCCTTGACATCAGCCGCCTCCTTATCGATTATCGGTATATCGGTAATCGATAAGGAGGCGTTTCCATGACCACGGGGAGCACGCTCTGGCAGCGGCTGCGAAGGCCGGACTGGCTGGGCGAACTACAGACCGGCCTGATCGTCAGCCTGGCGCTCGGCGCACTGGTCGCGGCGGTGGAGATCGGCAGCCTGATCACCGGCGGTCCGGTCCCGGTCGAGTTGAGCGCACGGGACATCACCGACGTCACGGGGGCGTCCGGCGGTCTCGCACCAGGGGTGAGCGTCGCCGCCGACTCCACAGTGGAGGCGGTCATCACAGACCCCAGCATCGGACAACTGAGCTGGTACGCAGCCAGCCGGCTGGGCCAACTCGGCGTGGCACTCGCCCTGCTGGCACTGCTGCTGCGCCTGGTCATCGTCGCCCGGCGAACCGATCCGTTCACCGCCGCCACCGTACGCCGGCTGCGGGTGCTCGCCGCGGTCAGCGCGCTCGGCGGGGTGGCGACCGGGTTCCTCACCATGTTCGCCGGCCTGGTACTCAGCGACGCCGCCACCGGTGGCCGCACCATCACGACCACGCTGAGCCTGAACATCCAGTGGCTGCTGGCGGCGGTCGGCTTCCTGGCCATCGCCGAGGTCATCAAACGCGGTCGGGCACTGCGGGCCGAGTTGGAGACCGTGATCTAGTGCCACCCGACGACGAGCACCGTGTCGACGTACACCTCGACGCCCTGCTGGCCGCGCGCGGCCTGAGCCTCACCGAACTCGCCGACCGGGTCGGCGTCACGCTGGCCAACCTGTCGGTGCTCAAGAACGGTCATGCCCGGGCGGTCCGGTTCACCACCCTCACCGCGCTCTGCGAGGTGCTGGAGTGCCAGCCCGGCGACCTGTTCACGGTACGCACGAGGTAGCGGCCGGTCGATATTTCCCGCGGCCCGATCAGGTGCCGGAAGTCGGGACCAACGCCCGGCGCAGCCCACCTGGATTGGTGGGCTGCGCCGGAACGCACGGTCAGCGGGCCTCGCGCAGGTACCGTTCGCGTACGAAGGACACCAGCAGCAGCAGGCTACCCATGACGATCAGCAGTATGCCGAGCTCGCTCAACCGAGCTATCGGGGCGCCGGTCGCCGGCAGGTTCGGATTGGCCGCCGGCGTGGTCAACGACGCGAGCTGCGTGGTTGGCGGTGCGGTGGTCGGCGGAGCCGTCGTCGGCGGAGCGCTCGACGCAGAGGCGCTCGGCGTCACAGCTTGCTGGTCCACGTTGCGGAAGGTGCAGACCACGTCCGTACCGAGCAGCGGAATCACCACGCCGGCGAGGACCGGCACGGAAGTGGTGGTACCCGCGAGCAGGCAGGTGGGAGCGCCATCAGCCAGGTAACCCGTCGGCCCGCTCTCGGTCAGCACGTACCCCACCAGCGGCGCGATGAGCCGGTTCGTGACAGCCGTCTGCCCGGCCCGGCCGGTCACCGTAAACGCACCCGTCAGGATCGACTGCGGTGTCGCGGTGAGGGTGAAGTCAGCCGGTACCGCGGTTCCGCCGTGCGTGTTGGTCACCTCCTTGAGCAGGGTCAGGTGAGCGGGTTGGGCGGTGTTGATGGCGGTGCACTCGGCGTTCTGGCCGGGCGTCACGGACACGCCGCCGTTGAGGCCGTCGAACTCGGGGCCGGTGGTGCCGTCGGACAGCCGGAGCACGCAGTGCCAGGAGCCGGTGGAGTTGGGCACCAGCACCGCGCCGGGCACGAGCTGCTGGGTGTATCCGGGCACAGTCGACTCACTCAGGTCGTACCGCAGGTTGGGGGTGATGTCCTCGCTCACCCCGGTGGTACCGCTGAATGTCTGTGAGGCGTCGTCGGCCAGCCCGGTCAGCGTCCACAGGTTGGGGTCGGCCGTCGGCCCGAACGGGTCGGCCACGGTCTTGAGCAGGGTCAGCGTGGTGACGCAGGTGACCGTGTTGGTGATGGCGTAGGTATTGAGCCCACCGACCAGGGTGTGCGCACCGATGTCACCGCTGGGTACGTTGGTGCAGCCCGGCGGGAAGAGCGTGGTGTCCACGGTCTCGCCCACGGTGACCGAGTCGCCGGCCAGGTACCCGCTGTAGGTCGTGGCGAACTCCGGAGTCACCTGCCCGGTCAGGTTGAGCGCCGCCTGGAAGTTGGCCGGCTGAGCACCGTCGACGAACTGCGTGCCGTCGATGTTCCAGGTCTTGTTGACCCGTACCTGGGCGGGCGGGTTCGGCGCCAGGTTGTAGATGGTGCAGGTGATGGCGTCGTCCAGCAGCGCCGACACGGTGAACCCGAGAGCGCCGGCATTCGTCACCGTTACCGGGGTGTTCGTCGAGTCGGTGCAGACCGCGTTCACCCCAGCCAGTGGGTGGAGGGTGAAGCCGGCCTGCTGGGTCTCGGTGAGCGTCACCGGTAGCGAGGTCTGGCCGCCCAGCGGCGCGTCGAAGCTGACCCCGCCGGTCGCCGCGTCGGTGACCCCGGACATCGGGACCACGCCGGCGGTGGAGCTGGTGATCGTCCAGCCGCCGGCCGGTTGCGCGCCGGCGATGCTGCCGGCGGGCGTACCGGGTGGGAGCACCTGCTTGACCACGCTGATCGTGCCGAGGCAGGTGGTCAGGGCGAGCTGCCGGAACAGGTTGCCCAGCGCGGCGTAGTCGGTCTGGAAGAAGTCGGAGCCCGCGGTCGGGCCGGACAACGCCTGGAGGTTCTCGGTCGCGCCGGTGACGCCCGCTCCCACGCCGACCACCACGACGCGGGTGCCCTTCGCCTTCACCGCGTTCGCGGAGAAGATGCCGTTCTCCACCTCACGGAAGCGGGTGTGGTCGCCGGGGCCGGACGCGACCGGCGGGCCGTACACGGTCGGGTTGCCGTCGGTCAGCATGACCACCGCGTCGTACGTGGTGGTCTGCGCGGCGACGAGGAACAGTCCCTGGTCCCAGTTGGTCGAGCCGCTCGGGGTCGGCAGCGCGTTCACCGCGGCCTGCACGGTCGCCGCGCCGGCCGTCGTCGAGACCGCAGTGGAGGCCAGCTCCTGAGTGGCGTTCGAGGCGAAACTGAACAGCGCGACCTGCGACGGGGTACCGGTGAGCGCGTCCACGAAGCCGTTGGCCGCCGCCTTCACGTTGCCGATGTCCGCGCCGATCGAGCCGGACGTGTCGATCAGCAGCGCGATGTTGAGGCCACAGCCCGGAGGCAGCGCCGGGTTGTTCCGGATGTCGGCCCAGAAGCTGCCCCGGGAGGACTGCGCGGTGCCGGTACCGGCGACCGGGAACGTGTAGCTGATGTTGTTGAAGACAGCGCCGGTGAAGAGCTGGTTGTACGGCTGGGGGCCGGCGTTGTTGCTGGTGGATCCGGTGTCGAGCACCGTGGCGATCCGGAAGCCGGCCGGTGCGGTGCGCTCCCGGATCCAGTACCCCTGACCGGTCGCGGTCCGCCCCGGCACGTTGACCGCGCACTGACCGTTCGCGTCGGTGGTACAGGTCGCGTCGGGTACCGCGGCGGCGGCGGGCGGGGTGCCGGCCACTCCGGCGAAGAAGTCGAAGACCGCGTTCGGCAGCCCAGCCACGATCTGGGCGCCGGTGCGGTCGCCGCCCTTCTGCACGATCAGCTCAGCCGTCGTGGGAGTGGGTGCTCCGACGGCCGGTTGTTGCGGGATGGCGACGAGGACGAGGCCGGCGACCATTGCCGCAACGGCCAGGACAGGGGTACGCCAGGCGGCGCGTTTGGGCATGGTGCCTCCCTCAAATGGGTTCCGCGGCCTGGCACGGAGATCCCGGTGGCGCCGTCTGTTTCGACGCCACTAGCTCATATCGTGAACATAGGATCATAAGCCTCAGTGATTAACAATTACCCCACGCGTTCCGCCTTTCGAGTTTTCTCGCACCGACAGAAGTAGCGCCGAAGATCACGCAGAGATGGCCTGTACTGCGGCTATGGACCGCAGCACAGACCGTCGCAGGCAACGGCGGATCGAAGTCCGCAACCAGCTCGATGCATCGTGCACAGTGCCGGGGCTGACCCGCCGACCGGCGGGTCACCCGACCCGGTCAGGGGCCCGCCCCACGGCCAGGAACTGATCTGGTTCGGCTGACGATGGCCGGCAGTTCCAGTTGCTGTCGCTGTCAGGGGTGCGGGTTAGCCTGTGGCGGTGCTGGCGACGACGTGCGGGAGCGGGTTCGGTGGCTGACGCCGACGACGTGCGCCGGCTGGCGCTCGGGCTGCCGCAGGTCACCGAGATCGAAAGCGCCGGCTTCGACTTCCGGGTCGCGAACAGGGGCTTCGTCTGGTCCTACCCCGAGCGCAGCCCCGGCAAGCCGCGCGTCATCCGCACCGACATCGCGGTGCTCTACGTCGGCGACGAGGCCGAGAAGCAGGCCCTGCTGCTCGGCGAGCCCGACCTGTTCTTCACCGCGCCCGGCTACGACGGGCTGCCCCTGGTCATGCTGCGACTGGAGCGCGTCGACGTCGACCGCCTGGGTGAGCTCATCACCGATGCCTGGCAGATGCGGCTTCCCGACTAGCCTCGTGCCATGGCCACCGAGCTGATCCTGCTGTCTCAGGTGTCCTACCGCGACCACGAGGTGACCGCCCCCCGGGTACGTGCGCTGCTCGCCGTCCTCGCCGCCGACCTGCGGACCGGCTGCGGCACCGCGCGCCTGGTGGCCGACCTGTGGCCGGACGGTCAGCCGGAGAACCCCACCAAGGCGCTGCAGGTCCTCGTCTCCCGTACCCGCACGCTGCTCGGCGCCGAGCTGATCGCGAGCACTCCGACGGGCTACCGGCTGGCGCTGGACGAGAGCCAGGTCGACGCGAGTGTCGTGCTGGCGCACGCGGTGGGCAGTGCCCGGCGACTGCGTGAGGGCGACGACGCGGCCGCGCTCGCCGAAGCTGACGCGGGTCTGCGCTGCTGGGCCGGCCCACCGGAGGAGGACGCCGAGCCCGGTGACGCGGTGGCAGCGCTGCGGGCCGGGCGCGCTGCCGCGTACCGGACGCTGCGCCGCGGCCGGGCGCTGGCGCTGGCCCGGCTGGGCCGCCGGGACGAGGCGATGGACGCGCTGCTCGTGGTGGCCGCGCAGGCGCCCCGGGACGAGGAGGTCCTGCTCGAACTGCTGCGCTGCGAGACGGTCACGGCCGGCCCGGCGGCGGCGCTGGCCCGCTACGAGTCCTACCGGCGCTCGTTGCGCGACGACCTCGGCACCGATCCCGGCGTGGCCCTGCGCGACCTGCACCGGGAACTGCTGCGGGACGACGCGCCCAGCGTCCGGCACGGCGTGCGGTACGAGCCGAACGCCCTGCTCGGCCGGGACGCCGATGTCGCCGCCGTCACCGCCCTGCTGCGCACCGCCCGGGTGGTCTCCATCGTCGGCACCGGCGGGCTGGGCAAGACCCGCCTCGCCCACGCGGTGGGCCGCCGGGCCGAGCAGCGGGTGGTGCACTTCGTCGCGCTCAGCGGGGTCGCCGCGGACGCGGAGGTGGCCGGCGAGGTGGCGACGGCGCTCGGCGCGGGCGAGTCCAGGCGGACCCCGATCGGGTACCCGGCCGGCCCGCCCGACGTGCCGGCCGGCATCGTCGCCGCCCTCGGCCCGGGGCCGACCCTGCTGGTGCTCGACAACTGCGAGCAGGTGGTCGCCGGGGTCGCCGACCTCGCCCAGGCGCTCGTCTCCGCCACTGCGGACCTGCGCGTGCTCACCACCAGCCGGACACCGCTCGGGCTGTCGTCGGAGTCGGTGTACGCACTGCCCCAACTCGACCAGCAGACCGCCACCGAGCTGTTCAGCCAGCGCGCGGCAGCCGCCCGGCCCGATGTCGACCTGCCCGCCGACGCCGTGGCCGACGTGGTCCGACACCTGGACGGGCTACCCCTGGCGATCGAGTTGGCCGCCGCCCGGGTCCGGGCCCTGTCGGTCACCGAGATCCGGCACCGGCTGACCGACCGGTTCGCGCTGCTGCGCGGCGGCCCCCGGGACAGCCCGGAGCGGCACCGCACCCTGCAGGCCGTGGTCGACTGGAGTTGGAACCTGCTCGACCCGGCCGAACAGCAGGCGATGGCGGCGCTGTCGGTGTTCCCGTCGGGGTTCAGCGCGGCGGCGGCCGGCGCCCTGCTCGGCGCGGACCCGCTCGCCGTTCTCGAGCACCTCATCGACCGGTCGCTGCTGAAGGCCGCCGACACCCCCACCGGTACCCGGTTCCAGATGCTGGAGACGGTGCGCGAGTTCAGTACCGTCCAGCGGACCGCGACCGGCCGGGACGAGCAGGTGACCGGGGCCTTCCTGCGCTGGGCCCGCGACTTCGGGCTGCGCTGCCATGACGCGGCGTTCGGGGCCGATCCGTTCGCTCTGATCGAGGAGATCCGGGCCGAGCAGGACAACCTGGTGCACGCGCAGCGGCTCGCGGTGGCCCGCTCGGACGGGCCGACGGTGGCCGCGACCAGCGCAGTGCTGCAGAGCCTGTGGACGGTCGAGTCGAACTACGTCCGGATCGCCAAACTCGCCGACGAGACCGGCTACCTGCTGTCCCACTTCCGGCCGGAGCCGGAGCTGGTCGAGGCCACCCGGACGAGTCTGACGCTCACCACCACGTACGCGTTCCTGATCCAGGGGCCACAGCCGGTCCGGTCGCTGATCGCGCTGCGGCGGCTGCCGCCGGCCCCGCCGACCACCCTGATCCGGGCCGCCGCCGTAGTGGCCCGGACGGCCACCACCGACCCGACCGCGCTGTTCACCCTCTGCGACGCTGACGAGCCGCTCGTCGCGGGCGCCGCCAACGGCGTGGCCAGCTACTTCTGGGAGGCCACCGGTGACCTCGACCGGGCCGAGCAGACCGCCCAGCGGATGCTGGCCGCCTTCGAGCCGCGCGACATGCCGTGGCTGACCACGGTGGCCCGGGCCCGGATCGCCGAACTGTGCCTGCAACTGGAGCGCGGCGGTGATGCGCTGCGCCAACTGGCGGCGGCGCTGCCGGTGTACGAGCGGCTCGGCGGCACGGACGTGGTCGGCCTGCAGTGGTGGATGATGCTGGCCAACCTGCAACTGGGCGCGGTCGGCGCGGCCGAGTACTGGCTGGAGCGGACCGCGAACGAACGGATCGACGAGCCCAGCGCGGCCACCTACGGGCTGGGCGTACGGGCCGAGATCACGCTGGCCCGGGGGCAACTCGACGCCGGGCTCGCGCTGTGGCGTGAAGCGCTGGCGGGCCTGGTGGAGATGCAGTCCCCGACAACGCGCCGGTTCGCCCCCGATGTGGATCCGTGGACGCTGGAGGCGCAGGCCGTGGCGGTGGTCGCGCATGCCCGGCACGGCCAGTTGGACCGGGTTGCCGACGTCGCGGCCGAGTTGCCCCGGTACCTGTCGGCGATCCTGTCCGAGCCGGTCGCCAATCCGCCGCCGTACCTGATGGAGTTCCCGGTCTGCGGGGCCGTTCTGTTGGCGCTGTCCACAATGGACTTGGCTGAGCCGACGATCAGTCCACAGCGGGCGCAGACGGCCGCTCGGATGATCGCGCTGGCGCAGCGGTACCGGTACGTGCGCGCCTTCCAGCCCACCATGTCCTCGACCACCGCCCGCGAGGCAGCCGAAGCGGCCGACAGGTCGGCGTACCGCGACGCGGTGTCGCACTACGCCGACCTGGATCGGGACGGGCTACGGGCGGCGGGCCTGGCGCTGCTGCGCGCCCGCGCGGCGGGCTGACTACTTGATCGGGTCACGGGCGTAGAGCTTGCGGGCCCACAGGTAGCCGCCCCCGGAGATCACCACGCACCAGGCCACCGCCAGCACGCCGCTGCTGCCGATGCCGGTACCGACCAGCAGTCCGCGCAGCGTCTCGATGAACGGGGTGAACGGCTGGTACTCGGCGAAGACGCGCAGCCCGGCCGGCATCGAGTCGGTGGGGACGAAGCCGCTGCCGAGGAACGGCAGGAAGATCAGCGGCATCGGCAGGTTGCTGGCCGACTCGACGCTCTTGGTCACCATGCCCAGCGCCACCGACAGCCAGGTCAGCGCGAACGCGATCATGGCGAGCAGGCCGGCGGCCGCCAGCCACTCCACCGGCCCGGCATCGGGCCGGAAGCCGAGCAGCACCGCCAATCCGAGCACCACGACGAGGCTGAGCAGGCACTGGATGACGCTGCCGAGGACGTGGCCGGTGAGCACGCTGGCGCGGGCGATCGCCATCGTCCGGAACCGGGCGACGATCCCCTCGACCATGTCCATCGCCACCGAGATGGCGGTGCCCTGGACCGACGCGGCCACGGTCATCAGCAGGATGCCGGGGACGACGTATTCGAGGTACGCCGACCGGCCGCCGGTCGGGCCGCCGAGCCCGTCGCCCAGCGTGCCGCCGAACACGTAGACGAACAGCAGCAGGAACGTGATCGGCATGCCGACCACGATCAGGGTCAGCGACGGGTACCGCAGGGCGTGCAGCAGGTTGCGACGCAGCATGGTCCGCGAGTCGCGGACGGTCAGGGCCAGGGTGCTCATCGGGTGCTCTCCAACTGGTTGTCGGGCTGGCTTACGGGCTGGTCTACGGGCTGGCTGTCGGGGTTGCCGGTCAGGGCGAGGAAGACGTCGTCGAGGTCGGGGGTGTGCAGGGTCAGTTCGCCGACTTCGACCGACTCGTCGTCGAGCCGGTCGAGCAGCGACTTCAACGAACGGACACTGCCGTCACTGGGTACCCGCAGGGTCAGCGCGTCGTCCGCGGGTACCGCGTCGCGCAGCGCGGCGACGGCCAGGCTCAGTCCCCGGGCGTCGGCGAACCGCAACTGCACATGCCCACCGGGTACCCGCCGCTTGAGCTGCTCGGCGGTGCCCTCGGCCACCAGCCGGCCGTGGTCGAGCACGGCGATGCGGCCCGCCAGCTCGTCGGCCTCCTCCAGGTACTGCGTGGTCAGCAGGATGCTCACCCCGTCGGCGACCAGCCGCCGGACGATCTGCCACATGGTGCGCCGGCTGCGCGGGTCGAGGCCGGTGGTCGGTTCGTCGAGGAACACCACCCGGGGCCGGCCGACGAGCCCCATGGCCAGGTCGAGCCGGCGACGCATGCCCCCGGAGTAGGTCGAGACGAGTTTGCGGCGGGCGTCGGCCAGGTCGAACTGGTCGAGCAGCTCGGCGGCCCGCTGCCGGCCGGCGGCCCGACCGAGGTGGTGCAGGTCCGCCATCAGCAGCAGGTTCTCCTCGCCGGAGAGCAGGTTGTCCACGGCCGCGAACTGGCCGGTGACGCCGATCGCGGCGCGGACCGCCTGGGGGTCGCCGACCACGTCGTACCCGGCGACCCGGGCCTGCCCGCCGTCGGCGCGGATCAGAGTGGAGAGGATGTGCACGGTGGTGGTCTTGCCCGCACCGTTGGGGCCGAGCAGCGCGAACACGGTGCCGGCGGGCACGGTCAGGTCGAGGCCGTCGAGGACCAGGTGGTCGCCGAACGACTTTCGCAGCCCACGGGCGGCGATGGCCGGTACAGCTGAGGTTTCTGTCATGTCGGCAGCGTGCCCGGCCGGGGATTCAAGCCGGCTTCACCGCGGCTTCAGCCGGTTTCAGCCGCCGCCGCGACCCGGCCGCGTCACCACGCGACGGCCTTGATCGTTAGCTGGTCGACTGGCGGTCCGGACGGGGTGGGCCGCCGAGGAGCGGAACTGGTGGCGACTACCGACGTTCTCGGCCCGCAGCCGACCGGCGATGTCACGGCCACCGACCCGGGACATCGGGCCCGCTGGTCGGCGGTGGCCCGGTGGCTGCGGCGGCTGGGCCCGCCGCTGGTCTTCCTCATCGCGGCCCTGGTGATGTTCTGGCCGGTGCTGGTCGACCCGGACAACCGGATCTTCTCCGGTGGCCCCGGCTCGGACCAGGTGAGTGCGCAGTGGTTCCTGGCGCACAGCGCGTACGCCGTGGCACACCTGGACGACCCGTTCGTCACCCACCGGCTCAACGCCCCGGTGGGGGTGAATTTGGCCGCGCAGGCCAGCCTGATCGGCATCGGGCTGCCGCTGGCCCCGCTCACCCTGCTGGCCGGCGTCCAGGTCAGCTACCTGGTGGCGCTGATCGCCAGCGTGGCCGGCACCGCCACCGCCTGGTACTGGCTGCTCTTCGCCAAGCTGCGCCGGCACTGGCTGGCGGCGGCGCTCGCCGCGCTGTACTGCGGCTTCAACCCGCACCTGATCGCCGAGAGCACCGGCCGCCAGCACGTCGCCCTGCAGGTGCTCATCCCGATCATCATCTGGCAGGTGATCCGACTGGCGGAGCCGGACCATCCGGTGCGCCGGGGCATCATCCTCGGCGCGCTGATCGCCTGGCAGGCGCTGATCGGCGAGGAGGCGCTGCTGTTCACCGCGATCGGGATGACGATCTTCACCATCGGGTACGCCGTCCAGCGACCCGGTCTGTTCCGACTGGCCGGCCGGTACGCCCGGGGCCTGGGCATCGCCGCCGGCACCGCGCTCGTGCTGCTGGCGTACCCGCTGTGGCGGCAGTTCTTCGGCCCGCACCATGCTCCCGAGCTCGATGTGCAGGGCTTCGCGACCCGGCCGCCGATGTGGCTGGGGCTACCGCGGGAGTGGGCGCTGCTGCTGCCGGGCACGCTGCGCGGCAGCGCCTGGTGGAGCGTGGCCGTCCTGCCGGTGACGGGGCTGCCGCTGCTGGCGCTGCTGGTCGGGATCGTGGTCGCGCTGCGCCGCCGCCCGGTGGTGCCGGCCTGCGCGGCGGTGGTGGTCGTCTGCCTGGCCGCCTCGCTTGGCCACTGGATCGATCTCGGTCCGCTGGGCGTCGTCCGCGGGCCGGGACAGCTGATCGGCAGGGTCCCGGTGCTCAAGCTGGCGATGCCGGAACGGTTCGCGCACGTCGCCGTGGTCGCTGCCGCCGTGATCCTGGCGTACGGCCTCGATGCCCTGCTACGGGAGGTGCTCCCGACGGCGTGGCGGTCCCGACGGCTGCTCCCCGGTACCGCCGTGCTCGCCACCCTTGCCCTGGTGGCCATGTCCACGGTGGTGCTCTGGCCGCAGCGCCCGCCGGCCTCCCAGCTGCACCCGGTACCCGCGTTCGTCTCCACCGGCGCCTGGCGACCCTACGTCGCGGGTGGCCGCACCCTGGTCAGCGTGCCGTTGGCCAGCCAGTTCTGGATCGACGGGCAGCGCTGGGCGGCGTCAACCAACGACGGCTTCGCCATTCCGCGCGGGTACTTCCTCGGAGCGTCCCCCGACGGTGGCCTTGCCATCGCCGGCGCGCCGCCCCGGTGGGCGTCGACGTATCTGGAGCGCACCGCCGCGACCGGCGAGCCCCCGGCACCGCAGCCGGGCGATGCGGAACGGTTCCTCGCGGACCTGCGGTACTGGCGGGCCGGCGTGCTGGTGCTGTCACCCGATCAGGTGTACAGCGAGGCGCTGCGCAGCGCCGTCACCCGGTTCCTCGGCCCACCCCGATGGCTGTTGGGCGCCTGGATCTGGGACGTCCGCCCGCTCACCTGACGGCGACTCCGACGCTGCCGCACGGCATAACCCCGCAATCCATCCTTTCGAGTAAATGCTGACAATCATTCACTTTTACCCTCGACACTGGGCGATGTGTCCCAGACGCTCACTGACCCGACCGGCGACCACACCGCACCGGACGAAGATCCGGTACTGGTCATCGGCGCGGGCCCGGCCGGACTGACCGCCGCGTACGAACTCGTCGGGCGCGGCGCGACGGTACGGGTCATCGAGTCGGACACCGCGCTCGGCGGGATCTCCCGGACCGTGCAGCGCGACGGCTGGCGGTTCGACATCGGCGGCCACCGGTTCTTCACCAAAGTCGACCGGGTGGAGCGCTTCTGGCACGAGATCCTGCCGGGCGAGGACTTCCTGCGACGACCCAGGATGAGCCGCATCCACTACCGCGGCAAACTCTTCGACTACCCGCTGCGCGCCGCCAACGCGCTGCGCGGCCTGGGCCTGCTGGAGACGGTGCGGTGCGTCAGCTCCTACACCAGCGCCCGCATCCGGCCGCCCCGGGACCAGTCGAACTTCGCCGGCTGGGTCACCGCCCGGTTCGGCAAACGGCTCTACTCGATCTTCTTCAAGACCTACACCGAGAAGGTGTGGGGAGTGCCGGCCGAGCAGATCCAGGCCGACTGGGCGGCGCAACGGATCAAGAACCTGTCGCTGTTCCGCGCCGTGGTCAACTCGCTGCTGCCGCACCACAACCAGACCGACGTGACCAGCCTGATCGAGGAGTTCCAGTACCCGAAACTGGGGCCGGGCATGATGTGGGAGCGCTGCGCCGACCTGATCGAGAAGCGCGGCGGGGTGATCGAAACCGCCACCCAGGTGGTACGGGTGGACCGCGGCCCGGGCGGGGCGACCGGAGTGGTCGTGGACGACGGCAGCGGGCTGCGCACGATCCCGGCCCGCCAGGTGATCTCCTCCATGCCGCTGCGCACCCTGGTGCACTCGCTGTGCCCGCCGGCCCCGCCCGCCGTCGAGCAGGCCGCCGCCGACCTGGGGTACCGGGACTTCCTCACCGTCGCCCTGGTGGTTCCGGAGGAGTTCAGCTTCCCGGACAACTGGATCTACATCCACGACCAGGAAGTGAAGGTGGGGCGCATCCAGAACTTCGGCTCCTGGTCGCCGTACCTGGTCAAGCAGGGCCGGACCTGCCTGGGACTGGAGTACTTCGTCAACGAGGGCGACGCGGTGTGGTCGCTGCCCGACGAACGCCTGGTGGACCTCGCAGTGTCCGAAGTGGAGCGGCTGGGTCTGGTCCGGCCGGGCTGCGTGCAGGCCGGGTACGCGGTGCGGGTACCCAAGGCGTACCCGGTCTACGACGAGACGTACCAGCGCAACGTCGCGACCATCCGGGACTGGCTCGGCGAGCACGTGCCGAACCTGTACCCGGTGGGGCGCAACGGAATGCACCGCTACAACAACCAGGACCACTCGATGCTCACCGCCATGCTCACGGTCGAGAACATCCTCGACGGGGCGGGCCACGACATCTGGTCGGTGAACGTCGACGAGTCCTACCACGAGCAGCGCACGGAGGGTACCGGCCGGGACGCCCCGATCACCCCCCGACCACACGCGGCCACCCCCGCCCACGCCCGGCGTACCCCCCGGCAGGCGCCGCTCGCCGCCCTGGACCACCAGCGCAAGCTGCGGTTCTTCCTGCGGCACCTGCCGCGGACCGCCCGGATCCTGGAGCTCGGCTGCGGCGAAGGCCGGCTCGGCCGGTACGCCGTGGCGCACGGCTGGCACGACTACACCGGCGTCGACCTGGTAGCCCCGTCCGAGCCACCGCCGCACACCTTCATCCAGGGCGACATCAACAACTGGCGTCGACTCGGCCTACGCCGGGCCGACTACGACGTCGTCATCGCCTTCGACGTGCTCGAGACCGGCGACTTCCTCACCAGCATCCAGGCCCTGCTCCGCCCCGGCGGCCTGCTCCTGGTGACCACGCCGGTACCCCGGCTGGACTGGGCCGGCAAGCTGCTGGAATCGGTCGGACTCAATCAACGCCGATCCGCCCCGCACAGCCACCTCACGGACCTGCACGACCTGCCGGACACCCTCCGGCCGGTCATGATCCGGGTGAAGTCGGGCATCTCCCAATGGGGCGTCTTCCGCCTGGCTCCGACCCCGATCGCCCACTCCCTCAGCCCGGCCACCGCCGGCCGTACCCGTCGATCATTCGGGTAGCTCAGCGGTGCCACCGCCGGTTTGCGCTGTACGTGTGCGTCGTCCCGCTGTTCATGGCGGGGTCTGGTGGGTCAGCACGGTGGCGGTGGGGTGGTCGAGCCACAGGGTGGTACGGCCGTCGTCGCGGCTGGTGTAGCCGAACCGTTGCGGTGGTGGTTGGCCCCAGCCGGTCCAGCGTCGCCACGTGTCACGCACGAGTGGCCACAGCTCCTGTCGCCCGCCCCAGGTGACGGTGGCCTCCCCAGCGTCCTCGGGGTGGTACTGCATCCACGAGTGGTCGTCCTGCGTGTGCAGGGCCGTGCCGGCTTGGTCTTCGGTGAGGGCGTGGCTGAGGGGCCCAAGGGTGGGGATGGTGTGCTGCAGCAGGAACAGGAATCCCGCCTCCTTGAACGCCGTGGCAGGCAGGCTGGTTCGTTCGCTCTGCACGTCGGTGAAGTCGAACGGCACGTCGGTCGGCGGGCGGCGGTGCGGGCGGGTGGGGTCTGGGCGCAGCCACGTGAAGTTGCCGGGCTGCGCGTGGAAGCGGCCTTGAACCGCGCCGGGTCCGATCTTGCGGGCGACGGTGAGGTGGGAGGTCAACTCGCCGCGCAGGTCGGCCACCACCAGGCCGCCGAGGGTGAGTTGCCGGATCCAGGCCGGTGGGATGGTTGCGACGGCGGCGGTGGCGATGATCCGGTCGACTGCTGGTGATTGGGGTACTCCGTGGGTGGCGTCTGCGGTGAGCAGGGTTGGCCGCCAGGCCAGGTTGCGTAGGCGTTCCTCGGCGTCGGTCGACCAGGAGGGGGTCGATGTCGATGCTGGTGATGCGTTGGTCGCCGTTGCGGTGGCAGAGCAGGGCGGTGTCGTAGCCGGTGCCGGTGCCGATCTCCAGGACCCGCTGGTGGTGGCCGAGGTCGAGTAGCCGCAGCATCCGGGCCATCAGACTGGGTTGGGTGGAGGAGCAGGTCGGCCATGCCAGCCCGGTAGCGGGGTCGTGGACGAGTTGGGTGACCAGCGTCGTGTCGCTGTACACGGTGTCCAACCAGGTCGGGTCACTGCTGTCGACCAGCCGACCGTCGTCGTAGAAGAGTGGGACGAACAGGTGCCGGGGGGTATGGGCGAACGCGGGCCGCCACGACGGGGCCAGCACCCCGGCCCGGCCGAGCTGCTCGGACAGCGCCAAGGCCCGGAAGTGCCAGTCGATCTGGCTGTCGGTCATCGTGCACCAGCTGTGCCGGTCGGCCCGGCCTGGTGCGGCAGCGGGGGTGGGAGGGTTGGTGAGCGCCAGACGGTGGCGGTGACCGTGCCGGTGTCGTCGAGGCGGATCGTGGTCAGCACCGCCGCCAGCCCGGCCAGGCCGTGCGCCTGCACGAGACGGCGTACCCGGTCACCGATCGCGGCCAGGACGTGCAGGTGGGCCACCTGCGCCGCGATGACCGGCCGGGTCGGGCAGTAGCAGAGGTACGCGATCTGGCCGTCGTGGTCGTCGTCCCGCGCCGAAGGGCATCCCGCAGGTGTGGCGCAGCAGCCCCAGTAACGGCAGACCCGGCGCCGACTGGCGCCGGCCGCCGGCCGGTCCAGGACCACCAGCCAGACGCGCAGCGTGTCGGGGTGAACGCCACGCTGGCGGGTTACCCGGGTGACCGCCTGGTCCAGGCACACCCGCCGCTGCTGGGCGGCCTGCGCCAGCACTGTCACAAGGTCCGGGCCGGTCCGGCGACGGGCGTCATCCGATACCCGCCTTCGTTCCACTCCCCTGCGCCGTTGACACCGGCCGGTGGCCCAGACGGGCACACTCATCGGCGGTGAGTACCGCTTCCAGGGCCAGGGCGACCGCGGTGTCGAGGCTGTCGGCCTGGCATACCCGGTAGGCGTCGCGGCTGTGGTGCCGCCATGCCTCCATGGCGTAGCCGCCGCTGTCGCAGCGCAGCACGTACGCCTCGCCGCGGGCTGTCTCCACCGATGCGCCCGCCAACTCCGGGTACTCGTGGACCACCGCCACCACCCCGTCGAGCGCGGCCCGCAGCGCCGCCGCGACCGTGTGCGTGCCGCGGCCCAGCTCGGTCACGGCGGTCACCGCCGCCGCCGTGGCAGCAGGCAGGGACGGCCGTCAGCGAGGTGGACCCAGCCCTGCTCGTCGGTCCACAGCAGTGGTACCGCGCAGACGCAGAAGTCAGCCTCGGTGGGGTCGAAGCGTTCCGGTCCCGGCATCCGCAGCGTCGGATCAGCCGCGACCAGCACCGCCGTGAAGACCAGAATCGCGGCCGGGTCCACGACCCGCGCCCGCGCCTGCGGGACGGTGCCGCGCGGCAGGTCGCGTCAGGGCTGGGAACGGTGAGCCTGTGGGCGCGGGAGTGTCTGCCGGGCCGCGGCGTAGGGCCGATGCGCTGATCGCAGCGCCCACCCGACGGGCACGTCCAGGTGTAGGACCATTACGGCTCCTCCGACGGGGTCGGTGTGGGAGTGTGGTTTGACGGCGTGGACGACCAGGTGGACCCGGGCGAGGCCGTCGGGGGCGGCGAGGGCGTCGTAGCTGTCGGGGGTGAGCCAGGTGAACACCATGACCGCGTCGGGGTCGGCGGCCAGCCATGCACGGACCTGGTCGGGTACGGCGTCGTCGGCGATCTCACAGTAGCGGGGCGTGTGTCGGGGTCAGCAGTTCACCCAGCACTGTGCGCTTGCGTTGGTCGAGGGTCAACCCGTCCGGTGGTTCGGTGACCGGGGTGCGCAGCGGCCCGTACCGGGCTTGTACCGCTGCCGGCACGGTGGGTGTGAACCGGACCTGCCGGGCCTGGACCTCGGTGGTGATGTCCACCAGCCGCTGCACCGGCGGCGGCGGGGCGTGGTCGGGGTCGCGGTAGGCGGTGGGGCACGACGAACAGCACGGTCACTCACCCCCTGCGCGGTGGTGTCGGTGAGGTAGCCGGCGGATGGTGGCGGCGGCCTCGCCGCAGCTGCGCGGTGTGGTGCTGGGCGGTGTCGAGCGTGCTGGCCGGCGGTGCTGGTCAGCCAGCTCGGCCCACTGGTCGCAGGAACTGGCCGAGGTTGGCCGTTGAGTGCCTCGGCCTGCTCAGCCCGGACCCGCCACCCCCGGTCGCCTGTCGCGCCGCAACGGTCGTGTGGTCGGTTGTCGGTGTGCAGGTAGTGGCGGCGGGCGTCGGCGACCAGGGCGGCGGCCTGGCGGCCGGCGTCGGCCAGGATCTGGTCGGCGGTCTGCTGGGCCTGCATGACCAGCTCGTACCGTGTCCTGGTCCACGTCCTCGTCGGGTTGCCGGAGGGCAGGAGTCCGTGGCGGCGGGAGTGTTCCAGAGTTCGCCAGGCGCTTGTTGTCCGCCCGTCAGCCGTGCGGCCTCGCCCATCACCGCCGCGAGTTGGTGTTCGAGGCGTCGAGGAGTTGGTCGACGTGTCGGCGTCGTAGCAGCGCCGGCCGAACATTCCGCGCCGGGTGGGTAGGTGTTGCCGCGCCCGCGACCCGGCGCAGACGAGCCGACCGTCCTGCCGCAGGGCTGGTGCCGCCGGCGGCCGGTGCCCGCTGTCGGGGCACTCAGGCGGTGTGCGGGTGGCGGTGTGGTGCGAGAGGTTCATCGGTGGGCTCCCACGCTGGTGATCGGCCAGGGGCGGGTAGTGCAGGGTGCTGTACTCGTCGGCGAAGATCCGCTGCTGCCGGCACGCCCGTGCGCCGCGAGCGCGGCGCGGGTGGTCGGTCACCATGTGCGGGTGAGCCGCACACCAGCACGTCGGCGTCGCGCCAGTCCGGGCGGTCAACGCCGCCTGCGCGGCGGTGCCGACCCGCGCCACGCCAACGGCCCAGCCGGACGGTGGGCAGGTAGGTCAACCACGGCGCAGCCGCCGCCAGACCCAGCAGCCGCTGGTGGTCGTACAGGTCGATCGGGGTCGGTCGCGGCGTAACCAGCGTGGTGCGGCGCGGCGCCGTCCTGGCTGGGCGACCTCGTCCAACACCGCCCGCAGCGGCGCCAGCCCGGTACCCCCGGCGATCAGCAGCAGCGGCCCGGCCCCGTCGGCGTGGCCGACCAGACGCCGACCCGATCGGCGCCCCGATCCGGATCTCGTCGCCGAGGCGAGACGCTGCACGGTGGCGGTGGAGATCGCCGCCCACCGCCCGCAGATGGAACTCCAACACTCCCGTCCGCGCGCGGGCGCGTTGGCCGGGGACAGGTACCGCCAGCCCTGCGCACACGGGGTGTGCACCGGCACCGACTGTCCCGCCCGGTAGACCGACCGCCGGGTGCGGCCTGCGCGGTGAACACCGCCACCTCGGCATTCGGCCGGCACACCGTGCCCGACCGTCGCCGTCCACCACGGCGGAGCCGCCTCGCTCGGCGTCGGCGGCACCGGCCTGCATCAACTGCGCCACCAACCGGTACGCCTGCCGCCCACTCCTGCCGCACCTCGCGGTGTCCAGTCGCCGGCCCAGGAACTTCTCCAGGGTCGACAGCAGCGCCTGCCCCACCACGTGTAGTGCGCCGGGCCGGACCTGGAACCGGCGGTGATCCGCACCCAGCCGGGCCAGGAACCCCCCAGCACCCCGGGCTCATCGACGTGGGACACGATGTGCCCCAACGCGGTGAGGAGTTTGTCGTTCTGCGCCGACATCGACACCGGGAACATCGCCCGGACCTCCGGGGCGACCACGAACAGCGTGGCGTAGAAGTGCCGCGCCGCCTCGTCACCGGCCACGCGCCACCCGCGCCCAACTCGCCCGCAACAGCTGCCGCGTTCATTGCGGCACCCGCCCCGCCCACCGGTCCACCAGCAAGCCGCCGTCCAGCCGGTCCGGGTCGGTGAAGAACCCGGTCGCGGGGATGGACTCGTCGTAGTAGCGGTGAAACGCCGGCCCCAACGAATGCCCGAAGTGGCCGTTGATCCACGACCAGTCCCCGAACACGGTCCGGCCCAGCGCCTCCTCCCGGGCCGCGAACCCGGCGAACGACCGGGACTCGGTGTACCCGTCGCGCGATCGACACCCCGGCCTTGATGAAGCTGGACAACACCGCCTGGTTGAGCACCAGCGCGGCGGACTCCCGCCACATCGACGCCCGATCCCCGACATCCAGACCGAGCCCGGCCGCGATCACCGGCAGCAGGTTGTAGCGGTCCACATCGCCGAGATTGCGGGTGGCGATCTCATCGCCCAGGTAGAACCCGGAGAACGGGGCACACGAGTAGTCGACGCCGCCGATCCGCAGCCGCATCGACGAGATCACCGGCAGCACATGCCACCGCAGACCCAACTCCGCCAACCACGGATGACGCGGGTGCGACAGCGCGACCTCACGGGCGATCCGGCGCGGGAACTCCACCAGCCGCGGCTTCTCCCGAGCGGTCTCGATCACCCACGGCAACAGATCGAACCGGCCCCGCACCGCCGGCGGCCGCCACCCCAACTCGACCACGCTGTCGGTGAAGTCCGCCTGCGCGGGATCACCCACCACCGACCCGTCCGGGCGCCCGGTAGCCGGCGTAGCGGAACAGCTGGGAGTTCCAGATCCGCGCCCGCGGCCCCGTCGCCGGGTCGTCCGGGCCGAACACGGTGATCACGTTGCGGATCGCCCCGGCCCGACCCATCGCGGCGTTCACGTGACCGACCAACTCCACCGTGATCCCGTCCACCGTGTCCACGTCGCGGCGGTCACGGACCAGCAGATTGCGCCACCGCGCCCGACCGACACACCGCGACGACTGCCGCCACGCCAACCGACACCCGAACGCCAACTCCGCCGGCGTGTGCCGGTAGGTGCCCGTCGCCGCGATCTCCGCGACCACCTCCGCGACCCGGGCATCCCGATCCTGGCCGGCTCCGCGCTGCTCGGCGAAGAACATGCCCAGGAACTCGACAGCCTCCGCAGTCATAGCCTCCAACCGACGGACACTGTCAATCCGTGGCGTCACCAACTCCAACCCGACGGCACGAGCGTGGCCGCTGAGGTCAGGCGCGTCCGCCATCGACTCGTGGGCGGGCGGGTTGCAGAGCTTGACCCGTTCCGGTGATTCCACGGTGACCTCCAATGTTGGGATTGGCGTCGAAGAATGCGGGCGAAAGCCTTGCCAAACCCTGTCTTCGTCTCAGCAGCCGCGCGGGAGCACCGGCACCGAACAAAGTTCAGCATCGATTACGGCATCCGGACCGACAGCTACACCGTGAATGATGGGAACGTGACCGGGCACGCGTGAAATCTGTGAAGCCCGGATCCTCATGCTTCGGTCGGTTTGGGGGCCGAGGATGCCGCCTTCCGCTAGGTATTCATCCCGATGACCTGCTCGCACCGCGATTGCCCGATGCCTCGGTGGATGATCTTTCGAAGCTTCGGCGGGTACGAGCATGCCGGTCGGCTTCCTTGATGGTTCTATCGAGCGTCCGCCGTCGCTGGCGGTGACCCACTCATCTCGTACCAGGACATCGACGTTGTACGATGGCGCTCAGGCCGCGCCAACGATCCCGCCAACGGGCCCGTCAGGCCCAGGCCAGATATAGCGTGCGGTGCAGTCAGGCCCCGGCAGACAGGAGAGGTGGTTCTGACATCTTCGCGCGCGCAGTAAAGCCATAGCGAACTGCACGGCACCGCGCGGCGGACGAGCCATCGGTCACGAACAATTTAGTCAACACAGAGCCGACCATGGCCGGGAAAAAGAGATTATTAGACGATGGACCGCAAGGCGGCCCCATGCGCGGGCGAGCCAGGATCATACAGGTTCTTAACGAAAGCACGATTGATTGCCGGGTCGCGACCAGGAACGTATGGCGCAGCCGGCCGGTAGCCGGCGCGGTCGAACAGTCGCATCGCGGCGTCGTTACGCACCCCGGTCTCCAGCACCAAGCGGCGAGCCCCGGCGTGTACCGCCCGATCCTCCAGCCAGCCAAGCAGGTCTCGGCCGATGCCCATGCCTCGCCACCGGGGGCATAGGTACACCTTCTTCATCTCGATCGTCCCCGCGGCATGGTCGAACCACCTGTAGCCGCCACAGCCGACCGGTTCTGAACCCATATAGACGACCGCAAAGACGCCGTTGGGATGGGTGAAGTCGTCGACAATGACGTCGACCGAGTCGGCGAACCCGTACCGCTTGACCTGTTCGTGGCGGAACGCACGCAACAACATGACCGCGTCTGGGTGGTCAACACTCCGCATCGCGACGTCTACCTCGTGGCGACCGCCATCGGCCCGTTCGGCCGCGCCTGCACTCATACAGGCGATAATGCCCGATCAAACTCCGGAAGGAACTCTCGGACCGCCGCCGACCGAGAACGGCGTGCCAACGCCGGCCGTAGTAGCCGCAGATAGTTGCGTCCACGAGGAGACTGAACATGGGTTAAAAGCCCTAGACCCGTACGAATAGTCTCCACTCCCTGCGCAACATCGCCTCGAAGGAGATGCGCACGAGCCAGGAACGTGTTGTGCAGCAGCGCAGACCGAGGGTAGGCCGGCCCAACCTCTGAGGATTTGGCCTTAGCCAGCAGAGATACAGAACCCTGCAGGGCGGCGATGGCTTCAACGAGCAGGCGGTCTCGGCTTGCGGTGCCACGCTCGGCCAGCACAACAAGGCTCTGCCCCGCCTCAGCCGCCAACTGCTCGGGCGCGAGGTAGTACAGATAAGCAGGAGCGTCGACGGCACTGTCGCGCAGTAGCTCGGCAGCCTTGTCCGACCGCTTTCGGAACTGCGCAAGGTCGCCGTTGGCTGCCGCGGCGGTCGCTTCCCGGCCGAGGAGCCTGGCCCGCAGTATCGGGTTGTCCCGGCCGGCCTCGTTTGCAGCAGCCTCAGCAAGCTGTACTGCCTGCGAACCATGGCCGGCAAACGCTGACACATAGCTGAGCATACCGATCGCGTTCGCGGCCCGATCGACGTCTCCCAATGACCTTCCAACACCGACGCTAAGCAGCAGGTATCTTTCCGCAGAACCGTACCTGCTGGAATCGAAATGCAGCCAACCAAGCAGCTGAGAAAGGTCGGCGACAATCGTGAGGAGTTGATGACCAATTGCCTTGCTGTAGTTGGCGTAGTCGACCAATTCGACAACGCTCCTCAACTCCGCACTCACGTACCGCAGGCTCAGCGCACCTCCGCCGTGACGGTCGTCCAAACGACGCAGCGCCGCGACGTGAGTCGATATCAGAGCAACCTGCTCAGGCAATACGTACTCGTGCCCGGCACGAGTGCGTGCGGTTACCACCGCACCCTGCAGCTGATCCAGGACCGCAGCTGTGAGGTCCATGCCCGATGCGGCAGCGACCTGACTCTGCGGAGCTGGCGATGTGTTCAACCGCGTCAACTCGACCACAAAGTCATCAACCGTCCGCACATTGCCAAGATTATGAGCAGCGCTTGCAGCCGCGTCATCAGCCTGTCTGCCCGGCCACAACTGGCTGGGCGTAACAGTGAAACCCAACCGCTCCGTCAGGACCGCGGCGGCTACATCAGGTATCGGACGACGAGGATAGGAACCCTGTTGACCCATGGATATCCGGCAGTCGGGTCAAGGCGCAGGCGCTCGCGACCCTGACTGGATAGCCTGACGTTGATAGCTGACACCAACTGGCGCGGAGTCCACTCAGCCAGACGCAGAGCATCCACAATCGACAACACCACGCCGCTCATCGACACCTCCCCGCAACTGTCCCTCGACGCACGGTAACGGATATCAATAGATCTCGGGGCCTTCGTCACTGGTCAAACTCACAGTTCACGATGTTCACGGATGAATAATCCCGGCTACGCTCCGACAGGTCAGGCGATGCATCCCCATCCCGAAGTGGGGCTGCTCGTGTCGCCAGCTACGGGGCCTGATGCGGGCCACGTCGTCGGAGCGGCGGAGCCTGGCGAACTCGGCGACCGCCTCACCAGTTCGATCAAGCGGCCACGGTCGGGTCACCACCGCTTCCGTGTCAGGCAACTTTGAGGGTTGCCCGACCTCCTCGCGCATACGGCCAGAGCTGGACCGCATGTACGTGGGCGTCCGTGGTTGTCCAGCCGCCACCGTGCCGGTAGTCACTCAGTTAGCCACGCATCTCCGGACTATCTCGGATCGTCCGTGTCCCGCGGGTATCCAAACTCGGTCGGCCGGAGCTGCCAGGCGACCAACGCTGCGACCAGCTCCAGCTCGTCTGCCGCCACCGTCGAACGAACCAGGACCGCGCCGATGTCGTAGTCGAACCCGTCGAGCCGGTCGGCGTCGTACTCCCAGTGCTGGACACGGAAACTCCGACCAGCACTGCCCGCCGTCCAGCCCTGCCGCTTCGCGGACTCGTCGGCCGGAGTCCGCGACGGGGTGACTCCCACGAACGCGCGGCGACCAGGTCGCGATGCTGGCACCTGACAACCAGCCGACGCCCCAATCGGAGGGCATTCAGCTTGTCAAAAGGCCACCCCGCCTGGTCATCACCCTTCACGCGCCCAGTCTCCACGGCATGTCCAGGGGATTTGAACCCCATAGACCCGACCCGCCTATCGATCGTCGCGAATCGGACTGATCGGTGCCCTGACCAGGGAAGTAGCTTCCAACGCCTGCCGTTGTCTGTTAGCGCTTCTTGGACGCGGTTGGTCCTGATCTGGCCCTAACGATCATGAAGCCTGGCGGCGAACCCTTGACCCGAGGCAACCATGTGGCTCACTCGTCCGAACAGGAGGCTAGTTCCCGATGCCCACTGCTGCGCGACAAGCGGCGAGAAGCTCGTCAGTCGCCACACGGGCCCGCCCGTTTGCCTCGGCCACATCAATGTTTGGCGAAACGCTCCGCAGTTGATCGAGCGCGAGTGAGAGGTTCGCTACTCGACCGCGGACATCGGCAGGAAAAAGTAGCAGGAACCTGCTAGCGGCGCGATGATAATCCTCGAATGACCTCTGTTGCTCGTCGGCCCATCTAACGAATCCCGGCGGATCCTTGTCGACCTTCGCCGAGCTTAGGCCATTAAGCGCTAGGATTGAATGCCGATATCTGTCGGCTGCGCTTACAATCTCTACAGCTGCCGATGCGCGGTCACTATAAAAGCGCACACGATCCGCCCGCGCATTCGCCCTCCAACCTTGCAGTGTCGTAACGGCAAGTGTGAGCGTGACACCAGCGATGGTAAAGGCCCCTGTCACGATCTGTGGCGCAATCCCGTTAGCCATGAAAGGACGATACCGGGCGTGAGCACGGGTTGGATGATCTTGGCGTCTGTCCACGAGCGGACCCCAAGCGGGCTAGAGGCGGGATTTGAACCCTAAATCCGTCTGCGCTCAATCGGCGGATCCCTGACCAGGCGGCCACCACCCGTGACCTGGGCGAAAGCTCGTGTTGTCTGTGGTTGTCTGCCAAAGCTTTCCACTCTGAGTTGTACCGGATTTGTACCCAACGATCTTGGTGGTCACTCAGAAGCGGTCAGCCTGAGGTGCTGGATCAGTTTCGCCCGTCTGCCGCGATCCTGTACTTGCAGGCGTTTCGGCGCGACGTCCGTGTCGGAGGTACCGGATACACTTCACTGGGTGCTGCCTTGTACTCGATTCCCGACGCCCCGTGAGGGGTGGCTGGTGTCTACCGGCCGTTCACGCCGTATCAAGATCGCGAAGTGCATCGCAGTAGTAGCCGGCATCACCGTGCTGTTGACGATCGCGGCGATTGTGGGAGGGGTGAGCGCCATGGTGGCTGACGTGTTGATCAACGTAGCTGTTGCCATTGGCGTGGCGGCCGGGAGTCGGGTAGAGGGCAGCACCTAACCACAGCCTCCTCACTCCCGGACCAACGTAAACGAGCGACCAACCGGCTAGGGAAACCGGAGACGAGGGGAATCGAACCCCTAAGCCGCCCCACGATCGCGAGCCCGGAAGAACCCGGCACGCCAGCCAACTGAGCTGCGAATCGACCGTCATCGTCTGTCACTGCTTGCCGACGGTTTCGGCGCTCGGTTGTACGGGATCTGTTCACGATGATCTTGCGGCGCCACGCAGCTTGCCACGGGTCAACCTCGCCGAGGCCACCGCCACACCGAGGGCGTCACCCTCACCGTTGCCAGGGTCTCGGGGTGGCCGGCCTGGTCAAGGTGGAGCGCCCCACCGGACGAATCTCAATGTCGAGTCAAGAGGCGATGGGTCCGGGTCCGCGCCGGGTAGCCCTAGCCGCCGGAGGCGAAGCCGTACGCTGCGAGCGTGGGTTACGAGATCGACTTTCGACGCGGCTTGCCGGCAGAACCTATCCACGACGCTGACCAGGAGCCCGGCGAACTACCGCCGCTGCAACTCACGCCTGACCAGGATGCGTCCTGGGACCGGATCGTTGCCAGAGCACGGAGCGAACTCGGCGGCGCTACCGTCGACCGCTACCCGACCCATCTTGAGCTTTGGCTTGAACAACCGGCTATGCAGCTGTGGTACAGCGGTGACCTCGTCACCATCGAACTGTTCTATTGGTACACGTCAACCGAGACAGGGGCCCGTGTCGCGATGCGTGTCCTCTACGCCCTGGCCGCGCTCGTGCAGGCCGAGACTGGTATGGAGGCTTTCGATCCACAGCTGGATGTGCCGGTCGGGGAGGATTACCTGGATCAGGCCGTCGCGCGTTATCGCGGCGTGGGTGAACAGGCGCGCAGGCTCGAAGACAAGCCTCGCGCCTGACCGGCGCTGCTGGTCGGGTTCTCCTCGGCTGGGTGGGCAAGGTGTGGTCCGAGGTTCCCGGTCCGGTCAAGGCTCGCCCGGAGGGCGACCGCGTAGCGGCTTGGCCTTGACCGGACCGGGGTTCTCGGATGAGGGTTGCTGGCCCGGCCGGGGAGAGCCCGGACTTGGTGGATCTCCGAGGCGGGTCGGGGTGTGGGGCAGCGCCCCACGTGCTCGTGGGGTGGATATGAGGCGCAGTTTGGGTTCAGGCCGGCCGGGGCGGCGGTTCGGGCTGGAAGAGTCGGTTGTCTCGCAGCAGCGCCCACAGGACGTCAACGCGCCGGCGGGACAGCGCAATGATCGCTTGCTGGTGGTTGCGTCCCTCCGCGCGTTTGCGCTGGTAGTAGTCACGATTCGGCCCGTGGATGCGCAGCGTGGTCATGGCAGCCATGTAGAAGATGTGCCGCAGTCTTCGGTTGTAGCGCTGCGGTCGGTGCAGGTTGCCGGAGCGTTTGCCGGAGTCGCGAGGGACCGGGGCCAGCCCGGCGTAGGAGGCCAGATGGTCGGGGGTGGGGAAGGTGGACAGGTCCCCGACCGCGACCGTGAACTCTGCTGCTGCCAGCGCCCCCATGCCGGGCAGGCTGCGCATCACCCGGGCCTGGGGGTGGCCTGCGAACGCGGTCTCGATCGCCTTGTCGATGTCTTTAATGCGTCGTCGCAGCGCCAGGAGGCCGGTGGCCAGGTCGGCGGCCAGTGCCGCGGCGGTGTCCTGGCCGGGCAGCCTGATCTGCTGACGGTTCGCGCCGGCCAACGCTATGTCCACAGTCTTGCCGGCGTGGATGGCCCGATTGGCACGCAGATGAGCGATCAGCTCGTCGCGGCCCGCCTCGCGCAGATGCTCGGGTGTCTGGTAGCGGCTGAGCAGGACCAGCGTCGCCACGTTGGTGAACGACAGGGCACGCTCCAACGCCGGGCAGATCCCGGTCATCAACCGGCGCAGCCGGTTGACGTTACGGACCCACTCCTGCACCAGATCGGCCCGGTGCGCGACCAGCAAGGCCAACGCCGCCACCAGCTCTGTCTGCGGAGCAAACGGCACCAGATCGCGGCGCATCCGAGCTGTGTTTGCGATGACCACCGCGTCACGGGCGTCGGTCTTGGCCTCGCCCGGGAACCCGGCAGCCATCGCCTTGACAGTGCGGCCCGGCACATAGATCACCGACTGGCCAGCGGCGGTCAGGACCGCCCGCAGCAGCGCCGTTTCACAGCCGATCAGATCGACCGCCCAGCACACCTCTTCTCCAGCCGGGAGCCGAGCGACCAGCTCACTGAGCGCGGACTGATCGTTGACTACCCGCACCGACCACAGCACCCGGCCGGCCTCGTCGATCGCCGCCGCGTGATGGGCCTCCTTGCCGGCGTCGATCCCAACCCATACCTTCGCCAATGCCGTCCTTCCCAGTACACGCCCCGGGTCCGCTACGGACGACCTCGCCGACAGTTCCCTTACCAGCGACAACTCGCGGATCTCAATCAGCAGTCAAGGCGCCCTGGAGCTGGCTGGGCGACCATTCGTCCAAGGCCACCCAACGGCAAACGACCTACAGCCACACCCAGCCAACCCAGCGACCCGGATCAACATCCGGACGCAGAAGATCGTAAGGGTACGACCTTGACCAGGCCGGCCACTCCGACCAGCACTGCTCGCCGTCCAGCCCTGCCGCTTCGCGGACTCGTCGGTCGAGTCCGCGACGGAGTCACTCCCACGAACGCGCGACGACCAGGCCGCGATGCTCGCACCTCAACAACCAGCCGACGCCCCAACCGGAGAGCATTCAGCTTGTCAACGGGCCACCCCGACTGGACATCACCCATCACGCGCCCAGTCTCCACGGCATGTCCAGGGGAAGACCTGAGCGTCACCGTCTTAGCCAGGAAACCATCCGTGTCAGGCAATTTCAAGGTCACCCGACCCAGGATGACGGCTCTGCGGCCTGGCAATGCGTCGCGCGCATGGCGAAACGGTCTATGCACCTCAACCCGGCCGGCTGACGACGGCCGACGTAGTGCCCGAATACTCTTTGGGTATTCGCAATGGTCAGGGTGCCGACCGGCAGGGGTCCGAATGAGTGAGAGTGTTCCGAGCAGGGTCGAGGCACGTTCCACCTCTCGCTCCGACCTGATCGACGAGTTGCTTATCGCAGCAGGCCAGGCAGCCCATGATGGTGACCATCGCCTAGCGGAGACACTCCGAGCAGCTATCGACCTCGCCCGTGACTCGGACACAACTCGGCTTCAAATCGAAGAGATGGCGGTGGATCGGTCAGAGCGTAGACGAACACTTGCGCAGGCACATCGATCACGGCTTGACAATCTGCGCCATATCGTGGCGATTATGCTGATTGCCGCGCTGTTCGGAGTAATTGTCACTGGCGCAATTGTCCATATTCCCGGAGAAGGAATCGCCCAGTTGGCCGCGCCCATCAGCGGGCTAGTTGGCATAGCCGTTGGTTGGCTCTTCAGCGGCCGGGAGAATGAGCCCGCCGACTCAACCGCCTCGATAGACCCGATTCCCGCCGGTTCAACAATCTATCTAAATGGCGGACAGACTGGCGGCGTAAGGGTTGGGTCCTGATCATCGAGCCGCGACCCTATGTCCCGAGCAGCCGCTGCTCCGGCTCAAAAGACCAGACCTCCATATTTGCCCGCCGCCCCAGTTCCGCATGCAGACGCCCTCTGACAATTACGGCTGATTGCTTGTGGCTCGCCAGAGCCTTTTGGTAGTCGTCCGGCGCAAGCGCCATTTGCACGACGGTGGGCCGTCCATCGATCAGGGTATGGAATAGGATACGGCCACCGACGTCATCGCTCCTGCTCGAAAGCGTTTCGACTACCCCATAGAGCACCTGCTCGCGATCGTCGCTCGAATTCTTGAGATTCTCTGCGACGTACTCTATAGTGCCTGTCGCCTCACGACTGAACTCGACTGTCACTCCAGACGGACCTGGCGAAGGCAACGCTGCTGCCCACCGAATTCCGATCGCGAGGCTACCTACGGCACGATCCTTGAGCGACCGCAGTACACCTCGACACAGATCGTATGAGATTCCATCGCCAACGCTGTCAAAAATGTCGCGCCTTGTCGGCGTGCGCTCGGCTGCTGCAAGCGAATGTAAGGCCCCAAGAGCTCGGATCATGGTTACCAGAACCCGTCGATCGAACGCGGCTTCCTCAACTTCTGGGATCAGCGTTGGCGCATTTCCCTCATACGTAGCCAACGGCAGCCGGGCGCGACTGAGTATCGGAACGACATAGGAGCCGGGCCGCGTGTGCCCCACCATTACCATCCGCGCTTGCTCTCTCGCTCGCCAAGGTGTCGATTTGCCGAAGTACCCCTTTCGCCGAAGAGTGGCGGCCGCAGCCGACACCACCAACTTCTTCGCGGACTGAAATAGCGCTTGACCGGAATCGAGCGGAAAAACGGACGGCCCATAGTCGTGGTGAGCACGGAGCAGCGTCTCGTCGTTGTGTTGCAGCGCGACGTCGTGTCGAATCTCGTCGGCTGACCTTCTTTCGAAGTCCTGCAGGTCGCCCAACAGTATCTTAATGCGAGTGGTAAAGTCCGGCGCGGTCGGCAGGCGCGGAACTATGACCTGCCGTTCGGTAGCGGAGGGTTGGTCAGCGCCAGGTGGTGTCCAAACCTCGGATACGCGGTTTTCATGAATCTGTAGCCAACCACCCAATCGAAGATAGCTAGCGAAGTCCTCCGGCCCGGGAGCGAGTATTTCGACTAACTGCGACTCTCTCCCGGTCACAGCGATAGGCCGTTCGTGCGGATGCCCCGTGCATGCCGAAACGCATGCTGGAACATTTCGTGAAGAGCCTGGCTATCTATCCGGTTCCGAAACGGAATGGTAATCGCCGTGGTCGTAGTGGTGTCCACTGCCGGCGAATCCTGAATCTGGCTATAGTATGCAGCACTATTCAAAATTAGGTTGCGGTCGGCCACGATTTCCAGCCACTCCGACAAGTCCTGGGGCACCGTCATTACGAACAGATATCCGGGCACTGAACGGTTAATGTCACGCAACTTCTCGTATGTTTTTATGTCGAGCGCGAACGAGTATCCCTCGCTGGTGCGCCGCAGCTTTCGAGTGCACTTTAGCTGGACGTCAAGCTGCTGACCGCCCCGTTTGAGGCTGACGTCAACTCCATCACCGTCGTAGTTCCAGTCTCCGAGCGTATATCCCTCGTGCGCCGCCATCGCATGAATGTACGCGCGGCTGAACTGTTCCTTCTGCCACGACTTGCCGTCCATAGGCCCCTCCGCAAGGCTTTGGAAGCCCAACGTACAGGGACGCGCGCTGTGTGTGATCATCCAAACGGACCTATGCGATCCGCGAACGCCCGGCGGAACGCGCACAGCTGGCCACAAGGAGTCATCCCGTCGCCTGTGCTTCGCAATGCCAGACCGCCGGGGTGGGTCAAGCACGCTCCATCGCTTGACCCACCCCGGGCTGGTCTGGCATCCCTCCGGGCAGGCGACGGGATGACTCCGCACACTTCCACCCCTCCCCCGACGCACCCAGCGTGGATCTTGGCATCCTGTTGTCTGCCCGTCCGGCGAGGACATGCCCTTCACCCCCATGCCCCCCGCAGCCCCGGTGCTTCCTGGATTCAGGCGGCCCGGGGCTGATCTTGTGTGCCACTCGCGTGGCCGATGGGGCTGGAACCGGCGTCGCCCGCAGCGAAGCGGAGGGTGATGACGGCGGACCGCAGGTCCGGCCCCTGGTCGGCAGCGCGTGCGGCTCGCGCAGCGGGCCGCCTTGATCTCGTATAGAAAGTTCTCACACGCACAGGACAACAGGCCAACAGGTCTGTCCGGTCTCAGGACCCGCGTGACAGATCGCTATCAAGACCTGCGTGACACTCTTCCGACCGATGGGCGGGCAAGTCAGAACTTGTCGAGGGTGACCTCGTACATCGTTCCGTCCGGGCCCATCCGGAACATCCGTGGTGGGCCCATGGTCTTTCGTGCCGCCGCATACGCGGCCTCGCGTGCGGCCTGCTCCTCTCCGGACGGGTCGGTCACGCGGAACCCATGCAAGTGGATCGTTTCCGTGTTGATGTCGTTCGGGTCGGGGTAGCCCTCGATGATGAACCCGAACAGCGCCCGCAAGGCTTCCTCGCCCAGCTCGAGGGGATGGAAGGGCAAGGGGTACGGTCCCTGGTCGGGCCAGCCCGGCATGGGTTCCACGGGATGCTCGCCTGCCCAGTACGGCAGTTCGAAGTCCAACGGCTCGCCGATGTTCTCCAGGATGCCGGAACCGGGCGACAGGCTCAGCGATCGGATGAGCACTCCGTCTTCCCAAACGGCGAAACAGAGCCAGTCAACGACCGAGTGCATCCCGTGCATGATGATCCGTCTGCCTGCGCCAGCTTGGAGCAAATGTTCCGGCAGCTCAGACGGGCGGTCGAACACGAGCCGGCGACTGCAGTACAGCTCTGCCCCGACCAGCACGGTGGCGTAGGTGAAGTCATCCGGCGGGTATTCGTTTTCGAACAACGTGCCGTCGTCGGCCGGCTCGACGGCGTAGCCGGGATGGATCTGGCGTACCAGCGCCTCGGTCTCAGCTCGCGCCGATTGCGTGGCGCCACGCAACGCCGGACGGATGTCTCCGTCGGTGAACGCCAGCAAGGCTGTCTTCGCGCCCACTTCATTTCCTCCCAGCTCGGCCATGGACAAGTGCCGCACGGTACCTGGCAGACATGATCGTCTAGCCGGTGGCGTCACAGAGGTCCTGAGATCGATATGTAACCCAGGTCCTGAGACCCGACAAAGGATCATCGCCGGATGTCCGTCACGGCTGATGCTTGGCATCGGCGTCCCACCTGATCCTTGACAAGACTCGCGCCAACGGCGGGATGATGGCGGGGTGTTCGAGCCGGGATCGCGGTCCAAGCAGGTCGCCACGTTCATGCTGCCAGCGGACGTAGCTGCCTTCAGCGAGAAGATTGCGCCGTCGATCGTTGGGCTTGCTCGATGGGAGACCCACGACCGGGGCGCTGGCATCGTTCCGCATGACTCTCTCCTGTCTGCGATGCAGCACGACGGTGTGCAGGCGTTCCTGCGCCTTCTCGGCCGCGACGGAGGCACCGTCGGGCCTCTGATCCAGTACCTGCACACATCCGTTTGGACCATGGACGACGAGGTACTTGCGGCCACGGGAGGCCGCTACCGGCCAACACATGGCCAGCTAGAGGAAATGATGCCTGGGCGACTGGCATTCAAGTGGTTCCCGGACGACGAGGCCGACTGCGTGCGGCGTGACTTCGTAGGGCTGGCGGGCGTTGCTTGGAAGGCCCTTCAGGCGGTGACATCGCCGTATGTTGACACCATGGCCGGCAAGCCCGTCCGGAGGTATCGGATCGGGTCTGCCGCGAGAGTGTGGGCCCTGCAGAAGCCCGAGCGGGTGATTCGCGACTCCGCGCTGTTGCTGAAGGTCAAAGTGCATCCCTGAGCGTTCGCTCATGGATGTGCTCGGACGCTCTGGTCGTGTCGTGTTGCTTTAGGCCGTCAAGCATCAGCTGGGACGCAAACGTCAACCATCAGGTGGGACTAGACAACGCGCCCTTGGCGCGCGCCCTTGGCATGTCGTAGCACCACGGGACGGCGGTCTCTCGACCGACACCTCGACCTCAGGTGAAATCGGAGTAGGCGAGATGCGTCCGGCACTGCCGGCAACGAAACAAATACCCGGTCGGCTGGCCGTCCTTGCTCAGCGCACTCAGGTACCACTCAATCTGATCTGACGGCCAGCCATACTCCTCGGACTCCGACCGCAGACACGCCAGCGCATCAGGGAGCACCGCCAGCTCCGGCGCTCCGACCAGGCCGTGGAACTCGGCAGCGTCACCGCAGTGGTGAAGCCATCGCGCCTCCTGCCAGCCGACAAACCCCGGAGTCCGTCGGAGGATCATGTCCGTCACATCCTCGGGAACTTCCTCCGGCACCCGCCAGGGCGTGTCGTTGAACGTCGCGTCGAACCGCTCCGCCGCACTTCCGTCCGCGATGCACCAGGGACACAGCTTCAGACGCAGATCCTCAACGGCGTGCACCGGACCCGCATAGCAGAATGGACGTCGGTGACCGCAGCAAACACAGTGGACGTCGTTCGCCACCACCGACCCCGTCGTGACCGGCGCGGGGTGGTAGCGGAACTCGGGTAGGCCATCCTGATCAACCTGCACCAGGCGATCGTATGTAGGCGGCCCCGACCATCGGGACTGGCGTGCTCAGACGCTTCCAGCCCGCATTTGCATGAGCTGGTCGGCGTGACTTCGCCGGAACACTCCGACGAACTGCGCACCAAGATCTACGGAGAGCGGACTGTCTACGACAACCCGTGGGTCCGTCTGACCTTTGGTGGACATCGAGCCGCCGGACGGGCACCGCTTGAGCATCACGTTGTGCGCCTTCAAACGGTGGTGTTGACACTCGTGGTTGACGATGAGGACCGGTTGCTCATGCTGTGGCGGTATCGGTTCGCCACAGACGAGCGGCAGCGGGTTGCGGGAGGCTACTGAGCGGGCCAAGAAAGACCAAGATCGGGACCGACTTGGTACCGATCTGGCTTAGCTGATCTTGCCGCCAGCGTTTCCGCTGGTCAGAGTGATTCAGGGTGGAGCTGAGGGGATTTGAACCCCTGACCCCCTCGATGCGAACGAGGTGCGCTACCGGTCTGCGCCACAGCCCCCGGAACTGGTACGCGCGCACCCGGAAAGGCACAAGCGGACCGGCGACAAGGCTAACAGGTGAGTACCCGCGCGCGCGAACCAGTACCTCCGTAACACGCGCCACCCGAGGACGATCAGTACCCGGCCGCCCGCGATTCGTACGCCCGACCGCGCACCACGGCACGCCGGGAGGTGTCCACGTACCGCTGGGACAGCCGCAGCGACTCCCGGGACGCGGCAGCACGCGCGGCAGCGGCCCGACGCAGCGCCTCCCGGCGAGCCGCCAGCCGACGAGCCTGCTCGGCCGCCAGTTCCGCCTGCCGGCGAGCAATCCACACCTCCCGGCGCTGGGCAGCCCGCCGACGCCGGCGGTCGACGATGGCCCGGTTGCGCAGGTGCACCAGGTAGGCAACGAGCAGCGAGCCGGACACGGCACAGCTGACCCCGAAGCCGGGCCCCACCACGGCGAGCCCGATCAACTCGATCACGTTGAACAGGACCAGGGCGGCGAGCACCCGGCGACGCCGGTACACGGCGGGGGTGTGGGTCCGGATCCGGACCGGGGCGCGACGCCGCCGACGCGACGGCGGCCCGGACACGGGCAGCGCGGAGATCGGCATCGCGGAGATCGGCCACGCCGAGACCGGCATCGCGGAGATCGGGATGGCCGAGACCGGGATCGCCGAGACCGGGGGCGCGGCCGGGGCGTGGCAGGCACCAGGCAGAACAGGCTCGGTGGGTTGACCGGGCGGCGGCCGGGCACGGTGCGCAGACGGCGCCGGCGGTTGATCACCCGGGCCGTCGACAGCGTCCGCTCCGCGACCAGTCGCTCGGTGGCGTCGTACCGGCGGACCAGCGCCGGGGCGAGGGCGAGCAGTCCGGCGGCGGCGAGGACGGCGAGCAGCACCGACGTGGGCACCCGCGACTCTCCCGACTGGACTTACATTCTTGTAGTTCGAGGTTAGAGTGCACGCAGGGTGAACCCCGCACGCCACTCCGGTACACCGGGTGAGCGGGGCGGATCAGCTGGCGAGGTCGAGGCCGCCGCGGACCCGGTGCCAGCGGTTCAGCAGGCCACCGTCCAGGGCCAGATCCTCAACCGTGACGGCGTACCCGACGTGGTCCCGCCAGCCGCCGTCGATGTGCAGGTAGCGGGGGTGGTACGCCTCCTCGCGGAAGCCGAGCTTCTCCACCACCCGGCGCGACGGGGTGTTCTCCGGCCGGATGTTGACCTCGATCCGGTGCAGGCCGCCGGCCTGGAAGGCGTGGTCGACGGCGAGCGCGAGCGCGGTCGGGATGATGCCCCGGCCGGCCACCCGGGAGTCCACCCAGTACCCGGCGTAGCAGGAGCAGAAGGCGCGGCGCACGATGCTGCCCAGCGACAGTTGGCCGACCAGCCGGTCGGTCCGGGTGCCGGGGGTACGCAGGCAGACGGCGAACGGCATGGCCGAGCCCTCAGCCCCGGTGCGCTTGCAGTTCGCGCAGCACGAACCGGAACGCGGTGGGCGAGTTGAGGTCCCGCCACGGGCCGGGCGGGCTGGGTTCCCAGCGGGCCAGCCACTCCTCGTTGCTGCGCCGGATCTCCGACCAGGCACGGCCGTCGCTGCGCCGGTACGGGCGCAGCACCACTTCGCCGTCGGTGAGCACCGCCGGCCAGCCGGGGGAATTCCTCATCTGTTAACCAGCCTCATCGACAACCGAGCCTCATCGGCGCCGATCCAGCAGCAGCACGTCGACGGTGGAGCCGGCGGGGCGCAGCGCTGACCCGCTCGCCGAGCACCATCAGGGCGTTGGCCTGGGCCAGCCCGGAAAGCGTGTAGGGCCCGCCGGGCAGCGGCTGCACGGTGTACCCGCCGCCGCGCCGCTCGGCCACCCGGGCCGGCCGGAACTCGCGCAGCCCGGGCAGCGACTGCACGGTGTCCAGCAGGTGCCCGCGCACGCTCGGGCGGAACACCGGCTCGGCCCCGGCGAGCACCTGGATCACCGGACGCACCAGGATCTCGAAGCCGACCAGGGCGGCGCCCGGGTCGCCGGGCAGGCAGACCACCGGCACCTCCTCCGGGCCGATGGTGCCGAACCCGAGCACCGGGCACGGATAGACCGACAGGTCGGTGAAGACCACCCGGTCCCGGGCGAGAATGCGGCGCAGCATGTCACCGGGGCCGGTGCCGGTACCCCCGGTGGTGACGATCAGGTCGGCCCGCAGCGTCTGGTCCTCCAGCAGGCCGCGCAGGCCCTCGGGGTCGTCGTCGCAGATGCCGACCCGGTAGGCGTGCGCCCCGGCGTCGGCGGCGGCCGCGGTGAGCGCGTGCGAGTTGACGTCGACGACCTGGCCGGGCTGGCTCATCCGACCCGGGTCGACGAGTTCGTCGCCGGTGGCCAGCACCACCACCCGGGGACTGGGGCGCACCACGACATGCCCGATGCCGGTGCCGGCGAGCACCGCGACCAGGGCCGGGGTGACGAACGAGCCGGCTCCCGCGAGGATCGTGCCGGGCTGCAACTCCTCGCCCGTACGCCGGATGCCCTGGCCCTTCTTGGGCCCTTCGTGCACCTCGACGGCGGCCATTCCCTGATCGGTCGCGGAGACCGCGATGACCACGTCGGCGGTGGCCGGCAGGGCGGCCCCGGCGGCCACCGCGAAGCAGGTGAACGGGGTGAGCCGGACCGGCCGCCAGCTCGACGCGGCCAGGTCGCCGACGACGTTGAGCCGGACCGGCTTGGCCGCGCGTGGCGCCCGCGACGTCCTCCCAGCGGGCCGCGTACCCGTCGATGGCGGCCAGGTCGAAGGCCGGCAGCGAGCCGCCGGCCTCCACGTTCTCGGCCAGCACGTTGCCGTAGGCCTGGGTGAGGTCGAGGTCCAGCGGCGGCAGCGGGCGCAGTTGGCGCAGCACGTCGCCGAGGTAGTCGGCGAGCGGGGTCAGCCCCGAGGCGGCAGCAAGGGACGACGACGACGATCCGGAGACCGTGTCGTACTCAGCCGTCGTCCACAAACGCCGCACGTTGCCCAGTCCTCCTTAAGATCCGCTGCCGGGCATCTCATTCTTGACGAAGTCGGCCAGCCAGTCGCGGAACGCCGGGCCGAGATCTTCGCGTTGACAGGCAATTTGCACGACGGCCTGCAGGTACCCGATGGGCGCGCCGGTGTCGTAGCGCACGCCGCGGAACACCACCCCGTGCACGGGGGTGCCCTGTTCCAGCAGCAACGCCATCGCGTCGGTCAACTGGATCTCGCCGCCCGCCCCGGGCTTGGTGTCCCGGATCGCGTCGAAGATCGAGTTCGGCAGCACGTACCGGCCGACGACCGCGAGGTTGGACGGCGCGTCGTCCCGGGCCGGCTTCTCCACCAGGGCGTTGACGGCCACCACGTCGGGTCCGAGGTGCTCGGCCGGCGCGACCGAGGCGACCCCGTACCGGGTCACCTCGTCCCAGGGCACCTCGATGAAGGCGAGCACGATGCCGCCGGTGCTCGCCTGCAGGTCGAGCATCTGGTCGAGGAGCAGGTCGTCCGGGCCGGTGAACTCGTCGCCGAGCAGCACCGCGAACGGTTCGCCGCCGACGTGCGACTCGGCGTAGGAGACCGCGTGGCCCAGGCCCAGCGGCTCGGCCTGCCGGCAGGTGTAGATCTCGGCGAGCTCGGCCGGAGCCGCGGACCGCCTTCAGGCGCTCGAAGTCGCCCTTGGCCTCCAGCCGCGCTTCCAGGTCGGGACGGCGGTCGAAGTGGTCGACCATGCTGGTCTTGCCGCGCCCGGTGACCAGCAGGACGTCCTTGATCCCGGCATTGGCGGCCTCTTCCACGATGTACTGCAGCACCGGCCGGTCGACGACCGGCAGCAGCTCCTTCGGCACGGCCTTGGTGGCCGGCAGGAACCGGGTGGCCAGGCCGGCGGCCGGGATCACCGCCCGGCGGGCCCGGCGGTGGCCGGGTATGTCGGGGCTGGCAGGCAGGGTGCTGACCGACTCTGTCATGGTCGGAGACTATCCGCCCCGGGGGTGCGGCGTTGGCTGTGGGCCGCCCGGCGCGCCACCGGCCGGCACCACCAGCACCGGTGGCGCGGCGACCGGCTCGTCGAGGACCACGGGCAGCGCCATCCGGTAGGTGTCCCGGCCGGCCGCCTTCGCGGCGTACAGCGCGTCGTCGGCGGCGCCGAGGATGGCGGCGGCGGACACCCCGTGGTCGGGGAAGACGGCGATGCCGATGGAGACGCTCACCTGGATGCGCAGTGCCCGGACCGGGCCGGCGGTCCGACCACCGGGTACCCGTCGGGCGGTCACCGACATCGCCGGCCGGCGCACCGCCGCGCCGAGTCGCTGGGCCAACGCCGCCCCGCCGCCCGCGTCGGTCTCCGGCAGCAGCACCACGAACTCTTCGCCGCCCTGCCGGAAGGCCAGGTCGACCTCGCGGATCTCGATCCGCAGCCGGCGGGCGAACTCGGCGAGCACCGCGTCGCCGGCGGCGTGCCCGTAGGTGTCGTTGACCCGCTTGAAGCGGTCCAGGTCCAGGGCGAGTACGCAGAGCTGGTGGCCGAACCGGTTGGCCCGCTCCAGTTCCCGGCGCAGCGCGTCGCCCAGCGTGCGGTAGTTGGCCAGGCCGGTGAGCGGGTCGGTGTGGGAAAGCTTGCGGGCCTGCTCGTGGTGGCGCACGTTGTCGACGGCGACGGCCGCCTGCCCGGCGAAGGTGGACAGCCGGATCAGGTCGCTGTCGTCGAACTCGTCGCTGCCGAGGCGGTTGTAGAGGGCCAGCACCCCGCGTACCGGTGGCTCGCCGTCCTCGGGGTCGGCGGCGCTGGCCGGCGCGGCGAACGGTACCGCCATGTAGGTGCGGCAGCGCGGCTCGCCGCGGGCCAGGTCGGGGCCGTCGCGACCGATCCGGCCCCGGCGTGGCTCGCCGCTGGCGGCGACCCGGCCGAGCAGCCCGTACTCGGCGATCGGCAGCCGGGGCAGCGGCTCGTCGACGCCCTCCCCGACCTGGCCGATCAGCGTGCGGCTGTGCTCGTCCACGAGCAGCACCAGCCCGCCGGTGGCGCCGGTGGCGGCGATCGCGGCGCGCAGGATCACCCGCAGCATCCGCTCCTGGTCGTGGGTACTGGACAGGGTGTCGCCGAGCAGCCCGAGGTTGCTGCGCAGCTGGTCCCGGCTGACGGTGAGCGCCTCCATCGAGGACTGCATCTCCCGGGTCATCCGGTTGAAGGTCTCGGCGAGCCGGCCGACCTCGTCGCGCCCGTTGACCGGTACCCGGGCGCTCAGGTCGCCGCCGGCCACCCGGTCGGCGGCCCGGCTCAACTCGGCCAGCGGTCGGGTGGTGCTGCGGGCCAGCCGGGCCGCGGCCACCACCGCGACCAGCGCGGTGAGCAGCACCAGCAGTCCGAGCAGCAGGTACAGGCCGACGTTGCTGGCGGCGGCGACCGAGACCGCCAGCGGCACCGGCTGGTCCGGCGACCGGGTCGATGCGGCGCACGTAGCGGCCGTCGGCGTGGGCGAAGGCGCCGGCGTCGGTGAGCCGCTGGGCGGCGGCGCGGATGCTGCGGGCGCGGTCCGGGCGCTCGGTGGAGAGCGGCTCGTCGCCGGGCTGCAGCACGGTCAGCGAGGCCCCGGTGGCGGCGGCGAGGCGGGCCAGCAGGTCGGCGTCGAGGACCAGGAAGGCGGTGGCGGTGCCGACCGGCTGCCCGTCGGCGTCGACCATGGTGATCCGCGCGCTGATCGCGGTGGGCCGGGTGGTCGCGCGGCCGGTGGCCGGGCGGTCGCAGTCGGCCCACGGCTGTGCCGGTACGGGGCCGTCGAGCCGATGTCGGCGCCGTCCTACCGGACATCGCGACCGCATCGGCGAGCCCCTGGCGGACCACGCTGCGCGCGGCGTCGGCTGCGGACGGGCCGGTGTGCTGTACGGCGGCGGTTCGGGCGGCGGTACGCAGCCGCTGGCAGATGGCATCGACGCTGGTCCGGACGGCGGCCGTGGCGAGGGCGAGCCGGTCGCCGGAGCGGGAGTGGTTGACCGCGGTTACCGTCCCACCGACGAACGCGGCCCCGACGAGCACCGGACCGAGCACGATCACCAGGAACGCGGCGGTCAGGCGGGCGCGTAGGGTCACGGTGCCACCTCCCCGTAACAAGTGACTCTCAGATTCGATGCTGTCACACTCAGTACTCAACTGCCGGTAGTCCCGAAAGGTGTGGCGTGTCCGAATTTCCACAATCCGGCACAGAACTGTCGGGGATGAAGCACCGGCTGCGCGCCGAGCTGCTGCTGCGCCGCCAGGAGTTCGCCATCGCCAGCCTGGACGCGGCGCTGCTGGCGGCGCTGCCGCAGCTGCTCGCCGGACGCCGGGTGGTGGCCGGCTACGTGCCACTGCGCCGCGAACCCGGCGGCGCCGAGTTGCCGGCCCGGGTCGCCGCACTCGTGGACCAACTGCTGCTGCCGGTGCTGCGGCCCGACAACGACCTCGACTGGACGGCCTGGAACGGCCCACTGCCGCCCGGTCCCGGACTGCGCGCCCCGACCGGCCCCCGGCTCGGCGTGCGGGCCGTCACGGCGGTCGAGTTGCTGCTGGTACCGGCGCTCGCCGTGGACCGCGCCACGGGCGTACGCCTCGGCCGCGGCGGCGGCTCCTACGACCGGGTACTGGCCCGGCTCGCCCCCGGTACTGCGGTGATCGCCCTGCTGTACCCCGGCGAGCTGCGCGAGGGGGTGCCAGCCGAGCCGCACGACCAGCGGGTTACCGCCGTCCTCACGCCCACCGGCCTGGTCGAGCCCGGCGCCGCTGTGATCTGAGCCCGGCTACCGGCGCGGAGTGGACGAAACCCCGGTCGATGACGCAACATTGGCTCGCAGCTTCCTGGCACTCACCGCGGATGAGTGCCAGTCGGATGACCACCGAATGCCCGGCATACCCCCTGGGAGGACGACGTGCCGACCTATCAGTACGCGTGCACCGCGTGCGGCCACCAACTCGAGGCGGTGCAGTCCTTCGCCGACGAGCCGCTGGCCGAGTGCCCGGTGTGCGAGGGCCGGCTGCGCAAGCTGTTCTCCTCGGTGGGCATCGTCTTCAAGGGCTCCGGCTTCTACCGCACCGACTCCCGCGCCGGCGGCAACAGCGCCAGCGAGCCGGCCCGCAGCGACGCCAAGTCGGAGAGCAAGTCCGGCGAAGACAAGTCCGGCGAGAGCAAGTCGGGCGAGAGCAAGTCCGGCGAGAGCAAGTCCGACTCGGGCAGCTCGACCCCGGCTCCGGCCGCCAAGGCGGAGAGCAAGTCCGCCGCCGGCAGCGCCAGCACCAGGCTGACGCCGGCACCTGTTCACCGCCGGTCCCACCGCGGCGCCTCCGGGGATGCCGCGAACCGCTGAAGATCCCTCCGCGCTCGGCGTACCGTGCGTAGACGTACGGTGCCGAACCGGCACAACGGGGGGATTTCGGTGCTCAAGGGCTTCAAAGAATTCATTCTGCGCGGCAACGTCATCGACCTCGCGGTCGCCGTGGTCATCGGCGCGGCCTTCACCGCCGTGGTGAACCAGCTCGTCCAGTCGTTCCTCAACCCGCTGATCCGGGTGATCCTCGGCGGCAAGGAAGCCAGCGGCACGTTCGTCCTCCGCGGGCAGACCTTCGACTACGGCGTCATTCGTCAACGCGCTGATCGCGTTCCTGCTCACCGCGGCGGCCGTGTACGTCTGCGTGGTGCTGCCGATCAACAAGGTGAACGCGCGCCGCAACCGCGGCCGGGAACCCAGCCCCGAGGAGATGAGCGACGAGGTCCGGCTGCTCACCGAGATCCGCGACTCGCTCCGCGACCGCCGCCCCTGACCGCCGCCCTGGAGCGGGCTACTCCCAGTGCGGCGGGCGCTCGTCGAGCAGCCGGTTGTCGTTGCTGGCGGCGTCCTCGCCCCAGCCCCGGTCGGTGTCGTCCCGGGTCTGCTCCGGCAGGACCGGCACCTCGTCGTCGGTCAGCACAACTTCGCGCTCTTCGTCCCGGGCGTGACTGTCCACGGCAAAACAGCGTAGCGGGCCCGCGGGCGGGTACGGTCATCGGCGTGAGCTCCGACGAGCAGTGGCGCCGGCCGACCGAGTACGGCACCCCCGGCCCGCCCGCCGTACCCGCACCCGTGCCGCCGCGCTACACCGGCCCGCCGCCGACCAGCGCGCCGCCCGGCAGCTGGCGGCCGCCCACCGTGCTCGAACCGGCGCAGCCGCGCGAACTGCCGGCGCAGAACGTCCCGGCGATCGAGACCGCCGAGCAGCAGGCCCGCACGTTCACCCTGGGCGTGGGCATGGTGGCCGGCACCATCCTGCTGGTGGTGCTCTTCGTCCTCTGCGGCCGCGCCCTGATCTGAGCCAGCCGCCCGAGCCAGCTTGCCCCAGACGGCCAGCCGGCGTGCCGCCCCAGACGGCGGAGGCGCCGGATTCCCCGGTCAGGTAGACGTAGTTGCCGGCCGGCATCGACAGCAGCCACCGCGAGCACGGCCGCCACCACCGTCAACGTGACCGGCGCATTGATCTTCCCGCGCTGCACGCCCTCGGTGAGCACGCCATCACCAGCGCGAGCACACCGAGCAGCAGCACGAACCAGAAGAGCTTGTCGGCGTACCCGGGCGCTTGACCACCTCGGCGGGGACCGCTTTGCCGGCGAACTGGTTCTTCTTGAACGCCTCGCCGGACTCCTTGGCGACGTACACCGCGATCGGCGCGATCACCGCGAGCGCGAGCACCGCCCAGTCGAGCCGGGAGCGCAGCCGGGGGACCAGCGCGTACCCGAGCGTGACAAGGATCAGCAACGGCACCAGCACCACTGCCGCGTGCACCGCGAGCGGGTGCAGCGGCATCCCGTTGATTTTGTCGAACATCTCAGGCTCCTCCTCGTGGACTCCGTGATCCTGTATACGCTGACAGGCCCCCACCGGGTTCACCAGGGCTCCGTTCACCGTGCCCCGTTCATCCGATCGACATGGTTGGATCCCTGCTGGTCACCGTGATGCAATGGGTTCGATGCCCACCGACCAGCCGCAACCCGGCGCGCCGCCGACGGCGGTGCCGCGTCGCTGCTGCGCGGGCACGGCCTGCGGGTGACCCGGCCGCGGCTCGCGGTGCTCGACATCCTCGCGGAGGGCGGCCACCTGGAGGTCGACGAGATCGCGGTGCGGGTCCGGACCCGGCTCGACGTCGGTCTCCACCCAGGCGGTCTACGACGTCCTCGGCGCGCTGGCCCGGGCCGGGCTCGCCCGCCGCATCGAACCGGCCGGCAGCCCCGCCCTGTACGAGGCGCGCGCCGGCGACAACCACCACCACGTCGTCTGCCGGGGCTGCGGCGACAGTCGCCGACGTCGACTGCACGGTCGGCGAGTCCCCCTGCCTGGACCCGTCACACCGCGCACGGCTTCGAGGTCGACGAGGCCGAAGTCACCTTCTGGGGCCTCTGCCCCGGCTGCCAAGCCCTGCGCACCGCCGACTGACCCACTGCCAGCTCCACCGGCGCGCCCGACCCTGGGGCACGCGCGCGTGGCACGCTGGAGCGGTGGCGGACGACGACGGCGACCTTGGGCTGTTCGGCCCCGACTCGGTGAGCTGGCGGCTGCACGCGAGCCGATCCTGCTGGTCGCCGGCTTGCGGGCGCTCTACCTGCAGGCCCTGCACCCGCGCGCGGTGGCCGGCGTGGTGCAGAACTCGGCCTACGAGTCGCGACCCGTGGGGCCGGCTGGAGCGCACCGGCAACTACGTCGCCACCACCGTCTACGGCACCACCGCGCAGGCGCGGCGGCCGGGCGGCGGGTGCAGGCGATCCACGCCCGGCTGCGGGCCATCGACCCCGTACCGGCGAGATGTTCCGGATCGACGAGCCAGACCTGCTGCGCTGGGTACACGTCACCGAGGTGGAGTCGTTCCTGACCGTCGGGGTACGCGCCGGCGTGGCGCTGTCCCCCGAGGAGATCGACCGGTACTACGACGAGCAGCGGGCCGCCGCGACTGGTCGGCCTGGACCCGGCCACCGTCCCGGGCAGCGCCGCCGCCGTGGCCGACTACTACCGCGCGATCCAGCCCGAGCTGACGCTCACCCGGGAGGGGGTCACCGCCGCCCGCTTCCTGACCAGCCCCCCGATGCCGTACCGGCTGGGCTTCACCCCGCTCCGGTTGATCTACCTCTCCGGCGCCGCGCTCGCCGTCGGCCTGCTGCCGCCCTGGGCCCGTCGCCGGTACGGCCTCGCCGGCCTACCCACCACCGACGTCTCCTCGTCGCTCTCCATCCGGGCACTGCGCTCGGCGGTCGTCCCTGCTCCCCGAGCGCTACTCCCAGGGCCCGATCTTCAAGGCCGCCATCCACCGCGCCGACGCCGCCCGCGCCGCAGCCGCAGCCTGACCGCCGCCCTTCGTTCCCGGCCGCCCGGGTGGTCGCTCAGAGGGAGGGCTGTTCGGCTGCGGCCGGCAGCGGCTGGGAGCGGTCGGCGACGGCCCGCCGGAACGACGGGGCCAGCGCGGTCACGCCGAGCGCCAGCACGGCCGGAACGCGCGAACGCCCAGCGCAGGCTGGCGACGCCGGCGACCGCGCCGATCAGGCCCGCACCGACCACGAAGCCGACGTAGTTGAACAGGTTGACCCGGGCGATGGCGACGCCGCTGTTCGTCGGGTCGAGCACTCCGGCCGCCGAGAACGACAGCGGCACCACCACGCTCAGGCCGAGCCCGACCGCCCCGAAGCCGAGGATCGCCCAGATCGGAGCCGGGGCGAGCGCGACCAGCGTCATCCCGGCCACGCCGACCAGCCCGCCGATCGCCACCGGCGGTACCGGGCCGAACCTGTTGACCTGGCCGGTCGGCGAGCGCCCGGCCGACCAACTGGCAGGCGAGGTACGCGGCGAGGCCGAGCGGCGCGACGCTGGCCGCCGAGTGCAGCACGTCCTGCAGGTACTTGGTGGAGAAGTTTGAGGTGGCCGAGTCGGCGATGTAGACGATGGTGACGGCCAGCCCGATCAGCACGATCGGCCGCCACGGGATGCCCACGGTGCCCGGGTCGGCCTGCGCGGGTCCACCGGCTGCGGTCTCCTCGTCGCGGTCCAGCAGGCCGCGGCCACCGATCACGTCGACCAGCAGCCCGACCGCTCCGACCACGCCCAGCCCGGCGGCGAGCGGCCAGTCAAGGGCGTCAAGGTGGGAGCCGGCGCGCGGCGAGCGCGCCGAGGATGCCGCCGACGCTCCACGCGGCGTGGAAGGAGGCGAGCAGGCTGCGCCCGTACCGGGCCTGGACGGCGACGCCCTGCATGTTCATGGTGGCGTCGACCGCGCCGAGCAGCAGCCCGACGAGCGCCACCGCCGGGTAGAGCGCGAGCCGGCTCGGGAGCCAGCCCGACCAGCGCGATCGCCACCGGGACCAGTGGGCCACAGAGCCGCAGCAGCCGGCCGCTGCCGGTACGCGGGGCGAAGATCCCGGCGAGCACGCTGCCCACGCCGGCGATCACCGGTACCAGCAGCAGGATCACGCTCAGCTCGGTGTCCGAGACGTCCAGCTTGTGCTGCATGGTGGGTACCTGGCTGAGCAGCCCCGCGAAGCACAGGCCCTGGACGAAGAAGTGCACGGCGGCGGCTTTCCGTGCGCGCCGATCCCGAACGTCCACCAGCGCGTCTCCAATGTGAGGCAGCCTCAGCTTTGCGGATCCTCTCGCGTTTCCGCAGGTCGCCGCAAGACCCCCGCCCACGGCTCTTTGGCCGGCTGCTGTACGCCGTCCGGGCAGCTGCGGCGGTAGTCGCACCAGCCACAGAGCGCTCCGGGCCGGGTCGGAAATGCGGCATCCGGGTCGGCGCCGGCGGCCACCGCCCGCTCCGCGGCGAGAATGTCATGCGCGGTGTCCTCGGCCCGCGAAACGTGCCGGGCCAGCGACTCATCCGTGTGCCGGTACGCCGCGACCGAACCCGACGGCAGGTGGTGCAGCTCGACGGCGTGACAGGAGCGGCGGAACACCCGGGCGGCGGCAACCGCGTAGAGCGCCAGCGCCCGCGAGCCCCGAGCGTCATCCTCGTCCAACCCGGCCCGGCCTGTCTTGTAGTCCACGATCACCAGCTCGTCACCGCGCCGGTCGATCCGGTCGGCCCGGCCGTTGATCGCCAACAGGCTGGTCTTGGTGGCCACATACCGCTCCACCCCGACCGGATCGTCCGCCGGATCGAGCCCCGCGACGTACTCCTCCAGCCACTGCAGCGCCAGGGTGAAGTTTTCCCGCTCCTGCTCGGCGTCGCGGTACCCCTCGCTGACCCAGATGTCCTTGAGCAGCCGGGGCAGCCGTTCCACGGTGCGCTGCTCGGGCGGCAGCACATACCAGCCACGCAGCGCGCGTGTGCACGCTCGCGCCGAGCGAGTTGTGCGCCCAGGCGGGCCCCTTCGCCGGCGCCGGCCGGTCGACGTAGTTGAACCGGTACCGGCGCGGGCAGTCGTCGAAGGCGGCCAGCTTGCTCGGCGTACAGACGAACAGCTTGCTGGGCATCCCGTCGAAGCCGAGCTGCTCCACCTGCCCGGGACCGGCCGGAGCCGCCGTGCCGTGAGCCGGGGCACTGTGGGCCGGGGCACTGTGGGCCGGGGCACTGTGGGCCGGGGCACGTGCGGGCCGCGGCGCTGCGGGCCGGGTGGCGCGGCGGGGCGGCGCGGGGGTTGCCCGGCCGGGGTGGCGTTGGGGAGGGTGGAGTCACGCACAATGGCAGATCCTGCCACCGGGGTGCGACACTGAAGAACGGTACGTCTGCGTGTCGGCGACACGCGGGGCAACAGTAGGACAGGAGAAGCTGGCATGGGCCTGATGCGCTGGATGCGCGGTGGTGACGAGGACTCGGCAACGACTTCCGCGATCTCCGCTGGCCTCGCTGAAATCGACGGTCTCTTCCGCCCCAGCAAGCACAAGCAGACCGAGCACATCGCCGAGTCCAAGCGCAAGCGGGTCGACGTGGCCAACGGCGCGGACGTCGACCTCGAAACCGGCAAGGCCGTGATCCGCAGCGTGAAGTCCAGCACCACCGGACGCTCCGAGCGGACTCCCCGGGTTCACCAGCCGCGCCGGCGCAACTGGTGGCGGCGCTGGCAGGCATCGATGCACCGGCGCAAGGTGGTCCGGGCCAAGTCCCGCAGCACGGTCTCCTGACCCACCCGGCGGCCGCCTAGGAGTGCGTGCTGACGTACGCGTCCACGAACGCAGCCACCGAGTCGGCGATCAACTGCACGGCGATAGCGGCCAGCAGCAGGCCGGCGATCCTGGTCAGCACCTCGATCCCGCCCGGCCGGAGGATCTTGACGATCACCCCGGAGAACCGCAGCACCAGCCAGACGATCAGGAGTACCAGCAGGATCGCCAGCGCGATGGCGACCACGTCGGTGAACCGGTGGGCCTGCCGGACGAAGAGCATGGTGGCCACGATCGCCCCCGGCCCGGCCAGCAGCGGGGTACCCAGCGGCACCAGCGCGATGTTCGACGTGGCCTGCTGGTCGGGGCTGTCCGTCTTACCTGTCAGCAACTCCAGTGCCACCAGCACCAGCAGTAGCCCGCCCGCGCCCTGCAGCGCCGGCAGGTCGATGTGCAGGTACTCGAGGATCTTCTGGCCGGCCACCGCGAACACCCCGATGACCCCGCCGGCCAGGGCAACCGCCTGCCAACCGGCCCGGTGACGTTCCCGCGCGCTCAGTGGCGCGGTGAGCGCCAGGAAGATCGGGACCATGCCCGGCGGGTCGACGATCACCAGCAGGGTGACGAAGACCGTGCCGAACAGCTTCATGTCCACGCCCGAGAGATAGCACGTCGATCATGTCGACCGCAGGGCAACCCCCGAGCAGGCCCCAGAAAGGCTTCCCAGAAAGGCGGCCAAGGCCCAGAAAGCTGCTCAGGCGTCTTCGGAGGCTTCCTCGGCCGCCCGGGACAGCCGCGCCTCGACCGCTTCCGGCTCGTACATCTCTTCGACGATGCGCAGGTAGAGCTCGTTCGGGTTGGGCAGCGGCTTGACGGTGCGCAGCGCCTGGTCCTGACCGGCCGACTCGACCACGAACGTGCCGTAGTTGAGCATCCGCCCCAGCGGGGACTGTTCGTATTTCATGTCAGTCACCCGGGACAGCGGCATCATCCCGACCGTACGGGTGATCAGCCCGTTGACCACCATGATCCGCTTGTTGGTGAGGATGAAGCGGTCGTACCACCAGTCGAGCAGTTTCCAGCCGACGTAGAACATCACCCCGAGCCAGACCAGCACGGTGACCGTGACCAGCGCGTCCCAGCCCTGCTTGTGCAGCCAGCCGGCGAGCCAACCCATCAGGAAGGTGGCCGCCGCACCGATGGCGATCTCCTTGATCAGGTGGATCCAGTGCTTCTGCCACTCACCCCGGAACTTCTCGGTGGGGAAGAGGTAGCGGGCAATGACGTAGCTCGGCTCCAAGCCGACCAGCGAGTCCCGGGGACGCGGCTGGTGCAGGCCATCCAGTGCCTTGTCGCTGAGCGGCTGGATGAACTCGTCGGTGGCGTCCTGAGAGCTGCCGGTCCGTGGCTCGTCGTCCAATGGATCATCGAGCGGATCGGGCCGCTCATCCTGGACGTCCGAGCCACCGAGCCAACGGCGCAATCGGGAACTGAAACTGTCGGGGCGGTCACCGGCCATGCGCGGTCAGGAAACGAGGTTGGTGAAGAAGTCTCCGAGACCCGTTCCTACATCCGCCACGCCGTTTCCGAGCTGTTTGAACACGATCGCCGCATTCGCTGGCTTAGAGACGATGAAGAAGATCAGAAAGGCGAGCAATCCCCAGGTGAGGACCTTTTTGACCATCGTGGGCCCTTCCTCTCCCCGCAGCGCACAGCGCGCTGATCGCGTCGGAACACAGAGTATCAGTTGCAATTCTCGGGGTGAATGTCTGTGAGATAACCATCCCGGATGTGCCAATCTGCCCCGCTACACGTTAGTAGGGGCGGGTCAAGGCACACCGGCGATCGCTGACCGATTCACTCCGATGAGGGAAGATACGGGCTTCGCGCGCCGTACACCAAGGATCCTGGTAGGTGTGTCGCAAGATCGACAAGCCGCCACTCCTCGGCCAGCACGTAGCCGGCCGAAGCCGGCCAGGCGATCGCGAACAGCCACCAGCCCTGCGCCTCGCCGACGTAGGCGCTGCGGTCGTCGCGGTCACCGACCGGCCAGAGCGCGGTGGGCCAGCCGCCGACCCGGACCCTGGCCGGGGGCGCCTCGTGCTCCATGCCGCCGGCCAGGTACTGCCCGGGGTCCGTGCCGGGCAGCCCGGCCAGCCTGGTACCCAGTCCGACGCCCGGCTCCTCGGCCACCAGCAGCACGTCGGCCGGGCCGGCGCAGACCGGGGCCGGGCCGGTCAGCGCGACCACCGTGGCCCGCGCGGTGGAGCGTCCGTCGCCGGCCCAACCCACGCCGGTGACGAGCCAGCCGGTCGGCAGCGGCCAGGGCGACCAGATGGGGGTACCGTCGGCCTGCTCCACTGCCAGCGCGACCACCTCGTCATCGATGTGCGGCGGGGTGTAGAGCGGGGGTACCGGTCCGCAGTCGACGCAGCGCCAGGCAGAGTCCATCAGATCCGGCGGGTGTACTCCCCCGCCGCAGCGCGGACAATTCGGAACCACCGACACCGGGCTACCCCACGTTCTCTGTGACCGGCCCCGACCCGACAGCGCCCCCGTGCCGTCCGGCGTCGGCCGGATCGGCGGCGACATTGCGGGCAGCGGCTTCGGTCGGGTCGTCGGCGATCAGCGCTGCCCCCACCGGGCCGGCGGCGGCCAGCTGTGCCCCGGCCGGGTCGGCGGCGACCAGTGCCGCCTCCGCCAGGTCGGCGGCGCTGGTCAGGTCGGCGTGCTGGCGTAGCCAGGCGTGCATGGCGATGCCGCTGGCCACCCCGGCGTTGATGGACCGGGTGGAGCCGAACTGGGCGATGAACAGCACCTGGTCGCAGGCGTCGCGGGCGGGCTGCGACAGCCCCGGCCCTTCCTGCCCGAAAAGCAGCACGCAGTCCCGCGGCAGGCTGGCCCGCTCCAGCAGCCGGGCACCGGGCAGGTTGTCGATGCCCACCACGGACAGCCGCTGCCCGTGCGCCCAGTCGACGAACTCCTCGATGGTCGGGTGGTGGCGCAGGTGCTGGTACCGGTCGGTGACCATGGCGCCGCGCCGGTTCCACCGCCGCCGCCCGATGACGTGCACCTGCGCGGCGAGGAAGGCGTTTGCGGTGCGCACCACGGTGCCGATGTTCAGGTCGTGCTGCCAGTTCTCGATGGCGACGTGGAAGGGGTGCCGGCGGGTGTCCAGGTCGGCGACGATCGCCTCGTGCCGCCAGTACCGGTAGCGGTCGACCACATTGCGCCGGTCCCCGGCGGCGAGCAGCTCCGGGTCCAGCCACGGCTCGCCGGGCCACGGTCCGGGCCACGGACCCACGCCCACCGTCACGTCCTCCTCACGGAGACGGGCGGCCGCCAGGTGCGGGTGCGCCTCGGCACGCCGGTCAAGCTCCACGGCGTCACGACCCACGGCGTCACGACCCACGGCGTCACGGTCCGCGGTTTCGAGGCTCACGGTTTCGGATTCCACGGTGTCGGGTTCCACGGGTCGGCGGCCTACCGGCTCAGCGCGGCGCGCAGTTGGGCCAGGAAGCGCCACTGGGCCGGGGTCAGCGAAGGGCCGCCGGTGCTGAAGACCGTGCCCGCGGTGGCCGCCCTGCATACCTGGGCGGCGATCGCCTCCAGCCAGTTGCGGTACGCGTCGGCGTCCTCCCTGCTCGCCCCGCTGGCGAGTGCGCCGGCGACCGCCGTACACGCGCCGGGCAGGTCGGTGTCGGGCCCGCCGGCCGGCTCGCTCCTCGAGATAGATCGCGCCGACAACGTCGCGGACCAGGGCGCTGCCGCAGCCCCGACCGGCGGCGATCGCGGCCAGCCCGGCCAGCGTCGAGGCCACCCCGGCCGTGGCCAACTCCACCCGGACCGGGCTGCGGACGCCGGCCGGCCTCGCCGGCTGCTGGCCCGGTTGCTGCTGGCCCGGTTGCTGCTGGCCCGGCCGCTGCCGGACCGGACGGGCGCTGGTCGACCCGATCGGCCGGTGGGCATCGCCGGTGACCCGCCAGGCGGTCACGCCCAGTCGTTGCGCGAGCGCGGCAAAGCGGGCCGCTGTCCCGGTGGGGCGGGGCCGGACCGGGGCGGTCGGATCGATCGCGGCCGCAGCGGCCACCACCTGTCCGGGCAGCCGCAACAGGGCACGCCAGGCGTCGGGCGGGAACGGGTGGGTAAGCGCCGCGGTCCGTTGCCACGATGGTCCACGGTTCGGCATGCACGCCTCCTCGCCAAACCGGTCGCGCAGGTCGCGACCGCGGGAGAATACGGCCAGCATATGCCCGCCGGCCGGCCCAACTCCAGGCGAGCGGGGCAGCGGACCTAGGCCCCGGCCTCTGGACTGCCTGGAATCTCCGGAAAGCTCGGGTACTCGGCGCCGGCGTACTCCTTCTTGGGCACCATCACCCGGCGACGGAAGACGCAGACCATCGTGCCGTCCTGCTTGTACCCCCTGGTCTCCACGGTCACCACGCCCCGGTCCGGCTTGGAGCCGGACTCCTTCTTGTCCAGCACCCGGGTCTCGCCGTAGATGGTGTCGCCGTGGAACGTCGGCGCGACGTGCCGTAGCGACTCGACCTCCAGGTTGGCGATGGCCCGGCCGCTGACGTCGGCCACCGACATGCCGAGCAGCAGCGAGTAGATGAGGTTGCCGACCACCACGTTGCGACCGAACTGGGTCGAAGTCTCGGCGTAGTGGGCGTCCAGGTGCAGCGGGTGGTGGTTCATCGTGATCAGGCAGAAAAGGTGGTCATCCGACTCCGTGACGGTCTTGCCCGGCCAGTGCCGGTAGACCGCGCCGACCTCGAACTCCTCGAAGTACCGACCGAACTGCATTGTTCGACCCCAATTCTCCAGGCCGCCGCGCGGCAGTCACCGTCCGTTACCGTCGGCCACACCTGCCGACGCCCGGAAACAAAAAAGGCACGGCCCCCGGCCGTACCCCATCAACAGAGCAAACTGTCCGTAGACGCAATGAACGGCGGGGCCCTCCCCGGCACCCGCCGCCCACGCTCTGTTGTCACTTATTGTGAGGTTGGCAGGCTGGCCCGGAAAGAGACCCAGATCACAGTTATCGAACCGTGTCGTTTCGCGAGCACAGCGTAAATCGACGAACACGATCAGCGACGAGTATTCCGCCGATCGGCACGCAGGGTATGGTCTGCGTCCGATGGAACGACTCTCCGCAACCGGTGTCCGCATCCGGGTGGCCGTAACTTTCGTGGTGGTCGCCCTGCTGCTGTACGGCACGCTGTACGGGCAGGACGATCTGTTCCCCTTTGGCCCGTTCCGGATGTACTCCACGGCGGACAAGTTGGACTCGCCGGTGGCCGACACCCGATTCGAGGGGGTACAGGCGGATGGTGCGGTGGTCGCGCTCAACGAGGCGAACACCGGCATCCGGCGGGCCGAGATCGAGGGCCAGCTCCCGAAGATCCGCGAGCACCCGGAGCTGCTGCGCTCGGTCGACGAGGCGTACGAGCATCGCAACCCCGGCGCGCCGGCGCTGGTCCAGATCCGGGTGATCGTGCGCTGGCACGCCCTGCACGGCGGGAAACAGACCGGCGCGTACACCGACGAGACCGCAGCCACCTGGACCGTCGCGTGATCACCAACGTCCCGGCGCGGATCACCGACTGGCTGACCGAGCCGGTACCCCGGGGCCGGGTGGCCGCCTTCCGTACCGTGATCTACCTGTTCGTCGCCGCCGACCTGGTCTGGTTCACGCCCTGGGTGCGCTCGCACGCGGCCATCCCCGGCCGGTACTACCAACCGCTGTTCGTCGGCCGGCTGCTGCACCTGCCCACCCCGAACGCCACCCTGGTCTACGGCATTTTCTTCGCGCTCATCCCGCTGGCCCTGGCCGCCGCCACCGGCCGCGCCCCGCGGCTGCTCGGCTGGACCGTCTTCGCGCTGTACTTCGAGTGGATGATCATCGCGATGAGCTACGGCAAGGTCGACCACGACCGGTTCGGCCTGCTCGTCGCGCTGGCCGTGCTGCCCACCTGCGGCCCGGCCCGGCACGGCGATCCGACCCCGACCCGCAAGGGCGGCTGGGCGCTGCGGCTCACCCAGCTCGCCGTGATCGCCACCTACTTCCTCGCCTCCTGGGCGAAGCTGCGCTTCGGCGGCATCGAGTGGCTGACCTCGGCCACTCTGCAACGGGCCATCATCCGGCGCGGCACGGCGATCACCGGCCCGCTCGCCGCGCACCCGTGGCTGCTGGTGGTCAGCCAGTTCGGCATCGTCGGCTTCGAGTTGTTCAGCCCGCTGGTCTTCTTCCTGCGCCCCCGCTGGCGCTACGCGATGGTGGCGTACTTCTACCTGTTCCACGTGATGGTGATGGCCACGATCACCATCTCGTTCGCCCCGCACCAGGCCGCGATGAGCAGCTTCCTGCCGCTGGAACGGGTCCGGCCGGTGTTGTGGACGCGCAACTGGTGGCGACGTCACCGCGGCCGCCCGCCGCTGCCGACCGACCCGGTCGGCGACTCAGCTCCCGCCATCGGGGCCCGGTCCACCGGGGTCGGGGGTCGCCTGGCCGGGCCGCCGCACCCCGTCGGAGGAAGGCTCGGCGGGGAGAGACTCGGCCCGGCGGGGTCCGCCGGGGAGGGTGAGGCCGCGGTAGCGGGGGGTGGCCCGCTCGCGGGTACCGAGACCTAGCCGGTCGCGCTCGGCCTGCGGCAGTGAGCAGGTGGCGGTGCCGCCCGGCATCCGGTGCCGGTTGCGGGACACCCAGCGGTACGCCGGCCAGGCCAGTGCGAGTACCGGGCGGCGGGCGAGTAGCCAGCCCAGCGGGCGCCAGTACGTGCCGGCGTCGCGCAGCAGTGCGGCGATCGCGGCCGGGCCGGCGAGCACCGGGCCGTCGGCCGTAATCCACTGCACCGCCGCGTCGCACTGTGCCTCGGTCACGCCCAGCGCGTCGAGGTCGGCGAGCTGCCAGGCGAGCACCTGCGCCCTGGTCGGGATGCGGCGCTGCACGAAGCGGGCGCAGCTACTGCAGAAGGCGCAGTCGCCGTCGTAGAGGAAGGTGTCCACGGGTTCCAGTCTGGCCCAGCGGGCGGGCCGCGGGGGCTGTGCGTTGCACCACCCGGGGCCGGCGGTCGGGGAATACCTGTTGACAGGGTTCGGTTGTGATCGGCGCGAACCGGCCGTGCGCCGGACCCGAGTCGAACGGAGACGCAATGGCTACCCAGACGCTGACTGAGGCCAACTTCGCCGAGGTCACCAGCGAGGGAATTGTGCTGGTGGACTTCTGGGCGGACTGGTGTGGCCCGTGTAAGCGGTTCGCCCCGACCTACGAGAAGGCCTCGGAGGAGCACCCGAACATCGTCTTCGGCAAGGTCGACACCGAGGCCGAGCAGCAGATCGCGGCCCAGTTCGAGATCCGCTCGATCCCGACGATCATGGCGATCCGGGACGGCGTGATCGTCTTCGAGCAGGCCGGCGCGCTGCCGGCCGTCCGCCCTGGAGCAGCTCATCACGGCGGTCGAGGCGCTCGACATGGAGCAGGTCAAGGCCCAGGTCGCGTCCCAGGACGCCTGACCGGGCTCAGCACCACCCAGCTCAGCACCACCCAGCTCAAACTCATTGACGGCCCGGTGCCCGGTCAGGGCACCGGGCCGGCTGCTGCTCGGAGCCGATTCGCGTGCCTCGAACAGGTGTGCTAATCTTGCCCATGCGCTGGGATGGACTTCGGAATGAACCGGAGGCCGACGCGGCGCGGGCGGCCCCACCCTTGCCGCTCGCGCCGCCCCCGGCGTCCAACCTCCCCGGCGACCCGCCGACCCCGCCAGCAGGACAACAGCCGGCGGAACCGCGGGCAGAACCGCTGCCGCTGGCGTTGCCGGGCGCGGTCACCCGGCGCTTCGACACCCCGGGCTTCGCCGGCATGACGTTCTACGAGATCCGCGCGAAGTCGATCATCAACCGGGTACCGGCGGCGTCCCAGCTGCCGTTCGAGTGGACGGTGAACCCCTACCGGGGCTGCTCGCACGCGTGCACCTACTGCTTCGCCCGCAACACGCACACCTACCTCGACCTCGACTCCGGGCACGACTTCGACAGCCGGGTGATCGTCAAGGTGAACGCGGGCGACCTGCTGCGCCGGGAGCTGGCCGCGCCCCGGTGGTCAGGCGCCGGCATCGCGATGGGCACCAACGTCGACTGCTACCAGCGCGCCGAGGGCCGGTACCGGCTGATGCCGCAGATCATCACGGCGCTACGGGACTTCGCCAACCCGTTCTCCATCCTCACCAAGGGCACGCTGATCCTGCGCGACCTGCCCCTGCTGGTCGAGGCGGCCACCGTGACCCGGGTCGGGCTGGCGATGTCGATCGGCTTCGTGGACGAGGCGATCTGGCGCGGCGCCGAGCCGGGTACCCCGTCGCCGGCCCGCCGGCTGGACGCCGTCCGGCAACTCACCGACGCCGGCTTCGACGTGGCCGTGCTGCTCGCCCCGATCCTGCCCGCCCTCACCGACACCGAGGAGTCCATCGACGCCACCGTGGCGGCCGTCGCGGCAGCCGGCGCCACCTCCGTCACCCCGATCCCACTGCACCTGCGCACCGGCGCGCGGGAGTGGTACCTGCGCTGGCTCACCGGCGCCTATCCACACCTGCTGCCGCGCTACCGGGAACTCTTCGGCCGGGGCGCGTACTCGCCGGCGGGATACCAGCGCGAGGTCAGCGCCCGGGTCCGGCAGGCGGCCCGGCGACACGGGGTCGGCGCGGCCGGTCCCCGGCAGGCCCGCCGCTTTCCGCTCCCCGAACCGGTGACAGCACAGGCCACCCAACTCACCCTGCTGTAATGGGCCGGACGAGCGCCGCCGACGCGGGTAACTTCGAAGGGTGCGTACCCCCGAACAGATACTGCGGGACAGCGCGACCATCGCCGTGGTCGGCGCGTCCCGACACGAAGGCAAGGCCGCCTACGCGGTGCCACTGCAGCTGAAGCTCAAGGGCTGGCAGGTGATCCCGGTGAACCCCGCCGCGAGCCTGATCTTCGGTGAGGTCTGCTATCCGACGCTTGCGGACATCCCGTTCCCGGTCGACCTGGTGAACGTGTTCCGGCCCGGTCCGGACACCCCGCCGGTGGCCCGCTCGGCGGTCGCCATCGGAGCGAAAGCGCTGTGGCTGCAGCAGGGCATCGTCTCCGCGCAGTCCCGGGAGATCGCGCTGGCCGGCGGGCTGGACTACGTCGAGGACCACTGCATCGCTGTGGAGCGGGCGATCCGCGGCATCACCCGGGCCGGCCGGAGCTGACCCCGGGGCCGGTCGGAGCCGACTCGGGACGGGCGACGGCGGCGACGGGACGGGCGGCTCAGGCCAGGTGAAAGTCGGATGGTGCGCGGGTGACCAGGTTGTCTACTGTGTACCCGCCGCCACCCCGAACTGGAGCCCCCATGAGCGACCGGTACATCGCCCCGCACAACGTCATCAGCCGCGCCGGTGCCGGCATCGTCGGCGGAATCGCCGGTGGGCTGCTGCTCGGCCTGGTGCTGTGGCTGCTCGGTGACCTCGACGACATGGGCAAGCTGGTCGGCGCGCACACCATCGCTGCGGCCTGGGTACTGCACGTGGTGGTGTGCGCGATCGCCGGCGCGCTGTACGGGGTGCTGTTCGGTCGGCTGGTCGCCGGCACTGTCCCGGCGATCGGGGTGGGCATCGTCTTCGGTACCGCGCTGTGGATCGTGATCCGGCTGGTCGCCGTGCCGATCGCCACCTCCGGCAAGTTTTTCGCGATCGACACCGAGATGATCAGCCTCGCCGCGTTCGCCGGCTTCGGGGTGGTACTCGGCCTCATCTACGCGGAGACCGGCCCGAAGCGCAACTGGCGGCCCTACCGTCGCCAGCAAATGGACGTGGTCTACGCGACGCCCCGGCCGCGACGCCGCAAGCGGCGCCGCGACGATGACGACGACTGAGCCGCCGACAACTGAGCCGCCTTCAGAGCCGCCTTCAAAGGGCGGCCGCCTTCGGGAACGCCGACGGCTCAGAGCTTGTAGTCGCGAAGCAGGCCGCGCGAGATGATGGTTTTCTGGATCTCCGAGGTGCCCTCGCCGATCAGCAGGAACGGGGCCTCCCGCATCAGCCGCTCGATCTCGTACTCCTTCGAGTAGCCGTAGCCGCCGTGGATGCGGAACGCCTCCTGCACCACCTCGGCGCAGTACTCGGAGGCGAGCAGCTTGGCCATTCCGGCTTCGACGTCGTTGCGCGCGCCGGAGTCCTTGAGCCGGGCGGCGTTCACCATCAGCGCGTGCGACGCCTCGATCTTGGTGGCCATCTCGGCCAGCTTGAACGCGATCGCCTGGTGCTTGTAGAGCGGCGCGCCGAAGGTCTGCCGCTGCTGGGCGTAGGCCACCGCGAGTTCGAAGGCGCGCAGCGAGATGCCGCAGGCGCGGGCGGCCACGTTCACCCGGCCCACTTCGATCCCGTCCATCATCTGGTAGAAGCCCTTGCCGGGGACGCCACCGAGTAGCGCGCCGGCGTCGACGTGGTGGTCGTCGAGGATCATCTCGGTGGTCTCGACCCCCTTGTACCCCATCTTCTCGATCTTCCCGGGGATGGTCAGGCCCGGCGCGGTCTCGCCGAAGCCGGGCTCCTTCTCCAGCAGGAAGGTGCTCATGTTGCCGTAGACCGATTCCGCGCCGAGGTCGCTGCGGACGAGAGTGGCGACGACGGACGACCAACCGCCGTTGGTGAGCCACATCTTCTGTCCATTGAGGACATAGCCGTCGCCGGCCGGGACGGCCTTCGTGCGGATCGCCGCCACGTCGGAGCCGCAGCCCGGCTCGGACATCGAGAACGCCCCGCGCACCTCGCCGGTAGCCATCCGGGGCAGCAGCCGTTCGCGCTGTTCGGGGGTACCGTGCTGGGCGATCAGGTAGGCGACGATAAAGTGCGTGTTGACGATGCCGGAGATGGACATCCAGCCCCGGGACAGCTCCTCGACCACCAGCGCGTAGGTGAGCAGGGACTCGCCGAGGCCGCCGTGCTCCTCGGCGATGGTCAGGCCGAACAGGCCCAGTGCGCGCATCCCCTCGACGATCTCGGCGGGGTAGGTGTCGGTGTGCTCCAGGCGCTGCGCGTGCGGGATGATCTCCTTGTCCACGAATTCGCGGACGGTGTCGAGGATTGCCTGTTGAACATCGGACAGGCCGGGGGTGCGGGCCAGTCGCGCCATCAGCGTCTCCCGTAGCTACTGAATGGTAATTAAGGGCAGTATCCCGTGGCGTCCAGAGGGCGTACAGCCGATCCGCAGGGGCTCATTCTGTGAAAACGCTCACGAGCCCAGGTGCGGTACCCTCGGCGGCACCTGAGGGAAGGAACGACCATGACCTATCAAGACCCGTACGGGCAGCAGGGGTACGGGCAGCAGCAGCCGGGGTACGGGCAGCAGCCGGGCGGGTACGACCCGACGGCGTACCCGCAGCAGCAGCCGGGGTACGAGCCACCGGGGTACAACCAGCCCTACTCGGCCGCCCCGGTCACCCCCGGACCGTACGCCCAGCCGGGCTACGGGCAGCAGCCGCAGATGTACGCCCCCGTCTATGCCGCGCCGACGAACACCGGCACCAACACCATGGCCGTGCTGTCCCTGGTGTTCTCGTTCGTCTTCGCGCCGCTGGGCATCGTCTTCGGGCACATGGCCAAGAAGCAGATCCGGGAGACCGGCGAGCAGGGTGAGGGCCTGGCCACCGCCGGCACCATCATCGGCTACGTGCACACCGGCCTGTGGGTGCTCGGCTGTGGCGTGTACATCCTGGTGTTCGTGGTCATCCTGTCGTCCGCGCACTCGACCTCGGACTACGACTACGAATTCCTCCGGCAGGCGCTCATCGGCTGACCGTCGCACCCGGCCGCCGTCGCGGCCGGGGCGGCGGGCGCGTCAGGCCGGCGGCTCGAAGGACTTCGTCCGCGCCAGCCCGGCAGCGCGACCCTTGGCCGCGATCACCAGCGCCATCTTCCGGGACGCCTCGTCGATCATCTCGTCACCGAGCATCACCGCGCCCAGCCTGCCGCCCTGCTCGGAAGTGGCGTGCTGGTAGGCGTCCAGGATCAGTTCGGCGTGGTCGTAGTCGTCCTGCGCCGGGGAGAACACCTCGTTGGCGGCGTCGAGCTGGCCGGGGTGCAGCACCCACTTGCCGTCGAAGCCCAGCGCCGCCGCCCGCGCCGCCACCGCCCGGAACCCGTCCACGTCCCGGATCTGCAGGAACGGCCCGTCGATGGCCTGCAGGTCGTAGGTGCGCGCGGCCATCAGGATGCGCATCAGGATGTAGTGGAACGGGTCGCCCGGGTACTCCGGGATCAGCGCCCCGACCACCAGCGATTTCATGTTGATCGAGGCCATGAAGTCGGCCGGCCCGAAGATGATGGTCTCCAGCCGGGGCGAGGCGCCGGCGATCGCGTCCACGTTGACCAGGCCCTTGGCGTTCTCGATCTGCGCCTCGATGCCGATGCCGCCGACCGGCAGGCCGAGCGCCTTCTCAATCTGGGTGAGGGTCAGGTCGAGCCACTGGACGTGCGCGGCCTCCTGCACCTTGGGCAGCATGATGGCGTCCAGGTGACTCCCCGCGCCCTCGACGATCTCCACCACGTCGGCGTACGTCCACTGGGTGGTGAGGTCGTTGACCCGGACCACCCGGGCCTTGCCGGTCCAGTCGCCGGTGGCCAGCGCGGCCACGATGTTCTTTCGGGCGTCCGGTTTGGCCAGCGGCGCGACCGCGTCCTCCAGGTCCAGGAAGACCATGTCGGCGGGCAGACCCTGAGCCTTGTCGAGCATCTTCACGCTCGACCCGGGGACGGCCAGGCAGGAGCGGCGGGAGTGTCCGGCGGCGCCCATCCGGGGCCTCCTTCGAGGGACTGAAGAGACGTTTAGTTACTCCGGCGTACGGTAACCTCGCCGGGTGGCTGACGAGAACGAATCTGTGAACGAACTCACCGGTTCCCCGACCAGCGTGATCACCGGGGCGAACTCCGGAATCGGGTTGGCCGCGGCCGTGGCCCTGGCCCGGGACGGCGGCCGGGTCGCCCTGGTGGGGCGGGATCAGTCCCGCCTCGACGAAGCAGTTTCCCGGGTACGGGCAGCAGCCGCCCCGAACACCGAAGTCACCGGCTTCCGTGCCGACTTCGGCGAGTTCGACCAGGTCCGCCGGCTCGCCGACGAGCTTTCCAGCGCGTACCCCCGCATTGATCTGCTGGCCAACAACGCCGGTCTGGTGATGCCCTCGCGGGCGAGGACCGTGGACGGACACGAGCTGGTCATCCAGGCCAACCACCTGGCCCCGTTCCTGCTCACCCACCTGCTACGGGAACGGCTGGCCGGCGGCCGGGTGGTCAACACCGCCTCGGACGCGCACCGCGGCGGCAAGCTGGACCCGGCCGACCTGGACAGCGAGGCGCGCAGCTACTCCGGGATGACCGTCTACGGCAGCAGCAAGCAGGCCAACATCCTGTTCGCCGCCGAGGCCGCCCGGCGCTGGCCGGAAATCCTCTCCACCAGCTACCACCCGGGCGTGGTGCGGACCCGCTTCGGCCGGGACAGCGCGCTCATCGGCACCTTCTACAAGCTGGCGTTCTTCCTGCGCAGCCCGGAGAAGGGCGCGGACACGCTGCTCTGGCTGGCAAAGGCCCCGGCCGCCGAGCTGACCAACGGCGGGTACTACTACGACCGCCGGCTGGCCACCCCCACCCCGGCGACCGCCGACCCGGCCGTCGCGGCGGCCCTGTGGGAAGCCAGCGAACGCGCCGTCGGCCTGACCTGAGCTGCGCCCCGCTCGCGCGTGACGCGATCCCCTTCGCGCCTGACCGGATCCCCGCCGAGGGCCCCCGTCAGCTGGCGGCTGCCTCGACCGGGGCCGTGCCGACCGGGTTGAGCAGCCGGCGGCTGCCGAGCACCACCACCACGACGCCGGCGACCAGCACCGCGAGGCCCGGCCACTGGCGGACCGGCGGTGTCTGGTCCAGCCACAGCCAGGAGATCAGTGCCGCGCCGGGTACCTCCAGCAGGATCAGCACCGCCACCGTGGTCGCGCTGATGTGCTGCATGGCGTAACTGAACATGGAGTGCCCGAGCAGTTGCGGTCCCAGCGTCATGGCCAGGATGGCCAGCCAGGTGGTACCGGCGAAGCCGTGCAGGTCCACGCCGGCCACCAGGCACACCACCAGCAGCGCCGCCGAACACACGGTGTAGCAGATCGCCGTGTACCCGGTGGTGGACAGCTCGGTGCGGGCCCGCTCGCCGAACGCCGTGTAGACCGCCGCGGCGATCCCGCCGAGCACCGCAAGCAGATCGCCGACGAACGCCCGGGAGTCCGCGACCAGGTCGAACCCGCTGGCCAGGGCTGCCCCGCCGACGGCCAGCACGATGCCGACCCAGACCAGGCCGGGTAGGCGTCGGCCCTGGCCGAGCGCGATCAGCCCCTGCCACACCGGCTGGGTCGCGGTGAGCGCGGTGGCGGTGGCGACCGCAGTCAGCTTCACGCTGGGTACCCAGGCCGCGAAGTGCACCGCGAGCGCCAGCCCGGCGAGCACGCAGACCAGCAGGGTGCGCGGGGTGGTCCGGCGGATCTCCGCGCGCCGGGTCAACGCCGCCGCCGGGGCCACCGCGACCACCGAGAAGGCATTGCGCCAGAACGAGATGGCCAGCCCCGAGGCGGCCGCGTAGGCGATCAGCGGGCCGGAGGTGGAGATCGCGGCCACCGCGACGACCAGGGCGAGCAGGGTCAGCCAGGCAGATCGGGACACACGGCTGATCGTGTCATGTCGTCCGGGCGTGCCCGTCCGCCCGTCCGGCCAGGGCCGATCCGGGTGCTACTCGGCTACGCTCCGGTAACCGGCCGGCCGTCCGGGCTCCGCTCGCCCGGGTCGGCCGCCGGTCCAGCGGGTGCGGCTGGAGCCCACGTCAACGACGACCGGCTCGGAGGTCCACTCACCCATGCCTGCGCTGCGCGCTGTGCTCTTCGACTTCTTCGGCACTCTCACCCAGGCGGTGAGCCGCGGCCCCGGCCACGCCGACCTGGCCCGCCGGCTCGGCTGCGACCCCGACCGGTTCGCGGTCGCCCTCGACCACAGCTTCGCCGTCCGGGCCCGGGGCGGGCTGGGTGATCCGGCGCAGGCGCTGCGCGCGGTCGCCCGCTCGGCCGGGGCCGACCCCACCGACGCCACCGCCCGCCGGGTCGCCCGCGACCGGATCGCCGTGGTGGCCGACGACATCCGGCTGCGCGCCGAGACCGTACCCACCCTGCGTGCCCTGCGCGGCACCGGCCTGCGGCTCGGCCTGGTCTCCGACTGCGGCCCCGAACTGCCGCTACTGCTCCCCGGCCTGCCGCTCGCCGGCCTGCTGGACGCGACCGCGCTGTCCATCACGGAACGGGTCTGCAAGCCCGATCCGGCGATCTACCTGGCCGCCTGCGACCGCCTCGGGGTGACCCCGCAGGAGTGCCTCTACGTCGGGGACGGCGACAGTCGGGAGCTGACCGGGGCGCTGCGACTGGGCATGTCGGTGGTCCAGTTGGCCTCTCCCGACCTCGGCCGGCACCTCGTCCTCGACCCGGACCGGGAGTTCACCGGGGCGCGCGCCACCACCCTGTCGGCAGTCCCGGTACTCGTCTCGGTGATCCGCCACGCCCGCAGCCTGATCCCCGCCTGAACCCGCCCTTCTTCGGCGGCCCGCTTGTTTCGGCGGGCGGCGGGCTCAGGTCTGGTCGTCGAGGTTGGGGTGCTGGTAGTCGAGACGGTCCGGAGGGAGCGGGTACGTCGTGTCGTCGCCGTACGGTGAGCCGGCGCCGGCCAGCCCGGAGGAGACCTCGCCGACCGGCAGCCGGCCGCCGGCGTCGAGCGCGGCGTCCTGCGGCGGCTGGGCGTCCCGGTGCCAGGTGACCCCGGTGGGCACCGTGCCGGCCGGCATCGGGGTGGCCGCGGCGGGTGGGCGTACCGGGGCGGCGGTGAGGGCGGCGCGTTGCCGCTCGCGGGCGATCCGCTCGTCCTCCCGGGCCTCGATCAGCGGGTCGGGACGGGACACGCCGCCGAGTCCGGAGTCCTCCCGGGCGATCTTCTCCTGCAGCCGCAGGATGCCGTGCAGCAGCGCCTCCGGGCGCGGCGGGCAGCCGGGCACGTACACGTCCACCGGGATGAGCTGGTCCACGCCCTTGGTCACCGAGTACGAGTCCCAGTACGGGCCGCCGCAGTTGGAGCACGCGCCGAAGGAGATCACGTACTTGGGCTCGGGCATCTGGTCGTAGAGCCGCTTGATGGCCGGGGCCATCTTGTCGGTGACGGTGCCGCTGACCACCATCAGGTCGGCCTGGCGGGGCCCGTGCGCGAACGGGATGACCCCGAGACGGATGAAGTCGTGCCGCCCCATCGAGGTGGCGATGAACTCGATCGCGCAGCAGGCCAACCCGAAGTTGAACACCCACAGCGAGTACCGCCGGCCCCAGTTGAGCACGAACCGGATCGGGTCTCCCAGCACGCCGGGCAGTTCCGCCATGCCCGCAGCCTACTGCGCCGCCGCGGGCTCGTCGCTCGACCCTGCGCAGCAGCTCACCGATCCGTTGCAGTGCCACGCTGTCCTGCTCCACCTCGTCGATGGCGGCGACCAACTCGTCCCGGTCGGGCACCGCGGCCCGGAACTCGGGTCTGCCCAGCAGGCTGAGCACCGGCCGGTTCCACTCGTTGAGGAACGCCCAGCCGAACATCAGCTTGTCGAACTCGTCCTCGCCCGGCGAACCCTTCAGTATCTCGGTGGCGTGTTCGAAGGTCTGCGGGTTCACCGGCGGGATCGGTTCCTCGGTGGCCTGGTGCCAGGCCTGCGCGAACGCCACGAAGTGTGTAAGTACCACGGCGTACTGGCCGCAGACCGGCTCGGCCAGCGCCGCCGCGCCGGGCGCGCCGTTCTCCACCAGTGCCCCGGCGAGCGTCGCCACCCCGGCGGCGCTGCCGCTCGGCAGTCGTCCGATGACCCCGCCGAGCGCGGCGATCGCCTGCTCCAGCTCCTGCGGTCCGGCCTGCTGGGCGGCCTGGAACACGCTGCGCATGCCCTTCCCGAGCCGCTCCGCGTCGTCCTGAGGCCGGCCGTCTCCAGCTCGTCGATCATCTCCAACATGCGGCGATGCTAGCCATGCCGACCGATATCTTCACCCCTCGACCTTCACCCCGGCTCGGTCCGGCCGCCCCGATCGACCTCGCCGCTGCGACCGGAGCGGCCCGACGCCGGGTCGGTCAGCCGACAGGCGGGCCGGGCGACTGGAGCAGGCTGAGGAACTCGACCAGGAGGCGTTCGCGCAGCCGGGGGTCGGCGGCGGCGAGGATGGTGTTGACCGCTGCCATCCGGGGTGGCCCGGCGGTCGGATCGCCGAGGCCGAACTGGGCGGCGAGCCCGGCCACCAGTTCCGGGGTGAGGTCGTCCGGCTTCAACTGAGCGACCAACGCCAGCACCTCGGCGGGCAGTGCCACCGGGCCGGCGGCGCGGGCCGCGTCGGCCGCCTCCCGCAGTGCGGCCCCGAACTCGGCTGCCCGGGGCGCCACCGAGGCGGTCACCGACAGGTGGATGTTCGCCGGAATTCCCTGGTACGCCAGTTGCGGCTGCACGTGCCAGCCGCGCGCCGCCAGCTCGTCGGCGAGTACGAACAGATCCAGGCCGGATCGGTGGCGGTGAAGCAGACGACGCTGGTGGCCGGCTCGACCAGTAGCCGCAGTCCGTCCACTGTGGACACGCCGGAGGCCAGCGTGGTCACCGCCGCCCAGGTCTGGGCCGCCAGCCGGGTGTAGCCGTCGTCGCCGAGGTGCCGCAGGGTGGCCCAGGCCGCGGCGATCGGGCCACCCGAGCGGGTGGACGCCACGCCCGGGTTCACCATCGTGTACCCGGGCCAGTCCGCCCACGCGAAGTACTGCGCCCGCCGGTAGGACGCGTCCCGGTGCAGCAGCTACCGATACGCCCTTCGGCGCGTACGCGTACTTGTGCAGGTCCACCGAGATGCTGGTGACGCCGGGCAGGTCCAGCCCGAACGCGGGTACCGGCACGCCGAGCCGGCGCAGGTACGGCAGGATCCAGCCGCCGAAGCAGGCGTCGACGTGGCACCGTACCCCCGCCTGCGCGGCCGAGCGCCGCGACCTCGGCGACCGGGTCCACCACCCCGTGCGCGTAGCTCGGCGCGGAGACCGCCACCAGCACCGTGTCCGGACCGATCGCCGCCGCCATCGCCGCCGGGTCGGGGCGCATGGTGACCGGGTCCACCGCCACCACGTCCAGCGCCACCCGCAGGTACGCGGCGGCTTTCGCGAACGCGGCGTGCGCGGTGGCCGGCACCACCAGCCGGGGCGCGGCCACCTCCGGCCGGGAGTCGCGGGCCGCCTTCACCGCCAGCAGCAGCGACTCGGTACCCCCGCTGGTCACCGTGCCGACCGTGCGGCCGTCCCCGCCGAGCAGCTTCGCGGCGGCGGCCACCAGGGCGTTCTCGGTGCCGAGCAGAGACGGGAAGGCGGTCGGGTCGAGCCCGTTGACGTGCGCGGAGCCGGCGTAGGCGGCCACCGCCAACTCGTCCAGACCGGGTACCGCCGGGTCGTAGACGTAGGCGAACAGTTGCCCGCCGTGGGTGGGCAGGTCACCGGCGCGCAGCCCGGCGAGCTCGCCGAGTACCTGCTCGGCCGGGACGCCCTCGTCGGGCAGTGCGTCCATCATTTCCGGGACCCTACGCCGGGTCAGCCGTCCCAGCCGGATCCTGTGTCGCAGCGGGATTCTGTGTCGCGGCGGGTTCCGGTGTCGCGCCCGGATCCGCTGTCGCGGCGGCCAGTTTGGCGGGGGTGAGGTCGTAGCCGCGCAGCAGGGCCAGGGCGGCGAGCACCACCACGGCCGGCAGCACGGTGAAGCCGAGGGTGATGCCCAGCCGGGCCGCGCCGCCCTGCGCGACCGCGCTGCCCGAGTCGGAGGAGACGTAGCCGGACAGCTGCAGCACCAGCCCGAAGATGCCGGGGCCCAGCGCCAGGCCGAAGGTCTCGCCGGCGGTCCACAGGCCGGTGAACACACCGGCCTGGCGGCGGCCGGTGCGGGCGACGTCGTAGGCCACGCAGTCGGGCAGCATGGCCAGGCCGAAGACCTGCTGACCGGCGTACCCGGCGCCGATCAGCAGGGTCCACAGGTAGGCGAGCGGACCGACGTGCCCCACCGCGAGCAGGAGCGCGCCGGCCGCGAACAGCACCGAGGCCAGCACGTAGCCCGCGCAGCTTGCCCAGCCGCGCGCCGACCCGGGTCCACACCGGCATCACCAGCAGCGCCGGGGCCACGAAGCAGACGAACAGCAGCGTCTTCGCCGCGTCCGAGTGCAGTACCTGCTCGGCGAAGTAGTTGACGCCGGCCAGCATCGTGGCGATCCCGGCCGCCTGGATCACGAAGCACGCCAGCAGCAGCACGAACGGGCGGTTGCGGCGGGCCACCGCGAGCTGGGCGCGCAGCGACGGCTCGCTGGCGGTCACCGCGCCGGTCGGGGCGCGCCGGGTACCGAGGAAGGTGCCCAGCGTGCCGGCGACGATCATGACGGCGACGAAGATCCCCATCCAGCGGTGCCCGGGGATGCCCTTGCCACCCGCGTCCACCACGATCGGGGCGAGCCCGCCGGAGATCAGGATGGCCACCGCGAGCAGCGCCACCCGCCAGGTCATCAACCGGGTGCGCTCGGCGTAGTCGTCGGTCATCTCGGCCGGCATGGCCACGTAGGGCACCTGGAAGAAGGCGTACGCGGTGGCGGTCAGCAGGAACAGCGCCACCACCCAGACCGGGGCGGCGGCGCCGTACCGAACGGGCCGGCGAAGATCAGCGCGAACAGCACGGCGACGGTCAGCCCGGCGCCGAGCAGGTACGGCCGGCGCGGGCCGAGCGCGACTCACCGTGCGGTCGGAGATCCGGCCGGCCACCGGGTTGACCAGCACGTCCCACGCCTTCGGGGCGAGCACCAGCAGCCCGCCCAGGCCGGCCGCCACCCCCAGCGAGTCGGTCAGGTACGGCAGCAGCAGCAGCCCGGGTACCGTCCCGAACGCCCCGGTGACCAGGGAACCCAGGGCGTACCCGGCGCGTACCGGGGTGCGCAGTGGTGCGGTCATGACGGGGGACTCTAACCCGGCCGGGGTCACCGCCACAGAGCCGAAGGGTCAGCCCGGGGGATCCGGGAACCACAGGGCTGCGCGCAGGTCGACGCGCTCGCCGCGCAGCGGACAGCCCTCGGCGCGCAGCCGGGACAGCGCCTCCCGCTCGTGCCCGGGGACGACCCGACCGGACGCGTTGACCACCCGGTGCCACGGGACTCCCCCGCCGTACCGGCTCATCACCGAGCCCACCTGACGCGGCCCGCCCCGGCCCAGCCAGCCGGCGATCGCCCCGTAGGTCATCACCCGGCCGGCCGGAATCTGCTCGACCAGCTCGAGCACGGCCTCGGCGAAGTCGTCGTCCGCTGCTGAATCGGGCAAAGTCACCACGCTATGGGATCACAGCGCCCGGCCGCCGCGCCCGCCCGGCACAATGGGGTCCGTGCGTCCCGAGGTCACCACCGCGAAGCGGATCGTCGTCAAGGTCGGCTCGTCGTCGCTGACCACGGCGGCCGGCGGGCTGGACCGCACCCGGGTGGACGCGCTGGTCGACGCGCTCGCCGGCTGCCACGCCGAGGTGGTGCTGGTCTCCTCCGGGGCGATCGCCGCCGGGCTGGCCCCGCTCGGGCTGCCCCGCCGCCCCCGGGACCTGGCCACCCAGCAGGCCGCCGCGAGCGTCGGGCAGGGGCTGCTGATGCAGGCGTACACCGAGGCGTTCGGCCGGCACGGGCGCACCGTGGGGCAGGTGCTGCTCACCGTGGACGACGTGACCCGGCGGGCGCACTACCGCAACGCCTTCCGTACCCTGCGCCGCCTGCTCGACCTGCATACCGTGCCGATCGTCAACGAGAACGACACGGTCGCCACCGAGGAGATCCGGTTCGGCGACAACGACCGGCTGGCCGCCCTGGTCGCCGCGCTCGTCCACGCCGACCTGCTGGTGCTCCTCTCCGACGTGGACGCGCTCTACACCGGCGACCCGGCCGACCCGGCCTCCCGCAAGATCGACACGGTGACGTCGGAGGCCGACCTGGTCGGCGTGGCGATCGGCCGGACCGGCCGCGCGGGCGTGGGTACCGGCGGCATGGTCACCAAGGTCGAGGCGGCCAGGATCGCCACCGGCGCGGGCATCCCGGTGGTCCTCACCGGCACCGCGCACGCGGTCGCCGCGCTGCGCGGTGACGAGTCGGTGGGCACGCTCTTCCAGCGGGTACGCGAACGGCCGGCAGCCCGGCTGTTCTGGCTCGCGCACGCCACCGCGCCGCGTGGCCGGCTCACCCTGGACGCCGGCGCGGTACGCGCGGTGGTCGACCGGCGCGCGTCCCTGCTCCCCGCCGGGGTGACCGCCGTGGACGGCCAGTTCGCCGCCGGCGACCCGGTCGATCTGGTGGACACCGACGGCCACCCGGTCGCCCGTGGCCTGGTCAACTACGACGCCGGCGAACTCCCCGGCCTGCTCGGCCACTCCACCTCGGAGCTGGCCGCCACCCTCGGCCCCGGCTACGAGAAGGAACTCGTCCACCGCGACGACCTGGTCCTGCTGTAGCCCCCGGCCCAATGTCCGACCCGGCCGCCGCCGGTTCCACCGGGCGGGTGCCGTGGCGGCGGTCACCGAAGGATTCCACCAGGTGGCAACCGGCTCGGCACGCTCTGCCGGGCTGGCTACCCTGGCAGGCATGACTTCCGTGCTGGACGCTGCCCGCCGGGCCCGGGACGCCGCCGTCGATCTCGGCTGCGCGACCCGGGCCACCAAGGACGCCGCGCTGCTGGCGATGGCCGACGCGCTGGTCGCCGCGGCAGCCGAGCTGATCGACGCCAACGCCGGGGACCTGGTTGCCGCCCGGGACGCCGGGATGGCCCCGGCCCAGCAGGATCGGCTCGCGCTCACCCCGGCCCGGATCGACGGGATGGCCGCCGGCCTGCGCCAGGCGGCCGGGCTACCCGACCCGGTCGGCGAGGTGGTCCGCGGCTCGACCCTGCCCAACGGGCTGGAGTTGCGGCAGGTCCGGGTGCCGTTCGGCGTCGTCGGGATCATCTACGAGGCCCGGCCCAACGTGACCGCCGACGCGGCCGGGCTCTGCCTGAAGTCGGGCAACGCTGTGCTGCTGCGCGGCTCCTCCTCGGCGGCCCAATCCAACGCGGCGATCGTCGCGGTACTGCGGGACGCGGTGGCCGGTGTCGGGCTGCCCGCCGACGCGATCCAACTGCTGGACTCGTCCTCCCGCGACTCCGTCAAGGAGCTGATGCGCGCCCGTGGCCTGGTCGACGTGCTGATCCCGCGCGGCGGGGGATCGCTGATCCGCACGGTGGTCGAGGAGTCCACGGTGCCGGTGATCGAGACCGGGGTGGGCAACTGCCACATCTACGTCGACGCCGACGCCGACCTGGAGATGGCGCTGTCGATCCTGCTCAACGCCAAGACCTCTCGGCCCTCGGTGTGCAACGCCGCCGAGTCGCTGCTGGTCCATGCGGACGTCGCGGACGCCTTCCTGGCGCGGGCGCTGCCCGCGCTGGCCGACGCCGGGGTCACCGTGCACGGCTCGCCGGAGATCGCGGCGCTCGACCCGGCCGTGGTCGCCGGCCACCGACGACGACTACGCCACCGAGTACCTGTCGCTGGACCTGTCGGCGGCCGTGGTGCCGTCGCTGGACGCGGCGGTCGCGCACATCCGCCGGTACGGCTCCGGCCACTCCGAGGCGATCATCACCAACTCGCAGCCGGCCGCCCGCCGCTTCGTGGCCACCGTGGACGCGGCGGCGGTGCTGGTCAACGCGTCCACCCGGTTCACCGACGGCGGCGAGTTCGGCTTCGGCGCGGAGATCGGCATCTCCACCCAGAAGCTGCACGCCCGAGGCCCGATGGGCCTGCCCGAGCTGACCTCCACCAAGTACGTGGTCACCGGCGAGGGCCACATCCGCTAGCGGGCGCCTGCCGCCGTTTCGCCCTAGGGTGGGCGGTATGACCGCCGATCCCGCGACCCTCGTCCGAGCAACTCGACCGGGCCACAGCCCGACTGTTCGCCACCGTACGCGATCTCGGTCCGTCCACAGTGGAGGAGCCGTCCCGGTGCGCCGGCTGGACCCGCGGCCATGTGCTGACCCACCTCGCCCGCAACGCCGACGGCACGGTCAACCTGCTCAACTGGGCCCATACCGGCGTGCCCACCCCGAAGTACGCCAGCGAGCAGCAGCGCGACGCCGACATCGAGGCAGGCGCCGAGCGACCGCTACCCGATCAACTCGCCGACCTGGCCGCCTCCGTGGACCGGCTCAACGCGGCCATTTCCCGGATGACCCCGACCGACTGGGCCGCCCCGGTCGGGAAGGACGGCCGGCCGGCGCTGTACACGCTGTGGACCCGGCTACGCGAGGTCGAGGTACACCATGTCGACCTGGCCGCTGGGTACACACCGATTGACTGGCCGGCCGACGTGCTGCCGCGCCTGCTCGCCGAGGCCCTGGACGACCGGGCCGGGCTGCCCGCCCGGCTCGTCGAGGCCGGCACCGGCCGGGTGGTCCACGACGGCGGCGGTCCGACCGTCACCGGGCAGGCCGCCGCGCTGACCGCGTGGCTGATGGGCCGCGACGACGGCGGGCAGCTGAAGGTCGAGAACGGCGACCTGCCCGACCTGACGGCCTGGCGGTAAGGCCAGCCACCCACCGGCCGAGCCGGGCAGAACGGTGGGTCAGCGGACGGCGCGGATGGCGGCCAGGGTGGCGTGCACGTCGAAGTTGGGGCCGTCGTCGCTCGGCCAACCGCCGTCAGTGCGTTGCGTCTCGGTGAGCCGCTTGCGGGCCGCCACCATCAGCCAGTCGTCGGCGGCGACCCCGACCCGGCGCAGCACGGAGCCCATCCAGGCGACGTCGGCGGGGCTCATGTCGGGTACCCGGTCGCCGAGCACCACCTGGATCTGCGCGGCCTCGTAGTACCAGCCGGCGCGGAACAGCAGGGCCGCCCCCAGCCACCCGGCAGCGAGGTAGGACGGCCACGTCCCGTTGTCCCGCACGGTGGCCCGGAACGCCTGGGTGGCCCGCGCCACCACCTCGGCCAACGCGTTCGCCGACGCGGACGGCGGCTCCTCGTCCGGCCCGCCGAGCACCAGCGTGTACGCGGCGTTGACGGTCACGAACAGCCGGGCCTCCGGGTCACCCGGCATCGCCCACGGCGGGGCGTAGTCGGCCAGCGACCGGCTCTCCTCCCAGCTGCCGTCCGGTCGCTGTTTGCTGGCCAGCCAGGCCAGCGCCTTGCGGGCAGCCGGCCGGCGCAGCGCGTCCAGGTCGTCCAGTTCGCCGAGGCGGAAACAGGTCGCGTCAATGGACGGCACGTCGCCGGCCCAGAACGCGGGCCAGCCACCGCCGGCTGTCTGGCCCAGCTCAGCCTTGTCCAGTAGCTCGGGTGCCGGGGCGTGACCGGAGCGCAGCCAGGAGAGCCGCGCCCGGTCCACGCTGTCACCCCGGGCTACCACAAAGCCGATCGCCGCGTCGATGTCGACCATGTATGCAGGCTACCGATCCCGTCCAGGGCTGGTTTTCCTCCGACTGGTCAACGAATGTGACCGGTCAGTAGATCGGCAGGCTCGGGTCGATGGCCCGTACCCATGAAACCACCCCACCCTGGACATGTACGGCGTCCTTGAAACCGGCCGCCTTGACGGCGGCGAGCGCCTCCGCCGACCGGATGCCGGTCTTGCAGTACAGCACGATCTGCTTGTCCTGCGGCAGCGTGGAGAGCGCCTGGCCGGAGAGGATGTCGCCCTTGGGGACCAGCCGCGCGCCGGGGATCCTGACGATCTCCCACTCGGCCGGCTCCCGCACGTCGACCAGCTCGACCGACTTGCCGGCGTCCAGCCACTCCTTCAGCTCGGTGGTGGTGATGGTCGACCCGGCGGCGGCCTGGGCGGCCTCGTCGGAGACCGCGCCGCAGAAGTCGTCGTAGTCGATCAGGCCGGTGATCGTCGGGTTGGTCCCGCACAGCGCGCAGTCGGGATCCTTCCGCACCTTGATCTTGCGGTAGCTCATCTCCAGGGCGTCGTAGACCATCAGGCCGCCGACCAGCGGCTCGCCGATGCCGGTGAGCAGCTTGATCGCCTCGGTGACCTGGATCGCGCCGATGCTCGCGCAGAGCACGCCCAGCACGCCACCCTCGGCGCAGGACGGCACCATGCCGGGCGGCGGGGGCTCCGGGTAGAGGCAGCGGTAGCACGGGCCGTTCTCGGCCCAGAACACGCTGGCCTGGCCGTCGAAGCGGTAGATCGAGCCCCACACGTACGGCTTGCCCAGCAGCACGGCGGCGTCGTTGACCAGGTACCGGGTGGCGAAGTTGTCGGTGCCGTCGACGATCAGGTCGTACTGCTCGAAGATGGCGAAGACGTTGTCGTTGTTCAGCGCCTCGTTGTGGATCACCACGTTGACGTACGGGTTGATCTCGTTCACCGAGTCGCGGGCCGACTCGGACTTGAGCCGCCCGATGTCGGACTGGCCGTGGATGATCTGGCGCTGCAGGTTCGACTCGTCCACGGTGTCGAACTCGACGATGCCCAGCGTGCCCACCCCGGCCGCGGCCAGGTACATGAGCGCGGGCGAGCCGAGTCCACCGGCGCCCACGCAGAGCACCTTGGCGTTCTTCAGCCGCTTCTGCCCGTCCATCGCCACGTCCGGGATGATCAGGTGACGGCTGTAGCGGCGTACCTCGTCGATGGTCAGGCTGGCAGCGGGCTCGACGAGCGGCGGCAGCGACACGGGTGGCCTCCTGGGTGGTGAATTCTCCGTCGACCATTGTTGCTCGCCGGGACGGACCTGCGCGGTGACCTCAGACACCGGCCCGCGTGGTGGGATGCCGGAATAATTTCGACTCACGGCAGTTCGGCTCACGGCAGCGCATGCCCCTGGTACAGCGCGCCGTTGAGGTAGGGCCACGGGTTCGGGGTGCAGCCGTCCAGGCCGAGCGACTGCTGCTGCATCACCGGGGCCGGCCGGCGGGCCGCCGGACACGCCTCGTTGGCGTAGCCGAGGTCCCGGCCGATCTCGTGGTTGACCGCGTACTGCCGGTAGGTCGCCAGGTCCGCCCCGTAGTCGGGGACGGCGGTCAACCAGCGGGCCAGGTTGATGACGATCTGCCCGGGCAGCCGGCAGGAGAGGAACTTCTGCACATGCAGACCCCCGGCCGCACAGGTGGTCTCGGTGGTCGCCGGGGTGGCCAGGTAGATGGTCACCTCGGCCGCGGACTTCTCGGGTACCCGCTGAAAACGCGCTTTCCCGCCGGCGGTCCACCCGGCCGGGTCGGCGAGGATCTTCTCGACGGCCGCCGCGAAGGCGTTGGCGTCCTGCCCCGATCCGTTCTCCACGGCCACCCGGTAGCGCCGCAGGTTCCCCGCGCTGCCCAGCACCGCCCCGGTACCCGCGACGTACGCCCACGTCCCGGCGCCCTTCTCCGGCACGTTCGCGGCCGGGCCAGCGCTCGCGCCGTCCGTGGAGATGGCGGGCTGCGCCCCGCTCGCCGTCCCGGACGGCTGCCCGGTCGGTGCGTGCGCTCCGGCCGGATTGCTCCCCGACGATCCGCCACCGGGCAGCAGGCCGGCGACCGCGGCCACCGCGCCGACCAGCCCGAGGACCACCGCCGCCGCGACCGCGATCAGCCACTTCGTGGCGTACCAGGGCTTCGCTGCCGGCGCCGGCCGGCCCCGCTCGACTCCGGCGTCCGGGCGGGCCGGGGGCGCCGAACGCGGTCGGGATCGCTGTGCCGGGTCGGCCGGCTCCACCCGGCGTACCCGTGGACCTGAGGTGTCCCAGTCGGTGGCCGGCTCCCGCGACTCCCACGGGGGCGCTGCCGAGCCACGCGACCCGGCACCCGCCGGCTCCCGTCGCGGTGCCCGCAACTCACCCGAGGCGTCGGTATCCGCGTGCGCCGGATCCCGCCGACGCCGCCGCCCGGAGCCGTCAGTCGCCGGACCCGACCGCCACGCCCCCGAACCGTCCGTGCGGTCGGACCGGCTGTCCCGGCCTGCGTCGGTGCGATCGGCGCGCCAAGGCGGGGGCGGGGTGGCGGGGTCCCGGCCGGGACTGCGGCGGTCGGCCGCGGATCGACCGGATTGCGCCGCCCACGGCGGCTCCGACCACGACGGCTCCGACCTCGGGGAGTCCTGCGGCCACGGGGTGTCCTCGGGCCGGCGACCGTCGCCCGACCAGCGAGGTTCCGTGGGCCGGCGGATGTCGTCGGACCGGCGGATGTCGTCGGACCGGCGGACGTCCTCGGGCCGGCGAGCATCGTCGGACCGGCGGGAGTCCTCGGGCCGGCGAGCATCGTCGGGCCAGGCGGAATCCTCGGGCCATCGGGTATCCGGCCGGCGAGGGGCATCAGGCCAGCCGGCGTCCGGGCGGCGAGGTTCGGCGGGCCGGCGGGGGTTGGCTGGTCGCGTCGGGTCGCCACCGCGCGGATCGGGCGGTGGGCCGGCGCGGTGGTCATCCCGACGCGGTGGCTGGGTCGACATCGCCGGTCAGCCTAGCGAGCCCTCCTGTGGCCGTCAGTAGTGCCCGGACGGCCCGTGATAGGCCTTGCCGTCCACGTACGGCCACGGGTTGGCGGCACAGCCGTGCAGGCCGAGGGTCTGCTGCTCCATCACGGGGGCCGGCTTGCCGGTGCCGGGACAGCGCTCGTGACCGTTGCCGATCTGATGCCCGACCTCGTGATTGATGACATACGTGCGGTAGACGTCCAGGGGCAGGCCGGCATTGGCGTAGTACGGGACGGACAGGTACCAGCGGTCCAGGTTGAGCACCACATGACCGGTGTACCGGCAGGACGTGTACCCGCCGGTGCCGGTCACCCCGCCGGAGTTGCACATGCTCCGGGTGGTCTGCGCGGTGGCCAGGTAGATCGTGAAGGTGGCCGACGCGCTCGCCGGTACCCGCTGGAAACGGACGTTGCCGCCGGCGATCCAACTGCGCGGATCACCGAGGGTCTGATCGACCTTCGCGGCTACCGACTCGATGTCGACGCTGGTCACGTTGCTCTCCACGACCAGGTGGAAGGTGCGCAGCCCGCCGGCCGTGCCCAGCACCGGTCCCGGACCGCTGGCCGAGCGCCAGGTCGCCGGGCCGGAGTGCGGGAAGCTGCCCGGGATGACCTCCGCAGCCGGTGGCGGGCTGGTCGGTGATGCGCTCGGTGCGGCGCTCGGCGACTGGCTCGCGGACGGGCGGGCGCTCGACGCCGCCGATGGGGCTGCCGGCCTGGCTGCCGCCGGCGCACCCGGGCCGACCAGGGCGTACCCGATCACGGCTACGCCGAGGACGACTGCCGCGGTGGCCGCCACCAGGGCGGCTGATCTAGCGCGCACCCGGTACCACCACGCCGGTCTCGTCCAACAGACCGACAACCGCGCGGGCGGCCAACTCCGGTACCTCCAACTGCGCAACGTGCCCCACGCCCGGAAGCATAAGCAGTCGGGAGTCCGGGATCAGCCCCGCCACCTGCGCGGCGACCCGGGGATCGACCAGCCGGTCGCAGTCTCCGGCGATCACCAGGGTGGGCGCGGCGATCCGTTCGGCCAGCCGCCACAGCGAACCCGACCCCGGCAGGTACGCCCGCACGAAGCTGCCCACCAGGCCGCGCAGGCAGCGCAGGTAGGCGTCCATGTACCAGGGCACCTCGTAGCGCAGCCGGGCCTCCACGGCCGCCTCGGCCAGCCGCTGCGGCAGCGATCCGCTCCGGGTCGGCGAAGCACGCGGTCATCACCTGCCGGGCCAGCTCGGCCGGCTCGACGTCGGCGATCCGGCGGCGGGCCAGCGCGGCGGCCCCGGGCAGGAACACCATCGGCATCAGCCGGCCGTGTACCGAGCGGCGCGGGTCCAGGAACGGCAGCGCCGGCGAGATCAACACGAGGGTACGCACCAGGTCCGGGCGCACGGCGGCGACCCGGGTGACGATCGCCCCGCCCAGCGAGTTGCCGATCAGGTGCACCGGGCCACGGTCGGACACCTCGATCCAGCGCGCCACCCGCTGGCCAGCGCGGCGAGGGTGTAGCTGCGGGCCGGGTCGGTGTAACCGAAGCCGGGCAGATCGATCGCCTGACCGTCGAGCCGGTGCGAGAGCAGGCCGGCGAGGTCGGTCCAGTTGGTTGCGGAGCCACCGAGACCGTGCACGTAGACGGCCGGCTCGGCGCCGGGCGCGGTGGCCGGGGTGTCCCGGACGTAGGTCACCGCCCCGTCCACGCTCACCCGCCGACCCGGCCACCATGGCGGCGGGCAGTCCCGCCGGTGTACGGCCGATGAATCAGCGATGACGGCAGGCTTCATCGATCCAGTGTGCCCGCGATGGCGGGACACCCGACCGGCCGTGGCCCTCGGGTTCCCGGCCGGTTCAGTCCAGCAGCGCGTCGATACGCCGGTTCATCGAGTCCAGGGTGGCCCGGACGATGGCCTGCCGGGGGTCGCCGCTGACCCGGGCGCTGCCGGTCAACTGCTGTACCCAGCCGCCGAACATGAACAGCACCACCACGATCGCCACCTCACAGCTACCCAGGGTCACCACGGCGGCGTGCTCGACGTAGCAGCGACCCGGGTCGCCACCGGAGCCGGGCACCTCGGCCAGCAACTGATCGACGGCGGAAGCGGTGGCCTCGGCCGCGAGCCGGAGCACCACCCCGTCGACGGCGGGGCCGTTGGACACGCCGATCACCGAGCCACGGCCGGCGGCGTTGAGCCGGACCTCGACGGTCGCGTCGATGCCCAGCGTGCGTACCTGTACCTCGTCCAGGATCACCCGGGGCGGCTCGCCGGGGCGCGGGCGGCGGCGCAGTGGCGGCGGCAGGGTGTCCTCGCCGTTCGGGTGTACCCGCGCGTCCAGCACGCCACGGATGCGGGGCAGCGTCACCGGATGCCGTGCCGGCAGATCGTGACCGGAGCTGAGCGGGAAGGCCGCCGTGTCTTCCTCGTCGAGCAGGCCGAAGGAGCTGATCGCACCGGAACTGATCCCGCTGGCGGAGGCCGGCTCGGCGCTGGGCGCGCCGAACTGGGCCGGCCGCGGCCGGGTTGGAGCCGCCGGGGGTGGGACCGACAGCGGCGGGCAACCGGAGCGGGGACCGTCGGTCGAGGCGGGCGGGCTGCTTGCCGGGGCCCGCCACGCGCGGCGTCGGCTGGCCCTGGACCGGAGCGTGGCTCGGCGGCGAGTCCCATCTTCTGCTGCAGCAACCGGGCCACCTCGCGGCTGATCCGGCCCGTGTCGGCGTCGTCGTACAAGTCGAGTTTGAGGGTGTGAATGCCGTCCGCGTTGGGGGTGATCTCGGCGTCGCGTACCCCCGACACCTGGCGTACAGCTTCCACGACGGCCGCGAAGTCGAAGCCGTCCGGCCGGGTCGGTTCCGGCTCCCCCTCGGTACGCAGCAGCCCTTCGGCGATCCTGCGGGCCAACGCCGCGGGGGCACTCTCCGTGTCCGCTTCGTCGTCGATCCCGACGCCGGGAATGTCGGGGACATCGGGCGAGCGCGGTGTCCGCTGCGGCAGCACGTGGTCGGTGTGGTGGGGGTGTGGCCACCCCGCCATTTTTCTCCCCCCGGCCCGGCGGCAACGCCCCACCCCCCGACCCATTCGCGGGACCGGGCCGGTGGTCGCACCAGGATGGCCGACCATCACGGTTCCCCCCGGTCCGTTGTGGACAGCCGAGGTCACGGGCGCGCCCGGACGCTGGTCGGTGCCGGTGAGCACGGTTGCCTCCGCTGATGCCGCAACCGCGGTGGCTGCCTGGGGCTGGTTGGGTACGTTGGCTGCCCGGTCCTGGTCGGGGGCGGCCGAAGTGGCAGTGCCGGGCGGCGGGGGTGGGTGCTCGCCGGGCGGTGGTACGGGCCGGAAGTCGGCCGGCTGCGAGTGGGTACCCGGGGACTGCCGGACGGCTTCGACGTACGCCGCCTCCACAGCCGCCCGGTCGGCGGCGAGCGCGTACGTCCGCGCGGCCAGCACGGCCGCCTGTGATGCCTGGGAAGCCACCGCGATCCGGCTCGCCCGCTCGGCCAGCTCCATCGCCTCGGCGTCCGTCTCCGGATCGATCTCGCCGAGCTCGTTGTGGCCGGCCGCCGCCGGGTCCCCCGCCCGGTGACCGTTGCCGTGGTACCCGTTGCTGCCCAGACCCCGTTGGCCCGGTACCCGTTGCCGGCCGCGTCGACCGGGCGCCGTCCGTTGCCGGCGGGCCGGGCTCCGCCGCCGCTTGCCGGTCCCAGCGCTCGCCGGCTGCTCCGGCGCGGCAACGGTTGCGGCGTGCGCCATCGAGTCGACCCCCGCAGCCGACCCGACCGACGCCGTCGCACCCGCGACCGCTGCCACCTCGCCCGCCGTTGCGGTACCGGCAGCCACCCGGTCCGCGACCGCTGTCACCGCGCCGAGCCGCTGGCCGCCAGCGCCGTCCCGGGCCGTTGCGGGCCGTCCTCCGCCGCGCGGGGGTCCAGCCGCTCATCGTCTCCGCGGATGCCCGCTGACACGGCGTTCCGCGCCTGCGCGCCATTGCCGGGCGCGCCATCGCAGTCCGCCGGCACGCCGTCGAGCCGCCCGCCATCGGGCCGCGCGCTGCCGGGCCGCGCGGCCTCGGCTGACACCGCCGCGGCCCGAGCCGACTCCCCCCGCGCGCCGTCACTCCACACGCTCTCCACCCGGGGCCCGCCGGGCTGGGTCGGCAGCCACGTGCTCTCGGCGCGGGCCGCGACCCGCTCATCGGCGGCTCGAAATCCCCCGGCCGTCGCCGGCTGTGTCGACCAGCCGGGATTGATCGGCACGTTCGTCGCGCCGGCCGTCCACCCAGCCGGCCGGCGCATCGGCATTCCGTGCCCATGGCCCTCGCGGCCATTGCCCGCAGGCGCTGTTAGTCGGTCATTCCCCTCGCGTGGACCGGGGATCCGACCGTTCCCGTCTACCCGGCCCGACAACAGCGCGGCCCGTTCCCGCATGCGGATCCACAGCAAGACCGTTCCCGTTACGCGAATCGGCGGCGCGCCCGTTTCCGCTGTGCGGCTCCACGGGACGGCCGTTTCCGCCGCGCGGATCGGAGAACTGGCCGCCGCGCGGATCGGCGACTGGCCGCCGCGCGGATCGGAGCTGGCCGCGCGCGGATCGGCGAACTGTCCGTCGCGCGGGATCGGCGAACTGGCCATCGCGTGGGTCCACCGGGCGCCCGAACCCGTCATGCGGGTCGGTCGGCCGGCCGGCCGCTGCGCCGGGGCCGCGGTCGTCGTACCGGGACCGTCCCGACCATGGTTGGAGGGTGGCGGTTGGTACTCGGTGGCCGGGTGGCCGAAGGCGCGGCCGCCGAGCCGTTCGTCGGCCAACGGCGGACGTGCCGGGTACGGGTCCGCGGGCGCGGTCGGGGGCGATGAAGAGCGGCCCCGCCTCGTCCTCGTCGTAGCCGCCCGGGTGCCGGTCGGCAGCGATCTGCTGGAACAACGGAGGTACGGGCTCCGGATCGGTGGCGGGGTGCTCGCGGTCGAGCCACGACGGTGACAGCTGCTCAGGTTGGTGGCCGTAGCCCTCGCCGTCCTGCCAGCCCGAGCCGGCGGGCCACTCGGCGGCTGCCGCCCGAGCCGGCTCGACCCCCCCGTGGACGTTCGCGCCGGCGGGCTCCTCGCCGTGAAACTGCCCCTGGTCAGCGGACCGGTACCGGTCGTCGGGCCGGTACCCGTCGGCGGGCCGGTGCGGTCCGTGGGCGTCCCGGCCCGGGCGGCAGCCGGCCCCGGGGGCGCGCCGCTCCAAACGGGTGGGGTCTGGTCCTGGTTCGACTCGACGGCACGGTCGTAGCCGGGCGGACGGTTCGGCTCCACCGGCGGGTGCGCACCGGCCGGCCGGTGCGGATCGGCATTCCACGACTCGGCATCCCAGGCCGCCTGCGCCGTCCAACCGGGCTCAGCCTGCTGCGCCGGCCAACGGGACCCGGCCGGCTGGGATGGCCAACTGGACTCGGCGGGCTGGGCCGGCCAACTGGACCCGGCCGGCTGGGAGGGCCAACTGGACCCGGCGGGCTGGGAGGGCCGCCTGGGCTCAGCCGGCTGGGATGGCCAACCGGGCTCGGCGGGCTGGGCCGGCCAGCTGGACTCGGCCGCGTGGGCTGTCCGGCCGGGGTCGGCGGGGCGGGGTTCGGCCGGGGTCTGTGGCGCCCAGGATGACTCCGCCGGAGTCCAGGAGCGCTGGGCGGCGGGCGAGTACCAGGGGGCCGGCGAACCGGATGAATCGTGACCCGCGCCGTTCGGTTCGACAGAGTCACCGCTGCCGGTAGCGCCAGAGGGGCCGGACGGCTGGCCAACGGCGCGGCCCCGGGCCGTACCGTTGGCATTGACCCATGTTGGATCGCTACCTGGTTGCCCTGTGTCGTCCACCGCGCGCTCCTCGGTTGTCTCTGGTGAGGCTACCGTGTCCAGCGGTACCCGTTAACTGGCAATCGTCATCGGTTCATGCCAGTGTTGATGCTTCGGAGGTGACGATGGCGGCGACCAACAGCGCGCAGACTGCCGGGCGCCCGATCAGGCTGCCCCGATCGGCGCGCCGCAAGCAGTTGCTTTCCGCAGCTCAAGAGGTGTTCGTCGCACACGGTTACCACGCTGCCGGGATGGATGACATCGCGGAGCGGGCCGGGGTGTCCAAACCAGTCCTTTACCAGCATTTCCCAGGAAAGCTTGAGCTCTATCTGGCGCTACTGGACACCCACTGTGACGCGTTGGTGGAAAAGGTCCGGGGCGCAATGGCCGCCACAACGGACAATAAGGATCGCGTCAGTGGCGCAATGCGGGCGTACTACGAATTCGTCGACCACGAGTCCGAAGCATTCCGTCTGGTCTTCGAGTCCGACCTGCGCAATGACCCGCAGGTGCGGCAGCGGGTCGAACGCGTCGAGCGGGCCTGCATCGAGTCCATCGCGGAAACCATCATGGCCGACACCGACGTACCCCGGGGACCGGCCGAACTGCTCGCCGCCGGACTGGTCGGCGCGGCGGTGACCTCCGCACAGTTCTGGCTCGCGGGTGGCCGGCAGGTGCCCAAGGAGTTCGCCGAGGCGCTGCTGGGCGCGTTGGCCTGGCGCGGCATCGGTAGCTTCCCGATGGTCAACGTGCACAGCGGCCAGATCGGCCCGAGCAGCTGATCCGGTGGTGACCGCCCCCGGTTGACGACCCGCGTCGACCGGGGTTTTGTTCGCCCCCAGCGCAGCGCGCGGCGATCGGGGACCAGCGGCCATCGGATAGGCTCGACCGAGTCACAGAACACGAGGAGGACCACGGTGGAGGTCAAGATCGGCGTGCAGTTCGCACCCCGCGAGTTGTCGCTGGAGAGCGCCCAGTCGCCCGCCGAGGTGGAGGCGTCGGTCAACGACGCGATCGCGGCCGGCTCGGGTCTCCTCAGCCTCGAAGACGACCGGGGCCGGCGGGTGCTGATCCCGGTCGACAAGATCGCCTACGTCGAGATCGCCGAGGCCAGCCCGCGATCGGTCGGCTTCAGCGCCTCCTGATCGACGCGACCCCGACTCAACTGCAACTCAAGACTCGCAACACACCAGACGCCGCCCGGGTAGCAATCTCCGGGCGGCGTCGGTCGTCAGTTGTTCAGGCCGCCAGCTCAGTTGTTCAGGCCGACCAGGGCCATCCGGGCTGTGTGCTCGTGGGTCAGCCGCTTGAGCAGCGACTGCACGCCGGCCTGGTCACCGGAGCCGACCACGATCAGCACGGCCAGCGCCGGGCGCTCGGCGGCCACCCGCTGCGCCTGCGACAGGCCCTCGCCCACCAGCCGGCGCGACCACATCGACATCCGGTTGGCGATCTTCGGGTCGATCTGGATCGCCTGCCGCAGCTCCTCGGCCGCGAAGTCGGCGTACCGGGTGTCGTGCAGCACTTCGAGGACCAGCTCGCGGTCGGATTCGGCGAGGAACGCGGCCACCTCACGGTAGAAGTCGTCGGCGATGCCGTCCCCGACGTACGCCTTGGCGAGCGCCTCCAGCCAGTCCTTCGGCTCGGTCTGGTCGTGGTAGGCCTGCAACGCCGACGCGTACGGGGCCATTGCCGCCTCCGGTTGGGCGCCCAATTCGACCAGGCGCTTCTCCAGCTTGCGGTAGTTGACGATCTCGGCGGCGGCCATCTCGCTCAGTACCGCGCGACGGCGCAGGTCGGGCGCGAGCTTGGCGTCGGTGGCCATCTGGTCGAAGGCCTGTAACTCGGCGTAGGCGAGCAGGGCCAGCAACTCGACCACTCCAGACCCGGAAACGTCATCGGACACGTCCTCACGCTACCCGCCACGGGGGCATCTCACGCGGCTGGCGAGGGCAGCCATCGGGTCAGGTACCATAGAGACACCGCCGCAGTGCTTTCAGTAACTTTCTGCGGTAGCGCGCGGCCCCGGCACCCCGCTGGCGTGGCCCGCCACTACATCCAAGAGGCGTCCTACGGTTCGTACACGAGGGACGCACCGGCAGAAGGACACCCCACAACACTCATGACAGTCGATATTTTCCCGGCAGCCGAGCAGCCGTTGGTTCCCGTAGTTCCCGTGCGCGCCGACAGCCCGACCTTTGCCGAGCTGGGCGCCCGTCCGGAGACGGTCGAGGCGCTGGCCGCCATCGGCATCACCAATTCGTTCGCCATCCAGGAGTACGCGATTCCGATCGCGATCCGGGGCACCGACATGATCGGCCAGGCGCCGACCGGTACCGGCAAGACCCTCGGCTTCGGTATTCCGTTGCTGGAGCGGGTACGCAGCGCCGCAGAGGGCGGTGACGGCACGCCGCAGGCGCTCGTCGTGGTGCCCACCCGGGAGCTCGGCCTGCAGGTCGCCCGGGACATCGCGGCTGCCGGCCGGACCCGGGGCATCCGGGTACTGCCGATCTACGGCGGCGTCGCCTACGAGAAGCAGACCGAGGCGCTGACCACCGGCGTGGAGATCGTCGTCGGTACCCCCGGGCGACTCCTCGACCTGGCCAAGAGCAAGCAGCTCAACCTCAAGAAGGTCCGCGCGCTCGTGCTCGACGAGGCCGACCGGATGCTCGACCTGGGCTTCCTCGACGACGTCGAGAAGATCCTGGCGATGCTGCCCGAGGACCGGCAGACCATGCTGTTCTCGGCCACCATGCCGGACCCGATCGTCACGCTGGCCCGGCGGTTCCTGCACACGCCGGTGACCGTGCACGCCGGACACAGCGCGGAGACCGGCGCGTCGCCGCTCACCAAGCAGGTCATCTACCGCACCCACTCGCTGAACAAGATGGAGATCGTCGCCCGCATCCTGCAGGCGCAGGGGCGCGGCCTCACCATGATCTTCACGCGTACCAAGCGGAACGCCGACCGGCTCGCCGAGGACCTCGACTTCCGCGGTTTCGCGGTGGCCGCCGTGCACGGCGACCTGGGCCAGGGCGCCCGGGAGCGGGCGCTGCGCGCCTTCCGGGTCGGCAAGATCGACGTGCTGGTCGCCACCGACGTGGCCGCCCGCGGCCTGGACGTCACGGGCGTCACGCACGTCATCAACTACGACTGCCCGGAGGATCCGGACACGTACACCCACCGCATCGGTCGGACCGGCCGGGCCGGCGCGACCGGCGTCGCGGTGACGTTCGTGGACTGGGAGGACATGCCGCGCTGGGTGCTCATCAACAAGTCGATGCAGCTGGACCTGCCGGAGCCGCCGGAGACGTACCACACCTCGCCGTGGCTCTACACCGACCTGGACATCCCGACCGGCGTCGGCGCCACCCTGCCCACCGCTTCGCGTACCCGGGCCGGGCTGTCCGCCGAGGTCGAGGAGGACCTGGGCGGACCCGGGAAGTCCCGGCGTCCGGCCCGCGCCGCCACCGGCGGCCGCGGCTCCGACTCCCGGCGCAGCACGGCCGGTCCGCGCACCCGTACCCCCGTCGAGACGGTGGAGGACGCGGCCGAGACCGCGGGCGCTCCCCGGCAGCGACGGCGGCGGCGCGCGGGCCAGGAGGTCGCCGAGGGCGTCCACCCGATCGAGTCCGCGACGCCCACCGACGCCGTGACGGCGGCCGGCGGCGATGCCGCGGACGGTGACGGCGCAGGCCGTTCGCCGCGACCGCGCCGGCGTCGTCGACGCGGCAGTGGCGGGCGCGGCGGCTCCGACACCGGCACCGACACCGGCACCGCCGAGACCGGCAGCGCCGCCGAGTAGTTCCGGCAGCCCCGGGCCCGTTTCACGGGCTCGGGGCGCACCCCGCTCCTCCCCCGAAGCAGCGGCTCTCCGGAGCCGGTACATGTGCGGACGGAGGAGGCCGGCGTGGACCAGGTGCGGGACGTGCTCTGCGCGCTCACCCGCCGGTACGCGTTCGCCGAGGTCGCCGCGCTGGTCGCGGCCGGCGCCGGGAGTTCCTGGCTGACCGTCCGACAGGGCGCCCGCATCCACCAGCTGTGCGCCTTCGGGCAGCGGCTGCTGGACCTGGACGCCGAGGATTTCGGCGAGCCGGACCCGGCGGTCGACGCCAACACCGACGGCAGCCTCGCCGACCTGTCCAGTGACGCCGCCGTCCCGGCTGCCCTGCTCGCGCGGGCGCTGACCTGCCGGATGCCACAGTCCGCGGACGAGCCGTCCCGGGGCGCCCTGGGTTCCCTGCGCGCCCCGTTCGGGCTGCTGCTTGAGGTGCTCGCGGTGCGCTGGGAGCGCCGGGAGACCGCGGCCGTGGTGGCCGTCGCCCACCTGGCCGGGGAGTACCTGCCGCTGCTGGCGTGGGAGCGGGTACTCGGCCACGCCGGTGACCCGGTGCTGCTGCCGCCCCAGGTGAGTGGCGTGGGCAGCGTCTGGGGGGACATGGACGAGCGGGACTGCCCGCAGTCCGGGCCGGAAAAGGCCGCCGCCCGGCGGGTCCTGCACGTCGCCGAGGAGAACGCCCGGGGCTGGCGGGACTACCTCGACCGCCAGCACAGTCAGGTGTCCCGGGGACTGGCCACCTGCGCCGCCCGGTGCCACCGCCCGTGCAGCGTGCTCACCCGCTACGACGACGCGCACGCCGCGCCGCTGCGGCACGCCGCCAAACTCGCCGTCGCGTACGGCGACTGCGATCTGATCCGGCTGCGCCACCACTCCCCGGTCGGGCACGGCTTCGGCGTGCCGTCCCCGCGCGAGGTGAATACCGCCTGGGACCGGTCGCGGGCCTGGCTGGCGAAGGTGGAACCGAGGGTGCGCGAGGAGGACGGCTTCCCGCTGCCCGGCCTGCCGAGCCTGGTCAGCGCGGTCGCCGGACACCCGGTCCGGCCGGACACGCTGCTCGCGGATACCGCCGGGGCGGTGCTGTCGGCCCTGCACTGAGCAGGAGGCATCCTTGACGGATGGCCGTACCGCTGGAAACCGCCCTCGCCGAAATTCGCGCCGCGCTGCTCGCGCCCGGCCTGCGCCGCGCCGTCGCGGCCGGTCACCGGCGCGGCGCCACCCCCCGGTGGGTACGGGCGGAGCTGCGCCCGGTGCGCCTCAAAGCCGGCGAGCGGCTGCAGATCGTCACCTCCGACGGGCAGCGGCCGACGACCGCCAACGCCGAACCCGGCAGCGCAGCCGAACAGGCGGTGGACGAGTTGCTCGGCGAGGCGTTCGGCAACTGGCACGTGGAAACCGCCCGGGAAACCCTGCAACTGCGGGTCACCAAGAAGGGCGAGGCCCAACTGCACCGTGCTCCCGCTGCCGGGCTCACGACCGGCGTGCCTGCGTCCGGCGGTCCTCCGTCGGGCGGTCCTGCGGCCGGCGGGGCGGCCCTCGCCGGTGCGGGCACGCCGGGCGGGTCAGCTGGGTCGGGCGTGGCCGGGCATGATCGACAGGCGCAGCATCTGCTCAGCCCGGACGATCCGCTGTTCGACGTGGTCGGTGGGAACGCGGCCAAGCGCCGCCAGGTGGACGCCTTCCTGCGGGCGCTGGCCGCGACGGTGCCGGTGGCACAGCACCTCGGCAAACCGCTGCGGGTGGTGGATCTGGGCTGCGGGAACGCCTACCTGACCTTTGCCGCCGCCCGGTACCTGCTGGCTCAGGGCGTCGACGTACGGATGACCGGCGTGGACGTCCGCGAGGACCAGCGGGTACGCAACAGCGCGCTGGCCGGGCAGCTCGGCCTCGCCGACCGGGTGCAGTTCGTGGCCGGTACGATCCTGGCCGCCGAGGTGCCCGCCGCCGATGTGGTGCTCGCCCTGCACGCCTGCGACACGGCCACCGACGAGGCACTGGCCCGCGCGGTGCGTTGGGACGCGCGGTACCTGCTCGCCGCGCCGTGCTGCCACCACGACATCGCCGCCCAACTGCGCAGCGGCGACGGCCCCGGACCGTACCCGGCGCTGACCCGGCAGCCGATCCTGCGCGAGCGCTTCGCCGACGTGCTCACCGACAGCCTGCGGGCCAGCCTGCTGCGACTGGCCGGGTACCGGGTGGAGGTGGTGGAGTTCATCGACTCCGCGCACACACCGCGCAACCTGCTGCTGCGCGGCGTGCGTACCGGCGCGCCGGCCACCGGGGCCCAGCGCGCCGAGTACGCCGCGATGGTCGGCCAGTGGCACGTGCATCCGCGCCTGGCCCAACTGCTCGACGTCGACCCGCCGGCCGGCGACCCCGCCGGGCGGCAGCTACTGGAGGTACCCCTCGACCTGGGCGGCTGAGCGGGCCTCCTCGGAGTTCGGGTCGGTGCCGTTGGCCCGGTCGGCGCGCCGCCTGCGGAGCAGATCCCAGCACTGGTCGAGGGCCACTTCGATGCTCGCGAGCCGGCTGTTCTCCGATTCCGAGGAGATATCCCCGCTCTGCACCTTCGAGCGCAGCTCGTGCTCCTCGTCAACCAGGCCGGTGATCCGGTGCAGGATGTCCTTGTCGTCCATGCAAACAGCCTGCCATCCCGTCCCGCCGCCCGCGCGCCGCCCCCGGTCACGTCCCCCGCGCCGGCCTTCAGGCCGGTCGGAAGCGGAACAGGCGCAGGCTGTTGGTGACCACGAAGATGCTGGACAGCGCCATCGCCGCGGCCGCCAGCATCGGGCTGACCAGGCCGGCCGCCGCCAGTGGCAGCGCGGCCACGTTGTAGGCGAAGGCCCAGAACAGGTTGCCCCGGATGGTGCGCAGGGTGGCCCGGGACAGGTTCACCGCGTCGGCGGCGACCCGGAGATCGCCACGCATCAGGGTGAGGTCGCCGGCCTCGATGGCGACGTCCGTGCCGGTGCCGAGCGCGATGCCGAGGTCGGCGGCGGCCAGTGCGGCGGCGTCGTTCACCCCGTCACCGATCATCGCCACCGTACGACCGGCCGCCTGCAACCGGCGTACCTCGGCCACCTTGCCGGCCGGCAACACCTGGGCGACCACCCGCTCGATGCCGACCTGGCCGGCCACCGACTCGGCGACCCGCCGGTCATCCCCGGTGAGCAGGATCGGCTCCAGCCCGAGCGCGCGCAGCCGGCGTACCGCCTCGGCGGAGCTGTCCTTGACCGGATCCGCGACGGTGACCGCCCCGCGCACGACCCCGTCCACGGCCACCAACACCCGAGTCCCGACAACCCGGTCAGAGTCGGGGGGGACGGCGATGCTGTTGGCGGCGAGTAGGGCGGCGCTGCCGACGAGCACGGTGTGGCCGTCGACGGTGCCCCGGGCACCGAGGCCGGGAAGCGCCTGGAAGTCCGCGACGGTGGGCAGGTCGGGACCGGCCGCTGCGGCGATGGCCCGCGCGATCGGGTGTTCGGCTGCGTGCTCGACGGCACCCGCCAGCCGGAGCCAGTCGATCGCAGCTGTCTCGGACAGGCCCGCGGACCCGCCCGCCGAGGTGTCCGCCGAGGTGTCCGCCGACCATTGCGGCGCGCTGGCGGCGAGCGGCTCAGCGACGGCCAGCGGCCCGGCGACGGCTGAGTCGAGGGCGGTCAGGGACTCGGTGGCGACCACGGTCATCGCGCCGGTGGTGACGGTGCCGGTCTTGTCCAGCAGGACGGTGTCCACGCGGCGGGTGGCCTCCAGCACCTGCGGGCCACGGACCAGGATGCCCAACTGCGCGCCGCGCCCGGTACCGACCAACAACGCGGTCGGGGTGGCCAGGCCCAGGGCGCATGGGCAGGCCACGATCAGTACCGCCACGGCAGCCGTCATCGCCGCGCCGGCCCCTGACCCGGCGAGCAGCCAGCCGGCCAGGGTGAGCGCCGCGAGTACCAGTACCGCCGGAACGAAGACGCCGGCCACCCGGTCGGCGAGCCGCTGCGCGGGGGCCTGACCGGACTGCGCGTCCCGGACCAGCCGGGCCATCTGCGCGAGCTGGGTGTCGGCGCCGATTCGAGTGGCCCGGACCAGCAAACGGCCGCCGACGTTGCCGCTCGCCCCGACCACCCGGTCGCCCGGCGACACCTCGACCGGCACGCTCTCCCCGGTGAGCAGGCTGAGGTCGACGGCGCTGGCCCCCTCGACCACTGTGCCGTCGGTCGCGATCTTCTCTCCGGGGCGGACCACGAAGACGTCGTCGACCCGCAGTTCGGCGATGGGGATGCGCTGCTCCGCACCGTCACGTAGCACCGCCACGTCCTTTGCGCCCAGCTCAAGCAGCGCGCGCAGGGCGGAGCCGGCCCGGTCCCTGGCGCGCTCCTCGATCGCCCTGCCGGCCAGCAGGAAGGTGGTCAGCGTGGCGCCGACCTCGAAGTAGAGTTCGCCGCCGCGGACCACGGCCACCAGGCTCCAGGCGTAGGAGACCAGCGCGCCCAGGGAGATCAGCGTGTCCATGGTCGCGGCGCCGTGCCGGGCGTTGACCAGGGCGGCCCGGTGGAACGGCCACGCGCCCCAGAGCACCACGGGGGTGGCCAGCGCGAGTACCGCGAGCCGCCAGCCGGTCAGGTGCAGGGCGGGGATCATCGAGATGGCCAGTACCGGGGCGGTGAGGACGGCCGAGACGAGCAGCCGGCGGCCCGAGCGGGGATGCGGACGAGCGGGCTGTGCCGCCTGCGTCACTGGCGTCGCGCCGTAGCCGGTGGCGGTGACGGTGTCGACCAGGCGCGTCACACTCATGCCCGCCGGGTACGTCACCTGGGCGCTGGCCAGCGCGTAGTTGACGCTCGCGGAGACGCCGTCCAGGCGGTTCAGCTTGCGTTCGATCCGGCTGGCGCAGGAGGCGCAGGTCATCCCGTCGATGGCCAGTTCGACGTCGGCCATCACGGCACCACGACGGTGAACTCGGCGGTGTGCACCGCTCCGGCGACCTGGAAGTCCAGGTACATCCGGTAGCTACCGGCGCCGGGGACGGCCAGCCAGAACTTCACCGCACCGGCGCTCAGCGCGTCCTCCGGGTGGATGTGCAGGTAGCCGAGGTCGCCCTGGCGCAGCGCCACCAGGTGCCCGTACGCGCCGAGGTAGTGCTCGGGGACGACGGGGGTACCCGAACGGGTGATCTGGAAGAGCAGCGGCTCGGCCGTGCCCACGGTCGGCGCGCCCTGGTAACTCACCGTGTAGCCGGCCACCTCGGTGCTGCGGGCGGGGGCCGGGAGCGGCTGGTTCGGGGCGCTGCCGGCGACGGTCAGGTCGACGGCGAGCACCGCGGCGGTGGCCGCGCCCTTGGCGTCCAGCGCGGCGAAGTCGGCGTACGCCCGGTAGGTGCCCGGCTGGGTCAGGGTCAGCGGCACGCTCCAGGCGCCGTCGGCGGCGAGCGTCGGGTGCAGGTGCTGGTACCCGGTGAGGTCGTGCCGGGCGATGATCAGGTGCAGCAGCTTGTCCCGCTGCACGGCGTACCGGGTGACCGGCTGCCCGTCCGGTCCGTCGATGCGGAAGCTCAGCGTCGCCGGTACCCCGGCAGTGAACTCCGGCCCGACCGGCCGCAGCGTGTAGCCGCCAGCGCTCGGCCCGGTGCCCTCGATCGGAACAGCGGCCCCGCTCATGCCGGCCATGCCGTCCCCGGTGACGTGCACGTGCGGGGTGTTCTCGCCGCCCGCGGCCGCGCCGCCGACCGGCCCGGCAGCGGCCGGGACGGGAGTTCGGGCCAGCCAGGTGGTGCCTGCGGCGGCGAGCAGTGCCGCGACGGCCACGATCAGAGCGCGCCTGCGGTGCATGGTGACCGCCTACGCCGGGGCCAACTGGTAGCCGGCCTCGTCGAGCGCGGCGCTCACCTCGTCGAGGGGCAGCGGGCCGTCGCTGACCACGGTGGCCTCGCCGGTGGCGAGTTCGACGCGGACCTCGTGGACGCCGGGCAGCCGGCCCAGCTCGGTGCTCACCGCGCGCACGCAGTGCCCGCAGGTCATGCCGGTGACGTGGTAGATCTCGGTGACAGACATCTCGGGTACCCCTCCGGGGACGATCAGGAGCGCACGAGTCGTGCGATGGCTTCGGACGCTTCTTTGACCTTGGCGGCCGGGTCGGCGCCCTCCCGGACGGCGTCGGCGACGCAGTGCGCGAGGTGCCCTTCGAGCAGGCCGACGGCGACTGCCTGGAGCGCCTTCGTGGCCGCGGAGATCTGGGTGAGGATGTCGATGCAGTAGGTGTCCTCCTCGACCATCCGGTGCACCCCGCGAATCTGCCCCTCGACCCGCTTCAGTCGGGCGAGGAGTTGAGACTTGTCTTCCGCGTACCAGTATTGGTGCTGGTCACCGTCGTGTGCCACGCCAGTACCCTACCCCCCCAGGGTATACGCCGCAACTATCCATCGGCCTGCCTCGTTGGACTGGACGTGCCGTTACGTAGCCAATACCTCATCCGCGCCGTCACCCCGCTCGCGTGCACCCTCGCCCTCGCGCTCGGCGTCGCCACCCCCGTCCACGCCGAACCGGGCGCCGCCGACCTTCCTCGCCAGCTCACCGAGGCCACCCGGCAACTCGATCTGGTCGTCGAGGCCGTACAACCAGGCCACCGACCGGCTCGCGGAACTCCAGCGCAACGCCGCCGACGTCAACGCCCGGCTCGCCCCGCGTCCAGGCCGCCGCCGACCGGGCCAGCGCAGTGCTGGGCACGGTGGCCGCCGGCATGTACGAGCGCGGCGTCACCGCGAGCCTCGCGGCCATCCTGTCGGCCACCTCACCGACCAGTGCCGTGGACCGGCTCGCCACCGCCAACGTGCTCGCCTTCCAGCAGCAGCAGCGCCTCGCCGAGTACCAGCACGCCGCCGCCGACCTGCTGCGCGAACGCGACGCGGTGGCACTGGCCACCGCCCAGGTACGCAACCAGCAGGCCAGTCTGGCGGCGCAGAAGACGACCATCCAGACGAAGATCGACAAGCTGCGCGACCTGCGCCGCAAGGTCTACGGCAGCACCTCGGCCAGCCCGCCCCGGGTGGACAACTACGTCCCCGCGTACCAGTCCGGACGCGCCTGGCAGGCGGTCCGGTACGCGTTCGCCCAGATCGGCAGCGGCGTACGCCTTCGGCGCGGACGGCCCCGGCTCGTACGACTGCTCGGGTCTGGTGATGGCCTCCTGGCGCAGCGCCGGGGTCTCCCTCGACCACTCGGCCGCCCGCCAGTGGGGGCAGGTCACCCACGTCAGCCGGGACCAGCTGCAACCCGGCGACCTGGTCTTCTACTACTCCGACATCCATCACGTCGCGCTCTACGTCGGCGGCGGTCGGGTGGTGCACGCGCCGACCTGGGGACACACCGTCACCACCGCGCCGATCGACATCGACCCGATCCACGGCTACGGCCGCGTCCGCACCTGACCTGCCGGTCGCGCCGGCCGGTCGGCCGTCCCGGATCAGGCCGCAAAACCGGACTGCGGGGCACGGACGGCCGCCGCTAAGGTGCGGGAGTGATCGAGCAGGATCGACCCGATCCCGGGTACACGCCGATGCTCTCGGCTGCCGAGGTCGAACGGATCCGGCGCTGGCACGAGAGCGCCTACCGGCAGGCGCTGGCCGAGGCCGGTTCCGGGCAGACGTTCGAGTACCTGGGCCGGACCCTGGTCGTGCCGCCGCAGGTCATGCCGATCACTGCGGTGTCCCACCTGCTCGGCGAGGCGGTGTTGGCCGAGGTACGCGACGGTGACCGGGTACTGGACATGGGTACCGGCAGCGGAGTGAACGCGATCCTCGCCGCGTCCCGGGCCGGCCAGGTGCTCGCCGTCGACATCAACCCGATCGCGCTGGCCGCCGCCCGGGACAACGCGGCCCGCAACGGCGTCGCCGACCGGGTCGAGGTCCGGCACAGCGACGTGTTCAGCGCCGTGGACGGCGACTTCGACGTGATCGTCTTCGATCCGCCGTTCCGCTGGTTCGCCCCGCGCGACTGGCAGGAGAGCGCCAGCACCGACGAGGACTACCGGGCGATGCGCACGTTCTTCCGGCACGCCCGGGAGCACCTGCGCCCGGGCGGCCGGATGCTGATCTTCTTCGGCAGCACCGGCGACCTTGGCTACCTGCGCCACCTCGCGGACACGGCCGGCTTCACGGTGACCGAGGTGGCCCACACCGACCTGGTCAAGGACGACCAGCGGGTCGACTACTTCACCTTCCGGATGACGCCCGCCCCACGCTGACCCGTGCTGCCCGATGCCGGCGGTCAGCCGGTGACGGCGAGGGCGAGCGGGAGGACGCCCGGTGCGCCGGCCCGGCGTAGTTCCCGGGCGGACATGGCCATCGTCCAGCCGGTGTCGACCAGGTCGTCCACCAGCAGCACCGGCCCGTCGAGGCCGGCGGCCAGCCGGTCGCGCAGGGACTCGGTGAGGCTGAACCGCTCATGCAGCGCGCGTACCCGCTGCGCGCTGTTCACGCCGCCGCCCGGCGGACCGGCCGCGAGCACCGAGCCGAGCAGCGGGAGCCGGCCGATCCGGGCGATCCGCTCGGCCAGGCTGTCGACGAGTTCGGGGCGGGTCCAGGACTGCACGGCCACCACGCCCACCGGCCGCGCCGACCAGCCGTCCGGACCCTTCGCCCAGGCGGCGAGCACCTCGACCAGCCCGTCCACGAGTTCGTCGGGGGCCGGGGAGTCGGTCGGCGAGCGCGACGCGCAGCCGGTCGCCCCAGCCGAGGTCGGAGAGGCGGGCCACCGCCCGGCCCGGCTCGCTCTGCTCGCCAGCGGCGATCTTGCCGGTGAACGGCACGCCGACCGCCGGCAGCCCGGTCGGCCACAGCCGGCGCGGGGCGATCTCCACGCCCGGCCGGCCGAGGAACGACCGCGCGGAGTCCAACGCCGCCGCGCCGACGTCGACCGGGTACCGGGCCCCGGCGCAGCGGTCGCAGCGCCCGCACGGCTCGGCCTGCGGGTCGTCCAGGCACCGGCGCAGGAACTCCAGCCGGCACCCGGTGGTGGCCTGGTAGTCGAGCATCGACTGCTGTTCGGCGGCGCGCGCCTGGGCGACCCGGGCCAGCCGCTCGCTGTCGTAGCTCCACTCCTGCCCGGTGGTCACCCAGCCGCCCTGGACCCGGCGTACCGCGCCGTCCACGTCGAGCACCTTGAGCATCATCTCCAGCCGCGAGCGGCGCAGCTCCACCCGTGGCTCCAGGGCGGCCGTGGACAGCGGCCGGTCGGCGGCGGCGAGCGCGGCCAGGGTGTCCCGCACCTGGTCGGCGGGCGGGAAGGCGAGCCCGGCGAAGTACCGCCAGATGGCCTGGTCCTCCCGGCCCGGCAGCAGCAGCACGTCGGCCTCGTCGACGGCCCGGCCGGCGCGGCCGACCTGCTGGTAGTAGGCGATCGGCGAGGGCGGCGCGCCCAGGTGCACCACGAACCCCAGGTCGGGCTTGTCGAAGCCCATCCCGAGCGCGGACGTGGCGACCAGCGCCTTGAGCCGGTTGCCGAGCAGGTCCTCCTCGGCAGCGCGCCGGTCGGCGTCCTCGCTCTGCCCGGTGTAGCTGGCCACCGCGTACCCCCGACCGCGCAGGAACTCGGCGGTCTGCTCGGCGGCGGCCACCGTGAGCGTGTAGACGATGCCGGAGCCGGGCAGGTCGGCCAGCCGCTCGGCCAGCCAGCCCAGCCGGTGCGCGGGCGTGGGCAACGTCAGCACCGCCAGCCGCAGCGACTGCCGATCCAGCGACCCCCGCAACACCAACGGCCCGCCGCCGGAAACGCCGCCGTCGGCCACCTCGGCCGCACCGCCGAGGCCGACCCCGAGCTGGTCGGCTGTGCCGCCGAGGCCGACCCCGAGCTGGTCGGCTGAGCCGCCGAGGCCGACCCCGAGCTGGTCGGCTGAGCCGCCGAGGCCGACCCCGAGCTGGTCGGCTGTGCCGCCGAGGCCGACCCCGAGCTGGTCGGCTACGTCAGTGACGACGCGGGTGTTGGCGGTGGCGGTGGTGGCGAGCACCGGGACAGCCGGCGGGCAGGTCGGCCAGCAGGGTACGCAGGCGGCGGTAGTCGGGGCGGAAGTCGTGGCCCCAGTCGGAGATGCAGTGCGCCTCGTCGACCACGACCAGGCCGGCCTGGGCGGCCAGCCGGGGCAGCACGGTGTCGCGGAAGTCGGGGTTGTTCAGCCGTTCGGGGCTGATCAGCAGCACATCGACGGCGCCGTCGTGGATCTGCGCGGTGATCTCGTCCCACTCGGTGACGTTGGCCGAGTTGATGGTGCGGGCGTGGATGCCGGCCCGGCCGGCGGCGGCGACCTGGTTGCGCATCAGCGCGAGCAGCGGCGAGACGATCACCGTCGCGCCGGCGCCGGAGCGGCGCAGCAGCGCGGTGGCGATGAAGTAGACCGCCGACTTGCCCCAGCCGGTGCGCTGCACGCAGAGCACCCGGCGACGCTGCACGACCAGCGCCTCGATGGCCCGCCACTGGTCGGCGCGCAGCACGGCCTCCGGCCCCGCCAACTCGCGCAGGATGGCCTCGGCGTCGTCGCGCAGTCCGGTACTCACCTCGCCACCGTAGCGGGGTGGGCTGACGGATCCGCGCGGCGCGGAGAGCGCGTGGGGCGATCGGGACACCGGGGGCGGGTGGGTTGGTACCGTAGAACTCCGGCATATCGGAGGTATCGCCCGAATGTCCATTCGCCGTCAGCGTCGGTTTCCGAAGATCCTGCCCCACAGCCTGCGTACCGTGCTCGCCCTGCTCGCCTGCGTGGCCGGGTACTACGCCGTCCCCATCGACCGGTACGGCGTCGAGTCCAGCAACTTCAACGGCACCCTGATCCTGGTCCTCTCGATCGTCGTGGTGGCCATCCTGATCACCCGGCAGGTCGGCGTGCACCTGCGGACCGGCGGCCGGGGCAACGACGTGGAGAGCCTGCTGCTGGCGCTGTGCCTCGCGGCGATCGCGTTCTCGCTGGGCTACCTGCGGATGGCCGGCCAGTTCGACGGCATGCAGACGAAGACCGACGCGCTCTACTTCACCATCACCACGCTGGCCACCGTCGGCTTCGGCGACATCCACGCGGTCGGCCAGGGCGCCCGGGTGCTGGTCACCATCCAGATGGCCGTCGACCTGGTCTTCGTGGCGACCCTGTTGACCATCGTTTCCGGCCTGGTTGACCAGCGCGTCCGGCAGCCGCGCGGGCGTGACGCTTCCGGCGAGCCGCCCGGGGCGTGATAATGCCGGGCAGGGCGGCCCAGCCCGGCAGCTGTCATGCTCGGGGGTGCATGACGACGGTGTGGAGGGCGACGGTGTGGAGGGCAGGGCGTGCGGTTCGGGATCAGCCATGTGCTGGATGCGATTGAACGACAGGTGGGTACCGATCCCGCCGCGGCCAGTGCCGTGCTCGACCTCGGCGAGGTCATCCGGATGGCCGACCTGGACGGCGGCCGGCCGGCCCAGCTGATCCGGCTGGGCCTGGTCATCGACGCGGTCGCCAAGCACCTGGGCGACTCGTCCTGCTCGGTGTACGTGATCGCCGACCGGGTACTCCTCTCCGACACCGAGCTCACCGCTAACGAGAAGATCGTGATCCGGCGCTGGTCGGATGACGGACTGATCGAGGTGATCGGCACCGGTGGACCGCCGGCCACCACCCGCGCCCGGGAGGTGGCCGCACTCACCGGCCTGCCACTGGTGACCCGGCAGGCCAGCGGGTACCCCGGAGTCACCTACTCGCCCGCGCCGCAGGGTGGCGGAGCGGTACTGACCCTGCGCGCCGCCGGCCCCGGCCCGACCTTCCCCGCCGCGGTACTCGGCCGGATGTGGCGCTGCCCGGAGTCCGACTGCCCCAGCTTCGGCACCGCCCACGACGGGCAGCCGCCCGCGCACCTGGGTGGTGGCGCACCGCGCTGCCCGCGGCACGGCGCGCCGCTGCAGGACATGGGCCCCCGCCCACGCGAGGTGGCCCTCTCCGTCCGGGTGAAGGGCATCGTCTGGCACCGGTTCTCGGTGAGCGAGGCCGCCCCGACCGTGGTCGGCCGCTCCCCGGACGGCGACGGCGTGGGCGTCGGGATGGCACTGGACGAGCGTGGTCTGCGCTGGGTCAGCCGCAACCACGTCCGGTTCGAACTGCGCGGCGCGACGCTGACCGTCACCGACGTCAGCACCAACGGCACGGTGGTGCTGACCCGCAGCGGTCCGGATGACCGTGGCCAGCCGGCCAACCTGGGACGCGGCGACAGCGCGCCGGTCAGCGAGTGGTCGGTGGTGCGGCTCTACGAGGATCTGGAGATCGGCTTCGCGACCCGCTCGGCGGGGCCGCCGGCGGACGGGCCGGCCGGCTCGGTAATGGCCGAGGCGCCCACTCAGGCGATCCGGCTCAGCTGAGCGTCGGTTAGAAACAGATCGGGGGGTACCAGCGGCACGCGCCGCCGGTACCCCCCGGTTGTTTCTCAGCCCTTGTGCCGCAGGGCGATGGCCTGCAGGAAGACGTCCCCGATCTTGGTTGCGTCGGCCACCACGAAGGCCGCGCCACCGACCGGGGCGACCACCTGGTCCAGCTCGGCCTTGCTCACCCCGTCGCCGATGCCCAGCACGATCAGCTGGATCGGCTTGGCCGGGTCGGCGAGCTGCTGGAGCTGGGCCTTCAACTGGTCAAGCGAGATGCCGTGGTCGTCGTCGTTCTGACCATCCGTGAAGATCAGCACCGAGTTGGACTTGCCCGGGTCCCAGCCGGCCAGCACCGCCTTGTACGCGGCGATCGTGGTGTCGTAGAGGCCGGTGTCGCCGGTGGGCTTCGGCCGCACGCCGGCGAGTTGGCCGACGATGGCCGGCCGCTGCACCGCGAGCGGGCCGATCGGCACCAGCTCCTTGTAGTCCAGCGCGCCGTTCAGGTTGGTGGAGAACGTCCACAGGCCCAGCGACCAGGAGTCGTCGAAGAGGGCCAGGCCGCGCCCGGCAGCGTCGACGGTGACCTCCTCGCGGGTCTTGCCGCCCGCCGTGGGCACCTTCTCCAGCATCGAGCCGGAGACGTCGATGACGGCGAGCATCCGGCCGGACTGGGTGACCGCCTGCCAGGTGTTGATCACCTTGTCGATGGCTGCCGCGGCGGCCACCGCGTCGGCGGTGGTGGCCGGCTTCGCCAGGGTGGCCGGCGCGCCCGGCCCGGCGCTGAAGCCGGTGCCGAAGCTGCCGTCCGGGGCCCGCAGGTTCTGCGCGGCCAGGTCGTTGCGGAAGCCCGGCGTCTTGAGCTGGGCCAGCAGGTCGGTGACGAGCTGCGTCTTCACCGGCGTGGTGGTGAGCGGGTTGGGGATGGGCACGTAGGGGTAGTCCATCGGGGTGGCAGCCGGCTGCAGGTAGAGCGCCGCCAGCGGCACCGGCGGCTGGCTGGCGTTGTAGCTCAGCACCGCCTGCTCGGTCAGCGGCGCCGCGCCCAGCCCGGAGGCGATGCTGGCGGCGTCACCCGACTTGGGGAACTTGCCCATCAGGTCGGCCCGGATGGTGGACTGGTTCTGTGCCAGCGAGCGCAGCGCCGCCACCGTCACCGAGTCCGCGTTGGTCCCGGCCTGGGCGACCGCGGCGAGGGTGAGCAGGCCGGACAGGCCGGCCGCGTCCCGGGCCGGGCTGACGATGCCGGTCTTCACCTGGCCACCGCCGGCCACCTGGGCGAGCACGTCCTTCCAGGTGACCTGCTTGTCCGGCCAGCCGAGCTGCTTGGCGATCGGCTGCGGGGTGGCGAACACCACCGGGCTGGACGCGATGGACGTCGGCGGGGCGCCGCCGGACTGCTTGGAGAGGCCGGCGAGCCGGGCCAGCCAGAGCGACGAATCCGGTACCCAGGCGTCCGGGATCTGTGCCTTGCCGTTTGGCTGGCCGACGCCGGTCAACTGGCCACCGGCCGCACCGGCCAGCACCGCGGCGACGTCGGCCGAGTCGGCGGCGGTCACCTTGATCTCGATGCACTGTCCGCTGGTCCGGCTCTTGGCCAGGGCGTTGCCGGTGGCCTGGATCGCCGGGGCGATGTCGGGCGAGGCCGCCACATTGATACTCACCGGGGTGCCGGTACACGCCTGGCGGTTCAGGTACTTGTACCCGCCCCAGCCGGCGGCGCCTACGGCGAGCACCGCCACGAGAGTCAGCACGATGCCCAGGGCACGGCGAAGCCCGGAGTTATTGCGGTGGCGTCCAGTCACCGCACCATATTCAGCAACGCGCTCACGTTTGGCCACGGCCGTTCGGGCCAAAGTTACTGACCGGCAACGACCGGTCGGCCAATTCTCTACACCGGGTAGTCATCTGCGAGCGGAGCGTTCACCGGTTCTCACGCCTATGACCCATCTCACACTTGACCGGGCCAACCCCTACGTCAGCTCAGGGTTGTTTCCCGGGTCAGCCCTGATCCGGGATCCCGTCACACCCGACACTCTGGCAATCATGACGATGAGCCGACTGGTACTCGCCTCCACCGCTGCAATCGCGCTGCTAGCTGCGGCAACCGCCTGTGATCCGCGGGCGACGTCCACCGAGAAGCACAGCTACGAAGTCAGTGACACATTGACCAAGTTGATCGTCGACGACAGCGCCGGCAAGGTCGAGATCGTCACCGGCGACGGCCCGGTCTCCGTCGAGGAGACCTACCGGTACAGCGACCGCGCCCCCAAGACCGCGCACACGATCACCGACGGCATCCTGCGGCTGACCGACGATTCGTGCGGGAACGCCCACTTTTCGCACTGCGAGGTCGGCTACCGCATCCGGGTACCGGCGGCGCTGGCCGTGGACATCCACGCAGACGCGGGCGCGGTGGAGGTCACCGGGCTGACCGGCGACCTGACCGTACGGGCGGATGCGGGCAAGGTGGAGGGCACGGCACTGGGCAGCCAGCACGCCGCCGTGCAGTCCGATGCCGGTGCGGTCATCCTCTCCTTCGCGACCGCCCCGACGACCGTGGACGCCCGGTCCGACGCCGGCAAGGTGTCGGTCACCGTGCCGGGTGGGCAGAGCTACCGGGTCGACGCCGACACCGACGCGGGCAGCCGCACGGTCAAGGTCACGGTGGACTCGAACGCCGCCCGGAAGATCACCGCGCACTCGGACGCCGGCGCCGTCGAGGTGCTCACCGGCTGACCCTGGGTCGGGTGGGAACGGTGGTGCGGCGATTCGCGACCGTCATCCCTGCGCGACTGCGGCTGACGGCTCGGTGGACCGGCACTGACCGGCTCGGCGGCCTCCGCGTCGGCGTCGGCGGGCGGCGGGACCGGCTGGGCGCGGGTGACTGCGGCGGCGACCCGGTCGAGGAGTTCGGCGCGGTTGTGCAGCCAGGAGGGTAGCCAGCAGCGGACCACCTCGGGCCAGCCCATGATGGTACGCAGCAGTTCGGGCGCGCCGTCCCGGTCGGCGACCGTCGGGCGGGCGGCCCAGCGCGGCGAGTCCAGCAGCACCGCCACCTGCCACCGGTCGGAGCCGGGGGCGCGGACCGCCACGTCGACGGTGAAGTCGGACAGGCCGTAGCCGGTACGCACGTCGAAGCCGCGCTCGCGCAGCGCCGTCGCCACCTCGTCGCGGACCCGCTCCCGGGTACCCGGACGGGTCGGGTCCAGGTCACCGAGCCGGCTCGCGCCCTCGGCGGCCAGCTCGCAGTACGCCCGCAGGTGTGCGGTACCCACCGCGCTGGTACGAGTGAGGTCGATGTCTTTCGGGTCGAAGCTGGCGAACAGGATCACCTGGCGGCGGGCCCGGGTGATCGCCACGTTCAACCGGCGCTCGCCGCCCACCTGGCTGAGCGGGCCGAAGTTCAGCGGCAGCAGCCCGGTCTTCGGAGTCCTTGGCGAAGGCCAGCGAGAAGAGCACCACGTCACGCTCGTCGCCCTGCACGTTCTCCAGGTTCTTCACGAAGATCGGCTCGCCGTCCGGGTCGGCCAACGCCTTGCGGATCAACGGATCGGGGCTCTCCTCCAACAGGTTGAGGATGAGGTCGCGCTGCTGCAGGTTGAAGGTGACCACGCCGATCGAGTCGTCGGCGGTGGCCGGGTCGGCCAGCCGGCCGGCGATCTCGGCCACGATCGCCTCGGCCTCGGTCATGTTCACCCGGGTCGCGCCCCGGTCGAACCGGCCGTCCAGTCGCCGCCAGGCGATGCCCGGCGGTGCCGCCGGTGGCCGGCGCGGGCAGGCTGGACAGCTTGCCGTCGTAGTAGAAGCGGTTGGAGAAGGCGATCAGCGCCTCGTCGCGACTGCGGTAGTGCCAGGACAGCCAGCGCTGCGGGATGCCCGACTCGACCGCCTCGGAGAGGATGCTGTCCAGGTCCTCGGGGACCACCACGGGCTCACCGTCGACGTCGAGTACCGGCGCTGCGTCGTAGTCGCCCTCGTGTGAGCCCTGCATGATGCTCGACGGCGGCATCTGCTTGGAGTCACCGACGATCACGGTGGCCCGGCCCCGGCCCATCGCGCCGATCGCCTCGGCCACCCGGATCTGCGACGCCTCGTCGAAGACCACCAGGTCGAACGTTGCCGCGCCGGGAGCCAGGAAGAAGGCCGCCGACGCCGGGCTGACCAGCACGCACGGGGTGAGCGCCAGGATCTCGTCGGGGTATTCGGTGAACAGTTCCCGGAACGCCTTGCCACCGCGCTTGCGGCGCAACTCGGTGGCGAGTTCGGCCAGCCGGCCGGCGCTCTGGGCGGCCAGTTCCCGCCGGTTCACCAGTACCGTCGGCAGGTGTGCGGGCAGCGCGGCGCGGAGCCGGTCGGCTGCCTGGGCGTACTGGCTGACCTGGTTGTCGTGCTGTTCGGGGTCGAAGTAGGTCAGGCCGGCGGCCTGCTGCCGTTCGGCCACCGACACGGCGGCGACGCCCCGGTGGTACGCGGCCTCGGCGGCGTCGCCGTCCAGCCCGCCGGCCAGGATCAGGTCCCGCAGTTCGCGCAGGCCGGCGTCGGCCACCGTGTCGGTGAGCCGGAGCAGGGTGGCCCAGCGGTGCAGCGGATGCAGCGCCTCCGCGCCGAGTTCCGCGAGCCAGGTCGCGCCGTCACGTTGCCACGCCGGGTACCAGCCACCCGCTGCCTGCGCCGTGTCGGGGGCGGCGGGCGGGGGCGCGGACCAGCGGGCCAGTTCGGCTTCGGTGCTGGCGAGGGTGGCCAGCCAGGCGCGCCAGTCGTTGGCGGCCCGGGTGAGCACGTCGAGTTGCCGCCGGGAGATGCCCCGGCTGAACAGCGCCCACGCGTCGGGGGCCGCCGAGAGCAGTGCCCGGCCCGCCATCGCCGCCTGGATCGCTTGCCCCACAACGACTTCGGCGTCCGGATCGGTGGGCCGCCAGGCGGTCGGCAGGCGGAGTCCGCCGATCTGGGCGGGGCGGCCGTAGAGCCGGGCGGCCTCGGCGCGGGCGGCGAGCAGGCGGGTCAGCAGGGCCGGCAACTCGGCGGGCTGGACGGTGCCGCGCAGGTACGGGCGCAGCTGGTCGAGGACCGCCGTCAACCGCTTGCGCTTGCCGAACCAGCGGCCGGCCGCCTCCTGTGCGGCACTGTGCCAGCTCTCCAGGCCGGGCGCGGCGAGGATGTCCGGGCGGACCCGGGCGAACTCTGCCGCGTACCCCTGCTGGAAGGCCAGGAGCTCGGAGCGCAGGCCGGCCGCGGCGGCGTCCCAGCGCGGATCGCTGGCCTGCTTCGTCTGCATCAGGTCGGGCAGCGCACCGGCCGCCGCGTACCCGGCCGCTGGCACCAGCTCCGGCACGGTGGCCGGGCCGGGTAGGCCGGCGAGCACCCCGGCCAGCTCCGGCTCGCCGGACAGCGCGGCACGGGACTGCTCCAGCGCGGCGGCCACCTGGGTCACCGCCGCCGGCAGCAGGTCGGCCACGTCGCGGCGGCCACTGATCGACCACGGGTGCGCCGGGCGTAGCCGGGCCGACCGGGCGGCGGCCGGCAGGTCCCGCAGCGCCTGCTCGACGCCGGCCCGCTGCTCCGGGCTCGCGGACAGGTAGACCACCGGGATCGGGGCCGTCGGGCCGGGACCGTAGGCGAGTTGGGCCTCGTAGGCTGACCAGAGACTCAGGCCGGCGGCGTTGGTCGAGTGCACCTGGGCCGGGTACCCGGAAAGCGGCGCGAGCCGGGTGCGGTAGTCGGACTCGGCCACCCGCCAGCCCAGCTCGTCGCCGGTCGCCGAGCACCTCCGTCGCGGTCCGCAACTGCTCGCGGATCTCCCGCATGGACTGCTTGCGCCCGTGCAGATCCAGCGCGAACGGGCCCAACCCGATCTGGTGCAGCCGGCGCTTGACCACCTCCAGCGCGGCCTGCTTCTCGGCCACGAACAGCACCGTGCGGCCGGCCGTGATGGCGCGGGCGATCAGGTTGGTGATGGTCTGCGACTTGCCGGTGCCGGGCGGGCCCTCCAGGACGAAGGTGTGGCCCTGCTCGGCGAGCACGATCGCCTGCATCTGCGAGCCGTCGGCCGGGATCGGCAGGTGCAGGTCGGCCTCGTCCAGCGCCACCCCGGCCGCTGCCGCCTCCGGGGAGCCGGCCGGGTCGGCGAACCGGGTCGAGCCGCCCTCCACCAGGTGCCTCACCACCGGGTTGGCGAGGAACGCCGACCAGTTGTCGGTCAGGTCGCGCCACATCTGGAAGGTGGAGAACTGCAGCAGCCGCAGGCTGGCGCGCTCGTCCAGCCGGTAGTTGAGCCGGTTGTCGAGCAGCCGGGCGTGCACGGCGGCCAGCGTGCGCGGGATGTCGATACCGTTGGCGTCCAGCGCCGGGCGCTCCAGCTCCGGGATCTCCATGCCGTGCTTGACCCGTAGCCACTCGATCAGGCAGTAGTTCGGGGTGGCTGTCTCCGCGCCGTCGACCACCATGGCGTACGGCTTGCGGCCGGTGCCGCCCTCGATCCGTACCGGCAGCAGGAACAGCGGCGCGTGCGCCTCGGTACCGTCGGCCTTGTGGTGCACCAGGGTGCCCAGCGTCAGGTAGAGGTAGTTGCTGCCGGTCTCCTGGAGCATGGTGCGGGCGTCGCGTTGCAGGCCCCGCATCAACGTGACGTACCGGGCGGCGGTGACCGCGCCGTAGATCCGCCGGTCGGTGGCGAGTTCCTTGGTGAGCTGGTCGGCCGGCAACTCCTGGGCGCGCTGTGCCCCGGCCAGCTCCTGCACCCCGCTGATCTCGTCCTGCGGCACGATCTGCAGCGGCTTGCCGTCGTGCGCCAGGTCGTCGAGCAGGGCGAGGGTACCGGCCGGCAGGTGCAGGTCCAGGCCCCGTCCCCGGGTCGGCAGGTTCAGCAACGGGTTGCGCAGGCTCAGGTCGAGCAGCGCCTTCTTCCACCGCTGGACCCGGGCCGGCGAGTCGTCGCCCTGGTCGGGCGCTTCGTCCTCGACCGCCGCCGCCTGCTCGGCGAGCAGCTCCTCGGCCACCCCGGCCGGCAACTCGATGGTCCCCTCCGCACCGGCTCCCGGCACCTGCTCCGCCGGCGAAGAAATCGTCGCATCGTCGGGTAGGGCATGGCGCTGGCGGGCAGCTCCACCGAACCCGGCTGGACGGGCCCGCCGGGCAACAGCACGGTCCGCTCGTCGGCAACATCCGAGGCGGGGTAGTCCAGGGCTGGGTAGTCGACGGCTGGGCGTTCCAGGGTGGCCGCTGCGGCGCGGACCGCCGGGACGGCGGCCGGGGAGGACGGGGTGCTGGACGGCAGGGGCTGGATGCCGCTGCGGTGGGCCAGGTGCACGTCGACCACGCCGGCCAGGTCCTCGCCGCGTTCACGGAAGTAGGCGAGCGCCTGCTCGACGGCGATCGGGAACGGCTGGGAGAGCTTGCCCCGGCCGATCGAGGTCAGCTCGACGGGGACCGCCCGGCCGGCCCGGACCATCGCCAACACCAGGTTGGCCTCGGTGACGGCGGCGGCCGGCAGCCGCTCGTCGGCGAGCAGGAACCCGCCGAACGCGTGCGTGTCGGTCAACCAGATCAGCGGGTGCAGGCCGGCCGCTTCCAGACACGCGGCGTACGTGACGGCGAGGTCGACACAGTTGCCCGCGCGACCCTGGAGCACCGCCGTGGTGGTGCGTACCTTCTGGCCGGTGATCTCGAAGGACGGCGGCAGCTCCTGGTAGTCCAGGCCGATCTGGCGCAACGCCTCGTAGACCGCACCGGCGATCCTGCCGGCCCGCTGGGCACCCGCCTGGTAGCCCTGCAACGAACCGGATCCGGTGCGCTGCACCAGGATCTGCGCGGCGGCCCGGAGCACACCCTGCACGGCGGGGGTGTTCGGCTGGACGAACGCGGCCAGCGAGTCGAACAGCGCCGGCGAGTTGAACCACTCGTTGTGCGCGAGCACCCGGGACGGGGCCACCAGTGCCAGCGGCTCCCGCTGCGCGGCGGTCACCTCGACCCGGTAATCAACCGGGTACGCCTCGTCGGCGGTGCGCAGTGCCTCCGGGTCGGGTCGCAGGCCGGCGAACTCCTCCCAGCGCACGGTCGCGCCGGGGGCCAGCGGGCGCGGCGAACTCCGCTGCCAGGCCGGCGCCAGTGGCCCGTACGGGCCGGTGAGGGACAACTCGACGCGCAGGTCAGCCAGGGGTTCCCGGCCGGTGTTGGTCACCACGAGTTGCCGGATCAGCGGTACCCGGTTGTGCACCAGCGCGTAGTTGATCGCCGGCTGGACCAACAGTTCCACCAGCAGCCCGTCGCCGGCCCCGGTGAACTCCTCGAAGACCCCGGTGCCCATGACCCTCCGATCAGCGGGATCTCCGTGCGCCGTGCGCGCGGCCCCGACTGACCAGCTAACCACGCCGACGCCCGTTCCGCCGATGCGCCGAACGGCTGCCGCTGCCAACCTGATGATCGCGAAGGCCGCCGGGCACCAGGAATGATCGCGAAGGATCAGCTGCTGCCCTGACGACACCAATCCTTCCTGCTCCCGGCGGACCCCCACCGGCCGCGGCCGCCGAATCACCAGCGCCAACCCGCCGAGCACCACCCCAGCGGCGAGCAACTCGGTCACGGTGACCGGCTCGTCCAGGAAGATCCGCGCGGCGGCGATGCCGAAGACCGGGACGAGCAGGCTGAACGGTGCCACCCGGCCGATCGGGTACTGCGCGAGCAGCCGGTTCCACAGGCCGAAGCCGCCGATGGTGGAGACGTAGGCGATGTAGCCCACGGCGGCCAGCCCGGCCCAGGACAGCCCGGTCAGCGCGTGCTCCACAGTGGACGGACCGTCGATCGCGACGGAGAGGCCGAGCAGCGGCAGTGGGGGTACCAGGCTCGACCAGACCAGCAGGGAGAGCGGACGGGTCTCGCCACTGACCCGGATCACCACGTTCGCCACCGCCCACATCGCCGCCGCGAACACCGTCATCGCGAAGCCGACCAGGCTCGCGTGCCCGCCCCGGCCGGCGGCCAGCAGCCCGATCCCGGCGCTGCCGATCAGCAGGCCGACCGCCTGTCCGGGGCGCGGCCACTCACCCAGCACGGTGGCCGCGAGCAGTACCGAGAAGAGCGCCTGCGCCTGGAGTACCAGCGACGCCAGGCCGGCCGGCATGCCCAGGTGGATGGCGGTGAACAGGACGCCGAACTTGAAGACGCCGAGGATCAGCCCGTAGCCGACCACGTACCGGGCCCGGGCGGTGGGTCGGGGTAGCAGGAAGACCAGGGGGACGGCCGCCGCCACGAAACGCAGCGCGGTGAGGACGAGAGGCGGGAAGTCGTGCAGGCCGACCTCGATGGCGACGAAGTTCACCCCCCAGATCAGGGCTACCAGGGTGGCTTGCAGGCGGTGCACGGGTCTCATGGAACAACCGTGCGGTACCCGTACCCTTAAGGTCTAGTTCATTGTTCTTCATTGTCGTTGTAGGGTTCCTTCATGGACCTGGATGTGCGGCGACTGCGGGTGCTGCACGAGGTGGCCCTGCGCGGCGGGGTGACCGCCGCCGCGACCGCCCTGCACGTCAGCCCGTCGGCCGTCTCCCAGCAACTCGGCCAGCTCGCCCGGGAAGCCGGCTGCGACCTGCTCGAACGCTCCGGGCGTGGGGTGGTGCTCACCGCCGCCGGTCAGGTGCTCGCCGCGCACGCCGGCCGCATCCTCGGCTCCGTCGAGCAGGCGGTGGCCGGGCTGGCCGCGATCCAACGTGAGGTCGGCGGCACCGTCCGGGTCGGCTCGTTCCCGTCGGCCGCCGGCCACCTGGTCGCCCCGGCCGCCGCCCGGGCCATCGCCGGCCACCCCGACCTGGACGTCCGGGTGATCGAGGCGGAGGACGAGCAGAGCCAGCTCGACCTGCGCTCCGGCACCCTCGACGTGGCGGTACTTCAGGAGTACGACCACGTGCCCCGACCGCTCGCGGCCGACCTGGACCGGCACCCGATCACCACCGACCCGATGCACCTGATCACGCCGAAGTCCTGGGACCGGGCGACCACCCGGCTGGCCGACCTGGCCGACGTGGCCTGGGTCGCCAGCCACGCCAACACCCCGTGCGGCCGGTCCACCCTGCACGCCTGCCGGCTGGCCGGCTTCGAGCCGGACATCCGGCACCGGGCCATCGACTTCGCGCTCACCCTCGACCTGGTCGCCGCCGGCCTGGGCGCGGCCCTGGTTCCCGCGATGGCACTGCGGCACGTCCCGGAAAGCATTGCGGTGCAACGACTCGCCGACCCGGTGACGGAACGCCGGATCTTCGCGGTGACCCGCCCGAGCGGCGACGGCCCACGCCGCCCCGCCGTCACCGCCCTACTCACCGAACTCACCCGGGTCGGCGCGGGGATGGTCGGATAGGGCGCTGGAGGCACCAGGCGTGGGTCTCAATGTCCAGGGCGTCGATGCGCGCGAAGTGACGAGCCTCCTTGCCCGCCGCTCCGTATACCGCCAGGGACGCCAGCTCGTTGAAGGAGTTGCACGTACAGGGCTACCTCGCAGGCCGCTGTGACGGTCAGGTAGCTACGCACCAGCTCGATACGTCGACGCGACTGTCCCCGAACACCGTGAAGGCTTCCAGCAGGCCCACATGGCCGTTCGGTCAACGTCGCTGCGGGATGATGCCCAACGCACACGTTCCGCAACGTTGCCCACATCAAGCAGCTGGCCCAATTGTCCGGCCATCGCTCCTGAGCCACCGATCCGGCTGCGAAGCGCCTGTTCCTCGATCACGACGGCGAACGACTGTGGTCCGCCCCTGTTCAATATCAGCCTGGCGTTCCAGCCGGATGGATCGTCGCTTCGACGTCATCACGCACTCCCCGCTGCGTCGACGATGGAACTTCAAGACGGACCGGAGGTACCCGGCCGTCTGAACTGGGCCGGGGACTACGCCATCCGCTGTAGATGCGGAAGTTGAGCAGGTTCGCTCCCACAGTGGATCGAATGGACTCGTTGCCCTCGCCGGAATCCCGGCCCGCTCCAACCGACTTCCACTCGACGAAGGCCCCTTCAGACGGCCCGGAGAGAAGCGATCAGATCGTCCGCCTTCGCGGGTACGCCGCAGGCTCCACACCAGGGCCGGATATCCGCCAGGGAAGCCGACGGGAACCGTGCTCGGAATTTCTATCTTGGAACTGTGCCAACCAACCAGGTTGCCGAGTCCCGCCCGGTGAGTCCAGCCTCTCGCCGGATCTCACGCAGACGGGAACCCACGGCACGCCATGAGTCGTTCATGCTCAGGCAGGCTGGTACTTCGTGTGCGGGATAGCGCTCTCCCACACCGTCTCGAAAGAAGCCGAGCAGAAGTCGATCAGTGGCCTGTCGTCCACAACCTGCTCACCTCGAAGGCACCATCACCGGAGAAGTAGTTGACCAGCAGGACTTGGCCATCGATCAGCCAGAAGTCGTTGGCGGGCAAGGAATGCTCCGGCAAGACGGCGAGGAAGCCACCGGACGTCCTCACCGGTCAGGACGTTGGCGATGGTCCAGTCGTGCTCGAACCAGACGTAGGAGCTCAGGGGTTCACTGACGATTCTCGCCCGCCGGACCTGGACACCCCGTTGCCAGTCTCTCAAGGACCCCTTCCACCAGCGATTCCACCACTCGGTCCCGATCGTCCTCGCTGTGTCGTTCCCCGGCCTGCCAGGCGACGAACTGTGGATCATCCTGCATGTAGTGATCCCGTGTCTCCAGGTGGATGGCGGATCTACGAGCGGAACGGACCAGTTCTCCGATCCTGGACTCAACTGGCACCCGTACCTCCGTGAAGAATTGGAGCATGCGCTTGGGGATGCTGACGACGGTCTCGTGTGCCGGCGATGTCCATCGGCCGTCAGCCGGGTCATCGATCCGCCATCCCTGGAGCACGAGGTCTTCCGCCGTCGTCCAGCAGAGCGTCGGCGACTGCCGGCTTGACTGTCCGGATCTTTGCCGAGGAACCTCATGGTGACCTCCCAGGTCATCGGCGAACAGTTGATGACGATGAGTGTGCCCGGCCTGTCCGCACCCCTTCAACATGTGTGCCCAAGTTTGACGAAACGATTGGAATCTCAAGACCTGATTTGCACATCGCCAAACACTGCCAATCAGCTTGAGATTCACGGTCTTCGCTTCATAGCGTTTCTCAACGGGATGTGCCGGTCGACGCCAGGGGGCTCGATCGGTTCGTCTCTGGCAGGTGGGCGCTGTGCCCCGAAGTGAGGCAGCCGTGGGGGTCATGCCGAATACACGGGGTACAGCGCCTCTCACATTCCGGGGAGGGCAATCGTGGTCCACTATGCCGTACGGAAACTCATCCGACCGAAGTGCAGGTGTGGGCTGAAGCTGGCCCTGCCCTGACTATGTGCCGACCAGCAACGTCGTCATGGTGGACAACACCTGGGCTGACGAACCGACACAGGTCTTGAATCTCTCGTCCCTCTACTTCACCAGGGGACAGGCGCACCGGGCCGGTCGAGGGTGGTGAACCATCTCCGTGACTTTCCTGAGCTTCCCGTTCACGCGCCGAACCGACCCTCGTGGCTCTGTCGGGCGTGCGACGAACCTTGGCCCTGTGAACAAGAAAAGGCCACGCTTCTCTTTGCGTCCGACGGAGACATGCAGTACGTCGCGCTCTACCTCGGCCTGTACCTGGTGGATGCAGTATCGGATCTGTTCCCCGGAAACCAACCCGTCGACCTCAAGCCGCTTGTCCAACGATTCCTCGGCTGGGTCAGCGAACATCCTTCAGACCGTCCGGCCGAGCCGATCATCCGCGACTTGGTGGAACGCCTGGGAATGGAGCGCTCGGAGGCACTACCACCGAATGACGAGGTCGGTCGATAGGATCGCAGGCGTACCCGGTTCCTCACCCGGCGAAGGTGGGCAGGCGCTGAACGCGACGATCTGGCGCTGGACTGCGGACCGCGCTGATCGGCGCGGATCCGCCCTCGCCGCGTACCCGCTCGGCGCGCGGGACCCGGATCCTGACCACGGTCACCGCCGTGCTCGGGGTGGGGTCCGGGCTGATCGTCTACGGCAGCCTCGCCGAGCAGCACCAACCGCTGATCCTGCTGCTCTTCGCGGTCGGCATCGCCGCACCGGTGGCCCTGCTGCCGCGCCGGCCACTGCTCGGCTGGCGGATCGCGGTGCTCGTCGCGATCCTCTCCGCGCCGACTGCACGTCTCACTCGGCAACGACGCTGTGGCCCTGGCACCCGCTCACCCTGATCGAACTCGCGGTGCTGCTGGTCGCCGTCGGGATGCGCCACCCGTTCCGTCGTGCTGGCCTGGGTGTGGACGCTGACCACGCTGCTGATCGTGGTGACGTGCCAGCCCCCGGCGGTCCCCGGGCTGGTCATCGCGACCACCGTGGCGCTGCTGCTCGGGGACCAGATCCGCCGCCGGGGCGAAGCCCAGCGCGGGCTGCGCCAGCAGGAGGAGATCAGCGCCGCCGAGCAGGCCCGTCGCGCGGTACTGGAGGAGCGCACCCGGATCGCCCGGGAACTGCACGACGTGGTCGCCCACCACATGTCGCTGATCGCGGTACGTGCCGAGACCGCCCCGTACCGGCTGGGCGAGCAGTCGGCCGAGCAACACCGCCGAGTACGCGGCCATCGCCGACCAGGCCCGGCAGTCGCTGGCCGAGATGCGGCGGCTGCTCGGGGTGCTGCGCAGTGACAGCGCGGAGCCGGAGCTCGCGCCGCAGCCGGGGCTGGCGGACATCGCGGCGCTGGTGCGCACCGCCCGGGACGCGGGCGCACAGGTGGCGTTGCAGCAGGAGGGCGAGTTGGCGGACGTACCGGCGGGGGTCGGGCTCACCGGGTACCGGGTGATCCAGGAAGCGCTCGCCAACGCCGGCCGACACGCGCCCGGCGCGCCCGTGCACGTCGGCGTCCGCGGCTCCGCCACCGCGCTGCGGATCGTGGTCAGCAACGGGCCGGCCGTGCTGGCGGTCGCCCCCGGCGAGCCGGGCACGGGTACGCACGGACTGATCGGCATGCGGGAGCGGGTGACCGGCCTGGGTGGCGAGCTTCACCGCCGGACCGACCGCCGACGGCGGCTTCCGCATCGACGCGACGCTACCGAAACAGGAGCCGGCGGCATGAGCGAGTTTCCGCACCGGAAAGCCCCTGAACGGGGAGCGGGCGGCATGAGCATCACTGTGATGATCGTGGATGACCAGGCGATGGTGCGGGAGGGATTTGCGGCGCTGCTGAACGCGCAGCCGGACCTGCGGGTGGTGGCGGACGCGGCCGACGGCGAGCAGGCCGTGACGGTGGCCGGGCAGCACCGGCCGGACGTGATCCTGATGGACATCCGGATGCCCGGCCTGGACGGGATCGCCGCGACCCGGCGGATCCTCGCCGGGCCGCCCGGTGTGCCCCGACCCCGGGTGGTCATCCTGACCACCTTCGACCTGGACGACTACGTGTTCGACGCGCTGCGCGCCGGGGCCAGCGGCTTCCTGCTCAAGGACGCGCCCGGCGCCGACCTGGTGCGGGCGGTCCGGGTGGTGGCGGCCGGGGAGAGCCTGCTCGCCCCGTCGGTCACCCGGCGGCTGATCGAGGAGTTCGCCACCCGCGGGGGTACCCGCCGGCCACCGGCCGCCGTGCTGAACAGCCTCACCGCGCGGGAGGTCGACGTGCTGCGGCTGATCGCCCGGGGCCGGTCGAACACCGAGATCGCCGCCGATCTGGTGGTTGCCGAGCAGACCGTGAAGACCCACATCACCCGCATCTTCGCCAAGTTGGAGCTGCGCGACCGGGCTCAGGCGGTGATCCTCGCGTACGAGACAGGTCTGATCGCGCCCGGCTCGTAGCACCGGAGTACTGCCCGCAAGACCGATCCGTGGTCCGACGCCTACCGGGTGACCGCGTTCCTACCGTCGCTGCATGCCTTGGCGTCCAACGGTTCGACAGCTTCTCACGGCACTGGTCGTGGCCCTCGCAGTACCCGCCGGTCTGGTCTGCGGCCCGACCGTGCCGGCCGCCGCCCCGGCTGCCTGGCCCGAGGTGGCGCAGTGGCTGGCGGACCCGGCCGCCCCACCCGACCCGGTGCACGCCAGCCCGGCCGCCGTCGCCGCGTACTTCGCGGGCACGCCGGCCGCGGTCGGTGCGGAGCTGGCCCGCCGGTACCCGCGGATCGTCGGCGCGCTCGACGGCGCTCCGGTGGCCCTGCGGTTGACCGCGAACGCCGGCCGGTACCCGGAATCCGGCGTGCTGCTCTACGACCCGCGCGGGGACGGGCGGATCGCCGTGGTGGCCGGGGACTTGACGGTCGCCGAGCGGGTGGCGATCGTCGTACCGGGGGTGGACACCACGCTGGCGAACTTCGCATCGGGACTCGGTGGGGTGACCCGCCGCGCCCCGCAGTGGCAGGCCGGGCAGCTCGCCGCCGCCGTCGCGAGGGACTATCCGGATGCCCGGGTCGCGGTGGTCGCGTGGCTCGGGTACGACCCGCCCGACGGGATCCGTCGGGCCGCCCTGCGGGAGGACAGCGCGGCGGCCGGAGCCGTTGCGCTGCAACACTTTGTCGCCGGGCTGGTGGCGAGCCGGCCGGGGCTGCGGATCACCATCGTCGGGCACAGCTACGGCTCGGTGGTGGCCGCTCTCGCCGCGCCGCGCCTGGACCCGGCGGTCACCGACATCGTGGCGATCGGCAGTCCCGGGATGGCTGGCGCGCACCACGTCGGCGACCTGCACACCGCCGCCCGGGTGTGGGCGGGCAGCGCCCCCGACGACTGGACCCGCAAGCTGCCCGGGGTGCGGGTGCTCGGCGTCGGCCACGGTCGGCTGCCGATCTCGGCGGACTTCGGGGCGCTGCCGTTGCCGGCCGGCGACGTGGCCGGGCATGACGGCTACTTCGTGCCGGGTACCAGCTCGCTGCGGGCGCTTGCCGCGATCGCCGCCGGGCACCCCGACGCGGTTGCCGGCCCGAGCGCCCCGGTGGACCCCCGATGACCCGGGCGGTTACTCGGGACGGCTGGGTGGCGCGGATCTCGGCGGCCACCCCGGTCGGGCGGGACCGGGTGGTGGACGGGCTACGCGCGTACGCGATGGTCGGCGTGGTGCTCGGGCACTGGCTGGTCAGCGGCCTGGCCCTGGACTCGGCGGGAGCGCTGCGGCAGGCCAGCCCGCTGCGGGCGGTGCCGGTCCTCGCGCCGGTGAGCTGGGTGCTGGAGACGCTCGGGCTGTTCTTCTTCGTCGCAGGGTACGCGGCTGCCGCCTCCCGGGCCGGCCGCGACGGCGGCACGCTCGCCTGGCTCGGAGCCCGACTGGCCCGGCTGCTCCCGCCGGTACTGGTGTTCCTCGCGGTGTGGGTACCGGCGCTGCTGCTGCTCAGTTGGGCGGGCGTGTCCTACCGAACCCGTTGGACAACGGGCAAGCTGGCGATCAGTCCACTGTGGTTCCTCGCGGTCCTGGTCGGGCTGACGCTACTCACGCCGGCTGTGCTGGCGGCGGTGCGCCGGTTCGGGGCGTGGGCGGCGCTCGGTCCGCTGGTCGTGGTGGCCGTGGTGGACCTGCTCCGGTTCGGGCTGTGGCCGACCGCTCCGGCCGCACTGGGCTGGATCAACGTGCCGGCCGGCTGGCTGGTGCCGTACCTGCTCGGCGCGGCGCTGGCCCGGGGCGGGATGCGCGGGCGCTGGACCGGCCCGGCGTTACTGGTGGCCGGCCTGGTCGGCGCGGTGGTGCTGGTGCTGACGGCCGGGTACCCGGTGAGCATGGTCGGGGTGCCCGGCGACGGCCGGTCCAACCTCGACCCGCCGTCGCTGGCGGTGGTGTCCGTTGCGCTTGCCCAGATCGGCGCGGCGCGCTGCCTGTGGGGGCCGCTGACCCGGCTGCTGCGCCGGCCGGTCGCCTGGGCCGGCGTGGCCGTGGTCAACCTGACGCTGTTCACCGTTTTCCTGTGGCACCAGAGTTCGCTGCTGCTCGTCGTCGGGGTGAGCAACTGGCTGGCCGGTCCGCTGCCGGGGCTGCTGGAGCGGCCGACCGACGCCGGCTGGATCGCCGCCCGACTGCTCTGGCTGCCGGTGTTCGCGCTGGTCCTGGCGTTGCTGTGCGCGGTGTTCCGGCCGGTCGAACGGCTGCGGCCGAGACTGTCCCGACAAACCCGGGTGCAGCCGGCACGATCCGACGCCTAGGCTGCGGCCATGATCAATGTACGGGGGTACGGGCAGGCTGACCTGCCGGAGTTGGAGCGGCTGCGAGCGGCCCTGGGCACGGACTCCGACACCGGGGACGGGCGCTGGCTGCCGGGGCCGGTACCGGCGAACCCGGGCGACCCGGACGGCCGGTGCCAGCTCGGATACCTGGACGGGGAGCTGGTCGGGTACGGCTGGGTGGACTGGTGGACGGAGGTCGACGGTACCCACCTGTTCCTGTTGTGGGGCTGCGTCGAGCCGGCGGCGCGCGGCCGGGGGGTGGGCACCGCGTTGCTGGCGGCGCAGCAGGAGCGGGCGCTGCGCATCGCCGGACGGCTGGGGATGGCCGCCGGTCACCTTCGGCGGCAACGCCGACGCCGACCAGCTCGACAGCGCACAACTGTTGCTGGACAACGGTTTCCAGCTCGCCTTCACGGTGGTGACGATGGTCTGCACGGCGCTGCCGACCGGACCTGCCCCGGACCTGCCGGCCGGCCTGGAACTGCGGCCGATGGTCGCTGGACCAGCACCCGCAGGTGCACGCCGCGATCGAGGAGGCGTTCTTCACCGGCGGGATGGGGTACGTGGAGCGCAGCTTCGCCGGGTACCTGGCCGATGTCGCGCGCTCGCACTCCCGGCTCGACCTGTGGTGCGTGGCGTGGGACGGGCCGGAAGTGGCCGGCGTGGCGATCAACGCGGTGCAGCCGGACGGCACCGGGGAGACGCCCTGGGTCGCCGTCCGCCCGCGCTGGCAACGCCGGGGCCTCGCGCTGGCGCTGACCCGAGCACAGTCTCACCCGGCTGGCGGCTGCCGGCGTGCGCCGGACCACCCTGCGTACCGTCGCCGAGAACCCGAACAACAGCCTCGGCCTGTACCAGCGCGTCGGGTACACGGTCACGCACCGTCAACCCCGCTACCGTAAGTCCGCCTGACATGATCTTGGGTCGGCGCAGTTGGCCCGGCGTCGGGATAGGCTGGCCGCCGGAAATGATCGACGCTGCGTGACCCCCGGCGCGGCGAGCAGGGAGTACCACCATGTCTGAGCTGCGGCGGCCCCGCATCGCCGTCAGCGTCACCTTCGCCGTGCACGGCGCGGTGGCCGGCAACTTCGCCACCCGGCTGCCGTGGATCGCGGACCGGCTGCACACCGACCCCGGCGGCCTGGGCATCGCCCTGCTCTGCGCGTCCCTGGGCGCGATCCTGACGATGTCGTTCGGGACCAGGCTGACGCACCGGTTCCCGGCCCGGCCGACGGTCGGCGTGCTGATGGTGCTGTGGTGCGTGGGGTTGATCCCGCCGTCGTTGGCGACCAGCCTGCCGCTGCTGTGCGTGGCGATGTTCTTCTACGGCGCCACCACCGGCATAGCCGACGTGGCGATGAACGCGCAGGGCGTGATCGTCGAGCAGCGCGCCGGAAAGTCGATCATGTCGGGCCTGCACGGCATGTGGAGCACCGGCGTCCTGGTCGGCTCGGCGGTCGGCATCCTGGCCGCGCACGCCGACGTGGACGCCCGGCTGCACTTCACCCTGGCCGCCGCGGCGCTGGCCGTGGTCGCGCTGGTGGCGAGCCGGTTCCTGCTGGACGTCGAGCCGCCGGACGACGACGCCCCGGCCTTCGCGCTGCCGCCCCGGGCGGTGATCCTGATCGCCCTGGTCGGCTTCTGCGCGATCTTCGCCGAGGCGTCCAGCGCCGACTGGGCGGCCGTCTACCTGACCGACGTGGCGCACGCCGTGCCGGCCATCGCCGCCGCGGCGGTCACCGGCTTCGCCGCGACAATGGCGGTGACCCGGCTGGTCGGTGACCGGATCGTCGACCGGTTCGGCCCGGTCGCCGTGGTGCGGTGCGGCGGCGCGGCATCGGCAGTCGGCGCGCTGGTTGTCGCGGTGAGCCGGCACCCGGTCCCGGCCATCGCCGGCTTCGCGCTGATCGGTCTGGGCGTGGCGGTGGTGGTACCGCTGGCGTTCACCGCTGCCGGCAACGCCGGCCCGCGCCCCGGCCAGCAGATCGCCGGGGTGGCCACCATCGCGTACGGGGCAGGCATGGCAGCGCCCGCGAGCGTCGGCGGAATCGCGCACGTCAGCTCGCTGTCGGTCTCCTTCGCCGTGGTCGCGGTGCTCGCCGCACTGGTCGCCGTCGGCGCGGGCACCCTGCGCCGGCCAGCCCCCGCCGCAGTCGCTGACCCGGCCGTCGCCGCAACTCCCGACCTGGCCGTCACCGCAATCGCTGACCCGGTGATCTGAACTGGGCTCAGCGGCGGCGGGCGGCGGTCAACGCGACGAGGAACTGGCCGGCGCCGGGGTCGACGCTCGCCGTGACGCTCAGCGCGGGAGCGAGCCGCGCGAAGCGGTCCACCAGCCAGTCCGCCGTCCGCTGGGCATCGGCCCGGTCGGCACACCGGACCACGACCTCCCGGCCGCCCTTGCGGTCCAGCCGGTCGGCGACCGCGATCAACGGGGCCGGGTCGATGACGCGGATGTTCGCCGGCCACGGGATCACCGGCGTGACCGCGCCCTTCCTGCTGTTGCAGCTGCGGTGGGCGAGCCGCTCCCCGCCCGCGAAGTCGCCGGTCCCCTTCTTGCCTGACTTCGAGTTCGACGTCCTGCTGTCGACGCTGGCGCCACGCGGGTCGTTCACGGAGGTGGCCGCGTCGACCGGCTCGTCACAGACCCAGCAGCGCCAACCGTCGCGCTCAGCTACGTCTTCGAGGTTGCTCACGATGGCACGCCGATCGTCGTACGGGTACGGACACCGCACACGTTAGCCTGCGCGCCCGGCCGCCGGCCGGCTGGTCGGACGCCACGGTCAGCCGAGTTCCACCTTGAAACCCTGCCGCCACGACGGATAGCGCAACTCCCAGCCCAGCTGCCGCTTCGCCTTGGCGTTGGAGAAGCCACGCCCCTCAGTCAGCACGCCCACCGCCATCTCGCCGGCCAGCAGCCGGGCCAACCATGCGGGAACCCGCCGTGGCGGTTTGGCCCCGACGCACTCCGCGAGGTAGGGCAGCCACACACTGACCGGCGCCGGCTCGTCGTCGACGATGTTGAACACGCCTTGCGCCTTCTGCTCCACCGCCAGGACGGTAGCCGCCGCCGCGTCGTCGACGTGCACCCACGAGAAGTAGCCGGTGCCACCCCCGACGATCGGGATCAGCCGCTTCCGTACGAGACGGATCTGGTCGTCGTGGGCGCCCGGCCCGTAGAAACCGCCATAGCGCAGGACTGCCCCGCCAGCGCTGACGACCACGTCCTCGAGGTGGCTGATCGCTTTCGTCCCCGCCACCACCTCCAGCGGGTCCTCCTCGGTCTTGACCCAGCCACCCTCGCGGACTCCGTTCATGCTGGCGTGGCCCTGTGCGACGACGTGGGCGACACCGGTCGCCTCGGCTGCGGCCAGCAGGTGGTCGATTCCCTCGCTGCGCAGCCGATTGGTGCCGGCGAAGAAGAGATCGGGCCTCCTCGGGTTGAGCTTGCCCGCGTGCGCCTGCGACAGCGCCGTCATCTGGTTCACGATCGCGTCCGGGCGGGCCGCGGCCACCGCCTCGCCCACCGACGCCGCATCCAGCCCGTCCATCACGACGCCCCGGGCGCCCAGCTGCTCCAGCAGCTCCAGCTTGCCCGGGCTCGTCGTCGTCGCGGTCACCTGGTGCCCCCGGGCCAGCAGGTGCGGCACCAGACGCCGCCCGATGACCCCGGTTCCGCCTGCCACGAATACTCGCATCCTGTCGTCCCCCTCATCCGGTACCGGCTCTCCTCAACGAGACGAGACAGCCCAGCACTCCTGTGACATGGGGGCGATGACCTGCTGCACCGTGACAAGGGTCAACCGCAGCGGTCGTTTACGAAGGAACTGCGGGAAACCAGCTTTGAGTGCTTGTAGTCGGCAGCGGTCAGCACCCGACCTGCTCCGATTTTCGTCAGGTCAGTCGTGTTGAAGGTGACCTTGGGCGCGAAAGTGCCTTCGGGGCCATGGGCCGAGGAGTCGAGCGTGTAGCGGTGCCCGGGTTCGAGCGACGCCAACGGTACGACCGTGAAGCTACCTGGGCCCGTACCAAGGACTCGCTCGTCTTTGGAAGTGATCTCCCAGCCCGGCCGCACCGCCCCGAGCAGCTCGACCTCGACGTCCCGGACCTGGTTCGGCAGCGTGACCGTGACCGACCACAGGTGCAGGTCGTCATCGTCGTCGGGGGGTTGTCGTCGAGGAACAGCGACAGCTGAACTGTTGGTCGTCCGCAGACGGCGACGACCGCCGTCGGCCGACCGTCAATCACCGCCAACGCGGCGTACTGCACCGGAGCTGGACCGAGGTAACAGCCGCCCAGCGACATCGATACCAGCAGCGTCGCCACCGCGACGGCGACGCAACGCCTCATGGTGGCATCCTCGGCAGCCGGCATCACACGACGATCACGGGCCGGCGTCAAAGGATCTCGTCAGCCGGACCGGAATTTCACTCGCCGGACAGCACTACCCGAAACGGGCCGCAGCCGGTGGGGGTGGGCTGCCGTGAAAGAATCAGCAGGTGCAGATCAGGGTGCTTGGATCATTCGAGGTTCACCCGGGTGACGGCATCCTGGCCGATGTGCCGGGCGCGCGGTTGCGCGCGCTGTTGATCGCCCTGGCACTCGAACCGGGCCGCGTCGTGCCGAAGGCGACGCTGATCGACTGGATCTGGGGCGAGAACCCGCCTGCCGATGCGGCGAATGCCTTGCAGCGCTTGGCTTCCCGGCTGCGGAAGGTGCTGCCGGAAGGCGCGATCGAGGGGCGGTCGGGCGGCTACCTGTTGGCGGTGGGCCCCGACGCTGTCGACGCCCTGCGATTCGAACGCCTCCTCGCGCAGGCTCGCCAGGAAGAGGGTCGTCCGGAACGGGTCCGGCTGCTGCGCGAAGCCCTCGGGCTGTGGCGTGGTGCGGCGATGCAGGATGTCGGGCTGGCGGACAGTGAAGCCTTCGACTCGGCGGTGACCCGGCTCGAAGGGCTGCGCCTGACGGCGTTGGAGGATCGGTACGAAGCAGAGGTCGGCCTCGGCCACGGTGCGGATGTGGTCGCGGAACTGACCGACGCGGTGACCGCGCAACCGCTGCGAGAACGGCTCGTCGTTGCGCTGATCCGGGCCCTGGTGGCGGCCGGCCGCGACTCCGAGGCACTGCTCACCTACGAACGCACCCGGGAGGCGCTGGCCGACGCGCTGGGCGTCGACCCGTCGCCGGAGTTGGCGGACCTGCACGTCGCGTTGCTGCGCGGCGAGCTGGGGCGGCGGGAGGAGACCCGCAAGACCAACGTGCGCGCCGAACTCACCAGTTTCGTCGGCCGGGACACCGATGTCGCTGCCGTCCGCAAGCTCATCGCCGGAGCATCGGCTGACCACCCTGATCGGGCCGGGCGGCTCGGGCAAGACCAGGCTGGCCACGGAGACCGCGCGCACGCTGACCGGCGACCTGCCCGACGGAGTCTGGTTGGTGGAGCTCGCCGCCATCGGCGCCGACGGCGACCTCGCGCAGGCCACGCTCACCGCGCTCGGGCTGCGGGATGCGCTGCTCGGCGCGGCACCGAGCGCGGACCTCGACGGACGCGCTGATCGCCGCCGTCCGCGAGCGGGAGGCGCTGCTGATCCTGGACAACTGCGAGCACCTGATCGAGGCGGCGGCCAAGTTCGCCGATCGGGTACTCGGGGAGTGTCGACGGCTGCGGATCCTGGCCACGAGCAGGGAACCGCTCGGTATCACCGGTGAGGCGCTGTGGCTGGTCGAGCCGCTGGCCGTGCCGACCGACGCCGAGCCCGGGCGAGATCGAATCCTCGCCGGCCGTCCGCCTGCTGCAGGACCGGGCCGGCGCGGTACGCAGGGACCTCGGCGTCGACGAACACACCCTGGCGACGATGGTGCGCGTCTGCCGGGCGCTGGACGGCATGCCGCTGGCCATCGAACTGGCCGCGGCCCGGTTGCGCACCATGTCCATCGACCAGCTCGCCAACCGGCTCGACGACCGGTTCCGGCTGCTGACCGGCGGCAGCCGGACCGCGCTGCCACGGCACCGGACGCTGCGCGCGGTTGTCGACTGGAGCTGGGAGTTGCTCACCGACGCCGAACGGACCGTCCTGCGCAGGCTCTCGGTGTTCGCGGGCGGCGCGAGCCTGGAGGCGGCCGAGCGGGTCTGCGGCGGCGACGCGGTCGCGCAGGCTTCCGGCGGCGAGCAGGACGAGGTGCTCGAGTTGCTCACCTCACTGGCCGAGAAGTCGCTGCTGGTCGCCGAAGGCGACGGCACGCCGCGCTACCGGATGATCAGCACGATCCGGGAGTACGCCGCGCAGCGGCTCGCGGAAGCCGGCGAGGCGGAGCTGGCCAGACGGGCCCATCTCGGCTACTTCACCGAGCTCGCCGAGACCGCGGAGCCGCACCTGCGCCGCGCCGAGCAACTGGAGTGGCTCGCCGTGCTCGACGCCGAGTACGACAACATCGGGGCCGCGATGCGCGGGGCGATCGCCGCCGGTGAGGCGCAGCCGGCGATGCGGCTCGCGGCGGCCGCCGGCTGGTACTGGTGGCTCGGCGGGCACCGCGCCGAAGGCGTTGAGTTGATGATCGCGGCCACCGGCCTCCCCGGCGAGGTGACCGACGACGTCCGCGCGATGGCGTACGCGCTGGTCGTGCACTTCGTCAGCTCCGGGCGGGGCGACGCGATCCAGATCGCGGAATGGATCCACAAGGCGTACCGGTTCAGCCGGCAGTCCCGGCACCGCAACGCGCTGCTGGACCTGGTCACCCCGCTGGAACGGATGCTGGAGTCGCCGGAGGCCGCGCTGCCCGCCTTCGAGTTGTTGCTGGACAACGAAGACCCGTGGGTACGCGCGCTGGCCCGGCTGCAGTTGGGCAAGATGCGGATCGTGCTCGGCCAGGGCGGCCCGGACGCGGAGGCCATCCTGGAGCTGGCGCTGGCCGAGTTCCGGACCCTCGGCGAACGATTCGGGATTTCCTTTGCCCTGTCCGAACTGGCGGACCGACTCACCATGCGCGGCGAGTTCACCCGTGCCTGCGCGTACTACGAACAGGCGATCGCGGTGGTCACCGAGGTCGGCGCCATCGAGGACGTCATCCGGCTACGGACCCAACAGGCCCTGCTGTACTGGATGGACGGCGACCGGGACGCCAGCGCGGCCGCCATCATCGAGGCCCAGCGGCGTGCCGAAGGGGTCACCTGGCCGTCCGCGCTGGTCGAGTTGGCGCTGGCGAAAGCGGAGCTGGCGCGGCGGGACGGCGACGCGGCGCAGGCCCGCCGGCAACTCGACATCGCGACCGCCCTGCTCGGCGACGACGCGGAGGCGGCGAACATCCGGGCCGGCATCCACGACCTGCTCGGCTACCTGGCCGACGATCCCGGTGCGGCACGTACCCACCGGGTGGCGGCCTGGCAGGCGGCAGCCGAGGCCGGGTACGCGCCACTGATCGCCCAGGTGCTCATCGGATTCGCCGACCTGGCGCTGCGCTACGAGGAGTACGAACAGGCGGCCCGGCTGCTCGCGGCCAGCGTCGGCGTACGCGGACTGGCGGATCGCTCCAACCCGGATGCGGCCAGGATCGAGCAGGCAGCGAAACGTCACCTCGGCGAAGCACGGTTCGCCGAGGTGACGCGGGAAGGTACGCAGACGGACCTGTCTGCGCTGGTCGAGGCGACGCTCGCCGCCTGAGGGTCAGGTCGCCACGCGGGTGATGGTGATGTCGCCGTGCCGGGTACGGGCGTGGACCGAGACCTTGTCGCCGGACCCCTCCGGGTTCTGCTGCGCCGCAACGGAATTGCGCACCGAGCCGCGCTCGCTGTTGACATCCACGTCGGCGATGCTGCGCTCGCTGATGCCGACCTCGATGTCACCTGACCCGTTCATCAGCTTCGCCTGACCGTGCTTCATCCGACCGATCCGAATGGCGCCGCTGGCTGTTGTGGCGGTGACACTGCCGTCGGCGCGATCGATGTCGAAAGCGCCGCTGCCGCTGCTGAGATTGAGATCGGCCCCGGCGTGCCCGATCCAGGCCCGCCCGGTCGAGCTCGCGAGCCGGGTAGCGCCGCCGACTTCGCCGATCCGCACCTCGAAAACGCTGCCGTCGATGTCGGCGCGCCGGGCGATGTGGCCGATCGCGACCTCACCGCCGGAGATGTTCGCCTGCAGGGCGTCGATCCGGTCCAACTCGACCCGGCCCGACGCCATGTGCAGTTCGCACTCGCCCAACGCGCCGTCCGCGTGCACGCCCGAGTGTGCCAGGTAGGCGACCAGGCTGGAGCCGGTGGGCAGGCCGATCGTGATGGCGACCGAGCCGTTCTTGTCGCCGGAGGCGGTCGTCTTGACCGACAGCCGGCCGCCGGCGAAATCAACCTTGGTCTTGTTGGCCACCTTGACATCCGACTTGCTTGCCGCGTTGATCGGTTCGACCAGCACGACGGTGTCGGTCCGGTCGGTCGCGGTGACCCGCACCTGGGCACCGGCGACAACAACAGTGGCGGCAACAGGTCCGGGAGTGGTGAAAGTAGGCACGACAATTCTCCTCTGGTACTTCGAATTCGATCTGTCTGATTGGGCGGTTGAACTGTCGGGGTCAGGCCCGCTTCTTGAAGGTGGACAGCGACCAGGCGTAGCCGAGCACCGCGATCCCGACGCACCAGATGATGGCCACGATCGCCTTGCTCCCGGACGGGTCACCGGCGAGCAGCCCGCGCAGCGTCTCGATGATCGGCGTGAAGGGCTGGTACTCCGCGAACTGCCGCACTCCCGGCCCCATCGTGTCGGCCGGCGAGATCGCGCTGCTCAGGAAGGGCAGCATGATCAGCGGTACGGCGGCGAACCCCGCCGCTTCCGGCGACTTCGCGGCCAGCCCGAGGGCGACGGTGATCCAGCTGGTCGCGAAGGAGACCAGCACGATGAAACCGACCACGCCGAGCCAGTCGCCGAAACTCGCGGCCGGCCGGAAACCCATCGCGAACGCCACACCGACCAGGACGGCGATGGCGATCAGGCTGCGGAGCATGGTGGCGACGACGTGGCCGATCAGCACGGCGCTGCGGGAAACGTCCATCACCTTGAACCGGTTGATGATGCCCTTCGTCATGTCGGAGTTCACCGACAGCGCGGTCGCGCTCAATCCGTAGCAGATCGTCAAAACGATCATTCCGGGCGTGATGTAGTCGATGTATTTGCCGCCGATCTCGACCCTGTCGAATGCGCCGCCGATCACGTAGACGAACATCAGCAGGAGCACGATCGGGAACAGCACGGCGTTGAACACGGCGGTCGGGTTCCGGATGGTGTGTTTGAAGTTGCGACCAAGCATGGTCATCGCGTTGCTCATTGTGCGCTCACCTTCGTGCTGGTACGGCCGGTCAGGGCAAGGAATACGTCGTCGAGGTCCGGGGTGTGCACCGAGAACTCCTCGACGTCGATGGAGTGCGTGTCGAGTTGGGTCAGCAGGTCGCGAACCGATTTCGCGCCGCCGTCGCTGGGTACCCGCAGAACCAGGTCCTCGTCGTCCCGGCTGGAGCCGGTCAGGACCCGCATCGCGGCGTCGAGTTCGAGGTCCCCGGCGAACCGGAGCCGCACGTGACTGCCGGGGATCTGGCGCTTGAGCTCAGCCGGAGTGCCCTGGGCGACCAGCTTGCCCTGGTCGAGCACCGCGATCCGGTCCGCGAGCCGATCAGCTTCGTCCAGGTACTGGGTGGTCAGGAAGATGGTGGTGCCCTCGGCCACCAACTGCCGGACGATGTCCCACATCGTGCGGCGGCTGCGCGGGTCCAGTCCGGTGGTCGGCTCGTCCAGGAAAATGATCTGCGGCTTGCCGATCAGGGTCATCGCCAGGTCCAGCTTGCGGCGCATACCCCCGGAGTAGGTCGCCGCCATCTTGTGCGCCGACTCCGTCAGGTCGAAGCGCTCCAGCAGGTCGGCGACCAGCCGCTTGCTCTCGGCCCCAGCCAACCGCTTGAGATCCGCCATCAACTGGAGGTTCTCCTGGCCGGTCAGCAGGTCGTCCACCGCGGCGAACTGACCGGTGACCCCGATGGCCGCGCGGACAGCCTTGGTCTCGGTCGCCACATCATGGCCGGCGACGCGTGCTGTGCCGCTGTCGGCCTTCATCAACGTGGTCAGCACGTTGATCGTCGTTGTCTTGCCGGCCCCGTTCGGGCCGAGCAGGGAGAAGACGGTGCCGGCGGCGACGTCGAGGTCGATGCCGTCAAGGACGATCTTGTCCTTGTACGCCTTCCGCAGTCCTGAAGCGGTAATCGCTGAGGTGGTCATGGGACAACCATCGACGCCCCGCCTGCCACCGCCCTGTCACGCCCCTGACACGGCCCCTGACGCGCCCGAAGATCACCGCCGGCTGACCCGGTCAGGCGCGCCTGTCGCCGGCGTAGCTGCTCAGACGGCCCGGTCATTGGTACTCGGTCCGAATCTCAACACCCCGGCATCACCGGGTGCTACGCCCTGGCCGGATCTTTCACCAACTGGCCGCGTAGGACGATCAGCCGGGGCGTGGCAAGCACCGTTGGATCCAGCGTCGGATCGCGGTCGTACCCGATCAAATCGGCCGAGCCGCCGTCGACAAGGTTGTCCAGCCCGAGCCAGGAGCGCGCAACCCAGGATCCGGCCCCGACCGCTGCTTCAATCGGCACGCCGGCCCGGATCAGCCAGTTGACCTCGTTGGCGACAGTGCCGAAGGGCACGGTGTCAGTACCGGCCAGGACCATCACACCCGCCTCGTGGGCCGCGCGGACATTGGCCGCCATGCCTTCCCACCCGCGCAGCCAGGAATCCCGCCCCGGACTCGCCGGGCGGGCGCGCATGGCGCCGAGATCGTCCCCGAAGGCCGCCAGTGTCGGCACCAGCGCCGTGCCCTGCTGCGCCATCCGATCCAGCAGCCCCGGATCCAGATGCATGCCGTGTTCCAGGCTGTCCGCCCCGGCCAGGACCGCGTTACGGCAGCCGTCCGGCGTCATGCAGTGCACGGCCACCCGCCCGCCCTGCGCGTGCACCGCGTTCGTCGCAGCGGTCAGGATCTCGAGAGGAACAGGCGGCTCTCCGAAACGCCAGTCACCAATGATCTTGCACCAGCCACCGGAAGCGGCAGCCTCTTCCACGCAGGCGGCCACCAGGTCCGCCTCGGCGACGTCGCGGCCGTACCCCGGAAAGAACCGGCCAGGAGTCGCCAGCCACCGACCGGCGGCTCGTACCCGCGGCAACTCCGGATCATCATGAACCCAGTCCGGCAGCCGCGCAGCCATGCCCGGCGCACGGATCGCCAGGATCCCGGCATCCCGATGGGTAAGCAGGTGCTGCCGCAGCATCGCGTCCTCGAAGGCGTCTCCGGGCTGCTCGGTTCCGGGGTGGGTGTGCACGTCGACCAAGCCCGGCAGCAGCCAGCCGCCATCAATGACGGTCCCCCGAGCCTGTCCCGGCTCAACCTGCAGCCGGCCGTCGACGATCCAGAACGATCGTTGCTCACGATCGGGAAGCACGATGCCTCGGATGCACACCGCAGTCTGATCCACTGCGCTCCTCACCCCGGTCGACACCGTCCGGGCCCGAGGCTATAGAAGTGTTCGATGCCTGTCAGCCCCGTCGGAGCTGGCCGCCCATCCGCGGTGCAACGCCGTGCCTTAACGGGCCGGCAGGCGACCAGTTGGCGCGGCGGAGGCGATCGCAGCGGCGTCGGATCCGTTGACCTGCCGGCGTAGCGGCACAAACGACGCGACGTCGCGGCAGCCCACAACGGCGTCGGCGTGGCCGTGGCCATGCCGACGCCGTGAGGCAGGTCGTTACGCGTGTGACCGTCAGGCAGCCTGGAGCTGCCACTTCTGGTTGGCTCCACCCCAGCAGGACCAGAGCTGGACCTTCGAGGTGGTGGTGTTGACGTCGAGGCACAGACCGGACTGCACACCCCGGATGGTGCCGTCGGACTGGACGGTCCACTTCTGGTTGTTGCCGCCCGTGCAGTTGTAGGTCCCGACAGCGGTGCCGTTCGTGACGCCCTGGTTGTAGGCGTCCAGGCACTTCTGGGCGCCGAATCCGGTGAGCTGTCCGCTGGCCGTCAAGGTCCACCGCTGCGTGCCCGCGGTGGCACAGTCGCCCACCTGGGCCTGGGCGTTGGCGGGCGGGGACGCCGGAGCGTAGAGACAGGTGCTGGTGCCGAGGTTGCGCACCGTTGACGGCGTCGTGCCCGGCGTCGTCGGTGCCGTGCTCGGCGTTGCGGAGGCGGTGGGCGTACCGCCGCTCAGTCCCCACGCGTAGCGCAGGCGGGCGGCGCCGCTGGCGTTGGGAGTACTGAGGGTCAGGTTGGTCCCGGTGCCGTGCAGCTTCTGCATGGCGTACCAGTCGTCGCTCTGACCAGCGGTGATCTTGCCACCGATTCCGGGCCAGTAGACCGAGCCCATCCGCAGGTCGTGCAGTACGTCCGTGGTGGCCCGGTAGTACCGGACGAAGTTCTCGGTGCTGGCGGCGTCGTTGTAGTTGAGGCCGGTGTCCATCGGAGCGCCGAACTCGTCGATGACGGTGCGGTCCGCGCAGCTGCCGATGGCGTCCTTGAGGAACGACACCCACTGGTCATAGGTCTTGGCGCCACTGAAGAACGTGTAGTGGTGCAACGACAGGTACGTGCCGTTGAACCGGCTGTCGGCGCACATGGTCTTGATGTTCTGGTTGAGTCCGGCGCCGCTGACGAAGATGTGGTCGCGGGGAACCGACGGGCGGGCGCTGATCCAGTTGGCCACCACGTTCGCCCAGTCGGAGGCGCTGTGGCCACCGGGTTCGTTCATCGGTTCGAAGTACACCAGGCTGTTGGTGCCGTACTTGGCGACGACGGTGTTCCACATGGAGTTGAACGCGGACGTGTTCACGATCTTTCCACCGCTGGCGGCCACGCCGTCGTCCCAGTACGACAGGACGACCTTGAAGCCGCGCGCGGTGGCGGCGTCGATGGCGCCGGTGTAGACGTTCCACCAACTCGTGCCGACCGTGTACGTGTTGATGGGCAACCGCACCGTGTTGGCGCCCAGGTTGGTTGCGAAGCCGGCGTATACGGCGTCAGCCTTGGCCTGGACGGTCGCGTAGCTGTCCGTGCTGCTCAATCCGTACAGTACAAGCGGCCCGCCGTAGAAGTTGTCGCCCTGACGCGACCAGTTGACGCCCCTGAACTGGCTGGTGTCCGCATGGGCCGGTGACGCGGCGATCATCAGCGTGATCGGGACGACGGCGAGCGCCGCCACCGCGCCGACGAGCGCGGGAATGAGTCGTCGACTCCTGAGTCGGCGAAAAGCCATGGTCTGTCCTCTCATCGGAGACTCCACTGCCGGCTGGGGACGCAGTCCGCGAGTCGGCGACCGCGTGTTGGCGGTCACCGACTTGCAGCGGGTGCGGGCAAGTGGTCTGACGTCTGATGACACTGCCAGAAGCATCTGAATCCTTCAATGGCTGTCTATGCCGGAGACCGGCTCATGGCCATCTCCCGAGCGCCGCCGTGACCGATACCCCACGACCAGCGCTGAGCGATCCAGTAGCCTGGCAGCACGGGCCGCTAGCTCAATGGCAGAGCTGCGGACTTTTAATCCGTAGGTTCAGGGTTCGAATCCCTGGCGGCCCACAAAATCCCAGGTCAGAGGTGTACCGGGGCGCTCTGGAGAGATCCAGACCGCCCGGCACACCAACGGGGTACAGCAACCGGAGTGGCTACAGCGGGTTCCACATCGCGGAGCCGCCGCGTACCCGTTCAACGAGCGTTCGACTGAAGCCGGACGCCGCTACAGCTTCATTGATCTTGGCTTGGCTCGCATGCGGTGGCAGCAACTCCACGATCAGGCGTGCGATCTCTCGACGCACCTGGGCTAGTTGAAGCTCCATTTTCGCTCGGCTTCGCCGAGCTGCCGCAGTCGTCCAGCCGCCGGTCTGAGTTAATGACTTCATGCACTGCCAGAGGCCAGCCCGCACGAGCTGAGCGAAGTCACTCGCCACGGATGGTTGTGCGGCGGGGCTTGGTCAGGGTCGCCCGCATGACCCAGCGCCACTTGGCGATGCGGCGCACCCGCTCGAAGCCGTGCTGGGCGAACAGCTCCTCCGGGCCGGTGTGGAAGTAGGCGCCGCGCTGGGGCGGGCGGTCCTGAGTCTGTTCCGGATAGGCCTCGACGACGCCGCCGCCGGCGCTTCTGATCTCGTCGAGGGCAGCCGCGACTGCCGCGGCGGCGACGCCCTTCCCGCGATCCTTCGAGTTGGTGAAGATGCAGCCGATCCGCCAGTCCGGCAGGTCCTGCAGCCCTCGCTCGTACGTAGCCGGATTCTTGATGTTGGGCAGCTCCGCCGGCGCCCCGAACTGACACCAGCCGACACAACGGTCGCCGTCGTAGACGAGGACCTGGTGGACCGTTCCGGACTCGACGTGCCGGCGCTTCGCGTCCCGGTTTCCCTCGTAGGTGCGGCCTTTACCGACGCCCTCCGGGTGGAATCCCATGCACCAGCAGCCGCCCCACACACCGTTGTTCGCCTCGACGAGCGCGGCGAAGTCGCACCAGGTCTCGGTCGTCAGCAGCCGCGTCGTCAGAGCCACGTGCCCAGTGTGCCGGTCGGGATGCACGCCCTTCAACCCCGACAGCGACCCTGCCCGCGAGCTCGAAGTGGAGATCAATACCGGCCCGCCCGGCTGGGCCAGCGTTGACCCGCTCGGCGTGCCCGGCAACCTGATCCACGCCTGCCGCGTATCGGACACGCCGGGAGGTGGGGCAGAGCTGTTGGATGAGGCCGCCGTGTCGCAAGCTGAGGTTGGTGGGCTCAGGCCGATGAGTTTTCGGTACGGGAGAGGTCAACGCTGTCATGACGAACACGCACGTGCTGGAGACTGCCGGGGCCGACATCGTTTACGACGTACACGGGCCGCTGCCCACGGCCGAGGGACGTCCACCGCTGTTCATGATCGGTCAGCCGATGACGGCCAGTGGATTCGCCACGTTGGCCGGCTACTTCCCCGACCGCACGGTGGTCACCTACGACCCGCGCGGCCTTGGCCGCAGTAGCCGCAAGGACGGCCGAATCGATCATGATTCCACCGTCCAGGCCACCGATGTGCACGCCGTCATCCAGGCGCTGGGGGTCGGACCGGTGGAGATGTTCGCCAGCAGCGGCGGCGCGGTGACCGCGTTGGCGCTGGTGGCGGCCTACCCCGAAGACGTGAGCACCCTGGTGGCTCACGAGCCACCACTGATCCCGGTGCTGCCCGACGCCGAGGCTGCCGAGCGTGCCCGCGCCGGCGTTCGCGACGCGTACGAGGCGAAGGGGTCCAATGCCGGCATGGCGGCCTTCATCGCCATGACGTCCTGGTCAGGCGAGTTCACCGACGACTACTTCGCCCTGCCCGCGCCGGATCCCGCCCAGTTCGGCATGCCCAGCCACGACGACGGCTCTCGTGGTGATCCACTGCTGTCGGACCTGTCCTGGCCGGTCAGCAGCTACCGCCCCGACGTGGAGGCACTGGCGAAGGCGCCGACCCGCGTCGTGATCGCCGTGGGCGAGGAGTCCGCGGGTACCTTCACCGCACGCACCTCGGCGGCCATCGCCGACCTGCTCGGCCAGCAACCCAGCGTGTTCCCCAGCCACCACGGCGGCTTCCTCGGCGGCGAGTCCGGGTACCCCGGCCAACCCGAAGCCTTCGCCCACAAACTGCGCGAGGTCCTCGACAGCGACAACTGAGACGATCCAGCCGGCGGCCCAGCCAGTCCCCATGTGTTCGATCTCGGACTGGGGCGGCACCGGCCGGCGGTCGGGTCGTTGAGTTCTCCGACGCCGTCCACCCACTGGCGAAGGACACCCCGTGCCGTTGATCAGCATCCTCACCGCCGTGTACGCGCCGGTCGCACAGTTCCTGTCCGAGACGATCGCCAACGTCACCACCCAACTTCTCCCGCGCGGGTGGACGGCCGAGTGGATCGTGCAGGAGGACGGCGAGCACCCGGCGCTTGCCGACCGCTTCGCGGGCATCGACTTCGTCCGGTACGAGGCCAACGGCCGCCGGATGCCGCTGTCGCTCACCCGCAACCTGGCGCTCTCGCGGGTACGCGGCGAGCTCGTCCAGGTCCTCGACAGCGACGACATCCTGCTGCCCGGCGCGCTGGCCACCCTGATCCCCGCCTTCGACCACCCCCGCATCCAGTGGGCTGTCGGTCAGGCCGACGACCTGCTGCCCACCGGGGAGCGCCGGCCGTTCCCACCTGCCGTACCGCTGGGTCTGCTGCCGGCCGGACTGGTCAACGACTGGGCCATCGACCACGGCGGGAACTGGCCCATCCACTGTGCCGGCCTGATGATCCGCACCGACGCTCTGCGCGCCCTCGGTGGCTGGGTCGGCATCCCGACCGATGACGACGTCGCCATGTTCGCCGCCCTCTGCGAACTGACCGACGGGTACCACCTGCCCAACGTCACCTGGCTGTACCGGCAGCACGCCAACCAGATGCACCGCAGCACCGAGTGGCGGGCCCGCGATGCCCAAGGACGCCGGATCGCGCTGGAGCGGGTGGCCGCGCTACGCCGGGCCCGCCTCACCCTCGATGCCGCCGTCGGACCCGGCCGCCACGCCGCTCCGGCCCAGGCCGGCCCGGTGGACCCGATGACGGACCAGCATCCGGTGTAGCCGCGGGGCATGCCGTGCCATCCTGACCCGGTGGACAGCATGAAGCCGGCCGAGCCGCTCGGTGTGGACGCACCGCCCGACCCGGGCTGGGTGGTGTGGCGGCAGGACGACAACGGCAACCGGTACGAGGTTTCCCGGCACCGCACCCGCGAGGAGGCCGAGGTGGTGGCCGCGACGATGGAGGCCCGCCGGCACAAGCAGACCTACTGGGTGGCCGCTGTCTAGGCGTTGCCGACGAAGTGCCGCCGCATGGTCGGGTCGTGCTGCTCGACGGGCCGTCACGGTAGGCCCGACGACCGGGACCGCGCAGGCCATCACCGGCGGGGCGTAATCGGTCTGGCACCGGGGAGAAACACCGCGTTGTCACCATCGTCGATGTGGCCGGTCCGGCGCGACGCAGACGGCCCAACGCCATAGCGAAGGGACTCCGCCGTGCACACCACTCCCCGTTTCCTGCAGGGTGTCTACAGCTTCGAGGGCAAGGGACTGGAGTCGCCGCTGCCGTTGGACGCCGCGCTGAGCTACGTCGTGCCGCCGGGTATGACCGCCCAGCCGGTGTACTTCCGCGGCGGCAACACCACCAAGGAGCTGATCTACCTGCTGCTGACCCGCGACGGTCAGCCGATGCGGTACTTCCCGATCGGGGCGCGTGGCGACGTGCACGTGCCGCTGCGGGTGGTGGAGGACCTGGACTCGGGTACCACGGTGGAGTTGCTGGTGGCCGCGCCGGCCGGGCTGTCCGGGACGGTCGTCGTCGACCTCGGGCTGGTCGAGTTCTGATGTCCACCGTGGATGGTCGGCGAAAGCTTGTGGTGGTGGGTAACGGGATGGCCGGGGCCCGCACGGTGGAGGAGATCCTGCAACGGGGCGGCGGCGAACAGTTCCAGATCACCATGTTCGGGGATGAGCCGTACGGCAACTACAACCGGATCCTGCTCTCCAACGTGCTCTCCGGCGTCGAGGACGAGAGTGGCATCTTCCTCAACGACCTGGACTGGTACGCCGACAACGGGATCACCCTGCACGCCGGTACCCGGGTGACCCGCATCGACCGGCACGCCAAGCTGGTCTACGCCCAGGACGGCACGGCGACGCCGTACCACGTCCTGATCATCGCCACCGGCAGCCGCGCCTTCGTGCCGCCGATTCCCGGCATCCACCGCCCCGGCCGTGGGTACCACCAGGGGGTCTTCGCGTTCCGCACGATCGACGACACCCGTGCCATGGTCCGCTACGCCCGGGAACACGAACGCGCCGTGGTGATCGGCGGCGGGCTGCTCGGCCTGGAGGCGGCCCGGGGGCTACAGAACCACCTGTCCCACGTCACCCTGGTGCACGCCGCCGGCCACCTGATGAACGCCCAACTCGACGCCGCCGCCGGGGCGATCCTGCGGCGCAGCGTGGAGGCGCTGGGCATCGAGGTGGTCACCGGCGCGCACACCACCGAGATCCTCGGCAAGCAGGCGGTGACCGGGGTGAAACTCAAGGACGGCCGGGCCATCGACGCCGATGTGGTGGTGGTCGCCGCCGGCATCCGGGCCAACACCGAACTCGCCCAGACCAGCGGCCTGGAAGTGGAGCGCGGCATCGTGGTGGACGACACCATGCGCGTCCTGGACGAGCCGGACATCTTCGCGGTAGGTGAGTGCGTGCAGCACCGGGGCGAGACGTACGGACTGGTCGCGCCGTTGTGGGAGCAGGCCCGGGTGCTCGCCGACCAGGTCACCGGGGCCGACCCGCGGGCCGAGTACCACGGTTCCCGGCTGGCCACCAAGCTCAAGGTGGCCGGCGTGGATGTGGCGTCGATGGGAATCAGGGAAGCGCAGCGCGACGACGACGAGACGGTGGTCTTCAGCGAGCCGCGTAGGGGCGTGTACAAGAGCATCGTGATCCGCGACGACCGGCTGGTCGGCGCGACGCTGGTCGGGGACGTGCGCAAGGTCGCGTTCCTCACCCAGGCCTTCGACCGGGGGCTGCCGCTGCCGCAGGAGCGGGTCGAGCTGCTCTTCGACCTGAGCGGGCCGCCGGCGCAGGTGAGCGCCGCCGAACTCGCCGACGACAGCCAGGTCTGCAACTGCAACGGCGTCACCAAACGGGCGCTGGTCGACGCGGTCGCCGGTGGGGTGCGCACGGTGAGCGGGGTGATGGAGGGCACCCGCGCCGGCAAGGGGTGCGGGTCGTGCAAGGGCCTGGTCGCCCAGATCGTCGAGTGGGCCGCCGGCGGCGAGGTGGCCGAGGATCCGACAGCCGGTTGGTACGTGCCGGGGGTGCCGATGCCGAAGTCGGAGCTGATGGCCGCGATCCGTGGGTACGAGCTGAAGTCGGTCTCCGCTGTCTTCGCCACCCTGGCCCCCGACGGGGCGGACGACGCCCGCAGCAAGATGGGGCTGGCTTCGCTGCTGCGGATGATGTGGGGCGCTGACTATGTGGACGAGCGCGATGCCCGGTTCATCAACGACCGGGTCCACGCCAACATCCAGCGGGACGGCACCTTCTCGGTGGTGCCGCAGATGAAGGGCGGCGTCACCAGCCCGGCGCAGTTGCGGCGGATCGCGGACGTGGCCGAGAAGTACGCGGTGCCGATGGTGAAGTTGACCGGCGGGCAGCGCATCGACCTGCTCGGCATCCGCAAGGAGGACCTGCCGAAGGTCTGGGCCGACCTGGAGATGCCCTCGGGTTGGGCGTACGGCAAGAGTTTCCGCACCGTCAAGACGTGCGTCGGGTCGGACTTCTGCCGCTTCGGAGTCGGCGACTCGACGGCCCTGGGCATCGCCATCGAGCAACGGTTCCAGGGCATCGAGGGGCCCGGGAAGATGAAGCTCGCGGTCACCGGCTGCCCGCGCAACTGCGCGGAGGCGTACGTGAAGGATCTCGGCGTGGTCGCCATCGACGGCGGCCGGTGGGAGATCTACGTGGGCGGCGCGGCCGGCGCGCACATCCGCAAGGGCGACCTGCTCACCACCGTCGACTCAGCCACCGAGGTGCTGACGCTCACCGGCCGGTTCCTCCAGTACTACCGGGAGAACGCCAACTGGCTGGAGCGCACCTACGCCTTCGTGCCGCGCGTGGGTATCGATCGGATCCGGGCGGTGGTGGTGGACGACAGCGACCGGATCGCCGCCCGGCTCGACGCGGCGATCGCGGAATCCGTTGCGGCATATCGTGATCCGTGGCAGGAGCGGGCGGAACCGGTGACACCGGGCCAGTTCCGTACCTCGCTGCCGCTGATCCCGCTACCCCGGGTGCCCGTCCGTGGACCGGAGCCGGTGACGGTGCCGGGCCCGGTGCTGCCGGCGGTCGGCTCGGCCGAGGCGGGCTCGGTGGCCGGCGCCGACGGGGGGCGCTCGTGACGGCCGACCTGCACACCGAGTACCGGCTCGGGTCGGTGGAGCAGATCCCACCCGGCGAGGGGCGCGCCTTCGCCGTGGGTACCGCGATGGTGGCGGTTTTCCGGTTGCGTGACGGCGGCCTGCGCGCGGTGTCGGCGGTGTGCCCGCACGCGGGCGGCCCGATCGCGGACGGCCTGGCCGACCTGGCGGTGGTCATCTGCCCGCTGCACCAGCACACCTTCAACCTGGCGACCGGCTGCTCCACCACCGGCCAGCCTCCGCTGACGGTCTACCCGGTGCGCGCCGACCAGGACGGCGAACTCATCGTCGGCCCCCCGACGGACTGAGTCGCCTGCCTGCCCCCGCCCGGCCGCGCGGTCAGCGTCCGGCGCGGCGTTCGCGGAGGGCGAGCAGCACCAGGCCGGCCGCGATCAGCAGAGTGCCGGCGGGGATCAGGCCGCCGATCGGGCGGCCGGTACTCGGCAGGGCGGTGGCAGCGCCCGAGGCTCCACCGCCGGTCAAACCGACCAGCGGCGGAGCCACCGGGGTCGTCGTCACGGTCGGCGGCTGGGTCTGGGTCGGCGGCTCGCTCGCCGTGGGCGACATGGTCCCGGTCGGTGGCGAGGCCGTGGTTGCCGAGGGGGATGCCGTAGTTGACGAGGGCGGGGTGGCGGTGACGGTGGCGTTGATGTTGGTACAGCCGGGCGGGAGGAAGTCCGGTGGTGGGACCGGCACGGGGACCCGGACGACGTTGGTGATGATGCCGTTCTCGGTGTCGAGGATCTGGCTGTCGGTCTGCGAGGCGTCGAAGAACGCGATCGGGTCGCCGGCCTCGCCGACCATCGAGCCGGTGGTGACGGTGTCACCGGTGAAGGTGTAACCGCCGGAGCCGGTGAGGTCGCCCGGGTTGGCGAAGGTGGTACCGACAGTCAGGCCGGTGGCGGTCTGTGCGGCGTCGGCGTTGTTGATGAACGAGCCACCGTCCACGTCGAGGATGCCCTCGTTGCGCAGCAGGTTGTCGTTGACGACAGTGTTGGAGTTGAACCGGCACAGGTTGGTCAGGGTGGCGCCGCTGTTCACGTTGACCGCGCCGGCGACGGTGGCCACGCCCGAATTGAGCAGGTCGCCGTTCACGTTCAGGTTGCCGCCGATGTCGATCGTCCCGAAGTTGATGATGTCCGTCCCGGGGTTGAGGTTGACCTCCCCGAACGTGGTGACAGTGCCCTGGTTGACCACCTGCGCGCCGTTGGCCAGGGTCAGCGGGAACTGCACGATGATGATCCCGGTGGGCAGGTTGAGCACGGTCAGCGCGGCGTTGTTGTTGACGCTCTCCAAGGTGAGCGTGCCGCCGTTCTCGATGCTCGCACCCGGCCCCGTGACCACCGGCGGGAGCGCGGCGACGCCCTCGTTGAGGAAGCGACCGTGGGCCTCGGCGAGGAGCGACGGGGTGAAGGTGGCTCCGGGGGCGACGCACACGGTCGCGTCGGCCGGCCAGGCGTTGACGCCGCCGGTGAACGGGGGCGGGCCGGTGATCAGGACGACCTCGCCCGGGGCCATGGTGAGGTCGGCGCTGCCCCCGGCGATCGTCCGGTCCGGTGCGGCGCACTCGGTGGCGAAGTTGGCTTGGGCCGGATGGGCACGCAGGACCGACACGGTGGCCAGGGTCAACAGCAGGACCGCCGCCGAGGCGTACCAGGTGGATCTTTTCCGACCAAACCTCACGAATTGGTTCTAGCATCTCTGAACCCATCTGCACCTGGGATCGCGCCAACCCCATGAACATCGATGACAGCCAGCGTTGGGCAGGCGTTCACGGCGCTGTGGGCTGCCCGTCCCGCGCCATTGCCAGGCTCTGCGCCATGGCGACTGACGAACAACTGTTCACTGCCCACTTCTCCCGACGCGGGATGCTCACCGCGACGGCCGTCGCCGGCACGGGACTGGCCGCCGGTGCGCTGATCGCCGAACCGGCGTCGGCCGCCCCCGCCGACGCCACCCGCGACTCCGCCCCGGCTCGGCCGCGACGCCGCCGACGCGATCGGCGGACCGGCCGGCGAGCCGGTGCGCACTCCCCGGGTCAACGGCCTGCACCTGCAGTTCGGCGCCGACGCGGCCCGCGAGGTGGTGGTCTCCTGGCACGCCCTCCAGCCGGTCACCCGGGCGCGGGTGCTGCTCGGCGGCCCGGACGGCCGCTACCAGCGCAGCGTCGCGGCACAACTGGTCAGCTACACCGACGCCAAGTCCGGCCAGGTGGTGTACGCCCAGCACGCCCACCTCACCGGCCTGCGCCCGGACACCGGGTACGTCTACGCCGCCGTGCACGCCGGCGCGCAGCCGGAGTTCGGCTCGTTCCACACCGCGCCGGTCGGCCGGGGCACCTTCACCTTCACCAGCTTCGGCGACCAGGGCACCCCGACCCTCGGCAAGCGCTACACCCCGCCGGCCGGTGTCAGTCTGCCGAATCCGCCGTACGTCAACGACAACCTGGGCTCACCGGTCGCCGGGGACCTGCCGGCCGGAGTGGAGCGGGTACAGCCGCTGTTCCACCTCTTCAACGGCGACCTGTGCTACGCCAACCTGGCCACCGACCGGGTACGCACCTGGTCGGACTTCTGGGAGAACAACAGCCGCAGCGCCCGCTTCCGGCCGTGGATGCCGGCGCCCGGCAACCACGAGAACGAGAAGGGCAACGGCCCGATCGGGTACGCCGCCTTCCAGACCTACTTCGCCACCCCCCGCCAGCCCGGCCAGACCGACGACACCCGGGGCCTGTGGTACGCGTTCACCGTCGGCGGCGTCCGGGTCGTGGTCCTCGCCAACGACGACGTCTGCCTGCAGGACGGCGGGGACAGCTATGTGCGCGGGTACTCCGGTGGCGCGCAGAAGACGTGGCTGGAGGCGGAGCTGGGGCGCAGCCGGGCCGATCGGGACATCGACTGGATCGTGGTCTGCATGCACCAGGTGGCGATCAGCACCGCTGACCAGTTCAACGGCGCGGACCTGGGCATCCGGCAGGAGTGGCTGCCGCTGTTCGACAGGTACGGAGTGGACCTGGTGGTGTGCGGGCACGAGCATCACTACGAGCGCTCGCACCCGGTGCGGGGCCACGCCGACAACGTGACCCTCACCCCGGTGCCGGTGTCCACCGACACTCAGGTGATCGATACGAGTAGGGGCACCGTGCACATGGTGCTGGGCGGTGGCGGTACCTCCGCTCCGTCCAACGGCCTGTTCTTCAACCCGCCGGCCTGCCGGGTGATCACCGCCGTCGGCGACCCGAACCCCACCACCGGCAAGCGTCCGCCGGTCTACACCGCCGAATCCGCGCCGTGGTCGGCGGTCCGCGACGCGGCGAACTCCTACGGCTTCGCGGCCTTCACCGTCGACCCCGGCCGGCACCGCGGCGACGTCACCACCATCACCGTCACCTACTACGACGTGGTCGGGACGGGTGGGCAGTTGCAGCCGTTCGAAACCTTCACCCTGCGCCGACGGCGTTCGGACGGGTGAGGCTGACGGGCCGTCGCGGGACCGGTCGGAGGTACCGCGGCGGCCACCCGCCTTCTGCTAACGTCTTGAACTGTCACGAGTGCCAGCGCACAGCCCCGGCTTGCTGGCCGGCAACCCTCCTCCGCGGTGGGGTGCCCCGGGTGATGACATGGCCCGCTCCGCCCGGAGCCGGCAAGCGCGGACCCTGACTCCCACAGTCCGGGGTCCCGACGGACCCAGGGAGTCTTGTGATGTCCACGACCACACTCACCCGCCCCACCACCATCCCGGCCCTGCTGCGCGTCGTCGGCGCGGGTACGCCCGTGCCGCTGGTGCAGGGCGGCAGCACGGCGTACACCAATCTCGACTACGCGGCCAGCGCCCCGGCCCTGGCCAGCGTCGCCGCCCACGTCGGGGAGGTGCTGCCGCACTACGCGAGCGTGCACCGTGGCGCGGGCTACCTGTCCCGGGTCTGTACCGCCGCCTACGAGGACGCCCGTGCCCGGGTCGCCGACTTCGTCGGGGCCCGCGCCGACGACGTGGTGGTCTTCACCCGCAACACCACCGACGCGCTGAATCTGTTGGCCGGCGCGGTCCCCGGCGAGGTGGTGGTCCTCGACGTCGAGCACCACGCGAACCTGCTGTCCTGGCAGCGGCACGGGGCCCGGGTGGTCGCCGCCGGCCCGACCCTGGCCGCGACCCTGGCCGCCCTGGAAGCGGAGTTGCGTGACCGGCCGGCGGCCCTGGTCAGCGTCACCGGCGCGTCCAACGTGACCGGCGAGTGCACGCCGCTGGCGGCGCTGGCCGCGCTCGCCCACCGTCACGGTGCCCGGATCGCCGTGGACGCCGCCCAGCTCGCGCCGCACCGGCGGGTGTCGCTGGCTGCCACCGGCGTCGACTACCTGGCCTTCTCCGGGCACAAGCTCTACGCCCCGTACGGCGCGGGCGCGCTGGTCGGTCGGCGGGACTGGCTGGACGTGGCCACCCCGTACCTGGCCGGCGGTGGGGCGGTCCGCGAGGTCACCGTCGGGCACACCGCGTGGAGCCCGGCCCCGGCCCGGCACGAGGCCGGCACCCCGAACGTCATCGGGGTCACCGCGCTCGCCGCCGCCTGTCGGGCGCTGTCGGCGCTGCCGCCCGGCGCGCTGGTCGACCACGAGCGGGCGCTCACCGACCGGCTGGTCCGCGGCCTCGCCGAGTTGGGGATCGCGCCGCTGCGCATCTGGGCGGACAGTACCGATGTCGTCGGCCTGGTCAGCTTCGCCGTCCCCGGCGAGCCGGCCGGCAAGGTGGCCGCGTACCTCTCCGCCGAGCACGGCATCGGGGTACGCGACGGCCGGTTCTGCGCCCACCCACTCCTGGACCGGCTGACCGGCAGCGCCGCCGTCCGGGTCAGCTTCGGCGTGGGCACCTCCAGCACCGACGTGGACCGCCTGCTGTCCGCACTGGAGTCCTTGTGCCGCAACGGGACCCACTGGTCCTACGCGGCCGACGAGACCGGCTGGTCACCCACCCCGGAGACCCGCACGCTGCCCGGCTGGCTCGGCAGCACGCCGCTCCCATCCGCCACCGACGGGTGCCGCCCGGCCTGACGCCGACGGACTGCACAAACCTGCAAGCCCCCGTGACGATGCGGGACAGAATCCGCCGACGTCGATAGGCTGCGGCCCAATCAACAGGTGACCGCACGGGGGCAGTGCCTGTCTGGGCCTCGTTCGGCATGCCTGCGACTTAACGGGAGGAAGTCACATGGTACGTCGAATCTTCCAGGGTCTCGCAGCCCTGGTCCTGGTAACGGTTGGGTTGGTGGGATTCAACGCCACACCCGCGTTCGCGGCCGGCGGCTGCAACAACGCGAACGTGACGCTCAAGCCGTGCGTCAACTTCGGCGCCAATGGCGACAACGTCCGGGCAGACTTCTACCTGGACCGCACTCCGGATTCCTCGGTCCACCACTACGTGGTGTACCTGGTCGTCAACGGCACGTCCTACAACGTCGGAAGTGGCACGTTCTCCGGCACCGGCCGTTACTGCTGCTGGTACAGGGGGACCCACGCCTCGTCCCGCACGGCCTACCACGTCTACACGAGCGTGCGGGTCTACACGAGCACCGGCGTCCTGCACATGACCGTGAACAGTCCCACGATCAACTACTCGAATTAGCAGGTAGCCGGGTTGCGCGGGCTGCCCATGGAACAGGTACACCGTGGGCAGCCCGTCGGCCGGCCAAACAAGATCGCAGAGAACATTTCGCAAAATAGTCTTTGCAAAGAGTTCTCTGCGGTTTAGCCTGGGCGCATGACGACCGGTCCGAACGAGGATGTGACGCTGACGCCGAGCCGGCTACGCGGGCTCGTGCATCCGCTGCGGGTACGGCTGCTCGGGCTGCTGGAGCGGGAAGGGCCGGCCACCGCCACCCAACTCGCCCAGCGGATCGGCCAGACCAGCGGCACCACCAGCTACCACCTGCGGGTACTCGCCGAGCACGGGTTCATCCACGAGGACACCGAACGCGGCAACGCCCGGGACCGCTGGTGGGCGCCCGCGCACCGGACCACCTCGCTGACCTTCCGCTCCCCCGACGACCCGGGCGACCCGGAGACCGTCGAACTCGCCAGCCACTTCATCCGGATGCTGACCGACGTCTACCACCAGCGGATGGTCAGCTACGTCGACACCCTCGCCGCCGACCTGGACAACCTGCCGAGTCGACCGTGGCAGTTCAGCGACACCCCGTTACGGCTGAGCACCGAGCAGGCCCGCGCCCTCGCCGAGGAGGTCAACGCCGCGGTCCGCCGCTACTTCCGCGAACCCGGTGACCCGGACCCGAGCCCCGGCACCGTCCGCGCGGTCTTCCAATTCCAACTGCTGCCGGACGAGCCGCTGCCCGGACCGGAGCCCGACCATGTCGACTGACCCCCGACCCCCCGCGCCGCCCGCCGGCGGACCTGTCGCCACAGCACCGCCAACCAGCGAGGCGGTCGGCGCGACGCCGACGGCCGGGCGGACCCGGGTGCCGTTCGTCGGGCAGCTCACCGCGCATGTGATCTCGGTGCTGGGCACCTCGATGTCGGCACTGGCGATCCCCTGGTTCGTGCTCACCAGCACCGGTAGCGCCGCGCGGACCGGCCTGGTGGCGTTCGCCGAGATGGCTCCCTACGTGACGTTGCAGGCGCTCGGTGGGCCGCTGGTCGACCGGGTCGGCGCACGCCGGGCGAACGTGGCAGGCAACTCGATCGCGGCGCTCGCCGTCTGCGCGATACCCGCCCTGCATGCCCTGGGAATGCTGCACGTTCACCGCCCTGGTCGCGCTGATCGCGGTGGCCGGCGCGGTCCGCGGGGTGGCCGACTGCGCCAACAGCGTGCTGGTACCCGGAACGGCCGGGCTCGCCGGGATGCCGCTGGAGCGGGCCACCGGACTCTTCTCCACCGCGAACAACGTGGGTCTGCTGATCGGCATGCCGGTGGCCGCCGCGCTGGCCGCCGCCTTCGGCAGCCCGACCGTGGTACTCATCGACGGACTGAGCTTCGCTGCGGCGGTACCCCTGATCGCGCTCCTGGTGCCGAAGAGCGCGCAGCCGCGGCACGACGCCGACCGGCCGCTGACCGTGCGCGGCTACGGCGCCGACCTGCGCGAGGGACTCGCCTTCATCCGCGGCGACCGGCTGCTGCTGGCCATCGTCACGATGGTGGCCTGCACCAACCTGATCGAGCAGGGGCTGGCCGTGGTGCTGCTGCCGGTGTGGGTACGCGACCACCTCGGCGGCCCCGGCGGGTTCGGCCTGCTGGTCGCCGCGATGGGCGCGGGCGCGGTGGTCGGGGCGCTCGGCGGCTCGTGGCTCGGGCCGCGACTGCCACGCTGGCGCACCTACTCGTGGGGCTTCCTGCTCGGCGGCGCGTGCCGCTACGTGGTTCTCGCGCTGTGCGTGACACTGCCCGCGCCGGTCGTCGTATTCGCCCTGGCCGGGGTGGCCGGCGGCACGATCAACCCGATCCTCGGAGCGGTGCAGTACGAGCGCATCCCGCCTCGCCTACAGGCCCGGGTGCTCGGCGCGGTGAAAGCCAGCGCCTGGCTGGGTATCCCGTTCGGCTCGCTGCTGGCCGGGCTGGCCGTCGACGGGGTCGGCCTGCGCCCGACGCTGTGGACAGCCGGCAGCCTGATCTTCCTGGCCACCCTCGCGCCCTTCGTCTTCCCCGCCTGGCGCGGCATGAACCGCACCCCGGCAACCGCTCCCGTCCACGAAAACCTCGTCGCGCCGCTGCCGATGCAGCAACCTCCGCCCGGAGCCATGGTCGACCAGATCCCGTGAGCGGTAGATGGCCGGCGGGAGGTAGCGAGTCCCGCCGGCCATCCTCAGCGCGCGGCGAACGCGGCCCAGGAGGGGGCCACTGGCGTGATACGCAGCGGCATCCGCGCCTCAACCGGGGTGCGGTCGCCCTTGCGCTGATTGCAGCCGCCACAGGCGGCCACGGTGTTGAGCCAGGAGTTCGCGCCACCCCGGGAGCGGGGCAGCACGTGGTCGATGGTGGTGGCCGTGCCACCGCAGTAGGCGCAGCGGTGGCCGTCACGGGCCAGCACCCCGGGGCGGGACCAGGCCGGGCCGGAGCTGAACCGCCAGCGGGTCACCACGTAGCGCAGCAGCCGTACCACCCGGGGCATCGGGAAGACGCCCAGGCGTATGTCCGGCTCCGCTTCGTGCACCACGGCGACCTCACGGCAGAGCATCCGGACCGCGTGGCGCAGGGAAACCCGGTGCAGTGGCCCGAGGTCAGCGTTGAGGACAAGTACTCCCGTCACCGGGTCACCTCCTTGATTCCACAGTGGACAGTCGAATTGGGGAAGAAAAACCGCCCGGACCCCGGTGGGGTACGGACGGCGAGGATCGGGTGGTCCTCAACCGTGTCTTTGCGGGCAGAACTCGTCGGATTCGTAGCGGCTCAGGAGCGTGGTCCACCGGCCGGCGTGCAGTGGGGTCGCGTTGACCGGCATGGTGGGCTCCTTCCCTTGGGACGCTTGGCATCGCTCTGACGATGTTGAGAGTAGGCAGCCACCGCCCACCCGGCAACGCAATATCACCGGAGAAGCGGAGATCGCGATCCACTCCCCGGATGTGAAGTTGGCTCCACATCCGGGGATCAGATCGCGATCTTTCCGGCCCGCCGACCTAAGCCTGATCGCCGGATGCCGGCTCGGTGTGGTGGCGGCGCAGGTGCGGGTGTACGTGGCCGAGTGCGATGAGCGCGTCGGCCATGCCGTCGATCGGGCCGCCGATCCAGTCGTAGACGGGGACCGCGATCCGCTCCGCCTCCTCGTGCAGCAGCTGGTTGCGCTTCGCCGCGCTCATCGCGAGCCGAGGCTTGGTAGTCATAGCGTCCTCCTCCCGTTCCACGCTACTCCAGTCAGCACGGCCCTGACCTGCGCAGATGCGACCCCGTACCGGAGCGCTGGGGGTGCCGCGTGTAGGGGCGGTGCTCGATGGGCATGGGCACGCCATGTATCTCATCAAAGAGCGGTTCTTCCGGTTGGGTAAGGACTCCGAGATCACCGACGACGCGGGGCGGACCGCCTTCGAGGTCGACGGGAAGGTGCTCTCGCCGCGGGGTCGACTGGTGATCAAGGATCCGGCCGGTAACGAGGTGGCCGAGGTGCACCGGCAGTTGGTCGCGCTGCGGCCCACGTACACCGTCAAGATCGGCGGTAAGAAGGCGGCCGAAGTCCGCAAGCGCTTCTTCCGGCTGTTCCGCGACCGCTACCTCATCGACCTGCCGGGCTCGGGCGACCTGAAGATCACCGGCAGCCTGCTGGACCACGAGTTCACCATCCACCGTGGCGGCAGCGAGGTGGCCTCGGTGTCCAAGCGCTGGATCAGCATCCACGACACCTACGCCGTGAAGATCGCGGAGGGCGAGAACGACCTGCTCATCCTCGGCGTCGCCCTGGCCCTCGATCTCGCCGAGGATCGCGAGGCAAGCCAGAGCGAGGCAGCGGACTGAGACGCCCCCTCCTAGAGTTGGGGGCGCACCGCAGGCGAGCGCAGATCGGAGACCGCCGGTGGCCGACGCGGCCGCGATTCGTGCCCGGGCGGCACAGATCGCCGAAGATGTCCTGTTCCCGGCTGCGCTCGCCGTCGACGTGACCGGCGAGCTGCCGCCCAGCCACCTCGATCTGCTGGCGGCCGAGGGGTTCTACGGCGTGGCCGCACCGGTGGAGGCCGGCGGGCTGGGGCCGGACGACTTCGCCAGCGCCGCCGCCATCATCGAGGCGTTCGCCAGCGGCTGCCTGGCCACCGCCTTCGTCTACCTCCAGCACCACGGGCCGGTGATCGCCGCCGGGTTCAGCCGCCAGCCGGGGATCACGCAACGCTTCCTCGGGCCACTGGCCCGGGGCGAACGGCGGGCCGGGATCGCGTTGTCGGGCCTGCGCGCCGGGCCCGGCCAACTGAACATCGAGGAGGTACCCGGTGGGTACCGGCTGGACGGCGACGCGCCGTGGGTCACCGGCTGGGGCATGATCGACACGGTCCAGGTGGCGGCCTGCGGAGCCGACGGGATCATCCGGTACCTGCTCGCCGACGCCGTCGACGTGCCGACCCTGGCGGCCACCGGGCTGGACCTGGTGGCCGCCAACGCGAGCAGCACCGTGAACCTGCGCTTCGCCGGCCACCTCGTCCCCGCCGACCGGCTCACCGGCGAAGTGCCCTACGACGAGTGGCGCGCCGGCGACGCGGGCGGCTCCGCGCTCAACGGCTTCCTCGCCACCGGCGTCGCCGCCCGCTGCTGCGCGCTGATCGGCCCGAGCCCGCTCGACGACGAACTCGCCGCCTGCCGGGCTGCCCTGCTCGCCGCCGACAAACAGAGCACCCCGGCAGCCAGGGCCGCCGCGGCGCAGTTGGCGCTGCGGGCCGCGACAATCCTGGTGGTACGCACCGGAGCGCGCTCCGTGCTCCGCGACAACCACGCCCAGCGACTACTGCGCGAAGCCGCCTTCCTGCACGTCTTCGGCACCCGGCCGGCAATCAAGGCCGAGTTGCTCAGTCGCTACGGCGACGCCCCCGCCTGACCCGCCGGTCAGCGCCCGGCCCGCGACCCCGGCCGAAGGCGTCCACCCGACCCCAGCGCCCCGGGATGTCCAGCAGGCCGATCCAGCCGACCTCGCCGGGCAGCGCCGGATCGACCACCAACTGCTCGCCGATCGGCTCCAGGCCGAGCATGGTGCGCAGGAACAGCAGCGGAGTACCCGTCGACCAGGCCTGTGGACTGCACGCGGTCGGGTACTGCACGGGGTACTTGGTGAAGTCCCGCTCGTAGCCGCCGAACGCCTCGGGCAGCCGGCCGTCGAAGAACTCGGCCGCGTCCAGGATGCCGGCCGCGATCTTGGCCGCCTCCGCCTTGTACCCGTAGTTGCGCAGTCCCCAGGCGATGAACGAGTTGTCGAACGGCCACACCGTGCCCACGTGGTACCCGATCGGGTTGTACCGCTGCTCGCCCTCGGCCAGCGTCCGCACCCCCCAGCCGGACCACAGCCGGGGCCCCATCAGGTGCGCCACCACCGACTTCGCCCGACGGGTGTCGACGATGCCGCTCCACAGCAGGTGCCCGATGTTGGAGGAGAGACCGTCGACCTGGCTGCCGTCAGCGTCCAGGGCGATCGCGTAGTACCCGCCGTCCGCCACCCAGAAGTCCCGGTTGAACCGCTCCTTCAACTCGGCGGCCTGCTGCTCCAGCGCGTCCGCGTAGGCGTAGTCGTGCCAGACCAGCCGGGCCAGCCGGGCGCCGCGTACCTTCGCGTCGTAGGCGTAGCCCTGCAGTTCGCAGGTGGCCCGCGGGAAACCGGGCAGCCGGCCGTCGGAGTAGCAGATCGAGTCGGGCGAGTCCTTCCAGCACATGTTCTCCAGGCCGGTCACCTCGTTACGCCGGCTGTAGGAGATGTACCCGTTGCCCTGTAGGTCGGCGTACGCGTCGATCCAGTTCAGTGCCGCTCGGGCCTCGTACTCCAACTCGTTGACCAGCTTGGTGTCGCCGGTCCACCGCTCGTACTCGTCCAGCAGCACCACGAACAGTGGGGTGGCGTCGGCGTTGCCGTAGTACGGGCGAGTGCGGGCGCTCCTCGAAGGCGGTCAGCTCGCCGTAGCGCATCTCGTGCAGGATCCGGCCGGGGTCCTCGTCGCGGAAGTCGTCCACCTTGTTGCCCTGCCACTGGGCCAGGATGCGCAGCGTGGTGGCGGCCATCTCCGGCGCGAACGGCAGCGCCTGCAGGCTGGTGAGGATGCTGTCCCGCCCGAACATGGTCATGAACCAGGGCAGCCCGGCCGCCGGCAGCGACTTGCCGTGCGCGGCCGGCGGGCTGAACCGCAGCGCCGCCAGGTCGACCAGGCTGCGCTGGTAGGTGGTGCGCAGCGGCGACCAGTCGGACTCCAGCCACGGCGCGTCGGCCAGCCACTTGTCCAGGTCGGCGCTGAGGTCGCGGGTGGTCTGCCAGCCGCTGGCCAGCAGCGGTTGGCCGGTCGGACCGGTCATCACCGGCGCCACGGTCAGGTCGGTCTGCCACTCCTGGTGCGGCTCCACCCGTACCGTGAAGGTCAGTCCGTTCTCATCCACCGCGACCGGCGCGGACGAGGTGATCACCGTCTCCCGGTGGTAGGTCTCCCGCTCGTAGCCGAGGGTGAGGCTGTTCGTGTTCGACCCGGGTGAAGTACTTCCCCTTCTTCTTCAAGGCGTCCTTGACCTCGAAGAGGTCGGCGAAGTCGCAGCCGACGGCGAGCCGCACGTTCAGTTCGACGGTGTGGTCGTCGTGGTTGAGGATGCGCAGCGACTCGCGGAAGCCACCGGAGCCGACGGCGCGCTGGCGGATCACCGAGAGCTTCGCGTCGACGTAGATCGAGTCGCTGCCGGGGACCAGGAAGAACCGGCTCTCGTAGTACTGCAGGTCGTCCACGGACAGCGGGTGCAGCGGCTGGCCGTCGACGGTGAGCACCCAGCTCGACAGGAACCGGGTGTCGAAGGAGAACAGGCCGGTCGGGTCGGTGGCCGAGGCGCTGATGTCGCCGCAGTCGTCGCTGACCACGAAGGTGTTGCCGTCCAGGATCTTGACCATGTTCCCGCTCACAGCCGACCCCGTCCCGCTGCCGCGACCACGGTCGGTCGGGCCGCCATCTCGGGTACCGCCGCGACCGCGAACAGCCGCCGCATCAGCACCAGCATCGCCGGGTCCCCGGAGGCCACCAGCGAGCCGCGCAGGAACGCGCTCATCGGCTGCGCCTCGCCGGTGACCAGCGTCGTCCCAGACCTTTGCGTCGGCCTGTACGACGCAGTCCGCGTCGCCTTCCGCGGCGCCCACGCTGACCTGGCCGCGTTTCACGGTGACCTGGGCCTGTTCGGTGCGCCGCCCGTCGACGATCTCCATCCGTAGGCTGCCGGTGACCTTGCCGAGCATCTCCACCCGGCCCAACTCCCGCAGCCGGGCGAGGAACGCCGTGGTGGGGCTGATTCTGTCCTGCATGCCATCTCCCCCGTCCGCCCGGCCGGTCGCCGGGACGCTTCAGTCCCCCAGGTCCCGTGCCCGGTGGTCAGCTCAGCTACGGTGCCTTCGGCCGCGCGCCGGCCACCGCGCCCGGTTGCGCGCTCACCCCCATCCGCGACAGCAGGTGGTCGCCGACCCGCACCGCGTTCGCCATCGCCGTCAGCGCCGGGTTCACCGCCCCGATACTCGGGAAGAAGCTGGTGTCGACGGCGTAGAGGTTGTCGAGTTCGTGGGTACGGCAGTTCACGTCCAGCACCGACGTCGCCGGATCGGAGCCGAACCGGCAGGTGCCTGCCTGGTGCGCCACCCCGGCCACCGGAATGTCGGTGTGCATGTAGGCGAACCGGTGCGCGAGGCTCTCCGGGTGCATGCCGAGCTGGCCGAGCATCGACTTGAACTGGTGGTAGAGCCGCTTTGCGGCGACCGGATTGCCCTCCACATAGGACAGTCGCACGTCGCCCGCGCTGTCCACCGTCACCCGGTTGTCGGGGTTGGGCAGATCCTCGGTGGAGAGCCAGAAGTCCACCGCGTGGTGCGCCACGTCGGCCAGCGCGAAGTGCGGCGCGAGCTTGGTCTCCAGCGGCTTCTCGCCCCGGTACATCTCGGCCTGTGACTTGCCGAGCATCTGGATGTTGCCCATCGGGAAGTCGAAGTCGGGACCACTGAGGTAGAAGTCGTTGACGCCCCAACGTCTTCTGGAAGGTGGTCGGGTTCGGCTCCTTGGACAGCGCCAGCACCGCCTGGCTGGAGTGGAACATGTAGTTGCGGCCGACCTGGTCGCTGCCGTTGGCAAGCCCATTGGGGTGCACGTCGGTGGCCGAGTTGAGCAGCACCTTGGCGGTGTTCGCGGCACCGGCCGACAGCACCACCAGGTCGCCGGTGAAGCGCTCCTCGTGGCCCTCGTGGTCCACCACCACGCCGGTGACCGCGGTACCGGCCGGGTTCGTCTCCAGCCGGATCACATTGGCGTGGGTCAACATCGTGACGTTCGGGTACTCCAGGGCGGGCCGTACCCCCATCACCTCGGCGTCGGCCTTGGCGTGCAACGGACACGGGAACCCGTCGCAGCGGGCACAGCGCACACAGGTGCTGTAGGGCATGTTCGCCTCGTTGAGCAGCAACCCGTTCGGCGTGTGGAACGGATGGTAGCCGGCCGCCGCCAGATCGTCGGAGAGCTGCTGGATACGCGGCTCGTGGGACACCGCCGGGTGCGGGTACGGGCCACTGGCCGGCGGCTCGGTCGGATCCTCGCCGCGCGCGCCGTGCACCTGGTAGAGCTGCTCGGCCCGGGAGTAGTACGGCTCCATGTCGGCGTAGGAGATCGGCCAGGCAGGCGAGATGCCGCCGTGGTGGCGCAGTTCGCCGAAGTCCTCGGCCCGCAGCCGGTACAGCGCCGCGCCGTAGAGTTTCGTGGCCCCGCCGACGAAGTAGTGCACCTGCGGCTGGAATGCCTTGCCACTGCCGTCGTACCAGGTGTCCGGCGAGATGTAGCGGTTGTCCACGAAGACGTCGGCGGTCTGCCAGTTCTCCGGTTCCCGGGGCAGCCAGTCGCCGCGCTCCAGCAGCAGGATCCGCTTGCCCGACGGCGCCAGGTGCCGGGCGAGGGTACCGCCGCCGGCTCCGGTACCGATGATGATGACGTCGTACCCGTTCGGCATGTGCTCTCCTTGCGAAGCTGGCTGCGCTCAGTCGATCCAGGGTCCGTGCCAGGTGGTCAGCTGTTCGGCCGCCGCCGGCCCCCAACTGCCCTGTTGGTAGGGCTGCACCGGGGTCGGGGCGTCGAGTAGCGGCGCCATGATGCGCCAGGTCTCCTCGACGCCGTCCTGCCGGGCGAACCGGGCCCGCCGGCCGGCCATCGCCGCCAGCAGCAGCACCTCGTACGGCTCGGCGGCGGTGCCCTCCTCGATGTCACCGGTGTCCATCGTGATCGGCACCGCGTCGGGCCGGTCGCCGCGCCGCCCGGCGAGCCGCATCCGCAGCCCGGCCACCGGGTCCAGCTTCACCACCAGTTGGCTCGGGTCGGTGCCCAGGTAGCCGGGTGGTTCGAAGCCCAGGCGCGGCGGCTGCTTGAAGACCAGCCGCAACTCGGTCTGCAGCACCGGCAGGCACTTTCCGGTACGGATGTAGAACGGCACCCCGGACCAGCGCCAGTTGTCGATATCCAGGCGCAGCGCTGCGTACGTCTCGGTGGTCGAGCCCGGCGCCACCCCGTCGACGCCCAGGTACCCGTCGTACTGGCCGCGCACATAGTGCGCCGGGTCGGCCTCCCGCACCGCCCGCCACAGCGCGACCTGGGCGTCCTTGAGCACGTCCGGGTCCCGTCCGGCCGGCGGCTCCATCGCGCCCGCGGAGAGCAGTTGCAGCAGGTGGTTGACGACCACGTCGCGCAGCGCGCCGACCGCGTCGTAGAAGTGGCCGCGGTCGGCCACGCCGAAGTCCTCGGCCATGGTGATCTCGACCTGCTCCACGAAGTTGCGGTTCCAGGCCGGCTCCAGCAGCGTGTTCTTGAACCGTAGGAACAGCAGCTCCTCGATGCCGAGCTTGCCGAGGAAGTGGTCGATCCGGAAGATCTGGTCCTCGCGGATGTGCCGGTGCAGTTCGTCGGCGAGTTCCGTCGCCGACGCGGAGTCGTGGCCGAAGGGCTTCTCCACCACCACCCGGCCGTCCCGGACCAGGCCGGCATCGGCCAGCCCGGCGACCACGGTGGCGAACAGGAACGGCGGGATCTCCAGGTAGTACACCGGATTGGCGACGTCGCCGATGGCGTCGCCGACCAGCCGGTAGGTCTGCTCGTTGGCGAAGTCGCCGGGGATGTAGGTCATCCGGGCGGCGAGCCGGTCGAGGACATCGGTGTCCACATCCGCTCCACCGGCCTCGATCGCCTCGCTCGCCTGCTTGCGCAGGTCGTCGGTGCTCCAGTGGTCGGCGGCGACCCCGATGATCGGGCAGCGCAGCTCACCGCGCCGCTCCAGCCGGTACAGCGCCCGGAAGGTCATCACCTTGGCCAGGTCACCGCTGATCCCGAAGATCACCAGCACGTCGGCCGGCCGGGTCTGTTCGTCAGTCATTGCTACCCTCTCCCGCGCTCACGGCTACCTGTCCACGCTCGCCCGACCGGCGCGACCGGCAATCCCCCACAGCGGGTGAACGGGTTACCACTTGATCTTCTGGGCGTCGGGGTCGACCGCCTCCAGCAGCTTCGCCGAGCGCTTGTGCGGGCGCAGGTAGAACTCCTCGGCCCAGGAGACGAAGGCGTTCAACTCGGCGCCAAGGTTGGACAGCAGCTCCGCGTGCACACCCAGCCAGGCGGCGAAGGCGATCCGGCCGTGCAGCTCGTGCCGGTGCGCGCCGACCTCGGCCACCGCCGCCTTGCGCCCGATCATCGCCATGATTCCCTTGTCCCGGTAGGCGAACGGCTCGCGGGGCGCGCCGTCCAGGTCGGCCAGGATGTTGCGGGCCGCCCACTCGCCGCTCTGCTGGGCCACGCTGCCCAACTGCGGCAGGCTCGGCTCCTCGCCGTAGGGGATGTTCGCCATGTCGCCCAGCGCGTACACCCCGGAGGTGCCGTCCACGGTGAGGTCGGTCCGCACGTCCACCCGACCGCCGTGGCCCTGTCCGAGGCCGGCGTGCGCGGCCAGTGGCGCGGCCATCTCGCCGCCGCCCCAGACCACCATCCGGGTGTTGATCCGGGTCCCGTCGTGCAGCATCACGTGGTCGGCGGTGACCTCGGCGACCGACTGGCCCAACCGCAGCGTGACGCCGCGCTTGTGCAGTTGCCGGGCGGCGTAGTCGTGCGCGTCGGCGGAGAACGCGCCGAGCACGCTGTGCCCGAGGTCGACGAGGATCACCTGGGCGGCGACCGCGACCTCCGGGTGCACGTGCGGCATCACGTCGTGCGCGAGTTCGGCCAGCGCCCCGGCGGTCTCCACGCCGGTCGGGCCGCCACCGACCACCACGAACGTCAGCGCGCCCTCGCCGACCAGCTCCGGCCGTTGCGCGGTGTCCCGGAACAGCTCCAGGACCCGGTCCCGGATGCGGACGGCGTGGTCGAGGCTGTAGAGCGGGTACGCGTACTGCTCGGCGCCGGGGGTGTTGAAGAAGTTCGGCTGCGCGCCGGCCGCCAGCACCAGCACGTCACCGGCCAGCGTGCTGCCGTCGGCCAGGGTGACCTCGTGGCGCTGCGGGTCGGCGGCGACCACCTCGCCGGTGCGTACGGTGACGTTGTCCAGTTTGCCGAAGAGGTCGGCCAGGTCGAAGGTCATGTCCCGGTGCCCGAGTTCGGCGGTGGCCACCTGGTACAGCAGCGGCTGGAACTCGTGCCGGCCGTTCTTGTCGAGCAGCGTCACCCGTACCCGGTCGTCGTGGGCCAGCCGCTTGGCGCAGGCCGCGCCCGCCAGCCCCCCGCCGACCACGATCACCGAACACTCTGCCGCCACGGCCCCTCCTGTTGCTCGCCCCGGTGCGCCGCTGCGGCCACCACCTGCTCCGACCCTCGGCCGGGCGGGCCGCGTCCACATCGCCCGCAGCGGGTGAAGCCCGGGACGAGCTGGGCACCCAGAATCGGCGGTACCGGGTCCAGATCGGCGGGCCGGGTACCCGCAGGAGGCCGCCCGTGACCACCGACCAGGTACTTATCGGCCTCGGCCTGATCTTCGCGCTCGCCGTCGGCAGCCAACTGCTCGCCGCCGTCCTGCGGATCCCGGCGCTGATCGTGCTGCTCCCGGTCGGCTTCCTGGCCGGCGCGCTGACCGACGACGTGAACCCGAACAAGCTACTCGGAGCGGCGTTCCAACCGATGGTGTCGCTCGCCGTCGCGGTGATCCTCTACGAGGCCGGTCTCGGCCTGGACCTGCGCCGGCTCGTCGGGCACAGCCGCCGGGTGGTGTACCGGCTGTGCAGCGTCGGGGTGGTACTCACCGGCCTGGCCGGCACGGCCGCCGCCGCGCTGTTGCTGGACCTGTCCTGGCGGGCCGCCGTGCTGCTCGGGGCGATCCTGGTGGTCTCCGGGCCGACGGTGGTCGCCCCGTTGCTCAACCTGGTCCGCCCCAACGACGAGGTACGCCGGATTCTCGCCTGGGAGGGCTCGCTGATCGACCCGATCGGCGCGCTGCTCGGGGCGCTCGTCTTCCACCTGGTGACGGCCGGGCAGCGGCCACGCGCCGGCAGTGCGCTCGGCGACATCGTGGCCAGCCTCGGTGTCGGGGTGCTCGGCGGGGTGGTCGGCTCGGTGGCGCTGTTGCTGGTGCTGCGCCTGCGACTACCGGAGACCCTGTACGCGGCGGTGCAACTGGCGGCGGTGGTCGCCGTGGCGGCCGGCTGTGACGCGCTGCGCGAGGACACCGGCCTGATCGCCGGGATCATGATGGGGCTGGCGGTCGCCAACGTGCGGGGCTTCGACCCGGCCGCCCGCCGGCCGTTCATCGAGACGCTCGTCCAGCTCACCCTGGGGCTGTTGTTCATCGGCATCTCGGCCACCATCACCCCCGCCTCGCTCCGGCACCTGGTGCTGCCGACGCTCGGGCTGGTGGCGGTCCTGGTACTGGTGGCCCGGCCGCTCGCGGTGGCGCTCAGCACGCTGCGCACCCGGCTGCCGACCAGAGATCGGGCGGTGATCGGCTGGATGGCGCCGCGTGGCATCGTCGCCGCTGCCACGGCCGCCACCTTCTCCACCGAGATGGTGCGGATCGGCATCGGCGGCGCCGAGAAGATCCTGCCGGTGACCTTCCTGGTGATCGTGGCGACGGTGACGCTCTACGGGTTGAGCGCCGAGCCGGTCGCCCGCGCGCTGGGCGCGCAGCGCCCGTTGCGGGCCCGTCCGCTGCTGATCGGCGGCGAGCCCTGGGCGATCGATCTGGGCCGGACGCTCAACGCGGCGGGCATGGAGGTGTCCATGTGGGCCAGCCGGGACCGGCAGCGCGAGCGCATCCGGGAGGCAGGTCTCGACCTGGTCCCCGGCGATCTGCTGGACGCCACCGGCCCGGCCGCGCAGGAGGCCGGCGGGGTCTCCGCCGCGCTGCTGCTGACCGCCGAGGACGAGTTCAACGCGCTGGCCGAGGCGGTCCTCGGGGAGAGCGCCAGCATCGACGTGTACCGGCTCGCGCCGCCGCCGCACAGCGAGGGCCTGACCCGCGACCTCGACCCCGCACACCAACTGTTCGGCACCGGGCTGACCGGGCCGGAGTTGGCCCGCCGGCACGGCGACGGCGAGGCGCTGTGGATCCGCCCGGCCGACGAACCGTTGCCCGCGGGGGCGGTACCGCTGCTGGTGGTGCGGGCAGGTGGCGAGTTGGCTCCGGTGACGGCGGCCGGCAGCCCGCAGCACTACCCCGGCGACCGGCTGCTCGGCATCGGTGGCTTCGCCGCCCCCGCCGCGGTGCGCACCGCCGACGCTCCGGCAAACCCCCATGAACCACCCTGAAAGGTATTCGCGTATTGGTAGGCTACCTTTCTGCGCCATCGGGGCCCGGCCTCGTGCGCTGAAGGGCGTTCCCCCGCGCCGCCGGTGACGAGCGCGGAGGGCTGATGGGACCGGAGCTGACGGGCGCGCTCGGCAGCGGGGTGGTCGAGGCGAAGCTGGCCGCCCGGGTACCCAGGGGCCTGCTGGACCGGCCGCGCCTCACGGCTGCCCTCAAGGCCGGGATGGACGGGCAGCTCACCGTGGTCACCGGGCCGGCCGGGGCCGGCAAGACGGCGTTGACAGCGGCAGCCCGCAGTGTCGGCGGCGCGGAGCGCGGGTACGCCTGGCTGACCCTGGACCCGGACGACAACGACCCCGCGCGGCTGTGGCGGCACCTGACCCTGGCGCTGCGCGGCTGTGGCGTGCCGCTGGGCGACGACGCGCAGCGGCTCACCGGGCCGGCGGACGTGGACACCGCCCTGCTCACCGGCGTCGCCGCCGGGATCGGGGCGACCGACCGGCCGACCGCGATCGTGCTGGACAACGCGCACTGCCTGCGCCCCGGCCCGGCGTTGGACTCGCTGGCCTTCCTGCTGCGCCAGCGGGTACCGCAGTTGGCGCTGGTGCTGTGCTGCCGGGCGCTGCCGGAGTTGCCGTATCCCCGGCTGCGGGTGGCCGGCGAGTTGACCGAGATCGGCGCCGACGACCTGGCGTTCACCGGGGTGGAAGTGACCCAGTTGTTGGCGATGCACGCGATCGCGGCCACCGACGTCGAAGCGGAGCAGGTCCGGGCGGCGACCGGTGGCTGGCCTGCGGCCCTGGCGCTGGCGCTGGCCGGGGCGGACGGGCAGCTCGACCGGGTACGCGAGCAGGTCGCCGACGGGTACCCGCCGCTGCTGGCGTACCTGCGTACCGAGGTGCTGGCTGAGCAGTCAGCCGAAGTCCGGGACGCGCTGCTGCGTACCAGCGTGGTCGAAGAACTCACCCCGGAGCTGGCGGCGGCCCTCACCGGCCGGGCCGACGCGGGACCGCTGCTGGACCGCCTGCACGAGGCCAACGTGCTGCTGGACCGAGCGTCCCCTGGCCACTACCGCTACCAGCCGGTGTTCCGGGCCTTCCTGCGCGCGCAGGCCGGCACCGAGTTGGCCGCCGAGTTGCCCGCGCTGCACCGGCGGGCCGCCGACTGGTACGCGGGCAGCGGCGACGCGCTCGCCACCGCCCGGCACGCGGTCGCCGCCGGCCAGCCGGCCACCGCCGTGACCGCCCTGCTCACCGCCGCCCCGACCGGCCTGTTCGGCAACGACCGACCCGAACTGCTGACCCTGATCGACGCCCTGCCACCCGACCCGGCCGAAGTGCCTCCCGCAGGACCGGGCAGCGGGCCGGGCGGCTTGGCCGGGGTGCCGGCGGGCTCGGTTGCGGCGTTGCGGGCGCTGGCTGGCGCGGCGCGCGGCGAAGCCATCGAGATCGGCCCGCTGACCGGCCACCTGCCCGCGGCCGGGCCGGCGTTGTTGCCGGTGCTGCGAACCACGGATCTGCTGGTCGCCGCGCACGGCGGCGACCCGGAGCTGGTGCTGAGGCAGGCCCGGCCGCTGCTCGACGATCCGGCCGGGGCCGGTACCCCGGCGGCCTGTGTCGCCTGGCTGCACCTGGGGCTGGCGCAGTTCTGGGACGGGGCGCTGGAGCTGGCGGGGCACAGCCTGACGGCGGCCGGCCGGGACTGCGCACCGGGACCAGTCAGGGCAACCGCGCTCGGCCGGCGGGCACTGATCGCCGCGCTGTCGGGGTACACCGGCCGGGCCGAGGAGCTGGCGGACGAGGCGACCCGGGTCGGGTCGACGCTGCCGGTACCGGCCCTGGCCACCGCATACGTCAACTGGCTGCGGGGCGCGCCGGTGAATCCCGAGCTGCTGGCTGCCGCCCGCGCCGGCAGTGCCGACCCGCGTGACCTGGCCCTACTCGACTGCGTCGGGGAGCAGGTCGACCCCGACCACGCGGGCGGCGGACCCCTCGGAGCCGGGCCTGGTCCCCGCCTGGTGGCAGGCTGGGCGGCAGTGGCGCGGGCCGGTACCCGGCTGGCACAGGGACAGCCGGCGGCAGCGCTGGCGCTGGTGACGTCGCTGCTACGCCGACGTGGACCGCTCGACGCGGTCAGCGGCCAGGCCCGGGTGGCGGCCGCGCAGGCCCGGTTGGCGTTGGGTGAACCCGCTGCGGCGCGCAGCCTGCTGTCCCCGGTGCATCCGGCGCCGGAACTGGTCGGCCCGGCGGTGACGGTGGCCGGGTGGCTGGTCGAGGCGCTCGCCGCGGACCGGCTCGGCGCGATCGGGACCGTCCGGGTGGCGCTGACCGCGGCGCTGCGGGCCGCCGCCCCGCACCGGCTGCGGGGCCCGTTCCTCGCGGGGCACGGGGCCACTGTGACCGGCCCCGACCTGGGCAGGTTGCTGCTGCGCCATGCGGAACTGGACGCGGTCGACCCCGACTTCCTGGCCAGCCTGCCGATCGACCCCGCCCCGACCGATCCGCCGGGGGCGCTGATCGAGCCGGTGACCGAGCGGGAAGGGATGGTGCTGCGGTACCTGCCGTCGCTGCTCACCGTCAGCGACATCGCCGCCGAGCTGGGCGTCTCGCCGAACACGGTGAAGACGCAACTCAAGAGCCTCTACCGGAAACTCTCGGTCACCAACCGCCGGGGCGCCGTCCACCGGGCCCGGCACCTCGGTCTGCTGTAGGCTTCGCCGGCCCGCCCGGCGCCGAGCTATCGCCCGGTCGCCGACGTCGCGCCACTGCCGGCCACGCAGGTTGTCGTTGACCTGCGTGGCCGGCAGTGGTGTCCCGGCTGCGGTGTGGGCCGCCGGGTCAGGTGGTCGCGATGGTGATCGCGGTCGGCGGGTTGTTCGTGCCGGTGGCCACGCCGGTGAACCCGACGACTGTGGCGGTACCGGCGGCGAGCGCGCCGTTGTAGGCCGCGTTGGTGACGCTCACGGTGGCACCGCTCTGGGTGAACGAGCCGTTCCAGAGTTGGGTGATGGTCTGTCCATTGGGGAAGGTCCAGGTCACCGTCCAGCCGTTGATCGGCGCGGACCCGGCTGTCACGGTGACCTGTCCCTGGAAGCCACCCGGCCAGGAGTTCGTGACGGTGTAGACCGCCGTCGCTCCGCCCGGCGCGCTGGACGAACGGCTCGGGCTCGCCGAAGCCGACGCACCCGACGCGGAAGCCGACGCCGACGCCGACGCCGAGACGGACGCGGAGACCGAGGCGGACGGAGAGGTCGACGGTGAGCGGCTGGCGGACGGGGTCGGTGACGGCGTGGGGTAGGCAGTCTGGCCCCGGGCGTTCCAGTACACGGTGTAGTTCATGTTCGTGCGCGTCGTAGAACGGCACCAGGCTGACCGTCGAGCCGTTGGCGCTGGCCGAGAACGCCAGTGCGGAACTGCTGGTCCGGGTGATCGACGAGGTGTTCAGCGTCGGCAGCGCGCTGAAGCGTGCTGTTGCCGTAGTTGCCGGCCAGCACCGCCGGCCCGTACGTGATCGCGGAGACGTTCAGGTTGTCGTTCGCGGCCCACAGGAACACCTGCATGGGCAGCCGGACGGTGACGGTGTCCCCGCTGCTCCAGGTGCGGGTGAGCGGTGGCGTAGCTGCCGGGGGTGGTGGCGACGTCCTGCACGGCACCGTTGACGGCGATCGTCGCGCCGGTGGCCCAACGGGGGATGCGGATGCGCATCGACCAGGCGCCGCTCGACGGTGCCGGTGACCTGTCAGCGTGCGTGGTGTCGCTCGCCGGGTAGGACGTGGTCTGGGTGACCGTGATCCCGCGCTGCGTCCAGTTCAGCACCGACGGCATGAACAGGTTCACGATCAGCGTGGTGTCGTTGTAGAAGTAGATCGAGTCCATCAGCTTCGGTGTTGATCTCCAGAGCCGGTGCCCTGGCAGCACCAGAACGAGTCGTAGTCGGTGCTCCAGGTGCCGCCGCCCCAGGCCGGGCCGACGCCGCGCCGACCGCCCGGCTTCAGCGGGGTGAAGTAGGTGACGTGGCCGTGGCTGTCGGCCGGGTTCTGCTGCGCCGATCAGCTGGTTGAGCAGCGCCCGCTCGTAGAAGTCGAAGTAGGTCGGCCCGGTTCGGGTCGAGCAGCCACAGCTCCCGGGTCAGCTTGAGCATGTTGTAGGTGTTGCAGCTGCTCGCACGTGTCGTTGGTGAGGTACGCCGGCGATCGCGTTGGGCGCCCGGAAGTGCTCGGCCTGGCTGTTGCCGCCGATCGACGTACGTGTGCGCGCCGACGGTGATGTTCCAGGCGTTGGCGGCGATGTCGCGGTAGCGGGTGGTGCCGGTGGCCTTGTACTCGCGGGCCGCGCCGATCCACTTGGGCACCTGGGTGTTCGCGTGCAAACCGTTGAGCTGGTCCGAGTTGGCCGCCAGCGGGTTGAACACGGCGGCGTGGTCGAAGCGCTGCGCGGCGGTCAGCCAGCGCGCCGTCGCCGGTCTGCTGGTAGATGTCGGTCAGCACGGCGTTCATACCGCCGAACTCGGTGCCCAGCATGCTCTGCATCTGCGTCGAAGCTCAGCCGGCCGGTCCGCGTGTCCACCCAGGCCGGCCAGCGCGCAGCAGCACGTCGCGGGCCTCGGTGCTGCCGATGCAGCTGCCACACGTCGAGCAGGCCGGCCATCGTCTTGTGGATGCAGTAGTAGGGCACGTTGCCGTTGCTGAGGGTGCCGCGCCTCCAGTGCGGCGAAGTCGGACTCGGGGAAGCCGGACAGGTAGCCGGCGCTGAACCCGGCCGCGCCGTTGTTGGCCTGGCACTTCGCCAACTCGGCCACCATGGTGTTGGCCTTGTCCCGGCAGGTGGTGTCGCCCAGCACCAGCGTAGGCCTGCGCCCAGGCGGTCAGCAAGTGCCCCTGCATGTGGGTACGGAACGGGAAGGACGGGGCGTCCCAGCCGCCGTTCGCCGCCGCGCCGTTGGTGGAGAGCCGGTGGTTGGCGCGGAAGTTGTAGAGCAGCCGGTTGACGTCGACGAAGCGCAGGTAGGTCAGCGTCCGATTCTGGTTGTCCAGCCACCGGCTACCTGGTGAGTTTCACCTGGCCGAACGGGAACGGCGAGGCCTGCGTCACGGCTGCGTCCGCGGTGGAGCGGCCGATGATGACACCGGCGGCGACTGATCCGACAGCCGCCACTCCGGCGGCCCGGAGCACGGTGCGCCGGCTGACTGGGGACAGTTCCACGGGGGGTCCTCCGACTGTGGTTGGCCGCGCCGACCGCGAGGGACCGTGGCACGCCAGTGATGGTTGTGAACGTTAACAATCGAGCGGCATAAAGTGACGCTGATCGCTACGTGTCCCGCACCGTATGACGTCAGATGTCGTGGTCAATCGAGTGCGTCCACACCCGCCGACAGTTCCGCCCGCAACCCGCCGGAGCAGGCCTTTCCGATGGCCGAAACGACAGAGAGTCAGCGGCAAATTACGCGGTCCCGCGATTCGGCGGAATCGCGGGACCACTCAATTTCAGGTACCGGAAAGTGTTATGAACTTCGCTGTCAATGGTCGTCGGCGGTGGACATGGGGGCGCGGGTGATCCGGCGGCGGAAGACGTAGTAGGTCCAGGCCTGGTAGGCGAGGACCACCGGGAGCAGGACGGCGAGCACCACGCTCATCACGGTGAGGCTGTAGGAGCTGGCGGCGGTGTTCGCCACCGTCAGGGTGTTCGCAGAAGCCGTGCTGGAGATCATCACGCGTGGATACAGATCCACGAAGATCGTCAGTACGGTGGCGACCATCGCGAAGGTGGTGGTGGTGAAGGCCCAGCCGTCCCGGCCGCGGTACGTCAGTCCGACCGCCGCGACGACGGCCAGCACCGCGGCCACCTCGATCACGTTGGGGAAGAAGCCCCGACCGGCGGCCAGGTGCGTCCAGAAGGCGAAGACCAGCACCGCCACGCCGGTCACCGGGCCGATCCGCCGCGCCGTGCGCTGAGCCCGTTCGCGCAGGTCTTCGGTGGTCTTCAGGGCCAGGAAGGTGGCCCCGTGCAGCACGCACAACAGGACCAGGGTCAACCCCACGAACAGTGGGTACGGGTAGAGCAGGTTCAGCAGGTTGCCGGTGTACTCGTGGTCCGAGCCGATGGGCACACCACTGACCAGGTTGCCCAGCGCCACCCCGATCAGGAACGGCGCGACGAGTGAGCCGACGGTGAGCAGCGTGTCCCAGGTGCCGCGCCAGCGCTCGCCGGTCACCCGCTCGCGGTACTCGAAGGACACCCCGCGCACGATCAGCGCCATCAGCAGGAGCACCATCGCCAGGTAGAAGCCGGAGAACATGGTGGCGTACCAGCCGGGGAACGCGGCGAACATAGCCGCCCCGGCGACCACCAGCCACACCTCGTTGCCGTCCCAGAGCGGCCCGATGGTCTGGACCGCCGCCGCCTTGCCGGCCTCGTCCCGACCGATCGGCCCGTGCAGGATGCCGACTCCGAAGTCGAACCCCTCCAGCACGAAGAAGCCGGCCCAGAGCGCGGCGATGACGAAGAACCAGAACTCTCCGAGCGTCATGACTACCTCTCGGCAAGGACCGGCGTCGGGTCCGGCTCGGGTTCGGGCGCTTCGGGCTCGTCGGGCGCTTCGGGGCCCAGCCCCTTGCGTGAGTACCGCGTCATCAACACCACGTCGACGACCGCGAGGATCCCGTAGAGCAGCAGGAAGACGATGATGCTGGTGATGATCGAGCCGGTGCCCACCGACGGCGACACCCCGTCGGTGGTGCGTTGCAGGCCCTGCACGACCCAGGGTTGCCGGCCGTTCTCGGTGAGCATCCAGCCGGCCGTGTTCATCAGGAACGGCAGTGGCAGCACCCAGAGGGCGACCCGGTGGAACCACTTCGCCTCGGTGAGTCTGCCCCGCCAGAGCAGCCAGCAGCCCCACAGCGCGAGCAGCGTGATCACCACGGCGGCGTACGCCATCACCCGCATCGACCAGTACTGCACGAACACATTGGGGATGTAGTTGCCCGGCCCGTACTGCTGCTCGTACTGGGTCTGGAGTTCGTTGAGGCCGATCACCTGGCCGTCGAGGTGGTTGGTGGCCAGCAGCGAGAGCAGGCGCGGAATCGCGATGATCTTCGTGGGGTCCTGGTCGTTGTTCCCGCCGCCGATCTGGAAGGCGGAGAACGAGCAGGGTTGGCAGGTGTCCCACTGCGCCTCGGCCGCCGCGATCTTCATCGGCTGGTACTTCGCCTCGACCACCCCGAGTTCGCTGCCGACCAGCATCGCAAACATCATCGCCGGCAGCAGCAGCACCACCGCGAGGCCGGCGGCCCGTCGGAAGACCTCGGTGTCCCGGCCGCGCCGCAGGTGCCAGCAGGCCACCGCGAGCACCAGCACGGATGCGGTGACCAGCGAGGCGAGCAGGACGTGCGCGTAGCTCCAGAGGAAGACCGGGTTGCTGAAGACCGCGAAGATGTTGTTCAGCGTCGGCCGCCCGGTGGACGGATCGATCGTGTACCCGACCGGGTGCTGCATCCACGAGTTGGCCGCCATGATGAACGCCGCCGACAGCGCCGACCCGAACGCGACCGCCCAGATCGCCGCGAGGTGTACCCAGCGCGGCAACCGTCCCCAGCCGAAGATCCACAGGCCGAGGAAGGTGGACTCCAGGAAGAACGCGGCCAGCCCCTCCATCGCCAGCGGAGCGCCGAACACGTCGCCGACGGTGCGCGAGTACGCCGACCAGTTCATCCCGAACTGGAACTCCTGCACCAGCCCGGTGACCACGCCGACCGCCACGTTGATCACCAGCAGGGTGCCGAAGAACCGGGTGAGCCGCAGGTACTCGGGCTTCTTGCTGCGGTGCCAGCTGGTCTGCAGCAGCGCCGTGATGAACGCGAGGCCGATGGTGACCGGGACGAAGAGGAAGTGGTAGATCGACGTCATGGCGAACTGGAAGCGGGCCAGGTCGACGTTGCTCACGTGGCCATCACAGCCGCCCGCCCCGGTCGGGGGCATCACCCGCGCCGGGTGAGCCGCCCGCCGGGCCACCCGTTCGATAGTGGAGGTACGCCTACCCGGAGGAGCTATCCATGGACGGTTACCCGCCTATCGAGGACCACGGCCTGATCGGTGATCTGCAGACCGCCGCGCTGATCACCTCGGACGCCACCATCGACTGGTTCTGCGCCCCGCGCTTCGACTCGCCGAGCATCTTCGCCGGCCTGCTCGACCCGGAGAAGGGCGGCAGCTTCGAGGTCCGGCCGATCGGCGTCGAGTACGTCACCCGCCAGCTCTACCTGCCGGACACCTGCATCCTGATGACCCGGTTCATGAGTTCCGACGGCGTCGGCGAGGTGATCGACTTCATGCCGATCGCGGGCAACGTGGCGACCGACCGGCACCGGCTGGTGCGGATGATCCGGGTGGTGCGCGGCGAGATGACCTTCGAGGCGATCTGCGACCCGCGCTTCAACTACGGCCGGGACAGCCACGAGGTCACCATCACCGAGGACGGGGCGGTCTTCCGCAGCCCGACGATGACCGTCAACCTGAACGCCGCGCGGCACGGCGCTCCGCTGGTGACCGGCGGGCTCACCCGGCACGGCGAAGGCGGCATCCGGGCCGTGGCGCACCTGCACGCCGGGGACGTCGGCGGAACGGTGCTGGAGACCGCGCCCGGCGGCCCGCCGACGGCGGTGACTCCGGAGGCCATCCAGCGGATGTACGAGGAGACCCGCGAGTACTGGCGGCGGTGGATCTCGAAGTCGCAGTACACCGGGCGGTGGCGGGCCAACGTCGAGCGCTCGGCGATGACGCTGAAGCTGATGACCTACGCGCCGACCGGCGCGCTGGTGGCCGCCCCCACCGCCGGGCTACCCGAGCAGGTGGGCGGGGAACGCAACTGGGACTACCGGTTCACCTGGGTGCGGGACGCGTCGTTCTCCGTGTACGCCCTGCTCGGCCTCGGCTTCACCGAGGAGGCGGAGGCGTTCCTGCGCTGGCTGGGCGACCGGGTCGAGGACGCCGGTATGAAGGGCACCCGCCTGCAGATCATGTACCGCGTCGACGGCTCCGCCGACCTGCACGAGGAGGAGCTCGACCACCTGGCCGGCTACAAGGGTTCCCGGCCGGTACGCATCGGCAACGGCGCGATGGACCAGCTCCAACTCGACATCTACGGCGAGGCGATGGACTCGGTCCGGTTGGCCGACTCCCGTGGCCTGCGGATGGGCAGCGAAGGCTGGCAGCACCTGGCCGAGATGATGGACTGGCTGTCGGACAACTGGGACCAGCCCGACGACGGCATCTGGGAGACCCGGGGCGGCCGGCAGGACTTCACCTACGGCCGGTTGATGGAGTGGGTGGCCTTCGACCGGGCGCTGCGGCTGGCCGACACCCACGGCCTGCCGGCCGATGTGGTGAAGTGGCGGGACGCCCGCAACGCCATCTACAAGCAGATCATGGAGCGCGGCTACAACCGCGAGCGGGAGGCGTTCGTCCAGCACTACGAGACCAACGTGCTGGATGCCTCGCTGCTCTACATGCCGCTGCTCGGCTTCATCTCGCCGCGCGACCCGATGTGGCTGTCCACCCTGGCGGCGATGGACGCCGAGCTGGTCTCCGACAGCCTGGTCTACCGCTACGACCCGGGCGCTTCCCCGGACGGCCTGCTCGGCTCGGAGGGCACCTTCTCGATGTGCACCTTCTGGTACGTCGACGCGCTGGCCCGCTCCGGCCGGCTGGACGAGGCCCAGTTGACGTTCGAGAAGATGCTCACCTACGCCAACCGGTTGGGCCTGTTCGCCGAGGAGATCGGCCCGACCGGCGAGCAGCTCGGCAACTTCCCGCAGGCGTTCAGCCACCTGGCGCTGATCAGCGCCGCGGTGAACCTGGACGCCCAACTGAACACCGGCCGGCTGCCGGAGCTGGCGGCCCAGGCCTGAGCGGCGCGGACGGATGGGTACTGCCGGCCCGCACCGCGGTCGGGCCGGCAGCCCGGACGGCCGCCCCCACCGGGGGGCCGACAGCGGCCGGCTCGGCCGGGTGCGGCACAACCTGCGCACCGGATTCCGGCTCACCGGCTCCGACCAGGAGCAGCTACGCGGCTTCTTCGCCAGCACCCTGGCCGCGTCGCTGTTCGCCTGGGACATCGCGTTCACGCTGGGCGCGTACCACACGGTGTTCTACTCGCGGCTGCTGCAACTGCTGGTGGTCTCCACGGTGCTGCTGGTCGGCGCGCTGATCCTGCGCCCGGCGGTGCGCATCCGGCCGTGGATGGCGGTGGCGCTCGGCATCCCGTTGTGCTGGCTGACGTTCCGGCTGTTCGCGCCGGCCGGGGCCGGGCGGGACGCGTACCACCGGGTCGACCTGGTGCTGATCGGCGCGACGGTGGCGGCGCTGCCGCTGACGCTGTGGACGGTCGGCAACCTGGTGGCCCCCGAGCTGTTCGCGTTGCCGAACCGGCGCTACCGGTTGGCCGCGGTGCTGGTGGTGACCCTGGTGACCGGCGTCGGCTGGACCGTCGGCCGGCACAACGACACGTTCCTGACCTGCCAGGAGTTCCTCATCGCGGGCGACGACACACCGTCGAACTGCGCCGATCCGCCACCACCGTCACCGGTGCCGTCGCCGTCACCGGGCTGACGCCGGCCTGGCCGGGCCGGGGCCGAGCCACCGGGCGTTGGTGGTGGCGACGACGGATTCCACCGGGTACCCCTGGCGGAGCTTGTCGGCGATCTCGTCGCGGGTACGCAGCGCGGCCCGCCAGCCGACCACGGCGGCCGTGAAACGCCGCTCCGCCCCGGTGACCGGGTGCGCGCTCTGCGCCTCGACCGTCCACGGGCGGCGGAAGAGCACCCGCGCGACTCCTGCGACGACGCAGAGCACCACCACGGCGAGCAGGTCCACGACGAGCAGCAGCACCGGCAGCAGGACGAACCAGAACACCAGCCCGAAGACCACGAACAACACGATCACCGTGATCGCGATGGCGATGTCGTCGGCCAGCGAGTCGAAGAACCCACCGCCGCCGTGGCCGCCGCTCGGGCCGTCGGGGATGCCGTTGGCCACGTCCCCGGCGGTGATCCGGTCCTGTTTACGGCTACGCCGCCAGCCGCCGAAGCGCCGGGCCAGGAACCGCCAGCGGGGCAGCCACTGCACCCGTACCTGCCACTGCTCGCCGTCGCGCGCCTGGACTGTCACCGTTCGCATGATCGGCAGTGTAGGAACGGCTGCCAACCCCGCTTCTACAGTGAGCTGGCTGCGACGAAGGTGGTGACCGCCGCGGCCAGCAGGAGGGCGTGCAGCAGCATGTGTTCCAGGTTCGGCCGGGGTCGCTCGCCGATGCGGGGCAGCACGATCACGGTGTGCGCGTAGGTGCGCGCGTGCAGTTGCGGCCAGCTGACGTCGGCTCCCGCGGTGGCCCACGGCACGCTCACCCCGACCAGGTACGGCGTCCACCACAGCAGCAGTCCGCCGAGGGCGATGAGCAGCTCCAGGACCGCGGCCGGGTAGCCGAGTGCCGGTAGCCCGGTCGCGGCGGCCAGCCCGAGCAGTACCGCCGGCAGGGTCATGATCGGCGCGTTGATCAGGGCCTCGGTGCGCTGTTCGGCGCGGGTGGCGCCCCGGACGTTGTTGAACGGGTAGAGGTCGACGAACGTGGTGACCAGGAAGTACGCGACCGACAGCAGGATCAGGACCAACGCCACGACAAGCACCACGGTGTCCCCTCACGGGTAATTATACGGTGTAAGAATGGTAGGCTCTCTTACACCGTAAGGAATGTCAAGGGGGTGGATGGGGTGGCTGCTCGCGGTCCCGGCAGCCGGGCCGGACTGAACCGGACCCTCGTCCTCGACGCGGCGCTGGAATTCCTCGACGCCCACGGCCTGCCGGCGCTGTCGATGCGCAAACTCGGCGCGCACCTGGGCGTCGAGGCGATGACCCTCTACCACTACCTGCCGACCAAGGAAGCGCTGCTCGACGGGCTCGTCGACCGGGTGATGGAGTCGGCGTTCGCCAACCTCCCCGACCCCGCTCCCGGCGAGTCGACGCCCTGGACCCGGTGGCTGCGCCGGTTCGCCCACGAACTGCGGGCGGCGCTGCTGGCCCACCCCGGCGTGCTCCCGCTGGCGGCCACCCGGCCGATCAACTCCCCGGAGGCGATCCGGATGGCCGAGCGCTGGCTGGCCGGCATGCGGGCGGCGGGGGTACCCCTGGGCCGGGCGATGGACCTGGTGAACGTGCTGGCCACCTTCACCATCGGGCACACCCTCGCCGAGGTCGGCCGGACCCCCGGCCACGAGGGCACCGAGCCGGACCTCGACCAGCAGGCCGACCTGCTGCGCTCCGGCGAGTTCCCGAACCTGGCCGAGGTCATCACCACCCGGGCCGGACTGGACTTCGACAGCCGGTTCAGCCAGGCCGTCGACATCCTGGTCGACGGCTACGCCGCCCTGCCGTAGCGGTCAGCCGCGAGCCTCGTCCGGGTCGGTATCCGCGTCCGGGTCGGTATCGGGCCGCTCGTCCACGGACGGCGGCGGGTCGAGGGTGAAGCCGCGTCGCCGCCAGACCGAGGCGGCGGCCGTGTTCACGATCACCACCAGGGCGAACAGCGCGGCCAGGATCGGCATCCGCAAGTCGACCAGGGCCCACGTCGCCGCGCCGAAGACCAGCGCCTTGACCGCCAACTGCCCGGCCAGCGAGATCTTGTACCTGGCCTTGGGCGCGACGAACAGCCCCCACACCACGGCCGCCACCAGCGGCGCGGCGATCGCCTGGAGCAGCCGGGTGCCGGTGGACGCGCCCCGGTGCCAGCCCCAGTCCGACAGGATCAACAGCGCGATGATCTCCAGGAGGAAGGCCAGCAGCTCGTTCGGGGCGAACAGCCGTGGCGGCTGGTGCTCCTCGGTCGCCATCGGGGCCCCTCCCTGGACAGTTCTCGCAGCCTACGCGGTGCGGTGTCGCACATCCGACCGTCCGCTGCGGATCCGACCGGTTTTGCCCCTTCGACCCTAGGATCTGCCCGGGGGAAACACCTGGGGATGGGCCACGGCTGTAACCACGAGTCGAAGGGGACCCGTCGGCGTGGACATGATCGGCCCATTCCCGCGCAACCGGGTGGCGCTGGGCGACTGCGCCCGGCTGGCCGCCACTCTCCCGGACGGCAGCGTCGACGTGCTGGTCACCTCGCCGCCGTACTGGGGGCAGCGCACCTCCGCGGGGATCGGCGTGGAGGAGGATCCGCGCGCCTACCTGGAGTCGCTGCGCTCGGTCTTCGAGGTGCTGCTGCCCAAACTCAAGCCGGACGGACTGGCCTGGATCAACGTGGGCGACGCGTACAACACGCCGGTGAACTGGCGGGTGGGTGACCGCACCTACAGCTCGCTGGGGCCGGACCGGGTCGGGTTGGCGGCGGAGAACTCGGCGTACGTGAAGCCCCGGGCACGGCGTCGCGCGTACACCGACCCGCACGCGCCCTGGCTGCGCTACGGCAACCTGCTCGCGCTGCCGTACCGGCTGGTGCTCGCCCTGTGCGACGACGGCTGGCTGTTCCGTGGCGAGGTCATCTGGCACAAGCGCAACCCGATGCCGGAGGGCCGCTGTCGCCGCCCGCACCGGGCGCACGAGTCGATCTACCTGTTCGCCCGGCAGGAGCAGCACGCCTTCGCGGTGTCCCCGCCGGTGCGCAGCGTCTGGGAGTTCGGCTCCGAGCGGCTCGCCGGCCGGGCCCACTACTCCAGATTCCCGCTGGACCTGCCACGCCGCTGCATCCAGGCGCTCGGCCGGGTCGGGCCGGACGTGCTGGTGCTCGACCCGTTCGCCGGCAGCGGCACCACCGGCCTGGCCGCGCTCGCCCTGGGCTGCTCGTTCCTCGGCTTCGAGATCGACCCCGACCAGGTGGCGGCCGCGAACTTCCGGCTGGCGGCTGCCGAACGCGGCATCCCCAGCCAACTTCCCGCCCCCACCCCCTCGACGCAGGCGGCCGCCGAGGCACCCACCGGTGACGAGCCGGTTACCGCTGACTAGTCGGGCAGCCAGGGGGCGGCGGCCACGCCGCGCAGCGGTGCGGGGTAGCGCACTGCGGGCAGCCGCCAGGGCTCGTGTACGGCGGCGCCCGTCCACTGTGGACAGTTCGGGAAGGTAGCGGCGGACGTAGTCACCGGCCGGATCGAAGCGGTACGCCTGCCGGATCGGATTGAAGCGCCGGTACGGGCGGGTGTCGGTGCCGGTGCCGGCCACCCACTGCCAGTTGCCCGGGTTGTTCGCGGCGTCCGCGTCCACCAGGAGTTCGGCGAAGGCGGCCAGACCGAGCCGCCAGTCCAGGCCCAGGTGCCGGGTGAGGAAGCTGGCGGTGATCAGTCTCGCCCGGTTGTGCATGAAGCCCTCGGCGGCCAGTTGCCGCATGCCGGCGTCCACCACCGGAACCCCGGTGGTCCCGGTACGCCAGCGCTGGAGCGCGTCGACGTCGGTACGCCACGGCGGCCGGCCGGGGCGCAGGTCGGTGCGGCCCAGCTCCGGGAAGCCGGCCAGCAGTTGGTGGTAGAAGTCCCGCCAGCACAGTTGGCGCAGGAAGGCGTCGGCGGTCGGTACGGTCGCGGCCAGCTCACGCGGGGAGACGCAGCCGAAGCGCAGGTACGCCGACAACCGGGAAGTCGCGTCGCCGGCCAGGTCGTCGTGCCCGTCGGGGTAGCCGGCGACCCGGGTACGCCACCGCTCCAGCAGTTCCCGGCCGGCGGTCTCGCCGCCAGCGGGCAGCCCGGGGGAGGTGGCCGGGCGGGCGGGTTCCGGGCCGGGTGGGCCGACCGCGAGGTCCGGGGGCAGCCGCACCGACCGGGGCGGTGGGGCCGGGTCGCGCCAGCGGGTGCCCTGCCAGGCCCGGTGGTAGGCGGAGAAGACCTGGTAGTACCCGCCGCCGCTGGCGGGCAGCAGGGCCTGCGGCGCCACCACTGTCAGGCCCGGGAACTCCCGGAACGCCAGCCGGTGCCGGGCGCACTCGCGGGCCAGCCGGGCGGCGCGCCGGCGCGCGTACCCACTGATGTCCCGGGCCACCGCGACGCCGTCGGCGCCCACCGCGCGGGCCACGGCGATGGTCTCGGCGACCGGATCGCCGGACCGCTCCACCAGGTCGCCACCCAGCCGGCGCAGCGTTGCGCGCAGATCGGCCAGGCAGTCGGCGAGGAAGGCGTCCCGGTTGGGGCTGCTCGGGATCGCGGCATCGTGCACGAACAGCGGGACCACGAACTCGGCAGCCCGCACGGCGGCGCTCAGCGCGGGGTTGTCGTGGACCCGCAGGTCGCGGGTGCACAGCAGGACGGCCGTCCTCATAGGAAGGGCAGCGCCGTCGGGTCGGGGGCGGCGGCCGGGGTCAGGGTGGCGGTCAGGTCGGGGCCGGGGATGGCCAGCTCCGTGCCGGGGCGGAACAGGCTTCCGGCGGCCAGCGTGAGCCGCCGCCGGGTGGGTACCCGGGCCCGGCCGGCGAAGACGTCGTACCCGCGGCGGGCGATCTCGTCGAGGATCCCGCCGTAGACCAGGTACGCGGTGCGTACGCAGGCGCGGGAGGACGGGGCGAGCATGGCGATACCGGGGCGGGCGGCCCGGTAGTGCTGTTGGGCGCGGCGGATCTCGTACCGGATGAGGCCTTCGATCTGTGGGGTGCTGACGCCGGTGCTGCCGGCGGCGACCAGGTCGGCTTCGGTGACGCCGCAGGCGGCCAGGTCGGCGAGTGGCAGGTAGATCCGGCCGCGGGCGAGGTCCTCGCGGACGTCCCGGATGAAGTTGGTGAGCTGGAAGGCAAGGCCGAGTTCGCGGGCGGGCGCGGTGGCTGCCGCCCGGTCGGCGGGGTCCAGGATCGGCAGCATCATGGTGCCGATCACGGCGGCCGAGCCCTCCATGTACTCCAGCAGGTCATCGTAGGTGTGGTAGCGGTCCACGGTGAGGTCCATGGTCATCGACCGGAGGAATTTCTCGAAGTCGGTGCGGTCCAGGTCGAACACGGCGATGGTGTGCAGTACGGCGGGCAGCAGCTCGTCGTCGGCGTCCGCACCGGCCTCGCCGGCCGAGTCTTCGCCGAGCAGGCCCTGCAGGAAATTGGTGGACCAGGACTGCAGCTTGAGGGCGCGCTCGCCGAGGGGGGCGTCGCCCAACTGGTCGACGATGTCGTCGGCGTAGCGGGCGAAGGCGTAGAGGGCGTGCACGTGTCGGCGCTTCCAGGCCGGGAGCAGCCGGGTGGCCAGGTAGTAGCTGCGGCCGTGGATGCGGTGCAGGGTCCGGCAGCGTTCGTAGGACTCGGCCAACCCGGTGTCCATGGAACCTCCAATCGACGCAGCAATCGACGCAAGGACGAGGCTACGGTACCGTGGGCCGCGCCGCAGCATGGGAAGCCGCCGTTCGTTGCAGGATTGCAGGAGAAAGGGGGCCGGCGATGCGGACAGTGACAGGTCGCAAGCGATCGGGTGGTGATCGTGGGCGCCGGGCTCGGCGGGCTCGCCTGCGCCCTGCACCTGGCCGGCGCCGGACGCGAGGTCACTGTCCTGGAGCGCGAGCCGGTACCCGGGCGGGCGCGCCGGCCTGCTCACGGTGGACGGGTACGCCTTCGACACCGGACCCACCGTGCTGACCATGCCCGAACTGATCGCCGAGGCGCTCGCCGCCGTCGGCGAGGAGTTGACCGACTGGCTGACCCTCGACCCGGTCGAGCCCGCGTACCGGGCGTTCTACCCGGACGGCAGCACCCTGGACGTGCACACCGACACGGCCAGGATGGCCGCCGCCGTCGCCGAACTGTGCGGCCCCCGGGAAGCCGACGGGTACCTGCGCTTCGTCGACTACGCCCGGCAACTGTGGCAGTGGCAGCGGCACGACTTCATCGACCGTAACCTGGACTCGCCGCGCGACCTGCTCACCGCGAACCTGCTGCGGCTACTGGCACACGGCGCCTTCCGCAGTCTGCAAACCAAGATCGAACAGTTCTTCCGCGACCCCCGTACCCAGCGGATCTTCTCCTTCCAGGCGATGTACGCCGGCCTCGCCCCGCACGACGCGCTGGCCCTCTACACCGTCATCGCCTACCTGGACAGCGTGGCCGGCGTCTACTTCCCGCGCGGCGGCATCCACGCGGTCCCCCGGGCGCTCGCCGGGGCGGCCGAGAAGCACGGCGTGACGCTGCGCTACGGCGTCGAGGTCACCCAGGTCACCACCTCCGCCGGCCGGGCCACCGGGGTACGCACCCGGCCGGCGAGCACATCCCGGCCGACGTGGTGGTCCTCAACCCGGACCTGCCGGTCGCCTACCGCGACCTGTTGCCGCCCCGACGCCCCCGGCCGACTGCGCTACTCCCCGTCCGCGGTGGTGCTGCATGCCGGCTCCACCCGCCGCGTACGGGCACATCGCGCACCACAACATCCACTTTGGAACCGCCTGGCGGCGCACCTTCCGCGAGATCATCGACGAGGGCCGGCTGATGACCGACCCGTCGCTGCTGCTCACCAACCCGACCCGGGGTGATGCCAGCCTCGCCCCGGCCGGCCGGCACTCCTACTACCTGCTCGCGCCGGCGCCGAACCTGGTCACCGGCCCGCTGCCCTGGCACGACGGGCTGGCCCGAGCGCTACGCCGACGACCTGGTCGCGACGCTGGAGGCACGCGGGTACGACGGCTTCGGCGCGGCGATCGAGGTGTCCCGGGTGGTCACCCCGGCCGACTGGGCGGCGCTCGGGATGGCCGCCGGCACCCCGTTCGCCAGTGCGCATACCCTGGTGCAGACCGGACCGTTCCGGCCACCGAACCTGCACCCGGCACTGGACGAACGTGGTCTTCGTCGGCTCCGGAACCACTCCCGGAGTGGGCGTACCGATGGTGCTGATCTCCGGCAAACTCGGTGCTCGGCGGATCACCGGGGATCGCCGCGGCGGCAGGGAAGGTCGGATGAGTCGGGAAGAGCACCTGGTGGAGCTGGTCGACCCGGACGGCGCCCCGCTCGGGGAAGTCACCGTGGACGAGGCGCACCGCCAGCCCGGCCGGCTGCACCGGGCGTTCTCGGTGCTGCTGATCGCCGACGACCGGCTGCTGGTGCAGCGCCGGGCGGCCGGCAAGACCCGCTTCCCGCTGCGCTGGGCGAACACCTGCTGCGGCCACCCCGCTCCGGGTACCCCGGTGACCACGGCCGCTGCCGCCCGGCTGAACGAGGAGCTCGGCGTGACCGGCGTGGCGCTGCGCCAACTCGGCGTCTACACCTACCGGGCCGACGACCCGGGCACCGGCCGGGTGGAGCACGAGTACGACCACGTGCTGGTCGGCGCCGTCGACCGGGACGTGCCGCTGATCCCGGACCCGACCGAGGTGGCGCAGACCCGGTGGGCGCCGCTGGACGAACTGCCGGGCGCGATCGAGACCGACCCCGACGCGTACGCCCCCTGGCTGGCCGGAGTGCTCGCGCTGCTCCCCGGGACGACGGGGACGGCCGGTGTCCGCCGATGACGGGCCCGCGCCGCTGACCCCGGGCGCGGTCGCCGGCCGCCTCGGCGTCGCGGTCACCACGCTGCGCAGCTGGCACCAGCGCTACGGGCTCGGCCCGACCGGCCACAGCCTCGGCCGACACCGCAGGTACACCCCCGACGATCTGGCCCGGCTGGCCCGGATGGTGGAGCTGACGGCGGCCGGCATCCCGCCCGCCCAGGCCGCCCACCGGGTACTGCACCCGGCCGTACCCGCGCCGGTCACCCCGCCCGCGCCGGCCTCGCTGCCGGTGGGCGACGCCGGTCCGCTGGCCCGCGGACTGGCCCGGACGGCGTTGCGGATGGATGCCCCCGCGCTGCGCCGGGAACTGGACACGGTGCTGGCCGACCGGGGCGTGGTGGCCGCCTGGGAGGCCGTCATCGCGCCGGTGCTGATCGGCGTGGGTACCCGGCATGCCGCCACCGGCGCGCTGGTGGAGGTGGAGCACCTGTTCTCCGGCGCGGTGGCCGCCGCGCTGACCGCGCTGCCGGCCGTCCCCCGATCGGCCACCGAGCCGGTGCTGCTCGCCTGCAACGGCGAGGAGCAGCACAGCCTGCCGCTACTGGCACTGACGGCGGCCCTGGCGGATGCCGGGATCGCGGCGACCTGCCTCGGCGCCCGGGTGCCGGCGACAGCGCTGTTCGCGGCGGTCCGGCGGACCGGCCCGGCGGCCGTCGCGCTGTGGTCGCACACTGCCCAGACCGCTGACCAGGCGACGCTGCGGGAACTGGCGGAGCTGCCCCGCCCGCCGCGCTGGATCGGCGCGCTGGGGCCGGGTTGGGACACCCATCCGACACCACCTTGGGTACATCGCCCGACCACGCTGCGTGATGCCGTGGCCAGCCTCACCGGAGCGCTTCGCTAATTTGCCCGATTAGCCGGAAAACTCGGCAACGTCGGTAGCGGCTTCAGGTGGATCGCCCCCGGTAGGGTCGGCCAGGTACGCCGCTATCCCCCATTCGGGCGGCGAGTCCGAATGCTCACAGTCGCTAACCTGTGCATCACGTAACACGCCCGAAACCCCCACCCCCCGGGAGATGTTTCATGGCCCGCCGCCCCCGGCTGCTCGCGACCCTGGCCACCCTGCTGCTCGTCGGCGCGGTCGCCGGCTGCACGTCCGCGCGTGCCGCCGCCGACCACAGTCCGACCGCGAGCCCGCTGGGCAGCCAGAGCGCCAGTGCGAGCCCGACCGCGAGTGCCAGCCCGACGCCCCCGGCGCCCAGCCCCGCGAGCCCGACGCCGACGAAGACCACCAAGCCGCCGTCGGCAAAGCCGAGCACCAAGCCGCCGACCGGCACCGCGACCGGCAAGGGCCCGTTCGGCTCGATCGCCACCACCGGCTCGAAGGCGACGGCGCTCACCTTCGACGACGGCCCCGGTCCGTACACCGACGACATCCTCAACCTGCTGAAGCAGTACAACATCAAGGCGACGTTCTGCGTGATCGGCCGGCAGGTGCACAGCTACGCCACCGAGATCCGGCGGATCGTCGCCGAGGGGCACACCCTGTGCAACCACACCTGGGACCACGACGAGGAGTTGCGCACCCGCACCCCCGACCAGATCCGCGACGAGCTGCAGAAGACCAATGACGCGATCCACGCCATCGTGCCCGGCGCGAAGATCGCCTACTTCCGCAACCCGGGCGGCAACTTCACCGCCCAGACCGTCTCGATCGCGCAGAGCCTGGGGATGAAGTCGCTGTACTGGAGCGTCGACCCGCAGGACTGGAAGACGCCCGGTACCCAGACGATCATCAACAACGTGCTGAACCACACCCGGGCCGGCTCGATCGTGCTCTCCCACGACGGCGGCGGCGACCGCTCCCAGACCGTCGCCGCCTACCGCTCGCTGCTCCCCACCTTGAAGTCCCGCTTCACGCTGATCGCCCTACCTGTCGGGTAACCGGCCAGATCACCAATACCTGGACCCGATCCGGACCCAGCCGAGGAATCGGGCGTACAGCTCGCCGGCGTCCCACCCGGCGTACCGGCGGAGTCTCGAAGTGCTGGGCGAGGCCGGTGTCACCGCCACCGCCACCGACGCACTGCGCCCAGCCGAGCCGGGACGCAGCCTTCCGGTGGGCTGTCGTCCGCGACGCCCTCCGGCACGAAGCCGGAGGTCGACACACGTGAACCCCGCTGGAGATCGCGATCTGATCCCCGGATGTGCAGCGGGACTTCACATCCGGGGAGCAGATCGCGATCTAGACCCCTGCATACGACGGGGGTGACCTCCTCGGCGTCACAGGTCGTACCGGCAGCTTCACTCCTGAACGCCTCAGCGCACCGATCCGGCAGGCCGCTGCCCGGCTGAGCCAGCTCGGGTGACCCATGAAGATCGCGATCTGATACGCGGAACTGCCCCTGGGGGGCGGGTTGGCGGATCTAATCGCGATCTTCCGCGTCACACCCCGGCGTAGGAGTGCAGGCCGGAGACGACCAGGTTGATCACGAACAGGTTGATCATCATGGCGCCCCAGCCGATCACGGCGATCCAGGTGGCCGTCGTGCGCTTCACCGACGGGGTGGCGCGGGCGTGCAGGTAGCCGGCGTAGATCACCCAGGCGATGAACGACCAGGTCTCCTTGGGGTCCCAGCTCCAGTACTTGCTCCACGCCGCCTCGGCCCAGATCGCCCCGCAGATGATGGCGAAGGTCCAGATCGGGAAGGCCAGCGCGTGCAGCCGGAAGGTGAGCCGCTCCAGGTTCGCCGCTGCCGGCAACCGCACCCCCAGGGTGTACGGGAAGCGGTCCTTGCCGGCCTCGTAGCCGTACCGGATCAGGGTCAGGGCAGCGACGATGAAGCCGACCATCAGTACCCCGGAGGCGGTGACCGCGGCGGTGACGTGGATCTTCAGCCAGTACGAGTTGAGGATCGGCTGGAGCGGGCCGACGCTGGTGTAGAGCAGCATTCCGTCGATGCCCAGCAGGACGGCGAGCACCAGGGCCGCGTAGAGCCCGAGCGGTCGTACCGTCGGTCGCCGCCACAGCAGCACCAGCCACGCGGTCGCGCCGACCAGGCACACCGCCAGCACGAACTCGTACATGTTGCCCCAGGGCACCCGGTGCGCGGCCAGTCCCCGGGTGAGCACGCAGCCGACCTGCGCCGACCAGGCGAGGTCCGTCAGCACGAGCCCGATCAGTCCGGCCCGGCGCGCCAGCACCGGCGAGGCGTACGTGCCGCGCTCGGACTCGTCGTCGTCAACCTCGGACGGTGGGCCGTCCAGCGGCTCCGGGGCGGCATCCGGGCCACCGGCGCCGACGAGTACCCGCTGCTCCTGGCGGGTCGCCACGCGGGCGACCGCGCCCCGGTCGCCGAAGGTGTACTCCACCGCATAGGCGAGCATCGCCAGGGTGTACCCGAGAATCGCGGCCACCAGCAGGTGATCGGAGAGCGCGGCCATCATCTGGTCCCTTCTGCGCTGGGCTGCCTGTCATCATCACCCGGCTGGTCCGGGCCGACCTCGCCGCCCCCGGAAACACCGCTTCCGGAAACACCGACCGCGGCGCGGGCACGGGCGACGAGAGCGTCGAACTCCTCGGTGAAGCCGCTGTACTCGGAGCGGGCCAACGCCCCGGCGGTCACCACACTCCCGCGAGCCCCGAACGCCCCAGACCCGGAAGGCTCGGAGTCGGAAGGCTCGGAGTCGGACGACTCGGAGTCGGACGACTCGGAGTCGGTGGCTGGGCGCAGCCGGAACCAGATCCGGCGGCGCTTGCCGAAGAGCATGGTGACCAGGCCGATCAGCAGGCAGATCGCGCCGCCGAGCATCAGCGGCTGGCCGGGGTCGTAGCGGACGGCGACGTTGACCCACGGCTGGGTACCGAGGAACTCCACGGTGGAGCCGTCGTCCAGGGTGGTCGAGTCGCCGGGGTGCAGGTTGATCCGGTCCTTGACCATGGCCAGCCGGCCGGAGTTGATCTCGTCGAGGTTCAGCGAGTAGACCGAGTGCGGGATGCCGGCGTCCAGGCCCAGGTCACCGCGGTAGGCGACCAGGGAGAGCACCGGGTTGCGCTCGCCCGGGAAGACCGAGAGCGGGTGCGAGCCGTCCGAGGTGGGCAGGTAGACGGCCTGAAAGCCGACCTGCTGCTTGTCGGCCGGGTCGCGGGCGCCGGTGGTCGGCGCGTTGGCGTCCGGGAACGAGATGGCGCCGCTGCTGGTCAGCTTGTCGTCGGTGGGCAGCATGGGGGCCGTGGTGACCTGGCTGACGCCGTACTTGTCGGTGTACTTCACGATCACCGCGTAGCCGTGGCCGGTGACGTAGAGCCGGGCCTTGTCCATCCGCAGCGGCTCGTTCGGCGCGATCACGGCCTTCGTCGCCGCCCCGCCGGCCAGCGTGTAGGACACGTCCGCGCGGAACGCCTCGGGCTGCCCGGTGTCGCGGAAGTTCGCGGTGAAGTGGTCGAGTTGGATGCAGAACGGCTCCAGGTCGGCCGGCTGCACCCTGGTCCCCAGGCCGTACGAGTCGTACTGCTGCAGGGTGTTGCAGAAGCCCTGGTCGGGGCCGAGCGCCATCACCCGTTCCGCGTGGTACCCGAACCAGGAGCCCAGCGCGACACCGACCAACAGCAGCATCAGCGACAGGTGGAAAAGCAGGTTCCCGGTCTCCTTGAGGTACCCCTTCTCGGCGCTGACCGTGACGCTGCCGTCGCCGTGCCGGCGCAGCAGGGTCCGGAACCGGGCCTTGCGCAGCATCGACCGCAGCGCCTCGCCGCCCTGCTCGGGGCTACCGGCGACGGCGAAGCCCGCAGCGGCGGCCGGCATCCGGTCCAGTCGGGCCGGCGCGTCCGGTGGCTTGCGCAGCAGCGCGCGGGCGTGCCCGGCGGCGCGCGGCACCAGGCAGCCCACCAGCGAGATGAACAGCAGCAGGTAGATCGCGGAGAACCAGACCGAGGAGAAGACGTTGAACGCGCCGATCCGGTCCAGCGTCGGGGCGATCTTCGGGTGCGCGGTGTAGTACGCGCCGACCTTGCTCTCGCTCAGGTTGTGCTGCGGCAGCAGGGAACCCGGGATGGCGGCCAGGGCCAGCAGGAAGAGCAGGATCAGCGCGGTACGCATGCTGGTCAGCCAGCGCCACAGTCGCCGCCACTGGCCGAGCAGCAGGTACCCGAGCCGCAGCGGCGGCGGGTCGGTCGGGGTCTGCTGATCCGGCTCGGTGCCGATCGTGGTGGTCATCAGATCCCCGTCCAGCCGGCGCCGGCGGTGGCCCGCAGCCAGTTGACGAAGTCCGACCAGCCGCCGCTGACCAGCGCCAACCCGACCAGCACCAGCAGCACGCCACCGACCCGGGTGACCCAGGCGCTGTGCCGGCGGATGACCGCGAACAGCCCGAGCACCCGCCGGAAACCCAGCGCGAAGGCCAGGAACGGCAGCCCCAGGCCGAGGCAGTAGGCAACCACCAGGGGAACCGCGCGGGCGGTGTTCCCGGAGGTGTACGCGAGCCCGAGGACGGCGGACAGGGTCGGCCCGAGGCACGGTGTCCAGGACAGCCCGAAGACCGCGCCGAGCAGCGGCGCGCCGGCCAGCCCGGCCCCCGGCAGCCAGCCGATCCGGTACTGCCGGTCCAGCCCCGGTATCACTCCGGCGAAGGCCAGCCCGAGCAGGATGACGACCACCCCGATGACCAGTTCGAGGCCCCGCTCGTGCCGGCGCAGCGCGTTGCCGGCCTGCGCGGCGAGTACCCCGGTGAGCACGAAGACCACGGTGAACCCGGAAACGAACAGCACCGCCCCGGCGAGCATCCGCCCGCGTACCCGCGCCCGCACCGGCGTGGCAACCGCGACACCACCGCCCTCAGGAGGGGGCGGCGGGGCGACCGGACGGCCGTGCGGATCGGTGCCCAGCGCGGCATCCAGGTCGGCGCCGGCCAGGCCGGTCACGTACGACAGGTATCCGGGCACCAGCGGCAGGATGCACGGGGAGAGGAAGCTGACCAGGCCGGCGAGCGCGGCGACCCCCACCGCGAGCACGAACGGCCCGGTGGCGGCGATGTCGGCGAAGCGGGTACCCATCACTGCTCCGCGGCGACCGAACGGAGCAGCTCGGTGAGGCTGTCCCGGACCACCACGTCGCGGATCACGGCGGCCACCTTGCCGGCCCGGTCGATCACCACCGTGCTGGGCAGCGTCACGTTGAGGTCGTTGAAGTCGAGCGAGACCTTGCCGTTGGGGTCGAACAGGCTGGGGTAGTTGGTGTGCCCCTTGGCGAAGGCGACCGCCTGGTCACGGAGGTCGCGGCTGTTGACGCCGATGAACACCACGCCGTCCGGCCCGGTGGCGGTGTAGCTGGCGGCCAGGTCGGCGGCCTCGAGGCGGCACGGCGCGCACCACTGCGCCCAGAAGTTGATGACGACGACCTTGCCGGTCTGCGCGGCCAGGTCGAAGCTGCCGCCGTCCAGGGTGGCGCCGTGGACCTTGGGGGCGGCCGTGCGGTGCCCGACCGGGTACCGCACCGTCTTGCCGTCCCCGGAGACGTAGCGGTTGCCGCCACCGGAGTTACCGTCCACCGCGTTGTGCCCGGTGCTGCAACCGGCCACTGCGAGCCCCAGGACCAGCAGCAACGCCCCGATCCAACCGGCCCGGGCAGGCCGGCCGGCTCGGGCACGGGGGCGGACGGTGCGCGGCCGGGCGGGCATCAGGCGCCCTTGGCGGTCTTCGCGGTGGCGGACTGGGCGACCAGGGCGGCGGCAGGCTCGGCGTAGGAGACGCCGGTGAGCCGGGCGCCGTCGAAGTGGAAGCTGGTGAGGCTGGCCAGCGCGCACTGGCGCTTGCGCGGGTCGTGCCACAGCCGCTGCTTCTCCACGAACCGGCGCAGCGTCCAGATCGGGAGCTGGTGCGAGACGCAGACCGCCTCGTGCCCCTCGGCAGCGGTGCGGGCCGCCATGATCGCCGCGTACATCCGCTGGGCGATCTCGCCGTACGGCTCGCCCCACGACGGCTTCATCGGGTTGCGTAGCTGCCACCAGTTGCGCGGGTCACGCAGCGCGCCGTCGCCGACGCCGAAGCGCTGGCCCTCGAAGAAGTTGCCGCTCTCGATCAGCCGGTCGTCGGTGGCCGCCGGCAGCGTGAACTGGGCGACGAACGGCTGCGCGGTCTGCTGCGCCCGCTCCAGCGGACTGGAGACCAGGTGCGTCACGTCGTGACCGGCGAGCGACTTCGCCGCCACCTCGGCCATCTGGATGCCCAGCTCGGAGAGCCGGTAGCCGGGCAGCCGGCCGTAGAGGACCTTGGTCGGGTTGAACACCTCGCCGTGCCGCAGCACATGCACGGTCGTCTTCACGCCTGCGCTCCTCCGCTGTCCCGGCCGCCGCTGTCCCGGTCGCCGCTGTTGCGCTGCTCCGCTGCCGCCTGGGCGGCCCGCGGCAGCGCCTCGTCGATCACCGCGAGCGCGTCGTCGTCGATCGCGGTGCTGACGAACCACGCCTCGTACGCACTCGGCGGAAGGTACACGCCGAGGCTGAGCATGCTGTGGAAGAACGCCCGGAAGGCGGCCACATCCTGGGTACGGGCGTCGTCGTAGTTGGCGACGTCCCGGTCGGTGAAGAAGATCGAGAACATGCTGCCGGCGGTGGAGAGCCGGTGCGGCACGCCGGCCTTCTCCAGTGCCCGGGTGGCCAGTCCGGCCACCGTGGCGGCGGTGCGGTCCAGCGTGGCGTACGCCTGCGGGGTGGCCAGCCGTAGTGAGGCCAGCCCGGCCGCGCAGGCCAGCGGGTTCCCGGAGAGGGTGCCGGCCTGGTAGACCGGCCCGGCCGGGGCGAGCCGCTGCATGATCTCGGTACGCCCACCGAACGCGGCGGCGGGCAGCCCGCCACCCATCACCTTGCCGAAGGTCCACAGGTCGGCGTCGTGCGGGTCGAGTCCGTACCAGCCGGAGCGGGAGACCCGGAAGCCGGTCATCACCTCGTCGCTGATCAGCAGCGCGCCGTGGGCGTGGGCGAGTTGGGCGAGTTCTGCGTTGAAGCCGGCGTGCGGGGCGACCACTCCCATGTTGCCGGCGGCCGCCTCGGTGATCACGGCCGCGATCTCGGGTCCGTGCACCTCGAACGCGGCCCGCGCGGCGGCCAGGTCGTTGTACGGCAGCACGATCGTCTCGCTGGCCGCCGCACCGGTGACGCCCGGAGTGTCCGGCAGCCCCAGCGTGGCTACTCCGGAGCCGGCCGCGGCGAGCAGCGCGTCGACGTGTCCGTGGTAGCAGCCGGCGAACTTGACCACCTTGCTGCGCCCGGTGAAGCCCCGGGCCAGCCGCAGCGCCGACATGGTCGCCTCGGTACCCGAGTTGACCAGGCGCACCTGCTCCACCGCGGTACGGGCGACGATCTCCTCGGCCAGCTCGACCTCGCCGGGCGTCGGGGTGCCGAAGCTGGTCCCAAGGGCGGCAGCGCGCTGGACCGCGTCGACGATCTCCGGATGCGCGTGCCCGTGGATCAACGGGCCCCAGGAGCACACCAGGTCGACGTAGCGTCGTCCGTCGGCGTCGGTGAGCCAGGGGCCCCGGCCCGAGGTCATGAACCTGGGCGTGCCGCCGACGCTACGGAAGGCGCGGACAGGGGAGTTCACCCCGCCGGGCACGATGGCCTCGGCGCGGTCAAAGAGCTGCTGCGAGGCAGGCGCCTGCGCGGGATACGGCTGGATCACGGCCCCGCCAGTATGTCAGCACGCTACCTATTGACGAACGGCGGCCTCACCGCCACCATGATCGTTTCCGCGCTGCCGACCCGATCAACTCGGGATAGGCTGTCGGCGTGGAGCGCACCGAGCTGACGATTTCCGTCACGCGTGACCCGGCCGAGGTGGTGCTACACCTCACCGGGGAGATCGATGTGTCCACCACCACCAAGCTGGCCACCGCCGTCAGCGAGGTCCTGCAGGCCGAGATCCCGCCCCGGGTGGTCCTCGACCTGGCCGGCGTCACCTTCTGCGACTCCCAGGGGCTGGGCACGCTGGTCGTGCTGTCGCGACGGACCAGGCTGGCCAGCAGTGTGCTGATCCTCACCAACGTGGGCGACTTCCTGCTGCGGGTGCTGGACATCACCGGCCTGCGCAACGCTCTCATGATCCGCTGACCGGCTCACCGGCGGGACAGTCGGGCCTGCTGCCGGCGTAGCAGCAGCAACGCCAGTCCGGCCAGGCCGACCAGGCTCCCGAAGATCACCAGTACCGTCAGCAGCGGGCTCTGGCCGGTCGGCGGCAGCCCCGACCCGGCCACCGGCGCGGTCACCGGCGGCGCGGTCGGGCGCTGCGGGGTCGGCGTGGCGGTCGGCGGCGGAGTCGGAGTCGTGGTCGGCGGTCCCGGCCGGGGCAGCACGACGGTGGTCAGCGAGGCCGAGTCGGAGCCGGGGTTCGGATCGGGTGCGGCGGATGCCACCCGTACCGTGTCGACGGCGGTACCGGCCGTCACCGCGGTGGCCTCCAGTACCACTGTCACGCTCTGCCCGACCGCGAGGGTACCCAGATCACAGCGCAGCTCCGGGCCGACAAGGTTGCAGCCGGCCGGGACCGTGGCCACCGCGAACTGGGCCGGCACCTGCTCGACCAGGGTGGCCTGCGGGGCCGGACCGGGTCCGGCGTTGTGCACGGTGAAGGTGAAGACGATCGGGTCGCCGACCGTGACCGAGCTGCGGTCCGCCGTCTTGGTGACGGTCAGGTCCGCCGGGACCAGCGTCCCGTCCACCGCGACCGACGAGGTGCCGTTGTCCGGGCCGTAGTCGGGTGGCCCGGTTGCGCTGACGGTGGCCGTGTTGACGTGGTGACCCACGGCCGACACCCGGGCCACCAGGGTAAGCGTCTCGTCCGCACCCGGGATCACGTCGCCGAGCTGCCAGCTCCCGGTCGCCGGATCGTAGCTGCCGACGCTGGGGCTGGCCGACACGAAGTCCAGACCGGCCGGGAGTGGATCGGTGACCCGCGCGCCGAGCGCCGTGTCCGGGCCGGCGTTGCTGGCGTGCACGGTGAAGGTGACCTGGTCGCCGATCGGCGCGGTGGACCGGTCGACGGTCTTGACCACGGCCAGGTCGGCTGCGGGTACGTCGAGAGTGGCCCGGGCCAGGGTGTTGGTCTGGTCCGGGTCGAACAGGCTGGACTGGTTGATGATGATCGTGTTGGTCACCCGCCCGGTCCGGTTGGTCCGCACCGTCGCGGTGAGCGTCGCCGTCGCGCCGACCGGGAGGGTACCGATCTGCCAGGTCCGGGTCGGGAAGTCGAAGGTGCCCTGCGAGACGACGAGTGACAGCAGCACCACATCGGTCCGGAACGGGTCGGTGGCGACCACGTCGTCGGGCTGGTCCGGCCCGGCGTTGTGCACCGTCATGGTGTACGTGACCACCTCACCGAGGGCGGCGACCTCGGGCACCACGGCCTTGGTGATGCTGAGGTCGGCGGCGGCGAGCACGGTCAACGTCGCGGTGGCGCTGTTGTCGGTCTGGTCGGTGTCCTCCTGGTCGACCCGGCTCAACGTGGCGACGTTGTTGAACTGGCCGGTGATCGAGGCCGTGGCGGTCAGGGTCAGGGTGGCGGTGTCGCCGGAAGCGAGGTCGCCGATGGTCCACGTGCCGGTACCGGGGTCGTAGGTACCCGTCGTGACGCTGCCCTGGGGTGCGGTGAGGCCGGCCGGCGGCCGGTCGGCGACGATCAGCCCGGTGGCCGGGTTCGGGCCGGCGTTGTGGACGGTGACGGTCCAGGTCACCGCCTCGTCCCGGCCGACCTGCTGGGTCGACGGGGTCTTGCCGAGGGAGATGTTCACCGGCAGCGCGGCGACCACGATGGTGGCGTCGGCGGTGTTGTTGCCCAGATCCGGATCGAAGACGTCGGGCGCCTGCAGGTTCACCGCATCCACCTTGGTACCCGGGGTGAGTACCCGGGCCACGATCGTCAGGGTCGCCGGAGTCCTCGCCATCCCCAGCGCACCGATGTCCCACACCAGCGTGGTCGTGTTGAAGGTGCCCTGGCTGGCGTCGACCGACACCAGCGCCAGCCCGGTCGGCTCAATGTCCACCAGGGACAGGAACGCGGCCGGCACATCGTCCGGCCCGGAATTGAAGACGGTCATCGTGTAGGTCACCAGGTCACCGACCACGACCCGGCTGGGCGAGGCGGTCTTGGTCACCGAGACGTCCGCCTGCCGCGGGACGATCTGGACGGTGGCCCGGTCGACATCGTTGATCGCGTTCGGGTCGGCCGGGCTGGACGCGATCCGGGACGCCACGTTGGTCACCGCGCCGACGTCGTTGGCTTGGGCCACCAGGGTCAGCGTGGCGCTGGCGCCGACCGCCAGCGACCCGACCGACCACTGCGCGGTGGCCGCGTCCCAGCTCCCCTGCGAGACGATCACCGACACGCCCGTGAAGCGGGACGGCAGCGCGTCACTGACCACGATCCCGCTGGCCGGGAACGGGCCGATGTTGCGCGCCTGAACGGTGAAGGTGACGTTCTGGCCGATCCGCGCGGTGGTGACGTCTGAGGTCTTGGTGATGGCGATGTCGGCGGTGGGCGTGATCGGGTTCAGCGAGACCGAGGCGGAGTCGTTGCTGTTGTTGGGGTCGGGCTGATCACGGGAGGTGACGGTGGCGCCGTTGGCGACGGTACTGGCGGTGTCCACCCGGACCCGGAGTACCAGCGTGCTGCTGGCGCCGTTGGGTAGCGTGGGTACGGCCCACAGGCCGGTCGCGCTGTCGTAGGTCCCGGCCGCCGGGGTGGCCGCAACGAAGGTGAGGCCGGCGGGTACCGGATCGGTGATGACCACGCCGGTCGCGTCGGCCGGCCCGTTGTTGGTGACCGTGACGGTGAAGGTGACCTCCGAGCCGACCGTTGGCATGTTCGTCGGCGCGACCGTCTTGGTGAGCGCAATGTCGGCGTTGAGCTGCACGGTCACCGACGACGGCGCGGAGCGCACCTGCTGGCCGACCGGGGACACGGCACCGACGGTGGCGGTGTTGATCAGCCGGTTGGAGCTGTCCAGCGCGCCCGGCGCGATCGGCACGGTGGCCGTGCAGGTCTCCGTTGCCCCCGGTGCCAGGCTGGACTGCGGGCAGGTCACGCCGCCGACCGGCACCCGGTTGTCGGTGACGGCGATCTGGTTGAGGGTCGAGCCGCCGGAATTGCGGACCTGGTAGGAGTAGGTGATCGGCCGGCCGATCACGTACGGCCCGGGGCTCACCGATTTGGTCAGGGTCAGCGCCGAGACCAGTGGCACCGTGACGGTGGAGGGGTTGGAGGTGACCGGGGTGCCCGGAGTGGGGGTGGCGGTGGCGGTCGCCTGGTTGACCACCTGCCCGGCGCTGACGTCGGCGCTGGTGACCAGGTAGCTGCCGGTACACACGGCGGTGCCGGCCGGGTCCGGCTCGGGTGGCAGCGTGGTGTGGTCGCAGGTGATCGGGCCGGTCACCTTGTTGTCGGTGATGGTCAGGCCGGTCAGCGTCTCCAGGCCGGCGTTGGTGACGGTGTACTGGTAGGGGATCGACATGCCGGCGGTGATGACCGGCGGCAGCGTGGTCGCCCGGTTCACCTGCTTGACCAGATCCAGGTTGTCCAGCACGTTGACGGTGCGCACCGACACGTTGCGGATCAGGTGCACGTCGGTGCTGCCGCCGGTGGAGGCGAGCAGACCGAACTTGTAGGTGGCCGGGACACCGTCCGGGGCGGGGGCGTTGAGTACCTCCACCCAGTTGGTGCCGGTACCGGTGAAGTCCAGCTGCACGATCACCCGCGGCGGGTTGCCCGGCGAGTCCGGCGTGATCTGGACGTTCACCAGGCGCTTGGCGTTCTGCGGGTTGGTGGTGCCGGCCGGCCCGCGCAGCGAGCCGGGCAGCGTGCTGGTCGGCCTGGCCGGATCGCCGGTGACCGTGGCGGTGCGGAAGCAGTACCCGTTGGTCCCGGCGCCGGGGCCGCGCACCGTGATGACGTTCGGCGCGACCCGGCCCTCGGCGGTGCCGGCCGGCGAGCGCTGACCGACCGGGCAGTTGCTGCCCCGCTTCTCCCCGTCGTCGTAGAAGTTGCCGTAGGCGTCCAGCCCGACGCCGACATACCCGCCGGGTACTCCGGGGATGAGGTTGCGCTGGGCGTACCCGAGGCTGCCGCCGTCGCCACCGGTGGTGGTCAGGTTGGTCGCCCCGTCGACGAGGAAGAAGCCGATGCCGTCGGCTTCGGTGCCGCCGTACTGGTACTGCTCGAAGGTGACCGAGAGTCCGGCGGCAGCGGGGATGGGCCGGTTGTAGAGGATGTTGCCGACCTTGAAGGTGCTGGCGTCGGTGAGTTGCAGGTAGCCGGGGGTCACGCCGATGGGCGGCACCGGCCCGTTGAACGCGGCGGTACAGACGCCGATCTGCGCGTTCGGGGGTGGCGCGGGTACGGCGGACCCGGTGAGGCAGGTCTGTCCGTTGGCCCGCCAGGCGTTGTCGGGCACGCTGGCGCCGGTGAACGTCTCGTCCACGATGAGCGTGCCGCCGACCGGCGGGGCGGCCGGCGCAGGCGCCGGCGGGAGCGCGACCGCACCGAGGACGGCGAGACCAGCAACGAGCAAACCGGCGGCACTTCTGCGCATTTGTCCATTTTGACACCAAAGTGCAGAAAGTGGGCCGTGTTAACGGAGTGACATCAGCTCCGATTCTGCAAGATCCGCAGCGCGCCGGGTCCGTCGCCGTCCTCCAGGGCCGCCACGGCGGCGGCAACCCGCTCGTCGAGTTGGCTCAGCCGGGCCACGGCCGCCGCCGCCAGCTCCAACTGCCGGCTCTTGGTCCACAGGTCCACGAATACCGACACCTTGGCCCGCAGCACCCACGGGTCGAAGGGCTTCGTCAGCCAGTCGATCGCGCCCACGGCGTACCCGCGCAGCGCGAGCTGGGCGTCCCAGTCGGCGGCGGTCAGGAAGATGATCGGCACATGCCGGGTACGTTCCCGCTGCTTGATGTGGTTGGCCGTCTCGAAGCCGTCCATGTCCGGCATCTGCGCGTCCAGCAGGATCACCGCGAAGTCGTCCAGCAGCAACTGTTTGAGCGCCGCCTCGCCGCTGTCCACCGCCACCGGCTCCACCGGCAGCCCCTGCAGGATCGCCTCCAGCGCGATCAGATTGTCCCGCCGGTCGTCCACCAACAGCACCTTGGGGATACCCACCGGGCTGGCCGGGCCGTTCGGGTGCCTGGTCCGACGGGCTCCGCTGCGTCCGCTGGTCACGCCATGTCCTCCGGATCCCCGGCCACCCGGTCGCCACTCACCCACGAGGCCATGAGTTCGAGCAGCTCGTCCAGGTCCACCGGCTTGGTGATGTAGTCGCTGGCCCCGGCGGCCAGCGCGGATTCGCGGTCGCCGGGCATCGCCTTCGCGGTCAGGAAGACCACCGGCAGGTTCGCGAAGTTGCGGTTGCGCCGGATCTGCCTGGTGGTCTCGTAGCCGTCCAGGTCGGGCATCATCGCGTCCATCAGCACGATGTCGACCTCCGGGTGCTCGGCCAGCATGTGTACCCCGTCGGCGCCGTTGTCGGCGTAGAGCACCGTCATCCCGTGCAGTTCCAGGGCGCTGGTGAGGGCGAAGACGTTCCGCACGTCGTCGTCGACGATGACCACGGTGGCCCCGTCCAGTCCCCGGGCGACCCGGCGCGCGACCGGCCGCTGCTCGGGTTCGGCGCGCAGGATCGGCGGGCTGCTACGGCCGGCGGCCGGGCCGCCGACCAGCGCCAGGCCGGGCAGCGGTGGCGCGTCGCCGGCCATGACGCCGGGCAGGTAGAGGGTGAAGGTGGAGCCGGCGCCGGGCACCGAGGTCACGTCGATCGCCCCACCGAGCAGCCGGGCGAGTTCCCGGGAAATCGACAGCCCCAGCCCCGTCCCGCCGTACTTGCGGCTGGTGGTGCCGTCGGCCTGCTGGAACGCCTCGAAGATCAGCGCCAGCTTGTCGTCCGGGATGCCGATGCCGGTATCGGTGACGGTGAATGCGACCAGGCCCCGGGCCCCGCGCGGGATGCTGACCCGGGCGGCGTCGGCGGCGGCCGGCGCGATCCGCAGCGTCACCGAGCCCGAGTCGGTGAACTTGACCGCGTTGGAGAGCATGTTGCGCAGCACCTGCTGGAGCTTCTGGGCGTCGGTGACGAGTACCGGCGGCAGGTCGGCGGCCACCTCGACGGCGAGGCGCAGCCCCTTCTCCTCGGCCTGCGGTGCGAACGCCTGCTCGACGTAGCCGCGCACATCGGTGAGGGAGACCTCGGTGTTCTCCACGTCCATCCGACCGGCTTCGATCTTGGACAGGTCCAGGATGTCATCGATCAACGCGAGCAGGTCGGAGCCCGCGCCGTGGATGGTCCGGGCGAACTCGATCTGCTTGGGCGACAGGTTCTCCTCGCCGTTGTCGGCCAGCAGCCGGGCCAGCAGCAGCAACGAATTCAGCGGGGTACGCAGCTCGTGGCTCATGTTGGCGAGGAACTCCGACTTGTACTGCGAGGCGGTCGCCAACTGCTGCGCCTTCTCCTCCAGCCCCGCCCGGGCCAGTTCGATCTCCCGGTTCTTGGTCTCGATGTTGACGTTCTGCTCGGACAGGACGGTGGTCTTCTCCTCCAACTCCACGTTGGTGCGCTGCAACTCGGCTGACTGCTCCTGCAGCTCCCGGGCGAGGCGTTGGGACTGGGCCAGCAGCTCCTCGGTGCGCCGGTTGGCCAGGATGGTGTTCAGCGCGACGCCGATGGTGAGCACCAGCCGGTCCAGGAAGGCCAGGTGCAGGTCGGAGAAGGCGGCCACGCTGGCGAACTCGATGACGCCGAGCAGCTCGCCCTCGAACAGCACCGGCAGCACCACCAGATCGGCGGCGGCCGTGTGGGCCAGGCCGGAGCGGACGGCCAACTGCCCACCGGGCGCGGCACTGACCCGGATCGTGCGCAGCGAGACGGCGGCCTGGCCGACGAGCCCCTCGCCGGGCGCGAAGCTGAGCTCGGTGTCCGGCGCCACGTACCCGTACGACGCGGAGAGTTTCAGCTTGCGGCTACGGCGCTCGCCGTCGACCAGGAAGAACGCGCCGAGCTGGGCGTCAACCAGCGGAGTGACCTCCATGGTGATCATTCGGCAGACCTCACCGAGGTCGCGCTGCCCCTGCAGCAGGCCACCGACGCGGGCCAGGTTGGAGTCCAACCAGCCCTGTGCGGCGTTCTCGCTGGTGGTCTCGCGGAGCGTGACGATCATCTGGTTGATGTTGTCCTTGAGGTCCGCGACCTCGCCCTGCGCGACCACGGTGACGTGCTGGGTCAGGTCGCCGCGGGTCACCGAGGTGGACACCTGGGCGATGGCGCGCAGCTGGGTGGTGAGGGTGGAGGCGAGCTGGTTGACGTTCTCGGTGAGGTCGCGCCAGGTCCCGGCGACGCCCTTCACCTGCGCCTGACCGCCGAGCTTCCCCTCGATGCCGACCTCGCGGGCCACCCGGGTCACCTCGTCCGCGAACGACGAGAGCTGGTCGACCATCGTGTTCACGGTGGACTTGAGTTCCAGGATCTCGCCGGAGGCGTCCACGGTGATCTTCTGGGACAGGTCACCGCGGGCCACGGCCGTGGTCACCGAGGCGATGTTGCGGACCTGGCTGGTCAGGTTGGCGGCCATCGAGTTGACGTTGTCGGTGAGGTCGCGCCAGGTGCCGCTGACCCCCTTCACCTGGGCCTGCCCGCCGAGATTGCCCTCGGTGCCGACCTCGCGGGCGACCCGGGTCACCTCGTCCGCGAAGGACGAGAGCTGGTCGACCATCGTGTTCACGGTGGACTTGAGCTCCAGGATCTCGCCGAGCGCGTCGACGGTGATCTTCTGGGACAGGTCACCGCGGGCCACGGCCGTCGCCACCTGGGCGATGTTGCGCACCTGCGACGTCAGGTTCGACGCCATGAAGTTCACGTTGTCGGTGAGGTCCCGCCAGGTCCCGGCGACGCCCCGTACCTGCGCCTGCCCGCCGAGCTTCCCCTCTGTCCCGACCTCGCGGGCCACCCGGGTCACCTCGTCGGCAAACAGCGAGAGCTGGTCGACCATCGTGTTCACGGTGGACTTGAGCTCCAGGATCTCGCCGCGGGCGTCGACGGTGATCTTCTGGGACAGGTCACCGCGGGCCACCGCCGTCGCCACCTGGGCGATGTTGCGCACCTGCGACGTCAGGTTCGACGCCATGAAGTTCACGTTGTCGGTGAGGTCCCGCCAGGTCCCGGCGACGCCCCGTACCTGCGCCTGACCGCCGAGCTTGCCCTCGGTCCCCACCTCGCGGGCCACCCGGGTCACCTCGTCGGCAAACGAGGACAGCTGGTCGACCATCGTGTTCACGGTCGACTTGAGCTCCAGGATCTCGCCGCGGGCCGCGACGGTGATCTTCTGGGACAGGTCGCCCTTGGCCACCGCGGTGGTCACCTGGGCGATGTTGCGCACCTGGCCGGTCAGGTTGGAGGCGAGCTGGTTCACCGACTCGGTGAGGTCCCGCCAGGTCCCGGCGACGCCGCGCACCTGCGCCTGACCGCCGAGCTTCCCCTCGGTCCCCACCTCGCGGGCCACCCGGGTCACCTCGTCGGCGAAGGACGAGAGCTGGTCGACCATCGTGTTCATGACGGTCTTGAGTTCCAGGATCTCGCCCTGGGCGGCCACCGTGATCTTCTGCGACAGGTCGCCACGGGCCACCGCCGAGGAGACCTGGGCGATGTTGCGGACCTGGCTGGTCAGGTTGGCGGCCATCAGGTTGACGTTGTCGGTGAGGTCCTTCCAGGTACCGGCGGCGTTCGGCACGTCCGCCTGGCCGCCGAGGTTGCCCTCGGTGCCGACCTCGCGGGCCACCCGGGTCACCTGCTCGGCGAAGAGCTTCAGGGTGTCGGTGAGCCCGTTGATGGTGTCGGCCAGCTCGGCGACCTCGCCCTTGGCGGAGACGGTGATCCGCTGGGACAGGTCGCCCCGGGAGATAGCCGTGGTCACCTGGGCGATCGAGCGCACCTGACTGGTCAGGTTCGCGGCCATCAGGTTCACGTTGTCGGTGAGGTCGCGCCAGACGCCGGAGACGCCCCGGACGTCGGCCTGCCCGCCGAGCTTCCCCTCTGTCCCCACGTCGCGGGCCACCCGGGTCACCTCGTCGGCGAACGAGGAGAGCTGGTCGACCATGGTGTTCACGGTGCGGCCGATGCGCAGGAACTCGCCGCGCAGCGGCCGGCCCTCGATCTCGTTGGCGAGGTGCTGGGAGAGGTCACCCTCAGCCACCGAGTTGATCACCCGGGCGATCTCGGTGGTCGGCCGGGCCAGGTCGTCGATGAGGGCGTTGACCGCGTGTACCCCGTCCGCCCAGGAGCCGTCGTACCCCTCCTCGTGCACCCGCTCGTTGAGCTGCCCCTCCCGGCCGACCAGCCGGGACACCCGGATCAGCCCGAGGATCTGCCGCTCCTGCAGCGAGACGACCTCGTTGAACGAATCCGCCACCTCGCCGGCCAGGCCGGTACGCCGCGGCATCCGGACCTTGAAGTCGCCGCTGCGGACCCGACGCAGCGCATCCTGCAACTCCGCCAGCACAGCGGACTCGGTGGCCTCGGCAGAGCCGTTCTCCCCGGACTGGGCGGAGCCGTTCGTGGGTAGCGGGTGATGCTCGACGGTGGTCATCACGCTTCCTCTCCGTCGGGGGCGGCGCCCGACCCGGTACGCCGGACCGACCCATCATGGCCCGAACGATGGCGCCAAGGCGACCGTCCGGGCCCATCCGATTGGTGGCAGGCTGGCCTGCCGCGTCCGTTCGGGGGAGACTGCACGGTGTGGCAGTCTCGGTGGTCCGACGTATCCGGTTGCCGGCCGACCGCCGTACCCCGGCCGCCGCACGCGCCGTCGTCCGTGCCGCGCTCACCGAGATCCGCCGCACCGAACTACTCGACGAAGCGCTGCTGCTGACCACCGAACTCTCCACGAACGGGGTACTGCACGCCGGTACTGACATCGACCTGGAAGTGGCCGTTGACGACGGCGGGGTGATCATCACGGTCACCGACTTCGCCGAACGGGGCAGCGAGGCTGCCGAGCCGCTGGAAGTCCAGCACCCCGACGAACTCTCCGAACGCGGCCGCGGCCTGCTCCTGGTCGACCGGTTCGCCTCCAGTTGGGGGGTCGTGCACCACGAGGCCGGTAAGGGGGTCTGGGTCCGGTTGGCGCCGGATCCGGGTACCCCGCAAATAGCTGTTGCCACCACCGCGCCGCCGGTCGATCCGGCGGCGCTCGCCGCGCTTGCCGACCCCGATCTGACCATGGGCGGCAACCAGCCGTGGTCGCCCCGGGTGGCCGGCGAGACGCTGGCCCGGCTGTGTACCGCGATCGGCGCCACCCGGACGCTGCTGCGGGTTGACCGCGCCGACGGCCGGGGGCCGGTCCCGGTGGTGGAGCACGGCCAGTCCGTGCTGACCGGCCGGGCCGCAGACACCGAACTGCGGCTGCCGCTGCCGCTGGCCCGCCCGTGGCAGGGTGAGCTGATCGTCACCGGGGCCACCGGCCCGCTCGCCGCGCCGCTGGCCGCGCTGGTGGCCGACCGGCTCGGCCTGGCCCTGGAGAACGACCGGTTACGCCGCGCCGAGCAGCGCCGGCAGGCCGCGCTCACCTTCCTGGCCGAAGCCGGTGACCTGCTCGCCCAGTCGCTGGACGAACAGTTGACGCTGGCCCTGATCCCCCGCCTGGTGGTACCCCGGCTCGGTCAGTGGTGCGCGGTCTGGACCGCCGACGAGTGGGACGAGCCGACGCTGGCCACCGTCACGCACGCCGACGAGGCCGCGCTGCCGGCGCTGAACCGCAACCTGACCGCGGTGCTGCCGACCATCCGGGAAGCCGTCCGGGGTCACGGCGCGCTGGCGCTGCCGGGTGCGGTGGAGGGCTTCGTGCTGCCGCTGCGGGCCGCCGGCACCCGGCTCGGCGCGCTGGCCGTCGGCCGGCCCGCGCAGCACCGCCACGACGCCGACGAGATGGCGGTGCTCGGCGACCTCAGCCGGCGCAGCGCGCTCGCCCTGGAAAACGCCCGCATCCACGCCGAACGCGCCACCATCGCACGCACCCTGCAACAGGAGTTGCTGCCGGCCGCGTTACCGGAGATCGCCGGGGTGGGCCTGGGCGCCGAGTACGTGCCGACCGCCGGCAACGCCGAGATGGGCGGCGACTTCTACGACGTGGTCGCCCGGCCCGACGGCAGCTGGCTGGTGGTCATCGGAGACGTCTCCGGCAAGGGGGTACCGGCGGCGATCGTCACCGGCGTGGTCCGCGACGTCATCCGGGTACTCGCCCGCGACGGCCGGCCACTCGCCGAGATCCTGCACCGGATCAACGAGACCCTGGTGGAGCGCGGCGACGGCCGGTTCTGCACCCTGGTACTGGCCGGCCTGGCACTGCCGGAGACACACCGGCTCACCGTCGAGCTCTACCTGGCCGGGCACGACCGCCCGGTCCTGGTCACCGCCGACGGCAAGGCCACCCAGGTGGGTACCCCCGGCACCGCGCTCGGCCTGCTGCCGGTGGTGCAGACGCCGGCCCTGCCGGTGATCCTCTCCCCCGGCGACACGCTGGTCTTCTGCACGGACGGGGTGACCGAGCGGCGACGCGGCACGGAGATGTTCGGTGTCGAACGGCTCCGCGCCACCGCCAGCGAACTCGCCGGCTACTCCGCCGAGGCGGTGGCGGCCCGGCTACGCGCCGCCGCGCTCGCCTTCTCCCCCGAGCCGCCCCGCGACGACATCGCCATCCTCACCCTCCGCAACGACGCCACCCCCGTCTGAGCTGCTCTGGCGATCTCGGCGGTCTCGGCGGTCTCGGGCAGCGGCCGGTACCGCAGGTAGCGGTGGTTCAGCACGAAGGCCCACACCGCGACGCCGGTCAGCACCAGGAACGCCGCAGCCGCGGCCACCCGGATGAGCAGGTCGGCGTCCGGTCGGTGCAGCTGCACCACCAGAAACGCCAACGCGAGCACCGGCAGCAGCAGAACCAGCCAGCGGTAGCGCCGGTTGCGCAGCCAGGAGTCGCGCTGGTCGACCACGAGCGCGTCGGTCCGGGCGTCGTCACTGTGGCCGGCGAGGATGGCCCGGTGCACCTGGCCCTGTTCGGTGCGGTTGGTGCCGTACACCAGCGGCGTGTACACGGTGGAACCCCCACTGTTATCGGTCTCCGGCAACCCCTCCGGACCCCGACAACCGCCCACTTGCTTCCAGCTCTCGCGTCATCGGAAGCCGCGACCCGGTGAGGCAAGAGGCCGCCAGGCCCCGGACGGTGCCTGGCGGCCTGGGCTGGCTAGTACCAGCCGTTGTTCTGCCAGAAGGACCAGGCGGCCGCCGGGCTGCCGTAGACGGACTTGATGTAGCCGAGGCCCCACTTGATCTGGGTGGCCGGGTTGGTCCGCCAGTCCGAGCCGGCGGAGGCCATCTTCGAGCCGGGCAGCGCCTGCGGGATGCCGTACGCGCCGGAGCCGGTGTTCTCGGCGGTGGCGTTCCACTCGCTCTCCTTGTTCCACATCGGGATCAGGGAGGACATCTGGCTGGTGGCGAAGCCGAAGGAGGGCAGCAGCTGGCAGGCGGTGAGCTGGTTGCCGCGGTAGCTGGCGCAGCCGGCCGGGACAGCCGCCGGGGTGGTGGCCTTCGGCTTCGGCGCGGTGGTGGTGGCCTTCGGCTTCGGCGCGGTGGTGGTGGGCGCGGGGGCCGGCGTGGTCGGGGCCGGCGCGGCGCTGCTCGGCGCGGCCGACGGGGAGCTGGTGGCGCTCGGGCTGGAGCTGGCGTCCGGCGCGGGCGTAGTCACGGTTGGCCCGGTCGTCGGCGGCGCGGTCGGCGACGTAGGGGGCCGGCCGGTTGGCCAGGTTGTGGCTGGCTGCGACGGCGATCCCGGAGCCGCCGACGAGCACGGCGGCGATCAGGGCGACACCGGCGATCAGGCGAGGCTTGCCGATCCGGCCGACCGGCAGCCGGCGCGCTGCGGCGACGACGGCGACCCGGAATCGGGTCAGTGGGCCGGTTTTCTCGGCGGCATCGGGGGTGCGGTGCTGGGGGTTCATTGCGGTTACTCCTTGGGGGTCGGGGGCACTCCTTGGAGTGAGGAGCTGTGCGTCGGGGAGCTGCGCACGCTGCGTGACCCTGCCTGCTGACCTGCGACAACACCAAGCGATCAGCCGAGGTCGGTGACATATGTCATCGCAGATCCGGAGCAGCTAGTCGAGAGTGGAGCGAGCCGGACTCACCGGGCATGTCGGGAACGCCAGGGTGCCGGCCGGCGGCCGCCACAAGTCGGTCACAGGTCGGCAATCGGGTCATTCCGCAGGGCCGGGCCGGACCGTCCGCGTGTCGGTGGTGCAGGTGGCCGGGGATCCGCTATCGTACGCGTGTTCGATGATCTGCCAACCCGTGCTGCCAGTTGCCGCCAGACTGGCAGCAGTTCGTGCTCTCCTGCTAATTTGGCATCAGTTGGCAGCAGGAGGCACGTCATGCGGGTACCCGTCCGACCACCCTCACTGGCCGCCATGTCCCTGACCGCCACCGACGGCGACGGCACCGCTGCCGCGCACCGCCTCGTCGACCTGCTCCTCGCCGCCCCGCCGCCCACCGACGGCTACCCGCACTGGGAGGAGCTGCGCGCCCGTACCCCGCCGGACGGGATGACCGCCGAGCAGTGGTGGCTGGCGATCAAGGTGCGGCGCAGTGCCGGGCGGCGGGACACCGGGCTGCTCGACCCCTACGGCGTGCCGTTCAGTTACACGCTGCCCGACCAGGTGTTGCGGGAGATCGAGTTCGTGGCATCCACCGTTTCCGGGCAGATCACCCTTACCGAGCAGGTGACCAACCCGGCCACCCGCGACCGCTACCTCGTGAACGGGCTGATCGAGGAGTCGATCCGGTCCAGCCAGTTGGAGGGCGCGGCGACCACCCGGCTGGTGGCCAAGGACATGATCCGCTCGGGCCGGACGCCCCGGGACCGGTCGGAACGCATGATCGCCAACAACTTCTCGGCCATGCGGCACATCGGCGAACTGCGCGACGAGCCGCTCACCCCGGCCGTCATCTGCGAGTTGCACCGCATCGTCACGGCCGGCACGCTCGACGATGCCGACGCGGCCGGCCGGTTCCAACGCCCCGACGAGCCCCGGGTCGGCGTCTTCAGCGGTGCCGACGAGGAGCTCTACCGGCCACCCGACGCGCGGCTGCTGCCGGAGCGCATCGAGCGGCTGTGCGAGTTCGCCAACGCGCCGGCGGACGGTGGCCCGGCCTACCTGCCGCCGGTACTGCGGGCGATCACCCTGCACTTCCTGCTCGGCTACGAGCACCCGTTCCTGGACGGCAACGGCCGCACGGCGCGGGCACTGTTCTACTGGGCGATGCTGCGGCACGGGTACTGGCTGACCGAGTTCCTCTCCATCTCCCGCATCCTGCGCCGCTCCCCCGCCCGGTACGCCCGCGCCTACCTGCACACCGAGACCGACGACAACGACCTGACCTACTTCTTCCTGCACCAGCTCGGCGTGCTGCACGAGGCGATCGACGGCCTGACCGTCTACCTGGAGCGCAAGATGCACGAGGTGCGTGCCCTGCGCGACCGCCTCGACCCGGCCGACGAGCAGCTCAACCACCGTCAGCTCGCGCTGCTGCGCTACGCGCTGCGGCACGAGGGCGCCCAGTTCACCGTCGAGTCGCACCGCTCGGCGCACGGCGTGGTCACCGAGACCGCCCGGCAGGACCTCACCGCCCTGGCCGACCTGGGCCTGCTGCGCCGCCGCAAGATCGGCAAGCGGTTCGTCTTCGCCGGTGTCGCCGACCTCGCGGCCCAACTCGACGCGCTGAAAACCCGGTAACGTGGCCGGGGTGACCACCGCAGACAAGCCCGTCGCCAAGACCGTCCACAGCGAGCGGACCCACCACGGCGACACCGTGATCGACCCCTACGCCTGGCTCAGCGACAAGGAAGACCCCGACACCGTCGCCTATCTGACGGCGGAGAACGGCTACACCGAGGCGGCCACCGCCCACCTCGCCGGCCTCCGGGAGACGATCTTCAGCGAGATCAAGAGCCGAACCAAAGAGACAGATCTGTCGGTACCCTCGCGCAAAGGCCGGCACTGGTACTACACCCGGACCGTCGAGGGCCAGCAGTACGGCATCCAGTGCCGGGTTCCGGTGACCGAGGGCGAGACCGCTCCGCCGTCCACCGAATCCGGGCAACCGCTGCCGGGCGAGCAGATCCTGCTGGACGGCAACGAGTTGGCGCAGGGGCACGACTTCTTCGCGCTGGGCACCTTCGACATCTCACCGGACGGCCGGTTCCTGGCCTACTCCACCGACTTCGCCGGTGACGAGCGGTTCACCCTGCGGATCAAGGACCTGGACACCGGCGCTGTCCTCGACGACGTGGTGGAGAACGTCTTCTACGGCTCCGCCTGGGCGCTGGACGCGTCGGTGCTGTTCTACTCGACGGTCGACGAGGCGTGGCGGCCCAACAAGGTGTGGCGGCACGTCGTGGGTACCGCCGGGCAGGACGTGGTGCTCAAGGAGGAGCCGGACGAGCGGTTCTGGATCGGCATCGAGCTGACCCGCTCGGAGCGGTTCCTGCTGATCGAGTCCAGTAGCAAGATCACGTCGGAGGTCTGGTTCCTACCGTCGGATCTGCCGCTCGGCGAGCCCGCGGTGATCGCGCCACGCCGGCAGGGCGTCGAGTACTCCGTCGAGCACCACGGGCACCGTTTCCTGGTCCTGCACAACGACGGGGCCGAGGACTTCGCGGTGGCGTACACCTCGGTGGACGCACCCGGCGACTGGACCGAACTCATCCCGCACACCCCCGGCACCCGGCTGCTCGGGCTGGACGCCTTCACCCGGCACCTGGTCATCTCGCTGCGCCGGGACGGCCTCACCGGGCTACGGGTGATGCCGCTGGACGGCGCAGCCGAGTATGACATCGCCTTCCCCGAGCCGCTCTACACCGTCGGCGTGGACTCCACCCCGGAGTACGACACCAGCGTGCTGCGGCTGCACTACACGTCCCTGGTGGTGCCCGACTCGGTCTACGACGCCGACCTGATCACCGGCGAACTGAGGTTGCTCAAGCGCAAGCCGGTGCTCGGCGGGTACGACCCGGACGCCTACGAGCAGGTACGCGAGTGGGCGGTGGCCGACGACGGCACCCGGGTACCCATCTCGGTGCTGTGCCGCAAGGGCACTCCCGCGCGACGGCAGCGCCCCGGCCGTCATCTACGGCTACGGCTCGTACGAGACCAGCATGGACCCGTGGTTCTCCATCCCCCGGCTGTCGCTGGTCGACCGGGGCGTGGTGTTCGCCGTGGCGCACGTGCGGGGCGGCGGCGAGATGGGCCGGGCCTGGTATGACCAGGGCAAGCTGCTGGCCAAGAAGAACACCTTCACCGACTTCGTGGCCTGCGCCAACTACCTGGTCAAGGCCGGTTGGACGAGTACCGAGAAGTTGGTGGCGCGCGGCGGCTCGGCCGGTGGCCTGCTGATGGGCGCGGTGGCGAACCTGGCGCCGGGCGCGTTCAGTGGGATCGTCGCGCAGGTCCCGTTCGTGGACGCGCTGACCACGATCCTCGACCCGTCGCTGCCGCTCACCGTGATCGAGTGGGAGGAGTGGGGCGACCCGCTGCACGACCCCGAGGTCTACGCCTACATGAAGTCCTACACGCCGTACGAGAACGTGACGGCCGTGGATTATCCGGCGATCCTCGCGGTGACCAGTCTGAACGACACCCGGGTGCTCTACCAGGAGCCGGCCAAGTGGGTGGCGAAGCTGCGGGCCGTCTCGCCGCAGACCCCGGTGCTGCTGAAGACCGAGATGGGGGCCGGGCACGGTGGCCCGTCCGGGCGCTACGACGCCTGGAAGGAAGAGGCGTTCGTCGCCGCCTGGATTCTCGACCGGGTCGGCCTCGCCGGCTGAGTACCGCGACATCGGTTCGGGCCGCGCTTTCCCACCGGGGCGCGCGGCCCGAACCATTCACAACCACTCCTGAGCTGCGGCAACTTCGGTCCTCGTCAAGGCACGTCGTTGGCGCGGGACCAACAGTGTCACCATGCCTGGCTACACTCTGCCGGGCGTCGCGACGGGGAGGGCATACGCATGCGGGGACGGGCTGGCTTGGCAGCCGGGGTCGGGCTGGTGGTGGCGCTGCTGGTGGCCGCCTGCGGGCACCGCACCCAATCGCCACTACCCCGGGTGACCGGGCAGCCACCGGTGGTCGTCGCCCAGCAGGCTCCCGACGACGAGGGGGTGGAACCCACCGAGAGTCCCAGCCCAACCCCGTCGAAGACCGCGTCGCCCAAGCCGAGCAAGACCAGCAGCAAGCCGACCGCCACGCCGACCACCTTCGCCACCTACGGGATCACCTACAAGATCGCTGCCGGCGGCACCGGCGTCGTCGGACCGACCGGCGGCGCCCTGCGCCGGTACATGGTGGCGGTGCAGAGCGGGCTCGGCGAGTCGACGGCCACCGTGGCCAGCCGGGTCGACGCCATCCTCGGCAACTCCGGGCAGGGCTGGCTGCGTAGCGGCAAGTGGCGCTTCCAGCGGGTGTCCAGCGGGCCGGTGGACTTCATCGTGGAGTTGACCACCGCCCACGACACCGAAGCGACCTGCGCCAAGTTCGGGCTGAACACCGGCGGTGTGGTCTCCTGCCGGGGCGGGAAGAACGTGGTCATCAACGAGCTGCGCTGGCGTACCGGGACGAACGGCAGTGACCAGGGCGCGTCGGTGTACAGCCCGGCCGACTACCAGGCGCTGGTGGTCAACCACGAGGTCGGGCACGCGCTCGGGCACGGCCACGTCGGCTGTCCGGCGGCCGGTGCGCCGGCCCCGGTGATGCAGCCGCAGTACTACGGGCTGGACGGCTGCGCGCAGAACATCTGGCCTTACACGGGCGACGGCGGATACCTGGACTGACCAGCTCGTACCCACAATTTTCCAGCAACGGCACCCACCGCGGCGCGGAGTGGCACGCTGAGCTGATGAGCGGATTAGCCCGACGTTTCGGGCCGGTGCTCGGTGGGTTTGCCCTGGTTGCCGTGCTGGCGACCGGGTGCGGTGGTGGCGGCATCGGTGGCTACGGTGCGCCCGCCTCGACCCCGACCCCGACCCCGGCCGCCACGTCCGCATCACCGGCCCCGACCGAATCACCGCTGGCGCCCGGCGCCGCCGACGCGGCCTGTGCCGACATCAAGCAGATCAAGCAGGCGATCAGCGACCTGCAGGCGGCCGTCAAGAACACCGACCTGGACGCCGGCAAGGCGGCCTGGTCCAACCTGACTCAGGGCGTGACGGCGCTGACCAACGACCTCAAGGACGTCCACTCGGCCGCCGCCCAGAAGCTGCACGACGAGCTCGCGCCGATCACCACCAACTTCAGCAGCCTGGATAACGCCGGCAAGCTGGCCGCCGTGGTCACCGCGCTCACCGCGCTGGGCCCGAACCTCAACGCCACCATCGACCAGGCCCGCAACGACCTCAGCTGCCCCGACTGACCCGCGGGACACCGCAACCGCCGTGGGGCGCCGCCGGCCAACGTGCCGGCGACGCCCCACGGGCTGGTTTTGATGCTGTTCATTAGCCGTCCGGGCGGCGGCCACCGAGATACCCGCCGGGTGCTGGCGCATCATGTACCCGCCGGGTTTCGTCGTCGAAGGGCCGTCATGGAAATCGCCTACTGGATCGTCGCGGCGCTGCTTGCGGTGTTCTACCTCTATGCCGGCGGCAAGAAGGTCGCCCAGAGCCAGGAGCAGCTCCAGCCCATGATGGGCTGGGTCGACCGCGTCCCCATGCCGTTGGTCAGGACGATCGGGCTACTGGAGATCCTCGGCGCGGTCGGCCTGATCCTGCCACCGCTGACCGGGATCGCGCCCTGGCTCGCCATCGCCGCGGCGATCGGTCTCGTCCTGATCCAGGTCGGCGGCATCGCGGTCCATCTGTCCCGCGGCGAGGCCCGGAAGATCAGCCTCAACATCGTCCTTCTCGTACTCGCCGCCGTTGGCGCCTGGCTGGCCACCACCTGGCTCTGAACGCCTGAATCCAACCGGCTGCCCGCAGGTCCGCGATCAACGTTGGGCCGGTGCGGCACCGCCACGCCTGGAGGCACTCGATGCCCGATCTTGTCAGGCCGACGACAGTGGCGCGCCTGCCGGTCGGTCAGATCGAGTACCGGTTGGATCGACGTGGTAGGTCCGTGGTGCTGGTGTTCCACGGTGGGCACGTCCGAGCCGGCCTGGCACTGGGCGAGGATGTCTTCGCTGCGGCCGACTGCACACTGCTGGCGCCCTCGCGTCCCGGCTACGGCCGTACTCCGCTGGCGACCGGTGGCTCGGTGGAGGGGTACACGGACGCGGTGCGTGCGTTGTGTACCGAGGTGGGCATCACCCGGGTCACCGCCGTTGTCGGCATCTCGGGTGGTGGGCCGACCGCCGCTACCATGGCCGCGCGCCATGCTGACCTCGTTGAGCGGCTGATCCTGGTCAGCGCGGTGGGCTGGCTGCCGTTTCCGGATCGCCGGACCCGCGTGGGTGCGCACGTCCTGTTCGCCGCCCGGACCGAGGCCGTGACCTGGGCGGGGATACACGCCCTTACCCGAATGGCACCCGATCTCTGTCTGCGCCTGATGATGAACAGCCTATCGACCCGACCGGTGGGCGAGGTCCTGGCCGCGTTGCGTGCCGAGGACCGGGACCTGCTGCTGGCGTTGTTCGCCCGGATGCGCTCCGGCCGCGGGTTCCTCAACGATCTGCGCCCCACGCCGGACGTCACCGCACGGATCGATCAGCCCACCCTGGTAGTCGCCACACGTACCGACGGGGGTGTGCCGTTCGCCCACGCCCAGTCGCTCGCCGACGCCATCCGCAGCGCCCAGCTCGTCGAAAGCCGCGCGCACAGCCACTTCGTCTGGCTCGGACCTGACTGGCCGGCAATCGCCGAGCGGATCCGACTGTTCCTCGATACCGATCCCGCCACCCCCGGACCGACACACTCCGACACCTGAGTCGACAGGTGCGGCCTCTCTCGACCCCGCGGTCATCGGGATGAACGGCCTTGCCCGTCGACGGTCCAAAGTCGACAATGGCGGCCGTGATCATGCCTGAGAACACGTCGGCGGCTGAGCCGTCACACCCCGGCGACGCGGCGCCGCCCGAACCACCGGCGGGTACTCAGCCGGGCTCGCCGATCACTGCGGCGTCGCCGCCCACCGGGCCTACCGATCCCGGAGCCGAACCGACGACCGGGATGCCGCGATACCCTGGCGGAAGCCAATTCCCCGCACCGCCGTTGACTCCGGGCACCGCGCAACCGGGGCGGCGCAGTGCGTTTCCGGCAATCCTGGGCATCGTCGCGGCCACGGTAGTCCTGCTCGGCGGCATAGCCGTGGTCGCCGTGACCGCCGACGGAAGACACCCGTCGGGATCAGCGGCCGCGCCGGTCACGAACGCCACCACCAGCCGACCACCGGTGACGAGCGCCGCCAGTCCGACCGTCAGCCCCGCGAGCCCTGCCAGTGCTCCATCCACGGCCGGCGGCAACCACTCCGGCGACCTCGCGAAGCTTCTCATCCCGATGCCGGCCGGGGCGCGACCCTGGCCCAACAGGCCGGCCCAGGAGACACTCGACCTGACCGGAGCCTCCGCGTACGGGACGGACGCGAACCTGTGGCGGGAACTTCTCTATAGCGCAGGATTCAGCCGGGGCATCGTCCGCCGCTGGGTGACCAGGGACGGCTGGAGTGTCAAGGTGACCCTCTTTCAGTTCGAGACGCCGGCGGGCGCTCGGACCTTCTGCGATGACGAGATTTCCGGAACCGGCAAGAGCCCGGACTGGAAGACGATGCCGGGTACGCCGGTAGGGCACGCTCAGTTGTTCATCACGCCAACCGCCGACGCGAAGGGCTACGTGGTGGAACTCGGCGTGACCTGGGTGGCGGACATCTTCGTTCACGTCCTGGTGGCGATGAAGGAGCCGCCGGACAAGGGCGCCGTCGACCCGTTGCTCACGGCCGAGGTAGCTCTGCTCTCGTAGGGCACGGCGGGCCGGGATACTGCGAAAGCCCGCCCGCCGTGGTCGCGGCGGCGGTCAGGAGATCGCTGCCTTCACCAACTCGGCGACCTTCTTCTCCACCAGCGGGCTCCACTGTTGCAGCGCGTACGCCACCGGCCACAGGTCACCGTCGTCGAGGTTGGCGGCGTCCTGGAAGCCAAGGGTCGAGTACCGGTAATTGAACTTGCCCGAGTCCTGGAAGAAGACGACGATCTTGCCGTCGGCGTTGGCGTAGGCGGGCATCCCGTACCACGTCTTCGGTGAGAGCTGCGGGGCGGTGGCGGTCACCGTCACATGCACCCGCTCGGCGAGGGCCCGATCCTCCGGCGCCATCTGCTCGATCCGGTCGAGGACCGCCTGCAGCCCGTCGGCGTTCTTGGCGCCCTTCTTGCCCTCGGCGCGTAGCTCGGCAACGCGCTCCTTCATCGCGGCCCGCTCCTCGGCGCTGAAGCCGGCGGACTGTTCCTTGGAATTCTTCGTGGCCATGTTCGGACTACCTTTCGACGCTCGAGGCTCGGCGTGCTGCCGGCCATCTGTGAAAAGGCTAGGCCCGGGGAAACCCTGCCGCTTCTCGATTCCTGATCAATCGGTGCGGTACCACTCCAACGGCTGGCGCGTGCCCGCGCCGGTTCCCGCCCCGGCCACCCAGCTACCGATGTCGATCATTACCGCGGTCGATCGCCGGTCTCCTGCGCTGGGCCTGCTCCGCTACAGTTCCCATGGGACTGTTGCGTGCGGGGGAGGGGCCATGGGCGACGACGATGACAAGAAGGTCTACGACGGCATCAAGCTCTATGACGTCAGTGGCGATGATGAGAGCTCGCTGTCGAGCAAGATCAATACCGTCGGTACCGGGAACACTCCAGCCACCAAGGTGGACATCCACTCGCTGAAGGCGGTCATCCCCTGGCTGACCGGCCTCAAGGAGTACCTGCAGCAGCACACCATCCCCGATCTCGGCTCGATGGTGGTCACCAAGGACCAGGGCGAGATCTGGTTCAGCAAGCTGCCCAGCGCCACGGCCATCTCCACCAAGCACTCCACGTACCTGAAGACGGCGGTGCAGTCCTACCAGGGCATCATCCAGTCGCTCGACGTGGCGATCAGGGCCACCCAGTCGATCATCGACAACTACCAGAACGCCGAACACAACAACAAGGTGTCCATCGCCGTGGTGGACAAGGCGTTCGCCGACAACAGCTCCGGCCCCGGCACTTCCGGGACTTCCGCAGGGGGTTACACGTGACCGGCTGGGAAGAGATGGTCAACCAGGTGTGCGTGGCCGGCCGGCCGGCGCACGTCAAGGCGCTCGCGATGGACTGGCAGAACGTCTTCACCAACGCGCGGTCACTGTCGGAGAGCATCGACGACGGGGTCAAGGATCTCAAGGAGAGCTGGACCGGGACGGCGGCCGACGACTACTTCGGCAAGTTGAAGAGCATCGGCAAGGCGATCGAGCAGATCGAGACCAACCACAAGGACATCATCCCGATGCTCCAGGACTGCGCGGTCGCGCTGCAGAAGGCGCAGACCACCATGCCCGTTCCGGACTACATGCTGGACAACGTGCAGGGCCGCTACGACGCGCTGAGCGCCGCCGACAAGGCGTACACGGCGGGGCTGGCCGGCGGACTGCTCGGCGGCGGGAACGTGGCGGTCGGCATCAGCAGTGGAATCTGGCTCTCCAACACCGACTTCATGGACTCGCTGTCGCACTCGTTCATCGGCGACTGGACCCGCGAGACCCTCGGACACGTCACCTCCTGGTTCGACGACCAGACCGACGACGCCCGCAAGATCTACGACGAGTGCGACGGCGCGTACACCACCGCCGACGTGGTCACCCCCAGCTCGACCCCGGTGAACCCGCCCGTGTCGCTGCCCTCGAACCAGTTCCCGACCAGTCCGGGCGGTCCGAGCCCCTCCTCACTGAGCTCAACGCCCGACCTCGGCAAGTCGGACTTCAGCCCGTCCAGCCTGGACCCGAACAGCACCAAGTACGGCTACGACCCCACCGCCGGGACCGCCACCGGGTTCGACCCCGGCGCCGCCGGCGGCTTCAACCCCGACGACCCGCCACTCGCCAGTCTGGCCGGCACCGGTGGCGACCTCGGTGGGCTGGGCGGTCCGGGTGGGCTGAGCGGTCTCGGCGGCGGCGGCGGTGGGCTCAGCGGGCTCGGCGCCGGTGGCCTCGGCGCGGGTGCCGGCGCCCAGGTCGGCCGGCCGGTGTCACTGCCGGGCGGCATGCCGATGGGTGGCGCCGCGGGCGCCGGGCGGGGTGGTGCCGCCGCTGGCAAGCGTGGCTCCGGCGTGATGGGTGGCGGCGGCCACGGCGCGGGCGGACACGCACCGGACGACGAGCGCGGCACCTGGTTGACCGAGGACGAAGACCCGTGGGGGGGCGACACCGACGCGCCGCCCTCGGTGCTGAGTTGAGCGCCCTCCGGCCGGAGCGGCCGAGCCGGTGGCGCTGGCCCGGCGGCGGCGGTGGCTGTCCTCGTCGGACTCACCGGCGCGCTGGCGCTGCCCGAGCCGGCGTTCGCCGAGTCGGTGCGGCAGGCGCAGTGGTATCTCGGCCCGATGCGCATCGCCGAGGCGCAGGCCATCACCAAGGGCCAGGGCGTGCGGGTGGCGGTGGTGGACAGCCCGATCTACGCGGCCCACCCCGACCTCGCCGGCCAGGTGATCAGCGGTACCTCGATCGTCGGCTCCGGCGACGGGACCGGCGGCAACAACGCGGAGTACGAACACGGCACCTGCATCGCCAGCATCATCGCCGGCAAGGGCGGCAGCGACAGCCACCTGCTCGGCATCGCACCGGGTGCCCAGATTCTGCCGGTGGCCAACACGACCGGCAGCACCGGCGACGCGCGCACCACGCACAGGGCATCCGCTGGGCGGCAGATCACGGCGCGAAGGTGATCAACGTGTCCAACGGTCACCTCGGGGCGGCGGAGCAGTACGAGATCGACGCGGTCCGGTACGCGCTGTCCAAGGACGCGGTGGTGGTCGCCGGCGTGGGGAACACCGGGCAGGGCATGCTCGACGTGATCTCGCCGGCCAGCATCCCCGGCGTGGTCGCGGTCTCCGGTGCGGACAAGGACGGCAACTTCTGGTCCGGATCCGCCAAGGGACCGCAGGTTGTGGTCAATGGCCCGGCCGTGCAGCTTCCCTGCGCCACGCCACCGGCCAAGTACCCGAACGGCTATGGCATCGATGAAGGCACCAGTCTCGCCACCGCTGTCGTCTCCGGCATCGTGGCGTTGATCCGGGCGAAGTATCCACAGCTCAACGCGGCGAACGTGATCAATCGCCTGATCAAGACGGCCCGCGACAACGGCGACCCGGGTCGGGACCCGCTGTTCGGCTTCGGCACGGTACGCGCGTACCAGGCGCTCACCGACAACGTGCCACCGGTGGACAGCAACCCTGCGGGTAACCCACCGGCAGCGACCGGCACCGCCGGCAGCTCGGCGCCGGCCTCGGCCGGCGGCAGCCACGGCCGGGTCAGCTCGACGGGCCGGCTAGTCCTGATCATGGCCGGCGTGGTGGTGGTGGCGCTGGTCGTGGTGGTCGTGGCGGTGGCCCGGTCCGGCCGGTCGCGCCGCACTCCGCCGGGGCCACCGCCGGGTGGCTACCCGGCGACCGGTCCGACGGTCAGTTACCCGCGGCCGGCTATCCGCCCACCCAGTACGGCCCACCACCCACGGGGATTCCTCCCGGGTACGCCCCACCCGCCGGCGGTGGAACACCGCCGCAGTACGGACCGCCGGGGCCGGGTGGGCCACCACCGGGACGACGCACCTGAACCTCACACGCGACCGCCCCGGACACGCAACTACCTGTCCGGGGCGGTCGCGCGGGTCCGGGCGGGCGATAGCCATGCGGTCGTGTCGATGCCGACGGAGGCCGCCGGCTGGCCGGGCTCGGCTAGGGCGCAGGCCCCGGCAGGCACGACGGCGGATGCTGGCGCTACTAACCGGCGGCCGCCAGCCAGTCCTCAACGATGGGCGGCTTGGGCGGGCCGGCGGATAGCCACTGGTGGACCCCGTCGATCAGTGGCGCGGGGTTGGTCCGCGACCGGGGGAACGTCCTGGAACTGGTGAACAGCAGGCCGAACCCCTCCGGCGTTGCCGCCGTTCCAGCCTGGAGTGCCAGGAGTAGCAGCGGCCGGAAGTCCTTGACGTTCTCGGTCAGCAGCCAGCACGGTGCGGCGAGCACCCAGGCGAAGACGTCCGCGTCGGTCATGGACCGCATGTCTACCCGCTCCGCGATTGCGAGCACGTTGTGGTCGCGGCCCCGCAGTGCGGCGGCAAGACCTGGTGGAAACATCTCGTCGAGCAGAAGAACTGGTGGTGCCGCCGGTGGCGTCATGCGATGAGCTGCTGCTGGACTCGCCAGGCGTGCTCGGCACGCTCGGATGCCTCGTCAGCCGCAGCGATCTCCGCGTCGATCTCCTCCTGGTAGTCGCCGTAGTAGTCCACCGCGAGGGTGACCCGGCTGACATCGAGCGAAAGGATCTCGGCGGCGGCGGCGATGGCCACCGGACCGCGCTCGTCGACCTCGCGCAGGACCTTGACGACCTCCCATACGTCAGGGCCGTAAGCGAGTGCTGCCCGATGCCCGGAAGGCCCGTTCTTGAACAGGATGCCGGGGTGGTCCGCCATCCTGAGTCCTTCGTCAACAAGGCGCTGGGCCAGGGCGGATGTGCTGGTTCCCGTAGCGGCCTGCGCTCGCCGGCGCAACCTTGCAAGCAGAATCTCGTCGAAACGGATGCTGGTCGGCTTGGCCATGACTACATCGTAGCGTTTGTAGCGCGGCGAATTGTGGCGCTTCGGATGCTATATGAGGCCATGGCGCGGGTGTTCGGCTGGCCTGCGCGGCTGTAACGCAGCGACGCCAAGACCCCTGCCGGCACAGCACGGCGACCCCGTGGCCGCAGGACGAGCTGTCCGCATCGGCCGGACCCGAACCGTTCCGGCCCGACCGGGGGTCGCTGTCCGCGCTGATCCGACGGCCGCCCGACTGGCCGCGCCGGCGTCGCGCAACAGTTGGGTGGCGGTGTATGCCCCAGCTGGGTGAGGGTGATGTCGATCGTGGTCAGCTGCGGTCGGCAGCCTTCGGCCTCAGTGTCGACGCCGACCTCGTCGGAGACGGGCCGTCCCGTCTGCCGTACCGCGTCGGCGACGCCACGCGCGATCTGGTCGTCGGTGAGCTTGCTGCAATCGGGGGTACTGGCTGCTACAGAAGACACCACCGAAGGCGGCACCGGCGCGCATCAGGATGGCGGCCGATCGTACGGGGCACAGGGTGTCCGCAACTGCCTCCGACGGCACGCGCGACGTCGAGGTCACTCCCGTTGTTTCCGGCCAGTTCAAGACAGCCGGAGGACGTGCCGGAGATCGAACCCGCACCATCAGGTTGGAAGTGAGCCTTGGCCGGGGGGTACGCCCGAATACAGAAGCAAACAGCCCACCGCCAGCAGAGCTATCACGGCTTCCGGAGCCGGCTCCGGGTTGCGGTTGAGCGGTGCAGCTGGCGGACGTGACGCCGCATGATCTTCGGGCGACGCACCCAACCTGGGTGGCGGACTCGCACGGCGTGATGGTGAATCATGCCTCTGACCTGGTGCCCCCGGCAGGAATCGAACCTGCGACACACGGTTTAGGAAACCGATGCTCTATCCCCTGAGCTACGAGGGCGTGACGCCCCAGAGTACCTGCCAGTCGGCACGGGCGGTTGTCGGGGCGAGTGCTGGCCGTTCCCTGACGGCGTGCCGGCGACGGTGCGCGGCAACAATCCTTACGAGATCTGACTGTCCAACCCGGCGGGCGCCAGCATCACAGCCGCGGAGCCAGCCGAGCGGTCCGCGCTCAGTCAACACCCGGGCACCCGGGGCGGGGAGACCCGCGCAGATGCGAGCATCATCGTCATGAATGTGCGGCGGCTCGCGGCTATCGACATGTACGGAACCCGGGGCACGCTGCGGCGTAGACGGATCATCCTGGTCGAGTTCCTGGCCGGCGCGGTGGTGATGCCGCTGCTCGGGATCGGGTTGCTGATCATCTCGGACGGCTGGGGTGGTCGGCTGTTCGGTGTCTGGATGCTCGGCACCGGGCTCAACTACGTGCCACTGTCGGTGTACGCCAGCCAACTGAGCCGGCCCGGCGCCCTCGACGCGGAGCTGGCAGGCGTCGGCACTGACCGGGAGTTGCGCCGTTACACCGTACTCCAGCTATGGATCTTCGTCCCGCTGTCGCTGGTGGCGCTGGCCGCCCGCCAGAGCCGCCCTCGCCGGTGAGGCCGCGCGCCCCGCCTGGATCAAGGACGGTCTTGGAGGTCGTGCTGCCGGGCGGCGTAGCGGGCGGCCACCCACACGGCCATCTCGGGCCGGGCCGCCAGGACTGTGAGCACCGAGCCTGGCGGGTTGGCGGCCAGCGCGCGTCGCGTCCAGGTGGCGGGGAGGTCGCCGGTGGGGATGAGCGGGCCGACGATAGTGATCTTCACTTTGTCCGCGCCGCGGACCTGCACAGCGGCAACCGAGGTCCACGGCGCGTGGATACCGAGCAGCGGCAGCCGAATGCCTGACGCGTCCAGGTACGCCGAATTGACGTGGAGCACCGACGGACCGACCCGGACGAAGCCGATCAGCGTTGCCACCCCACCGGCGATCACTACCCATCCGGTAACCGATGGGCCGAACACGATGAGCGTGATCGGGGCCGCGACGAGGAATACGACCACCCCCCAGGCCTGCCGCATCGGGCGGGCAGTGCCGATCTGAAGGTGCTCGGGCAACTCGCCCAGGGGATTCGCCGCGACAGTCCGCAGGTGGGTTCGGATGATCCGTTGGCCACGCATGACGAGGACGACGAATACGACGAAGCCTAGAGCGGTCACCCCTACGAAGAACACGGCCGGGGTCGCGTTGTCGTCAGCCAGCCAGCCGAGTGCCGCCGCGGCCAGGGAACCCGCGATCGATACGAGCAGCCATGCGCCGGAGGCGTACATGACGACCTGTCCGGCGCGACGGAGGCGGCGACCGTGGGCGAGGCGGGCATAGGCGTCCCGTACGGAGGTGGCTGTCACGCCGCAAGATTCGGGCACGGGCACGGTCCGCGCAAGCCCTTGCGCTGTGTAAAGAATGTTTGACTTGATGTCTGCATAGCTTTACATTCGGTGATGTCAGGTTTTCCTTACATGGGGAGTGGACGTGGCCTTCGCGGAGCTGCGGGCGTGGGTACTGGCGGTCGTCGCAATCGCCAGCTACACCGCTTATGCGGCAATCATTCTCGGGCGGGCGGGGAGCATCCCGATCACCGAGGTGCACTACGTGTCCACGCTGTTGTGGACCATCGGCGCGGCGATCGTCGCCTCGATCGTGCTCAGCATCGTGCTGTCCATCGTCACCCCGGTCGACACCGGCAAGGGCGACGAACGGGACCGGCAGATCAACCGGTTCGGGGAGTACACCGGGCAGTCCCTGGTCATCGTGGGCGGGGTCGCGGCGCTGCTGATGGCGCTGGCCGAGGTGGACTACTTCTGGATCGCGAACGCCATCTACCTGGCGTTCACCCTCTCGGCGGTACTCGGCTCGACTGCGAAGATCGTCGTCTACCGGCGCGGGTTCCCCGGCCTGTGAAACCGACCAGGGTCACCAACACCATTCGGATGCTGCGCTTCGCCAACGGCGAGATGACGCAGGCTGAACTCGCTGACCGGGTCGGGGTGACCCGGCAGACCATCATCGCCGTCGAGCAGGGCCGCTACTCGCCCTCGCTGGAGATGGCCTTCCAGATCGCGCACGTGTTCGGAGTTCGGATCGACGACGTGTTCCATTACCCCGCAAGGGAAAGCGAGCAATCATGAAGGCCGTCCTCGCCCCCACCTACGGCAACCCCGACGTGCTCCAGCTCGGCGAAATCGAACAACCCACACCCGGGCCGGGTCAGCTGCTCGTCCGGGTCCGCGCGGCCGCGGTCGACCCCGGGGTGTGGCACATGCTCACCGGGCGTCCGCAGCTCATCCGGTTGATGGGGTACGGGCTACGGACACCGAAGAACCCGGTGCTGGGCACCAACTTCGCGGGCGAGGTGGCAGCCCTCGGCCCTGGCGTCACCGGGTACGCCCCCGGCGACGCCGTGTTCGGCACCGGCAGCGCCGCGTTCGCCGAGTACGCGCTCGCCAAGCCGGAACAGCTCGCGCACCAGCCCGAGCGGCTCACCGTCGATCAGGCCGCGGCGCTGCCCACCGCCGGGTACACCGCCTGGCAGGGGCTGCACACCGCCGGGAAGTTGCAGTCCGGCCAGCGGGCGCTGGTGATCGGCGCGGGCGGCGGCGTGGGCACCCTCGCCGTGCAGTTGGCCAAGGCGCTCGGCGCGCACGTCACCGGCGTCTGCGGCGCCGACAAGGTGGACCTGGTGCGCTCGCTCGGCGCCGACGATGTCATCGACTACACCAGCGGCGAGATCACCGACCGCGGCCGGCATGACCTGATCCTGGACTGCGCCGGCCAGCGCCCGGTGGGCGCGCTGCGCGAGGCGCTGACTCCGAAGGGCACCATCTCGTTCATCGGTGGCGAGGGCGGCAGCCGGCTGCTCGGTGGAATGACCCGCACGATGCGGGCCGCCATGCTGGCCCCGGTCTACGGCCAGCGGATGCAGTGGGTGTACGCCAAGCCGGTCGAGGAGGACCTGCGCATCCTCACCGGGTACGCGGCGGACGGCAGCCTCACCCCGGTGGTCGGCGCGACGTTCCCGCTGGAACGCGCGGCCGACGCGGTACGCCTGCTGGAGCAGGGCCATGCCCGGGGCCGCATCGTGCTGACCCTCTGAACAGACGCCGGGGGGTGTCGCTGGAAACATCTCTATGCTTCGATGACTGCGGCCCAAGGTCGGGTAGCCGCGATCGGATGGAGACGTGATGGACACCGCGCAGCGGGCGGCACAGCCGCACACTCCCGTCGTCCGTGGACTGCCGCTGGTCGGCAGCGCATGGGAGATGTCGCAGGATCCGGCCCGGTTCTTCGTGCGCTGCTACCGCGAGCACGGCCCGGTCTTCCGGGTACGGATCCTCGGCCGCACCACCACGGTCATCGCCGGCTCCGAGGCCGCCGACTTCATGGGTACCGCCGAAGGCCGGGAATGCCTGCGCTCCAAGGAGTTCTGGCAGGGCCTGGTCGACGAGTACGGGGCCACCCGGAACATCTCCGGCGAGGACGGCGCGGGCCACAAGGAACTGCGTGAGGTGCTGCGGCGCAGTTACGGGCGGGACGCGGTGAAGGGCCGGTTCGACGAGCTCGTCGCGATCACCGACCGGTCCATCGAGCGCGACTGGCAGCCCGGCAGCCGGGTACCGGTGGTGCGGGCGATGCAGTACATGGTCACCGACCAGCTCGGCTCGATCATGACCGGCGCGTCCCCGATGGAGTACGTGCAGGACATCCGCACGATGACGCTCTACATCCTCAATGTGCTGGTCACCAGGCAGCGGCCGGGCTTCCTGCTGAAGCACCCGCGCTACCGGCGGGCCCGCGCCCGGGTGTTCGAGTTGGGCCGCAAGATGGTCGACAACTACCACGCCACCGCCGCGACCCGGGCCCCCGAGGACCGCAACCTGGTCGACGACATCATGACCGCGCACCTGGCCAACCCCGACGTGATGCCCGCCAACGACCTGACCATGAACCTGATCAGCCCGTACGTCGCCGGCCTGGACACGGTGGCGAACACCACGGCGGCGTTCGTGTACGCCGTGCTCAAGCACCCCGACGTGCTGGCCCGCATCCAGCACGAAGTGGACGAGGTGTTCGCCACCGGCAGCATCGACGAACCCGACCTGCGGCGACTGCCCACGCTGCAGGGCGCGCTGCTGGAAACCATGCGGCTGTACCCGATCGCAGTGGCCCAGATGCGCACCGCCACCCGCGACTTCACCTTCGCCGGGCACCCGATCCGGGCCGGCGAGATGCTCTACATCGGCACCAGCGTGCCGCACTTCCTGGAGGAGTACTACCCGGACCCGGAGCGTTTCGACGTGGACCGGTACCGCAAGCCACGCGCCGAGCACCTGCAGTCCGGCGCGTTCTCTCCCTACGGCCGGGGCCCGCACACGTGTCTCGGCAAGAGCCTCGCGGATGTCCAGATGGCCGTCTCGATGGCCCGCCTGCTGCACCGCCTCGACCTCGAACTGGACCCGCCCGGCTACACCCTGGCCACCAAGACCGCCCCCACCCCGGGCCCCTCCATGCGCTTCCGCGTCCGAGTCCGCGGCCTACGCCACTGACGCCCGCTACCCGCCGTGGCCGTCGCCGCCGCCGATGTCAGTCGATTTCGAGAAGTTTGGCCGCAGCGGTGGTGTCCATGAGATTCGACCAGGCCTGCTCGTTCGGGTCGAGATGCCGGTCAGGCAGAGCCGCTTCCGGGTACCAGCCCGATGGGTCGCAGCCGGGCACGATGTCGAGGATCACCATCGTCAGGTTCTCGGGAACCGACCCGGTGATTCGGATCGCCACGTAGGTCTCATGGCCGTGCTCGGCACGTACCTGAACGCCGACGGTGAACGACTCCAGGTCGGTCGCGTGCTCTCGGCCGTCCCGCAGTGAGTCCCGGACCAGCGCGGGAATGGGGGACTCAAGGTGCCGTACGAACCGCACTGCGGCTTCCAGCCGGTACCGCAGTCGATCGTCACGGTCCGGTAGCAGGTGCCCGGTGTGCGTGCTCGTGGTGAGCGGCGGCCGGTGCTCAGAGTTTCGGAAGCTTCAGGTCCTCGCGCAGGCAGCGCAGAGTCGGGCGGGTGGGTTCCATGTCGACGGACTACTCGCCGACTCCGCCGAGCCGGTCGATGTCCTGCGTACTGATGCCGGTCAGTAGGGCCACCCGTGCCTTGGTGCCGCCGTCCAGTACCTTCATCGCCTCCCGCATCCGGCTGTGGATCTCCTCACGTCGGGCAGCGAGATAGTCCTTGACCGCCTCGGCGACCAGATCCTTCTTGGTGATTCCGAGGAAGTGCGCGCCTTGAGAGATCAGCTCGTCCACGGCGGGATCAACCTTCAGTGGCGACTGACGCCTTGTCTCGGCTGTCACATCCCTCATCTCCCCCCGAGACACCGTGGCGGTACCGCAGTACCTCAGGGTACCGCAGCCCGAGACTGCTCGCTGTCACTGAGTGGCCTACCGGTTGACCTGTCGGGTAGCCTGGGCGGTGATCCGGTCGCCGAGTGGCGGCCGATGCTCGTTCGACCGCTCCGCGGTCGCGGCCCGTACCTGTGACTCTCAGCTGTTCTGAGCTTCCTTGACGCGGCGCCGAATCTCCCGCCCCGGAAGGCTCTTCGTGACTTCACCCAGCCCTGCCCCGCGCCGTCGTCGTCGTCCCGCAGCCGCGCACAGCGCGCAGCCGGCCGGCACCACGGCCCGCAGCGGCATCAGCTACACCACCACCACCCGCGACACCAACCACCCGACCGGCTCCCGCCCGGCGCAGCACGACACCACCCGCGCCGCGCACCGCGACGCCGGCCGCCCCGCCCTGCGCGAGGGCCGCCCGACCCGCGAAGGCCGCCCGGCCCAGCGGGACACCGGCCGCCCGGCCCAGCGCGGCACCGGTCGCCAGGGACAACAGCCCCGCACCGGTACGAACGAGAGCGCGCTGCCCGCACCGACCGTGCGGGACGCCGCCAGCCTGCCGGCCACCTTCGCCGAACTCGACCTGCCCGCCGTGGTGGTGGACGCGCTGCGCCAGCGCGACCTGGTCGACCTGTTCCCGATCCAGGCGACCACGATCCCGGACGGCCTGGCCGGTCGGGACGTGCTCGGCCGGGGTCGCACCGGCTCCGGCAAGACCCTCGCCTTCGGGCTGGCCATGCTCGGCCGGCTCGCCACCGGCGGACGGGCCGCGCCGGGACGCCCCAGCGGCCTGGTGCTCGTGCCCACCCGGGAACTTGCCCAGCAGGTCGAGGACGCGCTCGCCCCGTACGCGGCGGCGCTGCGGCTGCGGCTGTCCACTGTGGTCGGTGGACTCTCCATCGAACGGCAGATCCAGGGATTGCGGCAGGGGGTGGACGTGCTGATCGCCACCCCGGGCCGGTTGGAGGACCTGATCGCCCGGCGTGCCTGCGCGCTCGGCGACGTCCGGGTGGTCGTGCTCGACGAGGCCGACCAGATGTCCGACATGGGCTTCCTACCGGTGGTCACCCGGATCATGGAGCAGGTCGCCCCGGACGGGCAGCGGCTGCTCTTCTCCGCCACCCTCGACGGTGACGTCGGCAAACTGGTGCGCCGCTTCATGTCCGACCCGGTGCTGCACTCGGTCGACCCGGGGCACGCGACGATCGAGACGATGACCCACCACGTCCTGCACCTGGACACCGACGACAAGACCACGATCGCCGCCGAGATCGCCGCGGGCGACTCGAAGGTCATCATGTTCGTACGTACCAAGCACGGCGCGGACCGGCTGGCCAAGCAGTTCGCCCGGGTCGGGGTACGGGCCGCGGCGCTGCACGGCGGCAAGAGCCAGAACGCGCGTACCCGCGCGCTGGACTGGCTCAAGGACGGCGAACTGGACGTGCTGATCGCCACCAACGTGGCCGCCCGGGGCATCCACATCGACGGCATCGACCTGGTCGTCAACGTCGACCCGCCCACCGAAGCCAAGGACTACCTGCACCGCGGCGGTCGTACCGCCCGCGCCGGCAACTCCGGCTCGGTGGTCACCCTGGTGCTGCCCGAGCAGCGCGCGGAGGTGGCCAAGATGATGTCGTCGGTGGGCATCTCCCCCAGCGTCGGCCGGGTACGCCCCGGGGACGCGCACCTCGTTGAGGTGACCGGCGCGCGCCAGCCGTCCGGCGAGCTGGTCGCCCTGCCCGCCAAGGCAGCCGCCGACCAGGCCCAGGCCACCCAACGGGCAGCACGACCCAGCAGCTCCGGCGCCAACCGGGCCCGCAGTGGCCGCAGCGGTCGCCAGCGCCGGTACTGAGATCCTGTTCGCCGGGGCAGCCCCACGGGTCGCCCCGGCGGCCCAACCGTCGGTCAGGCGGCGCGGTGCTCCTTCGGGGTGCTGCCGCGTACCCGCTTGAAGGCGACGCTGAGGGCGAACGCGCTGCCGTACCCGACCCTGGCCGCGACCGTGCCGATCTTCGCGCCCGGTTCGCGGAGCAGGTCGGCGGCGAGCGCGAGCCGCCAGCCGGTCAGGTACGCCATCGGCGGCTCGCCGACGAGTTCGGTGAAGCGCCTGGCCAGCGCGGCCCGGGAGACCCCGGTCGCGGTGGCCAGGCCGGCCACCGTCCACGGGTGGGCCGGATCGTCGTGCAGCCGGCGCAGCGCGTCGCCGACCACCGGATCATGCTGGGCCCGGTACCAGGCCGGGCCGGCTGCCCCGGCCTGGTCGAACCAGCCCCGCAACGCCTGCACCAGCAGCAGGTCGAGTAGCCGGTCCAGAACCACCTCCTGACCGGGTCGGTCGCGGACGATTTCGTTGTCCAGCAACGAGATCAGCGGCGGATCGGCGGCCGCGGCGGGCAGCAGCAACACCGGCGGCAGGGCGGAGAGCAGCCGGTGACTGGCCGAGCCGGTCACCGGGTACGTGCCGATGAGCAGCACTGTGCTGCCGTCCCGGCTGTTGCCCCAGGTGCGTACGCCCAGGTTCATGGCGTCGTGCAGGTCCAACCCATCCGGGCTGGTGCAGCGCTGACCCGGGTGGATCACCGCCTGTACCGGGGTGTCCGGGTCGCCGGCGAACACGTACGGGTCGGGTCCGCGCAGTACCGCGAGGTCGCCGGGGGCGAGCGTCCCCGCGCTGCCGGTATCGGTCCCGACCCAGGCCGAGCCGGCGACCACGGCGACCACGGACAGCGGGGCACGGTCCTGCACGCGGACCGACCATGGCGGGGCGAACAGCCCGCGCAGCAGGAAGGCACCGTGCGCCCGGGGTCCGTCGAGCAGAGTGGCCAGGGCGTCCATAGCGAACGACTCTAGACGTACACACATGAAATTTGGACTTTGAACCATGGACCGTCTCGCCGCAGCGGCCTGTACTGGACCCATGGTTACCTGGCTTCGCGGCACCGCACTGATCCTGGCCGTGCTCTCCACCGGCGTGCTGGCCGGCATCTACCAGCTCTACGCGCACACCGTGATGCCCGGACTGGGCCGGACCGACGACCGCACCTTCGTCGGCGCGTTCCAGGCCCTGGACCGGGCCATCCTCAACCCGCCGTTCCTGGCGGCGTTCCTCGGCGGCCTGGTCTGCACCGGCCTCGCCGCCGCACTGAGCCTCGGCGGCGACCGGCGACTGCTGCCCTGGCTGATCGCCGCGCTCGTGCTGCACCTGGTCGCGTTCGTCGTCACGGTCGCGGTCAACGTCCCGCTCAACGACGCGCTCAAGGCCGCCGGCAGCCCGGCGGACGGCATCGACGTGGCCGCCGCCCGGACCGCCTTCGACGAGGCCCGCTGGATCCGGTGGAACCTGGTCCGCACCGTCACCTGTACCGCATCGTTCGCATGCCTGGTCTGGACGGTTTTCCTCTTCGGCCGGCTGCACCCGCGCTCGGGGAGCTGACCGGCGGGTCAGCCGGTCAGCCGCCAGATGGTGGTGGCGCGGACGGACACGCCCTCCAACGGCGGGTCGGTCGGCACGTCGTACCGGGAAAGTTTCTCGAACAGACGAGCGGACAGGAAGCCACGGTCGGGGTCGGACACCACGACCGTGGCGCCGGCCCGGGCCAACCGGCGGCCGAAGCGCAGCACCCGGGCGGACATCGCCGCACTGTAGAAGGCGTCGCCCGCGAGCAGCACGTCAACGCCCAGCTCGGCGGCCGGGCGATCGAGCAGGTCAACGGCGTTCGCCCGGACGGTGACCGCGTTGGCGGCCGCATTCGCCACCGTCGCCGCCACCGCCACCGGGTCGGTGTCCACCGCCCACACGTCCACCGCGCCGGCCAGCGCCGCCGCCACTGCGACCACGCCGCCACCACAGGCCAGGTCGAGGACGCGCCGGCCGGACACCAGCTCGGGATGGTCCAGGACGTGCCGGGCGAGCGCCCGACCGCCGGCCCAGGCAAACGCCCAGAACGGCGGCGGCGCATCGCTGTGGTACCCGCCGTCGAACAGGCCGGCGGCCGGATCTGCTTGGTAGAGCTGGATTTCCGGGACCATCGGCACCGGCCGCAGGCCGACCGGCGGCGTGGGCGACGCGTCCGGATACACGCTCCCATCGTGCCGTACCCGCGACCCGACCCCACGAACCGGGCCCTCGGCGCGCGTGGCAGCCGAGTTGCTGGCAGGGTATGTCTAGCGCCGCAGGCTGCGCGCGAGCATGACGAAGTGGGGTGCAAGGTGGTCGAAAGCGTGACGTCGACACTCGACGTCGACGACAAGACGGCGACCGTACGGTTCGGCGGCGAGCTGGACCTCGACGCGGCACCGCAGATGCGGGCCCGGTTGGACGAGGCGTTCACCTCCGACGGGGTGGCCGAGATCCTGGTGGACCTGACCGACACCGAGTTCGTGGACTCGACGGCGCTGGGTGCGCTGATGGCGGCGCACAACCGGGCCGCCGAATCGAACATCGGTTTCCGGGTGGTCAACGTGCCGCCCCGGGTGGAGCGGCTGTTCGCGATCACCGGCACGCTCACCCTGCTCACCGGCGGCGACCCGACCGAGTAGCGCGGCCCCGGGCCGCCGGCCGGTGGGGACGGCGGCCCGGGCCCGTATCTGGGCGCAGGCCCAGGTGGCGCAGGCCTAGGTACGGATACTCAACCCGGTCCGGTACCCCGACGGATGCCGGCGCCGGGGCACCGGCCGGACGCTGGTCCCATGAGACCGCCGACGACCGGCTACCCGTGCCCGTACTGCGAGACGCTCGCCGCAGTACCCGGCAACTGCCCTGGCTGCGGCCAGGGCACGGACCCGATGGTGGCGCACCTCGCCGCCGTCGACACCGACCTGCGCCACCTCGACCTCGGCATCCACCAGGCCCGGCAGGCGCTGGAATCGTTGCTGGCACAGTCGTCGGCGCGGCAGCGGGAGCGGGCCGAGCTGATCACGGCACTCAGCGCCCGGATCGCCGCCCGCCGATCGCTCGCCCCGGCGTCCCCGATCCCCGCGCCACAACCTGGACCGGCGCCCTGGGGGCGGCCGGGCGGGCGCGCCGACGCAGACCCGCGCACCGTGCAGAACCTGCTGTTCGGCCTCGGTGGGCTGCTGGTGGCGGTCGGCGCGATCGTCTTCGTGCTGTTCGCCGTCGCCCGGTACGGGCTGGCCGGGGCGGAGGTGGCACTGGTCGGCGCCACGGCACTGGCATTCGTGGCGCCGATCCCGGCGCGCACGCGAGGACTGCGGGCAACCGCCGAGACGGTGGCCCTGCTCGCGCTGCTGCTGCTGACCCTGGACGGCTGTCTGGCCCGGGCGCTGCAGGACGGACCGGTCACGGCGACCGGGCTCGCCGGGTACCTGGCCGGGCTGGCGGCGCTGGTGGCCGGGGTGGCGGCCGGGTACGGGACGGTGCTCCGGCTGACCGGGGCCCGGGTGGTCGCGGTGCTGGCCGCGCAGCCGGTTGGCCCGCTGCTGCTGGTGTCCGCGCAGGTGGGGGCGTTGTCCAGTTGGGTGGTCGGGATCACGGCGATCGCCGTGGGCAACCTGGTCGCCGCCGCGCTGCTGCGGCCCGGCCGGCTTCTGACGACCCGCCCGGTGGCTGCCGGCACGGACGCGGTGCGGTACGGGCTGGGGATCGGGGCGCTCGCGGTCGGGCTGGCGTGGCTGGCGGTGGCCACGATGCTGGGGCTGGGCGGGCTCGGGTACCCCGGTGGGTCGCCGGGCGCGGAACTGCTCGCCATGTGCGTGGTGGCCGTCGCGACCGCCGGCTTTGCCGCGTGGACCGGGCCGGGGCTGGTCCGGCAGGGCCTGCTGGCGCTGGCAATCGTGGAGTTCGGGCTGGTCGGCCTGCGCGCCGGGGTGACCTGGGTGGACGCCCCGGCACTGGTCACCGGGGCGGCGATCACCGTCCTGCTGGCCGGCGCGTCAGCCGGGCTGCGTCGGACCGCCGACCGGCTGGCCGACCTGCGTGCCGGGTTCGTCGGCGCGGCCGCGGCGGCCCTCGGCGTCCTCGCGGTCGGCACGCTGCCGCAGCTCGTGGGGGGTGCGCTGATCCGGCTGGGCGGCGCCTTCCCGGCCTGGCACGCCGATCTCGCCGCGCTGGCCGGGCCGGCGCTGCCGGTCGCCGGTCAACTCGTCGCAGTGGTCGCGCTGGTTGGCGCGGCGACGCTGCTGTGCCCGCGCGGGTGGCGGACAACGGCACTCATCGCCGCAGCGCCGCCGGTCGTGATCGCGGTTCAGAATCTGCCGCGGCTGGCCTGGTGGACACCGGTCGCGCTGGCCGGCGCCGCTGCGTTGGCGCTGACCGCGGTCGTCGCCCGGTCGCTGACCGCGATGGCCGGGGCGGCACCGCGCACCGACGCTGCCGGCCGACAGACGCTCGCCGTGGCGGCGGTCGGCGCTGCCGGCCTGGCCGTCGACGCGTTGCTCGGCGGCCTGGCCCGGCCGGTGAGCACGGCCGTCACCCTCGCCGGCCTCGCCGCGACCGGCGCCGCCATGGGGTACGTCGGGCGCTGGCTGCCGGTCGGGCCGATCCGCCGCGACTGGAGCGGTGTGGGACTGGTGGTCGCGCTGCTCGCCGCGCCGGGTGCGGTCGCCGCCACCGCCGCCACGGCCGCCGTTGGGAACGGGACGTTGCTGCGGCTCACCCTCGCCACCGTGGTGGTCGAGCTGATCGTGCTGCCCACGCTGCAGACCATTCGTGGGTACGCCGTGCCCGCGCTCGCCCTGGCCGCCACCGTGGTCGGCCTACTGCCGGTCGTGGTACCCGGATCGGCGAGCCCCACCCGGTACGCGCTGGTCGGGCTCCTGGTGATCGCCGTGGCGGCCCGGTACGCCGCCCCGTCGGCACTCGGCTACGGCGCGGTACTGGCGATCCCGGCCGCGGTCGGCGTGCTGCCCCTCGTCGGCGACGTGCTGGCGCTGCCGTACGGGTGGCTGGCCCGGATCTGGTCGGGCGCGCCGGCCGGCGTCGGGCTCTCCCCCGAACCCTGGCACCTGGACGGCTCCGACGCGCTCGCGATGGCGCTGCTGCTCGGCGTCGCCGTCCTCGGCGGGAACCGGGTGCTCGGCGGGTGGCGGGGTGTGGTGGCGGGCGGCGGGCCGGTCGGGATTGTCGGGGTACTGGTGGCGCTGGCGGCTGCCGGGGTGCCATGGCCGCTGGTACCCCTGGCGTCGGTGCTGCTGGGCGCGGTGGCCGTGCTGGCCGCCGGGCTGGTTTGGCGCGGGTCGTGGCTGGTGGCCACCGCGGTGACCGGGCTCGCGGCGCTGGCCGCCGGGGTGGCCGGGTTGTCACCGACGGTGGCCGGCACGCTCGGCGGGCTCGGCGCGGTGCTCGTGGTGGCGACCGTGGTCGGGGTGGCCGGCAGGACGGTGCCGGAGCGGCTGGCCGGCTGGCTGGTGGCGGTCGGCGCCGGGCAGGCGCTGGCGTACGCCGGTGACCGGGCCGCGCCGGAAGTCTTCGGGCCGGCCTGCTACCCGACGACGGTGACGGCGGCGTTGGCGCTGGTCGTCGGCGCGGCACTGATCCACCGGGGCCGGCAGCGGGAGGGTCGGGCGTTGGTCGCCGCCGGACACGCGGGGGCGCTGGTCGCGCTGCTCACGGCCGGCACGCTGAGCCGGGCCGGGGTGGTTGCGGCGGCCTGGGGCGTGGTCATCGGCGGGCGGGCGCTCTGGCCGGGGCTGTCCGCGCCCACCCGGCGGGTACTGGTCAGTGTCGCGGCGGCAGCGGAGGTACTGGCCTGGTGGCTGCTGCTCGCGGCGCGCGGCGTGTCCACTGTGGACTGGTACACGCTGCCGTTGGCGGGGGCGGCGCTGCTGGCCGGCTGGCTGGCGACCCGGAGCCGGCCGGGGCTGGGCAGCTGGGTGGCGTTCGGGCCGGCGCTGGCGGCCGGGCTGCTGCCGAGCCTCGCGCCGGTGCTCACCGGGGACGGCGCGCTGCTGCGGCGGGCGCTGGTCGGCCTCGCCGCGCTCGCGGTCGTGCTGGTCGGCGCGCACCTGCGGCTCCAGGCCCCGGTGCTGGTCGGCGGCGGGGTGCTACTGGTACTGGCGATGCACGAGCTGGCCCCGGTGGTGCTCGCGCTGCCGACGTGGCTCCCGCTGACCCTCGCCGGCCTGCTGGTTCTCGGCTTCGCGGTCACCTACGAACGCCGCCGCCGCGACCTGCACCGCCTGCGCTCCGCCCTGTTCCACCTGCACTGACCCGCATACCTCGACCGGCCAGCGCTGCGTTGACCGGGGGCCAGGCCCGACCGGCTCGCCATGAGTTGACCGGCCTGCCCTGCGTCGAGCGGAGGTCGGGCCCGACCGGCCCAGGTGTTTGCCCTGGGCCGGTCGGCTGGCAGCGGTCAGGTGAGGGTGCAGTTGGCGCCGTTGAGTCGGAATGCGGTGGGGGCGGTGTTGGTGGTTGTCCACGAGGCGAGGAAGCCGAAGGTGGCGGTCCCGCCGGTGGGGATGGCGGCGTTCCAGGCCACGTTGCTGGCGCTGGCCGCCGAACCGCTCGCCGTGTAGGTGGCGTTCCAGGCCTGGCTGACCACCTGGCCGTTGGGGAACGTCCAGGTCAACGTCCAACCGGTGAGCGCGGTCGACCCGGTGTTGGTGACCGTCACCTCGCCCTGGAAGCCGCCCTGCCACTGGCCGGTGATGGCGTAGCGCACGCCGCACCCGGTGCCGGTGCCCGCCGTCGGTGTCGCGCTCGCGGTCCGGCTGGGGCTGGCGCTGGGGCTGGCGCTGACGCTCGCCGTGGGGCTGGCACTGGCCGTGCGGCTCGGGCTGGCGCTCGGGCTGGCGGACGGGCTCGCGCTGGCGGTGCGGCTCGGGGTGGCGCTCGCGGACGGGCTGGCGGTGGCGAAGTGCGCGGCGACGATCGGGGCCAGCTTGCTGGTGATCGCCCGGTGGCCGGCGTCGTTGGGGTGCACGCTGTCGGAGAGGCCGTCGGCGGGTACCCAGCCGGTGGTGTCCACGAAGAACACGTTGCGGTCCCCGGCGTTGGCGGCCTGGGTGACGGCGGCCTGGGTGGCCGCGGCGAACCGGCCGGAGAAGGTACGCAGGGCCAGGATCGCGGCGGCCGGGTACTTACCGCGCACGGTGCTCATCAACCGGACGTAGCCGGCCTGGAAGGTGGCGTCGGAGATGCCCTTGCCGACGTCGTTGGTACCCAGGTTGATCACCACCACGTCCGCCCGGTACCGGTTGAAGTCCCACTCGGCCGCCCCGTCCACCGCACTGACCTTGGTGAACCGGTCGGTGAGCGCCACACAGCCGCTCACGTTGAGCAGGCAGGCGCCGCCCTGGGCGACCTGGGTGTGCTCCGCGCCCAGCTGCTCCCCGGTCAGCCACCCGTACGCGGTGAGCGCGTTCTTGGAGGTCGTCGTCCCCACCGTGATGGAGTCGCCGACGAACTCGACCAGCCGGCTGGACAGCGTCGGCGCGAAGGTGTGCGCCCCGCTGTCCAGGGTGAGTCCCTGGAAGATCGCGTCCCCGGCGTACGAGCCCGCGATCACCCGGTAGGACACCCGCAGCGTGTGGTTGCCGGCGGCGAGCGCGCTCGGGGTGAGGTTGACGGTGCCGCTGACGTTGGTCAGGTACGTGTCGGCCTTGCCGTCGATGCTGTAGTACAAGTCGATGCTGTTGCGCTGCTTGAGTTTCACGGTGGTGCCGGTGAAGCCGACCTTGAAGTAGGCGCCGGCCCAGCCGGGCACGGCCGCGCCGGTGCTGGTGTTCCACCGGCCGACGAGTTGGACGTTGGCGTCGACGGGGGCCGGTGACCCGGTGGCCGCCCCGGCGGAGGGCAGGGTCAACGCCACGACGGCCAGCGCGGCGGCCGCCGCAGCGGCAAGGACAGCGGGACGTGGCACACGCATGGTCGTACTCCTGACGAGGGGGGCCGCCGGACCACCGTGGGGGGACGGTGGCCCGGCGGCCGGGGTGTGTTACGGGGTGTAGATCTTCGGGGTGGGCGGGGTGGGCATGCCGTTGCCGATCGCGAAGCTCGGGTGCGGCGGCTGGTTGTACGCGGTGTTCTGCCAGGCGATGGCGACCCGGTACATCGGGTCGTGCATCAGCGTGTAGATCCGCGTGCTGGTGACGGCGGTGGTGGTGTAGATCCGCAGCGCGGTGTTGTTGCTGGTCGGCCAGATGACCTCTTCGCGCCAGTCACCCAGGATGTCGCCGGACAGCGACGGGGTGGACTTGGTGCCGTTGTTGGAGTGCACATCCGAGCCGGTGAGCAGCCGGGTGTCGGCCGACGTGCCGTACTTGTCGATGTGCGTGCCGTCCAGCAGCTCCCGGGTGGTGTCCGCGTCCCACCAGGACAGGAAGTTCGCGGAGCCGGGCTTGCGGCCGATGTTCGAGCCGCTGGTGTTGAAGAGTCCGGACACGCCCGCCGACCAGGATTCGGCCCCGGCGGACCCGGCGTAGATGTCGTCGGAGACGCCGCGACCGTTGTCGCAGCCGCACGAGGCGTTCGACCAGATGATCTGGCCGGTCTTCGCGTCGGCCATCCAGGCTGCCAGCTTCGAGGTGTCCTCGTCGACCTTGAACACCTCCAGGCCCGGCCGGGACGGGATCAGGTCGCCCATGTGCAGCGCGTCGCCGTGGCCCTGCCCGTTGGTCCACAGGCCGTACCCGTTGTCGTCGATGGCCATCGCGCCGTACTCGACTTCGTCCCTGCCGTCGCCGTCCAGGTCACCGATGGAGAGTTGGTGGTCCCCCTGGCCGGCCCAGGACGAGCCGTTGGTGGAGGAGTTGGAGTCGAAGGTCCAGCGCCGGGTCAGCGAGCCGTTGCGGAAGTCCCAGGCCACGATGACGCTGCGGGTGTAGTAGCCGCGCGCCATGATCAGGGACGGCCGTACCCCGTCGAGGTACGCGGTGCCGGCGAGGAACCGGTCCACCCGGTTGCCGTACGAGTCGCCCCAGGACGACACCGTGCCCCGGGCCGGCACGTAGTCCACAGTGGACATCGCCTTTCCGGTGAGCCCGTTGAACATCGTCAGGTACTCGGGTCCGCTCAGGATGTAGCCGGAGGAGTTGCGGTAGTCGGCGCTGGAGGAGCCGATCACCACGCCGGTGCCGTCCCTGGAGCCGTCGGCGGTCTTCATCGCCACTTCGGCCTTGCCGTCGCCGTCGTAGTCGTAGACCTGGAACTGGGTGTAGTGCGCGCCGGCCCGGATGTTGCGACCGAGGTCGATGCGCCACAGCCGGGTCCCGTTGAGGCGGATGCAGTCGATGAAGACATCCCCGGTGTAGCCCGACTGCGAGTTGTCCTTGGCGTTCGTCGGATCCCACTTGAGGAAGATCTCGTACTGGCCGTCGCCGTCCACATCACCGACGGACGCGTCGTTGGCCGCGTAGGTGTAGGCCACCCCGTCCGGGGTGGTGCCGCCGGCCGGTGGCGAGATCGGCACGTCCAGGTACCCGGACGAGTTGAACTGCAGGGCGTTCTCGGTGGAGGCGTACTCCACGCCGTTCAGCACCGGCTTCACCGTGTACGCGACACCGGACGCGGCGCCCGAGTCGAAGTAGTTGGTGGAGTTGGTGATCGGCGACGAGTTCACCTTGGTACCGGCCCGGTACAGGTTGAAGCTCACCCCGGACGGGTCGGTGCCGAGCAGCCGCCAGGAGACGAAGTTGCCGCTGCCGGAGCGCACCGAGACCAGGCCCCGGTTGAGCTTCTCCATTTGCTTCGCCCCGCTGGCCGGGCTGGTCGGCGGCAGGGTTCCGCCGGAGCCCGGGGTGGAGGTGGTGGGCGTCGGAGTCGGAGTCGGCGTCGGCGAGTTCGTCGGCGTCGGGGTCGGGCTGGCCGAAGTGGGGCCGGTGGTGACGCCGCCGGTGCAGGTGACGCCGTTCATGGTGAACGTGGTGGGGGCCGGGTTGCTGCTGGTCCAGCTGCCGTTGAAGCCGAAGGTGGCATTCGCCCCGGTGGCCAGGCTGCCGTTGTAGGAGACGTTGGTGGCGGTCACCGTCGCCCCGGACTGGGTGACGTTGGCGTTCCACGCCTGGGTGACGGTCTGCCCCGCCGGGTAGGTCCAGACGAGGGTCCACGAGGTGACCGGGTCGCCGAGGTTCGTGACGGTGACGTTGGCGCCGAAGCCACCCGACCACGAACTGGCGATGTTGTAGGTGACGCCACATCCGGTGGCGGCCTGGGCGGCGACGGCGTTGACGACGGTGCAGGTGATCGCCGCACCGGTGGCGACGGACAGCGCGAGAGCTATCCGCCGGTGTTTGACGCGCATGACTGAGCTCCAGAGAGGTTGAGGAGGGCCGTCGCCCCGGGGCGGCCGCGTGCGGTGGGGTCGGTGACGACGCGCGCAGTCCGACCACGTTGATTGCCGCGCCTGCCCTGGGCGCGTGCGGTGGTCGGGTCGGCTCGCCGGCCGGGCCTGCTCCCGTTCGGGAGCGTAGCCACAGCCGGGCCGACCGGACAACCAATCAATCAATTTCGATCAGTATTTCGACGACCGTCGCTCGGCTCGGGGCGTCGCTAGAGTGGGCGGGTGACCGGTCCGGCAGCTCAGTACCCGACGGCTGCCCGGCGTGGTGGCATGCGCGACGTGGCCCGGGTCGCCGGGGTGTCGGTGGCCACGGTGGGCAACGTGCTGCACCGGCCGGAGGTGGTCGCGGCGACCACCCGGGAGCGGGTACGGGCGGCGATGTCCGAGGTCGACTTCGTCCCCAGTGGACCCGCCCGGCACCTGCGCGGGGTACCCAGTCCACTGGTCGGCGTGGTGCTGCTGGACGTCGGCAACCCGTTCTACGCCGAGTTGAGCCGGGGCATCGAGGACCGGCTCGCCGAGGAGGGCTGCGTGGTGCTCGCGTGCAGCACCGATGTCCAGGTCGGTCGGGAGAGCCGGGCGCTGCGGCTGCTGGAGGAGCAGTCCGTACGCGGGATCATCCTCACCCCCGTCGACCAGCGACTCCGTCTGGTCGGACCGATCACCGCCCGGGGTACCCCGATCGTGCTGCTCGACCACCCGACCGACGCGGCTGCCCACTGCGGGGTGAGCGTCGACCACCACCTGGGCGGCCAGCTCGCCGGCCGGCATCTGATCGGGCTGGGCCACCGCCGGATCGCTTTCCTCTCCGGCGCCACGCGGGTCCGTCCGGTCCTGGACCGGCTGGCCGGGGTGGCGACGGCGCTGGCCGAGGCCGGGGTCGACCCGACCGGCCTGGTGGAGTTCGTGCTGCCGCCGCCGTCGGAGGCGACCGCGGCGGATGCCGCGATGGACCGGCTGATGGCCGGCTCGCGCCCGCCGACCGCGATCATCTGCCTGAACGACAGCACCGCGCTGGGCGTGCTGCGCGGCCTGGCCCGGCTCGGCGTGGCGGTCCCGGCCGACGTCTCGGTGGTCGGCTACGACGACCTGCCGTTCGCCGCCCAGCTCGCGCCGGCGTTGACCACGGTGCGGCAGCCGACCCGGCCACTCGGCGCGACCGCCGCCGACCTGCTGCTGGCCGAGGGCCAGCCGGGCCACCGACATCAGCAGGTACTCCTGCCGCCCACGCTGATCGCCCGCGCCTCCACGGCCGCCGCCGCTACCCACTGACGCTGCTAAAAGCCGAAAATTTCGGGGGCCGGGGCCAGCTCGACGCGGGATGACCGATGCTACGGCTGGCCTAATCAACGTTTATGAATTAGAACGTTACAAGTCTGCTCCAGCCCCGTGGAGCGACGGACACCCGGGCACCTTGGACCGACCGACCGACCGGCGCGAGCGCTCGCCGACGGCCCGTACTCACCGTCCCTGAGTGGAGGAAACCCATGCCAAACAACCCCTCCCGTCCACCCGGCCGACAACGTCGCCGCCGGTGGCCGGTCACCGGCACCGCAGTCGCAGCGGCCGCCGTCCTCGCACTGGCCGGCTGGCTGGCCGCGCCGTCCGCGTCGGCGGCGACCAACGCGCCGTTCGTCAGCGCCGCGTCCGGCCGCTGCCTCGACGTCACCGGCGCCAGCCGGACCACTGGCGCGCTGGTGGAGATCTGGGACTGCAACGGCGCCGCGAACCAGTCCTGGACCACCACCGCCGCCAACGAGCTGCGCGTCTACAACGGCGCGCTGTGCCTGGACGCCTACAACAACCAGACCGCCACGGGTACCCCGGTCGATGCGTGGTCCTGCAACGGGCAGACCAACCAGCAGTGGCGGGTCAACAGCAACGGCAGCATCACCGGCGTGCAGTCGGGGCTGTGCCTCGACGTGACCGGCGCGGCCACCGCGGCCGGCGCCAAGGTGCAGTTGTGGACCTGCAACGGTCAGGCCAACCAGCGCTGGACCCAGACCGCAGGAGGCAGCACGCCCACCCCGACCCCGACGGCCACCGGCGGCGGCAGTTCCTGCAGCGCCAACCCGGTCGACGCGCAGGCCACCACCCAGGCCCGCAAGCTGCTCTGCTACCTCTACAGCCAGTACGGCAACCACATCATCTCCGGGCAGCAGGAGTCCACCTGGGTCAGCGGCCCCGACTACGAGATGAACTACATCCACAACATCAGCGGGCAGCTACCCGGCCATCCGGGGACAGGACATGGGCGACTCGCCGGACTTCGGCGCACGCGGCCTGGCCTGGTGGAACGCCGGCGGCATCCCGATGGTCAGCTACCACATGGGCGCGCCGAACCAGAGCGTCGACGGCTACGCCGGCTCGCAGCTCACCGCGAACATCAACGCGGCGCTGACGGCGGGCACGTCCGACAACAACACCCTCAACCAGCGCCTCACCAACTGGGCCAACCAACTGAAGATCATCCAGAACGGCGGCGGCGCAGTGCATCTTCCGCCCGTGGCACGAGGCCAGCGGCACCTGGTTCTGGTGGAGCAAGGAGGGCGCCGGCCAGTACAACCGGCTGTGGATCTACACCTTCAACTTCATGCGGGCGCAGGGCGTGCACAACCTGGTCTACCTGCACCCGTTCAACGGCTCACCCAGCTCCGCCTGGTACCCGGGCAAGCAGTACGTCGACATCGGCGGCGCGGACACCTACGCCGGCGACCACAACCCGCTGACCTCGATGTTCAACGCCGCCAAGGGCGTCTACGGGAGCACCATCCCGATCGCCCTGCACGAGAACGGGCCGATTCCGGACCCGGCGCAGTTGCAGTCGACGGCGACCCGCTGGGTGCTGTTCAACACCTGGCACACCACCTGGATCACCGACACCGGCAAGAACCCGACCTCCACCATCAACACCGTCTACAACAGCTCCTACGTCGTCACCCGCGACGAGGTACCGAGCCTGCGGTAGCCGGACGGGGTGGCCCGGACCGGCATGTCGGGTCCGGGCCACCCCTGGCCGGCGCTGCTTCGGTGCCGCGCTGTCAGTGGTGGGCGATGGTGGTGCGGATCCAGCCGGTGATGGTGTCGACCCGGGCGGTCGTCTCCACCTGGTCGTGCGGGCAGTCCGGCCCGTCGCTCTCCACCGACACCAGCGTCGGCGGGCCGTGCCTGGGCTCGGCGAAGTACGGCGCACCCGAGTCGTAGAGGCAGGCACTGGTGGTGGGCTTCGGCCGGTACCCGGTGACGCCGACGTACGCCGGGTCGACCTGGGCCACCGTCACCTGGCCGGTGAACAGGTGGGTCGAGGGTGCCGGGTCGACGCTGTCGTGCGCGCCCCAGCCGGTGATCCGGAGCACCGCACCGACCTTGGGAGCGGCCTTCGGCAGTGCCAACGGGGCGATCCCGCGGACCGGGGCGGCCAGCTTGGCGATGGCGATGTCGTTGCTGGGCGACTGGTACGCCTCGACGACGGTGACCGTGCGACGGGCCGGGTCGGCGTCGTCCACTCCCGCCGATCACGGCGGTGCTGGGGTAGGGCACCGGACCGCTGACCGGATTGCGGTCCACGTCGTGGAAGCAGTGCCCGGCCGTGATGATCCACTGCGGGGCGATCAGGGCAGCCGTGCAACCGCTGTTGTAGTGACTGCCGTCCGGCCGCGGAATGTCGGTGAGGATCAGCTTCACGTTGAACCGGTACTGCCCCGGGCGCGCCGGCAAGCCGTCGGCAACGGCAAAGGCGGGGGCGCCACCGACGAGCACAGCGGCCAGCACCGCGCCCGTCACACCAAGAGCGGCGAGCACCTTCTTCGGGTACCTCACGGGTAGGCCCTCCATCCATCGAGCTCAGCAACTCCCCCGGAATTCTGACCCATCAATGCCACCCCCCACGCACCCGCACCCCGGCTCGCGGCCTGACCCGCCTGGCGATCTTGGGGTTGTCGGGGTCCTTGGGCACGGCGGGACCCCGACCACCCCAAGACCACGCGTCGGGTGGTCAGGGGTACTGCTGGCCGACGTCGTACCTGGCGTAGGTGGCCGCGGAGACGGACTTGCAGCCGGTCTTCTTGCCGTCGCGGAGGCAGAGCTGCCACTTTTCGGAGTGGTGGACCGGGCGGCGTCGGCAGTGCCGGTGGCTGCCGTGGCCGGAGCAGCTGGTCCGGTAGCTGGTGGAGGCGGCGGTGTGCCGCTTGTCATAGACGGTGCCGTGACCGGGCGCGCAGCCGGCCAGCGCCAGCATTCCGGCCAGCCCGACCGCGAACACGCCCACCGCCCGGTGCCTGGTCATCTACGTTCTCCCGCTGGTTGGTAAGCAGTGCGAACCGACACTGTAGGAGGCGCGCGCCAACGCCTGCGGCGGGGAGGCTGCGGTTTGGAGTGGCCGGTGAACGGGTATCGGGCGGCGGTGCGCGTACTGGCGGAGCGGTATCAACTGGTGCGGCCGATCGGCGCCGGGGGCATGTCGGAAATCTGGCTCGGGTTCGACGAGGTGCTCGACCGTGCCGTCGCCGTGAAGCTGCTGAACTCCCACGAGTCGGCGGATCCGGATGCGGTCGCCCGCGCACAGGCGGAGGCCCGCTGCGCCGCCCGGCTCAACCATCCCAACGCCGCCGGGGTGTACGACTTCGGCCTGGTACCCGGTGACCACGGCGAGCCGGTCCCCTACCTGGTGATGGAGCTGGTCGACGGCCGTACCCTCGCCGAACACCTCGCTGCCGAGCCGCTGCCACCGCGGGTGGCGGTGCGGGTGTGCGCCGAGATCGGCGCCGCGCTGAGTACCGCGCACGCGCACGGCATCGTGCACGGCGACGTGAAGCCGGCCAACGTGATGCTGTCCTCGGCCGGTGCCAAGGTGCTCGACTTCGGCGCGGCCAGCCCGATCGGCCAGGAGTCCGGTGACACGGTGCGCGGCACGCTGCCGTACCTGGCGCCGGAGTTGCTGCGCGGCGCCCCGGCCGGGCCGGCTGCCGACACGTACGCGCTGGGTGTCCTGCTTGTGGTGTGTTTGACCGGCGAGTTGCCGGAGGCCGGGGCGGGCACGCTGGCGGGTCTCGATCCGGTCCTGGCGGAGTTGTCCGGCGAGTGCCTCGATCCGAACCCCGGCCGCCGGCCGTCCGCGCTGACGGCCACGCTGGTCCTGGCCGAAGCGGTGGATGCCCGCATCCACCTGCCACCCGTGGAGGCGGCGCTGGCCGACCGGCCGGTGGGCCGCCCGACCGGCGAGGCGCTGCGGGCCCCGACGACAGCCAGGCCCACCCGGAGCCCGGCCAGGCCGCCCGCACCCCGGGACCGGCGGCACCCCGACCGGGTCGGCCGGCACCGGGCCTGACTTCCTCCGCACGTCGCTCCTATGACGCAGGTCACAGATCATTTGACGGACGGCAATGCTGAACTAATTCAGTATTGTCTCATGAAGACCATGCAATGGAGTGAGGTCGCGCGCACTCCCCGCGAGGTCGCCGAGGCTGTTGACTCTGCCGGTCAGGTACGGCTGGAGCGGCGGGGCGACATCCCGTTCGTCATCGCCCGGGAAGACCGGGTCCGCGAGGCCGAAGACGCCATGGAGTCGGCCGCGCGGGTGATCGCGACGATCGCCAGTACCGACCACATGCTGGAGAAGGTCGTCCAGCAGGCACTCCCCTGGTCGAAGTTCCTCCCGGAGAAGGACCTCAAGGAGTTCTCCCACGAATTCGCCTGGACCGTAGAGGCGTGTGCCGACCTGAAGATCTGGGCTCCGCTCGGCCGACTGATCGAGGAGTGGCGGGAGACCGCGACCATCCACGCCGACCCCGTACTCGCCGCCAGGCTGGGCCGGGCACTGGATGCCGGCACCGGGTACCGGAAGGCGACCGACAGGTGAGCCGGGGTGGGCGGCCACGCGCCGCCCACCCCGGCGTCGGTGCGGGATCAGGCCTGGGCGAGCCGGAAGGACTGGGCCGCGGTGCCGTTGCAGGTGTACTGCTGGAGTTGGACGCTGTCGGCGGTGGACGCCGACGGGGTGTCCAGGCACTTGCCGGAGTTGCGGTTGACGAAGTGGTACCAGCCGCTGCCCTCGGCCACCGGCTGCCACTGCTGGTTGTTGCCGCCGCCGTAGGCCCACAGTTGCAGCAGCGCGCTGTTGGCCGTGGACACGCCGGTCACGTCGATCGCCTGGGCGGTGTTGAGCGCGGCTGTTGATCCGGTAGTACCCGCCGCTGGTGACCGCGAACTGGAACTGCTGCGCCGTGGTGGCGTTGCAGGCGTACTGCTGGATCGCGGTGCCGTTGGCCGACGCCGGCCGCCCGGGCGTCCACGCACTTGCCGCTGTTCTTACTGACCAGCGAGTAGAACGCGGTCGGCGAGATCGGCCCGGTGGAGGTGGATGCCGACGCAGTGGCGGACGCGGTCGGCGACGGGATTGAGTCGCGCCGCCCAGCCAGCGCAGGCTGTTGATCAGGAAGCGGTTCTGGTCGGCGCTGGCGAAGGTGGACGACAGCGCGGGTGTTGGTCGTGTAGTTCATCGCGTTGTGGCCGAAGTTGGCGTACAGCATCTTGTAGTTCCGGTTGGTCCACAGGATCGGGTAGTAGCCGCTGGACCAGGTCTGGTTCGGGGTCGGTGCCGACCGGGAAGGTGCGACGGGTCCATCGAGGCCAGGATGTCGATGTTCGGGTTCTGCCGCAGGTCGTTGCTCCACGAGTACCACTCGCTGACCGAGGACGCGATGGTGGCGGGCAGGCCGGCGGTGGTCGGGTGGGTGCGGTCCTCGATCTTCAGCGTCTCGGCGGTCGGTCCCCAGGTGTTGGTGCGGAACGCGCCGCTGCCCAGGAAGGTGTTGTAGTACCAGCGCCATTCGGCCGGGTCGGTGGTGAAGGCGCTGACGTGGAAGCCGAGGAAGCCGCCGCCGTCGCTCATGTAGTTCTGGAACGCGGTGCGGGTGTCGGTCGGCGGCACGTCGTCGAGGAACATCACCACCTGGTACTGGGTCGAGGCTGATCGATGTTGAGCCGGCTCCAGTCGGTGGTGGCCTCGAAGGTGAAGCCGTTCGCCGCGGCAGTCTGCGGGAACCAGGTCTTCGCCTCCTTGTCGAAGTCGATGTGCGCGGCGTCGAAGGTGCCGCTGTAGAAGGCGAGCACCTTGAACGGTGCGGCGGTGACGTCGCCACTGGCCGGCAGCGCGGTCACCGCGATTCCCGCGCCGGCCACGGTGGCCACGGCGGTGGCGACGGTCAGAACAGTGCGGCGGACACGGCCGCGGAAAAGTCTTCCGAGCATGGCAGAGCAGCCCTTCCAGGCGAGGGGTACGGCGTCGGGTGGGGAGGTACCCCGGGAACCCCCGACGGCTCCCGGGGTACCCGCTGCTACGGGAAGCTGACCAGGTCGGTGACCTGGTGACCGGAGTTGACGGCCGCTCCCGTGTCGTTGATGACGTGACTGATCGTGCCGGTACCGCCGAGGGAGACGGTGACCATGTTGTGGAACCGCACCCCGGAGGTGTTCGGCACCTCGAAGGAGCGGGCCGCCACCACGGCCGGGTTGCTGCTGAAGTAGCAGTAGCTGCCCAGTCCCCAGGCTTCGTGGCTGGTCACCGAGGCGGCCACCTTGTACGCCGCCCAGCCCTGGGTGCTGCCGTTCATCCAGGACGACTGGTTCGGCGGGTCGTAGGGCATCTCGTTCTGGAAGAAGTAGGTGCGCCCGCCGTTGCCGTTCCAGATCACCTGGTACTGCTGGTAGTGCTCGACGAACAGCCCGTACGCGGTGACGTTGGCGCCGTTGACGATCAGCCCGTTGGCGGCGGTGTTCGAGGTCCACCCGACACCGCTGCCGTGGTCGGCCCGCCACAGCCACATGTGGTCGGCGATCACGTTGCTGCTGTTGATGACCAGGCTCTGGGTGGCCTTGCCGACGCCCGCGCCGCCGATGCGGAAGAACACGTCGGAGAGGACCGTCGGGTTGGCCGCGTGGCTGGCGCTGGAGCCGGCCGGCCCGACCTGCATGAGCAGCGCCGAGTTGGTGGTACCGGCGTCGAACAGCATCCCGGCGACGCTCACCCCGTCGACGTCGGCGACGGTCATCGCGGTGACGCCGTTGTCGGGGATGAAGGTGGCCAGGCCCAGGCCGAGGACGACGGTGTTGGGCCGGGTCACCCGGATGGTGTCGCTGAGGTGGTAGACGCCCGGGGTGACCAGCAGGTTGAGGCCCTGGGCCAGGGCCGCGTTGATGGAGGCCGCGGTGGCGCCCGCCTTGACGATGTAGAACTGGCTCAGCGGCAGCGCGCTGCCGGCCGGGTTACCGCCGGCCCAGGTGGTACCGGCGGAGTTGGTCCGCAGCGCCGGGACGAACACGTTGTAGTTGCCGGAGCCGTCGACGTAGAGGAACGGCTTCTCCTGCACCACCGGGGTCTGCGCGACGGTGGTGTAGGGCGGGCTGGGGAAGGAGTTGGCCGGCGCGTTCTGCGCTCCGACGAACACCATGTTCCAGTTCGAGCCGGTCCACGATCCCCAGCTGGTGTTGCGGGAGATCCACTGCTGCTGGGAGCCGGAACGTACCTGTCCGTCCACTGTGGAGTCGGCCAGCCAGCCGCCGGAGGACCAGCCGCCGTCGTCCAGTTGCAGGTTGCCGCGCACGTGTACCCGCCGCATCGGCGCGGCCTGGGAGACCGCCCACACGTTGGTACCCGACGGCGGCACGATCGCCAGGTTCTCCACGTCCCGCCAGAAGTTCTGGGTCGCGTTGCCCGGAGAACCAGTCCGCTTCCGCGTGCACCTGCCCGTTGATGGTCACCGCGTCGGGCAGCAGCCCGAGACCGGCGACCTGGGTGTAGAAGCCGACGTTGGCGTCGACGTTGTAGCTGCCCGGCTTGAACAGCAGCGCGTACCGGTTGGTGCCGAACTGGTTGGTCTGCTGGGAGTTGAAGACCGTGTTCAACCGGGACTGGATGGTCGACGCGGACATCGACGGGTCGAAGACCGACACGTTCGGGCCGAGGTCGGGGTTGGTGCCCTGGGTCGGCGTCACCGTCGGTGTAGGCGTAGCAGTCGGCGTCGGAGTCGGCGTGGAGCCGCCGACGGGGACGAGGTTGAACGCCTGCGCGGCGGTGCCGTTGCAGGTGTACTGCTGCAGTTGGGTGCTGTCGGCGGTGCCGGCGGCCGGCACGTCGAGGCACTTGCCGCTGTTGCGGTTGACGAAGTGGTACGCACCGCTGGCCTCCTGGACCGGCTGCCACTGTTGGTTGTTGCCACCACCGTAGGCCCACAGCTGGATCAGGCCGCCGTCGGCGGTGGACACGTCGGTCACGTCCCAGACCTGGTTGGCGCTGTTGTTGTTGCCGACCCGGAAGTACCCGCCGCTGGTGGCGGTGAACTGCCAGTGCTGGGCGGTACTGGAGTTGCAGGTGTACTGCTGCACGGCGGTGCCGTTGGCGGTGGCCGCCGCGCGGGCGTCCACACACTTGCCGCTGTTGACGTTGGCCACCGTGTACCAGGTACCGGCGACCACGTCGGCCCGCGCGTCAGACGCGGCGGCCACCGTGATGGCGACCGCGCCGGACCCGGCCAGTGCGACGGCCGCACCGATCGCAAGCAGCCGGCGACGTTGTGGAAAATCTGGGCGGCGCAAGGCCGCTGCGGAGAACTGGGTCATCGTCTGCCTCTCAGCCCTTGTACTGCGCGATGATCCGGGTGAAGTCCCAGGCGCTCTGGGAGATCCCGCTGCAGGTGTCGTCGTTGGGGTAGCCGCCGCCCGCGCACGGGCGGTCCCGGTTGGCCGACCAGAAGGTGAACCGGGCCAGGTGGTGTGCCTGGGCGTAGCCGAGCATGGTGCGGAAGTCGGCCAGCGTGACGGTCTCGTTGACGTCGGTGATGCCGTTCATCGAGGAGATGCCGGCGTGCCGGTAGGCCTGGTCGTCGGTGTAGCCGTAGCCGGCCTTGAGGACGTTCTTCAGCCCCTCGGTGGCCTGGACGGTGAGGTTGCCCATGTTCTGGCCGGCGCCGCCGAAGTCGAACGGCATGATGGTCCAGCCGTCCACGGTCAGTCCGGAGGCGTGCGCCCGGTTGATCATGGAGGAGTCCGGGCCGCTCTGGTTGCTCGGGAAGGTGACGTAGACGGTCAGCCCGGGGTTGTTGGCCTTGACCGTCTTCAGCGCGTCGATGACCCGCTGCTGTTGGGTGGCGTTGTTGTAGACCGAGCCTTCGATGTCGATGTCGATCGCCTTCAGGCCGTAGGCGTTGATCACCTTCTGGTACGCGCCGGCAAGTTCGCTGGCGGTGGTGCAGCTCGACTCGATCCACGGGCCGCTCGCCCCGCCGAAGGAGACCACCACGTCACCGCCGGCTGCCCGGATGTTGTTGATGACGGTCTGGTCGTTGCCGCCGGTCAGTGCCCGGCCGCCGTCCCACATCGGGTTGCAGTACCCGTTGGTGAGGATGAAGGCCATGGTGAACCACTTGACGCCGGTGGCGGTCATGATGGTGCGCGGGTCCGGCAGGTTGCCCCAGCCGAGGTAGGCGTACGGGTTCGCGCCGATGAAGCTGCCGCCGGTGGGCGGGTTGCTGGTGGGCGGGGCGCCGGTGGGCGGCGTGGTCGTCGGGGTGGTGGTGCCGCCGGGCAGCGTCCACTTCTGGTTGGCGCTGCCGCCGCACGACCAGATCTGCAGCTGGGTACCGTCGGCGGAGCTGGGTCCGGTGGCGTCCAGGCACTTGCCGGAGACCGGGTTGACGAGTTGGCCGGCGGTCGCCGTCCACTTCTGCGCGCCGGTGCCGTTGCAGTCGTAGAGCTGGACCTTGGTGCCGTTGGCGGTGCCGGCGGCGGCCACGTCGAGGCACTTGCCGAGCGCCTGGAGGCTGGAGTCGGCGGCCGACCGTCCAGGTCTGCGCGGCGGTGCCGTTGCAGGTGTAGAGCTGGATCTTCGTGCCGTTGGCCGAGCTGGCGGCGGCCACGTCGACGCACTTGCCGCCGTATCCGGTGATTGCTCCGCTGGTGGCGGCCTGCGCGGAGCTGATGCCGACGATGCCGACGGCGACCGCCGCGACAGCGACAGCCGCGATGGCGATGATCCGACGTCGTCGACGGCGTGGGACCGCTGGTCCGAGGTTCATGGGGGTTGCCTCTTCCGGTTTGGGGAGCCGGGATTCACGACGCGTTTGGGGGCCGCGCCGCGCACTGTGGACGGTGGTACGCGGCCGGGCGCCGCAAGGACAGTTCAGAAGGTTTACTTATTGACCGGAGGCTATTGGGTGCCGGTTCAGGAGTCAATATAAGACGTGAACTATGGCCCTGAGCAGCCCAAACTTGACTTGGAGAGCGCTCTCCGGCGGCAGCCGCTATTGACAGTGCGGCCATCGAGAGTGTTACCTGCGTGTTACCTGTTCGCCGGCGCCACCGGGCGGCGCCGCGCAGCAGGCCGACGGCAGCACGCACACCGTCCCCTGTGGACGGTCAGGCACCAGGACGGTTGCGGCTGCGGGGACGTCGGGCACCCGCCCCCTGCCGGGGCGCGGCGTCCCGTCGCCCCGGCCTGCCCCCAGGAGATCCCATGTCCGGCACCGCACTACCCGACCGACCAGGCCGGTCCCGCCTGCTGCGCCGCCGGTGGCTGATCGCCGCCGCCGCACTGATCACCGCGAGCGTCGCGCTGCTACCGCTACGGCACGCCGACGCCGCCGCCGAATCGGTGAACATCTGGCTCACCACCACCAGCGACGCAGGCGGCCGCACGGTGACCCGGGGCCTGCAACAGCAGGCCGCCGTCAATTTCGCCGGCACCAGCGCGGCGGCCAACCAGACCGTCACGGTGAACGAGAACACCACGTACCAGACGTTCACCGGGGCCGGCGCGTCCTTCACCGACACCGCCGCCTGGCTGCTCAACTCCAGCGGCGCGCTGTCGACCGCCACCCGCAACTCGGTGATGACCGCGCTGTTCTCGCCGACCAGCGGCATCGGGCTCAGCTTCACCCGCAACCCGATGGCCAGCAGCGACCTGGCCCGCAGCAACTACGTCTACGACAGCACCTGCTGCGACGTCAACGACTTCTCCATCAGCCACGACCTCGCCGACGTGGTGCCGCTGACCAAGCAGGCGCAGCAACTCAACCCGGCGCTCAAGGTGATGGCCTCGCCGTGGACCGCGCCACCGTGGATGAAGGACAACAACTCCTACGCCCAGGGCTGGTTGCAGAGCCAGTACTACGCCGCCTACGCCCAGTACTTCGTCAAGTACGTGCAGGCCTACCAGGCACAGGGCATCCACATCGACTACGTGTCCCCGCAGAACGAGCCGACCTGCTGCGCCGGCTACCCGTCGATGCAGTGGAACGCCAGCGGGCTGGACTTCTTCGTGGGACAGAACCTGCTGCCCGCCTTCCACGCCGCCGGGCTGACCACCAAGGTGCTCATCCACGACTGGAACTGGGACCTCTACAACACCTGGGCCGCACCGTTGATGAACGACACCGCGATCCGCAACGACTCGCTCTTCGGCGGCATCGCCTGGCACGGCTACGGCGGCGACGTGTCGGCGCAGACCACGGTGCACAACCAGTTCCCGAACGTGGACGCCTTCGACACCGAGCACTCCGGTGGCACCTGGATCGGCAACCAGCAGAACGAGGATATGAACAACATCATCTCCTACACCCGTAACTGGGGTAAGTCGGTCGACAAGTGGAGCCTCGCCGTTGACCAGAACATGGGCCCGCACAACGGCGGCTGCGGTACCTGCACCGGGCTGGTCACCGTCCACAATGGAGACTCGCGCTCCGGCCAGGTCGACTACACCATCGAGTACTACTCGATGGGGCACCTGACCAAGTTCGTGAAGCCGGGCGCGTACCGGATCGACTCCACCGCCAACAGCACCATCCCCAACGTGGCGTGGAAGAACCCGGACGGCTCCAAGGCGCTGATCGCCTACAACGGCGGGACCGGCAGCCAGTCGCTGAAGGTCAACTGGGGCAACCAGTCGTTCACGTACACCCTGCCGGCCCGGACGGCGGCCACCTTCACCTGGGCGGGTACCCAGGGCTCCGGCGGTGGCGGCGGAACCCCGCACACCGGCCCGATCGTCGGGTACGGCGGCAAGTGCGTCGACGTGGCCGGCGCCAGCTCGGCGAACGGCACGAAGATCCAGCTCTACACCTGCAACGGCACCGGCGCGCAGAGCTGGACGGTGGGCACCGACGGTACCGTCCGGTCGCTGGGCAAGTGCCTGGACGTGGCGGCCGCGGGCACAGCCAACGGCACCAAGGTCCAGCTCTACGACTGCAACGGCTCCGGCGCGCAGTCCTGGACGGCCACCGGTGGCCAGTTGGTCAACCCGGCCTCCGGCCGCTGCCTGGACGCCGCCGGCCCCAGCTCCGCCGACGGTACCCAGCTGCAGATCTGGGACTGCACCGGCGGCGCCAACCAGAAGTGGACCATGCCGGCGTAGTGACACCTCAGCGCGCGGCCCCGCCCCAACCGGCGGGGCCGCGCAACCTTCGTTGCGTTTTGGCGTTTGGCTGCCAGGCTTGAGCGATGGCGGTATCCGAGGGGGATCAGCTCACCACCAGCGAGCCGCCGCGCTCATCGATGCCGGGCTGATCGACCCCGCGATCCTCGCTACACGGATCGAGACTCTCGCCGTCACTCCGGCCCTACTCGATCGTCTGCGGCAGTGGGTCGACCATCACACCGGCGGTTAACTACCGGCTCAGTCGCATCCGTCGGGCAGGCGCTGCCGGTGCCAGTCTCAGCCGGTCGGCGGAGGATTGCTGTCGGTCCGGGCCGGTAGTGTTCGAGCTACCGCCCATACCGAGCCGATTCGGGGTACTCCCATGGCTGCTGCCGCTCTCGCCCAGCGCCCACTCCACGTCCTGCTGGTTGAGGACGATGCCGGCGACCTCGCCATGGTCGAAGACTTCTTCGACACCCACGACGTACCCGGCCGGCTGCACCACGCCGACGACGGCCTGGCGGCCCTGCGCTTCCTTCGCGGCCAGGACGAGCACTCGGGCGCGCCCCGGCCCGACCTGATCCTGCTCGACCTGAACATGCCCCGGATGGACGGCCGCGAGCTGCTCAGCATCCTCAAGGACGACGACTCGGACTGGCGAACCATCCCGGTGGTGGTCTTCACCACCTCCTCGGCCGAGGAGGACGTGACGGCCAGCTACTCCCACCACGCGAACGCGTTCGTCACCAAGGCGATGGACTTCGACGGCTTCCAGAGCTCGCTTGCCGAGATCCACCGCTTCTTCGGCGAAACCGCCGCGATCCCGCCCGCGTGACCGGACGGGATCACGGCGCTGAGGTCAGGCCGGGTAGTAGCGGCTGACGGTCTCCGCGACGCAGCACGGCTTGGCCGCGCCGTCGGCGGTCACCGTCACGGTCGCGACGAGCTGGTATCCGCCGGTTACCGGCTCGATCGAGGTCAGCTCCACGGCCGCGCGGACCGCCGAGCCGACCCGCAGCGGGGCCGGGAAGCGGACCCGGTTGAGGCCGTAGTTGATTGCCATCCGCAGCCCCTCGACCCGGTACAACCCGGTCATCAGGGCGGGCAGCAGAGACAGCGTGAGGTACCCGTGCGCGACGGTGCCGCCGAACGGGCCGGCGGCCGCCTTCTCGGGGTCGACGTGGATCCACTGGTGGTCGCCGGTGGCGTCGGCGAACGCGTCCACCCGGGTCTGCTCGACGGCGAACGGCTCGCCGGGGCCGATCCGCTCACCGACAGACGCCGCCAGCTCGTCGACGGATTTGAACACCCTCATGCCAGGTGACCTCCGATCTTCGTGTACCCGCGGAGCAGGTCCCGGGAGATGATCAGGCGCTGCATCTCGTCGGTACCCTCGTAGATGCGCATCAACCGGACCTGCCGGTACCAGCGCTCGATCGGCAGTTCCCGGGTGTAGCCCATGCCGCCGTGGATCTGCATCACCCGGTCGACCACGTTGTTGACCATGGCCGCGCCGTAGAGCTTGGCGGTGGACGACGAGTGCCGGTGGTCCCAGCCCTGGTCGACCACCCAGGCCGCCTTGTAGACCAGCCAGCGGGCCGCCTCCAGCTCCACCTCGGAGTCCGCGATCATCCACTGGATCGCCTGGTTGACCCCGATCGGTTTGCCGAAGGTGTGCCGGGTGTTGGCGTACTCGATGGCCATCTGCAGGGACCGCTCGGCGATGCCCAGCGCGGCGGCGGGGATCAGGTACCGGCCCCGGCCGATCCAGCGCATCCCCAGCTCGAAGCCCTGGCCGACCTCACCGAGGATGTTGCGGGCGGGTACCCGGACGTCTTCGAAGATCAGTGACGCCGGGCCGCCCTCGCCCATCGTCTGGATGAACTCCGAGCGCCAGCCCATCGCCCGGTCCACCAGGAACGCCGTGGTACCGCCACCGCGCGCGCCCTTCTCGGGGTCGGTGACCGCGACCACGATGACGAAGTCGGCGTCGTGGCCGCCGGTGATGAAGGTCTTCTCACCGTTGAGGATCCAGTCGTCGCCGTCGGGGCGGGCGGCGAACTTGATGTTCGCGGCGTCCGACCCGGCGCCCGGCTCGGTGATGGCGAAGCAGGACAGCCGGTCCCCGTCGATGGTGGGGATCAGGTACTCGGCCTTCTGCTCGTCGTTGGCGAAGTAGAGGATGTTGTCGGCCTCGCCGCCGAACCGGAACGGCACGAAGGTCTTGCCGACCTCCTCGTGGATCAGCGCCTGGAGCACGTTGGGCAGGTCCATGCCGCCGTACCCGGTGGGCGTGGAGAGCCCCCAGAAGCCGAACTTCTTCGCCTTCAGTTGCAGTTCGCGCACCTCGTCGAGGCTGACCCCGGGCTGGTGGGCGCGCTCGCGGCGCAGTACCTCGGCCTCCAGCGGCATCACCTCCCGGCGGACGAAGTCCCGGACGGTGTCCCGGATCGCCTTCTCCTCGTCGGACAGCGAGAAGTCCATGGGTTCCTTCCCCTTCTCAGTCTCGTTCCACCAGCACGGCGCTGCCCTGCCCGACGCCGACGCACATGGTGGCGAGCCCGCGACGGGTGCCGGTGCGGTTCATCCGGTGCAGCAGGGTGGTCAGGATGCGGGCCCCGGAGCAGCCCAGCGGGTGGCCCAGCGCGATCGCTCCGCCATCCGGGTTCACCAGGTCAGGATCAAGACCCAGTTCATCGTGTACGGCCAGCGCCTGCGCCGCGAACGCCTCGTTGAGTTCGATGTCCGCGAGATCGGCCAACTTCCACCCGCTACGGGCGAGCGCTTTGCGGGTGGCCGGGACCGGCCCGATGCCCATCACGTCGGGGTGCACCCCCACGCTCACTCCGCCGACATAGCGGCCCAGCGGGGTGAGTCCGAGTTCGGCGACGATCTCGGCGCTGGCCAGCAGCAGGCCGGCCGCGCCGTCGTTCAGCGGTGAGGAGTTGCCGGCGGTGACGGTCCCGTCGGCGCGGAACACCGGCTTGAGCGCGGCCAACTTCGCCAGCGAGGTGTCCCCCCGGATCCCCTCGTCGGCGGTGACCTCTCCGGTGCCGGCACCCGCTCCCGGGCCGGTACCGGGCCTGGGCTCGGTGGCGGAGCCGGGCTCGGTGCCGGAGCCGGACTTGGCGCCGGGGCCGGTGGTGACGGGCAGGATTTCGGCGGTGAAGTGGCCGGCGTCGCGGGCGGCGGCGGCGCGCTGGTGACTGCGCAGCGCGAAGGCGTCCTGCCGGTCCCGGCCGATGCCGTGCCGGCGGGCCACCTCCTCGGCGGTCTCGCCCATGCTCAGCACCCCGTGCCGGTCGGCCATCCGGGGGTTGACCAGTCGCCAGCCGAGCCGGGTGTCGGCGAGCTGCATGGTCGCGGGCAGCCTGTCCTCGGGGCGGGGCAGCACGAAGGGGGCCCGGCTCATCGACTCGGAGCCGCCGGCGAGCACCAGGTCGGCGTCGCCGGCGGCAATGGCGCGGGCGGCCGAGGTGACCGCCTCCAGGCCGGAGGCGCAGAGCCGGTTCACGGTCGCGCCGGGAACGGTGTCCGGCAGGCCGGCGAGCAGCACTGCCATCCGGGCGACGTTGCGGTTGTCCTCGCCGGCCTGGTTGGCCGCGCCCCAGTAGACGTCGTCGAGTCGGGCGGGGTCGAGATCGGGCAGGTCCGCGAGGAGACCGGTGATCACCTGGGCGGCGAGGTCGTCCGGGCGGGTGTCGGCCAGCGCGCCGCGGAGCCGGCCGATCGGGGTACGCCGGGCGGCGACGAAGTACACCGTGCGCATCTGGGCCTCCCGTCCGATCGCCGTGGGCCTAAAACTACCGCTGTCAGTTTTACGGGTCCAGTCCTAGTCGACCTGAAAGTTTCCAATGCGTTTCCCGACCTTGACGGGCTGGTCAGCACGGTCCCGGCGGGACGGCACGGCGTGCACGGGTAGCCACCTTGCCCCCCTCGTACCCCTTTCATAGACTCCGGTCAACGCACCACGGAGCCGGGTGTGTACCAGCCAGTCAAGGGCACCGGGGCCGTAATCGGGCCGCGGGACTGGTTCGTCCAGAGCACCGTCGATTGTCGCGGCGGACGCCGGAAAGACCCACCCGCTATCCGGGCGCGCAGACCGTTCCTTCATGCACTGCCTCGTGCGGCCCCATACGCCGTATGGGGGCCTCGTCGGCGCCGTCCTGCGTCGGTGAACCGCGAATCTAGGAGACACACGGTAATGAATCTCAGCTCTAGTCGATTCAAGCGACGGCACATCGCCGCCGTCGCCGCAGCGGCCCTGGTCGCGGGGGGTGTCGCGGCCGTCACCATCGCGCCGGCCAACGCTGCCGCCGCCGGCTGCACCGTCCAGTACACCGTCCAGAGCCAGTGGCAGGGCGGCTTCACCGGCAGCGTCACCATCATCAACCTCGGTGCCGCCACCACCAGCTGGACCCTCGCCTTCGACTGGCCGGCCGCCGGCCAGGGCATCCAGCAGGGCTGGAGCGCCAACTGGACCAGCTCCGGCCAGCACGTCACCGCCACCAGCCTGAGCTGGAACGGTGCGCTGGCCACCAACGCCTCCACCAACATCGGCTTCAACGGCATGTGGACGTCCAGCAACCCGGTGCCCACCTCGTTCACCCTGAACGGCGTCGCCTGCACCGGCACGGTGAACGGCAGCGGTACCGCGACGGCCAGCCCGTCCAGCACCAGCCTGTCGCCGAGCGCGTCCCGCTCGTCGGCCAGCCCCACGGCCACCGCGTCCCGCACGGTGTCGGCGAGCCCCAGCCGGACCCAGTCGCTGAGCCCGACCGCGTCGATCAGCACCAGCGTCCCGCCGCCGTCCGGCGAGCACGTGGACAACCCGTACGCCGGCGCTGTCGGCTTCATCAACCCGGACTGGCGCGATGAGGTGACCGCGGCCGGAGCGGCCAAGGGCGGCACCCTCGGTTCCCAGATGACCAAGGTCGCGAACACCCCGACCGCGGTCTGGCTGGACCGCATCGCCGCCGTCACCGGTGGCACCGGCGTCACCCACACCATGGACTGGTACATGGACCAGGCCCTGGCCCAGCAGACCAGCAGCGGCAAGCAGGTGGTGGCCCAGTTCGTGGTCTACGACCTGCCCAACCGGGACTGCTCGGCGCTGGCCTCCAATGGTGAGCTGCTGATCGCCAACGACGGTCTGAACAAGTACAAGACCCAGTACATCGACCCCATCTACAACATCATCAGCAACTCGAAGTACGCGAAGCTGCGTCTCTCGCTCGTCATCGAGCCGGACTCGCTGCCGAACCTGCTCACCAACCTGAGCTTCACCAAGTGCGCCGAGGCCAACTCGACCGGTGCCTACGTTGCCGGTGTGCAGTACGCGATCAACAAGCTGGGCGCGCTGTCCAACGTCTACACCTACGTCGACGCGGCGCACTCCGGCTGGCTCGGCTGGGACAGCAACTTCGGCCCGTTCGTGAACCAGCTGGCCAGCCTGGCCGGCGGTCTGACCAAGGGCTACAAGGGGATCGACGGTATCGTCTCCAACACCGCCAACTCCACCCCGACCATCGAGCCGTACATGACCGCGACCCAGCAGGTCGGCGGTAACCCGGTGCGCTCGGCGAACTTCTACAAGTGGAACCAGTACATCGACGAGCAGTCGTACGTGCTGGCGCTGCGCAGCGCCCTGATCGCCAAGGGCTTCCCGAGCACCCTGGGCGCCGCGATCGACACCTCGCGTAACGGCTGGGGCGGAGCCGCTCGTCCGAGCGGTGCGAGTTCCTCGACCGACCTGAACACCTTCGTCAACGCGACCAGGATCGACCGTCGGCCGCACCGTGGCGACTGGTGCAACCAGAGCGGCGCTGGCCTGGGCTTCCGGCCCACCGCCAACCCGTCCGCCGGGCTGGACGCCTACGTCTGGATCAAGCCTCCGGGTGAGTCCGACGGTGCCAGCAAGGCCATCCCGAACGACCAGGGCAAGGGCGCCGACCCCATGTGCGACCCGGCCTACCCCGGTAACGCGCTGAACGAGAACAGCCCGACCGGCGCCCTGCCCGACGCCCCGCTCTCGGGTGCCTGGTTCGAGGCGCAGTTCGAGCAGCTGGTCCAGAACGCGTACCCGGCCGTCTCCTGACGACCTGATCCGCGCTCACGTGGCGCCCGGTGCATCCGCACCGGGCGCCACGCCCGTTTCCGGGTCGACGCACCCCCACCACCCGCGACATCGGGGCCGCCAGCGGGCAGAATGCAGCGGGGCCGCGCGGAACACCGCGGCGCGAGGACTGAAGGTGGGTAGCGGATCGTGCTGAGCATCAGTGCCCGGATCGCCGAGGAGCTGGGGGTACGCGAGCGGCAGGTGACCGCCGCCGTGGACCTGCTGGACGGCGGCTCGACCGTGCCGTTCATCGCCCGGTACCGCAAGGAGGTCACCGGCGAACTCGACGACGCCCAGCTGCGCACCCTGGAAGAGCGGCTGCGCTACCTGCGCGAGCTGGAGGAGCGGCGGGCCGCCATCCTGGAGTCGATCGACTCCCAGGGCAAGCTGGATGACGCGCTGCGCGCCCAGATCCTGGCCGCCGACTCGAAGGCCCGGCTGGAGGACATCTACCTGCCGTACAAGCCGAAGCGGCGGACCAAGGCGCAGATCGCCCGGGAGGCCGGGCTGGAGCCACTGGCCGACGCGCTGCTCGCCGACCCGACACTGGACCCGCAGGCCACCGCCGCCGGGTACGTCAACGTCGAGGGCGGGGTGGCCGACGTGGCCGCCGCGCTGGACGGGGCGCGGGCCATCCTGGTGGAGCGGATGGGTGAGGACGCCGACCTCATCGGTACCCTGCGCGAGCAGGTGTGGAGCCGGGGCCGGCTGGTCGCCAAGGTACGCGACGGCAAGGAGCAGGCCGGCGCCAAGTACTCCGACTACTTCGACTTCGCCGAGGCGCTGGACACGCTGCCCTCGCACCGGGTGCTCGCCCTCTACCGGGGTGAGAAGGAGGAGTTCCTCGACCTGACGGTGGAGCCCGAGGAGCCACCGGCCCCGGGTGCCCCGCCGGCGCCGACCAGCTTCGAGATCCTGATCGCGGCGAAGTTCGGCGTCGCCGACCGGCAGCGGCCCGCTGATAAGTGGCTGCTCGACACGGTGCGCTGGGCCTGGCGTACCCGCATCCTGGTGCACCTGGCCATCGACCTGCGCGGCCGGCTGCGGGTGGCGGCCGAGGACGAGGCGGTCCGGGTCTTCGCGATGAACCTGCGCGACCTGCTGCTGGCCGCGCCCGCCGGTACCCGGGCCACCATGGGCCTGGACCCCGGCCTGCGTACCGGCGTGAAGGTGGCGGTTGTCGACGCCACCGGCAAGGTCGTCGCCACCGACACCATCTACCCGCACGAGCCGGCCCGCCGCTGGGACGAGTCGCTGGCGAAGCTGGGCAAGCTGTGCACCGAGCACCACGTCGACCTGATCGCGATCGGCAACGGCACCGCCTCGCGGGAGACCGACAAACTCGCCGCCGAGCTGGTGAAGCTGCTGCCCCAGTTGAACATGACCAAGGTGGTGGTCTCCGAGGCCGGCGCATCGGTCTACTCGGCCAGCGCCTACGCCTCCCGCGAACTGCCCGACCTGAACGTGTCGATCCGCGGTGCGGTCTCCATCGCCCGGCGCCTGCAGGACCCGCTGGCGGAGCTGGTGAAGATCGACCCGAAGTCCATCGGCGTCGGCCAGTACCAGCACGACCTCTCCGAAACCAAGCTGTCCCGCTCGCTGGACGCGGTGGTGGAGGACTGTGTCAACGGCGTCGGCGTGGACCTGAACACCGCCTCGGTACCGCTGCTGGCCCGGGTCTCCGGGATCAGTACCGGGCTGGCCGAGAACATCGTGGCGCACCGGGACGCCAACGGCCCGTTCCGGTCCCGTACCGGCCTGTCGAAGGTGGCCCGGCTGGGTCCGAAGGCGTTCGAACAGTGCGCCGGCTTCCTGCGTATCCCCGGCGCCGACGACCCGCTGGACGCCTCCAGCGTGCACCCCGAGGCGTACCCGCTGGCCCGCCGCATCGTGGCCGCCGCCGGTACCGACGTGAAGTCCCTGATCGGCAACGGCGCCGCGCTGCGCACGCTGAAGCCCACCCAGTTCGTCGACGACCACTTCGGCCTGCCCACGGTGACCGACATCTTCGCCGAGTTGGAGAAGCCGGGTCGCGACCCGCGCCCGGCGTTCACCACGGCCAGCTTCGCCGACGGCGTGGAAACCCTGGCCGACCTGCGTTCCGGCATGGTGCTGGAGGGCCAGGTCACCAACGTGGCCGCGTTCGGGGCGTTCGTCGACATCGGCGTCCACCAGGACGGGCTGGTCCACGTCTCGGCGATGTCCCGCACCTTCGTCAAGGACCCCCGCGACGTCGTCAAGTCCGGCGACGTAGTCAAGGTCAAAGTCCTCGACGTGGACATCCCCCGCAAACGAATCTCGCTGACCCTGCGCCTGGACGACGAACTCCAGCCCGCCACCCCCGGCCAACCTCGCGGCGACCGCTCCAGCGACCGTCGCCAAGGCAGCCAAGCCGGCCAGCCCGGTCAGGGTGGGCGTGCCGGCCAGAGTGGACAGGCCGGCCAGAGTGGACAGGCCGGTCAGGGTGGACAGGCCGGCCAACGCCAGGGCGGGCAACCCCGCCAGGGCCAGGGTCAGAACCGCCAGGGCCAGCAGCCCCGCTCCGGCCGCCCCGGCACCCCCGCTCCCGCCGCCGACACTGCCCTGGCCGACGCCCTCCGCCGAGCCGGCCTGGCCCCCAAGCCCTGACCAGAAACACCCCACTACCGCCCAACCAGCGCCGCGTCAAAGCCCGAACCCCAACGCACCCATCCCCACACCCCCAAGATCGCGATCACAACATCCCAGCCGGCTCACGGCGTGCGAGGCGAGGAGCAACGGCAACCAGAAGACCAGTGACCGGCGCCCGGGACCAGGTGCGAGCGCGCAGGCGAGCAGGCGCGCGCGCTGAGAAGTCAAGCGCTCAATCTCCCACCCACGACCGCCAGGCGACCCACCCGAGTGGGCGCCCACGGTGCCGGGGCCAACAAGACAAAGAAGAAGGGGACCTAAAACTCGTCCCCACCAACAAACGTCCGCTCCAACCGATCAGCCGTAGCCGTAACCAGAGCCAACGGCCGCTCGAACTCGTTGATGTTCAGGTTCTCCAGCGGCACAGCGTGCCGCACGGTGAGCACGTGCCCACGCACCATCGCGACCCCGCCCACGACGGTGGTACCGACTTCGCTGAGCACCCGGGGCAGGTCGACGTTGCCGAGTTCACCGAACGGCGACTCGATCAGCAGCCACTCCTCGCTGCCGTCGAGCAGCGCGTGGCGTTGCAGGAAGACGACCTGGGAACGCAGGTCGCCCACGTCGAAAATCATCTTCAGCCAGTCCTGATCCTCCTCGGCAACGGAGTAGTTGGACCGCACGTACGAACACACGTCAGACCAGGTCGCCACGGGTGACCTCCGGTGAGTTGAGGTGGACGGCCCACCATAACCGGGCTGATTCCACTGTGGATAGGCGACCGGTGGCGGGACACCGACGATGATCGGACAGTCGCCGATGGTGCCTGGGTTACCAGACGTCGTGTGTCATCTGACGGACAGTTCGTCCGACTCGACGAACGGTGAGATCCGGATCGGCTGACCGCACACCACGATTTTGACCGGGCCGGCGACCGGGATCGGCCCGGTGGGCAGAACCAACGACATCCGGGTGGCCTGCGGGCAGGCTTGCATGCCGTTCTGCGGTTTCTCGCTGTAGCCGACGAGGAACCCGCCCTTGCCGCCGGCGCTGAGGACCACCTGGCCGGCCTGATGACTGAAGGCGTCCAGGCCGGTGAGACCGCCGGGGGCGAGGGTGACCGACTCCTCGATGTCGTTGCCGAGCGCGACCGAGTGGGCGATCAGGGTGAACACCGGGTATCCCTGGACGGAGCAGCGGGCCGAGGACTTGTTGGTGAGCCGGACGGCGACCACCGTGAACCCGCCCGAGTGCCCGGACTCCGCCGGCTGGGTGAGAGTGAGCTGGTTGGCCGTGCACGCCTTGGCGGTCGGGCCGGTGGGGCTGGGCAGCACTCCCAGCGGGCCGGGGTTCAGGCCGCCGGAGACGAGCGGCTGCTCGGCTTCGCCCGGGTGGAACCTGGCCGGGCGTGGGTGGTCGGAGCAGCTGGCCGACAACGCCAGTACGGTGGCGAAGACGCCGGTCGCGATCATTGCCCGCCGCACTCCGTACCCCCTCTTCTTTCAGCCCGACAGCCTCGGCCTCGACGGGCCGCCGCCGCGACGGTGGCGGGCCGGTCGCCAAGACCAGCGGCCTTGTCGCCCACCTTCCGTGCTCGTCCTATCCTGCCCCACCGGGCCTGCGCCGGGCGGGGGTCACCGTGGTCACGGTGCCAGCAGGACCACCCCCGTGCCGTGCCCGGTGGGCGGCGAGCGCCGGGCACGCCGTCAGCCGGGCGCCCGTGCAGGCGAGCGCGAGCACGCCTGGAGGAGCGTATTGCGGCATCGCCGTGGCGCGCGCACCCGAATGGTCGGTGTGCGCACACCGACCGGCAGACCCTTCGGAATCAGTTGGCATCGGTCAAGTGCCATCCGCCGGCCGCCGGCCAGTTCGACCGCCGGCGCGGAAAGCTCGGCGCTTGGGTCGGCCGCGGATATCCGCTCGGCTGGCCGGCTCCGCCGTTCGTCTGAGCGCATTCGGGTGGGAACGAGTAATCGTGGCTTTTCTCCGAATCCGGCAGGGCGGTCCGGCCGGCCGTCACCCACAACCGGACGCCCGCGTCATGACCCGATCGGCCAGTTCCGTAACGCCGCCCAGCGCTGCCGCGGGGCGTATCGGCCCGCCGTACGGACCCGTTCGCCCGAGAGCGCTCAACTGCCTCGTGAACAGGCCGTTACGGGCACTTGCCCGGGGCCGCCTGCGGCCCCTAGTCTCGCTCGCGACGGATAGATAACCGCAGGCCAACGGTGTGTTACGGAATGATTCCAGGACAACCGGCAAATGTGCCAATCCGGGGCAACCCACGATCGGCCGACCGCCGCCTATCCTGGTTCCACACCAACGTCCCATGTATGAACGCGCATCGGGTGCTCCCACTGCGCCTGGCAACCGCCTCGCCCGCGGTGGAGGGTGACTGATGTCGAATACCGACAGCACGAGCTACGAACTGTCCGACTATGCCCGGATGGTCTGGCGTAGCTGGTGGGTCGCAGTGGTCTGCACGCTGATCGGCGGGGTCGGCGGACTCGGCCTGGCGATTGCCCGCGACCAGGTCTACAAGTCGTCGGCCGCCGTCCAGTTGCAGCACGTCGAGCAGGACGAGAACTCCACCGTCGGGCGTACCAGCGGCGACATCAATGTCGACACCGAGGCGCAGATCGTCAAGTCGAGCGTGGTGCTGTCCAAGGCGCTGGAACTGCTCAAGAACCACAGCGGTGACGCCAAGACCGAGCTGGACCGCGAGGCCGACCTGGCCGGCCACCTCAGCGTCACCGTGCCGTCCAACACCACCGTGCTGGTGATCACCTGCTCCGCCGGGTCCGGCCCCGCCGCCCAGGAGTGCGCGCACTCGGTGGCCACCGCCTACGTGACCAACCGGCAGGCCACCGCCGAGGCGGCAGTGAAGACCCAGGTCGACTACCTCGACCACCAGATCGCCGACATCCAGGCCCAACTGCAGCGGCTCACCGGCCAGGCCGCGCCGCTGCCGAGCAACTCGGCCGACCGGGCCTACATCCAGGTGCAGATCGACGGCCTGAAGAACAACCTCAACGACCTGAACACCAAGAAGAACAACCTGACCAACACCGCCGTCAACGGCGGGAACATCCTGGTCGACGCGGACCGTCCGCTCTACCCGGCCAGCCCCAACGGCCGCCTCTACCTGGCCGTCGGGCTCGGCCTCGGGCTGATCGTCGGCCTGATCGCGGCGATCGCCCGGGAGCGGCTGGACAAGCGGGTACGCCGGGGCGAGGACGTTCCGCGCCGTACCGACGTGCCGCTGCTGGCCGAGCTACCGGCCAAGGTTCCGGTCCGGGCCGACGAGGTGTTCGCCACCTACGGCACCGGCGGCCGGATGTTCAGCCGGCTGCGCAACGAGGTGGTCGCCAGCGTCCGCTCCGACCACCGCGTCGTGGTGATCACCGGCGCGTCCCGGGGCCAGGTCAGCACCGTGGTCGCCGGCAACCTGGCCACCGCGTTCGCCCGCGCCGGCAGCGACGCCATCCTGGTCTGCGCCAACATGGAGGACGGCAACTCGGTCACCAGCATGCTCGGCGTGAACGGGGTACCCGGCCTGGCCGACGTGCTCGCCGGCCGGGCCCGGCTGGCCGAGACCATCCAGCAGGCGGCCCGACTGCCCGGACTGCGGGTGGTCGCCCCGGGCGGGGTGGCCACCGCGGCCGGACTGCTGCAGTCCGAGGCGATGCGGACCGTCATCAACGAGCTGCGCGGCATGTGTGACTACGTGATCCTGGAAGCGCCGTCCACCTCGGTCAGCGCCGACGCGCAGAGCCTCGCGGGCCTGGCCGACGCCGCCATCGTGGTGGTGGAGACCGAGCGGAGCGAGCTGATCGAGGTCGCCGACGCCGCCGAACAACTGCACCGCATCGGTACCCCGGTGATCGGCGCGGTCGTGCTCCCCCGGCTACGCCGGGGCACCGCCGCCGGACGCCCCACCACCGGACCGCACATCCCCGCCCCGGCGCAGGCGCCCGACATCGAGCGGCTGGCGACCATCGCCACCAACCCGGGTCCGGGAGTCGGCGGACAGCCCAACCGCAGCAACGGCGCCCGCCCCGGTGGCCTGGACCTGCCGGTTGCCGGCGACTCCACGGTCATCCTGCCGCGCATCACCGACGACATGACCAGCAACCCCACCGAGGGCAGGCGGTGAGCCGCACCGCTGCGGTCGGGGGCCGGCCGCTGCGCCGTCGGACCGCCCTCGGCCTCGGGCTGGCGGCGCTGGGCGGTGGCCTGCTCAGCGCCTGTGGCGACGACCGGCCCTCGGTGTTGCCCGGGATCACCGCCCCGCCCTCGTCAACCGCGTCGCCGACCCCGTCCGCGGTGGCCGCGCCGTTCGGCACCGCCCCGATGACCGGCCTGCCGGCCAGCCAGGACGGCATCATCAAGCGGCCGGCCGTGGTCGTCGACATGTTCCTCGACGGCGGCGCCCCCGCCCCCACCGGCCTGGACCGGGCCGACGTGGTGTTCGAGGAGGTCACCGGGCGCAACGCCCGGCGGCTGACGTCGGTCTTCCACTCCCAGGACGTCGACCGGATCGGGCCGGTCGGCAACACCTGGCCCTCGGACGCCCGTAACCTGCCGGTACTGCGGCCGCTGGTGGCCAACCGGGGCGACGGGCAGAAGTTCTCCAACGTGCTCGGCTCCGCCGACGGCATCACCGACCTGTCGTACGCGGACCACTCCGCCGCGTACACCACCCAGGCCGGCGCGAAGTCGCCGTACAACGTGTTCACCTCAACCGCGGCCCTCTACAAGCTGGCCCCGGCCGGGGCCACCCCGCCGCCGAACATGCTGCCCTTCCAGGACAACGGCCTGCCGCTGGCAACCACCGGGTCGGTCGCCACCAGGCAGGTGACGATCACCGTGCCCGGCGAGGCGCCGGTGGTCTGGACCATCGACCCGGGCGGACACGGCTGGCAGCGTGGCAGCGCCCCGATCGTCTTCGCCAACCTGGCGATCCTGGTCATGCCGTACCGGGAAGTGAAGACGCAGAACCACGGGCCGAGCATCCGTACCGCCGAGGTGTTCGGCTCCGGCGACGCCTGGGTGGCCGCCGGCGGCCTGTCGGTGAAGGCGACCTGGAACCGCAAGGGCGCCTTCGGCGCGTCCCTGGTGCTGGACTCCGGTGGCTTCCCGATCCGGGTGGTGCACGGCACCACCTGGATGTTCTACGCCCCGACCGGCACCACGGTGGCCGTCGGATGAGCGGGCGGACAGTGGTGACCCAGGCGTCGGTGACCCAGGCACCGGTGACGCGCGAGTCCGACATCGTGGACATCGCGCCTCGACTGGCCCGGCCGCGCAAGCCACGGCTGCTGCCGTTGCCTGACGGCTGGCCGCTGATCGCCCTGATCGTGGCATGCCCGGTGTGGTGGGCGCTCGGCCTCGGCGTGCTGATCTACCCGATCATGGCCGTGTTCATGCTGATCGACCTGGTACGCCGGCCGGTCCGGGTACCCAGGGGCTTCGGCTTCTGGCTGGTGTTCCTGGTGGTGGTCGCGCTGAGCCACGTCGCACTCGGGATCAACCCGGCCGGCACCGTGGTGCAGTCCCTCGGCCAACGCCTGCCCGGGGTGCTCTGGCGACTGGTCGGCTACGCCACCGTGACGATCATCGTGCTGTACGCCTACAACCTCAGCCGGGCGCAGTTCTCGCAGCGCCGGCTGATCCGGCTGCTGGCCTGGCTGTTCGCGGTGACCGTGGTCGGCGGCCTGGTCGGCAAGTTCTTCGGACACATCTCCTTCACCTCGCCGGTGGAGTTGCTGCTCCCCTCGCACGTGCGCCACAACAGCTTCGTACAGGCCCTGATCCACCCATCGGCGGCTCAGATACAGCAGACGCTGGGCTACGAAGCGCCCCGCCCGGCCGCGCCCTGGGGGTACACCAACACCTGGGGCAACATGTACGTGATCCTGCTGATCTGGTTCGTGGTCTGGGCCTTCGTGGTCAACCAGAACCGGGCCGTACGGTGGCTGTCGGTCGGCTTCATCGCGCTGTCCATCGTGCCGGTGGTGTACTCGCTCAACCGTGGCCTGTGGGTGGCGCTGGGCGCGCTGGTCGGCTACTTCGCGCTGCGGATGGCGCTGCGCGGACGGATCTGGGTGATCGGCGCGGTGGCCGGGCTCGGCGTGGTGCTGGTCCTGGCGATCGCGGTCACCCCGCTCGGCGGCATCGTGTCCAGCCGGTTCAGCCACGGCCAGTCCAACGCCCAGCGGCAGTACACCACCGTCAAAGTGCTCAAGGGGATGAACGAGTCACCGCTGTTCGGCTACGGCGCCACCCGGCTGACGCTGGGCAGCGACCAGTCGATCGGCGTCGGCAAGTCCACCGCCTGCCCGGAGTGCGGCAACCACACGCTCGGCTCCAACGGGCAACTGTGGAACGTGATCTACCTCAACGGCATCGTGGGCGCGGTGTTCTACCTGTCGTTCCTGGTCGCCGTGTTGTGGCGGTACCGACGCGACTATTCACCGATCGCGGTCGCCGGTTCGGCCACCGTGGTCAGCACCCTGGTCACCATGTTCTTCTACAACCAGCTCATCGTGCCGTTGGCCGTGTGCATGCTGGCCTGCGTGCTGATGTGGCGTAACCGTCCGGACTTCCCGGGCGCCCCGGTGGCTCCGGAGGCGGCGCAGCCGCGCCGGGAACTGCCCCGGGTAGCCGCTCCCGGCAGCCGCGACACCCTGGCCACGGCAGGCTGAGCACAGCCGACAGTGAGACGCACTCGCACCACGCTCCGGTCACCGGTAGCCTCTGCTTCCATGCGCCGGATCCGACACCCCCACCCGGCGCGGTCCACTCCCGCCGCCGTCCCCGCTTCGTCCGCCGGATTCTGGCGGCCGGCCTGGTCGGGGTGCTCGCGTTCGGCCTGACCGGCTGCGGCAAGCTCACCCCGAAGCCCAAACCTGTTCCATCGACGGGCAGCACCGTGCCGTCGGGCGCGGTCGGGGCGCTCTCCGACGGCGGGCCGGTCCGCGCGCCGCAGTCCGGGGCGTACGTGGGCGCGTTCGCGATGGGTACCGACTTCACCAACAGCGCGCAGATCGAGGCGGTCGGCGAGTTCGAGCGCCGGATCGGTCGGCGGCTGGACATCGCGCACACGTACACGAGGTTCAACGAGGCCTTCGACAGCGCCGCCGACCTGGCGCTGGCCCAGTCCGGGCACATCATGCTGCTCAGCTGGGCCGGCGCGGACACCCGTGTGATCACCAGCGGCGACTACGACAAGCTGATCCGGGACAACGCGCTGCTGGTCAAGCGGATGCAGCAGCCGGTGCTGCTGGAGTGGCGCTGGGAGATGGACCGGCCGAACCTGCGCGCCGAAGTGTGGTCGGCCGCCGACTACATCGCTGCGTGGAGCCACATCCAGAACATCTTCCGGGCCGAGCAGGTGACCAACGCGTCCTGGGTATGGTGCCCGACCGCGCTGGGCTTCCAGCCGGGTGGCGACGCCGCCGACTTCTACCCCGGCGACGACCGGGTGGACTGGCTGTGCGCGAACGGCTACCCCTCGGCGACCCAGCCGAAGCTGCGCGACGTTCTCGCGCCGTTCCTGGCCTGGGCGGCGCAGCACCCCAAGCCGGTGATGATCGGCGAGTACGGGGTGTCCCGCAGCCTGAGCCCGGCCGAGCGGGCGGAACTGCTCCGCGAGGACGCCGACCTGTTCCGTTCGGACAGCCAGATCCGGGCGGTGTGCTACTTCGACGGCGACCCGGACGGCAACAAGATCACGTTGCAGTGGGGCATCCGCGACGACGCGACGGCGCTGGCCGGCTATGCGGCGATGGCCCGCGACCCGTACTTCAACCCCGCCAAGCAGGTGGTCACCGACCCGGTCTGACGGCCGCACGGTCGCGGGCCGCGCAAGACAGGCCCGGGGGCCGGGTCAGCGGGGGTGGCGGCGCAGCCGGGTACGGGCCGAGGAGGCGAGCAGCCGGGCCGCGAACGGGGCGTCGTGCACCAGGTACCGCTTGGCCAGCCGGCGCGGTTCGCTGCCCAGCCGGTGCAGCCACTCCAGGCCGGTGCGCTGCATCCAGACCGGTGCGCGCCGCAGGGTACCGGCGGCGAAGCCGATCGCCGCGCCGCAGCCGAGGAACCAGGCGGCCGGCAGCAGTGGGCGCAGGGCCGCGATCACCCGTTCCTGCTTGGGGAAGCCGAAGCCGACGAAGACCAGGTCGGGCTTGGCCGCGACAACCTTCCCCTGCATCTCGCGCACCTCGTCGGGGCGGGTGTCGAAGCCGAAGCTGGGGCTGTCCCAGCCGGCCACCACCAGCCCCGGGTAGCGCCGGGTCAGCTCGGTGGCGGCCTGCTCGGCGGTGCCGGGTGGGCCACCCAGCAGGTACACCGAGCGGCCCTGCCCGGCCAGTCCGGCGGAGAGGGTGAGGATCAGGCTGGAGCCGGCGACCCGCTCCGGCAGCGGGGTGCCGGAGAGCTTGCTCGCCCACAGCAGCGGCATCCCGTCGGCCACCACCAGATCGGAGTCGCGGATGTGCAGGCGCGCCTCCTCCTGCCGGGTGGCCAGCCGCAGGATGTCGGCGTTCGGGGTGATGATCCGGCCGCCCTCGCCGCGCCCGACGGCGGCCACCACGTGCGCCACCACCTCGGCCTCGGTCACCCGGTGGAAGTCCACGCCGAGCAGCGGGATACGGGGGGCGGTCGCAGCGGTCATGGGGCCAGAATCTACCGGCGGCCGGCCCGGCGCGGTATCGAGGCACGGCGCGCTTCGTGCGGCCGGCGGCCAACTGTGGACGGATGGCTATTGTCCGATCCGCCGTCACCGCCGGTACCCTGACGGTTGCGCCGTACTTTGGGCGTCCCCGTCACCCCCGCTCCTGGGAGGAGTCACCCGCCCGCCATGGTTCGTGTGCTGTTCATCGGCGGGCTGGGACGCAGCGGCACGACCCTGCTGGAGCGGGTACTCGGGGAGTTGCCGACGGTGGCGCCGCTCGGCGAGATCGTGCACATGTGGCGTCGCGACGTACTCGACGACGAGCGCTGTGCGTGCGGCCAGCCGTTCTCGCAGTGCCCGTTCTGGACCGAGGTGGGCAATCGGGCGTACGGCGGCTGGGCCAACCTGGACGTGCCTCGGGTGCTGGCGCTGCAGCAGGCGGTGGACCGGACCCGGTTCATCCCGAAGCTCGCGGCCCGCAAGCTGGACGAGCGCACCCGCGCCGACGTCACCGAGTACGTCGGCCACTACGAGCGGGTGTATGCCGCCGCCGCGCAGGCTGCCGGCGCGAGCGTGGTGATCGACTCGTCGAAGAACGCCTCGCTTGCCTACAACCTGCGCTGGTCGACCGGCATCGACCTGAAGGTGCTGCACGTCGTCCGGGACGCGCGCGGCGTGGCGTACTCGTGGACGAAGCAGGTCGCCCGGCCGGAGACCGACGGGCACGAGGAGATGACCCGCTACTCGCCGTCGCGCTCGGCGGTGCTGTGGAACGCGCACAACACCGCGTTCGCGCTGCTCGGTCGGCGCGGTATCGACGTGCGCCGGCTGCGCTACGAGGAGCTGATCGCGGACCCGGTGGCCACCACGGCTGCGCTGGCGCAGTGGCTCGGCGTGCCGGCCGGCCCGGCGGAGTTGGCCTACCTCAGCGACGGGAAGGTCCAGCTGGGCGCCTGTCACAGCGCTGCCGGCAATCCGATGCGGTTCAAGACCGGCGTGCTGGAGTTGCGCCGCGACGACGCCTGGCGCACCGAGCTGCCGGGTGGGCAGCGCCGGCTGGTGGGTGCGATGACGGCACCGTGGCTGGGCCGGTACGGGTACCCGGTGATCGCCCGGCAACGTCGGGCCGACCGGTCCGCGCCCACCGCGCCCCGGCAGAGCGCGCCACTGGCGCAGGCGCCGGCGGTCGAAGGAGACGAGCGATGACCGGGTGGCCCGCCGTCGGGGTGATCCTGCCCACCCACAACCGGCCGGAGCTGATGCGCCGGGCGCTGGCCGCGATCCTGGCCCAGGACTACGCCGGTCCGCTGGAGGTCGTGGTCGTCTACGACAACGCCGAGCCGGATTTCTCCCTCGCCGCGCCGGACGCCGCCCGCCCGGTCCGGGTGGTGGCGAACACCGACAGGACACCGGGCCTGTCCGGCGCCCGCAACACCGGGGTGCTGGCGCTGGCCACCGAGATCGTGGCGTTCTGTGACGACGACGACGAGTGGCGGCCGGAGAAGCTGACGAAGCAGGTGCAGCGGCTGCTCGACTCCCCGGCCACCGGGATGGTCACCTGCGGCATCGAGGTGGTCTTCGGCGATGAGGTGAATCCCCGGCTGGCCGGCACCTCGGTGGTCCGCCAGGATGATCTGCTGCGCAGCCGGATGTCGATGCTGCACTCGTCCACCTTCGTGTTCCGCCGGGCCGCCCTGCTCGAGCTGGGGTTGGTTGCCGAGGACGCGCCGGGCAGCCAGAACGAGGACTACGACCTGCTGCTGCGCGCGGTGCGCCGGCAGCCGATCGCGCACGTGGACGAGGTGCTTGTCCGGGTGCTGTGGGGCCGCACGTCGTTCTTCGCGTCGCAGTACGAGTCGAAGATCGCGTCGCTGGAGTGGATGCTCGCCCGGCACCCCGAGTTCGCCGGCAACCGGCCGGGCGCGGCCCGCATCTACGGGCAGTTGGCGTGCTGGCACGCGGCCAAGGGGTCCGGGCGCGATGCCCGCCGCTGGGCCCGGCAGGCGCTGCGCGCCCGTTGGCGGGAGCCGCGCGCGGTGATCGCGCTGGCCGCGTCGGCGCACGTCGTCAAGGTGGAGACGGTCCTCGCCGCACTACACAAGCGCGGCCGCGGCATCTGAGCCGTCCCCGCCCGATCCGGGCCCGCCCGATCCGGGCCCGCAGAGCAGGGCCTCGGCCACGTTGGTCTGGGCGTTGACGATGCTGCGACCCTGCCGGTGTGCGGTGACCAGGCCGGCTGCCCGCAGTACCGCGAGGTGCTGGGAGACTGCGCCGGCAGTCAGGCCGAACCGGCGGGCCAGGTCGGTGGTGGAGGCCGGGGTGGCCAGTCCGGCGAGCAGTTGGGCGCGGGTACGGCCGATCAGGTCGGCGACGGCGGCCCCGGGGGTCGGCGGGGTTTCCCAGAGGGTACCGATGCCGCGTGCCGGGTAGGCGAGCTGTGGCGGGTCGGCGGCGGCCACGCTGAGGACCTTGGGCCAGGCGAAGACCGACGGCACCAGGACCAGCCCGTTGCCGTCTGCGACGTCCGGCACGGCACACGCCCGGTTCAGGATCCGGAGCGTGTCGCCTTCCCACCGGACCAGTTGGTGCAGGTCGTTGAGGAGGCCGCCGACGCCGTCCTCGGCGAGTACCCGGGCCCGGGTGAAGATCTCGGCGTCCAGCAGCAGCCGGATGCGCGGCCAGTCCGGGGCCAGCGCGAGCTGCCAGTACCGGCGGATCTCGCCGGCCAGCCGGTCCAGGCCGGCAGCCGGATCGGCGTAGAACGCGGCCACCGCGTCTGTTCGCGGGGTGCGGTAGTAGTCGAGGTCGGCGCGGATCACCGGGTGCGGGGTGGCCAGCAGCACCGCCAGTTCGCTGTCCAGGTCGGCGACCAGGCCGGTGGCGGGCGGGGTGAGGAAGTCGGCCATGTAGGAGTGCGCGCTGTCGATGAGCTGCCAGAGCAGCCCGCCGTCCGGCCCGATCAGCCCCGCGTCGGTCAGCGGCTGGCGGACCCGGTTGACCCAGGGCAGGTGGATGGCGTGTTCGCCGGGGTCGCGGAGGACCCGGACGCTGACGGCGACCTCCCACAGCGCGGAGACCGCGAACCGGATCCGGGCCACCGAACCCGCCGACAGGCCGATCGCGACCATCCCAACCCCCGAACCTTTAGCCAGGACTAAAACAATACTGCGCGCGGGGCCACCGCCGAAGGCTGGTCACATGAGCACGCAAGCCACCCTGGACGTACCCCCGCCTTCGACTCCGCCGACCCCGCCGCCGGCACCGCCGGCCGCCGCGCAGCCCACGCCGGCCGCTGCCGGACAGCCGGGACGGGGGCTGCGCGGGCTGCCGGGTACCTTCTGGATCGTCTTCGCCGGGGTGATCTCCAACCGGGTCGGTGACATGGTGGTCCCGTTCCTGGTCTTCTTCCTCGGTTCGCGCGGGCTGTCCACCGGCCAGACCGGCCTGGTGGCCATCGCGCTGGGCGCCGGCGGCCTGGTCGGCCCGGCGCTGGGTGGTCTGCTCACGGATCGGATCGGGCACCGGACCGCGCTGTTGATCGGCCTGGTCGCCACTCCGGCGAGCCTGGGCGCGCTCTTCGCCGCACCCGGTCCGGCGCTGCTCGCGGTGGCGGCGGCGCTGCTCGGGGTCACCGGCCGGATCTACCTGCCGGCCGGCGGCGCGCTGGTCATCGCGGTGGTCGGGGCCGCCGACCGGGCGCGGGCGATGAGCCTGATCCACTGGGCGGTGAACATCGGCACGGCGGTCGCCGCGAGCAGCGCCGGCTTTCTGGCTGCCCGGGGGTACGGCCTGCTGTTCGCGCTGGATGCGCTGACCTGCCTGGTGTACGCCGGGATCGTGCTGTTCGGGGTGGCCCCGGACAGCGGCCGGACACCCACCGGCACCGCCCCGCAGGCCGACGGCACCGGCTACCGGGTGGTGCTGCGCGACCGGCTGATGGTCGCGTTCACGGCGCTCTCCCTGGTCTCGGTGCTGGTCTACTCGATGACCGAGTTCGCGATCCCGCTGTCCATCCGCTCGCACGGCCTGCCGCCCACCGTCTTCGGCTTCGCCGCCGTGGTCAACGCCGGCCTGGTGGTGCTGCTCCAGCCGCTCCTCTACCCGGTGCTGTCCCGGCTCCCCCGGCTGGCGGTCCTCGCCACGGCCTGGGCGCTGATCGCCCTCGGCGTGGCCGCCACCGGCCTGGCCACCCGCCCCTGGCACTACCTGCTGACCACGGTGGTCTGGTCGGTCGGCGAGGTCGGCTCGGCGGTGGTGTCCGGCGGCATCGTGGCCGACCTGGCCCCGCCGCACGCCCGAGGCCGCTACCAGGGCGCCTTCGGCTGGGCCTGGGCCGCGGCCAGACTGCTGAGCCTGAGCCTGACCACCGGGATCCTCGCGGTCGCCGGCCCGGCCGCGCTGTGGGGCACCGTCGGGGTGCTGGGGGTCGCGGCGGCGGTCGCGCTGCTACGCCTCACTCCCGCGCTGCGCGCCCGGACGGGGCAGGCGTAGCGACGGCAGGCGTAGCGACGGCAGGCGCGCTTGTCGCGGGGGAGGTGGAAGCGACACCGCACTTGGTGCTGTTAATCGGGCTGGATAACAGCACCAAGTGCGGTCCCACCAACGCCGAGCGCCCACGTCCCGCGAGGGAGGTGGGCGCTCGGGCGTGGGTGCGTCAGGTGGCGTCGACGATCATTCCGGCGCCGACGGTGCGGTTGGTCTGCTCGTCGATGATGATGAAGCCGCCGGTGGTGCGGTTGCGGCGGTACTCGTCGGCCAGCAGCGGCTGGGTGGTACGCAGCCGGATCCGGCCGATCTCGTTGAGCGCCAGGCTGTGCGCGGACTCGTCGCGGTGCAGCGAGTTCACGTCGAGCCGGTAGTGCAGGCCACGCACGATGGCCCGGACCGACCGGGTGGTGTGCTTGATGGCGTACTTGTTGCCGACTGCGAGCGGCTTCGTCTCGTCCATCCAGCAGACCATCGCCTCGATGTCCTGGGCGACGGCGGGAGCGTTGTTGGGGCGGCAGATCATGTCGCCGCGGGAGATGTCGATCTCGTCGACCAGCCGCACGGTCACCGACATCGGGGGGTACGCCTCAGCCACCGGCCCGTCGGCCGTCTCGATCGACGCGATCTTCGTGGTGTACCCGGACGGCAGGATGAGCACGTCGTCACCGGGCTTGAGGACGCCCGAGGCGACCTGCCCGGCGTAGCCCCGGTAGTCGGTGACGGTGGCCGACTGCGGCCGGATCACGAACTGCACCGGGAAGCGCACGTCGACCAGGTTGCGGTCGGAGGCGATGTGCACGTGCTCCAGGTGGTGCAGCAGCGACGGCCCCTCGTACCAGGGCATGTGCTCGGAGCGGGTGACGATGTTGTCGCCCTTGAGCGCGGAGACCGGCACGATGGTCAGGTCGGAGATCTCCAGCTTCGCCGCGAACGCGGTGAACTCGGCGGCGATCGAGTCGAAGACCTCCTGGGAGTAGTCCACCAGGTCCATCTTGTTCACGCACAGCACCAGGTGCGGCACCCGCAGCAGGGAGCAGAGGAAGGCATGCCGGCGGGACTGCTCGACCAGGCCCTTGCGCGCGTCCACCAGGATCAGCGCCAGGTCGGCGGTGGACGAGCCGGTGACCATGTTCCGGGTGTACTGGATGTGCCCGGGGGTGTCGGCGATGATGAACTTCCGCCGTGGCGTGGCGAAGTAGCGGTACGCCACGTCGATGGTGATGCCCTGTTCCCGCTCGGCGCGCAGGCCGTCGGTGAGCAGCGCGAGGTTGGTGTACTCGTCGCCGCGCGAGGCGGAGGTCGCCTCGACCGCCTCCAACTGGTCCTCGAAGATCGCCTTCGAGTCGTAGAGCAGCCGCCCGATCAGGGTCGATTTACCGTCGTCCACCGAGCCTGCGGTCGCGAACCGGAGGAGATCGGCTTTGCCGACCATATGGCAGCCATCAAAAGTAGCCTTCCCGCTTGCGGTCTTCCATCGCGGCTTCGCTGGTCTTGTCGTCGCCCCGGGTGGCGCCCCGCTCGGTGATCCGGGTGGCCGCCACCTCTTCGATGACCTTGTCGATGGTGTCCGCGTCGGAGCGCACCGCCGCGGTGCAGGACGCGTCGCCCACGGTGCGGTAGCGCACCTGCGCGACGAACGGCTGCTCGCCCGCCTTCAGCGGGAGGAACTCGTTGATCGCGTAGAGCATGCCGCCCCGGTCGACGACCTCACGGTCGTGCGCGTAGTAGATCGACGGCAGGTCGATGCGCTCCCGGGCGATGTAGTGCCAGACGTCCAGCTCGGTCCAGTTCGACAGCGGGAAGACCCGGATCGACTCGCCCGGGTGGACCCGCCCGTTGTAGAGATTCCACAGTTCGGGGCGCTGGTTTTTGGGATCCCACTGGCCGAAGTCGTCGCGGAAGGAGAACACCCGCTCCTTGGCGCGGGCCTTCTCCTCGTCCCGGCGGGCGCCGCCGAAGAGCGAGTCGAACCGGTACTTCTCCACGGCGGCCAGCAGCACCGGGGTCTGGATCCGGTTGCGGGTACCGTCGGCGGCTTCGCGCACCTCACCGGCGTCGATCGCCTCCTGCACCGAGCCGACCAGCAACTGGATACCGGCCGCGGCGACCGCCCGGTCGCGGTAGGCGAGCACCTCCGGGAAGTTGTGCCCGGTGTCGACGTGCAGCAGCGGGAACGGGATGCGCGCCGGGGCGAACGCCTTCCGGGCCAGGTGCAGCATCACGATGGAGTCCTTGCCACCGGAGAAGAGCAGCACCGGGCGCTCGAACTCGGCCACCACCTCGCGCATGATGAAGATGCTCTCGGCTTCGAGCGCGTCCAGATGCGAGACCTGCAGTTGCGGCGTCATGCGAGACCCTCCAGGAGCGGCAGCAGCCGGTCGGCCACCTCGACCCGGCAGACCACCAGATCGGGCAGCCACGGGTTGGCGTGGTTGTAGGTGAGCGGGGTGCCGTCCACCCGACTGGTGAACAGGCCGGCGGCCTGGGCGACGGCGACCGGGGCGGCCGAGTCCCACTCGTACTGGCCGCCCGCGTGCACGTAGATGTCGACGTCGCCGGTGACCACCGCGCTGATCTTGGCGCCGGCCGAGCCCATCGGGACCACCTCGGCATCGAGCCGGTCGGCGATCAGCTTGATGAACTCGGGTGCCCGGCTGCGGCTGGCGACCAGACGCAGCCGGCCGTCGGCGGCCCGGGTGGGGTAGGCCGGGGCGGGTTCGCTGAGCAGCACCCGGCCCTGGGCGGGCAGCGCCACGGCGCCGGCGGTCAGCTTGGCGTCGGTGGTCGCGTCGGCGCCCCACAGCGCGACGTGCACGGCCCAGTCGGTGCGGCCCGGCTCGCCGTACTCGCGGGTGCCGTCGAGCGGGTCGATGATCCATACCCGGTCGGCGTCGAGCCGTTCGGGCGCGTCGCGTACCCCCTCCTCGGAGAGGACCGCGTCGCCCGGCCGGTACCGGGCCAGCTCGGCCATCAGCAGCTCGTGTGAGCGGCGGTCACCTGCGTCGCGAAGTGCGCCGGGGTCGCCGAAGCCCAGCTCGTCACGCAGGTCGAGCAGGAGTGCCCCGGCCCGGGCGGCGAGCCAGCCGGCCAGTGCGGTGTCGGCTGCCGGAGCCGGGCCGTCGCCGCCGAGGCTGGCGAGGCGGGCGGCGGACGGACCGGTCAGGTCCGGCTGGGCGGCTGCCGCTGCGGCCGGCTGCATCTGGTACTCCATCGCGTCGTGGCGGTGTCCCGCCATGTGGTAGCTGGGCCAAGGTTCGGCTGGGTCCGGGGGATTCCGGTTGGATCAGTAGGCACCCGAGCTCCGCAGCACCGCGGTGAAGGTGCGACCGAGAATAACCAGGTCCCCGAACAGCGACCAGTTTTCCACATACCGCAGGTCAAGCCGCATCGACTCTTCCCAGGAAAGGTCCGAACGGCCGGAGACCTGCCACAACCCGGTCATCCCGGGCTTGACGGCCAACCGGCGCATCATGTCCTCGGGGTAGAGCGCGACCTCGCTGGCCAGCGGCGGGCGCGGGCCGACCAGGGACATCTGACCCTTGATGACGTTGAGCAGTTGGGGCATCTCGTCGAGAGAGAGTTTGCGTAGAATTCGGCCGATCCGGGTGATCCGCGGATCGTCCCGCATTTTGAACAGCACGCCGTCGTTCTCGTTGAGGTGGCGCAGCGCGACCAACCGTTCCTCGGCGTCGACGTGCATGGTTCGGAACTTGAAGATGGTGAACTCCCGACCGTTCTTGCCGACCCGTACCTGCTTGAACAACGCCGGACCGTGGGCCCCGGGTTCGGCCCGGATCAACAGCGTGAGCAGCAGCAGGACGGGCGAGAGCAGGAGCATGGCCGCGCTCGCGGCGACCTTGTCGAAGGCGGTCTTCACCACCCGGGCCGGCCCCGTCAACCGGGGGTGCTCGACGTGCATGAGCGGCAGGCCGTCCACCGGGCGCAGGGTGGTCCGGTTGCCCGCCACGTCGACCAGGGTGCTCGCCACCACCAGGTCGATGTCGTCGGTCTCCAGCCGCCACGCCAACCGGCGCAGGGCGGCGCCGTCGAGCTCCGGGCAGGACAGCGCGACCACGGTGTCCGCGCCCGACTGGCGCACCGCGGTGGCCACCTCGTCGAAGTTGCCGAAGATGGGCAGGCCGGACTCGGAGAACTGGATGGCGGTGGCCGGCCCCCGGTTGCGGGCCGGAACGCACGCGCCCACCACACCCAGACCGTGATACCGCTCACTGCGCAGTTGCCGGGTCATCTGGTTGATCGCGCTCTCCTGGCCGACCAGCACGACCCGGCGCAGCTTGTGGCCGCGGGCCCAGGAGCCGTGCAGCCGGTGCCGGGCCAGGTAGCGCAGGCACAGCCCGAGCACCGTGGCCAGCGGCATGGCCACCACCACGTAACCGCGGGAGGTGGTCAGGTTGAAGGCGAAGGAGATGACCGCGACCGCCGCGGTGAGGCCCAGCCCGGCGCGGAACACCCGCTGGTACTCGTCATTGCCGACGAACAGGTGCCGGGTGTCGTAGGTGCGGTTGAGCAACAGGGCGAGCACCCAGAAGAACGGCATGATCGCGGTGAGATAGAGGTACTGGCGGTTGAACGAGGCGCCGGTGGTCTCGCCGAAGCGGATCTCCAGCGCGGCGATCGCGGCGATCGTGCCGACCAGGAAATCGGCGATGACGATACGGATCAGGTACACGCGCTCCCAGTGCCACCGGGACTGGCCGGCGGCCCGGGCGCGGGTGGCCACGACCTCGCGCACCATCGCGCCGTCGAGCACCACCGTCGACGTGACGTCTGTCGCGGTCACCAAGCCCTCACTAAGCCGTATCGCTGCACAGTTCTCCCCACCTCAGCCCCTGAAGTGCCGGAACCGTCGAACAAGAGGTCAACAATCAATGACCGACGGCTTTCCCGCACATGAAGAGATTGCGAGGGAGTGAACCGTCGAAGCCAGGGGCTGCGACCAGATTTAACACACGGAGTCCGGATGCGGACACGCGAGCCGCACGGTATCGCCCGGAACGCTAGCGAACCTGCCCAAGCAGTCTAGACACTGTCCAAAGCAGACGGAAAATGACGGATCGGTGACCGGTGACCTGGCAGGGCACGGCCGTTTCGGTTGATTTTCCGGGGGACCAGGGGACTGTGTTCCGCTGTCATTCCGGCACGATAGTCGCCCGACCGGAAACACAAAAGGGCCGGTCAGAGGGGTATGTGCTCGACGTTCGTCGTGACCTCAGTCAACGTCTGGCCATCCGGGTCGACCCCGATGCCCGGTCCGACGGGTACCCGTAACGCTCCGTCCTCAAGGACGAACGGTGCGGTGATGTCCCGGGCGAAGTACCGGTCCGAGGCAGAGGTGTCGCCGGGCAGGGTGAAGCCGGGCAGGGCGGCGAGCGCCACGTTGGCGGCCCGGCCGATCCCGGTCTCCAGCATCCCGCCGGCCCACACCGGCACTCCGCTGGCCTGGCACACGTCGTGGATGCGGCGCGCCTCCAGGTAGCCGCCGACCCGACCGGGCTTGATGTTGACGATCGCCGCCGCGCCCAGCGCGATCGCGTCGGCGGCGGCCCGCGCCGAGGTGATTGATTCGTCCAGACAGATGGGGGTACGCACCAGCTTGGCCAGCGCGGCGTGCCCACGCAGGTCGTCCTCGGGCAGCGGCTGCTCCATCAGCAGCAGCTCGAATGGGTCCAACTGGGCCAGCAGCCGGGCATCCGCCAGCGTGTACGCGGTGTTCGCGTCCACCTGGAGCAGGATGTCGCCGAACCGCTCGCGGACCGCCCGGACCGGCGCGACGTCCCAGCCCGGCTCGATCTTCAACTTGATCCGCACGTACCCGGCGGCCAGGTAGCCCTCGACCGCGTCCAGCAGCTCCGGGATCGAGTCCATGATCCCGACCGACACACCGGCCGCCACGGTGGGCCGCACCGCGCCCAGGAAGGTCGACAGCGGCATCCCGGCCACCCGCAGCTGCGCGTCCAGGATCGCGGTCTGCACCGCGGCCTTGGCCATCGGGTGCCCCTTGACCTTGGCGAAGGCGGTCTCCGCCACGGTCGCGTCCAGCTCCGGCCGGCCGGCGAGCGCCGGGATCAGGAACCGGCGGATGACGTCCTGCGCCCCGTCGACGTACTCCGAGGAGTACCCGGCGTCCAACCCGGCCACGCACTCGCCCCAGCCCTCGACCCCGTCCCCGAGCGCCCGGACCAGCAGCACGTCGCGGTGGTGCTCGGTGCCGAAGGAGGTACGGAACGGCGAGCGCAGCGGCAGCTCCAGCCGGCGCAGCTCGAATCCGGTCAGCTTCATCCGTTCTCCTCCGCCCGCAGCAGGTACGCGCCGGAGTCGGTGAGCCCGGCGACCTGGTACCCGGCGGCGAGCGCCCCGCCCAGCGTCGCGCGTACCGCCTTCCGCCAGGCGGCCGACAACTCCGGGTCGCCGGTGCGCAGTTTCTCGATGTCGGCGGGGGTGGCGACCCGCAGGTGCGCCACCCCGATCAGCTCCCCGACCGGGCGCACGGTCGGGGCGTCGCCGAGCACGGTGACCAGCTCCTCGCCGGCGTCCCGGGCGGCGGCGAGGGTGCCGTGCGCGGCGGCCACCGCGTCCGGCGCGTCCAGGTGCCAGTGCACGTAGAGCCGGTCGGAGGCGTCGCCCGCGTTGATCCCGTCGTCCATCGCGCCGTAGAAGTCCGGCAGGTAGCGGACGATCCGGGCGCCGAGCCGGCGCAGGTTGAAGTAGGCGTTGCGGCGTACCAGCGGGTCGAAGGTCCAGCGCACCTGGCGGATGCCGCGGGCCAGCGCCCAGGCCCGCTGGTGCTGCTTGATCGCGTAGCCGACGCCCCGGCTGCGTTCGCCGCCGACCACGCCGGTGATGTGCGAGTGCAGGTGCAGGTCGCCGATCAGCCCGGCGCCGACGTAACGTGCGCCGACCTCCGGCTCGTGCCGGCCGAGGAAGGCCCAGGACGCGCCGACGAGTTCCTGGTCCCGGTAGGCGCCGGCCAGGTAGTTGCCGCCGTGGGCGAGTGCCCGCAACAGCCCCGGCTCGGCCACCTGGCTGACGTAGGACGCCTGCCAGACGTCCTGCAACAGCGCGCCGAGCGCGTCGATCTGCTGCATCGTCGTCATCTCGACCACGCGTACCCCGGCCTGCGCCGAGGCCGCCGCGGCACACGCCTGTGCGTCCGCCACCACCACTGTCACGGCCCCTAGCCTGCCCGATGTGCCGCAGACGTCAAGAGTCACCCCCGAGCTCGGCGTCGGGCCGTCGCCGGTCGGCATGCCGGCGGACCTTGGCCCGATTGCCACACCAGGCCATCGAGCACCAGCGCCGTCGCCCGCGCGGATCGTGGAACAGCCAGCCGCAGCCGACTCCCGGGCAGGCCAGCACCGCGCCGGCCGGCACGCTGGTCAGGAACTCCCCCACCGACCAGGCGATCGCGGACAGCGGCGCGTCCGGGCCGGTGCCGGGCAGCTCCCACCGCGCGGGCGCGAGGGCTGCCGGCGCGATTGGCACCCGGCGGTCGGCGTCGCCGACCGGACGGAGTCGGGCGCGCGCGTGGGCCTCGGCGACCTCGTCGGTGACCACCGCCCAGCTCCCTGGCGTGGCGGAGCCGACCAGGACGTCGTAGAGGGCGGTGCGCAGGGCGAGGGCGCGGTCGAGCACGGCGGCGGCGGTACGGGCCGGTCGCGCGGCGACGGCGGTCGGGGTGAGGCCGGCTTCCCGAGCCCAGAGTGCCAGGTGCCGGTGGTCGCGCAGGTACTCCTTGGGTCCGGGCGAGTCCCAGCCGGCCCGGGTGTTGCAGAAGTCCACGGCGGGGTGGCCGCCGACGCGTACCGGCAGGACCAGCCCGTCGACCACCAGTGAGGCCACCGCGACGCCCTCTCTCCTGCTAACCTCTGGCCAACACTTTACTGGTTAGGTGGAGTGATGCGCTGGATCCCCTCGTTCGTCCTCACCCGGTTGCGGCACCGGCCCGGCCGGTGGCTGCTGGTCGCGGCCGGGGTAGCCGCCGCCACCGCGCTGCCGGTGCTCGCGCAGGGCAGCGCGCAACTCGTCGCCGGCCGGGCGGTCGGCTACGGCATCGGGCAGCTGGACCCGGGGCAGCGCAGCGTCACCGTCAGCCAGCCGGGCGTGGCGGTACCCGCGGAGAAGCTGACCGCCGCCGACGCTGCCGTGCGGGCCCAACTGGCCCGGCTGTCCGCCACACCGCCCCGGCTCCAGGTGCTGTTCCAACCACTTGCCGACGCCACCGGGCAGGTCTTCGTGCTGGCCGGCACCGACGACCTGGCCGGCGCGGCACGGATCACCGCCGGTCGGGCCCCGCAGCACTGCACCCCGACCGACTGCGAGGTGGTGGTGATCGGCGACGGCACCCCGACCCTGCCGGACAGCCTCGGCCTGCACATCGTCGGGCGCGCCGTGCGTACCGATCCGTACCTGCTCAGTGGTGAGTTCCGGCCGCAGGGCGACGTGCCGGTGCTGCTCGGCGACGGGGTGGCCGCGGTGCAGCGGCTGGACTCGCTGGTGCTGTTCCACCGGTCCTTCGGCTGGATCGCGCCACTGGACCTGACCCTGGTCCGGCACCTCGGCGTGGACGCCTACCTGGAACGCAGCGCGGACGTGGCGGTGCAGCTGGTGCGCACCGGCGTGGTCGGGTTGACGCTGACAGCCCCCGACGATGTGCTGCGCGAGACGTACCAGCGGGCGCAGTTGTCGGCCCGCCGGTTCGCGCTGCTCAGCGGCTCGGCCACCGCGCTGCTGCTCGGCTTCGCCGCGGTCGGCGCGATCGGACTGCGCCGCGACCACGCCACCCTGGTCGAGTTGCTGCGCCGCCGGGGCGCCGGCCGGGCCGCGGTGGGCACCCTGACGGCAATCGAATCGGCGGTACCGGTGCTGCTCGGAACCGTGCTCGGAGCGGCGGTCGGCGCCCTGGTGGCGGGGGTACGCGGCCGGGCGGTGGGACTGTCCGTTGCGGACGGTGCGAGTGGCGCGCTGCGGGCCGCCGGCTGGAGCATCGCCGTCGGGGCGCTCGTCGCCGGCCTGGTGGTAGCCCTGGTGAGGGCCTGGCCGGACACCGTGCGCACCGCAACCGCCTGGCGGGCAGTGGAGTTGACGATCCTCGCCGGGCTGGCCGTGGTCGGGCTCGCGCTGGCCCGCGGCGCGGTCACCACCACGGCGCTGAGCAGCTCCACCGACCCGCTGCTGCTCGCCCTGCCGGTACTTCTGGTGATCTGTGGTGGGCTGCTCGTCGGTCGGGTCTGGCCGGCGCTCGCCACGGTGCTGACCCGGCTGCTACCCGGGACCGGCCCGCGCCGCCGGCCCACCCCGTCCCCACCGGACCACTCGACTCCGACCGATGGCCCGAAACGACGGGGCCGGACCGGGCGGGCAGGGACGGCGTTGCTGGGGGTGCGGTTGGGGGTGCTCGGTGGGGTGCGCCGGCCGCTGCGGCCGGTCGCCACCGCCGCGTTCCTGGCCGCGGCCACCGGAATCGTGGTGTTCGCGGCCGGGTACTCGGCGACGCTGCAGGCCGGCGCGGCCGACCAGGCCGCCTTCGCGGTACCCCTGGACGTCACCGTGGGCACCGGGCCGGCGCTGGTGAACCCGCTGGACGCGGCCAGCCTCGCGGACTTCACCGCGCTGGTACCCGGCGGCTCGGTGCACCCGGCGCTGCGCACCACGGCGGCGGTCCGGATCAACGCGGCCCAGTCGGTCACCACCGACGTGCTCGGCATCGACCCGGCGGCGCTGGCATCGGTCACCAACTGGGACCGTACCGTCGGCGGCGGCGACCCGGGAAGCGCCGCCCGCGCGCTGGCCGGCACCGAACCGCCGCTGGCCGGCACGCCGGTACCCGCGGACGCGACCACGATCACCATCGCGGTCAGCGGCGACGCCGACTTCATCGACTACACCGCCTGGCTGCGGCCCGCCGACGGCCGGGACATCAGCGTCGACCTGGTGCCCGGCCCGGCCGGGCTGACCGGCGAGTTGCCGCCCCGGGCCCGGGGCGCGACCCTGTTCGCCCTCTCGCTCGCCCTCGACCCGCACTTCAACACGCTGCAACAGCACAAGCTCGGGGAGGGGTACACCGACACGGCGATCCGGGCCGGCACGCTCACCTTCGGCCCGGCCCGACTGGGCGGCCCAACGGGCGGCGCAGTGGGCGGCGGAACAACGGGCGGCGGCGGGACGGTGGCCGGCTGGCGGGACTGGGCGTCGACGGTGGCCGACACCACTGCCACCGACGCCGCGTTCACGGTGCGGTACCAGTTCACCGGGGGCCGGATCGTGCTGCGCCCACGGCCGGCTGCCGAACCCGGCCCGCTGCCGGTGCTGGCCGACCCGCAGACGGCCGCGGCCGCCGCGCACGGGCAGCTCTCGCTCGGCACCGAGCTCGGCAGCGCGGTGCCGGCGCAGGTGGTCGGCGTGCTGCCGAGGTTCCCGACGACCGGGGAGCACTTCGTGGTGGCCGACGTACGGGCGCTCGCGGACCGGCTGGACGTGCTGGATCCGGGTACCGGCTCGGTGCAGGAGCTGTGGCTGCGGGCCGCGCCCGGACAGTCCGGGGCGCTCGCCGCCCGGCTCGCCGCCCCGCCGTTCGACCGGCTGGCGGTGGCCGACCGCGCGCAGTTGCGGCACGAGCTGGCCACCGAACCGTTGGCGACCGGCGCGAGCAGCCTGCTGCGCACCGGGGCGCTGATCGGCATCGCGGTGGCCGTGGTCGCGGTGCTGCTGCTGGTGGTGGCGCAGTGGCGGGACGAGGGCGCGGAGCTGTACGCGTGGGAGAGCGACGGGGTGCCGCCGGGCACGTTACGGCTGTCGCTGTTCGCCCGGGCCTGCGCGGTGGTGCTCGTCGGGGTACCCGGTGGGCTGGTCATCGGGGTGGTGCTGAGCGCCATCACCACCCGGCTGGTGGCGGTGACCGCGGTCGGTGGCACGCCGGTGCCGCCGCTGGCCCTCGCCGTCGGCCCCGGCTTCGTGGCCGCCGTGGTCGGCGCCGGGGTTCTGCTCGGCCTGGCCGCCGCGGCCGTGGTGGCCGGCTCGGTGCTGCGTGGCCCGCTGCCCACCCGGCCCGAGGAGGTGTCCGCGTGATCACCGCACAGGACCTGTTCTGCCTGTACCCGACGCCCCGTGGACACGTCGCCGCGCTACGCGGGCTGACCCTCACGGTGGCCCCGGGCGAGCGGCTGGTGGTGCACGGCCCCAACGGCTCCGGCAAGACCACCCTGCTGCGGGTACTGGCCGGCGAGCGGGCGCCGAGCGCCGGGCTGGTCTCGGTGTGCGGGGTCGACCTGGTCGGCGCGGGCGCGCGGGAGCGGACCCGACTGCGCGCCACCCGGCTCGGCCTGGTCGACCAGCGGCACACCCGGACCCTGCGCCCGGAACTCGACGTGCTGGACAACGTGGGGCTGCAACTGCGGCTGGCCGGCACGTCCCGGGACCGGGCCCGCCGTCGCGCGGCCGAACTGCTGGACCGCCTCGGCCTGGGTGAGCTGGGCAGGCGCCGGCCACTCACCCTCTCCGGCGGCGAGGCGCAGCGGGTCGCGGTCTGCGCCGCCGTCGCACACGGCCCCGAGCTGGTACTGGCCGACGAGCCCACCGGCGAACTCGACCGGGACAGCGCGACCGCCGTGTACGACCTGCTGGTGGCCGCCACCGAGCCGGTCGGGGCGGCGCTGGTGCTGGTCAGCCACGACATCCAGGCGATGCGGGTGGCACACCGGGTGGTCCGCATCCGGGACGGGCGGCTGTCCGAGGAGTGGCGGCCGGACCAGCCGGAGACGCTGGTGGTGGACGCCCGCGGCTGGGTACGCCTGCCCGAGCCACTGCGCCGCACGGCCGGCCTCGGCGACCGGGTGGATCCGAAGGCCACCGACGACGGGCTGTTACTGCGCCCCGCAGGTACCCCCGTCGACGCCTCGACCGCGACCCGGCCGGCAACGCAACCGGCGACGCCGGCCCACGCCGAGGTGGTGGCGCAGTTGGCCGGGGTGGGGGTACGCCGGGCCGGCCGGGTGATCCTCGCCGACCTCGACCTGACGCTGACGGCCGGCACGCTCACCGTGGTGCGGGGCAGGTCCGGCTCGGGCAAGACCACCCTGCTGCGGATCCTGGCCGGGCTGGAACGCCCGGACAGTGGAGAAGTCCGGGTCTGTGGCATTGACCTGGCCGGGCTCGACCGGGCCGGACTGGCCGGGCTGCGCCGGGACCGGCTTGCCGTGGCCGGCCAGGGCTCGGCGCTGCTGGAGGCGATGACGGCCGCCGAGAACCTGCGGCTGGCCCGCCAGGTCCGGGCGCTGCCCGACGATCCGGCGATCGAGCAGCACTGGCTGGCCGGGCTGGGCCTGGCGGCGCTGGCCCAGCGGCCGGTCCGGGTGCTCTCCGGCGGCGAGCGGCAGCGGGTCTCGGTGGCCCGGACGCTGATCGTCGCGCCGAGGATGGCAGTGCTCGACGAGCCGACCTCACAGCAGGACGAGGCGAACGCTCAGCGGCTGGTCGAGGTATTGCGGGAGGCGGCCGGCGCGGGCATCACGGTGCTCGCCGCCAGCCATGATCCGGTCCTGGTCGATGCCGCCGACACGGTACTGACGCTGACCTGAGCCACCGCTCCGCCCGCGCCCGGGGCGGAGCGGAGACGGCTACCAGGGCACCGGGCCGAAGCGGTCGACGAAGGTACCGGTCGGGCCGTCCGCGCCGAGCAGGCTCATCGTGACGATCACTTCGACGCCCTCGGCGATGGTCTGGGTACCGCGGTGGCCGTTCAGATCGGTCGCCGTGTACCCGGGGTCGACGCAGTTGATCCGGATGCCCGGGTACGCCTTGGCGTACATGACGGTGACCATGTTCAGCGCCGACTTGGTCGACGGGTACGCCAGGCCGACGACAGTCGACTCCAGCCGCTGCGGGTCGGTGACCCGGCCCAGTGAGCCCATCCCGCTGGACACGTTCACCACCACCGGCGCGGTCGAGCGGGCCAGCAGCGGCAGCAGCGCGCCGGTCACCCGGACCACGCCGAAGACGTTGGTGTCGTACACCCGCTGCAGGTGCGGCGGCGGTGACCTCGGCCGACGGGGACGAAGCCGCCGGTGATCCCGGCGTTGTTGACCAGCACGTCCAGGTGGCCGACCTCGGCGCTGAGCCGCTTCGCGGCGGCCGCCACCGACTCGTCGTCGGTCACGTCGAGGAGCAGCGGGACCGCGCCGACCTCGGCGGCGACCTGCTCGCCCCGGGCGGCGTCGCGGGCGCCCAGGTAGACGGTGTGCCCGCGGGCGACGAGCAGCCGGGCGGCTTCCCGGCCGAGTCCCCGGGTGGCGCCGGTGATCAGTGTCGTTGTCATGGAGCCAGCCTGCGCCGACCGGGCTCCCGCAGGAACCGGCCTGCTCATCCTGGGACTGCCAGGACCAGGCTGTAGCGGCCCGCGGCGAGACAGAATGGGCAGGTGAGCGAGTTGGGTGCGGCGCTGCGGTCGTGGCGGGACCGGGTCGCGCCGGAGACGGTCGGGCTGCCGGCCGGCGGCGTCCGGCGCGCGCCGGGGCTGCGCCGGGAGGAGTTGGCGATGCTCGCCGGGGTGTCCGCCGACTACCTGACCCGGCTGGAGCAGGGCCGCGCGGTGAACCCGTCCGGCGCAGGTGCTCGCCGCGCTGGCCCGGGTACTCCAGCTGTCCACTGTGGAGCGCGACTACCTGTTCCAGCTGGCCGGGCAGCCGGTGCCGGGCGGCCGGCCGGATGCGTACCCACCTGACTCCGGGCGTGCAACGGCTGCTGCGCCGGCTCGACGAGTTCCCGGTCAGCGTGCACGACGCGATCGGTACCGTGCTGGCCTGGAACGATGCCTGGGCGGCGCTGCTGGGCGACCCGTCTGCGCAGCGGCGGCTGGCAGCGCAACATCGCCTGGCGGTACTTCACCGGCACGCCGTCCCGGGTGCGGCACAGCTCGAAGGACAGCCGAGCGGTTCGCCGCGACGGTCGCCAGCGACCTGCGCACCGCCGCCGCCCGCTACCCCGATGACGAGCAGGTCGGCGAGTCTGGTCGGCGGAGCTGCTGCGGATCAGTGCGGAGTTCGGCCGGGTATGGGCCGCCGGCGAGGTGGTCGAGCACGTCGCGCGACCGCAAGACCATCGAGCACCCCGAGGTCGGCCCGATCACCGTGGACTGCGACGTGCTACCTGGTGCAGGGCACCGACCTGCGGGTGATCGCGTACACCGCCGAGCCGGGCAGCGCGGACGCCGAGAAGCTGGCCTTCACCCGGGTGATCGGTTTGCAGTCCATGCGCTGACCGCGACCGCCCGGAGCCCGCAGGTCCCGGTCACTCGACGACAGCGGCCGGGCGGCAGTGGGCTCACTGCGGGCGCAGGGTCCAGATGACGTGCATGGTGGCGGTCACCGCGCCGTCCGCGCGGCGGATCTCGACGTCGACGCCGAACTCCGGGCGCTGCCCGGCGTCGAGTTCGGCGATCACCTCGGCGCGCGGCCGGGCAAGGGTGGCGGTGGCGGTCACCGGCCCCATGGCCAGCTTCTGGTACCCGATGTCCGCGCGCACCGCCAGCGGCACCGCCCGGCTGAGCTGGTCGGCGAAGGTGGCCAGCAGTACCGCGCCGGACGCGGTCTCGCCGAGGGTGAACATCGCGCCGGCGTGCGGCCCGCCGAGGTGGTTGTGCACGGCCGGGTTGTCCGGCAGGCGCACGGTCACCTGCGAGCCGTCGGCCGCCACCTCGACGAACTCCAACCCGAGGGTACGGGCGAGCGGAACGGTCTGGAGCATCCCGGCGGCGAGCACAGCCGGGTCCGCGGTCTCGGTCATGCGCTCGAGGTTACCCGCAAGTAACCGCGCGCGGAACGGCTGCGGGACCGGCGGCCGGGAACGGGCGGGGCCGGGCAGCTACTGCCGCCCGGCCCCGGATGCCGCTGGTTGCGCGCCAGCCGACTGGTTCAGCGCCAGCCGACGTCGATGCGCTGGCCCCGGTCGTCGAAGAAGTGCAGCGCGTCCATCCGTACCGACACCGCCAACGGGTGCCCGGAGGTGACCGCCGGGTACGGGGCGAGTCGGACGGCGAGTTCGGCCGGGCGGCGGTGGTGCCGACCGGCGTCGCTGAAGATGCCCGGGGCGTTGCGGCCGACCGGGTCCGGCCGGCCGGTCGGGGCTGCCGCGGAACTGTTGTGGCTGCCGCGCCCCATCCCCGCGCCGACCAGCTCGTCGTTGTTGCGGCTGGTCGCCCGGCGCACCAGGCCACCGAGGCGGCGCAGGCCACGGGCCCCGCCGTTGGTCTCCGGCGCGGTGTTGCCGATGTCGTCGACGATCACCGCGTACGCGCCGATGTCCAGGAAGGCCAGCGACTCGTGACCGTGGTGCTCCAGGTAGCGGATGCGGCCACGCAGCACGTCACCCTCGGAGTCCACCGGGACCGGGGTGAGGGCCTCGGCCCGCATGCCGACCACGATGCGCTCGCCGTGGTAGTGCGCCACCGCGCGGGCGCGCAGGTCGTTCCACGGTAGGTAGAGGGTCTGGTCGCCCATGTGCAGCGCCACGTGCCGGTCCAGGTGCACGTAGACCTGGGCCTCCAGCAGGTTCATCCGGGGCGAGCCGAGGAAGGCGGCCACGTAGAGGGTGCCGGGGCGGTTGTAGACCTGGGTGGGGGTACCCACGTCCTGCAGCACGCCGCGCCGCATGATCGCTACCCGGTCGGCCATGGTCAGCGCCTCGGCCTGGTCGTGGGTGACGTAGACCGTGGTCACGCCGAGTTCCCGGGTCAGCCCGGAGATCTCCGCGCGCAGCTCGGCGCGCAGGCCACTGTCCAGGTTGGACAGCGGCTCGTCCATCAGGAAGAGGCCGGGACGGCGCACGATGGCCCGGCCCATGGCGACCCGCTGGCGCTGGCCACCGGAGAGCTGGCTGGGCTTGCGGGCCAGCACGTCACCGATGCCCAGCGCGCTCGCCACATCCGCGACCCGTTCCGAGCGCGGCTCCGGTTCGATACCGGCCAGCCGCAGCGGGAAGCCGATATTGTCACCCACAGTCATGTGCGGATACAGAGCGAAGTCCTGAAACACCATCGCAATCTTTCGATCGCGGGGCGGCAGGTCGTTGGCGAGTTCGCCGGCGAGCAGGATGGCCCCGGTCGTCGGGTCCTCCAAGCCGGCGATCATCCGCAACACGGTGGACTTGCCGCAGCCTGAGGGGCCGAGCAGCACCATGAACTCGCCGTCGCCGACATCGAGGCTGACATTGTCAACCGCGATCGTGCCGTCCGCGAAAACCTTCGTCACATCTTTGAGTGCGACGGTCGCCACCCCGTCACCTCCAGGCCTTGAGGGGAGGGCGAGTCCGGGGGGTACCCGCCCTGATCAAACCTAAGCCACGCCACCCTCGCGGATCGGATCGCTGTTTCCTATCGGATGAACAGGCCATCTTGCCCTGGTGTCGGGAAGGTTTCGCGCCAATCTCAGCACTCGATGACGTTCACGGCAAGGCCGCCCCGGGCGGTCTCCTTGTATTTGATCTTCATGTCCGCCCCGGTTTCCCGCATTGTGGCGATGACTTTGTCCAGCGAGACGTGGTGCAGACCGTCGCCGCGCAGCGCCAGCCGGGCCGCGGTAATCGCCTTCACGCTCGCCACCGCGTTGCGTTCTATGCACGGGATCTGCACCAGGCCGCCGACCGGATCGCAGGTCAGCCCCAGGTTGTGCTCCATCCCGATCTCGGCGGCGTTCTCCACCTGGGCCGGCGTGCCGCCGAGCACCTGCGCCAGCCCGGCCGCCGCCATCGAGCAGGCCGAGCCCACTTCGCCCTGGCAGCCCACTTCCGCGCCGGAGATGGAGGCGTTCTCCTTGAACAGCACTCCGATCGCGGCGGCCGTCAGCAGGAACCGCACCACCCCGTCGTCGTCCGCGCCCGGGATGAAATTGATGTAGTAATGCAGCACAGCCGGAATGATTCCGGCGGCCCCGTTGGTCGGTGCGGTGACCACCCGACCACCGGCCGCATTCTCTTCGTTCACAGCGAGTGCGTAGAGGGTCACCCAGTCCATCACGTGCAACGGGTCGGCGCCCTGCTCGGCCAGCAGCGTGCGGTGCAGTTCGGCAGCGCGGCGGCGGACCGCCAGCCGGCCGGGCAGCGTGCCGTCCCGTTCGCAGCCGCGCAGCACGCAGGCGCGCATCGCGGACCAGATGCGCAGCAGGCCGGCGTGCACCTCCAGGGCCGAGCGGCGGGCCAGCTCGTTGGCGAGCATCACGTCGGCAATCGACAGGCCGGTGTCCGCGGTGATGGCGAGCAGTTCGTCGCCGGAGTGGAACGGGTAGGGCACCGGGGTGTCGTCCGGGGCCAGCCGACCGGTGCGCTCGTCCACCACGAAACCGCCGCCGACCGAGTAGCAGGTGCTCTCCCGCACGATCGTGCCGGCGTGGTCGAGCGCTGTGAACGTCATCCCGTTCGGATGGAACGGCAGCGAGCGCCGCCGGTGCAGGACCAGCTCAACGGCGACCGGCGCGGCACCGGCCACCGGTACCCGCCCGGCCAGCGCCATCGCCGCGGCGCGCGCGTCGGCGGTGTCGGTGTCCACCGTCTCCGGGTCGTCCCCGGCCAGCCCGAGCAGGATCGCCTTGTCGCTGCCGTGCCCCCGCCCGGTGGCCCCGAGCGAGCCGAAGAGCTGCGCCCGGATCAGCCCGGTGTCGGCGACCAGCCCGTCCGCGACCAGCCCCGCGGCGAAGGCGTACGCGGCCCGCATCGGGCCGACGGTATGCGAGCTGGAGGGGCCGATTCCGATCTTGAACAGGTCAAAGACGCTGATCACCAGGTACCTCCACGCTCCGGCGCCGTTGCCGCTGCGGCGAGCCTATCCCCAGCTCAGCACCGCCCTGCCGGAGCCCGGCGGTACACGGAACCGCCCCCGTCGCGCAGGGCGGCGGGGGCGGGCGGAAGGAGCTGCCGGGTGCTACGGGTTCGCGACGGTGATCGTGATGATCGTGTAGCCGAGCGAGCGGAGCAGCTGGTCGAGCATCTTCTTGGTGTTCTCGCCGGCCCGCTGGCGCAGGTCGCTGTCCTGCGCGGCCTGGGCGATCCGGTCCTCACCGAGCTGGTAGAACTTCTGCATCTTGTTGGCGTCGCCGCTGAAGAAGTCCTTCACCTTGTTGCCCAGGCCCTCGGAGGCGTCGTAGACGTAGGTGTTGTCCTGGTCGAGGTTGACGTCCTCGAGCTGCGGCGCGGGCAGGTGCACCTCGACGCTCTTGGTGTCCGGGTCGGCCTTGATGTCGCCCTCGGAGATGTTCGAGAAGTCGACGTAGGCATCCACCGAGCCGGCCGCCACGAACAGCACCCGGTTGCTGTAGATGAAGTCCGGGACGTACTTGATGGTGTCCTTCTGGTCGATGATGACCTGGAAGTTCCCGGTGGCCGCCTCGAACCGGCTGAGGTCCTGGATGGACAGCAACAGGGTGGGCTGGCTCTTGTCCTCGGTCTTCTTCTGGAACGGGTTGTGGATGTCCGGCCAGAGTCCGGTGATCTTCGCGCCCACCCCGACGACCAGGATCAGCGCGATGAAGCCGGCCAGCCAGAACAGGCAGCCGGCGCCGCGGCCACGGCGACGGGGCGGCTCCGCGTCGGCCGGCGGTTCGTCGGTGAACCGCTCGTCGACGGCGCGCTCGCGCACGGCGACCGGCCGAGAGGCCACCGCCTCCCGGTCGCCGTCGGTGCTGGAGGCGACCTGGGGCAACTCGGCGGTCGCGGGGAGTTGGTCGGCGGGGGTGACCCGGTAGGTGGGGTCGTCCGCATCAGTGGTCTCCGGCATGGCCCGACACCTCTCCTGCGATTTGGCGGGGGTGAACCCGTGTAGGTCCACGGTAGTAGTACCCCACGACAGTCCCGGCTAACCGAGCTAGGAGAAAGCCGGCAAGCCGGTCAGTTGCGCTCCGATAACAAGTTGGTGGATCTCGGAGGTGCCCTCGTAGGTGAGCACGCTCTCCAGGTTGTTCGCGTGCCGCAGGACCGGGTACTCGCCGCTGATCCCGTTCGCGCCGAGCACCGTGCGGCAGGTCCGGGCGATCGTCAGCGCCTCCCGCACGTTGTTCAGCTTGCCGACGCTGACCTGCGCCGGAGTCAGCGCGTCCGCGTCCGCCAGCCGGCCCAGGTGCAGCGCCAGCAGGTACCCCTTCTGCAACTCCAGCGCCGCGTCGGCCAGCTTGGCCTGGGTGAGCTGGAAGCCGGCGATCGGCCGGCCGAACTGCTCCCGGGTGGTGGCGTACTCCAGGGCGGTGTGCAGGCAGTCCCGGGCCGCGCCCAGAGCCCCCCAGATGATGCCGAACCGGGCCTGGGTCAGGCAGGACAGCGGGGCCTTCAGGCCGATGCCGGTGGGCAGCGCGGCGTCCGCCGGCAGCCGCACCCCGGTCAGCGTGATCTCCCCGGTGGACGAGGCCCGCAGGGACAGCTTGCGGGTCAGCTCGCGGGCGGCGAAGCCGGGCGTGTCGGTGGGCACCACGAAGCCCTGGAAGCCCTCGTCGGTGCGGGCCCAGATCACCGCGACATCGGCCACCGGCGCGTTGGTGATCCACATCTTGCCGCCGTCCAGCAGCCAGTCCGAGCCGTCCCGACGGGCCCGGGTGGTCATCGACGCCGGGTCGGAGCCGTGGTCCGGCTCGGTCAACCCGAAACAGCCGATCGCCCTACCGGCGGCCATCGCCGGCAGCCAGCGCCGCTTCTGCTCCACCGAGCCGTACTGCCAGATGGCGTACATCGCCAGCGAGCCCTGCACGCTGACCAGGCTGCGTACCCCCGAGTCGGCCGCCTCCAATTCCAGGCAGGCCAGCCCGTAGGCGACCGCCGAAGCACCGGCGCAGCCGTACCCGGTCAGGTGCATCCCGAGCAGCCCGAGCGCCCCGAACGCCGGGGCCAACTCGCGGACCGGCACGGTGCCCTGCTCGTACCAGTCGGCCACGTACGGCCGGACCCGCTCGTCCACCAGCCGGCGGACCACCGACCGGATGGCCAGCTCCTCCTCGGAGTGCAGCGGGTCGACGGCGAGCAGATCCAGCGGCAGGGTGCGAGTCATCCGCCCAGGCTAGGACGTACCGGCTACGGGGCGGGAACGGGTGCGACCGGCGGGCGCGGCCAGAGCAGCACCCGGGCGTGGATGGAGGTGCGCTGTTGCAGCGCGGCGCGCAGCGCCCGGTGCAGGCCGTCCTCCAGGTACATCGCCCCGCCGAAGAGCACGACGTGCGGGAAGAGGTCGCCGTAGAAGGTGGAGTCCTCGGCGAGCAGCTTGTCCAGGGCGAGTTCGCGCTTGGTGGTGATCAGCTGGTCGAGGCGGACCGGACGGGGCGGGATCTCCGCCCACTCCTTCATGGTCAAGCCGTGCGGGGCGTACGGCGTGCCGTCCCGTACCGCCTTGAAGATCACGCCGCGCTCCCCTCACGTGCCATCCGACGACCAGCGTAGCGGCACCCGCCCGCGCGCCACGTCCGCGGCCGCGCGTTGCGGCCGCCCCCGTCGCGGCCACCCGGACCCCGCCCGGCTACTGCGAACCCCAACGACCCCGGTGGACCACCTCGGGAACCTCGCGGCGGCCCCGGCGCAGCGACGGCGAGAGCCGGTCGACCGCCTTGTACCCGATGGTGAGCGCCCCGATCGGGGTGTACGCGGCCGGTACCCCGAAGGCGGCCCGGTAGCTGTCGGTGTGCACCGGCGGGATGCCGAAGAAGCACGCGCCCAACCCCTCGTCCACCGCGCCGAGCAGCATCAGCAGGCTGGCGAAGCCGGTGTCGATGTGCCAGAACGGCACCGGCCAGCGGGCTTCGTCCCGATCCGTCCAGCCCTTGTCGGGCGCTGCGTAGCGGTCCAGGTAGGCGTCCCGATGTGAGTGCGGCACCACGATCAGCGGGGCCCGGCGCATCCCGGTGAGCCAGGAGTCCGGTTCTTCGTCGGGGTCCGTGGTGGCGGCCCAGAAGGCGTCCCGCTGCTGCGCGGTGTCCAGCACCAGGAAGCCCCAGCCCTGGGAGAAGCCGGCGGACGGGGCGTGCACCGCGTACCCGAGCAGCTTGTCCACCAGGTCGGCGGGCACCGGCCGGTCCGGGTCGTAGTTGCGCACCATCCGGCGACGGCGGACGACCTCGGCGTACTCCATCTCAGCCCTGACCCAGCCGGGGGCGCACGCCCCAGTCGCCGGACCAGGTGTCGCCGGGCTTCAGGGTGATCAGGTCGCGGCCGGAGTGGTAGGCGTCCGGCGGGCAGGTCATCGGCTCCACCGCGATGGCCCGGCGGTAGCGCGGCTGCGGCAGCGTCTGCGAGGTGAAGACCTGCCACCACTTGTACTGCTCGTCGGCCCAGATCTCGATGCTCGCGCTGCCGTCCACAGTGGACAGCGTGGTGGCGTTGGCGCCGCTGGGCAGGTCGCCGAAGGCGGTGTCCAGGTCCTGCTCACCGAGGCGGCGCGGGGTGCTGAAGTCGTATTCGGTGCCGGCTACCTTGGCCGCGCCGATGGGCAGCAGCCGGCCGTCCACCAGCAGCCGGCTGCGTGCCGGTAGACCGATCACGACCTGGTCGATCGGCGTGTCCGGGAGCATGAAGTAGGGGTGCACGCCCACGCCGAACGGGGCCGGGCTGTCGCTGAGGTTGGTGGCGGCGTGGCTGACTGTCAGCCCGTCCGGGGTCAGCCGCCAGTCGGTACGCAGGCGCAGCGTCCACGGGTAACCGCCGCGCGCGAACAGTGTGCACTCCAGCCGTACCGCGTCCACCGCCACCTCGGTCGCCTGCCAGGGCAGCCAGCGCACCAGGCCGTGGATGGCGTTGTGCAGCGGCGGCTCGGACAGGTCGAGCTGATGCTCGGCGGAGTTGAAGTGGTACTTCCCGTCCCGGATCCGGTTCGGCCAGGGCATCAGCACCTGGCCGGCGCCGGCCTGGGCCAGTTCGTCCTCGGCGTACCCGTCCACGATGTCGCGCCCGGCCACAGTGAAGCTACGCAGGCCACCGCCCACTTCGACGACGACCACCTCGAGGGCGCCGGAGCGGAGCTGCCACTGGGTGCCCGAAGGCGCCGTGATCCGTTGCATGCCCGAGACCCTAACGCAACCTGCGTCGGCATGGGTCACGCCCGGTTCGGCCCGAGTTCACCCCCGGTTTGCCCCCGCCTCAGCCGCTGTGGCCCCTGCCGGCACGGCCTCCGGAGGTGGCGCGGCCTCCGGTGGCACGGCCGCCGGGGGTGGCGCTGCGGGGAGTGCGGCGGCGCGGTTGGCGGTGGCCGGGGTGTAGCGCAGCAGCGCCGGGAAACACACCGCCAACACCAGTGCCACCACGCTCGCCGCGATGCCGCCGATCACCCACGAGCCGGCCACGCCGAGGCCGAGCACCGGGGCGGCCATCGCGCCGGCCCGCAGGTCGCCCAGGCGCGGGCCGCCGGCCACCACGGCGGTGAACACCCCCTGCATCCGGCCGCGCAGCTCATCCGGGGCGTAGGTCTGCAGGATGGTCTGCCGGTAGACGGCGCTGATCAGGTCGGCCGCCCCACCCAAGGCGAGGAAGGCGACCGCCAGCCACAGGCTGTGTACCCAGCCCGACGCCGCCACCGCCAGCCCCCAGGCCACCACGGCGAGCACCAGGGCCACCCCCTGCCGGCGTACCCGGGCGATCCAGCCCGAGGTCAGCCCGGCCAGCACCGAGCCCAGCGCGATGGCCGCGAACAGCAGGCCGACGGCGTTCGGGGCGCCCGCGAACCGGCCGTCGGCCGCCGCCGGGAACAGCGCCCGGGGCATGGCCAGCACCATCGCCGCGATGTCGACCGCGAAGGAGAGCAACAGCACGGGGGTACGGGTGAGGTAGCGCAGTCCGAACGCCACGTCCGCCCAGCCGCCCCGCCGACCGGCACCGTTGCTGTGCGCCGGTGGCAGCGCGGGCAGCCGCAGGGTGGCCCACAACGCCACCGTGAAGCTCAGCGCGTCCACGGCGTACGCCCAGGCCACGTCGTGCCCGCTGACGATCACGCCGGCCACCAGCGGACCGAACACGCTGGCCGCGGTGCTCGCGGTGTAGCCGAGGGTGTTGGCCTGGGCTACCTCGTCCTCCTCGACGAGTCGGGGGATGATCGCCGAGCGGGTCGGCATCGCCACCGCCACCGCCGCCGACTGCACCGCCACCAGCACCAGCAGCAGCCCCGGGCTGCCCAGGCGCAGCAGCGCCTGCAACAGCAGTCCCAGGGTCATCAGCCACATCAGCGTCGAGCTGACCAGCAGCAGCCGGCGGCGGTCCAGGGCATCGGCGAGCGCGCCGCCCCAGAGCGCGAAGACCAGCAGCGGCCCGAGTCCGGCCAGTCCCAGCAGCCCCACCCAGAGCGTCGAGTGGGTCAGCGCGTACATCTGCACCGGGACGGCCACGGCGGTGAACTGGGTACCGAAGAAGGACGCCGCGTTGCCCACGAATACCCGCCGGTAAGCCGGGTGGCGCAGTGGTCGTGGGTCGATGGCGAACCGCCGCCAGCCGGCCGGGGGCGGCGGGGCTGCCGGTTTCGATGCGTCGCGGGCCGGGGCGGTGGGTGCCGATGCGTCGGGGGCCGGGGGGGTGGGTGCCGGGTCCTCGATCTCGTCAACCGAGGTCACGGGGCCAGCCTCTCGACCAGCCAGTGCCCGCCGTCGAGCCGGTAGCGCAGCCGGTCGTGCATCCGCCCGGTCCGGCCCTGCCAGAACTCCACCGTCTCGCGGAACCAACCGGAAACCGCCCCAGAACGGCGGAGTGGGGACGGGCTCGTCCGGTGGGAAGCGCCGGGCGACGTCCGCCCAGGCGGCGTCCAGGGCGGCCCGGTCGGGTACCACCGTGGACTGCGCGCTCGCCCAGGCGCCGAGCGCCGACTCGCGGGGGCGGCTGGCGAAGTACGCCTCGCTCTCGGCCCGCTGCACCACCTGCACCTGGCCGCACACCACCACCTGCCGGCGCAGCGGGTACCACGGGAACACCACGCTGGCCTGCGGGTTGGCGATCAGCTCCCGACCCTTGCGGGATTCGTAGTTGGTGAAGAACACCAGGCCCCGCTCGTCGTAACCTTTGAGCAGGACAGTTCGGGAGCTGGGCCGGCCGGCCGGGTCGGCGGTGGCGAGCACCATGGCGTTGGGTTCGGTGACCGCGGCCGCGGCCGCCTCGGCGAACCAGCGGGCGAACTGGGTCCACCAGTTCGCCGCCAGACTCGCCTCGCTGTGCTCGGCGTTGCCGTAGTCGACCCGCATCCCGGGCAGATCACCAGGTGGGACATTGGATGTGCTGGACGTCACAAGCCCATCCTGATACGGGAAAGCTTGCACTGCTAACCAATGTCGGCAGGAACACATTCGACCAGTACAGACACCTACCGACAGATGCCGCAGGGTTAACTGAGGCCTGCCCGGCGGTGTGCTGAAAACCCGGTTGCCGAAACCGGAGTGGAACGAACGTTAACCGGGCAGGCAAGATAACAGCCACATGACGGCGCGGTGCCGCGTCACGTCCCACCGGACCAGCGGCGCACCCGAGCGAGGACTGAGATCCAGGAGAGCGAGATGTCCGACTTCAAGCCAGGCCTCGAAGGTGTGATCGCCTTCGAGAGTCAGATCGCCGAACCTGACAAGGAAGGCGGCGCGCTGCGATATCGCGGCGTGGACATCGAGGACCTGATCGGCAAGGTCTCCTTCGGCAACGTCTGGGCGCTGCTGGTGGACGGCAAGTTCGGGCCGGGCCTGCCGCCCGCCGAGCCGTTCCCGGTCCCGGTGCACTCCGGCGACATTCGGGTCGACGTGCAGTCCGCCGTAGCCATGCTCGCCCCGTACTGGGGCCTGGGCCAGTTGCTGGACATCTCCGACGAGCAGGCCCGCGAGGACCTCGCCCGGGTGTCGGTGACCGCGCTGTCCTTCGTCGCCCAGTCGGCGCGTGGCCTCGGCCTGCCGGCGGTGCCGCAGAAGGAGATCGACAAGGCGCAGACCATCGTCGAACGGTTCATGAAGCGCTGGCGGGGTGAGCCCGACCCGCGCCACGTGAAGGCCGTCGACGCCTACTTCATCTCGGCCGCCGAGCACGGCATGAACGCCTCCACCTTCACCGCCCGGGTGGTCGCCTCCACCGGCGCGGACGCCGCGGCCTGCATCTCCTCCGGCATCGGCGCGCTCTCCGGCCCGCTGCACGGCGGGGCCCCGTCCCGGGTGCTCGGCATGATCGAAGAGGTCGAGCGCTCGGGCGACGCCGAGGGGTACGTCAAGAGCGTGCTGGACCGCGGCGAGCGGCTGATGGGTTTCGGCCACCGGGTGTACCGGGCCGAGGACCCGCGCGCCCGAGTACTGCGCCGGACCGCCCGCGAGCTCGGCGCGCCCCGCTTCGCGGTCGCCGAGGCGCTGGAGAAGGCGGCCCTGGAGGAGTTGCACGCCCGCCGCCCCGACCGGGTACTCGCCACCAACGTGGAGTTCTGGTCGGCCGTCGTGCTCGACTTCGCCGAGGTGCCGTCGCACATGTTCACCTCGATGTTCACCTGCGCCCGGGTAGCCGGGTGGAGCGCGCACATCCTGGAGCAGAAGGCCCTGCAGCGGCTGGTCCGCCCGTCTGCCACCTACGTCGGCCCCGCGCCGCGCAGCCCGGAGGAAGTCGAAGGCTGGGTGAACATCCCGCACGGCGTCTGATCCCCGAAACGATCCACCGCTCTGCCTCCCCGCCCGCCGGGAGGCAGAGCGGTGGCGTTTTGCATTGGTGTTGCCGTGGCGTTTCCTGACTGTGGGACGGATCGGCGGCGGTCGCGGGTCGCGTGGCAGGATGCGATGCGTGGTTGACGTGACGAGTATCCGGATCCCCACCGACCTGCTGCCCGCCGACGGTCGCTTCGGCTGCGGCCCGAGCAAGGTACGCCCGGCTGCGGTGCAGGCGCTGGCCGCCCGCGCCACCGACCTGCTGGGCACCTCGCACCGGCAGAAGACGGTGAAGGACCAGGTGGCCCGGTTGCGCCGGGGGATGGCGGAGTTCTTCGCGCTGCCCGACGGATATGAAGTGGTCCTCGGAGTCGGCGGGGCCACCGCGTTCTGGGACGTGGCCACCTTCGGGCTGGTCCGCGACCGGGCGCAGTTCGCCAGCTTCGGCGAGTTCGGCGCGAAGTTCGCGAAGGCCGTCACCGACGCGCCGTTCCTCGGCACCCCCACCGTGCACAAGGCCCAGCCGGGCAGCGCGCCCGAGCTGGTCGCCGAGGACGGCGTCGACTCCTACTGCACGCCGCACAACGAGACCTCCACGGGCGTGGCCATCCAGGTCGCCCGACCGGCCGGCGCCGACGGCGCCCTCTTCCTGGTCGACGGAACCAGCGCGGCCGGGGGCCTGGACGTCGACGTCCGGGAGACCGACGTCTACTACTACGCCCCGCAGAAGTGCTTCGGCTCCGACGGCGGGCTGTGGCTGGCACTGATGAGCCCGGCCGCGATCGAGCGGGCCACCGAGATCAAGGCGTCCGGCCGGTACATTCCGGCCTTCCTCGACCTGGTGACCGCGATCGAGCAGTCCCGGTTGGAGCAGACGTACAACACTCCGGCGCTGGCCACCATCTTCCTGGCCGCCGAGCAGACCGACTGGATGCTCGGCCAGGGTGGGCTGGCCTGGGCCGCCAAGCGGACGGCAGAGAGTGCCGCGGTCATCTACGGCTGGGCCGACGCGTCGGCGCACGCCACCCCGTTCGTCACCGATCCGGGGTTGCGCTCCAATGTGGTCGCCACCATCGACTTCGACCCGGGCGTGGACGCCGCTGTGGTGGCGAAGGTGCTGCGCGCAAACGGGATCGTCGACACCGAGCCGTACCGCAAGCTGGGCCGCAACCAGTTGCGGGTGGCGCTGTTCCCGGCTGTGGAACCGGCCGATGTCCAGGCGCTGACCCGCTCCATCGACTACGTGGTCGCCGCGCTCTGACCGGTACGGACCTGCCGCGCTTCGGCGTGTGTTGCTCGCATCCGTCGCTACGACCGCGTACCGTGGCGGGGTAACACCAGTCAGTTGATCAGCTGGACTGGTGCATGGCCCGGCAGGACATGCGGAGGGAGACAGCGATGCGGCCGGTACGCTTTGTCGCTCTCTCCGAGGACGGCCAGGCATTCGTCCTCGCCGATGAGGTCGGTCGCCTGCTGGCACTGCCCATCGACGAGCGCATCCACACCGTGCTCCGGCACGAGCCCGGCACGCCCGGGCACACCGTACCGACACCGGAGCCGGTGACGCTGTCCCCCCGGGACATTCAAGCCAAGATCCGTTCCGGCGAGTCTGCCGACGAGGTGGCCCGGGTCGCCGGGGTACCGGTCGACCGGGTGCTCCGCTACGCCGGCCCGGTGCTCCAGGAGCGGGCCATGCTCGCCCAGCACGCCCGGCGTACCAAGCTACGCGGCTCCGACAAGGGCGCCAGCCTCGCCGAAGTGGTCGACGCCCGGCTCGCCCAGCACGGCGTGGACGCCGAGAAGATCTCCTGGGACGCGTACCGGCGCGACGACGGCACCTGGCGCATCGTGGCCACCTGGCCCAGCGGCAAGGCCACCGCGCAGGCCGCCTGGGAACTCGACCGCGCCCGCCAGGCGGTCGCCCCGCACGACGACATGGCCCGCTACCTGTGCACCGAGCGGGCCCAGCCGGCGATCAGCCAGGAGCCGCTCAGCGACCGGCAGGGCCGCGGGCTGGCCGCACCGCACCGCACCGACATCGGCCGCGGCGACACGGGCCGTGGGGAAATGCCCGGCCGTGGGGAAATGCCTGGTCACGGGCGCGGCGACGCCGGGCGGGGCGGGCACGAGCCGATGCGTCCGCCGGCACCCGACCCGGCCCGTCGGGACAGCCGGACCGGCCGACCCGCGGACCCGATCCGCTCGGGCCGCGACGCACTGCTGGCCTCACTGGAGCGCCCGTTGGGAGCTCCCGTCGAGCCGGCGGCCCGCAACACCGAGCAGGCACCGCCGCGCTCGGGCGGACTGGCCGCCCGGCCGGCCCCGGAGCCGGTCCGACCCGCCGCCCGCCAGGGCAACCTGCTCGGCGGTCCGGGCAGTGCCTTCGACGACGACGTGGACGCCCCCAAGGAGGTCCCCGCCGTACCGTCGCTCGCCGTGCTGCGCCCCCGGCGCAACGGTGCCGCCGCCGCGGCAGCAGCGGCAGCCGAGCCGTCCGCGCCGACGGGTGAGAAGCGCAAGCGCCTGCCGAGCTGGGATGACGTGCTGTTCGGCTCGGCGCCCGCGCGGGAGAGCAGCTGACCCTGCGCCCACCGGGCGCCACCCGCCGCACATAGTTCACGTGAGCGTGGCAACGTAGCGGGTATGGAGTACACGAATCTCGGCCGCACCGGCCTCAAGGTAAGTCCGCTCTGCCTGGGCACGATGAACTTCGGCCCGAAGACCACCGAGGAAGACAGCTACGCGATCATGGATCGCGCGCTGGAGCACGGCATCAACTTCTTCGACACCGCCAACGTGTACGGCTGGAAAGTCGGCGAAGGCGTCACCGAGCAGATCATCGGCCGCTGGCTGGCCCAGGGCGGCGGCCGGCGGGACAAGGTCGTGCTCGCCACCAAGCTGTACGGCAAGATGTCCGACTGGCCGAATGACCAGGGACTCTCCGCGCGCAACATCATCAAGGCCTGTGACGAGTCGCTGCGCCGCCTGCAGACCGACTGGATCGACCTCTACCAGATGCACCACGTCGACCGGTCGACTCCGTGGGAGGAGATCTGGGGCGCGATGCAGACCCTGGTGAGCCAGGGCAAGATCCGCTACGTCGGCTCGTCCAACTTCGCCGGCTGGCACCTGGTCCAGGCGCAGGAAGCGGCCCGCTCCCGGCACTTCCTCGGCCTGGTCAGCGAGCAGAGCATCTACAACCTGCTGACCCGGCACATCGAACTCGAGGTCCTGCCGGCCGCGATCCACGAGGGCATCGGCGTCATCCCGTGGTCGCCGCTGCACGGCGGGCTGCTCTCCGGCGCGATCCGCAAGGAGGCCGAGGGGACCGGCGCCCGGTCCACCGAGGGGCGCTCCAAGGACGGCCTGGCCGAACACCGGGACACCATCGTCGCGTACGAGAAGCTCTGCGCCGACCTTGGCGAGGAGCCGTCCAATGTGGCGCTCGCCTGGCTGCTGTCCCGCGAAGGGGTGACCGCGCCGATCATCGGGCCGCGGACGATTGAGCAGCTCGACGGGGCGCTGGGGGCGGTCTCTATCTCGCTGTCCAGTGAGACGTTGGCTTCGCTGGATGAGCTGTTCCCGCCGGTTGGTAATGGCGGGCCCGGGCCCGAGGCTTGGGCCTGGTAGCTCTTCGTCTTTGGTCCCTCTCGGGGGTGGAGGGGCGGGGGTGCCTGCGCTGGCCCGTCAGGCTTGATGTCCATCGCAGTCACCCCCGCCCCTCCACCCTGCCGGTCTTGCGGTGGTCGGTTATGTCGCCCCCGGCGAGTAGGGGTGATCTTGCGGCAGCTGTGGTGCCCTCGGAGCACTGGGCTAGGCGACCTCGGGGCACTGGGGTGGCCTCGTGCGGGTGATCTTGGGAGGGGGGCGGTGTGTTGGGGTTGGTAGGTGGGGTGGGGGCCCAGGTGGCTTTGGGTCAGGCGTAGCTCGGTGACCGGCCAGGGTGGACCCTGGTACTGGTTCAGGGTGGTGAGGTCCTGATCCAGGGCTGGGTGGGGGATTCGGTCGCCGGGGCGGGCGAGGGTCAGGTGGGGGCGGAAGGGTTTGTGGTCGTGGGGGAGGCGGGCTCTGGCGAGGGCTCGGCGCTGGGCTGCGGCCAGTTCTCGTAGTTCGGGGACGTTGCCGGTCAGGCCGGCCCAGAGAAGTGTGGAGCGGCCGCGGCCGAAGGTGCCGCCGCCGGCTATCTGGAGTGCGAGCCCGCTGCTGGTGATCGTGGCGGCGGCTGCTGCTGCCAGGTCGACGGCGTGGATGGCCTCGTCCAGGCGGTCGGGGGGTAGCTCGCCGAGGAAGGCCAGGGTGACGTGCCAGGTATCGGGGCGGGCCGGGCGGGCGCCGGCTCGTACGGTGTGCAGGCTGGCCAGGTGACCGGACAGGTGCGTGACGGCTTCGGCCGGCGGGTACACGGCCACGAAGAGTCTCACGCCCGGTCGGCCTCGGCGTCCCGGAAGGCGAGGCCGGCGCGTTGCAGCAGGCCCTCCACCCGTACCCGCTCGATGTCCAGGTCCACGCCGGACAACTCTGCCAGGTGCTGCGGGATCTCCAGCTCCTGACAGGCCACGCAGAGCCGGTCGTCGTAGGCGCGCTGCACGGCCGAGAACCAGACCGGCGAACGGGTCGCCAGGCCGAGGCGCTGGCCGGCGAGGCGGCGCAGGTCGGCGGCGAGGCGTTCGATCGGCGGACCGACCGGCCGGCCGGTGGGCAGCGGCGTGGGCGGTGGCGTACCGGGAACAGGTGGCCACCAGGCCAGCGTCGTCGGTTCCGGTGGAAGGTGACTGCGCCGCCAGTGCCAGGGCCGGGCCGGGCACAGTCCTGCGGCGCGCAGCAGGCGCCGGGCGTCGCGCCGCTCCCGGGCCTCGCGACGGCGGCGACGCCGGGTACGGCCGACGGATTCGACCAGGTCATCGAGGCGCACGATGACGATGAACAGGCACGGCATGAACGGCAGTGCCAGCACCGCCACAATCACGATCGCGTTCTCGACGACCGCCACAGCTTTTGAGGCTAATTCGCGAACGCAGCGAAAGCTACCGATCGACAGATAGTGAACTACTGGGTCGCGTCGGTGAGTAACGCCCGCAGGCCGGTGACCAGGGCAGGGTCGCCATCGATGCGAACGGCCCCGTCGTCGTCGCCCCGGTTCCACAGCCAGCGCAGCAGCGCAGCGGGCGGGCCGGCGACGGTGGCGGGGGCCGGCTGATCGGCGCCGGCCGGCTCGATGCCCACCCCGTCCGGAGTGGCTCGGACCAGCCAGCCGCGCTCCCCGGTGCTGACCAGTACCGGCGGCTGGGCGGTGCCGGGCAGGCTGGTGGTGAAGTCCTCCTGCCAGCGGTGGCTGCCGTAGGCGAGGAAGCAGGTGAGTACCTCGTCCACGCCGTCCTCGGCGAGCCGGGAGTCGAGAGGGGCGACCGGCACGCCCGCGGTCAACTCGGCGTCGATGCGGTGGATCAGGGTCTCCTGGGACATCCGGCGGATCCAGAAGCCGACGGTCTGGTCCGATTCGTACCAGGTGGCGGCCGGCGCCTGCGGCGGCTGGGCGGCGAACTGGGCGGTCAGGCCCGCGTAGGCCCGGTCGAGAACCGCCAGGGTCGGCTCGGCGGAGAGGTCCGGCGGCCACGGCCGGGGAAAGGCGCCGAGCCGGATGCACTCCGTCTTGTGCAGGTAGACCTCGGCGACGTGCCGGGCCAGGTCGTCGCCGGTCCACCCGGGACAGGTCGGGACGGCGTCGGCAAGGTGGTCGGCGAGGGCTTCGCGCAGCCGCCGGTAGTCGGCGTCGAGGTGGGCGAGGAAGTCACGGAACTCCATACCGGCGACCCTGCCACAGCACTGTGACATGGCGCCGGCGCATCGCGCCGCGACCGGTCAGGCCGTCTTCTCCGGGAGCACCACGGAGAACCGGGGTAGTGGCAGCAGCCGCAGCCGGATCCGGCCACCGGCCAGCCGCAGCCGGTAGACCAGGGCTGCGACGGCCACCAGCAGGGCGACGAGGCCGCCGAACCAGAAGGTCATCCGGGGGCCGTACTGGTTGGCGACCCAACCGACCAACGGTGCGCCGACCGGGTTCGTACCCATGAAGATCATGATGTAGAGGGCCATCACCCGGCCGCGCATGTCCGGGTCCGCGCCCAACTGCACCCGCTGGTTGGCCGCCTGGGCAAAGAAGATCATGAAGAATCCGGCGGGTACCAGCAGCAGCGCGGTCAGCGGGTAGTTGGGTCCGAACCCGACCAGCACGGTGGTGGCGCCGAAGCCGACGGCCGCACCGAGCAGTACCCACACCGAAGGGCGGGACCGGCGAGCGGAGCCGGCCAGCGCACCGCCCAGCGCGCCCACCGCGAGCGCCGTGGTGAGCAGGCCGAACGACGCCGCTCCGCTGTGGAAGGTGGTCTTGGCCAGCAGCGGGATGGTGAGCTGGAAGTTGAACGCGAACATCCCGACCACCAGCATCAACGCCATCGGCAGCAGCAGGTCCAGGCGGTGACGCACGTAGCGCAGGCCGTCGATGACCCGGGTGTCGGCGGCGGCCCGGCGTACCCGGCCGGCGTCACGGTGCAGGTCGGCGGTGCGCATCAGGCCGAGCACCACCAGCGGGCCGGCGTAGGAGACCGCGTTGAGGACGAAGGCCGGGCCGGTACCCAGCAGCGCGATCGCCACCCCGCCCAGCGCCGGGCCGACGATCCGGGCCGAGTTGAAGGTGGCGGCCGACAGCGCGAGCGCGTTGGGCAGCAGTTCGGTGGGGACCAGTTCGGAGACGAAGCTCTGCCGGGCCGGCGTCTCGACCGCATTGACGGTGCCCCACAGCGCGGCGAAGGTGAAGATCTGCCAGAGCTGGATGTCGCCGGCGAGCACCAGCACACCCATCGCGGTGGCGAGCACCAGCCAGGCCACGTTCACGATGAGCAGCAGGGTGCGCTTGTCGAAGCGGTCGGCGAGCTTGCCGGCGTAGAGCGACAGCAGCAGGATCGGCGTGAACTGGAACGCTGTCACGACGCCGAGCGCGGTACCCGAGTCGTGGGTGACCTGCAGCACGAGCCAGTCCTGGGCGGTGATCTGCACCCAGCCGAAGATCAGTGAGATGAGCTGGCCGGTGGCGAAGAGTCGGTAGTTGCGGATCTGCAGTGACTGGAATGTGCTGTCCAACCGTGCTCGCACGCCGGCGTTCGCCTCCCGGGGGATGGATGCTTCGTCTGTCCTTTGCTTAGCCTAGCTAACAACGGTGGGTAAGGGGGTATGGCGCGGATCACCCCTGTCCGTACGACCGGTCGATCCAACCCGAACGGCCGAGGTTTCTATAGATGGTCCTCGATTGGGCCGCGCAGGAAGTACGCGATGAACAGCGCGGCTACCACCCACAGCAGCGGGTGTACCTGCCGCGCCCGGCCGCGGACCGCCTTCAGCAGCACGAAGGTAATCACGCCGGCCCCGATCCCGTTCGAGATCGAGTACGTGAACGGCATCAGGATGATCGTCAGGAACGCCGGAATCGCGATCTCGTAGTCGGTCCAGTCGATCGTCGCCACCGTGGTCATCATCAGGAAGCCGACCACCACCAGTGCCGTGGTGGCCGCCTCGAACGGGACGACCTCCACCAGCGGCGCGAAGAACATCGCCAGCAGGAACAGCGCCCCGGTGACCACGCTGGCCAGGCCGGTACGCGCGCCCTCGCCGACGCCCGCCGCGCTCTCCACGTAGGAGGTGTTGCTGGAGACGCTGGCCGCCCCGCCGGCCGCCGCCGCGATCGAGTCCACCAGCAGGATCTCCCGGGTAAGCGGCGGGTTGCCCTGCTTGTCCAGCAGGCCGGCCTCCGCGCCGACCGCCACCATCGTGCCCATCGTGTCGAAGAAGTCCGACAGCAGCAGGGTGAAGACGAACATCACGCTGACCAGTACCCCGGCGGTACGCCAGGAGCCGAGCACGTTGAAGTTGCCGAGCAGGCTCAGGTCGGGCATGTCCACGAAGTTGGACGGCCACTTCGGCACGTTCAGGCTCCAGCCGTCCGGGTTGGAGGCGCTCAGCGTGCCGAAGTGGCCGATCGACTCGGCGATGATCGCGAGCACCGTGGCGCCGAGGATGCCCAGCAGGATCGCCCCGTGCACCCGCAGCACCATCAGCACGATCACGCCGAGCAGGCCGACCGCGAAGATCAACGACGGCCAGCCCCGCAACTCCCCGCCGACCCCGAGGTTCAGTGGCGGGCTGGTCGTGCCGCCCCGCACGAAGCCCGCGTCGACCAGGCCGATGAGCGCCAGGAACAGCCCGATGCCCGCGCCGATGGCGGTCTTGAGCTGGGTGGGTACCGCGTTGAAGATCATCTGCCGGAGCCCGGTGAGCACCACGATGGTGATCAGTACCCCCTCGATGACCACCAGGCCCATCGCGTCCGCCCAGGTCATCTGCGGCGCGATGGTGTACGCCACCAGCGCGTTCACGCCCAGCCCGGCCGCCAGCGCGAGCGGGAACCGGGCCCACACCCCCATCAGGATCGTCATCACCCCGGCGACCAGGGCGGTCGCCGCCGCGATCTGGGTCTGTGGCAGCCGCGCCCCGTCGGCGTCCACGCCGCCGCCCAGGATCAGCGGATTGAGCACCACGATGTAGGCCATCGTGAAGAACGTGGTGAGCCCGCCCCGCACCTCGCGGCCCACGGTGGACCCGCGCGCGCTGACCAGAAAGTACCTATCGAGGCTCATGTACGAATGGTGGCATTTGGCGCTGCGGCCTGCCTGCGGTTCTACACCGCTCCCGCCTTATGCTCGTGCGGTGACCGAGCCCGCTGACCCCACCCCGCCCGCGGCGGACGCATCCACCGGCACCGCACCCGCGAGCGGCCCAGCCGCCGGTCCGGGAACTGCGACCGCTGGACCCGCCGATGGTCCCGTTCGCAGCTCGGCGGGATGGCGGTGTGGGCGGTCGTCGGGATCGTCCTGCTCCTCGCCGACGCCCGGGACAGCTGGCTGTGGACCGCGTTGGCCGGCTTCCTGCTCGGCATCCCCGGCCTGCTCACCATGCTCAGGCACGATGCCAACCGACGCCGCCGCCGGGCCGCCGCGGCCCAGTAGCCGCAGCGCCGCGTCTCAGTCCTCAGTCTGAGGTGACGTCCTCAGTCTCGGCGACGTCCTCAGTCTGGGCGACGTCCCAGTCTCGGCGACGTCCTCGACCGCGGCGACGTCCTCGACCTCGGGGACCTCGCCGGCCTCGTCGGTGTTGGCGATCGAGTCGACCTCGTTGTCGTCGTAGATCGTCGGCAGCTCGTCCGCGAGGGCCGGGGTCTCCTGGAGCACCTCGGAGTGCGCGCCGCAGCCGTGGTCCGCGCTCACCACCCGGCCGTCGTCGGGGGCGTACATGTTGCCACAGGCGCCGAAGCTGGCCCGCAGCGCGCCGGCCAGCGGCAGGTAGAAGCCGCAGCCCACGCAGCGGGCGGAACGGGGCGCTCCGGTGGAGATCGGCGCGTCCGGGCCGTGATCGCCGTCGTACCAGCGCTGCGCGGTATCCAGCCGGCCGTCCCGGGACATCACCCGGGGCCGGCCGAGACCCAGCTCCCAGACGACATCCTCGACGGCCGGGTCGTCGGAGAGCAGGTACCCCGGGACCAGCCGGTCGTCGTCGGCCGCCGTCGGCATCAGGTCGCCGACGCCCAGGTCACCCGGCTGTACCCGGTCCTGCCACGGCACCCAGGCCGGCGCGACCAGCGCCTCCGGGCCGGGGAGCAGCACCGTCTCGCAGATCGTCACCAGCTTGCTGCGCGGCGCGCGGGCCACCGTGACGGCCCAGCGCCAGCCCTGGTAGCCGGGCTGACCACTGGCGAAGTAGTGCGTCACCAGGCGTTCGCCCTCGGCCACCACGGCCAGGTGGTCGCCGACCGGCTCCCCCGCCAGCGCCTCCCGCGCGGTGTCCACAGCGTCGGCGCACACCTGGTCGAGCTTCGCTCGCGGACTCGCCGCTGTCCTGGTCACCACGGGGTGACATTCTGCCGCACCGGCACCGCCGGCGGCCAGCCGACCCCCGCGCGGGTCGCGGACGCGCCGCCCCGAATCGGCGACTCGCCGGGTTCGGGTCGGGGCCGCGATCGCCCGGATCGGGGACACGACCACCCCCGGATCGGGGACGCGAACGCCCGGATCGCAGACGCGAACGCCCGGATCGCAGACGCGAACGCCCGGATCGGGGACGCGGCTGTCCCGGGTTGAGGGATGGGGCGGCAAGGCGGATGCGCCCGGTCGCGGTCATGCGCCACGATGGTGGGCATGCCGATGCTTCCAAACACGATCTACTACGCCCTTCGCGGGGTAAGCGCGAGCGGGCGCTGGGTCGGCCGACGCGCCCACGGCCTGCGGGTCAGTGGCGGCGGCGGCGAGATCGGCATGATCCGGATGCTCGACCTGCACGCCGCGTCCTGCGCCGGGGACACCCTGGTCACCCTGGGCCTGGCCGGCACCATCTTCTTCAGCGTCCCGGCCGGCGAGGCACGCGGCAAGGTCGCCCTCTACCTGCTCATCACGATGGCCCCGTTCGCGCTGCTGGCCCCCCTGGTCGGGCCGCTGCTCGACCGGTTCCGGCACGGCCGGCGGTACGCGCTCGCGGCCACCATGCTCGGTCGCGCCTTCCTCGCCTGGCTTATCTCCGACTACCTGTTCTCCTTCGGGCTCTACCCGGCCGCATTCGGCGTCCTGGTGCTCTCCCGCGCCTACGGAGTGGCCCGCAGCGCGGCGGTGCCCCGACTGCTGCCGGCCGGACTCGGGCTCTCCGAAGCCGGTGCACGCGCCTCCGTGTACGGCGCGGTGGCCGGCATCCTGGTGGCCCCGATCGGTGTGGTCGCGGTCTGGATCGGGCCGCAGTGGCCGCTGCGGATCGCCACGGTGATCTTCGTGATCGGCATGGTGATCGCGCTGCGGCTGCCGGCCCCGGCCGACTCGGCGCCGCCCGAGTCGGTCCCCCGGATCTTCACGATGCCCGGCCGGGGCACCCGCAAGGTGCTCTCCAACCGGCTGGTCACCGCGACCATCGCCGGCAGCGCCGGGCTGCGCCTGCTGTTCGGCTTCCTGACGCTCTACCTGGCCTTCGCGATCCGTTCGCGCGACCTGAGCGGCGACTTCGTCGGCTTCACCCTCGGCCCGGTCGCGGCGCTCGGGGTGGTCGGTGGCGCTCTCGGCGGCGGCAGCCTGCTCGCCACCGGCGTCGGTACCCGGCTGCGGATCCGCCGACCGGCCCAGTTGCAGGCGCTCGCGTTGGCGGCGGTGGCGGTCAGCGGGGTAATCGCGGCGGCCGTGTACTCGCTCGCCTCGGTCGCGATGTTCTGCCTGGTCGCTTCCGCCGCGAGCGGGCTGTCCAAGTTGGCGGCCGACGCCACCATCCAGGAGCGGGTCGACGAGGAGGTACGGGCCAGCGCGTTCGCGCACTCGGAGACGCTGCAGATGCTGGCCTTCGTGCTCGGTGGAGCGCTCGGGCTGATCCCGTTCGGCGGGCGGCTCGGAGTGCTGGTCGCCGCGGCGGTGGCGGTCGCGACGGCGGTGCGGGCCGGCCTGGTCGCCGCCCGGCTGCGCCGGGAGCGGTTGACCGGCGCGGCGGCCACCGAGAAGATGCCCGGGCCGGCAGCCACGCCACCCGCGGCCACTCCACCGGCGGCCACTGCAACGGTGTCCGCCCCGACCCCGGCCGCTGCCCCGGCGCGTCAGCAGGAGCAACGGCGGCGCGGCTGGCGTAGCCGGTCGGCCCGGGACGAGCGTGGCCCGCGTACCGACCCGGCCACCACCAGGCTGACTGAGCCCGGCGCCGGCACAACGACCGAGCCGGGCGTGGGTACCCCGGCTGGTGCCGCGCCGGGGCTCGGCGACCCGCATCCGACCCGGGTGATCGAGCGCACCGACGAGGACCTGCCCACATATCACCTGTACCGGCCGGGTACGCCACCGAACCAGTCCGAGCCGGGTACCGACGGGTGACCGGACTGCTGGTGGCGACCGCCGTCGAGGCGGAGGCCGACGCGCTGCGCCGGCACCTCGATCCGGCCACCGCAGCGGTGTGCGCTGTCGGGGTCGGGCCGGCTGCGGCAGCCGCCGGCACCGCCCGGCTGCTGGCCCGTGCGCGAGGCCGCCGGTACCCCGTACCGGGCGGTGATCTGCGCGGGGATCGCGGGCGGGTACCCGGAGGTGGCGCCGCTCGGGGCGACCGTGCTCGGTACCGGCTGCGTCGCCGCCGACCTGGGCGCCGACTCGCCGGACGGCTTCGTTTCGCTGGACGCCCTCGGCTTCGGCAGTGCCACCGCACCGGTCGACGCCGACCTGCTCGACGCGCTGACCGGAGCGCTACCGCACGCCACGGCCGGACTGATCCTCACCGTGACCACGGTGACCGGGACCGCGCAGGGGGCGGCCGAACTGCGCCGCCGGCACCCGGACGCGGTAGCCGAGGCGATGGAGGGGTACGGCGTCGGGGTGGCCGCCGCCGGGGCCCGAGTGCCGTTCGCTGAGCTGCGTACCATCGCCAACCCGATCGGCCCGCGCGACCGCCCGTCCTGGCGGCTGGACCTGGCCTTCGCCGCCCTGGCCGACTGTGCCGCAGGCCTCACCCGGGCCGCGGGTACGTTGGCCGGGTGGCACTGACTCTCGCGCATTCGCCCTGCCCCAACGACACCTTCGTCTTCCACGCCCTCAGTCACGGCCTGGTGCCGGGCGCGCCGGAGATCGAGGTGACGTACGCCGACGTGGACGTCACCAACACCACCGCCCTGGACGGCCGGTACGACCTGGTCAAGGTGAGCTTCGCGGCGCTGCCCTGGCTACTGGACCGCTACCGGCTGCTGCCGTGCGGCGGCGCGCTGGGGCGCGGCTGTGGCCCGCTGGTGCTGACCAACGGCAGGTCGGTCGCGGGTGGCACGGTGGCTGTCCCTGGCGAGCGGACCACCGCGTACCTGCTGTTCCGGCTGTGGGCCGCCGACCACCCGCCGGCCCGGATCGAGGTCGTGCCGTTCGCCGAGATCATGCCTGGCGTGGCCGCCGGCCGGTACGACGCCGGTCTGGTCATCCACGAGGCCCGGTTCACCTACCAGCGCTACGGCCTGACCTGCGTCCAGGATCTCGGCGCGTGGTGGGAGCAGGAGACCGGCGCCCCGATCCCGCTCGGCGCGATCCTGGCGAATCCGGCCGCTGTGGACCCGGACGAGGCAGCCGGCTGGATCCGGGCGTCGGTGCGGCACGCCTGGGCGCACCCGGAGGACAGCCGCGACTACGTGCTCAAGCACGCGCAGGAAATGGAGCTGGCCGTGGTCGACCAGCACATCGGGCTGTACGTCAACGAGTTCACCGAGAACCTCGGCGAGCAGGGGTACCGGGCGGTGGCGACCCTGCTGGACCGCTCGGCGGCGGCCGGCCTCACCCCGTCCGTCACGCTCTGACGAGCCGTCAGGACTCCAGTTCCTTGGCTACCCCGTGCAGGAGTTCGGCGTACTTCTTGGAGACCTTGCGGTCCGGGTAGCGGCCCCGGCGCAGGTCGGGCATGACGGCGGTCTCCAGTACCTTGATCAGGTCCTCGATGAGCCCGTGCAGTTCCTCAGCCGGGCGGCGGCGCAGTTCGGTCATCGTGGCCGGCGAGTCCAGGAGTTTAACGGCGAGCGCCTGGTTGCCCCGGCGGCTCTCCACGATGCCGAAGTCGACCCGCTGGCCGGGCTTGAGATCCTCGACGCCCTCGGGCAGGGATGCCTTGGGCACGAACACGTCGCCACCGTCGTCGCGGGTGAGGAAGCCGAAGCCCTTGCCCGTGTCGTACCACTTCACTCGCCCGGTTGGCACCGCTGCCTGACCTCTCTTCGTGCGCACGCCGACGGAGCCCGTCGGCCATACCAGGCTAACTGCCGACATCGGCGGCCCCAACCGGAATCCGGCCGCACCGCACCCGCAGGCAAACCGCGCCTCAGCGGTACCGGTCGGACAGTCCCTCGTTCATCGCACCGGACCGGAATCCGCGCGGGTCGAGTTGCACCGACGGGAAGCCGCTGACGGTGGCGAGCAGGTCGGGACGGGCAGCCAGGGCGGGTACCGCGGCCGGGTCCACCTCGACCCTGGCCCCCGCAGCACCCAGATCACGAACCCGCAGATCACGGACCGTTATGCCGGCCCGGCGCAGGACACCGCGCAGGTCGGATTCGGCCTGCTCGACGCGGGCCAGCCGCTCCCGGGACACCTCGATGCCGTAGGCGATCCGGCTGGACAGGCAGGCGGCGGCCGGCTTGTCCCAGGTGGGCAGCCCCCAGCGGTGCGAGACGACCCGGATCTGTTCCTTGGTCAGGCCGGCGTCGCGCAGCGGGGCGACCGCTCCACGCTCGGCGGCCGCGCGGATGCCGGGCCGGAAGCCGGCCACCGCGTCGTCGGCGTTGGTGCCGGTGAGCACGGTGGCGGCCCGGCGCAGCGCGAGCGGGGTCAGGGTGTCCAGCAGTTCGGCCTTGCAGAAGTAGCAGCGGTCGCCGGCGTTGGCCCGGTAGCCGTCCCGGGAAAGCTCGTCGGTGGTCGGGGTGAGGTGCTCGACGCCCAGTTTCGCGGGCAGTTCCCGGGCGGCGGCCAACTCGCTGGCCGGCAGGCTCGGTGAGACGGCGGTGGCGGCGCTGACGTGCTCGGCGCCGAGCGCGCGGACGGCGGCGGCGAGCAGGAACGCCGAGTCGACGCCGCCCGAGTAGGCCACCACCACCCGGCCGAGCTGGCGCAGCCGGTTGTCCAGGGCGGCCAGCCGGGACTCCAGCAGCCAGCCGGTGAACCAGTCCGGGAAGTCGGTGAGCGAATCGAGTACCGCGACGGCACCGGCTGCGGTCAGGTCGCGTGGCTCGCACGGGCCGGTTCGTACCCCCACGGCCGGGATTCCGGCCGCGCGGGCGGCGGAGGCGTCGGCGACGTGGTCACCGACGTAGAGCGCCGCGCCGGTGCGCCGCAGCGCCTCGGTCTTGCCTTCGGCCCAGGCCGAGCCGCACACCTCGTCCACCTCGATACCCAGGTGGTCGAGGTGCAACCGGGCGTGGCCTTCGTTCTTGGCGGTGATCACCACCACCCGACCACCGGCCGCGCGGACAGCCGCGATGGCCGCCACCGCTCCGGGAAGCAACGGGGAAAGGTCGATGGCGTGTTGCGGGTAGAGCTCGCGGTAGGTGGCCACGGTGGCGTCCACCTGGCTGGCCGGGAACCAGTTGCCGACCTCCCAGGGCAGCGGCGGGCCGAGGCGGCTCACCACCAGCTCGGCGTCGACGAAGACCCCGGTCCGGGCGGAGAGTTCCCGCCAGCACGCGGCGATCCCCGGCCGCGAGTCGATCAGGGTCATGTCCAGGTCGAAGCCGACCGTGAGGGAGCTCATCCAGTGGTTCCTGTCAGTGCCCGGCCGGGGAGTCCAGGCCGGGCCCGGTGGTCGGGTGGAGGTAGGTCAACTGCTCGACGGGGAGCGGGAAGCGCAGGTCGTCACCGAAGGGCGAGGACGCTCCGGGGCGGTCCGAGGACAGCTCGCGGACGGGCAACTTGCCGTGGTCGTCGACGTAGTACGGGCCGATGACGCTGGACCCAGCCATGCACTCCTCCACACAACGCTCGACAAACCCGCACCAGTGTTCCACACCAGTCACCGGGGTGGCGGCCTACGGTTTCACCGGCGGGACGCACGGGGGGAGTCTTCATGATCGAATCGCCGGTCCGGCAGCCGGGTGGGACACCCGCGCCGTCAGGGGCGGGGCGGATCGCGGGTGGGGCCGGCTCGCCGCCGGTCTGGCCATCGGCGCGCTGGCCGCCTGACTGGCGCGGTCGTTACTGTCCGTGCCGGGCCCGGTCCGGCTGATCCCGGTGCTGGCGCTGCCGGGCACCGGGAGCCCGCTGCGGGCCGGCAGCAGCCTGCTCGACCGGCTGATGTTCGCGCTGATCCCGCTGCTGTCGGTGCTGCCGCTGGGCGGTTCTGGTGGGCGCGGTGTGGCCCGTGCAACTTTCATCGGTACCGCCGCGGGCCGGTCTCGGTGGCCTGCTCCTGCTCGCGGTGGAGGCCGGGTGGCGGGCGGTGTTCGCGGCCACCCGGGACCGGCGGAGCTCGTCGCCAGCGGGGAACGGGCCGCCGACCTGGCCCGCCAGCTGCGGCTGGAGCACCGGGAGCGGGAGATCCGGCTTGTTCCGCCGACCGGTGGAGGTAGCCGACCGGGCCGGGCCACGCGGTCAGGTGGTCGGCTCGGCTAGCGTGGAACGACGATGACGACCACACTCGCCGATCACCTGCGCGCGCTACCCGACCGCGCGCTCGCCGCGCTGCTGTCGCTGCGCCCGGACCTGATCGTGCCGGTCCCCGGGGACATCTCCACGCTGGCCACCCGCGCCCAGTCGCGGGTGTCGGTGGCCCGCGCGCTGGACCCGCTGGACCAGTTCACCCTGGAGATCCTCGAAGCGCTGCGCTACGCCCGCGACGACGACGACCGGGTGTCGGTGGAGGCGGTGCTCGCGCTCACCCAGGCGGCCCGACCGGCCCCGCCGGTCGCGGCGGTCCGGACCGCGGTGGACCGGCTGCGCGCGCTGTTCCTGGTGTACGGGCCGGACGAGGCGCTGATCCTGGCGGCCGGCATCGACGAGGTGTGCCCGCCGTACCCCGCCGGTCTGGGTCGACCAGCCGCCGAGCTGTCCGCCGAGACCGCCCTGCTCTGCGCGGACCCGGCCGGGCTGCGCCGGGCGGTGCTGGCCGCGCCGCCGACCGCCCGCGCGGTGCTGGACCGGCTGGCTGCCGGTCCCCCGATCGGAGTGGCCACCCCGACTGCGCTGGCCGACCCGGGGAGTCCGGTCGGCTGGTTGGTCAGCCGGCACCTGCTGGCCGGGCGGCCGGGCGCGACGGCGGACGGCTCGTCCGAGGTGCAGCTGCCCCGGGAGATCGGCCTGCTGCTGCGCCGTGACGTCGGCCCGCTCGGTGCGCTGCATCCGCAACCGCCGGTCCCCACCGGGCCGGCCCGCGAGCCGAAGATGATCGACACGGCCGGCGCCGGGCAGGTGATGGAGCTGGTCCGGCAGGCCGAGACGATCCTGGTGGAGCTGGCCGCCGAGCCGGCCACCGTGCTCAAATCCGGCGGCCTGGGCGTCCGCGACCTGCGTCGGCTGGCGCGGGCGGCCGGCGTGGACGAGCCGCTGGCCGGGCTGCTGCTGGAGTTGGCGGTGGCGGCCGGCCTGCTCGGCGAGGCCGATCCGGGCGCCGGCCGGATCATCGACCCGGAGGTGCGTTTCCTGCCCACGTCGGCGTTCGACAGCTGGCGGGATCAGCCGGTGGCGGTGCGCTGGGCGCAGCTGGTGCAGGTGTGGCTGCCGCTGGCCCGCCAGCCCGGCCTGATCGGCCGGCGGGACGAGAAGGACCGGCTGGTCAACGCGCTCTCCCCGGAACTCAACCGGCACTCGGTGCCCCGGCTACGGGCCGCCACGCTGGATGTTCTCGTCGACGCCGAACCGGGCAGCGCACCCGAGCCCGCGACGGTGCTGGCGGCCCTGGCCTGGCGCTCGCCCCGGCTCTACGGACCGCGCCCGCCGGCCGTCGGGTCGGCCGCCACGAACGGTGACGGGCCCCGGTCGGAGGCGGTCGAGTGGACCCTGCGGGAGGCGGCCCAGCTCGGCATCACCGGACTCGGCGCGCTCACCGGGTACGGGCGGCGGCTGCTCGCGCAGGTGCGGGCGGCGGACGGCCCCGACACCGACGACGACCCGTTGGGGGTACGGGGGACGGCCGGCCCGGCTTCGGCGGCGGTCCGGGAACTGTCCGGACTGCTCCCCGACCCGGTGGACCACGTGCTCGTGCAGGCCGACCTGACCGTGGTGGTACCCGGGCCGGCGGAGCCCGCGCTGGCCGCCGAGTTGGCGGTGATCGCCGAACCGGAGTCGGCCGGTGGCGCCACCGTGCACCGGATCACCGAGGACAGCCTGCGCCGCGCGCTGGACACCGGGTACGCCCCGGCCGACCTGCACGCGCTGCTCGCCCGCCGGTCGCGTACCCCCATTCCGCAGGGCCTGTCGTACCTGATCGATGACGTGGCCCGCCGGCACGGTGGGCTGCGCATCGGGGCGACCGGCTCGTACCTGCGCAGCGACGACGAGAGCCTGCTCGCCCAACTGGCCGCCGACAAACGGCTGGCGGCCCTGCAACTGCGCCGACTCGCGCCCACGGTGCTGGTCTCCCCGGTCGGCTCCACCCGACTGCTGGGGCTGCTGCGGGAGGTCGGCTACGCGCCGGTACCGGAGGACGCGGCGGGCGCGACGCTGGTCGCCCGGCCGCGACCGGCCCGGGCGCCGCTGCGCCCCACGGTCGCGGGCGTCGCGCTGGCGTACCCCCAGCAGCGCCCCTCCCCCGCGCGGCTGAGTGGGGTCGTCGAGCAGCTGCGGCGCGGGGACGCCGCCGCGCGGGCGGCCCGGCGCGCCCCGGTGACGCTGCGCGGCACCCCCGCCGGGGTGACCGCCGCGCAGGCGCACACCGAGGCGCTGGCCACCCTCCAGCAGGCGCTGCGCGCCAAGCAACGGGTCTGGGTCGGCTACGTGGACGCGCACGGGGCGACCACGTCGCGGCTGGTCCGCCCGGTCTCGATCGCCGCCGGCTACCTGCGTGCCGAGGACGACCGCACGGAGACTCTGCACACCTTCGCCCTGCACCGCATCACCGCGGCCGTCCTGGACGAGTGAGCGCCGCCCGGGCAGTTGTCCCGGACGGCGCTGTTCCCTTCGGCTTTCCGCCGTGCGGCTTGCCGTGCGGCGCGGCTCAGGCGTGGGCGAAAGCCAGGTCGCGGGCGAGGACGCCGAGGTCGGCCTGGTCGGTGAAGAGGCCGTCGATGCCGGCCTTCAGGAAGGTGATCTGCTCGTCGAGGGCCCGGCCGTAGGCGTTCGGGTCGGTACCCACCCGGTAGTCGGCCGGCAGGAACTGGTTCTCCGCCCGGAACGTGTACGGGTGCAGCACCAGCCCGACCCGGTGCGCGTCCGCGACCAGGCTGGACGGCGTACCGAGGGTGCCGTCGGCCGCGCGCGGGATGATCTGGCTCTTGTCCGGGCCGATGCCGTCCACGTACTTCGCCAGCTCGGCGAGCCCGGCCGGGGTCAGGTACTCGGCGTAGCTGCGCGGGTCGCTGAACGGGCTGCCGGCCGCCGAGGTGAGGAACACCAGCGGTACCCGCAGCCTGTACTGGCGCTTGAGCGCGGCCAGGTTGTGCGCCTCGAAGGACTGCACGAACACCGGCGCGTCCGGGGTGTCCAACCCGTTGTGCCGCAACACCTGTACCAGCTTGGGCTCGAGCGCCAGGCCGAGGTTCTGGAAGTAGGTGGGGTGCTTGGTCTCCGGGTACACGCCGATGGTGCGACCCAACTCCTTGGAGAGCCGCGACCGCAGATCGAGCACCTCCTGGAAGGTGGGCACCGGGAAGAGTCCGTTGAACAGCGTGTTGCGCTGCCGGACGGCCGGCAGCCGCTCCACCGCGCGCAGCGTCTTCAACTCGGCCAGCGTGAAGTCGTGGGTCCACCAGCCGGTCACTGACACCCCGTCGAGCAGCAGCGTGCGCCTACGGTCGGCGAACTCGGGATGGCTGGCGACGTCGGTGGTGCCGCCGATCTCCGGCTCGTGCCGGGCAACCAGCACACCGTCCTTTGTGGATACCAGGTCCGGCTCGATGAAATCGGCGCCCATCCGGGCAGCCAGCTCGTACGAGGCGAGGGTGTGCTCGGGCCGGTACCCGGCCGCGCCCCGGTGCCCGATCACCAGCGTCCGCCCGCGCCCCGGCCGAGGCTTGTCGGTGTGCGCCTGTGCCGGGCTGGCCAGCAGCGGCGTCGCCACCAGGGCCGGTGCGGCCAGCCCGGCCGCGAGCGCGCCCATCCGTAGTACCTGCCGTCGATCTGACATCGGTCCCCCTCCGGGCGGCCGACGGCTCTCGCCGGTGCCCGGGAGGCAGTGAACGGGATGCATGGGTACAGCGGCTGACGGGTGATTGACGGGCGGCCGAATTGTTCGGTGCGGGCCGGCGCTGTGGCGGCGCGGCACCGTGGCGGCGCAGCACTGTGGCGGCGCGGCACTGCGACGGCACTGCGACGGCGGGGCGCTAGGGCGCGGTGAGGGTGGCCAGTTCCCGGGTGAGGTTGGCGCGGGCCGGCTGTTCCCACTCGGGGTGCGCGTGGAACAGCGCGGGCAGGTCGAGTAGCTGCCGCAGGATCGCGGCCCGGCCGCCCCGGAAGGCGTCCTCGGGCACGAAGGCGTACTCGTCGCGGACCGCTCGCGCGTAGGCGTGGTACTCCGCGTCGTCGGCGGCCAGGATCGACAGGTCGGCGTCGCAGAGCAGGGCGCCGTTGGTATCTCCGGGCTGCACGACATGGTCGCGGGTGAGCAGCACCAGCCGGACCACCTCGGCGGGGTCGACGCCGAGTCCGGGGAGCTGCTGCGCGGCAAGGGCGGCGCTGCGCTCCTCGTTGTCGGCGGCGCGCGGGTCGTACACGGCGTCGTGGTACCAGGCCGCCAGCCGCACCGGCGCGGGCGCGTCCGGACCGAGCACGGTCAGCATTCGCCCCAGATGCGCGCGGTCGTGGTACCGCCGCTGCGGTTCCCCCCAGCGATCCAGCAGGTCGCGTGCCACCGCCCTGGCGCGCGCCGGCTCCGCGTCCGGCACGCAGGCCAGAAACTCCTCCGCCAGCTCCACGCGGCTACGCCGAGAGCACGTCGTCGGCGTCGACGATGGTGTACGCGTAGCCCTGCTCGGCGAGGAAGCGCTGGCGGTGGGCGGCGTACTCGGTGTCGATGGTGTCCCGGGAGACGACCGTGTAGAAGTGCGCCTGCCGCTTGTCGGCCTTGGGGCGCAGCACCCGGCCGAGCCGCTGGGCCTCCTCCTGCCGCGAGCCGAAGGTGCCGGAGACCTGGATGGCGACGGCCGCCTCGGGCAGGTCGATGGAGAAGTTGCCGACCTTGGAGATGACCAGGGTGCGCAGGTTGCCGGCGCGGAACTCGTCGAACAGCCGCTCACGCTCCTTGTTGGTGGTCGAGCCCTGCACCACCGGCGCGTCCAGATATTCCCCGAGCGCGTGCAACTGGTCGATGTAGGCGCCGATGACCAGGATCTGGTCGTTGGCGTGCCTGTCGACGAGGGCGCGCACCACGGGCAGCTTGGTCCGCGCGGTGGCGGCCACCCGGTAGCGCTCCTCCGGCTCGGCGGTGGCGTAGGTCATCCGCTCGGCGTCGGTGAGGGTGACCCGGACCTCGGTGCAGTCGGCCGGCGCGATCCAGCCCTGCGCCTCGATGTCCTTCCACGGCGCGTCGTAGCGCTTGGGGCCGATCAGCGAGAACACGTCGCCTTCCCGGCCGTCCTCGCGGACCAGGGTGGCGGTGAGGCCGAGCCGGCGGCGGGCCTGCAGGTCGGCGGTGAACCGGAAGATCGGCGCGGGCAGCAGGTGTACCTCGTCGTAGATGACCAGGCCCCAGTCGCGGGCGCCGAAGAGGTCCAGGTGCGCGAAGGAGCCACCGCGCCGGGTGGTGAGCACCTGGTACGTGGCGATGGTGACCGGCCGGATCTCCTTGCGCTCGCCGGAGTACTCGCCGATCTCCTCCTCGGTGAGCGAGGTACGGGCGATCAGCTCCCGCTTCCACTGCCGGCCGGCGACCGTGTTCGTCACCAGGATCAGCGTGGTGGCCTTGGCCTGTGCCATCGCCGCCGCACCGACCAGCGTCTTGCCCGCGCCGCAGGGCAGCACCACCACGCCCGAGCCGCCGGCCCAGAAGTGCTGGACCGCCTCGTGCTGGTAGGAACGCAGTACCCAGCCGTCCTCGGCCAGCTCGATCTCGTGCGCCTCGCCGTCGACGTAGCCGGCCAGGTCCTCGGCCGGCCAGCCGAGCTTGAGCAGCGCCTGCTTGAGCCGGCCGCGCTCGGACGGGTGCACGGCGGTCATGTCCGGGCCGATGGAGGCCCCGAGCATGCCGGCGAGCTTCTTGGACTTGCTGACCTCGATCAGCACCATCCGGTCCAGCGCCCGCAGCACCAGCCCGTGCACCGGGTCGTTGACGAGTTGCAGCCGGCCGTAGCGGTCCATCACCTCGGCCACGTCGACCAGCAGCGCGTGCGGGACCGGGTAGCGGGAGAAGCGCAGCAGCGCGTCGACAACGGACTCGGCGTCGTGGCCGGCCGCGCGGGCGTTCCACAGGCCCAGCGGGGTGAGCCGGTAGGTGTGCACGTGCTCGGGTGAGCGCTCCAGTTCGGCGAAGGGCGCGATCGCCATCCGGCAGGCGAGCGCGTCAGGGTGGTCGACCTCCAGCAGCAGCGTCTTGTCGGACTGGACGATCAACGGGCCACTGGACATCGGTTGCCTCTCCACGCGCTCGGAGGTACCAGTCTGGCACGGGCCTCCGACAAGTGATGCCGCTCACATTCGCGATGTTTGTCGTTGGCCTTGGCAACTGACTGCCCCGGTTGCCGCGTCTGTGTGAGTGCAGGCACGCAAACGGGGTGGAGCGTCCGGAGGCAATCGGGGGCGGGTGCTCACTCGGCCGTGGGGCCGTTCGCGTCCTGCCGCTCCGGCATTCTGCCGGAGCATCGGGGACGGCCGGTCCGCCCGCTCACGGACCGGCCCACCCGCACGCCGCACCGCCTGCTGAGGGGCCGGCGGGCCGGCGGGCTCAGGTCGACAACGGACGGCCCTTGGGGCGGCGCAGGCCGGCGGCCGTGAGCCGGGCCACCACCTCCCGGCCGGAGACCGGCCGGGCGCCCAGCCAGACCGCCACCGGCACCATCGCCGCCGGGATGTCGTAGTGATCGCGTTCGAAGCCGCGCCGGGGCGCGCCCAGCAGCTCGGCGAAGGCGTGCAGCTCGGCGTAGGAGACGTCGCTGACCAGGTGCGCCCACAGCCGGCCGGCCGCGCGCCCCTTGCCGGGCCAGACCGGCTTGTCGACGTAGATCGTCACGGGCCCGGGGTCGAGCCGACCCGCACGTCGGGGGCACCCAGCCGGGCCGCGTCGGCGGTCAGGTCGTCGGGCATCCGCTGGGACTCCCGTTCGGCGGCCACCCGGGCCTGGTAGTGCTCGATCTCCCGGTGCCGGGTGACGTCGTCCCAACCGAGCGCGGCGCCCATCAGCTCGGCGATGTGGGCCGCGCTGTCCACGCCCCGGTGGGTGGTCTCGATGGAGATGCGGGTACGCCGGGTGAGCGCGTCCTCCAGGTGCAGCGCGCCCTCGGCTTCGGCGGCGTACGCGATCTCGGCGGCCAGGTACTCCGGCGCGCCCTCGACCGGCGAGCCGAGCAGCGGCTGCGCCGAGATCATCGTGAGCAGCTCGGTGGTGAGCGTCCCATACCGCTCCAGCAGGTGCTCCACCGCGCCGACCGGTACCCGGTGCCGGCGCGCGAGATCCGCCCGGTTGCTCCACATCGCCGGGTACCCGTCCGCGCCCAGCAGCGGCAGCTGATCGGTGTGCGAGGGCGGTACCTGCGGCCCGAGCCGGCGCGCCGCCCGGTCGATGACGTCGGCGGCCATCACCCGGTAGGTGGTGTACTTCCCGCCGGCCACCAGCATCAGCCCGAGCATCGGCTCCACCACCGCGTGCTCGCGGGAGAGCTTGGAGGTGTCGTCGTCCTCGCCGGACAGCAGCGGCCGCAACCCGGCGTAGACGCCTTCGATGTCCGCTGTGGACAGTGGCCGTTCCAGCCACTGGTTGACCTGGCCGAGCAGGTAGGCGATGTCGCGGGCGGAGGCGGCCGGGTGCGCCCGGTCCAGTTCCCAGTCGGTGTCGGTGGTACCGATGATCCAGTGCCCGCCCCAGGGCAGCACGAACAGCACGGAACTCGGGGTTCGCAGGATCAGCCCGGCGTCCCCGGTGATCGCCGAACGCGGCACCACCAGGTGTACCCCCTTGGACGCCCGTACCCGCAGCCCCGGCCGCAGTGGCACGCCCTCGTCACCGAGCAGTTCGGAGACCTCGTCGCTCCACACCCCGGTGGCCGCGACCACGGTCCGCGCGGCGATCGGGAACTGCTGCCCGGTCTCCTGGTCGCGGGCCAGCACCCCGGTGATCTCGCGGGCCGACCGGATCAGGTCGACGGCCCGCACGCTGGGCACCACCGCCGCGCCCAGGGACGCGGCGGTCCGCGCCAGGGTGGCCACGTACCGGGCGTCGTCGACCTGACCGTCGTAGTAGCGGATCGCGCCGGACAGGTTCTCCCGCCGCAGCGACGGGAACACCCGCCGGGTGCCGGTACGGGACAGGTGCTTGTGTCCGGGCATCCCCCGGTCCCGGCTGACCAGCCCCGCGAAGGCGTCGTAGAGGGCCACGCCGGTGCCGTAGTAGCCGCGGTGCCAGGTGCGCTCGGCCAGGCCGGCGACGCCGGCGTGCCCGACGGTCAGCGGGACCAGGATCGGCAGCGGGCGGACCAGGTGCGGGGCGAGCCGGGTGGCGAGCAGGCCGCGCTCCCGCAGCGCCTCGTGGACCAGCCCGAACTCCAGCTGCTCCAGGTAGCGCAGGCCGCCGTGGATCAGCTTGCTGGACCGGCTGGAGGTACCGGAGGCGAGGTCACGGGCTTCGATGAGGGCCACCGAGAGTCCCCGGCTGGCGGCGTCCAGCGCCGCCCCGACACCGGTGACACCACCGCCGATGACCAGCACGTCGAATCGGTGGGTTCGCAGTCGGGCCAGGTCGGCGGCCCTCCGCTGGGGAGAGAGCCGGCCGGCCGAGAACCGGGACACGGATACGTCGCGCCGCACCCAACCACGGTAGGACGTACCGTGCCTGCATGTCCGATCAGGTGACCGACAACTCATCCGATGATCTCCGCCGGCCGGCCCGGCCCGCCGGCGCGGGCACGGTCGTGGTCACCGTCCTGACCGGGATGTGGTCGGTGGGCGTGGTGTCGGTGCTGGTGCTGCTCGGCTGGGCGGTGGAACAGGTGCTGGTGATCGAGGGGCTGGCGATGCCGCCGTGGGGCTGGCCGCTGGTGAGCGTGCTGGCCGCGCTGCTGGTGGCGGTGCCGACGGGGCTGTTGTCGCTGCTGGCCCGGGTCGAGGAGGTCCGGGCGGTGGCCAGGACCTGGCTGGCCGCCGCCGCGCTGCTCGCGGTGCTCGGCAGTGTGCGGGCCGTGCCGGTGCAACACACCAGTGGGTACGCGCTCTGCTGGCCGTGACTGCGACGGTCGCCGCCGTGCTGGTGCCCCGGCTGGTACCCGCGCCGGGCCCGCGCGGCTGGTTCAGCTACGGCCGGCCGGTCCCGCCGCCCGTCCGGTTCGCCGCCGCGCTCGCCGCCGGCCTGGGCGCGCTGCTGCCGTTCCTGGTTCTGGCCGCGCTCGGCGGGCTGGCGGACACCGTCGCCACCGCGCTCGCGGCCGTCGCGGTCGGGGTACTCGCCGCCCGGCTGCTGCACCGGACGCTGTGGCCGGCGCTGGCGCACTGGTCCCGGGCGCGGCAGCTGTGGCTGGGCGGGCTGGCCGCCTTCGTGGCGCTGCTGGTGCTCGCGGCCGGCGTCGGCGGTACCGGCGTGATGCTGCTGGAGATGCTGGTGCTGCCGCCGCTCGGCTTCATCCTGGCCGCCCTGCGCCACCTGTGCTTCGACGCCCCGGCCGGCCGGCCGACCCGGACGAACCCAACCTCGGCGGTGGACGGCGTCGCGCCGGCATCCGCAGCGGGCTCCGCGAGCGCTGAGGGCCTTGCAGCCCCTGCAGCCCCTGCGATCCCAGCAGCCACCGCAATCCCGGCAGATTCGACGGGCGCTCCCGTCGACTCTGCGCCACCGCCGGCAGGCCGCGCGACCCTGCGGGCGGTGCGGCTGGGCGGGCGGCCGTGGCTGCGGGTGAGCGGGTTGACCGTGGTGGCCGTGTCGCTGGCCGCGCTTCGGGCCGCTGGGCTTCGTGTCGGCCAGCCAGGCGTGGGCGTTCCTGCTGCTGGAGGAGGTCGGCTTCTGGGGTGCTGTGGCGGCGGGCTGTTCGCTGCTGGTCACCGTGGCGTTCGCGGTCGGGTACGGGCTGGCCCTGCCTCGGCTGCGCCGCCCGGCGACCGCCGGTGCGCTGGCGCTGGTACTGCTCGCGGCGGCCGGCACGGCGTACGCGATCGGCGCGCCGGGGCTGCACGGCAACCGGCTCTTCGTGGTGATGCGCGAGCAGGCCGACCTCACCGGGCTGGCCGACACCGCCGACGTACCGGCCCGCCGCGCGGCGGTGTACCAGCGCCTGGTCGCCACCGCCGAGAGCAGTCAGGCCGGGCTGCGCCACGAACTCGACCGCCTGCACCTGTCGTACACGCCGTACTACCTGGTCAACGGGGTCGAGGTGAGCGGCGGTCCGGGGCTGCGCGAGTTGCTGTCGCGGCGCTCCGACGTCGACCGGGTACTGCTCAGCCCGGTACTGCGGCCGGTTCCCGATCGGGCCGACCCGATCGGCGCCAGCCGGCAGTCCCCGGGCGTGCCGGTGCAACCGAACGTCGCCCAGATCGGGGCGGATCAGGTATGGGCGAACGGGGATACCGGGCAAGGGCGTGGTGGTGGGCTCCTCGGATACCGGGGTGGACGGCGGGCACCCGGCGCTGGCCGGCAACTTCCGCGGCGGCGACGACTCCTGGTACGACCCGTGGAACCACAGCACGACCCCGGTCGACCGCAGCGGCCACGGTACCCACACCACCGCCACCGCGGTCGGCGCGCAGGGCGTCGGGGTGGCCCCGGGCGCGACCTGGATCGGCTGCGTGAACCTGGACCGCGACTTCGGCAACCCGGCGTACTACCTGGACTGCCTGCAGTTCATGCTGGCCCCGTTTCCCGGCCGGCGGGAACCCGCTCCGCGACGGCCGACCGGCCCGCGCCGCCGACGTGCTCACCAACTCCTGGGGCTGTACCGCCCTGGAGGGCTGCGACGCGGCCGCGCTGCGCCCGGCCGTGGCCGCGCTGACGGCGGCCGGCATCTTCGTGGTGGTGGCGGCCGGCAACACCGGTCCGCGCTGTGGGTCGATCACGGATCCGCCGGCGATCTACCCGGGGGCGCTCACCGTGGCGGCGGTCGACGGCACGGCGCGGTCGCCGACTTCTCCAGCCGGCGGCCGGTCCGGCTCGAGGAAGCCGGACATCGCCGCGCCCGGGGTGGACGTGGTCTCCGCACTACCCGGCGGCGGGTACGGCGCCGCTCTCCGGCACGAGCATGGCGACCCCGCATCTGGCGGGCGTGGTGGCGCTGCTGTGGTCGGCGAACCCGGCCCTGCGTCGGCGACATCGCGGCCACCACCGACGCTGCTGCGCCGGACCGCCCGGCCGGTACCGGCGGACCGGTGTGGCGCGGCGGCGGACACCGGCGCGGGTCTGGTCGACGCGGCCGCCGCGGTGGCCGCCGCGAAGTCGACCAGTTAGTACCTTTCAGCCACATTTTCCGCGTTATCTCGCGAACAATGGACGGGTGGCTAGCGAGCAGCAGCCGGGCGGCGCTCAGCGCCGTCCCGGAGCACCACGGCGGAGTGATCCTGGTCGCCACCGCGGCGGCGCTGGGCGGATTCCTGTTCGGGTACGACACCGCCGTCATCAACGGCGCGGTCGACGCGATCCGGGACCAGTTCGACATCTCCTCGACGTACGTCGGCTTCGTGGTCTCGTCGGCCCTGCTGGGCTGTGCGGTGGGCGCCTGGTTCGCCGGCCCGCTCGCGGACCGGTTCGGCCGGGTCCGGGTGATGCTGCTGGCCGCGACCATCTTCGCGATCACCTCGATCGGTTCGGCGCTGGCCGTTCGGGCCGCTCAGCCTGATGGTCTGGCGGGTACTCGGCGGCCTGGCGATCGGCGCGGCCAGCGTGATCGCACCCGCGTACATCGCCGAGATCGCCCCGGCCGACCTGCGCGGCCGGCTCGGCTCGCTGCAGCAGCTGGCGATCGTCACCGGCATCTTCGCCTCGCTGCTGATCGACCAGCTGCTGGCGTACGCGGCCGGCGGTGCCAGCCGAGGACGTGCCGTGGGGCGGCGCGGCCTGGCGCTGGATGTTCGCGGCGGCCGCGCTGCCCGGCGATGGTCTACGGCGTCATGGCGGCTGCAGATCCCCGAATCGCCGCGCTACCTGGTCGCCAAGAACCAGGTGAAGCAGGCGCCGAGGTGCTCCGCCGGTTGGTCGGCGGCGACGTCGACCTGCGGATCAGGAGATCCGGCCGGTCGCTGGCCGGCGGCGACCAGGCGATCCGCCTGAAGGACCTGCGCGGGCCCCGGTTCGGCCTGCAGGCGATCGTCTGGACCGGCATCCTGCTCTCGGTGTTCCAGCAGTTCGTCGGCATCAACGTGATCTTCTACTACTCGTCCACGCTGTGGCACTCGGTCGGCTTCTCGGAGAACAGCTCGTTCCTGTTCAGCACGATCACCAGCGTCACCAACATCATCTGCACCCTCGTCGGCATCGCGCTGATCGACCGGATCGGCCGCAAGCCGCTGCTGCTGATCGGCGCGGCCGGGATGGTCGTCACGCTGGCCACGATGGCGGCCTGCTTCGCCACCGCCTCGGGCAGGGCGACAACCTCACGCTTGGGTTCGACGTCGCCGGGCCGGTCGCCCTGGTGGCCGCCAACATCTACGTCTTCGCCTTCGGGATGAGCTGGGGTCCGGTGGTCTGGGTGCTGCTCGGCGAGATGTTCAACAACAAGATCCGGGCGACCGCGCTGGCCGTCGCCGCCGCCGCGCAGTGGCTGGCGAACTGGCTGATCTCGACCACCTTCCCGAGGCTCGCCGACATCGGCCTGGTCTTCGCCTACGGCCTGTACGCCCTGTTCGCGCTGATCGCGTTCGTCTTCGTCCGGCTCGCGGTCCGGGAGACGAAGGGGCGCGAGTTGGAAGACATGTAGCGTGACGTCTTGCGTGACGTCAGACTTGGCGTCATAGTGGAGTCATGAGAGATGCGAAGCGACGCCACGCCGTCCGCCCACCAGCCCGACGAGACCCAGCCCTGCCGCCCGGCCCGGCGCATCGCCATGAGGCCCACTCGGCCGAGGATCACCGGCTCACCAACTCCTGGCCCTGGCCGTAGTGCCGCCCGCGACCGATCCGACATCCCGGCAGGTACCCCCGTTCGCCCGCGCCGCCCCCACCGGCCCACCTAGCGTCGGTGGGGTCCGGGCGACCGGGCGGCGGCCACCGAACGGAACCGGCCGTGACCAGGAACAGATGTGCGAGGAACAAGGGGGCCGCACGTGTCCAAGCCCAGCCGACCCGAGCGCGAAGACATGCGCGCTGAGGCCGACATGCTGATGGACGAGCTACCCGACGAGACCGCCGCCGGGCGGATGGTCATCGAGGACGAGGAGTCGGCGAGGACGGGGCCGCCGACGAGGAAGCATACCTGACCGACCCCGACCAGACTCTAGCCAGGCCCGTCAGCAGGGAACCAGCCGCCGCCAACCCACAGGCGCTGAGCCCAGCCAACGCCGAGCACACCAAACGCCGCGCTTACAAACGCTGAGCTCACTACAGGTACACGCCAAGGGCGGCCCGCCGAAGCGGACCGCCCTGTGTGTTCACGTTGCGGAGGTCAGGACTTAGAAGTCCATGTCTCCGCCGCCGGGCGCGCCGGCCGGGGCCGGGTTCTTCTCCGGCTTGTCGGCCACGACGGCCTCGGTGGTGAGGAACAGCGCGGCGATCGACGCGGCGTTCTGCAGCGCCGAGCGGGTCACCTTGGCCGGGTCGATGATGCCGGCCTTGAGCATGTCGACGTACTCACCGGTCGCGGCGTCCAGGCCGTGGCCGGGGGGAAGGTTGCGCACCTTCTCGACCACAACGCCGCCCTCGAGGCCGGCGTTGACGGCGATCTGCCGCAGCGGGGCGTCCAGCGCGACCCGGACGATCTTCACACCGGTCGCCTCGTCGCCCACCAGGTCCAGCTTGTCGAACGCGGTCTTGCCGGCCTGCACGAGCGCGACGCCACCACCGGGGACGATGCCCTCTTCGACGGCCGCCTTCGCGTTGCGAACGGCGTCCTCGATGCGGTGCTTGCGCTCCTTCAGCTCGACCTCGGTGGCCGCGCCGACCTTGATCACCGCAACGCCGCCGGCCAGCTTGGCCAGCCGCTCCTGCAGCTTCTCGCGGTCGTAGTCGGAGTCGCTCTTCTCGATCTCGGCGCGGATCTGGTTGACCCGGCCCTCGATCTGCTCGGCGTCACCGGCACCGTCGACGATCGTGGTCTCGTCCTTGGTGATGACGACCTTGCGGGCCTTGCCCAGCAGGTCGACGCCGGCGTTCTCCAGCTTGAGGCCGATCTCCTCGCTGATGACCTGCGCCACCGGTGAGGATGGCGATGTCCTGCAGCATGGCCTTGCGGCGGTCGCCGAAGCCCGGCGCCTTGACGGCGACGGACTTGAACGTGCCACGCACCTTGTTGACGATCAGGGTGGCCAGCGCCTCGCCCTCGACGTCCTCGGCGATGATGACCAGCGGCTTGCCGGACTGCATGACCTTCTCCAGCATCGGGAGCAGGTCCTTCACCGACGAGATCTTGCTGTTGACGATCAGGATGTACGGCTCGTCGAAGACGGCCTCCATACGCTCCGGGTCGGTCATGAAGTACGGCGAGATGTAGCCCTTGTCGAAGCGCATACCCTCGGTGAGCTCAAGCTCCAGCCCGAAGGTGTTGCTCTCCTCGACGGTGATGACGCCTTCCTTGCCGACCTTGTCCATCGCCTCGGCGATGATCTCGCCGACGGTGGTGTCACCAGCGGAGATGGAGGCGGTGGAGGCGATCTGCTCCTTGGTCTCGACGTCCTTGGCCAGCTTGGCCAGCTCCTCGGCGACGGCGGCGACGGCTGCCTCGATGCCCCGCTTCAGGGCGATCGGGTTGGCACCCGCGGCGACGTTGCGCAGACCCTCGCGGACCAGCGCCTGGGCCAGCACGGTGGCCGTGGTCGTGCCGTCGCCAGCGACGTCGTCCGTCTTCTTGGCGACCTCCTTGACGAGCTCGGCACCGATCTTCTCGTACGGGTCCTCGAGCTCGATCTCCTTGGCGATGCTCACACCATCGTTGGTGATGGTGGGGGCGCCCCACTTCTTCTCGAGCACGACGTTGCGGCCCTTCGGCCCCAGCGTCACCTTGACGGCGTCGGCGAGGATGTTCATGCCCCGCTCAAGACCGCGGCGGGCGTCCTCGTCGAACGCGATAATCTTGGCCATTCGGCGTTGTCCTCCTGGACAGTTCAGCTCGAACCGGGTTGTCCCGGTCGCACTGTCGGTCTCCATCGGCGCTGTGACCAGCGCGTATGTCGGCCGGGCCGGATAGCCCGCGACGACCGACCCCACTCCCGGACGGCGCATCTACGCCCCCGGACGCGGAGCCCCACCGCCCCGACCTTCTGGCACTCAGACAAGCCGAGTGCCAGATACCTGTTTAGCACTCAGGCAGGTCGAGTGCAAGCGCCCCGGAGCCGGGTACCTCGTCAGAGCACCGCCGCGAGATCGGCACTACGCAGCGGATGCTCCCGCGCCTTCAACTCCGCGAAGAGCAGCACACCGATCAGTACCGGCACGAAGTTGACCGGGATCGCGATCAGCGAGGTGATCGAGCTCGCCACCCCACGGGCGGTATCCGTGTCACTGACCAAGCGGGCGATCAACGAGCCGATCGTCGAGATCACGAAATTCGCCACGAACGCCAGCAGCGCCGCCAGGACCACCCGGCCGAGCGCCGCCCCGAAGTGCTTGTGGATCATCGAGAACGACGTCCCGATCGGGTTGGCCCCGCGCTGGTACAGCGCCACCGCCGCGTAGAGGCAGCCGGCGAAGGCGAGGTACAGACCGGGCAGCAGGCAGCAGACCGTACCGGCGACCACCATCAGCCCGTAGAGCACCGTCCAGCCCCACAGCCGCACGCCGTTGGCAAGGCCGTAGCGCAGCGCGCCGCCCAGTGGCGCCGGCTCGCCCACCGCCCGGCGGGTGATGGTCCAGACGAAGGTCGCCTGCCCCAGCGCGGCGAGGAAGCCGATCACGATTGCGGCGCCGAGCACCGTGCCCACCAACGCTCCCACGTGGTCGAAGTTCACGTGGGGCACCCGTGCGCCATCGGCGTCGGTGGTGTAGGTGACCGACGGGGTCAGCCAGGGCACTACCAGTTGGAGCAGCGCCGTCGGTATGGCGAAGGTGGCCAGTCCGATCAGGTACATCGCCGGCAGGTGGGTACCGAACACCTTGAACAGCCGACTGAACCAGCCGCTGAACCCCTCGGCCGGCGTGGTCACCAGCGGGTCGCCGGGCTGCATCACTCCGTACCCGCCATACGGATCGCCCGAATAGGCCGGCGCCCCCGGGTACCCACCGGGATAGGTCGGCGGACCACCGGGATAGCCGGGCGGCGGACCGGCCGGGTAGCCAGGCGGCGGACCACCCGGGTAACCGGACGGATAGCCGGGCGGGCCACCCGGGTAGCCCGGCGGCGGACCGGCCTCATAACCGGACGGCGGACCGGCTGGATAGCCGGGCGGGCCACCCGGGTAGCCCAGCGGCGGACCGGCCTGATATGCGGACGGCGGACCGCTCGGATATCCGGGCGGCGGACCGGCTGGATATCCGACGGCCGACCGGGTAGGACGGCGGACCGCCGGATAATCCGGCGGCGGACCGGCGGATAGGCCGGTGGGCCGGCGGGATAAGCCGGTGGACCAGCGGGATAGGCCGGGGCTGGTCTGGGTACTGGGTCGACTGGCCGGGAAGGTCGCCGACTGGATGGGCTCGGTGGGCGGTCCGGGCGCGGCCGGCAGTCCGGGCTGCACCGACGGTTCGGGCTGCGCCGGCGGTTCGGGCTGGGCCGGCGGTTCGGGCCGCGCCGGGTCAGGCAAGCCGGGCGGGTTGACGTCAGACACGGACTGCTCCGTTCGTGGGCTCTGGGCCGCGCCGTGCGCGGCCGCGCCACACTATTGGCGGGCGCCGATTCCCAGCAACCCCAACAGCCCCAGGCCAGCACAGGGCCGGCGTCCGCATCACCGGCAACGGTGCGTCAGCGATCCAACACACCCTTCCGCAGCGACCGCGGGCCGGGCACGGTCGCCCATCGCGCCAGCGTCTCACGGGCGGGCAGCCCACTGATGCCGAACGCCGCACCTTGGCTGACTTCCCAGCCATGGTGCGGCGCTCGGCGTCGCAGAAGTCTTGGTGTCTGTTCAGACGACCCGGACCTTTTCGGCCTGCGGGCCCTTCTGGCCCGTCGCGATCTCGAACTCGACGCGCTGGCCGTCTTCCAGCGACTTGTAGCCATCCATCTGAATCGCGGAGAAGTGGACGAACACGTCCTGTCCTCCGTCAACCGCGATGAATCCGTAGCCCTTTTCGCTGTTGAACCACTTCACGGTGCCCTGTGCCACGGTGCACTTCCCTCACTTCGATGGTGCCGGGTCGCCGCGGCGACCCTGCGGCCCCACCGCGGGACCGCAGGCCACTGTGGACATCGCATCTGGCGGGACTTGACTGCCCAACAGCGACCGAACACGCACGCTACACGAGCCACACCAGGCCCGCACTACCACAAAACGGACGCGGTGATTACAGCTGAGACTCAATCATATAAGTCAATGCATTGGCCTTACTGGTGACCAGCCGGTAGGAAGGAAGCGTGCCCATTGAGCCGCTGATCCGCCGCGCCACGGTCGCCGACACCGCCCGCATCCGCGCGCTGCGCCTGGAGATGCTCGCCGACGCACCGCTGGCCTTCATCGAACGACTCGACGAGGCGGCGGCCCGACCGCATGCCCAGTTCCGGGCACGGCTGGCCGAACGGGTGGGCGACCCGGCGGCTGTGCAGCTCGTCGCGGATGCCGACGGCCGGATCGTCGCCCAGGCCGGAGCCCTTGCGCAGCCCGGGAATCCGGTGACCAGCCTGATCTTCGCGGTGTTCATCAGCCCGCCGTGGCGGGGTACCGGGCTGCTGGCGCGGTTGCTGGACGCGGTCGGCGACTGGTCGCGCGGTATCGGTCGGCCGACGCTGGAGCTGGAAGTGGTGACCAGCAACCAGCGCGCGATCAAGGCGTACGGGCGGGCCGGATTCGTCGACACCGGCGTTCGCAGTCGACACCCGACCATCCCGGTACTCACCGAAATGGTGATGTCGCGGGCGGCCTGACCACTGTCGGACCGCCCGCAAGATCGTAATTCCGGGGTCAGATGTGCCGGCGCGACTGGACTATCCGGAACCGGCTGGCCACAAAGGCCCCATCGGTAAGAGCGGCATTCGTGGCGGCGTTCGCACCACTGCCGTGGAAATCGGAGAATGCGGCCGACTGGTTGACGAATACCCCGCCGGTGAGGTTCGCCGAAAGGTGTACGCCGACGTCCAGGGTGGCCGACTCGACCTGCTCCAGTACGGACCGTGAGGTGCTGTAGACCGCTGCCGTCAACGCGCCCTTGGCGCCGACAATGCGCCGGAACAGCGCAATGCTGGCGGCCGTGGAGTCGGTGGCAACCACAAACGAGATCGGGCCGAACCACTCCCGGTCGATCGGCCCGTCGCCGTCACCGTCGGCGGTCAGGATCAGTGGGGTACGCACCACCGCGTCGGAGTAGTTCGGGTGCTCCACGTCGCGGGAGTCCAGCAGGATGGTGCCGAGTTCGCGGGCCTGGTCGATCCGCTCGGGGATCGCGTCGTTGACGATCGCCCCGGTCAACTCGACCGCGCGGGCGTCGTCGGCCACCAGTGCGGCGACCGCGCCCGCGATGCCCTGGGCCACCTCGTCGAAGCTGCGTGGACCGGCTTCGGTGGCGATGCCCTCCCGCGGTACCAGGATGTTCTGCGGGGTGGTGCACATCTGTCCACTGTAGAGAGTCAGGGAGAAGGCGATGTTGCGGCACATCCCGGCGAAGTCGTCGGTGGAGTCCACCACGATCGTGTTCACGCCGGCCTTCTCGGTGTAGACGACGGCCTGCCGGGCGGTGCCCTCCAGCCAGTTGCCGAAGCCGGTCGAGCCGGTGTAGTCGATGATCTTCACCTCGGGGCGTACCGCGAGAGTGGCGGCGAGCTTGTCGTCCGGCCGCTCGACGGCGAGGGTGACCAGGTTCGGGTCGTACCCGTGCTCGGCCAGCACCTCCCGGGCGTACCGGACGGTCAACGCCAGCGGCAGTACCGCGCCCGGGTGCGGCTTGACCACCACCGGGTTGCCGGTGGCCAGCGAGGCGAACAGTCCCGGGTACGAGTTCCAGGTCGGGAACGTGTTGCACCCGATCACCAGCGCCACCCCCCGGGGTACCACGTGGAAGGTCTTCTCCATCCGCAGCGGCTCACCCTTGCCGGCCGGCTTGGTCCACCGCGCCACCGTGGGGTGCCGGATCTGCTCGGCGTAGGCGTACGCGATCGCCTCCAGCGCCCGGTCGAGCGCGTGCGCCCCGCCGGCCTGGAAGGCCATCACGAACGCCTGCCCCGTGGTGAACTGCACCGCGTTGGCGAGTTGGAAGATGTGCCGGTGCAGCCGGCCGAGGATGGCCACGCAGGCCACCGCGCGGGCGTCCGGGCCGGCGTCGCGCCAAGCCGGGCAGCGCCGCCTGGGCGGCCGCGATCAGCGCGTCCGGATCGCAGCGCGGGTAGCGCACGTCCAGTGGGATGCCGAACGGCGAGCGCTCGGTGGCTATCGCGTCGATGCGGCCGGGCTGGTCGAGGGCGAACTCGCGGCCGAGCAGGCTACGGAAGTCGACCTCGCCGTCGGCGGCGGCGTCCGGCCCGTATACCCGGGGACTGGGTGATTCCGGGAAGGCCGAGAAGTAGTCGCGCTCGGCGATCGCGTGCAGTGCCCGGTCCAGGGTGTCGGCGGGCAGCGGGCTGACGACGGTGGCAGTCATGACTTCATCATGCCGCGCGCCGGTACCCGGCGGTAAAGAGATCTGGCGGGTGGGGCGGCGAAAGCCTGCCCCACCCGCCAGCCCGACCACCTCGCGCGCCCGGCCACCAACGCAGCCAACGAAAGAAACCGGTGGGGGTTGTCGGGGGTCTACGGTGCCGGTACCGCCTCCTCGTCCGCGTGGCCGTCAGTAACCGGAGCGCCCGGCGGCACCGGCTGACGCTCGCCCAGTCGCGCGTCGTCGAGATCCGCGTCCGTCCAGTGTGCCCCCGTCCTGCGTCGGCACGCCAGGTGCGGATTCGGTTACTTGCTCCGGTTCGTGGTGGGTCGGCAGCTCCCGCATGGTGCGCAGCGGCGACAGGAGTACCGGCAGGAACGCCAGCATGCCGCCGATTCCGCCGACCCACAAGGTCGGGCCGGACGCCGATGAACTTGCCGAGCACGCCACCGATGAAGCCGCCGATCGGCAGGGTGCCCCAGACCAGGAAGCGCATCGTGGCGTTCATCCGGCCAAGTAGCCGTTCCGGGGTCAGCCCCTGCCGGAAGCTGACCTGGGTGATGTTGTAGACGACCGCGCCGAACCAGTACACGCCGGCGCCGAACGCGGCGGCCCACAGCAGCCAGCCGCGCTGGGCGACCGGCCAGAGCAGGCCGAACGGCGAGGTCACCGCGATGGAGATCCAGATGGTCTGGCCCTGCCCGAGCCATTTGGCGATCCGGGTGGCGCAGAGCGCCGCGACCATGCCGCCGATCGCCGAGATCGACGTGAACAGGCCGATCACGGCGGCGTTCAGGTGCAGGTCACGGGCGAGCAGCACGATGATCATCGCGCCGGCGATCGAGCTGAACAGGTTGGAGGAGCCGGTACAGGCGGCGATCGAGCGCAGCATCCGGTTGCCCAGCACGAAGTGCAGCCCTTCCATGATCTCCCGACCGAGGTGCGCGTCGGCCTTGCGCTCGGGCTTCTCCTCCTGCTTGCGGATGCGCCCGACGAACAGCGCCGAGCCGAGGAAGCTGACCGCGTCCAGCGCCACCGCGAACGGCGCGGTCAGTGCGGTGATCAGGCCACCGGCCAGCGGCGGGCCGGCGAGCTGGTTGACCGCGCGGACCGCCTCCAGCTTGGAGTTGCCCTCGACCAGCTTGTCCCGGCCGACGAGGTGCGGCAGGTAGCTCTGGTAGGACACGTCGAAGAAGACGGTGAGTACCCCGGTGAGCAGCGCGACCACGTAGAGCTGGGGCATCGTGAGCACGTCGGCCCACCAGGCCAGCGGCACGGAGCCGAGCACGACGGCCCGGCCGATGTCGCCGAAGATCAGTACGTTGCGCCGGCGCAGCCGGTCCACCCAGGCGCCGGCCGGCAGTCCGATCAGCAGGAACGCCAACGTCTCGCAGGCGGCGAGGATGCCCATCTCGAAGTTGCTGGCGTTCAGCGACCGCACCGCGACCAGCGGCAGGGCCAGCATGCTGACCTGGGTGCCGAGCTGGCTGACGGTGTCCGCGACGTAGAGCTGGCGGAAGTCGTGATCGCGGAGTAGGCCGAGGGTGGGCTTCTTCACGCTGGCAGACTGCTCTACTGATTGGGAAAAGTCAACCACTTGCTACGCGCCGCCGCGATGGTGCCCTACGCTTGGCACGCCATGCCATTCAGCACCCAGGGCCGCCGTCCGGCCACCGAGTCCGAGGCCCGCGCGCTGGCCTCCGCCATCCGGCTGCGCATCCTGCGGATGTGCCTGGACGAGGCGTTCACCAACAAGGAGATCGCCCAGCGGCTGGACGCCAATCCAGCGTCCACACTGCACCACGTCCGCACCCTGGTCGCCACCGGATTTCTGGAGCCGCAGGCCGAGCGGAAGGGCACCCGCAACGCCCGCGAAGTGCCCTACCTGGCCACCCGCAAGTCCTGGCGGATGGACGTGGACGAGTCCGGGGTGAGCGGCGGAGGCGCGGCCATGCTCGCGGCGTTCCTGGCCGAGGTGGGGCAGGTGGACCAGGATGCGGCCGTCTTCGCCCGGCTCGGTCTGCGGCTCGCGGCCGGTGATCTCGAGGAGTTGCGTACCCGCCTCGGCGAACTGCTCAATCCTACGCCGAGCGCCCGGCCGACCCCGACGGCGAACCCGTACTCGATCTTCGTGGCACTGCACCCGGACCCGAACCGGGACTGAACCGTACGGAGCTGCGGACCGGCCCTGGACGTGGTCGAGAGGACGACTCGCACAGCACCTTCGGTGCTGGTCAAAGGCAATCCAATCGCTTGGCGCCCCGGCGGTCGTCCTCCCGCGAAAAGCATCCTGCGCCGCTCTCCGGGCCTCGTCAAGGGTTGCGCGAATGCCATTTCGACAGTGCGGCAACCCCCAATCACCGACGGTGACGGAGATGCGGCAACATCGGGCGGACCCGGGCAATCTCGTAACGGAGCGTGTCGGGGGTACGGAGTGGACAGACGAACTGTCCGGCCCCGACGATCTCCCTGCCGACAACCCGCGACCCGGGACGATCTCCCTGCCGACCCCGTACGGACTCGCCCGACGGCCCGGCCCGGACGATCTCCGCTGCCGACGCAGCGCGGCCCGGCAATCTCCCTCCGACACCGCGGCCCGGACCGGGACGGTCGCGAGCCGCGACGTGCGGGTGCAGCGGTTGGGGTCAGCCGAGCAGGCCGGCCTCGCGGGCGGCGCGCAGCGACGGCTTCACCCGGTGCGTCGGGCCGACCAGGCCGGCCACCGCGTCGATGGTCTTCAGGCCCTCGCCGGTGTTGTAGATGACGGTCTCCCGGCTCGGGTCCAGCCGGCCCGAGGCGACCAGCTTCTGGAACACCGCGGCGGTCACCCCACCGGCGGTCTCCGCGAACACCCCGGTGGTCCGGGCCAGCAGCCGGATGCCTTCGCGGATCTCGTCGTCGTCGGCGTAGTCCATCCAGCCGCCGGAACGCTTCACCGCCTCCAGCGCGTACAGGCCGGCGGCCGGGTCACCGATGTTCAACGACTTCGCGATACCGGTCGGGCGGACCGGGGTGATCTCGTCGGTGCCGGCGTGCAGCGCGGTGGCGATCGGGTTGCAGCCGGCCGACTGCGCGCCGAACACCCGCCAACCGCCGGCCGGCGCGTCCACCAGACCGATCTCGACCAGCTCGGCGAATGCCTTGTCCACCTTGGTGAGCAGCTCACCCGAGGCCATCGGGATGACCACCTGCTCCGGGATCCGCCAGCCCAGCTGCTCGGCCACCTCGTAGCCGAGCGTCTTCGAGCCCTCCGCGTAGAACGGCCGGACGTTCACGTTGACGAACGCGGTGTCCTCGAACTCGTCGGTCTCGGTCAGCTCCGAGCAGAGCCGGTTCACGTCGTCGTAGGAGCCCTCGATGGCGACCAGTTCGCCGCCGTACACGGCGGTGGTGAGGATCTTGCCGGGCTCCAGGTCACCCGGGATGAAGACGATCGACGGGACGCCCGCGCGGGCGGCGTGCGCGGCCACCGAGTTGGCCAGGTTGCCGGTGGAGGCGCAGGCGAACCGGGTGAAGCCGAGCCCCTTGGCGGCGGTCAGCGCCACCGACACCACCCGGTCCTTGAACGAGTGCGTCGGGTTGGCCGAGTCGTCCTTGACCCACAGCGGGGCACGCAGCCCGACCACCTCGGCGAGCGCGTCGGCGCGGATCAGCGGGGTACAGCCGGGGTTGAGGGTGACCCGGGTGGCCGGGTCCTGGCCGGTCGGCAGGAAGGGGGCGTACCGCCAGATGTTGTTCGGTCCGGCGGCGATCTGCTCGCGCGTGATCCGCTTGAGCACGTCGAGGTCGTAGCCCACCTCAAGCGGCCCGAAACACTCGTAACAGGCGTGTTGGGCGGCGAGCGGGTACTGCGCGCCGCAGCCGCGGCAGACCAGGTGGCGGGCGGCGTTGTCGGACAGGGTGGGCGCGTCGAGTGTCGACGTCATGGGAGGTCTTCCTCTCATCTTTCCGGGGCCGAACGCCGTTACCGGCGGTTGGGGATCACCCGGACGGAATTGGCACCCTGCCGCCGACCCCCGGAACGGGGTGTGGCGGTGGTTGCCGGGGCTTCGTCGGGCCGTTCCCTCTGCCCCTCTGGATGAGGTATTCAGTTGTGTTGTGCGGCCACCAGCCTAGCTGACCGGCCCTGCGTGCGTCCGGCAACGATCCCACCTGCCGGTCGAGCGTGACCGGAGCCACGCGCGCGCTGACGTGCGGGTCAGCGCGTTGGCGGTGACGATCGCGGCCACCGTGATCACCAGGCCGACCAGCTCCACAACCCCCGGTCGGTACCCCTGCGCCACGGCGACGAGCAGCGCCACCAGCGGGACCAGATTCATGAACAGCGAGGCGTTCGGCACACCCAGCCGGCGGACGCCGATGTTCCAGGTGAGCAGCGCGGTGACGGTGCCGAAGAGGACCACGTAGAGCAGGTGCGGCCAGACGGCCGCGACCGCGCCGGGCGACGGGACGTGCTGCCAGCCGGCGACGTCGGCCACGGCGGTGACGATCAACACGACGAGGGTACCGGCGAGCGCGGTCTGGGTGGCGTAGCGCAGCGGCGACCAGTCGGTGAACCGGCTCGCCCCGTGCGTGTAGATCGCCCAGCCGGTGACCGCGACCAGCATCAGCAGGTCCGCCGAGCCGAACGAGCCGAGCTCCGGCCGACCCTTGGTGATCACGAGCGCGACGCCGAGCAGGGCCGCGGCGATCAGTCGCCAGGGTTGCCGGGCGCGGCCGGGCGCGGTCGCGTACCCAGCGCACCAGCACGGTCAGCAGCGGCGTGAGCGCCACGATCAGGGCGGCGTTCTGCGGCCGCGTCCGCCCCAGGGCCAGGCCGAGGAGCAGATTGAAGCCGGCGTACCCGACGGTGCCGAGTACCGCGACCTCGACCAGTCGACCGTCCGGCCGCAGCGCCGCGACGCCCTCCCGGACCAGCAGGATGGCGAGGAAGACGAGTGCCGCGACGGCGTACCGGATGCTGGTGAAGTTGCTGACGTCGACGTGCTGCAGGGCGGACGCGATCACCGCGAACATCCCGCCCCAGGCGCTCACCGAGACCAGTGGAAACAGTGCCGTCCGGCGCATGGCCGATCCCCCTTGTTCGAGTACCATCGAACCTACGGCGGAGACGCTACGTCGTTGTTCGAGTTCCATCGAACCTTTATGAGGACGATCACTGTGGCGACCATGGATGAACCGGAGCTGACCGAGTTGACCCTGCTCGGCGTGTTGCAGGCGCTCGCGGACGAGAACCGGCTGGCCATCGTCCGACAGTTGAGCGCGGACGAGGAGCGCAGCTGCGGCTCGTTCCTGCCCGAGCTGGCCAAGGCCACCCGCTCGCACCACTTCAAGGTGCTCCGCGAAGCCGGCCTGACCCGTACCCGAGTCGAAGGCACCAGCAAGTACGTCCGCCTCCGCGCCGACCTCACCGACCGCTTCCCCGGCCTCCTCGACTCAGTGCTCGCCGCCGAAACCGTCCCAGCCAACCGCTAACCCGCTTGGAATCACCGGCTTGACAACTCAGCTGGTGACGTCTTTGCGGATGAAGCGGCGCCAGGCGAGGCCGAAGAAGATCACGGCGTAGATCAGGGACGATACGCAGCCCTTCACGATCTCGTCGGTCTGCACGGGGTTGGCAAGCAGGCCCAGCCAGGCGCTCGCGTAGTGGGTGGGCAGGAAGTCGCGGACCGTGCCGAGCGCGGTGATCTGGTCCAGGATGTCCGAGACGATGATCAGCAGTACCGCCCCGCCGACCGCGCCCAGCGGCGCGTCCGTGGTCACCGACAGCAGGAACGCCAGGCCGGCCACGACCAGCAGGGTCACCGCCAGGTACCCGACGATCTCCAGCAACCGCAGCAGGCCGGTACTGGTCGGCAGGTCCCCGGCGATCGTCGAGCTCAGCGGATGCCAGCCGTACCTGGCCGTGCCCAGGGCCAGCGCCACTCCGGTGAGCAGCAGCAGGGCGGCGGCGCACGAGGTGAAGCGCGACCAGCAGCTTGGTACCGAGCAGCCGGGCCCGGGGTACCGGGACGGCCAGCAGGTAGCGCAGCGAACCCCAACTCGCCTCGCTGGCGACCGTGTCCCCGCAGAACAGCGCCACCACCACGACCAGCAGGAACGACGACGAGACCAGCAGCGTGAACAGGGCGAAGTTCAGCCCGCCCGAGGTCGCCACCCGGACCAGCTCGGCGAACTGGCTGTCCCGGGCGTTGCCGTCGTCGCCGCCACCGCCGAACTCGAACGCCAGCAGGATGATGACCGGCAACAGCACCATGAAGCCGAGCGCCAGTTGGGTACGGCGGCGGGACAGTTGCCGGCGCAGCTCGGTACCGAAGCTGAAGCGTCCGATGTGGACGGTAGCCCGCCGCCGCCCCGGTCGCCTGTGCGGGTGCTCACGCTGGTCATCACCGTTCTCCGCTCGCCTTGGTGTCCCCGCCGACCAGGGACAGGAACGCGTCCTCCAGCCGCCGCCGCGGCACCACCCGGTCCACCCCGACGCCCGGCGTGCACCAGCGCCGCGACCGCGTCGGCCCGGGGCGTGCCGTCCAGGTCCACCACCAGCGCGGCACCGTCACCGGCCTCCACCGGGGTCACCGAACGCACCCCGGGCAGCCCGGCCAGTACCCGCTGCGCGGTCGGCGGCGTCGGAGACGTCGAACTGCACGGTGGGCGAGTCGCCGACGATCTCGTCGACCCGGCCGGCGGCCACCACCTCGCCCTTGTGCACCACCACCACGTGGGTACAGGTCTGCTCCACCTCGGCCAGCAGGTGCGAGGAGACCAGTACGGCGCGGCCGTCGGTGGCGTAGCGGCGCAGCACCCGGCGCATCTCGGCGATCTGCGGCGGGTCCAGGCCGTCGGTGGGCTCGTCGAGTACCAGTAGCTCCGGCAGGCCGAGCATGGCCTGGGCGATGGCGAGTCGCTGCTTCATCCCGTGGCTGTAGGTCTTCACCCGGCGGTGCACGGCGCCACCGAGGCCGGCGATCTCCACGGCCTCGTCGAAGTGCGCGTCGTCCCACGGGCGGCCGGTGGCCTTCCAGAACAGCCGCAGGTTCGCCAGGCCGGACAGGTGCGGCAGGAAGCCGGGGCCTTCGACGAGCGCGCCGAGCCGGGACAGCACCGGCGATCCGGGGGTGAGCGGGTGCCCGAAGATGTAGATCTCTCCGGCGCTCGGCTGGGTCATCCCCATGAGTACCCGCAATGAGGTGGTCTTGCCCGCGCCGTTCGGGCCGAGCAGGCCGACGACCTCGCCCCGGTGCACTTCGAAGTCGACCTTCGACACCGCCACGAAGCTGCCGTACGTCTTGCGCAGGCCGCGCACCACCAGCGGGGTGTCGGCGTACTCGGCGCGCACCGAGCGGTCCGCCCGCCCGGACCTGCGCCGACCCAGCAGGATCGCGACCACCAGCCCGACGGCGACCAGCACGATCAGCGCGAGCCAGCACGTACCGCCAGATCACGTCCCGCGTCGGGATCGGCTTGCCGTGCACGGTCGGCAGCGTGACGCGCTGGTACCGGCCGCGCCGGCGGCTCGCGGCGCGAGCGCCACGGTGTAGACGGTCGGCGCGACCGGCGTCGCGAACCCCTGGTCGGCGCTGGCCACGGTGACCAGCAGCCGGTGCCCGGCCTGGAAGTTGTAGACGATCGCCGGCAGCGTGACGGTGACCGGCGTGGCCTGCCGGATGTCGGTCGGCAGGCCGGTCAGCCGGACCGGGGCCACCAGCCCGTTCGGCAGCGTGGCGTCGATCGGGGCGCTGTCGGTGGACGAGTCGTCGGCTCGGGGAGCCGGTGCCCGCCGGCAGGTCGTAGAGCTTGACGAAGACGACCGCCTCGCCGGTCGGGGAGGCGGCGAGCAGCTGCACGGTCGGCGCGCCGACCACCTCCACGGTGGCCGGCAGCGGCTCCGAGACGAAGTCGGCGTGCTGCCCGTTGACCTCGGTGCTCACCCCGCCGACCGAGCTGCGACAGCAGGCCGGAGCCGGGCAGGCTGGACAGCGCGGCGGGGGTGCCGTTCGGCGGGTTCGCGATCGGCTGCGGCGGCCCGGTCAACTCGACGCCGGTGGTCGCGTTGCCGGCGATTCCCGGGTAGTCGTCCACCGAGTACCCGAGCGCCAGGTACCCGTTGGTGTTGGTGTCGATGCCGCCGACCCGCGAATAGGTGAACGTCGTCGACGGCGTCGACCCGGCGTCGCTGCAGGTAGTGGTCGAGCCACTGCGCCTCCAGGAAGCGCAGCCGGTCCTGGTCGTTGGCCGGGCCCGCGCCGCCGTCGTGGCCGCCGGTGAACCAGGCGACCTTCACCGGTGTGCCGTGCGCCGCGATGCCCCGGGCGTTGGCGTCGGCCTCGGACAGCGGGAACAGCGAGTCCGCCTCGCCCTGGATCAGGAAGGTCGGCGCGGTGATCCGGTCCAGTACGGTGTCCGGGCTCGAACGTCTCAGCAGCTCCACGGCCGCCTGGTTGCCCTGGCCGGTCTGCGCGATCGACAGGTACGCCTGGCACACGTCGGGCGGCGAACCGGCCACAGGTCGGGTCGTCGCCCGGCGACGCGGATTCGCCGAAGAACCGGCCGGCCCACGCCTTCTTGAACACCCCGTCCACCGGCTGCGCCCCGGTCGCCGACGGCAGGAACGCCCGGCCCAGGTCGTTCCAGGTGATCTGCGGGACGATCGCGTCGACCCGCTGGTCGTACCCGGCGAGCAGCAGCGCCAGGGCACCGCCGTAGGAGCCGCCGACCACGGCCACCCGGGGGTCGCCGGGAGCGTCGAGCCGGATCTCGGGGCGGCCGGCCAGCCAGTTCAGCAACTGCTGGCCGTCGCGGACCTCCCAGTCGGGGCTGTCCAGGTGGATCTGGCCGGTGGAGTCACCGAACCCCTCGGCGGTCCAGGTCATCACCGCGTACCCCAGGTTCGCGAGGTCCTCGGCGTCGTCGGAGACGCTGTCCTTGGTGCCACCGAACCCGTGCGCGAGCAGCACCGCCGGTACCGGGTGTCCGGGGCCGGCCGACTTCGGCAGGTAGTAGCGGGTGTCCAGGGTGACCGAGGAGCCGCCGTCCGGTCCGGTGGAGACGGTCAGCATCGCGTCGGAGGTGGTGTAGCTGCGCGGCGTCGGCCACACCGCCCAGCCGACCAGGGCCACCAGAATCACCAGCACCGCGCCGCCGGCCACCACCCGACGGCGGGTCGGCCGGGGCAGGGCACGACGCAGGCGACCGGAGATCCCACCAGACATACCGCAAACCTACGGCCTGCCAGCGCCACCCCGCCCGACCACTCAACCAACCCTCAGCAAACCCCCGAAAGCAGCAGGTCGCCGGCGTCGCACGGCGGCGAGCGGAGAGTGGCTAGGCTCGCGCTCGTGAGCGATGCGGCGAACCAGTCCCTGACCCTGACCGCGAGTCTGCGGCCGGCCGCGCTGGACGCCCGGCGGGGCATCGTCCGGCTGCACCCGGAGGTGCTCGCCGCGCTCGGGCTGCGCCCCGGTGACCCGGTCGGGCTCACCGGGCGGCGGCGTACGGCCGGGATCGCAGCGCTCGCCGAGGCCGGGGCCAGCCGGGCCCTGCTCTACGCCGACGACCTGCTGCTGGGCAACCTCGGGCTGCGCGACGGCGGGCAGGTCACGGTCACACCGGTGCCGGTGCGCGCAACCGCGCGGGTCACCCTGGCCGCGCCGGCCGAGTTGCAGGCGCTGGTCAGCCCGGAGATGCTGCGGCTCGCGCTGCTGGGCAAGGTGGTCAGCCTGGACGACAACGTGTCGCTGCTGCCGCAGGACGTGCTGCCGGCCAGCGACGTGCGCCCGCTGATGGAGGCGGCCAGGCGCAGCCTCGCCAACACCGTGGGGTACGCGTGGACCACGGCCCTGTTGACCGTGACGGCGGCCGAGCCGGCCGAGGCCGGACTGGTCACCATGGACACCGTGGTCGGCTGGCGGGACGGGCCCGCCACGCACGCCCCGGGCGAGCCGCTGGCTAGTGCCGCGACGCTGCCGGACGAGGCGCCGGACGAGGTGGTACCCAGCGTCGACGACCTGCCGGGGCTGCGTACCCAGGCGCAGGAGCTGACCGAGCTGCTGGACCTGGGCTTCCACCACGGCGAGGTGCTGGGCCGGCTGGGTACCAGCGTGACCCTCGGCGTACTGCTCACCGGGCCGGCCGGGTCGGGCAAGTCGACGCTGGTCCGCGCCGTGGCCGCGCAGGTCAGGGCCACCGTGGTGAGCGTCTGGGCGCCCGAGGTCGCGGCTCTGGTCGCCGACGACGCGGCGGCCCGGCTGCGCAGGGCGTTCGACAGGGCGCGGGGCAGCGGGCCGGCCGTGGTGATCGTGGCCGACGTGGAGGCGCTGGCGCCGCGCGACGACGTACCCACCCCGAAGGCGACCGCGTTCCGGCAACTGCTGCGGGAGGCGCTGCGCGCCGGTACCGCCGTGGTGTGCACGACCAGCCGACCCGAGTCGGTGGACCCGGCGCTGCGCTCCCCCGGACTGCTCGACCACGAGCTGGGCGTACCCCTGCCGGACGCCGGGCTGCGCCGCGAACAGCTCGCCGTGCTCACCCGGCAGGTGCCGCTCGCGGCGGACGTGCGACTGGAGGACGTCGCCGGTCGTACCCCCGGATTTGTCGCCGCCGACCTGGCCGCACTGGTCCGCGAGGCCGGCGTACGGGCTGCCCTGCGGCAGAAGGAGACCGACGCGCCGGTGGTGGCGGCGGCCGACTTCGACGCCGCGCTGGAGGTGGTCCGACCGACCTCGATGGGTGAGTCCATGCTCGACATCGCCACCGTCACCCTGGACGAGGTCGGCGACATGGTGGCCGTCAAGGAGGTGCTGACCGAATCGGTGCTGTGGCCGCTGACCTACCCCGACACCTTCGCCCGCCTCGGCGTGCAGCCACCGCGCGGGGTGCTGCTCTACGGGCCGCCCGGGTGCGGCAAGACCTACCTGGTCAAGGCGATCGCCGGGACCGGCAAGGCGAACGTGCTCTCGGTGAAGGGCGCTGAGCTGCTCTCCAAGTGGGTGGGCGACAGCGAGCGCGCCGTCCGCGAACTGTTCCGCCGGGCCCGGGACGCCGCCCCGACCCTGGTGTTCCTGGACGAGGTGGACGCGCTCGCCCCGGTACGCGGGCAGGCCAGTGACGGGGGCACCACCGACCGGGTGGTGGCCGCGCTGCTCACCGAGTTGGACGGGGTGGAGTCACTGCGCAACGTCGTGGTGATCGGCGCCACCAACCGGCCCGACCTGGTCGACCCGGCGCTGCTGCGCCCCGGCCGGCTGGAGCGGCTGGTGTTCGTCCCACCGCCGGACGCCGCTGCCCGCGCGGAGATCCTGCGCGCCGCCGGGAAGTCGGTGCCGCTGGCCCCGGACGTCGACCTGGCGGCGCTCGCCGACTCGCTGGACGGGTTCTCGGCCGCCGACTGTGCGGCGCTGGTCCGTGAGGCGGCGCTGAGCGCCATGCGGGAATCGCTGGACGCGGCCACGGTGACCGCCGCGCACGTCCGCTCGGCGCAGGCCCGGGTCCGGCCGTCCCTCGACCCGGCCCAGGTGGCAGCCCTCGAGGCCTACGCCGAACGGCACGCCGGCCGCGGCTGACCACCGGCACCGCGCTGCCGCGCCACGACCGTGTCGCCCACGCGACGGGCACGGCGGACACCAACCCCGAGGACGCACCGGCCAGCGGGGCGCAGCAAACAGCGGAAAAGCGGACAGCGCGCCCGATTGGACGCGCTGTCGCTGGAAATGGACAACCCCCGGGGTTCGTCGCCAGCGAGGGGCTGATGACGAGCCGGCCGGACCAATGCCGGATCCCCGGGGGTCGGGAAGCTACCTGGTTTTCGCCGTGCCACTGTCCACGTGGTCGCGTGTGAACGCGGAAGCCAGGAGGACGGGCTAGCTGGTAGCCACCTCACGAGTCCAGTGCTTACACAACTTTGGACCACCTCCCTTCACGTGTACCGCCAACCCTAGGAGGCGATCGGGGTCGGCGACAACCATATTTTCGAGCGGATTCGCGGCCGGGTCAGGCCGGTACCTCGGCCGCGTCGAACAGGGCGCTGACGGACTCGCCGTTGTGGATCCGGCGGATCGCCTCGGCCAGGGCTGACGCGATGGAGAGCACCCGCAGCTTGGGTACCCGCTTCTGCGCCGGGATGGGCACCGTGTTGGTGCAGACGATCTCCACCACGTCGGGCTGGGCGGCGAGCCGTTCCAGCGACGAGCCGGCGAACAGGCCGTGCGTGCAGGCCACCCGGATCGGACCGGCGTCGCGTTCGCGCAGCCGGTGCAGCAGCTCCACGACGGTCGAGCCGGCCGCGATCTCGTCGTCCAGGACGATCACGTCCCGGCCCTCGACGTCGCCGATCACCGCGCTGATGCGTACCTGGTCGTCGGCGAAGCGCTGTTTCGCGCCGGCCGCCACCGGGACGCCGAGCAGCCGGGCGAAGGCGGCGGCGCTCTTGGCGTTGCCCAGGTCGGGCGAGACGACCACGGTGTTGGCCAGGTCGTACCCGCGGAAGTGGGCGGCCAGCTCACGCAGCGCGTGCAGGTGGTCCACCGGCACGCTGAAGAACCCGTGCACCTGCGGCGAGTGCAGAGTCATCGTGAGTACCCGCTGGGCGCCGGCGGCGGCCAGCAGATCGGCGACCAGCCGGCCGCCGATGGAGATGCGCGGCGCGTCCTTCTTGTCGGAGCGGGCGTAGGCGTAGTGCGGCATCACCACGGTGATCCGACCGGCCGAAGCTCCCCGCGCGGCGTCGATCATCAGCAGCAGCTCGACCAGGTTCTCCTGGACCGGAGGAACCAGCGGCTGGATCAGGAACACGTCGCGTTCCCGGCAGTTGGCCTGGAGCTGGACCTCCAGGCAGTCGTTGGAGAAGCGCTGCACCCCGGTCGGGGACAGCGTTTCCTCAAGGTGGTAACAGATCTCGGCGGCCAGTTCAGGATGGGCACTGCCAGAAAAGACAGCGATGTCGCGCACCGGGGGTCCCCTTGGTTCGGTCTGCGGCGGACAGTCGATCTGGGCTGAGGCGAGTGTTCACCTCCAGGTTACGGCCCGTTCCCGTGGTCAGGGCAAGGGTGTGCGGCAGTGTCACCGTGAGCATCGGGGTCCTACGATCCGTGTCGTGGCGGACGACTCCCCAGCATCTCCGGCTCCCGGTGAGCGACGGCGGCGGTTTGATCCGCAGGCCGTCGCCGCCGCGACCCGACGACTGCCGCACCGGCTGCTCGAACAGCGCACGAACGCGGCCCCCGATGCCCGACAGCACTTCATCGTCTGCGGGGACGACCCGCTCGCGCACCGGCTGGTTGAGGAGCTGGCGGTGCGTTACCGCCGGCCGGTCACCGTGATCATGGGGTCGAAGAAGGTCAACCACGGGCCACAGATCGCGGCGATCGACGGGGGTCCGGGTGATCGAGGCGGAGCGGCTGGACGCGGAGGCGTTCACCGCCGCCCGGATCGCCTCGGCCGAGGCGTTGGCCCTGGTCCGCCAGGACGACGTGGGCAACCTGCATGCCGCGCTGCAGGCTCAGGAGCTCAACGGGCAGGTGCGGCTGGTACTGCGGATGTTCAACACCAGTTTCGGGTACGCCATCCGGCGGCTGCTCAAGCACTGCCAGGTGCTCTCCGACGCGGGGATCGCCGCACCGGCGTTCGTCGCCTCGGCGCTCGGCGAGATCGCGCCCAGCTACGTCCGGCTGCCCGGCCGTACCCTCTACGTCGCCCGGCGCTCGGAGGTGCCGGCGGCACAGTTGGTCTGCGGGCTCGCGGACACCTCCGATGCCAGTGAGCCGCTGCTGCTGCCACCCGACGAGGACCGCTGCGACCTGGTGCTCGCGGTGGCGACCGGTACCCGGTTGACGGCCGCCCGGCTGGCCGACGAACAGCTTGCCGGCGACGGGCTGCTGCTGCCGGTCGGTGGCTCGGTCGGCACGGTCGGCGGCGGCGTGAGCGGGTCGGACGGCGGGTCGCTGCGGCGGGTACGTCGGCCGGTGTCCTGGTTCACGGTGCCGCCCCGGCGGGTACCGGCGCTGCGCCGGCCGAGCCTCCGGCAGCGGATGCGTACCCTGCTGGCACGGCTGTCGCCGGCTCGGATCTTCGGTACCCGCGCCTCCCGGACGCTGCGGATCGCGCTGCTGTCGCTGCTCGGCGTCCTGGTCGTCGGCACGGTGCTGCTGAACCTGCTGGACCGCAAGCACCTCAACCCGTGGACCGCCGCGTACATCACCGTGCTGAACGTGGTCAGCGGCGCGAACGCCGATCTCAATCTGACCGGCTGGGAGCAGTTGGTGCAGGCGATCCTGGCGCTGGCCGGGATCGCGCTGGTGCCACTCATCACGGCCGCGGTGGTCGAGGCGGTGGTCAACGCCCGGCTGGCGTTGGAGTCGGGACGGCTGCGCGGGCCGATCCGCGGGCACGTGGTGGTGATCGGGCTGGGCAACGTGGGTACCCGGGTGATCCAGCACCTGCACACCCTCGGCGTGGACGTGGTGGCGATCGACCGCTCGGACGACGCCCGGGGCGTACAACTGGCGCGGGAGCTGGGGGTACCCCTGATCATCGGGGATGCCAGCCGGGAGGAGACGCTGCGCGAGGCGTCCCTGCACACCGCGCGGGCGCTGGTGGCGCTCTCCACCGACGACGTGATCAACCTGGAGGCCGGGCTGCAGACCCGGACGCTCAACCCGGACGCCCAGGTGGTGCTGCGGCTGTTCGACGGCGACCTGGCCGACCGGGTACAGCGGGCGTTCGGCCGGATGACCTCCAAGAGCGTGTCCTATCTGGCCGCGCCGGCGTTCGTCACCGCAATGTTGGAGCGCGAGGTGATCGGCACCATCCCGGTCAAGCGCCGGGTGCTGCTGCTCGCCGACGTACCGGTGGAGGAGGGTTCGCCGCTGATCGGGCTGACCCTCGGGCAACTGGAACGCGAGGGCGGGGTACGGGTGGTGGCGCTGGACGGCGGGTCGCGGCCGGCGGCGGACACCGAGGTCGAGCCGGGCCAGCGGCTGATCGTGGTGGCCACCCGGGTCGGCCTGAGCCGGATGCTCGACGGCGCGCCCGAGGACGCCGCCGACGCGCACTGACGCCGGCTGCCGCTCAGTCCTCCGCGCCGACGGCGTCCAGCTCGTCCGTCGCTTCGAACTCGTCGGTGTTCTCCGAACCGTCCACCGCGTAGCCGAGGATGGCCTGCTCGTCGGGGCGGTGGGTGAGCACGTCGGCGAGGAACGACTGCACGGCGGGGGCCAGCCCGACGTCGCGGCCGGCCTCTTCGGAGAGGTACCAGCGGTGCTCCATGATCTGCGCGAACAGCTCGGTCGGCTCCAGCTTGCCGCGCAGGTGCGGCGGTACCGCCCGGACCACCGGCTCGAACACCTCGGTGAGCCAGCGGTGCGCAGCCTGCTGCTCGTCGTCCAGGTCGCTCTCGGCCCGGTAGGTGTCCAGGTCGTTGAGGAGCGCGCGGGCCTGGTTCTCCTCGGCGTCCAGACCGGACAGCCGCATCAGCCGGCGGGTGTGGTGGCCGGCGTCGACCACCTTGGGGCGGACCCGGTAGCCGGTGTGGTCCACCGACATCTGCAGCTCCTCGACGTCGAAGCCGAGTTCGTTCAGCCGGCGGATGCGCTTCTGGACGTGGTGGCGTACGTCGGCGGAGGCCAGCTCCTGCTCGTAGGTGATCTCGTGCCAGAGCGTCTCGTAGCGGCGGACGACGTCCTCGCTGACCACCTCGGGGTCGATGTCGGCGTGCAGTCGGCCGGCCGCCTCCAGGTCGAGCATCTCGCCGAAGATGTTCACCCGGGCGATCTCCAGGTCCTCGCCGCGCTGCCCGTTGGACAGGCTCGGGTAGATCGCCCCGGTCTCGGCGTCCACCAGGTAGGCGGCGAACGCCCCGGCGTCGCGGCGGAACAGCGTGTTGGACAGCGACACGTCGCCCCAGAAGAAGCCGGTCAGGTGCATCCGGACCAGCAGCGCGGCGAGCGCGTCGAGTAGCCGGTTCATCGTCTCCGGACGCAGCGTGTGCGAGAACAGCGCCCGGTACGGCAGGGAGAACTGCAGGTGCCGGGTGATCAGGACGGGGGCCAGCTGCTCACCGTCGTCGTCCAGCCGGTCGGCGACGATCGCCACCGCCTCGACGCTCGGGGCACCGATCCGTTCCAGTTGGCGCAGCAGGTCGTACTCCCGCTGGGCGATCTGCTCCACGGTCTCCTTGACGGCGTACACGCTGCCGCCGAAGCGGACGAACCGCACGATGTGCCGGGAGATGCCCTGTGGCAGCGCGACCAGCCGGTCGGCGGGCCACTCCTCCAGCGGGGTGTTCCACGGCAGATCGAGCAGCGCGGGGTCGAAGAACGCGGACGTGATACGCACGCCGCCCAGCATCGCAGACGTCCATTAGGTTGGAGGCATGACCGACGCCACGTTCGAACAGCTGGACGCGCTGTCCACCGAGGAGTTGCGGGAACGCGCCTTCGCCCAGGCCCGGCACCGCCACGACCTGGGTTTCTTCATCGACCTGTTCCGGCACCTGCCCGGTGCGGACGCCTACGACGAGGGCGGCGACGGGTCGCTGGGCCTGCAGGCCGGCGTGGACGAGGCGTACGCGCTCTGGCGCGAGCTGCGCGGTCACGGGTACGGTGACGAAGAGCCGCTGATCCGGGCCCGCTTTATCGATTACCTGCTCAAGCCGGAGTAAGCCAGTCGCTGACCTGGCCACGCAGCCCCGAATCGGGATTGTTGCCGCTTAAACGACCTTGTCGACGAATGCCTCTCGTGCCTAGCGGTCCCATAATAGGTCTCCGATACTGACCACATGGCTGTTGCGACCCGCTCATCGACGGGGTATAGGACCGCACCTAGTGTTGCGGCGTTTGTGGCATTTATCCTGGTCCTCGCGTTCGGTAACCCGGCTTTCCACGACTGGGCGGCCAAGCGCGATGGCAACACTGCGGGCGGTTACTTCGCCCAGCGACTGGCCTGGCCGAGCTGGCACATCAACGGCTCCTCACCGGTCCAGAACCTGATCGCCGACGACCTGAAGGCGATCCTGCTGATCGTCTTCACCTTCCTCTTCGTAGCCCTGCTGTGCGGTGCGCAGCTGGCTGCGGCACGCGGCACGTTCAGCCAGTTCTTCGCCGGCTGGGCGGGCTACATCTTCGCCGCCGCCACCGCCGGCCTGCTGGCCGCCTGGCTGCTGCAGCACGCCTCACTGCTGAACGCGCTGCACTGGGCCGTCGACGGCGCGGGCTACGGACTGATCGTGGGCTGGATCATCGGGTTGGCCACTTTCGGCGCCCGACGATGAACCGGTGCTCCGGGGCCGGTGGCACGCCCACCGGCCCCGGAGTCAGCCGATCAACTGCTGACCGGGTCGGGCTGGGCGCGCATCGCCGCCTGCGCGATCGAGGTCGGCGTCAGCCGGCCCAGCGGCCGGCCGTCCGCGTCCCGCACGAGCACCGCCCCGGTACCGCCGACCAGCAGGGTGGCCAGCGCCTCCCGTAGGGTCGCGGAGACCCCGACCGATGGGCTTGCGTCCTCCCCGTCGGCCAGTGGCTCCAGTGCCGCCGGGTCGATCGGGGTCACCGCGAGCTGCATGATCCCCCGGTCACCGCCGACGAAGTCCCGGACAAAGTCGTTGGCCGGCGCACGCAACAGCTCAGCGGCCGTGCCGTACTGCTCCAGCTGACCGCCCTGGGAGAGCACTGCGATCCGGTCGCCCAGCCGGACCGCCTCGTCCAGGTCGTGGGTGACCAGCACGATCGTCTTGCGTACCGTCTCCTGCAGGCGCAGGAACTCATCCTGTAGGCGGACCCGCACGATCGGGTCGACTGCCGAGAACGGCTCGTCCATCAACAGCACCACCGGATCGGCGGCGAGCGCGCGGGCCACCCCGACCCGCTGGCGCTGCCCACCGGAGAGCTCGTGCGGATACCGCTTGCCGTACCGGCCCGGCTCCAGCCCGACCAGGTCCAGCAGCTCGGAGACCCGGGACTGGGTGGCTGCCGACTTCCAACCCAGCAGCCGGGGCACGGTGGCCACGTTCGCGGCGATGGTCTGGTGCGGGAAGAGTCCGGTGTTCTGGATCACGTAGCCGATCCGGCGGCGCAGCCGGACCGGGTCGACCCGGGTGACGTCCTCTCCGTCGAGCAGGATCTGCCCTGAGGTCGGCTCGATCAGCCGGTTGATCATGCGCAGGATGGTGGACTTTCCGCAGCCGGAGGGGCCGATCAGCACGCTCAGTTCACCAGCCGGGAGATCGAGGTCGAGGGAGCCGACCGCCACCGTCCCGTCCGGGTAGCGCTTGCCCACTCCTCGCAGGCTGATCGGTGCGGCGGTACCTTCCACGTATGTCCCTTCCGGACGCGACGGTCCTGGCCCAGTCGGGCGCGCCGAACCCGTGGTTCTCCTGGCGCTACCTGCGTGACAACACCGACACCATCGCCGAGCACCTGCGTGAACACGTCACGCTCACCGCCGAGGCAGTCCTCATCGGCGCGGCCATCGCCATCCCCCTTGCCGTGCTCGCGTACTGGTACCGCCCGCTCAGCGGACCCATTCTCGCATTCTCCGGGATCCTCTACACGATCCCGTCGCTGGCGCTGTTCGCCCTGCTCGTCCCGTTCACCGGGATCGGCACCTCGACGGTGCTCATCGGCCTGGTGCTCTACGCGCTGCTGCTGATGGTCCGCAACACCGCCGCCGGACTGGCCCAGGTGCCCCCCGACGTGCGGGACGCAGCCCGCGGAATGGGGTACGGCCGCTGGCGGCAACTGCTGCGCATCGACCTGCCGCTGGCGCTGCCCGGCATCCTCACCGGCCTGCGGCTCTCCACCGTCTCCACGGTCGCTCTGGTCACAGTCGGCGCCCAGGTCGGCCACGGCGGGCTCGGGCAGCTCATCCTGGCGGGCTTCCGCAACAACTTCTACAAGGCCGAGATCGCCACCAACACGGTCCTCTGCGTGCTGCTGGCGCTGGTCCTGGACGCCCTGATACTCGGCATCGGCCGGCTGCTCACCCCGTGGACCCGCCGGCGGCCGGCATGACCGGGGAGGCGGCATGAGTGAGCGCTCGCGCGAGCGTCCGGATGGCATTTCAGGCCGGCTCCCCGCGAGCCGCGCGAGCGGGGAGGCGGCATGAACCTGCTCAACCAGGCGTTCGTCTGGCTCAACGATCCGCTGAACTGGACCAACCCGGACGGCATCCTGGTGCTGTTGCGGCAGCACCTGTGGATCTCGCTGTGGGCGGTGCTGCTCGGCTGCCTGGTGGCCTGGCCGTTGGGGCTGTGGCTGGGGCACACCGGCCGCGGCTCGGCAGTGGTGTCGCTGGTCTCCAACATCACCCGGGCGGTACCGGTGATCGCGCTGCTGACCATCCTGCCGCTGACCTTCGTCGGCTTCGGCGACCGGGCGGTGATCCTGGCGCTGGCGGTGTTCGCCATCCCGCCGCTGCTGGCCAACGCCTACACCGGGCTGCGCGAGGTGGACCCGGAGGTCCGCGACGCCGCCCGCGGAATGGGCATGTCCGGCTGGCAGCAACTGCGCCGGGTGGAGCTGCCGCTCGCGGTGCCGTACCTGGCGGCCGGCTTCCGGACCGCCGCCGTGCAGGTGGTGGCGACCGCGACGCTGGCCGCGTTCATCAACGCGGGTGGTCTCGGCGAGATCCTCTCGGACGGCTTCGGCAAAACCATCGCGGCCGGCGGCGGGGAGATCCTCGCCGGCGGCCTGCTGGTGGCGGCGCTCGCCCTGCTGGTGGAAGGGGTACTGGCGGTGGGCCAGCGGCTGGTGACGCCGAGACCGCTGCGGCCCCGGACCGGCCGGCGGGCCATCTCCGCCGCCGACGACGGCGGGTGATCTGGATAACAGGCCCATTTCCGGGTACCCGGGCTGAGCAGGCAGACAGGTGACGGAGCGATGACGATCTCGCCATTCCGATTGCGAACCGGCTGCCGGGGACGTTGGGTGGGGTGATCGGGCGGAGATCCCCAGCCGCCCGTCGGACACGCGGCCGACCGACCTACGGTCGCGCCGGGACACGGAAGGCGGGCAATTCTCAGATGCGTACCAGCGGGCGCCTCGTAATCGGGGCCGCACTGCTCCTTGCTGTCACCGGGTTTGCCACCGGCTGTGGCGGTGAGGGCTCCTCGGGCACCTCGGCGCCGCCGACCAACGTGGCGGCCGGCGGTTGCGCGGGCATAGCCGATACGAAGCTGGTCGTCCTCACCGACGACAAGAAGCTGCAGACGGTGGACAACATCATTCCGGCGGTGAACAAGGCGAAGTCGTCGCCGGAGCTGCTCGCGGCGCTCGGCAAGGTCTCGGCCGCGCTGGACACCACCAAGTTGATCGCCCTGAACAAGGCGACCGACCTGGACCGGCAGACCCCCGCGGTGGCCGCGCAGACCTTCGCCACCGCGAACAACCTGACCGCCGGCATCACCAAGGGCGCCGGCGGCAAGATCACCATCGGTACGGCGAACTTCAACGAGAACATCACCCTCGGCGAGCTCTACAAGATCGTGCTGGTCGCGGCCGGGTACGAGGCCACGGTGCAGACGGTCGGCAACCGGGAGGCGTACGAGCCGGCGCTGGAGAAGGGGACGGACATCCAGGTCGTCCCGGAGTACGCCGGCACCCTCACCGAGTTCCTCAACACCAAGGCCAACGGCGCCAGCGCCGCGCCACTGGCCACGTCCGACCTGGCCAAGACGGTCGACGGACTCAAGACGGTGGGTGACAAGGTCGGGCTGACCTTCGGCGAGGCCTCCCCGGCCGCCGACCAGAACGCCTTCGCCGTCACCAAGGCGACCGCCACCAAGTACGGGCTGACCACGCTGTCGGACTTCGCGGCCAAGTGCTCGGGCAAGGACACCGTGCTGGCCGGGCCGGAGGAGTGCCCGAACCGGCCGTTCTGCCAGCCCGGTCTGGAGAAGACCTACGGCATCCAGTTCGGCAAGTTCGTCAAGACCGACGCCGGTGGCCCGCTGACCAAGAAGCAGCTCACCGACGGCACCGTCACGATCGGCCTGGTGTTCTCCTCGGACGCCGCACTGGCCCCCTGACGCGACACCATCTGACGTGCGGGCGGTCCGGACTCCGGGCCGCCCGCACGCACATTCGCTGACCTGCAGAGATACCGATTCGGCGGAACTCTCGGTAACCTCTGGTCCCATGCCCGCCAACCAGACGCAGCCCAACCAGCAACGCGGCAAGCAGTTGACCACCGTGCTCTGGATCGGTCTCGGCCTGGCCCCGCTCGCCGCCCTGCTGGTGCTGTTCAGCAGCGGTAGCGCGGTCCTCAAGCTGGGCGCATTGCTGGCCGTGGTCTCGGTCGGGCTGATCGGGCTCGCGGTCAAGCTGCGGCCGGACGCCGGCGGGGTCCGCGCTGAGCTGGAGGAGCTTCTCCTCGAAGAGATAGACACCCTGCGTGACGACATCCGGGGCGACATCGCCAATGCGGCGCGGGCCACCCACAAGGCGTTCGGGGAACGCACGCACGGTCTCCAGGAGCAGGTCGAGTCGCTGCGGGTACAGCTGGACCGGACCCGCAGCGCGCTGGAACACGGGGCGCCGGCCCGACCGGCTCCGGCTGCGCCGCCGCTGCCGCCGCCTGCTCCGGAGCCGCGCGGCCGGGGCCTGGTGCACACCGAGACCGTCCAGGTGACCACCCGGCAGACCATCGTGGACGCCGACGACCGGGGCACTGTCTACGGCAGCACGGCCGGTGACCGTGACTACGGCCGTGGCCGGGAAGCCGCCGATCACGACCGGCCGGCCCCCGGCCGGCGCGAACGCGAGCGTGGCCGGGACGACGACGCTCGCGGCGCCGGTAACCGCTGGGACGCGGACCGCGATCACAACCGCGGCAGCGAACACAGCCGGGGCAACGACCACAGCCGGGGCAGCGAACCGGGTCGGGGCAGCGAACCGGGTCGGGGCAGCGACCCGAACCGGGGCAGCAACCGGGAAGCCTGGGCCAACGCGCCGAGCGAAGAGTCCTGGACCGACCAGAAGCTCCGGGAACGCTTCGGTGACCTGGGCCGGGCCGCCGCCGGGCTGCGCGAGCAGGGCTGGCCGGTCGGCCACGAGCGGGACAGCTCCGGTCGGCGGGACGACGACGGCTACGACACCGACAGTTCCCCTGGCCGCCGGGCGGTGGCGGGTCGCCGGGTGATCGAAGGGCAGACCGCTGACGCCGACGAGCGTTCGTCGGCTGGCCGCCGCGACGCCGGTTGGGACATCACCGGCCCGCGGGCGACCGGCGGTTCCCGCGACCGCGACGAGCGGCGGGACGACCCGGCCGACGCGGAGGTCTGGTCCGGGGTACGGGCCGGGGACCGGTGGGCATCGGTCCGCGACGACGAACGTGGCCGGGAACTGCGCATCGGTGAGCGGCGCGCCTCGCTGCACAGCGACAGCACCGGTTCGGAGATCCGGATCGAGGACCGGTGGGCGGCGGTCCGACGCGAGGAGAGTCAACGCGACCGCGACGCCGAGCAGCCGGGCGAGACCCGGGCGGCCCGCCGGGCCCGCGAGGAGTCGGTCTGGGTCGACCGGGCTGACGAGCGCCCGTCCGGCAGCCGCGCGGCGCTCCCCGCGGCGCCCGCCGAGCCGGCGCCCTCGTGGGCGAAGGAGTACTCCCAGCCGGACCGGGACCGCGACCGGGCTGCCGACCGGGACCGGGTCGCTGACCGTGGCCGTGCTGACCGGGAGCTGGCCGACCGGGACAGGAACCGGGGCTTGGCGGAGTGGAGTCAGGCGGAGCGGGGCTTGCCGGAACGGGGCTTGCCGGAGCGGGAGGCGGAGCGGGGCCAGGCGGAGCGGGAGCGGGGCTGGCACGGTCGCGACGAAGCCGACGAGGACCGGGGCGCCTGGACCGGCACGGGCAGCAGATCCGGCGCGGTCCGGCGGGACGAAGCCGACGAGGACCGGGGCGCTCGATCGGGCACGGGCAGCCGATCCGGCGCAGTGCGCCGGGACGAATCGGCCGACGAGCGCGGCGGCCGATCGGGCACCGGCGGCCGATCGGGCGCGGTGCGCCGGGACGAGCCGGCGGAGGACCGCGACGCTCGACCCGGCACCGGCGGGCGATCCGGAGCCGTCCGGCGCAACGAACCCGACGATGACCGCGGCGCCCGACCGGGAACCGGCGGGCGATCCGGCGCGGTCCGGCGGGACGAGCCGGACGACGATCGCGGCGCCCGACCGGGAACCGGCGGGCGATCCGGCGCGGTCCGGCGGGACGAGCCGGACGACGATCGCGGCGCCCGACCGGGAACCGGCGGCCGGTCCGGCGCGGTCCGGCGGGATGACCGGTGGGACACCGACGGGCGGGGCTACGACGCCGACAATCGCGCGGGCGGGGACGGCGGCGGTCGGGGTACCTCGCGGGGCGGCGGTGCACGGCGGGACGCCGACGGCGACGACCGGTGGGAGCGCCCGGAGCGCAGCCGCAACAGCGTGCCGCGGCAGCGCCGGGTCGACATCGACAGCAGCGACGAACGCTGGTCCTGACCGCGCCGCGGCCGGCCGGCGCGCTACTTGTCGATGTCGCCGACCACGAAGAACATCGAGCCGAGAATCGCGATCAGGTCGGGGACCAGGCAGCCGGGGATCAGCGTGGCCAGCGCCTGCACGTTGGCGAACGAGGCGGTACGCAGCTTCAACCGCCAGGGCGTCTTCTCGCCCCGGGACACCAGGTAGTACCCGTTGATGCCGAGCGGGTTCTCGGTCCAGGCGTAGGTGTGCCCCTCGGGCGCCTTGACCACCTTGGGCAGCCGCACGTTCACCGGCCCGGCGATCCGGTCCACCCGGTCCAGGCAGGCCTGCGCCAGGTCGAGGGAGACGTACACCTGGTCGAGCAGGACCTCGAAGCGGGAGTGGCAGTCGCCGGCGGTCTTCGGGTCACCACCGGCACGTCGAGTTCGCCGTAGGCCAGGTACGGCTCGTCCCGGCGCAGGTCGAAGTCGAGCCCGCTGGCCCGTGCGACCGGCCCGGAGGCGCCGTACGCGGCGGCCTGGGCCGCGCTGAGCACGCCGACGCCGACCGTACGGGCCAGGAAGATCTCGTTGCGGCGGATCAGGTTGTCCAGGTCCGGCAGCCGACGGCGCACCTGGTCGATGGCGGCCCTGGCGCGGGTGGTCCAGCCGGCCGGCACCTCCTCCTTGAGCCCACCGACCCGGTTGAACATGAAGTGCATCCGGCCGCCGGAGACCTCCTCCATCACCGCCTGGATCACCTCCCGCTCGCGGAACGCGTAGAAGACCGGGGTGATCGCGCCGATCTCCAGCGGGTACGAGCCGAGGAACATCAGGTGGTTGAGGACCCGGTTCAGTTCGGCCAGCGCCGTGCGCAGCCAGACGGCCCGCTCGGGTACCTCCATGCCCATCAGCCGCTCGACCGCGAGCACCACGCCCAGCTCGTTGCTGAACGCCGACAGCCAGTCGTGCCGGTTCGCCAGCACGATGATCTGCCGGTAGTCGCGCACCTCGAACAACTTCTCGGCGCCGCGGTGCATGTACCCGACGATCGGCTCGCAGGAGACCACCCGCTCGCCGTCGAGGACCAGCTTCAACCGGAGCACGCCGTGCGTGGACGGGTGCTGGGGGCCGATGTTGAGCACCATGTCGGCACCGAGTTGCCCGGCCCCGCTGGGCTCGGCGACCAGCCCCGCGCCGGTACCGACCACGAGCTCCCGCGTCATGCCCCGCATCCTCCCACGCGCGACCCACCCGTCCCGCCTGTCCCGGCCACGCCACCCGCGGAACCGGCCACGCCACCCGCAGGCACGGCCACGCCACCCGCCGACCCGGCCACGCCACTGGCCGGGGCGGGCAGGCCGGTCGGGGGCAGTGGGGAAGGGATGCCGACGGGGCAGAGCAGCCACCAGTGCCCGCCGAGGCCGGCCGGGTCGGTCAGCTCGGCGGCCTGGCCGGCGCTCGCCAGTGCCCGCAGGTACCCGGCCGGGTCGCTGCTCGCCTGGGCCAGTGCCGGTCGCCGGCCGGTGATTCCGAGCTGGTGCAGGGCGGCGCGCTGGGTCAGCAGGTCGCCTCCGGTCGCGGCGGCCAGCGCGTCCACGGCGACGTGCGCGGTCAGGTCGCAGGAGCCGTCCGGCACCGGGTCGACCTGGCGGCCGGCGCGGTAACCGGTGAGGCTACCCAGCGGGGGCCGGTCGGGCAGCCGGTGGCCGTAGTCGACGGCGAGCGCGAGCCCGCGGCGTACCCGGGAAAGGGCAGTTGACCAGGCACCGTCACGCGGCAGCCCGATCTCGGCGACCTCCTCGGGCCCGGCCACCGGCCACCACCGGGACAACCAGCCGGCGTCCGCGCCGGCCACCGGTTCGCCCAGTGACCCGTCCACGCGCAGGTACCGGCCGGCGCGGGCCAGATCGAGCGGGACGTTGTCCAGCCACTCGACGGCCAGCAGCACGCCGGTCACCTGCTCCGGAAGCTGATCGGACCAGCTGATACCGGGGGCCAGGTCGGCCGGGCGGGGCGCGAGCTCGACGGCGACCGGGCGCACCCGGCGGGCGGTGTCGGTACCCAGCGCGGCGAGCAGGTCGGTGAGCAGCTCGCCCCGGCCGGCGCCGACGTCCACCAGGTCGAACGGGTCCGGCCGGTGCAGGGCCGCGTCCACCCGGTCCACCAGCTCGGCGAGCGCGGCGGCGAACAGCGGGGAGGCGTGCGCGCTGGTCCGGAAGTGCCCGGCCGGGCCGGCTCCGGTGGTGAAGAAGCCGGCCGGCCCGTAGAGGGCCTGCCGCATCGCCGCCTGCCAGCCGGGAGTGTCGTACGCCACCGGCCCAACCTACGGGGCTCGGCGGCGGCGAGGAACCGGACAAACCATCCGCGGTGAAGATCCCCACAAAGTGTTTCGGCAGCGAAAACCGGGTACGCATACTGGACACCGACCGGTACCCCAGCACCGAGGACTGGATCACCAGATGAGTGCTCAGCCACGCCCCCGTACGGCGACTTCGTCCACCCCACCCCCGTTCCGACCGACCGTCGGAGTGGTCGGCAGCGGACGGGTCGGTGCGGTGCTCGGGGCCGCGCTCGCCGCCGCCGGGTACCCGGTGGTCGCCGTCTCGGGTCGCTCCGGCGCTTCCCAGGCACGCGCCGCCGCGCTGCTGCCGGGGGTACCCAGCCGCCGGGCGCATGAGGTCCTCGACGCCGCCGAACTGGTGATCTTCGCGGTCGCCGGACGACGGACTCGCCCCGCTGGTGGCACACCTGGCCGAGGGTGGGCACTTCCGGCCCGGCCAGATCGTCGTGCATACCAGCGGCGCCCACGGCATCGGCATCCTGCACCCGGCTGTGGCGCGCGGCGCGCAGCCGATCGCCCTGCACCCCGCGATGACCTTCACCGGCTCCGCCACCGACCTCGACCGGCTCCGGGCCGGCATCTCGTTCGGCGTCACGGCCACCGGGCAGACCCGGGAACTGGCCCAGCAGCTCGTCGCCGACCTGGGCGGCGGCTGCGAATGGGTCGACGAGCAGCACCGCACGCTCTACCACGCGGCGCTGGCGCACGGCGCGAATCACCTGGTCACCCTGGTCAACGAGGCGCTGGACACGCTACGTGCGGCCGGTGTGCTGCACCCCGAGCGGGTACTGCGGCCCGCTGCTCGACGCGGCGTTGGACAACACCCTGCGGCTCGGCGACGCGGCGCTGACCGGGCCGGTGTCCCGTGGCGACGCCGGTACCGTCGCGCACCACCTGGACGCGCTGACCGACACCGCGCCGGACGCCGTCGGGGTGTACCGGGTACTCGCCCGGCGGACCGCCGACCGGGCCATCGCCGCCGGCCGGCTCGCCACCGACACGGCGGCCCCGCTGCTCGACGTGCTCGCCACCGACCGCCAGCTCAGCCAGGAGGCCACCCGATGATCGTCGCCACCACCCGGGCCGAACTCGCCGACGCCCGGGAGAAGCTGGACGGCACGGTGGCCGTGGTGATGACCATGGGGGCGCTGCACGAGGGGCACGAGACGCTGATGCGGGCCGCCGCCGCGCAGGCCGACCGGGTACTCGTGACGATCTTCGTGAACCCGCTGCAGTTCGGCCCGAACGAGGACTTCGACCGCTACCCGCGCACGCTCGACGCCGACCTCGGGGTGTGCGCGCGGGCCGGGGTGGATGTCGTGTTCGCGCCCGAGTTGGCGCAGCTGTACCCGGACGGCGAGCCGGCGGTCCGGATGAACCCCGGTCCACTGGGCCGCATTCTGGAGGGGGCCAGCCGCCCCGGCTTCTTCGACGGGGTGCTCACCGTGGTGAACAAGCTGCTCCACCTGACCCGGCCGGACCTGGCGTTCTTCGGCGAGAAGGACTACCAGCAACTGGCCCTGGTCCAGGCGATGGTGCGGGACACCGACCTGCCGGTACGCATCGTCGGGGTGCCGATCGTGCGCGAGCCGGACGGGCTGGCCCGGTCCAGTCGCAACCGGTACCTGTCGCCGGCCCAGCGCGGGTGTGCGCTGGCGCTGAGTGCGGCGCTGGCCGCCGGGCAGCGGGCCGCCGCCGCGGGCGCGGGGGCGACCGGCACGATGGCCGCCGCCCGGGCCGCCTTCGACACCGCCGGCGCGCAGGCCGCCGCCACCGGGGCCGACCGACCGGTGCTGGACTACCTGGTGCTCACCGACCCGCTGCTGGGGCCGGCGCCCCGCCGCGGTCCCGGTCGGCTGCTGGTGGCCGCCTTCGTGGGCAGCACCCGTTTGATCGACAATGCCGCCGTCGAGCTGGCCTGAAGCTTTTACCCGATCCCCCAGGAGATCAGATGTTCGCCCGGACGATGCTCAAGTCCAAGATCCACCGGGCCACGGTGACCCAGGCTGACCTGCACTATGTGGGTTCCGTCACGGTCGACGTGGAGCTGATGGAGGCGGCCGACCTGCTCGCCGGCGAGCAGGTCGCGATCGTCGACGTGACCAACGGGGCCCGCCTGGAGACGTACGTGATCCCGGGCGAGCGGGGCAGCGGCGTGATCGGCATCAACGGGGCCGCCGCACACCTGGTACACCCCGGCGACCTGGTCATCCTGATCTCGTACGCGCAGATGGACAACGAGACCGCCCGCGCGTACCAGCCGCGGGTGGTGCACGTGGACGCCGCCAACCGGGTGCTCGAACTGGGCGCCGACCCGGCCGCCGCGGTCGCCGGAATGGTCGGCGAACTGGTCTCCGGCGCGGTCCTGCGCAAGGCGTAACGACCTCGCCGCAGTCGATGCGTCGACGTTGCGCCGCTGCTGAGCGCTTCCGTATGCTCCCGGTGCCACATTCCTACGGGGGAGGCGTCCACGCGCATGAAGACCGGTAACCGTCGTCGAGTCACCGCCGCAATCACCCTGCTGGCCGGCATGCTCGCTCTGGCCGCCTGCGGAAAGCCGGCCGGCGTCGACGGCGACCTCACCAACAACTGGCCGGCGATGGCCGACGCCAGGGTGGCGGTCCCCGAGGTCGGCGTGTGCTACGAGGACGAGTACGACATCACCTGGACCGGCCCGTTCGACACGGTGGACTGCGCCAAGACGCACCACACCGAGACCACCTACGTGGGCACGTTCACGGGCGCCGACGCCGAACGCGCCACCCCGCCGATCAGTGGCAGCGCCTCGCGGCGTACCGCCTACGAGGCGTGCATGAAGAACACCAGTGACTACCTGGGCGGCGACTTCCACACCGCGCTGATCGAGCTGGGCCTGGTGCTGCCCAACAGCAACGCCTGGAAGGGCGGGGCCCGCTGGTTCCGCTGCGACGTGACCCAGTTCGAGGACCCGGACGACAGTACCGAGGTCACCACCGGGTCGGTCAAGGACGGCCTGAAGGGCGACGCGCCGCTCGGCTTCCCGTGCAACAACGTGGTCGAGGACGGCCAGACGCTGATCGGCGACAACACCCCGCCGGTGCCGTGCACCGGCTCGCACAGCGCCGAGCTGGTCGGCGTCTTCACCGCGCCGGACACCGCCTGGATCGACGACAAGACCAAGCGGGACAACCTGGCCGCGGAGGGTTGCTGGCAGAAGCTCTACGACTTCGTGGGCACCCGCAACCACAGCAACCTGATCGGCCTGATCTACATGACCTTCGCCCGCAGCGACTGGGACCTGGGCGATCGTGGGGTACGCTGCTGGGCTTACGCCGAAGGCCCGTCGCACAAGTTCGGTGAGTCCGTGAAGGGCATCGGCTCCCGCGACCCGAAGCAAGGTTGATCCCCCCTCCCCATGCGCAACAGCAAGTTTCTGATCGCCGCGGCGGTCGTGGTGGTGCTGGCGATCGCCGGTTTCTGGTGGATGAGCCGACCCGAGAAGATCACCGGTACCCCACCGGCGGGTTCTCCCGCGGTCGGTTCCTGCTGGAACGTCGCGGCGGACGCGGCCCGCGGCGCGCTGCCGTGGCCCGGCTCGGCCGGTTGACTGCACCGCCGCACACACCCTTGAGGTGTTCTACGTCGGGCAGAACGACCACGATCTGATCCGCCAGGACCACAAGTCCAAGGGTGACGAGAAGATCATCGCGGACAACCTGATGTCGGCTCAGGCCCGCATCGCCTGCGGCGGCCTGGCCTCGGCGTACCTGGCCGAATCGTGGCACGACGGGCAGGTGACCGTGGTGGCCGACCGGATCAAACCCGATCAAGGCGGGCTTCTTCGCCTGCGCGCTCGCGCAGACCTCGGATGCCGGCGGTAAGTCGTTCGTCACTCGCACCGCGAGTCTCAAGGGCGCGCTCGGCGGGGACGCCGCGGCCGCCCTGAAAATCACCTGCGTGGACGGCGACGGCATTACGTCGACTGCGCCGAGCCGCACCGCAGCGAGTTCGTCGGCGGGTACCAGATCACGCCGCCGAACGCCCCGTTCAACGCGAGCGGCCTTTCCGACTCGGTCACCAAGGGCTGCGCCGGTCTGATCGGCAAGTACCTCCAGCAGCCCACCGGGCCGGCCCGCAGCGACGTGACGCCCGCCTACGTCGGCCCGACCACGGCGACCGACTGGCTGGGCAGCGATCAGATCTTCGACTGCTACGCGAAAACTTCGGTGGACGTGCGTGGCTCAATTCGCAATCTGGGAACCCGCCCGCTGCCAACCTGACCGGTGTGGGGACACTGGCCACATGCTTCCTCGCCGGCTACTTGCCCCGGACCCCGGCTGGGCGGAGACCACCGACGTGGTCGTCGTCGGCTCGGGCGTCGCCGGTCTCACTGCCGCCCTGCACCTGCGTGAGGCAGGCCTGCACGTCACGGTCGTCACCAAGGTCAACATCGACGACGGCTCCACCCGGTGGGCACAGGGCGGCATCGCGGCCGTCCTCGATCCGCTGGACACCCCGGCGGCGCACGCCGCCGACACCCTGGTCGCCGGGGTCGGGCTGAGTGACCCGGCCGCGGTCGACGTGCTCGTCGAAGAGGGACCTGCCCGGGTACGGGAGCTGATCCGCTGGGGCGCCGCGTTCGACCGGTACCCGGACGGTTCGCTGATGATGACCCGCGAAGGCGGCCACCACGCGAACCGGATCGTGCACGCGGGCGGCGACGCCACCGGCGCGGAGGTACAGCGGGCGCTGCACACGGCGATCCTGCGCGACCCGTGGATCCGGGTGATCGACCACGCGCTCGTCCTCGACCTGCTGCGTACCCCCACCGGCCGGGCCGCCGGAGTGACCCTGCACGTCCTCGGCGAGGGCAGCGAGGACGGCGTCGGCGCGGTACTCGGCCGGGCCGTGGTGCTCGCCACCGGCGGGATGGGCCAGATCTTCTCGGCCACCACCAACCCGGTGGTCTCCACCGGCGACGGGGTGGCGCTCGCGCTGCGCGCCGGGGCGGCCGTCACCGACCTGGAGTTCGTCCAGTTCCACCCGACCGCGCTGTTCGCCCCCGGCGCCACCGGCCAGCGCCCGCTGATCTCCGAGGCGATGCGTGGCGAGGGCGCGCTGCTGGTCGACGCCGACGGCAAGCGCTTCATGCTGGGCCGGCACGAGTTGGCCGAGTTGGCCCCCCGGGACGTGGTGGCCAAGGGCATCCACCGGACGATGGCGCAGGCGGGTACCGACCACGTGTACCTGGATGCCCGGCACATCCCGCAGGTGGCCCGCCGCTTCCCCACCATCACCGCGTCCTGCCTGGCGGTCGGCGTGGACCCGGCGACCGACCTGATCCCGGTCGCGCCGTCCGCCCACTTCGCCTCCGGCGGGGTACGCACCGACCTGGCCGGCCGGACCACCATCGAGGGCCTGTACGCCTGCGGCGAGGTGGCCTGTACGGGCGTGCACGGCGCGAACCGGCTGGCCTCCAACTCGCTGCTGGAGGGTCTGGTCTTCGCCCGCCGGATCGCCACCGACGTGGCCAACCTGTTGCCGCCGCGGCTGGACCCGGTGGTCGACGAGACGCCGCAGGGCGTCCTGCCGGCCGACATCCGCACGGAGGTACAGCGCGCGATGAGCCGCGGCGCCGGGGTACTGCGCAATGCGGCCGGGCTGGCCGCGACCCGGGACCGGCTGCGCGAGCTGGCCGTGCCCGGGGGCCGCGCCGACACCGCGAGCTGGGAGACGTCCAACCTGACCACGGTGGCGGCCGCGCTGGTCAGCGCCGCGATCCGGCGTACTGAGACGCGCGGCTGCCACTGGCGCGAGGACTTCCCGGAGGCGGACGACGAGTGGCTGGGCCACCTGGTGGCCGAGTTGACCGGCGACGGCTGGCTCACCGACAGCTACCAACCGATGGCACCGGCACCGGCGTCCGCCGAGACGATGCCGGCCGGGACAGCCGGACAGCCCAGCCGGGACGAAGCCGCACGAGACGATGACCGGAGGGGCACAGTGACGGTCGGAACTGAGCGGGCAGACGGTGGCCGCGCTGGCAGCCGTGGGGCTGCCCGCCGGGCAGGTGGCGGAGATCGTGGCGCGCACCCTGGCCGAGGATCTCGGGCCGCAGGCGTTGGACGTGACCAGCGCCGCCACCATCCCGGCGGACCAGTCGGACACCGCCGACCTGGTGGCCCGGGCGGCCGGCGTGGTGGCCGGGCTGCCGGTGGCGCAGGCCGTGTTCGATGCCGCGAGCCGGGGTACCGCCCGATGGGTTGCCCTGGTCGCGGACGGTGACCGGGTCGGCGAGGGTGACGTGCTCGCCACCGTGAGCGGGCCCACCCGGGCGCTGCTGACCGCCGAGCGCAGCGCGCTCAACCTGCTCTGCCGGATGTCCGGGGTGGCCACCCACACCCGGGCCTGGGCGCAGGAGCTGGCTGGCACCGGCGCGATGGTGCTGGACACCCGCAAGACCACCCCGGGCCTGCGGGTGTTGGAGAAGTACGCGGTCCGGGCCGGCGGCGGCACCAACAAGCGGATGGGCCTGTACGACGTCGCCATGATCAAGGACAACCACAAGCTCGCCGCCGGCTCGATCGCCGCAGGCCTACCGGCGGGTCCGGGAGCAGTTCCCGGCGGTGCCGGTGCAGGTGGAAGTCACCACGGTGGACGAGGCCGTGGAGGCGGTCGAGGCCGGCGCGGATTTCCTGCTCTGCGACAACATGACCCCGGCGGTACTCGCTGAAGTGGTGGCCGCGGTGGCCGGTCGCGCCGAGTTGGAGGCCACCGGCGGGCTCACCCTCGAAGTGGCCCGCAAGTACGCCGACACCGGTGTCGATTTCCTCTCGGTCGGTGGCCTCACGCACTCCTCGCCGATCCTCGATATCGCCCTCGATCTGCATCCCCGGCCGGCAACCGGGGCCGCCACGCCGGCATCGTAGGCTGAGCGCCGTGCTGCTCTGCATCGACATCGGGAACACCAACACGGTGCTCGCCACCTTCGAAGGCGACAAGATCGTGCACTCCTGGCGGGTGAAGACCGACGCCCGGGACACCGCCGACGAACTCGGGCTGCTCTACCGGGGCCTGCTCGCCTCCGACGGCGTGGAGTTGACCGGGGTGGCGGCCTGCTCGACGGTACCGATGGCGTTGCGCTCGCTGCGTTCGATGCTGAACCGCTACTACGGCGACCTGCCCACGGTGATCCTGGAGCCGGGGGTACGCACCGGCGTGCAACTGGCCATCGACAACCCGAAGGAGGTGGGGGCCGACCGGGTGGCGAACACGCTGGCGGCGTACACCCTCTACGGCGGGCCGTCGGTGGTGGTCGACTTCGGCACGTCCACCAACTTCGACGTGGTCTCCGAGCGTGGCGAGTTCCTCGGCGGGGTACTCGCCCCGGGCATCGAGATCTCGGTGGAGGCGCTGGCCGCCCGAGCCGCCCAACTCCGCAAGGTGGAGCTGGTCCGGCCGCCTCGGGTGATCGGCAAGAACACCGTCGAGTGCCTGCAGTCCGGCGTCGTGTACGGCTTCGCCGGCCAGGTGGACGGCATCGTGCGCGGGATCATCTCGGAGATCGGGCCGTTGCAGGCGGTGATCGCCACCGGCGGGCTGGCCCCCGTGGTGCTGGCCGAGTGCCAGACGGTGACCCACCACGAACCGATGCTCACCCTGATCGGCCTACGCCACATCTACGAACGCAACACCTGAGACCCACGCGCCGGCCGACCGACCGGGACCGCACCGTCAGCGGCGGTAGGCCCGGTAGGTCTTGGTGAGGTAGGGGACCTCGAAGGGCTGGGGGAGCGGGGCGACCAGGGCGCGGATGGCGGCCAGCGTCTCCTGCTGGCGCTGCGGCGGGGCGGTCAGGTGGTACGAGCGGGTGGTCACCAGGTTGAGCAGCGCCTCGGTGGTCATCGTCACCGCGTGGTGGAAGATCTTCAGCTCCGGCGGCTGGAACAGCGGCCCGAAGTCGTCGTACACCTTGCTGCCGATGTACGCCGCCACTGGACGGGCCGTGCGCCAGCCGGGTGAACTCGGCGATCCACGGCACGCTCTCGTCCCGCAGGTTCCAGACCGGCACGAGCGCGCCGCCGGGGCGCAGTACCCGGGCGATCTCCGGGTGCGCCCGGGCCGGATCGAACCAGTGGTACGACTGGCCGCACACCACGGCGTCGACGCTGCCGTCCGGCAGCGGGATCGTCTCGGCGGTGCCGGCCAGCGGGGCGACACCGGGGGTGGCGGCGGCGAGCTGGTCGCGCATCTGCGGCGTCGGGCTCCACCGGGAACACCTCGTGACCGAGGTCGCGCAGCACCCGGGTCATGATCCCGGTGCCGGCGCCCAGGTCCACCACCCGGACCGGCGCTTCGCCGAGCGCCCAGCGCAGCGCGGCCGGCGGGTAGCTGGGGCGGTAGTTGTCGTATGCGGCGGCGGCCTGTCCGAAGGACAGCGCTCCACTGGTCATCGGGCCTCCTGCGGGTCGCTGGTCGACGCCAACCACCCTAGGTCAACCGCCACCCGGCAGGACCACGCCGGGGGGCCGCCGGTGACCTGCTCCGCCCACGATTCCCGGTTGACCGCTCGATAGGCTCAACAGGTGACACGAGAGCAGGACACCCCGGCCGTCGCGGCCGTCGAGGTCGATGACGAACTGCCCGAGCAGATGCGGATCCGCCGGGAGAAGCGGGCCCGGCTGATCGCCGACGGCGGCGAGGCGTACCCGGTGGCGGTGCCCCGGACCACCTCGCTGGCCCAGCTCCGGGCGGAGTACCCGGACCTGCCGGTGGACACCGCGACCGGGGTCACCGCCTCGGTCACCGGCCGGGTGATCTTCATCCGGAACACCGGCAAGCTCTGCTTCGCCACCCTGCGCGAGGGCGACGGCACCGAGCTGCAGGCGATGCTCTCGCTGGACAAGGTGGGCCCGGACGCGCTGGAGCTGTGGAAGCGCACCGTTGACCTGGGCGATCTGGTCGGGGTCACCGGCGAGGTGATCACCAGCCGGCGCGGCGAGCTGTCGGTCCTCGCCGAGTCCTGGCGATGGCGGCGAAGGCGCTGCGCCCGCTGCCGGTCGCGCACCGGCCGATGAGCGAGGAGACCCGGGTACGCCAGCGGTACGTGGATCTCATCGTCCGGCCGCAGGCCCGGCAGACGGTCCGCACCCGGGCCACGGTGGTGCGGGCGCTGCGCGAGTATCTGCACGCGCAGGACTTTCTGGAGATCGAAACGCCGATGCTCCAGGTCCAGCCGGGTGGTGCGGCGGCCCGACCATTCATTACGCACAGTAATGCAATGGATATTGCTCTGTACCTGCGGATCGCCCCGGAGTTGTTTCTCAAGCGGGCCGTGGTCGGCGGGATTGAGCGCGTCTTTGAGATCAACCGAAACTTCCGCAACGAAGGAGTCGGACTCCTCGCACTCCCCCGAGTTCGCGATGCTGGAGACCTACGCCGCGTACCTCGACTACAACTCGATCGGCACGCTCACCCGCGAGATGGTACAGGCCGCCGCGCACGCGGTGCACGGTTGCACGGACGTGACACTGGCCGATGGCAGCCAGTTCGATCTGGGCGGTTCCTGGCGCGAAGTCACGCTCTTCGGGTCGCTGTCGGCGGCGCTGGGCGAAGAAGTGACGGTGGAAACACCGATCGTTACGCTTACCCAATACGCGGCCAAGCTCGATCTACCCGTCGATCCGAAATGGGGACCGGGCAAGCTGGCCGAGGAACTGTTCGAGGAGTTGGTCGTACCGGGCCTGGTCGCGCCGACCTTCGTCCGCGACTACCCCATCGAGACCAGCCCGCTCACCAGGGCACACCGGGAAACACCTGGGCTGGCCGAGAAGTGGGATCTCTACGTCCAGGGCTTCGAGTTGGCGACCGGGTACTCCGAACTCGTGGACCCGGTGATCCAGCGGGAACGCCTGATCGCACAGGCGCAACTGGGCGCGGCCGGCGACGACGAGGCCATGCGTCTGGACGAGGATTTTCTGCGCGCGATGGAGTACGGAATGCCACCCAGCGGCGGTATGGGCATGGGCATCGACCGGCTGTTGATGACGCTCACCGGACTCGGAATCCGGGAGACGATCACCTTCCCTCTCGTCAAGCCGGAGTAGTCACCCGGACCGTCACCACCCCATCGCCGGCCGACAGGGTATGGTGTCGGGATAAATAAACCGGCCGTAATTCTGCGACGTGAATGGCGATCGCGGTTAGCGGGAGTTACTGTTTGCGTGTCGGCCACAATGCCGGATAGCGCGAAGGGAACATGACTGTGGCGAGACGGGAAATCGTCGTCCTCGAAGATGACATCGAGGGCGGCAAGGCTGATGAGACAGTGAAGTTCTCCCTCGACGGGGTGCAGTACGAGATCGACCTGTCCGAGAAGAACGCCAAGAAACTGCGTGACGCGGTGGCCACCTTCGTGGCCAGTGGCCGCAAGGTCAGCCGCGGCGGAGTGGTCGTCGGTGGTCGCGCGGCGGCCCGTGCCCGGGGCAGCGCAGCCGCTGACCGCGAGCAGAACAAGGCGATCCGCACCTGGGCGCGGCGTAAGGGCAAGGACATCTCCGACCGCGGGCGTATCCCGCAGGAGATCGTCGACGAGTACCACGCCGACGCCGGGCGCTGACCGCCCGACGGCCCGGACCTGCTCCACTCCCCGAACCGGCCCGCTCCCCGCCGGTACGACCCGCTGAGGCGCCGCCCCGTCCGATACGTGCGGCGCCTCAGGCGTGTCCGGAGTGCTGTGCGTGGCGGGTGCGGCACGGGTGATTTCGCTGTGCGCGTACACCACCGGGGTTCCGGAAGATCCGACACGCGGGCCGAGTTGCAAGAAACGCCGGCTGACCTGGGTGTTCCGGGTTGGTTTGGGCGGGAACGCGTGGGACGGACCCGGCTCGATCAACCCGGCACGGACCCGGGATCTGTCGGCTCGCGGCGATAGAGTAATGACACGGATACCCACTCCGTCGTCCGGTAACCCCGGACGCCGGCTAGGGCGGTGCCGTCACGGCACGTGAGGAGCACAGGGAATGTTCGAGCGGTTCACCGACCGAGCGCGACGCGTGGTTGTCCTGGCCCAGGAAGAGGCCCGGATGCTCAACCACAACTACATCGGCACGGAGCACATCCTGCTCGGCCTCATCCACGAGGGTGAGGGCGTAGCTGCCAAGGCGCTGGAAAGCCTCGGCATCTCCCTGGAGGGTGTCCGTCAGCAGGTGGAGGAGATCATCGGGCAGGGCCAGCAGGCGCCGAGCGGGCACATCCCGTTCACCCCGCGGGCGAAGAAGGTGCTCGAGCTCAGCCTGCGCGAGGCTCTCCAGTTGGGGCACAACTACATCGGCACCGAGCACATCCTGCTCGGCCTGATCCGCGAGGGCGAGGGCGTCGCCGCCCAGGTCCTGGTGAAGCTGGGCGCGGACCTGAACCGGGTCCGCCAGCAGGTGATCCAGCTGCTCTCCGGCTACCAGGGCAAGGAGCCGGCAGCCGCCGGCGCCGGCGCGACCGGCGAGGCCGCCCCGTCCACCAGCCTGGTTCTCGACCAGTTCGGTCGGAACCTGACCCAGGCTGCCCGGGAGGGCAAGCTCGACCCGGTGATCGGGCGCGAGAAGGAGATCGAGCGGGTGATGCAGGTGCTCTCCCGCCGGACCAAGAACAACCCGGTCCTGATCGGCGAGCCCGGCGTCGGCAAGACCGCCGTGGTCGAGGGCCTGTCCCAGGCGATCGTCAAGGGCGAGGTGCCCGAGACGCTCAAGGACAAGCACCTCTACACGCTGGATCTCGGTGCGCTGGTGGCCGGTTCCCGCTACCGCGGTGACTTCGAGGAGCGCCTGAAGAAGGTGCTCAAGGAGATCCGCACCCGGGGCGACATCATCCTGTTCATCGACGAGATCCACACGCTGGTCGGCGCGGGCGCGGCCGAGGGCGCGATCGACGCGGCCTCCATCCTCAAGCCCATGCTGGCCCGGGGTGAGCTGCAGACCATCGGCGCCACCACCCTCGACGAGTACCGCAAGCACCTGGAGAAGGACGCCGCTCTCGAGCGCCGGTTCCAGCCGATCCAGGTGGGTGAGCCGTCGCTGGCGCACACCATCGAGATCCTCAAGGGCCTGCGCGACCGGTACGAGGCGCACCACCGCATCTCCATCACCGACGCGGCGCTGGTCGCGGCGGCGACGCTGGCCGACCGGTACATCTCCGACCGGTTCCTGCCGGACAAGGCGATCGACCTGATCGACGAGGCCGGCGCGCGGATGCGCATCCGCCGGATGACCGCACCGCCGGACCTGCGTGACTTCGACGAGCGCATCGCCCAGGTGCGCCGCGACAAGGAGTCGGCGATCGACGCGCAGGACTTCGAGCGCGCCGCTCAGCTGCGGGACAAGGAAAAGCAGCTGCTCGGCCAGAAGGCCCAGCGGGAGAAGGAGTGGAAGGCCGGAGACCTGGACGTCGTCAGCGAGGTTGACGACGAGCAGATCGCCGAGGTGCTGGCGAACTGGACCGGAATCCCGGTCTACAAGCTCACCGAGGAGGAGACGGCGCGCCTGCTCCGGATGGAAGACGAGCTGCACAAGCGGGTCGTCGGCCAGGAGGACGCGGTCCGTGCGGTGTCCAAGGCGATCCGGCGTACCCGCGCCGGGCTGAAGGACCCGAAGCGCCCGAGCGGCTCGTTCATCTTCGCCGGCCCGTCCGGCGTCGGTAAGACCGAGCTGTCCAAGGCGCTGGCCGAGTTCCTGTTCGGCTCCGAGGACGCGCTCATCCAGCTCGACATGTCCGAGTTCCACGACCGGTACACGGTCTCCCGGCTGGTGGGTGCGCCTCCCGGCTACGTCGGCTACGACGAGGGTGGCCAGCTCACCGAGAAGGTGCGCCGCCGGCCGTTCTCGGTGGTCCTCTTCGACGAGATCGAGAAGGCCCACCCGGACGTCTTCAACACGTTGCTGCAGATCCTGGAGGATGGGCGGCTCACGGATGGACAGGGTCGCATCGTCGACTTCAAGAACACCGTGATCATCCTGACCACCAACCTGGGTACCCGGGACGTGGCCAAGGCTGTCTCCCTGGGCTTCCAGTCCTCGGAGGACTCGGAGAGCAACTACGAGCGGATGAAGCAGAAGGTCAACGACGAGCTGAAGCAGAACTTCCGCCCGGAGTTCCTCAACCGCATCGATGACACCATCGTCTTCCACCAGCTCCTGGAGCCGGAGATCCTGTCGATCGTGGACATCATGATCGCCCGGATCGAAGGCCAGCTCAAGAACAAGGACATGGGTCTGGAGCTGACCGACAACGCGAAGAAGTGGCTGTCCAAGAAGGGCTGGGACCCGGTGATGGGCGCCCGTCCGCTGCGCCGGACCATCCAGCGCGAGATCGAGGACAACCTGTCCGAGCGGATCCTGTTCAACGACCTCAAGGCCGGGCAGATCGTGATCGTCGACACCGACGGTGACCCGGACCTGGTCGAGACCACCGCGTTGGTGTTCCGCGGCGCCGACAAGCCGGCCGCGGTGCCGGACGCGGTGCCCGCCGGACTCGGCGGCAGCGCCCCGGCAACGGGCGCGGAGGAATCGGCCGGATAGTCGACCGCCCGGGCACTCTCGGGTAGCCAGCACCGGGCCCGGATCGCGTACTGCGATCCGGGCCCGGTGTCGTTTTGCGGGTACCTGTCGGACGGGGTAGCTGCCGGCCGGGGTAGCTGCCGGTCGGGCTACGGCTGGCCGGCTGCGGAACTGCCCGGCAGGTAGTCGCTCAGCACCGCCGGGATGAGCCCGGACGCGCGGATGGCGGCCAGTGCGGCGAGCACGTCGACGACGAAGGTCGGCCGGAAGTGCATCAGGATGATGTCCCCCGGGTAGACCACGTGCTCGGTGGTCTGGTACTTCATGACGCCCTTGTCGACCTCTTCCGCCCAGTTCAGCACGGCGGTGAAGCCGCAGTCATGGGCGACCCGCAGGGTGGTCGAGTCGAACTCGCCGTACGGCGGCCGGAACAGTCGCGGCCGGGTACCGAACAGTTTGGTCAGGGTGCTCCCCGACTGGCAGATCTCGTACCGCTGGAAGTCGTACGAGCGGCCGCGCAGGCTCGAGTGGTCGACAGTGTGGTCGGCGATCACCCCACCACGGTGCGTCAGGCTCTTGAAGTAGCCCGGGTCGATGGCCACATAGGAGGAGACCAGGAACATCGTGAACGGGATGTTCGCCGCCTCCATCAGCGCCTGCGCCTCGGGGAGGCGGAGCACTCCGTCGTCGATGGTCAGGAAGGCCACCTTCTGCGTGGTCGGTATCCGGGTGAAGAACGGCGCCCGCCCGCCCGCCGCGGACAGCCGGACCGGCTTGGGATCCGGGGCCGGCGGGAAGGCAGGTACCCGCAGCAGGTACGGGTTCATCGGCGGCAGTCGGTCGCCGGCCTGCGCGGCGGGTGCGCCCCGGGGCTTCGCCGACTGGACCGGATGCGGATTCGGCGTGCCGTGACCAGTGATCGGGGAGCAGCTCGCCACCCCGAACAGCAGCACCACGGACAACGCCAGCCGCCGGCCGCACCGGGCGATCCGGGAACACGAGGAAGTCACATAACTAACGTAGGCAGTCAGTTACCTCAGAACTCCCGAGCGCATACAAGTCACCCGAAACGGGCATTACCAGGCCGTCCCGCAGCAGGCTCGCCAGCGCCCGTTCGCGCTGCTCAGCGGCGTGCCAGACACCCTCAAGGGTGGCCGCGGCGACCGGACCCGGGGCCTCCCGCAGCATCTGCAGCAGCAGCCCGCGCACCTGCCGATCGGTACCCGCGTACCCCTGCCCGCGGCGCGGTGGCCCGACCGGCGCCGGCCGACCGGCCGCCAGCCACGCGCAACTGGCCCGCACGGGGCAGGCCACGCAGGTGGGCGTGCGCGCCGTGCACACCAGCGCACCCAACTCCATGAAGGCCGCGCTGACCCGGGCTGCCACCGCCGGCTGCGCCGGGAGCAGCGCCGCCACCCGGGCGAGGTCGGCGGCCCCGGTACCCGACGCGGTGTCCTCCCGGCCGGCGACCGCCCGGGTCACCAGCCGGCGCACGTTCGTGTCGACGACCGGGTGGCGCTGCCCGTAGGCGAACGCGGCCACCGCCCGGGCCGTGTACGCGCCGACTCCCGGCAGTGCCAGCAGGTCCACCAGGTCCGAAGGGACCAGTCCGTCGTGCTGGGCGACGATGGTGCGGGCGCACTCGTGCAGGCGCAGCGCCCGGCGCGGGTAGCCCAGTCGCCCCCACGCCCGGATCGCCTCGGCCGCGGGGTCGGCGGCCAGCGCCGACGGCTGTGGCCAGCGCGCCAGCCACTCCCGCCAGACCGGCAGCACCCGGGCCACCGGCGTCTGCTGCAGCATGATCTCGCTGACCAGCACCGCCCAGCCGGTAGCGCCGGGGTGCCGCCAGGGCAGGTCGCGGGCGTTGCGGTCGTACCAGTCGAGGGCGACTGCGGCGAGGTCGGCGTCCACGATGTGACAGCCTCGCACAGCGCCGGGCGCAGCGCTGTCGGGCTACGCGAGACTGTCCCGCGACGGCCGGCGAGCTGCGGGTGGCGGGCGGCGGCGGGCGCGTCCGGCGCGTTGGCGGGGCACCGGCACACCGGGCGGGAATCATCGGGGGTGGTCCGCCGAGCCGGGCGGTGTGAGCGAGGGGGCGGCATGAACGAACTGGCGATCACGGTGGTCGGGCACGACCGGCCGGGGATCATCGCCGAGGTTTCCGGGGTACTGGCCGAGTTGGGGTTCAACCTCACCGACTCGACGATGACGCTGCTGCGCGGCCACTTCGCGATGACCCTGGTGTGCGCGCCGGAGCAGCAGCCCGGTCCGTCCGACGACGAGGTCCGCAAGGCGCTCGGTCCACTGGTGGACGCGGGCAATCTGACCGTCACGGTGAGCCCGGTACCCGAGGAGGCGACCGGTAACCCGACCGGCGTGGCCTCGTACACGCTGACTGTCTACGGCGCCGACCGACTGGGCATCGTCGCCGAGATCACCGGCACTCTCGCGGCGCTGGGCGGCAACATCACCGACCTGACCACCCGGCTCTCCGGCAAGCTCTACCTGCTCTCCGCCGAAGTTGACCTGCCCCGCGACCTGGACACCGACGATGTCCTCGACCAGCTCGACTCCGCCGCCGCCGAACTCGGCGTCGAGGTGAGCCTGCGACCGACCGAGGCCGATGTGCTGTGACCGAACTGCCCCTCTGGACCGCCCCGCAAGGCCGGATCCGCACCGTGGTCGCCGCCCCCGACCCGGTCCTCAAGCGCGCCGGGGAGCCGGTCGACCCGACCGATCCCGAGATCATCGAGCTGGCCGCGGACCTGGTCGCCACCATGCGGGTCTCCCCCGGCTGCGTCGGCCTGGCCGCCCCGCAGGTCGGGGTTTCGGCTCAGGTGTTCGCGGTGGACGTCACCGGGCACCCGAAGACCCGCGAGTGCCACGGCGTCTTCGTGCTCTGCAATGCCGAGATCGTCGAGGCGACCCGCTGGCAGAAGGCGCGCGAGGGCTGCATGTCGGTGCCCGACTTCACCGGGGACGTGAAGCGGGCCGGGCACCTGGTGGTGGTCGGCCAGTTGCCCGGCAGCGCCGAGCAGGTGAAGTTCGACACCGACGCCTTCGAGGCGCGGGCGATCCAGCACGAGATCGACCACTGCGCCGGCCTGCTGTTCCTGGACCGCACCGCCGGACCGCACGCGATCTTCCCGCGCCGGGTCTACCAGTAGCCGAATCGCTGCGATCTCCTTCCGGCGCAGCCGATCTGTGCTATCGCGGCGCGCCGCGCACACCCCCGTACGCCACAGGCGTTACCGTGCAGTCCTATGAATCTCACGGTTGGCCCGCTGCCCCCGGGGGTCTACTGGCGGCGCCGGGCAGTGGTGCTCGGTGCGCTGGCGGTGGTGGTCGCGCTCAGCGTGGCGATGTGTGGCGGATCGGGTGAAGGCAAGACCAAGGCGAGCAGCACCGCCAGCCCGACCGGCACACCGACCATCCTCACCCCGCACGTCGACGGCACCGGCTCACCGACGCCGACCGGCAGCGCCAGCTCATCGGCGGCGGCGGCCGAGACCACCGCCGCCCTGGCCCCGGTCGACCCGGGCCCACCGCCGACGGCCTGCCTGGACACCGAGATGAGCCTTACCGTGCAGGCGACCGTCCGCAAGGACGACGTGATCCTGCAGATGAAGATCAAGAACATTTCGAACCGGCCGTGTACCCGCGACGTCGGCGGCGTCCCGCAGGAGATCCACGTCGCCACCCTGACCAGCCAGCCGACCGACCCGGTGGTCTGGTCCTCGGACTTCTGCCAGGCCCCGAACCAGCCCGCGGACGTGCGTATCTTCGGCGCGGGGATCGAGTCGCTGCTGCCGCCGGGCGGTGTGCTGTGGAAGAAGAGCTACGTGACCACCGGCTGCACCACGGTGAAGCCCGCCCCGGCCGGCACGTACTCGGTCGCCGCGAAGATGGGCACCCTGGTCAGCCCGGTGGTCCAGGTCACCATCTAGCTGCTCGACCGGCCAGCTCCCGGCCGGCGTGCTCCCTGGCGGGGATGGCACCGGTCAGACGTAGCGCTCCAGGATGGAGGCTTCGGCGAGCCGGGACAGGCCCTCCCGGACTCCCCGGGCGCGGGCGTCGCCGACCCCCTCGACTGCCTGGAGATCCTCCACCGTCGCCCCGAGCAGACGCTGCAGCGTGCCGAAGTGGTCGACCAGCCGGTCGACCACCGTGCCGGGCAGCCGGGGTACCTTCGCCAGCAGCCGGAACCCGCGCGGGGAAACCGCCGCCTCCAGCGCGTCGGAGGAGCCCGGGTAGCCCAGCGCACGGCTCACCGCGACCAGGTCGATCAGGTCGGTGGCGCTGAGCATGTCCAGCTCCACCAGCGCCTCGTCGAGTTGCCGGGCGCGCCGGCCGGGCGGCAGGTAGTCGCGGATGACCAGGGTACGGTCGGCGTCCACACCGACCATCAGCTCTTCGAGTTGCAGCGCGAGCAGCCGGCCGTCGGTACCCAGCTCGACCACGTACCCGGCGATCTCGTCGGCGATCCGGCGCACCATCTCCAGCCGCTGCACAGCGGCGACCGCGTCCCGGACGGTGACCAGATCCTCGATCTCCAGCGCGGACAGCGCCCCGGACACCTCATCGAGGCGCAACTTGTACCGCTCCAGGGTGGCCAGTGCCTGGTTGGCCCGGGACAGGATGGCGCCCGAGTCGTCCAGCACATGCCGCTGGCCGTTCACGTAGACGCCGATGATGTGCATCGACTGGCTGACCGAGATCACCGGGTAGCCGCTCTGCTTGGCGACCCGTTCGGCGGTGCGGTGCCTGGTGCCGGTCTCGGCGGAGGGGATCTGCGGGTCGGGCATCAGGTGTACGCCGGCCCGGACGATGCGGGTGCCGTCGCTGGACAGCACCACGGCACCGTCCATCTTGCACAGTTCCCGCAGTCGCTGGGCGGAGAACTCGACGTCCAGAGTGAAGCCGCCGGTACAGATGAGATCGACGGTCTTGTCGAAGCCCAGCACGATGAGCGCGCCGGTCCGGCCGCGCAGGATGCGCTCCAGCCCGTCCCGCAGGACGGTGCCGGGCGCCATCAGGGCGACAGTTGCGCGCAACGGGTCGCTGGCCTGGCTGCCACCGATCCAGTTGAAGAGTCCGGATCCGGCGCGAGCCAGGCCGGTACTCCCGCGGGGGGCGTCACGGTCCATCGGCACCTGCACAGTTTACGGTTGAGTAGTCGGGTGGTGCGCTCGCGGTAGCGTCCGCGGCCACAACACTAGCCGGACCGGCGGTCGACAGCTTCCGATCATCGTTGTTCCTTCACCCTTCGGCCGACGCCCGGGCCGCGTAGTGGGCGGCTGTCTTGACGTCCGGCACCTCCAGGACGGTCATTCCGGGCGGGGTGGTGCCGGTGGCGGCCGGGCCGCAGCCCGGGGGCACCAGTGCCCGGCGGAATCCGAGCCGGGCGGCCTCGGCGAGCCGGCGGGACACCGCACCCACCCGACGTACCTCCCCGGTCAGCCCGACCTCACCGATGGCCACCAGGTCGGCGGCGAGTGGCAGGTCGTGCGCGGCGGAGACGATGGCCAGCGCCAGCCCGAGGTCGGCGGCCGGCTCGACCACCCGGATGCCGCCCACGGTGGCCGCGTAGACCTCGCGCTCGTGCAGCCGTACCTGGACCCAGCGCTGCAGCACGGCGAGCACCATGCCGAGCCGCGCCGAATCCAGCCCGGAGACGGTCCGCCGGGGGGAGCCGGCGACCTGTGCCCCGATCAGCGCCTGCACCTCGACGACCAGCGCCCGCCGACCCTCCATCGCCACGGTCGCGCAGGTGCCCGGCGTCGGCTCGGCGTACCGGGTGAGGAACAGCCCGGACGGGTCGGGCAGGCTGGCGAGACCACTCTCCAGCATCTCGAAGCAGCCCACCTCGTCGGCCGCGCCGAACCTGTTCTTCAACCCGCGCACCATCCGCAGCGAGGAGTGCTTGTCTCCCTCGAACTGGAGCACCACGTCGACCAGGTGCTCCAACGTGCGCGGGCCGGCGACCTGGCCGTCCTTGGTGACGTGGCCGACCAGCACAGTGGCGATGCCGCGCTCCTTGGCGACCTGCACCAGCGCGGCGGTGACCGCCCGGACCTGGGTCACCCCACCGGCCACCCCCTCGTGACCGGGCGCGGAGATGGTCTGTACCGAGTCCACGATGAGCAGCCCCGGCCTGACTACCTCCAGGTGCCCGAGGAGCGCCTCCAGGTCGGTCTCGGCCGCCAGGTAGAGCTCGTCGTGCAACGCGCCGAGCCGCTCGGCGCGCAGCCGCACCTGGCTGACCGACTCCTCACCGGAGACCACCAGCGCCCGACCGAACGCCTGCCCGTGGGCCGCCGCGCTGCCGGCCCGGCCGCCGGCTGCCGACCCGGCAGATCGGCCAGGGTCGGCGGCAGTTTCGGCGGCGTCCTCGGCCGCCTCGGCGGCGGCGCGGGCGACAGCGACCTGGGCTCCGGTGGCGGCCCACTGCTGGGCCACCTCCAGCAGCAGCGTCGACTTGCCCACGCCGGGCTCGCCGGCCAGCAGCACGACGGCGCCGGGTACCAGCCCGCCGCCGAGGACCCGATCCAGTTCACCGACCCCGGTCGGCCGGTAGCGGGCCGGTGCGGCACTGATCCGGGAGATCGGCTGGGCCGGCTGCGCCGGCGCCCGGGCGACCACCTGCTGGCCGGAACCGGTCATCCCGACCCCGCCGGTGGAGTCCACAATGGACCCCCACTCGCCGCACTCGGGGCAGCGACCGACCCACTTGGCCGGCCGGTGCCCGCAGGCGTCGCACTCGTAGGCGACCCGGGCGGCCCGACCGTTGCTGCGGGCGGCGTTGGCGGGACGGGACTTACCGGTGGCTGACGTCACCCGGCCAAGCTAGCCGGAGGCTACGACAGATTCCGTCACGCCGGCCCACGCCACAGGCGGAGCCGGCCTACTCCTCGTCGGAGCCGGCCTACGTCACGGACGGAGCCGGTCTACTCCTCGGGCGGGGAGAGCGGCAGCGGCGAGCGCGGGGCCGGTGCGGTCGGCGGGGCCACCGGGGCGTCCACCGGCTGGGTGGGGCTGTCGCCGACCACCACGTCCTCGCCGGTGGCGAGAGTGAAGTCGAAGATCAGGTGCACGATCGCGCCGGGTACCAGCGGCTGACTGAGCTGGGTCAGCTGCAGGTACGTGCCGTTGGCCTTGGTCAGCGCGGTGAGCTCGGCCGGCGCGGGCGGTACCGCCACCTTGAACGAGGTCGCGCCCACCGGCGGCGGGGTGGTCACCACCGGCGACGGCGAACCGGTCGCGGTGGCGCTCGGACTGCCGGTCTTCCCGGCCGAGCCGGTGGGGGTAGCCGAGCCGGTCGGGGTAGCCGAGGAGGGCTGGGCGGTCGACGGCGCCGTGCTGGGCGTCGCGCCCTTGCCGGAGAGGACCACCGTGGCCGTGCCGGTTTCGGAGCTGCCCGGGCTGCTGACGGTGGCCCGCACCCGGGTCAGAGTGAGAGTGCCCGGGGTGTTGTTCACGATGTACACGCTCAGCGGCGCGGTGCCGCCCTGCGGGTAACCGGCCGGACCGTTGTAGTCGACGGTGACGTTGCGCACGCCCACCGTCGAGTTGACGTAGCTCTGGTCCGAGGAGCTGGTGATCGTGGTGGTGGCGCTGGCGCCCTGGATGGCGGCGACCATGTCGGCGGTGTTGGCGATCTGCCCGGCCCCACACGCGCTCAACAGCGGTGCGGTGGCGAGCGCGCCGACTGCCAGCACGGCGATCGACCAGACGCGGTTCCTGCGGGTCACGGCGCCCCTCCTTGAACGACACACAACCGGGCCTAGCGTAGTGGGCACCGAGATCGCGATCGCGGGCACCCGCCACCGTCCACCCGGCGGGGCAGCCGGCTACCTCGTCGGAGTCAGGTGGCGGCCTGGTAGAGGGCCAGACCGGGGATGCGGCGGGCGGGGATCCGGCGGGGTGCGGCGAAACCCGCCCGGCTCAGCCAGTCGCCCAGCTGGTCGCGGGGGTACGCGCGGGAGCCGGAGCTCAGGTACATGAACAGGCTCAGGGTGGCGGCGGCCGGCTGGGGTCGCCGGGTCGGGGCGCTGAACCCGTCCAGCACGGCCAGGCTGCCGCCCGGGGCCAGCGCCGCCCGGATCCGGGTGAACAGCGCCACGATCTCCGCTGGCGTCAGGTGGTGCACCAGGTTGAAGCAGAGCACCAGGTCGTACCCGGCGCCCAGGTCGGCGTGCCGGGCGTCGCCCTCGCGGAAGGAGATCCGGTCGGCCAGCCCGGCGGCGGCCACCAGTTCCCGACCGATCCGGGCGCTGCCTGGAAGATCCAGCACGGTAGCGGTGAGGGCCGGGTGGCGGCGGCACAGTTCGATCGGGTACGCGCCGTGCCCGCCACCGATGTCGAGCACCGTCCGGGCGTGCGGGGGTACCCGCAGCTTGCGGGCGACCTCCCCGGCGCTGAGCCGGGCGAGCTGGTACTGGCCGGTCAGGTAGCGCCGCCAGTACGGGTCGTCCGGGTCGGCGTCGTGATGGCCGACCGGGGTACCGGTGCGGATCACCTCGGGCAGCCGCTGCCACCAGGTCCAGTAGTCGCCGGTACCGGCCACGAAGTCGGCCACCGACAGCGGCGCCTGCGGCGCGAGCCAGCGCCGGGCCACCCGGGTGAGCTCGTACCGCCCGCCCCGCAGCCGCAGGTACCCGCCCGAGTGCAGGCAGTCCAGCAGCGCGGCGAGCCCCGGCGCGGCGAGGTCCAGCTCGGCGCGCAACTCCTCGGCGCTGGCCGGGCCGGTCGCCAGTCGGCTGAAGACGCCGAGTTCCACCGCTGTCACCAGCATCGCGGACAGCGCCATCCCGCCCCACGCCTCGGCGGCCGGCGCGGGTACCAGCCCGGTCCGCAGCACCAGTCGTTCCAGCAGGTTGTCGCCGCGTAGTGACAGCCTCATGGCACCCCTCCTCGCGGTCCGCGCCCGGCCGGCTCGGCCTGGCAGTGCGCGCGACACGCCCGGACGGGCGTACCCACCGCTACACTGCCGGCGAACCGGCTCGTGGTGACGGGAGGTGCGCTATCCGCGGCACTGCGGCGGCACTTCTGCGATGCTGCCACCCGGTCCCGTCGCTCGTCATCACGGGTGTGATCGTGGCCCTCTGCGCCCGTCCACCCCGGCTCGGCACCGGCACGTTCGTCCTGGTCATCGTCGCGGTACTGGCCGGCGAGGTGTCCATCGGGCTGTCCAACGACGCATCCGACGCGGCCCGCGACCGGGCTGCCGGGCGCGCCGACAAGCCGATCGCCACCGGGCAGCTCGCCGGCCGGACGGCCTGGCTGGCGGCGCTCGGCGCGCTGGCCCTGTCGGTGGCCCTGAGCTTCCTGGTCAGCCCGGCCACCGGCGTGGTGAACGCGGTGATGATGGCGGCCGGCTGGGCGTACAACCTGGGTCTGAAGTCGACGGTCGGCTCGGCGCTGGCCTACCTGGTCGGCTTCGGCCTGATTCCGGCATTCGCCGCGACCACCTTCCCGGCCGGGGCGCACGCGCAGCCCTGGGGGTACGCGGCGGCCGGGCTGCTCGGCCTCGGCGGGCACTTCGCCAACGTGCTGCCGGACCTGGCCGGCGACGCCGCGACCGGGGTGGGCGGGCTGCCGCAGCGGCTGGCCGGCGCGGGCCGGCACGGGCCGGCGGTGGTCCGGCTGCTGGCCTTCGCGATGCTGCTGGCCGCCTCGGCGCTGATCGCCGCGGGGCAGTGGGCCGGGCACCCGGTGAGCACGGCGGTCGGCCTCGTCGTGGTGCTGGCGGTCGCGGTAGCCGGCCTGCTCGGCCGGGGCCGGGTGCCGTTCCTCGCGGCGATGGTGATCGCGGTACTGAACATGCTGATCCTGCTGCTCGGCGCCCCGGTGATCATCCCGGACTGAGTGGCCGATCCGACCGGGCAGCCAGCCCGACCGAGCCGCCGAGCGCACCGGGTGGCCGGGCCGGACTGAGTGGCCGGACAGTGATCGGACCGGGCGGGCGCGCCGGCGGCATGGCATGACCCTGGCCGCACAGTCGCTTTTGGATCGTGGCGATCCGTGTCACGCTGATTGACATGCGCCGTAACGACGTCGCCCAGTACGACCTGCTGGCCGGCGAATGGGGGCGACCGGACGGCGCTTTTGCGATGCTCCGGTGGATCGCCGCCGCACGGGCACGCATGATCCCGCCCGCCTCCCGGCCCGGCGCGGTACTGGTGGACATCGGCTGCGGCGGTGGGTTGCTCGCCGAGTTCGTGGCCGGCCTGGGCTACCGGCACGTGGGCGTGGACCTGAACACGAGTGCGCTGGTCCGGGCGGCCGGGCAGGGAGTGACGCCGGTGCGCGGGGACGCGCAGCGGGTACCGCTCGCCGACGGCTGCGCCGACGTGGTGAGCGCCGGGGAGATCCTGGAGCACGTGCCCGATCCCCGGGCCGCCGTGGCGCACGCCTGCCGGCTGCTGCGCCCGGGCGGACTACTGGTGCTCGACACGGTCAACGCCACTGCGCTGGCCCGCTTCGTCGTGGTAACACTGGGTGAGCGGCTGCCCGGGTTGGCGCCGAAGGGCATCCACGATCCGGCGCTCTTCGTCCGACCCCGGGTGCTGGTGGACGAGTGCGCCCGGCACGGGGTGGCGCTGCGCATCCAGGGCGTCCGGCCGGCTGCCGGGATCGTGCGCTGGCTGTTCACCCGGCGCGGCGAAATCGCGATCGTGCCGTCGCGCTCGACGGCGATCATGTACCAGGGGCAGGGGGTCCGAGAGTCGTGACAGACGCGCTGGCGCGGGCACAACGACTGGCGCCGCGGTTCGCCGCGCGCGCGGCCGGCCACGACCGGGACGGCAGCTTCCCGGTGGACGACTTCGCCGACCTGCGCGCCGAGGGGATGTTCGGGCTGCTGGTGCCGACCGCGCTCGGTGGCCTCGGCGCAGGCTTCGCCGGGTACGCGGAGGTGGCCTACGAGCTGGCCCGGGGCAACGGCGCGACGGCTCTGGTGTTCAACATGCACGCCTCGGTGACCGGGGCGCTCGCCGGCATCCCGGTGGCACTTGCCGAGGCTGCCGGGGTACCCGCGGAGTTCTTCACGGCCCGCGACGAGATCCTCAAGCGCGCCGCCGGCGGGGCGTTCTACGCGGTGGCGATGAGCGAGCGGGGCGCCGGCTCCCGGCTGTCCCGGCTGACCACCAGCTACACCGCCGAGGGCGACAGCTTCCGGATCACCGGCGCGAAAACCTTCGTCTCCGGCGCCGGCTACGCCGACGCCTACCTGGTGGCGGCGCGCAGCGCGGCCGAACCGGACCTGGTGTCGCAGTTCCTGGTACCCGCCGACACGCCGGGCATCACCGTCGAGCCGACCTGGGACTCCCTCGGCATGCGCGCGACCGGCTCGCACGACCTGCACCTGGACGTCACGGTGCCGGTGGGCACGCTGCTCGGCGGGGTCGAAGGGCTGGCGCTGTGGTTCGCCGAGCTGATGCCGCACTGGCTGGTGGCCAGCTACTCGGCCGTCTACGTTGGCGTCGCCCAGGCGGCCGTGGACGCGGCAGTGGCACACCTGCGGGAGCGCAAGTTGACCGGCCTGCCGTCGGTACGCGCCCGGCTGGGACGCGCCGACGCGGCGGTGGCGGCGGCCCGGCTCGCGGTGGCCGAGGCCGCCCGCCGGGTGGACGACGACCCCGCTGACGAGGAGACCCGGCGCTGGGTGTGGCGGGCCAAGTACCTGGCCGGCACCACCGCTGCCGAGGTGGCCGCGTCGATGCTGGAGGCGGCCGGGACGAGCGCCACCCGGCGCGGGAACCCGTTGGAGCGGCTGTACCGGGACGCCCGCTGCGGCTCCCTGCAGCCGGCCACCTCGGACGTGTGCGCGGACTGGCTCGGCATCGCGGCACTGGGCGGCGATCCGGACGCAGACGGAGGTAGCCCCCGGTGGTAACTGCCGTGCTCGCCGGCTTCGGCCTGGCCCACCCCACCTCGTACCTGCAGCAGGAGCTGTGGGACATCTACTTCGACCGGCACTACGCCGGGGTGCAGCGTGGCCTGGCGAAGCGGATCTTCGCGAACTCGGGCGTGGTCACCCGGCACACCGTGCTCAACCCGTACGCGGAGGACGTCTCCAGCTGGACCACCGGGCAGCGGATGGAGCGCTGGCTGGCCGAGGCGCTGCCGCTGGGCAAGTCGGCGGTCTCCGACGCGCTCGCCACCGCCGACCTAGACCCCGGGCAGGTGGGCCTGTTCGCGGTCTGCTCGTGTACCGGCTACGCCACCCCCGGCCTGGACATCCTGCTCGCCCGCGACCTGGGCATGGCGCCGGACACCCAGCGCCTGTCGATCGGGCACATGGGCTGCTACGCGGCGCTGCCGGGGCTGGGGGTGGCGGCCGACTTCGTCCGGTCCCGTAACCGCCCGGCGGTGCTGCTCTGCGCCGAGTTGACCACCCTGCACGTGCAGCCGCCGACCCGGGACGCCCAGCAGATCGTGGCGCACGCGCTCTTCTCCGACGCGGCGGCGGCTGTGGTGCTCCGTCCGGCTGATGAAGACGCGGAGGCCGGGCCGGCCGGTTGGGCGGTGGTGGACGTGGCCTCGGTCACCGATGTGGCCACCGCCGACTACATGACCTGGGACGTCACCGACCACGGCTTCCGGATGACCCTGTCCCAGCAGGTACCCGACGTGCTCGACCAGTACGTGGGACCGCTGGTGGACGACCTGCTCAGCGTGCACGGGCTGGACCGGGCGGCGGTGGCCGGCTGGGCGGTGCACCCGGGCGGCCCGCGCATCCTGACCGTCGTCGCCGAGCGGCTGGGCCTGTCCGAGGAGCAGCTCGCGCCGTCCCGGGCGGTACTGGCCGAGCACGGCAACTGCTCGTCCCCCACCGTGCTGCTGATCCTCGACCGGCTCACCTCCGCGCTCCCCCCGGACATCCCGTCCGGTACCCACGTCGTCGCGCTCGCCTTCGGCCCGGGACTCACCCTCTACGCGGTGCTGCTGCGCCGGGCGTGATCGCAGTGCCGTCAGCCGGCCGGCCCCACCAGGGCCGCCCACCCGGCAGTGGTCGCCCACCCGGCAGTGGTCGCCCACCGGCCGCGGGCCGCGAGCCTGGGTGGGGCGGCGAGCCCGGGTGGGGCGGCGAGCCTGAGATCGCCGTGGTGGAGTGGGGTTCGCCGGGCCGACCCGGTCGCCGCAGGTGGCGGACTCTGGCGCTGGCGCTCACCGGGCTGCTGGTCGGCGGCTTGATTGTGCACGGGGCGCTGACCAGCACTGATGTGCCGCCGGCGGTGGCGCGGCCGAGCGCGCCGCCACCGTTCACCCCCGACCCGGCCCTCGCCGCGGAGGCCGGCTCGGCGCTGCCCGGCTACCCCGGCACCGTGCCCCCGGTCGGGTACCTCGACGCCGGTACCCGGTTCGTCGGCGTCTACGGGGACACCCCGGGCCGGCGGGTCCAGGTCGATGTGGCGTGCGCGGGCGCGGGCGCGGTGGTGCTCGGCGCGTACCCGGACGGCGCCCGGCTGGATGCGACCGATCAGGTGCTGGCCACCGCCACGGTGCCGTGCAGCAAGCGACCGGCGGCGGTGACCATCGCGATCAACGCGCCACCGGTCGGCCGGTACCAACTGATCTTCGCAAGTGACGCCGCCGCCGGCGTACTGGCCTGGCGGATCATCCCCTGGTAGAGCGAGCTCTCGGATCGACGTCGGGTCAGCGCAGGTCGGGCAGGTACTGGGCGAAGCCGTCGACGCTGACCACCGGGAAGACCGTGGCGAGGATGCCGCCGGTGGCGGTGGCCAGGATGGCGGTGGTCTTCCGGGTGGGGAAGGCGGCGTACAACGCGCCGGCCGAGTCGGCGGCGGCGCGCACCTTGCGGTCGGCCGGCAGGCCTGCGGGCAGAGTGGGTCGGGTGTGCCCGACGACCAGCACGGTGACGGTCGGGGCGACCGCCTTGGCGGTCTGCAGCACCAGGTCGTCGCAGCGGCAGGCGTCGACCAGCAGGATCACCGCGGGCAGCGACTCGCGCAGCCGGAAGGTGACTCCGTCGGCGCCGGTCAGCACGATGTCCGGCAGCGCGGTGGCGGTGGCGGCCGGCGGGTTGCTCGCCTGGGGCGTCGCGTGCTGTGACTGTGCCGGCCAGGCGATGGCGAAGAGGCTGGTCAGGGTCGCGATGATGGCGATCGCCATGATCAGCAGAGGGAGTCCGAGAGCGGGGGAGTCGTCCGCGACGGTGGTCTGCAACGGGGCCCGGCCGAAGCGGCGGCGCCAGCGGTTGCGGCGGGCGAGCCGGCGGAACTCACGCTGGACGGGTCGGGCTTCGTCATCGAGTTCGGTGAGGTCATCGGGGATGACCACGGTGCCCCACTCGGGCGGCAGGTCCGGCACACCGTTACCGTCGGACGGAAGTCCGCCGCCGTTGTCGTCCCGCAGCGCGCCCATAATGTCTCCTTGGCCCTGACCTCCACTGTCCCCCATTCGTGGCGGCCACGCCAGACGTGCGGTCGCGGGATCGGGTGCCGGATTGGTAACGGTACGCGGTCGTAACGTGACGGCTGTCCGGTAGCCGTCCGCACTGCTGGCCGGGCACGTCGGCGCTGCTCAGGACGTACTGGTGCAATGCCGGCGATATCCGGCATTACCGATTTAATCTAAGTTGAGCGTGACTCTCTGGTTACCTTCCGTAACGGTGCATCCCGTTCGATCCGTGTCAAGCTGGAGAAAGACGACTCACATACGGTGTGACCAGCACTAACGCTCACTCCTGGGCTGGGCTGAGGGTGACTTGGCGTGTTACCCTAGACACAGCGAAAGGGGTTTCGAACCTATGGTTTTCAGTGTCGGCGAAACCGTTGTCTACCCCCACCACGGGGCCGCACTCATCGAGGCAATCGAGACTCGGATCATCAAGGGCGAACCGAAGCAGTATCTGGTCCTGCGGGTTGCCCAGGGTGACCTGACCGTACGGGTGCCCGCGGAGAATGCCGAAGATGTCGGCGTACGCGAAGTCGTTGGTGAAGAGGGCCTGACGAAGGTCTTTGATGTGTTGCGCGCTCCGCACACCGAGGAGCCGACCAACTGGTCTCGGCGTTACAAGGCGAACCTGGAGAAGTTGGCGTCGGGCAACCCGCTCAAGGTGGCAGAGGTCGTTCGTGACCTCTGGCGTCGCGAGCGGGAGCGTGGGCTGTCGGCTGGCGAGAAGCGGATGCTCGCCAAGGCCCGCGACATCCTCGTCGGCGAGGTGGCGCTCGCCGAGAAGTAGCACCAAGGACGAGGCCGAGAACCTGCTCGACAAGGTCCTCACCGAGGCCTGAGTCACCGGCTACGACCGTAGTTCCGTGCTTACCCTGAGGACCGCGACGTGACCGCGCAGTTGGATGTGCGCGGTGACGTCGCGATCCTTGTTCCTGCCGCAGGCATGGGCGTCCGGCTCGGCGGCGGCGGACCCAAGGCGCTGCGCACCCTCGACGGCACACCGCTGCTCGTGCACGCCGTCCGCCGGGCCGCGCAGGCCGCCGGCGTCGCCGCCATCGTGGTGGCCGCACCCCCCGACGACGTACCCGCCGTGGCGGCCCTGCTCGCCCCGGTGGCCCCGGTCATCGTGGTGGCCGGCGGCGCCAGCCGCCAGGAATCGGTCACCCTGGCCCTCGCCGCCGCCCCCGCCCACCTGCCGATCGTGCTCGTCCACGACGCCGCCCGGTGCCTCGCCCCGGCGACGCTGTTCGAGTCGGTGGCCGCGGCCGTCCGCGCCGGCGCGCCGGCCGTCATTCCGGTGCTCCCGGTGGTCGACACGATCAAGCAGGTCGACGCCGCCGCCGTGGTGGTCGGCACCGTCGACCGGACAGTGCTGCGGGCCGTCCAGACGCCGCAGGGCTTCCAGCGCGACACCCTGCTGGCCGCGCACGCCGCCGCCGAAGCCGAGCACACCGACGACGCCGGTATGGTCGAGACGCATGGGACTGCCGGTACTCACCGTGCCCGGTGACGACCGGGCCATGAAGATCACCCGACCCCTCGACCTGACCATCGCCACCGCGTTGCTGGCCGCCGAGCCGGTGCCGGCGGGTGGTCGCTGATGCGGGTCGGCATCGGTACCGACGTGCACGCCTTCGACCCCGACCAGCCGTGCCAACTCGCCGGCCTGCACTGGCCGGGGGTACCCGGACTGGCCGGGCACTCCGACGGCGACGTGGCCGCGCACGCCGCCTGCGACGCGCTGTTCTCCGCGGCCGGCCTCGGCGACCTGGGCGGCAACTACGGCACCGCCGAACCGCAGTGGGCCGGCGCGGCCGGCACGACGCTGCTGCGCGAGACCGCCCGTCGGGTACGGGCCGCCGGGTACGCCATCGGGAACGTGTCCATCCAGGTGATCGGGGTGGCCCCCCGGATCGGACCGCGCCGGGACGAAGCGCAGCGGGTGCTCTCCGACGCCGTCGGCGCGCCGGTCACCATCGCGGGCACCACCACCGACGGCCTCGGGCTCACCGGCCGCGGCGAAGGGCTGGCCGCGATCGCTGTCGCACTGGTAACCGCCGACTGAGGGGTGTCCGATGCGGTCATCCCCGGACGGTATTGTGCCCGGGTGCGGATGACGGGCGTACGGCGGGCGGCACTGGTCACCGGCGGGACGCTGGTACTGGTGCTGCTGCTTGCGCTGCTCGGATACCGGGTCTTCGCGCCACGGGACAGCATCTCCACGGCCCACAGCGGCTACCCCGCGTCGACCGTCGTCGCAGGCCAAGATCTACGGGCCGCTGCTGCGCACGCCGCTGCTGGTGGACGGGCGGCTGCGGGTCTACGCCGGGCCGCACGAGGTCTGGGCCGACCAGCCGGCCACCGCGAAGTCGTCGCTCACCCCGTACTGGTCGCTGCGGCGCTGGCCGGCCGAGGTGCAGGGAGTGGTGGCCGTCGGGGCCACGGTGGTGTCGCTGTGGTCGGACGGGCGGATCTACGGCACCGACGCGCGTAACGGTACGGAACTGTGGTCCACGGCCACCGGGATCACCGGCGGGAACACCGGCCGGCGTACCGGCGGGGCCACGGTCTACCTGCCACCGCACCTGACCGCCTCGGGTACCAGCACCGTGATCGTCGGTGACACGCCCGGCGCCCCGCTGGTCGCCCTGGACATCGGCACCGGCGCCCGCCGCTGGCAGCAGCCGGCCTGCCCGGCCGACCCGTACACCATCGGCGGGTTGGTGGTCTGCCCGGCGAGCCCGGCCCGCGTCTACCAGGTCGGCGACGGCGCGCCGATCTCCTGGCAGGTGGACGTCGGCGAGCTCACCCCGATCGACTGCGGGCCGGCCCGATCGGACTGCACGGGGGTACGCGGCAACGGCACCGCCTGGGTGATCGGCGACGACAACCGGCTCACCGAGCGGCCCGCCCTGGCCGACCCGGACAGCTGGCTCGTCCGGCGACGTCGTGGTCACCAGCCACCTGAACGGGGCGGTCACCGGCAGCAGCCTGACCACCGGCCGGCTGTTGTGGACCTGGCTCGACGTCAGGCCGCTGCCCACGCCACGGGTCAGCCGCACGCCCACGCCCGGAACCCGGCCGGCGGCCACCGGCATCAACCCGGTGCCGATCGTGCTCGCCGAGCAGGACGACGTGGTGCACATCTTCACCCCGGCCCGCGAACTGGTCACCCTCACCGCCGCGACCGGCACCGAGGTCTCCCGGCTCAACCTGCTCAAGGACGACAAGCGGACCTTCAAACCCGGTCTGGTGTACGCCGGTGGCGGCCTGGTCTTCCTGGAACGGCTGTTCCTCGGCTCCAAGCCCAGCAACCCGGACCCGGCGTACTACTTCCCGAACCCGGGCATCCTGGCCGTCGGGGCCGTCCCGACCGCCTGACCACCGCGGCCGGCGTCAGCCGAAGTACTCCTCCACGGCGGCGAGCAGCACGTCGTTCTCCTCGGGGGTACCCACGGTGATCCGCACCCCGTCGCCCTGGAACGGCCGCACGATCACCTGCCGCCGCTCGCACGCCGCACCGAACTCGGCCGATGGTCGCCCAGCGGCAGCCAGATGAAGTTGGCCTGCGAGTCCGGTACCTCGGGCAGGTACTTGCGCACCGCGGCGAGCAGCCGCTCCCGCTCGTGCACCACGATCTCCGCCCGGCGGGACATCTCCGCGCCCTGCTCCAGCGCGGCCAGCGCGGCCGCCTGGGCCAGGCTGCTGGTGGAGAACGGGGTGAGCACCTTGCGCAGCGCGTCGGCAACCTCCGGCGCGGCGACCAGGAAGCCCACCCGCAGCCCGGCCAGCCCCCACGCCTTGGAGAGGGTCCGCAGCACCACCACGTTCGGCCGGTCGGCGTAGGTGTCCAGGGCGTCGGGTACGCCCGGGTCGGTGACGAACTCGCGGTACGCCTCGTCGAGCACCACCAGGGTGCTGGTGGGTACCGAGTCGAGGAACGCGTCCAGCTCGGGGCGGCGCAGCGAGGTACCGGTCGGGTTGTTCGGGTTGCAGACGAAGACCAGCCGGGTGTGGGTACCCACGGCAGCCGCCATCGCCGGCAGGTCGTGCCCGTGGTCGGCGCGGTTGGGTACCTTCACGGCGCGCACCCCCGCAGCGGCGGCGATGATCGGGTACGCCTCGAACGAGCGCCAGGAGAACAGGATCTCGTCCTGCGGGTCCAGGCAGGTCACCTTCGCCAGGTGCTCGGCCAGCGCCACCGAACCGCAGCCGGTGACGACCCGCTGGGCGGCCACCCCGAACCGGCTGGCCAGCCGGTCACGCAGGGCGATGACGCCCATGTCCGGGTACCGGTGGGTGTCCCGGGCGGCGGCGGTGATCGCCTCCACCACCCCGGGCAGCGGACCGAACGGCACCTCGTTGCTGGCCAGCTTGATCGCGCCGGGCACGGTGCGGCCGGGTACGTAGGCGGGCAGCGCCGCCAGGTCGGGACGGGTCAGGCTCATCCGATCCTCCGGATCGTCACGGTGCGGCGGGGGGTGCCGGCGGTGGGCTGGTGGGGGTGATCTCGTGGCCGGGGCGTCCGCTGCGGACCACCACGGTCGCCGCCGACCGGTCGTGCAGGGCCAGTTTCAACGGGCCACCGGCGGCCGGCGAGACCGAGTCGATGAACTGCAGCAGGAAGCCCAGCCCGAAGCAGGACCACAGGAACACCGGGATGCCCAGCGGATTCCACCGGCGGAAGGCGCGCCGGATGCCGAGCGGCTCGGTGGACTCCAGCGCCATCACCCGGATACCGACCACCCGCTTGCCGAAGGTCTGCCCGGTACGGGCGGTGCCCGGCACCTCGTACACCCACCACAGCACCATGATGATCAACGGGATGACGATGGAGGTGAGGGTGCCGGTCCGGCCGGGTACCGCGGGCAGGGCCACGTCGTTGAGGTCCTTGCCGGCCATCACCGCGTCGTACATCGCGTGGTAGACCGGCGCGTAGTCCTGGACCACCGTGTAGATCAGCCAGCCGGCGGCGACCGCACTGAGGGCGAGTACCACCCCGATGTCGATCAGCCGGGCCAGCAGTCGCAGGCCGAGCGGGGCCACCGGGTACCCGTGCGGATTGGCCTGCACCGGGACCAGCACGCTGCCGGGCGGCAGCGGCATCCCGGGGTGCCAGCCGGCCTGGCCGGGGCGCGGCATACCGGGCTGCCAACGGGCGCCCGCCGCCGGCTGCGGACCGTACCCGGCCGGCCGGGCTGCCCCGGCCAACTGCCGGGCTGAGGTTGGGACCTGGCTGGTTGCCGGCACCGGGCTGGCCGGGCCAGCCGTTCGGGCCGGGCTGCCCCGCCGGACCCTGCTAACCGGGCGGACTCTGCGGAGGCGGGCGGACTCTGCGGGGCGGGCGGACTCTGCGGAGCCGGGCCAACCTGTCGGGCCCTGCTGACCGGGCTGCCCCTGGCCGGGCCAACCGCCGGGGCCGGGCTGGCCCGGCTGACCAGGCTAACCGCCGTGGCCGGGCTGGCCGGCCTGGCCGGGCCAACTGCCGGGCCGGGCTGGCCCTGTTGTCCGGGCCAGCCGATCGGGCCGGGCTGAGCAGGCCCCCAAGGCGGCGGCTGGCCGGGTGATCCGGCCGGCCGGGCCACCCCGGTGATACTGGCGCTCGGGCGCGGCCGGTGAGCCGGCCGCGGTCGGTGCGGCCGGAGTGGTGGGAGCGACGGGTGTCACCGTACGGGGTGCGGCGCTCGCCGTCGGGGCCGCGCCGGGCGGCGGGCCGGCCGGTGGGGTGTCGCCGACCGGCAGCGGCTCGCCGATCCACTCCTCGCCGGTCCAGTAACGCTGGGTCGTCGGCTCAGCGGGATCCTTGTACCAGCCCGCGGCGATCTCGCTCACAGTCATACCTTTACCACGACGGTACGGGCCGCCTTGTCGTGCAGGCACTGCCGGAGCGGTTTGTCCCACAGTTGCCAGAGTCCGTCGAGGTAGGCCAGCAGCGGCACCACGGTGGCGACGAACTGCACCCCGTAGCGCCGGTGCGCCGCCGCACGGGTCAGTGCCGTGCCGTCCACGCCTACGGTACGCAGGCTGAGTACCCGCTTGCCGATCGTCTGGCCGTCGTGGCGCAGCACCCAGGTCACCTCGAAGTAGTAGCCGATCGCCGCCTGTACCAGCAACGAGAATACCAGCAGCACGGCGTACCGCGCGGCGAAGGAGCCGCCGAGATGTATTTCGCGTCCCGTCGTCGCGGGCTTGGCGGGCGGCGTCCAGGGCCGGCGGCAACAGCAGTACGAGCGCGAGGACCGTCGTCGGAACAGCGGCTATACCACCGATGATCAGGCGATCCAACAGGTATGCCCCGAGTCGCTCACCGAAGGAGGCCAGCGGCGCGCCGTTCGGCGCGGTCGGGACCGGCGCCACGCGCGCGACAGGCCGGTAACCGGGGATCGGGGTGGGCTGAGCCGGCCACGGCTGACCTGGGTATCCCGGCCCGGCCTGGCGGGGCGCCGGGCGAGCCGGCACCGCCCCCGGGAAGGGGCGAGGAGGCGCCGCCGCGGGAAAGAGCATCGACCCCGGGAAGGGGTGACCCGGCGTCGCCCGGGGAAGGGGCAGCGGGCCGGGACCGGGGCGGTCCACGGGCTGCCACGGCGCACCGGCCGGCGGAACCGGCGGGCGCAGCGCGGGCACGACCGTGATCGGCGCCTCCGGCGGAGGGTCGGGGGGAAGCTCACCGGACCATTGTGGCAGGTCGCGGCCGGCCGCCCGGTCCCCGCGCGGCGCCACCGGACAAGCAGGTCACGGCCCGGCGTCAGGCGTCAGCGGCCTGGTGGCGGGCGCGTACCGCCCACAGCGCCGCCTCCGTGCGCGACGCCGAGCCGGTCTTGCGCAGCACGTTGGAGACGTGCACGGCGACCGTCCGGATGGAGATCTCCAGTACCCGGGCGACCTGCTTGTTGGACATTCCCGCGGCCAGGCACTCCAGCACCTGCCGCTCCCGGCTGGTCAGCTCCGCTTCCGCGCCCGGCACTGCGGACCGGACCGGGGCGGGGGCCGGAGCGGGGGCGGTGACCAGGGGCGGGACCGGCGACACCGTGGCGGCCGTGTTCAGCCGGGCGAGCAACTCGGTGAGCAGGTACGGGTTGCCGCCACTGTGCTGCCACAGGGCATCGGCGAGCTCGGGCGCGGCCTCCGGCCGTACCCGGGAAATCAGCTCCCGCACCGCGTCGGCCGGCAGCGGACCGAGGTGCAGGCGCACCGCGCCGGCCGCCGCACCCAACTGGGCGAGCGTGAGCCGGGCCAGCGGATCGTCGGTGGGGCGGCTGGTGACCACCAGCAGCGCCGGCAGCGCGGGGCAGTAGGCCAGCTCGGCGAGCAGGTTGAGGCTGGCCGGATCGAGCGCGTGCAGATCCTCCACCAGCAGCACCGCCGGGCCAGCGCCGACCAGGTGGCGCACCACTCTGACGGCCACCCGTAGCAGCGCGCCCGGGGCGAACCGCTGGGCGGGCACCTCCGGCTGCTGCGCCAGCCAGGCGACCGCCTCCCGGGGTCCGGGGAGATCCACCAACTCGCGTGAGCTGAGGACCGCCGCCAACCAGTCGTACGGCGCGGGCGAGTGCACCCGGGCCCGGCCGGCGAGTACCCGCTGCGCGGTCAGTCCGGACATTGCGGTCGATACCAGGGCAGTCTTCCCCACGCCGGGCTCGCCGGTGACCACCACCACCCGGGGTCGCTGCGCCAGCCGGGTCCAAGTAGCGGCAAATTCACCGACCTCAACCGTTCGTCCGATCAGCGGGCCGCCCAACATTGCCCCACCATACGCAGATGTGCCTAATGACGAAGTCGCCGCGATTTGGCAGGCTGCACCCATGACCTTGACCCTGCGGTCGGTGGTCGTCAGTGACCTCGGCATGGTCCGGACGAACAACGAGGACGCCGCACACGCCGGTGCCACCCTGATCGCCGTCGCCGATGGCATGGGCGGCCTGCCCGCCGGTGACCTGGCCAGCGGCATCGTGATGCGGACGCTGACCCCGCTCGACGAGCAGCGGATCGCCCCCGGCAACGGGCCGGCGCTGCTGCGCGCCGCCGTGGAGGCGGCCAACGACGAGGTGCGGGTGACGGCCGCCGCCGACCCGGCGCGCGAGGGGATGGGGACCACTGTCACCGCCCTGCTGCGCGACGGTGACGAGCTGGCCCTGCTGCACATCGGCGACTCGCGCGCCTACCGGCTGCGCGACGGCGCGCTCACCCAGATCACCCGGGACGACACGTTCGTCCAGTCGCTGGTCGACGAGGGCGTGATCAGCCGCGCGGAGGCCCGGGTGCACCCGCACAAGTCGGTGGTGACCCAGGCGTTGCAGGGGCACCCGCTGGACCCGACCGAGCTGCGGCTGGTGCTCCGCGCCGCCGACCGGTACCTGCTGTGCAGCGACGGCCTGACCGACGTGGTGACCGACGAGACCATCGGGCAGACCCTGGACGAGCTGACCGATCTCAAGGAGTGCGCCGCGCGCCTGATCGACCTGGCCCGCCGGGCCGGCGGCCCGGACAACATCACCGCCGTCGTCGCGGACGTCGTCGAGTCGGTATAGCCCCGCGCGAGTCGGTACAGCCCCCGCGCGAGTCGGTACAGCCCCGCACCGACCGGTGCGGGGCCCGCTCACCGCGCCCGGGCCACCGAGCGGCGCAGCGCCGCGGCCGCGAGCACGGACACCGCGCCGAACAGCACGCCCACGGCGACCAGCGGCAGCAGCACCGCCGGCAGCCGGGGCAACCGGGGCAGCGGCCAGTGCGTGGTGCCCTGGATCACCGGCAGCGCGCTGCCCGTCAGCGCCCAGGCCGACCCCGGCCGCGACCAGGCCACAGGCCAGTGCCGCCAGCACCACCACCAGGTAGCCCCACAGGCCGGCCCGGCTGCTCACCCGACGCCGCAGGCCCTGCAGCCGCAGCGCAGCCAGGTCCTCGGTGCGCCGCCGCAGGTCCACCCCGGCCACCAGGGCGATGCCGCCGGTCGCCAGGATCACCGCGAACGCGGCGGCGAGCAGGTGGAACCAGAGCGCCAGGGCCGGACCCTCGCCGTCCAGGCCGGCCCGCAGCTGCGCGCTGGTCTGATCCTCCCGCACCACCAGGCCGTGATCGGCGAGCAGTTGCAGGACGTTGGCGGGGGTGGCCGGACCGAGCCAGATCTGGGCGTTCTCAGCGAAGCCGCTGTCGTCGGCCACCCGGTCGGCGTACTCCAGGTCGATCATGCTGCCGCGATCGCCGAGGCCGGGCAGCCCGGCGACGCGGGCGACCTGGTGCTGCGCAATGGCGGCGGCGCCCAGCCCGCCGATGGTGGCGTCGTCGGCCAGCCCCTCGGTGCTCACCACCGGCAGCGGGTACGGCGCGTCGTTCGGCTTGACCCACGCCTCGCTGGCCAGGCCGCTGGAGTTGACCAGGGCCACGGTCAGCCCGTCCGCGCCGCCGGACAGCTTCGCCGACGGCGTGGCCAGCCAGCGCCCGATGTCGGCGAACTGCTCGGTGCTCACCCCGGTCGAGCCGGTCACGGTCAGCGCATGCAGGGACAACGTGACGTGGTACCCGCCGAGCGCGCCCTGCTTCACCTCGAAGTTGATCAGCCGGCAGCCCTTCGCGCAGTCCCGGATACCGGCCGCGTAGGTCTCCTGGCCCTGCTGCAGCGGTCCGAAGTCGACGGTGATGCCCGGCGAGCCGTCCAGCGGGGCGAGACCCATCGTGAGCCGCAGGTCGGCGCGCGGGTCGAAGCCGGTGGCGGTGGCGTCGAGGTGCACCAGGGTGCCCGTGAAGATCACCGTGTCGCTGCTGGTCGGGTGCAGCTTCGCGGCCAACTCGGCCGGCGACGCCGAGCCGAAGTCGCCGCGCCAGGAGGCCACCGCCGCCAGCCGGGGCGAGTCCACTGCGATGGTGGGCGGCTCGTCCGGCCCGCCGCCCTCCAGCACCACCGCCGCCATCGCGAACTTCCCCTGCGGGTCGACGTCGTGCACGGTCTGCAGCAGGAGCGTGCGGGTGACGCCGTTGACGGTCACCACCCGAGGCGCTCCGGTGGCGATCTCCGCCTCGTTGGCCCGGGCGTGCCCGGCCACGTCGGTGGCGGTGGCCGCGAAGCTGAGCAGCGCCACCGCAACCGTGAGCAGCACCAGCAGCCGCTGGGCACCGGGCCGGCGGGCCAGTTGCAGGGCGGCCAGGCCGGTACCGGTACGGCCCCGGCGCAGCGCGTACCGGCCGTAGCGGGCCGCCAGCGGTACCACGGCACGCCCGGCCAGCAACGCGATGGCCAGGATCACCAGGCCCGGTACCAGCAGCGCCACCCCGGTCAGGTCGCCGCCGCTGACCCGCAACTGCACGGCCGCCACCCCGGCCAGCAGGATCACCAGCAGCTCAAGCGCCAGTGCCTGCCAGGCCGGCGCGGGTCGGACCACCCGGCGCAGCAGCGAAGCGACCGGCGTGGCGATGCCCCGGCGCTGGGCCAGCAGCGCGCACAGGACCGCGCCCGCCCCGGCGACCAGCGCGTACCGCCAGCCGGCCGTGCTCAGCAGGGCGGTGTCCGACTCGCCGAGTCGGGCGCGGGCGAGCAGCGCCACCGCCACCTGACCGGCGAAGAAGCCGCCGACGGCGCCGACGATGATCGGCAGCACGTTCTCGCCGACCGCGAGCCACCAGCGGATCGGCAGCCGGGTACCGCGCAGCGCCAGCAGGCCCAGCTCGAACCGGCGGGCCTCGGCCCCGTACCCGACGGCCAGGAAGATCACGAACCAGGCGAGCAGCACCAGCGGTACCGCGGCCACCGGGACGACCTGGTGGGCGAGCCGCTGGCCGACCCGGATGCGGTCGATCAGGTCGGGGATGTCGGTGTTGAAGAGCACCTGGCCGCCGAGCCCTTCGAGGCTGGCGCTGATGTCGGCCATCTGCTGGCTGCACCGCGTCCAGCCGGTCCGGGGACAGCGTGCCCGCGTCGGCGAAGTTGTCGATGGCGACCAGTTGGCTGCGGTGGTCGAGGTGCTCGAAGGTGTACTGGCCGGTGAAGATCGGCTCGTTGCGTACCCCGTCGTTGTCCAGGGTGAAGTAGACGCCCGGACCCCAGTACAACTCGCCCGGGTCCCGCGGCCGGTAGGTGCCGACCACCGTGACCTGGGTGGGTGTGCCGGCCGGCTGGTAGACCGGATTCATCGGGTCGATGATCTCGGCGTAGGTGGCGGTGATCACGGTGCCCGGGGTGATGTTGCGGCGCTTCGCGGTCACCTCGCCGATGATCACCTCGCCCTCGCCGGCCATGCACCGGCCGCTGGTCACGATCAGGTGATCACACGCGCCCTGCCGGTAGTCGAAGTTCGACTCGGAGTTCGGCCCCGCCTCCAGGCCGAGCACCGGGTAGCTCTCCGCGAACACCGGAGTGAAGCCGGTCAGGTCGGTCAGCGAGTTCAGCGCGTCGGTGTAGCTCGGCCCGCCGTCGAAGTCGCCCAGCACTGTGGAGACGCTGACGCTGCGTTCGCTGGCGGTGGCGTGGGCGACCTCGTGCGCCACGATCGCCCGGTCCACCGCGCCGAGGTAGGCCGGCCCGGCCATCGCCGAGGCGGTGGCGAACAGCGCCAGCAGGCCCAGTGTCCAGGCCTGCCCGCGCCGGGCCCGGAGCATGGCGAAGACCAGCGCGATCATCGGGTGGGTCCTTCCACGGCTGAGCGGGTACCGACGCCGACGGCGCGGACCAGACGGGCGGCGCCGACCACGGCGACGGCGCCGAGCACCAGCAGCGCGCCGAGGCAGGCGGCCAGCAGCGGGTACGCGCGCAGCCCGGTGTCCACCGGCAGCACCGTCCACGAGTCCACGAACGGTGGTAGTCCACTATGGACGAACGCGTGCGTGATCGCGGCCGCCACTCCCCCGCCGAGCACTCCTGCGACGACCAGGCCGGTGTACCCGCCGTAGCCGACCGCCCGGATGTCCGCGGCGGGCACCCCCTGGGCGCGCAGCGCCGCCAACTCGGCGGCCCGGGGGCGGTTCTCCCCGGCCGCCGCCACCGCCACACTGGTGGCCGCGAGCAGCAGCCCGAGCAGGGCCGCGAAGAGCGCGAAGCGCAGTGCCGCGGTCGGCCCCTGGCCCGCCAGCCGTTTCGTGGCGGCGTCGATCGAGTCGGTGCTGATCACGATGATCCCGGCGGCGGACAGCTTCTGGGCGAAGTCGGCGGGGGCGGCTTCGGACAGCCACACCTGATCGGTCTCCACGCCCACCGAGGTGTTGTCGAGTTGGCCGGCGGCGATCAGGTCGACCAGCACTCCGGTGCTGCCGATCACCGGCAGCGCCGGTACCGACGCGGCGATCCGGGCGGGCACCTCGTCGCCGCCCAGGGCCGAGATGGTGGCGTCGCCGTGTTTCCAGATCCGGGCCGCGAGCCCGGACACCACCACCGGCAGCGGTACCGCCGCATCCAACGCATACACCCGCTGGTCCAGGTCCGGGCTGGTCGGGTTGGCGTCGATCAGTCGCAGGTTGCCCTGGGCGGTGTCCGCCACGATCGCCTTGTGGCCGAAGCCGGTGCGCCAGTGCAGCACGTCACCGAGGACGGCGGCGGTCGCGACGTCGGCCGTCGGCGACTGCTGGCGCACGGCGTCGACCTGCACGGTGACCGGGGCCCGGGTGGGCAGGAATCCGCCGGGCGCATCACCGGCCGGCCCGGCGATGCCGAGCGACACCAGCCGGCAGCCGGAGCCCTTTGCGCAGGCGGTGGGCACCGTGTAGTCAGTGGGCTTGTCGGTCAGCGGGCCGATGCCGGCCTGCACGGCGGCGCCGGTGTCCCGGTCGATCAGGCGGACCACCAGCATGGTGACCGGCGGCTTGGCCGGACCGGTCGTGCCCGGCCCACCCGTCCCGCCGACCGGCCCGGTCGGCGGGTCGAGCAGGGTCGCGCTGGCCCGCACGGTGAGCGCCGCGCCGTGCACGGTGAGGCCCTGCGGGCCGGCCGGGCGCAGCAGCGCGGCCAGCTCGGCGGGCGTGTGGTCGCCGTACCCGGGAAGCCAGGTGGCGACCTTTGCCAGCCGGGCGCTGTCGACGGCGAGGACGGCCGGCCGGGTGCTCGACGCGCCCCGGCTGACCACCGTCATCGCCTGGGTACCGGTCGGGTCGAGGGAGTTCACCGTGGCGATCAGGTGCCAGCGGTTGTCGGTGCTCACGGTGAGCACCTTCGCCGCGCCGACCTGCAGACTCGCCCTGGCGGTGCGGGCGGAGCTGGCCGAGCTCCAGTCCACGGCGGTGGTGCAGAGCACCGCGACGGCGACCATCAGCAGCGCGAACACCCGGTCCATGCCAGGGCGGCGGGTCACCTGCAGGGCACCGAGGGCGAACCGTAGCCGGCCGTTGCGCAGCGCCGACGCGCCGATTCCGGCCACTGCGAGGCCGATCAGCCGGGCCAGCAGCAGTGCCACGGCGAGCGCCACCAGGCCGCCGGCCAGTGGCCCGAGTCCCAGGTTGCGGCCGGTGCCCTGCGCCTTGGCCTGGTACGCGGCGGCCCCGGCGACGGCGACCACCAGCAGGTCGACCACGTCGGTACGCCAGCCGCGTCGCCGGGCCGGCACCCCGCGCAGCAGCTCGGACACCGGGGTACGCAGTGTGCGCCACTCGGCGAGCAGGAACGCGGCCAGCCCGCCGAGCACGGCGAGCACCGTGGTCAGCAGCGACAGCCGCAGGGTGTGCGCCTGGGCGACCGGGCGTACCGCACCGGCCAGCAGTCGGGCGGCGAGCACGCCCAGCACCCCGCCGAGCAGCACTCCGCCGAGCATCGGAATGATCGTCGCGCCGCTGGTCAGCCGCAGTTGCCGGAACGTGGTGGTGCCGCGCAGTTTCAGCAGGGCGATGTCACCGCGCCGTTCCCGGGCGGCGTACCGGCCGGCCAGGAAGAACGCGAACCAGCACAGGGCGAGCAGCTGGGCTGCCCCGACCGGTACGCCGATCCGGATGGTGTCCTGGTCGGCGGCCACCCGGTCGGCGAGCAGCTGGCCGATGAAGTTGGTGGTGTACCCCTCGAGGTTCAGCTTGTACGAGGCGGAGCGCACCTGGTCGGCGAGGTGCTCACCGGAGGTGCCGCGGAACACCTCGTCCGGGACGCGCACGTCGTCGGTGACGGTGATCTGCTGCAACGCGATGCCGCCGAAGGTCGCCACGGTGACGAAGACGGCGTCGCTGGTCGCGGTGCCGCCGCCGCGCTCGCCGATGTAGCGGGTACCGGCCCAGTACTGTCCGGTCGGCTCGAGGTAGTTGTACGTGCCGACGATTGTCACGTCCTGGCCCTTGCCGAAGGCCGGGCTGATCTCGATGACGTCGCCGACCCGGTAGGAGTACCGGGTGGCGGTGTCGGCGCTGATCACCGCCTCGCCGGGCGCGGCCGGGCAACGCCCGTTGAGGGTCAGGTGGGCGCACATGTCGTCGCGCCAGGCCACCGGCAGGCTGACGCTGCCGCCCGCGACCCGCAGGTTGGCGCTCTGGATGGCGCCCACGATGCCGGTGGCGCCGGGGATGAGCAGGTTCCGGCCGACCAGGTCGCGGGCGTCCTCGACCGGCGCGGCGGCTGCCCCGGGGTCGCGGATGGGCAGCGTCCGGGTGACCGTGATGAGCCGTTCGCTCTGCCCGGCGTTGGCCAGGTCCACGGCGGCGGCCTTGTCGGCGGCGCCGGCCACGTACCACGGGCTGGCCACGGCTGCGGCGACCGCGAAGGTGGTCAGCACGAGGATGGTCAACGCCTGCGCGCGGCGGTGCCGGAGCGCGGCGAGGATCAGCTGGATCACTTGAACCCCTGTCGTGCGGCCTGACGCTGTCGCCGGCCGGACGTTCGCGATCGTCGTGCCGGGGGGCCGCCGGTCCCGGCGGTCGACGATGATCTTCCGGGGGGCGTCCGGGGTGCAGCCTAACCCCTTTGCCTGCAAGGAGCGGTCTGGCCGGGCATACCGCATCGACACGGGCGGACCGGGCATGAAGGCAACTTCCGGGGTGATCGTCGTACGGTGTGCCGGAGCGTCGACCGGGCGGGCGGACGGGCGAGGGGAGGCTGCGTGCGGGTCAAGTCGTTCTTCGCGTTCCTCGGCGTCATCGCCATCCCGATCACCGTCATGATCATCGCGGGGTACAACCCGCTGCCGGCGGTCCGCGACTGGGTGACCAAGGGAAACTCGCTGGCCGACCCGGCGACCGCCTGGCACATCCGGCTCGACATCGCCCCGCACGAGGTGACCCCGGCCGGCAGCGACAGCCTGCTGTTCACCGGCGACCACGCGTACGCGGTGGTGCGCACCAGCGACGGCAGCGTGCTGTGGCCCAAGTCGCTGGAGAACGTCGACTACGCCGGGGTGGCCGGGTCGGGCGCGGGCACCGTGGTGGTGCTGGGCGGCTCCAAGACCGATGACCGGCGGCTGCTCGACGTGCGCGACGCCGGTAGCGGGGTGTCGCTGTGGAAGGAGCCGGCCACCTTCGGGGTGTGGACGTTCACCGACCTGGTCATCACGCTGAGCTGCCCGGACTCGGACGGCTGCGTATTGAAGGCGCACGCGCCGACCAGCCAGAAGGAGAAGTGGTCGGTCGGCCTGCTGCCGATGTCGGTGCGCGAGCTGTCCGGCCTCAACCACCAGATCGCCGGCCTGCGCTCGCTGGTCGCCACCGGCCCGGCGTTGGCCCCGCCGGTGCTCGGCTTTCCGGTCAACGGCAAGGTGTGGCTGCTCAACACGGCCACCGGCGGCGTGCTGGACAAGCCGGCGAGCAGCGCCGCGAGCCGGGTGGTGGCAGTCGGGACGGGGGTGCTGCGCATCGACGCCCAATATCGCAACGGCGGCTGCCAGTACACGATGAATTGGACGAATCTCCTCGGAAAGGGCAGTTGGCGCAGCATGGACCTGCAGCCGCGCACCGACGACGGGGCCGCCTGCGAGCAGCGCGGCGACCCGGCCGCCGACGGTGGCCTGCTTTACGTGGTGAGTTCCGACCGCCGTGACGGCCTGGCGGCGGTGCGGGCCGGCGGTTCGGGAAGGCCGCTCTTCTCGGCCGGCGACGGGGAGCGGATCGTCGCGGTGGGCGGCTTCGACACCGGCGGCACGGCGACCGTGGTGCTGGTCCGCTCCGCGGACGGAAAGACGATCAGTGCCCGGCCGGTGTCCGGTGGCGCCGAGTTGTGGCACGAGGCCGTCAATAAAGACATTTCGGTGGGTACCAACGGCAGCGTGGTCACCTTCATCAACCCGAAGACCGGCGAACTGACCGCCCGGCAACTCGTCAGCGGCTCGGTTTCGATCCGGGCGACCACGCTGGCCACCCTGCTCGGGTACGCCCCGGACGGGCTGGTCCTCAACGAGGCACGCACCATCGGCGTGCTGCGCTACGGCGCCGTCCACCCGTAGCCGTGATCTGGGCCTCGCCGCGCCCCGACGCGGCCGACCTGCCCGGTGGCGCTGGGTAAGCTGGCCGATCGTGACCGCTGAGTTCGCCTACGCCCCGCTGCTGCCCCGCGGTGAGGACACCACCGGGTACCGGCTGCTGACCACCGACGGAGTCGACGTGGTGGACGGCCCCGGCGGGCGGCAGTTCCTGACCGTCGAGCCGGCCGTGCTGACCATGCTGACCGACACCGCCATGCACGACATCGCGCACTACCTGCGCCCCGCGCACCTGGGCCAGCTCCAGTCGATCATCGAGGACCCGGCGGCCTCCCCGAATGACCGGTTCGTCGCCCTGGACCTGCTGCGCAACGCGAACATCGCCGCCGGCGGCGTGCTGCCGATGTGCCAGGACACCGGCACCGCGATCGTGATGGGCAAGCGTGGCCGGCACGTGCTCACCGACGGCACCGACGAGGCGGCCATCGCCCGCGGCGTCTACGACGCGTACACCAGGCTCAACCTGCGTTACTCGCAGCTCGCCCCGCTGACCATGTGGGACGAGCGCAACACCGGCTCGAACCTGCCGGCACAGGTGGAGATCTACGCGGGGGATGAGCACCCCGACTCCTACGAGTTCCTGTTCATGGCCAAGGGCGGCGGGTCGGCCAACAAGTCGTACCTCTACCAGGAGACGAAGGCGCTGCTGAACCCGACCCGGATGATGCAGTTCCTGGAGGAGAAGCTGCGGCTGATCGGCACCGCCGCCTGCCCGCCGTACCACCTGGCCATCGTGATCGGCGGGACCAGCGCCGAGTACGCGCTGAAGACTGCCAAGTACGCCTCCGCCAAGTACCTGGACACCCTGCCCACCGCCGGCTCGATGACGGCGCACGGCTTCCGCGACCTCGAACTTGAGGCTGAAGTGCTGGAGTTGACCCGGAACTTCGGCATCGGCGCGCAGTTCGGCGGCCGGTACTTCTGCCACGACGTACGGGTGGTCCGGCTGCCCCGGCACGGCGCGTCCTGCCCGGTGGCGATCGCGGTGTCCTGCTCGGCCGACCGGCAGGCGCTGGCCAGGATCACCCCGTCCGGAGTCTGGCTGGAGCAGCTGGAGACCGACCCGGCCCGGTTCCTGCCGGAGGCGGCACTGGACTCCTCGCCGGCCGTGGCCGTCGACCTGAACCGGCCGATGGCGGAGATCCGCGCCCAGCTCTCGGCGCTGCCGGTGAAGACCCGGCTGTCGCTGACCGGCCCACTGGTGGTGGCCCGGGACATCGCCCACGCCAAGATCGCCTCACTGCTGGACGCCGGCGGCGAGATGCCGGCATACCTGCGTGACCACGCCGTCTACTACGCCGGCCCGGCGAAGACCCCTGACGGCTACGCCTCCGGCTCCTTCGGCCCCACCACGGCCGGTCGGATGGACTCCTACGTCGAGAAGTTCCAGGCGGCTGGCGGCTCGCTGGTGATGCTCGCCAAGGGGAACAGGTCCGCCCAGGTGACCCGGGCCTGCCAGGCGTACGGCGGGTTCTACCTCGGCTCGATCGGTGGCCCGGCGGCCCGGCTGGCACAGGACTGCATCAAGCACGTCGAGGTGCTGGAGTACCCGGAGCTGGGCATGGAAGCGGTCTGGAAGATCGAGGTCGAGGACTTCCCGGCCTTCATCGTCGTCGACGACAAGGGCAACGACTTCTTCGCCGAAACCAGCAAGCCGGTCCTCACCGTCGGCCGCCGCTGACCGGCCAACCCCTCCCCTGCGGCCCACCTGTCAGCGGCCGGACAGCACAGGAATTGTTGCGATCTGCTCCCGGCTCAGGTGCTCCAGCATGATCCCGCGCGGCCGCCTGGGGGCCCGCACCGGATCACCTCGTCGGGCGTCACGATCAGATCCACGCTGAAGTCGTGCTCGGTCTCGGGCAGTTCGTCCGCGACGACCTGGAGCCGGTGCACGGTCGTCACGATTACTGTTGCCGGCCCGATCAGTCCGGCCTCGGTCAGCAGCGCCACTTCGATGTCCGAGTACCCGGCCCCCTTCCCGATACGCACGCCGCGACGATTGACGGCAACCGTGCCACAGACGATCAGGTCAACCGGACGCATCTCGTCGACCCCGACGTCTGCGTGGCGCCGGCCGCCCCCGCGCTCGTGGCGGCGATCTCGATCGGCGTCGTCAACGTGGCCGGGTCAAGGAGGTAGAACGGCTGCGGAGTAGCCAGCCTCGGCACGGCCATGTACAGCAGTTTGCCCTTGTGGAGCGCACGAACCCGGACTGGCAGCTGCGCCTTGTCGGGGTTGCACTTGACGACCCTGGCCGCGTGCCAGGCGTCCAGCCCGGCAAGACGCTCGGCCGCCTGACCTGCCGCATCGAACGACGGAATGTGGCCGCGTACTCCGACCGGAGCGGCACCCGAGCCCTCCAGCAGTGCCCAGACCCGCTCCCGCACGTCCTGCTTGGCTCGATCGATATCCATCGCCGTCACCTCGACACTCCTACGCTGCCACCATCAGGTTCAGAAGTCTGTCGTTCGCTTCCCGGACGATGCGTTCGTTACGCCAGGGCCCCAATTCGCGTGCCGCTCTGAAGACGAGGTTGAGGCCGCCACCGCCGCGATTCACTTCCACCACGTCGATCGCTTCGTGCAGTCGGATTACCGCCCCATCAACGTTGCGCTGCCGGATACCCGAAAGGGCCAGGTTGCCGAGCAGAATTGCGGTCGACTTCCTTCCATCCCGCGGGAGTTGACGCGTGGTGTCCAGTATCGACTCGGCCTTGGCAGGCATACCGAGGAACAGGTAGCACGACCCAGCCAGGCGGCCGTAATCGCTGGGCGAGAACAGCGTTCCGGCTGGATCGCCTGGAGAGATCCGGGCGAATCGTTCCTCGGCTGCACCGAGGGCGTCGTCGCACCTGCGTGCGTCGCCCAACATGGCATTAGCCTCCCCGGCGTGCAGCATGGCCAGCCCGGCGATGACGTGGCTCGCGCTGCCAGCCGCGACCATCGCCATATGCGCAAGTGCCAGACCAGTTTGCGGATTACCGAGACCATAAAGCGCGACGTAGCACTTGCGCAGTTGGGCCCGAGCCTCGCCAATGCCATCCCGCCGCTCCCGTGCGGCAGCGATCGCATGATCAAGGAAACGATTCACCGCCACGTGCTCGCGGCGCTGGGAGGCGTCCCAGACCAGTTGCCCCATGAGGATCGCTGCCTCGGTCTCGGCCGCCAAAAGCTCGCGGCGCATCAGGCCGGCCGCCTGTTCGCGTAGGAACAGAGTCTGGCCGAAGAACTGACCGGCCTCAGCGAGCAACAACGTCGAGGGAACGTGGTCGTACTGCTTGATCAGCCGACCAACCTGTTCGCGGAGATGGGCCACGGCCACGAGGTCGAGGCTGCCGGGGTGCTTGAGAACGTACTCCAGCCGCTCAGCCGGACGAGCCGGTAGCTCAGCAATGTCGGCCAGCAGCGCCGCCAGCTCCTCGACCGAAATCTTGAGCGCGCGGGCGAGCCTGGGCCGATGCCAGGGCTGCGGCTCCGTATCGGCTCGCTCCCAGCGGACAACGGTGGAGCGATCCACGCCCATGACATCCGCGAGCCCTTCCTGGCTCAGCCCAACGCCCTTGCGGCGCTCGGCTAGGCGGTACCGCTTGCGGGCCATGTCATCCCCTTGTACGTCGCTCACTTCTTGGTGTTCGTTGCAATTCATCCAGGCCAGAGCGCGTAGCGCAACGGGCCTGCATCACTTCTGCGCCATTCCAGAAGTGTCGCGCCACATCGGCAACGGATTGAGTGAGACACATGGCGCCGGGACGGGAGCCGGTCGGACAGCGGATAGCGGGGACCACTAGCCCTCGCTGTCACCGCGCGAACCTATCCCGTCTCGGTGCCGCCCAGATCACCGCTACGGGGGCAGCTACAACGTTTGCCACGTCTCGGCATCCGCCGATCCAATTCGGTGATCGCGCCTTGAATCCGTGCTCGTCTCACAACCGCCAGGAGGAGTTCGTGCTCAAGGCTGATTTCCTCGCCGCATACAGGTCGGCCATGCTACGCGCGCACGTTCGGAGGTGGAGTTGGCACCGATGGCGGTTCGTCTGCCGCTGCCGCGCCGACCTGCCCTGCCCGATCCGTCAGGCTTGGGAGAATCCCAATCTGCTGGATCGATACAACTCCGCCAGACAGACCACGCCGCCGATGGATGGGCCCCCCGAGGATGGCCAGCCGTGAGCGTGCATACGGCCCTCCGTCCACAGTGGAGCTGCGCCGGTTGCGCCGCGCCTTGGCCATGCGCGAGCCGGCGGCACCAACTGCTCGCGGAGTACCCACACGGTCTGTTGCCTGTTGCTCTCTACCTGGCCTCCTGCCTGGTGGAGGCTGCCCACGACCTGCCAGACGCTCAAGCGGGCGTGCTCTACGGACGCTTCCTCGGTTGGCTGCCAGAGCGACCGTTCAGGGCCAGGGACATCTGATCCGACGCGGGCGAGCCACGCCGCCAACCCCTGACGCGCGGCCGTCACCCACCCGACCGGACGAGCCTCGACCGTCATAGCACAAGTGTGCGAAGAGGCGGGTATGCTGGGGGGATGACGGTGCTCGACTACCAGCCGTCGCTGCTGGATGTGGACCAGACGGTGCCGACGCTCGGGGTGCTCGCCGGAGCGGTACGCCGGCGCCCGCTGAGCCGGGGCGCCTGGGTGGATCACCTGCCGGGCTGGGTACGCGACTCCGACGATGTGCTCGCCGTCCTGCTGGAGCAGGTCGACTGGCGGGCCGAGCGCCGGGTGATGTGGGACAACGAGGTCGCCGTGCCGCGGCTGCTGCGCTGGTACGGCGGCGACGAGACCCTCCCGCACCCGGTGCTGACGCAGGCCCGTGAGCAGCTCTGCGCGTACTACGCCGCCGAGTTGGGTGAGCCGTTCGTGACCGCCGGCATGTGCCTCTACCGCGACGGCCGGGACAGCGTCGCCTGGCACGGCGACACTCAGGGCCGGTCGGCGACCGAGGACACGATGGTCGCCATCGTCTCCTTCGGCACCCCCAGGCCGCTGCTGCTGCGTCCCCGTGGCGGCGGCGACAGCCTGCGTTTCCCCCTCGGCCACGGCGACCTGGTGGTGATGGGCGGCTCCTGCCAGCGCACCTGGGAGCACGCGATCCCGAAGACCGCCAAGCCGGTCGGCCCCCGGGTCAGCGTCCAGTTCCGGCCGGTCGGCGTCGCCTGACGGTCCGGGGCCGGCCGTCAGCAGGTCAGGTCGATGTCCAGGACAGCAGTGCCGGCGGAGCCGAGGATCAACACGGTACCGATGTCGTCGTAGTCGTCCGCGGCCGCGCCGTCCTCGTCGCCGGGCCAAGACACCGGGAGATATCCGGCGCCGACGATCTGCGGCGGCGGCCCGTCCCCGCCGGTGGCGTGGGCGAGCAGCAGGTCCACCAGGTCCCGGCACAGGTGGCTGGCCAGGTGGTCGTCGGGCAGCTCAGGCCAGCTGCCGTCGTCGCCGATGGTGTCGAACAGCTCGGTCAGGCCGCCACGGGCCACGTGGTGCAGGACAGCGCGCAGCTCCCCGACGGTAAGCGGCCGGAGCTCCGGCACCTCGCCGGCCTCGTCAGGCTCGTCGGCTCGTCGACTCCTCATCGTCCCCTTCTTCCCAGGTTGCGGCCCAGTGCTGGGCGGCGAGGGCCTGCGGGTCGCCGTCTCGCGCAGGACCGAGCCGGGCGCGGAACTTCACCGGGTTGTTGTTGTTCACCCACAGCATTTCGCTCAGCAGCGTCACGATGCAGGCGATCCGGGTACGCCGCGCGGGGTCGGGATCGTCGGCCGAGATGGTCGGCGGCCGGCCGGGCGTGGGCGTCACCGTCAACCGCAGGGTCGGGCCACGGTAGTAGCGCTGGACGAGGTGAAGGTCATCGTCTCCGGTGGATACCAACAGCACGTCGTCGTACGTCCCGACCAACTCCTGCGCCAGGTAGGTCAGCAGCGCCACCGCCCGGGGCGAGTCCGGCCCGATCCGCTCCGTCAGCGCTCCGATCACCTGCGCCACCACCTCGGCACTCGGCCGGGTGGCCTGCCACGGCCGGCCGGGTTCGGAGTGCACCAGGCTGGTCAGCACCGTTGCGGCAACCGGCTGCCCGGGGCCGGACTCGGGGAAGCCGGCGAGCCGGGCGATCTCGGCCAGCGGCGGCGGCTGCGGCCACGGCTGGGCGTCACGGTCGGCAGCGGTACCGGTGAAGTACCCGACCCGCCAGTCCGGTCCGTCCGCTGCCCAGCTCTCCAGCAGCCAGCCGGCGGCGACCAGCGGCCACTGCCGAGCGGTCGGCTCCGAGCTGTCCGCGAAGGACACCGGCGCGGGCTGCGGGTACCAACTGTCGGTGTAACTGGTTGTCCGCTGCACCGCGACTCCTTCGATCACCCGGAAACCGGCCGACCCTACCGCCGTGCCGCAACGCCCCACCGGAGTTATCCACAGGCCCGCATTCGACCTATCCGAACGGTCCAGATCTTCGCTAGCCTCGGCGCCGCACGGGTGCGCACTCGCGCGGTTTCGCCGGTGAGTCTGGTGCGGACGGTGAGTCTGGTGCAGACATAGCTATGCCCCGGCTTGCTTGCTCAGCAGAGGCAATACCGGGGCGTACGTGAGCCAGTATAGCCACCGATTAGGCGGGGAGGCAAAGGGTGTTCGACGATGTCCAGCAGGCGGTCTCCGCTGAGCGGATGGTGCCGTATCTCACGGATGCGCTGGCGGTCGATCCCGAGTGGCGCTTGACTGTACGAGTGGAACAGCGCGGTCTCCGCCGGCTTCCACCGGCTGTTGGAACACTTGGAGATCGCGCTGCGCAATGCGGTGCACCGCGAATGACCGCGCTGGCCGGGCAGCCGACCTGGTGGGACAACCCGGCTATCACGCTCGTCAACCCGTGCCCCGCGATGATCCAGACGCCCGTGCGGAGATCGCCCGGCGCGGACGGCCGCCCCGCCCTGCCCGGCGACATCGTCGCCGCGCTGTCGTTCGGCTTCTGGGTCTCAATGTTCAGCAGCGGCAAGGCGGCGAACTACGAGATGACGCTGTGGCGTCCCGGCCTACGGCTGCCGTGCCCACCTTCGCCGGCACCCGCGCCGACCTGCACCTGCGGCTGCATTCGCTGCGGCTGTTGCGTAACCGGGTGGCGCATCATGAGCCGATCTTCCGGCGGCATCTGGCCGCCGACCATGCCAGCGTGCTCGGGCTGCTGGGCGACATTTCGCCGGGTTTCGCCGGCTGGGTGGCCGGCTTCGACGACATTCCGACGATCCTGGCCCGCCGACCGTAGTGCCCGGGATGAGCGGGTACCCCTTGCCTGACCCTCGGGCGCAAGGAACATGACACCCGTTCGTATCGACGCATCTGCCTGTGTGCGGTAGGTAGTCGGTATGAACTTCCGCATGCGGGTCGCGCTGGGCACCGTTGTCACCAGCGTGGCTGCTCTCGCGCTGACCGCGTCCCCGGCCCTGGCCGCCTCCCCCGATATCGTGATTTCCCAGGTGTACGGCGGTGGCGGGAACTCCGGCGCCACCTTCACCAACGACTTCATCGAGCTTTACAACCGTGGCTCCGCCAGCGTCGACCTGGCCGGCTGGAGCGTCCAGTACGCCGCCGCGGCCGGTACGTCCTGGCAGGCCACCGCGCTGTCCGGGACGCTCGCGGCCGGTGCGCACTACCTGGTCCAGGAGGGGGCCGGCGCGGGCGGTAGCACGGCGTTGCCGACGCCCGACGCGACCGGCTCGATCGCAATGAGCGCGGCCAGCGGCAAGGTCGCGCTGTCCACCACGGCCACCGCACTGACCTGCGGCGCGACCTGCTCGGCCGCCGCCACGGTGCACGACTTCGTCGGGTACGGCACGGCGGCCGACTTCGAGACGGCGGCCGCGCCGGGGCTGACCAACACCACCGCCGACCTGCGGGCCGCCGCGGGCGCCACGGACACCGACAACAACTCGGCTGACTTCGCCGTCGGCACCCCGGACCCGCGTAACACCAGCGGCGGGAGTGGCCCGACGCCGCCCACCGGCACCCCCGCGAAGATCCACGAGATCCAGGGGGCGGCGCACCGCAGTCCGCTGGTCGGGCAGAAGGTGATCGAGGTACCGGGCATCGTGACCGCCGTGTCCGGGAACGGATTCTGGTTCCAGGACCCGAACCCAGACGCCGACCCGGCCACCAGTGAGGGGCTGTTCGTCTTCACCGGTGGCGCGCCAAGTGTCACCGTGGGCAACACCGTGCAGGTGGCCGGCACGGTCGCCGAGTTCCGGCCGGGCAGCTCCGCCACCAACCTGTCCAGCACCGAGCTGACCAGCCCCACCGTGACCGTGACGGGCACCGGGGCAACGGTGCCGACTGCCACCGTGCTCGGCGCGGTGCCGATCCCGCCGCGGGCCGACTCCCCGGGTGACGTGGAGACCGGGCCGTTCAACCCGGCCGCCAACGCGCTGGACTACTACGAGTCGTTCGAGGGCATGCTCGTCCAGATCAACGACGCGCGTGCGGTCGGCCCGACGAACTCCTTCGGCGAGCTGCCGGTGGTACCGGGCAACAGCACGTCGACGAAGACCCCGCGCGGCGGGGTGCTCTACTCCTACCCCGACCCCAACACCGAACGGCTGATCCTCGACGCGACCCTCGCGCCGCTGCCGACCGTGAGCGTGGGTGCGATCATCCCCGGCCCGACCACCGGCGTGCTCGACTACAACTTCGGCAACTACTTCCTGCACGTGCTGGCCACGCCGACGGTGACCGCCAGCCCGCTGCAGCCGGAGACCACCCGTAAGCAGCTGCCGCTGGAGTTGGCGGTGGCCACGTACAACGTGGAGAACCTGGCACCGAGCGACCCGCAGGACAAGTTCGACCGGCTCGCGGTCGGCCTGGTGCACAACCTGGCCTCGCCCGACATCGTGTCGCTTGAGGAGATCCAGGACAACAGTGGCGCGGTCGACGACGGCACGGTGGCCGCGAACGTGACCCTGGACAAGCTGGTCGCGGCGATCACGGCGGCTGGCGGTCCGAAGTACTCGTACCGGGAAATTGATCCGGTCAACGACACCACCGGCGGGCAGCCGGGCGGCAACATCCGGGTCGCCTTCCTGTTCCGCACCGACCGTGGGGTGTCCTTTGTGGACCGGGCCGGCGGCACCGCGACCACCGCGGTCGGGGTGACGAAGGTGGCCGGGCACGCCGCGCTGACCATCTCACCCGGCCTGGTCGACCCGACCAACACTGCGTGGAGCACGTCCCGGCGGCCGCTCGCGGCCGAGTTCCGCTACCTGGGCCGGTCCTTCATCGTGGTCGGCAACCACTTCAACTCCAAGGGCGGGGACGACCCGCTGATGGGGCGCTTCCAGCCCATCTCCCGGCCGAGTGAGGTGCAACGGCACAACCAGGCCACGGTACTTCGTGGCTTCGTCGACCAGCTCCGCGCCGTGGACCCGAAGGCGGCCGTGATCCTGCTCGGCGACCTCAACGACTTCGAGTTCTCGCAGACCGCCGACATCCTGGTGGGCGACGGTTTCCTCACCGACCTGCCGCGGACCCTGCCGGCCGCCGAGCGGTACTCCTACGTCTACGAGGGCAATTCGGAGGTCCTCGACCACATCCTGATCTCCGCCCCGCTGACCTGCCTCTTCCAGTACGACATCGTGCACATCAACGCCGAGTTCGCGAACCAGACCTCCGACCATGACCCGCAGGTGGTCCGGTTCCCGCTGTTCCCGCTCCTCGGTCTGCTCAACTAGCTCCGTCGGCCTGCTGAGCCAGGTCGAAGATCACCACCGGCCGCCCGGATGTGCAGTGGCACTGCACATCCGGGCGGCACACTCTGAGCACGGATCAGGGCAGGACCACGGCGACGGTGACCGGCGTCTTCGAGGGCACGGTCACCGAGGTCGCGCCGGCCTGGTCGGAGCCGCCGAACCACACGCCGGCGCTTGCCCCGTTGAAGTCGTAGACCAGCAGCTTGACCACCTGGGAGCCGGCCAACAACAGCTGGTACGCGCCGCCGGAGAAGTCGTCGGAGCCCACCACGTCACCGGTTCCGGTGTTGTACGCGACGATCCGACCGGAAGCCATCGGCATCCCGCCGACCGTGACCGATCCGGTCACCGCGACACCCGTCTTCACCGCGACGTCGTAGGTCGTCGCCGTGGTGGCGGATAGTTGCACCGGGGTCGCGTGGTTGCGGTTGCCGGTGCCGCCGGACCACTGCTGGGCGTGGCCGGGCGCGGAGATCAGCAGCGGCCAGGCGTACGGGCCGAGCCCATCGATCCGGTACTGCCCGACGTCGTTGGTCACCGAGCCGATCCCCTCCAGCCCGGTACCCGGGTCGTAGGCGTGCACCGAGACGACGGTGAGCGCCTGCGGCGCGCCGGTGCCGGCGTCGGTGACGGTTCCGATGACCACGGCGGCCGGGTCGAGCCGGGTCGCCGGCGCGGTGACGGTGGTGCTCGCGGTGACGGTGATCTGCTGGGCCGAGGGCTGCTGCCCGGTACCGCCGGCGGCGCCGAGCCACTGTGCGCCGTACCCGCTCTGCCACGGCGCCGTGACGAACAGCTCGTACGTGCCGGGCAGCACCAGGCCGGTGGTGAGCAGGCCGGTGGCGTCGCTGCAGCCGGTCCACCCGTCCGGCGGCATCGCGTTGGTCGTGGTCAACGCGTACGCGCAGGCCCCGGCGACCGGCTGGCCGGTGGCCGCGTCGGTGACCACCGTGCTGATCCGGCCACCCTTCTTGACCGGCACCGGAGCGATGGTGGTCACGTCGGGCGCGATGTCCACTGTGGTCGAGGTCATCAGGTGGAACCGGTCGTTGGGCTGGAGCCAGATGTCATGGGTGCCACCGGCGAGGCCGCCGAGGCTGATCTCGCCCGAACCGTTGCTGCACAGGTAGGTCGCGTCGATCGTGCCGCAGAAGTCGGGGATCGGACTGCCGTTCTTGGCGTCCACCGGTCGCAGGACCAGCGTCGCGGCGGTACCGGCGTAGGCGGGGGCGGCACCGACCGCCAGCACGCCGGCCACGGCCAGCGCGCCGACGCCGAGCCGGCGGAGCAGATTTTGACTCACAGGCATCCTTCACAGTTCGCAGCGGGGGTCCGCGCAGCCTAGCGAGATCATCCTCGGTTTGGATGCCCCGAGCGACCAGTCCGCCGGAAGATTTCCGGGTCGGTGGCCCGAGCGGGCCGTCATGCCGCGCAGTCCGGGGGGACGCGGCAGGATGGGGGTCATGGAGTACCGCATCGAGCGCGACACGATGGGCGAGGTACGGGTCCCGGCCGATGCCCTGTGGCGGGCGCAGACCCAGCGCGCCGTGGAGAACTTCCCGATCTCGGGTACCGGCCTGCAACGCGCGCACATCGCCGCGCTGGCTCAGATCAAGGGCGCTGCCGCGTACGTCAACGCCGCGCTCGGGGTGATCGGGGCGGAGCAGGCGGCGGCGATCGACGGCGGCTGCCGCCGAGGTCGCCGACGGCCGGCACGACGACCAGTTCCCGGTGGACGTGTTCCAGACCGGCTCGGGCACCTCGTCCAACATGAACATGAACGAGGTGCTGGCCACCCTGGCGGCCCGCGCGCTGGGCGCGCCCGGTGCACCCGAACGACGTGGTGAACGCGTCCCAGTCGTCCAACGACGTGTTCCCGTCCTCGATCCACCTGGCCGCCACCGCCGCCGTCTCGCACGACCTGGCCCCGGCGCTGGTGCACCTGGCGTCGGCATTGCAGACCAAGGCGAACGAGTGGGCGCAGGTGGTGAAGGCCGGCCGTACCCACCTGATGGACGCCACCCCGGTCACCCTGGGCCAGGAGTTCGGCGGGTACGCCGCGCAGGTCCGGCACGGCGTCGAGCGGCTGCGGTCCAGCCTGCCCCGGCTGGCCGAGCTGCCGCTGGGCGGCACCGCCGTCGGTACCGGCATCAACACCCCGCCCGGCTTCGCCGCCGCGGTGATCGAACGGCTGGTCGGCGATGACCGCGCTGCCGCTGACCGAGGCCCGCAACCACTTCGAGGCGCAGGGCGCCCGGGACGCGCTGGTGGAGACGTCCGGCCAGCTCCGGGTGATCGCCGTCAGCCTGCACAAGATCGCCGGGGACATCCGCTGGATGGGCTCCGGGCCGCGGGCCGGCCTCGGCGAACTGCACATCCCCGACCTGCAGCCCGGCTCGTCGATCATGCCGGGCAAGGTCAACCCGGTGGTCTGCGAGGCGGTCCGGCAGGTCGCCGCCCAGGTGATCGGCAACGACGCGGCGGTGGCCTTCGCCGGCTCGCAGGGCGACTTCGAGTTCAACGTGATGCTGCCGGTGATGGCCCGCAACCTGCTCGAGTCGATCCGGCTGCTGGCCACCGTCTGCCCGGCTGTTCGCCGACCGGTGCGTGACCGGGCTCGACCGCCAACGTCGAGCGCTGCCGGGAGTACGCCGAGTCGTCGCCGTCGATCGTCACCCCGCTCAACCGGCACATCGGGTACGACGAGGCGGCCGCGATCGCCAAGCAGGCGCTCGCCTCCCGGCGCACCATCCGCGAGGTGGCGATCGAGCGCGGACACGGCGACCTGGACCTGGACACCCTGCTCGATGTGCTCCGGATGACCCACCCCTGAGCGACCCGGGTGGGGGCTGGAGTATCGCGGTGGCGGAGCACCCCGGCCGGGCCGGTACCCTTTGAGGGTGACGCTGCGCCTCTATGACACCGCGACCCGATCCGTCCGGGACTTCGTCCCCCGCGTACCCGGCAAGGTCGGCGTCTACCTGTGTGGCCTCACCGTGCAGTCCGGGCCGCATATCGGCCACCTGCGCTGCGGCGTCAACTACGACGTGCTGCGCCGCTGGCTGCTGCACGCCGGCTACGAGGTCACCTTCGTCCGCAACGTCACCGACATCGACGACAAGATCCTGGCCAAGTCGATCGAGCAGGGGCAGCCGTTCTGGGCCATCGCGTACGCCAACGAGGTGGTCCTCGGCGCGGCCTACCGCAGCCTGGGCGTGCTCCCGCCGACCTACGAGCCGCGGGCGACCGGGCACATCCCCGAGATGCACGAGCTGATCGCGACGCTGATCGAGAGCGGGCACGCGTACCCGGCCACCGACGGCTCCGGCGACGTCTACTTCGACGTGCACTCGCACCCGGCGTACGGGGAGCTCTCCGGGCAGCAGGTGGACGCGATGGAGTCGGCCGCCGACGCGCCGGCCCGGTGCAAGCACGACCCGCGCGACTTCGCCCTGTGGAAGGGCGTCAAGCCGGACGAGCCGCAGGACGCGTACTGGCCCTCGCCGTGGGGCCGGGGCCGACCCGGCTGGCACATCGAGTGCTCGGCGATGTGCCGGCGCTACCTGGGCGACGAGTTCGACATCCACGGCGGCGGACTCGACCTGATCTTCCCGCACCACGAGAACGAGATCGCCCAGTCGAAGGCGGCCGGTCTCGGCTTCGCCCGCTACTGGGTGCACCACGCCCTGCTCAACCTCGGCAGTTCGAAGATGAGCAAGTCGCTGGGGAACGTCATCGACCTGGATGCCGTGGTGGGCATGGGTATCCGCCCGGTGGAGCTGCGCTACTACCTGGCCGCCCCGCACTACCGTTCGGTGATCGACTTCTCGGAGTCGGCGCTGCACGAGTACGCCACCGCGTACCAGCGGATCGAGGGCTTCGTGCGGCGGGCGGCCGAGCGGGTCGGCGCGGTGGAGCCCGGTGAGCTGCCGGCCGAGTTCGTCGCCGCGCTGGACGACGACCTCAACTCCTCCCGGGCGCTCGCCGTCGTGCACGAGGCGGTCCGGGTCGGCAACGCCGCGCTCACCGACGGCGGCGACGTGGTCGGACCGCTCGGCCAACTACGGGCCATGCTCGCCATCTTCGGCGTCGACCCGTTGGACGCGCACTGGGCCGGCGAGGCACAGGACCTCAAGCCGACCGTGGACGCGCTCGTCGAGCTGGCTCTCCAGCAGCGCAAGGCGGCCCGCGCCCGCAAGGACTGGACGGCCGCGGACGCCGTCCGCGACCAGTTGAATCAGGCCGGGGTGCAGATCGAAGACACCCCGCACGGACCACGTTGGAGCATTGGCGATGCCCGGTAACTCAGAGCGCCGGGGTCGGCGTACCACTGCGAAGAAGGGCGCCACCATCGGCACCGGCGGGAAGAACCGCTCGGGGCTGAAGGGTCGCGGCCGTACCCTCAAGGCCGACGAACGGCCGTGGCACAAGGGGTACTCCGGCACCGAGCCGCTGCCCGAGCGCACCGCCTGGAAGCAGGAGAAGGAGCGCAAGGCGGCGGCCGCCGAGGGGCGTGCGCCCAAGATCGGCCGCCCCGGCACGGTCGGTTGGGGCGCGCCCAAGGCCAACAAGTCCGGCAAGGTCCAGCCGCGCAAGGCCGGCCCCCGGGTCGCCCCGGGTCGCCGGTCCAACACGCCGCGGGACGCGCCGGAGCTGCTGGTCGGGCGGAACCCGGTGGTCGAGGCGCTGCGCGCGCACATCCCGGCCACCGCCGTCTACGTCGCCCAGGGCATCGACATCGATGACCGGGTACGGGAGATCGTCGCCACCACCGGCGACCGGGGCATCGCCCTGATCGAGGTGACCCGGGTCGAGTTCGACCGGATGACCGGCGGGGTGCTGCACCAGGGCGTCGGCATCCAGGTGCCGCCGTACGCGTACGAGCCCTTCGACGACCTGCTGGCCTCGGCCAGTGAGCAGGTGGCCCCGCTGCTGGTGGCGCTGGACGGCGTCACCGACCCGCGCAACCTGGGCGCGGTGGTGCGCTCGGCCGCCGCGTTCGGCGCGCACGGGGTGTTCCTGCCCGAGCGCCGGGCCTCCGGGATGACCCCGACAGCGTGGCGGACCAGCGCGGGCGCTGCCGCCCGGCTGCCGATCGCCCAGGTCACCAACCTGACCCGGGCGCTGAAGCAGTGCATCCAGGACGGCTACACGGTGGTCGGCCTGGACGCCGACGGCACCACCGGCCTGTACGACCTGGAGGCGGCCGTCGGTCCGCTGGTGATCGTGGTGGGCTCGGAGGGACGCGGGCTGTCCCGGCTGGTAGCCGAGACCTGTGACCTCCGGGTGGCCATTCCGATGGTGTCGAGTGTCGAGTCGCTGAACGCTTCGGTGGCCGCCGCGGTCACCCTCGCCGAGGTGGCCCGCCGCCGCTCCCGCTGACCCGTTCGGCCGGGTCAGCGCCAGGGGCACGATTGGATCGCAGGCCGTAGCATCTGGCGGGTGAGCGAACGGGACGGCTTCGCGCTGGGTGTGGATCTGGGTACGTCGAATACGGTTGCGGTGCTGCGCTGGCCGGACGGGCGGACCCGGCCGCTGCTGTTCGACGGCGCTCCGGTGATGCCGTCGGCGGTGTGCCTGGACCCGTCCGGGCGACTCCAGGTCGGCCGGGACGCGGTGCGGCTGGGCAGCCTGAACCCGGCCCGGCTGGAACAGAACCCGAAGCGCCGCATCGACGAGGACAGCGTGCTGCTGGACGGGCACGAGGTACCCACCGTCGACCTGCTCGCCGCGATCCTGACCACGGTGGCCCGCGCCGCTGTCGAGTCGGTCGGTTTCCTGCCGCCCGCCGCGCTGACCTACCCGGCGTCCTGGGGCACCAAGCGCCGGTCGGTACTGGCCGCCGCGGCCACGGCCGCCGGCTGGCCGCCACCCCGGCTGGTACCCGAGCCGGTGGCCGCCGCCCGCTACTTCACCGACGTGCTGCGCCGCCCGGTACCGGTCGGGGCCGCCCTCGGCGTCTTCGACTTCGGCGGCGGCACCCTGGACATCGCGGTGGTCCGCAACACCGGGGCCGGTTTCGAGGTGCTCGGCGACGGCGGAGTCGAGGACCTCGGCGGGCTGGACGTGGACGCCGCCCTGGTGACCCACCTGGGCCTGCTGCTGGAGCGGACGTCGGCGGAGGGCTGGTCGAAGATCGCCAAGCCGGAGTCGCTGGCGGCGGCCCGCAACCGGCGGCTGTTCTGGGAGGACGTACGCGGCGCGAAGGAGATGCTGTCGCGCAGCCCGGTGGCGCCGGTGGCGCTCGCCGGCACCGACGACGCGGTGCACCTGACCCGGGAGGAGTTGGAACGGGTCGCCATGCCGCTGGTGCAGCAGGCGGTGCAGGAGACCGCTTCGGTGATCGCCCGCTGTGGGCTGCAGCCCGAGCAGTTGGCCGGCCTGTTCCTGGTGGGCGGCTCGTCCCGGCTGCCACTGGTGGCCCGGATGCTGCACAGCCAACTGGGCATCGCGCCGACCGTCCTGGAGCAGCCGGAACTTCCGGTCGCCGAAGGAGCGCTCACGGAGCTCGTACCCACGATTGGTTCGGCTGCCCTGACGCCGGCCGCGACCGGCCCGGCCACCGAGGCGACCACCACCCCGATCCCCGGCCCACCCGTCTCCGGCCCGCCGGTCTCGCCCGGTCCGCTGACCGCTACCACTCCGTTTGCCGTGAGCAGCGCGCCGCCGGCGCCGACGCAGTTCGGGCCGGGGGCCGTCGGAGTGCCGCCGCAGCGCCCCGGCGAGCAGCCGCAGTGGGGCGCCCGCCCGGACGGGGCAGGCCAGTTCGGGGCGCCGCCCGGCAACCAGCCGCCGTGGCGTCCGCCGGTCCCGGAGACTCCGGCCCGCCGGCCGTTCTGGCGGCGCACCCGGGTCCTGGTGGCGGCCGGCGTGGCGGTGCTGCTGGTGGCGGGGGCCGCCGGCGCGGCTGCGCTGTGGTGGGGTGGGCGCGGCGGCTATCACGAGGTCGAGTTCGCGGACCAGCTGACCGCCCAGGGCAACCCGATCCCGCTGGTGGAGGGTGGCGGAAAGCAGCCCAGCACCTCGACGACCTTCACCGCTCTGCACGGCAAGACCGCCTACCTGGGCTGGGTCGACTCCGACTACGCGCTGCACCTGATCGTGCATCCGCTGAGCGGCGGCTCAGACCAGCGGGTCGACCTCGCCGCCCCTGCCGGCGCCAGCTCAGTGTCCTGGAAGGCGCTGGTGGCCCGGGACGACGTGCTGCTGGTCTACGCCCAGGACTACAGCGCCGACCTGCCCACGCACATCTACGCGCGCGATCCCGGCACCGGCGCGGCCAAGTGGGACAAGTCCATCGGCAGCTCGGACCGGCTCATTTCAGCCGGCCCGACGTTGGTCTGGGACGACCCCGCGCACAACCGGGTGGTCGGGCTGGATCCGAAGTCGGGGGCCGAGAAGTGGTCCACCAACGACCCGAAGACCAGTTCGGGCTACCTCACCACCCGGCTGGTCGGCGTCTACACCCACGACGACACCGACGGCCCGTCCCACCTGAGCGACGACGCACCGCTCCAGCTGACCGGAACCCACCTGATCGAGATCGACTCCGACAGTGGCGCCCGAGTCCTCGACGTGACCAACGGACACGTGGTCGAGGGTCAGCGCGTCGCGGAGACCAACGACGCGGTGATCGGCGTCAACGACACCATCTTCGTGGTCACCGACGGCGACGGGTACCAGGTGCAGACGTTCACGCTGGCCGACCCGGGCTCGGGCAGCAAGCGCCCGTACACCAGCCCGGCCGCCACCGCGGTGGCCATCGCGCCCTGCGGCACCGGCCTCTGTGTGCTGGAGCGCGTCGGCTCCGACGCCAGCACCACCAAGGTCCGCAAGATCGACAAGTCCGGCAAGGTATGGGACGTCTCCGTCCCGGACGGCAAGGAGATTCTCGCGGTCGGCGACGGGATCCTGGTCAGCGGCGCGGACTCCACCAGGTTCGTCAACGCCAAGGGCGAACTGGCGGACCTCAAGACTGCGGGCGACGACGCCGTCGGCGCGCGGATCAACGGAGCCAGCGCCCTGCTCATCAAGGGCACCGTCAGCAGCTACCCGAGCGACCTGGTGGTCACCGGCGTCGGCGGCTCGTCCGGCAAGGTGAAGCCGCTGGGCAGCCTCGACAAGGTACGCGGCGAATCCTGCTCGCTGAGCGCCACGGTGATCGTCTGCGCCCAGGACACCCAGTTCCAGGTCTGGCACCTCGCCGGCTGACTCGGCCGGCTGACCCGGCTGGGTGATTCCGTTGGGGATACAGCGAACGGGGCGGCTCCTTGCGGAGCCGCCCCGTTGGCGTTTGTCGTGCCGGTAACTCAGATGCGGTTGCCGGTGACGGCGTTGAAGGCGTGGTGGTGACCGACCCGCGGCTTGACGCAGACGGTGTCACCCATCCGCGGGGTACGCCGGCCGTCGGTGCGGACCACGAAGCGCTCGTCGGCGCCGGAGAGGTTCACGTGGCCGTAGACGTAGGCGTCCGCGCCCAGCTCCTCGACCAGGTCGACCTTGATCGGCATGCCGCCCTCGGTCTCGCTGACGATGTCGCAGTCCTCGGGACGGAAGCCCACGGTCACCGTGCCGGTACCCCCGTCGGCCTGCGCCGCCGCGACCTGCTCGCGGGTCAGCGGCAGGATCATGCCGGCGAAGTTGGCGCCCGACTCGGTCAGCCCGACGGTCTTGATGTTCATGGCCGGGGAGCCGATGAAGCCGGCGACGAAGACGTTGGTGGGGTGGTCGTACAGCGCCCGCGGGGTGTCGACCTGCTGCAGCACGCCGTCCAGGAGCACCGCCACCCGGTGACCCATGGTCATGGCCTCGACCTGGTCGTGGGTGACGTAGACGGTGGTGGTGCCGAGCTGGGCCTGCAGCGAGGCGATCTGCGAACGGGTCTGCACACGGAGCTTGGCGTCCAGGTTCGACAGCGGCTCGTCCATGAGGAAGACCTGCGGCTTACGCACGATGGCGCGGCCCATGGCGACCCGCTGGCGCTGACCACCGGAGAGCGCCTTCGGCTTGCGGTTGAGGTACTCCTCCAACTGCAGCAGCCGGGCCGCGTTCTTCACCGCCGCGTCGATCTCCGACTTGGGGGTCTTGCGCAGCTTCAGCGCGAACGCCATGTTCTCGTACACCGTCATGTGCGGGTACAGGGCGTAGTTCTGGAAGACCATCGCGATGTCGCGGGACTTCGGCGGGAGGTTCGTGACGTCGCGCTCGGAGATGAAGATCGAGCCCTTGTCGACGTCTTCCAGACCGGCGAGCATGCGCAGGCTGGTGGACTTGCCGCAACCGGACGGGCCGACCAGGACGAGGAACTCGCCGTCCTGGATCTCGAGGTTGAGCGCGTCCACCGCGGGCTTGGCCTGACCCGGGTAGATCCGGGTGGCGTTCGAGTACGTAACTGTGGCCATGCTGAGGTACATCTCCTTCACCGGCAGGAACGTGCCGGACGATCCGTAGTAAAGGTGGCGACACCGACCGTGGTTGGTCGGTACCGTGCTTGCACGCTAACCGGCGTTGGCTCGGGGAACAAGTTGCGGAACCGAACCTGATCTGCGGCTATGGGGAAATGTCCCGGTTGCCGCCTGGATGCGCCGGCCGGCTGCGATGATCAAGCCGTACCCCGTAGCATCTGCTGTGGTCAGCCGTGCCAAACCGGCCGACCCCGCCGACGTGGCGCAACTGGTAGCGCACCCGACTTGTAATCGGAAGGTTAGGGGTTCAAGTCCCCTCGTCGGCTCTCTTGATCTAGTTGCTGAGCTGGGCATTTGCGTGCCACCGGAGATCATGGGCAGTACGCCAGATCGTGCTCCGTGCTCGGAATGTGCTCGCCGCACACACGCTGGCTCGTCGTAGATCGAATGCGGGGTTTGTCTCGACGGATCTCGCGCCCGCTCGCAACGGCGACCGACCTGCGCAGGTAACCGGCCGTCGGCCGGTACCAGTCGCGTTTCGCCAGGCAGCCGTAAGGAGGGCCACCCACTGGCAGGTCCCGTGGCCCGGCCGTCGTCCAACAGGGCTAACGGCCCGCCCACGACTGGTAGCCGCGTCGTATCGTTTGACCTTGCTTGCAGCGCCCAGTTCTACCCATCGGTGGATTCACCACCTGGTCACCGTTGAGTTCGGAGCCTGCGCGCCCGGTCGACCTCAGCCCCCAAACCGTGTTCGCACCTCAGGAGTCGACGATGGATGACGAGATTCAGCTGATCAGTGACGGCGACGGGTTGGCGGTCATCGGGGATCCGGCGGCTGTCGAGCGCTTCCTCGTCTCTGAGGGACTTCTTTCGATGGACCTCGGACTGCAACGGCTCGGATCTGCCCTCAGCGCTGGGGCTGGCATCGCACAAGCGGGTTCCATGGCCGCCGCCGACTCAGGTCGTTGGGTGCAGCTCACTAAGGAATCCGCGCAAGCGATCAACAAGTACGGGCTGAGGCAAAGTTCGAAGACGGGGCTGAGTACCGGTGTGCTGAAGGGGAGCAAGGGCCAGGTCGGGGGATTCGTCGAATTCGTGAAGGGGCCCGGATCGGTGTTGACCAACCCGGCGCTTCTGGCTGGTGCTGCCGGGATCATGGCGCAGCTTGCAATGCAGCAGACGATGAACGAGATCACCACGTATCTCGCCACGATCGACGAGAAGGTCGACGATGTGCTCCGCGCACAGAAGGACGCCGTATTGGCCCGCATGATCGGCGTGGGCTTCGTCATCGAGGAGGCCATGACAATCCGGGAGAAGAGGGGCCGGGTCGACGAAGTTACCTGGTCGAAGGTGCAGGCGGCGCCGGCCACCATCGCCGAAACCCAGGCGTATGCCTTGCGTCAACTCGACGCCCTCGCGGAGAAGCTGGAGCGCAAGTCCAAGATCGGTGATGTCGCCAAAGCGGCCAAGGAGGCGGAATCCAAGGGGCAGGAGTGGCTCGCTGTGCTGGCTCGCTCCTTCCAGCTGCAGGACGCGGTCGCTGTGCTTGAACTCGACCGGGTGCTGGATGCGTCTCCGGGGGAGCTGGACGGGCATCGCCTCGGACTGAAGGCTGCCCGCCAGGACCGGCTGGAACTCATCTCACGGAGCACCGAGCGCCTGATGGCAAGGATGGATGCGGCTGCTGGCATCGCCAACACCAAGGTGCTGATGCATCCGGCCAACGCCCCGGCCGTGGTGCAGTCGAGCAACCATGTCTCGATCGCCATCGTGGAGTTCCACGGGCGGCTCGGAATCGAGCGATCGCGGCAGTCATCTGAGGCGAGACGGTGGGCGGACGCGGCCAGAGAGGCGAGGGACAAGGCGCTCGAGACGGGGGCAGACCGCGTCGGTGCCGCCAGGCGCCTCGGCAACGAGACCTTCGACCGTGCGAAGTCGGCGACGGGCAAATTCTCTAGCCTCATTGCCGAGCGAACGTTTCGTCGGCGCGAGGATGACGAGGAACGCGACGAGCAAGGCTCATTGAGCGCCGACGATCAGCCGCGTGAGCTCTCCGGTGGGACTGGGCCAGTAAGTCTCGATTAGCGGATCCACCGGATCGGCTGTGCCAGCGTCGCGGTCGCACCGGGGAAGTCCGCCAGGCGAGCTGCCAGGGTTGCCAGCGCAAGGCGCTTGGGGAGAGCGTCGCTGAACTTGAGACCGGTAAGCGCCTTCTCGTCCACTTCGGGACGGCTGGGAGCTTGCCGAGCATCGGCTACCGCGGTGGGCCACTCGTCGGTGGTGAGGTCATCACGCAGACGGATATGGAGGTCATCGACCCTGGCGAGCGGGTCGACGACCTGTCCGAGGGAGGCCGCCAGCGTCGCGTTAGCCCGGTACCCCGCCCAGGTCCACCAGCGGACATCGCCGTCCCCGCGCCGGACGATCAGGTTTGCCTGGGGGTGGACCAGGTCATCTCGCCGTGTCCGTTCGTCGGCCAGGAGACCCGTCAACCGGAACAGGTACCACCTCCCGAACGCGCCGGACAACTGCGTACCCGCGAAAAGCAGCTCCGCGCACGGGCAAGCCGGGAGGGACAACCCTCGTCCTGATGGGCCACTTCCAGCAACTCACAACCCGAGTCAAGATATGGGCGCCGCATGGTGTTGCGCTACTCGTCGCGCTCGCCGTCCGGGTCGCCGCCGAGTAACTCGGAACGCCAGGCGGCGAACCGGCTACGCAGATCCGCCAACGCCTGGCCGGCGATCTCGTACTGGGTGAAGTCGTCGTCATCGAGGACTTGTGCCTGGCCGAGGGCATCGGCGAACATGCGCCGGTCGAAGCCGGGGTCGGCTCGCTCGACGAGGTTCAGAAGTGCCGTGCGGTCGTACCGGCCGGACCGCAGCGCGGCGTCGATGTCGATGAAGTCACGGGCGAGGGCTCGCCCGTAGAGCGCGGCCATCTTGTTCGCTACGGCGTCGTCCGGGTGGAGTACCGATCCGATCGCCATGTGGATGGGCTCGTTCGCCCGCCAGTCCACACCCAGCTCGACTTTCGACATGTGCCCGGTGTCGGAGACGTCGAGTCGTGCGAACGTCTCGTACTGGCGGTCGATCCGTACCTCAAGGCCGTCCGTCCGGTAGGCGGCAACGACGGCAGCCACCGCAACGTCGAACTCACCGCGTCGCTCCCACGCGGTGAACAGGTCGACGTCCTCGCTCGGACGCTCCAGCAGACCTGCGGCCTGGACGGCGTACCCGCCGGCGAGGGCGAAGCCGTAGCGCTGAGCGGCGGCGAGACCCACCCGGGCCAGCCGGCCGTGGAATGCGTCCACGGTCAGGCGGCTGCGTCACGGGGCACGGCAAGCTGCGGGAACCGCTGCTCCCACAACTGCCGCAATCGAGGAGGCAGCCACAGCGAGGGCCACAGCTGCACCAGCATCGGCCCGTCCAGCCAGCTGGCGAGATCCTCCACGGTGGCCGCCTCATTGAGAACCGCCCGGTACATCGAGGCCAGCCGGGCCGGCTTGGCCAGATCGTAGGTCGCGTTGCCGGACCAGTCGAGGTGGTTGGGCAGCCGTACCGTCCCCGTCGTCGGGCCGCGCAGGGCATCGAGACTGTCGACGACGACGTACGGCTTGCGCGCGCTGTAGGGCTGGTAGTCATCCGGCGGCCGGACAGCTGCCGCGGGGTTGGTCTTGCGCCGGCCGGCGTTGACCACCCGGCGGGTCTCGGGCCGCAACGCCTGCCGGATCGTCTCCCGGCTGTAGCCCGTCACCCGCTGCAGATCGACCGGCCGCCAACCCGCCGCCAGGAATTCCCGCAGCTGAGCATCGCGCTTCTCCAGCGCCGTGTTCTTGTCCGCCTCGTAGTCGGCGACGAGCCGACGCAGTTGCTCCTCGGTCAAGCGCTCCACAGAACGAGCCTAGCACGCAAGGCCAACCGCGCTAGGCAACGCTATCTGGGCACCGTGCGCCGCTAGGAGGCGCGGTCCTGCATCCTTGGCACGTCGAAGTGGATGATGGGCTGACACGGCCTCCCGTCATGGGAACCGGTCCATGTGTGGTCGAGGAGTCGCTGGATCCGCGGTGGTCCTGCCAGCATTCCCCGGTTCGCGCACTCTCTGGGGTGGGACACCGGCGTTGGCCAGCGCCGGGATGGTCCAGCTCTGCCTGCTACCGCCCGTCCGTTGCGGGCAGGTCTTGGAGTAGCAGCGCCAGTACCACTCGCCGTTGCGGCGCCTGCGCAGATCCACGCTCGTGCCCTGACAGGAGCCGCACCTGGGTGGACGGGAGAACTCAGCGGCATGCTCGTGTTCAAGCAGCTTCCGGGCGAAGTGCCCACCCCGCATCGTGATCATGACTTCCCGGGTCCGGCTCTGCGACAGCACATTGAGGCTTCCCAATAGCACGGTCTCCTCGTCGAGGATCACGATCTTCTGGTGCATGTCATTGATCTCGACGACCGCGTCGGCGGCCCGCCGGACGTCGGCGAGGAACTTCTGATGCTCCGGCTTGCGCTGAGTCTGGTCTGCGGGATCACGGACAAACACCGTCGTGGAGACGCCGCGTTCCTTGGCAGCAGCCAGCAGGGGCAGGAGGGATGACACCCGCTTGGTTGTCCACGGCGCCCACATCCAGATCGAGTGCCGCGCATGGGTGAGCTGTTCGGCGAGGACGTCGAAGAAGCTGCGCTCGTCGTGGATGTCGTCGACGCGGACATGCCGGGCGAGGGTCTCGGCGAACTCCTGGCTGAACGGACCCAGCCCCGCGGGAGTCGGCGCGCCGGTCGGTGTGATGAGGTACGAGGCCGCGACCGCGCGTGCCCGGCCCGACCTCAGGAGTTCGGCCACGTGGGCCAAGGGGGTACCGGCACTTGCCACGTTGACCCGCTTGCGACTGCCGATCAGGTACAGCCGGGTCTGGGTACGCGTCACGGCGACGTTGAACAAGCGGACGCCGTCACGATCCCAGGAACTGCCACCTGGTGTTGCGGAGGCCATCCACCGCGCGTCGTACTCGTCCTCCACGAGGTCGAAGATGACGATCGGGAACTCGCGACCCTGGAAGCGGTGCGCTGTACCCACTTCGGTCACGCCGGCGGTCGACTCTTCCTGGTCGCGGAGGGCTTCAAGCGTTGCCTCGACCTGGTCACTGTAGGGCGTGACGATGCCGACCAGCTCGCTGCGCTTTCGGTGGTAGTCGGTCAGCACTCGACTGATCAGCGCGCCCGCCGGCCACCAGCCACGGGCTCGGCCGGTTGCGCGTATCTGGGCGATGTCTCCCAGCCCGTCGACGTCGATGAACACGACCTCCGGATCATCCGGCCCATGGGGTCGCATGCCGTCGCCGGCTCTCAGGAGCCCGCCGTAGGCCACGGAGTTGGCCAACCCCATGATGTCCGGACCGAACCTGTGCTGGGTCTCGAGTGCCGTGCATCCCGCGTGGGCCTGCGCCTGGGTCGGCGTGACGATGCCACAGTGCTCGAAGACGTCACGTCGAAGCCAACGCTCTACGTCGGGTCGGCTTGCCTTGGCGACCGTGGGATGGGCGATCGCGCCGAGCTGCATGAAGTCGCCGAGGAGAACCGCGGTTCGTGACGCGCGGGCGACCGCGAGGAGTACCTCCGGCAGGGTGGCCGCCCCGACCTCGTCGACAAGAACGATGTCATACGGGCCGTCCATGAGGGCCTTGTTCGTCCTCAACCGGGCGAGCGTCGTCGCCACCAGGTTCGCGCGCTTGATCAGCGTGCCCTCGGCGTCGCGTCGCAGGTGGTCGAGCTGGTCCTGAACCTTCGCGTGCTGCTGTTCCAGCCGCGTGCGTTCCGGCTTGTCGCGCGATACCAGTTCCCGCAGAGCGTCGGTCTTGCGCGCCAGGCCTGGCAAGTCGTGCGCGTCTGCCGTGCGGACCATCTCCCGCTGGGCGGCGGTCGCTCGTGGTCGGGACTCTGCCTTCAGCAGGGCTTGCTGGGCTCGGTCCAACTCTTCTTCGGCCCGGCGCAGGAGGGTGGATGCCTCAGCGTGAGTGCGCTCGGCGTCCCGTACCCGCTGGCCAGCCTCGGCGATCTGGGTCCGACTGTGTGCCGCCGTCGTGGCCCAACGGCGGGCATCGGCCTGGATCGCCGTTCTGCGTCGCTCGACAAGCGCCTGCCCCCGCTCGGCCTCCACGGCAAGATGCTCGGCCTTGACCCTCGCAGCGTCGGCTACATGCTGGTGCTGTCGACTGCTTGCCCCAGAGCGGATGCGCGCGAAAAAGCTACCCTCTGCCAGGCTGTCGAGCTGTGCCTGGGCCAGGTCTGCCTCGTGCCAGGCCGTCAGTGCCTGTCCACTGAGCGCGTCAGCCGCCGCTACCTGGTCGCCGAGCTCGCCCAGCATCTGGTCGATACGTTCGTACACCGCCCGGGAATCCGTCATCCCGTGTACCTGCTCGCTGGCATCCGTGAGGTCCCGAAGCCGGTCCGCTGCGTCCCGCTGTCGGGTACCGACCACTTCTTGCGCAGTGGTGAGGGCCTGAGCCAGTTCGGCGATGGCGTCCTCTGCGGCAATGAGGTCCACAGCGCTCCGATAGCCTGCCCGATCGAACCCCTCGACCGCCCGGTGGAGCGCGGCGAGTTCACCCTCGCGATCACGAATCGTCAGGATGGCCTGTTCCAGGAGACGCCTCTTCTCCTCTACTTGGGCGAGCCGACTCCGTACCAGGTGAGGTAGGCAGACGTCCGGATGTTTGAGCACGTCAGGATGGTGAGGCGGGCCTACTCGGAGTAGGTCACCCGGGCGATGTCGACGTTGCCGCACCACACCAAGAAGGGCGTTGTCGACGGCGATGTTGGTCGACGAGACCAGCAGCACCCTTCGGCCATCGGCCAACAGCGTGGAGATCGCTTCGGAAAGTACCCGCGTCTTGCCGGTACCCGGCGGGCCCCAGACAAGGCGTACGCCCGGTGCGAAGCACGACGCGTACGCCTCGTTCTGCCGTGGCGTGAATCCCGCGACCGTGCCTGACACTCGCGGTGCGGGCGCCAGTCGCCCCAGAGCGAGGTCGTGCGCGAGTCCGGCGTCACCCAGGCCGGCGATACCCTCCCGCAACTTGATCACCAGATGAGCCGCCGGCTGCTTGTGCTGCCACAGATGGGCATCGGCAAGGTCGACGAACTCGGCCACTCGGACGCGGAGTAGCGGTCCGTCCAGAACCGATTCCATGACCTGGTACGACGTGCCAGACCCCAGTCCCTCGGGTCCGGCCAACCGGAACGACTCCACGTGGTCGGCATCCGCACGATGATTCCGGAGATCGACCGAGTACCAGCCCCGCTCGCTGCTCGGCCGAGCCCGACCGACACGAACGGGATCTCTCACCCGCGTCCCGGCGCCGCCAGCAGCATTGATCCAAAAGTCCAGAGCGGAACAGACCTCATCGCGCCAGTCCGGCAAGACCGACCCCCATTGCCGCTGAATAGACCGCCTGCGATGTTACCGAACGGAGTCATTCGATTACAGTCTTGACATTGTGCGACTTGACGTAGTGACGCCCAAGAACGCGATGAACCTTCGATGTGATCGCCGTTCGATCGACGTGCTCGACGCGTGCTCGGCTGTTTCTGGACTCATCGCTCCGACTCGGACCGGCTCGGTTGCGCGGGACCGAAATCCGCACGGACGCGCTCTAAACGGCACCGACAAGAGTCACAAATACGGACATAGACCATCTTGTAATCGGAAGGTTTGCGGGTTCAAGTCCCGCCGTCGGCTCCCAAGGATAGCCCTGACCAGCGGAAACGCTGATCAAGGCGTCATGTTTGTCTATGCGCTGTTTGAACTGTCTCCCGAACCCCCGAGGCCAGGCAGGTGGTCTTCTACCCCTCGGCGACGGATCGGACGGCGGCGCCTACTACGGCGTGCACCCGATCGAGCAGTTGAGTTACCACTTGACGATGCTGGCCTACGCCATGAACGACGAGCCGCTGCCATTCGGCCACGGTGCCCCGCTCCGGCTGCGCAACGAGGTCCAACTCGGTTTCAAACAGGTCAAATGGGTCAAGGGTGTGGAGTTCGTCGCCCACTACGCTGAGATCGGCAGTGGTCACGGCGGCTATAACCAGGACCACGAATTCTTCGGCCACCGCCAGGCCATCTGATCCTGAACGGACCCAGCATGCAGAAGATGTCTTTGACCGCCCTGGCACGTCAGCAGCTCGAGCTCGCTCACGCCGCCTCCAGCGGGCGCAGCAGTTCCACCGTCTACGGCGGACACCAGCACCAACTCCGCCAGACCGTTATCGCGCTCGCCGCCGGCCAGACCCTCAACGAGCACGAAAATCCCGGCGAGGCCACCGTCCACGTCCTGCACGGACGGGTCCGCCTCGCGACCGGTGACACTTCGTGGGACGGCACCACCGGGGACCTGCTGATCGTCCCGGACTCCCGGCACAGCCTCGAAGCCCTCGAAGACGCCGCGGTGCTCCTGACCGTAGCCAAACACCGGTGACCGCAGCGGCAGCTGAGTGTGGTGAACCTGGTGCATCTGCGATAGACGTCGCGCCGGGAACCGCCCAAGATGCATTCGTGGAGGCGAGCTACCCGGGCGGACGCGATCACGACCCTGAGGCCGTGCCGGGCGTCTGCTCCGAACCCGAGAGCGGGGCGGACGTTGCGTCGTTCAACCTGGCAGTCGATGCCGAGGTATTCGCCCTGCGGCGGAACAAGTTCGGCGGCACCGACTACACCTGGCTGAGCGGGCCGAACCCGGGCTACGGATTCAGCCAGAGCCCGACACCGAACATCTCGCTGGATGGGCACAGGGAACACATCCGCAGCTTTCTCGCTCAGATCGACCCCACCACCGGCTATATCGAAGACGACTGAGAACAGGCGCCCTCTGAGCCGGGACGTTTCGCGGCACCAGATCCGGGGTTGGTTCTGCGTCGCAGTCAGTCCCGCAGCGGTGTTCGCCGGGGGCGGATGATGCGGTGGGTGATGCGCCAGCCCGCAGCCGTCCGTTCGATGGTGTCTTCGTGAGTGACGCTGGCGACCGAACCGTCCGCCATGATGCCGAGTCCTTTGGACAGGGCGTGGACGTTGCCGTCGGCCCGCTCCCGGATGACGATGTTGGTCACGTGATGGGCGACCGGGTTGGCGTCGGCCAGGGCAAGCGCGGCTTCGCGGCCCGCGGCGAGACCCACCAGCACCCCGCCTCCCAGGGCAGACACGTCGTAGGTCACGTCTGCGGTGAACAGTGCCGTCAGGCCGTCGAAGTCACCTCGGTCGGTGAGGTGACCGTGCTGATTGATCAGATCTGTGATGGCGATCCGGTCGTCGGTGGTCAGCGTCACTGCAGTTCCTCCACTAAGTGGGGTACTCCCCGTTTACTTGCTGGTACCGTATACGGGGATGTCCCCGGATAGCAAGCGCGGCCCGAGAGCCGACGCGTCCCGAAACGTCGCCCGACTCGTCGCCGCCGCCCGGGAGGTGCTGGCCGAGGCGGGCAACGACGCTGCGCTCGACGTGATCGCCCGCCGAGCCGGCGTCGGCAACGCAACGCTGTACCGGCACTTCCCGACCCGGGCGGACCTGCTCGTGGCCGTCTACGCCGACGAGGTAGCCGCGCTGTGCGAACGCGGCGCGCAGTTGCTGGAGTCCACCGCGCCGACGGACGCGCTGTTCGCCTGGCTCGACGAGTTCGTGATTCACGTCGCCACCAAGCGTCCACTCGCGCTGGCTGCCACGGAGGAGACCGGCGAGCGCCGCACCGCGCTGTTCCAGCAGTGGCACGCAGCGATCACCTCGACGGCCGAACGCCTGGTCCGACGCGCCCGGCCGGAACTGCGCACCGAGGTCACCGCCACCGACGTGCTGACCCTCGCCAGCGGCGCCGCCCTCACCGCCGACACCGCACACGCCCGTCACCTTGTCGCGATGCTGCGGACCGGCATCGCCGCTCAACCCGACGCCGCCGCCAACCACTGAACGCCGGTTGTCCCTGTTCCTCTGCGGCGGCCCGGTGAGCCCGTCCTGATCAGGTCAGATACGCCAGCATCATTCGATCATCCAATAGGTCGAACGCCATCCGCCACCGCCTCCGTGCCAGAGCCGAGGGTTTCACGCGACACCGTCCAACACCCTCGACATGACCTTCATAGATGTATATATCTACATGGCTATTCGTCCGACGTCCCCGGAGGAACCATGAGTCGATTCACCCGTCTACTGGCCGGTGCAGCGCTCGCTGCGCTGGTCTCGACAGTGGGGGTGGTGGCGACCGCCGCTCCCGCCAGTGCAGCCGATACGTGGACCCAGGTCAGTACCGGCGATGGAATCACCTGCGCCATCGGGACCGACGCCAGCCTCTGGTGCAGTGGCTTCGACGGCATCCTGTCCTACGGGTCGGCCAACGACCAGTTCGTCCAGGTCGGCGCAAACATATTCTGGGCGTCGGTGAGCGTGGGTGGCTACTCCGTCTGCGCCATCAGCACCGTCGGATACGGATACTGCTGGGGCAGCAACAACTACGGTCAGCTCGGCGTAGGCAACAACAGCAACTACCTCACCCCGAAAGCCATCGCCTTTTCCGGCAGGCTGATCTCCATCTCCAACGGCAACACGCATGCCTGCGCCATCGACGAATGGAATGATCTCTACTGCTGGGGCGACGGCCGCGGGGGCGCGCTCGGCCTGAACACTGACACCAGCTGGAACTCCCCCCGTTACGTCGGAGCGGGTTGGTCCAGCGTGTCCGCTGGCGACTTCAACAACTGCGCCATCGCCACCGACGCGAAGGCGTACTGCTGGGGCGACAACTACTACGGCGACCTCGGTCTCGGCGTCGGTACCAGTGAAGTCTGGGCACCCACCGAGATCAGCGGCGGCGGCCAGTGGATCAGCATCGACACCGGCGGCGGACACTCCTGCGGCGTGTCGAGCAGCCACCGGCTCTACTGCTGGGGCCTGAACAACAACGGTGAACTCGGCGCCGGCTACCCCAACGCCTCCAACTCGCCGGTGCGCGTCGGGTCCACCAGTTCATGGGGCGTGGTGAGCGTCGACGGCTACCGCTACACCGGTGACCCCGACGCCTTCACCTGCGGCCTCTACACCAACGGCACCCGGTTCTGCTGGGGCGACAACTACTACGGCCAGTTGGGCGTCGGCGGCACCACCGACCGGCACGGGCCGATCCGGCTCCTCAACGAAGGCGCGTGGGCGCAGATCTCCGTCGGCGACCGGTTCGCCTGCGGCCTGCGGCCCGACGCCACGTTGCAGTGCTGGGGCCACAACGGCTCGCACGAACTTGGCCTCGGCGACACCGTCAACCGCAGCTATCCGACCACAGTCGGCTAGCACCCGCACCTGGTACGCGGCCCGCCGGCCCATGTTGAGTTGGCCCTTGCCAGCCCACGGAGATCCAAAACGCGGTGGCCGGTGGGCCGCGATGGTTGATCGCGGCCCACCGGCCCGGCCCGACGTTCGGCCGTGCGTGACGGATCATGATGCGCAGAACACCACCGCATTCATCGGCCAGGCGGTGGGCGGAGCACTGCCCGAGGACTCAGCTCCGAAGTTGGCCGCGGTCGCCGGCTGGCCGGCGGTCGTCGGCGCGAGCTGCTGCCAGTGGGTTCCCGGGGTGGAGATGCCTCCGCCGAGACCGGTGATGGCCTTGCCGGGCGGACACGCAACGGTAGCGAGCCGGTTCGGTACGCCGCCCGGCGTGTTGAATTGCGCCGGGACCATCTCGATGTCACCGAAGATGCGGGTCGGCCGCAGGCACACCGCGTAGCCGGTGACCGTGTACTGGCCGGCAAACCCGTCCAGGTCCTCTTTGGCGAATCCGGCGGCCCCGGTCGCGAGCGACCCGCTGTTGTTCGGGAACGTGCCGAGATCGACCTGTCCAGCACCGTTGTCGATCTTCCCACCCATCCCGACCAGGAACTTGCCCGACGAGCACGGCGCGAAGGCCTGATCGGTGCCCTGGCTCGTTGCCGGATTGGTCTTCGGAATGATCTCCAGTTGCAGGCTGGCCGGTACGACCCCGCAGAACGCGTAGGCCTGGATGAACCAGGACCCCGTGATGCCGAACTGATCGGCGGCGGCTGTGACCTTGAAGCTGTCCTGGCCGACAGCAGGGTGGATCGGCTGCAGTTCGGTCAGCACGGCATGGCTGCTACCGAGCCACGCCCCGCCGCCCAGGACCCGCTGACCGGGAGCGCAGACCGCGCTGAGCGTCTGGACGCGCTGCGTGCTGGGTTGGCTCTGCGCGCCGACGGCGTTGACCGTGCCGAACGGCAGGGTGGCGGCCGCGGCCGGCGTCGCACTGAGCACCGGTCCGGCCGAGATGGCCAGGGCCAGTCCGACCGCCGCGGCGAGCCTCTTCTTCGTCACTTGCATGGGTTCCTCCTCGAATCCCGTGTTGGCTGCCTACGCCGGGAACCCTGACGTACGGCGTAGGGCATTCGATGGGCAAACGATGGGCAACGCCGGACTGCCGGGCCGCCGGGACAAAGCGAGGTGAATGCTTCCCAAGCCACGTGATGTGAGAGCTTGACCCTCAAGCAGGTTGAGCTGGCAAGGTCAATTGACGTGGAGAACGACATGCGCGGCATCGGTGAGGTGGCGAAGGCCAGCGGGCTCACGGTCAGCGCCCTGCGGTTCTACGACGCCGCAGGGGTGCTCGTGCCGGCCGCGGTGGACGCCGCGACCGGCTACCGCCGCTACGCCGACGAGCAGCTCCGCGCGGCCCGGCTGGTCGCCGGGCTGCGCCGGATCGGCATGCCGGTCGCGGACATCGCGCAGGCGGTGCGGGACCTGTCCGATCCCGCCGCGGTCCGGCGGCGGCTGAACGGGCACCTCGCCCGCCTGGAGGCCGGACTGGCCGATGCCAGGCGTGAGCTTCTCCGCATCCACGCCCTGCTCGAACTTCAGGAGGACCGAATGACCCGGATCGCCCTACCCGCCGCCGCGTTCGCCGCGACGCTCAATGCCGTGCGCTTTGCCGTGGGTACCGACCCGACGCTGCCCGCCCTCGCGGGGGTGCTGATCGAAGCCGAACCCACAGTGGTACGGCTGGTAGCCACCGACCGCCACCGGCTGGCCGTGGCCGAGGCGCCGGCCGACGTCACCGGCCCGCCGGTGCGGCTGGTCCTGCCGCTCAGCTTCGTCGACGAGCTGCAGGACCGGCTCGCCGGCCGGGAAGCGACCTGCACGCTGACGCTCGAGGTGACCGCCGACAGCCTGAGCGCCGAGCTTGCCGGTGAGGTCGTCACGGGCACGCCCGCTGGTACGGAGTTCCCCGACTACCGGCGTGTGGTCCGATCCGACGACGGCTCAGCCGGCGTGCGGCTGTCGGTGGACGCGGCGACGTTGCGAGACCTGGTTGCCGCTGAACCGGCGATCGAGCGCAAGGATGATCGTTCGTCGTACGTCGTGTCGGTCCTGGGCGTCGATCCCGCGGGTGGGGTGCGGCTGGCCTCGGCGGATGAGTGGGCGGCAGACACGCCGGCGCACGTCGCGGTCAACCGGGAGTTTCTGTTGCAGGCGTTGGACGCCGGCGCGGCCGGGCAGCTGGTGCTGGAGCTCGACGGACCGATCAGGCCCCTGGCGATCCGGGTCCCCGGTGATGACAGTCGGTTCTCCATGTTGATGCCCGTGCGGCACTGATCTCCTGACCAGCCGACTGCCAATGCTGGTCAGCGATCGGCCGGCGACGGCGGGGCGGGCGGCGAACGATGGCGCGAACGCCGCCCGCCCGTGTCTTCAGGCGATCGCCACGTCGTCGACGTAGACAGCACCCTGGCCGTACCAGCCGTGCACCCAGATGGTCACGGTGCCCGAGGAGCCGGTGGTGAAGCGGACCGACACCTTGGTGTAGCCCGACGACGAGGTCCAGGTGCTGCCGTTCGCGGATGCGCCGCCCGTGCCGAGGTAGGCGTAGTTGCCCGAGACCCACGCCGACAGCGTGTACGACCGGTTCGCCGCCAGCGTGAGCTTCTGCGAGCACTGGGCCGTGTCGGGAGCTGCCCGCCGCGTCGCCACCCTCATGGCGGCGAAATCAGGATCGACCGAGGTCCATTGGGTGGCGCCAGGGGTCACCGTCACCTTGGCTCGGACACCGTCCGGCAGACACAGCCGACCCCGCTAAGTCCGGTCGCCGCTAAGTCCGGTCGCCGCTAAGTCCGGTCGCCGTCGGCCAGGAGAGCACGACGGTGACGCCAGGCGAGTTCCAGGCAGCCGGCGGCGGCCGGGGCCAGTCGGCCGCTGCCGAGCAGCTCGTCCACCACCTGCCCGGTGAACGGCGCGTGCGCGGTCGGCCTGGCCCGCCCGGTCTTGACCACGGTGCCCTCGGCGTTCACGTCGACCAGGTCGGCGAAGAGCCGGTCGTACGTCGGCGCGTCGAACACGGCCACTGTCAGAATCTCGCCCCACAGGGTGAGCGCGTCCAGTGCCAGCCCGAGCAGGTGGACCTGGATCCGCCCGTCCCGTAGCGCGCCCTGCATGCCCAGGAAGGGCTCGGCGCGGTAGTCCATCGGACGGCCGTCCCCGTCGTGCTCCGGGTTGCCGAGCAACTCCTCGCTGTACTCGCGCATGACGTTGCGCCACAGGTCGAAGTCGGCCGCCAAGCGCGGCGGGGAGCACGCTGGACGGCTGGAATACCCCGGACGGCATGACGTGCAGCAGCCCACCGGCGACGGCGACGTGGCCGGCGCTGCGGTCGTGCAGGAGGAAGGTCGGCCCGTCCGGGTCGCGTCGGATGGTCAGCGTGTCGATGGAGGGCACCAGTACCCGGCGGTGCAGGTCGAACGGATCACCGACGTACCGGCGCAGCGCCGGGCCACCGCTCCCGGCCGCGGCGCTGACCTGTGCCCACTCGTGGGCGAGCGCCTCGGACACGTCCACCATCTCGAAGTAGGTGGCCTCGCCGAACGCCAGCCGTCCGCCGGTCGCGTGCAGGTCGACGTCGAGCAGCCGCCACGCCAGCCGATTCTCGAACAACCGTGGCTGGGCAAGGTCCCGGATCGCCTGGCTGTAACGGTTGTACCGCCCGCCAGTCCGACGAGACGGCCGTACCGCAGCGGAAGCCGGCTCGGTCCCGGTGACGGCCGGCTCGCTCACCGGATCGACGTGCTCGATGACGATGCTGGACAACGGGACCGGCCGATCCGGGATCCACTCCGGCCGGCTGACCAGCCCGGCCGCCCCGAACCGCAGCGCCGCCGGATACCAGCGGCTGGCGGAGCGGGCCAGCGCCGCGCGGTCGGCGTTCAGCGCCGCACGTACCGCCCGCCACTCGGCCTGGCCGGGCACCGTCGCCGCGTCGTCCATCGGATGATGCTCGGCTCCCGGCACCAGCGCCTCCGTCAACGACGCGGACCGGCCTGGCTCGGCGGAGGCCCGCTGACGGGTCAGGCCGAGAACCTCGACCGACACTCCGAAGTGCTCGGCCAGCAGTCGGCGGTACAGCGGCTGGGGTCGTACGATCCCGCGCTCCCAACGGCTGATCTGATTCGCGGTGATCGCCGCCGACCGGCCGTGTCGACCGGCCAGCTCGTTGACGGCGTCGGCCACTTCGTGCTGTGACTGGCCGGCCGCGTCTCGCAGGTTGTAGAGCGTGAGGTTGGGGCTGGCATGCGCCGCTCTCGCCGTCATCACAACCTCCGGTTCTGCCTACCGAATGCCTTGCCAATGCTGCGAGACGCCTTGCAATGCGCGCCGCATCGCCGTTTCTTGTAGTCCGCCGGACTGATCAGATCAGTAGCAGTGAATTTGCCGACCACTGTATTCCACTGTCCGGCGACGTCGCGACCCGACGAGTCGGACAGGAACAGAAGCACGAACTAATTCGATACTTGGCGATGAGATTGGCCCACATTGCGGCCCCTCCCAGCCGGTCGGCGGATCTCTAACTTTGGCTTCAGAGAAGCCTTCCACCTGCGCCTGCGGAGTCCCCTGATGCCTACTGCTGAGTACCTCCTTGCCCTGATCGCGACGGCTCGACGTGCCCATCGACGGATCTGGTGGCGGCCCCGATTACGATTCTCCTGCTCCTGCGGCAATGACCTGCCGTGCCCGGTGCTGCGCGCATTCGAATCGCTGCCCGCCGTCGTCGCCGCGCCCGGCGAACACACCGATGAAGGCATGCCGCCAACCGCTGGGCAACACCCGCCGACGGACGAGGCGGACGAGTCGTGAGCGTGCATGCGCCGACACGTCCACAGTGGAGCTGCGTCGGCTGCTCCGCACCCTGGCCGTGCGCCAGCCGGCGGCGTCAACTGGTCGCGGAGTACCCGGATGATCTGCTGCCGGCCGCCCTCTACCTGGCCTCCTGCCTGGTGGAGGCGGCCCACGACCTACCCGAAGCCCCGGCGGGCGTCCTCTACCGGCGCTTCCTCGGCTGGCTGCCGGAGCGGCCGTTCCGGACCAGCGACTTGTGATGCAGGATCTGTGACGCAGGTCAGGCTTCCAGTACGCCGCGCAGCCAGCGGGCCAGTGGCGTGCCGGAGTTCGGTCCCCGACTGATCGCCTTGGTCTCGCCGAACACGGTGGTGATGTTGATCCGGATCACCGGGGTACCGGCGAGGCGCTGCACCGGGGCCAGTCGGATGGAGCGCTCGCCGAACACGACGGTTCCTCCGATCTCCACCTCGACGCCCTCCGGCACGATGACCTCCACCGAGCCGAAGACGTTGCGGCCGTTGATCTCCACCACCTCGTCGGCCACCGCGTCGGCGCCAGCACGGCGTCCCGCAGGTCCAGCTTGGTCTCGCCGAAGACGTTGGTCAGCCGCATCGTCCGGGGCAGCCGCCACCGACCGTGCCGCTTGCTGCTGGAGAAGACGTTGCTGATCTTCTCGACCGGCGCGCCGGATCCGACCGTCGCGGCGACGATCAGGTCCTCGGTGCTCCGGGCCAGTTCGGCGGTGTCCTGGGCGGCCCACACCGCGCCCACCCGGACGCTGAATTCTTCAAGTGTCAGCCGGCCCTCACCGCAGGCGCGTTCCAGCACTTCGGCGGCGCGCTGCCGGTCGGCGTCGGTGATCCGCACGCCCGGCGGCCGGATCTCCGCGGGCTCGGCGTTGTCCGAAGCGGCATTGTCCGGCTCGGAAAGCGAGGGGTCCGGCTGCATGAGCCGGACCCTACCGGAAACAGCGACGCGGATCGACGCCCTACCTGACCTGGCGGACCCGCTCGCGGGCGAGAATCCAGAGCGCCTCGACGCCGTCCTTCCAGGTGATCTTCTTGCCCTCCTCGCGCGAGCGCGCGTGGTAGGAGATCGGCACCTCGTAGGGGCGCAGCCGGCGGCGCAGCAGCTTGCCGGTGACCTCGGCCTCCATCCCGAAGCCCCGCGACCTGATCGCCAGGGATCGGTACAGCTCGACGGGCATCAGCTTGAAGCAGGTCTCCAGGTCGCCGAGGTAGCAGTTGTACATGACGTTGGCGGCCGTGGTGACCGCCTTGTTGCCCATCACGTACCAGAACGAGAAGGAGGCGTGGCTACCGAAGGTGCGATTGCCGTAGACGACGGTGGTCCGCCCCTCCAGCACCGGCACCAGCAGGCGCGGGATGTCCAGCGGGTCGTACTCCAGGTCAGCGTCGAGGATGACCATGTACTCGCCGGTGGCGGCGGTGACGGCGGTCATGATCGCGCCGCCCTTGCCCTGGTTCTTCTCGTGCAGGATGACCGTTACGCGGGGATCGTCGACCCCTTCGAGGATCTCCCGGGTACGGTCCTGGCTCCCGTCATCGACGACAACCAGTTCGATGTCGCACGGGTAGTCGACCGCGAGTGCCTGCTTGAGTGCCTCAGGCAGCCGGGTCTCCTCGTTGTAGACCGGCATGAGGATCGATAGCTTCACAGCAAGAACTCCGCGTCAGGGGGAGAAGAACCTGCCCAGCTTACGGCCCATCGGAGCGCACTCGAAAGTCTCGTGGCCACGGGCCCAGGATTTATCTTCAGGGACACCGTATTTACTATCGGGATGCTCGTCCCCCTGGCGGTTGCGCCGGTCGCAACGATCGCGTTCACCGCGTACCTGCTGCGTCCGTCGGGTGCGGCATTTGCCCCCGTCCGCCTCGCCCTGGTACGAGCTGCCGTACTCGTCGGCGCACTTACCGTAGTCTCCGTCGAGATCATCGGCGCGCTTGGCGCGCTGACCCTCGCCAGTGCGGCTCTGACCTGGGGATTTGCCTTCGTGGCGAGTGTCACACTGGCGACCCGACGGTGGTTTCGGGACGGTCGTCCCCGACCGCGTCTGGCGGCCCGGGCGCGCCGGTTCTGGACCGGGTCGAGCCGCAGCGAACGGGCCCTGGTCGCGGCCGTCGTGCTCCTCGTCCTCGCCGAGTTGCTGATCGCGCTGTGGTATCCGCCCAACAACTACGATTCGATGACCTACCACCTGCCCAAGATCGAGCACTGGGTGGCACAGCGGGACGTCGGCTTCTTCGCCACCCGCATCCACCGGCAGGACTCCTTCGCGCCGGGCGCGGAGTACCTGCTGCTGCAACTGCGCCTGCTCACCGGCGGGAGCACCGTCTACAACCTGCTCCAGTGGTTCGCCGGGATCGGCTGCGCGCTGGTCGCCTCCCGGGTCGCCGGGCAGCTCGGCGGCGACCGGCGGGCCCAGCTGCTCAGCGCCTTCGTGGTGGGTACCACGCCGATGGTGGTCATGCAGTCCAGCAGCACGCAGACCGACCTGGTCACCGCGGCCTGGGTGATCTGCCTGGCCACGCTGGTCCTGGACGAGTTGCGACGGCGCAGCGGCCCGCTGACCGTGTTGCTGCTCGGCGCGGCCGGTGGCCTGGTCGCGGTCACCAAGGCCACCGGGCTGCTGGGCGTCGGCCCGCTGCTGGTCCTCTGGGGCCTGGCCCAACTCCGCCTGGCCCGCAACCCGAGAACCCCACAGCCGGGGTAGCCAGCCGCACGCTCCCGGCGCGCAACCGGACAGCCCGGCCCCGGGCAGGCAGACGCGCACCATGATCCGGCGGGTGGCCGGGACCTGCCTGGCCAGCCTCGCGGTGATCGCGGTCGCGCTGGTCATCACCGGGCCGTACCTGCACCGGGAGAACGCCGCGTTCGGCAACCCGCTGGGGCCCGACTACTCCCGCCAGTCGATCTCGATGGAGCGCCACGATCCGGCCGCACTGCTGGTCAACGCGCTGCGGGTGGCGCACACCGCGTTCAACACCCCGTCCACCGCCCTCAACCGGGCCGCCGCCGACGGCGTCAAGGACATCGCCCGACTGGTGCACGTCAACCCGGACGACCCGAAAATCACCTTTGTACAGACCACCTTCCCCTACCTGTCCTGGCCCCCCGACGAGGACAGCGTGTCGTACCCGGTGCAGGGCGCCCTGGTGCTGATCGGCGCGCTGCTGCTGGCAGTCCGGCCCCGGCGGATCGTCGGGGACCGGTACGCGGGTCCGGCGCGGGCGTACGCGCTCGCCTTCTGGCTGGCCGCGCTGCTCTACCCGGTCATGGTCAAGTGGCAGCCGTGGGGTAACCGGCTGTTCCTGTTCGCCCTGGTGATGGGTGGCCCGATCGCCGGAGTGTGGCTCTCCTCGGTGTTCCGCAGGGCTGCCACTGCGGCACCCGCCCCGGGCAGCGCCCCGGCCCTTGCGCACGCCAGGGTTCTTGTCACCAGCCCGGCCGGCACGGCCGTCGAGGCCGATGCCCCGTCCGGCGCCGGCCACCCCGAGCCGGATGGCCGGCAGCCCACCACCCACCCTGGCGGGCAGGAATCCACCACCCACCCACCCGGCGGGCAACAGGCACCCCACCCCGGCGGGCCGGGACCCGGCGCCGATCGGGGGCGCGGCCGGCGGCGGGCGGCGGCGTGGGCGGCCGCCACCGCGCTCATCCTGGGCGGTGCGGCCGGTGGGCTGGCTGCGGGGTACGGGTGGCCCCGACGACTGGTGGGTACCGGCTCGGTGTTCACCACCGAGGGCAACGCGGCGATGTTCAACCGGCGGGACTTCTGGCTGGCCGACTACGAGTACGTGTCCGCGCAGGTGGTCAACTCGGGCGCGAAGCGGGTGGGACTGGCGCAGGGCTTCGACAGCTGGGAGTACCCGTGGTGGTATCTGATGCCTGGCGTCCGGATCGAAGCGCTGCAGAGCCTGCTGCCATCCCACCCGGCGGCCCGGCCCGCCGACATGGACGCGGTGATCTGCACCGTCGTCGAGCCGGTCTGCCGGCACAACTACCTGCCCGCCGGCTGGACCCTGCACTGGCACGGCACCGTCGGCTACGCCCTACCCCCCGGTCGTTGACTCCGCGCCGGGCGCGGAATCAACCCCGCAAGACTCCGCGCCGGGCGCGAGCCCAGCCGCGAAAGACTCCGCGCCGGGCGCGGGCCCGACCGTAGGAAGCCCGACCGGGGGTGGGAGCGAGCGGCTGGCGTCGGTGCGCGAAGATGGCGGAATGACCGAACCCACCGGTGACCCACAGACCGTCGTCGTCGTCGGCCCGGACGGGCAGCCTGTCGGCACCGTCGCCGTCTCGGACGGCGGCAACCCGGCCGAGGACCCGGGCAGCCTGGTCGAGCAGCCGGCGAAGGTGATGCGGATCGGCAGCATGATCAAGCAGTTGCTTGAGGAGGTCCGCGCCGCCCCGCTGGACGAGGCGGGCCGGCAGCGGCTCAGCGAGATCCACCGCCGCTCGATCGAGGAGCTGGAGGACGGCCTCGCCCCCGAACTGCGCGACGAGTTGGAGCGGCTGACCCTGCCGTTCGACTCCGGCCGCATTCCCACCGAGCCTGAGTTGCGGGTCGCCCAGGCGCAGCTGGTCGGCTGGCTGGAAGGGCTGTTCCACGGCATCCAGGCCGCGCTGGTGGCCCAGCAGATGGCCGCCCGGCTGCAGTTGGAGCAGATGCGTGGCCGGCCGGCGCTGCCGATGGGCGCGATCCCCGGCCCCGCCGGCATCGGCCCGAACGCCAACCAGCGCGGCGACACCACCCCCGGCCAGTACCTGTAGCTGGCGGGGGTCAGCGGCCGGCTGGGACCGGGGCGGGAAAGTAGCGTTCCAGGTAGGCGGCGACGCCGTCGTCCATGTTGGACAGGGTGACCTCGTCGGCGGCGGCCAGCGCCTCGGGGTGGGCGTTCGCCACCGCGATTCCGCGCCCGGCCCAGCGCAGCATGGGTACGTCGTTGGGCATGTCCCCGAAGGCGATCGCGTCCCGCGCGTCCACCGCGTGCGCGTCCGCGAACGCGGTCAACCCGCTGGCCTTGGTGATGCCGGCGGCCGACATCTCCACCAGTCCACTGGACGAGGAGTGCGTCACCTCCACGGCGGTGTCCACAACGGAGCGGATCCGGGCGGCGAGCCGGTCGGGATTCTTCTCCGGCGCGCGGGCCAGCAGTTTGATCGCAGACACCGTGGTCAACTCCACGTCGCTGACCACCCGGACGGCCGGATCACCGAGGTCCCAGCGCAGCTCGTACCCCTCCTCGTGGAGCATCGAGCGACCGCCGTCGACCTCGACGGCGAACCGGATGCCGGGGATCTGCGCGCGCAGCCGGGTACACACGTCGGTCAGCACATGGACCGCGAGCGGCCGGGCGTCGCGGACGGCGTCGGTGACCGGGTCGTAGATCGCGGCCCCGTTTCCGCAGATCGCCGGGTAGCTGGCGGCGAGCACCGCGTAGACGCGGGGGAGCCAGCGCACCGGCCGGCCGGTGACCAGCACCACCAGCGTGCCGGCGGCGCTGGCGCGGGCCAAAACGGAGATCGTCCGCTCGCTGATGGTCTCGTCGGCGCGCACCAGCGTGCCATCCAGGTCGGTGGCGATCAGGCGCGGTGGCTTCACCGGGTCGAGAGTAGTCGATCGAGATACTTCGCTACACCGTCCTCGTCGTTACTCAACGTGACTTCGTCGGCGGTCGCGAGCAGTGCCGGATGCGCGCCGGCCACGGCCACCCGACCGAACCCGGCCCAGGCGAACATCGGCAGGTCGTTGGGCATGTCCCCGAACACCAGCACGTCCTGCGGGTCCATTCCGAGCCGGTCGGTGATCACCGCGAGGCCGGTGGCCTTGTCCACCTGCGGCGGGGTGATCTCCACGTAGCCGAGGCCGGCCTGGGTGATGGTGGCCAACTCCGGCGGTACCACCTCGCGGGCGACCGCCAGCAGGGCGTCCACGTCGTAGTTGGCGGTCCGGGCGAAGCCTTTGATCACCGCGCCGGCCAGCGCCTGACTGCGGGGCATCGCCTCGACGATGTCCGGGTAGCGCCACTCCGGGTTCGGGTCGCCCCACAGCGGAGCGCTCTGCCCGTCCAGCGCCTCCACCAGCACCGACAGCGGGCCGACCCGCTCCTCGATACGGGCCAGCAGGTCGAGCAGGATCGCGCCGTCCAGCCGGGCGTCGCGCAGTACCACGATCTCGGCCGGGTCGGTCAGGTCGAGGACCCGACCGCCGCCGGCGAGCACCAGGTAGTCGACGTCACCGATGTCGGCCCGGGTCAGGTCGGTCAGCCGCGGGCCCCGGCCGGTGGCCCCGACGAGCGGGATGCCCGCTGCCCGGACCTTCTGCAGGACCGCCTTGGTGTAGTCGCTCACCGTGTCGTCCGAGCGCACCAGGGTGCCGTCCAGGTCGGTCGCCACCAGTTTGGGCAGCCCGGGACGGATGGTGCGCGCCTGCTCTGTCATGAATCAGCCTCCGGATCAACGGTGGGCTGTGAAGGTTAGCGCGCGGTTACTGCCAGTTCAACGGGGTTCCAGCAGGTCACGGCCACCGAGGTAGGGCTGCAGCGCCTTCGGAACCCGGACCGAGCCGTCCGGCTGCTGGTGGTTCTCCAGGATCGGGATGAGCCAGCGGGTGGTCGCCAGGGTGCCGTTGAGGGTCGCTGCGGTCTGCGGCTTGTTGTCCGCGTCGCGGTACCGGGTGGCGAGCCGGCGGGCCTGGAAGGTGGTGCAGTTCGAGCTGCTGGTGACTTCCCGGTAGCGGCCCTGCGACGGTACCCACGCCTCGCAGTCGAACTTGCGGGCCGCGCTGCTGCCGAGGTCACCGGCTGCCACGTCGATCACCCGGTACGGGATCTCGACCTTGGCCAGCATCTCCTCCTCCATCGCCAGCAGCTTCAGGTGCTCCTGCGCGGCCTGCTCGGGGCGGCAGTAGGAGAACATCTCCACCTTGTCGAACTGGTGCACCCGCAGGATGCCCCGCACGTCCTTGCCGTACGAGCCGGCCTCCCGCCGGAAACAGCTCGACCAGCCGGCGTACCGCAGCGGCTGCTCCAGGCTGCCGAGGATCTCGTCACCGTGGTACGCGGCCAGCGGCACCTCGCTGGTACCCACCAGGAACAGGTCGTCGGCCTCCAGCCGGTACACCTCGGAGGCGTGCGCGCCGAGGAAACCGGTGCCCTCCATCGACTCCGGCTTGACCAGCACCGGCGTGATCATCGGGGTGAAGCCGTGCTCGACGGCCTGGGCCAGGGCCAGTTGCAGCACCGCGAGCTGCAGCAGCGCGCCGACTCCGGTCAGGTAGTAGAACCGGCTGCCGGAGACCTTCGCGCCGCGCTCGGTGTCGATCGCGGCGAGCAGTTCGCCGAGCTCGAGGTGGTCGCGCGGCGAGGCGATCTCCGGGGGGGTACCCACCTCGCGGAGCACCACGAAGTCGTCCTCGCCACCTTCCGGCGCACCGTCCTGCACCAGGTTCGGCACCGCGTACTGGGCCGCCTTCAGCGACACCTCCGCCGCGTCCACCTCAACCTGGGCGGCCTTCACCTGCCCCGACAGCTCCTTGGTACGCGCCAGCAGGGTGGCCTTCTCCTCGCCGGCTGCCCGCGCGACCTGCTTGCCGAGCGCGTTCTGTTCGGCGCGCAGCGTCTCGAACGCGGCTACCGCCGCCCGCCGGCCCTCGTCGGCACGCAGCAGGTCGTCCACCACCGACTCGGACTCGCGCCGGGCACGCTGGCTGGCTCGTAGCGCTTCCGGGTCTTCACGCAGCAGCCGCAGGTCAATCACGGGGCCGAGAGTACCCGGCGGGGCAGTGCCGGTTCACGTCGATATCCCCGCCCCGCGCACCGGTCGCGCCGCCTCCGGCAGGCTACGACGTGGGGCGCAGGTAGGGGTGGTGGTCGCGCGGCTCGGCGGCGCTGACGGTGAGGTCAGGCGGGGGGCGGTTGTCCCCGGCGGGATGACCCGGCTGGGTCGGCCGCCGCCACCGTGACCCCGCGTCGGCGGCGGGCTGCGGGTCGACGAATTCCGGCCAGCCGCCGTCCCCGTTCGCCGGGGCAGGCTGCGGCGGGTCATCGGCCAGTGGATCACCGGCCCAGCTCGGCTCGACGGCCACGGTCACCGCACCCGGCCGATCGTCGGTCACGGTCGGGTAGCCCGCCAGCTCCGGGGCTCCGGTCGGCACCCGGGTGACCGGCTCCGATGGCATCCGCGGGGCCAGCGGGAGTCGAGGGGTAGCCGGGGAGGGCGGGCAGCGCGCCCGGCGCGGTGCGGAACGCCAGCACCGCGGTGCCGACGGCGAGCAGGGCGGCCAGCGCGGCGCAGAACAGCCCGGGCCCCTGGCTGGCGTCCAGTTGCTCGGAGTACAGGCCCAGGGCGTTGCCGCCGAACAGGCTCATCACCCCGCTGTCCGACACGCTGACCCCGATCAGCGACACCAGCAGCGCGAACACCCCGACGGCCGCGCCGCCGGCGGCCGAGCTCACCGTCGTACGCAACCGGACCGGACCGAACAGCGCCACGGCGAGCAGGCCGAGCAGGCCGATCCAGCCGACGTGCAGTCCGATCTGCACCCCGACCGTGAGGTCGAGCAGGTGCGCGGTGATCGAACGCCCGGTGGCCCCGCCACCGCTGTCGGCGGCGATCAGGTCGTTGCCGTTCGTGCCGGTCGAGCCGGATCGTGGCCCACGGCAGCACCTCGGCCACCAGCAGCGCCAACACGGCCGCGACACCGAGGCTGCGGGCCACCCCCACGGTCGCGGCAGGCAACCTGCGGCCACGGGGTGGGCGGTTGACGGCAGCGGTCCAGGCGACAGGCCGGTCCGGCCCCGATTCGAGCACGTCCATGGGCCACATCCTGACAGTCGACGGCGGGCATGTCAGCCCACCTCGCGGGTACAGCGAGCGGGACGGAGATGGTCGCACCGGCCGTCGCCGTGCACTAGGTTGGAGATCATGCCAACTCGTACATCTTCCGCCGAATGGTCGGGCGGCCTGCGTGACGGTGCCGGCACCATGCACCTGGGCTCGGGCGCCTTCGACGGCCAGTACTCCTTCTCGTCCCGCTTCGAGAGCGGCACCGGCACCAACCCGGAGGAGCTGGTGGCCGCCGCGCACGCCGGCTGCTACTCGATGGCGCTGTCCAACATGCTCGCCTCGGCCGGCCACCCGCCGACCTCGGTGAAGACCGAGGCCGCCGTCCACTTCGGACAGACCGACAGCGGCTTCGGGATCACCAGCATCGACCTGACCACGGTCGGCGAGGTACCCGGCATCGACGAGGCCGAGTTCCTCAAGCACGCCGAGGCCGCCAAGGTCGGCTGCCCGATCTCCAAGGCGCTCGCCGCCGTCGAGATCAACCTCTCCGCCAAGCTCGCCTGACCCGGCACGACAACCGGACCCCGCGCCGTGGTCGAGGTCTCCCGGACCCGCTTCGAGGAGCTGGTCTCCGATGCCCTCGACCTGGTGCCGGGGCCGCTCGATGCGGCTGCTCTCCAACGTGGTGATCCTGGTCGAGGACGAGTCCCCGCCCGACGGCCCGGAGTTGCTCGGCCTCTACGAGGGGTACGCGCTCACCGATCGCGGCTGGGACTACGCCGGGGTGCTCCCCGACCGGATCAGCATCTTCCGCAACCCGATCCTGCGCAGCTGCACCACCGAGGAAGAAGTGGTGCGCGAGGTCACCGTGACCGTGGTGCACGAGATCGCGCACCACTTCGGCATCGACGACGCCCGCCTGCACCGGCTCGGCTGGGGCTGAACCCGTCAGCCGCGCCCGCCGGCGCGTACCCGGGCCAGCCACTGTGCCGCGTCGGTGAAGTCCCCGTCGGCGGTACCCACCGGGGCGGTGGCCTGCCCGTCCGGCACCGCCCTCGGGTACGAGCCGAGGAACCGCACGTCGGCGCAGATGCGGTGCAGCGCCTGGAGTGCCTCGCCCATCCCGGCCTGGGCCACGTGCCCGGCGCAGTCGAGGAAGAACACGTACCGGCCGAGCCGCTCGCCGGTCGGCCAGGACTCGATCCGGACGAGATTGATCCCGCGTACCGCCAGTTCGGTGAGGACGGCGAGCAGCGCCCCCACCCGGTCGTGCGCGATGTAGACGGCCAGCGAGGTCAGGTCGTCGCCGGTGGGCGCGGCTGGCGGGATGGGCCGGGACACCACGGCGAACCGGGTCACCGCATCCGCGTGGTCGGCGATCTTGTCGGCCAGCACGGTCAGCCCCTGCCGGTCGACGCCGATCGGCGCGCAGATCCCCGCGTCGTGCTCGCCGGCTGCCGCGCTGATCGCCGCCGCCGCGTTGGACAGCACGTCCACCACCACCGCGTCCGGGAGCTGTTCGCGCAGCCAGCGCCGGCACTGCGCGGACGCCTGCGGGTGTGCGGCCACCGAGCGCACCTGCGCCAGCCGGGTACCGGCCCGGCCACCGAGGACAAACTCCACCGGCAGCACCACTTCCCGGGTGATCACCAGCGGCTCGCCGCTGACCAGCTCGTCGAGGGTCACCCCGACCTGGCCGCCGATCGAGTTCTCCACCGGTACCAGCGCAGCGTCGGCTTCCCCGGCCCGGACCCGGTCGAGCGCCTCGGGCACGCTGCGCGCCGGCTGCCGGCTGGCCGCCGCCGCGTCCGGCAGGGTGAGCAGCGCCTGCTCGGAAAAGGTTCCTTCGGGCCCAAGGAAGACATAACGCATGGGGCACACGATAACCGCCGCTGCCCGGCGCGGGAGCCGGGCGGCGGGACTGAGTAGCAGTGCGAGATGGTCGCGCAGGCCGGCCGGGGCCTGGCTGACGACGGCGGGGGTGCAGACGTCGGTACCGGCGGTGACCAGCCGCAGCGCCGCACCGGAGCCCCGGGTCACCACCTGCAACGGCCCCGACCCGGTGACGTCGAGCGCGGTGTACTGCCAGTCGCCCGAGCACAGCGGGCCGCTGGTGGCGGTGGCGGCGGCCTGGCTGGGCAGCACCTTGCTGGTGTGCAGCAGGGCGAGCACGCTGATCGAGGCTGGGCTCGGCCGGCGCACGGCACCGCGTAGTCGACCGGGAACCCGGCGCTGGACGGCGTCGCCGTGGGGGCCGTCGCGGGTGCGGTCGCGGCTTCCGTCACCGTGGGTGACGCGACCGGCACGTTGGCCGTCGACGGTAGCGCCTGCGGGCCGCCCGTCCGACCGCAGCCGGCGAGCACCACGGCGGCCAGCACCCCGACGACCAGTACCCGGGTGACCGGCGGCACGGCCGTCACCAGCGCTGTCGTGAGCCGGGTCATGCCGATCTCCTCACCGCCGAGCGAGCCGGCGCGGTATGCCGCCGTTAGAGTTGCCGCCGTGGACCGTGACGATACCCATGCCCTGTTGACCGCCGTCGCCGCCGGGGAGCTGTCGGTGGAGACCGCGGTCAAGGCGCTCGGGGACGGCGCGGGCTTCACCGATCTGGGGTTCGCCCGCATCGACACCCATCGAGCGCTGCGGACCGGCGATCCGGAGGTAGTTTACGGGGCCGGCAAGACGCCGGAACAGCTGGTGACCATCGTGCGGACGCTGCGGGCCGCCCACCCGGACCGGCCCGCGCTGGTCACCCGGGTCACCGACGCCGGCCGGGCCGCCCTGGCCGACGCCTTCGAACTGCACGAGGACCGGGCCGCCCGGTGCGTCGCGGTGGGCGAGCCGCCGCCGGCCACCGGCGTGGTCACGGTGGTCTGCGCGGGTACTTCGGACCTGCCGGTCGCGGCCGAGGCGGCGTTCGTGGCGCAGACCTTCGGAGCGCAGGTACGCCGGGTGCACGACGTGGGCGTCGCCGGGCTGCACCGGCTGCTCGCCGTCCGCCCGGAACTGGACTCCTCGGACTGCGTGGTGGTGGTGGCCGGGATGGACGGCGCGCTGCCCAGCGCGGTCGGCGGCCTGACCGGGGTACCGGTGGTCGCGGTACCCACCTCGGTCGGGTACGGGGCGGCCTTCGGTGGCCTGGCGCCGCTGCTGTCGATGCTCAACTCCTGTGCGCCCGGCGTGGTCGTGTGCAACATCGACAACGGCTTCGGCGCGGGCGTCTTCGCCGCCCGGGTGGCTCGGCGGGCGGCCCCCCGGAGCGCCGGGTGATCGGCTGGTTCGACGCCGGCGCCGGCGTCAGCGGCGACATGCTGCTCGGCGCCCTGGTCGACGCCGGGGTACCGGTCCCGGCGCTGCAGGCGGCCGTGGACGCCGTGCTCACCGGCATCACGCTGCGCCCCGAGCCGACCAGCCGGCACGGCATCGGCGCGAGGAGGGTACACGTCGACACCGCACCCGAAGCCGAGCAGCCGCACCGGCACCTCGCCGACATCCTGACCCTGCTCGCCGGCCCCGGACCGGGTTCCGGGCCCGCCGCCGGGGCCGAAACCGAAGCAGGGGCCGGAGCCGACGCCGGGCCCGGAACAGAAGCTGGGCCCGGAATCGACGCCGGGGCTGGAGCAGGGGCGTCGGAGGCCGTTCGGGAGCTGGCCGCGGCGACGTTCACGCTGCTTGCCCAGGCGGAGGCGGCGGTGCACCGCAGCAGCGTCGAGCAGGTGCATTTCCACGAGGTCGGCGCGCTGGACGCGATCGCTGACATCGTCGGGGTCTGCGCGGGGGTGACCTGGCTGCGCGAGCACCGGGGGGTCACCGGCTTCGCGGTCGGCCCGGTCGAGGCGGGCAGTGGTGGCACCGTCCGGGCGGCACACGGGCTGCTGCCGGTACCGGTCCCCGCGGTCCTGGAACTCGCCGCCCGCAGTGGTCTGGCGCTGACCGGCCGACTGCCGTACGAGGCGGCCACCCCGACCGGGCTGGCCCTGCTCGCCACCATCACCGACGCGCAGCACCCGATGCCGACGCTCGTCCCGGTCGCCACCGGGTACGGAGCCGGCGGCCGTGACCCGGCCGAAGCCGCCAACGTGCTCCGCCTGATCCTCGGCACGCCGATCGGGCACGCACCCGGGACGCCGACTGAGCAGCCGACAGGAGATTCAGCCGGCTCGCCGGGCGAGGCTGGTCTGCCGGGCGAGGCTGGTCTGCCGGGCGAGGCGGCGGTGCTGGTGGAGTGCAATGTGGACGATCTCGACCCGCGGCTGTGGCCCGATGTGCTGGCCCGGTTGCTGGCGGCCGGGGCGGCCGACGCCTGGCTCACCCCGATGCTGATGAAGAAGGGCCGGCCGGCGCACACCCTGCACGCGCTGTGCGCCCCGGACCGGCTGGCGGCGGTCCGCTCGGTGGTGTTCCGCGACACCAGCAGCATCGGACTCCGGGAGACGCCGGTGACGAAGCGGCCGCTGCCGCGCGGCGAGGCCTCGGTGACCGTGGACGGACATCCGGTACGCGTGAAAGTCTCGCGCGCAGGCGACCTGGTGGCACACGTTTCGGTGGAGTTCGAGGACGTGCTGCGGGTGGCACAGGCGACCGGCGAGCCGGCGAAGCGGGTACTCGGAAAGGCGCAGGCGCTGGCCGATGCCGCCTACCGGGCCGACTGAACGACCACCGACCACCGCCCCGACCGGCCCCGGGGCGTGCCCGGTCAGACGACGGCGAAGAAGGTCAGTGAGCCGACCACGTTGCCGTTGGCGTCGACCAGCGGTGTGGCCACCGCGTCCACGGTGACCGTCTCGCCCAGCGAATGCACCCGGATCAGACCCCGGGCGAGCCGGCCGGTGGTGCGGGCCAGTACCGGCGGGGTTTTCTCCAGGTCACTCTGCGCCAACTGCTTGGGCTTGGCGTTGAAGTCGAGCAGCCGGACCGGGCCGGCCACCAGGCTCCGGCCGATCAGGGCGTCCGGGTTGGCGAAGCCGAGCAGGCTGGTGGCCGACGGGGAGACGGCGACGATCTCGTCGAGTTCGTTGAGGACGAGGCAGGGTTCCACGGCGTCGCGGGCAGCGGTGACCCAGCGATCCAACGAAGTGGGCGGCGGTACGGGCGTGCTGAGCTCTGGCGCTTCGTCCACCGTGGACGGGTGTTCGGACAGGGACAACTCCAGATGAGCCACCAGCGCCTCCCAAAACGCACTGCTGCACCACCATAACCCTGGGTTTGGTGGCAGGCCAGTGGTCGGACGGCCGGACCGTCGCTCCGATCGGTACCCGGAGGGGTGTTCAGGGGGTGCTCAGAGGGGCTCAGCCGTTGCTGTCGCCCTTCTTCAGCCGGGCCGGATCGGCGGCGTGCCACGCCGTCACCGAAGCGGTGACCTGGTTGTCGATCCAGGTGACCGGATGGCGGGCCATCGCATAGAGCTTCGCCACTGTGGATCTGCTGATCCGCTCGCCGTAGGAGCGCAGAAGGTGATCCAGCTCACGGTAGGAGGTGATGGCGACGCCGCGCGGGATGCCGTGCACGTCGATCGGGCCGCTCCCGGCGAACGCCACCACGGGGGTGATCGGAACCTCCTGACCTGCGGTCGCGGAGATCGCCTCGCTGATCGCCTTGGCCACCTTGCGAGCCTCCTGCACGTACGGGGGTCGACGGCCGTCGAGCTGCACCACGTCGCCGGCCATCCGGACCCGGGTCCGACCCTGGTTCTTCACCGAGACCGCGAACAGGCCACCCGGCCCGATCGCCAGGAAAGTGTCCGGATTGCTCAGGCCGAACTCGGCGACGTCGATCAGCTTCCAGTCCGGACCGAGTCGGGCGAGCCGGTTGGTGGCGCGGCCACGGGCCAGCTCCGCCTTGCGGATCTCCTTGTCCTCCTGACGGCGTTTGACCCAACTGATCGGGGACGACCCGCGTCCGTTGTCCGTCGGTGATCCGCCGCCGCCAGCGAAGCTGGCGTCGAGAAATCCGGTCATCGGGGGGTACCTCCGGCGTTCTCTGTGCTGTGGAGTTATTCGGGGGGCATCATCACTCTAGGTGCCGTCCCGCCTACTGAAAAGCGTTGTAACACGATCTCAACGGTCGTGAACCCAGGATGAATGACACATTCACGCCATCAACTGAGCCTACCCTGACCTGGTGACGCACGGGTTGACCAGTGATGTCGGGCGGCTGCGCAGCGTCCTGGCGCACCGGCCGGGCCGCGAGCTATTCACGCTCACTCCAGCCGATCTCGACCGGCTCGAACTCGACCGGCTGCCGTGGGCCGCCCGCGCCCAGGACGAGCACGACGCGCTCACCGCACTGCTGCGTGCCAACGGCATCGAGGTGCTGTACCTGGCCGACCTGCTCACCGAGGCGCTCGCCGTCGAGGCGGCCCGACGGGAGCTCACCGACGCGGTGCTGGCCGACCCCCGGCTCGGCGACACGCTGCGTGACCGGCTCGGCGGGTACCTGTCCTATCTGGACGAGCCGTCGCTTGCCACCGTGCTCATCGCCGGCCTGACCCGCGCGGACCTGCGTACCGGCGGCGGACTGGTGCACACGCTTGCCGACCCGGCCGGTTTCGTGCTGGACCCGCTGCCGAACCTGCTGTTCGCCCGGGACGCCACCGTCTTCGTCGACGACCACGCCATCGTCGGCTCGCTGGCCGCGCCGGGGCGGCAGCGCGAGCCGATGCTCAGCGCGACGATCCTGCACTGGCACCCGCGCTTCCTCGGTACCCCGCTGCTGTACCGGCCGACCGCCGAACCGCTCAGCGGCGGCGACGTGCTGCTGCTCGGATCCGGAGTGGTGGCCGTCGGCGTCGGCACAGCCACCACGGCGGCGGCCGCCGAACGGCTCAGCGGCGCGCTGCTGGGCGCCGGGCTCGCGCACTCCGTGCTGGTCGTGCCGCTGCCGCCCGGTACCCGGCTGGACAGCCTGGTCACCCCGGTCGACGCGGACACCCTGCTGGTGTCCCAACCCCGGGGCCCGGAACTGGTCGCCTACGAAGTCACCGGCGACGCGGAGATCCGCGCGCCCCGGCCGCTGCTCACCGTCGCCGGTCAGGCGCTGGACCGGGAACTGCGGGTGGTCAGCACCGGGCTCGATCCACGGCCGGCCCCCGGCCACCACTGGGAGGACGGCAGCAACCCCCTGGTACTCGGCCCCGGCCTGGTCGTCGCGTACGACCGCAGCCCCGACACCAACGCGGCCCTGCACCGCGCCGGCATCGAGGTGCTGACCGTGCCGGGCGGCGAACTCAGCTCCCGCCGCGGTGGTCCGGGCGCGCTGTGCTGCCCACTGCGCCGGGACACGGCATCGACGCCCACGGCGTAGCCTGCCCGGGTGACCTTGCCTGTGCTGATCGTCGCGCCCTACGACCCGTACTGGCGCCAGCGCGGCGCACAACTGGCCGCCGAACTGCAGGCCGCGCTGCATCCGCTGGCACTGCGGGTCGAGCACATCGGCAGCACCTCGATCCCCGGGATGGCCGCCAAGCCGATCTACGACCTTCAGGTCAGCGTGACCGACCTCGCGGCCGCGGCCGAGGCGTTCGACGAGCCGCTACGGGCCTTCGAGCTGACCCGCCAACCGTACGAACAGGATCACGTGCCGGCTGGCCGGGACGACGACCCCGCCCGCTGGGCCAAGCGGCTGTGGAGCCGGGGGCTGCCGCACAGCGAACGCGTCAACCTGCACTGTCGGCTGGCCGGCTCACCCAACGAGCGGCTGGCGCTGCTGTTCCGTGACTGGTTCCGCGCGCACCCCACCGCGATCGCCGCGTACGCGCAGTTCAAGCAGGTGCTCGCGGCCGAGATCGGGGACATCGGCCGGTACTCCGACGTCAAGGACCCGGTGGTGGACCTCGTCATCGCAGCCGCCGAGGAGTGGGCCACCCGGACCGGGTGGACGCCGTGACCTGCCCGGCGCACCGCGAACGGGTGTGGGGGGCGGGTCAGCGCAGGGTGACCTGGCGGCCGAGCAGGCCCTGGCGGGAGCGGCGCTGCGCCGAGGTGAGCGGGTCGGTGACGGCGAGCGCCTCGGCGTAGCGCTTGGCCACGTCGGCGACCGGCGACTCCCAGTGTTCGGCGGGCAGGTCCCGGGGCACGTCCCAGACCGGTACCAGCAGGCCGCAGGCGCGGAACATGCCGGCGAACTTGGTGTCCGGGCCGAGTAGCAGGTCACCGGCGGCGCTCAGCCGGGCGAGGGCGTCCAGCGCCCGGTCCTCGTGCTCGGGGAGCACCCAGCGCACGTGCGCCTTCTCCGGGACCTGGGTCCAGTAGCAGGCCTTGGCGCTGGCCACCCGGGTGGTCGGGTAGAGCGAGGAGTTGGCCCGCTCCAGCGACGAGGCCACCTCGGGGTCGTCGGTGGCACCTTCGTCCAGCCAGAAGTCGAAGCCGGCCTGCATGGTGATGTCCAGCGGCGAGTCGACGATCATGTCCTGGAGCCGGGCGCCGACGCCGGGGATCGCCGGAATGACCACCGACTCGCCGGGCTCGGTGCCCAGCGCGCTGGCCAGCGCCACCGCGAGGTCCCGGGAGAAGTCACCGGACTGCACGTGCCGTTGCAGGGCGAGGAAGACCCGACCGTCGGGCTTGCGCAGTGCCGGCATGGCCATCGGCAACACGGTCACCAGGGTCACCGGGGTGTCCGCGCCGTAGAACTCCACCACCTCGGCGGAGAGCTTCAGCGGGGCCGACGCGGCGGGTACCAGCTCACGCAGCGCCACCCACTCCACCTCGTCGACCAGGCCGGCGAACGGGCGTACCGAGAACATCTCCCGCACCTTCGGCGCGGCCGGACCCTGCTTACGTCGCTTGCTCACGATCGGTCACCCTACCGCCCTGGTCCGCCGGTGGTCGGCCGGCTGCCGTCCCGGCCCGTGACCAGCCGGATTCCGCCCTTGCAACCGACCGTGACCGGTCGGAATCGCGGGGATGCCGCTCAGCGGCGGGTGCTCAGCTCGGCCCAGACACTCTGGCCCAGGCCGTCCCGGTCAACGCCCCAGCGGTCGGCGAGCGCGGCGACGATGGCCAGGCCACGGCCGTCCACGGAGTCCGGCGCGGCGATCCGCTCGCGGGGCAGCTCGGGGTCGCCGCCGCCGTCGGTCACCCGGACCTCGACGAACTGCCGGCCGCTGCCGCCACGTACCTTCCAGGCCACCCGGACCACGTCGCCGGGGAGCGGTCGGGCGTGCCGGATGGCATTGCCGACGAGTTCACCCACGACGGCGATGACATCGGCCAGCAAGTCGGAGCCGAGGGCGCCGGTCAGCTCTCCGGTCAGCCGGTGGCGGGCCTGCCGGGCTCCCCGGGCGTGGTGCGGCACGACAACCACCCAGGCGCGGTCCGTCATGGCCGTTACCACGTCATACCTCCCCTGGAGCCGTATCCGCCCGCGGAAGTCGTACTTCTGCGACGGTACCGCCTTGATCGCGCGGACGTAAGGAAACCCACCCGTTCTGTCGTTCAAGCATCCGGCGGACCAGGTAGAGTCCCAGCCCCACCCCGGAGTACCGGCGCTGGTCACCGCTCTCCGCCTGCCAGAAACGCTCGAACGCCCGTTCAACGTGCTCGGAGCGGACCCCGCCGCCCCGGTCCGCGACCGTGTAACCCACCGTGCCCCGGTCTGCGAACCCGGAAACCTCGATCGGTTCGCTGCCCGGGGCGTACTTGTCCGCGTTGGTCACCAGCTCGGACAGCACCGTGCCGAAAGCGGCCCGGTCGCCGAGCGCCTTGGGCAGCCCGTCCGGCACCGCCAGCCGGATCCGGCGACGCTGGCCGGCGGGCAGGTCATCGACCGCCGTACGCAGCGCGTCGGCCAGGTCGAAGGGCACCCCGATGGCCTGCTGGGCCAGTACCGAACCGTCGCCGACCGCGCTGAGCAGCCGCTCCACCAGCCGGGCCAGCTCACCGGCGCGCTGACCGAGTCGCTCCGCGGCATCCCGCCGGGCCCGCTCGTCCAGGTAGTCCCAGTGGTGCACGAGGGTGTCGGCGTAGCCCTTGATGACGGTCACCGGGGTACGCAGCTCGTGGCTGGTGACCGCGACGAAGAGGTCGCGGGCCTGATCCTGGTGATGCTCGTCGGTGATGTCGCGGAAGGTGACCAGGCGGGTGCCGGTGCCTGGCAGGTCCGCCCCGAACAGCCGGATCCAGCGGCCGTCGGCGAGTTGGTGGTCGATCACCTGCCCGGCGGCGGGCACCGGCACCGGCAGCTGTCGGTCGACCACGCTGGCGGTCGGTTCGCCGAGGATCCGGGACGCCCACGGGTTGACCGACAGGACGGTGCCGTCGGCGGCCAGCACGACCGCCGCGTCGGCGACGGCCGGAAGGGCGCCGCCCTCGGCGTAGACCGGCAGGCCCCGGTTGTCGCCGTAGAGGTGGCCGAGGAGGGACCCCAGGAAGGTGATCGTCCGCTGCTGCCGGGCGTCGGCCCGGCCGTCCAGGTCGGGGAAGTAGGCGTGCAGGCTACCCACGGTGCGCCCGACCAGATCGACCCGGACCGCCAGCATCCGGTGTGCGCCGTTGCTGCGCAGCTGCTCCGCGAGGTCGGCGGCCAGCGCGTCCGTGGGCGCCTCGATGAGCCGGCCCCGGGCGAGCAGGCCGGCGGTGGCCGGCTCGGCTGGATCAACCCGCCGCCCCCGGCCGAACACCGCGACGCCCGCGGCCGCCACCACCCGGCCGCCGGCCGCGCCGTACTCCGCGTAGCTGGCGCCGACCGCGCCGAGCAGGCGCTGCGTGAGCCGCACGATCCGTTCCACGGCGGGCAGTCCGGAGTCACCGGCGTTGACCATTTCCAGGAGCCCGGTCAGCTCCTCGATCAACCCGTCGGCGTCCGGCACCGCTTCCACGCCAGTGAGTCTGGCCGGACCCGGCCTCCCGGGCAACACCCGGCCGGCGCGCACCGCACCCGGGGTGCGCCGCGGGCCCGCTGCGACACCGACCGCGCGGACCCGCCCACCGGGGCGTTCGGGCAGGTCAGATCGGCTGATCCGGGGCAGCTGCCGGAGTCAGCGCCGGCCGAGTTCGCGCAGTACGAAGTCCGGCCGGTCGGTGATGATCCCGGTGACGCCGAGTTCGCGGACCAGGGCCAGCTCCTGCGCCGAGTTGACCGTCCACACATAGCACTCGTTGCCCCGCTCACGCAGCCGCTGGGCCAGCCGGGGGTGGTTGCGCAGCAGATCGACGCCGGGGCCGGCGATGCGTACCCCGGTGGGCAGCTTGCCACCGCGGTGCCAGGGCGGCAGGAATTCCAGCAGCAGCACGGTGGGCAGGTCGGGGGCGAGCCGGTGGCAGCGGCGTACGGCGGAGTAGGCGAAGGACATCATCGTGACCTGGACGCCGTTCGGGTCCGGTTTGTCGAGCCCGTGGCGGCGCAGGGTGTCCACCAGGGTCCGCTCAACCTCCTCGCCGTAGCGGGTGGGGTGCTTGGTCTCCACCAGCAGCCGGATCGGCCGGTTCGCCGCGCAGGCGACGGTGAGCAGCCGGTCCAGGGTGAGTACCGATGCCCGACCGGGCCGGCCGTTCTCCCGGATCAGCTCATCGGTGTCGGAGCCGTCGGGGTGCGAGCCGTCGGGGTGCGAGCCGGTCTCGGATGGGGGGCCGCCGGGGTGCCGGGAGCCGAAGTCGAGGGCTGCCAACTCGGCCAGCGTCTTGGTGCTGACCAGGCCACGGCCGTTGCTGGTGCGCTCCAGCCGGCGGTCGTGCAGACACACCAGGTGTCCGTCGCGGGTCAGCCGGACGTCGCACTCCAGGCCGTCCGCGCCCTCGTCGATGGCCCGCAGGTATGCCCCGAGGGTGTGCTCGGGCAGTGCGGCCGACGCGCCCCGGTGGGCGATGACCAGCGGCTCACCAGACTTCGGGGGCACGTCCGTCCTCGCTGACCATGGGCCGGCCGGACATCGCCCAGCCGACCATCCCGTCGGCGAGATTGCGCACGTTCGCCCACCCGTTGTTGAGCAGGTAGGCGACGACCTGGGCGGAGCGGCTGCCGGATTTGCAGACGATCACCACGTCCCCGTCGGTGGGGATCTCCGCCATCCGTGCCGGCACCTCCATCATCGGCAGGTGCGCCGCGCCCGGGGCGTGCCCGGCGCGCCACTCGTCGTCCTCCCGCACGTCGATGAGGCGGACGTCTTCGTCAAGGTCGTGACTGAGGACAGCCGGGATGCGCATGGTGGGAAGCATAAAGCCGGTGCCGGTGGCGGGGGCGGCGGACCTGTTCCTCAGAGTGGATTGCGCCACTCGGGGTTGTCGGTCAGCCAGTCGGACAGCTCGTCCGCCCGGATCGCCCGGTACAGGCTGGCGGTGGTCTCGTCCGGGTACACGTAACTGGTGCCCGCGCCGTCGTCGGCCGCGTAGGAGGGCAGCCGTATCCCGGTCAGGTCATCCGACGAGATGCCGCGCATGGTGTACGCCAGCGCCGCCAGCGGCACCCCGTTGGTGTCCACGGTCAGCGAGTCGCCGATCGCCGTGATGAGCTGGTCGATCTTCGCCGGATTGGTGCTGAATCCCTGGTTACGGGCCTGGGTCAGCATCGCCTTGAGCAACTGCTGCTGGTGGCGCTGACGGTCGAAGTCGCCGCCCGGCAGGCCCTCCCGCTGGCGGGAGTAGTCCAGCGCCTGCCAGGGGCGCATGTGCTGGCAGCCGGGTTCGTACACGGCGCCGGTGTGGATCGAGGTGACCTTCTCGTCCACGCACAGGTCCACCCCGCCGAGCACGCTGATGACCTGCTGGAAGCCGGTGAAGTCGATGATCGCCGCGCCGTTGAAGCGCAAACCGGCGAGCCGGGCGAGGGTACGGGAGAGCAACTGGAAGCCGCCGACCCCGCCGCCGCCGTAGTTGAACGCGGCGTTGATTTTCTCGGTGCTCCCCCTGTACCCGGTCGCCGGGTCGGCCGGGATCTGCACCTGGAGATCGCGCGGTATGGAGATCAGGAACGCCCGGTCCAGGCTGGCCGGGATGTGCACGATCACGATGGTGTCGGAGCGCTCGCCGTCTGCCGGGTCGCCGCCGGGTCGCTGGTCGGAGCCGAGCAGCAGGTAGTTCAGTGGCCCTTTGAGGCGGATGCCCTGTTCCTGCGCCCGGGACTGGTCGTCGAGCAGGTCGCCCCGGTGCACGCTGGTGTCGTAGCGGTGGATGAGCAGGGCGACGGTTCCCGCGCCGACCAGGCAGAACAGGCCCAGCGCCGTCAGTATGACCACGAGTCCACGGCGCCAGCGCCGACGCTGGCGCCGGGCGGCGGCACCGACCAGGAACGGGTCACGCTGCGTGGACGTCGTTCCTCCCGGGTACGGGCCGATAGGCGCGGTACCCGCACGAGGGGCACCCAGGCGACTACTCTACGCAGCCAATTGGATACCCCTCGCCAATATCGACGATTACTCGCGTCCGAGCGGTGACCTGTCAGTTCTGCGCGACGTAGTCCGGGTGGTCGATCGCCCACTGCCCCATGGTGTCCCCACGCACCGCCGCGAGCATGTCCAGCGACTCCGTGCTGAGCTGCTCGTAGCCGGTGCCCTGGACGGGATCGAACTTGCCGGCGTTGGTCTTCATGGTGATCAGGCCGTCCTGGCCGATGCCCTTCATCGCGAAGACCCAGTCGGTGAGGCTGATCCCGCCGTTGGAGACGGTCATCGTCTCGCCGACCTTCTGCACCACGCCGGCCAGCTTGGTGGGGCTACCCACGTAGCTGGTGACGATCTTCTTGAACACGGCCTTGAGGAACTGCTGCTGGTGGCGCTGGCGGCCGTAGTCGCCGTCGCCGTTGGCCAGGACGTGCCGCTGCCGGCAGTAGTCCAGCGCCTCCCAGCCGCTGAAGTGGTGCATGCCCTTGAGGTACTTCTTCGGCGTGACACCGGGGATCGGGTACACACGCGTCAGGTCGGCCGACTGGCGCATGGCCGGAGTGACGGTCTCGCCCTTGGAGTTGTACCCGACGTGGATCGAGGTGGTGTCCTCGTCGACATACAGGTCCACCCCGCCGATGTAGTTCACCACCTGCTGGAAGCCGGCGAAGTTGACGATCGCGGCGGCGTCGAAGTCGATCTGGTACACCGACCGGATGGTCTCGGCCAACAGGTTGAGGCCGCCGGCCATGGCGTCGGCGCCGGTGAGCCCGTCGGCCCCGTATGCGAAGGCGGTATTGATCTTGTTGGTGCTGGCGCCGTGCTTGGTTCCGGCGCCCTTCTTCGCGGGAATGGCGACCTTGGTGTCCCGGGGGATGGAGACCAGGTAGGCCGCGTCGTGCGCGGCGTTGATGTGCAGCACGATGATCGAGTCGGCCCGGATCAGGTCGTCACCCGGCTGCGCGTCCACCCGGGGATCGATGCCGACCAGCAGGATGTTCTTGGCGCCGCTGATGGTGACGTGCTTCTCGTTGCCGTTGGCGTCCTTGTTGATAGCGTCGACCTCGACCGACGTCACCGAGTTGTTGATTTTGTTCTCGCCGAACTTGAGCGCACTCACCAGGCCGATCGACGCGATCAGCAGCAGCACCCCGAAGCCGATGACGAGCTTGGCCCACAGCGGGTCGCGACGCTTCTTCGTCTTCTTCGGTCCCGGAACGACCGGATCGTCGTCGTCGTGATCGTCACCGGCCGAAGGCGGTCGGTCGAGCGTCGCACCAGGCGTCGAAGGCACTGTCGGCTCCGGGGGTCAGGGGTTCACAACCCAGCACCAATGGCCGTGCGCGTGGGGTCGCCGTACCAGGACTTCACTAACGTGACACCCCCGCCGCCGAGTCACAAGGCAATGTGTGCCAGTCGTAACGTTTCGGTCGGCCGGCACGGCGGCGGTTCACCACGGCCCGCCCCATCGCGGGCCGCACCCACTTTACCCGGCCGGGCGGCACTACGAAGGATGTTCATCACACCACCCTCACCTGCCCCATCGGCCACTGTGGCCCCAGCGGCCCTGGCCCGCGACGGGGGTCCGACGCGGGTCAGGTGCCGTTGTTCGACACCACCAGGTTGGGGTGCTCGATGACGAAATTCGCCACGGTGTCGTCCTTGATCGAGCCGAGCAACTTGACGGTGTCCGCGTCCAGCCGCTCGACGGACAGGTTGCCGACCTTCTCGCTGTGATAATTGCCGTTGTTGGTCTTTAGGGTGACCATCGAGTCGCCGGTGATCCCCTTCATCCCGAAGATCCAGTCCTCGATGCTGATATGGCCGTTGTCGATGGTCATCGCCTTGCCGACGACATCCAGCACCTTCTTGAGCTTGCCGGGGTCACCCAGGGTGTTCTTGCTCAGGATGCCCTTGAAGATCGCCTTGATGAACTGCTGCTGGTGGCGCTGGCGGTCGTAGTCGGTGTGCGGCAACTGGTCGCGCTGGCGCACGTAGTCCAGCGCCTGCCAGGGCGCGAGATGCTGGTTGCCGATGTGGTAGACCTCCGGGGTCACCCCGGCGATCTTGTGGTTGATCGTGCCGTCCGAGTTGATCTTGTACGGGGAGGCGAACTTGCCGTCCTTGGTGTGCCCGATGTGCAGCGAGATCACCTCCTGGTCGACGTACATGTCGACCCCGCCGAGCACGTTCACGACCTGCTGGAAGCCGGTGAAGTCGACCACCGCGGCGGCGTCGAAGTCGATCCCCCAGTTCTGCTTGATCGTCATCGCCATCAGCTTGACGCCACCGCCCATCCCGCCGCCCTTCTGATTACCGAAGCCGAAGGCGGCGTTGATCTTGTCGGACTGGCCCCGGAAGTCGCTGTCCGGGTACGCCGGGATGTGGGTGTAGAAGTCGCGCGGGATGGACACCATATAGGCCGCGTCGTGGCTGGCCGGAATGTGCAGGATGATGATCGAGTCGGCCCGGACCAGGTCGGTGCTCTTCTGGTCGGGCCGGTTGTCCAGGCCCAGCAGCAGGATGTTCTTCGCGCCCTTGATAGTCGCGTGCTGCTGCCCCGGCGCATCCGGCAGCAACTCTTCCCTGCCGACGCTCTTGGTGGCCTCGTGCACCGCCAACTTCACCCCGGCGATGGTCACCGTCGAACCGAGCGCCAGCAGCAGCCCGAAGACGATCAGCAGGGTGGTCCAGATCGGCGGTCTGGGCTTCTTGCGCTTCTTCCTGGTCTTCTTACCCGCGCCCGGCTTGCGTGGACCGCCGGAACGGCCGGCCCGGCTACCCCGGTCCGGATCCGCGTCGGTCGGCCGCTCCAGCACCATGTCCATTGACGGGTACGACACTTCACGCTCCTCGGCTCGGCGGGCTGACCACGAACTATAGGGGAATCCGGTGACTCACCGTCATCCCTCGGCAGGACTGTCCTGCAACGCAAAAGGGGCATTGGCCGGTGTACCCGGTCAATGCCCCTGATGATTTTTCGCCACGTTAACGCAACGCTAGCCACCTGTCGCAGGTGACGACGCCGGAGCGGAGGGCGGCGGCGACACCCACGGACCGACCTGGTCCTTGGCGATGGCATCGTAGAGCGCCGACGCTTTCGCCTTGTCGGCCTGCACAACGCTCTCCCCGTTGATCGTCGGGAAGCCCGAGTACGGGCTGGTCACGAACGTCAGATCGGAGGAGCGGATATTGCGGAAGGCCAGCGCCAGGTCGTTGAGGTGCAGGCCGTCGTCCACCGTCACCGACTTGGTGACCGCCTGCAGGAACGAGTTCAACTTGCCGGGGTTGCTGAGCGTGCCGGAGCTGACCGCCTTGTCCATCAACGCCTTCATGAACTCCTGCTGGTGCCGGGCCCGGGTGATGTCCCCGTCCGGGAACTGCTTGCGCTGCCGGACGTAGTCCAGCGCCTCGGCGCCGTTGAGGTGGTTCATCCCCTTGTTGAAGGTGCGGTACGGCGGGTGGATCGACTTGATGGTCTTGTCGACGTTCATGTCCACCCCGCCGAGGGCGTCGGTCACCTTCTGGAAACCGCCGAAGTCGATCAGAATGACATGGTCGATGTGCACTCCGGTGAAGCCCTCAACGGTCTGCACGGTCAACGGCAGGCCACCCCAGGCGAACGCCGCGTTGATCTTCGCCATCGTGTTGCCCAGGTCCGGATTGGTGGGACTCGTCGGGATGAACACGTAGGTGTCCCGCGGGATGGAGACCATCAGCGCCTTGTTGTGGTCGGCGGTGAGGTGCATCAGGATGATCGTGTCCGTGCGCCACTCGCCGGCCTTGGCCTTGTTGTCCGGATCCCGTGAGTCGCTGCCCAGCATCAGGATGTTCTGCGCGCCCTTGGCCAGCCGGTCCGGCCGACCCCCGGTGATCGCCGAGAACGGGTCGGTGCGGGCGACGTTGTTGTCCAGGCTCTTGTAGTACCAGAACGCGCCACCGGTGCCGACCAGGAACAGCGCCAGCAGCGACACCAGGATGATCCGCCCCCAGCGCGGACGCGGGCGCCGGCCGTAGGAGGTGCCGCGCGACGGCGGCTTCGGCCCTACGGGAGGAGCACCCCCCGGGTTCCCCCCGTAGGTGGCCGAGGCGGCCCGCCCCGGACCGCTGGCGGTGCGCTGCGAACCGGGCACCGGGGCGCTCCCGGGCGGAAGGGCGCCGGGAACCCTGGCTCGGCCGGAGGACGGCGGTTGCGGAGTGGACATGAAACCCAGCGTACGTACCGGTCGCACACCTTTGCCGGTACGCCACGACGGGCCGTACACCGTTCGGGCACAACTCCCGGTGGCGAATCGACTGGTCAGCCGGTTACCAGTCGGAGCTGAACTGCTCACCGAAGAGGTCCCCGGAGCCCGGATACCTCACAGACTGTCGGGAACCCACCACCGCCGCGGTGGCGTTCACCACCCGCCCGGATCAGCCGAGCTTGGCGCGGAAGTACTCGATGGTGCGGCGCAGGCCGTCGTCGGGGCCGACGGTCGGCTCGTAGCCGAGCAGGGTGCGGGCCAGGGTCAGGTCGGGGCGGCGCTTCTCCGGGTCGTCGGCGGTCCGGGTGATGTAGGTGACCTCGGAGTTCGAGCCGATCAGCCGGACGATCGTCTCGGCCAGGTTGCGCATCGACGTCTCGTGCTCGGTACCGACGTTGATCGGGCCGGTCTCGGTCGAGTCGAGCAGTGCGAGGATGCCCCGGATCAGATCGTCCACGTAGGTGATCGAGCGGGTCTGGGCGCCGGTGCCGTGCACCGTGATCGGCTGGTCGCGCAGCGCCTGGGAGATGAAGGTGGGGATCGCCCGGCCGTCGTCCGGGCGCATCCGCGGGCCGTAGGTGTTGAAGATCCGGACGATGCCGACGTCCACGCCACGCGAGCGGTGGTATGCCATGCAGGCGGCCTCGGAGAACCGCTTCGCCTCGTCGTACATGCTGCGGATGCCGTTGGGGTTGACGTTGCCCCAGTAGCTCTCCGGCTGCGGGTGCACCAGCGGGTCGCCGTACGCCTCGGAGGTGGAGGCCATGATGAACCGGGCGTCGTCGGCCTGCGCCCGCTCCAGCAGCGCCAGGGTGCCGAGCGAGCCGACCCGGAGGATCTCCACCGGCAGGATCGCGAAGTCGGTGGGGCTGGCCGGCGAGGCGAAATGCATAACCACGTCGAATCGGTCGGCGAGCGCCGGGTGAGCCGGGATGCCCTCGGAGATGTCCGCCTCGACGAGGGTGAAACGCGGCTCGTCATCCAGGTGGGTGACGTTGTCCTTGGCCCCGGTGACGAAGTTGTCGACGGCGACGACGGTGCAGCCGCGGGCGAGCAGGCTATCGACCAGGTGTGATGCGACGAAGCCGGCACCGCCGGTCACCAGTACCCGATGTCCGTGCCCGTAGCGCTGCGCAACCGTCATAAAGCCAACCCTACCGGCGTGCCGCGAACATCGGCACGCCGGTAGGGATCGGCCCTGGATCAGGTAGCCGCGCCGGCTCCGGTGAGTGACCGGACCTCCAACTCAGCGTACTTCTTGTCGTTGCGCTCCTTCGAGGTGAGCGCGCCGGCAGCCGCCAGCAGGAAGCCCAGCGGGATGGAGATGATGCCCGGGTTGCTGAACGGGATCGGTGCGTCGACGGTGCAGGAGAACAGCGCCGTGGCGTTGTTCACGTCCTTCGTGTCGGCCGCCACGTCACAGGTCTTCGCCTGCGCCGCGGTCAACTTCGCGGCCGGCAACGAGTTCTGCGCGCCACCCCAGCAGATCGGGGAGAGCAGCACGATACCCACGGCGGAGATCAGACCGCCGTAGATGCCCCAGACCGCGCCCCGGGTGTTGAACCGCTTCCAGAACAACGAGAACAGGATCGCCGGCAGGTTCGCCGACGCGGCGATGGCGAAGGCCAACGCCACCAGGAAGGCGACGTTGAGGGTACGGGCGAAGATGGCCAGCACGATGGCGACCGCGCCGATCCCGAACGCGGCGTACCGGGCCACGTTCACCTCGCCGCGCTCACTGGTCTGCCCACGCCGGATCACGTTGGCGTACAGGTCGTGCGCCACACTCGACGACGAGGCCAGGGTGAGCCCGGCCACCACGGCGAGGATCGTGGCGAAGGCCACCGCCGCGATCAACGCCAGCAGCACCGCCCCGCCGTTGTCCCCGCCGAAGTACTTCGCTCCGAGCACCTGCGCCAACTGTGGAGCGGCGGTGTTGCCGGCCGGGTCCTGGGCGATGATGTTCTTGCTGCCGACCAGTGCCGCCGCGCCGAAGCCCAGCACCAGGGTGAGCAGGTAGAACACGCCGATGATGCCGATCGCCCAGACCACCGAGCGGCGGGCCGCCTTGGCGTTCGGGACGGTGTAGAAGCGGATCAGGATGTGTGGCAGGCCGGCGGTACCGAGTACCAGCGCCGCACCCAGCGAGATCAGGTCCAGCTTGCTGATGGAGGTGGCGGTGGCGTTGCCGACGATGTCCTTGCCGTACTTCTGGCCCGCTCCGAGGAACGAGTCTCCCTTACCGGACTGGGATGCGGCGTCGCCGAGCAGCGAGGACAGGTTGAACCTGTAGTGCCACAGCACCAGGAAGGTCATCAGGAAGGCGCCGCCCATCAGCAGGATCGCCTTGACGATCTGCACGTAGGTGGTGCCCTTCATGCCACCGATCACCACGTACGCGACCATCAGGATGCCGATCAGCACGATGGTGACCACCTTGGCGGTCTCCGCCGACATGCCCGCGAACGTCGACCCCGGCTTGATCCCCAGCAGCAGCGCCACCAGCGAGCCGGCGCCGACCATCTGGGCCAGCAGGTAGAAGATCGAGACCACGATGGTGGAGATCGAGGCGGCGGTACGCACCGGCCCCTGACGCATCCGGAACGCCAGCACGTCGGCCATCGTGTACTTGCCGGAGTTGCGCATCAGCTCGGCCACCAGCAGCAGCGCCACCAGCCACGCGACCAGGAAGCCGATCGAGTAGAGGAAGCCGTCGTAGCCGGAGAGCGCGATGATGCCGGCGATGCCGAGGAAGGACGCGGCCGACATGTAGTCGCCGCCGATGGCGAGGCCGTTCTGGAAACCGGAGAACGAACGGCCACCGGCGTAGAAGTCGCGGGCGTCGCGGGTCTGCCGGCTGGCCCAGATGGTGATCCCGAGGGTGACCGCGACCAGCACCAGGAACAGGACGATGGTGAGGGTACGGGCGTTGGTGGCGGTGGAGGCGAGGACTGTCACGACTGGCCCCCTTCGATCTGGGCCCGGAGCTCGTCGGAGACCGGGTCCAGCTTGCGGCTGGCGTAGCGGGCGTACAGCCACGCGATCAGGAATGTTGATACGAACTGCAGCAGCCCGAAGACGAGGGCCACGTTGATGTGCCCGACGACCTTGGTGTTCATGAAGTCCCGCGCGTACGCGGAGAGCACCACGTACAGCCCGTACCAGACGAGGAACGCGGCCGTGGTCGGGAAAACGAAGTTGCGCAGTGCCTTACGCAGGCCCTGGAACTCCGCGGAATTCTGGACGGCCTCGTAGTCGGTAGAATCCGGCGTTTCCGGCGGAGCCGCCGCCGGAGTATCGGCAGTCATGTGCGTCATCACCACCCTGGGGATGGAAAGAGGGATCAGGTGTGCGCACGGTAGGAACGGCCGGGGAAAGATCCCGGTCACCGGCAGCCGGCTGCGCCCAGCGGCGAACCCGCTGCGCCGAACGGTGTGACCGGTGCCACTGAGCGCACCCGGCCGGGGCGCACCGGCGTGACCCAGCGTCACGGCGCGGCAGCCGTCGGTACGGATCAGGACAGCTGGCGGTACCGACCGCGGAAGTAGAGCAGCGGGTCCTCGTCGGCGCCCGTGACGATCTGCTCGATCTCGGCCCGCACCAGCAGCGACCAGCCGGCCGGGGTGGCGTCCAGCAGCCGGCAACCGGCCCAGTTGGGCGTGCCCGCCGGCACCGGGCCGTAGTCGGTCGGCTGCCACGACTCCTGGGCGAACAGGCCGCCCGGCGCGGGCAGCAGGCCGGCGAACCGGTCGGCGAGCTGGCTGCTGCCGGTCGGCAGCGGGACGACCGCGAACACGGCCGGCCCGCTGCGCCGCGTCCCAGAACTCCGACTCGTCGTTGACCAGCCCCAGAATCAGCCCGGGCTGACCTTCCGCGACGAGGATCGAGGAGACGGTGAGGCCGGCCGGGCCGGGGGTCGTCCACAGGGTCACCGGCGCGGGCAGTCGGGCCCGCAGCCGGCGTACCGGTGAACGCTGCTCCTCCGGCGTGCCGAACGGATCCGACGAGTGGATCGTCACTCCCCGAATCTACCGGGCCGGCCGGTCCCGCCGATCGGCACGCGGGCCGGATCGCTGCCTGGGCTACTCGTCCGGCTACAGGCGCAGGGCGTCCGGAGCGTGCAGGCGGAGCATGATCAGGCCGAGCCGGTCGGGTACCCGGCGGCGGGTGGCCAGCGACACCGAGACCATCACGGTGAACGCGAGCGGTACCGACCAGGCGGCCGGCTCGCTCACCAGGATCGCCGGCCACCCGGTCAACGGTGGCCCGAGGATGCTCGCCACGCTGGCGGTCAGCGCCGCACCGCCGCCGACCAGTACCCCGGCCGCCGCCCCGGGCGCGGTCAGGCCACGCCACCAGATGCCCAGGATCAGCAGCGGGCAGAAGCTGGACGCGGCGACCGCGAACGCCAGCCCCACCACCACCGACACGTCCAGGCTGGCGGCGCGCAGCGCGAGCAGGGCCGGTACCACCCCGGCGACCACGGCGGCGATCCGGAAATCGCGCATCGAACCGCCCCGGTGTTCCCGCCGCGCCAACGCATCCGTGGACAACACCCCGGCCACCGAAGTCAGCAGACCGGAGGAGGTGGACAGGAAAGCGGCGAACGCGCCGGCCGCCACCAGCGCCCCGAACAGCTGCCCGGCCAGTCCCGCCGAGCGCCGCACCGGGCAGCAGCAGCACCACCGCGTCGGAGTCGCCGGTCAGCAACAGTTGCGGGGTGTAGACCCGGCCGAGTACCCCGTAGAGGGTCGGCAGCAGGTAGAACGCGCCGACCAGGCCGAGGACCACCAGCGTGGTGCGCCGGGCCGCTGCGCCGTCCTTGTTGGTGTAGAAGCGAACCAGCACGTGCGGCAGCCCCATCGTGCCCAGGAAGGTCGCCAGGATCAGCGAGTACGTCGCCAGCAGGCCCCGGTTGCCGTTCTCGGTGGAGCCGGGCAGCAGCCAGTGCGCGCCGCGCTCGAAGCCGGCCGAGCCGTCGACCGTCGGCACCGGGGTACCAGCCGGGAAGGTGATGTCCGCGCCAGCGGGTACCCGCTGAATCGAACCGTCGGCCAGCGACAGCCGCGCCGCGGCGTCGAAGTGCACGGTGGTGGCGTGGTTGAAGGTGGCACCGTCCACCGGCGGGCCGACCGTCGGACTGCCAGTGCAGCAACAGGAACGCGATCGGCACCAGCAGTGCCGTGAACTTCAGCCAGTACTGGAACGCCTGCACCAGGGTGATCGCGCGCATCCCGCCGAGCGCCACGTTCGCCGTGATCACCACGGCCACCAGCACCGCCCCGAGCCAGTACGGCGCGCCTGTGACGATCTGCAGCGTCAGCCCCGCCCCCTGCAACTGCGGCACGAGGTACAGCCAGCCGATCACCACCACGAACGCGGTGGCCAGCCGGCGCAGCCGCACCGAACCCAGCCGCAGCTCGCAGAAGTCGGGCAGGGTGAACGCGCCCGAGCGGCGCAGCGGAGCGGCCACGAAAAGCAGCAGCGCCAGGTACCCGGCCGCGAACCCGACCGGGTACCAGAGCACGTCCACGCCGTGCTTGAGTACCAGCCCGGCGATGCCGAGGAACGACGCGGCGGACAGGTACTCGCCGCTGATCGCCGCCGCGTTCCAGGCCGGGCTCACCTCCCGGGAGGCGACCAGCAGATCGGAGGTGGTCCGGGCCAGCCGCAGCCCGTACGCGCCGATGACGACCGTGGCCAGCACCACCGCCACGATCGCCGGAATCGCGTAGCTGTTCACGCCTCAGTGCTTGCCGACGACGTCGACGAAGTCGCGCTCGTTGCGTTCGGCCAGGTGCACGTAGACCCAGCCGACGATGAACAGGAACGGGAAGGCGGCCACCCCGAGCAGCAGCCAGGGCAGCGCCACCCCGAACGGGCGGGCACTGGCCAGTTTCGGCGCGACGGCGAAGACGCACCGGCAGGGTACCGAGCCCGACGGCGACCACGGCCGCCAGTCGCAGGGCCAGCGCGAGTTGTGCCCGTACCAGGCCCTTGACCAGGGCTTCACCGACGCCGGTCTGGGCGGTCAACTCCGCAACGGTCGGGCCGCCCGGGGTCCGCGGTCGGGCGGCCTCGCCCAGTACCACGCGGACCCGTTGGGCCGGCGGCCTTGTCGCACGTGGCGTCTCTGCCATCCGCGCAGTCTGGCCGCCGGCCCACCGTCAGGGCAACCTTTCCGGCGTGGTCTACCGGTCAGCAGGTGTCGAGGACACGCACCGCGGACTCGGTCTTGGTCAACGGCGTTGACCCTTCCCAGACCTCCGCAGTGATGTAGTACCGCAGGACGCAGCCTGCGATATTGACCGTGGTCGACGCGCAGGTGCTGACGCCTCCGTAGTCCTTGACGCGCGTCTGGCCGTCGTCGCCCGTGTCCGGGGAGTACCAGACCACCAGTCCTTCGGAGTGATGGCCGTCGCCCTTGGTGTCGCAGGTGGTCAGCTTGATCGCGATCCCCGACGGAATGACCGTGTAGGCCAATTCGGTCCGTGCCGCGCTGTGGTCGGAGACTGTCGCGATCGTGGTGGCGGCGGCGGCCGGTGCGGCGGTTGCCGCCACCACCCCCGCGGTCACCGTCAGCATGGTCGCCGCCGACGCCAACAGCCGACGCTTGGACAGACTGAACCTGGTACTCATCTGAACCCCCGTTCGTAGATGGACACCGGCAGTCTGCCCATCCGTTCCGGGGAATGCTGTCCCGTCCGCGCTGTGGCGGACATTTCCGCAGGTCAATACAGACCGCTACGATCGCGGCGGATACCCGTCGATGTAACTTACTCAGCCGGGCAGCCTCACCCGGATACGGCAGCCGGGCAGGGCAGTGCCGTTGGGGGGCGGGTCGATCACCTCGATGGTGCCGCCGTGCAGCTCCACCACCCAGTGCGCGATGGCCAGGCCCAGGCCGGTACCGCCGCCGCCGGTTGCCGCCCGCGCGCCCCGGGTGAACCGCTCGAAGACCCGTTCGCGCTGCCGGGCCGGGATGCCGTTGCCCTCGTCGGTGACCTCGATGACCAGCCGGCCCTCGTCATCGCGGGCGGCCGTCGCGGTTACCGAACCGCCGGCCGGCGAGTGCCGGGCCGCGTTGTCCAGTAGGTTCGCCACCACCTGGTGCAGCCGGCCGGGGTCGGCCACCGCCGTCAACGACTCGCTGCTGGCCACGAAGGTGACGTCCCGGCCGGCCGCGTTCGCGTTCACCTGCGACTCGCGGGCAACCGCCTGGAGGAACTCCGTCACGTCGAACTCGGTCAGGTCCAGCCGGTGTGCGCCGGCGTCGATCCGGGACAGGTCGAGCAGCTCGGTGACCAGCCGGCCCAGCCGTTCGGTCTGGGCCAGCGCGGTGGCCAGGGTGTCCGCGTCGGAGATCCCGTCGACCACGTTCTCCAGTACCGCCTGCAGGGCGGCGATGGGGGTACGCAGTTCGTGCGACACGTTCGCGATCAGTTCCCGCCGTTGCCGGTCGGCGGCCTGCCAGGTCGGCGGCCATCTGGTTGAACGCCTCGGCGAGCTGACCCACCTCGTCCCGGGAGGTGGCCCGGACCCGTCGGCTGTAGTCACCCCGGGCCATCCCCCGCACCGCGGCCGTCATCTCGCGTACCGGCTTGGTCATCCCGTTGGCCAGCAACTGCGAGGTGACCAGGGCGACCACGATCGCCGCGACCGAGGTGTAGGTGGGCAGCCAGCCGATCCCGACCCGGAACACGGCGAGCCCGACCGCGCCGCTGGTGACCACCACGATGCCCAGCTTCAGCTTGATCGAGCGGACCCGGTCCAGCGGTCGGGGCAGCCAGCCCAGGGCCCCCACCCCCTCCCCGGTCACGGGGCGATTTCCAGGGCGTAGCCGACGCCGTGCACGGTGCGGATCACGTCAGCGCCCAGCTTGCGCCGCAGCGCCTTGACGTGGCTGTCCACGGTGCGCGTCCCCGATGCGTCGGCCCAGCCCCAGACGTCGGCGAGCAGCCGCTCGCGGGGTAGTACGGTGCGCGGCCGGCTGGCCAGGTGGGCGAGCAGGTCGAACTCGGTCGGGGTCAGATGGATCTCGGTGCCGGCCCGGCGTACCCGCCGTTCGGCGTAGATGATCTCCAGGTCGCCGAGTACCAGCGGCGGCTCGTCCCCTTCCGGCCGGGACAGCTTCTCCATCCGGCGCAGCAGCGCGTGTACCCGCGCCGCCAACTCGCGCAGCGAGAACGGCTTGGTCAGGTAGTCGTCCGCCCCCACGGCCAAGCCGACCAGCAGATCCGTCTCGTCACCCCGGGCAGTCAGCATGATCACCGGTACCGGCCGCTCCGCCTGGATCCGCCGGCACACTTCGAGTCCGTCGAAGCCCGGCAACATCACGTCGAGCACGATCAGATCCGGCCGGGTACGCCGGGCCATCGCCACCGCCATCGGCCCGTCCGCCGCCGTATCCACGTCGAAGCCCTCGGCCCGCAGCCGCGCCCCGACCGCCTCCGCGATCGCCCGCTCGTCCTCCACCACCAGGATGCGCCGGTTACCCATGCCCGCAGCCTAGGTGACCTGCGTGTGCACCCCGGTCGGGGATTGTGCAGAAGCTGTGTCCCCACGGCCCGGCAGATCTGGCAGAGTGGTGCGTTCACGCCTGACGGACGTTGGTGCCGGCGGTAACGCCGCAGTGCCGAGGAATCATCGTGTCCAGAGGTCAGCTGGCCGGCCCCGCCCCGGATAGGTAGGCGGGTCCTGCCCGCCACCCCTCAGGAGACCATCCTCATGAACGTTCCGGCCGCCGCGCCGTTGCACGTTGGCGTGTACATCGACGGATTCAACCTCTACTACGGTGCCCGCGCCATCATGGGCGGCCCCGGCCGACCCGGCTGGCGCTGGCTCGACCTCCGTCGCTTCGCCCAACACCTGGTTGACACCCATTCAGGCTGGCAAGGTGCCCAGGTACGCAGAGTGTTGTACTGCACAGCTCGCACCTCGGGCGAGACAAATCCGAGCCGTTCCCGCGATCAGGAGCTGTACCTCCGGGCGTTGCGGTCGACCGGCGCCGTGGACCACATCGAATTGGGGCACTACGTCAACCGCACGGCCCGGGGCCCACTGGCGCTGCCCGGTGCCGGCGGGCGGCCGGTGCTAACCACAGCCGCGTGGCCGGTCATGGTTCAGAACGCCGCTGGGGTTGCGATGCCCGGTGCCCGATTCATGGTCTCGGTGGCACGGCGCGAAGAGAAGGGATCGGACGTCAATGTGGCCACGCACCTACTCCTAGACCTGATGCACCGCAGGATCAATGCAGCGCTCGTGGTGAGTAATGACAGCGACCTGGCCCTGCCGATCGATCAGGCGCGCGAACTGGTTCCTGTCGGGCTCATCAACCCCAGCCGCAACTATCTGGCGGGAGCGCTACGCGGGCGGGCCTCCTCGGGCCCGGGTGGGCATTGGTGGTACGGCCTGGTTGCGGCGGATCTGACCGGCGCACAGCTACCGGCCACCATTGGACGATTGACCCGGCCGGCCGGATGGTGAGCGGTTGATGTCATTGCCGGCCCCTGGCAACAGGGAAAGCCATACCACCCGGCCCGTCGAGGGCCGGGTTTCCATTTCCGGCGGGGCCACTGGCTGTGTCCCCGGCGCTGACTCACCGAGTGGCGGCGATCTTGGCCCGCGTCAGTTCGGGATCCACTGCCTCCACCGGCAGCCAGGCGAAGTCGTTCACCTCTTCGAGTTGCATCGTCACCGGGAGGGACGCCGCGACGCGGAAGGCGTACCGGATGTCGTAGTGGTGGTGGCCGGGCTCGGACTTGGCGGGGTTCGGCGGGATCAAGTGGACGTCGATGTCGACCGGCCCGTCACCCACGAGCGCCAACTGGTCGGCGGTGATGCCGGTCTCCTCGGCCACCTCCCGGGCAGCCGCGGCTACCAGGTTGGCGTCAACGGGCTCCACGTGGCCACCGGGCTGCAGCCAGCGGTCGAGACTGTTGTGCCGGATGTGCAGCACCCGGCCATCCGGGGCGATCAGGAACGCCGAGCAGGTGACGTGTCCGGGGACAGTTTTGCGGGAGGTGAGCTCGCCGTCGGAGTCGAGGGCCGTCAGCAGCGGTTGGAGCCGCCCCACCTCGTCGGGGTACCGCCCGAGGTACTCCTTGACGGTCGATTCGATCTCGTCGCGGTGGATCGTCACGGTGTCTCGATTCGCGCAGGCTCGGCCGTCCCGGCGAGCTTGCGGCGGAAGCGGGCCAGGTGGGGGTCGAAGCGGGTCGGGTCGGCGTGGTCCAGTTCGGCCGGCGACCACCAGCGGGCGCCGCGGAACTCGTCCGGGTCGAGCACCAGCGGGTCGCTGCGCCGCACGGTCGCAGTGAACCACAGGGACACGTCGACGTGGCCGGCGTCCGCGCCGACCGTCCGGGTGACGGTGAGAAAACTCGGGGTGGCCGCGCAGCCGGACGTCAGCCCCAACTCCTCGGCGGCCTCCCGGCGGGCGGTTTCGGCGGGGTGCTCGTCGGGCTCCACGTGGCCGCCGGGCGGCAGCCAGAGGCCGGCGTTGACGTGGTCGACCAGCAGGATCGCACCGTCGTCCGGGTCGATCGGGACAACGTAGGAGACGAGGTGCCTGGGCGGGGTGGCCGGCTTGCTCCGGCGGTACACGTCGTCGGTGCCAGCGAGCCAGGCGAGCGTGTCCGCCCGCTGCTCAGCCTCACTGTCGTCGCCGGGGACGAGGGCCGTGACCAGGGCGGACACGGCGGCTACGGACGGACGCACGTCAGCGCGTCCAGTCCTGTTTGGCGACCCGGACCAGGCGGTCCTTGAGTTCGCGGGTGTGCCGGCGGGAGACCGGCAGCTCGCGGTTGTCGATCATCACGACGTACCCGCCGTTGGTCAGCCGCAGCTCGGTGATCAGCCGCAGCTGCACCAGGTACGAGCGGTGTACCCGGACGAATCCGGCGTCGGCCCACCGGTCGGCGAGGGTGGCCAGCGACACCCGGACCAGGTGCGAGCCGTCGGTGGTGTGCAGCCGGGCGTAGTCGCCCTGGGCCTCCACCCAGCGCACCGCCGAGCGCGGCAGCAGCTTCGTCACCCCGGCCAGCTCAACCGGGATGGTCGGCTCCTCGACCCGTTCGCGGCGGGCGGTGACGGCCGGGTGGGTCGGGGCGAGTCGGGCGGCGGCCACCCGGCGCAGCGACTCGGCCAGCCGCTCGGCCTGGACCGGTTTGCGGACGTAGTCGGGCACGCCCAGCTCGAAGGCGTCCACGGCGCGGTCGTCGTAGGCGGAGACGAAGACGACGGCGGGCGGGCGGGAGAACCGGGTGAGTACCCGGGCCAGCTCCATCCCGTCCAGGCCGGGCATCCGGATGTCCAGGAACACCACGTCGATCTCGGTGTCCCGCAACACCCGCAGCGCGCCGGTGGCGTCGGGGGCGGTGTAGACGGTGCCGACCCGGGGGTCGACGCGCAGCAGGTACGCGAGTTCGTCCAGGGCCGGGGGCTCGTCGTCGACAGCGAGCACCCGCAGCCCGTTCACGGGCGGACCGCCGGATGGAACTTCGGCACCCGCATGCTCACCTTGGTACCCGCGTCCGGCGCGGTCTCCACCACCAGCCCGTACGAGTCGCCGAAGACCGAGCGCAGCCGCTCGTCGACGTTGGTCAGCCCGACGTGCTGGCCGTCGGCCGGCTCGTCCGCGCCGGCCCGCAGGGTCCCCGGGTCCATTCCCACGCCGTCGTCCTCCACGGTGATCTGGCACTCCGCGCCGGCGTCCCGGGCAACGATGCTGACCGTGCCGACCCCCGGTTTCGGCGAGAGTCCGTGCCGGACCGCGTTCTCGACCAGTGGTTGCAGGCACAGGAACGGCAGGCCGACCGGGAGCACCTCGGGCGCGACCTGCAGCCGGACCTGCAGCCGTTCACCGAACCGGGCTCGTTCCAGCGTCAGGTACCGGTCGATGGAGCGCAACTCCTCAGCCAGGGTGGTGAACTCGCCGTGCGCCCGGAAGCTGTACCGGGTGAACTCGGCGAACTCCAGGATCAGCTCGCGGGCCCGCTCCGGGTCGGTCCGCACGAACGAGGCGATGGCGGTCAGCGCGTTGTAGATGAAGTGCGGGCTGATCTGGGCGCGCAGGGCGCGGACTTCGGCACGGGCCAGCCGGGCCCGGGACGAGTCGAGTTCGGCGAGGTCGAGTTGGGTGGCGACCCAGCGGGCGGTCTCCCGGGTGGCCTGCACCAGGCCGGGGGCGGGCGGCCCGGCGTCGGCGAGGGCGGCGAGCGCGCCGCCGGGTACCGGCACCACCACCGCGCCCCGGATCGGGCAGTCGACGAGTTCGCAGGGCAGGTCGCGGGTACCCAGCACGGTGGGCCGGGTGGCCTTGACGGCGGCGGCGAGCAGTTGGTCGCCGTGGTGTGCGCCGTCGCCGTCGAAGGCGAGCACCGCCCGGGTACCGACGACGGCGAGCCCGGCCGCCCCGGTGAGCTGCCGCAGGTGCCGGACGGCCTTGCCGGCGCTGGTGGCCGACAGTCCGGCGCGCAGTGGCTCGGCGGCGAGCCCGGCGGTGCGCAACACGTCGTAGGCGGCGCGCTGGGTGGCGGTGGCGATGGAGCGGCGGCCACGGACCCGGACGACCGCGAACACCGCGACGCCCAGGGCGGCGAGCAGCGCGAGCACCGCCATCGCCGCCATCAGATTCCCGCGCACGCCGGGAATCCTCACCCGCCGCGACACCCGCTGTCCATGGCCGCCCCCCGCCGATCCAGCTGACCGCCGATCCAGCTGACCGCCGGCCGAGCCGACCCTCGGCCGAGCCGCCCCACCGGCCGGCGGCGGGAGCGGGCGGGAAGTGCGCGCTAGTAGGCGCCCTTGGAGCGCAGGACCACGCCGACGGTGCGCCAGAGGATGGTCAGGTCGAAGGTGAGCGACCAGTTGTCGACGTAGTACAGGTCGAGGCGGACCGCGTCGTCCCAGGACAGGTCGCTGCGGCCGGAGACCTGCCAGAGCCCGGTGATGCCGGGGCGGACCAGCAGCCGGCGGCGTACGTCGCCGAGGAAGTCGCCGTCCTCGGCGGGCAGCGGGCGCGGGCCGACCAGGGACATCTGCCCGACCAGCACGTTGATCAACTGGGGTAGCTCGTCCACCGAGCTGGCCCGCAGGTACCGGCCGATCCGGGTGACCCGCGGGTCGCCCTTGATCTTGAAAAGCAGCCCGTCGCTCTCGTTCTGGTCGACCAGGCCGGCGAGGCGCTCCTCGGCGTCGGAGTACATGGTCCGGAACTTCCAGACCCGGAAGGTCTTGCCCTCCCGGCCGACCCGGGCCTGCCGGAAGAACACCGGCCCCCGGTCACCCAGCTTGATGAACGCCGCGATCAGCAGCAGCAACGGCGAGAGCAACAGCAGGCCGATCGCCGCGCTGGCCCGGTCGATGAGCGTCTTGAACAGCCAGGAGATGCCGGAGAGGGTGGGCTCCTCAACGTAGAGCAGCGGCAGCCCCTCCACCGGCCGGACGTGCACCCGGGGGCCCGCGATGTCGGTCAACTGCGGGGCCACCACCAGGTCGATGCCGGTGCCCTCCAACTGCCAGGCCAGCCGGCGCAGGTCGCCCTCGCCGACTGGCCGCGCCGCAGACCGCCACGGTGTCCGCGTGCACCTCGTTGACGAGTGACACCACGTCCCGGCCGGAGTAGACCGGGATGGGCGCCTTCGCCGTGCGGGCGGCCGGGTAGCCGTCGGCGACCAGGATGCCCACCGGCACCATGCCGGCGGACGGGTTGCGGCTGACGGCCGTGTGTACGCCGAGCGCGTCGCCGAACGTCCCGACCAGCAGCACCCGGTGGCTGGCGTGGCCGCGGTGCCGCATCAGGTGCAGCACCTTGCGGGCGAAGTAGCGCAGCACGGTGATGTAGATGGCCGCCCCGAGCAGGGCGGTGGCGACCGACAGCCGGGACAGCTCCGCCTTGAAGGAGAACGCCATGAACGACACGATCGCCGCCATGATCAGCGACGCGCGGACCACCCGGCGGAACTCGTCGGTGCCCACCCCGAGGTAGCGGCGGTCGTAGGCGCCGTTGGCCCACAGCACGATCACCCAGGACAGCGGCAGGAACAGGAAGATGATCAACCGGAACAGTTCCAGGTCGTCGGTGAAGCCGGCCTTCGCCCGGTCGAGCTGGGTGACCGCGGTGAGGTCGGCCGCAATCACGGCCACATAGTCGAGCAAAAACAGGACCAGCGTGTACGGGCGGTGCCAACGCGCCACCCGACGGATACGCGTCCACCCGGAGCGGGGTACCCCGTTGTTGCTTTGTGGCGACCAGTCATCGGCCGGGTCGGTGGTCTTGTCCGTCATGCTTCTCCGCGGGGACCGATCACGTCTGCCCGGTCGGTCGGTCGGTCTCCGCAGGCTCGTCGTCACCGTTGGTGTGCCCTCCCCCGCAGCGACCGTTCCGAGGCGGTGAACACGCTCCGTAAGGCGCTATTGCGCGCCCGACCAGCCCGTCGCCCGCCCGCCGGCCCCATCCATGTAGGTCCGTGCAAGCTCGTTGTCGCGCCCGCTAACCGGCCCACCAGGGCAGACCCGTGATTCACAGTGTCCATAGTCTGCCACGGCGCACAGGCCGATACGGTGTCGACCGGCCGACAGTAGTAGTTCCCACCTGTGCGTGTCGAGATCTACGCGGTCTGCCGCGCTGAGCTGTCCGGCCAGGTGACCAAGCGCCACCCGAGGACACCGAGAGTAATCAATCCGAGGGTCTCCAGTACAAGGGGTGGAATCGGGCCCCCCGGCGGCAGCCAACCGTTCGGATCGGCGTGCAGCCAACCGTGCAACGGATTCATCAGCGCGTTCGGTCCGGCCTCGAACCGGGTCATCACGGCGGCCAGCGCCCACAGGTGCAGCGGCAGCGTGACCAGCACCGCCAGCTGGGTCAACCGGGCCGAGCCGGCCTCGCCCAGCGCTGCCCGCCAGCGGCCGACGAAGGCGGCGGCCAGGACGATCCCGGCGCCGGCCGGCATCACGTACCGGCCGTGCGACACCCAGCCGACCGAGTTGACGAAGTGCACTTCCAGGCCGACCAGAATGGCGAAGCAGGCGAGCGCCAGCGCGATGATGGACCAGCGCACCCGCCGGCTCGCCAGCAGCAGCGCCGGGATGACCAGCGCGGCGATCACCGCGTACCAGCCGACGATCAGCCAGCTCGGCATCACCGTCTCGCCGTAGCTGAACTGACCGATCATCTGGTTCGTCCAGAACGGCATCCGGGAGGTGAGGATCAACCGGAGGATCTGGCCGTAGTGCAGGTGTTGCTGACGGCCCTGGGTGTCCTGGATGTCCGCCGAGCCGGAGGTGAGGATCCAGCCGGCCGCGACGACCAGGGCCAGCGCCAGCACCCCGCCGGTGATCCGCACGTCCCGGCGGGCCAGCAGGGCGCGTACCCGGCCGCGGTGCGCGAGCAGGGCGGCCGCGCCGAGGCTGACCGCCAGCAGGACCGGGCCGAAGTACCGCAGGGTCATCAGCAGGCTGCCGCTGATCGCCGCGAGGATCACCAGCCGGCGGGTCAACGTCTCGGACAGTTCCCGGCCCGGTGGTCGGACCAGACCGAGCAGCGCCGCCCAGAGCAGCACCCCGCAGCTGATCTCCAGCCCGTTCGGGTTGATCGCGCCGGCCAGGTTCAGCGTCATCGGAGTGGCGACCAGCAGGATTGCGCCGACCATCAGCCGGTTGCGCAGCGCCACCGCGATGGCCAGCGCGCCGGCCAGCGCCAGCGCGGAGAGCAGCACCGAGATGTAGCGGCCGAGCAGTAGCCCGGTGTGGTCCTTGAAGGCCACCATCGGCAGGCCGACCGGCAGGTAGTAGATCGGGCTGTACGCGGCGGCGGTGGACACCTTGTCGACGATGGCGGCGTCGTGCCACACCGGGGTCTGGCAGTTCGCCGTCTTGCGCAGCGCCCAGGTGCAGTTGGGCTGCTCGGGTATCAGGCTGCGGGGGACCCGCTGGATGCTTTTGTGGGCGTAGATCTGCCCGGTGGCCACGCCGTATGCGCGGTAGATGTGCGGGGCCTCGTCGTAGGTGCCGTTGGCCGGCAGCGCGGTGGCCCAGCCGGCGCCCATGCAGAAGAATGCCGCGAGCGCCACCAGGAAGGTCACCAGGACGCGGCGACTGACGTCGGGCTTGGAGTTCGGCTCAGGGCTCGCCTGCTCCGTCGGCTGGATCATGGTGTCGGCCACGGGGCACAGGGTACCCACCAGAGTTGATCGTGCGGGGGCGCTGTCCCGGACACGACGTGCCGAGTCACCGCACCAGCCGGGAGAGTCGCCGGTCGGCCAGCGGCTTGCCGCCGGTCTGGCAGCCGGGGCAGTACTGGAGGCTGGAGTCGGCGAAGGAGACCTCGCGGATGGTGGTGCCGCAGACCGGGCAGGGCAACCCGTTACGGGCATGCACGGCCAGTCCCGAGCGCTTCTCGCCCTTGAGGGTGGCCGCGCCCTGGCCGACCGAGCGGGTCACCGCGTCGGTCAACTCGTCCCGCATCGCCGCGTAGAGCCGGTCGTACTGCTCGGCGGTGAGCTTGTGGGTGAGCGCGAACGGGGAGAGCTTGGCGGTGTGCAGGATCTCGTCGGAGTAGGCGTTGCCGACACCGGCGAGCACCTCCTGCTCGGTGAGCACCCCTTTGACCTGCCCGCGCCGGGCACGCAGCCGCTGCTCGAACTCTTCGCGGGTGATCGCCAGCGCGTCCGGCCCGAGCCTGGCCACGCCGGGTACCTGCTGCGGGTCGCGGACCAGGTAGGCGGCCAGCCGCTTCTGGGTGCCCTGTTCGGTGAGGTCAAAGCCGGACGAATCGTCCAGTCGGACCCGCAGCGCGATCGGCCCCCGCCCCGGCTTCAGCAGATTGTTGTTGGAGAACGACTCCCGGTAGTGCAGCCAGCCGGCCCGGGACAGGTGCACGAGCAGGTGCAGTTCCGCGCCGATAAACAGATCGAGGAACTTGCCGTGCCGCCCGGCGCCGGTGATCTCCTGACCGGCGGCGGCGCTGACCGGCGGGTCGAAGGTCTTCAACGCGCTGATCGCGGCCACCTCGATCCGGCTGACCGAGTGCCCCTGGGCACGCTCGCGCAGGTAGGCGGCGAGCGCTTCGACCTCCGGCAACTCCGGCATGACACCCTCCCAGCACCGCCACCCAGGCCCCTGCTCGCAGCCAGGCTACCCTCGGACCCTGATGAAAATCGTCGTCGCACACAACCGGTACTCCTCGGCCCAGCCGTCCGGGGAGAACATCATCGTCGATGCGGAGATCGCCCAGCTCCGTGCGGCGGGCGTCGAGGTGCTGCCGTTCCTGCGCAGCTCCGACGAGATCGGCGAACTGCCGGCCAGCCAGAAGCTGCTGCTGCCGCTCGGACCGATCTACGCCGGCCGGGCCCAGCGCGAGCTGACCGCGCTGATCCGTGGGCACCGGCCGGACGTGCTGCACCTGCACAACCCGTACCCGCTGATCTCGCCGTGGATTGTCCGCACCGCGCACGCCCACGGCCTGCCGGTGGTGCAGACCGTGCACAACTACCGGCAGGTCTGCGTCAACGGGGTGTACTTCCGCGACGGCCACATCTGCCAGGACTGCAAGGGTCGCGCGCTGCCGCTGCCGGCCGTCCGGCACGCCTGCTACCGGGGCTCCACCGCGCAGAGCCTGGTGATGGCGACCGCGTTGACCGTTGCACCGCGGCACCTGGCGCAGCGTCGACCGCTACCTCGCGCTGACCGACGAGATCGCCGCGCACCTGCGCGACTACGGCATCCCCGACGAGCGGATCGTGGTGAAACCGAACTCGGTGCCTGATCCCGGTGAGCCCGCGCCGCCCGGCAGCGGCTTCCTGTTCCTCGGCCGGCTGACCGAGGAGAAGGGCATCCACCTGCTGCTGGACGCCTGGCAGCGGCACCCGGAAGGGTCGCTGGGCCGGCTGGTGATCGTCGGCGACGGACCGCTGCGTCCACAGGTCGAGCAGGCCGCCGCGGCCCGCTCCGATCTGGAGTTCCGCGGCCCGCAGGACCGGGCCGGGGTGGCTGCCGCGCTGCGCGACGCCGCCGTGGTGCTGGCCACGTCCACCTGGTACGACGTCCTGCCGACGGTGATCCTGGAGGCGCTGGCTGCCGGCCGCCCGGTGCTCGGCACCGATCTGGGCGGCATCCCGTACCTGATCGGGGACGCCGGCTGGGTGGTGCCGGCCGAGCCGGGCGCACTCTCCGCGGCGCTGGTCACCGCGCACGCGCAGGCCGCCACAGTGGCCCCGAAGGCCCGACAGCGCTACCTGTCCACGTTCACCCCGGACCTGGTCACCGCCCGGCTGCTGCGGGTCTACGCGGAGCTGGCCGAACGGGCCTCGACGGTACCGGCCGACGGCTCGTCCCCGGCCGGCGGCTGATCCGCCGAGCGTCGATCCGTGTCCCGGGACCGCGGCGCACCCGAGTGCCGGCCGGTCGACCCGCCGGGTGCGGGCTGCGCTGAACGGCGGGCCAGGTAGAGCACGTAGAGCTCGGTGGCGGCCACGATGATCCAGGCCGGCGTGGTCCCGGTGATCTCGTCCTCGGTGGCAGCGGTGGCGAGCATGGCCACGGTTGCCACCGGTACCCACAGCGGTAGGCCCCGGCGCAGGCTGCGCCACAGCACCAGGAGCGCGCCGAGGATGAAGCCGGCCAACGCGAGCAGTCCGCCCCGGTGCAGCACACCGAGCGGGCCGTTGTCGGCGGTCAGCTTCGGCTGGTCGGCGTAGTGCGGGTCGGACTTGTCCTTGATCGCGCGGCAGATAACCGCGCGAGTTGTCGGCGTTGCCGAGCAACTTCTCCAGGACCGGGGCGTCGCGGAACTCGTCGATCAGCACGTTCCAGGTGTGCGCCCGGCCGGAGAGCACCGAGTCGGCGTACCCGTCGGTCTGGTCGGAGCCGTACCGGCTCTTGGTGAGCAGCCCGGTACCGCCGCTGCCGGCCAGCACCACCACGCAGGCCAGCAGCGGGATGAGCGCGTACCCGATGATCCTGCGCCGGTCCCGGCCGGCCAGCCAGGACCACACCCGCCACCGGGGCAGGCCGTGCTGCCAGGCGTGGACGACCAGGTACACCAGCGCGGCGACGATCGAGACGAGCAGCGAGGTGCGGGACTTCACAGCGATCAGCACCAGCGCGGCGACACCCAGCGAGGAGTACCGCTGCCACAGCTTGAGGGTCTGGTCGGCGCCGATCCGGATGGCCGCGATGATGGCGGTCATGCCGATGAAGTTGGGGTGGTAGACCAGCCACGGGCCGCCCCAGAACCGGTCTCCCTGGGCGTAGCCCCAGGCGCTCTGCGAGGTGTAGTGCGGGGCGTTGCTGAACAGGAAGAAGTAGGTGCAGCCGGCCACGATCAGCGCGGCATGCGCGATCAGGATGCCGGCCGCGAAGCCGATGGTGATGTCCTTACCCCGGCTCCGGGCGCTCCGGAAGATCATCAGCAGTACCGCGGCGGCGTAGGCGAGGTAGACCGCGCGCTGCGCGAAGACCGTGAGGCTGCCGGCCACGATCGCGGTGATCAGGCCGAACACCCAGGCCGGCAGGACCAGCCAGAGCGAGCCGAGGCGGGGTAGTTCACGCAGGTTGCGCCACCACGGGTACGCCGCGGCCAGCGCCACCGCGCCGATCACCGCCTCGAACGCCCAGACGTAGCGGGGCTGATCCAGGTGGGTCCAGGTCATCATCGCGGCGAGCAGGACGCCGACGCCCAGGAACAGGCCCTCCCAGGTGAGCCCGGGAAGGCTGAGGGCGAGCCCGACGACGAAGCCGGCGAACAGGATCGCGGCCGCCGACCGCAGCCCGGCGACCGGGTTGCCGGTGTGCACCGCCCAGCCGATCCCGAACCCGATGGCGGGCAGCAGCGCGACTGCGACGCAGGCAACCACAACACGGTTGAGCCGGTTGATCACTGGTTCGTGCCTTCCTGACTTGGCCTGGCAGACAGCCTACCGAGGCCGGCTGGACGTCCTGCGGACGCCGCGCCTTTACTCACTCAACGCCAGCGACTCAGATTCGGAACGTTGTTCTCGCAGCTCGTGGGCTGCCCAACCATACATCGTGATCATTACGGCCAGCCCGACCGCCGAGCCGATGGCCAACCCCCACACCGCGCCCTGCAGCTCGTCCGCGGGTTGCCCCGACCACCAGTCCGGTCAGGCTGGCGGCGGTGAACAGCAGGTACTGCACGAACAGCAGTCGGGCCCGGTACATCCCGCGCATCGCCGCCGCGAACGGGATCTGCAACAGGTAGATCGCACCCTGCAGGGTGATCGGCAGGGCGAGCGCGGCAATTCCGGCGTACGGCCCGATGTGCCCGCGCAGCACGTGCGCGACCGGGACGGCCACCGCCACCAGCAGTACGCCGAGTGCGGCGAAGCCGGCCGCCAGCCGCAGCGTCAGCCGGTGCAGCCCGGCCCGGTCACCGGCCGCCGCCAGCCGGGACGCCCGTGGCACCAACAGCCCCATGGACGCCGTGACCAGATTCTGTACCGGCTGCAACAGCGCCGTCTGGGCGGACCGCAGGATGGCCAGACTGCCGCTGCTGAGCCGGCCGGCGACCAGGAACCCGACCGCCTGCACCTGGAACTGGCCGACCAGCGCGGTGGCGGTGAACCAGCCGGAGAGGTGCCGGGTCTCCACGATCCAGCGGCGCGGGTCACCGCGCCACGGCTGCGCCCGGGTCCGCAGCAGGTACCCGGCCAGCGCCACGCACGCGCCCACTCCCCAGCTCGCCAGCAGCGCCCCCGGGCGGACCTCGCCGACCAGGCCGAGCACGAGCAGGCAGGCGGCCTGCGCGCCGACCCAGAGCAGATCGAACCGCAGCGCGACGACCTGGGCGCGCTGGGCGAACCAGGCGTACCGGCTGGCGTCGTAGCACAGCACCACCGGCAGGAACGGCGCCAGCCAGATCAGGTCCCGCAGGTCCACGTTGTGGCTCGGCTCCCGCCACCAGGCCCAGACGGCCAGCAGGATCAGCGCGGCCACGGCGCCGAGCGCGGTGGCGGCGGCCATCCCGTGCCGGACCAGCCGGTCCCGCTCGGCGCCGGTGAGCCGGGACGCCTGCGCCAGCAGCACGTTGCCGACGAACTCCCGGCTGATCGCGAGCACCAGGTAGCCCAGGCCGATGCTGAGCACCAGCGAACCGGCCCGCTCCCCGCCGAACAGCCCGATCGGCAGCAGCGTCATCGCGGCGTTCGCGCCGGCCATCAGCGCCTGGTCGAGCAGGCCGGCGACGACCTGCCGGACGCCGGGGCGGAGCACCGGCACTACTGCCCGACCGGACGACCGGCCGGCGCTGCCACCGGGCCGGGCTCGGACTCGGATCCGGGGTCGGATTCGGCGGCAAGCATGGCGAGGGTTTCAACGGCGGACGGCGGGCGGACCGCGAGCGCGGCGCGGGCCGTGGCGGCGATGCTGACCAGCAGGAACAGACCGTTGACGAGGGTGAACGCGACCATCGCCCAGACCGTCCAGCGGGGCGCCAGGGCGATCACCAGAGCCAGCGCGGTGATCACCGCGCCGTAGTCGCGGACCAGCTTGACCACCCGGATCACCGGCGAGCGCGAGGTGACCAGGCTCTGCGCGCTGCCCCCTGCTGCATCACCGAGGTCACCAGGTTCACCATCCAGGTAGCCGGCGAACGCCGCGACCAGCCAGACCGACACCGCCGGCCGGTACGCGTGCGCGACGGTGGCGACGGCGGCCACCAGGGAGATCTGGATGGCGATGTCGCACAGCACGTCGATGCGGGCACCGGCCGGGCTGCCCTGTCCGGTGACCCGGGCGAGCTGGCCGTCCGCGCAGTCCATCGAGTACGCCAGTTGCCACAGCACCAGCGCGGCCAGGCCGACCAGCAACGCCGGTACCCGGCCGTCGCGCATCGGCCCGGCGAGCAGGACCACCGCCACCGAGGTACCCACGCCGAGGATCAGGTTGCCCAGGGTGAGCGTGGTCGGTGGCTGGCCGGCGCGCTCGGCGGCGACCGCGCACCAGGAGCCGACCCGCTGGTTGACGGTCTCGGTGAAGAGTCCGCCGCCGCGGTGCCGGGCGCGGAACTCGGCCGCGGCGTGCCGGGGGGCGGTCGGGTTCACGCGCCGGCCCCGGTTGCGCCGGCCCGGCTGTCGAGCAGGTTGGCGCGCTGCAGGTCGGGTTCGAAGTCGACTTCAACGCAGCCGTACTCGCTGATGTCCACGGCGACCACCCGCATGCCCGGCCTCGGCGATCGCGGTCTCGATACCGCGTTCGAAGTAGTCCTGGTCGGCGCACCGGTCCAGGTGCTCGATCAGGGTGTCCCGGTCGGCGGCGGCGACGTAGTTGATCCCGACGGCTTCGCCGAGCCCGCCGACCACCTGCTTGGACAGCTCCTTGATGAAGCCGTCGCCGTCCAGGGTGTACTTGACCTCTTCGTCGGCCACGCTGTCGGTGTTCACCGCGACGAAGCTGCGGTCCGCCTCGATGAGCGGGCGGAGCGCGTCGATCAGGCCGGGGACGAAGACCACGTCGCCGTTGAGCCACATCACCCCGCCGGGCGGGGCCAGCCGGAGCGCCTTGAGCAGGCTCTTGTTGGTGTTCGTCTGGTCGTAGAGCTCGTTGTAGACGAAGGCCGCGTCGTCGGCGGCGGCCTCCATCACCAGGTCCATCTTGAAACCGACCACCACGGTGATCCGGGCCTGCGGCCCGAAGCTGGCCCGGAGGTGGTCCAGTTGCTGACGGAGAATGGTCCGACCGTCGGCCAGCGGCGTGAGCGGTTTGGGGTGCGGGCGCCCCAGCCGGGTACCCATGCCGGCCGCCAATATGACCACATTCACGGCGTTTGACTCCCTCGGCTGGCCGGACTTCGATCGGAGGAGAATAACGCTACCCCGGCGCCACTCCCCGGCCATCTGGCAGCCACCGAGCGGCAACCCAGCGACGCCCACCGATGCAACGAGCCTGCTCACCACGGCGTGACGCCTTGCCCACGACCCCTCACCCAGGGTATCCAGCAGGCCAGATCACCCGCTGTGCGAGGTCAGCCGGGGAAGCGGGCCAGGGTGGCGAGCAGGTCGGTCCGCGGACCCGCGTCGAGCATCCGGTACGGGGCAGCCGCCCGCCAGTTCGTGTCGGCCTCGATGGCCGCCCGTTGCGGGCCGGGCGGCAGCGCCACCATCTCGGCTGCGGTCAGCCCGACCGACCGCCAGGCCCGGGCGTGTGCGTCGGCGCGGTGGTAGCGCAGCGTTCCGAGCCGGTCGAGTAGCAGTTGTGCGGCTGAGGCGGTCGGCTGCTCGTAGGCCGGGGCCATCGCGTGCCAGGCGGGGCCGCCGGTCGGCGCGGCGGCTGCCAGCAGCGCCGCGAGCGCCGGGTTGGCCTGTTCGACCGGGGCGTCGGCCCACCACCGGGCCAGGCCACGGGCCTGGTCGGCGGCGAGCGCGGCGAGGAACTCGTGGCCGCGCGCGGTCGCCTGGAACGCACCGCTCGGCGCGATCTGGAGCATCCCGGCCTCGGCGTGCCCCAGCAGGCCGGCCCGGAACTCTGCCGGATCCCGGTACCGGGCCACCGCCAGCGCTTCCGGTTCGCTGACCCAACGGCCGGGCCAGCCCAGCGAGGTGCGGAACTCGATCAGTGCCCCGACGGCGGCCGGCCCGCCGTAGCCGGCCACCAGCTCCGCACCGTCGGCGAGGCGGGGCAGCGCGGCGCATCGAGGCCACGAACACCCGCTCGACCTGCGCGCCGATCGCCGCCGCGTCGGCCGTCACCGCAGCGGCGTCCTCCCCGCTGCCCTGCCCACGCCGTCAGCACCCATGCCGGTCGCGCTCAGGCCGTCAGGGCCCACGCCATCGGGGCCCAGGCCATCGGGGCCCAGATTCGGGGCCCGAGCCGCTCGCCGTGGTGGCGCGGCGGGCGGCGTAGCCGAGGAGAGCGAGTTGCTCGATCAACTCGTTGCCCGCCGAGGGCTCCCGGCGCAGCAGCCCGGAAAGGTCGTCCTGGGCCAACCAGCGGAACTCGGTGTGCCGGCCGGCTTCCAGCCGGGGGGCGTCGAGGTCGCCGGTCACCCGGACCAGGTAGTCGTACTCGACGCGGCGCCGGCCGTCGTCGCCGGTCCAGGACAGCCGGGGCAGCTCGTGGTCGATTCCGGCGAGCTGCCAGCCGGTCTCCTCGGCAATCTCCCGGGCCAGTGTCTGCTCCAGCGTCTCGCCCGGTTCGACATGGCCGCCGACGACATCCCAGCAGTTCGGGAAGAGCCTGCGGGTGGCCGAGCGGCGCTGCATGAACAGCCGGCCGGCCGAATCGAAGATCAACGCCGCTGCGCAAACCAGGGGCGGGGGTGACATGCACGGGATGGTACCTGTGCACAAGTCTTGAGAAGTGCCCACACCGAGTACACCATGTCCGTAACGTCCGAGTGGTCTGACCCGCGAGGGGCGGTCACGAAGCCACACGAGAGCACAAGGTGGTGGGAACCGTGCAGGTACGTGACGCGATGAGCACGCAAATTCTGATGGTCGGCCCGGAGCACACGATCCGGCAGGTGGCGACCCTGATGTCGCAGCGCAGGGTGGGCTCGGCGGTGGTCCATGACCCGGACTCCGAGGGTATCGGCATCATGACCGAACGGGATGTTCTGCACGTTATCGGGCGTGGTCTCGATCCCGACGTCGAGCGCGCCGGTGACCACCTGACCTGGGAGGTCGTCTACGCCGCGCCCACCTGGGAGCTGGTGGACGCGGCCAACGCCATGGTGCGCGGCGGCTTCCGGCACCTGGTCGTGCTGGAAAACGGGGAGGTGCTCGGCATCATCTCGGTCCGCGACATCCTGCGGGTCTGGTCCCAGGACCGGGCGCCGGCCACCACCGCCTGAGCACGCCCCCGCCCTGAGGACGCCACCGCCCTGAGCACGCGCTGGCGGTGCCCGGTGACGGGGAGTTCGGGTCCCGCCGGATCGGGCTGTGACCCGGCCGACTGCCCACCCACCCGCTGGGATGTCCGCGCCGGTGATCGACCGCGGTTCCGTACCCTAGGGCCTCATGACCGCTGAGCAGCTCATCTCCTTTGCCCGCGGCGCGCCGTCGCTGGACATCGTGGACGTCGCCGGACTGCAAGGCCGCCGCGATCCGCGCCTTCGACTCCGACCCGGCCGGGTGACCCCTACGGCACGTCCATCGGCTATCCGCCCCTGCGCAAGTGGATCGCCGCCAAGCACGGCGTCGAGGCCGACCAGGTGCTCGTCACGAACGGCTCGCTGGAGGCCGACGCGTTCCTCTTCGAGCACCTGGTGAAGCCCGGCGACGTGGTGATCGTGGAGAAGCCGACGTACGACCGCACGCTGCTCAACCTGCGCTCGATGGGCGCCGACGTCCGGCAGATCACGCGTCGACTCGGACGGCATCGACACCGACGAGCTGCGCGAGCTGCTCGAATCGGGGGTACGCCCGACGCTGGCGCACATCATCCCGAACTTCCAGAACCCGGCCGGCGTGACGCTGTCCGCGGAGAAGCGGCACGACCTGCTGGAGCTCGCCGCGCGAGTACGGCTTCACGATCTTCGAGGACGACCCGTACGCGGACATCCGGTTCCGGGGCGAGAAGCTGCCCTCGATGCTCGCACTGGACACCGCTGGGCACCGTCGTGCACGCCTCCTCGTTCACCAAGACGGTCTGCCCCGGCGTCCGGGTGGGCTACCTGGTCGGCCCGAAGGAGCTGATCGCCGAGATCGGCAAGCGGGCCACCAACCGCTACATCTCGCCGAGCATGGTGTCGCGAGGCGATCGTGTACCAGTTCTGCGCCTCCGGCGACATCGAGCGCTCGATCGCGACGGTGTCGCGCGGCGCTGGGCGAGCGGGCCACGCTGCTGGCCGAGTCGCTGCGCAAGCACATCCCGGGCGTGCAGTTCACCGAGCCGGACGGCGGCTACTTCCTCTGGATCGACCTGCCCGAGGACGTCGACGTCGACGAGCTGCTGCCGGAGGCGGCCAGCCGGGGCGTGGCCGTCGTCAAGGGCAGCGACTTCCTGCTCGAGGGCGGCCAGCACTCGCTGCGGCTGGCGTTCTCGGCGGTCACTGCCGACCAGGTCGACGAGGGCGTCCGCCGGCTGGCGGAGGCGATCGCGGGCGGTACAGGAGGGCTGACACCTGGGCGGCGTCGTACGGATCGACGCCCAAGTCAAGCGCGAGGAACTGTCATTTATCTGACAGTAAGCGCGGGTTACGCCGTAGCTGCTTGATGAATCAAAATCCTCGCGGCGTATAATTCGCCCCACAGCATGACCCCCGCCCCCCAACGGCACCGGGTGGGCCGAGCACGCCCCACCCCCACCTGTGATCGGTCCACCCGGTGCCAACCCCACGGCGGTACGGAATGCCAGCGCGCCGTCGGTAGCATTCGGGAGCGCTCCGCACTCGGTAGCGGAGCGCTTCTCGCATGTCAGGACCGTACCGACCGGGGGTACCCCATGGCTGAGCAGCGTGACCAGCGGAGCCTCACCCGCGCCTTCACCGCCGTGACCCGGATGCTCGGCGTCCCCGACCGCGACGACGAGACCGGGCACCCGCGCGGACCACCACCGAGGGCAGCGCGATCGTCGACTGCGGCGCTCTACGTCGACGGCGAGCGCCAGCCCGGCGACTGGCACTACGCCGACGCGCTGGACGCCGCCCGCCGCCGCGACCGCAACGCGTTCGTCTGGCTCGGCCTGCACGAGCCCGAAAGCAGCCGAGCTCGGCGAGATCGCCAAGGTCGTTCGACCTGCACGAGCTGGCGGTCGAGGACGCGATGAACCGCAACCAGCGGCCCAAGATCGATCGCTACGGCGACATGACTGTTCGCCGCCGTCCGCACCGCCCGCTACGTCGAGCACACCGAGCTCACCGAGTACTCCGAGGTCGTCGAGACCGGCGTCGGTGATGATGTTCATCGGCGAGCACTTCGTGATCACCGTGCGGCACGGGGCGCCGGAGCCGGGCTCGGCCAGGTCCGCGCCGACCTGGAGTCCAAGCCGGAGCTGCTGCGCCAGGGCCCCTGGGCGGTCGCGCACGCGGTCTACGACCGGGTCGTCGACTCGTACGTGGACTGCGCGGCGGGCGTGGAGACCGACATCGACTCGATCGAGGAGACCGTCTTCGCCCGCCCCATCCGCAGCGCCAACACCGGCGGCATCTCCGCGCATCTACCAGCTCAAGCGGGAACTGGTCGAGTTCAGGCGGGCGGTGGTGCCGCTGCAGCGCCCGATGGACGCCATCGTGGCCGGCCAGATCCCCGAGGTGCCCAAGGAGATCCGGCGCTACTTCCGGGACGTCAACGACCACCTGGCGCGCACCGTCGACCAGGTGCAGTCCTTCGACGAACTGATCAACTCGATCCTGCAGGCCCGGCTCGCCCAGGTCACCGTCGACCAGAACAACGACATGCGCAAGATCGCCGCGTGGGCCGGTATCGCCGCCGTGTGGACGGCGCTCGCCGGGATCTACGGCATGAACTTCAAGTACATGCCGGAGACCGACTGGAAGTACGGCTACCCGTCGGTGGTGGCCGTGTGCCTGCTGTTGTCGGTGGTGCTGTACCGGTTCTTCCGCAAGTCCGGCTGGCTGTAGAACACGCCGATCGGCCGGTACCCCTGGGGGGTACCGGCCGATCCGGGTCGCGGTTGCTGAGATGCGCGGCGAGGTGCCGGCGGTGGGCGGGTGCCCGACTCAGTCGCGGGTGTTCTTGATCGTCGACGACGCCTTGTCGGTCAGGTCGCCGGCCTTGTCGGCGACGTAGCCGGCCGCGTCCTTGTCTTTCGGCCGTCTTGTCGGCGGCGTTGCGGGCCTTGTCAGCGGCGCGGTCCGCGGCGTTGTGGGCCTTGTCGGCCATCTTCGCAGTCTTGTCGGCGGCGCTGTCCTTCCACGCCGAGGCCGTCTCGCCCACCGTGTCGGCGGTGCTCTCGCCGGCCGCGACGGGCGGGAAGCTGGCGTCGTAGGTGTCCCACCGGTCGCGCCGACGCCGCCGGGCGACGTAGGCCGCCCCGGCCCCGGCCGCGAGCCCGACCGCCACCAGGCCGATCACCATGCCCTTACGGGAGTGCTCCGCCTGTTGCCGGTTCAGCTTCGCGTTGACCTGCTTACGTACCTGCTTCTTGGCCTTCTTGGCCTTCTTCTGGGCCTGCTTGTTGGCCTCGACCGCACCGGCCATCGCCGACTCGAAGAGCGGGACGACCGCGTCCCGGGTGCTCCCCCAGCCGCTGCTGGCCAGCCCCTTGGCCTGGTCGACCCGGGGGGCCACGGTGGCCTTGGCGCTCTCCCAGCGAGGACCCGCGGCCGCTCCGACCGCCGACGCACCATGGTTGGCCGCCTGCATGAAGTGGTCCAGAGACTCGTTAAGTTCGCTACGCATCAACTCGGCGTGCTTCTCAGCCCTGCTTCGTCCGAACACTCGTCACACCTCCTGGGTGCAGACCTACCCCGGCGGGCCAGGCCCCAAACGACATATTGCCCCTTTGGTCCCCGCTGCGTACCCCGAACGGGTAGATGGCAGGATCGAGGACCGGACGCACCTGCGGGTCGGGCCGACACACCTGTCGGCGAGAACCGACCCGCCGGTCAGCGAGAACCCTGTATGCGAGAACGAGGAGGGAACCCGTGAGCCACGCGGTTCTTCACACCAACGCCGGGACCATCCGGGTCGAACTGTTCGACAACCACGCGCCGAAGACGGTGCGCAACTTCGTCGACCTCGCCGAGGGGACGCGCGACTACGTCGACCCGCGTACCGGCGCAGCCGGGCAGTGGCCCGTACTACGACGGCACGCTCTTCCACCGGGTGATCGACGGCTTCATGATCCAGACCGGTGACCCCACCGGTACCGGTCGCGGTGGCCCCGGATACAGCTTCGACGACGAGTTCCACCCGGAGCTCAGCTTCGACCGGCCGTACCTGCTCGGCATGGCGAACTCCGGACCGGGTACCAACGGCTCGCAGTTCTTCATCACGGTCGCCCCGACCAGCTGGCTGAACCGCAAGCACACGATCTTCGGTGAGGTCACCGACGACGACTCGCGCAAGGTGGTGGACTCGATCGCCACCGCCCGGACCGGCCCCGGCGACAAGCCGGCCCAGGACATCGTGATCGAGCGCGTCGAGATCGAACCCTGATCCGCCCGGCCCCGTCGGGGTACCAGGCGCACGCCGCGCCCGGTACCCCGACGCGGGCCGGACCGCCGCTGCCAGCGCCGCGCGCTACCCTTCCGGGCATGACTGAGCGCTTGCGCGAGGTCCGGCCAACAATGTCAGGCCGGCGCCTCGCGAGCCCCGCGAGCGAGGTGACGGCATGACTGAGCGCTTGCGCGAGGTCCGGCCGGCAATGTCAGGCCGGCGCCTCGCGAGCCCCGCGAGCGAGGTGGCGGCATGACCAACGCCGCCCCCGTTGGGGCACCTACCTGCTACCGGCATGCCGGGCGGGAGACCTACGTCCGCTGTACCCGCTGCGACCGGCCGATCTGCCCGGAGTGCATGCGGGAGGCATCGGTCGGTTTCCAGTGCCCGGAGTGCGTGGCGCAGGGGCGGCGCACCCAGCGCCCGGCCGCAGACCGCCTTCGGCGGCACGGCGGCCGGCGCGCACGGCTACGTGACCATCGGGTTGATCGCGATCAACGTGGTGATGTTCCTGGTCGCCCTGGCCTCGGCGCGCAGTCCGGGCGGGGCGCTGTTCGGCAGCGGCTTCGGCGGCCTGCTCGGCGGTGACACCCCACTGATGGACCGGCTGGCGGTGATCGGCCCGTCGTTCCGCCGGATCGACCAGACGACCGGCGAGGGCACCGTCTACACCGGCATCGCCGACGGCTCGTACTACCGCCTGTTCACCGCCATGTTCATGCACTACGGGCTGATCCACCTGGCGCTGAACATGTGGGCGCTGTGGGCGCTCGGCCGGCCGCTGGAGGCGATGCTCGGCCCGGTCCGGTTCGCGGCGCTCTACCTGCTGTGCGGGCTCGGCGGCAACGTCGCGGCCTACGTCTTCCAGCCGAACGCGCTGTCCGCGGGCGCGTCGACCGCGCTGTTCGGCCTGTTCGCGGCGCTCTTCCTGGTGCTGCGCAAGCTGGGCCGCAATGCCGCGTCGATCCTCCCGGTCATCATCATCAACCTGATCTTCACGTTCTCCATCCCCGGCATCTCCATCGCCGGCCACCTGGGCGGCCTGGTCACCGGCGCGATCGTCGGCGCGGGCCTGGCCTACGCGCCCCGCAACAACCGAAACCTGGTACAGGCCGGTGCCTGCGTACTGATGCTGGTCGTCCTGATCGGCCTGACCTTCGTCGGCACCGCCCGGCTGACCGGCTGACCGGGACCGTCAGGTCCAGCGGATCGGGGCGGTGCTGTAGTGGGCCAGGGTGGCCAGCAGTTGGTCGAGCTGCATGGGGGAGCGTGGGCCGGCCATGATGACCACCGGCGAGCCGTACCGGCGGCGGGTCCGCCGCAGCAGCCACCGGGTCACCGGACCGACCCGGCCCAGCGCCCGGTCGGGATCGCGCAATTGGAGCACCACCATCCGGGCGGGGACGCCCGCCGGGCCGCATACCCTCCGCTCAGGGTTATCGCCCGCACGTCCATCCCGAGCACGTCGCTCCACGGCCCAGCCAGGCGGGAGTTCGGCAGCTCCCAGCCGGTCGGAGTGAACCGGGCCTGCACCGGCTGACGTAGCGCCCGGATCAACAGCACGGCGAGCAGGCCGAACGACCCGACGATGGTGAGCAGCACGACGCCGAGCAGCACCGTGATGACCCAGAGGCCCCTCGACGCCGGAGGTCGCGACCGTGGCGATCATGGTGGCCAGGCTGCCGAGCAGACACGTGCCGCCCACCAGGATGACGACCAGGGAGAACACGGCCGGCCCGCGGCGGCCACGCAACTCCACCTCGCCGGCCGGGCCGATCGGCGGCGATAGGCTGCCCGGCGACCGTGTCTCCGGGGCCATCAGGGTGCCGTACGGGACGGTGAACTCGCCGTCGGCGGCCGCCACGGGCAGCGGCGCTCCAGCGGGCACAGCGCCGACCCGGGCCGCCTCCAGACCGAGTGCCCCGGCAGTGGCGAGCTTGCGGGCCCGCAGCCGGAGCAGCATCAGCCCACCGGCCAGCAGGCCGACCAGCACCGGAAACAACACCTGGGACGCGGTGGCCAACGCCGAGCCGGGCGCCAGATTGAGGTCGACGACGACGATGAGTACCAGTGCCACCGCGATCAGCAGGGGTAGGGCCCAGCGCAGTCGGCGCTGCAGCACCAGCCGTACCCGGCCATCACGGCGGCGAGCGCGGCGTCGGGTGGGGCGGCGCCGATCTTGGCGGCTGCCCGGGCGGTACGCCGCTGGGCGGAGTCCAGGGAACGCCAGGCGGCAACCGCGTCCCGTCCGTTCGGCACCATCGGACCCACGGTCCACCCTCCCCGAGTACTGGCGTCTCCAGCCGGGTGGAGCGTAGTGCCGGGCCGCCACCGCGTGCCGTCCCGGCCGGGGTCAGTGGCCGGTACGCAGGTGGCGCAGGGTGGCCAGCACCGCTTCGGGATCGGTACCCAGGTCGTATGGGCTGAGCAGGTAGAGCTGCTCGCCGGCGTCGATCTCCAGGAACTCCGAGCGCATGCCGAGTCGGCTGCGCCGCTGCACGGTGATCCGGTCCACTTCGGACCATTCGAGCCGGGCCTTCCCGAGGTACCCACGGATCACGGTCAGCCCGTGTTCGTCGGCTGCCAACCGGACCGGGGCGAACAGCCCGCGTACCCCGTAGACCGCGCAGACCAGCGCGGCGAGGGCCAGCAGCACGGTACCCACCGGGTCGGCGACGAGCACCGCGGCCAGCGTGAAGACGGCGAGCCGATGAGTGCGCAGATGGTCAGCCGCAGGTCCGCCTGCCAGGGCCCGGTGGACTGCGACGGCGCCGCAACCGGATCGGCCGGCTCGGCGTACCCCCCGCTCTCCGGTCCGGGCTCCCCGGCCGGCGGCGCGAGGGCCGGGTCCGGTGGTACCGGCGGGCGCGGTTGGTCCGGCATCGAACCGCTGCGCAACTCCATGCGGCCGAGCCTAGCCCCGGCCGCCGACCCGCCCGGCGAACGCCGGGGACAGCGAGGACCGCGCAGGCCGTCAGGCGGCCACGACCACGGACCGGGCGGGCGGACGGACAGAGCGGGGCCCCGGGTGGGGTAACCAACCCGGGGCCCCGCGAAGATCGGGAGGCGTGGTGCGGGCGCCGCGGCGGACGCGCGCGGCGCGATCAGTCGCGCAGCACCCGGCCCTCGGAGTCGGTGCCGCCGTTCACCAGCAGCATGATGCCGTCGATGAATCCCCACAGCGCGCCGATGCCGCAGGTGAAGAGGCTGACCAGGAGCTGGCCGACGGCCAGTCCGGTGTGTCCGGTGTAGAACCGGCCCGCGCCGAAGACACCCAGGAAGATGCCGAGCAGACCGGCGGTCAGCTTGCTCTTGTCCGACAGCGGGCGGCCCTGCGCGTCGTACTGGGCGGGCTGCTGGCCGTAGCCGGGCTGCTGGTATACCCTGGGCGGCCGGGTAGCCGGGGCGCCCGAGGTCGGCTGATAGCCGGGGGCGCCCGAGGTGGGGTAGCTGTATCCGCCGGGCTGCTGTGCGGGCGGCTGCTGGTTCGGGTCATAGCTGGGGTACTGAGACATGCGAAAAGGGTACGACGCGGGATCCAGCCCGGTGAGCACTACGAGGGGCGAGTTTGGGACACTCGCGAGGAAAATTCTGAGTGCTTTGTACTTATTTGTCCGATCAAGCACGTTGCGCTTGCCGGAGCCGCTCGTTACCAGGGGCATGGACCTGTTCGCCCGGACCTTTCCGTTGGCCGCAGCCGAAGCCGGCGTCAGCGCACCAGCCATCGCCCGACACCTTGCCCTCTACCGGCACCACTCCGACCGCGCCGACCCGGTACTCCTGGTCAGCCGCTGCCTGCGCGCCGACCGGCCGGGGACCGGCGAGCACCTGTTGGCACTGACCGGGACCCGGCTGTGGATCAGCCACGCCAGCCGTACCCTGCACCGCATCCGGCTGCACCTGGACGCTCCGGTGAGCCAGCTCCGCGACGTGCACTGGAGCGTCGACCCGCGCCGGGGCACCGCCGACCTCGCCGTCACCACCGCCGACGACACCCGGGAACGGTTCCAGCTCCAGGTCGCCGACACCGAACTGCTGGACACCACCCTCGGCTTCGTGTTCCGCTGCGCCGTCGAAACCCGCCCGCTGGGCGCCCGCCGGTCGGCCGGCCCGGCGAAGCTCGTACCAACCGCGAACATCGCGCGCATTCCGCGCTGAACTCCGGTCGGCCATCATGGTCGGGTGAGCCAGCCGGAGGTACCCGCGCCGGGCGGCACTGCTGCCGGCCGGGGTCTGGTGCTCGTCGTCGAGGACGAGCGGCCCATCGCCGACCTGGTCCGGCTCTACCTGACCCGGGACGGCTTCGGGGTACACGTCGAACATGACGGCCTGGCCGGACTGGCCGCCGCGCGGCGTACCCGACCGGTGGCGATCATTCTCGACATCGGGCTGCCCGGCCTGGACGGCACCGGCCTGTGTCGGCGGCTACGCGAGGCCGGCGACTGGACCCCGGTGCTCTTCCTGACCGCCCGCGACGACGAGGTGGACCGGATCCTCGGCCTGGAACTCGGTGCCGACGACTACCTGACCAAGCCGTTCAGCCCACGCGAGCTGGTGGCCCGGGTGAAGGCGGTGCTGCGCCGCACGGCCGGCCCACCGGACACCGGCCGGGTGCTGCGGGTAGGCGCCGTCAGCCTGGACCCGCAGCGGCACGAGGTGCACGCCGGCGCCGTCCCGGTGCAGCTCACCTCCACCGAGTTCGACCTGCTCGCGCACCTGATGGGTCGGCCGGGCCGGGTGTTCGGCCGGGACGAGCTGCTCGCCGCCGTGTGGGGGTACGCGGCGCTCGCCGGTACCCGGACCGTTGACGTGCACGTCGCCCAGGTACGCGCGAAGCTCGGCGAGCACGGCGCGGTGATCCGCACGGTTCGCGGGGTGGGGTACACCGCCGATGGCTGAGCCGACGATGGCCCTGCCGGTGTACCGACCGCGCCGCCTGCGCGGCACGTTGACCGCCCGCGCGGTCACCGTCACCACCGTCGCCGCACTGGTGTCTGTGCTGGTCACCGCGCTGGTGGCGTTCCCGGTGGCGGTCCGCAAAACCAACAGCGAAGCCCGCACCAGCCTCGCCGACAAGGCCGCCCTGGTCGCCGTGGTGCTCTCCACCAAGGTCGGCGCGAACGCCGACGACCGGCTGGTGCGCCAGCTGCGCCAGAAGAAGATCGACATCTGGCTGGTCAGCAACGGCCGGGCGGACCGCGCCGGGCTGCCGGCCCGGGTCCTCACGGCGGTGAGCGCCGGCCGGGCGGTGTCCCAGCAGGCCAGGGTCAGCGGCGCGACGCTGCTCCTGGAGGGGCGTCCGATCCCCGGCGCGACCGGCTCCGGGGTGGTGCTCGCGCAGCGCGCCGCCACCGGTGCCGCGGATCGACGTGTGGAGCCGGCTGTGGCTGCCGCTGCTGGCCGGCCTGCTGGCCGGGGTACTCGCCGGGGTGCTGCTGGCCCGGCGACTGGCCGGACCGATCCGCCGAGCCGCCGCGGCCGCCGCCCGGCTCTCCGCCGGCGACCGCACCGTCCGGGTCCCGCCGGAACCGCCGGCCGAGGTCGCCGACCTGGCGCACGCCCTCAACAATCTGGCCGCGGCGCTCGCCACCAGCGAGGGCCGGCAGCGGGAGTTCCTGCTGTCCGTCTCGCACGAGCTGCGCACCCCGTTGACCACCATCAAGGGGTACGCCGAGGCGCTGGCCGACGGGGTGGTCGGGCCGGACGGGGCACAGCGCGCCGGACAGACCATGCTCGCCGAGGCCGGCCACCTCGACCGGCTGGTCGCCGACCTGCTGGCACTGGCCCGGTTGGAGGCCGCCGACTTCCCGCTGGAGATCATGCCGGTGGAGCTGACGTCGCTGGTACGGACCGCCGCCGAGGTGTGGGGCGGCCGGTGCGCGGAGGTCGGCGTGGTGCTGCGTACCGAGTTGCCCGACCGGGCCGCTCTACGCCGCCGCCGACCCCGGCCGGCTCCGGCAGATCCTGGACGGGCTGCTCTCCAACGCTTTGCGGATCGTCCCGCCCGGTGCTCCGGTGCTGCTCACGGTCGGCTCGCGGGACGGGTACGCGGTGCTCGAAGTTCGCGACGGCGGGCCCGGTTTCACCGACGCGGACCTGGCGGTGGCGTTCGAGCGGGGCGCGCTGTCCGAGCGGTACCGGGGCATCCGCAAGGTGGGCAGCGGCCTGGGCCTGGCGATCGCCGCCGGCCTGACCCGCCGGATGGGCGGCACCATCACCGCCGGCCACGCCCCCGAAGGCGGCGCGAAATTCACGGTGTACCTGCCGCGTGGGATGGGGAGTACGCGTCAAGTGGGCGGTTCTCGTTCTCCGCAGGCGCCTCCAGACCCCGACAACCGCCCACTTACCCCTCCGCAAACCCCGACGTGACGCGGACAGGCGACCCTCGCGGGCGCGGCGCCCGGGTACGGCGCGTGGCGGATGGTGGGGGTGGGAGCGGGGTAGGTTGCCGGCATGCGGCGACGTGACGCGGTGGCCGGAGCGGCCCCGGACGAGACGTCGCGGGCGCTCGCGGTCCTCGCCGCACGACATCGGCAGTTGCTCGCTGGCGGCCGACCGGAGGACCCCGACGACCTGACCGACCTGCTCACCCGCCTGCTCACCGGCCCTGGCGACGCTCGGCTGCCGGGTGCGGAGACGGTGGACTGGTCGCGGGTCAGCCCGACCATCTTCGGCTCGGTCCGGCAACTGCTGCGGCCGGACGCCGACCGACGTCCGCTCGGCGAGCACTACACCTCGGCGCAGAACGTGCGGCGCACCCTCGACCCGCTGCTCCTCGACGGTCTGCGCGGCGAGTTGGCCGCCGCGAGCGACGACCCGGCCGCGCTGCACCGGCTCTGGGACCGGCTGGCCGCCGTCCGGCTGCTCGACCCCGCCTGCGGCTGCGGCAACTTCCTGATCATCGGGTACCAGGATCTACGCGCGATCGAGGCGGACCTGATCGAAGGGCTGGAGAGACTCGGCGGGCACCCCGGCCCGCCCCGGGTACGCCTGAGCCAACTGCACGGCATCGAGATCGACGGCCACTCGGCCCGACTGGCCGGCACGGCACTGGCCGTCCTCGGGTGGCGCCACGGCGACGACAGCCGGGCCACCATCGTCACGGGCTGTGCGCTGGAACTGGACTGGGCGGCGCTGCTGCCGCCGGGCCACAACGTGGTGGTGGCCGGCAACCCGCCGTACCTGGGGCACAAGGAGCGCACCGTCGCCCAGGGCCGGCAACTGCGCGCGGCCTGGGGCGCCACCCCGGTACGCCACCTGGACTACGCGACGGGCTGGTTCGCCAAGGCGCTTGCCTACTTCGGCAGTATCGCGGGCCGCTGGGCCTTCGTGGTCACCAACTCGGTGGTGCAGGGCGAGTCGGTGCCCGCGCTGTTCCAGCCGATCTTCACAGCCGGCTGGCGGATCACCTTCGCGCACCGCACCTTCGTCTGGACGGCGGGCACCGGCTCGGCACAGGGGCAGGCCGCGGTCCATGTGGTGATCGTCGGTTTCGGCCGCGACCCCGGACCCGCCCGGTTGTACGACGGGGCGATCGGCAGAATCGCCGGCGCCATCAACGGCTACCTGGTCGACGGGCCGGATGTGCTCGTCCAGCCGCGCCGCACGCCACTGTCCCGGCAACTGCCGGCGATCCGGGCCGGCTCCACCGGCATCGACTGGAACCAGCTCACCGTGGCGCCGGAACAACTCGCCGCCGTCCGGGAAGATCCGGTGGCCGCCCGGTACCTGCGCCGCTTCGTCGGCGGCCGGGAACTCATCAACGACATGCCGCGCTGGTGCCTGTGGATGGCCGGCCCCGACTTCGACCCCGCCGACCTGCACCGCAGTCCGCTGCTGCGGCACCGGGTGGAACTGGTCCGGGCGCACCGGACGCGGGCCGGCCGGCCAGCCACCCGGCGGCTGGCGGACACGCCGCACCTGTTCGGTGAGATCCGCCAGCCGACCGGGACGTACCTGGCGATGCCACAGACCTTCACCCAGGCGCGCAGCCACGCCACTGCCGCCCGGCTGGACGCCGAGGTGATCGCGTCGGTGAAGTTGTTCACCGCGCCGGATCCGGACGGGCTGCTGTTCGCGCTGTTCTCTTCTGCGATGTTCCTGACCTGGCAGCGCACTGTGGGCGGTCGGCTGAAGTCGGACCCGTCGTTCTCCGCCTCGCTGGTGTGGAACACCCTGCCGCTGCCGCCGCTGGCCCCGGCTCAGCGCGCCGGGATCGTCGCGGCCGGCGCGACAATCCTGGCCGCCCGGGTCGCCGGGGCGAGCCTGGCCCACCAGTACTCCCCGGGGCGGATGGCGACCCCGCTACTGGCCGCCCACGCTGAGCTGGATCTGTTGGTGGACATGGCTTTCGGTGCCGTTGTCGGCTGTCGGGACGACTCGGACCGGCAGCGCCTGCTGTTCGCCCGCTACGCCGACCTCACCTGACCGCGGGCCGGGCCGCGACCGGAGCTGCGGGTCGGGGGTGGGGTGGGGATCAGGAGAGCAGTTCGGCGAGGAGGGCGGCGCGGCGACCGTCCGGGTCGGTCTGGCCTGGGTACCAGGTGCAGGCGATGTCCAGTGCTGCCACCCGGCCGGTGTCCAGTACCCGGCGGGCGGCGGCCAGCGTGTCCGGCAGGCTGGGGCCGGGGCTCACCGGGTAGCGCAGGCCGGGCAGGTCGGCGGCGTCCACCACGTCCAGGTCGAGGTGCAGCACCAGCGGGCCGGGCGGCAGGTCGGCGGCTGTCAGGGCGGCCACGTCGGCGCGGGTGATCGCCGCGCCGGCCAGGTACTCGGCCTCGGGCGGGTCGAGATCCCGGGCGTCCACCAGCACCACCCGCTCTTCGGGGACAGGGCGCAGCCGCAGCGCATCGGCGATCAGCTCCGGTCGGTAGCCGACCAGGATCCGCAGCGGCATCCCGCCCACGTAGCCGGAGGTGGTTGTCTCCAGGGTCTGCACGTCCCCGTGCGCGTCGAACCAGACGATCCCCGCCTCGATACCGGCCCGTTGCAGGCCGGCGACAGTGGCGAGCGAGGTCGTGCAGTCCCCGGAGACCACGGCCGGTACGCCCCCGGCGCGGGCCTGCGTGGCAACGGTGTCGGCGACCGGCTGGTAGAGCGCGGCGAGCCGGAACCACACGTCGCCTTCGGGCAGCTCCTCGACCACGGCGGTGAGGTCGTGCCCGGCGGGCAGCGGCGCGTTGAGGTTCGGGAGGAACTCGTCCAGGTGGTACGGCACCAGCACAATCGGCATCTGTCCATCATGCCGTCAGGGAGCGCCGACGTGCGGCGCTCCCGGACGGGTCCTGGAGTGTGGTCAGCCGATCCGGCGGCGGAACAGCACGGTGGCCAGGGCGATGGAACCGAGCAGGATGGCGACGCTCCAGGCCAGCGCCTGCCAGCCGGAGTTGCCGACCGGGGTGTCCAGCAGCAGCGCGCGCAGGGTTTCGATGACCGGGGTGATCGGCTGGTGCCGGGCGAAGCCGTGCACCCACGACGGCATCGTGTCGACCGGCACGAACGCGCTGCTCGGGTAGGGCAGGAACATGATGAAGAAGGTGAAGCCACCGGCCGCCTCGGGGGTGCGGACCAGCACTCCGATGGCCGCCGAGAACCACGAGATGGCCAGGATGAACAGCACCAGCAGGCCGAGCGCGGCGAGCCACTGCACCGGGCCGGCGTGCGGCCGGAAGCCGATCGCGAAGGCCACCGCGAAGACCAGCACGGTGGAGGCCAGGTTGCGCAGCACGCTGGCGACCACGTGGCCGGCGAGCACGGCGGCGCCGGAGATGTCCATCGAGCGGAACCGGTCGATGATCCCGTTGGTCATGTCCTGGCAGACGCTGACGGCGGTCAGCGACGAGCCGAAGCCGGCGCAGAGCAGCAGCACGCCGGGGACCACGTAGGTGACGTACTTCGTGCCGGTGTCGATCGCGCCGCCGAACAGGTAGACGAACATCAACATCAGCATGATCGGCAGGGTCAGCGAGGTCATCACCGCTTCGATGTTGCGGCGGGACATCCGCACCGAGCGGCCGATCATGGTGGCCGCGTCGCGCAGCGGGGCCCGCCCACGGACGTGGAACCCAGCGGCGGCCAGGGCGAGGTCAGACATTTGCGTACTCCTTCTCGGTGGTGTCGGCGGGGGCGGCGCGGTGGCCGGTGAGGCGGAGGAAGACGTCGTCGAGGCTGGCCCGGTGCAGGTCGAAGGAGGAGAGCACGGCCCCGGTCGGGTCGACCTCGTCGAGCAGCGCCCGGACGTGGGCAGCAGAACCATCGGTGGGTACGCCGACCAGCCGCCGGTCCGCGTCGACCTGCCCGGCCCGCGAGCCGAGCCGGGCGACCAGGCTGGCGAAGGCGTCCGGGCCGCTGGCGGTCAGGTCCAGCCGGCCACCGCCGACCTGCTCCTTGAGCTGCGTCGGGGTACCTTCGGCGACCACCCGGCCGCCGTCGAGCACGGCGATGCGCTGGGCCAGCCGGTCGGCCTCGTCCAGTTGCTGGGTGGTCAGCAGGACGGTGACCCCGCTGGCGGCGAGCGCGTCGACGGCCGCCCACATGGTCCGCCGGCTGCGCGGGTCGAGTCCGGTGGTCGGCTCGTCCAGGAAGATCACCGACGGTCGGGTGACCAGGCTGGCGGCGATGTCCAGCCGGCGACGCATCCCACCTGAGTACTCGGCGGTACGCCGGGCGCCGGCCGCCACCAGGTCGAACTCGTCGAGCAGTTCGGCGGCCCGGGCCCGGGCGGCGGCGTGGCCCAGGCCGGCGAGCCGACCCATCATCCGCAGGTTCTCCGCGCCGGTCTGCAGCCCGTCCAGGGCCGCGTACTGCCCGGTCAGGCTGATCCGGCGGCGCACCTGGGCCCGGTCGCGCCGCACGTCGTACCCGTCGATGGTGGCCCGGCCGCGGTCGGAGCGGGTCAGCGTGGCGAGGATGCGCACCGTGGTGGTCTTGCCTGCGCCGTTCGGGCCGAGCAGGCAGTACACCTGGCCGCGCGGGATTGCGAGGTCCAGGCAGTCGAGTACCCGTACTGATCGGTAGTCCTTGCCGAGGCCCTGTGCCTCGATGGCTGGCTGGTCGGTCATCTCCCGGCCTCCTTCTGCGTATGCCGTACGCTGTACTGTGTACGTTATACGCAGTACTAGGATGACAAGTCAAGCCCGATCTCGTTGATGGGATGTCATGGCAGCTCAGCCCCGCACCGACCAGACCACCACCGACCAGACCGCCGCCGACCAGACCGCCGCCGGGCTACGGCTGCCGACCAGCATCCAGGCGGCCTGGGGGGTGGCCGAACGGCCGGGCAAGGGGCCGAAGCCGGGGCTGAGCCTGGACCGGATCGTCGCGGCCGGCATCGCCGTGGCCGACGCCGAAGGGCTCGCGGCGCTCTCGATGGGCCGGGTCGCCAAGGAACTGGGCACCGCCCCGATGTCGCTGTACCGCTACGTCACCGCCAAGACCGAACTACTCGACCTGATGCTGGACACCGCCTACGGCCCTCCCGGGTACCCGGCCGTTCCGGGCGACTGGCGGGCCGGACTCGCCCAGTGGGGCACTGTCCAACTGGTCAAGTTCACCGAGCACCCGTGGGCGGTCCGGGTGCCGATCAGCGGGCCGCCGATCACCCCGAACCAGGTCGCCTGGTTGGAGCACGGCCTGTCCACCATGCGGGACACCGGCCTTGCCCCGTCCGAGAAGTTGTCCTGCATCATGCTGGTCAGCGGCTACGTGCGGAACTGGGCCTCGCTCATCGCCGACCTGCGGCAGGTCCCGGACGTCATGCGGCACTACGCCGGCAACCTGCGGCTGCTGCTGGACGGGCAGCGCTTCCCGGAGATGACCAAGCTGCTGGACAGCACCGCGCTCGAAGCCGACGACGACTTCGACGACTACAGCTTCGGGTTGGCGCGGGTCCTCGACGGCATCGGAGCACTGATCGCCGCCCGGCAGTGAGGCGCACCTGGCGGTAGAGATCGACTGGCGTGTCTGTCACCGGGAGTTATTACCGACCGTCACCAAGCCCTGCTGTCAGCGTGGCCGCGGACGGGTACCCTTGGACGGGCGATTGCGAATGCCATTCGCAATGAGTACCCCTCGACGACCACTCGGACGAATGTTGGGACCGCCCCGTGCCCACTGACCAGATATCCGTCGACCAGATGTCCGCCGACCAGCTAACCGCTGACCAGCTGTTGAACGACGTGACGGCGGTCCTGCCGGACGCTGCCACGGTCAGCGCGGCGTGCCACCGCACGGTCAAGGTCATCGCCAAGCACACCCCCGCCATGATCTCCGCGCTGCTGCGCGTCCACGACCATCTACGCAGCGTGGCCGCTGCCGGCTCATGGTCGGTGTTCTCCTCCGCCCCACTGGACCGGGGCGTGGTCGGTCGGGTCTACGAGACCGCGCTGGCCATCGTGCGCACCGACATCGACACCGAGTCCGGGCACATGGCGCTCGGCCCGGTACCCGCCGTGGAGATCTGCGTGCCGATCCGCACCGCCGCCCAGCCGCCGATCGGGGTGCTGAACCTGGAGTGGGTGAACCCCGTCGACGTGGGGCAGTGGCGGCCGGCGCTGGAGGCCATCGGCCGGGCGCTCGGCGAACGCATCCAGGAGTTGGGCGGACCGCCCACCGAGACCCGCACCGAGAAGCTGCTGCGGCACGGGCTGTCGATGACCAGCGCCACCGAGCTGCCCGAGCTGCTGACCCGCTCACTGATCGCCGCCCGCGAGGTGTCCGGCCTGTCCACTCCGGTGGTGCTGCTGCCCGGCAGCGACGACGGCGCCCGCGCCTACTACGACCGCACCTGCCCTACCGCGCTCGGCAAGCGGCTGGCCGACCTGGACCCGTCGATGCTGGCCCAGCTGGCTGTCCGGGCCCGCCGGCACGGCGCGTCGTACACCCTGGGCGACCCGGCGAACCTGGACTCGCTCGGCTTCGAGACGCTCACCGCGATCGGCGTGAAGACCATGATCACCGTACCGGTCGGGCCCGGCCGCAACCCGCAGGCTGCCATGGGCAACGCCGGAGGCGTCCTGCTGGTCGTCGACGAGGAGGTCAACAAGCCCGACGCCGGCACCGTCAACCTGCTCGAACTGCTCGCCGCCCAGGCATGGACCGCGGTCGAGCGGTTGCAGACCATGGACACCCTGCGCGAGCGGGCCATCTCCGACCCGCTCACCGGACTCGGGCACACCGGCCCGTTCGGTGAACGACTGGCCAAGGCCGCCCCGGAACGGACAGCGCTGCTGGTGGTGGACGTCGACCGGTTCAAGGACATCAACGACACGTTCGGCCACCAGGCCGGCGACAAGGCACTGGTCGACCTGGCCCGGGAGCTGCTGGACGCGCTGCGCGCCGGGGACGAGCTCTACCGCATCGGCGGTGACGAGTTCGCCGCCGTCCTCGACGTGACCCGGCCCGAGGAGGCCATCCGGATCGCCAACCGGCTGGTCCGGGCGGCCCGCAAGGTGGGCCGTTCGGTGAGCGTCGGGGTGGCGGTACGGCTGCCCGACGAGTCGCCGAAGGACACCCTGCGCCGCGCCGACACGGCGCTCTACGAGGCCAAGCGCACCGGCCGGGACGGGGCCAGAGTCGCCTACCCGCTCACCCCGGCCGCCTGAGCGGTGGCCCCGCAGCGTCGGGGCCACCCAGTGACGCGGGTCACCGTGGGGATGGAATGCCCGGGACGGGTGGCGTCGTTGTACCGACCGCTGGTGTGTGACAGTGTCCCCGGGCCTCACATATCTGCCTTCGCGGACTACCGTTCGGCTGGAGCCGCGTTGTGCCTTCCGCCGCGAGGCGACCGGCACACCAGCACCTCGTGACGAGGGGGCGGACCCGAACCGGGCCCGCCCCCTCGTTGCGTTGCCGACGCCGCCGTGGCGGGTCGGCGGAAGTCAGCCGGTCAGCTCGGCGGCCACCAGCTCGGCAATCTGCGCGGTGTTCAGCGCCGCGCCCTTGCGCAGGTTGTCCCCGGTGACGAAGAAGTCCAGAGCGCGTGGGTCGTCCAGGGCCCGGCGGATGCGGCCCACCCAGGACGGGTCGGTGCCCACCGCGTCGATCGGCATCGGGAACTCGCCGGCCGCCGGGTCGTCGACCACGATCACGCCGGGAGCGTTACGCAGCAGCTCACGGGCGTCGTCGGCGTTGACCGGCGGAGCCGAAGACAGCGTGTACGGCGCACGAGTGCGCGGTCACCACGGGTACCCGCACGCAGGTCGCGGAGACCTTGAGGTCGGGCAGGCCGAGGATCTTGCGGGACTCGTTGCGGACCTTCAGCTCCTCCGAGGACCAGCCGCCGTCCTTGAGCGAGCCGGCCCACGGCACCACGTTGAGGGCCAGCGGCGCCGGGAACGGGCCGAGGTCGTCGCCGACCGCCGCGCGCACGTTGCCGGTGTCCGAGCCGGCCGAGAGGTCGCCGGCGACCTTGGCGATCTGGTCCAGCAGGGTGTCCACGCCCGGCTTGCCGGCTCCGGAGGCGGCCTGGTACGAGGCGACCGCCAGCTCCCGCAGCCCGTACTCGCGGTGCAGCGGGGCCAGCGCGACGATCATCGACAGGGTGGTGCAGTTGGGGTTCGCGATGATCCCGCGCGGCCGGTTGCGGGCCTGCTCCGGGTTGATCTCGGGGACCACCAGCGGCACGTCGTCGGCCATCCGGAAGGCGCCGGAGTTGTCCACCGCGACCGCGCCCCGGGAGGCGGCGATCGGCGCCCACTCGAGCGAGATCTCGTCAGGCGTGTCGAACATCGCCACGTCCACGCCGTCGAACACCTCGGGGGACAGTGCCTGGACAGTCAGCTCCTCGCCGCGTACGACGATGGTCTTCCCGGCCGAGCGCGCGGACGCGACCAGCCGGATCTCCCCCCAGACGTTCTTACGGGCGGATAGCAGCTTGCACATCACCGTGCCGACCGCTCCGGTCGCCCCGACGACTGCCAGGGTGGGCAGCTTCGCCATCGTCCTACCTTCCCGTTCCGCCGTAGACCACGGCCTGCTCGTCGCCACCGAGGTCGAAGGCGTCGTGGACGGCCCGGACCGCGGAGTCGAGGTCGGTGTCCCGGCAGACGACCGAGACCCGGATCTCCGAGGTGGAGATCATTTCGATGTTCACGCCGGCGTCGGCCATCGCCGCGAAGAACTGTGCCGCGACGCCGGGGTGGGAGCGCATCCCCGCGCCGATGAGCGACACCTTACCGATGTGGTCATCGAAGAGCAGGGTCTTGAATCCCACCTTCTCCTGCGCCTTGGCGAGCACCGCCATGGCCGCCGGGCCGTCGGTCTTGGGCAGCGTGAAGGAGATGTCGGTACGCCCGGTGCCCTCGGTGGAGACGTTCTGCACGATCATGTCGATGTTGGTCTCGGCGCTCGCCACGATCTCGAAGATCCGGGCCGCCATACCCGGCTCGTCCGGTACCCCGACGATGGTGATCTTGGCTTCGCTGCGGTCGTGCGCGACGCCGGTGATCATGGCTTGTTCCACGGCAAGATCCTCCATTGAACCGGTGACGATGGTCCCGGGCTTGAGCGAGTACGACGAGCGCACGTGGATCGGCATCGCATACCGCCGGGCGTACTCCACGCAGCGCAGCATGAGCACCTTCGCCCCACAGGCGGCCAGTTCGAGCATCTCCTCGTAGGTGATCTGCTCGATCCGGCGGGCGTTCGGGCACGATCCGCGGGTCGGCGGTGAACACCCCGTCCACGTCGGTGTAGATCTCACACACGTCGGCGTGCAGCGCGGCGGCCACCGCGACGGCGGTGGTGTCCGAGCCGCCCCGGCCCAGCGTGGTGATGTCCTTGGTGTCCTGGGACACCCCCTGGAAGCCGGCCACGATGGCGATCGCGCCCTCGTCCAGCGCGTTGCGCAGCCGGCCCGGCGTGACGTCGATGATGCGCGCCTTGCCGTGCGACGAGGTGGTGATCACACCCGCCTGCGAGCCGGTGTAGGAACGCGCCTCGTAGCCGAGGTTGTGGATCGCCATGGCCAGCAGCGCCATCGAGATCCGCTCGCCCGCGGTGAGCAGCATGTCCAGCTCGCGGCCGGGCGGCACCGGGCTCACCTGGCTGGCCAGATCGAGCAGCTCGTCGGTGGTGTCACCCATCGCCGAGACGATCACCACGACATCGTGCCCGGCCTTGCGGGTGTTCACGATCCGCTCGGCGACCCGCTTGATGCGCTCGGCGTTGGCGACCGACGAGCCGCCGTACTTCTGCACCATCAACGCCACCGAAACCTCCTCCGCCGAACCCGACCTGCCCGCACCACCCTGTGCTGAAGCGACCCGTCTCGCACCGACGCCGCCGGTCTGCGGTGGGCCGGCGCTCCCGGTGGCATCTCCACCCGGAAAATCCGGCGCACACCCGACGAACGGCGGCGCCAAGTCTTGACAACGCCCCAGCGTACCGGCGTGCGAGACGCGCTGGGAGCGACGATCCCAGCATCCGGCACCGACATGCCCGACAATGACCGGGTGTCCCTGCCCACACCCCGCCTCCCCGGCCCGTCCACGACCGCGGCATTCCACCTCGACAGGGCCTGCCACCCCACTCGGGGCAGGGGTGGCCCTGCGGCGGGGCGAGGGCCTCGCGTTGCGGCGGGGCCTCGGCGCAGTCCTCGTCCTGGCTCTGAGCGCCGCGGCGGTGGCCGGCTGCACGGGCTCCCCGGGGAGCACGGCCAGTCCGACCCCGTCCGGTACCGACCCGGCTGCACTGCAAGCCTCGGACGCCCGCGGCCAACTCGCCGGCCTGGTCGCCACCGCACAGGACCGGCACTACACGGCGGCGTACACGCAGACCGTGAAGGGGCGGGCGGTCGCGACCCTGCGGGTCACCCTGGCGGCCACCGACTCCTGGCAGGTGGTGGTGGCCGGCGGCGCGCTGGGCGGCACCGTCGACGTGGCGCTCACCCGCACCGCGGCCGGGCTCTACCAGTGCCCGCTGACGCCCACGCCGACCTGCCTGTCCGCCGGATCCGCCCTGCCCGGCCGCGCCGATCCCCGGTTCCAGCACATCTTCACCGACTGGCTGGCGGTGCTGCGGGACCCGAAGTCGGCCATCTCGGTGGACGCCGCCCAGCCGGTCAGGGGCGCGAAGGGGCGGTGCTTCTCGGTGGAGCCGAACACCGCCGCGCTGGCCGCGCCGCTGGACGCGGGGGTGTACTGCTTCGACACCGACGGCACCCTGACCGCCGCCACCATCGCGGCCGGCACCCTGCTGCTTTCCGGCGCGCCGGCGGCAGCCCCGGCAGCCGTGACCCTGCCCGGCCCGGTGGTACCCGGCTCGCTGCTCGGCACAGCAGCCCCGCCGACCCCGCCGCCCACCACCCCACCGGCTGCCACTTCGAGCCCCAGCCGTACCCCCTGACCTGCGGGGTTTTTGAAATCACCGGAGGTGCGGGTAAGGTCGAGGGCCTATGTGGCAGGCGCTCCTTCTTCGTCGCCGCGGCGGGGCCTCATCGGCCGGCACCCCGTCGCGGAGTTGACGCGCGCTTCTGCCTGACGGGCCCCGCCCGTACGCCACGGCTCGCCGCCGGTCATCTGACAGCCCGCTGACCAGCCCGCTTCATCGATGACTGAGAGAGAGCCTCGCCATGTCCGATGCCACCATCACCCCAGCCGCTGCCGCCGCCACGGTTACGAGCACCGTCACCAGCACGGTCGCTCCCGTTGGCGCGAGCCCGTTCGGGGTGCAGAATCCCAGCCCCATGCCGACCGGCCGGTACCAGCCCTACCAGCGTGACTTCGCCGTCGACCTGCCCGACCGGCAGTGGCCGACGCGCTACATCGAGAAGACCCCGCGCTGGTGCGCGGTCGACCTGCGCGACGGTAACCAGGCGCTGATCGACCCGATGTCGCCGGAGCGCAAGCGGCGCATGTTCAACCTGCTGGTACGCATGGGATACAAGGAGATCGAGGTCGGCTTCCCGTCGGCCAGCCAGACCGACTTCGACTTCGTCCGGCAGCTGATCGAGCAGAACATGATCCCCGACGACGTGACCATCCAGGTGCTGACCCAGTGCCGGGACCACCTGATCGAGCGGACCTTCGAATCGCTGCGCGGCGCCAAGCGGGCCATCGTGCACTTCTACAACTCCACCTCGGTGCTGCAGCGCCGGGTGGTCTTCGGGCTGGACCGCGACGGGATCACCGACATCGCCACCTCGGCCGCCCGGCTGTGCCAGAAGTACGCCGAGTCGATCACCCCGGACACCGACATCTACTACGAGTACTCGCCGGAGTCCTACACGGGCACCGAGCTGGAGTACGCGCTGGAGATCTGCTCCAAGGTGATCGAGGTGATCGACCCGACGCCGCAGCGGCCGATCATCATCAACCTGCCGGCGACCGTGGAGATGGCCACCCCCAACGTGTACGCCGACTCGATCGAGTGGATGAGTCGCCGACTGCCCCGGCGCGACAGCGTGATCCTGAGCCTGCACCCGCACAACGACCGGGGTACCGGCGTGGCCGCCGCGGAGCTGGGCCTGCTGGCCGGCGCCGACCGGGTGGAGGGCTGCCTGTTCGGCAACGGCGAGCGCACCGGCAACGTCGACCTGGTCACCCTGGGGCTGAACCTGTTCAGCCAGGGCATCGACCCGCAGGTCGACTTCCGGCAGATCGACGAGATCAAGCGCACCGTCGAGTACTGCAACCAGCTGCCCGTGCACGAGCGCCACCCGTACGCCGGGGATCTGGTCTTCACCGCCTTCTCCGGCTCCCACCAGGACGCCATCAACAAGGGCCTGGCCTTCCTGGAGTCGGACGCCACGGCGGCCGGCACGCCGGTCGACGAGTTCGCCTGGGGCGTGCCGTACCTGCCGGTCGACCCGAAGGACCTGGGCCGCACCTACGAGGCGGTCATCCGGGTCAACTCGCAGTCCGGCAAGGGCGGCGTCGCGTACATCATGAAGACCGAGCACCACCTGGAGCTGCCGCGCCGGCTGCAGATCGAGTTCTCCGGGGTGGTGCAGCGGCACACCGACGACGCCGGTGGCGAGGTCACCCCCGAGCAGATGTACGACATCTTCGCGACCACGTACTTCACCCCGCCGGCCCCGCGGGTGGTCATCAACGACTACCTGACCTCGACGGCCGGCGGCAAGGTGGAGATCAGCGTGACCGCCGAGGTGTCCGGCGTACCGCAGCAGCTGACCGGAGTCGGCAACGGCCCGATCGACGCACTCTGCCAGGCACTGTCCGATGTGGACGTTCGGGTCCGGGTGCTGGACTACGCCGAGCACGCGCTCTCCGCCGGTGGCGACGCGCAGGCCGCCGCGTACGTGGAGTGTGACGTGGACGGCGAGGTGCGCTGGGGCGTCGGAGTCGACGCGAACATCGTCACCGCCTCGCTGAAGGCCGTCGCCAGCGCGGTCAACCGCGGCTGAATCGCTGAGCTCAACGGAGAGTGGCCGGGCGCGATCGCGCCCGGCCACTGCCCTGTCGGGCCCGCCCCCGTTGCGGCCCGATCAGCCGATGGTCGCGTAGTTCCACAGCACGGCGTGCTGCAGATCCAGGCCCATCGAGTTTTTGGTGCCGGTCAGGGTGCGCAGGTCCAGCACTGTCGCGGTGCTGCCGTCAGGCCGGCGGAACCGCAGCTCGTTGTGCCACTTGTTGGTGCTCTCGTGGATCTCCACCGACAGCAGCAGCACGCCGTCCGCGCCGAACATCGCGCTGTACGGGGTGGGGTCACCGCCGACCGCGGTGGCCGCGCCGGTCGCCAGGTCGAGCAGGTCCGTGACGACCACGGTGCGGTAGCCGTCGTCGCACCCACAGCCGGCGGTGTAGTTCAGGTACACGGCCGCCCGGGTGGCGGTGAGGCTGGTCACCGAACGCAGCTCGTACCCGGCCTTGCGGATGGGGATCACCCGCGGGTCGCTGCCGTCCACGCCGACCACGCCCAACTTGCCGTCCTTCGTGGTGTACCCGATCCGGCTGCCGTCCGCGGAGAAGATCGGGTAGCAGCCGGTGCCGACCACGCGCCGGTGCGTGCCGTCCACGGCGACGGCGACCAGGGTGTGCCTGCTGTCCCGCAGGCCGTACGCCAGCATGCTCCCGTCCGGGGAGAACACCGGCGCCCCACACTTCGGGTCGGCCGCGTCCGGTAGCTGCCGCACGCCCGAGCCGTCCGCGCCCATCACCTTCACCGGCTTGCTCTCCTCGACGGTCGAGGCGATCCGTTCACCATTGGCGGTCACCACGAACTCCTGCTGCAACAGCAGGAAGTCGCTCACCTTCGGCTTGATCGCGCGGACCGTGCCGTCCGGGGAGATGGTCACCAGCGTGCTGCTGTTGGCGTCGCCCGCGAAGAGCAGCACGGTGCCCGGGACGGGGTGGGTGTGGCCGATCACGGTGAGCCGGGCGGTCGGACCGACCGGAGAGTACGAGGTGCCTGACGGGGATGCGCTGCTTCGACTCGGTTCGGCCGACGGCGAGCCGGTAGCCGGCGCACTGTCCGACACGGTCGGCGGGGTGGCGGTCGGCGGCCCGGCACCGCGCCGGACCGCCCCGAACGCCGCCGTGCCGACCAGTACCACGGCCACCGCCACCGCCAGGGACACCGCCGCCCGGTGACGCCGCCGACGGACCTCGGCGCCGGCCCGTACCCCGGCGACCGCCGGCACTCGCAGGGTGCTGCGTACGTCGTCGTGGAAGGAGGCGAAGGCCCGCTCCCACGAATCGTTGTCGAGCTGAGTCATCGGTTATCCCTCCCGGTTACGGCTGAACATCGGTGAGCTGGACGGCGAGGGCGGCGCGGGCGCGGTGCAGCCAGGAGCGGACGGTCCCCTCGGGTACCCCCTCCTGCGCGGCGATCTCGGCGATCGACAGATCGGCCAGGTTACGCAGCACCATCACCTGGCGCAGCCGGGGTGGCAGGGTGGCCAGCGCCCGGCTCAGCGCCACCCGCTCCGGTCCGGGCGGCGCCACCGCCTCCTCCCGCTGGCTGAGCAGGTGGCGCAGGGCCACCCGGCTGCGCCGCCACCGGCTGGTCGCCAGGTTCCAGGCGACCGTGCGCAGCCAGGCCACCGGATCGTGGTAACCGGAGATCCGCGACCAGCGCGTCCACGCCCGCGCGAACGCCTCCTGCACGATGTCCTGGGCGTCGCCGAGGTCACCGCAGTACGCGTACACCTGGCTGACCAGCCGGGCATAGCTGGCCGCGTACACCGTGTCGAAGTCGTGCGCGGCCGCTGAGGCCGCCACCGCGGCGCTGCGCCGGTCCGGCCCCACGGTCACGTTCAACACCTCATCCATCCGTCCCCCGTTCCCGCTGGCGGGTATTCACCGCTATCACGCCCGGGCGCGGGGTTTCGTTGCGGACATGATGCGGCCCCGGGACCGTCGGTCGCCGGGGCCGCATCGGGACGGGTCGTTCAGACCAGGCCGGGCCAGTTGAAGGTGAGCGCCGGGCTGGCGTTGTGGGACAGGGTGAGCGCCTGCTCGGGCCACCAGGCGCCGGCGGCCGGGTCGACCGCGCCGCCGTACTCCGGGTCACCGGGGCCGGCGGTGCCGCGGGTGCAGGAGCCGTCGGACTCGCCCGGCACCTTCACCCAGAGGTACGCGTCCAGCAGCGGCACCCCGGTCTTCGCGGTCGGGCGGACGCCCAGGCCCCGGTTCGGCGGGTTGCACCAGTCCTGGGCGTCGGTGTACACGCCGGCCGGCGGGGTCCACGGGCCGACGCCGTTGCGGCTGGTGTCCACCACGAAGTGGGTCAGCGTCGCGGTGGCGGGCACGTTGGCCGCGTACCAGCCGTCCGCGTCGGCGGCCGGCGACCACTGGTTGGGGCACGCCTCGCCGGTCGCGCCGGGGGTGTGCTGCAGGTACCAGACGCACTTGCTGACCATGGTGCCGTAGCGGATCAGTTCGTCGTCGCTGCGGTAGTTGGAGACGTTGAGAAAGAAGCCCTGCGCCTGCGGCAGGCCGGCGGCGAGCATCCGGGCGGCGATGTCGCCGACCGCGTGCCAGGACGAGTGCCCGGCGTCGACGTAGACGTTGGCGCGCGGCTTGGCGGCCAGCTTCGTCACCGCGTAGGAGATCTCGGTGTTGCGGGCCGCCTGCTGCTCGGCGGTGCCGCCGCAGTTGTCCGGGGAGAGCGCGATGCCGTCCGGCTCCAGGATCACCACGGCCTGCCCGCTGCCGATGCCGGCGGCGACCCCGTCGATCCACGCCTCGTACTCGGCGGTGTTCGACGCCCCGCCAGCCGAGTACTGCGAGCAGTCCCGGCCCGGCACGTTGTAGGCCACGATCACCGGTACCTGGTGCTTGATCTTCGCCTTCTTCATCAGCGCGGCGACGTCGGCTTTCACCTGGGCGGCGCTGACTCCGCCGTTGAACCACTGGCCGACCGGCCAGGACGCCAGGTTCGCCATGGTCACGGCGTCGGCGAAACGGTGCGCCCTGAGGTAGGTGAGCGCCTGGTCGTAGGCCTTGTTGCTGTTGTCGACATAGAACTGGGTGGTAGGCGACAGCGCCCGGCCGGAGCCGGTGCCGGCCGAGGCGGCGACCGCCGTACCCAGGGTGAGGGTCGCGGCCACGGCGGTGACCGCCAGGCCGCGCAGCGCGGCGCGCCGCAGTGCGGCACGTCGCGGGGTGGTGAGGGACACGGGCTTCCTCCGCTGGGACGAATGGAGTACTGCTCAGGTGGCTCACGTGTTACGCGGGGACTGCGGAGAGTGTCAATCCGCTGCCGGTCGGCCACGTGAAACCGCGTAAAAAATCGCCCAAATCACATGCCGAGGTGACGGGACCACCGGTTCGTCGACTGGCCAAGCCGCTACCCACAGTGCACCCTTGGTACGTGCTGCTGCCCCGTTCCCCCCGGCGTGCCTTTGCCGCCGCCCTCGCCCTGTTCGCCGCGCTGAGTCTGAGCGCCTGCGACCCCGCCACCGTCACCACACCCGGGGACGGCGCCAGTTCGGGTACCGGCTCAGGAGCCGACGCCCAGGCCCAGTTGAACTCGCTGACCGTGGGGACGGCTCAGTCGATGACCGGGTACAGCCGCGACCGGTTCCCGCACTGGATCTCCCAGGGCGGCGGCTGCGACACCCGGGACGTGGTGCTCAAGCGGGACGGCAAGGACGTCAAGGCGGACGCCGACTGCAAGATCACGAGTGGCACCTGGCTCAGCCCGTACAACAAGGTGAGCTACACCGACCCGAAGAAGCTGGACATCGACCACATGGTGCCACTGGCCGCCGCCTGGCGCGCCGGGGCCAACAAGTGGACCGACGACCAGCGCCAGGCCTTCGCCAACGACCTGACCCGGCCGCAGCTCTACGCCGTGGACCTCAGCGACAACCGGTCCAAGGGTGACCAGGACCCGTCCCAGTGGAAGCCGCCGAACCACGGGTTCTGGTGTACCTATGCGCAGTCCTGGATCACCGTGAAGACTTACTACAAGCTCACTGTGACCGGCGCGGAGAAGACCGCGCTGCAGGACATGCTGGGGACGTGTGGATGACCGACTCGCGGCTCACCGACATCATGGCGCCGCCCGGTGGAGTGATGACAGATGAGGTCGGCGTGATCACCGGCGACCTCACCCTGCGCACCGAACTCGACGACGCGCTCGCCGTCACCCTCTACGTGCAGTACAAGGAAGCCGCCGAGTGGTACCTGGTCACCGGCGGCCGGACCACCCTCACCGACCCGGCCGACCTGGACGCCGTCCACTCCATCGCCGTCGGGCTGCTGGACCGCCGCCCGGAGTAGCTCTCGATCTGCCGCCCGGATCTGCGTGTCACGGGCGGCAGATCGAGAGCTCCGAACCTCTAGTCGACCACTCCGGCCGCCGCGGCCACTTCGGCGGCGCGGCGGGTGGCAGCGGCGGCGTTCTTTGCCGTGCGTTCGTCGTCGGCTACCGGGAAGTGGCAGGCGACCACGTGGCCGGCGGGTGCCCCGGTCGGCTCGATCAGGGGCGGCTCCTGGGTGGCGCAGATGTCCTGCGCCTTCCAGCAGCGGGTCCGGAACCGGCAGCCCGAGGGCGGGTCGATCGGGCTCGGCACGTCCCCGGTGAGCAGGATGCGCTCGCGCTGGGCGTTGTCCCGGCGGGCCGGATCGGGTACCGGCACCGCCGACATCAGCGCCACCGTGTACGGGTGCCGCGGGTGGGCGTACAGCTCGTCCCGGTCGGCCAGCTCGACGATCTTGCCGAGGTACATCACCGCGACCCGGTCGGAGATGTGCCGCACCACCGACAGGTCATGCGCGATGAACAGGTAGGTCAGCCCGAGATCCCGTTGCAGGTCGTCGAGCAGGTTCACCACCTGCGCCTGGATCGACACGTCCAGGGCGGAGACCGGCTCGTCGGCGACGATCATCTTCGGCTTCAGGGCGAGCGCGCGGGCGATCCCGATGCGCTGGCGCTGGCCGCCGGAGAACTCGTGCGGGTAGCGGTTGTAGTGCTCGGGATTCAGCCCGACCAGTTCCAGCAGCTCCTGCACGGCCTTCTTGCGCCCCTGCGGGGTGGGGATGCCCTGGATGCGCAGCGGCGCGCTGACGATCGAGCCGACCGTGTGCCGCGGGTTCAGCGACGAGTACGGGTCCTGGAAGATCATCTGGATGTCCCGGCGCAGCGGGCGCATCTTGCCGGAGCTGATGTGCGTGACGTCGCGGCCCTCGAAGACGACCTTCCCGCCGGTCGGCTCCAGGATCCGGGTGACCAGCCGGCCGGTGGTGGACTTGCCGCAGCCGGACTCGCCGACCAGGCCCAGGGTCTCCCCGGCGCGTACCGCGAAGTCCAGGCCGTCCACCGCGCGGACCGCGCCCACCTTGCGGCGGATCAGCCCCCGGGTGATCGGGAAGTGCTTCTCCAGCCCGCTGACCTCCAGCAGATTCTCGGCGGTCACGGACGCTCCTCGGGTCGGGCCGGCTGCGGGGCTGCCGGCCGGGCTGTCCGCGCTCACAGGGTGGGCGCCACGTCGTCGATGAAGATCCGCTGCCGTTCGGCGACCGGCAGGTGGCAGGCCACCTGGTGCGCGGCGTGCTCCGGCAACAGCATCGGATCCTCGGTACGGCACGGGATGCCGCCGCGCCCGGCGTACGGGCAGCGCGGGTGGAAGTGGCAGCCGGACGGCAGGTTGATCAGGCTGGGCGGGCTGCCCTGGATCGGGTGCAGCCGCTCCCGCACGTCCCGGTCCATCCGCAGCATCGAGCCGAGCAGGCCCCAGGCGTACGGGTGCTCGGGTCGGCCGAAGACCTCGGCCGCCGAGCCGTACTCGACGCACCGGCCGCCGTACATCACCAGGATGTCGTCGGCCAGCTCGGCCACCACGCCGAGGTCGTGGGTGATGATGATGACCGCCGAGCCGAACTCCTGCTGCAGGTCCCGGATCAGGTCGAGGATCTGCGCCTGCACGGTGACGTCCAGCGCGGTGGTCGGCTCGTCGGCGATCAGCAGCTCGCGGGTTGTTCGCCAGCGCCATCGCGATCATCGCGCGCTGCCGCATACCGCCGGAGAACTGGTGCGGGTAGTCGTCGACCCGGCGGGCCGCCTGCGGGATGCCGACCCGGTTGATCAGGTCGATGGCGTGCGCCCGGGCCGCCTTCTTGCAGACGTTGTTGTGCACCCGGTACGCCTCGATGATCTGCGCGCCCGACCGTGTAGAACGGGTGCATCGCGGACAGCGGGTCCTGGAAGATCATCGCCATCTTCTGGCCGCGCAGCGACCGCACCGTCGCCGGGCTGGCCTTCACCAACTCCTGGCCGTCCAGCCAGATCTCGCCGGACATCCGCACCGAGCCGCGCTTGTGCAGCCCCATGATCGAGAGGCTGGTGACGCTCTTGCCGGAGCCGGACTCGCCGACGATGCCGAGGGTCTTGCCCGTGTCCAGCGGCGAAGGACAGCCCGTCCACCGACTTGACCACGCCGTCGTCGGTGGGGAAGTGCACCGTGAGGTCGCGCACGTCGAGGAAGCGCGGCGGCACCTCGGGCTCGATTGAACCGCACGTCGGCGGCTGGTGATCGGAGCACGTCATGCCAGTCGCACCCGGGGGTCGATGACCGCGTACAACAGGTCCACGATCAGGTTGGCCAGGACGATGAAGATCGCCCCGATGGTCACCACGCCGAGTACCTTCGGCAGGTCGTTGCTGTTCAACGCGTCGATGGCGTACTTGCCGATGCCGTTGAGGGAGAACGTGCTCTCGGTCAGCACCGCGCCACCGAGCAGCAGCCCCACGTCCAGGCCGAAGATCGTCACGATCGGGGTGAGCGCCGCCCGCAGCGCGTGCCGGACGATCACGTTCCGCTCGGCCAGGCCCTTGGCCCGCGCGGTGCGGATGTAGTCCTCGCTCATGGTCTCCAGCATGCCGGCCCGGGTCAGCCGGGCGTACCCGGCCGCGTACAGGAAGGCGAGCGTGATCCACGGCAGGATCAGGTCGTACGCCCAGTCCGCCGGGTTCTGGGTGATCGGCGTGTAGCTACCGCCGGGCGCCGTCCACTGCAGCCAGTAGGAGAAGATCGACAGCGACACCAGGCCGGTGAAGAAGATCGGCAGGGAGACGCCGGCCAGCGCCACGCCCATCGCCGCCCGGTCGAAGATGCTGCCCTTGCGCAGCGCCGACAGCACCCCGGTGGCGACGCCGAAGAAGCAGCCAGATCACGGCCGCGCCGACGGCCAGTGACAGGGTCACCGGCAGCCGCGAGGTCAACTCCGGCCAGACCGCGTTCTGGGTGATGAACGAGTAGCCGAAGCACGGCGCCGGGCAGTGCTCGATCGCCGTGCCGGTGTTGTAGTCGGCGCCGACGAAGATGCCCTTCACGAAGCGGCCGTACTGCACGTAGATGCGGGTCGGTGAAGCCGAGCTTCTCCGCCATCGCGTGGATCTGCTCCGGGCCGGCGCTCTTCCCGACGTAGCGCGAGGCCAGGTCGTCGGTGGTCGCGCCGGCCAGGCGCGGCAGGTAGAAGAAGATGGCGAAGACGACGGCGCTGATGACGAACAGCAGCGCCACGGCCGACAACAACCGCCGAATTATGTATCTGAACACCGTGTTCGGCCGGGGTGGCCGGCGGGAACTGCCCGCCGGCCACCCTTCGCCTTCACCTGCTTCCGCTTACTCGAACCGGGTGGAGAGGGGAACCGCTACTTCTTCACGCCCAGCTGGACGAAGTCGTAGTAGCCACCCAGACCCTCGCTGATACCGACGTTGGTCAGGTTGGTGCCCGCGGTAGAGCACCACGCTCGCCCACACGCCCGGCAGGACGTACGCGTCGTCCATCACCTTGGTGTCCACCTGGCCCCAGATCTTGTTACGGGCGTCGGCGTCCGTGGTGAGCAGCGCCTGGTCGATCAGCGCGTCGACCGCCGGGTCCTTCACACCGAGGTTGGTGTTACCGGCCGGCCGGATGACCCGGCTGTCCACGATCTGCTGCAGGAAGCCGAAGCCGTCCGGCCAGTCGGCACCCCAGCCGTAGACGGCCATGCCGATGTTGTTGGCCTTGGCGTACTCCGGCTTGCCGGCGTACAGCTTGGTGTAGTCACCGGTGGGGAAGCCCTTCAAAGTCACCTTGATGCCGACCTTGGCGAGCGACTGCTGCAGACCCTCGGCGACCGCCTGCTCCTTCGGCCGGTCCGACCGGTAGGAGATGTTGAAGGCGAAGCCCTCCGGGTGACCGCAGGCGGTCAGCGCCGCCTTGGCCTTGTCGACGTCACCGTTGGGCTTGTCGAGGAAGCCGTACGGGTCGGTCTTCGGCGCGCCCGGGATCTGCGCCGGCAGCAGGCGTGGTGGCGATCTTGCCGCCGGCGGAGCCGCCGTAGGCCTGCTGGTACGACTCGTGGTCGGAGGCGTACAGGACCGCCTTGCGGCAGTCGATGTTGTCCAGCGGCTTGACGTCCGAGTTGAGGACCGTGAACCACAGCCGCGCGATGTCGGCGGTGTCCGCGTTCTTCTTGTTGGTGTCGTTGGCGAGCAGGGTGGCCTGGGTGGCCGGCTGCACGCCGGTGCTGGCGACGTCGACGTCGATCGTGCCGTTCTGCAGCTGCTTGTCGATGTCGGGGGCGCTCATCTTGAGCTTGACCTCGACGCGGTCCGGCAGCGCGGCCCGGTACGGGTCGGTGGCCGGGTCCCAGTTCGGGTTCCGCTTCAGCGAGAAGCTCTGGCCGGCCACGTTCGTGTCGAACATGTACGGGCCCGAGGAGACCACGTGCTCCTTGTACTTGGTGCCGGTGTCGGCCTTCTGCGGGACCGGGATGGTCGACGGCAGCATGGCGAAGTAGTCGAAGCCGGAGAACGACGTCTTCAGGTGGAAGACGATGGTGTTGTCGTCCGGCGTCTCGATGGCCTTCAGGCCCAGCTTGTCGGCGCTGGTGTCAGCGGCGACCGTGGTGTAGCCCTGCAGGTCCAGGAAGTCGTTGAAGTACGTCGGACCGTTCGGGAAGGTGTCCTTGTCGAGCGAGCGCTCGACGGCGTACTTGACGTCCTTGGAGGTGATCGCCGTGCCGTCCTCGAACTTCAGACCCTTGCGGATCTTGTACGTCCAGGTCTTGGCGCCGTCGCTCGGCACGCCCAGGCTCTCGGCCAGGTCCGGGACCAACTGGTTGGTGTCCGAGCCGGCACCCGGCTTGAACATGACCAGCGAGCGGCCGTAGTAGCGGACGAAGTCCCAGGAGTACCCGTAGTAGGTGTCACCCGGGTCGAGGGAGTCCCAGTCGTCGGAGAACCCGTACCGGATCGTCCCGCCCTTCTTGGTGGACGGGTTGAACACCTTGCCCACAGCGGCGTTGAACGACGGCGACGCCCCAGCGCTGCCCTTGTCCTTGTCGTCGCTGGACTTACCGCAAGCTCCGAGAAGCAGCGCGAACGCTGTTCCTACGGCGACCGCTGCGACAGCGGTTCTCCTTCTCATCGAGCATTCCCCTTCGGTTGGGTGGGAGGAAACTCGCCGACCGGGCAGGTCAGCGGGTCTTGGGGTCGAACGCGTCACGCAGGCCGTCGCCGAACAGGTTGAAGGCGAGCACGGTGACGAAGATGGCGAGACCGGGGATGATCATGAATGCCGGGTCCACCTGGTAGTAGGTCTGCGCGGCGCTGGAAAGCATCCCGCCCCAGGTCGCCGTGGGCGCCTGGACGCCGACGCCGAGGAACGACAGCGCCGCTTCGAAGAGGATGTTCGTCGGGATCAGCAGCGTGGAGTAGACCAGCACCGGGGCCACCAGGTTCGGCAGGATCTCCCGGAAGATGATGTAGCCGTTGCGCGCGCCCAGGCTGCGGGCCGCCTCGACGAACTCCCGCTCGCGCAGGGACAGCGCCTGGCCGCGGACGATCCGGCCGATGTAGGGCCAGTTGAAGAAGCCGATGATGAAGACCAGGATCGCGATGCGCAGCCCGTTGCCGCGCAGCCCGAACGCGTGGTCCGGGATGACGCCGACCAGGGCCAGCGCGAACAGCAGCAGCGGGAAGGCGAGGAAGACGTCCATCGCCCGGCTGATCAGCGAGTCGACCCAACCGCCCTTGTACCCGGCGATCATGCCCATCACCGTGCCGATGAGCACCGAAAGCAGGGTGGCGAGGAACGCGATGAGCAGCGAGATCCGGGAGCCGTAGAGGATCCGGCTGAACATGTCCCGACCGTTCTGCGGCTCCACGCCGAGCAGGAAGTGCCGGTTGATCCCGCCCCATTTGCCGACCGGCAGGTTGTTGTCGCCGGTGAGGTTCTGGTGGTACTCGTTCGGCGGGTGGCCGAGCAGCTTGACGATCCACGGCGCGAAGATCGCGATCAGGATCAGCGCGATGATGACGATGCCGCCGCCCATCGCGACGCGGTCCCGCTTCAGCCGGGTCCAGGCGATGCGCCCGAGCGAGCGACCCTCGATGGCGGGGCCCCCCGCGGCGACCAGCGCGGTCTCGTCGACAACCTCGGTCGTGGTCGCGGTGGGTGGTTCCGGTCCCATCACCATCGGCGCGTTGGCCCCCTTGTACGGATGCCGGTGCACGCGGAACCAGCAAGCCGCGACGGGGCGGGGGGTGGCGCCTCCGTCGAACCTAAGGGTCCTGCGGCAGTCGGCAGTCGGTCGAACTGTCTCCTGCGTGGACTCCCGGTTACGCGCCCGGTGGGTGACCGGGGCCGCGCAACGCAGATGCGACGAGGTCTCACGTCCTCGCCGCATGGGAAGACTCGCCTTAGGTGACCACTGCGGTCAAGGGTCGGACGGCCTCGAAATCAAGTTCAGGCCATACCGTGATGACCGCGTGACCTGGGACACGGCTACAGAGCGTGAAATGGGCACGAAAGGTATACGCGCAGGTATGCAGGCCTGTCAGAGTGCGCGTCGGCCGGAGAAGGCGCGACCGAGCGTAATCTCATCGGCGTACTCAAGGTCGCCGCCAACCGGGAGGCCGCTGGCCAGCCGGGTCACCGTGATTCCCATGGGTTTGACCAGCAACGCCAGGTACGTTGCGGTCGCTTCACCCTCCGTGTTCGGATCGGTGGCCAGGATCAGCTCCTGTACCTCCCCGCTGGCCAACCGTGCCATCAGCTCCCGGATGCGCAGGTTGTCCGGCCCGATGCCCTCCAGCGGATTGATCGCGCCGCCGAGCACGTGGTACCGGCCACGGAACTCGCCGGTCCGCTCGACCGCCACCACGTCCTTGGGCTCCTCGACCACGCACAGCAACGCGTCGGTACGGCGCGGGTCGCGGCAGATCCGGCACCTCTCGCCCTCGGCCACGTTGAAGCAGGTCACGCAGAAGCGCACCTGCTCCTTGACCCGGGTCAGCGCGGCCGCCAGCCGCTTCACGTCGGTCGGATCGCTGGTCAACACGTGGAACGCGATGCGCTGCGCGCTCTTCGGCCCGATGCCGGGCAGTCGACCGAGTTCGTCGATCAGATCCTGGATGGCGCCCTCGTACATGCCCGGCCTAGAAAGGCAGGCCCATGCCACCCAGGCCGGCGTTGAGCGGACCCATCTTCGCTTCGGTCAGCTCGCGCACCGCCTCGGAGGCATTGTGCAGGGCGGCGAGGACAAGGTCTTCCAGGGTCTCGACGTCTTCGGGGTCGACCGCCTTCGGGTCGATCCGGACGCCGGTGATCTCGCCCGCGCCGGTCATCGTGACGGTGACCAGACCACCGCCGGCAGTTCCGGTGACCTCCGCCTGGGCCAACTCGGCCTGCGCAGTCACCATCTGCTGCTGCATCTTCTGCGCCTGCTTCATCAGCTGCTGCATGTTGGGCTGTCCACCAGGGCGCACGACGCTCCCCCTCATCCGACCCGCGCCACCGGTCGTTCCGGTGACGCCCTGCGGTAGAGCCTAACCCGCCCCATCCGCCGCCCCGTCCCGGCCGCCGGCGTGCCGGGCGTGGACTGGCCGGGCGTGGACTGGCCGGGCGTGGACTGCCGGGCATGGACTGGCCGGGCATGGACTGGCCGGGCGTTTGCCAGCGGCCGGCTGGCGGATGCGAGCCGGCCGCGTCGACCTCAGGCGGCGAGAGCGAGCGCCGGCTCATCAACGGGGGCCGGCGTCGGCCGGTTGGTCAGCCCACGCACGCCGGGGGCGAGCAGGGCGAGCAGCGAGGGTACGACCACGGTCGCGCCTGCCAGCATCAGCGCCGGCCGTGGCCCCCACTGGCTGGCTACCGGGCCGGCGGCGAGCAGCCCGATCGGCCCGAACATCAGCGAGCCGAGCGCGTCGTACGAGCTGACCCGCGACAACGCGGCCGGCGGCACCTCCCGTTGCATGGTGGTCTCCCACAGCACCGTGAAGATGTCGATGCAGAACCCGCCGACGAACGCTCCGGCCGCCACCGCGAGCAGCGGCGCACCCACCGCGAGCAGCACCGGGGCCAGCGCCAGCGGGATGGTCAGCAGCACGCCCAGCAGGATCGGCCGGGCCGGCCGGATCCGCAGCGCGACGAACACGCCGAGGAACATGCCCAGCGACTCGCCGCCGAGCACCACCGACCAGCCGGGCGCGCCACCCAGGTCCCGCTGCGCCACCACCGGCCCGAGCACCCCGTAGAACGCCTGCAATCCGGCGACCACGAAGGAGAACTGGGCGACGACCACCCACAGCCACTGCCGGGAGGAGAACTCCCGCCAGCCCTCGCGCAGGTCCTCGAGCATGTGTGCGGTGCGGGTGCCCCGGCTGCGGCGGGGCAGCCGCAGCAGCCCGAGCAGGATCGCGGACACCGCGTAGGTGGCCGCGTTGACGGCCAGCGCCGGGCCCGCGCCGAGCAGCGCCACCAAGCCGCCGGCGATCGCGAAGCCGAGGATGCGGGCGGCGTTGGTACCCATCCGCAGCAACCCGTTGGCGGTCTGCAACGACTGCGTCGGGACGATCTCGGGGACCACCCCGGTCATCGCCGGGAAGAACAGCGCTCCGGCCAGCCCGGCCAGCACGCCGAGCGCGACCAGCAGCGGGATCGGCGCCCAGCCCGAGATCATCAGGGCGGCGACGGCGGTCCATACCAGCGCCGAGGCGATATCCGAGCCGACCATCACCCGGATCCGCGCGAACCGGTCCGCGATCACGCCGCCGAGCAGCATGAACAGCACCTGGCTTATGGAGAAGCCGGCGAGTACCAGGGACAGCGCGGTCGGCGTGCCGTTCGGCAGGTCGAGCACCCCGAAGGCGAGCGCCACCGGACCGATCGCGGTACCGAGCATCGAGAGGGTACGGGCGCCGAACAGCAGCGCGAAGCTGCGGTCTCGCAGAATTGTCAGGTCCGTACGCACCAGCGGACCTTACCCGGCAGCCGCTGTGACCAGCCAGGAGGGTTTCCGCTCAGTCGGCGATCTTCTCCGCCCCCAGGGTCTGCGTGAGCAGCCGTAGCGCGAGATCCTCGCTGGTCTCTCCGGCCGTGGTGCCGTCCGCCGCCCCGTCCAGTGGCTCGTCGCCCGGGTCGAAGCCCTCGTAGCTGCCGTCCCGTACCGGCCGGTCGTAGTCCGGGTCGAACGGCGGCTCGTCGGCCGGGGGCGCGTCCCGCCACGCGGTGTCGGTCCCCCCTCCGCCGGCACGGCCGCCCGCGCCTCGCCGGGCCGCTCCGGCGCCGCCGGGCCCGCTCTGCCCGGCACCCCGCGCGCCCGCGCCTGCTCCGCGTCGCGGGCCCGGGCCGGCACCGGCGCGCTGCCCCGGTGCGCTGCCGGCGCCCGGCCCACCCGCACCAGCAGCCGTCCCGGCCGGACCGACACCAGGACCGCCGGCGGCCCGGCCTCCGCCTGGCATGCCGTCGCCGACGCCACTGAACCCACCAGCGACAGCAGCGCCGGCCACCGGGCCACCTGATCCGGCCACCGCCCGCCCGCCCGCATCCTGACTGCCTGAGCTCTGACCGCCGGCAGTGGCGGGTGTCGGGCCGCCCGGCCCGGCCGGGTTGGCAGCGGTCGGCGCACCGGAGTGGGCACTCCGCGGCGTTCCGGACGACTGTCCGGGCACCCCGGCCGTCGCAGCCCCCGGCGCACCGTCTTGAAGATCAACTTCTGCGGCCCGGTTACCCCCAGGCTGGGCGGTGACCGGCCAGTCCTCCTCGTCGTCCGGCTCGGCCGGCGCAGGGGTGGGACGGCTCGCCTGAGCCCGGTCGACACCGGCAGGGCGACCCGTCGTCTCGCGCCGGGCCGGCCGGGTGGCTCGCGTCGCAGTGCCGCTACCAGTGCCGGCCGGCCGGGGCGAGCTGGCCGAATCGGAGCCACCGAGCCACTCGGCGACCACCCGCCAACGCCCGCCGAGTACCTCGTAGACCGCCTCCTCCAGCACCTCCGGGGAGTTGGTCAACGAGTCGGCGTGGAACTGGTGCTTGAAGGTGAGCAGGATGGTGTCGCCGGTGACGTCGCGTACCACCGCCTCGCGGACCACCGCGGCCGCCCGCTGACTGCGCCGCCGCACGTACGCGAGGATCTCCTCCCAGACCCGACGGACCGCCGCCGCGTCCACCGCGCCCGGCGCCGTCGACGCCGCACCGGGTCGGGGCTGGGCCGGCGACTGGCCGCTGGCTACCGCGGCCGGAGCGAACGACTGCGCAGCCTCCGCGCCATCCCGCTCTCCCGCCGACGATCCCGGTGCACCGGCTACGCCCGGTCCGGTCCCACGAGGCTCGGTCCCACGAGGCTCGGTCCCGCCCGCTTCGCTACCACTCGACTCGGTTCCACCCGGCTCGGTCCCACCCGGGCCTGTGGCCACGGGCACGGTCGCGCCAGGCCCGGTCGCGCCTAGCCCGGTGGCCGCCGGTGTGCCGGCAGTCGGCTCGGGGCGGGGCGGGGCGGACTCGGAGCGGGTCGGGGCCGGCTCCGTCGGCGCGGCGACCGTGGGCGAGACGGCCGCCGAGGCGGCCGCGACCCGGCTGGCTGACGCGCCCGGACTGGACCGGGTTGCTGACGCGGTGTCGGCTGCGGCCGGATCGGTCGGGGCGGGGCGGATTTGAACCGGGGCGCGGGTCGGGGCTGCGGCGCCGGCGGACGGGGTCGGCGTGGGCGGCAGCGGGTCGCCGGTGGCGGTGAGGCGGCGCTCCATCCGTTCCATCCGGTGCAGCAACGCGGCGGTCGAGTCCTCCGCGCCGGGCAGCAGCATCCGGGCCGAGACGAGTTCGAGGAGCAGTCGGGGGGCGGTGGTGCCGCGCATCTCGGTGAGGCCGGTGTGCACGATGTCGGCCATCCGCGACAGCGTCGCCGGGCCGAACCGCTGCGCCTGGTCCTGCATCCGACCGAGCTCGTCGGCGGGCACGTCGAGCAGGCCCTTCGCGGCCGCGTCCGGTACCTGCTGGAAGATGATCAGGTCGCGCAGCCGCTCCAACAGGTCCCCGGCGAACCGGCGTGGGTCGTGGCCGGCCTCGGCCACCCGGTCGATGGTGGCGAAGACGGCCGCGCCGTCGGCGGCGGCGAGCGCGTCGCACATCTCGTCGATCAGCGCGACATCGGTGACTCCGAGCAGCGCCACCGCGTGCGGGTAGCTGACGCCGCCCGGTCCGGCGCCGGCGATCAACTGGTCGAGGATCGACAGGCTGTCCCGGGCCGAGCCGCCACCGGCACGAACGATCAGCGGGAAGACGGTGGGCTCGACGGCCACCTCCTCGCGCTGGCACAACTGCTCCAGGTACGGGCGCAGCACGCCGGGCGGGATCAGCCGGAACGGGTAGTGGTGGGTGCGCGAGCGGATGGTGCCGAGCACCTTCTCCGGCTCGGTGGTGGCGAACACGAACTTGATGTATTCCGGCGGCTCCTCCACCAGCTTCAACAGCGCGTTGAAGCCCTGGCTGGAGATCATGTGCGCCTCGTCGATGATGTACACCTTGAAGCGGCTGGCCACCGGCGCGAAGAAGGCCCGCTCGCGCAGGTCACGGGCATCGTCCACGCCGCCGTGCGAGGCCGCGTCGATCTCGATGACGTCCAGCGAGCCGGACCCGTCCGGGGCCAGCGCGACACACGAGTCACAGACGCCACAGGGCTCGGGCGTAGGCCCCTTCTCGCAGTTGAGCGAGCGGGCCAGGATCCGGGCGCTACTGGTCTTCCCGCAGCCGCGCGGCCCGGAGAAGAGGTAGGCGTGATTGAGCCGGCCGGTGCGCAGCGCCTGCATGAGCGGCTCGGTGACGTGCTCCTGCCCGATCACTTCGGCGAACGTGCGCGGCCGGTACTTGCGGTAGAGAGCCAGGGCCACGGGTACAAGCTACCCGGCACGTCCGACGATGGGAGCAGGCCGAGCGGGCCGGACCGGGTCGGGACGTAAGAGGCCCCCCGTGCACCCGCCAGAGCCCGCTTATCCTTGCTGCCTTCCGGCCCTGGGGAGGTTCACAGGATGCACGCCGCACGAGGGGCTTGTCGGCAACAATACCCGGTGCGCGCCGGCTGTCGCGGGCCGGTATCCTTCTCGACGGAGGATTCGCCTAGTGGCCTAGGGCGCACGCTTGGAAAGCGTGTTGGGATAAAACCCTCACGAGTTCGAATCTCGTATCCTCCGCCGCAGTGTCGGGCCGGTCCGGTGGACCGGCCCGCTGTGTATCCGCCGTCACACAGGTCGAATCACAGAAAGTAACTGCCCGTTGGCGCTACGTGACAAGTCGGATATGGTCGTTGCGTGGCTTTCATCCCTCTGCCCGGCTTCCGTACGCTGGCCCTGCTGGCGGGGGCGGCGGTCCTCGTCGTGGCCGGCGTGACCGCGCACGAGAAGAACGGCGACACCCCACACACCCGTACGCCCGCCCGGGGTGGTCGACTTCACCGGCGTCGACGATGTGCACTTCGGCGAGACCTCCAGCGAACTCGCCCGCGACCACGGGCTGACCCGCCGGCCCGAGGACTGTGGCCCGACGCTGCCCAGGCAGTCGCTGGCCACGCCGGTGCTGGTGGACGACAAACTGGCCCTGCTGTGGGTGTCCGCACCGCTGCACACCCCGGAAGGGATCACCGTGGGCAGCCCGGTGGCCCAGGTGCGCAGCGCGTACCCGCAGGCCGCCGAACTGCCGGCGACCACCATCGGCCAGTACCCGGCGCTGCATGGTCGGCAAGAACGACCGGGCGTACCTGTTCCTCTACTCCGGCGAACAGGTGACCAAGATGCTGGTCGGCTACCGACAGCAGGCCGAGGAGCTGTACAACTCCGGCGGCGACACCTGCTGACCCGCCGCCGGGGTCGACCCGATGGCGGGAGCAGCGGCTAGGACTTTGCCTCGTGGCGACCGGGCTGAGCCAGAACTCCTCCCAGGCGCCGATCGCGGTGGCGCGCGCGATCAGTGGCAGGACGCCGCCACCCGCGGCGGTCACCCAGCGGGCTGTTGGCCATGGCCATGAAGCTGACACTGCCGTCCCGGTTATTCACAATCTTGAACCGTTCCCAGGCGCCGACCGTGTCGGCGCGGGCGACCAGGCTGGTCTTCCCGGCGCTGCCGGCGGTGACGTACTTGTTGTTCGCGCGCGAGTACAGGGCGATGCAGCCGTCCACGGTGTCGACCAGGTCGAACGACTCCGAGACACCGACCGTCGCGGCAGACCGGCGATCAACGGCAGGACGCCGCCGACCGGGACGGTCACCGCGAACCCGTTGGCGTTGGCGACCAGGCTGATCACCGCTGCCGCGCCGGCCCGGTCGAACTTCTCCCAGTCGCCGATCGAGTGCTACGGGCGATCAACGGCTGCACCCCGCCCCCCGCAGCCGTCACGTACTTGCCGTTGGCAGCGGCCTTGAAGCTCAACGTGCCGTCGGCGTTGATGATCATGGTGAACTTCTCCCAGTCGCCGATCGAGTAGCCCCGGGCGATCAGTGACGCTGCCCCGGCCGATTCGGCGGTGACGAACTTGCCGTTCACCTGGGCCCGCAGCCCGACGTACCCGTCACCGTTGTCGACCACGTCGAAGCCGCCGGTGGCTCCCGGGTTGTACCCGCTGGCCTTCAACGGCTTCGTGCCGGCCGACTCGGCGCTCACGATCAGGCCGTTGGCCTTGGCCCGCAGCGCGAACGAGGTCGGCACCGCAGTACCGCTGACCTGGAGCAGTCGGGTGGTGGTGGCCGCACCCGCACCGCGCACCACCCCGCTCAGCGAGCCGGCCAGCAGCGCGTCCTGCACCTGCGCCGGGGTGTAGTCGGGGTGCGCGGCCAGGATCAGCGCCGCGGCCCCGGCGGCGTGCGGCGCGGCCATCGAGGTGCCGTTGGCGACCGCGGTGGCGGTGGCGCTGGTCTTGTACGCCGAGGTGATGTTCACGCCGGGGGCGAAGACGTCGACGCAGCTGCCGTAGTTGGAGAACGAGGCCCGGAAGTCCTGCTGGTCCAGCGCGCCCACGGTGATCGCGGCGGGCACGTCGGCTGGCGACTCGGTGCAGGCGTCGACGCTGTCGTTGCCGGCCGCCACCGTGTACGTGATGCCGGCCGCGATGGACGCCTTCACCGCATCGTCGATGGCGGAGTTCACCGTGCCGCTGATCAGGCTCAGGTTCGCCACGGCCGGCTTGATCGCGTTCGCGGTCACCCAGTCGATGCCGGCGATCACCGATGCCTCGGTGCCGGTACCGTCGCAACCCAGTACCCGCACGGCGACCAGTTGCACGTTGTGCGCGACGCCGAGGGTGGAGCCGCCGATGGTGCCGGCGACGTGGGTACCGTGGCCGTCGCAGTCGTCGGCGATGTTGTCACCGTCGATCGAGTCGTACCCGTAGCTGGCCCGACCGTCGAACTCCTGGTGGTCGATACGGATACCGGTGTCGATCACGTAGGCGTGCACTTCCGCGTCGCCGTCCTTGCCGGCAGGCGTGGTGAACTGCTTGTCCAGCGGCAGGAACGCCTGGTCGATCCGGTCCAGCCCCCAGGACTTCGGGGTCACCGTGTCGGTGGCGCGCACCGTGTGGTTGGCCTGGACGTAGGCGACGCTCGGGTCGGCGGCCAACTGCTTGGCCTGGGCCTCGGTCATCGCCGCCGAGAAGCCCTTGACGGTGCGGCCGTAGACGGTCTTCACCTTGCCGCCGTACGACCGGGTCAACTCGCCGGCCCGGTCGGTCACCTGGGTCCGGTTGGCACCGCCGTCCTTGAGGATGACGATATAGCTGCCGGACACCGTGCCGATGGCGCTGGCCCCGCGGATCGACCCACCGGGCCTGCTGCCACCGCTGGGGGCGGCCGCGCTGGGGGCGGCCGAGCCGGGGCTGGCCGAGCCGGAGGGTGGCGCGGAGGGATCGGCGAGGGCGGCGGTGGCGCTGCTAGCGACTCCGACGAGTGCGACCAGGCCCACCACAAGGGCACGGAGGAAGTTGGGCGGTCCGGTCCGGCGCGACTTGGTCATCGATACGTCTCCCACTGGAACTCCGCGTCCACAGTGGACCACGGGGGTTGGACACCCGCCTATGATTCCGAGTCGGGGACCTGCGGCGGCTCAGATGATCGGTTGAGATCCGGGAATGCATGGATATTCATGCGTGGAGAAACGCCGATAACCCTGGCCGAAAGACATCAAGCACTGTATATCAGCCGAATCATCGGATTAGTTCGATTAGCCCTTATATCGGTACCCGGGTGGCGACGACCGACAGCTCCGGGCTGGGCGCCGGTCGCCGGGCCGGATCGTGACAAGATCGGACGCCGGGCGTCTCCCGAAGGGGAGCACCCGGCGTCTGACCTGCTCATTGGCGGTGGCGGAGGGATTTGAACCCTCGGAGGGGTTGCCCCCTCACACGCTTTCGAGGCGTGCTCCTTAGGCCGCTCGGACACGCCACCGCCGAGAAGGGTACTAGATGCCGGTCGGGCCTGTCGCCGCGGTATGCCCACCACCCGCCGGCCGTGACCGGGGCACCCCACCTGGCAGGATGGTCGGCATGAGTACGCACATCGGCGCCGCCCCCGGCGAGATCGCACCCCGGGTACTGCTGCCCGGAGACCCGCTGCGCGCGAAGTGGATCGCCGAGCACTTCCTGGAGGACGCCAAGTGCTACTCCACGGTCCGCAACATGCTCGGCTTCACCGGCACGTACCGGGGGGTGCCGGTGTCCGTGCAGGGCTCCGGGATGGGCATGCCGTCCGCCTCGATCTACGCCCATGAACTGCTCAACGACTACGGCGTGCAGACCCTGATCCGGGTCGGCACCTGCGGCTCGATCCGGGACGACCTCCAGCTGCGGGACGTGGTGGCGGCCAGCAGCTCGTGTACCGACTCGGGGGCCATCCGGATGCGCTTCGACGGGCTGATCGACTTCGCCCCGGTCGCCGACTTCGGCCTGCTCCGCACGGCGGTCGACATCGCCACCGCGCAGGGGCTGCCGATCCGGGTGGGACAGGTGTACGCCTCCGATGTGTTCTACACCGACCGCCCCGACCTGTTCGAGAAGCTGGCGAACTACGGGGTGCTCGCGGTCGAGATGGAGACGGCGGCGCTCTACACGATCGCCGCGAAGTTCGACGCCCGGGCGTTGACCCTGCTGACCGTCAGCGACCACATCCGTACCGGCCTGCACACCAGTGCCCAGGAGCGCGAGCAGACCTTCTCCCAGATGGTCGAGATCGGCCTGGCCACCGCCATCTCCGACGCCCTCCCGCCAACCGCCAGCTGACCCGCACCCCGCGCCGCTCCCGCCGGGCGGCGCCGCTGATCAGCACCGTCGGGCAGCGCCGCTGGACAGGGCAGCGCGGTCGGAAGGCGACCGGGGCGCCGCTGCCACGGCCGCGGGGGGTGCGGCCGGGCGACGACGCCCCGGAGTTCGTGGGACCGGCCGGCCGGCCGGCGGTATCGGGTCAGGAGGACGCCGACGCCGCGGCGGTCGGCTTGAGCACTGCGCACGCTGCCGCAGCCTCCGCGCTCGGGCTCGCCGCGTCGGTGCTGCCGTGTTCGCGCAGGCAGTTGCGGTACGCGGCCATCGCCCCGTTGTCAGCGCCGCCGCTGCGGCCGTTGCCGGCGCCGAAACTGGGCCGCAGCGACGAGCAGGCGGTCTGCGCCTTGTCCCAGGTGGCCTGGTCGACGTCGGCCGGCTTCTGCAGGAAGCTCCCACCGCCGAAGCCACCCCCGCCGAAGCCGCCCGGACCGAAGCTGCCGGACGGTCGGGCGGTGGGGCGGTCGGTCGGGAAGACGGTGCGGTCGCCGTTCGGCGGCGCGGTCGGCCGGCCCGAGCCGCCGAAGCCACCCCCGCCGGCCCGGCCGCTGGGCACCACGACGGTGACTCCGTTCTGCTTGAGGCAGTCCACGTACGCGGTCAACTGGGCCTGGGTTCCGCTGGCGCTGGCGGCCGGCGAGGCGGTACCGGAGGAGCCGTTGCCGCAGGCGGCGACAGAGGCGGCAACGGCGGCGACACACCCGGCGGTGAGCGCGAGCACCGCGGCACGGCGGCGACTGATCACTTCGGTCCTCCCTGAGACTCAGGACGCCTGACACCGGTGGTGCGTGGATACGGTGCCGTGCGCCCGGTCGGCGTGTGATGCGCGACTGACCCAGGCAACCGGATGTGCCTCCAAGGGACGTCACACCCACCTCGGAGCCACCTCGGAGTCACGCTGAGCTGGCCGTTTTGAGCTGGCCGTCTTTGAGCTGGCCGCTTTGAGCTGGCCGCTTTGAGCTGGCCGCTTTGAGCTGGCTCCGAGGTGACGCACAGGCAATCGGGAGGCCGCCCGGCAACACTGCGCAATCATGAGATCGCAAGCGGGCGGCTGGCGCCCGGGTCGGCTGGGCAAGGCACTGGTGGCAACGGTGGCGGCGCTGCTCGTCGCCGGCGCCGTAGTGACGGTACTGGTGCTGCGGGACTCCGGGACCGCGTCGGCAACCGCCGGGGCCACCGTCGCCAGGGTGACCCGGGGCAACGTGACGATGGATATCGCCGCCGCCGGGACCCTGCAGGCCGCCCAGACCCGGGGGCTGAGCTTCAGCACGGCCGGCACGGTCGCCACCCTCACCGTCAAGGCCGGCGACAAGGTCACCACCGGGCAGGTGCTGGCCACCATCGACCCAGCCGACGCGCAGGGCGACGTGGACGACGCGCAGACCGCCGTCACCAACGCCGAGCAGAACCTGACCGACGCCCAGACCGCCGCCGAAGCCACGGCCAGCCCCACCCCCACCCCGTCGGCCAGCTCCGGCCGTGGCGGATCCGGCAACACCGGCGGGGGTACCGGCGGCGCGAACTCGGGCGGCGGAACTCGGGCGGCGCGAACACCGGCGGCGGCGCCGACACCGGGGCCAACTCGGGCGGCGGCTCGAACCAGCGCAACAGCACCGGGACCGACGCCGTCTACACCGCCACCGTGCAGCTCAACAACGCCAAGCTGGCCCTGCTCCAGGCGAAGCGCAAGCTGGCCGGGTGCACCATCACCGCCCCGATCGACGGCACCGTGCTCGCCGTGAACGGCTCGGTGGGCGCCACCGAGAACCCCGGCGGCACCGCCTTCGTAACCGTGGGCAGCGTGGCCGACACCCAGGTCAAGGCGCAGTTCTCCGAGGCCGACGTGGCCCGGATCGCGGTCGGCCAGGCTGCCACGATCACCCTGAAGAACTCCACCGGCACGCTGACCGGCAAGGTGTCCTCGGTCGACCCGGCCGGTACCGCCTCGAACAACCTGGTCCGGTACAGCGTCATGATCGGTTTTGACGCCGCGCCCACGAACCTGCTCTACGGGCAGAGCGCCAACGTCACGGTGACCACCGCCGCAGCAGCCGGCGTGCTCTACGTCCCCACCTCCGCGGTCCGGGACGTGCACGACGGTACCGGTACGGTGACGGTGCGTGCGGACGGCCACGACACGGCCCGCACGGTCAAGATCGGCCTGCGTGGCGACCAGTACACCGAGGTCACCTCCGGGGTGGCCGAAGGGGAGCAGGTGGTGATCGACAATGCCTGACGCCGTGCCGGGCCGCACGCCGGAGATACCGAAACTGCTTGTCGTCGACGACGAGCCGAACATCGCCGCGCTGCTGGCCGCCACCCTGCGCCTGGTCGGCTTCGAGGTGCGGGTGGCCGCGACCGGCACCGAGGCGCTCAGCGCGGCGACCGAGTTCGGCCCCGACCTGATGGTGCTCGACGTGATGCTGCCCGACGTGGACGGCTTCGAGGTGGCCCGCCGGCTGCGGGCCACCGGTCGGCCGGTCCCGGTGCTGTTCCTGACCGCCCGGGACTCGGTGGAGGACCGCATCTCCGGGCTGACCGCCGGCGGCGACGACTACGTCACCAAACCGTTCAGCCTCGAAGAGGTGGTGCTGCGGATCCGGGCCATCCTGCGGCGCAGCAAGCCGGGCAGCGAGCTGGTCGACCCGGGCATGCTGCGCTACGCCGACCTGGAACTCGACGAGGACGCCCACGAGGTGCGCCGCGGCGGCAAGCTGATCGACCTGTCGCCGACCGAGTTCAACCTGCTGCGGTACCTGCTCACCAACGCCGGCCGGGTGGTCTCCAAGGCACAGATCCTGGACCGGGTGTGGAACTACGACTTCGGCGGCGACGGCCGGATCGTCGAGTCCTACGTGTACTACCTGCGCCGCAAGGTCGACAAGTACGAGCCGCCGTTGATCCACACGGTCCGCGGGGTCGGGTACGCGCTGCGGCTGCCGCGTACCGGCGAGGCCTGAGGTCCGGGCCGTGCGCCGCTGGCGGCACTGGACGCTGCGCTCCCGGATGGTGGTGGCGATCGCCGCCCTGACCGCCGTCGGACTGGTCGTCTCCGGCGCGGTGGGCGTCGCCGCGCTGCGCAACTACCTGATCAAGCAGGTCGACGACCAGCTCGCCGCGGCCAGCCGGTTTGCCGACCGGCCGGGCGAGCGCAGCAACCCGAACCGCACCTTCCTCCCCGCGCCGGGGAGTTCGCCGTCCCCCGAACCAGGCACTTCGCTGAGCCCGACGCCCGGCGGCAGCCCGGCACCGACCCCCTCCGGCGCCACCCAACGCGATCCGCAGTCGCCGCGGTCACCGGCCGCCGACGCGGGCACCGGATCGGGTGAGTCGCCGGTCTTCGGCCCGGACAACGGCGTCTACCTGTTCGACGCCGACGGCGTGCTGACCTTCAAGGGCAATCCGGTCAGCCCGGATCTGGGCACCCCTGAACAGGTGCGGGCGCACGCCGCCGACCTCGACCCGTTCACCCTGCACAGCGCTACCGGCGACTGGCGGGTGATCGTCGTGCCCCGCCGTGACCACACCGGCTACTACGCCAGCGCGGTGTCCCTGGACAACGTCGACGGCATCGTCAACTCGCTGATCATCACCGATGTCGCGGTCTCCGCGGCGGTGCTGCTGCTGCTCGGCCTCGCCGCCGCCTCGGTGGTGCGGATCGGGCTGCTGCCGCTGACCCGGATGGAGGAGGCCGCCGGCCAGATCGCCGACGGGGACCTGTCCCGCCGGGTGGACGACGCCGACCCGCACACCGAATCCGGCCGGCTGGGTCACGCACTCAACGCCATGCTGGTCCGGATCGAGTACGAGGTGGACGCCCGGGACGCCTCCGAGCAGCGGCTACGCCGGTTCCTCGCGGACGCCTCGCACGAGCTGCGTACCCCGCTCACCTCCATCCAGGGCTTCGCCGAGCTGTACCGGCGCGGTGGCGCGCCGCCCGGCCCGCAACTGGACGAGGCGATGGGGCGGATCGAGAGCGAGGTCAGCCGGATGCGGCTGCTCGTCAACGACCTGCTGATGCTGGCCCGCCTCGACGAGGAGCGGCCGCTGGCCGAGCACCCGGTGGACCTGCTGTCGGTGGCCGCCGACGCGGTCCGTGACGCGCACGTGCGGGTACCCACCCGGTTCGTGGCGCTGGGCGCGCTGGACGACTCGTACGACACCTTCGAGCCGGTCACCGTGGTCGGTGACGAGCCGCGGATCCGGCAGGTGGTCACCAACCTGGTCGCCAACGCGCTCCAGCACACCCCGGAGGACGCCGAGGTGGTGGTCCGGGTGGGCCGGCCGCACCTGACGGTCACCGGGCAGCCCGCAGCGGCGGTGGGCGAGATCGACCTGACCGGGCCGGTCGCCGTGATCGAGGTGGTCGACACCGGGCCGGGGATGACCGAACCGGACGCGGTACGCGCCTTCGAGCGGCTGTACCGGGCCGACCCGAGCCGCTCGCGCAGCCACGGTGGGGCCGGTCTCGGCCTGGCCATCGTGGCCGCCATCGTCACCGGGCACCACGGTCGGGTGGAGCTGTGGACCGCGCCCGGACAGGGCTGCCGGTTCCGGGTACTGCTGCCGGCCGAGCCGCCGCTACCGGAGGAGTAGCCGCCCGGGTCCAGCCCCGGGAGTGCCCGGTGACCGGCCCGTGGGCGCTGTCCCGACGCTGTTCCGGCGCCGGCCCGCGATTCCGAGGTTTCTCCGAGGAAGCATGCAACTGCCTCCGAGGCCGTCCGGCCAGTATTCCGGCCATGCGTGTACGGCATCGACCCGCCCTGTTCGTCAACGCGGCCCTGGCCGTGTTGATCGTGGCCGGCGGAGTCTGGGGATACGAGAGCATCGCCGGCGGCGGGGCGGCCGACGCGGCCGGCGCCAACACGGTGAGCCGCAACGTGACGGTCAGCACCGGGGCGGTGAGTGAGACGGTCTCCGCGAGCGGCTCGGTGGCCAGCGCCAACACCGCCGCCGCCAGCTTCGTCACCAGCGGCACGGTGACCGAGGTCGATGTCAAGGTCGGCGACACGGTCGCCAAGGGCCAGGTGCTGGCCAAGGTGGACGCCGCCGCCGCGAACGACTCGCTGGCGACCGCGAAGGCGAACCTCGCCGCCGCGAAGGCGAACCTGACCAGGGTCGAGGACGCCGACGGTGACGACGCGGCCGTCGCCTCGGCGAAGGCCCAGGTCACCAACGCGCAGGCCACCGTGGACGCGGACCAGCGGGCGGTGAACGGCTGCGTGCTGACCGCCCCGATGGCCGGTACCGTCACCGCGGTCAGCGGCACCGTGGGCGGCAGCTCCGGCGGGTCGTCCTCGGCCAGCTCCGGCGGGAACAGCACCAGCAGCAGCTCCTCGTCGTCGTCCTCGTCCGCCGGCTTCGTGACCATCGCCGACCTGGGCTCGTTGCGGGCCAGCGCCGGCTTCGCCGAGGCGGACGCCACCAAACTCAAGGTCGGCCAGCCGGCGACGATCACCTGGAGCGCGCTGTCCGGGGCCACCGCCACCGGCACGGTGACCTCCATCGCGCCGACCGCGACCAGCTCCAACAGCGTCAACACCTACGCGGTGGCGGTCAGCGTGGACACCGTGCCGGACGGCGCCCGGCTGGGCCAGACGATCAGCGTGAAGGTGACCGTGGCAGCGGCCGAGAACGCGCTGCGGGTACCGCTGGCGGCGGTCCGCACGGCCGGCAACCGGTACTCGGTGACGGTCGTCAGGAACGGCCAGAACAGCGCCGTGCAGGTCGAGGTCGGGATCAAGGGCGACACGTACTACGAGATCAGGTCAGGGCTGGCTCAGGGGGACACCGTGGTCATCACGGCCACCGTGTCGACCGGCAGCTCCACCGGTACCGGCGGGAACTTCCCCGGCGGCGGTGGCTTCGGCGGCGGCGGGTTCACCGGCGGCGGCGGCAACTTCGGCGGCGGAGCGGGCGGTGGCCGGTGACCACGCCGACGGTGACCACGCCGACGGTGGCCGACGCCGGCACCCGGCCGGTGCTGGACGTGCGCAGCGTGGTGAAGACCTACGGCGCGGGCGAGACCAGCGTGTACGCGCTGCGCGGGGTGACCCTCGAGGTGGCGCGCGGCGACTACGTGGCGATCATGGGCTCCTCCGGCAGCGGCAAGTCGACGCTGATGAACATCCTCGGCTGCCTGGACATCCCGACCGGCGGCCGGTACCTGCTGGACGGGGTGGACGTCAGTGAGCTGACCGACCGGCAGCTCGCGCTGGTACGCAACCGGCGGATCGGCTTCGTGTTCCAGTCGTTCAACCTGATCCCGCGGATGACCGCGCTGGCCAACGTCGAGCTGCCGCTGGCGTACGCCGGCATCAAACCGGCGGTGCGCCGCCGCCGGGCGCTCGCGGCGCTTGCCACCGTGGGCCTGTCCGACCGGGCCGGGCACGAACCCAACCAGCTCTCCGGCGGCCAGCAGCAGCGGGTCGCGGTGGCCCGTGCCCTGGTCACCGCCCCGGCCCTGCTACTGGCCGACGAGCCGACCGGCAACCTGGACTCCAAGTCCACCGCCGACGTGCTGGCCGTGCTCGACCGGCTCAACCGCACCGGCCGGACCATCGTCCTGATCACCCACGAGCCCGACGTGGCCGAACACGCCCGCCGGCTGATCCGGCTGGTGGACGGCAACATCGTCGAGGACATCCGGCAGCGGGAACTGGTGGCGGCGTGAACATCTTCGAGACCACCCGGTTCGCCATCCGTGGCGTGACCGCCAACAAGCTGCGCTCCGGCCTGACCGTGCTCGGCATGCTGATCGGCGTGGCCGCGGTGATCCTGCTGGTCGCGGTGGGCAACGGCTCGGCCAAGGCGATCCAGGAGCGGATCAGCCGGCTGGGCACCACCACGCTCACGATCAGCAGCAGCGCCGGTGGCCGCAACGCCAGCGCCACCACCAACACCGCGCTGAGCCTGGACCTGGTCACCGCGTTGCAGGACAAGTCGGCCACGCCGCACGTCGCCTCGGTCTCGCCGGTGGTCACCAGTTCACAGACCGCCGTGTACGGGCAGACCAGCGTCACCATCTCCTCGTTCGTCGGCACCAACCCGGCCTACCTGACGGTGCAGAGCTACACGCTGGCCAAGGGCTCCAAGTTCACCGACGCCGACGTGGCCGACGGCCGCAAGGTGGTGCTGCTCGGCTCCACCACGGCCAGCGACCTGTTCGACACCACCGACCCGATCAACCAGCAGATCACCGTGAACGGCGCGCTGTTCACCGTGATCGGGGTACTCGCGCCGAAGGACGGCGCCGGCTTCGCCGACCCGAACGCGGTGGCCATCGCCCCGGTGTCGGCGGTCCGCGAGACGCTCACCGGGTACGGCTCGGTGAACCAGATCATCGTGGCCGCCACCGACGCCAAGTCGGTCGAGCAGGCCCAGGCCGAGGTGACCGCGGTGCTCAACGAGAAGCTGAAGGTCACCAACACCGCCAGCGAACCGTTCCGGGTGCAGAACGCGGCCCAACTGCTGTCCACCGCGCAGGACACCGCACAGACCTTCACCGTGCTGCTCGGCGCGGTGGCCGCGATCAGTCTGCTGGTCGGCGGCATCGGTATCACCAACATCATGATGGTCACGGTCACCGAGCGGACCCGGGAAATCGGTATCCGCAAGGCGCTCGGCGCTCCCCGGCGCACCATCCTCACCCAGTTCCTGGTGGAGGCGACGGTGTTGAGCCTGATCGGCGGCTTACTCGGGGTGGCGGCCGCGTTCGTCGGCAGCTTCTTCACCATCGCCGGGATCAAGCCGGCGATCGTGCCCACCTCGGTGGCGCTCGCGCTGGGCGTGTCGGTGGCGATCGGGCTGTTCTTCGGCAGCTACCCGGCCAGCCGCGCGGCGTCGCTGCGACCGATCGAGGCGCTGCGCTATGAGTGAGCACCGCCCGATCGTCAACCGGATCCACCGCTCATCCCGGGAGAGCAACGTGAACGCACGGCACAGCACGGACGACAGCGCCCGCGAGTTGGCGGGCCTGCCGCTGACCGGCGCCGGCCACCCGGCCACCGATCCGGACGGCAACGACGCCCATCCGGACGGCAACGATCCGGCCGGCACTGATCTGGACGCCGGTGACCTGAACGGCAGCGACCTCAACGGCAGCCTGCTGGACTACGGTCTCGAGCCGGCCGGTACCCCGCTGCCCCGATCCGGTGACCCGGACCTGCCCGTCGAGAACGACCTCGACGACGACCTCGATCAGGACCCGTTCGACGACGACCTGGCCGCCGAGCTGGACGCCCGCGCTCCCCGACCGAAGATCACCCGGCTGACCCTGGCGCTGGCCGGCGGCCTGCTCCTGGTGATCGGCTTCGTCGGCGGGTCACTGGCCCAGCGGCACTGGGGTTCTGCCTCCACGGCAAGCCCGACGGCGAACGGCGCGAACCGGGCCGGCGGCAACTTCCCCGGTGGGCTGGGCGCATCCGGCGCGCCGGGCGGCTTCACCGGCCGCAACGGGGGCGGGGCCAGCGGCGCGGCGAGCGCCCCGATCACCGGCACGGTGAAGCTGGTGGACGGCAGCACCGTCTACATCGTCACCAGCGACGGGCAGGTGATCACCGTGAAGACCAGCGGCAGCACCACCGTGCAGACCTCGCAGGCCGGCAAGCTGTCCGACCTTGCGACCGGCAGCACGGTCACCATCAACGGGCAGACCGGCACCGACGGCTCGGTCACCGCCAACTCCATCACCAAGACCAGATAGCGGCCGGCCCTGGCCGGACGTGGCCCCGTCCCCCCGATTCCCGTTCGGGCGGCGGGGCCGCGCCGCGTTCGGCGGACGCCTACCGGTGCGTGCTGAAGAAGTTGAGCAGCAGTTGGGCGCACTCGGCCTCGCGGACGCCGGGATAGACCTCGGGGCGGTGGTTGAGGCGCCGGTCGCGGACCACGTCCCAGAGCGAGCCGACCGCGCCGGTCTTCGGCTCCCAGGCCCCGAAGACGAGTACCCCGATCCGGGCCAGGACCAGCGCGCCCGCGCACATGGTGCACGGCTCCACGGTCACCACCAGGGTGTATCCGTCCAGCCGCCAGCCGCGGGCCAGTTGCGCCCCGTCGCGCAGCGCCAGCATCTCGGCGTGCGCGGTCGGGTCGCCCAGTGCCTCCCGCTGGTTCCAGCCGACCGCGACCTCCACTCCGGCCGGGTCGTAGAGCACCGCGCCGATCGGCACGTCGCCGGTGCCCAGGGCGTTGCCGGCGACGATGAGTGCCCGGTCCATCCACGGCTCGAAGCGGGTACTCACACTTCGCGCAGCTCCTCCAGCTCGTCACCGCAGCCGATCGCCTGGCACACCTCGGAGGTGACGTCGGCCGGCAGCATCCCCTCGTGGGAGCAGAGCGCGAGCAGCTTGGCGGCGGGCACCCCCAGGTCGCCGAGCAGGTCGGCGTCGCCCACCGGATCGGCGTCCGGTTCGGTGGCCGGTCGGTCGGCGGCCGCCGCGGTGCCGGCCGCGCCGCCCACGGTGGCCGCGGTCAGCGCGTCGATCTCCAGTGCCGGCTCGGGTACGTCGCCGAGCAGCAGCGCACCCAGTCGGGACTCCTCGGCGAACCCGCCGTCCGACCCGAACACCCGCAGGTCCTCGCCCTTGTCCAGGCGCAGGATCACCAGGTATGTGTCGTCGGACTCGACGAACAGCACCGACTGGTCGGCCTCCGGGTCGACCTCGCGGAGTTGCTCGGCGACCTCCTCGACGTCGGCGGCGGCGCCGAGATCCAGCTCGAACGCGGCCCAACCGTCATGGCCGCGAACGACCGCGGCAGCGAAATAGGACACGGTACCCCCGGTCTCTTCCTGTGCAGCAAGAGCACAACCGAAGAATTGAACGATCGTTGCCGGCAGGTGGTGCGGGGGAACCAGCGTGTCGGCTCGGTGCGCAGTTGCCACCTGGTGGGTAGCGGCCGCCTGGTGCGCAGTTGCCACCTGGGGCGCGCCGGCCACCCGGGGCGGGGCGGTCAGCGGAAGGTGGTCTGCCGGGTGACGTCGCGGCGGCGGCTGGCCAGCAGGGCGCGTACCTGAACGGCGGCGGCCGAGCGCTGGCTGAGGCGTTCGCGCAGGGCCTTCGCGTCGGAGAAGTCGGCGAGTACCCGCAGCCGTCGACGCCGTCTGTCGGGGTCGGGGAGGTGCAGGGCGTGCGCCATGGACCTGAGCGTGCCCAGGCACGTTGGGGAAGTCAAGCGCGCGCACGTTAACGTACCCTCAGCAAGATCACCAAAGCAACCAGTCACCACCGACCCAGCGCACGGTGACCACGATGAAGCTGATCGTCACCCCGATCGCGCAGGCCAACGCCACTCCCACGGCCACCCCGCGGTCGCCCAGCCGGGCCAGCGCGGCGGCCGCCAGCGCGCCGAGCACGCCGGCCGTGACCGTCCACCAGACATACGCCCGGCCGCTCGAGCCGAGCACGGCGAACAGGCCCATCCAGGCCGTGCCGGCCAGCACCCCGATCGCGACCGCCCACCCGCCGACCCGCAACGCCTCCCGGTAGGACGGCCGGGTGGCGGTCGGGAACAGCCCGGACGGGGCCGGACCCGGCAGCGCGGGCAACGGTGGCCGCCAGACCGGCGCGGGACCGCGGCCCGGCTGCTGGTACGCAGTCGACGCGGTGCCCAGTGGGCGGCGGTATCCGGAGGGTGGCAGCGGCGGCCCGGTCGGCGGCGGAACCAGCGGGGGCAATGGCGCGAGCGGCCCGGTAGGGGCCGCGGTGCCCGGGAACACGGCGCGCCGCTGGGCCGGCTGCTCCGGACTACCCGGCGCCGCCCAGCCACTGGCCGCACTCAGCTCACTCATCGCGTCCAGTATTGCCCACCGCAACGGCCGACGGGGCGGTACCGGCTTGCGGCACCGCCCCGTCGCATCCCCCAGGGAGGCGTACCGGAGGGACTATCTGGAGAACTGGGCGAACTTCTTGCGGTAGCTGCCGCCGATGGTGCTGAACTCGCCGCCCGCGGCAAGCTTGTCCAGAGTCGGGCTGACGGCGAGGTCGATGACCCCGTGTACCCCGCTGGAGTGCGGATCCCAGGCCAGCAGCGCGCCGGTGACCGCGTCCACCGCCATGAACTTGACCCGACTGGTCGACCCGTCCAGACAGGCGCCACCGACCGCCGCGACCAGTGGACTCTTGCACGCGTGGTCGAAGTGCCCGCCGATGTAGACGACGCCTCCGTAGTACTGGACCGCCTGGGTGTCACCGTCGGTGGTGGCCTGCCACAACACCTTTCCTGTGGGGCCGTACGCGACCGCCCGGCCGCCGGCTCCACCGAGCGCGGCGTACACCGTGTCCGGGCCGAAGGAGATGTCCTTGACCTGCACGGTGACCGCCGATTTGAACGCGGTCAGCGGGGCGCCGGTGGTCGGGCTGACGGCCGCCAGCTTGCCGGTCTTCGCCACCCCGTTGATGTTGTGGAACTTGCCGCCGAGGTACAGCCGCGCGTAGGGGGAGTCGTAGGCGATGGCGAACACCGGTTCGTCGGCGGTGGCGACGAACCCGGCGTCCCGGGCGCCGGTGGCGAGCAGGAAGGCGGCCGTGTTGCCGACCGTGACCCCGTCCACCGTGGTGATCGAGCCGCCGAGGTAGAGCCGGCCGGCGGCCAGCGCCAGGGTCCGGGGGGTGCCGCTGACGGTGTGCTTGAAGGTGGTGAGCGCCCCGGTGGTGGCGTCCAACTGCGCGATCCCGTCCCGGGAGACGCCGTTGACGTGCGTGAATGTGCCGGCGATGTAGATGGTGTCGGTGGCCGGATCGGCGACCAGCGCGTTCACCGGACCGTCTGCGGTTGGCGCCCAGGACAGCAGCACGCCGGTGGTGGCGTTGAGCGCGCCGAGCCGGGTCCGCGGGGTGAGTTTCCCGTTGCGGACCGCGTTGGCGAAGATGCCGCCGGCGTACACGCTGGTGCCGAGGTAGCCGACGGCGTTCACGGTGTTGTCGTAGCCGTAGTACGCATCGGCGGTGGCGGAGAAGGTCGCCGCCTCCGCATGCGCGATGCCGGACAGGCCGATGGCCACGGCGGCACTGAGGGCGAGCGCCCCGGCCCGCAGCGGCCAGCGACGGTTGCGGCGACGGGGAGACGGATCGATTTGCACTGAAGGCACCTACGCAGTCAATGGGGAGTGATCAGAGCGGGCAATACACGGATCGCCTGTCGTCCGTTCAACGCCCGGCTGCACGTTGCAGAAATGGGATGCAACAGATGTGGAGTTTCGGTCGAGGGATGACGGGCCGACCGGTTGATGCCAGAAGTTGACCTTGGCAACCTTTTCGCCACCCTGACCTGCGCCCGCACCGCCGGTGGGTCGCTGTGAGACAGTGGCGGCCGTGCGGATCGCGGTGATCGGACTCGGACTCATCGGCGGCTCGGTGCTGCGGGCGCTGGCCGCCCGGGGACACAGCGTGTTCGGCTACGACACCGACCCGGCCACCCGGGCAATGGCCCGGACCGCCTCGGCGCAGGCCGCGACAAACGCCCGCTGGCAGATCTGCGGAGCACTGCGGGACACCGTCGCCGGTACCGACCTGGTGGTGTGCGCAACCCCGTTGGGCGCGGTCGGCGCCGTCCTCGACGAGCTCGCCGGTACCGGCTACTCCGGCCTGGTCACCGACGTGACCTCGGTGAAGTCGCAGGTACGGGAACTGGTGGCGGCACGGGCGCACCGGTTCGGCCAGCTCGCCGGATTCGTCGGCGGGCACCCGATGGCCGGCCGGGAGACCGCCGGTTTCGCCGCCGCCGACCCGGACCTGTTCAGTGGCTGCGCCTGGGTGCTGTGCCTGGAGCCGGACGAGACCGACCTCGGTGACTGGCTGACCCTGGCCGGCCTGGTGACCTCGCTGGGCGCCCGGGTGGTCCCGACCACGGCGGCCGAACACGACCGCGCGGTGGCCCGCGTCTCGCACGTGCCGCACCTGCTCGCGGTGGCCCTGGCTGCCCAGGCGGCCACCGATCCGCTGGCGCTGACGCTGGCCGCCGGTTCGTTCCGCGACGGTACCCGGGTAGCCGCCAGCCCGCCCGACCTGATCGCCGCGATGTGCGGCGGGAACGCCGAGGCGGTTCGGGTGGCCCTCGAAGACGTGCTGGTGGACCTCGGTGACGCGCTCAACTCGCTGGAGGACCAGGAGCCGATCGCCGCGCTGCGACCGTGGCTGTCCCGGGGCACCACGGCCCGTGCCGGCTGGCCCTCGCCCGCCAGCGAGGCGGCCGAACTGCCGGCGAAGCCGGAGGTGCTGCTGCGGCTGGGCCGGGCCGGCGGCTGGGTCACCGCCGTCGGCGCGAACCTGCGCACCGTCACCGCCGCCCGCCCCCTCACCTGACCCGTCCGGCAGCACACCGGTTCAGGGACGCTCGCCGTTGCCGGGGCGGATCACCCGGTGGTCGGTGACGATGGCGGTGACCAGGTCGTACGGGGTGACGTCGAAGGCCGGGTTGACCGCGTCGGCGGTGTCCGGGGCACGGTTGTCCGCGATCACCTCGGCCGCCCCCCGGTCCTCGATCTCCACCTGGTCACCGCTGGCCGTACCGGTGTCCACAGTGGACTCCGGTGCCACCACGATGAACGGGATGCCGGCCCGGCGTGCGCCGAGCGCGTGCGCGTAGCTGCCCACCTTGTTGACCACGTCGCCGTTGGCGCAGATCCGGTCGGCGCCCAGGATCACCGCCTGCACCTCACCGCGCGCCATCAGGAACGGGCCGGCGCCGTCCACCGCCAACCGGAACGGGATGCGCAGGCGCTGCAGTTCCCAGGCGGTGAGCCGGGCGCCCTGCAACAGCGGCCGGGTCTCGCTGGCGATCACGCCGGCCAGCCCGCCCCGGCGGTGCAGTTCGGCGACCACCCCGAGGGCGGTACCGCCGACCACGGCCGCCAGCCCGCCGGTGTTGCAGTGGGTGAGCAGCGTCGGGGAGTCCCCGCACAACTGGGTGACCAGGTCGGCGCCGCGCTCCGCCTGCCGGGCGGAGCTCTCGATCTCCTCGTCGCGCAGCCGGTCGGCGGCGGCCAGCACGGCCGGGAACCCCTGCGGCACCAGGCCGGCGACCCGGTGTACGGAGCGGGCCAGGTTCACCGCGGTCGGCCGGGCAGTGGCGATCCGGGCGATGGCGGCGTCCAGGGCGACCGGGTTGTTGTGGTGCTCCCGGACGGCCAGCGCCACCCCGTACCCGCCGGCCACGCCGAGGGCGGGCGCGCCGCGTACCGCCAGCCGGCGTACCGCGTCGACCAGCTCCGCGACCGTGCCCAGCCGGAGTACCCGCAGGGTGCCCGGTAGCGCAGTCTGGTCGATGATCTCGACGGCCCCGTCCACCCAGTCGATCGTGCGCATGCCGGCCAACGTACCGGCCCCGGCCCGCGCCCCGGTGCAGCCCGCCCGGCTGCGCGACGCGGCGCGGGCGACCGACGGCAAGACCGGCGCGCTCCACCTGACTACCCAACGCGACGCGGCCGGCCCGACTGCGCGAGACGGCGCGGGCGGCCGGAACGACGCGGCGCGGGCGGAGGGTGGCGTATAGATTCGAGCCATGCCGACCGGTGCCACCCCGACCGAGCCGATCTCCGTCACCGGCGACGCCCGTGACCCGGTCGCGGACCTGCGCGAGATCGCCTTCCGGCTGGAGCGCGCGAACGAGGCGAGCTACCGGGTGAAGGCCTTCCGCTCGGCCGCCAACGCGCTGGCCGAGCTGCCCGCCGACGAGGTGCTGCGGCGGGCCGGCGACGGCACCCTCACCAAACTCAGCGGCGTCGGTGAGGTGACCGCCCGCTGTGTGGTCGAGTCGCTGGCCGGCGAGGAGCCGGTGTACCTGCGCCGCCTCGACGCCACCGCCGGGCTGGACCTGGATGCCGAGGCCGGCGACCTACGCAGCGCGCTGAAGGGCGACTGCCACAGCCACACCGACTGGTCCGACGGCGGCTCGCCGATCGAGGAGATGGCGCTGGCCGCTGTCCGGCTCGGGCACGAGTACCTGGTGGTCACCGACCACTCGCCCCGGCTCACGGTGGCCCGCGGGCTCCAGCCGGCCCGGCTGCGCCGGCAACTCGACCGGATCGCCGAGATCAATGCCGGTCTGCCGGACGGGTTCCGCATCCTCACCGGCATCGAGGTGGACATCCTCGCGGACGGCTCACTCGACCAGGAGGACGAGCTGCTGGCCCGACTGGACGTGGTGGTCGCCTCGGTACACAGCGGACTCAAGGACGAGGCCCCCCGGATGACCCGGCGGATGCTGGCCGCCGTGGCCAACCCGCACGTCGACATCCTCGGCCACTGCACCGGCCGGAAACTGTCGGCCGGTGACGGCGGGGACCGGGCGCACCGGCGTTCGGGTACCCGGCCACCGAGCGCGTTCGACGCCGCGGCCGTGTTCGCCGCGTGCGCCGAGCACGACAAGGCTGTCGAGATCAACTGCCGGCCGGATCGGCTGGACCCGCCGAAGCGGCTGCTCCGGCTGGCGGTGGAGGCCGGCTGCCGGTTCACCATCGACACCGACGCGCATGCCCCCGGCCAACTGGACTGGCTGGCCAACGGCTGCGAGCGGGCGGCCCGCTGCGGCGTGACCCCCGACCGGGTGGTCAACACCTGGTCGATGCCGCAGCTACTCGACTGGACCGCCGGCCACCACAGCTGACCGCCCCGCTGTCGACACCGGAGCAGGCCCCGCCACCGCCACCGGATCCAGCACCGCCACCGGATCCAGCTACCGGCACCGCACCGTGCGCCGGACTCAGGCACCGACTCGGCACCGGACCCGGAGTCAGATCTGGCACCGGACCTGGTGCCGGAGCTGGTGCCGGAGCTGGTGACGGAGCTGGTGACGGGGCCGGGCGGCGGGGCTGCGAGACGGCAACGCCGAGCAGGATGACCAGCGCGCCCACCGGCTCGTACCAGGTGAGGTGTTCGTCCAGGACGAGCACGCCGGCCGCGGTGGCCACCACCGGCATCAGGTAGGTGACCGAGGCCGAAGTGCTGGCCCGGCGAGCCGGATCACCCGGTAGTTGAGGACGAACGCGATGCCGCTGCCGAGCGCGCCCAGCGCGGTGACCGCCAGGATCACCCGCAGGTGCAACGTGCGCGGATCGGTCGGCGCCCCGGCGAGCAGCGGCGCGATCACCGCCAGCTGGGCGGTCGCCAGGATCAGTTGGGCGGTGGCGATGGACACCCCGGACTCGGGCCGGCCGGCGATGAACCGGCGGATGTAGGGCAGGCCGACGCCGTAGCAGGCGGCGGCCGCGAAGCACATGAGCTGGCCGGTCAACGCGGCTCCGCCGATGCCCTGCCAGACGCCGAGCACGACCAGCACCCCCAGGAAGCCCAGTGCCAGGCCGGCGATGCGCCGCCGGGTGGGCCGCTCCTGCGGGAACACCACCAGCAGCACGAGCAGGGTGACCAGCGGCGTGGTGGCGTTCCAGATGCCGGCGAGCACCGAGGAGACCCGCTGCTCACCGAAGCCGAACAGGGTGAAGGGCAGCGCGTTCATCACCGCGGCGATGACGAACAGGTGCCCCCACAGGCGGGGGTCGCGCGGCAGCCCGGTCCGGGTGACGGCGCAGAACAGCAGCAGGGTGAGCGCCCCGATCGCGACCCGGGCCAGGGTGAGCCAGACCGGGTGCAACTGGGTGACGCCGACGCCGATGAACAGGAAGCTGCAGCCCCAGATGACCGCCAGCGCACAGAAGGCGGGCAGCCAGCCGCGCAGGGCACGTTCACGCATGGGGTACAGCCTGGTACCCGGGTACGACACGCGCACTGAGGTTTCCGCGCGGCGCAGGATCGCTCTGCCGCCGGGCCGGCTGCACGGACCAGCCCGCGAGGGTACCCCCGCATCCGCCCGACAATCCCGGTCCACACCCTTGCGACGCTCCGGCCGGATGCTTGGGTGCCCGATCGGGCCGCAGGTCACGTAGGGTCGACAGGTGGGAATTGATGACCTTGCCAACAGCTACGTCGACGACTGGGCGAACCTGGAACCCATGGGCGCCACGTACGTGGGCATCGACGGTTTTGATGACCGACTGACCGACCTGTCGCCCGAGGGCTTCGCCGCCCTGGCCGACCTTGACCGCCGCACGCTCGCCGAAGTCAACACCGTCCAGCCGGCCGACGAGCGGGAACGGGTGGCCCAGGAGGCGATGCGCGAGCGGCTCGAACTGGCCCTGGCCCGGTACGACGCGGGCGAGGCGACCAGCGAGCTGAACGTGATCTCCAGCGCGCTGCACGCCGTACGCAGCGTCTTCGACCTGATGCCGCTGGCCGGCGAGCCGGCCGCGGAGAACGTCGCCAAGCGGCTGGCGGCCATCCCGCACGCGCTGCAGGAGTTCCGGCGGACGCTGCTGACGGCGGCCGACGCCGGCCATGTCAGCGCCCGGCACCAGATGATCGAAGTGGCCAAGCAGTGCGACGTCTGGGTCGACCCGCAGGGCGACGACTTCTTCCCGGGCCTGGTGGAGCGGGTCGCGGCGGCGGGTGAGCTGCCCGCGGCGCTGCGCGCCGAGCTGGACCGGGGGGCGGCCGGGGCACGCGCGGCGACCGCCGAGTTCGGCGCCTTCCTGCAGGACGAAATGGCTCCGCTGGGCCGCGAGAAGCAGGCGGTCGGCCGGGACCGGTACGCGCTGGCCTCGCAGTACTTCCTCGGCGCCAAGATCGACCTGGACGAGACCTACGCCTGGGGCTTCGAGGAGCTGGCCCGCCTCGAGGCGGAGATGCGCCGGGTGGCCGACAAGATCGTGCCCGGCGGCTCGGTCGACGACGCCGTCGCCGCGCTGGACGCCGAGCCGGCCCGCAACATCGCCGGCAAGGAGGCGTTCCGGGACTGGATGCAGGAGCTGGCCGACCGGGCCATCGCCGACCTGCACGGTACCCACTTCGACATCCCCGAGCAGGTCCGGCGGATCGAGTGCTGCCTGGCGCCGACCTCGGACGGCGGGATCTACTACACCGGCCCGAGCGAGGACTTCACCCGGCCGGGGCGGATGTGGTGGGCGGTGCCGCAGGGCATCGACACCTTCTCCACCTGGCGCGAGGTCACCACCGTCTACCACGAGGGCGTGCCCGGCCATCACCTCCAGGTCGCCCAGACCGCGGTCCGCGCCGAGCTGCTCAACCGCTGGCAGCGGCTGCTGTGCTGGGTCTCCGGGCACGGTGAGGGCTGGGCGCTCTACGCCGAGAGCCTGATGGACGAGCTGGGCTACCTGCAGGACCCGGGCGACAAGCTGGGCATGCTCGACGCCCAGGCGTTCCGGGCGGCCCGGGTGATCGTCGACATCGGCATGCACCTGGAGCTGGAGATCCCGCGGGACAACCCGTTCGGCTTCCACCCGGGCGAGCGGTTCACTCCGGAGCTGGGCTACGAGTTCATGCGCGCGCACTGCCGGATTCCGGACGAGAACCTGCGCTTCGAGGTGAACCGCTACCTCGGCTGGCCCGGCCAGGCGCCGTCGTACAAGGTGGGCGAGCGGATCTGGCTGCAGGCCCGCGAGGACGCCAAGCAGCGCAAGGGCGCCGACTTCGACCTCAAGGCGTTCCACCGCAGCGCGCTGGACCTCGGCGCGCTCGGCCTGGACCCGCTGAAGGCGGCACTGTCCCGGATCTGAGCGAACAGCAACACAGCGAAAGGGCCGGACGAATATCGCGTCCGGCCCTTTCGGTGTGTTCGGGGCTACTGGTTGAGGCTGCGGAACTTCTCCGCCACCAGTTTGTTGGCGTGCACGTAGACCAGCGAGATCTGCGCGTCGTGGAAGGTCATCTTGTCCAGCACCAGCGGCGGCGGGGCATCCGGGGTGAAGGTCAGCTTGATCAGGTCGGTGCTGCCGACCTGGACCAGCCAGCCGGCGAACCGGGTGCAGTAGAACTCGACGTCGCCGGAGATGGTCAGCTTGGAAGCGGTGATCACGTCGAGGCTGTTGCGCTCGGCCGGCACGTCCAGTTCGAACGGAACCTGCACGGCCGACTGCATGGTGAACTTCAGTACCTGGACGGTGCTGCCGTCGACGCGGGGCAGTTCGACCACGCCCACGTACTTCAGGGTCGACATGTCCAACTGCCCGGTCTTGAGGATGGCCGGGGAGGCGGGCACGGCCGGCTGCCCGGCGTCTGCCGCGAGGATCTTGGCGTTGGCCGCGGCGGCGCTACCGGAGGCGCAGGGGGTCGCCGCGGCGGGCTTGCTTGCCGTGGCGCTCGGCTTCGCCGTGGTCGGGGCCGAGCTGGACGGGCTGGCCGACGGCGTCGCCGGGCGTCGTCGCCGTCCGCGCCGACCAGGCCCTTCACGCCGTCCACGATCCCGCTGAGGATGCCGCCGAGCAGGCCGGAACCCTTGGTGGCGGTGGCGCTGGGGGTGGCACTCGGCGTCGCTGTCGGGGTGGTGCTCGGCTTCGCCTTGCCGGTGGCCCCGCCGCCGGTGGCGGGCGCGGTGGACTTGGTCGATGGGCAGGTCACCGCCGCGTACGCCGGGGCGGAGTGCTGGATGCCGAGCAGTCCCACGGTCACCACCGTGAGCGGGACCAGGATCAGTGCGGCGCCCCGACCCCGGGTCGGCCGCAGCCGGCTCAACCGGGCCAGTCCGGTCGGCTTCGACTCACTCGCGAGCGCGTGCCGTCCCCGCCGGTCGCCATCGGAGTCCGCCGCGTCCGCCAGTGGCGAGTGCGGGGAGTCGGGCAGCTCGTCGGTGAGCGGGCCGCTGCGCCGCTGGTACTCCTCGTCGGTGTAGACCGGGATGAACTCGGTCTGCGCCTCGCCGGCGTGCCGGGGCTCGTCCGGTCCGTCCAGCGTGTCCGGGTCGGAGTCGGCATCGGCGTCCACCGGGGCCGGCCCGGCCGGCGCGGTGGCAGCCCAGGACGCGGCCAGCGCGCCACCGACCATGCCGAGCAGCATGCCGACGAAGAAGCCGCCGAAGTTCAGCCCGATCAGGCCGTAGACGGAGGTCGCTGCCGCGACGATGCCGTAGAAGATCCGCTGGGCCGGGGTGAACCAGACCAGTAGCGCGCACATGACCAGCACCAGCGGGATCAGCCAGGCCAGGAAGCCCTGGGGGCCGAAGGAGACGGTGATGTCGGTGGGCTTGAGGTGGACGCTGAAGTAGTACTCCAGCCCGGCCAGCAGGATGACGAAGCCGCCCCAGAACGGCCGGCTGCGCCGCCACCGGCCGAACGCCCGCCAGGCACGGACTGGCACGCCGGCCTCGCGGGCCTGCGGTTCGTCTGCGACTGTCACGAGGTTCCTCCTGTGCTGCGATGGGACAGCGGAGGGCCCGCGACCGAAGTCGCGGGCCCGGGCTGGACTACTGGAAGCACTCGGTCCCGTCGGTCTTGATGTGCATCTCGAGACCGTTGAGGTTGAAGGTGCCGGCGCTGGCCGCCCAGGCGACCTGGTGCACGTTGGTCAGGGTGACGTTGGTGGCCTGCTGGCCGAAGCCCGTCGGCAGGCCCTGCGCGCCGACCGGGCCGCCGGTCAGGGTCGAGGCGTCCTGGCCGATGGCGATGTTGGTGAACTCGGCATTGGTGGCCGTCATGTCCGTCATGTCGAACATGAGGTCGGTGGCGTGCGCAGGAGTGCCCTTGTCGCCGGCGGTCAGCACCAGGGTCCAGTTGGTGTGCGGCACCCGGACCGACTGGCACATGCCGGTGATGTCCGCGGTCGCCATGCCGGCCACCGCGATCGGGGTCGGCGCCTTGGCGCCGGTGGGCTTGCCGTCCGCGCCGATGACCGGGGTCATCTCGACGCCGCCGTACTGGACGAAGCCGGTGGCGACGATCTTCTGGGCGGACACCTTGAAGGTGCTGCCGGAGACGGCGAAGGAAGCGGCGATCGCGCCGTTGGCGATGCCGAAGACGATCGCGCCCGCGGCGACCGCCGCCGGTGCCATGACGCCGGCGAACCGACGCCAGCGGGTGCGGCCCGCAGCGGGGCCGCCTTTCAGATTGCTCACGGGGGAGTCCTCCTCGGACGGGGGTGGTCGCCGCGGCACTCCACAGCCGGCCGGACCGGTGCCTGCGGCGGCCAAAAGGCTTACCAACGAAGGGATACGCGGGCAGTCGACGGCTTCGACGCGGCGTGCAGACGATCGTGCTCTGATCCTCGCAGGGCCACAAGGGCGCTTGCTACCGATCAGTAACAGGAATTCCCGACCGTTCTCACTCTCCGTATAGGTGCTGGAGGTCACTCCCGTGAGCCAGGTCACCTGTTTGTTCACCAAAGCGGACAGATCACTGCGATGACCGTCACACTTCGTAGACTAGTTACCCGCAAGTAACAGTTCCGTAACAGCCGCGTACGAGCCGTCCCGGCTCCACTGCGTGGGCAGCCAAAAGTAGCCGATCGATCAGGAAGGGCCAACCCATCGCGCAGATCCGTTGCGATGGACCGGGTTTCCGCCCGATCGGCCCGCACCACCCCGATCGGCTACCAGCCGGGCGCGATCTCCGGTGGCGGCGACACAGCCGCCTCCGCCTCGGCGGCGGTCTGCAGGATCAGATCGGCAACCATTTCCGGTTCGTCGAACATCGGCACGTGCCCGGCCCGGGGCAACGGGACGTGCCGCGCGCCGGGCAGCCGCTGCCGGGCCCGGTCGGCCTGCCGGGGCAGCAGGATCCGGTCCCGGGTACCCCAGGCGATCGTCACCGGCACGGTGATCGTCCCGGTGAAGGTGTACTCCCGGGCGCGCGCCGCGATCACCTCGAACCCCGGCGCCCGGCGCAGCACGAGCGCGTCCACCAGCGCCTGCCCGGCCGGTATCCGGGTCGGGTGGCCCAGCAGCGGCCAGTAGCCCAGCGCCCGGCCCGGCCGGGTACCCAGCAGCGCGCGCAGCAGCCCGGTCGGCAGCCGGGTGGTGGCCCGCAGGGTACGCAGGCTGGCCAGGGCGTACCGGGTCTGCGCTGCGGTGGCGAAGCCGGCCGGCGAGAACACCGTCACCGACCCGGCCAGCCCGGCAGCCGCCAACTCCAGGGCCAGCGCCCCGCCGAGGCTGTTGCCGGCCAGGTGCGGCCGGTGCAGCCCCAGTTCGGCACAGGCCTGCGCGACCAGCCGGACCGCCCCGGCCATCCCGTCCGGTATCCCGTCGACGGGAAGTGGCGACGCCCCGAAGCCGGGCAGGTCGAACGCGTACACGGTGTGCCGGGTCGCCAGCCGGTCCAGTACCGGGGCCCAGGCCTGCCAGTGGTGGCCGATCCCGTGCAGCAGCACCAGCGGCGTCCCGGCCCCGCGCCGCTCGTAGTGCAGCGCCGCGGTCACTGGCGGGCCCCGCCGACGCTGTGTTCGCCGAAGCCCCGTCCCAGGGTGCGCACCTGGGCCTCCAACCGGGGTACCAGGTCGCCGGAGCGGCGGGCGACCACGCGGTCCATCGCCGCCGACAGCACCACCGTCCGCATCGCCTGCACCAGTGCGACGCTGCGTGGCACGTACACCTTGCGGCGGCGGCGTTCCAGACCGTCCACAATGGCCTGTGCGCAGTCGTCGACCGAGGTCGTCCTGCGCATCGGCCAGGGCAGCCGGGACTGCGCTCCGGCGAACGGGGACAGGTCGGCGCGCATGTCGCGGACCAGGTCGGTGTCGACCCAGCTCGGATGCACGGTGCCGACGGCGACACCGGCCGGGGCCAGCTCCATCCGGGCCACGTTGGCGAACTGCTCGACACCGGCCTTCGCGGCGCAGTAGGCGGCCATCCCGGGCAGCGCGGTGAAGGCCGCGGCCGAGGAGATCAGCATCAGGTACCCGCGCCGCTGCGTCACGTACGGCAGCGCGGCCCGTACCGACCGGACCACCCCCACCAGGTTCACCTCGATGGTGCGCAGCAGCGCGTCGAAGTCGCCCACCGCCACCGTGCCGAGGTTCGCCACTCCGGCATTGGCGACCAGCGCGTCGATCCCGCCGAGTTGCTCCGCGGCCCCGGCGCACGCGGCGTCCAGGTCGGCGGAGTTGGTGACGTCTGCGGCGAACCAGGCGTGCCGCTCAGGCCCACCCGGGAGTCCACTGTGGACCTGGGCGAGTCGGTCGGGTTCCAGGCCCACCAGGGCCACCCGGGCCCCGCGCCGGGCGGCAAGTTCCGCGGTGGCCGCACCGATGCCCCGGGCCGCCCCGGTCACCAGGATCACCCGGTCTGCCAACGGACTCATCCGACCTCCTCAACAACGGCCGGGACGGTCACCGCCCGGTAGTCGCGGGACCGGAAACGCTGGGCGCGCAGCCGGTAGCTGAAGCTGTAACTTGGCCACAGCGTCGAGTTGCGGCCGGTGGCGTCGAGGTACCAGCTCGAACAGCCGCCGGTCGTCCACACCGTGCCGCGCATCTTGCGGTCCACCATCGCCGTGTACCGGCGCTGCGCGTCCGCGGTGGGCTCGATCGCCCGGGTACCGGTGGAGTCCAGGTGCCGCAGTGCTTTGAGCAGGTGCGTCAACTCCGCCTCGATCATGAAGACGACCGAGTTGTGGCCGAGCCCGGAGTTCGGGCCGAGCAGCAGGAACAGGTTGGGGAAGCCGGCCACCGTGGTACCCAGGTAGGCCTTCATCGAGCCGTCCCAGGCCTGCGCCAGGGTGCGCCCGTCGGTACCCCGGATGAACTGCGCGGCCGGTGGATCGGTGACGTGGAAGCCGGTACCGAAGATGATGGTGTCGGCCGGGTGTTCCGTGCCGTCGGCGGTGACCACGCCGTGCGGCCGGATCTCGACGATCTTCTCGGTCGCCACCGTGACGTTGGGCTGCGACCACGGCCGGCAGGTAGTCGTTGCTCTGCAGCACCCGCTTGCAGCCGAGGCGTGAAGTTCGGGGTGAGCTTGGCGCGCAGATCCGCGTCCGGCACCGCGCGGGCCAGCGCCCGCCGGCACGCTGCCTCGGCAATCTTCATCACCGGCGGGTGCCGGAAGCCGAAGGCCATCGTCTCGCGGGCCCAGTAGATGCCCAGCCGGGCCGCCCGTTGGGCGGGCGGGAACGCGCGGAACAGTCGCCGTTCGCCGGCGCGGATACGCCGGTTGCGGCGCGGCATCACCCACGGCGCGGTGCGCTGGAACACCGTCAGGTGCTCGACGTCCGGCTGGATCTTCGGCACGAACTGGATCGCCGACGCGCCGGTGCCGATCACCGCGACCCGCCTGCCGGTCAGGTCGAGGCTGTGGTCCCAGCGGGCCGAGTGGAACGCCCGGCCGGCGAAGGTGGCCAGCCCCGGCAGGTCGGGCACGGCCGGCTCGCTGAGCGGTCCACCGGCGCTGACCAGGAGCTGCGCGGTGAAGTCGCCGCCGCTCGTGCTGATCTCCCAGTGCTGGGCGGCGCTGTCCCAGCGCGCGTCGGTGACCTCGTGGCTCAACCGCAGATGCGGCGTGAGGCCGAAGCGCTGCGCGCAGTCGCGCAGGTACGCCCAGATCTCCGGCTGGCCGGAGAACGACTCGCTCCAGTTCGGGTTCGGGATGAAGGAGTACGAGTAGACGTGTGACGGCACGTCGCAGGCGCACCCCGGGTACGAGTTGTCCCGCCAGGTGCCGCCCAGGTCGGCGGCCTTCTCCAGGATCACGAAGTCGTGGTACCCGCGCTGTTTGAGGCGCAGCGCGGTGCCCAGCCCGCCGAAGCCGGCCCCGATGATCGCGATGCGTACGGATTCGACCATGGACGGCCCCTCCCCTTCCCCGGCGGGCGCACCTCGCCGGGGGATTCCGTCAAGTTACCACCCGGTAACAGGCGCCGGAACCCGCCTGTCCTCAGTCGGTTTCGAGGGCGATCTCCCCAGCCGCGTACCGGCGGCGGACCACCTTCTTGTCGAACTTACCGACCGAAGTCTTCGGCACCTCCGCGATGAACGTCCAGCGCTCCGGCACCTGCCAGTGCGCCACCCGACCGTCGAGGAACTCGCGCAACTGCTCCGGGGTCACCACGCGCCCCTCGCGCAACACCACGGCGGCCAACGGGCGCTCGCCCCACTTGTCGTCGGGCACCCCGACCACCACGGCTTCGAGCACGTCCGGGTGCGACATGAGCTGGTTCTCCAACTCGACGCTGGAGATCCACTCACCGCCCGACTTGATCACGTCCTTGGCCCGGTCGGTGAGGGTCAGGTAGCCGTCCGGGGTGATGTTGCCGATGTCGCCGGTACGCAGCCAGCCGTCGTGGAACTTGTCCGGGTCGTCCGCGCGGTAGTAGCTGGCCGTGATCCATGGCCCGCGTACCTCCAGCTCACCGACGCTCTCCCCGTCGTGCGGCACCACCTCGCCGTCGACCCCGACCAGCCGGGCCTGCACCGGGGCGACGAACCGGCCCTGCGTCAGCCGGTAGCGCCGCTCGTCCTCGCCGGACACCCCGGCCGGCGGCCGGGCGACAGTACCCAGCGGCGACATCTCGGTCATCCCCCAGGCGTGGATCAGCTTCAGCCCGTGCCGCTGCTCCAGCCCCTCCAGCAGCGAAGGCGGGCAGGCCGAACCGCCGACGATGGCCTCTTCAATGCTGGAGATGTCCACGCTCGGGTCGGCGTCGGCCAGGTTCAACAGCCCCTGCCAGACGGTGGGGACGCCCGCGCCCCGGTTCGGCTTGGCGGCCATGATGAACTCCGCCAACGGCTGCGGGGCGAGGAAGCGGTCCGGCATCACCAGCGTCGCCCCGGTGACGAACGCCGTGTACGGGATGCCCCAGGCCAGCACGTGGAACTGGGGCACGATCACCAGCGTCCGGTCGGCTGCCGAGATGGCCAATGTGTCCGGCAGAGCGGCGCCGAGCGCGTGCAGGTAGAGCGAGCGGTGGGTGTAGACCACGCCCTTCGGATCGCCGGTGGTACCCGAGGTGTAGCACATCGCGGCGGCGGCGCGCTCGTCCAGCTCCGGCCAGTCGTAGCTGGTCGGCTGCCCGTCGAGCAGGTCGGCGTAGTCGTGCACGGCCACGTCGAAGCCGTCCAGCACGGTCCGGTCGCCGGGCCCGTTGACGACCACGTGTCGGACCGTCGTCATCGCGCCCAGCGCCGCCACGAACAGCGGCAGCAGCGACCCGTCGACGATCACCACCCGGTCCTCGGCGTGGTTGGCGATGAAGGTGACCTGGTCGGCGGGGAGCCGGATGTTCAACGGGTGCAGCACGGAGCCCATGCACGGCACCGCGTAGTACGCCTCGACGTGCTCCTGGTTGTTCCACATGAAGGTGGCGACCCGGTCGCCTTCGTCGATGCCGAGCCCGCGCAGCGCGTTTGCCAGTCGGGCCGCGTTGGCACCCACCTGCGCGAACGTCGCGCTGCGCAGCCCGCCGGGCAACGCGGTGATCACCTTGGCGCTGCCGTGCAGCTGGCTGCCGTGCTCGAGCAGCCGCTTCACCAGCAGCGGTACGTCCTGCATGGTCCCGAGCATCGCGCCGCCTCCTCGCGGAAAAGTTGGCGGAACTGTACCCGCGCCAGCACGCTCGATGACAGAGCACGTTACGTACGAGTAACCGAAGGGTCGGGTACACCCTCGTCCGGTCGCCTGAATCGGCCTGGGTTGAAGCCCTGGCGGGCGGCCGGGCGATGAGCGGGTGACGGTCCCCCACCGCCACCCGCTCCCCCACGGGCACCCCTCCAGGAGTCGCCCAGCGGGACCACCAACCCCGTGCCCCACGGCCGCGCGGGGGCGCGCATCCGCGACAGGCCGCAACACCCGGTCGGCGTCGCCCGGTCAGGCCCGGCCCCACCCTCTCCGCGAGCCGTCCCTAGCTCTACAGACCACCGCCCCCGGCCCCCGGTTGCCTCTCCCGACACGACCAGATTTCCGGTACCGCAAGGACGAGGGGTCTGCGGTCCCATCGGCGCTGCGCCATGCTCGCTAGCGAGGGGTGGGAAGTGATCGATCGAGTACGGACTCGCCAGCCGGCGGATCGCCACTGGCGGGGTGGACATCTTCATCCACGAAAAGGGCCATCCGACGCAGGCCGTGACGGCTTCGAGGATCTACGTACAAACCGACCTACTGGTCGTGTGGCGCGCGCGGGCGTAGATCGGCGAGGCCCTTCGCGACGTGTCGTTGAAGTCGGGGAAGACACGCGCGGCCACCCGACAGCCTGCGTCAGCCAGCCAGGCGGACGCAGTAGATCTGCTCCAAACTGTCCAACCACGCCCCCTCGGCAGTGCAGTCCGAGGCGTTACGCACGGCCCGGGTGATCTCTCCGTCGTGAGTGGCGCCGCAGTTGACCACCTTCGCTCGACCAGTCACTTCGCGGAGGCCGCCAGTCGCGACAATTCCCGTGTTGTCGGTTATCTGGAAACAGGTTCCCACGTGAAATGCGCCAGAACTCTGGAGTTCGTGCCGGACCCCAAGGCACGCAAGCGCAACCACCACGACGACTGCGGCTGGCACGATCCACCACACGACCCGCCGCCGTCGCTTACCACGGTCGGGACCATCGACCACTGGCCGTGTGGCACGCCACCCGCGCGCGTCCCGGTGGACCGGCCCGGTCCCGCTCTCCGCCGAGGTCAACGGATTGTGTCCCCGTCAGACCGGGTTCGTTGGCGTGACCGCCCCGGCACCGTGGGAAAGCTGGGTCCGCCCTCGTACCGCACGGTCGGTCCGCGCTCCGGCGAGTCCCCTGTCTTCTGCAGGAGGCCCCGTTCGGACAGGTTGCGCAGTATCGCACTGGCTCGTGGGCGCCCGACCTGGAGCAGGTTCTGCACCGTCTGGTTCGAAACCGTCCCGTACTCGCTGACGTGCGCGATCACCCTGCGGTCGATCGCCTGCTGCTCGTTGCGGTGATATGGCAGCAACGATCCCAACTCCGCCCGTACCCGTTCGCGGAAACGGTAGTGGGGCTGGCGCATGCGGCGGGCCTCACGCGTTGGTTCCAGCAGGTCATAGGCATCGTCGGTGAGCCGCCGCAGTACGTTGGCCGCTTCCTCCTCGCTCTTCTGCACCAGCGGAGCCAGTGTCGAGGCCTGGATCGTCGAATGGCTGCGTAGGTGGTGGATGACCAGAATCGCGTCGGTGTCGTCGCGCAGGTCGTCCGGCAGTCCGGCGATGAACGCGGCGATCCGGGCAACCGGCGCACCGCCTTCGAGAACCACTCGGACCTGGCCGTCGCGGCTGAGGAAAGTCGGCGGCCGGTGACCCGCGCGAACCATCGCGCGGACCATCGTGTCCACTCCTGTCCCGGCCTTCTCCGCCAACTTGAGTACCCGGAGGGCATTGATGATCGCGGGATTGCGGGGCTTGGACACGTGGGTGAGCAGGTTGTCCTCGGTGACGCCGAAGACCAACTCGCCGGGCGAGGTCACCACCAACGTCGTTGGGCTGTGCTCGATCACGACCGGAACAGGCTGTCGATAATCCCGGTGTGCGATTCCATTCATGATTGATTCCCGCACCGCATCGCGCGGGATGGTCTCCAGTTGAAGCTGTACCCCGCTGCGCAGGTTCACCGGGGTGATTTCGTTCGCGGCGTCGATGTCCCGCAGCACGCCGGCCAACGCGACGAGCATTGGCGCCCCCGCTTCGACGGGATTCCTGGCCAGTGGGCCCGCCGGGCTACGGCGTCGCACGTACTGCAACAGCGTCCCGGGACCGAAGCCCGGCTCGTCGCAGAACAGCAATGCACCCGCTCGATTGAGTGAGCCGTCGTCGGCCAGCAGTCCGCACTCGCGGAGCAGATCCTCCCGACCAAGCGAGAGCCGGCGTCGGCTCTGCGAGTCGCCAGCTTGGCCGAGTAACCGTCGAGCGTCCTCCTCGGCGGCAGGCGAGACATCTGTCGGGTCCAGGTGGGTTGGCTCGGCCGACCAGTCGTGATTCAGCCGGTCTTCACGAACCAGCCGTTCCCGATCCGGAGTCATCGGCACGCAGTCCCGACCGATCCGTTCCTGCAACTTTGCGCCGACCCGGACAAGGTCGAAACCTGCTTCGGCGTAGAGAACCACAATGCGGCGACCCTGGATTCGGCGTTCTTCTGCATTCACCACCAGTGGTGGCGTCGTTACCTGCCAGATCCGGTGGCGTAGATCATCGAGGTCCAACTCATCGGGTACGCCTGGGAACAGGTCGCGACCCGGCACGCCGTCCGACACGCCAACGATGAGCGCACCGCCGCCACCGTTCGCCATGCAGGCAGCGGCTTCGGCCAGGTCAAGCGCCGCCGCCTTCCAGGGGTCGCGATCGGTCGCGCCGGGCTGCTTGAACTCCTTGAAGTCAAGCAGCGAGGACTCCTGGTCGCCGGGACGACCACCCTTCAGCACTGTCGTGAGGACGTCGCCGACCTCTCGGCGCAGCCGCTCCAAGCTCACCGGCATACCGAGTTTTATACCACCCTGAATTGTCAGGGAGCAATAAAACTCGGATTATGGTCGGGTAGCGTGAGCGCAGGCGCAGCGGCCCCGCCCTGCGCTGGAACTGGGAAATCGGGGAGGTACACGGTGCGTTCCCAACTCCGGACCCACGGTGGCCGCCGCCTCCTGGCCGTACTCCTGCTCAGCGCTGGCCTGTGCGGATGTGAGGCTGCACCGCGACCCGCACCGACACCCCCGTCCGCGTCTACGACCGCCGAAGCCTCGCCCGAACCGACCGAGATCGCGGCCCTACGAGCACGCCCGTTGCAACTGCCGACCGTCGGGCCGAATCAAGCATGTCCGGTTACCCAGCCGGAGCCACCCGACCCGCCACCACCGAGTGGCAACCCGCTCGGTACCGGGGGTGCCCCCAGCGCTCTCGGCCACGGCCCGCTGTTTGCGGACGCGCGTTACTTCAGTGGCGATGCCCATCAACTACAGGTCCAGGCCGAGGCAACCAAACCCGGCTGGTATGGCGCCAAGGCGCCGTGGGGAAGTCGACCGGGCTACCGGGGCTGGGCGCTCATTCGCGTCCGCCAACTGGACGGCCCCGGACAAGCGCGCATCGAACTCCAACTCCCGGACGACATGACGAGCGGCGACACGATCGCCGTGAACGTGCAGTCCGACTGGCAGTTCTGGCCCGGTGGTACCAAGGTCACCGGTCCGGGCTGCTATGCCTACCAGATTGATGGATCCGGCTTTGCCGAGGTCATCGTGTTCCGCGCAGAGATCTCGCCCTGATCCGGTCTCGACACGGTGCGCGGCCCGGACCTCGCTGGTCCGGGCCGCGCACCGCATCTGTCGGAGCTGGTCGTGCCTGGGACTTAGTCGAAGATCGCCCGACCCAAGCCATTGAAGTTGTACGGCTCGGCCAGGCCGCCCACCCGGACCTGCCATTCGGTCGGGGCAGTGCCACCGCCGTCGTCAAGCCCGCCGTTGTTCACGAAATAGGTCGCGTCGGCGGCACTGATCGTGAGGCTGACCGTGATGATTCGCGAACCGCCGGCCGGAATCGTCACGTCCCCGCAGATTCCGGTCGCGGCGTCGATGACCGTGCATCCGCCGGTGATAGTCACACTGCCCGGGCCGACCACCAGCACGATCGAGACGTGATCTGCGGCAGCGGCGCCGGTGTTGCGAATGGTGACAGTCATCGTGCCGTTCCGGTGCCCATTGGCCGCCTTTCCGAAGTGCATCGGCGACGCGGTTGCTGTGAGCTTCACCGACGCCGGGACGTGGAACGACGTGGGACCGGCGGACTGGGCGAAAGCGTGGCCGTTCCAGGTGTACGTCCGATCCTGAAAGATGCCGAAGTGCACGCCGCCGTCGGTGAAGGTGGTCTCGTAGTCGCCCACGGTGGCGACGATGCTGCCATCCGGGTTGACTTTCATGCCCGTCACCTTGTGAATCAGATCATTCGGGCCAACCTCCGACGCCGGCCCGACCACCAGCCCGATCGTGGTCACGTCGCCGCCGGCACCGACGTGGAACGCGATCACCTCGCCGGGCTTGTTCTCGGCCGATCCGCAGGTCACGTACGCGACCACGTCCGCTGCGCCGTCCCCGTTCACGTCGGCTACCACGGACGACACAATCATCTTGCTGCCGGACCGGCCGTGAACGAACTTGGCCGTGCCGCTCGGGCACCCCGGGGTCGGGAATCCGGGCATGGTCAGCGTCGCATTGCCCAGACCGTCGAAGTCGCCTGGCGTTGCGTCCGACTGGGCGACCGATGGCGACGCGGATGCCGACGGCGACGTGGATTCCGACGGCGACGCGGATGCCGACGGCGGGCCGGCTGGCGGCGCCACACCATGATCGTGAAGGCTGGTTGCGTAGGCCGCGACCGGTACAGCCACCAGGATCGCGGCAACGATGCCCATAGCCACGGCATGAACACTGCGGCGGTGCTTGGCTGTGGTGATCGCTGCTCCGGCGCCGGCGGGCATGATCCGAGTTGCCGTCTCGGCCCGGTAGTCGGCGACGGCGCCGGCGAGCAGATCATCAAAGTCGAGGTCAGACATCTCAGTTCCCTTCACGGTTGTCGGTCAGCGCGGCGGCCACCTGCGTACGGGCCCGATGCAGCCAGGATTTGACGGTGCCCTCGGCGACGTTCTCCTGCAGCGCGATCGCAGAGATCGACAGCTCGGCGATGTAGAACAGTACGAATGCCTTGCGGTGCGTCGGTGACAGCGTGGCGAGCGCGGCGGTCAGCGCGACCCGATCCGGGCTCGGCGGTGCGACGTGCTCCTCCCGCTGTCGGCGGAGAAAGGCGTTCGCAGTGCGTTGACGACGCCAGCGGCTGGTGGCGAGATTCCAGGCAACGCGGCGGACCCACCCGGCCGGATCGTCATAGCGTTCAAGCTTCGACCAGCGGGCGTACGCCCGAGTGAACGCCTCCTGAACCAGATCCTGCGCGGTAGTCAGGTCGCCAACGTAGGCGTTGATCTGGAGGGTTATTCCGCGAAACTGGGCGGCGTAGCACTCCTCGAAACTGGAGTGCGGCGGGCCTGCATCGGGCCGCGCCCTTGTTGCTTCGAGCAACGTGATCACAGTGCCTCTCAGACGATCGACGGCCCATTGCCGTCGATGCCTACATCACGCCGCGATCCGTTCCCAGGTTGCAAAGATCTTTTAGAGCCCCACATACGCGTCGACTGATGCACCGTTGTGGCACGACCATCGTCGTGCGAGGTTCGCGGGTGGACCCCGGCGGCTCAACGAGGATGACGAGCATGTTCCCATCGTGAGCGGTGCCGACCTACCGGCGGTGGCCGACAGCTTCGAGGCCGGGCCCTTGTCGTGGAGCGGGTGAAGGGAATCGAACCCTCACTGTCAGCTTGGGAAGCTGATGTTCTGCCATTGAACTACACCCGCGAGCGGCACTACTGTACCCCATGCCGCCCGGCGTGGTCGCGCCCGTTGTCGCGCCACACCTCGAAACTGGGCCGACCGGCCCGGCCGTAGCCCTCCCGACGCCGACCCACCATGGCGACGTCGACGGTGAACTCGTAGAGCCGCCAGTCGCCGCCGGGGCGGGCGCGCAGCGCTTGGGCGAGTCGCCGGACATGGTGGTCGTCGGTGACCCGGCGGGCCCGGCCGGAGAGGTACGCCTCGTCGTCGCTGTCTTCGGGTGGGTAGGCGTGCAGGGCGTACCGGCCGTCCCGGTCGAGGTCGCGACGCTTCGGTGAGTCGACGACGAAGCAGTAGAGCGCACCGTCCGTGATGATCGGTGACACCGGGTGAACCCGCGGGCCGCCGTCCGAGCGCACGGTGGCCAGGTAGCCCAGGCCCGGCCCGTACTGGTGGACCAGGGCGTGAATGGCAGACGCCAGCACCGGGCGGGCGGTTGAGAACTCGTTCCACGAGGCCATGAGAGCAGTCTATCGCACATATGTACGAACACGGAACGTCAAAACAGGGCCACCCGCGTGGTGCGGACGGCCCTGCTTCTACCGCACTGGGGCTAGCCCTTGGGCCGGCCGTAGCTGTTGATCCGACCGGGGGTGTCGAACGGCTTCTGCATCTGCACGGGTTCACCGTAGGTAGGCGCGGCCACGTCCCAACCGTTGCCGACGTAGATCACCACGTGGTGCACGTCGGAGTACATGAAGATCAGGTCGCCGACCTTCAGGTTCGCCTTGGTGACCCGGGTGGTGACCTGCTTCTGCTGGTACGCGTTGTGCGGCAGGCTCACGCCGGCCGCGTTCCAGGCCGCCAGGGTCAGCCCGGAGCAGTCGTAGCTGTCCGGCCCGTCGGCGCCCCACACGTATTTCTTGCCGACCTGCTTGCAGGCGAACTCGGCGGCCTTGGTCCCGGGACCACCGTCGTATGTCCTGCGGGCAGGCGACCCGCGCGAGTTTGCCGGTGCCGCTGAGGCTGCCGTACGCGGCCAGTCGCAGCTTCTGCAGGTCGTCGATCTGCTTCTTGATGTCGGCCGACTGGGCGTTGAGCGCGTCGGTCTGCGTCTTCAGGTCGGCCACCTTGATGTCCAGCGGCTTCTTCTGCTCGTCGTAGCAGTTCTTCAGCCTGATCGCGTCGGCGATGCCGGCGGTCTGCATCGTCGCGATCACGTTCAGCGTGCTGAGCTGGTCGACGAAGGCGGTCGGGTCCCCGGAGTTCAGGATCGCGTTGAGGTTGGCGGCCGGGCCGAGTTGGTAGACCAGCGCGGACATCGCGCCGATCCGGGTCATCGCCAGGTCGACCTTGGTCTTCAGCGGCTGAATCTGCGCCTGTAGCGCGTCGACCTGCTTCTGCTGGTCCGCCAGTTGGCTCTTCAGCGCGTTGTACTTCTCGATGATCGGCTCAAGCTGGTTCCACTTGGCGTCGATCTGGTCTTCGTACTCGCCGGGGCTGGGCGTCGCGTGCGCGACGGTGCCGGATCCGAACAGGACAGCGACCACGGCCGTCAGGATGAGCGCGAGCGCAACGAGCGGCCTGGAGCGCCGCATGGACGAGGCTGTCACCGGGGGGCGACTCCTTCTTCCCTACCGCTTACCGGGTTAGCTGACGGGTTCGGGACGGGAAGTTCCCTACCGCGCGGACGCGGATTCACCCCAGAATTGCTGGTTGGTTCCCCGGTTCGCCCAGGTGGGCGATTCAGCGGCGCGGTCGGGGCCACCCGGCTGGTTGGCCGACTTCCTCCCGCGTCGGATAAACGGTAGGTAACAGACCCTCACGTTCGCAAGCCGAGGGACTGACAAACACGTTATGCCACAAGGTGTTTGACGCAGGGTCACGAATTAATGGTGATAAATACGTCATCGATCACGCCGTGGTACTGGTCGTTGTTCGGCGTGGTCCCCTTGCCGCCGATGCGAACCGGGTCGTCGTTGACCACCGACAACTCGGCGGGCACGGCCACCTGACCGACCTCGGTGCCGTCGACGGCCACAGTGAGTGACGTGCCGTGCCGGGCACAGCGGATGGAGTGCCACCGACCGTCCGCGACGGTGACCGAGGAGGTGGCGACGTTCAGTGGGGCGCCGGCCGCCGAATCGACGAGCACGCAACTGGGCAACCCCGCCAGTCCGTCGACCTGGAGTTTGAACTGACCACCGCCAGTGGTGGAGAAGCCCTTCTGCAGCAGGTTCGACCCCTTGGTGGTCTGGTCCGACCCGAGCAGCACGGCGGCGCCCCAGGTCAGGTCGTGCCGGCCGGGGCTCAACGCCACGCCGCCCGGGGCCTCCAGGATTGCCCGGGGACACTCCGGGTCGCCGTAGTGCGCACACGGTGGCGGGAACCGCACGGCCGAGCCGCCGTCATGCGCCACCAGGTCCAGGTGGCCACCCTCGACGGTGTGGGTCGCCAGCGTCGGCCCGGTCAGGCCGCTGTCGAAGGAGAACGACAACTGGGTACCCGCTGGCATGGCGCTGCTCGCGGACGCGGTGGGGGTGCCACCGGTGGGCGACGCGGAGGATGTGGGTACCCGGCCGGCGGTGGACTTCGAGCCCTTCGACCCGCCGCCCAGATGGCCGGTGGCGGACAGCCCGACCAGCAGCACCGCGACCGTCAGGCCCAGCACGAGCGCGATCGACCGCCACGGTGGGCGCTGCCCGGTACCCAACTGATCTCCCCCCGAACGACCGAACGCGGCCTGACGCGCACCTTTCCCACCGGCTGTAACGCCGTCCAAGGTGGCCGGGCTACGCGCCCGATCGAAACCTCAGCCGGGGTGGGCGTATCCCTTGATCGTCGCGATGCTGGTCATCTTCGCCATCCGGACGTGGTCACCGGGGTGCGGTGCGTGCACCACCCAGCCGCCGCCTACGTAGATCGCCACGTGGTGCACATCGCTGAAGTAGAAGACCAGGTCACCCACTGCCGGCGAGCTGACGTGCTTCGTGTGCGTCCACTGATCGTAGGTGTAGTGGTCGAGACTCACGCCGGCTTTGGCCCAGGACGCCTTCGTCAGCCCGGAACAGTCGTACCCGCCCGGCCCGTCCTCGCCCCACTCGTACGGCTTGCCGCGCTGGCTGCACGCGAACACGGCAGCGGTCTGGCCTTTGCCGGAGCCGTCAGCCACCGGACATTTCGATGGATCGCCCACGGTGATTTTCGCCGCGCTGTTGCTGATCAGCTTCTGCAGGGCCGCGACCTGTCCCTGGATCTGCGCCTTCCGCGCGGCGAGGTCGGCGTCGGCGGCCTTTTCCTGGGCGATCAGGTCGTCCAGCGGCTTCTTCTGGTCCTGGTAGGTCTTGACCAGCGCGGCGGCGCCGTCGATGGTGGCCTGTTGGCCGAAGGCGATCGCGTTGAGTGAACCGAGCCGGTCGGCCAGGTCGGTCGGGGAGCCGCCGAGCATCGCGTTCGCCTGGGCCAGGGGACCCTGCATGTAGAGCTCGGCGGAGATCGCGCCGAGCCGGCTGCTGGCCAGGTCGACCCTGGTGAGCAGTGGATCGAGCTGCTGTTGCAGCGCGGCTGCCTTTGCCTGGTCAGCGAGCAGCTTGGTGTGGACGCCGTTGTACTGCTCGATGAGCGGCTCCAACTGATCCCACAGCTTGTCGATCTGCGCTTGCGGATCGGGCGCGGCATTAGCCGCCCCAGCCGGAACGGCCACCACCAGCGCCAATGAGGCGACGAACGAGGCGACCACCGCGACGAGGCCGACGAGAGGGGAGCGTCTGGACCTGTCCATGATTGCCCACAGTATTGAAACCCTTGTGGCACAAGCAACCTAGCTGGCCCTACGACTTCGCTGTGCGATCAGACGGCAACTGTGCGTGTGGGTTGCTGGCCGCCCACCACGGCCCGCAGAACATCGTCGATGGTCAGCATCCCCTGTGGCACGTCACCCTCGCCGACCAGCACCATGTGCCGTCGTCCGCGCCGCATGGCGAGCAGCGTCTCGGCCAGGTTGCAGGTCGGCGGCACGGTCGGCAGCGGCCGGATAAGCCGCCCCGGAATCGGTTGCCGGCGCGCCTCGCCGGTGCTGCCGAGCACGTCCTTGACGTGCAGGAAGCCGTGCACCCGTCCGGAGGAAGCGACCACCGGGAAGCGGGAAAGCCCGGAACTGATCGCCCTGGCCTCCAGGTCCGCCGGGGTGACGCCCTCCGGCACCGTGGTCACCGAATCCCACGGCCGCATAGCCTCGGCGGAGGTCCGCTCGTGCAACGCCAGCGCCCCGGTGATCCGGGCGTGCTCCTCCGGGTCGAGCAGCCCCTCGGTCCGCGACTCGGCCACCAGGCCGGCCAACTCCTCGGCCGTGAACACCGTCTTCACCGTGTCGGTGGCCTCGATCCGCCAGATCCGCAGCACCTGCCTTGACGCCCACTTCATCGCCACCAGCAGTGGCTTGAACGCCAGGCAGAAGCCGAACATCGGCGGACCGAGCCAGAGCACCGCCCGCTCGGGGCCGGCCAGAGTCAGGTTCTTCGGCACCATCTCGCCGATCACCGTGTGGCAGAACACCACGATGCCCAGCGCCAGCACGAAGGCGACCGGGTGCGCGGCATTCTCCGGCAGGTGGATCAGGTGCAGCAGGGGTACCAGGTGGTGGGCCAACGCCGGCTCGGCGATCGCGCCCAGACCCAGCGAGCAGATGGTGACGCCCAGCTGCGACCCGGCGATCATCAGCGGCAGCTGCTCCATCGCCCGCAGCGCCATCTTGGCCCGGTTGGAGTCGCCGGCCATCGGCTCGACCACGGTGCGCCGGGAGGCGATCAGGGCGAACTCGCCGGCCACAAAGAACGCGTTGCCCAGCAGCAGCGCGAGGGCGATCAGCAGGCTACCCACCGGCCGGCTCCGGCGCGCTGACCCGGACCTGCTCGACCCGGTGCTTGTCCAACTCGGTCACGGTGAACCGCCAGCCGTGCTCGTCCACCGTCTCGCCCTCCACCGGGATGTGCCCGAGCCGGGCCATCAGGAAGCCGGCGAGCGTCTCGTACGGCCCCTCGGGCAGCCGGAACCCGGTCAGCTCGTCCAACTCGTCCGCCCGGACCACGCCTTCCACCAGCAGGCTGCCACCGGACTCGGCGACCGTCCGGCGATCCTCGATGACCTCGTACGCGGCGGGTTCGGTGTCGTGCTCGTCGGAGATCTCGCCGACCAGCTCCTCGGCCAGGTCCTCGATGGTGACCAACCCGTCGGTGCCGCCGTACTCGTCCACCACGATCGCCAGCTCGGCGCCGGCGGCCTGCAGCTCGCGCAGCACGCCGTCCAGGTCCAGGCTCTCCGGCACGTAGACCGGCTCCCGGGCGATCAGCCCCACCGGGGTGTGCGGGCGCTGGCCGGGGGCCACCGCCAGCGCGTCGATCACGGTCACCACGCCGGTGATCTGGTCGACCTCCGACTCGTACACCGGGAATCTGCTGTGGCCGGTCACCCGCGCGGTCTCCAGCATGTCCGACACCATGGTGATCGCCTCCAGCGTCACCACGTCGATCCGCGGCGTCATCGCCTCGGCGGCCCGCTTGTCGCCGAACCGGATGGTGCGCTGCAGCAGCAGCGCGGTGTCCTCGGGCAGCGCGCCGGCCTGCGCGGACATCGCGGCCAGCAGGCTCAACTCCTCCGGCGAGCGGGCGCTGGCCAACTCCTCCTGCGGCTCCACGCCCAGCCGCCGGACCAGTGCGTTGGCGCTGCCGTTGAGCAGCCGGATCAACCAGGCGAAGACCGTCGAGAAGACCCGTTGCGGACCGGCGGTGGCGCGGGCCAGCGGCATCGGCCGGGCCAACGCGGCGTTCTTCGGGATCAGCTCACCGAACAACATCGAGAACAGGGTGGCGATGACCAGGGCGAGCAGGTGCGTCACCGCCGGGTGCTCGCCGATCAACGGGTGCAGCAGCCGGGCCAGCGCCGGCTCGGCCAGGTAGCCGGTGAGCAGCGCCGCGATGGTGATGCCCAGCTGCGCGCCGGAGAGCTGGAAGGACAGCTGGCGCAGCGCGCGTTGCACGGTACGCGCCTTGCGGTCGCCGGCCTGGGCGGATGCCTCGATCGCCGAGCGGTCCACCGTCACCAGCGAGAACTCGGCGGCGACAAAGAATGCGTTGATGGCCGTGAGCAGGATGAAGGCCAACAGCGGTAACGCCGTCAAGTACAGCCCGTCGATGGTCGTCTCACCTCACGCACGATTGTGCCACGGCACGATCGACCCGGCCGGGCGCGGCCGGGCCGGAGCATGTCGTGGGCACAACGATGACGGTCAGCCGACCGGCGTGGCCGGGGCCTCCGGCTTCACCGAGCGCAGCAGCACGGTGGCCACGTCGACCACCTCGGCCTGGCCGGCGGCGACCGAGTTCACGCCGTCGGAGAGCATCGTCGAGCAGAACGGGCAGCCGACCGCGATGGTGGTGGCGCCGGTGGCGACCGCCTCCTCGACCCGGTCGATGTTGATCCGCTTGCCGATCCGCTCCTCCATCCACATCCGGGCGCCGCCGGCGCCGCAGCAGAACGAGCGCTCGGAGTTGCGCGGCATCTCGGTCACCCCGGTACTGGCGGCGTTGAGCACCTCGCGGGGCGGGCTGAAAACCCGGTTGTGCCGGCCCAGGTAGCAGGGGTCGTGGTAGGTGACCTTGTCGATCGGCTCGACCGGGGTGAGCTTCTTCGTTTCGACGAGGTGCGCCAGCAACTGGGTGTGGTGCACCACGTCGAAGCGCCCCTTGCCGCGCTGCGCCTCGTCGGCATCCGGGCCGGCAGCAGCCTCGGCGACCTGGCCGTACTCGTTGGCCAGGGTGTTGAAGCAGTGCGGGCAGGTCGCCACGATCTTGCGCTGGGTCGGCGGCCGCTCGCCGAACGCGTCAGCGAGGGTCTCCACGTTCTGCTGGGCGAGCTGCTGGAAGACGAACTCGTTGCCGATCCGGCGGGCCGGGTCGCCGGTGCAGGTCTCACCGTTGCCGAGGATCGCGAACTTCACACCGGCCTCGTGCAGCAGCGTCGCCACCGCCCGGGTGGTCTTCTTGGCCCGGTCCTCGAACGCCCCCGCGCAGCCCACCCAGAACAGGTACTCGAAGTCGTCTACTTCACCGACCCGGGGCACTTCGAAGCCCAGCCCCTTGGTCCAGTCCTCCCGGGTGGCCGGCGGCGCACCCCACGGGTTGCCCTTGGACTCCAGGTTGCGCAGCATCACGCCGGCCTCGGACGGGAAGTTCGATTCGATCAGCACCTGGTAGCGGCGCATGTCGACGATGTGGTCGACGTGCTCGATGTCCACCGGGCACTGCTCCACGCAGGCCCCGCAGGTGGTGCACGACCACAACACGTCCGGGTCGATGATGCCGCCGACGTCGGCCCCCCCGATCAGCGGTCGGTCGGCCTCGGCCAGCGCCAGCACGTTCACCTTGGCGAGCTGCTCGGCGGTGCCCTTCTCGTCGCCGGCCAGGTCCTTGCCGCCGCCGGCCAGCAGGTACGGGGCCTTGGCGTAGGCGTGGTCACGCAGGCTGGTGATCAGCAACTTCGGGGAGAGCGGCTTGCCGGTGTTCCAGGCCGGGCACTGCGACTGGCACCGACCGCACTCGGTGCAGGTGCTGAAGTCCAGCAGGCCCTTCCAACTGAACTGCTCCACCTGGGCGACCCCGAACTGGTCGGACTCGGGGTCGGCCTCCTCGAAGTTGAGCAGCTCGCCGTTGCTGGTCATCGGGCGCAGGCCGCCCAGCGCCGGCCGGTCGGCGGCGGCGGTGCGCTTGAAGAAGATGTTCGGGAAGGCCAGGAAGCGGTGCCAGGCCACGCCCATGGTGACGTTGAGACCGATGACGATGGCCCAGGTCATCGAGATCAGGATCTTGACGAGGGCGACCAGGGTGAGCAGGTTCCCGGAGTCCGGCAGGAAACTGCCGAGCCCGTGCGAGACCGGCGCGGCCCAGGTCGGGAACGGCAGGTGCCCGCCGGCCGCCGCGATGCCCCGGATCAGCAGACCGCAGACCAGGACGAGGAGCACCACCCACTCGACGAAGTACCCCTGCCACATGGTCGAGCCGGCGAACCGGGACGGCCGGCCGGGGCGCAGCCGACCCGGGCGGGCGCGCAGGCGCTGCACCATGAGGTAGCCGATGGCCGGGATGCCGAGCACGCTGATCCACTCGGTGACCAGGCCGAAGACCACCCAGCCGCCGAGGATCGGGATCTGGGCGGTGGGCGAGACGACCTCGAAGTAGGCCTGGAGCACCAGCGACGACAGCAGGATGAAGCCGACCATCACGAACCAGTGCGCGACGCCGATCCAGGTCCACTTGAGCATCCGGGTGTGACCCAGCGTCTCCACCAGCATGGTGCGCAGCCGCTGGCCCTTGCGGTCGGACCGGGTCGGGTCGGGCTGACCCAGCCGGATCACCGCGAGCATCCGGCGTACCGCCCGAACAACCAGCACCACGGCGACCACGGTCACCGCGGCCGCGAGCACCGTACTGACGATCTGCACCGCACCCATCAGCGCGCTCCTCCACCGCCTACGAACAATCCAGGCATCGACACGTCAGCCTAGGCGATGAAGTTACTCCGAAGTAACGTGATCCTCGCCCCAGGGGCGGTTGTCCACAGGCTGTGGAAAAACTCTGGGGAAAACCACACGGTTGTAATCTAGCCCGCGAACCGGACAGAACGCAGCAGACCACCAACCGGGTACCGGACGGCGCGGCGTTACCGCCAGCGCGACAGCACCAGCAGCGAGCCGACCATCGGACCGAAGCCGACGGCGAGGTTCCAGTAGTTCCAGGACGCCACCGGGTACTGGCCACCGGACAGGTAGTAGACCACCAGCCAGCCGATACCGAAGACAATCAGGGAGATGGCCAGCACCGGTACCCACACCGGGCTGGGCCGGCGGGCGGCAGCCGCAGTCGGCCGCGTGCCGTACTCGGCGGGCGGCGTGTAGATCTTCTTCTGGCGTACTTTGGACTTCGGCACGGTGCTCTCCTGAGGGGAACGTCGGTGAACAGTACCCCGGGTGTCCGTCTGAGCCAACAGCCGCGACCCCGGAGCGCGCCCGGCTCCCGGGAATAATAGGCGTCATTGAGAGTAGTCGCGCGGTCGGCCCGGGTAACCAGCGGCCCGACCGGTTGCGGACGGGACGGCAGAGGGGGCGTTGTGGAGTACACATCCGGCGGCGGCGGCTGGGGCAAGGCGCTTCGCCGGGCTGCGGTGGCGCTCGGACCCCGGCGGCGTCACCGGCCCCGCACCGTCTGGAACCTGCTCGTCCCGGTGGTCGCCCTCGTTGCCGGCCTGCTCTTCACCACCAGCGCGAACACCGCCAACGGCACCGACCTGCGCGACGACCGAAGCCCGCAGTTCGCCAGCCTGATCGCCGACCGCAGCCGGCAACTCGCCGACGACGAGGCGACCCGGGCCCAACTGGACGCCCAGGTCGACGCGCTCACCGGCACGCTGGGCGGTTCGGACAGCGGTATCGCCGCCGAGCAGGGCCGGGCCGACGCGAGCAGGGCGGCCGCCGGGCTGACCGCGGTGCACGGGCCGGCCGTCCAGGTGGCTTTGAACGACGCCGCGTTGCGCCCGGACGGCACGCTGCCGGACGGGGCCACCGTCGACGACCTGGTCGTGCACCAGCAGGACGTGCAGGCGGTAGTCAACGCGTTGTGGTCCGGCGGCGCGGAAGCTATGACTATTATGGGTGTTCGGGTGATTTCGACAATTGCCGTACGCTGTGTGGGAAATACGCTGCTTCTCAATGGCCGCGTCTACTCGCCGCCGTTCGTCGTCGTCGCGATCGGCCCGCGCGACGGCATGGCCCGCGCCCTCGACGCCTCCCCAGGCGTCCAGGCGTTCCGCGACGTCGTCGCCGCCTACCGGCTCGGCTGGAGCCTCGACTGGAAGGACGACGTGACACTCCCCGCCTACCAGGGTTCGACGGACCTGCAGTACGCCCAACCGCTGAACTGAGACCGTGCCCGACGACGACCTGGAATTCCCGCCTGCCCGACCCACCGCTGCGCCGCGTGCGCGCGGTGGGCGGGTACGAGCGACCCTGCGCACGGTAGGGGAGCTGCTGATCACTGCCGGCCTGGCCATCCTGCTCTTCGCCGGATATGAGGTCTGGGGCCAGTCGACGATCATCAACGACCACCAGAAGGTGCTCAACTCCCAACTCGCCCAGGAGTGGGGCAACCCCGCCGTCGGCCCGAGCGGCTCGCCGTCCGCGAACTCCCCGACCGCTCCCCCGCCCGGTGGCGCGGTCGGCCGGCTGTACGTGCCCCGGCTGCACCAGAAGTGGGTGGTGGTCGAGGGCGTCGAGCTGGCCGACATCAAGTACGCGCCGGGCCACTACCCGGGCACCGCGCTCCCCGGCGCGGTCGGCAACTTCTCCGTCGCCGGGCACCGCACCCCGGCCATCTTCTGGGACCTGGACAAGATCCAGACCGACGACCTGGTGATCGTGGAGACCCGGACCAACTGGTACGTCTACCGCGTCTACTCCCAGCAGATCGTCTCGCCGAGCGCCGTCGAGGTGGTCGCCGCGGTCCCCGGCCAGCCGCAGGCCAAGCCCACCGAGGCCGACCTCACGCTGACCACCTGCAACCCGAAGTGGGACAACTACCAGCGGCTGATCGTGCACGCCCGGCTGGCCAGCAACACCCCACACAACCAGCCGCCGCCCGGAGTCTGGAGCTGATCGACGTGTACGGGTGGATCTGGCGGCAACTGCCGTTCGGCTGGGCCGGCAAGCTGGCGAGCTCGGTACTACTGCTGGCCGCCACCGTCGGCGTGCTGTGGTACGTGGTGTTCCCGGCCGTCGACGCGCACCTGCCGTCCTCCAGCGACGGTCACGTCACCGAACAGCAGGACCAGCCCGGGGTGACGCCGACCCGGTAAGGCTTCCGCCCGGGCGCCGATTCCGGGTCGCGTCGTCCCCGACCCGACCCGGAATGGTCGATCAGTTACCAGACGGCGAGCTCGACGGGGTGGTCGGCGGCGCGGTGGGTCCGACACCGTACTGCACGGTGATCTGGTCGGTGAACTTGCGCACCTCACCACCCACCGGATTCTGCACCAGCACGATGCCGTACTCGGTCGGCGTGGTGGTCTGCTTGCCGGCCACCTTGATGTTCTGGAAGCCCATGTTCTTCAGCTTGGCGACGGCGTCGTCCTTGCTCAGCTGGGTGACGTCGGGAACCGGCCCCATGTTGCCCAGCGAGATGGTGAGCAGGACGGTCTTGCCGTGTTCCAGCGTGGTTCCGTCCACCGGATCGACGGCGATCACGGTGTCCTTGGGCTTGTCGCTGTCCTTCGTCTGGGTCTTCGGCACCAGCCCGGCGTCGGTGAGCGCCTTCTGCGCGTCGGCGACCGACTTGCCGACCAGCCCGGCCGGCACCTGAGTGGAGCCCGGGCCGGCGCACACGTCGTAGCTGACGGTCGAGCCCTCGGCCACCTTCCGGCCGGCGTCCGGGGACTGCCGGAGCACCTTGCCGGGCTCGCAGTCCTTGTCGGTGACCGGATTGCCCTGGCCCTTCAGCTTGGCATTGCTCAGCAACGCGGTCGCGGTGTCCTCACCGCCACCGACCAGCGCCGGCACAACCGAGGTCGGAGTCTTGTTGGCCAGGTAGATCCCGGCGCCCAGGGCCACCACTGCGAGCAGGCCGAGCAGGCTGAGCGCGACCAGGACCCAGGTGGACGCGCGGCGGCGCTGGTTGTTACCGACCCGGGCCATGGTGCCGGTGTTCCGGTTGCCCATCACCCGGGGCGGCGGCGGCGAGTACGCGACCCGCTCCTCCTCGCGCAGCACCGGGGTGGCCGCCACCGGCCGACCGGAAGCTGCCCGAAGCAGGTCGGCGCGCATCTCGCCGGCACTCTGGTACCGGTTCAGCCGGTTCTTCGCGAGCGCCTTGAGGACCACCGCGTCCACCGGCGGGGTCACGTCGGAGTTGAGGTTGCTCGGCGCCCGGGGGTCTTCCCGGACGTGCTGGTAGGCGACGCTGACCGGGTTGTCGCCGACGAACGGCGGCTGCCCGGTGAGCAGTTCGTAGACGACGCAGCCGGCGGCGTAGACGTCGGAGCGGGCGTCGACCGCCTCACCGCGCGCCTGCTCCGGCGAGAGGTACTGGGCGGTGCCGATGACCGCGCTGGTCTGGGTCATCGTGGTGGCCCCGCTGGCCAGGGCCCGCGCGATGCCGAAGTCCATCACCTTGACCTGGCCGGTCAGGGTGAGCATGACGTTGCCCGGCTTGACGTCGCGGTGGATGATCCCGTGCCGGTGACTGAACTCCAGGGCGGCGCAGATGTCCGCGCTGATCTCCAACGCCCGTCGGGGCATCAGCGGCCCCTCGGCGGCCAGCACCTCCTTGAGGGTGCGTCCGTTGACGAACTCCATGACGATGTACGGCAGCAGCTCGCCGTTTGGGCCGCGTTCCTCGCCGGTGTCGTAGACGGCCACGATCGCGGGGTGGTTGAGCGACGCGGAGTTCTGCGCCTCACGCCGGAACCGGAGTTGGAAGTTGTCGTCGCGGGCCAGATCCGGACGAAGCATCTTGATCGCGACATCGCGGCCCAGCCGGAGGTCACGTCCCCGGTGCACCTCGGCCATGCCGCCGTAGCCCAACAGCTCGCCGACCTGGTAGCGCTCGCCCAGCAGGCGACCCGCAGTCATCTCGTCCTACGTCCTTCGGTTCTGGACACCCGTCGCACTCTATCGACCCGATGCACCATCAGCCCGCCGACTCGGACGGCGATGCCGAATTGCATCCAGGTTTGTCTATCGCCCCACCGACTCCACCACAGCTGGCGCTCGGCTTCGCAGTCGGGGTGCCGCTTCCGCCGCTACCGGCGCCGTTGCCCCCGCCGTTGCCGTTACCGCCGCCGTTACCCGCCGTTGCCACTACCGCCTTTGCCGGTGTAGACGGTGACGGTGAGCTTCGCTCCGGCGGTGGCCGGGCAGGGCTTGACGTCCTTCACCGTGTCCTTCTCGCCACCGGCGGCGGAAGCCTGCTTCACGTCGAAACCCCTGGCCTCCAGGGCCTTCTTGACCGAGGGGTAGCTGTCACCGCGGAGCCCGTCACAGTCCTGCGCTACCAGGTTGACGCTGGTTGACGAGCCCGGGTTGGCGCCGCCGTTGTTGCCTTTGTTGCGATCGTGGAGCAGCCAGTATCCGCCGGCCAGCAGCAGCAGCACGAGCAGGCCGATGAGCAGGCCGATGACCACCGCGCCGGCCCGGCTCGGTGGCCGGGACGTAGGCGCCGGAGCGGAGTAGTAGGAGACGGTGTCGGGGCGGCGGGGCGGAGCGGGCGGGGCGGCCGCGGTGCCCCGGTTGCCGCCGGGCGGTAGCGGGCCGGCCGGGGTCCCGCCGGGAAGTACCCGGGTGCCGGGCGGGGCCGAGGTCGGGCCGGGTACCGGGGCGCTGCCACGGGGGCCACCGGAGGTCGGCGCGGTGCCACGGGGGCCGCCGGAGACCGGTGCGGCACCGCGCGGACCGCCCGAGATCGGGGCAGGCATCGGGGGTCCCGAGGTGGGGCCGCCGGCGCCCGGGGTGAGCACGGTGGTGACCAGGCTGGCGGCGGTACGCCGGGCCACCTGGCCGAGGGCCGCCGCGGACGGGTACCGGGCGGCCGGGTCCTTGGCCATCGAGCGCTCGACGACCACCCGTACCGGCGGCGGAATGTCCGGGGGCAGCGGCGGAGGCACATCCCGGACGTGCCGCATGGCGATCTCCAGCGGCCCCTCGCCCTCGAACGGCCGCCGGCCGGACAGACACTGGTAGGCGACCACGCCCAGGGCGTACACGTCGGACAGCGGGGTGGCGGTGGCGCCGGAGGCCTGCTCCGGCGAGATGTAGGAGGCCGTGCCGAGCACCGACCCGGCCGCCGTGAGCTGGCCGACCATGGCCGACCGGGCGATGCCGAAGTCGGTGAGCACCAGCGAGCCGTTGGGGCGCACCAGCAGGTTCCCGGGCTTCACGTCGCGGTGCACGATGCCCTTGTCGTGGGCGGCCTGCAGGGCGTCGGCGGCCTGCGCGACCAGCGCCATCGTGCGGGCCGGGGTGAGCCGGCCGACCCGTCCGAGGGTACGCGACAGCGCGTCGCCCTCGACGTACTCCATCACCAGGTACGCCCCGACCGTCGAGTCGGAGCCGTAGTCGTAGACGTCCACCACGCCGGGATGGTTGATGGTCGCCATGGTCCGCGCCTCACCGCGGAAGCGCTCGGCGAAGCCGGGCTCCTCGAGCAGCGAGGGCAGCAGGATCTTCACGGCCACTGTCCGGCCCAGCACGTCGTCGGTACCGCGCCAGACGTCTCCCATGCCGCCACCGGCGATCCGCTCGTCCAGCCGGTACCGGCCACCGAGCACCATCCCCGCGCTCACCATGTCCGACGCCCCCCGGTCACTTGATGCCCTTCTCCGCGATGATCGACTTCATGATCTCGCCGGAGATCCGGGCCGCCTCGCCGCTGCCACCCGAGCCGGCGTTCTCCAGGAAGACCGCGACCGCGCAGATCGGCTTGCCGTTCTTCATCGCGAACCCGATGAACCAGCCGTGGTCCTTCTTACCCGGATCGTTCTGCGCGGTACCGGTCTTGCCGCCGACCTGGAAGCCGGGAATCTGGGCCTTCTTACCGGTGCCGTTCTGCACAACGCTGATCATCATGCCCTGGAGATCGGCCGCGACCTGGCCGGACATCGGGGTGCTGAGCACCTTCGGGTCGGTCTCGTGGGCGGTGGTCAGGTCCGGAGCCAGCTCCTTCTGCACGATGTACGGGCGCATCAACTGCCCGCCGTTGGCCACCGCGGCCGCCACCATGGCGTCCTGCAGCGGCGTCTCCTTCACCTCGAGCTGCCCGATGGAGGACTGGGCGACCTTGTTCGGGTCGTCCGCGCCGTTGCCGTTGGACAGGTCGCCGACGTGGCTGGCGGCCACCCGGATGACCAGGTTGCCGGAGCCGTCGATGGTCAGGTCGTCGTTCTCGAAGCCGAACGCCCGCGCCATCTGATTGATCTTGTCGGAGCCGAGGTTCACCCCGAGTTGGGCGAAGCCGGTGTTACAGGAGCGGGTGAGCGCGTCGTTGAGGGTGACCGTGGCGGACGGGCAGGTCTCGTCCTCGGCGTTGTGGATGCTGAATCCGCCGCCCGGGACCGGGGTGTACGAGTCGCCGGCCGGGATCATCGTCTGCGGGGTGTACTGCCCGGTGGACAGCGCCGCCGCCGAGATGATGACCTTCATGGTGGAGCCCGGCGGATAGGTGCCCGAGATCGCCCGGTTGAACAGCGGCTGCAGCTTGTTGGCCTCCAACGCCTGGTACGCCGAAGCGGCCGCGTCGGTGTCGTGCACGGTCAACGTGTTCGGGTCGTAGCTCGGTGTGGAGACCATCGCCAGGATCGCCCCGGTCTGCGGGTCCAACGCCACCGCTGCCCCGCTGGCCGCCCCGACCTTGTTGTTGATGAGCTGGTTGTACGCGGTCTGCTGAGCCGCCTTGGACAGCGTGACCACCACGCTGCCACCGGGGGTTTTGTTGCCGGTGAACGCCTCCTTGAACCGATCACCGAACAGCGCCGCCGAGCGCCCGGAGAGGAAGTCGTTCTGCGACCGCTCCACCCCGGCCGCTCCACCGTTGACCGAGCGGAACCCGAGGATCTGCGCGTACACCGCCCCCAGCGGGTAACTGCGCAGGTACTTGAGGTTGTCGGTGGTGGCGCTGCTCTGCGCGGCGATGGTGCTGTTGTCGTTGAGGATGATGCTGCCGCGCTGGCGCTCGTACTCGGAGTAGAGCACCCGGGCGTTGTGCTCGTTGGTCCGGTACGAGTCGGCCTTGTAGGCCTGGACGTAGTTCAGGTTGAGGAAGAGCAGGCCGAACAGCACGAGGATGACCACGCCCGCCCGGCGTAGAGGGGCGTTCATCGCAGGATCTCCGTGGCCAGGCCGGAAAGCTTCTCCGGCGCCTTGGGTGGTGCTTGCGCCGGCCGGCGGCCGGCGTCCGAGATCCGCAGCAACAGCGCGATCAGCAGCCAGTTCGCCATCAGCGAGGAGCCACCGGCGGACAGGAACGGGGTGGTCTGCCCGGTCAGCGGGATCAGCTTGGTGACCCCGCCGACGATCACGAAGACCTGCAGCCCCAGAGTGAACGCCAGGCCACCGGCGAGCAGTTTGCCGAACGAGTCCCGCACGGTGATCGCCGCCCGCAGCCCCCGCTCGACGATCACCAGGTACACGCCGAGCAGCGCGGTGAGACCGAACAGGCCGACCTCCTCGCCCATCCCGGCGAAGACGAAGTCGTTCTCCACGGCGGGGACCAGGCCGGGGTTGCCGGCGCCCGGCCCGGTGCCGAAGATGCCCCCGCTGCCGAGTCCTAGCAGCGACTGGACCAGTTGGTAGCCGTCGACGGTGGGGTCGGAGAACGGGTCGAGCCAGATGTTGGCCCGCTGGTAGAAGTTGGCGAACGGGCCACCGATCGCCTCACCCAGGAAGTAGGCCAGCACCGCACCGCCGAAGAACAGCAGCAGACCGATGATCAGCCAGCTGACCCGTTCGGTGGCGATGTAGAGGGTGACGACGAACATGCCGAAGTACAGCAGCGAGGTGCCCAGGTCCTTCTCGAACACCAGCACCGCGAGGCTCATCAGCCAGATCGCCACCACCGGCCCGAGGTCGCGGCCGCGCGGAAAGTCGATGCCGAGGAACTGGCGGCTGGCCAGCGACAGCACTTCGCGCTTGCGGACCAGGTAGTAGGCGAAGAAGCAGAGCAGCAGCAGCTTCGCGAACTCACCCGGCTGGAGCTGGAAGCCGCCCACCCGGATCCACAGCTTGGCGCCGTGGATCTCGGAGAACCGGGCCGGCAGCACCGCGGGGATGAGGACCAGCACCACACCGGCCAGGCCCAGGGTGTAGGCGTAGCGGGAGAGCACCCGGTGGTCCTTCACCAGAGCCAGGAACCCGACCGCGAGGAACAGCGCGATCAGCGTCCAGATCAGTTGCTTGACGCCGGAGCCGCTGAAGATCGGGTAGTCGGCGCGGGCTTCCGGCTTGGCGTCGCCCAGGTCGAGGCGGCGTAGGAAGGTGATGCTCAGGCCGTTGAGCAGGGCCACACAGGGCAGGATCACCGGATCGGCGTACGGGGCGAGGAAGCGCACCGCGATGTGCACGAGCAGGAACACCACGGCCAGCAGCGCCGGGAGTACCCAGAAGTCCATGCTCAGCTTGTGCATCAGCCCGTACTGCATGGCCACCGTGTAGACGGTGACGATCAGCAGCGCGAACATCAGCAACGCCAGCTCGGTGTTGCGGGGGGTACGCGCGACCGCGCCCGCCGACCCCTCTCGGGTCGGCGGGATGGCGTACGGCGCGGGCGCGGTCACGTTGTGATCTTCCTGGTTCGCGGGCTCAGCAGGGCGGCAGCGTCGGGGTCGGACCGACCTCGACACCGGACGCGGTGGCCGACGGCGAACTCGGGGTCAGCGCCGGGCTGGCGGTGGCCGAGATGGCGGTCGACGGGCTGGCTGCGGACGCGTCCGGGGACGGTTCGACGGTGGGCGTGGCTGACGGGTCGCACAGGTTGTCCCCGCCCGGGGCCAGCAGCTTGGTCAGCTTGTCCCAGGCGTCGGCGGCCGAGTCGGCGGCGATGCCCTCCTTCACCCGGTCCTGGGCGTGCTTCTTGAGCTGGTTGAGGTTGACCGGCGTCTCCGGGCGGCGGTAGACGGAGGAGAGCCGCAGGCCGGCGATCTCGCCGGGTACCCCCCGCATCACCACCACCTGGTTGTTGTCCACGCCCACGTAGTACTGCTGCTGGGTGTAGAACCAGCCACCCCAGACCAGGCCGCCGAGGATGGCCAGCAGCACCACCAGGATCACCGCGGTACGCAGCGGGCGACGCCGCCGGGGCGGCGATACCAGCATCTCCGGCGGCTCCTGCGCCACCGCGGGCCGGGGCCCGGACAGGGTGGCCGCCCGGGATGCCGGGGTGGAGCCGTTGGCGCCGCTGGTGGAGACCATCCCGCGGTCCCGGGCTGCCGCGCCGCCCACCATCGGCTGCTGCTCGACGATGTCCTGGTCGGTCACGTCGGCGACGATCACGGTGATGTTGTCGGGCCCGCCGCCGCGCAGCGCAAGCTGCACCAGCCGCTCCACGCACTCGGCCGGGTCGACATATTCGCGCAGCGTGTCCGCGATGGTCTCGGCGCTGACCACGGCGGTCAGCCCGTCACTGCAGATCAGGTACCGGTCGCCGGGCACCGCCGGGCGGATGGCGTACTCGGGATCGACGTCCCGGCCGTCCATCGCCCGGGTCAGCAACGAGCGCTGTGGATGACTGCTGGCCTCCTCAGCGCTGATCCGGCCCTCGTCCACCAGCATCTGGACGTACGTGTCGTCCTTGGTGATCTGCATGAACTCGCTCTCGCGGAGCAGGTAGCCCCGCGAGTCGCCGATGTGCACGGTGCCGAACTTGGTCCCGGAGAAGAGCAGGGCGGTGAGCGTGGTGCCCATCCCCTCCATCGCCGGGTTGGCGTCGACGGTGTCCCGCAGGTGCTGGTTGGCCAGATCGACCGCGGAGCGCAGCGCGTCGATGGGGGCGTCGGAGGGGACGTCCTCATCCAGTGGCGCCAACGCCTCGATGACGATGTTGCTGGCCACGTCTCCAGCGGCCATCCCGCCCATGCCGTCAGCGACGGCGAGCAGCCGGGGGCCGGCGTAGACGGAGTCCTGGTTACCGTCTCTGATCAGGCCCCGGTCACTGCGGGCCGCATAGCGCAAAGTAAGGGTCATGTCCGCAACTCAAGGGCCGTGCGGCCGATCCTGATCGGCACGCCGAGGGGTACAGGGGTGGGGCCGGTGACCTTCGCGTTGCCGAGGTAGGTCCCGTTCGTGGACCCTAGGTCCTCCAGGAGCCACTGTCCGGCCTGGGGGACGATACGCGCGTGCCGCGCGGATGCGTAGTCGTCGGTGATGACCAGCGTTGAGTCCTCGGCACGGCCGATGGTGATCGGATGATCGCCGAGCGTGATTCGGGTACCGGCCAGCGCGCCGGCGGTGACCACGAGCTGCCGGGCAGCCCGACCCTTCTTGGCTTTGGGTGCGCCGGCACCCGCCGCCACCGCGCCACCGCGCGGTGCGGCGACCAACCGGGCCCGGGCACCGGCGAACAGGTCCCGCCGGATCACCCCGGCCACGGTGAACACGAAGATCCACAGGAGGACGATGAACCCGATCCGGGCGACGGTGAGGGCGAGCGCCTGGGGCAAGGGGGTTAGCCGTCCACTCGGAAGGTGAGCGTGGTGGTGCCGATCTGCACCATGTCACCGGGGTTGAGGGCGACCGCGGAGACCCGCTGGCCGTTGACCATGGTGCCGTTGGTGGAGCCGAGATCGGTGAGCACCACCTGGGCGCCGTCGAAGTCCAGCCGGGCGTGCCGGCGGGAGATGCCGACGTCCGGCAGCCGCAGGTTGGCCTGGTCACCCCGGCCGATCACGGTCGAGCCGATGGACAACGGATAGGTGCGTCCGTCGTTGGCGATCAGGCGGACCGCCCGACCACCGGCCGGCCCACCGGAGACCGGCGGTGGACCGTAGCCACCCTGGTCGTACGGCGGGTAGTGGGGCGCGGGCGGCTGTTCGTAGCTGGGGGCGGGCGCCACGTCGCCACCGGTGTAGACCTCTGCGGTCACCCGGAACATGCCGGTGTCCAGCCCGTCGCCGCGCTCGATCTCGACGATCACGTCGCCGTAGACCGTCCAGCCCTGCTCGCCGATGAACTCCGCCTGGGACTGGGCCAACTCCTGGGCCAGGGCAGCGGCGTACGGCGCGAGCCGACTGTGGTCGTAAGGCGACAGGTCGATCACGTACCGGTTCGGCACAAGCGTGCGCCCACCAGCGAGGATGGCCTTGTGCGCCTCCGCCTCACGCTGCATCGCGTTAAGGATCTCCACAGGGTGCACGACACCCTTGAAGACCTTCGCAAAGGCCCCTTCGACCATACCTTCCAGGCGCTTCTCGAAGCGCTGTAGCACACTCACCGGCTCCTCCTCAGGTTCCGACGTCTGATGGTATCCGTAGACCGCACGCCCGCACGCATCCCGATCCAGGCAACCGTGCTACTCTTCACCGCGCCACCACGGGTGCGGCTGGTATTCTTGCCGTCGCGTCCACGGGCCAGGGGAAGTGGCGGAATGGCAGACGCGCACGGTTCAGGTCCGTGTGCCCGAAAGGGCGTGAGGGTTCAACTCCCTCCTTCCCCACCACATCAACGAGCGGGCTACCGAGGGTAGCCCGCTCGTCGTTTTTCGCCCTGAACACCGTCGTTTCCCTCCCCGAGCACCGTGACACGGATGCGGATCCGGGCCGGCCGTTCGTTCACTCTTCCTTCACGAACGTCCGTGTCCTGCAACTGACACCGGTGCAAGGGTGTCGACACGCCGGGGCCGCCCCGGGGGGCTGAGCCGGGCGCGGCCAGGCCGCCCACCGGCCGGGCGCTATGCTCGCAGCGGTTTGTCGCACGTCGAGGAGGCTTACGCGGTGAGCGTCGCGCTGGTGACCGGGTCGGCCGGTCTGATCGGATCGGAGGCCGTCCGACACTTCGCCGGCCTGGGGCTGGACGTCGTCGGCATCGACAACGACATGCGCGCCCAGTTCTTCGGAGCGGAGGCGTCCACCGCCTGGAACGTGCTCCGGCTGACCAACTCGCTCGGCGAGGCGTACACCCACCACGACATCGACATCCGCGACCGGGACGCGCTGGCGGGCATCTTCCGCCGCTACGGCCGCGACATCGCCGTGGTGATCCACACCGCCGCGCAGCCGTCGCACGACTGGGCGGTCCGCGACCCCTACACCGACTTCGACGTCAACGCCGGCGGCACTCTCAACGTGCTGCAGAACGTCCGCGAGCACTGCATCGAGGCGCCGGTCATCCACTGCTCCACCAACAAGGTGTACGGCGACCGGCCCAACAGCCTGCCATTCGTGGAGTTGGACACCCGCTACGAGCTGCCCGCCGACCACCCGTACCACGACGGCATCCGCGAGGACATGTCGATCGACGCCTGCCTGCACTCGGTGTTCGGCGCGTCGAAGGTCGCCGCCGACGTGATGGTGCAGGAATATGGCCGCTACTTCGACATGAAGACCGCCTGCTTCCGCGGTGGCACGCTGACCGGGCCGGCACACTCGGCCACCGAGCTGCACGGCTTCCTGGGCTACGTGATGCGCTGCAACATGGAGCGGCGGACGTACTTCATGTACGGCTACAAGGGCAAGCAGGTCCGCGACGCGATCCACAGCCACGACGTGGTCAGCGCGTTCGAGGCGTTCTTCCGCAGCCCGCGCTCGGCCGCCGTCTACAACCTCGGTGGCGGGCGGCACTCCAACACCTCGATGCTCGAGGCCTTCGACCAGGCCCAGCAGATCACCGGTGAGGCGATGATCACTGAATATCGCGAGGCCAACCGGGTCGGCGACCACCAGTGGTGGATCGGCTCCAACGCAGCGTTCGCCGCCGACTACCCGGAGTGGAAGCAGGTCTACGACGTGCCGATGATCCTCCAGGAGATCTACGAGGCCAACGTCGACAAGTGGCGGCCGGCGGCATGACCGACTCCACCCCCACCCCCGCCACCACGGTGGCCGCCAAGGGCAACGTGCTCGGCGTCCTGGTCAACGCCACCAACTACGCCGAGGCCGCGGCCGCCGTCATCGACGCCGCCCACGCCGGCCGACCGTTCGCGCTGACCGCGCTGGCCGTGCACGGGGTGATGACCGGCGTCCAGGACAAGGCGCACGGCGCCCGCCTCAACTCCTTCGACGTGGTCACCCCGGACGGACAGCCGGTCCGTTGGGCACTCAACTCGCTGCACCACGCAGAACTGGCCGACCGTGTCTACGGACCCACCCTCACCCTCACGGTGTTGGAGCGGGCCGCGGCCGAGGGGCTACCGGTATATCTGTACGGCTCCACCGACGACACCCTCGACCGGCTGATTCCGAAGCTGACCGAGATGTTCCCGGCGTTGAAGATCGCCGGCCGGGAGGCGTCCAAGTTCCGCGCCGTGCAGCCGGGTGAGGACCAGCAGATCGCCACCCGGATCATCGACTCGGGCGCGCGGATCGTGCTGGTCGGGCTGGGCTGCCCCCGGCAGGAGATCTTCGCGTACGCGATGCGCCCGCTGCTGCCGATGCCGCAGCTCGCGGTCGGCGCGGCCTTCGACTACCACGCCGGCCAGCTCCGCAAGCCGCCGCCGTGGATGCAGCGCGCGGGCCTGGAGTGGCTGTGGCGGCTGGGCCTGGAACCGGGCCGGCTGTGGAAGCGGTACCTGCTGCTCAACCCGGCCTACCTGGCCCGGCTCGGCGCCCAGAAGACCGGCCTGTGGAAGGCCACCCCGCCGGCCCCGGCCACCGAACGCCCGACCACCTTCGCCGTCTGACGCCCGCCCGCTTCTGCCGGCGGGCCTGACCGCTTTGCCGGCCCTGACGGGCTCACGGCCCGGCAGATTGGGCTCACGGCCCGGCAGTTGGGCTCGCGGCCCGGCGACCGGGCTCGCGACCCCGGCGACCCTGCGGGGTCAGCCCTCGATCTGCGCGACGCGACGGCGGCCGAGCACGCCGTGCTTGCGCAGCGCCGCCTCGACCGGGACAAGCATGAACGCCACGCCGGCGCCGAGGTACCACTGGCCGTTCATGGACAGGGCGAAGCCACAGAGCAGCACGCCGAGCACGTAGGTGGCGATCAACGCGGTGACCCGGCGCTGCTGTGGGCGGCGCTTGTTGAGGGCTTCGAGCACGCCGTACGCGCCGATGGGCATGGCGAGCAAGCCAGCGCCGAGAACGAGAAAGACGCTGAGTTCGTGCGACGTCACTGTGGGACACCTCCTGTGCGGCCTGAGCCGCTACCGTATTCCGCCGTTCGTCAGTTCAACCTCATCCGAATCGTCATTTCTCCCCTGTTACAGGGGCACCACGCCTGACGTGCCGCCAATCCGACACCCGCGCTAGACGAGCGCTGTGAGGCGGGCGCGGGTCGCGTCGTCGCAGAGCGCCCCGGCCAGACCCGCCACGTACGCGTCAGCGGCGCTGACCCCCAACGCCGCCGCGATCTCGTACTCGCGGCCCAGGTCGGTGCCGAACATCGCCGGGTCGTCGGTGTTGATCGTGCACGGGACACCGGCCGCCCGCAGTGCCGGCAGTGGGTGCTCGGCCAGCTCGGCGACCGAGCGGGTACGCAAGTTGGAGGTGGGGCAGACGTCCAGCACGATGCCCCGGTCGACGATCTCGGCGAGCAGCGCCGGGTCCTGCGCGGCGTGGATGCCGTGCCGGATGCGTACCGGGTCGTAGCGCAGGATGTCGCGTACCGAGTCGGCGCCGGCCGCCTCGCCGGCGTGCGGGACCAGCGCCAGCCCACCCTCCCGGGCGATCTCGAAGGCCCGCGCGTACGGCTGCGACGGCATCCCCTTCTCCATCCCGCCCAGGCCCAGCCCGACGATGCCCCGGTCGGCGTAGCGCACGCTGACCCGGGCGCACTCTTCCGCGACTGCCGGATCCAGGCCGCGGTACAGGTCGGGGGTGAACCGCACGGTGACCCCGTGCCGCTCCTGCGCCTGCACTGCGCCGTCGAGGTAGCCCTGGTAGATGTCGTCCCAGGCGACGCCCCGGGCGACCCGCTCGCACGGCGAGAAGATCGCCTCCAGGTACACCGCGCCGAAGCCGGCCGCCTCGGCTGCGTAGTCGACCACCACCCGGCGGAAGTCGTCGCGGGTACGCAGACAGTTGGTGGTGAGGATCCACACCTCGATGAAGTGCTTGAAGTCGGTGAACTCGTAGAGCTCGGTGAGCCCGGCCACGGTGTCCGCGGGCAGCTGTTCGCCGTTGGCCCGGGCCAGTTCCAGCAGGGTGGCCGGGCGGATGCTGCCCTCGATGTGGACGTGTAGTTCGATCTTGGGTGCGGTCACCCGGTCAGCCTGACATATCGGCTTGGACCGGCGGGGGGCGTGGCTTACCGGCGGGGGCGTGGCCCGGCCGGGCGCTCCTGCACGTAGAGCAGTTCGAGGATGGACCGGGTCGCCTCGAACCAGCGGTCCAGCCATTCCCGGGTCGGCATCACACTTCCCTTGACCGGCAACTCCATCAGCAGGCCGCGCAGCAGCGGGTGCTCGGCGACCGGCTCGCCGGGCGGCTCCTCGGTCGGCTCCATGTCCAGCCAGCCGCCGGGGCTGAAGACCGGCTCGGTCAGCGCGGTGACCTCGGTGAGGGACATCGACGGCTGGGTGGGCAGTGGCCGTTCCATCACCGAGCTGAGGTTCGCGCCGTTGCGGGGAGCGTCGTCGGGCGCTTCGCCGACCAGGCCACCGATCTCCCGACGGCTCGACGTCCGGTAGCCGAGCTGGCCCGCGAAACGCTCGTCCGAAGGTGCGTTGCCGGAGCTTTCGGCCATGTTCTTCATCTCTGCCCGCCTTTTCCGCTTGCCCAGGCCCACCCCGGATCTGAGCAGATTCCACCCCTTTCGGTGTACTCTGCAGCGATTCAGCGGGGAAGCGACCACCTTGCCTGGTACAACGAAGCGAACTGGGGCAGGCGACGGCATCCCACCTCAGCAGATGACCGAGGCCGGCCCACCCGACCTGACGGACGACCAGCTCTGATCAGAGATCGAACTCGCCGTCCTTGGCCCCCTCCACGAAGGCGTCCCACTCGGCCTGGTTGAAGACCAGCACCGGGCCGTCCGGGTCGCGGGCGTCGCGCAGCAGGATCGCCTCGTCGAGGAAGGCCACCTGGACACAGTTCTCGGCGTCCGTACCCCCGACGGAGCTGGTCCGCCACACCGCCCGGGACACGTCGACCTTCATTCCCTTGGTCTCGACTTCCATCACTACTCCCTCAGCGACGCGGTGGATCCGGGCGGGCGGCTGCCGTCCGTACCCGGACATCCTGCACCGACCTCGCACCCGAGCGCGCACCCCGGGTGCGAACCACGCCGGACAACCTCCCGCGCAGCCACCCGGCCGCCCGGCGGGCCACCCTGAAATCGACCCTTGCTGATATAACCGGCATCCCGACCATGCGCTGCGCCTCAGCAGAAAGGGGATATGCAACTTGCATCGATCTTTATTCTCGGGCAGGCTGACCAATCAGACATGGATCACCTATCCGGTTGGGTTGTCAGGTATCAGCCGAGTAGCCAGTTCCGGGCTGGGTGGCCATGGACAAGACGCCTTCGTGACGACTCCTCGCCGGTACGCGCTGCTTGTCAGCCGTGTTGGTGGGTGACACGAAGGAGGGGGGATTGGTTGGACCGGATACGTACCGTCACTCGTCGGCGCGTACCCGAGGAGTCCAACCAATCGTCCGTAACAGTCGTATTGCCGACACCGCACAACCCGACTCAAGAATCGATTGGAGTCGACGTGTTACCTCGCTCCGGGGAATTGCTGAAGATTACTCGCGATGCCAGTGTTCAGTTCTCCGCACCACTGTTGTTCCGGGTGATCCGGGTGCACGACTGGTCCACCTACGACGGCTGGGCCTGGCTCGACGGGTACGAACTGGACAGTACCGGGGACGCGGTTCAGCGCCGCTCCATCTTCGTCCGGGTCCGCGGGGTACAGCACCTCTCCGGTGGCCCGACCGCCCGACGGGCCACCGCCGCCGCACGCTGACGAACATTCAGGTTTCCCCGGACGGGCGCAGACCCGGTCCCTAAACTCGGGGAAGGTTCGTAGTCGCCCCCAATCCCCCACCGCAATCCGCGATCTTGGCGCTGGTGGGGAGGGTTGTCGATGTCCGGCCCAGTGGTGCCACGGCGATCCGGACGGCTCGGTTACGCCGTGGCTACCGTGGCGCTGTCGGCACTTGTGCTGCTCCAGCCGGCCGGGGCGACCGCTGCCAGCCCGACCCCGAGCAACTCGCCCGCCCGACGGGTCAGCCCGATCCCGACCACCGGCGCGCCCAGCGTCGACCCACCCGGTCCCGATCCGACCACCGGCGCTCGGGGCACCGGCGCTCCGGGCACGCCACCCGGGTCCGGCGCGCCCGACCCGGGTGACCCGCCCGTTCACAGCACGCCGTCGCAGCCGGCCAGCCCGCCGGGTGAGCCCACCGCGTCCGGACCGGCCGCCCTGCCTTCCGCCCGGCCGACGACAGCTGCGCCATCGCCCGCCCCGAGCAGTTCACCGGCCTCGTCCACACCGGCCGTCCACCGCAGCTCCGCGCCGGCCGCCGACCGCAGCTCCGCGCCGGCCGACCCGGACACCTCGCCACCGGCAGGGGCCGGCACCGGGCCACTGCGACCGGTGACCGAGGGGTTGGGACAGCCGGCGACGACTCCTCGACCGACGCCCGCCCGCTCACCGGCCCAGGCTGAGCCGGTACCCGTGCCGGCGCCCTGGGAGTACGGCTACGACGCGGGAGACGAGACCAACTCGCTGCCGCCCACCGTCAACGCGGTCACCCGCGCGAACGGCCGGGCCGCCGATCTCCAGCAGTCCCGTTCGCTGATCTGGTCGGGCCTGCTCGCGCTGATGATGGCCGTCGCCGGACTGCTCCTCGTCGGTCGCCGCCGCCGCCAGTGGTGACGTCGTCCACCGAGCGGGCGGGTCGGCAGCGGCGTGGTCAGGACGTGGACATGGACGGGGACGGGGTCGGGGACGCCGGGGCTGTGGTGGGTGGCGCGGGCTTTGCCACGAACAGGGTGACCACGCTGCCCACCGGTACCTGACCCGGTCCGGGATCGGTCCGGATGACGGTGCCCTCGGGGAGCGAGTCGTTGACCTCGTCGATCCGCTTGGCGACCAGCCCGAGACCGTGCAGCGCGCCGGCCGCGTCCGCGTAGCTCACTTTGCTCAGGTCCGGCAGCTCCACCGTGGCCGCGCTGGGCGCGCCGGTCGCCGACGCGGTCGGCTTGGCCGACGTGCGGGCCACACTGGGCGTCGTTGCGGTCGGCCGGGGGGTGGCGGTGGCCGTGGGGGTGGGCTTGCCGTGGTCCTTCAGACCCAGCCACAGCCCCAGGCCGACCAGGCCGAGCAGCAACGCCAACAGGACGCCGACCAGAGCCGGCAGGTACCAGGCGCCGCCCCGGCGCTCCGGCTCCTGCCACTCCTCGTCGGGGGCGGCCGGCCGGGTACCCGGTGGGGGTACCCCGGCCCGGCCGGACCAGCTCGACCCCGGCCGGCCCGGATCCCCGTCGTCGGGTTGGTAGCTGTGGTCGTCGGCGGCGGTGGTCACCGCGATGTCGTCGACGTACGGGTCGCTCGGTGGAGCCAGAGTCGGGTCGAAGTACGGCTCGTCCAGCGCGGCCGGCTGCTCCCGGGTCGGCTGGTCAGCTCCGCCTGGCAGCGGCCCGCCCGGCCACCGGGGCTCCCCGGGCGCCGGAGAGCCGCCGACGGTCGGCGCGTCCCCGGCCGGCGCGGAGTCGGGGTGCTCCCGCGTTGGTTCGTCCGGATCGCCCGGCTGGCGCCCGCCTGCCTCGTCTGCCACGGCTCCATCTCATCACGGGATCGGGCCGCCGGCGCACCGGCCACGCGTTCCGCCGAGCGGTCGATCGCGCCGGCGACCTGCCTCGGCCGGCCGGGATCAGGACAGCGGGTGATGCGTCCCGCTCGGCGACCCGGTGACCTCCGGTGGCGGCGACGCGTCCGGGTCGGGCGAACTGGACGAGGTGGCGGGGACCGGCGACGGGCTGGTACCCGGCCGGGCGCAGAGCACCTTCACCGTGTCGTTCCAATGCACCGTGGCCGCGCTGGTCGCCGGCTCGGTGCTCACCACCAGACCGATGCGGCCGGTCGGGTACTGCGGGTAGACGCCCGCGTCGGCGAGCACCTTGCCGCCCACGTTGCACTGCTGCCCCACGACGGAGGGCAGGGGCAGCAGCGGAGCGGGCCCGGTCACGTACACCTTGATGGTCATGCCCCTGGTCACCCGCGTCCCGGCCACCGGATCGGTCCGCAGCACGGCCGCGTTGTCCGCGCCGCTACCGAAGAACAGCCGCACCCCGACCTGCCGGTCGCGCAGCGCGGCCCGGACCACAGCGAAGTCCGCGCCCCGGTAGTCGGCCAGTTGGCCCGGGCCGAGGGAGCCGGCCGGAGTCGACGAAACGGCGGGAGTCGGGGTGCTGGACACCGCGGGGGTACCGCCCCGGAAGGCCAGCCAGCCGACCCCGAACCCGAGCAGCGCGAGCGCCACCACCCCGGCCGCCACCCCGGCGATCACCCGACCCTGACCACTCTGAGTGACCGGCGTTGGCGCCTCGTACATAACCCCGCCCTTCCGCGACTGCCCTAGAGTGTGCCCGGTTCCGACAAGCCGGAGGGTCGCCCGGTCGGACAGCACCGCGTAGGCTGCCCGGCATGGCCTCACGTGGCTGGGGAAGCTCAGTAGCCCTCGCGATCGGAATCGCCGCGGGCACCTCGGCCGCGCAACTCGGTCTGGCATACGGCACCGGCGTGATCGCCTGGCCGACCCAGACCGACAACCGGGGCGAGGCGGCCTGGCTGGCCAGCCTGGCCTGGATCGGCTGGATCGCGGCGACCTGCACGGTACTCGGCGCGGTGCTCGCCGACCGGCTCTCCGCCGGGGACATCGGGGCCGCCCCGCCGCGTCGCTCCACTGTGGACGGCCTGTCCCGACGTCTGGTGCCCGGTGCCGTGACGACCGGGGCGTGGCGGCTGGTGCTCGCCGTCGCCTCGGCCATCGGCGCGCTGCTCACCGTGCCGCTGGTGGCGATCCCGGCGCGGATGGCCCGCCGCGCGGACAATTACGCTCCGCAGTTGATTGCCGGCGGGTACGCGATCGTGGGGGTGCTGATCGGCCTGCTGCTGGCGCTGATCGCGCTGACCGCCCGGTCGATCGCCGCGAACCTGATGGCCAGCAGCGCGTGGATCTGGGCGCTCGCGGTCACCGCCGCGATCACGCTGGCCGCCAAGGGCAAGGACGTCTCCACCGCGCCACTGGGCATCTGGCACTTCGGCGCCGGGCACTTCGTCCGATCCACCTTCTCCTGGCCAGGGGCCGCGCTGATGATGGGCGCGGCGTTCGTGATCGGCGCGCTGGCCGCCTGGCCGGCGCAGCGGCGCGGGGACAACAAGGTCGCCGTCGCGGTGTCCGGCGCGTTCGGTCCGCTGGTGGTGGCGGCCGCCTACTTCCTGGCCACCCCGAAGCTGGTCGGCGCGCAGGCCGACGAGCAGTTGTCGGCGTTCCTGGTCGCGCCCTACGCGGTGATCGCCGGGCTGTTCGGTTCGGTGCTGCTGGCCGGCGTCGGGGCGCAACGCGAGCTCAAGGCCGCCGCAGCGGCCGCCGAGAATCCGGTGGTACGGCCCCGCCCCGCCGACGACCCGTGGGCCACCCCGGATTCTCCGACGACCGGTACCGGCTCCGCCACCGGCGGCGGGGCCACAGCCGACACCGACCTCGACGCCGACCTGGCCGCCGACGGCTACGCCCCGGCCAGCGCCTACCCGGGCGACGACGGCGCACCGGCACTGGCCGGCTCCGCGGCCGAGAGCCGCACGCCACTCTGGCCGGACGCCGAGTCCCCCACGGTCACCACAGTCCCGCCGCGGCCGCAAGCGCTGACCGCGCCACCCGCCTCAGCCGGCCGCAAGCACCGACCGCACCGCGTCTCAGCCGCCGATGACCGACAGGCTGGCGGCAGCACCGCCGCGGGCGAGCAGGTAGCCCCGGGTGCGTTGGAGGGACGCCAGGTAGGTGGCGCGCTCTCCGGCCGGCACGTTCGCCGCGGCGAGCGCCCGGGGCAGCTCGACCAGCCGGCCGGAGCCGCCGGCCAGCAGCATGAAGGTGGGGATCGCCACCGCCTTCGTCACCCGGAACACCCCGGGGCTGACCTCGGTGAAGGTGAACTCGGGCATGACCCCGTCCCGGGTGTCCTGGCGCTGGGTCTGCCAGGCCACCTCGTTGCCCATGCCGTAGACCACCCACTTGTCACCGATCCGCTCGACCGGCTGCACCACGTGCGCGTGGCAGCCGAGGATCAGGTCGATGTCGGGCGAGGCGAGCAGCTTGTGCGCCAGGGTCACCTGCTCGGCGCTGGCGGTGTGCGAGTACTCCACCCCCCAGTGCAGGCTGACGATCACCACGTCCGCGCCGGCCCGCTTGAGCCGGTGGGCGTCGGCCAGGATCCGGTCGGCGTCGATCGGGTTGGCCAGCCACGGCTTGTCGGTGGGCAACCGCAGACCGTTGAAGGAGAAGGTGTACGACAGGTGGCCGACGAGCGCGCGGGCCACCGGGGTGAGGGTGACGGTGGCTGCCTCGACGGCTGTCCTGGCACTGCCGGCGTGGCCGATCCCGACGGCGTCGAGTGCGTCGAGGGTACGCACCACGCCGGCGTACCCCTTGTCGATGGTGTGGTTGGAGGCGGTCGAGCAGCGGTCGAAGCCGGCATCCCGCAGTGCCGTGGTGACCTGCGGCGGCACGTTGAAGATCGGGTAGCTGGAGAACGGCCCTGCCGGCCCGCCCAGCGGTGTCTCCAGATGGCAGATCGCCAGGTCCGCCCTGCTCACGTCGGGGCGCACCGAATCGAACAGCGGCCCGAAGTCGTAGCCGGCCGCGCCCCGGGCGTACGCCACCTGGGCGGCCTGCGTCCAGAACGGCGAGTGCAGCAGGACGTCCCCTGCGCCGAGCACGGTGAACCGGCGGGGCGCCGTGGTCGCCGCCGGCGCCGGACTGGGCGTGGGCGGGCCGGTCGGCTCGGTGCCGAGCCGGGCGGCCGGCCGCTGACCGGCCTGCGCGGCGGCGCTACCCGCCGACCGGTCCGGCTGGTCACCACCGCCCGAGCCGAGCAGCGTCGCGTCGAGCAGCGCACAGGCGAGCAGGGCGGCGACGATCCGACGCGCGAGGGGCACGCACGAAGAGTGCCCGAACGCTCACTGACACCACAAGACCCGTCCGCCCCGGTTACCGGCTCGCGGCCGCCCCACTGGCCGGGTCCACCCGCTCCCGGTCACCCCAGTGGCCAGGGTTACCGGCTCGCGGTCACCCCAGTGGCCAGGTGTGGACCGGCTCGTTGGTGGCCTGGAAGGTGGTGTAGAGGTCGAGCATGCGGGCGAGCGCGTCGAGCCGGTCCGCGCCGGCCTTCTCCAACCGGTCGACGGTGGCGCTCTGCCAGCTCGCGCCGGTCTGCCCGGTATCGCAGCGGCCGAGGATCACGCCGAGCAGCCGGTCCCGGATCGCCGCGTCCACGCCGAACCCGGCCAGCCCCTCGTCGGCCAGTTCGGCCAGGTGCCGGCGGACCAGTTCGGCGCTGCCCAACTCGCCGCGCCGGGGCCAGTACTGGCTGGCGGCCAGCCCGTACCGGCAGGCGGCCCGGAAGTTCTGTTCGGCCTGGCTGAACGGCAGCCGGCTCCACACCGGACGGTCGGCGGTGGCCAGCGCGCGGACCAGTCCGAAGTAGAGCGCCGCGTTGGCGAGGATGTCCAGCACGGTGGGGCCGGCGGAGAGCACCCTGTTCTCCACCCGCAGGTGCGGCTGGCCGCCGGTGACGTCGTACACCGGGCGGTTCCAGCGGTACACGGTGCCGTTGTGCAGGCGTAGCTCGGCCAGGCTGGGCACCCCACCGGCGGCGAGCACCTCGATCGGATCCTCGTCGTCGAAGATCGGCAGCAGCGCAGGGAAGTACTTCAGGTTCTCCTCGAACAGGTCCCGGATCGAGGAGATCCACCGTTCGCCGAACCACACCCGCGGGCGTACCCCCTGGGCTTTGAGTTCGTCCGGCCGGGTGTCGGCGGCCTGCTCGAAGAGCGCGATCCGGGTCTCGTCCCACAGTCGCCGGCCGAACAGGAACGGCGAGTTGGCCCCCAGCGCGACCTGGACCCCTGCGATGGCCTGGGCCGCGTTCCAGTACCGGGCGTAGGACTCGGGCGGCACCTGCAGGTGGAACTGGGCGCTGGTGCAGGCGGCCTCGGGGGCGATCGAGTCGGTGGTCACGTCGAGCAGTTCCGCGCCGCGGATGCGCATCCGCACGTCCTCCCCCCGGGCGCTCATGATCTGTTCGTTGAGCTGGAGGTAGCGCGGGTCGGGCGAGAGGTTCTCCAGCACCGCCTGGGACTGGCTCAGCGTCGGCAGGACGCCGATCATCACCACCCGCGCGCCGTACCCGGCGGCCCGCGCGGACAGCCGGTCGACCTGGGCGAGCAGCTCCTTCTCGTAGCCGGCGAGCCCGTCACCGCCGATCGGCCGGGGCGGAGTGTTGATCTCCAGGTTGAACTTGCCGAGTTCGGTCTGCACGCTCGGGTCGGCGAGATCGGCCAGCACCTGGGCGTTGCGCATGGCCGGCTGGGCGGCCGCGTCGATCAGGCTGACTTCCAACTCCAAGCCGGTGTACTGGTGCTCCCGGTCGAAGGGGACATCATCGAGCATCTGCCCGAACGCATCCAGACAGCGGCGCAACTTGAGCCGGTAGCGGGTGCGGTCCGCCCGGCGCAGTGCCGCGCTGTCCACCTCCTGGCCCACGCTGGCCCTCCCACAACGGCTGTACTCCACAGATCATCGCAGCGATTTCACTCGACGCAGTCGATACCCAGCGGAGCGTGTAAGACACCGTACGTTTTCTGTGCGCTGTCGGCTACCGGCAGTTGGCCGGCGCGCCGCGGCCATTCGTCCACAACCCCCGGCGGGGCAGGGACCAGGCAGATCGCCGTTCCCCGAGCGGATCACCACGAGCTACACCGAAGGCCCCGTCCGGGGGATGGACGGGGCCTTCCGGCGCAACAGGACGTTGGACGCCCGACCGGTGGTGCGCCGGGATCAGGCCTGCGCCTGCAAGATCGCTTCACCCTCGATATCGATCTTGACCTTCTTGCTCACCAGCACGCCGCCACCTTCGAGGGCGGCGTTCCAGGTGATACCGAACTCCTCGCGGTCGATCTCGGTGGTCGCGGAGAAGCCGAACAGGTCCTGACCCCACGGGCTGCGGGACACGCCCTCCAGCTCAACAGTCAACTCGACCTGCTTGGTGACGTTCTTGATGGTCAGGTCGCCGATCAGCACCAGCTCGGTACCGTCGAAGTCCTTCACTGCGGTGCTGGCGTAGGTGATGGTCGGGTGGTTCTCCACGTCGAGGAAGTCGCCGCCCTTGACGTGGCCGTCGCGCTGCTCGCTCCTGGTGTCGAAGCTGGCGGCCTGAATGGTCGCGGTGACCGACGACTGCAACGGGTCCTCGCCGATGGTGATGGTCGCGGTGGCCTCAGCGAACTCACCGCGCACCTTGCTCACCATCATGTGTCGGGCCATGAAGCCGACGCGCTTGTGTGCCGGGTCAAGTTCGTAGGTGCCGGCGACCGGAATGGTGGCGCCGTTGTAGTCACGACTGGCGAGCGGCTGGCTCATGATGTGCTCCTCGATGCCGGTGAACTTGTTGACATCGCAACTATACACTCAGCAATCGTTGCTTCGTCAACATCTGATAGAGTGGTACCCGTGACACACCTCGCTGACGACCCCCGCATCACCGCGGTCGGGCTCTTTTCCGAGGCCTACACGGGCCTCGCCGCCCACTTTGCCGCACACTTCGCCCAGCATGACCTCGATCCGGTGGAATTCGAGGTGCTGATCCGGCTGCTGCGCTCTCCCGCCGGCCGGCTACGGATGACCGACCTGTCCGCCCAGACCAGCCTCACCACCAGCGGCGTCACCCGGGTGGTTGACCGCCTCGAACGTGACGGCCTGGTCCGCCGGGAGGCCTGCGCCACCGACCGCCGCAGCTCGTACGCGGTGATCTCGGACAGCGGCCGGGCCAAGCTGGAGCGGGTGCTCCCGGAGCACGTCGAGATCATCGACCAGTGGTTCACCGGCCTGCTCACCCCGGCTCAGCTCGACGCGCTGCTGAGCGCGATGCGGGTGATCCGGGACGCGGTCCGCCCCTGTGCCACCGCCGGAGCGGAACAGGCTGTCAGCGCCATCTCCTAACCACTCAACCCCCTAACCGCTCAACCGCGTAACCGCTCAACCCCCTAACCTCAGTGGCATGAAGTACGGATTCGTCCTGCCATGGGGGGACGCGCGTGACGCGGCCGACCTCGCGGCCCTCGCTGAACAGCACGGTTGGGACGGCTTCTTCGTCTGGGAGTCCGTCTGGGGTGTCGACGCCTGGGTGATGCTGGCCGCGGCCGCGATGAACACCAGCACCATCCGGCTGGGCACCATGCTCACCCCGCTACCCCGCCGCCGTCCGTGGGATCTGGCCGGCCAGACCGCCGCCGTCGACAACCTCAGCGGCGGCCGGCTGATCCTCTCCGTCGGTCTCGGCGCGGCGCACGCCGGCTGGCTGGCCTTCGAACGCGACCCCGGCCGGCGCACCCGGGCCGAACTGCTCGACGAGGGACTCGACGTGCTCACCGGCCTGTGGGCCGGCCAGCCCTTCGAGTACGCCGGCCGGCACTTCCAGGTGACGCCCTCGGACTTCATGCCGCCGCCGCCGCCCGTCCAGCAGCCGCGCATCCCGATCTGGGTGGTCGGCGCATGGCCGTCTCCCCGGTCCATGCGGCGCGCCGCGAGCTGGGACGGCTGGCTGCCCAACCTGATCGGCGGCGGCCCGGACCAGCGTTGCACCCCCGAGCAGATCACCGCCGCGGCGCAATGGGTTCGTGACTACCGCACCGTCGAGGGCCTGCCCCTCGACGGGTACGACGTGGTCTGCGAGGGGCACACGCCGACCGACCCCCAGGCCGCCGCGGCACAGGTGGCGCCGTGGCAGCGGGCCGGCGCGACCTGGTGGATGGAGGCCGACTGGTCGGTGGCCAGGCAGGCCGTCCGGGACTACGCGCAGGAACGGCTGACCGCTGGTCCGCCCCGGGTCGACTGACCGGCAGTTGACCGGCAGAACTCGGATGGCTGGACGGATAAATCGACTAAAGGAGACGAAACAGCTCGACAGGCCGCACTAGTCTCGGAGCCACGGGAGGTCCTGGAGGATCAACTACCAGGGGGTCGTGGCGCGCGGAGCGGTGGGGAGAACTGGGGGTTCCGCGCGCCCCGGGGGACGGAGTGGCCCGGTCGTGGCGGCGGATTCGCCGCCACGGCCGGGCCAAGCCATATCCAGCCACGACAGCAGCCAGCCCCGACAGCTGCCAGCCCGACAGCACCCAGCCCGACAGCAGTCGCGCCGGGATCACGGCCGGCCGAGCGCCGCCCGTTCCCGGGGGAGCAGGGTCACCGCGCTGCGGGAGCACAGTTCGTCCAGCCGGGCCATGGCCTGCGCGCGGCGGGTCGGCGACGGGACCGCCGCGGCGAAGCCGACCAGCGTCTCCACCACATCCCGGACATCGGCCTGGCCGGTCAACTCCTGCTCGGCGCTGGCGAACCACTCGGCCGCCCCGGCCGGATCGTTGGCGGCCACCGCCAGGTACGCCTCCACCAGCGCTGTCGTCCCGTCCGCGGTCAGCCGGCCGAGTGTCGCCCGGGCCGCCTCCGCCTGGCCGGCCTGCGCCTGGGCGAGTGCCACGATGCCGAGTACCCGCCGCTTGTGCCGGGGGTCGCCGAGCAGTTCCAGCGCCCCGACCGCCTGCCGGCCCAACTGCACCGCCTCGGCGTACCGGCCGTCCAGCCGGGCCACCTCCGCCAGGTTCGCCAACGCCAGTGCCGCCAGCCGGTCCTCTCCGGTCTCGCTGGCCAGCCGGCGGGCCACGGCAAGTCGACGGCGGGCTGCCGGCAGGTCGCCGACCCGGATGTCATGCCAGGTCAGGTTGGTCTGGGCGACCACCACCTCGCGCGAGCGCCCGTGCCGGGTGGCCAGTGCCAGCGTGCTCTCCGCGTGTGAGCGGGCCTGCGCGTACCGGCCGTAGGCCTGGTGCAGGGCACAGAGTTGAGTGTGCGTGGCCAACTGGCCGCCGATGTCGCCCAGCTCGGCGAAGATCTCCAGGGCCGAGCGGACCCCGGGTACCGTCGCCTCGCCTTCACCGTGCTCGGTGGCCAGCATCGAGATGCCGTACCAGGCCCAGGCCCACGAGCGGGGCGGCGCGGTGGCGTTCGCCGGATCCGCCAGCAGCCGCTCCAGCCAGGCTCGGCCATCCTTGTCCTGACCCCGGAAGCGCCACCAGCGCGGCAGCGCGCCGGCCAGTCGCAGCGCGGTCGGCGGCTCGTCGGCAGCGGCCACGTTGAGCGCGGCGACCAGATCACCGGCCAGCTCGTCGAGTTGGGCCACCGCCTCGGTCAGCGCCGCACCCACCAGGTACGGGGCGATCCGGGTGGCGTAGCCGGCGAAGACCCGGGCGTGGCGTACCCGGGCGGCGGCCAGCTCACCACGGGCGGCACTGCGCTCCAGAGCAAAGTCGCGGACCACGTCCAGCAGCCGGAACCGGACCTCGCCGGTGCCCCGCACGGCGACCAGCCCGAGCCCGGCCAGCGCCTCCAACAACCCCACCACGTCGGTCGCCGACCCACCGCCCGGACCGACCGCAGCTCCAGTACTGGTGTCGGCGCCAGATCCGGTGCCGGATCGGGTATCGGCGTCGGCGCCGAACAGGTCCTCGGCGAGGGTCACCGACCAGCGGTGGTGGAACAGTGCCAGCGTCCGCAGGGCGGCCTGTTGCACCGGAGTGAGCAGGTCGTACGAGGAGGCGACCGCGTCCCGCAGAGTCGCCGGGGCGTCGCCGAGATCCAGCAGCCGGTCCCGGTAGCGGTCCAGGATCTCGCCGAGCCGCAGCAGCCGGCCCCGGGCGGCGGCCAACTCCAGCGCCAGCGGCAGGCCGTCCAGCCGGCGTACCAACTCGGCCAGGTCGGCGGCCTGCTCCGGGGCGACCTCCGGATGCCCGACCGCACGCAGTCGGGCGCGGAAAAGCTCCACCGCCGGGTACCCGGAAATCTCGGCGAGCGTCTCGCGGCCCTCCGGTGGCGTCTCCAGCGGGCGCACCGACCAGGCCAGCTCCCCCTCGATTCCGGTAGGTCGCCGGCAGGTGACCACCATCCGCAGCCCGCTGGTGTGGGTACGCAGCCAGGTCAGCGCCTCCACCACCGGCCCGAAATTGCGCTCGGCCGCGTCCACCAGCAGCAGCGCCGGGCCGCCGGTCAGCCGGGCCGGCAGCTCGCTGGCGCGGGCGACCTCGAAGACGCTGGCCACTACGGCCAACAACTCGGGCACCGTGGCCGACTCGGTGGCCTGCACGCCGGCCACCCCGCCGGGATGTCGGGCGGCGACCCGGTGCGCCAGGTTCCAGGCCAGGCTGGTCTTGCCGACCCCGGCCACGCCGACCAGGGTGACCAGCGCGGCCTGCCGCAGGATGGCGTCCAGTTCGGCCAGCTCGGCGTCGCGTCCGATCAGCTCGGGCGGCGGCGGCAGGTGCACGGTCCATTGTGGCTGCCCCTCGCTCGCCGGGCGGCGGGCCGCCACCAGGAACTCGGTGCGGGCACTCCCACTCAACGCCAGTGCGTCGGCGAGCAGGTCGGCGGTCGAGCGGCGCGGACGGGCCCGACCGTTCTCCAGATCGCGCAGGGTACGCACGCCCAAACCGGCCGCCTGGCCGCACTCCTGCTGGGTCAGCCCGCGGCGCAGCCGGTGAGCGCGCAACAGATCGCCGAAGGTGTCCTTGGCAACGGGCGCGGTCGGAGTGTCGGTGGGTGAGGGGGACGGCACGGTCAGGAAGGGTAGAGCGTCAGCGGCCCCCCGCGACAGGGGCCCGTCACCCACCCGACCAGTGAGAATCCGCACCTACCGCACAACACGACGCCGAAACTCGTCGATGGACCTCGATCAGCCGGCGGATTTCCGGGCGGTCAGAGGCCCAGGTCGCGGGCGATCACCAGGCGCTGGATCTCCGAGGTGCCCTCGCCGATCTCCAGGATCTTGGAGTCCCGCCAGAACCGCGCCACGGGCGTCTCGTTCATGAACCCGTACCCGCCGTGGATCTGGGTTGCCTCCCGGGCGTTGTCCACTGCCGCCGTGCTGGCGTGCAGCTTCGCGATCGCGGCGGCGCGCTTGAAGTCCGATCCGGCGAGCATCCGGGCGGCCGCGTCGTAGTACGCCAGCCGGGAGGTGTGTGCCCTGGACTGCATGTCGGCCACCGTGAAGGCGATCGCCTGGAAGTCGCCGATCGGGTGGCCGAAGGCGTGCCGGGAGTGGGCGTAGCTCAGTGACTCGTCCACGCAGCCCTGGGCCAGGCCGGTGGCGAGGGCGGCGATGGCGATCCGGCCCTCGTCGAGGATCTGCAGGAACTGGGCGAAGCCGCGACCACGCGCGCCGAGCAGATTGGCGGCGGGTACCCGGACGTCGTCGAAGTGCAGTTCGTGGGTGTCCGAGGCGCACCAGCCGACCTTGGAGTAGCCGGGCGCGACGGTGAAGCCGGGGGTACCGGTCGGCACGATGATGGTGGACAGCTCCGGACCGCCGTCGGGCAGGTCGCCGGTCCGGGCGGTGACGGTGACCAGGGTGGTGATCTCGGTACCCGAGTTGGTGATGAACGCCTTGGTGCCGTTGATGACCCACTCGTCGGTGCGGTCGTCAAGCACCGCGCGGGTTCTCGTGCCACCGGCGTCGGAGCCGGCGTCCGGTTCGGTGAGTCCGAAGCCGGCCAGCGCCTCGCCGCGGACCAGCGCCGGCAGCCAGCGGGCGCGCTGGGAGTCGGAGCCGAACCGGTAGATCGGCATGGCGCCGAGGGACACCCCGGCCTCCAGGGTGATCGCCACCGACGAGTCGACCCGGGCCAACTCCTCCAGTGCCAGGCAGAGCGCGAAGTAGTCGCCGCCCATCCCGCCGTACGAGGTCGGGAACGGCAGCCCGAAGAGCCCCATCTTGCCCATCTGCCGGACCAGGTCGTACGGGAAGGTGTGCTGCTCGTAGTGGTCGGCGATGACCGGAGCCACCTGTTCGCGGGCGAAGTCGCGGACCGCCGCGCACAGCGCGGTCTGCTCCTCGGTCAGCTGGAAGTCCACGTCTCGCCTCTCTGATCCACAGTGGCTGCGCCCGGTTGCGGGCGGGGCTGGCCGGTGCTGCCGGGGTGGCCGGTCGTACCGGGGTGGGCGGTCATGCCGGGTGGCCGGTCATACCGGGGTGATGCCGTGCCGGCGGTGGGAGAAGTGCCGGTCCCGGCCGCGGGCTGCGGCGTAGCGGGCGATCAGTTCGGCGCGCAGCCGGTCGGCGGGGACGACCGCGTCCACCACCAGTTCGCTGGCGAGCCGGACCAGGTCGATGTCGAGTTCGTACTCGGCCCGGCGGGCGGCCACGAACTCGTCGCGCTGCTCGGCGGGGAGTGCCGCGATCTTGTTGGCGTACACCGCATTGACCGCGGCCTCCGCGCCCATCACGGCGATCTTCGCGGTGGGCAGCGCGATGGTGGCGTCCGGGGCGAAGCCGGGGCCGGCCATCGCGTACAGGCCCGCGCCGTAGGCCTTGCGCACCACCACACAGATCTTGGGTACGGTCGCCTCGCTGATCGCGCTGATCATCTTCGCGCCGTGCCGGATGATGCCCTGTTTCTCCACGGCGCTGCCGACCATGAAGCCGGGAACGTCGGCGAGGAACAGCAGCGGCACGTTGAAGGCGTCGCAGGTCTGGACGAACCGGGTCGCCTTGTCCGCCGAGTCGACGAACAGCACTCCGCCCTTGTGCAGCGAGTTGTTCGCCACCACCCCGACAACCTGCCCGTCGAGGTGGCCGAAGCCGACGCTGAGCTCGCGCGCCCAGAGCGCCTGGATCTCGAAGAACTCGCCGCCGTCGAGCAGGCCCCGGACCAGCTTGCGGATGTCGAAGCCGCGCCGCTCGCCGGCCGGGATGAGCGCGCCGGGGTCGCCGTCGGGCGCGGGCCGGGCGGTCACCGTGGGCGGCTGCTCCCGGTAGCTGGCGGGCAGGTAGGACAGGTACCGGCGGACGGTGGCCAGCGCCTCGTCCTCGTCGGCGCAGAGGAAGTGCCCGACGCCGGACTCCCGGGTGTGTACCCGCGCCCCGCCCATCGCCTCCAGAGTGGTCTTCTCGCCGGTGACCATCTCGACCATCCGGTCCGAGCCGAGGTACATGCTGGCGTTGCCGTCGACCATGGCGACCACGTCGCAGAACGCCGGAATGTAGGCGCCCCCCGCGGCGGACGGGCCGAACAGGGCGCAGACCTGCGGGATCGAGCCGGACGCGCGGACCTGGTTGTAGAAGATGTGGCCGGCCCCGCGCCGGCCGGGGAACAGGTCGACCTGGTCGGTGATCCGCGCGCCGGCCGAGTCGACCAGATACACCATGGGTACGCCCTGGGTGTACGCGCGTTCGATGACGCGGATGAGCTTCTCGACGGTACGCGCGCCCCAGGAGCCGGCCTTGACGGTGGAGTCGTTGGCCATCAGGCACACCGGCCGGCCGTCGATGCGGGCCTGCCCGGTGATCACCCCGTCGGCGGGCAGCCCGTCGGCGAGCACGTTGGCGTAGCGGCCGTCCTCCACGAAGGACTCCGGGTCGACCAGCCGGGCGATGCGCTCGCGGGCGAACAGCTTGCCACGGGCGGCGTTGGCGGCGTGGTAGCGCTCCGCGCCACCACCCTGGATCCGCTTGCTGAGCTGCTCCCAGTCGGCGGAGACCGACTCCTGCCCCACGGGTTGCTCTTCCGTCGGGTGCTGCTCGGTCACTCGGGTCCTCCGCTCACCTGCGCCAGCTGTACTTAACGATCGTTAATCTACCGGCTATGGGCTCGTTCCGCCACGCCTCACCCGCTGCGTCCAACTGCCGGCACCCGGAGCCGGGAACGCAAAAAAGACGACGGTCGGGGACCGTCGCCGCAAAATTCACGCTTCGTGAGGTGGGATCCCGACGCCGTTGTCGAGATCCCGATGGTTCGTCGTCGAATATACCGCCTCGATGCCAAGAGCACACGACCTCTAGGACAACACCACACGACTTCGTGGACCGGCCCGCAGCACCCCGGACGGCAGGGTGCGGCCGACGATCTTCTCGGCCAGCGCCGCCGCCCCAATCAGTCGATCCAGGTCGATGCCTGTCTGCAGGCCCATGTCGTGCAGCATGTGCACCAGCTCCTCGGTTGCCACGTTGCCGGTGGCCCCCGGCGCATACGGGCAGCCACCCAACCCGCCCACGCTCGCGTCAAACTCGGATATTCCCAGCTCAAGCGCGGTGAGCACATTGGCGAGCGCGGTACCCCGGGTGTTATGGAAATGCAACAGCGTGGGTACTTCGCGCGGCACCTCGGCCAGCAGGTCACGTACCCGGCGCGGGGTGGCCATCCCGGTGGTGTCCCCGTAGGCGACCCGGTCGGCGCCGTCGGCGAGTACCCGCTCGACGATCCCGGCGACCCGGTCCGGCGGCACGTCGCCCTCGAAAGGGCAGCCGAAACTTGTGGCAACTATCACCTCCACGCTGCCGCCGGCGGTGTGGATCTCGGTGATCAGCCTGGTGATCTCGTCCAGCGACTGTGCCGTGGACCGGTTCACGTTGCGCCTGTTGTGCGTGTCGCTGGCCGAGACCACCACCTCGATCTCGGTGAACCCGGCGGCCAGCGCCCGCTGCGCGCCGCGCTCGTTGGGTACCAGCGCCGAGTAGCGCACGCCGGGCTCCTTGTGCGCCGACACCCAGACGCCCTCGGCGTCGGCCATCTGCGGGATGGCGCGCGGCGAGACGAAGGAGACCGCCTCGATCCGGCTGACGCCGGTGGCCGACACCGCGTCGAGCAGCGCGACCTTGTCCTGCGCGGGTACCGGCTGCTCGTTCTGCAGCCCGTCCCGCGGCCCGACCTCCCGGATGGAGACCTGCACGCCCACCCCTCCTCGCGGCTGCCCGGGCCGGAGCCCGTTAGCCAAAGTCAGCGCATGCGGCTGACGATTCCAGTGTCAGCCATCGTCGGCCGCACGGCCGTTCGTCCTGGTCAGCGCATGCGGCTGACGATTCCAGTGTGCCATCGTCGGCCGCACGGCCGTTCGTCCTGGTCAGCGCATGCGGCTGACGATTCCAGTGTCGTAGTCGCCGGAGACGAACTCCGGGTTATCCAGGAGTTCGGTGAAGAACGGCAGGTTGCACTTGGGGCCGACGATCTCGAAGGCGGCGACGGCCACCTTCGCCCGTTCGATCGCGGTGGCCCGGTCCGGGCCGGAGACGATCAGCTTGGCCATCAGCGAGTCGTAGTTCGGGGTGACCGTGGTGCCGGCCGCGTACCCGGAGTCGACCCGGACGCCCTCGCCGGTCGGCTCCACCCAGGTGGTGATCGCGCCGGGGCCGGGCAGGAAGCGCTTCGGATCCTCGGCATTGACCCGCAACTCGATGGCGTGCCCGCGCGGAGTCAGCTCACCGAAGCTGGGGGCCAGCCCGCTGGCTACCCGGAACTGCTCCTCGACCAGGTCGACGCCGTACACGGTCTCGGTGATCGGATGCTCGACCTGCAGCCGGGTGTTCATCTCCAGGAAGAAGAAGTCGCCGGTCGCCGGGTCCAGCAGGCACTCCACGGTGCCCGCGTTGCGGTACCCGACCGCCTCGCCGGCCTTGACCGCCGCGGCTTGGAAGCGGGCCCGCAGCTCGGGGCTGACCGCCGGCGACGGCGACTCCTCCAGCACCTTCTGGTTGCGCCGCTGCACCGAGCACTCCCGCTCGCCCAGCGCCACCACGCGACCGGCGCCAGACTCAGTCTCATAGCCCAGAATCTGCACCTCGACGTGGCGCACCCGGGGGAAGTAGCGCTCCAGCAACACCGAACCGTCGCCGAACATCCGCTCGGCGAAGGTGCGTACCTTCTCGAACTCGGTGGTCAGCTTCTCGGCGTCAACGGCGACCGCCATGCCCATGCCGCCGCCACCGGCCGCCGCCTTCACCATGATCGGGAAGCCGATCCGCTCGGCCTCGACCAGCGCGGCCTCGATGGTGGCGACCGGTTCGACTGTGCCCGGGGCGACCGGGACGCCGGCCGCGGCCATCAGATTCCGTGCGTTGATCTTGTCGCCCATCGCGGTGATCGCCTCGGGACCCGGCCCGATCCAGACCAGGCCGTGGGCGGTGACCGCGCGGGCGAAGTCGGCGTTCTCGGAGAGGAAGCCGTAGCCGGGGTGGATCGCCTCGGCGCCGGTCGCCTTCGCAGCGGCCAGGATCGCCTCGGTGTTGCGGTAGGACTGGGCCGGGTTGGCGGGGCCGATGAGGACCGCTTCGTCCGCCTCGGTCACGAACGGGAGCCCCGCGTCGGCCTCGGAGTAGACCGCGATCGCGCGGATGCCGAGCTTGCGGGCGGTACGGATGACGCGCCGGGCGATCTCTCCCCGGTTGGCGACGAGTACCGAAGCGATCATGTGTTTGCCTCCGCGCATGTCCGAGCCTTACCCGGCGAGCCTTAACGATCGTTAGGCTACCGGCGCGGCCGGCTGGGTGTCGACCCGGCGCTGCCCGGAGCGGTTCTCAGGCGTGAGCGTCGGCGGCCGACGAGTCCGGCGACACGGCACCGAGCAGCGCCGACAGCGTAGCGGCTCGAAGCAGTTCGGCGCGTCGTGCCCGGTCGACCTCACCACCCAGGAACGGGGTGGAGTTCATCAGACCGAAGGCCGCATGCGCGAGTACCCGCGCCTCGGCGGGCGCCAGATCCGCCCGCGCGGCGGTGAGCACCCCCACCCACACCTCGACGTAGAGCCGCTGCAGCCGGCGGATCTGCCGGCGTGGCTCCTCCGGCAGCCGGTCCAGCTCGTGCAGGTGCAGCGCGATCACTGCCGGATTGGCCAGCGCGAAGCCGACGTGGAAGTCGACCAGGCAGCGCAGCGCCTCGGCCGGGTCGTCGGCCAACTCGGCCACCCGCTCCTGCGACCCGGTCAGCAGCCCCTCGCTCACCGGCTTGAGGGCGGCGACCAGCATCGCCTCTTTGCCCTTGAAGTGGTGGTACAGCGCCGGCCCGGTCACCCCGGCAGCCGCGCCGATGTCGTCCATCGAAACGCCGTGGTAGCCCCTGGTCGCGAACAGGCTGACGGCGATCTCCAGGATCTCCTCGCGACGGCTGCGCCGGCCGGTAGGTACCGGTGTCACCTGCTGGTCGATGGTCACCGAGCCAGACTACTCACGGGTAGGGGTCCCCGTGCACGCCGCGTTCACCAGGCGGGACGTGGCGTCCACCACGCCCCGGTGGCGCTCACCCGGGCTGGTCGCCGGCCGCCGGGTCGGCCAGCCCGTACTCGGCGCGCAGCTCGCGGGCCTGTTCCGGGCGGCCCAGCGCGTCCAGCGAGTCGGCCAACCGGGCGACCACATCCACCCGCAGGTCGTGCTGGGGTGGCAGGCCGGCCAGCCCGGAACGCAGCGCCTGCTCGGCATCGGCGTGCCGGCCCAGCCGGGTGAGAAACTCGGCGCGCAGCACCTCGCTGTGCGCCGCCGGTACCGGCCGGTCCAGGTCCCGGAAGCCGTCGGCCGCCGCCCCGGCACGAACCGCCGCGGTGGCCGGGTCGCCGTTCGCGGCCACGATCTTCGCGCCGTCGTAGCGCAGCATCGCCCGCTCCCACTGCGCGGGCGGCTGCGCCGGCAGCTCCAGGCTGCGCTCGTCGGCCATCGCCAACGCCTGCACCGCCGCCGTCACCTGGTCGGCCCAGAGCAGCGAGGTGGCGTTGCGACGCCGGTTACGCAACTCGTCGGTGATCAGATCGGCAGCCCGGAAGGCGTCCGCCGCCTCACTGAACTTCCCGGCCGCGAACGCGTCCCGGTCCATCCGGTCCAGGATCACCGCGATCTCCTCGGCCATCTGCCCGACCCCGGCGTGGTTGGCCTGCCCGGCGCAGAACAGCCGGATCTCCTCCAACTGGCCGATCGCCTCGTCCGGCTGACCCAGCCGCTGGTACGCGGCGGAGAGCAGGTGCCGCAGGCTCACCGCGTGCCCCGGATCGTGCTCGGCGAACCAGCCGAGCGCCTCCTCGGCCACCTCGGCGCTGTCCAGCGCCCGGCCACTGTTCAGGTACGCGATGGCGAGCTGGTGCTGGGCGGTCACCACCTGCTCCGGCGCACCGGCGTCGCGGGCCTGGACCACCGCCGCCAGCAGGTCCTCGATCGCCTCCTCGGCCCGGTCGGTGCCGGCCAGCAGGCTGGCCCGCTGCCGGCGCACCTGGGCCACCAACTCGGCATCGGTGGACGCCCCGACCGCCAAGTCGTACGCGGCCACCGCGGCGTCGCCGTCGCCCCGCTGCTCGGCGGCGTACCCGGTGAACATGTGAGCCGGGCCCAGGCCGTCGGTGAAGCCGGTCTCGGTGCACAGCTCCAACGCCTGCCCGGCGACCTCCGTCACCGCGTCCCAGTCGCCGCTCATCGCGTGGCAGCGCACCCGCAGCAGCGCCAACTGGGCCGGCATGTGCGGATCGAGGCAGGCCCCGACGTACTGCCCGGCGCGCTCCAGGGTGGCCAGCGCCTCGGCCGGCTGCCCGACCATGCTCTGCGCGTTGGCCAGGCTGGTCAGCGCCCCGCACCAGCGGTCCGGCTCGGCGTGCGCGAGCAGGTAGCTGACCGCATCCTCGGTGATCGGCAGCCCCGCCTCGGCCCGCCCGGTCATGCAGTACAGCAGGCCCATCCGGGCCCGGGTGATCTGCCAGCGCAGCCGCTCGCCGGAGGTGGCGAACAGCTCGAGCGCCGAACTCCAGGCCGCCTCGGCGGCCACCAGGTCACCGTCGTGCGCGCTGGTGGCGCCGAACGCGTCGGCCCGCCGGGCGCGCTGCACCGGGGTCAACTCGGCGCCGGCGTAGCGGTCGTCGAACGCCGACCAGAGCGCGTCGGCGTGCCGGTCCCGGCCCCGGCGGGCGTGGAACTCGGCCAGATCGAGCAGCTCGTCCGGGCCGGCCTCGGCCGGCACCTCGACGGCGATGGCGCGCGGGACCTCCTTGCGGACCAGCGCCGGTACCCGCCGCGGGCCCGGCGCCGACAGCGGCAGGTGCTCCACGTAGGGCTGTGCCGTGCGGATACCGGCCACCACCGTGCTGACCGCGTCGTTGCCGTTGCGGGCGTCGAACCGGGCGGCGATCGCGTCAGCCAACGCGCCCAGCTCATCGGCCAGGTCGCCGGCCGGGTACTCGGCGCCGGCCCGGTCACCGTGCCCCGGCCGGTGTACCCGGGCCGCCGCGTCGGCGTCGGCCACCCGGCGCAGCAGCAGCTGCGCGGAGGCGGCGAAGCGCATCGCCGCGTACGGCGACGGCGCGCGGTCCAGCCAGCCCAGGTGCCGGTCGAGAATCTCCAGGCCGCGGGCGGTGTTGCCGGTGGTCGCCGTGAACTCCAGGTGCCGGCCCAGATCGGACAGGTCGGCCAGGTGCGGGCGGTGCAGCCGGTACGCCTGCCGGTGCGCGTCGCGGGCCTGCGCCAACCTGCCGGTACGCAGGTAGGGCGTGAGCAGGTTGGTGAGCATGCCCTGCGGCTGCTCGGTGCAGGTCAGCCGGCCGGCGAGCACTGGCTCGGACAGCTCGACCGCCTCCTCGTCCCGGCCCTGCAGCACCAGCCAGCTCACCTTGCCGGACGGGTCGCAGCCGACACAGTCGGAAAGGTCGTCGCGGGGCGTGGTCAGCCACAGCCGGTACCAGTGCTCGGCGGCGTCGGTGTCGGCCAGGTGCTGGGCGACGTAGTGCCGCTGGGCGTAGACGGCGTGCATCGAGTGGCCGCCCTCGCGCCAGCGCCGCTCCATGTCGTCGAGGACCGCGTAGGTGCGGTCCAGTGGCACCTCCGGGAAGCGCAGCAGCGCCGAGGTGATGCTCTTGAAGTACCACAGCACGGTGTGCCCGTTGCGGGCGTAGCGCACCGGGTCGCGGTCGTACTCGGCCACGCACCAGGAGAACGTGACGAACGCCTTGGCCGGCTCGCCGCCGTAGGTGTAGGCCCGGGTGGCCAACAGCCGGGCCTGGAACGACACGTCCGGCAACTGCTGCGCGTCGGCCTGCCCGATCAACTGCTCGGCCAACGCGATCTGGGCCGCCCCGGGCGGCAACTCGTAACCCTGCCGCAGAAGATCGCGCAGGTGCTCCTCGGAGTAGTTCACGACCCGGCCTCCACGGCGTCGTCGGCCCGCCCGGCCGCCGCACCCGGCGGCGCAACGGAACCCGGCGGCTGCGCGGAATCCGGCGGGACAACGGCCGGCACCGCGCGCTCCAGCAGGCCGAGGAACGAGGAGTTGAGCAGGGTCGCGTCGGCCGGCCGGACCGGGTGGTACCCGAGCAGCAGCGCCTGCCCGTACAGGCTGTGCACGGCCAGCCCGACCAGCTCCGGGTCGGCCAGCGCGGTGATCCGGCGGATCAACGGGTTGGCGTAGTTGAGCACCAGCTGCGGCCGCCGATCCCCTTCGGTGCTGTCGATCGCGGCGAGCACGTCGGCCCAGATCGGGTCCACCTTCGCCCGGGTGCTGCGCAACTGCTCGTGGAAGACCGCGACCCGTTCGATCAGGTAGAGCGCCGGCAGCGTGTCCGGAGCAAACGAGCGCAGCACCACCTCGGCGCCGACGGCATCCATCGCCCGCTGCGCCGTCCCCAGGAACGGGCGCAGGGCCAGCTCCAGACCCGGGTCCACGGCGTCGAACCGGGTGGCCAGGTCGCCCGGGTCCAGTGCCTGCGCGTCCACCTCGTGGTCCACGGTGGCCAGCCGCTCGATGATCTCGGCGTCGTAGACGTAGCCACCGTTGATCAGGGCAACGTCCTGCGCCGCGGCGACCGCCGCGAGCTGCCGGAACTGGTCGGTCGTCGGGCTGTACCGGAGCACCCCGTAGCGCTCGCGGAACTGGGCCAGGCTCAGCCGGCCCACGTTGGTCTCCAGCTCCCAGGAGCGTTCCACCAGCCGCAGCATCTCGTCGTCGTGCAGCGCCATCGCCTTCACCCCGAGGTGGTGGATGGCCAGGAACTGGGCCAGCCGGGCCGGCGCGGTACGGGACAGCCGCAGCAGCCAGCCCCGCAGCGCCTCGCCCAACTCCTCGCGGACCTGGGCGAGCAGGCTGTCCGAGTAGAGCGCCTCCCGGCTCGCGGTCGGCCGCAGCTCACTGGCGTCGACCACGCAGCGGACGAAGAACGCCCACTCCGGGACCAGCTCCTCGGCGCTCTCGGTGAGCAGCATCCGCTTGAGGTAGACCCGGTGCCCGGCCCGCGCCGTCGGGTTGGCCGGGGCGGGCAGCACGAACGCCACCCCGGTCAGGCCGGCCGCCGGCACCGACAGCTCGATGGTCTCGAACGGATCGAACATCAGGTGGGTACGGGCCCAGTCGCGCAGTGCCCGCTCCCGGTCCGGCCGCTGCCAGGGGGGCGCCCCGGCGCTGACCAGGTCGTCGCCGACCACCACCCGGACCGGCAGCAGCTCGCCGTAGAGCTGGGCGAGTTCCCGTACGGTCGGCTCGGCCAACCAGTGCTGTGCGCCGCGCCGGGGCCGCAACGTCACGGTGGTACCGACATCGGCGCGCGGTTGCGGCGCCACGCTCACCTCGTAGCGGCCGTCGGAGTAGCCGACCCAGCGCACGGTGGGCTGGCCGGCGGCCCGGGTCAGCACCTCGATCTCGTCGGTGACCAGGAAGCAGGAGAGCAGGCCGATGCCGAACTGGCCGAGGAACTCGTGTCGGGCGAAGCCCAACTCGTCGCGCTTGCCGCTGCGCCCGATGGTGGCCAGCAGCTCGTGCACCTGCGACTCGGTCAGCCCGATGCCACTGTCGTGGCAGCGCAGCCCACCGTCGGCCAGCGGCTCGAACCAGACGGTCGCAGGCCCGGCGTCCGGGACCGGGCCACGCGCGGTGATCGCGTCCACGGCGTTCTGCAGCAGCTCCCGCACGTACACCCGGGGGCTGCCGTAGAGGTGGTGACTCAGCAGGTCGACGACGCCCCGCAGGTCAACCTGAAAGGTTCTCTCACTCATCGCGGGCTTACGCTACCGCCGCCGGATGACAATGTGGTGCCCGGATCATCGATATTGATCAACTCGTGCCCGGCGCCCCGCTGCCGAGGCCGCGAGCCGCCCCGCCACCAGCGTCGCGAGCACAGCACGAAGAGCCCTGCACCCACCGCGTTGACCAGCACGTCGTCCACGCTGGTCACCCGGCCGTCGGCCATCACGAACTGGGTCAACTCCAGGACGGTCGACGCCAGCGCAGCCACCGCGACCACCGCAGCCGGCCGGATCCGCCAGCGCACCGGGGCGGCGAACCCGAACGCCGCGAAGACCAGCAGGTTGCCGCCGATCTGCTCGGTGGCGAAGTGCAACCCGACCCGGAACTGGTCACGCAGGTCGTGACCGGGAATCAGGTACACCGTGTGGGGTTGGTGACCCGGGCGCAGGATCAGGTACAGCCACGGCAGGGTACCGGCGATCATCAGCGCCTCGGCCAGCCGGTACCGCCGCGGTCGTGGTCTGCCCAGGGTCGCCAGCACGCCGGCCGCCGCCAGCCCGATCAGGGTGACCACCACCAACCCGCCCGGACCCGCCATGCCGGCACCCTAACCTGCCAAGCTGCGACCACCGTGACAGCGCCGGAGCGGGGCAGCCGGGGGCGTAGCGTTGCAACCATGGCAGTCGCACCCGATCCAGCGCAGTCCCTGCAGTCCTATGCCCATCCGGAGCGCCTGGTCACCCCGGAGTGGTTAGCCGAACACCTGACCGATCCCGGCCTGGTGGTGGTCGAATCCGACGAGGACGTGCTGCTCTACGACACCGGCCACATCCCCGGCGCGGTCAAGGTCGACTGGCACACCGAGCTGAACGACCCGGTGTCGCGCGACTACGTCGACGCCGACGCGTTCGCCGCGCTGTGCCGGGCCAAGGGCATCGCCCGGGACTCCACCGTGGTCTTCTACGGCGACAACTTCAACTGGTGGGCCGCGTACGCCCTGTGGGTCTTCAGCCTCTTCGGCCACGAAGACGTCCGGCTGCTCAACGGCGGCCGGCAGGCGTGGCTGGCGCAGGGCCGGGAGCTGACCCGGGAGCAGTCCAAGCCCGAGCCGACCGACTACCCGTACGTGGACCGGGACGACTCGGCGATCCGGGCCTTCCGGGAGAACGTGATCGACCAGATCGTCGAGGGCCGCCCGCTGGTGGACGTCCGCTCACCCGGCGAGTACAGCGGGGAACTGCTGCACATGCCCGACTACCCGCAGGAGGGCGCGATCCGCGGCGGGCACATCCCCGGCGCGCTGAGCCGGCCGTGGAAGCAGGCCGCCGCCGAGGACGGCACCTTCAAACCGGCCGCCGAACTCGCCGAGCTCTACCGTGACCTCGACCCGGCGCAGGACATCATCGCCTACTGCCGGATCGGCGAGCGCTCCTCGCACACCTGGTTCGTCCTCACCCACCTGCTCGGCTACCCGCACGTGCGCAACTACGACGGATCCTGGACGGAGTGGGGCAACCTGGTCCGCGCCCCCATCGTGCAGGGCTCCCAGCCGGGCGGCCTGCGCAACTGACACCCGCGGGCCGGCGTGATGCCGGTCGCGCGGCAGCCGTCCGCCGGGGCGGCCGGCGTGATGCCGGTCGCCAGCGGGGCAGGCCGGTCAGGCGTCGGGCAGGAACGGGGTGAGCGCCGGGCGCTTGGCGGTGATGTGGTCGCCGGATGAGCGGCCGGTGAGCCGGCGCTTCACCCACGGGCCGAGGTACTGGCGCACCCAGGCGGCGTCGGCGGCGCGCGCCTTCGACCAGGACAGCGCCTGCGGCGCGGTGGGCAGCCGCCACCATGCCGGGTCCGGTGCGACTCCGAGCGAGGTCAGCACGTGCGCGGCCACCCGGCGGTGCCCGAACTCGTTGAGGTGCAGCCGGTCGATGCTCCACAGCAGCGGGGCGTAGAACTCCTCGTCGGCCCACAGGTCGACCAGCTTCGCGCCGTGCCGGGCAGCGGTCTCGCCGACCGCCGCGTTGAGCAGCTCCACCCGGGGCAGGATCATCCGCCGGCCGGGCAGCCGCCGGGTCACGTCGGCGAACCGGAAGATGACCACGTCCGAGCCGTTCTCCCGGAACATCCGTACGACGTCGTCGAAGCGGCCGACCAGCCGGGCCGGGTCGAAGTTGCGGCGCAGCGCGTCGTTGCCGCCGGCCGCGAAGCTCACCAGCGCGGGGTGCATCCGCAGCGCCAGCGGCACCTGCTCGTGGACGATGCCCTCGAAGAGCCGGCCGCGGATGGCCAGATTGGCGTAGCCGAAGTCGTCGTGACCCGCGGCCAGACGGTCCGCTGCCAGCCGAGCGGCGACCAGGTCGGCCCAGCCCCGGTAGCTGCCGTCCGGCAACTCATCCGACATGCCCTCGGTGAAACTGTCCCCCACCGCGACGTAGCTGCCCCAACTCACCCTGCCCCGACTCCTCTGCGACTGGTTGCGCCGATGCCGCAACCAGTTAAGCACCGGTCAACTATCGGTCCGGGAGCTACCGGGCAAGCGGTGTGCCCGAGCTCACCCTTGGATGCGGGGACAGGCCCGCAGGTGCGTACCCTTCCTGGCATGTTGCGCATGTCGAGTCTGTTCCTCCGCACGCTGCGGGAAGACCCCGCCGAGGCCGAGGTCACCAGCCACAAGCTGCTGGTCCGGGCCGGGTACGTGCGGCGCGCCGCACCGGGCGGGTACACCTGGCTGCCGCTGGGCAAGCGGGTGCTCGACAACGTGACCCGGATCGTGCGCGAGGAGATGGACGCGATCGGCGCGCAGGAGGTGTCCTTCCCGTCCCTGCTGCCCCGCGAGCCCTACGAACGCTCCGGCCGCTGGCACGAGTACGGCGCGGAGATGTTCCGGCTCAAGGACCGGCGCGGCGCCGACCACCTGCTCGGGCCGACGCACGAGGAGATGTTCACCACCCTGGTCAAGGACGTGTGCAGCTCGTACAAGGACCTGCCGGTGCTGCTCTACCAGGTGCAGAGCAAGTTCCGGGACGAGGCCCGGCCGCGCGCCGGGGTGCTGCGCGGGCGCGAGTTCCTGATGAAGGACTCCTACTCCTTCGACCTGGACGACGACGGGCTGACCCGCTCGTACGCCGCGCACCGGGAGGCGTACCAGCGGGTCTTCGACCGGCTGGGGATCAGCTACACCACCGTCTCGGCGATGGCCGGGGCGATGGGCGGCTCGCGCTCGGAGGAGTTCCTGGCCAACGCGCCGGCCGGCGAAGACACCTACGTGGCCTGCGCCGACTGCGGGTACGCGGCGAACACCGAGGCGGTGACCACCCCGCCGGCCGCCCCGGTGACCACCCGGCACCCGGCCGCCACGGTGCTGGACACCCCGGACACGCCGACCATCGACTCCCTGGTCACGGTCGTGAACGCGCAGGCGGTGGCCGGCCGCAGCGACTGGTCGGCCGCGGACACGCTGAAGAACGTGGTGCTTCAGGCCGGTGACGAGGTGCTGATTGTCGGAGTGCCCGGGGACCGCGAGGTCGACCTCAAGCGGGTCGCTGCCGCGCTCTACCCGTCGCCGGTGGCCCTGTTCGAGGACTTTGCGAACCACCCGGAGCTGGTCAAGGGGTACATCGGGCCGCAGGGTGAGCTGAAGGCGCGCTACCTGGTCGACCCCCGCGTCGCGCCGGGCAGCGCCTGGATCACCGGCGCGAACGAGCCGGACCGGCACGCCGCCAACGTGGTCAACGGCCGCGACTTCACCCCGGACGGCACGATCGAGGCGGTCGTGGTGGTCGACGGCGACCCGTGCCCGAACTGTGCCGGCGCGCTGGAGTTGCGGCGGGGTATCGAGATCGGGCACATCTTCCAGCTCGGCCGGCGCTACACCGACGCCTTCGGGCTGGACGTGCTCGGCCCGCAGGGCACCCCCGTGCGGCTCACCATGGGCTCGTACGGCATCGGCGTCTCCCGGGCGGTGGCCACCATCGCCGAGCAGTACGCAGACGGTCGTGGACTGGTCTGGCCGGTTTCGGTGGCCCCGGCCGCCGTGCATGTTGTCGCCATCGGTGACCCGACCGCCGCCCTGGAACACGCTGCGGCGCTGGAAGCCCAGGGCGTCGGCACGCTGGTCGACGACCGGGCCGGACTGTCCGCCGGGGTGAAGTTCACCGACGCCGAACTGCTCGGGATGCCCTACATCGTGGTGTTCGGCAAGCGGTTCGCCGAGGGCGTCGTGGAGTTGAAGAACCGGGCCAGCGGCGAGCGGGTGGACGTACCGATCGGGGAATTGCGGGCGAAACTCGCCGAACTGGGCGTGTGAAGGCACTGCCCACGGGGTAGCTCTGGCAGCGACGACGCCAGGAGGTGCCAATGTTGACGGTGCGCGAACTGATGACCACAGAGGTCACGACCCTACAGGTGGATACCCCGCTCGGGACGGCGGCGCAGCTGATGCGCAACCGGGACATCGGGGACGTGGTGGTGGCCGACGGCGCGAAACTCGTCGGGTTGGTCACCGATCGGGACATCGTGGTGCGGGCCATCGCGGACGGTCAGGATCCGGCGACCACCACGGTCGGCTCGATCGTCTCGACCGACCTGGTCACCGTGGGACCGGACGACGCGGCTGCCGACGCGGCCCGGCTGATGCGCGACCGGGCGGTCCGTCGGGTACTGGTGCTGGACGAGGCCGACACGCTCGTCGGCATCCTGTCCATCGGTGACCTGGCCGCCGACATCGACCCCGAGTCGGTGCTGGGCGGCATCTCGGCCGCCGCAGCCAACAGCTGAACAGCGCTCCGGGCCGCCCCGAGGGCCGATCGGTGGCCGGTCGCCGGGGGCGACCTAGGCTTGGGAGATGACGCAGATGCCGGACCGGCTGGCCGAGATCATCGACGAGTTCGCCGGCGCGCCCCGGGACGTGGTCCTGGAGATGCTGTTGGAGTACGCCGACGCGGTGCGTCCGGTCCCCGCGCAGTACGCCGACCACCGGGGGATGGAGCAGGTGGTCGAGTGCCAGACGCCGTTCTTCCTGCACGCCACGGTTACCCCGGAGCGCTCGGTGGAAGTGATCTTCGACTGCCCGCCCGAGGCGCCGACCACCCGGGCGTTCGCCGGCATCCTCGCCGACGGGCTGGCCGGCGCCGACGTCGAGCAGGTGCTGGCGGTACCCGGTGATCTCTACCAGCGGATGGGGCTGGCCACCGTGATCAGCCCGCTGCGGGTACGCGGCGGCACCGCCATCCTGGCCCGCCTGCAGCGCCAGGTCCGCGCACAGCTGTGACTCTGCTCGCGCCTTCGCGCGGCTGTGTGACTCTGCTCGCGCCTTCGCGCGGAAATGCCCAGCGGGCCGCGCGCGTTGGGAACAGCCGTGGAGATTGAGATCTGGTCAGACGTGGTGTGTCCGTGGTGCTACATCGGCAAGGCCCGGTTGGAGCAGGCCATTGCCGACTACCCGGGCGAAGTGACCGTGCGCTGGCGGGCCTACCAGCTCGACCCCGGCGCGACCTCGGACGGCAAGCCGCTCACCGACTGGCTGACCGCCAAGTTCGGCGGCCCCGAACAGGCCCGCAAGGTGCTCGGGCACACCGCCGCGACCGCCGCGGCCGACGGTCTCACCCTCAACTTCGAGACGGCGATCGGCGCGAACACCTTCGACGCGCACCGGCTGGTCTGGTTCGCCGCCCAGCACGGCAAGGAGGCGGAGTTGGTCGAGGCGCTGCACGCGGCGCACTTCACCGACGGTGAGGACATCGGCTCCCGGCCGGTACTGGCCGCCATCGCGGCAGCGCACGGCCTGGACGCGGCCGCCTTCCTCGACTCCGACGCCGGCTCCGCCGAGGTCGCCGCCGACCTGCAGGAGGCGGCCGAACTCGGCATCACCAGCGTGCCCACCTTCGTCATCGACGGCACCTACGCCGTCACCGGCGCGCAGTCCGTCGAGGTGCTCAGCCAGGTGCTGGCCGAGGTCGACCGGCTCGCCGCCGCTCCCGCCTGACCTCCGCAGCCCCTACCCGGCTCGCGGCACCCCATCCGAAGGAAGTAAATGACATTCAGCATCGGCGGGGATCTCCCCGTCCACCGGCTCGGCTTCGGCGCCATGCAGCTCACCGGCCCCGGGATCTGGGGACCGCCGCGTGATCACGACGAGGCGATCCGGGTACTGCGGCGCGCGGTCGAGTTGGGGGTGAACTTCATCGACACCGCCGACTCCTACGGCCCGTACGTGTCGGAGGAGCTGATCCGCGAGGCGCTGCACCCGTACCCGGCGGAGCTGGTGATCGCCACCAAGGCCGGCCTGGTGCGCACCGGCCCGGGTCAGTGGCACTCGGTGGGCCACCCGGCCTACCTGCGCCAGCAGGTCGAGATGAGCCTGCGCCGGCTGGGCCTGGAGCGCATCGACCTGTTCCAACTGCACCGCATCGACTCCGCTGTGCCGCTCGAGGACCAGCTCGGTGAGCTGGTGGCGTTGCAGAAGGAAGGCAAGATCCGCCATCTCGGCCTGTCCGAGGTGTCGGTGGACGAGCTGCGCGCGGCTCGGCAGATCGGCGAGATCGCCACCGTGCAGAACCTCTACAACCTGACCGACCGCAAGTCCGAGGCGGTGCTCGACTACGCGCAGGCCGAGGGGATCGGCTTCATCCCGTGGTTCCCGATCGCCACCGGCGAGCTGGCCCGGCCGGGTGGCCCGCTGGACGGGCTGGTCAACGCCACCGGCGCGACCCCGGCCCAGCTCGCGCTGGCCTGGCTGCTGCACCGCTCGCCGGTGATGCTGCCGATCCCGGGTACCTCCTCGGTGGCGCACCTGGAGGAGAACGTCGCCGGCCCGCGACGTGGTCCTCACCGACGAGCAGTACGCCAGCCTCGACTGAGGTCTACCGACTCCGAACGGGCGCGACCTTGCCAGGTCGCGCCCGTTTCGCTATCGCTGCATCTCGATGTGGATTCACGTGAAACGTCGACAGTCCTCTATGGACTGTCACATACGGTCGGCGGCGGTCAGGCGGCCGGGCGGGCCAGGCCGTCGACGATCTGCGCGCCGGGAAGGTCAGCCAGCGCCTTGCCGGGCAGGACGATCTTGCTGCCCCGGATGCCGGAGCCGATGATCACGTACGGGGTGGCGACCACCGCCGCGTCGAGCAGGATCGGCCAGTCGGTGGGCAGGCCGACCGGGGTGATGCCGCCGTACTGCATCCCGGTCAACTCCACCGCCTCGGCCATCGCCGCGAAACTGGCCTTGCGCACGTCGAGTTGGCGGCGCACCACGCCGTTCACGTCGGCCCGGGTGGTGGCCAGGATGACGCAGGCGGCGTAGCGGAGCTCGCCATCCCGCTTACCGGCCACCACCACACAGTTCGCGCTGATCTCCAGGCCCACCTGGTACGCGTCGCAGAACGCGGCGGTGTCGGCCAGGTCGGGGTCGATGGGGGCGACCAGGATGTCGTCGTTGCCGGCGAGCGGGCCGGTCGCCAGGGCCGCCACCACGGGGGCGGCGAGCAGGTCGGGCCGGCTGCCGGCCGGCACGGTTTCGAGGGTACCGATCACGCCTGCCATCCTGCCCCATCCGGTCCGTCGTTATCCGCTCGCGGTCCGCGTGCCGGCTGTGTTACCCAGGTCCGATGAGAGCCCGCCCCGGCGAGGTACTGCACTTCTCGCAAGACCCGTCGATCTCCCGGTTCCTGCCCCACGTGGCCCCGACCTCGGCGGAGCCGGACGCGTACGTGTGGGCCGTCGACCACGACCGCTGCCCGGACTACTGGTTCCCGCGCGACTGTCCCCGCGCGATGATCTGGGCCACCCCGTCGACCTCGGACGGCGGACCGGGATCCGGCTGCTCGGCATTGCGCAGCGGGTACACGTCGTCGAGTACGGCTGGCTGGAGCGCATCCGGACGGTGCGGCTGTTCGCGTACCGGTTCGACGCACGCGACTTCGCGCCGATCGGGGATCCGCCGCATGCGCACGTCGCGACCACCGAGGTCACCGCACTCGGCCCGGCACTGCCGGTGGGCGACCTGTTCGCCCTGCACGAGCAGGCCGGCATCGAACTGCGGGTGGTGGCTAACCTGTGGCCGTCCTGGCACGGCGTGATCGGCAGCAGCGTCGGGTACAGCGGCATCCGGCTCCGCAACGCCCGACCCGGCGCCCGATGCCCGCGCCCGCGCCGGCGCCCGACCCAAATTTCACGGTCTGAGAAAAGGGCTTGCCGAACATGCGTGGCAGCCGACAGGATCGACGCCGTTCACCACCAGGCACGGGGGGCTCATGGCGATCGTCGAGGCACGGCAACTGACCAAGGTGTTCCGCCGGCCGGACCGGGCACCCGGCCTGTCCGGCTCGGTGAAGCACCTGTTCACCCGGCGGTACGTCGACAAGACCGCCGTCGACCACGTCGACCTGTCGATCGAGGCCGGCGAGGCGGTCGCCTACGTGGGGCCCAACGGCGCCGGCAAGTCCACCACCGTCAAGCTGCTCAGCGGCATCCTGGAGCCGACCTCGGGCGAGGTACGCATCGCCGGGCGGGTACCGCAGCGGGACCGGATGGCGGTGGCGCACACCATCGGCGTGCTGTTCGGGCAGCGTACCCAGTTGTGGTGGGACCTCTCGGTGGCCGACTCGCTGGCCGTGCTGCGCGACCTCTACGGCGTCGACAAGGCCACCTACCAGCGCCGGCTGGACCGCTTCGACGAGGTGCTCGGCATCGCCGACCTGCTGCCGGTGATGGGCCGCAAGCTCTCCCTCGGCCAGCGGATGCGCGCCGACCTGGCCGCCGCGCTGCTGCACGCGCCGCAGGTGGTCTACCTCGACGAGCCGACCATCGGGCTGGACCTGGCGGTCAAGGACCGGGTCCGCGAGTTCTTCCGGACCCTGCGCGACGAGGGCACCACGGTAATGCTGACCAGCCACGACCTCGCCGACATCGAGGGCTTCTGCCGCCGGCTGGTGATCATCGACGACGGCCGGATCATCTTCGACGGCGACCTGACCGCCGTGAAGGACGAGTTCGCCCGCGAGCGCATCCTGCACGTGCAGACCGAGACCGTGGTGTCGACCGAGGCAGTGGCCGCCGCCCTGCCGGCCGCCGTGGTCACGCCGGGCGAGACGCCGCTGTGGCACTCGATCCGCTTCGACCGGTTCGATCTCACGGCCGGCCAGTGCGTCAGCGCGCTCAGCCAGCTCGCGAACCTGGTCGACTTCCGGGTCGACGAGCCGGGCATCGAGGACGTCATCCGCCGCGTCTACTCCGGCGAACTGGAGCTCCCCACCCCGTCGGCCGCGGCTACTTCAGCCGATGCCGGTGCAATCCCGGCTGATGCCGGGGCGGCGAGCCGAGACGGAAATCGAAGCCGAGACCGAGGCTCGAGGCCGAAGCCGAAGCCGAGGCCGTGGGGCGGTCGGCGTGAGAGGGTACCTGGCGTTGGCGCGGGCCAACGCGAAGGCGGCACTGACCTACCGGATGTCGTTCGTGCTCGGGCTGTTCGGCGTGGTGTTCCAGTTCGTAGCGCTGCTCGCGGTGTGGCAGGCGCTCGCCGCGCACGGCTCGGTGGGCGGCTTCTCCTGGCCGCAGATGCGGCTGTACCTGCTGGTGGCATTCGCCTCCGGGACGCTGGTGTCGCTGTTCGCGGACTTCCGGATGGTGTTCCGCATCCGCGAGGGCACGGTGGCGCTGGACATCATCAAGCCGGTCCGCTACCAGGAGGCCCGGTTCTTCGACACCCTCGGCGGCGTCTGGATCGAGATCCTGGTGGTACTCGTGGTGACCGGCGTGACGCTGCTGATCGGCGGCGCGCCCGATTGGCCACCGGGCCGGGAACTGGCCCTGTTCTCGGCCAGCATGCTGCTGCTGATCCCGTTGAAGTTCCTGGTGGTGTACTCGGTCGGGCTGCTCTGCTTCTGGACGGAGAACTTCATCGGCCTGCAGTGGGCCCGGCTCGCCATCGTCAACCTGCTCTCCGGCGCGCTGGTACCGCTGGCGTTCCTGCCGCACTGGCTGGGAACAGCCGCCGCCTGGTCGCCGTTCGCCGGGATGGCCTCGACGCCCGCGCTGATCCTGGTCGGCCAGGCCAGCGGCGGGCACGCGGCGGCGCTGGTGGCCGTGCAGTTCGGCTGGGTGGTCGCGCTGTGGTTCGGGGCGAAGCTGCTGTGGCGGGTCGCCGTCCGCCAGTTGACCGTGAACGGCGGGTGAGCACCGTGCTGCGACTGATCCGGCTCTACTTCCGCTTCCTCGGCCTGCACCTGCGGGCGCTGCTGCAGTACGAGTCCGACTTCTGGATCATGGCTGGCGCCACTGTGCTGATGCAGGTGGTGAACCTGGTGTTCCTGTCCGCGCTGTTCGCGAAGGTGCCCACCCTCAACGGCTGGTCGTTCTGGGCGGTGGTGGCGATGTTCGCCCTGGTGGCCATCGCCGAAGGGGTCGGCTCGTTCTTCTTCGAGGGCACCTGGCGACTCTCCTTCATGATCAACCAGGGTGGTCTGGACTACCTGCTGGTCCGCCCCTACCCGGTGGTGCTCCAGGTCAGCGGAGCGGAGATCGGCATCAACGGGCTGACCAACATCGTGGTCGGCAGCCTGATGCTGGGCACCGCACTGTCCCATGAGGACGTGTCCTGGTCGGTCTGGCGGGTGGCCTTCGCGCTCCTGCTGCTGCTCAGCGCGGTGGCCATCAAGGTGGCCATCAACCTGGCCACCAACGCCTGCTCGTTCTGGATGTCCAGCCCGAATCCGCTGCTCGCGATGGCCATCCACCAGGTCGGTGACCTGGCCCGGTTCCCGCTCGGCATCTACCCGCTGGCCCTCAAGGCAGTGCTCGGCTTCGCCATCCCGTTCGCCTTCATCAGCGTGTTCCCGGTGGCGTTCCTGCTGGACACCGGGTCGTCGGCGTGGCTCGGCCTGCTCACCCCGCTGGTCGCCGCCTACTGCGTGGCAGTGGCGCTGACCATCTTCCGGCGCGGCCTACGCCGCTACGAGAGCGCCGGCAACTGACCGGACCCCGGGCCATGGCGTGCCGGCCGTGGCCCGGATGCGCCCTCGGGGCGGCTGGTCCCCCGGTTGATCGGGTCGATCCCCAGTGGGGGAAGTAGTCGCGTCCGCTACTTCGGCGGGGTGTCGGTGACGAAGTTGCCTCGGCCCTGATGTCCGCGCACGAAGCCCTCCACCTTCAGGGTCAATAGCGCCCGGTCGATGGTGCCCGGTGAGACGTTGTAGCGGTCGGCCAGCTCCTGCCTCGTGGGCAACTGCTCACCGGGGGCCAGCCGACCGTCGCGGATCTGCCGGCGGATGTCCGTCGAGATCCGCTCGTGGTCGGGCACGAAATGGGTCACCCCGTCATGTTGGCGTGGCGAAATGCCAGGTTGCGCATGAACTGCAAAGTTCCTAGTAGTACTAGCTCTCCTATCTCTCATAGTAGATAGTGATTGACGTGCAGGTACGGCGCGGCAGAGCTTGACTCCCACGTCGTACCTGCGGGGGCCGGTGCCGTGGGGGCAACCGGCCCCCTTCCAACTCGGCGACGGGAGACGCGATGGACGAGGAACAGTGGTTGCTCTGGCTGCACCTGCACGGCGTACGCCTACCTGTGCCGGAACCCCGCAAGGCGGGCGACCCCACCTTCCGCAAGGTGGCGGTCTGCCTCATCTGCCCATGGACCGGCTCGGCCCATCACGCGCTGGAGCACCGGGACATCACCCGCCACCCCGTGGTCTGGCCCACCCCAGAGCGGTAGCCCCGGTAGTCCCCAGACAGCCGTGGCCAGCTACCTCGCAGCCGCACGGCCGGGTTGCCGGTCGCGACCGGCCAAGCCCGCCACCACCAGGATCGGCACCGCCATCGCGAGTGCGACCAGCGACAGATCGGCGCGGTCCAGCAGTGGTGGCCCGCCATGCCACGACCAACCCACGACCCGTACCGCCACCCGGGGGGCCGCGAACTGCAGTAGCGCACTGCCGACCACCGTCGCGACCGACCACAGCGCCGCGTCCGCCGCCAACGAGCAGGCCAGCACCAGCGCAAAGGCCCACGGCAGCGCGAACAGCACCAGATAGCCGACGAGGGAGGTGATGTCGCGGCGATCCGTCGCCGGGATGCTGAGGGCGAGCGGCAGTACCAGTAGGACCAGCGCGCCGGCCAGCACGCTCACCGACTGGCGCACCGGGGACACCGGCCCGGCCAGCACGCCGCTGTCACGCAGCACCAGCAGGCACAGCCCAGCCGCGAGCAGTCCTGCCAACGCCAGCACCCCGGCTGCTAACCTCAATCGATCGGCGTGCCCGCCGGCCAGGTACCCGGAGCCGATCGCCTGGCCGGTGTGTTTGACGGCGAAGATCCCCATCCCGGCCAGTTGCGTGGCGCACGTACAGCCGATCACCGTGGCTACCCGGACCGGCCCCCGTCCGGCCGCGATCAGCGCACCGGCGATCGCCAGTCCGGCCAGGAAAATCCAGTCCGCCATCGGGTACAGGGTGTGCCGGCTGCCGTCCAGCCGCTGCCCCGCCGGTACGGCCATCGCCGCGCCCAGCACCAGCGCGCACACCACAATCCCGACGCCGTAGCGCTTCGCCATGCCCGCAGGGTACGCAGGCGCGCGTTCGTCAGACAGGTTCCAGTTGAGGAGGTGACCGGCGATGGCCGGTACGGAAGAGTTCGTCATCGTCACCGGTGGGCCCGGGTCGGGGAAGACCACGCTGCTCGACGCGCTGCGCGCTCTCGGGTACGCGGTGATGGCCGAGGCCGGTCGGGCGATCATCCAAGCGCAGCAGGCGATCGGCGGGAACGCGCTGCACACCGGGGATTCCGGGTTGTTCGCGGAGCTGATGCTGAGCTGGGACCTGCGCTCGCACCGGGAGGCGGCGGCGTTTGCCGGGCCGGTCTTCTTCGACCACGGGGTACCCGGACTGCCCGGCTACTACGAGTTGACGGGCCGGCCGGTACCGGCGCACGTGACCCGGGCGACGCAGGTGTTCCGGTACCACCCCCGGGTGTTCGTCGCCCCGCCGTGGGCGGAGATCTACACCGGCGATGCCGAGCGGACCCAGGACTTCACGGAAGCGGTCCGCACCTACGACGCGGCGGTACGCGCGTACCTGCGTAGCGGGTACCAACTGATTGAACTGCCCCGCGCCCCGGTCGCGACCCGCGTCGCGGCGGTGCTGGACCACCTGGCCGCGTGGGGTTTGCCGCAGCCGCCGGCTGGGCGATGATCGGATCATGACGATGCCGGTGGCCGAGGTGGACGTCGACGCCGACCTGGTGGCGCGGCTGGTGGTCGAGCAGCACCCCGACCTGGCCGGCCCGCTCACGCTGGCGAACTCGGGCTGGGACAACGTGATCTACCGGCTCGGCGGCGAGCTGTGTGTGCGGCTGCCGCGCCGCCGGGTCGCCGTCGATCTGATCCACCACGAACAGCGCTGGCTGCCCACCCTGGCGCGGCAGGTGGGCGTGGACATCCCCGCGCCGGTCCGGGTCGGCCGGCCCGGCGCCGGTTTCCCGTGGCCGTGGAGCATCACCCGCTGGTACGACGGGCAGGTCGCCGCCGAGCGGGAGGCGGCCGACCGGACGGCGCTCGCCGTCGACCTGGCCGACTTCCTGCACCGGCTGCACACCCCGGCGCCCGCCGACGCCCCGCCGAACCCGGTGCGCGGCGTGCCGCTGCCGACCCGGGACGCGGTTGTCCGCGAACGCCTCGCCACCGGCCTGATCCCGGCCGCCGACCGGCTGGCCGCGCTGTGGGAGACGCTGTCCGCGACCCCCGCGTGGAGCAGCCCGCCGGTCTGGCTGCACGGCGACCCGCACCCCGCGAACCTGCTGCTCGACCCGGGCACCGGTCGGCTGCGCGCCGTCCTCGACTTCGGCGACATCACCAGCGGCGATCCCGCGTGCGACCTGGCCGCCGGCTGGCTGGTCTTCGACGCGGTGGGCCGGCGCACCTTCCGCACCCGGCTGGACCGGCACGGCGACCTCGACCCCGCCACCTGGCAACGGGCCCGAGGCTGGGCGCTGGTCCTGGGTACCGCGTTCGCCGCCCACTCGGCGGACAACCCCGCGATGGCCGCCATCGGCCGACACACCCTGGCCCAGGTCCTGCTGCCCGACTCCTCCTGATCCGACGCTCAGCCCTGGCTGAGGTCCACCAGATTGCCGTCCGGGTCCCGCACGCAGGAGGTGCGGGGCTTCCAGGCGTACTCCGTCGGCGGCTGGACCTCGACGGCGCCCGCATCCAGCGCCCGGGCGTGTGCGGTGTCCACGTCGTCCACGAGCAGCCCGAAGTGGCTGCCGCCAGGCGATCCGGCGTCCTCCAGGGTGATGAGGAAGAACCTGTCCGTGCGGTACGTGCCGAACTGCACCGAGGAGATCGCCTCCACGTACACCGCGTCGAACGCGGCCGTGTAGAACGCCGCCGCCCGTGCGATGTCGGCGACCCGCAGCCGCAGCTGCACCGGCCGCACCTGCTGGACCGGCGGCAGCGGCAGGCCCTTCTCGATGAACTCGTCCACCGCGAGCACCCGCTGGGACAGCTCGCGGACCTGGGCCACCAGCTGCTCCCGGTGCCCGTGCAGCGCTGCGTGTACCTGCTCGGCCGGCTCCCCGAGCACCGCGCGGACCTGGTCGATGGGCAGGTCCACGGCGCGCAGGCCGCAGATCAGCCGGGCCGGCGCCACCTGGTCCCGGGCGTAGCGGCGGTACCCGGTGTCCGGCTCGACCTGGGCCGGCTTGAGTAGTCCGATGTCGTCGTAGTGCCGCAGCGCCACGATCGACAGGCCGGTCGCCACCGCGAACGCACCGATGTTGAGCAGGTCATCTTCCGTCACCCCACCAGCCTGCCGTCTCAGGTCACCAGAGAGTCAACCGGCCCGGCCGCTTGTCCGTCTCGCTCTCTGCCGCTGGCGGCTGACGCCCGGCCGGGCCAGGCCGGACCGGGCCAGGCCGAGTCGGGCCGGGTCGGCGTCGAGTGGACAGAGTGGACAGAGCCGACTCAGCCGATCCGGCGAGCGGCTGCCCGCAACGGCCGATCCGCTGCGGGTGTCTTCCGGGTGACGATGGGTGACAGTCCGACGGGGCAACGAGAGTGTGGGGAGTGTGCTGTGATTCCTGGCCTTGAGGTGGCCGTCGGGTACCTGGCGACCTGGGCGTGGCGGCGTGCCCGACACGCGGCCGGCCGGGTGGAGGAGAAGGTCGACGCCGCCGTGGATGCCCGGATGGAGCAGCTCTACGAGGCGGTCGCTGGCAAACTCGCCGGAGATCCGGCACTGGACCGGCTGAGCACCGAGGCGGCCCGCGACGTCGACGCGCAGCCGGAACTCACCGACCGCACCCGGGACCGGGTACGGCTGGCGTTGGAGGACGCGACGGAGACCGACCCCGGCTTCGCGGGCCAGCTCGCCCAACTCCTGGAGCAGATCCGGGCGGCCGGCAGTGTGTCGGCGGCCGAGCACGGGGTGGCTGCCGGCCGGGACGTGAACGTGCGTGCCGAGTCCGGCTCGGTGGCGGCCGTGAACCTGCACGGATCAGTGCGCATCGGAAACCCTCCGCAGCCGGGTACGACGCAGGGCTGACCGTACCCGGCGGCAGTACCGGCCCGTCCTCTGTTCCGTCCGTTGCGGCTGCTGTCCCGTCGGTGGTCGCGCAGCACGCGGTCGTCGCCGCGCACGGTGGCGTCGCCATCGGCAGCCTGCACTACCAGCGCCGATCCGACGCCGTGACAGCCACCCGGCTGCCACCCCGACCGCCCGGCTGCTCGGCCGCGACGACCTGCTGGCCCGGATCGGGCAGTTGCTGGAGGGCCCGGTCGCCGGCCCCACCCTGGTCGCGCTCGCCGGCCTCGGCGGTACCGGCACCACCAGCGTGGCGCTGGAGTACGCGCACCGGGTCGCCGGTGACTGCGCGGTCATCTGGTACCTGCGCGCCGAGAACCCGGACACCCTGCTGTCCGACTTCACCGACCTGGCCCGGCTCCTCGACCCCGACGACCTGCTGGACCGTACCGACCCGGTGGCCCGGGTACACACCGCGCTGTCCCGGCTGCCCGAGCGCTGGCTGCTGCTCCTGGACAACCTGCCCTCGCACACCGACGCGGCCCGCTGGCTGCCGCCCCGGGGCACCGGCCGGGTACTGGTCACCACCCGCGACGCCGACTGGCCGGGCGCACTGACCGTCGGGGTACTCCCCGAGTCGGCGGCTGTCGCTCTGTTACTGGAGGCCACCGGCTCGGCCGACACGCCAGCCGCGACCGCGGTGGCCGGCGCCCTCGGATACCTCCCGTTGGCCCTCGTCCAGGCAGCCGCGTACGTCACCGCCACCGGCCGCTCCCTGGCCGGGTACCTCGACCTGCTGCGCGCCGACCCCGGCCGGGTACTGGCCCGCGGTGGCACCGCGCCGGTCGCCGCCGCGTGGCAGTTGTCGCTGGCCGAGTTGGCGCGCAGCGGTCCCGGCCCGCTCACCCTGCTGCGGCTGCTGGCCTGCCTCGCCCCCGACGACATTCCGCTGCGGCTGCTGTTGAGCTCCGGGGCGACACCTGCCGATGCCACGGTGGCGGCCGCGTTGAGCGAGCTGAGCGACCCGGTCACGCTCGACGACGCGGTCGCCGGCCTGCGCCGGCACAGCCTGATCGGCCCGCCCGGGGAGACGGTGTCGGTGCACCGGCTGGTTCAGGCGGTCACCCTCGACCAGCTCGGCCCGGCCCGCGAGCACTGGCGGGGTGCCGCCGCCGCGCTGTTGCTGGCCGCGATCCCCGAGCAGGTGACGGCACCGGCTGCGTGGCCGACCTGCGCCGCGCTGCTGCCACACGCCCGGGTGGTACTGCGGCCGCTGTCCGGTGGTCGCTGGCGGCTGGCCGGGTACCTGGTTGCCAGCGGCGACTACGCCGGCGCACGGGCGGCCTGGCAGTCGCTGGTCGACGGGTACACCGAGCAGTACGGCGCCCAGCACCGGACGACCCTGTCGGCGCGGGCGAACCTGGCGTTCGCCACCGGCGAGGCCGGCGACGCGATCGCCGCCCGGGACACCTACGCCGCGCTGCTCCCGTTGTGGCAGGCGAGTCACGGTGCGACCGATCCGCAGACGCTGACGATCCTCGGCCACCTGGCCCGGTGGACGGCGCAGACCGGTGATCGGCTCACCGCGCACCGGCTCAGTACCGAACTCGTCGCCGGCCGGCTCGCGGCGCACGGGCCGGAGGATCCCCGTACCCTCGTAGCGCTCGCCAGCCTGGCTGACCAGATCGGTTCGCTTGGCGATCCGGCCGCCGCCCGGGATCGGTTCGCTGAGCTGGTTCCGTTACGTATCAAGGTTTCCGGCCCGGAGCACCCACACACGCTGAGTACCTGGGAGAGCCTGGCGTTCTGGACCGGCAAGGCGGGTGACCCGCGCGCCGCCCGGGACCTCTACGCCGCGCTGGCCGTGGAGCGGGCCCGCATCGTCGGCCCCGAGCACCCGGACACCCTCACCGCCCGGGACAACCTGGCCCGCTGGACCGGCGAGGCCGGCGACCCGACCACCGCCCGTGACCTCTACACCCACCTGCTCGAAGTGCGTACGCGGGTCTCCGGCCCGGACCACCCGCACACCCGCATCGCCCGCGCCAACCTGGCCCACTGGACCCTCCAGGCAGCCTGACCCGGCCCGCCCGTCCTCGACTGCCGCTGAGGTATCGGGACGCGGCGCCGGCTTTGTACGCTGCCGATGTGTCCGAGACAGCCGCGATCGAAACGACAGTGCCGCAGCTCCGCACCCCCGTCGCGACAACGGTGACGTACCTGGCCGGCACTTGCACCGCAGTCGTCGTCCTGCGGTACGTCGACCGCAACGGAGCGATATTTCTCGGCAACGTGCTGAGCATCGCGGTGGAGCTCGTCACGTTGGTACTGGCCGAGTGGCTGCGCCGGCACCACCCGACGAGCCTGTGGCGCAAGGCCCGGGGGGAGTCGTCAGATGGCGGCGTCGTGGTCGGCGCGTGCCTGCTCGCCGTCGCCGCCACCCAGGTGATCACGCTGCCGTGGTGGCCGTCGATCGCGCGTGGCGCAGGTTGGGTACCGATGTGGGTCTTGAACGCCGCAGTCGCCGCGACCGGCGTCACGGCCATCATTCGCTCGGTACGACGTACCCGCCGCGCGGCAGTCGCCGCGACCGCCGAGGCAGAGCAGCCGCGCCCCACGCTCTGAAGTCCACAGTGGACATCACCCGGACGAGCGGGCCAGCCATCGGGTGAGGGCGCTCGCCACGCTGTCCATCTCGTCAGCGTTCACCACCTGGCCCTCCGGCTGCCCCAGGAACCCGAAGACGTTCGGTCCCCGGCGGTCAACAGGCAGATCAGCCGGCCGTGGAATCACGTGGAAGTGAACGTGCCCGAAGCCCTCCGCCTCCGCGAACTGCACGACGTACGTCTTCACGCAGCCGGTCACGGCATGCAGCGCTCGCGACAGCCGTACCTGCCAGCGGCCCAGCTCGGCGGCCTCGGCATCGGTCAGGTCGGCAATGGTGAGCACGTGACGGCGTGGAAGAAGCACGAGCCAGCCCGGTAGTCCTGTTCCCACGGCGTGCGCCACACGCCAGTGCTCATCGCTCGCAATCCGCTCCCGCGGCGGCAGTTCGTCGAACCGGCCAGTGTTCTCGCAGGAGAAACAACCTCGCTCGATCATCACTGTGGCAGTAGAACCCTTGCGATCCACTTCTGCCACCCCGCGTTGGCGGCGGATCTTGAAACTCCCCCGAGATCAGCTTTGCCGCCGACGCTGCGCGCGCCGCCACCAGACGACCAGTTGGAGGCAGTTGCACGAAGCACCCAGCAGCAAGATCAGCACGGTATGGCGGGCCGGCGTCCATGCGCCAAGTACGTAGCCGGTCACTACGGCAGCGAAGGCGCTGACACCCACCACGGCCTGAAACGCCTCGACCCGGCGTTGAGTCAGCCACGTAACCCGATCCTGCGTAACCACCCGCGAACCGTAGCCGCTCAAGGGGATGGTCTGCCACGCCCCTACCAGCCAAGACACCCATCATCGGCGGCGTCCTGGGGGCCGGGCCGAGGCGGAAGCGATGAGCCTAGAAGAAGATCAGCGCCGATTTGTGCTGAGGATGTACAAGGTGATGTAGGCCGGGTAAACGCCCTGGTCAGAGGGGTGCGATGTGGAGACGAGGGGAATCGAAACCCTAAACCGCGCTAGAGCCGGAGATCCATGTCAATCGGACTCATCGCCCCCGCGACCTGCGGATCATCTTTCATCCTCTGACGGCGTCTGCCGCTGTTTTCCATCGTCAGTTGGGCCGGATTTGGGCCCAACGATCTTGGCGTCAGCCAACAGTCCCATCGCCCTATGCAGAACTAGCACTAGCTATGTAGAGTACGTATATGACTGGGCTACGCATGACTACGCCTCGACTGATGGTGCTACGCGCCTTTCTGGACGATCCGGAGCGGGACCGGTACGGGCTCGAACTGGCAGCCGCGGCCGGTCTGGAGCCTGGCACCATCTACCCGATCCTGGTGGCCTTCGAGAACGCCGGCTGGCTATGCAGCCGGGAAGAGGAGGTCGACCCCCACCTGGAAGGCCGCCCCCGTCGGCGGTACTACACACTGACGGCGGAAGGCGCCAGTGCCGCTCGCGACGTGCTGGCCAGCAACGCCCAGCGACGCGGCCGCCGGGCCACCCCGAACCGGAAGTTGGCGTGGTGACCGCCGATCCGGCGGGCCGTCGCCGCACCCGCGCCCTCGCCCGCGTCGACCGGGTGCTGGTGCTCGCGCTCGGCTCGGCTCTGCCGCCGCACTTCCGCGTACGGCAACAGGCGGAGTGGGCTGCGGATCTGGGCGACCTGGCCCGCGAAGGCCGATCAACGGCCCGCTGGCGGTACCTGCTCGCTGCCGCCTGGACGTTGCCCACCCTGCGGGCACTGGCCCGCCACGCCCAGGTTGACGGCCCTGGCAGGGTGTCGCCACTGGCTGTGCCTACGACGCGGATGTTGGCCTGGGCCTTCATGATCAATCTTGGTTGGACGTTGCTGAGCTGGCTGATCGTAATCGCCGGGCCATACCTGGTCTTAGACGTCGCCGCGCAGCGGGCGGCCGGCATCTACAGCGACCCGAAAGGGATGTGGCCGACCGGGGATCCATCACTGCCATCGCCGCTGCGGACTGCGCTGGCATTCGGCGCCTACGCCGCGACCACCATCGACCTTCTGCTGGTGCCGGTGGTAGTCGTGGTCACCGTCGGCTTCCTGCTGCCATCACGGGGCCAGGCTGGACAACACCGACTACACACGCTGGCCCGAGGTGCGTTCATCGGATTGATGGCGGTGGCGCTAACCGTGGTCGACCCGTTCGTCCAGCTCTACACCGGGGTCAACGGTCTGGCGATATCAGTCACCGGGCTCGCCGCGGCCGCGCTGACAATGGGCCGGTTCGGCCTGCCCAAGCGCTGGCGAATCATGCTAGTTCTGCTGGCGGCAGCCAACTTGGCCGTCGCGGTCATCGACAACACGTTCGGCTCGGCCATGGTCGTCTGGTTCCAAGACTAAGAGCGAGACGTCGGTCGTTCTGAAGACGCTGCTCCGGCAGAGACAAGGCCAAGGAGCCATCCCCCCGCCCCCCTCGTGCCCCCACCCGCCAGAGTGGATCATCCTGGTGGTCTGCCCGTCCGGCGAGGACATGCTCTTGGGGTTGACCTTCGCCACCCATCGACCCGCCGTTATGCCTCGTCTCCGAGGCGGGATCGCCGTGCTTTCCCCGTGGGCTCTGCGGTCCCGCCGCTGATTCGGTGCGGGCGCCCAGGCCTGGCGCGGCGGCCCGCCCGGGGTCCCCGCGTCGCCGAAGGCGTAAGCGGGGTGGGTCGCTTGCGACCGCCGCTAGCCGCCCGGGCGCCACGGTTCGCACTGCGTCAGCGGCGCGTCTTGATCACGAACGGTGCGGAGCCCAAGGAAGTTCAGTGGCTACTCCGACACAAGACACTGCGGATCACGTTGGAAACGTACGTCCGGTGGTGGCCCACGAGAGACCGAAAACGGGGCATCGCGGTGGAGTACTGGCCGGTCTGGACCGGCACACCCCGCCTGGCTCCTATAGCAAGATCAATGACGGGTTGGGCCGAGAGTGGGCCGGATGATCTAGGCCGGGCAAACGCCCTGGTCACAGGGCTGAAATGTGGAGACGAGGGGAATCGAACCCCTAACCCCTGCCTTGCAAAGGCAGTGCTCTGCCAATTGAGCTACGTCCCCTCGGACACGCCGATACGGTGGTCGCCTGACCACCGTATCCCGTGCCGTGAGAGAGCGGGCAGGTGACTACCGCTCGGAGGTGGTCGCCTCGTGCCACAGGGCACGCTCGTCGTTGGCGTCCTTGACCTTCTTCGCCACGTAACCGGCGGCGGCCAGGATACCGGCCAGAACGATGATCTTCTTCCACATGACGGCGGACCCTTCACAGGTGTGGGGCACGAGACGGGGTGGTGGGGCTAGATGGAATCGAACCATCGACCTCAGAGTTATCAGCTCTGCGCTCTAACCGACTGAGCTATAGCCCCGTGTCGCGAGGATGAAGGTTACCGTACCCGCTCAGCTTCCCCAAAACCGGGGGGTTTCCGCGCGCTGGCCGGGATCGGCCACCCCGGCCAGCGCGACAGTACGGGTCAGTCCTTCTCGGACAGGGTGACCTCGATGCCACCCACCAGGTCGGCGCAGACGTTGTAGATGAACGCCGACAGGGTGGCGAGCGCCGTGAACAGCACCACGTTGACCAGGCCGATCACCCCGGCCGTGCCGATCACCCCGAACGCGGTGACCTTGAACGAGCCGCTCTTGCCGCCGCTGGCGCCGATGACGTCAGCGAACGCGGTGTTCACGCTGTCGAATACGCCCATCGCGTCCAGGGCCAGGTAGAGCACCGAGGTCGCCACGATCGCCACGAAGAAGAGCACGAACGACACCGCGAACGAGAACTTCATCACCGACCACGGGTCGATGCGCTTGACGAACAGTCGCGCCCGCCGCGGGCCCCGGGAGGCGGCGCCGGACACGGTGGCCCGGGCCGCCCGGACGGCGTCGCCGACCTTGCTGGACGGGCGGGTGGCAGTCTGCGGCCGGGTACTGCTGCCGCTGCCAGTCGTACCCCCGGCTGGCCGGGTGACCGTGGCTGCCCCACGTACCGTCGCCGATCCGGTGTATGCGCCGCCGCCTGACGGGGCGGACACCGGGGCGGTGACGTCGGCCGGGGCCGTCTCCTCCGCGCCGGGAACCGGCGGCGGGGCCATGCCTTCGGCCCGGGTGTACTTCGGGGCACCGTCGGCGGGGACGCTCGCGCGGCCGACAACCGCACGCCCGGTCGCGGCTGCGCCGGCGCTGTCCGCGCTCTCGGCGACTGCCTCGTCGGGTGTTGTCGAGGTCGTGGTCCCCGACTGCGCCTGTGTCTCCGTCATCAACTATTCCTGTTCGTCAGGCTCGTCGGCATTGCGAGCAATGGCCACGAGGGACACGCCCTCAGGAAGGTCCATGAGCTTGACACCCATTGTGTTCCGATCGCGTGTCCTGCGCACGGGCTTCACCGGAGTCCGGATGACTCCACCATTCGAGGTAATGGCGAAGAGTTCATCATCGGGGTTGATCACGACGGCGCCCACCAGACCACCACGACGCTCGGTGATCTTCGCGGTGAGCACGCCCTTGCCCCCCCGACCTTGGACAGGGTACTCGTCAATCGGGGTGCGCTTGGCGTATCCGCCGCCGGTGGCCACCAGCACATCCATCCCATCCTGGACGACCTCCATGGCCAGCAGGACGTCACCGTTGGCGAACCGCATGCCGATCACCCCGGAGGTGGCTCGACCCATCGGGCGAAGCGCGTCGTCGGTTGCGACGAATCGGATCGCCTGGGCGTTTCGGGACACCAGCAGCAGGTCGTCGGCGGCCCCGGCCAGCGCAGCGCCGACCAGTTCGTCGTCGTCACGCAGGTTGATGGCGATAATGCCGCCCGAACGGGGGGAGTCGAACTCCTCCAACCGGGTCTTTTTCACCAGCCCCTGCCGGGTGGCCAGCACCAGATACGGCGCCACCTGGTAATTCGAGATCTGGATCACCTGGGCGATGTGCTCACCCGGCTGGAACGCCAGCAGGTTGGCCACGTGCTGGCCGCGTGCGGTCCGGCTGACCTCGGGCAGCTCGTACGCCTTGGCCCGGTAGACCCGACCCTTGTTGGTGAAGAACAGGATCCAGTCGTGGGTCGAGGTGACGAAGAAGTGGCTGACGATGTCGTCCTGGCGCAGCGTTGCCCCGCTCACGCCCTTGCCGCCGCGCTTCTGCGAGCGGTACAGATCGACCTTGGTCCGCTTGGCGTACCCCGTCCGGGTGATCGTGACGACCACGTCCTCCCGGGCGATCAGGTCCTCCATCGAGACCTCACCGTCGAACGGCACGATCTTCGTCTTGCGCTCGTCGCCCCAGCGGGCGACCACCTCGGCCAGCTCCTCGGAGACGATCCGCCGCTGCCGCTCCGGCTTGGCCAGGATGTCCTTGTAGTCGGCGATCTCGATCTCGATCTTGGCGAGGTCGTCGATGATCCGCTGCCGCTCCAGCGCGGCCAACCGGCGCAGCTGCATGTCCAGGATCGCGGTGGCCTGCACCTCGTCCACGTCCAGCAGCGCCATCAGGCCGGTCTTGGACTCCTCGGCGCTGGGCGAGCGCCGGATCAGGGCGATCACCTCGTCCAACAGGTCCAGCGCCTTGACCAGGCCACGCAGGATGTGGGCCCGCTTCTCGGCCTCACGCAGCCGGTATGCGGTCCGCCGGCGGATCACCTCGATCTGGTGCTCGACGTAGTGCCGGACGAACTGCGCCAGGTTCAGCGTCCGCGGCACCCCGTCCACCAGCGCCAGCATGTTCGCGCCGAAAGTTTCCTGGAGCTGGGTGTGCTTGTAGAGGTTGTTGAGGACCACCTTGGCGACGGCGTCACGCTTCAGGACCAACATCAACCGCATGCCGGTACGCCCGGAGGACTCGTCCCGGATGTCGGCGATCCCGGTGAGCTTGCCCTCCTTCACCAGGTCGGCGATCCGCTCGGCGAGGTTGTCGGGGTTCACCTGGTACGGCAGCTCGGTGACGATCAGGCTGGTCCGGCCCCGGTTGTCCTCCTCGGCCTCCACCACCGCGCGCATCCGGATCGCACCGCGCCCGGTGCGGTACGCGTCCAGGATCGGCTGGGTACCCACGATCAGACCGGCGGTCGGGAAGTCCGGCCCCTTCACGATCTTGATGAGCTCGTCCAGCGTGCTCGCCTCGTCGGCCTCCGGGTGCGCCAGGCACCACTGCACGGCTTCGGCGATCTCCCGCAGGTTGTGCGGCGGGATCTTGGTGGCCATCCCGACCGCGATCCCGTCCGAACCGTTGATCAGCAGGTTCGGGATGCGCGCCGGCAGGATCACCGGCTCCTGCGCCCGGCCGTCGTAGTTGGGCTGCATGTCGACGGTGTCCTCGTCGATGTTGCGCAGCATCTCCATCGCCAGCGGCGCCAACTTGGATTCGGTGTAGCGCATGGCGGCCGGGGGGTCGTTGCCCGGGGAGCCGAAGTTGCCGTTGCCGTCGATCAGCGGGTACCGCAGCGACCAGGGCTGCGCCATCCGGACCAGGGCGTCGTAGATCGAGGCGTCACCGTGCGGGTGGAACTGACCCATCACGTCACCGACGACTCGGGAGCACTTCACGTACCCGCGGTCCGGGCGGTACCCGGAGTCGTACATGGCGTAGAGGATCTTGCGGTGGACCGGCTTGAGTCCGTCCCGGACGTCGGGCAGCGCGCGGCCGACGATCACGCTCATCGCGTAGTCGAGGTACGAGCGCTGCATCTCGACTTCCAGGCCGACCGGGTCGACCCGGCCTCCGACGTGTCCCTCGAACGCGTCCGGCAGGGCCGCGTCCGGCGACGCGGTGCCGTCGGTCGGGTCTTCGGGGTTCACATCCGGCGTATCAGTCACGATTCGACCTCAGGGAGAAGTAGTGGAGAAGCTGTGGACAAGGCTGTGGACAAACGCAGGGGGCTGTGGATAACGCACGTCAGATGTCGAGGAACCGCACGTCCTTGGCGTTGCGCTGGATGAACGAGCGGCGCGCCTCGACGTCCTCACCCATCAGGACGCTGAACAGCTCATCTGCCGTTGCCGCGTCGTCGAGGGTCACCTGGAGCAGCGTGCGGGTACCCGGGTTCATGGTGGTCTCCCACAGCTCCGGGTAGTTCATCTCGCCGAGGCCCTTGAACCGCTGGATGTCGTCCGGCTTGGCGTTGGGCTTGGTCTGCTGACGCAGCACGATCAGCCCGTCGCGCTCCCGGTCGGAGTACGCGTACTGGGCGTCGTCGCCCTTCTTGTTCCACTTGATCTTGTAGAGCGGCGGCTGGGCAAGGTACACGTGGCCCAACTCCACCAGCGGCCGCATGAAACGGAACAGCAGGGTCAGCAGCAGGGTACGGATGTGCTGGCCGTCCACGTCGGCGTCGGCCATCAGCACGATCTTGTGGTACCGCAGCTTCTCCAGGTCGAACTCGTCGTGGATGCCGGTGCCCAGCGCCGTGATCAGCGCCTGGACCTCGTTGTTCTTCAGCACCCGGTCGATCCGGGCCTTCTCCACGTTGAGGATCTTGCCCCGGATCGGCAGGATCGCCTGGGTCCGCGGGTCACGGCCCTGCTTCGCCGAGCCGCCGGCCGAGTCGCCCTCGACGATGAACACCTCGGAGACCCGCGGGTCGGTGGACTGGCAGTCGGCGAGCTTGCCGGGCATCGAGCCGGACTCCAGCAGCGACTTGCGGCGGGCCAGCTTGCGCGCCTGGGCAGCGGCGATCCGGGCGCGGGCGGCCTGCGACGCCTTGGTGATGATGACCTTCGCCTCGGCCGGGTTGCGTTCCAGCCAGTCAGCCAGCCACTCGTTGCAGGTCTTCTGCACGAAGCTCTTCATGTCGGTGTTGCCGAGCTTTGTCTTGGTCTGCCCCTCGAACTGCGGGTTCGCCAGCTTCACCGAGATGATCGCGGCCAGGCCCTCGCGGATGTCCTCACCGGAGAGCTTCTCGTCACCCTTGAGGAACTTCTTGTCGCTGCCGTACTTGTTGATGATGCCGGTCAGCGCGGAGCGGAAGCCCTCCTCGTGGGTACCGCCCTCGTGGGTGTTGATGGTGTTGGCGAAGGTGTAGACCGACTCGCCGTACGACTCGTTCCACTGCATGGCGATCTCCATCGCCATGCCCTCGCCGTCGGCGCCGAACTCGATCACCGACTTGTGCATCGGGCTCTTGGTCTGGTTGAGGTGCCGCACGAAGTCGGCGATGCCGCCCTTGTAGCAGAAGGTGACTTCCTTCTTCTCCTCGACGGCGGCCTCGCGCTCGTCGCGCAGCGCGATGGTCAGGCCGCGGTTGAGGAAGGCCATCTCCTGCAGCCGCCGGTAGATCGTCTCGTAGACGTACACGGTGGTCTCGAAGATCTTGGGGTCCGCCCAGAAGGTGGTCGTGGTGCCGGTCTTCCGGGTGGTCTCACCCTTCTCCAGCGGGCCGGGCTTGGAGTTGGTGTAGGTCTGCCGCCAGACGAAGCCGTCCTTGTGGATCACCAGGTCGACCCGGGTGGAGAGCGCGTTCACCACCGAGATACCCACGCCGTGCAGGCCGCCGGAGACCGCATAGGCCTTCCCGTCGAACTTGCCGCCGGCATGCAGCACGGTCATCACGACCTCGACGGTCGGTCGCTTCTCCACCGGGTGCATGTCGACCGGGATGCCACGGCCGTTGTCGACGACCCGCACTCCACCGTCGTCGAGCAGGGTCACCTCGATGGTGTCGCAGAAGCCGGCGAGCGCCTCGTCGACGGAGTTGTCGACCACCTCCTGGACGAGGTGGTGCAGGCCACGCTCGCCGGTGGAACCGATGTACATGCCGGGCCGCTTGCGGACGGCTTCCAGGCCCTCGAGGACGGTGATGGACGAGGCGTTGTACTCGCCCGGCTTCTGCTTCGGCGCTGGCACTCTCGGTCGCTTTCTCGCCCGGCGGCCTGTGTGAGGCGCCGGCGGGGTCGGATCGGCCCGGAACGCCCGGCTTGCGGCGCGCGCCGACCGCACCCTGAGAGAATGGGCCGGCAGCGTCGCAACCAGGGGGTACCCGCTGGTGGTGATCGGCTAACTGCTTCGCACGCAATCCTACTGTGCGTCGCCGACAGAAGCCGTCCGTGGCACCCCTCAAATCGCCGTAGCCGCACGAAGGGCCCCGGGTGCGACATCCCCCACGCGCCCCACGGCTTGCGGGTGCGACGCGCGGCACAAAGTCGGCCGATTCGGGGGTCGCGCCGCCTGGCCGGGGTGTCGTAGCCTGCCCGCGCAGACGAGCCGAACTGACCGCGCTGGCGCTCCGGAAGCCGCTCAACGGCTCGCAGTAACGGACGAAAAGGTGGAAAAGGGCCCGATGGGATTGGACAACGTGGCCGTGCAGTGGCCCCGCACCGGCCGCTTCTACGAGCCGGTCGCGCCCGCCGAATTCGTCGACTTTGCCGGCATCGCCCAACGGGTACCCGCCGAGGCCGGCCCGGCAGCCGCGCTCGCCGACCACATCGCGGAGAGCGGCACTGTCCGGGCAACCGGGTACACGGCACTGGTGGATCTCCTGCTCGGCCTACAAGGTGTGTTGTACGCCACAGACGCCTCGGCCGAGGACGAGGACCCGGTCATCGACCCGGACGGCTGCGCCTGGATCGCCGGTGGCCTGGAGCGCTTCCTCGCCGGCCACGAGAGCCTCGGCCACTCGGTGACCTTTGACAGTGTGTCCAGCGTGCTGCGTGCGGCGCTGGCCGCCAGCCGGCTGCCCGAGCAGCAACTGCGCTGGCTGGACAGCCGCCTGGCCGCGCTGCGCGACGACCAGGACGATCCGCCGCAGTGGAGCTTCACGCTCACCGAACTCGCGGTGCTCGCCAGCTTCTACCGCCGCTGCGCCGACCGCGGCTTCGCCGTCTACGCCGACTTCTGAGCTGCTCGGCTGAGCTGACAGACGCCGGCCGGCTTGTCAGCCGTAGGTGTCGCGGGGGCCGCGGCCGCGTACCCGGCGTGGTCCGGCGCCCCAGTCCGGCCGGGCCGGGCCGTGGATGCGCAGGGTCTTGACCACGTTGTGGCCGACCTGCCGGGCGATCCCGGCGATCAGTCCGCCGGCCAGCAGCCGCAGTTGAGTCGCCCAGGCCGTCGACTCGGCCTCCACGGTCAGCTCGCCGTTCTCCAGCTTCACCGGCCGGCAGTGCGCGGCGATGTCCGGGCCGACCGCCTTTTCCCAGTTGCCGAAGACGGTCCCCTCGGCCCGCTCCTGCTGCCAACCCCGGTTCTTCACCAGCCGCTCGACCAGCGCCCCGAACAGCTGCGGGTCGCGCGGATCCGGCCCCGGCCCGGAGTACCCGCGCAGCCGCCCGCCACCGGCTCCGCCGCCTGTCCCACTCCGGCGCGGCCGACGGGCCCCGACGCCCCGCGCCTGCGCCGCCTCCAGCGCCGCCCGCGCCAACGCCGGGCCGGCAAGCCCTTCCGCCGCCCCACCAGATGCAGCCGCCCCACCAGATGCAGCAGCCCCACCAGATGCAGCAGCCCCACCGGGACCAGCGGCATCAGCGCGTGGAGCCCCACCGGCACGACCGCGCGGTGCGGCCCTACCGGGACTAGTGGACAGTGCAGCCTCACCGGCGCCGCCAGTCCCGACAGCCCGCCCGGCCGATCCCGAGCCGGTTGCCGACGCGGGGTTGGTGGCTCCGGCGGCGATGCCGGTGTCTGTGCGTGGTGTGCTCTGCATCCGGCCGGTCGCCGCCTGCCCGGAACGCTGCGCGCCGGTGCCGGCGCGGGATTGGCGGGCGTCGGGGCGCGGTTGGCGGGCGGCCGGAGCGTCCGGCGGTTCAGGCGACACGGCTGACCTCCCCGGTACCGACCCGGTAGCGGGCGCCGCCCAGCGCGGTCGGCAGGTCGGCCTCGACCGCGCAGGTGACGAGCAGTTGGCTGGCCTCACCGACCAGGGCGGCGAGCCGGTCGCGGCGGCCGGCGTCGAGCTCGGCAAACACGTCGTCCAGGGCGAGCACCGGCTCGATGCCCTCCTCGCGCAGCAGCTCGAACGCGGCCAGCCGCAGGGCCAGCGCGTACGACCAGTACTCGCCGTGGCTGGCGTACCCCTTCACCGGCAGCTCGCCGAGGCTGAGCACCAGGTCGTCGCGGTGCGGGCCGACCAGCGTGACTCCGCGCTCGACCTCCTGGGTACGCGCCTCGCGCAGCCCGTCGCGCAGCGCCTGCTCGAGGTCGGTGCCGACACCGGTGGGTACCCCGCTGCGGTAGGTCAACGATGCGCCGCCCTGCCCGGCCGCCACCGCGTCGTACGCCTTGGCGACGTGCGGGTGCAGTGCCGCGCACAGGTCCAGCCGGGCCGCGAGCAGTTGCGCGCCGTGCTGGGCGAGGTGGGTGTCCCAGACGTCCAGTGTGGACAGATCACGCGGACCCGCCCCGGTCTTGCGCGCCAGGTACGCCGTACGCAGCAGGGCATTGCGCTGCTTGAGGGTGCGCTCGTAGTCGGCCCGGACACCGGCGAACCGGGGCTGCCGGGCGACCAGCAGGTCGTCGAGGTAGCGACGGCGCTCGGCCGGGTCACCACGGACCAGTTGCAGGTCCTCGGGGGCGAACAGCACCAGGCGCAGCGCGCCGAGAATGTCGCGGGGTCGGCGGGCCGGTGCGCCGCCCAACCGGGCCCGGTTCGCCCGGCCCGGCTCGATCGCCAACTCCACCAGCAGCGACCGGCTCTCGTGCTGGATCTGCGCGCGGATCACGGCGCTGTCGGCGCCGGCGCGGACCAGCGGCGCGTCCAGCGCCACCCGGTGCGAGGAGAGGGTGGCGACGTAGCCGAGCGCCTCCACCAGGTTGGTCTTGCCCACGCCGTTCGGGCCGACGAGCACCGACACTCCCGGCTCGAACTCGACGACGGCCCGCGGGTACGAGCGGAAGTCGACCAGTTCGAGCCGGCTCACGTGCACGGTTAGCTGCCGATGCGGATCGGCATGATGACGTAGCGGTAGCCCGGGATGATCTCGCCGTCGGCGTCGGCCGGGGAGAGGGTGGCCGGCTTGCGCGGGTCGTTGACGCCGAGCACCACGTTCGGCGAACCCATCACGGCCAGCCCCTCCAGCAGGTACGTGTGGTTGAACGCCACCTGGATCGGGTCGCCGGTGTAGACGCAGTCCATCGCTTCGCTGGCGCGCGCGTCCTCGCTGCTGCCGGCCTCCACGATCAGCCCGTCCTCGCTGAATGACAGCCGGATCGGGCTGGTTCGCTCGGCCACCAGGGAGACCCGCTTGACCACCTCGATCAGCGCGGAGATGGTGATCCGGGCGGTCGCCGCGTGGGTGTCCGAGAGCAGGTTGCGCACCTTCGGGAAGTCGCCGTCGAGCAGCCGGCTGGTGGTCCGCCGGGGGCCACCCATGAAGCCGATCATGCCTTCGCCGGCGCCGCCCCGGGACAGCGCCACGGTCACCGAGCCGCCCAGCGAGCCCAGTGTCTTGGCGGTGTCAGCGAGCGTCTTCGCCGGGACCAGCGCGGCCAGGCTGGCGTCGGGCAGGTCCGGTCGCCAGGTCAGTTCGCGGATCGCCAGCCGGTACCGGTCGGTGGCGAGCAGCGTCATGGTGTCGCCCTCGATCTCGACCCGGACGCCGGTCAGCAGCGGCAGCGTGTCGTCCCGACCGGCGGCCACGGCGACCTGGCCGACGGCGGCGGCGAAGGTGCCGGCTTCCACGGTGCCGGCGGTGGCCGGCATCTCGGGCAGCGTCGGGTAGTCCTCCACCGGCATGGTCGGCAGGGTGAACCGGGCGCTGCCGCAGACCAGCTCCAGGTGCGATCCGACGGCGGCCACCTCGACGGGCTTGGCCGGCAGGGCCCGGGTGATCTCGGCGAGCAGCCGACCGGAGACCAGCGCGGCCCCGTCGGCGTCGGCCTGCACCTCGGTGCTGACCTGGCTGGAGACCTCGTAGTCGAAGCCGGAGACGGTGAGCTGACCATCGGCCACGCGCAGCATCACGCCGGCCAGCACCGGCACCGACGGACGGCTGGGCAGGCTCTTGGCCGTCCAGGCGACGGCGTCGGCGAGTGCGTCGCGCTCGACTCGGAACTTCATTTCAGCCCTCCGGCGGGTGGTCCGGCTTCTCGGTGCCTCACGACTGTAGGGGGACCGACTGACAAGTGTGCACCGACCCCGAGAACTTGGCATCCACAGATCTTGGGTCCGGCAACGATTGCTTTTGAGTTCTCTTATAAAGATCTAACAGTCGTAGTCATAGGTGGTGTGGATGCTGTGGACAACTCGGCTTCAGGCTGGTCAGCGCCGGGGTCGACCGGTGGACGGGCTGTGGGGTGAGCCGGGGATAAGTCGGGGAGTTGTCCACAGTGGCCGCTGTCCCCACAGCTTTTCCCCAGTCGTACACAGGTTGTCCACCCGTTGTCCCCAGGGTTACCCCCCGACTGTGGGGATGACCGTTCGGCGTTGTCAACAAGCCATCCACTCATCTGGACGGATATCCACAGGTCGTCAACAGGTCATCAACACCCTTTATCCACAGACTGTGGAAAGCGGGTCGATTGTGCCAACTTCCCGGAGGCTTCCGGGTGACGCGGACACCGGCTGTGGACATCGCCGTCTGCGTTGCGATCACTCGCCGGGCGTGATGAGAGAGCCTCGGCGAGCCACCGGACGGGCGCAGCCGGCAGCGGAGACGGGCGACGACGGACGGCGGGCCGGGCGGAGCGGGTACCCCGGATTGGGGGTGAGCCGCGGCGCGGCGACGGCCGTCAGGGGGTCTGCTTGATCCGGTTGGTCAGTTCGGCGATCTGGTTGTAGAGCGACCGGCGCTCGGCCATCTGCTGGCGGATCTTCCGGTCGGCGTGCATCACCGTGGTGTGGTCCCGGCCGCCGAACGCCTGCCCGATCCGCGGCAGCGAGAGGTCGGTCAGCTCGCGGCACAGATACATGGCCACCTGGCGGGCGTTGACCAGCACCCGGGAGCGGGAGTGCCCGCGCAGGTCCTCCAGGCTCACCCCGAAGTAGTCGGAGGTCGACGCCATGATCTGGTCGGCGGTGATCTCCGGGCCGGCGCCGTCCGGGATGAAGTCCCGCAGCACCTCCTCGGCCAGGGCCAGCGCCACCGGGGTACGGGTCAGCGAGGCGTAGGCGGTGACCCGGATCAGCGCGCCCTCCAGTTCGCGGATCGAGTTGGAGACCCGCGAGGCGATGAACTCCAGTACGTCCGGCGGCGCGAACAGCCGCTCCTGGGCCGCCTTCTTCTGCAGGATGGCGATCCGGGTCTCCAGGTCGGGCGGGGTGATGTCGGCGAGCAGCCCCCACTCGAAGCGGGTCCGCAGCCGGTCCTCCAGGGTGGCCAGCTGCCGGGGCGAGCGGTCCGAGGTGATCACCAGCTGCTTGTTGGAGTTGTGCAGCGTATTGAAGGTGTGGAAGAACTCCTCCTGGGTCCGCTCGCGGTTCTCCAGGAACTGGATGTCGTCGATCAGCAGGATGTCGACGTCGCGGTAGCGGCGCTGGAAGGCGCTGGTCTTGTCGTCGCGCAGCGAGTTGATGAAGTCGTTGGTGAACTCCTCGGTGGAGACGTACCGCACCGACTTGGCCGTGCCGAGCATCTGCGCGTAGTGGCCGATGGCGTGCAGCAGGTGCGTCTTGCCCAGCCCGGAGCTGCCGTAGATGAAGAGCGGGTTGTACGCCTTGGCCGGCGACTCGGCCACCGCCACCGCGGCCGCGTGGGCGAACCGGTTGGACGAGCCGATGACGAAAGTTTCAAAGGTGTACTTCGGGTTGAGCCGGTTGCCGGCGTCGGAGCGGCGGTCGAGCCGACCGGCCGGCGGGATCGCACCCCGGTTCACCTGGTCGTCGGGGCGCACGGTGCGGCCGGAGTAGCGCTCGTAGTCCTGGTAGCCGCCGCTCGGGTAGCCGGCGGGCGCGGCGTAGCCGGCGCCGCCGGAGTAGTCAGTGGCGGGCGGGTACTCGCCGGGGCGCGGGTAGTCCGGGCCGTTGCCCCGGTAGGAGCGGTACTCGTCGGGCGAGGGCTGGTCGTCGAAGAGAGTGGGCTCGCCGGAACGGGCGGCGGGGACGGGCGAGCGCTCCGGACCCGGGGGCGACGTGCGGGGATCGCCGGCGCGGCTCGCGCCGTCCCGGGGCCCGGGCTCGGGCGCCGGTGGGTACCCGCGGGTGAAGGTCGCGCTCCGGTCGTCGGTGGGCAGCGGCGGCGCGGAGAAGGGTGGCGCCGAGAACGGGGGCCGGGCCGGCGAGACCGGGCGGGACTGGGCGGGCATCGACAGCGGCGACTCGGCCGGCAGGTAGTTGGCCGGCGGGTAGTTGGCCGGCGGGTAGTCGGGTCCGGGCGGTGCGATCACCGGGTACGCGCCGGAGGCGTACGGGTCGGCGCGGCCGGGATCCTCGCTGGGCCGGACCGTCACCGCGACCTGGATGGAGCGGCCGAGTCGGCGGGACAGCGCGTCGGTGACTGCCGGCCGCAGCCGGGATTCGATCACGTCCCGGGTGAACGCGTCCGGGACGGCCAGCAGAGCGGTGTCGTCGACGATCGCCCGCAGCCGGGTCAGTCGCAGATAGGCGCGTTGTTGTGCGGAGATGATGCCGTCGGCGATCTCCTCGGTCACCGCCAGCCACACTGCGTTGAGATCGGACTGATCCCCCACAGCGTCACCCCCCTCGGTTGCGCGTTGCGCCTTCGGCACACCACCTGTTGACGCCGTCGCGACCGCCGGCGTGCCATCTCTCACAGCCGTAACTCCCAGCTTCGTCCACAAGTTATCCACAGGCTGTGTACGAGCTGGTCAGGGCCGAGTCCGGAGTGACATCGAACCGTGCGCGACTGTGCCACCGCAGAGTGTGGCGCTACACCGTGCCGAACGAGCGATCGCCCCGTCCGGTTTTGCCACTTTTGAGGGATTCGCTCCCGTGGTTGACGAAACCGGCAGGCGCGCAGGTTAACAGCGTTGTCCACAGGCACTCAACCGTTGTCCACATGCTTGTGCGACGGTTGTGGCCTGCTGCCCGGTATGTGCTCGCGCCAAACTCCGGCTGTCGTCGTACCGGTGACCATCGGTGTGCCGGCGGCCGGTCTCCCTTTGCGCCACGGGGCGCAAGTCGCGTACCGTTGAACGGCTGCCTGGAAACGGGCGCACCATCAACCCGCGCGCCAGTGGCGATATCCACCGCTGGTAAAGTGGCCAGGCCCGGAAGCCGGACGGCGACCGGAAGGCCGCGGCCCGCACCGAATCCGGGGCCGGCCGACGACCATTACCCAGACGGAGTTTCGACGTGAGCAAGCGCACCTATCAGCCGAACAACCGCCGGCGCGCGAAGACCCACGGCTTCCGGTTGCGCATGCGCACCCGGGCCGGCCGCGCCATCCTCTCCGGGCGTCGGTCCAAGGGCCGCGCACAGCTGGCAGTCTGACCGCCGAGGCGAGATGCTGGCCGCCGCGCAGCGCCTGAAGCGTCGCGGTGAATTCGCCGCGACGATCCGCGGTGGCCGGCGCGCCGGACGCGGCAGCGTGGTCGTCCACGCAACCGTGACCGACCCGTCCAGCGCCTTGATGATCAGTACCTCGACGTCCAGCATGTCGACCGTTGAGCAGCAGCACGAGGAGCCGGCGCGAGCCGAGGGCAGCACGCCCCCAGCCCGCGCCGGTTTTGTCGTGTCCAAGGCGGTCGGTGGCGCGGTGGCCCGTAACCGGGTCAAGCGGCGGCTGCGGGCGCTGATGCGGGACAAGCTCGCCGGGCTGCCGGCAGGCACCGACGTCGTGGTGCGGGCGCAACCCGGCGCTGCTGACCGGGCCTACCCACTGCTGGCCGACGACCTCGACGCGGCCCTGGCGGCCGCGATGCGTCCGGGGCGACCGGGCCGGGGATCGGGGCGCGGTCGTGGCTGACCGTCGGCCGGACCTGCCCACCCAGGCCACACCAGCCACTTCCGCGACAGGCAGTGAGGTGAAGAGCACGCCGCGTCGGGCGGCCGGCGTCGCCGCCCGTGTGCTGTTGCTGCCCATCATCGCGTACCGTCGTTGGATAAGCCCGGCGTTGCCGGCGCGTTGCCGGTTCTACCCGTCCTGTAGCACGTACGCCGTCGAGGCGATTACGACGCACGGGGCTGTGCGGGGATTCTGGCTGACGCTCCGGCGGCTGTCGCGCTGCCACCCCTTCCATCCGGGTGGGTACGACCCGGTACCCCCTGCCCGTTCCTGAAGTTACTGGAGTACTCGAGGTGCTTGGACCGCTTTACTGGCTGATCTCCAAGATCCTGCTGCTGTGGCACGGTCTTTTCAGCGCGATCGGCATGGCCGGCGAGTTCCTGGGAACGAACTGGGACTGGGTACTCGCGATCGTCTTCATGGTGATCACCATCCGGGCGATCCTCTTCCCGATCTTCGTCAAGCAGATCAAGTCGCAGCGCGCGATGCAGGCACTCGCGCCGCAGCTGACCGCCCTCAAGGAGAAGCACAAGGGCGACCGGGAAGGGCTCCAGCGCGCGACGATGGAGCTCTACAAGAAGGAGAACGCCAACCCGCTGATGGGCTGCCTGCCCATGGTGGTCCAGATCCCGGTGATGTGGTCGCTCTTCCACGTACTGCGCCACCTCAAGATCACCACCACCAACCCGGAGACCAAGACGCTGTACGGCTGGAGCGTCGACCAGTTCGACAGCGCGGTGAAGGCCAAGTTCCTCGGCGCGCCGATCACCGCGGCGTTCAAGTCCAGCGCTGCCGACGTGGCCGCGCAGCACTCGACTCAGATGAACGTGCGGATCGTCGCCGCCATCTCTGGTGGTCATCATGATCGCCACCACCTACCTGACCAGCCGTCAGATGATCCTCAAGACCGGCTGGTCGGAGGACCCGTCGCAGAAGATGATCCAGCGGCTGATGCTCTACGGCATCCCGGTCACGCTGCTCTTCTCCGGCTTCAGCTTCCCCATCGGTGTGGTGCTGTACTGGACCACCACCAACCTGTTCTCGCTCGGCCAGCAGTTCTGGGTGCTGCGCAAGTACCCGCCGCCGGCCAAGCCGGTCAGCACCGTGCCGCCGATCGGTGGCGCTCCGCGTACGCCGGCCGGCGCCAAGGCGGTCACCAGTGGGCGCTCGGCCGCGGGTACCAAGGCGAGCACCAAGGCCGACTACCGGCCGGCCGGTGCGCGAAGGGCGGCCCTGGCAAGGCGCAGGACAAGCAGGCGCCCAAGTCGACCACCCGGTTCGGTCGTAAGCCGGCCACCCCGCCGCCGGCGCCGGCCCGCGAAGTGAACAAGGCGCTCGCCCCCAAGCCCGGGGCGAAGCCGGTGAACCCCAAGCGGGGCGGTGGGCCGAAGGTCACGCCGGGCACTGCACCGGAAGGTGTCAGCGAGGCCGAGGCTGCGGCTTCCGACACCCCGGCGCCGAACACCGGGCAGAATGGCAGCCGGGCTAAGAGCGCGGCAAAGCGCAACTCGGGTTGATGCGACGCGCGGCCCGTACCCCACCGGGTACGGGCCGCGCTGGCGCTCCCCGAGCACCACAGACTTCCTCGAACCGGCGGATTTCCCACCGTCGAGGTCCGGGGGGACCCGCCCCGGCACACCGTCGTCCGATCGATGATGGAGTGCCGATACCGAGCGGGACCGATATGGGATAACCGTGCTGGTATGACCGGAGATGAGAACGTGACCGAAACGAGTACCCCGTCGGCCGACGAAGCCACCGAGCAGACCGCCCCCGCCGGTGAGGCCGCCGGATCCGCCGACCTGTTCCGGGAGAGCGAGATCGCCGCCGACTACGTCGAGGGCCTGCTGGACATCCTCGACTACGACGGCGACATCGATGAGCTGGTCCAGAACGGCCGGCCCATGGTCGAGGTGGTCGGTGGCCGCCTCACTGCCCTGGTCGGCCAGCGCGGCGCGACCCTGGAGGCGCTGCAGGAGCTGACCCGGCTGGCGATCTTCCGCCAGACCGGTTCCCCCAGCCGGCTACTACTCGACGTCGGCGGCTACCGGGCCACCCGGCGCAAGGAGCTGGGCGCGATCGCCAAGAACGCGGCCGAGAAGGTCAAGGAGTACGGCGAGCCGGTACGCCTGGAGCCGATGTCGGCGTTCGAGCGCAAATGCGTCCACGACGTCATCAACGCGCTGCCCGGCGTGCTGAGTGAGTCGGAGGGCGTCGAGCCCAGCCGGCGGATCGTGGTCCGTCCGTCCGAATGAGCCGCGAATGAGTTCCGAATTCGACGTCACCGAGCCGCCGCAGGCGGCTCGGTCCGTTTTTGCCGACCGCCTCGATCTCGCGATCGCCTACGCCGGCTGGCTCGCCGACGCCGGGGTGGTCCGGGGCCTGATCGGTCCACGGGAGGCACCCCGCCTCTGGGACCGGCACCTGCTCAACTGCGCGGTAATCGGAGAACTGATAGAAACTGGGGCTTCTGTCCTGGATGTCGGTTCTGGTGCTGGTTTGCCGGGTATCGTACTTGCGGTGGCCCGGCCGGACCTTTCCGTGGTCCTGGTCGAGCCACTGGCACGACGGTCCGACTTCCTCACCGAGGTGGTCGACGCGCTCGGCCTGGCCGATCAGGTGAGCGTGGTACGGGCCCGCGCCGAGGAGTACCCCGGTCCCCCGGTCGACGTTGTCACCGCTCGGGCGGTCGCCCCACTGGACCGCCTCGTCGGCTGGTGCCTGCCGCTGGCCCGGCCCGGTGGACGACTGCTCGCTCTCAAGGGCAGTTCGGCCGCGGACGAGGTGGCCGAACATGCCGCGGCCGTGGTCCGACTCGGCGGCGGTACTCCCGTGCTGCGGTCCTGTGGGGTCGGGCTGATCGATCCGGCCACCACGGTCGTGGAGGTCGTGAACGAGCACGCCGTCGGGCTATCGGGCAAGGGCGCCAATGCCAGGGGAGGTGGCGCCCGTGGGCGCACACGGAGGCGTTAGTGCATCATCCGGTACGGCCGTCCAGCGAGCCTGACCCGTCCTTTTCCTGTCCACCCGACTCCCCTGGCAGCCCCGGCACGCCGCCCGACTCGCCTACTCCGACCGCTGTCGGGTGGCCGGATGCGATGAGCCGGGCCGGTGCGCCGGCCCGACACGCGGAGTTGGCGTACCCCGAGCGCCCCAATAGCCATCCCGGCAATGGCCTGTCCCGGCCATCGGCCGTAGGCTGGCCGCGCAGCGCTAGTGCGGCTCCGGCATCGGTGGTCGCTTCTGGGCGCCAACGGGATCCAGCCGAGGCGGGCAGGGATGGCAGAGTGATGATGGAAGACGCGGGTCGTGGTCCCGGGAGTTGGATCCCGGGAGCGGGAGCGGTCAGTCGAAACCAGATGAGTGGTACGCCCCCGACGGCTCGACAGGCTTCGCCGGAGCAGGACGGGCAGGTGCCCCCGCACACCGGTACCGGGTTCGCGGTCGGACCCACGGTGGCCATACCCGCCGTGCCCACCGATTCCCGCGCGGTCGCCGTGGACGCGGACGGACACCCGACCCGGGTCCCCCCGGCGCCCCGGCCGTACCCGCCGGCCGGTTACAACGAGCCGGCCAATGTTTCACGTGAAACCGACGATCCCCCGCTGGCACAGGAGGCGGAGCGCGCCGTGAAGGTACTGAACCCGGGTGGCGAGATCACCATGCCCCGTCCGACCCGTCGCCGGGTGATGTGCGTGGCGAACCAGAAGGGTGGCGTCGGCAAGACCACCACCGCGGTCAACATCGCGGTCGCGTTGGCCCTGCACGGCCAGCGGGTGCTCGTGGTCGACCTCGACCCCCAGGGCAACGCCTCGACCGGGCTCAACGTGCCGCACCACGCGGGCGTCCCGGACGTCTACGACTGCCTGATCGACGGCACGGCGCTCGCCGACGTCACCCAGCCGGTCGACGGGATCCCCAACCTCGCCTGCGTCCCGGCCACCATCGACCTCGCCGGCGCCGAGATTGAACTCGTCTCTGTGGTCGCCCGCGAGTCCCGGCTGTCCCGCGCGATCCAGGCCTGCCCGGTCGAGTACGACTACATCATCATCGACTGCCCGCCCTCGCTCGGCCTGCTGACGGTCAACGCGCTCGTGGCGGCCCAGGAGGTGCTGATCCCGATCCAGTGCGAGTACTACGCGCTGGAGGGGGTCCAGGCCCTCACCAGCAACATCGCGTTGGTGAAGGCGCACCTCAACCCGCAGCTCGAAATCAGCACCGTCCTGCTCACCATGTACGACCGGCGCACCCGCCTCGCGGACCTCGTGGAGCAGGACGTCCGGGCGCACTTCGGGGAGAAGGTGCTGCGCTCGGTCATCCCGCGCAACGTGCGGGTCTCCGAAGCGCCGAGCTACAGCCAGTCGGTGATGACGTACGACCCCGGTTCGCGGGGGGCCATCAGTTACTTCGAGGCAGCGCAGGAGATCGCCGAGCGCGGCGCGCGCGTGGGGGGAACGGCATGAGCAAGGCGCGTGGCGGACTGGGCCGTGGACTCGGTGCGTTGATTCCGACCGCCCCGGCGCAGGCGGCGCCGCCGGTTCCCCAGGGCGATACCGACCGGGTACCCGATCGCGGCACAGCCGAATGGGACAGGTGGGCCGTCGCCGGCCCCGCCCGCTTCCAACGGGCCGGAGTTGTCGCCGGTACCCGGGGCGCGCTTCGCGGAGATTCCGGTCGGCTCGATCATGCCGAATCCGAAGCAGCCCCGAACTGTCTTCGACGAGGACGCTCTCCACGAACTGAAGATCTCTATTCAGGAGGTCGGCTTCCTCCAGCCGATCGTGGTCCGCGAACTCGGCTCGGACAAGTACGAACTGGTGATGGGCGAGCGCCGGTGGCGTGCCGCGCAGGCGATCGGCCAGGAGGTCATCCCAGCGATCGTTCGGGACACCCGCGACGACGCGATGCTCCGGGATGCGTTGCTGGAGAACATCCACCGGGCGAACCTGAACCCGCTCGAAGAGGCGGCCGCGTACCAGCAGCTGCTCGAGGAGTTCGGTACCACCCACGACGAGCTGGCCCGGCGCATCGGCCGGAGCCGCCCGCAGATCTCCAACACCATCCGACTGCTGAACCTGCCGGCCCGGGTGCAGAACCGGGTGGCTGCCGGGGTGCTCTCCGCCGGCCACGCCCGCGCCCTGCTCGGCTTGGACGACTCGGAGGGTCAGGAGCAGCTCGCCACCCGGATCGTCGCCGAGGGACTCTCGGTGCGGGCCACCGAGGAGTTGGTGTCGATCGCCATCTCGGACGGTCCATCGGCCAAGCAGGCCGCACAGAAGCGGCGGGCGAAGCCGCACGCACCAGCGCTGAGCGATCTCGCGGACCGGCTATCCGATCGGTTCGACACCCGCGTCAAGGTGGACATCGGGCGGAGTAAGGGCCGCATCACCATCGAGTTCGCCACCGTTGACGACCTGGAGCGCATCGTCGGCATCATCGGCATGGAGAACTCCGCAGAGGGTTGATTCCTCCCCCGCTCCACGCGGGCGACGCCGGACCATCCGGCGTCGCCCGCTCTCGTTGGTGTGGGCGACGTGATCTGTGACGGGTAGGCCCTGGCAACTGCGTCCGCTCTCGCAAACAGTCTTGCCGGCCAGCTGGGGCCTGCGCCGTCCGTACCTCGTCCCCCTGGTGCCATTCGGCGTCGCCGGGCCTGTCGGCCTGACTATGTGCGGCCCGCCCCTACTGAGCTCTGCCTTACCGGGCCCGCCGCCTCCGCCCTGGGCGGTCTGGCTCGGTCCCGCTCCGCGCGACCGTGCTTGGCCGCAGGGTCGCACCGCCCTGCGTGGCCGTGTGCGGCCCATGGCCCGCCCCCGTCCTCGTCCTGCGCGGGTGGAGAGTGTGGCCGAGCGCCGCCGGTCCGGCTCTGCCTGTCCTGCCCTTGCCGGGCCCCGTTCCCCTCGGCCCCGGGCGGTTCGGCTTGGTCCCGCTCTGCGCGGCTGTGCTCGGCCGCCGAGCCGCACTGCCCTGCGCGGTCCGCTTCCGGCTGCCCTACTTTGCCGGGCCTCGTCCTCTCCCGCCTTGGGCGGGTTCGGCTCTCTCCCGTTCTGCGCGGCCGTGCGTGTCCTTGATCCGCTTGGCCCTGGCCAACGCCGCCCTGCCCGCTCCCGCCCGGCCTGTGCTGCCTGCGTCGCCCCGTCCTGCTGTGTCGCCCCGTCCTGCTGTTCGCCCCGTCCTGCTGTTTCGCCCCGTCCTGCTGTGTCGCCCCGTCCTGCTGCTTCGCCTGCCCTGCGCGGGCTCTGCCTCGCCTGGCGCTGCCTGCCGAGTCTTGCCCCGAGCGGAGTCCGCTGGCCCGATCTCGGCATCTGGTGGACGTCCCCGCGCATCCGGGCACCCACCGAGCAGGAGCTTCTGGGCGCGCGGAGAAGCTGACCGCGCCAATGTCCGGCGGTGGACAGTCCGCCGGCGGAGCGCCGTCGAGTGCGGGTTCGGGAAGTGCCAGTCGGCGGCCTGCATTTCCCCGCCGACGTGTGCGCGGCTCGGGCCGGGCGGCGACGGGCGGCGGCAGCACCAAGTCGGGAGCATGGCTGGTCCGCGCCAATCGAGCTCTTCATACTTCCCGGCGTCGGCCATCGGGTCCTGGCGAGTTATGGCGCGCGTGGCCGGTCAACGTACGCGGGGCGGCTGTGGCTGCCCTCCCCGGAGCAGAATGGGTGGATGCTGATCCGTGCGGCGACGGTGGCGGATCTCCCCGCGCTCCAGGACATCGAGTGGGCCGCCGGCGCGAGTTTCCGTGACGTGGGGATGCCGGAGATCGCAGAGGACGAGCCGTTCAGTCTCGAGGAGTTGGCCGGCTACCAGGCGGCCGGGCGGGCGTGGGTGGCGGTGGAGACCGTTGCTACTCCGGTCGGGTACCTGCTCGCCGATCTCGTGGACGGAAGCCTGCACGTCGAGCAGGTCTCGGTACATCCGTCGAGTGCCCGACGCGGCATCGGGGCCCGACTGATCGAGCACCTGGCCGGAGTCGGCCGGGCTGACGGTGTGCCGGCGCTGACGCTCACCACATTCGCCCTCGTTCCATGGAACGCGCCGTACTACCGGCACATTGGATTCCGGACGCTTGACGAGGGTGAGCTGACTCCGGGCCTCGCGGCCATTCGGGACCGGGAGGCGGCACACGGCCTCGCTCGCTGGCCCAGGGTCTGCATGCGCCGCGACCTCTGAGTCGGGCGCCGACCGGCACTGTAGATATCCACAGAAGTTATCCACAGGCCCACGGTGTTTCACGTGAAACATCGCGAGCAGGGCCCGTCTCACGTCTCGTACACGCCTCCGAACAGCGGATATGCGATTGGCGGCCCGAGTCGTGATCTGCGGATGAATTGCCGGGCCTGTGGACAACTATCGGCCGATCCGTGGACGTGGCTCTGAACTGACACGCTCCTGCCGTCGTCGCGACAGGTCAGACCAGGCTCCCGCGGCGTGCCGGTGGACGGCGGGCGGGCCGGTGTCGGAGGGGGCGACCCGGAGCCGGCGACAAAATCCCGGCGGCTGCACTAATGTTCCCTCCGTGGCTGAGACCCCTCGCAATCTCCCCGACTTCGTCAACTGGCCGAGCTTCCCCTTCACCGGGGAGATGCGGGTCAAACCGCTGCTGCCACCCGCATCCAAGGAGCCGCCGCGTCAAGGCGAGACCGAGGGCTCGTGCCACGCCTGCTCCGCTCCGGATGAGGCCTACATCTGGGTGAGCGAACGCTGGCGGGTGCGCGCGATGGAGCGGCCCACCGGCCTGCCGATGGTGCTCATCCTGGAATCGCGGTCGCACCTGGACCTCGGTGACTTGCCGAACCTGCTGGCCGCCGAGTTGGGCGTGATGACAGTACGGCTGGAGCGGGCTATCCGGTCGCTCGACGGCGTTGCCCGGGTACACGTGAACAGGTGGGGCGACGGATCCGCGCACCTGCACCTGTGGTTCCTCGCCCGCCCGTTCGGGTACCTCCAGTTGCGCGGCTCGTTCCTGTCGCTGTGGGACGACATCCTGCCGCCGATCGCCGAGGACACCTGGCGGGAGAACCTGGCGATGATTGCAGCATGGCTCGCTGAGTTCGGCGGCCGGCCGCTCGCCGAGCCGCCCCGGATCGACTGGCAGGCGCCGGCCTCGGTGGCTGCCGTCCAAGCCGCACAGAGCGCCGCCGATCAGGCCGAGAGGGACGCCGCGAACCAGGCGGCGCAGAACGCTGCGGACCAGCCCTCCCAGGCCGCGGCGGAACAGGCCGCGCAAGGCACGACCGGCCAAGCGACCACGGCCGGCCAAGCGACGCAGAGTGCCGTGGACCCGGTCGCGCCGGTTGCTGTCACCCAGGCATCGCCGGCCGAGGTGCCCGCCAACGGTGGTGGGGGTGCCATGGACGCTGACGAAGTCACGCCGTCCCAGCCGCTGATCCTGCCGGTCGACCCGTCTGCGGTGCCGCCGGTTGCCGCACCGCGAACGTCGAATTCGGCCGACTGACGCTGAAGCAGCGCACCCGAAAATGGTCGGACCGCAGTCAGCGGTCCGACCATTTTTCATGTTCCGACAGGGGTTGCGCCGGGGCTCGGGCGGGGGCGGGTGGAGGCTGTTGCGGTGCCGGCTGCGTCAGCCGCGGGCGGCGGCGCGGGCGACCAGATTGGCCAGCAGTTTGCCGAAGTCGAGACCGGCCGCGTTTACGGCCATCGGCAGCAACGAGGTCTCGGTCATGCCCGGTGACACGTTGACCTCCAGGACGTGCGGGTCGCCCTGACCATCCACGATGATGTCCACCCGGGACAGGTCGCGCAGGCCGAGGGCGGCGTGCGCGGCGAGGGCAACGGCGGCGATCCGGGCGGCCACCGGCTCGTCCAGCCGGGCGGGCACGTGCCACGTGGTGAGGCCGGCGGTGTACCGGGCGGCGTAGTCGTACACGCCGTTGCGGGGCACGATCTCGACAGCGGGCAGCGCGATCGGACCGTCGCCCTGGTCCACGATGGACACCGCGATGTCGCTGCCGGAGACGTAGCGCTCCACCAGCGCGGTCTGGTCGTAGGCGAAGCAGCCCACCATGGCCGCCGGCAACTCGGTGGCGGTACGCACCACGGACGCGCCCAGCCCGGAGCCGCCGTGTGCCGGCTTCACCATCAGCGGCAGGCCCAGCCGCTCGACGATCTTGTCGAGCACCGCGACCGCGCCGAGCTCGGAGAACCTGTCGTGCGGCAGAGCCACCCAGTCCGGGGTCGGGATGCCGGCTTCCCGGAGTTTCGCCTTGGCGGACGGCTTGTCCCAGGCGACCCGGGCGGACTGGGCGTCGCAGCCGACGTAGGGCACCCCGCAGAGGTCGAGTACCCCGCGCAGGGAACCGTCCTCGCCGGTCGCCCCGTGCAGCGCGATGATGACCGCGTCCGGTCGCTCCGCCGACAGGGCCGGCAGCAGAGTCACGTCGGCGTCCCGTTGGACCGCTTCGATACCGACGGCGCGCAGCGCGTCGAGTACCCGCCGCCCGGAGCGCAGCGACACGTCACGCTCGTGCGAGAGACCACCGGCCAGGATCAGGATGTGCGGATCGCTACCCATACCGAAGATCATTCCACCCCGGGTGACGGGGTGTCCCCGGCGGAGGCCCCGAAGACGCCGGCCGGCGCCCAGGAGACGCCCGCCTTGAGCGTTGGGGTACCGGTGCCGAACACCGCGCGGATCGCCATCTCCTGCTCGATCACTCCGGCCAGTCGGCGGACCCCCTCACGGATCCGCTCGGGCGTCGGGAAGCAGTAGGACAGCCTCATGTACTCCCCGCCTGTCCCGTCGGCGTAGAAGCCGGTACCGGGCACGTAGGCGACCCGGGCGGTGATCGCCCGCGGCAGCATCTCCTTCGAGTGCAGCCCCTCGGGCAGCGTGAGCCAGACGTAGAAGCCGCCGGTCGGGTGGGTCCACCGGGTACCCGCGGGCATCATGTCGGTGAGCGCGCCCAGCATCGCGTCGCGGCGTTCCCGGTAGATCTCCCGGAAGCTCTTGATCTGGTCGAGCCAGGGCATCGTGCTGAAGTAGGTGGACAGCGCCGACTGCGCGAACATGCTCGGGCAGAGGATCTGCGCCTCGGAGGCAATCACCAGCTTCTCCCGCACGGCATGCGGGGCGAGTACCCAGCCGACCCGCAGTCCGGGCGCGAAGGTCTTGGAGAAGGTGCTGATGTAGAGCACGCCTTCGCGGTCACGGGCGCGCAGTGCGCGCAGCGGTTCGCCGTCGAAGCCGAGCAGCCCGTACGGGTCGTCCTCGATGATCAGCAGGCCGGCACGCTTGGCGATCTCGATGATCTCGTCGCGTCGCGACTCGATCAGCGTCACTCCGCCCGGGTTGTGATAGTTGGGCACTGTGTAAAGGAACTTGGCGCGCTTTCCGGCTTTCGCCACGGTCTCCAGCGCTTCGGCGAGGGCGGCCGGGATCAGCCCGTCGTCGTCCATCGGGACGTGCACGACATCGGCCTGGGCGGCCTGGAAGACGCCGAGCGCGCCGACGTAGCTGGGGCCTTCGGCGAGCACCACGTCACCGGGGTCGAGGAAGATCCGGGACACCAGGTCGATCGCCTGCTGACCGCCGATGGTGACCACCACGTCGTCCGGGGACGCGCCGTTGGAGGCGTCGATGCCGGAGTGGGTCATGATCTCGCAGATCCGCTCGCGCAGCGCAGGATCGCCCTGGCCGCCGCCGTACTGCAGGCTGGTCGCCCCGTGCACGCTGCCGAGCTGGTTGAACATCTCGCCGACCGCATCCAGCGGCAGAGCCGAGACGAACGGGGCGCCGCCGGCCAGCGAGACCACCTCGGGACGGCTGGTTACTGCGAAAAGAGCTCGGATCTCCGACGTCGTCATGCCGCGGACGCGCTGGGCGTACCTGTCGGTGTAGTCGTCAAGAGTCGTTCCGGAGCCCATGGCGGCGTCCTCTCGGGGCTGGCGGGCCGGCACCCCGCCACGCCGCGGGGTCGGTTCGTCCGGGAGACCGTGACACGGGTCCCGGGTTGGTCGATCGTACTCTGCGGACCGTCTGTCACCGCAGCCGTTTCCCGGCTAGGATCACACGTTGGGACTTCGGGCGCTGGTGGCCGGTATGGGCCGATTGGCTGTGAGGGGTGGCCATGTCGCGTCGTCTGGTGAATCTCACCCTGGACACGCTGGAAGACCTGCCGCGACCGTGCCGGCAGTGCGTTTTCTGGGAGCTTGATCCGGTGGCTGCCCAGCGCGCCTGCGAGGCCGGTGACCCGGCGCTGGAGAAGGAGGCCTGGGTCTCCCAGACCCTGTTGGAGTGGGGTTCCTGCGGCAAGCTCGCCTACGTCGACGGATTGCCGGCCGGGTACGTGCTGTTCGCACCGCCCGCCTACGTACCGCGCTCGATGGCCTTCCCGACCTCGCCGGTCTCCCCTGACGCAGCCCTGCTGATGACCGCGAACGTGGTCTCCGCATTTGCCGGCGGCGGGCTGGGCCGGATGCTGGTGCAGGGCGTGGCACGGGACCTGACCAAGCGCGGGGTGCGGGCGATCGAGGCGTTCGGGGACGCCAAGTACGGCGAGCCGGACGAGAACACCGCCGGTCGGTGTCTGGCCCCGGCCGACTTTTTCCTGTCGGTGGGCTTCAAGACGGTCCGACCGCATCCCCGGTACCCGCGGCTGCGGTTGGAGTTGCGCACCGCGCTGTCCTGGAAGTCCGATGTGGAGTACGCGCTGGAGAAGCTGCTCGGCTCGATGAGCCCGGAGTCGCTGCTACGCCCGGTCCGGCCGGCCACCCGCTCGGGTACCCCGATCGGAAACGCGCTGGGCTGACGCCGCCCGACGGCGGCGCTCCGGTTACCGGCCGGCGCCGGCCACCGCGGCGCGGATCTGGGTGACGTCGATCGAGCCGGTCGGCACGTCGTCCTCGACCGGGTAGTACATCCGCTGCACGGCGGCCACGATGGCCTCCACCACCCGCTCCCGGAACATCGGCTCGACCAGCCGGGCCCGGTCCACCGGCGAGGTCAGGTAGCCGACCTCGACCCGTACCGCCGGCATCCGGGTCAGCCGCAGCAGGTCCCAGGTCTTGGCGTGGGTGTGGCAGTTGCGCAGCCCGGTGCGCAGGACGATCTCCCGCTGGACCAGGCCGGCCAGCCGTTCGCCGACGGTGGACGTGACGCCGTTGCCCGAGCCGTAGTGGTAGGTGGCGACGCCGCTGGCGGCCGGGTTGGCGTGGTGGTCCAGGTGCAGCGAGATGAACAGGTCGGCGGCCAGGTCGTTGGCGAGCCCGATCCGCTCGGCGGTGGACAGCTCGGTGTCCCGCTGCGGGCCACGGGTCAGGTAGACGCGCATGCCGGCGACCGCGAGCCGGCCCTCCAGCCGGGCGGCCAGGTCGTAGACGAGGTCCGACTCGGTCCAGCGCAGCGGGCCGTCGGGGACCACGGCGCCGGGGTCGGGGCCGCCGTGGCCGGGGTCGATGACGATGGTCTTGTCGACCAGGGCCCGGCCGGACTGGCGGATCTTGGTGTCCTCGCGCAGGGCCAGCGGTGCGCCGCCGATCACCTTGCGGCCCAGTCGGCGCAGCGCGGTCATCGTGTGCGGGCCACAGGCGCCGTCCGGGACCAGGCCGACCTCGCGTTGGAAGCGGGCCACCGAGCGGGCGGTGCGCGGGCCGTAGATGCCGTCGGCGCGGCCGACGTCGTACCCCATCTCCAGCAGCCGTTCCTGCAGCTGCCGGACGTCGTCGCCGATCAGCGGATCGGGTACTGCCTGGTAGAGCGTGCGGGCGCCGAGTCGCCAGCGGGCTGCGTCCAGAGCCCGCCAGGTCTCGTCGCCGACCTTGCCGTCGACGGAGAGTCCCCGGCTCTGCTGGAAGTGCCGGACGGCGCGCTCGGTGTCCTCGTCGTACTCGGCGCGGCCGGCCGGATCGAGCACCTGCGGGAGGAGGTCCAGGCCCCGCAGCACAGCTCGGATCTCGGCGACCGCGTTGCCCCGGTCACCGCGCCGGTACGCGCGCATACGTGCCCTCCTTGAGAGCGGTCCGCCGCTCGCTCTGCTGATGATCGTCGTGGCTGACCCCCGTGCCGGCTCCCCAGGCCACCGGAGCCTACCGTGCCGCGCCTACTCGCGCCGGGGTTCCCGCCGGCATCCGACAGGTCAAACGCGAGTGCCGATATGCCCCGTAATATTCACCCGATAACGGGGCGAACCGCCGCCGAGGTCGGAGACGTGCGACGCCCCGGGACCACTGACCGGCCCGGGGCGTCGACGGGATCTACAGCGCCGACTCGATCAGTCGGACCAGGTCGCTCTTGGGCCGGGCGCCGGCCACCGACTGCACCGGCTGGCCACCCTTGAAGACGGTCAGCGTCGGTACCGACATCACCCGGTAGTCACGAGCGGTGTTGGGGTTGGCGTCGATGTCCAGCTTCACGATCTTGACCTTGTCGCCCATCTCCTTGGCGATTTCCTCCAGCACCGGCGCGACGCGCAGGCACGGGCCGCACCACTCGGCCCAGAAGTCGACCAGTACGGGGGTATCCGACTGAAGTACCTCGTCGGTGAAGGTGGCGTCGGTGACCGCCTGCATTGTGTTGCCTCCTAATCGGGGTCGTGCTCCGGTTGCGGGCCGCTCAGGCGACCGGGTGGACGTCGTGGGCGCACGCGGGTCGGCGTGCGCGGGTGGATCAGTGCGCGGGTGGATCAGTGCGCGGGTGGATCAGTGCGCCAGGGCCGCCAGGTAGCGCTCGGCGTCCAGGGCGCCGACACAGCCGGTACCGGCCGCCGTGATCGCCTGCCGGTAGGTGTGGTCGACCAGGTCGCCGACGGCGAAGACGCCCGGGAGGTTGGTACCGCTGCCCGGCGCGGTCACCCGCACGTAGCCCTCGTCATCCAGGTCGACCTGGCCGGCGAAGAGCTCGCTGCGCGGGTCGTGGCCGATGGCGACGAACACGCCGGTGACGTCCAGAGCACTCTCCTCGCCGGTCACGGTGTCGCGCAGGCGTACCCCGACCACCTTGCCGTCGGTGCCGAGCACCTCGGTGACCACCGAGTTCCACTGCACCTTGATCTTCGGGTTGGCCATCACCCGCTCAGCCATGATCTTGCTGGCCCGGAACTCGTCGCGGCGGTGCACGATGGTCACCGTCTCGGCGAACCGGGTGAGGAAGTGTGCCTCCTCCATCGCCGAGTCGCCACCGCCGACCACGACGATGTGCTGGTTGCGGAAGAAGAAGCCGTCACAGGTGGCACAGGAGGACACGCCGTGGCCGAGCAGCTCCTGCTCGCCGGGCACCCCCAGCGGCCGCCAGGCCGAGCCGGTCGCCAGGATGACGGCCCTGGCCTGGTACTGCGTGCTGCCGACGTAGACGCTCTTCATGTCACCGGTCAGCTCGACCCGGGTCGCGTCGTCGGTGAGGAACTCGGCGCCGAAGCGCTCGGCCTGCTTGCGCATGTTGTCCATCAGCTCCGGGCCGAGGATGCCGTCCGGGAAGCCGGGGAAGTTCTCCACCTCGGTGGTGGTCATCAGCGCGCCGCCGGACTGGCCGCGCCCTCGATCACCAGGGGGCTGCAGGTTGGCGCGGGCGGCGTACACGGCGGCGGTGTAACCGGCCGGGCCGGAACCGATGATGATCAAGTTCCGTACCTCGGTCACCGCTGCTCCTCATACTCCGCGTTCCGGGGGCGCTGTGCGGCGCGGCCCACGGGTGCGTCCACGCCACAGCAAACGTCATCGTACGAAGCAACGATTCCCTTGTGCCCCCCACGGGTGCCGCGCGTCACGGTGTGGACTCCTCGGGTCAGCGCGTCGGGGTGATGTACGACCTCGTCGTCGCCGGCTCCGGGCAGCCCACAGTCGGCTCCGGCGACCACGGTACGCCCACCCGCCGCTGGTGACCAGCGTGACGATCAGCGCCGGCGCGCCCTCGAACCGGGCGAAGCCCACCGAGGTCACCGCCGACCCGGGATGGGCGCTGGTCACCGCGTTCACGCAGTCGGTCAGCGCGACCGGGTCACCGGCCAGCCGGACCAGCTCACCTTCCCGGCCGCTGTAGTTGTTGAGGTCGTGCGCATCGGACCCGGTGACGCCGGCCGCCCCCAGCGGGACGCCGGCCGGCAGGTCGGCGGGTCGAAGTCGACCTGGCTGTGCCAGACCTGCCACGGTGTCGCCGACCGCGGGCGCCGCCGCCTTGCCGCCGCTGTCCATGTCGGCGGCGGACCCCGACCCGCCCGAGGATGCCGAGTTGAGCAGCGCAAGCCCGCCGACGACGAACGCCGCGGCGACCAGCGCGCCGCTACCCGCGACGGCCGCCCGCAGCCAGCGCTGCCGCCCGGCCGGCCGCTGATCGGGCCGGACGCGCGCCCGACGGCACCGGGTCGGGCGCCGCCACCCTGGTCGCTGCGGCCCTCCGGCCGACCGGCGTCGCCCCGTCGCCCCGACGCCGCGCCAGCAGGAAGGTGCGTCGCGACGCCCGGCCGGAACGTGTGGCGGCGTCCGCTCGGGCGTGCCGGGTGCGGCCGTGCCGGGTGCGGGCGAGCCGGAGGACGGCGCGGTGGTCAGCTCGGCGGCGATCACGTCGAGCAGCCGGGCGCTGACCTCGGCGGGCATCGGGCCGATCGGCGGGGCGGACAGGTCGGCGGTCACCCGCTGCTGGGCGCCGGTGAGGCGTGGCCGAGCAGCGCGGCGAGCTCGGCGTCCAGGGCCAGCCGGCGCTCCAGTTCGGCCGCCTCCGCCTCGTCGAGCAGGTCGGCGGCGTAGTCGGCGAGCAGGTCGAGGTCGTTGTCGCTGGTCATCGCCGCCCTCCCTGCTCGGTGCTCTGCAATGGGACGTCACCGGGGCTGTCCGGGTTCCGTAGGTAGCCCAGCCGTTGCGCCAGCCGGGCCCGGCCGCGGGCGCACCGGCTCTTCACTGTGCCCTCGGCCACGCCGAGCCGGGCGGCCACCTCGGCGACCGGGTACCCGGCCATGTCCACCAGCATCAGCGCGGTCCGCTGCTCGCTCGGGCAGGGTGGCCAGGGCGGCCCGGACGTCCAGGGCGGTGTCCGAGTCGACGCGGCGCGGCGCGGCGGGTCGGTGTCGGCCAGCGGCACGGTGGGGCGGGCCTGCCGGCGACGTACCCGGTCGATGCAGGAGTTCACCACGATCCGGTGCAGCCAGCTGCTCACCGCCGCGTCGCCGCGGAACTGGCCGGCCGCCCGCAGCGCCGAGATGAGCGCCTCCTGCAGGGCGTCGGCGGCGTCCTCCGGGTCGCCGAGGGTGCGCAGCGCGACCGCCCACAGCCGGTCCCGGTGGCGGCGGAACAGCTCGGCGAAGGCATCGCGGTCGCCGTCGGCATGGGCGCGCAACAATGCCGCGTCATCACGCCGGCGTCCGCCGGCCTGTCCACGGGCTGCACGCTACCGAGCGCATCCACCGGCTTCTACTGGTTGACCGAAACCTTGATCTCAGAGATGCCGACCTGGTACTTGCCCGGCTGGTCGCCGGAGACCGGCAGCACCGTGATGTAGATCAGCAGGTACCTGGTGGGCGCGGCGTCCGTCGGCGGGATGAAGTCGTGTGTCGAGCCCATCTGGCGCGGCCTCGCAGACCACCGGGTACTGCTTGACGATCTTGTCGTCGCCGGCGCCGGTTCCGTCGGAGGCGAAGTCGCCGGTTCGGAGGTCCACGGTGGCGCCCGGGTTGTCGAAGTCGACGGTCACCTCGGAAACCGACTGGGCCGAACCGAGGTCGATCAGGACGCCGATGCCCGCGCTTGTTGGTGGTGAAGTATTCGCTGCTGGTCGGGTAGTGGTCGGTTTCCCAGTGGGTCTCGGTGTTCCCGTCGACCATCAGGCCGGCCTCGTTGGCGTTGTCCCGGCTGTTGTTGGGGGTGACCAGGCTGACCTGGCTCGCCTGCAGGGTGAGCACCTTGGTCTCGCCGCCACCCGGCTTGGTCACGCCGCCGGCGCTGTTCGAGGTGGCCGGCGCGGCGCCCTTGGCCGGGTTGCCGCCGCCCAGCACCTTGGCCCCGATCAGCAGGCCGACCAGGGCGAGGACGAGGAGTCCGGCGACCCCGATGGCGAGCTTGCGGCCGGCCGGCCGGCGCGGCTCGAGGCGGGTGCTGACCGGCAGGAACCCGCCACCGATGCCGTACTGGTCGTCGGTGTCGAGGAACTCCTCCTCCCGCTCGGCGTCCAGCCGGGTGAGCGCGGCGGCCAGCACGTCCGCGGAGGCAGCGCGACCTCCGGGTCGAGCAGGTCGCTGGCCAGGTCGGAGAGGTGGTCGGGGATGCCGCCACGGATCCGGCGCGGGGGGACGGGTATCTCGGTGGTGCTGTCCCGGAGCGCGTCGGGCAGGTTGGCTCTGCCGGCCTCGTGGTAGGGCCAGTGGCCGGTCAGCGCGGCGTAGAGCACGGCGCCGACCGCCGCGGACATCGCTGTCGGGGGTGGCGGAGTCGTCGGAGCGGGCGTCGGTGAGCCGGACCTGGCCGTCGTCGCCGAGCATCACGGTGCCCGGGTGGATGTTGCCGTGGGTCAGTCCGGCGGCGTGCAGCGCGGCGACCGCGTCGGCGATCGAACGGGCGACCGTGGTGGCCCGCTCCGGCTCCATCGGGGCTTCGGCGACCGCGTCCTGCAGCGACAGCCCGACGACCCACTCGCGCACCACGTAGGCCTTGCCGCCCTCGTCGATGGCGTCGTAGATGTCCACCAGGTGCGGGTGCTGTACCCGGCTGGCCTGCACGGCGGCCTGCAGCATCTCGGCGGCCGCGGGGCCGCCCGGCTCGCGCAGGATCACCGCGATCGGCCGGCGCAGCAGCACGTCGAGTCCACGCCAGACCTGGCGGCCGTACGCGTCGTTGCTGATGTGCGCTTCCAGCCGGTAGCGCTCGGCGAGCACTTCGCCGACGGCTGCGGCGCCGACGGTCAGCACATCCGGCGTACGGAGCGACTCTGGTCCCTCATCGACCTGGGTCACCCGTCCTCCCCTCCGGTTGAGCTGTCATCTGGCGCCACCGCCCGGCCGGGCGGCTCGACAGCCGGACGGCCGTCGTGCGCACAGTCTCCGACCTTACCGGGCTGGGGACTTCCGGGTTTCCGACTGTGTTCATTCTTCGCGCGTTGACGCATGCCGCTCACGCCAGTGTTGCGCGGATCCTGCTCGACTCTTCCACAGTCTCGGCGCGAAAAGTCCAGAAAAGGTCCGATCGACGGTGGAAAATGCTCAGCGACCGATTCGGGACCGCACCATCGCCCAGACCTCGTTGACCTCGCGGGCGCGCAGCGCCATCGCCGCGGCCAGGTAGACCGCGCCCAGCACCAGCCCGCCGACGACCAGGCCGACCAGGCTGCCGACCTTGCCCAGGCCGAGGAAGTGCTGGATCAGCAGGGCGACCAGCACGGTCGGGACAGCCGCGATCAGGGCCGCCGCGGTCAGCCGGCCCAGCGAGCTGAGCACCGAGGTCAGCCCGAGCGCGCCGATCCGCCGCCGCAGCAGCCAGTAGCCGACGACGGCGGAGAAGACGAAGGAGATCGCGTTGCCGAACATCAGCCCGGCCGCTACCCAGGATGCGCTCAGGATCACACCGTAGAGCAGCAGGTCGATGCCGGCCCGCAGGACGACCACCGGGATGTTCAGCAGAGCGGGGGTACGGGTGTCCGGCATCGCGTAGAAGGCGAAGAGCTGGAGCTGGCTGATCGCGAACGGCACCAGGCCCAGGCCGGCCGCGGCCACCACCCAGCCGGTGCTGATCGCGTCCTCGGGCTGGTAGTTGTGCCACTGGAACAGCGTCACCGCGAGTTGCCGGCCGAGCACCACGTAGCCGACCGAGGCCGGGATCAGGATCACCGAGGAGAGCCGGACGCCCAGCGACAGGTGGCCGGCGACGTCGGTGAAGCGCCGCTCGCTGGCGGCCGCGGCCATCCGGGGCATCAGCGCCGTCATGATCGAGACCGCGGCGATGCCGTGCGCCATCATGAAGATCAGGTACGCGTTGTCGAAGATCGCCGGTCCCGGACCGGCTGCGATCCCGGCCCGCTTGGCCAGGTTCAGCGTGATGATCAGGCCGAGTTGGCTGACCACCACGTAGAGCAGCATCCAGGAGCTGATCCGGCCCAGCTCGCGCAGGCCCGAGCTTGCGCCAGTCCCAGCGCCACTTCCACCGGAAGCCGACCCGGCGCAGCGCCGGGATCAGCCCGATCGCCTGGATCACGATGCCCAGCGTGGTGCCCACGCCGATCACCAGGATCTGGCTGTTGGTGATCGTCTCCGGGGTCGGCGGGTGCAGGACCGACGGCAGCATGATGAAGACCACCGCGGTCACCGTCACCACGATGTTGTTCAGGATCGGGGTGAAGGCCGGCGCGGCGAAGTGCCCACGGGTGTTCAGCACCGCGGCCAGCAGGCCGGCCAGGCCGTAGAAGAAGATCTCCGGCAGCAGCAGGTAGCTGAACGTGGTGACCAGGTGCTGGTCGACCGGCTTCGCGGTACCGGCCATCAGGATGGTCAGGATCGGGGCGCAGGCCACCGCGAGCACGGTGGCCACCGCCAGGAAGACGGTGGCGGCGGTCAACAGACGTTGGGTGTACGCCTCGCCGCGGTCGGATTGCTGCCGCCGGGCGCGGACCAGCAGCGGGATGATCACACTCGCGAGTACCCCGCCGAGCAGCAGCTCGTACACCATGTTGGGCAGGGTGTTGGAGAGGTTGTAGTCGTCCCCGACGAACTTGGCGCCGATCGCGGCGGCGATGGCCGCGGTCCGGATGAAGCCGGTGATCCGGCTGACGATGCTCCAGGCGGCCATCACCGCGCTGTTGCGGGCCACCGAGCCGGCGCCCTCGTCCAACTCCTCGCCGGGCGGCGGTCCGGGCGGACCGGCCGGGCCACTGCCGCCGGCCGGCACGATCGGGAGCAGCTGGGTCGGCGCGTCGACGACGCCGGGCAGGGTCGGGCCGGCGGTGCCCTGCAGGGCGGGCAGCACGACGGTGGCGTCGGCAGGAACCACGGGCAGCATGACGGTGGCGTCCGGATCGTGCCGTCGATCACCGGTCCAACTCATGCGCAGACCCTATCCAGATCGACCGCTGCCGGCGACCGCGCGGTCTGCCGGCGGGCCGCCGGAGCCGGTGGCGGGCCAGCCGAGCCTGCCTGGACGAGCAGGCCGGGTTCCGGATGGCCGAGCCGGCCGGGTTCCGGTTGGCCGAGCCGGCCGGGTTCGAGGGCCGAGCCGGGCGGGTTCGGGGGCCGAGGAGGCGGGTGGGTCAGGCCGGTCGGGCGGCGGCCGAGGGCTCGGCAGGCGCGATGATCAACTCGCCGACCTCGACGCGCAACCGCTCCCGCGCGCCCCGGTCCAGTCCGTCGTCGGTGATCAGGACGTGTGCGTCGGAGAGCGGCGCGATGGTGGAGATGCCCAGCGTCTCCCACTTGGTGTGATCGGCCACCACCACCAGTTGCCGGGCGATGGCGACCAGCGCCCGGTTGGTCTCCGCCTCCAGCAGGTTCGGGGTGGTCAGGCCGGAGCGCGGGCTCATCCCGTGCACGCCGAGGAACAGCAGGTCGAGGTTGAGATTCGCGATGGCCGCCACCGCGAACGGGCCGACCAGGGCGTCCGAGGGGGTACGGATGCCGCCGGTGAGCACCACCGTGCGGTCGGCGCGCGGGGCGCGGTAGAACACGTCGGCCACCGGTACCGAGTTGGTCAGCACCGTCAGGTCCGCCACCTCGGTCAGGTGCGCGGCCAGCAGGCAGGTGGTGGTACCGGCGGAGAGCGCCACCGCCGTCCCCGGCGACACCAGGTCGGCGGCGCAGGCGGCGATCGCCTCCTTCTCCGCGCGCTGACGGACCAGTTTCGCGGAGAAGCCCGGCTCCTGTGCCGAGTGCGTGTCGACCGGTGCGGCCCCACCATGCACCTTGGCGACCAGCCCTCGCTCGGCCAGCGCCTCCAGGTCCCGGCGGATGGTGATGTCCGAGACGCCGAACTGGCGGACCAGGTCCCCGACCCGCACCCCACCCCGCTGTCGGACCAGCTCCTGGATGGCGTTCTGGCGCTGGTGGGCCAGCATCAGTCGGACTCGCGGAGCACGAGCGAGCCGTGTGCGGGTACCCCCCGGGGGTTCTCGGCACCGGTCAGCAGGTCGGTCCCGGTGAGGGTGAGGTCGATGGCGGCCGGGGTGTGGTTGAACAGGAACAGGAAGCTGCCGCCGTCCGGCTGCCGCCGCCGCACCACCTCCAGACCGGCCGGTGGGTCCGGGATCGGCGCGCTGACCCCGGCCTGTGCGCACACGTCGCGCAGCAGCGTGCCCAGGTCGGCGTCGACCAGCCGGGTGCCCAGGTACCAGGCCCGCCCGCGTCGGGTCAGCGCCGCAGCCCCGGCAAGCGGTCCGTCGGCGTAGCTGGCCAGCACGTCGGCGTCGGTGGCGTGCGCCCGCTCCGACCAGACGGCGCCGGTAGCGCCGTTGTCCAGCGCCACCGACGCGCCCTCCAGCAGCGGGAAGTACTCCTCGACCCGGACGCCGAGCAGCTCGCTGAAGGCACCCGGGTAGCCGCCGAGGCGGACCTGGTCGTGCTCGTCGACCACCCCGCTGTACGGGCCGACCAACAGCGTGCCGCCACCGTCCAGGTAGGACTTCAGGTTGGCCGCGGCGGCGTCGCTGACCAGGTAGAGCGCTGGGATCAGGACGGCCCGGTAGCGGCTCAGGTCGGCCTGCGGGTGGGCCAGGTCGGCGGTGATGCCGAGCCGGTTCAGTGCCGCGTGCCAGCGCTTGGCCTCCCGCTCGGGCACCATCTCGACGCTCGGCTGCGTCGGGTGGTCCTCGGCCCAGCCGCTGTGGTAGTCGTGCAGCAGGGCGACCGGCGCGTCCACAGTGGAGCCGAGCACCCCGCCGAGCCGGCCCAGGTAGTCACCGAGCGTCACCACGTCCCGGAAGACCTGGCTGTCCCGGCCGGCGTGCGGCACCATCCCGGAGTGCCACTTCTCGGCGCCGGCCCGGGAAGCCCGCCACTGGAAGTACATCGCGCCCTGGCTGCCCCGGGCGACGTGGCTGAGACTGTTGCGGATCAACTGACCCGGACCCTTCGCGCTGTTGCGCGGCTGCCAGTTCACGGCGCTGGTGGAGTGCTCCATCAGCAGCCACTCGCCGCCGGCCAGCGACCGGGTCAGGTCGGCCGCGAAGGCCAGGTCGAGGTGGTTGTCCGGGATCGTGCTGATCAGGTAATGGTCGGTGGAGACCAGGTCCAACTCGGGGGCCCAGCGCCAGTAGTCGAGCTTGTCGAACATGCCGGCCATGAAGTTGGTGGTGATCGGCACGTCCGGGGTGTACCCGCGCAGCACGTCGCGCTCGGCGGTGCACAGCGCGAGCAGGGCGTCCGAGGAGAACCGGCGGAAGTCGAGTTCCTGGGTGGGGTTGCCGAAGGTCGGGGTTGCCCTCGGCGGCTGCACCTGCGCCCAGTCGGTGTAGCGCTGCGACCAGAACGCCGTCCCCCACGCGTCGTTGAGGGTGTCCAGATCCTTGGCGTAGCGCTCCTGCAACCACTCCCGGAAGGCGTTCGCGCTGTTCTCGCAGTAGCACCTGGCGACGTGGCAGCCGTACTCGTTGTTGATATGCCACAGGGCCAGCGCCGGGTGTTCGCGGTAGCGCGCGGCGAGCTGGTGGACCAGGGCGAGAGCGGCTTCGCGGTACTCCGGTGAACTGGGGCAGTAGGCCTGACGGCTGCCGTAGGTGAGCCGGTGTCCGTGCGCGTCGACCGGCAGTGACTGCGGGTGGGCGACGGAGAACCACGGTGGCGGGGAGGCGGTGGCGGTGGCCAGGTCGACCGCGATTCCGGCGTCCGCCAAGAGCTCCAACACCTCGTCGAGCCAGCCGAATTCGTACCGGCCGGGGGCCGGCTCCAGGGCCGCCCAGCTGAACACGCCGACAGTGACCAGGGTGACGCCGGCCTCGCGCATCAACGCGATGTCCTCGCGCCAGACGTCGGCTGGCCACTGCTCGGGGTTGTAGTCGGCGCCGAAGCACAGTCGGCCGAGGTGCGGCGGGTACATGGGGTACAGACTGCCGTCTGATTCGGTCACGAGTCAACAGAAGAAAACACGACCGGCGGGCCAACCGACACACGATCGTTCGTAACTCTCCGCGATGTGGTCTGAGGTAACGGCCGGGAAACATTGCAGCAGTCGACTATTGACAGGTGAGCTGCGCGGCGTTGCACTGTGACGAGTTATGAACGCTTCCGTTTGAAACCGATCGACATTCACTCACCGCCAGGAGGACAAATGGCCCACCCCCTCTCGCGGCGCACGGTGCTGCGAGGAACCATGCTCGGCGCTGGCGCGCTCGCCGTCCCGGCCGCACTGGCCGGCTGCGGGGACGACGACAAGAAGACCGGCGGGACCACCAACAAGTCCGTCACCTTCGGTTCGAACTACTCCGACGAGGTGCCCAAGAAGGCCTTCGGCGACACGCTGGCGAAGTTCGACACGGACAAGGGTTTCACCACGAAGGTCAACACCGTAGACCACAACTCGTTCCAGGAGAACATCACCCGGTACCTGCAGGGCAGCCCGGACGATGCGTACAACTGGTTCGCCGGTTTCCGGATGCGCTACTTCGCCGCGCAGGGCCTGGCCCAGCCGATCGACGACGTCTGGTCCGAGATCGGTGCGAACTACAGCGACGCCTTCAAGAAGGCGTCCACCGGCGACGACGGAAAGATGTACTTCGTCCCCTTCTACAACTACCCGTGGGCGATGTTCTACCGCAAGAGCCTGTGGCAGGAGAAGGGCTACACGGTCCCGAAGACCCTGGACGAGCTGAAGACCCTCGGCGCCAAGATGAAGACCGACGGGCTCGCCCCGATCGGTATGGCCGACAAGGACGGCTGGCCGGCGATGGGCACCTTCGACCAGCTCAACATGCGGCTCAACGGCTACGACTTCCACATCAACCTGATGGCCTACAAGGAGTCGTGGACCTCTCCGAAGGTCAAGGCTGTCTTCGACCTGTGGAAGAGCCTGCTGCCGTTGCAGCAGGAGGGCGCCACCGGGCGTACCTGGCAGGAGGCCGCTCAGGACCTCGGCGCCAAGAAGTCCGGCATGTACCTGCTGGGTAGCTTCGTGGCCCAGCAGTTCAAGGGCGCCGACCTGGACGACCTCGACTTCTTCGGCTTCCCCGAGGTGGACTCCACCGTCGGGACCGGGGCTGTGGAGGCACCGATCGACGGGTTCATGGTCTCGAAGAAGGCGAAGAACGCGGCGGGCGCCAAGGAGGTGCTCAAGTACCTGGGCACCGCCGAGGCGCAGAACCTCTACCTGAAGAGCGACCCGTCCGACGTGGCGGCCAACTCCAAGGCGGACGCCAGCGGATACAACGCGCTGCAGAAGAAGGCCGCCGAGTTCATCGGCGGAGCCAAGCAGATCTCCCAGTTCCTCGACCGGGACGCCAACCCCGCCTTCGCGTCGACGGTGATGATCCCTGCCCTGCAGAAGTTCCTCGGCGACTCGAGCGACATCGACGGGCTGCTGAAGAGCATCGACTCGCAGGCGAAGAGCATCTACGCCAGCTGACGACCCTGCCGGTGTGTGCGTCACCGGCTGACGAACAAGGCGGTCCAGTGACGTCCTCGCCCCTCACGGCCGAGGCGCCGGCCCCGCAGACCGAACCGGTCCGCGGGCGCCGGCGCCGCCGTATGAGCCGACTGACCAAACGCGACATCACCATACTCACGGTGCTGTTGGCCATCCCCGTGCTGCTCGACCTGGCGTTGATCTGGGCAACGACCATCGCCTCGATCGGCCTGTCGTTCACCAACTACAACGGGATCGTCGACCCCAAATGGGTCGGTACCCGCAACTACGACCAGATCTTCACCATCTACGAGCCGTTCTGGCGGGCAGTCCGCAACAACCTGCTGTGGCTGGGCGTGCTCGGACTGATCGCCACCCCGCTCGGGTTGTTCTTCGCCTACCTGCTGGACAAGAACATCCGGCTGTCGCGCGTCTACCAGAGCGTGTTCTACATGCCGGTGGTGTTGTCGCTGGCGGTGGTCGGCTTCATCGCCCAGCTCGTCTACTCCCGCGACCACGGCGCGCTCAATGTGCTGCTCGGCCGCACCGACCATCCGACCGACTGGCTCGGCGATCCGAAGATCAACATTTGGGCGATCCTGGTGGCGGCGGTCTGGCGGCACACCGGGTACGTCATGATCCTGTACCTGGCCGGGCTCAAGTCGGTGGACCCGGCGCTCAAGGAGGCGGCGCTGATCGACGGCGCCAACGAGCGGCAGAGCTTCTTCCGGGTGGTCTTCCCGACGCTCAAGCCGATCAACATCATCGTGCTGGTGATCACGGTGATCGAGGCGTTGCGGGCGTTCGACATCGTCTACGCCATCAACTCCGGCCGCAACGGCCTGGAGCTGCTCTCGGTGCTGGTCACCCAGAACATCGTGGGTGAGGCGAGCCGGATCGGCTTCGGCTCGGCCATCGCGGTGATCCTGTTGGCCACCTCGTTGGGCTTCGTCATCGTCTATCTCACGCAGATCATCCGGGAGGAGAAGCGATGAGCACGACCACGGTCGCACCCCCCGTCGCCCGCGCCGCATCCGAGCCGGGGCCGCAGGTGCGGCGCAACCGCAAGCCGCTACGGCCGGCCCGGGTACTGCTCTACGCCTTCCTCACCGTGGTGGCGCTGGGCTGGCTGGCGCCCCTGCTGCTGGCCGTGTACGCATCGCTGCGGCCGTACCAGGAGACCGCCAAGTACGGCTACTTCTCACTTCCACACAAGCTGTCGCTGCACTACTACTCCGAGGCGTGGAGCGGCGCGGACATGCCGCGCTACTTCAAGAACACCTTCATCATCGCGGTCCCGTCCGTGATCCTGGTGCTGTTCTTCGCCTCGTTCGTAGCGTTCGCGCTGTCCCGATTCAAGATCCCCGGGCGCAAGACGCTGCTGGTGATGTTCACCGCCGGCAACCTGCTGCCACCACAGGTGATGGTGACGCCGCTGTACACGGCGTACACCAAGATCCCCATTCCCGAGTGGGCGTCCAGTTCGCTGACGCTCTACGACTCCTACCTCGGCGTGATCGCTATCCACGTGGCGTTCCAGACCGGGTTCTGCGTGTTCGTGCTCTACAACTACATGCAGACCATCCCGGTCGAGTTGACCGAGGCGGCGGTGGTCGACGGGGCCGGCGTGTGGCGGCAGTACTGGCAGGTCATCCTGCCGTTGACCCGGCCCGCGCTGGGGGCGCTGGCGACCCTGGAGTTCACCTGGATCTACAACGACTTCCTCTGGGCCCTGGTGTTGATGACCAGCGGCGACAAGCTGCCGGTGACCAGCGCGCTGAACAACCTGCGCGGTGAGTTCTTCACTGACTACAACCTGTTGGCCGCCGGTTCGGTACTGGTCGCATTGCCCACGTTGATCGTTTTCTTCGCGCTGCAGAAGCAGTTCATCTCGGGCTTGACGCTGGGTGCGAACAAGGGCTGAACTCATAGTCGTCCCGCGCGGTGCGGAGCGTGGCCGCACCGCGTGGGACCCTTTCCGGCACGTCGGGGCCCCTGGCCACCGGGTCCGGGGCCGGGCCTGGGTAGGCTGTCCCGCGCTATGTCCGAACTGAGTACAGTGCAGCGCCAGGCGCTGACCGAGCTGACCCGCGTCTTTCCGGTGCTCGACGAGGCCGGGGCGCGCTTCGCCGCCGCCGGCCACGAACTGCACCTGGTCGGTGGGTCGGTCCGGGACGCCCTGCTCGGCCGGCTCGGCGACGACCTCGACTTCGCCACCGACGCCCAGCCCGAACAGACCCTGGCGCTGATGCGCGGCTGGGCCGAGACGACCTGGGAGACCGGGCGCGAGTTCGGCACCATCGGCGCGGCCCGCAAGGGACTGCGCCTGGAGATCACCACCTACCGCGCCGAGGCGTACGACGGGGTGAGCCGCAACCCGCAGGTCTCCTACGGCGAGAGCCTGGCCGGCGACCTGTCCCGGCGCGACTTCACCATCAACGCGATGGCCCTGTCGGTCCCCGGGCACGAGTTCACCGACCTGTTCGGCGGGGTCACCGACCTGGCCGAGGGAGTGCTGCGAACCCCCGGTACCCCGCAGCGCAGCTTCGCCGACGACCCGCTGCGGATGCTGCGGGCCGCCCGGTTCGCCGCTCAGCTCGGCTTCCGCCTCGACCCGGCGGTCCGCGAGGCGATGACCGCGATGGCCACCGACCTGGGCCGGATCACCGCCGAGCGGGTCCGCGAGGAGTTCACCAAGCTGTTGTGCGGCGCCGACCCGGTGGCCGGGCTGCGCCTGCTGGTCGGCACCGGGCTCGCCGACGTCTTCCTGCCGGAACTCACCGGCCTGAAGCTGGAGATTGACGAGCACGCCCAGCACAAGGACGTCTACGAGCACACGCTGATCGTGGTGCGCAACGCGATCGCGCTGGAGGCCGACGGCCCGGACTTCGTGCTCCGGATGGCCGCGCTGATGCACGACGTGGGCAAGCCGGCGACCAAGGCGATCGGCCCGGACGGTCGGGTCAGCTTCCACCACCACGAGATGGTCGGGGCGCGGCTGACCAAGGCCCGGATGAAGGCGCTGCGCTACCCCAAGGACGTGATCGCCGCGGTGGTCGAGCTGGTCGCCCTGCACCTGCGTTTCTACGGGTACGGCCGGGGCGAGTGGACCGACAGCGCGGTACGCCGGTACGTGACCGACGCCGGCGAACTGCTGCCCCGGCTGCACAAGCTGACCCGCTCCGACGTGACCACCCGCAACCGCCGCAAGGCGGCCGGACTCGCGGCTGACTACGACGCGCTGGAGCTACGGATCGCGGAGATCGAGGCGGCCGAGGATCTGGCCCGGGTACGCCCGGATCTCGACGGCAACGCGATCATGGAGCTGCTCGGTCTGCCGCCCGGCCCACTGGTCGGGCAGGCGTGGCGGTTCCTGAAGGAGCTGCGCCTGGAGCGTGGCCCGCTCGACCACGACGACGCGGTCGCCGCGTTGCTGGAGTGGGCCGCCGGCCAGGGCATACCGCGCACCGGGTCGTGAACCGCCAACGTACCCAGCGGCGGGACTGGCCGACGGTTATACCTGATGAGCGTCACGAGCTGCCCGAAAGGTGATCAGGAACCCGCCGACCGGCCCTCGTGATCAAAAAGTTGCGCTGGTCAACTAGCGTGCGTAGCACATCCGCGCGGGCCATGGAACGCCCGTCATCCCCCGGTCGTGTTGAGGAGAGCCCGATGCAGCCCTGTCCCGTGTGCGGAAATACGGGGGTCGACGCCAACGGTTACTGCACGACGTGCTCGACCTTCCTGGGCGTGCCGCAACAGCCCGGGTACCCGGCCGCGCCGGCTCAGCCGCAGTACGGCGCCGCCTATCCGGGCCAGCCGGTCAGCGGCCCCGGGCAGCAGCCCACCCCGACTACGCCGTACCCGGCCTACCCCGGCCAGCCGAGCCAGCCCGGTGCCACTCCCTACCCGACCAGCGCCCCCGGCTACGGCCAGCCCGCCAGCGGCCCCGGCTACGGCCAGCCCGCCGGCTACGGCCAGCCGCCCGCGAGCGGCCCCGGCTACGGTACGGACTACGGCCAGGCCAGCGCCCCGGGCTACGGCAACGACTACGGCCAGGCCAGCGCGCCGCCCGCGTACGGGCCGCCGCCGGTGTCCGGCCCGGCCTACCAGGCCAGCGGCCCGCCCGGCTACGGCGCTCCCGGCTACGGCTACCAGCCCGCCCCCGAGCAGCCGCGCAAGTCACACACCGGCGCCATCGTGGCAGCCGCCTCCGGTCTGGTCATCGTGATCGCCGCGATCGTGGTGGTGCTGGTCGTCAAGGGCCAGGGCGGCAAGGACCCGGTGGCCGACCCGACCACCTCGACGAGCGTCTCCAAGTCCGCCTCCGCGGGGCCGACCGGCAAGGTCGACTCCTGCGTGATCGGAACCTGGAAGGTCACCTCGGAGCAGGTCACCTCCGACTTCCCGAACTACTCCGACGTGCCGCTGTCGTTGAACAACAACTACAAGATCACCATCAACGCGGACGGCGAGGTCGTCGAGGATTACGAGGCCTACGACGAGACCACCAACTTCATCGGCAGCTACAACGGCCACGTCTTCGGGCTGGGCTACAACGGCACGGCCACGTACAACATCACCACCACCGGCGGGAAGATGGCCACGTCGGCCACCACCACCGACGCCCAGTACGTGAAGATCCAGGACAAGGACGTCGTCAGCCAGGGGTCGGCCAAGTTCAACGAGGTCAGCTACTCCTACACCTGCAGCGGTGACTCGATGACCCGGTCGGTCTCCGACGACACGATGCGGATGAGCCGGGTCTGACCCCTGTTAACCCGGCCCGGCCGGGTCGGCCGCTCGAATGGCCGACGTCCGGCCGGGTCGGTTAGCCTCACGGGAACCGCCGGTGGCTCCCCTGTCCCATCGGTGGGCTGAGGAGGCGGAGCTCTCGATGGAACCGTGCCAGTTCTGTGCACAGTACGCACCGGTGGACACCGCCGGTTTCTGCACGAACTGCCGAAACTACCGGGGCTCCCCGGCCGCGCCGGTGAGCGCGCCCGGCTACCCGACCAGCGGCCCGACCTCCTACGCCGGCCAGCCCAGCGCCCCGCCCTACGGCCAGCCGTACGGGCAGACCAGCGCCCCGCCGGTCACCGGAGTCCCGTACCAGCAGCCGACCGGCTACCCCTCGGCCCCGCCGACTGGTTACGCCCCGGCCCCGCCGACCGGTTACGCCCAGCCCGGCTACGCCCCCGGCCCGGTGCTGATGCCGGTCTCCACTCCGCCGCCTGCCAAGGAACGCAACATCCTGGTCGGCGTCTTCGCGCTCTGCGGTGTGCTGCTGCTGATGGTGGTGGCGATCGTGGTGATCGTGGTCGTCAAGAAGGGCGGCGACGACGGTGGCAGCACGCCGCCGGTCGCCGACGGGTTCGACAAGTGCCTGGTCGGGTCGTGGCGGATTACCAGCTACGAGACGCACGTCGCGTTCGACAGCGTCGGTGACGTGGCGTTCACCGCCGACGATCTGCACGAGACGCTCAAGATCGAGAGTGACGGGTCGGCCGTGGACGACTACGGCACCCAGAGCAACCCGACCAAGCTGACCGGCTCCGCCGGGACGCACACCTACTCGATCGAGGTCTACGGCACGGTGGCGTACAAGATCAAGAGCGCCAACGGCGTGCTGTCGTTCTCCGACGCCAAGCCCGACGGCAGCCTGGAGGTGTTCGTGGACGACAAGTCGATCGGCTCCCAGGACCTTGACGTCACCAACGACCCGACGCCGTACACCTGCTCCGGTAGCCAGTTCACGCAGACCACCAGCGACTTCACGACCAGCGCGGTGAAAACCGGCGGCTGACCGACGATCGCGCCCGCCCGGTGATCCGGGCGGGCGCGGCGACGCCAGGGTCGGGTCAGGCGGCGTCAGCGCTGGCCAGGTCCGGCCGTGGTTCGCCACCGGACCGGTCGTCGGCCACCCCGGCCGGTCGCCGGCCGAGCACCAGGCCCAGCCAGCTCGCCAGCAGCAGGAAACCGATGGCCACGGTGACCAGGGCCGTTACCGAGTGTCCGTCCGCCGGCAGGGTCCGCGCCGCGATGAACAGCCCGAGCACGAAGCACACGTTGAACAGGGTGTCGTTCACGCTGAACACCCGGCCCCGGAAGTCGTCGGTGCACTCGGTCTGCACCGCCGTGTCCACCACGATCTTGAGGCTCTGCGAGGCGAGGTTAATCACGAAGGTGGCCGCGATCAGCAGCGCCGGCTGGAACGGCAGCCCGAACGCCAGGATCACCACGCCGGCCAGCCCGAGCATGCTCGCCACCCAGCGCCACGACCCGATCCGGCGCACCGCCCACGGGGTGACGAACGCGGCCAGCAGCGCGCCGAACCCGCCCACCACCACCAGCGAACCGAGGCCGGCCAGCGCCCGGTCCTCGTCGCCGGGGTAGAAGTAGCGGCGGAAGAGCAGCAGGGTGGCTAGCGCCAGCACCCCGTAGAGCAGCCGGTAGCTGGCCTGGACCACCAGCCCGTAGGCGGGGCCGCGCCGGCCGGCCAGGTGCCGGATGCCGGCCACCATGCCCCGGGCCACGTCGGCGAGGGCGGCGCCGACCCGTACCGGTGGGCGGTCCTCCTCGTCCGGGCCGAGTTGGTCGGGCGCGAACGAACGCCAGCAGAGGAATGCCGAGAGCAGGTACCCGATGCAGGCCAGTGCGGCGAGCTGGGCGTAGCCGTGGCTGGTCTGGTCGAAGATCGCGGCGAGCAGCAGGACCGACGCGCCCAGACCGAGCGAGTAGATCAGGGTGCCGAGCGTGCCGGACATCGCGTTCGCGGTGACCAGGAGTTTCTGCGGCACCACGTGCGGGGTGGACGCCGAGATCCCGGCGAGCAGCAGCCGGTTCACCCCGATGACCAGCAGGGCCGCGGCGACGTACCCGACCGAGCGGTCGCTGTGCCAGATGAAGTACGCGGCAGGCAGCACGCAGGCGGCCCGGATCAGGTTGCAGACGAAGATCACCGTGCGCCGGCTCCAGCGATCCAGGACCACCCCGACATACGGCCCGATCAGCGAGTACGGCAGCAGCAGCACCGCGAACCCGGTCGCCACCGCGGTGGGGCTGGTCTGGTCGGTGGGGTTGAACAGCAGGCTGCCGGCGAGACCGCCCTGGAACAGCGCGTCGGAGAACTGGCTGATCAGCCGTACCCCCAGCAGCCGGCGCAGGTCGGGTCGGCGCAGCAGTACCCGAAGGTTGCCGGGGTTGCGGAGAAAGGCCACGTCACGAGCGTACGTGGCGATCACCGAAGGGGACACGCCGTTGCAGTTGCGAGGGCATGTCCCACCGATGGCGGCTCGGAAACCGACGCACGCAAACGGCGCGTCACCCGTAGGTGACGCGCCGTTTGATCGGTGTGGTGATCAGCTCCCGGAGGACTCAACCGCCTTCGGTCGTTCCGGTCGTCCGTTCGGCTCGGCCGATCCGGAGCTCAGCCCGCCCGAGCCGAGCTTCGTCAGCAGCCCGGCGAGGTCGATGCCGGTCAGGTCGGTACCCAACTGCAGCCCCTGGGCCACGTTCGAGGCCACCGTCTTGGTCAGCGAGGACGCGCCGTCCGTGGAGATCACGGTCAGCTTGTCGATGCTGCTCATCGGAGCGCTGGCCTGCTTCACCACTTCGGGCAGGATGCGTACCAGCAGGTCCAGGATGGCCGCCTCGCCGTACTCGGCAAAGGCATCGGCCTTGGCCTGCATGGCCTGCGCCTCGGCCTGGCCCTTGGCCAGGATCGCGCTGGCCTCGGCCGCGCCTTCGCGCTCGACCGCCTCGGCCACGGCGCTCCGCCGGCGCTGCTCGGCCTCACCGTGCTTGGCGCCTTCGATGGCATCGGCGTCGGCCAGCGCGGCGCGACGGGCCCGCTCGCCCTCACCGGACAGCCGGGCCTGCTCGGCGGTGGCCTGCGCGGCCGCGATGGTGGCCTGCCGCTCGGCGTCGGCCCGGAACACCGCCGCATTACGGGCCGCCTCGGCCTCCTGCTCCAGCTTGTACCGGGCCGCGTCGGCCGGTTTGCGCACCTCGGTGTCGAGCTGGCGTTCCTTGAGTTCGGCGTTGCGCTCGGCCACCTTCTGCTGCTCGGTGAGGATGGCCTGCTGCCGCTCGGCCTCGGCCAGCGGACCGGCGGCCGCCGAACGGGCCCGGGCGGCGTCGATCTCGGCCTGGACCGCCGCCTTCTTCAGCGACAGGTTCCGCTCGGACTCGGCGATCGCCTCTTCGGCCTTCATCCGTTCGGTTTCGGCCGTCTGCCGGGCCTGCGCCTCGGCGATGGCCGCCGACTTGAGTACCCGGGCCGCCTCCGGCCGCCCCAGATCCTGCAGGTACGAGCCGGCCGTCCGGATGTCCTCGAGCTGGAAGGCGTCCAGGATCAGGCCCTGGTGGGTGAGCGCGCTCTCCGCCTCCTCGGCGACGTGCGCGGCGAACGCGGCCCGGTCGCGGATGATCTGCTCGACGGTGAGCCGGCCGACCACCGAGCGCAGCGCGCCGGAGAGCACCTGCCCGGTGAACTGTTCCACCCGGTCCTGCTGGTGCAGGAAGCGCTGGGCGGCCGGGCGGATCATGTCAGCGGTGCCGCCGACCTTGACGATGGCGACCGCGTCGGCGTCACAGCGGATGCCCTGGGCGCTGACCGCGCCGCTGACCGAGACCGGAATCTCCCGCGAGGACAGGTCAAGCTTGTAGAGCCGCTGCACCACCGGCATGACGAAGACGGAGGCCCCCATCACGACCTTCTGCCCGGACAGGTCGGTGACGGTCGAACCGTCGGCCGCGGTGACCGCGCGCCCTTTGCGTCCGGTGACGATGAACGCCTCGTTGGGCCCGGCGACCTTGATCCGGGAGAGCACGAAAATAACGATCAGCAGCGCCAGCACAACGGCACCGACGATCGCGACGACGATGGGGGTCATGTTCCTTCCTCACTGAGAGTGGCCCTGATGGGGGGCAGCGGCTCGACCAGAACGCTGGTCGGCGAAGGTACTTCGATCACGAAGACCTGGGTACCGAGGGCGATCGGCGCGTCGGCGCGCGCGTACACCTTGGTCTGTTGTCCGGCCGAGGTCAGCCGGACCTCGCCGAGGCCACCGGCTGGAATGTCGGTCACCACGACGCCGATCGCGCCGAGCAGGTCGGAGCTGGTGGGGGTGGCGTCGGTGCGCATGTCCATGGCCGCGGCCATCAACCGCCCGGCCAACCAGGCCGCGGGTACGGCCAGCGCAACCCCGCCGAGCAGCGCAAACAGTACCCCGATGGGGCCACCGACCGGCAACAGCGCCGCCACGACCGCCCCGCCGAAGCCGACCGCCCCGACGAACGCGGCGATCGCCGGCAGCGTGACCTGGAACCCGCCGCCGTCCACGTGGGCGTGCCCCAGGTGCAGGTCGAAGTGGCCGACGTGCACATCGCCGAGGTGGCTGCCACCGATCAGCGACAAGATCATGAGAATTACGGCGAAACCGCCGATGGCGAGGAAACTGATAGTGACGGCATCCATGCCCGGCGACGCCTCCTGCGTCCGGGCCAGCGGCGAGGGATTACCGCCCGACCCGGTCCCCGAGAGTAGCCGGTCAACACCACCGGCTGCGGCCCGCTATGCGCGGTCTGTCACCGGGGCATCGAACTCGCCCGACTTGACCGCTTCGATGAACGCCAGAAAGGACGCAGTCGCCACACACAACTCGGCCAGGCTGGCTGAGTCGCGAATGTACGCGCGCTCGGCACCCGCCCGCACCTCGACGCACGCCCCGGTGCCGCAGTGCGAACTGCGCATGTAGTCCTGTTCGTTCCGGTCCGTCACGGCGACTCCTGCCCTGGTCTTTTGACCCTGCAAACGACGATAGGCGGCAGTCTCACGTGAAGGAACCTTCACGCGGACAGCCGCCTATCGTCGTTGAGCCAGCTAGTCGAAGTTTCCGGCGTGGATGCCTGCGAGGAATGCAGTCCAACTCGCGCGTTGGAAGCGGAGGTACCCGGCCGTGGGCTCCTTCCCATCACGCACTTGGATCTCTGTATATTGGCGCCGTACCTCGACGCAACTTCCTGAACCACACCGGCGGGCGCTTGCCCAGTCCGTGGTCAGCCTCTTAGACACCGAGGCCACACTGCCTTTCGGTCGATCTTCGCGGTCGATGGAGATGTGTGTGCCTGGTAGGCGCAATTAGTGTTTTGTGCCGGTAGGCACGAATTGGCACATTATATAGAACTTGTGCCCGGCAAAATTGGCCGTTCGGCCAAAGCCGTCCGGCGAGGGTCCATGAACCGATCGACCGCGTGCTAAGACCAGAATTTTCCAGCTATGGCCGACTCCAGAAGTCTGAGACTTTCGTCCTCATCAAGGACATTTGCCCAAGTCTGACCGAATATCCGAGTATGAAGATCTATCTCGCCTTCAGACTCCACGATGGAGTCCATCCAGGCGCTCTCCCGATACAGCACCTTTCCGCCGTCACCGAGGTCGTACAACTCGAAGGTGCCCAGAAAGAGCAGGGGCGAGTCCTTGAAAGAGGCGATGCGCAGCCGAACCCGGCCGTCGCTGGACGCTCGGGCCAGCGACCTGAGTTGATTCGCCATGATCGCCACGCTGCCGATAGGCCGGTGCAGCACCACCTCGTCCAAGATCACGGCGTAGTCCGGCGGATTAGGCTGGTCGAACACGCGGGAGTGCCGGCGTAGTCGCGACTGGATCCGGGCCTCGACCGTCTCGGCGCTGTAGGGGTGCCAATGGTTGGAGAAGATCGCTCTGGCGTACTCGGCGGTCTGCAGGATCCCCGGAATCAGCGCGTCGGAGTACTGCTTGATCGACGTCGCCTCAACCTCGTACTGGAACAGCCGGATCATGGCTGGGGTCAGGTGCTCGCGGTCGAGGTCGTCGGTGGTGTAACGCTCGCTGCGGGAGACCCGGGCATCGGCGAGCAGTTCGTCGATCTCGGCGGTATCGGTCACGTCGAGCGCGGCGAGCACCGAGCGCAGGTCGCTCGGCGAGATGTTGACCTGGCCTTTCTCAATCCGCATCACCTTCGACAGGGACCACTCCATCGCGTTCGCGACCTGGGTCTGGGTCCACTGCTTGGCTTCCCGGGCACGGCGTAGCGCCAGACTCACCCGTCGCCGTGCGACGGCGGGCGGGGTAGTGCCGGTACCGGTCATCGTCACGCCTTCTCCGATCGCAGCGACGTCGCTTCCCGGAGGACTTGCCGATTGCCATGTGGCGGGTAGTGATATCGCTGAGCGGTGGTAACGCTACTCCGCCGCCCGAGCGGATGACCAGACCCGATCGGGCGGCGGAGCCGTGCGTCAGACCCGGTGCTCCAGGGCTCGCAGCAGCCCCCGTTTCACCTGGTTGAACTGTTGGACGTCGCGGCTTGCGTAGAGCTGGACGCGATGACCCCGGTAGCGGGCGTGCAGCGTCCACAGGGGCGGGCGGGTAGCCAGGCAGACGGCGCTGAGTGCGCCGGGGACGGCGGCACAGGTCGCCGCAACCACCCATTCCTGCGGCGAGTGCAGGTGCGGCCAGGCCGCCGTGAGGACGATGAGGACCGCCCCGCAGACACCGCCGTAGCGGATGCCCGTGGCGTCCGGGCCACTCCTGCCGCACCGGACATCACGCAGGTCACGGATGTCGTAGGCGAGGCGTCGGTCGACGGAGCGCAGCTCGAAGACGCGCTCCGTGATGTGGGCTGATGGCCCCAGGTAGTAGGTGACCATCGCGCACACTCCTTCCCTGTCACGATCCGGTCGCGGATCGTTGCGGGGAACAGGTGCGTGAGTAGAGTATTCACGTGATGGCCCTCCTCCCCGCTGTGGAGTGAGGTTCTGAGATGGCACCCGGTGGCAGCCGGGTGCCATCGTCGCGTGAGACGGCGCTTCCTCGAGGGCAGCGGGTCGAGTAGTCGGCACCGGCACTGGTGCCACTACTCCTACTGATGCGTACGGCCGCATCGACAGTATGCGTGCGGGTGTGGTAGTGCACAATGGCAGATCGTTGGTTGCTGTACGGCTGTTTGCTATACGGCAGGTAGACCGGCCCTGGGCGATGTCGGTGCGGCGGGGCAGAATCCATGAGTATGCGGTGGAGTGAGGTTTCCAGTCCGATCGGTCCGCTCGGGGTGTCCGTGGACGAGACCGGGCTACGCGCCGTCCGGTTCGCCGGCTCGCCCGGACCGACACAGCCGGCCACCGGTCTGGCCGAGGCGGCTGCCGAGCAGTTGAACTCGTACTTCGCCGGCGAACTCAGCGACTTCGACCTGCCACTCTCCACTGTGGGGGGCACCGCCTTCGAGCGGGCGGTGTGGCAGGCGATCGCCGCCATCCCGTACGCACAGATGCGCACCTACGGTGAGATCGCCGCGGACGTGGGCGAGCCCGACGCGGCCCGCGCGGTCGGCGTGGCCTGCAACCACAACCCGCACCCGATCGTGGTGCCCTGCCACCGGGTGGTCGGGGCCGGCAACAAGCTGGTCGGCTTCGGCGGCGGGCTCGACCGCAAGCGCTACCTGCTCGCGCTGGAAGCCCGGGTCAGGATCGAACGCACCTTCGCCTAGCCCGTTCGCGGTCAGAAGTTGATCCACCAGTGCCAGACCCGTAGCGCGCCCACCACGGCCAGCGTGCACAGCAATGCGAACGACACCACCACGACCAGGCACGGGACCAGGTTGCCGTGCCTGATCTCGGACGCGTCGGACGGGATCGGCAGGATCGGGCGCTGCCGCGGCGGCCCGACGACCTGGGCTTCGGTCACCAGCCGTCGCAGCCGCTGGGTCGCCTCCGGCGCCAACACCTCGGCGGGACCGGCGAAGCGCAGCACCCGCAGGCGCAGCCACGGCGACGGGTACCCGCGCAGGAACGCCGCCTCCTCCTCCGGCCCGAGTTCGGTGGTGAGGTAGGCCCACCGACCGGCCTCGGTCAGGTTGCCGGTATCGCGGTAGACGCGGGCCAGCCGAGCTCGGAGGTCGAGGTCGGCAGGGTCGGCGACGAGCAGTGAACGCAGCCGCTGGATGGCCGCATGGGTATGGCCGTTGGCCAGGTCCGACTCAACGCGCACGAGCGCACTTCGGCGCTGCACACGCTCCGACGTCACCCGTTCATAGTGAATGCCGGCGACCTTTGCGCGGCTGCCGTCACGGTAACGAAACAGTGCCAGAGTGGGTCTTGACGACCGGCCTGTCGGGACGGTCCGGTCAGGGCAGTCGGGACTGTCCGGTCAGGGCAGCAAAGACTGCACCACGGTCGCCGCGCCGACCAGAACCAGGGCGGCGAAGATCGCGAGCAGCAGGATCAGCACCGCCGAAATCGTCCGGTCCCGACGCTGGTCGCCGTGGGTAGCGGCGCTCAGCCCCAGCAGCCGGTCCCGGGCGAAGCCGGTGGGCGCGACGCCGGCCTGGGCGTCCCAGCGCAGCAGCCGTAGCCGCCGGGCCGGGTCAGGGTGGGCGCGCTCGAACGCGGCGATGTCATCGGCCGGGGTGTCCGCGTCGAGGTACCCCCACCGCCCGGCCTCGATCGGATTGCCCACGCTGCGGTGCACTGTGGACAGTTGCCGGCGCAGCGCCAGGTCCCGTGGGTGGGCGTGGACCAGGCTCGACAGCCGCGCGATCGCCGGCTGGGTACGCCCGCTGCGCAGGTCTGTGTCGACCTTGTCGAGAGCTGTCGATTTGGTCATGCGCTCCACTATCCCGAAAGCGCAGGTCGAGGTAAAGCGGATCGCCGGGTTCGGCTATGGATCAGGAGCGCCGCGGTTTGCTCGGAAGCGCCGCGGCGCCTCCGGAAGATCCGGAGGCGCCGCGGGGTAAGGCTCAGGAGAACTGAGGTCAGCGCTCGACCTCGCCGCGGATGAACTTCTCCACGGCCTCCTTGGCGTCGTGGTCGACGTACTGCACGGGCGGCGACTTCATGAAGTAGCTCGACGCGGACAGGATCGGACCACCGATGCCACGGTCCTTGGCAATCTTGGCAGCGCGGACCGCGTCGATGATGACGCCGGCCGAGTTCGGCGAGTCCCACACTTCGAGCTTGAGCTCGGCGTTGAGCGGGGTGTCACCGAACGAGCGGCCCTCCAGGCGGATGTAGGCCCACTTGCGGTCGTCGAGCCACGGCACGTGGTCCGACGGGCCGATGTGCACGTCGCTCTTGGCCATCTCGTGCGGGATCTGCGAAGTGACCGACTGGGTCTTCGAGATCTTCTTGGAGATCAGGCGGGTGCGCTCCAGCATGTTCATGAAGTCCATGTTGCCGCCGAAGTTGAGCTGATAGGTGCGCAGCAGCTCGACGCCACGGTCTTCGAACAGCTTGGCCAGGGCGCGGTGCACGATGGTGGCACCGACCTGGGACTTGATGTCGTCGCCGACGATCGGCAGACCAGCGTCGGTGAACTTCTTGGCCCACACCGGGTCGGAGGCGATGAAGACCGGAAGTGCGTTGACGAAGGCGCAGCCGGCGTCGATGGCCGCCTGGGCGTAGAACTTGTCAGCCTGCTCGGAGCCCACCGGCAGGTACGAGACAACGACGTCAACCTGGGCGTCGCGCAGCGCCTGCGCCACGTCGACCGGCTGCTCGTCGGACTCGTCGATGATCTCGCGGTAATACTGGCCCAGACCGTCGAAGGTCGGGCCACGCTGCACATTTACCCCGGTCGGTGGCACGTCACACAGCTTGATCGTGTTGTTCTCGCTGGCCACGATGGCCTCTGCGAGGTCACGCCCCACCTTCTTGGCGTCCACGTCGAACGCCGCGACGAACTCCACGTCGGAGACGTGGTAGTCGCCGAAGGTGACGTGCATGAGACCGGGTACCCGCTCACTCGGATCGGCGTTGCGGTAGTACTCCACGCCCTGAATCAGGGACGAGGCGCAGTTACCGACACCGACGATGGCTACGCGTACCGAACCCATCGCAGTGCCTCCCTCTTTCATCACGGCCGCTCCGGCGTGTCCGGAAGCGGGGTTTGCTCAGTTCTGTGTTGCCGGGTCGGCCGGATCGGCCGCCCCGGAGTCTTGGGTGCTGCGGCCGGGTCGGCCGCCGGATCGCTCGGTGGCGATCAGCTCTTCCAGCCAGCGAACTTCGCGCTCGGCCGCGTCCAGGCCGTGCCGCTGAAGTTCGAGGGTGTACGAGTCGAGGCGCTCGGCAGCGCGGGTCAGCGTCTCGCGCAACCCCTCGCGCCGCTCCTCGATCTTGCGCCGGCGGCCTTCCAGGATGCGCAGCCGGGTATCCGAGTCGGTGCGCGCGAAGAAGGCGAAGTGCACGTTGAAGCCGGCGTCGTCGTAGGTCTCCGGGCCGGCCTGGGCGAGCAGTTCCTGGAACCGCTCCTTGCCGTCAGCGGTGATCTTGTAGACCACCCGGCCGCGCTTCGTGGTCAGCGGCGGCACTTCGGCGTCGCTGACCGCCTCGGCGGACTCGGTGATCCAGCCGCTGGTCTGCAGCCGGCGCAGGGTCGGGTAGAGGGAGCCGTACGAGATGACCGAGCGGATCGCGCCCAGCTTCGTGGCCAACTGCTTGCGCAGCTCGTACCCGTGCATCGGGCTCTCGTGGAGCAGGCCCAGAATGGCCAGATCGAGCACAGGTACCTCCTCACCGTTCGCAGTGGTCCCAGGTTGCTCAGGAAGCGACCCGGGTACCTCGATGTATCGCGCCGATACATCGCAACGGTAGAGCCTGATTGTCGTCCGCGCAATCGGCACACCGCGTGTGCACGGTCACCCGCCGTGACCGCGCTCGCCGCATCGCGCCCGGGCGCGTACCCTCGGGCGCATGCGTACGCAGCGCCAGGTCGTCGACTACTCGCTTCAGCGGCGAGCAGTGCTGCGTGACTACTACGCCGGCCGGGTTGCCGCTGCCGATGTGTGCGACGCCTCGCCGTACCTGAAAAGCGCTGCTCGCTTCCACGGCGAGGCGACCGAGGCGCACTGCCCGGTATGCCGGCGGGACAACCTGACGCTGGTGCACTACGTCTATGGCGACGAGCTGAAGGCCTCCGCCGGCCAGGCGCGCACCCGGGCCGAATTGCCCGTGCTGGCGATGACGCTGCGTGAGTTCCAGGTCTATGTTGTCGAAGTGTGCCGGGGCTGTGGCTGGAACCACCTCACCGAGCAGTACCTGCTGGGTCGCGAGGGGCTGAGCGTCGATGAGGCAATGGACGCTCAGTTGGCGGCAGTGGGTGGCGGCCGCGGGCGGCGACGCCGCCGAGCCGGGTGTCCGTCGGCGGACGACACGACGACGGCCTGAGGCGGTGGAATGATCTTCGCCCACCCTATGATCCGTTCAGCGGAGCAGTGGAGTGGGCGAAACTACGCAAGTCCGATAAGCCGGAAGCCGGGCACTGTGGTGCCCGGCTGCCGCAAACCGAGATCCGACAACGACTGTAGCGCCGCCACGGCCCCACCCGGCGACGCGACCACGCCCGATTCCCCCGGGCACCACGGCAAACGGACGGTGGCCGACGCGCCCCCGCCCCGACCGGCAAGGTGTGACTGATGAACCCCTCCTATGAGGATCCGTCCAGCGACGACTACCCGCGCTCGGGTGGTCGCCAGTCCAGTGGCCGTGCCCGCGTGCCCGACCCGGCCGATGGCTACGACGACGGGTACAGCCACCGGGCCGGCTCGGACGCGCGCCACGACGACGGGTACGAGCGCCCGACCGGCTCCCCGGCACGGGCGAGTGCCGCGGTGCCGCCGCCACCACCGGCCGGCCGTGCCGCTGTCTCCGGCGCCAGTGGCACCGCCCGGGTACCGTCCGGGCGCGCATCCGTGCGCCCCTCCGGGTACGACGAGGACGACTACGACTACCCCGGCGAGCGCACCGGGCAGGTGGCCGGTCGGGCGTCGGTCGGCGCCGCGCCGGTCAGCCCGGCCGCCGGCCGTGCCTCGGTCGGTCGTGCCCGGGTCGGTGGCGACGACGGTGACTTCGACGGCCCCGGTGACCCGCGCCGGCCGAGCCGGGGTCCGGGCGGACGTGGCCCCGGTGGGCGTGGCCCGGACGGACCCGACGGCCCCGACGATGGTGACGGTGACGGGCCGCCGGTCAAGAAGCGCAGCCGCAAGCGCACTTGGATTCTCTCCGCGATCGCCGCGTTCATCATGCTCAGCGGCCTGGTCGTGGTGCTGGGGGCGTACCAGTTCAACAACATCCCGGAGCCCCAGGACTACATCCCGCCGCAGTCGACCACCATCTTCTACTCCGACGGCGCGACCCCGATGGCCAAGCTCGGCACCCAGAACCGGACACTGATCACGCTGGATCAGAGCCTGGACAACGTGCGCTGGGCGGTTGTCGCGACCGAGGACATGACCTTCTACAGCAACTCCGGCGTCTCCTTCCGGGGCATCGCCCGAGCCGCCTGGAACAACGTCAAGGGCGGCGACACCCAGGGCGGGTCCACGATCAGCCAGCAGTACATGCGGCAGACGCTGACCGACGACCCGAGCCAGCGGAACTACAAGGTCAAGATCAAGGAAGCGCTGGGCGCGATCAAGCTGGACGAGAAGTACAGCAAGGACAAGATCCTGGAGATGTACCTCAACGTCATCTTCTTCGGCCGCGGGGCCTACGGCATCGAGGCGGCCTCGCAGGTCTACTTCGGCAAGGCCGCGAAGGACCTGAAGCTGGAGGAGGCGATGGTGCTCGCCGACGTGATCCAGGACCCGGGCGGCCGCTCGTCCGACCCTGAGGTCAACCCGGCCCACGCCCAGGAGCGGTGGGACTACACCAAGGGCAACCTGGTCAAGCTCGGCAAGATCAGCAAAGACCAGGCCGCGGCCATGCAGTACCCGAAAACCTGGAAGCCTTGGGACAAGAACAAGGACACCGGCGAATTCGGCAAGGACCTGCCGACCGGTCTGATCGTCCACCATGTGATGGACGAACTCTCCACCATGAAGGACGCGACGGGGAACCCGAAGTTCCCGAACCTGCAAGGCGGCGGCTACAAGATCACCACGACGATCAACAAGGGCTTCCAGGACCAGGTCTACAGCATCGCCAGCGTCAACGGCAGCAGATCCGAGGTCAAGAAGCAGGCGCTAAACCCGGCCATCGTGCAGGCCGGCGTGGTCTCGGTCGACCCCGCCACCGGCGAGGTGCTGGCCTACTACGGCGGCGACAACGGCGCCGGGACCGACTACTCGGGCCTGTTCCGAGATCCGGTCCTGGGCGACGGCCAACTCAACGCGAGCGTGCACTCGCCCGGCTCGACGATGAAGATCTACACCCTCGGCGCGGCCATCCAGGCGGGGTACGCCATCGACTCCTACTGGAGCGGTCCACCGACGCGTACCTTCCCCGGCCGTCCGACGCCAGTGCGCAACGCCGAGAAGAGCGCCCAGTGGGCCTCCGGGACCACACTCGTCACGGCATTGCAGATGTCGCTCAACACGGTCTACTACGCGGTGGGCTCCGCGGTCGGCGCGGGCAAGATCGTCGATCTGGCACACAACCTGGGCATCAACTACATGGCCGACCAGAACGGCACCATCTACAACCTGAACAACGTCGGCGACCTGAACGCGTTCGCAAAGGACAAGGGGATCGGCAACGAGGTCGCCATCGGCCAGTACGGCATCACCGTGCAGGACCACGCCAACGCGGTGGCCACCATCGCGGCCGGCGGAACCTACCGCCCCGCGCACTTCGTGAAGTCGGCGACCGGCCCCAACGGGTTCAAGTACACCGCGCCGACCAAGCAACGATCGCTGACCGGCGACAAGGTGCTGAGCACCCAGCAGTTCGACGACCTACGTTACTCGATGAAGCAGGTGCTGACGCCGGGGGCCGGCAACGGCTACGACGGTCTCCGCCCGAACGGCTGGGACACCGGCGGCAAGTCCGGAACCTGGGAGTCGAACGAGAAGTCCAGTGACAACTCCGACGCCTGGTTCGTCGGCTTCACGCCCAAACTCGCCACCGCCGTCTGGGTCGGCAACGTCAAGGAACGCCTACCGATCAGGATCAAGAACGGCAGCAGCAAGGGTAAGGAACTCGCCGGCGCCAACCTGCCCGGTGCGATCTTCAAGGCGACGATGATCGAGGGTCTGAAGGTCGTCAAGCAGACCAAGAACGAGAAGATCGCGACGCCGACCTCCTTCACCGGCGACTCCGGTCGGGGTGAGACCAGCAGCCCGCAACCCACGGCGCCGCCGCAGCCCACCAATACGCCATGCGTGGGCATGCTGTGCCCGACCACCGGACCCGGTAACGGCGGCGGGCCCGGTGGTGGCAACGGCGGCTCGGCGACCGCGAGCCCGAGCGCCAGCCGGAGCAAGCGCAACTGAGTCCGCACTGATCCGTATCGGGCCCGGTCGCGTAACTATCGACCGGGCCTGATGCAGCTCAGAGCGTTTTCTCAGGCGTGGTCGTGTCGCTGGCGCGGTTGATGGGGCAAGATTCGACTTCATGAGCAGTCCATGGCCGTCGTCCGACGGGACCGAACCGCCGACCGTCCCGTCCGGGCCGGAGCCCAGCGTCAGCCCGGCAACGTCAGCGCAGTCGGGTACCCCACCGAACGTTGTCGGCCCGGTCTCGGTTTCCGCGGCCGGGCCGGAGTCGGCGGCCGAGGCCGGGTTCACCGGCGGCGGGGTCGCTGTGATCGAGCGCCCCAGGCCACCGGCCTGGGCCGATGAGCCGGGCGGCGAGATCGACGCGCCATCCCGCTCCGACGTGGTTGTGCACGGACTCGCCGAGGCCATCGGCGGGCCGCTCGGCGACCACGCGACACCGCGTCGGCGCGCCGGCCGGTTCTGGACCGCCAGCACCATCGTGATCAGCCTGCTGCTGCTCACCCTGGTCGGCCACTGGGCACAGAAGTCGGGCTGTCAGGACGGCAACTGGAACGGCCTCAAGCAGTACCGGCACATGTGCTACACCGACGTGCTCGCGCTCTACTACGCCGAGGGGCTCTCCGACGGCAAGGTGCCCTACGCCGACCACGCCGTCGAGTACCCGGTGCTGACCGGTGTCTTCATGGGGCTGCTCGGGCTGCCGGTGCACGCTTACGCGGTCAACCACCCGTCGATCAACGCGGGCGAGTGGTTCTACCTGATCAACCTGCTGGTACTGAGCCTGATCGCAGTCGTCTCGGTGGCGGTCATGCTGCGGCATGCGCGAGCGCCGACCCTGGGACATCGCGATGTTCGCCGTCGCCCCGGCGCTGCTGCTCACCGCGAGCGTCAACTGGGACCTGCTGGCCGTCGGCTTCGCGGTATTCGGCATGTGGGCCTGGGCCCGCCGCCATCCGTGGCTGGCCGGGGTGCTGCTCGGTCTGGGTACCGCCGCCAAGCTCTGGCCCGGCTTCCTGTTCATCCCGCTGCTGCTGCTCGGGCTGCGCTCGCGCCGCTTCCTGCCGGCCTTCTGCGCGTCGCTGGCCGGGGTGGCCACCTGGCTGGCGGTCAACCTGCCGGTGGCGTTCCTCTACCCGGACTCCTGGCACGAGTTCTTCCACCTCAACTCCACCCGGGCGGTCGACTGGGGCACGCTGTGGTACGTCGGCGTGCACACCCCGCGGGTCGGCCACCTGCCCGGCTTCCCCTACCTTTCCCAGCACATCAGCACGCTGAACACGGTGACCTACGGGCTGTTCGCGCTCGGCTGCCTGGGCATCGCGCTGCTGGTCTTCCTGGCCCCGCGCCGGCCGCGCCTGGCCCAGCTGGCGTTCCTGGTGGTGGCCTGCTTCCTGGTGTTCTCCAAGGTCTGGTCGCAGCAGTACGTGCTGTGGCTGCTGCCGCTGGCCGTGCTGGCCCGCCCCAAGCTGGGGCGCCTTCCTGGCCTGGCAGTTCGCCGAGATCTGCTACTTCTGCGCGTTCTACGGCGAGCTGATGGCCGCCTCCGGCAAGCAGATCTTCCCGGAGTGGGTCTTCGTCAGCGCCGCCACGCTGCGCCTGGTGACGGTGTGCGTGCTCGCCGGCTTCGTGGTCCGCGACATCCTGCGGCCGGAGAAGGACGTCGTCCGGCACACCTACGCCGACGATCCCGACGGCGGGGTGCTGGACGGCGCCGAGGACCACGACTGGGTGGCCAACCTGCGGTCCCCGGTACGCCGACCGGTGGTGGAGCGGGGCACGGAGCCGGTGCTGCTGGTCAGTTGAGCGTGTAGATGATGGTTTCGTCGTCGACGGTCCGGGTGATGCCCAGGCCGTCGATCGGCACATCCGGGCTCTCCGCCTTGCCGAAGTCGTCGGGCAGCAGCGTCGGCGGCTTGTTGCGCAGCACCACCACCGACTTCACCCCGGCGGCCCGCAGCTTCGCCACGCTGTCGGCGTCCGGGAAGTTCACCGCGGCGTCGCGCAGCTGACTCTGCTGGTCGGGCGTGAAGCCGCTGCCGCCGTTGACGATCGGCTGGAACAGCGTGGTGGACCAGAGCATCACCATCTCGTCGGTGTTCTGGTCGCTGGGCAGCACCAGCAGCGGACCCTGCGACGGTGCGCAGCGCGGCCGGCTGCCTGGGTACGGCCGGGTGGTCGAGGGTGTTGATCCCCTCCAGCGCCACCAGTGCGACCGGGATCAGCAGGGCCAGCCGGACCAGTGGCCGCATCCGGCCGGCGTTGGTCTCGTCGGCGAGTTCCTGGGCCCGTTCGACCAGTGCGGCGACCGCACCGGCGGCGAGTACGCCGAGCAGCAGGGTGGTCCAGATGACCATGCGGCCCGGGGTACGGATCGCGTTCCAGCCGGGGCCGTACTGGTACAGCAGCACGTACCCGATGTGCTTGCCGCCCGGCGCGTGGGTACCCCAGGCCAGCCACAGGGTGAGCAGCACCCCGGCGCCCAGCCAGCAGCCGGGTGCGCAGCTGACCAGATCGACATGAACAGCCCGGCGAAGGCCAGCCCGTAGAGCGTGAAGCCGCACAGCAGGGTGGTCTCGGCGTTCGCCTGGATGGCCTGCCGGGCCGGCTCGTGCAGGTCGCCCCAGAGCCAGTCGGTGCCGGGCGCGGTGAAGAACGACCGGAGCGACGGGGACAGGTAGTCCAGGTCGGTGAGGCTGCGCTTGGCGTAGGGGTGCTGGTCGACCACGATGAAGTAGGGCCGGGCCATGAACGCGGCGACCGCGCCGAAGACCACCACGCCGACCGCGTCGAAGATGACCAGCCGCCGGCCCAGTGCCGGCCGGCGCCGCCGCAGCCAGGTGACCACGGCCACCAGCACGATGATGCCGAGCACGTAGGCGAACGGGATGCCGATGCCGAAGCCGAGGCTGATCTGCCAGGCGGCGACCAGCCAGCCGGCGAGCGCCCAGCCGGGTTTCGCCCGCTCCGTGCGCCACCCGTGGCGTAGCGAGAAGCCGTGTCCGCGGGCCAGCATGGCCAGCGCCAGGGCGATCCCGCCGACCGACATGACGTGCATGTGCCCGGCCTGCGACCAGCGCCACGGCGCGTACCCGAAGGCCACCCCGGCCACCGCGGCCGCGATCCGCCCCGCGCCCAACTGCCGGACCAGCGCGTACGCGCCGACGAAGGCGAGCCCGTGCAGCAGCACGAAGATCATGTTGTACCGGACCAGCGCTGCCTGCGGCCCGTGCCCGATCAGCCCGGCCGGGAAGTACCCGAGCAGGGTGTCGGAGAACGCGAAGGTGTACTGCTCCGGATAGAAGGAGTTGGAGTTCCACAACTGCATCGGGTCGGTGGACAGGATGTGCCCGCTCCAGGCCATCTGCCAGGCCTGCAGGGTGGGGTCCCAGACGTCGGCCGGGATGGTGCTGGCCGGGTGCGCCACCGACGGCCAGAACATGATCACCGCGAGCGCCAGCCCGGCCAGGCTCGCCAAGGTCCACTCGTGTCGCAGGAACCGACCGACCCGACCGGCGGACCGGCGTACCCGCCCGACCGGACGATCCGGCGCGGCGGCCGTCGGAGCGAAACTTTCCCACTCGGCGGCCGGAGTCGACCCGCCGGAGTCAGCTGCGGTGGCTGCGTCCGGTTGAGCCGGGGCATCGTCACCGCATCGGCTGAGGTCGATCCAGCCTCGTCCGTCTCGCGCCCGTCCACGTCCATCAGCCCAGTCGCTCCCGCAGGTAGGAAATGTCGGCGGCCTGTCCCTCGACGCCGCCGGGCGTCTCCACGATGACGTCCGCGTCAGCGGCGCGGACCACCGCCAGGATCAGCTCGGGGTCTATGGTGCCCGACGCGAAGTTGTCATGGCGATCGCGACCCGAATCAAATCCGTCGCGGGAGCTGTTGGCATGGACCAGATCGATCCGGCCGGTGATCGACTTCACCCGGTCGACGACGCCGACGAGGTCTTCGCCACCCGCGTGGGCGTGGCAGGTGTCCAGGCAGAAGCCGACCTCGTGGTCGCCGATCGCGTCCCACAGCCGGGCCAGCGCGTCGAACCGGCGGGCGCAGGCGTTGTCGCCGCCCGCGGTGTTCTCGATCAGGATCGGCAGCGGCAGCCCGCCCGAGTCGGCCGCGTAGGCGAACATCTTGCGCCAGTTGTCGAAGCCGGTGGCCAGGTCGGCCGGGTCCTCGACGTGCCCGCCGTGCACGATCAGCCCCTTCGCGCCCAGCTGCGCGGCGGCCGCCGCGTGCGCCAGCAGCAGCTTGCGGCTGGGGATGCGGATGCGGTTGTTGAGGGTGGCGACGTTGACCAGGTAGGGCGCGTGGATATAGATGGCGAGCGGGTCCGCGGCCAGGGTGGCCGCGTCCGGCCGGGGCTTGGGGGCCTTGTAACTCTGCGGGTCGGTGAGGAAGAACTGGGCCACCTGGGCTCCCCGGGCGGCGGCGCCGGCCACCGGGTCGTCGGCGTCGAGGTGGGCTCCGATAAGCATGCCCACGAGGGTACGTGGCGGCCCCGACAGCGCCGAGCGAGCGGTGTCACCCGATCGGGCCGTCACTTCGCGGTGGGGTGGGTCGTTGGACCGGTAACCGCGCCGGAGGTCTACCGTGCCCATTCCCGTCCGCCGCCGCACCGTCGTCCGCCGCGCCGTCTGCGGGCACACTGTCCGCCGCCGGGTTCAACGGTTGCTCGTGGTGGGCCTGGTCACTGCCGCCAGCTGGGCGGCGCTCACGCCGGTCGCGGCCCTGGCCGCGCCACGCAGCAGGGTCACCTTCCTCGGGGGTACCCCCTCAGGGCTGCTCGGTTGCTCGGCGCACCCGGACGTGACGCGGCTGCGGGTACCGGCGCAGAGCACGGTGACCGTGCTGAACAGGTTGGGCCAGCGGGCCCAGCTGGTGGTCAACTCGGTCGACTACGGCCCGATACCGACCGGCCAGCAGCGCGACGTCATCGTGCTGCAGGGGCCGGTACGACTGACCCTGGTCCCCGGCTGCCAGCTCACCGATCGCACGCAGCCGGTGCTGATCGAGGTGACCGGCGTCCCGGTCGGGGTACCCGCCGACTCCGCGACGCCCAGTACCGCCGACCCGGCGACGGTCGTCCCGGCTGTGGTGGAAGTGGGCGCTGCCGGGCAGATTCCCGCGGCGCCGCACTTTTCCGGGCTGTTGTTCCTGATCGCGACGACGATGGTGGTCGGCGTGTCGATTATGACGATTCGCGGCAAAACGGGTAATCGTCCGGCTACTATCCGGAGTACAGGACCCGTCAGCCCGCGCCATCGCCGGGCTACGGACAAGTTCAGGTGAAGCTCCGCGGGGCGTCGCTCTCCAGCTCATCGGTGTGGTCGTTCCTCCCCAGGTCCCACCCAGATAGACGGATAGGCGCGCCCCGCGGTCATACCCGGCCGCCTCGCGCTTGCGCCCGGCGCTGCCCGGATACGGATGATCGCGACGACCGGGTATCGTGGTGTGGTTCGTCCGACGCCGTGCGTTGCGCACGGCGTCGCCGCACGAACAGACACAAGACCTCCTGCCACGGAGAGACCGTGGCCGCCTAGCCCATAGGAGGTGAGCAAGTCTTGCGTCATTACGAGATCATGGTGATCCTCGATTCCAGCTTGGAGGAGCGAACCGTCGCTCCGTCGTTGGACACGTACCTGAACGTGATCCGGACTGCTGGTGGATCGGTGGAGAAGCTCGACGTCTGGGGCCGTCGCCGGCTCAGTTTCGAGATCAACAAGAAGGCCGAGGGTATCTACGCCGTCATCGACCTGCAGGCCACGCCTGCGGCCGTTGCCGAGCTGGACCGGCAGCTGCGACTCAACGAGTCGGTGCTGCGTACCAAGGTCATCCGGCCGGAAGTCCGCTAGGACATCCGGGATCCCCACCAGCGCGTCCGACGCGGGTGTCTATCGGTGTTTTGTTCAGTGTTGTTGTCGCACCACTGTGGCAACCTGCGTGCAGACAAAGCTGAGTGCTCGAGGAGTTAGCGATGGCAGGAGAGACCACGATCACGGTCATCGGCAATTTGACCGATGATCCTGAGCTGCGCTTCACCCCGTCCGGTGCGGCGGTTGCCAAGTTCCGGGTCGCGTCAACACCGCGCACCCTGGACCGGGCTTCCGGCGAATGGAAGGACGGCGAGCCGCTGTTCCTGGCGTGCTCGGTGTGGCGGCAGGCGGCGGAGAACGTCGCCGAGTCGCTGCAGCGGGGTTCCCGCGTGATCGTCTCGGGTCGGCTGCGTCAGCGGTCGTACGAGACGAAAGAGGGCGAGAAGCGCACCGTCTACGAGTTGGAAGTCGATGAGATCGGCCCCTCGCTGCGGTACGCCACAGCGAAGGTGCAGAAGATGTCGCGCTCTTCCGGCGGCAGTGGCGGCGGCTACGGGTCCTCCAGCGGCGGTGGCGGCAACACCCAGGGTGGCGGCGGTGGAGGTTTCTCCAACGACGACCCGTGGGCGACCGCGACGCCGGCCTCCTCGGGTGGCAGCGGCGGTGGTGGGGGCAACTTCGACGACGAGCCACCGTTCTAAGTAAGTCTGGAGTCAGGAAATGCCGAAGGCCGCGCTGCTGCGCAAACCGAAGAAGAAGGTGAACCCGCTCGACAAGGAGGGGATCACCTACATCGATTACAAGGACACCGCGCTGCTGCGCAAGTTCATCTCGGACCGCGGCAAGATCCGCGCACGCCGGGTGACGGGCGTCAGCTCGCAGCAGCAGCGGCAGATCGCGAAGGCCGTGAAGAACGCCCGCGAGATGGCGCTGCTGCCTTACACCACCGTCGGTCGCTGAGAAGGGGGCGCGGACATGAGCATGAAGATCATCCTCACCCGCGAGGTCACCGGCCTCGGCGCCCCCGGCGACATCGTCGAGGTGAAGAACGGCTACGGGCGTAACTACCTGCTGCCGCAGGGGTTCGCGATCGGCTGGACCAAGGGCGCGGAGAAGCAGGTTGCCTCGATCAAGCGGGCGCGCGACTCCCGGGAGATCCGTGACCTGGGCCACGCCAACGAGGTCAAGGCCCAGCTGTCCGACCTGAAGGTCAGCCTCGCCGTGCGCGCGGGCACCGGCGGTCGGCTGTTCGGTTCGGTCACCCCGACCGAGGTCGCCGCGGCGGTCAAGGCCGCCGGCGGACCCGACCTCGACCGGCGCCGCCTCGAGCTGCCCGGCCACGTCAAGTCCACCGGCACCTACCAGGTCAGCGTCAAGCTGCACCCGGAGGTCACGGCGACCTTCCCGGTCGTCGTGGTGGCGGCCAAGTAGTCCCCGCAGCATCGGTACGCGACGGCGCCCGGCTCGATATCGAGCCGGGCGCCGCTGTATCCGCGCCGGGATCAGTGGCCGGTGGGCGCGGCACTGGCGGGCGCGGTGCTGATGGGCGCGGTGCTGGTGGGCGCGGCGTTGGTGGGCGCGGCGTTGGTGGGCGCGGCGCTGACGCGGGCCGGGGCGGCGGGCAACCGGGGTGGCAGTTCGGCGTAGAGCCAGCCGGTCGCCCGCTCGTAGACCCGGGGTACCACCAGCGGCATCATCAGCTGTTCCAGGCGGCGGCGCAGCGGGCCGGACTTCTTGACCCGGCGGTTGTCGTCGGCGGTCCGCAGCACCTTGCGGATGCGTGGCCGGCGCAGTTCTTCGTAGCGGACCAGTGCGGCGGGGACGCCCGCGTTGTCGTGCACAGCGCTGTCGTGCACAGCGCTGTCGTGCACAGCGCTGTCGTGCACAGCCACGGCCAGGGCCAGCGCATCCTCGATCGCCATCGAGGCGCCCTGGCCGGCGCCGACCGGGTGCGCGGCGTCGCCGACCAGCACGATCCGTTCGTCATGCCAGACCGGCACCTCGCCGAGGAAGTGGTTGACGATCACCGGGTGCAGGCTGCTCGTCGCTTCGATGATCCGTAGCGGAGTGGGCTCGCCCCGGTAGAGCCGGATGAGCTGGGCCAGCCGGTGCTCCTTGCTGACGCCGGTACGCGCCGGCGGCTCGTCGCTGCTCACCTGCGCCTGCCACCACACCTCGCCGCCCGGCGCGGCCACCCAGAGGAACGCCCCGTTACGGCAGAACGCCAGATTGAACACGGACGGATCGGTCTCGACGCCGGTGCTCACCCCGGAGACGGTGTGCTGGCCGGCGAACCGGGGCGCGCCGAGATCCGGGTTGAGCAGGCCACGCGCCGTCGACCAGATGCCGTCGGCTCCGACCAGCAGGTCCGCGTCGACGCTGTGTCCACTGGCGAACCGGGCCCGTACCCGCCCGCCCGGCTGCCCCTGTCCCGATCCCGGTGCCTGCGCCGCATCCACCAGCCGCTCGCCCGTCACCAGCCGGGCACCGGCCGCCACCGCCGCCCGGCGCAGCTCGTCGACCAGGTGCGCGCGGAGCAGGGTGATGCTGCGCAGGTCGTCCCCGGCGCGCCGGGACCGGGGCACGTCGGCGATCGGTCTGCCGTTGCCGAACCACAGCCGTTGCCGGTCCACCGGGAAGCCGCGGGCCTGGACGGCTGCCAGGCAGTCCAGCTCGGCCAGGGCCCGCAGGCCGTTCACGGCCAGGCTCACGTAGGAGCCCACGTCGCCACCGGGCTGCGGATGCGCCTCGTAGACCGTGACCTGTGCCCCCAGCCGGCGCAGCGCGAGCGCACTGACCGCACCGGCCACTCCGCCGCCGATCACCACAACGTCCATCAGCCACCCCATCCATCCGATTTACCGAATGCTCGTTCACTGAATTCATATTCACCGAATCTGGGCCCAGTATGCTGGCGGCCGGGCAGTCGGTCAAGGCCGATCCGCCGCGCCGATCGAGACAGGCAGATCGGGCCAGCCGATCGGGCACGCCGATCGAGACAGGGCGACTGGGCAGGCCGATTGGGAAGGGAAACGGTGGGCAGATGGCAACGCGAAGGGAACAGGCGGCCGGCACCCGGGCGGCGCTGCTGGACGCCGCTCGCCGGCTGTTCGCCGAACGCGGCTATCTCAGCACCAAGATCAGCGACATCACGGCTGCCGCAGGCCGGGCCACCGGCTCCTTCTACGACCACTTCGCCAGCAAGGACGAGTTGCTGCAAGCGCTGGTCGCAGACTTCGGCGCACAGGCCGACGAGGCTGTGGCGGCGACCGGGCACCCGCGCGAGCACGACCTGACCGACCGGGCGCAACTGCACGCGCACCTCGGGATCGCCTGGCGGATCATCCGCGACAACCTGCCCGTGGTGGTGGCGCTGTACCAGTCGTCGGCCGCCGAGGAGTTGGGCTCCGGCCGACACTGGCGCCAGCTGGTCGAGCAGACCGACGAGCTGCGCGACCACCTGGAGCACCTGCGCGAGCGCGGGCACCCGCTGCCCGGCGATCCGGGGCTGGTCGGCGCGGCGATCGGCGCGATGCTCTCCGGCATCGGCTACGCGGTACTCACCGCCGGTACCCACCGCCCGGAGCTGTCCGACGAGGAGATCGTGCGCACCTTGACCGACCTGCTCCTGCACGGGCTGGCCGGCCCCCGCCCAGGGGCCGCCGCCGACCTCGACCCACCACCGGCTGACGCCACCGGCTGACGCCAGCGGCTCGCACCGGGTGCGGCCGGCGCTGCGGGTCAGGTCTGATCGGACCCGGTCGGCGAGGCCTGCGACGACGGTCGTCCGGCCGCGCTCGCCGCGATGGCCGCCAGGCCGCCGACCAGCAGATCGATGCCGAACCTCAAACGCTCGTCACCGCCGCCGCGGACCATCACGGGGGCCATCCGCACCAGGTTGGGGAAGCGGTCGGGCGGCAGGTTGGCCAGGTACCGGCCGAACTCGTCGAACCACTCGCGCATCCCCTCCTCGGTCTGCCCCTCCTCGGCCTGCACGTACTCCTCGTAGGCGGCGCCCGTCACGAACAGCCCGAGGGTGTCCACCGCCCAGGCGGCGTACTGGTCGGGCACCCCACCGGCGTGCAGGACGCCGAGCATGCACTCCGTGTACCGGCCGGAGTTCTCCAGTACCGGGATGCGGCCGAAGCCCAGCCGGGCCACCCCGCTGTGCCGGCGCATCACCGTTATGGACTCGAACAGCATCATCTTGAGCTGCTCGGTCCAGCGCTGCGGATCTGGAGTGGGCAGCGGCAACTCGCCGACCACCCGGTCGAAGACCAGCTCGTGAAGCTCGGCCAGGTTGGCGACGTGGGCGTAGAGCGAGGCAGGTCCGGTGCCCAGCTCCTGGGCGACCCTTCGCATGCTCATCGCCCCGACGCCCTCGCGGTCGAGGATGCGCAGCGCCGTGTCCACGATCACGTCGGCGGACAGTGGGGTCTTCTGGCTGGTCGGCGCCGGGGTCGGGCGTTGCCAGGGCGGCCGGGGACGGGTCATGCGCACCTCCACCGAACACTGTACTTGACACGAACGCCGTTCGTCGGTAGAACGGTGTTCGTAATAACGAACGCCGTTCTACCTGGGGGAATCATGTCAGTGACCACTGCGCCCACATCCGCCACCACAGAGGGCACCGCCGCCCCGCCGTACCGCTGGCGTTGGCTTGTGCTCGCCACCGTCCTCGCCGTCGAGGTGATGGACCTGCTGGACAGCACCGTGGTGAACGTCGCCGCGCCGAGCATCCGGGCCGACCTCGGCGGCAGTTACAGCACCATCCAATGGATCTCCGCCGGATACACCCTGGCCTTCGCCGTCATGCTGGTCACCGGCGGCCGGTTGGGCGACATCGTCGGCCGCCGCCGGATGTTCGTGATCGGCGCAGCCGGCTTCGCGCTCACCTCGGCAGCCTGTGCCTTCGCCCAGTCGCCGGAGATGCTGATCACCAGCCGGGTGCTGCAGGGCGCGCTCGGCGCGGTGATGGTGCCGCAGGGCTTCGGCATCATCAAGCAGGTCTTCCCGCCAGCCGAGCTGGGCAAGGCGTTCGGCGCGTTCGGCCCGGTCATCGGCTTGTCCGCGGTGTGCGGCCCGATCCTGGCGGGCGCGCTGATCAGCGCCGACTGGTGGGGCACCGAGTGGCGGATGATCTTCGGTATCAACGTGCCGCTCGCCCTCGCGGCGATCGTCGGCGCGCTGCTCTTCATGCCCGAGTCGGACACCTCCCGGGCCACCCGGCTCGACCTGCCCGGCATGGTGCTGGTCAGCGCCGCGCTGGTGCTGGTCATCTACCCGCTGGTGCAGGGCCGCGAGCTGGGTTGGCCGTGGTGGAGCTTCGCGATGATGGCCGCCGCCGTCCCGGTGGTGATCGCCTTCGTCGGCTACGAGCGTCGCCGCCCGTCCTCGCCGCTGATCGAGCTGAGCCTGTTCGCCCGCCGGGCGTACCCCGCCGGTCTGTTCGTGGTGACCGGTTTCTTCGCCGCACTGACCGGGCTGATGCTGGTCCTCGGTCTGTTCCTGCAGCTCGGGCTGGGTTTCTCGGCGCTGCACGCCGGACTCACCTTCGCCCCGTGGGCGTTCGGCATGGCTCTGGGGGCGACGGCGTCCGGCGCGGTGCTCGGCCCCCGCTTCGGCCGCACCGTGATCCACGGCGGGCTGCTGGTCACGCTGGCCGGACTGGCCACCCTCGCGCTCACGCTGCATGCCGTCACCGCGCCGGTGAGCAGTTGGCAACTGCTGCCCGGCCTGGTGATCTGCGGGATCGGCAGCGGCCTGTGTGTCGCCCCGCTGTTCAACGTGATCCTCTCCGGGGTCCGCGACCACGAGGTCGGCTCGGGCTCCGGGGTACTCAACGCGGTGCAGCAGTTCGCCGCCGCGATCGGCGTCGCAGTGCTCGGCACGGTCTTCTTCTCGCTGCTGGCCAGCCACGCCGGTCCCGCCGCGGACGCCCGGGTGGCGGCGCTGCGAGCCAGCCTGAGCGCGGCCGCCGTCACCGATCAGGAGCAGATCATTTCCGGGTACCGGCAGTGCCTGCGCGATCGTGGCAGCCAGGACGCCGCCGACGTGACACCGGCAAGTTGTGCCCGGTTGAACGCGGCCATCGCGGCGCTCGGGCCGCAGGCCGGCCCGGCCGGCGCGGCGGTCGCGGGTGCGGCCACGGCCGCCGTGCGGGACGACTTCACCGTGGTCACCCAGCGGGTGCTCGGCGTCACCGGCGGGCTGGTGGTGCTCACCTTCGCGCTCACCTTCGCCCTGCCGCGCACCGCCCGGCCGGACGAGGTCTGAACCGCCGCCGATCCGAGGTGTCCGGTCGGACCGGCAACGCCCGAGCCGTGGTCACCACCGGTGACCACGGCTTCGGCGTGTTGTAGGCGAGTCGTCGACACGCCGGCAAAGTTTGTCGAGCGCACACCCTGTGCATTAGATATCCGCAGGTCAGCGCCTGATATGGCGAGAATCCCCAAGGTTATCCACAAGCTGTGCACAGGGCTCTTCACAGCTTGACCGGGCGTCGTCCACAGGTTGTCCAGAGGCTCATCCACCGGCCTGTTTGGTCGCGGGGCCCGGCGTTCGTATGGTGACTGGGCACGGGTGGACTGCGGGAGCTGGGCGTCGGGGGGCGTCGGTCCACGCGGACAGAACTGTCATACCCCCGGGGTACACAAGGAAGCCGATGCGGGGGGAGGACCGATGTCCATCAGCGACGAGGTCCGTCCCGTGCCGGTTTCCCCGGACGAGCCCGGTCGGCCCCGGCGGGAGGTCGGCCCGCAGCGCGCGCCGGAGGCCCGGCCGGCCGACGGCCAGTTTGACCGCTCGCCGCCGCAGGACGTGGCCGCCGAGCAGAGCGTGCTGGGCGGCATGCTGCTGTCCAAGGACGCCATCGCGGACGTGGTGGAGATCCTCCAGGCCGGCGACTTCTACAAGCCCGCGCACGCCACCATCTTCGACGCGGTCATCGAGCTCTTCGGTCGCGGCGAGCCGGCCGACGCGATCACCGTGGCCGCCGCCCTGGCCGACGCCGGTGACCTCGGTCGCATCGGTGGCGCGCCCTACCTGCACACGCTGCTCGGCGAGCGTGCCGACCGCCGCCAACGCCGCCTTCTACGCCAAGATCGTCGGCGAGCGGGCGGTACTGCGCCGGCTGATCGAGGCCGGGACCCGGATCGTCCAACTCGGCTACGGCAGCGCGGCCGGCGGTGGACGCGACGTCGACGACGTGGTGGACCTCGCCCAGCAGGCCGTCTACGACATCACCGAGCGGCGTACCAGCGAAGACTTCGTGATCCTCTCCGATCTGCTGCAGCCGACCCTCGACGAGATCGAGGCGGTGGGCTCCCGCGAGGGCACCATGACCGGCATCCCGACCGGCTTCGGTGACCTCGACAAGCTGCTCAACGGCTTGCACGCGGGCCAGCTGATCATCGTCGCCGGCCGCCCCGGCCTGGGCAAGGCACTGGCCCTGGACACCCCGCTGGCCACGCCCGACGGGTGGACCACGATGGCCGCCGCGGCGATCGGCGACCGGCTGTTGGACGCCGCCGGCCGGCCCACCACGGTCACCGCCACCAGCGAGGTGATGCTCGACCGGCCGTGCTACGAGGTGGAGTTCTCCGACGGGACGGTGATCGTCGCCGACGCCGAGCACCGCTGGCTGACCAGCCCTCACGCCGGCGCCGGCCCGGAGGTGTTCACCACCGGGGAGTTGCGGGCCACTCTGCGGGTACCCGGCGACGGCCGATTCAGCCACAGCGTCGACAACACCCGGCCACTGGACCTGCCCGACCGCGCCCTGCCGGTGGCCCCGTACCCACTCGGCGTGTGGCTGATCACCGGCGAGCCCGGCGCCGCCACGTTCACGTTGCCGGACCCGGAGCTGGCGGTGCACATCGAGGCCGACGGCGGCGCCCTGCTGCCGGACGACGCCGGCGGTCTGGACCGTGGCCCCCGAGCAGGTCGTTGCGCTGGCCGCGCTCACCGACCGGCGCATCCCGGCCAGCTACCTGCGCGCGGGTGAGAGCCAGCGACGGGCGTTGCTCGCCGGCCTGCTGGATGCCGCCGGCACGGTCAGCCCGCTGGGCAGCGTGCGACTGGAGCTGGCCAGCCCGGAGTTGGCCGCCGACGTGTACGAACTGGTGGTGGGCCTGGGATACCAGCGCGCGGCGGACACCCCCGCGGACGGTGTCGACTTCCATGCCGGTGACGACGTGTTCCGGGTGGAGGGCGACCGGCTGCTGCACAAGGAGCGGCGGACCACCGGCTCCGTCGACACCGACCGGCGCTTCGTGGTGGACGTCCGCCCGGTGCCGAGCGTGCCGGTCAAGTGTGTCTCGGTGGACAACGCCGAGCACCTCTACCTCGCCGGCCGGGCCATGGTGCCGACCCACAACAGCACCGCCGCGATGGACTTCGCCCGCTCGGCCTCGGTCCGGCACAACCTCTCCAGCGCGATCTTCTCGCTGGAAATGAGCAAGGTCGAGATCGTGATGCGGCTGCTCTCCGCCGAGGCCAGGGTGCCCCTGCACGTGCTGCGCTCCGGTCAGCTCTCCGACGACGACTGGACCAAGCTGGCCCGGCGGATGGGCGAGATCAGCGGCGCGCCCCTGTTCGTCGACGACACCCCCAACATGACGCTGATGGAGATCCGGGCCAAGGCCCGCCGCCTCAAGCAGCGCAACGACCTCAAGCTGATCGTGGTCGACTACCTCCAGCTGATGTCCTCACCGAAGCGCACGGAGAGCCGGCAGCAGGAGGTCGCCGAGCTGTCCCGGGGCCTGAAGTTGCTGGCCAAGGAGGTCGACTGCCCGGTCATCGCGGTCAGCCAGCTCAACCGTGGCCCCGAACAACGTACCGACAAGCGCCCCCAGCTATCCGATCTGCGTGAATCGGGATCAATTGAACAGGATGCTGACGTTGTGATCCTCTTGCACCGGGACGACTACTACGACAAGGAGTCGCCGCGGGCCGGGGAGGCCGACTTCATCGTCGCCAAGCACCGGAACGGGCCGACCGACACGGTCACCGTGGCCGCCCAACTGCACCTGTCCCGCTTCGTCGACATGGCGATCAACTGACCAGCTCGTCGACGTGCACCGTGCCGTCCACTCACCGACCAGCGGTGCGTGTACCCGACCGACGCGGCGAAGTACCGGTCGTGGGTGACCATCACCAGGGTGCCCCGGAACTCGCGGAGCGCCTGCTCGACCACGTCGAGCGCGTCGAAGTCCAGGTAGTTCGTCGGCTCGTCGAGCAGCAGAATCTGCGCGCCGCTGTTGACCATCGCGGCCAGCAGCAGCCGGCGCAGTTCACCGGCGGAGAGGGTACCCAGCGGCTGGGCCTGCTGGCCGGCATCGAACAGGTAGCCGGCCAGCGTCGCCTCCGCCTCGTCGGCGTACATCGGCACCTGGGAGCGGAAGAACTCCAGCACCGGGCGTGGACAGCCGCAGGCGGTCGTGCGTCTGCGGCAGCAGCTCGCGCCGGGGCCAGTACCGCCACCGCGTCCGAGGTGGACGGCCAGCGCCCGCAGCAGGGTGGTCTTGCCGGCCCCGTTGCGCCCGGTGACCAGTACCCGGTCGCCGGCGTGCACCGCCAGGTCGGGTACCCGCAGCCGGTCGCCGACCACCAGGTCAGCGACCTTGATGACCAGCTCCCCGTCGGGTACCACCGGGTCGAAGGCGAGGCTCAGCGGTGGCCTGGTGGTCGGCTGCGCCAAGCCACGAGGTGGCCTGCATCTGCCGGGCCAGCCGCCGCTCGCGGACCTTCGCCTTCTTCGCCACCTTCTTCGCCAGCCGGCGCAGGTGCGGCGCCGCGGCGCCACTGCGGATGGTGTCCTCCACCGACAGCGCGTGGTTCTTGGTGTTCTCGATGTCGGCGGCCAGCCGTCGCCGGGCCTTCTCCTGCGCCTCGTAGTCGAGCAGCAGCCGCTCCCAGCGCCGCTGCTTCTCGGCCCGGTACGCGGTGTAGTTGCCGTCGTAGACCTGGAGCTCGTCGTGGATGCCGTCGAGCTCGAAGATGCCGGTGGCGACCGCGTCCAGGAACGCCCGGTCGTGGGTGACCACCAGTACCGAGCCGGGGAAGTCGGCCAGGTAGTCGGCGAGCCACCGGGTGCCCTCGGCGTCGAGGTGGTTGGTCGGCTCGTCCAGGACGAGCACGGTCGGCTCGCTGAGCAGCACCTGGGCCAGCATCACCCGGGCCTGCTCGCCACCGGAGAGCCGGCCGAGCGGCGCGGCGCGGGGCAGCTGGTCCACCCCGAGCCGGCTCAGCACCGACTCCACCCGGGCCTGGTACGCCCAGCCGCCCTGCTGCGCGAAGCGCTCCTGGACGTCGGCGTACCCGGCCAGCGCGGCCGGATCGGTCAGGTCGTGGCCGGCCAGTTCGCGGGCGAGCGCGGCGAGTGGCCCAGGGGCCGCGTCCAGGTGCTCGCCGACTGTCCGGGCCGGATCCGGGACCTGCTGGGCGTACCAGCCGATGCGTGTCGCCGGGGCTGAGCCGGACGTGCCCGAGCCGGGGCCGGTCCACGCCGACCAGGCAGCGCAGCAGGGTGGACTTGCCGACGCCGTTGGGGCCGACCAGGCCGACCCGTTCGGTGCCGGAGAGAGTGAACGTGACGCCGCGGAACAGCGGGTCGCCGTCGAAATCCGTACCAAGATCAATAGCCTGTAGCACAGGCCCACCTCCACACGCTTCGCGGTGCGCACGCGGCAAGGGCACGCGGTGCGCGGGAAAGATCAGCGAGAGCGGTGGATCACTTCATCGGGTGGGCACACTCCGGTGTCGGCGGCAGAACGCGTTCCAGGATGCCCGCCGACAGCCGAGCGACAACCCATTAACGCGTGGCCAGGACGGATCTCACTTCCTCGTCGCTGACCTGGGGAAACTCCTGGTAGTAGCGGCTCACCGCGGCGAAGTCCGCGGGCACCAGCGGGCACAGCACCTCGTCGGCCAGCCGCCCCGATCCAGGCCACCGCGGGCTCCGAGCCCGACCGGGGCGGCCAGCACCACCCGGTCCGCGCCCAGATCGCGGGCGATCCGGACGGCGGCCCGCCCGGTGGCCCCGGTAGCCAGTCCGTCGTCCACCAGGACAGCCGTGTGCCCGGCCAACTCCGGGTGGTGGCAGGCCGGGGCGGTACAGCAGTTCGCGGCGCTCCAACTCGGCCCGCTCGACGGCGGTGACCTCCGCGATCTCCGTCTCATCGAGCCGGCCGGCCACCGCCGGGTTGAGGACCCGTACCCCGCCGGGGCCGAGCGCGCCGAAGGCCACCTCGGGCAGCCACGGAACCCCCAACTTGCGTACCACCAGCACGTCCAGCCCCACCCCGAGCGCGTCCGCCACCGGCGCGGCGACCGGCACCCCACCGCGGACCAGCGCGAGCACCACCGGATCGGCGTAGCCGCGGGCGGTGACCAGCGTCGCGAGCTGGACGCCGGCCTCGGTTCGGTCCCGGTAGCGGGTCACCCTTCCAGTGTCTGCCCCACCAGCGCAGCCGGCTCAGCGGGTGGCACCGGTGGTGTGGCCGGTAGCCGCAGCGCCGGGATCCAGAGCGCGAAGGCGAGCGGGTACAGCAGGTAGCCGAACCGGGTGCTCGGCATCAGCAGGGTGGCCGCCAGCAGACCGACCGCGCAGACTGCCGCCGCGTCCCCGGCGTCGAGCGGCGGTCGCCGCCACAGCCAGCCGGCGATCACCAGCCCCGCCACGAGCAGCAGCCCGGCCGCGATCGCCGAGCCGCCGGGCAGCCACAGGGCGATCAGGTGGCCGGGGAAGTTGCTGGCCGCCGGGCTGTCGACCAGGCCGTGTCCGAGCGGGAAGCGCAGCACGTTCTCCACCGCCGCGTCCGGGTCGACCAGGGCCGGCGGGAGCAGCGCCAGCAGCGGAATCCCGAGCGCGCCCAACGCCAACCGGCCGGCCGCGCGTCGACCGGCGGTGACCAGGGCGAGGACCAGCAGCACCGGGATCACCGGCCAGGCGAACAGCTTGAGCGCGGCGGCCACCCCGACGGCCACCCCGGCTGCCGGGTACCGGCGCAGCGCGGCGAAGGCGAGCGCGAGCAGGGACAGCGCGAGCACCGGCAGGTCGTCGCCACCGACCGCGAGAGCGAGGGTACCCAGCGGGACGGCGAGCACCGCCTGCCCGCCCCGGATCAGCGCGCCACCCGGTACCCCGGCCCGGCGCAGCGCTACCGCCGCCCAGACCACGCAGCCGGCCGTGACCAGCGCGAACCACACCCGCGCGTCGGTCGCCCAACTGTCGCCGAAGACCGCCCGGGGCAGCCCGAAGACCGCCATCCCCGGCTGGTACGGCAGGTACCCGAGCAGCCGCTCGTCGGGGCTGAGTGCGGCGATGGCGTCGTGCCCGAGGTACGGGGTGCCGGTGTGCAGCAGCCGCTCGCCGCCCTGCTCGACGACGAGCACCTCTTCCTGGGCCCGACCAGGCCGCCCGCCCGCCCGCTGCGCCGCCTGTACCAGCAGGGGCAGCAGCGCGGTGCTGGCGAAGACCAGCATGAGCAGCGCAGCGCGGACCCGGTCAGTCCGTAGCACGCCGGCCCACCGCCGCGGGACCAGCAGTTGGGTGGCAGCGCACAACGCGCCCACGGCGTACCCCCACATCGCGACGGACCCCCACGCACCGTGCGGGGGCAGCGTTGCCGTGGCGGCCGTGAGCAGCGCGAACGCCGCCGAGACGAGGTAGAGGCCGAGGTCGGCGGCGCAACCGCCGCCGGCCCGGTCGATCCGGGAGAGCACCGGCACAGTCTGCCGCAGCGCGCCGGTCAGCCGGTCTCCTGGTCACGCTGGTGCAGGCTGGAGCCGGGGCGGCGCTTCGGCAGCCGGATCACCGCGCCCTCGTCGTGCAGGGCGGCGGCGAGTGCGCCCCGTCGTCCCCCGTACCCGCGCTCGAGTGCGGCAAGTAGCCGGGGCAGCGACAGCGAGCGGGAGAACAGGTACCCCTGACCGGCGGGGCAGCCCTGCTCCCACAGTTGCCGGCGCTGTTCCTCGTTCTCCACACCCTCGGCCACCACCATCATGTCCAGGCTGCGACCCAGGTCGATGGTGCTGCGTACGACGGTGGCCTCGCCGCCCGCGTCCAACTGTGGCGACGAAGCCCCGGTCGATCTTCAACTCGTGCACCGGCACCCGGGCCAGGGTGGCCAGCGAGCTGAACCCGGTGCCGAAGTCGTCCAGGGCGATCCGGACGCCCATCTGCGCCAGCCGGTTCAGCACGTCGTCGACCACCTCCAGGTGGGACAGCGTGACCGACTCGGTGATCTCCAGGATCAGCAGGCCGGCCGGTACCCCGGTCTGCGCCAGCAACTGGCTGACCAGCTCGGGGAAGGTCGGGTTGAGGATGCTGCGCGGCGAGACGTTGACCGCCACCGGCAGGTTCCAACCAGCGGCACGCCAGGTGCCGACGGCCCGCAGCGCCTCCTCCAGCACCGCCGTGGAGAACGCGGGCAGCAGGTGCGGCGACTGCTCGATGGTCGGGATGAAGTACGCCGGGCCCAGGTCGCCCTGGCTGGGGTGCCGCCAGCGGGCCAGCGCCTCGGCCGAGACGACCTCGCCGGTACCCAGGTCGACGATCGGCTGGTACTCCAGGGTGAACTCGCGCCGCTCGACGGCCCGGGGCAGTTCGGCGTCCAGTTGCAGCCGGGCCGGGCTGCCCGCCTCGATGCTTTCGGAGAACAGCACCAGCCGCTGTCCGGTGCGCTTGGCGTGGTGCATGGCCAGGTCGGCGCGGCGGAGCAGTTCGTCGACGCCGCCGGTGGCCGGGGCGAGCGCGACTCCAGCGCTGATCCGCAGGCCCAGCCGCATGCCGTCGATCTCGGTCGGCTCGGTCAGCGCGGCGAGCAGGTGCCGGGCCCGGGAGACCGCCAGCGCCGGTGCGCCGAGGTCGCCGATGAGCACCCCGAACTCGTCCCCGCCGAGCCGGGCCAGCACGTCGGATTCCCCGGCGGCGGCGCTCAGCCGCAGCGCCACGTTGGCCAGTACGGTGTCGCCGGCCAGGTGCCCGAGGGCGTTGTTCAGCTCGTTGAAGTGGTCGAGGTCGATGACGAGCAGCGCCACCAGGGCGCCGTCGGCGGCGTCGATCGCGGCCTGGCCGAGTTCTTCGAGGTGCTGGCGGTTGACCAGGCCGGTGAGCTGGTCGTGCCGGGCGGCGTGGGCGTGGCTCTCGGACAGCGCCACCGTCTGCGCGTGCAGGATCGCGTTGTGCACCGCCCGGCAGAGCGAGGCGGTGAAGCTGCGCAGCGTGTACTCCTCGCGCTCGGTGAGCGCGACCCGGTTGCGGAAGCGCAGCCGCAACTCGCCGACGTCGGCCAGGCCGTCCCGACTCTCCAGCGCGACGGCGAGTGTCCACCCGGGCGCGGTCGGCGCCTCTTCGGGTGGCCCGTCGTAGCCGACCCGGTCCTTGTCGCCCCGGACCAGGCGGCGGGGGTGCTCGGGGGTGAGCGCCTCGACGATGACCTCGACCTCCGCCTCGTCGGCGGAGAAGATCTGCGCGGCATGCCTGACCGCCGCGCCCAGTACGTGCTCGAGTTCCACTGAGGACAGCTCGTCGGTACTCTCCGCCAGCGCCTGCCATGCTTCCCGCTCCTCGCGGGCGCGCAGCCGCTGCTTGGACAGAATGGACAGCCCGACGATCGCGAGCGGCACCCCGAGCGCCAGCCACGAGCGGTAGAGCAGCAGGTAGGCCGCGATGATCGCGAGTCCGAAGCGGGCGCCGCTGAGACCGAGGCGGATGTCCCAGTTGGCCCGTAGTCGCTCGGTGAACGAGGTGCCACTGGCCAGGGCCAGCACCGTGAGGCCGAGGATCTCGTCGGCCACGATGATCGCGCCCGCGGCGACCAGCAGGCGCGGCACTTCCGCCACGCCGCCCGTGAACGGGTACAAGGCCAGGCCGCCGCCGAGTGCCGCCAGCGTGGCGCCGAGGATCTCTTTGGACAGAGTTGAAGAGGATCTTGATGGGGCTGAGCCGGAGACTGACGGCGGCGATGGCAACCGCCACGCCGGTGCCGGCTACCAGGATCGGCCAGGGTGCCACGGTCGCGCTGAGCAGAATCGCGGCATTGATCGTATTCAGAGCATGGATTTCCGAGCGGATGCGGACCCGCATTTGAAGGCGGAAGCCTACAAATACGGTCAATATCACGAATAGCGTGGAGCGCTGCGTCAATTGCGACCAGAAGCCGTCGGCGATAATGGCGCGCCCGGCGAGGAACAGCGGCACGGACGCGACGACTGCCACGGCAGCGACAAACAGCGGCAGGAGTCGGCCGCGTCGGATCGCTACATTCGTCATGGCCGGCCGCCCTCACCGCGCCCGTACGGGGAACGGGTACAGCCTATGTCAGGCGTGCGCGGCGCAGCGCAGGGCGTTAGATCGAGGCGCTGCGCTGCCAGGAGTTGTCCCTGCCGATGACGCGCGCTGCCAGGAGTTGTCCTTGCCGGTGACGCCCTGTTGCCAGGGTCTGTCGCGGCCGATGGTGGTGGCGGTGAACAGCTTCGCGGACATTTGTGCCTCCGAATGGGAATCGCGGTTGACCGAAACATTAAGTCCCTCACGATTTAACGCCAGCTAATTTGTCCGCATATATCATCATCCGTACAGACGGGCATGGCAAACTACGATTGGTAGTCGGTCAACCACTGGATCTGGCGCACACAATCAGACTGATCGTGCGGCTGGCGGCGGATCGTCCGACTTCGCCAGCACCGCGCTCGCTATGCATCTGGTACCTGTACATCTTGCACCCTTGTCCTCCGTAGAGGAGCCCCCCTGCTCACGGTACGCACCCTGACGGTCGATGCCGCACTGGACGTAGGCTTCAATTCTGTGAACAGCCACCTGACTCACGTCGGCCCGGACGGCGCGGCCCGCATGGTCGACGTCGCCGACAAGCCGGTCAGCACCCGCCGGGCCGTTGCCGCCGGCGAAGTCCGCACCACCACCGAGGTCGTCGACCTGCTCCGGGACGGTGCGCTGCCCAAGGGCGATGCGCTGGCCGTGGCCCGGCTGGCCGCGATCATGGGCGCCAAGCGCACCCCCGACCTGATCCCGCTGTGCCACCCGATCGCGCTGCACGGGGTGACCGTCGAGCTCACCCCCGACGGCGACACCGTGCGGATCGAGGTGGCCACCAAAACCGCCGACCGCACCGGCGTCGAGATGGAGGCGCTCACCGCGGTGGCCGCCGCCGGCCTGGCCCTCATCGACATGGTCAAGGCCGTGGACCCGGCGGCCAGCCTGGAGCGGGTCCGGGTGCTGCGCAAGGAGGGCGGCAAGACCGTGCTGTGGGAGCGACCGGCGGACCGGCCGTGATCCGCGCCCGGGTCCTGGTCGCCTCCAACCGGGCCGCCGCCGGGATCTACGCCGACACCAGCGGCCCGCTGCTCGTCGACGGGCTGCGGCAACTCGGCTGTGACTGCCCACCAGCCGAGGTGGTGCCCGACGGCGAGCCGGTTGGGGCGCCCTGCGCGCGCTGGTCGCCGCCGGCGTGGACGTGGTGCTCACCAGCGGGGGTACCGGGATCACCCCGACCGACCGCACCCCCGAGCAGACCCGGGCGGTACTCGACTACGAGGTCCCCGGCATCGCCGAGGCGATCCGGGCGTACAGCCGGGACCGGGTACCCAACTCGGCGCTCTCCCGGGGCCTTGCCGGAGTCGCCGGCCGTACCCTCGTGGTCAACCTGCCCGGCTCCACCGGCGGCGCGCGCGACGGCCTCGCCGTGCTCGGGCCGATCCTCGCGCATGCCGTCGAACAGTTGCGTGGCGGCGACCACCCGGCCGCCCCCGCGTAGGCTCACGTGGTGAGCCTTTCCGCCGCGCCGGACGCCGCTACCGCACCCGCCGCAGAGGACCTGCCGGTCCCGTGGGCGCAGGCCCGCGTCGCCGTGTACGCCGCCGGTCTGGCCGCTGCGCTCACGCCGCAGTCCCGGCCACTCGCCGAGACCGACGGCGGCACGTTGGCGCAGCCGTTGACCGCCCGGATAGCGTTGCCCGCCTTCCCGACCTCCAGCGTGGACGGTTACGCGGCCCGTGGCCCGGCTCCGTGGCGGCTGGTCGGCCGGGTGCTCGCGGGCTCGCCGGCCGGCCCGCTCACCGCGGACGGCACCTGCGTGGAGATCGCCACCGGCGGGATGGTCCCGGAACACACCGACGTGATCGTCCGGGTGGAGCACGCCAGCCTGGTGGACGGCCGGGTCACCGGCACCCCCCGGCCCGAACGGGAGTGGCGGGTACCCGGCGAGGAGTGCGCAGCCGGCGAGCAACTGCTGCCGGCCGGTACCCCGGTGACCCCCGGGTGCTCGGACTGGCTGCCGCGTGCGGGTACGACGAACTGCTGATCCGGCCGGCGCCCCGGGCGGCGCTGCTGGTCTTCGGGGATGAGCTGCTGAACGCGGGCCTGCCGGCCGACGGGCGGGTCCGCGACTCCCTCGGCCCCCAGGTCCCGGGCTGGCTGACCCGGTTCGGCGCGGTCTGCGCACCGCCCGTCGGCCCGGTCCGGGACACCCTGGCCGCACACGTCGAGGCGCTCACCGCCGCGCTGGCCGGCGGCGCGGACCTGATCTGCACCACCGGCGGCACCATGCACGGACCGGTCGACCACCTGCACCCGGCCCTGGACCAGATCGGCGCCGAGTACGTGGTGAATACCGTGGCGGTCCGGCCAGGCTTCCCGATGCTGCTGGCCCGCTGCCCGCGTCCGGACGGCGGGACGGCGCTGATCGCCGGGCTGCCGGGCAATCCACAGTCCGCGATCGTGGCACTCGCCTCGCTGGTCGCCCCGGCCCTGGACGGGCTGCGCGGGCGGCCGGCTCCCGCACTGCGCCGGGTACCGCTGGCCGCGCCGGTACCGGGCCGGGGCGGGTACACCCACCTGGCGCTGGTGGCGCTGGACGCCGAGGGCGCGGCGGTGCCGGTCCGGCACGTCGGCTCGGCGATGCTGCGCGGCCTGGCGCAGGCGGTCGGCTTCGCCGTCATCCCACCGGGCGCCGAGGGCGGCACCGGTGACCGGGTCGAGTTGCTGGCGCTGCCGGGCGCGCTGGACGCGCTGCCGGGCCGTGTCCCGGGAGCGGAGGCATGATGCTGGTCAACGTCACCGACCTGCCACTGGACCTGGCCACCCACGAGAAGGCGGTGGCCATGCCGGCCGCCGGAGCGGTGGTCAGCTTCCAGGGCGTGGTCCGCGACCACGACGACGGCCGCGACGTCACCATGCTGGAGTACGAGTCGCACCCGTCCGCCGAGCAGGTACTGCGGGAGGTGGCCGCCGAGATCGCCGCCGACCCGGAGATCTACGCGGTGGCCGTCTCACACCGGGTGGGTCCGCTGCGGGTCGGCGACATCGCCCTGGTCGCCGCCGTCTCCTCGGCGCACCGGGCGACCGCCTTCACCGCCTGCGCCCGACTGGTCGACGAGGTGAAGGCGCGCATCCCGGTGTGGAAGCGCCAGGTCTTCACCGACGGTACCGACGAATGGGTCAACTCCGCCTGACCAGCGCCGCCAGCCACCCTGCCCGCCCCGCCTCGCCCGTCGGTCGCGGGACGGCGGGCGACGGCGGTCAGCGGCCGTGCGTCAGGACCCGGGCGCGGCGGCCGGCCAGGCCCGGCTCGGGGTAGAACGCCGGCTCCGCGCCGGTACGGATCGGCAGCAGGACGACGAGGGCGATCAGGGCCAGGCCCAGCGAGTTCTCACCGAGTACGCCGCGCAGGCCGTCGGAGTTGTGGGACACGCCGTCCTGCAGTTTGTGCTCGTACCACCAGATCGGTGAGCAGACGAACAGCCAGTACACGGCCAGCGCCGAAGGCCAGCCGGCCGAGCCCGGCGAGGATCGGGATGCCGGCCGGCGTACGGACGAACAGGCCCCGGGCGGCCAGTGCGAGTGCCGCACTGCGTCGCCGCAGTGCGGAGTCGAGCAGGATGATGACCGCCGGGATCACGAAGATCAGGTGGTGTGACCAGGAGATCGGGCAGATGACGTTGGCGGTGAGCCCGATCAGCGTGAATGCCGCGAGTTCGTCGCCCTCGCGGTGCGCGGTGGCCGCCCGGGACATCCCGACCGCGAGGACCAGCACCGCGAAGGCCAGCCACATCAGCGTCGGGGTGGTGGGCGAGTCGTAGAGGCGGGCGAGGATGCCGGCGAGCGACTGGTTCGCGGTGGCGTCGGTCTGCCCGATCCGGCCGGTGTCGAACAGCACGGCGGTGAAGTACCGGACGGTCTCCGGCTTGGCCAGCACGTACCCGCCGAGGGTCACGCCGAGCGCGGTGGCGACCGAGGTGATCGCCGCCCGCCACTGCCGGCTGACCAGGAAGTACCCGATGAACAGGGCGGGGGTGAGCTTGATCGCGGTAGCCAGGCCGACGCCGACCCCGGCGAGCACGCCGGAGGTGATCAGCGGTGGCAGCAGCGAGCCGGCGCGCAGGCGGGTCAGCCCGGCCGCCAACCGGGAACGCCGCCGCAGCGCGATCATGTCCGCGTAGATCAGCGCACCGAGCAGGATGTTGATCTGGCCGAAGCCGAGGCTCTCCCGGATCGGCTCGGTGGCCACCGCCATCGGCAGCGCCACCGCCAGCGTGAACCAGCGCGACCAGCCGAACCGGTCGGCGACCGGGACCAGCAGCCAGGCCAGCAGGGCACCGAGTGCGAGCAGGCTGAGGGCGGTGTTGACGTAGCCGGCGGAGAGCGCGGGCAGCAGCGCCATCGGGGCCATCAGCACCGCCGCGAACGGCGGGTAGGTATAGCCCAGGGTGGTGTCGGGGAATACGTAGTCGTAGAGGTTGCCGCCGCCGGTCCACCACACCATCGCGCCGTGGTAGATGTTCATGTCGAAGAAGTTGTAGAAACGTCCGTACCGGTGGATCGCCCAGCGGGCGGTCAACACGGCAACGGCGACGGTGCCGATGCGGACGAGTGTCCAACGATCAATCCGACGTGTCTCTACCCTGCTCAGCACCTGGCGGACGGTGGAGCGGTGCGGCCGTCCCGTGACGGTCGCCGTCATCGCGCGTACACCCCCGAGGCTGTTGGATCTGGAATTCGATCGATTCCAGATTTGAGAGTAGGCATGGGGAGGTGGGAGATACCGGCGGCGTTATCCGAACGTGTCTGATCCCACACTGCTTAGAGACATTTCTTGCAGGTTACGATGACCTGACCAGTTTGACGTATTTCACACGCGACGCTAGTCGCACCAGTTCAACGCTGCCTCAGGGTTAGCTGAACTGAGTCTGGACTCAGCCGGGAAGGTGACGTCCGACGTTGGCCGCGCGAACAGCCAACCTGGCCCTGTCCTTCGCACCCTTCGCGGTGCGATGCACGGATTTGTTCGCCCCGGTCGCTGCGCGGCTGGCCTGCTGCTTCGCGTGCCGGCCGCGTGCCGGGCCCGCCACGGCAGCCCCGGCGCCCCCTCGGTGTCCACGGCCGCCAGCAGCAGCCCGCCGAGCAGGCTCAGGTTTTTCAGAAACTGAATTCGCTGCGCCTTACGCTGCGCCGGATCGTCGGTCGCCCAGAACGGATGCCCGGCCAGCGTGGTCGGCACCATCGAGCCGGCCAGCAGCGCCGCCGCCGGCCGGTGCGCGGCGGTGTTCAGCAGCACGCCGCCGATCACCTGGACGGCGCCGTTGATCCGGACCAGGGTGCGCGGGTCGGTGGGTACCGCCGGGTGGATCCGCGCCAGCTGCGGGGACAGTCGGGCGGTCACCCGGGCCGCGGGCGCCACCAGCGGGTCCGGGTTGGCCAACGCCTGCGCGCCCTGGACCACGAAGAGCCCGCTCATCATCGCGCGAGCGGTCCGCCGGAGGAGTTTCATGCCCCTGTCATACCCCGATCCGCCGGCCCTACACGCCCGAACGCCCGGATCGGCGGCCTGGCTGCCGCCGCAGCAGCGCCCCGGCGCCGCCTCAGACCGGCTGGGTACGCAGGTAGCGGCCGAAGTGCGGGACAGTGAAGGCGACCGTGCCACGTTCGCCCGAGTAGATCAGGCCCTTCTTGATCAGCGCGTCCCGGGCCGGGGACAGCGACGCCGGTCGGCGGCCCAGCGCCCGGGCCACCTCGGCGGTGGGCACCGCCTCGGAGTCCTCGGTGGACAGTCCGGCCATCGCCCGCATGTACTCCCGCTCGGCGGGGGTGGCCCGCTCGTACCGGGAGCCGAAGAAGCCCACCGCCAACTCGGCCTCCGCCTCCGGGGCGGCCACCCGCACGTCGGCGGCGGTCACCGGGGTACGCGGGGCGTGGTCCCAGGTCGCCTTGCCGTACGCCTGGATGAAGTACGGGTACCCGCCGCTGCACTCGTAGAGCGCGTCCAGCGCCTTCGCCTCGAACTCCACCCCCTCCCGCTGCGCCGGCGCGCACAGTGCCTGGTCGGCGGCGAGTCGGTCGAGCCGGTCGATGCGCTGGTAGCGGAACAGCCGCTCGGAGTACGACTTGGCGGCGCTCAGGGTGGCCGGCAGGTGCGGCAGCCCCGCCCCCACCACGATCAGCGGCGCGCCGGTCTGGGACAGTTCGTGGCAGGCCGCGCAGAGCGCCGACACGTCGTCGGGGGCCAGATCCTGCATCTCGTCGAGGAAGAGCGCGATGCCGGTACCCACGTCGGTGGCGAGCGCGGCGGCGTCGGTGAACAGCTCGACCAGGTCGATCTCGATGTCCCCCGAGTCGGCCCGGCCGGTCGCCGCCGGCCCGTCGATGCCCGGCTGCCAGCGCTCCCGCAGCTTGCCGGTGCCGGGATTGGCCCGCAGCGCGAACGCCTTGAGGACGGCGAGCACCGCGTCCACCCGATCCGGGGCACGGTGCTGCGGAGCGAGTTCCCGGATCGCCATGTGCAGTGCCGCCGACAGCGGCCGGCGCAGCGCCTGGTCGGTGCGTGCCTCGATCTTGCCGGTGCCCCAGCGCCGGCCGATGGCCTGCGAACGTAGCGTGTTGAGCAGTACCGTCTTGCCCACCCCGCGCAGCCCGGTGAGCACCAGGCTGCGTTCCGGCCGGCCGCGCGGGACGCGCTCCAGCACCACCTCGAACACGTCGAGTTCCTTGTCCCGGCCGGCCAGCTCGGGTGGGCGCTGACCGGCCCCGGGGGCATACGGATTGCGTACCGGGTCCACGTCTCGCACCGTATCGGCTTATCTAGCAGATCGGCTAGATGTCCGTAGACAGTGGAGTGTCGAGCGCTTTCTAGCGCTATCTAGCGATACTGCTAGATAGCGCTAGATAAGCCTAGGTGAGCTTCCGCAGGCAGAAGACGACCTTCGTGTCACCGAGTTCGTAGTGGTACGTGGTGCTCAGCCGGGGCGTCCCGTTACACCGGTCCTCGTCGGTGGTCCCGTCGTAGCGGCTGAGCAGCTCATAGGTCGAGTACGCGCCGACCTTGCAGGCGGTCAGGTGCATGTCGGGCTGGTGATTGTTGTTGCTGCGGTTCTCCAGGCACTCGCCGACCTTGGCGGTGAGGAAGTTGCGCTCCGACGCGGCCGTCGAAGCCGACGGGGCCGACGTGGCCGTCCTGGTCGCCTGGGAGGTCGCCCCCTTGGTCGCGGTGGCGGTCCCGGAGGAGCCCTGGACGGTCGGCGTGTCGTTGTTGTCGTTGGTCAGCGAGTACCCGAGGAAGATCCCGCCGCCGACGACGACCACGGCGACCGCCGTGATCAGCATTACCACCGTGGTGGACAGGCCCCGTCGGGCCGGGGCGAGCGGCCCCAGTGAGCTCGGGTCCGCGCCGTATGCCGGCCGGCCGGGCGGCGGCGGTCCGGGCTGGTACGGCGCGGCTTCGAAGCCCTCGGCCGGGCCGGGCTGGGAGGGGACCGGGCCGCCCTCGAACAGCGGCGCGCTGTGCCACGGATCGCTCGCCGGTTCGGGGATGACGGGACCGGGCTGGGGGTGGTTGGCCATCGACGCGCCTCCGTGTGGGGGGACCTCGACCACGTTAGCGTGCGCGCGCCCGACCCTCATCTCGGTCGAAGACCCCAATTCGGCTACAACAGGCGAAGTTGTCGATCACGGGGCCGCCGGACACTGTCGTCTCCCCGACGCTCCAGCAGCCCCGGGTCGATATCGCGCAGGAACGGCGACGCCCCGGTCTCCCGCTCCGCCCCATGCCGGGTACGCCGTCGCGCATGACTGACGAAAAGCCGATCCTGCGCGCGGGTCAGTCCGACGAAGAACAGCCGCCGCTCCTCGGCCTGCTCCGCCTCGGTCGGCGCCCGGCCGGGCAGTCGCAGCGGCAGCAGCCCGTCCTCCACCCCGACCAGGAACACCACCGGGAACTCCAGACCCTTCGCGGCGTGCAGGGTGAGCAGGGTGACCGCCTGGGCACGCGGATCCAGCGCGTCCACCTCCGCGCCGGTGGCCACCTCGGTGAGGAACAACTCAAGGTCCGCGCCGCACCGGCGGGCCAGCGGATCCAGCAGGTCCACGGCCAGGTGTAGGTCGTCGGCGGTGACCGCGCCGTCCAGCGTCGGCCGCTCGGCCAACTGCCGGGCGATGTCGCGGACCCGCTGCGCCACCGCCACCGTCTCCGCCTCGGCCGTGCTCCGCGCGGCGCGGGCCTCGGCCGTGCTCCGCGCGGCGCGGGCTTCAGTCGTGCTCCGCGCGGCGCGGGCCTCAGTCGTGCTCCGCGCGACGCGGGTCTCAGTCGCCGGCCGGCCGGTGGCGAAGCGCAGTTCGTGGGCGATCGCGGCCACCCCGGGCCGGTCGCGCAGCCGGTCGTGCGAACGCTTCTGCACCGGGACGTTGCCCCGCGACAGCGCCGCGACCAGGGCCGCCGCCTGCGCGTCGGTGCGGTACAGCACGGCGATGTCGGCGAAGCCGAGGCCGGCCTGCGCGGTGGCCCGGGAGTCCACCCGGCCGGAGTCCAGCGACCGGTGCGACAGGCCACCGACCAGTTCGTCGATGGTACGGACCACGAAGTCCGCCTCGTCGGCCACGGACGCGGCCGGGTACAGGCCGACCTGTGGAGCCTCCAGGTCGAGCCGGGCTGGGTCCAGCCGCCGCCCGGGCACCAGCGTGCTCGGCGCGATGGCCTGCACCGCCGCCGCCACGATCGGCGCGGACGAGCGGTAGTTGCGGGTCAACCGGACCAGCCTGGCGTCGGTGAAGTCCCGGGCGAAGCGCAGGAAGTACCCGACGTCGGCACCGCGGAACGAGTAGATCGCCTGGTCCGGGTCGCCGATCGCGCACAGGTTGCCGTCCGGCGGGCAGAGCAGCCGCAACAGCTCGTACTGGGCGGCATCGACGTCCTGGTACTCGTCCACGAAGATCCACGGCCAGCGCGCCTGGTACCGCAGCGCCAACTCCTCGTCCGCGGCCAGCAGCTCCACCGGCAGCGACACCAGCTCGTCCACGTCCACCAGATCGCGCTCGCGCAGCGCCTTGGCGTACCCCGGCAGTTGCGCCGGCGAGCCCCGCAGCGCCGCCTTCGCCGCCCGCTCGTCCAAACCGGCCGCCGCCAGGGCGGCCAGCCGCTCGCCGTCCTCGGCCACCCGGAAGCGCTCGGAGAGGCCGGCGAGCTGGGCGTTCTCCCGCAGGATGGAAAGCCCCAGCGCGTGGAAGGTGCCCACCGTGACGTCGTCGGCCACCGGCCCGAGCAGCCCGGTCAGCCGGTGCTGCAACTCCTCGGCGGCCCGTCGGGTGAACGTGATCGCCAGGCACTCCTCCGGGTACACGTCCAGTTCGGCGCAGAGGTAGGCGATCCGGTGGGTGAGGGTACGGGTCTTGCCGGTGCCCGGACCGGCCACGATCAGCAGTGGGCCGCCGGGCGCCGACGCGGCCACCCGCTGCATCGCGTCGAGCCGGTCGAGCAGGCCGGTGCCGACCTCCTCCATGCCGGCCAGCATCGGCTCGAACGGCTCGTGCGGGGACGGCTCGGGCGCCAGCGGCGGCGGTGCCGGCCGGCGCTGCCGTGGTGCCCCCGCCCGACCCGGTTGCTGCCCGTCATCGGCGTTGCCGGCCCGGGCCGCCGCCTTGACCGGAGCGGGGCGCTGGGCAGGAACCCCTGGGCCATCCGGCACCGCAGCAGCCGGCCCGACCGGCGCGGTGTCGGTCGGGGTGCGCCCGCCCGCCGCCCGACCCCGGGTCGCCGGGGCGACCGCCGTGGCGGGCAGGTCGAACAGGGTGTCCGCGCCGCCCCGCAGCCCGACCAGCTCGCCCGGCTCAAACAGGGAGATCACGCCGTACTCGCCGTCGTAGCCGGGCACCCGGTGCACCCGGCCGGCCCGCAGCCGGCCGATCGCCTCGCCGAGCAGCTCGCCGCCGACCCGGGTCACCTCGGCGAGCGGCACGCTGCGCAGGATGTCCAGCTCCGGCCCGAGCTCGGCGGACAGGGTGGCGAGTTTCGTGGTCACCGACTTCGACTTCGGCCCCACCCCGAGCACCTCGCCGACCACCTCGGCGAGCTGGATCAGGTGGGTGACCGGCTTTGCCCGCGGGGCCGGCAGCCCACCCGGCCGGTCCGCCAGCTCCGCGATCCGGGCCAGTACCCCCACCGTCAGCGGCTTGCCGCACTTCGGGCAGGTACCGCCGGCGGCCCGGGTCTGCTCGGGTCGCCAGTTCACCTCGCAGGCCCGGTGCCCGTCGGCGTGGTACTTGCCCTCCTCGGGGAAGAACTCGAGGGTGCCGGCAACCCCGCTGCCGTCGCGCAGCCCGTCCCGGACGGCGAAGTAGTCCAACGCGGTGTCCAACAGCGTCGCCTCCCGGCCGAGTGCCGGGGCCGAGTGCGCGTCCGAGTTGGAGACCAGCGTGTAGCCGTCCAGAGTGGACACCTGCCAGTTCATCGCCGGGTCGCTGGACAGCCCGGTCTCCACCGCGAAGATGTGCCCGGCCAGGTCGGCGTAGCAGTCGGCGATGGCGTCGAAACCGGACTTCGAGCCGAGCGCGGAGAACCACGGCGTCCAGATGTGCGCGGGCACCAGGTATGCGTCGGGGCTGGCTTCGAGGGTGATCTCCAACAGGTCGCGGGAGTCCAGGCCGAGGATCGGGCGGCCGTCCGAGCCCAGGTTGCCGATCCGGCCCAACGCCGTGTTGAACCGGGCGGCGGCTTCGAGATCCGGCTGGTAGACGAGGTGGTGGACTTTGCGGGTACGGCCGTCGCGCTGGTAGATCGTGGAGATCTCCACGCTCAGCGCGAACCGCACCTGCGCCGCCGACACGCTGCCCGGCAGGGCTCGGGTGACCTCGGCGTCGACCTCGGGGCGCAGCCGGTACAGGCCGGGCTCGGCGGGTACCAGCTCCTCGCGCAGGTGCTCGTACCAGGCCGGGTGGGTGAAGTCGCCGGTACCGAGCAGGGTGATGCCCTTGCGGCGGCCCCAGCCGGCCAGCGTGCTCAGCGTCAGGTCACGGCTGCAGGCGCGGGAGTACCGGGAATGGATGTGCAGGTCCGCGACGAAGGCCACGACGCATCCTGGCACGTCGTCTCCGGTCGATGTGGTTCGCCTCGCGGACAGCGCCCCGGTCCCAGGCAGCGGGCCGTTACCGCGCGGCCGGACGGCCCGATACCGCGCGGCGGCGTCGGCCCCGTTACCGGGCGGCGGGGGCCGGGTCGGGCTGGCCGCCGGTCAGGTCGCCCTCGGTGAGCAGGGCGAGCGCGGTGGCCACGTCGGCGAAGGAGTCGAAGACATGGTGCGCGCCGGCCGCCCGCAACTGGGCGGCGTCCAGCGGGCCGGTGGCCACGCCGATCGCGGTCGCCCCACCGGCCAGCGCCGCCTCGATGTCGTGCCGGGTGTCGCCGATCACCACGGCGTCGGCGAACTCGCCGTACCGGGCGCGGGCCCGCTCGCGGCAGCGGGTGACCAGGACGGCCCGGACGGCGTCGTCGTTGCCGTACCCGCCGACCGAGAGGTCCAGGTACGCAGCGAGGCCGAAGGCGTCGATCTTGGTGCGCGCGGTGGCCGGAATGTTGCCGGTGACCAGGGTCTGCACGATCCGGGGGTGGCCGGCGAGGGCAGGCACCAGTTCGGCGATGCCCGGCATCAGCTGGCCGCCGGTGACGAACAGCTCCCGCCGCCCGGCGCACTCGGCCGCGAACAGCTCGAAGAACCGGTCGAGATACGGGGCCGGGTCGTCGATCCCGTGCGCCGCGAACGCCTCCCGGGCGATGTGCAGGTCGGTACGGCCGGCCAGATCCAGCTCCGGATGCCGGTAGTCGAGTCCGGTGGTGGCCGTGAACGCTGCCCCGTAGGCCACGCCGGTGACCGAATGGACCTGGAGCAGGGTGCGGTCAACGTCCCACATCAGCAGCCGGCGGCCGGTCGCGGACATCCGGCTCACCCGCCGGCGAACGGCGGGAGCACGTCCACGGTCGCGTTCGCCGGCAGCGGGGCCGCCCGGTCGTGGCAGGCCACCCCGTCCACCAGGTACGAGGAGCGGGCCAGTACCCCGGCCAGCGGGTCGCCGTACCGCTGCGTCAGCACCTGCAGCAGATCGGCCACGCTGGCGGCCGGGTGCTCGGCTTCGCCGGTACCCGCTGCTGCGCGGGCAGCGGCGAAGAAGCGCACGAGGGCCACCTCAGCCGCCGATCGCCGACATCGGTCGGACCGGCTGCAGGAAGCTGGGGTCGTCGATGCCGTGGCCGGGCAGCTTGCCCCACATCGCGGCCTGCCAGCGGGCGGCGATCTCGGCGTCCGACGCGCCGTCGCGCAGCAGCCCGCGCAGGTCGGTCTCCTGCTGGCTGAACAGGCAGTTGCGGATCTGTCCGTCGGCGGTCAGCCGGGTCCGGTCGCAGTCCCCGCAGAACGGCCGGGTGACGCTCGCGATGATCCCCACCCGGGGCAGGTCGGCGCCGTCCGTGGGCGCCACCGGGATGTCCGCCAGCCGGGCGCCGGCGACCAGCCAGGTCTCGGCGGGCGCGCCGCCCCGCTCGGCCGGGTCGGGCAGCAGGACGAATTCGCGCTCCACCGAGTCCTGGATCTCGCTGGCCGGCAGCATCCGCTCGCGCGACCAGGTGTGCCCGGCGTCCAGCGGCATCTGCTCGATGAAGCGCAGCTCGTAGCCGTGTGCCAGGGCGAAGCGCAGCAGCGCGGGGGCCTCGTCGTCGTTGACGTCGCGGATCAGCACCGAATTGATCTTCACGGGGGTGAGGCCGGCGTCCGCCGCGGCGGTCAGTCCGCGCAGCACGTCGCTCAGCCGGTCGCGGTGGGTGAGCTGCTTGAAGCGCTCGGCGTCGAGGGTGTCCAGCGAGACGTTGACCCGGTCCAGGCCGGCCGCGCGCAGCGCCCCGGCCAGCCGCTCCAGGCCGATGCCGTTGGTGGTGAGGGAGAGTTGCGGGCGCGGGGCCAACGCCGCGCAGGCAGCCACGATCTCCACCAGCCCCCGGCGCAGCAGCGGCTCACCGCCGGTGAACCGGACCTCCCGGACGCCCAGCAGCCCTACCGCCACGCCGACCAGCCGGACGATCTCCGCGTCGGTGAGCAGGCCGGGCGCCGGCAGCCAGTCCAGCCCCTCCGCGGGCATGCAGTAGGTGCAGCGCAAATTGCACCGGTCGGTGAGCGACACGCGCAGATCGGTGGCGACCCGGCCGTGCCGGTCGGCGAGCGCCAAAGGGATGGTCACCGCTCGACGGTAGCGCGTACAGCCGACATCAGCGCCGGCCGGTACGCCGCGCCGAACAGCGCGGTGTGCACGAGCAACAGGTGCAACTGGTGCAGCGGCACCCGCTCCGGCCAGCCATCGGCCAGCGGCGCGACACTCTGGTACCCCTCGATGATCCGGTCCAGGAACGGCGCGCCGCCGAACAGCGCCAGCGTCGCCAGATCCGTCTCCCGGTGCCCACCCTGCGCCGCCGGATCGATCAGCCAGACCGCCCTGTCGCTCTCATTCTGCGGGTCGCCCTCGCCCAGCCCGGCGGACCAGAGCAGGTTGCCGGGCCAGAGGTCGCCGTGGATCCTGGCCGGTGGCTCGGCCGGCCCGGCGTAGGAGTCGATCGCGCTCAGCAACCGCTCGACGGCCTGCACGTCGGCACTGCCCAACGCCCCGTTGTCGGCCGAGAGCCGCAGGTAGGGCGTGAGCCTGGCCTGCGCGAACCACGGCCCCCACGGCCCCGACGAGGTCGCCGGGTCCAGTGCCAGCGAGCCGATGAACCCCGGCTGGCGGCTGCCGAATTCCGCCGCTCCGGCGCGGTGCAGGGCGGCCAGTCCGACCCCGAACCGGTGCGCCGCACCGGGAGTGGGCTCACCGGGCTGTACCCACTCCAACGCCAGCAGGTGCGGCAGCGCGACCAGCACCGCCGGCACCGGTACCGCGCCGGGCTCGGCCAGCCACCGCAGCCCGGCCGCCTCGGCCTCGAAGAACCCGGCCGGCGGGGTGCCCAGCGCAGCCGGACCGCCCTCCCGCGAGCCGGGCGGGGGCGGCCAGCTCTTCGCGAAGACCGACGCCCCGTCCTCCAGGGTGAGCCGGACCGCCTGGCAGATGCTGCCGCCCGCGACCGGCGTCTCGCGCAGCCGCTGGTGGGTGAGGAAGGTCGGTAGCTGCTGGGGGTGGGCGCGCAGGTACGCGAGGTCCATGGCCGGTCACGTTACCCGTGCACGGAACCGTCGATCGGAGTAGGCATATAGCCATGAATGACGCAGCGATCCAGATCCGGTCGTACCGTCCGCTGGACCACCGCCAGTGCCGCGCGCTCTGGGCCGAGTTGGCCGAACTCGACCGCAAGGTGTTGGGCGATCCCGGGATCGGCGGAGCGGACCCGGGCGCGGCGTTCGAGGAGTACCTGACCCGGCTGGACCTCTCCGGCATGTGGGTCGCCGAGGATCCCGAGCACGGTGTGGTCGGCCTGGTCGGCCTGGTCCTCGGCGGTGGCTACGGGCTGGGCCTGGCCTCCGGTGGCGCGCCCCGCGGGTTGTCCGGCACGGTCGAACCGATCATCGTCACCGACCGGGTACGCGGGCGCGGCGTCGGCCGGGCGCTGCTGGAGCACGTCGCCGCCCAGGCCCGGCAGCGCGGCATGCGCCGGCTGTCGGTCGCGCCGTCGCCGCGCAACGTGGCCGGCCTGCACGCCCTGCACGAGGCGGGCTTCGACCAGCTCGCCGCCCTCACCCTGACGATGAATCTGACCCCGAGCGGCGGCGCGGGCACCGATATCCTCGACCTGCACGGCCTGCCGTTCCACTACTGACCTGCGGATTGTGGATAACCAGGGGAGTTATCCACAGGCCGGAATCGAAGCTGGCGCATCCGGTCACCGACCCGCCAGGCTCGTGGGCATGTCGGACAAGCTCTCCCTGCGCAGCCCCATCGACCTGCTCGCGGTGGTGCCCTATCTGCTCGGTTTCCACCCGGAGCGCAGCGTGGTGGTGCTCGGCCTGGCCCAGCACAAGGTGTGCTTCCAGGCCCGCGCCGACCTGGACGCCCCGGCCGGCGCGCTGGCCGAGCAGCTCACCGGCATGCTGCGGCGGCAGCGGCTGCGCACCGCGCTGATCGTCGGCTACGGCCCGGCCGCCGACGTGGACCCGGTGGTGGCCGCGCTGCGCGCCCGGTTCGACCGGGCGCACATCCAGGCCGTCGAGGCGCTGCGCGCCGACGCCGGCCGGTTCTGGTCCTACACCTGCCGGGAGCTGTCCTGCTGCCCGCCCGACGGCACCCCCTACGCGCCGGACACCAGCACCATTCCGGCCCAGGCGACGGTCGCCGGGATGGTGGCGCTGGCCAGCCGGGAGGAGCTGTGCCGGCAACTCGCCCCGGCGCACGGGCCGGCCCGGGAGGCGATGCGGGCCGCCGCCGCGCGGGCCGAGAAGCGGGCCACCGAGCTGGTCGACGCGGCGCTCGCCGACGTGTCGCCACGGTTGTCGGTGAGCGCGGCCGGCGACGGGGCGATCCGGGCCGCCTGGCGCCGGCTGGAAGAGGCCGGCCGGGCCGCCGTCGATGAGGCGATGACGGGGGTACGGGCCGGCGTGCTGCCCGACGACGACCTGGCGGCCTGGCTGTGCACGCTGCTCGTGCACGTCCCGGTGCGCGACTACGCGTGGGCCGGGGTCATCGGGGACTACGCGCCGCACCTGACACTGTGGACCGACCTGACCCGGCGCGCCGAACCCGACCTGCGGGCCGCCCCGGCCACCCTGCTCGCGTTCACCGCCTGGCAGGCCGGCGAAGGCGCGATCAGCACCGTCGCCCTCGACCTGGCGTTCGCCGCCGACCCGCAGTACCCGGCCGCGCAACTGCTCAACGCCGTCATCACCGAGGGCGCGAACCCGGCGGACTGGGGAACCTCGCCGACGCCGACGCCGACGCCGACGCCGACACCGCCAGCCGGCCCGGTGCGTCGGCGGGTACGACGTCGCCAGCTGCCACCGGGCAGCCGGATCAGTGGCTGATCCGGCCGGTGCCTGCGTAGGCGTTCATCGTGCTGCCACGGAGGAACCCGACCAGGGTCAGCCCCAACTCGGCGGCCAGGTCGACGGCGAGCGTGCTCGGCGCCGACACGGCAGCCAGCACCGGGATGCCGGCCATCGACGCCTTCTGCACCAGCTCGAAGCTGGCCCGCCCGGAGACCAGCAGCAGGTGTCCGGCCAGTGGCAGCCGCCGCTCCCGCACCGCCCAGCCGACCACCTTGTCCACCGCGTTGTGCCGGCCGACGTCCTCGCGCAGCACCACCAGGTCGCCGTCGGCGGTGAACAGGCCGGCCGCGTGCAGCCCACCGGTGCTGGCGAAGCCGCGCTGGCCGGCACGCAGCCGGTCCGGCAGGGCGGCGAGCACCTCGGGTCGCACCGCCACCAGGTCGGCCGCCAGGTCGTAGCGGGACCGGACCCGGACGGCGTCGATGCTGGCCTTGCCGCACACCCCGCACGAACTGGTGGTGTAGAAGTTCCGGCCGGGGTCGGTGACCGGCGCGGGGACGCCCGGCGTCAACTGCACGTCCACCACGTTGTAGGTGTTCGGGGTCTGGTCACCGGCACACAACTGGGCGGTCCGCACGTCGTCCGCGTCCCGGATCACGCCCTCGGTGAGCAGGAAGCCGAGCGCCAGGTCGAGGTCGTCACCAGGGGTACGCATGGTGACGGCGAGTGGTGGCCGGCGCGTCCCCGGCAGGCCCACCCGGATTTCCAGCGGCTCCTCGGCGGCGAGGCTGTCCGGGCGGGTGACCGGCTCGGCACCCACCTCGATCCGCAGCACGCTGCGGCGTGCACTGGCCCGGGCCATGCCGCCATCCTCGCACCCCGATCGGCGCACGCCAGTGGGGACAACGCCCGGTTCCGGGCCGGCGGCAGCCGCACGCGCACTATTTATCAGGAAATTCACGCTTGAGGTGGCCGGCCACCCCCCACGCACAGTGACGATGGCGGAGAATCATCGAAATGGGTACGGGGGCGGACCGTTGCGTGATCGTGCTGGCCGGTGGCTCCGGTCGGCGAATGGGTGCGGCCGCCAAACCGATGCTCCCGGTGGCCGGCGGGACCATGCTGAGCCGGGTGCTCGATGCCGGCACCGGCTCCCGAATCCGGGTCGTGGTCGGGCCGCCTGAACTGTCGGTACCGCTCGGGGTCGGGCAGGCACGGGAGCGCCCGGTCGGTGGCGGGCCGGTCGCCGGGCTGGCTGCCGGGCTGTCCGCACTCGGCCCCGCCGACGACCTGATCCCCCGGGAAGTCGCCGTACTCGGTTGCGACCTGCCGTTCCTCACCGCCGATGCGCTCGACCGGCTCGGTGACGCGCTGACCCGTACCGGCGCGCACGTCGCTGTCTACCGCGACCGCGCCGGCCGCCGGCAACTGCTGTGCGGCCTGTGGTGGGAGCCGGTGCTGCGCTCGGTGCTGCCCGGCGACCCGCACGGCGCCCCGATGCGGTCCCTCTTCGCCGGCCTGCACGTCGCCGAACTGGACCACACCGGCACCGGTCCGCCACCCTGGTACGACTGCGACACCCCCGAGGAGCTGGCGACCGCGCGAGAGTGGGCGAAGTGACCGAGCTGGACACCTGGATGAGCACCGTCTGTGCCCGGCTGGGCATCGAGACCACCGATACCGGGCCGGTACTGGACCTGGCCCGCGACGTCGCCCACGGCGTATTGCGCCCGGCCGCCCCGCTGACCGCCTACCTGGTCGGCGTCGCCGTCGGCCGTGGCACCCCACCGCAGACCGCGTTCGCCGAGGTCAGCGCCCTGGTCCAGGAGTGGACCGGGAGCCACCCCGCAGCCTGATCCGACCGGGGAGCCGGATTCTGCCCTGCCTCGGTCCGGCCGACGGCCACAACCCTCTGGCCCCGATTGGGCGCTACCTGATCCGGCCGGCTGGCCGGCTGGTCGGCCAGCCCTGGTCAGTCGACCATCGGTTGGCCGGCGGCCGCCGCGAGGCTGGCGGCCTGAGCCGTGGGTTCGGTGGGGCCCGCGTCGGTCTCGGCCGGCAGCCGGCGGGCGATGCTCCACCAGCCCACGACGCACAGTGCCCCGAGGACCAGCAGGAACGGCGGCAGGGTGCCGAGTCCGACGTGCTGGGCGATGGTGCCGGCGGCCCACGGCAGCACCGAACCGCCGATCACGCTGACCCCGACCAGCAGGCCGATCGCGGTGGGTACCAGCGAAGCGGCGGTCAACTGCGGGAGCACCGCGATGGTGGTCGGGAACATCGGGCCGAGGAAGACGCCGATGAGCAGCAGCAGCACCGAGGTGGCGACGCCGCCCGGGATCACCCAGAGCAGGGTGGAGCAGACGCAGACGCCCACCACCATGCCGTACATCATGCCGGCGGTGCCGATGCCGAGTCGGGTGGTGATCGCGCTGATCACGAACCGGCCCAGCGTGATGCCCAGCCAGTACCCGCTGATCACCCAGCCGGCGAGCAGCTCCGGCTGGTCCCGGTACTGGGTCAGGAAGCTGTACCCCCAGCTCCCGATCGTCACCTCCAGCCCCACGTACCCGAACAGGAACGCGGTGGTCAGCCAGATCTCCGGCCGGCGCATCGTGCGGGCCACCGAGGCGGCCGGCTGCCCGTCGTCCACCACCGGGGCCGGGCCGGGCAGCAGCACCAGCGAGCCGACCGCCAGCGCCACCCCGAGCGGGGCCAGGAACAGGTAGAACGCCCGCCAACTGAAGCCGGCGTTGAGTAGGAAAGCGGCGATCAGCGGGCCGATCAGCGCGCCGACGCCGTAGCAGGCGTGCAGCATGTTGAGCAGGGTGGTGGGCTTGGGCATGTGCGCGACGTAGGCGTTGTAGCCGGCGTCGAGGATGCCGGCGCCGAACGCCAGTACCAGGGCCAGTGCGGCGAGTACCGCGAACGGTGGGCGCAGCGCCGCGCCGACCGAGCCGACGGCGAGGACCAGTCCGCCGAGGCTGAGCTGGCCGCGCGCCCCGAGCCGGCGGATGAGCAGCCCGTTGACCACGCCGGAGAGCAGGTACCCGGCGGAGAACGCGAAGAACAGCAGGCCGATGGTGGACTTGTCGACGTGGTAGTCGGACTGCTGGTTGGGGATCAGCACGCCCGCCGCGCCGCCGTTGAGGCCGATCACGATGAGCGCGCCGAAGGAGAGCGCGATAGCTGGTCGGGCGCGGTTGGCTGGCACCGCGCCACCGTACCCGCCGGCTACTCGCTGGCGTGCTCCAGCCGAATGATGATCTCCTTGCTGGCCGGCTGGTTGGAGCGCTTCGCGGTGGAGTCCAGCGCCACGAGTACGTTCGCCTCCGGGAAGTACGCGGCCGCGCAGCCGCGCGCCGTCGGGTACGCCACGGCACGGAACTGCTGGGCCCGCCGGGTCACCTGATCCGTCCACTCGGAGACGAGATCCACCACGTCGCCGTCGGCGAAGCCGAGTTCGGTCAGGTCGTCGGGGTGCACGAAGACCACCCGGCGACCGTTGTGGACGCCCCGGTAGCGGTCGTCGAGCCCGTAGATCGTGGTGTTGTACTGGTCGTGGCTGCGGATCGTCTGCAACAGCAGCCGGCCGGCCGGCACCCGCGGCCACTCCAGCGGGTTCACGGTCAACTCGGCCCGGTTGCTCGGGGTGGCGAACTGGCGGCGGTCGCGTGGCCCCTGCGCCAGCGTGAAGCCCTCCTTGCGGAGCACCTTCGCCTCGTAGTCGGCGAACCCGGGGACCACGGCGGCGACCTCCTCGCGGATGGCCCGGTAGTCGCCTTCGTACAGGCTCCACGGGATCGTCGAGTCGGCGCCCAGGGTGGCCCGCGCCAGCCCGCAGACGATGGCCACCTCGGAACGCAGCATCGCCGAGGCCGGCGCGAGTGCCCCCCGGGAGGCGTGCACACAGGACATCGAGTCCTCGACGGTGACGAACTGTTCGCCGCCGGCCTGCCGGTCCACTTCGGTGCGGCCCAGGCACGGCAGCAGTAGCGCGCTCTCGCCGGGTACCACGTGGGAGCGGTTGAGTTTGGTGGCGATGTGCACGGTGAGGTCGCAGGAGCGCAGCGCCGCCTCGGTGACCGTGGTGTCCGGGCCGGCGGCGGCCAGGTTGCCGCCGAGTCCGACGAAGACCTTCACCTGACCGTCGCGCATCGCCCTGATCGCCTCGACGGCGTCCAGCCCGGTGCCGCCCGGCGGGGTGAAGCCCAGCCGCTGGCCCAGCGTCGGCAGCCAGGGCGGGGCCTGGTGCCAGATGCCCATGGTGCGGTCGCCCTGCACGTTGGAGTGCCCGCGGACCGGGCAGAGTCCCGCGCCCGGCTTGCCGATCATGCCGCGCAGCAACTGCACGTTGGTCATCTCGCGGATCGTGTTGACCGCGTCGCGGTGCTGGGTGATGCCCATCGCCCAGCAGACGATGGTGGCGTCGGAGGCAGCCAGCAACTTCGCCGCCTCGACGATCTCCTCGCGGGGCAGCCCGGTCGCCGTCAGCACCGCGTCCCAGTCCAGGTCGCGCAGGCTCTTGCGGTACGCGTCGTAGCCGGTGGTGTAGGTGTCCACGAAGGCCCGGTCGACGTCGGCCCACTCGACCAGCAGCGCGCCGAACGCCTGGAACAGCGCGAGGTCGCCGCCGAGCCGGATCTGCAGGTGCAGGTCGGTCAGCGGTACCCCGTCGGTGACCAGGCCACGCGCGCGCTGCGGGTCGCGGAAGCGCAGCAGCCCGGCCTCGGGCAGCGGGTTGATCGAAATGATCTTCGCGCCGTTGCGCTTCGCCTTCTCCAGCGCGGTGAGCATCCGCGGGTGGTTGGTGCCCGGGTTCTGCCCGACGATCACCAGCAGCTCGGCGCGGTGGATGTCGTCGAGGCTGACGGTGCCCTTGCCGACCCCGATCACCTCGGACAGCGCCACCGAGGACGACTCGTGGCACATGTTCGAGCAGTCCGGCAGGTTGTTGGTGCCGTACGCGCGGGCGAAGAGCTGGTACACGAAGGCGGCCTCGTTGGAGGTACGCCCGGAGGTGTAGAACGCGGCCCGGTCCGGCCCGACCGCCCGCAGCGCCGCCCCGGCCAGCTCGAACGCCTCCGCCCAGGAGATCGGCGTGTAGTGCGTGGCGCCCGGCCGGCGCACCATCGGCTCGGCGATCCGGCCCTGCTGGCCCAGCCAGTAGTCGGACTTCCCGGCGAGCTCGGCGATCGGGTGCGCGGCGAAGAAGTCCGCCTCGACCCGGCGCAGGGTGGCCTCCTCGGCCACCGCCTTCGCGCCGTTCTCGCAAAACTCGGCGTGGTGGCGGTCCGGCGGCGCGGGCTCCGGCCAGGCGCACCCCGGGCAGTCGAAGCCGCCGACCTGGTTGAGTTTGAGTAGCGTGAGGGCGGTGCGTCGGACGCCCATCTGGCTCAGCCCGGGAGTCAGGCCGTGGACGACGCCACCGGCCCCGGCCGCGGATCGCATCGGCTTGCCGACCTTGATGTGCTCGTCCCCCACGTCGTCGCGGGGCGCCCTGCTGGCCATGACCTCGACCCTACGACAGCGCCTGCCCGTGCACGTACCTCCGGCGGATCGGATCCCCGCCGGCTGGATAGGGTGTCGGCATGGCGGACACCCCTCCGGTAGCCGGGATCGACGATGACCTCGCCCTCGGCACCGACCTCAAGCCCAAGGTCGACCAGGCCTGGCGGGACTTCGCGTCCGCACTGGTGAGCGCAGTACCGCAGCTCGGCGCGGGGGTGCAGCTCGATATCGCGTTGGACCCGACGGCCGCCGGCACCGGCGAGGCGGTCTACGCGGTGTCGGTGCAGCGCGGCGAGGGCGACCACCTGCGGCTGCTGGCGGTGGGCAACGCGTCGCTTCCGGACGGGCACCACCTCAACCGCGCGGCCATCGGTCAACTGGTGGCGCTGGGCTGGTCGCCGCCCGGCGTGGTGGAGGGCTCCGGCGAGGAGTTCGGCGCGATGGTGTCGCCGAGCGAGCCGGCCGAGGTGGCCCGGCTGGTGGTCCGCACTCTGCGCGACGTCTACGGCACCCCGCACCCGGCGTTCCTCACCTACGTGGCGCAGGACGCGACCGGCGCCCCGGTGACCACCCCGGCGCTGGCCACCGCCCGCGCGCTGATGGCGCAGTCGTTCGCCCCGGCCGGGCTGCCCGCGGTCGCCGAGCGGGCCGAAGCCGGTGGCGGGCTGCCGCTCGCCGAGCGGGTGGCCACCATCGTGGCGGCGATGCTCAAGACCACGCCCGAGGCGTTGCAGGTGGACAAGGACGGCGACATCGGCATCCGGTCCGGCTCGGCGATGGTGTTTGTCCGGGTCCGCGACAACCCGGCGCTGGTGGATGTCTTCTCGCCGGTGCTGACCGGGGTGGAGGCCACCGAGGAGTTGTACGTGAAGCTGTCCGAGCTGACCAACCGGATGCCGATCGGCCGGCTGTACTGCGTGAGCGACACCGTCTGGGCGTCCATTCCGGTGTTCGGCCGGGACTTCCAACCCACCCATCTGATGCTCGCCGTGCAGGTGATGACCGGCCTGGCCGACGAGCTGGACGACCGGCTGCACGGCGAGTTCGGCGGCAAGCGGTTCTTCGTGGAGACCGACTCACCGGTCCTCAAGGGCGACGACAACGGCACCGAGCGCACCGGCATGTACCTGTAACAGGGACGGCCCGGTAACGGACGCTCAGTCCCGCAGCGGCGGGATGGTGGTGGTGTGTTCGACCAGTCGGGACAGCACGATCATGCTGCGCGTCGAGGTGACGAACGGTTCGGCGCGCAGCCGCTCCAGCGCCTGCTCCAGGTGGGCCATGTCGGCCGCGCGCAGGTGGACCAGGGCATCGGCCTCACCGGAGACGGTGTAGGCGCCGATCACCTCCGGGTGCGCCCGGGTGGCCGCGCCGATCTGCGCCGGGGTGGTCCGGCCGGTGCAGAACAGCTCCACGAACGCCTCGGTGGTCCAGCCGATCGCGGCCGGGTCGACCACCGCGGTGAAGGATCTGATCACGCCGGCCGCGCGGAGCCGGTCCACCCGCCGCTTCACGGCCGGTGCGGACAGCGAAACGGTCAAACCGATCTCCGCGTACGATGCGCGCGCGTCCAGGGTCAGCGACGCAATGATTCGCCGGTCCACCTCGTCGATCTGCAACGCTTCGCCACTCCTACGCAAGAGATACGGCTGCCCAGCCTACTCCGTGATCCTTACGCTTTTGATCGTGAGCATCGGCGTACGAACCGCAACCAAGCGGACTTATCTGCTGTGCCCGCCCGAGCACTTCGCGGTCGAGTACGAGATCAACCCGTGGATGGACACCACCACCCCGGTCGACACCGAGCTCGCCGTCAAGCAGTGGACCCGACTGCGCGAACTCCTCGTCGACCTCGGCCACACCGTCCACGAGCTGGCCCCCGAGCCCGGCCTGCCGGACATGGTCTACGCCGCCAACGGCGCGTTCTCGGTCGGCGGCGTGGTCTACGGCGCCCGTTTCCGGTACCCGCAGCGCACTGCCGAAGCCGCCGCCCACCGGAGCTTCTACGCCGCCGACCCGGCGTTGGACGTTCGTCGCCCCGACGGAGGTCAACGAGGGCGAGGGCGACTTCGCGTACGCCCGGGGGGTGATCCTGGCCGGTCACGGCTTCCGTACCGAACCGGCCGCACACGCGCAGGCGCAGGAGGTGCTGGGCCACCCGGTGATCTCGCTGCGCCTGGTCGACCCGCGCTTCTACCACCTGGACACCGCGCTCGCCGCCCTCGACGACGACACCGTCACCTACTACCCGGGGGCGTTCTCACCGGGTACCCGACGGGTATTGGCCGACCCTGTTCCCGCAGGCCATCCTGGCCGACGAGGACGACGCCCTGGCGTTCGGCCTGAACCTGGTCAGCGACGGCCGGCACGTGCTGCTGCCGGCCGAGGCGTCCGGGATGGCCGCCAAGCTGGCCGCCGCCGGCTACCAGCCGATCCCGGTCGAGCTGGGCGAGCTGAAGAAGGGCGGCGGCAGCGTCAAATGCTGCGTGGCCGAGCTGCGCTCCTGAACCCCCGCAGGCAGCGCGGCCCGGCCCGGCCCAACACCAGGGCTGAGCAGGACGGCCCGTGGACCTCTCGGTCCACGGGCCGCCTGACGTTGCGGGGGTTTGCCTGTGTTGCGGGTCAGCCTGATATCGCGGGTCAGCCTGACGTTGCGGGCGGCCTGAGGCTCGGGGGCAGCCTGACGCTCGGGGGTCAGCCCGCGTTCGGGATGACGATGAGGGTGGCGACGTCCTTGTCGCCCTGCTTGGCGCCGGCGACGCCCACCTTCGCGCCGACCGCGACGTCCTTGGGCTGGATCGTGGCGCGGTGCTCGATGACGTGCAGCGGGCTACCGAAGGTCCAGGTCGCCGTGTACCCGTCGGCCGACTTCACGGTGATCGAGGTGGCGCTGATCGCGGTGACCGTCCCGCGCTGGACGACGATGGTCTTCGGGCCGTCCTTGGTGTCCACCACGATCTCGCCGTGTTCGACGTTGCGGGCCAGCGCCCGACGTACGCCCAGGCGCTTGAGCCGCGGGTGCTTGCCGTTACCGGCTTTGCCGGCTTTCCCGCTGGGCGCGACGCTGCCCGACGCGCTCGGCGCGGGGGTGCCGTCGCCGGCCGGCACGTCGGTGATCACGTCCTCCGGGCTGTAACCCAGGGTGGTCAGCGCGGTCTCCTCGGCCGTGAGGGTGGTGCTGGTGTCGCCGCCGGCCGAGCCGGCGGCTACCCCCTGCTGGCAGGCGGTGAGGCCGAGCAGGCCGATGCCGGCGAGCGCGGCGGTGGCCAGGGCGAGGCGCAGCTTCATTGCGGTGGTCCTTCCACAGTGGCGGGTTGCCTGACGCGTCTCCACCGTGCCGGCTGGACACCCGATCGCCGTCAACGCCGTGTACGGGTCCGGTAAGGGGCACCGGATTGCCCGGCGCCACCGACGATCACGCCGTCTGCCCTACAGTCGCAGCGTGCCGTCACTTGCCACGCCCGCTCTTCCGCCCGGCACGATGGCCGCGTTGACGCAGCCCGAGCTCACCGCGAACGGGCTGACACTTCGGCCGTGGCAGGCGTCGGATTGTCCGACTGTGATGGCGGCATTCGCCGATCCCGCCATTCAGCGGTGGCACTGCCGGTCGATGACCGACCGGGAGGCCGCCGACTGGATCGCCTCCTGGCCCGGGCGGTGGCGCGACGAAACCGATGCGGCGTGGGCCGTGCTCGACGAAGGCAACGTCGTCGGGCAGGCCGGCCTGCGGCACGTCGATCTCGTCGAGGGCTCGGCGTCGGTGTCGTACTGGGTGCTGCCGGCCGCGCGTGGTCGTCGCATCGCCCCTCGAGCCCTGGGCGTCCTGACCGACTGGTCCTTCGGAACGCTGGGACTGCACCGACTCCAGTTGAGCCACTCGACAGCGAACGCGGCTTCCTGCCGGGTCGCACAGCACGCCGGGTTCGTCGCCGAGGGCACCAAGCGCGGGAACGCCCGCCACGCCGACGGCTGGCACGACATGCACCTGCACGCCCGCCTCTGCACGGACAGCTGAACGCCGCCCTACCCCTGCTTGAAGAAGGCGCGCAGGATCTCGGCCACCCGCTGCGGGTCGCCGTCGTCGTCCGGGCCGGAATGGCGCAGGCCCGGGAAGGTGTGGCGTCGGGCGTGCGGGAGTACGGCCGACAGGGCATCGAGCGCGACACCGAAGTACGACGGGCTCTTCGCGCCGTTGAGCAGGAGCACCTGGGACCTCACCGCCGAGTAGTCCTGCACGGTGTCCGCCAGCTCCCGGATCAACCGCGCCTCGAACTGTTGCGTGGGGACGAGCTCCATGATCGGCACATCGTCTCCGGACCCGGCATGCTGTGCGCGTAGCGCCAGTGGCAGCAGCGGCGCGAGCACGAACCGCGGCATCCGGCCGATCACCGGCTCGACGCCCAGACCCTTCAGCGTCGTCACCAGTGCGGCGGCGGTTCTGCCTGCGGCGAGCTCGCGCTCGAACCGCGGTACCCAGCCCAGCGGCACCGACCCGTGCACTGACAGCGGGGGCTCGTACACGGCGACCCGGTCGAGAGCCGGGGTGGACAGGGCCGTCCGCAACGTGACGAGCCCGCCCGCGCTCAGGCCGAAGATCCGGGACGCCCCGGTCACGGTGGCCAGTGCCTGGACGTCCTCGACCTCCCGCAGCACGCTGTAGTTGGCACCGTGGGATCCGCTCAGGCCGCGCCCGCGCCGGTCGGGCACGTTCACGGTGAACTCGTCCGCCAGGGCACCGGCAAGCCGCATCAGGTGCTGCGCCGACTGCATCCCCCCGTGCAGGAGAATCACCTCGGGACCGCTGCCCAATCGGCGGTACCCGATCACCGTCCCGTCGGCAGACCTGACGGAACCCTTGCTGTAGCTGCTCATGAGCCTCTTCCTCGTCGAGATCGGCCGGTGACGACGGTGTCCGGCGGCCGACTCATCCGCTCGTCACCTTCGCGACGACGCGGGATCGCGCTCGTAGACGTCGACCTCCACGCCAGCGCTCCGCAGCGCCCGGGCCGGGCGAGACTGCCGAGACCAGCCCCGATGACGATGATGCGGATGAGTCTCCGTCGAGTGAACTAAGTTCACAGTGAACTAAGTTCACTCTAGCGTCGGGTCGCGAAATGGCAAGCTGTAGCCAACTTCCGGAGGTGTGCGTGGCACGACGAGACGTGGTCCTGGACGCGGCGCTGGAACTGCTCGACGAGGTGGGGCTCGACGCGCTCACCCTCCGGCGGTTGGCAGCGCGACTCGACGTGCAGGCGGGCGGGCTCTACCGGCACTTTCCGAGCAAGGCGGCGCTACTGGACGCGATGGTCGAGCGCCTCGTCGCCACCGAGACCGTCGAAGCGCCGCCCGGGGCCGACTGGGACGAGTCGGTACGCCGGATCGCCGTCGGATCACGGGCCGCGATGCTCACCCGACGCGACGGCGCCCGACTTGTCACGACCTTCCGCAAGCCCGGACCCTCGGTCTTGGCCAGCTGGCACACGTTCCTGGGCGTCCTGACGGCTGCCGGCCTGTCACAGGACGCCGCGATCTCGGCCGTCGACACGGTCCTGGCCTACGTCAACGGGTTCACCATCGAGGAGCAGAACCGCCAGACGGATCTCCCCCGAGCCGAGCGTGACAGGCAGTTCACCGCAGGACTGGACCTCATCATCGCCGGCATCCGGCTCGCACTGACGGACCCGGGAAAGCAGCCGACCGGCCACGATCCCAGCGCCGCCACAAAGTACTCCCATGCCAGCGGAGCATGATCTGGAGCCGATCGGCCCAACGATCGAGTACCCGGCCAAGCCGATCCGGCTACGCCTGGGTACAGATGAAACCCACGCCGCACGCCGCATGTTCGGGACAATCGCCAACGGCCACGCCGAAGCCACAAGCGCCGGAGGCAAGCAGGTTCAGGGTCGGGGCAGGCTCATCCACAGCACCAGCGTGAAGCCCAGTGTCCACAGGAGCAGTGGGACCACAAGAACGAGCGCCGCAAAGCCGAAAAACACGGCCGTCAGCCCGGCAAGCACATTGGCGACAGGTCTCGACCCAGGCCGGCGCACGAAGGTTTCTTCGTCGTCATCGCTCGGCCACGGTCCAGGCATCACGCGCGTGAGTGTAGGTCGTCTCCCGGATTTCACCAGGTCACAGCCCCGCCGCATCGAGGCCCGCTGGCGCAAGGGATCGCCGATGGGCCACCCCGCGGCCGCTTGACCTACCCGGTCAGCACTCGGAGAAAGCACTGAGGGCATACCCGTCGACCGGATATGCCCTCTGACCTCTGTCGGGGTGGCGGGATTCGAACCCACGACCTCTTCGTCCCGAACGAAGCGCGCTACCAAGCTGCGCTACACCCCGAGGCGTGCCGAGCAATCGTAGCTGACCACCCCGGGGACGCAAACCTGGGTATCCCTCCGGGGCCTGGTGCCCTGGTCAGCGGGGGATCAGGGTGAGCAGGGCGGCCTCCGGCGGGCAGGCGAAGCGCACCGGCGCGGTGGGGTGGGTACCGAGGCCGGCGGAGACGTGCAGCCAGGCCCGGGAGGTGGGCCACGGGTGCAGGCCCTTGGCCATCCGGCGGTCCAGGCCGCAGTTGGTGACCAGCGCGCCGTACCCGGGGACGCACACCTGGCCGCCGTGGGTGTGGCCGGCGAGCAGCAGGTCGTAGCCGTCGGCGGCCATCCTGGTGAGGATCTCCGGCTCGGGCGAGTGGGTGAGGCCGAGGCGGACGGCGGCGTTCGGGTCGGCCGGGCCGGCAACGGACGAGTAGTCGTCCCGGCCGATGTGCGGGTCGTCCACGCCGACCAGGGCGATGCTGCGGCCACCGGCCTTGACCTCGGCACGGGCGTTGTTCAGGTCGGCCCAGCCGGCGCCCACCAGAATCTCCCGCAGCTCCTGGTGCGGCAGGTCGACGCCCTGGCGGTACTCGCGATGCTTGTCGAAGTAGCTGAACGGGTTCTTGAAGACCGGGCCCCGGTAGTCGTTGGAGCCGAAGACGAAGGCGCCGGGCAGGTCCAGCAGCGGCTGCAGGGCACGGATCACGCCGGTCAGCGCCTCCGGGTGGGCCATGTTGTCGCCGGTCACCACCACGAAGTCCGGGTCGGTACCGGCCAGGCCGGCCACCCAGTCCTGCTTGCGCCGCTGGCCGGGGGTCATGTGCAGGTCGGACAGGTGCAGCACGCGCAGCGGTTCGGCGTCGGGGGCGAGCACCGGGACGTCGAAGCGGCGCAGCGTGAACATGTTGCGTTCGACCAGGCTGGCGTAGGCGAGGGTGGCGGCCCCGGCGGCGGCGGTCGCCCCGAGCAGACGAATAGCAGTACGCGTGCGCATGGGCACCAGGGTAGTTTCCTACCCATGAGCACGCTGAAGGACCGGCTGGAGGCCGATCTCCGGGGCGCCATGAAGGCCCGCGACGACCTGGTCACGTCCACCCTGCGGATGGCGATCACCGCCGTCCGCAACGCCGAGGTGGCCGGCACGAAGGCCCGTGAACTCGACGACGAGGCAGTTCTCGCCGTCCTCACCCGGGAGGCGAAGAAGCGTCGGGAAGCGGCGACCGCGTTCGCCGACGCCGGTCGCGCCGAGATGGCCGACAAGGAGCGGGCCGAGGAGCAGGTGCTGGAGCGGTACCTGCCGCGGCAGCTCGGCGACGACGAACTGGCCGGGATCGTCGCTGCAGCGCTCGCCGGAATCGACACGTCCGGTAGGGCCGCCATGGGGCAGGCGATGAAGGCGGCCCAGGTCGCGGTCGCCGGTCGGGCCGAGGGTGGTCGGGTGGCCGCCGAGGTACGCCGGCAGCTCGGTCTGTGAGGCGCTGAACCGGGGGTACGAACGACGCACGCGAGGGCCGGCGGAGTTGATCCGCCGGCCCTCGTCACGTACTCCGGATGGTGCGGCTAACGACCGCCGCCGCCCCCGCCGCCTCCGCCGCCCCCACCGCCGGGTCCGCCGGGCCCACCTGGGCCACCTGGGCCGCCGCCGCCCGCCGCCACCGCTGATGTTCAGCGTGACGGTGGAGTTCTTGGCGGTGGTACCGCTGGGGGTGGTGCTGGCCACCGTGCCGGCCGGGCAGGGCGACGGCACCGTGCCGCCGCCGACGATGGAGTCGAGGCCCTTCGCCCGCATCGCGGCCTGGGCCGCGGCGACCGTGAAGCACTGCACAGGGGGAACGGTGACCCGGTCACCGAAGGCGGTTTTGGCGTTCGGCTTGATGAACGGCTTCGGCGCCTTCACGTTCTTCATGAAGTCCTTCACCGTGTACGCGACCGCGGCGTTGACCTCGTTGTGGCTGTACGGCGAGTGGAAGGGGTTGTCCGGGTCGGCGATGATGCCGGCGACCGCGATGTCCCTGGTCATCACGATCAACGCCGCCGTCTTGTCCCCGTCGGTGGTGCCGGTCTTGCCAGCCACCGGCTTGCCCACGATGCCCTTGGTGGCCTGGGCGGTGGTTCCCGCGCACTTGCCGTACGTCGACTGGTCGCCGACCGGGCAGCGGGCCGCGTCGGCCGCGCCGCGCGCCGCCTCCACCGAGATGGCCTGCTTGCAGCGTGGGTTGGCGGCGTCGAGCTTGTTGCCGCTGTAGTCGGTGATCGTCACGACCGGCAGCGGCTCGCAGTAGAGGCCGTCAGCCACCACCGTGGCGTACGCGTTGGCCATGTCCAGCGGCGTGGCGGCCGAGACGCCGAGGGTGAAGGCGCCCCACTGGGCCGCGTAGCCGGGCTCGTTGGCGAACTCGTAGTCGAGCGGGTGGTTCTTGTCGCCGCTGCGGGCCCGGAACTGGACCCCCAGCCGCTTCGCCACGTCGACCACCTTGTCGGCGCCGACCTGCTCCTCCAGCGGTACGAACCAGGTGTTGACCGACTTACCGAACCCGGTCCACATGTTGTAGTTGCCGGATTCCTTGCCGGCGTTCTCCGGGCAGTAGTGGTTGGTGCCCGGGCAGGCCGCCGGCGAGCCCTTCTCGACGATGAACTTCGACTCGTAGACGTCCTTGGCGCATGAAGCTGTAGTCGAGCGGGATGCCCTTCTCCAGGGCGGCGATCATGGTGAACATCTTGAAGGTCGAGCCGAACTGGTACCCGACGATGTCGCCGCCGCCGCTGATCAGCGGCGCCGTGGTGTTCGGGTAGTTGCCCTTGATGCCCTTGTTGCGCTTGGCCACGTCGGTGCTGGCGCCGTTGTTGGCGTTGTTGTTGCTGTAGGTGCGGTTGACCGCCATCAGCTGGATGCGGCCGGTGCCGGGCTCCACGCCGGCCAGCATCAGCGCGTCCGAGCTGCCGATCGCCTTGCGGCTCTTGATGTTGTTCATCGCGGACAGCTGGGCCCGCACGTCGAGCGAGGTGACGATGGTGTAGCCGCCGCTCTTGAGCCGGCTCTGCCGCTCGTACGGGTCCGCGCCGAAGGCCGGCTGCTCGGACCACCAGCGGTAGAAGTAGTCGCAGAAGAAGCCCCAGCTGTTGGTGGGTACCAGGGTGCAGCCGTTGGGCTCGGTGTGGCCGTCCTTGAAGTCGAGCTTGGTGTCGATCGCCTTCTGCTTGTCGGCGTCGTTGATGAAGCCCATCTTGATCATGTTGGGCAGGACGTAGACGTCGCGCCGGTTCACCGAGTACGCGAGGCCCTCGGGGGTCTTCGGGTTGGACGTCCCCGGCGCCTTGACCAGACCGGCGAGCAGGGAGGCCTGGCTCAGGGTGAGGTCCTTCGGGGCGACCCCGAAGTAGACCTGGGCGGCGGCGTAGATGCCGAAAGCGCCGTTGCCGAACGGCGCGATGTTCAGGTAGCGCTCGAGGATCTGGTCCTTGTTGAGCTGCTTCTCCAGCGCCAGCGCGTACCGCATCTCCTGGATCTTGCGGCCGGGCGTGTCGGCGGTGGCGTCCACGATGCCCTGTGGGTCGCTGGTCGAGTACTCCAGCGCCAGCCGGACGTACTGCATGGTCAGCGTGGACGCGCCCTGCTCGGTGTCGCCGGAGCCCTGGTTGACGACGAAGGCGCGGGCCACGCCCTTCACGTCGACGCCCTTGTGCTTGTAGAAGCGGGTGTCCTCGGCCGCGACCATGGCCTGCCGCATCACCAAGGCGATATCGGCGAGGTGCACGTCGCGCCGGTTCTCGTCGTAGAAGGTGGAGATCAGCGTCGTGCCGTCGCTGGCGTAGACCCGGGTGATCTGTGGCGACTGGTGCACGGTCAACACGGTGGGCAGGTTGCCGAAGGCATCGGCGCCGGCCTTGGCGGCGAGGCCGCCCATGGCCATGCCGGGGAAGGCGGCCGCGGCCACCACCACGCCCGCGAGAAGCCCGCACACCAGCAGCGAAAGCGTGTTGGAGAGCAGGCTGCGGTCACGACGTCGCATCCAGGTCACCGGCCCAGGGTACGCGACGCAGCTCACGAACCGCGTCCCACGAGGGATGCCGTTCGTTGTGTCAGACGCGCGCTGTCCCCGGCCCGCTACCCCCAGCTCTGTCGGTTCTTCCCGGCCCCATTCTGCCCCGGGGTTCCGTCGGATACGCGGTATTACGCGGTACTCGTGGACTTCGCGGCAAGAGTCCGATCATCGGCCAGTTGATATGAGGCCTGTGTCCGGGTTAGAGAATTTTTCCGACGACGTTGCGTAACCGAGTGACTACGGAGCATGATGATTCCGCTAACGCAGTCGTACCCTCCAGCGCTGGAGGGGCGCCCGCCGGCCAGCCCGTCGCGAATACGGGCGGCCGAGCGGACCGGGGGGAGAAGCACCAAGGGGGGACGTACACACATGGCGATGATCGCTGACTGGCCCAGCGTGGCCGCCTGCCGGAACGGGGACCCGGACGCGCTGTTCGTCCAGGGCGCCGAGCAGAACGTGGCGAAGCGGATCTGCCGCAGCTGCCCGGTGCGGTACGAGTGCCTTGCGGACGCACTCGACAACCGCATCGAGTTCGGCGTCTGGGGCGGGATGACCGAGCGGGAACGGCGGGCGCTGCTGCGCCAGCACCCCTCGGTGACGAGTTGGCGCAAGACGTTCGAGGACGCGCTGACCCGCGAGCAGCGCAAGGAGTTGGTGCCCACCGGCTGATCAGGCCGCGGCCGGCGCCTCGCACAGGGCCGCCGCGATGTTCCGTAGCCCGTCGATGTCGTGGACGTCGGCGGGCTGCGCCGCGACCCGGGCCACCGCCACCGTCGGGTACCGCCCGGTGAACCGGGCCGCCACCGCCGACTCGCGGACCACCTGGGTCGCCAGCCGCGCGTGTACCCGCAGCGCCGCCGCCGTCTCCGGGTACTCCCCGGCGGCGTCCAGCCGGTCCGCGGCGGCCAGCGCCTGCTCCGCCGGCAACGCCCCGGTGTCCACCGCGTGTACCCGGTTGAGGACCAGGCCCTGCAACGGCATCCGGTCCGCCGCCAGCCGCCCGGCGAAGTAGCCGGCCTCCCGGATCGCGTCCGGCTCCGGCGCCGCCACCACCAGGAACGCGGTCTCCCGGTCCTGCAGGATGCGGTACGTCTGCTCAGCCCGCTGCCGGAACCCGCCGAAGGTCGAGTCCAGCGCCCCCACAAAACCGGACAGGTCACTGAGCAACTGCCCACCGAGGATCTTCTGCACCGCCCGCGAGAACACCCCGAACGACGCGGTGACCAGGTTGAACATGCTCCGGCCGCCGGATCGGGCCGGGTTGATGAGCACCCGGAGCATGCGCCCGTCCAGGAACCGGGACAGCCGCTGCGGCGCGTCCAGGAAATCCAGCGCCGAGCGGGACGGCGGGGTGTCCACCACGATCAGGTCCCACGAGTCGGTGGCCCGCAACTGCCCCAGCTTCTCCATCGCCATGTACTCCTGGGTGCCCGCGAAAGTGGAGCTCATGGCCTGGTAGAAGGGGTTTGCGAAGATCTCCTCGGCGCGGGCGCGCTCGGTGTGGGTGAGCACCACCTCGTCGAAGGTGCGCTTCATGTCGAGCATCATCGCCAGCAGCTCGCCGGTCGCCTCCGGGCGCAGCCCCTTGACCGGCCGGGGGGTGTTGTCCAGCTCGGTCAGCCCGAGCGCCTGGGCCAGCCGGCGGGCCGGATCGATGGTCAACACCACTACCCGCCGCCCGTGCTGCTCGGCCGCGCGTACCCCGATCGCCGCCGCCGTGGTCGTCTTGCCCACCCCGCCGGCGCCGCAGCACACGACGATACGGGTACCCGGATCAGCGAGCAGGGCGTCGACGTCGAGCCACGGATGAGGCACCCGTCGAGACTATCCGGGCACGATCAGGACTGCGGCGCGAGGGCATCGGCCAGGGCAGCCAGCCCGGCGCGGTCCACCCCGCCGGGCAGCAGCGGCAGTTCGATCACCGGATAGCCGAGGGTACGCAGCTCGGTGCGCAGTGATTCCTCCAGCCGCTGCCGGATCAGGTGTGCCTGCGCCTCGGCGTACACCCCGTGCACCAGGCCCTTGTCAGTGGGCAGGCCGGCCGCGGTCAGTCCGCGCCGCAACTGCGCCTGGCTGATCTTGCTGGTGCTCAGCAGCGGCGGGCGGGCCTGGTTGACCACGATCTGGCCGACCGGAATGCCCAGCGCGCCCAACTCGGCCACCGCGTCCGAGGTCTCCTGCACCGGCATCTCCTCCAACAGGGTGACCAGGTGCACAGCGGTGATCGGCGAGCGCAGGATGGCCGCCACCCCCTCGCTCTGCGACTTGATCGGCCCCATCTTGGCCAGCCGTGCGGTCTCCGCGGTGACGTTCAGGAACCGGCCGATCCGGCCGGTCGGCGGCGCGTCCAGGATCACCGCGTCGTAGCGCCGACGGCCGCCCTCGGAGCGGGTGGTGGCCTCCTTCACCTTTCCGGTGAGCAGCACGTCGCGCAGGCCGGGGGCGATGGTGGTGGCGAAGTCGATGGCCCCGAGCTTCTGCAGCGCCCGCCCGGCCAGGCCGAGCTTGTAGAACATGTCGAGGTACTCCAGCAGCGCTTCCTCGGCGTCCACGGCGAGCGCGCGGACCTCGCCGCCGCCGGGTACCGCCAGGATGTGCCGCTCCTCGTAGGGCAGCGGTTCCAGACCGAACAGGCCGGCGATGCCCTGCCGCCCCTCGACCTCGACCAGCAGCGTGCGCCGGCCGTCCCGGGCCAGGTAGCTGGCGAGCGCGGCGGCCACCGACGTCTTGCCGGTGCCGCCCTTGCCGGTCACCACATGCAGCCGGGCCGCCCAACGTGAGTCGGTCGGCCCGGTGCGGGTCGCTGCGGCGGTGGTCGTCACGCCTTCGAGCTTATTGGCTGCCGGCTCAACCGCTGTCCGGCAGGGGGTCGGCCCACCGGGAGACTCCCCGGGTGGGCTGGACGCCGGTCAGCTGACCGAGGTGACCTCGCAGACGAACCAGCCGTCGCCCTTGGTCGCAATGATCTTGAGCTTCTGCTGGGCTGCCTGCTCGTCCTCGGTGGCCAACTTCACCGTCACGCTCAGGGTCTGAATCTTGTCGCCGGGCTTGTCCACGGTCGGCGCGTTCCAGCTGTACCGCGGCGAGTCGTACTTCTTGCCCTGCTCCTTGATCTGGGCGATCTTCGCCGCGATCTTCTCCTTCTTCAACGAGGCGGCGCAGATGTAGCGCTCGGCCGTCGTCGCGTCCTGGCTCTTGAAGACCTCGGTGAGGAAGCCGGTCACCGCCGCGGTCGCGGTCGGCTGCCCCTTGCCCTTCTCCTTGTTTCCGTTGCTCACCACGAACAGCCCGACCCCGGCGCCGCCGACGACCACCAGCAGGCCGACGACGATCAGGGTCACCAGCAGCGCCCGGCTCTTCTTCGGCGGCGGCGCGTACGGCTGCTGCCCGTAGGGCGCGCCCGGGTAGCCGGGCTGGCCGAACGGCTGCTGTCCGTAGGGCTGCTGCCCGAACGGCGGCTGCTGCCCGTAGCCGGGCTGCTCCTGGCCGAGCGGCTGCTGGCCGTAGCCCGGCTGCTCCTGGCCGTACGGCGGTTGTGCGCCGTAGGCCGGCTGCTCCTGGCCGTAGCCGGGCTGCCCGTACGGCTGCTGGGTGGTGCCCGGCCAGCCACCCGAGGTGGGCGGGGCCGAGGAGACCGGCGGGGCGGACGCAGGCGGGGCGGACTGCGGCGGGTACCCGGCCTGGCCGGGGTAGCCGCTGGTCGGCGCGGCCGGCGGGTACGCGGGGTAGCCGCCACCGGCCGGCGGCTGGGCCGGCGCGGGCGGGTACGCCGCCGGCTGACCGGGGTAGCCGGGGCCGGAGACCGGGAACTGCGAAGTCGGCGGGTACGCCGGCGGCTGCTGCGGCGGCTGACCGCCGTAGTAGGGATCGACCGGAGGCGGGTAACCGCCCGGATTCTGTGCCGGGTCGCCGTTCGGGTACTGCGCGGGGGGCTGCGTCATGACCTCACCTTGTGCGGTGTCTTCAGGCCGGTCAGCCTATGCGGCCGGCGGAACACAGGGTAGTGGGTGCAGGCATCGAGCGGGTAACACGTTAGGGTGCGGGGCATGGAGCCGCGCACCCGTACCCGCTGGGAATACTCGACAGTTCCGCTGTTGACCCACGCAACCAAGCAGATCCTGGACAACTGGGGATCCGACGGCTGGGAGCTGGTCAGCGTGATCCCCGGGCCGAACCCGGAGCAGTTGGTGGCCTACCTCAAGCGCCCGCTGGAGGGCTGATGACCGACCCGTACGCCCGCCTCGCCGAGTTGGGGCTGGAGTTGCCGGAGATCGTCCCGCCGCTGGCCGCGTATGTGCCCGCCGTGCAGTCCGGCAACCTGGTCTACGTCTCCGGCCAACTCCCGATCCACCTGGGCCAACTGCTGGCCACCGGCAAGGTCGGCGCCGAGGTGTCCGCGGAGCAGGGCAAGGAGCTGGCCGGCCGGTGCGGACTGAACGCGCTGGCCGCCATCGACATGCTGGTCGGCCTGGAGAACGTGGTCAAGATCGTCAAGGTGACCGGGTTCGTCGCGTCGGCGCCCGGCTTCACCGGCCAACCGGCCGTCATCAACGGGGCCTCCGAGCTGTTCGGCGCGGTCTTCGGTGAGGCCGGTCGGCACGCCCGCAGCGCCGTGGGCGTCGCGGAGCTGCCGCTCGACGCGCCCGTCGAGGTCGAGGTCATCGCCGAAGTCGGCGTCTGACCCGCCGTCGGTCCCCGCCGCGAGGCGCCGGGAAGTGTCGGCTTGGCGCAGGCTGAGAAGGGCGCTGCCGGTTGTCCGACGGTCGCCGTACCATCGCGGGCATGGCGGGCGAGGAGGCTCCGGCGCATGTCACGGCACCGGCGGCGGCGACAATCGGGACGCTGCCCAGCTGGGCGCGCCTGATCCGCGCGGACAATCCGGGCCCGATGACCCTCGACGGGACGAACACCTGGGTACTGCGCCCGCCGGCCGGCGACGGCGTGCTCGTGGTCGACCCCGGCCCGCTGGACGAGCGGCATCTCGCGGCGCTGGCCGCCGCCGGGCCGGTCACCGGCATCCTGGTCACCCACGGCCACCCCGACCACGTCGACGGGCTGGCCCGGTTCCAGGAGATCACCGCGGCGCCGGTGCTGACCCAGGCGCCCGGCGTGACCCGACTGGACACCCCCGGACATACCTCTGATTCGGTGTGTTTCCGGGTCGACTGGGATGATTCGCCGGCCGTGCTGACCGGTGACACCATCCTCGGCCGGGGCACCACCGTCGTCGCCCACCCCGACGGCGACCTCGGCGCGTACCTGGACAGCCTGCGCCTGCTGATCGATCAGGGCGCCGTGCCGGTGCTGCCCGGCCACGGCCCGACGCTGGCCGACTGTGCCGCCGCCGCCACCTTCTATCTACGCCACCGCGAAGCCCGGCTGAACCAGGTCCGGGCGGTACTCGCAGCCGGCGCGCGCACCCCCGCCGAGATTGTCGAGCGGGTCTACGCCGACGTCGACCCGGTGCTCTGGCCGGCCGCCGAGCTCTCCGTCCGGGCACAACTGCACCACCTGCGGGAATCGGCTCCGCCAGGTGTGCGTTGGGACACACCATGACCTGCCCGGTGTGCGGCACGGTGGCGGTCCCCTACGCCCGCTTCTGCCACAACTGCGGTGCCGCACTGCCGGCCGCCGCGCCCACCGCCGCCGAGCGGCGGATTGTCACCGTGCTCTTCGGTGACCTCTCCGACTTCACCGCCTGGTCCGAACAGGCCGACCCGGAACGCGTCGGCGCGGTCACCGACCGGGTGCTCGCCGCCCTGGCCGGCGCGGTGAAGACCTTCGGCGGGCACGTCGACAAGCTCACCGGCGACGGGATCATGGCGGTCTTCGGCGCCCCGGTCGCGCACGAGGATGACGCCGAACGGGCGGTCCGCGCCGCGCTGTCCATGCAGCGGGCGGTCCGTCGGGTACTCGACGACGAGCGCGGCGGCGGGGCGCCGCTGGGCCTGCGGGTCGGGCTGAACACCGGCGACGTGGTCGCCCTCGTGCAGGCCGCCCTCGAGTACACGGTGATCGGGGACACCGTGAACACCGCCGCCCGACTGGCCGACGCGGCCGCCGTCGGCACCGTCTACGCGGGCGCCGACACCGCCGGCGCCACCCGGCACCTCGCCTCCTGGCGGCACCTGCGCCCGATGCGACTCAAGGGCAAGCGCAGCCCGGTGGAGACGTACGAGCTGCTCGGCCTGCTGGACGCCCCCGGCACCCGGTCCGGCCTGGGTGACGAGGCCCCCTTCGTCGGCCGGGAAACCGAGCTGGCCCGGATCGGCAGCCGGCTCCAGGAAGCCGTCGACCGGGCCGAGACGCGGGTACTCGTGCTGACCGGTGAGGCCGGGCTCGGCAAGAGCCGCTTCGCCGCCGAGGTCGAACGGGAGCTGCCCCGACTCGACCTGACCGGCGCCCGGTCGGCCACCCGTACCCTCTCCGTGCACTGCGCCGCGTTCGGCGAACGCCGCCGGCTGGCCCCGCTGGCCGACCTGGTCCGCCTCGCCATCGGCCTACCCGGCGACGGGCGGGGCCCGCTCGGCCGGCCGCAGGTCGAGGAGCGGCTGCGCCGGCTGGTGGCCCGGCTGGCCCGGACCGCCCCGGCCGCCCCGCCGATCGCCACCGAACAGCTGCTCACCCTGCTCGGCTACGGCGAGGGCACCGAGTCGCCGGCCGACCGGGAACTGCTCGGCCCCAGCCAGGTCGGCGAACTGCCGGCCACCGGCGACCTGCCCACACCGGCCGACGGACTGGCCGGCGAGGCCATCCCGGTCGCAGTTGCCGACCTGCTCAGCGGCCTGGCGCAGGAGTCGCCGCTGCTGCTGATCGTGGACGACCTGCACGACGCCACCCCGGACACCCTGGACGCGCTCGGCGTCACCCTGTCCCGGCTCACCGGCCCGGTACTCGTGCTGCTGCTCGGCCGGCCGGAGTTGGTGCGCACGGCGGGTGTGCTGAACCGGCTGGCCGACGCCGAGGTGGGTACCCTGCCGCCGCTGCGCGGCGCGGACGCGGCCCGGCTGCTCAGCTCGTACCTGCACACCGGCCGGTTACCGCAGAGCGACGAGGACCGGCTGCTCGCCACGGCCCAGGGCAACCCGTTCTACCTCGCGGAGCTCGTCACCCTGCTCACCGAGCGCGGGGCGCTCACCCAGGTCGCCGGCGGCTCCTGGCGGCTGACCGCCGGATCACTCGGCGGCCGGCTGCTCTCCCGGGACCTCGCCGCGGTGCTGGCCGCCCGTATCGACGCGCTGCCGGGGGACGCCCGCAACGCGCTGCGCGACGCCGCCGTGATCGGCGAGACGGTACCGGCTCCGGCGCTCGCGGCGCTCGGTCAGCGCCGCTCGGCCGGCGACCCCCGGCCGGCCGCCGAGGTCGCCGCCGACCGCGAGCACGCCATCGACGAGCTGCTCACCCGGCGGATGCTGCGCCGGCTGCGGGACGGCTTCGCGTTCGCCACGCCCCTGCTGCGGGAGGCCACCTACGCCGGCATCGGCAAAGCCGACCTCGCCGAACGGCACGCCTACCTGGTGCGCTGGGCAGCCCCCGCGGCAGCCGCCCGGCAGGCCGCGGAGAGCGCCCGGCGGCGGGCCGCGACCAGCGGGGTGGTGGCTGCCCCGGTCGAGGCGCCGACCGACGGCGCGGACGACGACTTCGTCGCTGACCAGGCCGAACGGGCCGTCACCCTGGCCGACGCGGTGGGCCTGCGGCCCGATTCGCCGGTACGCACGGTGGCCCCGCTCGGGGTGGTGGCGCTGGCCCGGCTGGCCCGCCGCGCGGTCGCCACCGGAGAACCGGCGCAGGCGGCCAGGTACGGGGATCGGGCCAGCCGACTCGCGCCCGGCGAGCTGCCCCCCGTCGACCAGCTCGTGCAGGGCCGGGCGCAGTTGGAGCTGGGCCGGCCGGCGCAGTCGCTGGAGCTGGCCGAGAAGGTGATCGCAAACGCCGGCACCGACCAGGGGATACGCGCCTGGGCGCTGTTGCTCGCCGGCAGGTCGCACCGGCTGCTCGGCGACCACCGGCGCGCGTACGAGGTCTGGGAGGAGGCGCTGACCACGGCGGACGTGGCCGGCGTCGCCGGAGCGCGGGCGGAGGCGATGCGCCGGCTCGGGATGGCCGACTTCCTCGGCGGCCGGCTCGCCGACGCCAGTACCCGGTTCGCCGCCTCGTACCAGGTGGCCTTACGCGCCGACGACCCGCGCAGCCAGGCCTGGTCGTTGCAGAACCTGGCCTGGGTGACGGTGACCCGGGGCGACTTCGCCGGCGCCGATGCCACCCTCGCGCGGGCCGCCCGACTCTTCGCCAAGATCAACGATCCGGTGGGCCGGGCCTGGATCCGGGGGACCGCCGCGTTCGTCCGGCTGCTCGCCGGCCGGCTCACCGAAGCCCGCCGGCTGGCCCGGGTCTTCCTGCCGTTCGGCGAGCGGGTCGGCGAACACTGGGCCACCGGCACGCTGCGCGCCGTGGAGGCGTTCGCCGCCGCCGAGATGGGTGAGCTGGCCGAAGCCGACCGGCAGGCCCGGCAGGCGTACAAGGGATTCGCCGTCAGCTCGGACGACTGGGGTCGCGGCTTCGCCCTGGTCGCCCGGGGTGCCGTGGCCCGCGGCCTGGGCTCCTGGGAGCACGCCTTCGACCTGCTCACCGACGCGCTCAGCTACGGCGAACGGGCCGGTCACCCGCTGCTGATCGGGATGGCCGGCACCATCCGTGGCTTCGTCCGGCTGGAGCAGGGCGACGCGGCCGGGGCGCAGGCCGACGCCGAGCACGTCGCCCGGGTGGTGGAGACGCACCGGGCGCTGGCCCCCGCGCAGGTCGGCCCCCGGGTCCTGCTGGGCGCGGCCCGGCTCGCGGCCGGGTACCCGCAGGAGGCGATCGACCTGCTGGCCCCGGTCGCACAGGCGCCGGACGGGGCGGCACTGTTATTTCCACGCCGGCAGGGGGTGGCGCTGTATGCCCGCGCGCTGCGGGTCGCCGGCCGGCTGCCGGACGCGCTGACCGCCGCCCGCAGCGCCGCCGCGATGCCCGGCGAGGATGTGCGTAGCCGGGTGGTCGCGCTGCGTGAGCTGGCCATCTGTCTGTCGGATAGTGGCGAAGTCGAGGCGGCGACGACGGTGGCCGAGCAGGCGGTCGCCGCCGCGTACGCCACGCCGCAGGTCGCGGAGCGGGCAGCCAGCGACGCGCTGGTGACCAGGCTGCGGGTACCCGACCCGATCGGGTAATGCCGGGCACACCGCCACGACCTCCCGTGGTGTCACAGTGCTGGCGTATGTTCTTAGCCGTGGATGTCCGCCCCTCAGCGTTCGTACCCAAGGTGCCGGGACTCACCGGCCTTGAGGTGATGGCCCGGGGTGGCTACGCGACGGTGTTCCGCGCCGTGCAGACCTCGGTCGGCCGGGGCGTCGCGGTGAAGGTGGAGAACCGCACGCTGGAGACCGACCACGACCGCAAGCGGTTCATGCGCGAGGCGCGGGCCGCCGGCCGGATGTCCGGTCACCCGCACGTCATCGACCTCTTCGACGCCGGGGTGACCGCCGACGGCCACCCCTTCCTCATCATGGAACTGTGCGACTGCTCCTACGCGGAGAAGCTGCGCAAGGAGACGCTCCCCGCCCGTGAGGTCCGCGACGTCGGCGCGAAGATCGCCGACGCGCTCGCCGACGCGCACGCCCTCGGCGTCGTGCACCGCGACGTGAAGCCGGCCAACATCCTGTGCACCAGCTTCGGTGAGCCGGCGCTGGCCGACTTCGGGCTGGCTGTCCTGGTGGAGAACCGGGACGAGTCGATGACCCTGGAAACCCTCACCCCCGCGTACGCGCCCCGTGAGGTGTTCCGCCCGCGTACCCCGCCGTCCTCGGCCGCCGACATCTACTCGCTGTCCGCGACGCTCTACGCGCTGCTCGCCGGCCGGCCGCCGCGCTGGGAGAACGACCGCAACCCCAGCCTGGTCGCCCTCCTGGAGATCTTCGACGAGCCGATCCCGAGCCTCCCCGGAGTACCGGAAGCGCTGGTCGCCACCCTGCGGCTGGGCCTGAGCAACGACCCGAACTCGCGCCCCAGCGCCATCCGGCTGCGGGACATGCTGCTCGACCTGAGACTCGACGGCACCGACCCCGTGCCGGTCAGCCCACCGCCCGGCTCGGAGGACGAGACCACCGACGCCTGGGCGATGCGCGAGCGCACCGAAACCTTCAGCTACGACGAGCCGACCACCATCATGCGCCTCGGCGACCCCGGGTGAGCCTGCCGCCCACCGTCCGTACCCTCCAGCCGGCCGACCGGCTCGCCGCTGTCGCGCTGCTCAAACGCTCCTGGGGCGGCAGCACCGTGGTCGCCCACGGCACCGTCTACGACGCCGCCACCCTGCCCGGCCTGGTCGCCGAACACGCCGGCCGGATCGTCGGCCTGCTCACCTACCAGCTCTGCGAGCAGGATCTGGAAGTGGTGACGATCGACGCCGACCCACCCCGCCTCGGCGCCGGCAGCGCGCTGCTCACCGCCGCCAAGAAGCTGGGGGTACGCGCCGGAGCGCGCCGCCTCTGGCTGATCACCACCAACGACAACCTCGACGCGCTGCGCTTCTACCAGCGCCGGGGCCTGCGCCTCAGCCGGGTCTCGCCGGGCGCGGTCGACGTGGCCCGCAGCCTCAAGCCCACCATCCCGACGCTGGGCGCCTACGGCATCCCCCTGCGCGACGAACTCACCCTGGAAACCGACCTCTGACCGGGTTTCGCCGTGGCCACATCAGGCGCTCAGCTGGACGTCGCCGTGCCGACCTGCCAGACGGTCGCCGCGAGCTGGGCGTCCTCGAGGTAGAGACGTAGCCCGATGGTGTTCTCAGCCAGTCCGACCATCATTACGGCCTCCGCTCCGGCGTACTCGGGCGGTAGAGCCACGCGGCCCTCCGGAGCAAGGTCCGCCGAGCAGACCAGCGGCATGCCTCCTGCCACCGACATGACGACCCGGGACTCGGACAGGAAGCTGCCGAAACTGTCGAAGTGCTCGTCCCCGTCCAGCACGTCGTCGCCGGACAGTTCCGCGAGGAGGGTCAGGCCCGGCCAGGACAGCATCTGTGCCTCATGGCCCATGCCCGAGTAGGGCATCACCAGGAGCCGGTCGCCCGAGGGGCTGAAGTCGGCGGCCGTCACGTCTTCCAGGATCCGCTCGACCTGCAATACGTCGCCGACCACCCGGACCAGGTAGGTGACGCCGCCATCCTGACCCTGGGCGGCCTCGAGGATGACCGAGCCGTCGTGCGGGTGCGCGAACGCGAGCACGCCCGCCTCCCACACGTCCAGCTCCACCTCGCTGATCACCGCACCAGCCGTGTCGATCAGGAGTACCCGGTGGTCGCCGTCGTACTCTTCGTCATCCGGACCCGGTTCGGTGTCGACCACCGGCCCCGTCACCAGTACCCGACCGTCTGACAGCAGGGTGGCCGAGCCGGCGCCCGGCACAGTTGCCCGCACCTCGGTTCCGCCGCGCCGGATGACCAGCTCGGTGCCGTCCAGCAGGACCAAGGTTTCCAGATCGGGTGAGGCGGTGAGTACCTTGCCCGGGGCCGCCGTCGCCGTCGTCGGTTCGAGCCGGCTGTCCAGTGCCTCGACCCGGCCGTCCACCGACCGGTACCGCGGACCCGTCCCGTGCTGGAGCGGCCGGAGGTCGCCCAGATCCAGGTCGGTGCGGTGCGAGAGAAGTTCACCCAAGATCCGTTGCACCGGCACAGGCTAGCTGTCGCCGCTCGTCCGCTCCCCACTTTGGGCCGACCCACAAGCCGTGCGAGCGACCCTCCGTGAAAGTTATCCACAGGCCATGATCTGTCCTTGCCGCCATGACGACGCGGTCACTACGGTCGATAGCCATGACGCGGGGGATGACGTGGCAGGGCAGGCGGAATTCGTACAAGTGTTCCGGTAGGATTCGAGGTGTTGGACGTCGGGCGGGATTGTCGTTGAAGGTGCCGGGTGTCGGGGGCCATCGATGATTGGGGGTAGCGTCCACATCATGACCGCGTCCGCATACGACGTTGCCGCCGCGCTCCATGAGCGGGCACCTGGGCTCGGTCGCAAGCGGCTTCACAAGCTGCTCTACTACTGCCAGGGACATCACCTGGCCACCTTCAACCGCCCATTGTTTGTCGAGCAGATCTGCGCTTGGGACATAGGGCCGGTGGTGGTCGAACTGTGGCGGGACGAGTACCACCACGAGCCGCCAGCCGAGCCGTCCGTACTTGACGAGGGTGCACTCAACACCGTCGGCTACGTCGTCAGTCAGTACGGCGCACTTACGGGCAACCAACTGGAGCGGCTCACCCACTCTGAACATCCATGGCGCGCCGGGAACGAGCGTCGGCTGATGGGCGACTCCGACCTGATCGAGCTGAGCTGGATTCGGGCCTTCTTCGTCAGAGCCTCCGACGATGACTGGGCCGAAGGTGAGGGCCGTGCCGACGGTGAGGTAGTTCGGCGTTGGCTTACCGCGACCGCACCGCCGGAGCAGTTGCCGCCAGCGCGGCCGGACAGCCGGGAAGCGCTGCTGTCTCGGTGGATGCGTGGTTAGCCGTCCGGGCGGATGGAACCTCACCGACTTCGATGATCATTTCGACATCTGGGTGCGAACTGAATCGCCCGATGATGACCTGCGCATTGTCGTGGCGGCGTGGCTACTATCCAGGTTCGATGATCCGTATCTGGGTATGCGGCGTGAGCCCGACGGCCACCCCAATCTCTGGTTCGGGATGGTTCCTGGGACTCGGCATCGTAGCTTTGCTGTCTACTGCTCCCTCCTGATCTTCGAATCGACCGGCACCGTTCGGTGCAACAGCATCGCGACGCTGAGCCGGCCGGCCTGACTCTGTCCGACCGGACCATTCCCGGCGCTCGGGCTAGGGTGGGCGGGTGGCTGTGGCGCAGTTGTTGGTAGCGAACGATCCTGAGTGGCTGGCGGCGACGCGGCACCCGTTTCTGGCGGGCGTACGGGACGGGACGATCAGCGGGGCGGCGTTCGACACGTGGCTGGGGCAGGACCGGCTGTTCGTCGGGGACCTGCTGTGGTTCCAGGCGCGACTGCTCGCCCGCGCCCCGCGCGACGCCCGGCAGGTACTGGTGGACGGATGTGCGGCACTGGTGGCCGAGCTGGGCTGGTTCGAGGAGATGGCGCGGCAGCGCGGCGTCGACCTGACCGGGGAGGCGCTGCCGGGCACCGCCGGGTACCGGCAGCTGCTGGAGCGGTTGGACGGCGAGCCGGCGCCGGTCGCGCTGACCGCGTTGTGGGCGGTCGAGCGGGTGTACCTGGACGCGTGGACCTACGCATCGCCCGGAGCGCCCCAGTTCGAGCCGTTCGTGGCGCACTGGACGGTGCCGGAGTTCGCCGACTACGTGGCAGCGCTGGCCGGGGCGGCCGACGCGCATCCGGCCGCGCCCGGGCAGGCTGAATCGACAGTGCGGGATGTGCTGCGGGCAGAGTGCCGGTTCTGGGACACGGCACTGGAACAGGGCGCGGTATGAGTGTCGCGGGAGGACAGGGCGGGATGAGCGTCGCCGGGCAGTTGTGGCGCGAGAACGCCGAGCTGGCGGCGGTGGCGTTGGCGCACCCGTTCGTCCGTGGGATCGCGGACGGCAGCCTGGACCGGGCCGACTTCACCGGGTACATCGCGCAAGACGCGGCGTTCCTGGAGTCGTTCGCGCGGGCGTATGCGCTGGCACTGGCCCAGGCGCCGGACCGGACCGGGGTGGCCGCCTTCGCCGACCTGATCACCGGAGTACGCGAGGAGCTACGCCTACACGACAGTGTCGCCCGGCGCTGGGGCATCGACATGACTGCCGTGACGCCGGGGCCGGCGACCCTGGCGTACACCGAATTTCTGCTGGCCACGGCTGCGACCGGCGGACCGGCGGCGACCTGCGCGGCGATGGTCCCGTGCATGCGGCTCTACTCCCACCTGGGTACCGAGCTGGCGGCCGGCCCGGTCGCCCCGCCGTACGCCGAGTGGGTGGCGGCCTACGCCGACCCGGGGTTCGCCGCGCTCGCCGCCACCCTCGAAGGTCTGCTGGACCGCTATGCGACCGACGCCGCGCAGGTCAGGGCGGCGTACCGGCGCGCCATGCACCTGGAGATCGCATTCTTCGACGCTGCCTATTGCGGTGGCGCGGTGAGCAGCCGGCCGGCAGAATCGGCCGGTGCCTGACCGGAGTCCAGATGATGTGCTGCGCTGGCAGTTCGACCTGGTGTGGTCGCTGTTGGAGTACCACCTGGCCGGCCTGACCGACGAGGACTGCCGGTGGCAGCCGGCCCAACCATGCTGGACCGTTCGTCCGGACCCGGCCGGGGTGTGGCGCGCTGACTTCGCCGACCCGGAGCCGGACCCGGTGCCGGCCACCAGCATCGGCTGGTTGCTGTGGCACATCGGCTGGTGGTGGCGCTCCGCCCTGGATGGCCTGGCTGGTATCGCGCCGCAGCCGGCGACTGACGTCCCGTGGCCGGGCAGTGCGGCGGCCTCGACAGCCCAGCTCCGCGAGCTCCGGGAGGCCTGGCTGTCCATTCTGGACGGTGCTGCCGTGCGGTGGGCTGCGCCGGCCGGCTTCCCCTGGGGCGGCCGTGTCGACCGGACCAATGCCCACCTGCTCGCCTGGGTGAACGCCGAGCTGATGAAGAACGCCGCCGAAATCGGCGAACTTCGAAACTTGCGCCGGATGACCCTTACGGAGTTATCCACAGGCGACGATTGATGCTGTCGCTGCGTCGACGCCTTCGCTACGCTCGGATGCGCTGCGGTTCGGGGAGGCGGGGGACATGGCGGAGTTACCAACCGAAGATGCCACGACAACGATAACTGTCGATGTATCGGGTTTGGCTGATCTGGCTGAGCAGTTGCGCGTCGAGGTGAACGCGCACCTGCGGCCGTACCTGCCGGAGTTGGTATACGCGTACCGGACTGGTGTCCAGTTCGGTCGCCACCTGCCCAGCGGCAATCTGTCCGCCGTCGCGGCCCACTACAACCGGTGCCTGGCGCAGATTGTCGACCAGCTCGACAGGTTCGCTCGGGCAGGCCTCGTCCTCGCGGACGCCGCCGCGCTGATCGCGAAGCGCTACGGCGACGCCGACGCGCTGTCCGGGGTGTCACTGGCCGCCGTGAACACCGCGATCACCGCCGCGACCGGCAGCATTCCGCAGGGCACGTCATTGGTCGGAGATCCCAGTCCGGTCACCATCAACGGCCAGGAGGCTTCGTGATGGCGGAGAATCCACTGCCTCCCTTCCATCCGGTCGACTGGCACAAGTACGACCTGCCGACGTTGTGGAACCAGATCCAGGACGAGAGTGACACTTTCACCCGCATGCAGGAACGGGCCTGGAACCGCACCTACGACCTGCTCGACGGATTCCGCGCCCGCCTCGAAGCGTCTTTCGAGGCCACCGTCGAAGTCTGGCCGAACACCCCGCACTCTCCGTCGGAACGCTTCCATGACCGATTTCGCACCCTCATCGGTGTTGTCAGCCGACACCAGCCATGACGCCTCCGGCAACGCGTTGGCAGTGGGTCGAGTCGCCGATGTGCTGATGGATGCCCGACGGCGGGTGCAGGCGCTGCGACAGCAGTCCCGGGGGCGCCGCGCGGCTCGGCTGGGCTGATTCAGCCGAAGCCGTCCGGGCGATGGCCGTCATGGACCGTGCGGCCTACGACTACGCAACGAATCTCCGGGTACCTCAGCCGCTGCCGGATGACAAGAAATACTGGGACTTCCAGCCGATGATCCGGGCGCAGTCGGGAGATGGCAGGACCCGTGCTGGAGACGGATGGCAGGACGGGCGGCTCGGCGCGGTGCGGCTCGTCGTCGAACTCGGTTTCGCTGGCCCGGCGCGGAGCCGTCCGACCTGCCGGCGGCGCCGGTGTCTGTCCGGTGGATCTCGGTGCAGCAGTCACCAAGCAACCTGGCTGGAGTGCCGGGCTGCGGCCGCTCCGCCGGGCGTTCCCAGTAGCAGCTCACACGCGCCGCGTTGGTGGGAATTTCGGCCCGTGCTGTGCTGCCGGGGAGCGTATCGGGCGGGACGGTTCGCCGGCCAGTGCTCGCAGCACGCGCGGCCCGGATGGGCGGGGCACGGCGGATCGAGTGGTCTGCGCGCGGAGCGTTCAAGGTCAGGCGGAGGGTCCAGTGCAACGGAGGACGCACGCGGCGCCGGGCACGGGGTGCTCGGCCCTGGTGGCTGGGCAGTGGCGGAGGGCCGGGCCGGCGCGTCGACGCCGTCGATCCGGCGAGCCGTATACCGAGTGGGCGGTGCCGAGGGGGTGCCGGGAGTGCTGGAGCCAGAGCCCGAGCCGGACTGAGCATGATCCAGGTCCGGTGCTGTTCGGGAAGAGGAATTGATGGCTGTTCGACGGCGGACGAGGGCCGGCGTTGCGGTGCTGCTCGCGATGCTGGTCGGGGCGGCTTGCTCGCCGTTGCCGGCTTATGCGGATCGTTGCGGGATGAGTCATGGCAGTTGGGCTTTCTGCGGATTGCGGACGCACAGAAGATCAGTACTGGTGTCGATGTAGTGGTGGCGATGGTCGACAGTGGGGTGACGGTTCACAACCGGAGTTGGCAGGTTCGGTGCTGCACGGCACTGACGCTGGCACGGGATTCACCGGGAACGGCCAGCGAGACCACGACGGACATGGCACAGGGATGGCCACCTTGATTGCCGGGCATGGCAGGGGCAGCAATGGTCGAGATGGGGTCTTGGGCGTAGCGCCCGGCTCCAGCATCTTGCCGGTGAACACGGAGATCGGTCCATCAGCGGCCGGCACCACGCAGCCGCAGCCGGTGTAGATTGGGCTGTGGATCATGGCGCGAAGGTCATCTCGCTGTCGATCGGAAGCACGCCGTTGCCGGAGTGGGATGCAGCATTGGAGAAGGCTTTCGCGCAATGACGTGGTGGTCGTGGCAGCCATGGGGAACAAGCCGGAGGACAGCGAGGTGCCCATCCCGGGCCGGTACCCGGGGGTGGTGGCGGTGGGTGCGGTGGACCAACAGGGGAACGTGGCCGGCATTTCGGTGACTGGTCCGCAGATGGTGTTGTCCGCTCCGGGGGTGCAGATTCCGGCGCCGGGACTGAACGGCGTGTATGGGACTGGAGATGGGACCAGTGCGAGTACTGCGCTGGTGGCGGGGGTGGTGGCGTTGGTGCGGGCGAAGTTTCCGCAGTTGTCGGCTCGGGACGTGATTCACCGGTTGGAGGCGACTGCTCGGGATCGGGGTGCGCCGGGGCGGGACGACGAGTACGGGTACGGGATTGTGGATCCGGTGGCGGCGTTGACGGCTGATGTGCCGCTGTTGTCGGAGAGCGCGTCCGCGTCGGGTTCGGGTGGTTCCTCGGCGGGTGGATCCGGGGGCGGGTCGCAGCGTACGACTGTGTTGATCGCCGGTGGGCTGGTGGCGGTGGTGCTGCTCGCGGCCGCCGGTATCACCGTCGGTCTGATCCGGCGGCGGTGAGGAGCCAGCAGTCGGGTCAGTAGGACTTTTCCTGGCCGAGTAGGTGTTGGCTGACGAAGTTGAGGATCATCTCGCGGGAGACCGGGGCGATCCGGCCGGCACGGACCGCACCCAGCAGGGTGGCGACGCCGTACTCGGTGGTCATGCCGTTGCCGCCGTGGGTCTGGATGGCGGTGTCCACGGCCAGGTTCGCGGCCTCCGCGCAGGCGTACTTGGCCAGGTTCCCGGCGACGCCGGCCTCCAGATCCCGGCCGGCGTCGTAGAGGGTGGCGGCCTTGTAGACCATCAGCCGGGCCAGCTCCACCTGGATGTGGGCGTGCGCCAGCGGGTGCGAGATGCCCTGGTGGGTACCGATCGGGCGGCCCCACACCTGGCGGCTGGCCGCATACGACGACGCCTGCGCGAGCGCGTACCGGGCGGTGCCGGCGCTCATCGCGGCGACCGTGATCCGCTCCGGGTTCAAGCCGGTGAACAGGGCCGGCAGGCCGGTGTCCTCGTCCCCGATCAGCGCCTCGGCGGGCAGGGCGACCTCGTCGAAGTAGAGCAGCCACTGGCTCTCCGGGGAGACCACCTCCATGTCCAACTTGGAACGGGTGAAGCCGGGCGCGTCCGTCGGCACCAGGAACAGGGCCGGCTTGAGGCGGCCGGTGGCCCGCGTCGGCGGTCCGGGCCACCACGAGTACGTGCGAGGCCTCGTCCACCCCGGAGATGAAGCACTTGCGGCCGGACAGCAGCCAGCCGCCGTCGGCGGAACGGGTGGCGACGGTGGCGAGGCGGTGGAAGTTGGAGCCGGCGTCCGGCTCGGTGATCGCGAAGACGATCTTCTGCGAGCCGTCCGCGATCACCGGGAGGAGTTCGGCGCGCTGCGCGTCCGTACCGTGCTTGGCCAGGATCGAGCCGACGATCGCCGGGGTCACCACCAGCAGCAGCAACGGACAGCCGGCCGCCGCCAACTCCTCGCACACGATCGCCAACTCGGTCACGCCGGCGCCGCCGCCGCCGTACTCCTCGGGCAGGTTGACGCCCAGGTACCCGAGCTTGCCCGCCTCCGTCCACAACTCGGTGGTGTGGCCGCCGCTACGGGCCTTCTCCACGAAGTACCGGTGCCCGTAGCGCTTCCCCAGCGCGGCCACCGCATCGCGCAACTGCTCCTGCTCAGGTGTCAGGTCGAAGTCCATGTCAGCTCTCCTGCGTGGGATGCGGTGTGATGACGGCGAGCACCGCGCCGGTGTCCACCTGGCCGCCTGCGGCGACCGGCAACGCGGCGACGATTCCCGGCATCGGGGCGAGCACCGGGTGCTCCAACTTCATCGCCTCCAGGGTGAGCAGCAGCTTGCCCTGGTCAACCGACTGACCAACCTCGACCAGCACCCGACCGACCGTGCCGGGCAGCGGCGCGGTCAGCGAACCCGCGGCCAGCACCGGCGCCGGCACCGGGAACCGCGCCGCCTCGACCAGCGCCAACGCCCCGATCGGAGAGTCCACAAAGGACACATCACCGACCCGGTGCACCGCGTAACTGACCCGGACCCCGTCGACCAGCAACTCCACCAGGTCCGGGGAGACCGACAGCACTTCTTCATCCCCGTCATGCAGCACGGCACCACCAAAGCCGCCGACACCACCAAAGACGCCGACACCACCAAAGCCGCCGACACCACCGAGGCCGCCCGAGCCAGCCGAGCCACCAACGCCAGCCGAGCCACCAGAGCCACCAGCGGCAGGCATGCCGAAGCGGTAGCGCACGGCGATCTCTGAATCGCCCGCGTGGAAGACCGTCGAGGAGAAGTCCCGGTCCACGTTGCGCCACCCGGCGGGGGCGTGCGCCAGTACCGGGGCGGCGGCACGGCGTGCGGCAACGCCGGCCAGTGCGGCAGCCAGCGCGGCCCGATAGCGGTCCGCCTCGGTGGACACCAGCGGCGGGAAGACTTCCGGGTGCTCGGTCAGGAAGGACGTCTGCGTCGCGCCTTCCAGGAACGAGGGAGCGCGCAGGATGCGTACCAGCAGGTCCCGGTTGGTGGTGATGCCGTGCAACCGGGACCGGGCCAGCGCCCCGGCCAGCGACCGGGCCGCCGCCGCCCGGGTGGGTGCGAAGGCGATCACCTTGGCCAGCATCGGGTCGTAGTGCGGGCTGACCACGCTGCCGTCGACGACGCCCGAGTCCAGCCGGATGCCGAAGCCGTCGGGGACAGCGAAGGAATCGTTGTGGGGAACCGAAAACTGGTGCAGCGTGCCGGTGGACGGCCGCCAGTCGGCGGTCGGATCCTCGGCGTAGAGCCGGACCTCGATCGCGTGGCCGCGCATCGGCGGTGCCGTCGTGAACGGCAGCGGCTCGCCGGCGGCCACGGCCAACTGCAGCGCCACCAGATCCAGGCCGTAGACGCACTCGGTGACCGGGTGCTCCACCTGGAGGCGGGTGTTCATCTCCAGGAAGTAGAAGCGGCCGTCGGGGGCGAGCAGGAATTCGACGGTACCCGCGCCCACGTACCCGACCGCGGCGGCCGCGCCACACGCCGCCCGCCCGAGCGAAGCCCGAAGCGCCGGGGAGACCGCCGGCGACGGGGCCTCCTCCACGATCTTCTGGTGCCGGCGCTGGATCGAGCACTCCCGTTCGCCCAGCGACACCACGCCGCCCTGGTTGTCCGCGAAGACCTGCACCTCGACATGGCGTACCCGATCCAGGTAGCGCTCGCAGAACACCGTGCCGTCGCCGAACGCGGCCGCCGCCTCCCGGGAGGCCGCCTCGATCGCGGCCGGCAGCTCAGCCGCCGCGCGCACGATCCGCATCCCCCGACCGCCGCCACCCGCCGACGCCTTCACCAGCACCGGGAACTCGCCCACCTCAGCCGTCGAGGTCCAGGTCGGCAGGACGGGAATCCCGCTGCGGGAAACCAACTCCTTCGCGCCCAGCTTCGCGCCCATCAACGCGATCGCCTTGGCCGGCGGCCCCACCCAGGTCAGCCCGGCCTCGGCTACCGCCGCCGCGAAGTCCGCGTTCTCCGACAGGAACCCGTACCCGGGGTGCACCGCATCCGCACCGGACCGCCGCGCCGCGTCGATCAGCAGGTCGGCGCGCAGGTACGTGTCGGCGGCGGTGAAACCGGGCAGCCGCACCGCGTAGTCGGCGTCGGCCACGATGGGGCGCGTGCGCGTCGGCGTCGGAGTAGACGGCCACTGTCTCGATGCCCACGGCACGGCAACTCGCGAAGACCCGCCGGGCGATCTCCCCCCGGTTCGCCACCAGCAGTCGCGAAATCACCCCGCCACCTCCACATCAGTCGTCACCGCAGCAGCCCGCCCAGCGGCGGCCCGCCCAGCAGATATCCGCCCGGCAGCCCGACCAGCGGCCGGCCCGCCCAGCAGAAATCCGCCCGGCGGCCCGACCAGCGGCGGCCCGCCCAGCAGATATCCGCCCGGCGGCCCGACCAGCGGCAGCCTGGCGTGGGCGGGAGAGGTGCCGGGAAACGGGGTCAGCGAACATGCGTCACATCCGGAAGGTGCCGTAGTGGTCCGCGCCCGCGACCGGTCCACTGTGGATGGCGGAGAGCATGATGCCGAGCACCGTGCGGGTATCCCGGGGGTCGATCACGCCGTCGTCGTAGAGCCGGGCGGAGAGGAACAGCGCGGCCGACTCGGCGTCGATCTGGCGCTCCACCATCATCCGCATCGCGGTCGCCGAGTCCTGGTCGAACTCGACGCCCCGGGCGGCCGCCGCCTGCCGGGCCACGATTTCCAACGTCCCCGCCAACTGCGCCGCGCCCATCACCGCCGACTTGGCGTTCGGCCAGGTGAACAGGGCGCGCGGCTGGTACGCCCGGCCGCACATGCCGTAGTTGCCGGCCCCGTAGGACGCGCCGATGTTGACCGTCAGGTGCGGCACCGTCGAGTTCGCCACCGCGTTGATCATCAGTGCGCCGTGCTTGATGATGCCGGCCTGCTCGTACGCGGAGCCGACCATGTAGCCGGTGGTGTTCTGCAGGAACAGCAGTGGCGTGTCCGCGGCGTTGGCGAGCTGGATGAACTGGGCCGCCTTCTGTGCCTCGGCGGAGAACAGCACGCCCCGGGCATTGGCCAGCACCGCCCACCGGGTACCCGTACAGCTCGCCCCAGCCGGTGACGAGGGCGGTGCCGTACAACGGTTTGAACTCGTCGAACTCGGAGCCGTCGAGGACGCGGGCGAGGATCTCCCGTGGGTCGTAGGGCACCCGCAGGTCGGCGCGAGGCGATGCCGAGCAGCTCGTCGGCGTCGTACTTCGGCGGCGCGCCGAGCCCCCGCGGAGCCGGGCCGGCCTTGCGCCAGTTGAGCCGGCGCACGCACTGCCTCGCCAGCCGGATCGCGTCCCGCTCGTCCTCGGCCAGGAAGTCGGCCAGCCCCGAGGTGGTGGCGTGCATCTGCGCCCCGCCCAGCGACTCGTCGTCGGTCTCCTCGCCGGTGGCCATCTTCACCAGCGGCGGCCCGGCCAGGAACACCTTGGCCCGGTCCCGGACGAAGATCGTGTAGTCCGACATCCCCGGCACGTACGCGCCGCCGGCCGTGGCGTTGCCGAACACCACGGCGATCGTCGGCCGCCGCTGCGCCGAGGCCCGGGTCAGATCCCGGAACACCGCGCCGCCCGGAATGAAGATCTCCGACTGGGACGGCAGGTCCGCGCCGCCCGACTCGACCAGATTCACCACCGGCAGCCGGTTCTCCGCCGCGATGTCGGCCAGCCGCCGGGTCTTGCGCAGCCCGTACGGGTTGACCGCGCCGCCGCGTACCGTCGGGTCGTTGGCGATGACCAGGCACTCCACGCCCTCGATCACACCGATGCCGCCGACCACGCTGGCTCCGGTCGGGTAGTCGGTGTCGAACGCGGCGGTCGGGCACAGCTCCAGGAACGGCGCGTCCCGGTCGAGCAGCAGCTCGATCCGCTCGCGCGGCAACAGCTTGCCCGCGCGCGTGGTGCCGGGCCGTGTACTTCTCGCCGCCGCCGGCCCGCGCCTGGTCGAGCGCGGACTCCAGCTCCGCCAGCCGCTCCAGCATCGCCGCCCGATTGTCCAGATAGGACGGTGAGCGAGCATCCACAGCGGACTCGATGAGCGCCCATCAGCGCACCTCCGTAGCCGGCAGCAGGGCCACCGGAATGTCGACCAGCCGGGAGCGCAGCCACTCGCCGAGCGCCTTGGCCTGCGGATCGAACCGGGTCGACGCGGCCACCCCGGCCCCGAGCAGCCCCCGGATCACGAAGTTGACGGCGCGCAGGTTCGGCAACGGGTACCGCTCGACCGGCAGCGCCGCCGTCTCCGGCAGCAGCTCCCGCAGCCGCTCCACGGTCAGGAATCCCGCCAGCCACTGCGCCGCGTCATCGCCACGCGCCCACACCCCGAGGTTCGCGTCCCCACCCTTGTCCCCGGATCTGGCCCCCACCAGCAGACCCAGCGCCGCCCGCGTCGTCGGCCCCCACTCCCGCGCGGCCACCCCGGCCGCCGTCCGCGGCGCTCCCAGCGGCTGCGGTCACGCGTCGGCGGCTCAATCACGACCCGGGAACCATCAGCGTGTACGGCCTCGTGGCGCACCGACTCCTGCGGTATGTCCTGCGCGCTGAAGACCCCGAACGGCACCGCATCGCCGGGCAGCGTGGTGAGCGTGCACCCCGGGTACGAGGCGAGCGCCAGCTCCACGGCAGCCGCCGAGAACGCCCGCCCGACCCGGCCGTGGTCACTGTCGCGCAGGTGGGCGGTGAGCAGCGCGCTCGCCTGCTGGGTACTCGGCGCGTCCGGCCGGTCCACCCGGGCCAGGTCGAACTCCAGCCCGTCCGCGCCGACCGCGTCGGTGAGCTGGGCCCGTACCAGCGCCGCCTTCGCCTCGATGTCGAGCCCGGTGAGGACGAAGGTCATCGAGTTGCGGAAGCCGCCGAGCCGGTTCACGCCGACCTTGAGGGTGGGCGGCGGCGGCGTGCCCCGGGCGCCGGCGACGGTGACCCGGTCGGGACCAGAGTCCGTTGAGCTGCAACGAGTCCAGCTGTAGTCACGACGTCGGGACCGAGGTAGGCGGGTGCGCCGATCTCGTAGAGGAGTTGAGCGGTCACCGTGTCCACGGTCACCGCGCCGCCCGTACCCACGTGTTTGGTGATGACCGACGAGCCGTCGGCGGCGATCTCGGCGAGCGGGAAACCGGGCCGGCGCCCGCCGTCGGGTAGTTCGGTGAAGAAGCTGAAGTTGCCGCCGGTGGCCTGCGCCCCGCACTCCAGGATGTGCCCGGCGGCGGTGGCCCCGGCCAGCGCGTCCAGGTCGGCGCGGGTCCAGCCGTGGTGCGCGATGGCCGCGCCGACCACCAGCGACGCGTCCGTCACCCGCCCGGTTACCACCACGTCCGCCCCGCTGCGTCAGTGCATTGCGGCGATGCCGAACGCGCCGAGGTAGGCGTTCGCGGTGAGCGCGTCCGGCACCTGCACCGCGTCCCCGGTGACGTAGCCGACCGCGACGCTGAGCCCGAGCCGGGCGGCCAGCTTCTCCACCGCCTCGGCCAGCCCGGCCGGGTTGAGTCCGCCCGCGTTGACCACCAGCCGTACCCGCTTGTCGAGCGCGGTGCCCAGGCTGCCTTCGAGTTGGCGCAGGAAGGTCCGGGCGTAGCCGAGGCTCGGGATCCTTGAGCCGGTCCCGGCCGAGGATCAGCATCGTCAACTCGGCCAGGTAGTCGCCGGTGAGCACGTCCAGCTGGCCGCCGTCGAGCATCTCGGCCATGGCTGAGAACCGGTCGCCGTAGAAGCCGGAGGCGTTCCCGACCCGCAGCGGCCGGCCCTGGCGCCACCCTTTCGACGGGTCGTTGGCTGGCGCTGGTCTCGCCGGCCGGGATGGTCATGCCGCCACCTCGCTCGCTGCGCTCCCGAGCCGCCGGCCTGACATTGCGGATCGGACCTCGCGCATGCGCTCGGTCATGGCTGGTCCACGCGGGCCTTGGGTGCGTCGGCCTCGCCGCGGGCCTGCTCGCCTGCCGGGTCCTGGCCGTGGCCGGCCGGCTCCTGCGCCGGGGCGGCCGGGGTCTGCGGCTCGCGGCCAGGTCCGGGCGGGCCGGCGAAGGACTGGGCGATGTCCAGCCACTCGTCGGCGACCGGGCCGGTGGCGACCAGCGCGGTATCCGCCCGGTGGGTGCGCTGGGTGACCAGCAGGCAGAAGTCCAGCGCCGGGCCGGCCACCCGGTCGGCCGCGTCGGGTGACCCGTACGCCCAGGTGCCGCCGCCGGGGGCGGTCAGCTCCAGGTACACGCCGTCGGTCGGTTCCGGGCGGCCGTGGGTACGGAAGCTGTGCGCCAGCGTCGCGTACCCGATGAACGCGACGTGCCGTAGCCGGCCGGTGGGCTCCCGGGCGGTACCCAGCGCGACCGCCACGTCCTCGCCGTGCGCCCAGGTCTCCATCAGCCGGCCGGTGGCGCTGGACATCGCGCTCAGGTTCATCCCGAACCACGGGTGCCGGGTGCCCGGCGTCATGCCGGTGAGCGCCTGGCCGACCCGGGAACGGCTGTCCCGCCAGTGGGTCAGCAGCTGCGGTGGTGGCGCGAGAGTCGCCTCGGTCCCCCGGTCGACCAGGTGCTCCGGGTCGGTGAGCAGGTCGGACAGGGCCGTGTAGAAGCCGGTGGGATCGGTGGCGGCCGCGATCACCTGCTCGTCGGTCCAGGTCAGGTGCGCGATCTGGTGGGCGATCGTCCAGCCCGGCGCGGGGGTGGGCAACGCCCACTGCTCCGGCGTCAGTTCGGCCACCATCCGGTCCAGGTCGTCGCCCTCGGCGCGCAGGTCCGCGAGCACGTCCACCAGCTCAGTCACGAGTTCCGCCCGTCCATCCGTACCGTCCCCACCACCAGCGCGCTCCCCGGTGCGTCGAGGATCGCGGCGAGCTGGGCTTTCCAGGTGTTCAACAGCGGCTGGCGACGGGCCGAGTCGTCGCTGAGCAGGTTCGCCACGCCCAGGCCGCGCAGCAGGTCGAGGGTCGCCTGCACGGCTGCCCGGACCATCGGCCGGCTGTCGTCGACGCCGAGCGCGTCCACCGTCAGCCGGTACAGCTCGCGACCGAAGCGGGCCTCCAGCGGTAGCAGCGCGGCGCGCAGTTCGGCGTCCGTCCTGGCCGCCACCCAGACCTCCAGCGCGGCGCTGAACAGCGGCCCGGTGAACGCGGCGACCAGCATGTCGATCACCCGGTCGAGGCGCTCGCCGGCCGGCAGCGCGGCGGCCTCCGCCCGGATCTCGGCGGCCCGCCGCTCGCTCAGGTGCTCGACGGCGGCGGTGACCAGGCTGGCCCGGGTCGGGAAGTGGTGCAGTTGCGCGCCCCGGGACACCCCGGCCCGCACCGCGACCACGGTCGTGGTGGTGCCGACCCAGCCGCGCTCGGTCAGGCACTCCAGGGTCGCTTCGAGCAGCCGCTGCCGGGTGGCCCGGCTGCGATCCTGCTGTGGGTCGCGCACCGGCTCAGCGTGCGCCCGGAAAAACAAACAGTCAACCCTGATTTTTTCTTGTACCGTCTGCCTCGTGCCCGTCTTCCACTTGCGTACCGCCACCCCCGACGACCTGCCCGCAGTCCTGGAGTTCTGGCGGACCGCCGCCGAGAACGATCACCGCCCGGCCGACAGCGCCACCGCCCTGACCGCCCTGCTCGCCCGCGACCCGGATGCGCTGCTGCTCGCCGAGCAGGCCGACTCCGGCCGGCTGCTGGGCACCGTCATCGCCGGCTGGGACGGCTGGCGCTGCCACCTCTACCGGCTCGCAGTCGCCCCGGACCAGCGCCGGCAGGGCATCGGCCGAGCCCTGGTCACCGCCGCCGAAGCCCGGTTCAGCGCCCTCGGCGGCACCCGTGCCGACGCGATGGTCCTCGACGGCAACGACCTCGGCGCCCGCACCTGGCAGCGGGCCGGATACGCCGCCCAGCCCGAATGGTCCCGCTGGGTCAAGCCACTCCCACGCTGATCCCGCGAGCTCAGGCGACCGGAACCGGGCGGAGGAACGCGCCGGTTCGCCGGCGCGTGACGGCAGTGGCGACCACCATCATCACCGCCGCGACGACTCCGATGCCCACCGGGAAGAGGTCGCGGCGGCCAGCCGCCACAGGAACACCATGTCCTTCCGGGGCCGCGCGCAACGCCAGCGGACCTGGATCCTCGGGGCAGTCGTGCGAGTAGCCGATGCCGACCAGGACACCGCAGAACCGCCAGAACATCCCGACCTGCGGCGTACGTGGCCGGAGGGCCGCGCCCGGTGTCGGGAGACGTAGACGTCCGTACCCGGCCCCGGAAAGATCCGTTCGGTCGATCTTGTGAGTGGCTCGGCGGCTCAGACCCGGGACAGCTCAGACGCGGGCGCGCCGGGCCAGTCGCTCCGGGTCGAGGATGATCACGGACTTGCCGTCCAGCCGCAGCCAGCCCCGGGACGCGAAGTCGGCCAGCGCCTTGTTCACCGTCTCCCGGGACGCGCCGACGAGCTGGGCCAGCTCCTCCTGGGTCAGGTCGTGGGTGACCCGCAGCACGCCGCCGTCGCGGGTACCGAACTTGCCGGCCATCTGGAGCAGGTTCTTGGCGACCCGGCCGGGCACGTCGGTGAAGATCAGGTCGGCCAGCGCGTCGTTGGTCCGGCGCAGCCGGCGGGCCAGTACCCGCAGCAGCTGCTCGGCGATCTCCGGCCGGTTGGAGATCCACGGCCGCAGCGCGGTCTTGCGCAGCCGGGACAGTCGCGCGTCGGTGACCGCCGTGGCGGTGGCCGTCCGCGGGCCCGGGTCGAAGAGGGACAACTCGCCGAGCATGTCCGACGGGCCCATCACGGAGACCAGGTTCTGCCGGCCGTCCGCTGCCCGCCGACCCAGCTTGATCTTGCCGGAGAGCACGATGTAGAGGCTGTCGCCGGGCTCGCCCTCGTTGAAGATGACGTCGCCCTTGCGTACCTCGACGGTGTCCATCTCCTTGGCGAGCGCCTCGGCAGCTTCCGGGTCGACGCCCTGGAAGATCCCGCTGCGCGCCAGCGTCTCGTCCATCTCGCACCTCCACCTGCGCGGATGCCGCGCGTCGACAGTCTAGGCGCACGAAGGTCACAATCGGGCGGGCACCCCGGTAACCGCGCGTGAGCCCGACCGGCACGATATACCCGTGATTCCCGAGTTGCGTACCCGCGCCGAGCACGGCTGCGACCTCCCGGTACTCGTCTGGCGGCTGCCCCGGGCGTACCGGTCGATCTCCTCGGCGCCGCTCGGCGGCGGGCTGGGTACCGCCGCCTGGGTGCTCAACGCCACCGTGCCGATGTCCTACGACCGGCTCGACCCCGACGCGCACCTGGCCGAGATCGCCGCCGGGTTCGGCCTGGTCGGCCCGGGAGTTGGCCTGCTCACCGGGGTCGACGTGACCGACCGGATCGGTACCGGGGACGGCGGGGTTTCCTGCTGGGCCACCGTCGGCCTGGGCGCGCCCGCCTGGGCCGCCGCCCCGGACGGGCACCTGCGCCGGCTGCCGCCCGCCGGCTGGACCCCGCCCGCCGAGCCGGTTCCGCCCGCGCACCGCGACGATCCGCTGCCCGGCGGCGCGCCCCGGCCCGGCACAGTGAACTGCGTCATAGTCGTCCCCGCCCGGCTCGGCGACGCCGCGCTGGTGAACGCCGTCGCCACCGCGACCGAGGCGAAGGCCCAGGCCCTCTGGGAGCTGGGGCTGGCGGCGACCGGCACGGCCAGTGACGCGGTGTGCGTGCTCTGCCCGGCCGACGGCCCCACCGAGGCGTACGCCGGGCCGCGCTCGACCTGGGGCGCCCGGATCGCCCGCTCGGTGCACGCTGCGGTGCTCTCCGGTGGCCGGGATTGGCTGGTCAGCGGCTTGTCCTGGTCGGACGCGTCGACTTCGCGGCACCAGGGGTAGCGACCACTCGGGTATCGTGCCGGGGGAAGCGTGACCCCTCACCCCGTCAGGAATCCCCGATGACGTACTACGGTGCCGACGGCCCGCCGTACCCGCCCACCGGCCCTGGCGGCGACCCCGACAGGGGAGGCCACCACCCCGGCGCCCCCCGCCCGCCGCAGGGCGGCCGACCGGCCCCCGACGCTGACCGGGGCTGGGACGACTACCCCACCCAGGCCGGCTGGGGTGACCGCCCGCCGCAGGACGCCCGTGGCGGCTACCCGGACCAGGGCCGTGCCCAGTCAGACCAGGGCGGCCGCTACCCGGACCAGGGACGCGCCACCCCGGACCAGGGCTACGACTACCCGACCCAGGCCGGCTGGCAAGACCGCACGCCGCAGGACGACCGTGGCGGCTACCCGGACCAGAGCAACGGCTCTCCGACCCCAGGTGGCGGCTGGGGAGACCATGCGCCGCAGGACGCCCGTGGCGGCTACCCGGACCAGGGCTACCCCCGGACCGGCGGCGACTATCCCCCGCCCGCCGGCGGCTATCCCCCGCCCGCCCAGGACCGGAGCTACCCCCACCCGCGACCGGCCTCAGCCCCCCGACCGGAGCTACCCGCAGCCCCCCGCCGACCGGGGCTACCCGCAGCCCTCTGCGGAGCGCGGGTATCCGCAGGGGGATCGCACCGGCCGGGTCTACGGGCGGATGCCCGGTGACCCCGGGCAGTCCGAGCCCACCCGCATCGAACGGAGTCCGGCCCCCTCGGATCCGGGGCGCGGTTTTCCGGCGCGCGCCGGATCCGGCCGCGCCGAGTCCCGCCACTCCGAGGCGGGCGGCACGGGTTGGCCGCCCGCCGAGGACGCCGAGCCGGTCCGGCGACCGGCCAAGCGCCGCTCCGGTACCACCCTGCTGCTGATCATCGGCATCGTGGTGCTGCTCGGCGGGTTGGGCGCACTCGGCGCCGCATATGCGCTCAAGGGCGACGACAAGCCGGCCGCCGCAGCCAGCCAGAGCGGTGCTCCGCTACCCGCGCCCGCCGGTAAGCAGAGCGCCAGCGCGTCGGCGCCGGCCGGAGCAGACTCGTTCACCTTCTCGGCGGTCGGTGACACGGTGGTGGCCGCCGCCCCCAACGTGCCGCCGAACAACGCCAAGGGCTTCTTCAACGACGTGCAGTCGGCGCTGAAGGCAGACCTCCAGTTCGCCAACCTGGAGGAGGCCGTGACCGACGACACGGGAGTCCGCAAGTGCGGCTCGGGAAGCTCCGACTGCCACGCCTTCCGCGCCCCGCCGGCCTGCGCCCAGGTGCTCAAGGACGCCGGCTTCGGCATCGTCAGCATGGCCAACAACCACGCCAACGACTTCGGCTCGACCGGCCTGAAGAACACCAAGGCCACCCTGGACGCACTGGGCATCGTCTACACCGGCCCGCCCGGGCTGATCGCCACGGTCACCGTCAAGGGCATCAAAGTGGCGATGCTGGGCTTCTCGCCGTACGCCTGGTCGAACAGCCTCAACGACATCCCCGGTGCGGCAGCGCTGGTGAAACAGGCCACCGAGCAGGCCGACGTGGTCATCGTGACCGCGCACGTCGGGGCCGAGGGGTCCGGCCAGACCCATGTGAAGCCGGGTACCGAGTACTTCCTGGGCGAAAACCGCGGCGACTCGATCAAGTTCTCGCACGCGGTGATCGACGCCGGCGCCGACCTGGTGGTGTTGCAGGGCCCGCACGTCATGCGGGGCATGGAGTTCTACCAGGGCAAGCTGATCGACTACAGCATGGGCAACTTCGCCGGGTACCACGCGCTGGACACCGATGGGGTACTCGGGATCAGCGGCGTCCTGCAGGTCACCCTCGGCCGGGACGGCTCGTTCAAGGCGGCGAAGCTGATCCCCACCTCGATGGTCGACCCCGGGTACCCGCGGATGGATCCGAAGAAGCGGGCCATCGCCCAGGTGCGCTCGCTGACCAAGGCCGATTTCCCGAAGACCGGCCCGGGTATAGCCGACGACGGCACGATCACCCCACCGGCCGGCTGACCCGCCCGACCCGACCGCCGATTCGCGGTGCCGACCGACGGACCGGGCGTACGTGCCGGCTGTCGGGGACGCGACGTAGGCTCGCAGCCGTGGCAGAGACTGAGATCGGGCGCAAACGCCGGGCGCGCAAGATCGGCCGGCAGCTCGCCGAGATCCACCCGGACGCGCACTGCGAGCTCGACTTCAGCACCCCGCTGGAGCTGGCGGTCGCCACCATCCTGTCCGCCCAGTGCACCGACAAGAAGGTCAACGAGGTCACCCCGAAGGTCTTCGCCCGCTACCCGGACGCCGCCGCGTACGCCGCCGCCGACCGGGTCGAGCTGGAGGAGACGCTGCGCCCCACCGGCTTCTTCCGCAACAAGACCGACTCGCTGATCAAACTGGGCCAGGCCCTCGTCGAGCGGTATGACGGGGCGGTCCCCGGCAAGATGGCCGACCTGGTCAGCCTCCCCGGCATCGGGCGCAAGACGGCCAACGTGATCCTCGGCAACGCCTTCGGAGTACCCGGGCTCACCGTCGACACGCACTTCGACCGGCTGGTACACCGGTTCGAGCTGACCACCGAGTCCGACCCCGTGAAGATCGAGTCAGCGCTCGCGGTGCTGATCGAGAAGCGGGACTGGACGATGTTCTCGCACCGGATCATCTTCCACGGCCGGCGCGTCTGCCACGCCCGCAAACCCGCCTGCGGCGCCTGTACCCTCGCCAAGCTCTGCCCCGCCTACGGCACCGGCCCCACCGACCCGGCCACCGCCGCGAAGCTGCTCAAGGGCCCGCGGGCCGCCGAGCTCGCCGAGTTGGCCGGTGCGCCGCTGCCCCCACCCGCCGTCCTCGCGGCCGCCGCCGCCACCGATACCCCGTGACCGCCCGCCCCGCCCCGCTGTCGCGCCGCCCGCTGTCCCGGTTGGCGTTGCCGCTGGCCACCGCCGGGCTCCTCGGCACGCTCGCCGCCTGCCACGGCAGCACGCCCGCCGCGCAGTCGACGTCGAGTCGACCGGCCCGTCCTGCCTGTCCCCGCCCAGCGCGACGGCAGGTGCGCCGGGGGCGTCGTTCGCGCCGGCGCCGGGCAAAGTTCCGGATCTCACCCTGGCGTGCCTGATCGGCGGCGCACCGGTGCGGCTCACCACCCTCGGCCAGCCGACCGTGATCAACCTGTGGGCATCCTGGTGCAGCCGTGCCGCAAGGAGCTGCCGACCATGCAGAAGTTCGCCGCCACCGGCCGGGTCAGGGTGATCGGCGTCGACACCGCCGACACCGCAAGCGGCGGGCAGTCCACTGTGGAGGACCTCGGGCTGACCTTCCCGATGCTCGTCGACCCGAAGCGGTCGCTGCTCGCCGGGGTCGGCGCGCAGCACCCTGCCGGCGACGCTGTTCGTGGACGCGCAGGGTGGCCTGCGCTACCTGTACAACGAGGTCACCCCGCTCACCGACCAGCGGTTGGCCGACCTGACCGCGACCTACCTGGGCGTGCGATGACCGGGCCGAGCAAGCTCCGGGACGGGTGTCCAGGCGGTCGACGGCCTGCCCGCGTGGTGGCAGCCGCTGCTGACGAACCTGGCCGCCGCGGGCCGGGAGGACTTCACCCGGCTGCCCACCCCGGAGCGCGGCGGCCGGGCCAGCGCGGTACTCATCCTGCTCGGCGAGGACTCCCCGGACGGTGCCCGGGACGCCGGGCCGGACATGCTGATCCTGCAGCGCGCGCCGGACATGCGTACGCACGCGGGGCAGCCGGCGTTCCCCGGCGGTGCCACCGATCCGGGCGACGACGGGCCGGCCGGCACCGCGCTGCGCGAGGCCGCCGAGGAGGTCGGCCTCGACCCGGCCAGCGTCACGGTGCTGGCCACCCTGCCGCCGCTGTGGATCCCGGTCAGCGGCTTCGTGGTGACGCCGGTACTGGCCTGGTGGCACACTCCGCACCCGGTACACCCGCTGGACCCGGCCGAGGTGGCCCGGGTGGTACGGGTACCGGTGGCTGAGCTGGTGGATCCGGCGAACCGGGTCCGGGTACAGCACCCGAGTGGCTGGGTCGGGCCGGCGTTCCGGGTACGCCAGATGCTGGTCTGGGGGTTCACCGCGGGTGTCGTGGACGCGCTGCTGCGGCTGGCCGGCTGGCAGCGCCCGTGGGACGAGCAGGCGCCGCCGGTGCCGCTGCCCATCTCCGGTGACCAGCCCGTACCGTAGGCGGGGTGTATGGCAGCCTGGTCGACGTCGTCCTGCTGGTACTGATCGCGTTCTTCGCCGTCAACGGGTACCGCCAAGGTTTCTTCGTCGGTCTGCTGTCCTTTGTGGGTTTCTTCGGCGGCGCCGCCCTCGGCCTGCAACTCGGCCCCTGGCTGGCCAACCACTCCGACTCCGACTCGATCCGGGTGATGCTCGCGCTGGGCACCGTCTTCGTCCTCGCCATCGGCGGCCAGATCGCGGCCGGCTGGGCCGGCGGGAAGATCCGTTCGGCGCTGCGCGGCCGGGGGGTCCGACACCTCGACGACGTCGGCGGCGCACTGGTCTCGGTGATCGCGCTGCTGATGGTCGCCTGGCTGGTCGCCGCGCCGCTGGGCTCCGCGCCGGCCAAGCCGCTGGCCAGCTCCATCCGGCACAGCGCGATCCTGCACGGCGTCGACGCGGTGATGCCGGACAAGGCCGAGGAGCTGTCCGAGTCGCTGCGTCGGCACGGTGGACACCGGCGGCTTCCCGGACGTCTTCGGTGGCCTCGACCCGACCCGGGTCAAGCAGGTGGACCCGCCGGACAGCGCACTGGCCGGCTCGGCGGTGGTCCGCGCGGCGCACAGCTCGGTGGTGAAGGTCCTCGGCAGCGCCGCCCCGTGCAACCGGATGATCGAGGGCTCCGGCTTCCTGTTCGCCCCCGGCCACGTGCTCACCAACGCGCACGTGGTGGCCGGGACCCGGGGGCCGCTCACCGTGGAGCAGGACGGCGAGGGCCACCGGGGCCGGGTGGTCGCCTACGACTCGGCCCGCGACCTGGCCGTGGTCTACGTCCCCGACCTGGCCGGCCCGGTACTGCCGTTCGCCTCGACGGTCGCGGTCACCAACGACGACGCGATCATCCTCGGGTACCCGCTGGACGGCGACTTCGACGCGCAGTCCGCCCGCATCCGTGACTCCGGTGACATCCGGGGACCGGACATCTACAACGACACCACCGTCGTCCGCAACGTCTACACACTGCGCGGCCTGGTACGCAACGGAAACTCCGGCGGCCCGCTGCTGGACACCCACGGCCGGGTACTCGGCGTGATCTTCGCGGCCGCCGCGGACGACGGCGACATCGGCTTCGCCCTCACCCTCACCGAGGTCAACCCGGTCGCCCAGGCCGGCCGCAACGCCACCGAACCGGTCGACACCGGCGGCTGCGCCGTCGGCTGACGCCCCGCCTTCTTGCAGGAGCGTCCGCGCGGCGGTTACTCGGCCGGGGGCAGGTTGCCGAGCTGGATCAGGTGGGTACCGCTGTGCCGGCTGACCAGCACGCCCCGGCCCGGCGGCAGGGTACGCGGGCGGACGTCCCCGAGCAGCGCCCCCTCGTCCCGGTCCCCGGAGAGCAGCACGCCCGGCCGAGCTGATCTCCCGTAGCCGCTGGATCACCGGCTCGTACAGCGCCCGGCTGGCCCCGCCGGAGCGGCGGGCGAGTACCAGGTGCAGGCCGATGTCGCGGGCCTGGGCCAGGTGGTCGAGCAGGCCGGTGACCGGGTTCGCGCTGCCGGTGGCGACCAGGTCGTAGTCGTCGACCAGGACGAAGCACTCGGGCCCGGTCCACCACGAGCGCTCCCGCAGCTGCTGCGGGGTCACGTCGGGGCCGGGCAGCCGGCGCTGCATGTACCCGACCACCGAGTCGATCAGCTCCTGCGCCTCGGCGGCCCCCGCCGCGTACCCGATCAGGTGTTCACTGCCGATCGCCCCGAGCAGGCTGCGCCGGTAGTCGATGAGGATGATCCGGGCCTGCTCCGGATCGCACTGCCGGACCAGCGACGCGGCCAGCGAGCGCAGCAGCGAGGACTTGCCGCTACCGGAGTCGCCGAAGACCAGCAGGTGCGGCTCGGCGGTGAAGTCGATGCTCGACCGGGGCGAGCTCCGCCTCGTTGATGCCCAGCGGCAGCCACAGCGGATGCGCCGGCGTGCCGGCCGCGGCCACCAGGTCGGCGTAGGGCAGGTCGGCGGGGAGCAGCCGGATCGGCGGGGCGGGCGGGCCGGTCCAGCCGGCCGCGATCGCCTTGACCAGCTCGCCCGGCTCCAGGCCGGCCGCCGACGGCAGTGCGGTGAGCAGGTGCAGGCCGTCCGGGGTGAGGCCGCGTCCCGGGTTGGCGTCCGGCACGTTGCCGGCCGCGCGGCGGTTGACCAGCGAGTCGGTCGGGTCCCCGAGGCGCAGCTCGACCTTGGCCCCGAACAGGTCGCGGACCCCTGGCCGGAAGTCCAGCCAGCGGCTGCCGCTGGCGAGCACGTGTACGCCGTAGGACAGCCCCCGGGTGGCGATGTCGGTGACCAGCGGCTCCAGGTCGTCGTACTCGGAGCGCAGGGTGGACCAGCCGTCGATGACCAGGAACACCTCGCCGTGCGGGTCGTCGGGGTACCCGCGACGGCGGTGCGCGCTGATCGAGTCGATGCCGCCGCTGTTGAACCGGCGTTCCCGGGCGGTCAGCAGGCTCGCGACCTCGCTGACGGTACGCCGCACCGAGGCCGGGTCGAGCCGCCCGGCGACCCCGCCGACGTGCGGCAGCTCCCGCAGCCCCGACAGTGCGCCACCGCCGAAGTCCAGGCAGTAGAACTGGGCCTCGCGCGGGCTGTGGGTCAGCGCCAGCCCGGTGATGATCGTGCGCAGCAGGGTGGACTTGCCCGAACGCGGGCCGCCGACCACGGCGACGTGCCCGGCCCCGCCGTCCAGTGCCAGCCAGAGCAGGTCCCGGCGCTGCTCGAACGGCTTGTCCACCAGCGCCACCGGGATCCGCAGCCCGCCGCGCAGCTGGGAGTTCGCCACCCCGTAGCCCCACTGCGGGTCCAGCCCGAACGGGCCGAGCAGCTCGTCGAGGGCGGCCGGGCGGGACAGCGGCGGCAGCCAGACCTGGTGCGCCGGGGCGCCCGCGCCGGCCAGCCGCTGCACCATCCGCTCCAGCAGGCTGGTCGAGCCAGCCGGTTCGGAGGCCGGCGTGGGCGGCGTCGGCGCCTTCGGCAGGGCCAGTTCGTGGGTACCGAAGTGGTGCACCCGGGGTCCGCCGCCACCGCCGGCGGGGTCGGTACCGGAGCGGCCGTGCCGGCGGTACGGGCCGGAGACGTACGCGGCCTTGAACCGCACCAGCGCCTCGGTGCCGAACTTCAGGTACCCGTGCCCCGGCGCGGACGGCAACTGGTACGCGTCCGGCACGCCGAGCACCGTGCGCGACTCCATCGGCGAGAAGGTCCGCAGCCCGATCCGGTACGACAGGTGGGTGTCCAGCCCGCGCAGCCGCCCCTCCTCCAGCCGCTGCGAGGCCAGTAGCAGGTGCACCCCGAGCGACCGCCCGAGCCGGCCGATCTGCACGAAGTCCTCGATGAACTCCGGCTTCTCGTGCAGCAGCTCGGAGAACTCGTCGCAGACCACCACCAGTACCGGCAGCGGGGCCAGCGCCGCGCCGGCGAGGCGGGCCTGCTCGTAGTCGCGCAACGACTGCAGGTTGCCGGCCTTGCGCAGCAGCTCCTGACGGCGCACCAACTCGCCCCGGATGGCGTCGCTCATCCGGTCGACCAGCGGCAGCTCGTCGGAGAGGTTGGTGATCAGCGCGGCGGTGTGCGGCAGCCGGTCCAGTGAGGAGAAGGTCGCGCCGCCCTTGAAGTCGATCAGCACGAAGTTGAGCTGCTGCGAGTCGTGGCTGGCGGCCAGCCCGAGCACGAGGGTACGCAGCAGCTCCGACTTGCCCGAGCCGGTCGCGCCGATGAGCAGCCCGTGCGGGCCCATCCCGTCCTGCGCGGACTCCTTGAGGTCCAGGTCGACGGCTTTGCCCGTCGGCGCCGATCCCGATGGGTACCCGCAGCCGGTCCCGGTTGGCCCGGGGCGCCCAGCCCCGGCTGACCTCGAACCGGTCAGGGTCACCGATCCCGAGCAGGTCGGACAGGTCCAGGTCACCGGCGAGCGGGGTGTCCGCGCGGCCGCCGGTCGGGGCCAGCCGCAGCGGCGCGAGTTGCCGGGCCAGCGCCTGCGCCGCCACCAGCGGCAGCTGGTCCGCTGTCCCGGCCTCGGTCTGCTCGTCGGCCGACGTGCCGTGCAGCGCGCCGGCCGCGTCGACGGTGAGCGAGATGGTGGCCCGGTCCAGCAGCCGGGGCGGCGGCCCGTCCAGGTCGATCACGGCGACGCCCTGCAGCGCGCTGTCCACGGTGAGGTGCTGGGCCCCGGTCAGGTCGGCCCCGTCGAGTACCACCACGAGCTGCGGACCGACGTGCTCGCCGCCCGGAGAGAACCGTGGCCGGTCGGCGATCAGGTCGCCGAGCAGCTGCTCCAACTCCACGCCGGAGCCGGCGACCAGCCGCCGCCCGCCGAGCGCGTCGGACTTGTCCGGATGCCGGGCGTGCGGCAGCCACTTGAGGTAGTCCCAGTCGGGCCGGCGTTGCGGGCCGGCGCAGACCGCGATGACCAGTTCGCCGGGGGCGTGGAAGACGGCGAGCTGGGCGAGCGCCGCGCGGACCAGGGCGCGGGTCGGGTCGAGCGGGCCGCGCACGTAGAGCCGGGAGAAGCCGCGCACCGAGACGGCCACCGGCAGGTCGGGGACCAGGGCGTAGGTGTCGAGGAAGCGGCGCAGCGCCCCGGCGGTGGTGGGTTCCAGCTCCTCGGCGGGGCGGCTCACCGGGGGTACCAGCTCGGTGGCGAGTGCCTGCGGGCCGAGGCCGAGCCGGACAACGCCGAAGTCCGCATCGGTGGGCCGGCGCTCCCACAGTCGATGGCTGTCCACTGTGGACCACAGCGAGGTCGGGCTCGGGGTGGCGGTAGTGCAGGCCGGTGCGCTGCCGGTCGGCGACGTCCCGGACCCGGGTACGCAGCGCCGCCAGGTGCCGCAGGTACTCCCGGCGGGTCGCCATCATCTCGGCCTTCTTCGGCTGCCCGGAGCCGGAACCGAAGTTGGTCGCCAGCATCCCGAGTGACGAGATGCCGAACACCCCACCGACCACATAGGAGTACGCGCCGCCCTCCCGCCCGGCGAACAGCAGCGCCGTCGCGGCCGCCCCGGTCAGCAGCGGCAGCATGCTCAGCAGCTGACCCCACCGGGATGCGGTGACCTGGGCGATCTCCGGCGGTGCCGGTACCTCCAGGACACCCTCCGGGATGACCGGCGCGGGACGGCGCGGCCGTCTGCGGACAATCATCGTGGTCACTGGCTGCCTCCCCTGCGCAGTCCCATATCGTAGGGGTTGCCGGCGGTCCCCGGGGTGCCCCCGTTTTGCCGTAACCTCGCCGCCATGACGACCTCGACAGGCTCGGCCGAGGTGCCGCTGTGACCGACCTCGATGGACATGCGCGCACCGATCTCGATGGCCGGGCACGGGTGACGGCATGACCGATCTCGATGGGTTGGCCCGGGTGACGGTGAGCGCGCCGGCCCGCCGGGTCGACGTCGCGCTGCCCGAGCACGCGCCGCTGGCCGAGTTGCTGCCGGAGTTGTTGCGGCACGCGGGCGACGGCCTCGCCGACGTCGGGCAGGCGCACGGCGGGTGGGTGCTGCGGCGTACCGACGGCGTCGCGCTCTCCGTCGCGGCCGGGCTCGCCACCCAGGGGGTACGCGACGGCGCGGTGCTGCACCTCGTCCCGGCCCGGACGAGCTGGCCGGAGCTGGAGTACGACGACGTCGTCGACGCGATCGCGGCCGGTGCCCGCCGCTACGGGCGGGGCTGGGACGGCACCGTCACCCGGGCCACCGCGCTCGCCCTCGGCGCGGTCGCCGCCCTGCTCGGCCTGGTCGAGCTGATCCGGGCGGCCCGACCCGGCGCGACTGCACCGGTCGCCCTCGCCGCCACCGTCCTGCTGCTCTTCGCCGGCGCGCTGGCCTCCCGGGCGTACGGGACGCACCGGCCGGCGCCGCGCTGGCCGGGTACGCGCTGCCGTACGCGGCACTCGGCGGCCTCACCGTGCTCGCCGCCGACGGCGACGCCGTACTCACCGGCCCGCACCTGCTGGTCGGCGCCGTGGCGGTACTGCTGGCCAGCGTCGCCGGGGCACTCGGTGTGGGGGCTGCGCTGCGACTGTTCGTGGCCGGTGCGGTGGTCGGCGGCGCGGGGCTGATCGGCGCCGTGGCGAACGTCTGGCTCTCGCCCGCCGGCTCCGCCGCACTGGTCCTCACCGTGCTGGTGACCGGCCTGCTCGCGGTGCCGCTGGCCGCGGTCCGACTGGGCAAGCTGCCGGTCCCGGTACCCACCCCGGTGCTCGTCGGTACCCCGGAGCCGGAGCGTCCGGACCGGGAGCGGGTCTTCGCCGCCGTGATCCGCGCCGACGAACTGCTCACCGGCGCACTGACCGGCGTGGCACTCGGCGCACTACTGGCCGACGTACTGCTGGTCCGCGCCGGGACCGCCGGCCCGGTACTGGTGGCAGTGGCGGCCGGCGCCCTGCTGCTGCGCGCCCGGGTGTTCCTGGCGGTCCGCCAGCGGCTACCCCTGCTGCTCGCCGGTGCCGGCGGCATAGTCCTGCTACTCGCCGCCGCCCCGCTGTCCAGCCGGGTCGCCGTCCCCGTCGCCGGCCTGCTGATCCTCGCCGCCCTGGTACTCGTCCTGGCCGGCGCGACCTACCGCCGCCACGCCCCCGGCCCCTACCTCGGCCGCGCCGCCGACATCCTCGACGCCCTCTGCGTCGTCTCCGTCATCCCCGCCGCCTGCGCCGTCCTCGGCCTCTACTCCCTCCTCGCCCACCTCGCCCCGTAACCCGCGCCGCCGTAACTCTGCGCTGCCGTGACTCTGCGCTGCCGTGACTCCGGGCTGCCGTGACTCCGGGCTGCCGTGACTCCGGGCCGCCGTGACTCCGGGCTGCCGTGACCTCGCGCAGTAACCGGGTGCCCCTTTGATCTTGGGGTTATGGCGGTGTCCCCCTCCAAGATCGCAGCCATAACCCCAAGATCACAGGAGTAGGTGCCGTCGGTAGTAGGTGCCGTCAGTTGAAGGTGCCGTCAGTTGAAGGTGCCGCCGGTAGAAGGCGGTGTCAGCCGAAGGCGCCCGGGGTGGCCCAGGTGGGGGTGCCTACGCCGGGGCCGCGGAGGACGCCCGCGTCGCGGAAGGTGGCGCCGGTGGAGGTGAGGGCGTGGAGGGTGCCGGGGGTGGCGTAGTAGACGAAGACGTCGTCGCGGTGGTTGTGGTCGTAGTCGCCGATGCCGGCCCAGGTGGGGCGGGGCGGGACAGCGCGCCGGTGGTGGTCAGGCGGCCGCCCAGGAAGGTGAACAGGGTGCCGCCCTGCCACCAGGCCAGGTCCCCGGCGTGACCGTCGCCGTCGAGGTCCCCCACGCCGGCCCAGGACGGTGCGCCGACGCCGGGGCCGCGCACCATGCCCGCGGTGGCGAAGCCGCGCCCGGTGGAGAGCAGTACGTGGATGCTGCCGTTGCTGGCGTAGTACCAGAACAGGTCGTCGCGGCCGTCGTGGTTGTAGTCGCCGACGCCGGCCCAGGTCGGTCGGGCCAGCGGGATCGCGCTCGCGGTGGCCAGCGTGGTGCCGGTGAAGAGGAACAGCGTGCCGGACTGGAGCCAGGCCAGGTCGTCGCGCCAGCCGTCGCCGTCGAAGTCGCCGGTCGCCGCCCAGGTCGGCCGGCCGACCCCCGGTCCGCGTACCGCGCCGATGCTGGTGAACGAGGTACCCCGGCCGAGTAGCAGGTGGATGGTGCCGTTGCTGGCGTAGTACCAGAACAGGTCGCCCTGCCCGTCGTGGTCGTAGTCGCCGGACCCGGCCCAGGTGGGCGTCGCTAGTGGAATCGAGGCGATGGTGCTCAGGCCGGTACCGCTGAAGGTGAACAGCCGGCCGCCCTGCAGCCAGGCCAGGTCGTCGGCGTACCCCCGGGGCCGGAACACGCCGCCGGCCAACTGGCCGAGCTGAGCCGTCGTGCCGTTGAACACGTCCTGGTCACCGGGGAGCGTGCCGTGGTCGGCGTACTGCCAGATGGTCCAGCCGGCCCAGCCGGCCGGCAACGGCGGCGGGCTGGCCGTGTAGCTGGCGATGAACAGCGGGTTGGCGCCGAAGCCGGCGTTGTTCGCCAGGCACCTCTTCCACCAACTGGTGTTGGTGTAGATGGTGGTCACCCGGCCGGTGCGCAGCCGGATCCGGTCGACGAACTGGTGCGTCCAGGCCACCAGCTGCGCGGGGGTCATCCCGTAGCAGGGGTACGGGCTGCTCGTGCCGGCCGCCGGCCACTCCAGGTCGAGCATCGGCGGCAGGGTACGGCCGTCGTTGACGTAGAGCGCACGGGCGATCAGGTAGTCGGCCTGGGCGGCGCCGGTGCTCTTGTCCGGCCGGGCGAAGTGGTACGCGCCCGCGTACAGCCCGACGCTCTTGGCGGTCCGGTAGTTGCTGACGAAGGTCGGGTCGACGAAGTTGATCCCGTCGGTCGCCTTCAGGTACGCGAACTTCGCGCCGCCCGCGACCACCGCCGGCCAGTTGACCTTGCCCTGCCAGTGCGAGACGTCGACGCCGGTGACCGGGTACCCGGCCGGCGCGGCGTACGCCGGCCCGGGTGCCGCCACGGTCACCCCCGCGACGGCGAGCAGGGTCACGACCAGTGCTGCCGCCAACCGGGTACGCGAGCGGTCCGCCACCGCACACCACCTGCCGTATCACCGGGGTGGGTTACGGACTCCCCGACAATATCGGACAGATAGTGATTAAGAGTCTGATTCGGTACTTTCGATCTGTAGTGGGCGGTTTGCTGCCACCGCCCAGACGCCCGGATCGTGGTACTCGCCACTGGCCACACCGTCGACGTGGCGCCGCTGCGACGCCCGGATCTCGGCCTCCGCGTCCACCCGGCCGACCCAGCTCGCGCCCTCGACGCTCTTGCCCGGCTCCAGGTCCTTGTAGACCTCGAAGAAGTGCTGGATCTCCAGCCGGTCGAACTCGCCCAGGTGGTGGATGTCGCGCAGGTGCTCCAGCCGCGGGTCGTACGCGGGCACGCAGAGCACCTTGTCGTCGCCACCCTTTTCGTCAGTCATCCGGAACATTCCGATGGCGCGGCAACGGATCAGGCACCCTGGGAACGTCGGTTCCTGGACCAGGACCAGCGCGTCGAGCGGGTCACCGTCCAGTCCGAGGGTCAGCTCGATGAAGCCGTAGTCGGCCGGGTACTGGGTGGAGGTGAACAGCGTCCGGTCCAGGCGGATCCGCCCGGTGGCGTGGTCCACCTCGTACTTGTTGCGCTGCCCCTTGGGGATCTCAACCGTGACGTCGAAATCCATGCTCACCGCTCCTCGTTGTTCGCCCCGCTGCGACCGCTCGCCCCACCGCGTTTGACACAAGTAGTGTGACCGAGGACCTGGGCCGAATCAGAAGGGAGGCACCTGTGGAGCGGCAAGACTCACACGAGCCCGACCCCGCCAACCCTGTACAGCAACCGCCTCCGCAGGATAGCGCAGCCGCCGATTCGCCGGATTCGCACCCGGTTGTCACTCCGACCGCCGCCGCTGCCCCCGCCTCGCCCGGTTCCGAGCCGCCCACCTCCGGTACCCCGGTGTCACCTTCGTCACCAGCGCAGACGTCGCCGTCGCCGGGTGACCCACCAGCCGCCAAGCCGGCCGGCCCCAAGCTGACGCCTATCGACAAGTTGACACCGCAGATGCGCGCGGCCGCTCGGGCCGCGCGTTCGGTCCCCGAGGCCCCGCACCGCTACGACGACCGCCCCGCATCGCCCCCGCGCGCCGTCACCCCCCAACCCCCGGCGCCGCCCGCGACCACGCCCGCCGGCCCACCGCCGGCCGCGCCACCGTCTCCGCCGCGCGCGCCGCCGGGCGCGCCCATCGGCAACGCCGCCGAGTCGCCGGCCGCGCCGCGCCCCTCGGCGCGCCCGGCCCGTCGCCCGGCCGGATCCCGGCACCGCCGCCCGCCGCCCAGCCGCCGCCCCGGACGTCGCCGCGCCCCGAGGCGCCGCCGCCCGGTGTCGCCGGCTGCCCCCCGCCACCGCTGTCAGCCGTGCCGCAGGCGCCTGCGGGTCAGCAGGCAACACCGCCCGTCGGTGCCCCGACCCCGACCGATCCCGGCGACCGCACCGGTGCCCTGCCCCCCCGTCTCCCTCGGGACCGCCGCCGACCGCCGCTCCGGATGCCGCCAGCCCGCCGTTGCCCCGGGTCCCATCGGCCCGCCGCCTCGGCGGCACCCGGCGCTGCCGCCATCGGCCCCCAGCCCCTCCGCCCCGGCGCCGCCGACCACCCGCGTCCCGCCCCGCCGACCGCCCCCCCCGGCTCCGCCCGCGCCCGGCCGAGCGGCTGACGCCGATCGACCGGCTGCCGAGCACGGGTGCTCGAGCCCGTGCCACCCCGGTCCCACCCGCGCCGGTCCCGGTCCGCCGCCCGACCCCCCGCCCGCACCGCGCTCCGCCCCCCCCGCCGCCGCCCGCCGCAGGCACCGCCGACCGGCCGGCCCGCCCGGCGGAGCCCGACGCCTACCCGTGGCGCGCCGCTCGCACCGAGCCGCCCGCCGCTCCCACCCGTCCGAGCGAGACCGGCCGCCCGGGATTCCGCCGGCCCGGCGACGCCACCCGGCCCGGCGAGCCGAGCCAGTACCCGCCGGCCAGGCCGGTGGACCCGGACACCTACCAGCGCCGCCCGCAGCCCGAGCCGCCCGCCTTCCCGAGCCGCCCGGCTGAACAACCGGACCAGTTCCCCCCGTCCCGCCGGCCGACCGGCCGGACTACGGCCGTCACCCGCAGCCCGGCCCGACCAACTACCCGGCCAGCCGACCACTTCCCCACCGGCCAACCGACCGCGTTCACCCCCGGCCAGCCCGGTCGCCCAGAGCAGCAGCCCATGCCCAGAGCAGCAGCCCGGCCGCCCCGAGCTGCAGCCCGGTCATCCGGGCCGCCCCGACCAGCCCTCGGCCTACCCGGCCCGCCCCGACCAGGCGTTCCCACCCGCCCGACCGGATGCGCCGCAGTCCTTCCAGCCCGGCCGCCCCACCGAGGGCGGCCCCCCCTCCGCGCAGCCGCCCGCACCCGGCCGCGACCAGGCATTCCCACCGCCCCGACCCGATGCCCCGCAGTCCTTCCAGCCCGGTCGGCCCGGCCGAGGGCGGCTACCCGCAAAGTCCTCCGGCCCGTCCGACCGCACCCGGCCGAGACCCCACAGTCGTTCGCGCCGAACCACCCACCGCGCCCGGCCGACCGCCCGAGCCGCCCCGACCAGCCGACCTACCTCGACCAGCCGAGCCGTTTCGACCAGCCGAGCCGCTCCGACCAGCCGAGCAGGTTCGATCAGCCCGGCCGGTTCGATCAGCCGAGCCGGTCCGATCAGCCGGCCGGTTCGAGCAGCCGAGCCGCGTCGATCAGCCCGGCCGTTTCGATCAGCCGGCCGGCTTCGACCAGGCCGAGCGGCGTGACCAGGCCGAGCGACGGGATCAGCCGGCGCGCTACGAGCAGCCGGATCGGACCGTGCGTCCGGAGCCGCCGCGCCCCGGTCGGGCCAGCCTGCCGGACAGCACCGAGCAGCAGCGCTACGCCGACCAGCCCGGCCGGTCGAGGACCGACCAGGAGCAGCGACGTGCGACGGCCCCCGACCCGGTGCGCCCGGTCGAGGAGAGCGCGCCGGGCGCCGTGGCAGTACGCCGGTCGCGGACGCGTACCTGGCTGCTGCTGGCCGCCTGCCTGGTTGTACTGGCGTTGGTCGGGGCCGGTCTGGTGGCCGCCCGGCCGAGCGCGCTCTTCGGTACCGCCGCGCACCCGACCGCCGCGCCGACGACCAGCGAACCTGCGCCGCCGCCGGTACTCGCCGCGGCCGACTCCGACGCGCCCGCACCGAGTGCGGCCACTATCGAGGCGGCCCTCACCGGGCTGCTCGCCGACCCGAATCTGGGCCCGCACGTCCGGGTGAGCGTGGTCGACGCGTCCACCGGCAGCGAGCTGTTCGCCAACGGGCCGACCGACGCGATGATCCCGGCGTCCACCAACAAACTCACCACGGCGGCTGCGGTGCTGGCTGCCCGGGGCGGCGCGTACCGGATCCCGACCCGGGTGGTGGCCGGCGCCAACCCGGGCGAGGTGGTCATCATCGGCGGCGGTGACCCGACGCTGGCCGCCGGCAAGCCGACCTACGCCGGGGCGGCGCTGCTGTCCGACCTGGCCGCCCAGGTGAAGCGGGTGCTCGGCGGCACCGCACCGACCAAGGTGATCGTGGACTCGTCGCTCTTCGTCGGGCCGAGCACCGCCCAGGGCTGGGACCCGGACGACCTGGCCAGCGGGCAGACCGCCCGGATCACCGCACTGATGACCGACGGCGGACGCAGCAACCCGACCAAGAACAGCGCCCGGTTCGCCAAGCCGGACCTGGCCGCCGGCCAGGCGTTCGCCCGGCTGCTCGGGCTGTCGAACGCGGCCGCCGTCCGGGCACCGCGCCGGTGGGTACCGCCGCCTCGGCCGCGCCGGCCGAGTCCGGCGACGCCAGCCCGGCCGGCGGCTCGCTGGCCCCGGGCCAACAGCTCGGCGTGGTGTACTCGCCGCCGATGGTGCGGCTGGTCGAGATGATGCTCTCGGCCAGCGACAACACCGTGGCCGAGGTACTGGTCCGCCAGGTCGCGCTGGCCGCCGGCGATGGAGGCGAGCTTCACCGGCGCCGCACAGGCGGTCTTCAAGACCCTGGCCGACCTGGGCGTACCCACCGGCGGGTCGAGCCTGGTCGACGGTTCCGGGCTGTCCAACCTGGACCGGCTCACCCCGGGGCTGCTCACCGGCCTGCTCGTGGTGGCCTGCGGTGCCAGCCACCCGGAGCTGCACGGGCTGCTCACCGGCCTGCCGGTGGCCGGCTACTCGGGCACGCTGGCGAGCCGGTACCACGATCCGAGCGCGGTCGGGCGGCGTCGGTGACGTGCGCGCCAAGACCGGCACCCTGACCGGCGTCAGTACCCTCGCCGGGCTGGTGGTGGACGCGGGTGGTCGGCTGCTGGCGTTCGCGGTGATGGCCGACGCGGTACCCAACGGCTCGCCCGCCGCCGAGGCGGCCCTGGACCGGGTGGCCGCCGCCCTGGCCGCGGTGCGCTGACAGTCGGCGACCGGAGCGGGATCGCCCGCGGCAGCGAAGACCGTGCCGGTCGGCGCGCGCCGGGTACGGTGGGGTGATGGCGCAGTTTGTCGACTGGGACCTGGCGACCGCGACCGCGGGCGCGCTGGGTAAGTCCGGTCCGCACGTGTCCTTCTCCGAAGCCGCCGACGTCGTCGCCGACCTGCGCCGACTCACCGATGACGCAGCCGGTCACGTGCTGCGCTACACCGGGATGCACCCGATGGTCACGCACCCTCCCGTCCGGGTGGTGGACCGTCGGGACTGGGCCGCCACCAACATCCTCGGCCTCCGCCAGGTCATCAACCCGCTGGTCAGCCAGCTGATCGGCGACAAGGAGCCGGGCGCGTTCACCACCGCCGTCGGCTCCCGGCTCACCGGCGTGCAGGCCGGCACGGTGCTGGCCTACCTGTCCGGCAAGGTGCTCGGCCAGTACGAGGTGTTCTCCGCCGACCCGGGCATCCTGCTGCTGGTCGCGCCCAACGTGGTGGAGGTCGAGCGGAAGCTCGTCGGCCGACCCGCACGACTTCCGGCTGTGGGTCTGCCTGCACGAGGTCACCCACCGCACCCAGTTCACGGCGGTGCCGTGGCTGCGCGGCCACTTCCTCGGCGAGGTGCGCGCGTTCGTGGACGCCTCGCAGGCCGGCGACCAGGTCTTCGACCGGCTGCGGCGGGGGATCGCGTCACTGTCCGACGTGGTGCGCAACCCGGACAGCCGGGCCTCCGTCCTCGACCTGGTGCAGACGCCCGGCGCAGAAGGCGGTGCTGGACCGGCTCACCGCGCTGATGACGCTGCTGGAAGGGCACGCCGAGTTCGTGATGGACGGTGTCGGGCCGGACGTGGTGCCCACCGTCGACGAGATCCGGGCCCGGTTCAACCAGCGTCGCGAGGGCGGCAACCCGGTGGAGAAGATGCTGCGCAAGCTGCTCGGCGTCGAGGTGAAGATGCGCCAGTACGCCGAGGGCCGCAAGTTCGTGCACACCGTGGTGGAGCGGGTCGGGATGGCCGAGTTCAACCGGATCTGGGAGTCCCCGATCACCCTGCCCCGGCTGTCCGAGCTGGCCGACCCGGACGCCTGGGTCGCCCGGGTAATCGACTAACCCGCTGGTGGGCCGGCTGCCGCCGGCGGTCGCCGCCGGGCGGTCGGCGGTCCGGTCAGACCTTGCCGGGGTACCCGCTGGGAGTCTCGTGCTGGTGGCCTGCTCCGGTGGCGGCGACTCGCTGGCGCTCGCCGCCGCCACCGCTTTCGTCGCCCCCCGGCCGGCGCTGCGGGCCGGACTGGTGACCGTGGACCACGGCCTGCAACCGGGCTCCGTCGAGCGGGCAGCGGACGTGGCGGCCTGGGGCGAGCACGGCGGACTGTCCCCGGCGGTGGCGACCACGGTCCGGGTGGACGGCGCGGGTGGCCCGGAAGCAGCCGCCCGCGATGCCCGCTACCTGGCCCTGGCGGATGCCGCCCGCGAGCACGACGCGGCCGCCGTGCTGCTCGGGCACACCCGCGACGACCAGGCGGAGACGGTACTGCTGGCGCTGGCCCGGGGTGCCGGCCCGCGCGGGCTGGCCGGGATGCCGGCGACGTTCACCCGGCACGGGGTGGAGTTCCGTCGCCCGTTGCTCGACACCTCGCGCGCGCAGACCGCGCAGTTCTGCGTCGAGTCGCAGCTGTCGCCCTGGCAGGACCCGCACAACGTGGACCCGTCCTACGCCCGTGCCCGGATCCGGGCCGGGCTCGGCGTGCTGGTCGACGCCCTCGGCCCCGACGTGGTGGAGCAACCTGGCCCGGACCGCGCGGCTGGTGGCGGCCGACCTGACCGCCCTGGACGCGCTGGCCGAGCAGGTCGCGCCCGACGTCCGGCACCCGGCCGGCGGGCTGAAGGTGCCGGCGCTCGCGGCGCTCGCCCCGGCGATCCGGGGACGGCTGCTCCGCTCGTACACGCGGGAACTGGGGGTCTCCGGCGGCGCGCTCTCCGCCGTCCACCTGGACGCCCTCGACGCCCTGGTCACCGGGTGGCACGGCCAGGGGCCGGTGGCGCTGCCCGGCGGGGTGCTGGTGGCCCGGCGCGCCGACCGGCTGGCGGCAGCGGACTGACCCGTCGCCTTGCCCCCGGATCTGTCCGAAACCCTTCCCTCACCGGCGCCGATGCGCTGTGATCATGGAATGTCCGCACCCCGGAAACCCCTGTACGCCCCGCGCGGAGTGGTGGCCACCAGCCAACCGCTCGCCGCGTCGGCCGGCCTGGCCATCCTGCGCCGGGGCGGCAACGCGGTCGACGCCGCGATCGCCACCGCGATCGCCCTGACCCAGGTGCAGCCCGGCTCCAACGACATCGGCGGCGACCTGTTCGCACTGGTCTGGGACGGCTCGACCCTGCACGGCCTGAACGCCTCCGGCCGCTCGCCGGCCGCGCTCACCCTGGACCGGGCACGGGCGGCCGGGGTGGCCCCGGCGCCCGGCGCGCTCGGCGGCGACCAGGCCCGCGCCGAGGCGGTGATGCCGTCGCACGGCTGGCTGCCGGTGACCGTGCCCGGCGCCCCGGCCGGCTGGCGGGACCTGCACGACCGGTTCGGCGCGCTGCCGTTCGCGGAGCTGTTCGCCGACGCGATCGCCTGGTGCGGCCGGCGGCTAGCCGGTGTCGCCCGGGGTGGCGGCCGGCTGGGCGGCGACCGTGGCTCGGGTCCGGCCGCGGCTGACCGGGCCGGAGTTCGCCGAGTGGGCGCGGGTGTTCCGACCGGACGGCCGGGCGCCGCGGGCCGGCGAGCGGTTCAGCAACCCGGACGCGGCCCGGACCCTGCGCCTGATCGCCGACTCGAAGGCGGAGGACTTCTACCACGGCGAGATCGCCCAGGCGCGTGGCCGACGCCGCCCGGCGGACCGGCGGGCTGATCACCGAGGCCGACCTGGCGGCGCACACCGTCGACCTGGGTGGACCCGATCAGCGCCCGGTACCGCGGCCACGAGGTGTGGGAGATCCCGCCGAACGGGCAGGGCATCGTGGCGCTGCTGGCGCTGGCCATCCTGGACGGGCTGGACCTGCCGGCCGCCACCCCCGGGGAGCGGCTGCACCGGCAGATCGAGGCGATGAAGCTCGGCCTTCGCCGACGCGCACGCCTACGTCGCCGACCCGGACGCCGTGCGCGGTCCCGGTCGAGGCGCTGCTCGAGCGAGGAGTACGCTGGCGGCGCGGCGGGCGCTGATCGGCGAGCGGGCCGGTGACCCGCCGCCCGGCGACCCGGCCCGGGGCGGCACCGTCTACCTGTGTGCCGCCGACTCCGACGGCATGATGGTCAGCCTCATCCAGTCCAACTACATGGGCTTCGGCTCGCACGTGGTGGTCCCCGGGTACGGGCTTCGGGCTGCAGAACCGGGGCGCCGGCTTCGCGCTGGAACCCGGCCACCCGAACGCGGTGGCGCCCGGCAAGCGGCCGTACCACACCATCATTCCGGCGTTCCTGACCCGTGACGGCGCGCCGGTCGGCCCGTTCGGCGTGATGGGCGGGCACATGCAGCCGCAGGGGCATCGTGCAGGTGGCGCTGTCCACCGTGGACGACGGACTGGACCCGCAGGCCGCCCTGGACGCGCCGCGCTGGTACTGGCACAGCGGCCGGCAGGTGGCCGTCGAGCCGGGACTGGACCCGGCGCTGGTGGCGCGAGCTGCGCGAGCGGGGTCACGAGGTGACCGTGGACCCGGGCGAGTTCTTCGGCTACGGGCAGGCGATCTGGCGGCAGCCCGGACGGCGGCTACGTGGCCGGCTCCGAGCCCCGCGCCGACGGCTGCGCCCTCGGCTACTAGCTAGCTGGCTGCCGGTGTCGTGCTGGCTGCCGGCATCGCGCTGGCTCGCCGGCGTCGCGTCGCGGCGGCGGAAGGTGGTGCGGTAGGACTGCGGGGTGGCGCCGACCCGGCGGGCGAAGTGGTGCCGCAGGGTCGCCGCGTCGCCGAAGCCGCAGCGCGTGGCGACCGCGTCGACGCCCAGCTCGGTCTCCTCCAGCAGTCGCCGGGCCAGCAGCACCCGCTGGCTGGTCAGCCAGTCGTGCGGGGTGGCGCCGGCCTCGGCCCGGAACCGGCGGGCGAAGGTACGCGGCGACATGTGTACCCGGGCCGCCAGCGTCTCCACGGTCACCGCCTCGGTCCAGGTGCTCGACCAGCCAGGTCAGCAGCGGCTCCAGGGTGGGCGCGTCCGGGCTGGCGCGGCAGCGGCGCCTCGACGTACTGGGCCTGGCCGCCGTCGCGGTGCGGCGGCACGACCATCCGGCGGGCCAGCGCGGTGGCGACCGCCGAGCCGTGCATCGCTGCGCACCAGGTGCAGGCAAGGTCGATGCCGGCGGCGGTGCCGGCGCTGGTGAGCAGGTTGCCGTCCTGCACGTAGAGCGACGTTCAGCTCGACCTTGGCGGCCGGGAAGCGGCGCGGCCAGCTCGTCGGCGTACCGCCAGTGGGTGGTGCAGCGCCGGCCGTCGAGCAGGCCGGCCTCGCCGAGCAGGAACGCCCCCGGAGCAGACGCGACAGCACGTAGGCGCCCCGCTGGTGCGCCCGGCGCAGCGCGTCCAGCGCGGCCGGTGGCGACCGGGCAGCCGATCGGGTGCGCGGGTACCGCGACCAGGTCGGCGTGCGTCGATCGGCGTCGAGGTCGGCGCTGCGGGGTGATGTCGAAGCCGGAGCTGGTGCGGATCGGGTCGCCGTCGACGCCGCACAGGCGTGAACTCGTAGTGCGGGGAAGCCGTCGGCGCGCCGGTCGGTGCCGAAGACCTCACAGACCACGCCGAGTTCGAAGGGGGCGACGCCGTCCAGCGCGAGCGCCGCGACACGAGTGACCATGGCCACACTGCTAGCCGGCGTCTGGCAGAAAATCGAGGATGCATGGCAATCCTGCCACTGGGGGCTGCCGACGGCGTCGCGGGATGCTTGATGTCAGTTCCGGTGCGCACCGGCGGAGAACAACCCAGATCACCAATCACATCAAGGGGTTCCCGCCATGTTTCCTGCTATTTCTGCTGCTCCTGTTCGTCGGGTACCGGCCTCGCCGTACTGCTCGGCTACGGCGCCGACAGCCGCCAGCCCGGCCCTGCCTACCCCGGACTCCGTGACTGCCACGACTGATCCTGCTCCGGCTGACCGAATTGCGCCTCGGCCGCGCCGATTCCGGCGCCACACTTGCACGCAGCGCCGTCCGCACCCCGCGGACGGCGCTGCCCGTCGATACGGCAGGCTTGTCGCCATGGCCGACGGCAGCTGGTACGACGCGGACATCGACCGCGTGATCGTTTCCGAGGAGCAGATCCGGGACAAGATCGCGGAGCTGGCCAAGCAGGTGTCCGCCGACTACGCCGGCGTCGACTCGATCCTGCTGGTGTGCATGCTCAAGGGCGCGATCATGTTCATGGCCGACTTCGCCCGCGCGCTCGGCCGCGAAGGCCCCGCGGTCGAGCTGGAGTTCATGGCCGTCTCCTCGTACGGGCAGCGCTCCACCTCCTCGGGCGTGGTCCGCATCCTCAAGGACCTGGACCGGGACATCGCCGGTCGGCACGTGATCGTCGTCGAGGACATCGTCGACTCCGGGCTCACCCTCTCCTGGCTGCTCAAGTACCTGCAGAGCCGGTCGGCCGAGTCGGTCGAGGTGGTCGCCCTGCTGCGCAAGCCGGACGCGATCAAGGTGCAGGTGCCGGTGAAGTACGTCGGCTTCGACATCAGCAACGAGTTCGTCGTCGGGTACGGCCTGGACTACGCCGAGCGGTACCGCGAGCTGCCCTACGTCGGTGTGCTGCGCGCCGGCGTGTACTCCAGCTGACCTGCGTTGATGCGTTCCCGACGGGGCGCGCCCGGCACGACGCGGCTGAGAGGCGGCTGAGATTACCCGCACAGTGCTTACGTGCTTTGTCCAAATTGCGGGCGGACGGCCGGATGCTGTACCGCGGTGCGTGGTATCTCGGTGTACCGTCGAATGACCACGCGGCCGGCAGTTGTCGGACGCCGTGGTCGCCGTGACGGGGAACCCCGGGCCGGCGGGTTGGCAGGCCTCTCACTGATCTGGAGGAGCTGGGCGCGTAGCGCCCGACACAGTATGGAACGTACCCGTTTCTACCGCCGCCCGGTGGTCTGGATCATTGTCCTGATCGCTGCCGCGCTCGCGCTGAGTTCCCTGCTCACCCGAGGTGAGAGCTACACCAAGGTGGATACCTCGGTGCTGCTGTCCCAGCTCCAGTCCGGCTCCGTCAAGGAGGCGGTGATCCGGGACAAGGAGCAGACCGTCGACCTGACGCTGGAGTCCAAGCAGACCTTCGGCAAGGTCCAGACGGACAAGATCCAGGCTCAGGTCCCGGCCACCTCCGTGGACGAGATCTTCAACCAGGTCAACAAGGCGAAGGCCGACGGCAAGATCAGCGGGACCGTCGACGTCAAGGTCACCAAGGACAGCGTGATCCTGAGCCTGCTGGTGAACCTGTTGCCGATCGCGATCATCGTGATCCTGCTGCTGCTGTTCATGTCGCAGATGCAGGGCGGCGGCTCGCGGGTGCTCAACTTCGGCAAGTCCAAGGCGAAGTTGATCTCCAAGGACACCCCGAAGACCACCTTCGCCGACGTGGCCGGTGCGGACGAGGCTGTCGAGGAGCTCCACGAGATCAAGGACTTCCTCCAGAACCCGGCCAAGTACCAGGCCCTCGGCGCCAAGATCCCCAAGGGCGTGCTGCTGTTCGGCCCGCCCGGTACCGGCAAGACCCTGCTGGCCCGCGCCGTGGCCGGCGAGGCCGGGGTGCCGTTCTACTCGATCTCCGGCTCCGACTTCGTCGAGATGTTCGTCGGCGTCGGCGCGTCCCGGGTCCGTGACCTGTTCGAGCAGGCCAAGGCGAACGCCCCGGCGATCGTCTTCGTCGACGAGATCGACGCCGTCGGCCGGCACCGTGGCGCCGGCCTCGGCGGCGGCCACGACGAGCGCGAGCAGACCCTCAACCAGTTGCTCGTCGAGATGGACGGCTTCGACACCAAGGGCGGCGTCATCCTGATCGCGGCCACCAACCGGCCCGACATCCTGGACCCGGCGCTGCTGCGACCCGGCCGGTTCGACCGGCAGATCGCCGTGGACGCCCCGGACATGGAGGGCCGCAAGGCGATCCTGCGGGTGCACGCCAAGGGCAAGCCGTTCGCCCCGGACGTCGACCTGGACGCGGTGGCCCGGCGTACCCCCGGCTTCTCCGGCGCCGACCTGGCCAACGTGATCAACGAGTCGGCCCTGCTCACCGCACGCCACGAGAAGAAGGCCATCTCCAACGACGCCCTCGAAGAGGCCATCGACCGGGTGATCGCCGGACCCGAGCGGAAGACCCGGGCGATGAGCGACCAGGAGAAGAAGATCACCGCGTACCACGAGGGTGGACACGCGCTGGTCGCCTGGGCGCTGCCGCACACCGCGCCGGTCCACAAGCTGACCATCCTGCCGCGCGGCCGGTCGCTCGGGCACACCCTGGTGCTGCCGACCGAGGACAAGTACACCCAGACCCGCGCCGAGCTGGTCGACACCCTGGCCTTCGCGCTGGGTGGCCGGGCCGCCGAGGAGCTGGTGTTCCACGAGCCCACCACCGGCGCCGGCAACGACATCGAGAAGGCGTCGGCGATCGCCCGCGCGATGGTCACCGAGTACGGCATGAGCTCCAAGCTGGGCGCGGTCAAGTACGGCCAGAACGACAACGAGCCGTTCCTCGGCCGCACCATGGGCCACCAGCGCGACTACTCCGACTCCATCGCCGCCGAGATCGACAACGAGGTACGCAGCCTCATCGAACTCGCCCACGACGAGGCCTGGGAGATCCTGGTCGAGTACCGGGACGTGCTGGACAACATCGTCCTGGAGCTGATGGAGAAGGAGACCATCTCCCAGGCCGACATGGCACGCATCTGCGCCCGGGTGGTCAAGCGCCCGCCGATGGCCCCGTTCAACGGCTTCGGCAAGCGTCGCCCCTCGGACCAGCCGCCGGTGCTCACCCCGGCCGAGCGGGACAAGCTCAAGGCGCAGGCCGAGGCGGACGGGCTCCAGGCATACGCCGGGGGCGGTGGCTCGGCGGGGGAAGGCTCCCGCTGAGCAGCCTCCAGCACTGAACCGGATGACGACCGGTTCGAACTCGACCACATTGCCGCCCGGCTGGTCTCCGGCCGGCTGGGCGGCCAGTCCGTGGAGAAGGCGGTCGACCTCGGCCGCATCGAAGCGGCGGTACGCGAGATCCTGATCGCCATCGGCGAGGACCCGGACCGGGACGGTCTACGCAAGACCCCCGGCCGGGTCGCACGCGCCTACGCCGAACTCTTCGCCGGGCTGCGCGTCGACCCGGCCGACGTGCTGGCCACCACCTTCGAGGCCGAGCACGACGAGTTGGTGCTGGTCCGCGACATCGAGGTGTTCAGCCTCTGCGAGCACCACCTGCTGCCGTTCCACGGCCAGGCGCACGTCGGGTACATCCCCGGTGAGGACGGTCGGATCACCGGCCTGTCCAAGCTGGCCCGACTGGTCGACGTGTTCGCCCGGCGTCCGCAGGTGCAGGAGCGGCTCACCACCCAGGTCGCCGACCTGTTGATGAGCACCCTGAGCCCGCGCGGGGTGATCGTGGTGCTCGAGTGCGAGCACATGTGCATCGCGATGCGCGGTATCCAGAAGGCCGGCTCGCGCACGGTGACCTCAGCGGTCCGCGGCATTCTCCAGTCCGACGCCAAGTCCCGCTCCGAAGCCATGAGCCTGATCCTGCACCGCTGACCACCCCGGGCGGACAGTCGCTGCCCCTGGATGGACCCGCCCCGTTCGGGCGGACCTCGTGCCGACCACTCGGCCCATGCCGATCACGCCGCCGCGTCGATCACGCGGCTGTGCCGATCACGCGGCTGTGCTGATCGCGCTGCCGTGTCGATCACGCGGCTGTGTCGATCGCGCTGCCGTGTCGATCGCGCTGCCGTGTCGATCGCGCTGCCGTGTCGGGCATGGCGGCTGTGTCGAGCGTGCGGCCGTGCTTGTCAGCGGCTCGCGGCGAGGGTGCCGGTGAGCGTCAGGACGGTGGCCGCGGCGTCGTGCGCGGCCTGGCGGGCCTCCTGGAGGCAGTGGCGCACGGTTGCGCTGTGCCGGATCAGGGCAGCGGCGTCGAGTAGCGCAGCACCGGGCAGGATCACTGCGCCGAGGCCGGCGTCGACGCCCTCGGCGAGCTGGTCGCAGATGGCGCCCGCCGCGGCGCGGGCGCTCTGCCAGGCCGGTCGGTACCCGGCGGCGAGGTCGAGGATGGTCAGCTTGAGGGCGCGGATCCATGACGCGTCGTCCACGAGCGTGGCCGTGCACCCGGCGGCGGCGTTGCCGGTCCACACTCGACCGAGCGCCCGCGCGGCATCCGTGATGCCGGCCGCCACGGCATCGAGCGCCTGTGCCGCTGCCTGGTAGCTGGTGGCGCATGCGTACCCGCCCGGCCAATCGCCGGTCAGCGACAACGCCAGCCGCTGCGTCCGCGTTCCCCAGTCCCTGAGCCACTCGGCGACCGGACCCTCCAAGTCGCGCAACGGCCGGAGCGCGACGTGGCGCACCGGGGCGAACCAGGTGCTCCATCCGTGCGCCGGCGCTGATCCGAGTTGCGGCGCCTCGCCAGGGAAGGTCAGGTAGGACGCCGCCACCCACCCGTCATCAAACGCGGGCGCCGGCCCACCGTCTCCCGCCGGCCCACCGTCTCCCGCCGGCCCACCGCCACCGACCGGGCCGGGGAGCCGACCGTGGTGGACGGGCCCGGCTACGAGGGCGTCCAGCCTCTCCCGGCTCGACTGGTCGGCGGCGGCGTACGAGCGCACCGCTGCGCGTACCGCCACCGCCCGGTCCAACAGGGACTGTGCGCAGTCGCGCAGGGCTGCGCCGAGCGCCGGCATTGCCCGCAGGTGGGCGTCGCGCAGTGGATTCATGGCGGCGACCGGTCCGGTGTCCGCGACAACCGCGTACCGGTCCAGGTATGCGGCGATCGCGGACACCTCGGTGGCTCGGCGTTCCAGTACCGGGGGCAGCGTGCCGAGCGCCCCCAGATTCACGGAGAATCCCATCAGCTTGTCGCGCTGCTTCTGCTAAACCGGTTGCGGGCTACGCGCGTTCGCCCGCCCGTTGTCCACCTCGTTGCCCGGGATGTGCACGGCAGCCAGCGCACTCAACCGGAGTGGGCCAACCTCGCCGATGACGCCGTAGTCCGACGGAACCAGCACGGTGGCGCCGTGGAACGCTTCCACCGCGTGCCAGCAGAGCGAGATGATCTTCATGCAGGTCCGGATATGCCCGATGATCTTCCCAACGGAACGGGCGTCCCCGATAACCTCGAACACCGGCGCTCCGGGGATCATTGCCTCCAGCGTGGCGTCGGACAGCGCCGTGAGTTCGATGATCAGCAGGTCCCGGTATTCGCGGATGAGCTCGGCGGCCTCGATGTAGGCGGCGGCGAGATTCCTGATGGTGGTCCCGGCCGCCCGGAGGTCCGCGACGAAGGTCTCCACCGCCACGGTGCAGTCGGTTGCCGCGTTGCCCGTCCACACCGTGGGCAGCACCCGGGCGCCGTGCCCGATCCAGTCGGCGTCCACCCCGATCCGGTCGGCCACCGTCGTCCACACGTCGGCGCAGGCGCGAAATGCCGCCCAGTCGCCGGAGAGCGGCTCGATGAACTCCCCGAAAATGTCGACCGGCTTTTCGAGGAGGCCCGCCCTGGCCAGCACGGCGGTCACCTCCCAGACCGCTTCCCGCCACAGCGTGGTCGGGCTGGCGCGATCCAACACCGACTCGATCGGTGGATGCTCGAAGTGGTAGTCCTTGGGCTCCGGGTAACCGACCGAGCAGGATGTTTCGTCGAAGATGTGTGGACCGAGGCCCTGGTCGGCGGTGGGCTGCGGCACACCCGGGTGGCCGTCGGCGCGGCCGGTGCGGTAGGTGGCGTCGAGTGCTGCCGCGGCTGCGGCGTCGGTGCGTTGGTAGTACGTCACGCAGGACGCGACGGCGGCGCCGAGGTAGTCGGCGCGGAAGTGGGCCGCCTCTGCCAGAAAGTCACTGACAGCAGCAACGACGGCTTTGTGCGAGCCCAGTGCAGATGTTCAGCAGGCCGGCATGCTTCCTCTTCGATCTCGGTGTGCGTGTCCACGAACACCTGACCGGCGAGAAGGTCGTCACGGCGGCGGTAGAGCAGCTCGGTGAGGCCGGGCAGGGCAGTCAGGTTGACGCTGAACTTCATGGGTCCCCCTCCAGGTGCGTCCCACCATGAGACGGCCGGGAAGGTTGGACCATCAACGGTCCATGTGAGGCTGTGGATAACTACCGGCAAATCGGACGGACGAGTTCCGCAGAGTGGGACGCGCAGAGGAATTCAGCGGGCCAGCACGATGGCGGCACCGTAGACAAGCAGCACGCAGCCAACGGTGATGACCGCGCCGAGCGCGGCGTTCCGGCTGGCCGGCGGTAGTCCCGACCGACGGCCGAGAGCGCCCACGGTGACCCAGGCCAGCGCGTACCCGAGCAGTGGCAGCACCACCGCGCCGCAGTACGAACCGGCGCCCACCAGGACGGTGATGCGCCGGCTCGGGTCGTCCGGACCCAACCAGATCAGCAGCACCGGGAGCAGGCAGGCGGCGAGCGCCGTCAGCGCGTACACGGCACTGTTGCGGCCGATCCCGATGGCCTGGGCCGGTCCGTGCGGGTCTTCCAGCCCGGCCACCGCCGCGTCGCCCGCATCGAGCGTCGCCCGGTTTGCGCGCAGCGTCGCGGCCGCGGCCGCCGCCGGACTGGACGCCCGGAAGTAGCCCAGTGTCGCGCGCCCCTGCGCCTGCTCGACGGCGTCCACGGTGAGCCGGGGTGCGCGTACCCCGAGCCGTCGGGCGGCCTCCGTCAGCCGCGCGCGCTGCACCTCCAGCCGCCGTCGGGTGGTGACCAGATCGGCGGCGGCCGTCTTGGCCACCGCGGCCCGCTCCGCGGTGAGCGTCTCCGCCTCGCGCCGGGCGGCGTCCAGCCGCTGTGCCGCGTCCAGGTACTCCGCCCAGGCGCCCATCACGCCGGCTCCTCTTCGCGCAGTGGGGCCAACTCCGCCGCGGTGACCAGCCGGGGCCGCGGTGCGTCGGGTGGACCCGCCGACAGCCACCGGTACACCGCCCGCAACGCGTCGACGTCGGCGTGCGGGTCGGGGAAGCTCACCACCCGCTCGTGTGCCCGGGACGCTCCGGTCGGACCACCGAGACCGCCGGCCGTGTTCACCACCGCGCGGCCCACCGGCAGCCCGTCCGCCGCCCGGTTGGCCCGATCCAGCACGTCGCCGCCGCCGGGCAGCGCGATCCGTACCGGGAACTGGCTGAACATCGATTCCCGCGCGCCGTAGGACACGTCGACGGCGACCGGGGTGCGGTCGGCCAGGATCAGGTGGATGCCGCAGCTGCGCCCGCGCCGGGCCAACCCGTCGAGCAGGCCGGCCGCCTCGGCGGGCAGGGCGGTGAAGCCGTCGACCACGCAGACGATCCGGGGCAGCGGACGCCCGGACGGGTCCGGGGGCAGGCCGGCCAGCCGGCTCGCGCCGGCCGCGGCCAGCAACTCGGTCCGGTGGCGCAGTTCCTCGTCGAGTTCGGTGAGGAGCTGGCAACCGGCCTGCGGGTCGGTGGCGTAGGCGCGCAGTTGTGGCAGCCAGCCCGGCTCGTCCGGGGTCGGCGCCAGGTCCGCGACGACACCGTCCACAGTGCAGTCGATCAGATAGAGGGCCAGCGCGTCCGGGTGGTAGCGGGCGCTCAGCCCGTACCCCACATTGGTCAGGAAGGCGGTCCGGCCGGCGCGGGCGTGCCCACCGACCAGCCAGTGCGGGGTCAGATCGGCCAGTCGCAGGGTGACCGGCGCGCCGTTGGCCTCCCCGACATCCACCAGCAGGCCGTCGGCTGCAGACTCCTGCCACAGCGTCGTCGGCAGCAGCCGGGTCATCGTCGGCCGGTTGCGTTCGGCCTGCGTGGCGATTGCCGCGCAGACCCGCCGGACCAGGTCGTCGGCCGGCGGCGGATCGAGGTAGACCGGGCAGTTCAGCCGGGCCTGCGCGCCGAACGTGCCACCCGGCGGGTCGCCGAGGAGCGCATACGGGTTGCGCAGGGTGATCTGGGTAGCGTACGCGAGCGGCGGCTGGGTCGTGTCGGCCGTCAACGGCGGCGGCGGCCAGCCGCCGACCACGAGATGCAGCCGCACCGCCGGCCCGGCGTGGGCAAGTGCCGCCAGCCGCGCCAACTCCGGCCCCTCGGTCAGCTCCGGCAGCGCGGCGACAACTACCAGCAGCGTGTACGAGCGAGGGTTGCGCACCCACTCCTCAGCCTCGCTGAGCACCGCCCGCAGCCCGGTGTGGTCGGCCACCGGAGCGGCCAACACCCCCGCCGGGATCAGCGCCGCGAACGCCTCGAACAGCCCGCCGGTCGAGTCGACCACGCGGACCCGCAGCTCACCGGCGGGCGCGGCAGCCACCAGTCGCAGCACCAGACTGGTCAGCAACCCGGCCACCCGGGGATCACGGGCGTCGCCGTTCACGGCCAGGTGCCCGACCCCGAGCAGCGGTACCACCGCCGGGAACCGGGCATCCTCAGCGGGCTGCGCCACGCCGACCCGGACGTGCGCGGGCAGGGTCGTCGCGAGCCCCGGCACCGGCAGCTGACTCAGCGCCGGGAACGCGTCCAACGGCACCCCGAGCCAGCCGGGTACGAGTTGCGCGGCCACGTTACGCAGCACCGTCGCCAATTCCTGCTGCGCCGGGTACGGACCGGGGGCGCTGACCTGCTGATCCAATGCCCAGCCGGCGGCGTCGGCGACGGCAGCCGCCTGGCGGTGCAGGGCGGCAGCCCGCTCCACGCTCGACCGCGCTCCGGCCACCGGCCACCTCCTTGTGGAAAGCACGCTATCCCAGCGCGGGCCACCCGGTCAGCCTGCCGCCGGTCGGATCTCGGCCGCCCTCGTCGCTACCCGTTCCCTCTCCGCGCCACCGGCCGGGCCCGGCTGGCCGACCGTCCTTCGGACGACTCGCTGTCGTGCTGGTCAGCCGCGTCGGTCGGGGATGGCGACGACCAGGACGGCCAGGATGCCCAGCACCACGATGGCGACTGCCCCGGCCAGCGGCCAGTTGCGGGAGCCGGGTCGCTCGGCCACCGCGGTCGGCGGGCCGGGGGTGGGCAGCGCGCTCGCGGTGGGTACCGGCGACGGGCTGAGCAGCGGAACAGTCTGGGTGAGCGCGCTGACCGGGTGCACGATGCCGTAGCCGTATTCGTGGTCCCGGCCGGACTCGCCGGCCGCCGTGGCGGTGGAGGTCAGCCGGTTCACCACCTCGACGGTCGGCAGGTCGGGGTACTTCGCCAGGACCAGGGCCACGATCCCGGCGGTGATGGCGGCGGCGTTGGCGGTGCTGTCGGTTCGCGGGTACGCGCCGTGCGAGCCTGGGGAGATGATCGCGGCGCCGGGCGCGGCCAGCAGGACCTCGGGGCCGGTAGCCGAGAAGCTGGCCCACTTGCCGAACTTGTCGGTGGCGGCCACCGCCAACACCCCCGGGTACGCGGCCGGCCAGGTCACCTTCCCGGTACGGTCACCGACCGGGGCGACCACCACCACCCCGGCCCGGAATGCCTCCTCCAGGGCCGGCGCCCAGCCCGGATCGGCGGTGCTGCTGACCACGCCGAGGCAGATGACCTTCGCACCGTTGCGTACCGCCCAGGTGATCGACTCCTGCAGATCCAACGCCTTCGCGCCGGCGGGTACCCGTACCGGCAGAATCTTGGCTTTGGGGGCGACGCCGAGAGTGCCGGTGGTGGCGCTGCGACCGCGGCCGGCGATCAGGGTGGCCAGGCCGGTGCCGTGGGCGCTGTCGGACTTCTGGCCGGTCCCGGTGAAGCCCTTGGTGGCGTCGGTGCCGGTCAGCACCGCGCCCTTGAGCTCGGCCTGGTCCGGGTTCACCCCGGTGTCGATGAGCGCGACCGTGACGCCGTCACCCTGGGTGATTTGTTGGGCGTCTGGAATGCGCAGGTACGGCAGGTGCCACTCGCCGCTGCGGGCCGTGTCGGCCCATGCCGGAGCGCTGCCGGCCAGCACCAGGAAGCCGACCACGCCGAGCGCGGCCAGCCCACGCGCGCCCCGGCGACGAATGCGTTCCCCCCTGGTCATGGCGAGCTGAGAGTAGCGAACTCCCCACCGTTGGAACAGTGCCGCGACGCGCCACCGGCCGGTCCGGGCAATGATCATCCGTTCGGCCGGGTGGTTGTTAGTCTCGGCGCGTGACCCCCGAGCAGCAGCCGCCGCCCGAGCCGTCCGGACCGCCACCGGGCGGCCAGCCGTCCGGGGGATCCCCCACCGCCGCGGACCCGGCGACGCCGTCGCCACCCGGCCCGTCCGGCGACGATCCGGCCGCCGAATCGGGCGGCACGCCCGGTGCGACCGGGTCCAAGCCGAAGCGGCTGGGTCCGTTCCCGCCACAGGGACCGGGGCGACGCAATGTGCCGCCGCCCGGCCCGACCGGGCCGGTTGCTCAGCCTGCGCCGGTCGCTCCGCCTGGGCACGTTGCCCCGCCGGGCCCGGTTGCTCCGCCGGGGCCGGTTGCCCCGCATGGGCGGGTTGCTCCGCCCGGACCGGTTGCTCCGCCCGCGAGTGCACCGACACCCCCGCGCGGCGCTCCGGCTGGGCGGCCACCTGCCCCGCCGACCTCCGCGGCACCGGGTCCGCCGACCTATGTCGGTCCGCCTCCGCCTCAGTCGGGGGCACGGCTCGGCCCGCCGGCCGGCGGCCCGACGTCACCGCCACTTCCGCCGCCGCCGCTTCCGCCACGGATGGCGGCCGGTCCGCCGATGCCTCCGGTCAGCCCGCCCGGGCCACCTGGCGGTCGGCCGGGACCGCCGTCCGCCCCGCCCACGGCGCAGTATCCGGCCGGGCCGGCCAGGTCGGGGCCGATGCCGTCCGGCTCGCCGCCGCAGCGCCCGGTGCTGCCGGCTGGACCGTCCGGTCCGGTGCCGCCGGTACCGAGCGCGCCACCGACCGTCCTCACCGGACAGGTGCTGCCGCCCGCGAATCGGATGGCGGGATACCCGAGCGGTCAGTACCCGGTGGTGCCGGGCGCGCCGAGCGGCCAGTACCCGGTGGTCCCGGGGTATGCCGGGCCTAGCGGCCAGTACCCGGTGGTGCCCGCCGGAAGTCGGGGTGCACCGCGGGTTGCAGTGGCCCCGGCAGTTGCCGAGCGTCGTCGCCGCCGCGCGAAGCGGGTCCTGGTCACCTTGATCGCCTGCGTCGGCGCCCTGATCCTCGCCGCCGGCATCACCTTCTACGTCGTGTACGACCGCGCCACCGCCCCGGATCGGAGCGCGCCGGACGTCGTGGTCGATAACTACCTTCGCGAATTCCTGGTTCACCGGGACGATGCTGCTGCGCGCAAATTTCGCTTGCTCCGATCAGAACGATCTTGAACGCAAGTTCAGGCTCTCCGCACCGACCTGCAGGAGTCGGAGAAGCCAAGTTTTCGGGTCAATGTCACGATCAGCTGGGGTCCGCTTGCCATGACCGCGCACGGCAACTGCCGCGGAGTGTGAAGACCGATCTGACATCAGAGACGCCATCGTCGACGCTGGGACCACAAGAATCAGCATGAGCCTGGACATTTGTGGTCCGCGATGAGTCGGGCTGGCGTGTGTGCGGAGCAGACCAGTCAGGCTGAGGGCTACTCCAGCCAGAGCAAGAAGACCGGGACTTCGACAGTGGCGGGGGCCTGGCCGGCCCAGGCCCAGCGGTACCAGTCGAGTTCCTTGGTGATCCGGACGCAGACGTCGCCGTCGTTGTTCTGGTAGACCTCGCTGACCGCGCGCAGGTCACGGCGCTCGCCGTCCGGCTCGACCCAGACCACCCGGTGCCCGGTCAGCGACGGGCAGTCGCGCACCGGGACGGGCTCCCGGCGTGGCGGCGTGTCCATCGACACCAGTCGGGAGAACAGATCCTGGGGGTACTGGCCGGCGGCCGGGGCCGGCAACTCCAACCAGACCCGCTCGATCGGCACCAGCGGCGCGAACGTCTCGGTCTGCTCGGACTCGGCGCGGTACCAGTCGTGTTCGGTCAGCACCGGGACCCACGTCCGGCTCGCCTGGCTGACCGGCGTGTCGGCGCGCAGGTCGGCGCGCCACCCGGTGCCGGGCAGCCCGACGATGACCCGCTTGCCGCGCAGGTCGGTGCGCCCGGTTGCGGCGACGGGGGAGATGGCCTGGGGAGTCGCCGGGATCCAGTCGTCGGACATGGCACCATGCTCGCCGGGTCAGGCGGATTTGCCCAGCGGCACGCCCTTGGCGGCCATGAACGGAACCGGGTCCACCGCGCCGGCGTCGCTGCGATCGCCGTTGAGGTGGACCTCGAAGTGGCAGTGCGGCCCGCTGGAGTGGCCGGTCGAGCCGACCCGGCCGATCTTCTGGCCGGCCGAGACGACCTGGCCGACCTGCACCGCCGGCTGCTCGACCATGTGGCAGTACCGGGTGATGACGTTGTCGGCGTGGGTGACCTCGACGTACCAGCCGCAGCCGAAGACGTTGATGCCACCGTCGCGGCCGCAGCCCCATTCGGTACCGTCGGCCAGGTGGGCCTGGCAGCGGACCAGGGTGACCACGCCCGACGCGGCTGCCCGGATTGTCGAGTAGCGGTCCACGATCAGGTCGTCGCCCTGGTGGGTGGGGCGGTCGGTGGTCCGGAAACCGGAGCCCACCGTCGAGCCGGGTACCGGGTTGGTCCAGCCGGCCGCCGAGATCTGGTCGGCGCTCACGCACTGCGAGACCACCCCGTTGACCGCCGAGTTCGCCGCGCCGTTGGTGAGGGTGTTGACCACCAGTGCGGCCAGTGGCTCGTGTTTGGCGTAGGCGTCCGGGTAGGCGCTGCCCTGGACGTCCTGCGCGGCATCCGTCAGCGGGAGGGTCTGCCAGTTCTTGACGGTGAGCAGCTTGGCGTAGAACTTCCGGGACGAGTACACCGGGTCCATGACCTGTTCCGGGGTGCCCCAGCCCTGGCTTGGCCGCTGCTGGAACAGGCCGAGCGAGTCGTGGTCGTTGTTCGCGCCCAGATCGCCGTAGTTGTGCAGGCTGGATTCCTGCATCGCGGTGGCGATCGCGATCACCCAGGCGCGGGCCGGGGTGGGGTACTGCTGGCCGACGGCCACGATGATCGCGGCGTTGTGCATCTGCTCCTCGCTGAGTTGGCTCAGCGACGGCAACTTGGCGTTGCTGTCGACGGTGAGCCCGCCGCAGCCCATCGCGTAGTTGGCGGTGTCCGGATCACCGGAGAGCCCGTCCAGGAAGTATGCGGCGGTGCCGCCCACGCAGCACAGCACGGTCACCACGACCGCGCCCAGCGCCAGCGCCGCCCACCGGCCGACCCGGCGGGGCTTCACGACCGGCTCCAATCCACCCCGTCGACCAGCCAACGTCCGTTGGTGGCGAGCAGCCGCAGGGTGACCACGCCCGAGTCGACCGCGATGCTGACCATGGCGTACCCGCTGTCGTGCGGCACCAGCACCGCCTCGCCCGTCATCCGGCTGGCCGGCACCCCCGCCGGGTCAACGCCGGTGAGCTGCTCATGCAGCCGCTTGGTGGCGTACGGAGTGAGCGCGGCCAGCCACTGCTGCTCGCTGACCTCGTTGTGGTGCAGCCAGGCGCGGGTGAAGTCGGTGGCGACCTTCGTGGGCACCGCCGCTCCCGCGCTGGTCGACGGGGGCAGCGGTGCGGCCGGCGAGGCCTCGCCGTCGTCCGGCTCGAACGAGGTGGCCACCGGGCCGACCGTGGCCGGATCGCCGCGTACCTGGTCGGTTCCGCCGCTCCCGCCGCCGAGCGCCTTGGCCACCAGCACGATCGCGACCACCGCGACCACCAGGCCGAGGGAGACTCCGTAACGGTTGCCGATCAGGCGGAGGAGTTGGCGCATGGTCAGTTCCGCAGCGGAGCCGACTCGGGCCGGGCCGCCGGCCGCTGACTGGGGCTGGCCGGCGCGGGGGTCGGCGTCGCCGGCCGGGACGGGCGTTGCCGCGGTTGGTAGATGGTGTACGACGCGGGCGGGTCGGCCACCTCGGGCTCACTCCACCGGGGCGCGGTGCGGGTCCGGCGCGGCTGCGGACTACCCGGGCTGGATGTCCCGGGGCTCGCCGTGCCCGGCCCACTGTCGGCCAGTGGCGCGGCCGGCCGGGTACCGGTCGGGTCCTCCAGCCGGGTCTCCGGCCGGGCCAGCCCGGCCGCTGCCCGCTCGCGGCGGATGGTCGCCTCGTCTGCCCCGTCGATCGGCCGGCGGGCGGTTTCCCGCACGTCCCGGCCGAACCGCCGGTGCCAGCGGCCGGCCAGCACGATCTGATCCGCAGACGCCTTCCCGCCCAGCTGGGTGACCCGCCGGTACGGCCGCAGCAGCAGCCAGCCGACGATGCCGCACAGCCAGACCAGCACCACCTGGAGCCAGCCGGGAATGGTCGCCGTGTTCATGATCAAATCGACAGCGAACAGATAGATGGACGAGCCGGTACCGAAGATGATGATGTTGAACAGCGCCGCCACCACCGCGTTGGCCAACCGCCGGATGCCGGCGCCGGCCGGACGCAGCATGCCGACGGTGCCCAGCGCCGGAGCGGCGATCACCGCCCACCGGAAGATCAGGAAGCCGAGCAGCACCAGGATCGACGCGGTGATGTCGAACATCGCATAGAACAGCGAGGCCAGGATCGCAATGAACCCGGAACCGACCCGGTCCCACCCCTTGCTGCCCTGCAGATACTCGTACGCCTCCGGATCCTCGTTCTTGATCTGCTTGGCGACCTTCATCCACTGCTGTTGCTTCGCCGCGATGGTGGCGTCCCGGGTGTCCGGGTTCTGCCGGATCTTCTCGGCTTCCTCCCACGTCAGCGACTTCGGCGTCGTAGAGCGCCGGCCCGTACTTCTTTGCTGTCGGGCTGTCGGCCGAGCCGAGTTCGCCGCGCAGCCAGTTGCGGTAGATCATCGTCTCGACCGCCGTGTCGCTGGCCCGCACGGCCGGGGTCCCGATGATCCTTGCACGCGGCCGGGTCGCCGGATCACGGCACTGGTCGGCGGGATGGACTGGTCCTGGGGGCCGACGGCGCTGTGGACGACGTCCAGGCCCGCGACCAGGGTATCGTCGGCGAGGTGGGCGCTGCGTACCGGCCAGGCAGCGATCGCGGTGACCGCGACCATCACCATGATCGCCCAGCCGACCGTGGTCAGCGCGTTGCTCATCTCCGACTGGCGGGAACGCCACAGCAGGTACAGCCCGATGACCGCGAGCGTGATCACCCCGAAGACGGTGAACACCTTCTGGTAGATCGCCTTGGTGGCCTTGTCCACCAGCGGGTCGGCCCAGCCCCACAGGCTCGCCGGCTGCCAGGCCTTCTCGCGCAGCGCGTTGGACGCGCCGATGACCCCGGACGCCATCATGAACTCGCCGTTGGCCAGCGTGTTCTCGAACTTGTACTGCGGGTCCAGAGTGGACTTCACGCAGCCGATGTCATAGGTCGTGTAGTCGTAGCCGGCGTAGCCGTAGTGGCTGTACTTGCCCTTGCGGGCCGGGGACTTTCGAGGAGTCGGGCTGGCTGGCGAACCAGCCGGCCATGCCCGAGTCGGGGGCCTCCGGGGTGGGCGCCTGGACGCACTGGGTTTCCTGGGCGCTGAGGTCCTGGAGCTTGTCGGTGCACTCCTTGAACTTGGCCGGGTTGCGCCACTCGTCGGTGCTGCACTGGCCGGCGAGCGGACCGGGGTCGGCCGGGGCCGCGTACGCCAGGCCGGGGGCGCCGAAGAGGGTACCCATGGCCAGCACCAGGGCCGCTCCGAGCAGTGCTATGCGCCGTTTACCAGGGGACACGCGCACACCGGTGACGCTAGCTCGGGGGCGCACCGGACACATCGGACACCCTGTGCGAAGGGATGACTACGAAGCGTCGGGGGCGACGGGTGAGGGGTAGCCGGACCGCGAGCGGCCCGACCCGGCGCGGCGTCATTACGCCTCCGGCTCGTCGAAGGGGTCCAGCTCGTCAGGTCCAGGTCGGCGGGGTCGTGGTCGGCGGGGTCGAAGTCCGGGTCGAGTCCGTCCCGGGGCAGCATCGTCGGGGCCTCGGGGGCGGCGCCGGTCGGCGTGGTGTCGAGGTAGCTGAGCAGCTGCGGCACGTACGACACGTCCACCCGCACCTTCTGTACCCGCCCGTCCACGTCGCGCATGACGAACTCACGGAAGCCGAGCCGGCTGGACGAGCCGGTGTCGACCTGGGACAGCGCGGCCAGCGTCTGCTCGTACCCGACGTCGGTGGGTACCCGCAGCAGCCGCAGCGCCTCGGAGGCGATCTCGGAGTCCTCGGCGATCCGGCCGACGAACACGGTGGACACCAGGTTCTGCACGTCCAGGCCCAGGATGTCCTTGGGGTTCTGCGAGGACACCAGCGCCGACAGGTTCCACTTGCGGGAGTCGCGGGCCAGCCGGACCAGGAAGGAGCGGCCGGAGCGCCAGCCCTCCATGAAGTGCGCCTCGTCCAGGCCGACCAGCTTGCGCTGTGACATCGTCCCGCCGTAGCAGCGGCGGACCGCGAGCCGGTGCGCGGTGTGCAGCATGGGCAGCGCGAGCGCCTCCTCCGCCGACCAGTACTCCCGCTCGATCTTGAGGTCCGGCAGCCGCAGCCCGGCCATGGTGATGATGGTCAGCGCGGCGTCGGAGCCGAGCAGGTCCGGCGGCGGGCTGCCGAAGAACAGCATGGCCAGCGGCATCTCGGCGGTGTCCAGCAGCAGGTTGGCCACTTCCCGGCCGTCGTGGTCGGACAGTCCCTGCAGGCAGGTGACCAGGTCGTCGAGGGTGGAGGTCTCCTCGGCGGGTACCTCGCGGACGGCGTGCCGCAGCAGCGTGGCGGTAGTGGCCTCCTTGGCCACCTGCGCGGGCACCAGCATCGAGCAGATGTCCTGGACCAGCATCCGGCGTTCGGCGCGGGCGTTGGAGAGCGCGATCTCGAACTCGCGGTCGCCGCGCGGCCCCTCGTCGAAGTGCTGCCGCTGTGGCGTCGGGATCAGCGCGTACGGGGCCAGCGTGCCCTGCTCGGAGCCGGTCAGGTTGAGTACCCGGGAGAACGGCTTCAGCTCGGGCATGGCCGCCAGCCGGGCCAGCGGGCCGGACGGGTCGAGCAGGGTGACCTGCACGCCACGCCGGGCGGCCAGGTAGCCCAGGGCACCCAGCAGGGTCGACTTGCCACCACCCGGCTCGGCGACGAACACGGCGAGTCCGGAGCGTTCCCGGACCTCCATCGGGAAGTGCAGGTCGAGGAAGACCGGTCGGCGCGAGGTACCGGCGGTCCGGCCGATCAGGTCACCGCGCCGGTCGCCGACGGTGGACGCGGCCTGCGGCAGCGCCGCCGCGAGCAGGTTCACCGGCATCCGGCGCAGGTACCCGGTGTTGGCGATCGGCTCGCCCGGGATGAACTCGCGGGCCAGCGACTCCTGGTTCTTCGGGTGCTGCAGGGAGGCGCGCAGCTCTCGCGAGTAGAGCTGGATCAGCCGGCGGGAGCGTTCCAGGCACTCCTCGCGGTTGCGGCCGGAGACGGCGATGCGGTGCCAGCCGTGGACCCGGGACGCGTCGGTGGGCAGCCCGGTGGTCATGTCGTCGCCGATGACCAGGGCGCGCTGGGCCAGCCGCTCCAACTCGGGCGGGGCGTCCATGCCGTGCTCGGCGTAGTCGAGCTGCTGGGAGCGGATCATCCGGAGCCGGTGCTCCAGGTTGCGGAACGAGTCGCCGGGGCCGAGCACGTCGACCCGGGAGGAGAGCTCCATCGGCCAGGGCAGCCGCTCGTGGAAGTGCAGCCAGGGCTCGTGCCGTTCGGGGATCTCCAGCGGCTCCATCCGGCCGACGGACAGCACGGCGACGTGCCGTTCCTCGCCGGTGAGCCGGTTGACCAGCTTGGTGGTGGAGCCGTACGGGGTGCGGTACCGCTCGATCTGTTCGGTGAGGGCGAGCAGGTCGCCGCGCTCCCAGCGGCCGGAGGTGACCGGGGAGAGCTGGGCCGGCGGGGACATGCCCAGCGCCACCGAGCGGAAGATCAGCCACTCCAGCTCGCTCGGCTCGACCCGCCGGCCGCGCATGCCGAAGCTGCCGAGCACCTCGTCGAACTGCTCGACCATCCGGGCCATCCGGCGGCGTTCGCCGTCGCCCACGCCCTTGCCGAAGATCCGGCCGAACCGTTCGGACATGGTGGAGCCGAGGTTGCGCCGGGCGAAGGTGACGCCGAGGTAGGTCTGCCCTTCGGCGTGGTTGACCGCGCGCAGGTGGTGCTGGGCGGCGACCAGATGGTCCGACCAGGACGGCGCGCCGGGCACGGTGGGCAGCGGGTACGGGGTGTTCTGGTCGACCGTGCGGGCCCACTCGTCGGCCGGGAACGGCCGGGTGGTGCGGCGCAGGTGCAGCCGGAACCCGGCGAGGCCGGCGTACTGCTCGGCGATCGCGGCGAGCAGCGCCTCCCGTTCGGCGTCCGGGCGGAACGCCCAGCGCACCTCGGGCAGCCAGTACCAGGCGGTGACGGTGTTCTGGCCGAAGGTCAGGTGCCCGGCGATCTCGGTGATGGCCAGGTCGACGGCGGCGTCCCGGTCCCGGTGGGTGGTCTTCGGCGGGGTCGGCGTGTTGGCGGCCTTCATCGGCCGGCGGGGGCGGTCGACGGGGGTGTCGACGGCCGGGTACCACCCGCTGTCGCCGTGGTCGTCTGCCGGTTCGGCTGGTGGCCGGGTAGCCGGGCGCGGCGGCCGGCGCCGGACCAGCGGGCAGTGCCGGTGGGCTCCAGGTGGCGGCGACCGCCCGGTCGGCAGTGGCCTGCGCGCGGCCGGATCCGCCACGTCGACCGCGGCCGCCGTCGGCGGGGCCGGGCGCCGGCCCGACCGCGGGGGCTCCGGTCGCCGGCCGACGGCTCTCGCCCCGCCCGCGACGCTCGCGGGCGGCGCCGCCGTTCGCCGCAGCTCCCGGCCGGGTTCAGCCGCTCCAGGTCGGGCGCGCCGGCCTGCCGCGTCGGTTGCCGCCCGGCCTGTCGTGGCGCCGGCGGTCCGGCCAGGGCACTGAGGTCCGGTCGGGCAGCGGGGTCCGGTCGGGCGGCGCGGTCCGGTCGGGCCGGTCCGGGCGGCGGACCGGCCGGGTGGTGGGGCGGGTCCTGGCTGGGTACGGCCGGCAGGCCGGGCGGCGCGGGGGTCGGGTCGACCAGCGCGCCGTCGACCGTGGGGCGGCCGAAGAAGTCCAGGAACGGTGACTCGATGTCCGGCCGCCGGGGTGGTGTGGGCTGAGTTGGCACAGCGGCCGGCCGGGTGCCGCCGAAGACCGCGACCGAGCCCAGCGGCACGGTGTGCACGTCGGGCAGTTCGACCTCGTCGTCGGGGTGGTCGGGGTAGCGCGACCGGTCGCTCATCCGCGCCTCCCGGGGCCGCTGGCGGCCGGGGCGCCGCGCCGCGACCGGTCCCGTGGGCCGACGGTCGCCCCGCCGGGCAGCAGGTCACCCACCCGGATCCGGGAGGCGACCAGCCGGGCCGCCCGCTTCTCCACGGCCGGTTCGCGGGTACGCCGCCAGTCGGTGAGCGCGGTGCGGATCACCATCCGGGCCGGCCGGTCGGGGTCGACGTGCCGGAAGATGTACGAGGTGGTGACCATCGACAGCGCGATCTCCCAGGCCGGGAAGAGGTCGACGTGGAAAGTGATGAGCCAGTGCCCGAACATGTAGACCGGCACGAGGAGCAGGAACAGCCCGTACTGGGCGTAGGGGAGCTGGAACGGCAGCGTGTAGCCGGGCGGGCCGAGGTAGACCAGCCGGGCCCGGTAGATGTCGTCATCGGTACGCAGCCGCACGGGTCACCTACTTGAACGCCAGTTGGACCAGCGAGTCGCCGAGGAACAGCAGCGACACCGCACCGGCGATGAAGACCAGGCCGATGATGGCGATGGCCGAACTGGTGAGTACCCGGGACACCTCGCCCTTGCCGGCGCGCCCGATGAAGATCACGCCGAGGACGGCGAGCAGGATCGGGGCGATCTTGGTGGCGAGGAAATTGAGGATGCCGTCGGTATTGACCGTCTTGGGCTCGTCAGCCACCGAGCCGGCGATCACGGACATGAGGTGACCGCCCTGCGCGGCGATCGCCTGGCTGAGCTCTGCAACCAACATCTCTGTGCCTCCCCAGCACGCGGCAGGAGCCCCCAACCGCCGCGCTGTTGCTCTCCTAAGAAACCACGGTGTGGTACCAACCCACAACAGTGTGTCTACGTCGGTCGACGTGATTAGAGCCGACTGTACGGTGTGGGCAGGTCGGCAACAAGACGCGAAGACCGGTGCGGATGAGTCCTATGGGACCTCATTGCCGCAGGTCAGGGCCTTGCTGTCAGTGGGCGCCTCCGGGAGTTTTGCGAGAGTTGGCGGCCCGGATTCCGACCGGGTGAGCCGTGTCGACATTACCGTCCCATTCTAGGGACGACCATCACGGGTCCTAGGCTCGACACATGAGTCAGCCGCTGACGAACCACCCGATCGGGCGTCCGGTGGTGATGGGCGTCCTCAACGTCACGCCCGACTCGTTCTCCGACGGTGGTCGCTACGACGACCTGGCCGCGGCGGTCGCGCACGCGGAGCGGATGCGGGCGGACGGGGCCGACCTGATCGATGTGGGCGGCGAGTCCACCCGGCCCGGCGCGGGCCGTGTCGACGCCGGCACCGAACTTGCCCGGGTACGGCCGGTGATCCGGGAACTGGCCGCGGCCGGCATCCCGATGAGCATCGACACCTCGCGGGCGGCGGTGGCCGCACAGGCCCTGGCCGACGGGGTGAGCGTGGTGAACGACGTCTCCGGTGGCCTGGCCGACCCGTTGATGGCGAAGGTGGTGGCGCAGGCCGGCTGCCCGTGGATCCTGATGCACTGGCGTGGCCACTCGCGCACCATGCAGGAGCTGGCCACGTACCGTGATGTGGTGGCCGAGGTGCGGGCCGAACTGGCCCAGCGCGCCGACGAGGCGATCGCCGCGGGGGTGGCAGCCGACAAGATCATCCTTGATCCGGGGCTCGGCTTCGCCAAGACCGCCGAGCACAACTGGCGACTCTCCGCGCACCTGGACGAGCTGATCTCGTTCGGCTACCCGGTGCTCTTCGCCGCCAGCCGCAAGTCCTACCTGGGTCGGCTGCTGGCCGGGCCGGACGGCGCGCCGCGCCCCCCCGACGAGCGGGAGGCGGCCACGGTGGCGAGCACGGTACTGGCCGTCGCCGCGGGGGCGTGGGGGGTACGGGTGCACGACGTACGCTCAAGTGTCGATGCGATCAGGGTGTGGGAGGCGACGTGCGGGGCACGATCGAACTGACCGGCCTGCGGGCGCGCGGCCACCACGGGGTGTACGACTTCGAGCGCAGCCAGGGCCAGGAGTTCGTCCTGGACGTGCGGCTGTACCTGGACCTCGGGCCGGCCGCGGCCAGTGACGACGTGGCCGACACCGTCCACTATGGCGAGTTGGCCGGCAAGCTGGTGGAGATCCTCAGCGGCGAGCCGGTGAACCTGCTGGAGACCCTCGCCGACCGACTGCTCGACTGCTGCCTGGCCGACCAGCGGGTACTGCGGGCACGGGTACGGCTGCACAAGCCGCAGGCGCCGATTCCGCACGAGTTCGCCGACGTCACCGTGACCGTGACCCGGAGCCGCCGGTGACCCGCGCCGTGCTGTCGCTGGGCAGCAATCTCGGCGACCGGGTGGCACACCTGGCCGGCGCGGTCGACGGGCTCGCCGACGTGCTGCTGGTCGTCTCCGGGGTGTACCAGACGCCGCCCTGGGGCGACGCCGACCAGCCCGACTACCTCAATGCCGTGGCGCTGGTCAGCGACGACGAGGCGACCGCCCGGGACTGGCTGGAACGGGCCCGGGCGCTGGAGTCCAAGGCCGGCCGGGTCCGCGATCCCGCCCGCCGGTTCGGCCCGCGCACCCTGGACGTGGACGTCATCGCCGTCGCCGAGCCCGACGGCACCCCGGTGACCAGCGACGATCCGGAGCTCACGCTGCCCCACCCGCGGGCCCACCAGCGCGCCTTCGTGCTGCGTCCGTGGCTGGATATCGCCCCGTACGCGCAACTGCCCGGCCACGGCTGGGTCAACGACCTGCTGCTGACCAGCCCCGAGGTCCGGGCCGACCTCGCGGACCTGCGCCCGCGTCCCGATCTCGATCTCTCCCCGGACCATCGCCCGACCGGCGATCCGCACCCGCGCCAGACCGACGGCAGGCAGGAGCCCGCGTGAGTACCCAGAACCAGCCGCCGCCCGGTGACCCACGGCGCGGTAGCCCCGGCATGCAGCCGACCAAACCGGGCACGCTGCTGGTCGCCGGGGTGGCCGCCGCGGCGGTGGCCTGGTTGGTGATGGGGGCCGAGTACGGATCACTCCCGCAACTGCCCTGGCTACCACCAGTGACGATCTTCGCGCTCGCGGTAGTGGAGGCGGTGCTCGCCCGGACCACCCGGGCCCGCATCGAGCACCGGCCGGGCGCGGCCCGCGTCGATCCGCTGTCAGTGGCCCGCTTCGTCGTGCTCGCCAAGGCATCTGCGCTGGCCGGCGCACTGATCGCCGGGGCGTACGCCGGAATCACCGGTTGGCTGCTGCTGCAACGCGGCCGGGGGCTCGCGGCGGTCAGTGACGACACGCCACCCGCCGTTGCCGGGTTGCTCGGTGGGATGGCCCTGCTCATCGCCGGTCTGCTGCTGGAACGGGCGTGTCAGGTACCGAAGCGCCCAGATGATGACGAGCCGGCATAGAACCCGACGAGGGGCTTTCCCTTCCGTCGTTGCGACGGTACGTTCAGGCACCGTCAGTTACGGACAAAGGGAGGCGCTCGCCGATGAGCTACCCCGATACGGGTTATGGCGACGATTCCCGGCCGCGCCGGGACGACCCTGATTTCCCGGCGTCCTCGACCGGTACCTTCTCTACCGGGTCGTATTCGACGTCGGCGTTCTCCGGATCGCGCTACACCGACGCCGGGGATGCCACCCCGACCCGACCGGTGAGCGCCGCCGAACTCGACGGTGTCTTCGACGACCCGACCCACGGCCAGCCGGGCATGGACCGGATCGGCGTGCACGTGCTGGTCGAGGTGATCCTGCTGGTCGGCGTGGTATTGTTGGCCTTCTTCTTCAAGCGTTGGCACAGCGCCCAGATCGGCGGCGACGAGCTGCGCGGCATCCTGCTCACGGCCGCCTCGCTCGGCCTGATCGGGACCGGCCTGGCGCTGTCGCTACGGGCCGGCGTGGTGAACCTGGCGGTCGGGCCGATCGCGATGGCCGCCGGCCTGTTCTACGCCGAGCACTCCGACCGGGGCGTGATCGCCACGGTCGGCGTGGCCGCATTGCTGGCCGCCGGGGTGGGCGCGGCGATCGGGCTGGTCGTGGTGGTCTTCCACGTGCCGGCCTGGGCCGCCAGCCTGGCCGGTGGACTGGCCGCGGTGGTCTGGCTGCAGAAGCACCCGGACCCGGTGACGATCACCGGATACAACCCGATGAAGCACGCGATCTACTGGTACGCGCTGTTCGCGGCGGTGTCGGTGGCCGGTGGGCTGCTCGGGCTGTTCAAGTCGGTACGCCGGGGCTGGGGCCGGCTCCGGCCGGTCGGCGACCCGGCGCAGCGGCGGGGCGTGGTCGGGGCGGTGCTGGGCGTATTGGCGTTGGCCGGTTCCGGGGCGCTGGCCGGCGTCGGCGGCAGCCTCGGCGCGATGACCAGCCGCACCGTCACCGGGTACGGCACGAACGGTGGAGTACTGCTGACCGTGCTCGCGCTCGGCGCCGTGCTGTGCGGCGGCACCAGCGCCTTCGGCCGCCGGGGCGGGATCTTCGGCACCCTGCTCGCCACCACCCTGCTGGTGCTGTTCATGGCCTACGGCGTGGCCGCCGACTGGAAGATGTCGCCGTACGCGGTGGCGGCCGGCGCGATCGTCGCCGGACTGGTGGTGACCCGGCTGGTCGAGTTCCTCGGGCAGCCCCGGGCGGCCGCCCTGGAGGCCACCGAGACCTGGGGCAACGTGCCCCGCGAAGACGACACGAGCTGGGGCGGCGGCGGTAGCAGCAGCCAGCGCTCGGGTACCTGGGGCAGCCAGTTGCCGGCCCGCAGCATCGACGACACCTGGGGCGGGGCCAGCGACGAGCGCTGGGGCGTGCGCTGAGGCGGCCGGTTAAGGTGGCCCGTTAAGTGGCCCGTTAAGGTGGCGTAGCGGCCACGCCGGGCCGTGACGAGCCGGGGGGTGCGGGTGCGCAGGGTACGACCGGCCGGCTGGTGGTTCGACGCGCTGGCGGTCATCGGGTTCGTGCTGCTCACCGCCGCGCTGTGGCACGGCTGGCTGCTCGGCCTGGACACCGGCGTACGCGACTGGTGTGACGCGCACCGACCGACCGTGCTGCACTGGGCCGCCCGGATCGGCAACCTGCTCGGCCAGGGCACCCCCCTCACCCTGATCTGCCTGGGCATCGCGATCCTGCGGGCGTGGAAACGCCCCTGGCTCGGCCTGGACTCCCGCGCATCCGACCCGGCCCCGACCGGCGTCGACGGGGCGGCGGAGATCCGTGGGCTGCGACGGTGGTGGCCGGTACTGCTGGTGGTCACCGCGTTCCTGCTCACCTACCTGACCATCGGGCCACTGAAGCTGCTCACCGACCGGGCCGGCCCGCACGCCGGCCAGGACGTCCCACCGGTGCTACACCCGGAGGAGTTCGGCTCCGGTGGCGCCGAGTACCCGTCCGGCCACCTCGCCAACGCGATCGTCTGGTACGGCGTGCTGGTAACGCTGCTCAGCCCGTGGCTTCCGCTGCTCTGGCGACGGCTCCTGCGGATCGGACCACCCGTCGTGCTCTCGGTGACCACCGTCTACCTGAGCTTCCACTGGATCACCGACACGATCGCCGGGATCGCCCTGGGCCTGTTCCTGGATCGCCTGCTGCACCGCGTCCCCTGGGACACCCTGGGCCGCCGCCGACCCCCCGCGCCGGCCACCCCGGCTGCGCACGGCCGTCCCGCCCGCAGCGGACTGACCCGGGTCGCGCTGAGCCACGGTCGGGCTCCGCCGCTGGCCCTCGGGGCGACGGGTTGAGCCGCTGTGGTTTACCCGGCGGCGATCCAGCTGCCGGCGCGCATCACCCGGACCACCTGGAGGTGTTCGTCCAGCTCCACCAGGTCGGCGCGGCGGCCGGGGAGCAGTGCGCCGATGTCGTCGCGGCGCAGTGCGCGGGCCGGCGTGGTTGACGCCATCACCACCGCGTCCACCAGCGGGATGCCGGCGCCCACCGCGCGGCGCAGCGCCGCGTCCATGGTCAGCGTGCTGCCGGCGATGCTGCCGCCCTCGGTCAGCCGGGCCACCCCGTCCACCACGTCCACCTGCTGGCCGCCGAGGGTGTAGCGGCCGGCCGGCATGCCGGTGGCGTCGATCGCGTCGGTGACCAGCGCAGCCCGTGCCGGGCCGGTCGCGGTGGCCGCGAAGTGCAGGGTGCCGTCGTGCAGGTGTACCCCGTCGGCGACCAGCTCACAGATCACCTCGTCGGAGCCGAGCAGCGCGAAGACGGTGCCGGGGGTGCGGTGGTGCGGTGGTGCCATCCCGTTGAAGACGTGGGTACCCACGCTCGCGCCGGCCGCGATCCCGGCACGGGCCTGCTCGTAACTGGCGTCGGTGTGCCCGATCGCGGCGATCACCCCGTGCGCTGCCAGTACCGCGATGGCGTCCAGTGCGCCGGGCAGCTCGGGGGCGATGGTCATCATGCTGACCAGCCCGTCCCCGGCGTCGATCACGCCCTCGATCTCCGGGATCGACGGGTTGCGCAGGTACTTCGGGTTCTGCGCGCCGCAGCGGACCGCCGACAGGTACGGACCCTCGAAGTGGATACCGCCGAGGATCCCCTCCTCGACCAGCGGGGCGAAGGCGTGGGTGGCGTCCAGCATCAGCTCGTACGGCGAGGAGACCAGGCTGGCCAGCAGGGTGGTGGTGCCGTGGCGCAGATGGAAGTCGGCGGCTCCACGCGCGGCCTGCGGGTCGCCGGTGGTGAACGAGTGCCCGCCGCCGCCGTGCACGTGGAGGTCCACGAAGCCGGGGACGATCCATCCGCGACTGTGCAGCGTGGGGTCGGCGGTGACGGCGCTGATCCGGCCGGCGGCCACCTCGACCCGGCCGTCGATCACGCCGTCCGGGGTGACGATCTGTCCGGCGACCTTCATCCGTGCGGTACCCCTTACCCTCGCAAAGCCACTCATAAAGATCCTGCCCGTCGCCGCCGACTTTCGCGCGGCGAAGCGTATCCAGCCGGTGGATCAATCCTGGCGGGTACCGGCGCGGACCAGGTCCAGCGCCAACTGGCCGGCGCCCAGGCAGCCCGCCTCGTCACCGAGCGCCGCGCCGCGCACCTCCGGCCGACGCTGGAAGGTCAACTTGCCGGCGAGCGCGTGCGACAACGGGGTGAGCAGCGCGTCCCCGGCCTCGGCCAGGCCGCCACCGACCACGATCACCTCGGGGTCGTAGATGGTGACGCCGATCAGCAGACCGTCGGCGATCAGATCGACGCTCTCCGCCCAGACCTCGGCGGCGAGCACCTCGCCGGAGCGGGCGCGCTCGAACACCTCCCGGGCGGTCGTCGTGCGGCCGGCCCGCTCGGAGTAGCGCTGCCCGACGGCGCGGGCGGAAGCCTCCGCCTCCAGGTGCCCGATCCCGCCACAGCCGCACGGCCGGCCACCCGGGCGGACCGTGACGTGGCCGATCTCGCCGGCCGCGCCGTGTGCGCCCGCGAAGGTACGCCCGTCGACGACGTGTGCGCCGGCGATGCCGGTACCGATGGCGACGAAGAAGACGTGCCGGTACCCCTGGCCGCCGCCGAGCCGGGCCTCGGCCAGCCCACCGGCCCGCACGTCGTGTCCGAGCGCCACCGGCAGCCCGACCCGTTCGCGCAGCAGCGCGCCGACCGGGGTGTCCCGGAAGCCCACATTCGCCGACCAGACGGCGACGCCGTGCTCCTCGTCCACCACGCCGGGCACCACCAGGCCGATCGCCTGCGGAGCACGCCCGTCCGCGCGGGCCTTGCCGGCGAGCGAGTCGACGACCGCGAGCAGCGTGTCCACCACCGCGTCCGGGCCCCGTTCGGCGCCGGTCGCGTGCCGTTCGGCATGCACGATCGCGCCGGCCCCGTCGATGAGGGCGCACTTCATGCCGGTACCCCCGACGTCAACGGCGATCACCACGCCGTCGGCGGCGTCCGACTCGCGCCAGCGCTCACTCATGCCAGGATCACCGACCGGCGCAGGTGCCGCGGCTGGTCCGGGTCGCGGCCGTGCCGGCGGGCCAGGGCCACCGCGAACCGCTGGGCCAGGATCAGGTCGGCCATCGGGTCCAGGGCGACCCGACCGGCCGGGTTGTACCGGCTGTGCACGAACGCTGCCCTGGTCGCCTCGACATCCTCGGCCAACCCCTCCGGCAGTTCGCCGAACGCCCAGACGGCGCGGCGGGCGGTGGCGATCGAGATGGGGCCGTGCCGGTAGTCCATCGCCGGGTACGCCTCGGTCCAGCAGCCGGCGATCTCCCGGCACTTGAGCGCCGCCTCGTGGGCCAGCCCGAGCGTCCAGCCCCGGCCCAGGAAGGTGACCTGCTCGATGCTGTCCGGGGCGAGCGGCAGCGGCGCGCGGACGGCCACCTCGGCGTCGGAGATCACCGGCCGGAGGTCCTCGCCGAGGTGGGCGCGCAGCAGCGCCAGCACGGTGGTCGGGAAGCGGGTCTGCACCACCGCCCGCTCGTCGGCGAACGGCAGCGCGATCGGGTGGCTGGCGACCTGGGCGGCCGGGCTCGCCGCGTCCGCGACCAGCACGGTGGTGGGTACCCGCAGCGCCCGGAGCAGGTCGACCACCTCGGTGGTGTACCCGGAGCGGCTGATCGCCACCACCCGGTCGTAGTGCCGGCCGGTCGGGTACTCCGACGCCGGGTAGGCATCGGTCTCGCCGTGCCCGGCGGCTTCCCGCAGCGCGGCGTAGCTGGCCGAGGTGAACCAGGAGGTGCCGCAGCCGACCACGGCGACCCGTTCGCCGGGGCGGGGCAGCGCGTCGGCAACCCGGGGGGCCAGCGCGACCGCGCGGGACCAGCACTCCGGCTGGCTGGCGATCTCCGCGACGACGTGGTTCACGGTGGTACTCCCCAGGTCTGCTCCCCGCGCGGACTGTGCGTCGGGGCTGCTCAGGGCGGGTTGCGCGTCGTTGCTTGTTACCCGCATATTTCGCGCACCATTGTGCAGTGCCCACCAGGCAACCCGCCAGGGGGGTTCTCCCCTTGTCGCGCAGCACCGGTCACACCGTCGCACAGTCCGGGACGACGCTGGCGCGCACAGTACTCGACGGCGGACCCCGGATTCGAGCATGATTGTGCAAACAGGCAGCAGATTTTGCACATCGGAGGGCAGCTGTGGACCGGTATGCGCGCTGGAACGCGCTCCTCGAACTGCTCACCGACAGCGGCCGGGTGAGCGTGGAGGACGCCGCCGACCGGCTGGGCGTCTCGCAGGCCACCATCCGCCGCGACTTCGACCAGCTCGGCCAGCAGCAGATGATCACCCGTACCCGGGGCGGCGCGGTCGCCAACGGCGTCTCCTACGACCTGCCGCTGCGCTACAAGACCGCCAAGCACTCGGCCGAGAAGCAGCGGATCGGCGCCGCCGCCGCCGCGCTGGTCGCGCCCGGTCAGGTGGTGGCCATCAACGGCGGTACCACCACCACCGAGGTGGCCCGTGGCCTCGCCGTCCGCCCCGACCTCGCGGCCACGCCCGACGGCGCCCAGCTCACCGTGGTCACCAACGCCCTGAACATCGCCAACGAGCTGCTGGTCCGGTCCCGGATGAAGATCGTGGTGACCGGCGGGGTGGTCCGGCCGCAGTCCTTCGAGCTGGTCGGCCCGCTGGCCGGCGGCATCCTGCGCGAGGTCACCCTGGACTTCGCGCTGCTCGGCGCGGACGCCATCGACGTCACCCTGGGCGCGGCCGCGCACCACGAGGGCGAGGCGGCGATGAACGCGCTGATGGTGGCCCGGGCCAAGCGGGTGGTGATCATCGCCGACAGCTCCAAGCTCGGCGGCCACGCCTTCGCCCGGATCTGCCCGATCGAGCGGGTGAACACCCTGGTCACCGACGCCTCCGCGACCGACGAACAGGTCGCCGAGTTCGAACACGCGGGTGTCACAGTCATCCGCG
>CAWCFK010000011.1:0-315879 GCA_963794685.1 uncultured Actinomycetota bacterium | reverse complement strand
TCGGATGGCGGTGCCGTAGATCACCAGCACCTGGGTGGCGCCGCCGGGAGCCCAGTCGATGCGTACCGCCCGGGTGGCCGTCTCGATCACGCCTCCGCGCTTCTCCACCAGGTCGGCGCAGCGCTCCCACATCATTCCGGGACCCCAGCTTCGGGTAGCGGAACTGTTCGATCAGGCTGGTGATGGTCCGTCTGGTTCCGGCGCGGCAGCAACGCGTTGAGGACGGCCGAGAACCAGCGACCAGGTTCTTGATCCGTTGGGCCGCCCAGTCGGCCTGGATCTGCTCCGCCCGGAACACCCAGACCTTCTCGCTGTAGGTCTTGAAGAAGATCGAGTAGAGCCGCTTGCCGAACCGCGCGGTGACCCAGCCGGCGAAGTGGGACTGGTCCCGGGGCGGTCGCGATACCGCACCCAGCAGATACGAAGCCGATACACCGCAGGAAGCTTCCAGCACGCCGAGGCCACGCAGGGCGTTCGCCCGGCCGCAGTGGGTAGTCGAAGAGCTTGCGGACGGTAGTAGATCCGGCTCATTCCGGGGGCGCACCATGAAGTCGTCGCCAGGCAGGATCTCGTGCCAGAACTGCTCGACCCGGTCCACCTTGGTGAAGAACCGGTGACCGCCGATGTCGAACCGCCAACCGTCCCGCTCGACGGTACGGGATATCCCACCGAGCGCGGTGTCGCCCTCGAGTACCCTGACCGACTTTCCGCGACGCGTCAGTTCGTACGCGGCGGTCAACCCCGCCGGCCTGGCTCCGATCACGACTGTCGATGCTTCGTTCACGCTGCTTTTTCCTTATCCGGACGGCGGGAACCCGGGCGCGCGCTGGGTCCATCCACGTAACGACCGGTAGCGAAGTTGGTGGCGGACAGTCATCCGCCCGGGGACCAGGTGTCGTCATCCGGCCGGCTGTGACCGCGACCGTAAACACGACTGGGGCGTTGACCTGTCGGACGGCATCGGCGTCCGGCAGGTCACCGGCGCGGAGCGGTATCACGTCGGCCGTCGCCTCGAACTGCGCTCGGAGATCAGATGACCGACCAGGGCCACCCCACCCGGCGCCGGATGGCGCACTGGCGTGACCGACTGGCTGCTGAGATCGCGGCCGGCACAGCCCCGGTCCGGGCCGACGCACGGGACCGCCGATTCCTTGTCACCGCGGTCCTGGTCAGCGCGGCGATCTTTATCCTGGCCATTCGGCTGCGGCTGCTGCACGGAGCACCGGCCGGCGACGAACCGGCTTACCTGGTGATCAGCCAGACCATGCAGAAGTACCACTCGGTCGACGTGATGCTCGACTATCGCAACCGCGACTATCTGGCGTTCTATCCGGCCGAGATGGCCCCCCATGTCGTACCCGGGCCGGACGGAAGGCCGCTGTCCCTGCACAGCGTCGGCGGGCCGCTGCTGTGGCTGTTGCCGTTCATGGCCTGGGGCCGGGCCGGGGCACTGGGATTCATCGCGGTCGTCACCGTGCTGGTCGTCGCCAACATCTACCTCTTCCTGCGGGAACGGCAGATCACCGCCGGGTACGCCCTGTTCACCACGTTGCTGTTCGCGGCGGGGTCACCCCTGTACGTGTACGCCTCGATGTCGTTCGTGGAACCGATCTGCGCGTTGATCGTGCTCTACGCGGTGCGGGTACTGCTCGCCGACAAGCCGCATCCGGCCCGGCTGGTCACGTGCTGCATCGGCCTGGCCTACGCGCCGTGGATACACGTGCGGATGCTGCTGCCGGTGGCGGCGATCGCCGGCCTGCTGATCGGAAGGTTCTGGGTACAGCGCGTCGGCTGGCCGGCCTACGTGTGTTGCCTTGTCCCGTTGGTGATCGGCGGCGTGCTGCTGGAGTGGAACTCGTACGCGGTGTGGCACAGCCTGAGTCCGGCCGCCAGCCAGGTGGCGATGGGGAACGGTCCGTTCCAGATACCGCTGCATACCGGTCTGTCCGGGGTGCTCTTCGACCGGCAGGGTGGACTGATCCCGAACTTCCCTGTCTTCTTCCTGGTCCTGCCCGGGCTGCTGGTCACCCTGCGTCGACCGTTCTGGCTGCTACACCTGACCCTGGTGCTGACGATCGTCCCGTACGAGATCCTGGTGTGTACGGCCTGGGGATTCTTCGGGGGCTACAGCCCACCCGCCCGATACGCCGCGGTGATCATCGCACCACTGGCGTTCTATGTGGCGACACTCATCCAGCGGTTGGGCTGGTGGTTGGCGGTTCTGGCGGGCTGTGCCGGCATCGCCGGCTACGCGGTCGCGCTGGCCGCGGACGTGCACCCCGATGACAGGTTCCAACACCCGGGCGAACACAACCTTCCGATGGATCGACTCGGTGAGTCCATCCGATGGTCGTTAGCCGACCATCTCCCGTCGTCGTTCCAGCCGGGCCAGACCGGCCGGTTCTGGGCCAGTGCAGCCGTGACGATCCTGGTTGCCCTCATGCTGTGGGCCGCCGCGCTGGGCAGGAGAAGGCAGGACCGGCTCGACCTGCCACCGCGGCCGGGCCCACGCACACCTGCCACGGAATCCCTGTCGAGTGTGGCCTCCGGCCGCGCTCGATTCCCGGCCCGGCCGGGCCGGGACTCCCCCCGCGGCCACCCGGCCGGTGTCCGGGCAGGCGAGCAGCCGCCACCTGTGGCCCCACGCCGTCGTCGTGCTGGGGTATCTCGGCACCGCCCTGTGGATCACCTCAGGCCTGCTCGCAGGCGGCCGCGACACCGTCGTGGACAGCTACGGCGGCCAGGATCAGATCGCCCTGGAATGGTTCCTGTCCGCCGTCGCCCACTCAGTCGCCGCTGGCGACAATCCGCTGTTCAACTCGCAACTGAACGCGCCCACCGGGGTAAACATGATGGCGAATGCCAGCATGATCGGCGTCGGTGTCCCGCTCACGCCGCTGACCCTGGCCTTCGGGGCCAGTGTCAGCTACCTGCTCCTGACGGTACTGGCGCTGGCCGGCACCGCTACCGGTTGGTACTACGCCTTCTGCCGGTACCTGGTGCCGTCCCGGCTCGCCGCGGCCGTCGGAGCCGGGTTCTGCGGCTTCGCACCCGGCATGGTCGCCGAGTCGCTCGGGCACATCCACCTGGTCTCCCAGTACCTGGTGCCGTTCATCGTGGTCAGCGTGGTCCGGTTGGTCGGAACCCGGGCGAGCTGGCGCCGATCAGTCGGCCTGGGCCTGCTCGTCGCGTACCAGACCTTCCTCAGCGAGGAGATCCTGCTGCTGACGGCGGTAGGCGGCGGCGTTGTGCTGGCGGGCTGGCTCGCTTTCGGCGGACAGATCGCCCACCCACGGCGACTGGTCGGCCACCTCGTGCTCGCGGGCGCGGTGAGCATCCTGATCGTGGGCTACCCGCTGTGGTTCCAGTTCTTCGGCCCAGGGCATTATCGGGGACTACCGTTTCCCGCCACCCTGCTGTCGCTGGACCTGGCGTCCTACTGGACAGCGGCAACCGGATCGCTGGCCGGCCGGTTCCTGGGCACCGCCGGCCTCGCTCACAGCACCGCGGAGGAGACCTCCTTCTACGGTCTCCCGCTGTTCGTCACGATCCTGGTACTCGCCGTCCAGCTGTGCCGGCGCCCTGCGGCGTTGATCCGCTCAGCGACCGCGGCCAGCGCGTTCTTCCTGTTGCTGTCGCTCGGACCCGAGGTCAGGATTTACCACCACGGGATCGGCCTGATCACGCCGTACCGCGTGATCCAGTCTCTGCCGATGGCCGACTTGTCACCGACCAACCGGTCCGCTTTGATCATCACGCCACTCGTCGGAGTTCTGTTGGCAACGGGTGTGAACGCGTCCCGTCCGGCCTCCGTGGCAGGTCGGACGTCGCAGCTCCGTCCGGGGTACGGGTGCGGCTGCTGGCCGTGCTGGTCATCCTGATCGCCGTCGTCAGCACGGCGCCCGCACGACTGCCGACCACCGCATTGGCGCCGGTGCCGCACTTCATCACCAGTGGCGCCTGGCGCGCCTATGTGCCGGTCGGGCGGACGTTGGTCACGGCGCCGACCGTGTCGAGCTTCGAAATCGACGGCATGCGCTGGTCGGCGGCGGCAAACGCCGAGTTCGCCGTCCCGCGCGGGTATTTCCTCGGACCGGCAGACGATCCGGCCCACGGCTCGCTCTACGGCGCCACCCCGACGTGGACATCGATCGTCCTCGACCAGGTGACGCAGAGCGGAGTCGTTCATGTTCCCGAGCCGGGAGAGCAGCAGCTACTCGCCGCCGACCTGCGTCGGTGGCGGGCCGCAGCAGTTGTCCTGGACCCCCGGCGGACGAACGCGGCAGCGCTACGACTGACCCTTGAAGCATTCCTCGGTCCGCCGCGTCAGATCGACGACGTGGATCTGTGGGATCTGCGTGCGCGGCTGTGAGGTCCGGCCCGCCGGCGGCACGGTCCGGCCCGCCTGCGGTGTGGGACACCGTGCAGCCGGGTCAGGGTCCCGTCAAGGCCCACAGCCAGACGCCGTCAGCCCAGATCGGACCACGGCCGACCAGTGCGCTGACCGCCTGTATCAGCTTGTCCTGATGGCGTACCTGGGTGAGCACGATGGCCGCGGCCCGCCAGTAGATGATGTCTGCGCGGAACTCCGCCAACTCAGTCGCCCCGATGGCCGGCACGGCACCGTTGGCGGCCACCCTGTTCCACAACGCCGCCGTCGGCCGCGGCGTCGGTGTGAACACCGCACGCCGGTCACCGGGGCGACGTGAGTTGTCCGCCGGCCCCAGGAAGTACCCGCCGGCCAGGCGCAGGTCATCGCCGGTCCGGGCCGACCACCGCATCGCCTGCATCGCGTACGGCTGGGGCAACGGGACGGCCACCAGGCTCATCCCGTCAGGCACGTACTGTCGCCACAGCCCGCTGGTGACGAAGCCGGGGATCGGCGGGCCACCCACAGCCGGCAGCGGCAACGGCAGCAATGGCAGGAGCGCGGCCGCCAGTACCACCGTCATCAGGGCGCGCGTCGGCCGCCCACCGGCCATCCGGGACGATCGGCGCGACCGGTTGCGGAAGTGGGCAGTGCCCAGGGCGATCAGGATCGCGGCGATCGGGGTGAGCGCGAGTGCGAGCCTGGTCGGCACCAGCGAGTCGAACAGCGGCAGGCTGCGCAGCAGCCGGTACGGGCCCGGCACGCCGGTCAGGTGGCCGTCCACTCGCAGCCGCGCGCCCAGCGACAGCAGGGTCAGCACCCCGGCAGCCACCGCGAGCCCCAGCACCACCGTGCTGCGCCGCAGGTACCAGCCGAAGAAGGCGACCGCCAGTAGCAGTGGCAGACCGAAGAAGGTGTTCTGCTCGGCGGTGTTCTGCGCCAGCCGGCTGCCCGAGCCACCGACACCGCCCAGCGAACGCGATGGCAATGCGTAAAACGAGCGCAGGTCAGCGCCGAAGGCGTGGATGTGCGAGGTCATCCGGGTGTAGTGCTGCGCTCCGAAGAACTGCAGGTAGAGCGGGTAGGCCAGGATCGGCACGCAGATCATGGCGGTGACTGCGAGACCGGTGGCCAGCCGGCGCAGCGTGGCTGCACGTCGAGCCGGGTGGCGGGCCAGCCACACCGAGCCGAACAGCACGAACCCGAATGCGGTGATGAATAGCAGCTCCTCGTTGATGAAGAACTGCCAAGTCACCAGACTGGCCAGGACGGCGCCGGTGCGCACCGGACGAACGCCGCGGGACAGCTCCAGCAGGTGCCAGAGCAACCAGGGAAGCAGGAACTGGGCGACGATGTTGGGGTGCGAGTTGGCGTGCGAGACCATCGCCGGGCCGAAACCGCACAGGCTGGCGCCGAGGAACGCCGGCAGCCGGCCGAGCCGCATCCGGCGGCTGAACATCAGATACCAGCTGGCCGCCGTGGCGGCCAGCCCGCCAACCAGCATCACCACGAAGGTGACGCTGGCCCCGAAAAGCAGGGTCAGTGGGGCCAGCGGCAGCGACAGCCCGAGGATCGACGTGTTGGCCATCAGGTTCACCCCGGCCGGCGCACCGAGTTGGCCGGTGAAGAACGGGTTCGCGCCCTGCGCCACCACGCGCGCGCCGTAGGTCAGTACCCATTCGAAGAACGCCTGGTCGTTGGGGTTGCCGGCGAGAACCCGCCCGTTCGGGTCGACCAGCAGGTGACCCATGACCCAGCAGGCGGCGAGCAGGTACCCCACCAGGACGGCCCCGTCGCGGACCTGGGGGCGGGTCCACGCCCGGCGGTACCAGGCCGGCTGGTAATCGGGCAGCGGCAGCCGGTGCGCGCCACCGGCCGGTTTGCGTTGCTCGACGGTGACCGCCGGTTGGACGACGGTCGGCGCCTCGTCGGGCAGGATGGCCACGGCTCGCTCCTCGGAATTCGCACCCGGAGCAGGGGGCACCGGGGGCCACGCGAACGGAAGTCGCGTGTCGAGGGTCAAACGAGGCGACCCGGGCCACCGTGACGCGGCCGCACCCCACCCGGAGCAGCCGGGCGGGGGGACCGAAGCACTCGACCCGGCGTGGCCGGGCGGGGTGGCTCAGTTGATGCGGCGCAGCAGGGCCAGGAACATCGCGTCGGTACCGTGCCGGTGTGGCCAGAGCTGCACGGTCGGGCCGCTGCCCAGCCGGGGCAGCTGGCCGGGCAGGTGCTCGCGGGCGTCCACGAGTTCCACGTCGAAGCCGGCCCGGCGGGCCGATTCGGTGACCGTCACGTGCGTCTCGACGGTGTGCGGCGAGCAGGTCACGTAGGCGACCAGGCCACCGGGGCGGACCGCGCGCAGCGCCGCGCCGAGCAGCTCGCGCTGCAACCGGGTCAGCGGCGGCAGATCGCCGGGCACCCGACGCCAGCGCGCCTCCGGACGGCGGCGCAGCGAGCCCAGACCGGAGCAGGGCGCGTCCACGAGTACCCGGTCAAAGCCCTGTTCGGGCAGCGCGCCGCCGACGTTGCGACCGTCCTCGACCAGCACCTCCACCGGCATCCCGCGGGTGGCCTGGCGGACCAGCTCGGCCCGGTGCGGGGCGATCTCGACGGCGGTCAGCTGCGCGCCGCGCAGGTTGGCCAGCGCGCCGAGCAGGCCGGCCTTGCCGCCGGGGCCGGCGCACAGGTCCAGCCAGCGGGTGTCCGGGCCGTCCACCGGGGCGTCGACCAGCGCCAACGCGACCAGTTGCGAGCCCTCGTCCTGCACGTGCGCCCGACCTTCCCGGATGGCCGCCAGGTCGCCGGGTGAACCGCCGGGCAGGTACACCGCGTAGGGCGAGAAGGCGCCGGGCGCGCCGCCCACCTCGTCGGCCAGGTCAACCGCGTCGCCCCGGCCGGGGCGGACACACAGGTGTACGGCGGGCCGCTCGTTGTCCTCCTTGAGCAGCTCGGCGGTCTCCCCCAGGTCGCCGCCGAGCGCCTCCTGGAAGGCCCGGATGATCCACTGTGGATGGTGCTCGACCAGTGCCAGGTGACCGACGGGGTCGGTCTCCAGCGGCGGGGCGAGCTGCTCCAGCCACGCCTCCAGCGGCTTCTCCCCGACGGCCCGCAGCACCGCGTTGGTGAACCCGGTGGCGCCGGGGCCCTGCACCATCCGGACCAGGTCGACGGTGGACGACACCGCCGCGTGCGCCGCCACCCGGGTGTAGAGCAGCTGGTAGACGCCCAGCCGCAGGGCGTCGCGGACCGGCGGGTCGATCCGGGACATCTCCCGGCCGGCGGCGGCGGCCACGATGGCGTCCAGCGTGCCGGTCGCCCGCAGGCTGCCGTAGGTCAGCTCGGTGGCAAAGGCCGCGTCCCGGCCGTGCAGGCCCACCTCGCGCAGGATCTGCGGGAGGACGAGGTTGGCGTACGCGTCGTCGCGGTGCACGGCGGCCACCGCCTCGTAGGCGGCCTGCCGGGCCGGGTCCACCAGCGGCCGGCCGCCCGCTACCGGCCGGGTTCCGTTGCGCCGCTGGTCGCGCTGGTCGTGCCGGGGAGTGTCCCGACGGCCGCCGCGGGGCTGCTCGCGCGGCCCCCGGTAGGTGTGCCCCGAACCGTCGCTCATCCGAACCGCTCCCCCGGCTCGGGGCGCGTGCCCCGGGCCCACGCGTCTGCCGGCATCGGCTTCTTGCCGGCCGCCCGAACCTCACCCAACTGCACCGGCACCGTGCCGGTACCCACCAGCACCCGGTTGCGCTCCACCAGGATCTCCCCGGCCGGCAACGCTTCGCCGGTGGTCCGCCGGACCGGCCCCAGCTTCACCCGTTCGCCTCGCAGGGTGGTCCACGCGCCGGGCGCGGGGGTAGCCGCCCGGATCCGCCGGTCCACTGCGAACGCCGGCTCGACCCAACGGATCTGGGCGTCCTCGACGGTCAGCTTCGGCGCCTGGGTCACCCCGTCGTCCGGCTGGGGTTGCGGCGCCAGTATCCCGTCCTCGATCCCGTCCAGCACGTCGACCAGCAGCCGGGCGCCGGCAACGGCGAGCCGGCCGAGCAGGTCGCCTGCGGTGTCGGCAGGGCCGATCGTCTCGGTCAGCGTGCCGAACACCGGCCCGGTGTCCAACCCCTGCTCCAGTTGGAAGACGCTGGCCCCGGTCACCTCGTCGCCGTGCAGTACCGAGTACTGCACGGGAGCCGCGCCCCGCCACGCGGGCAGCAGCGAGAAGTGCAGGTTCACCCAGCCGTACCGGGGAATCTCCAGGGCAGCCGGCGGGACCAGCGCGCCGTAGGCCACCACCGGGACGCAGTCCGGGGCGAGGGCCCGCAGCCGGTCCAGGAACGCCGGCTCGCGCGGCTTCGCCGGGGTGAGCACCTCGATGCCGCGCTCGTCGGCCCAGCCGCCGACCGGGGAGCGGACCAGGTGCCGGCCACGGCCGGCCGGCGCGTCCGGCCGGGTCAACACGGCCAGCAGTTCATGCCGGGAGCCGGCGACGGCGTCCAGGGCGGGCAACGCCACTTCCGGGGTACCCGCGAAAATCAGCCGCACGGCCGTCAGCCCCCGTGCGGGCTGACCTTGACGGTGAGCCCCTCCCGGTACCAGTCCGCCGCGCGGATCTCCTTCATCGCCAGCTTGCGCCGGCCCGCGTCGAGCCGCTGCAGGAACACCACGCCGTCCAGGTGATCGGTCTCGTGCTGCAGGCAGCGGGCCATCATGCCGGTCCCGACGATCTGCATCGGGTCACCGGTCTCGGTGTACCCCTTGGCGATCACGTTCTGCCGGCGCACGGTGTCGACGTAGATGCCCGGGATGGACAGGCAGCCCTCCTGGCCGTCCTGCTCCTCGTCGTCCGGGAACTCCAGCACCGGGTTGACCAGGTGGCCACGCACGTCGTCGACGTCGAAGACGAAGACCCGCAGGCCCACCCCGATCTGCGGCGCGGCCAGCCCGGCGCCGTTGGCCTCGGTCAACGTGTCGGACAGGTCCTTGACGAGCTTGCGCAGCTCCTTGTCGAAGTCCACCACGAGATCGGCGGGGCTGCGCAGGATCGGATCGCCGAGCAGGCGGATGGGCGTCACGGTCACCCGACCATCCTACGGATCACCCGGACCGTGCCGGGGCTCCCCTCGTGGTCGGCGGGCATGATCGGGATCTGCTCCCCGGATGTGCACTGTCACTGCACATCCGGGGAGCAGATCCCGATCTTCACAGCAGCTCCGCCGGGTCCAACTGGATCCGGACCGGGTCCGGGCGCTTGCGGGCGCTGCGCAGGCCGGCAGCGGTCCGCAGGGCAGCGGCCAGCTCGGGGCCGACCCGTCGCGCGGTCCGTAGCAGCAGCCGTTCCTGACCGTCCGGCAGCGGCACCGGGCCCAGCCGCTGCACCTCGGCCGGCAGGTTGGCACCGGCGAGCAGCTCGGCGATGGCGTTCGGGAGCCCCGTCAGCGCGGCGATCCGGACCGTGGGCGGGAAGCCGAGTTCCCGCCGTCCGGCCAGTTCCCGGGCAGCCAGCCAGCCCGGGTCGAAGCGGCGCAGCGCCTGTACCGGGGCCAGCCGGCCGTCGGCCACCACCACCACGGTGCCGCCCCGGGCGGCCGGGCGGGCCAGCGCGGCAGCCGCCAGCCAGCGGCGCAGCGCCTCCTCCTCGGCGCGCAGGTCGGCCCGGGTGAGCAGGGCCCAGGTGTCCAGCAACAGCACCGCGCCGTAGCCGGGCTGGTCGGCGACCGGCTCGGCGCCGGGGGTACACACCACGATGGCGGCCTCGGCGGGTACCCGGGCCAGCACGCCGTCCCGGCCGGAGGTGCGTACCGGCGCGCCCGGGAACGCCCGGCCCAGCTCCTCGGCGGTGCGCCGGGCGCCGACCACGGCCGCCCGCAGCCGCCGCGAGCCGCAGTTCGGGCAGGCGTACCCGGCAGCCATCCGGGCACACCACCGGCACACCGGCAGCCCCGAGCCACCGGGCTGCCCCGGGCCACCCGACGATCCCGCGCCGGCTGCGGACGTGGATCCGTCGCGGGCGGGTGGCGCGGGGGTGGCCGGGTTGACACCGGGGAGGGCGATCGGGCCCTGGCAGTGGGGGCAGCGGGCGGGAGTGTGGCAGTCGGCGCAGGCGACCGCGGGCAGGTACCCGCGGCGGGGCACCTGGACCAGCACCGGCGCGTCGGCCGCGAGCGCGTCCCGGGCCGCCCGCCAGGCAAGCGACGGTAGCCGGGCGGCGGCGTACTCGCGTGGGTCGTCGCTGGCCGCGTGGACGGCGGGCGCGGCGGCCCGCACGGTGTCCCGGGCGGCGGTCAACTCTTTGGCCCAGCCGGTCTCCAGCAGCGACTGCGCCTCCACGCTGCGCCCGTACCCGCCGAGCAGCGCGCCGGCCTGCGCCAACTGTGCGCGGGTCAGCAGCACCTCGCGGGCGTGCGGGTACGGCGCCCGCGGCTCGGCGTGCAGGTCGTCGCCGTCGTCCCAGATGGCGACCAGGCCGAGGGTGGCGACCGGGGCGAAGACGGCCGCCCGGGTGCCGGCCACCACGGACACCTCACCCCGGGCGGCGGCCAGGAAGCGCCGGTACCGCTCGGCCGGGCCCAGCGCTGCGGAGAGCGCCACGTGCCGGCCCGGCCCGAGGACGGTGGCCAGTGCGGCATCCAGTCGGTCCAGGTCACGCGCGTCCGGCACGATCAGCACACTGCCCCGTCCGGCCCGCAGGCAGGCGGCTGCGGCCTGCGCGTACCGGGTTGGCCAGTCCTCCCCCGGCAGCGCCGTCCAGACCGCACGGGCGGCCAGCGTGCGCTCCAGCGCGGTGAGGAACCCGAGCCCGGCGGGGTACCGATCCCAGCCCGCTGTCATCGCCGCGCCCAACCCAGCCGAATCGGCAGGACCGGCCGCGTCGAGTCCGGACCGGCCGCGTCAGCCGGACCGGGCGAGTCAGTCCGACCGGGCGAGTCAGTCCGACCGGCGTCGGGTCGGCCGGGCTGGCCGGGTCAGGCGGTGGGTCCGGGGCGGCTGAGTGGGGGGCCGATTCGGTGGGCGCGTGGCGGGGCGGGACGGCCAGCCGGAGCACGTCGGCGAGGGTACCGGCGTAGCGGTCGGCGACCGCCCGGGCCAGGGCGGCGACCTCCGGGGTGAGGACCGGCTCGGCGGAGACGACCCTCTCCAGGAAGGCCAGCCGGCCGGTGTGCTCGGCGGTGTCCGCGCGGGACAGCAGGTAGCCGTCGACGAGTTGGCCGGCGAAGCGCACCCGGACCCGTACGCCTGGCTGGGCGCTTGCGTGCGCGCTCGCCGGTACCAGATATTCGAAGGGCCGGTCCAGGTGCGGCAGCCCGACGTCGACGCACACCCGGGCCACCGGCTGCTCCGGCGCCGGTTCGCGGGGTGGCTTGGCGCGTGCGGGCATGGCACGGGTCTACCAGATCGCCCGCGACCCGCGCCGCCGCACCACCGCCGACCGCAGCGAGCCGCACGACGGCACGCGACGGCCCGCCTCCGCGAAGGGAGGCGGGCCGTCGGCGGTCCAGGGGTGGAGTGGGTGTGTCGCTCAGGCGCCGGCGGACGACTTCAGGTCGGCGACCCGGTCGGTGCGCTCCCAGGTGAAGTCCGGCAGCTCGCGGCCGAAGTGGCCGTAGGCGGCGGTCTGCTGGTAGATCGGGCGGAGCAGTTCGAGGTCCCGGATGATCGCGGCCGGGCGCAGGTCGAAGACCTCGCCGATGGCCTTCTCGATGCGCTCCACCGGGACCGTCTCGGTGCCGAAGCTCTCCACGAACAGGCTCACCGGGTGGGCCTTGCCGATGGCGTAGGCGACCTGGGCCTCGCAGCGCTCGGCGAGGCCGGCGGCGACCACGTTCTTGGCCACCCAGCGCATCGCGTAGGCGGCGGAGCGGTCCACCTTGGACGGGTCCTTGCCGGAGAACGCGCCGCCACCGTGCCGGGCGTACCCGCCGTAGGTGTCCACGATGATCTTCCGGCCGGTCAGGCCGGCGTCGCCCATCGGGCCACCGATCTCGAACCGGCCGGTCGGGTTGACCAGCAGCCGGTAGCCCTCGGTGTCCAGGCCGAGGCCCTCCAGCTCGGGGGTGATCACGTGCTCCCGGATGTCCGGGGTGAGCAGCGACTCCAGCGAGATGTCGGGGGCGTGCTGGGAGGAGACCACCACGGTGTTCAGCCGCACCGGGCGCAGCCCGTCGTACTCGATGGTGACCTGGGTCTTGCCGTCCGGGCGCAGGTAGGGGACGGTGCCGTCCTTGCGCACCACGGACAGCCGGTGGGCCAGCCGGTGCGCCAGCGCGATCGGCAGCGGCATCAGCTCGGGCGTCTCCGAGCAGGCGAAGCCGAACATCATGCCCTGGTCGCCGGCGCCCTGGGCGTCCAGCGCGCTCTCCGACTCGCCGGTACGCAGCTCGATGGCGCTGTCGACGCCCTGGGCGATGTCGGGCGACTGCGAGCCGATGGCGATGTTCACGCCGCAGGACGCGCCGTCGAAGCCCTTCTTCGACGAGTCGTACCCGATCCGCAGGATGGTCTCGCGCACGATGGTCGGGATGTCGGCCCAGGCCTGGGTGGTGACCTCGCCGGCGACGTGCACCTGGCCGGTGGTGATCAGCGTCTCGACAGCGACCCGGCTGCGCGGGTCCGCGGCGAGCAGGGCGTCGAGGACGCCGTCGCTGATCTGGTCAGCGATCTTGTCCGGGTGCCCCTCGGTCACCGACTCGGACGTGAACAGACGACGTGCCACTTGCCCTCCTGGATCTGTAGTTGGACGGCAGCGAGTTTACGCGCCAGCCCTCGACGAAGAGGCCAGTTCAACTCGTGTGTCCGCGGAGTCGGGAGGCGAATATTGTCCACAGTTGGGGGCAATCGACGGGCGACGAGGTCCCACACGGCGTCGGCCAGCGCTTCCTTGGGCTGTTCGGCCAGCTCAGTGACCGAGCCGTCCGCACCGAGCACCGTCAGCGGCGTTGACCTCGGTACCGAAGACCTTGTCCGCGCCGACCTCGTTGACCACGATCAGGTCGGCCCGCTTGCGGACCAGCTTGTCCCGGCCGTGGGTCGAGCGCGTCGTGGGTCTCCGCGGCGAACGCGACCAGGAGCTGCCCGGCGCGCTTGCGCTCGCCGAGTTCGGCGGCGATGTCCACGGTGGTCACCAGGTCGATCGTGGGGGCCGTGCCGTCCGCCGCCTTCTTGATCTTGGCTGACTGGTAGTTGGCCGGCCGGAAGTCGGCGGGCGCGGCCGCCATCACCACCACGTCGGCGTCGGCGGCCGCCTCGACGGTCGCCTTGCGCAGTTCCTCGGTGCTGCCGACCCGCACCACGGTGACCCCGGCCGGGTCGGCCAGCGCGACGTTCGCGGCGATCAGGGTGACCTGCGCGCCCCGGGCCACCGCGGTGCGGGCGAACGCGTACCCCTGCTTGCCGGAGGACCGGTTGCCCAGGAAACGCACCGGGTCCAGCGGCTCCCGGGTACCGCCGGCGGTGACCACGACCCGCCGGCCGGCCAGGTCGGGCGGCGGCGCCCCGCGGCGCAACAGACCGGTGGCGACCGCGAAGATCTCGGCGGGGTCGGGCAGCCGGCCCTTGCCGGTGTCGGCGCCGGTCAGCCGGCCGACCGCCGGGTCGAGCACGACGCACGCCGCGCGCGCGCAGGGTGGCGACGTTGGCGACGGTGGCCGGGTGCTCCCACATCTCGGTGTGCATGGCCGGCGCGAACAGCACCGGGCACCGGGCGGTGAGCAGGGTGTTGGTGAGCAGGTCGTCGGCGAGGCCGTGGGCGGCCCGGGCCAGCAGGTCGGCGGTGGCCGGCGCGACCACCACCAGGTCGGCGCGCTGGCCGAGCGCGACGTGCGGCACCTCGTGGGCGTCGGTCCAGACGTCCTCGGTGACCGGCTGGCCGGAGAGCGCCGCCCAGGTCGGGCCGGCCGACGAAGCGCAGCGCCGCGGCGGTCGGCACCACCCGGACCCGGTGACCCGACTCGGTGAGCAGCCGCAGCAGTTCACAGGCCTTGTACGCGGCGATGCCGCCGGCCACGCCGAGGACCACCTGTGGTGGCCGGGCGTGGCCCGTCGTCTGTGGTGATCCGGTCTCGGGGGCAGCCAGTCAATCGTTCGGAGCGGGGGGCGCTCAGCCCTCGATCGGCTCGGCGACCAGCAGGCCGGCGTTGATCTCGCGCATGGCGATGGACAGCGGCTTCTCCTGCGGGGTGGTCTCCACCAGCGGGCCGACGTACTCCAGCAGGCCCTCGCCGAGCTGGCTGTAGTAGGCGTTGACCTGGCGGGCGCGCTTGGCGGCGAAGATCACCAGGGCGTACTTCGACGTGGTCTTGTCCAGCAGCTCGTCGATCGGCGGGTTGGTGATGCCTTCGGGGTTGGCGACCGTCACGGGTGCCCTTTCAAAGCTTGTCAAAGTGGCCCCTGGGATCACCGCGGGAACAGTGACCTCAGGAAACCGGGAGTGAACCGAGCAATCGTAGCAACTCGTCCGCGGCCCGCTCGACCGAGTCGTTGACCACCGTCACGTCGAACTCCGGCTCGGCCGCCAGTTCCTCGTCGGCGTGCTCCAGTCGCAGCCGGATCGTCTCGGCGTCCTCGGTGCCCCGGCCGACCAGTCGGCGCTTGAGTTCGGCGACCGACGGGTGGGGCGAGGAACACCAGCTGCGCGCCGGGCATGGCGGCCCGCACCTGGCGGGCGCCCTGGAGATCGATCTTCAGCAGCGCGGGCTTCCCCTGGCCGAGTCGAGCGAGCACCGGGCCGCGCGGCGTGCCGTACAGGTTGCCGGCGAACTCGGCCCACTCCAGCAGTTCACCGGAGTCGACCAGGCGCTGGAAGCCGGCCCGGTCGACGAAGTGGTAGTGCACGCCGTCGACCTCGTAGTCGCGCTTGGGTCGGGTGGTGGCCGAGACCGACAGCCAGACCCATGGCGAGCGCGCCCGGATCAGCTCGATCACGCTGTCCTTGCCGACCCCGGAGGGGCCGGAGAGAACCGTGAGTCGGGCTGCCGGGCGCGCGTCGTCATTGCTCACTGCTTGTTTCTACCCTGTCCGGGTCACTTCCCTGCAGCGAACTCCGCCAGCAGGGCCTTACGCTGCTGCTCGCCGAGGCCACGCAGGCGACGGCTTTCAGCGATCTTGAGCTTCTCCATGATCTGGGTCGCCCGGATCTTGCCGATGCCGGGCAGCGCCTGAAGCACGGCCGACACCTTGAGCTTGCCGACAACCTCGTCGGACTCGGCGCGGGCGAGCACGGCGGACAGGGTGGTCTTACCCGCCTTGAGCTGTTCCTTCAGCTCAGCGCGGGCCTTGCGGATCTCCGCGGCCTTCTCCAGCGCGGCTGCGCGCTGTTCCGGGCTCAGTGTGGGGAGCGGCACCAGTTCTCCTCGGGGGTGTTGCGCGTCCTCGCAGGTCGCGGGGGACGCAGTGGCTCGTGGTGTGCATGTGATTCCCAGCGACAGCGAAAACTAGCGGTCCCCGACGCTTTCGGCAACGTGGCGCGGCGGGTCGGAAGAAATTTCCGATCATTCGCTACCGGCGAGTACGGCCTGACAGTCGGCGTTGGCCCGGCTCGCGGCGGCCCGCAGCGCGGCGACGTCCGGCCCGGCGGCGAGCACCTCGCGGGAGGTCGACGGGAGGACACCGGCGAGCGAGTCGCCGAAGATCGCCGCAGCCCGGCAGCCGTTCCGCCCTGCGCGCCGAGGCCCGGCACCAGCATCGGGCCATTGATCGCGCTGAAGTCGTGGCCGGTCTGCCCGATCGTCGCGCCGACCACCACACCGATGCTGCCCAGCGGCTGCGCACCCGCGTTGACCTGGGAAATCTCGTCCAGGATGGTCTGCGCGACGGTGCGCCCGTCGGCGCCGCGGGCGTGCTGGACGGACGGCGCCTCCGGGTTGGAGGTCAGCCCGAGGACGAAGACGCCGGCGTCGTGCTTGAGCGCCTTGTCGATCATCGGCGCGATCGAGCCGAAGCCCAGGTACGGGCTCGCGGTGATCGCGTCGACGAAGAGCGGGCTGGCCGGATCCAGGTACGCGTCGGCGTACGCGGCGGCCGTCGAGCCGATGTCGCCGCGCTTCACGTCGAGGAGCACAAGCGCTCCGGCCTCGCGAAGCTGTCGGATATTTGACTCAAGAACGGCCACTCCGCGTGACCCGAAACGCTCGTAAAACGCCGACTGCGGCTTGAACACGGCGACCCGGTCGGCCAGCGCGGCGATCACAGTTTCGGTGAATCGCTGCAGGCCAGCAATGGTGTCTCCGACACCCCAGGCGGACAGCAGAGCGGGGTGGGCGTCGATGCCGACGCACAGTGGGCCGCGCTCGCGGGTGGCGGCGACGAACCGGGTACCGAAACTGGCCATCTGGGGCTCCTAACCGGCCGTCGCCGCAGCGATCATGCCATTGGTGATTAATGTCACGTCATCGTCAGCGATAACGTAAGGCGGCATCGCGTACATAAGGTCACGGAACGGTCGCAACCAGACACCCTGGGCGACCGCGGCAGCGGTCGCCGCCCCGATCTCGACCTGGTGATCGAGTTGGAGCACCCCGATCGCGCCGAGCACCCGCACGTCCCGGACCCCCGGCAGGCCCCGGCCACCGCCAGGCCGGCGATCAGGGCCGCCTCGATCCGGGCCACCTCGCCGCGCCACGAGCCAGCCGCCGAGGGGCCGGTCAGCAGGCTCAGCGAGGCGTTGGCGACCGCGCAGGCCAGCGGGTTGCCCATGAACGTCGGGCCGTGCGCGAGCACCGGCAGCTCGCCGGAGCTGATCCCGTCGGCCACCGCGGCCGTGCAGAGCGCGGCGGCCAGCGACAGGTACCCGCCGGTGAGCGCCTTTCCCAGGCACATCACGTCAGGGAGGACCCCGGCGTGCTCGGCCGCGAAGAACGCGCCGCTGCGGCCGAAGCCGGTGGCGATCTCGTCGAAGACCAGCAGCACCCCGTGCGTGTCGCACAGCTCGCGGAGCACCCGCAGGTACCCGGGGTGGTGGAAGCGCATCCCGCCGGCGCCCTGGACGACCGGCTCTACGATCACGCAGGCCAGCTCGTCGGCGTGCCGGGCGATCGCGTCGCTGAGCAGCTCGACGTAGGCGGGGTCGACGGGCGTGTCGAAGCCGGCCGGTGGCTCCGGGACGAAGACCTGCTCGGGCAGCACCCCGCGCCAGAGCGAGTGCATGCCGCCGTCCGGGTCGCAGACGCTCATCGGGTGGAAGGTGTCCCCGTGGTACCCGCCCCGCCAGGTCAGCGCCCGCTGCTTTGCCGGCCGGCCGCGCGAGCGCCAGTACTGCAGGCACATCTTCAGCGCCACCTCGACGCTGACCGAGCCGGAGTCGCAGAGGAACACGTGGTCCAGGCCGGTCAGCTCGACCAGGGTGGCGGCCAGCCGGATGGCCGGCTCGTGGGTGAGCCCGCCGAACATCACGTGGCTCATCCGGCCGAGCTGGTCGGTGACGGCGGCGTCCAGCACCGGATGCCGGTACCCGTGGATCGCCGCCCACCAGGACGACATCCCGTCCACCAGCTCCCGCCCGTCGGCAAGCCGCAGCCGTACCCCCGACGCCGACTCCACCAGGTACGGCTCCCGCTGCCCCGGCATCGGCGCGTACGGGTGCCAGACGTGCGCCCGATCCAACGCCAGCAGCCGCTGCGCCGACAACCCGGTCGGCTCGGCGGCAGTGGCCACGGGCGGAACCATCAGCCGGCCGCCTCGTCGGACCCGCCCGCCGGGCCAGAATCGGACCCGCCCGCCGGGCCAGAATCGGACCCGCCCGCCGGGCCAGAATCGGCGCCGCCCGCCGGACGGTTCCTCGGGCCGGAGCTCGGGTCGGTAGCCGGGCGCGGATCCGGGGTCGGTGGGAGGATCGGCGGCCGCGCGCCGGGCGGCTCGGGTGGCCACGGCCCGGATCAGGTCCGGGCCCCGGTAGATCAGGCCGGTGTAGAGCTGGACCAGGCTGGCGCCCGCGTCGAACATCCGGTCGGCGTCGTCCGGGTCGACGATGCCGCCCACACCGATCACCGGGAAGGGACTCCGTTGCGTGATGAAAGTGACGACCTGACGTGCCCGTTCGGTGAGCGGCCGGCCGGACAGGCCACCGGTCTCACCGGCTCGTCCGGCGTCGGCGGCGGACAGCCCGTCCCGGCCGATGGTGGTGTTGGTGGCGATCAGTCCGGCGACCCCGGTGTGCGCGCACACCTCCAGTACCTCGCCGATCGCGTGTTCGGTCAGGTCCGGCGCGATCTTCACGAGGATCGGGGTGGCCCCGGCCGCCGCCCGCAGCGCGCCGAGCAGCTCAGCCAGCTGGGCCCGGTCCTGCAGGCTGCGCAGCCCCGGGGTGTTCGGCGAGCTGACGTTCACCGCCAGGTAGTCGGCGTAAGGGCGGAGCAGCTCCAGGGACGACAGGTAGTCCCCGACCGCGTCGTCCAGCGGGGTGGCCTTGGACTTGCCCAGGCTGATGCCGAGCGGGGTGGGCAGCGGGCCGAGGGCGGCCAGCCGGTCGGCGAGCGCCGCCGCGCCCCGGTTGTTGAAGCCCATCCGGTTGATGATCGCGTCGCTGCCGGTGAGCCGGAACAGCCGGGGCCGGTCGTTGCCCGGCTGGGCGTGCCGGGTGACCGTGCCGACCTCGGTGAAGCCGAAGCCCAGTGCCGGCCAGACCGGCAGCGCCCGACCGTCCTTGTCCAGCCCGGCGGCGAGCCCCACCGGGTTCGGGAAGCGCACCCCGAAGACCTCGGTGGGGGCGGCCACCCCGTACCGGCGGTGCAGGGCACGCAGCAGCGCCGGCCGGCGGGCCAGCCGGGCCAGCGCCCGCAGGGTGGTCTCGTGCGCGCTCTCCGCGTCACCGCCACCCAGCCGGAACAGCACGGTGTCGGCGAGCCGGCGGTAACCCCGGCCGGGGTCACCGGACGGCGCCGGGCCCGCCGGGCTCAACGCCGGCGCTGGGGACGGGGCAGGCGTCGCGGCCGGTCCGGGGCCGCTGGGCAGGCTCAACGGCCGTCTCCGGCGCGCAGTGCGGCGTGCAGCTCCTGGAGTGGGCGGACCGACATCTCGCCGCGGATCAGCGCCTCGATGCCCATCACGGCGGCCGACGCGCCTGGCACGGTGGTGATGCACGGGATGTCGGCGGCGACCGCGGCAGAGCGGATCTCGTACCCGTCCTGCCGGCCACCGGCGCCCTGCGGGGTGTTGATGACCAACGCCACCTCGCCGGCATTGATCAGTCCGACCGCGTTGCGGGCCTGCTCCCCCGCCTCGAAGTGCTTGGCCACCACCTCGCACGGGATGCCGTGCCGGCGCAGCACCTCGCCGGTGCCGACGGTGGCGATGATCTCGAAGCCCAGATCGGCCAGCCGCTTCACCGGGAAGATCATGCCGCGCTTGTCCCGGTTCGCCACGGTGACCAGGATCCGCCCGGTCACCGGCAGCGACCCGTACGCGGCCGCCTGCGACTTCGCGAACGCGTGCCCGAAGGTGGTGTCGATGCCCATCACCTCGCCGGTGGACTTCATCTCCGGCCCGAGCAGGCTGTCCACGCCCTTGCCGGCCGGGGTACGGAAGCGCTTGAAGGGCAGCACCGCCTCCTTCACCGCGATCGGCGCGTCGGCCGGGGTGTGCCCACCGTCGCCGGTGGACAGCAGGATGCCCTCGGTCCGTAGCTGCGCGATCGTCGCCCCGAGCATGATCCGGGCAGCCGCCTTCGCCAGCTGCACCGCGGTCGCCTTGGAGACGAACGGGACCGTCCGGGACGCGCGCGGGTTGGCCTCCAGCACGTAGAGCGTGTCGTCCTTGAGCGCGTACTGCACGTTGAGCAGGCCGACGACGCCCACCCCCCGGGCGATCGACTCGGTGTAGCGGCGCACCGCTGCCAGGTGGGTACCGCCCAGGGTGATCGGGGGCAGCGCGCAGGACGAGTCGCCGGAGTGGATACCGGCCTCCTCGATGTGCTCCATCACGCCGCCCAGGTAGACCTCACCGTCGACGTCGCACAGCGCGTCCACGTCGATCTCGATGGCGTCGTCCAGGAACCGGTCCACCAGTACCGGGTGCGACGGCGAGATGTCGGTGGCCCGGGCGATGTAGTCGGCGAGCGTGGCGTCGTCGTAGACGATCTCCATGCCCCGGCCACCGAGCACATAGGACGGCCGGACCAGCACCGGGTACCCGATCGCGTCGGCGATCTTCTTGGCCGCCGGGAAGCTGGTCGCGGTGCCGTACGCGGGCGCGGTCAGCCCCTCCCGGTCCAGCAGCGCGCCGAACGCGCCCCGGTCCTCGGCCAGGTGGATCGACTCCGGGCTGGTACCGACGATCGGTACCCCGGCGTCCTTGAGCCGCTGTGCCAACCCGAGCGGGGTCTGCCCACCGAGCTGCACGACCACCCCGACCACGCCGGGGCCGCCGGCCGCGCGGCCGGACGAGTCCTCGGCGTGCCACACCTCCAGCACGTCCTCGAAGGTGAGCGGCTCGAAGTAGAGCCGGTCGGCGGTGTCGTAGTCGGTGGAGACGGTCTCCGGGTTGCAGTTGACCATCACGGTCTCGAAGTCCACCTCGCGCAGCGCCTGGACGGCGTGCACGCAGGAGTAGTCGAACTCGATGCCCTGGCCGATCCGGTTCGGGCCGGAGCCGAGGATCAGCACCTTCGGCCGGGCCGAGGGAGCGACCTCGGTCTCGGAGTCGTAGGACGAGTAGTGGTACGGGGTGGACGCGGCGAACTCGGCGGCGCAGGTGTCCACCGTCTTGTAGACCGGCCGCAGGCCGAGGCGGTGGCGCAGGATACGTACCCCGTCCTCACCGGCCAGCTCCGGGCGCAGCGCGGCGAGCTGCCGGTCGGAGAGGCCGGCCCGCTTGCCGCGGCGCAGTACCGCCTCGTCCAGTACCGGCGCGGCCAGGATCTGCGCGCGCAGCGTCACCAGGGCGTCGATCTGGTCGACGAACCACGGGTCCAGCCCGGAGGCCGCGCAGACCCGCTCGATGCCCGCGCCCAGCCGCAACGCCCGCTCGACCGCGTAGAGCCGGCCGTCGTGCGGGGTACGCAGCGACTCCACGGTGTTCTCGACATCGGCGTCGGCCGGGTCGGGCACCGTCCAGAAGCCGGCTTCCTTCGTCTCCATCGAGCGCATCGCCTTGTTCAGCGCCTCGGAGAAGTTGCGGCCCAGGCTCATCGCCTCGCCCACCGACTTCATCGTGGTGGTGAGTTCCCGGTCGGCGGCCGGGAACTTCTCGAAGGCGAACCGGGGAATCTTGACGACCACGTAGTCCAGGGACGGCTCGAAGGCGGCCGGCGTCTTGAGCGTGATGTCGTTGGGGATCTCGTCCAGGGTGTACCCGATGGCCAGCATCGCGGCGATCTTCGCGATCGGGAAGCCGGTGGCCTTCGAGGCCAGCGCCGAGGAGCGGGACACCCGCGGGTTCATCTCGATGACGACCAGCCGCCCGTCGACCGGGTTGACCGCGAACTGGATGTTGCAGCCGCCGGTGTCCACCCCGACCTCGCGCAGCACCGCGATGCCCAGGTCGCGCAGCCGCTGGTACTCCACGTCGGTGAGGGTCATCGCCGGGGCCACGGTCACCGAGTCGCCGGTGTGCACGCCCATCGCGTCGACGTTCTCGATGGAGCAGACCACCACCACGTTGTCGTGCCGGTCGCGCATGAGTTCGAGCTCGTACTCCTTCCAGCCGAGCACGCTCTCCTCGATCAGCACCTCGTGCACCGGGCTGGCGGCGAGCCCGCCGCCGGCGAGCCGGTCCAGGTCGGCGTCGGTGTGCGCCATGCCCGAGCCGAGCCCGCCCATGGTGAACGACGGCCGGATCACCACCGGCAGGCCCAGGTCGGCGACGGTGTCGTGCACCTCGTCCATCGAGTGGCACACCCGCGACCGGGGTACCAGCACGTCGGCGTCGGGCCAGCCGAGCCGGCGGCCGGCCTTCGCCACGATCTCCTTGAAGAGCTGCCGGTCCTCGCCGCGCCGGATGGCGTCGATGTCGGCTCCGATCAGCTCTACGTCGTACTTGGCCAGCACCCCGGCCTCGTGCAGGGCGACGGCCGCGTTCAGCGCGGTCTGCCCGCCAAGGGTGGCCAGCAGCGCGTCCGGCCGCTCCCGGACGATCACCTGTTCCAGGTACTCCGGGGTGATCGGCTCGATGTAGGTGGCGTCGGCGAACTCCGGGTCGGTCATGATGGTCGCCGGGTTGGAGTTGACCAGGCTGACCCGCAGCCCCTCGGCCCGCAGCACCCGGCAGGCCTGGGTGCCGGAGTAGTCGAACTCGCAGGCCTGGCCGATCACGATCGGCCCCGAGCCGATCACCATGACGTGCTGGATATCCGTGCGCTTAGGCATTGCCCACCAACTCAATGAAACGGTCGAACAGATAGTCGGCGTCGTGCGGACCGGCCGCCGCCTCCGGGTGGTACTGCACGGTGAACGCCGGAACGTCCCGGCAGCGCAGCCCCTCGACCACGTTGTCGTTCAGGCAGACGTGACTGACTTCGACCGCGCCGAATTCGGTGTCCGCCAAGCCTTCCAGCGGTGCATTGACGGCGAAGCCGTGGTTGTGCGAGGTCACCTCGACCTTGCCGGTGATGCGGTCCAGGACCGGCTGGTTGATGCCGCGGTGGCCGTAGCCGAGCTTGTACGTGCCGAAGCCGAGTGCCCGACCGAGGATCTGGCTGCCGAAGCAGATGCCGAACAGCGGTACCCGCCGGGTCAGCACGTCCCGGGCCAGGCCGACTGCGACGTCGGCGGTGGCCGGGTCGCCGGGGCCGGGCGAGAGGAACACCGCGTCCGGGTTGACCGCGAGCACGTCGTCGATGGTGGAGTCGGCGGGTAGCACATGGGTGGTGACGCCCCGGGCGGCCAGCCGCCGGGCCACGTTGCGCTTGATCCCGTAGTCCAGCGCGGCCACCGTGAGCCGGTGCTCGCCTTCCGCCGCCACGGTGTACGCGGCCTCCGTGCTGACCTGCGCAGACAGGTTCGCGCCGACCATCTGCGGGGAGCCGAGCACCCGCTCGCGCAGCGCGTCGGGGCTGGACTCCACACTGGACACGCCGACCCGCATGGCGCCGCGCTCACGCAGGTGCCGGGTCAGCGCCCGGGTGTCCACCCCGCTGATGCCGACGATGCCCTCGGCGGCCAGCCGGTGCTCCAGCGTGCCGGTGGAGCGCCAGTTGGAGGGCAGCCGGGCCGGGTCGCGGACCACGTAGCCGGCCACCCAGATCCGGTCCGACTCGTCGTCCTCGCCGTTGACCCCGGTGTTGCCGATGTGCGGCGCGGTCTGCACCACGACCTGTCGGTGGTACGAGGGGTCGGTGAGGGTCTCCTGGTAGCCGGTCATCGCGGTGGAGAAGACGGCCTCCCCGAAGGTCTCGCCGACCGCGCCGTACGCCTCCCCCCGGAAGGTCCGTCCGTCCTCGAGCACCAGTAGCGCTTCCCGTGTCACCGCACGGCCTTTCCGTCGAGTACCGTCGCCTCGCCGCGCAGGAAGGTCGCCACGACGCGACCGGGCAGGGTGAGGCCCGCATAGGGATTGTTTCGGCTGCGGCTGGCTGTCTCGGCGGCGTCGACCACCCGGACGCCGGCCGGGTCGACCAGGGTGAGGTTGGCCGGTCCGCCGACCGCCGGGTCCAGCCCGTGCCCGGCCAGCCCGGCGATCCGGGCCGGGATGCGGGACATCCGCTCCGCCAGCGCGTCCCAGTCGGTGCCGTCAGCCGTTGCGAAGACGCCGGTGGAGAGCACCACCGACAGCGCGGTCTCCAGGCCGACCATGCCGGGGCGGGCGTACTCCCACTCGCACTCCTTGTCCTCCACGGCGTGCGGAGCGTGGTCGGTGGCGACCACGTCGATGGTGCCGTCGGCCAGCGCGGCGCGCAGCGCGGCCACGTCGGCGTTGGTACGCAGCGGCGGGTTCACCTTGAAGACCGGGTCGTAGGAGTGCGCGGAGGCGTCGGTGAGCAGCAGGTGGTGCGGGGTGACCTCGGCGGTCACCGCGATCCCCCGCAGCTTGGCCCAGCGCAGGATCTCCACGCTGCCGGCGGTGGAGACATGGCAGATGTGCAGCCGGGCGCCGACGTGCTCGGCGAGCAGCACGTCCCGGGCGATGATCGCCTCCTCGGCCACCGCCGGCCAGCCGGTCAGCCCGAGCTGGGCGGAGACCTCGCCCTCGTGCAGCTGCGCGCCGGCGGTCAGCCGGGGCTCCTCGGCGTGCTGGGCGATCACCCCGTCGAACGCCTTCACGTACTCCAACGCCCGGCGCATCATCGCCGGGTCGGCCACGCAGTGCCCGTCGTCGGAGAAGATCCGCACGTTGGCCGCGCTGGTCGCCATCGCGCCGAGTTCGGCCATCCGCTCGCCGGCCAGGCCCACGGTCACCGCGCCGATCGGCTGCACGTCCACCAGGCCGGCCTCGCGGCCCAGCCGGTAGACCTGCTCGACCACGCCGGCCGTGTCGGCCACCGGCGAGGTGTTGGCCATCGCGCAGACGGCGGTGTAGCCACCGAGTGCGGCGGCGCGCGAGCCGGACTCCACCGTCTCGGCGTCCTCCCGGCCGGGTTCGCGCAGGTGGGTGTGCAGGTCGACGAGGCCGGGCAGGGCCACCAGCCCGGCCGCGTCGATCACTTCCGCGCCGTCGGCGGCCAGGTCCGGACCGAGTGCGGCGATCAGGCCGTCGCGGATGAGCAGGTCGGTCGGCGCGGCGCCGAGGACGGAGACACCCTTGATCAGGTACGCCTCACCGGTGCGCTGGCCCTGTGCGGTCACGAGACTCCTCCGAGAAGCGGGGTCTATGGATGGGTTGGTCACTTGGCTCCGCCAAGCAGTAGGTACAAGACGGCCATCCGGACCGAGACGCCGTTGGCGACCTGTTCGACGATGGTCGAGCGCTTGGAATCGGCTACGTCCGGGGTGATCTCCATGCCCCGGTTCATCGGGCCGGGGTGCATGACGATGGCGTGCTCGGGCAGCTTCGCCATCCGGGCGCCGTCCAGTCCGTAGCGGCGGGAGTACTCGCGGGCGGACGGGAAGTAGGAGTTCTCCATCCGCTCCCGCTGGACCCGCAGCATCATCACCACGTCGGCGGCGGGCAGCACCGAGTCCAGGTCGTAGGAGGTGCGTACCGGCCAGGCGCCGACGCCCACCGGCAGCAGGGTGGGCGGGGCCACCAGGGTCACCTGGGCGCCCAGGGTGGCCAACAGCAGCACATTGGAGCGGGCCACCCGGCTGTGCAGCACGTCGCCGACGATCGCCACCCGCAGCCCGTCCAGGTGCCCCAGCCGGGAGCGCATCGTGTACGCGTCCAGCAGCGCCTGGGTGGGGTGCTCGTGGGTACCGTCGCCGGCGTTCACCACGCTGCCGTCCACCCAGGCGGCGAGCCGGTGCGGCGCGCCGGAGGCCGGGTGCCGGATGACCACCGCGTCAGCCCCCATCGCCTGCAGGGTGAGCGCGGTGTCCTTGAGGCTCTCCCCCTTGGAGACGCTGGAGCCCTTGGCCGAGAAGTTGACGACGTCGGCGCTCAGCCGCTTGGCGGCCAGTTCGAAGGAGGTCCGGGTCCGGGTGGAGTCCTCGTAGAACAGGTTGACCACGGTGCGCCCGCGCAGCGTGGGCAGCTTCTTGACCTCCCGGTCGGCCATCGCCGCGTCCATCTGCCGGGCGGTGTCCAGCACCAGGGTGGCGGTCTGCGCGTCCAGGTCGGCGGCGGAGAGCAGGTGCCTGATCATGACTTGGCCTCCAGCCGGACCTCGTCGGCCCCGTCCACCTCGCTGAGCAGCACCCGTACCGACTCGGTCAGCGCGGTCGGGATGTTCTTGCCGACGTAGTCGGCCCGGATCGGCAGCTCCCGGTGTCCCCGGTCGACCAGGACGGCGAGTTGGACGCAGCGCGGCCGGCCGAGGTCACCGAGCGCGTCCAGAGCAGCCCGCACGGTACGGCCGGAGAACAGCACGTCGTCGACGAGCACCACCCGCTTGCCGTCCAGCCCTTCCGCCGGCAACTCGGTGCGCCCGAGCGCTCGGGCGCCGCGTAGTCGCAGGTCGTCCCGGTAGAGGGTGATGTCCAGCGCCCCGGTGGGTACCCGGACCCCTTCGAAGGTGGCGATCCGCGCGGCCAGCCGGCCGGCGAGCGGGACACCACGGGTCGGGATGCCGAGCAGAATGGTGTCGCGGGCGCCTTCGGTCTTCTCCAGGATCTGGTGGGCGATGCGATCCACCACCCGGCCGAGTTCGGCGCCGGTCAAGATGATCTTCCCCGGTATGGCCGTTGGATAGGCCACAGCGGACCTCCTTCCCCGCCTCACCGGACGGGTCGTTAAAGGATGTCGATGGCTGGTCGACCCCGGTGAGTCACCCGGTGATCAGCCGCCGCCGAGCCTATCAGCAGGCCCGATCCCAAAACGGGTGGGTAACAACACTTGACCACGTGTCGTCGGGCGATTACGGTCACGCTCCGTAGCGATCGCCGGGGTTGACCCCTCGGGCCACTGACTGGGAGACCCACCATGCCCTCTGAGTACGCCAAGTCCCTCGGCGCGCGCCTGCGCTCCATCCGCCAGCAGCAGGGCCTGTCTCTGCAGGGAGTCGAGGAGAAGTCGGCCGGGCGCTGGAAGGCCGTCGTCGTCGGTTCGTACGAGCGCGGCGACCGTGCCGTGACCGTCTCCCGGCTGGCCGAGCTGGCCGACTTCTACCGGGTACCGGTCGCCGAGCTGCTCCCCGACGCCAGCGGCATCCGCCACGACAACGCCGGCAAGATCGCCCTGGACCTGGAGAAGCTCTACGAGCAGGCCCCCGAGGATCTCGCCTTCGTCGCCAAGTACGCCCGCGCCATCCAGCAGCAGCGCGGCGACTACAACGGCCGGGTGCTCTCCATCCGCGCCGATGACCTGCGCTCGCTGGCGATCGTCTACGACCTGTCCCCCACCGGCCTGGTCGAGCGCCTCACCGAGGCCGGCGTCCTGGTCGCCGACCCTCGCGCGCTGTTCGCCTGACCTGCGCTGTGCCCGGAGGGCGGCCCCCGATCGGGGCCGCCCTTCGGCGTCTGCACCCCCCGACACAACGCCCGCGCCGCGCCTACCCAGAACCTCCGACGTGCCACAAGCCGGCCAGGCGTGCCGCCGCAGACGGCCGGAGCGTGCGGCTCAGCCCGTCAGCAGCCGGAACACGACCACGACCAGCAGCAGGAACAGCACGCACGCACCGATCACCCAGCCCAGCAGCAGGCTCGCCACGATGGTGTCGGGCAACGCCCGGCGCAGGCGTCCGTCGACCTTTCCGGCGCCCTGCGCCGCCCGGCCACGGGGACGGACGAAGAGCCCGCCTGCGCAGGCGACCGCCGCGGCCGGCAGGAGCACACAGACCAACCAGGTCGGGTAGAGGCTGGCCGGATCGTGGCGGTGGTGCCCGACCGACCGGTCCGGGCTCACCGCCGCCACTGCGAAAGCGGCGGCCGCCACCAGCACGCCGTAACCGAGCAGGACGGCAACGGCCCGCCAGCCCTGGCGGACCGGGGCGCCCGCGACGGCGGCCGGCACGGTGTGCAGCAGCGCGCCGAGGACCAGCCCGACCAGGTACAGCGACACGATCACGAAGCCGTCGTCGCGCAGGTGCTCCCGCAGGAAGTGCAGCGCCGTGACGTCCTCGTTGATGCTGTGCAGCCAGATAACGGCCAGGATGGTCAGCACAAACGCGGGGAGGCTGACGGAAAACCGCACGGCAGGGTGTGGTCGCGGGCTGGGCTGAGTGATCATTGCCGGCAGGCTACCAACCGGGTGCCCGCCCGGCGGCGGGCGCTCGGGCGGGGTCCAAGGTCAGCTGGGCCAGGGTCAGCGGCCGGCGTACTCGGCGATACGGCCGAGCACGCCGTTGAGGTAGCGGGGCGAGTCGTCGGTGGAGAGCTGCCGGGCCAGTTCGACGGCCTCGGAGATGGCCACCGGGTCGTCGATCTCGTCCACGTAGAGCAGCTCGTACACGGCGATCCGGGCGAGGTTGCGGTCGACCACCGGCATCCGCTCCATGGTCCAGCCCTCGGCGTAGCTGGCGATCACCTCGTCGATTCGGATTTGGTTCGCCGCCACCCCGTTGACCAGGGAGATCGCGTAGTCGAGGTGCAGTGGGCGGTCGGCCGGCTCGATCCGGCTCAGCGAGGCCGCGAGGGTGCGGTCGATCGGCTCACTGCGCAGGTCGGCCTCGTAGAGCACGTCCAGCGCCCGCTTGCGCGCCTTGCGGCGCGAGGGCATCGGGGTCTTCGGTCCTTCAGCCACCGGATCAGGCGCGACCGAGGTAGCGGCCGTCGCGCGTGTCGACCTTGATCTTCTCGCCGGTCGTCACGAACAACGGGACCATGACAGTGGCCCCGGTTTCCACGGTGGCCGGCTTGTTGCCACCGGTGGACCGGTCGCCCTGCAGGCCGGGCTCGGTGTAGGTGATCTCCAGGATCACGTTGAGCGGGAGTTCCAGGTAGAGCGGCACGCCCTCGTGGATGGCGACCGTCACCTCGGCCTCGGGCAGCAGGAACTTCGACTGGTCACCGACGGTGGCGCCGGGGACGTGCAACTGCTCGTAGTTCTCCAGGTCCATGAAGACGTAGTCGTCACCGTCGGCGTACAGATACTGCATGGTGCGCTTGTCGACGGTGGCGGTCTCGACCTTGGTACCCGCGTTGAAGGTCTTGTCGACCACCTTGCCGGAGAGCACGTTCTTCAGCGTGGTGCGCACGAAGGCACCGCCCTTGCCCGGCTTGACGTGCTGGAACTCCACGACGGACCAGAGCCCCCCGTCGAGATTGAGCACGAGTCCGTTCTTGAGGTCGTTGGTGGTGGCCATCGCTCGCCTTCATTTTGTCGCACTGGTGGACGGAGTGCAGGTGGACCGGACAAGTCTACCGGCGCGGTCACCGTAGCGACCGCCGGGTACGACGCCGGTTGGGGCTTGCCCCGCGTCGATTCTTCGGACGAAGATAAACCACATGGTTAACCATCAGATGCTGGACCGCACCTTCGCGGCGCTGGCCGACCCCACCCGGCGAGCCATGATCACCGCCTTGACCGAAGGTCCGCGGAGCATCTCGGCACTCGCCCAGCCACACGCGATGAGCCTGGTGGCGGCCAGCAAGCACGTCACCGTCCTGGAGCGCGCAGGGCTGCTGCACCGGCAGCGGGTGGGCCGCAGCCAGGTCTGCACGCTGCGTGGCGAGGCACTGGACACCGCCGACGGCTGGCTGGCCCGGCACCGCGCGTTCTGGACCGGACGGCTGGCCGACCTGGCCGACTACCTCGACGGGGAGGACCGGTGACCGAGGCGCTGCGGATCACCCGGACACTGCCCGCCCCGGTGGACCGGGTATGGCGGGCGTTCACCGACCCGGTCCGGCTGGCGGCCTGGTTCTGGCCGGAACGGGTGGGCGCAGTCGCCGACATCGACCTGCGCGCGGGCGGCCGGTTCCGCATCGACGCCCGCGCGGCCGGCTTCGCCGTCACCGGCGAGTACCGCACGGTGACCCCACCGACCCTGCTGATCTTCACCTGGCAGTGGGACGGCGAACCGGAGATCACCCTGGTGACCCTCGAACTCGCGCCGGCCGACACGCAGACCACCCTCACCCTCACCCACGAACGCTTCGCCGACCCGGCCACCCGCGACGAACACCGGCAAGGCTGGTCCGACTGCCTGGACCGGTTGCCCGCAGCGCTGACCCGGACCTGACCACAGGCCACCGGTCCGGGGCGGTCACTCCGGTAGCCGCCAGGGCGGGTCCGCAGAAGCCACCGGAGTAGTCGGCGTCGTCGTTGGTACCGACCGAGACGAGCAGGATCAGGCAGAGCACCACCAGTACCACCACTATCGCCACCAGGATCCACGGCCACGCCGGCCGCCGTCGGGGTGGCGGCGTCGCAGGCAGTCTGGCAAATCCGGCAGCGCCGGTCCGGAGCCGACGGTCGGCGGAGGCCTCGGCGGCTGATACTCCGGCGGCAGCGGTGGTGGGTGGTCGGTCGGTTGGTAGCCAACCGGAACCGACGGCGGGTAGCCGACCGGCGGCGGATCCGGTCGGCGCTCCGGATCAGGTTCGGGAACGCTGGTCATGGCGTCCCCCCGCTGTGTTACGGACTGCTCGGCCCTGGGCCTGCGACAATCGCCGGGCAACCGACGCATCCGGCTCGTCGGCGGCCGTTGTGGCCATCGGCTCCCGCTGGCTGGTCATCAGCTGATCTGGACGGTCACGCCGGCGGAGAACGCGGACTCGTGCAGTTGCAGGCTGGCAAGATCACCGCCGCGCGGGATGTTGAAAACGATCACCCGCGACACGGTGGTGCCCGCGGCGACCTCGGTGACCGGCGCATCCGAATTCGGGTTGGCGCTGCGGCCGACGACCGCGTCCGCCACGTAGAAGCTGCTGCCGCGCCCGGACCTGGCCAGCTGGTAGCTGTCGACGAACACCCGCGGTGTGTCAGCGACGTTGCGCATCGTCAGGTAGGCCAGGCAGAACTGCTGCTCAAGGGCCGTGTCGAGCACCACGTCACCGACGGTGGTCGCTCCGCACTCGACCCGGGAGACGGTGAACTCGAGTCCGTTGTCCAGCGCCGGGGTGCCCAGCCCCACGGCCGACGTGGCCACGTTCACGGTGTTTGTTGCGATGTCGTCCGCGTTCACCTGGGATACCGCGAAGCTCACGCACCCGCAGGCCCCGATCACCAGGGCGGCGAGGCCCGGCAGCAGCCACCGACCGGCGCGTGCGGTCCGGGCAGGTGGTCGGCCGGTGGGGGCGCGACGAGTGCCCGACCAGGCCGTACGGCTGCGCGCCAGGTTGGGCCGCGAGGGCCTCAACCGGTCGGACCGGCTCGGGTTCGGGCATCGTGGTCACGCACCACCACCTGCGCATCGGGTCCAGTACTCGGACACCATTGCGACGCTACGGGAGCGCGCCCGCGCAGATGTGCCGAGTCAGCGAACTGGGGCCGGCGGACAGCTCCGCAGGCTGGCGCTGCGGGCGGTCAGCCGGCCGCGGCGAGGTGCCGCAGGGCCAGCGCGTACCCGTCCACGCCGAGGCCGCAGATCACTCCGGTGGCGACCGCGGAGATCACCGAGTGGTGTCGGAACTGCTCCCGCTTGTGGATGTTGGAGATGTGCACCTCGACCAGCGGGGCGGTGAGCATGGCGCAGGCGTCCCGGACCGCGTACGAGTAGTGCGACCAGGCTGCGGGGTTGAGCACCACGGGCGCGCCTTCGTCGGCCGCCGCGTGCAGCCAGCCGAGCATCTCGTGCTCGGCGTCGGTCTGCCGGACCACCACGTCCAGGCCGAGCTCCTTGCCGGTCACCACACACAGCTCGACCAGGTCGGGGTAGCTGGTCGAGCCGTAGGTCTGCGGCTCACGGGTGCCCAGCCGGCCCAGGTTCGGGCCGTTGAGCACGTATACCCGGGTCATCGGGCCACCGCCTGGTACGCGGCGTGCAGCAGGTCGTCGGCGGGCGAGGTGAGGATGGTCGGCTGGGCCAGCCCGTCCAGCACCACGAAGCGCAGCGTCGCGCCCCGGGACTTCTTGTCCACCCGCATCGCGGCGTGCAGGTCCGGCCAGGCGTCCGCCGGGTACCCCACCGGCAGGCCGAGGCTGGTCAGCACGGTCCGGTGCCGGGCTGCCTGGGGCTCGTCGAGCCGGCCGGCGAGCCGGGCGAGTTCGGCCGCGTACACCAGGCCCACCGAGATCGCGTGGCCGTGCCGCCAGCCGTAGTGTTCCCGCTTCTCGATGGCGTGGCCGAGGGTGTGGCCGTAGTTGAGGATCTCCCGCAGCCCCGACTCGCGCAGGTCCGCGGAGACCACCCGGGCCTTCACCGCCACCGAGCGCTCCACCAGCTCCCGCAGCACCGGGCCGGCCGGGTCAAGCGCGGCGGCCGGGTCGGCCTCGATCGCGGCCAGGATCGCCGGGTCGGCGATGAACCCGCACTTGACCACCTCGGCCAGGCCGGCTGCCAGGTCGGTCGGCGGCAGGGTGTCCAGGGTGGACAGGTCGCAGAGCACGCCGGCCGGCGGGTGGAAGGCGCCCACCAGGTTCTTGCCGGCCCCGGTGTTCACCCCGGTCTTGCCGCCGACCGCGGCGTCCACCATGCCGAGCAGGCTGGTGGGTACCTGTACCACCGCCACCCCGCGAAGCCAGCAGGCCGCCACGAAGCCGGCCACGTCGGTGACCGCGCCGCCGCCCACCCCGACAACCGCGTCGGTCCGGGTGAAGTTGGCCGCCCCCAACGCTTCCCAGCAGCTCGCGGCGACGCCGATGTCCTTGCCGGCCTCGGCGTCAGGCACCTCCAGCGGCAGCGGCCGGATGCCGGCGTCGGCCAGCACGTCGGCCACCTGGCCCGCATACTCCTTGAGCGGGGCCGCGTGCACGACCGCGACCTGGGCCGCGCCGCCCACCAGGGCAGGCAACTCGGCCAGCAGGTCGTGGCCGACGAGGACGTCGTAGGGGCGTTCGCCGCCCACCGGAATCGTGGTGTGCTCGTTCATCGACGTCGAGCCTAGCCGCCCCGGCGACCCACCCGACCCCGCCCGCGCCAACCACCGAAATGCGGGATCGCCACTGACCGGGGTCAGTCGGTCAGCGCCGCGACCAGTTCGGTGGTGATCTCCTCGGGGGTACGCCCATCGGTCTTGACGACGATGGTGGCGACCTCGTCGTAGAGCGGGCGGCGGGCGTCCAGCATCGCCTTGAGGGTGGCCCGGGGGTTGATCGCCAGCAGCGGCCGGCTGGTCGACATGCCGGTCCGCGCCACCGCGTCGGAGAGCTCCACGGACAGGAAGATCACGGTGTGCCCGCGCAGCGCTTCCCGGGTCGCCGGGGCCAGCACCGCGCCGCCGCCGAGCGCCAGCACTCCGCCGTGCTCGGCGAGCGCCGCCGCCACCGCGTTCTTCTCCAGGGTGCGGAAGTGCTCCTCACCCTCGTCGAAGAAGATCTCCGCGACCGGCTTGCCGGCGAGCTCCTCGATGTCGGCGTCGGTGTCCCGGAACGGCCGGCCCAGCGCCTGCGCGAGGGCGGTGCCGATGGTGGTCTTGCCGGCGCCGGGCGGGCCGACGACCACGGCCACCGGGCGGATCACCGGACCACCAGGTTGTCCAGGTAGCCGGCGAGGTTGCGACGGATCTCGGCGACCGAGTCACCGCCGAACTTCTCGGTGGCCGCCTCGGCCAGTACCAGGGCGACCATCGCCTCGGCCACGACGGCGGCGGCAGGCACCGCGCAGACGTCGGAGCGCTGGTTGATCGCGGTGGTCGGCTCGCCGGTCACCGTGTCGATGGTCTGCAGCGCGCGGTTGAGCGACGAGATCGGCTTCATCGCGGCCTTCACCCGCAGCGGCTCGCCGCTGGTGATGCCGCCCTCCAGGCCGCCGGCCCGGTCGGTCAGCCGGCGCACCCCGTGCTCGCCCGGCACGATCTCGTCGTGCGCCTTGGAACCACGGGAGCGGGCCTGGGTGAACGCGTCCCCGATCTCCACCCCCTTGATCGCCTGGATGGACATCAACGCGGTGGCCAGCCGGGCGTCCAGCTTGCGGTCCCACTGGGTGTGGCTGCCCAGACCCGGGGGTACCCCGTAGGCCAGCACCTCGACGATGCCGCCGAGGGTGTCGGCGTCGGCCTTGGCCGCGTCGACCTCCTCCACCATCCGGGCACTCGCCTCCGGGTCGAGGCAGCGCAGCGGGTCGGCGTCGATGCGCTCGAAGTCGTCCGGGTGCGGCTGCACGCCGGCCTTCACGGCCACGCTGCCCAGCTCCACCACGTGCGAGACGATCTCGATGCCGAGCGCCTGCTTGAGCAGCGCCTTCGCCACCGTGCCGACCGCCACCCGGGCCGCGGTCTCCCGGGCGCTGGCCCGCTCCAGGATCGGCCGGACGTCGGTGTGCCCGTACTTCTGCATGCCGGCCAGGTCGGCGTGGCCCGGCCGGGGGCGGGTCAGCGGCGCGTTGCGGGCCTGGGCGGCGAGCAGTTCGGGGTCGACCGGGTCGGCCGACATCACCGTCTGCCACTTGGGCCACTCGCTGTTGCCCACCTCGATGGCGACCGGGCTGCCCAGGGTCACCCCGTGGCGTACCCCGCCGAGGATGGTCACCACATCCTGCTCGAAGGCCATCCGGGCGCCCCGGCCGTAGCCGAGCCGGCGGCGGGACAGCTCCCGGCCGATGTCGGCGCTGGTCAGCTCCACCCCGGCGGGTACCCCGTCGAGGAGGGCGATCAGCGCCTGGCCATGTGATTCTCCAGCGGTCAACCAGCGCAGCACGCGGACAAGTGTGTCACGAGCCCCGCCGGCCCCGACGCGCGGCGACACCGTTCCGTGCTGTGGGACGCCGACCGACCTCAGGCCCCGGTCGCGGCGGTCGGCCGGGGCAGCCGGTACCCGCTGGGCCGGCCCCGGGACCGGCGCAACGCGTGCAGCGCCACCGCCGTCGCCACCACCATCGGCGCGCCGTCGCGGACCAGTCCGTCCACCCCGAGGACCAGCCAGCACAGCACCGGCTGGGCCACCATCAGGAAGGCGCTGAGCAGCCCGATGATCCAGCGCGCCCAGCCCTTGGCGTAGAGCACGAACAGCGAGCTGATCGGTACCACCACCATGACCAGCACACACAGCCCGGCCCAGACGGCGAGCAGCGGCGGGCCGAGCGCCCCGGCGCGGTGGTGCACGACCGCGCTGATCGCCACCAGGAACGGCACGATCAGCAGCGCCGAGAAGGCCAGTGCCGCGACCCGGGCGGTCAGCGCCCACGGGTCCAGGTGCCGGCGGGCCTGCCGGGCGGACAGGTGCTCGTGCACCGCGTCCGAGCGGTACAGCAGGCCCACGATCGCCGCGCAGAGCACGACCAGCACCACCATGCCGATCAGTACCGGCACCGGCGGCAGCAGTCGCCCGGACTTCGGCTCGGCCAGCCGGAACACGGCGAACACCGTGGTCGCCGCGAGGATCAGGCCGAACGGCTTGGCCGACATCCGGCCGTAGCGCACGGCCCGCATAAGGAACAGGAAGCCGATCGCCCGCAGCAGCGCCCAGCCGGTACGCACCCCGAGGGCGAAGCCGGCCTCGGCGGCGTAGTGCAGGTTGCCCAGGTCGACGACGACGGTGGCGATCGCGGTCAGCAGGATCAGCGCCCGCAGCGTCCGGGATGCCCGGCTCGGCTGCGGTGGCCGCTGCGGGCGCAGCCCGTCCAGCAGGTCCTGGGCGAACCCGGCGAGCGCGGATCCGGCCGATCCGGCGTACGGTCCGGGACCGGCGGCGCCGGAGTGGTCCCCGGGCGGCGTCGCGGCGGACCGGGGCGGGTACGGGGTGCTCACCCGTCCGAGTCTGCGGCATCCCGGCGCACCGCGCTCCCCGGCGGCGCGGGTGCGCTTCGACCGCTCGGTGTGCGGCGGCCGGGTCAGCGGGCGAGGGCGGCGGCGTCCAGCGCGGTGCGCATCGCCGGCACCGGCGCGGGTACCCCGGTGAACAGCTCGAACTGGTGCGCCGCCTGGGCCAGCAGCAGGTCCAGGCCGGAGACGATGTTCAGCCCGGCCGTTGCCGCCGAGGCCGCCAGCGGGGTCGGCCACGGGTGGTAGATCGCGTCGAAGAGCACCGTGCCGGCGCGCCACTGCAGGGCGAACGAGTCGGCCACCCCGGCCGGCAGGGTGGAGATCACCACGTCGGCGGCGGCCGCCATCCACACGTTGGCCAGGTCGCCCCGGCGCAGCTTGACGCCGACAGCGGCGGCCACCGGGGCGAGCGCCTGCACCGCCTCGGGCCGCCGCGCGTACACGGTGACCGTGCCGGCGCCCAGCCCGGCTGCGGCAGCCAGCGCCGCCCGCGCGGTCCCGCCGGCGCCGAGCACCGCGACCTCGTCGGCCCCCGCCACCCCGGCCCAGCGCAGCGCGTCGACCATGCCGGGCGCGTCGGTGTTGGTGGCGTACCAGCCGCCCAGCCGGGGTACCAGCGTGTTCGCCGCGCCCAGCGCCGCCGCCACCGGGTCGACCCGGTCGGCGACGGTGAGCGCCACCTCCTTGAGCGGCATGGTCAGCGACAGGCCGTGCCAGTGCCCGTCCAGCCCGGCAACCAGTCCGGCCAGCTCGGATTCGGCGCACTCGATCGCCGTGTACGACCAGTCGTCCAGCCCGGCCGCCGCGTACCCGGCGTTGTGGATCACCGGCGACAACGAGTGCCCGATCGGCTTGCCCAGCACGGCAGCCCGGTCATCGCTACGCAGTTCGGACCCGGACACCGTCACCTTCAGGCAGCTCAACGCGGTCGCAAGACCTCCGACAAACCTGCTCATCCTACATCCGGACGTCCCCGGCGCGGCCAGGCGCGGCGAGCCCGAACGACGGGTGATCGCGCCGCAACGATTCGTGAGAGTACCCATCGGAGTATTTCCATTGATCACTGGCCAGAGTCCGTCGACGTCAGGCGTCCCCACAGCGCAACTGAAAGCCAAGGCATCCCTGGTGGCCGCCGCACGTGTCGCCGCCGGCATCGCGGTACTCGCTCCCGCGACACCGGCCTTCGCCGCCTCCCCGATTTGCACGACCTACGCCACAGTCCACGCGCCGCCGGGCTATTACCTGGTGCTCCCGACGACTGCGAGCGGCTCAGCGAACTGCTATCTGGCACAAGGCGCCAACAGCGCGGCGGTCAGGGTGCTACAGGACGGCCTCAACTCGTGCATGGGCGCCAACCCGGTACTCGCCGTCGACGGGGATCACGGCCCGGCGACCAGGAACGCAGTATTGGCTGTCCAGAAGAAGTACAGGCTCACGCGCGACGGGGTATACGACGCGCAAACGCGCGGTGCGACGTCCTGCAAAAACCCGGGTGTCGACATCCACTGCTGGTCATACAGCTGAGAACGGTTGAGCGGCGCCCCACCACCACAGTGGCACGGCGCCGCTCGACCTGTGACCCGAGGTGCTTCAGCAGAGGCTGATGCTAACGCCGTTGTTCTTGGCCTGCTTTACCTTCTGGCAGAACTCGCTGTACGTCGTGGCGAACGCAGTGTTGCCTGCCGTGTCGATGGCCAGGAAGTACAAGTAGCCGCTCTTGGGCGCGGTCATCGCTCCGGTCAGCGCGTCCTTGCCCGGGTTGCTGATCGGTCCGGCGGCATGCCGCCCTTCTCGTGGGTGTTGTAGGGGTTCGACGTGTCGTGGATCTCGCTGTAGGTCAACGAGCCGGAGTCCTTGGCACCCTTGCCGGTCAGCCGCAGCCAGTAGTTGACCGCGCTGTCGATCTGCAGGCAGCTGCACGGGAACTTGCCGCCGTAGACCCGGTTGTAGAGCACCCGGGCGACACCGGGCATGTCGGCCGCCTTCATCGCCTCGACCTGCGCGATCGACGCGGCGATCAACGCCTCGTACGGCGAGATGTTGAACGACGACTGCACGGTGTCGGCGAACTTCATGTCGCCGGCGACCGAGAGGAACTGGTTCACCATCTTGCGTGAGGATGGTCTTGGCGTCCGCGCCCGGCTCGAACTCGTAGGTGGCCGGATAGAGGAAGCCCTCCAGGGACGGCGGGTTCTGCTGCGGCTTGCCGTCCTCGCGCTTGAACCAGTAGTCCGGAATGCCCAGCGCCAGCGGGTCCTTGGCGGCGTTGACGAAGTCGTCCACCGGGAGCTTGCTGACCTCGGCCAGCTTCGCGTAGATCTCCTTGGTGATCATCCCCTCCGGGATGGTGACCTTGGTGGAGATCTTGTTGGCGAGCGCGCCGTCCTTGTCGCGGACAAGCAGGGCGTCCAGCGCCAGGCTGGCCTTCATCTGCTTCTTGAGCTTGTAGTAGCCGACCTCGATGGTCTTGCTCTTCGGGTTGGAGTTCGCGGCGCTGACGAAGGCGGCGGCGCTCTTCACCACGCCGGCCTTGAACAGCGTGTTGGCGATGTCGGTGGCGGTGTCGTTCTGCACGACCTGCACCTGAACATCGCCGTAGCCGGCGCCCGCGAAGTCCTTGGTGCCGAAGTAGCCCTTGACCTTCTGGTAGCCGAAGTAGCCGCCGCCGGCCAGGCCGCCGAGCAGCAGCAGCACGAGGAGCAGGGCCAGGAAGGACTCGGCCCCGCTTCTTCTTGCGCGGGCGGCCGCCCCGGTTGGCCTGCTGGGGGACCCGGGAACCGCGGCGGTGCCGGCTGCGGCCCCGGTCAGGGTCCTCGAAGTACAGGTCTAGCTCGTCGATCATCTCGCTGTCCTCCGTCGGGCATCGAGCCACGACTGCAGAATCTCCACTGCGGCGGCCTGGTCGACAACCGCTCTGTGCCGCCTGCCCCGGACGCCTTGCTCGGACAGCCTACGGGAGGCCACCACGGTAGACATCCTCTCGTCAGCCAGGTGAACGGGCAAGGGCGCGATCATTTGTGACAAATCACGGGCATAACGGCGTACTTCTTCGGCGGCCAGGCCGTTACCTCCGGCCAGAGTCACCGGCAGACCGACCACCACCGCCACCGCCTCATGCTGACCGATGAGGCCGGTGAGAGCGGCGAGGTCGGTGGGAATCGCCCCCTGGGGGGCGCTCAGGTCACGCGGAAGGGTGGTCAGCGGAGTGGCCAGGATGCCGTCGGGATCGCACATCGCCACCCCGACCCGGGCCCGGCCGACGTCCACGCCGAGCCGTACCCCCCGCGTCCAGGGCCCCGGTTCGCGACCCTGCGCCCGCACCGTTTCCGGCGGCGCGGCTTACGGGCGACCCGCCCGGACCCGGCGACCGGGGTGTCCACCGGGCCGCCGCCGGGACCGGGTGCTGGGTGTCGCATCGGGGCGCGGTCGGCCGGCACCAGTGTCGAGCCGGGGCCGGGTCCGGCCGGGCGGCGGGGAGGCGTCGGGGTGCCCGTCGGGCGGCTGGGCCGCGCCGGGTCGGGCACCCCGTCTCGTCTGCGGAGTCCGCCATCAGGCGTCGAGCAGCTTCTCCACGGTGGCCAGCAGGCCGGGCGCCGCGTCGGCCGGCAGGCCGCCGCCCTGGGCCAGCTCGGAGCTACCGCCGCCCCGCCCGGACAGCGCCCCCTTGACCAGGTCGGCCGCGGAGAGCCGCGCTCGCGGGCGGGCTGGTTGACGGCCACCACCAGTGACGCCTTGCCGCCGCTGCGGGCCGCCACGGCCACCACCGCCGGGCCGGTCAGCCGTGCCCCGGATCTCCTGGGCGAGGGTACGCACGTCGTTGCGCGGAGGTGCCCTCCGGCGCCTCGATCGCCACCACGGCCACCCCGCGCATGTCGCGGGCCGCCTCGGCGAGCGCCCCGACGTTGCCGAGCACCAACTGGGCGCGCAGCTTCTCCAGTTCCTGCTCGGCGTCGCGCAGCGCCGCGACGGTCTGCTCGACCCGGTCGCGCGACCTGCTCGTTGGGTACCCGGTAGAGCTCGGCCAGCCGGGACACCAGCAGGTGCTCCTGGGCCAGGTAGCCGAACGCGTCGATGCCGACCAGCGCCTCCACCCGGCGTACCCCGGAGCCGATGGACGCCTCGGACAGGATCTTCACCAGGCCGAGCTGGCCCGAGCGCGCGGTGTGGGTACCGCCGCACAGTTCGCGGGCGTAGTCGCCGACCTCGACCACCCGGACCTGGTCGCCGTACTTCTCGCCGAACAGCGCCATCGCCCCGAGCGGCGCGCCTCCTCCTGCGAGGTGATGTACGCGTGCACCTCGAGGTCGCGCATCAGCACCTCGTTGACCTGCTCCTCGACGTCGCGCAGCACGGTCGGCGAGACGGCCTGCGGGGTGTTGAAGTCGAACCGCAGCCGGCCCGGCGCGTTCAGCGAACCCGCCTGGGTGGCCGATTCGCCGAGGAAGTTGCGCATGGTCTGGTGCACCAGGTGGGTCGCGGTGTGCGCGCGGGAGATGGCCCGCCGACGGCCGGCGTCGATCTCCGCGAGCACGTCCGCGCCGACCCGGACCGCGCCCTCGACGCACCTTCGCCTTGTGCACGATCAGCGCCGGGTACCGGCTGCTGGACGTCGAAGACCTCGATCCGGCCGTTGTCGAAGCTGATCAGCCCCTGGTCCGGCTGCTGGCCACCGCCCTCGGCGTAGAACGGGGTGGCGTCCAGGACCAGCTCGATCACGTCACCCTCGACCGCCTCGGCCAGCGGGCTGCCCGACTCGGACAGCAGCGCGCGCAGCCGCGACTCGCGCGGACGCCTCCGCGTACCCGGTGAAGTCCACCGGCCCGCCCGCGTCGAGCACCGAGCGGTACGCGGACAGGTCGACGTGGCCGGTCTTGCGCGCCTGCGCGTCCGCCTTGGCCCGCTTGCGCTGCTCGGTCATCAGCCGGCGGAAGCCGTCCTGGTCGACCTGCAGGCCCTGCTCGGCCGCGATCTCCAGGGTCAGGTCGATCGGGAAGCCGTAGGTGTCGTGAAGCTGGAACGCCTTGTCCCCGGCCAGCGCCGGTGCTGCCCGCCTTCTTCGCGTCCGAGATCGCCAGGTCGAGGATGGTCGTGCCCGGCCGCAGCGTGGACAGGAACGCCTCCTCCTCGCCGTAGGCGTACGGTCGAGATGCGCTCGAAGTCGGTGGCGACCTCGGGGTAGGACGGCGCCATGCAGTCCCGGGCCACCGGCAGCAGCAACGGCAGCGCCGGCTCCTCGAAGCCGAGCAGCCGGATCGACCGGATCGCCCGGCGCAGGATGCGGCGCAGCACGTAGCCGCGGCCCTCGTTGCTCGGCGTCACCCCGTCGGTGATCAGCATCAGGCCGGTGCGGACGTGGTCCGCGATCACCCGCAGCCGCACGTCGTCGGGGTGCGACTCGGACGCCACGTGCGACGGGTTGACGCCGTAGCGGCTGGCCGGTCAGCTCGACGGCCTTGTCCAGGATCGGGCGGACCTCGTCGATCTCGTACAGGTTGTCGACGCCCTGCAGGATCGCGGCCATCCGCTCCAGGCCCATGCCGGTGTCGATGTTCTTCGCCGGCAGCTCGCCCAGGATCGGGTAGTCCTCCTTGTCGGTCCCGGGTCCGCGCTCGAACTGCATGAAGACGTTGTTCCAGATCTCCATGTAGCGGTCCTCGTCGACCGCCGGGCCGCCCTCGCGGCCGTAGGCCGGGCCGCGGTCGTAGTAGATCTCCGAGCACGGGCCGCACGGGCCGGGAATGCCCATCGACCAGAAGTTGTCCGCCTTGCCGCGGCGCACGATCCGCTCCAGCGGCAGCCCGGTGCGCCGCCAGATGTCGATCGCCTCGTCGTCGTCGAGGTAGACGGTCGCCCAGATCTTCTCCGGGTCCAGGCCGAAGCCGCCCTGCTCCACCGGGTTGGTGATCAGCTCCCAGGCGAGCGGGATGGCCTCTTCCTTGAAGTAGTCGCCGAACGAGAAGTTGCCGTTCATCTGGAAGAACGTGCCGTGCCGGCTGGTCTTGCCGACCTCGTCGATGTCCGGCGTACGCAGGCACTTCTGCACGCTGACGGCGCGGGAGTACGGCGGCGTGCGCTGGCCCAGGAAGAAGGGCACGAACTGCACCATGCCGGCGTTGATGAACAGCAGGTTCGGGTCGTCGATGGCCGGCAGCGGAGCGCTCGGCACGACCGTGTGTCCGTTCGCCTCGAAATGCGCCAGGAACCGTCGCTTGATCTCCGCGGTCTTCATCGGCGGTAGTCGCCCTCCTCCAGCGATACGCCGTCCAGGAACGCGGCGTGGATCTCATCCTCGCGCTCGGCCATGCCGTCCCGGACGTCGTCAATAAAGCTACGCACACTCGTCCGCCAGCCCGCCAGCGGATTCGCGGGCCGACTCGACGATGCCGCCCGGGGTGAACGCCTGCGCCTTCTTGGTGACGCCGCGCGGAACACCAGCGCCCCCACGGCCAGGCCGATGCCCAGCCACAACACCCGCTTCATTGGGTACCTCTCCGTGTCTGCTCATCCCACCGGCCCCAGTGCGGGCCGGGTACCGCGCGCGCTACTGCTCGCGGCGACCGAACCGGCGCCGCCGCTTGACCTCGGCGCGCACGTCCTTCTCCTCGTCGGCCGCGCGCCGGGCGGCCGACGCCTTGCGCATGCCGTAGCCGAACGCGGCCACCTTGACCAACGGGCTGGACGTCGCAGCGGTCACCACGGTGGCCAGGTTGGCCACGTTGGCGCTGACCGACGCGGCGTGCCCGGTGATCGTGTCCAGCCGCTCCAGTTGCAGGTTCACCCCGTCCAACGAGGTACCGCACCTGGGCCAACGTCGAGTTGACGCCGAGCACCGTCTGGTTGACGTTGTGCAGCAGCGGCTCGGTGCGGTCGTTCAGGTCGTTGATCGCCCGGGTGGCGGCGTCGACCGTGCGACGCAGTCGCAGGATCGGCACGGCAAGCACCACCACCAGCATCAGGAACGCGCCCGCCGCGACCAGTCCGGCCACGTCTCCAGCATCCACGCCCTCGACCCCTCTCGTCACGGATCTTCACTGGTTGCCAACGCGTTGACAGTACCGTCCGTGACGGATTCCGAAACTCGGGCCACCCTGGGCACGCCGACGCCCCGGCTGTCCCCGGCCGCCCCACCGGGCGGGCTCACAGCCGGGGGGCTCAGTGCCGGGCGCGCCAGTCCGCGTCGGCCGAGTTGGCCATCTGCACGCTGGCCACCGACGCCGGGCACTGCGCGCTGACCGGGGTGGACGCGGACGGCTCGGCCGAGGGCACGTCGTCCTCCGCCGGCGGCCTGGTCTCCGACGGCACCGGCAGCGGCTGGTACCCGGAGCCCAGGCAGGAGCGTGGTCCGTACCCACAGGTCCAGCACGTACTGGTCGCGCTGCCAGCACGAGTAGCTGCCGGCACTCTGCTTCGGGCAGGTACCCTCGGCCGCCTGCCACCCGTGCGCGGTCAGCGCCGCCCGGAACACCGCATCCGTCTGCTCGACCGGCTGGCCGGACTGGTACGTGCGCTTCAGCCACGCGCACTGGTGCACGCAGTAGACGCTCTGGCCGCCGGTGTCGACGTGGTGGAGGTCGACGGCGGCCGGCAGGCTCAGTCCGTCGAGCTGGTCACTGAGCGGGTTGCCGAGGCGGGCCCGGATCAGCAGCGCCATCGGCAGCACCAGCAGCAGGGCCAGCACCGCCCCGATGACGATGCGCGTGGCCCGACGTTGCTGCACCGCCGTCGGCGGCTGCCGGCGAACGGCCCGTTCGTCATCGACGGCGCGGCCGTCCCGCACTGCACCGACGGCGCGACCTTCCCGCACTGCACCGACGGCGCGACCTTCCCGCGCTGCATCGACGGCGCGGCCCTCCCGCACTGCCGGCCGGTCGGGGATCGACCCCCCGGCCGGCCGGGGCGCGCCGGGACCCGGGGCGACGCCGGCTCTGGGCCCACCCGGAACCGGGGCTCCGGCGGGTCGGGGCGCGCCGGAAACCGGAGCACCGGCCGGACGCGGCGGGCCGGAGACAGGAGCGCCTGCACCGGATGGACGGCCGTGGCCAGCGGCAGGGCGTGCCGGGCCGCCCAGCGGAGCACCGGAGACGGGACCGCCAACGGGCGGGCCACCGTGGGGCGGGCCACCATGCGGTGGACCACCGTGCGGTGGACCACCGTGCGGCTGGCCGCCGGGCGTGGGGCCGCCGGTAGGGATCGGGCCGGCTGGGCGCGGCGCGCCGGTGGGCGGTACCGGGCCGATGCCCGGGGCGCCGGGCGGTACGGCACGCGGGTCGGCTGGCGGGACCGGCCGGCCACCCGGGCGGACCGGGGCCTGGCCTCCGGTGCGACCACCGGCCATCGGGCGGGCCGGGGGCACCCGGCGGCGCACGATCGGCTGTTCGGCGCTGGGGATCTCGGTCCACGCCCCACCGTCGGCGGACGACGGACCGGGCCGGCGTCCCTCGGGCTGGGCCGGGTCGATCCGTCGGCCGTCCACTGTTCGACCGGCGCGGCCGCCGGTACCCGGGCCGGTGGCCGGCGGCGAACCGGGCCGGGCGGCGGCGCCGACCGCCCGCGGCGGCGCCGACAAGCCGCTCGCGGCGGCACGGATCCGCCGGCCCGCGGCGGCACCGCACCCGAAGGACGGGGACCACCGGAGACCGGGGCCCCCGGACCGGTGCCACCTGGGCCGGCCACACCGGGGCCGGCCACGCCGGGGCCGAGGCCACCGGGCGCGGGAAGCGGGGCGGCGAGCGGTGACCGGTGCCGGGCCGGCCGGCGTGGCAGCGCCTCGGACCGGCGGCGCGACCGGCGGCGGGTTGGGCTGACGACCGGCCGGGTCGCCGGCGCGCCCGGCCCACGACGGCGGAACTCCCGCTCCGGCGGCTCGAAGCCACCGGAGCGCGGCTCGGCCGCCCGGCCGCACGCGGAGATCACGTTGCCGGCCGGCCGGCCGACCGAGCCGCGGGCGCCGCCCGGATCCGGGGAGCCGAAACTGCCCGGGTCCGGCGCGCCGAAGTCGGCGTCCGGCCGGACCACCGGGATGCTGCCGGTGTCGGCCCGGACGCCGTGCAACGAGACGAACCGGCTGCCCGGCGCCGAACCGCGGGCCGGTGGCGGCGCGGGTGGCGCGGGCGGCTCGTCGGGCCGTTGCGGGGCGGGTACCACCGGGCTGCGCGCCGGTGTCGGCGAAGCGGTCCCGGCCCCGGCGGCCGCCGCTGACCCGACGCAGCCGGCCGGTGGACTCCTCGGCCCAGCCGTCGCCGCCCGCGTGTCGACGTTCGTCGCCCGACTCGGGGTGCTGCGGTCCGGTCACTGGTCTTCCTCCTGGTTCGCGGGCTGGCCGGGGCCCCCGTCGGCGGCCGGGGCGCCCCGGACGATCCGGCGCAGCCGGGGCAGCCGGTCGGCCACCGCCCGCTCCGCGCCGTGCCCGGTCGGACGGTAGTAGTCGCGGCCGACCACCTCGTCCGGTGGGTACTGCTGGGTCAGCACGCCGCGCGGATCGTCGTGCGGGTAGGAGTACCCGGCGCCGTGGCCGAGTCCTCGTGGCGCCCGCGTAGTGTGCGTCGCGCAGGTGCGCGCGGTACCAGCCCGGCGCGCCCGGCCCGCACGTCGGCCATGGCCTCGCCGAGGGCGATGGTGACCGCGTTGGACTTGGGTGCGGTGGCCAGGTGCACCACCGCGTGGGCCAGGTTGAGCTGCGCCTCGGGCAGCCCGATCAACTGCACGGCCTGGGCGGCCGCGGTGGCCGTGAGCAGCGCGATCGGGTCGGCCATGCCGACGTCCTCGCTGGCGAAGATGACCAGCCGGCGGGCGATGAACCGGGCGTCCTCGCCGGCCACCAGCATCCGGGCCAGGTAGTGCAGCGCGGCGTCCACGTCCGAGCCGCGCAGGCTCTTGATGAACGCGCTGGTCACGTCGTAGTGGCCGTCGCCGTCCCGGTCGTAGCGCAGCGCCGCCACGTCCACCGCCCGCTCGGCGGTGGCCAGGTCGATCTCGGCTCGCCCGGCCGCCGCGGCGGCGCCGGCGGCCGCCTCCAGCGCGGTGAGCGCCTTGCGGACGTCCCCGCCGGCCAGCCGGACCAGGTGGTCCTCGGCGACCTCGTCGAGCGTGACCGCGCCGGCCAGGCCGCGCTTGTCGGTCACCGCGCGGCGGACCAGGTCGCGCACGGCCGTCGTCGTCCAGCGGCTTGAGGGTGAGCAGCACGCACCGGGAGAGCAGCGGCGAGATGACCGAGAAGTACGGGTTCTCCGTGGTGGCGGCGAGCAGCGTGACCGTCCGGTCCTCGACGGCGGCGAGCAGCGAGTCCTGCTGGGTCTTGGAGAACCGGTGCACCTCGTCGATGAACAGCACGGTGGGTGGCGCTCCGGAGCGGCGCGCCCGGCGGGCGGTGTCGATCACCGCGCGGACGTCCTTCACCCCGGCCGACAGCGCCGACATCGCGACGAAACGCCGGTCGGCGGCGGCCGCGACCAGGTGCGCGATGGTGGTCTTGCCGGTGCCCGGCGGCCCCCACAGGATGATCGAGACCATCGTCGCCGCCGTCGACCAGTTGCCGCAGCGGCGCGCCCGGGGCGAGCAGGTGCTCCTGCCCGACCAGTTCGTCCAGGGTCGCCGGGCGCATCCGGACGGCCAGCGGCGCATCCGGCCCGGCCGTCACGAAGTCGGTACGGGCCTGGGCCGGGGCGTCGGCGGAGTGCGCCGGGGCGGGTGGGTCGAGTGGGAACAGGGCGTCGGAGTCCATCGCCGCAAAGACTACCGGCCCGCCACCCACCGGCGACCGGGCCGCAGCCGGCGCCGGTAACTACGGCCGGCCGGATGCCGTCGGCCGCAGCGCGGCGTTGGCCGGACCGCGCGCCATGGGCCACAGCGCGCCGTCGGCCGGACACGCGCCGGCCCCGCGCCGCGGACAGCGGGCGGGGCCTGCGCGTCGGAGCAGGTGGGTCAGCCGCGACCGGGGCGGCGGCCACGGTAGGAGCGGCCCCAGCCCAGCGCGCCGGCGAGGTGCAGCGCCACGAAAAGGAATCCGGCGGTGTTCAGCACGGTCGCGTCGATCTTGCCGACGTGCTCACCGGCCAACTCGAAAATCAGAGCGAGACCGAAGAGTATGGCTGCAACGATCGCCAACATGGGTGCCTCCGAGGGGTACGGGGGTGATCGGGTCGCAGCCTCGATACCCCGTACCCCGCCCGGCGAAACGACCGCAGGTCAGCCGCCGAACAGCCGGCCGAAGAAACCCTTCTTCTCCTTCCGCGGCGCACGCGGATGCGGCACGGCCGCCTCCTTGTGCTCCACCGCCGTGCGGTGCTCCACCTTCGCCTCCACGGTGTGGTGATCCGGGAGCGACCACCTTGACCGCCTTCTTCACGTCGGTCTTGGTGTCCGCCTCCACGCCGTCGGCGGTCGGCCGACGCCGGGTGGTGGTGGTCTTCACGACCTTCTCGACCACGGTGTTCTCCGGGTCGGCCATCGCCTCGTCGGCGGTCAGGAACTCGGCCGACGGCTTGGCCCCCTTGCGGCGGTAGCGCAGCGGCTCCCACAGCGGGCCGGGGATGACGTGCACGCCGAAGTGGGTACGGTGGTGCACCACGCAGAGCGGCTCCAGGTTGCCCGGCGACTCGATCCACTCCTGGAACTCGGCATCGTCGTCCAGGTCCAGCCCGAGCTGCGTGTTCACCCGGTCGATGTCGACGCTGTTGACCTGCGAGAACTCCACATGCGAGTGGTGCAGCTCGACGTTGCCGTCGCAGTAGTCGTCGTTGATCACGCACTTCCACAGGCCCTGGCGCTTCATCCGGGCCTTGACCTGGGTGAACAGGTGGTAGTGCGGGTCGTCCTCACGCGGCTCGTGCTCGGGTACGTGGGTGAGGATGTGCAGGGTCAGTCGCTGGTCGTGCGCCTTGGTCATGGCGCGGCCCTCCCCATGGGACAGTTCGAAGTCGATCACCGTCCACTACGGACAGTCGACGGTGCGCTCACACGGTGAGCCGTGAAGCGCAATCCGTCAATCAACACGCTGACACTGTGGTCGAGACCTGACCGAACGGTGGATCTTGGCTACCCACCCGGAGGACGCGAACGGCCCGCGACGAACGGATCGTCGCGGGCCGGCGGTGGCTACCACTCAGGCAGGCTGCGCGGGTGGGAGCCCGGCTACGGGTACCCCCGCAGTCTTGGGTTTGGCGTCGATGCCGGCCTCGCGCCGCTGCACGGCGGTGATCGGCGTGGGTGCCCCGGTCAGCGGGTCGAAGCCGCCCCGCGTCTTGGGGAAGGCGATCACCTCGCGGATCGAGTCGGCGCCCGAGAGCAGCATGCAGATGCGGTCCCAGCCCAGCGCGATACCGCCGTGCGGCGGCGGGCCGTACTTGAACGCCTCCAGCAGGAAGCCGAACTTCTCGCTCGCCTCGGCCTCGCTGATGCCCAGCGTGGTGAAGACCCGGCGCTGCACGCTCGCGCTGTGGATACGGATCGAGCCACCGCCGATCTCGTTGCCGTTGCAGACGATGTCGTACGCGTAGGCCAGCGCCTGGTCGGGGGCCTCCTCGAAGCGCCCGATCCAGTCGCCGTTGGGCGAGGTGAACGGGTGGTGCACGGCCGCCCAGCCGACCTGGTTCCCGGCGTCGTCAATCGCCGGCTCAAACATCGGCGCGTCGACGATCCAGCAGAACGCCCAGGCGTCCGGGTCGGCCAGCGAAGCCCGCTTGGCGATCTCCACCCGGGCCGCGCCGAGCAGCTCCTGGGCCGCCCGCGCCCGGTTGTCGGCGGCGAAGAAGATCGCGTCGCCGGGCTTCGCGCCGACCGCGTCGGCCAGCCCGGTCAGGTGCGCCTCGGAGAGGTTCTTGGCGACCGGACCGCGCGGCTCGCCGGTCTCGGCGTCCAGTACCACGTAGGCGAGGCCCTTCGCGCCGCGCGAGCGGGCCCAGTCCTGCCAGCCGTCCAGCTCCTTGCGGGTCTGCGCGGCGCCGCCCGGCATCACCACGGCGCCGACGTACCCGCCGGCCGCGATCGCGCCGGCGAAGACCCGGAACTCGGTGCCGGTCAGGTACTGCGTCAGGTCGGTCAGCTCGACGCCGTAGCGCAGGTCGGGCTTGTCCGAGCCGTACCGGGACATCGCCTCGTGCCAGGTGATCCGCGGAATCGGGCCGGTGATCTCGTACCCGGCCAGGTCACGCCAGAGCGCCCCGACGATCTCGGTGCCCAGCGCGATCACGTCGTCCTCGGTGACGAACGACATCTCGACGTCCAGCTGGGTGAACTCGGGCTGCCGGTCGGCCCGGAAGTCCTCGTCGCGGTAGCAGCGGGCGATCTGGTAGTACCGCTCCATTCCGGCCACCATCAGCAGCTGCTTGAACAGCTGCGGCGACTGCGGCAGCGCGTACCAGCTGCCGGGCTGCAGCCGTACCGGGACCAGGAAGTCGCGCGCGCCCTCCGGGGTGGAGCGGGTCAGCGTCGGCGTCTCGATCTCGAAGAAGTCGTGCGCGTCCAGTACCCGCCGGGCGATCTGGTTGGCCTTGCTGCGCAGCTTGAGCGCCTTGGCCGGGCCGGACCGGCGCAGGTCCAGGTACCGGTAGCGCAGCCGCAGGTCGTCACTGGCGTCGACGTGGTCGTCCACCGGAATCGGCAGCGGCGCAGCCTCGGAGAGGATCTCCAGCGCGGTGACGGTGACCTCGACGTCGCCGGTCGGCAACTCGGCGTTCTCGTTGCCCGCCGGCCGGCGCTCGACCGCCCCGGTGACCCGCACGCAGTACTCGTTGCGCAGCGCGTGCGCCTGCTCGGCCACGTCGCCCTCGCGGAAGACGATCTGCACCACCCCGGAGGCGTCCCGCAGGTCGATGAAGATCACGCCGCCGTGGTCCCGCCGCCGGGCCACCCACCCGGCCAGCGTCACCGTCCCGCCGACATCCTCGGCGCGCAAACTCCCAGCGGTACGACTGCGGATCACCGGTACTCCCTCACTCGACGTCCGGGCAATTCTTCCAGAGCCGCTCCCACCCACCCCCTGCCGGGGCGGCCGGCCGGGTGATCTTGGGGTTGTGGCTGTCTCGTCATGCCCTGAGGCAGCCACAACCCCAAGATCGCGTCAGCTGACGATGGTGGGCGCGAGGTCCGCCGGGGGTGGGGTCCAGGCGGTGGGGGTGGCTTCCGCCTGGTCGCCGGAGCGGATGTCCTTGACCTGGTCGGGGCCGGTGGGCTCGCCGCCGGCGAGGCCGGGGAACCAGACGTAGGGGATGCCGCGGCGTTCGGCGAAGCGGATCTGCTTGCCGAACTTCGCGGGGGCCGGGGCCACCTCGGTGGCGATGCCCCGGGTGCGCAGTGCGGCGGCGATCCGGTCGCAGGCCGGGCGGGACTCCTCGTCGGGCAGGGCCACCAGGACACACGTGGGTACGGAGCGGGACGCGCCGAGTGCCCCGGCGCCGAAGAGCAGCCCGAGGATGCGGGTCAGCCCGATGGAGATACCCACCCCGGGGTAGCTCTCGGTACCCGAGGTGGCCAGGTTGTCGTAACGGCCGCCGGAGCAGACCGAGCCGAACCGTTCGTACCCGAGCAGCGACGTCTCGTAGACGGTGCCGGTGTAGTAGTCCAGGCCGCGGGCGATCTTCAGGTCCGCGATCAGCTTGCCGGGAGCGTGCTCGCGGGCCGCCTCCACCACCCGGGCCAGCTCCGACAGGCCCTCGTCGAGCAGCGGGTCCTTGACCCCCAGCGCCTGGACGGCGTCGACGAACGAGGTGTCCTCGGCGCTGATCCCGGCCAGTGCCAGGCACGCCTTGGCCTGCGCGTCGCTGGCTCCGGCCGTCTCAGCGAGCAGGGTCGCCACCCGGCCCGGGCCGATCTTGTCGAGCTTGTCCACGGCGCGCAGCGCGGCGTCCGGGTCGGTCAGCCCGAGCCCCCGGTAGAAGCCCTCGCACAGCTTGCGGTTGTTGACCTGGATGCGGATCGGCGGGATCGGCAGCCCGCCGAGCGCGTCGATGATCACCAGTGGGATCTCGACCTCGTAGTGGAACGGCAGCGTGTCCCGGTCCACGATGTCGATGTCGGCCTGGACGAACTCCCGGTACCGGCCCTCCTGCGGGCGCTCGCCGCGCCACACCGGCTGGATCTGGTAGCCGGCGGAACGGGAAGGCCAGCTTGCCGGCGTTCTCCAGGACGTACCGGGCGAACGGAACGGTCAGGTCGAAGTGCAGGCCGAGTGCGTCGTCGCTGCCGGACTCGGGGTCGGCCTGCAGCCGGCGCAGCAGGTACACCTCCTTGGAGGTCTCCCCCTTGCGCAGCAGCTGGTCCAGTGGCTCCACCGCGCGGGTGGCCAGCGGGGCGAAGCCGTAGAGCTCGAAGGTGGCCCGGATGCGGTCGGTGAGCTGCTGCTCGACCATCCGCTGGGCGGGCAGCCACTCCGGGAAGCCGGAGATCGGTGTGGGTCGTGCCATGTCGGTGTCTACCAGCCTCGGGTGGGGGCCGCCGTGCGAGCTGCCGGGTCCGCCCCGGGTGGGGGCAGATCTCGCAGGTACGGGTTGCTCGCGCGCTCGCGGCCGATGGTCGTGGACGGGCCGTGGCCGGGCAGTACGACGGTCTCGTCAGGCAGCGGCAGGATCTTGTCCCGCAGGCTCGCCAGCATCGCCGCGCCGTCGCCGCCCGGCAGGTCGGTGCGCCCGATAGAGCCGGCGAACAGCACGTCCCCCGCGAAGCACAGCGGGGCGTCCGGGCTCGCCGCCCGTAGCAGCACCGACCCGCCGGTATGGCCGGGCGCGTGGTCGACGGTCAGCTCGATCCCGGCGATGCTCAGCGTGCCGCCGTCGACCAGCGGCGCGACGTCGTCCGGCGCGGTCATCGTCAACCTGCCGCCGAACAGCGCGGTCATCTCCCGGGACAGCGCCCGCTCGGGATTGGCCAGCAGCTCGGCGTCGGCCGGGTGGATGTAGGCGGTGATCCCGCGCGCCCCGCACACCGGGGCGACGGAGAACGTGTGGTCGAGGTGCCCGTGGGTGAGGACCACGGCGGCCGGGCTAGCCGGTGCCGGGCGAGTACCTCGTCGAGCTGGTCGAGCACCCCGATGCCCGGGTCGATGACCACGCACTGCTCCCCGGGCCCGGTCGCCACCAGGTAACAGTTCGTGCCGAACGCGGCTGCGGGAAAGCTCTCGACGAGCACGCCACACCCTCCCCATCGGCCACACCAACACCCATCAATAGCGACCGTGGATAACAAGTCGCTCGGAACTGAGCGTACCGGGCTGGCTGAAACCAGTTTTCTCGGGCACAGTGGTTGCCGCCCACCCCGACCAGGATCGGCCAGGCTCAACCGGCCGCCCTGCGACCCGGCCGGTCGGGCTACCCGTACACTCTGGCGGGCGTGCCCGCGCGCCCCCGGGCGTTTAGGCACACAGGTGACGTCCGACGCAAAGTACATACATCCGCCCACACCCCGGTGACCGCGAGAAGGGGAGCACTCCGTGGCTTCCAGCAAGACCAGGCAGCGCAAGCTGGCGCGCGCCAAGATGGAACGGCAACTCGCCAAGCGGGCGGCCAGGGCCAGGCGCCGCCGCCAGTTGCAGGCCGGCGCCGCCGTCGCGCTCGCGGTCCTCGTCCTCGTCTTCGGCGGCCTGTACTTCGGCGGGGTGTTCTCCTCGGACAAGAAGGTTCCGGCCGCCGACGACTGCCTGTGGACGCCGAACGGCACCTCCGCCAAGGAGGGCATCGAGAAGCCGCCGACCTCGGGCATTGAGAAGTCCGGCACCGATGTGCTGACCATCGCCACCGACGCCGGCAGCATCACCGCCAACATCGACCTGGCGAAGACCCCGTGCACCGCGGCCAGCGTGGCGTACCTGTCCGCACACGGCTTCTACACCAACACCAAGTGCACCCGGCTGACCACGGCCGGCACCTTCCTGCTGCAGTGCGGCGACCCGACCGGCGACGGCAGCGGCGGACCGGGGTACACCTCGATCGACGAGAACATCCCGACGCCGAACGTCACCCCGTCGGCGACCGCCGGCACCGACCCGAGCGCGACGGCGACACCGGCGGCCACGGCCAGCGCGACCGCCACGCCCAGCCCGTCGAGCACCGAGCCGCTCTACACCTACCCGCGCGGCACGGTGGTGATGAAGCAGACCAACGGGCCGAACACCAACGGCAGCCAGTTCTTCATCGTGTACCGGGACAGCCCGATGCCGGCCAGTTACACGGTGCTGGGCACGGTGACCGCCGGCATGGAGGTGATCGACAAGATCGCCGCGGGCGGTGTGGCCGCGGGTGGGGTCAGCGCCACCGACGGTGCTCCGAACACCGCGCTCACCATCCAGGCCATGTCCGTCGCCCCGTACGGCACGCCGCCGAGCGACTCGGCCGCGCCGTCGGCGTCGACCACCGGCTCCCCCTCGGCCGGCAGCACCGCCTCGGCCAACCCGAGCAGCTCCAGCTAGGCACCGCCCACCCCGTCCCGGCTCCCGCAACTCCCCGACATCCGAAGAAGGTTTGACCAGCATGACTCCGACGAAGGACCGCCAGCGCGCGGCAGCGCGTGCCCGGCTGGAGCGGGAGATGGCCGAGCGGGCCGCCCAGGCCCAGCAGCGCCGCAAGAAGGGCACCGTCATCGGCGGCGCGGTTGCCGGCGCGGTCGCCCTGATCCTGATCATCGTGATCATCGTGGTCGCGACCAGCGGGGACGACAAGAAGCCCAACGCTGCGGCCTCGCCCACCGCGTCGGCGGCCGCCGACGGCGCGGCGACCTGCAACTGGCTGCCGAACCCGGACCCGAGCGCCTCCCCGGCCCCGCCGGCCAACCCGGCTCTGGTCAAGACCGGCACGCCGCCCGAGCGGGTACCGGGCAGCGGCGACTCGACCATGACGATCACCACGAACGCCGGCACGATCACCGCCGCCCTGGACGTCGCCAACGCTCCGTGCGCGTCGGCCAGCCTGGCGTTCCTGGCCGGCAAGAACTTCTACAACAACACCGCCTGCCACCGGCTGGTGACCGCGCCGTTCTCCATCCTGCAGTGCGGTAACCCGAGCACCACCGGGCGACGGCGGCCCGAGCTACCTCTACGGCACCGAGAACCTGCCGACCGGCAAGCGCCCGACCTACGTCGCCGGCGACATCGCCATCGCCAACAGCAGCGCCGAGAACACCAACGGCAGCCAGTTCTTCATCGTCCTCAAGGACGCGGCGGACGGCGCGGACGACGGCAGCGGCACCGCCACCTCGGTGCTGCCGGCCAACTACACCGTGGTCGGCCACATCACCGCCGGCCTGGACGTGGCGCAGAAGATCGGCGACGGCGGCGTGGCGGCCGGCAGCGCGCCGTCTGCCGACGGCTCGGTGGAGGGCAAGCCGAAGCTGCCGCTGACCATCACCACCCTGACGGTGACGGCGCCGCCGGCCCCGTCCCCGCTCCCCTCGGCCAGCTCCGGCAGCGCCACCCCGGCGCCCACCGCGAGCTGATCCCGGGCCGCCCCGCGGCCCAGCGCGACACGAGCCCCGTCCGGTGATCCGGGCGGGGCTCGTCGCTGTTCGGGGTAACCGCCGGTGGAATCCCGTGAGGGCGCCCGCGGTCGGCGGCTCAGAGGCCGGAAGTGACCCGGTACGCGTCGTACACGCCGTCGACCTTGCGGACGGCGCTGAGCAGGTGCCCCAGGTGCTTGGGGTCGGCCATCTCGAAGGTGAACCGGCTGACGGCCACCCGGTCGCGGGTGGTGGCCACGGTGGCGGAGAGGATGTTCACCCGCTCCTCGGAGAGCACCCGGGTCACGTCGGCCAGCAGCTTGTGCCGGTCCAGCGCCTCCACCTGGATGGCCACCAGGAACGTCGACGCGCCGGTGACCTTCCAGGTCACCTCGACCATCCGCTCCGACTGCAGGCGCAGGTCGTCGGCGTTGGCACAGTCGTCGCGGTGCACGCTGACCCCGCCGGTACGGGTGACGAAGCCGAAGATCGCGTCCGGCGGCACCGGCGTGCAGCACTTGGCCAGCTTGATCCAGACGTCCTCGACGTCCTTGACCACCACACCCGGGTCGTACGCGGTGGTGCGGGCCCGGTGCGGCCGGGTGGCCACCGCCGCCTCGGCGATGTCCTCGACCGCGCCCTCCTCGCCGCCGTAGTTGGCGACCAGGCGCTGCACCACGCTCTGCGCGGAGACCTGGCTCTCCCCCACGGCCGCGTACAGCGAGGCCACGTCGGGCAGGTGCAGCTCGCGGGCGATGGTGAGCAGGGTGTCGGTGGTGAGCAGCCGCTGCAACGGCAGACCGTGCTTGCGCATGGCCTTGGTGAGCAGCTCCTTGCCGGCCTCGATGGCCTCTTCCCGGCGCTCCTTGTTGAAGTACTGCCGGATCTTGGTGCGGGCCCGGGGGCTCTTGACGAAGCCCAGCCAGTCCTGGGTCGGCGCGGCCGTCTCCGACTTGGAGGTGAAGATGTCGATCACGTCGCCGTTGGACAGCGGCGACTCCAGCGGCACCAGCTTGCCGTTCACCCGCGCGCCGATGCACTTGTGCCCGACCTGGGTGTGCACCGCGTAGGCGAAGTCCACCGGGGTGGAGCCGGTGGGCAGGGCGATCACGTCGCCCTTCGGGGTGAAGACGTACACCTCCTGGCTGGACAGGTCGAAGCGCAGCGCGTCCAGGAAGTCGCTCGGGTCGGCGGCCTCCCGCTGCCAGTCCAGCAGCTGGCGCAGCCAGGTCATCTCGTCGATGTTGACCGGCGGGCCGACCACCGCGCCCTTGGTCTCCTTGTACCGCCAGTGCGCGGCGATGCCGTACTCGGCGGTGCGGTGCATCGCGGTGCTGCGGATCTGCATCTCCACCGGTTTGCCGCTCGGCCCGATCACGGTGGTGTGCAGCGACTGGTACATGTTGAACTTGGGCATCGCGATGTAGTCCTTGAACCGGCCGGGGACCGGCTGCCAGGTCGCGTGGATCACGCCGAGCGCTGCGTAGCAGTCCCGCACGGTGTCGACCAGGATCCGGACGCCGACCAGGTCGTAGATCTCGCCGAACTCGCGACCGCGGCTGATCATCTTCTGGTAGATCGAGTACAGATGCTTGGGTCGACCCTGCACCACTGCCTTGATCTTGGAGGTCTTCAGGTCCGTGCCGACCTTGCCGGTCAACTGCCGCACCAGCGCGTCCCGCTGCGGCGCGTGCTCGTTGATCAGCCGGCTGATCTCCTCGAACTTCTTCGGGAACAGGGTGGCGAAGGAGAGATCCTCCAGCTCCCACTTGATCGTGTTCATACCCAGCCGGTGCGCCAGCGGGGCCAGGATCTCCAGCGTCTCCTTCGCCTTCTGCTCCTGCTTGGCGCGCGGCAGGAAGGTGAGGGTACGCATGTTGTGCAGCCGGTCGGCCAGCTTGATGACCAGTACCCGGGGGTCCTTGGCCATCGCCACCACCATCTTGCGGATGGTCTCGGCCTTGGCCGCGTCGCCCAGCTTGACCTTGTCGAGCTTGGTCACCCCGTCGACCAGCAGGGTGACCTCCTCGCCGAAGTCGGTGCGCATCTCGTCGAGGGTGTAGGCGGTGTCCTCGATGGTGTCGTGCAGCAGCGCGGCGACCAGCGTGGTGGTGTCCATGCCCAGGTCGGCCAGCACGTTGGCGACCGCCAGCGGGTGGGTTATGTAGGGGTCGCCGGACTTGCGGTACTGCCCCTCGTGCCAGTGCGCGGCGACCTCGTAGGCCCGCTGCAGCAGCCGCGCGTCGGCCTTGGCGTGGGTGGCCCGGTGGGTGGCGATCAGCGGCTCCAGCACCTCGCTGACCTGCTGGCTCTGCCAGGGCGCGTTGAATCGGGCCAGCCGCGCCCGGACCCGCCGCCCGGTCGGCGTGCCGACCAGGCCGAAGGTCGAGCCGGCGGTCGTCGTCGGTTCGGTCGGTGCGTTGCCGTCGGCGCCGGTCAACGTGTCGGCATGCTCACCGGCTCCGGCCGGCTGTGGCCCGTCCGCTTGCTGCGGCCCGTCCGCTTGCTGCGACTGGTCGCCGCCACCCGACTGACTGGCGGCGGACTCATCCACTTCGTCCGGCGGGGCGGATTCGGCGGCCTCAGCCGGCTCGGAAGGCGCGGCGGGCACGGTCGATCCGGCCGAGGGTCGCTGGTCGGCGCTGGGCGCGGCCTCGTTCACGCGGCCGCTGCCCGGGGTCGCCGATCCGGGCGTGTCCACCCGGTCCACGGACTCCGCCACTGCCGGCGCCACCTCGTTGGCCACGAGTGCTCCTCACCCTCTTGCCCCGACCCGCCCTGTGTCACCCGGCCGGTGCTGCGCTGCCCGACCGTTCCTACACCCGCTTGCGGCTTGCGCCGGGGTCGGTCCGGAAGGCCCGCCTGACCTGCAACATAGCCTATTAACACACCGGTACCCACGGCTCTTCCCCCGGCACCGCAGTGCAGCCATGCTACCCGGCGGCAACCTGACGCGGCCGGGTCCGGGTGACCGCCTCCCGGGGTCAGCGCGGCATTGCCCGCGTGCGGCGGAGTGGCGGGTGGGTCAGATGGTGAGCAGGGCGGTGACCGGCAGGTCGGCGAGCCGGTCCCGGCCGCCCAGGAAGCCCAGCTCGACCAGCACGCAGACGCCCTGCACGACCCCGCCGGCCTGGCGGATCAGGGTGGCGGTGGCCTCCACGGTGCCCCCGGTGGCCAGCACGTCGTCCAGGACCAGGACCCGCTGACCGGCCCCGAAGGCGTCCTGGTGGACCTGCAGGGTGGCCTCGCCGTACTCCAGCGCGTACGAGGCGGAGTAGGTCAGCCGGGGCAGCTTGCCCGCCTTGCGTACCGGCACCACCCCGACACCGGCCGCGTACGCCACCGCGGCCGCCACGACGAAGCCGCGCGCCTCCATCCCGACCACCACGTCGAAGGTCCCCCGGTACTGCTCGACGATCGCGTCGATCACGCCCCGGAAGGCGACTCCGTCGGCGAAGAGCGGGGTCAGGTCCTTGAACACGACGCCGGGCTGCGGGAAGTCGGGCACGTCCACGATGCCCCCGCTGATCAGTTCGGCGGCACGGGCAGCGGTGTCGGTCATCTCGTCCTCTCGGCTGGCGGCGGCGGGCGCCGGCGGACGCGGCGAGCCGGGTCGGCAACGACGCGAAACGGGCGGGCGCCCCCTGCTGTTCTATCAGGAGGCGCCCGCCCGCGTGCGGCGGTGTGCTGGTGCGGTCAGTGCCGCTTCTTGCCGGTACCCGGCCGGCTGGTCCGCGACGGCGGCCGCCGGTTGGTCCGGGGGGCCGGCTTGGTGCCGGGGCGCGGGGCGCCGGCCAGCGCGTCGATCCGCGACTGCACGTCGTCGTCCTCGGCGTCGGAGTCGACCTCGGCGTCCGCCTCGTCGCTCGCCGCGGCGTCGCCGCCGGCGGCTGCCACCGTCTCCTTGGCGACGGCCCCGGCCTTGACCAGGTCCGCCGAGCGCCGGGCAACCACCCGCTTGGCGTGGTTCTTGTAGCGCGGGTCGGTCATGGTGAGGTCAACCAGCCACGGGGTCGCCAGGAACAGCGACGAGTACGCGCCGGTCAGCATGCCCACGAAGAGCACCAGGGCCAGGTCCTCCAGGGTGCCAACGCCGAAGATGCCGGCGCCCACGAACAGCAGCCCGGCCACCGGCAGCAGGCCGATGATCGAGGTGTTGATCGAGCGCATGAGCGTCTGGTTGACGGCCAGGTTGGCCGCCTCGGCATAGGTGTACCGGGTGTGCCCGAGGATGCCCTTGGTGTTCTCGTCCACCTTGTCGAAGACGACCACGGTGTCGTAGAGCGAGTAACCGAGGATGGTCAGCAGACCGACCACGGTGCCCGGGGTCACCTCGAACCCGACGATCGAGTACACGCCGGCGGTGAGCACCAGGTCGTGCAGCAGCGCCAGGGTGGCCGCGCCGGCAACCTTCAGGGCCCGGAACCGGATCCACAGGAAGATGCTGACCGCGATCAGGAAGACGACCAGACCCTCGATGGCCTTGGTGGTCACCTCTTTGCCCCAGGAGGAGCTGACCTGGCTGGAGTTCACCGACTCGACGTGGCCGGCCTTCTTGAGGGCCCGCTCCACGTCCGTGATCTTGTTGGCGTCGCTCTGCGGGTTGAGCTTCTCCGTGCGGATCACGTACTTCTTGGTGTTGCCGCTGCCGGCGATCTGGGCGCTGGAGACCTCGACGCCCTCACCCTCGACCGCCGCGCGCACCGACGACAGCGAGGTCCCCGGCTTGACGTCCAGCAGGTACTGGTTGCCGCCGGCGAACTCGATGCCCACGTTGAAACCACGGAACACCATGCTGGTCAGGCAGATCAGGATCAGGATGGCCGAGACCAGGTACCACCGCCGACGGTGACCGATCAGGTCGAAGGTGGTCTCGCCGCGGTAGAGGCGGCTGAGCATGCCGCGCTTGGACACCGCCCGTGCAGTCATCGTCAGGACTCCTTCGTACGAACGGTACGCAGCCGCGCAGCCGGCGCGGTTGCCGCCTCGGCCGCCCGGTCGGTGCGGAAGTTGCCCAGTCCGGACACCTTCGGCGAGGTGAACGTGTTCGACCGGGCGAGCAGCGACACCAGCGGGTGGGTGAAGAGGAAGACCACAACCAGGTCAATGATCGTGGACACCCCCAGGGTGAACGCGAAACCCTTCACCTGTCCAGCGGCGAAGACGTAGAGCGCGGCAGCCGCCAGGAAGGACACCGCGTCGGCGGAGAGGATCGTCCGCCGGGCCCGGACCCACGCCCGGGGTACCGAGCTGCGAACCGATCTGCCGCCCTTCACCTCGTCCTTGAGTCGTTCGAAGAAGACCACGAACGAGTCCGCGGTGATACCGATGGCCACGATGAAACCGGCGATGCCGGCCAGGCTGAGGGTGAAGCCGATCCACCGACCGAGCAGCACCAGCACGGCGAAGACGATGGCGCCGGAGACAGCGAGGCTGGCGATGACCACCAGGCCGAGGGCCCGGTAGTAGATCAGGCAGTAGACGATGACCAGGAACAGCCCGATCGCGCCGGCCAGCAGGCCGTACTTGAGCTGCTGCAGGCCGAGCGTGGCACTCACGTTGTCGACCGATTCGATCTTGAAGTTGACCGGCAGCGCACCGAACTTCAGCTGGTTGGCCAGCACCTTGGAGGTCTTCTCAGTGATCCCGGTGCCGTTGATGATGGCGTCGCCCTGGATCATCTGCTCCACGGTCGGCGCGGAGACCACCTCGTTGTCCAGCACGATCGCCAGCTGCTGCGCGCTACCCGCGGAGGTGCCCGCGTCGGCGACCTCCTTGGTCAGGTTGGCCCACTTGAGGCCGCCCGACCCGGTGAAGCTGATCTTGGTGTGCCAGCCGCCGTTCTGGGTGTCGTACGCCGAGCTGGCGCCCGACACGTCGGTGCCGACGACCTTGGCCACGTCCAGCAGGTACTTGGTGTGCGCGTTCTCGCCCTCGCCGTTGCCGCAGGCGACGACGTTCTGGTCCTTGTCCCCGATCGACCCCGGCTGGCGGCCGTTGAGTTGATCGCAGGTGACCGACGGGATGAAGTACTGGATCAGCGGGTCGAGCGCGCCGACCTCGTCCGGAGTGAGGTCGGCGAACTTGGAGAACGCGTCGACGTGGGTGACCAGGTCCTGCGGGGTGATCTGCGACTGACCGCCCTGGATCTCCTGAATGACCCCCACCGCGGTGTCGTACTGGTCGCCGAGCTTCTTCTTGGCCGAGTCCAGCAACTCGGCCTGGATCACCGCGGCCGCCTTCTCCGAGGCGTTCAGTGACGGGCTCGCGCTGGCCGAACCGCTGGCGCCCGCCGACCCGCTGGCGCTGGCCGCGGCGGAGCTGGGTGCGGTGGTGCTCGGCACGGCCGAGCTGGGCGCGGCCGAGCTGGGGGTCAGCGACGGGGAGGCGGTCGCCGATCCACTCACCGACGGGCTCGCCGACGGCGCGACGTAGGGGTGGTCCGCGCCCGTGCTCAGCACCTTGCGGAACAGCAGCTGGGCCGGTGCGACCAGGTGCTTCAGCTCATCCTGACTCATCCCGGACGCCACGTTGACCACGATGTGGTTGGTGCCCTGGGTGACCACCTCGGCCTCGGCCACGCCCTGCGCGTCCACCCGGCTGGCGATGATCTGCCGGGACTGTTCGAGGTTCTGCTTGGTCGGCGGCTTGCCGTTCGCCTGGTTGGTGGCGGTCAACGTGAGGGAGGTGCCGCCCTTGAGGTCGAGGCCCAACTTCGGGTTCGGCTTGTTGTTGCCGGTGAGGAACACCAGGGAGTAGAGGATGATCAGGATTCCCGCGAGTACCAGGAAGTACCGGGAGGCCTTGAGTTGTCCGGAGGGTGCGGCCACGGTTGTCTCGTCTTCCGATTAGTGAGTGATTGCGCGACGGAGTGCCGGCAGCCGGTCGTGGGGGCGACCGGTCAGTCCTTGCGCCGCTCGATGACGGGGTTGGTCTCCTCGGTGCCGTAGGAGCTGACGGCCTGGTCGGTGTCGGTGTCGGTCTCGTCGTCGCCGATCTCGTCCGCCTCGGTCGGCGCGGGGGTGATCACCCGGCTGACCGCGCCGCGGGCGAAGGTGATGTAGATGTCCGGCGAGACCTCCAGGGAGACCGTGCCTTCCTCGGTGTCCACCTCGGCGACCGTGCCGTAAATTCCACTGCTCGTCATCACCTCGGCGCCCGGGGCCAGGCCGTTCTGCATCGCCTGCGCCTCCTTCATCCGCCGCTGCTGCGGACGGATCATGAGGAAATAGAGCGCGAGCGGGATGAGAATGAAGAGAAGCAGGGTCGTGTAACTACCGCTGCCGCTGCCTGCTGCCAAGTTCACCGCGTATGCCTTCCGTGGGGCTGTCCGCGCAGCAGTGCGCAGGCAGCCAGTTTTTGTCCCTGTTCGGACCGCGGCGAGTCTAGTCGGTCAAGCCGGGAACCCCGAAAGCGGTGTAGATCACGTTCAGATTACGGGACGTGATCCCAGCCGATGGATTCTGCCGTGCCCGATCATGGCTCGACGCTGAACAGGTCGGGCGGCCCATCCGCGCCCGCCCCAAAAGTACCAGTTGGCGGGGTAAGACCCAGGTGCCGCCACCCGCCGGCGGTCGCCACCCGCCCGCGCGGGGTCCGCGCGAGCAGCCCTTCCCGGACCAGGAACGGCTCGCAGACCTCCTCCACCGTGTCCGGCTGCTCGCCCACCGCCACCGCGAGCGTGGACAACCCGACCGGGCCGCCGCCGAAGTGCCGGCACAGCGCGGTGAGCACCGCCCGGTCCAGCCGGTCCAGACCGAGCGTGTCCACGTCGTAGACGGCCAGCGCGGCCCGCGCGGTGGCCAGGTCGACCACCCCGTCGGCGCGCACCTCGGCGTAGTCGCGGACCCGGCGCAGCAGCCGGTTGGCGATCCGGGGAGTGCCCCGGGACCGGCCGGCGATCTCGGTGGCCCCGTCCGCCGTCACCGCCACCGCGAAGATCCGCGCGGCTCGGGCGATCACCAGCTCCAACTCGTCGGGCTGATAGAAGTCAAGGTGCGCCGTGAAGCCGAACCGGTCGCGCATCGGCCCGGTCAGCAGGCCGGCCCGGGTGGTCGCGCCGACCAGCGTGAACGGCTCCACGTCCAGCGGGATGGCGGTGGCGCCGGGGCCCTTGCCGACGATCACATCCACCCGGAAGTCCTCCATCGCGCTGTAGAGCAGCTCCTCGGCCGGTTTGGCGATCCGGTGGATCTCGTCGATGAACAGCACGTCTCCGGCGGCCAGGCTGGTCAGGATCGCGGCCAGGTCGCCGGAGCGTTCAATCGCCGGACCGCTGGTGATCCGTAGCGCGCCACCCAGCTCGGCCGCCACGATCATGGCGAGGGTGGTCTTGCCCAGCCCGGGCGAGCCGGACAGCAGGATGTGGTCCGGTGGCGCACCACGCCGGACGGCGCTGTGCAGCAGCAGCTCCAGTTGCTCGCGGACGCGGTGCTGGCCGATGAACTCGGCCAGCCGGCGGGGCCGGACACTCGCCTCGGCGTCCTGCTCGGCCGGGTCGGCCAGCGCGGAGACCAGTTCGCTCACCGGGCCCGCCCGAGCAGCCGGATGGCCTGTCGCAGCAGGTCCGCGACGGGCGGCACCTCGTCGGTGACCGACTCGGCCACGGCGGCGACCGCCTGGTCGGCCTGGCTGGCCGTCCAGCCCAGCCCGACCAGCGCCTGACGGACCTGCTCGGGCCAGACGCCGGCACCGGACCGGGCCCCGTCGACGGTGCCGATCGGGGCCGGGCCGACCTTGTCGCGCAGCTCCAGCACCAGCCGCTCGGCCCCCTTCTTGCCGATCCCCGGCACCCGCACCAGGGTGCCGGTGTCACCGCTGGCCAGCGCCTTGCGTACCTGGTCGGGGGCGAGTACGGCGAGCACCGCCTGGGCCAGCCGGGGGCCGACCCCGGTGGCCGTCTGGAGCAGTTCGAACAGATGCTTCTCGTCGTCGTCGGCGAATCCGTAGAGGGTCAGCGAGTCCTCCCGGACCACCAGGGTGGTGGCCAGCCGGGCGCTCTGGCCGACCCGCAGCCCGGCGACCGTGGCCGGGGTGCAGTGCACCGCCAGGCCCACGCCGCCCACCTCCAGCACGGCGCTGTCCGGCGCCAGGGCGACCACCTGGCCGCGCAGACTCGCGATCATCGCTGCCCTCCTCCGTTCGGTCCGGCCGCCCGCCGGGCGGTCGGGCCGGACTGGGCGGCCCGAGCGACAGCGCCGGACTGGCGGGCCAGGGCGGCCGCCAGCCGGGCCCGGGTGCCGCCGCGCCAGATGTGGCAGATCGCCAGGGCCAGCGCGTCTGCGGCATCGGCCGGGCGGGGCGGCTCGGCGAGCCGGAGCAGCCGGGTCACCATCGCCGTCATCTGCGCCTTGTCCGCCTGGCCGTTGCCGGTCACCGCGGCCTTCACCTCGCTGGGCGTGTACATCTGCACGGGGATACCGCGTTTGGCGGCGGTCAGGATGGCGACTGCGCCGGCCTGCGCGGTGCCCATCACGGTACGGACGTTGTGCTGGCTGAACACCCGCTCCACGGCGATGCTCTCCGGCTCGTGGGTGGCGACCAGGTCGACGAGTGACCGATCCAGGTGCAGCAGCCGGTCGGGCAGCTCGTCGGTCGGCTCGGAGGTGATCACGTAGTAGGCGACCAGGGTGCACGGCCGCCCGGGCTGGCCCTCCACCACACCGACTCCGCAGCGGGTCAGCCCCGGATCGACCCCCAGTACCCGCACGCCGCCCTCCCGCCCCGTCACCCGTCGTCACCTGTCGTCTGGCACACGCTGTCTGGCACCCGTCGTCCGGCGCCGAGCCCGGCGAGCCGGCCGGGCGATCCGCGTCAAACGTGTGTTCGACACTCTAACCCGGCCGGTGCTCAGCAGAGCGCAGCCGTCCCGGCGTGCCCGGCAGTCCCCGCCCGGCCGACCCGTCCGGCCCCGGATGTCAGGCCGGATATCAAGTCGCACAACGGGTGCGACGACATGCGCCGTTGTCTGTGGGAAGGTTGCGCCGGCCCCGGTGGGGGTCCAATCTGTCGGCATGTCGGTTCGTCACAGCCCAACTGTCCGGCGACGTCGGCTTGGTGCCGATCTGCGCCGACTGCGAGAATCCGCCGGTCTCACCTGCGAGCAGGCCGGTCGGGTGCTCGGCTGCTCGGCTTCGAAGGTCAGTCGCCTGGAGAACGCCCGGGTACCCGCCCGCCCGGTGGACGTCCAGGCGCTGTGCACCGCCTACCGGGTACCCGAGGATGTGACCGCGCGGCTGGTGGCGCTGGCCCGCGAAGCCAAGCACCCGGGCTGGTGGCAGCAGTTCGACGACGCGGTGCCCGACTGGTTCGAGACCTTCCTCGGCATGGAGGCGGTGACCAACAGCATCCTCACCTACGAGATCCAGTTGGTGCCGGGGCTGCTGCAGACCGAGGGGTACATCCGGGCGCTTTTCGACCACGCCGGGCACGGGCGGGCCGAACACGCCGACCGCACGGTGTCGGTGCGCCGCTCGCGGCAGGAGGTGCTGCTGGCCAACCCGGGCCGGCACTACTGGGCGATCCTGTCCGAGGCGGCGCTGCACCGGCAGGTCGGCGGGCCGGCGGTGATGCGCGACCAGCTGCTGCACGTTGCCGAGGTGGCCGAACTGAGCAACGTCACCGTTCAGGTGATCAGCAACGACCACGGCGCGCACCCCGGCATGAACACGCCGTTCGTCATTCTCAGCTTCCCGGACCGGGACGACCCGGACGTGGTCTACCTCGACTATCTGACCGGCGCGCTCTATCTGGAGAGACCCGAGGAGGTGTGCTGCTACCACCGCGCCTTCAACCAGTTGATCGCGGCCGCCCTGCCGCCCCGGCAGTCGGCCGCGCTGATCCGGGAAGTTGCCAAGAGCATCGACTGAGTGCCGACAACTGAAGCACCGGCAACGCGACGCCGGGACGACAACGGAGAGGGTGGTCGATCATGACCGAAGGCAGTGCTCCCGCCACCTGGCGGAAGAGTTCGTACAGCGGGGACAACGGCGGAAACTGCGTCGAGGTCGGGGACTTCGGAACCGCGGTCGCTGTGCGCGACACCAAGAATGTGGACGCCGGCATGCTGGTATTCAGCCGCCCGGCGTGGTCCCGGTTCATCGCGGACGCCCGCGCCGGCCGGTACGACCGTTCCTAGAACCGGCCCGGTCACGGCGGCCGTCGATGCGCTACGGCGCGGCGTCGACCGTCGTGGCCGGGCACATGAGCAGCGCGTCCACCAGCTTGACCGGCAGGTCCACGCCCTCCAGGGCGGGGTTGAAGGCCAGCACGTTCTGCATCAGCAGCGGCCCGACCAGCATGGTGAGGGCGATCTCGACGTCGATGTCGGCGCGAATCTCGCCGGTGGCGACGCCGCGCCGGATCACTTCCCGGACGGCTTCCCGGCGGGGCTCGGTGAGCTGGCGGAAGGAGTCCGCCAGCTGAGGGTTGCGGCGCAACTCGCCGAGCAGGCACGGCATGATCTTGCCGAATCGGTTCTGCTTCATCTTGCCGACCGGGCGGAGCAGGGTGATCAGATCCTCGCGGACGCTGTCGCCCTTCACCGCCGGCTTGTCGCCCTTGATGCTGGCGACCGCGTCGACGATCAGCATCTCCTTGTTGGCCCACCGCCGGTAGATGGTGGCCTTGCCGACCCCGGCGCGGGCCGCCACCGCCTCGATCGACAGTGCCTCCACCGGGGTGCCGCTGGCCAACAGGTCGAGCGTGGCCTCGATGATCGCCTCGTCGGCACGCGCGCTGCGCGGCCGACCGGGAGCCTTGCGGTCCTGGTCGGCCGACGCATCAGTGATCGTGGTCACGCTCATCATTGTGGCCCAGTACTCAGGCTTCGGCCAGTTCCAACTGTTCGCGCAGGCTGTCCAGCGGCGGCTGGGCCGGCGGAACCGGCTGCTCGCCCCGGCCGGGCAGCCAGAGCAGGACGACTACCAGGCCGAGTGCCCCGACGACGGCCGAACCGAGCGCTGCCCAGTGCATCGCATGGACGAAGGCGCTGTTGCCGGCGTCGAGCAGAGCGGCCCCGTTGGCACCGAGCTTCGGCGCCACCGCGTACGCCCCGGAGATCGACTCGCTGGCCGCCGATCGCGCCGGGCCGGGGAGTCCGGCCAGGTCCGGCTTGATCTGCGACCGGTAGACCGAGCTGAGCACCGAGCCGAGGATGGCGACGCCGAGAGCGCCACCGACCTGCCGGACGGTGTTGGACACCGCCGAGCCGACGCCGGCCTTCTCCCGGGGCAGCGCAGACATGATCGACTCGGTGGCCGGCGGCATCACGTTGGCCATCCCGGCGCCCTGCAGGAAGGCGAGCCCGGCGACCAGCCAGATCGGCGTGTCGGCCTGCACCAGGGCGAACAGCCCCAGCGCCAGCGAGGTCACGGCGAGCCCGACGGCACACACCGCCTTCGCCCCGTACCGGCGCACCATCGCCGCGCTGCGCGGCGCGAAGACCAGCTGGGCCACCGCGAACGGGGTCATCAGCAGGCCCGACTCCAGTGGGCTGTAGCCGCGCACCAGCTGCAGGTAGAAGGCCAGGAAGAACATCGAGCCCATGGCCGCGAAGAAGATCAGGCCGACCGAGCCGACGGCCGCCGAGAAGCGCGGGTTGCTGAACAGCTTGACGTCCAGGGACGGGAACCGCACCCGCCGCTCGACCACCACGAAGGCCACCATCACCAGCAGGCCGGCGGTCAGCGAGCCCCAGGCCTGCGGCCGGCCGAAGCCGTGGTCGCCGCCGTTGATGATGCCGTAGACCACCAGCACCAGACCGATGATGGACAGCAGTACACCGACGATGTCCACCCGGCCGGGCTTGGGATCACGCGACTCGGGCACCAGGGTGGCGATGGCGATCACGCCGGCGATCACGATCGGCACGTTGATCAGGAAGACCGAGCCCCACCAGAAGTGCTCGAGCAGCAGGCCGCCGACGACCGGGCCGATCGCCACGCCGAGGCCGACCGCGCCGGCCCACATGCCGATCGCCTTGGCCCGCTCACGCGGGTCGAAGACGTTCGAGATGATCGACAGGGTGGCCGGCATGATCGCCGCGCCGCCGATGCCCATCAGCGCCCGCGCCCAGATCAGCTGGGTGGGCGAGTCGGAGTAGGCGGAGGCGAGCGAGGCCAGGCCGAACAGGCCCATTCCGAAGAGCAGCATCCGACGCCGGCCCAGCCGGTCGCCCAGCACGCCGAGCGTGAAGAGCAGACCCGCAAACACCAGCGTGTACGAGTTGATGGACCATTCCAGCTGGCTCTGGCTGGCGCCCAGCCCGTGTACCGGGTCGGCGATGGTCCGCAGCGCCACGTTGAGCACCGTGTTGTCGAGGACCACCACCAGCAGGCTCACCACCAGCACGGCGAGGATGGTCCACCGGCGCGGGTGTCCGCCCGCGGGTTGCGCGTTCTCCACAAGTTCCCCCATTGCGATACGCATTGGTTCCGTAATGCCGACGACACTACGTCATCCTCATGCGATACGGAACCGTTCCGTATAGGTCGTGCGGTGACGTGCTTCACTGGCTCGGCGGGAACAACAGCCGCAGAATAATCGGGTGGCCCGGGTAGCGATAATCGGCGATGTCGGCGGACACCTGGGCAGCCTGCGGCCGGCCCTGGTGGCGCTCGGCGCCGACCCCGTCAGCCTGCGACTGCCCGCCGACCTCCAGGTCATCCAGGTCGGCGACCTGGTCCACCGGGGCCCCGACTCGCCCGGCGTCCTCGACCTGGTGCAGCGGGCGCTGGCCGACCAGCCGGGTCGGTGGATCCAACTGATCGGCAACCACGAGGCGCAGTACCTGCCCAACGCCTCCCGGTTCGGCTGGTCCCAGCCGCTCGCCGCGACCGACGCCCAGCGGGTCCGGGACTGGTGGGCCGCCGGGGCGACCCGGGTGTCCGTGGCGGTCCGCGCCGCCGGCCACGGCGACCTGCTGGTCACCCACGCCGGCCTGACCCTGCCGGTGTGGCGGGAACTCGGCCGCCCGGACAGCGCCACCGCGGCGGCTGCCGCGCTCAACGCGCTCTCCCGTGACGCCGGCTCCGCGCTGTGGCGTACCGGCATGCGGCTCGGCGGCGGCGCGCCCCGACCGGACGCCGGTCCGCTGTGGGCGGAGGCCGGCTGGGAACTACGCGCCCCCTGGCTGGACCGCGCGCAACAGCGCCGGCTGCCGCCGTTCGGGCAGGTGCACGGGCATTGCGCGCTGCTCGACGACGGGTTCACCCGGTGGCTGTGCCCCGAGCCGGTGGCCCGGGTCAGCCGGCTCGACCCGGCCGTCCGGCACTGCTGGACCCCGATCGGCGGGCACCCGTTCGTGGCCATCGACCCACGCCACGGCGCGACGCCGGTACCCACCTGGGCGCCCCTGGTGCTGGCCGACGCGACCGTGCTGAGCTGACCCGGGGCCGCCCTGGCCCCGGGTCGTCGGCTCAGGCGTCGTCGGCTCAGGCGTCGATCAGCGCCATGACCTCGTCGGAGATGTCGAAGTTGGCGTACACGTTCTGCACGTCGTCGCAGTCGTCCAGGACGTCGATCAGCTTGAAGACCTTGCGGGCCGGCTCCTCGTCCAGTGGCACGGTGACGCTCGGCACGAACGAGGACTCGGCCGACTCGTAGTCGACGCCGGCCTCCTGCAGGGCGGTCCGTACGGCGATCAGGTTGGTCGGCTCGCTGATCACCTCGTACCCCTCACCGAGGTCGTTGACCTCCTCGGCGCCGGCGTCCAGGACGGCCAGCAGCACGTCGTCCTCGGTCAGCCCGTCGGCCTTGGGGACCAGCACCACGCCCTTGCGGGAGAACAGGTACGAGACGCTGCCGGCGTCGGCGAGGTTGCCGCCGTTGCGGGTGAGCGCCGTGCGTACCTCGGTGGCCGCCCGGTTGCGGTTGTCGGTGAGGCACTCGATCAGCAGCGCGACACCGTTGGGGCCGTACCCCTCGTACATGATCGTCTGCCAGTCGGCGCCGCCCGCTTCCAGACCGGCGCCACGCTTGAGGGCGCGGTCGATGTTGTCGTTGGGGACGGAGTTGCGCTTGGCCTTCTGGACCGCGTCGAACAGGGTGGGGTTACCCACCGGGTCGGCGCCGCCGGTCCGCGCCGCGACCTCGATGTTCTTGATAAGGCGGGCGAACAGCTTGCCGCGCTTGGCATCGACGACAGCCTTCTTGTGCTTGGTCGTCGCCCACTTTGAGTGGCCGGACATTACCCCTCCGTTGTGTTCGTGACCGCGGCGGCGCCTGCTTCCGCGTCCCGTGCCATGTCCACGAACAACCGATGGACCCGAAGATCCCCGGTCAACTCCGGATGGAAGGAGGTCGCGAGCAGACTGCCCTGCCGAACCGCGACAATCCTACCCATGGCCGGGCCGGCCGCGACCCGGCCCAGCACCTCGACGCGCTCACCGACCGTTTCCACCCAGGGCGCCCGGATAAATACGGCGTTTACCGGTTCGTCATCAAACCCGGCGATCGCGACCGGCGCCTCGAACGAGTCCACCTGCCGACCGAACGCGTTGCGCCGCACGGTCATCTCGATGCCCCCGAAGGAAACCTGGTCGGCCCGCCCGTCCAGCACCTCGGCGGCCAGCATGATCATGCCCGCGCACGACCCGTACGCCGGCATCCCCGCCGCGATCCGCTCCCGGATCGGCTCGGCCAACCCGAACGACACGCAGAGCTTGCTGATCGCCGTCGACTCCCCGCCCGGGATCACCAGCGCATGCACGTCAGCCAGCTCGCTGACCCGGCGCACCGGCCGCGCGATCACGTCACACTCCGCCAGCGCCGCCAGGTGCTCCCGCACATCCCCCTGCACCGCCAACACCCCAACAGCCAGATCCCCCAAGACCCCTCCCCCTCCGCCAACAACCCCGAGCGCCCTACGGAATCACGACCACCCGCTCATCCGTCACCCAGCCTGACGACGATCTTGGGGTTATGGATGCATCCGGCACTCCGGACACGACCACAACCCCAAGATCACTAACCGACGCCCGCACCCCTCGCCGCCGACGACAGGGCAGCGGGGGCTACCAGCCGCGCTCAGCCAGCCGGTGAGGAGCGGGGATCTCGTCGACGTTGATGCCGACCATCGCCTCGCCGAGCCCGCGCGAGACCTTGGCCAGCACGTCCGGGTCGTCGTAGAAGGTGGTCGCCTTCACGATCGCCGCCGCCCGCTGCGCCGGGTTCCCCGACTTGAAGATGCCGGAGCCCACGAACACGCCCTCGGCGCCGAGCTGCATCATCATCGCCGCGTCCGCCGGGGTGGCGATGCCGCCCGCGGTGAACAGCACGACCGGCAGCTTGCCGGTCTCGGCGACCTCCTTGACCAGCTCGTACGGGGCCTGCAACTCCTTGGCCGCGACGTAGAGCTCGTCTTCGGGCAGCGAGGTGAGCCGCTTGATCTCGGCACGGATCTTGCGCATGTGCGTGGTGGCGTTGGAGACGTCGCCGGTACCCGCCTCGCCCTTCGAGCGGATCATGGCAGCGCCCTCGGTGAGCCGCCGCAGCGCCTCGCCCAGGTTGGTCGCGCCACACACGAACGGCACGGTGAACGCCCACTTGTCGATGTGGTTGGCGTAGTCGGCCGGGGTGAGCACCTCGGACTCGTCCACGTAGTCCACGCCGAGCGACTGCAGGATCTGCGCCTCGACGAAGTGCCCGATGCGGGCCTTTGCCATCACCGGGATGGACACCGCGCTGATGATCCCGTCAATCATGTCCGGATCGGACATCCGGGACACGCCGCCCTGCGCGCGGATGTCGGCGGGCACCCGCTCCAGCGCCATCACCGCGACGGCGCCGGCGTCCTCCGCGATCTTGGCCTGGTCGGCGGTGACCACGTCCATGATGACGCCGCCCTTGAGCATCTCGGCCATACCGCGCTTCACCCGGCCGGTACCGGTCACCGGGCTGGTCTTCTCCGACACGATGCGTCCATCTCCCTCGCACGAGTGGATTGCCTACTCCACTCAGGCTACGCAGCGTCGCAGGCCAATCCGACGGCCAATCGACACGCGGTGGCCTGCGCCACCCGGCGCGCGGCGCGGGCTGCCCGCACACCGGGCGCGCGGCGCGGCAGCCCAGAGAGCACGCCGCGGGGCAGACCGGGCGCAGGGCGCGCAGCGCGGGCTGCCCGCACACCGGGCGCGCAGGGCAACCGGCACCGATCAGCCGGCGGTGGCCGCGCGCGCCGCGTCGGGCAGCATCGGGTCGTCGACGTCGAAGTAGCCGGGCGCCGGGTGCCGGCGGGTCAGCCGGAGCAGCCGGACCAGCCGGCGTCGGCGCATCGCCAGCGCGTCGCGGACCAGGTCGTCGTGCACCTGGCGGCCCAGCGCCACCCGGCGGCTGGCGGATACCACGCCCGCGTAGGCCGCCACGGCCCGCCCGTCGACCGGCTGGGGCAGTTCGCGCAGCGCCCGGGTGAGGTCGTTCTCCTTGCCCGGCCGCTCCTCGTCGGCGGCCGGGCCGGCGAGCGCCGCGTGGGCGGCCCGGCGCAGCGGCGGCGCGCCGACGTCGTCGGCCAATTCCAGGGCAGCGGCGGCCCGTCGGGCCAGGTGCGCGTCCAGCGCTCCGCGGGCGGCGGCGGCCCGCGCGTGCAGCCGGTCGACCCGGGATGCCAGCCAGGTCACGTAGGTGGCGACGAGTGCCACCAGGACGACCACGGCCACGATCCACCACATGGTCGCTGAGCGTAGCCGGCCGGCGAGCTACTCGGCCTCTACCGGCACCTCGGGCGTCGCCTCGATGGCCGCGGCGTACACCTCAAGGACCCGCTGGGCGACCACCGGCCAGTCGAAGGCGCTCACCACCCGGGCGGCGTGCGCGGCCAGCCGGGCCCGTTCGTCCGGCCGGTCCAGCAGGGTACCCAGGCAGGTGGCGAGGGCCGCCGAGTCCTGGACCGGGAAGAGCGCGCCGGCCCGGCCGCCGTCCAGCACCCGCCGGAAGGCGTCCAGGTCGCTGGCGACCACCGGGGTACCGGCCGCCATCGCCTCGGTGAGAATCATCCCGAAGGACTCGCCGCCGGTGTTCGGGGCCACGTAGATGTCGACGCTGCGCAGCATCCGGGCCTTGTCCGACTCGGAGACCTTGCCCAGGAAGATGACCCGGTCGGCGAGCGCGGCGGGCACCTCAGCCTCGTCCACGTCCCCCGGCCCGGCGACCAGCAGCCGCAGCCCGGGACGGTCCGGGGCGAGCCGACCGAACGCGTCGAGCAGGGTCGCGAAGCCCTTGCGCGCTTCGGTGAAGCGGCCCAGGAAGCCCAGCGCGCCACCGGGACCGGGCCAGCCGGGCAGCGGCTCGGCGCTGATGTAGCGGGACACCGCCACCCCGTTGGGGATCTCCCACGCGCCGCCGGCCAGGTGCTCCACCTGGACCCGGCGGGCCAGGTCACTGACCGCGATCCGGGCGGTGATCTTCTCCAGCACCAGTTGCAGCACGCCCTGGGCGGCGGCGATCGCCCGGGACCGGGTGATCGCGGTGTGGAAGGTGGCCACCACCGGTACCCGGGCGTACATCACGGCGAGCATGGACAGGCTGGGGCTGATCGGCTCGTGCACGTGCAGCACGTCGAACCCGCCGTCGGCCAGCCAGCGGCGTACCCGGGCGGCGGAGATCGGTCCGAAGGACAGCCGGGCCACCGAACCGTTGTACCGCACCGGAACCGCCCGCCCGGCCGGCACCACGTAGTCGGGTAGCCCCTCGTCGTCCTCGGCCGGGGCCAGCACGCTGACCTGGTGACCCAGCCCGAGCAGAGTTTCGGCCAGGTCGCGGACGTGGTTCTGCACCCCGCCCGGCACGTCGAACGAGTACGGGCTGACCATGCCGATCCGCACGGGTGGCCGCTACCGGGCCGGGGCGGGGTCGCCGGGCCGGCTGGTCGGGACCGCCGGGGCGGGGTCGGCCTCGTCGGCCAGCCAGAGCCGCTGCAGCATGTGCCAGTCGGTCGGGGCGGCGGCGATGCCCAGCGCCAGGCTGTCGGCGACCAGCTGGGTGGTGGCCCTGACCCGCTGGTCCAGGGCGCCCTCGGTGGGCAGCGTCAGCGGGCCACGTAGCCGCCCGCGCGGGCCGGCCGGCTCGTACCACATGTCGACGGTGTACAGCGGCGCGCCGGTACGCAGGGCGAGTAGGGCGGGGCCGGCCGGCATCCGGGTACGGCCGCCGAAGAAGCGCACCTCGACGCCGCGGGCGGACAGGTCCCGGTCGGCGAGCAGCGGCACGACGTAGCCCTGCGGCAGCTTCTCGGCAAGGATGTCCAGCGGCGGTCGCGCGCCTCCGTGCAGCGGCAGGATCTCCATGCCGAGCCCCTCGCGGAAGGCGAGGAAGCGCTGATAGAGGCTCTCCGGCTTCAACCGCTCGGCGACCGTGATGATGGGCCAACCGTGCGCGGCAACGTAGGCGCCTGCGGCGTCCCAGTTGCCGGCGTGCGGCAGCGCCACGACCACGCCGGTACGGGAGGTCACCGCGTCGCGCAGCACGTCCGCGCCGCCGTCGACGAGCTGGAAGAAGGTGGCGTGCTCGGCGCGCGGCAGGGACGGCAGCCGGAACGCCTCCAGCCAGTACCGCAGGTACGAGCGCATTCCGGCGCGTACCAGAGCGTCAAGATCGGCGTCCGGGACGTCGGGCCCGACCACCTGGCGCAGGTTGCCGGCCAGCCGGCGGACACCCGCTCCGCGGCGGCGGGTCACCTGGTCGGCGCCGGCGCGGAAGGCCGTCCGGGCCACCGGCGCGGGTACCGCCCGCACCGCCGCCCAGCCCGCCGCGTACGCCCACCCGGCGAGCCGTTCCTTCACTGCCCGGCCGTCTGCGCGGAGGCCGGGACGGGTTGCGGGTGCGCCGCCCGGTCCTGCTTGTAGACGGTCCACATGCGCTGGAACACGGTGATCACGCCGAGTGCGAAGAGCACCCAGAGCGCCCCGTCGAGCACCCACCACAGGCCGAAGCCCTGGCCGAGGCCGCCGATGCCGACCAGCAACAGCCGCTCGGTGCGCTCGGCGATGCCGACGTTGGCGGTGTAGCCCAGTCCTTCGGCGCGGGCCTTGACGTACGAGACGACCTGACCGGAGACCAGACAGAGCAGCGCTGCCGCCATCGCCCAGCGACGGTCCTCGCCGGCCAGCCAGAAGGCCACCGAGCCGAAGATCGCGCCGTCGGAGATGCGGTCCATCGACGAGTCGAGCAACGCCCCGAACTTGCCGGTGGTGCCCAGCTTGCGGGCCATCAACCCGTCGATGGTGTCGGTGAAGCAGCTCAGCGTCACGATGGTGAGGCCGATGATGAAGTGTCCCCGGGCACCGAAGCCGAGCGCGCCGACGAGTACCCCGACGGTGCCAGCGACGGTGACCATGTTGGGGGTGACGTGGGCTCGCAGCAGGGTGCGCGCCACCGGGTCGAGGACCCGACCGAAGACGACCTTGCCGGCCACACTGAAGATCTTTGCCATAGCGGCTCTCACCTTAGCCGCGGCGGCCGGGGGGCGCAGGCACCGGGTGTGCCGAACCGCCGGGGCCGATCGGCCGGCCCGCTCCGTGCGTATTCACCGACCGGCTCCGTCGGGCAGCGCCCCGGATTCCGGGCGATGGGCCGCACGGTGGTGGGGTGTCCGGCGGTTGTCCGGGCGGCGACCGTCCGGCTACCGGGAAAATACGCATCAGGGTTGTGCGGGCACGGGGCGAGGTGTCTGATCGGCAACAAGACCGTAACAAGTGCGGCCAAGCGGGCAGGGAGGTGCGCCAATGGCGCAGAAAACCCAGGAGAAGGGGGTCGCCGGTACCGCCCCGGTGGTGGACGACCCCGGCAGGGTACGCAACGTGGTCCTGGTCGGGCACTCCGGTGCCGGTAAGACGACGCTGGTCGAGGCGCTGCTGGCGGCGACCGGCACGATCAGCCGGGCCGGCTCCGTGTTGGACGGCAACACCACCAGTGACCACGATCCCGCCGCCATCCGCCAGCAGCGCTCGGTCGCGCTGGCCTGCGCGCCGATCCAGGTCGGCAACGTGAAGATCAATCTGCTGGACACCCCCGGCTACGCCGACTTCGTCGGGGAGCTGCGCGCCGGCCTGCGCGCCGCCGACGCCGCGCTGTTCGTGGTGTGCGCCGCCGACGGGATGGACGCCGCCACCGCCGCGCTGTGGGAGGAGTGCGCGGCCGTGGAGATGCCGCGCGCGGTCGCCGTCAGCCGGCTCGACCACCCGCGGGCCGACTTCGACGAGGCGGTGGCGCTGTGCCAGCGGGTCTTCGGCGACAACGTGCTCCCGCTCTACTTGCCCATGCACGGGGACGACGGCACCTCGGTGGCCGGCCTGATCGGCCTGATCACGCAGCGCGTCTTCGACTACAGCGGCGGGTACCCGCCGGCGGTGCGCGACCCCGACCCCGAGCACCTGCCCGCGATCGAGGAGGCCCGCGGCGAGCTGATCGAGGGGATCATCGCGGAGAGCGAGGACGAGACCCTGATGGACCGCTACCTCGGCGGCGAGCAGATCGAGACGGCGGTGCTCATCGAGGACCTGGAGAAGGCCGTCGCCCGCGGCTCCTTCTACCCGGTGGTCCCGGTCTGCGCACAGACCTCGGTCGGCCTGGACGCCCTGCTGGAGGTGCTGGTCAGCGGGTTCCCCTCGCCGCTTGAGCACCCGCTGCCGGTGGTGCACGGGCTGGCCGGCGAGGCTGTCGAGGCGATCACCTGCGACCCGGCCGGGCCGCTGGTCGCCGAGGTCGTCAAGACCACCATCGACCCGTACGTCGGCCGGGTGTCGCTGGTCCGGATCTTCTCGGGCACGCTGCGGCCGGAGACCGCGGTACACGTGGCCGGGCACGGCATGGAGACCCGCGGGCACGCCGACCACGACTCCGACGAGCGGGTGGCGCACCTGTTCTCCCCGCTCGGCGCGGCCCTGCGCGAGGTGCCGTACTGCGTGGCCGGCGACATCTGCGCGATCACCAAGTCGGCGGCCGCGGAGACCGGCGACACCGTCTCGGCCAAGGACAGCCCGGTGCTGGTGGAGGCGTGGGAGATGCCCGAGCCGCTGCTGCCGGTGGCGATCGTGGCGAAGACCCGGGCGGACGAGGACGCGTTGGCCAAGAACCTGGCCCGGCTGGTGGCCGGCGACCCGACGCTGCGGCTGGAACGCAACCCGGAGACCCACCAGCTGGTGCTGTGGTGCATGGGCGAGGCGCACGCCGACGTGGTGCTGGAGCGGCTGCGCGGCGGCGGGGTGGAGCTGACCACCGAGCCGGTGAAGGTGGCGCTGCGGGAGACCTTCAGCAGCCCTTCCAAGGGGCACGGCCGGCACGTCAAGCAGAGCGGCGGGCACGGCCAGTACGCGGTGTGCGACGTCACCGTCGAGCCGCTGCCCCGGGGTAGCGGCTTCGAGTTCGTGGACAAGGTGGTCGGCGGGGCGGTGCCGAACAACTACATCCCGAGCGTGGAGAAGGGGGTACGTAGCCAGATGGAGCGCGGGATCGTCGCCGGGTACCCGGTGGTGGACCTGCGGGTGGTCCTGGTGGACGGCAAGGCGCACTCGGTGGACTCCTCGGACGCGGCGTTCCAGACCGCCGGCCAGCTGGCCCTCAAGGATGCCGCCGAGAAGGGTCAGGTGTCCCTGCTGGAGCCGGTGGACGAGGTGTCCATCCGGGTACCCGAGCAGTTCGTCGGCGCGGTGATGAGCGACCTGTCCGGCCGCCGGGGCCGGGTGCTCGGTACCGAGTCCGCGGCGGACGGCTCGGACCGGGCGCTCGTCCGGGCCGAGGTGCCGGCCACCGAGCTGGTCCGCTATCTGGTGGAGCTGCGGGCGATGACCTCGGGTACCGGGTCGTTCCGGCGTACCTTCGTGCGGCACGAGCCGATGCCCTCGCACCTGGCGGAACAGGCCCGGCAGGAGCACACCGGGCACAGCTGACCTGCGGGGACGGAGATGCAGGCGTCGGGCCGGGGGAACAGCAACCCCGGCCCGACGTCTGTCCACTCGCGAGCGTCCCCGTGCCCGCCGTTCCTCCGCAACCGCACCGGCCAGTGTGGACGTTCGGTAACGGGAGTTGGGGTACGGCGCCGCCACCCCCGTGCCGGCGGCGCCGTGTCATCCCCGCGATCAAGCGTGCCGGCAGGCATTCACCGCCCGCTTACCGTTTGCTTCCCACTCGTGTCCGGGTGGGGTAGGTTGACGCTGCGTCAGTGGGGGAGGTATGGAGGAGACTACCGTCGATCTTCGTATCCTCGGCCCGGTCGAGCTGTGGTACGGCGACCAGCAACTGCGCCTGAGTCGCCGACAGCAACGCCTCCTCCTCGGCATCCTGGCTCTGCACGCCAACCGGGTGGTCACCGTCGACCGGCTCACCGCGCTGCTGTGGATGCGCGACCCGCCCCCGCAGGCCCGTGCGGTGCTGCAGACCCGGATGTCGGAGATCCGGGCGGCACTGACCCATCTGGTCCCCGGCGAGCTGCTGCAACTCACCACCAGTGGCACCGGGTACGCGCTGCGGGTCGCCCCGGAAGCCGTGGACAGCAACCGGTTCCTGGAGTTGAGCCGGGGCGCCAGAACGGCGACCGACCTCACCCGGGCACGCGAGGCGGTACGGGCGGCGCTGGCCCTGTGGCGCGGCAACGTGCTGGACATCTCACCGGACAGCGAGCTGTCCGTGGCGCTGTGCCAGCCGCTGGAATCGGCCCGGCTCACCGCCGTTGAGGACCTGCTGGCCCTGGAGCTGCGCAGCGGCGACCCGCACCCGGTGGCGAACCAGGCGGTCAGCGAGTCACTGACCAATCCGACCCGGGAACGGCTGCTGATCCTGGCGTTGCGATCGCTGCACGCGGCCGGTCGGGCCACCGAGGCGCTGCGCCACTACGACCAGTGGCGGCGCTGGCTGCGCGAGGAGTTCGGGGTGGATCCGGCCGGCGAGATCCAGCAGCTGCACCTGGCGCTGGTGCGTGGCGCGGAGTTGGACCCGGACACCGACGACCCGTTCGCGGCGCTCGCCGCCCAGCCGACCGGACCGGCCACGGTCGCCTCGGCGCCGGCCCAGCCGGTCCCGCCCGAGGAGCCGGTGGCCGGTTTCCGGCCCGCTGTGGCGAACACCCTGCCCGCCGACATCGCCGACTTCACCGGTCGGATCGCCGAGGCGGACCTGCTGCGCGGCCTGTTGATCGGCGAGCCGACCGAGCACGTGCCGGTGATCGCCGTGGTCGGGCCGGGCGGGGTGGGCAAGACCTCATTGGCTGTGCACGTCGCGCACCGGCTGAGCGAGGTGTACCGGGACGGCCAGCTCTACGTGAACCTGGCCGGCGTCGAGGAGGACGTGCCGCTGCCGCCGCTGGAGGTGCTGGGCCGGTTCCTGCGGGCGCTCGGGGTGGACGGCGGGGCCATCCCGGACCACCTGGCCGAGCGCACCGACCTGTACCGCAGCCTGCTGGCGAACCGGCGGGTCCTGGTGGTGCTGGACAACGCAGCCGACGAGGACCAGGTGACCCCGCTGATCCCGGGCTGGCCCGGGTGCGCCGTGATGATCACCTCACGGCGCCGGCTGGGCGCGTCGCTGGGGGCCACCACCATCCCGTTGAGCGTGCTGGACCGGCGCAACGCCACCGCGCTGCTGTCCATGGTGGCCGGCGCCGACCGGGTGGCCGCCGAGCCGGGCGCCGCGGCCCGGCTGTGTGACCTGTGCGGGTACCTGCCGCTGGCGATCCGGGTGGCCGGGGCGAAGCTGGCCGCCAAGCCACACTGGAGCGTGGCCAAGCTGGTTGACCTGCTGGCCGACGAGTTGGGCCGGCTGGACCAGTTCAGCCACGGCCAGCTCGACGTGCGGGCCAGTATCGCGCTGAGCTACCAGGGGCTGGACGCGCAGGCCCAGGCGCTGCTACGCCGGCTCGGCGAACTGGACCATGCCGAGTACCCGCTCTGGCTGGCGGCTGCCGCGCTGGACACCGACCTGCCCAGCGCCGAGGCGGCCTGCGAGCAACTCTTCGACGCCCAACTGCTCGGCATCGTCGGGTACGAGCCGAGCGGTCAGCCCCGGTACCGGCTACACGACCTGGTCCGGTTGTTCGGCCGGGAGAAGGCGCGGGAGCAGGAGAGCCCCGCCGAGTTGACGGCCTGCCACCGGCGCGCGGGCGGCGGCTGGCTGTACCTGGCCGAGCTGGCGTTCCAGGCCATCGGCATCCGCAGCTACCTGGAGGTCACCGGCCCCGCGGTGCGCTGGCGCTTCGATCCGTCGGTCGGCCGGGCGCTGGTGGCCGAGCCGCTGCGCTGGTTCGAGACCGAGCGCGCGTCGATCATGGCGGTGGTCCGCCAGGCGGCCCGTGACCCGCACACCGGGCTGGCCTGGGAGCTGGCCGGGGTCACCTCGCTGATGTTCGAGATGCGCCGCTCGTTCGACGACTGGCAGGTCACCAGCGAGTTGGCGCTGCAGGCCGCGCAGCAGGCCGACGACGTCCTCGGCGTCGCGGTGATGCAGCACGTGCTGGGCCAGTTGGCCACCACCCGGACGCAGTACCGGCAGGCCCACGCGCTGCACACGGCCTCGGTAGCCGGGTTCGAGCGGGCCGGCGACCGGCGCTCGATGGCGGTGACGCTCGCCTACCTCGGGGTCAGCCTGCGGCTGGAGGGCCGGCTCGACGAGGCCCGGCAGACCTACGAGCAGGCGTTGACCATTCTGGAGGAGTGTGGCGACCGGCGCGGCGTGGCGTTCCCGCTGCGCGGCCTCGGCCAGGTCGCCTTCATGGCCGGCCGGTACGACGAGGCGGACGAGTACTTCGAGCGCGCGCTGGCCATCTACCGGGCTCAGGAGGGCGCGTCGCTGGGTGAGGCCCAGGCGCTGGTCTGGCAGGGCACGATGCGGATCGAGCAGGGCCGGCTGGACGACGCCGAGCGCTGCTGCCAGACCGCGCTGGACATCGCCCGGGCGGCCGGCGACCGGCCCGGGATCGCGCTGTCGCTGCGCGCGCTGGGCCTGATCCAGTTGCGCCGCGGCGACCGGCAGCGGGCCCGCGGCATCCTCTACGAGGCACTGCACCTGGTGGTGCAGCCCCGCCCGACCGGGCTGGAGGCCCAGATCCGCTCGGCCCTGGCCCAGTTGTAGCCCCGCCGGCACCCCTCCCGGCCGGGTTCGCCGGACCGGGAGGGCGGCGTTGGTCACCGGCCGGGATCACCGGACCGGGCTCAACGCACGGGGATCAACGCACGGGGATCAACGGATCAGCGCCAACGAAGCTGACCAACAAGCCGGGCCAACCAAGCCGGGCCAACCAAGCCAGGCCAACCAAGCCAGGCCAACAAGAGCCAGGGTCAACGAGCCGGGACGGTGTTGTCCGGCGCGCCGGCCACCGCGTCCGCGTCTGCTGCGGCCACCTCGGCCCGGTCGTCGGTGGAGTCCTCGGCCGCCGAGGCGGCGTTGGCCGGGACGGGCCCGACCGGGGCGTTGCGCGCAGGGCGGCCGATCGGGATCGAGGCGAGCGCGGAGATCACGCTCATCAAGGCGGCCGCGATGAAGACCACGACGAGTCCGGAGTGGAACGGGCCGGAGATCAGGTCGGGGAAGAACTGCTTGCCGGTCAGGGTGGCGGCGTTGGCCGGCGGCAGGGCGCCGAGCACCTGCGGGCCGAGCAGCGCGGCCAGCGGGTTGTAGCCGAGGAAGGCGGCGAACAGGCTGCCGACCGGCGGTTGCGCGGCGACCTGGCCGGCCACGTCCGCGGGTACCCCCTGGGCGGTCAGGCCGGTACGCAGCGCGTCGGGCAGGGTGGCGGCCAGCCCGACGATCATCAGCGAGAAGAACACGCCGATGGACAGCGCGGAGCCGGAGTTGAAGAAGGTGCCGCGCATGCCGGCTGCCGCGCCGCGCTGGGAGGCCGGCACGGCGCCCATCACGGCCGAGGTGTTGGGCGCCGAGAAGATCCCGGAGCCAAGTCCGCTGACCCCGATGAGCAGCGCGAACAGCCAGTACGGGAAGTCCACCGGGAGCAGCACCAGGCCGACGAAGCTGGCCGCGACCACGAGCGCGCCGCCGATCGCGAACGGGCGCTGGCCGAACTTGTCGGAGAGGATGCCGGAGATCGGGCCGGCGAGCAGGAAGCCGACGGTGAGCGGCAGCAGGTAGATGCCGGCCCACAGCGGGGTGTCCACGTAGTCGTAGCCGTGCAGCGGCAGCCAGATGCCCTGCAGCCAGATGATCAGCATGAACTGCATGCCGCCCCGGCTGATCGAGGCGAGCAGGCCGGCCAGGTTGCCGGCCGCGAAGGTGCGGTCGCGGAACAGCGCGAGGTGGAACATCGGGTCGGGCACCTTGGTCTCGATCACGCAGAACGCGACGAGTACCGCCGCGCCGCCGATCAGGCCGGTGAGCACCCACGGGTTGGTCCAGCCGGTGCTGTGCGAGCCGTACGGCTGGATGCCGTAGGTGATGGCGGTGAGCAGGGCGGTGAGGCCGACGGCGAAGGAGATGTTGCCGGGCCAGTCCAGCCGGCCGCGCCGCCGCTCCCCCAGCTCGTGCAGGGACAGGTAGGCCCAGATGGTGCCGGCCAGGCCGATCGGCACGCTGACCCAGAACACCGCCCGCCAGTCCCACTCGGCCAGGATGCCGCCGAGGACCAGGCCGATGAACGAGCCGGCGATGGCGGCCACCTGGTTGACGCCGAGCGCCATGCCGCGCTGGGCGGCCGGGAAGGCGTCGGTGAGGATGGCCGTGGAGTTGGCGAAGACCATCGCGCCGCCGACCGCCTGCACCACCCGGAAGCCGATCAGCCAGAGCGCCCCCGCGCCGTGCCGGAACGGGTCGAGGGAGAGCGCGATGGACGCGGCCGTGAAGATCACGAACCCCAGGTTGTACAGCTTCACCCGGCCGAACATGTCACCTAACTTGCCCAGGGCAACTACCAGCACAGCAGAAACCAGCAGGAATCCCATCAGCATCCACAGCAGGTAACTCACGTTGCCGGGGGCCAGCGGGTCCAGGTCGATGCCGTTGAAGATCGCCGGCAGCGAGATGATGACGATCGACGAGTTGACCGTCGCCAGCAGCATCCCGAGGGTGGTATTGGACAGCGCAACCCACTTGTACCGGGGGTGCTCACGATCGAAGCCACGGGCCATGACGTCGACACTACTTCGCTCGTACTAAGTAGTTGTTTCGGCCCCGCCGGGCAGCGGTGTGAGTCGGGGCACAGGCTCAGCCGGCGGCCTGCTCCCACACCTTCGCCAGCAGCACCCGGCTGTCGTGCAGCAGTTGTGGCAGCACCTTGGTGCGGCCGATCACCGGCATGAAGTTGGTGTCCCCGCCCCACCGCGGCACGATGTGCTGGTGCAGGTGGGCGGCGATGCCCGCGCCGGCAACCGCGCCCTGGTTCATCCCCACGTTGAAGCCGTGCGCGCCGCTGCTGCGCCGGATCACCCGCATCGCGGTCTGGGTGAACGCGCCCAGCTCCGCGGTGGTCGCCGCGTCGATGTCGGTGTAGTCGGGCACGTGCAGGTAAGGGCAGACGAGCAGATGACCCGGGTTGTACGGGTACAGGTTGAGCACCGCGTACACCCGCTCCCCCCGGGCCACCACCAGGCTGGTCTCCTCGGGCTGCTGCGGCGCCAGGCAGAACGGGCAGCCGGCCGGGGTCTCGTACCCGGCATCGCCCTGCCGGTCGCCGCCACTGACGTAGGCCAGCCGGTGTGGCGTCCAGATCCGGTCCAGTTCGTCGGGTACCCCGGGCGAAGTCACCTGGCGATCCTACGGCGCACCGGCTCGCAGACCCGCCGCCAGGTGCGCTGCTTGACCCTCCGGCAGGTGCAGAGTCGTAGCCTGCTGGGATGTCCGCACCGATGCCGATCGGCCGGTTCGCGCGGCGTACCGGGCTGTCCATCGGCGCGCTGCGGCACTATGCCGAGATCGGTCTGCTGCCGCCCGCCCGGGTCGACCCGCAGACCGGCTACCGCTACTACGCCGACGACCAGGTACCCGCCGGGCGGCGGATCGCCAGCCTGCGCGAGCTGGACGTGCCGCTACCGCTGATCCGCGAGCTGCGCGACGTGCCGGCCGAGGAGGTCCGCACCCGGCTGCGCCGCTACCGGGCGGATATCGAGGCGACCATCTGGCGGCTGCAACGCCAGTCCCACCGGCTCGCCCACTACACCGACGCCACTCTCCCCGAGGAGCCCCCGATGCCCGCCACCACCCCGTCCCCCACCACCCACGACCACTCCACCCGACCACAGCCAGCCACCACGAGCTCGGCGACCACCCCCACGGGCACGAGACCACGACGGGCACGAGCACGACGGCCACGACCACGACGGGCACGAGGCCACGACGCACGAGCAAGGGGAAGGGCCGGACCGGTCGCCGTTGAGCACGGCGGCGCTGGAGTCCGACGACGAGCGGCGGCTGGCGGCCCGGCTGTTCAACGGGGTGTGGGAGTTGCTGGAGCGCGACCGACCGCAGCGTGAGGACGACGACGCGATGCTGCACGGGGCGCACGCCAGCCGGTACCACTGGGGGGTGGTCGGGCAGCCGGTGCACCGGGCCCGCGGCGAGTGGCAGTGCTCCCGGGTCTACGCGGTGCTCGGCCGGGCCGAACCGGCCCTGCACCACGGCGAGCGCTACCTGGCCCTGGTGGACGAGCACGGGCTGGAGCCGTTCGACCGGGCGTACGCCCACGAAGCCATCGCCCGCGCGCACCAGGTCGCCGGCCGCGCCGCCGACCAGGCCCGACCACCTGGCCCTGGCCTACGCAGCAGCCGAGGACATCACCGACCCGGAAGCCAAGTCCTTCCTACTCCCGGACCTGGCTCAGTTGGGCGACCCGAGGTGATCACGATCCGGTGCGCGGAACTGCCCTGTGGGGGCACATCCGCGCACCAGATCGCGATCATGCCCTCCCCTCCACTATGGACCCCCACCGTGCCAGCACGGCCCTGGACCGTGAACGTTCACGGTCCAGCTCACCAACTTCCCCTAGCCACAAGCGGCACTCCTGATATTGACAGGGCTCATACTGGGATCTGAGACTGTGAGCGTTCACGCTCGGCGGAACACTCACACCCCGAGGAGTCCGTCATGCTCCGTTCCATCCGTCACGGCACCCTGCGAACCCGGCTGGCCCTGCTGGCCGGGGCCAGCCTGCTGGGTACCCTCGCGGTGGCCACCTCGGCCACCCCGGCCTCCGCCGCGTCACTCACCATGCGCGGCGCGGACGTCTCGACCGTGCAGCGCGCCCTCGACCTGGGCGCCAAGTACTACAACGCAGCCGGCGCCGCCGCCGACCCGCTGGACATCCTCAAGGGCGTCGGCGTCAACTACGTGCGGCTGCGGATCTGGAACAACCCGGCCAGCAACTACAACAACCTGGCCAAGGTGCTGGCCTACGCCCGGGTGGTGAAGTCCAAGGGCCTCAGCCTGATGATCGACTTCCACTACTCGGACACCTGGGCCGACCCGGGCAAGCAGTACAAGCCGGCGGCCTGGTCCAGCCACGGCATCGCCGCGCTGCAGACCGACGTCTACAACTACACCTACAGCGTGTGCAGCCAGCTCAAGGCGCAGGGCACCACGCCGGACAGCGTGCAGATCGGCAACGAGATCAACGTCGGCATGCTCTGGAACGACGGCAAGGTGATCAACAACAACTTCACCAACGTCAGCCTGCTGCTCAAGTCCGGGTACAACGCCACCAAGGCGTGCAACAGCGGTACCCAGGTCATCATCCACACCGCCGACGCGGACAGCGACGCGCACGCCCGCTGGTTCTACGACGGCATCAAGGCCAAGGGCGTCACCTGGGACATCACCGGGCTGTCGTACTACTGCATGTGGCACGGCTCGCTGAGCAACATGGGCAGCGTCGTCACCGACGTGAAGTCGCGCTACGGCAAGCCGGTGATCCTCGCCGAGACCGCGTACCCGTTCACCGCGGCCAACGCCGACAGCACCTCGAACTCGATCACCGGCTCGGCGCCCTGCTCCGGGTACCCGGCGACCTGGGCCGGCCAGGCCGCCGAGTTCACCGCCGTGCAGAACACCGCCCGCAGCGCCGGCGCGATCGGCGTCTTCTACTGGGAGCCGACCTGGTACGCGGTGCCCGGCAACGGCTGGGACCCGGCCAACATCAACGGCAGCGGCGACGGCTGGGACAACATGGCCACCTTCGACTGGACCGGCCACCTCAACCCGAACATCCGCTGGACAGCTTGACGCTCCGACCGTCCCCGAACGCACACCGGATCGGGCTCCGGCCGCCCGATCACGAAATGCCGCAGGGGCGCCCGATCTCGGGCGCCCCTGCGGCGTAGCCGGTAGGCAGCTCAGCCGGCGGCGAACCGGCCGACAGGCGGCTCAGGCGGCGGGCGGCTCAGGCGGCGGGCGGCTCAGCGGCGGCCGGCTCGGGCGGTGCGCTCGGGCCGGTGTTCACCCGCGAGCGGACGACCTCGGCGACGTGCGCGACCGCCTCGGCCAGCGGCACGTTGTTGCGCTGCGAGCCGTCCCGGTAGCGGAAGGACACGGTGCCGCCCTCGACGTCGGCGTCCCCGGCGATCGCCATGAACGGGATCTTCTGCTGCTGGGCGGTACGGATCTTCTTCTGCATCCGGTCGTCGGAGGTGTCCACCTCGGCCCGGATGCCCTCGGCGCGCAGCCGGGCGACGAACTCGGCCAGGTAGCCGGCGTGCTCGTCGCGGATCGGGATGCCGACCACCTGCACCGGGGCCAGCCAGGCCGGGAACGCGCCCGCGTAGTGCTCGGTGAGGATGCCGAAGAAGCGCTCGATGGAGCCGAACAGCGCCCGGTGGATCATGACGGGCTGCTGCCGGCCGCCCTCGCCCTGGTACTCCAGCGCGAACCGCTCCGGCTGGTTGAAGTCGACCTGGATGGTGGACATCTGCCAGGTACGCCCGATGGCGTCCTTGACCTGCACGGAGATCTTCGGGCCGTAGAACGCCGCGCCGCCCGGGTCGGGGACGAGCTCCAGGCCGGAGGACTCGGCCGCCTCGCGCAGCGCCTCGGTCGCCACCGCCCAGCTCTCGTCGGTGCCGACGTACTTCTCCTCGTTGCGGGTGGACAGCTCCAGGTAGAAGTCGTCCAGCCCGTAGTCGCGGAGCAGGTCCAGCACGAAGCGCAGCAACGACTTCAGCTCGTCCTGCACCTGGTCGGCGGTGCAGTAGATGTGCGCGTCGTCCTGGGTCATCCCGCGTACCCGGGTCAGCCCGTGCACCACGCCGGACTTCTCGAACCGGTACACCGAGCCGAACTCGAACAGCCGCAGCGGCAGCTCCCGGTAGGACCGGCCGCGGGCCCGGAAGATCAGGTTGTGGAACGGGCAGTTCATCGGCTTGAGGTAGTAGTTCGCGCCCTCCATCTCCATGGGCGGGTACATGCCGTCGGCGTACCACTGCAGGTGCCCGGAGGTCTCGAAGAGCGAGCCCTTGGTGATGTGCGGGGTGTTCACGAAGGAGTACCCGGCCTGCTCGTGCTTGATCCGCGAGTAGTTCTCCAGCTCCCGGCGGATGATGCCGCCCTTGGGGTGGAAGACGGCCAGGCCCGGAGCCGATCTCGTCGGGGAAGCTGAACAGGTCCAGCTCGGTGCCCAGCTTGCGGTGGTCGCGGCGGGCCGCCTCCTCGAGCAGCTTCAGGTAGTCCTTGAGCGCGTCCCGGGTCGGCCAGGCGGTCCCGTACACCCGCTGGAGTTGGGGGTTCTTCTCGGATCCGCGCCAGTAGGCGGCGGCCGAACGCATCAGCTTGACCGCGCCGATCAGCCGGGTGGTCGGCAGGTGCGGGCCCCGGCACAGGTCGCCCCAGCAGCGGTTGCCGTCCTTGTCGAGGTTGTCGTAGATGGTCAGCTCGCCGCCGCCCACCTCCATCACCTCGGAGGCGTCGACGTCGCCCTTGAGGTCGACCAGCTCCAGCTTGAACGGCTCGTCGGCGAGCTCGGCCTTGGCCTGGGCGAGGGAGTCGAAGCGGCGGCGGTGGAAGGTCTGGCCCGCCTTGACGATCTCCAGCATCCGCTTCTCCACCCGGTCCAGGTCCTCCGGGGTGAACGGCCGGGCGACCTGGAAGTCGTAGTAGAAGCCGTTGTCGATGGGCGGGCCGATGCCGAGCTTGGCCTCCGGGAAGATGTCCTGCACCGCCTGGGCGAGCACGTGCGCGCTGGAGTGCCGCAGCACGTTCAGCCCGTCCGGGGTGTCGATGGCCACCGGCACCACCTCGGTGTCGGTCTCCGGAGTCCAGTCCAGGTCGCGCAGCTTGTCGCCGTCGCGGACCACGACGATGGCCTTCGGACCGTTGGCGGGCAGCCCGGCCGCGGCGACCGCGGCCCCGGCCGTCGTCCCGGCGGCGACGACGACGGGGTCGGCCACGGGACTTTTGGCGGTGACTGCGGGCACGGCGGGCTCCTCGGGTATCACGCAACGGTCACAAACAGCTCCAGCAGATGCTAACCGGAGGGTGGCGGCGGGCCGTCGGCCGGCTGGCGTGGGTATGGTCGAGGCGGAGTCAGCTCGAAGATCAGGAGGGGTACGCGCGTGCGGGTCACCTGGTGGGGCCATGCCACCGTGAGCATCGAGGGTGGCGGCACCCACCTGCTCACCGACCCGGTGCTGCGCAACCGCATCGCGCACCTGCGCCGCCGCCGCGGCCGGCGCCCGGTGCTGCCCCGGCCGCCCGACGCGGTGCTCATCTCGCACCTGCACGCCGACCACTTCGACGTTGCCTCGCTGCGTACCCTGCCCGGTGTCCCGCTGATCGTGCCGCACGGCGCGGGCGGGCTGATCCGGCGCACCCTGGGGCACCGCTGGCCGTACCGGGAGGTGTCCGCCGGCACCGAGGTGACCGTCGGTGACCTGCGTGTCCGGGCGGTCCCCGCGAACCACGCCGACCTGCGCCACCCGTGGTCCCGCCACCGCGCCGAGGCGCTCGGCTATGTCGTCGAGGGCGAACACAGCGTCTGGTTCGCCGGCGACACCGACCTGTTCGCCGCCATGACCGACCTGGGCCAGCTCGACCTGGCGCTGATCCCGGTCGGCGGCTGGGGTCCGACGCTGGGCGCCGGGCACCTGGACCCGGCCCGCGCGGCCGAGGCGATCCGCCGGTGCAACGCCTCCTCCGCCGTCCCGATCCACTACGGCACGCTCTGGCCGTACGGGCTGGACGCGGTCCGCCCCGAGCTGTTCCACCTGCCCGGTCTGCGGTTCGCCGAGCACACCAAGGTGCTCGCCCCGAACACGATCACGCACCTGCTCGCCCCCGGCGAATCGCTGAACGTCCGCCCGGCGAACGTCCCGTGAGCACCCTGGGTACAGCGCTGGCCGCGGCCGGCTCACTGCTCCTGCTCGTCGCACTCGGCTCCGCCGTGCCGATCCTGCCCACCGGGGCGGCGGTCAGCGCGGCCGCGGTGGTCGCGGCGCACCGCGAGTCGTTCACCGTGTTGATCATCGTGGCCGCCGGGGCGGTCGGCGCGTACCTGGGCGACGCCGGCACCTACTGGATCTGCCGGACCGGTGGCGTGGCGCTGGCCAACAAGCTGCGGCTGACCCGGGAGACCGAGGACAAGCTGGAGCCCATCGCCCAGCGCCTTAACGCCAACCCGGTCCCGGTGCTGCTGGTGTCCCGGCTGGTGCCGGCCGGCCGGGTGCCGGTGCTGCTGGCCGCCGCCGTGCTGGGTGTCGGCTGGCGGCGGTTCGCGGTCGCCAACGCCTACGCCTGTGCCCTGTGGTCAGCGGTGTACGCCGCGATCGGCCTGCTCGGTGGGGCGCTCTTCCCGGAGCCCTGGGAGGGCATCGTCGCGGCCATCCTGCTGATCCTGCTGCTCACCCAGGTGGTGTCGTGGATGCGTCGCCGCCGCCAGACGCGGGAGCCGGTCGGCAGCGGCTGACCGCGGCGCCGACCCGCCCGCGGTCGTCGGCCCGCCGGTCGCCCCCGATCCCGGCCTGGGCAAGCCGCGCCGGCTGCGGACCGGCCGGCTCGGTCTGCGGTTGGTCACCCGGGCGCAGGCCCAGATCGGCCAGCCAGCCGACCAGTTCGCGGTAGACCGCGTCGGGGCCGACCAGCTCGCCGCTGCGCAGGGTGAACCGGCTCGGGTAGACCAGCACCGCCTCGGTCTGCCAACCGCCCATCCCACCGTGGCTGCCCACCAGCTCCTCGAAGGCGGCCACCTCCTCGGTCACCGGGTCGTACGCGCTGACCAGCACCAGATCGCCGACGTTGGCGAGCTGCTGGTGGGCGAGCAGGTCCCGGGCGGCGTACCGGCCGTACGGGACGAGCGGGTCCTCGCCGTCCACCACCCCGTCGGCCAGCCGGTGACTGCCGGCCCGGCCGATCGCCACCGGCCCGTGGTCGACGGTGTGCACCACCACCAGCCCGATGCCCGGGTGGCTGGCCAGGCCGGGGACCAGGTCCGGGTGGCGGGCCAGCACTTCGTCGAGGGTGTACCGGCGGGGCTCGCCGGCGGTCAGGTAGACCATCGCCAGGTTTCCGGAGGCGACCACGATCACCTCGGGGTGCTCCTCCACCGCCCGCAGCTCCCGGTCGGCCGGGCCGAGCGTGACGGCGTCGTCGCGGTGTCCCCGGGTACACGCCCGGGCCGCCGCGCCGGCCACCCCACGCCGGCCGGCCAGGCTGGTGAGCAGCGTGTTCACCGGACCCCAGCTCTCCAGGTCGGCGGTGGCGGCGGCAGCGGGCTCCTCGGCAGTCAGCCGGTGCACCACCTGCTCCAGCCGCTCGCCGTGCCGTTGCGCGAACGGCGCGCCCTGACTCTGCCCGTGGTCGGAGAGGACCACCAGGTCGTAGGAGCGGGCCGCGTCGGCGCTGATCCGATCCAGCGTGCCGAGCACCCGGTCCAGCCCCTCCAGGGTCTGCATGGTCTCCGGCCGGGCCGGGCCGGCGTGGTGGGCGACCTCGTCGTAGTCCACGAAGTCACAGAAGATCACCGGCGCGCCCAGCCCCATCTGCTCGGCGATCAGCGCCACGTTCAGGTCCCGGAGCACGATGTTGCTCACCGCCCGGAGCACTACATAAGAGCCGAATCTGGACACCCGGGGATAGACGTTGCGCCGCCGCTGCCGGCGCGCCTGCTGCAACTCCTTGAGCATCTCGCCGATCGACAGCACCACCGCGCGGGCCAGCCCGGACGGGTTGAGCATGAAGGTGACGTACCCCCGGATCGACCGGCCGGGCAGCGCCGCGCTGCTCACGTTGAGCAGGCCGAGGTGGGCGTCGCCGGAGAACATGTTGCTGATGCTCACCCCGCCGTCGGCGAGCAACCCGCGCCCATTGGTCAGCCGGGACTCGATGACCGCCGCGTCGCGGGGCCGGTTGCTCACCACCAGCCGGCCGGGCTCCTTCTCGTACCAACGGAAGCCGGGCACCTGGCTGGTGTCGCCGTAGAGCAGGCCGGCCTGCCCGGCCGGGGTGGTCGACGGGATGCCGGTGTGCCAGCCGACGAACCGGTGCGAGGGCGGCCCGGCCGGGTGCACCGTCCGTCCCCGCCGTGCCGCCCACCGGGCGAAGCCGGGCCGGCCCGGCGGCAGCGGCTCGCCGTGCAGCCAGCGCCGCAGGTTCGGCAGGTTGCCGGTCTGTACCGCCCAGCGCAGCAGCGGCGCGGCCAGCCCGTCCAACTGGATGATGAGCAGCCCCGGTTCCCGCTCTCTGCGGGGGGTGCTCTCGGCGATCCGGGCCACCCGGCGACGGACCTGGCCGAGGAACACGTCCTCGCTGCCCGCGTCGGCCAGCCAGTTGACCAGCGCGGCCAGCGCAGCCGCCAGCCAGGCCACCCCGGCGGCCGAGAGCACTCCGCCGTGCACGCTGACGCCCGGGTCCAGCCGCAGCGCGATGTACATCACCAGGGCCTGCAGGCACACCCCGAGGACCAGGGCGAGCACCCCGCCGACGGTCACCGCGAGCGCCACCAGCAGCGGGCGCAGCAGCATGCCGACCAGGGCCACCAGGACGACCAGCACCACCAGCGCCCACGGGCCACCGGTGGCGGTCACTCCGGGCAGGATCCAGAAGGTGGCGGCGAGCACCGTGAAGGAGGTGAGGAAGCTGCGGGCCAGCGAGCGCGCCCAGGCCACGGTCAGCCGCCAGTCCCGCAGGGTAGCTGACCCCAGGCGCAGTTGGCGTCGTACCGCTGCCGTCAGTGACCGCACCCGCACCCCCTCGCCGACGCACCACCCGCGACCGGCTCCGCATCCAGGCTTGCACACGTTCGCACCCGCGGCCACGGAGATCCGGCCGGATGAGGCTCGCGTCGCAGCGCGCAGGGGCTGCCTGGCAGTTACATTGATCGCGTGGCCGCCCAGCAGATGATCTCGGCGCTGCAGCGCCGGTACCGTGAATTCTTCGCCGCCAGCCCGGCGATCCCGTTTGCCGTGGCGCCCGCGCCCGGCGCACCCGCGCACGCCTTCGGCTCCGGGGCCCCCGAATTCACCATCACCGTCCTGGACGGCCGCGGCGAACGCGCGTTGGCGAGCCTGGACCAGTTCGGCGTCGCGGTGGCCTACCTGGAAGGGTGGCTGGACGTCGACGGTGACCTCGCGGTGGCCCTCAAGATGCGCAAGTTCTTCCGCGACTTCCACCCGGTCGCCTGGGCCTCCCGGTTCGCCCCGGCCCTGGTACGCGGCCGCAAGGAACACGACCGGCGCTCGATCTCGCACCACTACGACGAGGACTCCGAGTTCTTCCTGACCTTCCTGGACACCCGGCACCGCTGCTACACCGAGGGCGTCTTCGCCTACGACGACGAGCCGCTGGAAGACGCGATGACCCGCAAGATGCAGATCGCCCTGGACGCCCTCGGGCTCAAGCCCGGCGACCACGTTCTGGAGGTCGGCGGCGGCTGGGGCGCGTTCACCGAGTTCGCCGCCAAGCAGGGCATCGAGGTCACCACCACCACGCTGTCGGTCGAGTCGGAGCGCTACCTCAACGAGTTGATCAAGCGGGAGAACCTGCCGGCCACCGTGGTCCGCCAGCACATCTTCGGGTACACCGCGCCACGCAAGTACGACGCGATCGTCAACATGGGCGTCACCGAGCACCTCCCCGACTACCGCACCACCCTGCGCAAGTACGCCGAGTTGGTGAAGCCGGGCGGCGGGGTGTACCTGGACGCCCTGGCGATGCGGGCCAAGCACCGGGTCTCCACCTTCATGAGCCGCTACGTGTACCCGGGCGGCTCCTCCCCGCTGCTGCTGCACCAGTACCTGCGGGAGGTGGCCCGCTCCCCGTTCGAGCTGATCAGCGTCGACGACGACCGGCACAACTACTACCTGACCTGCAAGCGCTGGGCGCAGCGGCTGGATCTGGCGCGCGAGGACGTCGTCCGGCGCTGGGGCGATCCCATGTACCGGCGCTTCCGGCTCTTCCTCTGGGGATCGGCGGCCGGGTTCGACACCGGTCTTGTCCAGGCTTACCGGTGGGTGCTTCGGATGCCTTCCGCTTCTTAGTGCTCCGCGGGCTTGGGGCGGTGGAAGTGAAGATCGCGATCTGGTACACCGGGCGGCCCTGTGGGGACAGTTCCGGGTACCAGATCGCGATTTTGCATTGCTGTTCGCCGTTGTGTTGGCACCGAATACCGGGCTCGGGAGCGCTCGGCCTGGGGGTGGCGCCGGGTGGCGGGTTTAGGTGGGGCGGCGCCAGAAGCCGGTGCGGCGGGACTGGCCGGGGCCGGGACCGGTTCGGTGCCGGGACCGCCGGTGCCGGGTTTGGTTGCCGGGGTCGTCGGGGCCGTTGTGCCGGGTTGTTCGCTGGGCCGTGGCTGCCCTGGGCCAGCGTGGTCAGGGTGGTCAGGGCGTGGTTCCAGCGGTCGGGTAGCGGGATGTTCTCGTCGCGGAGGTGGCTGGCCAGGTCGCGGAGGGCGGTGGCCAGGGCGCTGGCGGTCGGGTCCTGGGACAGCGCGTCCAGGCGGCTGGCCAGGTCGTCGAGGAGGTCCCGGCGGCGGGACAGCGGTTCGGCCGCGCCGGACTGCAGGGCGTCCCGCTCGGTGGCGAGCAGGACCAGCAGGTCGGGAGCGGGCGGGGGTGGCGGGGTCAGCTCCAGTTCGGCGTCGATCCAGGCGCCACCGCCGCTGGTGTCGCCGAGGACCGGCGGCGGGGCAGACGGCGCGGTGCCGAAACGGCCGGTGGTGTCTGGTCGCATCCGGGCCTTGGCCAAACGCATCGGGCCACCGGGGGCCGGCATGCCGGCGGGCGGGCCCGACTGGAACGGGGACGCCGCGGGCATCGCGAACGACATCGGCATCATCGGCGCGCTGCCGGCCGGCCCGGCGGCGGCTGCCAGCCGGAGGGCTGCTCGACCGGCTGGGTCACCCGGTGCGGCGTGCCGCCGTCGGTGACCACCCGCTCGTCGACCGCGACGTAGGCGGTGAACCGGCACAGCACGCCGTGCCGCAGCGAGGCGGCCACGATCGTCTGCTCCAGCGCGGCGTCGCCGCTCACGGCGTAGCGGTCCTCCAGGTCACGCAGGTGACCACGGGCCCAGAGCGGGGTGATCGCGGAGCCGGCCACGACGACCGGTGCGGGTCCGACCGACCACGGCTGCTCATCCGGGGTACGACCGTGCAACTGCACGCCGCCCGGCTGACCGCTGTACCGGCCGGCCACCACCATTGGTACCCCCGGGAACACGTCCCCGACTCCGTGCACCGTCGCGTCGTCCACGGTCAGGCCCGGCGGCGGCCAGGCTGACCCCGGTGACCACGGGCGAGCCGATCCGCCGGTGGATGCGGTCCATCGCGGCGTCGAGGCGGTCCTCCGACTCGACCAGTTCGGCGCGGCCCCGACCGGCGATCGCCAACCGGCCGAGGAAGCCGGCGTTGACGGCCCGGTCGATGCCCACGGTGTGCACCCGGACCCCGGCGAGCCGGGCGGCCACCTCGTGCAGGATCTGGTCCTCGTTGCCCACCTGCCCGTCGGTGACCAGCACCAGCACCCGGTCCCGGGGCTGCTCGCCGGTACCGGCGCGGGCCAGCAGGTCGAGCCCGTCCAGCAGCGGCCGCAGCAGTTCGGTGCCGCCCCGGGCGTCGGCGCGGGACAGGTGCTCCACCGCCCGGTAGCGGTTGCGGTCGGTGGCCGGGACGAGGCCGCTCGGCAGGTCGGCCGGCCACTCGACGGCGTGGTCGAAGGTGAGCACGGCAAACCGGTCGCCGTCGCGCAGCGTGTCCACGATCCGGGCGGCGGCCCGGCGGGCGGCGACCATCTTCCAGCCGCCCATCGAGCCGGACCGGTCCAGCAGCAGCACGACGTCCCGCGGAGTCGGCGGTGTCTCCTGGTCGGGCGGGTACGCGATGAGCTGGAAGGTGCCGCCCTCGCCGTCGGCGTCCGGGGCGAGCAGCAGTGCGTCGCCGCCGCCCGCGTAGGCCAGCCGCAGGATGAAGTCGCGGTCCAGCCGCTCCCCCGGCAGGATCTCGATACCCCCGTCGGCGTCGCGGACGGCGTGCAGGCTGGAGTTGATCCCGGTCAGCTCCAGGCCGGCCGGGTCGATCTCGGCGCGCAGGGACAGCGCCACCGGGTTCGGGAAGCCGGGCAGCAGTACCGGCGGGGAGATCCGGGAGGCGTCCGGGACGGCGTCGGTGTCGGCGGCGTGGCCGTCGCCGACCTGCTCGCCGTCGATCGGCGCACCCGGGATGTAGCGCGGCGCGACCACCAGCGGGAAGCGGAACTCGGCCTCGCCGTCGACCATGGCCAGCGGCTGGGCCAGGGTGAGGGCCACGGTGACCCGCTCGCCGGGCAGGATGTTGCCGACCCGCAGGGTGAACACGTCGGGCCGCTCCTCCTCCGCGATCGCGGCCCGCTGACCGGCGGAGATGGCCTGGTCGTAGGCCTGCCGGGCGGCGGCGCGCTCCTGGAGTTGGGCCTCGATCACCCGGTCGGCGGCGGTCAGCGTGAGCTTGGTGAGGGCGGCCCGGGGCGGCAGCGGGAAGACGTAGGTGGCTTCAAGGGGCTCGTTGTACGGGTTGCGGAAGCCCTGGGTGACCTCGACCCCGGCACTCAACGCGGTGATCTTGGCGCCCACGTCGAGGCGGTACAGCGGCAGGTTGCCCCTGGGGGTACGCAGGATTCCGAAGCCGGTCCCGTCGTCCGGTTGGGCGGTCGCGCCCGCCGGGAGGGTCCCGATCGGTAGTGCGGTCATCGCGCGTCTCCTTCGTGCCTCGGCTCGGTGGTCCAGCGGGCGATCTCGTCAGGGTCGGTGGTGTCGAGCAGGCCGCGCCCGGCCAGGGTGACCAGCAGCGGGCCGGTGGCCGCCAGGATCGCGGCCAGGTCCTGCGGGGTGGGCGGACGGGGCAGGCCGAGCGTCGCACCCCCGGGCAAGTCGAGCTGGTAGCGCACGGTCAGTTCGGGTGCCGGCGTCCCCGACGGTGCCGGGTGGGCCGGCACCAGGCTGCGCGGCTGGGTGGGCGTGGCGGCCGCGGTCCAGAACCGGCCCCGGACCGCCGGGTCGGCGGGCTCCGTCGACGGCTGCGCTGCCGGGGTGTCCGGGCCGAGCAGCTCATCGGGTACCCGGGCGATCTGCCGCAGCGTCTCCTCGGTGGCGCCGGTCAGCTCGGCCTGGATCTGCGCGAGGCTACGCCCCTGCGCCTGCCGCCGCTTGACCGCGACGAGCTGGAGCAGGTGGCGGGGCCCGTACCGGGCACTGCGCCCGGCTACCGGCAGCGGCCGGTCCACCAGTCCGATGGTGGCGTACCACCGGATCGCCCGCGCGTCGGGCAGCTCCCGCACCCGGCCGTTCGGGGCACGTACCCCGTCCGAAGCCAGCGCGTCGGCCACCCGCTCGGCGAGCTCCGGCAACGTCCATCCGTCCATGCCGCCACTATGACACTGTCATCTTGGCAGTGTCAACCTGATGTGGCCGCAGCGGCTCCGGCAGCGGACACACAGTCACCGCAACCAGCCTGCGCCGATAACGGAGCCGCCGCGCGCCGCCGCCCATGCCGACAACGCTCTCGGGCGGCCAGCCGGTGGCAGGCGGCGCGGCCGCCGCCGGCCGGAGCCGCCGGCCAGTGCTGAGTCGGGGCATGGAGAATCGGGTGTTGGGGCGAACCGGCCGGCAGGTCGGGGTGGTCGGGCTGGGCGCGTGGCAGCTCGGCGCCGACTGGGGCGCGGTGGACGAGGCCGACGCGATGGCCACGCTGCACGCGGCGGTGGACGCCGGGGTCACCTTCATCGACACCGCCGACGTCTACGGCGACGGCCGCAGCGAGCAGCTGGTCGGCCGGCTACTCAAGGAGCGGCCGGACGCCGGGCTCACGGTGGCCACCAAGATGGGCCGCCGGGTCGAGCAGGTACCGGAGAACTACACCCTGGCCAACTTCCTGGCCTGGAACGACCGGTCCCGGGCCAACCTGGGCGTGGACACCCTGGACCTGGTGCAGTTGCACTGCCCGCCCACCCCGGTCTACGCCGACGAGGCGGTCTACGACGCACTGGACAGCATGGTCGCCCAGGGGCGGATCGCCGCCTACGGGGTGAGCGTGGAGACCTGCGCGCAGGCGCTCACCGCGATCGCCCGACCGGGCGTGGCCAGCGTGCAGATCATCCTGAACATGCTGCGGCTCAAGCCGTTGGACGAGGTGCTCCCGGCCGCCGACGCCGCCGGGGTCGGCCATCATCGCGCGGGTACCGCTGGCCAGCGGCCTGCTCTCCGGCCGGTACGACGAGCACACCACGTTCGCCGCCGACGACCACCGCAGCTACAACCGGCACGGCGAGGCGTTCGACGTCGGCGAGACGTTCGCCGGGGTGCCGTTCGAGACCGGCCTGGCCGCGGTAGCGCCGGCTTCGCCCGCTGGCTCCGGCCGGCGCGACGATGGCCCAGTTCGCGCTGCGCTGGATCATCGACCAGCCGGGCGTCAGCACGGTGATCCCGGGTGCCCGCAACGCCGACCAGGCACGGGCCAACGTGGCCGCCGCCGACCTGGCGCGCGCTCGATCCGTGACACGCTGGCCGGCGTCCGGACGGTCTACGACGAACTGGTCCGGCCCGAGGTTCACAGCCGCTGGTGAACCGGCCGCAAGGCCCTACCCTGGCGGGGCGGCTCAGCCGCGCCGCGCCGGACGCTGACCTGGGCCTGCTCGGCCAGCCGGTACCCGACGCCGCGCACCGTGGAGATCACCGGCGTGCGCGCGCGCAGCTTGGTACGCACCCGGCGGACATGCACGTCCACCGTCCGGTCCCCGCCGAGCGGCTCGTACCCCCACACCTGGCGCAGCAGTTGCCCACGCCCGAACACCTGGTACGGGTGCTCGCAGAAGAACAGCAGCAGGTCGAACTCGCGGCGGGTCAACTCGACCGGGGTGCCGTCCCGCCACACCGCCCGGGACAGGCGGGTGGACCACCACGCCCGGCTCCGGCCAGCCACCGGCCGCACTGCCCGACTGCCCACCGCCCGACTGCCCGCTGCCCGGCGCCTGGCCCCAGGTCACCGACTGCCCCCCGGGCAGCACCCGGGCTTCGTAGCTCGGCGCGGACAGCTGCTGGTCGTCGGCGGGCGGGGCGGGCGGCGGCCCAGCCGGTGGCCAGCGGTCGTTCCCGGCGACCAGGATGGCGCGCGCCGCCGGGCCGGCCGGGCTGCCCCCGGCCCGACCGGCCGCGGTCGAGGTCAGCGCCCGGATATTGGCGAGCAGTTCAGCGGCGTCCGGCGACAGTTCCCCGTCGCCCATGTTGATCTGTACGGTGACCACCACCGAGGCCGGCTCCCCGGTGGGTACGGGCTGGTGCGCACCGGCGGTACCCGGCGATTCCGCGATAGTCATCGAGGCTCCAGGAGTCGCGTGGTGTATTCGCCCGGTCACCGGCGCGGAAGGTCTGCGCGCGGTGGCCGATGTCGTTGTCCGAACATTCTCAGCAAGCACGCCGACGACATTAATCGGCCATCCGCCATCGCTAGTTAAGTTCGGATTACAGCACTGAGTCGATCAATCCAGAGGGTGTTCTAGCAGCTCAAAGCCTCTGACAAAGATCAAACAGTGTGATTTCGCCGGCGTGCGGAAACGTTGCTGACGCGGGGATTTCGCACTGCGTTTTCAGATCACCAACTGTTTACCTGGCGCATTGTCCGTTCATATTGCTATTCATTGATATCGGCCGTGCGCAATTGTGCGCCCTCGGCCAGCCGGTATCCGACGCCGCGGACAGTGGCCACCACGGGATAGGTGTCGTCGCCCAATTTGACCCGCAGCCGGCGTACGTGCACGTCCACCGTGCGCTCGCCGCTCACCGGCTCGTACCCCCAGACCTGGCGCAGCAGTTGCGAGCGGCTGAACACCCGGCGCGGGCTCTCGCACAGGAAGGCGAGCAGGTCGAACTCGCGTCGGGTGAGCCGGACCAGCTCGCCGTCGCGGTACACGGTCCGGGAAGCCGGGCACACCAGTACTTCGGGGCCGCCCGGCGCCGGGGCGGCCGGCGTGCGGACCAGCCGGGGCCGGACCGGGCGTCAGCGTCGCCATTGCCGCGGTCGTCCGGCAGCTGGTCGATCCGCAGGTCCGCGCCGCGGGTCCGGGCGGCCAGCTCCTTGAGGTCATTCAGCAACTGCGCGGCAGCCGGGGACAGCTCGTCGCCGCTGACCGCGATCTGCACGGTCACCACCACCGACCCGGGCACCCGTGCGGCGGGCAGCGGCGCGGCCGCCGGCTGGGCCGGGGGTGCCGACCCGCCCGTGACTGACGCCCCGCCGACCGGCCGCGGTGTCGAGGTCGTGGATCGCCGCAGTGCTCATGTGCGCACGATACCACTAATGCCTATCGGTCTAGTAGGGATTAGCCCTCGGCGCGCCGGGCGGAGGCATGGGTATTTGCCGGTGCCGCCGGTCCGACCGGGCTGCTAATGTCAGCGCCATGCTGTCCTGAGGACCTTGTCCGGCGCCGTGCGCCGAGATCGCCCGCCGTTGCGCTGCCCCGTCGCCGCGCTGAGCGGCCGGGCCACCCGGCTCGACGCCGGGCCGTCGTCCCCGATCGGGTCCCGCCGTCCGGCGTCACGACCCGCCCCGCACGTGACATGACAGCTCGCAAGGGAGTGACACATGGCCCACCCGCAAATCCAGCCAAGTCCAGCGCGGCATCCACCGACGCCGCATCGGCTGAGGCCGCACCCACCGACGCCGCGCAGACTGACGCCGCGCCACCGACCGCCGCACCTGAGGCCGCCGCATCGGACGCCACGACGCCGGAAACGGTCGAGGAGCCGACCACCGACGCCACCGACGCCACTGAGCCGGTCCCGATGAACCGGGCCGAACGGCGCGCGAAGGGCCGCTCCGCCCCGGTCACGCCCGGCCGGGTCAACCTGCAGGGCCGGGGCAACCCGATCGCGGCCCCCCGACAGTGGACCAAGCGCCGCAGCGGCTGACCTGGTGCGACTAGGCTCGGCGCCGTGACCTACGTTGCGGCGCAGAGCCGGTACCAGCAGATGACCTACCGCCGGGTGGGACGCAGCGGGCTCAAGCTCCCTGCGATCTCGCTCGGCCTCTGGCACAACTTCGGCACCGAGCGGCCGTTGCACACCCAGCAGGCGATCGTGCGGCGCGCATTCGACCTCGGTATCACCCACTTCGACCTGGCCAACAACTACGGCCCGCCGGCCGGCGCGGCCGAGGAGAACTTCGGCCGGCTGCTCGCCACCGATCTCGCCCCGTACCGCGACGAGCTGATCATCTCCACCAAGGCCGGGTACTTCATGTGGGACGGCCCGTACGGCGAGTGGGGCTCCCGCAAGTACCTGCTGGCCAGCCTGGACGCCTCGCTGCGCCGGCTGGGCACGGACTACGTGGACATCTTCTACAGCCACCGCCCCGACCCGGACACTCCGCTGGAGGAGACGATGGGCGCGCTGGACCGGGCGGTGCGCTCGGGCAAGGCGCTCTACGCCGGCATCTCCAACTACCCGCCGGAGCTGACCACGCAGGCCGCCCAGATCCTGCGCGAGCTGGGTACCCCGCTGCTGATCCACCAGCCGTCGTACTCGATGTTCAACCGGTGGATCGAGGATGGCCTGCTGGACGTCGCGGGCATCGAGGGGATCGGCGTGATCGCCTTCTCGCCGCTGGCCCAGGGCCTGCTCACCAACCGCTACCTGCACGGCGTCCCGGACGACTCGCGGGTACGCACCAGCGTCTTCCTGGACGAGCAGCAGCTGACCGAGGAGACCATGAACCGGGTCCGGGCGCTCGACGAGATCGCCAACCGGCGCGGCCAGAGCCTGGCCCAGTTGGCGCTGTGCCTGGGCGCTGCGGGACCCGCGGATGACCTCGCTGGTGATCGGCGCGAGCAGCGTGGCGCAGTTGGAGGACAACGTCGGCGCGCTGGACAAGCTCGACATCACCGTCGACGAGCTGCGCGAGATCGACAAGTACGCGACCGGGTGAGGGTCCGGCCCATCTCGCTCGCCGGCCTCGTCGACGAACTGGTGGACCGGATCACCACCGAGCTGGCCGGACGGCCGGCCGGCGGGTGGCTGCGGGTCGGCATCGACTCGGCGCCCACGGCCGGCGGAGCGGAGCTGGCCGACGCGCTGGTCGCGCCGCTGCGGGCGACCGGGCGCAGCGCCGTCCGGGTGGACACCGCCGACTTCCTGCGCCCCGCCTCGGTCCGGTTGGAGTTCGGCCGGACCAACCCGGACGCCTTCTACGAGTCCTGGTACGACCTGGCCGCGCTGCGCCGGGAGGTGCTCGACCCGCTGGCGCCGGGCGGCTCCGGACGCATCCTGCGCACCTTCTGGAACCCGACCACCGACCGCGCCACCCGGTCCCCCTACCAGGAGCTACCCCCAGGCGGGGTGCTGCTGCTCAGCGGGCCGCTGCTGCTCGGCGCGGGGCTGGAACTGGACCTGACCGTCCACTGTGGACAGTCGGCGGCGGCGCTGGACCGGCGGACGCCGGCGGACGCGCGCTGGACGCTACCGGCGTACCAGCGCTACGCCGACGAGGTCGGGCCGCAGTGGCTGGCGGACGTGGTGCTGCGGATGGACGACCCGGCTCACCCGGCGCTGGTCGAGTCGGTCGACGCCGCCTGAGGGATCCACTCCTCGCGCAGCAGACCGTAGAGGGCGATGTCGGCGAAGCCGTTCCCGTCGTACTCGCGTCCGCGCTGGGTACCCTCGTGCACGAAGCCGCAGCGCTGTGCGGCACGCCGCATCGGCGCGTTGTCGGCCAACGTCTCCAGCTCCAACCGGCGCAGGTTACGCAGCCAGAACCCGTACCGGCAGAGCAGGTTCAGCAGCTCGACGCCGTAGCCCTGGCCGCGTGCCCGCGGTACCAGCGCCAGTCCCAGGTGGGCGAACTGGTTGAACTGGTCGATCCCCCAGATCACCCCGACTCCGACGAACGTGCTGTCGGACCGGGTCTGCGACGATCATCCGGATGTCGACCACGGACGACCTGTCCTCCGGGTACTTCTCCAGCCGGCGGCGCACCGCCTCCACCGGCTCCGGCACGAACGGCCCGCTGTTGGCGACCACATGCAGGTGCGGATCCGACCACAGCGCGTGCAGGGCGGGGGCGTCGTCGGGCGCGGCGGCCCGCAGGGTCAGTCGATCGCTCTCCAGCATCCCGCGACGATAGCGCCCGTCAGCCGGTGACCGAGACCCCAATTCCGCCACGGGTCTGCTCGCCGTAGCGGTGCCTCTCCCGGTCGAGGTCGAGCCGGCCGATCCGGGACCGGGCCCGCAGCGCCGCCTCGTCGATCAGGTCGGCCGGCACCAGCCAGGCGATCTCGAACTCCAGACCGTCCGGGTCGTGGCCGTACAGGCTCTTGGTGGTGCCGTGGTCGCTGGCCCCGGTGAGCGCCCCGGCGGCCAGCAGGGCGGACTGCAGCCGGCCCAGCTCGGCCAGCGTGTCCACCTCCCAGGCCAGGTGGTACAGGCCGACGGCGGACCGGCCGGCGGGCGAGTCACCGGCCGCCGAGCCGATCTCGAACAGTCCGAGGTCGTGGTCGTTGGTGGAGCCGGCCGCCTGCAGGAAGGCGGCCCCGGGCAGGCCGGACATCTCGGTGACGGCCCGGAAGCCGAGCACCTCGGTGTAGAAGGAGACGCTGCGGCCCAGGTCGCGGACGAACAGCACGGCGTGGTTGAGACGGGTGATCGGCATGACGTCCTCCGCGGTCGACTACTCCTGACCCAACTTAGTTGAGCGCTCAATTATTTCTTTATCATGTGTGCGTGACCCGCTGGCTGACCGTCAATGAGCAACGCACCTGGCGCGCGTACCTGACGGCCAGTCGGGTGCTCTTCGACCAACTGGACCGCGAACTCCAGCGGGACAGCGGCATGCCGCACGCCTACTACGAGATCCTGGTCCGGCTCTCCGAGGCGCCCGGCCGGTCGATGCGGATGGGCGAGCTGGCCGACATCCTGCTGGCGTCCCGCAGCCGGATCTCGCACGCGGTGGCCCGGCTGGTGGAAGCCGGCTGGGTACGCCGGGCCGGCGACACCGACGACCGCCGCGGCGCGCACGCGGTCCTCACCGACGAGGGCTTCAACCGGCTCGCGGCAGCCGCGCACGGTCACGTCGACGGCGTGCGTACCCACCTGTTCAACCAGCTCAGCACCGTCCAGCAGGAGCAGCTACGGACGATCAGCGAGACCCTGCTGGCCCACCTGCGCCCGGACAACTGAGCCGCGGACAACGGTCAGGGCGCCCAGTCGGGGTCGCGGCCGAAGGCGCCGAGCAGCCGCTCCCCCGTCGGCGCGTCGTCCGGTACGGCAACCGGCGGGCCGGTCACCCCGCTGTCCCGGTACAGCTGCTCCTGTCCGGGGAACCAGCCGGCCACCGCGTCGGCGAGCACCGGGTCGAGGGTGGCGTCCAGGCCGATCGCGGCAGCCAGATCCCAGCCGTGGATCAGGTGGTCGGCGAGCAGTTGCCGGACGTACTCCTGCGCCGGGGTGTCCCCGAACGACAGGTGCACGGTGCGCTCCAGCGCCTCGGGCTCGGCCACCGCGGCCACCGCCTCATCCCCGGCGCGGGCCGCCACCGCGACCGCGCCGGCCCGCAGCAGGTCGCCGTCGAACCGGTCGCCGACCTGGTCGATCCGTCTGCCCGGCGAACAGCGGCGGTATCCAGAGCCGCTCGTTGACCACGTGGTTCACCAGGGCGTGCACGTTCCAGTCGGGGCACGGGGTGGGGGCGGTCCACTGGGCGTCGTCAACCGCCCGGACCAGCTCGGTGAAGTCTGCGACGCTGCGCGCGAACAGCGTCACCAGTTCGTCGTCCGCCATGCCTGCCAGCCTACGGGCGCGTGCGCCCGGCACTCACCCGGAACCGCCCGTCCCGTCGCTCCGGCGTACCGGCTGGGTGCGGTCAGCTGTCCGCGTGGATCAGGGCCTCCAACGCCGGCATCGCGGCCACCAGGGCGGCCCGCTCCGCAGCGGTGAGCCGGGCCAGCCGGGCGTCGAGCAGCGCGGTGCGCCGGGTGCGGACGTCGGTGAGCGCCTGCACGCCGGCCGGGGCGAGGCTCACCCGGGTCGACCGGGCGTCGTCGGGATCGGGGGTACGCACGATCAGGCCACGCTCGTCCAGCGCCGCGAGTACCCGGGTCATGGTGGGCGCGGTGACCGCCTCGCGCTGGGCCAGCTCACCCAGCCGCAGCGGGCCGTGCTGCTCGATGGAGACCAGCGAGGACAGCTGCAGCGGCGGGATGTCGTTGCTGGCCAGCCGGATTCGCCGGTGCAGTCGGCTGACCACCAGTCGCAGCCGGTTGGCCAACTGGGCGTCGGTCAGCTCCGTGTCGGTCATCCCGGTTGTCTCCTTCGCGCCGACGGCCACCCCAGCCCAGCGCTGTGGACGCACCGGTGCGCCTCGTTGGACAGGCAGATTACCCTGCGATCCGGCTCAACTGCTGCGGAGGCCGTCAACCGCCTTCTTCGCGGCGCTCTCCACCAGGTCCTCACCGACCTGCTGGGACGTGTTGTGGCTGGACAGCACCACGACCAGCCAGTCGTGACCGGGTTCGACGATGCGGCCGATGGTGTTGATCTCCCACAGCCCGTTGTGGGCCGCCAGGGTGTCCCAGCCGTTCTTGACGTAGACGCCGGTGGCCCCGTCCTGCGCGGCGGCCGGCACGCCCCACTTCTGGCTGGTCACCACCTGGGACATCAGGCCGAGCTGGTACTGCCCGGCTGGCCGCCGACAGCGGGCTGTCGTCGCCGGTGAGGACGGAGAGCAGGGTCAACTGGTCGGTGACCGTCGTCTGCGCCTTGCCCCACAGCGTGCTCGGTCCGGGCGTGGTGTGGGTCAGCCCGAACGCCTTGTTGGCGGCGTTCAGCCCGGTGGCCCCGCCGAGCTGGCTGTAGAGCCGGCTGGCCGCCGTGTTGTCGCTCTGAGTGATCATCTTGACCGCGTCGGCCTTCTGCGCGCTGGTCAGCTGCTTGTCCTCGTTCTGCAGCTTCCACAGCAGCGAGGCGAGGATGTCGGCCTTGACGATGCTGGCGGTCTGGAAGCTGACCTGCTCGTTGTAGAGCACCTGGGCGCCGGTGGTGCGGTCGATCACCCCGACCGCGGCGTTCTCGCCCTTCGCGGTGAGCAGGTCGGCGAGTTGGGCCCGGACGGCCGCGTTCGGCGTCGGGCTGGGCTTGCCGGTCGGCGACTGGCTGGTCGAGGCGCTCATGGTGGCCTGCGGACCAGCCGCCGAGGCGGAGCCACGGTGGGCGACGACGAAGTAGCCGGCGACAAGGGCGACACCGAGAAGAATGCACAGGACGCCGACGAGCACGCCCCACCGGGGGGTATCGGGGGCTGGACACCGATGAATTCTGCCTGGTCCGACTGGGAGTTCGGAAGCGCCACGCGGTGCTGCGGCTGTGAGGCCGCCGACCGTGACGCTCAGCGCACGGTCGTGTACCGGCCCATGTGGTACAGCAGTGGCTCGTCGGCGTCCGGGTCGAAGTCGCCGGTCAGCGGCTCGGCCAGGATCAGCGCGTGGTCGCCCAGCGGCACCCGCTCGACGATCCGGCAGACCAGCCGGGCCAGCGCGGTGGCCAGCAGCGGCACTCCGTGCGGGCCGGCCTGCCAGCGGTGCCGGGCGAAGCCGTCGATCCCACGCAGGGCGAAGTCGCGGGCCACCCCCTCCTGTTCCGCGCCGAGCAGGTGGATGCCGACGTGGCGGGCCACCGCAACGGCCGGCCAGCCCAGTGACTGCCGGTCGACGCAGAAGGAGACCATCGGCTGGTGGATGCCGACGGTGGCGAAGGAGGTGGCGGTGAAGCCGGCGGGCGGCTCACCCGGTGCGGTGACCATCACCACCTGCGCCGCCTGGCGGCGCAGCACGGCACGGAGCAGGTCTGCCTCCATTGACGGCTCAGCGATCTCACGCTGGGCCCGGGCACGCTGCCCGGCAAGGATGGTCATGGTCCGCCTCCTGTGTTTCCCCTCGGAGGTCGCTCGCGGTGGAGCGGGCCGAGCGGTGATGTTCCCCGATGTTTCGGTAGTCAACCGGTGAGCACGCTGTAAAGACTACCAACCAGATAGGAATTGTCAACTACGTGCTCCGTCCGGAGTAGCGCGCTGACCGTTCGGTGGAGTGCCCCCCGGCCGGCCGGCCTGAACCGGCAAACCAACCGGCAGCGTGCCAGAGCCGACCATCCAATGCAACGGTCCCGGGTGAACGTCGCACAGCGTGTACGTGCATTCCGGGTGGCACGCCTGCATCCCACCGTTACCGGGTGGTAATCGATACGCATTGTGATCTGCGAACCTTGTAATTCACTGAAATTTCGACCATAGTGACGCGGTGCCGTGGCTGCCGATGGGTACTTCGATCGCCCGCCGGTACGTCCTGTTAGGCCCGATCGGACAGGGCGGACTGACGGTGGTTTACGCCGCCGTCGACACGATGATCGGTCGTCGGGTGGCCATCAAACTCCCGGCCCGGCAGTTCGTCGCCAACCCGGCCGCGCACGACCGGATGCGGCACGAAGCGATAATCACCCACCAGCTGCGCAGCCCAAGCGTCCCCCGCGTCTACGACAGCGGCGACACCATGCTGCCCGGCGGCGCGCTCGCCCCGTACGTGGCCATGGAACTGCTCAGCGGGACGGTGCTCGCCGGCCGGCTGACCGGCTCGGCGCTGCCCTGGACCGAGGCGGTCACGGTGGCCGCGACCGCCGCCGACGTGCTGGCTGTCGCGCACCGGCACGGCATCGTGCACCGTGACCTGACGCCCACGAACGTCATGCTGACCAACGACGGGCCAAAGATCATCGACTTCGGCGAGGCCGCCAGCACCGCGCCGGGCCAGCACATCGACGCCGGCTTCGTCCGCCCCGGCGGCGCGACCATCGGCTCCTGGGCGACCAAGGCCCCCCGGCCCCGGATGGACAGCGTGCTGCCGCCCCGCCAGTTCAGCAGCGGCCAGGCGCCGGCCGACGATGTGTACTCCCTCGGTGTGCTGCTCTACCAGATGCTGACCGGCCGGTCCCCGTACGCCGGCGGCAGCCCGGCCGACGACCTGGCCGCCGCCCGGCTGCGCTGGATCGCGCCCACCCCGGTGCTGATCGTCCCGGGCATGCCGCGCGACCTCGCCGAGGCCTGCCGTCGGTTGATGTCCAAGCGGCCGGCGGACCGGCCGACCAGCGTGGCCGCGGCCCTGGACCTGTGGTCGCTGCTCATCCCTGAGCAGCGTGCCGCGTCGCCGATGACGAGGACCTCGCCCGGCGCGCTGGCTCCGAACGTCCGCCCGGTGCCGCCGCCCGCGTCGGGCGGGAAGGTGCGCCCCGGCCCGACGACGCAGGAGCGGCGGGCGCGGGCGACCCGCTCGTCGGGACTGGCCCCGGGCTGGGCAGGTCCGAGCTACGGCGGTCGGTCACAGCTGCGGCCGAGCTGACCCGACGGCGCGTCGGCCGGCCGGTCAACGCCTTGCTGAACGGCGTCCGGCTGAGCACCTGCGAAACCACCAGTGCCAGGACGAAGTCGAGCAGCAGGATCAGGGTGGTGGCGAGCACCGGATGCCCGGTGCCCAGCCCCGGAATCCGGTTTCGCTCCCGCAGCAGGATGCTGAGGATCGCCGGGTGGCTCAGGTAGATGCCGAAGGACAGGTAGGTGCCGGCTGCCAGCCAGCGGTGCACCCGGGGATCGCGGATAGCGGTGATCCGGACCGAGAGCAGGTAGAGGGCGCCGATGGTGGCCAGCGCCAACGGGATGGTCACCGGCTGCAGCGAGCGGCCGGCGAACTCCGGCTGCTCCCCCGCGGCCAGTTCGGCCCAGAACACCACGACGGCCAGGGCCACGCTGGCCGGCAGCGCCGCCAGGACCAACCGGGTGTGCCGGACCAGCCAGTCGTGCATCTCGGTGAAGTGCAGCGCGGCCACCCCGCCGAGGACCACCCAGAACTGGTACGCGGTGAGGCTGGCCTCGCCGATGATCGGCCGCCACCAGTCCTGCGGCTGGCCGACGTAGTGGAACACCGCCATCAGCGCGGCCTCGATCAGCCCGGAGACGATCAGCAGCAGGCCGTGCCGGCCCCGGGTGGCGTGCAGCAACCGGACGAACAGCGGGAAGACAACGGCGAACTCGACACTGACCAGCAGAAAGTACATGTGGTACCCGTCGGAGCCCTGGATCAGGCCGGCCAGGTACGTCCACCACACCCGGTGCAGCGCCCAGGCCGAGTACGCCATGGCCAGGCCCAGCAGCACGTAGCAGGCGCTCCACCACAGGTACGGCACGCCCAGGACGCTCACCCGGCGACGCATCTGGCCCGGCTGCTCGACCAGCCGGCCGTCCGGCCGCACCCGACCCCAGCTGCTGTGTACCAGTACCAGCGCGCTGATGAAGAAGAACGCCTGGCGGGTGAAGTGCAGCAGGTGCGCCACCAGGTTGGGGGCGACCGACTCCTCCGGGTTGACGTTGGAGACGACGTGGGTGGCGACCACGAAGAAGCACACGATCAGCCGCATCACGTCCAACTGCGGCAGGCGCGCCGGGCGGTTGGGCCGCTCCGTCGGCGCGGACCGGGGAGCCGTTCCCTCCGCGGTCTGCTCAGCCGCCGCTCCGGACTCCAGCGCTGTCGGCGCCGACCCGGTCGGCTCGCCCGGTGGACCCGCCGCGACCGGAAGACCACGGGTCGCGGTCAGGCTGGGCTCGGGGGTGTCTGCTGTTCGTCGCATCGCCCATTAGCCTGCCTAATGATCCGCGATCCCGCCCGGCGAGGCCGCCTCAGACTTTGCTGGGAACTTGGGCCCACGCCGGAGATGTCCGTCAGAGTCCGGATACGACCGGTCAGGATGTCCGACGCCGCGGAGATGCCTGCGGCACATCCGGTGACTTCAGTGAACGACGTCACTGTCTCCGCCGCGGCGGCCGGCACCGGCCGGCGACGACGGCGAGCGGCCGGCCCGCCCGCGGACCGTGGGCGTTGCCTGGTGCGGCCGGCCCGTGCCAGAGTCACGGCATGACCGCGCCGCCCCCCGCGCAGCCCGCTGCCGCCGCCTCGCTACCGCCGCATCCGACCGCTCGCCGGCTGGTCCGACCCGCAGCCGACGATGGCCGGCGCTCGGCGCGATCGCCGCGCCCGCGGTGCTCGCCTCGCCGGAGAGCACCGCGGAGACGGGCATGAAGTTCGTCGGGCTGATCATCGGCCTGACACTGCTCTGGGCGGCGATCCGGGCGATGTTCGGCCGCAAGCGCTGAACCGCACCGGCCGGTCGGTCTGTCTTCGGCCGGCCTGCCTGTCGGCCGGCGGCGTCGCTGGGCTGGCCCTGCCGTCGGCCGGCCGCGACGCTGGGCTGGCCCTGCCTGTCGGCCGGCTGCGTCGGGGCGGTTGCCCCTGGCCGTGTCGGTCGGGGCGGCTGGCGCCCGGTCAGGCCGGGACGGTGATCGCCAGTCCGGTCACCGGCGGCGGCTCGGCGCTGACCCGCTCCAGCCGCCGGATCCACCGGTACGCGGCGAGCAGCGGCAGGATGCCGAACACCCCGAAGGACATGTCGATCAGCGACCACCACAACGGGATGCCCCGCAGCGGCCCGCAGATCAGCGCCAGCGGGATGATGCCGGCGCAGGCCATCATCCCCCAGCGCACCACCCACACGTTGCGCACCGGGTCCCGGATCGGGCCCCAGAACGCCAGCGCGATGGTCAGGTGGGCGAAGGCCAGCCAGTCGGTGCCGTAGGCGATGAACGGGTACTCGGTCCAGGTCCGGTGGATGCCGGTCCGGACGGTGTGCAGCCAGTCCGTCACGGCAACCGGCCGGCAGGCCGGCGGGCAGCCCGTCCACCACCCGGACCAGCCAGGCCGAACCGTGGTCGAGTGGGAACGCGGTGACCCCGCTGAGTACCAGCCCGACGACCATGACCACCAGCCAGAACCGCACCCGCCACAGCATCTGCCCGTTGCCCACCGGGTCAACCTAGACAGCAGGGGTGGTACCCGGCGAGCGCCGGACACCACCCCTTCACACGGTCGGCGGGCCACCCCGGGTACGGCGGCGCGGCCCTCAGCCCAGGTGCGCCACGCCGCCGCTGACATCCTTGCGGCCGGCCCTGATGAACACCAGCACGATCACCCCGGCCAGGGCCAGGAACCCGGCGCCCCAGGCGAAGGCCACCCGGTACCCGTGCACGGACGCCTCGGCCAGCGCCAGCGCCCGCGCGTTCGGATCGGCCGAGGCCGGCGGGTGCGCGGCGAAGAAGTTGCCGCCGGCGGTGAGCGCGAAGGTGGACAGCAGGGCGGTACCCAGCGAGGCACCGACCTGCTGGGTGGCGTTGAGGGTGGCGCTGGCCGCGCCCGCGTCGTGGTGCCCGATGCCGACCAGCGCCACGTTGCCCAGTGGGACGAACATGAAGCCCAGCCCCAGGCCCAGCAGCAACTGGGCGGGCAGCAGCTGGCTGACGAACTCGCTGTCCACCTGGATCCGGGTGAGCAGCAGCATGCCGACCGCGCCGACGAACGCGCCACTGGCCATCAGCGGCTTCGGCCCGGTCCTGGTGACCAGCGGGGTGGCGACCGCGGCGGCCACCAGCACCCCGGCGGTCACCGGCAGCGAGGCCAGGCCGGCCTTGACCGGGGTGTACAGCAGCACCTGCTGCAGGTAGCAGGCTGAGGAACAGGAACGCGCCGATCAGGCCGGTACCCACCAGCAGCGAGGACAGGAACGCCCCGCCCCGGTTGCGGTCCAGCACGATGTGCAGCGGCACCAGCGGGTTGCTGATCCGGGTCTCCACGATCACGAAGACCACCAGCAGCAGCACGCCGCCGCCGATGAAGCCCAGCGTCCCGCCGGAGTGCCAGCTGCCGTCCGGCGGCACCGCCTTGGTGAAGCCGTAGACCAGAGAGATCAGACCGGCGGTGACCAGTACCGCGCCGGGGATGTCGTACCGGGTGTCGCCGGCGCCCGGCTCTCCGGGACCAGGGCCAGCGCGGCCACGATGGCGAGCACCGCGACCGGCATGTTGACCAGCAGGCACCAGCGCCAGTTGGCGTACTCGGTGAGGATGCCGCCGAGCACCAGGCCGAGCGCGGCACCGCCGCCGGCGATCGCGCCGTACACGCCGAACGCCTTGGCCCGCTCCTTGGCCTCGGTGAACAGCACGGTGAGCAGCGCCAGCGAGGCCGGGGCGAGCAGCGCGCCGAACGCGCCCTGCAGGCCGCGGGCGAGGAACAGCATCGTCCCGTTCTGCGCCGAGGCCGCCCAGCGCCGAGGCGATCGCGAAGCCGGCGATCCCGACGACGAACGAGCGCTTGCGGCCCCAGTAGTCGGCGATCCGGCCACCGAGCAGCAGCAGACCGCCGAAGGTCAGCGTGTAGGCGGTGACCACCCACTGCTGGTTGGACGGCGAGATGTCCAGCGCCTGCTGTGCCCTGGGCAGCGCGATGTTCACCACGGTGGCGTCCAGTACCACCATCAGCTGGGCGATCGCGATGATCGCCAGCGCCCACCAGCGGCGCGGGTCGACCGACTCGCTCGCGGTGGTCGCCGACGCGGCGACGGTACCTGGTTGTGCGGTGGTCACGAGGCGGCCCCCTTACGACGAACGACCGTTGCGGTAGGACGCTAGATCCAGCGCCGCACCCACCCGCCCTCCCACCACCCTCGCTGTAATCCCGTTCACATTCCGGCCGATTCCATGATCGCGAAGGATCGGTGCTGTCCAGCGGCCATACCGAGCCTTGGTGATCATGCGTGCACACCGTCCCGGTGCGCAGGGTGAGTGGCGATTCACCGGCGCGTAACAGCGGTGTCGTTCGACGGTGACACCTGGCGGGTGAAGTAGGGGGACCGCAATCACACTGGAGGTGGGCGGGTGCCCGAGGGTCTGTGCGAAGTACTCATGCCGGGCGTCGCCACCACCGTCCAGGACCTGCCCGGCCGGCCCGGGTTCGCCACGTTCGGGGTACCGCCCGGGGGCGCCTGGGACGACCTGGCGTTGGCGCTGGCCAACATCGCCGTCGGCAACCAGCCGGGCGCGGCCGGTCTGGAGGCGGTGCTGCGCGGGCCGGTGCTGCGGCTACGCCGCCCGGCCACCATCTGCATCGCAGGCGCCGCCAGCGAACCCACCCTCGACGGGGTGGGCGTGCCCACCGGCGTGCCGGTGGAGGTGTTCGCCGGCCAGACCCTCGACCTCGGGCCGGTCCGCGGCGCCGGACTGCGCATCTACCTCGCCGTTCGCGGCGGGCTGGTGGTCAGCCCGGCGCTGGGCAGCCAGTCCACCTTCGCCCCCGGCCGGTTCGGTGGGTTCCGCGGCCGGTCGCTGCGGGTCGGCGACGTGCTCGCGATCGGCGACGACGCCACCGGCGAGCCGGTGGACGTGAGCGGCGCGCTGCCGGTGCTCACCGACTCCTGGACGCTCCGGGTCATCCCCGGGCCGCACGAGTACCTGGCCGACCTGTTGTTCGAGACCCAGTGGCGGCTGGACCAGGGCTCCGGCCGGACCGGCATCAGGCTCACCGGCCCGGAGAGCGCCTGGTGGAGCACGATGGTGCGGACCGAGCCGGACGACGGTCCGTGCCCGGTCGGCGGGGTGGTGCTGGTCGGCGGCGCGCCGGTCATCGCCGGCCCGGACGGCCCGTGCACCGGCGGCTCGACCCTGCTGGCCGTGCTGATCCAGGCGGACCGCTGGCGGCTGGCCCAGTGCCGCCCCGGCGACCGGGTCCGGCTGCTGCCGGTCACCCCCGAACAGGCGCACGCGGCCACCCAGGCGCGGATCGAACTGCTCGCCGGGCTGACCCACCCGAGCGACGACGAGCAGCCCAGCGCCGCCCCGCCGCAGCGGCTCGCGTCCTACGGACGGGCGCCCGGCACTCCGCCGGCCGCGCTGCGCGAACTCGCCAGCGAGGACGGCCGGCCCAGCGTCGTCATCCGCCGCGCGGGCGACCGGCACCTGCTGGTCGAGGCCGGCGGACCGGCCGCGGATCTGGCCACCCGCATCCGGATGCACCTGCTCGCCGCGGCCGTCGCGGAGCTGACCGGAGTGGCCGAGGTGGTCCCCGGATCGCGTTCCGCGCTGGTCACCGTCACCGACCCGACGGTTTCCCCGGCCAACCTGGCGGGTCTGGTGCTGACCGCCTGGCGGGAACTGCCTGACCCGGCCGGCATCGAGCTGACCGCCCGCGAAGTGGCGCTGCCGATCGCCTTCGACGACCCGGCCGTCACCGACGCGGTCCGCCGCTACACCACCGAGGCCCGGGTGGCCGCGCCGTGGTGCCCGGACAACGTCGAGTTCCTGCGCACCTGCAACGACCTGGGCAGCCGGGCGGACGTCTTCGCCGCCATCTGCGCCACCGGCTACCTGGTGCTCGGCTTCGCCGGGGCCGGCCTGGGCACCCCGGTGGCCAGCGCGCTGGATGCCCCGCATCGACTGCGCGCGCCCCGCTACGACCCGCCCCGCACCTGGACCCCGGCCGGCGCGGTCGGCCTGGCCGGCGACCGGCTACATATCCAGGGCGCGGACGGCCCGGGAGACGGCCAGCTGGTCGGCCGGACCATCCCGATCTGGCGGGACCTCCGTCGGCCGATCGGCGAGCCGACGCCGACCGGCGCCGCGGAGCCGCCGTGGCTGCTGCGTACCTTCGATGTGCTGCGCTTCCAGCCGGTCAGCCCGGAGGAGCTCGCCGCGGCGAGCGCCGACCCGGACGCCAGCCTCCGCGCCACCCCGGTCACCCTGCGCGTCGCCGACCTGCTCGGCCACGCCACCCGGACGGCCGCGCCGGCGTAGCCCACGCCGACCGGCCCGCTCCCGAGTAGCCCGCGCCGACCGGTCGAGGTGACGCGGGCCCACGGGCCCGCCATCATGGTCGGATGCTCAGCTTTGCCAGCAAGCCGACCCTGGACGGACCACTCGTCGTGCTCCGGCCGGTCCGGGCGGACGACGCGGAGGCGCTGATCGCGGTGGACGACGAGGTGCTGCGACTCACCGGTACGCACGCCGAACACACCGTGGAGCAGGTGCGAGCCTGGTACGGCAGCCGGGGCGACCACGACGACCGCCTCGACCTGGCCATCGTCGACCGCGCCGACGGGCGCTGGGCCGGCGAGGTGGTCCTCAACGAGCTGGACGCCGACAACCGCTCGTGCGGCTTCCGGATCCTGCTCACCGCCGGGTACCGGGGACGCGGCCTGGGCACCGAGGCGACCCGGCTGATCCTCGCGCACGCCTTCGACACGGTCGGCCTGCACCGGGTCGAGTTGGAGGTCTACGACTTCAACCCGCGCGCCCGGCACGTCTACGAAGCGGTCGGCTTCGTCCACGAGGGCACCCGCCGGCAGGCGCTGCGCTGGGACGGCGCCTGGGTGGACGCGCACGTGATGGCGATCCTGGCCGATGAGTGGGCGGTACACGGGGGATTTCCCGGAGCGCGGTGACCCCCCGCCGGTCGACGGGGGGTCACCGCGACGGCATTACCCGATGGCGCAGGCTCGGCCGTTGAGGGTGATCGCGGTCGGCACCGAGTTGCTGCCGGTCCAGTTCGCCAGGAAGCCCACCTCGACGGTGGACCCGCTGGCCAGCGCGGCGCTCCACGACGGGTTGACCACCGTGACGAGTGCTGCCGCTCTGTGTTGCGGTGCCGTTCCACAACTGGGTGAGTTGCTGGCCGTTGGCGAACGTCCAGGCGATCGTCCAGCCCGACAGCGCCGCGCCGGTGTTGGTCACCTTGAGGCTGCCCTGGAAACCGCCGGGCCACTGGTTGGTGATCGCGTACACGGCCCGGCAACCGACCGAGCCGGACACCGAGGCACTCGCACTGGCACTGGCACTGGCACCGGCACTCGCGGCCGGCCGAACGGCTCGCCGAGGCGGACGCGGACGCCGAGCGACTGGCCGAGGCCGACGCGGACGCCGACCGGCTGGCCGATGCCGATGCTGACGCCGAACGGCTGGTGGAGGCGCTGCCGGTCGGGGACGCCTGCCCGATCACCGACCAGTACGCGGGCTTGGCCTGCAGTTGCTGATCGAAGAGCAGCGGCGCCTCCAGCCGGGTGATCGGGTAGGTGGACAGCCAGGTGTCGTCGTCGGCCAGGCCCCACAGCGTCACCGAGCTGATCGACGCCTGGTTGGCGACGAACACGTCGAACAACGCCTTGTACTGGGCTGCCTGGGTGGTCAGCACGGACGTCCGGGATGGTGGTGTAGGTGGAGCTGCTGTCGGTGTAGACGCTGACGTCCATCTCGGTGATCTGCTGGTCGACACCGAGCGCGGCGAACTTCTGGATCATCGCGGTGGTGTCCGAGACGGACGGCCACGCGATGTTGGAGTGCATCTGGCTGCCGATGCAGTCGATCGGGATGCCCTCCCCGCGCAACTGGCTGACCAGGTTGTACATGCCGTCCCGCTTGGCGGCGACGGTCAGGTTGTAGTCGTTGATGCACAACTGCGCGGCCGGGTCGACGGCGCGCGCGGTGGTGAACGCGGTGCGCAGGTAGTCCAGTCCGGTGATCTGGTACCACGTGCTGTTGCGCAGCGTGCCGTCCTCGTTGAGTACCTCGTTGGCGACGTCCCAGACGCCGATCTTGCCCTTGTACCGGCCCATCACGTTGGTGATGTGGTTCTGCAGCCGGCTCAGCAGCAGCGTCTTGTTGGCCGCGGTCGCGGTCATCGTGGCGCCGCTGGCGTCCTGGAACACCCACGCCGGGGTCTGGTTGTGCCAGACCAGGGTGTGCCCGCGGACCTTCATGCCGTTGGCGGTGGCGAAGTCGACGATGGTGTCGGCGTCGGTGTACCGGAAGGTGTTCTCGGTGGGTTCGGTGGCGTCCCACTTCAGCGAGTTGCCCGGGGTCAGCGAGCCGAAGTGCTTGGTGAGCAACTGGCCATGCTCGTTCAGCAGGGTGGCCGGAGAGACCGCCGCGCCCATCGTGAAGTCGTCGGCGAAGACGGTCTTGAGCGACGGGATGCCGGTCTGGATCGCGGTCGGCGGCACGTAGCTCATCGAGAAGTCGTCGATGAAGAACGCCGGAGTGCCGCTCACCGACTCCACGTAGACCGTCAGGTAGTCCACGGTGGCGGCCAGCGTGTACGAGCCGGTGAGCTGGGTCCAGCCATTGTTGTCCACGGTCACGCTGTTGACCACGGTGTCGTAGTTGGTGGTGGTCCCGGAGCGGCGTTCGACGCTCATCCGCAGCGCGGTGCTGGCTTCGGTGGACGCCATCCGGGCCCACAGCGAGAACGTGTACCGCACCCCGATCTGGGCGGTGCTCAGCAGGTCGCGGGTCGGGCCGTTCCAGGTCGCGGTACGGCCGGTGATCGAGAGACTGTGGGTACCGGCGTGCGCGACGGTGGTGGAGTTGGCGACCACCTCGACAGTGCCCCGGGGGGCCCAGCTCTGCGCTGTGCCGTCCTCGAAGTCACTGGACAGCACCGTGATTGGAGCGGTGTCGGCGGCGGCGGAGCCGATCAGAGTAGGGATGAGGACGCCGGTCGCGGCGAGAGCGGCGGCGACCAGGCCGGCGCCGAGCGCGAGCCGGCGGCGCGGATGTGCGGAGCCCATGCGGGGACCCTTCCAACGGGTAGCAACAGACGACAGGTCGACATGTCCTACGCCCGGCTCCCGTGGCGCGCCCTTGTGGTCACAGACCGGTGTCGATGCTATGAGCCCCCGCCGGAGGGGTCAATCGCGCTGCCGGCACACTGCCGGGGTGCGCTACATCCTGTTCCCCGGCCGGCACCACCTGCTCACCCGATTCCAGGGCGACTACCTGCGCGAGCTCGCCGCGTCCGGGGCCGACGACCCGGGTAGCGAGCCGGCCACCGTGGTGTTCGCGGTGACCTCGGCCAACCACGCGAACACCCGGCGCAACCCGGTCCCCTACGACCGGCGGGAGGCCGCCGTCGAGCGGTTCGCGGTGCTGACCGGCCTGCGCTGCCTGGTCGTCCCGGTCTTCGACACCACGCCGACCGACCGGTTCGCAGGGGTGACCCTGCGCAATGTCGAAGTGGCCGTGGGCGTGGCGCTGACCCCGGCGGACACCGTGGTCGCCTGCAGCACGCCGGAGGTGGCCGCGCTCTACACGGCGCTCGGCTTCACCATCGCCGGCGTGGAGGCGGACGTCGAGCCGGTCCCCGACCGGCCGTGGGACGTGCTGCTGCGCTGCGCGGCCGGCGACGGGAGCTGGCGGGAGCTGGCACACCCGGCCAGCGTCGACGTCTTCGACCGGTACGGGTTGGCCGAGCACGTCCGCAGTGTGGTCAACGACCCGGTGGTGGGCAGCGAGGGCGGGCTCACCGCCACCCGGGACTACCGCAGCTACGCCGAGGCGTTCGAGGAGGCGGCGGCGCGCAAGTGGGCGTCGGTACGCGACTACGTGAAGCCGGGCAGGATCGTGGACATCGGCTGCGGGGCGGGCGCGGTACTGGCCCGCGCGGACGCCGAGCCGGCGCTGCGGGAGAGCGACCTGATCGGCATCGAGGTGGCCCGCCACCTGTATGAGGAGTGCGTGCACCGCAAGGCCCAGGGCGGCTTCAGCAACCCGAACGTGCACTTCTACCAGCGCAATGTGCTGGGCGGGGCGGTGCTGCCGGAGCGCTCGGTGGACACCACGTTGACCTTCGCGCTCACCCACGAGATCTGGTCGTACGGGTCCGGGCGGGCCTCGTTGGCGCAGTTCGTCCAGGCGATTTTCACGCACACCGCGCCGGACGGGGTCTGGATCAACAGTGACGTCTGCGGGCCGGACCAGCCGGACCTGCCGGTGCTGCTGTCGCTGACCGCCGACGACGGGGCCAACCCGGACCGGCCCCGCGACGACCTGGCCACGCTGTCCCGGGCGGAGGTCAGCGGGTACGTGGCCGGGCTGTCCAGCCGGGCCAGGCTGGCCCAGTTCGCGGTCGACTACCAGTTCCCGTTCCGGCACACGGTGCGCGCGGACGGCGATGTCGAGCTACGGCTGGCTGACGCGATGGACTTCCTGACCCGCAAGGACTACGCCGACAACTGGCTGTCCGAGACGCACGAGCAGTTCTGCGGAATGTCCTGGCCGGCCTGGCAGGAGCTGCTGGCCCAGGTCGGCTTCGAGCTGGACCCGGCGTCGTCGGCGTGGCGCAACGAGTGGCTGGTGGCCAATCGGTTCGCGCCGGTGGCCACGCTGCGCACACTGGCCGGGGAACGGCTGGACTGGCCGGTCACCCATCTGGTGGCTGTGGCCCGCCGGCCCCGCAACGGGTGATGACCTGGTACTACTGAGCCCGACATTTGCTTAGCTCAGCTCAACTACATCAGTTCAACAACATCGGACCAACAGATCGAGGACTGCGATGAGTGACGCACTGTGGGCGGGTACCGTCTCGCTGCCGGGTCACCAGGGTGACCAGCTGGAGGCGTACCTGGCCCGGCCGGAGGAGGGCGCCCCCGCGGGCGGCGTGGTGGTGATCCACCACCTGCCCGGGTACGACGCGGCGACCAAGGAGATGGTGCGCCGGTTCGCCGCGCAGGGGTACCTGGCGGTGTGCCCGAACCTGTACTCGCGGGAGGCGCCGGGCGCTGACCCGGACGACGCCGCCGCGCTGGTCCGGGCGGCCGGCGGAGTACCCGACGAGCGGCTGGTCGGGGATGTCGCGGGGGCCGCCCAGTTCCTGCGCTCACTGCCCGGCAGCAACGGGAAGGTCGGCGTGATCGGGCACTGCTCGGGTGGCCGGCAGGCGTTCCTGTCCGCCTGCTCGCTGGAGTTGGACGCGGCGGTCGACTGCTACGGCGCGTTCGTGGTCACCGACCGCCCGGCCAACTCGCCGATCCGGATGACCTCGCTGCTCGGCCTCACCCCGCAGCTGTCCTGCCCGTTGCTCGGCCTGTTCGGGGTGAACGACTCGCACCCGAGCCCGGCGGAGATGGAGCAACTCGGCGCAGAGTTGGACCGGCTGGGCAAGCCGTACGAGTTCTACTTCTTCGAGGATGCCGGGCACGCCTTTTTCGCGGTGGACCGGCCGTCGTACCGGCCGACCGCTGCGGTCGAGGGCTGGCAGCGGATCTTCACCTTCTTCGGTCAGCACCTGGCGGCCTGACATGTGCACCTACATCACCGAGACGATCGCGATCGACGGCAGCGCACGGGGTCGGGCCGGCTGGTGCCGGTGCACCCGGGCGACGGTCTACTTCGACCACCCGGTGCACGCGGCGGCCGAGCACACGCTGAACATCGACTTCGCCGACCCGGCCCGCGGGCCGGAGGGCCGGGTGGCCGTCGAGTTGACCCACGAGTCCGCCCGGGCGCTGGCCGCGGCCATCCTCGCGGTGCTCGACCAGGTGCCGGCGGAGCTGTTGGCAGCCACTGCGGCGCGGGCCTGAGCGCCGTCGCCGTCGGGAAAGAGCCGGGGAGAAATAGGCTCGGCCGGCGTCCACGGGGGAAGACGTCGGCCGAGTGACCGGAGCGTACCGGATGTTGCCGGGGTTCGTAAATGGGCATCGGTGGAAGTGAATCTTCCGCCCTAACCGTTCATGTTTGCCTACCGTGGTTGCTGGGTATCCGACCTCCCGCGCGGGGGTCGGGCGGCGGTTTCGGGGAGGACGCGACGATGACCGGTGAGGTGGAGCAGACCAGCACGGTGGACGAGGTCGGCGGCCAGGGTCTGCTTTTGATGGTCGGGATGATCGTGCTGTTGGGCGCGGCGGGCATCCTGGCGATCTCGGTGTTCTGAGCGCGCAGCGGGTGGGATCGGTCACCCGCCATTCAGTTGTGCACAACTTGCCTGCGGGCTAGCGTCGTCCGCATGGAACGGGACCTGGAGCTGCGCCGACAGGTGTGCTTCGCGCTCTACTCGGCGTCCCGCGCGGTCACCACGCTGTACCGGCCGGTGCTGGAACAGCTCGACCTGACCTACCCGCAGTACCTGGTGCTACTGGTGCTGTGGCAGCACGACCGGCGCACCGTCAAGGACCTGGGCAGTGAGCTGATGCTCGACTCGGGCACCCTCTCCCCGCTGCTCAAGCGGATGGAGTCGGCCGGCCTGGTACGCCGCGAACGCAGCCGGACCGACGAGCGCTCGGTGCTGATCCACCTCACCGAGCACGGCGACCAGCTACGCCGCCGGGCCGCGACGGTGCCCGCGACCGTCGCGGCCGCCGCCGGCCTGTCCACCGCCGAGCTGACCGACCTGCGGGAACGGCTGACCGCGCTGACCCGGGCCATCACCGCGGCAACCAACGACACCGACTCCGGGGAGATCCACCACTGATGAAGATTCTCTACACCGCCGAGGCCACCTCCACCGGCGACGGCCGCAACGGCTCCGTCCGCAGCAGCGACGGCCGGATCGACCTGCCGCTGGCCTCCCCCACCGAAGTCGGCGGCAGCGGGCAGGGCAGCAACCCCGAGCAGTTGTTCGCCGCCGGCTACGCGGCCTGCTTCCACTCGGCGCTGCGCCTGGTGGCCCGCCGCGCCGGCGCCGATGTCGAGGGCAGCGAGGTCACCGGCCTGGTCGGCTTCGGCCGGACGGACGCGGGCGGGTACGGGCTGGCCGTGACGCTGCGGGTGCACGTGCCCGCGGTGGACCCGGCCACCGCCCGGGAGTTGGCGGAGCAGGCGCACCAGGTGTGCCCGTACTCCAACGCGACCCGCGGCAACATCGAGGTCACCCTCGAAGTCGGCTGACCGCCACCCCTGCGCCATCCGTACCCCCCGCCATCGAGAAGGGCAACACCGTGACCACCAGCCGTGAGATCCAACTGGCCGCCCGCCCCCAGGGCTGGCCAACCGTCGACAACTTCCGACTGGTGGAGGTGGAGCTGCCGGCGCCCGGACCGGGCCAGGCACTGGTCCGCAATCTGGTGATGTCGGTCGACCCGTACATGCGCGGGCGGATGAACGACGTGAAGTCCTACGTGCCGCCGTACCAGCTCGACGCAGCCCTGGACGGCGGGGCGGTCGGCGAGGTGGTGGCGTCGCAGAGTCCCGACCTCAAACCCGGCGACGTGGTGCTGCACGGGTTCGGCTGGCGGGATCTGGTGGTCGCCGACGCCGCCCAGTTCCGGGTGGTGGACACCGCGATCGCGCCCGCCGCCGCGTACCTGGGGCTGCTCGGGATGCCGGCGCTGACCGCGTACGCGGGGCTGCTCGACGTGGCGGCGATGAAGCCCGGGGACACCGTGTTCGTCTCCGGCGCGGCCGGCGCGGTAGGCAGCATGGCCGGCCAGATCGCCCGGATCAAGGGCGCGGCCCGGGTGATCGGCAGCGCCGGCACCGACGCCAAGGTGGCGTACCTGACCGAGGAGTTGGGCTTCGACGCGGCCTTCAACTACCGCACCGCGCCGGTCCGTAGGCAGTTGCGCACGGCCGCTCCGGACGGCATCGACGTGTACTTCGACAACGTCGGCGGCGACCACCTGGAGGCCGCCATCGGCGCGCTGCGCAGACACGGCCGGGTGGCGCTGTGTGGCGCGATCGCCCAGTACAACGACGAGTCGCCGACCCCGGGCCCGGCCAACCTCGCGCTGGCCGTCGGCAAGCGGCTGACCCTGCGCGGCTTCATCGTGTTCGACCACGAGGGGCTCATGCCGCAGTTCCTCGCCGAGGCGGCGCAGTGGCGCGCGGACGGCCGGTTCCGCTGCGACGAGACCGTGGTGGACGGGCTGGAGAACGCTCCCGAGGCGTTCCTGAGCATGCTGCGCGGAGCGAACACCGGGAAGATGCTGGTCCAGTTGGGCTGAGCGCCCCCATCATGGAGGCATGCAGCCGGCCGACCCCTACCGGTCGATCACCCGCGAACTGCTCGTCCGGTACCTCGACGGATGCGCCCCACCCTTGCTGCACTCGGCCCGCAAGCTGACCTACGCCGAACTCGGCGGCCCCGGCGCCCAGCCGTCGGCGGTGGCGGCGCTGGGTACCCTCGCCGAGTTCGGCGACCTGCTCGCCCGCCGCACCGTACGGGTCCTGCTCACCGGGGCCGATCCGGACGGGCAGCAGGCGGTCCGGGACACCCGGGCAGCGCTCGGCATGCGCTGCGAGCTGATCTTCGACGACCGGCCGCTGCTCGCGGCGCTGTGCGCGGCCGGCTGCTTCGGCGCGCCGATCCTGGCCTTCCTGGAGCCGCCGGCCGGCGCCGATCTGACCGACCTGCTCACCGCGCTGGCCGGCAACCCGGGCAGCGACGTGCTCGCCGTGGTCGCCGCGACCGCGGACCCGGAAACCTGCCGGGCGGCCGGTTTCCGGCAGGCCGTCACGGTCGGCCTGACGGCCACCGGGCAGCCGGACCGGCTGCTGCTGTTCGGCAGCAACGCCGAGCGGCACCTGGACGCGGTGAAGGACGCGCTGTGGGCGGCCGACGAGTACGCGGGCGTTCGCTACCGCGACCCGGCCGACCCGGAGTCCGCGGCGCTGGACATCTCGCTCACGCCGAATCTGGGGCCGCTGCGCAGACTGCTGCTGGGCCAGCTCCGCACGCGTCCGCACACCCTCGCCGAACTGCGCGGTTTCACCCGGGACCGGACGATCTACCGGGCCGCCGAAGCGCCCCGGGCGGTGACCGCGCTGCTGCGCGCCGGGCAGGCCGGGCGTGACCCGGAGCACGGCCGGCTGGCCGCTGACACCGTGATCCGCACCGGCTGACACCGCCCGGTGCGGGTCCGCCGGGCTCACCAGCAGCAACTACGCCATTGTGGACGCTGTGGTGACCGCGCATGCCGGCCAGGTCAGCGTGGACTCCACGCCCGGCGACACCATTTTCACCGTCCGGCTCCCGCTGAGTTGAGCTGCCCGCCGGCGCGGCACGGCCGGGTCAGCGCGGGGCCGGGCCGGTGGAGTCGCGGATGACCAGTTCGGTGGCGAGGTCGACGTGCAGGGCGTCCAGCCGGTGCCGTTGCTGTAGCCGGACCAGCAGGGTGACCGCCATCCGACCCATCTCCTGCAACGGTTGGCGGACGGTGGTGAGCAGCGGCCGAGTGGCCCGGCTCAGCTCGATGTCGTCGAAGCCGGCGATCGACACGTCCTGCGGGACGCGCAGACCACGGTCGGCAGCCGCGCGCAGCGCGCCCACCGCGATCTTGTCGTTGAAGCCGACCAGCGCGGTCGGCCGGTCCGGTCCGTCGAGCAGTTCCCCGGCCGCGCGGTAGCCGGCGTCCGTGGTCGGCGCCACACTGCGCCGCAGCGCGGCCGGGGCGAGCACGCCCACCTCGGCCAGCGCGGCCGCGTGCCCGGCCAGCCGGGCGTCGCTGGCCATCCACTCGTCCGGGCCGCCGATCACGCCGATCCGGGTGTGGCCGAGTTCGATCAGGTGCGCGGTGAGCCGGCGGGCTCCGGTGAAGTGCGCGGCGGACACCGCGACGATGTCGCCGGGCAGGGGGGTACGCGGATCGACCACGACGAACGGCAGGTCCCGGCCGCGCAGCGCGACGATCTCCGCCTCGGACTCCGGCGGCAGGATCAGGATCGCGCCGCTGATCCCCGGGCGGGACGGCAGATCGGCGAGGATCCGCTGGTCCTGGGCCGGCTCCCCGGCGTTGAGCACCAGGTGCCGGCCGTGCAGCTCCAGGGTCTCGGCGATGGACGAGACGATCAGTCCGAAGTAGTCGGTGAGCAGGTACGGGCAGCGCACGAAGACAGCCTCGTTGCCGCGGCGGGTACGCGGGCCGGGGCGCTCGCCGAGCCGCTCGACCGCCCGGTGCACCAGTTCCCGGGTGTGCGCCGCGACGCTGTCCTGTCCGGTGAGCACCCGCGAGACGGTGGCGATGGAGACGCCCGCCTCGGCGGCGATGTCCCGCACGGTGGCCCGGCGACCCGGATCAGCGCCGGTCATTTGTTACATGCCTCTGTTTCATTCGTGCCAGCCTAGGCGTTGCCGAGGATCCGCGAAAGGCACTGCCTTGACAGCGGTACGCGGGCAAGGACAGGGTATGGAACAGCACTTGGTCAATGCGTTTCATTCTGTTACATCTCCCGTCCCCGGGCCGCCCGAGCCGTCCTTTCGGGCCCGGCCCACCGCCGCTGCGGGGCCTCGGCCCCATCCGGAGGAGTCGATGCGCCGACCAGCGTCGTGGCTGACCGCGTCCGCCGCCATCCTGCTCGCCAGCACCCTGGGCGCCGCCGGCCCCGCCCAGGCCGCGCCCGCTTCCCGCCCGCCGACCGCCGAGGTCTGGGTGACCACGGTGGACCGCGCCGAACTGCTGCACCAGCGGGCACCGGTGACCTTCAGCCGGCACACCTCGCCGCTCACCACGATCACCATCGACCCGCAGCGCACCTACCAGAGCGTCGACGGCTTCGGCGCGGCCGTCACCGACTCGTCCGCCGCAGTGCTGTACCGGCTCACCCCGGCCGCCCGCGAGCAGACCCTGCGCTCGCTGTTCGACCCGGCCGCCGGGATCGGAATCAGCATGCTGCGTCAACCGGTCGGCTCCTCCGACTTCACCGCCGCCGCCAGCCACTACACCTACGACGACGTGCCGGCCGGGCAGAGCGACTTCACCCTGAGCCGGTTCAGCATCGACCACGACCGGGCGCAGGTCCTGCCGCTGCTGCGCCGGGCCCGGCAACTCAACCCGCGACTGTCCGTCGTGGCCACCCCGTGGAGCCCGCCGGCGTGGATGAAGACCAGCGGCTCACTCGTCGGCGGCGAGCTCATCGACGACCCGGCGATCACCCTGGCGTACGCGCGCTACCTGGTGAAGTTCGTGCAGGCGTACGCGGCGGCCGGGGTGCCGATCGACTACCTCACCGTGCAGAACGAGCCACAGAACCGGGCGCCCAGCGGGTACCCGGGGACCGACCTGCCGGTGGCCCGGGAAGCGGCCGTCATCGAGGCGCTCGGCCCACTGCTACGGGCCGCCAGCCCACACACGAAGATCCTCGGGTACGACCACAACTGGACCACCCACCCCGGCGACATCGCCAGCACCCCACCGGGGCGCAGCCCGGAGACCGACTACCCGTACCAGCTGCTGGCCAGCCCGGCCGGCAAGTGGCTGGCCGGCACCGCCTACCACTGCTACTCCGGGGACCCGTCGGCGCAGAACGAGCTGCACGCCGCGTACCCGGACAAGGGCATCTGGTTCACCGAGTGCTCCGGCTCGCACGGCGCGACCGACACCCCGGCCCAGTACTTCCGGGGAACCCTGACCTGGCACGCCCGTACCCTCAGCGTCGGTACCGTCCGGGACTGGGCGAAGTCGCTGCTCACCTGGAACATCGCGCTGGACGAGCAGGGCGGTCCGCACAACGGCGGCTGCGACACCTGTACCGGCCTGGTCACCGTGCTGAACGACGGCACGGTGCACACCGAGGCGGAGTACTACACGATCGGGCACCTGGCGAAGTTCGTGAAGCCGGGCGCGGTTCGGATCGCCAGCACCTCGTTCGGGACCACCGGCTGGAACGGGCAGCTCACCGACGTGGCGCTGCGCAACCCGGACGGCTCCACGGCACTGGTGGTGCACAACGAGAACGACGACCCGCGCAGCTTCACCGTCGCGGTCGGCGACGAGTCCTTCGACTACACCCTGCCGGGCGGCGCGCTGGCCACCTTCACCTGGCCGGCCTCCCGGGCGCTTGGCAACACGCCGCGCGCGCTGGACCTGACCGGGGCGGTGGCGACCGGGGTACCGGCCGCCGAGCCGGCCAGCCAGGCCATCGACGACGACGCCTCGACCCGCTGGTCCACCGGGGCCGGCCAGCAGCCCGGCCAGTACCTGCTGGTGGATCTGGGCAGCCGGCGGGAGTTCCGACAGGTGGCCGTGGACAGCGGCGACAACCTGGGCGACTACGCACGCGGCCTCACGGTGGCGGTCAGCGACGACGGCAGCCGTTGGCGCACGGTGGCTGACGTGGCCGGAGTGGGCCAGCTGTCCACTGTGGACCTCGGCCGGGTGCGTGCCAGGTACCTCAAGGTGACCGCCACGGCCACCACCGGCAACTGGTGGAGCGTCGCCGACCTGCGGCTCTACCGATGAGCCACCGGACGACCAGGCGGCACGGCCGGGCCGACCCGATGACGGGCTGAGCCGGCCGGCACCGAAGACGTCGCGGTGCCCCGACCGGCGGTGGCGGGGCACCGCGACCTGCATGCCGAGGCTCCCCGGCCCCGGCAGCGGTGACCCCGGCCCGACACCGCCCACGGGGCACCGTGACCCCCGGCCGCTCGGAGATCTGCCGCCCCGAACCCGGCCGGTCCGGACGGGGCGGGCGGATCGACGTCCGGATCAGGCGGCACGCCGCAACGACGTCCGGGACGGCACTGCCGAGTGGGGCGCCGGTAGCGTGGCCGGATGAGCCAACACGATCTGGTGGACCGGGTACGCACGATCTGCCTGGCGTTCCCGGCGGTCACCGAGCGGCCGAGCCACGGCGCGGTGTGCTTCTTCGTCCGTGACAAGCCGATGTTCGTGGCGCTCTACGTCGACGGCCACCACGACAACCACTTCCCGCACCTGTGGTGTGCCGCGCCCGTCGGGGTGCAGCAGGAGCTGATCGCCGCCGCGCCACAGCACTACTTCCGGCCGCCGTATGTCGGGCACCGGGGTTGGGTCGGTGTCCGACTGGCCGCGCCGGCACCGGCCTGGGCCGAGGTGGCCGAGGTGTGCCAGGACGCGTACCGCACGGTCGCCCCGGCCCGGCTGGTCGCCCAACTCGACGCGGGCGCGGAGCCGGCCACCGGCTGACCCGGCTCAGCCGTTCTTGGGCTCCCAGACGTCGGCGAGCACGCAGTCCCACGGCAGCTTGTACTCGTCAGCCGGGTCGTAAACGTGCGACTGGAAGTTCAGCACCAGGGTCTCCGGGGCGCTCAGCGCCTTCCAGCCGTGCAGCAGGCCCGGCGGGATGCGGACCAGGCCGGGGTTGAGGGTACCCAGGATGAAGACGTTGACGTGGCCGAGAGTGGGCGAGTCCTCCCGCACGTCGACCAGGCTCACCTGCACCTTGCCCCGGCTGATGGCGAACTGGTCGGTGTGGATCTCGTGCAGGTGCCAGCACTTGACCACACCGTGGTCGGTGCCGCTCTGGTAGATGTGCACCGGGGTTCCGAAACCCTCCCAGGGCTCGCTCCACAGCTCGGTGACCTCGCCCCGGCCGTCCACGATCGGGTTGAGCCGCCGGTGCACGACGCCCTCGATAGTGGCCCGCCCCACCGGGGCACGCTGGAATTCCACGGTCCGCAACCATTCGACAGTGACGTCGCCAGCCTTCATGCCCACTCCTCGCCGGGTTCCCGCAACCGCGCTCACAGGTCCGTGCAGTCTAACCGCGCTCGCCGGCCACTCCGGCGTCACCCCCGGCGCGCCGTCCGGGAGGAGGAGGACCGCCCGCAGACTGGAGAAACGTTCGGGAAACAGCGGGGGAACTGCGGTGACGTGTGCCGCGACTAGCGTCGACGCACCATCCCCCTGCCCCATCCCGGAAGAGGGCGACCCCCATGTCAACGGAATCCTTGACACAGCAAGAGAATCCGGCCGACGACCCGGCAGCTGTCGAGGTGCGCGAGGGCACCTACGGCGCCAAGGTCGCCGCCGTCGAGCCCGGCGGCGCCGAGTTCATCCCGCTCGACGAACGGCACGGCAAGCCGTACAACCTGTTCTGGACCTGGATGTCGCCGAACCTGGAGTTCGCCACGATCTTCGTGGGGGTCATCTCGGTGCTCTTCTTCGGCCAGACCTTCTGGCAGGCGGTGGCGGCCATCGTGCTGGGCACCGCGCTCGGCTCGGTCAGCCACGGCGCGCTGTCCGCGCGCGGGCCCGCCTTCGGGGTACCGCAGATGATCCTGTCCCGGATCAGCTTCGGCCGCCTCGGCAATGTCCTACCGGCCGGGCTCAACGCCCTGGTGGCCGGCATCGGCTGGTTCGCGGTCAACAGTGTCAGCGGCGCGCTGGCGCTGAACACGCTCACCAAGCTGCCCAGCCTGGTCTGCCTGTTGATCGTGGTGGTGGCCCAGATCGCCGTCGCGTTCGTCGGCCACAACTTCGTACACCTCTTCGAGAAGCTGGCCTTCCCGGCGCTCGCGGTGATCTTCGCGATCACCTCGGTGGTGATCCTGTCCAAGGCCGACCCGGGCAGCACCGCCGCGAACACCGGCGGCCTCGGCGGCTTCCTGCTCACCGTCGGCGCCGCCTTCGGGTACGCGGCCGGCTGGAACCCGTACGCCGCCGACTACACCCGCTACCTGCCGCCGGCCATCAGCAAGCGGGCCACCGGGCTCTGGGCCGGACTCGGCGTCTTCGTCTCCTGCGTTGTGCTGGAGACGGTCGGCGCGGCCTCGGCGACCCTGGTCTCCCCCGCCGACGCGACCCCGACGGCGGCCTTCACCGGGCACCTGCCGACCTGGCTGGCCGACCTGACCCTGCTGGCCATCGCGCTCGGGGCGATCAGCGCCAACGCCATCAACGTCTACTCCGGCTCGATCTCCTTCCTGGCACTGGGCATCACCCTGCCGCTGGCGCTGCGCCGGGCCATCGTGGCGCTCGGCTTTGGCGTGATCGGCTTCGGAGTCGCGTGGTCGGGACTCAAGGACGCCGGCCACAAGTACGAGTCGTTCCTGCTGGTCATCGCGTACTGGATCGGGCCGTGGCTGGCCGTCTACCTGACCGACTGGTACCTGCGCCGGGATACCGAGGTGTCCGGGTTGCTCTACGACAAGCGGCACAACCCGTGGGGCGGTGCGGTGGCGATGGCGGTCGGCGTGGTGGTCTCCGTGTGGCTCTTCTCCAACCAGGAGAAGTACAAGGGGCCGGTACCGAAGCACTGGCCGTCCTTCGGCGACAGCGCCTTCGAGGCCGGGTTCGTCATCTCGGCGGTGCTCTACCTGGTGTTCTTCCGGCTGCAGCGCGACCGCTCGGCGCAGCCGTCGGTCACCGCAGGAAGTTGACCTCCTCCTCGGTGCCGTGCCAGGTCACCGAGGTCTGCGCGGGCCGGGTCCGGGCCACCACCCGCCCGGCCCGCAGCACCAGCAGCCGGGGCGCCACCAGGCGCAGCGCGTCGGCCTCGCTGGGCGCGTCGAAGACCACCAGGTCGGCCGGGCCGCCCTCGCGCAGGCCGTAGTCGCTCAACCCGAGGGCGGCGGCCGGGTTCACGGTGATCATGTCGATCAGCTGCCGCAGCTCGTCGTCGCCGGACATTTGGCCGAGGTGCACCAGTACGAACGCGGCCTGCAACGGGTCGGCGTAGCCCAGCGGGTACCACGGGTCCATCACCGAGTCGTGGCCGACGCAGACGTTCACGCCGGCGGCGATCAGCTCCTTGACCCGGGTGTGGCCGCGCCGGATCGGGCCGGAGTCGAAGCGCCCCTGCAGTACCGCGTTGTCCAGCGGGTTGGTGACCATGTGCAGGCCGGCCCGCGCGATGTTGGCGATCAGCCGGTGCGCGTAGGCGTTGTTGTACGAGTGCATCGCCGTGGTGTGGCTCGCGGTGACCCGCCCGGACATCCCACGCCGGATCGTCTCGGCTGCCATCACCTCGACGAACCGGGAGTGCTCGTCGTCGGTCTCGTCGCAGTGGATGTCCACCCGCAGCCCGAATTCGTCGGCCAGCGCCATCGCGAAGCGCACCGACTCGACGCCGTCCTCCCGGGTCAGCTCGTAGTGCGGGATCGCGCCCACCACGTCCGCGCCGAGCCGGACCGCCTCGCGCATCAACTCCCGGCCGCCGTCGAAGCTCAGGATGCCCTGCTGCGGGAAGGCCACCAATTGCAGGTCGACCAGGCCACGGGCCTCCTCGCGCAGCTCCACCAGAGCCCGCAGGGCGCGCAGCTCGGGGTCGCAGACGTCGACATGGCTGCGCACCTGCTGTACCCCGTTGGCCAACTGCCAGCGCAGTACCTGGCGAACCCTGGTCTGCACGTCCTCCACGGTCAGTTCCTTGACCCGCTCGGCCCACACCGCGATGCCCTCGAACAGCGAACCGGACCGGTTGGGGCGCGGCTGCCCGACGGTGAGCACCGCGTCGAGGTGGATGTGCGGCTCGACCAGCGGCGGCGTGACCAGCCGGCCGGCCAGGTCGATCACCTCCCGGGCCTGTTCGGCAGGGACCGGCGCGACCAGCCGGCCGTCGGCCACGGCCAGGTCGCGCAGCCCGTCCGCGCCCGGCAGGCGGGCGTTGCGCAGCAGCAGGTCGACCGTCATCGGCCCGGGTCCGCACCGACGCTGTCCGCGACCGCCCCGCCGTCCAGCGCCAGATCGGCGGCATTCTGCGGGGGCAGCGTCAGGTCAGCGGCGGCCTCGGCGACCGCCCGCTGAGCGAAGGCCGCGAGCGATCGGCGCAGTGCCACGCCCAGCCGGTCGGCCCGTACGTGCAGTTCGTCGCGCAGCCGCAGCGGCAGGCCGGGCTGCACGACGGTGCGTTGCAGGGCCAGATCCTCGGCGAGTACCGCCTCCTCGAAGGCGATCTCGGCGGCAAGTGCCGCCGGTCCCGGGTCGCGCACGCCGCCGACGTCGCGCAGCAGCATCTTGGTGTAGATCCGGGTGCTGTGCAGATCCTCCGGCTGGGCGAAGAACAGGATCGTCTTCACCGCGCCGGCATCCAACTCCTCCAACCGCAGCAGCAGTTGGAACGGGGCGTGGTGTACGTAGGTGGCCCGGCGGCGCTGGCGGAGCGGGCGCAGCCCGGCGGGTACCCCCGGGTCCTGCGGGTTGTCGAACCACTGCTCCTGCACGCTGCGGCAGCCCTCCGGCTCGGCATGCACCACGTACCCGTCCACGGTCTTCGCCTCGGCCGCGCCGAAGGTGCCGGCGTGCACGAACGGGAAGTGCGCCACGTCGAGGAAGTTGTCGGCCACCACGCCGGCGCTGACGCTCGTCCGGGCCGGCGGCAGCCAGCCCCCGACGAAGCTGGCGTCCTCGGCGTCCGGGTCGGTGAACAGCCCGGTCAGCGGGGTCTGCGGGGCCAGCCAGACCAGCCCCCAGCGCTGCGTGAGGCCGGCCGGCGTGGGTTGCGCGTGCAGCCGGTCACCGGAGCGGGTCAGCCACCAGTCGCGGCCGAGCAGCCGGGCCCGGTACGGCGTGTCGCCGAGTTCGTCGACGAGTGCGACCGGGTGCCAGGCCCGTTCCAGCGCCGGATCGAGGTTGGTGAACAGCACCGGGCCGGCTCGGTCCGCGTCCGGCTGCAGGTAGACGGCGTCGTCGGCTTCCCGTACCGGCACCGCGCGCAGCGTCGCCCGGGGCGGCCCGGGAACTCCCGGACCGGCGGATGGCAGCTCCAGGCAGCGCCCGGTCTCGCCGAACTCCCACCCGTGGTACGAGCAGCGCAGCCGCCCGTCGACCACGCTGCCGGCGGAGAGCGGGACCAGCCGGTGCGGGCACTGGTCGAGGAACGCCAGTACCGGCCCGTCCGCGGTCAACCGCAGCACCACAATGCGCTGACCGGCAACCGCTACCGACAGTGGCCTTGTGGTCACTGCATCGACTTCGGCCACTCTGATCCACTCATTCACCTGGCTAGTCTGCCTTACCGACGTCTGCGCCAGGCAACACACACGGGCCGGGGGCCTGACCGAGACAGCTCGGCCCGACCCCCGGTCGGTGGTACTGCGAACAGGTGCTCAGCTGTTGGCCAGCGAGGACGCGCAGCAGCAGATGATCAGCAGCACGAAGACCGCCAACAGGATCCAGAGCACGATCGCGCCGTTGTACTTCTGCGGCGGGGCACCCAGCGAACCCGGGAAGAACGCCACCAGCGGCGCCTTGTACTCCAACTCGACCGTCTGGCCGGGAGCGACCGGCACGTCAGCGGTGGCCGGTCCCAACTTCGGCGGCAGGATGTACGGGGTGTGCGCCTCAATCCGGTAGGTGCCCGGCTGGACCGGGATGACCTGCCGGCCCCAGGCCTGCTGGGGCAACTCCTGGCCGTTGACGGCCAGCTTCGGCTTGAAGAAGTAGAGCAGCCAGAACAGCGGGAAGAACTTCGTGGTAACAGCGATGGCCGAGCCACCGGCGGGCGGCTGCTGTCCAGGGCCCTGGTAGTAGGGGGCGGTCAACGAGTACTCCTCTCAAGGGGTCGCGCACACGATACCGACACAACTCAAGCCCGCGCCTCATTCATTACGGGTGTCGCTGCGGGAACAGTCGCCGATCAGACAGCTACGCCCATCGGCTTGTACTTGTAGCCGGGGAAGATGGGTCCCAGATCGCCCAGGCCGAACCGCTTGGTGAGCAGGTCACCGAGCGCGTCGCGATAGTCGTTGGAACCGGCCACGTCACCGTGGTCGAGCGCGCCCGCGGACAGCCCCGGCCACTTGCCGTGCACCTGGCCGCCCTTGAGGCCACCGCCCAGCAGCAGCATCAGCCCGCCGTGACCGTGGTCGACGCCGGCGTTGGCGTTCTGCTCGACCCGGCGACCGAACTCGCTCATCGTCACGATGGTGGTGTCGTTGAAGGACGGGCCGAGGTCCTTGACGAAGGCGGCGAGCGCGGTGGACAGGCCGGTGAGGTTGTCCTTCATCGCGCCGTTGTCGATGTTGCCGAGGTTGGTGTGCATGTCCCAACCGCCCACGTCCAGCACCGCCACCCGTAGACCCACCTTCGCCTTGACCAGGCGGGCGATGTCGCGCAGCCCGTCGGCGAAGCCGCCACCCGGGTACTGCGCGCCCATCGCGGCGTTGCTGGCGCCGACCTTCTTGGCGGCGGCCATCGCGGTGATGGTGGCCTGCGCCTGCCCGGCCAGCGGGTGGTCGAGGCCGGTGTAGAGCGCCTGCAGCGCGGCGATGCTCTTGTCCCGGATGGCGCCGCTGCCCTGCAGGGTGAAGTTCTGCACGCCCTGCAGCACGATGGCCGGCTCGTTGCCGACCAGCGAGCGGGGTAGCGAGTTGCCCTCAGAGATGGCCCGGAAGGTGGTGCCCGGCCCCATCGCGTGCAGTACCCGGTCCAGCCAGCCGGTGCTGACCGCCACGTCGGCCGCGCCGCGTTCGATGCAGTCCTGGGCCTGGAAGTGGCTACGGCTGGCGTCCGGGGTGGCCACCGCGTGCACAGCCGCCATGGTGCCGGCCTTCCAGTACGGCTGCAGCGGGAGCAGCGCCGGGTTGAGGCCGAAGCCACGACCGGCCGGCAGCAGCGCGTCCGCGGCGATGGTCAGTCCGGGCCGCATGGTCTTGAGGTTGCTGTCGTTGAGCGGCTGCACCACGGAGAGGCCGTCCATGCCGCCGCGCAGGAAGACCACCACGAGGGTACGGTTCGTGGCCGCCGGATCGGCGAAGGCCACCCGGGTGGTGACCAGCTGCGCGCCGAGCGCCGCGATGCCCGCGCTGGCCACCCCGAAAAGCGTACGCCGCCGGGTGAAGCCCTTGTCCCACTTGCGCTTCTGCGCTTCCAGATCGGCCTGCACGTGTTCGGCGTGTACCCGCACCGCAGCGTCGGCCCGGGTGGGACCGAACCGGTCGAGGTCCTGCGGGCAGTCGGGGTACGGCATGCCGGCCGGTTCGCTGCGCTGCGCCGGCGCCGCGTCAGCGGGCGTGGCGCGGTGGACCCGGTCGGTGCCGGACGGTCGGGATGTGTCGGTCATGGCCTCACCGCAGCGCGTGGAAGACGGAGTCGAGGATCAGCGGCACCACGTACTGCAGCTTGCCGCCGAGGTTGGCGCTCTTCACCGGGGCGTTGTCGGCCACCCCGAGGAACTTCAGCAGGGTTGCCTTGTCCTGCGGCCGCATCGGCTGGCCGACCAGCCGGGTGGCCAGCGCGTCGAGGTATGCGCCGGTGGTCGGCGGCAGCGCCGGCACCAGGCTCTCCAACTTGGCGTAGGTGAGGCCCTTGGTCTGGCCCTGCGCCCAGATCCGGTGGCTGTTCCACAGCCCGAGCATGCCCTGCGCCGAGTCCCAGGCCACCGCGACGTCCGGGAACCCGTTGGGCTGCGCCCAGTTCATCGGTGCCTGGCCGATCTGGGCGAGCCGGAACATCAGGCTCTCCATCGCGCTCTTGGTGTTGCCGCCCGGGGTCACGCCGAGCGTCCGGGCGCTGGCCACGAAGTTCTCCAACGGCCGGCGGGTCTTCAACCCGGTGGCGATCCAGAACTCCATCGAGTGGAACAGGGTCTGCAGCACCGGCACGATCGCCGTGTCGTTGTCCAGGTACGCCTTGGCCAGCCGCTCCGTCAGCGACTGCGGCGGGATGTCGGCGACGAACCGGACGGCCAGCTTGTGCGCGATGTAGTTGGCCGTGGACGGGTGGTGTGCCAGGTAGTTGACGTACGCGTCGCCCATCTGCAGGCCGTTCGCGGCCGAGGAGTTCGGGTCGCTGAAGCCGAGCACCTTGACCGCGCCGGTCTTGTGCTTGCGGGACTGGTAGCTGAACAGCCCGTTCTGGTCGATGGTGCGCCCGGTGAGGACGTAGGCGCTGTTGCGCACGTCGGTCTCGGTGTAGCCGCCGTCCACGCCGACCGAGTGCAGCTCCAGCAACTCGCGGCCGTAGTTCTCGTTGACCGAGCGCTTGTCGGACTGGTCGTTGTTGAGGTACCGCAGCATCGCCGGGTGCCGGGCGGCCGCCAGCAGCATGGTGCTGAACTTGCCGAGCGCGTTCTTGCGGATCACCTCGGTGTCGTACGGGCTACGGCTGTCCCAGACGGTGTCCAGCGGGTTGGTGATGTGCAGGATGTTGTTCCAGAAGTCGACCACGATCTCGAAGAGCTGCCGCTTGCTCCAGATCTGCCGGGCCAGCGTGGCCTGGCCCAGCGCGACCATGGCGTCAAAGGATCCGTTGGGGATGGCCTTGCGGACCGCCGCGATCCCCATGCCGATGGTCGGGTATGCCTTGAGCACCTCGTCGGCCACCGGGTCGGCGATGGTGGTCGGGTTGAGCTGCTGCTCCAGCCAGGCGTCCAGACCGACCCTGCTGAGGTCGGCGGCGTCCGCGGGGGTGCCGCCGAAGGAGGCCCGGCGCAGCAGGTGCGCCTGCGGGTCGCGGGTCAACGGGGACGGGTAGATCGGGGTCGCGGCAGCCGCCCGGTTGGCCGCCTCCTGCGCCGAGCCGGCCAGTCCGCGGACGCCGAGGTCGTCGCCGGCCTCCTGGCCCACGTAGCTGGAGTCGCGGTCGAGGTAGGCGGGGCCGGCGCCGGGCCGGTTGTCGGCCACCGCCTGCAGCGGGTCGCCCTGGGCGAACAGTGCCGCGGTGCCACCGACGCCGCCGGCCACCACGGTACCGATGCCGATAGTGGTGAGCACCTGTCGCCGGTTGCGCAGCAGCCAGTGCGCGGCCGGCCGGGCCGCCCGGATGGCGCTGTCCTCGGCACGGGCCCGCCGCTGGGCTGCGGTACCCCACCGGTCCCCCGCGCCGTCGCCGGCCGGTTCGCCATCCGCAACGCGGCTGCCCGGAACCCGGGGGGCGGGTACGTCGTCGTCGCGGCCGTGGGGCTCGGGACCGCGGTCGTCGGGGTCGAGGTGCTCGACCCAGCGGTCACGGTGACCGCGCCGGGGCGTCACGTCCACCATGCTCTACCGGCACCGCCTTCATCACCGTGAGTAATCACACTTGCTGAGGCCAGACGCACCATAGCGAGGCACCGATGCGAAAGGCAACAGTGCTTACTGCCAGAACGAGGACCGCCGATTACTCACAGTTGTCGAACGATTGCCGAACGCCGCCTACCGCCGCAAGAACGCACCGAACGCCGCCTATCGGACCAGCGGATCCCCGGACAGCGCCGCGTACGCGGCCCGCAGCGCGACGATGTCCGCCGCCTCCGTCCGGAGTGGACGGTCGTCCACCGAAGCCACCGCGCGTACCCCGACGACGGCGTTGGTGACGAACGCGGCCGGGTACCCGGACAGCTCCGTCACCGGCACCACCGCCTCCTGCGCCAGCAGTCCGACCCGCTCGGCGAGCTGGCGCAGCAGCGCCTCGGTGACGCCGGGCAGCACCGGCCCGGCCGGGAACACCAGCTGTTCGCCGGCCAGCAGCCCCAGTCCCCAGGTCGGCCCCTCAAGGACGTGACCGTCCGGCGAGACGAACAGCGCGTCGTCGTAGCCGGCCCGCTGCGCCAGCGCGCGCAGGTGCAGCGCCGGCAGGACTCCGGAGTGCTTGACCGGGGCCAGCGCCCGGACGTGCCGCACCGTGCGCAGCCGCAGCGGGGCCGGCTCACCGGTCGGGGCCGGCCGGGTGGTCACCAGCAGCGCCGGCTCCCCTGCGCCCGTGCCGCCGGGGCCGGGCCGGCCGGTACCGGGGTGGGCCAGGTCCAGGTCCGGGTCGACGGCGGCCACCCGGACGACGACGGGGCCGGTTCCCGCCCGAGCCGCCAGCCGGCAGATCCGCTCGGGATCGGGGGCCACCCCGAACAACTCCCGGCTGTCCCCGGTCAGCCGGTCCAGGTGCAGCGCCAGGCCACGGACCCGACCGTCGACCACCAACATGGTGGTGAAGCACGAGTACCCGGTCACGGCGAGCGCGGCCAGCTCGGCAGCCGTCGGCGGGCGGCCATCCAGCTCGATCACCCCGGCATCGTCGCACGCCACCGGCCCTGTGGGAGAAACTATCGGCGTTAGTTGGTTGCTACGCTGGCCCCTCCGCCCGCCCGGATACAACACGGCAGCAGCCGGACCGGGCGGAACCGGGCCGCAGAAGGGAGTAGGTGTGCCCCGGCCGCGTCAGGCGCTGCTCACCCGCGAGCTGATCGTGGCCGCCGCCACCGAACTGCTCGACCACGAGGGGCTCGCCGCGGTCTCCACCCGTCGACTCGCCCAACGGCTCGGGGTACGCGCGCCCTCGCTCTACAACCACTTCGCCACCAAGGACGAGATCCTCGAGGCGGTGGCCGACGCGGTCTCCGCATCGGTCGACCTGAGCCCGCTGCGTACCCAGGAGTGGCCGGTCGGCCTGGTCCGCTGGGCGCTGGCCTTCCGGGCCGCCATCGCCGCCCACCCCAACGTCTTCCCGCTGCTCACCACCGGGCCGGGGCTGCGACCGGCCGCGCTGCGCGCCGCCGACGCCATCTACGGGGCGCTGGTCGACGCCGGTTGGCCGGCCAGCTACGCCACCCGGATCGGCGCGGCAATGCGGTACCTGGTGATCGGATCGGCGCTCGGCTTCGCCGGCGGCTTCATCCCCGACCCGGCCGTCTACACCGACGAGTACCCCCATCTGCACGACGCCCACCGGCTCGCCGGCCTGCGCGAGCGGGTCGACACCGGGGCCTTCGAACTGGCCCTGACCGCGATGATCGACGGCCTGGTGGCGCTCTACCCGACGGTGGCGCTACGGCCCGACGACGACCCGGGCCGCTGACCCTCTGTTCCGGCTCCCTGGTCCCGCCGGGGCGGCGGTCGGGAATCGAGGCTGCCCGGATAACGTTGTGTGCGGTTGTTCAGGTTCCGGGCCGGCGGCAACGCCCCCCGGGCACGCTCCGAGGAGAGGACCGGCGGTGCTCGATCCGCGCCAGCTGTTTGAAGTCATCGGCGACCTGCCCGAGCTGGGTCAGCCAGTGATGATCGAGGCGCTGACCGGCTTCGTCGACGCGGGCAACGCCACCCGGCTGGCCCGCGAGCACCTGCTCAGCGAGTTGGAAGCCCAGCCGGTGGTCCGCTTCGACCTGGACCAGTTGATGGACTACCGCTCGCGCCGCCCGGTAATGCAGTTCGACGGCGACCACTGGGAGTCCTACGACGAGCCGGGAATCACCCTGCACCTGCTGCGCGACCGCCAGGACACGCCGTTCCTGCTGCTCGAAGGGGCCGAACCGGACCTGCAGTGGGAGCGGTTCATCGCGGCGGTCACGCTGCTGGTGCGGGAGCAGGGGGTACGGCTGTCCATCGGACTGAACTCCATCCCGATGGGGGTGCCGCACACCCGGCCGGCCGGGGTCACCGCACACGCCAGCCGACCCGAGCTGATCACCGGCTACGAGCCCTGGCTGCAGCGGGTCCAGGTGCCGGCCAGCGCGGCGAACCTGCTCGAGTACCGGCTCGGCCAACAGGGCCTGGACGCCATGGGCTTCGCCGTGCACGTGCCGCACTACCTGGCCCAGGCCGAGTACCCGCCGGCCGCTGAGACGCTGCTCACCTCGATCTCCAAGGCCACCGGGCTGCTGCTGCCGAGCGAGTCGCTGCGCACCTCCGGCGAGCTGATCCGGGCCGACATCGACCGGCAGGTGGCCGCCAACCCGGAGGCCGCCGAGCTGGTCGCCGGCCTGGAACAGCAGTACGACTCGTTCCTGCGCGGTCGCAGCACGCAGAACCTGCTGGCCGAGGCCGGGCCGCTGCCCACCGCCGAGGAGCTGGGCGCGGAACTGGAACGGTTCCTCGCCGAGCAGGGCCGCAGCGGGCCGGAGAACTGACCCGCGCCGTACCCGCCCCCACCCCCGGCACCTCGCGCGGGCGTCATCGGCATGGGGCATGATCTGAACCGGGGGTACCCGGCGCCAGCGGGCCCCGGGACTGCCTAGTCCGCCTGCCCGTCCGGCGCCGGCCGCGCCGCCGTCCCGTCCGCCCAACCGGCGTCGGGGGGTGCGCGCCAGAAACCGGGAACGACGGGAGCGGAAATGCAACTCGGGATGATCGGCCTGGGCCGGATGGGCGCCAACATGGTGCGCCGGCTGATGCTCGCCGGCCACGATCTGGTGGTCTACGACGTGTCGGCCGAGGCCGTGACGGCGCTGGAGCAGGAGGGGGCGACCGGCGCCACGTCACTGGCCGACTTCGCGGCCAAGCTGACCGCGCCCCGGGCCGCCTGGATCATGGTGCCGGCCGGGTACACCGCCGACACCGTGCGCAAGGTGGTTGAGGTGTTCGCCGCGGACGACGTGATCATCGACGGCGGCAACTCCTACTACCGCGACGACGTGGACCTGGCCGAGGAGTTGAAGCCGACCGGCATCCACTACGTCGACGTGGGCACCTCCGGCGGCGTGTACGGGCTCAAGCGGGGGTACTGCCTGATGATCGGCGGGGACGACACCGCGGTCACCCGGCTCGACCCGATCTTCCGCGACCTGGCCCCGGGCGTCGGCGCCGCCGAGCGCACTCCGGGTACCAGCGGCGATCCGTCCAGTGCCGAGCAGGGGTACCTGCACTGCGGCCCGAGCGGCGCCGGGCACTTCACCAAGATGGTGCACAACGGCATCGAGTACGCGCTGATGGCGGCCTACGCCGAGGGGCTCAACATCCTGCACGGCGCGAACGTGGGCAAGCGCGAAGAGATGATCGACGCGGAGACCACGCCGCTGCGTGAGCCGAAGTACTACCAGTACGACATCGACGTGGCGGACGTGGCCGAGGTGTGGCGGCGCGGCTCGGTGATCGGCTCCTGGCTGCTCGACCTGACCGCGCTGGCCCTGCGCGAGGACCCGCACCTGGAGGGGTACGCCGGGCGCGTCTCCGACTCCGGCGAGGGCCGCTGGACGGCGATGGCCGCGATCGAGGCCGGGGTACCCGCCCCGGTGCTCACCGACGCCCTCTACGCCCGGTTCCTCTCCCGTGGCCTGGCCGACTATGCCTTCAAGGTGCAGTCCGCACAGCGTCAGCACTTCGGTGGCCACGTCGAGAAGAAGGACTGAGCCCGTCATGCCCGCGATCGTGCCGATCGACCCCAGCACCACTCCGGCCTGGCAGGCGCTGGCCGAGCTGGCTCCCAAGGTGGGCCGTACCCACCTGCGCGAGCTGTTCGCCGCCGACCCCGACCGGGGTACCCGGCTCACCGCCACCGCCGGCGACCTCTACGTCGACTACGCCAAGAACCTGGTCACCGACGAGGTGCTCGCGCTGCTCACCCAGCTCGCCGACGAGGTCGGGCTGACCGACCGGATCGGCGCGATGTTCGCCGGCGAGCACATCAACACCAGCGAGGACCGGGCGGTGCTGCACACCGCGCTGCGGCTACCCCGCGAGGCACAGCTGGTGGTGGACGGTCAGGACGTGGTGGCCGACGTGCACGCGGTCCTGGACCGGATGTACACCTTCGCCAGCCGGGTCCGGGGCGGCTCCTGGCTGGGCGCCACCGGGCAGCCGATCCGCACCGTGGTCAACATCGGTATCGGCGGCTCCGACCTCGGCCCGGTGATGGCGTACGAGGCGCTCGCCGGCTACCTGGACACCGATCTGCGCTGCCGGTTCGTCTCCAACATCGACCCCACCGACGTGTTCACCACCACGCTGGACCTGGACCCGGCGACCACGCTGTTCATCGTGGCGTCGAAGACCTTCTCCACGCTGGAGACGCTCACCAATGCCGGTGCCGCCCGCGACTGGCTGCTCGCCGGTCTGGGCGACGCGGCCGGCGACGACGCGATCGCCAAGCACTTCGTCGCGGTCTCCACCAACGAGCAGCGGGTCCGCGAGTTCGGCATCGACCCGGCCAACATGTTCGGCTTCTGGGACTGGGTCGGCGGCCGGTACTCGTTCGACTCGGCGGTCGGGCTGTCGCTGATCCTGGCCTTCGGACCGGAACGGTTCACCGAGTTGCTGGCCGGCTTCCACGCCATCGACGAGCACTTCGCCACCACCCCGGTGGAGCGCAACGTGCCGGCCCTGCTCGGCCTGCTGAACGTCTGGTACGGCAACTTCCTCGGTGCGCAGACGCACGCGGTGCTGCCCTACTCCCAGTACCTGCACCGGTTCCCGGCCTACCTGCAGCAGTTGACGATGGAGTCGAACGGCAAGTCGGTGCGCTCCGACGGCACCCCGGTGACGTACCGCACCGGTGAGGTGTTCTGGGGCGAGCCGGGCACCAACGGCCAGCACGCCTTCTACCAGCTCATCCACCAGGGCACCGGGTTGATCCCGGCGGACTTCCTGGCGTTCAGCGAACCCAACCACGACCTCGACGCGATGCACGACCTGTTCATGTCGAACTACTTCGCGCAGACCGCCGCGCTGGCCTTCGGCCGTACCCTCGACGAGGTCCTCGCCGAGGGCACCCCGCCGCAGATCGCCCCGCACAAGGTGATGCCCGGCAACCACCCGACCACGTCGATCCTGGCCCCGAAGCTGACGCCGTCGACGCTGGGTCAACTGATCGCCCTGTACGAACACATCACCTTCACCCAGGGCGTGGTGTGGGGCATCGACTCGTTCGACCAGTGGGGCGTCGAACTCGGCAAAGTGATGGCCAAGCAGCTCGAACCGCTGCTGACTGCCGGGGCGCCGAAGTTGGACCGGGACTCCTCCACCAACGCCCTGATCGCCCGCTACCGCGCCCAGCGCGGCCGCTGACCCGGGTACGCCGGGCCGCGCCGGTCAGCCGAACAGGTCCTCGACCCGGTCGGCGGTGGCGGCCCGGCGCACCCAGCGCTGCAACTCCGCGACATCGGTGCAGCCGGTGATCCGAGTACGGGCCTGGTCAGGGATCGCCAGGCCACGCGCGTCGAGGACCATGAGCAACGCCGCGGCCTGCCCGCTGACCTCGCCCTGGGCGACGCCCTGGGCGACGCCCTCGGCCAAGCCCTGAGCAACGCCCTCGGCCAGGCCCTCGGCCATTCCTGCCGCGCGGGCCGCTTCCTCGTCGGCCAGTCGCCTGGCCTCGTCCGCAGCCGCCCAACGCTGGACGAATTCGGTCTGGTACTCGTAGCCGAGCAGGGACTTCACCAGCGCCTCCAGGTGGTTGCGGGCGGCCGCAGGCAGGGCCGCGATGACTATGTCAGCGTACAGTCTGGCGTGCGCCGGATCGACGACGCCGAGTGCCGCCGGCAGCACGGCCAGCACCTCTGCCCGGTCCGGTCCGGGACCGTGCGCCATCGCGGAGAGGATGGCCAGCTCCGGGTTGGCGCGGGCGGTCGCGGGGTCGGTGACGACCGGCACCGTGTCCGGGCCGAGCACCACCGGCGTGAGCACCAGGCCGGGGTTGCCGACCACGATCGGCCGGCCGCACCAGGCACTGACCGTGCTCGTCGGGCAGACCACCAGCAGCACCACCGGGCAGCACAGGCGGGCGTGCAGCACGGCCACGTAGGCCGGCCAGACCTGGCGCTTGCGCAGGTCGGTGCGCAGTTGCACCTCCACCACCAGGGCGAGCACGGTGGCGTCGTCCCGGTTCAGCAGGATGACCAGGTCGGCGCGGTACTCGGTGGGTACCACCTCGGTCAGATCGGTAGTGGACAGCCGCACCTCGTGGTACTCGGGGACGTCCACGCCCAGCGGGCCGGCGAGCAGCTGGGCGGCCAGCTCGGGACGGTCCCGGAACATCTCCACCAGGGTCTCGTGCAGGTACGAGGGCATGGCCGGCACGCTATCGACAGGCTCCGACATCTCTACCGCACGAGCCGGACGGGTTGTCCGGCGGCACCGTTCGGGCCTGCCGGAATCGTTGTCCCGCTGGGAAACTGGGAGCATGCCGGTCGTCTCGGTCATCAACTACAAGGGCGGCGTGGGCAAGACCACGATCACCGCGAACCTGGGCGCGGCCCTGGCTACCCGGGGGCAGCGGGTCCTGCTCATCGACCTGGACCCGCAGGCCAGCCTGACCTTCTCGCTGTTCCCGCCGAGCGAATGGGAACAGGAGCTGGCCGGGAGCCGGACCATCATGCGCTGGTACGAGTCGATCAGTCCGCTCCCCCGGCCGGCCGGTGCCGCCCGGGATGCGGTGCGGCTGGCGGATCTGGTGGTCACCCCGCCGGTGGCGAACAAGGTGATCGAGCCGTACGGCGGCCGGCTGGACCTGATCGCCTCGCACCTCGGGCTCATCGACGCGGACACCGAACTCGGTGCGGCGCTCACCCTGGCAGCCGGCGACCCGGCGGCGTACCTGCGGGTGCACCGGCGGCTCGCGGCCGGCCTGGCCGACCTGCCCGGGTACGACACGGTCCTGATCGACTGCCCGCCCAACTTCGGCACCGTCACCCGGACCGCGATCGTGGCCAGCGAGTGGGTCGTGGTGCCGTCGCGCCCCGACCATCTGTCCACCCTCGGCATCGACTACCTGCGCGGCAGCCTGACCAAGCTGGTCGACTCCTACAACCAGCGGGCCGGCCGGGACGAGATCAACCCGGCCATCCTGGGCGTGGTCTTCACCATGGTGCAGCGCAGCCGGGACGAGGTGACCCGGTTCCTGCAACCCAACATCGACCGGATGGCGAACCTGGAGATCCCCAGCTTCGACGTGATGATCCGGGAGAACAAGCGGGTCTTCTCGACCTCGTCGCAAGAGTGCCTGCCGGCCGTGCTCGACCGGGCGCTCAGCGCGGATATACAGTACGAACTCGATCAGCTGGCCAGCGAGTTCCTGGCCCGCCAGCGCTGAGCAGCGAACCCGAGGAGTACCCGCATGGCCGACGTCGCCGCCCTGTCCGCCGGTGTGCTGACCCGCGTCGCGGAGTTCCTCAAGACCCTGTCGGCCGAGGACCTGGACGCGCTGGCCAACGGCGGCGCGAAGCTGGAGATCGTCGGCCGGACCACCCGCGCCACCGGCGCCCGCAGCCGCGCCGCAGCGGCGCCGTCAACCGTGGACGCCGCAGAGGTGCGCTCCCGGCTCGCCGGCTTCGGCAGCAGCGCGGACGCCACCCGCTATCTGGACAGCCTCAACCTGCAGCTCGCGCCGCTGAAGACGCTCGCCGCCGACCTCGGCGTCACCCTGTCCGGCCGGCCCACCAAGGCGGCGGTCCGGGACGCGATCGTCCGCGCTCACGTCGGCGACGTACTCAACTCCGAGGCGATCCGCCGCCAGGCCACCGGCGGCTGAGCCACCGGCTGCCGCCAGCCGTGGTGGGCTGCGGGCACGGATCCGGCCGATAGACCGTCCGCTCGGGCCCGCCCGACCGATCAGCCTGATCGGTCGGGATCAGGCCGGCGGATCGGCGGTCGGGGCGGCGACGGTCGCCGTGGTGGCGTGCCGGCCGCGTGGTCGGGGCGGCTCCAGTTCCTCGGCGGCGGCCTGCAGGATGTCCAGCCACAGTTCGGGTGGGTACACGGCGCGCAGGTGCTCGGCGACCGCACGGCCGTAGCTGGCCACGGTGACCGCGACCGAGCGCGGGCCGGGCACCTCGACGAAGCCGCCGACAGCGAGGGCCGCTCCGGTCGCGACGCCTGGTTGCGCCGGAGGGGGCACCGTCAGTGGCAGCGGGTCGCCCACGCAGACCACGTCGAGGTACCGGGTGGTGCGGGTGAACGCGACGTAGAGCAGCCGGTGCCCGTGCCGGTCGTCCGCCACGATGTCGGCCGGCTCGACCACCACCACCGCGTCGAACTCCAGTCCCTTGGCGGCGCGCGGGGTGAGCAGGTTGACCCGGCTGCCCAGCTCCCCCGCGTCCGCGTCCTGCCAGGCGACCAGGCTGCCGGCGAGCGCGGCGGCCAACTCGTCGCGGTAGCGCGGTGGGCAGATCACGCCCACGAAGCGGCCAGCGTCGGCGTGCTCGGCGGCCACCCGTACCGTCTCGGTGATTCGCGAGCCGGTGTCCACCCGGTGCACCTGCGGTACCGCCGGACCGGACCGGATCGGGCGCGGCGGCGTGGCATCCGGGGCCGCCAGCGGTAGCAGTTGGGCGGCGAACTCATACACCTCGCGGGGTACCCGGTAGCCGTAGCGCAGCGCCACCACCCGGGCGGGTACCCGGGCCGGCAGGTGCTCCAACACCTCCGCCCAGGTGTGCGCTGCGGCCGGGCCGGTGGCCTGGGCCAGGTCGCCGGCGAGGGTCAGTGAGCCGGTCGGGCAGCGCCGGGCCACCGAGCGCAACTGCATCGGGGAGAGGTCCTGCACCTCGTCGACGACGATGTGCGCGTACCCCGGCGGGCGGCCGTTGATGAGCGCGTCCGCCTCGTCCAGCAGGGCCAGGTCGGCGTCGCTCCACTCCTGCTGGGAGATCCGGTCGGCGCTGCGCCGGTGCAGCAGGGCCAGTTCGTCATCGGTGAACTCGTCGGCTGCCGCAGCCGCCAGCCGGCGCCGCGAGTTGAACAGGTCGGCCAGGAACGCGGTCGGACTCAGCTGCGGCCACAGCCGGTTGGCCAGGTTGTCCAGGCTGGCCAACCGGCCGAGCGGGGCGCTGCCGGTACGCCGGGCATCCACCAGGGCGCGCAGCGCGGCCCGTAGCCGTTCCCGGCGCTGGGCGTAGGGCAGGCCGGCCATCCGGGCCTGGGCCAGCGCCTGAGACACCTCGTCGCCGGGGAGCAGCAGGTAGCCGGCGTCCACGGCGAGCCGCTCGCTGGCCTCGGGCGCGCCGATCCGGGCGTCCAGGGCCCGGGCCAGCAGGCCGACCATCCGGGCGTCGCCCTTGAGCCGGGCCAGCTCGTCCGGTTCGGGTCCGCCGTGCCTGACCTGCGGCGCCAGCGCGCCGATCTCGACCTGGTCCACCGTGACGTCGCCCAGGCTGGGCAGCACCAGCTCGGTGTAGCTGACGAAGGTCCGGTTCGGGCCGACCACCAGCACCTGTGCGGGAGTGATCCGGTCGGGGTGGTTGGCCAGCAGCCAGGAGACCCGGTGCAGGGCGACCACCGTCTTGCCGGTACCCGGGCCGCCGTCCACCACCAGCACCTCGTCCAGCGGAGCGCTGATCAGCTCGTACTGACTGGCGTGGATGGTCGCGACGATGTCGCGCAGCTCCGGCCCACGCTCGCGGCCCAACTCGGCCAGCAGCGCGTCGGTGAACTCGGCCAGGTCACCGTCGTCGGTCAGCTCGGCGAGCGCCGCGAACAGCACGTCGGCCCAGTCCTTGATGGTGTTGCCGACACTGTCGTAGGTGCGCCGCAGTCGCAGTCCGGCCGGCTCCTGCGGGCTGGCCCGGTAGTACGGCTGGGCGGCGGGCGTCTGCCAGTTCACCACCAGGACGTTGCGCTCGTCGTCGGTGATCAGCGCCTTGCCGATGTAGAGCGTCCCGTCGTCGATGTGGTCGATCCGGCCGAAGGCGACATCCTCCACCGCGGGCGGCGCGGAGCGGCGCAGGAAGCGGGCGATCCGGGCAGCCGCGCCGGGATTCGCGGCAGCCTCCGCCGCCTGCGCCCGGACCTGGGCGGCCGCCTCCCGGCACTTCAGTGCCTGATCGAAGTACGCCTGCTCAGCGGCGAGTTCCGCGCTGTCCACGCCCCACCCCCCGGTGCGATGTGCCCGGCCGGCCGGACCCGACCCCGAGCGTAAATGCCGGACCGGCTGTCCGAGTAGCCTCCGGTCGGATCGGATCGGACGCCGGACAACGGGTGCGACCCGGTCGTCATGCGCGGGACATTCAGGTGGGGATCAGGCAGATCACCCAGCCGTCGTCCGTTACGGCGTACAGGCGGCCCGGTGCCGGGGTCAACGAGGCGATGGCTGCGGTCACGGCCGGCGCCTCGGCGGCGATGTCCAGACTCCACAGTTCCGCTCCGTCGGCGTCGGTCGCGGTGACGGTGGTCCCGGCTACCCGATAGCTGGCCCGCCACGCGGAGGTCGACCGGATCCCGTCCTGGGAGCCGGACACCGGCGCCACGTCGGCTCCGGTGAAGATGTTCACGTAGCGGCGCTGCGCCCGGTCGAGGAGCACCACCGGGCCAGAGACCGAAGACAGGCCCGCCCGCCAGGAGCGGATCGGCGTTCCCGACTGTGCATCGAGCGCGGCGCACCGCAAGTTGACGTCCACCAGGCCTCCGTAGTAGTCGCCGCTCATCACGTAGGAGATCGACACGAACAACGCCGATGAGTTGACCAGGAGGCGATAGATCGGCGCCTCGGGCAGCTTGTCGGCGGGGACCTGTCGTTGCCAGGCGACCCGTGGCCGGGTCCGGATCGGCTCGGCGTCCGTCCTGCCGGTGTGCCGGTCCACGGGGCGGCAGACCCGATCGGAGTCCGCCACGGGCCAGGTCATCCCCGGCGACGACGTACCGAGCCAGGTCTGGCGCAGCCATTGCGAGGGGAAGCCCAGTTGATCGGCCAACCGACCGGCGACGGTGAGCGCCTCGGCGTGCTCGGCCTCCCCGGCGATGCCAGCCAACCAGTCGACGGTGGCCGGATCGTCGCGCCGGTCCGGTGGCGGGACGGCCCGCCGGGCGGCGGCGAGCGACCGCCAGGCCATGGCGACGCAGTAGGTCAGGTCGTTGACCGGACTGACCGAACCGTCGAGGGGCGGCACCAGCCAGCTCAACTCCAGCAGTTCGCTGTCCGCCGGGGTACGCCCCAGCGCGTCGACCGCGTTGTCGATCCTGCCCAGAGCCGCAGCGGCTGCCCCGGATGGGGAGTCGAGGCTGCTGCGCAGTCCGGTCAGCACGGTGTGCCAGCTCTGCTCCCGTTGGTCGACCGGCATGCAGAAGGTCCGGGTACCCAGTTCCGCGACGGGAAGCCCGACCGGCAGCGACGACCAGGGGTCATGCGACGGCAACGACGGAGCGTCCCCGAATATCCGCCGCGACGATTCGAGGTCTCCGGTGAGTTGAGCCAACTGGTTTTCGAGTGCCTTGAGTAGGTCGGCGAACGAGAGCGCAGCGGCATGGCGCACGTCCACGTCGGCCAGGCCGGGTCGGGCGTACTCGATCGCGAGAGTGGTCGCCCAGTGTGCCGGCAGCAGGGCGCGCAGTGTCCGGCCGAGACCGGCAGTGCCGGCCGCATCACCTGCCAGGGTGCCGCTGTCGGCCGCGGCGAGCCGCTGACGTGCGACGCCGGCCCAGCCGATGGCGGGCGCGGTGTCCGCCGGCCAGCGCAGTCCGGGTATCAGGGACACGTCCGCGACGTGGGCGGTACGCAACGGCAGCACGGCGACGGCCGCGGTCAGCCGACGGACATATCGGGCCAGGAGGTCGGCGAACTCCAGTTGCGCCAACGGTGTTGCCTGCTCCAGTTGACGTGCCGCGTACTCGTGCCAACCGTCGGGCACGGGCATGGCGGTGTCGGCCGCCGCCGGGGGTCGATCGGGAGTGCGCCCGGACTCCGCAGGCCCGCTGCCGGCGGCCGCCATCGTCGCGCGCAGCCAGTTCCGCGCAGAATTCGGCACAAAGCTGCGCACCTTGCGGTTCTTCGGCGACTGGATGAGGCCGCCGGCGCCGGCCGTGGACAGTTGGCCGTCGGGACCGACGTACAGCCTGGTGTACAGGTCGCCAGCGGCACCGACGAACCTGTCGGCGATCTCCTCCGTCGCGTAGCGCATCGCCCATCGCAGTCGTTCGTCCGGCCAGTCCCGGGCCCGGGCGTAGGTCCGGGCCCGTTCCACGGCCAACCGCAGTGTTGCCTGTGCGGTCCGGGTGGCGGCAACGCACCGCAGGAGTTCGGTGACAGCCCGAGGAGTGTCCGGCGAGAGGGGTGCAGTTCCCGATGCCGAGCCCAGGTCGTCAGCGCCGCTCAGGTACCGGTGGACCGGATCGTCCCGCGACCACGACGGGCCAGCTGCCACCCGGACCGCGCGCACCACCGCCGCTGTCAACTCCGTCACGACACGTTGTGTCCAGTCCGCCAGGTCATCCAGCTCCAGCGCCCCGTCGACCACATCGTCATCGGACGGCTCGGTGGTGGCGAGGACCAACTCCGGAAGCGACGGCGCATCGGGCGGCTCGTCGCCCGCGACCAGCGCCGAGACCAGGGCCTGCTGCCAACGATGCGTCCGGTCGCGCGTTTGCCCCTCGTTCCACCCGTTGGCCCTGGCGGCCCAGCCGGCGACGTCCTCGGCGTGCGCGGCAACCCGGGCAAGCTCGGTGCCGCTGGCGCACTCCCAGGTCCGCGCAATGGTCCTGAACGCTGGATGATCCCGGTGCGGGCCGGTCAGGCAGGCAGCCGGCGGGGTGGCGGAAAACGATTGTTCCGGATCCGCCAGCCACTCCCGCAGCGCCGCGCGGAACGCGCCGGTCAGTGTCGGATGACGCAGGTCCACCAGGTGCTGAGTCGATTCGGCGAGGTCAATCGCGTGGGCGACGACAAGCCCGCGGAACCGGACGGCTGCCTGCGGTGCAAGCCCCCGGACGGAGTCGTAACCGGGCCGCGGGACGAAGGGCCATGACACAACCCGGACAGTAGCCCAGCGGAGACACGGCACGGGCACATCCGCAAGGGCCCACTCGGGTACGGTCGCCGGGTGTCCGATGTGGTGCCTCCCGACCTGAGCTCGCTGCCGATCCTCGGCTCGGGCCGGGAGGCGGTGGTGTACGTGCTGGACGAACGGCGGGTGCTGCGCCGCTACACCCGGCCGGCCGACGTCACCGACGAGGCGGCGATGATGCGCCACCTGACCGCGCACGGCTACCCGGTCCCCCGGGTGTACGAGGCCGGCGGTGCGGACCTGGTGCTGGAGCGGCTGACCGGGCCGACCCTGGCACGGGCGCTGCTGACCGGGGCGGTGGCCGTCCCGGCGGGCGCCCGGCTACTGGCAGACCTCCAACTCCGGCTGCACCGGATACCACCGCCCGGGCCGGCTGCGGCCGGCCAGAGCATCCTGCACCTCGACCTGCACCCGGAGAATGTGCTGCTCACCGGCCGTGGCCCGGTGGTGATCGACTGGCCGAACGCGGCCCTCGGCGCGCCCGACTACGACCGGGCGGTCAGTGCGCTGATTCTCGCGGAGGTCGCGGTCGGGCCGGACCCGGAGCTGTCGGCAACCGTGCGGCCGTTCCTCGATGCGTACCTGCGCGCGGTCGGCGGTCAGCCGGTCACCGAACTGGGCCGGGCACTGGCCAAGCGGCGCGGTGACGCTGCCCACGGGGCGACCGATCCGGCCCTGCTGGAACCGGCTGCGGCCCTGGTCGAGCAGGTGTGCGCCGAGGTCGGGTGAGGGCGGTCACAGCCGGGAAGATCCGGCCGGGACGGCGGGTTGCCGGCCGTGGAGGTACCCCCTGATGCTGCTCGACCCGATCACCCTGCGTGAGCTGACTGTCCGCAACCGTGTGTGGATGGCCCCGATGTGCCAATACAGCGCTGCCCCGGACGGGCCGCTGACCGGCGTGCCCACCGACTGGCACCTGGCCCATCTGGGGTCGCGGGCGGCCGGCGGCGTCGGCCTGGTCCTCGCCGAGGCCACCGCGGTCAGTCCGACCGGCCGGATCAGCCCGCACGACACCGGGCTGTGGAACCGGACCCAGCAGGACGCCTGGGCGCGGATCGCCGGCTTCGTGCGGGAGCAGGGCGCGGTGGCCGGCATCCAGCTCGCGCACGCCGGCCGCAAGGCGTCGGTGCACAGCCCGTGGCGGGGCGCGGGCACGGTGCCGGGGGCCGACGGCGGCTGGCCCACCCTGGGTCCGAGCCCGGTCGCGTTCGGCAGCTACGCCGCTCCGCAGGAGCTGGACGTCGCCGGCATCAACGAGATCGTCGGGGAGTTCGCGGCATCCGCCCGGCGCGCGTTGGCCGCCGGCTTCCAGGTGGTCGAGGTGCATGGCGCACACGGGTATCTGCTGCACGAGTTCCTCTCCCCGCACAGCAACCACCGCACCGACGCCTACGGCGGCGGGTTCGCCGGTCGGATCCGGTTGGCCCTGGAAGTCGTGGAGGCGGTCCGGTCCGAGTGGCCGGCGCACCTGCCGGTGCTGTTCCGGGTCTCCGCGACCGACTGGCTGCCGGACGCCGCCGACGAACGCGCCGGCTGGACGTTGGAGCAGACCGTCCGGCTGGCCAAGGAGCTGGCGGTGCGCGGCGTGGACCTGGTGGACACCTCCACCGGCGGCAACGTCGACTCGGTGACGGTGCCGGCCGCGCCCGGCTACCAGGTGCCGTTCGCGGCGGCCATCCGCGACCAGGCCGGGGTACCCACCGGCGCGGTCGGGCTGATCACCGAGCCGACCCAGGCCGAGCAGGTACTGACCAGCGGGCAGGCCGATGTGGTGCTGCTCGGCCGGCAACTTTTGCGCGAGCCGCACTGGGTCTGGCGGGCCGCCGCCGAACTGGGCGGCAGGTCTCCGGTGCCGCCGCAGTACCAGCGCGCTTACTGAGCCGGCCGCCGCGATCCTGAGCCGGCGCCCCGTGACTCAGGAGGCGAGCTGGCGGGCGGTGAGGGTACGCAGGTCGGCGCGGAGCAGCGGGTCGTAGGCGTCCGGATGGGCCTGGGCGAGCCGGCCGCCGTCGTAGAAGTCGCCGCTGGTGTCCACCTCGTAGAGCAGTCGCAGCACCGCCTGTCCGCCCTGCTCCACAGTGGACAGCGGGGTCGCCTCGCTCTCCCGGACCATTGCGGTGTCCATGAAGGTGGCCGGGTGGATGCAGTTGACCAGCACGCCCGCCGCGCGTTCCCGCTCGGCCAGGTCGAAGGTCCAGGCGACCAGGGCCAGCTTGGCGCGCCGGTAGGCGTTGATGCCGGTGTACCCCGCATCGAGGTTGACGTCCCGAAAGTCGATCGGGTACTGGCCGATGGAGCCGATGTTGACGATCCGGGCCGGCACGTTGTGTCGCAGGGTGGGCAGCAGCACCGTGGTGAGCGCCACCGGGGCCAGGTAGTCCACTGCCCAGCGCAGCTCGTACCCGTCGGCGGAGAGTTCCCGGCCGGCGCCGGGCAGCCCGAAGCCGACTCCGGCGTTGTTCACCAGCATGGTCAGGTCGCCGCGGGCGGCCACCTCGGCCCCGAGTCGGCGTGCCTGGTCCAGGTTGGACAGGTCGGCGACGTACCCGACGGCGGTCGAGCCCCGCTGGCGCAGCGCGGTGACGGTCGCCTCCACCCGGGCCGGATCCCGGCCGTGGACGAGCACGGTCGCACCGCGTGCGCCGATCCGCTCGACCAACCAGCGGCCCAGGCCCGACGTCGCGCCGGTGACGAGCACCACCGTCTCGCCCAGCGAACTCACCCCCCGGGGTGCGTGGCAGATGTCACTTCCTGACAGTCACCGTAGCGGGTATCCGACAGTCGCCGTAGCCCACCGCTCGGGGGACGTCACAGTACGCGTCCCGAAACCGGCCCGGAACCGGCTCAGCCGCCGTGCACCAGCACGCCGTCCACAAACGTGGCGACCACGGTGGCCTGGTCGATCTCGCCGACCGGACCGGCGAACGGGTCGCGGTCGAGTACCGCGAGATCGGCCCGGTAGCCCTGCGCGAGCCGGCCGACCTCCGCATCGCGGTGGTTCACCCAGGCGCTGCCGGCGGTGTAGGCGGTCAGGTAGGTGGCCAGGTCCAGTGCCTGGTCGGGGCGGAACGGGGCGAGTGCCGGCTCGCCGCCGGCCGCCGACCGGGTCACCGCCACCTGCGCCGCCCACAGTGGATTCGGGCTGCTGACCGGCCAGTCGCTGCCGGCGGCCAGGATCGCGCCGGCCCGGTGCAGGTCACCGAACGGGTACTGCCAGTCGGCCAGGTCGCCGCCGAGGAACGGGATGGTCAGCTCGTCCAGCTGCGGCTCGTGGCAGGCCCAGAGCGCCTGGATGTTCGCTGCCACCTCCAGCGCGGCGAACCTGGGCAGGTCGTCGGGGTGCACCACCTGCAGGTGCGCCAGCTGGTGCCGGTTGTCCCGGGGGCCGTTGGCGAGCCGGGCCGCCGCGACGGCGTCCAGCGCTTCCCGGACCGCCCGGTCACCGAGCGCGTGCACGTGCACCTGGACGTCGGCGGCGTGCAAGGCGGTGACCGCGGCGGCCAGCAGTTCCGGGTCCACAAAGGAGAGTCCGGCGTTGGCGGTGGGGTGGCCGTGGGCATCGCGGTACGGGACGGTCATCGCGGCCGTGAAGTTCTCGGCCACCCCGTCCTGCATGATCTTGACGGTGCCGGCGGTGAACCGGCCGGCCCCGGCGCGCGCCGCCTCGTCCCGCCGGGCCAGCAGCTCCGGGAGCTGCTCCAGGCCCCGGCTGCGGTCCCACCACAGCGCACCGACCACCCGGGCGCGCAGCCGGCCGTCGGCAGCGGCCCGCAGGTATGTCGGGTACGGGTCGCGCTGGCCGAGGTAGTCCCCGACGATGGCGTCCTGCCAGCCGGTCACGCCGAGCCCGAACAGGCGCCGTTGGGCCAGGTCGAAGGCGCGGTCGAGGTCGGCGTCGGTGAACTCCGGCACCAGCCGGGCGACCAGGGTGGCGGCGCCCTCGTGCAGCATGCCGGTGGGCGCGCCGGTGGCGTCGCGTTCGATCCGCCCGTCGGCGGGGTCCGGGGTGCTCCGGTCGATCCCGGCGACCCGCAGCGCCGCGCTGTTCACCCAGGCGCCGTGGTAGTCCCGGTTCGGCAGGTACACCGGACGGTCGGGGACCACCCGGTCCAACAGCGCCGCGGTGGGCGTACCCCCGGGGAATGCCTCCATCGACCACCCGCCGCCGGTGACCCACGGCCGGTCCGGGTGCGCGGCCGCGTAGTCGGGCCACGGCCCGCAGGTACTCCGCCGGGTCGTCGGCCCGGTCCAGCGCGCAGCCGAGCAGCTGTGCCCCGGCGAAGACCGGGTGGGCGTGGGCGTCGGTGAAGCCGGGCAGCAGCAGGCCGCCGGCCAGGTCGACGACCTCGGTGTCCGGGCCGGCCAGCTCCCGTACCCGGTCGTCGGGGGCGACCGCGACGATCCGGCCGGCGGCCACCGCGACGCCGAGCCGCTCGGGGCGTCCGGGCCGCAGCCGCCAGTGACCGGCGGTGTCGCGGTGCACCGTGCCGCCGACGAAGCTGTGACCGCCGAGGAAGATCGTGTCCGCCCGCATCGGCACACGGTAGCGGGGCGGCGACGCGGCGGTCACGGTAGCCAAACCGGACAAACAGCCCGCTGACCGGCTCCCCCGGAAACCGCTGGCCGGCACCCCGGGTGCGGTGCCTATTCTTGCTGCTGACATGGCTACCCCGATCGCGTCGCTCCAACCCCGGCTGGCCGAGTTGATGCTCAAAGATCAACTCCGGCTGGGTCGCCGGCTGGAGGGCGCCCGGAAGATCCGCGATCCGCAGCGGGTGGCCGCCCTCGCGGCCGAGTTGACCGGCGAGATCGACGCCGCGCAGGCCCGGCTCGAAGCCCGGCGGGCCACCGTGCCGACGCCGAGCTACCCCGAGCAGTTGCCGGTGGCGCAGCGCAAGGACGACATCCTGGCCGCCATCCGCGACCACCAGGTGGTCGTGGTGGCCGGCGAGACCGGCTCCGGCAAGACCACCCAGCTCCCCAAGATCTGCCTGGAGCTGGGGCGCGGGGTTCGCGGCGTGATCGGGCACACCCAGCCGCGCCGGCTGGCCGCCCGGACAGTGGCCGAGCGGATCGCCGAGGAGCTCGGCACCGAGCTCGGCGACACGGTCGGCTACCAGGTGCGGTTCACCGGGCAGGTGGGCGACTCGACGCTGGTCAAGCTGATGACCGACGGCATCCTGCTCGCCGAGGTGCAGCACGACCGGCTGCTCTCCCGGTACGACACGTTGATCATCGACGAGGCGCACGAGCGCAGCCTCAACATCGACTTCCTGCTCGGGTACCTACGGCAGCTGCTCCCCCGCCGGCCCGACCTCAAGGTGATCATCACCTCGGCCACCATCGACCCGGAGCGGTTCGCCCGGCACTTCGCCGACCCGGACGGCACCCCCGCCCCGATCGTCGAGGTGTCCGGCCGTACCTTCCCGGTCGAGCTGCGCTACCGGCCGGTGGTGGATCCGGACGACCCGGAGTCCGACCCGGACCGCGACCAGGTCACCGCGATCACCGACGCCGTCGAGGAGCTGACGCCTCGAAGGGCGCGGCGACATCCTGGTGTTCCTCTCCGGCGAGCGGGAGATCCGGGACACCGCCGACGCGCTGAACCGGCTGCAACCTGCGCGACACCGAGATCCTGCCGCTCTACGCCCGGCTCTCCACCGCCGACCAGCACAAGGTCTTCTCCCCGCACCGGGCCCGGCACATCGTGCTGGCCACCAACGTGGCCGAGACCTCGCTGACGGTGCCGGGCATCCGGTACGTGATCGACCCGGGTACCGCGCGGATCTCCCGGTACAGCAACCGGCTCAAGGTGCAGCGGCTGCCGATCGAGGACATCTCGCAGGCGTCGGCGAACCAGCGCAAGGGCCGGTGCGGGCGGACCTCGGACGGCATCTGCATCCGGCTGTACGCCGAGTCCGACTTCGAGTCCCGGCCCGAGTTCACCGACCCGGAGATCCTGCGGACCAACCTGGCCTCGGTGATCCTGGCGATGGCCGCCGCCGGGCTGGGCGAGATGGCCGACTTCCCGTTCCTCGACCCGCCGGACAAGCGGGCCATCAAGGACGGCGTGGACCTGCTGCACGAACTCGGCGCACTGGACCGGGCGGGGGTGCTGACCAAGCTGGGCCGGCAGCTCGCGGCGCTGCCGCTGGACCCGCGACTGGCCCGGATGGTGCTGGCCGCCCAGGACAACGGCTGCCTGCACGAGGTACTGGTGATCACGGCGGCACTGTCCATTCAGGACCCCCGGGAGCGGCCGGCCGACCACCAGCAGGCGGCCACGCCAGCAGCACGCCCGGTTCGCCGACCCGCAGTCGGACTTCTTCGCCTTCCTGAACCTGTGGCGCTACCTGCAGGAGAAGCAGCAGGAGCTGTCCAGCAACCAGTTCCGCCGGCTGTGCAAGTCGGAGTTCCTGCACTACCTGCGGGTACGCGAGTGGCAGGACCTGTACCAGCAGCTGCGCTCGGTGGCCCGGTCGCTGGGGCTGACGGTGACCGTCGGCGAGGCGATGCCGGCCGCGCAGGCGCTGCACAGCGCGCTGCTGCCCGGCCTGCTGTCGCACCTGGGGCTGCGCGACCCGGAGACGCAGGACTACCTCGGCGCCCGCGGCGGCCGGTTCGCGCTGTTCCCCGGCTCGGGACTGTTCCGAAAGCCACCGCGCTGGGTGGTCGCCGCCGAGCTGGTGGAGACCTCCCGGCTGTGGGGCCGGATCAACGCCCGGATCGAACCGGAGTGGGTCGAGCCGCTCGCCGGCCACCTGACCAAGCGCTCGTACAGCGAGCCGCACTGGGAGGCCAAGCCGGCGGCGGTCATGGCCACCGAGAAGGTCACCCTCTACGGGCTGCCGATCGTGGCCGCCCGCAAGGTGAACTTCGGCCGGATCGATCCGCCGCTGGCCCGCGAGCTGTTCATCCGGCACGCCCTGGTGGAGGGCGACTGGACCACGCCGCACCGGTTCTTCGCGGAGAACCGGGCGCTGCTGGACGAGGTCGAGGAGCTGGAGCACCGGGCCCGGCGCCGGGACATCCTGGTCGACGACGAGACCCTGTTCGCCTTCTACGACCAGCGGCTGCCCGCCGACGTGGTCTCCGGCCGGCACTTCGACACCTGGTGGAAGCAGGCCCGCCGGGCCACCCCGGACCTGTTGTCCTACACGGCTTCGCTGGTCACCAACCCGACCGCGCGCCGGGTGGACGAGGCCGACTACCCGGACACCTGGCGGCAGGGTGCGCTGGCGTTGCCGCTGACGTACCAGTTCGAGCCGGGTACGGCGGCCGACGGGGTCACCGTGCACGTACCGGTGGCACTGGTCGGGCAGGTGCAGCCGGCCGGCTTCGACTGGCAGATCCCGGGGCTGCGCGAGGAGCTGGTGATGGCGCTGATCCGGGCGCTGCCCAAGGGGCTGCGCCGGGAGTTCGTGCCGGTACCGGACACCGCCGCCGCCGTGCTGCCGCTGCTGCTGCCGGCCGGCACCCGGTTCCCCGGGCCGGCCGACGGGCCGATCACCGACGCGCTGCGCCGGGAGCTGCGCCGCTACGCGGACACGCTGGTGCCGCCGGACGCCTGGGACTGGAGCCGGGTGCCCGACCACCTGCGGATGACCTTCCGGGTGGTGGACGACGCCGGCAAGCCGCTCGGCGAGGGGAAGGACCTGGCGGCGCTGCGCGAGCAGTTCCAGGTACGCGCCCGCGAGGTGCTCACCGCCGCCGCGCCGAGCGTGGAGCGCACCGGGCTGACCGCGTTCCCCGGCACGCTGCCCCGGGAGGTGGCCCGCACCCACGCCGGCTTCCCGGTGACCGCGTACCCGGCGCTGGTCGACGAGGGGCGCACCGTCGGCGTGAAGCTCTTCGAGAGCTGGGCGGCGGCCGAGCGCGCGATGGTCGCCGGTACCCGCCGGCTGCTGCTGCTCACCGTGCCGTCCCCGGTGAAGCACGCCTCCGGGCAGCTCTCCAACGCCGCGAAGCTGGCGCTGATGCGCAACCCGCACGGCGGGCTGCCGGCGCTGATGGACGACGCGGTGGCCGCCTCGATCGACGCGCTGGTGACCGCGAACGGCGGGCCGGCGTGGGACGAGGCGAGCTTCGCCTCCCTTGCCGGCAAGGTACGGATCGGGCTGCCCACCACCACCCTTTCGGTGCTGCGGGCGGTGCACCAGATCCTGGTGATCGCGCACGGGGTGGAGTCCCGGCTCGCCACCGTGCGCGACCCGGCGCTGGTCGCCTCGCTGACCGACGCCCGGCAGCAGTTGGCCGGGCTGGTCTTCGCCGGCTTCGTCAGCGCCACCGGGGTGGCGCACCTCGGTAACCTGCCCCGCTACCTGCAGGGCATCGAGCGGCGGATCGAGAAGCTGGCCGACAACCCGGCCCGGGACCGGCAGCTGATGGCCGGCGTGCACCGGGTCGAGGAGGAGTACGCCGCGCTGCGCGGGGAACTGCCGCCCTCGCCGGAGCTGGCGGAGATCCGCTGGATGATCCAGGAGCTACGGGTGAGCGTCTTCGCCCAGCTGCTCGGCACCGCGTACCCGATCTCCGACAAGCGTATCTACCGGGCGATGGACGAGGTTCCCGCCTGAGCGGACGTTTCAGCCTGAGCCGCGCGGTAGGCCTCCCAGCGGCTCGCCAGGTGGAGCATCTCGCGCTGCATGAACTCCATGAACTCGACCGACTCGACCAGCCGTACCCCGGCCGGGGTGTCCGGGCCGACCGCCGTGGCGCCCTCCCGCAGGTGCGCCGCCCAGCGCAGCATGAGCTGGTCGCGCTGGCTGATGGTGTGGTACCAGACGTTGTCCTCGACCCGGTAGTGGTCGCGCCGGGAGCCGGGTTCGCGCTCCCGGCTGACCATCTCGACCTGGGTCAGGTAGCGCACGCCGCCGGAGATGGCGGCCGGGCTGGCCTTGAGCTGTTCGGCGAGTTCACCGGCGGTGAGCCGGCCGGAGTCGGTGGCGATCAGGGCCACGAAGATGCGCGACGCGATCCGCGGCATGCCGGCGTCCACCAGCATCTGCGCGAAACGCTCGATGAACCGGGACACCTCCGCCGGGTCACGCACCTCGCCCACCTGCACCTCCTGTGATCGAATCACTCTAGCAGATTATCGAACCTTCACAAATTTGTGAAACGAGCGTAGGTTCGCGGGTATGAGTGCTGCCATCGAGGTCGCCGGCCTCGTCAAGAACTTCGGTCGGACCCGGGCGCTGGACGGCGTCGAGCTGACCGTGCAGACCGGCGAGGTGCACGGCTTCCTGGGGCCCAACGGAGCCGGCAAATCCACCACCATCCGGGTGCTGCTCGGGCTGCTGCGCGCCGACGCCGGCACCGCCCGACTGCTCGGCGGCGACCCCTGGCACGACGCCGCCACCCTGCACCGTCGCCTCGCCTACGTGCCCGGCGACGTCACCCTCTGGCCCAACCTCACCGGCGGCGAGGTGATCGACCTGCTCGGCCGGCTGCGCGGCGGCCTCGACCCCAAGCGCCGGGCCCGGCTGCTGGAGCGCTTCGACCTCGACCCCACCAAGAAGGGCCGCAGCTACTCCAAGGGCAACCGGCAGAAGGTGGCCCTGGTCGCCGCGCTCGCCTCCGAGGTCGAGTTGCTCATCCTCGACGAGCCCACCTCAGGGCTGGACCCGTTGATGGAGAACGTCTTCCGCGAGTGCGTCAACGAAGAGCGGGACAACGGCCGTACGGTGCTGCTGTCCAGCCACATCCTGGCCGAGGTGGAGGCGCTCTGCGACCGGGTCAGCATCATCCGGGACGGCCGGGTGGTGGACACCGGCACGCTGGCCGACCTGCGACACCTGTCCCGCAGCGCGATCACCGCCGAACTCGCCACCGCACCGGCCGACCTGGCCGACCTGCCCGGCGTGCACGACCTGGTGGTGGAGGGCAGCCGGGCCCGGTTCGACGTCGACAACGACGCGCTGGACACCGCACTGTCCCGGCTCTCCAGCCTCGGGATCCGGTCGCTGACCTGCCAGCCACCCACCCTGGAGGAGCTGTTCCTGCGCCACTACCAGGCCGAGGCGGTGCCGGCTTCATGAGCGACTTCACCGGTACCCGCGCCCTACTGCGCCTCGCGCTGCGCCTGGACCGGGTGCGGCTGGCGGTCTGGGTACTCATCATCGGGCTGCTCCCCGCGCTGACCGCGGCGCAGTACCTGAAGCTCTACCCGACAGCGGAGTCCCGGGCCGGGATCAGCGGGGTGGTCGGCAACCCGTCCCTGGTCGCCATCAACGGGCCGCTCTTCGACGCCTCCATCGGCGGGCTCACCGCCTGGAAGATCGGCATCACCGAGCTGGTCCTGGTCGCCATCCTCAGCGTGCTCACCGTGGTCCGGCACAGCCGCAACGAGGAGGAGACCGGCCGGCTGGAGCTGCTCGGCGCGGGGGTGCTCGGCCGGTACGCACCGCTGGCCGCCGCCGTGCTCACCGCCGCGCTGGCCGACCTGGCCGCCGCCGCGCTGACCGCACTCGGGCTGCTCGGCGCCGGCATGCCGGCGGCCGGCTCGCTCGCGCTGGCCGCCGCGATCGGCGCCACCGGCCTGCTGTTCGCCGCCGTGGCCGCCGTCGCCGCCCAGCTCACCGCCGGGGCCCGCACCGCGAACGCGATCGGCGCCGGGGTACTCGGTGCCGCCTACCTGCTGCGTGCCCTCGGCGACACCGGACCCACCTGGTTGAGCTGGCTGTCGCCGCTGGGCTGGGCGATGCGGGTCCGCCCGTACGGCGGCGAGCGCTGGTGGCTGCTGGTCCTGCCGCTGGGCTTCGCGGTGCTACTCGGCCTGCTCAGCTACGTACTCGTCGGCCGGCGCGACCTCGGGGCCGGACTGCTGCCGCAGCGCCCCGGACCGGCGACCGCCTCCGCGGCACTGGCCGGCCCGGTCGGCCTGGCCTGGCGGCTGCACCGGGGTCTGCTGCTCGGCTGGCTGGTGGCGATGGTGGCCTGGGGCGCGCTGCTCGGCGGCCCGGCCGCGAACATCGGCGACTCCATCGGTGACAACAAACAGGTCAGCGACCTGCTGGCCCGGCTGGGCGGCAGTTCCGGACTGGTCGACGCCTACCTGGCCGCCGTCATCGGCATCACCGGGCTGGTGGTCGGCGTCTACACCGTGCAGACCACCCTGCGGCTACGCGCCGAGGAGAGCTCGGGTCGGCTGGAACCGTTGCTGGCCACCGGTACCCGGCGGATCGCCTGGGCGCTGAGCCATCTGCTGTTCGCGCTCGTCGGCACCGCCGTGCTGTTGGCCGTGGCCGGGCTGGCCGCCGGGCTGAGCTACGGCGCGCAGGTGCACGACGTCGGCGGGCAGACCGGCCGGCTGCTCGCGGCGGCGCTGGTCCAGATACCGGCCACGTGGGTACTGGCCGGGATCGGGGCCGCGCTGTTCGGGCTGCTTCCCCGCTATGCCGGGCTGACCTGGGCGGCGCTGGTCGGCTGCCTGGTCACCCTGGAGTTGGGTGAGGTGCTCGGGCTGAGCCAGTGGCTGGTCGACCTGTCCCCGTTCGCGCACGCGCCCAAGCTGCCCGGCAACCCGTTCACCGCCACCCCGCTGATCTGGCTCACCGTGGTCGCGCTCGGCCTGTGCGCGGTCGGCCTGACCGCCTTCCGCCGCCGCGACCTGACCAGCTGACAGTTGGAAGGTTGCCCGGGGGACGACTGCCCCGGGCAACCTTCACGGGACGACGGTGACCGGCCAGCGCGCGATGCGTACCAGGTGACCGGCGATCGAGCCGACGAAGCGATGCCCAGCCTGGGTGGACGCGCCGACCACCACGGCGTCCACGCTCAACTCGTCGGCGGTGCGGACGATCTCGGCGAACGGGTTGCCGGTGCGCTCGACGAAGCTGACCTTCACGCCCAGCCGCTCGGCGTTGAGTTCGACCAACTCCCGCAGGTCGCGGGCGATGCTGTCCTGGGCCTGCCGCACCGGGCCGGCCAGGCTCGGGTTCAGCGCGGCGAACATGGTGATGGGCCGCACGTACAGGCAGATCAGCCGGGCGTGCTGACGGCGGGCCAGACCGGCCGCGTACGCCCCGGCCCGCAGCGAGGTCGGCGAGCCGTCGACCGCCACGAGAATCCTGGCCGGACCGTCACCCGCGTGCTCCACGCGGACAGTGTCGCAGGGCGCCGTCGATTCCGCGCGCACTGATCGGCCGGTGGCCGCACACCCGTTCGGCGGTCAGCCGCTTCAGCCACCAGTTGTCGTCGTCCGGCTCGCCGGCTCGCCGGGCCTCGGCGTTCGTGCACCCAGTTGGCTCAAGCGGTGAAAGAAAGCGGGCGTTTTCAGAGCCGCGCGCAGGTCAGCGGCACGGTCGGGGCGCGGACCGGGTACCGGACATTCACCGTTGTTAACGTCCGTTTCCTGGAGTTCTTTCCGTCCCACTCCAAGGAGCACCGACATGTCCGTACGCTTCCGGCTGCTCGCCGCAGCCGCCGCGATCGGGTTGGCCGCCACGGCCGGCGCGATAGCCCTCTCCGTCACCTCCGCCAACGCCGACACCCAGATCTGTGAGACGTACGGCTCGACCACCATCGCCGGCGGCCGCTACATCGTGCAGAACAACAACTGGGGCGACTCGACCCAGCAGTGCATCAACGTCACCAACACCGGCTTCGCGGTCACCACGGCCAGCCACAACAAGGCGCAGAACGGCGCGCCGGGGTCGTACCCGTCGATCTACGCCGGCTGCCACTACGCCAACTGCTCGGCCGGCAGCAGCCTGCCGATGCGCACCTCCGACTCCCGGTTCGCCGGCATCACCTCCAGCGTCTCCATGACGTACCCGAACAACGGCAGCGTCTACGACGCCTCCTACGACCTGTGGTTCGACCCGACCGCCCGCACCGACGGCCAGAACACCGGCGCCGAGCTGATGATCTGGCTGAACCGCACCGGCTCGGTGCAGCCGGTCGGCTCCCGGGTGGCCACCGTGAACCTGGCTGGTGGGACCTGGGACGTCTGGTACGGCAACAGCGGCTGGAACGTCATCTCCTACGTGCGCACCAGCGCCACCAACTCGATCAACTTCACCGTCAACGACTTCTGGACCGACGTGGTCAACCGTGGCTACGGCCAGCGCTCCTGGTACATGACCAGCGTGCAGGCCGGCTTCGAGCCGTGGGTGAACGGCACCGGCCTGGCGGTGACCAACTTCAGCTACACCGTGGGCGGTAGCCAGCCGACCGGCAACCCGACCACCGGCGGCCCGACCACCAACCCGACGACCGGTGGCGGCGGAACCTCGGCCTGCCGGGTCACCTACAGCCGGCAGAGCGAGTGGGCCGGCGGCTTCGTGGCAAGCGTGACGGTGGCCAACACCGGCGGCGCCGCGATCAACGGCTGGACGCTGGGCTTCAACTACCCCGGTGACCAGAAGGTGACCAGCGGCTGGAGCGCCACCCTCAGCCAGAGCGGCAAGGCCGTCACCGCCAAGAACCTCGACTACAACCGCACCATCGCCCCGGGCAGCAGCGTCAACTTCGGCATCCAGGGCACCTGGGGCAGCAGCGACGCCAGTCCCACCGCGTTCACCCTGAACGGGGCGGCCTGCGGATAGTCCGCCGGCCGTGCCGCCCGCGGCGCCGTGTCGACCCCTCCGTCCCGGGGTTGCGCGGCGCCGCGTGGTCTGTGGACCGTTCCGGCCGGGCCGGTCGGAACGGTCAGCGGGCGGTGCCGCCGAGCTTGGTCACCACGGCGGCGGTATCGGTGTCCACCTCGACGCCGACCGCCCACAGTGGACCGGTCACGGCGCCGAGCCCGGTGGTACGGGCCTGGGCTACCCACTCGTCCCGCTTGGCGTCGGTGGCGAAAGTGTTGACGATGATGTCGCCGGACAGCTCGCACATGCCGGTCTGGGTGCTGAGCGGGTCAGTCTCGACCAGCTGGGCGTCGCGGCAGCCGAGCTTGGTCATCAGCTGACCGACCGGCGAGCTGGCCAGCGCGGCCGCGTCGGCGGACCGGTCCGGGACGGCGTGGCCGCCGTCCAGGCTGGCGCTGGCCTCCGGGTCGACGCCGTCGTCGCCGGTGGCGGTGGCCGCCCCGGTCGGCGCGGAGCTGGCCGCCCCGGCGTGCCCGGAAGATCCGCCACAGCCCGACAGCGGGACGGCGAGCAACGCGATCATGGCAACTACCGGCAGCGTACGACGCACAGTGGGCAACCTCTCGTACGGGGGGACGCAGGAACCCTACTCCGCGGACCCGGTGGGTACCGACGGACCACGGCAGTACGATAAACCGTTAGCCAGCGCAAGTATCCAGTGATCGCCGGGGGCGCGCCGTCGTAGGGGAACTCAGCCATCGCCGCCGCCTGCTGGTGCTCGGCATCTGCTGCATGAGCCTGTTCATCGTGTCGATCGACGTGACGATCATCAACGTCGCCCTCCCGTCACTCGCCGTCGACCTGCACGCCCCGATCTCCGGGCTGCAGTGGACCATCGACGCGTACACGCTGGTCCTGGCCAGCCTGCTGATCCTCGGCGGGTCCGCCGCCGACCGGCTGGGCCGCCGCCGGGTCTTCCAGACCGGGCTGGTCGTCTTCGGCCTGGGTTCGCTGCTGTGCAGCCTGGCTCCCGGCCTGCACTGGTTGATCGCGTTCCGGTTGGTGCAGGCGGTGGGCGGGTCGATGCTCAACCCGGTGGCGATGTCCATTATCACCAACGTCTTCACCGAACCCAGGGAACGGGCCCGGGCGATCGGCGTGTGGGGCGCGGTGGTCGGCGGCAGCCTCGCCCTCGGCCCGGTGCTCGGCGGCCTTCTCGTGGACGGCGTCGGCTGGCGCGCGATCTTCTGGGTGAACGTGCCGGTGGCGCTGCTCGCGCTGGTGCTCGCCGGGCTGTTCGTGCCGGAGTCGAAGGCGGCCCACCCACGGCGGATGGACCCGGTCGGTCAGGTGCTGGTGCTGCTGGTGCTGGCCGGCACCACGTACGGCATCATCGAGGGCCCCGGCCGGGGCTGGACCTCGCCGCTCATTCTCAGCTGCTTCGGACTCTCGGCGGCCGCCCTGGTCGCGCTGCTGGGCTGGGAGCGACGGCGTGCCGAGCCGCTGATCGAGCTGCGGTTCTTCCGCAGTGTGCCGTTCTCGGCGGCGGCTGTGATCGCGATCTGCGGATTCGCCGCGCTCGCCGGCTTCCTGCTGCTCAACTCGCTCTACCTGCAACAGGTGCGCGGCTACTCGGCGCTGCTGGCCGGGGCGTGCACGTTGCCGATGGCGGCGATGAGCCTGATCTTCGCGCCGGTCTCCGGCCGGCTGGTCGGCAGCCGGGGCGCTCGCCCGGCGCTGCTGATCGCCGGCACCCTGCTTGCCGCTGGAGCGCTGGTCTTCACCCGGCTACGCGCGGACACCCCGCTGGCGCAACTGCTCGCCGGGTACGTGGTGTTCGGGCTGGGCTTCGCCATGCTCAATGCCCCGATCACCAACACCGCCGTGTCCGGCATGCCGCTGGCCCGGGCGGGCGTGGCGGCCGCGATCGCCAGTACCAGCCGGCAGGTCGGCTCGGCGCTGGGCGTCGCGGTGCTCGGCTCGGTGGTGGCCGGCGGACTGGCCGGTGGCACCGATTTCGCGGTGGCCAGTCGGGCCGGCTGGTGGATCCTGGTCGGCTGCGGCCTGGCGGTCCTGGTCCTGGGCTACGCCAGCACCACGGCGCGGGCGCAGGCCACCGCCTCCCGGGTCGCCGCCGGGTTCACCGACGCGCCACCTGCTCCTACTCCGGTCCCTGCCGTCTACTGACCGCCGCCGCCCAACGCCGCCCACCCGCCCGGCCAGGGCCGCCACGGCCTGCCGTCAGCAGGCAGTAGGCGGCGAGCGGCAGGTGGCAGGTGGCAGATCCGATCGGTGGGTGCGCGGCGGGGACCGGAGCTGATAGGCGGCTATGCATCCCTGGTCGTTGACCGATCCGACGGCGATCGCCGCCAACGCGGCCGGGCAGCTCACGCCGGCCCGGGTGCGCCCCCGGGGCTACGCCTCGCGCAGGGCGAATCGGGCGTGCACCCGACGTAGCGGTCGGGGCGCGTACCAGATGCGGGTACCGAGCAGCCGCATCACGGCCGGCACCAGTACCCCGCGGACCAGGGTCGCGTCGATCACGATGGCGAGCGCGGCGCCGAGCCCGAACATCTGCAGGAACGCCACCGAGCTGGTACCGAAGGCGACGAAGGTGACCGCGAGCAGCCCGGCCGCCGTGGAGACCAGCCGGCCGGTCCGGGCCAGGCCGGTGACCGTGGCGTCGGCCACCCCCGCGCCCTGGTCGTGCAGTTCCTTGATGCGGCTGGTGAGGAACACCTCGTAGTCCATCGAGAGCCCGAAGGCGATGCAGAACAGCAGCACCGACATGGCCGTGTCCAGTGGGCGCGGGGTGAAGCCGAGCAGCCCGGACAGGTGCCCGTCCTGGAAGATCCAGGTCATTACGCCCATGGTGGCCGACATGCTGAGCGCGCCGAGCAGCAGCGCCCGCAGCGGCTGGATCAGGCTGCCGGTGAACAGAAACAGCACCACCACCGAGGTTGCGATGATCATGAGTAGCGCCCAGGGCAGCCCGGCGGTGATGGCGTGCCGGGTGTCCACGAACTGCGCGTCCTCGCCGCCGACCAGCGGGTGCAGGCCGGCCGGGGCGGGGGTGGCGCGCAGGTCGGCGACGAGCGCGCCGGCCGCCGCTGACTTGATGGCCAGCCTGGTGGAGACCGCCAGCCGTTGCACGGTGGCGGTACCCAGCGCCGGGTCGCCGGGCGCGCCGGTGGCCGAGCCGGCCGCGAAGACGCCGACACTGGACTCCACCGCCGTCACGCCGTCCAGAGTGGACAGCCGCTGCGCGTAGGTGGTGAGGTCGGCTGCGTTGACCGGGCCGTCGAGCACCACGTCCACGGCGGCCACGGCGTTGCCCGGAAAGTCGTGGGTGATCGCCTCCGCGACGGTCCGGCTGCCCGCACCGGACGGCAGCGCGCCGGCGTCCGGGGTACCGAACGAGACGTGCGCGAGCGGACTGGCGGCGAACAGCAGGGCGGCGATCACCGGCAGCGCGGCCAGCGCCGGGCGGCGGAACACGGCGGCGGCGACCCGGCCCCACAGCGGGGACTCAGCGCCGCGTACCGGCCGGTTGCGGGCCCACGGCAGCCGGCCGGCGTTCACCCGGTGGCCGAGCGCCGCGAGCATGGCCGGGGCGATCACCAGCGCGGCGAGCGCCGCGATGACCACCACACCGATCCCGGCGTAGGCGAAGGAGCGCAGGAAGTACAGCGGGAAGACCAGCATGGCGGCGAGCGCGAAGGCCACGGTCAGGGCGGCGAAGCCGATGGTCCGCCCGGCGGTGGCCACCGTCCGGGCGACCGCGGTCGGGGTGTCCGATCCGCGCGCCAGCTCCTCCCGGTAGCGCCCGACGATCAGCAACGCGTAGTCGATGCCCAGGCCCAGGCCGAGCGCGGTGGTCAGGTTGATGGCGAAGACCGACACGTCGGTGACCGAGCCGAGCACGAACAGCAGGGCGAACGTGCCGAAGATCGCCACCGCGCCGATGACCAGCGGCAGCAGGGCCGCGACCAGGCTCTCGAAGGCGAGGATCAGCAGGATCGTGGTGAGCGGCACGGCGATCGCCTCGGCGACGGCCAGGCTGGTGGTGACCGCCTTGTTGACGTCACGGTTCTGGGCGGTCTCGCCGCCGGCCTGGACCGTCACCGGGCCGGTGTCGATCGCGTAGGAGTCGATCAGCACCGCCGCCCGCTCCATGGCCGCGCCCTGGTCGCCGGCGACGTGGGCGAGGACGAGTGCCTCGGTGCCGTCGGCCGAGCGGAGCTGGGTCGCGCCGGTCCCCCAGTAGGAGACCACGTTGCTCACCCCGGCCTCGGCGCCCAACCGCTGCGCGAGCATGGTTCCGGCGGTGCGGGCGGCGGGCGAGTCGACCCCGTCGGCCGAGCGCACCAGCAGGATCAGGTTGGTGGCGCCGCCGTAGTTGGCGGCGATGACCTCGGCGGCGCGGCTGGAGTCCGACGACGGGTCCTCGAAGCCGCCGTTGCGCAGTTTGCCGAAGGTGCCGGCGCCGATCAACGCGGCCAGCGCCACCAGTACGCCGGCCGCTATCAGGATGAATTTCGCGCGGCGGGCCACAAAGGCTCCGTAGCGATCGAACATGGTCGTCCCCCTTGACCGTGCTGTGCTCGACACGAAAGATGTTGACGCCGTCAACATGCCATCGAATGCTAACGGTGTCAACATCGGGCAGGATGGAAACGTGCCTACCAGCAGTTCCGCCCCACGGGGCTCCTACCACCACGGCAACCTCACGCAGGCGCTGACCGAGGCGGCGGTGACGCTCGCCCGGACAGGTGGTCCCGAGGCGGTGGTGCTGCGGGAGGCCGCGCGCAAGGTCGGCGTCTCCGCCACCGCCGCGTACCGGCACTTCGACCGGCACAGCGCGCTCAAGGAAGCGGTCCGGGAGGTGTGCCAGGCGCAACTGCGCGGGCACATGATGGCGGCGATCGCCCAGGGCGAGCCGCTACCCGACCCGCCGGCCGAGGCGCTGCGCAAGCTACGGGCGCTGCACTGGGGGTACGTCGCCTTCGCCCGCGCCGAGCCGGGGCTGTACCGGACAGCGTTCTGCAAGATCGAGAGTCCGCAGCACGACCCGCCCCTGAACCTGCTCGACGCCCCGGCGTACGCGCTGCTCGCGGCGGTGCTGGACGAGGCGGTCGAGACCGGCGCGATCCGCCCCGAGCGGCGGGCGATGGCCGAGGCGGTGGCCTGGTCGTCCGCGCACGGGCTGGCCATGCTGATCGTGGACGGGCCGCTGGCGTTCTTTGATGAAGAGGTGGTGAACGGGGCCATCGATGCCAGTGTCGGAGTATTGATCGCCGGGTTCCAGCACTGATCCGGCACGCTCCGCTGCGCATCCCTTACGTACAGCAAGTATTCGCAGCTCAGCTACGGTCCGAATACCCTTGGATGATGAGCTCCTCCCCCCTCATCGAGAGTCTCAGCGCGGCGGTCGCCGCAAACCCGGACGATCTCCACCTCCGGTTGCACCTCGGCCAGCTGCTGCTCGCCGCCGACCGGGGCGCCGAGGCGGTCCCGCACGCCGCCCGGGTGCTGCAGCTGGACCCGGCCAACACGGCGGCCCGCGAGCTGATGACGGCTGCGCTGGGCACCCCGGTCCCGGCGGCCGCCGAACACACCGCGGTCGAGCCGATCCCGGTCCAGTCGACCGGCCCGGTCGAGGGCGTCCCGGTGGAGCCGGTCGCGCTCCAGCCGGCCGGGCCGGCGGCGGCCGAGCCGGTGGGCGCCGGCGCGGCGGGCACCACGACGGGAGCAGCCGGCCCGGACGGTGCTGGCACGAGTGATCAGGAGTTCGACTGGCAGGCGCTTGAGGCGCAGTTCGCCGACGTGGTACCGCCGTCGTTGACCATCACCGCGCCGGCCGTGCCGCCCCCCACGCTGGCCGACGTGGGCGGGCTCACCGAGGTCAAGAAGCGGCTGGAACTGGCCGTTCTCGGCCCGCTGCGCCGCCCCGAGCTGCTCGCCGGCTACGGCAAGACGCTGCACGGCGGGCTGCTGCTCTACGGCCCGCCCGGCTGCGGCAAGACCTTCCTCGGCCGGGCGCTCGCCACCGAACTGGGCGCCCGGTTCGTCAGCCTGTCCATTGTGGACGTGTTGGACATGTGGGTGGGCAACTCCGAGCGCAACCTGCACGGCATCTTCGCCGCCGCCCGCGCCAACTCCCCCACCGTGCTGTTCCTCGACGAGATCGACGCGCTCGGCCACCGGCGCGGCCAGGCCGGTACCCAGTCCCTGCGTACCCTCGCCAACCAGCTGCTGGCCGAGCTCGACGGCGTGGACGGGCGCAACGACAACGTCTTCGTCCTGGCCGCCACCAACGCGCCGTGGGACGTCGACCCGGCACTGCGCCGCCCCGGCCGGCTCGACCGGCTCGCCCTGGTGCTACCGCCCGACCGGGCCGCCCGCACCGAGATCCTGCGCTACCACCTGCGCCGCCGCCCGGTCGCCGGCGAGGTCAACCTGGACCGGATCGCCAAGGCCACCGAGCACTTCTCCGGCGCCGACCTGGCCCACCTGTGCGACAGCGCGGTCGAGTTGGCGCTGGCCGACGCGCACACCACCGGCCGGGCCCGGCCGATCGACCGGGCCGACTTCGACGCCGCGCTGCGCGAGGTGCGCCCGTCCACCGGGCCCTGGTTCGCCGCTGCCGCGAACGTCACCCGCTACGCCAACGTCGACGGCGGCTACGACGAGCTCGCGGCCTACCTCAAACGCCGCAAACTGGCCTGAGCGGCCGGTACGAGTGGGCATGGAGGACACCCGGCTGGCCGGGGCACGGGCGCTGCTGGCCGTCGACCGCACCGATGCGGCGCTGGCTGCGGTGCGCCAGGTGCTTGCCGAGCGGCCGGACGACGCCGACGCCTGGTGCCTGCTGGCGATGTGCCACCGTCGCGCCGGGGACACCGACAACGCGCTGCGCGCCGCCGGCAAGGGCGTGGCGCTGCGCCCGGACAGCGAGTGGGCGCACCGGGTACACGCCGAGATGCTGCGCAAGTCCGGCAACTACCCGGCCGCGGTGGCGGCCGCCCGGCAGGCGGTGACGCTCGCGCCCGACGAATGGCGGGCACACGTCACGCTGGTGCACACCCTGCTCGACGCCGGTGGCCCGGAGGTGGCGCAGGCCCGCGGATCGGTGAGCCGGGCGCTGGCGCTGGCCCCGGACGTGGCCGACACGTACGTGCTCGCCGGTCGGGTACACGCCCGGCTCGACGAACCCGACGATGCCCGGGACTGCTGGCAGCGGGCGCTCGCCCTGGACCCCGACCACACCGCAGCGCAGACCCTGCTGGCCCGCGACGATCTGGCCCGGGGGCACACCACCGAGGGCGTCGCCGGGCTCCGCACGGTGCTGCGTACCGATCCCACCAACCCGACCGTGCCGGCGACCGTCGCCCGGATCCGGGCCGAGCTGCTCTGGCGGGCGACCCGGCTCGCGGCGCTGTGCTGTGCGCTGCTGGTCGCCGGCCTGCTGGCGCTGACCGGCAGCTCGCTGCGCGCCGCGCTGACCCCGGTGGCGCTGGTGGTGCTGATCCTGGCGCAGGCGGTGCTGCTGCGCGGGTACCCGGACGGGGTCCGGTCACTGCTCGCCGACGTCCGGCACGGGCCCGACATCCGCCGGATCGGGCTGCTGTTCCTGGCCGGGCAGTGGCTCTGCGTCTGCTGGGCCGGGCTGACCCCGGACCCGCTGCACCCGAACCTCTTCACCGTGCCCGCGTACCTGCTGATCCCGCTGTTCCTGCTCGCCCCACTGGGCTGGCTGCTCGGCGAACAGCGCCGCCCGGCGATCCGGGCGCTGCTGCGCCTGCTGCGCCGCGTCACCTGAGCCCACAGCGTCACTTGGATCCACAGCGTCACCTGAGGCCACAGCGCCCGGACGGATCGCGGCCGGGCCGGCACCGGGTCAGCCGCAGAGGACGCGTCCCGGATCGGCGGGCGGGTCGCCGGTGGCAAGGAAGCCGGCCGTGGCCGTCTCGCCGGCCGGCAGTGGGGTACGCCAGGTCGGCGCGTGCACCATCACGATCGGTCCACTCACCATCGGGGCGCCGTTCCAGGTCTGTGACAGCGCGACCCCGGCCGGCAGCTGCCAGCTCACGAACCAGCCGTGCATCGGCGCCGGGCTGACGTTGGTCATGGTCACTGTGCCCTGGTACCCACCGGGCCAGCGCAGCACCGTCCAGACAGTGGCGGTGCAGCGCTCGGGGGGCGACGGCAGCGGAGTGTCCGCCCGAGCCGCGCCGGCCGGCAGCGCGACGACCAAGGCCAGGGTGACGAGCAGGGTACGCAGGACAGGACGGAACGGCACGGCGACTCCAGAAGTGTGGTGGTGGGTACCGTGCGCGGGCTCCACCCGGATTCAAGCACCCGGGGATGGTCGCTGTCGATGTCCGGCCGGCCGGCCGGCGACGTCGGTAGCATGGCGCAATGGCGATGCTCGGGGCACTGACCGGCGAGTTCGCCGACCACCCGGACGCAGTGCGGATCGGCGGGCAGGCCGCCTCCTGGCAGCACCTGGCCTCGGCCGCGGACCGGCTGGCCAGCGAGTTGACCGGCGCGACGACGGTGGCCGTGCACGCCGCCCCGACGCTGTCCACTGTGGTCGCGGTGCTCGCCGGGCTGCGGGCCGGAATTGCGGTGGTGCCGGTGGCCCCGGACAGCGGCCCGGCCGAACTCCGGCACATCATCGCCGACTCCGGCAGCGAACTGGTGCTGCACGACGGGGGCACCCCCGCCGGCTACGGCGTGCCGGGGCTGCCGATCCGCGCCGACCGCACGGGCAGCGGCCCGGTCGGCGCAGCCGTGCCGGGTACCGGCCCGGCGCTGGTGCTCTACACCAGCGGGACGACCGGAGCACCCAAGGGCGTGCTGGTGTCCCGGTCGGCGATCACCGCGGGACTGGACGCGCTCGCCGCGGCCTGGCAGTGGGACGCCGCCGACACCCTGGTGCACGGGCTGCCGCTGTTCCACGTGCACGGGCTGGTGCTCGGCGTGCTCGGGGCGCTGCGGCACGGTTCCCGGCTGGTGCACACCGGCCGACCCACGCCGGCCGGGTACGCGGCGGCCGGCGGCACGCTCTACTTCGGAGTACCCACGGTGTGGTCGCGGATTGTCGCGGAGCCGGCAGCGGCTCGCGCGCTGGCTCCGGCCCGGCTGCTGGTCTCCGGCAGCGCCGCGCTGCCCGCGCCGGTCTTCACCGCGCTGCACGAGCTGACCGGGCACCGGCCGGTGGAGCGGTACGGGATGACCGAGACCCTGATCACGCTCAGCGCCCGGGTCGACGGCGAACGGCTACCGGGCTGCGTCGGCACGCCGCTGGCCGGCGTGGCCACCCGGCTGGCCGGCGAGGACGGCGGCCCGGTCCCGTGCGACGGGGCCAGCCTCGGCGAGCTGCAACTGCGGGCCCCGACGCTGTTCGACGGGTACCTGGGCCGGCCGGAGGCGACGGCCGCCAGCTACACCGCCGACGGCTGGTTCCGCACCGGGGACATCGCCACCGTCGACGCGGCCGGCCGGCACCGCATCGTCGGCCGGGCCAGCCAGGATCTGATCAAGACCGGCGGGTACCGGGTAGGCGCCGGCGAGGTGGAGAACGCGCTGCTGGCCCACCCCGGGGTACGGGAGGCGGCGGTGATCGGGGTGGCCCACGCCGACCTGGGCCAGGAGATCGTGGCGTACGTGGTGGGCGCCGGGGTGACCGGGGCCGAGCTGGTCGACTTCGTGGCCCGCGAGCTGTCCTGGCACAAGCGTCCCCGCCGGGTGGAGCTGGTCGAGTCGTTGCCCCGCAACGCCCTGGGCAAGGTGCAGAAATCCCGACTGCCGGGCTGACCCCCGCCCGCGACGCGGCGCGATCGACCCGCGGCCTCGCCGAGGGCGGCCCCGCAGCGCGCCGCGGAGGCTGCCGCCAGCACCCGGCGGGTGCGGCGGATCAGCCGGCCAGGGCGTCGATCCGGGCGACCTCCTCGGGGGCCAGTTCGAAGTCGAAGATGTCGAGGTTGGCGGCGAGCCGCTCGGGTCGGGTCGACTTGGGGATGACCACCACGTCGTGCTCAAGGTGCCAGCGCAGCACTACCTGGGCGGGGCTGACGTCGTAGCTGCGGGCGACGGCGGCGAGCACCGGATCGGCCAACCGGGAGCCGCGCAACGGGCTGTACCCCTCCACCACGACGCCCCGTTCGGCGTGCCCCGCCAGCAGCGCGGCGTCGTGCTCCCAGGGGCTCCACGGGATCTGGTTCACCGCGGGCATCTCGCCGGTGGCCGTGGCCAGCGCGTCGAGCTGGGTGAGCGAGTAGTTGCTCACCCCGACGGCGCGGACGAGTCCGTCGCTGCGCGCCTTGAGCAGTTCGGCCCAGGCCCGGATGCTCGCGTCGCCGTGCGGTGGCCAGTGGATCAGCCACAGGTCGAGGTAGTCCACGCCGAGTTCGCGCAGGCTGTCGGTGAGCGTGCGAGCGGCCCGGCCGGCATCTTCGGCGGGCAGCTTGCTGGTGAGAAAGACCTGTTCCCGGGGTACCCCCGAGTCGGCCACCGCGCGGCCCACCTGCTCCTGGTTGCGGTACATGGTGGCGGTGTCCAGGTGCCGGTACCCCAGCCGCAGCGCCTCCCGCACCGCCCGGTAGCACTCGTCCCCGGTGGCCTGCCAGGTGCCGAGCCCGAGGACGGGCATGTCCACGCCGCCGGTGAGGGTGAGTACGTGCTCTGTCATCCCTCCATCCTGCCGGCCGGCTGACCCGGGCGGAGGGGAAGGGCGGCCACTGCCGGCACAGCCGGTGCCGAAACCTCGTCAGACAACGATGTCATAGCCGGTGGCCTGCACCTGCGTGGAGCGCATCCGGCCCACCGCGGTCGACCTGCGACGACAGCCGGACACGGCCGTTCAATGTCCGAGTTACGACTTGGAAACATCGCGGAGTCAGCTGTTGACACTCTGTGTCCGGACTCATGACAGTAATGTGCTTATGCCCACTATCTGACAACGATGTCACCCTGACTGGAGGAACCATGCGTCTGGCGAGACGGACGGCCGTCGCCGTCCTCGGCGTCGCCGCGCTCCTCGCGGCGGCCACCGGCTGCGGCGGCGACAACGGCAAAGGAACGGGTAGCAAGGACGTCGAGGTGTTCACCTGGTGGGCCGATGGTGGGGAGAAGGCGGGCCTCGACGGCCTGGTGGGCGTGTTCAGCACGGCGTGCGCCGACGAGAAGTTCGTCAACGGCGCGGTGGCCGGTGGCGCCGGCTCCAACGCCAAGGCGGTACTCGCCTCCCGGCTGGCGCAGAACGACCCACCGGACACCTTCCAGGCGCACGCCGGATCGGAGCTCTCCGACTACATCAACAGCGGCAAGATCCAGGATCTGAGCCAGGAGTACAAGGACTGGGGGTTGACCGACGCGTTCCCCAAGGGTCTGATCGACAACCTCACGGTGAACGGGAAGATCTACTCGGTGCCGGCCAACATCCACCGGGCCAACGTGTTGTGGGGCAACAAGACCGTGCTGGCCGGCGCCGGCATCACCAAGGACGCCGCCAACCTGGACGACTTCTTCACCGACCTGCAGAAGCTGAAGGACAAGGGCGTCACCCCGCTGGCCCTGGGCAAGGACTGGACCCAGCAGATGCTCTTCGAGGCGCTGCTGATCACCGAGCTCGGCGCGGCGAAGTTCAAGGGACTGTGGACCGGCTCGACCGACTGGGCCGGCGCCGACATCACCAAGGCGATCACCGACTACAAGCGGCTGCTCACCTACTCCAACGTCGACGACCGGGACACCTTCGACTGGACCGACGCCGAGAAGCTGCTCATCGACGGCAAGGCCGGCTACCAGTTGATGGGCGACTGGGAGGCGGCCGACCTGGACGCCAAGGGCTTCAAGGACTACAGCTACTCGCCGTTCCCGGGCAACGACGGGGTCTACCAGTGGCTGGCCGACTCGTTTGTGCTGCCGGTCGGGGCGCGCAACCCCGAGGGCACCAAGTGCTGGTTGAAGACCGTCGGCAGCTCCGCCGGGCAGCGGGCCTTCAATATCAAGAAGGGCTCGATCCCGGCCCGTATCGACGCGGTCGCCGCCGACTATCCGGCCTACCAGCAGGCGGCCATCGCCGACTGGAAGTCCGACACCCAGGTGCCTTCCTGCCCGCACGGCTCCGCGTGCTCGCAGGGCTGGCAGGGCGCGGTCGCCTCGGCCCAGGGCAAGTTCTCCACCGAAGGCAACGTGGGCGCACTGCAGTCCGCCCTGGTCAACGCGGCCAAGCAGTTCGCCAAGCCGTAGCGCGGTCAGCGTCCGACCCGCCGGCAACCGCACCGTGGGCCGGGCGTCTCGGGACCGGGCAGGCTCACTGCCGCTCGTCACCGGGGACGCCCGGCCGCGCACACCAACATCGGCGCGCATCAACAGCGGAAGCCGCGCCGCACGGGCACCGACCGCCGGTGCAGTCGGCACGAACGAAGGGGGAACGTCGTGGCGAACCGGCTACGCCGCTGGGGGCCGGGGCTACTGCTGCTGTCCCCGTCACTGATCGTCCTGGCGGTGTTCGTGTACGGGCTGATCGGGTACACGGTGAATCTTTCCCTGCAGGACCGGCACACGGCGCTGCCGGCCGACGGCTACGCCGGAGTGGGCAACTACCGGGCGCTGTTCACCGAGCCGACCGGCCGGTTCACCCACAACCTGTGGAACCTCGGGGTCTTCACCGTGGTGTTCATGGGCGGCTCGCTGCTGCTCGGTCTGGTCTGGGCGATGCTGCTGGACCGGCGGACCAGGGCCGAGGGAGTGTTCCGCACCGTCTACCTGTTCCCGATGGCGGTCTCCTTCGTCGCCTCGGGAGTGGTGTGGCGCTGGCTGATGAACTCCGGCCAGGGCGACGACGCGGGCGGGCTGAACGCCATCTTCCAGGCCTCCGGCCTGCACTTCCTGGAGAACCGCTGGTGGACCGCGCCGACCTGGGGGATGGCGGCGATGGCGGTGCCGGCCATCTGGCAGCTGAGCGGCTACCTGATGGCGCTGTTCATCGCCGGCTTCCGCGGCATCCCGGTCGAACTGCGGGAGGCCGCCCTGATGGACGGGGCGGGCACCTGGCGGCTCTACCGCTACGTGCTGTTCCCGCAGCTCACCCCGACCATGCTGTCCGCGCTGATCATCACCGGGCACATGTCGATGAAGATGTTCGATCTGATCATGTCGGTGTCCGGACCACAGTGGCTGACCGAGGTGCCGTCGGTCTACGTCTGGCAGACGCTGCTCACCTACGACTACGCGAAGGCCGCTGCGATCGCGGTGTTCCTGCTGCTGGTGGTGGCCGTCGTGATCGTGCCGTACCTCATCCACGTCAACCGGGCGGGGAAGCGCTCATGAGCACCGAGGTGGTCGTCGCCGAAGCGCCCGGTCAGGTTCGACTCCGCCGGGCCGGGGTGCCGCGCGGCTCGGTGGCCGCCACCACCGCCCGGTACCTGCTGCTGATCTTCTTCCTGCTCCTCGTCGCGATGCCGCTGTACGTGCTGGTGGTGACGAGCTTCAAGTCCGGCCGGGAGATCGGCGTGAACGGGCAGTGGAGCCTGCCCGAGCACTGGACGCTGGCGTCCTGGTCGAAGGCGTGGCAGGCGCTCGGCCCGTCCTTCGGGCGCACCTTCGAGCTGGCGATCCCGGTGGCGCTGATCTCGTCGGTGCTCGGCGCGGCGAACGGGTTCGTCCTGTCCCGCTGGCGCTTTCCGGGCGCCGACGTGGTGTTCACGCTGATCCTGTTCGGCATGTTCATCCCGTACCAGGCGGTGATGATCCCGCTCGGCAAGGTGGTGCTCTGGCTGGGTATCCCGCACGGCATCCCCACGCTGGTGCTGGTACACGTGATCTACGGCATCCCGATCTGCACGTTGATCTTCCGCAACTACTACGCCACCGTGGTGCCGGTCGAGCTGATCGAGGCGGCCCGGGTGGACGGCGCGGGCCTGCTGCGCACCTTCGGCGCGCTGATCCTGCCGATCTCCGTCCCGGGCTTCGTGGTGACGATCATCTGGCAGTTCACCTCGTCCTGGAACGACTACCTGTTCGCGATCTTCCTCTCCAGCACCCGGAACGGGCCGATCACCATCGCGCTGAACGCGCTCGCCGGCGCGCAGTCCCCCGACTACGCAGCGTCGATGGCCGGCGCGCTGATCACCTCGCTGCCCACCCTGGTGGTCTACGTCGTCCTCGGCCGTTGGTTCATTTCCGGACTGATGGCCGGCGCGGTCAAGAGTTGATCACGCTCGCCGCAGATCGGGGCAGGTACCGTGACGTCGTGTCCCCCCGCGCCACACACCGCAAGCGCCGGTTCGGCGTCGCCACGATCACGCTGCTGCTGCTGGCCGCCTGCACTCCCGGCCACGCCGACAGCCAGTCACCGGCGACACCCCGGCCCGCCCCGTCCGACAGCAGCGGCTCACCGACGGCCTCGGCCAGCCCGACGCCGTCGCTTGCGCCCAACAAGTTCCGCGACCGGGTGCCCACCTTCCCGGCCGCGCCGCCGGCCCAGCCGGTCACCCTGCACGGCGGCCCGGAAGCGCCGTTCTTCTCCCGGCTGCCCACCACAGCGCCGGTGGCCTTCCTCACCATGGACGACGGCTACAGCCGGTCGCCGGACGCGCTGGAGTTGATGCGGGCGGCCGGCATCCCGTTCACGCTGTTCCTGATCGCGCCGGTGGCCGCCCAGGACCCCGCGTTCTTCAAGCAGCTCACCCAGAGCGGCGCGGTGATCGCCGACCACACGCTCACCCACCCCACCCTCAAGGGCCGCTCGTACGCCTCGCAGAAGCACGAGATCTGCGGCGCCGCCGACTCGCTGGCGAACACCTTCGGGGCGCGCCCCAAGCTGTTCCGCCCGCCGTTCGGCGCGTACGACCACACCACCCTGCGGGCCGCCCACGACTGCGCGATGACCGCGGTGCTGAACTGGTCGGAGACGGTGGACAAGGGCATCGTCCGGTACCAGACCGCCGAGCACCGGATCAAAGCGGGCGACATCATCCTGATGCACTTCCGGCCGGCCTTCATCGACGACGTGCTGGCCGCCCTCAACGCGATCAAGGCTGCCGGCCTGACCCCGGCGGTTCTCACCGACTACCTGGTCCCCCCGGCCGCCTGACTCCTCGCCCCGCCCGTCGCCGCCACCGCGCACGCGCACGCGGTGACGGCGAACGGCCGTGCCGTAGCGTGTTCGGAAGATCGGCTGGACGGCGGAGGGGACGGCATGGCGCGCAGCGTCTACATCGCGGGGATGTCGCCGGGAGCCGGCAAATCGCTGGTCGCGTTGGGGGTCGCGGAGCTGCTGTCCCGGCGGGTACCCGGGCTCGGGGTGTTCCGCCCGGTGGTGGCCGACGCCGACGACCCGCTGCTGCGCATGCTGCGCGAGCGGTACCAGCTCACCGGCCCGCCGGGCTTCGGGGTCACCGACGCCAGGGCCGCCGCGCTGCTCGCCGACGGCCTGGTGGACGAGCTGGTCAGCGAGGTGGTCAGCCGGTACCGCGAGGTGGCCGCCGGGCACAGCGTGACCGTGGTGGTCGGCACCGACCTGGACGACTCCGACACCCAGGCGGCCGTGGGTTCCCGGGAGATGGCGCTGCGCGCCCGGCTCGCCACCGAGTTGGGCAGCGCGGTGATCGCCGTCATCGACGGCGCCGGTACCGGGCTGGCCGACCTGGTGGACGCCGTCCGGGGCGGGTACCACGCGCTCAGCGGGGCCGGCGCGGAGCTGCTCGCGGTCGTCGTCAACCGGGTACCCGAGCCGCTGCGCGCCGACCTGCTCACCGCGGTGCGCACGCTGCCGGTCCCGGTGTACGCGATACCCGAGGTGGCCGGCCTGTCCGCGCCCACGGTGGCCGAAGTGGCCGCCGCCCTGCACGCGCAGACGCTGGCCGGTGACGACGCGGCCGCCGCCCGCGAGGTGGGCAGCTACGTGGTGGGCGCGGCCCAGGTGCCGGCGGTGCTCGACCACCTGGTCGACGGCTGCCTGCTGATCACCCCGGGCGACCGGGCCGATCTGCTGGTCGCAGCCGCCGCGGCGCACGCCTCCGGCACCGTCGCGCTGGCCGGGCTGGTTCTCACCCTCGGACTGCGCCCGGATCCCCGGGTACTGCGGCTGGTCCAGCGCACCAGCCCGGATCTCGCGGTGCTCGCGGTGGACGAGGACAGCTTCGCCACCATCACGCACGCCGACCGGATCTCCTCCCGCCCGTACGCCAACGCCCGCAAGGTGGAGCTGGCGCTCGGCGCGTTCGAGGACCACGTCGACCTGACCGAGCTCGCGAACCGGGTCACCGGCGCGCGATCCACCCGGGTCACCCCGCTGATGTTCGAGTACGACCTGATCGAACGGGCCCGCGCGGACCGCCGCCACATCGTGCTGCCCGAAGGCACCGAGGACCGGATCCTGCGGGCGGCCGAGATCCTGCTGCGTCGCGGCGTGGCCGGGCTGACCCTGCTCGGCGGCGTGGACGAGGTCCGCCGACGGGCCCGCGAACTCGGCCTGGACCTGGCCGACGCCGCCGTCGTGGACCCGGCCACCAGCGACTGGCGGGAGGAGTTCGCGCAGGAGTACGTGAAGTTGCGCGAGCACAAGGGGATGACCCTGGACCGGGCGCTGGACATGGTCGGCGACGTGAACTACTTCGGCACCCTGATGGTGCACACCGGCCGCGCGGACGGCATGGTCTCCGGCGCGGTGCACACCACAGCGGCCACCATCCGGCCGGCGTTCGAGATCATCAAGGCCCGGCCGGACGTCTCGGTGGCCTCGTCGGTCTTCTTCATGTGCCTGGCCGACCGGGTGCTGGTCTACGGCGACTGCGCCATCAACCCGGACCCGGACGCCGCCCAGCTCGCCGACATCGCGATCAGTTCGGCGCAGACCGCGGCCCGGTTCGGGGTCGAGCCCCGGGTGGCGATGCTCTCCTACTCGACCGGCACGTCCGGCACCGGCGTCGACGTGGACAAGGTCGCCGCGGCCACCGCGCTGGTCCGCCAGCGCCGGCCGGACCTGCCGGTGGACGGCCCCATCCAGTACGACGCGGCGGTCGATCCGGCGGTGGCCGCCACCAAGTTGCCGGACAGCGCAGTCGCCGGCCGGGCCACGGTGTTGATCTTCCCGGACCTCAACACCGGCAACAACACGTACAAGGCGGTCCAGCGCTCGGCCGGCGCGGTCGCCGTCGGCCCGGTGGTGCAGGGGCTGAACGCGCCGGTGAACGACCTGTCCCGGGGTGCGACGGTGACCGACATCGTCAACACCGTGGCGATCACCGCTATCCAGGCGGCCACCGAACCTCCTGCCAGGCAGCCGTGAGCCCGCATTGGATGGCTCTTCGTCCGCCGGGTTCTGGATATCAAGCCGATGCGCGGCCCGTAGGGTGGGCCGCAGGATGACCGGATGGCGACCGACCTGTGCAGCACGGGGCTGACCCGGCGCAGACCCGTCACCCCGGCGCGATGACCGAGCCGGCCGACGGGGCGATCGTCCGGGTCGACACCGAGGACGCCGCCCGTGCCTTGGCCCACCGGCTGCTGACTCCCGGCCGGACCCGCCCCGTGGTGGTGCTGACCGTCGCCGGCGGCCGGACCGAGCCGTTCGGCGACCCCGCCGAGATCAAAGACGCGGTCGGTGACCTGGCCGACGTGGTGTTGATGCGCACCAGCACGATCACCTCGGCGTTCTCCCACGAGATGCCGCCACAGACCCAGGTGTACGGCGGCGCCGGCCGGGTGTATCCGGTGGACCACGGCTGGGTGACCCTGCCCGCGCGCAGCCGGCTGCGGTTCGCGTACTCACCGGCCGACCGGGCCCGGATCACCCACGGGCTGATCGACGACGCGCTGGCCGCCGCGCTCGCCGCCGGACTGCTCACCGCGCACCACCGGCCGAACGCGGTACGCCGCTCCGGCCGGGTCGGTCGGGTGATCGGTTCCCGGGCCCTGGTCAGCCTGGACGACGGCCACACCCTCGCCTCGGTGTGGGAGGAGTTGACCGTCCCGGGAGTGCCGCTGGACCGGCTGCTGATCCCGGGCCAGCAGGTGACCGGCGCCTACGACCCACAGGCACGCAGGCTGGACCTGCGCGAGGCGCTGCGCTACCCGGACCCGGCCAGCGCCGTGGTCGGCCTCGCCCAGGCGTACCGGCCGGGGACGTGATCCTGGCCGACGTGGCGGCGGTCGCCGACGACACGGTCACCCTGCGGGTCCTGCCGACGCTGTCGGTCGAGGTGGACCGCGCCGAGGTCACCAGCAACCCCAAGGACCTGCTGCGTGAGTTGTTCACCGTGCAGGAGGTGGTGGTCTGCCGGCTGGTCCAGCTCGATCCGCCCCGGCTGCAGCTGGACGACATCGACGACGCCGATGAGCCCCGGACCGCGCCCAGCCTGCTCGCCGACGGGCCGCCGTGGCTACCCCAGCCGGCCGCCGAACCGCCGCGGGTCACCCATCCGTTCCCGGCCGGGCCACCGACCCTGGTCGGTGGCCCACCCGCCCTGGCCCCGGAGCAGCCGGCCACCCCGGCCACCTCAGCCACCTCGACCAGCACGGCCAGCACGGTCGAGCCGGCGGAGGCCCGCCGGCCATCGCCGCTGGACCTGGCCCGGCGCTCCGGCGCGGCGGCCGCGGGCACGGCGGGCACCCCGGGCACGCCGAGCGCCCCGGCCGCGGCCGCCCCGGCACCGGCCCGGCCGGCCGCGGCCCGGCCGGCCGAGGTGGTCTCCGCGCAGCAACTCCAGCAGCTCACCGAACTCACCAACGAACTGGCCGCCGAACGGAGAACCCGCCAGGCGCTGTCCCGGGAGATGCAGGCGCTCAGCGCCGAACTCCAGGTGCTGCGCGACCAGGCGGCGCAGTTGGAGGCGCGGCTGACGGCCGAGACCGAGAACCGCACCACCATGCAGACCCGCTACCGCAGCGCCGACCTGGCCCGGCAGAAGGCCGTCCGGGAGCTGCGCAGCGCCACCGCCCGCGCCGACCAGGCCGCCGAACCCGAGCTGGCCGCCTTCGCCGACCGGGTCGCGCAGTTCCGGTTCGAGGTGTACCTGGAGTGGGTGCACCGCATCCCGGCAGCCGACAAGGCGAGCAAGCCGCTGGCCGAGTACACCCTGGCCGACGACTTCCTGGACAGCGTCGAGCAGCTCGCCGGGGTGAGCCGGGCGAAGATCGTCTCGGTGGTGGTGGAGGTGCTCACCGATCAGGTGGCCGGCCTCGCCGGGCGGGAGCTGCACCAGTTGCGCAGTGGGCCGGCCGGCAGCCCGTACCTGACCCGGCCGGACGGGGCGACCTGCTGGCGGGTGGCACTGCAACGGGACACCGCGAGCGCGCGCCGGCTGCACTACTGGCGTACCCGCGGTGGCTATGAGCTGTCCCGGGTGGTCCTGCACGACGACTTCCGGCCCTGACCGGCCCCGCTGCGGCCGGCACCCGGCCGTCGGCGTCGGCCCGCGCGCTGCGGTCCGACGCCCGGCGGCCGGGTCACTGCAGGTGGGTCAGCTTGTCGGGGTTGAGGACGTTGTAGACGGCGCTGATCCCGTCCGGGCCGACCAGCAGGCTCAGCACGGCGATGGTGGCGCCGTCCGCGGTCAGCGCGCGGGCGCCCGGCTGACCGTTCACGGTGACCGGCTCCAGCCGGTACCCGTCGTGGTCCAGCCGACGGAAGAGCCCGATCAGGAACCGGGCCACCCGGGTCCGGCCACTGACCGGCGTGGCCAGCGCCGGCGCCTTGCCGCCGCCGTCACCGCTCAGAGTGATGTCCGCCACCAGCAACTCCTCCAGCCCGGCCAGGTCACCGGCCTGGCAGGCGGCGAAGAACCGGGCGGCCAGCGCGTCCCGGCGGGCCCGGTCGACCTCGAAGCGCGGCCGTTCGGCCTGCACGTGGGTACGCGCCCGGGAGAGGATCTGCCGGCAGTTCTCCGCCGACTTGCCGATGATCTCGCCGATCTGCTCGTAGTCGTAGTCGAACGCCTCCCGCAGCACCATCACCGCGCGCTCGGTCGGCGACAGCCGCTCCAGCATCACCAGGAACGCGGTGGACAGCCGGTCGGTCAGCTCGACCTGCCCGGCCGGGCCGAACGGCGGATCGGTGAGCAGCGGCTCGGGCAGCCAGGTACCGACGTAGACCTCGCGCCGGGCCCGCGCGGAACGCAGCTCGTCCAGGGCCAGCCGAGTACTGACGGTGACCGCGAAGGCTGGCGGCGACGCGATCGGCGCGGCCTGCCGGTGCATCCGTAGCAGCGCCTCCTGGGCGACGTCCTCGGCCGCCGCCGCGCTGCCCAGGATGCCGTACGCCACCGAGAACATCAGCGGACGCAACTCGTTGTGCAGCTCGGTGACGTCCGTCATACGCCCATCTAAGCACCGGGGTGTCACAGCCCGACCGGCTGCTCCGTCGAGGGGGCGAGACGAACACACGGAAGGAGCACGACAATGCGGATCTTCGTGGCGGGCGCGACCGGGGCCGTCGGCAAGCGGCTGGTGCCGATGCTGGCGCAGCGCGGGCATGAGGTCGCCGGGACCACCCGTACGCCCGGACAAGGTGGAGCTGCTGCGCGAGCTCGGGGCGCAGCCGTTGGTGGTGGACGCGCTGGACCGGGGGCAGACCCTGGACGCGGTGGCCAAGTTCCAGCCCGAGGTGATCATCCACCAGCTCACCGCCATCGGTGGCAACACCGACCTGAAGCACTTCGACGACTGGTTCGCCGCGACCAACGCGCTGCGGGTGACCGGCACCGACAACCTCGTCGCCGCGGCCCGGGAGACCGGGGTACGCCGGCTGGTGGCGCAGAGCTACGCCGGCTGGCCGTACGCCCGTTCCGGCGGCCCGGTGAAGTCCGAGACCGACCCGCTGGACCCGCACCCGGCCGACAACGCGACCCGGACCCTGGCGGCGATCCGGCACCTGGAGGATGCCGTGCTGGCGCCCTCCACGGTGGAGGGTGTGGTGCTGCGCTACGGCGCCCTGTACGGGCCGGGCAACGCGCTCGGGCGCGGCGGCGAGATGCTGGAGATGGTGCGCCAGCGCAAACTCCCGCTGGTCGGCGCGGCTACCGGCATCTGGTCGTTCCTGCACATCGACGACGCGGCCGGCGCGGCTGTGGTGGCCGCCGAGGGCGGGCCGGCCGGCGTCTACAACGTCGCCGACGACGAGCCGGCCCCGGTGCACACCTGGCTGCCGTACCTGGCGCAGGTGCTCGGCGCGAAGCCGCCGCGGCGGGTACCCGGCTGGCTGGTCCGGCCGATACTCGGCGAGCAGGCGACCAACATGATGCTCTCCGCCCGCGGGGTGTCCAATGCCAAGGCGCACGCCGAACTGGGCTGGACGCCGAAGTGGCCGACCTGGCGCGAAGGCTTCCGCACCGGCCTGGACTGACCGCGCTCAGCCCGCCCGGCCCGGCTCCACCGCCGGGCCGGGCACCAGCACCGACGCCGCGTCGGTGCTGGTGTCCGCAGCGGGCGGGCTGACGGTGGGGCGCAGGTCGAGGTAGACGGCCGCCAGTACCAGGGCCATCGCGGCGAGCTGGGTCGGGCTCGGTGCGGTGCGGTAGAGCAGGGTCGCCACGAGTGCGCCGGAGACCGGCTCGGCGAGCAGACCGGACCGACCGGGGCCAGTTGCAGGGCCACGTAGTAGGCGAGCACGTTGACCGCCTCGATCACCGCGAGTACCAGCAACTGCCAGCGCAGCGCGCGCAGCACCACGCTCGGCGGGTACCCACGCAGGGCGGCGACCCCGGTCAGCGCGACTCCGGTGACCAGCTCGATGGCGGCCGCCGCGGTGGCGCCGCCGGTCCCCAGCCCGGAGACCACGCCACCGGACAGGCCCCACAGCGCCGCCGCGCCGAACATGGCGGCCACCGCCGGTGCGGTCCGGGCCAGCGCGGTGCGCGCCGGAGTCGTGGTCGTGCCCATCCGCGGATCGTCGCACCCGCGGATGACCGGTGGATGTCCCCAGCTGGGCGGGGCTCAGCCGGTGAGATGACCGCGCAGCCGCAGGCCGATCTCGTCGGCGTCGAGCATCTCCAGCACGGTGCTGAGCGAGTCGGCCGAGTACGCCCCGATCGAGCGCTCCCGCAGCAGCGCGTCCCGCTTGGCCCGCAGCACCGCGAGGCGCAGATCCCGGTGCTGCCCGAAGCGGGTGGTGTCGGTACCGGGGATCAGGTCGAAGCCGTCCGAGTCGACCAGCCGCACGCTCTCCTCCCGGACGACCCGCACGACAGCCGGGTCGTACCGGGTGCCGTCCGGTCGGGTCAGGTCGGGCCGGTCGCACTCGGCGGCGGCCACCCGGGCCAGCTGCTCGACGAGTTGCCGGCGCTCGTGCAGCGCGGCGGCCGGATCGCCGCCGTCCAGCCGCAGCCGCCGGACCAGCAGCGGCAGGGTGCCGCCCTGGACCAGCAGACTGCCGGCGGCCACCACGAAGGCGACCAGGATCAGCAGCGCACGCTGCGGGGTGTCGGCGGGCAGTGACTGGGCGGCAGCGAGAGTGACGGCGCCCCGCAGCCCGGCCCAGACCAGCAGCGCGCCCTCGCGCGGGCCGAGCGCCTGGTTGGCGAGGTAGTCGATGTCGGCCAGCCGCTGGTCGATGAAGCGCTGGATCCGGTTACGCCGCGCGGCACGGCTCTCCCCGGCCCCGGGCTGGGCCCGCTGCCACCACCGCCACCAGCGGATTCGCGACCTCGTCCGGGTGGTCGGCTCGGTGGGTGGCACGGACCGCTGGCCGGTGTCCAGGATCTCCTGGGCCGCCTCCAACCGGGCCCGGACGGCCGGCAGCCGGGCCCGCTCGCGGCGCAGGCCGGACAGGAGCGCGGTGAAGAACAGTGTCCGGATCGCCAGCAGTCCGAGCCAGGTCAGCGCGCCCAGCCGCAGCGCCGTCCAGAGGCTGCCGTGGACCTCCCGGACCTCGTCGACCAGGCCGTGCAGCTGCAGTCCGAGTACCAGGAAGACGCCGCCCTCCAGCAGCAGTTCGACGGTGCGCCAGTTGTACTCCTCGGCGCGCCGGTCGGCCGGGGTGAGGTGCCGAGCAGGACCAGGATCAGCGGCCCGGCGATCCGTAGCCTGGCCGCCAGCACGTGCACCGTGAGCACCGCGAGGACGCCGGCCACCACCACGGGCGCGTACTGCACCGGACCTCCGATCTGGCCCGGCCCGGGGGTCGGTGCGGGTCACGGGCGGAGCACCATCGCCCGCAGGGTACCCAGCCAGCACGGTGCACTGTGGCGCATCCGCGGGCCGTGCCCGGTTCGGGGTGGGTCAGCGCGGCGGCTGGTCCGGGGCGGCCGGTCGGTCGGGGGTGGGGTGGCCGCGGGCCGGTTGATCGGTGGCGGGTCGGGGCTGCGGAAGATGGTGGGGTGGGCGGTGTCGGCGGTGTGCGCCTGGGCGGCGGCGCGGATGTCCCCGTGGACCGGGAGTTCCCCGCAGTACAGGCAACACAGCACGTCGGCGGCGAGCGGCGGGTCGGCCGGCGAGAACGGCGGGCGCGTCGGCAGCCCAGGTCCGGTCAGCGGTGTCCGGTCGTCGTGTGCGGCAGCAAGCAGGCCCATTCCGAGTCCCCCTCCCGGTCAGGATGTCTGACATCCTACAGCCAAACTGGTGATCGTCGATGGATGAACTAGGCTGGCGGTGTCGACCCCTCCGACAACGGAGTGCCAGACCATGATCCACCCCCCGAAATCGGTCTACGAGCAGATCGCTGACCTGCTCCGCGACCGGATCACCGACGGCACGTACCGGCCCGGCACGGCGCTGCCCGGCGAACCCACGCTCGCCGCCGAGCTGGGCGTCTCCCGGGTCACCGTGAACCGCGCCCTCGGGCTGCTCCGCGCCATGGGCCTGGTCCAGGTGCACCGGGGGGCCGGCACCTTCGTCCGCTCCCTGCCCACCATCGTGCGCGATGCCAGCCGGCGTTACGGCCGGCGGTCGCAGGGCAGCGGTACCGGCGAGGTCGAGTTGACCGAGCTGAACCTGCGCTCGCACACCGAATACCCGCAGATCGGCCGGGTACCCGCGCCCGCGGTGGTCGCCCGCGCGCTGCGCCTGCTCCCCGGCACCGACGTGCTGGTCCGCCGGCGGGTGCTGTCCGCCGACGACGAGCCGACCCAGCTCGCCGACAGCTACTACCCGTGGCAGGTCACCGCCTGCGAGGCGCTGCTGCGCGAGGACACCGGAGTCGGCGGCTCCTACGAGCGGCTGGCCGAACTGGGCTGGCCGGTGCTGCGCTTCACCGAGTACGTCACCGGCCGGATGCCCACCGACGCCGAGCGCGACCGGCTGCGACTGGCCGGCGGGCAACCGGTCTTCGACGTGCTGCACATCGCCTGGACCACCGGCGACCGCCCGATCGAGGCAGCCTGCCATGTGCTGCCCTGCCACCTGTGGACGCTGCGCTATGACTGGGACGACGCGATCGGAGCCGGATCGGCCACCGACGGTCGAGCGCCGACGGATCAGCTACTGACGGGCCAGCCGCGACAGCGCGGCCGCCGACGGGGCGCCACAGACGGGCCCGGTCGCGGTGGCAGGCATGGGGATCGGTGGCGCCTCGTGATGGATGTCCGGCTGGCCTGCCGGGCCGGCGATCCCGCCATCCCCAACGAGGACAGCTTACGTCGTGCTGCCCGGCCTGGTCGCGGTACTCGACGGAGTGTCGGTACCCGCCGGGCTGGACAGCGGCTGCCGGCACGGCTCGGCCTGGTACTCCGGTCGGCTGGCGGCGAACCTGGCTGGCTGGTACACCGCCGCGCCCGACGCCGACCTGGACGACCTGCTGTTCCGGGCCATCGAGTCGGTCCGCGACGAGCACGGCGGCGAGTGCGACCTGGCCCATCCGGGCACCCCGCAGTCAACCGTCGCGATCCTGCGGGCCGACCAGGACCGCTGCGACTACCTGGTGCTCTGCGACAGCACGGTGGTGCTCGACCGGGGCGGCGCGGTCGCCCCGGTGACCGACCGGCGGATGCTGGACTGCGCACAGCGGCTGCGCCGGCTCGCCCTGGCCGGTACCCATCCGATCGGCTCGCCCGCGCAGGCCGACGCGATCCGGGCGCTGACCCAGGCCAAGCGCGAGTATGTGAACCGGCCCGGCGGGTACTGGATCGCGGCGGCTGACCCGGTAGCGGCCAGACACGCGATACGCGGCGCGCTGCCCCGTACCGGCCCGGACCGGCTGACCCGGGCGGCGCTGCTCACCGACGGGGCGTCCTGCCTGGTCGACCAGTACCGGGTACTCGACTGGCGGCCACTGCTGGACCTGGTCGGCGCGCACGGGCCGGACCGGGCGATCGACATGGCCCGCGCCGCCGAGGCCACCGACCCGTACGGGCACCGGCAACTGCGCCTCAAACCGCACGACGACGCCACCATCGGCTACTGCGTGATCCGGCCCTGACCGGCCGGCCCGCCGCCCGCGCGGGTGGCTCCTCAGCGCGCGGTGGCTCGCTCTGCGCGGGGATCGCTCAGCGCGGGGTGGCTCCGTGGGCGCGCAGGAAGGTGTCCACGGCGGCGTCCACGGCGCGTTGGATGACCCGGTCGGGTACCAGCCCGGGCGCCCTGTTCGGTCAACTCGCCGATCTGGGCGCCGAGCAGGGCGAGCAGTTGCCGGGCGGCCAGCGCGGGATCGGGGACGGTCAGGTGGCCGGCGTTACCGAGCATCGCCAGCCGGCCGGCGAGCGCCTCCAGGATCGGGTCGGCTGCCCGGGTCCGGACGGTGCGGTAGATCTCGGGATCGCGGGCGGACTCGGCGGCGATCATCCGGGCCAGGAACATCGCGCACTCGCTGCGCTGGCAATTGACCAGCTTCATGCCGAGCTGGTAGAGGCTGGACCGCCAGCGTTGTGGAGACAGGTCCAGGGCCAGGATCACCTGTAGCGCCTCGGCGTTCTGGTTGATCGCCGAGTCCGTGACGGACTCCCGGAACAACTGCTCCTTGCCGCCGAAGTGGCTGTAGACAGTGGGTTTGGAGACGCCCGCGGCGGCGGCGATGGCGTCCACGCTGGCCCGTTCGTACCCCTCGTTGCCGAAGATCGGGGCGGCCGCGTCGAGGATCGCCCGGCGCTTGTCAGGCCGCGCCGGTCGTCGGGCGACCCGCTCGGTCGACTGCGTGGTGTCCGTCATCACTTGATCCTAGCGCACTCTTGTTTGTAACTACACCGTGCAGTTTAGTTTGGCGTACGTGACAGTTCTCGAACGAACAAGAGTCAGTCAATCTTCCCGGCACCGACAGCGGCACAGCCGCCGGCCCGACCCGACCCGACAGCGGCCCGCAAGTGCGGCGCGGCAACGGTCCGGCGCTCGCAGCACTCGGGCTGGCGGCCCTGCTCGCCGTCCTCGACGGCACGGTGGTCGCGGGCGCGCTGGAGTCGTTCGCCGACGACCTGGACCAGCCGTTGACCGCGGTGGTCTGGGTGACCACCGGGTACCTGCTGGCCGCCGCCGCGATGCTGCCGCTGCTCGGCTGGGCGAGCGCCCGGTTCGGCGGACGTCGGGTGTTCCTCGCCGGGTTGCGCTGTTCCTGGCCGGCTCGGCACTGTCCGCGCTGGCCTGGTCGCTGCCCGCCCTGGTCGCCTTCCGGGTGCTGCAGGGCTTCGGCGGCGGGCTGCTTGAGCCGTCGTCAATAGCGCTCGCCAGCGCGCTCGCGCCACGCGAGCGGGTGGGCCGGGTACTCGGCCGGATGTCCATGGTCATCAACGTGGCCCCGGCCCTCGGCCCGATCGTCGGCGGGCTGCTCCTGCAGACCGGGCACTGGCAGTGGATCTTCCTGGCCAACCTGCCGCTCGGCGCGGTGGTGCTCGTCGCCGCGCTCGCCTACCTGCCTGCCGACCGGCCGCGTCCGGTCACCCGCGATGCGAAGCCGGCCGTCCGGGCCGACCTGCCGGGCCTGGTACTGCTCACCGTCGGCTTCGTCGCGCTGCTCTACGCGCTCACCAGTACCGGGCTGGGTACCGACGGCCGGATCAGTGTGGTGGCCGCCGTGGTCGGGGTGGGGCTGCTGGCCGGGTACGTGGCGTACGCGTTGCGTACCAGTCGGGTACCGGCGCTGGACCTGCGGCTGCTACGGCTGACCGGGTACGCCGCCAGCCTCGGGGTGATGGCCCTGGTCGGGTTCACCATGTACAGCCTGCTCACCGCGCTTCCCCTGCTCGCGGGCGACCGCTACGGGCTGACCGGGGTGGGCCGGGGACTGCCGGTGGCCGCACTCGGGGTGGGGCTGCTGGTCTCGATGTCCAACGGCGCCCGCATCGGGGACCGTACCGGCCCGAAGCCGTTGGTCCGGGCCGGCGCGATCGCCACCGCCACTACGCTGGCCGTCCTCGCCGCGACCCACGGCCGGCTGCCACTGGCCGGCGCGCTGGCCCTGCTGGTACTCCTCGGCATGGTGTTCGGGCTGACCGCCTCGCCCACCTTCTCCGGGGTGTACCGCCTCCTCCCACCGGACGCCCAGGCCCAGGGCACCACGTCGCTGTTCATTGCCGTGCAACTGGCCGCCTCGCTCGGGGTGAGCTTGCTCGGCCTGCTCCAGGCCCGGCTACCCGAGCACTGGCTGACTGTCCTGTTCGGACTGCTCGCCCTCGGCGCGCTGACGATGACCGTGCTGAGCCGCTGGCTACCCGGCCGACCCGGCACTGCCAGCTGACCGCCAAACCAACCCCGGCCCGGCACACAACAGGCAGGCCAGCTACCAACACCGGCCCGGCACGCCAACTGTGCCGGGTCGGTGCGACCACCGGCCCGGCACATCCGCCGCTGTGTCGGCTAGCCGCGCCGCGGCCACCAGCGGCGCTTGGCGGTGGGTGCCGGGCCGACGCGGTCGTTGCTGTCTTCGCGGGCCGAGCGGGCCAGCACGGCACTCGCCTGCGACCGGTCGTCCGTGGTGCAGCCGGGCGTGACGAGCATCAGCTTCGCCAGCGACTCCTCGATGGTGACCAGCCGGTTCGCGGCCACCGCCGCGTCGAGCCGGGCGCGGACCAGTTGGCGTACCTCCGGCCGCTGGTCGGGTTCCCGGTACGCGGCGGTGACCAGGGCGAAGAGGGCGGCGTCGGCGACCCAGTCCTCGATGCCGAAAGCCAGATCCACCAGTACTTCGCGCCGGGTCGACGTCGGCCACGGCTCGTCCGGGGCGTGGTGCAGGATGCCCAGGCACACCCACGGCTGCAGTAGCCGGTACCAGTAGGTCGGGGTCGACTTGGCCAGGTGCTGCCAGCGTGGCGTGTCCGGCGGGCCGGGCAGGTGGGCGAGCAGGCCGAGCAGGTCGGTCAGGGGCAGTGCGCCGAGTGGGGCGGCCTTCACGTACCCGGCCAGCGGCGACTGCCACGGAACCGCGGCGACCTCGTGCAGCACCCGGACCGCGTCAGCCGACGGCGCGGGCACGGCGGGGACCGGTTCGGTGCCGTCGTACCGCCAGACCGCGTACCGGCCGGGGCGGACCGGTACCCGGATGTCGGGGTCGGGGAATGCCGCGATGCCGATCACGACCGGGCCGGTGATCCGGCGACAGGCGGTGACCGCGCTGGCCGGCTCCGCCGCCGACAGGCCGAGTTCGGTGGCCACGATCTCCTCGCCGCGGGCCTGCCGGCCGCCGATTTCGTTGGCGGCGTTGGAGATCGCCTCGCTCGGCATCGGAACCCAGTTCAGCCACGGCCGCTTCGATCCGGCCAGGGAGAACACCACGTCGGTCATCCCGCAGGGGTGCGGATCGTCCTGGACCGCGACCAGCTCCGCGACGTCACCGCCGGCCCGGAACCGGATGGCGCGCTGCACCGCTTCCCGGTGCGGGAACCTCTGGTCGTCAGCGAGTCGCCGCAGGTCGGCGTCCGGGTCGTCGGTGAGCATGGCGGGCAGCCTAGCAATCCACACCGCCCGAACGGCGGTGGATGTCGCCAGGCACGGGGAGCCGGCCCGCTGACTGCCCGCGCCGCTGTCCGTTGCGGCCCCGATCGTGCTCTGCGCGAACCTCACGCCCGACACGGGCGGTGAACAGCTCGGCCGGCCGGGCATTGGGCTGCCGCCAGGAGGCAGGGTGCCAGCCGGTGCCGTCGAGGGCCACCGCGAGATGGGCCAGCCGTGGCCCGGCCAGCGCCGGGCGGGGCCAGCTGTCGGCCGGCTAGCGCCGGCAGTGCGGCGCGAGGTGGGACAGGATCCGCTGCCAGCGGGGTACCAGCAGGTCGTGTCCGCCGTGCGGACTCATCTCCAGTCGCGCGTTCGGAAGTCGCCGCTGCCACCAGGTCCCGTGGCGCGAGCCGGTCAGCGGGTCCTTCGCCCCGTACACCAGCAGGGTCTTGGCACTGACCTCGGACAGCGCGACGCCCGGCGCGGCCTCGTCTTCGTCCCCGGGAATCGGCGTCGCGACCAGGGCGAGCCGGTCCACCCGCCCGGCGTGCCGGACGGCGAAGGCCACCGCGTCCCGGCCGGCGTCGGACCAGCCCACCACCCCCGCCGGCCCCGGATCGTCGGGCAGTACTGCCCCGGGACCGTCGGCGGCGAGCAGGGTGACCCCACGCGCCCAGGTGAGCTGCGGATCCGGGTCGGTGGCCGAACCGAACAGCACGATCACCCGGTCCACGGTGCCCTCCGTCAACAGGCGCATGGCCCGCAGGCTAGCGATCGGGTACGACGGAATTCGATTGGCCGGCTGCGCGTTGGGGCCTACTGTGATCACCATGTTCGCGCTCCGGCCCGTCAGCCCCGCAGCCTCCCCGCTGCGCCGGGCCGCCGTGTGCGCGCGGCGAGTCGATCGCTGACCCTCTCCCCACCCCAGCAGAACCCACGGGAGAGGGTGTATCCAGCGCCGGGTTCTGGCGCGGATTCGTCGTAGCGGAGTGGCATCCGCCCGCGTACCAACCTTCCTGCCTTCCTTGTCAGCCAGATTTGGGAGCAACCCCAGCATGGCCAAGAGCCAGTTCGTCCGCGCGAAGCCGCACCTCAACATCGGCACGATGGGTCACGTCGACCACGGCAAGACGACCCTGACCGCCGCCATCACCAAGGTCCTCGCCGACCGCGACCCGGCAGCCAACCGGTACGTCGCGTTCGAGGGGATCGACCGGGCGCCGGAGGAGATCGCCCGCGGCATCACCATCAACATCGCGCACGTCGAGTACGAGACGGCGACGCGGCACTACGCCCACGTCGACATGCCCGGCCACGCCGACTACGTGAAGAACATGATCACGGGGGCGGCGCAGGTGGACGGCGGCGATCCTGGTCGTCTCGGCGCAGGACGGCGCGATGCCGCAGACCCGCGAGCACGTGCTGCTCGCCCGCGGGTCGGCGTGCCGTACCTGGTGGTGGCGCTGAACAAGGCGACGCCGTCGACGACCCCGAGCTGCTCGACCTGGTCGAGCTGGAGGTCCGCGAGCTGCTGAGCGAGTACGGGTTCCCCGGCGACGAGGTACCGGTCGTGCGGGTCTCCGCGCTGCGCGGCGCTCGCGGGCGACCCGCGCTGGGTGCAGTCCATCGTGGACCTGCTCGACGCGGTCGACGACTACGTGCCGGTGCCCGAGCGCGAGCTGGCCGAGCCGTTCCTGATGCCGATCGAGAACGTGCTGACCATCAGCGGTCGGGGCACGGTGGTCACCGGGGCCAGGTCGAGCGCGGCACGCTGCGGGTCGGCGAGCCGGTCGAGGTGGTCGGGCTCGGGCCGACGCTGACCACGGTCGCCACCGGGCTGGAGATGTTCGGCAAGTCGCTGGAGTACGGCCGAGGCCGGCGACAACGCGGCGATCCTGCTGCGCGGCGTCAAGCGCGACCAGGTGCAGCGCGGCCAGGTGGTCGCGCTGCCCGGCTGGGTGACGCCGCACCGGCGCTTCACGGCGCCCGGCTGTACGCGCTGACGCGCAGCCGAGGGCGGCCGGCACACGCCGTTCTTCGCCAACTACCGGCCGCAGTTCTACTTCCGCACCACGGACGTGTCCGGGGTCGGTGGACCTGGCGGGATCGCGAGCTGGTCATGCCGGGCGACACCGTCGACCTGACGGTGCAGCTGGGCAAGCCGGTCGCGATGGACGTCGGGCTCGGCTTCGCCGTCCGCGAGGGCAGCCGCACGGTCGCCGCCGGCACGGTCACCGCCCTGCTCGACTAGGCAGCCGGCCGATGCAGTCGGGCCCGCCCTGGTGTGCGTGAACGGCACACCAGGGCGGCCCCTCTTTCGGTCAGGTCAGGCGGTCGCCGGGATGTCGGCGCAGCCGCCGTACTTGGTGCCACCGTAGATCTGATTACCCGTCCTGGTGCTCCTGACCCACCAGTTGGAGCCGGTCGAGCAGTCCTGACGGTACAGCGCCAGGTCGGCCTGACCGCACCGTCACCGTCACCGTCACCGTCAGCCGAAGGCCCAGTACTGGTTCTCCAGGCCGTTGTCGAACCGGCAGGTGAACGCGAGTACCTGTGAGTGCTGAACTCCGCCGTTGTAGTTCTGGTCCACGCACTTCCCCGACCGGTAGTTGACGAGGTGGTACGTGGTGCCACCGCTGAAGTCCCACAGTTGGTTGGTCTGGCTACTGCACGGCCAGGCCAGCACGCCGGAGTGCTGCACGTTGCTGGTGTAGTCCTGATCCAGGCACTGCCCACTCCGGACATTCTTGATCTTGTAGTAGCCGCCGGTCGGGATGATCTGCCACTTCTGGTTCGTGACGCTGGAACAGGTGAAGGCCAGCACGGTGCTGTGCGCCACGCCGCCCGAGTAGTCCTGGTCCAGGCACTTCCCGCTCTCCACATTGATGAAGATTCCGGTGCCGGACGGCAGAGCGAAGGCCGGCTGTGCCGACAGCGTCGCCAGGAAGACTCCGATGCCGACGGCCGCCAGCAGTCGTCGAATGGCCGTCGAATGCACGAATTTACCCAATGCAACCACTCTCCCCGTGTTCCGGCTATCCACAGTGGACGTCCGGTCCGGGCACCATAACAGTCGATCTTTTGCAGTCGCAATAAGGAAAAGAATCGACAGTGCTATTACGGAAAAGGTTGGCTGGGAATTGTGAAGAGTTTGCATCGGCCGTGGTAAGAAGAGTGAATTCAAACTGACGGAAAGGCGGCCGCGAAATGAACGCGGCAGGCGCGCCCAGGACAGCAGCGGAGGGCGACCGGGCTACCGGGGCTGTTGGCAGAGGGTGCGGTGATCGGGGCAGAGGTAGTACGAGGTGTCGGGCGCCAGTACGGTGCGGGAGGCGATCCGGTAGGTCACGCCGTTGGTACCCGGCACCAGCGTGATGACGTACGGGCTGTCCACTGACCAGCCACCGTCGTACCCGCCGAAGACATCGGTCGCACCCGCCTGGTACCCGGCGGCGAAAGCCTTCGTCGCCGCATCCCGGGCGTCGGCCGGCAGGGCGAACCCCTCCTGCAGTGCCCGGCCCTCGGCGACGCCGGCCGCTCGACCGTCCGCGACACCCGCCGCGTAACCCCGATCGCCGGCCGGGCCGGAAGCCGCGCCGAGGGCCGACCCGCCGGCGCTGAACCGGCCCAGGCCGAAGGCGATCAGCGCGCCGACGACGGCGAGCAGCAGCAGGGCAACCTTGCGGCGTCTGGTCATGGCGTCACCTGTCCGGGGTGTGTGGCGTGCGGCCGGCCGATCGGCCCCCGATCCAGCCTGTCAGACCGGCCGCACGCCGACCCCACCCACCTCAGCCGGCGCTGCCCGCCGCCACCTTCGCCAGCCCGCCGGCCGGAGTGAACGGCTCAGCCGTCAGCGTTGCCGGGTCGCGGTAGCGGGCGCCGGGGTGCACGTCGAAGAGCCGGTTGTTGCCCGCGCCGAAGAGCCGCTCGCGCAGGGTTTCGCCGTCGTCGTAGGACTCCCGGTACCGGCCGCGCCGGCGCAGTTCGGGGACGACCAGTTCGATGAAGTCCTCGGCGGTACCGGGGGTGAGGAACTGGCGCAGGTTGATGCCGTCGATGCCGCCCTCGTCGACCCACTTCTCCAGCTCGTCGGCGACCACCTGCGGGGTACCGACCACGAAGAACGGGCCGCGCCGGTACCCGCCGATGCGGTCCAGTACCTCGCCGACCGTCTGCTCCGGCGGGTAGCGGTAGCCGAGTCGCTGGTAGCCGGGGTCCTCGACGGGCGATGATGTCGGCGATCCGCTCCTCGCGCGGGTACCGCGTCCAGTCCAGCCCGGCCCCGGCGTGCGCGAGGTGCCCGTCGACGCTGCGCAGCCGCTGGAACTCGGCGTACTTCGCCTCCGCCTGCTCCTGCGTCTTCCCGACGATGACCGCCGCGCCGGCCAGGAACTTGATGTGGTCGGCGTCGCGGCCGTGCAGCTTGGCCCGCGGCCCGGGTGTCCTCGATGTTGTGCCGCACGGCGTCCAGCGAGAACCCGCCGACGAACACCGCCTCGGCGTGCCGGGCGGCGAACTCCCGGCCGGCGTCCGAGCTGCCGGCCTGGTAGATCACCGGGGTGCGCTGCCGGGACGGCTGCGCCAGGTGCGGCCCGGCCACCTTGTAGTACTGGCCGACGTGGTTGATGTAGCGCACCTTCGCGGGATCGGTGTAGACCCGGTTGTCCCGGTCCTGGATCACCGCGTCGTCGTCCCAGGACCCCTCCCACAGCTTGTAGAGCACGTGCAGGTACTCGTCGGCGATCTCGTAGCGGTGGTCGTGCTCCACCTCGTCGTCGTGGCCGAAGTTGCGCGCGGCGTTGGGCAGGTACGAGGTGACCACGTTCCAGCCGACCCGCCCCTTGGTCAGATGGTCCAGTGTGGACATCCGGCGGGCGAAGGCGAACGGCGGCTCGTAGGTGGTGGAGAAGGTGGCCGCGAAGCCGAGGTTCTTCGTCACCGCCGCCATCGCCGGGATCACCAGCAGCGGGTCGTTGTTGGGGATCTGCACGGCCTCCCGCAGTGCCGTCTCCGGCCCGCTGCGGAACCCGTCGTACGCGCCGATCACATCGGCCAGGAACACCGCGTCGAAGCCGCCGTACTCCAGCAACTTGGCCAGTTCGGTCCAGAACTCGATGTCGTTGAAACGGTGCCGGTTGTTGTCCTCGTGCACCCACAGGCCGTGCGAGATGTGCCCGACGCAGTTCATCTCGAAGAGGTTGACGTGAATCTTCTTAGGCATGGGTCAGCTCTCCACTGCGTTGCGGGGTTGCGGGTGCGGGGCTCGCGGCGGCGCTGCCGAGCCGGGGAATGGCGGCCAGCAGCTCCCGGGTGTACGGATGCTGCGGCGCGTCGAAGATGTCCCGGACCGGGCCGGACTCGACCACCCGACCGTCCTTCATCACCAGCACGTGGTCGCTGACGTGGTGGATCACGCCGAGGTCGTGCGAGATGAACAGGTACGCCACACCCAGGCGCTCCTGCAGGTCGGCGAGCAGGTCGAGGATGCGGGCCTGCACCGAGACGTCCAGCGCGGAGACCGGCTCGTCGCAGACGATCACGTCCGGCTCGGTCGCCAGCGCGCGGGCGATGGCGATGCGCTGGCGCTGCCCGCCGGACAGCTCCAGGGGCCGCCGCCGCAGGTAGCTGCCGTCCAACCGGACCAGTTCCAGCAGGTGCGCGGCCCGTTCCCGGCGCTCGCGCCGGTCCGCGCCGCTCCACCGCGCGCCGGTCGACCCGGCCACCCGCAGCGCCTCGTCGATGATCTTCCCGATCGTGTACCGGGGGTCGAACGAGCTCAGCGGATCCTGGTAGATGAACTGGGTACGCCGTCGCTCCGCACGCCGGCCCGCCCCGTCCAGGGTGGCCCAGTCGGCGCCGTGCAACCGCACCACGCCGGCGTCCGGCGCCTCCAGGCCGAGTACCAGCCGGGCGGTGGTGGACTTGCCGGAGCCGGATTCGCCCACCACGCCGAGGGTCTGGCCGGGCAGCAGGGTGAACGACACGTCCTGCACGGCCACCCGCGGCTCGCCGTGCGGGCCGGGGAACCGCTTGACGCAGCCCGACCGCCTCGACCACCGGCTGGTCGGCCGGCTGGCGCGGGCCGGGGAGCCACCCGGGGCAGCGGCCGGATCGGCTCGCCGTAGCGGTCCAGCGCGGCCAGCCGGGTGCCCTTCGCGTGCGCCGACGGCACCGCCGCCAGCAGAGCCCTGGTGTAGTCGTGCTGCGGGTCGCCGAGCACCTGCGCGGTCGGGCCGGTCTCCACGATCCGGCCGTCCTTCAGCACCGCCACCCGGTCGGCGAGCCGGGCCACCACCGACAGGTCGTGGCTGACGATCAGCAGTCCGGTGTCGGCGGTCTTCAACGACCGCAACAACTCCAGCACCTGCACCTGCACGGTGGCGTCCAGTGCGGTGGTCGGCTCGTCGGCCAGCAGCAGTTGCGGGCCGCAGGCGATCGCGGAGGCGATCAGTGCCCGCTGCCGCAGCCCACCGGAGAGCTGGTGCGGGTACTGGGCGGCGCGCACCTCCGGCTCCGGTACCCCCACCGAACGCAGCAGCTCCACCACCTTCTCGGTGCGCTGGGCCCGGGTGAGGGTGGTGTGCAGCCGCAGCGGCTCGGCGATCTCCTTACCGACCGGGCGCAGCGGGTCCAGCGAGGCCAGCGCGTCCTGCAGGACGAAGCCGACCTGGGCGCCCCGGACCCGTCGCCAGTCCCGTTCGCCGTAGCGGGTCACGTCCGCGCCGTCCAGGTGCAGCCGGGCCGCCTGTACCCGGGCCCCGAAGCCGGCCAGCCCGACCAGCGTGCGGGTGGTCACGCTCTTGCCGGAGCCCGACTCCCCCACCAGCGCCAGGCACTCGCCCCGGGCCAGCGTGAAGGTGATCCCGTCCACCACCGTGACGCCGCCGAAGGAGACGGTCAGCTCATCCACACCCACCAGTTCGCCGCCGGTCATGACGTTCTCCCTTCCGAGCGGCGGCGCAGTTCCCGGCCGAGCACGGTGACCGACAGCACGGTCAGCGTGATCGTGATGCCGGGGATGGCCACCATGAACCAGTCGTTGGAGATGTACTGCAGGCCGATGGAGAGCATGTCGCCCCACTCGGCGGCCGGCGGCTTCGCGCCGAGGCCGAGGAAGCTCAGCGCCGCGCCGGCCGAGATGGCGGTACCGACACCGATGGTGGCGAGCACCAGTACCGGCTTGACCGCGTTGGGCAGCACGTGCCGGCGGATCACGGTGAACCGGCGCAGCCCCAGTGCGGTGGCCGCCTCCACGTAACTGGACCGGCGTACCAGGTGCGTCTGGGCACGTACCAGCCGGGCGTAGGACGGGATCGCGGCGAACCCGACGGCGAACAGCGCGTTGGTCACGCCGCTACCCAGCAGGGTCACCACCACCAGGGCGAGCAGCAGCTCGGGGACGGACAGCACCACGTCGACCAGGCGCATGATCGCCCCTTCGGCGTACTTGTTGCCCAGACCGGCGAGCAGCCCGAGCAGGGTGCCGCCGGCCACCCCGATGGCGGTCGCGCCCAACCCCATCACCAGCGAGGCGCGAGCGCCGAAGACGAGTCGGCTGAACTGGTCCCGGCCGGTCTCGTCGGTACCGAGCAGGTGCCCGGCTGCGCCGGGGTGCAGGAACGCCCCGTCCGGGCTGATCGCCAGCGGGTCCTGCGGCGCGAGCCAGCCCGGGACCAGCGCGGCCAGCACGATGGCCAGCAGGAACACCCCGGCCAACACGTACCCGGGCCGGAACCGTCGACGACGACCAACCGGAACGACTGCCGCGGCGGTCGCGGCAATGGCGCTCATGCGGTCACCAGCCGGCGGTCGATGAGCGTGTACCCGATGTCCACCAACAGGTTCACCACCACGTAGACCATGGCCGCGAAGAGCACCAGGCCGAGCACCATCGGGATGTCCTTGGTCGTGACGGCGGCCAGCATCAACTGGCCGACGCCCTGCCGGACGAAGAGCGTCTCGGTGATCACCGCACCGCCGAGCAGCCCGCCGATGACGAAGCCGGACATGGTGACGATCTGCACCAGGGCGTGCCGCAGCGCGTGCCGCAGCCGTACTGCCGCGTCCCGCATCCCGCGCGACCGGGCGGTGAGGATGAACGGCTGCTCCAACACGTCCTCCAACTCGGCCCGCAGCACCTGGGCGAGGACTGCCGCGATGGGCAGCGCCAGGGTCAGCGTGGGCAGGATCAGCGCGCTGGCGGTCTGGTTGCCGGAGACCGGCAGCAGCTTGGCCTGGAAGGCGAAGACGATCAGCAGCAGCATGCCGAGCACGAAGGTGGGCGTGGAGGTGAGCACCAGCTCGGTACCCGAGGACAGCGCCCGGATCCACGGCCGCCGCCGCGCGGTCAGCAGCGCCACCGTGATGGCCAGCACCACGGCGAGTACCGCCGCCGACAGCGCCAGCTGGATTGTCGGACCCAGCTGCTCGCCGATCGCCTTCCCCACCCCGATCCGCTGCTGGTAGGACTGACCGAGGTCGCCGTGCAGCAGCCGGCCGAGGTAGTTCAGGTACTGCCGCCAGATCGGCAGGTCCAGTCCGTAGTCGTGGCGGACCCGTTCGAGTACCTCCTGGGTCGGGTTGGCGCCCTGGCCGGCGACCGTGGCCAGGGCCGCGTCACCGGCCGTGACATGCAGGGCGATGAAGCTGAGGCTGGCCGCGCCCCAGAGCACGCCGACCCCGGCCAGCAGCCGCAGCCCGATCCGGCGCAGCGCCTTGGGGAGCGGCCGGGCCGGCCGGCTCGGCGGCGCGGTCACTTCTTGATCCAGGCGTAGGTGAAGACCGGCGTGCCGTGCGAGGTGTCCTCGATGGTGCCGTGTACCGACTTGTTGACCGCCCAGAGCACCGAGTTGTCGTAGATCGGCACGCCGGGGACCAGGTCGACGAGCCGGTGCTGGACCTTCGAGTAGAGGTCGGTCAGCTTCGCCTGGTCGGTGGTCTGCCGGGCTTCGTCGAGCCACTGGTCGATCTGCGGGTCGGACAGGTGCGCCAGGTTCTGCCCGAGCCGCTTGGGGTTGGGGATGCTGAACGAGGCGTACTTGATGAACAGCACGTCCGGGGTGTTGGTGTGCCAGACGCCGGAGAGGATGTCGTAGTCACCGGCGTAGCGCAGGGTGGTGAGCTGGGTGCTCGGCAGCAGGTTGATGTTGACCTTGAAGCCGACCTCCTTGGCCTGCGCCTGGATCAGGTTGTAGACCGGCGAGATGGTGGCCGTCTGGGTGACCGGGAACTGCGCCTCCAGCACCTTGCCGTCCTTGGTCCGGTACCCCTGCCCGTCGCGGGTGGTCCAACCGGCCGAGTCCAGCAGCGCGTTCGCCTTCGCCACGTCGAAGCCGGGGAACTTGGCGGTCGGGTCGTAGTACTTGGTGACCCGGTCGAGGAAGCCGGTGGCCTGTTGACGCTGCCCGAAGCCGACCGTCGACACGATGGCCGGGGTGTTCAGCGAGGCGGCGAACGCCTGCCGGACAGCCAGGTCGTTGAAGGGTGCCCGGCTGGTGTTGAAGTCGATGGTGAACGGCCAGCCGATCCGGTTGACGTTGTGGTAGTCGAGGTTCGGGTTGCTCTTCACCGCCGCCGCGTTCTGTGCCGGCACGTACCCGCTGGCCTGGTACTCACCGCTGACCAGCGAGTTGAACCGGACTGCGTCCTGGCCGACCCAGGTCACCTCGATGCCGTCGAGGTAGGCGGATCCGGTGTGCTTGAAGAAGTCCGGCGCCCAGTCGTAGCCGTCGCGCTTGGAGAAGGTGACGCTCTGGTTCTTGGTGTACCCGCTTAGCACGAACGGCCCGGAGCCGACCGGGTGCTCGCAGAGCTGCGCCGGAGTCGACTCCTTGATCGCCTTCGGTGACTCCAGCCCCAGCCAGCCCTGGGCGAGCACGTTGAGGAACGGGCTGTAGGGCTGGCTCAGGTGCACCTCGATGGTGTTCGCGTCAATGATCTTGCTGTCCTGGTACGGCGCGATGTACGGCCCGGCCAGCGGCGAGCGGGTCGCCGGGTCGAGCATGTGCGCGAAGTTGGTCTGCACCGCCGCCGCGTCGAACACCGCGCCGTCGGCGAAGGTGACCCCGGTGCGCAGGTGGAAGGTGTAGGTCTTGCCGTCCGGCGCGATTTCCCAGGACTTGGCCAGCCACGGCGAGATGTCGCCCTTGTCGTCGAGGTAGACCAGGTTGTCGAACTGGATGCGGCCGAAGATCTGCTCGACGTCGGAGGAGATCGCGTGCGGGTCCAGGCACAGCGGGTCGGCGGACATCGACAGCCGCAGGGTGCCGCCGGAGACCGGCGGTCCGGCGGCCGCGGCGGCGGTGCCGCCGCTCCCACCGCAGCCGGCCAGCAGGGCGGCGGCGACCAGGCCGGCGCCGAGGCCGAAGGCCAGGCCGGGAACGGATTTGCGGGTACGCACGGGTGGTGCTCCTCAAGCAGGGACCGCCGGTGGGCGGTCAGATCAGACGGGGGTACGGGCAGCGGCGCACCGGGGCGCGCGGGAGCGCCCCGGACACCGGACAGCGCCGGCGAGCAGGGTCGGGTCGGGGTTGGACGGCGGCCAGAACCGGTGCGCGCCGCAGTCGGGGTCGGTCCGGGGAGGGACCGGCACGACCGTCCACTCAGGACGGTCCGACATCCGCGGTCCGGTGGTGGTAGGGGTTGCCGGGGTACGGTCCGGTCCCGGTCGGGACAGAGCGTGGGGAGTGCTGGGCCGCACGACGCAGGGCGGGTCAGCGGGGAGTTGTCGGCGCGGACGTCGACCTCAACAGCCGCAGCTGCACACCTTCAGGAAGTCGACGAAGCGCCGCCGGATGAGTGGCGTGCCTCGGGTCATGACGACGACGTTAACGGCCGGCTCAGCCGGGTGTCCATGCGAATGTGATGTGCAACACACATTTTTCCTACCGGCTTACTATGGATTTGATCGCAGCCCACGTGCTTGCATGGGGAAGGCCCGCGAACCCAACGCGCACCAACACCTCGGCTCCTCCGGTTACCCGTCCGGGCGCCCACTCCTCCGATGCCCGTCCGGGCACCTGCCGTTCCGAATGGAAGTTGTCATGACGCACGCCCCGAGCCTGGCCCGGGTGATCACCAACGACGCCGACGCGATCGGCGTCGCCCGCGAGTTGGCCGCACAGTTCGCGGTGGACGCCGCCGAGCGGGATGCCACCCGTCGGCTGCCCGGTCCCGGAACTGGACCGGCTGTCCAGCAGCGGACTGCTCGCCATCACCGTGCCCCGCGAGCACGGCGGCGCGGATGTCAGCGCGCAGACGGTGGCCGAGGTGTTCCGGCTGCTCGCCGCCGCCGACCCGAACATCGCCCAGATCCCGCAGAGCCACATCGTCTACGTCAACGTGCTGCGCCAGCAGGGCACCCCCGCGCAGCGCGAGTTCTTCTTCGCCGAGGTGCTGGCCGGCAAGCGATTCGGCAACGCCCAGTCCGAGGCCGGCACCAAGCACGTGCAGGACTTCCGGACCCGGCTGCTCCCCGACCCGACCACCGGCGGCTTCCTGCTCACCGGCGTCAAGCACTACAGCACCGGCGCGCTCTACGCCGACTGGATCCCGGTGCTGGCCCGCCGCGAGGACGACACCCTGCACGTCGCCTACGTGCCCCGGGACGCCCCCGGCCTCACCGTGGTCGACGACTGGGCCGGCATGGGCCAGCGCACCACCGCCAGCGGCACGGTGCGCCTGGCCGACGTGGCGGTACCCGCCGACCGGGTGGTCCCGCACCACCTCACCTTCACCGGCCCGCAACTGCACGGCGCGCTCGCCCAACTCCTGCACGCCGCGATCGACGTCGGCATCGCCCGGGGCGCGCTGGACGAGGCGACCGCCTTCGTCCGCACCAGCGCCCGCCCCTGGTTCGAGTCCGGCGTCCCCACCGCGGCCGAGGATCCACTCGTCATCCAGCGGGTCGGCGAGCTGGCCATCCAGGTTGCCGCGGCCGAAGCGCTACTTGTGGCGGCCGGCCGGGCAGTGGACGAGGCACGCGCCGACCTCACCGACGACTCCGCCGGCCGGGCCTCCATCGCCGTGGCGACCGCGAAGGCCTACGTCGACCCGGTGGCCGTGGCGGCCGGCAGCGCCGTGTTCGAGTTGGGCGGCACCCGCTCCAGCCTCGACCACCTCAACCTGCACCGGCACTGGCGCAACGCCCGTACCCACACCCTGCACGACCCGGCCCGCTGGAAGATCCAGCACATCGGCCGGTACGTCCTGAGTGGACAGTTGCCACCCCGGCACGGCCTGCTCTGACCCGCCCCGCACCACCGTTTCGCCCTTGCACAACCGTTCGACCCGCCGCACCGCCGGCACAGCGTTAGGAAGTCCGATGAGCCTCACCTTCCACTGGTTCCTGCCCACCTACGGCGACAGCCGGGACATCGTCGGCGGCGGGCACGGCCTGCCCACCGGGACGGCCGGCGGCGTCCGCCCGGCCAGCCTCGCCTACCTGGGCCAGATCGCCCGCAGCGCCGAGCAGCTCGGCTTCGTCGGCGCGCTCACCCCGACCGGCGCGTGGTGCGAGGACGCCTGGCTCACCACGGCCATGCTGGTGGAGGTCACCGAGCGGCTGAAGTTCCTGGTGGCGTTCCGGCCCGGGTTCATCTCCCCCACGCTGGGCGCGCAGATGGCGGCCACCTTCCAGCGCCACTCGCAGGGCCGGCTGCTGCTCAACGTGGTCACCGGTGGGGAGAGCCACGAACAGCGCGCCTACGGCGACTTCCTGGACAAGGACGCCCGCTACGCCCGCGCCGACGAGTTCCTGCACATCGTCCGGGCGCTGTGGCGCGGCGAGACGGTCGACTTCACCGGTGAGCACCTGCGGGTCGAGGGCGCGGCGCTGACCCGGGTACCCGACCCGGTGCCGGACATCTACTTCGGCGGCTCCTCACCGGCCGCCGGTAACGTCGCCGCCAAGCACGTCGACGCCTACCTCACCTGGGGTGAGCCGCCGCCCGCGGTGGCCGCGAAGCTGGACTGGATCAACGCGCTCGCCGCCGCCCAGGGCCGTACCCTCCGGCAGGGCATCCGGCTGCACGTGATCACCCGGGACACCAGCGAACAGGCCTGGGCGCAGGCGCGCCGGCTGCTCGACGGCCTCGACCCGGCCACCGTCGCCCAGGTCCAGGCCGGGCTGGGGCGCTCCGAGTCGGAGGGCCAGAAGCGGATGCTCGCCCTGCACGGCGGCAAGCGCGACGACCTGGAGATCTACCCGAACCTGTGGGCCGGCGTCGGGCTGGTCCGCGGCGGCGCGGGTACCGCCCTGGTCGGCAGCCACACCGAGGTGGCCGACCTGATCGAGGAGTACCACCGGCTCGGCATCACCGAGTTCATCCTCTCCGGCCACCCGCACGTCGAGGAGGCGTACTGGTTCGGCGAGGGAGTACTGCCGATCCTGCGCGAGCGCGGACTCTGGCAGCACCCGGCCGAGCCGGCCGACGCCGGGGCACCGGCCCCGGTTCCGTTCGCGTCGGTGTCCCGGTGACCGCGCAGTCCGTCGCGGTCGGCGCGGCCACCCCGGCGGAAGCCGCCCGGCCGAACGGGCGGGCCGCGGCGGTGCCGGCCGGGTCGGTTGGGTGGCCGTGCTCGGTGAGCGGGCCGCCGCGCTGCTCCCGGAGATTGCCGCCGGGGCGGCACAGCGGGAACAGGACCGGGACCTGCCGCACGTACAGATCCGCCGGCTCGCCGCGGCAGCGCTGTTCACCTGGCGGGTACCGGCCGGGCACGGCGGCCCCGACGCCACGGTCCGCGACGCGATCAGCTTCGTCGTCGACCTGGCCACCGCCGACTCCAACATCGCGCAGGCGCTGCGCTCCACCTTCAGCTTCGTGGAAGGGTTGCGCGCCAACGGGTCCGCCGAGGACCACCAGCGTTGGTACCCGCGCCTGCTGGCCGGCGACGTGATCGGCAACGCCGGCTGGGAGATCGGCGGGGCCAACGGCGCGGTCACCGCCCGGATCACCCGCAAGGGTCCGGCGTACTCGGCCAGCGGCAGCAAGTACTACAGCACCGGCGCGCTCTACGCCGACTGGGTCAGCAGCACCGCGCTGGACGACGACGGAGCGCCGCTCTCCTTCGTGGTGCCGCGCGACCGGGCCGGCCTGGAGCTGGTGGACGACTTCGACGCCATCGGCCAGCGCCTCACCGCCAGCGGCACCACCCACCTGAACGACGTCACCGTGTACCCGGACGAGCTGCGCCCCCGACCCGCGGGCGGGCACCGCTCCGTCGTCACCCCGTTCCTGCAGCTCTACCTGGCGGCCGTGGAGGCCGGCATCGCCCAGTCCGCGCTGGCCGACGCGGTGGCGTTCACCCGCGACCACGCCCGGCCGATCAAGCACAGCACCGCGAGCGTGTCGGTGGACGACCCGTACGTGCGGCACGCGGTGGGCGAGATCGCGGCGAACGCGTACGCGGCCCGGGCCGCCGTGCTGTCCGCCGCCGAGGCGATCGACCGGGCCTGGCGCAACGAACTCGCCGCCGACCTGGTGACCCGGGCCTCGATCGAGGTGGCCCAGGCGCAGTACGTGGCCGTCGAGGGGGCGCTGCGCGCCGGGGAACTCGTCTTCGAGGTGGGCGGTGGCTCGGCCACTTCCCGGGTACACAGCCTGGACCGGCACTGGCGCAACGCGCGTACCGTCGCCAACCACAATCCCCGGGCGTGGAAGGCAGCGGCCGTCGGCGGCTACCACCTCACCGGCGAGGAGCCCCCCACCAGCGGCCTGTTCTGACAGATCCAGTTCTGACAGGTCACGTCAGGTCGACGTCCGGCAGGACGAAGGCGTAGCGGCTCGGCTGGTCCGGCTCGCGGGCGAGCAGGCCGGCCTGCACCAGGCGTTGCAGTGCGCCGGGCAGGGTGGCCGGCAGGATCGCGGCCACCGTGGTGAGGTGCGCGATTGCCGGGCCGTCCACGGTCACCGTGCGCCGGCCGGGCAATCGGATGTCCTCGGCGAGCACCCGGGCGACGTGTTCGATGTGCGCCGGCAGGCCGACCCTGGACGGCCGGTGCATCCCCGAGACGCCTGCATCGGCCGCCGGGTGACCACCCGGCCAGGCATCCTCGCCGGGGTACTGGGACAGCCGGGTCATCCAGAGCAGCAGGAAGGTGTCGGGGTCGGCGTATTCCTGCGCGGTCAGCTCGGTGGCCGCCGCCGCGATCCGGGCGTCGCTCAACTCGATGGCCCGCTGCCGCAGGTGGCTGCCGTGCACGGCGACCACCCAGCACACCCGACCCCCCGGCGTGCGGTACCCGACGGCGACAATCGCACGCAGGTCGGCAAGGTACAGCAGCCGACCGGTCGGGTTGGTCGGATCGGTGGGCGCCGGTCCCCGTTGGCCGAGCGGGATGGGCGACATCGGTGGGACTCCCTCTCCAACCGCCCAATCGAGGATCGTCAGCAGGTCTGTGCTGGTCACACCAGATCGGGGATAGCTGCTCATGGATACAGAGTGGGCCCCGCCGTGGGCGGATGGCGGCATGTCGGGTATGTCGGTGGGTCGGGCTAGGGTGCAGCGCAGGGTGTACTGACGAGTACCAAGAGTTACGGCCGGGCCACCCTGCGGGTCAGGTTGCGAAGCCGGGCGGCGGCGGCGCGGTGGATGCGCGTACCACCAGGTGGGTGGCGAGCTCGACGTGGTGTGTGGTGAGCGGCTGGCCGGCGGCCAGCCGCAGCAGGGTCTGCACGGCGAGCGCGCCCATCTCACGCAGCGGCTGGTGCACGGTCGTCAGCGGAGGCGCCGCCGAGGCGGCCGCGTACGTGTCGTCGAAGCCGACCACGCTCAGGTCGCCGGGTACGGTCAGGCCGGCCCGGCGGGCCGCCTCCAGGACACCGAAGGCGATCTGGTCGGAGCCGGCGAACACGGCGGACGGCCGGTCCGGCTGGGCGAGCCAACCGCCGGCCACCCGGACCCCGGTGGCGACACTGAACTCCCCCACCGCGGTACGCGCGTCGGCGACGACCAGCCCGGCATTGTCGAGTGCCGCCCGGTACCCGTGCAGCCGGGCCAGCGAGCAGCCCAGCGTCTGCGGCCCGCCGAGGTAGGCGATCCGCCGGTGACCCAGGCCCAACAGGTGCTCGGTGGCGGCCAGTCCACCGGCGAAGTTGGTCGAGCCGATGCTGGTGAACTCCGGGCGTGGCCGGTTGACGGTGTCGATGACCACCATCGGCAGGCCCAGGTTGTGGAACCGGTTGATCTGCGCGGTGGGCAGCACCGAGGTCACGATTATCAGGCCGGCCCGACCGACGGCGCTGAGTCGGTCGGCCCAGTCGCCGGGTTCGTCGTCCTGTTGCCGGCGCGGGATGATCGTGGCGGCGTCCCGGAGCCCGGCCTCGACCGCGCCGTTGATGATCTCGGCGGCATACGGGTTCAGCAGGTCGTCGAAGACGATCTCGATCAGCTGCTCGGCCGGCCGGGCCCGGCCGGGCACCGGGATGTAGCGCAGGTCCCGGATGGCTTTGGCGACCCGGGTCCGGGTCGCGGGCGCGACGTCGTGCCGGCCGTTGAGGACCTTGGAGACGGTGGGCAGGCTGACCCCGGCTGCGGTGGCGACCATGGCCAGCGTCGGCCGCCGGCTGGCGCCGGCGGAGCTGTCGCTGCCGTGGCCGGTGTCCACGCCGTCCGCCTTGCGCACCCCGGCCTCCTCTCCGCAGCCGCGCGGACCAACCCCCGACGGCCGTCCACAGCCTGCGTCGCGGGGCCGACAACGGCAAGGCATCCGGCATCGCGAAACCCGCGAACCGGCACAAACTCGAAAGACTTTCGAGGCCACAGCCATTGGTACCGAGGCGCCGGTACCGGCACGGTCGGCCGAGTACACGTAACTTTCACTGACGTGCAGGCTCCGGCAATGGCGGAACGGTGGGGATTGACGCGCGGCCGGGCACGGTCTAACGTCCCGATCGTCGACATTGGAGTATCGGAAATATTTCGAGAACGGCTCCGGACCCCGCGTCGGCAGCGCCGCCCTCGAACACCCGCCGCCGGCGCACCGGTCAGCGCGCGCCGACCACCACCGACTCCGGGCCCGTGGCTGCCGGATCCAGCCACGGGCCCGGCCCCATCCCCGGCCGCGGCCGCAATCCAACGCCTCCGGTCGCCGCCACCATCGTGGGGCCCACCACCTCAGCACCGCAGGGAAGGACAGGACCCGTCGACACCCCGGTCACCCGCCTCGCCGATCTCGGCTGCCGTCCCGGCTGTGTCGCGCTGACCTTCGACGACGGCCCACAGGACCCGTGGACCGGACAGATCCTCGACATCCTGGCCGACACCGGCACCCCGGCCACCTTCTTCGTGCTGGGCGAACGGATCGCCGGCGCGGAGCAGACGCTGCGCCGGATGGTCGCGCTGGGCTGCGCAGTGGAGATCCACTCGTGGGCGCACACCCGGATGACCGACCAGTGCCCCGAGGAGTTGGCCGCCGACGTCGCCCGTACCCGGGAATTGATCCACGCGGTCACCGGGCACCGCCCCGACCACCTGCGCCCACCGGAGGGCCGGGTCAGCCCGGACGTGCTGGCCGGGATCCGCGCGGCCGGACTGACCCCGGTGTTCTGGTCCGTGCACGCCGCGGACTGGGCCCGGCCCGGCGTGGCGGCCATCGAGGAGCAGATCTGCGCGGGGCTGGACGACGGCGCGGTGGTGCTGCTGCACGACGCGGGCGGCGACCGCGACCAGACCGTCGCCGCGCTCCCCCGGGTCATCAGCGAAATCCACGCCCGCGGCCTACGCCCGGTCAGCCTGGCCGCCCTACCCGCCTGACCACCACTGCCTGACCACCGTCCGCCCTGACCCCCGGCCGCCTGACCGCCCGGCCGCCTGACCGCCGTCCGGCGGCGTCGCCTGACCGCCGCCCGGGCGGTGGCCGGTCAGTCCGCGACGAGGGTGCGGCCTTTGATCAGCCAGGCGGTGCCGAACGCGGCGACGGCCGCCCACTCGCACCACAGCAGCGGATGCACCGCGTCCCGGAAACCGTCGCTGACCAGCGGTGTCTCCGTTACCAGGCCGAGCACCACGGCGATCAGGATGACCGTGCCGCAGGTCCGGTAGATCCGGTTGCGCATCGGCTTGCGGGCAGTCTCCCCGGCCACCGGGTCACTACGGGTGAACAGTCCGAAGCAGAACCACGCGAAGATCAGCAACAGGCTGGCCGCGGCGATCGCGTGCACCACCCCGACCACCCGGCCGGTCGTCGACGGATGCTCCGGGACGGTGGGGAACAGCGCCACCGCGACCGCCGCGCAGCCGGCCACGTTGCTCAGCACGTTGTCCAGCCAGTCGTAGCGGTAGCAGAACAGCACCACACCGATCGCGCACACCGCGCCCACCAGGATGTTGCGCATGTCGGTGTAGTAGTAGCTGCTCATCGACTCCCGCCAGACCAGCCGGCCGGCGGTCAGGTCGTGCCCGAAGACCAGCACGAACGGCAGCGCCAGGCCGATCACCCCGATCCCCCGACGCAGGTAGAGGTAGGAGCCGCGGATGTCGCGTTCGAGATCGCGTTCGAGGCTGACTGGGGCCGGAGTATTCATGACCATCACGGGTACCGGGCGCGCGGCGCGCTGTCAACGACCGGGGTAGTGGTGGACGGGCTGGAAGCCGAGCACCTCGGTGGCCGACGAGATGTCCCAGGGCACCGTGCGACCGGGTAGCGGCGCGCGGCGCGGCACCTGCGGGAAGAACTCGTCCAGCAGGTCCTCGGTGTCCCGGGCGGCCAGCGTCTGCGGATTCGCCACCGTGACCAGGTGGTAACCGTGTAGCGGGACGGTCAACGCCAGCCAGCAGGCGGTCGCCGCGTCCCGGTCCTCCAGGTAGGCCCAGAGCGGCCGGGCGCCGGCGGCCGGCTCCACCCGCAGCCGGTCGGCGAAGTCGGCCAGCCGGTCGGCGCTGCCGCCGAGGAACGGGAAGCGCAGCGCCACCACGGTCATCGCGGTGGTCCGCGCCAGCATCTGCCCGGTCGCCTCGTCGGCCTGCTTGCTCAGCGCGTACGGGTCGGCCACCTGCAGCGGGTGGGCGTGGTCGACCGGCAGGTAGAGCGGGCGTACCGGGGGCTGGGCGAAAGCGAAGCCGAGCACCGAGTGGCTGCTGGCCAGCACGGTACGCCCGACGCCGGCCTGCCCGGCCTCGGACAGCACCACGAAGGTGCCCAGCGCGTTCTCCCCGAACACGGCCGCCGGGCTGCCCAGGTCGGGGGACGGGATGGCAGCCAGGTGGGCGACCGCGTCCACGCCGGTCAGCGCGTCGCGGACGACGGCCGGGTCGGTGGCGCTGCCGAGCACCAGCCGGTCCACCGGGATCTGCGCCGACGGCGCCACCAGGTCCAGTCCGGTGACCGCGATCCCTTGCCCGGCAAGCAGCTCCGCCACGGCGCGACCGAGCCGGCCGGCGACGCCGGTGACCAGTACCCGGTTCACGGCGCTTCGATCCCGCCGTCCGGGCGGCGTACCCGGGCTGCCCAGCGCTCGTGCAGGTGGGTGGTCGGCGGGTACTTCGCGGCCTGCGCCTCGTCGAGGTCGATGCCCCAGCCGGGCCGGTCGGACGGGGCGATGTACCCGCCCGCCGGTTGCAGCGCGCCCGGAAAGACCTCGAGCACCGCGATCCGGCCAGACGTGCCCCTCCTGGATGCCGAAGGCCGGCGTGGTCACGTCCAGCGCCACGTTCGCGGCGGCGCCCACCGGGGACACGTCGGCGGGCGCGTGCCACGCCGTCTGCACGCCGGTCAGCTCGCACAGCGCGACGAGTTGTCGGGCCGGAGTCAGCCCGCCGATCGCCGAGATGTGTACCCGCAGCAGGTCCACGCCGCCGCCGAGCACCAGCCGGGCGGCGTCCGGCACCGAGCCGACCTGCTCCCCCACGGCCAGCGGCATCGGGGCGGCGGCGCGGATCTCCGGCAGCCGGTCGTAGAGCTCCAACGGGATCGGATCCTCCAGGAAGAACAGCCGGTACGGCTCGAGCGCGCGGGCCAGCCCGATCGCCTGTTTCACGGTGAGCCGGTGGTGCACGTCATGCAGCAGGCTCGGTTCCTCCCCGAGCACCTCCCGCGCCCGGGCGAACAGCGTCGGGGTGTCCCGCAGGTACTGCTGCACGTCCCAGCCGTCCGGGTACGGCGCGTCCGGGTACCCGCCGGCCGTCCCCGGGCCGCCGTAGCTGCCCAGTCCCGGCCCGGCGACCTGCAGCCGCACGTGCCGGTACCCCTGCGCCAGCAGCCCCTGGGCCTGCTCCAGGGTCTCGTCGATGCTGGCGCCGCCGGCGTGCAGGTACACCGCCGCGGCGGCCCGTACCCGGCCGCCGAGCAGTTCGTACACCGGCATCCCGGCACGCTTGCCGGCGATGTCCCAGAGCGCCTGGTCCACCCCGGACAGCGCGTTGTTCAGCACCGGCCCACCGCGCCAGTACCCGGACAGGTGCGCCATCCGGGTGATGTCGGTGATGTCGGCGGGGTGCCGGCCGATCAGCATGGGCGCCAGGTGCTCGTCCACGGCCGCGGCGACGGCCCGGAAGCGCTGGGTGAAAGTGGCGCAGCCGAGGCCGGTCAACCCGGGTTCGTTGGTGTCGACGGCGACCACCACCAGCGGCAGCCCCTCGGGTGCGGTGACGATCGCCCGAACCCGGGTGATCCGTAGCTGGTCCCGGGCCGGCCAGGGCGCTTGAGTCTCGGTCATCACGGTGGACACAACACCCGACGTTAGCCGCCGCCGGCGCTGCCGACGATCCACTTCCCGGATCACCATTCCGACGCGCCGGCCGGTCGCACCGGGCCGCGCGGACCGGCCCCCGCCATCGCCGCTGACCTGGCACGGGCCGTCGTGAAGCGCACGGGCAGCGGCCGACGCGCCGGTGCCGGCCGGCTCGCCACGTGTCGGCCGGCACCGGGACGGATCGGGCGCGGCTAGCCGCCGCTGACCTTGCGGGAGCCGATGACCCGTTGCAGCAGGATGAACAGCAGCACCAGGATGCCCGTGAAGATCTTGATCCACCAGGAGCTGAGGGTGCCCTCGGAGCTGATGATGGTCTTGATCAGGCCGAGGACCAGCACGCCGAGCAGCGAGCCGACCACGTAACCGGCGCCGCCGGTGAGTAGCGCGCCGCCGATGACCACGGCCGCGATCGCGTCCAGCTCCATCCCGATGCCGTGCAGCGGGTCGCCGGACTGGATGTAGAGCACGAAGACCAGGCCGGCCAGCGCCGAGCAGAAGCCGCTGACCGCGTACACCAGGATCTTGGTGCGGCCCACCGGCAACCCCATCAGCAGCGCCGACTGCTCGTTGCCGCCGACGGCGTAGACCTGCCGGCCGAACCGGGTCAGGTGCAGGACCACGGCCGCGAGCGCCACGGTGACCAGGGCGACCACCGCGCCGACCGAGAGGAACCGGTCGCCGCCCAGCGAGATGTGATGCTGGGCCAGGTTGCCGACGGTGGCGTTCTTGATGGAGATGGCCTTCTCGCTCAGCACCAGGCTGAGACCCCGGAACAGGAACAGTCCGGTGAGGGTGGCGATGAACGGCTGCACCTTGAAGTAGTGGATCATGCAACCCATCAGCGCCCCGCCGACGGTGCCGGTGGCCAGCACGATCAGCGCGGCCAACACCACCGGAAAGTGCCGCACCTCGACCAACTCGGCCAGCAGCATGCCGCTGAACCCGATCAGCGAGCCGATGGACAGGTCGATGCCGCCGGTCAGGATCACGAAGGTGGCCCCGACCGCCGCCACCACCAGGTAGCAGTTGTTGATCAGCAGGTTCGGCCCGACCTGGTCGTCGAAGGCGTACCGGTAGGAGCCGTAGGCGAACATGACGGTCAACAGCAGGCCGGTCACCACCACCGGGAGACGGCGGTCGTAGAGCACGCGGCTCAGCCGGGAGGCGGTGACCGCGGTGTGGCCGGCCTCGATCTTCACGGCGGTGCTCATGACGAGACCTCCACGGGGGTACCCTCGGCCGGCGCCGGGCTCGGTGACGGCGGAGGTGGCGGCGGGCTCCCGGGTGGACTACTTCGGCCCTGGAACACGCCGAACACCCGGTTACGGAAGTCCTGCGACTGGATCAGGCAGACGATGATGACCACGGCCGCCTCGAAGACCATGTTCGCCTGCGACGGGACGCCGATGGTGAAGATGGTGGTCTTCAGCGTCTGCAGGATCAGCGCGCCGAGCACCGTGCCGCCGATGCTGAACCGGCCGCCGGTCAGCGACGTGCCACCGATGACCACCGCGAGGATGGCGTCCAACTCGATCCACAGGCCGGCGTGGTTGGCGTCCGCGTCGGCCAGGTTGGAGCTGTTCATCAGGCCGGCGATGGCCGCGCACAGCGCGCAGAACACGTACACCATGATCTTGATTCGCTTGGCCCGGACACCGGCCAGCCGGCTCGCCTCGGCGTTGCCGCCGACCGACTCGACCAGCATGCCCAGCGCGGTCCGCCGGGTCAGCCCCAGCATCGCCGCGACCATCGCGGCCGCGATGAACACCCCGGTGGGCACCACCCAGGCGTAGTCGCCGATCCGCGCGTACGGGGTGGAGAGCACGGTGATGATGAAGCCGCCCGTGATGAGCTGGGCGATGCCGCGCCCGGCCACCATCAGGATCAGCGTCGCGATGATCGGCTGTACCCCGAACTGGGCCACCAGCACCCCGTTCCACGCTCCGAGGACCAGGCACGACCACCAGCGCGAGCACAACCGCGACCGCGACCGTGCCGACCGAGTTCTGGTCCGGCTGCTCGCTGATGTACCAGCAGGCCATCGCGCCGGCGATGGCCATCACCGCACCCACCGACAGGTCGATGCCGCCGGTCGCGATGACCAGCGTCATGCCCAGCGCCACCAGGATCAGCGGGGTGCCGAAGATGAGGATGGAGATGAGGCTGCCGTACAGGTGTCCGTTACGGATGCTGACGGCGAAGAAGTTCGGCGTGAACGGCAGGTTGAACAGCAGCAGGACCACCAGGATGGCGGCCGGCCAGAACAGGTGGTGCCGGGTCAGCCCGCGCCAATTCAGGGCCGTCATGGGTGTGCTCCACTCGCGATGGTCTGCATGATGTCCTCGGCATTGACGCCGGGACCGTTGTCGAGACGGGCCACCAGGGTCCGGTCGCGCAGCACCCCGATGGTGTGCGCGAGCCGCAGCACCTCCTCCAGTTCGGCGGAGATGAACAGCACCGACATGCCGTCGGCGGCGAGCGCCACCACCAGCTTCTGGATCTCGGCCTTCGCGCCGATGTCGATGCCCCGGGTGGGCTCGTCGAGGATGAGCAGCTTCGGCTCGGTGATCAGCCAGCGGGCCAGCAGCACCTTCTGCTGGTTGCCGCCGGACAGCGAGCCGGCCGGCACCTCCGGGTTGGTCGGGCGGATGTCCAGCGCCGTGATGAACCTGGCCACCAGCGTGTCGACCTGTTCGCGCGGGCAGCGGCCGGAGCCAGCCCCGGCTGGCCTGCAACGCCAGCACGATGTTCTCCCGGACGGTCAGCTCGGCGATCAAGCCCTTCGGTCTTGCGGTTCTCCGGGCAGAAGCGCGACCTTCCGGCCGATCGCCGCGGGTGGCCCGGACAGCGTGCCGCTGTGGCCGGCGATGGTGAGGCTGCCGCTGTCGGCCTGGTCGGCGCCGAACAGCAGCCGGGCAAGCTCCGTACGGCCGGAGCCGAGCAGGCCCGCCAGCCCGACCACTTCGCCGGCCCGCACCTCGAGGTCGAACGGGGCGATGCCACCGCGCCGGCCGAGGCCCTGCGCGGTCAGCACCGGCTCGCCCAGCTCCGGCGCGGTCTGTCTCGGCCAGCTCCTCGAGGCTGCCCAGCTCCTTGCCGAGCATCATCCGGACCAGCTCGACCCGGTCCAGGTCGGCCACTGCGCGGGTACCCACCAGCCGGCCGTTGCGCAGCACGGTGGCCCGGTCGCAGACCTGGTAGATCTGGTCGAGGAAGTGCGACACGAAGATGATCGCCACGCCTTCGTCGCGCAGCCGGCGCATCAGCGTGAACAGCACCTGGACCTCGTCGCGGTCCAGGCTGGAGGTGGGCTCGTCGAGGATCAGCACCTTGGCGGCCGCGCCACTGTCGCCGCCGAGCTCCACCGCCCGCACGATCGCCACCAGCTGCTGGATGGCCAGCGGGTACGAGCCGAGCAACGCGGACACGTCCATGTCCAGGCCGAACCGGGCGACCAGCTCGGCCGCCTCCGTACGGGTACGCCGCCAGCGGATCAGTCCACCGGCGGTGCGCTCCCGGCCGAGGAAGATGTTCTCCGCCACCGTGAGGTTGGGGCAGAGGTTGACCTCCTGGTACACGGTGCTGATACCGAGCTGCTGGGCGTGGTGCGGGCTAGCTGATCCGGACCGGCTCGCCGGCCAGCTCGACGCTGCCCTCGTCCAGCTCGTACACGCCGGTCAGCACCTTGATCAGGGTGGACTTGCCGGCGCCGTTCTCGCCGAGCAGCGCGTGGATCTCGCCGGGCCGCAACTCGAAGTCGACCTCGGACAGCGCCCGCACGGCGGGGAACTGCTTGCTGATGCCCGTCATCCGCAGCACCGACTGCGGCGGTGGAACGAGGTCCGCCATGCGGGCACTCCCTTCTGCGTTGGGGCCGGCCGCCCGGCAGGGGTGCCGGGCGGCCGGATGTTACTCAGTACTTGCGGTTCGGCAGCGCGGCAGCGGCGTCAGCGGCCAGGAAGTCGTCTTCCTTGGTCTTGATCCACTTCTCCACGGTCTCCTTGTTGAGGACCTTCTTGATCGTGTCCATCAGCTGAGGGCCGAGCAACGGGTTGCACTCCGCGATCGCGTTGATCTTGCCCTGGCTCATCGCCACGAAGCCGTCGTGCACGCCGTCGATCGAGACGATCTTGATGTCGGTACCCGGCTTCTTGCCGGCCGCCTCGATCGACTGGATGGCGCCCAGGCCCATGTCGTCGTTGTGCGCGAACAGCACGTTGATCTCCGGGTGCGACTGCAGGAAGGCCGCCATGACCTGCTTGCCACCGTCCCGGGTGAAGTCGCCGGTCTGGCTGACCACGATCTTCCAGTCCGGGTGGGTGTCGGCGATCTTCTTGAAGCCGGCGGCCCGCTGCACCGCCGGGGCGGACCCGGTGGTGCCCTCCAGCACGGCGATGTTCACCGCGCCGCCGGCCGTGCCGAGCACCTTCTCCAGCAACTTGCCGGCCCGCTCGCCCTCGATCTCGAAGTCCGAGCCGACCAGGGACACCCACAGCGACTCGTCCGAGTCGACCTGACGGTCGGTCAGGACCACCGGGATGTTGGCGGCCTTGGCCTCCTTGAGCACGGTGTCCCAGCCGCTGGCGACCACCGGCGAGAAGGAGATGACGTCCACCTTCTGCGAGATGTAGTCACGGATCGCCTGGATCTGGTTCTCCTGCTTCTGCTGCGCGTCGGAGAACTTCAGGTTGACGCCGGCGGCCTTCGCCGCGTCCTTCACCGAGTCGGTGTTGGCCGAACGCCAGCCCGACTCCGAGCCGACCTGCGAGAAGCCGAGGGTGATCGTCTTGGCACCGCCGGAGCTTCCGGTCGAGGGGGACTCCTTCTTGCCGCACGCGGCCAGAACGCCGGCAGCGGCGACACCGGCCGCGCCGGTCAGGAGAGACCTTCTGCTGAGCATCGTTGTCTCCTTGATATTTCGGGGTGTGTTCGTCCACCCGGCCGGTGGCCGGGGGCGTGGTGCTGTGCAGTTGAGTTGTGCACCGCACCGTGCCGCGGGGTCGATCGGTGCGGAGCTGGCTGTGGTGCGCCCGTGGTGCTGTGCAGGGTGTGGGGCTGCACAGCCGGTGGTGCGGTGGTGCTGTGCAGTTGTGGTTTTGCGTGGTGCGGTGGTGCGCCCTTGGTGCGGTGGCGGCGGAACCGGGCCTACAGACCGGCGGCGAGCCGGTAGTAGGCCTGGTTCCAGCGGATCTCCTTGGTGAACTGACGAAGGTCGGTGCCGGCGTCGATGACCAGCAGTTCCACGCCGGTCAACTCGGCCAGGTCGGTGAGCGTCTCCAGGTCCAGTGCGGAGGTGAAGACGGTGTGGTGCGGGGCCCCGGCGGTCAGCCAGGCCTCCGCCGAGGTACGCAGGTTGGGTCGGGGCTGCCAGACCGCCCGCGCGACCGGCAGCTTCGGCAGCGGCTGCGGCGGCGCGACCACGTCGATGACGTTGGCCACCAACCGGAACCGGTCGCCCATGTCGGCCAGGCCGACCACGATCGCCGGGCCGGGCGCGGCGTCGAAGACCAGCCGGACCGGGTCCTCCCGGCCGCCGATGGACAGCGGATGGATCTCGCAGGACGGGGTGGCCGCCGCGATCGTCGGGCAGACCTCCAGCATGTGCGCGCCGAGGACCAGCTCCTCGCCCGGCGCCAGGTGGTAGGTGTAGTCCTCCATGAAGGAGGTGCCGCCGGGCAGCCCGGCCGCTGCCGCCTTGAGGGTGCGCACCAGCAGCGAGGTCTTCCAGTCGCCCTCGCCGCCGAAGCCGTAGCCGTCGGCCATCAGCCGCTGCACCGCCAGCCCCGGCAGCTGCCGCAGCCCGCCGAGGTCCTCGAAGTTGGTGGTGAACGCGCCGAACCCGCCGGCCGCCGAGGAAGTCGCGCAGGCCCAGCTCGATCCGGGCGGCGTAGCGCAGCGAGTCGTGCCGGTCGCCGCCCGCCGCGAGCTCGGGGGCCAGCCGGTAGCTGTCCTCGTACTCCTTGACCAGCGTGCTGATCCGGGTCTCCTCGACCGCGTCGACCGCCTCGACCAGGTCGTTCACGCCGTAGGTGTTCACCGAGACGCCGAAGCGCAGCTGCGCCTCGACCTTGTCGCCCTCGGTCACCGCGACGTCGCGCATGTTGTCGCCGAACCGGGCCAGCCCCAGCGTGCGCAGCTCGGCCGCGCCGAGCGCCGGCGCGCACCCACGCGCCGATCCGCTGCCCGACCGCCGGGTCGTCGACGTGCCCGGCGACCGTCTTGCGGGCCACCCCCAGCCGGGTCTGGACGTACCCGAACTCCCGGTCGCCGTGCGCGGCCTGGTTCAGGTTCATGAAGTCCATGTCGATCGTGGACCAGGGCAGCTCCATGTTGGCCTGGGTGTGCAGGTGCAGCAGCGGCTTGCGCAGCGCGTCCAGCCCGGCGATCCACATCTTGGCCGGCGAGAAGGTGTGCATCCAGGCGACCACGCCGACGCACGCGTCGTCGGCGTTGGCGTCCAGCATCATCCGGCGGATCGCGGCGGCGTCCGTGAGCACCGGCTGCCAGACCACCTCGACCGGCAGGCCCGCGCCGACCGCCGTGGCGATCTGCCGCGACTGGTCGGCGACCTGCGCAGGGTGTCCTCGCCGTAGAGGCACTGGCTACCGGTGAGGAACCAGATTCGGGGGGTTGGGCGACTCATCGTGCGTTGACTCCGTCCGGGACAGGGTGCTGGCCGTAGATGTTCTGGTAGCGGTCGTAGAGCGCGTCGATGTCGGCCGCGGCGATCGGGATCGGCTCGCCGTACGCGCGGGCCAGGTGCACGGTGCGGGCCACGTCCTCGCTCATCACGGCGGCCTTCACCGCCGCCCGGGCGTTGCGCGCCGATGGTGAACACGCCGTGGTTGCGCATCAGCACGGCCGGCGAGCGGTGTCCGTCCAGAGTGGCCACGATGCCCTTGCCGATGTCGTCGTTGCCGATCAGCGCGAACGGGCCGACCGGGATCGGGCCACCGAACTCGTCGGCCATCGCGGTGAGCACGCACGGCACCGGCTCGCCGCGGGCCGCCCAGGCGCTGGCGTAGGTGGAGTGGGTGTGCACCACTCCCCCGACGTCGGCGCGGTGCCGGTAGACGTAGGCGTGCGCGGCGGTGTCGCTGGACGGCGACAGGTCGCCGGAGACCACCACACCGTCGAGGTCGCAGACGATCATGTTGTCCGGGGTGAGCGCGTCGTAGTCCACCCCGCGACGGCTTGATGACCATCAGGTCGGCGCCCGGTACCCGGGCCGAGACGTTGCCCGCCGTCCACGCCACCAGCCCGTACCGGACCAGTTCGGCGTGCAGGTCACAGACCTCCCGGCGCAGCCGGGCCAGGCTCGCGGCCAGCTCGTTCATGCCGCCACCTCCCCCGCCTCGACCCGACCACCGCTGGCGCCGCGGCTTCCGCTGGTGCTGCGGTTTCGGGTAGTGCGGCGGTCTCGGGTAGTGCGGCGGTCTCGGCTGGTGCGGCGGCTTCCGCACGTCGGGTGGCGGGGGCGGTCGTGAGGGCGGCGTTGCGGATGCGGCGCAGCCGGTGCAGCAGGCCCTCGCCGCGCGAAGGTGTCGTGCAGCAGGCGGTACTCGGCGAAGAGGGCGTCGTAGGCGTCGGCCCGGGCCGGGTCGGGCAGGTACGCGCCGCGCTGCACGCTGCCCATCACCTGCGCGGCAGCCGGCACGTCCGGGTACGCCCCGGCCGCCACCGCCGCGTGGATCGCCGAGCCGAGCGCCGGACCCTGGTCGGAGCCGGCCAGGCTGACCGGGCGGCGCAGCACGTCGGCGTAGAGCTGCATCAGGAAGGCGTTCTGCTTCAGGCCACCGGCCACGATGAACTCGTCCACCGAGATCCCGGCCCCGACCAGCGCCTCGACGATCACCCGGGTACCGAACGCGGTGCCCTCCAGCAGCGCCCGGTAGATCTCCTCGGGCCGGGTCGCCAGGGTCAGTCCCGCGATGACCCCGGACAGGTCGTGGTCGACCAGGATGGAACGGTTGCCGCCCAGCCAGTCCAGGGCCACCAGCCCGTGCCCGCCGACCGGCTGCCCGGCCGACTTGCGGGTGAGCAGCTCGTGCAGGGACTCGCCGCGCTCGCGGGCCTCGGCGGCGTACTCGGCCGGCACCCCGGTGCGTACCCACCAGGCGAAGATGTCGCCGACCGCGCTCTGCCCGGCCTCGTACCCGAACGAGCCGGCGGTGATCCCGCCGTCCACCACGCCGCAGATGCCGTCGACGTCGGCCAGCGTCGGCCAGTTGACGACGTGGCAGGTGGAGGTGCCCATGATGGCCAGCAGCCGACCGGGCTCCACCGCGCCGGCCGCCGGGGCGGTGACGTGCGCGTCCACGTTGCCGGCGGCGACTGCGATACCCACCGGCAGGCCGGTCCACTCGGCGGCCCGCGGCGTCAGCGAGCCGACCCGGGAACCGAGCGCGGCCAGCGGCGCACCATCGGGCGGCAGCAGCCGGGTGACGGCGAAGTCGGCGAAGTCCGGGTGCAGGGCGGCGAAGTACTCCGCCGACGGGTAGGCGCCGTCCTGGTAGATCCCCTTGTACCCGGCGGTGCAGGCGTTGCGGGACTCCACTCCGGACAGTTCCCAGATGATCCAGTCGGCGGCCTCGATCCAGCGCTGCGTCGCCGCGTAGAGCTCCGGGTCCTCCTCCAGCACCTGCAGCGCCTTGGCGACCTCCCACTCCGAGGAGATCTTGCCGCCGTACCGGCCGATCCACTTCTCGCCCCGGCCGTGCGCCAGTTCGTTGATCCGGTCGGCCTGCCCCTGGGCGGCGTGGTGCTTCCACAGCTTCGGCCAGGCGTGCGGGCGGGCGGCGAAGCCGGGCAGCTCGCACAGCGGGGTGCCGTCCACAGTGGCCGGCAGCACCGTACAGGCGGTGAAGTCGGTGGCGATGCCGATCACCTGCGCCGGGTCAACGCCGCTGTCGGCCAGCGCCGCCGGCACCGCGATGCGCAGCACGTCCCGCCAGTCCTGCGGGTTCTGCAGCGCCCAGTCCGGGCCAAGGCGCACGTCGCTGCCGGGCAGCCGGTCCTCGATCACGCCGTCGCCGTATTCGTGCACGGCGCTGCCGAGTTCGGCACCGTCGGCGACGCGGACGACGACGGCCCGGCCGGAGAGCGTGCCGTAGTCGACCCCGATCACGTAGGCGTCGATGTTAGCGCTAACATTCATGGCGGCGTTCCGGTCTCCTGAGGCGAATGTGCTGCTACGACAACGGATTCGGGGGTGCGTGCTAGCCCTTGGCGGGCGGCCGGGCGCTGGCGCGAACCACCAGCTCCGGCCCGATCAGTACGTGTCCGGGCGGTCCGGCCGTCCGGTTGCCGAGCTTGTCCACCAGCAGTTGCAGCGAGCGCCGGCCCAGCTCGCCGAAGTCCTGCCGGACGGTGGTCAGTGGTGGCGTGAAGTACGACGCCTCCGGGATGTCGTCGAAGCCGACGACACTGACGTCGCCGGGTACCCGCCGGCCCGCCTCCGAGAACGCCCGGAGCAGGCCGAGGGCCATGTGGTCGTTGGCGCAGAACACCGCGGTCACGTCCGGGTCGGCGGCCAACCGCTGCCCCGCCGCGTACCCGGAGGCGGAGCTCCAGTCCCCGGCGATCGGCTGCGGCACCGGTGCCCCGGCCCGCTTGAGCTCAGCCCGCCAGCCGTCGGTGCGCCCCACCGCGTCCAGCCAGTTCGCCGGCCCGGCGACATGGTGCACGGTGCGGTGCCCCAGGTCGAGCAGGTGCCGGGTGGCCATCACCGCCCCGGCGCGCTGGTCGATCGCGGCCATCGGCACCTGTTCGGTCAGCCCGCACCCGGCGCCCACCAGCGGCACTCCGGTGGCGGCCTGGCCGAGCGCCCCGGCCACCGAGGTCTGCGGCGCGATCACCACGACTCCCTCGACGGCCTGGTTGCGCAGCCGGTCCACCGCGTCCAGCAGCGAGCCCCGGTCCATTGCCCGGAGGCTGGCGATGCTGACGAAGTAGTCGGCGTCGCGGGCCGCCTGCTCGATGCCGTAGAGCATCGACGCCGGCCCGTAGAGCGTGGTGTCGAAGCTGACCACGCCCAGCGTCTGCGACCGTCGGGTGACCAGGGCCCGGGCCGCCGAGTTGGGCCGGTAGTCCAGTTCCCGGATCGCGGCGAGCACCCGCGCCCGGGTGGTCGGCCGGACGTTGGGCTGGTCGTTGAGCACCCGGGAGACGGTCTGGTGGGACACCCCGGCGACCCGGGCGACGTCGGCCATCACGGGCGGCTGCGTGCTCGGGCCGCTGTCGGTTGCTCGCGCAGGGCTCATGGCACACTCCTCCCGTCATCAGCGCTGATTGCGACGTCGTTTCGGTACCGTCGACCAGATGTTTCGCGGAGGTTGCTCACCCGCGTTGGAAGCATTGTTAGCGCTCACAACTGCGCCGTCAAGCCTCGTTGGTAACAGCTGGAACACGGCCGCGAGCCCTCCGCGCTGCGCCCACCCACCCCCGCACCCCCTCTCCACACCGTCAGTGATCTTGGCGCTGTAACTGCGATCAAGGCCCTCCAGGCAGCCAAAACGCCAAGATCACTGACGGCAGAGGCAGCAGCGCCCAGCCGGGTGGGCTGGGCGCTGCTGGGGGGTGGGGCGGCTGGACCGGGTTGCGGATCAGCCACCCAGGGCGGCAACGATGTTGACGGCGAAGCCTTCCCACTGGGCGTAGGCATCCGGGAAAGCCGAGACCTGGACGCGCTGGGCGGCGCAGGTCAGGCAGCCGTAGTCGCCGGTGTACTGGATCAGGGAGTTGTAGAACGCGCGGGCGGCGTACGCCGGGTCGTTCAGCTGGGCCGGCGTGCCCCAACCGGAGGACGGCCGCTGCTGGAACAGGCCCAGCGAGTCGTGGTCCACGGCGATGTCCAGGTTGTAGAGCTTCGACTCCTGCAGCGAGGTCGCGATCGCGATCTGCTCGGCGCGGGTACCCACGCCCATGTCCCGACCGACCTTGACGATGGTCGCCGCGTTCTCCACCTGGTACTGGTCCAGGCCGGCGATCTGCGGCAGCACCGGGGCGGCCGGCGCGACCGGCGCGACCGGCGCGGCCACCGGGGCCGGCGCAGCCGGAGTGGCGACCGGGGCCGGGGTGGCAGCCTTGGTCGACTTCTTCTTCGTCGACTTCTTGGTCGCCTTCGGCTTGGCCGTCTCCGCCCGGGTCAGGCTCCGGCTGGCGGACTTGCTGCTCCGCTCGTCGGACTTCGGGGACTTCTTCTTGCTGGCTGAGCTGTCGGCCAGCTTGGTCTTGGCACTGGTGACCTCGGCCTGGGTCAGGCTGCGGGTCACCGGAGCGTCGCCCGTGACGCTGGTGGCGCCGGTGCCGGCCGCGTTGGCCTGCAGGGCGGGGCCCCCCAGAGCTGCCAGTCCCAGCGCACCGGCGCAGAGCGCGCCCACGATGACGCGACGGTTGCGCAGCAGTGCACGAGGGGAGCGGGTGTTTCGACGATGCGTCGGCATTTTGCTTCCGTTCGTATTTGGGGGTGTACGCCGGGGGTGGCGTAGTTCGACCAACTATGCCCGCAAGAATTGCGATCGCCAAGGCTACTGAGGGTGATTGTGAACCGGCTCATGCCTGCCCGTCGATCGAACAGCCCATTCGGGTCGGAGCACGGAAGCCAACGGACACAACGGTTTTCCGCGCACAACAGGACGGCGGGCCGCGCCGTCCCGCGCATGCCCGCCGTCGTCTGGTTGACTACTCTACGTAGTTCCACTGTTGCTAACCGTGACTATGGAAATGACTCTTGTAAATGCCGCTGCCGCTTTCTCGACGGAGAGTGACCGGGCGATTACCCCTTCCGCCAGATCGGAGCCCTCCCTCGGCCCTGCCCGGTGGACGTGGGGTCATCGGGGTCAGTAGACGAACGGCCAGCCGGCGCTGTCCCAGCCGAGCAGGTTGATGCCGAGGTACGAGGCACCGCTGTCGGCGTAGTAGTGGTAGAACAGGACATCCTGCCCGTTGTCGGAGATAACCGCCTGGTGACCCGGGCCGTGGATGGAACCGTGCCCGGCGAGGATCTGGGTGCCGCCACCCGAGGTGAGCGCGGCGCCGTTGCGGTCGGTGTAGGGCCCCGTGACGGCAGTGGACCGGCCGACCATGATCCGGTACGTGCTGGACGCGCCCTTGCAGCACAGGTCGAACGAGACGAACAGGTAGTAGTAGCCGCCGTGCCGGTAGATGAACGGGGCCTCGATCGCGCCGCTCGCCGTGGTGCGCTGCGCCAGTGCCCGCACGGCCGGGTCGGAGGTGGAGCGCAGGCCGGTGGCCGGGTCGATCCGGATCATCTTGATCCCGGTCCAGAACGAGCCGAAGTCCAGCCACCAACTGCCCGCCGCGTCCACCTCCAGGTTCGGGTCGATCGCGTTGTAGTTGACCGAGGTGCTGCTGGAGATGACCAGGCCGCGGTTGGTCCACGAGCCGGCCGCTGCGGTGGGGCTGGTCGCCAGGAAGATGGCGGAGTTCTGCGAGCCGAAGCTGGAGGCCGCGTAATACAGGTAGTAAAGACCGTTGTGATATGAGATGTCCGGAGCCCACAGCGTCGCGCTGCCACCGGTGTACCCGGTCGTCCAGGACGCTCCACTGGGCCAGACGACCCCCGCATTGGTCCAGTTGATCCGGTCGGTGGACGTCTTGATCGGCAGATTGTTCCCGGTGGCCACCAGGAAGTACGTGCCGTTGGCGGCGCGTACCACGGACGGGTCGTGTGCTCCGGTGGAGCCGGTGACCCGACCCGGGTTCGGGTACGCGGCGGGCGGCGTGGTCGGCGTGCTGGCCGCGGGCGTCGCGCTGGAGCTGGCCGACGCGGCCGGCGTTGTGGCACTCGGCCGGGCCGAGGTCGGGGTGGGCGAAACCGGGGTGGCCGTGGTCGGGCTGGGCGCGCCGGTCACCGAGCCGGTACAGCCGACGCCGCCCAGCGCGAAGTTGGTGGGTACCGGGTTGGCGCCGGTGGCGGTGCCGTTGAAGCCGAAGGACGCGGTGCCGTTGCTACCCACCGCGCCGTTCCACGCCGCGTTGGCGACGCTGACCTGGGTGCCGGACTGGCTGACGGTCGCCGCCCCACAGTTGGGTGACGATCTGCCCGGCGCTGAACGTCCAGGTCAGGGTCCAACTGGTGACCGGGTCGCCGAGATTGGTGAGGGTCACGTTCGCGCCGAACCCGCCCTGCCACTGGTTGGTGACCGTGTAGTCGACCCGGCACCCGGTGGCCGCCCGGGCGGCGGTGAACACCGCGACCGAGCCGGTGACCGCGAGCACTGAGGCGGCGGCGGCGAAAAGGACGCGTCGTCGCGCGCTGGTGGAGTGGAACATCGTCTGCTCCCGAAGGCTGGCTGGCGTCACGGGGACACCGGGTCGAGGTGGCGGCGGCTGGCGCACCCCGGTGACGGGCGCGCGGCAGCAACCGACGCTGTGGACGGCGGACACGCGTACGGGGCGGATCATCCGTCCGGCGGGGTTGGCGCTGCACGGGCGTCGGCGCCGGGACGGGGCGTCGGACGCGCCGGCTCACCACAGGGGTGGAGCGGTGACCCGGCCAATCCGGTCGATGTTAGCGTTAACACTGCCGCGACGGAGCCTCCCCGGAATGCTTTCAGCGCGACGCCCCACAGTCTCGACACGCACAACCATCGATGTCAAGCCCTTCGTTGGGACGGCAACCAAATGAACGGCGGCAGCCGGCTCCAAGATCACGATTTGCTTCCCGGATCTGCCCCCACAGGTCACCTCCGCGCACCGGACAGCGATCATGCCACCCCCACCCACCCCACCCCCGCCCACCCCACCCCACCTCCACCCACCACGCACCCCGTTCCACCCACCACCCACAGTGCCCAGCGGCGGCGGCCACCGGAATCAGAGCGGGTGTTTCGGCCGCCCGGTGCCGGCTGGCTGGTCGGCGTCGTCGCATGTGGGCGGTCGTCGGGGTCGGACCTGCGCTTCGAAGCCCGACCACCGCCCACATGAGCCCGCAACCATTCCGGCTAGAGGCAACCAGCTCCGGCCAGAGAGCGACCAGCCGTCAGGCCGACGGCCCGCACCGGGCGTGCCCCGTGCGGGGGCGGCTGGTCGGAGTAGTCGCAAGTGGGCGGTTGTCGGGGTCTGGTCCCCACCCCGAAGCCCGACAACCGCCCACTTGACACCGCAAGCTCCCGGTCACGAGCCGCCCGCCAGTAGGCCCCGGCCGCTGGGAGAAAGCGGGTGGGAGAAAGCGGCTGGGAGACAAGCGGGTGGGAGAAAGCGGGTGGGAGAAAGCGGGTGGGAGACAAGCGGGTGGGAGAAAGCGGGTGGGAGACAAGCGGGTGGGAGACAAGCGGGTGGGAGACAAGCGGGTGGGAGACAAGCGGGTGGGCGACAAGCGGCAAGTGAGGAGCAGGCCGCGCGGGGCAGCGGGCAGAGGACGGGCGCCCATGCCGGCGGGTCGACTGGACGAGCGGGATGCAAGTGGGCGGTTATCGGGGTCCGAGGTCCGTCCCGAAGCCCGCCAACGACCCACTTGACGCCGCAACAATCCGGGCTAACAGGCCACCGGCTGAGCCCGGGCCATCCGGGCCTGCGTGGGCTGGGCCGGAGCGGGGCGGGCCGGAGCGGAGCAGGGCGGGCCGGAACAGGGCGGGCCGGAGCAGGGGGCGGGCCGGAGCAGGGCGGGCCGGAGCAGGGCGGGCCGGAGCGGGGCGCGGAGCGGGGGGCGGGCCGGAGCGGGGGGCGGGCCGGAGCGGGGGGCGGGCCGGAGCGGGGGGGGCGGGCCGGAGCGGGGGCCAGGCCGGAGTGGGGCCAGGCCGGAGTGGGGCCAGGCCGGGCGAAGCTGGGCCGGGTGGGCCAGGCCGGAGTGGGGCCGGGTGGGGGTGGGTTGGTCAGGTGGGGCGGCCGAGGGTGCTCTGCCGGGGGACGAGCCGGTGGGCGGCCCGCAGCTCGACGCCGGGCACGGCGTGGTGCCGCCGGATCCGCATGACCAGGCGGTCGACGGCGATGCTCGGCGATCGCCTTCTTGTCCGGCGAGATGGTGCTGATCGTGGGCTGGCTGTAGCGCCGTCCTCGATGTCGTCGTAGCCGATGATCGCGACGTCCTCGGGCACCCGCAGGCCGCGGCCGAGCAGGTGTGGATCGCGCCGAGGGCGACCAGGTCGCTGTAGCAGAACACCGCGTCCGGCGGGTCGGCCCGGTCGAGCAGGGCGGCCATCGCGGTGGCGCCGTCGACCCGGTTGAACCGGGCGGTGCCGATGATCAGCGACTCGTCGACCGGCAGGCCGGCGCGCCGCGTGGGCGGCGCGGAAGCCCCGGGTGCGCAGCTGGGCCGCCTCGCCGGTCGGGTAGGGCTGGTCGCCGATCGCGGCGATCCGGCGCCGGCCGAGGTCGATCAGGTGCGCGACCGCCTCGGTGAGGCGGCCATGTCGTCGATGCCGACGTGGTCGAAGGTGCCGTCCGAGGGCGCTCGCCCAGCACGACCAGGGGCAGGTCGGGGTCGCGTACGGACAGGTCGTCCTGGGCCAGGCCGAGCGGGCTGATGATCATCCGTCGAAGAGGAAGCCGGCGGGAGCCGCGCCCGATCAGCTCGCCCTCGTGCTCCCGGTCGCCGTCGGTCTGGTCGATCAGCACGTTGTAGCCGCGTTGCGGGCGGCCGGGATGATCGCCTGCAGCAGTTCGGCGAAGTACGGCGTGTCCAGGTAGGGCACCACCACGACGATCTGGCCGGAGCGGCCGGTGGCCAGGTTGCGGGCCAGCACGTTCGGGCCGGTAGCCGAGCTCGGCGATCGCCCGCTCGACCTTGGCCCGGGTGCGCTCGGTGACCTTGGCGTAGCCGTTGACCACGTTGGAGACCGTGCGCGGTGGAGACCCCGGCCAGCTCGGCGACATCACGCAGCGTATTTCTCGCAAGGATGGCCCCCCGGAATCTGTCGCCGCGGTAACGAAAGTATTTCCGCGAGGTTGCCTCTTGCCAGGCCGAACGGCCGAGGCATAGTCCTTTGCAGCGCTGCAAAAGGAACTTACATCACACATCACCGGCGAGTGGTGAGCTCCCCCCCTCGGCATCCACCCAGATAGCGCGCACCCACCGAGCTGTGCCAGTCACGATCGGTAACATCGGCCGCGCCTCGTGACCGGCCGCGATCCGGGGTGCGGCATGACCCCGGAGGCCAGATGCGCTTCAGACCACCTTCAGGTAGGGCATCCAGTCGAGCCTGGCGCTCGGTCGCGGCTGCGGCGGCGGCCACGGCTGCCACGGCGGCGGCGGCACCGGCGGCCGAAGCCGCCAACTGCACCAACAAGATCGTCCACGAGGCGCCGGCCGGTCCTCGGTCTGGGCCTGGTACCCGAACATGGCCAAGGTCGTCGACAACTTCAACAACGCAGCACACCGACGTCCAGGTCTGCTGGACCAACGCCGGCAGGGCCAGCCCGAGTACGCGAAGTTCCAGACCGCGATCTCGGCCAAGAAGGGCGCGCCCGACGTGATCATGCTCGAGGCCGACCAGCTGGCGGCTTCGAGATCAAGGACGCTGGTCGACCTCGGCCGTACGGCGCCAACGACGTCAAGGCGACTTCAGTCGACGGCGCCTGGAAGGACGTCTCGAGGGCGACGAGGTCTACGCGATCCCGGTCGACGGCGGCCCGATGGCGCTGATCTACCGCACCGACGTCTTCGAGCAGTACAGCATGACCGCGCCGAAGACCTGGGACGAGTACAGGCCGAGGCGCCAGAAGGTCAAGGCCGGCCGGCGGCCCGGTTCTTCGGCGACTTCGGCAGCAACGTGCCGGCCGTGACCACCGCGCTGATGATCCAGAAGGGCGCGCAGCCCGTTCGTCTACGACCTCGGCGAACAAGCAGAACATCACCGTCAAGCTCGACGACCAGACACCAAGGACGTGCTGGACTACTGGGGCGACCTGGTCCAAGCAGGGGCTGGTCGGCAAGGACCGGTTCAGCACCACCGACTCACACCGGCCTGGTCGGCGGCAAGTACGCCACCTACGTCTCGGCCGGCTGGGCGCCCGGGCTACCTGACCAGCGTCGCCAAGAGGCGCCGACAAGGGCAAGTCGCGGCGCCGCTGCCGCAGTGGGACGCCGCGCAACCCGCTCGGCAACTGGGGCGGCTCGGCGTTCGCGGTGACCGACCAGGCCAAGCACAAGAAGGCGGCCACCAAGGTCGCCATGGAGATCTTCGGCTCGAACAAGGACGCGTGGAAGATCGGCATCGACGAGACGTTCCTTTCCCGACCGCGACGCCGATCCTGAACTCGGACTACTTCCAGACCAAGGAGTCGACTTCTTCAACGGCCAGCCGTCAACAAGGTGTTCGTCCCGGCCTAGAACGGCGTCGGCGCCTTCGACTGGAGCCCGTTCAACGACTACGCCTTCAGCCAGCTGACGACCGAGATGGGCAGGCGGTCAAGGAGAAGACGCCCGGACCGCCGCGCTGGACACCGCTCCAGAGCAACGTCGACGCATACGCCACCCAGCAGGGCTTCAAGGTCCCAGTAGACCGCTCGGGCCGGACGCGCCGGCCCGCGTGCCGACACCGGCACGGCCTCCCGGAGTACACCGCGACTCCATGACAGCGAACCCGGCAGCGCCGGGCCGGCGAACGCCGCCGGCCGCGCCACCCGCGCGGCGGCGGGCAACGGCGCCAGCGGCTGGCCGGGGTGCTGTTCGTCGCGCCGTTCCGTCGCTGCTGTTCGCCTTCCTGCTGCTGCCGCTGGGGTATGCCCTCAAGCTCAGCCTGTACCGGTCGACGCTGCTCGACCGGCGAGATCTTCGCCGGCTTCGACAACTACCGCCAGGCGCTCGACGATCCGGGGTTCCGCTCGGGGCGTGGTCCGGGTGCTGCTGTTCGGGCTGGTGCAGACCCCGGTGATGATCGGGCTGGCGCTGCTCGCGGCGCTCTCCTGGACGGCGCGACCTCCCGGCTGGCCCGGGTCTTCCGGCTGGCGGCCTTCGTGCCCTACGCGGTCCCCGCCGTCATCGGCACGCTGATGTGGGGCTTCCTCTACAGCCCCAACACCGGGCCGCTGGCCGGTCGCCGCCACCTCGGCTCGGCCGGGTCGACTTCCTCCTAGCCGAACCTGGTGCTCGGGTCGCTCGGCAACGTGGTCACCTGGGACTGGGCCGGCTACAACATGATCGTGCTGTACGCCGCGCTGCAGGGCGTGCCGCCGCCTCTACGAGGCGGCCGCGATCGACGGCGCCAGCCGGCTGCAGATCACCTGCGGATCAAGGTGCCGTTGATCGCCCCGGCGATCGTCCTGGTCACCGTCTTCTCCTCGTCGGCACCCTGCAGTTCTTCACCGAGCCGCTGATCCTCCAGCCGCTCAACCCGGGCTCCATCACCAACCGCTACACGCCCAACATCTACGCCTTCAACCAGGCGTTCTCCTACCAGCAGTACAACTACTCGGCCGCCATCTCGTTCCTGCTCGGCGCGGTGGTCTTCGTCGGGGCGTACCTCTTCCTGTTCGTCAACCGCCGAAGGAGCGCCCTGCGATGAGCAACTCCCCCACCGCCCACCGCCCGTGGGGTGGCGCGACGCTGTCCAACGCGTCATGGTGCTGTGGGCGGCTACTTCCTGCTGCCGTTCTGGTGGCTGCTGGTCGCCTCGACCAAGGACAACGACGGCCTGTTCGGCTCGCCGCCACTGTGGTTCCCGACTTCCAACTGTTCGGCAACCTGCGCGAGCTGTTCACCCACAACAACGGCGTCTACCTGCGCTGGCTGGCAACTCGGCGCTGTACGCGTTCGTCGGCGGCATCGGCGCGACGGTCATCTCGGTGCTGGCCGGCTACGGCTTCGCGAAATTGCCTTCCGCGGCCGCAACCTGCTCTTCGCCACTGCTGCTCGGGCTGGTCATGGTGCCGCTGACCGCGCTGGTCATCCCGACCTTCCTGCTGATGAGCAAGCTCGGGCTGATCGACACCATCTGGGCGGTCATCCTGCCGTCGCTGCTCAGCCCGTTCGGGGTCTACCTGATGCGGGTCTACGCCGCCGCTCGGTCCCCGACGAGATGCTGGACGCGGCCCGGATCGACGGCGCCGGCGAGCTGCGGGTCTTCAGGCGGGTGGCGCTGCCGCTGATGCGCCCGGCGCTGGTCACCGTGCTGCTGTTCTCGATGGTCTCGACCTGGAACAACTTCTTCCTGCCGCTGATGTGCTCTCCAACGACCAGCTCTACCCGCTCACCGTCGGCATCGCACCTGGTAGCAGTCGGCCAGCATCAGCAACGGCGGCGGCCAGTCGCTCTGCAACCTGATCATCACCGGCTCGCTGGTCGCCGATCATCCCGCTGATCGTCGCCTTCCTGCTGCTGCAACGGTACTGGCGGGGCGGCCTGGCGTTGGCAGCCTAAGTGGCCACCTTTCCGCTGCTCCAAATGAGGAGAACCGTGTTCATCGCCTCGTTCGCCTCGACCCGGCCTTCACGTCGTCGCCCCGGTCACCCGCCGCACCTTCGGCTCGTTCGTCGAGCACATGGGCCGCTGCGTCTACACCGGCATCTACGAGCCCGGCCACCCGACCGCCGACGCCGACGGCTTCCGCACCGACGTGCTGGCGCTGGCCCGCGAGCTGGGCGTGACGCATGGTGCGCTACCCGGGCGGCAACTTCGTCTCCGGGTACCGCTGGGAGGACGGCATCGGGCCGGCCGCCGACCGGCCGCTCCGGCGCGACCTGGCCTGGCACAGCATCGAGACCAACGAGGTCGGCATCGACGAGTTCGTGCGGTGGGCGGCGCAAGGCCGACGTCGAGGTGATGTACGCGGTGAACCTCGGCACCCGCGGCGTGCAGGAGGCGCTGGACGTGCACGAGTACGTCAACCACCCGGCCGGCACCGCGCTGTCCGAGCTGCGCCGGGCCAACGGCGCGACGAAGCCGTACGGCATCCGGATGTGGTGCCTCGGCAACGAGATGGACGGCCCCTGGCAGACCGGGCACAAGACCGCCGACGAGTACGGCCGGCTGGCCGCCGAGACGGCCCGGGCGCTGCGCGCCGCCGACCCCGGCATCGAACTCGTCGCCTGCGGCAGCTCCGGCTCGTCGATGCCGACCTTCGGCGCTGGGAGGCGACGGTGCTCGAGCTGAGCCTACGACGCGGTCGACTACATCTCCTGCCACGCCTACTACGAGCAGCTCGACGGCGACCTCGGCTCGTTCCTGGCCTCGGCGGTCGACATGGACCACTTCGTCAACAGCGTGGTCGCCACCGCCGACAGCGTCGGCGCCCGGCTGCAAGAGCCGCAAGACGCATCAAGATCTCGTTCGACGAGTGGAACGTCTGGTACCTGTCCCGCTTCCAGGCGCAGCCGCGCCGCGACCGAGTGGCCGGTCGCGCCCCGGGTCATCGAGGACGAGTACAACGTGGCCGACGCCGTCGTGGTCGGCAACCTGCTGATCTCGCTGCTGCGGCACAGCGACCGGGTCACCGCCGCCTGCCAGGCCCAGCTGGTCAACGTGATCGCCCCGATCCGCACCGAGCCCGGCGGCCCGGCCTGGCGGCAGACCATCTTCCACCCGTTCGCGCTGACCTCCCGCGCTGGCCCGCGGCGACGTGCTGCGGGTCGAGCGTGACCGCGCCCGCCGTACGAGACCGCGCGCTTCGGCGACGTCCCGCTGCTCGACGCGGTCGCCACCCACGACCCGGCCACCGGCGACGTCACGGTCTTCGTGGTCAACCGGCACCAGGAGTGAGCCGGCCGAGTCTGACCATCGACCTGCGCGCCTTCGGCGGCACGCTGGTGCCGGCCGGGGCGTGGACCCTGACCGACGACGACCTGCGGGCGACCAACACCGAGCAGCAGCCGGACCGGGTCGGGCTGACCGAACTCGCGGGCGTTCGGGTGGACGGCTCCCGGGTCACCGCCACCCTGCCCCGGGTCTCCTGGAGCGCCATCACCCTGCGGCCCGAGTAGCCGCACCGCCGCCGTCCCGGGCCGTGGCGGTTCGGGGCGGTGGACCGGGTCGGGTCAGCGGCGGTCGGTGGGGTGGTCCAGGGTGGGGCCGGTGGCGTAGTAGATGGCCTCGAACGCTTCGCGGGCCAGCCGGACGCAGCGCTGCGCGGCCGGTGCGTGCAGCGCGTCCAGCGCCCGCCAGCGGCGGATCCGCTCGTCGGCGGCGGCGGCCACCTCGCGGGCCGGGGCGTACGGGGACAGGCCGACCTGCTGGGCGGCGGTGCCACCGCGTACCAGGTTGGTCAGGTCGTCCCGGGTGGCGTCGGAGAGCACCAGCTCACCCGGGTCCAGCCGGGCCAGCGCGGCGCCCAGTGCCAGGATCCGCAGCGCCGGCCGGCCACGCAGCGCACAGGCCAGCTCGCGCAGCCGGACGGTGGCCCGCTGCTGCGTGCCGGTACCCGGTGCCCAGGCCAGTGCGGCCACCGTACGCAGCGCGCTGGCGGCCCGTAGCGCATCGGTCGCCGGCACGAACCGCTTCGCGATGATGCCGCGTAGTTCATCCACTCCGGACACGTCTGCGGTGGTCAGCCCGGTCACCGCCACCACGTCGACGACGCTGGCCCGCAGGTCGCGGGCGTACCGGGTGGCAGCCTGCCGTGCCAGCGCAGCGCTGTCGTGATCCACTGTGTCGCCGGGTCCGGGCTGGAGCAGTACGCCGACCGCGTTCGCTGCGGAGCGGCCGAGGGTGGCGAGCAGGTCACGGGCGGTCCGGATCGGGTGCTGGTCGGCGCCGTCCGCCGGCCACGGCAGCAGCAGGACCAGCGCGTCACACTCGGCCGGGGACGGCCCGTCCGGGTCGCCGTCGGGCCCGGCCAGCACCCGGATCGCCGCGGTGCCGGTGGGGTACCCGGTGCCCAAGGCTCCGGCCAACGTGGGCAGCTGCGGGTGGCGGGGGCCTGCGACGGCGAGCCGCAGCGCCGGGTCGGTCAGCCGGTCCACCAGCGCGGCCAGGACGGGACCGGCCGGGTCGCCGGACGCCAGCTCGGCGAGGGCGGCCAGGCAGCCGACCCGGATCTGGTCGGTGAGCTCCCCCGGCCCGTTCACGGTGCCCCGCCGCTCATGCCGCGCCGCCGTGGCGTAGCAGGGTGGCCAGCAGGTGCCGGCCGCGGGAGAGTTGCGACTTCACGGTATCCACCGGGATGCCCCGGACCTCGGCGATCTCCTTGTACGACAGGCCGTTGAACTCGCGCAGCAGCAGCACCGCCCGGAACTGGACGGGCAGTTGGGACACCGCCCAGTTCAGTACCACCCGGTCGGCGACCAGGTCGTCCAGGGCGGGTACCCGCTCGCGCGGCTCGGGCAGTTCGGCGGCCGGGCCGGGTCGCCGGCCACGACGGCGTACCTCGTCGATCGCGGCGTTGGTGGCCACCCGGTAGAGCCAGGTGCCGATGTCGCAGCGCCCGTCGAAGCTGCCGATGCGCTGCCAGGCGGCGGTGAGCGCGTCCTGCACGGCGTCCTGGGCGTCCTGTTCGTCGGCGGTGACCCGGCGGCAGATGGCCCGCATCCGGGGCTGGTGCCGGCGGGCCAGCTCGTCGAAGGCGGCCCGTTCACCGGCCGCACTGCGGCGCACCAGGTCGGCGTCGGCCGCCAGCGCCGACGCTCGGGCCGGCCCGGCGACAGCATGTGCGACCCGATGCGCGACCGGATGCGCGAGCGGCGGCCCGGCCGGGGCCGGTGCCACGGTGGTCCGTACCGGAGTGGGGCAATCCGCGATCACGACCGGAGTGTAGGAACGCTACGGGCCGCAAAGGCCTGCGCTCCAACGAGTCTGCCCGGTCAGCCGGACACCGGGCACCGACCGGGAGGCCGGATCTACCCGGTCAGCCGGCCCGATCCGACCGGGCGGCGCTACCGCCGACCAGGCCGGTACGAGCGTCGATGGCGTACACGGTGGTACCGGTGCCGTAGCCGGCGCGGGCGGCCACCACCAGTACCCCGTCGACGAGCAGCGGACCGGCCACCACCACCCCGGGCAGCTCGACCCGCCACCGCACCGTACCGTCGGCCACCGCGATCGCCGCCACCCCGCGACCGCCCCAGATGACGTGCGCCGATCCGTCCACCAGTACCGGCGGCAGCAGCACGCCGGCACCGGTCGGCAGCGACCAGCGCTGCTGCCCGGTCAGCGTGTCGAACGCCACCAGCGCGGCCCCGATCGGGCCGCAGACCACGCCCTCCCCGACAGCCGGTAGGGCGGTGAAGGAGCTGCCGGTACCGGTGCGCCAGCGGGGTTCGCCGCCGACCGCGCCGTACGCGCGTACGCCGGCACCCACCACGTACACCTGCTCGCCGGTGACCAGGACGGTACCGGCGCCGTCCCGATCGGCGGTGTGCCACAGCACCTCACCGGAGTCGGCGGCGAACGCGCGTACCCCGTCCCGGCTGGCCAGGTACACCGCGCCGGCCAGCAGCGCCGGAGCAGCCGGGCCGGTTGGCAGCCGGACCTGCCACAGCTCCTCGCCGGTACCGGCGGCCAGCGCCCGCAGTCGACCGTCCGTGGTGGCCGGATAGACCCGTCCGTCGCCGGGGACGGCGAGTCCGCCCAGGTCGGCACCGAGCGCGCAGCGCCACCGCTCCCGGCCGGTGACCGGGTCGAGGCAGAGCACCGCCCGCCGACTCCCCAGGTGCACCGCGTCGACCCCGACCGCGAGCGGCCCGGTGGCCTGGTACGCCCAGCGCGGCGTGCCGCCGGCCCGGTCCACTGCCAGTACCCGGCTGCCGTCGTGGCCGTACACCATCGCGCCGGCCACGGTCAGCTGGTGCAGTGGCGGTACGGGTTGGCCGGTCCAGTCGGTCGCACCGGTACCCAGGTCCAGTGCGCACACCCGGGAACCGGCGACGTAGAGGGTGCCGTCGGCGTAGCCGAAGACCGTCGCGCCACCCGGTACCGGCGTCGCCCACGGCCGCCATCCCGCTGGGCGGGCCTGGGCATCCACCGGGCCGTCGTCCACGGGCGGGTCGGCCGGCAGCGGGCCGGCGGCCGGGTCGCGGCCGGCGCGCAGGCTGCTGGTGGGGGTGCGGGCCAGCGGCGGAGCCGCTACCGCGCCGGGCAGCCAGACCCGGGTGAGCGCCCCCAACGCGACCACCGTGCCCGGCTCGGTGGCGAGCCGCGGCCGCACCCCGATCCGCTCGCCGACCAGGTCGGCCAGGAGTGGAATGGCACTGGCCGCACCGGCCAGGTACACCCCGGCCAGGGCGGCCGGAGCCACGCCGGCCCGGTCCGCGGCGACGCGCAGACGGTCGGCCGCGCGGTGGAGCAGCGGGGTGATCCGCGCTTCGAAGTCGGCCCGGGTGACCGCAGCCCCGGCCGGGAGCTCGGGTACCCGCAGCGTGCCGGTGTTGCCGCCGGCCAGCGAGCCGGCCAGGGCGGTCAACTCGGTGCGCAGCCGGGCCCGGAACAGCCGGGCCGGCTCGTCGTCGCCCCGGGACAGCCGGTCCCAGGCCAGCGGGTCCAGTTCCCGGGCGGAGCCGGCGACCAGCCCCGCCAGCTCCCCGATGAGCGCGTCGCCGCCCAGGTCGGGATCGGTGCTCTGCCGGCCGGCCAGGGTGAACCCGGCGCGGGTACGGCGCAGGATCGCGGTCCGCAGCGCCGCCCCGAAGTCGAGTACCGCGACGTACCCGCCGACCGGAACTTCCGTGCCGTACCAGCGGGCCACCGCCACCGCGTCGGGTACCGGCACCGGAGTCACCCGGGCAGCCTGTTCCCCGGCCGCCACCAGCCGGGCCAGTTCGACCTCGCCCCACTGCGCCGGGTGGGTGAGCACCAGCCGGGCGGGTGCCCCGCCGAACTGTGCGGTTCCGGCGGCCAGTACCCGCGCCAGCAGGGCGGCGACCAGCTCCTGCGCGGGTACGTCCCGGGCGCCCAGCCGGACCAGCGGCGGCGACTGGGCGAGCGCCCGCAGCGGGTACCACTGGGCAAGCTCCGGGCGGCGGATCGCCTGCTCGACCGCGGCCGGCCCGGCCACCAACTCGCCCCGGGGGTTGACGCAGACCACCGACGCCAACGCCGCCCCGTCCACCCGCAGTGGCACCGGGCCGGCCCCGGAGTCCACGGCTGCGCTGGTCAGGTGCGTGCCGATGTCCACAGCCAGCGCCCAGTCCGCCACGAGTGTCCCTTCTGTCGGTCCCCGACCACCGCTGTCACCCGCCGCGCGGATACCCGTTGGACGACCGTGGTCGGCGGAATGTTCCGGCGTCGCCGGATCAACGGCGTAGGTTGCTCAGCGCGGGGTACGGCAGCGGGGCCGACCGGCGTGGGCGCGGAGGTGACGCGGTGACCGGGTACGGGTCTTCGTCCGGGACGGCGAGCGGCATGTGGGGTACCGGCGCGGCACGGGGATCGTGGACCTGACCGCCGCCGAGCGCGCCGGTGACCTGGCCGCCGACGGGGCGTTCCAGACCGGCAGCCTGAACGCCTTCCTGGCGCTGGGCCGACCCCGGTGGCGTGCCCTCACCGCGCGGGCGGAGTCGCTGCCACCGGCCGTCGCGGTGGCCGACGCGGAGCTGGTACTGCCGTTCGAGGTCGCCGACTACGTGGACTTCTACTCCTCCGAGCACCACGCGGCCAACGTCGGGCGGATCCTCGGCCGGGCCAGCCGCCGGTACCGGAGCACTGGCGGCACCTGCCGATCGGGTACCACGGGCGGGCCGGCACGGTGGTGGTCTCCGGTACCGACGTGACCCGCCCGTGCGGGCAGCGTGGCGCGGGTGACTTCGGGCCGAGTACCCGGCTGGACATCGAGGCCGAGGTCGGTTTCGTGGTCGGGGTACCCAGCGCCGCCGGGCGCCCGGTGTCCACTGCCGACTTTGCCGAGCACGTCTTCGGGCTGGTCCTGGTCAACGACTGGTCGGCGCGGGATCTGCAGGCGTGGGAGTACCGGCCGCTCGGTCCGTTCCTGAGCAAGTCGTTCGCCACCAGCGTTTCGCCGTGGGTGGTGCCGCTGGACGCGCTGGCCCGGGTACCCGCGCCCGACCAGGACCCGCCGGTGCTGCCCTACCTGCGCGAGCCCGACCGGTTCAGCTACCCGTCGACCTCACGGTGACCTGGAACGGGCAGGTGGTGTCCCGGCCACCGTTCCGGGAGATGTACTGGACACCGGCCCAGCAGTTGGCGCACCTCACGGTGGCGGGGGCACGCGTGCGTACCGGCGACCTGTACGCCTCCGGCACCGTCTCCGGGTCGCAGCCCGACCAGGTCGGGTCGCTGCTGGAGTTGACCCGTAACGGCGCGCAGCCGGTGCGCTGGGCGGACGGGAGTACCCGGTCCTTCCTGGCCGACGGCGACACCGTCAGCATCACGCCACCGCGCCCGGAGTGCACGGCGACCAGGTCGACCTGGGCGCGGTCACCGGCCGCATCCAACCGGCCCGCGCCTGACGACCACGCCGGCGGGGGGGGGGGGGGGGGGGCGGCGGAGCCGGGCGCCCTCGAGTCCAGATGGAAGACCTCGGGGATAGGCTGCATGCCCTCGTCTGGGCGGCTGTTCGCCGAGGTCGACGAAGAAGCCGGCCATCTCGGCCTGCCAACGGGCGTTGACCTCGGTGGCGGCCATCGCGGCCTGGCATGCGGCGAAGTCGTCGCACTCCAGGTAGCCGATGAGTGCGCCGTCGTCGGCCAGGAACAGGCTGTAGTTCCGCCAACCGGTCGCGCTCAGCGCCGCCCGCATCTGCGGCCAGACGGCGGCGTGCCGTTCGCGGTACTCGTCCAGCCGGGCCGGGTCGACCTGCAGGCGGAAACAGATTCGGGGCATCGGACCTCCGGTGAAACGGTTCAACCAGGGCACGGTAGCCGCGTGCCAGCGGACCCATCAAGAGCCGGTGGCGGTCAGCATGTGTCGACACAGGCAACCAGGCACCAGGCGACCACGGTGCGCTCCGGGTCGTACCCCCGGAAGGACGCGCTGGTGCGCCATGCCCGCCGACCGGGCCGCCCCGGGGTCGGGTCGAAAATGTCGGCCGGCACCGATAGGTTCACCGCGCCGCCGGGGAAGCCGGTGGGTTGTCGAAGCAGGAGGCCGACGCGCTGTGAACACATCCGCACCGCCGTGGGAGCAGCGCAGCAGCGCGCGGGTGGTGCCCGCCGCCCGGCCGCGCAAACTGGCCAAGGTGCCGTTCGTGGAGTTGGCCGACGGCCGGTTGCAGGGCGTGGTCTCCAGCGGTTCGGACATCGAGCGGGTGTACGTCTGCGCGATCTCGGCCGGCGAGCACGCCTTCCAGTGCAGCACCAACAACAACCGGCCGTGCGGCGGGCTGCGCGGCGCACCCTGCAACCACCTGCGCGCCCTGGTCGACGAGGCGGTCGCTGCAGTACGGCTTCGACCTGGTGGCCCGCTACCTTCGGGCCGACGTGCCGGCCGGGCCGCAGTCCGGCAACGACATCATGGCAGCGCTGCGGGGCCGGCACGAGCCGACGGCCGCCGCCGACGTGTTCAGCCGGTTCCTGCGCCACCTGCGCTACCTGGAACTACCGGCCGGCACCGAGCCGCTGGCCGAGCTGCACTGGTTCCCGGCATCCGGGGCGGTGCGCTGATGCGCTGGGACCTGCTGACCGAGCCGGTCGACGGGGTGGCCGCCACGCTGGACGTGGTGGACGGCTTCGACACGGCGCTCAGCGCCGGGTTGCAGCGCCCCGGCCCCGAGCAGTTCGCGGCGCTGACCGCGCTGGCCGACGCGGTGTCGGTCACGCCGCTGGCCGGTCCGGTAGCGGAGGCGGTGGCGAAGGTGGCCGCCGGTTCGGTCGCCGACGACCATCTCGCGGCGCTCGCCGCCGCCCGGTCCGCGCTGCTCGGCGCGGTGCACGACGCGCTGCTGGACCAGTTGGACGCCGCCACCGGGCGCACGCCGCCCCCCGTGGGCCGGCGAACCCGTCGCGGCCATGCCCGGCCACCCGAATCTCCTTGCCGCGTCCCGATCCTGGCTCACCGATCTGGCCATCGCCGGCTGGCGGGGCATCGACCGCGACCTGGTCACCGGCGTCGACCAGACGCTCGCCGCGCTGCTCGGCCAGCCGTCACTGCGCCGGCTGGCCACCCTGCTGGACGGCTTCACCGCCGAACTCGCGGCGAGCTGCCCCGGTGCGTCACTGGCCACCGTGCCGGCCCGCCGCTGGGCCGACCTGTGGTCCCGCGGTGTGCTGCTCTCCCAGCCGGGCGGCGATCCGGGCCTGCCCGGCGAAGAGGTCTCCGGGCGGCTGCTGCCACTCGGCGTCGACCTGCACGAGCACCCGACGGCCGTGCAGGCGCAGATCCATGCGGTGCTGGAGCCGGCCGACGGCGGGCCGGCCCGGCTGGTCCGGGCCAGCGTCAGCGCGCCGAAGGTGGACACCATCGTCGGGGTCGGCGGCTGGCAACTGCTCAGCCCGCACTGCGAGCTGCTGCGGGCACTGGCCGGGCAGCGGTCGGTCGAGGTGACCGGAATGCCGTTGCGCGGCGGTGATCTGCTCTGGCGGGAGGAGTGCGCCCGAGCGGGAGCGCCGGCCGATCCGTTCAGCACCGCGCGGGTCCAGTTGGCCACTGCGAGCGCCGCGCCGGTCCCGCCGCTGACGCGGCACCCGGTCGCGATCGCCGAGCCGGTACTGATCGACGGGTACGCGGTGCTCGCCGAAGCCGACGAACTGACCCTCAACAGTGCCGGGCAGCACCTGGTGGTGGACGTCGAGCGGCTGCCCTCCGCCGGGCCGCTCACCGCCGAGCTGGTCGCCTCCTCCAGCGCGCTGCTCGGGCTGCTGCGTTGGGATGCCGGCCGGTGGACGGTACAGCCGCTCGCGGTGCAGGCCACCGTGAAGCGCAAGACGGTCGCCGTGCACGGTGGCGCGTGGGCGGACGGGGCGACCGACCCGGTCGGCAAGAAGGCCCACGCCGCGGCCGGGGACGCGGTGACGGTGCTGCGTGAGCGGGCCGGAAGGTTGCTGCGCAAATGACCGACATCTCAGCGCAGTCCACAGTGGACGCGGACCGCAATCGGCGTCAGGTGCTGTACTGGCGGCTCATCGCGCGGCTGTTCGACCGGCAGGAGCAGGCGACCCTGGAGTCGGCGAGCCTGGCCGTGGTCGAGGAGATCGGCCTACCGGCCGCACTGCTGGACCCGTCGGTCTCGGTGGACACCATCGTGCAACGCTTCCCGGAGTTGGCGACCCAGTTCGACGGCCTGCTCGCCGAACCGCCTACGCCCCGAGCCACCCCGACCGACCCGGCACAGCCCGACGCGGAGTCGGCGCAGCCCGACGCGGAGTCGGCGCAGCCCGACGTGGAGGCGGCCGGTGGCGAGGCGGGCGAGGCGGCGGGTTCAGGCGTGGGTGTCCCCGGCGAGGACGGGGCGGCGCAGGTGCGGCGGGCGGCGTTGGCGAGCAAGTTGCTGCTCAACATCTTCGCCACCGGGAGCGGAACCGTGTCGGCCGGGCAGCTCGGACGGTGGCAGGCAGACGCCCGCTGGCTGAAGGGCGCCCTCGGCAGCGGGCCTGACGGTGCCGGTGGTGCCGACGGACTGGGCGGCACGTTCGGCGAGATCGAGGCCGACCTGGTCAGCCGGATGCACCTGCGTGAGGTGCTGGCCAATCCGCAACTGGCGGCCCAGCTCACCCCGAGCATGTCGCTGATCGAGCAACTGCTGCGGGACAAGCACAACCTCTCCGGGGTGGCGCTGGCGAACGCCAAGTCGCTGATCCGCCGCTTCGTCGACCAGATCGCCGAAGTGCTGCGTACCCAGGTGGAGCGCACCAGCGTCGGCACCGTCGACCGGTCGGTACCGCCCAAGCGGGTCTACCGCAACCTCGACCTGGACCGCACCATCTGGCAGAACCTCACCAACTGGAACCCGCAGGACCAACGGCTCTACGTGGACCGGCTGTACTACCGCCGGACCGCCCGTAGGACCACCCCGTCCCGGCTGATCGTGGTGGTGGACCAGTCCGGCTCGATGGTCGACTCGATGGTCAACTGCACGATTCTGGCTTCCATCTTCGCCGGGCTGCCCAAGGTGGACGTGCACCTGATCGCGTACGACACGCGGGCACTGGATCTGACGCCGTGGGTACACGACCCGTTCGAAGTGCTGCTGCGCACCAATCTCGGCGGCGGCAACGACGGGCCGGTGGCGATGGCGCTGGCCCGGCCGAAGATCGCCGAACCCCGCAACACCGTCATGGTGTGGATCTCGGACTTCTACGAGTTCGACCTGTCCCAGCCGCTCTACGACGCCATCGTCGCCGTGCACCGCTCGGGCGTGCGGTTCATCCCGGTCGGCTCGGTGAACAGCACCGGCAACCAGAGCGTCAACCCGTGGTTCCGGGAGCGCTTCAAGGATCTCGGCACGCCGGTGATCTCCGGCCACATCCGCAAGCTCGTCGTCGAACTCAAGAACTTCCTCGCCTGATCCCTGTGACTGGCCTGACCTCGCTCGCCTGACCGACCGTGAGAGTTGGAGAAGAGAACCAGATGACCGCCGAAATGCTGCGCGCGCCCGCCGAAGCCAAATACGCCGAGGAGCTGGACTGGCTGGAGTCCGTCGACACCGGGGCGAAGCCGTTCACCTGGCGGCTGAGCCCGCGGATGGTGCGACTGTTCATCCTCGGCTCCGAGCGCGCCGACGGCCTGGACCGGGAGATCCCGCAGAAGTGGTTCGGTGACCGCAGCTTCGTCGAGCGCGCCATCGTCACCCTCGCCTCCGACCGGGGGCTGCTGCTGATCGGCGACCCGGGACGGGCAAGAGCTGGCTGGCCGAGCTGCTCGCAGCGGCCATCTGCCGCAACTCGACGCTGGTCGTGCAGGGCACCGCCGGCACCACCGAGGACCACATCAAGTACTCCTGGAACGTCTCGATGGTGATCGCGAAGGGGCAGTCCCGGGCGTCGATGATCCCATCGCCGATCATGACGGCGATGGAGCGCGGGATGATCGGCCGGTTCGAGGAGCTGACCCGCTCCACCAGTGACGTGCAGGACGCGCTGATCTCGATCCTGTCGGAGAAGTACGTCTCCATCCCGGAGTTGGACGACGACAACATCGTCTTCGCGCAGCCCGGCTTCTCCATCATCGCCACCGCCAACAGCCGTGACCGGGGCGTCAACGACCTGTCCTCGGCGCTGAAGCGACGGTTCAACTTCGTACGCATCCCGATGGTCACCAACAAGCGCAGCGAGGCCGAGATCGTCCGGTTCCGTACCGTCGAGCTGCTGCGCCGCCACCAGATCGAGTTGGAGGTGCCGCCGACCCTGCTGGACATCCTGCTGCGCAGCTTCGCCGACCTGCGGGCCGGCGCGGCAGCCGCGGGCAGCGACGACGAGAAGCTGGAGTCGGCGCTGTCCACCGCCGAGCAGATCGGCGTGCTGGAAGACGCCATCCTGCACAGCAACTTCTTCGGCGACCGCACCCTGCGCGCGCAGACGCTCGCCGGTTCGCTGGTCGGTTCGCTGGCCCGGCGCAGCCCCGAGGATCTGGCCATCCTCAACAAGTACTGGCACGGGGTGGTGGAGCCGCGCAGCAAGTCCGAGGGCGGCGACTGGCCGGGCTTCCTGGCCGGCGGGCGGGACGCGCTGGCCACCCTGGCATGAGCACGCCCACCTTCGACGCGCTGCGCGGCCAGCTCCTCGACGCGGCGACCGAGTTCGCGGACACGCCGGACGCGCTGGCCGAGATCCTGTCCGGGATCGTCGCGGACATCGACCGGGCGGTGGCCGAACCGCTGGAGATCTTCCCGGTCTGCCACCACTCCCCGGCCTCGGCGGTGGCGATGGTGCAGCGGCTGCGCGCCAAGCCACCCAAGGTGATCTACCTGGAGCTGTGCGAGGATCTCGCGCCGCTGCTGCCGGAGCTGCGCAACGGCGAGTTGCCGGTGGCGGTACAGGCGTTCGCCGCCGAACTGGACGGCTTCCCGAAGGACTGGGCGCCGCTGTCGGTGGTCGCACCGATCACCGCGGCTTCGGCCGAGTACCAGGCGATCGCGTACGCGCTGGACACGCCCGGAGTCGAGTTGGTGCTGGTGGACCGCTCCTGCGACCACGTCTTCCAGTGGCAGCCGCGCACCGATCCGGCCGCTGTCCCGGACGCCGAAGCAGCCGTCAAAGCCGACGATCTGCACGGGGACGCGGTCGGGGTGCAGATCGGTGACCTGCGGCCGCGCTTCGCGGAACTGGAGCGCTACCTGCTGCACCACGGCCGGGTGCGGCACTGGTCGGAGTGGTGGGACCAGTACGTCGAGCAGCCGCTCGCCGACGCCGACTACGACACGTACCGGCAGGTGCTGGTGTTGATCGGCAGCCTGTTCCGGCGACTCGCCCCGGGCGTCGAGGACCGCGTGCGGGTGGACGAGGACCGCGAGCGCTACATGTGGACCCGTATCCGTGGGCACCTGCGCACCTCCGGCGTGGACAGCGCCGACTGCCTGTACGTGTGCGGCTCGTTCCATGCCGCCAGTCGGGTGGCGGAATTCGGACTGGCGGGCACCGACACCTTCACCGTCACCGCGCGTACCGCGACGAAGTGGCGCTACGGTCTCATCCCGTCCAGCCACTCGGCTATCGAGGCGCAGTTCGGGCTGGCTGCCGGCTCGGTGTCGATCGCGGCGGCGAGCTGGGCCAAGACGGTCGCCCGGCGAAAGCTGACCCCCTACCGGCTGGCGGATCCGAAGGCCGGCGCAGCCAAGCCCGCCAAGCGCGCGAAGGCGGTGCTGCCCGGGCCGGCTGCCGCCGCAGAGCCGGCCGACCGACTGACCGGCTTCCTGGCCCGGCCGCCGGTGCTCGATCCGCTGGACGAGGCGGAGCTGCGCAGCTGGTGTGTGGAGATCGTCCGGCTGGCCCGGCGCAACGGGTACCTGGCGAGCACCGCCGACGCGATCGCCATCTTCGAGACCGCGATCCTGCTGGCCGGGTTGCGCAACCGGGCCCGACCCACCCCGTACGACTTCCAGGACGCGGCGGTCACCTGCATCGAGAAGGAGTCCGTGCCGGGTCGCCGGGATGTCGCCCGGCTCTGCGAGATCCTGCTGGGTGGCGACCGGATCGGTCGGGTCGGCTACGCGGCGCTGCCGCCGCTGGCCCGGGACGTCTACGACCGGCTCGAACCGCTCGGGCTGCGACTGGACCAGCGCGGCGTGCAGCGGGCACTGCTCGACCTGACCGCCCGGCCCGACCTGCGCGCCTGCTCGGACCTGCTGTGGATGCTGCGGTACCTGCTGCCACCCGGCGCGGTCCGCCCGATCATGGGCGAGCGCCGGCTCGGCGAACCGGCCATCCAGGAGTCCTGGGACCTGGCCATCGGCACCCACCAACGCGACCTCATCGAACTCGGCTACCAGGGCACCGGCGTCGAGCAGGTCCTCGAGATGCGGCTACGCCGGGCAGTGGCGGACCCGCAGGCCACCGCCGCCACCGCGCTCACCGCCGTCGAGGACGCCATCCGCTACCTGGGCAGTCGCCGGGTCGCCGACGACCTGGGCGCCCGCGCCGTCACTCTGCTGGCCGCCGAGCGCAGCGTCGACGCCGCGCCCGAAGTGCTCCGTCGGGTACGCCGGCTGCTCGCGTTCTACCGGGCCACCGAGCCGACCCTGCCACCGTGGCTGGACGCCTTCGTCACGGCGGGGTACGCGCACTACTGCACGTTGCTGCCGGCCGCGTTCGTCGACGACGACGCCGGGGCCCGGCAGGTCGCCGCGATGCTGGGCTTCCTGTTCAGCATGGAGACGCTGGCCCTGTCGCTGGGGTGTGACCGGGCGCAGCTGGAGATCGCGGTAGCCCAGTCGCACCCGCAGACCCCGGCGAAAGTTGCGCTGACCTGGGCGGCCCGGGTGCACCTGGGCACCCTGGACCGCGCCGAGCTGCGGCAGCGCTGCGCCGACCTGCTCGCCAGCCCGCTGACGCTGCCCGCGTACCCGCAGTACCTCAGTGGCTTCGTGCAGGCGCTGGAGCCGGTACCGGCGCTGGTCGACTTCGTGGTCGAGGCGATCTCCTCGGCGTTCGCGCAACTGCCCGATCCGGTACTGCTGCCGTGGCTGCCAACCCTGATCACCACGCTACGCAAGGAGGCCGGCGAACTGGCGCCGCTGCTCGTCCGCGCGGCCGGCCGGGTGTTTCCGGGCACGCTGGCGGGGGTGGACGGCTGGACGCCGCCGTGGTCAGCGGCTCCACCGCAAGCCACCCCACGCCGACCGGCCGCCGGCGCGGGACCGGTCGGCGCGCTGCTGCGCCGCCACCCCGAGGCGACCGACGCGCTTGCGGCGGTGCTGGGCAGCACCCAGCCGTGGCGCGAGGTGTGCACCGAATCCGCCGAGCCGACCGACGCCGAGGTCGCCGCCCTGCTGAGCCGCTACCCGACCGCGGCGACCGCGCTGACCGCCACGATCAGCGGCTGAGCAGGTTGGTCGGCCAGCCGGGCCGACACGGTGCGGCGCGGGCGGATAGGGTTGCGGCAGTGGGCGACGGGAGAACCATGGCGGGCAGGGACGACGGAGCACGGGCGGCGGTCGGACCCCGGCAGCGCAGTTCGGTGATGCGGGATGTCGCCACGCTGGCGGGGGTTTCCCACCAGACGGTGTCCCGGGTACTCAACGATCACCCAAATGTCCGGCCGGAGACCCGCGAACGGGTCCTCAGCGCGATGGCCAGCCTCAACTACCGGCGCAACATGGCGGCCAGGACGCTGGTCACCCGACGCTCGCACACGCTGGGGCTGATCGGCTTCGAGACCACCCTGTTCGGCCCGGCTTCGATGCTCTACGGCATCGAGCAGGCGGCCCGCTCGGCCGGCTACTTCGTCAGCGTGGCCAGCATCCGGACCCTGGACCGGGGGGCGGTGCTGGAAGCCGTCGACCGGCTCTGCGAGCAGTCGGTCGAGGGGATCGTGGCGATCGCCCCGAAGAACACCGTGGCCAGCGCGCTGGGCCAGGTTCCGGCGGGCCTCGCGGCGGTGAGCGTGGGCGGCGCCGACGACGACTCGGTACCCACCGTGCGGATCAACAACTCGGCCGGCGCGGTGATGGCCACCCGGCACCTGCTCGACCTGGGTCACCGCACGGTGCACCACATCTCCGGCCCGAAAGACTGGCCCGAGGCGCGCGAACGGATCGAGGGCTGGCGGGACACGCTCTACGCGGCCGGCGCGCCGGTGCCCGCCGAGCACCTCGGCGACTGGAGTGCCCGGTCCGGCTTCGAAATCGGCCAGCGGTTGGCCAACGACCGCTCGGTCACTGCCATCTTCTGCGGCAACGACCAGATGGCGCTGGGCGCGCAGCGGGCGTTGCAGGAGGCCGGCTGCCGGGTACCGGCCGAGGTCAGCGTGGTCGGCTTCGACGACATCCCGGAGTCGGCGTACTTCCTGCCGCCGCTGACCACCGTCCGGCAGGACTTCGCGGCGCTCGGCCGGCGCAGCATCGACCTGCTGGTGGAGCAGATCGCCCGGGGCGACCGGAACAACGGCCACGTCACCCTCGACCCCGAACTGGTCGTCCGGGCCAGCTCCGCCGCCCCGACCCGCTCCCCTGCCAAAGCCTGAACTGCGCCGGCCGCGCCGCCCTCAGGAGTTCGGCAGGATTCTGTCAGCGATGAACTGTGGGAGCTGCCAGAGGATCGCCAGGATGGCGAGCACGTACGCGCCGCAGGTGAGGAAGAAGTAGGCGTGCACGAAGAAGTCCGGGCATTCGGCCAGCCACTTCGCGACGTCGGCCTCCTTGCTGCCGAAGATGCCGATCATCCACTGCGAGAACGAGTTCACCAACGGCGACAGCAGGCCGATGATGGCCAGGTTGAGCCAGACCAGGTGCAGGTCGCCCCAGTTGATCCGGGTGAGCAGGAAGAAGAACAGCGCAAACCAGATCAGGTCACCGAGGTACGGTGCGGCGTCGGTGAACCAGCCCGGATCCCCACCCTGCCACTCGGTGTACCCCCAGGTGAACCGGCCGAGGTCGGTCTGCGGGTAGATGACGAACTTGGTGACCTTCGCGCCCTCCAGCGACGCCGCGATGGCATGGCTGCCTTCGTGACGGATGGTGCCGAAGATCTGGTACACCGGGTACGCCAGGATCCACCACAGGTCGGTGAGGCGCAGTTGCCACGCGGATTGTGTCTTTGCGGTCATCCGTCCATTGACTGTCATCACGGCCCGACATACTGACGGCTCAGCGCCAGTGCTACTGCCGGGTTCGCGACACCGGCGTGCCCCGCGCGGCGTCGGCGCGGACCGGCAGGCGGAGCGGGCCACGGATGTTGGTGGCGCTGCGACGGCGTACCGCACCGGCTCGGCGTAGCCCCGGCAGCTGCTCGGCGAGGCAGCGCAGTGCGATAGTGGCCTCCAGTAGCGCCAGTGGCTGGCCGACGCAGTAGTGGATGCCGCTGGAGAAGGCGAGGTGGTCCGCGGTCGGCTCGCGGTGGATGTCGAAGGTGTCCGGGTCGGGGTACACCTGCGGATCGCGGTTGGCGCCGCCGATCAGCAGCATCACGATCTGCCCGCGGCGGACCGTACGGCCGGCCAGCGTCACCGCCTGGTGGGCGAATCTGCCGGTGCGCTGGACCGGCGGGTCGTAGCGCAGGGTCTCCTCGACGGCGCGCGGGGCCAGCCCGGCCGGGTCGGCGCACAGTGCCGCCCACTGCTGCGGGTGGTCAAGCAGCGCGTTCACCGCGTTGCCGATCAGGTTGACGGTGGTCTCGAAGCCGGCGATCAGCAGCAGCACGCACAGTGGCAGCAGCTCGGCCGGCTCGACCTGGTCGCCTTCCGCGGCGACCAGGCGGCTGACCAGGTCGTCGCCGGGTTCCCGGCGGCGCAGCGCGAACAGCGCCTCGAACAGCGCGGCCAACTCGGCCTCGGCGGCCTGCAGCCGGGCGGCGTGCGGCAGCGACCGGATGCCGTCCAGCGCGCTGCCGATCACCGCGCCGTAGCGGGCGAACGCGGTGGCGTCGGCGTCGGGCACCCCGAGCAGGTCGGTGATGACTGCGATCGGCAGCGGCGCGGCGAGCGCGCTGACCAGGTCGAAGCTGCGCCCGACGGGGGCGGTGGCGAGCAGTTCGGTGACGGTGCGCTCGACGCGCGGGCGGAACGCCGGCCAGCTGCCGGGGGCTGAACGCCGGCTGCGCCAGCCGGCGCAGCCGGGTGTGGTCGGGCGGGTCCATGCCCGAGGAAGGACAGGTCGACCGGGTCAGTGCCGGTCGCCGTGCCGGCTGGAGCGGACCCCGAACCGCCGGTCGCGCAGCACCGCGTTGCAGATCTCGTGGCTGGTGCTCGACCAGTTGCCGAGCCGGGTCGGGTTGAGCGGGCCGGCCGCCGCGCATCCGGTCGTAGATGGCGTACGGGTTGTCCCGGCCGGGACGCAGGGCGAGCAGCGCCATCGGATCGCGGCGCAGGTAGCCGGCGTAGGCGAGCTGGGCGTGCTGGCGGTGGAGGCCGAAGGCGAAGCGGGCTGACCGTGCGGTAGCTCGGCCATGTCGTGACCCCTTCGGGGTGGCGACCGGCGCGCCGGCGCCGTGCAGGAACGTGTCGATCACCAGGCCGGCGGCGTCGCGCGGGGCGAGGTGACCGGAGCGGATCAGTTCACCGGCTACGTAGATCAGCGAGTAGAAGGACTGCAGCAGCCAGTAGTCGGGCAGCCGGTCGCGCAGCAGGCCGGCGGCGCGGGCCCGGTCGAGCAGGGCGAGGCACGGGCCTCGACGGCGCGCCAGCGCTCGCCGATGTCGGCGTCGTGGTCGAAGGCGGGGGTACGCCACAGGAAGGTGAGGTACGGCCCGAGCGGCACCATCGCCTCGGCCAGCGCGAGCAGGCCGCCGTCGGCGTCGACGTTGGTCTCGATCCCCTCGGTGGCCTGCTCCCAGCGTTCGATGGCCCGGAAGCCGACGGCGCGCAGCAGGTCGTCCCGGGTCGGGTAGTGCTTGTGCAGGGTGGTACGGCCGATGCCGGCCGCCGCCGCGACCTGGCCGAGGGACGCTCCGGGATCGGCGGTGAGCACCCCGACGGCCACATCGAGCAGCGCCTCCGCCGGGCCCGGACGGACGATGTGAACACTCATGTTCGCCACGGTACAGCGTTGTTCGCTTCGGAACTAGCCCGTTCGGATAATAATCGGACCGCCGAAACGTTTCCGGCATGTTGCGACTGCGCCGCTCCTCAAACCGCCAGGAAAGCGGTATCTACCAACTCATCGGCTACTCCTCGGACCGCTTCGCCGGGGTGGTCCCCCCGGAGTCGAAAGTTTCGAGATAGGCTGCCGGTACCGCAATCACTGTGAGGGGCCGATGAGCAGCCAGAACCGGGCCACCATGTCCGAGATCGCCGCCGAGGCGGGGGTCTCCGTGCCCACCGTGTCCAAAGTGGTCAACGGCCGCCGTGACGTCGCCCCGGCCACCCGGGAACGGGTCGAGCAACTGCTGCGCCAGCGCAGCTACCAGCCCCGGCGCACGCCGCCGCCCGGCCGGGCCGGCCTGATCGACCTGGTCTTCGTCGACCTGGGCAGCCCGTGGGCGATGGAGATCCTGGCCGGCGTCGAGGAGGTCACCCACCGGGCCGGCACCGGCGTGGTGGTCTCCGCGATCCACGGCCGGGCCCGGACCCGACCCGACCGGCGCTGGCTGGAGAACCTGTCGGCCCGCCGGCCGGACGGCGTGCTGCTGGTGCTCTCCCAACTCTCCGTGGGCCAGCGCGCGCACCTCGACGAGCTCGGCATCCCGGTGGTGATCGTGGACCCGGCCGGGCAGCCCGACCCGGGCGTGCCGTCCATCGGGGCGACGAACTGGGCCGGCGGACTGGCCGCCACCGAGCACCTGGCGAGCCTGGGGCACAAGCGGATCGCGGTGATCGGCGGCCCCGGCGACGTGGCCTGCTCGCGGGCCCGGGTGGACGGGTACCGGGCCGCGATGCGGGCCGCCGAGTTGAAGGTACCCCCGGGATATGTGCGCACCGGCGACTTCACCAGCCCCACCGGGTACCGGGAAACTCTTGCCCTGCTTGATCTGGCCTCTCCCCCGACGGCCATCTTCGCCTGCTCCGACCAGATGGCCCGGGGCGCCTACGAGGCGCTCTACGAGCGCGGCCTGCGCGTCCCCGACGACCTGAGCATCGTCGGCTTCGACGACCTGGAGGAGGCGCGCTGGGCGATCCCGCCGCTGACCACCGTGCGCCAGCCGCTCACCGAGATGGCCGGGATGGGCACCAGGATGCTGCTGTCACTGATCGAGGGCGAGGAGCCGGACAGCACCCGGGTCGAACTGGCCACCCCGCTGGTGATCCGGTCCAGCACCGCACCGCCCCGCTGACCCCGCCCGGGCCCCGGACCGCCGCCCATACGTTTCGGGTGGCTTCGTTTCACCGGTTCCGCGCCGACCGTGGCAGATGCCGCCTGAACATTGACACTCATCACCGGTCTCCTTACCGTGGGGCAGCTTAATCGGTTTAGCAGCCCACACCCCACCCGGAGCGCTCGTGATGAGAAGACGGATCCTCGCTGCCCTGACCGTCGTGGTCGCCGTCCTCGGCGCGGTCGCGGTGAGCTCGACGGCGTCGGCGGCCACCCCGTTCGTGACCCGGTCCGGCGCACACCTGAAGGTGGGCGGCAAGGACTTCAACTTCGCCGGGACGAACAACTACTACCTGTTCTACCAGTCCCCGGCGATGGTCGACGACGTGCTGAACCGGGCCGTCGCTGCGAAGTTCCCGGTGCTGCGCACCTGGGGCTGGAGCGACATCGGCACCCTGGACGGCGACCTGATGGTGGGCAACAAGCCCAACGGCGTGTACTTCCAGTACTGGAACGGCACCGCACCCGCCTACAACGACGGCGCGGACGGGCTGGCCCGGCTGGACTACGTGATCGCCAAGGCCGGCCAGCTCGGCGTACGGCTGATCATCCCGTTCACCAACAACTGGTCCGACTTCGGCGGCATGGACCAGTACGTGCGCTGGGCCGGGCTGGACAACCACGACGACTTCTACACCGACAGCCGGATCCGGGGCTGGTACAAGGACTACATCGCGCACCTGCTCAACCACGTCAACCCGCTGACCGGCCTGGCCTACAAGAACGACCCGACGATCGCCGCGTGGGAGTTGGGCAACGAGCCCCGGTGCGGTGGCTCCGGGCTCTACCCCGCCTCCGCCGACTGCACCACCGACACGCTCACCTCGTGGGCCCGCGACGTGTCCGGCTACATCCACGGCGTCGACCGGCACCACCTGGTCGGCGTCGGCGACGAGGGCTTCTACTGCACCGACCCGGCGAGCACCGACTGGACCACCAACTGCGGCTCCGGGGTCGACACCAAGGCACTCGCCGCGCTGCCCGGCATCGACTACCTGTCCTACCACCTCTACCCGGACGGCTGGGGCAAGGACGCGGCCTGGGGTACGGCCTGGATCACCCGGCACAACAACGACGCCAAGCGGTTGAAGAAGCCGGCGGTGCTGGGCGAGTTCGGGTACCAGGACAAGGCCACCCGCAACACCGGTGTACCAGCAGTGGACCGACGCCTTCGTCCGCAGCGGCGGTACCGGCCTGCTCTACTGGCTGCTCGCCGGGGTCCAGGACGACGGCACGCTCTACCCCGACTACGACGGCTTCACCGTCTACTGCCCGACCCCGGTCTGCCAGGCGATCACCAACGTGGGTACCCGGCTGACCACCGGCCGCAGCTACTTCCCGCCGGTCGCCGACAACGACACGGCGACCACCGCGTTCGACACCCCGGTCACGCTCACCCCGGCCGCCAACGACATCGCCTACTCGGGCAAGGTCAGGCCGGGCAGCCTCGACCTCGACCCGGCCACCGCCGGCCAGCAGCGCAGCGTCACCGTCGCCGGCGGCACCTTCGCCGTCGACGGCTACGGCGCGGTCGGCTTCACCCCGACCAGCGGCTTCCACGGCAAGGCGGTCGCCAGCTACACGGTGACCGACCCGAAGAACACGAAGTCCAACACGGCCACCATCACCGTCACGGTACTGGCGGACCCGACGGCGGCGATCGTCTTCGCCTCGTTCGAGACGCCCGACCTGGACGGCTGGGCGTCCGCGAGCTGGCAGACCGACGCCGGCACGGTCAGCCAGCAGTCGACCTACGTGACCGCCGGCGCCTTCCGGGCTGCACGTGGACTCGACCGGCGGCGGCTGGTTCGGCGCCACCCTGGCGACCCCGGTCGACCTGTCCGGCAAGACGGCGCTCAAGGTGGACCTCCAGACCGGCGCGTCGGCGGGTACGTCGGTGGACATCGCGGTGCAGGTCGGCCCGGCGTCCGACTGGTGCCAGGGCACCTTCGCCTGGGTCAACCAGGGCACCGCCACCACCTTCGTGGCCGACCTGGCCAACGGGTTCTCCTGCGACATCAGCACCCTCAACGAGATCCACGCGATCTGGGTGTACCTGAGCCCGGGCACCAGCATCGACCTGGACAACGTGCGCTCCGACTGACCCTTCCGCAGCCGCGTGGGGCGGGCGCACCGCCCCACGCGGGTGTCGGATCAGGAACCCGGCGCTTCCCGCCCACCCCCGTGGTACGTACGGTCCGTGGCCATCATCGTCCCCTGAAGATCACGATCTGTTCCCCGGATCCGTAGTGGGACTTCACATCTGGGTCGCAGATCCCGATCTTGCCGGAAACTTTCCCGACGGCGACGCAGCCGGCCCGGCGCACCGGCCGACCGGGTGCGAGCGGCAGTGCCGCAGGTAGTGGCGGGGCCGGGGGCGGTACCGGGGCGGCGAGTGGTCGGGCGGCACGGTGCGGGGCCCAGTTCGTACCATTGAAATTTGTCGATTTTCGTTTGAGAATGCGGCACACCCCACCCCCCGCAGGAGAGCCGGCCGTCGATGAGGACACCGAAGCGCGCCACCACCATCCTGATCGCGACCGCCGTGGCGGTACTGACCGGCGGCCTGGCCGTCGCCACCGGCAACTCCGGGCGCGGGCGCGGCCAGCGCGGGCTGCCGGGTGACCTACAAGGTCACCAGCCAGTGGTCGGGCGGGTTCGGGGGTGACGTGACCGTCACCAACCTCGGCGACCCGGTCACCTCGTGGATGCTGACCTGGACCTTCGCCAGCGGGCAGAGCGTCACCCAGGCGTGGAACGCGAACGTCACGCAGAGCGGGACCGCGGTCACCGCCACCAACGTCAGCTACAACGGCGCGGTCGCCACCAACGGCAGCGTCAACTTCGGCTTCAACGGCGCGTGGACCACCGCGAACCCGGTACCCGCCGCGTTCACCTTCAACGGCACCGTCTGCGGTGGCACGACCACCCCGTCACCCACGCCGTGCGCCGGACCCTCGTCGCCGGGCAGCACCCCGAGCAGCGCGCCACCCAGCTCAACCCGGCCCAGCAGCGCCACCCCGAGCAGCGCCTCGCCCAGCCCCGCCAAGGTCACCATCTGGATGGCCGGCGACTCGACGATGGCCAACGCCAGCACCTGCCCGATCGGCTGGGGCAGCAAGTTCGCCGCCGTACTTCAACACCAACGCGACCGTGGTGAACAGTGCGGTCGCCGGGCGCAGCATCCAGACCTGGCTGTACGACCCCAACGTGACCACCACCATCGGGTCCAACGGCGAGTGCACGATCAGCCCGGCCACCTACTCGACCCGGTGGCAGGCGATGCTCAACGCCAGCACCGGGATGAAGGCCGGCGACTACCTGTTCATCCAGTTCGGCATCAACGACGGCGACACCGCCTGCCCCCGGCATGTCGGCACGGCCAGGTACACCGAACTGCTCGGGGTGATGGCGAAGGCCGCGCAGGCCCGGGGCGCGCACCCGATCTTCCTCACCCCGACGGCCGCGATCACCTGCAGCGGCAGTACCGCCGTCGGCAACCGGGGCTTCCTCACCCAGACCACCAGCGCCGGTACCGCCAACGGGGTACCCGTCATCGACCTGCACAAGCTGAGCTACACGCTCTACAACACGCTGCACCTGTGCCCGAACAACGGCGACTACACCACCGGGGCGGTCGGCGCGTTCTTCTGCAACGACCACACGCACTTCGAGGCGGCCGGCGCGGTGCAGATCGCGGCCGTCGTCGCGGGGGCGCTGCGTACCCAGAACATTCCGCTGGCCAGCTACCTCAAGTGAGTAGTCGGCCCGCGGGACCGGCCGTGCGGTAGTGGTAGCGGCACAGTTCGGTGAAGCCGGCGCGGTCGTACAGCCGCCGCGCCGGCGTGTTGTCCGGCTCGACTTGGAGGTAGAGGTGGGTCGCGCCGTGCTCGGCGGCCCACCGGGCCAGCGCGTCGAGTACCCGGCCGGCCGCCCCGGCGCCGCGTGCTGTCGGCCGGGTGGCCATTCCGAAGACGCCGGCCCAGCTTTCCGCCAGCACCGCGCGGCCGACCGCTACGACGCCGGCGGCGGTCGGTACCGAGGCGTACCCGCTGCGCAGGCCGACCCGGCGCAGCATGGCCCACTCCGGGTCGGGGTCGGTACCGGCGGCGTGCACCGCGTGCCAGGTGTCGAACCAGGCGTCGGTCGGCCGGTCGTCCACCCGGACCTGCGGATCACCGGCCGGCTGCCGGTCGACCAGCGGCGCCAGCGGCGCTGTCCGCAGCGACATCGGGGAGCTGACGCGGTACCCGCGTGCCGCCAGCGCGCTGTCCAGGCCGGCCGGCGCGACCCCGGGGCTGAGTTGGAATCTGGCCGGTGCGCCCCGGTCGGCATAGAACTGTTGCACCGCAGCGATCCGGGCCGGTAGGTCGGCCGGGGCGGCGTCGCCGTGCGGCAGTACCGAACTGGCCCACCACGCCTCGCCCTCTGCGTACCGCAGCCACCAGCCGTCGGATACGTCGAGGTGGCGCGGGGGGAACGCCCCGGCCGTCCACTCCTGGAGATCCCGGATGAGTCCGGATTGCCCGTCCGTCAGCACCGTCGACGCTCCCGCTCCTGATCGATCTCCGGAGCCTGCCACAGCCGCCGGCCCGCCCGAGGTGTCGGGGCCGGCCGGGTGGGTACGCTTCGCGGGTGACCGTTGTCGACGAGATCAACCGCAGCCGGTACGTCAGCCTCACCACCTACCGCAAGGACGGCACCCCGGTCGCGACCCCGGTCTGGCATGTCCGGGACGGCGCGGAGCTGGTCGTGGTGACCGAGGCCGATTCCTGGAAGGTCAAGCGGATCCGCAACAACAGCCGGGTCCAGGTCACCGTCTGCGACCTGCGTGGCCGGGTGAAGCCGGACGCACCGAGCGCCGAGGGTACCGCCCGACTGCTCGACGAGGCCGGCACGCAGGCGGGTCGGGACCTGCTGGCCCGCCGGTACGTGCTGTCCCGGCTCGGCAACGGCGTGGCCCGACTGCTACGCCTGCGCCGCCCGCCGCTGATCGGCATCGCGGTGACCTTTCCGTAGGCAGATCAGTCGCCCGGCTCAGTTGCGGCGCGCGGTGATCAGGGCGAAGGTCAGGAACTCGCCGCCGTCGGCGTGCAGCATGTCCAGCGTGGGTCGCTTCGACGCCCGGCCGTCGGGCTGGTACTCCGCGCGGGCCAGCGCCCACAGCCGCCAGTCCTGCCAGCCGTCCGGCTGCAGTCGGGCCGAGGTGACCGTGACCAGTTCGGTTATCTCCCACTGGAAGCGCCACCAGTCCGCCGTGTGCCAGGCGATCGCCTCCCAGCCGACGACCGCCTTGATGTGTGCGGGTATCGCCCCGAGGTCACGGACCTCCCGCGTCATGGCGGGCGTGGCCATGCCCAGCTGTCCACCCGGACGCAGGAATTGCACCAGGTAGGGCAGGTAGGAGTCGGCGGTGCCGAAGTACTCGAAGGCGTCGATGCTGACGATCGCGTCGAAGCTGTCCGGTTCGAAGGGCAGGGCGTGCGCCTCGGCCCGTACCGGCTGCACCCGGTCACTGACACCGGCCTCGGCGAAGACCCGCGCCGCCTCGTCGGTGCCGATCCACCAGTCGGCCGCGACCACCTCCACGCCGTACTCGCGAGCCAGGAACACCGACGTCGCGCCCTTGCCGGAGCCCAGGTCGAGAACTCTCATCCCGGGCCGCAGGTCGAGATCGCGGGCCAGGTCCTCCAGCAGCCACAGCGGGTTCGGACCCATGTCCAGGCCGAGCAGCCAGGCCGGGTCGTAGCCGGCGGAGCGTGGGTAGCGGTCGGGGCGTACCAGATCAGCCAGGGCGGTCACGGGTACCGACCAGAACAGATCACCGCCACCCGGACAACCGCTTTCCCGCGAACGACCGCTGACCGGGTAGCCGGCGAGCCCGATCGCGCCAGCCTTGCGCCGGATCAACGACACGACAGGTAATTGATCCGGTACGATGGTGATTCTGTCGGGGAGCCCCGGCCTTCCGACCCGGGCAGCCGTCGACAGGGAGTCCGCCCGTGACAGACGAACCCCAGACCCCGCCCCCCGACGAGACCCCGCCCACCGAGACGATCTTCACGAGCCCGTCGCCGTTCCCGCCACCGCCCCCGTCCACTGTGGACACCACGCCGTTGCTGATCCCGCAGCAGGGCGGCCCACCGGAGGACCTGCCCGGTGGACCTCCCGGTGGGCCGCCCAGCGGTCCTCCCGGCGGGCCGCCGCCGCCACCGCCGCTGCCGACCGGACCGACAGTGCCGTACCGGCAGCTCCCCCACATTCAGCGCAATGCCGGGGCGTGCTGGTCGGCCTTTCAGGAGTGCCGGGTCAAGGGCCTGGAACGTCTCGCGAACATCAGGTCGGTCCAGCCGGAGGACCGGCAACCCAGGGCCGCCGAACTGTTCGGCGAGTACCTGACCAACACCGTGGTCAACGCCGACTCCCCCACCGGATCGGCGCTGGAGAGCAAGTGGCGGGCCCAGCCCGGGACCGACTCCGACTACGGCTTCAAGAACACCCCGGTACCGACCGAGGGGAAGCTCTTCTCCTGGCAGAACAAGAACACCCGGGGCGAACCGCTGACCAACACCGACATCTACTTCTACCAGTACGTGTCGGCGTGGCGTTCGGCCAATCCGGACGCACCGTTGCCGAAGCTGACGTTGCTGCAACGCCAGCAGGCCGCCAACGAGGTCACCACGAACGTGCTCGGGTACCTGTCCTGGCTACGCGACAGCGCCGACGCACCGGTCGGTACCTACGGGCCGAACAGTGACGAGTTCGCCGCGCTGCTCGGTACCCCCAACGGCACCGCGCCGGCGCTCCTGGTGATCCACTACGGCGACCAGTTGGGAATCAGCCGGATCCTCACCATCGAGGTCAACAAGCTGCAGAACTTCATCTTCACCTACGAGTGAGGTCGACTCACGGCCGCAACCGCCGCGCCGTCGGGTGACCGCTGCGGCCACCCGACGGCGTCACGGATCCGCCAGCTAACAGGCGGTCACGTAAGTGATGTTCCGCCAATAGACAACAGACGACGAGTAATAGGCCGGAGCCCACCATTCGGTCAGCCCGTTGACATACTTCATTCCGAGCTTGGTACCCGAAGTCTGATTGTTCTTGAACGAACCGTCACTGACCCAGGGAATGTACTTCCAACTGTTGCAGTAGTAGAGCGTGTAGAAGTCGCCGGTGTAGTTGGTCTTGGACCAGAGGCAGGCGTAGTAGTACGGACAGGTCTTGGTGTCCTCGGTGGGCGGCGCCGCGGCAAGATCCCGGCCCACAGCCTCGGTGGGCAGCGCCAACAGCAGGACGCTGCCGTCGCCGTACTCGATCTTGTTGGCGGCGGTCTGCTTCCCGCCCGTCTCCCCGATGTACGCGTCCACCCGCGTCTGCAGTGCCATCGTCTGTGCGCCGCTCAGCCCAGCCGCGGCGGCCTGACGTGCGAAGACCGACCCGACATGCGGCACGGCCGCCTGCACCCGGACCGGCCAGCGAGAGTACCGCCACGACGGCGGCAGCCGTCACGGCGAACAGGCGGACGACCCGATTACCTGGAATTGTCAACAGAACCCCCGTGTAGTCGCAGACCGATGCCCCGTTGGGTGACCGTTCACAAATGTGGACGGGACGCCCTCATGGGTCTTGCGAAAACTGTCAACACTCCTGCCTGAAAGCGAAAAGAGGTATTGACGAATCGAAGAATAGCAACACGGCGCCCGGGTGACAATGGTCAACTCCGGACCGGCCAATGCGGCCGACGATTGTCGAAACTCGGCCGCCTATGCGAGTGCCGACAGCACCGCACGGAGGGTCGTCACGAACAGCTCGACGTGCTCCTGCGTCCAGGCCAGCGGCGGGCGTACCTTCAGCACGTCACCGCCCGGCCCGGTACTGCCGGCCAGTACCCGCCGCTCGCGCAGCCCCTCCACCACGGCCCGGGTGAACTCCCGGCCGCCGCCGTGCGGAGACGGGCGCAGGTCGACGCCGGCGATCAGCCCGTACCCGCGCACCGCCGCGATCACCGGGAACTCGGTGGCCAACCCGGTCAGCTCCGCCCGCAGGTACTCCCCCACCCGGACGGCCTGCTCCGGGATACGCCGGTCGACGAGCACGTCGAGGACGGCCAGCCCGGCCGCCGCGGCCACCGGACTGGCCGCGAAGGTGCTGAAGTACTCGTAGCCCAGCGCGTCGGCGATCTCCCGACGGGTGATCACCGCACCGACCGGCAGCCCGGCCGCCATCGGCTTGCCGAGCGTCACCAGGTCCGGGGTGATGCCCGCGGCGGCGAACCGCCACAACGCCGGGCCGCTGCGCCCGAAGCCGCTCTGCACCTCGTCGGCGAGGAACAACCCACCGGCCGCGTGCACCCCGTCCACCAGGCCGTGCAGGAATTCCGGCGACGCGTCGAGAATGCCCTCGCTGGTGAACTGCGGGTCGACGGCGAGCAGCCCGGTCCGGTGCCCGCGGCCGTCCAGTTCGGCCACGGCCGCCGCGACCCGCGCCCGCGCGGCGGGCGCGCCCAGCCCACCCGCCGCACCGACGGGTCGCCCACGGCGGGGTCCGCGTGCGGGGCGCGGAAGGTGGCCACGTCGGTCGGGCGCAGCCCGGCGGTGCGCCACTCGTTGCTGGAGAAGTCGATGGTCCGGGCGGTGATCCCGTGGTACGCCCACTGCGCCACCAGGGTCCCGGCGCGCCCGTGTACGCCCGCGCCATCCGCCAGGCCAGGTCCACCGCCTCCGATCCGGAGGTGACGAAGACGCAGGTGTCCAGCCCGGCCGGCATGGTGGCGGTGAGCCGCTCGGCCAGCTCCACCACGGCCGGATGCAGGTACCGCGAGTGCGTGTTCAGGGTGCGCAGCTGGGCCACCACAGCCTGGGTGATCGCCGGCTGGGTGTGCCCGGCCGCCGCCACGTTGTTGTACCCGTCCAGGTACTCCTCGCCCTCGTCGCCGATCAGCCAGGCCCGGTCGCGGCGCGGATGGCCAGCGGCCGCCCGTAGAAGAGCGGTGCGAGCCGCCCACCGAGTACCCGGTCCCGCCGCTGCCCCAGCTCCGCCACCGATCGCGGCCGGCGCGGGGGTGGGCAGGCCGGTGAGGCGGGAGAAGCGGTAGGCGAGCGCGGCATCGTCCAGCTCGGACAGCTCGACCAGCAGGCGGGCGCTGCTGGCGTCGTACTGGCCGATGTAGTCGGCGTTGCCCGGGTGCTCGGGCAGCCGGGACCGGGAAATATCCAGCGTGGTCACCAGCCGGGCGAGTACCAGGTGACCGAGCAGCGCCGCCTCGGCCGGCAGCAGTGGACACACCCGCTGGTACCCGTCCAGGAACGCGGCGGCCAGCTCCACCGTGTCGGCTGGGTCGGGCCGGTGTTGCGCAGCACCGAGGTGAGCGCGGCGGCCAGGTCGCAGACGGCGGCGGTGTGGTGCATGTCGCCGAGGTCCACCACGCCGGTGACCTGGTCCTCGGCGTCGCAGAGCACGTTGGTGAGCGTCACGTCGGCGTGCTGCACGCCGCTGGGCAGGGCGTAGGTCGCCGCCAGGGCCGGCCCGACGCGGGCCCGGGCGGCGGCCAGCCGCTGACCGAGCGGGTCGGCGGCAGGACCCGGTTCGCGGCGGACCCGGATGTCCCAGTCGAGCTGCCGGCCGGCTGCCGGGTGGAAGTAGCCGCGCAGCCCGACCGCCACCCGGGCACAGATACTCCCCGATCCGTTCCGCCAGCCGGGTATCCACCGGCCGCCCCTCCACCGGGGTACCCGGCAGCACGGTCAGCACCCGAAGCAGGTGCCGGCGGCCGGCGCCGTCCACTATGGAGTCGACCGGGACTCCGTCGCGGGTCGGCACCAGCCGGGGTACCGGCAGGTCGGGGTCTACCGACGCGAGGTGGCGCAGCGCCCCGTTCTCCATGTCCAGGGTGGCCGGGTCCTCGGCGTGGTTGGAGATCTTCGCGACCACCGGGCCGGCGGAGGTCTGCGGGAGCAGCAGCAGCTGGTCGCGCTCACTCCCCAGCGCGGTGGCCGCGTCAGCCTGGATGCCGTACCGCTCGGCCAGCCGCGCCAGCACCGTGCCCAGCGCGAACTCGGGCATCGGGGTGTGCAGCAGACCGGCGTCCATCGCCGCACTCTAACCGCCGCTCCAGCCGGGTCCCGGTCAACGCCGGCTGGCCGGGCCCGGCCAGCCGGCCGGCCTGGCAGCGCCGGGCCGGCGTCGGGTCAGGGGCGCTGGTAGTGCAGGAGGACGACGCCGTTGCCGAAGGCGCGGGTGGCCGCGAGCCGCATCGGGGTGACGGTGAGAGTGTCGGTGACCGGGAAGAGTGACTTGCCCCGGCCGATGCGGACCGGGTGGACGTAGATGCGGTACTCGTCGACCAGGTCGTGGGCGAGGAAGGTGGCGGCCAGGTCGGCGCCGCCGAGCGTCAGGTCACCACCCGGCTGCTCCTTGAGGGCCAGGACCTCGTCGGGGACCACCTCGCGGACGATGGTGGTGTTCCAGTCGGCGTGCTGGAGGGTGCGCGAATAGACGATCTTCGGCATCTCCCGCCAGATGCCGGCGAACTCGCGCACCGCGGGCGGACTCTGCGGGTCGGCGTCGGCGGTCGGCCAGAAGTCGGCCATCAGCTCGTGCATGACGCGGCCGTCGAGGAAGCCGCCCATCGCCGCCAGCTCGGTGTTGAAGTGGCTGTGCAGCTCTTCGTCGACGTGGTGCCAGTCGATTTCCTTGTTCGGCCCCTCGATGTAGCCGTCCAGGGAGACCGACATCCACAGGATGATCCGGCGCATCAGCGGCCGGTCCAGGCAGGAGAAGTCATTTCGTGACCGTACCCCCGCCGTCCGACATTCCCGGGCAACCGGGTCGGCGGGCGGCGGGGGTACCGGATCAGGCTCAGGCGTCCCGCAGGGCCAGGGCGGCACCCCCGAGCAGCAGCGCCCCTGCCGCCCACAGGCCCAGCACGCCGAGCCCCGACCACGGTCCGATCGACAGCTCGCCCAGCCGCACGGTGGCCTGGATGGATAGGCCGGCGCTGGCCGGGCCGATCTGTTGCAGGTGCCGGTGCCACGCCGGGTCGGTGACCAGCGACGCCAGGATCGGGAACAGGTAGAGCAGCCCCAACACCAGGCCGACCGCGGTCGCCGAGTCCCGGACGGCGGTGGCCAGGCCCAGACTGAGCAGCGCCACCAGGGCCAGGTAGAGCACCGAGCCACCGGCCGCCCGCAGCGTCGGGCCGGTCGACACCGCCAGCGGCAGCTGGGACCGGCCGACCAGCAGGCCGATCCCGACCGCCACCGCGCCGGCGAGCAGTACCGGGGCGAGCAGCACGAGCGCCTTGGCGGCCAGCAGCACCAACCGTCGGGGTACCGCCGCCAGGCTGGGGCCGATCATGCCGGTGCTGTACTCCGAGCCCACCACCAGCACCGCCAGGACGGCGACCACCGCCTGACCGAGCTGCACTCCGCCGAGGCTGACCTTCGCCGCGTCCAGGCCACACGCCGAGGTGCGACACTGCGCCGAGCTGACCGTCAGCACGCCCAGGGCCACCGTCGCGGCCACCGCACCGAGCAGCAGCCAGGCCGGGCCGGCCACGGTACGCAGCTTGGTCCACTCGGCGTGCACGGCGGTCTTCACGCATCCCTCCGGCGGACCACGACGGTGGCCAGCGCCAGCGCGCCGAGCGCCCAGGCACACAGCACCGCGAAGCCGGCCCACGGGCTGAGCGGGAAGTACCCGAGCGCCGGGGTGTACGGGTTGTCGACCTGCGGGTACGCCTTCAGGCTCTGCTGGATCGCGAAGCCGGCGGCCGGGGTGAGGCGCAGCAGCCAGCGGGCCGGCCCGGCGGGCACGATAGCGGCGGAGGTCAGCAGGTAGGGCAGCACGATCAGGACCAGGGTCAGCGCCACCGCACCCACACTGCGCCGCAGCAGGGTACCGACGGCCATGGCGAGCACCGCCGCCGCCGCGAGCACCGCCGCCGTGCCGACGATCAGCCGGATCTCTGTCGCCGTGCTGGTCGGGAAGACCAGGTTGCCGTTGTCGACCAGGATGTGCCGACCGATCGGCAGCGCCACCGCGCTGGCGACCACGCCGACCGCGAACGCCACGGCCGCCACCACCACCGCCTTGGTCGCCAGTACCCGACCACGCCGGGGACTCGCGGCGAAGCTGGTGGCGATCATGCCGCGCCGGTACTCGCTGGTCACGAAGAGCACCGCCACCACGATCAGCACGATGATCCCGGCGAACGCGCCGACCAGGGTGTGCTCGACAGCACCCGGGCCGCCGTCGGAGATCGGCGCGATGTTGCCCGCGCCGGTCACCACGAACGCCTCGCCCTGCCGCTGCGCGCCGCCCGGCCCGCCGCTGACCTGCTCGGTCGCCCAGTCGCCGGCGGTCTGCCCGGTCACCGTGATGCTGTCGAAGGTCGCGGTGGCCAGCGCGGACTGCATGTCGCCGGACCCGCCGCCCATGTGCTCCTCGTAGGTCTGCGCGGCGGGCGAGGAGACGAACAGCCCCACCTCGGCGTTCGCCGGCAGGTCAGCGAGCCGGACGGCGCCGATCCGGGTCCAGCTCGCGCCGTCCGCGGAGGCGTACCCGGTGAGTTTGTCGCCGCTGCGCACCAGCCGCAGCCACTGTGGCCGGCTGACCGACGCGGCGGGGCCGGCCCGGTCGCCGGTGAAGTTGTCCTGCAGCCGTACCCCGTGCTCGCCGGTGAGCAGCACCGCCGCGTAGGCCGCGCCGGGGGTGGTGCCGTTCTTGACGATCACGCCGGCCTTCGCCCAACCGGTGAGCACCGGGTCGCCGGTCATTGCGGACACCCGGGCGGTGATGCTGCCGTCCCCGGTGAGGGTGCGGTGCACGAAGGTCAGGTCGTCCTGGACCGGCTCCCCGCCCGGACCGCGGGTGATCCGCCGCTCGCCGCCGCCCGGACCGGAGATCTCGGCCCGGCTGCCCTCCGCCGAGATCACGCCGAGGCCGATCAGGACCAGGCCGGCGACGGCCGCGCCGATCAGCCAGCCGCGCACGGTGCGGAACTTCGTCCACTCGGCGCGCAGCAGGTGCAGGATGCTCACCGGGCCACCTCCCCGTCGGTGGCGGCGCGGAACTCCACCGCGTCCCGGGTCAACTCCATGTAGGCCTCCTCCAGGGTGGCCCGGTGCGCCGACACCTCGGCGAACGGCACCCCCGCGCCGGTCAGCACCGCGACCACCTTGGCTGCCGGCAGTCCCTCCGTGGTCAGCACGTCCCGCTCGGTGGCGGTGACGGTGGCCCCGTTGCGGGCCAGTTCGGTCATCGCGTCGGTGAGCGCGTCGGTACGCACCCGGACCCGCTCGCCGGACGCGGTGGCGATCATGTCCGCCACGCTGACGTCCGCGACCACCGCGCCACGCCCGATCACCACGAGATGGTCGGCGGCGTCCTCCAACTCGCTCATCAGGTGGCTGGAGATCAGCACCGCCCGGCCCTGCCCGGCGAGTTGCCGCAGGAAGCCGCGCATCCAGTTGATCCCTTCCGGGTCCAGTCCGTTGAACGGCTCGTCGAGCAGCAGCGCGGGCGGGTCACCGAGCAGCGCGCCGGCCAGCCCGAGCCGCTGCCGCATGCCCAGCGAGTACCCGCCGGCCCGGCGGCGGGCCGCCGACTCCACCCCGGTCAGCCGCAGCACCTCGTCCACCCGCTTCGCGGACAGGCCCTGCGAGTGCGCCTGCCACAGCAGGTGGTTGCGGCCGGTCCGGGCCGGGTGCAGGGCGGCGGCGTCGAGCAGCGCGCCGAGGTGGCGCAGCGGCTGACGCAGGCTCGCGTACGGCTGGCCGCCGATCCGGGCGGTGCCCTCGTCGGGCCGGTCCAGGCCGAGGATCACCCGCATGGTGGTGGACTTGCCCGCGCCGTTGGGGCCGACGAACCCGGTCACCTGACCGGGTGTCACGGTGAAGGTCATCCCGTTCAGGGCCTGCGTGCTGCCGAAGCGCTTGCGCAGGCCGTTGACCTCGATGGTGGCGTTCATGGAGCAAACCGTAGGCGCGGCGGGACGGCCCGGTCGTCACGCTGCGGAGCCATCTTCACCCCCGGCCCGGCGTCCCTCCCAGGAGGGAGGGCGGATCGCTGCCCCGGGTGACGCCACCCGGTCCGACCAGCGGCGAGAATGGCTGACGTGGGGCGTGGGCTGGCAGTCAGCGGAGCACTGCTCGGCGTGGCTGCCGTGGTGGAGACACTGGTGCACCCGGCCGGCGACGCCGGGCCCGTCCAGTACGTCCTGATCGCCGTGGTGTTGGCGCTGGCCAGCACCGTGCCACTGGCGCTGCCCCGGGCCGCGATGGCCGCCGGCACGGTCACCCTGGCCGGCCTGACCGCGCACTCCGTCCTCGGCGCGGTGACCGTCGCGGGCGCGCTGGCGCAGCTGATCGCCGGGTACCGGCTCGGTTTCCGGGGGCCGGTGTGGTTCGCGGTCGCGCTCGGACCGCCCTGGCTGGCCGCCGCGGCACTCGGCTCATCCGGGTACCCCCGGCTGCTGGCGATCGGGCTGGCCGCGCTGGTCCCGGTCGCCGCGCTCGCCGGGGTGGCGCGGCGGTTGTCCCGGCAGGCGGCGCAGGACAGCGCGGCCCGGCAGGCGCTCGCCGGTACCCTGCTGGAGCACACCGCGCGCGGCGAGCGCGCCCGCATCGCCAGGGAGCTGCATGACGTGGTGGCCCACCACATCTCGATGATCGCGATCCAGGCGGAGACCGGCCGGCTGACCACGCCGGGGCTGCCGTCGGCCGGGGCGCAGCGGTTCGCCGCGATCGGGGACACCGCACGGGACGCCCTCACCGAGATGCGCCGGCTGCTCGGCGTGCTGCGCGCCGACGCCGAGCCGACGCCGGTACCCGCCCGCGCGCCGCAGCCCGGACTGCGCCAACTCACCGACCTGCTGGACGAGGCGCGGACCGCCTCCGGCGCGGGTACCCGGCTGATCCTCACCGGTGCGCCGGTGCCGCTCGATCCGGGAGTGGAGCTGGCCGCGTACCGGATCGTCCAGGAGGCGCTGACCAACGCCCGCCGGCACGCGGCCGGCGCGGCCGTCGACGTCGAACTGCACTTCGGCGCCGACGCGCTGGGCCTGGTGATCCGGGACAACGGCCCGGGCCCGGCCGGCAGCCCCGAGCCCGGTGGACATGGGCTGCTCGGCATGACCGAACGGGCCGCCGCGGTCGGCGGGGACCTGCGGGCCGGGGCAGCCAGCGGCGGCGGCTTCCTGGTGCGCGCCACCCTGCCGGCGAAGGGAGCCACCCCGTGACCGCCGGATCGCCGGTCGGCATCGTGGTGGCCGACGACCACGAGATCGTCCGGGACGGATTCGCCCGGCTGCTGGCCACCCAGGCCGACTTCGCGGTGCTGGGTACCGCTGTGGACGGCGCGGACGCGGTACGGGTGTGCCGTCAGGTCCGGCCGGACGTGGTGCTGATGGACGTGCGGATGCCCGGCGTGGACGGCATCGAGGCGACCCGGCAACTCGCCGGACCGGACGGCCCCCGGGTACTCATCCTGACCACCTTCGACCTGGACTCCTACGTCTACGACGCGCTCGCCGCCGGGGCCAGCGGCTTCCTACTCAAGGACGTGACGGCGGAGCGGCTCTTCGAGGCGGTACGGGTGATCGCGGCCGGCGAGGCGCTGCTCGCCCCGACGGTGACCCGTCGACTGATCGGCGAGTTCGCCAGCCGGCACCGCACCCCCGACCCGGCCCCGGCCCGGCTGGCCACCCTCACCCCGCGGGAGACGCAGGTGCTCCGGCTGGTGGCCGAGGGGCTTTCCAACGCCGAGGTCGCCGGCCGCCTGGTGGTCACCGAGGAGACGGTGAAGACGCACGTCAGCCGGGTACTGAACAAGCTCGGACTACGCGACCGGACGCAGGCCGTGGTGACCGCGTACGAAACCGGACTGGTGGTCCCCCGGCGCTAGTTGGTCGCCACCACCGCGACCGGCCCGTCGGCACCGGTCCCCGGCCCCATTCCCCGTGGTCAGACGGGGCCGGGCTTGCGGGTGATCAGGTAGTGCAGGGTCATGAAGGCCAGCCCGAAGACTTCGAAGGCGTGTTCGGCCCGCAGCTCGCCGTCGTCGGTGACGAAAACGTCCAGCCGTTCGGCGAAGCCGGGCACCGCCAGCGTGGTGAGCCGGCCGGTCTCGGCGTCCACGTAGGACAGGTAGTGCCCGGGGTGCGGCAGCGGGCTGCGGCTGGTCAGCACCAGGCCTCCGCCGGGCCGGGCCTGCGGGCTGAGAGTCGCGGTGAAACTGGCCTGCGGCAAGGGAAAGCCGACGCTGACGTAGCCCCGGTCGGCGTCCCGGTAGGTGGTGTAGATGCCGACGTAGATCGGTTCGTCGGTGTCGGTGAACGACCGGATCCAGCCACGCACGCTGATGGTCGCCGTGCCGGCCGTCGCACTCTCGGCGGTGGTGATGGTGTCGATCCGGCTGCGGATGCCGCGCTGGGTCTCCCGCTGGTTCATCGGCACGTTCGCCTGCCCCAGCGGACGGGCCACCAGACTGCGGTAGAGCAGATACCCCGGGCGTACCCACAGCCGCCAGCGCGGCACGATGTCGAGGGCGAACCGGGTGGTGTGCTCGTAGAACTCGCGGACCAGCGGATGCACGCCCGCCGGGTCGAGTTCGGGGCCGGCCAACTCGTCCAGGGACGCCACGATCCCCACGTCCGCCGCGTCCGGCTGGTACTCCCCACCCAGCCGCTCGGCAAGCTCCCGCACGTACCCGGTACCCACGTAGCGCCCGTGCGCGGCGAGCGGTACCACGAACGGCAGCCGGGCCGGCTCCACCTCCTCGGCCAGCAGCTCCACCTGCGCGTCCCGGAACAGCACCGCAGAGACCAGGCGGAAGCCGACCACCGCGGTGGCCGCCACGATCGCGGCCGGCACGTCACCCGGCAGCGCCGCATACCCGAGCCCGACGGCGAGCCCGACCACCGGCCCGAGCAGCACCTTCTGCGGCCGCAGCCCGAGCGCCCCGGCGACCGCACCGAACAGCACCCCGATGAGTACCGGCCCGGCAAACGGCAGCAGCCCGATCAGCCAGCCGGCTGGTGCGGCAAGCGCGCCACTGGCCACGATCCGGGACCACAGCGCCGGAATCTCCCCCGGCCGCTGCCGGAGCCGGGCCACCCGGCCGACCACCGCGACCACCAGCGCACCGGCCACCGCCCCGACAACCCAGGCGAGCGGCCCCCACGACGCGGTGACGGCCAACCCGGCCGCCGCGCCGATCACGACGTCCACCCCGACCGATCCACCCTTGCCACGAGCGGCCCCACCCGGAGCCGCAGCACCGCCCGGAGCCGCAGCACCGCCAGAGCCGCAGCACCGCCCGGAGCCGCAGCACCGTCAGATGCCGCAGCACCGTCAGATGCCGCAGCACCGTCAGGGGTCGCGGCTCCGTCAGGTTCGGCGGAGTCGGTGTGGTCGCGCGGTGCTGTGTTGTCGGCCTTCACGGACGCGAATCTATCCGCCGGCTGTGAGGTGTCGACCGGCGGATAGAACGAGCATGACCGCGCTACTCGGAGTCGGCGCTACTCGGAGTCGGCGCTACTCGGAGTCGGCGGCGACCATGTCCGGAACGGCCGAGCGCTGCGTCGGCAGCAGGTGCTCGACACCCTGCGGCGCCGGGCGGCCCTCGTCGGCGCGGTCGTCGCCGGAGTCGGCGGACCCGTTCCGGGCGGGCCCGGCCTCGTCCGGCCGGCCGGCGTCGGCGTCCGGGATCTGCGGCCGCTCGATGCCCTCCACGGTCTGCCCGTTGCGGACCGAGGCAAACCGGTCGGCCAGCGTGGCCGGCCGGTTGGGGTCGACCTGGTCGACGAGGCGGGCGTGCCGGGCGCGCTCGAACTGCTCGGCCAGGGAAGGCTGGCGGGGCGCTTCGGCAGCGGCCGGGCCGCGCTCAGGCTGCTCTGCGGGCGCCGGGTGCCAGGGCTGGCGCGGCTCGCGCTCGGCCGGGGCCTCCTCGACTGCCTCGGCCGCGAGCTGCGCCGACTCGGTGGGCGCAGCCTCGGGCTGCTCGGCGGTCGGCGCGGGCGCCGGTCGCTGGGCGCGTTCCAGCGGACGGGCCGCCTCCTCGCTCACCCGGTTCCCGGCAGCGAATCGGGCTGCCACCAGCGGAAACTCTCCGGTGTTCATGCTGCCCGCGGCTGCCGCCATGACCGCGGCGGCGGCCAGGTCGGCGACCCGCTTGGCCTCCCGCTGCACCCGGGCGCGAACCTCGGTGGCGTGCCGCTCGGCACCCTCGGCCCCGTGCCGGGCGGCCTCGAACCGCGACAGTTCGTCGGTCAGCTCCTCGCGGACCTGGGCCAGCCGCTCGGTCAACTCGGTCAGCTCCTGCTGTGCGCCCTCGCCCTGGTCGACGAGTTCGGTCAGGCGCGCCTCGCCGGTCTCCAGTTCGGCCCGCAGGCCGGCAAGTTCCTCGTCGCGGGCCGCGATCTCCTGCTGCACGGCGGTGAGCTGCTGGTCGGCGGCGGCAGCCTGTTCGGATGCGCGGCGACGGACCTCAGCGGCGAACTGCTGCGCCTCGGCGTGCAGCGCGGCGATCTTCTGCTCGGTCAGGGTGCGCTGGCGGGTCAGCTCGCGGTCCACGGCGGCCCGCCGCTCGGCGATCTCCCGCTCCACGCTGGCCTTCCACTGCGCCACTTCCTGCTGGGCCTGCGCCCGGCCGGCCTCGGTCTCCTGCTGGACCTGGGTCCGGCCGGCCTCGACCAGCTCGGCGGCCTCGGTCCGGGCCTGCTCGACGCGCTGCTTGCCCAGTTCGGTGAGGCGCTGCGCCTCCTGCTCAGCGCGCTGCACCTCGGCTTCACCGTCGGCGCGCATCTTCTCGGCCTGCTCATGCGCCTCGGCGAGGGCCTTCTCACCCTCGGCCTGCCGTTCGGCGGCGCGCTGGCCGGCGGTGTTGGTGATGGCGGCGGCCTGGTTCTCGGCCAGTGCCAGGATCTGGTCGACCATCGGCCCAAGGTGCCGGAAGGAGGCCCGCTCGACCTGCGGCGGCCGCTGACGCAGCTCGGCCAGCTCGGCCTGCACCCGCTGCAACTGCTGGCCCTGACCGCCCAACGAGCGCAGCTGGCTGACGGCCCGGTCCCGCTCCGCGGTCAGCGCGGCGAGCTCGCTGTCTGCCCGAGCGAGATACAGATCCACCTGACGTCGGTCGTAGCCACGCCGCGCGAGCTCGAAGCCCGGCCGCGAGCCAGCCTCGTCATGCGGGGCGTACGCGTCCTCAACCTGCGACATAGGGCATCCTCCAGACAATCGCACGCGCGATGCGGCGACCAGCGCCAACGCCGCACGACATACTAAGGCCCGACCGAGCCGGCGCGCCCCACCTGCGCGGTCCGAATGCTCTGCCGTCCCGGTACGCCCAGCGCGCTCCGGTCGCAGTTACTCTCGCCCGCCGGCACGATCGGCGTCAACGCCGTCCTACCTTTGGCAGCAAACATCTCCGCGAGTAACCGGTTGCCTACCCGGCGCAGCCGGCTGGCCTGCAATCGTCTTTGCGCGCCGGGGCGGGTGGCCGGCAGGCTGGCAGATGTGATCAACCTCAGCGCGCCGGTCGAGCCCCGGCTCGGCATCGACATCGGCCGCGTCATCATCAACGGACCGGCGCATCCGGGCGGTGGCGACACCGCGTTCTTCACCGGCGACGAGGCCACCCTGCTGTCCACCCCGCAGGTGCCGGACTCGTTCGCGGCCATCGCGCAGCTGGTCGGCCTGTTTGCCGGGCGGGTCTGGCTGGTGTCCAAGTGCGGCCCGACGGTGCAGGCCCGCACGCTGCGCTGGCTGGCCGGGCACGACTTCTACCAGCGGACCGGGGTGCTCCCGGAGCACCTGCGGTTCTGCCGGGAGCGGGCACAGAAGCGCGGACACTGTCTGGACCTGGGCCTGACCCACTTCGTCGACGACCACCCCGAGGTGCACGCCGCCATCCGTGGCACCGTGACCTACCAGTACTTCTTCGGACCCCAGCGGCAGCCGGTGCCGGAGTACGGGGTGGCCGCGCCGGACTGGCTCACCGCCACCCGACTGATCGCCGCCACCCTGCCGTCGCGCTACGACTCAACCCGCTGCCGTCGGGCGACGCTCAACCCGCTGCCGTCGGGCGACGGCTGAGGGGCCGGGCGCAGCGCACCCGGCCCCTCAGTGTCGTGCTGGTCAGCTGGCCGTGCAGGACGCCGTGGGGGCGGCGTTGGTGCTGTCGTACGACCCGAGGAACCCGAAGTTCACGCTCGCTCCGGCGGACAGGCTGCCGTTGTAGCTGACGTTGCGGGCGGTCACCGCCGAGCCGCTGGCCGTCACCGTGGCGTTCCATGCCTGGCTGACGGTCTGGCCGTTGGCGAAGGTCCAGGTCACCGTCCAGGCGGTGATGGCCGCGCTGCCGGCGGTCACCTTGACGTCGCCCTGGAAGCCACCCGGCCACGGTTGGCGATCGCGTAGCGTGGCCGTGCAGGACTTCGTGCCGGCCGGAGTCGACGAGCCGACGGTCCGCGACGGCGACGCGGTCGGTGAGGTGGTGCGCGACGCAGACGCGGTCGGCGACGTGGTCCGCGACGGCGAGGCGCTCGGCGAGAGGGTCCGTGACGGGGACGGGGTGGGCGAAGTGGTCCGTGAGGCGGTCGGGCTGCTGGTGGCTCCGCTGTAGACGGTGGCCTCCTTGGCCGTGGCCTTGATGCCGTTGGCGGTGTTGAAGATCCGCTGGCCCCAGGTGCTGAGCTGGTTGACGTCGAAGTTGTTGGTCATGTCCAGGTACGGGTCGTTGTTGCCGGCCCACGACCAGCCGAGGTAGCCGAGGTTGCGGGCCACCGCCTGGGAGAGCACCTCCTGGTCGTCGACGTTGCTGGACGAGTTGCGCCAGCCGAACTCACCGATGACCAGCGGCCAGTTGTTGTTCTGGAAGGTGTCCAGGTAGCTGGTGATGGCCGCGGTGGTGTTGAAGACGTCGTACATGTGGATGGACAGCACCAGGTTGTGCTGGGTGTCGGCGTTCAGCACGGTCTGCGCGTTGTCGCGCATCACGAACTGCCAGTCCTGGCCCCAGTTCGGCGCGTCCACCATCAGCAGGTGCTCGAAGCCGTTGCTGCGCATCTTCTGGATGGCGGCGGTGGTCGAGGCGGTCCACTGGCTCGGGTTGGTGTTGCCGATCGGCTCGTTGCCGATGTTGATGACGATGTAGTTCTCCTGGCCGACCAGCACGCTCTTCAGGCCGATCCAGAAGTTGACCGCCTGGTCGAGGGTGTACGCGGCGCTGTCCTCGCCGTACCCGGTGGTGTCGTGGTCCTCCAGGACGCAGATCAGCCGGTTCTGCTTGCACAGCGAGATGACGTTGGCGACGTCGCTGGCGGTGCTCGGCCCCCACCGGCCACCGCCGAGGACGACCCGGACGGTGTTCGCGCCCAGCGACTTGATGTTGGCGAACGAACTGGTCTGGCCGGTGAACCAGACGTGCTCGTGGTTGACGCCGCGCATGACGAACGTCTGGCCGTTGGCCTCGACGATGTTGCGCCCGCTGATGTGCAGGCCCACCGCGGCGGACGCCGGCTGCGGGTTGAGCAGTGCGACGTTGACCAGGGTTGCTGCCGCGATGGCGAGCATGGCGACGCCGAGAACGGCGAGTCGTCTTTTCATGACCTACCTCAAGATCGGAGGCCCCTGGGTGGGGCAGGCGTGTCTGGACACACAGACCTGGCGGGACCCCGACGATCGCTGCCCTGGCACGCAGCGGCAATCAGCGTAAGTGAATGTGTCGATGCGGACAAGCAAGCCCGGGGCCGGCCGACACAGGTGCCCGCCGGCGGGCGGTCCCGTCCACTCTGGACTGCCCCGGGACCGGGCCGGCCGCGACCCGTACCCCATTGAAACTTTCGATCCCTGACCTGCACCGATGGCACCGCCGGCGGAGTCCGATTGACCGGTTCCGATGGCCGTCCTACGTTGGCCCCGGACCCCGATTGCAACGTCCCAATCGTGCGGCGGCAGGTCGACTGGCATCGACATCCGGCCCCGCACACCCCCACGATCCAGGCCGACCGGCCGGGATCCCACTCCAACCACCCACACCCCGCATACGAGCCGGACGTTGGCATGCGCGCTCGATTCCCCCGCCGCCGCTCGTCCCGGCTACGGCGGGGGACCGAGCGCGGCGATGTCGTAGCCGGCCGCGCAGCCGCGGATGACGATGCCGCCCCTGCGCGGGTCGTGACCTAGCCGACCGTAGTCCGCTCGATGGAGCCGCCATCCTTGACGTGTCCGAACGATCGTGCTTTTCTTGACGGATGGGCAAGGGTGACGAGACCAGGCAGGCGGTGCTTGACGAGGCGGTCCAGTTGGCCCGCCGGGTCGGCCTCGGCGGGCTCACCATCGGCATGCTGGCCGAGCAGGCGCAGCTGTCCAAGAGCGGGCTGTTCGCCCACTTCAAGTCCAAGGAAGGGCTGCAACTCCAGGTGTTGGAGCGGGCCCGGGAGGACTTCGAGACGGCGGTGGTGCGGCCTGCGCTGCGCACCCCGCGCGGCGAGGCCCGGGTACGCGCCCTGTTCGAGCACTGGCTGACCTGGGACGCCCGCCCCGGCGGCTGCCCGTACGTGGCCGCCGCCACCGAGTTCGACGACCAACCCGGGCCGGTGCGCGACCGACTCGTCCGCGACCTGCGGGATATGTACGACGCGGTGGCGACCATCTTCCGCACCGGCATCGCCGAGGGGCAGTTCCGGGCCGACGCCGACTCCGGAGCAGTTCACCCAGGATCTCAAGGGCGTGATCCTGGCCAACCACGACACCGTGCGGCTCTTCGGCGATCCGCTGTCGGAGACCCGCGCCCGGCGCGCCTTCGAGAACCTGCTCAACCAGGCCCGCGCCTGATCCGACGCCGGCCGGTGCGGCCGGCGGTAGCACCGCACAAGGGGGATGGACACCACCATGACCGAGGTCATCGAGCGCTCACGGAAAAGCACGATCGTTCGTTTGTATACCGCTCCCCGTCGGGTCCGGGCCAGCTTCCGGGGACTCGACGTGCTCGCACCCGAACTCGCCGCCCGGTGGGCCGAACGGATCTGGTTCACCCTGCCGCAACCACGCCGACATGCGCCGGTCCCGGTGACCGCCGCACGCACCCCCTACACCCTGGACGTCGACGGGCACGCCGTCGTCGGCGACGTGTTCGGCAGCGGCGACCGGATCGTCTACGCCCTGCACGGCTGGGCCGGCTACCGGGGCCAATTGGAGTCCTTCGTGGACCCGCTGGTGGCTCTGGGGTACCGGGTGGTGACCCTGGACGCGCCCAGCCACGGCGACTCCGCGCCCGGCGCCTTCGGTCCCCGGTCGTCCTCGATTCCCGAGTTCGCCGCCGCGCTGACCGCCGTGACCGCCCGGTTCGGCCGCCCGTACGGGCTGATCGCCCACTCGCTGGGGGCGACCGCGGCGGCATGTGCGCTGTGCGACGGGCTGCCCGCGCAGCGGGTGGTGCTACTCGCCCCGATGGCCAGCCCACTCAGCTTCGCCAGCCAGTTCCGCAAGGTGCTCGGCCTGGGTCGGCGCAGCTACCCGCGACTCATCCGGCGGGTGGAGCAGCGGGTCGGCGCGCCCATGCGCCACTTCGACGTACCCGAGTTCGGCCGGGCGGTGGCCATGCCGCCCACGCTGGTCATCCACGACCGGGGCGACGTCTCCACGCCGGTCAGCGACGGTGCGGCGATCGCCGCCGCCTGGCCGACCGCCCGGCTGCGGGTGACCACCGGACTGGGCCACCGGCGGATGCTCACCGACGCCACGGTGGTCGCGGAGACCGTCGACTTCCTCACCGCCGGATGACCAACCGTCAGCCGCCGGCTACCCCGTAGTTGATCAATGATGCCGATAGTTCACCCATGGGGGTGCGCAGGATCTAGCGGATATGACTGATGATGGATGAATGGTGAGCCGACTGCGGGTGGTGTCGATCTACGAAGGCTTCTTCGCCGGGGGTGCCCGGGTGCTGCACAGCAGTGTGCTGTCCCAGTTGCACGACGAGGGACGGCAGGTCCATTCGGTGCTCAGTATCCACCGCGAAATGCTGCGGGAGACGCTGCGCCAACGGATGCAGGACGACCACTGTTACCGGCAACTGAGCGCGAGCGGGGTGCGGATCACCTCGCTGGGCCGGGTCTTCGACGGCCAGAGCGGGCCGGTGCCGTTCACCGCAGCCGAGCTGTCCCGCGCAGCCGGCCGGGTCGGCCGGGCGGACGTGCTGCTGTCCCTGAAGGAGCAGCCGCTGCGGCTGGCGAACCATCCGGACATGCCACGCAAGCCGACCATCGTCTGCCTGCACCGCTCTGACCCGGAGAACCAGGGCTCCGCGCTGGACGAGCTGCGCCGGGCGGTCGCCCAGCGACGGGTCGTGGCAGCCATCTGCTGCGCCGAGTCGACCCGGGCGGCGTACCAGGCGGCGGGTATCCCGGCGGGGCTGCTGCACGTCATCCCGAACGGCGTCGACCTGGGCCGGTTCCAGCCGGTCCCGGCCGGCCGGCGGACCCAGATCCGGCGCGGGCTGGGCGTTCCCGCGCAGGCCGCCGTGGTGGTCTTCGCGGCCCGCTACGACGCGATGAAGAACGTGCCGCTGCTGGTCGCCTCGGCGCGCGAGTTCCTCGGCGCGCAGCGCAACGGCCAGGTGCTGATGTGCGGGCCGGGGATGCGCGAGGCGAACACCGAACTCGCCGCGATCATCGATGCCGCCTTCGCCGACCGGCCGGGGCTGGCCCGCCGGCTGCACCTGCTCGGCGTCCGGCCGGACATGGAGACGGTGTACGCCGCCGCCGACGTGGTCGCGTTGACCTCCTCGGTCGGCGAGGCGGCGCCGCTGTGCCTGATCGAGGGCATGATGTGCGGCGCCGTGCCGGTCGCCACCGACGTCGGTGACTGCGCGGCCATCGTCGCCGGGCACGGCCTGCTGACCGCCTCCGACCCGGTCGCGGTCGGCGCCGCCTGGAGCGAGGCGGTGGCCCGCCGTACCGAGTTGATGCCGGCGCTGCTGCGTAGCCGGTCCCGGTTCAGTCAGACCCGGATGACCGCGGCGTACTCCACGCTGATCGACCGGGTGGGCCGCGACACCGTCCAGGGCCGCTCCTGGGTACGCCCGTTCGCCAGCCGGGAGCGGCGCACCATCGCGCTGATGTCCACCGTCTTCGACGCCCCGACCCTGGTGGCAGCGCCGGCAGTCAGCCCGACCGGCTGACCCGGCCCGTCTGTCCGCACCGGCGCGACGGGCTCACCGGGCGTGCACTGCGCCCCCGGGTGAGCCCGTCGTCGCTGGCGGATCAGTCGTTGCGGACGGTCTCCGGGCCGGTGACCCTGCGCAGCAGCGGCAGCGTGGCGGCGATGATGCCGAGCGCGGCGACCAGGCCGGCGATCACCAGGACGTAGTAGCCCACGCCGGGTGGCGAGAGCGTGTACTGCATCTGCGCCTGCAGGAACAGGTTCGCCGCGAGGAACCCGACGCCCACCGCGACCACCGCGGCGGCCAGCAGTGGCACGGCGCTCTCCAGCAGAACCACCCGGCGCAGTACCGGCAGCGCCGCGCCGGCAAGCCGGAGCAGGCTGAACGGGCGCTTGCGTTCGGTGATGCCGCCGACCACGCTCACCGCGAGACTGCACCCGGCGATGGTCAGGCTCACCAGAATCACCACGTTGGCCAGTTGCTGCCAGCCGACCAGGGTGTTCGCGTTCTCCGCCCGCCACTCGGCCTCGGTGCCGGCGTACCGCTCCCGCGGGTACCCGGTCGCGAGCACTGTGCGGGCCCGCTCCAGGGCGGACGCGGAGCCGTCGGTGCCGACCACCACCGAGTAGGTCGGCAGGGCGGCCAACTCGTCGAGCGTGGTCGTCGCGGTGGGCCAGACCCGGTCCGCGGCGGCGGTGGGGGTGTGGAAGGTGAGGTCGCTGAAGACGGCGGCCACCTGGGCGCCGGGCGCGCAGTGCCCGAAGTCCGGGTGCTGGGCGAGTTCGCTGCAGCGGGCCAGGCCTTCGGCGTACCAGCCGCCGATGTCGATGATCGGCCAGTCGCGTGGGCGCTCGTACACGGTGACCACGCCGCCCACGCCGGGGATGCCGGTCAGTTGCGAGCGCAGCGCCTGGCGGGCTGGGCTGGCGTCTTTCGGCAGGTAGAGGGACATGTTGGAGGTGGCCGGGCCGTCCGGTGGCGCGCCCCGCTGGTCCACGATGGTGCCGATGACGCCGACCGCGACGCTGGTGACGAAGAGCGCCAGGATCAGCCCGCTGACCGAGCGGAACCCGGCGCGCGGATTGTCCGCGAGTCGCCGCGCCGCGATCAGGGTGGCCGGCCGGCTGGTCCGCCGGGCCAGCAGGCGGGCGCCCACCATGGTCAGCCACGGTCCGGCGATGATCAGGCCGGCCATCACCACCAGGAACCCGGGCAGGAACACCTCCACCTGACCTATCGAGGTCTCGCGGCTTCACCAACAGGAACGCGGGCAGTGGCAGGGGCAGTCGCCGGTGCACCTCGCCCGTCGACGACGGGGTCCGGCACGATGACCACGTACCAGGCCAGTTCGATCAGGCCGAGCACGAGCGGGATCAGCCGCCATGCCCGGGGCGGGCGCGGGGTGACCCGCCGGCTCACTCCCAGCGGCGAGATCCGGACCCGGCGCAGCGCCAACCGGGCGGCCACCGCCGCCGCGAGCGGGACACCGACGGCGACCGCCAGCATGTCCAGCGGGCGCAGTGACAGGTCGGCCGGGTAGAACGGCACGCCGGTGAACGGGATGCCCGCGAGTTGGCCCCGGACCAGGAAGAAGAGCAGGAAGCCGATCGCGGTACCGGCGACGGCGGACAGTGCCGCCTCCACCGCCGCGATCACCGACACCTGTCTCGGCGTGGCCCCCACCAGCCGGAGCGCCGCGAAGCGCTCCTCCCGGCGGGCCGCGGACATCCGGGTGGCGGTACCCACGAAGATCAGCAGCGGGAAGATCATCGCACCGGCCACCACGCCGAGGATCAGGTCCAGGCCGGCCGCGATCGGGCTGATCGCATTGTCCGCGCTGGGGTCCGGGATGTGCGTGACGTGCTGGACGCCGGGCAGGTCCGCCAGTTCGGTGGGGCTGCGGCCGATCACGATGACCAGCACGTCCGGGCCGGGTAGCGCCGCTGAACCGATGGTCCCGATCAGATGCCCGGGGAACCGGTCGCCCAGTTCGGCGGCGGGGGCGTCGTGCAGCAACGCGGCGAGGGCGGGCGAGGCGTAGTACTCCCCCGCGCCGGGCAGCCGGGGGATGCCCGGTGGGACCGGCGCGGTCGGCCCGGTGGCGGCCACGTCCACCCGACCGATGCTCTCGCCGCGGTAGTAGTCCTCGCGCAGCAGCCACAGCACCGGGTCGGTACCCGCTACCACGGTCTTGTGGTCGGCGGCGAGCCAGGCGTACCGGCCGCTCTGCGCGTGCACCGCGTGGAACCCGGCCACGGTGGCGAGCAGCAGGCCGACGCCGAGTGCCACGGCGGCCGCGATGGCGACGAGCCGGACGGCGGCCTCCCGACCACCGGCCACGGTCAGCCGCAGCCCGAAGCGGATCATCGCGCCGCCCCGTGCGGGACGAGCGAGTGCACCGTGCCGTCGCGGACGATGACCTGGCGGTCGGCGTACGCGGCCACCCGGGCCTCGTGGGTGACCAGGATGAGGGTGCTCCCGGCGGCCCGGACAGCGGTCACCATCTGCTCCATCACCTGCTCCCCGGTGAGCGAGTCCAGCGAGCCGGTCGGCTCGTCGGCGAAGAGCACGTCGGGCCGGGCGACCAGACCCCGGGCCAGCGCCACCCGCTGCGCCTGGCCACCGGAGAGCTCACCGGACCGGCGCTGCTCCAGGCCGTCCAGGCCGAGCTTGTCGAACCACGGCCGGGCCTGGGCCAGCGCCGCACCGCGCCGGACGCCGCCGAGCAGCAGCGGCAGCGCCACGTTCTCCTCGGCGGTCAGCTCGGGGACCAGCTGGCCGAACTGGAAGACGAAGCCGAACCGGTCGCGCCGCAGTGCGGTGCGCTCGGTCTCGCCCAGGGTGTCCAGCCGGCGACCGGCGAAGTGGATCTCGCCCGAGTTGGGTCGCAGGATGCCGGCCAGACAGTGCAGCAGCGTCGACTTGCCGGACCCGCTGGGCCCCATGATGCTGACGATCTCGCCGGCCGTCACGGCCAGGCTGGCGCCGCGCAGTGCCGGGGTGGCTCCGAAGGAGAGCACCACGTCTCGCGCCTCGGTCAGCGGCTCGCCCTCGGCGGGCATCGGGCGGCCGAGGGCGGCCGTCGCCTTGCGGCGTAGCGCGTTCATCGCCGCACCGCCTCGGCGAGGGTGTCCAGCCGGGCCGCGGTGAGGTCGATCCAGCGCAGGTCGGCCTCCAGGTGGTAGAGGGCGTGGTCGGCGAGCAGCGCGTCGATGAGGCTGCCGGTGCGCTTGAGTTCGGTGAGGTCGCGCATCCGGGCCAGGTGCGCGCCGCGCTGGGTGTCCAGATAGCTGTTCGCGTCCCGGCCCAGCATCAGCGCCAGGACAACCTTGCTGAACAGCGTCGACTGCAGGTGCGGCTCGGGCTCGACCGGCTCGGTCAACCAGGCTTCCACCTCGGTCGCGCCGAGCTCGGTGATGATGTAGCGCTTGCGGTCCGGCCCCTCCCCGGGGCCCACCTCGCTGATCACCACCTTGCCGTCCCGGGCCAGCCGGCCGAGGGTCGCGTACACCTGGCCGAAGGAGAGCGGCTTGCCCCGGCCGAAGAAGGCGTCGTAGTCACGCTTGAGGTCGTAGCCGTGGCTGGGCTCGCGTTCGAGCAGACCGAGCAGCGTCTGGGGGACTGTCATGCGGCGAATATACGCTCAGCGTATACGCTGAGCAAATAGGCGCTTGACCTGGTGGTCCGCCCGCCCCCTCGTGCGGGCGGGCCACCAGATGGTCAGCGGATCAGTCGGGGAAGCCGGCCGGGTCGTGGTCGGCGGCGGCAGGGGCGTAGGGCAGCGGTGGCGACGCCAGTGGCAGCGCCGCCAACTGCATGAGCATGAGCACGTTGTCGTCGGCGGCGGTGCGGTTGAGGCGCAGCCGGCCGCAGCGGGTACAGCGGTGGATGAGCACCCAGCGGCGCTCACCGCGCACGGTGACCGCGATCGGCTCCATGCCACCGGGGCAGTCCGATTTGCGGTCGCCGGGCACGTTGCGGTCCAGGTGTCGGGACCACAGGCAGCGCGGACAGTGGTTGCGGTGCGAGGTGCCGGGCGCGTCCAGCGAGACGTCTACGCCGCAGTGCCCGCAGCGGAAGGAACGAGGAAACGACAAGTCTGAAAACCTTTCCACACAACGGTACGGGGCTGGAAAGACATAGCTCGCCTCCTCTCGTTCGCACCGGGCACCGGCGTACCCGTGACGCCCGTCATGGTCGTCGCCGCCCGCCGCGCGGGTCAACGGATTTTCCGCGGAGATAGCCAGTTGAAACTGGCCAGTTTCAACTGATGGTTCTAGGCTGGATGACATGCGGAACAACGACGCCGTCATTGCCGAGTCGGCCGTCCACGCGGCGCGCGAGCTGCGGGTGGTGGTCGGTCGACTGCGTCGGCGGCTGCGCGAGGTCGCCGGGGGCGCGGACCTGACCCCGACCCAGACTGCCGTGCTCAGCCGGCTGGACAAGGACGGCCCGGCCACCGCCAGCGCGCTCGCGGCCGGCGAGCGGGTCCGCCCGCAGTCGATGGCCAGCACGCTGACCGCGCTCGAGGGGTACGGGATGATCCAACGCCACCCCGACCCGCAGGACGGCCGCCGGCAGCTCGTCTCGCTCAGCCCCGCCGGGCGCTCCCGACTCGAAGGCGACCGGCAGGCCCGCGAGGAGTGGCTGGCCCGCGCGCTCCAGGAGCGCTACACCGAGGCCGAGCGGCGCACCATCGGCCGCGCGCTCGCCCTGCTCGACCGGCTGACCCAGGCATGATCCGACTCCGCGCCCGGCTCCGCCGCTCCCCCGCCGCCGCCCCCACCTCCGACGTCACGGCCGGCGCCGGCCCGCGCGACATCACGTCCGGAGCCGGCACGCCCGGGGCCGCCGCGCCCGGGGCGGGGGCCGACTTCGACCGACGACTGTTCCCGCCGATGATCCTCGGGTCGATCCTCAACCCGATCAACTCGTCGATGATCGCGGTCGCCCTGGTCCCCATCGGGATCGCCTTCGGCGCGCCGCCTGCGCAGACGGCCTGGCTGGTCTCCGCGCTCTACCTGGCCACCGCCGTCGGGCAGCCGGTCGTCGGCCGGCTCGTCGACAGGTACGGGCCACGCCGGCTCTACCTGATCGGCACCGCCCTGGTCGGGGTGGCCGGCGTGGCCGGCGCGCTGGCCCCGTCGCTGGGGGTGCTGATCGCCGCGCGGGCCCTGCTCGGGTTGGGCACCTGCGCCGGCTACCCGGCGGCGATGCACCTGATCCGCACCGAGGCGCGGCGCACCGGCCGGGACAGCCCGGCCGGCGTGCTCACTGTGCTTTCGATCGCGACCCAGACCATTTCGGTGATCGGACCGACGCTGGGCGGCCTGCTGATCGCGGTGGGCGGCTGGCGCACCATCTTCGCGGTCAACATTCCGCTCTCGATCGCCGCCCTGATCCTGGGCGCGCTACGGCTGCCCCGCCGCGCCCCGGCCCGGAGCAGCCGGGAGGGCTTCGACGTCACCGGCATCGCCCTGTTCACCGCGACCCTGACCGCGCTGCTGCTGTTCGGCATGAACCCGGCCGCCGACCGGTGGTACCTGCCGGTGGCCGCCGCGCTCGCCGTGGCCGGGCTGGTGCTTCGCGAGACCCGGGTCGCCGTGCCGTTCCTGGACCTGCGGGTGCTGGCGAGCAACCCGGCGCTGCTGGCCACCTACGGTCGGACGCTGCTCAGCTACGTGGTGTCGTACTCGTTCATCTACGGGTACACCCAATGGCTGGAGCAGGGGCGCGGCCTGTCGGCGGCCGGGGCCGGGCTGATCCTGCTGCCGGTCTTCCTCACCGGGATCATCGTGGCCAGCCTGACCGGGCGCCGGGCCGAGGTGCGCGGCAAGCTGGTGGTCGGCAGCGCCGCCCAGATCATCTCCTGCGCGATGCTGCTCCTGCTGCACTCGGGCAGCCCGATCTGGCTGCTGGTCGGCGTCTCGATGATCGTCGGCATCCCGCAAGGGCTGAACAGCCTGGCCAACCAGAGCGCGCTCTACCACCAGGCCGACCCGGCCCGGATCGGCTCGGCCGCCGGGCTGCTGCGCACCTTCATGTACCTCGGCGCGATGGTCGCCTCGGCAGCCACCGGCGGCTTCTTCGGCCCGCGCGCCGACACCCACGGCCTCTCCGAGCTGGCCACCTTCACTCTCGTGGTGGCGGTGCTGTTCCTGGTGGTGACGCTGGCCGACCGCAGCCTGCGCCGGATCGGCGCGGCCCCGTCGGCCGGCACCGCAGCTGCCGCGGGGACGCCTGCGACGGCGACGCATGTCACGGCCGGGCCGCCCGGGAGTCGCTGACCGGACGCCCGCCATCGATTGACATCTGTGGATCGCCCTCGTAACGTCCGCCTCCGGAAACCGCTTTCCTGGAGGGTCGAGGGATGAGAGTACGACGGACCCGAGCGCTTGCCGCGCTCGGCGGGGTCACCGCACTACTGGCGGCCGGCATCGCGGTACTGCTCGGGCTGGGCTCGACCGCGTTCGCCGCCACCCTGTTCAGCGACGACTTCAACGACGGTGACACCGCCGGCTGGTCGAAGTCGGGCGGCACCTGGACGGTGCTCACCGACGGCTCGCCGGTCGCCGCGCAGACCAACGCCACCAGCGAGAACGCCCGGCTGTTCGGCGGCACGACCAGTTGGACGGCGTACGCCGTGCAGGCCCGGGTGAAGCCGGTAAGTTTCGGCTCCGGCGGCTTCGTCGCTCTGCTCGCCCGCGCCGCCGGCTCCACCAAGTTCTACCGGCTGGCCCTGCTGCCCGGTAACCAGGTGCAGTTGCAGGCGGTCAGCGGCTCGTCGGTGACCGTGCTCGGCAGCGCCGCCCGGACGGTCGCCACCGGCAGTTGGTACACACTGGCCATCGACGTCAACGGCAGCATCGTTACCGGCCGGGTCGACGGCACCCAGGTGGCCCAGGGCACCAGCACGCTGGCCGCGGCCGGGCGGATCGGGCTGCAGACCGGGTACGCGGCCGCCGAGTTCGACGACGTGCTGGTCAGCAGCGGCGGCACGACGCCGACGCCGTCGGCCACCTCGGCCGGTGCGAGTGCCAGCCCCAGCGCCAGTCCCAGCCGGACGGCGAGTGCCAGCCCGTCCGCCAGCGCCAGCATTCCCACCGGCGGCCTGGTGGTGGCGACGAACGGCAATGACGCCAATCCGGGTACCCTCGGCGCGCCGCTGGCCACCATCCAACGGGCAGTGGCGCTGGCCCAGCCGGGTACCACCATCTCCGTCCGCGGCGGCACGTACCCGCTGACCACGAACATCCAGATCACCAAGAGCGGGACGGCCGGCGCGCCCTACACGATCACCGCCTACAACGGCGAGCGGGTGGTCATCGACGGCGAGGGGCTGCCCTACACGCCGGCCGCTGTCGACGCGAGCGTGCCGAACTCGGCTCGCGGCGCGTTCCACCAGGAAGCCGCCTCGTACTGGAACTACATCGGACTGGAGATCGTCAACAGCCCGTACGCCATCTTCTGCCGGGACTGCTCGAACAACCGCTTCGAGCGGCTGTCCACCCACGACAACTACGAGAGCGGCCTGCAGATCCAGGGCGCGTCCAGCAACAACCTGGTCCTCAACCTGGACAGCTACGGCAACCGCGACCCGCGCAAGAACGGCGAGAGCGCCGACGGGCTGGCCATCAAGGAGGGCTCGGGGACCGGCAACGTGGTCCGCGGCGCCCGGCTGTGGAACAACTCCGACGACGGCTTCGACGCCTGGGAGTTCCTCTCCCCCATCACCATCGAGAACAGCCTCGCCTACGGCAACGGGTACAACCGGTGGAGCCTGCCCAACTACACCGGTGACGGCAACGGCTTCAAGCTCGGTGGCGGCGACGTCGACCTGCCCGCCGCGCACGTCGTACGCAACAGCATGGCGTGGGGCAACTCGGCCGGCGGCTTCATCGACAACGCCAACCCGGGGGCGCTGGTGCTGGACCACAACACCGCCTGGAAGAACACCGGCACCGGCTTCGACTTCGCGGACTCGACCAGCACCCTGACGAAGAACCTGTCGGTCAACAACGGCACCGCCGTGTCGCTGGGGTCGCACAGCACCGGCAGCGGCAACTCCTGGAACCTCGGCGGCGCCTGGAACGACGCGGCGCTGCTCAGCACCGACCCGGCCGGGCTCACCGGAGCCCGCACGGCCAGCGGCGACATCCCGGTCACCGACTTCCTCGTCCCACGCAGCGGCGTGGACGTCGGCGCACACCTGTAACCGAACCGAACCACCCGCATCGGCGGGCGCGGAGAGCCTTCCGCGCCCGCCGATCGCCGCGTCGCACATATTGCCGCGCGCGGTGTCACAGCCAGCTGGTTGGGTCTACGACATCGGATGGCGCGCCGGTCGATGTCCACGGCTGCCGTTCGTCGTCCAGGTGAGCGGGTGTCACGGGGGCACCCGCGGTCAGGCAGACCGCTGTGGAGGTTCGACCCGTGACTGAGCTGCCCGCCTCGTCTTCGTTTCCGCACAGGGCCCGAGCCGCCCGGTGGGCGGTCACCACGGTGTTCGCCGCCAACGGAGTGATGATCTCCAGTCTGGCCGTCCGTACGCCGTCGCAGAAGTTGGACCTGGACCTGACCGACGGACAGTTGGGGCTGTTGATCGCGGCGCTCGGCCTGGCCGCGGTGCTCACCATGCAGTACGCGGGCGGGCTGGCCACCCGGCTCGGCAGCGCGCCGATCGTCCGGCTCTCGATCCTGGCCCTGCCACTTGTGCTGCTGGCCATCGCGGTGGCCCCGACGATCGCCGTGCTGGCGGTGGCGATGGTGGCCTTCGGCACCGGCCAGGGTCTGCTGGATGTGACGCTGAACGGACACGCGGTGGCGGTCGAGCGGGTACTGCGTCGACCGATCCTGAACGGCTGCCACGCCGCCTGGAGCATCGGCGCGGCGGTCGGCTCGGTACTCGGCGCCGGCGCCGTCCACATCGGACTGTCCCGGCCCTGGCACTACCTGATCGTGGTCGCCGTGGTCATGCCGGCCGGGCTGGTCGCCGGGTTCCGGCTGCTGCCGGCCGCCACCGACCGGGCCGGCGCGCCGACGCACGACACCCCCGCCGGTGGACCGGCCCGGGACAGGCCACGGGTCGGCTGGCGGGCCGGGTGGACCCGGCGCATTGTGCTGCTCGGCGCGATGGGTGCCACCGTACTTGCCTGCGAGGGCGCGGTGATCAGCTGGAGCGGCGTATACCTGCACGACGAACTGGGCGCGACGCTGACCGTCGCCGCCCTGGGGTACGTGGCGTTCGCCGCCTGCCAGACCTCCGGCCGGCTGGTGGGTGACCGGCTGCTGGCCCGGTACCGGCCGGCGGTGCTGCTCCGGGTCGGCGCGATCGCCGCCGCGGCCGGCATGCTGCTGGTCGTCCTCGGTGACTGGCCGGTGCTCGCGGTCGCCGGGTTCGCGATCCTCGGACTGGGCCTGGCAACCGGGTTGCCGGTGCTGTTCGGCGTGGTCGGGCACTGGGGCGCCGAGCAGGGGGACGGGGCCACCGTGCTGCTGGCCCGGTTCAGCACGATGACCTACGCGGGCATCCTGCTCGCCCCCGCGCTGATCGGCACGGTGGCCCAGTGGGTCGGACTCACCTGGACGCTCGCCGGGCTGATCCCGCTGTTGATCGGCACCGCGGTCGCCGCCCCCGCCACCACCCGCCCGCCGGCCGGCCCAGGAGCCGCACCCGACCCAGGCCGGGACAACGCCGACCCTGGCCGGGACAACGCCGACCCTGGCCGGGACAGCCCCGACCCTGGCCGGGACAGCCCCGACTCTGGCCGGGACAGTGCCGGGACGCTCGATCCGGCAGTGGCGACGGGCGGGAGCGCGGGTTAGGCGCGCCGCGATCAGCCCTGGAAGGTGGGGCCGACCCGGTCCATCGAGATGCGCACCATCACCCGGCGGTCGCGGACCATGGCGGCCCGGTAGTCGGCCCAGTCCGGGTGCTCGCCGGAGATGCCGCGGTAGTAGTCGACCAGTAGCTCCAACGCCTCGGGCAGAGCGATCACCTCGGCGCGGCCCTCGACCAACAGCCACTGGCCGTAGAACCGTTCAGTGACCACGCAGAGCGTGGCGCGCGGATCGCGACGCAGGTTGCGGGTCTTCACGGCGGTCTCCCGGGTACTGACCAGCACCCGACCCTCGTCGTCGACGCCGCAGGTGACCGGGGTCAACTGGGCCCGCCCGTCGGCATGGTAGGTGGCCAGTACCGCCCGATGCTCCTGCCGGAGAAACTCCCGCGCCTGTGCGATATCCATGGCGTCACGGTACCCGGGCAGCCGGGACGACCGACCACTGTTGACACGCCGATGGGCGCGGGTCAGCGCGGATCGAGTTCCGGCAGGCTGCCCAGGTCGGTGACGATGACCTGGGCGACCTCGCTGAGGCGACGGTTGCTGCTGCGGGCGTACGCGCGGATCAGCTCGAAGGCGATGTCCACGGTGACTCCGTGGGCCTGGGCGATGGTGCCCTTGGCTTGTTCGATCATGATGCGGGTGTTCAGGGCGCCCTGGAGTTGTTCGGTGAGCAGTTCGCCGCGGCTGATGGCCCGTTCCTGGAGGAGGCCGATGGCGGCCACGTCGGCGAGTGCCTGAGTGATCTGGACGTCGGCCTCGTCGAGGATGCTGACCGCTGCGGCCGCCGAACACGTTCATCGCGCCGATGACCTCGTTGCGCAGCCGCAGCGGGAAGGCGTGCACCGACAGGAAGCCGGCCTCGACGGCCCTGGGGGCGAACAACGGCCACCGCACACTGGCGGTGCGCATGTCGGTGTTGATGACGGGTTGGCCGGTATTGAAGGCGTCCAGGCAGGGACCTTCGCGGTTCTGGATCTGGAACAGTTCGAGCAGCTTCGCGGACTCCTGCGACGCGGCCATGAACTGCAACTGCCCTCGCTGGTCGGCCAGGAGCAGACCGACAGCGGAGGCGTCCACCAGGCCGGCGGCACGGTCGGCCAGCATGTGCAGGAATTCGACGATGTCGAACTCGTCGACGAGGGTATCGGCTATCTCGACGAAGATCTTCGCGAGCCGTTCAGCGGAGATGGTGGTCATGACTGCGTTCCGGCCCTTCGTGGCGTCATTCGACGGTCCTCATGGGGAGTCCCGGTCCAGGTGGAGTCTCCGGGCGACGATGTCCGCGGCGATGTCCCTGAGCGGCCGATCAGCTGTGTAGGCGTGTGCCCTGATCCGGGTCATCGCCTCCTGCAGGCGTGACGCCAAGTTGGATCATGACCATGCCCTGTGCCTGGAACAGTTCGGCCCGGTTGCTGATCGCGCCGGCGAGGCCGTCGGAGTCTTCGGTTGTCGTACGTTCCTGGCCGTCGAGCAGGGTGGTTACGGCGAGGTCGGCGAGGGTGAGGGCGGTGGCGAGTTCCTTCGCCGAGAGTGGACCCGGGTAACCGCGGAACACGTCCAGAATACCCAGGCGGGCCGCGCCGACCTGCATCGGGAACGCGAAGACGGCGCGGACGCCGGCCTCCTGGGCGGCTGGCGCATATGCCGGCCAGCGGGTCATCGCGCCGTCCGCGAGAACGGGGACCAGGACCGGCCGCCGGGCTTCGAAGGCGTCGATGCAGGGTCCTTCACCGAGGGTGAACTGCAGCTCCTCGACCAGTTCGGTGGCCGGGTCGGAGGCTGTCGCCATACCGTGTGTCCCGCCCTTGGACATCACGCTCATGCCCGCACCCCGGGCGTCGAGTACCCGCGCAGCGGTGCGGCAGATCTGGTGCATCGCCGCGATCAGCCCGTCCGACCGGGGCGGGCCGGCGGCGGCCGGGAGCGGCTCGACACTCTCGTCGAACTGGCCGGCCTGCCCGGTCACGGGCACGACCGCTGCCGGCGACGACAGGCGGGCGGCCGGGTGCGCGGCGGGCAGCCAACCACTGCGTCACCGTTCCCTCCTGATGACAGGGGCTGCCAGGGGCCGGGGCGGCGGCATCATCTGTTGTCGTTGCGCCGCGAACGCTACTCCGCCACCGGGCAGATCAGTGCCGCGAACGGCGCAGACCGCTCGTATCGTGTCCGCGACGACGCCGCAGAACCGTCCGGTGTCGTCGGTGGCGAGCTGAGGTCGGCCGGGTCGGCTCGGCTGGTGTCCGCAGCGGTGAACAGTGTTGCTGTTGCCGTGAGGTCGAGAACGTAACGGACCATCGCCGGCAGGTGACGCAGTCGCAGTTCGGCGCCGACAGCGTCGGCCGCGGCCCGGACTGCGAGCAGGGCGCTGATACCGGCGGCACCGAAAAAGGTGACCTGCCCGAGGTCGACGACGAGTTGAGCCGGGCACCGGGCGAGGACCTGGTCGGCAAGGTCGGTGAGACCGCCGGTACTGCTGATGTCGAGTTGCCCGGCGACCTGGATGGTGGGGCGTTGCTGGTCGGGGCTGAGCTCGAGGGCGAGGATCGAGCCGCTCACCACGTCACCGCCGGGCACTGCGACCGGTCGCGGGTGGAGGGCAGGTCGCAGAAGTTCCGGGAAACGGCCATCGTGACCTTCATCGAGTGGGCAACGTCCGGTCTGCGATCGGACTGTCAGCCACCGGGGTCCAGAGCGACGCCTTCACGCTACGGCACGCCCGGGTACCGTCGGTGGGCCGCGTCGAAGTAGGTCCGCACCCGTTATCTGCACGACGTACGCCCCCAGCAGCGCGGCGCCTTCACCGATGGCGTGTAGTACTGTTGGGGGTGCTGCTCGGGACCCCGGTGGCCCTGCGACGACGCCTCGTCGCGGACCTCCCGGGTCGGAGCCATTCAGGTGAGCCAGCACCTCCAAGCGACCGCGAGCGCATCGACGACGGTGCCTCCTATGACGGCGCGGCTGGCCAGCCCACAACCCACCACTCCGCGCGCCACGAGCCCAGATTCCAGACGCGACCTGAGCGCCGGATCCGGCGTGCACCGCAGGGACTCGTTCCGCCGTGGCGCTGGCACGAGGGGGTCCAGCGCCGCGGCGGATCGGGGACCCACCGGCAATTCCGAACGCAGACACGCCGATCCCTGACGGGAGAAGGACATGGACATCGCCATCACCGGCACGGAACGTACGGCGGCGACGCGTGCGCTCGTCGCAGCCGCCGCCGCGGCATCGCTGGCACCGTCGATCCACAACACCCAACCGTGGCGATGGCTCATCCACACCGACGTCGCCGACCTGTACGCCGACACGTCCCGTCAACTCCACGTCACCGACCCGGACGGGCGGCTGCTCACCCTGAGCTGCGGTGCGGCACTGCACCACGCCCGCGTCGCACTCGCCGCCGACGGCATGGCGTTCGAGGTGATCCGGCCACCCGGACTCGACCTGAACCCCACGCAGACCGGGACAGCCCAGTCCGACGCCGCAGATCATCTGGCGAGAATCGTGGTCACCGGACGGGCACCGGTCAGCGCGGCGGCGATGCGGCTGTACCAGGCCGCCAAGATCCGGCACACCGACCGGCGGCCACTACTCGACGAGCGACTCCCCGCCGGCGCACTCGCCGCACTGGTCGCGACCGCGACCGCCTTCGGTACCGGCCTGCGCGTGCTCTCCCGCGGCCAGGTCATCGAACTGGCGGCTGCGACGTCCCAGGCGCAGCGCGGAAAAGTCAACGACGACCCCTCCCGCCTCGAACCCGACGCGTGGACCGGTCAACGGCGGCCCGCCGACGCCGGCATCCCGGACGCCGACATCCCGGAGCAGGCGACACCCACCACAACGGTGCCGATGCGCGACTTCGGCCATGTCGGTGCCCTGCCGGTCACCGGGGGACATGACAACACCGCCACCTACGCCCTCCTCCACGGCCCGGCCGAGCAGCCCGGCGACTGGCTACGGGCCGGTGAGGCGCTCTCCGCGATCTGGCTGGCCGCCGCCGATCGCCTGATCGCAGTGCTCCCCCTGTCCGCGGCCGTCGAGTTGCCGGCGACCCGCGAGCGACTGCACCGGATCCTCGCCGGTGTCGGGTACCCCTACCTCGCCCTTCGGCTCGGCATCGGCGACCCGAACCTTCCCAGCCCCCCACGCACCCCACGGCTGCCCGCCGACTCGACCGTCGACGTCGCACCCTGAGGCCGCAAACGTCGCCGCCCACAGCACCTGGCGGCCGTCGGTACGGCCCGTGAGCGAACGCTTGCGGGCACTTGCTCCACGAACACCGAAAGTATGTGAGTGCGATGGTCGACATCGCCAACAACCGCCCCACATCCGCCGCCGCCGCCACCCGTGCCGCCACCCGGGCACGACGCTCGCCAGCCGTGGACACCACGGAGCAACCGGCCACCCCGGTCGGCGCATCCGGTGGACACCGCGCCCCGACCGACACGCCCCCGGCCAGCCCCGCTCGCGGCACCGCAGTGCAGTACGTCCTGGCCGGCATCCGGCTCGCGCTGGGCTGGATCTTCCTGTGGGCGTTCCTGGACAAGCTGTTCGGCCTCGGCCACGAGACCGCCTCGGCGAAGTCGTGGATCAACGGTGGCAGCCCGACCAAGGGGTTCCTCGGCTCCGCGGCGAAGGGCCCGTTCAGCGGCTTCTACCACTCGATCGCCGGCAACAGCGCCGTCGACGTACTGTTCATGGCCGCCCTGCTCGGCGTCGGCGTGGCACTGATCCTCGGTATCGGCATGCGGCTGGCTGCCGCCGCGGGCGCGCTGCTGACCGTCATGATGTGGTCCGCCGTACTCCCGCCGGCCAGCAACCCGTTCATGGACGACCACCTCGTCTATGCCGGCGTCCTCGTCGCCCTGGCGCTCCTCGGCGCAGGCGACACCCTGGGTTTCGGTCGCAGGTGGGCGCGCACGCCGCTGGTACGACGCGCCGGCTGGCTCAGGTAGCACCTCCCGCCCCGTCAAGCGGCCTGACACCACCCACCGGGTCCTACCGCCGTCGCGGTAGGACCCGGTCCTGCACGCGCCGCCACTACGATCTGCGCAACGGCTACGTCCCCCGGTCGACGCAGGAGGTACGAAGTGCTGGTCGTCGGGGCCAGTGGCGGCGTCGGCGGGTTCGTGGTTCCGGTGGTGCTGGACCCGGTCCCGGTTGGCGCGGCGGCATTTGCGGCCGTTGCGGACGGCGGCACGCTGCTCAGTACCCGCCCGACCGAACCGCTGACGCCTGACCGTGGGGTACGACAGGAACTGGTGCTGGTGGAACTGGATCGGGCGGCGCTCGCCGCACGGGTGGCCGAGTTGGCCGACGGCCGGCTGCGGACCCGGGTGGCCGACATCCTGCCGCTCTCCCAGGCGGCGCGGGCGCACCGCCTCGCCGAGGCCGGCGGCCTACGCGGAAAGCTGATCCTGCGCCCTGGATCCTGACGGCGATGCCGGACGACAGGGGTGCGCCCCGACCAGCCGGACGGGACTGGTCGGGGCGCGGGGTCGGGACGGTCAGGCGGGCAGTACCCACTTCTGGTTGGCGCCGCCGGTGCAGTCCCAGATCTGCAACTGGGTACCCGGCGTGGTGGACCAGCCCGGGATCGTCCAGGCACCGGTTGGACTGCGGGTTGTAGAGCGATCCGTTGGACTGCGGGATGAACACCTGCGCGCCGGTGACGTTGCAGTCCCACAGCTGCACCTAGGTGCCGTTGGCGGTGCCGCCACCGGAGATGTCCAGACACTTGCCGAAGGCGCGGATGGTGCTGCCGGCCTGCACGACGGTCCACTGCTGGGCGCCGGTGCCGTTGCAGGTGTAGAGCTGCACCGGGGTGCCGTTGGCGCTGTTGGAGGAGCGGACGTCCAGGCAGAGCCCGGCGTACCCGGTGATCGCCCGGCCGTTGGCCGGTGGCGGCGTGGTGCCGCCGCCGCCGGAGCCGCTGGTGTACGCGGCGACGTAGTCGACGAGCATCGGCACGCCGGACTGGGTGGAGCCGGTCGGGCCACCGCCGAAGGCGGCCGGGAAACCGCCGCCGATGGCGACGTTGAGGATGATGAAGAAGCCGTGGTGGGTGGCGTTGTTCCAGGTGGTCGCGTCGACCTGGTTGGCGTTGACGGTGAAGAAGTTGTTGCCGTCCAGGTACCAGCGGATCTGCTCGGGCGAGGTGCTGCGGTCGTACTCCATGGCGTAGGTGTGGAAGCCGGTCTGGCAGCCGCCGCAGGCCCGTTCACCGCTGCCGAGGCCGGTGGTCTCGTTGCACGGGCCGCCCGGCGAGGTTCCACAGTGGAGGGTGGCGAACTCGGAGCTGCGCCCGTTGATGTCCTCCATGATGTCGATCTCGCCGATGCCCGGCCAGCCGCTCGCGCCGGTACCCCGGGCGGCCTGCCCGAGGGTCCAGAACGCCGGCCAGTAGCCGGCCGCCGCCGCGCCGCTGACGTTGGGCTGCTGCAGCGACGCCTCGATGCGCAGCTTGCCGCCGGCCGGGGCGGCGAAGTCGGTGCGCTGGGTCTCGATCCGGCCGCTGGTCCACTGGCCGGAGCCGTTGCGGATGGGCTTGATGACCAGGTGCCCGGCGCCGTCCTGGTAGACGTTGGCGGTGCTGTTGGTCATCGTCTCGATCTCGCCGGTGCCCCAGTTGGCGGCGCCGCCGGGGTAGCTGGTGCCCAGGTCGTAGAGCCAGTTGCCGGTGTTGACGCCGGTGTTGGCGGCGCCGTTGAAGTCGTCGGCGAACACCTGGGTCCAACCGGACGGGGTCGGCGGGACCGAGGCTTGTGCGTTCGGGACGGTGGCGACGGCGATGCCGGTCGCGGCGAGCAGGACGGCGGCAGCGGCTACGAGCAGCCGTCTGCCGGTGCGGGGACGGCCGGTGGTGCGGCCAGGGTCGGGCAGTGCATGGGTCATCGGGATGCGCCTCTCTACGGAGGACGCGCCGCCGGCTGGCGCGGGGACGGATGGGGGACGCGGTGGATACCAGGGGCGGAGATTCCTTGGTATATCACCGTGAGAGCGCTCTCACAGCATCGTGGCGTACCGGAAACAAGATTGTCAATGGCTGGTTTCCCGCAGCGCTGCGTGACGGACGGACGACAGACGGATTGTTGACCTGGCCAGCCCGGACCGGTCCGATCGCGCCTAGATTCATCGATGCCTGCCGGCCGGGTCGCCGGACCTGGCACTCGCGCCCGCAGGCGTGCGCGGACGGTGCGGAATGGGGGCGGGATGGGTCGGGACTGGGACGTCGTGATCGTCGGCGGCCGGGTCGCCGGTGCGGCGCTGGCCCGCCGGCTGGCCGCCGCCGGTCACCGCGTCGCCGTGTACGAGCGGACCGCGCTGCCGGCGCCGACCCTGTCCACCCACATCCTGCACGGCACCGCCGACCTGCGCACCGAAGGCATCTACGACGAGCTGCGCGACGCCGGCATCCCGGAGCTGACCGAGGTCCGCATCCGCATCGACGACATCGACATCACCATGACCCACCCCGACGACCCCGGCATGTGTACCCGCCGCGAGATCCTCGACGCGGTGCTGCTGGAGCGCGCCCGACAGGCCGGCGCGGTGGTACACCTCGGCAGCGCCGTCGTCGGCGTACTGCGCGACGGCGAACGGGTCACCGGCGTGGTGGTACAGGCGCCGGACGGCAGTACCCGGGAGGTCACCGCGCGACTGGTGGTCGGCGCGGACGGCCGCAACTCGTCGGTGGCCCGCTGGGTCGGCGCCCGGCAGTACCTCACCAGCCGCAGCGAACGCTGCCCTGCTGTGGCGGTACTTCACCGGCAAGCCGCTGCCCGCCGCGCTCACCTGGCACCGCATCGGCGAGCACATCGTCTCCGCGCTGCCCACCGGCCCGACCGAGTTCGCCCTCATCGCCCAGCCGCCCGACCGGCTGCAGGCCGCCCTCGCCGACTCCACCGGCCGGCAACTCCTCGACCACGCCCGACGGATCAGCCCGGAGCTCGGCGACCTGGTGGCCGGGGCGGAGGCGACCAGTCCGCTGTACAAGGTGGTGCGCTACCCGTGCTTCTTCCGGGAGCCCTTCGGGCCGGGCTGGGCGCTCGTCGGGGACGCCGGGCACGCCAAGGACGCCACCCTCGGCCAGGGCATCAACGACGCGCTGCGCAACGCCCGCGCGCTCGCCGCCGTGCTGGCCGACGGCCTCGACGACCCGGCCGCGCTGCGCCGCTGGGCCGACCAGCGCGACCGGGACGAGCTGCCGAACTACTGGTACGGCCAGGACATCGGACGGGCCGCTGCGGTCACCCCGATCGAGCGCGCGCTGCTGCTCGGCATCCGGCGCAGCGCCAAGGCGGTACGCGGACTGGACGACGTGATGGGCGACCGGCTGGCCGCCGACAAGCTGCTCACCCCCGGCCGGCTGTTCGCCGCCGCCGGCCGCCGCCTGGTCACCGGCGCGGCACCGTGGCGGGTGGCCGCCGAGACCACCGCGCTCATCCGCCTCGACCTGGCCCGCCGCACGCGCCGTCGCCCGGCAGCGCGGCCACCGCCCCGACCTTCCCCGGCACCCCGGCCGCCCCCACCGCCGCCGACACACCGGCCGCCGCCGAACCCGCCGTCGAACCCGCCGTCGAACCCGCCGTCGACCCGATGCGACCGGCCGCGCCGCAGCCGGCCCGATCACAGCGCTCCAACTGAGGGAGGACCAGGTGACCCAGCCCGCCACCATCGACCGGAGTACCGCGCTGGACATCCTGGCCCGGCATGCCCGCCACACCAGCGTGGCGCTGGCCCTCAACCGGGACACCGACGCACTTCACCGCCGACGGGATCGACGGGCTGATCGCGTACCGCACCGCCGGGCGGCGGCACGCCGTGCAGATCGGCAGCGTGTACGCCGCGCCCGAGCGACCAGCCCCGGCTGCTGCGCGCGTACCACGACTGGGCGGCGGCACAGCGCCGTCGGCTCTCCGTCGTCCAGCTGACCACCGAGGATCTGGCGCTGTACGGCGACTTCGGGTACCGGCTCGGCCAGTTGGGCGCGGCGTACTCGCTCGCCGCTGGCGGACTTCACCCTCACCGGCCGCAAGTTCGAGAAGATCCGCAACAAGCTCGCCCGGTCCCGGCGGGCCGGCATCACCGTGGTCGAAGCCGGCGTCGACCTGCCCTACGACGACGCGCTCGCCGCCAAGCTGGCCGCCATCGACGCCCGCTGGTTGCGCGCGAAAGGCTGGCACGTCAAGCAGATCGAGTTCATGGTGGGCGAACGCGGCCAGCCCGGCGACACCGTGCACCGGCTGTTCCTCGCGATGCTCGACGGCGAGCCGATCGGCTACGTCTCCTACTCCCCCGTCTTCGGCCCGCAGGCCGGTTGGCTGTACGACATCACCCGCCGCCACCCGGACGCCCCGCCCGGTGTCGTCGAACTGATCTTCACCGACGCCGCCCGCACGGTTCGCCGCCGAGGGGGTGACCTGGCTGCACCTGGGCCTGACACCGTTCTGCGAGATCGCCGCCGAGCACCGCCCACCGGTCGGCGCGCACGACGGGATGGCCAAGCTGATCAAGCTGATCTCCGAGCGCGGCGAGTTCATCTACCCGGCCCGCAGCCAGTCCGAGTTCAAGGAGAAGTGGCAGCCGACGCCAGATCCTCCCGGAGTACGCGGGCTTCCACCCGGGCGTCTCGTTCGGCGCCATCTGGCGGCTACTGCGCCTCACCCGCTCCGTCTGAGTCCGGCCGGCCCGCCGTGCGCAGCTCAGCCCGGACCCGCATCAGGGCGAAGCCGAGCAGGTTGAGGCCACGCCAGTTGGCAGGGTCGCCGGCGTCCGGGTCGGCACGGGTCAGGCCGATGCCCCAGATCCGGTCGAGCGGGCTGGCCTCCACCAGAATCCGCTCCCCGGTGCCGGTGAGGTAGCGCCGCAACTGCTCGTGCTGGCTGAACTTCGCGAGATTGCCGGCGACCACGCTCGGCATACCGGTGGGCCGCCCAGGCGGCCTGGTGGAAGCCGACGACCTCGCGGCCGAACTTCTTCGCCTGCGCCGGGTGCGACGCGGCCAGCACCCGGCCGGCAGTCGCGTGATCGTCGAAGAGCATCGCCTTGCGCCACATCATGTAGTGCTCGGCGGTGGCGAAGCGCTCGCCGTCGGCGGTGAACGGCGACGGCCACCACTGGCTCAGGCAGCCGGCCCCGACACTGCCGTCCTCCTCGGGCTGGTGCCCCCAGAAGTACAGGAACCTGACCCGCTCGCCCCGGTCCATCGCCTCGAGGAGTTCGGGGACGGTGCCTACGTGTTCCGACATGGTGGCGAGTCTGCCCCCTGCGCGCACCTGTCGCAGCCGCCAATCGGGTACCGATTCAGGTTGGACGGCTGCGCGGGACCACGCCGGCGAGCCGGTCGGTGGCGTCCAGGGCGCGCAGGTAGCCGGCGAGCAGGGCGGCGCCGCTGCGACCGGAGGGCATCAGGCCGGCTGAGCCGCGCAGCCAGACCAGTTCGCGGTCGCGGTCCGACCAGGGCTGGCCGCCGGTCAGGTACGCCGGCAGCAACTGCGCGGCGAGCACCGAGTGTGCGAGGCCGTGCCCGCACCAGGCGCCGAGATGCCAGACGCCGGGCTGGTCGGGGACCGGGCCGACGATCGGCAGCCGGTCGAAGGTGGACGCGGTGACGCCGGACCAGAAGTCGGTGACCGGCAGGTCGGCGAGGGTCGGGAAGGTGCCGGCGAGCTCGCGGCGCAGCCGGGCCTGCACGGCGGCCACGCCGCGCGGGCGTACCCGGTCGTCGTGCAGCACCGGACCGCCGCCGAAGAGCAGCCGGTCGCCCGTGGTGAGGCGGAAGTAGTTGAAGAAGTTGCGGCTGTCGATGGCGGCGGTCCGGCCGTCCCAGCCGGTCGCGGCGAGCAGGTCGGCCGGCACCGGGCCGGTACGCAGCACGTGGGTACGCACCGGGGCGATCCGACCGGGCAGCACGCCCAGCGCCGGCGCGTACCCGTCGACGGCCAGCACCACCTGCCCTGCCCGTACCCGGTGACCACCGGCGACCAGGGTGACCGGGTCACCGCCGACCACCCCGGTGACCGGGGTGTCCTCGTGGATGCGTACCCCGGCGTCGAGCAGCGCCCGGCGCAGCGCCTGGGCCAGTCGCCACGGATTGACCAGGGCGACGTTCGGGTAGCACAGCGCGCCGTACTGGCGGGAGGTGCCGAGCCGCCGGGCGACCACGGCGCGATCGAGGTAGCCGACGTCGAAGCCGAAGTCGTCGCGCAGGATACCCGCCTGCTCCCGCAGCCGGGCGGCGTGCGCGGGGACGGCGGCCGTGACGAGCTGATCGGAGTCGGCGAGTTCGCAGCCGTGCGGCAACGATTCGGCGAGCCGGCGCAGCGCGGCGACGCCGAGCAGCGAGGCGGCGAACATCCGCCGGGCCGGGCCCACGCCGTAGCGGCGCAGCTGACCGGCGACCGGGCCACCGACGCCGGGGCCGACGATGCCGGTGCTGTGCCCGGTCGCCCCGCCGCCGATCCGACCGGCCTCCAACAGCAGCAGTTCGCGCGCCGGCACGCTGCGGATCAACGCGTGCGCCAGAGCCAGCCCGGCCAGGCCGCCACCGACCACCACCACGGTGGCTGACGTGTCGCCGGTCAGCGCTGGCTGGGCCGGGTCGGCGGGATCGTCGAGCTGCCAGCCGCTGTCGGGGTCCGGCAGCCGGGTCACACGCCGACCTGCTCCGTGCCGACCTGCTCCGTGCTGGCCTGCTCCGTGCTGGTGTCCGGGGCCGGTACCGGCGTCCGGACCGGGTGCTGTGGCTCCAGGCCGTCCAGCAGTTGCTGGAAGGCGGGCAGCCGGTGCGGCTCGAACGGGACGCCGAAGGGCTTGAGCGCGTTGCCGAAGAGCGCCCGATCGCCGAAGAGGTGGATGGGCAGCGCGAGCAGCGCCCACTCCGGGCCGATCAGCCAGGCCCACAGCGCCGCGACCGCACCCGCGCTGAGCAGCGAGTGCATGCTGTTGTAGAGCAGGTAGTAGGCGCGCGGGATGCGGTGGTCGGGGCTGCGGTAGAAGGCGATCGCGCCGGGGATGTAGCCGATCAGGTCGATGTAGAGGAACAGCCCGATCGCCGGCAGCCAGCGGATCTCCCCCCAGTGCGCGATGAACAGGCCGCTGGCCAGGGCCAGGCCGGCCAGGTACTCCAACCGGTGCAGGCCGGCGATGACCGGGGTGTCGAAGGTGTTCTTGGCGTCCATACGGTGCTCCCTGGGTTGACGCGGTGGTTACCGGGCCCAGCCGGTACTGGCGACCAGGTCCCCGGCGGGGAACCGGACGGCGACGAACAGGCCGCGCAGCACCAGTTGGATGGTCTCGGCGAGTACCCGGGCGGCGACCGGATCGATGATGCCGGCCAGGCTGGGTACGCCGAAGTCGAAGTCGGCGGCGAAGACGACCTCCACGCCGTCCGGGCCGGGCAGCAGCCGCCAGCCGCCGTCGAAGACGTCGAAGTCGCCCTCGTCCTGGTGGAACTCGATGCTCCAGTCGTCCCGGTTCAGCCAGTCCGACTCGGTCCAGGCCAGCACCCCGCTGCGGAAGTAGACCTGCCAGGAGCTGACCATCGGGCCGGTGGCCGGCCGGTCCAGGATCTCCACCGACTTCACCACCTCGACCAGGTCGGGGTAGCGCTCGAACTCGATCAGCCGGTCGAAGACCGGGGCCGGTTCGGTGTCGGGCAGGAAGGCGCGGACCTCGACGTGGCGCATCAGCTCGTCCCTCCGGAGTGGACAGTCGGGTAACGGTGGGCGAGTGCCCGCAGCACCGCCTCGAACGCGGCGCCGATCAGCTCGGTCTCGGCGGCGGTCAGGACCGCCGGTGGGGTGAGCCGCAGCACCGAGTCGGCGCCCAGCGAGTGGTTCACGATCACCCGCTGGTTGATCAGTTCGACCAGCGCCTCGCCGGCCAGGCCGGGCGCGGTGAACTCGACGGCCAGCAGCAGGCCGACGCCGCGTACCTCGCGGACCAGGCCGGGGTACCCGGCAGCCAGCGCGCTCAGCCGGGCGAGCAGGGTGGCCCCGAGATCGGCCGCGCGTTCGACCAGCCGCTCCGACTTCAGTGCCGCGATGGCGGCGCCGACGGCGGCCATCGCGATCGGCGCCGCCGAAAACGTCGACGTGTGCAGGAACGGGTCCTTGTCGAAGGCCCGGAACGCCTCCCCGGTGGCGAGTACCGCGGAGACCGGCACCACCCCACCGGACAGGCTCTTGCCGACCAGCAGCGCGTCCGGCGTGACCGCCTCCCGGTCGGCTCCCCACCAGTGCCCGAGCCGACCCAACCCGGTGAGCACCTCGTCGAGGATCAAGAACGCGCCGTGCTGCCTGCACAGCCGGGACACCTCGGCCAGGTACCCCGGCGGCGGGATGACCACGCCCGCCTCGCCCTGCACCGGCTCCAGGATCACGCACGCCGGGGAACCGGCCGCCAGGTCCGCGGCGAGCGCCTCGGCATCGCCGTATCGCACGTGCGTCACGTCGGGCAGCAGGGGCAGGAACGGGTTCTGGTAGAGCGGGCTCTGGGTTACCGACAGCGCGCCCATCGTCTTGCCGTGGTACCCGCCGAGCGCCGACACCAGCCGGCGCGCGCCCCGGGTACGGGCCATCTTGATGGCCGCCTCGGTGGCCTCCGCGCCGGAGCCGGCGAAGTGCACCCGGTGCAGTCCCGGCGGGGCCACCTCGACCAGCGCCTGCGCGGCCAGGCCGGCACTGGGCTCCAGGAACAGCCGGGTGGCGAGCGGATGGGTACCCAACTGGTCGATCACCGCGGCGATCACCGCCGGGTGCCGGGCGCCGTGCAGGAATACCCCGTACCCGCCGGCGTTGAGGTAGCGCCCGCCGTCGGAAGTCGTCACCCAGGCCCCGCTGGAGGACACCTCGACGTGCCCGCCGAACAGGTCGCCGAGTTTGGCCCGGCCGGTGGACAGGTAACTGCGGTACCGGGTGCGGGTCTGCGCGGCCACCTGGTCGGCGGCCGTGGATGCCGTCATCGTTCTCTCCCCAAGGTGTGCTCAGCCGATCACGAGCGGGCCGCCGGTGAACCAGCTGTGCAGTCCGTCCGCGACGGCGAGCCGCCCCGGCGGGTGGAACGCGATCGCGTACGAGGTGGCCGCCAGCTGGGCCACGTCCGGGGAGCCGATGAAGGCCATCCCGCCGAGCAGCTCCACGGCACCGGAGACGGCGCGCCGGATCGCGTCGGCGGCGGTGAACCGGACCACCAGGGCGCGGCCGAGCGCGTCCTGGCCGCCCTCGCCGTCGTCGACCATCCGGGCCGCGCCGTCCAGCATCAGCGCGGCGCCCTCCACAGTGGACGCCAGCGACGCCCGTTCGCTGACCGGGCCCCGGCCACTGCGCAGCGCCCGCTCGACCAGGCCCTGGCGCCACCCCGAGGTACACCGCGGTGAGCAGCAGCTCGAACCAGATGAAGCCGACCGTCTGCAGGGTGTCCAGCTGCCCCTCCAGCCCGATCTCCGGGTAGATGATCAGATCGGGGTGGACCTCGACGTCGGTGAGGATGACGGCGTCGGACTCGGCGGCAGCCAGCACCGGGGCGGCCCAGAACGGCTCGACCCGGATACCCGGCGAGGCGGCCGGGATCAACGCGACTCCCAGCCGGGTACCGCCGTCCTCGCCCGGCATCGCCACGCTCGCCGTCAGCAGGTCCATCGACCGGGACAGGCTGCACGGCCGCTTCGCCCCGCTGACCAGCCAGTTGCCGTTGGCGCCGGGGCGCGCGGTCATGGTCGGAGTGAGGACGCTCTGGCCGGCCTTCCCCTCGGCGAAGCCGGAGGCGACCAGCCGCTGGTCCACCGCGACGCCTTCGAGCAGCATCCACTCGAAGCCGGTGCTGGTGGCGGCCAGCGTCACCAGGCTGGCCACCGAGAAGTGGTGCATGGTGGTGGCGATGGCCAGCGACGGCGAACAGGTCGCCAGCGCCCGGGTCACCCGGGCCGCCTGGACCGCGCTCGCGCCCAGGCCGCCGTGCTCCTTCGGGACCAGCAGGCCGGGTCCACCGGCCGCCTTGAACAGGCCGAGTCCCGGGCTGCCCGGCTGCTCCAGCTCCGTCAACGGGTACTCGCCCAGGCGCTTGAGCAGGCCCGGGAGTAGCTGTTCGCAGGTCTTGCGTTCGGTGTCCAGCAGGGTCATCGCAGTACCCTCTCCGGTTCGGGGCGCAGCGCCGAGGCGAACACGGCGGCGCGCGGCTCGATGTCCGTACCGATGCTGATGCCCTGCAGGTGCGAGGTGCGCAGCATCGGGTAGTTGCTCTCGCCGAACGGGCCGCCGGTCAACCCGCCGCCACCGTGGGTGGCCAGGTAGGACACGAAGCCGATGTGCGAGTCGTTCACCTTGAGCAGGCCGCCGTTGTGGACCCGGGAGACGAACTCGCCGATCACGTCCGGATCGGCGGTCCACAGCGAATTGCGCAGCCCGTAGGGGTTGTCGTTGACGAAGGCGATGACCTCGTCCAGCAGCGGCCGCTGCGGCCCGGCGACCGGAACCACCACCGGCAGCATCGGGAAGAACGTCTCCCGGCTCACCGCCCACACCTCGCGTGCCCCGGTCAGCCCGTCCACCCGCAGCACGGTCGGCTCCAGGAAGATGCCGGTCTCAGCGGCGCTGCCGTCCAACTCCAGCCGCCGGCCGCCGGTCAGCAGCCGGGCGCCGGCCTGCTGCGCCTGCTCCAGGAAGCTGAAGAAGGTGTCCGGCTTGAGGACCGGGGAGAGCAGTACGTCGGGGTCCTCGGGGTAGCCGGGGCGGACCTCGCGGGCCAGTGTCACCAGCCGGTCCAGCAACTCGTCGGCGATCGCCGGGTGGGCGATGACGTAGTTGGGCACCATGCAGATCTGGCCGGAGCCGAAGAAGCACTCGGTCAACGCCTGCGCGGCCCGGTCGAGGTCGGCGTCGTGCCACACCACGGCCCCGTCGTTGCCGGCCAGTTCCAGGATCGGTTTCTTGCCCTTGCGGACGGTCTCCTCGCCGAGCGGAATGCCGACCTCGCTGCCGCCGAAGAAGAACACGTCGTCCACGAGCGGCGAGTCCAGCCACCGGTCGAGCACCAGGCGCGGCGGTCCGCAGATCACGTTGAGGGTGCCGGGCGGCGCGCCCAGCTCGTCCAGGATCGGGGCGACGAATCTCCTGCAGCACGAACATCGTGCCGTAGGGGGTGCTCCGGGGCGCCTTGACCACCAGGGTGTTGCCGGCGGCGAGTGCCCCGGCGCCGAGCAGCGAGTTGACCGCCGCCGCGTTCTGCGGCGGGCTGAGCACCACCACCCCGTCCGGCTTGCGGACCAGCAGGACGCGGCGCGGCCCGCTGCGGTACTCGCGGTGCATCTGCTCGGCACACCAGTCCACCGTCTCCGGGCTGGTACCGTGCAGCACCCCGGCGACCTCCCACTCGGCCAGCGCCCGCGGATGCCCCTCGGCGATGAGCACTCCGACGAGCTCGTCGTGCCGGCGCAGCACCTCCTCGTGCAGCCGGTGCATCACCCGCAGGCGCACCTCCAACGGGTACGCGCCCCAGGCGGGGGCGGCGTCGGCGGCGGCCCGGGTCGCGGCGTCGACGGTGTCGCCGTCGGCCACCGCGCACCGGGCCACCACGGCCGGCTGGTCCGCGCCGTCGTGCCGGCGACCGCGTTCCAGGCCCCGCTTCAGCGCCAGGCTGCCCACCACGTCGTCGAGCAGCGCCGAGGCCCGCAGGCAGTAGACGTAACTGTTCGACGCGATCGACTTTCCAGCCACATATGAGTCGTAGGAACGCATTCGGCGAATGCCTTTCCGCAGGGGACGCAGTGTCGCGCCGCGTCCGCACAATCGCCGACGTGGCCGGTGGGTATCGTGTGCGGGCTGCCCGCTCCCCGCTGTGTCCGGATCGAGCATCGGGCAAAACCGCAGGTCGAGCCAATCTCCTAACGGACACCGAAAGAATCCCGACAATATGTATCTGAGCCGGAAACTGATTCACGGATAGTCTTGCGGCAGCGGCCCGACCGAATCCACAACCATGACCACGGACGCGAACGTGACCCACGAAAGCACGGCGCGCGGAATCAGGGGTGATCAATGGGGGGCACCGGCAACGGAGTCCGCACCGGGGAACCGGCCCGGCCGTGGCTACGGATCGGTTTCGCGGCGCTCGCGGTGCAGCAGCTCGCCCTCGGGGTACCGGCGGCGCTGATCCCGCACTGGTTCTTCACCGAGTTCCCGTTCGGCCGGGGCTGGTTGGTTGGCACCGGGCCGTACAACGAGCATTCGGTACTTGACCTGGGCTTCGGCTACGTGGCGCTGGGCGCGGTGCTGATCTGGGCGGCGGCCAGCCCCGGTCGGGAGCTGTGCCGGGCGGCGGCGTTCGCGGCGCTCATCGGCAACGTGCCGCACCTGTACTTCCACGCCCGGCACACCGACGAGCTGCCGAGGGTCGACGCGGTGGTCGAGGTGGCCCTGCTCGGTTTTGCCACCCTGGTGTCGCTGCTGCTGTTCATCGCGGTCTTCCGCCGGCCGCCGACCCGGCCCGCCCCGACCGGTGACGGGCCGAACGGTGACGGGCCAACGGTGACGGGTCGGCTGGTGACGGGTCCGCCGGCGCGGGGCGGTCGCTGCGCCGGCGGCAACGCCGCCCGTAGCGACCCCCTCCGCACCCCGGGTACGGCAAGCTGTTTCCAGATGCCCGGCTACCCGAGGGAGCACAGCGCCATGACCCGTTTCACCGACCGCGTCGCCCTGATCACCGGGGCCAGCCGGGGCATCGGACTGGCGATCGCCGCGCGCATCGTGGCCGAGGGCGGAAAGGTGGTCATCACCGCCCGCAAGCCCGAGCCGTTGGCCGAGGCGGTCACCGAACTCGGCGGCCCGACGGTCGCGCTCGGCATCGCCGGCAAGGCCGACGACGAGGCGCACCAGGCCGACGCGGTGGCGCAGGCGGTGGCCATCTTCGGCCGCCTCGACGTGCTGGTGAACAACACCGGCATCAACCCGTCCTACGGGCCGCTGCTCGATCTGGACCTCGGTGCCGCACGCAAGACCCTGGAGGTCAACGTGTTGGCCGCGCTGGGCTGGGTACGCGCGGCGCACGCCGGCTGGCTGGGCGCGCACGGCGGCGCGATCGTCAACGTCGGCTCGGTCGCCGGCCTGCGCCCCTCCCCCGGCATCGGCTTCTACGGCGTCAGCAAGGCCGCCCTGCTGCGGCTGACCACCGAACTCGCGATCGAACTCGCCCCGACCATCCGGGTCAACGCGGTGGCCCCGGCGGTGGTGAAGACCCGCTTCGCGACCGCCCTGTTCGAGGGGAACGAGGAGGCGGTGCTCACCCGGTACCCGCTGGGCCGGTTGGGTGAACCGGCCGACGTCGCCGCCGCCGTGGCCTTCCTGGCCGGTGCTGACGCCGCCTGGATAACTGGGCAAACTCTGGTCCTCGACGGTGGCAACACGCTGCACGGATCCATCTGACCCGGCGCCCGCCGGGGGTGCGACGGGGTAGCGGGGTGCCCTCGACCATCGCTAGGTTCCGCCGCACGCCCGGTGGCGGGCATGAATCCCCGATTGCCCTGATCCAGTCGGACCCGACGGTGGCGGTCTGGCTGTTGGCCCATCTGTTCCAGGTCAAGGTTCCCGACTTCGACCACGCCCGGCAGCAGCCGACCGAGGTGCGGGTACTGGTTCCGCGCACCTACCGCGCCGACGGCGTGCTGCTGTACTGCGACGCCGACGACAAGCCGGTCCAGGCCGTCGTGGTCGAGGTCCAGCGGGGCTGGGATGCGGACAAGCGGTGGACCTGGAAGCTCTACGTGTTTCAGGTGGAGGCCGAGGCACAGGTCGAAACCAAGCTGCTCGTGTACTGCCTGGACCCGGCGGTCGCCCGCCGGTACCGGGAGCTGTTCGAACACGACGGCTCCAGCGTGCCGCTGCGGCCGTACCTGTTCACGCCCGCCGACGTTCCACTGGTGATCGACGTCGAAACGGCCCGGTCCTCACCGGCGCTGGCCGTGCTCGCGGCAACTGCCACGGCACTGATCCGGCCGTGGACGGCGCGTTCCCCGCAGTGGCCGAGGCGCTGCGAACGCTCGGACCCCACAAAACGATCTTGTACTATGACATCGTGCTAGCCGGGCTGCCAACGGCGGCCAAGTCCCGTGGGGGGCAGCGACGGCGACCACCACTGAGCAGGTTCTCGCCCGGTAACCCCGACTTCCGCGGCATCCGGGATCACGGGTTGCCGGAGGCGTAGGCCCAGAGTTCGAAGAGGGTGGCGTAGTAGATCCAGCCGAAGAAGCCGCTCACCACCGAGTTGGTCGGCGGTTGCAGTGGGATCTTCGGGCGCGACGCGGCCAGCTTCAGGATCCAGCCCAGCGTCGCGCACCAGAGCAGTTGCAGCACCACGGTCACCAGGTAGCAGGCGAGGTAGAGCGGCAGGAACAGCGGGCCGAAGATGCGTGCCTGCAACAGGTGCATCTTCTCGTGCTGGCCGGCCCCGCCGAGGTTGACGGTGCCGTGCGTCTGCAGCACGTTGTGCCCGAAGCCGCCGGCCGACCGGGGCCGGAAGACGATCCAGCCGGCGTTCTCCGAGTCGACCCGTTTCGGGCTGCCGAAGAACCAGAAGATCAGGTTGCCGATCACGAAGCCCCAGACTGTGTTCGGCAGGCTCCAGGTCATATCGACCAGCAGCTCACCCCAGCCCTTCGGGCTGCCCAGGTCGTAGATCGTGAGGATGCCCGCCTCCAGGCCGTAGAGCAGCCCGAAGATCGCGGTCAACACCACGAGCCAGGTGTACGCGTCCAGATCACCGGTGCCGGCGAGCACCGCAGCCAGCACCCCCGTCGGTACGCCGGCCCACAGCACAATCGTGAGCAGACCCTTGAGCCAGCCGGGCATTGTCGCCTCCTAGATCGGTACGCCCAGTAGCGCAGGGCGACGATCTCGGGACTGTCCGTTGGCCGACCGGATCTCTGTCAGATCCCGGCCCGGTGCTGTCGGATCCCCAGCCGACCAGCTCCGCTCAGCCGATCCAGCCGACCAACTCCGCCACCGCGGCGGCGAAGACGGCGGTGTGCAGGTCCACGTCGGCGACCGTGGTGGCCGGGCACATCAGCGCCATTTTGTCCCGCGGGGGTGGCCGGCGCACTGCGACCGGCCACCCCCGCGGACCTCAGGCGGTGATCGACGTGGGTTCGTTCGCCACCGGGGCGGCAGCGGGCGGCGGCTCGTCCGGGGTCTGGGCGAGCTTGCTCGGCCACCAGATGTGCCGGCCGATGTCCAGGTTCAGTGCGGTGACCAGCACCGCGCGGACCACGATGGTGTCCAGCAGGACGCCGAACGCCACCGCGAAACCGATCTCGGCGAACGCGGTCAATGGCAGGGTGGCCAGCACCGTGAAGGTACCGGCGAGCACCAGGCCGGCCGACGTGATCACGCCACCGGTGGCGGCCAACGCGATCAGCGCGGCCCGTCTCGTCCCGTGCTTCGGGGTCTCCTCGCGGACCCGGGTCATCAGGAAGATGTTGTAGTCGATGCCCAGCGCCACCAGGAAGACGAAGACGAACAGCGGCAACGAGGTGTCCGCCCCGCCGAACCCGAAGATGTGCTTGAACACCAGCGCGCTGGCGCCCAGCGCGGCCCCGAAGGAGAGCACCACGGTGGCCACCAGCAGCACCGGGATGAGCACCGCGCGGAGCAACCCGATCAGGATGAGCAGCACCACCACGAGCACAATCGGGATGATCACGTTGCGGTCGTACCGGGCGGCGTCCTGCACGTCCAGGTTGATCGCGGTGTCCCCGCCGACCAGGGCGTCCGCCCCCGCTATCGGATGCACCGCGTCGCGTACCCGGACCACGGTGTCCTTGGCTGCCTGGCTGTCCGGGGCGCTGATCAGGGTGCCCTGCAGGTACGCATGGCCGTCCTTGACCACCGGATCGGTGACGGTCGCCGCGTCGATGCCGTCGGTGGCGGCGAACGCGGTGCGCACCGCGGCCGCCTGGTCGGCGTTGCTGATCACCACGACCGGGCTGCCCGAACCGGCCGGGAAGTGCCGGCCCAGCGCCTCGCCGCCGATGATCGACTGCGGGGTGTTGCGGAACGACTCCTTGTTACTCAGGCCGGTGGCGTCCAACTGCGTCACGCCCAGCGCCAGCACGGCCAGTACCAGCGAGGTCACCACCCAGACCATTCGGGGACGGTGGCTGATCCCGTTGCCCACCTTGGCCCAGAAGCCGGTGCGGGTCGGCTCAGTGGAGCCGAACCGGACATGGGTCGGCCAGAAGATCCATCGGCCCAGCGCGACCAGCAGCGCCGGCAGCAGGGTCAGCATCACGAGCAGGCCGACGCCGATACCGATGGCCGCCACCGGCCCCAGCCCCTTGGTGGAGTTGGTCTTCGCGAACAGCAGGCACAGCATGCCGACGATCACCGTGGCCGCGCTCGCGATGATCGCCGGGGCGGCCCGGTGCAGCGCCACCCGCATCGCCTCGTGCCGGTCCTCGTGATGTCTCAGCTCCTCGCGGTAGCGGGCGACGAGCAGCAGGGCGTAGTCGGTGCCGGCGCCGAAGACGAGCACGGTGAGAATGCCGGCGCTCTGCGCGTTCACGGTCAGGCCGGCGTGCTTGGCGAACAGGTAGATGACGGCCTGGGCGGTGGTCAGCGCCACGCCCGCGGAGATGACCGGGAGCAGCCACAGGGTCGGGCTGCGGTACGTGATCAAAAGGATGATCACCACCACGCCGACCGTGCCGAGCAGCAACGAGCTGTCGATGCCCTGGAACGCCTCGCTGGAGTCGGCGGCGCTGCCGGCCGGCCCGGTGACGTAGACGCTGAGGCCGTCGGCTCCGTCTTTCGCCGTCGTTCGTATCTGCTTGACCAGGTCGCCGGCCTTGTCCCAGCCGTCCTGACCGAGGTCGAGCGGCACGATCACCTGCATGGCCTTGCCGTCGTCGGAGGGCACCGGCCCGACCACCTTGCCGTCGAGCTGGGCCAACTTGCCGAAGGCCAGCGCGTCCGCGGCAACCTTGCTGCGGTCACTCTCGGTGAGCCCGGCGGGTCGTTCGTAGACGATCACGGCGGGAATGGTGTTCGGTGAGGCGAAGCCCGCCTGCAGGCTGAGCACCTGGGTGGACTCGGCGCTGCCCGGCAGCCAGGACTTGGCCTCGTTCTTCTCCACGTCGGCCAACTTGCCGGCCAGCCCGCTCGCAAGGGCCACCACCACGAGCCAGAAGACGATGATGACCCACTTGAGCCGGCGTCCGGTGATGATGCTGGTGACTAACCGCGTCATGAGTGGCCTTTCGAGATCGTCCATGCGGGCAACCCGTCCATTTTCGGGTATCACGCCCCCCGACACATCGCATTTCCGCATCGCCCGGGATACCCGGGTCCCCTAAGGGTGCCATCCCGGCTCTCCTCCCCTGGGAGGACTCCCCACCCACGGTCGTCGGCGCGGCCCCGATGGCGGCCGGGCGGCGGCCCCGGGACAGCGGGGACGCCGGAATCCCTGCGTCACTGTGGACTCGCCGGGGATTCGAGCAGGTCCCTGATCCCGGTGGCGAGTTCGGCGTGGGCGAATTTCGCCTTGGCGAAGCCGTAGCGGAACAGCAGCGCCGGCGAGGAGTAGCCGATGTCCACGGCTATCCGGGTGCTGCCGTCCGGCTCCGCGCTGAACCGGGCGTGGTTGACGAGGGTGGTGGCAGGGCGCTGGTGGGCGACGGTGACCACCTCGTCCTCGGTGATCGTCAGCACGTCGGCGCGGTAGGTGATGTGGAACCTGACCGGGCCGACCGTCAACCGCGACGTCACCGCCGTGCTGCGCAGCGCCCCCTCGCCCGGCGGCAGCTGGTCAACCTTGACCGCGAGCGGATGCCGAGAGGTGAGCCGGGGGATGTCGGCCAGTAGCGCCACCGCGTCCGCGACCCGGCACCGGGCCCGGATCTCGTACTGGAAACTGCCGTGCCGCAACCAGCCGTGCCGCAGACCCCCGTGCCGCAACCCCCCGTGCCGCACTGCCTACTCCCCCCGCCGGCCCGACCCTGCGCGGGCCGAGCTGTCGGGACGGATGATAGTGCCGGCCACTGACATTCTCTGAGCCGGCATCGCGCGACCGCTGCGCCACGGCCGCCGCGATCCGACACTTCGGACGGTCAACGTCGACCCGGCTTGCCCGGTATCGTCGGCCCATCGACCGACCGAAGGACCGGGGAGGCTGTGATGGACGAAGAGACATCGGGCGGGCCGGACATCCCGCCGCTGCTGCCCAACACCACCGAGACCCTCACCGGCCCGACCGGCGTGCCCGACGGCCCGGCGCCCGACGACCCAGCCTCCGACAGCTCAGCGCCGGACGATCCCGACTCCACCAACGAGCCGGAGCAGCAGGCCGAGCCGGGCTGACCGGTCCGAAACGGACGACGACTTCGAGGACCTCGTTGACGCCAGTCAGGGCGGCTGGTCGGTTGATCGTCGGCGGCCGGCCCACGAATCCCGGGTCAGTGTCCGGTAGTCGCCTCGTGCATGGTCGGGACGCGTTGTGCGAGCCAGCTCAACTGGTGGCGCACCTGCACGGCGTCGCCGCCCTCGTGGTGGTTGAACGGGTAGACCTCGATGGCGGTGTCCGCTGCGGCATAGGAGTTGTAGGCGGCGAACACGGTCCGCGGTGGGCAGTTCGTGTCGCGTAGCCCGACGCCGAAATGGGCCGGCGCGACAGCCCGGCGGGCGAAGGAGATGCCGTCCACATAGGACAGTGTTCGACGCACCGCGGCTTCGGCGTCCCGGTAGACCGACAGGTAGTTCACGATCTCGCCGTACGGCGCCGCGTCGGTGATCTCGATGGCCCGGTCCAGGTGGCACATCAGCGGGGCGGTGCTCAGCAGCGCGGCCAGGTCGGGGACCAGACCGGCCACGGCGAGGGCCAGCCCGCCGCCCTGGCTGTTCCCGGCCGCCACCACGGCACTGCGGTCGACGCCGGGCAGCGCGCGGACCGCATCCACGGCGCGCACCGCGTCGGTGATCAGGCGGCGGTAGTAGTAGTCCTGCGGGGTACGGATACCCCAGGTGATCGGCCATGGTCCGGACCCGGGAGCGGCGTGCGGGTCGGGGGTGTCGCCACCGTTGCCGTACTGGGCGCCCTGGCCACGGCTGTCCATCAGCAGGTGCGCGTACCCGGCCACCGGCCAGGTGAGCCGCTCGTGCGGCAGGCCCCGGCCGCGCCCGTAGCCGACGTACTCGACGACGGCGGGCAGCGGCGTGTCCACCCCGGCCGGCCGGGTGTACCAGGCCCGGACCGGGTCACCGGCGAAGCCGGCGAAGGTGACGTCCCAGGTCTGCACCAGGCGCAGCGACGTCGGGTACGGCTGCACGTCGAGCAGCACCGGCGTGCGCCGGGCCTGCGCCAGGGTGTCGGCCCAGAACTCGTCGAAGTCGGCCGGCTCGGAGATCTCGGGGGCGTACCGGCGCAACTGGTCAAGCGGAAGGTCGAACAGGGCCATCGGTTCCTCGCAGGGGGGCGACTGGGGTCAGTGGGCGACGGCGGGCGGGGCGGTGCTCTCCCGCACGATCAACTCGGTCACCAGGTCGATCCGGCTGGTGGTCAGATGCACCCCGCGGGCCAGGTCGAGCAGCATCCGGGTGGCGGTGCCGGCCATGTCCCGCAGCGGCTGGTTGATGGTGGTCAGCGCGGGGTCGGTCCACTCCGACAGCGGCACGTTGTCGTACCCGATCAGCGACAGGTCGTCCGGGACGTGCAGGCCGAGCCGGCGGGCGGCGCGCAGCACGCCGAGCGCCTGCATGTCCGAGCCCGGCGAAGATCGCGGTCGGCCGGTCCGGGTGGCCAGCAGTTCCATCCCGTGGCGGTAGCCGCCGCTGACCGAAAAGTTGCTGTACCGCACCAGTTCCGGGTCGATCGCGAGGCCCGCCTCCTCGTGCGCGAAGCGGAACCCGGCGACACGTTCCCGGCTGCACAGCACGTCGTCCTGGCCGGAGATGATGCCGATCCGGCGGTGCCCGAGTTCGATCAGGTGCCGGGTGGCGAGCAGGCCGCCGTTGAAGTTGCTGGACCCGACGGTGGGCACCGAGGCTGACGGTGGCGCTGTCGGTGTCGATCACCACGAACGGGATGCGCTGGCGCTTCAGGCGTAGCTGCTGGGGCTGGGTCGGGCTGCACATCACGAACAGCACGCCGGCCGGACGTCGGGTGAGGACACCGTCCAGCCACTGCTGTGGCGGGTGGTGCGCGCCGCCGAGTTGGGAGAGCACCACGTCGATGCCGCAGCTCGCGGTGACCGCCTCGACGCCCTGGATGATCTCCATCGCCCACTCCGCGTCGAACTCGTGGAAGACCAGGTCGACCTGGCCGGTGCTGACCGGCTGCCGGCTGGAGCGGCGTCGGTAGCTGTGCCGCTCCAGGCTGGCCTCCACCCGGGCGCGGGTGTCGGCCGCCACGTCGGAGCGTCCATTGAGCACCTTGGAGACGGTCGCCACCGAGACGCCGACCTCGTGGGCGATGGCCGCGATGGTCGTGGTGGGGGCTCCTGGCCGAGGGCTTGTCATCGAAATCCCGGGGGTTCGTCGCTTAACTTTCGGGCGACACTAGCACTGCACTGTCGACATCGGGAGATCCGCGTTTCCGGCCGAATCGATTCTTTCCCAAGGATGTTTCCTGACAGCTCGATGTCTGCACGGCTGATCCGGCTGAACATCAACCCCTTGACACGCTGAGTGAGCGAACTTAGATTTCGCAAAACGAAACTCCAGGTTTCGAAAGTTTCGAAGCAACCCGGATGCCGACGGCGCGGACCGTCGATCGTCCGGGACGCCGTGCAAGCCGCGAAGGGATCGCATGAGCAGCCAGTTGTCGATCGATACCCACCCCGCGTCCGGGGCGACACCACGGTGGCGGGACATCCGCCTGTCGCCGGCCGAGCGGGCCGAGGCGCTCATCGCCGCTGATGACGCTGGAGGAGAAGATCGCCCAACTGGTCGGGGTGTGGGTCGGCGCCGACGCCACCGGGAGTCGCCGTCGCCCCGCACCAGGCGGACATGGGCGGCGGCCTGCGTCTGGGACGAGGTCATCAAGCACGGGCTGGGGCAGCTCACCCGGCCGTTCGGCACCGCCCCGGTCGACCCGGTCGCCGGCGCCCGCGCGCTGGCCGCCGCGCAGGCGCAGATCGTGGCGGCCAGCCGGTTCGGCATCCCGGCCCAGGTGCACGAGGAGTGCCTGACCGGCTTCGCCGCCTGGGGGGCCACCGTGTACCCGGCCCCGCTGAGCTGGGGTGCGACCTTCGACCCGGAGCTGGTCGAGCAGATGGCCGGCCGGATCGGCGGTCGCATGCGGGCCGCCGGGGTCCACCAGGGCCTGGCCCCGGTGCTCGACGTGACCCGCGACTACCGCTGGGGCCGCACCGAGGAGACGATCGGCGAGGACCCGTACCTGGTCGGCACGGTCGGCGCGGCGTACGTGCGCGGCCTGGAGCAGGCCGGCGTGGTGGCCACCCTGAAGCACTTCGCCGGATACTCCGCCTCCCGGGGCGGACGCAACCTCGCCCCGGTGCCGATCGGGCCAGCGGGAATTCGCCGACGTCATCCTGCCGCCGTTCGAGATGGCGCTGCGGCTGGGCGGCGCGCGGTCGGTGATGCACTCCTACGCCGAGATCGACGGGGTGCCGGTCGCCGCCGACGAGAGCCTGCTGACCGGGTTGCTGCGCGACCGGCTGGGGCTTCACCGGCACGGTGGTCGCCGACTACTTCGCCGTCCGGTTCCTGCAGAGCCTGCACGGGGTCGCCGCCGACGGGGGCGACGGCGGCCGGGCTGGCGCTGCGGGCCGGCATCGACGTCGAGCTGCCCACCGTGGACGCGTTCGGCGCGCCGCTGGTCGAGGCGGTCCGCGCCGGCGCCATCGACGAGGCGCTGGTCGACCGCGCGCTGCGCCGGGTACTGGCGCAGAAGGCCGAGCTCGGCCTGCTCGACGCCGACCCGCAGCACCTGCCCGACGGCGTGGACGACCTGCGGCTCGACGACGAGGCCAGCCAGGACCTCGCGCTGCGGCTGGCCCGGGAGTCCGTGGTGCTGCTGCGCAACGCCGGCGTGCTGCCGCTGGCGGCCGGTGCCCGGGTGGCGCTGATCGGCCCGGTCGCCGACGACCCGCTGGCGATGCTCGGCTGCTACTCCTTCCCGGTGCACGTCGGCCCGCACCCGGAGCACGGGTACGGGGTGCCGGTCCCGTCCCTGCGCACCGCGCTGACCGAGCTGATCCCGGACCTCAGCTACGAGCCCGGCTGTGCGATCACCGGCGCCGACACCGCTGACATCGCGGCGGCCGTGGCGGCGGCCGCCGACAGCCGACGTGTGCGTGCTCGCGGTCGGCGACCGGGCCGGACTGTTCGGCCGGGGCACCTCCGGCGAGGGCTGCGACGCCGCCGACCTGCGCCTGCCCGGAGTCCAGGCCGACCTGGTCGACGCGGTGCTGCGCACCGGTACCCCGGTGGTGCTGGTGCTGCTCGCCGGCCGGCCGTACGCGCTGGGTCCGCAGGTGGCCGACGCCGCGGCCGTCGTCTTCGGCTTCTTCCCCGGCCAGGCCGGCGCGCAGGCGCTGGCCGAGGTGCTGACCGGCGCGGTCAACCCGTCCGGGCGGCTGCCGGTGAGCGTGCCCCGCGACTCGGCCGGGCTGCCGGCCACCTACCTCTCCCCACCGCTGGGCCGGCGCAACCAGGTCTCCTCGGTCGACCCGACGCCCGGCGTTCCCGTTCGGCCACGGGCTGAGCTACACCAGTTTCGAGTGGAACGGCGCCGCCGTGCTGGCCGCGGCTGGGCAGCCGCCAACCGACACAGCTGGGCAGCCGCTGGTAGACCCAGCTGGGCAGCCGCTGGTAGACACAGCCGGGCAGCCGCTGGCCGAGGCGGCCGAGGCTCCCGCAGTCTGGCCGGTCGACGGCGAGGTCACGGTCGGGCTGCGGGTCCGCAACACCGGTTCCCGGCCGGGCGCCGAGGTCGTCCAGCTCTACCTGCACGATCCGGTGGCGCAGACCACCCGGCCGGTGGTTCGCCTGATCGGCTACGCCCGGGTCGAGCTGGCGGCGGGCGAGCAGGCACACGTGACGTTCACGGTCCCGGCCGACGTCACGTCGTTCACCGGGGTACGCGGCCGCCGCATCGTCGAGCCCGGTGACGTGGAGCTGCGTTTCGGCCGCAGTCAGCGCCGAGTCGACCGCCGTGCTGCCGCTGCGCCTGATCGGCGACGTCCGCGAGGTCGGCCACCAGCGGGAGCTGGTGTCCCGGGCGCAGGTCGAGCGTCGAGACCACCGCGGAGGTGCGTTGATGAGTATCCCCACCACTCTGGACCGGCCACCGGGCACCAGTGACAGCCCGGAGAAGCCGGCCGCGCCCATCCGGGTGCACCGGCGCACCTGGCGGCAGTCACTGCGCCGGGACTGGCAGCTCTACTCGCTGGCCGTCCTGCCGCTGGTCTTCTTCGTGATCTTCCGGTACCTGCCGATGGCCGGTAACGTCATCGCCTTCCGCCGGTACAGCCCCGGCGGCAACGTCTTCGGCGACGACTGGCGCGGCCTGCACTACTTCAAGCTGTTCCTGCACGACCCGACGTTCTGGCACGTCTTCACCAACACGCTCATCCTCGGCGGGCTGACCCTGCTGTTCTGTTTCCCGCTGCCGATCGTGCTCGCGTTGCTGCTCAACGAGGTGCGCAACCGGTTCTTCAAGCGGTTCGTGCAGACCGTGTCGTACCTGCCGCACTTCCTGTCCCTGGTGGTGGTGGCCGGGATCATCTTCGAGACGCTCTCCACCGACGGCGTGGTCAACCAGGCGGTGCGCGGCCTCGGCCACGACCCGATCCAGTTCATGCAACTGCCCGAATGGTTCCGCACCATCTACGTCTCCTCCGAGGTCTGGCAGACGGTCGGTTGGGGCACGATCCTCTACCTCGCCGCGCTCACCACCGTCGACCAGGACCTGTACGAGGCGGCCCGGATCGACGGGGCCAACCGCTGGCGGCAGACCTGGCACGTGACCCTGCCGGGCATCCGGCCCACCATGGTGACGCTGCTGATCCTCAACATCGGCACCTTCATGGCGGTCGGCTTCGAGAAGGTCCTGCTGCTGTACAACCCGCTGACCTACCCGACCGCGGACGTCATCTCGACGTACCTGTACCGGGTCGGCGTGGTCAGCGGCAGCTTCAGTTACGCCGCCGCGATCGGCCTGTTCGAGTCGGTGATCGGGTTGACGCTGGTGCTGTCGGCCAACGCCATCTCCCGTCGAGCAGTGGGGACGAGCCTGTGGTGACCGTCGAACAGCCCGTTGAGCAGCCCATCGTGGAGTACGCCGGCCCCCGTCGGCAGCAGGCGACCCGGGGCTACCGGATCTTCCAGGTGGTCAACGGGATCATCCTGACCGGGGTGGTGGTGGCCACGCTCTACCCGTTCCTGAATATCATCGCCCGCTCGTTCAGCGCCGAGCAGCCGATCCGGGCCGGGCAGGTCAACCTGATCCCCAAGGGCTTCAACCTGACCACCTACAAGCGGGTCATGTCCGACCCGGCGTTCTGGACCGACTACCGCAACACGGTGCTCTACACCGTGGTCGCCACGCTCATCTCGATCGTGCTGACCACCTGCTACGCCTACGTGCTGTCGAAGAAGCAGCTGCGCGGGCGCGGCGCCCTGGTCGGGGTGGCCGTGTTCACCATGTTCTTCAACGGCGGCCTGATCCCCAACTACGTGCTCGTCAGTGGGCTCGGGCTACGCAACACGCTGTGGGCCATCGTGCTCCCCAACGCCATCAACGTGTTCAACCTGCTGGTGATGAAGGCGTTCTTCGAGAACATCCCACAGGAGCTGGAGGAGGCGGCGGCCGTCGACGGCCTGAGCACCTACCAGACCCTGCTGCGCATCGTGCTGCCGCTGTCCAAGGCGGTGATCGCCACGATGATCCTGTTCTACGCGGTGTCCTTCTGGAACTCCTGGTTCTCCGCGTTCCTCTACCTGGACCGGCAGGAGATGTTCCCGGTCACGATCTACCTGCGCAATCTGATCGCCGGGGCAACCGGCGGATCCGACATCGGCGAATCCAGCGATACCCAGCTCCAGATCGCCTCGAACATCAAGGCGGTGACGATCATCCTCACCGTTCTCCCGATCATGGTCGTCTACCCCTTCATCCAGCGGTACTTCGTCCGCGGCGTAATGCTCGGCGCGGTCAAGGGCTAGCCCGCTCACACCCCCTTCCAAGGAAAGCGAGAAAGTTCATGACCCAACTCTCCCGTCGCCAGGTGCTCGCTGGCGCGGTCGGCTCACTGGCCGCGTTCACCTTCGCCGGCTGTGGCAGCGACGACAAGAAGAGTGACAACCTCACCGCCAACCGGACCGGCGCGATGGAAAAGTTCAACGTCGGGGACCAGTTCAAGGCCACCGAGGCGCTGTCCTTCCCGATCATGTTGCTGAGCAACGCGGCGTACCCGTACAAGCCGGAGTGGCTGTTCTGGTCCGAACTGACCAAGAACACAAATGTCACCCTGCAACCGACGGTCGTCCCGGGCAGCGACTACAACCAGAAGCGCAGCGTCATGATCAGTGGCGGCTCGGCGCCCCTGATCATCCCGAAGAC